>NZ_JABBCH010000001.1 GCF_012952295.1 Crystallibacter degradans
CGCGCAACTTGGGTAGGTTCAGGGTTTCTGTGGCGTTAATCGTTGTGCCGTTACCAGCTGCATCGGCAGCCCGGATACTAAGATGCCAATCACCAGGCAACGCACCCCGAGGAATAGCAGCCGATCCCGTATAAACACCGTCCAGTTCATCACCGGACTGAAGATAAAGGTTCCCTAAGAAGTATTCATCCGTGGCATCGTTTCTAAAAGTCACATACGGCCACTTAACGCCCGAGATGTCATCAGTAATCCGCGCACGAACCTGGACCGTCGCCGGACCATCGGAAACATCCACCGACTCAGGAGAGAAACTCAGCTCCTCAACCACAGGCGCGGTCAAATCCGTGCCAACGTTTGCCGATGCCTGTTGGGCTGGCAGGACGATTATCACGAGAATGACCACCATGGCAATGGCGATGGCTGCAGCGATAGGTTTGGAAAGGCTATCGGGCAAGCGGAACGACGGCGTGGACTTCAAAGATCCCCCAACTTATGACGATTTCAAGCAGCGCGAACTCGGCCTACAAGAACTCAAGATTCTCCAACTACGGAGCCAAGAATGACCCCAAAAGATTCTACACATCACGGATGCAAGATTTAGGTCGGGAAAATCGTTTTCACAAGTAGTTATGGAACCGATGCAAGGGGTGTCGTATCGGTTCCGTCAAGACACCGGGACCGCGTGAGGACCCGACCAAATCCGCTACCCCTTAAACACCGCGTCGATGACGCCTTGGGCCCATTCGAGGACGGCTTGGTCGGAGAGATCGCGGCCGCCGATGCGTGAGGTTTTGGGCTTGGGGATGAGGATGAAGTCCAGGTTGGGTTTGACCTGGGAGCCGGGGTACATGCGGTTCAGGCGCATGGTCTTGGACTCGGGCAGGGAGGCCGGGGCGAACTTGATGAAGTTGCCCTGCAGCGCCACGTCGGTCAGGCCGACCTCGCGGGCACCAACCCGGAACCGTGCCACGGCGATGAGGTTCTGCACGGGCAGGGGCGGTTCGCCGTAGCGGTCGGTCAGTTCCTCGACCACCTCGTCGATACCCTCTAGCGTTGTCGCAGAGGCAAGCTTCCGGTAGGCCTCCAGGCGCAGCCGCTCCCCCGGGACGTAGTCGTGCGGGAGGTGGGCGTTAACAGGCAGCTCGATCTTCATCTCGGCGGCCTTCTCTTCGGCTTCGCCGCGGTAGTCCGCCACGGCTTCGCCGACCAGCCGGATGTAGAGGTCGAACCCGACGCCCTGGATGTGCCCGGACTGCTCCCCGCCCAGGAGGTTGCCGGCGCCACGGATCTCCAGGTCCTTCAGGGCCAGCTGCATGCCGGCGCCCAGCTCGTTGTGGGAGGCCACGGCCTTCAACCGCTCCAGCGCGACCTCGCCCAACGGCTTCTCCGCCGGGTAGAGGAAGTAGGCATAGGCCCGCTCGCGCCCACGGCCCACACGGCCACGCAGCTGGTGCAGCTGGGACAGGCCATAGTTATCGGCCCGGTCCACAATTAGCGTGTTGGCGTTGGAGATGTCCAGGCCGGTTTCGATGATGGTGGTGCAGACCAGCACGTCGAAGCGCTTCTCCCAGAAGTCCACGATGATCTGCTCGAGCTTGGATTCGCTCATCCGCCCGTGCGCTACTTCCACCCGGGCCTCGGGTATCAGCTCGCGGATGTGGGCCGCGGTCGCATCAATCGAGGAGACCCGGTTATGCACGAAGAACACCTGGCCCTCGCGCATCAGCTCGCGCCGGATGGCGGCCGAGGCCTGCTTGTCCGTGTACCCGCCCACGTAGGTCAATACAGGGTGCCGCTCTTCCGGGGGCGTGGCCAAAGTGGAGGTCTCGCGGATCCCGGTCAGCGACATCTCCAAGGTCCGTGGAATCGGCGTCGCACTCATGGCCAGGACGTCCACATTGGTGCGCATCTTTTTCAGCGCCTCCTTGTGCTCCACGCCGAAGCGCTGCTCCTCGTCCACGACGACCAGGCCCAGATCCTTGAAGTCCACTTCCTTGGACAGCAGCCGGTGCGTGCCGATGACCACGTCCACCGTGCCGTTCTTCACGCCCTCGATGGTCTCCTTGGATTCCTTGGCGGTCTGGAAGCGGGAGAGCGCCTTGACCCGGATGGGGAAGCCGCTGAACCTTTCGGAGAACGTCTCGTAGTGCTGCTGCGAGAGCAGGGTGGTGGGCACCAGCAGCGCCACCTGCTTGCCGTCCTGCACCGCCTTGAACGCGGCGCGCACGGCGATCTCGGTCTTGCCGTAGCCCACGTCGCCGGAGACCAGTCGGTCCATGGGGATCTCGCGCTCCATGTCCTGCTTGACCTCGTTGATGGTGGTCAGCTGGTCCGGCGTCTCGATGTACGGGAACGCCTCCTCCAGCTCGCGCTGCCACGGGGTGTCCGGGGCGAAGGCGTGCCCGCGCGAGGCCATCCGCGCCGAGTACAGCCGGATGAGCTCGCCGGCGATCTCCTTGACTGCCTTGCGCGCCTTGTTCTTGGTGTTGGCCCAGTCCGAGCCGCCCATCTTGGACAGTGCGGGCGCCTCGCCGCCGACGTAGCGGGTGACCTGGTCCAGCTGGTCCGTGGGCACAAACAGCCGGTCCCCCGGCGCCCCGCGCTTGGACGGCGCGTACTCCAGCACCAGGTATTCGCGCATGGTCTTGGTGGGTCCGGCCCCGGAGGAGCGCTGCAGGAGCTCGATGAACTTGCCCACGCCGTGCTGCTCGTGCACCACGAAGTCACCCGCGGTCAGCTGCAGAGGATCGACGGCGTTGCGGCGCTTCGAGGGCATCTTGCGCATGTCGCGGGTGCCGGCAGCGGAGGTCCGGCCCAGCAGGTCCGCCTCGGTGAGCAGGCCGAGTTTCAACCCGTCGAAGACGAACCCCTTGCCCGCACTCGCCGTCGTAATTTCGATGATGCCCGGCTGCGGCTGGTCCTCGAGGGAGTCGACGCGGGTGGCGGGAATGTCATTGTCGTGGAAGAGCTCGGCCAGGCGCTGTGCGGGGCCGGGGCCTTCGGTGGCGACGACGACGCGCCACTGGTCGCGGACGCGGGAGCCGATGAACTCCATCATTTCGGCCACGTCGCCCTGGTAGCCGCGGGGTTCGCGCGCGCTGACGGTCAGCGTGTCCACGTCCAGCACGGTTTCATCGTCCGGGTTGAAGGAGGTGATGGACCACCAGGAGACCTTGCGGTCCAGCGCGGTGGTGCGGGTGTCGGCCAGGGAGCGGAAGCTCGCCTCGTCCAGGTCCCCCTGCAGCGCCAGGTCCAGCGGGGCGTCGCCGCCGTCGGACGCCGTGGCCCACGCCGCGGCGAGGAACTCCGCGTTGGTCGCTTCGAGATCGTGGGCGCGGGCGCGCACCTTTTCCGGCTCAATAACGACGGCGAGGGAGCCTTCCGGCAGCTCGCCCAGGAACGGGACCATGGCGTCCACCAGCACCGGGGCCAGCGACTCCATGCCCTCGACGGCGATGCCGCCGGCTATCTTTTCCAGCATGTCCGCCGCGGCTGGCATCTGGGATTTCAGCCTCGCCGCCCGGCTCATCACGTCCGGGGTGATCAGCAGCTCGCGGCACGGCGGGGCGTACAGCGCGCTGGGGTGCTTGACGTTCTCGCCCGAGAGGCTGCGCTGGTCGGCCACGGCGAACCAGCGCATCTGGTCCACCTCGTCGCCGAAGAAATCGATGCGCACCGGATGGTCCTCAGTGGGCGGGAAGACATCCAGGATCCCGCCGCGCACCGCGAATTCACCCCGGTGCGTGACCATGTCCACCCGCGCGTAGGCGGCATCGGCCAGCTGCCGGACCACGGACTCGAAGGAGACCTCGTCCCCCACCTTCAGCGACACCGGCTTGAGCTCGCCCAGGCCCTTGACCAGCGGCTGCAGCACCGCGCGCACGGGCGCGATCACCACACGCAACGGGCTGGCGGCGTCGTCGTACTTGAGCCGGCGCAGCACGGACAAACGCCGGCCCACCGTGTCCGAACGCGGGGAAAGCCGCTCGTGCGGGAGTGTTTCCCAGCTCGGGAACTCCTCGATGGACTCGGCCGGCAGGTAGCAGCGCAGCGCCGTGGCCAGATCCTCGGTCTCGCGCCCGGTAGCCGTAACCGCAAGAACGACGCCGGAATCCTGCCCCTCGACCATCTCCGCCAGCAACGCCGCGCGCAGCCCGGGAGGCGCGCCGATCTGCAGATCCTCGCTGCGCTCCCCCGCTGGCCGGGACGCGTAAAGCCGTACCCGCTCGAAGGACTTATCTTCAGCGAGGGCAGTCCGCAGTCCGTTCAGGCTCATGGTCTTTCATCCTTCTCTTCCCCGGCAGGGCGCAACACGAATACCCGAAGTTCAGCAGAACTCCGGGGTCACGGATAAAAGTTTACCGCCAACGACTGACGTTCTGAGCCGGGAACCGGACCGGGAATCAACGGGCAAGTTCGGCATCGATCGACAGACCCTTGTTGGAATCCCTGGGTCGGCACCTGCTCGCTTATGCACGCTATTACCGACACATGTCTCGGTCCTCCTGCCCGGCGATCAAATATCTCTAGACGTTTGCCCTGGTGCTCTTCGAAGGATGCTGCTTCGATTCTTCGGGAACGAGCTGAGAAATGCGCTGAGGGCTAAGACCAAGCATGAACCCGATGTCCCGCACTGTCAGGCCTGATGCTTTGAGATCTTTGATGGCTCGACGAGACAGGAGCAATGCTTCAAAGCGTGACTCTTCTGCCTGCTTGGCCATTTGACGTGACGCCTCAACGACATCCAACTGGGCCTGAGGCAAATCTGGAATGACGGTAACTTCGATCGACTTCGGATCGACGCCCTTTATTACCGCAACAGCATCGGCGGCCATCTCGGCTACCTGGTCGAGTCGTTTTGCTTGGCTAAATACGCCCGCAACTTCCGGCACTTCGATAGCCCACCAATTGCCCGAACGGAACGCCTTTGCAGTGACTTTCAATGCGATCACTTCCCTAACTGCTTACGGATCGAGTCCGCCGTGTGGTTGAAGTCTTCTCTTTGGCAAACCTCTTCAGCTCCCTCAGCAGCATTCGACGTTTGACCACACAATCCACCCTAGGCCCGAAACCCCTTCTTGTCTAGGAGGCTAGACAAGAGTTATCTAGGCGCGTAGACAAGTTCAATTGGCACCCGAAAAAGCGAACCTTGGGACCAGCTTCACCATTCGGCGGAGAAAGACTCGCCGGCTGCATCGACGACAGCTTCCGGATCGTCGGTCAGCCGGTCGACAGGGCGGTCTCCGTCAAGGTATCCGGTCGGGGCGACCATCCACAGAGCCAGGCTGGCATCCGTGCGGCCGGCTGTGCGTGCCGTCCGGATCAGCTCCCTTATGACCGGGCGGACGGCATGCGTTTCCCGATCAAACTGAAAACCGGGATAGCGCAGACCACCGGGGCGTTCGATGGCGATCAGCTTCCCGGCCTTCCGCTGGTCGGAGGCGAAGCTGCGGTTAGGTGTAGATGAGCCGACCGCAGCAGAGACTTGCGTGCTTGTGAGCAAGCCGAATTCAGCCTCGATCGCTCGCCACACATTCTCGGTTGCCTGGACACTCCTGGCAACCTGCGGGGAGACCGGGGTCTCCACGGCTGCAGCGGCGGCGCCCAAGGCCTTCATGCTTCGATGCATGTTGACTGCGGCCGAGACCAGCTCAGGTTCAGGAGGCAGCTTGTCCTGCGAGTCGCCTCGAAAGCTTCTATCCGCCATGGCACCTCTCTGCCCACGCTTCCTACCATCAAGTCTATCCGTCAGTGTCGTCGGGGCGACACGGCCCCCTTCAGGATTCCCACCGGATTACTGGCCTGAGAGGACCGCGCGGCTATTCGGAACGCGTTCCGAGACCATCAGTCGTCCGGCTCGTAATGCGATTCGAACTTCTCCGCGCTCATCGCGTAGCCGTCCGTGCCGTCCTCGTTGTTGTAAACCAGATAGTCGCCCCTGTTGTAATGGGTGCGGCCTTCCTTGGTGGCCACGCTGCCGGCTTCCCGAGCAACCTCAGCCCAGACCGGGGTGGATTTCACGTAGGCCCCCCGCCGGACCTGGCGGTAGGTGGCGGTGAAGACGTCGGCATCGACCGTGTAGATGTCGCCGTCGTTATCTACTAACCAGTCTCCGGGTTTGCCGTGCTGCTCTGCACCCCACTTGCGGTAGGTAAGCCCCTGGGTCTCCAGGTGCAGCGGAACGGCAACGACGTACTGGTCCGGCCGGCGTCGGTAACGGCGGAGTTCACTCACAGCGGTCCCTTCGGATCAGGCGTGCGGCAGGTCAAAGATGGCGCCGAAATCAGTGTCGCGCACATCCCGCTCCCCGGCCAGCCGGCCGAGCCGGTGCAGCGTTTCCATGTTTTCCGGGGCGTCCATGGCACTCAGCGAGCGGACCTTCTCCGTCTCAGCCAGGTCTGCGTCCAGGGTCCGGATGCTCTCAGGGCGCAGGTCAACGTTGTACCTCAGGTAGCTCATCAACGGCGTGCCGGCGAGCAGATCGCCGTCGAGCTCGCCCACTTCCCGGTCCAGCACCCTGGCGGTGGGGCTGGCAGACATCCACTGGAGCATCGTCTCCTGCAGCACCGCGCAGTCCTGCATCACGGACATCAGCGCGCTGATGGCGTGGCTGGCGGCCAGTCTTGCCTTGCGAACCGAGGGATCCGACGCCCCGGTGCCGACAGAGACGATCAGGAGCTTGTCTGCGCCGGACTCCCAGCCCATCCCGTAGCCTTTGAGCGAGGCATACATGAATGCCTGCAGGGCGGGATTGTTGTACGGGCTGACACCGCCGTCCACAAAGTTGCCGGTAATAGACTCCCGACCAGACGCGCCCGTTATGGTGATGGTCTCCGGTTCAAAGTACGACGGCGCCGCAGTAGACGCGCGGACCACCCGCCACAGGTGATAATCACCGTTTCCCATCCTGCCGTTCTCCCCTGCCGCAAAATACCTGCCGCTGGGATTGTTGCTCACCGGCCAAGGACTCCCGGTATCCAGACGTTTGAGTACCACCAGCAGTCCGGTCAGCAGTTCAGAGCTGCACAAGGGGGTGTCCGCGCCGAACAACTGTTTCAACTCGTCAGTCAGCCTTGCCTCGCTGTACTTGGCCCGCAGCAGGCCCTGGCGGAACAGGCTCCGCTCAAACACGCGGTGCCCCAGGTTGAAGTACTTTTCCCGCAACTCTGCGACGCTCAGTCCCTGGGCCAGAGCCGCTGCGATGATCGCCCCGGTGGAGGTCCCGGCGATCAGGTCGAAGTAATGGCACAGCCGGAAGTCCTTCCCGCCGCCATGGCGGTCCCGGAGCAGGTCCTCGACCTTTTCCAGGATGCCGAGGCTCAGAATCCCGCGCAGGCCCCCGCCGTCGAGGGCGAGAATCCGCTTGGGCAGGCCGTCCGGATGGAAATGTTCGTCAAGAGTCAAAGTCTGGTATGCCATGGTCCTGGAGATCCTTCCTACCGCGTTGGTGTTGCGTCAGCCGGCTTTGCCGCCTGGGACCGGAAGCCCCGGGCAGGGCGGGTCATAATCGAAATCCGACGATATCCATTGGCCCCATTCCTGCTCGCTGATATTCCTGGTCAGCTTGGCGCACAAGGCTTTCGTCCAGTCTTCAGGGACCGGCCACACGCGCACACTGTTGTCCTGGCTGCCCGAGATGACCTGCCGGCTGTCATGACTGAAGGCAACAGTTTTCACTGCATCCCAGTGCCCCGCCATCGGATCACCAATCGACTTGCCGGTCGCATCCCACAGACGCACCATCCGGTCAGCGCCCCCGGACGCTAGATGCCGGCCGTCCCGGCTGAAAGCTACGTGGTTCACCGCGCTCTCATGTCCGCGCATAGGTTCCGCCGACGGCTCGCCGGTTTCCACCTCCCACAGACGTACCGTCTTGTCGCTGCTGCCCGAAGCAACTCGCTTTCCGTCGTGGCTGAATGCCACCCCGTTCACCGGTGCTTCATGCCCGGCAAGCGCATCGCCCCGTTGCTCTCCGGTCTTCGCGTCCCAGAGCCGCACCGACTTGTCTTCGCCGCCGGAGGCTATCAGCTGCCCGTCAGGACTGAAGGCGACGCTGTTTACGTCGCCTTTATGGCCGGTCATCGGCTTCCCAACAGGCTCCCTGGTCTCCGCGTTCCACAGGCGCACTGAATCGTCCGCGCCGCCGGAGACCATCTGTTTTCCGTCGGGACTGAAGGCCACGCTCTTCACGGCGCCTTCATTGCCGGTCATCGGCTCCCCTACCGGGTCGCCGGACTCCGCGTTCCACAGGCGCACGGTCCCATCCGCGCTGCCAGAGACCACTTGATTTCCATCCGGACTGAAGGCAATCCCGAGCACCGGGCCCTGATGCCCGCTCATCTCCCCTTCGGCCTTTCTGGTGCCCAGGTTCCAGATCGTCATGCTGCCGTCACCACCGCCGGAAACGGCGCGGTCTGCTTCGGGGCTGATCCCGAGGCTCAGGACCCAGCTGGTCTGCTCCATTGGGACGCTGGCCGCGTTCCAGAGACGGATGGTGCCGTCACCCATGCCTGAAAGGATCCGCCGGCCGTTCGAACTGAAGTCCACGCTCCACACTTCCAGCCCGTGACCGGTCATCGCCGCGCCGGTCGGCTCGCCCGTTTCCACGTTCCACATTTGCAGGGTGTAGTCAGTGCTGCCGGAAACCAGCCGTTGCCCGTCCGGGCTGAAAGCGACACTTAGCACCCAGTTGGTGTGCCCGGTCATCGTCGCGGAAGGCAAGGCTGTAGTCAGATCCCACAGCATCACCGTGCGGTCGTTACTTGCCGACGCGATCCGGTTCCCATCGGGGCTGAACGCGACGCCGTTGACCTGTCCGCCGTGCGCCTCCAGTACGAACAACTGCTGGCCGCTGATCGCGCCCCAGACACGGACCAGGTTGTCGGCCCCACCGGATGCAACCCTCGACCCCGCTGGATCGAACGCGACACTCTTCACCGGGCTGCCGGGGACTCCCATCGGTTCCAGCAGCTGCTGACCGCTCTCCGCGCCCCACAGCCGCACTGTGCCGTCCTCGCCCCCGAAACAATGCGCGCGCCGCCGTCGTTGGGGCTGAAAGCAACACTGTTGATAAAGCCATCGTGCCCGGTCAGCGGCTCCCCTCGAGACTTGCCCGTCTCCGTGTCCCACAGCCGTATCGTCTCATCCTCGCCGCCGGAAACAATGCGCGCGCCGCCGTCGTCATCGGGGCTGAAAGCCACGCTCTTCACTGCGCCCTCGTGCGCCTTCCCCTGCTCCCACAACTGCTCACCGGTCTCCGCGTCCCACAGCCGAATAGAGCCATCGGCGCTGCCGGAAACCGCCAGCTTTCCGTCCGGGCTGAACGCTGCACTGTTGACAGGAGATGCCGGCCTCTCCTCGGAGGCAGGAGTCACCTGCACCATCTTGTGGACATCGCGCTGGGCAACAACGGCGCCCACAATTACCCTCTCGCCTTCCGATGTTCGCACCAGCGACTGCGCGGCCAGCATTTGCTGCATCCCGCGAAGCTCACCGCCCGGGCGGGCCCCGGCCAGCATGGACTGCCCTTCGGCGGCCAGCTTTAGGGCGGTCGCCTCGCGACTGCGCTGATCTGCTTCATCAGCACTGCGAACAGCCTGGTCCTGTGCGAAGAAGGCGAGGACGAAGCCGAGCACCGCAACAAGTGCGATGACAGCCGTTACCGCCAGCACCATTCTGAGCACCTTCGATCGTTTCCGCAGCACCGCCGCGTGCGCCTCGGCTGCTTCCTGTTTCTCCCGGGCGGACTGCAGCTCGGCTTCCTTCCGCCGCTTCTCGGCAACACTCCGTTCCTCTTCCCGCGCACGTGACGCCAGGAGGAATTCGCGGTTCGGATCCAGCCGGTTCCGGAATCCGGGCCGAGCGGACAGCCGTTCGGCACCGATGAGTCTTCCCCCTTCGAAGAGCCACGCTTCGTTGCGGGAGCTGCGTTCCCAAGCGGCTGCCGCACGCTCAAGGTTGTCCGCCTCTTTGAGGTCCTCCCGCTCGGCGGCGAGCCACCCGGCCAGCTCGTCCCACTGGCGCAGGAGGCTCTCCAGCGCCACCTCGATAACGGTTTCCCCGCCGCGGTTGTCCTGAACCAGCAGGCGCTTCTCCACCATTGCATCGACCAGCGGGCGGGCATCGCCCGGCAGGTCGGCCAGACTTGCCACTCGGCGGATGGGCTGATCGTTGTCCGGATTGATCGTCGCCAGCCACGGGATGAAGGCCGACCGCAGGAGCGCCAGCTGCCGCTGCCGCTGCTCGGGGTGATGGGATAGCAGCGCGTCGACCTCCGTCTGCACCACGCGCTGCAACCCGCCCATCGCCTCGTACTCGGCAAGGGTAAGTTGGCCTCTGGCGCCATAGTCCTGATAGAGCCGCGCAAGGGTCAGGGCAAGCAGCGGCAGTGTGTCGGCCCCGGCAGTGCAGTCGGCCAACAGCCGGTCCACCAGGGCCGGCTCCAGCGTCAGCGGATGTCCGGCCGCCGTGGCTCGGGCAGCGGGTCCGAGGATGACCTCTTTGAATTGGACCACGGGCATCGGTTTGAGCTCGTCGAACACAACGCTTTTAATGCCGGCCAGTTGCGGGGCGGTCTGCAGCGCCTCGTAGAAATCGGCGCGGATGGTGCTGGCCACGATGAGCGCCGGCCCGGTGCCGTCGTCGTACTCAAGCAGCCGCGCCACCAAGTCCAGGAAGCCGGCTGCCTCGGGGCCCGCGTCCGCGTTGAAGAGTTCCTCGGCCTGGTCGAGCGGCAGCACAAGTGTGGGCGCCGGTGATTCCTCCAATGATTCAGGGTCCTCAGTTTCCTCCGGAGCCTCCTGCAGCCGTTCCGCAGCAACGTTCCGGGCTTCCATCAGCCATTCCCGGATGCGGTCGGTGTTGTTTCGCACGCAGGCTTCCTTGATTTGCCCCAGCGACGGATGCCTCAGCCCCAGCCCGGTGCGCAGCTCCTGTATGGCGCGGGCGAACCCCTGCTCTCCGGTGAGTGCGCTGCGCTCCGGACGCACTATCTCCAGCGGCAGGAAATGACGGTCCTCCCGCCGCAACCGCGGCAGCAGCCCCGCCCGCAGGAATGAGGACTTGCCTGTGCCGGAGGGGCCGAGGATCACGAACAGGGACTCCACCCCGGAACTGCGCATCCCCCGCAGAGCGTCGAGACCCCGGACAATCTGCCCGTCCCTGCCGAAAAACACCGCCGCGTCCGTTTCCTGCAGCGGCTCCCATCCCCGATAGGGGGCCCGGTCCGGATCGCTCGACGGCGGCCAAGCGAAATGTTCCGCTCCGATCCCGGCCTTCCGCAACCCCCGTCGCAACTGTTGCAGCGCCTCTGTACGAAAGACGACGACGCCGGCCGTTCCGTTTGCTTCAATCGGGATCTCGGTAGCCGGACCATCACCGAACAGGTCGCAGCGCTGCCACTCGCGGGTAATGCTCTCCACAGGTTCGAGCCGTGCGCACAGGATCAGCTTGCCGAGATTCTCCGCCGTCCGGTACTCGGTCAGGCATTCGCGCGAGGATTCCCAATGAGCCGAGATCAGGCAGATCACCACCTCGCAGCGCTCGTTGGCCCGACGCAGTGCCTCCTTCCAGCGCTCACCCGGTGCGATGCCTGTATAAGGGTCCAAGTCCAGGAAGATCTCGTCCTCCAGCCCCGGCACCTGCTCCACGAGCCAGCGTTTCAACGCGATGGCCTGGAGGCTGTCTCTGCTCGAATGGCTCAAGAAGACGCGAGACATGTTCTCACCCCTGGTTCCGTGCGCAGAAGCACTTCTAGCGGTGGCAACCGCGAGCGGGTACCACCGTTCAGTTCATCAGGGGAGCGTTACTGGGGCGTTACGGCCCCTCCTTGCACCAACATACGGTAGCGGTGAACAAGCGCGTCCTCGACAACGCCGGGCCCTCACGCACGCCTCGGCCGCCCAGTATGTTCCGGCTGGTGAGCCTGTCTAGTCCTGCCGGAGCCGATCGATCTGGCCTTTGACCAGCGTGGGAATGTCCGCCGGTACGGACGGGAACCGCTCCGTCGCCGTGTCGAGCGCAGCGTCCAGCCGGTCAAGGGTCTCGTCGACCGTCTTTTCCGCCATCCGCCGCGGGATACCCCAGGCAGCCCCTTCATCGGCCAGATGGCTGCGGGTCATCCGCGTGATGTTCTCCATTCCGCCAACCCAGAGGCCCGCGGTCACGGTCGCGGGAAGGAAGGCCAGAGTGGGCACGACATCGTAAAGCGGTGAGACCGTCAGCCCACCCGGCGTCAAGAGAACAGAGGTGTTCTTGGCATGGGCATCGGCATTGCATAGTGCTATGTTGACGATGACCTGGCGCAGCAACACCTGCAGCTGTTCACGCGGGTTGCGGGCATACTGGCGCAGGACCCGTGAAATCTTGACCAGGGACGGCCGGACGGCCGGAGTCCCGTCCTCGTTTTTCACGCGCGAGTCCGAGTACTTGGCCAGCGGCGGTGAGCCGAGCATCTGGCAGCCGTCTTCCTGGTGGATCCGTCTGGTGCCCCCGTTCCCGGGTTCCCGGTCGTAGCGGGTGACCATCAACGCCGGCCTGCCTTGGGCGCTGGCTTGCAGGGAGACCTCGGCGGCCGGCGTTGCGGCGGACGCGACGGTCATCGCCCAGCCCTCTGCGGCGGCCATGCCCGGATACTCGATCTTCTCCGGCTTGATGATGTGGGTGGACAGCGCCCCTTCAAGCGGCAGTGCCCACCCCTCCAGTGTCCGGGCAAGCAGCAGCTTGGACTGGACCCCGCCGAGCGAGCTGCGGACCACGCCGCCACCGGCCACGGGCCACTGCGGCAGGGTATCCAGCCGTGCGGCCACCTCATCGTCGGTAAGGGGCTGGTAATGCCCGCCTCTGTTCGGCTTGAAGCCTTCCGGTCCGACGGCGACGGCGCCGGCACACTCCCAGCCGATGGCTTCCAACAGGGCGAAGTCATCGTAGGCGGGAACTCCTGCCGCTGCCGCTGCGGAAGCCCGCTGTTCGCCTTCAGGCAGCAGGTTCGCGAACCAGTTCCGCGTTGGCACGGGCCCGACTGGCTCGGCGGCCACCGGCAGGGAGCAGGAGAGCAGAGGCTGGCCGGCATGGCGGGTCACGGTTTCGGGAGTGTAGCTGAAGGTGGCGCTGCGGTTGCGGTGGATCTCGATGCGTCCGGTCAGCTGGCCGTGCAGGAGGACGTCGAGCCGGCGGACGGCAGGCATCAGCTGCCCTCCGCTCCGTTGCCGGAGGCCGGCGTGCCTTTTGGAGCGAGGGCAAAGTAGCTGCCCAGGATCTCCAAGGCCTTCAGCGCAGTATCAAGGGAGACACTGCCGGATCCGTTCTCGAAAGCGATGATGGTTCCGCGCGAAACGCCTACCCATTCGGCCAGTTCGCCCTGGGTCATACCCTGCGCCTTGCGCTGCTGGCGCACGTAGCGGCCAAAATCGGCCGCACCGTAGCCCGGTACCCACATACTGCCCTCTCACTTTGTCGCCTATTTTGAACATTACGACAAAGAAGCGCGAATGTCCAAGATAATGGACATTCGCTGGTGTGGACCTAAATGCCCAACATTATGAGCATCGCACCGAGTTCCTGGCACACCGGCAGGAACTCCTGCCCGGCCCTATTCCGTATGTCTTTTACCGCCATCTCCTGCGGAGTCGCGCTCCGGCGGCCGGTAGCCGGCGACAGCGGCGCGGATATCGCCCTCTTCGTGCCCGCCCTTCTTCTTGCCGAACGGCAGCACCTTCAGCAGCGGGTGCAGGATGGCCATGATAACGAGGCCCCACGCGAGTCCGAGGACAGCCGAGCACAGGGTGTTCACGAGCCAGGCTAGGAAGCCACCGGCCACCGGGATCCCGGCGAACGGGCCCTCGAGGACGTGGACCAGGTCGTACGGCGCGTGCCAGCCGAGGGAATATACCCCCTGGAGCATGATGTGCCCACCAACCCAGAGCATGGCAATCGTCCCGACGAAGGTGATCGCAGCGAGCACGGCGGGCATGCCCTTGACGAGCAGCGCGCCAAAGCGTTTCGCGCCCGCGGAGTTTTTGGTGGTCAGGTGCAGGCCGATGTCGTCCATCTTGACGATGAGCCCGACGGCGCCGTAAACGATCGCCGTAATCGCAATCGCCACGACAACCAGGATGAACGCCCGGACCCACAGCGACTCGGTGGCTACCTCGTTCATCGAGATGACCATGATCTCGCAGGACAGGATGAAGTCGGTGGTGATCGCGCCCTTGGTGACCTTAGCCTCCGCCTCAGGGCCCCGTTCGACCGCCGGCGTGTGCTCGGCCTCATGGTCACCACGGACCTTGTGCCAGACCTTCTCCGCACCCTCGTAGCAAAGGTAGGTGCCGCCCAGCATGAGGATGAACGGGATGATCACCGGGATGAAGGCGCTGATAAGCAGCAGCGCCGGAAGGATGATCAACAGCTTGTTCCGGAGCGAGCCCCAGAAGATCTTTTTGATCATCGGCAGTTCGCGGGACGGGTCCGCCCCGGATACGTACTGCGGAGTCACAGCGGCGTCGTCGATCACCACACCGGCGGCCTTGGTCCCGGCCCTGGCGGCACCGGCAGCGACGTCGTCCACCGAGGCGGCCGCTATGCGGGCCAGGGCTGCGACGTCGTCCAGCAGGGCAACAAGGCCGCCGCTCACAGATCGTCTCCGCAATGCACGACGGCGGACTGATGGTCGTGGAGGTCACAGTTGACGCGCATGATCAGCATGCTTTGAGTATATGACGGCGGGCGGCCCGGCTGGCAGCAACGCGGCGCGCAGTCCCGGACACGCGCCAAGCTGCGGATCCTCGCTGCGCTCGCACGCCGGCCGGAATGCGTAAAGCCGCACCCCCTCGAAGGACTTATCTTCACCGAGGGCAGCGTGCATTCCGCAGTCACAGCCCTCCAACCGCAGCTACGGGGCTGCCTAAAAGACACCGAAACTGATTATTGACAGCGTCAGATGGGCGGCTGGACAATATGGGAACGAACGTAATCCATGTCTTTATTGAGCATTTCCCACTCTGTCAGGTGACCCGAACACGCCATCTGGTGATTGTGAAAGTCCCTGTATCCGGCAGCGGCCTTGCTGCACTTTATTTCGCTGAGTCCAGGGGAAAACTATGCGTGCCAGCGTTCAAGATTATTGGTCCACTTTTAATGCTCCGCTCGAGGGCCGCGTTCCGTTCATGTACCTCGATGTCAAAGGGTTCGTCAGTACCGGCGTCGGGAACCTGATAGATGCCACTGCACGGGAACTCTCGCCACCGACACCGGCCGAACGTGAGGCATCGTTGCGAATTACCCGCGCTATAGCCTGGCAACGAAACGGCAGCGGTCCGGCTGACCCTGCAGAGATCGATGCTGAGTGGGACAGAGTGAAGGCCCGAATGGATCTGGCACCTAGAGGCGGCGGGCATTTCGCTCCCCCAGTAACCACCCTGCACATCACGAACCAGGAAATTGATCGGATCGTGGATGAAAAGCTACATCAGATGGAGACCCTGCTCAAGGGCAGGTCGGATTTTGCCTCTTTCGATACCTGGCCTGCAGACGCGCAATTGGCCCTGCTCAGCATGTCCTGGGGCATGGGTCCCATGTTCAGATTTCCCAGGTTTCAAGCGTTTGTATCGCAGAGGAACTGGACGGGTGCTGAGGCCGAGTGCCGGTTCAACCCGGAAGTCGGAACAATTGTCACGCGTAACAACCTCAACCAACAATGTTTCCGGAACGCAGCCCGAGTAGATGCAGAAGGCCTTGATCCAGAAGTGCTGCTTATCAGCAACGGTTCGCAAGGGCCGGTGGTCCCCGACACTCTGATTGACTTGGCGACGGTAGCTGGAATCCAGTCGGCCCTCACAGCGCTCGGATACGATCCGGGTCCAATCGATGGCATCAGCGGCAGCCGGACCACCGCAGCTATCCGGCAATTCCAGACCGATCAGGGTCTGGCCTCAGACGGCATCGCCGGCCCTAATACGCGGGCCGCTTTGGCCGCAGCGCTTGGTCAGCTCGGCATTCAATCGGTAAATGGAGGTTGAAGGATGAACGCCTTCGACTTGGAAGTGAGCAATCCCTTCCCTGCCGGATATGACCGCTCCTATGGAGGCCCGGGGCAGGGAGGACATGTTTCGGAGCACTGGTACATTCAGTACGGCATGGATCTCGGCGCTCCGGGTGGCACCGGGGTACACGCGGCCTTCGGCGGACATATCACCAGATTGAATACGCAGAATATCAATCTCTCAGCCGGCAAGGTCTATGGGGCGGAAATCTTTATGCGTTCCCATAACGATCGAATGGGAGCGTTCTTCACGCATCTGAACAGCCTGCCCACGGGTCTGTCACAAGGTTCGCAAGTCACCCGGGGACAGCCGCTGGGACAAGTCATCGCCACATCTACGCCCCACGTACATATGGCGCTGGTTGAGATCGTCAACGGCCAGTATGTGGGAGTCGATTTGTATCAGTTGTTCCAGTCGACGGCGAACACGACGGACACTTTCACCGTCACCTTCCACCAGGACGGCACAACGCCGCCTTCCTACGGAGGCGGCACCAACGGCGGAACCGGCGGATTCGGGGAGTTTGGCACACTATCCACTGTGTACGAGATTCAAGGTGCGCTGATCGCGCTCGGCTATGATCCCGGTACGCGGGACGGCATCAGCGGGCCCCGAACAACAGCGGCCATCATGCAATTCCAAACGGCCAACGGCCTCGTTGCCGATGGCCTGATAGGCCCGATAACCCGCGCAGCCATAGGCGCGGCTTTGGTTGCCGCAGGCCTGATCCCGGGCTGAGCCTGGTTGCCGGTCCTTCCAGGACTAGTCGACCTGGGTGAAAACGGCCGGAGAAACGCTTTCGCGACTATCCGAGGAGCGCATCATGAGCGGCAGCTACCGTTTCGGTGTCTTTCGTCCCGACGACCTGCTGGTGCTTGAATTCGAGTTCCATAACGTGGATGTGGCTGACGATGGCCGCGCGGTCGTACCCCGCCTGGACACGGGCGGTGCATTCGCCGTCGTACGTTTTCCACCTCAGGCGATTGCCGAAGAGGTATGGGACGGACCTGTAGCCAGGCCGCCTATCCGCACCGCCCTTTCAGGTCCTACACGTTTGGTGTTCCGTTTGCCCGCAACCGGTACGCCGGTCCCGCTGACCGTCGAGGGACTGCTCGATTGGACAACCTGGGAGCCGGCACTCTCCGCGGCGGCGCTGCCGCGCGGAACAGCACCGGAGGAAGCAAGCCCGGAGTTGTCGCCACCGGATGATCTGGAAACGGCCATCGAGTTCCCCCATCGCCTGCTGCTCTCACCGGACGCTCTGGGGCGGTGGCGGACGCTGCGTGGCACTATCGAGGTCGGGGACACGCACCAACTGTGGAGTGCGGTGCTACATACAGTAGATAACGACGGCGATATCAGCCAGGGCGCCGACGTCCGCGCGCTTGCGGACCGCACCGGACCTACACCGTTCAACTCTTCACTGACGGACAACGAGCGGCACCAGATTGTTCAGCTCAGCTCCAACTTCCGAATTGCACTTCCCCCAGATGCCCGGTACACACCGGTTCCGATCAAGGCGAACAAACTGGAGCTGACCGCGCTGGGCGCAAACGCAGACCTCGAGAGCGAGTGGGATTTTCCCTTGCTACCGCCCGAAGAGTTGCAAGGCAGCGGCATCGAGCCGCTGGGGCTTCGTCAATACCAGCACGTTGCTGCCCTGGGCCGTGACCACGTCGTCCGGACGGTGAGGCTCGGCTTTCTATGCGGAACCGGACACCGGGCAGTACTGGTGAAAACCGTCGAACGGCTCCCGGACGGTATTGAAGTAGTTGGACAGGCGCCGGGCGGCGGCGCGCTGTTCAGCTCCAGGGGCTACCTGCTGCGGAAATTCGAAGTGGTGGTCCAGGAACCCGTCATCAACTACGGTCCATTGGCCAAGGCATATGCCTACGAAGGCCGCGAGTTTCCGCTGAACAGCATCCGCCTCACGACAACGTCTGCAGGAATTGATCCACCGCCGGAAGATTACGGACCGTTCTGGCTGCTGGATCCGGAGCGGAACCTGCTGCACTTCAATGCCACCGGCACTGATCTCACCGGCAATGCCCTGGATTTCACCCTTCCTTTGATGTTCGTCCCCTACGACAGGATTGACCGTCACCGGACCATCGCCGCCGTATTCCATAACCAGGATCCCAGCATTGTGGCCACCATCGGGTTTTCCGGTCGACCTCTGGCCGTTGCCCCACCCGGCGACAGGCCCGGTTCCACGGTCCTGAAGGTGGACACCGTCCGCTACGACATCGAGCAACCACCGCACACCGCCGACCCGGCACCCGCATTTCCCATGAACGCCGCCGGCGCTCCGCGGTCCTACATTCCGCGCTTCCTGCCCCGCATCGCCTCCATCGCCGCATCCATCCCTGCCGTGGATGACCTCCTCGGAACGGGCACCGTATCCGAGCTCGTCCCCGACACGGACTACCTGAAGCAGGGGTTCGATAAAGCCGGCAACCCTGCACAGACATTTGTGCGGATGCGTGACGAACTGCCGATCGCCCTTCCATCACAACGCGGCGGCGGTTTGGCCAGCCCCGCGCAGAATGCTCAAGCCCTATCCCGGACGCTCGGACCTGTCTCGTCCCCGGAACAACTGCAGCAGGGGAAACTGGATCTGTCTGCGTTCAAGGATACGAAGTTCCTGGGCACTATCCGGCTGCTGGACCTCCTACCGGCCGACCTTCCGTTCGATGCCTCCGCAGCCGTCGCGGCTGCCCCTCCAAGTCAGGCCGATCTTGATAACCCTCGGTTCAAGGTCAATCCGCCCCGGCTCACCTCCCGCCGTCTTCCCGCAACAGCGGGCGCCGCCCCGGCTGTTGAGTCCAGGTTTATCTGGAAACCTACTCTGCTGCCGGAGTATGATTTCGGCTTCCTCAAGATCGGTATGCAACAGGCGGATCTGCTGCTGGATGCCACCACCCGGCTTACCCAGGAAGGCGAGGGCGGCGCCGTCGTTATCGGGCGGCTGCGGAACATTGAGCTGATCTTCGCCGAGGCACTGAGCGCGGTATTCGGCACACTCTCCTTTCGTGCGGAAGCGGGCAGGAAGATGGAGGTCGGCGCCAAGGACGTCAAGATCGCCTTCGCCGGGCCATTGGAATTCGTTAACGCCCTGCAAAGTATCCTGCCCTCCGACGGCTTCGACGACCCTCCGTTCCTGACCGTCGATTCGCAAGGGGTTGTGGCCGGATACACTCTCGGCGTGCCGAGCATCGGCGTGGGCATCTTCAGCATCCAGAACATCGCCCTTACCGCGGCCTTATCAATCCCCTTCACTGACCGTCCGGCCGGAGTGCGGTTTGCGGTCTGCGAGCGGCACAAGCCCTTCCTGCTCACTGTCAGCCTCTTCGGCGGGGGCGGGTTCTTCGCTGCCGGTGTGAGCGCCAACGGTCTGGAACAGGTCGAGGCGTCGCTGGAGTTCGGCGGCAATATCAGCCTGAATCTGGGAGTCGCTTCAGGCGGCGTCTCCGTGATGGCCGGAATTTACTTCGGACTGACCGGTACCAGCGTCACCCTCACCGGTTACCTCCGGTGCGGCGGGTATCTGGATGTGCTCGGACTGATTTCCATCTCACTGGAGTTCTACCTGGCATTCACCTTCCGCAAGAAAGACCCTGGCAGCGAAGTTTGGGGCCAGGCGAGCCTGACCGTCAGCGTCAAGATCGCCTTCATCAGCAAGTCGATCACCTTATCGGTGGAACGCCGATTCGCCGGATCCGGCGGGGATCCAACGTTCGCCCAGTCTGTCCGGCCTTCCGACTGGGTCGCTTATCTTCAGGCGTTCGCCTGAACCCGGCCCAGACGAATATTGGAGCCAGCACATGATCCGACACCAGCTCGTGCAGTGGATTCTGCTGCCTAACGGGCTTACCTCTGACGGCTTCCTGGCTGCATCGGTGTTTATTGCGCCAAGACTACGTCCAGGCCAGGCGGCCACCCTGGCTGATTTTCCGGACTTTGCAGACTGGCCGGACTTGCTCCGCGAATTAACTCTGAATCTGGAGCGGGGTGACGGGGCCACCACGGCACCGCGGCAAGTCATGGTCCAGGGAAGCAGCCAGCTATGGCAGGCGCTTTTCGTCCCGACAACCACTGTGCGGGCCTTCGCCTTCGACGACTTCGCGGACCGGCCACTGGTCAGCTATCCAGTGAAGGAAGTACTGGGCCATTTACGCAACCGATGGGCAACCCTGGCGGCACGCACCGTGGACGACCTTCCGCTGACCAGTTCGAATGCCTCGCCGATGGATTCCGGCCAGGAACACCGGGACGCGCCCGTCCTCGCGGAACACTTTGAAGAGCTGCTCCACGTCGGCCGGATGGACGTTTTCGAAGGGGTCAGGAACGGCGAGCAGCTCTCGGCCAGACTGGAAGAGAGGCTCCGCGATTCTGCCGCCCAGGCCCGCGAACTGCGCCTTCAGCACAGCCACCAGCCGCAGGAGCTGATCCGTCCGTTCGGCAGCGGGGGAAGTCCGGCCGGAGCGTTTTATGCACTGGCCGGTTTCCATGCACGGCCGGCGAGAGAACCCGCAGACCTTCCGACGGACCGGGAACAGGCCAGAGCCGCGCTCGAAGAGAAGCTCGATTTCCACGATCATCTCTCCTCGCTGGGCGGCCACCCTGCGGTGCTCCGCGGCCTCGGCCTGGTGCTGGATCTTGTGGTCGACCCCGGTTTTGTGCCGGTGACCAGCGACAACGATCCGCCGACGATGCTCCGGCTAAGAGTGGAGCGGCCGTCTGCCTTTCCTGCAAGGGAAGATCCGAATGCGGAATCATGGAACTGCGACGTCACCCCGTGGACCAGCTGCCAGTTAGCGGAAATCGAGGGCTCCGCTTTCTTCAACGCAGCCGAGCGGACCCAGCGCAGGGATTTCACCCACGGGTTCCTGCATCTAGACCCCCAGCGGTACGAAGCGGCGGCGGTGGATGTCGACGGCCTTGCGCTCAAAGCCCTGAAGATGGCAGCCACCTTGCAGAACCAGGAGAACCGGGAGCAGCGGCCACTTGAAGAACCGGAGCGTGACGGCGTCCCCGCTGCCCGGACCGGCGGGGTCGCCCTGGTGCACGCCGGCCAGGCAGAGGACCTGCACAACGACTTCTATCAGGCCCGCGCAAACAACGACATCCTGGAGCAAGACCCGGACCACCCACCGGTCCTAGCCGCCGAGGACTTGATCCGCGGATACCGGATGGATATCTGGGCCGCCGGGCATTGGCGTTCCTTGCACCAGCGGCAAATGACCTACACCCCGGCGCGGGATCCGGGCCTGTCCTTCGATACCGACGACGAGGGTAGCATCGAGCTCTCGCTGACCGGAGATATGGGCTCCACCGGCCAGCCTGCCGACCCTGATGGCGCGCTCTACGCTCATGAAACCCTGGTGACATGGGACGGCTGGAGCCTGTCGGTTCCGCGGCCCGGAGAGGCCGTCCTGCAGGAACCGCCGGCACCGGAGGCTGGGACGGATATTGGCAGCATGCAGCTGTCCATCTCCACTTCTCCGGCCCCTGAAACGCTGCCCCGGCTTCGGTTCCAGGACAGATACCGGACCCGGCTCCGGGTCGTGGATATGGCCGGCAACTCGTACAGCCTGCCGGACGCCAGCAGTTTCAGCGACATCCTGGACGGAACCGGGCGCCCGGAATACGTCACGACGGCCCCGTCCGACGCGTTGCCGTACCTCCGCTTCGAGCCGGTTCCACCGCCGGAACTTGTGCCCAGGCATCCGTTCAATCCCGGCGAAGGTCTGGAACGGCTGGTCATCCGCAGCACGCCCGGACAATCTGCCAGCGACTACGCGCGCTCCAGCGAAGCAGCCGCAGGCACGGCCTACAGCTTCCGTGACTTCTGCGACCGTCACCTGGCTGCGGCGAAATCCTCCCTGCAAGTGTGGGAGACCCACGGCATGCTTGACGAGGCCATCGACGCCGCCCGCGGCATGCCCGCGCCCGAGGCCGAATCACGGGTGCAAGGTTTTTATGACATTGCCGTCCGCGAGAGCGGCACGTTCCGGGACAGTCTGGGGGCAGAGTTCAACGCCACCGGAAGCCACAATGGGGAACCCCAGGGGTACGTCACGATCGACGCTGACGCGGTGGACCTTCCTTACCTGCCTGACCCGCTCTGTGCGGGTGCCAAGATCCGGGTACGGCTGCACCCCGGCGAAGCTGAAACTGTGCTTGACGTTCCCTTCAGCTTCGCCGCCGGAGCCGGCTTGCATCAGCCGTCGCCGTTGCGCCTGCGGCTGGAGGAAGGCGATTACCATGCCGGCTATGACGGGAACCTGGTTACTGTCCGGCTTCCTGCTGGCCGTACATGCCGGCTTCGCCTGTCCTCGCTGCTTGGCGGAGACCCGGACTTGTTGGGGATCATGGGCTGGTGCCGCAGCGAGCTCGGACAAACCGAGTCCGACGTCGTGTACGAGGCGATACGGAACAGCACCCACTGGATGACAACCCCATGGCGGGACCTGGTCCTGGTCCACGCCGTCCAGCGCCCGCTGGATCCCCCGTCCCTGGCCCTGAACGCAATTGATTTCCACGGATTCCGGGCCCTGGCACGAAACAGAGGCGGCACGGCTGCGGATCTGGAAGGCGAACTGGACTTTGACCTGGCGTCCACGGCCCAGCTGGACCTCTTCGCCTCATGGGACGACGTTGTGGACGACCCGCAGAAAAAGTACCCAACCGCCCAGCACATGGTCCATTCGGTGCACCGGGATGTCTTCTCCCTCCCGGTACCCGAGCCGTTCGGCACTCCCTGGATCCCCGAAGTGGCGCCGCTGATCGAGCCGCGCGACGAACGTACTGTTGCCTTCCGGACCCGCGGATGGGAGAACGAATCCCCCGAGTCCCGACGCCTGCAGCTTCTCGCCGACAGCGCACAGCCGGGTCTGCCCGCCGTTGAACGGCGCAGGCTGGAAGCCGGCGCATCCCAGCTGGAGAAGTTGCGGTCCCACGAGTTCGGCGACCCCAGGTACCGGCGGGTCTCCTACTTGCCAACTGCCGCCACCCGCTTCCGCGAATACTTTGATCCGGCCATGCCTGCCGCAGACGGCCAGGCGGCCGGCGTGCCCGTGACCGTCGACATCCTCAACAGCGCGCCGCCGGCAAAGCCCGTGGTGCAGCAGGTCTTACCGCTCATGGGCTACGCCCAAACCCGGGAGAACGGCGATGGAATTACCAGCACGCGCAGCGCACTCGGCCTGCGTGTGTGGCTTGCACGCCCGTGGTTCTCCTCCGGCGCCGGCGAAAAGCTTGCCGTAGTCTGCAACGGCGGAGGACCGCTGACGTATGAAAGCGCCCAAGCACGCGAAATAACGTTCATAGCCCAAGACCCTGCCCATGGCTCGCCGATGCCGCAGCCACTGACTGCACGGTCTTTCCCCACCGCAGACGCACCACCCTGGGGACAGGTCATCGTGTCCGGCCATACCAGCGACACGGCGCTCTTCACCCCGCAGTGGGATGAAGACAGCGATGCCTGGTATTGCGACATCCAGTTCGACACCGGGACCGCCTACTTCCCGTTCGTCCGGCTGGGGCTGGCCAGATACCAGCCAATGTCAGTTCCCGGCTGCGAAATGTCCCCCATTATTCCCACCGCATTCGTCCAGACCGTGCCCAACCGGAGCCTCACCACCTTTCCAGCCGCAGACGGCACCATCGCCGTGTCATTGACCGGTCCGGCTCCGTCGTCATACCGCGACGCCCAGGGAAGCACTATTGCTGGGACAAACCTGGTAACGGCCGTTGTGGAGGAGCAGGATCTGCGCATCGAAGACCCGTACATCGGCTGGGAGCCTGTTGGCGCTGAAACCGAACTCGTCGCCCTCGTGAACCAGGACGGAACCACCACTTGGTCGGGCGCCGTACAGGTGCTGGACCCGGAGGAAAGGAAACTACGTCTGGCCGTTCACGAGTATGAACTGCACCCCGCCGACGACCTCAGCGCTGAACCGCCCGCCAACTTGGTCGCGAGCCGTCGGCTCGTCCATGCCGACGTTGTACCGCTGTAGCCGAACTAAACGAATGCGGAGCACCCGGTCATCGCCTGTGCCAGGATGAGCGAGTTGATATCGTAGCTGCCCAGGAGCGGCCTGCCCATCGGCACCGAGGAGCGTGCCAGCCAGGTGAAGGTTGACTTGGCCACGGGTGCCGGGCCATCTCCAGCTTCGTGCCCTCCTGGACCTGCCAAGATCTCCATCAAAATCGGGCTGCGGGTCATGCAGAACACGAACATTATTCTTGATGAGGTGCGCATCCCAGATACCAAACTGCTGCCCGGCGCCACCGGCTTCCCCGCTAGTCCAGCACGCGTGCTCGGAGCCTCCCAAGGTCAGCTCGGATTACCCGCCCAGCAAGCCGATCCGACAACTAGGCACAGCGCCTTTCGTTAGCTGATCACCACGCTACGGTCGTATTCTCAACGATCTCCACAATCCTGGTTTCAGGCGTTCCCACCAGCGCCGGCGCAGCGGCGCCGCCTGTCTTCCAGACATCTTCTTCAAGCCTGGCCAGAAACATGACAGCCGCTTCCTGGGTCTCGAAGTCCAGTTCGATCATGACGTAGTCGTCGCCCACGGGCCGATAGATCCTGTAGGCACGAACACCGGATCCTGCCCGGTCGAGCGGGTCGCTGTCGAAGGCTCGCCGCCACATCGAGAAGTCCCGCACCTGATGCTCTATCTGCAAGGTATACATGAGCCCACGCTCCTGCTCGTTTCAGAGGCTTGCAACTGGGTGGGGTCAGCGGATCTGCTCTCCGCTGACGGCGTCGATGACCACTTCCGTGAGTCCGCCGCCCTCAGCCCGGATTTCCACTTCCCACACCGGCTTGTCGCCCTCGTCCTCCAGCGACGCTTCCTCGAGGTCGCCGGCGGCGGCCTGTTGCGCGGTCTGGATCGCCTCGGACAGGGAAACCGTTGCGGATTCGATAGCGAGCCGGTCTTCCTCGTCGGCCGGGCCCTTGTCCCGCTGATCCAGCACTTCGCTGCCGTCCGCCAGCACCAGTACCTCATGCTCCGTGCCACCGCTGATGAGCTCGACTTCCCAGCCCTGCCGATCGTCGCTGTAGTCGACGTCCACTGCGGCGCTGCCAGGCACGGCCGTTACCGCAGTTTCGACGGCGGCGCGACCGTTGGAATCTCCGGTCGGCGGAGTGCCGGTCGCTGCCCCGGCCGCCGGACTCGTTTGCCCGGGAGACGCACTCGCCGCGCCCGGTGAAGTAGCCCCAGGGGACGGACTGGTCGTCTCCGGAGCCACCTGCGTTTGCGTGCCTTCGCCCGTGGTCGCGGGCCCATCTTCCGCACCATCGCACCCTGTCGCGACCAAGACAACACCCGCAGCAACCGAAAATAAAGGAAGCAATCTTATCTTTTTCATGGCTTCATTCTCCGACGGATCGCTCCCGTCGTCGAGGGGTCAAGCCGGTCGTTGATTCCCTAGGCCACGCGGGGTATTGTGCACAGGTTCACCGGAACCTAGCCGGAGTGGTGCGCGTCCTCCGGGTTCTCAGGTGCGTCATCGCGGCGTTCCTTCACCAGCTTGCTGGCGCTCACCAGCCGCAACGCGGTCACCAGTACGATCCCGCCAAGCACGTTGAAGACCACTACATAGGAAAACCAGCCGAGCCACTCAAGGTAGTTGATTTCAGCACCCGCGTGGATGGCACCGAAGATCAGCAGCGAGTCCAGGATCGAGTGGAAGAGCTGCATCCCCGCGAGCAAGAAAGCCCCGACGACGGCGGCCGCGATCTTGCCGGTGACGCTGTCCGTCCCATGCTGCATGCGGGTCATCAATGTGATGGTGCTCCCACCTAGCACGGCAAGACACACGGTTTCCCAGTTGAATCCGGCGTCGAGAAAGTGGTTGGCTGCCGTCGTGATGGTCTCGCTCCACTGCGGGAACGCCGTCATGATCAGTGCCATGAACAGCCAGCCGCCTACCAGGTTGGCAATGAGGGTGCCGCCCCAGAGTTTCCCGAGCTGCGCGTAGCTTGCCTCCCGCGCGATGACCGCCGCAATGGGCACCAGGAAGCCCTCCGTGAACAGCTCGCTCTTGGCCAGCAGGAGGGCGATGAGGCCGGCACTGAACGCCAGCCCCGCGAGAAGGTGGCTCCCGGTCTCATGGAGCACGCCGAGGTAGGCCATAATGCCAATGCCTATCTCAAACCCGCCGAACAGGCCGGTGATGAGCACGTCCCGAAAGGAGCGGTTCAGCCGCTGCGCGCCTTCCTCAACCGTGCGGTCGAAGGATTCCTCCACCTCCTCCTCCACCGGGCCTGAATTCTCGCCAAGTTCCCGCCGTCGTGCATCGCCTTCGGTGTCGCTCATTCGTGTCGCCTATCCGCCGGAAAGTGTGTGGCCAGTCTACTGTCCCCATATTTACGACGACGACGGCTGCGGGCCGGTGGGAAACCCCACCGGCCCGCAGCCAGCACTCAGAACACAAGCAGATCAGACAGCAGCTGCCTGCAAATCCTCCTCGCCGACAAAGGAAGCGCCCTTGTCCCGGTTGACCATCAGCGCCAGCAGGTCGAAGACCACCGTCGCCGCCGCGAGGGTCGTAACATCCGCATGATCGTAAGCCGGGGCGACCTCAACCACATCGGCCCCCACAATGTTGATGCCGTTCAGCCCCCGCAGCAGGGCCAACAGCTCGCGTGAGTGCAGTCCCCCCATTTCCGGCGTCCCGGTCCCCGGCGCGAAGGCCGGATCCAGCACGTCGATGTCGATGGAGACGTAGACGGGAGTGTCCCCCAGCCTGTCCTTGACCCGCTGGATCGCAGCCGGCACCCCGATGACGTCCAGGTCCGAACAGCGCAGGATCTGGAAGCCGAACTCGTGGTCCCGCAGGAAATCGTTCCGGTCGTACACCGGCCCGCGGATGCCCACGTGCATCGAGCTGTCCTCCACCAGCAGCCTTTCCTCGAAGGCCCGGCGGAACATGGTGCCGTGCGTGACCGGCTGGTCGAAGTAGGTATCCCAGGTGTCCAGGTGTGCGTCGAAATGCAGCAGCGCCACCGGTCCGTGCACCTTGTTCAGTGCCCGCAGCATGGGCAAGGCAATGGTGTGGTCCCCGCCGATCGAGATGAGCCGCTTGTCCAGCCCCAGCAGCGGTAGCGCCTGCTCTTCAATCTCGCGCACGGCCCGGGTGATGTCGTACGGGGTGCAGGCGATGTCGCCCGCATCCACTACCTGGGTTTCGTTCACCGGTTCGACGTCGAGCTCCACGTGGTAGCCCGGGCGCAGCAGCCGCGAGGCTTCGCGGACGCCGGCCGGACCAAAGCGGGCGCCGGGCCGGAAGGAGGTGCCGCCGTCGAACGGTACGCCGACAATGGCGATGTCGTAGTCGGGAACGCGGTCGATCTGGGGCAGCCGGGCAAAGGTGCCAAGGCCTGCATAGCGCGGAACTTTGGTGGCGTCGACGGGTCCGATGGGATCGTGGGTGGTCATAGCGAGGATCCTTCCTTGGTACGTTCTGCCGGAAAGGCCGGCTTCTTGTCAGCGGTGAGTTCGGAAAGGGTCTTGTTGGCGGTTTCCGGCGCGAGCAGGAACGTGGCCACCAGCCCCACCAGGGAGATCACGGCCCCGATCAGCAGCGAGCCCGCGGCGCCGAAGCTGAGGATCGCTACCGGCATCAGGTACGTACTGGCGGCGGACCCCACCCGGCTGATCGCGGTGCCGAAGCCGACCGCCGTCGCCCGGATTTCCGTGGGGAAGAGTTCGTTCGGGTAGACCACCTCGAGGAAGCTGGAGGCACCCGAGGCTATGGCGAAGATGGCGAGCGCCAGGAACAGCGGGCCCGCCTGCACGTCCGGGATGAAGGCCGGGATGGCCAGCGCCACCGCGATGATCCCGAAGGACCCCAGCAGCAGCTTGCGCCGCCCGATCTTCTCCACCAGCCAGAGCCCCGGCACTCCCCCGATCACAAACAGCATGGAGATCAGGAAGGAGCCGCCGTAGAGGTTGGCATCGCCGGTCAGGCCGAAGGAGGCCAGCAGGTCCGGGGCGAAGGTGTAGACGGCGAAGAGCGGGATCACCTGGGCCGTCCAGAAGATGGAGACGAACAGGGTGCGCTTCCACAACTGGCCCTTGAAGATATCGGTGAAGCTTGCCTTCTTGGCCCCTGCCTCGGCGTCGGAGGAGATGTCGCTGATGTCGTACTGCTCGCCGTACACCTTCTTGATCACCGCACGGGCTTCGTCCTGCCGGCCGCGGGAGAGCAGCCAGCGCGGGGATTCCGGCGTTCCCAGCCGGCACAGCAAGGTAACGACGGCGAAGATCGCCGGGCTCGCCACCATGAACCGCCAGGCGTCCGGGCCCATGTCGCGCAGCAGGTAGCCCACGGCGAAGGCCGCTGCAGCACCAACGGCCCAAACCACAAACGTGGCGCCGAGCAGGCGGCCGCGTACCTTGCGGGGCAGGAATTCCGCCAGCAGTGAGGTGGCAATCGGGTAGTCCGCGCCGATGGCCATGCCGAGGAGGAACCGGCACAGGACAACCTGCCAGACCTCCGTGGCCAGGCCGTTCAGCAGCGAGAACAGCGCCAGCGCGATCAGGTCGGCGATGTACATCTTGTGCCGGCCGATTTTATCCGTCAGCCAGCCGAAGATGCCGCCGCCGAAGAAGATGCCGATCAGGCTCGCCGCGCCGATCAGTCCGATTTCCCCGGTACTCAGCTCCAGCCCCGGCGTCATCGTAATGAAGGCAATGCCGATGATAGACAGCGCATACCCGTCAATGAACGGACCGCCGGAGGCAAAAAAGGTCAGTTTCTTATGGAATGTGGTCAGCGGGGCATCGTCAATGAGATTGCTCGTTGCGCTCATGGCCGCCCTCTCTCGTGAATGCTCATCGTTGAGCTGGGTCGTGATGGTTCAATCATTCGTGATCCGGCTCACTGCCAAAACCCATAGAATGACTACAAAGAAAGAGGACGCTTAGACATATGTATAAAAGCCACAAAGTACGACGGCGTTCTGCCCGCCTCCAGGAGTGCGCATGTCGATAACGGTCGCCGAACTGCTGGCCGAGCCGCAGCTGGGTCTGAGTTTGCTGGCCGGCTCCGACGGGCTGCAGCAGCGGATCACCTGGGCGCACACCTCGGACCTACCCAGGTTGTGGGAGTGGGTGACCGGCGGGGAGATCATGATGACCAACGGTCTCTCCATCCCGGCGGACGCCGCGGGCCAGGTCGCGCTGGCCGAGGCCTTGGTCGCCGCCGGGGCGAGCGCGCTGGCCATCGGCGAAAAGATGCACGCCCCGGAACTCACGCCCGAATTCCTGGAGGCCTGCGACCGGCTGCCGCTGCCGGTGCTCAATGTGCCGTACCCGTTGCCGTTCATCTCCATCGCGCGGTCCGTCGCCGAGTCCTCCCTGCTGGAGGAATCGCGCCGGCTGCGGCAAACGGCGAGAATCTACGACCTGCTGCGGTTGGCCGGCCCGCTCGACGAGCAGTGGCAGGCCCTGGTCCACGGGGTGGCCGCCCAACTGGATGCCGAGCTTTATGTGGTGGACCGCCGGTGCCTCGACCCGTGGCACCCCGGCGGAGAAGCCCTGCCAGCCGGACTCGCCGGGCAATTGGAACCGCTGATCGCAGCCGCTCCGGCCTCGGGCAAGAAATTCCAGTGGCACCACGTAGACGGCAGCCACGTCCTGATGATGGACGTCCCCACCCATGACAACGCACTGCTGCTGGTCCTGCCGCGGTCCGAGCCGCACCCGGATGCGGTGGTGCTGCTGCACGCGGCTTCCGTCCTGGGCCTGGAGCTTTCCCGCACCATGCTCGCGCTGGAAGACCAGCGGCGTCTGGGCGCGGAGTTCCTAGCCCAAGCGCTCGAAGGCCGCTACGCTCTCGCGGATCTGGAAAGCCGCCTCAACAATTTCCAGCTGCCGTCCGAGAAGTTTGTCATCGTGTCCGTCTCGGGGCTGGATGAAGGAGTCTTCGCCACCATCCATGCCGAGTTGTGGCGCCATGGTCTGGCGCATGTCAGTCTGCGCCAATTCAATACGCTGCACATCGTCCTGCCGCCCGAGTGCAGCGAGGACCACCTGCGGCACTCCCTTCCCCATGGCGCCAGAATCGGCATGAGCCGGCCCACCGGCCCAGCCGGCATGCAGCGCGCTCTGCAGGAATCGTTGTGGGCACTGGGCACCGCAGGCAGCACCGGCCAGACTCTGGTTCGCTACGGGGACGGCCCCTCATGGCTAGGCCTGACCAGCATGGAAGAAGGACAGGCGATGGTGCAGCGCCTGCTCGGACCGATTCTCGAGTATGAACGGGGCAGGCAGCCGGACCTGCTCAAGACCTTGAAGACTTACCTAAACCAACAACGGTCGTGGCAGAAGACCGCCGCGGCCCTGTTCACCCATCGGCAGACCGTCATTTACCGGATCCGGAAGATCAGCGAGCTGACCGGGCTGGACATGGCCGAGACATCGTCCCTGGCCCAGCTGTGGTTTGCGTTGCAGATCCACCAGACGATGGATTTGCAACATCACGCCATGGACCGGGCAGGCAACGGCGGTTAGCTACGGTAGTCGCGCTGCTCCGTGTAACCGTAAGGAACCGAGTCGCTGATCGCTACGGTGAACCGCCCGGGCTCGTGGCGGGTGACGAGGATGCCGCCGGTCCGGCACTGCAGGGCCAGGCCTTTCATTTCCTCCACGGCCGCATTGATGCGCTCGTCCATGGCCGACCGACTCTCTACCTGCACTTCGATGGTGGCATCACAGGGAGCGTTCATCGCGCAACTACTCCGGCGTCGCCGGTCAGCGGCCAGGCGGTATAGCCCTCCGCCTTCTCAAAAAGGGTCCGCAGCTGCGCCCCATGGTTTTCCAGCCACAGTGCATCGGCCCCACGGGTGACCGCACCAACGTGGCCGGTACGGATGCTCCGCCCGTCCTTCTTGATCTCGACGTCCAGACCGGTCAATTCGTTCCAGTCTGCGTACAGAACGCTGCTCATAGTGGTGCCTTTCGTGCTGACATTGCTCTCCCCAATCGCTGTCCACCCCCGGGCCACACTGAACACTATTAGCCGCTCGCGGTTTCCCGATATGTCCGGTGGAACGAAAACTCTCCATCCGCGCTGTACGGACGACCAGCCCTACCCAACTTTAGGTGCCCAATGGGGATTGATTATCCCTCGTATTGGTGACTCGGATTTTTCCAAGGAGCCCACGCCAGACTTGCTTCATCTTGATCGGCGGGACGCCCCCACCCGCTGGAGAACGATCAAGTTTGGTGCCCGGCCTTTCCCCAACGAGGCCGGGCACCCTCGCCCCGGACAGTCCGGTCCTGTCCGCGTGGATCCTGTATAAGAGTGAGCCGTTGCTGCAGCCGGTTCACCCCGGCTGTTCCTCAGTGTTTTCGTCGGACAGGAACTCCATCAACGTGTGCACGGCATGGTCGTCGAGGTTCTTGCGGCCGCGGTCGTAGCCTGCGGTGAGCCGCGGATCCGAGTGACGTGCCGCGACCTGCACGTCACGCAGCGGAATGCCTGCGTCCAGACAGACCGTCACGAACGTGTGGCGCAGCGACTGGGGCGTTATCGCCTTGTCGATGCCGGCTTGGCGCCGCAGGCGGGTTAGTGCCCAGTCCACAGCCTTCCTGTTCATCGGCAGTCCTGAGCGGGGCCGGAGCAGGAGCGCGCCTTCGGTCCTGTCCGCTGCCGCGGCTTCCAAAGTGGCCAGCACCTGACCGGGCAACGGAATAGTCGCCGGTTTCTTGCCCTTGCCCACCAGCCGGAGCACCCTATGGCCGCGGACGGAACCGGCAAAATCCTCAATGTTGACACCGCATGCCTCCGACACGCGCAGGCCGAGCATACCCATCAATGCCACCATGGCCGCTTCCGCGGGCGACGATGCTTGGGCCCGTTGGAACAGCGCCAGCAGTTCGTCCTTGTCCAGCCCGAGCGATCGGGACTCGTCCCGGTACGCCCGGGGCATGCGCACATGTTCCGCCGGCGATTTCTCCACGTAGCCGTCAATCTCTGCAAAGCGGTAGAAACAGCGCACGATGCTCAGCATGTTCTGCACGGTCTGTGGAGCGTTTCCGCGTTCGGTTTCCAGATAGCGCCCGAACATTTCCAGCAAAGAGCGCTTCATCTCCAGTACCGGGATCTGGTACCGGTAGCACCATCTGAACAGGATCCGCAGGGCGACTTCGTAGCGGTCACGCGAGCCTCCGGTGTACCGGGCAAGGAAGCCCACGGCAGCCAGCTCATCAGGAGAAAGCCGCCGGCCCTCGTTCCATCCGACCAGAAATCCCGAAGAATCCTCCACTTGTCCTCCTCCGCTGACCGGGCGGAATCCGCCCGCGGCCCCGTCCGTCGGCTACCTCCCGGCAGCCGGACTTCAGTGTAGGCAGGCACCGGACCGCAGGGCAGCACTCCCCCGGCCGCTGTGGATATCTTTGCTATGCAGACCGTCGGCTGGCAGAGAATCCGCCTCAGGGCGGGGACGCCCTGACACGTCCAGAACGGAGGCCGGAAGCTCCGGCAGAAAACCGGGTGTTAGTTGCCCCTATTTGGGCAAAGAAAAAGCACCCTCAAAGGGGGGTGCTTCTCCTCCGTGCGGAGCGTTCAGTCCATGGCCGGGACGTTGCGCCTCTGGGGCTTAGCCTGCGGCCTGAGTCGGTTATGAAACTTGTTCAACACCGGCGATTCGAGGAACTTCGAAGACACTGCGGCGATCAAGTATGTGGCAACCAACGTGATCACCAGATCCACGTTCGGATCGAAGGCGAACTCGTTTCGCAGCATCATGCCGATCGGGTAGTGCCAGAGGTACATTCCGTAGGAGATGCGGCCCGTGTATGCCAAAGGTGCCCATGACATCACGGACACAAGGCGAGAGCCCTGATGGGTGAGCAGGAAACCGATAATGGAAACCGTGGACAATGCCACCAGTGGTAGCCCGTACGTGTAATAGATGCGTTCAAGTTCCTGTGCACCGTCACGCCCGAACTCCGGGATGGTGATGGCGATGAACACAAGGAAAGCGAACGCCGGTGCGACCGAAATCCGCGAGAATTTACGGATCGCGTCTGTCCTGCCTGATTCATAGGCGACAGCCAGCAGCACGCCGGCCAGTATCATATCGACGCGGAAGTCCGTGCCGAAGGTCCGGTACAGGTCTGTCCCATCGAAGATCACAAACCGGTTGACGATGGCCGCGACGCTCAATCCGCCAGCGATCCAGCCGAGGATCAAGTGAAGACGCTCACCCCGAAGGGCAAGCATCACCACCAGGGGCCACACCACATAGAACTGTTCCTCAACCGAGAGTGACCACAGAGGTCCGAACACGCCGAGCGCCGGGCTGTCCGTGAGCACGATCAACCAGTTGGACACGTACAGAAGGATGGCCGGCGTTGCCGCCAGCCCCACCTCCCACGGGCTTCCCGGAGTCCGGGAGAAGACCAGCCCGACCACATTGATCACCAGGAGCATGAGCAGTAGCGCAGGGAATAGGCGGAGCAGGCGCCGGCCCCAGAATCTGACCAGATCGATCCGGCCATTCTTGGCTGTTTCGCACAGCAGGAGCCAGGTGATCAGGAACCCGCTGATGCCGAAGAAGATGTCCACTCCCACGCCACCGCCATGTAACCAAAAGACGTGCGCATGCGCCGCGATAACGGCGAGGACGGCGAACGCTCGGAGTCCATCGATCCCCTCGACTCGGCTCGGCGCTTTAGACCCCGACATGTATTCCCCCGTATTTAGTTGGCCAACCCCTGGACCTATGAGACTCCATGCTCGGTTTTGAGCACGGCAAGAACAGCATTCTGTTCTGTATCAGTCAGTATCCTATCGGGCCAAAACACGAGTTCGAAAAACATGCCGCCAATGGCCGTGTTTCCCGCTTCCTTGCCGATCTGCAAGCCGGGCGACTGGAGCACCGATGTAGTGACTGCGCCCGCCACGGTGGATGCTTGCCCGCCTCCGACGATGCGGAGAGTGTCGGCTGGAAACGAGCACCCCGATGAACAGGTAATCGGCCACCGCACTCATGTAGTCCGGGTGAACCATGCCGGGTGTTAGTAGCCCTGAACTGGGGAGGGTATCGTTGCCGAAAGACTCTGCCTGATGCTTGCGCGATCTATGGAAGAGTGCCCCCAGTGCGGCCATCAAGCCGAAGGCATCCCTGCGGACCTTGGCTACTTTCAACATTTGCATGAGTGGCTGTACCGGCGGTTCCGGGGTCGCCCATATGTGTACAAGTGCCAGACCGTAATTCGGGTTGAGTGGTTCATCCCGACGCACTGCAAGTGTCCGCACGCCTACCATCGCTACGCCTAAACATGCGAATCTTGGGCGCTGACTGCCGGTAGACTTCCCGGCATGGGGATATTCGAAATAGCAGCCCTAGCCCTTGCCGGACTCTGCATGCTGGTCTTCTTGTATACGTGGCGACACGGCGCTAGCGCCGCCGCTTGGCTGGTGGGCGCGGCCGCTGCCTTGCCCGTAGCTCAGGTGTCGAGCGTCCACCTATACACGATGCTCCTGGTCTTGTACTTGATCCTCAGGAGGGGCGGGTTCCGGTGTCCCATGCGGCCTGCCATGCTGTGGTTGCTCGCCGGGTCGTTACTGGTCGCTCTCACAGCGACCTACGGCGAGTATGTGACCAATGGTGGCCTAGCCATCCAGTTGACTGTTATGGCCGTGACTTCGATCCTCCTGGTATGGGCTGCCACGCCCCATCATCTGAGGTTGGCCGCATCCGGTTTCATCGCCTGCGCCTCAGCCTCGGCCGTAGCTGCGCTGGGGCAGGCCATTGGCGTCGTCCCTGAAGAACTATTCCAGCTCGAAGGTGCAGAGATGCACCGCCCCAGTGGATTCCACCCGGAACCGGACTGGCTCGGCCTATATTGCGCGGCAGCGATAGTCCTGTTGTTCGTCTACCCTTTCCGCAACCGGGTCCGCGTTCCGTTGATCCTGCTCAACGTTTTTGGCGTGGCTTTCGCCTCAGCCCGCGCTGCGATCTTGGGGCTGCTCGTGGTCCTGACGTTGGCTGCCTTGGCTTGGGTCGGAGGGAACCGGGGGCAGAAACGGAGCAACCTCCGGCTAAAGCTGCCCGTCGCCGCATTGGTCGCATCAGTTACCGCTTTCGCATTTCTGCAGCCGGTCGCGATGGAACTGCTGCTGGAGCGGATCGGCGGTGCGATCAACCCTATGGAACGTGACCACGCTGTAGAGGTTCGCTTCTATCAGGTTGACGGACTGGTTGCGATGGGTGAGGATGCCCCGTGGTATGGGTTCGGCCTGAGTTCTGCCGGTCGCGTTTCCGGTTACGGTGACATCGTTTATAGCGGTGATGTTACGGGCTCCACCGCAAGCAACTGGCTTCTAGGGCTATGGGTCGATGCTCAAGCCCTAGCCATTCCGCTTATCCTCGTGCTGGTCTACCTGTCCATGTTGGGGCGGAAAGAGTACGGTGGCCGAGGGCTGCTGGCCCTCATCCTGGTCAACAGCTTGTTCTCCAACGCTTTGTTCTTCCCGATCACATGGTTCGCGATCGCCTTGGCTCTGACGCGGGTGCCGAGGCCATCAGCCCTCAGCACCCGCCGCAAGGCTAGACCACGCCCACTATTAAACGAGGAACGCCGCCAGATGATACGACGCCAAGTGGAGGCGAGGCAGGCAGCGCCCCAGTCATCCCGGACACCTGCGCCCCAATGAGGATAGCGACAGACATGGTTGCGGTGTCCACACCCCAGTAAGGGTCCGAACCCGTGTTGGTGCGGATTGTCGGCGCAGGGCTTGCTGCCCCCTGCGATGCGGCAGCCAATAGTAGTTGGTCGCCCGCTTTTACCGCCGAGTTGATTGCCAAGGTCTTGACGCCAGTCGTGGAAGCGTCAACAGTCCCCGCATCCAGCAGTAGGGTCGAGACGCCCGTCTCGTAGTTCAGCCGATAGATGCCTAGCCGAAGGACGGCCCCAGCGCCGCCAGCAGTAGTGACTTCCGGGCTGATGCTATTGAGCGTGCAGGAGCGCCCCACCACTAGCCGTCCCATCCGCAACCCGCCGTCACCGAACAGGAACGTGCTGGGATTGTTGGTGCAGAAAGAGGCGTAGGACTTCCCCGACAGCATGGCAGCCGTGTCCGCCAGCACCCTTCCCTGGATAGCACCATCAATCTGCAAGTCGGAGTAAACGCGCTGAGGGTTGCGCGTTGCCCGGTTGTCGGTGACCACGGAGCCAATCTGAACCTGGATGGATGCAATGATCTGCACATCCGCGCCGAAGGTGGAGGCGATTAGTACCGCTGAACCCGTGCAGTTGTCCAGCCGGGTTCTCGACATGACGAATTGATTGCCGGACTTGAGGTGAACCAGATTGACGGGCTGATCTGCTCCGGCGTTGTGACCGAGCAGAGTTCCGCCGATAACTTCGAAGCCACCCAGTGCACCACCGACAGACCCGGCGGTGTTTTCGAACTCGATCAGCTACCCCGGCCCACCGAAAATAAACGGGTTGACCAAGGTGAGCGACCGGAAGTTCCTTACCCTCATCAACGGGACAGTGTTGGCCGAACCGCCGCTATCCTTTGCCGTCTCAATGTGCAGGTTTGTGATGCGGATGAACTCGGGGTAATTGTTTGTTGTTGCGTCCACATCGGGGCCAAGGTCGAGCGCCATCCCCGGCTGACGTTCGATAGTCAGTCCATAGAAGTCCAGCGTGTTGATCGTGCGCGGTGACGCGGGCATGGCCCTGACAGCAGGCAGGTCAACGGTTCCGCAGTTGTCCACGAACACGTCATTGTAGGACGTGTTGCAGGAACCTCGAAGGTCTAGCCCGATGCCGGCGACGTAGGCGATGCGAACCTTATCTAGCCGGACCTCAAAGCCGTTGCTGATCTTGAGTCCGGCTTCCGGCGCACTGTTGCCATCCAGGTAGATGTTCTCTAGGGTGGCGCCGGTTGACTGGATGTCGAGCAGGGTTTTCGTGGACCCTGAAACATGCTTGATCCTAACGCCCGCGTCGGCAACTGAGCCTGCCCCGAAGCGCAAGATGGAGCCACCAAGGCCAACCCATCGGGCGTCGCCGTTGCTGATGACCAACTGGTCGGCTAGGTAGGTTCCGGGCGGGAACCCTACAGAGCCCTTGACCGCGGCTGCGTCGGCTTGAGCAGCGTTGATCGCCGCAGTGTCGTCCGTGGTGCCGTCGCCCTTGGCGCCGTATGTCTTGACGTTGAAGATCTGCTCGCCTTCACCGACAAAGGTGGCAGTTACTTGCTCTAAAAGTTGGGCGGAAAATGGCTGGGGCTGACGGTCAATGGCAGCAACGGCTGGGGCTCCTGACGACCGAACCCTCTCATGCCCTTAGGCGACGGGCTGTGTCGCACCTTCGCCATGCAACTTTGTGAACCCATCGGGGACAGCCGTGGCGAACAGCTGCCCGGCCAGAGTTCAAAACGCATCGGTTAGCTGGATCCCCTCCATCGGGCTCTGCCTGCTCCAGTAATCGAGCGGACGGAGGCAGCACCCAACGTCCCACAACTGCAAGGTTGGACAGCGCTTCTTCCTTCACGGTTTCTCCACCAACTGGTTGATTTGAGCTCAACTTGGGGATCCCCATAATGAAGAACTCACCTTTGCTTAATTACGCAGGTACTCCTTGAGACGAACATAGGAGTCCTCAGGGCTAAATCCTATCGATTGGATTTTATCTAAACCGAGAAAACTGTTCAGTGGACGTGGTGCTGCCAGCTTGCCTTCAAAATACTGGGCCGTTGTCACGCCTGTGACTGCTGTCGCGTCAGTTCCAGCTAGCTGATACACATCTTTTGCAATGTCGGCCCATGACTGTGGCTCTCCACTGTTGGTCAGGTTGTAGGCGCCGTAATCAGCGTTCGATTCGAGCAAATGACGAATACCAGCCGCGATATCGGCGGTAAAAGCGAGACGGCCGATTTGATCATTGACAACTGCAGGTCTCACGCCCCTTGCTGCGAGTCTTGCCATGGTGCGAACGAAGTTATCACCTTCGCCGATGACCCAGCTAGTGCGAACAATGTAGTGTCTGGGCACGACCGAAACGATTGCATCGCCCGCTGCCTTGGTTTGCCCGTACACGCCCAGTGGCGTCAGAGGTTCGTCTTCTGCGTGTATCTCTGTCGTTCCATCGAAAACATAGTCACTGGAGATGTGAACAAGCGTGAGATTGTAACGGGCAGCAATTTTGGCCAATTCGGCGACAGCAGTGACATTGATTGCCCAGGCGGCCTGTCGGCCGTAGGAAGTTTCGGCTTCATCAACGGCAGTATAGGCGGCGGCGTTGATGATGGTGTTGTAGTCGCGCCAGTTCCTGGTTCGATACGCCTCAGGGTCGGATAGATCGAAGTCTGCTCGAACAGCAAACTCGACATGTTCCAGGTCGCCGTATTCTTTTCGGAGCGCTTTCCCTAATTGCCCGTCGGCGCCGAGAACCAGGATCCTCCGCGGCGGCATGGCTGACACATCGGCCAGACGGGGGTGAGCGCGGTCTTTGTCGGAGAGCTCCGCCCTCTCCAGCGGTATCGGCCAAGGGATGTTGGCGGTTTCATCGGCAACGTTCAGGAAGGTGTATTGGTCCTGCGCATCGGCAGACCAGTGGTCGTTGACCAGGTAGGAGTATGCGGTGTTATCCTCCAGAGTTTGGAAGGCATTGCCGACTCCGCGAGGGATAAATATCGCCTGTGAGGGGCCCAGAGTGGCGCTAAACACCGTGCCGAAGGTCGAGCCTTCCCGCAAGTCCACCCATGCGCCGAAGACGCGCCCGGAAGCGACGGAAATGAATTTGTCCCACGGTTCAGCGTGGATGCCACGCGTCGTGCCCGCTTTTTCGTTGAACGACATGTTGTTCTGCACCGGCTGGAAATCGGGCAGACCAGCGGCAAGCATTTTTTCACGCTGCCAGTTTTCCTTGAACCATCCGCGGTTATCGCCGTGCACGGGCAGATCAATGAGAAGCACGCCGGGGATAGATGTTTCGGTGAGTGCAAGTTTCTTCGAGAATCCGATGCCCAAGTTGTTCACTGTCCCTGAGTGACGTATTTCGCTTCAGTGGCAGCCTTCTGTGGCCGCCACCAAGCCTCGTTGTTCCGATACCACTCAACGGTGCTCGCCAGCCCAGATTCAAAGTCAGAGAACTTCGGCGTCCAGCCCAGTTCTGTGCGGAGTCTGGTGGAATCGATTGCATAGCGCAGATCGTGGCCAGGCCGGTCGAGCACATGATCATAGCCGGCAGCGGGCTCCCCCATGGTCGTCAGTATGAGTTCAACTACGTCTTTGTTGTTCTTCTCGCCGTCGGCGCCGATCAGGTAAGTCTCCCCGATCTGTCCGCGTTCCAGAATCGTCAAGACAGCAGAGGAGTGGTCATTGGCGTGAATCCAGTCACGGACATTCTCCCCGGCACCGTAAAGCTTGGGCCGGATTCCGTCGATCACGTTGGTGATCTGACGGGGAATGAACTTTTCCACATGCTGGTAAGGACCGTAATTGTTGGAGCAGTTACTGATGGTGGCCTGAACGCCGAAGGAGCGAACCCATGCCCGAACTAAGAGGTCCGAACCGGCCTTGGTGGAGGAGTATGGGCTGGACGGGTTATAGGGCGTGGACTCAGTGAAGCGTTGGGGATCGTCCAATTCAAGGTCGCCATAGACCTCATCCGTACTGATGTGATGAAATCGCTTGTCATGCCTGCGGACGGCTTCGAGCAATGTATAGGTTCCCATGATGTTGGTATCAAGGAAGGGCCGCGGATCCTGCAAAGAGTTGTCATTGTGAGACTCCGCTGCGAAGTGCACTACGGCATCGGCATCAGCAACAAGACTATTGACAACAGCAGGGTCGGCGATATCTCCGTGCACAAAACCAAGTCGCTCCTTCGGCACCCCGTCCAACGAAGCACGGTTCCCCGCATAGGTCAGCTTGTCCAACACGGTCACATGCGCATCCGTGTTTTCGACAACATAATGCACGAAATTTGAACCAATAAACCCGGCGCCCCCGGTAACCAACAGTGTTTTCACACATAGAACAATACCTGCTCCGTTGTGATTCAGTTTGCGGCCTCCCCCTGCACCCCTATATATAAGTACTATGCGGGGAATCATTCTTGCCGGCGGAACCGGCTCACGACTTCATCCAATAACCCATGGCATCAGCAAGCAGTTGGTCCCAGTGTACGACAAGCCAATGATTTACTACCCGCTGTCCACATTGATGCTCGCCGGAATCCAAGACATCTTGATCATCACGACTCCTCAAGACCAGGATCAGTTCCAACGACTGCTCGGCGACGGATCCCGCTACGGAGTGAACCTCACTTACAAAGTACAACCTTCCCCTGATGGCCTCGCCCAAGCCTTTCTAATTGGCGAAGAGCATATCGGGTCTGACACCGTCGCACTTGTACTGGGCGACAATATTTTCTACGGTCCGGGCATGGGAACACAACTGCAGAAATTCGTGAACATCGATGGCGGCGCAGTGTTCGGCTATTGGGTCGCCGATCCTAGTGCGTACGGGGTTGTCGAATTTTCAAACGACGGACGCGCAGTCTCCCTGGAAGAAAAGCCAGTGACTCCGAAGAGTAACTATGCGGTACCTGGGCTCTACTTCTATAACAATGACGTTGTAGAAATTGCGAAGAACCTTCGACCCTCGCCTCGAGGGGAACTTGAGATTACCGATGTAAATCGGGTCTATCTCGATGAAGAAAGACTAACTGTCGATGTACTGCCCCGAGGCACGGCTTGGCTTGATACCGGAACCTTCGACTCCCTAAACGATGCCTCTAACTACATTCGAACTGTCGAAGCCCGCCAAGGCCTGAAAATTGGTGCGCCTGAGGAAATTGCTTGGCGGAATGGCTTCATCACTGACGAAGAGTTGGAAGCGCTGGCGACGCCCTTAGTTAAGAGCGGCTATGGACAGTATCTGTTGGAAATATTGAGTCAAGGTTCATCGGCAAAGTAGCTATTCGCAGAAATAGAGACTCAGTGTTAGAGCCTTCTTATGCCGGCTACGATGACGGGCTCTTCGTCGTTTGTGGGAAAATGTCCTGTTAACTTGGTTAGCAAAAGGGCCCGTGGCCCAACTGGGATGACTGTATCTAAGCATTCACGGTGAAACAGGAACCACGAGCCTTTTTAGAGCCTACCCGCGTGGCAGTTGACGCTGCCATCGTATTGTTTCAACCTGCCCGATTTCCGAGTCATTTCCGTCGCTGTCCACGCCTTCGGCCAGCGACGAGTGCTGATCTCCATCGACCTGCCGCCCGGCTGCCCGACGTGCGGAGTGATCTCTTCCCGCCGGAAGGAACGGCGCCTGCAGCGGCTGCGCGACATTCCCATGGCTGGTCGGCTAGAACTGATCTGGTCTAAGTACCGCTGGTTCTGTAACGAGGCGTTGTGTGAGCGATTGTCGTTCTTTGAATCCACCGCAGAAGTGCCCAGGTACGCCCGGAGCACCGGCTGGCTGCGGGAGCAGGTCATTTCGGCCATACTCGCATCCGGGAGGGCAGCCTCCGAGACCCCCGCAGCGTACGGGGTCTCGTGGCGGCCGGTCCGCAACGCGCTCAACTGTACCGCCGCGTGACGCTGCCCGATGTGAACAATATGGCTGCGGAAGCGTTCGGCATCGACGATGCACGTTACCGGTCCGTGCGCTACTTCCAGAATTCTCAGACGAACACCTGGATCCGATCCGGGCCTCGGATGACAACGATTGTGGATCTGGACAGCGGGCAGATGCTCGGGTGGTGGATGGACGCGATTCCAAGGGCGTAGGTGACTGGCTCTTCGACCAGCAGCTGCAGTGGCGCCTCGGTGTTCGAGTGGTAGCGATCGATCTGACGGCGACGTTCCACAAGACCTTCCAGATGTTACTGCTGCGCACCGCCGTGGCCGTGGACTACTTCCATCTGGTCGCGTTGGGCAACAGCATACTCATCGAGGTGCGCCAGCGCCTGACGCAGGAGACGAAGCGCCGCCGGCGGGCCACGGACCCGGACCCGGCCTGGGCGAGCCGCATGCTGCTGAAGGCGGATGAAAGCTCTCGGACCGAGCGCGGGACCGGCTGCAGGTCGTCTTCGACGTCGACGAGGCCAGCGGAAAGCTGCAAGCGGCCTGTCAGGTCACGGAACAACTGCGGCGTCCGCTGCGAACCGCCTCACTCGCCGACACCGCTGCCACGAAAAACGAGCTGCCCAGACTCGTCGAGCGTGCCGGCCAGCCGGAGACGAACCGGCTTTGGCGCACGATCCAGCGCTGATGGAACGAGATCAAAGTCATGATCATCACCGCAGCGACGACGGGCAAGGTAGAAGCCGACAACACCGGCACCAACAACGTAAAGCGAAAGACGCGCGGCTACAAACTCCAGGACAACTACAAGTCGATTATCCTAATGAGCAGTGCGGTCAAAATTATGGCATGACTTTTCACCTCAGCGAACTCCCATTTTTCGCGAGAGCCAGATATCGACCCCACCATGCCCGGGCAGCTGACCATTGGCCAGGACCCGCTGCCCACAGACCACGCAACCTATGCTGCCGCCTAGCTCTGCGAACACCTGACGAACACGAAACTCATTCCCCGGCCTCGACCGGATTCTGCGCTACGAAATCAAAAACCGCGCCTGAGCCTTACGCGAGCTACTGCGCCGCGTCAGGAGCCCTAGACGCTGCCGCCGGCGGAACGAAATTGAAGTCCTCATCGTTACCGGCCCCACTACCAGCATGGTTGCCGCGAGCAATACTGCGATCAAACAGATCAAATGTTCCTGCCAAGAGTTCGTTGATACACCAATTACACCGCGCGTACTAAACTCAGAAGCGTCGCCACAGCAGCCTGATTATGCATTACAGCAGTAGCGTTCGCCACGAATAGCGGAGAGCCGGGTGGTTGGCTGCGGACTTAACCCGTGTACCAATCACGACGTCGATCCCGTCGCGCCACAGGTGCTGCGCCAAGGGGGTTTCCTTATGGTTTTGGTCGGGACTGTCCGATAGACGGTGTGTGGGGTCCGGCGGTTTTCATTAGTGGGAGGTTCCCTCGAACCGACCGGCGAAGGTGATCGCGAACGCGTTGAGCGCAGGCTTCCACCTCATCACCCAGCGTGCCCGGCCTCCGCCGGTAGGGTCAAGAGACCTGGTGACCAGGTAGAGGCAATTCAGTGCAGCGGCCTCATTGGGGAAATGCCCGCGCGCCCTCACCGCCCGCCGGTAGCGGGCATTGATCGACTCGATCGCGTTCGTCGTGCAGATCACCCGCCGGATCTCCACGTCGTACTCCAGGAACGGCACAAACTCCGCCCAGGAGGATTCCCAGAGCTGCACGATGGCTGGATACCGTTGGCCCCACTCGGCTTTGAATTCGTCGAACCTGTCCTTCGCGGCCTGCTCGCTCGGCGCGGTGTAGACCGGCTTGAGCGCCTTGACGATCCCATCGCGGTGCTGCCGGCCGGCGTACCGGAAGCTGTTGCGGATCAGGTGCACGATGCACTGCTGAACCACCGTTCGCTCCCAGGTGGTCGTGATCGGGCTCCGGCAGCCCTTTGAGCCCGTCGCAAACGGCGATGAGCACGTCTGCGACGCCCCGGTTCTTCAGTTCGGAGAAGACCTGCAGCCAGAACCGGGCGCCTTCGGCGCCGTCGCCGGCCCAGATCCCGAGGATTTCCCGCTCCCCATTGGTGGTCACGCCCATGACGACTTAGAACGGGGTGTTGCGTACGTGGCCGTCACGGACCTTGACGGGCGATCGCGTCGACGAAGATCACCGGGTAGATCGGATCCAGCGGGGGGGGCGGACCATTCAGCGAGCTCACCGGCGACCTTCTCCGTGATCCGGCTGATGGTGTCCTTGGAGACTTTGGCCCCGTAGACCTCCTCGAAGTGCGCAGCGATCTCCCCGGTCGTCAAACCCCGGGCGCTCAGGGAGAGCACGATCTGATCGATCCCGTCCAAGCGCCGTTTCCGCTTGGGCACGATCACCGGCTCGAAGGATCCCTCGCGGTCCCGCGGCACCTCGATCTCCACCGGCCCGATCTCGGTCAACACGGTCTTGGACCGGGTGCCATTGCGCATGTTGGCTGCGGTCGGAGTCTCGCCGTGCTCGTGGCCGAGGTGCTCGGTCAGTTCCGCTTCCAGCGCGGTCTCGAGCACGTTCTTCGTGAGCTGGTTCAGCAGCCCGCCGGGGCCCACCAGGCTCACGCCCTGTTCCTTGGCCTGCGAGAGCAACTGCTCGGCGAGCTCCTTCTGATCGATGATCTCTCCCGTCACGGGATCGATCATCGCCTCTGTCATCTCGGTCGTGAACTCTGACACGCCCGTCTCCTTTCGGATCAGGCCGTACCGTCACACACCGTTCTTCTTACAGTCCCTTTTGGTCAAGCGGCTTGGGGGGCTTTTGTGTTCGTAGAGGGTTCCGTTCTTGAGCATGGCGAAGATGACGTCGCAGCGGCGTCGGGCGAGGCAGATGACAGCGGCGTTGTGTTTCTTGCCTTGGGCCCGTTTCCGCTCGTAGTAGGCCTTGGAGAGCGGGGCGTGACAGGATGCGATCCACGCCGATCTGAAGAGGGCGTTCTTGAGCTGCTTGTTCCGGGAGCGGGCTGGGAACTCGCCGCGGATCGAGGTCCAGGAGCGTCGGGTTACCGGAGAGGGAAGTCGTCCAGGAGTTTTTCGACTTCCGCGGCGACGATGGCGCGCTGGTGTTTGAGTTCCGTGATTTGTCCGGCGACTCTGGGGATGACCAGTTCCACGGCTTCGGTGCCGGTCACTGTAACCGTCTGCTCATTCAGTGCCGTGAAGACTGCTTCGATGAGCTTTGCAGGGTCCTTGCGGCTATGGTTACGGGCCCAGCGCAGGACGTTTGCCCGTCCGGCAGCGCGCAGGCCGGTCGGACCGGCGTACTTGATCAGCATGTCCAGCACCAGGGCCCGGGTCAACACGTCTCCGGGGAAAACGCGCTCCAGTGCCGGGAAGATCTGCAGCAGCAAGGACCGCAACCTGTTGATCGCCCTGGTGCACTCGTGCGTCAGATCCGCGTCAAAGCCGGAGAGGACCTTCAAGGCCGAGAGGACCTCGCTGTCCCGGTCCACCGCACGCAGGGTATGCGGCATCGACCGTGCCGTTTCAGCGATGATGAACGCGTCCCGGGCATCGGTCTTCGACTTCCCCGGATACAGATCCGCCGCCTTGCGCATCGCGAGACCGGGCAGGTAGGCGACTTCGCAGCCGCAGTCCCGGGCGACAGCGACCGGAAGAGCTCCGATCGTGTTCGGCTGATCCACGACCATGAGTACTTTGCCGTGCTGCTGCAGCCCGCTGAACAGTTCCCGCAGCTTGGCTTCGTCCTGTGGCAGCGGCCTGTCGAACAGCCGTTGCCCGGCACGGTCGAGGGCAGTGGCGTGGTGCTCGGACTTGCCGACATCCAGCCCGCAGTACACATCGAATCCCTGGTTCATGGCGCTCCTTTGCACCACTATATGGCCGCCAGTCACGACACCTGATGCCGGCACCCACGTTACAAAGAGACCAGAACCTGCTTGTCCGGCCACGTCCCTATCAGCGGTCAGCAAGTGTCTCCGAACCCGGCGACAACACCCCCTGTGAGTATTGATGTGGCTGGTCCGGGACCGGCTGGCAGAGTAGGTACTGGCCGCCTCTCTAGGGTTGTGGCTCAACACCCCCTCGGCCTCACTGTGGGCCTTGAATCCGAATTGCCCGGCTTTGGAGATGGCGGCCGGCGCCTGCTCGGCCCGCACCGACGGCTTGATCAGAAGACTGCCCAGCCCCTTTGCGGGTTGTGGCCCATCACAGGATTGCCTCGGAAGTGACCTTTCGCCCGGGCGGAGCCGGCCGTACCGCGGCCAACGTGCCCGTTCACGAGGAAGGAAATCCGTAATCGCGATGACCACTGTCGCCCACAACTTCACATTCGTCATCGGCGTGGACACGCACGCCCGTACCCACACCTACGCCGTGCTCGCCGCTAACGGCGAGCAGCTGGGCACAGAGTCGTTCCCCAATACGCACGCGGGCAGATCCCGCGCGATCGCATGGGCTGCCCGCCGAACGGGCGGAGACCTCGAAGCTCTCTGGGTCATCGAAGGGACCGGCAGCTACGGGGCGCTGCTGGCCGGTACCGTGATCCGCGCCGGCTACCGCGTCGTAGAAGCACCTAGGGTCAGGGCGTACGCGACGGCCCGGCACGGCGCAGGAAAATCCGATCCGCTGGACGCCGCCGCCATCGCTGCCGCAGCCCTACCGCTCAAGGAATCCCACCTGCGCATCCCGCGCCAGGACGAGGGAGTCCGAGCCGCCCTGCGCGTTCTCGTGACAGCCAGAGAACAGATCACAGACGAGCGCACCGCGAAAGTCAACGCTCTGACCGCACTGCTGCGCAGCGTCGACCTCGGCGTGGACGCCCGCAAGCCCCTGACGGACACCCAGATCGCCGAGATCACCCGGTGGCGCCAACGCGACGAGGAACTGTCCGCGGCGACCGCCCGCACCGAGGCGATCCGTCTCGCCAAACGCATAGTTGTCCTTGACGCCGAGCTCAAGGACAACGAGAAGCGTACCGTAGAGCTCATCCAGGCTAGCCCCGTCGCGCCCCTGTTGGAGGAGACCGGGGTCGGACCCGTAACTGCCGCAGTGGTCTACACCGCGTGGTCCCATCTGGGTCGGGTTCGCTCCGAGGCCGCCTTCGCCGCCCTCGCCGGCGTCAATCCCATCCCCGCCTCATCCGGGAACACCGTCCGACACCGGCTCAACCGCGGCGGCGACAGGCGCTTGAACAGCGCCCTGCATATGGCCACCGTCGTTAGAATGGTCCACGATCCGGCGACCCGAGCCTACGCCCAGCGCCGAACTGCCGAAGGGAAGACCTCGCGCGAGATCCGACGCTGCCTCAAGCGCTACCTCGCCCGACGCCTCTACCGCACTCTCAACGCGTTACACACGGCCCCTGCTACGCCTCCGCTAACTGTTTGACAGATATAGAAGATTCGGATTATCAATAAAAGGGCGAGAAAGTCATACCGGGTCCATCGACAATATCCCCGGCTTTCGGGAACTAAATAAATGCAACGGGGATCACCGTCTCATCTCAGCGATCCGAGGACCGGATAGCCATGGATGAACGACCGCGACCGTAGTCCGGTTGGTGCGCGCCTGCACCGACGGGGCTTAGAAGGTTGGCCGTACATAGCCAGCAGAACATTCCGCGCGCCGTATGAGCCGAAATGCATGGCAGTGTGATTACACAATGTCCGAAATAGCATTTCTAAGTTCTTGAAATTTCGATTCGACATACCGTTCCAGCTCGGCGTGTGCGCCATTAAACGTTAGCGGAGTTGACGCAATCTCTCGAATCGCAATGGCCAAACCGAATGGATCCTCAATGTCCACCGCCTTTATTTGAGCACCCACAATATCCTGAACTTCCGATAAGGCCTCGGAGGTCCTCGTGACGACGTAGCGTCCAGCTGCCAACCCTTGCCATACCTTGTTGGCGAGGACGGTGGCCGCTTTTTCGGAATCGCCAAATACGCCCAATACGACATCAGAATCATGAATTTCTTGAATTAGATCAGATTCCGGAATGTTCCCCCGAAATTCAATACTCGAAATTCCGGCACCATTGGCAAGGATCTCGATTGGCGGCCGCCCCTCTCCATCACCGATAAATACGATCTCCATATTTACATCGTTCAATATGGCGAGATTCGCAACGACATATTCCAATCCATGAAGTGGGATATAGTTTCCATAATATAGGAGCCGGAACCGGCCGCTCCTCGGCTGGGCGGGGGCCGGCTTTGCCCAACCGGGAGCCCCGACGGGGCACGACACAACCTTATCAGCGCCGTCTCGTTCCAGGCGTTTCATGCGAACGTTAGTGTCCACTAGCGCTATGTTACTCAATTGCGCAGACAACCAGTCAAAGAGGCGATAAATTCTACCTCGAACCGATTTCGCGCCTACGCGAGCCCAATCCTCCACATTCGTTTCATACATACCAACAAATGCGTCGACAACGAGGGGGGCACGATTGTAAATTGCCACAATTTTTGCAACCCATGCGTATTGAACCCCCAATTCCGACAATATAACTAGGTCAAAGGGGCCACTAATGCGAAGGGTTCGAAAGAGCATCGTTAGGCACGTGATTATATAACTGGCGTGGTCTTCGCGATAATCTTCAGTTACGTCGTGCCCCCAAGCACGTAAGTAACCGCGAATACGCTTATTACGAGGGTAATCAGAATCATGGATATTCAAATAAAGTACTCTTGCCACGCGTACATCATCCCACGCTTGACGCAGGTTTGCGAAAGTGCCAGCATGCCCGTTGCAGCGTTGCGTGGAGGGTGCGCTGTGTTCTTTGGGCGACACACAACAGGTGCCCGTCGCCCCTCAGCCCTAAAGCGGTTAAGGTTGATCTGGGCATCGAAAGGACACAGACACCTATTCACCTGTCCGTCATTTTATCGAAACGGCCTACATTTGAAGGGACATTTGCGTGAACGCGCGTTATTATCACACAGCCCGGACTGCCCATCTTGAGCGTTTGGCCTTTTATGCGCCTGGGGTCTTCTACTACACCCATACCCGCGCGGATTTCGACACGAAACTTGCTCGCCAAATGGGCGCGAAGAAGTCCTCAGCTCTGGGTGTCGTAATAGACGTTCTGCGGAAGCGTATCGACACGTTGGAAGTCCCTGAACCATTCGCGGTTAAGTTGTGGCCACAACTAAGCGTGATTCATGCCGTACTGGTTGTCACGAATTTTCTGGGCATTTCTAGGACCAAGATCAGGTCATATGCAATCGAAAATTATCCTGTGGACGCCAAGCTCCATGAGTTCCTTCGCTTGCCTCGAAATGTAACCAGCTTCATCGCTAAGTGCGTGGGCGGCTTCCTTGTAAGAAGTTCAGATAAGGTCGTGTTTGGAACTGCCGAGGCCCGCGACGTATATATGACACTATTGGGAGCTCCAGCCTTTCGCAATACTCACTGGGAGTTAATATGGCACATTCCCTCTCCCCGACCTTCGGTAGACTTCGCCTCACCACGAGCTCGAAATTTGATTTTCCTAGGAACTTTCGAAGAGCGTAAGGGGATAGCAGAAATGCTCAAAGCCTGGAGCATTATTCGGGATCGCCTACCTGATGCGCAACTAACAATTGTTGGGAAGGGGCACCTGCAACATGAAATAGAAGCAGTTGCACAACGCGATCAGAGGATGGAGATTGTGCTCGACCCGAGCCGGGACGAGATATTCAAGTATCTAGCCCGGAGCAAGGCATTAATTTTGTTTTCGAAACCGTCTCCTGGTTGGAAGGAACAGGTGGGACTGCCCATAGTCGAGGGCCTTTCTGCTGGCTGTGAGATCGTGACTTCGGACGAGACCGGTATTCGCGATTGGTTAGCAACACATGAACATAACGTAGTCCCGGTGACGGCACAGATCCCCGAAATCGCAGAAGCAACGGTCCGAGCTCTAACTTCTGAAAGAGGGCCGGCGGACATAGTGGGGCATCTTCCTACAGAAGACGGGAGAAGGACAGCAGACTCATTGATATTTGCTTCGAATCAGGATAAGAGTTGGAAACTGCGATAGTGGGCCTAGGCTTAGGCCGATGTTGTACTGCCTGAACGGCATAACAACGCACCTTCTGCCGCCAGGGAAGAGGAATGATGTCCGCACAGCGATTTGAATGGGTGACACGGCAAAAGGCATATCCATATTCTGAGTCGTCCACTCGCACGCATACTATTGGCTTGGAAACTGAGTTCCCATATGGTCGCCCTACGACCTCAACAGTACTCTCGCGGAATTAACAAGCCTCCTTTTTGTACGGCCGGGTTGTTCGCTGTCAAGTTCATAAAAGGATCTGGGCAACAGATCGTAACAGCGAAGATCACCCCTTAGTATGGGTTTTCTGCTTTGGCAGGTTTTGGGAATCGTTTATTCCATCGTCGCGGGGCTCCTGATTCAGAACCAAAGCATCGTGAAATCTCTTGCTAAACCGACGGCTTCCATACTCCGCTCATCAAACGAATTGTGGTTCCTTTGGGCGCTTGCACTGATGTTCGTTATTCGTTGCCGACTCAGTTGGATTGACTCCAGGGAAATTTCCCGCTCCTTCGTTCAAACGCTCGGCCTGATCTCAGTGATAGGCCAGCTCACTCTTCCTGTTTAGGTTATGCACTCAACTCGGTTGGTATTATTTGGTTTGATCATAAAGGCCCTTGGGCTGGTACATATCGAGATATCGGTCGGATGCCGGTTTGAATTGGCTTACCGCTGGTTCTGTGACGAGGCGTTGTGTGAGCGCTTGTCGTTCTTTGAGTCCACGGCAGAAGTGTCCAGGCACGCCCGGAGCACCGGCAGGCCGCGGGAGCAGGTTAGGTCGTCTCGGCCGTGCTCGCATCCGGGAGGACGGTCTCGGAGACGGCCTCGGCGTACGCGGTCTCATGATGGCTGGTCCGCAAGGCGCTTAATACCAGGACAAACAAACTCATCACACTTTAATGCCAAGGCCCAGTAATGGCGCCATGCGTTGTCAGAGGTCGAGTTGCTGTGCTTCTGAATTCCTTGTCCGCCTCTGAGCAGGATCAGCTATAGACCGAGAGGACGCGGCCTCGTGTTTTCCCTTCCGCAGCCAGCGGTGCCCATAATGAAGGATCACTGCTTGCGTCGCCAGCCCTGTTACTTCTGCCAGCAGTTCACCTACAATTGCGCCCCTGACACCCCAAGCGGCAGCCAGACTAAGCGTACACGTGACCCCGACAATAGCGGCGCAAATATTCGCCGCTGCAATCCAGTTCGCTCTGCCCTCGGCCACCATAGACAGACCGTACCCCCTTGATACGCACACTATAAATAGCACGCATGCGGATAACGAAGATATCTCTAGTGGGATCTCGACAGCGTTGGAGAATATAAAGGGGGCCACAATTGGGGCAAGAGCTGCGAATCCGATCGCGCTGACCAGTCCGAGTAATAAGTTGTAGAAAAGCGATTTCCTACTCCGAGCAAGTAGGTTATGACCGCGCGCAACCCCTACCCAACTCTGCAGCCTACTTGGTACTCCACCTAGTACGCTGAGGGCCATCCTCATCAGCCGCTCGACGGCCGCAAATGTCGCGACTGAATTAGGACTAACAGCACTGACCAAAGCAATGGGTAGAGAAGTGTAAATTACGCTGACTATCCTTCCGCCTGTCAAAGGAAGGTGTTCCTTAATCTGACGCGGACCCGCTCTGAAGGCTGCCCATTTGGGCCAAACCCTTTCGTGCAAGAGTACGGCCGCGAGAAACATTGTAAGCACGGAGCTGAGTACCATTGCCAAACCGTAGAGTTCCAGTGCTCCTCCCCCAAAAATTAGGATGGCAGCCACCGCGGATAAGATCATTCTTGGGAGGCCTTCTACTCCAAGAACGGCGAAAGGACGATTGCATCCGATCAGAAACCAACTCGGACTAAGCGCGATAAAGGAGAACGCTAAGCCCGTCAGGCCTGCTGCCAGTTTGTGTTCTTGCACCAGCATTGCCGAGAAAATGAAGGATAGAGGCGAAATTATGGCCAGAGACGATAATTTTGTCGCCAGTGAGGACTGATACAGATGCGTACGTTCGCCAGGGCTCGCACCTGCAACGCGTTGTGGACCGACAACGCTCCAACCAAGTTCCGCTACAATGGCTGCCGATGTGCCGACGGATTGAGCCACAGCGATCGATGCCCATCCGTCAGCACCATAAGAACTCGTCAAGGCAGGTATCACTAAAAGCGGCGTAACGGCGCTAATACCTGGAATGAGAAAATACGGCAACACGGACAACAGTCGCCTTATTCGTGTCCGCATGATCGAACATCCTTTACTGGTAAACTCCGAGTTTCGTCCACTACTGAACTAACTGAGTTTTGTCGCGAGATAGGAAATCGTGGATGACATTTCAACCCCAAGTGTACTAACGAAATGGGGGTCGAAGGATCCTGTCTCTCCACTGACAGCACTATCGATAGCGGAAATTATCTGGTTTGATAGTGCTTCAGGCGTTGGTTCTGCCACAAGCAATCGAGGATGAATCCCTGACCGCGTATTACCCAACTCGTTAGTTACAGCTCTCGCTCCCGAAATCACAGCGTCTAGTGGTGGATGAGAAGGGTGGGGGCTATGCTGCAGTGACAAAACCACATCCGAACAGCCCATGACCCTAAAGTAATCGTCCCAAGAAAGCTTTCCTAGAGAGCGCAAACTGTGTGCTTCCGACAATTGCACGTCGTCATGCTTTTCGCCGGCAGAAACAAAGGTGACGTCTATCGCACGTTCGCTAAGTTGCCCTGATGCAAGACGCAACGCTGCTACCCCGATGTCATAGAGATTGCGAGGCTTGCTGGGTCGAGCATAAAAAAGAACCTGAAATGAAGTTTTTACTGTCCTGGCCTCTGCGGCACCTTGTAGTCGCATCAGATCTACACTCGGCGCAAAAATCATTTCGTTTTCGATGCGTAATTCCTCGGCCCCTACGAGATAAGCCGCCAACAGAGAGGAATTTACAACATGATGAAAACCGGCTCGATAAGTCGACCGAGCGATCGCGAATTCAACAGACCAAGGATGAAATCCCGGCTCATAATCTTGTATTAGATAAACGATGCGTCGTGCATCCAAGGTCCCGAGACGGCTCGCGACGTCAAGCGCATGAGCGGTTGTCCAGTGCGTGGCTATCCAGTAGTCGCGAATGTGTGTTTGCATACTGATGACTTCACGTCTGCTGGCGAACTCCACAGTTACCTCTTCAGGCCATGCAAACTCTTGAACTAAGTACTCGATAACCTCGTCCTTCTCCGCCCCCTTCGGACCATGATCGAGTGCGATAATCCGCAAAGGCCGTTTCATTTCCTGAGCAAGGCCTTGAGCGAACTCAAGTCCGGTCTTGATCCCGGCGAATATCGCATGTGGATCTAGTTCTGGCAATACAACGTTGATGAACGGTTGTTGACCGCCAGTTGTTTCGACTGAAGTTAAAGCGAGGCTAAGCCGATGAAGATCCGAATACCCCAATGCACCTGGCGTTTCCCTAGCAGCTAAACGCAAGGCGGACGCCAGTGTTCGTGAGCGATGGTGGCCCCATGCTTTTATCGCGACGGACAAGGCGGAGCGGATTGGTCGCAAAACTTTTACCTCATTCTACTATTTGAAAACCGCAGCAGTAGTCGCACGTGTTGGATGGCAGACTCGAAGGCCGCAAATAGTCACCGCACCACTCTGTCATATCAGGAACTCTGCAAACACTATTCTCGTTGTGGTCCTGCACCTACTAGCGCTTTCACGGAACCATCAAACGATGGAGAATTCATCTGCAGACGCATTCTCCCGGGACGTGTGCCCGTTCAATTGCTCAGGGAAGTCACTGATCCAGGGATCGGAATCCACTTAAAGAGATCAATTCGATATCGCCGGTAGCGTTGCACGTGATATTCATACCCCGTTGCTCGATCAGGTCTTAGCCACATCAATAGTCTGAAACAGACTTCTCGCAGATAGAAGCCAGCGCCAACAACGAGCTTCCACGATCTCGCCCGGAAAGTACCTGCACCGGTCCTTAGAACATAAAGTTCAAATAGGTGCCTTATCCACAAAGTACTCACTTGCCCATCGATCCCCGATGTGCTGCCACCAATTGCATGAACTCCTGTTACAGATGGAATAAATTTCACACCCCACCCGCGGTCCTTCGCTCTAAGACAAAATTCGATGTCTTCGGCGTACATGAACCAACGCTCGGTAAGTCCATTTAATTGCGTCCATACTTCCCGTCGAACAAGGAGGCAACCGCCTGTAACCCAATCCACATCCATATCCCTATTAGTCAATCCGGGCATGACCACATAGTGGCCGGCTAGCGCCGGGATCCGGTTGCCGAGTCGCGAAAGGCCGGTTGAATGAGTGGCCATCCTCCAAATCGTAGGTGCGTGCCCAGCATTCGCGGTGAAAAGCCCCTTGCCTGGACTCTCGAGCAAGGGTGCGACAATGCCAACGTTGTCTTGAGCAAGCCCGCGAGTGAGTACCTGCAGTGACCTGTATGTGAGGCGTGCATCAGGGTTCAAAAGCAAGATCGCATCATGATAAGCGTTGGATGCGCCGCGATTGACTGCTGCAGCGAAGCCTACGTTTTTTTTGTTGCGGAGAAGCTTCACGGACGGGAATTCGGACTCCAACCAATCTGCGGTTCCATCAGTAGACGCGTTATCGACAACGATCACCTGTAGATCTGCTCTCGAGACCAGGTCTCTAAGGGCTTCGCCGACAATTTCGCGACTATTGAAAGTCACAAGAACCACGGAAACAGTCATAATCGCTCCAAATCAGAATCTGTAGTCATCGCTTCCCTAATTCTTCGAACAGAATTCGACCAAGAATAGCGAGTGGAAGTGGACGCCCTGCCGTCTCGGCCTACTTTCGATAATTCGGCAGGTGTTATTCGAGTCAAGATATCCGCAGCTTCATCGAGCGCGTCTAGCGGCAGGTAAATCGCCTTGCCCCCAGTCACTTCGCGCATAACGTCGATGTCGCTGACTATGACCGGACATCCGAAGTTCATTGCTTCTACGGGGGGTAGTCCAAAACCTTCGCCCCGGGACAGGAACATGAATGCCCGTGCATTTAGATACAACCATGCTAATTCGTCCGTAGCCACGAAACCTGTAAATACTACTTCCCCTGATTCAACCAGCGGTTGAATCAGAGAGAGATCATCGCCGCGCCCCTCCCGCTCGCCAACGATCAGCATTGGCCTGTCCGGGCTAATGAACCCTGACATATGGGCGACCTGAATCGAATAGGACAAGTTCTTGCGAACATTCAATCTGCCAACGGTCAGGACGAATTGTTTCAAAGACTGCGCGGAATTTGGCCGCGAGGGTCTGACCTCCTCGAGATTTGTTGGAATCGCTAAACCGCTGGACGACACAATCCTATCCGGCTGAATTTTTCGGATGGCAGCCGCTTCATTTTCAGAAGACGTCACAACAGCAATCGACCGTCGCAGAAACAGAGTCATCAATTTGAAATACATCAACTCCATCCGAGTGAACCACTCAGGGTTGGATTCGAATAACCTGTCATGCAGAAATACGTATGAACGTCGGCCCCAAGCAGTTGCAAAATTTTGCGTGAGGATTTTTTCCGCATCTATTCTTCGTGCAATCAATGGGATCTCAAAAAAGCATGAAAGTGCATGTTGGGAAAAAATCGTGCCGTGGAGATGAATGCCACTGGGCATACATACCGAAGTCGCCTTCATGTCCTTGCGCGGCACTGTTATGTGAATCTCATCACCGGGAAAATCTGCATTCCAGGCCGTGACTATTTCCCTAAGTACTTGTCGGTTCGAAACTGGTCCTTCAACCCACCAGTTTGCGTCAAAAAGAACACGCATACTACACATCGCTTTCAGATATTCGTGCCATCTTAATCAGCCTAACCCTGCGACGCACCAAGATCTTCGAGTATACGATTTCATTTACTGACTGGCACAATGTAAGACTCCTATGACCACTGCACGGCGAGGCACAGATCGTCCGAGGGGCGCCAGCATGTTGGCACCGATTGTATAGCGGCTGCAGTTGCTGGAGTGGCTAATTATCCAGGACCACCCGCCGATGACGTACACATGACATGCACCGACCTCGTTACATATAAACTCTAACCGTGGTTTCACATCAGTTCAGATTGAGGGCGGATGCATGTCCCCGACGATTGCTTGGTCTGCAAATAGGGCGGTCTCGATAACAAAGTTGTTTTGACTCGACAAGTGTCAGCCCTCCGCGCTCAGGGGCGGCAGCAATGCAGGTGACAGCGGTGGCCCACAAGCTGCGCGTTGACCAATTGGTCTCGGTAATCATGAGACACGTCAGCGAAGGACGGCATTGCTAACGATTCTTCGCCAGTGCTTGAAGTCATCTATCAGGCCAGGTTAGATGATTCACTGGTTCGTACTTCTGCTCGGCTGTACTCCCTGACCGACATCCCCCCTTAGTGATCAGCTTCATGAAAAACGACATCAGAAAGGACCCAAGTGACAAAGTCCGTTGCGATCATCGGAACGCGAGGTTATCCCAGCTACTACGGAGGCTTCGAGACTGCTGTGAGGAAACTGGCGCCGTACCTAGTAAGTTTGGGGTGGGATGTCACGGTTTATGGACGCCCAAACGGGGTACGCGCAAACGACGCTTCTCGCGATACACGTGTAACGAACGTCAATACTGCGGGAATCGAAACCAAGCAACTCAGCACCCTTTCCTTTGGCTTGATGTCCTGCCTTGCAGCGTGGAAGGCGAAACCCGACGTGGTACTCATAATGAACGTAGCCAACGGATTTTGGCTTCCGATACTGAAGGCGCGTGGAATCCCGACGGTCATCAACGTCGACGGGATGGAGTGGGAACGAGCAAAGTGGGGTAAGGCTGCAAAAAAGATGTTCCTGCTAGGTGCAAAGCTCACTGCCCGCCTAGGTGACGTGCTGATAGCCGATTCTATCGAAATCCAACGACGCTGGAAGGACGAGTTTCGGCGAGATCTCGAATTCATTCCTTACGGGGGTGATGTACCTGAGATACTCCCGGTGCCTGAGGGAGTCATCCCTGGCACTTATGCCCTGTTAGTGGCTCGGTTCGTTCCTGAAAACTCTGTCCACGAGTTCGTCGACGCATCCCGCCAAATAGGAAAGACCCACGATGTCATTCTGGTCGGCAGTGCTGGCTATGCAGACCCCATCGAAGCGAAGATTAAGTCACTGATCGCAACCGAACCGCGCGTCAAATGGCTAGGACACGTTAGTGACGACGTCCTGCTTCACGGTTTATGGCAAAATGCCGGTGTTTATTTCCACGGCCATAGTGTCGGAGGAACCAACCCTGCCCTAGTCCAGGCCATGGCATGCGGAACGCCGACCGTCGCGCGCGACACCGTGTATAACCGAGAAGTTCTCGGTAAAGGTGCCGTATTTGTTCCTCCCGAACCTACGCGCATAGCCGAAGCCTGCTTAACCGTCCTTACTGACAATGATAAACGACGAGAACTCGCCGCTACAGCTTTTGCCAGATCTCGCGAGCATTACAGTTGGGAAAGTGTCTGTGACAAGTACGCGGCGTTATTGAGAAAATCAGTTCGAAGTTCTTGATTAGTCCGTCGATAACGCTCGTCTCCATACTTCCTTACCGACTGGATCGAAAGGCTCGGCGCCCAGGAGATTCCACGTTCGAAATGCACATGATGTGAGTTTCCATACAGTATATATCGATATATATCGATATAATTTGGCCGTACTCATCGCACTCAGCCTGTGCGCCAGTGACGGAGCCGACGACGGGATCTAGGTTTTGGGCCGCACTATGTCTGGACCAAACACGACAGAACGTGAACGGACTGACGTAATCATCAGTTCCACCCTTCTCAGTCCAGGGGACCGCATCTGACGAGCTACCGTAGTGGGGCTCCTCTCGCAGAGTGACTCAGTGTAAATAGACTTCCATTCGCACTCACCTCGTGATGAGAACTCACACAGAACTATTGACCACATCAAGGACCAGGACCAATGGATCAGGAAGCCTTTGAAGCCATCCGAACCTGTGGCGACGCCGACGCCTCTCTCACGGTTGCTCCCTGCAATTGGGAGCGGTGATCTCAGTTGGATAGCATTGTCGAGATTTCCACTCCCGCTTTCACGAAGGACGTTTATGCCAGGCGCCGCAGATGCCACGACTGAAGCATGTCAAGAAGGCTCAACGGCTCCCCAACAGCGTCGACGGTCTGGGTCGGGGCGGAATCGCCCCAGACACAAGTTGGTGCGGGTAGTTCTTCCCGTTGCGGCGATCGCGCTCCTCTTGCTGTTAGCCGCTGCGTGGTTGTCATTCCGAGCAGTTCAAGTAAAAGACAATTTGGAAGCCACCACGCGACTCCTGCCTACTATGCAAGTGGCAATTGCGGAGGGTGATATCGACAAAGCCACTGTGAGCCTCGAACAGATGAGTGCCCATACAGCAGAAGCACGCAGTGCCGGCACTGATCCGCTTTGGAGAGCAGCGGCTATGTTGCCGCTGTTTGGTCAGAATTTCGCCGCGATAACCGATGTTACGGTATCGGCCGACGCTGTGGTTGCTGCTGCTGCTCCCCTTATGGATTCCATCGGCCCCGGTGGACTCAACGCCTTCGTCCCTAAAGATGGAAAAATAGCGTTACAGCCGCTCCAAGAACTTGCACCAAAGTTGACACGTGCTTCAGCCACGGTGTCTGCTGCCCATGAAAGCCTCGAGCAGATCGATGAGAATCAGCTCCTGCCACAACTGTCGGAACCGCTTGTTCAGGCCACGTCAGCGCTGGAAGTCCTCCAAGGAGCTTTAAATGGCGCGGCGTCCGCAGCGGGAATTCTCCCTGCAATGCTTGGAGGAGAAGGCGATCGCAACTATCTGGTTCTGGTACAGAACAATGCTGAAGTCCGTGCAACCGGCGGGATTCCCGGCGCCTTGGTTGTTCTCCAGACAAGTGACGGTCAAATCGAGTTCACGGACCACGACAGCGCGACAGACCTCGGCCGATTCAAGCCACCGTTCGAAGTAGATGAAGAACAGGAACGCATCTACACCACGCGTCTTGGCGGGTATATGCAGAACGTCAACCTCACCCCAGACTTCCCTACTGCAGCCTCTACTGCTCAAGCTATGTGGGAGAAGGAGAACCCGCAGAGCAAGATCGACGGCGTGATTGCACTAGACGCCGTTGTCTTGTCCCATCTCTTAGTCGCCACCGGCCCAGTGGAACTGAGTTCTCTCGATTCTCTACCTGTAGATACCGGAAAGTTGCCAACAACACTCAGCAGTGAAAATGTGGTCCAGACCTTGCTCTCAGATGTCTATCGGGAAATCAAAGAGCCGCAGATGCAAGACGCTTATTTTGCCGCTGTAGCAAGTGATATTTTCTCAGCCCTAACCGATGGCAGCACAGACCCAGTAAAGATGTTCAACGCCGTGAAGAAGAGCTCGGAGGATCAGCGTTTATTCGCGTGGTCCGAGTACGAAAATGAGCAGGCAGTCATAGGTGCTTCGACTCTTGGTGGTTCCATCGTGACCGAGGAGCCGACAGTAGGGGTATATTTCAACGACGGCACCGGCGCCAAAATGGATTATTACGTGGAGCGTGAAGTGCAACTCATTGAGCGCTGCCAGCCGGACGGATACTACCGGTATGCAGTGCAGGCAAAGTTGACCAACAAGGCCCCCGAGGACGCGGCGGATTCTCTGCCTGATTATGTAACAGGGGGAGGGCACTTTGGCGTTAGTCCAGGTACAGTCAGGACAAATGTTTACGCTTATGGTCCCACGGAATGGCTGCTTGAGTCAGCAAGTGTCGACGGCGAAACAGCACCATTCGGTTCCTACCGTCATGGCGAGAGTCCTGTGGCCGGGCAGACCGTCTCACTCAGTCCTGGAGAATCGACTACTGTTGAATTCGAATTCTCGACCTTGTACGAAACGGGCGAGCCACAACTGCGCGTAACACCCACTATCCAGACTCGATCTGAAGTGCTGCTTCCAACCGTCTCGGGACCAAATTGTGCGTCCTAGCGTTAACATAGGGTTAAACGTTGATCGGCTTGCTGATGCCGAGTTGCTTCAATCGTTTCATCGCTGTAGCGTCATACACGAATAAAGTTAGTCTGTCATTAAGCCTGCACCTATACATTTGACCCACGGGGGATCACATATGAAAAAGACCTTGACCGCATTGGCCATCGCCGGATCGCTGACCTTCCTGGGCGCCGGCGCTGCACAGGCCCGCGACGCCGCCTACCCGCAGCCTCCCGTTTCTGCCACCGTCACTGAAGGCCGCGTTGGCATCGGGGCAACCATTCTCTTCCAAGGAACCGGTTTTGCTCCCGGCTCACGTATCGGCATCCTCGTTTCCAATGAGGCTCGGAATGGTGCCAGCGCAAGCTTCGGCCCGGGTGGCGCCTCAGCAGCAGTGAGTGGACCCATCATCTTCGCTGAGGTCCAGGAAGACTCCACCACAGCTGACGCAGAGGGCGCTTTCTCGGTGCCCGTTACCTTCAATGAGACCGGCACCTACACGTTGACCGCTAGCGGCGTTGATGTGAATGGCGATCCGGTTACCGTTGAGGCAACCGTAGTGGTTGAGGGCGACGTAGACGGTGCTGCTGGCGGTATCGGTGGCGGCGCTGACAATGCTGCAAACGATGACGCTGTTGCCAATGGCGACCGCTTGGCTGACACCGGTCTAGACTCCAGCGCGCTCCTCTGGGGCGGCGCCGGCCTACTCGCCCTCGGCGCAGGTGCAACCGCAGTAGTAGTTTCCCGCCGCAAGAATGCCTAGTCGAACCTGAGTTAGCAAGAATGCCCGCAACCCTAAGGTTGCGGGCATTCTTTATGTCCGCGCTTCTTAGTTGGCAGCTAGAAGAGCTTCCTCCAGTGCCACCCAGGCGAGCATTGCGCACTTGACGCGTGCCGGGTATTTCGACACGCCTGAGAAAGCAGCAGCATCACCAAGGATCTCTTCGTCCGCCTCAAGACTGCCGCGGGAACGCATGACCTCACGGAACTGATCTACGAGCTTCATGAGCTCATCTCTTTCCATGGAGCGGGCCATCTCGGAAAGGACTGACGCGGATGCCATGGAGATGGAACAACCTTGCCCTTCCCAGCTGATGCTCGACAGCGTCCGCTCATCACCGTCGCTATGTACGGAGGCGCGCAGGGTAATTTCATCGCCGCAGGTGGGGTTAAGCTGATGAGACTCCCCCACCGCATCCCCGTTCGGCGCCTCCGCGAGCCCGGCTCCATGCTTGAGCTTTGCGTGCTCAAGAATAATCTGCTGGTACAGCTGCTGCAGCTCGGAACTCACTTACTTCACTCCAAAGAACGGGCGAACTCCGGCGACAGCTTCCAGGAAAGCATCGACATCGTCCGTGGTGTTGTACAGGTAGGTGCTGGCCCGTGTGGTGGCTATCAGGCCAAGCCGGCGGTGCAGCGGCTGCGCACAGTGGTGGCCCACCCGCACGGCGATGCCCTTGTCGTCCAGAAACTGGCCGACGTCGTGGGCGTGGACACCGTCGACGTCGAAGGCTGCCAGGCCGATCCTCTCGGAGCCTGCGCCCGGGCCAAGGACTCTGATGCCGTCTATTTGCTCCAGCCCGGTAACGAGGCGCTGGCCGAGCTCGACTTCCCACGCGTGGATACGGTCCATACCGGTTTCCTGCAGGTAGTTCACAGCAGCCGCGAGTGCCACGGCCTGGGAGATACGCTGTGTTCCGGCTTCGAAACGTGTAGGTGAGGGGAGGTAGGCGGCGTGCTCCATGGTGACTGTAGTGATCATGGAGCCACCGGTCAGGAACGGCGGCATCGCATTGAGCAGCTCCGCCTTGCCGTAGAGCGCACCGATGCCGGTGGGGGCGAGCATTTTATGTCCCGAGAAAACTGCAAAGTCGACGTCGAGCGCCTTTACATCCACAGGCAGATGCGGCACGGACTGGCAAGCATCGAGCACCACGAAGGCACCTACTTCACGGGCCATCGCCACTAACGTTTCGACCGGGTTGATTGTGCCCAGAACGTTGGACGCGTGCGTGAACGCCAGGATCTTCGTCTGTGGGGTAATCACGGTATTGGCGCGCTCAAGCTGCAGGGCGCCGTCGTCGTCCACCGGCAAGTAGGTAAGGGTAGCACCGGTGCGGAACGCCAGCTCCTGCCACGGGATCAGGTTGGCATGGTGTTCCATCTCGGTTACGACAATCTCGTCTCCCTGCTTCAGTACGAAGGGCTCCGATTCCTCTCCCCCACGACCCGCGGTGGCGTTGGAAAAGGCATAGGTAATGAGGTTGATCGCCTCGGTCGCGTTGGAAGTCCAGACCAATTCGTTGGTGCGGGCACCAATGAAGCCGGCGACAGTTTCACGCGCAGCCTCATAGACGTCGGTGGCTTCGACCGCAAGGCTATGCGCACCGCGGTGGACGGCGGCGTTCCTCTGCTCGTAGTACTCCTGCTCGGCTTCAATGACGCTCACCGGATTCTGTGAAGTGGCTCCGGAATCGAGGTAGACCAGAGGTCGTCCGTTGACTTCCCGATTCAGGATGGGGAAGTCATTACGGATGCGCAGGACTTCCGTATTGTCGATGGCGCCGGCAGAGTGCTTCAGCGTTGTTGGAGTGGAAACCACAGGCACTGCGGGAGCTCCTTGTTTGACTTGGCAGGATCAGCTGTCTGCAATACGCAAGACAACCCTGACCTAATCTTCCCACGCTCGACCCGTGGCGGTCATGTGAGTGGCGCCTAATTTGTCTCCAAGCAAATCGCACCCGGGCGTGAAAAAGGGACCGACGATGGGATGGGGGTGGCCCAGTCTCAGAGGCCGCCCATCGTCGGCCCCCGCTTTCGGAGCCATTAAGGCTATGAGCGACAGACGCGCTCGGCAGGATGGCTTTCGCACTCCCGACAATTGATATTAGACGTTCAAGTCAGTTTCGTCTAGCTGATCTTCGCATGGAACTGCTGCTGCGCTACCAGCAGCCCCTCATCCACCAGCAATTCGACCGCGTCAGCGGCGTCGTCGAGCAGGAACGGCAGTTCCTTCTTCTCCGCTGTGCCAAAATCCCGGAGGACATAGTCTGCCGTATCCATCCTGCCCGGTGGGCGACCTACACCGACGCGGACCCGATAATAATCCTTGGTTCCGAGTGCTTTGGACATATCGCGCAGGCCGTTGTGGCCTCCTTCTCCTCCGCCGATCTTGAGCTTGAGGGTGTTGAAGGGAATATCAATCTCGTCATGCACAGCTACGATGTGGTAGGGCGCGATGTCGAAAAACTTCGATAACGCCGACACCGGACCACCGGACAAATTCATGAAGGTGAGCGGTTTGGCCAGAATGACCTTGGGGCCACCTAGGCGGAGCCTGCCTTCGAGGACCTGGGCATGGGCCTTGTGGGACTTGAACGATCCGCCAATTCTCGAGGCGAGCTCGTCCAGCACCATCTGACCGATATTGTGCCGGTTACGGCTGTAGCCGGGCCCGGGATTCCCGAGCCCGACTACAAGCCAGGTGTTGCTATTCACTGAAAGGAATTACTCAGCGGATTCTTCAGCCGGAGTAGCAGCAGTCTCGCCAGCACCCTCTTCGGCCTCGGCTGCGACAGCCGGAGCCGAGACCGCAGCAATGAGGGTATCGCCCTCGATCAACAGCGTGGTGCCCTGCGGCAACTCAATGTCGCGAGCGTAGATGTGCTCGCCGACCTGGCGTCCCTCAACGTTGATGGTCAGTGTCTCCGGCAGAGCCGTGGCATCTGCTTCAACAGCAACGGTGAACTCTTCCAGATCGAGGATGGCGCCGGGGGCGACTTCGCCTTCGATATGGATGTTGACGTCGACGTGAACCTTTTCGCCCTTGCGGACGGTGAGCAGGTCAACGTGCTCGATGATCTGCAGGAGCGGATCACGCTGGATGTCCTTGGCGAGCGCAAGGTGCTGTTCGCCATCCACGTCCAAGGTCAGCAGCGCGTTGGAGGTACGCAGCGCGAGGGTGGTGGCCTTGGCCGGCAGCAGGATGTGCATCGGCTCGGCACCGTGCCCGTAGATCACTGCGGGGATCTGCTCGTTGCGGCGGGCACGGCGCGCAGCGCCCTTGCCGAATTCGCTGCGGACTTCAGCAGCCAGTTTCTGGTCAGACATATCTGTCTCCTCTTAGGAAGTAATAGGATTCTCAACGGTGCAATGGCCGGAGCTACAGGAAAATGTCTAGAAAGATCTCATCTAGCCACCGTCGATAACGGACACTCCACAAGAACTGTGGAGCTCCCTCGCCTAGGCATCGTTGCACAGTCTATCAGCGGCCCCTTGAGTCACCGAATCCGCCAACGATAGCTCCAAGAATGAAATCTTTAACTTGTACCGGGCGAAGGGACGCCTCGTTACTTTCCGTTCATGTAACCTGCGTTAGACTTTAGGCTGACTTGGGGCCAGATGACCGCCATTGGGAAGGACTGCAAGAGTCTCGTGGAATTGAACCAAACCGAAGAGCAGCCACAAGGGCTTGAGCTCCGGGACTATCTTAGGGTCCTGCACACCTACTGGCGGGGCATCGTAGCCATCACCCTTTTAGTGACACTGCTGGCCTTCGGCTGGACGTTCCTGCAGAAGCCCGTCTACGAGGCGCAATCTATGGGTCTCGTGACGGCTGGTGCGGGCGAAGACATCAACCAAACTCTCGCGGGCGACAATTTGGCAAAATCGAAGGCGACCAGCTACGCCAGCGTTGCCACCACGCGGCCCGTTGCTCAGGCCGTCATCGACGAATTAGGCCTCGACACGACACCGGCGCAGCTCATCGAGCGAATCGAAGTCGAAACTCCTTTGGACACCGCGGAACTCCGCATCACGGCGTCTTCCGAAGACCCTGCCGACGCGCGCAATCTGGCCGACGCTTGGGTCACGGCATTGATGAACCAAGTCGAAGAAATCGAGACTTCCGGCACTGGCGCAGAGCAAGCTGCTGTGCAGATTGTAGCGCTGGCAGATGCGGCCCTCCCGACCTCGCCCGTCTCACCCAACGTCAAACTCACCTTAGCCATCGGGGCCGTCATTGGTCTGATGCTCGGCCTTGCCTACGCACTGATTCGCAACCACTTGGATCGACGAATCCGTTCGGCGGAAATGATCGAGAAGCAGTTCGGCGTCCCCGTCATCGGAACCATTCCTGTGGATAAGCGGATGCTGGACCGCCGTAAGGTTGTCGAGACCGGGACCGTTGAGTTCCAGAGTGACCGAGCAAGCCACGCCATGTCAGAGGCCCTGCGTGAACTTCGTACCAACCTGAGTTTCGTAGATGTCGACAACCCGCCTCGGATCATTGTTGTCACCAGCTCGGTTCCTGGCGAAGGCAAGTCCACAGTCACAGCCAACCTCGCAGTTACCATCGCAGCCGCCGGTAAGCGCGTAGTTGTAGTAGACGGCGACCTCCGGAGGCCTGTTGTAACCAGCATGTTCGACCTCGTTCCTGGCGCCGGAGTTACAGACGTTCTCAGCGGCCAAGCAGACCTCGAAGACGTGCTGCAGGTTTGGGGCCAGGTTCCAAACTTGGCCGTCCTCGGTGCTGGCCGTATTCCGCCGAACCCTAGCGAACTGCTTGGATCACATTCGATGGCGGACATGCTCAAGCAGCTCGCGGCCCACGCTACCGTCCTAATCGATGCTCCACCGCTCCTGCCCGTCACAGACGCCGCGATTCTGTCCAAGGTGGCAGACGGCGCCATGGTGGTCCTCAACGCCGGCAAAACGACAGTCGACGCATTCGACAAGGCGCTGGGTAACCTGGCACGGGTTGATGCGCATGTGCTTGGCGCTATTCTCAACCGAGTGCCCACACAGGGCGCAGATGCGGCACAGTACGGCTACTACGGCCAGTACTACCAGCAGGACGAAGAGCCCACGCAGAAGGGCGGCCGCCGCAAGCAGAAGCAGCCGCGCCGCGCTAGCGCTCCCGATACGGCCCCCGCACCAGTGGCAAACTTCGATTCAGGGTCAGAAGAGGAATTCACTGCCCTACTGAGCGGAGAACCGCTCCCGGCGCGTCGCACGCCGCAGTCGCGCCGCTAGTTCTCCTCGTCCGGCCCACCTGGACCAACAAACTTCGCCCCTGGTATCCGTCGGATACTAGGGGCGAAGTGTATCCGGCGTCGTCGTAGCGGTATTCGAGCCAAGTTCATCATCTCCAAGTAGTAGGAAGCCATTCTGCTGCTGCTTGGCTTGTTACACGGAATCCGCCAGGTATCGCCGGCGCCGGTCCTTCGGCTGAGCAGAGGCACGGCAGCATAAGCCAACATCTGCGAGAGACGGCCCGGTCATCGCCCGCGGACGAAATAACAAGGACTCCGGCTCCTCTGTTCTCAGAGGAGCCGGAGTCCTTATGCGCTAGTTATCGGCCGCGAAAGTGACGCCCGTGTACGAGGAAGGCGCCGCCGTCGTTCTTAGTAAGCCCCGTCCTTGGCGACTACAGCTTTGATGGTCCGCATAATGATGGTCAGGTCCCCGGCCAGGGACCAGTTCTCCACGTAGTAAAGGTCCAGGCGGACGCTCTCCTCCCATGAGAGGTCCGAGCGGCCGCTGACTTGCCACAGACCCGTAATGCCGGGACGTACAAGAAGTCGACGGTGGGTGTGCTGCTCATATACAGCTACTTCCCGCTCCAGTGGCGGACGCGGGCCAACCAGGCTCATGTCGCCGATCAGGACGTTCCAGAGCTGGGGCACTTCGTCGAGAGAGTACTTGCGGATGAAAGCACCGACGCGGGTGACCCGCGGATCACGCTTCATCTTGAACAGCGTGCCGTTGCCCTCGTTCTGCTCCGCCAGTTCCTTCAGCCGCGCCTCGGCGTCAACGACCATGGAACGAAACTTCATCATGTGGAACCGGCTGCCCTGGATGCCTACGCGCTCCTGACGGAAAAACACCGGACCCGGGTTGTCGAGCTTGATCGCGATGGCGATGGCGAGCATGACGGGTGAAAGAACGATAAGTCCGAAGGCCGAAGCAACGACATCGAGGGAGCGCTTCCAGGTGAACTTGGCGCCGTCGTACTGCGGCATCTCGACATTCATCAACGGCAAGCCCTCGACCGGCCGCCAGTGGATTCGCGGACCAGCAACGTCGACCAGCTTGCTGGCCACAACGAGCGAGGTGTTGGTCCCCTCGAGCTCCCAGCTCAGTTCCTTGAGGTAGCGCTGGCCGTTCTGTGCTGTACCGGCGACAATAACGGTGTCAAAGTTATGGTCCTTGACTGCCTGAACGACGGATTCCGGAGAGCTGATGACGGGAATCCTGTGGCCGGTGGCAAGCGTGACCTCGGATTCCTCACTTCCGCGAATGGCCGCACCGAGCAGCCGGTAGCCCGTCTGCGGGGACTTGAAGATCTTGTCGCCGACGAAAGTAACGTCCGAGACCGAACCGACGATGATGGCGCGGTCCGTGTAGTTCCCCTTGGCTCGCTGCCTGCCCAGCCACAGGCGCCAGACATGCCGGGACAGGAGGAGCAGACCGAGACCGACAGGCAAAGCGATGGCAAGGTAGCCTCGCGCGACGTCGTATTTCAACAGCATGGCGGCAATGGCGAAGGCGCCGAACGTTCCGATGGTTGCGTTAATTACCCGGCGGTACTCGTCATTTCCCACTCCGAGGACCGGTAGGGCGCGGCTTTGCGTGATCATGAGCGCGACGAGCCACATGAGCCCGAGGACAACGGAAACCATTGAGTACGTCTGGGCGGCCCCGGCGAGCTGAAGTTCCTGCTCAGTGACACCAAAGCGGAGAAGCTGTGCGAGGAAGAGGGAAGCCGCAACGACGAGCGTGTCAGTTAGAACCAGTCTGTTCTTGAGGGATCTACCCCAGCTTCGGTCCTGCCCAACAGAACCTGCAGACATTGGTGATGGGGCCGGCAGTGAACCGGCCGTTTTCTGTTCTGGTTCCACGGTGCGAATGTGTTCCCTGATGTCGTAACTCGGTTCCTCGACTGTTGTACGCATTAAATTGAAGCTCCCCCTACGATGCCTGCCTTTGCCCGACAGGCCATTCCCGTATGAAGTATACGGGCGATCAAAGGGTTTATCTAAGGTCGGGAGTAATTCTCGCTTCAAATTCGACTAATCGTTCCACCGCGGGCACAAGGTCGCGCACCATCTGCTGATACACCGAGTCATCACGGCGGTAGGGATCCACGATTTCGTCCTCGCTTTGGTCCGCCACGCGAGCCTGATAGCGCTTGAGCGCGGCCAGATGAGGCAGCCGCTTCCAGCGGTATTCGACTTCTTCGTCCGATGTGCCGCCGGGGATCTCCGTGGCCGGGTCTGATTCAAGGGCTTCGATCATGCGGGCAAGTTCACGCACCGTAAAGGTCCGCTTTAGCAGGCGTGGCATCAAGTTGAGGATCCGGTCCCGGTGCTCGATGCTCATAGCCAGCACCAGGTCGACGTCCGCCAGATGGGATTCGTGGAGCTGCCTGGCGGCGAAACCATCCGACGATCCACCGAGGACATGGAGCAGGCCAGCTGCGCGGGTGTCCATGGGCGAATTGACGAGGGCTTGGATCCCGGCGCTTCGGACGTCGAAGACGCCGGGGCGGATCTGGTCCAATTTTTGCTGCAGCAACCGCTCCGCCATTGGAGAGCGGCAAACGTTCCCGGTGCAGATGGTCAGAATGCGGATCATTCCAGAACTCTAGCGGCTGGCTCCGCTTGTGGTCATTCCGAGTCGCTGGTCGCCTTCATGTTCGCTTGGGCGAGAGCACGATCAACCCAGTCCAAGTCCCGTGACTTTTCGCGTAGCAGCAAGTAGCGGGCAGTCATCAGGAACGTGGCGCCGAGCGGCAGGGCGATCAGGACAAGCCCGGGAGCAACGTCGATCTCGACCAGCAGCACCCACGCGGCGAAGAAACTGAAGGCCCAGAACGTTGCCTTGGCTGCACTCCAGCACTCCGCCATTACCCGGCCTGGAAACAGGATGTCGCTCCGGTAGGTTAGGGACAGTGCGCAGAACCACGCGAAACCGAGAACAAAGGCAGCCCAGCCGGAGCCTCCGTCTGCTCCAACTCCGGACACTGGGACGAGGATCAGTCCCACGGCGATCGAGACAGTGATGGCGATGGCGTCGGACATGCGCAGAACTGCGCCGGCGGTGAGATGCCGGCGGACGGACTTGGTGATGGGAACAGTAACCATGTGCACACCGGACCTCTCTGGATGGTGACGAGACGTTCTATTTTTAGCAACGAGTGGTTGGCGAAACCTTGGAGTCCGCCGTTCCTTGGTCGTCCGGCCAATCGACCGGCGCATATTGTCGCGTTCTTGCTTAGCTCATAGTGTTGAAATCCGAGTCTTGATCATCAATCACGAGAACGGCCGGGCCGCATGCGTACCTTTGGAGTCGAAGAGGAACTGTTGTTGGTGGACGACGAGAGCGGACACGCTGTGCCGCGCGCCCTGGCACTGATGGACTGCTACCGCCAGCGGCTGCCTGAGACGGTGCGGGACATTTCTGCTGATTCGTCACTTCCAGAGTTCAACGGTTTGCGGCTGGCAACGGAGTTCCAGCAGGAGCAGATCGAAGTCATCAGCAGGCCGCACAGCTCCCTCGCGGAACTGGCCGCTGATATCAGGGCGGGGAGAGCCTGGGCCGATGAGTGTGCCAAGGAGGTTGGTGCCAGGACGACTGCCTTGGCAATGGCTCCGCTGCCTACTGTCCCCCACCCCGCACCCGATGAACGTGTATTCATCATGATCTCGCGTTATGGGCTGACGGCCCGGGAGCAGCTGACGTCCGGATGCCACGTCCACGTCAGTGTGGAATCCGATGAAGAAGGCGTGGCTGTCCTGGACCGCCTCCGGATCTGGTTGCCCGTCCTGGCGGCTCTGGCCAGCAATTCGCCGTTTTCGCACGGCATCGATACCGGCTATGCCAGCTTCCGCGGACAAGCCTGGTCGCGTTGGCCGTCTACCGGGCCGCTGGACATCTTCGGCTCGGCAGCTGCCTATTACCGCACAATCGAGCAGATGCTCGCGACCGGCGTCGTTCTTGATAATGCGATGCTCTACTTTGACGCCCGGCTGTCGAGCAACTATCCGACGGTGGAGATCCGGGTCAACGACGTATGTCTGGCGACGGACGACGCTGTGCTGATCGCTGCTCTCACACGGGCCCTCGTGGAAACGGCCGCCCGGGACTGGCGCTCTGGAAAGGCTCCGGAACCCGTACCCGTTGCCATCCTGCGGCTCGCGGCCTGGCAGTCGAGCAGGTGGGGAATCGAAGGCGATCTACTGCACCCAGTAACTGGCAGGCCTTGCAAAGCCTTAAATGTCCTCGACTTGCTGCTGGAGCACGTCAGGGAGGCGCTTGTCGATAACGGGGATGAGGCACAGGTACAGCGGCTGTTTGGGCAGCTTCTCGGCAGGGGAACCGGAGCGCGGCAGCAGCGCGATGCGCTAGAGCGGACGGGCTCGCTGGAGGGCGTTGTTGCGGGAGCAATCCGCCTGACACATCCGCAAAAGCGTTGACGTCATGCGTGCCGAAGTTGGGCCGACGGCAATATTGTGACCGTACTGCTTCGAGGCAGGAGGCTATTCGCCGTCGCTGTCCCGGGCGGCGAGTTCAAGTTCCACGAGCGACTGCCGCAGTAGGGTTTCCGGGTTCGCTTCACCCGCCCCCGCATTGCACTCCCGGAAGACTTCCTCCTGCAGCTGCTGCGCCAGCAGATCCAGCTCCTCGCGGGAGAGAGTCTCCAAGTGCGCGGGGAAGGCTTCCTTAGGCGAAAGGTAGGGCTTGCCTGACATTCCTGCTCCTTATGCTCGATGCGTCCCCGGAGTGCCCCCTGCGAGGGTGAATCTACCCTACGTCACTGCTCGGCCTGCTGCCTAGCGTCAAGATTGCGGGAAGGCGAGCAACAGGTAAACCGCCTGTTCACGCTCGGGTTCAGGAGCGTTTGCGGGCCGCGAAAAGCACTGCGCCGTACGCGCCGATCAGGAGCATCGCCGCGGCGATGGCGGAGAACGTAGCCGGATCGGACATGGCGAAGGCGGGGTCCAGATGCAGCAGTTGCGGTCGAATCGTACCGTCTGCTGCCACTGGCTGTGCCTCGGTCTCTGAGTCTCCGGGGCTGGCGGACTGCTGGTCGTCATCTGCCTGCGGTGTGTCGGTCTGGCTCTTGAGCGACGGAACCGGCAGGAGGTTGGTTTCCGCACGTTCGACGTCCGGAGCACTGGTTCCCGGCTGGTCAGCTTCCGGCGCTGCTGTGAAGACCGGCTCCCCGCTGGGCGCGGGAATGCAGATGCTGCCTCCGCCCTCTTCGTCAAGCTGCACGGTGTTCCTCAACCCGGTTCCGAAGGCAGCGTCCGCCACGCAGTCCAGTTGCTCAGCCGGAATGTTCGGATCCAGCTGGATACGCACATTGACCAGGTAGAGGTGGCTGTCCAGCAGTTCCAGGCTGCGGTCAGTGGCGAGCACAGCGGCAGGATCAGCTTCGGGATCAGGCCATTCGCCGCCGTCGGACGTTCCCAAGAGCATCCAACGCGCGTTCAATATGTCCACGCCGCCACCGAAATCGAGGGTGTCGGTCAGGTTGTAGGTGGCACCGGCCACCACTGACGGGTTCTCCACGGAGACCTCGTACACCACGTCCCAGACGCCTTCCCCGGCGCCGGCGACCTTGACCGGTTCGCGGACGGACTTGGTGACGTTCAGGGCCGGCGCTTCCCAGCTGCTGACGATGGAGCAGACGATGCTCTGCCCGTAGGACGGGACCACGATGGTGCCGTCCTGGTACAGGGTGCCGCTGCCGCTGTCCAGTTCGCAGGACCAGTCGCTGGCGAGGAACTCCGTGCCGCCGATGAAGCCGGCCGTTTCGGCGAGGTCATACGCGGTGCCGGCGGCCACGCTGCCTGCAATACCAGTGGCACCGGCGACGGCGGCAGCTTCGCCTCCGGCCGGGGTGGCGGAGAGCTTCCAGTCATCCGGGCGGATGCCGGCCGGCGGCTGTGGGCCGACCGCCTTGATCAGGGTGAGCTGCTGCTGGCAGTCGATGGTGTTGGTAACTGCCACATCGTTGGCGATCATCAGCTTGGTGATCCGGCCCAGGCCGTCCGAGTCGGCCACGGCGCAGCCGGTTGGAAGCGTGAGGTTGGCACCGAGCGCAAGGCGGGTGCCGGCGTCGTACGCATACACGGTGCCCCACTTGCCCGGGGCCGGCTCTCCCCCGCCGTCCGGCAGGACCAGCTCGGCCGCGAAGCCATCGGGTTGGCTGCCGCCGGCGTACACGGTGCCGTTGATGTTCCAGCTGTTGGTGGCCTTGAGGGTCACGGGCAGCGGCTGGCAGGCCTTGGCACTGAGCCCGTTCAACTGCACGGAGCTGGTCAGCCCGGTGCCGCTGCCGCTGTCGATCCGGCAGTCCAAGTGGGCGGCGCGGGTACCGGCGGGCACGCCGACCACGGCGCGCACGCTGTAGGTGTGGACGGTGTTGCCGTCCGGGCTGTGGCCGATCACCGTGCCGACCGGGGCGAGGACAGTGGTCCGGTTGGTATCGGGGCTGGCCCAGGAGCCCGACGCGGGTGCGCCGCCGGCGCGGGTCCAGGTGGCGGACTTGATGGTGACGCCGGGGCCAAAGCCGAGCGTGTCCGAGAGGCTGTAGGTGTTGTCCGAGCTGCGGGAAGTGTTGGTGACGGTGATGTCGTAGCCGATGCTCCAGCTGCCGGCCTCGCCTGGGACCGGGATGCCCGCGGTCTTCAGCAGCTGCAGGTCACCTTCCTGGTTGCTGCAGTCCAGCGCATTGGTGATGGTGAAGGAGTTGACGCCTGCTTTGAGTGCAACGGTGGCGCCGCTGTCCGGGAGCGCCTTGCCGGCGAGCGAGCGGGAGAGCAGGCGGCACTGCTGGCCGGGCGAGAAGCCCTCCTTGATGGTGACGCTTCCGCCGTCTTCGAAGCCGATGGCGGGTACGCCGAACTGCGCGCCGTTGGCGGAGGCCGGGGCCAGCATCAGGTTGGCGCTGACGCCGAGGCTGGTGACCTCTTGGTGGGTGGTGGAGCGCCCGTTGACCTGCCAGTTCACGTTGACCAGGACGTCCGCGTTCTTGATGCCGTCATTGTCATCATCGTCGTCGCGGGGCTCGGGCTTTTCGATACTATTGCCGTTGGCGTCCTCTTTGGGCGTGGGCTTGCCTTCGACAACGGTGATGTCCGGGGTCACCGCGACGGGCTTTCCGGCGCCGCCCGGGGTGCCGGGCGTATCCGGGGTGGCTTCGCCGCCGGTGTTGTCCGGGGTGTCCTGGCTGCCTTCACCGGTGTCCGTGGGCGGGGCCTCGGTTTCGGTGGGCGTGCCCGGGTCGATCTCGTCGACGGGCGGCGGGACGGGAATGTCGACGTTGCCGCCGTCCGTGGCGGGCGGGGGCGCGGTGGTTCCTCCGGTGGCCGGCGGGTCAACAGTTGCCGGCGGTTCCACTGAGGTGGGAGGCGGGCTGACGACCGGAGGCGTGGTGGTTGGCGGAGGCGTGGTCGGGACGACTTCCTCCGGCGTCGTCGTTGTTGGTGGTGGCGTTGCCGGATCCGTGGCAGGGGGCGTGGTGCCTGCCGGAGCCGGGTCCGGGGTGGGCGTCGCCGTGGTTGTTTCCGACGGGGCCGTTGTGTCCGGAGCGGTGGGCGAGGTCTGCGGCGTGGGCGATGGCGAGATGCCGGAGAGCTCCGGCGCCTGGGTGCTCAGCTCGCGGGTGGTGGAATCATCCGTGGGTTCCTTGACCGTCCTGGCGGCTCCGTGGTCATCGGCCGGAGCTGTTGCCGAAGCGGTGGCGGTGGGCGATGGCGTTGGCGTTGGTGTGGCCATCGCGGCGGCCGGCCAGCCGAGCACGAGCATGGCGAACATTACTGCCGTGGCCAGGGCTGTGCGCATTGTCGTCAGCGCGTGCCGGCCGGATTTCGCGCGGACACTTCCGCGGCTTCTGGCTGCTGCGCGCCGGCGGTGCCGGGGCACAGCGGAACTGGACCTCTCACCTCCGGTTCCCCGGAGAGGGAAATACCTCATATGCTCCCCCAAGCGGTTGTACGCAGTCACACCGGGCGGCTTCGCTGCCTTCCGGTTCCGACGTCAAACCTCTACCTCACATGCCCTGCGGAACCGCAGGGAACGGTGCGTTGGTCCTCCCCCACGAAGGGCCGCAGCGGATGGTGATGCGGTACGGTGCGCGTTCCCGCATCACGCCAACTGGTGCCGCCCCGAGCACCGCGTGCGAGTGTCCTGCTCCCCAGCAGGACCCTTTCCAATACGTCCAAGCTACCAATCGCCGCTTGTAAAAACCATAGTCGTTACCCGACTGTGCCGCGTAAGCACGCGGAAAAACAGGTTATACGATGCGTTTTACGAAGCTTTGCCGCGGGCCGGATCAGTAGCGACTGGACTTGATTAGTTGCAGACGATGTTCAGCTGGCCGGCGAGCGGCTGGCCAGTCCATACATTGGTGCTGCCGGGGACCGGATACTTGCCACGGAGCTCCCAGGTCCATGTTCCGGACAGGCCATTCTTATCCCCGACCTGTGAGTATTGGCGGCCTGATGAGGTGGCAGGGTCGCCGGTGTGAGCTACCATGCCGCCCGGCGCCTTGACAATGAATTCGTACGAAGTGGCGTGGTTGACCTTCCCGTAGTTGCCAGCAGTGATGATCAGCTGACGCGAGCCCTGCTGGTACCGGTTGCAGGTGGCCGTGACGCTTGTAGCCGAGGCCGACGGGGCAATGAGTTTGGCCGCTCCGACGGACAGCGAACCGGAAGCATGTCCGGTGAAAGCGGCGTGGGCCAAGGCGGGAACGCTGAGGAGGCTGAGTACGAGCAGCAGGACAGCGGTAAGCCGACGCCACAGAGCCGCCGAGTTTCGTCTGCTGGTGTCCGAAGCCATGTCCTGCCTTTCGCTAGTCCGTGGGAATGCCATACGGGAACGATTGGTCCGTCCTCCCCAGTCTGGCTGCCAGACCTCAAGCGCTGCCCCTATGGATGATCAGGAATGGCGCAAGGTTCCGGTGCGGTGGCGGACAACGACGATAATAAGTAGGGTTATTACTGTCCGGCCTGCCGGGTGATACACCGGCAGCAACCATCGACCGTAGGAGAAACACCATGGGTTTGGATGACAAGATCGGAAACGCCGCAGAGCGTGCAGGCGGCAAGGCCAAGGAAGCGGCCGGAAACGCCACTGACGACGAGAGCCTGCAGGCCGAGGGCAAGACGGACCAGTCCAAGGCAGACCTCAAGGACGCCGGCGAGAAGGTCAAGGACGCGTTCAAGAAAGACTGACTGAATTACTGTTGAAAAGGGGGTGCAGCCACTGTGGCTGCACCCCCTTTTCGCTGCTTAGGTTTCGCGCTTAGGCGGGCGTGGCGCCTTGGTGAGCCCCGGCGTCGTTGTTTGTCTTCGTTTCTGCTTCCGGATCCTTGCGCCAGATGGCGGCCAGGGCGCCGATGACCAGCACGACGGGAGCGCCGTACATCAGTGTGTTCAGCACTACCGGCTCGCGCAGGGTGCGGATGGCCGAGCCCAGATAGGGAACCGTGAAGGCGTGGCGGTAGACCTGCTCGCCCTGCAGCGTGGCCGTCCACGGATCCACGCCGTTGTTCGCGTCGCCCTTGGTGCGCACCGCCGTGGAGCCGCCGTCGGTGGTAATTTCGACGATCCGGTGCGTCTCCACCCGGTGATCTTCGATGGGAATGTGGTAGGTGATGATGTCGCCGACGGCGAGGTCCGCCACGTCGACGGGAGCGGTGACCACGACGTCGCCCGGGTTGATCAGCGGCGACATGGAACCGGTCAGCATGGTGGCCGTCTGGTAGCCGAGCACCCGCGGTCCGACGGCCAGCAGCAGGAAGACTGCGGCCGCCAGAACGAGAAGCAGCGTGGTGGTTACGGTCAGGACGCGGTTGAGAGCTTTGCGGACGCGGGCTGGCTGCGGCGCTTTATTTGCGCCGTGCTGTGCGGGCGGTGCTGCTGCTGAATGCGTGCTCATGGCTTTGCCTCCTTGTCGCAGATCCCTGGTGCTGGTTGTGGTTCTGGCGCTGTGGTGGAAGCTGATCCGCCCTCCCCCAAGAAGGGCGGATCAGCTTTGGTTTTGGAGGCTTACTTGGTTTCGGCCGCGCGCTGGGTGGCGTTGAAGGAGAAGGTAACCGTGCTGGCGGCGCCCTGGAATTCATTGCCGGCATCCTCGGGCAGGACAGCCGAGACCTTCAGGTTGTCCTCCTGGCCCGGAGTGAGCGACTGCACATTGGCGAGCTCGCCGCCGACCATAATCACCGGACTGGCAGCAAGGACGGTTTCGACGGTTCCGCCGCAGGTGTACGGTGCCGAGGTGCCGCTCCAGGCTGTGGAGCAGCGCTCGATAGAAACCTGCAGGCCGTTGACCGTGTCCGCTGTCAGTGGCGACGATGCGGCAACCGACGTGGTGAGGTAGATGCTGTCCAGAGATGAGGTTCCGTTGTTCTTCAGGGTGACAACGCGCTCGATGGCATCGCCGGGCAGGACATCGGTTGCCATGACGTCGAAACCCTTGCCGGAGCCAGCACCCAGAGCGATGTCGACCGTACCGGCTGCCACTTTCTGATCTGCGGCAGTGGTATCGGTAAACGCGCCATAGGTACCGAGGCCGGCGACCCCTGCCGCCGTGGCGACGAGGGCGGCGGAGGCGAGGAGCTTACCGGAGGTGGTCTTCATGCTGATGCCCATGATGTTTCCCGTTCGTGATCCCGGACCGTCGAGGTCCTGCCAAAGTTTTCTCAGCCCCGCGGGCTGATATGACTACTTTGGCTGCCGGACCTCAAGGAATAAGCGGAACTTCACGCAGCATTGGTACAGAGTTCGCTCAAGGTTGGGACCGTGCTCAAAATTGGCTCAAGCCGGGCGCAGTGGCTTGCCAAACACCGAAGGCGACGTCCGCCGTCGTACGTCTTATAAGTCTGCTTACTATTGTCGGACAGACATCCCGATCAAGCAGTCCAGCAGGAGGACACCATGAACCAGCCCAAGCAGCAGCAGGACGTACCCGGCATCCAGTCCGAGATGACACCGGTCCCCGACTGCGGTGAAGAAAGCTACCGCGGTATGGACAAGCTCAAGGGCAAGGCCGCGGTCATCACCGGCGGCGACAGCGGGATTGGCCGGGCCGTGGCCATCGCGTTTGCCCGGGAAGGTGCCGATGTCCTGATCTCCTACCTCAGCGAGGACGAGGATGCCCGCGACACGGCCCGGCTCGTGGAGGAAGCCGGGCGGAAAGCGGTTCTGGTGGCCGGCGACCTGGATACGGCCGAGCACTGCCGGAAAGTCATCGACACCGCCGTGCAGGAGTTCGGCAAGATCGACATCCTGGTCAACAATGCCGCGTTCCAGATGACCCACGAGACGATCGAGGAAATCAGCGACGAGGAGTGGGAACACACGTTCAAGGTGAACATCAACGCGATGTTCTACCTGGTCAAGGCGGCGCTCCCCCACATGGCTCCGGGCTCGTCGATCATCGGCAGCTCCTCGGTCAACTCGGACATGCCGAACCCCACGCTGGCGCCCTATGCCGCCACCAAGGCGGCCATCGCTAACTTCTCCGCCAGCCTGGCGCAGCTCCTGGGTGAAAAGGGCATCCGGGTCAACAGCGTCGCCCCGGGGCCGATCTGGACTCCGCTGATCCCCTCGACCATGCCGCCCGAGAAGGTGGAATCCTTCGGAAGCAATACACCGTTGGGCCGCGCCGGGCAGCCTGCCGAACTGGCGCCGACCTATGTCCTGCTCGCCTCCGACGACGGCAGCTACATCTCCGGTGCACGCATCGCGGTCACCGGCGGGCGACCAATTCTGTAGCAAAGCGAAAAAACAGACCGGTCTGTCTTGCATCAAGTTAGTAAGCATGCTTTGCTTCGAAGTACGGAAAAGAAAGCATGCTTACGAGAAAGGCGAACCCCCATGAAGCCTGTAGTACGGGACAATTTTGGCGCCTCACAATTCGATGCCTACATTGACGGAGCTGTGGTTGCCTCCCTGCATTACCGCATCCACAAGGGCGAAATCTGGATGCTTTTTACCGATGTTCCCGGTGGACGCATCGGTAAGGCGCTGGCGTCCAGCCTGATCCACACCGCCCTGTCCGACGCCCAGCGCAGGCGCCTGGCGGTCCGGCCGTTCTGCCCCAAAGTCCGGCACATGATCGCGGCGTTGCCCAACTACCTGATGCTGGTCCCGCACGAGGAACGGCTGCGTCTGCACTCGTCGCTCATCGCCGACAAGCAGGAAGCCGAACGCCAGCAGCAGCTGGCCCGGGTGCAGGAACAGCGGAACGCCCGGCGCCGGTCTGTCCGCCAGGCCCAGCCGGCCGCTGCCTGAGGACTGCATGAGCAGCCACGTCAGCAGGCAGGACCAAACCTCGCAGGGTGCACGGGCTTGGCAGGACGGATTAGGCCGCGCGGGCAGCCGCGCGGCCCAAATCCTGCTCATTCTGACGCTGGTGGCCGTATCAATCTATGGGTTGCTGCAGATCCGACTCCTGGTCATCCCGGTGATGATTGCGCTGATCCTGGCCGCGGCAATCGGCCCGTTTGTGAACTTCCTGCGCCGGAAAGGCGTGCCGGGAGCATTGGCGACGGTGATCGCGTTCCTGAGCCTGCTGGTGCTGCTGGCCGCGACAACGACCGTGATTGTGGTGGCGGTCCGGAACGAATGGGACGAACTGGTCGCCGCCACCACCTCGGGTCTCGACGAGTTGCAGGCCTTCCTGCTGACCGGTCCGCTGCCGATCGATCAGGCACAAATCAACGAGGCACGCGAAGCGCTGATCGATTTCGCCACCAGCACCCAGGTCCGCTCCGGTGCCCTGACCGGGCTCTCTGTGGTCACCGAGTTCATCGCGGGCACCACGCTGATGGTGGTGGTCCTGTTCTTCTTCCTCAAGGACGGGCAGAAGATCTGGAACTTTTTCATGCGCCCGTTCAGCGGCCGGCGCGAAGCCAAGCTGCGCCGGGCTGGCGCCCGCACGCTTGAGGTACTCGGCGGCTACGTCCGCGGTACGGCCATCATCGCACTGGTGGATGCGACGGCGATCGGCGTCTCCCTGCTGATCCTGCAGGTTCCGCTGGCCATCCCGCTGGCGATGATCGTCTTCCTCGGCGCGTTCATCCCGCTGGTGGGCGCCACCGTGGCTGGCATCCTCGCGGCCCTGGTGGCGCTGGTGGCGAACGGACCCGTGGTCGCGCTGATCGTCGTCATCATTGTGATTGCGGTGAACCAGCTGGAGGGCGATCTGCTGCAGCCGGTCGTGATGGGCAACGCCCTCAGCCTGCACGCGCTGGTCATCCTGTTCGCGCTGACGGCCGGCACCATCCTCGCCGGCATTGTCGGCGCGGTGCTCTCGGTGCCGCTGGCCGCCGTCGTCTGGGCCGTGCTGCAGGTGTGGAGCGCGGAGGATCCCCGCGTTGAAGACTTGAATCCGGACCTGCCGCCGGCGGGGTCCGAGCCGACATGATCCCGCTGTGGCTGCAGGCGCTGATCTGGGGAACGGTCGGCGGTGCGGCGTTGGTGGTTGGCTCCGCCGTATCTTGGACGTGGCGGATTCCGGACAGGGTTGTCTCCACGATCATGGCCTTCGGCGCCGGGGTGCTGATCGCCGCGCTGGCCTTCGAGCTTGTGGACGAGGCCGCCGAGACCGGCGGTCTCTGGCCCACCGCCGGCGGCTTCCTCGCTGGTGCAGTGCTGTTCGCTGGAGCCAACCTGCTGCTGGCGCGGCGGGGAGCCAAGCACCGCAAGCGCTCCGGCGAACAGCAGCCCAATGAAAACGAAAAGCCCGGCAGCGGCACGGCCATCGCCGTCGGCGCCCTGCTGGACGGAATTCCCGAATCCCTGGTCCTCGGGCTGGGCATGGTGGCCGCGGGGTCCGTCAGCCCGGCCATGCTGGCGGCGGTCTTCATCTCCAATGTGCCCGAAGGCCTCTCCAGCTCGGCCGGCATGAAGAAGGCTGGACGCAGCGCCGGCTACATCTTCGGTGTCTGGGGCGGCATCGCTATCCTGTGCGGTGTGGCTTCGCTGCTGGGGTTCGCGCTGCTGCAGGGAGCGCCCGAGGAACTGATCGCCTTCATCACCGCGCTGGCGGCCGGGGCGATCCTGGCGATGGTCGCCGACACGATGATTCCCGAGGCCTTCGAACAGCACCACATCCTGACCGGCCTCACGGCGTCGTTCGGCTTTGTCATCGCTTTCGCCATCCACACCGCGGGAAGCTGAGACCGCGCCGTGATGATTCCGTTGCCTCACGGGGCAGACAGATTACGGAAGGGTTGCAGGCCCCAATGGCCCCTGTCACCCAGAATCCATGAGCCGTAGGATTGATGTTGTCGCCGGCAACGAAGCCGGCCGAATTAAGGAGCCACCGAATGCGTCGAGGACCTGGTCTGCCTACGTCCCGGGAAAAATCAGTATGACTTCAATAGAAGCATTCTCGTCAGAAGGCCTGCGGTGGCGCGGTTGCACGGGGAACTCCGCTCCCGCCTCTGAGTCGTCGGCGCTTTGTCCCGAGGACGCCGATCTGGCCCGGACCATCGCCGAACATGTCCACTGCGGGGAACCGATGCAGTTGGTCAACGCCGCCGATCTCCCCATCACGGCACCCCTCATGATTCTGACCGCCGAAACGGTCCTGCCTGAAGCGGCGGAAACAACCGTCCGCACCTACCGCTGCAGCTGCGGCTTCACCCTCGACTCCGAACTCTGAGTCAAGACCGGCGAGCGCTGGGCTGGATGTAGCTGAGCCCGCCACTCATATCCGGAGCAGTGCCGTTTCATAGCTGGAACATAGCTCCGCTTCCTACCGTGGATCCCAAGAGCACATAACGCATCGAGGGAGTGGTTGATCATGACCGGCGCGGCAGACAAAGGCCTCCGCAGGAACGCAGTTCCCGTTACGCTCGTCATCCGGGCCTGGCAGGAAACGGGCAGCAATGGTTTCCGGGCGCGCATCATTCGTGGCCCACGCCGGGCCCGGCGTCCTGCGATCGAAACAACTACCGATCCCGAGCAGGTAATGAAGATGGCCCGCGAGTGGCTGACCGGCCTGCAGAATCTGCGGTGAACACCTCCAGTGCCGGGAGCTGAGGGGCCGGCAAAAACTTTCTCGAAGAAATCCAATCCATGATGCGGGTCACTCCGAAGACCTTGTATGCGCCCCACAACCGGGGCGTTGGCAACCCGCATTCTGGAGGATCCTTTCGTGAACAAGAAGATGCGTTTGATGACCATTCCCGCCCTGGCCCTCGGCGCCGTCGCCTTGGCCGGCTCCCCCGCCATGGCCCACGGCGATTCCGACCACTATCAGGCCAACCTCGGCGCGCTGAACGGCAGCAGCGCCAGCGGCACCGTCATGGTCGATGTCACCGGCAATCAAGCCCACGTCAAGATGGACGTTTCCGGCCTGGCCGAAACCTTCAACGACGCCGCCTACCCGCACGTCCAGCACATCCACATCGCCGCCCAGGGCACCTGCCCCGGTCCGGAAGCAGATACCGACGGCGACGGCGTGGTCTCGACCACCGAAGGCCACCCCTTCTACGGCCACATTGGAACCACGCTGGCTACCTCGGGCGACACCAGCCCCGATGCCGGCCTGACCCTCGAGGTCGGCGGCCAGGGCGGCGCCTACACCTACGACCGCACGTTCGAGCTCAACGCTGACACCGCCGCCGCGCTCGAGGCGGGGACCGCCGTCGTCGTTGTCCATGGCCTGGATCCGGCAACCCTGAGCCCGGAGGCCCAGGAGAAGATGAGCGACCTCGTTCCGGAGCTGCCGCTGGCCGCGACCTCGCCGGCAGCCTGCGGCACGCTCGCCGCCTCCCAGATGGGCGCCATGCCCGACGGCGCCCCGGACACGGGCGTGGAAGTGACGGAGAACAACACCACCGAGATGCTCGCCCTCGGCGGCGGCCTGGTGCTGGCCGCGGCGGCAGGCGGAACGTGGGTTGTCCGCCGCAGCATGGCAGCCAAGTCCTAGGCACGGCAGGACAGCACACCAGCCATGACGATTGGTAGAAAAGGCCGCCGCGGACCAGCACTGCTGACCGCGGCGGCCGCCCTGCTCCTGACCGCCTGCGGCACCTCGCCGCCCTCGACGGCGCCCTCCCCCTCTTCCGCCGCCGCGCCGAGCTCCCCGTCCGTCTCCACATCCCGCCCTGCGACGGCTTCAAGCTCCGCCCCAGCCCCCACTGCCGGGCCGAGCGAGGCAAGCAAGCCGGCCGCCGTGCCCGCAGCCGCGCCCGTTTCGATGGAGATCGAGAAGATCGGGGTCTCCTCGGAGCTGCTCCACCTGGGCTTGCAGGAAAACGGCACTTTGGAGGTGCCGCCGGAGGATGCCGGTGCCCCGGCCGGTTGGTACAACGGCTCCCCAGCGCCTGGCGATCCCGGGCCGGCCGTGCTGCTGGGTCACGTGAACTCGCTCAGCCAGACCCCGGGCGTCTTCGCCCGGCTGCCGGAGCTGGCCAAGGGCGACAGCATCCGCATTGAGCGCGAGGACGGCACCAGCGTTGTCTTCACCGTGGACCGGGGCGAGCAATACCAGAAGAACCAGTTCCCCACGCTCGAGGTCTACGGCAACACCGAGGGACCGGAACTGCGCCTGATTACCTGCGACGGCTACAACCCGGACACCGGCATCTTCGAGGACAACTACGTCGTCTACGCCTCGCTCGCTGAGTAGGTGTTTAAGACAAATCCAGCCACCAGGCACACACTGCAAATCAGTTTGATGAAACGTATCCCCAAATCCTTGAAAGCCCCATAGAATAACTCCGATCGGGATCGCCCGATCATCTTTTATGTTGGGGAAAGGAGACACAGTTGTCTCACACTGTTGTCCCGGCTTCTGCGCGCCTGAATCGCGCCAAGTCGGGCACTATTTTTATCGGCGTCGCCGCCCTGGTAGCCGGGCTCTTCGCCGGTCCCGCGGCTTACGCATCACCTGAAGGAACCGGTACCGAAACCGCTTCCGAATCCACCGCCGCTCGGGTGGAAGCACCGGCCGAGGTTCCGGTTGAGGCGCCTGCCGAAGTTATCGTGGAGGGACCAGCTGAGCCGGCCGTGGAGCCGCCGCCTGGAACCGCCGTCGAGACTATCGTTGAACCCCCTGTCGAATCACCGGCACCGCAGGAAGTTGAAGCCGCGGCTCCGATCAACACTGCCTCGCCGGTCCTGAGCGGCAATGCCGTGGTCGGCAGCACCGTCACCGGCACCATCGGGGAATGGCAGAACGCCGACACCTTTACGTTGACGTGGACGCTGGACGGCGAGCGCCATGCCGGATTCTCGTCGCTGCCGCTGGCACAGACGGTGCCGAACAAGCTCCCGCTGACGGCCGATCTGGCCGGCAAGCAACTCCAGCTGACGGTGGAGGCCACAAACTCGGCCAGCGGCGACAGCGCCACAGTGTCCCTGCCGGCGGTTACCATCAAGCCGGGGATCTTCTCGTCCTCGGCCAAGGCAACCGTCAGCGGCCGTGCTGTCGCCGGACAGGTGCTCACCACTTCCGTCTCCGGAGCTGTCAGCCCCGGTGGTTATGCGCTGGGCTACCAGTGGTACCGCGGCTCGGCCGCCATCACGGGCGCAAAGTCCACCAAGTACACCGTGACTGCGGCCGACATCGGCAAGCCGGTCTCGGTCAAGGTATCCGTCAGCAAGGCCGGCTACACCACCATTGTGCTGGCTCCTGCTGCTCTCACGGCCGCCGCGGCGACGTTTACTGCCGCTCCCGCACCCGCCATCAGCGGCACGGCCAAGGTCGGCTCGAAATTGACCGCGAGCCCCGGTACCTGGTCGCCCGGCGGAGCCACGCTCGCCTACCAGTGGTACCGCGGCAGCACGGCGATTAAGGGCGCCACCGGCAGGTCCTACACTGCGACGGCGGCGGACAACGGCAAGTACGTCAAGGTGCGCGTGCGCGCCTCCAAGTCCGGCTACAAGACGGTGGACAAGTACTCTGCCGCCAAGAAGGTCGCGGCGGGATCCATCTACGCCAGCAAATGGCCGACCGTTTCCGGCAGCGCCCGCTACGGCCAGACAGTGAAGATCTCCCACGGCTGGACCTCAGGCTCCTCGTTCAAGTACCAGTGGTACAAGAATGGCAAGGCCATCAAGGGCGGCACCAAGCACTACCTGTATCTGGGCTCGGGCTACATCGGTTCCAAGGTCAGCGTCAAGGTAACGGTCTCCAAGCCCGGCTACACTACCCGGACCGCCACGGCGAAAGCTGTCACTGTTGCCAAGGCCCTGATCACTACCAAGGCGGTGCCCAAGATCAGCGGCACCAAGAAGGCCGGTCACACTCTGACAGCCAGCGCCGGGTCCTACTCCCCGAAGCCCGCGTCCTACGGCTACCAGTGGTACCGCAACGGCAAGGCCATTTCCGGTGCGAAGTACCGCACTTACAAGCTGACGTCCTCGGACAACGGCAAGAAGATCACGGTCAAGGTTTCGGCGCGGAAGACCAACTACTACACGCGTGCGGCAACGAGCGCCGCGGTCAGCATTCCGCTGCCGCCGCGTACAGTGATCAGCCACGACGGCATCTACCGCGTCGGATCCTCGTTGAAGCCGGGGCTGTACAAGGCCACCGGAACGGGCGACAGCTGCTACTGGGAGACCTTGTCCGGCTTCTCGGGCGACTTCGATGAGATCAATGCGAACTACTTCGGCTCTGCCCGCACGTATGTCCAGATCACGTCCTCCGACGTCGGTTTCGATACGTCCGGTTGCGGCAAATGGACAACCGCTCCGACAACCGGCGCCAACGCATCGAAGATCACTGCCGACGGAACGTACCGTGTCGGTGTCGATATCAAGCCGGGCACCTACTATGGCTACAGCTCAGGCAACTTCTGCTACTGGGAAACCTTGAGCGGCTTCACCGAAAGTTTCGATGATTTGATCGACAATTACTTCGGTTCCGCTCGGATCGTGGTCACCATCCCGGCCTCGGCCAAAGGCTTCACCGTTTCAGACTGTGGAACGCTGACCCGCAAGTAAGCGCTTCTCACGGCAAAGGCCGGGCCGGTCTCTCCAGGGAGGCGGCCCGGCCTTTTGCTGCCCAGAAGCCGTGGCTCAGCCGCCCCCGCCGTCGTCGTTAGTCGTGGTTCGCGTCCGGCAACCAATGCTTCCGTTCATCGCTGACGGGCGGGACCTCTTGGACCTCGGCGGAACCTGGGTCGTGTGGCCCGCCGGGCTGACCGCAGCCGCGTCGGCGCCCTGGTTCCTCCGCCCGCATCTGACGGAGACGGCAGGAGTGGAAGCCCTGCCCCTGCCGGGACGATCTTCCGCCTAGCCCTGCGCGAAGCCGCCAAACCGGAAGCGGAGCGACGGGGCCGTGCAACGGGTCTGTCTTCCCTTAGATTGGGTCCGAACACCAGCACCACAAAAGGCGTGAGAATCAGTACGAAGACGATGACGAAAAGGGTGAATTCCATGGCGCGCTCCTACCCGTGGATTCAGAATAGACGCCAAATAACCGGCACACAATGGGCTGGTTCGCAGGGCTATTTGCAGGCCCAGGAACCGTGGTCACGGGCTTACTTTCGTCCTACGGGATAAGCGGGCTCGCAGTCCGAACGGAGGAGCCGACGTCGAGGATCCCGCGGGCAGTTGCGGCCGCATCCTTCTGCTCGGTAATCAGAGAGGCATGCGTTGCGCCGTCGATGACACGGTGCAGGCTGTTGGTCGAGAGGGAGGCAAGGGCTTCCTGCGAAGCCGTCCATCCCGGCCCACTCCCACTGCCTGCCATCAGCACAACCAACGGCTTATCGGTGAAATCCCTCAGCGCGGCAGCCTCTTGCACCGAGGATCCCGCCTGGAGGTACTCATCCACCGTGCTGCGTAAGTGGCTTGGTTCCACGCCGAGCAACCGGCCGACGCCAAGGCGAGATGCGCTCGAGACCAGTGCGGAGATTCGGCTGGCCGTTTCATCGGAGTCCGAGCGTGTGGACTGTGCTGATTCCATGGCTGGGGCCGGCGCCGTCGAATCCACGAGGACCAGGCCGGCTACATCCTCCGGATACTTGGCAGCGAAAGTCAGTGCGTAGAGACCGCCGAACGAATGCCCCGCCAGCACATAAGGTCCTGTCTCTTTCGCGCGCTGCAGCAACGTGTGAAGATCGGTCGCAATCTGCGCGCCGTCCTGCTGGGTCTTCGCCGGGTCGCTCCACCCTCGCCCTGCCCGGTCGTAGATGCAGACCCGGGTGTCATGGGCAACGGACGGTGCTACCCACACGAGGTCGGAGGACATGAGGCCTGCGCCCGGCTCCAGCACGACGGTAGGACTGCCCGAGCCGGTGCAGTTCAGGTACAGGCGGTGTCCGCCGACGTCGATCAGCTGACCCTGCACTGGAGCGGCCGCTGCATCCGCCGCTCCGCGCACGGTTTCGTAACCGCTGCCCAGCGAAGCCAGAACCAGCATCGCGATCACGGGGTAGAGCAGGAAGCGCCCGCTCCGGCTACGGAGTTGCCGATTCGCCCGGACGATCATCCAGACCGCTAACACCAGCAAGGCGGGAGGCCACGCCCAGGCGAGTACCTCGTGCAGTGGAGAGCCGAACGCCAGCAGAAGGGAACCGCCCCATCCCATAAAGATTGCCGGAACAACGGCCCATTTCTGCGGCTGATCAGTGAACCTCACCGACAGTGCAGCGAGCATGGCCCATCCCAGCGCAAGCCCCAGCAGGAGGGCTCCGGCCACGCCGCTCTCGGTCGCCGGAATAAACGGGGCTACGGCCAACAGCGGTGCTGCGAGGACCCCGGTAGCCAGGGAACCGGCCACGATCCAACCGATGTGTCCCTTCCGCGCCGGACCAGGTCCGGGCGGACGGCCCCGGCCCTTGGATGTGGGACTTGTGGGGGCGGCAGCCGTCGGTTCCTGTTCCGCCGAAATGAGTTTCATGCGCTAATGCTGTCATTCACCGGCAGCGGGAATAGATGGCAAAAATGACCTGTATGGAAAGGATTCTGCCCCGGCGCCTCAATGAGTACAGTGGGCATATGTACCGAGTCGTCGCGCTGGCACTACCGGATGTGGTCGCTTTCGACCTTGCCATTCCAGCGCAGGTTTTCGGCCACGAGGATGAACGGGAGCGGTACTCCTTCCGGGTCTGCGCCGGCGAGCCTGGCCTGGTGCCGACAACCTCCGGGTATTCCATCCTGGCGCCGGATGGCTTGGACGCCCTTCTGTCCGCGGATACAGTCGTCGTGCCCGGCTACGCCCCGCTCAACGATCCGCCCGCCGAGGTTTGCGACGCACTGCGGCAGGCAGCAGTCAACGGATCCCGCATGGTGTCGGTGTGCACTGGCGCCTTCGCTCTCGCTGCTGCAGGTCTCTTGGACGGCAAGCGGGCGACCACCCACTGGAAAAACGCCGAACGCCTGCGCACCCTGTACCCGGGCGTCGCCGTCGACGCAGACGTCCTGTACATCGACCACGGCAGCGTCAGCACCAGCGCCGGGGTGGCGGCAGGCATAGACCTATGTCTGCATCTGGTCCGCAAGGACTATGGAACTGAGGCGGCTAACAGCATTGCGCGGCGGATGCTTGTGGCCCCGCACCGGGAAGGAGGCCAGGCCCAGTTCATCGAACGTGCGATCGCCGCACCTTTGACCCGCTTCGCCGACACCTGCGCCTGGGCAAGACAAAACCTGGCTGCACCGCTCACGGTCGAGGACATGGCCGCCCATGCCGGGTGGGCATCCGGGAGCTTCACACGAAAATTTACGGCCGAAGCAGGAATGACACCTTTGAGATGGCTAAACGATCAGCGCATAGCCGAAGCATGTCGGCTCCTGGAAACCACCGATCTGCCGGTGCAGGCGGTTGCCTTTAGGACCGGCCTGGGAACGACAGCAAACTTCCGGCTCCACTTCGCCCGGAAGTTTAACACCACACCGTCAACTTACCGCCGCCTTTACCAAGGCAGGAACCGGCAAGCTGCGCCAGCCTGAACCTCGTAGAAAGCTCCCCTCCTCCTCGGCCGCGAGGAGCAACTTACTGGCCCACTCAATGCATTTTGTGGCCTTGGCCCGGGTCAGGCTCTTGACGTTGTAACCGGCCTTTGTCGGCGTGGTTTTCCGCCTTGGAGTGCCGTCCGAGCGCGATCAGGCAGAAGGTATTTGAGGCGGCGATCCCGGCATGAACCGCCAGAGTCGCTATCACGTCGGCATAAGACTCGGCGTCGTCAAAGCATTTAACTGGCGCGACAGCCAATGACTGTCCCCGAAAATGTGGACGCCTTCACGGCCGATCGAATCGAAGATCGGTGCCGGGTGGACTTCGGCTACCTCGTAGACCATGGGACGGACGTCGTTACCGGTGAGGCGATACGCGTCGATGGCCAGATCGCTGATCGCTTCGTACAGCTGGTCGCCGACGCCGTCTGCAACGATGAACAACAGATCGATGTCCGAGTCGTGGCGCATCTCACGACGGGCCGCTGAACCGAAGAGAGTGACCTGTATTGGCTGCTCTCTCCATTTCGGAGATCCGATTGGTCAGAAACCGGATGAACTGCTCCATCGCCTTCGAAGCCTCAACGATCAGACCTGCAAGGATGTGCTGGCCGTTCACTGAGTACTCGACTCGGTTGCCGACATGGGTGGCATCTACTACGCCGTTCTCCTCCAGCCGTTCCAGACAACGGCGCACACCTGAGATGGAAGCACGGACTCGGTGTTCCCGCACGAGAACTGCAGAACCCCTTGCGTGCCATCTGCCCCGCGCTCGAAGCCGACGTCCTCATGGCTCTAGCGGGTGGACATCCAGTACGCCGGGTGCAGCTGCATCTCAAACCTCCCGATCGCTCATAATTGTACGCGTTTCAGTGCTCCCCCGGAATCCTCGACTCCCCGCCGTCGTCGTTGTTCATGGTCTGGATCCGGATGAACTGAGCCTTCGCAGCCTCAGCTGTCGCGATCACTGGCGATGACGATGGAAGCGGGGGAATCTTGACGAAGACCGACGACGGCGGCAACCGCCCGGGCGATCTTGGCGCCGCCCTGAACCGACGGCTCGATGGCGTTGGCGTAGTCCCCGTCCTGGTTGCAGATCAGGCGCAGGTCAACTTCCGCCTCGGAACGGGCGGGAGATTGCAGCAGGTAGGCGAACCCCAGCGCGTCGTTTCCTCCTGCGCTGATCACCAGGTGGGTCGCGTCGCGCGGCAGGCAACGAAGCTGCCGCGGCACGCCTGAGATGACGTCCCCATCGACTGCCAGGAGGGTGGCCTGCCACGTTGGCGGAAGTTCGTCACGGAGTTGATTGACGACGTCGGGACCGCGGCCAACGTAGGCCTTGTTGTCGAAGATGGACTCGCCGAGCAAAACCACGTGGCCCGTTGACATCAAAACCTCTATTCATGTCAGAGCTTTCGGGCGGTACGAACATTTCTCATACCCGCAATGAACAACACCGCCGGCAGGATCAGTACGATCCCGGTGAAGATCAGGACAAACAGCGCACCGCGCGGGAACGAGTGCGCGTCCTCCTCCATGTACTCATCGAAGAGAACAAACCGCTCATGTTCGTTCGGGTCCACGTACACCTGGACCGTCTCCCCCTGGGTCCAGGCAGGCTCCGGGTAGTCTTTCTTCCGTTGTCTGTGATCGTTGATTTCACCTTGCAACGTCTGGCCGTCAATCCTGTACTCAATCGCTGCCGAGGTCTCGGTGATGTAGTCCCATCCGGATTGGCCGCCGATGCTGTAGCGGTCTGTGGAATGCCCTACTGCCACCGGGCCCACTGTGGCAGGAAGCAAAACGCCGTTGGTTTTCAACTGCGTGTAATCGCCCTGTTCGGAGTATTGCAGGTTGAAGTTGAAAGCGCCGATGGCGAGGATGGCGACGGCGAGGGCCAGCCCGATCCAGCGAAAGACTCCTGTCCTGCGGGCGATCCGCTCGCTGTCCCAGCCGGGAGCAAAGTACCCGTTTCCTCTCCCATCATTCCTATACCAGCTGGTGGTTTTGCTCAGTTCGAAGGCCAAGCGGCTTGTGGAGCGGTTAGGCGATCGCGTCCATCCCTCGGGAGGTACAAAGGATCCGGCAGTGGACTCATCGGTCAGAGTCGGAGCAGCATCTGGATCGTCGGGGCGTTCATTCAATTGTGGCGTGTCCATTCAGGAGGAGGCTTGGCTTGTCGGCGATGCGGTGCGCTGGGCCTTAGGTTCCGCAGAAGGTCCGGTAGGGGCCGAAGCTTTCCGGGGCTGCGGTGGCGTACCGCTCAAGGCCAGGGCGCTCTTCGTAAGGTGCGGTCACCGCGGCCAGGAGCTGGTTAAAGGGCTCCAGGTCGTCTTGGACGGCGGCGGCGAGGGCCTCCTCCACGAGGTGGTTGCGGGGAATGTAGGCGGGGTTGGTCTGGTCCATCAGGTCGGCGTCCGGGTCCAGCGCGCGCCAGCGCTCGGTCCAGGCATCGAAGACTGCTGAACTAAGGAACATGGAGCGGGCGGATTCGGTGTCGCCGCGGGCCGCCGTGCCGAGCGCGCGGAAGAAGGCGGTGTAGTCGACCTTGCCTTCCTGCAGGAGGGTGAACAGCTCGTTCGTCAGCGTCGACGCTGTTTCGTCGTCGGCACCGTCGGGCAGACCGAGTTTGGCTTTCATGCCGGCCAGCCACGCGGCGCTGTACTGATCGTGGAAGGCGCCGAGCGCTTCCTGCGCGAGTGCGACGGCCTGTTCGTGGTCCTCGTGGAAGAGAGGCAGCAGAGCCTCCGCGAGGCGGGCCAGGTTCCACTCTGCTACCAGCGGCTGGTTGCCGTAGGCATAGCGACCGTTTTCGTCGATCGAGCTGTAGACCGTTGCCGGGTCGAAAGCATCCATGAAGGCACACGGCCCGTAGTCGATGGTCTCCCCCGAGATGGTCATGTTGTCCGTGTTCATGACTCCATGGATGAAACCCACCAGCATCCACTGGGCCACCAGCGATGCCTGGGCGGCGACCACCGCTTGGAACAGGGCGAGATACGGGTTCTCGACCTCTGCGGCGCTGGGATGGTGGCGTGTTATGGCATGGTCGGCGAAGCGGCGCAGCAGGTCGTCGTCGTTCATTGCCCGGGCGTATTGGAAGCTACCTACACGCAGATGACTGCTTGCCACGCGGGTGAGCACGGCTCCCGGCAGCTGCGTCTCGCGGCGCACCGGCCGCCCCGTCGCGACCACGGCGAGGGAACGTGTGGTGGGGATGCCCAGCGCGTGCATCGCCTCGCTGACCACGTACTCGCGCAGCATCGGACCGACCGCAGCCAGGCCGTCGCCGCCGCGGGCGAACGGTGTACGTCCGGATCCCTTGAGGTGGATGTCCCGAAGGCCGCCGTCAGCGTCGGCGATCTCTCCAAGCAGGAGAGCGCGTCCGTCGCCCAGACGCGGCGAGTAGAAGCCGAACTGGTGGCCGGCATAGCCCTGTGCCACCGGAGTGGCACCGCTGGGTAGCGAAACCCCGATCAGCAGCCGCAGCCCCTCGGGGTTCCGCAACGAGGCCGGGTCGAAGCCCAACTCCATGGCCAGCGGCTCGTTGAGTACGAGCAGCTTCGGATCCGGCGCATCTTCGGCTTGCCATGGAATAGCCAGCTCGGCGAATTCACGGGCGAACTGGCCGTTAAAGGCGACTGCTGACTGGGCTTCGACACTCATTTTTCAAGGGTACCTTCGGGACAGACTCCAGTGCTTGAGCAGGCCTTCGAAGAGCCGTTTGGGCCGCTGCATTTCGCCGTGCTTCGCACCGAGGACGATAACAGTTCCGGCGAAGACCGGGATGGCCCATTGAAGTGCCTTGAGCTGCTTCTGAGCGGCCTTCAACTCATGAGAGGCTGCGGGCGCCGGTTCGGTTGCGCCTTCGGCCCCTTCATCCGCCAACTGTTCGACCTTCTTACTGCGGCCGATCGTGCGAAGAGATTTCCGGACATGATTGGATTCCTGTGGATGTGGCTGGACTTGGGTGGGTTAGTGGTGGCCGGCCTTGGTGGTACCAAACATCAGCGTGCGCCGGCCGATGTCGTAGTACACGGTTTCTGCGGTGGAGAGCAGATCCTGCAGGTTGTCGGCGTCGTCGGCATCGATGGTCAACACTTCTTCCCAAGCGCCGTGATCCAGGACAAGCTGCAGGGTCCAGGTGCCCGGAGCTCCCGGCTCGCCGGCTACCCAGGTGAACTGGTAGTGGCTGAGTTGGCGCACCCTGATGCTGTCATCGGTGATGGGCTGTTCTGGTGTGGGTGTCACGGTTCCGCTCCTTCTCTGGCAAGAGTCGATAGATACCCTACGGAGGTGCTAAGTGTGCTTACTAGATTCTCTGCTGAAGGCATCGTTTTCAAGGTCCGGACCAGGATTGGCAGAGAATACTGGCGGCGCACGAGGCCGGAAGCACAACGGAGCCCCCGGAAGGGATCCGGGAGGCGCATGGTCCGTCTCGATGGACGGTAGGTGCGAAGGCGCATCAACCTGACCTCCGGAATCCCGTCGAGGGGCTCCGTGCAAATATTTTCACGCCGTCGTCGAACGCTGTCAATGACGTGAAATTTTCGCGACTTGAGGAACCGCTGCTGGGATGCAGCCGTCATGCTTTTGACTGCAACCACGGTAAGGCAAGTCAAGGTACCGCTACAGAACAGGTGTGCGGTGAGCGCTAGTCCATGGCCTCACGTGGATAGTCATCCTCGTCTTCGCCGGCGATTCCCCTGGCCTGCTCCAGACGGTCAGCTTCTGCCGCCTCTGCAATCGCCTGAGCGGCTGGGCGGATGTCGTCTCCGGCCACAGGCGCTGCCGGAAGTTGTTGTTCCATTCGGTCTGCTTCGGAACCGCCGGGTAGCGGCGGCTCTATAAGCGCAGGCCCCGCATCGGCAATAGCATCGCCGTCCGGTTCATCGGGCAGAACGGGCGTTTGCTGCTCCAGCCAGTCGGCGGTGGCTCCGCCCTGCAGGACCGGTGGTTCTTCCCTATTCATGATCTCCTCCTCATCGAGCCCTTCCCATGCACTTCGTCGCCAGCCGGGATGAAAGCTGCCTCCCCGTAACTGCTATTCCCCACCATGACACGGAGTGCACCGAAGGCGATAGAGCCAGTAGCCGCCTACACCGATGGCAAGAGCGCGATGGCACCGCTGCCGGTATCCGGATGCAGCACCGAGGATTATCAGCCCGAACGCGGCCAGAGAACCCCTACCGGACGGAGAAACTGCACGCTAAAATACGAATAGTTGAGTGCACCTGACTCAACTATCCGACGATCAATGAGTGAAGGAGTTGATAAAAATGGCCAGGTTTGATCCCTTCCAGGAGATGGACCGTCTGTCCCAGGCACTGTTCGGCAGCAGGCAGGGACCACGCATGATGCCGATGGACCTTTACCGCGAAGGTGACCACTACGTGCTCAACGCCGACCTGCCCGGCATCGATCCGAACTCGGTCGATGTCGACGTCGACGGACAGCTTCTGAGCATCCGGGCCCAGCGCACGCTGAAGGACAACGGCGAAACTCAGTGGTTGCTCAAGGAACGCCAGGGGGGTTCCTTCCTGCGCCAGCTCACGCTGGGCCAGGACATCGACGTCGACGGCATTGCGGCGCACTACGACAACGGTGTGCTCAGCGTGACCATCCCGGTCAGCGAAATGACCAAACGCCGCAAGATCGAAATCGCGGCAGGGGGCAGGCAAGAGGCCCTCGAAGAGCCGGCCAAGCAGGACAAATCAGAAACCTGAGCCTACGTCGGCAAGTGGCAGGCCGGGAGGAGGGAAGGGTGCCGAGCTCCGGCACCCTTCCCCATGTCGGAAGCAATCCGGATTCCCGGTGAAGAACACGAGGATCCTTGCAGAGGGCAATCCCACCGGTTGAAGCTTTCCGAAGCCCTCCACCCCGCAGAGGCGCCTGTCTGCCCGACCATCTATTTGCAGGGTAGCTGTTCCGCCCGGCTCGCCCGTGGTGAACACTGAAGGTATGCGCAGTTTCGGCGTCGAGGAAGAACTGCTTCTGGTGGACGCAAAGACCGGAGCGCTGGCCCCGGTCTCCGAGCAGCTCCTCGGGGGCAAGCATCAAGAGGAGCCGTCCACGCCCGGGACAGCGGATTCCCCGATTGCCTACGCGGGTGCCCTTGCTCCGGAGCTAAAGCAGGAACAGCTTGAAGCCGTATCCGCACCGTACAGGGACCTGCGGAAGTTGGCTGCAGGCTTGCGGGCCGGCAGGGCGGAGGCTGACCGGCAGGCCAAGAGGTTCGGGGCCAGGGCGGTCGCGCTCGGCACCTATCCAATGCCGGCTGCGACCCAATTGGTCCGGCGCCCGCGCTATCTAGCGATGGAAGGCCGATACGGCCTGACGCTGCGCGAGCAGCTCACCTGCGGCTTCCATGTCCATGTTGGCGTTGCGTCCGACGACGAAGCCGTTGCAGTCCTTGACCGGATCCGGGTCTGGCTACCAATCCTGCTTGCTTTGAGCGGCAACTCCCCTTACTGGCAGGGCACCGACAGCGGCTACGCCAGCTTCCGCTACCAGGTCTGGAAGCGCTGGCCCACCGCAGGGCCCACGGATCTATTCGGGTCTCCGTCCGCCTACCACAGTCTGGTCCGCGTGCTCCTGGACTGCGATGTACTGCTCGACGAAGGAATGGTCTACTTCGACGCCCGCCTCAGCCGACGACAGCCAACCGTGGAAATTCGTGTCGCGGACGTCTGCCTTGAAGCAGACCATGCCGCCGCTCTGGCAGGGATGTGCCGAGCCCTCGTCGAGACGGCGGCACGGGAGTGGCTTGACGGCCGGCCACCGCCTGCCGTTCCGACGGAGCTGCTGCGGCTGGCGTCCTGGCGGGCAAGCAAGTCTGCCGTCACTGATGACCTGATCCATCCGCTGAGGAACGGCCGGTGTCCGGCAAGATCAGCCGTCGGCGCTTTGTTCGAGCACATAGGACCGGTCCTGGCCGAAACCGGAGACCTGGAACCGATTAAGCACTTGGTCAGCCGGATTGTCCGCACCGGAACAGGAGCAGACCACCAGCGGGCTGTCTTCGCCCGTCACAGCAAGCTCACCGACGTCGTCTTCGACGCCGTCCGACGCACGCATCTCCCTGCTGCTTATCTCTAACCGGAAAAACGGACGGATACAAACCATCAGGTACAGCCTGAGGCGGCTTGCCTGTGCTCCCCATCATTTGTGCTCGTGGGCCGGCTCCGTGGCGCCGTCGTCGTCGTGGCTGTGGAAATAGCCCTCGCCGCTCTCATCGGCGTGGAAATGCGGGGCCATCGGACCTGGATCAATGGGTGTGTGGCTTCCGTTTACGTGCTGGCTGTGCATCCAGCGCACCCAGGCGCAGAGCTGCTGCACCGTGTCCTGCTGCTTCCGCGACAACGCCAGGACCGGTGCCCCTTCGCGGGCGGCAGTGGCGTCCTTGACCATCTGCTCCACATCCACGTCCACGTATTCGGCCAAGTCGATTTTGTTGATCACCAACAGATCGGCGCGCGCGATTCCGGGGCCGCCCTTGCGGGCAACATCTCCCCCGCCGGCGACGTCGAGTACGAAGATCTGGGCATCAACCAGGGCCGGCGAGAAGGTGGCGGTGAGGTTATCTCCGCCGCTTTCGACGAGCACGATGTCCAGCGGCGCGAAGTCTTGTTCCAGGTCTTCGACCGCCATCAGGTTCATCGTGACGTCGTCGCGGATGGCGGTATGGGGGCAAGCCCCGGTCTCCACCGCACGGATCCGTTCGGCGGGCAAGACCCCCGCCGACCGGAGAAAGCGGGCATCTTCATCGGTGTAGATATCGTTGGTGATGACTCCGATGTTCAGTTCACCCGCCAAGTTTCGACACAGGGTCGCGATGACCGAGCTTTTCCCGGTCCCTACGGGACCGGCGACTCCGAGCCGTAGTGAGCGCGTTCGTGGTTCCTGGTTCTCCGGCACAATGCCCTCCTCATTCTCTCTAACATTCGTGTATTCCCCCTGAGTTTGCTCAGGAGGCAAAAAGCCGCATATCCGTTGCCGCATGATGTTCAGCGGCGATGTCGAGCAGCGGTGCACCGGCGGACGGAAGATCAGCCGGAGCCGTGTCCGCGTGTTTGGCTGCTTCGCTCGCCAACTGGTCCAACAAGGGGGTCAGGCGGGCCAGCGCGGCGTGGGCGCTGAACGGGTCAAGACTGAGCAGCTTGACGGCGGCGACGGCCGGCCCGGCCACTGCTTCATGCAGTACGGCGAGCGCCGCATCCCGCGGGGCGAGATCAAAGGCTGCCGCCGCTACGCCGAACACGATGGGTTGATGCGCGGTCCGGTCAAGTTCATGGAAGCGCGGATGCGGCCGGATGGCTGTGGCTGCACGAAGCAGTTGGCGCCCTAGGGAGCGGGAGACGGCGCGCAGGGCGGGTGATGGGATTCGGGCGTCGAGCTCAGGGTCCAGCTCCTGCAGGAGGACTTGATCGCCCTTGGTGGAGGAATGGCATGCGGCGGCAGCGAACGCGCCGGCTACCAGGCCTGCGGTGACCGCCCTCCCGGTCAGGAACTTCTCCAGACTGTCGGCATCGTGTACGCGTCCGGCGCGGATGGTCGCTTCGAGGCCGCCGGAGTGCGCGTAGCCGCCGGCAGGCAGCCGTCCATCGGCTAAGAGCAAGAGCGCGGCTGCGTTATCAGCCATGATCAGTGCCCAAGGCATCGCATCCGGACGGAAGGGCAGCGTCCGCCGTCGTACGGATTATTGGACGCCCGCGCTCTCTAAGAGTTAGCAACAAATCTACCGCCCTACTGTCGGACCTGCGCTTTCCCGTCACGTTACACGGGGACCAGTTGCAGGGGTAGGGCTTGCGTCATCTCCGACGCTGGCGTGGCGCACTTAGCAGTCCTAGCATGGGCGGTAGGTACTTTCGCGCCGTCGGTCCCCTCTGCAGGAAGGAGCAACCTTGGTGCCCATGCCGCAGGACGCTCACCCTCCGGCCCTCGCCGCCGCCTTCCGCGCCGCTTTCGCCGGCCATCCCGCGGGGGTAGCGATTGTCACCGCTGCCGGACCGGACGGGCCGGCAGGAATTACCGCGTCTTCCGTGATTTCCGTGTCTGCGGAACCTCCGGTGCTCGCGGTTTCCATCATGCCCGGCAGCGAGTCCGGAGCTGCCCTGCTGGCAGGCGAAACGCTTGCCGTTCACCTGCTCACCACCGGCAACCGCGGGCTGGCCGAACTCTTCGCACGGCCCGGTTCGCCCCGCTTCGGGTTCAACATGGACTGGTACACCGCCCCGACCGGCGAACCGATCATCCGCGGCGTCGGCGCAGTGCTCCGGTGCAAGCCCCTTGACCGGATGCCCGCCGGAACCGGCATCGTTCTGGCCGCCCAGGTCCTGCAGATTCTCGACGGCGGCTCGTTCGCCCCGCCGCTGGTCTACCAACGGCAGACGTATTACGCACTGGACGCCTGGTCCGCCCTGCGGAGCAGGACCTGATTGTATTGGTCAGCCGGATGGCTCGAAGGCACGGCGCGCGACGCCGGGCACCCGGCCCGTCAGAACGCTCCGGCCAGCTGACCGTACAGGAAGACCGCGGCCAGAACCGCGACGGCGCCGGCGCCGAACTTCCATGCCGGCGAGCCGGGTTTCAGGATGCTCCAGGCGACCAGCAACGGTGCGGCAACCAGGATCAGCGCTGCACTGAGGGTGAGGACTCCGCCGAGCGGTTCCGGCTCCGAACATTCCAAGAAGCAGCCGCTGAAACTGACCATCGCGATGAATGCCAGAATGGCGGCCGGGTAGCCGACGATGAGCCAGCCGAGCAGCACGGCCAGCACCGCGGAGATGATCCGGGTGCGCCGTTTGTTTGGGTCCAGCGTTCCCTCTGGCACGGGTGCAGTCTACCGTCGGCTTCTGCGCAGGCTGACTGCGTAGCGGCGGCGCGTAGAAAACCGGCTGCGGGTCAGTTAGTGCCCGGCTCGAAGCGGTAGCCCATCCCGGCTTCGGTGAGCAGGTAGCGCGGCTTCGCCGGGTCCGGTTCGAGCTTGCGGCGCAGCTGTGCGATGTACACCCGCAGGTACTGCGTTTCCTTGGTGTAGGCGGGTCCCCACACATGGGTCAGGACCTGCTGCTGGGAGATCAGCCTGCCGGGATTGCGCGCCAGCAGTTCCAGAATGTTCCACTCAATCGGCGTCAGCCGGACCGCCTCTCCGTTGCGGGTAACGCGCTTGTCGATCAGGCTGATCTCGAAATCAGCGGTCGCCACGGTGGGGCTCTCCGGGGCGCCGCCGACCCGGCGGGTGGCGGCACGCACCCGGGCCAGCAGCTCGTTCAGGTCGAAGGGCTTGGTGACGTAGTCATCGGCGCCGGCGTCCAGTGCGTCCACCTTCTCATCCGACGCGTGCCGAGCGGAAAGAATGATGATCGGCACGTCCGTCCAGCCGCGCAGCCCGCGGATGACATCGATGCCGTCCATGTCCGGCAGGCCCAAATCCAGAATTACGACGTCGACAGCATGCCTGGCTGCCTGGTCCAGCGCGGAGGCACCGTCCGCCGCCGGGAAGGTCTGGTAGCCCCGGGCGTTGAGGTTGATCTGCAGGGCACGAAGGATCTGCGGCTCGTCGTCGACGATGAGCACGTTGGTCATGAGGCTCCTTCTGCCGTGCGGCCGGGCACTGTGCTGGGGCCATTCTGTCAGGGCGGAACCGGTTTCACCGCCCTCAGCGCAGTCGACTGCTCAGCGCCACATCGCTCAGCGCCACCACGTGCGTGACCGGAGCAGCGAACGGATCAGGAGAACCAGCGCCGTTCCGCCCACAGCCAGCACCAACAGGATCTGCCACAACTCCGCTTCCATCACAGGAACTCCGTCTATTCGGACGGGCTGCCTTGCCGGATGAGGTAGTCCCCCGCCCTGCGCATGCCCGTCACTTCAAGTCAACGCCGCAGAACTCCCTCAAAGTCCGGTGTTGATGGTTTCCTGACGGCGGCGGGCCGGTTCTTTACGTATTTCCAACGCGTGGACGGGCTGCATGGCCGGAGTCATCAGCGGGCGCCTCGGTACCACCGCGCGCAACCGCGGCCGACGGGATCGCCGATACTGCGCGGTGAGGTTACACACGATGCTCAGACCCCGGTCGAGAGCGGCAGCTGGATGACCATGGTCAGTCCGCCGCCGGGTGTGTTCTCGGCCAGGAGCCTGCCGCCCATGGCCTCGGTGAAGCCCTTGGCCACGGCCAGGCCGAGCCCGATCCCGGTGCCGGCGGGCGCGTCGTCGAGCCGTTGGAACGGCCGGAACATGCTGATCACTTGTTCCGTCGGCACGCCCTGTCCGGCGTCGATAATCCGCAGTTCGCTGGCCGGGCGGCCGTCAATAGTGGCGCTGCCCATGCCGCCGACCAGGCCGGTGATCCGCACGTCCGAACCGCGCGCATACTTCAGCGCGTTCTCCACAATGTTGGCGATGACGCGCTCAAGCATGCCCTGGTCCGCGTCGACCGGCGGCATGTTGTCCGGCAGGTCGACCAGCACGTGCTCGGCCGGCAGCCCGCGCAGCGCGTCGGCCACGGCGTCCTGCCAGTGGACCGGGCGGATCAGCGGCGCCATCGAGTCCCCGGTGATCCGCGACATGTCCAGCAGATTTCCCACCAGCGAATCCAGCCGGTCCGTGTAGTCCTCGATGGTGGCGAGGAGTTCAGCCTCCTCCTCGGGCGGGAACTGGACCGCGTCCTGGCGGAGGCTGCTCACCGCTAGCTTGATGCCCGCCAGCGGGGTGCGCAGATCGTGCGAGACCGCCCGCAGGATGGACGTGCGCATCTGGTTTCCCTCCGCCAGTCGCTGGACGTCGCGGCGGCTTGCCATCAGCTGGTCGCGCTGCAGCATGGCCAGCAGATGGGCGCCGAACGCGGTCAGCAGCCGCCGCTCGCGCTGCGTGAGGATCCGTCCGGTCAGCGCGAGCGTCCGGGTGGCGTCCATACGTTCCAGGTTGTCCGCGTCCTGCAGTTTCGAAGGTACGACGCCGGCGCTGTGCACGGGGTGCCAGACGTCCGGTTCGCCGTCGTAATCTTTGCGGACGTAAAGCCCCGCGCCGTCGCTCTGGAAATGTTCGCGGACGCGCTCGAGGAACGCCGGCACGCTCTCCTGGGTGGCCACCGCGTTGCGGCTCAGCTCCCCCAGCGCCGCCGCCTCCGCCCCGGCTGCCGAGGCCTCCCGGCTGCGCCGCGCGGAAAGCCCGACGACAAGCGATACCGCCACCGCGACGGCGAGGAAGACCAGCAGCGTGAGGATGTTCTCCGGATCGCGGATGTCCATGCTGCCTACAGGCTGGACCGCGAAGTAGTTCACGATCAGGCTGCTCAGGACCGCGGTGATGACGGCGGGCCAAAGTCCGCCCAGCAGCGCGACGGCGATGGTGCCGGTCAACTGGATGAGCAGATCGGTGGCGAAATGGTCATGCGGCCAGTGCCCCAGCAAATACTGCAGTGCCGGTGGCAGGAGCACGGCCAGGAAAAAGCCGGCGATCAGCCTCAAGCGGCCCAGATCGTTCGGTCGACGCGCAGGCCTGTTGCCGCCGCCGCGCTCCTGCGCGACCAGATGCACGTCAATGTCTCCGGCAGCCCGGATGAGCCTGGCGCCGGTCCCCCGGCTGAACATGCCGCGGGGCACTCCCACCACAATCTGCGTGGCGTCGATGCTGCGGGCGAAGTCGAGCAGGGTCTGCGCCGGGTCGCCGCCGCCGACCGTGTGGTAGGTGCCGCCGAGGTCCGCGGCCAGCTTGCGTTGCAGGTCCAGTTCCTTGGGTGATTCGGTTCCCGCCTTGCCCGTCGCGCGGACGTGGACGGCGTGCAGTTCACCGCCTGGAGTCCCGGCGACGATCCGTGCCGCCCGGTGGAGAAGCGCCTGCCCCTCGGGACCTCCGCTGAGCCCGACGAGCACGCATTCGCGCTCCGGCACGATGTCCGTCATGCGCCCATTCTGCCCGACCGGCCGGCTGCTGGCGCCGTCGTCGTATTCTTGATGAATTCTTAACGCCCTGGAACGCGGAATTCCGGCCTTTTCGACGTTGTACAGTTGTAGGCTTTTGCCCCGGATCCCCACCGGATCCGGACCAGAAAGAAGCAGCACAGTGGCCACTTCCACTCAATACTCCATCCCCGCCAGCGTTCCCCGGCCGGGCCCGCAGCACAAGCCGGCCCACGGCGTCTCACGCTGGCTGACCGCGCACGTTGTCCAACCGGTCGGGCCGGCGAGTCCGGAAACCCACGGCACTCAGCAGCCGTGGTGGAAGGTCATGTGCCTGACCGGCGTGGACTACTTCTCCACGCTGTCCTACCTGCCGGCGATCGCCGCGCTGGCCGCCGGCGTGCTCTCGCCGCTGGCCACGCTGCTGATCGTCGCGCTGACGCTGCTGGGCATGCTCCCGATGTACCGCCGGGTGGCGAAGGCGAGCCCGCACGGGCAGGGTTCGGTGGCGATGCTCGAGCACCTGCTGCCGTTCTGGCGGGGCAAGATCTTTGTGCTGATCCTGCTGGGCTTCGTCGCCACCTCGTGGATCATCACCATCACGCTGTCTTCGGCCGACGCGACGGTCCACCTGCTCGAAAACCCCTACGCGCCCGAGGTGATCCGCGGCCATCCCGTCCCCGTGACGATTGTCCTGCTGCTCATCCTCGGCGGGGTGTTCCTGCTCGGCTTCACCGAGGCCGTGGCCGTGGCCATCCCGCTGGTCGCTGTCTTCCTGGGGCTCAACGCCGTCATCATCGGCGCCGGCATGCTCGAGGTTTTCACCTCGCCTGGTGCTCACCGGCTGGACGGATGCCCTCACCACGGCTCCGGGCGGCCTCGGCGGCTTGGTGCTCCCGGCGCTGCTGGCCTTTCCGTTGCTGGTCCTGGGGCTCTCCGGCTTCGAAACCGGCGTCAGCATGATGCCCCTGGTCGCGGCGAAGGGCCGGACTCCGGCGGAGCGGCTGGCCTCCCGGATCCGCAATACCCGCAAGCTCCTCACGGCCGCAGCCGTCATCATGAGCGTGTACCTGCTGGGCAGCAGTTTCGTCACCACCCTGCTGATCCCCGCCGACGCCTTCGCGGAGGGCGGCGAGGCCAACGGCCGCGCCCTGGCTTACCTGGCGCACGAGCGGTTCGGCGACGGTTTCGGCACCGCGTACGACATCAGCAGCATCCTGATCCTGTGGTTCGCCGGCGCCTCGGCCATGGCCGGCCTGATCAACATCGTCCCGCGCTACCTGCCCTCGTACGGCATGGCCCCGGAATGGAGCCGCGCGGTGCGGCCGGTGGTCCTGGTCTACACCGGCGTCAGCATCCTGATCACCATCGCGTTCAACGCCGACGTCAATGCCCAGGCCGGCGCCTATGCCACGGGGATCCTGGCCATGATGGTCTCGGCGTCTGTCGCCGTCGCTATTTCCACCGCACTACGGCGACAAAGACGGGCGGGGCTGGCCTTCACGGTGCTGTCCGCGGTCCTGGTGTATGCCTTGGTGGCCAACATTATTGAAAAGCCGGACGGCCTGATGATCTCCGCGTTCTTCATCGGCGGCATCATCGTTGTGTCGCTGGTTTCCCGGGTCACCCGGACCACCGAGCTGCGCGCCGACCGGATCGAGTTCGATGCAACGGCACGGCGGTTCATCACGGATTCACTGGCGCGCGATCACCGGCTGAACCTGATCGCGCACAAGCCGCACGTGGCCACCGAGCAGGAGTACGCGATGAAGGAAACCGCCCAGCGCAGCATCAACCCGGTGCCGGGAAGCGCGGACGTGCTGTTCCTGGAGATCGAGGTCAGCGACCCGTCAAGCTTCAGCGACGCGCTCCACGTCCGGGGCACCGACGTCGGCGGCCACCGCATCCTGCGCGTGAAGAGCCCCGCCGCACCCAACGCCATCGCCGCCATCCTGCTGGCCCTGCGCGATGCCACCGGAGTGCGTCCGCACGCCTACTTCGAGTGGTCTGAGGGCAACCCGCTCACCCACCTGATGCGTTACCTGCTGCTCGGCCAGGGCGACACGGCGCCGGTGGTGCGCGAGATCATCCGCGAGAACGAGCCGGATCCGGACCGCCGTCCCGCCATCCACGCCGGCTGATCACGGGCGCGGAGACTGCGCGTCATCCAAGGGGTCGGGGACGCCGACGCTGACGTCATACCCCACGGCAGTGCCGTGCTCGACCGTCCGCGAGACCGTGCAGTACTTGTCGTGGGAAAGGGCGACGAGGCGTTCGGCCATGCTGGCGGCCTTGCGGCCACCCGCGTCGTCGGGGAACGAGAGGCTGAACGAAAGGTTCAGGTCACCCATGCGGTTCGCACCGTTCTCATCGACAATCTTGTGTCCGGTGGCCTCGACCCGGAACTCCGTGGGTTCCGTACTGCGGGAGGTCGCGGTATCCACGTCGATGGCTGAACAGCCCGCGAGCGCTGCCAGCAGCAGCTCCACGGGAGACAGCAGGCCCTCGCCGTGACCGAACTCGATCTCGGCTCCCGCCGCATTCCGGGCGGTATAACGGCTGGTGGCGGTGCGGGACAGCTCGACGGAACGCAGCGTGGGGTCCTGGATTTCACTCATAGGCTCATGATGGCAGAGATGAAGGCTTCAGGCTGTTCGAAGGCGGGATCGTCGCGGCAATCATCGATCACATGCAGCGTCCAACCGTAACGGGCAGCGGCCTCTTCAGCGGTCTTGAGCCGCACTTGCAGATCGTGGCGACCGTGAATCAACGTGGTCGGAATATCGATCCTGGCCAAGTCCTCCGGCGGGATCGGCCGCATGCCCAAGCCCGTTATCTGCCGGCGCACGGCCGACTGCACGCTCGGCGTACGGACCCGATCGAGGGCGTAGTCCATCATCGGCTCCCAACTGTCGCCAATCCGCTGCCGGAGCTGCTCCCGGTCCAGGAAGCATTGGTTGAAGAGCCGGTCCCGGCTCTTGGCGGTGGGCCGGGCCATGAAGCCCATCATGGGGATGGCAAAGCTCGGCGCGGGCCGGTACCAGGCCAGGCCCATGGTATCCACGAGCACCAGATGGGCGAGCCGATGGCCGTGATTAACCGCGTACCGCGCAGCGATGGCACCGCCCAGCAGGTGTCCCGCCAACACGGGCGCGGAATCGCACGTCGCGTCGATGAGCTGATCGAGCCATTCGAGCACACCCTCCGCATCGAGCGGGCTTCCGTCCATGTTTTCCGATGCGCCTTGGCCGGGCAGATCCGGTATGGCCAAATGATGCGTCTTCATGAGTTCGGGTACCACCCGGAGCCAGACCGCCGCGAACTCTCCGTGGCCGTGCAACAGCACGATCGGCGGGCCGTCACCGCCCTCCAGCACGGCGGTGGATACGCCGTTAAGCTCGCGGATCTTTTCTGCCAGTGGGATCGCGGCGAGCAGCCGCTCCCGTGTCCCGTTCCCTTCATTCCTGTTCATCGTCGTCACCTTCTTCAAACCGTTCCTTATGCTTGAGCATCCCACCGGGCAACCTTGTGGCGCATCGGGAATACGGACCATCCGGCCCGGCGAAGAGTAATGGGCAATTTTGTGTAGGGTGCTGGGCTTTGCGTAGGGCGTTGGGTGGAGCCGCTGCAGCTGCGCAGGAAGTTAGCGTGCCGGCCCGCGCTAGGTGAGGTCGTTATCGTAGGCGAAGGCGGCGGCTGCAGTGCGTGATGACAGACCGAGTTTGGTCAGGATATTGCTGATGTGGCGGGAGACTGTCTTTTCGCTGATCACCAAGGTATTTGCGATCTCACGGTTGGTCGCACCAGTGGCGACGAGCCGGAGCACCTCTATCTCCCGCGCGCTCAAACCACCTGCAGCACGCGCCGTCGAACGTCTCGAGATTTCCGCGATCTCCTTCAGGTCCGGTGCCGCCCCCAGCATTTCAAAGACGTGAGCCGCCGCGTCGAGTTCCATTTCTGCAGTGTCATGGTCCCCCAGTGCATGGTAGGCGCGGGCCATGATGACGCGGAGCCGTGCCCCTTCGTACGGAGCTTCCACCTCCTGCCATGCCAACCACGCCGCGCGCAGCGTGGTGCAGGCGGCCATATGGTCACCCTCGCTGACCAGTACCATGCCACGTACCGATCCGGCCATCGCCTGCAGGTACGTGGAGTCGAACCGATCGGCAATCTCCTGCAGATCCTCGGCGGCCAATCTGGCCCCATTCGTGTCGCCCGCTGCCAGCGCGATCTGGACATACGCCCCGAGGATTTTCGCCCGCTCGACCGGACGCTCAGCCGCATCCGATGCCACCCGGCGGATCGCCGCATAGGCGTCTTGTATGCGGCCTTGGGCCAGCCGGAGCAGGGCCAGACCCGGATGCATATTATGCCCGTAGGCAGCGGCCTCGCGGTAAGCCACCTCGGCATCGGCGTACTTGCCCCGCAGTCGGAGGATCTCCGCCTGTTGGTATTGGGCCATCCCCATGACCGGGTTCCCAGGTTGCGCGGAAAGGTGCTCACAAGCGCGATGTATCTCAACCATCGCGTCCGCCCATTGGCCGTGCAACTGCATAATCTCCGAGCGGTGCACAAGACACTGGCCCCGGTATGGCCTGAGGCCTTGCTGCTTGGAGCACCATTCACTCAGAGCTGCCGTCCACTCCTGGGCACGGCCCAAGTCGAAGGTGTCCCTGCACGCCAGGATCACGGCGCAGTAGACGATCCCGGCGGCGATCGGAGAAACATCCCCGGTGGTCACACACAGCATTGCCTCATCAAGCATGGCAACGCCGCGCGCCGCCTCCCCCATCGCGACCAGCGCCTGGCCAAGGCCAAGCCGGCTGAGGGCCGTGAGGTCGGCGTCGTCGAACTCATTGGCGATGGCCACCAGCTTGTCGAAGGTCTCGTAGGCGCTTGCAGGGTCTGCCTCCAAGGCCTGCAGGCCAGCCGGAATCATGAGGTAGCCCTGCTCGACCGAGCCGGGCAGCCTTTCGTCGACCAGCCGCTGCGCCCGTCCGAGCCATCCTCCGCCACGGGCATGCTGGCCGCGAAGAACCAACGTGATCCCGAGCCAGAACGCGCATCGCACGGACCTTTCGATCCCGCCCTGCTCCAGGTACGCCTGGTAGGCGCGCTCCAGATCCGCGACGGCGGCCTCATCCCGGCCGGTGAGGTATGCGGCTACGCCGAGCCGTTCAAGATCGGCAGCGTCAAGCGGATCTGCACGGTCTGCGTCCGACAAGAGTTGGTACGCGTCGTCCCAGGCATGCTCCGCACAAGCTGCGCGGCCCCGCTCGATCGATTCTGTGATGGCCATAGTTGCCTCTCATCGAGGGCTCCATTTTACGTCCGGGGTGAGTACGCTGTGGAGGGACAGCCAGCACCCACCGCTCAGCCAGGAGGACATCGTGCGGCGGATTATCAACTCGACCTACATTTCGCTTGACGGGGTCATCAAGAATCCCCAGACCTGGCCGACCCTCGAAGGGCACGACGACGCCGGCGCGGATCTTCAGCTTGAGCTGCTGCAACAGTGCGACGCCGTCCTGCTGGGCAAAGAGACCTACGAAAGCTTCGCCTCCGTGTGGGAGGGGCAATCCGGGGATCCCTATACCGACCAGATCAACAGGATGAGAAAGTACGTTGTCTCATCGACGCTGGACGAGACGAGCTGGGAGAACAGCACTGTCATCACCGGTGATCCTGCCGCCGAGGTCCGGCGGATCAAAGGGCAGCCCGGCAAGGACATCGTGACCTACGGCTTCGGCCGGCTGGGTCGCGCGCTGATGGAACATGGGTTGCTGGACGATATCCGGCTATGGGTCCACCCGTTCTTCATCGGCGGAACGGATACGGACAGCCTGCTGTTCGGACATAGTCCCGCCGCGCGCCTGGACCTGGTGAACACCCAAGCCCTCAAGAACGGGATCATCATCCTGTCCTACACCGTTCGCCACAAGTCTGAGTAGCTAACCGCGCTCAGACCTGATGACAGCGCTCCCGATACAGGGCGCAGGACAAGCAGGCGGCTGCTCCAGGCACAGCTGGGCGGCTCTTCCATCGCAGATGCGCCGCTTGTAGGCTGGGCAGCGGAGAGCCGGGAAGCCTGGTCGGCACGCGGGTATTTACCTGCGGAACGCTGGCTCGCTCGTGGCCGCGTTTGCACTGCGCGGAAGGGGACTGGTCATGGGTACCGGGTCAATTGTTGAAACTGGCGCTCTTGTGAAGGATTTCGGTCGTGTCCGGGCCTTGGACAGCCTTCGACTTTCGGTTGCAGAAGGCGAGGTCCATGGGTTCCTGGGGCCCAACGGCGCAGGGAAATCCACCACGCTGCGGGTGCTGCTAGGCCATATCCGTGCCACCTCGGGAACAGTTCGGGTCTTTGGCCTGGACCCATGGGCACATGCCGTGCGGACCCACAGGGATATCGCCTACGTTCCGGGGGATGTGAATCTGTGGCCGAATCTCAGCGGCGGTGAAGTGATCGATCTGCTGACCGGGCTGCGCGGAGGCGCCGACGAGCATCTGCGCCGGCAGCTCATTGACGAGTTTGAGTTCGACCCCCGTCGCAAGGCCCGGACGTATTCGAGGGGCAACAGGCAGAAGGCCGCGCTCATTGCCGCTTTCGCAAGACCGGCCCGCCTCTATGTGCTGGACGAGCCGAGCGGGGGCCTAGACCCGGTCATGGACACGGTCTTCCGCCGGCAGATCCGGCGTGTCCGCGCTGAAGGAGCAACTGTTCTCCTCTCAAGCCATATCTTGGGCGAGGTCGAGCAGTTATGCGACAGGGTCACGATCATCCGCAAAGGAACGGTCGTGGAATCAGGTTCGCTGGCCGACCTGCGCCATCTCCGACGCACGCATGTGCGTGCCACCGGTCTCAGGGAACCGAGAGCCATCACCTCGCGTCCGGAAGTGCACGATCTGCGCGTCGAGGGTACAACGGTTGAATTCGATGCCGAAGCAACAGATCTTAACGGTGTCCTGGCCAGTCTTGCCGAAGCCGGCATCGACGGTCTCGAAGTGGCGCCGCCGTCATTGGAATCATTGTTTCTGCGCCACTACAGCCGCCTGGACGGACAGGCCCGCTGATGGGCGCGATGCTGCGCCTGGCCGTGGCCCAGGCCCGACGGGACCGCTGGCAGCTGTGTATCTGGGTCCTGGGCATCTCCGTGCTGGGACTCGCTGCGGCCGCCGCGGTGGGCAGCGAATTCGGCGGCGAGGCCGAGCGCGCGGGCATCATCGCCGTGGCGGCTGCCAATCCGGCCTTCCTGTTTCTGCGCGGGCTGCCCGATGGGACCGGAATCGGAGCGGTCGTATTTTTCCAGGGCTATGCTTTCATGGCAGTGCTTGCCGGATTGATGAACACCTTCTTGGTCATCCGGCACACCCGAAGCGAGGAGGAACTCGGGCGGGCGGAACTGTTGGGCTCCTCCCCCATCGCCAGAAGCGCTCCGCTGGCCGCGACCCTGCTGCTGGGTGCTGCTGCCAACGTCCTGTTGTCGGTGTTCGCTGCCGCGGGTTTCGCTGCTGGCGGTCTTCCCGTCGCGGGTTCAGCCATCGCCGGGCTTGCAGTCGGCGCCGTAGGCTTCTTCTTCGTTGCCGCCGCGGCGGTGCTCGCACAGTTCCTGCCATCCGGCCGCGGGGCCAACGGGGCCGCGGCCGCCCTTGTCGGGCTGGCGTACCTCCTCAGAGGGATCGGCGACGCGCTCGGAACGGCAGAGGCCAGTCTCATGAGGGTCACCAGCGCCTGGCCGTCCCTGCTCTCACCCATCGGGTGGGGACAGCGCTCGCGCCCGTTCACTGTTGCTGACCCGCTACCGCTGCTGGTCCCGGCCGTGGCGGCTGCCGTTCTGGCGGTACTGGCTCTCCGGATTCGGCAACGGCGGGATCTCGGGGCCAGCCTCCTGCCTGACCGGGCAGGGCGGGCACGCAGCAGCGAGGCGGGGCGGTCAATGGTTGGCCTGGCGTGGCGGCTGCAGCGTGCGACTCTGGCCGGGTGGGCCTTGGGCGGGGCAGCGTTGGGAACCGTGGCCGGCGTGCTCGGACCCGTGGTTGCCGACACCGTGGCCGGCAATCCTTCACTGGCTGAGCTCATTGCCCGGCTGGTGCCGGGGAGCCGGGCGGACGTGGTCGATGTCTTCGCTGCCGCGCTGCTGGGTATGGCAGGTGTCCTTGGCGCTGCAGCCGGCGTGCAGGCCATGCTGCGGATGCGTGCCGAGGAAGCCGAGGCACGGGCAGAACTGCTGCTTGCGGCACCGAAGACACGCGCCCGCTGGCTGGCCGCGAATCTGGCCGTCGCCGCCTTTTCGGTCACGTCCGTATCCGCCGCGGCAGGCAGCGCAGCGTCAGTCGCGCTGGAAGCCTCGGGCACCACCACCGGCAACGGGGGAACTATCATTCTGGCTGCCCTGGCCCATGTGCCCGCGGCACTCGTATTCACCGCGGTAGCCGCCCTGACCTTCGCCGTTGTGCCACGGCTGACCGTTCCGCTGGGCTGGGGACTGCTCGCGGCCGGCCTGGTCCTCGGCCAGTTCGGGGAACTGCTCCGGTTGCCCGCGTGGCTGCAAAACCTCAGTCCATTCCGGCACTCCCCGGCCCTGCCTGTCGAAGACCTGGACATTACCGCCATCACCGCAGCACTCCTCCTTACCGGAGCCGCGGCAGTCCTGGCCGCCGTAGCCACCGGCCTGCTCAACAGACGCGACCTCACAAACTAAACTGCCGCGGAGGTATGCCTCGTCTATGAGGCACGAACCGCCGAAGACACTATTTCGGTCCTGTTGCGGAGCAAAACCCTGGTTCCTCATGCCACGCTCCGAAAGCCGACTGTTCCTGAAAGCTCGGCGGCCATCCCGTCTCGCCACCGACCCGCCATGGCGCTCATGGTTAGTGGTGCTGGCTGCCGCCCACGGACGCTATCGGTTTCGGATTCGACGGGGATTTATTAGTAAAAGCACGCTGTGCACCGCTCAAGGTGCGCACCGTCGTCGTACTTCTAGCGGTCGTCGCACATAAAGTGCCGGATGTTGCGGAATCGCAATCTCAGGGGCTGTCTTCACCATTCCGGAACGGTGGATTGCATCTCGATTAATGCCATTGTTCGCGCCCTCGGGCAAAACCTACGGTGAACATATGGCTTGGGCCTACTGTCCATGGCCGAAGCGTCAACAATTCCGATTGGAGAAGGTCATGACACTTCAGGAACAGAAACGCTGGATAACCCGGATGGCAGCCGCAGGAATTATCTCGCTGGGCGCATTCGGAATGGTTGGATGCGATACCGCCGGAAATGAAGCCGGCACGGATGTTGAGGACGTCCAGGAAGAAGGCGATAACCCGGACATTACCGGGCAGGCTACTGATGCTGCCGGCGAGGATGTCAGGACTCCGCTGTTTGTCGGGCCGTACGACCAAGCCTTCAACGATGAGGCCGATATCTATGTCGGTGAAGTGGTGACGGTCTCGGCCAACGTCAACGAGATTGTCACACCCATGTCCTTCACGATTGCAGGGACGGACGAGACAACTGTGGACCCGTTGCTGATCGTCCATGACGGCCAGATGACGGATCTCTCGGAGGGTACGGCCGTGGAAGTCACGGGCACGTATCAGGAGGCCTTTGACCTGCCGACCGTCGAAGAAAACATGGACCTGGACCTCGAAGACGACGGCTTCGCCGACCACGACAAGGAACCGTATATCGAGGCCACCAATATTGATACCTCAGTACCCGCTGAGGAGTGAGCCTGAGGAGTAATATTGGGCTCCCCAAAGCAAAGGAGAGCCCCGTGGGCAAAGTGGTCATGTACGGCTCGGTGTCAGTCGACGGCTTCATCGCGGACGAGAACGACCAGCCCGGACCCCTGTTCGACTGGTTGACCAGCGGTGACGTGCCGCTGGACGAGAGCGGCGAGTTGAAGGTGTCGCAGACGTCCTACGACTACACCCGGCCGTACTGGGACCAGATCGGGGCGACCATCGCCGGCCGCCATGTCTTCGACATGACGGATGGCTGGGACGGGAAGCCTCCGGCCGGGGTCGACCACGTGGTCGTCGTGACGCACCGGCCAGAGCCCGAGGGCTGGGACCCCGAGGCGCCGTTTCACTTCGTCGACGGCGTCGAGGCAGCCGTGGCCAAGGCGCAGGAGCTCGCGGGTGACCGCATCGTCGAGGTCGCCGCTGGGGACGTCGGTGGCCAGGCGCTTGCCGCGGGCCTGGTCGACGAGGTGCGCATGGACGTCGCACCCGTCGTGTTCGGGTCCGGCAAGCGCTACTTCGGGTCGGTCCACGCACAGCACCTGTTGGAGGATCCCGACGTGGTGATTCAGGGCAACCGGGTGCTTCACCTGCGTTATCGGGTGCGCCGCTGAACCGACCCGCGGTCCAGCTCACCCTCGGCCAGGCGCTGCACCACGACGGTGAGCATGTGCAGGCCGGCGACGATGTCCTCGTCCCGGGTGTACTCGTGTTCGTTGTGCGAGATGCCCTCCACCGACGGAACGAACAGCATGACCGTGGGGACGATGTCCTTCATGTTGGTCGAGTCGTGCCCGGCCAGGGTCTTGACCCGTCCGTAGGACAAGCCCAGGTCCACGGCGATCTTCTCGGACAGATCCACACCTTCGGGCTGGTACGGGGTGACCGGCCAGCAGTGCGAGGAGTGCTTCTCCACGGACACGTTGGCCAGCCGCTCGATCTCGGCCATCCGGTCATGCAGCAGCTGGTCCGCCTGCGCCAGCACCTCCTCGTCCGCGGACCGCAGATCCAGCAGGAGCGTCACCTTCGAGGGCACGACGACGGGCGAGTTGGGGTAGACGTCCAGCTGGCCCACCGAGGTGTGCAGGACGCCCGGGAACCGGTCCGCGATCTCCCGTGCGGCAACCACCAGCATCGAGGCACCGAGCAGCGCGTCTTTGCGGTCGGCGATCACGGTGGAACCGGTGTGTGCCTGCTCGCCGTGCACCACCAGCTGGTACTTGTTGGCGGCCCAGTTCGAATCGACCACGCCGATGGTGATGCCCTTGCGCTCCATGCTGCGGCCCTGCTCGATGTGGATTTCGGCGCAGTAGGCGGCTTCCGGCCCGTTGCCGGTGCCGAGGCAGTCGATCGATTCCAGCGCCTCCCCCACCGTAATGCCAGAGGGGTCCGCCGTCGTTAGCGCATCCTCAAGCGCGAGCTTTCCGGTGTAGACGGAGCTGCCCATCATCGAGGGCTTGAAGCGCGCGCCTTCCTCGTTGAACCAATTGACGACGGCGAGGTTGTACTTCGGCTTAGACGTCCCGTTTTCGCTGTGGGCGGCGACCCGAATGGCGGCGTGCGCCGCGGCGAGGACACCGTACGCGCCGTCGTACCGGCCCGCCGTCGGCTGCGAGTCCAAGTGCGAACCGACCAGGACGTACGGTGCGCCGGGGACCAGTTCGAGCAGGCCGAACTGGTTGCCGATCCGGTCGAACTCCACGCGGAATCCGTGCTGTTCGAGCAGCCGGGTCAGCCAAGCGCGCTGTTCGCCGTCGGCCGCGCTGCCGGCCAGCCGGTGCACGCCGCCGTTCGCGGTGGCGCCGAACGTGCACAGGGTGGCGAAGTCTTCAATGAACTTCGCGTCGCCGCCGGTGAAGGCTGCCGGATTGGGTTCAACGATCGTGGCACTCATGGTTTCTCCTCTGGAAAGCTGTTCGGGCGAAAGTTGCGCGGGGTCAGGAATCCGTCCGCGGGGCGCGGGTTTCGGGGTCCTGCAGGACGTGCAGCACGGCGGGCTTGCCGCTGGCCACCGCGCGGCGGAAGGCTGCCTGAAAATCCTCGGTGCGTTCCACCCGCTCACCGTGGCCGCCGTAGGTTTCGGCCCAGGCGGCGAAGTCGGGATTGGTCAGGTGGGTGCCCGAGGGGCGGCCGGGGTATTCCCGTTCCTGGTGTTCGCGGATGGTGGCGAAGCACTGGTTGTCCACCACGATGGCGATGAACCTGCCGCCGTAACCCACCGCCGTCGCAATTTCCTGGCCGTTCATCATGAAGCAGCCGTCGCCGGCCACCGAGACCACCTGGCGTTCGGGGAAGATCAGGCTGGCGGCCACGGCGGCGGGGATGCCCATGCCCATGGCGCCGTTGCGCGGCGCGGCCAGCGAGTTGGCGGCGGTGTGCTGCAGGTAACGTCCCGGCCACAGTGCGTGGTTGCCTGCGCCGCATGTGATAACGGCGTCCTGCTCCAGCTCGCCGCGGAGGATCTCCATGCACACGCCCATGTCGACGCCGATCCCGCCGTCCGGCCGCGGGGTGGAGTAGCTTTCATAGTCGGCGCGGGCGTCCGCGAGCCAGTTCGGCTGCGGCGACGTGCGGTAGTCCTGCCCGGCGAGCGCCAGGCTGAAGGCGGTCACGTCCGCGAAGATGTGCTGGTCCAGCGGGCCGTAGTGGCCCAGCGTATCGCCGGGCATGACCAGCACTGTTTCGGCCGAAAGCCCGCGAGTGTAGCCGTCGCTAAGCACGTCGCCGCGTGGGCAGCCGATCAGCACCAGCAGGTCCGCCTCGTCCAGCAGCCGTGCGTTAGCGTCGCTGCGGGCATAACCGAGGTAGCCGATGTAGGAGTTGCCGCCGTCGAGCACGTGCGGCACGGCGTCATACGCGCGCCAGTCCGCGGCGACCGGTACACCGTGCACTGCGGCCCAGCGGGCCAAGGCTTCGCCGGATTCCTGCGTCCAGCCTTCCCCGCCAACCACGATCAGCGGCCGCCGCGCCTGGGCGAAGCGGCGGCCCAGTGCTTCCAGATCCGCGGGAGCAGGAGCCGTCCTGGCCAGGGCACGAGGAGCAACCGGGGCGCCGCGCTGGACCGCGTGGGTCAGCACATCCTCGGGCAGGCCGATCACCACCGGCCCGGGCCGTCCGCTCAGGGAGGTGTGGATGGCGTCATCGACGACGGCGGCGGCCGAGGCTGCGTCGTCGAGCACTACCACCTTCTTGGCCGTGCTGCCGAACCAGGCGGTGATGTCGAACTCCTGGAACGCTTCGCGGCCGCGGTCAGCCACCGGGATCAGGCCGACGAAGAGGATCATCGGGGTGGCGTCCTGGTACGCGGTGTGCACGGCGATCAGCGCGTTGGCCGCCCCCGGTCCGCGGGTCACCATGGCCACACCCGGCAGGTCCGTGAGTCGGCCTTCCGCCACGGCCATGAAACCGGCGCCGCCCTCGTGACGGGTGATCACCGTGTTGATCGACGAATCGTGTAGCCCGTCGAGGACATCCAGGAAGCTCTCCCCCGGCACGCCGTAGACCCGGCGGATGCCGGCGGCCTCCAGTTGGGCGACGATCAGGTGCCCGGCGGAAATCGTGTCCGTCTCGGTGGATGTCCGGGTCTCGGTCATAACGCTCACTGCTAATCGTCCTCCACAGGTCTTCGGTGTCCAGGTACTCGCCTCAGTTGCCCTACACAGCTATGTGCAGAACCCGGCGCTCTGGCTGTCGGTCTGTTCCCATGATCGCAGTCAGCCGGGCAGCTGGAACTAGCAATAGCCAACGCTTTATTTCCCCTACACTGTGCTCATGCACACACCCGCTGGCAGTGCCGCCTCATCCCCCGCATCCCGCGTCGACGATGCCCGCTGGGTGCAGCTAGTGCGCGGGCTGAAGGACAAGCTGCCCAGGATGCAGGAGACGTTCGTCGAGCGGGTGCGCGCCATCCCCGAGTACTCCGGGCACGCCGTTTCCGGCGAGGATCTGCAGTCCGCGGCCGCGAAGGCGATCGAGCTGACGCTGGACGCGATGGCCGGCAAGGAGCACTACCCGCGGCTGCTGGAGTTCGCTACCGATCTGGGCAACCGCCGCGCCCGCCAGGGCTTACCGGCCGAGGCTCTCATCTCCGCCGTCCGGCTGGACTTCCCGATCATCTGGGCCACGCTGCTGGAAATTTCGAACAACGACGACGCCGCCCTGCTGGTCCACCGGGCCGAGGAAGTCTGGCGGGTCGTGGACGACTACGCCACGGCCACGCACTCCAGCTACCTGGCGGCGCGCGTGAGCATGGCCCAGGAGGAAGCCGGTGTCCGGCAGGAATTCATCTCAGCTCTCTTCGGTGCCCAAGGCCGCCTGCCCGAAACCCGCGATCGGTTTGCCAAGGCCTTCAACCTGAAGCCGGACGTGCCCTACGCCATCGCCGCAGCCAAGGGGCAGCCGGCTGCTGGGCTCCGGAAAGTGGCCGCGGCACCCAACCGAAGCCTGTCCATGTTCCTGCACCAGGCCGAGGAGTACACCTACCTGTTCTGGCAGGAACCGCGCGGCGGCGGTTTGCGCGGCGCTCTTGGTGCCGGGCTCTCTTCCCTTCCCTGCGGACTGGCTGCCGCCGACGCCGGACTAGTGGATCTCGCCGCGGCCGGCCGCATCGCTGCCGCCCTGTCGGATCTAGCCACGCCGGAGGATCAGGAGCCCATCACTATTGAGCGGCACTGGATCCGGCTGGCCCGGGCGCGGATGGATGCGCTCGGCGTGCAGCTTGGCGCCGGGCTGGACGTCCAGCTTGCCGCAGCCCGGCCGGATGAAATGGAGCGGCTGCGCGAGACCGTCTCCACTTTCCTGGCCAACGGCAGCGTCAGCGCCACGGCGGACCGGCTCTACTGCCACCGCAACACCATCCTGAACCGGATGCGCCGCTTCAAGGAACTGACCGGGATCGACCTGATGGTCCCGGTGCAGGCCGCCCGCGCCGTCGTCGCCTGGGCGTGATTAAAACCCACGCGCTTGCGGACTACGTCACGATGCCCTTCCTAGATATTCGCGCAGCGCGTCCCGGACAATTTCGCTCGGCTTGCGATGTTCGCTCTCGGACCTTGCAACGAGCTGCGCGTCCAACTCCTTCGGGAGCCTGATGGAGCGAGTAGGCGAAATGCCTTCCTTGCTCAAAGAGGGTTTCCCAACGGCACGACGGACGGCCTCTGGCGAGCCGAGTGCAGCTTCGAGCAGGGACCGTCCGGCTTCTGGGCCTTCGGCTTTGGTTATGCGAGCATTCGGTGCGATATCAGCGGTTTCCGCCCACGCCGCTAGTTCCTCGTAGTGCTCCTGCTCCTGAGGGCTCAGTTCCGCCTCGTTGCTTTCCATAGCTTTCTTGGTGCTCATTCCGTTCCCCTTTCTGCAATTTCGACGATTTTCCGCCGCGCCTCCATCACGTGAAAGACCAAGATGTCATCAGGAGGGGTGATGACCGCCATAACTTCGAGGATCATGCTTCGGTCTTTGGATGGGCCGATAAACAGATCCGGCCGGCGGCTGTTCCCTACACGTGGTTCATCGAACTGCCCTATGTGGTAGATCTGGTTCAGGATCGCGTGCAGCGCATCAGAACGGTCAATACCGTGCTTACCCGCGCTCTCCGTCCACCTGATCGCCATATTAATATTGTCCTGCAATATTAGGGCATTGCAAGACAATGTGCTTGCCTGTGGAAGAGAAGAGCCGCTGCAGTCGTTGCTGCGAGGCAATGGAAGCCGCTATTGGCGCTGGCGGGAAACTTTCGGGTTAAAGCACGCCGGGCCGAGCTACCGCTGCGAAGTTGCCTTGTCCCAGCCAAACCGGGACTGCGCGCTGCACAGTAGTCGGGGCGGAAATGCTGACCAAGCCCGACCTGATCGCTGACAGCCAGTCCCGGTCGCCGCGCCAGATTTCGGTCAGGGTGCGCAGCCCGGTGCGGACCGTCGCCGTGACTTCGAAGCCCGGATCGTAGTCGCAGACATCTGCCTCATCGCCGGTGACGTTGAGCCACCAGCGTGCGGCCGGCGGCGGGACGTCGCTGAATTCGAACGCGACAACGGTGCGGCTGCGCGGCCACTCCCCGAGTGGCACGGTCCGCCGGATGTCCCACATCAGTAGGTGGGGATCGAGGTCCTCCTGGCCGAGTTGGTTGATCCAGCGCACGCCCCATGCGCCCACCGCGGCAACAACGCCGGCGAGATCCTGTCCGCTGGGCGTGAGGCTGTAGGTGCTGCGACCGTCAACCACGGTGTTGCGAACAACGCCTGCACGCTCGAGGCTGCGCAGCCGTTTCGACAGCAGTGCAGGGGACATCTTCGGGTTGCCACGGCGCAGGTCATTGAAGCGCGAACTTCCGGCCAGCAGCTCCCTGATAACGAGCATGGTCCAGCGCTCGTCAAGCAACTCCATGGCCTTGGCCACCGGGCAGAACTGGCCATATGTGGACATCGGTTGACCTCCCTTTGATGCCTCTTCCAGTAAACGCCCGACCCGCTGGCCGCACCAGTACAAATTTTGAAGCGCTCCCGGTTCAGATCTGTTACTGGACGCAGACGTTGCCCGGATCGATCCTTGAAGTACCACCAACAAAGGGCCGTCAAAAGCCCGCTAACCTCTAAGGGCAAGTTCAATGAGCGATCAAGATGTTCTCAACGGGGTCAAGGCAAAGCATCGGGCTATGTGGGCCCTGGGCGACTATCCCTCGGTCGCCACGGAAGTCATACCAGCGCTGGGCCCGGAACTCGTCGTGGCAAGTGGAATTCGCCCTGGCGAGGATGTGCTGGACATTGCCGCGGGCTCGGGCAACGCAGCCCTTCCGGCAGCCCGGATCGGCGCCCGGGTTACGGCATCCGACCTGACGCCTGCGCTGCTGGATGCCGGCCGCCGGCAAGCGGAAGGCGATGGGCTGACACTCGAATGGCGGGAGGCCGACGCCGAGAACCTGCCGTTCGACGACGGCTCCTTCGACGTCGCGATCTCCTGTGTGGGGATCATGTTCACTCCCAACCATCAGGCCAGCGCCGACGAACTTGTCCGCGTCCTCCGGCCCGGAGGCAGAATCGGGCTGATCAATTGGACACCCGAGGGCTTTATCGGCCAAATGTTCAAGACCATGAAGCCGTACGCTCCGCCGCCGCCTCCAGGCGCACAACCGCCGCCACTGTGGGGCAACGAGGAGCACGTGCGGGAGCTGCTGGGCGACCGGGTGACAGACGTTGTTGCGAAACGGGAGAAGCTGATGGTCGACCGGTTCGGCACACCGGAAGAGTTCCGCGAATTCTTCAAGACCTGTTACGGCCCCACCATCACCGCGTACCGCAACCTCGCCGACAGCCCGGAGCGGGTGCAGGCGCTGGATGACGAGCTCGCCGAACTGGCACGTGCGAACCTGGGCAACGGCAAGATGGAATGGGAGTATCTGCTGTTCACGGCCGTCAAAAAGTGACCGGGCCTCGGCAGAAACGCCCCTGAGCAGAAGAAGCGATCCCAGCGGAAGGTGAGCGCGCCGCCCAAAGCGGGCGGCGCGCCGTCGTCGTTGGTTGAAAGGAAGTAGTTGGCGGGAAGGGAAGGGCGAGGCTGGAGGCCGATGTGCATGTGCCCAATGCTGGCCCGATAAACATGTGTGGATCTTCCTTGTGACGCCCGCCACGCCGCGAGGATAGTGGTTTGCACAACAGCTTGTTCCGCACCGCAGGCTAATCAGAGCCAGGTGCACCTTCACCCCTTCCTCATTGGAGCTTACGAATGTCTTCTGCAGCCACGCGAAGCGCTTCGACAAGTGCACGACTCGACCGCGCAAAGATGCGCAAGATTTCCACAGCCAGCGTCATCGGTACCACCGTCGAATGGTACGACCTCTTCCTCTTCGGAACGGCGTCCGCACTGGTCTTCAACCGAATCTTCTTCCCCGAGCTCGACGGCGCCATCGGCACCCTCCTCTCCTTCCTCACCTTCGCGTCCGCCTACCTGGCCCGCATGGTCGGTGCCATCCTCTTCGGCCACTTCGGCGACCGCGTGGGCCGCAAGTCCATGCTGCTGATCTCGCTGATCGCGATGGGCGCGGCGACCTTCGCCATCGGCCTGGTGCCGGACTTCAACACCATCGGCATCGCAGCTCCCCTGCTGCTGCTGACTCTGCGCCTGATCCAGGGCCTGGCCCTCGGCGGCGAATGGGGCGGCGCGGTCCTGATGACCGTGGAGCATGCGCCGGAAAACAAGCGCGGTTTCTACGGCTCCATGGTCCAGATCGGCGTGCCCGTAGGTACCCTGATTGCCAACGTGGCCTTCCTGCTGGTGGCCGCCAACCTGTCCGAGGCCGACCTGCTCAGCTGGGGCTGGCGCGTACCGTTCCTGCTCTCGGCCGTCCTGGTGGGCGTGGGCATCTACATCCGGCTGAACATCGAAGAGACCCCGTCCTTCCAGAAGGTCCGCGAGACCGGTGCCAAGGCGAAGATCCCGTTTGCCGACCTGATGCGCAAGTACTGGAAGCAGGTCATCCTCGGCGGCGTCGCCACCCTCTCCACCGGCAGCACCTTCACCCTGCTGGTCGCCTCCGGCGTCAACTACGGCACCACCGAACTGGGACATTCCAGCGACACGATGCTCTGGGCGGTCATGTTCGCCTGCGTCCTGGCCTTCGTCGCCATCCCGTTCTTCGGCCGGCTCTCCGACCGCGTGGGCCGCAAGCCAATCATCTTCGCCGGTGTAGCCGCAGAGGCACTGCTGGCCTTCCCGATGTTCTGGCTGATGGACACCGGATCCGTGCCGCTGATGTTCGTCGGCTACGGCCTCATGATGCTGGCCTTCTCCGCCAACTACGGCCCGATCGCCACCTTCCTGGCCGAGCTGTTCGGCTCCAAGGTGCGCTACTCCGGTCTGTCCGTCTCCTACATGCTCTCCGGCCTGCTGGGTTCGGCCGCCACCCCGGCCATCACGGTAGCCCTGCTCGCCGCCACCGGCCAAAGCTCCTCCATCGCCTGGTACGTGATGGGTGCCGCCGTACTGTCCCTGGTTGCGCTGTACCTGCTGACCGAGACCCGGCACGGCAACATCGACGCCGTTGAGGCAGCCCCGTCCAGCGAGAGCGATGACGCTCCGACCGGCTCGGTTGAGAGTGCAGAGGTTGCCCGGTGACCATCCGGCGCATCCACGCGGCCCCCGGCTCGATCGAGCCGGTGGGCCCGTACTCGCAGGCGGTCGTCGCCAACGGCTTTGTCTTCACCGCGGGACAGGTGCCCGCCAAGTCCAGTCTGGAGGACCAGCCGGAGACGTTCGCCGAGCAGGTCCGCCAGACCATCCGGAATCTGGAGGCCGCGCTGATCGAAGCCGGCTCCGGTCTGGAACACGTGGTCAAGGTCAACACGTACCTGACCGAACCTGACCAGCTGGCCGAATACAACGCGGTCTACGAGGAATTCTTCGGCCCCCACAAGCCGGCGCGCACCTCGGTGTGCGTCAGCTTGTGGGGCGTGAGCCTGGAGATCGAATGCGTGGCGGTAGTGCCCGCACAAGAGGAGAAATAACCAATGGAAATGTCCGCCACCGGAACCCTTGCCGCCGCCACCCTGGGCGAGCCGGCCGCGCAGACCGAGCTTCAGGCTGAGGTCGAGACTGAGCCTCAGGCCGAGCGCCCGGCGCAGCAGCTGCCCGAGCTACTGGAACGGCTGCGCAGCGTCAGCTTCCCGACCCTGGGCCACTTCCTCGAGGAGGGATTCTGCTCCTCCGAGATCCGCACGATCGTGCCGGGGGCCCGGATGGTGGGCGTTGCCTCCACGGCCCGGATTCCCGACGCCGATGCGGTGGCGGTCAACCACGCGCTGCTGCGCCTACAGCCCGGCGAGGTGCTGGTGCTGGACATGGACGGCGACCGGCAGCACGCTCCGGTCGGCGCGGTTACCGGTGCCGCCGCCCGTGCCCGCGGCGCGGCCGGCATCCTGGTGGACGGCCCGGTCACCGACGTGGTGGAACTCAATGACGCGAACGACGGCGGGGCGTTGCCAGTGTTTGCCCGCGGCACCACCTGCTGCACTACCAAGCGCCATGCGTCGGGCCGGGCCGAGTTCGGCGTCCCCGTGAGCGTCGGCGGTGTCACGGTCCGGCCGGGCGACCTTGTCCTCGGTGACGACAACGGAGTGGTGGTGCTGGCACCCGAGGTGGCCGCCGCCGTCGTACTTCAAGCGGTTGAATCCGATGCCGCAGAGCCGACTATCCTCAACCGGATTGCTGCCGGTGAGCCGCTCGACGGGATCCTGTACCTTGGCCAGTAACGCGCCCGCGCCAGCCTCGACCGAAGGAGCAACCATGCCGGATCCGGATATCAGACGGCGCATCCTCGCCGCCGTCGACACCGCGTTCGACGAGCAGCTCGCGTTCACCGCCGAGCTGATTTCCGAACCCTCGCTGCGCGCGGACGAGGCCGACGCGCAGGACCTGCTCTACCGGGCGATGGAGTCCCGCGGCCTGGAGATGGACCGCTGGGAAATCGACTCGGAGGAGCTGCGCAACCACGTCGGCTACGGCCCGTCCACCGTCTCCTACGAGAACAGCGTCAACGTGGTCGGCACCTACAAACCGCGGACGACGGCGGGGCGTTCGCTGATCCTGAACGGCCACGTGGACGTGGTGCCCACCGGGCCCGAGGACACCTGGTCCCGCTCCCCCTGGCACGCCGAGATGAAAGACGGTTGGCTGTACGGACGCGGTGCCGGCGACATGAAGGCCGGGCTGGTTGCCAACCTCTTCGCGCTCGACGCCGTCCGCGCCGCAGGGCTGGCGCCGACCGCCGAGATCATCGTCCAGTCGGTGGTGGAGGAAGAGTGCACCGGCAACGGTTCGCTGGCCGCCCTGCTCCGCGGCTACACCGCCGATGCAGTGATCATCCCGGAACCGGAAGAGAACATGCTGGTCCGGGCCAACGTCGGCGTGCTCTGGTTCAAGGTACGGGTGGCCGGCGAACCTACCCATCCGCGCGAAATGTCCACCGGTTTCAACGCGATCGACTCCGCCTACACAGTGATGTCCAGCCTCCGGAAGCTGGAGGAGAAGTGGAACGAGCAGCGGAGCTCCCACCGCTACTTCGAGGACCTCGAGCACCCGATCAACTTCAACTTCGGGAAAATCGTCGGCGGCGACTGGCCCTCCAGCGTTCCGGCATGGTGCGAGGTCGACGTGCGCGTGGCCATCTACCCAGGTACGACGGCGGACCAGGCCTGGCAGGAACTGCAGGATTGCCTCGACTCCACCGGGCTGCCGCTGACCGCTACCAAGACCGGCTTCTATTCCGAAGGCTATGTGCTGGAGGAAGGCTCTGATGCCGAAGCCGTGCTGGCCGGCGCACACCGGGAGGCGTTCGGCGAGGAGTTGCAGAGCTTCACAACGCCGGGCTACCTCGACGGGCGGGTGTTCACGTTGTACGGCGACACTCCCACCCTGGTCTACGGGCCGGTCTCCGAGGCGATCCATGGGTTCGACGAACGTGTGGACATCGAGTCCGTCCGCCGGATCACCAAGGCCATCGCCCTGTTCATCGCGGAATGGTGCGGCGTGGAGGAGGCGACCGCGGGCTGAGCGGCGGTTCCGAGATCAGATACGAAGTCTCGTCTTTATCACGGTCAGGTGTCCAGAGGGTGTCCGGAACGGCATTTTGACCTCGAAAGACCCGAAACCAGCTCTTCGTGTTGCATGAGGGATAGTAAGCATGCTTGGCTTCAACTTGTAGCAGGATCAATTCTTGAACAGAGGAGAGATGGCATGCAGGTAATCACCAATAATTTCGGTGCTTCCCAATACGACGCCTACGTGGACGGAGCGGTGGCCGCGTCACTGCACTACCAGATCCAGGACGGCGAGATGTGGCTTCTCTGGACAACCGTGAGCGACAGCTGCGAGGTCAAGGGCCTTGCCGAGCGCCTGATCCGCGACGCTCTCGCCGATGCGCACAAGAGGAGGCTGGCCGTGCGCCCGTTCTGCCACGAGGTCCGCAAGATCATCTCCGCACACCCTGTGTATCTGAAGCTGGTTCCGCCCAACGAGGTCAGGCGCCTTCACCTGACCGCGGTTCCCGCACCCAAGAAAACGAAGCAGCTCGCAACTGCCGCAGCCTGAGCCTTTCTGCTGGTGCGGGTTCCTATTGCACGGAACCCGCACCCGGCTGCGGAAGGCCGGAAGCTGCCAGATCTGAAACCCATTCAGGAGTGGCCCTGCCCAGACGCTTATCAGTGGTCACGCACAAGCGGGCGGCGTTGGTTTTGACGCAATGGTCTTGGCCATCCCGCTCCGGTAGCGCTTTGGGCAGCGCTGCTTCCTGCAGCGGTCGGATGGCAGCCGTGGCCAGGATTTCGATCTCTTCATCTGTGGCCAAGTGGCTTTTTGCCAGCAGCGCCAGCACGCCCAGCCCGGTCGCTTTGCGTTCCATGTCCGCTGACAAGGAAGCGTCCAACGCCCACTGCGCGCGCGACCACCACTCGGAACGGCGGTCTGCCAGCGCCCGCTCCTTCAGCGCCTGCCACGCGATGAAACCGGCGACGGCGGCTGCCAGCAGCGTGGCCAGCGGGCCCAAAGCTTCGAGGATGTTCCACCATTCCGACTGCTGGACAATCACTGCATCCGGTACCGTCATAGGCTCATCCTAGGGCTTGCGGCAGCCTGCGGCCGGTTCCAAAACCGCTCCTTCATCGGACATTCTTGAGGCCGTTGCCGGGCGGGATGCCTGGCAACGGCCTCAAGTTATTCGTGACCGGATGGCCGGATGATTACCTAGCCCTTGCGGCGCCGGCGTGAGAAGACGGTAGCCGCGGTTCCTGCTGTCATCAGCAGCAGCGCCGCCGAAACCAGTCCGATGGATTCCGTGCCCGTCATAGCCAGGCCACCTGCCTGCGGGTAGACGACGGGCGCCGGTTCGGGGTTAGGTGCCGCTGCACCCGGTGCCGGCGGTTCCTCCTGCGCAACCGGCGGCTCCTCGGGGCTGACCGGCGGCTCTTCCGTTTCCGGGTTCGGCTTGGCCGGAGTCTCCTCGTCCGGAGCCTCGACCTCGGCGCAGGCCTCGGCGGAGTACTTCCCGTTGAGCAGGACCTTGTTCAGCAGGCCGGTTCCTTCATCTTCTTCCAGCCGGCAGTCCAGCTGGTCCTCCGAGGCGTCGGAATCGACGACCACGCGTGCCCAGACGATGTAGAGATCAGTGGAGTCGGGTTCAATGCCGCGGCCGTCCGCCAAGGTGGTTGTGGCGTCCTCTTCGGGATCCTCCCAAACCCCTTCCTCGCCGTCGTTATCCCGAATCCATTCGGCATTGGTGACCCTGATGCCGTCGCCGAACTTCAGCGTGTCCGTCAGAAGGTAGTCCCGCCAGGCGATCTTGGAATTGTTGGTCACGCTGACTTCGTATTCGATTTCCCAGATGCCGGCGCCGACGTCGATCGCCTCTCCGGCGGTCTTGTCGACTTCCAGTCCCTCGGCGTCGAGCGAGTTCTCGATGACGCAGCGGATGTCCTGGCCGTACGACGGCGTGAGCTTGTCGCCGTCCTGGTAGACCTTGCCTTCGCCGTAGACCAGCTCGCAGACCCAGTCGCCGGCGGAGAACTCGTCCTCGCCGTCGAAGTCTGCTTCCTCGGCGAGGGTGTAGGTGACATCCGGATCCACGCTGCCGCTCACCCACGAGGTGCCCTCAAGCGTGGGCTCATCCTCGCCCTCCGCGGTAGCGGTCAGCGTCCACTTCTCCGCGTAGTCCCAGTAGTCCTCGGGGTCGATGTCCTTGGCGAGGGTCAGATTCTGTTCACACTCAACATGGTTTACGACGGTGAAGGCGCTGTCCTTGTCCATGAGTTCCCGCTCGCCGAGGCCCTCGCGGTAGTCCACCAAGCAGCCTTCAGGGACCTTGGCTTCCTCTTTGAGGTAGACGTAGTCGCCCTTGTAGAAGTCGGTGTACTGCGTATCCCATGCTGCGTCCGCGACTTCCTCGCTGTCCGGACCGAGCTTGAGCCAGGCGTCGAAGCCATCCGGCTGGCTGCCGTGGTCAAATTCTTCACCGTCGATGACCCACTTCTTATCGACTTCGAAGCTGGCGCGGTACTTGGGTGCGTGCGGGATGTCGGCACAGGCGGAATCGGCGTAGTTTCCGTCCACGTAGATCTTGTTCAGCAGGCCGCCGGAATAACCGTCCTTGCAGGTGAGCTCGTATTCGGGGGTGCCGTCTGCCACCTTGACCGTGGCGTACACATGGTAGAAGTGGCTCTTGCCTTCGCCCAGTTCGACGTCGTCGTCCTTACTGGCGAGTTCGGCCGTGTTGCCCTGGAATTGGTTCTCCTTGTCGCCCTTGCTCCAGGTAGCCCTCTCAACCTCGATGCCGTGGCCGAAGGAGAGCGTGTCCGAGAGGGTGTATTCCTCCTCATCCTTGTAGTCGCCGTCGCCGTTGGGCTGGTTGGTTACCTGGATGGTGTAGCTGATGTACCAGCGGCCTTCGGACTCGTCGCCGAGGGCCTCCACCGAGTTGGCCTTCTTGGTGGCGACGATCGGGCTGGCCTCGTCCTCGTGGTCGCCCTCTTCGTGCTCGGCTTCTTCTTCGTCTTCACCTTCTTCGTGCTCGGCTTCGTCCTCGGTCTCGGTTTCTTCGTCTTCGTGCCCGGCGTCATCGTCGCTGCCGGCGATCGCGGCCAGGGGTGCGGCGGGCTGGACGGCCGGCGCGGCATCTTCGGCAGCCGGGGTCGGTTCTTGGCCCGGGGCGGGCGCCGGTTCAATGGGTTCGGGCGCCTCCGCGACTTCAGCTTCGGCGGGTTCGCCTGTTCCTGCCGAGGGGTCTTCCGTTCCGGCAAGCGTGGCTTCGGCGGGGGCTGCCGCAGCCAGCCCCACGATCTCGGTGACTGATCCCGATGACTCTGCTCCGCCGTCGTCCGCTAGAACAGGCAGGGCCAGGCCGGCCGACATGAGCGAGCCCGCAGCCACAGCAGCAAGTCCTCCGCGCAGCCGCTTCAGGGCGTCGCGCCTCTTCGGGCGCGCTTCCTTGGGCGGTTTCGGATTGGACGCCGCTGACTGCGCTGGCTTGTCTGTCATCTTGTTCCCCCAAAAAGACCGGCACACGTCGGGTGCCGTTGCAGGTGCGAGTGTGGGACCGTCATCCCCTGGTCCCTTATTGCCGTGAGCGCCCATGCGGACGCTGCGGCAGCCCGCTCCCCAACGGGCTGCCACACGTGCAGTCCCTCATAAAGAAAACTGCTTCCCCCAAGGTCCTCACCATTGAGAACCTGCTCCGTTGCCTTCGTGCCCTGGCAGCCGCCGGCAACGGAGGGCGGTGGTGGCTGCCAAGTACGGCTAGCCTAGGCGAGGGGTCAGTTCGGGCGCTAGGGATAAACGTTGCTCGCGGCCGGATTGGCGCCGTTTTCCAAGGTATTTGCAAGGTCTCGGGGCGCAGTTCCTTCGTCCGGCGCTTCAGTCACCGTTGCACTGCAAGCATGACCGCGGAAATCCGGCTCGGTTTTATAACCAGTGAGGGGCATGCGTAGCGAGGGACAGTCCATGCATCAAGTGGATAATATGGTGAAAAGTTTCATCGAGGGTGGTGACAACAAACACATGTCACGGGTTTGTAACGGTTCAGTGTGGCCGATACGTTTAATCGCGCCATGGCCCTAGGGAAGGGTTATGACCGGGTCCGCACGCCGAGCTCTGCCAGCGTACCTGTCCGTTCAATTTCACTGGCAGAGGTGGAGGAACCAGAAGTGGCGCCAGCGGCGCCTTGGGGTGAAGTGCGGTTAGTTGTCCGCGGCGTTCTGCTGCGTTCCGACCGCGCCGAGATGCTCCGTCTCGAATCCGACAGCTAACTTCGCAGGCGTGTAGAGAGGAATCCCGTGAAGAACTATTCTGCCCGTGGGCGCCGGCGCGCCGGCCCCACGGTCTCGTCGCATGGCGTCACCAGTCTCGCCCGCGGCCGCCGCCGCGCCAAGGACCAAGCACCATCCGCCGTCTCCTTCCGCAGCGTTGGGGCGCTCACCGGCCTGGCCGTAGTTGCCACGGTGGCTGCTGCGGCTGCCCTGCCCTTGGATCAGTCCGGATCCCAGGAAGCTCACGCAGGCCGCCCCCAACTGCAGACATCCGGTAAGACCTGGCCTATTTTCGCGCCGTCCAATAAAGCTGAGCCGACGTTCAGCCGGCCGACAACAGACAGCACGGCGGCGGCGCAGCAGGACACAAAGGTCACTCCGAGTGCCGCGACCCAGCCGACTCCCGGAGGGGACGCTACCGAGCGACCCGCTCCAATGACCACGAAGTTCGCCACCGACTCCACGGGAGAGGCTGCCGCCCCGCTGACCGGCGCCGTCGAAAAGACAACGGGCGCCGCTAAAGAGAAGGTTGCCGGCGCTACCGAGGCCGCTACGGATGCAGCTGGAAAAGCTACTGCGGCTGCCACGGAGGCTGCCGAAAAGGCCAATGCGACAGCCACGGACACAGCCAAACCAACGGCCTCGCCTACGGCCGACGCGGCGGTACCGACAAGTCCGGCCACGAGCCCTCCGGCCAAGCAGAGTGCACGAGCCGTGCCTGACAACACCGAACCCACCAGGTCAGGCGTACGCAGCAATTCGGCGGCGCCCGTCGAACCGGTTCCGACCACCGAAGCCGCCGATCCGGAGGAACGGCCATCACCCGAGACCTCGCCTACTGCCGATAAGCCCACCGGGGATGCAGAGAAGAAGAAGCATCGCCAGCATTCCGACCGGACCGTCGACGATGCAGAGTGGCTCTGGATCCTCTTGGGTGAGGACGAGGAGAATCGCAGCAGCCGGTAGAGCCTGACCCACCCCTGCGGGCTGGTGTGCATAAAGGGAAGGATGGCGGAACATGCGTTCCGCCATCCTTCCCACTTTTCGAATATGTGTTCTACTCTTGATGTATGGACCGGGATTCTGCGGCGCGGATGGCAGCCCGTTACGCGAAGCGTGCGGAGGCGGTATCGCTGACCGCCGAGGAACTGGATCTCGAGCACCACAAGGTGACCCGGGTAGTGCCGGGCGTGCCGGTGTGGGCGTGGATCCGTTTTCCCGGTGCCGCCGAGCTGGTCCAGGGCGAGGCGTTCGGCTGGACGTCGCGGGCTGTGCAGGTGACCTGGGAGGACGCCGGCACCAGGCGGACAACCTGGGTGTGGGCCTCCGCCGTGCAGCGGCGGACCGATCCGGTGCGCAAGACCTCCTTGGGCGAGAGGACTGCAGCAAACAACGACGACGCGGCGCCGGCCGGGTCTTAAGGAGACCGGCCGACGCCGCGCAGTTAGTTAGGGCTGGGGCTTAGGCCTTGCCATCGAAGAGGCTGGTGACGGAACCGTCCTCGAACACCTCGCTGATGGCACGGGCGATCAGCGGAGCGATGGACAGCACGGTCAGCTGCGCGAACTGCTTGTCCGCGGTGATGGGCAGCGTATTGGTGACCACCACTTCGCGGGCGCCGGACTCGGCCAAGCGGCGGGCCGCCGGGTCCGAGAAGACGGCGTGGGTGGAGGCGATGATGACGTCCTTGGCTCCGGCGTTCATGAGCACCTGGACGGCGCCGGCGATGGTGCCGCCGGTGTCGATCATGTCGTCGATCAGCACGCATTCGCGGCCCTCAACCTGACCGACAACCGTCTTGGCCACGGCCTGGTTGGGCACGTTGACGTCGCGCGACTTGTGCACGAAGGCCAGCGGGGCACCGCCGAGGCGCTCGGCCCACTGCTCGGCCACGCGGACACGGCCGGTGTCCGGGGAGACCACGGTGACGTTGTCCAGGTCCACGCGGGTGCGGACGTAGTCGGCCAGCAGCGGGATGGCCATCAGGTGGTCCACCGGGCCGTCGAAGAAGCCCTGGATCTGCGCGGTGTGCAGGTCCACCGAGATCAGACGGTCGGCGCCGGCGGTCTTGTACATGTCCGCAACCAGGCGGGCCGAGATCGGCTCGCGGCCGCGGTGCTTCTTGTCCTGCCGGGCGTACGGGTAGAACGGGGCGATCACGGTGATGCGCTTGGCGGAGGCCCGCTTGAGCGTGTCCACCATGATCAGGTGCTCCATGAGCCATTCGTTGATCGGGGCCGGGTGTGCCTGGATCACAAAGACGTCGGTGCCGCGGACACTTTCCTCGAAGCGGACGTAGATCTCACCGTTGGCGAAGTCGTACGCGCTGGTGGGAAGCAGATCGATCTCGAGCTCTTTGGCGATCTCTTTGGCGAGTTCCGGGTGTGCCCTGCCTGAGGCAAGGACCAGCCTCTTTTCGCCCTGGGCCTTAATTCCGGTCATGAATGATCACTTTCTGCATTGGTGGGGGTTTGGGAAGAAGCAGCGGCATCGGCCGCCTTTGCAGCTGCAGTGCCTGCACGGTTCTGCTGGACCCAGCCTTCGATGTTGCGCTGGGCTGAGACGTTCAGTGCCAGCGCGCCGGCCGGAACGTCCTTGCGGAGCACCGCGCCCGCGCCCGAATACGCGCCGTCGCCCACCTGAACGGGTGCAACGAAGACGGTGTTCGATCCGGTGCGGACCTCGGAGCCGATGATCGTACGGTGCTTGGCCACGCCGTCGTAATTGGCGGTGATGTTGCCGCAGCCAATGTTCGAGTTCTCGCCGATCTCGGCATCCCCGGCGTAACCGAGGTGGCTCAGTTTCGAGCCCTTGCCGATGATGACGTTCTTGGTCTCGTAGAAGGCGCCGATCTTGCCCTTCTCCCCCAGCTGCGTGCCCGGGCGCAGGTAGGTGAACGGACCCACCGTCGCCTTCGGGCCGATCCGGCTGTCCGAACCGTGCGTGCGGATGACCTTGGCGCCCTCGCCCACCGTGACGTTGGTCAGGGTGCAATCGGGACCAACGACGGCGTCCGTCGCCAGGTGCGTGCTGCCGTGCAGTTGGGTGCCGGGCAGCAGCGTGACGTCCGTGCCGAACGTGACGGTGGAATCGATCCAGGTGGTGGCCGGATCGACGATGCTCACGCCCGAACGCATGGCGGCCTCAAGTACGCGCTTGTTGTGCTCCGCGCCGAGTTGCGCCAGCTGGACGCGGTCGTTCGCGCCCTCAACCTGCCAGCGGTCGGTGGTGACCACCGCTGCCACCCGGCCCCCGCCGTCGCTAGCCCGGCCGAGCACGTCCGTGAGGTACTTCTCGCCCTGCGCATTGTCCGTGGTGATCTCCTTGAGCGCATCGCGCAGGACCTTCGCGTCGAACGCGTAGATGCCGGAGTTGATCTCGCGGATTTCGCGCTGCGCATCGGTGGCATCCTTGTGCTCCACAATGCCCTGCACGGTGCCGTCACCGGTGCGGACAATCCGCCCGTAGCCGGCGGCGTCGTCGAGCACCGCGGTCAGCACGGTCACCGCGTTGCTGTCCTGAGTGTGGGTCCGGACCAGCTCCTGCAGCAGGGCGGTTGTGAGCAACGGAACATCGCCGTAGGTCACCACAACCGTGCCCTCGAGGTCCGCGGGGAGGGCTTCGAGCGCGGCTTCCACCGCGCGGCCGGTGCCGGGAATCTCGTCCTGGTCCACAATCAGCGCATCCGGATCCAGCTCCTGGATGTGGGCTGCCACGCGGTCGCGCTCATGGCGTACGACGGCGGCCAGCACCTTGGGCTCGAGGCCCCGGGCCGCGGCCAGCGCGTGGCCGACCATGGAAATCCCGCCGATTTCGTGGAGGATCTTGGGTTTCTGCGACTTCATCCGGGTGCCCGCGCCTGCGGCGAGAACGATGACTGCGGCCGGCTGGATCACCGGTACTGCGTTGTCTGGACTGTTGTCTTGGGGGCTCACGAAGTGGCACTCCTACCCGGACTGAATCCGTGTCAAAGCTAAGCAAGGGTTAACGCCATGCTACTTGCCGGGACTTGCTCCGTTTACCAGAGGGTCCTCGTTCCGCCCATAGGATTCGAACCTATACTCCACAGCTCCAAAGGCTGGGGTGCTGCCATTACACCAGGGCGGACCGTGCCGGGGGCACAAGAAATCATTTTGCCACGTTTGCCGAGTTCCGCGCGACTTGAGCCCACTTAGCTACCTCGGTGTGCACGTCTCGCATGTCCGCGCAGGCCTACCGGCCGCCCAACATGTCGAACATGAGTCATTGAGCATGAGTTAAACGATTGGGACGGGCTTGAAACGAAAAATGCCCGCCATATGGACTAAAAGGCCCTAGCCGCTTCCGCTAATTGCCGTTAGATTGGGACGCCTATGCGGCCTTGTCCCGGCAACCTATTGGGGGGTTGATCTGGGTGCCGCACTGGAGTTTGGGGAAATATGCAACGCGTAAATCTTGGTGGTGTGGCAGTGGACCTGCTGGACTTCGATGAAGCGGTAAGCCAGATCAAGGAACGGGCTGCGAAGGGCATTGGCGTGCGGGCGGACAACGCCGGTCCGGCTAGCGGCGGATCCTCAGGGACCTTGCCGTTAGTCTCTGACAGCCGCCCACTGGCGGTCGTTTCCGCCAACCTTGACCACATAGCCCAGTTCGGCAGCGATGGACGCTGGCACGACACCTTGGACTACCGCTTGGCCAGGCCGGATTTGGGCTACAGGCCGGAGGTCGAGCCAGCCACCAGTCGGATGGCTCCTTCTGCCGACTGGCTGACGCTCCTTGATGGTGCCCCGCTCGTCACCCAGGCCGGGCAGTTGACGGGACGCTCCTGGCCACGACTCGCGGGCAGCGACCTGATTGGGCCCTTGCTCGATGCGGCCGAGGAGGAAGAGATAAGCGTAGGGTTCCTCGGCGGATCCCCCATCATCCAGCGGTTATTATCCAGGCGCTTGACCCGCACCAGGCCCAATCTGCTGGTATCGGGTATGTGGTCCCCGGACCGGTCCGTACTGTCGGATCATGCTGCTTCGCTTGAGCTCGCGGACGTCATCGCTGCCTCCGGAACTCAGTTACTGGTGGTGGGGCTGGGCAAGCCAAGGCAGGAACTGTGGATCGCAGAGTACGGTCCATATACAGGAGCAAATGTTCTGTTGGCATTCGGCGCGGTGGTTGACTTCTTGGCTGGCAGCGTCCGGCGTGCGCCGAAGTGGGCCAGCGAGCATAGCTTGGAATGGGCATGGCGGCTCGCGCTTGAACCTCGGCGCCTCGCCCGCCGCTACCTTGTCGATGACCCGCCCAGCCTGATCCAGTTGCGCCGCCACAGTTCGCTGCTGGCTACGGATGCCGACGCTCCAGGCCACTCCGCCACCCTGCCGACACCTGCCTCGGGTGGCAATCCGGATGGCTCCTTCGTCCCCCTCGGCGAGCCCGCCGACGTCGTTGTTTATGTAGTGACCTACAACAGTGCCGACGCCCTCGCCGGGCTGATCAAGGGGCTGCGGCAGGAGGCCCAATCCGTCCGCTTGCGGGTCGTTGTCGCCGATAATGATTCTCCGGACGGCACCCTGCATGCTCTTGCAGACTTTCCCGACGTTTACGCCTTGCCCACTGGCGGAAATCTGGGCTACGCCGGCGGCATCAACGCCGCGATGCACCTGCCAGGCGGCGGCGCCTCCGTGCTAGTCCTCAACCCGGACATGGTGGTGGAGCCGGGCGCCATCAGGGCTCTCCACCGTAGGATGGTCAGATCCGGCGCGGGGATAGTGGTGCCGCAGCTGCTAGAAAGCGACGGCGCTACTTACCCCTCCCTGCGGCGGGAACCGACAATCGTCAGAGCATTTGGCGATGCGTTGTTCGGCAGCAGGTTTCCCACCCGTCCTGCGTGGCTGGCGGAGATGGATTACGACGCCGAAAGCTACCGTCACCCGCACAGGGTTCAGTGGGCAACCGGCGCCGCACTTCTGGTCCGGGCCGATGTCGCAGAACGGCTCGGCGACTGGGACGAACAGTTCTTCCTGTACTCGGAGGAAGTGGATTATTTCCGCCGCGCCAGGGAGTTTGGCGAAGCCATCTGGTACGAGCCCTCTTCCGTAATGACGCACCAGCAGGGCGGTTCCGGCTCCTCGCCCAAGCTCAACGCGCTCATGGCGGTCAACCGGATCCGCTACGTCCGCAAGTATCACTCCCGCCGCTACGCCGCGTGGTTCCGCTCTGCCGTTGTCCTCGCCGAAGTCCTGCGCTGCTTCAAGCCGTCCCGGCGCGGAATCCTGCGCACCGTCCTGAACGAGCACAGCTGGGATGCGCTCCCCGGCCCCACGGCCGCCGAGCGCACGGCGCACCTGCTCGAACACTTCCCGCCGGGCGCAGTCATCATTCCGGCCCATAACGAGGGAGCGGTCATCTCGAACGCCCTTGACCGGCTTGTGCCGGTGCTGGCCACGGGCAAGGTCGAAGTGATCGTCGCCTGCAACGGCTGCACCGACAATACGGCGCAAATTGCCAAAGAGTACGACGGCGTACGCGTCCTCGAGCTCGGCCAGGCCTCCAAGACTGCGGCGCTCAATGCGGCAGACGCTGCCGCGTCCCGGTGGCCGCGACTGTATCTGGACGCGGACATCGAGATCAGTCCGGCCGCACTGCGCATGGTGTTGGACCGCCTCGGCCGCGGTGATGTTCTCGCCGCCCGGCCGGCCTTCCGGTATGACACGGCTGGCGCCTCCTGGCCGGTCAAGGCCTTCTACCGCGCACGGCGCCGCATACCGTCCACAGCTCAGGCGCTATGGGGCGCCGGGGTTTATGGCCTGACGGAGGCCGGACACCAGCGGTTCGGCGAGTTCCCAACGATAACCGCCGACGACCTCCTCGTGGATGAGTCATTCACCCGCGCCGAAAAGGCAGTGGTGCACGCTCCCCCGGTCTCGGTCAGGACACCTCGTGATATTCAGGGCCTGCTGGCGATCCTGCAGCGCAACTACCGCGGTCAAGCAGAGCTACGGCAGCGCGGATTCACCGCTTCCTTGCCTGCCGCCCGCTCAGAGCACCCTGTCGGCCATGTTGCACGACCACAAGCATCCCTCGGAGCCGGAGGCGTGGCCACACGCCGAACACTGAGGGAACTGCTCAACTCCGTCCGGGGCCCAGCCAGCGCTCTGAATGCCGCCATCTACGCGTGCTTTGTGGCGGCGGCGCGGGTTTCCCGAAAGCACGGGGAGAAAGCGGCCTGGGAACGGGACGACACGAGCAGACGGACTATACCTGTGTCCTAGCTGCATTCCCCACGGACGTTAGGGATGTTCGGCGTGGCAGGGGGACATAAAGAAGACCTCCGCGTGGAGTGGGACTTGTTTAAGAGCGTCCACAAACGGAGGTCTTGGTCAGACCAACGGCAAAGACGAACACTTCAACCGCACCATGATCGAGGAATGTGGCCTACCCAAAACCCTATTCCTCAAAAGCCGGGTAGTGCCCATTAGCGTGGTGCAAACAGCCCAACCCCGAACGAGTTGCAGCGCTCCCCGCCAGGCTCCATGACTACGATCACCACCGAGGCAACACCTCACTCAAGGTCAGCCTTCAGCCAGCCGCATGCCCAACCTCTTAGTGGAATACACCTAGCCCCGTCGCGATTTGAAGAATAGGGCCAGGTTGGCAAACGTCCACCAGAGTGGAGAGCCTGCGAGTCCCGGCTTTCCACCTCCCATCCCTCCACGGCCCCGCTGCTCGCGTTGCCTCTTCAATACGAGGCGGTCAACCATGGTTGCCGTAGCCACCGCTAAAGAGAGGGTTAGAACCAGCAGTGCCACGACTGCGCGGGTATTTCTGGCGTCTATGTACATGACGCGAGGACTCTCCGGTGCTAACTGGGTGGTGATGCGCGCCTTGGGAGTGACGCCCATCCGTTCCTGTGGAGTGACAGCCAGACGATCGAGATTTTGCTGCAAGCCCGCCAACACCGTAAGAACTTCCTCCGGTGATTCCTGGACGACTTCAAGAGTGATCGCCGGCCGGCTGAAGCTGCTCTCCCACTGAGTGCCCGTGTTAGGGAGATACACCGCATAACCGCTACGGATACCGGTTCCATATAAAGGTGCACCAGAGGTGTGTATGGCAGGTGGATGGTCAAGGCTGTTGAAACTGCGTTCCACTAAAGCCGCATATGGGATGGTGACGCCGTCATCGGCCCGAAGGGGATTCAGCGCCGATGCCCCCGGGGGCGGCAAGAACATAAGGTCTACCTTCGTCCAATAAACGCCTACTGCCTGTTGCGCCTGGACGATCACCGGCATCATGAAGAGCAATACGGCGGCCACGACATACCAACGGCGGAGTAAAGCATTCCCCTGGCCGAAAACCGCGCTGATCATCGAAAGGTTCCTCTTCACATTCATGCTCCTTCCCGGGCGATTCTTCTGGTAGGTGCCCCGAGATGCCAGTATGCTCCGCTCAAACCTGACATCAGGAACATCAGGCCGGCCGCTTGAGCGAACGAAAGAGCATCAAAAAAAGCTGCCAGCAGTGCACTCACAAGTACCGAAGCCCCCAAGGCCGGCCCCATCTGGGTCATGATGTGGTCGTGGTGTAGACGCCGTCCGGCGAATGCGACGCCCGCGCCAACGGCCAACACGGCGGCGAAGGTCACCACACCGATCGCCCCAAGCTCGATAAGCATGCCCACATATTGATTGTCCAGAATTCGATAAGAAGGCAAGAACGTGCCGAAGCCGCGTCCCAGCAACGGGTTCATTGCCACGAATTCACCCGCGATGTCGTAACCGTCAGTACGGGAGTCGACACTCGCATCCCTAACAGTGAACAATCCAAGAACAGTACCTACCATACCTGGCACGAGAACATAGACTGCGACGAACGCAAACGCCAGCGCCCACGCCGCGGCACGCCGGACTTTGGGCGCCCACGTAGGCAAGAGCACCGCTAAGACCGCCACCGCACCGATAAAGGCAGACCGAGAGACCGAAAGAAAGATGGCTAGCGTCATAGCTGCGACCGGAAACCACCTGACTAAACGAGCCGATTTGTGATCGTGAATGGCCAGCGTCAAGGCGATAGGCAAAAGCATCGTCAGCACGGCAGCGTACTCCAGTGGCTGCCTCGCCGTGGCTTCAGGCCGGACAAATCCACCGCGAGCGTCAACTCCTTCGAATTGTCCGGTAGTCAAACCCGGAATCTGAATCGCGTCTGTGAAGCTTTGGCCCGTGTAAAACTGCAAGGCCCCAAGTGCGGCATACAATCCTCCGAGGAGGGCCAAACGCCGCATCAAGGTCAGAAAGCGCTCCTTGTCAGGGATCCCGTCATTGGCCACCAGTAACACTCCAGCGAAGGAACCGGCACGCAAGAGTCCCAGATCCGCGGCGTTGGCGTCTGGAGCAGGTAGTGCACTGATTGATGCGACCGCAAAGCTGGCGAGCACGGCACCGAGGAAGACGAACATCGCTGTTCGCACAGGGCTTGGGCTTCCGAACCGTGGCGATCCCGGGCTTTGGATATGGTGCCAGCACCACCAGAGCAAAGTGGCAAGGGCGAATACGCCAGCCACTGACCCCGCACCGCCCAATGCTCCAATGCCTCGATCCGACGGAATCACGAATAACAACACGAGATAGATGGTGAGTACGCTAACTGCGTCGGGCGGCGTAAGTAGTGTGATCAGTAATGTCTTGCGCGTTAGCCATTTAGTTCGATTCGTCTCAGGCATGGCTGGTTCATCGACCGTCCGGAATATCCGAAGCAGAAGACTTCGAGAGTCGCTTCGTACTAGCTCCTATCCCCGCACCAGCCTCTGTAAGGACTGTGGCGTTCGTATTAGAGGAGGAATGCTCAATTCCCGAGCGGTCTTCTTGCCGCTTCGCGCGTTTGAGGAGGAATGCGTCCAGAAGCCTCACCAGCAACAACGTTCCTGCCCCGCCGCAAGCGACGGCTAACAGCACCGCCTGGAGTTGTTCCCTATTTGCTGTTGTCGGGGCCTCATCAACGGCCAGGGTCAAGACGGAAATTCGTGAGTTCTCCGGCACAGACAAATCATCTTGGAGATTAGTCAATGTTTCGGGAACGGCTGCTAAAACGGCATCGAGAACAGCTAGGGTTGACTGCTCCGAGTCACCCGATGCAGAAAGCTGCATTATCGGTCCTGCAGTATCTACGTCCCGTCCCGTCTCGAAAGATGTCCCTTCGTTTTCAACCAGAAGCGGATCGGCGACCGCTGGCGAGTTCAGCGTCACAGCCAAGACTCCCAGCGCCTGCTCCAACCCCCCGAGGTACAAGTAAGGATTATCTCCGGATGCAATGGTCGTGGGCGGCGGAATGAGCACTACGCTCGCGGTGGCCTGATAACTGAGCGGGACCGTGCGATGGGCCAGCACACCCAAGAGCACGGTCAGTGCGATCCCCAAGACCACAAAATACCAGCGGCGCGCTAGGCTCAGGGCCAAATCTCTGAGGAACATTAAATAGCCTCCTCGTTGTTTTCACCGTGGACCGAGTTCGTCGAGCTAATCATTCTTTTCCCCTGTTCCCTGTCCGTCTTTATCGTTATCCAGGCCGTTTTTAGACGATCGAGACCTTCTCTGCCTCCCAAACGCATGGTTGCCCGTTTCAGTGCAGCCTTGCCAATTTGTGCAGCCAAACGTGAAGGTCCGAAGATACCCCTGTCGCACACGTAGTCGAGCGCGCTGGGCGTTTCCACGTCGTCCAGCAGGCCTGGAAAACTTGCGGCAAATTTTGGCGCCGCGACCAACCGACCATGCACTCGATTACTGACGTTTACTCCGTGAATAACTTGCAGCCATGCGGGCGGCCCGTCCAGTACTTGGAGAGGCATGACCTTATAGAGACTGTTGTGCCAATCTACCCAGCAAGTCATGGGATCAGACCATGATTCGCGGACCGAGCAGAAGGCGTTATTCCGATCCACCCTCGAGTACAACTTTGGCCCGTTCTTGATGAGCCCCTGGGATAAGTAAAGGGCAGTCCTGGTATGCGGCGACGGCGCAGCTTGCAGCCTTTCGACAAAATCCGAGGCAATGCCGTCGTCGTTATCAAGGTTGGTGGTGATCATTTGCGCATGGCGTTGACCACTGACTCTGGCAAGATCCGTCACGAGTTCCTCCGTAGATACCGAGGAACGGAATATGGCCTTGAAAGTCGAATCAGCGTTGAGTGCTGCAATGCGGTCGTGCAACCAGTCGGGACTGGCCGGATCGAAGTAGATGATCCATGAAAATGATGTGCATGTCTGTGCCCGTACCGAGGGCAGGCAGTAATGCTCGAAAAGCTGCACCCGATGGCGTAGCCAGCCCTCTCTGGCACGAATGTAACCTTCCGCCCCTACCGACGGGAGATTGAACCGGGTGAGCAGGATATGATCCGCCGACTGCGCGCTCATAGTTTGACCTTGTAGATATGGTAAGTGTTCTCGGAGTTGAATGTGTCAGAGAACTTATTATCCGAGCCGACGCTCACACTCCGGTCCTCGAATAGCACTTCCACGCTCGAAGCACTGATCTGTCCGGGTAATAGGAAGGTCCGGCTTCCCGGATCCGCGTCCCCATCCACCATGGCAAAGATATAGGCGTAGCCTCCGTGCGTTTTGAGCATCGTGTCAAGACCGGTGCCGAAGGAATACTGGTACGACTGCGTATTTATGACGGGCGCCAGCTCGTGAATCTTTGTGTTCACCTCCTGTGCTGCCGCTACTTGATCCGCGCCACAGAAGTTCTCGGTCACCTGCGCCTCCCGGAAAACATTGCCACTCTGGCACGGCCCGCTAAGACTTTGGTTGAAATACAGTATCCCTCGAGCCTCGTTGATGATTGAGCTCATCACTGAGCCACGAAGCTCATCTGGACTGACATATCCCTCAAACGGTCCCTCCGCGGGGCCGCCATTCAGGTTCTCAACAAATTGCCAAGTAGGCTGCCGCTTCCTGTCCGCACCGTCACGAAGCCGCAGAGCTTCAGTAGTTTTCCCGTAGCTGGAGGCAGTCCGGCAGTATTTCTCTGCCACAGGTACGAGATAGACGTCCCTATAAGGTCTTTTGTCGCAATACGGAATCGTGTACCAGTACATATCCACTGAAACTGCATCTGTGAAATCGTTGACGTAGCTGTTGGCATCGGGTTGGGCCATGTCCTTGCCTATAACCATCTGAGTGAAGTTGGCGTACTTGAAATATCCAGCCGGGACTGCGTCCGTCAGTTTGCGTAAATGTTCCCTACCCTCATCCGGAGGAAAGCGCCCATCCACTTCGTCGTCCAGAAAATAGCCCACCCAATTTCTGCTTTCAGCTGTAAATGTCTCGTTCAGTTTGCCGCCGATCCAAAACATACCGTTGTCCTCAATGAGGCTGTAAGGAGTGGTATCAGCCATGCCGATATAAGTGTTGATTCCGATTTGTTTATCGAATTGAACTTCTTCATCGTTACTAATCCCACTGTGCCAGACGACGATCGGGAAGAATTCTGGATCCGACCAGCCTGCTGCATTCGCTCTTGCGAACTGCTTCCAATACTCGGGTCCGCCCTCCCAGCCAATAAGCGGCAACGACAAGGGAGGCTCGGCGACAGCATTAGCCGCGACACCCGGTTCAGGTGCATCTGATGGAGGGCTGCAAGCCGCACCGCCCGAAAGCAGAGCAAACACCAAGATTAGTAAAGGGAACTTTTTCCGTACTCTGGCGCCAACCAGCAACATGTTCACTGAACTCATGAATTGCTCCTTCTGATTAGTTCGAGCATTTGCGCGGCTCGCGCATCCCAGCTGTGCTGCCGGGCAAACTGGCGGCGCATGTCGTGCGTGACTGCTGTATCTGGAGCCGACAATGCACTTTGAACGGAGCGGACAAACTCTGTCGTGCCACTGGCAATTTCCACTAGATCGGTATCCAGCCATCGCACCGCGGGCAGGTCTGTAGCTACGACTGGAGCACCGTGGGCAAGGTACTCCAGAGTCTTGAGCGGAAAGCTGGACCGGTTGAAGTCGGAATCGTTGTACGGCGTGAGACCGACGCCGACTTCCTCCAGAAAAAGGGCAACTTCGGACTGGGATAGTTGCCCGAGCCAGGTTACGTTTTTCGCCGCTAAAAAGCGGTCGAGCCGGTCACTCGTTTCGGGATCCCGTTCCGTTCGTGGTCCAACAACCTCTATTGGGGTGCCGCTCGCCTGTAAGGCCTCCAGAACGTCAAAATCTATGCGCTCATTCAATTGGCCGACCATCGCGGCGATTTGCCGTCGGTGAGGTTGGGCATCCACATGATTGGTTGAAGTCCGGCAGCCGTTGGGCAGGATATGGATGGCAGTCCCTTCAGCACCTACAGCTTCCAAGCGACTTTTCAGATACGGAGAGACCACCATGACAAGATCGGCGCAGGCCATATTCTTAAGCAGATTGTCATATACGGAACCGCGGGAGAGTCCCATCATGTATGCACCGGCCAACCAGTCGTCAGTGACATAAAGCACCTTCGGAATATCCAGGTCCGGGAAATTCGCCATTGGTGAGGAAACAAGCACGGAAAAGGGTCGACACTTCAACTCGAATATGGACTGCCTCAAAGCATTGTGCAGAAGCCTGTTCGCAACGGCGCGGATTCCTCGGCGGGTGAAACCTGGCGGGGACAGTACTCTCAACCGCGTTATGCCTGGCGCGACGTCGCTTAGGTCTTTAAGGCCCCTAATTGTCGACGTCGCTGTACGCCCCGTCAAGCCAACGGGACGAGGCGGATCGACCCACAGTACTGGCAGATGCGCAGCCAAAGCCGTCGCCAGATGATGGTCTGTTCCTTTAACGTCCTCCCACCGGCAGCCGGCTATGTGGACGAAGACCTCGCGAGTGCCCGTCATGACCCTAAGCTCCGGGCCTCGGTAGCCGGTTGCCTTCCTGCGGCAAGAGGTCGCGAATTGAAATCGTCTGCTGGCGCTCTATCGAAAAAACGACCCAATAGTCTGCCCACGGAATAACCGAGGTATCGACGCGCAGCGCTAATGTCATCTCGGATATTCGGCCCGTTTGTCCCATGGGACAGGGCATCGCGATAGATCTGAAGCTGGCGTTGCGCCGCAAGTTGGAGCGAAAAGCGGTTTCGGACCGTGTTCGCTCCGAAGTTTCCCAGCTCGCTACGGAGCCGCTCCTCAGGGAGAATGCTTTTCAAGATCCGGACGAGTTCCGGAGCTCCACGCTCCGCTCCCTGCCCAGCGCCATACCAGCCATGCCATAAAAATTCGGGCAAAGTCGTCGGGTCTAACAACACCCAGAAGCCGTTTTCGCCTTGGACCACCAATGGCTTGGCAAAAGCCATTGCGCGAAGCGCGGAGCCGCCCATCCCGAGTGCTACATCAGCGGCTGCATACGCCGGTCGCGGATCAGTCAGCTCGCCTGTCAGAACTACAGTCCTCTGACCTGTTCGATTGTTTACGGCGGCGGCAGCGTCCATCACCTCGGTTCGCGCCGGGCCATCTCCAACAATTACCAGCCGAGTGGGAATTTCGGCGGACAAGGCTTCCACGGCTGCTATAGCCCCAAGCAGGCCTTCCAGTTTCAGCTGATGCGCCAACCTCGAAACAGAGACAACAGTGTATGCATCAGTATCCAGCCCCCACTCTCGACGGAATGCTTCAAGCCCAACTTCGACATTCGGTCCGTTCAAAGCAGTGTCGACAGGTGGTTCCAGCAATGCGACTACGGAACGGCCAAATTGCCGTTCTGCGGCCGCGATTTCCTCTGTTCCCACACAGAGCGGGACATACGTGGGGATAAACGGAGCCACGGCCATTGACATTATCGTCGAAACGGCAACGAGTCCGCGTCTCCGCTTGGCGGCCAACAAGCATTCCAACGTTGGCGGCCATTCGTAGCCGTGGACAATGTCGATGCCTCGGCTGTCCACAACATCCAACAGCGCGCGGACGATGGCAGGAGTTGGGCGGAGCCGCGGAGATGGTGCTTCTACGAATTCCAGTCCAAGCTCGGAAATACGGCTGACCAGAGGTCCGGGCTGTCCGAAGACTACTACCTCGTGTCCCAGGTCTTTGATGGCGGCAGTAATTTCGATAGCGTTCAGCTGGCTGCCGCCGATTGCCAGATCGTGGGGGTAAACCAGGATTTTCATGAGCGTTCCACCGTTTTCTCCGCAAGACCAATTTGTCGCAGCAACTTCACTTGCTCACGCCGTCGATAGAGCAACACAGCAGAAACCACGAGCGCAAGGAAGCCGGCGAGAAGCAGGGCAAGCAAGGGCGACTCCAAGTTCGTTGCCAGTATGAAGGAGCCCCCGCCTGTTATCAGACCAGCCATGATGGGTAGCCATAGACCTGAGGCAATGCTTCTGAGCAGGATGCCTGTCTGCCTGAGTTGCCACAGATAGAGCGGAAGTACGACTGCAGCGGAAACGAGAGCCTGCGCTGCAGCGAGCCCAGCGATGCCGCCCCAGAACGCACCGGCCACCAAAGCGGGCACCAACACAATGAGACTGCCCGCTTGGATGGCAAAAACGATTCCCGTGCGGCCCAGGACAACCAGATAGTCGTACACGAGCTCATAGAAGATTCGGCACAATGCTGATACCACAAGCCACGATAGTGCGGCGGCAGCGGGGAGCCAGACTTCCCCGTACACGAAGCCAACTAGCGGGACAGCTGCGCCGGCCAGAGTCAGGAACGTGGGCACGGCAGCGGCGGCAAGAACACCCACGATCGAGATCACCGATGCATGCATCTGGTCCGGCTGATCCTGCAGTTTTGAAAATACTGCAGGCGCTACCCTCCTCAGCGGTTGGGAAACAATGCTCACAGGCCAGCTGGCGAGGTTGAAAGCCAGGACATATAGCCCCAGTGCGGTCGCTCCCAGTATCGACCCGGCGGCCAGCTGATCCGCATAACCTACGGCGAACACCACAATGCTGGACCCGGCCAAAGGCCAACCGAAGCGGAGCAGGGGGCCCAGATGCGCCCGCTCCAAACCGAACCTGTACGGCAGCGGTGATGCTTTCAGAAACATGATCGCTGAGGTTAGACCTCCGGCCGCCCTGCCAACGGCCAGGGCCATGGCACCCATCCCTGCAAGTGCCAGAACGACGGACAGCACTGCACCCACCCACACGTTCACCTGATCAATGCCCATGCGGGTTCTTTCCTGGAAGTTCCGCTGAAGCAGTGCCGCCGGGGTTGCGACAATGCCGTTGATCAGCACGTTGACGATCAGGAGACGGACAACATCGGTAGCCTCCGGATCCCCCATTGCGCTGGCGAAAGTAGGTGCCACCAGAAAGGCCGCTGCTGAAAATACCAGGCTGCAGAAGACAGAGACGGTGGTGACAGTCGGCGCTATTCGTTCAGGGTCGCCCCGCCACCGCACAATGGCAAGGCTGACGCCGAGTTCATTAAAACTGAGCACGGCCATTAACGCGACTAAGGCAACGGCGAACGTGCCGAAGGATTCCGGACCCAGTACTCTGGCAAGAATTATCCCGATACCCAGCGTCCCGAACCGGGATACTACGGTGTTCAGCAGACTCCAGCCGAAGGCACTGGAAGCACCAATGCCGGGTCCAGCAGATCGGTCTGTGGTTCCTTCATGCCCCTGGCGAATGCTCATGACCACGTAAACGCCGCCTGCAGCTTCTCTGCAATGTATTCCTGCTGCTCTGGTGTGATGTGCGGATGGATCGGCAGCGAGAGAATTTCCCGCGCGGATTGCTCGGCTATGGGGAAGGAGCCTTCGCCGTGGCCGAGTGAGGTAAAGGCCTTCGTGAGATGAACCGGCACAGGGTAATGAATTCCCGCGCCGATGCCTGCGTGGTTCAATGCCGACATCACGCCATCTCTTACCGAGGCTGGCAACCGCACCACATAGAGATGCCAGACATCTTCATTCCCGGGTGCCGATGACGGCAGCAGGACATCAGAAACCTCCGAGAGCAGCCGGGCGTATCTGGCAGCGGCGTCCCAGCGCCGCTCATTCCATGCCTCCAGCCTGGCCAGCTTGGCATTCAGCACTACGGCCTGCACTGTGTCCAGGCGCGAGTTCATGCCAACGGCCTCGTGCTGGTACTTCACCACGCTTCCATGTGCACCGAGCAAACGCACCCGGGCCGCGACGTCGTCGTCGTTAGTGAGAACCGCACCGGCATCACCGGCTGCCCCAAGGTTCTTGCCCGGGTAAAAGCTGGTCCCGGCTGCAATGCCCAGGGAGCCGGCAAAGCGGCCGTTTCGCCGGGCGCCTTGGGCTTGGGCCGCGTCTTCAATAATGACGGCCCCACAGTCATCAGCGATGGGTTGGAGTTGTTCAACGAAGGCTGTCTGGCCGAACAAGTGCACAGGGACGATCGCCTGGGTTTTCGATGTGACAGCCTCGGCTGCCCGCTCGGGATCCATCAGCAGGTAGACAGGGTCCACGTCCACCGGAACCGGGACTGCACCTATGCGGGAAACCGCTTCTGCGGTGGCAATGAAAGTATTTGCGGGCAGAATGACTTCCCCCCCAGCCTCCACCCCGCTCGCACGCATTGCCAACTCCAGTGCGTCAGTGCCGTTTCCGACCCCAATGCAGTGGGCAACCGACAGAGCCATTGCATAGTCGGCTTCGAAAACACCCACGGCCGGACCGCCGATGAACGAGGTCATGGCGAACACTTCTTTCAGTCCGGCCTGGACCTCTTCATCCACTTCTTCCTGCTGGGCAGCCAGATCCACCAGCGGAATGTTCACGCCGCTCACAGCGCTACTCCCGAATGGCTCCACTGCTGTTGCCGCACTGGATTTCCAGTAAGCATGGAAGCCCTGAAGCGCGTGACTCCCACAGCGCTGCGGACTAGCGAGGACACTGTTCGGCTGAAAGACGGGTGGCTGGACGCAACCTCGTCGTAAATGCCTGACAACTCGCGGCTGGCAACTTTCAGGCTGTAGCGCCGTTTGACCAGATGTCTGCCGTAACTACCGAGATCAGACCGCAATTGGGGATGGTCAAGGAGCTTCACCAATGCAGCTTCGAGGTCCTTGGCTCCATTGCCGTTGGCTCCGAACCAGCCTTCCTGCAGGAATTGCTGCGACGACTCTGGATCCGCTACCTGCCAGAATCCGCCTTCACCGTGGACAATCAGCGGCTTCTCGAAAGCCAGACCTTTGATAGCTGACGTGCCCATTCCAACCACAACATCCGCAGCTTCGTAGACAGTGGCGGGATCAGCGAGAAATCCCAGGACGTCGACGACAGTGCGCCCATGCCGTTCGTTGACCCGCTTGGCACGGAGTGACACCTGCTCGAGTCCTTCGCCGTCGCCGGCAACCAGCAGTCGCAGGGGGTAACGGTCTCCTAGTCGGTCCGCCATGGCAATCAGCGCCAGTACCCCCTGGAGTTTCTCCAGTTCCGTGGTCAGCATTGTCACTGTCGAGACCACCAACTCGCGAGGTTCAATTTCCCACTGCCTTCGAGCCGCTTCTACGTCCGTGGTCCGATTGTGCGACATATCCACCGGCGGTTCCAGCAGATAGGCCTGGCGCCCTTCCGACCGGGATCGTGCGGCTAGCGCGGGGGTCCCGACGATCAGTGGGAGGTGGCGCGGCAGGAATTCAGGTACGTCCATAGCCATGACGGACATCAGGACAGGGACTCGTTGGCGCAACCCCGCGCTGAACGTCGCTTCAATACAGGGAGCCCATTCGTAAGCGTGGACAAGATCTATGTCCCGCTCCTTCACCAACCTGCTAAGCCGGCGCATCCATTCCCTGCTAAGTCCGGGAACGGGCTCTGGAGCTTCGACATACTCAAGACCCATGGCCCTGACGCTGCTGACGAGCACGCCCTGCGGCGCATAGATCAGCGGCTCGTGCCCTTGTTTCCGCACCCGGGCAGCCATTTCAACGGCATTGAGCTGACTCCCACCCATGACCATCTGGTGCGGGCAAACGAGAACTTTCATGATGCCTCCTTTGAATGCGCGAGCGTGAGTTCGTCAAATAACCGATGAGGACCGGGCAGTGACCGGGCCGGCACTCCGGCCCAGATTTCACCGGGTGGAAGGTCTTGGAGCAGAACTGACCCCATGCCGAGCGTCGAGCCTTCGCCCACCCGTACTTTTTGTCGGACGCTTGAGTTCATGCCGAGATACGCGCCGCGTGCTATTTCGACACCACCGCCGAGCGAAACACCGGCGGCGAAAGTCGCATAGTCATCCACGACATCGTCGTGCGTGAAAGTGGTCTGCGGCATAGCCACGACATGCCGACCAAGGTTCACGCAGGTAGTCAGCACTACGCCGGCCAGGAGGATGCTGCCGTACCCAACGGAGCAGTTATCCGGCACACGGACACTCGGGTCGACGATCGTGGCGTACTGGGATTGGGGTATGCCCTGCCGGTCCAGCCGAGAAACCACTTTTTCGCGCCCCCTGCCTAACCCAACACAGACGAGCGGGCGGACGTTGTCCAGCCATCCGGCGCCGTCGATTCCGGCCAGTACTCGTGCACCATCGATGACCGACCCGTGGAGCGACTGATCATCGTCGAGGATTCCAGCGACGTCGTACTCCCCCGCCGCCCGGATTGCCACCAGCGTTTCCCTGGCCAGTCCGCTCGCGGCAACCAGCACAATCCGTTCCGCTGCCATTACTGGCCTCCGGCTGCGAGGAGGCAGCTGATGACCCGTTCCTGGTCCTCCTCTGTCAGCTCGTGATAGAGCGGCAGAATCAGGGTGTGGTCTGCCAGCCATTCCGTATTGCCCAGTCCAGCAGTGCCCGTATTACGATGCAGGTAGGCGGGCTGGCGGTGAGCGGCCATGATTCCACGGCGGGCAGAGACGTCTTCGCTGGCCAGTTTTTCCAACAATTCTTCACGGCCGAGCGGGAAGTCTTCCTGGACCTCCACCCAGAAGGACTGGAAATTACTGGTTCCCCAGGCCGGATCCTTCACTGTTCGCAGGCCGGGCACGTTCGCAAGCCGCTGCTGATAAACTGCCGCGATCTGACGCCGTCGCGCCACCATCTCCGGCAGCTTGCCCAACTGGACAAGCCCGACAGCGGCCTGCAAATCCGTCATTCGGAAATTGAAGCCGATTTCTTCGTACTGCTCCGCGGGAGCCAGGATGGAGCTGTGCCGGTCTGCCGCAGACGCGCTCATGGCGTGCTCTCGGAGCCGTCTGGCGCGGTCCGCCCAGTCCTTGTTGAGAGTGGTCAGCATGCCGCCCTCACCGGTGGTGAGCAGCTTGCGGGGGTGGAAGGACCAAGCCGTAACGTCCGCGCCCGCTCCCGCCGGCCTTCCACGGTGGGTTGAGCCTGCCGCGCAGGCTGCGTCTTCGATGACGGCGACCCCCAGCCGGTCACACACATTCCGTATAGATTCCAAGTCGATCGGAACGCCGCCCTGGTCAACGACGATGACCGCTCTGGTCTGCGGTGTGAGCGCGGCCAATAGTGTCGCAGCGGTCATGTTGCCTGTTTCGAGATCAACATCGGCAAACACAGGGCGGGCACCGACATAGGTGGGTGCATTCGCCGTCGCTATGAAAGAAAAGGACGGTACGACGACATCATCTTCGGCCTTGATACCGGCTACGACCAAAGCCAAGTGCAATGCCGTAGTACAACTGGACGTGGCCACCGCGTGGTCCACGTGTTGGCTGGCAGCGAAGGCACGCTCGAATGCAGCAACTTTTGGTCCCTGTGCTACCCACCCGGACTCCACGACTGAGGCCAGTGCGTCCGCTTCTTCTTGGCCGAGCCAAGGCTTCATGACATTGATGCGGTTCATGATTATGTCCCCTCCTCGCACGTACTGTTAGTTATTTGGCGGTCGCCAATGACCGGCCGGCTGCAATTTCCTCGCGCAGTGGCGACCACCATTCGACCAGTCGGCGTAATCCGACAGACAGCGGCACTGTTGCCTCGAATCCCAACGCATCGCGGACAGCCGATACGTCTGCGAGTCGGCGCGTCACCCCGTTGACTGCGCGTTCGGGACCGTGCTCCACGGGGAGATCCGAATCCATCGCATCCAGCAACGACTCGGCCAGTTCCAGGAGGCTCGTTTCCGACCCGCTGGCCACGTTGAAAACACCCTCAGTCAACGGGCTGATGGCTGCGAGCAGGTTGGCCCGGGCAATGTCTTCGGTGAAGACGAAGTCCATGGTCTGGCTGCCGTCGCCGAAAATCAAGGGAGACTGGCCGTCAGCGATGCGCTCCATCCACCTGACTAGCACCTCCGTGTAAGCACCGTGCACGTCCATCCGGGGCCCGTAGACGTTGAAGTACCGGAGGGCCACATAGTTGAGCCCGTACATGGACCGGAAACTGCGCAGCATCCCTTCGTTGAATGACTTGGCGGCCCCGTAGAAGGTGTCGTTGTTATGGTGATGATGCCGCTCCGACGTCGGAAATTCCTCCGCAAGACCGTATACCGAGGCGCTGGAGGCGGCGACAACTTTTTCCACTCTTGCGGCTACCGCAGCCTCCAGCACGTTGAACGTCCCGTTGACCAGAACATCCATCGCCAGCCGAGGTTCCTCGGCGCACTGGGTGATTCGGATAGCTGCCTGATGGAAGACCAGATCCTTGCCTTCGCATAACTCGCGAACCAGCCCGCGGTCTGCGAGATCGCCAACGATAAGATTTACGCGACCACTCGCCAATGCCGCTTCCAGGTTCGCCTCACGCCCACGAACGAGGTTGTCCAGAACGTCGATCCGTTCCGTGCCGGCGGCCAGTAACTGATCGACAATTTCCGATCCAATGGTGCCGGCACCGCCGGTGACCAGGATCTTGCTTCCCTGCAGATTTCTCATATCGCCTTCTCCAGCAGTAGTTCGGATCCACTAACCTGGCTGCGGCGGCCGCCCCTAGCCAGGCTTCGGCTGGCAGCCTCAAGCACGGATAGCACTCTTAGTGCGGCCCTGCCGTCCGTGCGGGCTGACCGGCCTTCCCTGATGCTCGCCGCGAATTCCCCAACCATCTTGCCGAGGGCTTCATACTCGGGAAGGGCGGGTGACCAGGTGTCGCCGAGTCGGTAGTTGATAGCCGCAGCCTTGCGGATAGTCGCGTCCTCCTGCCGATCCCTGCTGTCGCCTAGGGTCACGCCGCGGTCGTAGACACTGATCCTCTGCTGCGGATTCAAATCGTCCCAAACGAGCGTTCGCCGGCTGCCGCCAATGACCATTTGGCGGATCTTAGTGGGGCTGAGCCAGTTCACGTGGATATGGGCGAGCGCACCGTTGGCTAAAGGCAAGCTAAGGTATCCAACACAGGACTTTCCGGAGTGAAGCGGGTCGGCACCTTGCGCGGAAACCGTCGCCGAGGCCAATCCCCCGGGAAGAATGAAATCCAGAATGGACAAATCGTGCGGGGCGAGGTCCCAGAACACGTCCACGTCGGGCTGGACCAAACCGAGGTTGATTCGGACGGAGTCTATGTAAAGGATCTCGCCCAGTTCGCCCTCGCAAATAAGCTCTTGAATCTTCATGACTGCAGGCGTGTAGCAGTAGGTATGATCCGCCATTAGTACTGCGCCGCTTGCTTCGGCCGCAGCAACCATCTCCATTCCTGATCGACGATTGTCTGCCAAAGGCTTTTCCACCAGCACATGCTTGCCGGCAGATAAGGCTTGCATCGCGATGGCATGGTGGGTTCTGGCAGGCGTCGCTATGGCCACGGCATCGATGTCGTGATTTTCCAACAATGCTCCAATGGAACCCACGACGGCAGGGCTGCCGGTCTTGCGTGCCAGATCTTCTGCCCGGGTCATGTCCTGGTCACAGATGGCCTTCAGCTCCCAGTCGGAGCTGTTGACGAAATTGCGAGCCAGGTTCGGCCCCCAGTACCCAGCGCCAACGACGCCTACCTTCAGTGGATTTTGGACGTTTTCCATCAATAAGCTCCTACAGGTTTGAGCATGACGTTGAAGGTTCGCCACATGATCATCAGATCCCCGGTGACGGACCAATTTTCGACGTAGTAGAGATCCAGCCGGACAGCCTCTTCCCAATCCAGATCGGAGCGGCCGTTGATTTGCCAGAGTCCTGTCAGCCCAGGTTTGATAAAGAGTCGACGGTGGACGTGGCCTTGGTAATTGCATGCCTCGCTCGGCAACGGCGGGCGAGGTCCCACTAACGACATTTCCCCTCGGAGGACGTTGTAGAACTGCGGCAGTTCGTCCAAGGAGTATTTTCGGAGCCATTTGCCGGGTCCGGTCACCCGCGGGTCGTCCCGAATCTTGAACAAGAGCCCGTTGCCATCGTTGTGATCCCTCAACTGGGCAAGTTCCTGCTCCGCCGTCTGAACCATTGAGCGGAACTTGTACATCCGGAAAAGTTTGCCCCTTCGGCCCACCCTGTCCTGGCGGTACAGGGCGGGCCCATCACTGTCGAGCTTTACGACGATGGCGAGCGCCACGAGAAGAGGAGCCAAAATCAGCAGGGCAACGGCGGAAATGACAATATCCATTGCACGTTTGATCACATGTTTGCCGCCCTCGAAATAGGGCAGTTCAACGTGCATCAGTGGCAGTCCCTCAACCGGCCGAATGCGGATCCGGGGACCCGCCACATTGGTCAGTGACGATGCCAACACGATCTCCGTTGAGCTACGTTCCAGTTGCCACCCGAGATCACGGATATAAACGCCTCCACCCCTGATATCACCCGCCACAATCACGGCGTCCGCACCAGACGAAGCTATTGCGCTTTCCACGTCGTCGAGGTTCCCCACGTTCCGAATGTTGCGGCCGCAGACAATGACACTGTCCAGATCGGTCTCTTCCAGCACAGCGCCGACGACTTGATAGGTAGCGCCTGTGTACTTCTCGATCTGAGTCGCGACATACTTCACATCTTTGCTTCGGCCCAATACCAGCACGTCAGAGAGATACCGACCAAAGGCTCGATGCTTATTCAAATGCCGCCGCCAGAGCCAGCGGGTGAAAAGCAACAGGCTAACGCCGATAGGCAAGTCCAACAGAAAGAAACCGCGGAAGTGGACAGTGTTCAGCAGTACGAACGCTGCTGCCAGGAGCCCAAAAGTTGCTAACGTGGCGCGCAATACCTGCTTGTACTCGCTAGCTCCCACTCCTATGAGGCTCCGATCGCGGGTCCGGAACAATTCCAGCATGGCGAGCCAGGCTCCAGCAATGAAAGAGGATGTGCTGACATACAGAAGCCATGTCACTTGAGTAGGAGCAGGTTCCAGTCCGTAGAGGACCATGCCCGAAACGCCAACCGCGGCGGTTATGACCAGTGAGTCGGATGCGTGAAGATGGCTTTGATACGTGCGGCACCATTGACGACCCGATTTTTCAATAGAATTCCTGCGTGCTTGCCGCCGTCGGAGAGCAGAAGCGAGGCTAAGTGATTCGCCATCAAGTGCCGCGTTGACTTTGAGCCCGCTCATGACGCCTTCCTCCGCGGGGAGAACAGGGTCGGAAACAATAACAGGTGGTCGGGGCAGCGCCATGTATCACGCCGCCGACCCTGATCGTGCGCCGCGGGGGATCCACCATAGGTGCCCCGCGATTGACCTCTCGTTTCGCTGCCGGCTTGGATTTTGGCAGACCTCAAGCCCAGAATTGGCTCCATCATGTGCCCCGATTTTCCCCAGACTGCCCCAACTAGCTTCCCTGCACCCACCCTTGGATGCCTGTGGTCAGCTTATGGATTCCCCTGAGGCTTAGCACGAGTGGCCCCTACTCAACTTTTACTACTCGGGTACCTGCGAATCGCCGCGAGCTGAATGAGTACGACTACTCGGGACACTCGTCTTTGCAGGCAAAGTTCTGACCGCCCGCTGGGAGCCTCATCTATCTAGATACGCGAGAAGTCATAAAAGCCGAACTGACGGGACCTTGGTCCTGAATAATCGTCTGTCACAGGGTGCTTAATCCCTTAACTCGTTCGATGAATTGATTATCCAGTATGCCGTATGTGAGGACGGGCACCTTTGGCTTGCGTAACAAGTTAGTATCGATTCGACAGCTATTAAGGAAGTTGGGGGATAGCGTGCCAAGAAATTCGATCGTCCATCCTTCGTTCAGGGAAATTCCGAGAAAATGAGCCTGCACGACGATTGGCCGTACTTCGACGATCTCAAGCTCGTCAAAACCCTTGAACAGGCCATCCTTAACGGTCAAGGGGCAGCTGTTCTTGGAGAATCAGGTGTAGGTAAGACCGCCTTGGTTCGACACGTCCTTGAGCGTTTGAACGGACGGATCGCTGTATTTTTCCTCAAAGGGAAGGGCGGCGCAGGAGCGGAACCGTTAGCTGCGCTGTATCCCCTGGTGAGCCAGCTTAATTCTGAAGTGCTCGGAAACCAATTTCACCTGCTCCGGCACCTAGAAGCCTTGATCGATTCCCGGGCAAATGGGTTACTCCCGGTCCTTTACGTGGACCATGGAGAGTTTCTGGACGATGTTTCGGCCGCCATATTGGCCCAGTTATGCATGAACAAGAGCATTACGTTAGTTGGAACCTTTGACGACACTTTCCCTATGGGAGAGGAAGCGGCCGTGCTCTGTCACGATGACAAGCTAGCTATGGTCCGGCTTGAACCGTTGTCCATGTCGTCGGCTGCCGTCATGTTGGCTGTTGGATTGAGGGGTCCGACCTCATTTGCCGTGGTGCAGGAGCTATGGAAGTGCAGCAATGGCAACCAGAGATTGATCAAGGCGCTCGCACTTGAGTGGAAAAAGTCCGGTCACCTGAAGGAGACGCCGGGCGGGTGGATCCTGTCGGGAACGGTAGCGCCTTTGGACGGCCATGTGTCGGACATATGGAAATCAAGACTGGCTCTTCTGACTGCCGGCCAACGTTCATTTGTGGAACTGATTGCTCTCTCGGAGGAGCTCCCCTTGGGAACAGCGCTGCAGTTGACGGACCCGGCGGACCTCGACGCAGTTTATGAACAGGGCCTGCTGCGGTTCAGCTCGGGTCATCCGGTTCGGATCCGAATGAGAAACGACATGGCTGGGCCCATAGTCCGTTCGCAGGTTCCTCCAGGGCGCAGTAGACGACTGTTGGAGTCACTCGTGTCGTTAGAGGCCACCAATGGGCATCCTCCCATCGGGCCTATCCCCTTCGTCTCGTGGCAGATGAGCAGCGGCTGCGATGTGGACGAAGAGACCCTGCTAGCCGCCGCTGAAGAGGCGAACAGGATTCCCGATGGGCGGGCGGCTATAAAGTTCCTATCCGCCGCTAAGTCGTGGAAAAGCGATCCCTCGTTTGTCAGTGAGATGGTCCGTGGGCTTATAAACGAGGGGCGAATAAGAGAGGCCGACCAATTGCTTTTCGAGCATTACAGAAAAGCAGGAGAGCCATCGGACATTGAACAATTTGCTCGGTTGAAAATAAACGAGGCGAGGCTATTACGGTTTGGGCGGCAGTTGGCCCCTGAATGCTTCAATAAAAACGATCACAATGAAAATACAGTTCTGGTCCTCAAAGATGTTGCTGATCGAGTTCAAGCCCGGGTCGATGAAGCGGACGAAGGGAATAGTGTAACGCTTCATGATCTCTGCAGAGAGATAGAGATCATTCGTCTCGAAGCAGACGCCTATGAAGGTGACTACAGTCAATCTATCCGTCGGCTGAAGCAAGCGGTCAAGGCCGAAGGACCAGACCAACCCAGTAAATGGCACCTTACAATTCGGCTGAACGAGGCCAAAGTCATCACCGGCTCTGCTGACAATGGACTCCATGGCGCGCAGAAACTTGCCGCACGCTTGAGCCAGATTGAAACGGAACCTGCGGTCCATGAAGCAGTGCATGCCACATTGTTCAATCTGCATTTCATCGCGGGGAACATGGATACCTGCTGGGAGATAGCTAGAAGTCCCTCCGCCGACGCTGGGCCCTGCGATATCACAGTGGGAGCACTCGACGAGGGCCTTGCATACGCTATGAGCGGCCTGCACGAGGACGCATTGCTACGGCTAATACCCGAAATTTACCAGTTGCGGGAGCGGGACCCCCACGGCATTCTGAATCTAGCCATCTCCGCTGCAGCTTACGCGTACGCGCTTTCCGGCAACGCCGAGGAGGCACACGCGCTGCTTCATGAGACAACGTCGATCGATATGCCTGCCAGTTGGAAGGCCAGACGCATCGCTTTGTATTTCTCAGCGCTCGCGGCAGCCCTGATCGACTCGAGAGAACCAGTACTCCGCACGCTGCTGCAAGCTGCGGAGGAGGACCGTATCCTGGGAAACACTGCCTTCGAACTCTTGGCCCTTTCCGCCGCCGCGAGAATAGGCGGTATGGAAGCGGCCGAACGTCTCGCTCCCGCTGCTGCTGGCGCACAGGGTAGGTTCGCCGCGCTATGCAGCGCGTACGGCCGGGCCCTCAGCCGACGCGATGGCCAAGCACTCCTGGACGTCGCTCGCGGCGCAGCCGACCTTGGGCACCAACAGTTTGCGATTGACGCAGCCAACCAGGCAGCGGATGCTGCTGCAGCCTCCGGCGACTCGGATACCGCCGAGGCCGCTCGGCTCTTTCAGCCTCCTCAGGACAATTTGGCTCTAGCCAGGCTTGAAAACCCCGTGCTGTGGGATGGGCTTACACCGCGTCAGCGAGACATTGCTTTGCACGCCGCGGCAGGAGAATCCAACAGGACCATAGCGCAGGCTCTTCAGCTGAGCATTCGGACCGTCGAAGGCCACTTGTATCAGATTTACAGTCGACTTAACGTATCGGGGCGCAACGAACTCCAAGAAGTACTTAGCAGGTCAAGCAGGGCCTCGTAGCGAGTTTATTAGCAACAAGGCCCATTCACAGGCTCAACCTTCACAGTTCCCTATTGCGCGGTCCCGACCCAGCCAAGCTCGGCTGACGGCTCCTTGGCTCCTGCGCCTTCCTGCTTTCCGCCGTCCGGCCCGGCTTCCTCCGGCACCGGTTCCAGCCGGACGATAACTTGCTTGGAGGCGGGCGTGTTGCTTACTTCCGCCACGCTGTCCAGGGGCACCAGCACGTTCGCCTCCGGATAGTAGGCTGCCGCGCACCCTTGGGCTGTGGGGTACGCAACTACCCGGAACTTGCGCAGCACACGCTCCCGGCCGTCGTCGTGCTCCCCGTGGACGTCAACCAGCTGGCCGTCATGGATGCCCAGCAAGACCAGGTCCTGGGGGTTCACGAAGACCACATGGCGGCCCTTCTTGATGCCGCGGTACCTGTCGTTGTAGCCGTAGATGGTGGTGTTGAACTGGTCATGCGAGCGCAGGGTCTGCAGGATCAGGCGGCCGGGCGGGCAGTCCAGCGCCTCCAGGTCATTGGTGCTGAACATGGCCTTGCCGCTAGGCGTGTTGAAGGTGCGCGAATCGCGCGGCCCGTTGGCCAGCATGAAGCCGCCCTCCTGCCGGATGCGCTGGTTGTAGTTCTCGCAGCCGACCACCACGTGGGAAATGTGCTCGCGGATCTTGTCATAGTCCCGCTCGAAGCCGGCCCAGTCCACGTTGACCTTGTCCCCCAGCACCGCGCGCGCCAGACGGGTGACGATGGCGACCTCGGAGAGCAGGCCCGGCGCCACGGGTTCCACCTTGCCCCAGGACGGGTGCACCGCGCTGACGGTGTCCTCCACGGAGACGAACTGCTCGCCGGTGGCCTGCCGGTCGATCTCGGTGCGCCCCATGGTGGGCAGGATCAGCGCTTCCTGGCCGATGACGGTGTGCGAGCGGTTGAGCTTGGTGGAGATCTGGACAATCATCTCCGTGTTCTCCATGGCCTCCTCGGCCGCGGCCGTGTCCGAAATGGCGGCCACCATGTTGCCGCCGAGCGCGATGAAAACCTTGATCCCGCCGTCGCGCATTTTGGCAATGGCCTGGACCGCGTCCACGCCGTGTTCCCGCGGCGGGTTGAAGCCGAATTCGTCCTGAAGCGAGTCAAGGAACGACGGCGGCATCTGTTCCCAGATACCCATGGTCCTGTCCCCCTGCACATTGCTGTGGCCGCGGATGGGGGACGCGCCGGCGCCGGGCTTGCCGATGTTGCCGCGCAGGAGCAGCAGGTTGATGATCTCCTTGATGGTGGAGACCGCCTTCTTCTGCTGGGTCAGCCCCATGGCCCAGGTGATGATGACCTTGTCCGCCTTGAGGTAGCGGGCGGCAAGCTCGTCGATCTCCTCGGCGCGCAAACCAGTGGCCTCCAGGACCGCCTGTTCGTCCAGCTTGTCCAGGTGCGCCTTGAGTTCCTCGAGCCCCTCGCAGTGGGCCTGGATGAACTCGTGGTCCAGCACGGTGCCGGGATTGGCGGCCTCGGCGTCGAGCACGCGCTTGGAGAGGGCCTGGAGCAAGGCCATGTCCCCGCCGAGCCGGATCTGCAGGAACTGGTCCGCGATCTCGGTGCCGTGGCCGATGATGCCCTTGACCGTCTGCGGGTTCTTGTACCGGCGCAGGCCGGCCTCGGGCAGCGGGTTGACCGCGACGATCTCGCCGCCGTTCTCCTTGCACTCCTCCAGAGCCGTGAGCATGCGCGGGTGGTTGGTGCCCGGGTTCTGGCCCATGATGATGATCAGGTCCGCCTGGCCAAAGTCGTCATACTTCACCGTGGCCTTGCCGATGCCGATGGTCTGGCCCATCGCCCAGCCGGAGGACTCGTGGCACATGTTGGAACAGTCCGGCAGGTTGTTGGTGCCGTACGCGCGGACAAACAGCTGGTAGGCGAAGGCAGCCTCGTTGGACGTGCGGCCGCTGGTGTAGAACGCGGCCTCGTCCGGTGAGTCCAGGCCGTTCAGCTTGGCGGCAATGATCTTGAAGGCGTCATCCCAGCTGACCGGGAGATAATGGTCCGCGCCCGCCGGCTTGTACACCGGCTCGGTGAGGCGGCCCTGCATGCCCAGCCAGTATTCGCTGCGGCCGCGCAGCTCTTCCACGGTGTGCTCGGCCCAGAACTCCGTGGCGATGGTGACCGGCGTGGCCTCCCACGTGACGGCCTTGGCCCCGTTCTCGCAGTACTCGAAGGGCTTGCGGTGGTCCGGATCCGGCCACGCGCAGCTCATGCAGTCGAACCCGTCCTTCTGGTTCATCGCCAGCAGGGTCTTCCGGCTGCGGTCCACCCCCATGTGCTTCAGCGCCGGCTGCATGGAATGCACGACGCCGGGGATTCCGGCCGCCCAGGATTTGGGCTTCTCCACCTCGAGATCGTTCTCGTCGGCTTCCTCAACCTCAGGATTATTGCGCGTCATTGCCGCACGTCCCTTCTTCACCACAAACGCAGGTCCGATTGATGTGCTCATAGCAGGAGTATTACGAGTACCTTAGGCCTAACAGTTATCCTGCGGGGCCGCAAGCATTTGCCGGATTCCAGCAGGCCTCTGGATGGCTTGGATGCCCTCCCGTAGGGTCGTTAGCAGGTTCCCAGCAGGTCGCCAGCAGAAAGGTGTTGCCATGAAACCGTCCATTGTGGTTTTCGACGTCAACGAAACGCTCTCCGACCTTTCTGCCCTGTCCGCCAAGTTCACGCAGGCGGGAGCTCCGGCTTTCCTGGCGAAGGTGTGGTTTGCGGGGCTCCTGCGCGACGGCTTTGCCCTGGCAGCCGCGGGCAACAACGAGAAGTTCGCCCGCATCGCCGCGGAGTCCCTGGGCGGCTTGCTTCAGGACGCTCCGCTGAACCGCGACCTTGACGAGGCCGTGCAGCACATCATGGACGGCTTTTCCGCCCTGTCCCTTCATCCCGATGTTGCCGAGGGCATCAGCGCTCTCCGCGGCGCCGGCCTGCGCCTGGTCACGCTGAGCAACGGTTCTGCCGACGTGGCGAGGAACCTGCTGGGGTCGGCCGGCCTGCTGGAGCAGTTCGAACACCTGCTCTCCGTAGAGGACGCACCCGCCTGGAAGCCGGCCCGGGCTGCCTACGACTACGCCGCGTGGGTCTGCGAGACGGACCCGGACCAGATGATCCTGGTGGCCGTCCATCCTTGGGACATCCACGGCGCCAAACGGGCCGGCCTGCAGACCGCTTGGCTCAACCGCAGCGGCGTGGACTACCCGGGCTACTTCGAAGCACCGGACTACACGATCACCAGCCTCGACGAACTGGCCACTGCCTTGGCGCGGTGACTTCCTCCACGAGGAAGAGCGGCGCCGTCCTGCACGCCGGCTACTCTCCGGCTGGCTCTGTCCGGCTAACGTTGTCCGGCTAGCCTTTCTCCGACAGGGCCGGGGCCGCAGCTTCGTCCAGCTCATACCCCGAGACCGGCACCTCATCCTCCGCTTTGGGCTCCGGCACCTCCCGGGTTGCAGAGCCAGCGTCCGGGCGCTGCTGCAGCCGGTCCGTTTTGGCCACGGTCAGCAGGACAACTGAGTCCTCCGTGGCCCTGACCGCGTACAGCCCCGGCGGAACCACGAGGAGATCGCCATCCCGGCCATCCCAGCGGTCGGTCTGCGTGGCCAAACGGATGCGGCCGTTCAGGACCAGGACGGTTGCCTCGCCCGGGTTCAGGTGTTCGTTCAGCTCCTGGCCAGCGGCGAGCGCGATCACGGTCTGGCGCAGAACATGTTCGTGCCCGCCGTACACCGTGTTGGCGCTTCTGCCGCTGGTGACCCGCCGCGCGGTGTCGAGATGACGGCGTCCTATTGCGGTCAAAGAAAACTTCTTCACTTCTGCCTCCCAGACTGCGTGAATCATGCTGTCCGCTTCGGATCCCCGTGGACCGCGGATTCCCACCATCCTAGGCCCTTCCGCGCCTTCCTGTGGGATGAGTCACAGGAGCATTGCGCTCGCAGGTCAGCGCCGGGTGGAGTAGTGGATGGTCTGCGCCGCGATCCGGCCGTCGCGGACCACAAAACTGTCCACGCCGTCGTGAATTTCCAGCTCGTCCGTGGAGCCGGTCCATACCAGCATGCCAACCTCGCCGTCGGTCAGCAGTTTGTGGAACTGAAACGACCCGTCCTTGATGTAGCTCTGCAGAACGCCCGCAAGGTACCGCACGCCGTCGTGGCCGCGGTTCACTCCCTCAGCCGACAGAAGTACGACGTCGTCCGCATAGTTCTCGCGCAGGTCACCTTCCAGATCCCCCACCGTGCGGCAGTGGAGGTGCGAATTGAGCACCTCCTGGATCGTGCGCGGGCTGCCCCTGCTCGCTTCTGCTTCATGCTGTGTCATGGTCATCCCCTCGCTGCCCGCGTTTTTCGACCCGCGGCGTCCGGTTTTTGGCCCGTTGGCCCGCGGCCCAATGTGCACCCTCAAGGTTCATGTACCCGCCCCGGTCACCATCCAGACGTGCCGACGGTGCTGACTTTGATGAGCGCCGCGGCAAACAGAAAACGAACTTCGCGGGTGGCGCACACCCTCGCCCGCCGAGCGGAGGCTGACCGTCAGGGGTGGCGCACGCCCTCGCCGGCGAGCACGGCGCGATAGCCCTCGCGGAATGACGGAAAGCTGAACCGGAAACCGGTGGAGATGAGCCGCCTGTTGCTGCAGCGCTTATCCCCGCCGCGCGCGTTGGTTCCGCCCGGCGCGTTGTTCCCGCCACGTATCGCCGCTACCCCAGCGGCCGGCGGTTCCGGCACGCCCAGTTCGCTCGCCAGGAACCGCAACACCTCCCCCAGTTCCGCCGGTTCGGAATCGACCCCGACATACAGCGGCTCCGGCACCTCGATGGCCGTGGCCAGGTGCACGATCGCCGCGGCGGCATCGTCCCGGTGGATCCGGTTGGTCAGCCGGGGCGGATCCGGGATCACCGCGGTCCCCTGCCGAACCTGGTCGATCAGCCGTGTGCGTCCCGGACCGTAGATGCCGCCCAGGCGCAGCACGACGGCGGACGGCAGCCGGGCGTGCAGCAACTCCTCCGCCTCGCGCAAGATCTTGCCGGTGGCCGTCGATGGCCGGGCCGGCGTGGCTTCGTCGACCTCGCCGCCGTCGTTCTCCCCGTACACCGCGGTGGAAGACACGAACAACACCCGGCGCGGCCGGACGCCGTCGTGCTCCATCGCATCCAGCAGGTTGGCGAGCGCGTCAACGTACGCGCTGCGGTAGGCCGCCTCCGTCCGCTCGGCAGCCGCCGTCGCGATGACCACAATGTCCGTGTCGGCCGGGATTTCGGGCAGCGGACCGGTGAGGTCCACGGCGGCGCCCTCCAGCTGCGCGGGCAGCTTTTCCGGCGAGCGCCGCCAGCCGATCACGCGGTGGCCGGCCGCGGCAAACCGCAGTCCCGCTTCCGTCCCCAGGTCGCCGCATCCCGCTATCAGCACTGTCATATCCAACTGCCCTTCGTTGCCTTTGCCTCAGAATCCATATTCGGGCAACCCCCAATTTTGGGCGGCCGACATGCCCCAACTGCACCATTGAAACTCAATCGTTACCAGTCATGATGAAGAGAGCATTCGTGGGGAATGCGACGCATTGGGGAATGCGAGATGCAAGGGGGATGTGTGGAGCAAATAACCGCCGGGCACGCCACGCCCATTTCTGTACAGATGATCGGCAACCTTGAAGTCCGTCGGGGCAAAACCGTCCTGACGTCGGCCACCCTCGGCAGCCCGAAGGCCAGGCAGATCTTTGAAATTCTGCTGCTGAGACTCGGCTCGCCCGTTTCCAAAGGCGAGCTCATCGAATTGCTCTGGGGCAGCAAACCACCGGGCAAAGCACAGGCCACGCTGGAAAGCTACGTCAGCCTGCTGCGGCGCAGTCTGCAGCCCGGCGACGCCAAGACCGGCCCGCTGCGGACCGCAACCGGCAGCTACGTCCTCGATCCGGACCTGGTGGAAGTGGATCTGGTCCGGTTCAACCAGTTGGTCGCCGAGGCCGACGAAAGCGCGCCGGCGGAGGCCTATCCCCTGCTGGCACAGGCACTGAAGCTGGCATCGGCGCCGCTGCTCGGGGACGAGCTGGCGACCGAGTGGGCCGACGAGGCTCGTGTCCACCATGCGTCCCTGGTGACGTCGGTGCAGATCCGGGCGGCCGAAACCGCTGAGTATCTGGGACGCACGCAGGATGCGCTGCACTGGGCCGGGCGGGCTGTGGCGTCGGAGCCGCTGAACGAACGTGCGTGGTCCACGCTGGTCGCCACGCTGGAGTCTGCCGGCCGCTACGCCGAGGGCCTCCAGGCCTACGACAAGTGCCGGCGCCTGCTGGACCGGGAGCTGGGCTGCACGCCGGGGCCAACCCTGCGCGCCGCCCACGCGCGGCTGCTACAGAAAACCGTAGAGGACGACGGCGAACTCACCGAAGTCCTCGAAGCCCTGCTCTATCTGAACGACCGCATGCGCTCCCAGCCGACGCACCAAAACACGCTGGCCGTCACCGGCAAACGCGCGCAGGCGGCGTCGTCGTACACAAATACTGCAGGCCGCGTCATCAGCGCCTTCCTCAATAAGGCGTTGACCGTCGGCTGACACTAGGAGGGGATCCAGATGGATAACCAGATCGACAGCAACACGACATATCTGTCCGTCGCCCAGGTCGCCGGGCACCTGAGCGTCTCGAAAATGACCATCTACCGGCTGGTCCACACCGGCAAGCTGCCGGCCGTCCGGATCGGCCAAAGCTACCGGGTCAGCGAAAAAGCGGTGGCTAACTATCTGGAAAACGGAACGGTGCGGGCCGGGGGCACCTAGAACCGCAGCGGAGCCGCAACTTCACAGGTAGAGGCGCAGGTCCAGGACGGAACGAGGCATTTGCTCGGGATCGGGGTAGGCGATGACGACCCGGATGCCATCCGGGTCCCGGACCTCAACAAATGTCACGCCGCCTGTTGAGTGTTTGTAGGTGTGATCGGTCCTGTCTTTCAGCACCTGCTCGAAATGCTCGAGCCCCTCCATGCTGTCGGTCGCCCACATCAGCAGACGGGGCCCGACGCCGGTGGGATAGTGTGCGGCTCCCGAGCCTTGCGCAATCAGATAGACCTGGAATCCCCCGGGGTCCAGAAGAAGGGCTGCGCCCTCCTCCCTGATGGCCTGCTCGCAGCCGAACACGTCACAGTAGAAGTTCACTGACCGCTCGAGTTGGGATACGAACAGCACTGATGAAACAACCTTCGCCGAGTACTTCATGGGGCCTTCCTTGAGCGGCTGGTACTGCTTGGTCAGGTCCAACCTGCCCTGTGTCAGGCGGGTCTGAAGTTTCCACTCCACCTCTCGTCATCGGGAATCGGGGAACCGAATACTTTTGTGGTGCGGCGCAGATCGTCCGCGGCGAGGTCCCGCAGCCTGCCTAATTCGTCGAGCCGCTCTTGGGGAATCTCGTGTCGCTTGAACTGCTCCTGCGCGTGCTTGAACTGCTTTTCGGCCTCTTTGAGATTGGCTTGGGCCTGCAAAACCGGGTCGGTGGTATCCATGGCTCCATGATGGCAGTCCTGGCCCGAAGGCAGAAGGGTACGAGGTCCCGCTTTGACGGTGCCCTGGAACGCTTATGCTCCGGTGTGGCCGGTTCGGCGGACGGGCTTGGACGACGGCCCTGTGGGATCCGCCTGTTGGTCCATCTCCTCGGGGCCTTGCCTCGGGTGGCCCAACCGCAGGATGCAGGCCCCGGGTTCGGCGAAGGGAATCAGTTGGGCTTGGTCAGGATCCTCCCCCAGCTGGGCGAGCAAGCCGCGCACCATGCCCAGGTGCACCGAGCAGACAACGTGCGGGGTCTGGCGGGCAGCCTGCAGTAGCGGACAACGGGTCAGTCTAACCGCGCTCCATGAAGCATCGACGTCAACTCCGAATCCGACAGATTCCAGTAGTGCCACCGTCCGCCGGCGCGCTGACAGACCATCCGTCCCGTCCATCGGGTGATCGGTCCCGGAAGGAGGCCCATCGCGTTCCAACTGCCTGGCCCACAATTCACCGACACTGATCCCCTCCGCCCGTGGTTGAGTACTGCTGTTTGCAATATGCGAGGCGAGAATCGTCGCAAGCGCGGCGTAGGCTGTGGCCTGTGATTCCTCCGGGACCGCCTGGTACAGCCGTGCTGGTCTTCCCCGGCTGCCCCGGGCTGCCGTCATCCGCCGGGCCAGCCCGGCTTCGACCAACGCCTCTAGATGTTCGCGGATCGTATTCTGGTGCTGGCCGGTGTCGGTCGACAGTTTCTCCACGGTGCAGGCCTCGGGCTGGTCGCGCAGCCGCTGCAGCAGAGCCGCGCGCGCCGAAGACATGGGTGCATTCGTTCCCGAGTTGGCCGGAAGCGGGCCGAGCGGGGTGTGGTTCTGGTCATTTTCCACGGACTTCATTGTAATAAATATGGGCGCTCAGTGCCACCATTTCGGCCGCCCGAGCTCTTATTTCTCAGCCGTGCAAGCTAGTCGGACGAGCAGCGCCTTGCCCCGAAAGTCTCGTGCCCTCCTACGGGCAGAAAGCCGCGGTCTATTTTTACGGAATTTACTGTAGTAAAGTCTGCTCTAACACACTTCTCTTGACGCTGAAATCCCCGAAGGCAGAGGCGGAACCCGCAGCCTTCGTCGGCAATCCCCCTTGCTACGGCGGGAAACCCGAACACCTAAAGACGCTTTAGCCGAGCCGCCCGCCAGAACTCCTGCCGGGAGACTGCCCGGAGCTACTGCTCCCGCCGCAGAAAGGGAGATTCTGGTGCCCCTGTCGAATGAGGAACGGAAGCAGTTCGAAGAACTGGAACGAGAGTTAAGCGCCGAGGATCCCAAGCTGGCCCGAAAGCTGCTCTCAGGTTGGTCAAGCCCTTCGCGCATGTTCCCCCTACCGGCCGGAATCCTCATCATGATTGCCGGATTCCTGCTACTGATCTTCGGTATCTCCCATCAACCTGCGCTCATCGGAGTCATCGGTTTTGTCCTGATGGGCGCCGGCGCGTACTGGTCCATCAACTTGCGGGATCCCGGCGGCCGCTTAGGGTAGCGGCCAATCGAGGGCATGCGCCCACGTACCCGCCGCGGCCACCCCGCCCCGGCTGGCCGCGGCATCCCTCCGGGTTGCCGTCCCGATGGCTCGAATAAAACATCGGGACTCCAAGAACTCAAGCGCATCCGGATTGCACCAATACCATCGTCACCATCGTCACCATCGTCACCATCGTCACCATCGTCACCATCGTCACTTCAAAGGAGATTATCGTGGCTGCCACCTCTATTCCCATCCCCGCCGGTAGCGGGATCAGCCAGGCCTTTCAGCGGGCCAAGGCAGAACCGGCCTATGGCGCGTTTTTGACACTCTGGGTTGGCTTCATTGTCCTTCCGATTGTTTTCGGTGTGGATAAATTCGCCAACGTCCTGACCAACTGGGAGGCTTATTTGGCCCCTTGGTTAGTAGATGTGCTGCCTTTCAGCAGCCATACCGCAATGATTATCATCGGCATCGTCGAGATTGTTGCCGGCATAATGATTGCAATCAAACCACGCTATGCGGCCTATGTCGTGGCCCTGTGGCTCGCGGGCATCATCATTAATCTGCTGACGTACTCCGGTTTCTACGACGTCGCCCTGCGTGACTTTGGCCTGCTCGTCGCCGCACTGGCGCTGGCACAACTGGCGCGGACGTACGACACAGGCAAGAGCAGGCGAGGCCGGGCGAAGTCCTGAACAGCCGTGCCAGTATCGGCTTGACTGCTCGCCTTCTAAGATCAGTGAAACCCGTCCTGCCCTGCCGATCCAACAGAAAGTTCCCATCGGTTCATGAGTATCTGGAAGGTGACGGAAATGGAAAAAGACAAGTATTCGAGCCAGGAGCTCAGGGTCCACAGCGAGGCTCCTGCGGAAGGAGACGCAGCATTCGATCCAAGCGACGAACGGATGCATGCGGAGGAACCAGCTGAAGGACCTGCCGACGTCGACGACCTTGGGCTGCATTCACACGTAGGGCTCCATTGAGCGTCACCGGCAGCCGCAGTCATCCGCATCGATCCGAGAATGAAGTCCGGCCGCAAGAACGCTCATGGACAAGCTGACGCGCAGGCGGAGGAAGGAATCGACCTCCGCCTGCATGGTTTGGTGGCGGGGAAGGACGCTTCCTCGCCCTACCGGGTGTTGCATGCCCCTCGGGTAGACGGCACTCCCCCTCCACAGTCGGAACTTGTCCACATAACCCGAGGAACCATCCTCCTCGAACAGGCGTTCTAATAGCCTTGAGGTATGGCCATTGGAATGCTGGAGGAAACGGACGGAGCGGGCAGCTCCCTCGCCGCCCTGCGCTCCGAAGTCCTCCGCATAGCCGATGAGTTTGTCCAGGATTCACTGCTGATGTCCCGCCGGGATCTCGCTGACTCTGTTGCGTTCACTGAAGAACTGGCCAAAGTCGTCGAATTTCTGCAGCTGGTCGGTGCCAGAGCAGTGGAAGACCAGAACGTTGCAGCCCTCGGTGAGTCCAGCGGCAGGCTTGGCTGGTCGGATCCTCCGGCACCATCGGACACGTCCACTCCCGGTGCCGCTGTATCGGACACGTCCACTCCCGGTGCCGCTGTATCGGACACAACGTCCGCCACAGCAACTGGCACCGGTCGGAAGAAGCCGCGCCCCGAGTTCAAAGACGCAGCCGACTATCTTCGGGGGCGCCTCGGCATCAGCCGGACGGAGGCGCGCCGCCGGCTCCGGGTAGCGGCGGACATTCTGCCGCGGCGCCAGCTCACTGGCGAGCTGGGAGCAGCGAAACTCGAACATCTCGGCGAAGCGCTGGCCGAGGGAGCCATCAGCGGCAAGGCCGCCACCATGATCCGGGATGCGGTGGACCGCGTCCGCCCGGTAGCGGCCCCTGAAGCACTGGCCGCCATGGAGGAGAACCTCACCCGCCAGGCCCAGGAGACCAACGCAGACGTGCTGTTTACACTCGTGGCCACGTGGGAAGCAGCACTGGATCAGGACGGGGCCCAGCCGTCCCCTGAACTGCTCAAGGCTCGACAAGGCGTCTTCTACAAGGGCAAGCGAAACGGTCTCCACAAACTCGAAATCGCGGCCACCGACGAACAGCATGAGTACATCGCCACGGTCATGAACGTGGCCACCAACCCGCGCATCGCCGCAAACCGCGCACCTTCGGAATCAGGCGCATCCTCCGAAAACCCTGTGGCTATCGGTGCCGAGCCGGAGAACGGACAGGACAGCGGCCAGGCGTGGGAGGACCCGCGCACCAGAGAGCAGCAGCTGCTTGACGGGCTCGTCGCGGGCTGCAAACTGGCACTGGCCACGGACGAGCTGCCGGACACCGGCGGGCATCGTCCCCAAGTCATGGTCACCATCGGATACCAGCAACTGCGCGGCGAAATCGCGGGAAGCGGCCATGCCGTGTTCGGCGGGCTGGTCACTCCCAAGACGGCCCGGCGGATCGCCTGCGACGCAGACATTATCCCGGTGGTGCTCGGCTCGAAGGGCGAAATTCTCGACGTCGGCAGGAAGCAGCGGTTCTTCAACCGCGCGATGCGCCGTGCGCTTGTCGCAAGGGACAAAGGCTGTGCCTTTCCGGACTGCTGCATACCCGCTGTCTGGGCCGAAGCCCACCACATCAAGCCCTGGTGGGACGGCGGCCTTACGGAGGTCGTTAACGGGACGTTACTTTGTTCGTTTCACCACGCTCTTATGGACAACGGGAACTGGGAAATCGAGGTCCGGCAAGGCATCCCCTGGTTCATCCCGCCGGCATACCTCGACCCGGAACGAAGAGCGCGCCGAAACCTGTACTGGCACGCCGGAATCCCCGAGGCGCTCGCCATAGCAGCCCAAGCAGCCGGGTAGTAGCTGCTGCGGCAGTTCTTGCGGCTCTAGGCCAGGCCAACAAACGAAAGTTAGACTGACGGCAATTGCACGCGCATTTTCGCCAACAGTTTGGGGACCCGGCGATGTGGAGCCCATTTCAACTACGCGGTGCAATGGTTGCCGGTTCCCTCGCGCTGGTTGTCGCCATTTCAGGTTGTACCGATATGAATGAGCCGTCTGCCGACACACCTGCCCCGTGGTACGCCGGCTACGTGGACGTAACCCTGCCGTCCGAATACGAACTGGACAAACCGCCGAATCCAGCAGCCGGACTCGCGGTGCTGTCTTTCATCGTGGCGCATCCCGATGATCCCTGCACCCCGTCCTGGGGCGGTTATCTCAGCTTGGACAAGGCGGGGACGCTCGGACTGGACCAGCGCATAGCCGGGTTGAGGGCAAATGGTGGAGACGTCGTCATCTCCTTCGGCGGGCAGCTCGAGGAGGAACTGGCCACGGTCTGCGCTGACCTCGGAGCATTGACCGAGGCATACAGGAGCGTGGTGGACCGCTATGGCATCAGCACCATCGACCTCGACGTCGAAGGGAACGACCTCAAGGACGAAGAGTCCCTACGGCTGCGCTCTGAGGCAGTGGCTTTGCTGCAGCAGGAGCGCGGACCGCAGAATCCGTTACAAGTCTGGCTAACGTTGCCAGTTTCTCCGAATGGCCTGGAGGAAGAGAGTATTGCCGCGGTGGCACAGATGCTCGACTCCGGAGTAGACCTAGCGGGCGTCAACATCATGACCATGAACTTCAGCGACAGCCGGGATGGTGGGCAGTCCATGCTTGATGCTTCGACAGCGGCGGCTGATGCCACCCACGAACAGCTCAGGGACATCTATGCTCAAGTTGGGCAGCGCTTGGACGGGCAGGAGCTCTGGCGCAAGATCGGCCTGACGCCAATGATCGGCCAGAACGACGTCGAATCGGATGTTTTTGATCTGGCAGCCGCAGAAAGTTTGAACGAGTTCGCTTTGAGCCGCGGTGTCGGCAGGATGTCCATGTGGTCACTCAACCGGGACACGGCCTGTGATCCGGACGAGGCGGACCTCGGCCAAACATCCCCCACCTGCAGCGGCGTGGAGCAAGAACCGGGGGCGTTCTCGCGCATCCTCGGCGGCGGGTTCAGTAGCAGCTTGCTCTAGCCTGCTGCCTATTAGTGCCGGCACGGTCCCGTTACCACTGGCGGCTGTTCAACCGGTGTAGCTTTTTTCGCTACGCTCTTGTGGTGCCCGATGTTCTGACGCTTTCCGCCCTGGTGATCCGCGACGACGCCGGCCGGCTGCTGCTGGTCCGCAAGCATGGGACCACCAAGTTCATGCAGCCCGGTGGCAAGCTGGAGCCCGGCGAAACCTTCGCGGCCGCTGCAGTGCGCGAACTCGAGGAAGAACTGGGAATCCGGGTGGACGAGTCCGGGCTGACGGACCTTGGCCGCTGGTACGGCGCTGCTGCCAATGAGGCGGACACTTTTATCGACGCCGGGATCTTCAGCTGCTCGGTCCGCCAGGCTCCTGTCGCGGCGGCAGAGATCGAGGAGGTCCTCTGGCTGCATCCGGACGAGGCTTCCACGCGGCAGGACCTCGCTCCCCTGCTGACCGAACACATCCTGCCGTTGCTGGCGGCTATGTACTGAGCCGGGTGGACATGCTCGGGGCGATGACGCTGTTGGTCCGTTCCGGTTTGTACCAGCCGACCACCTGGCCCCGCATGGCTTGGATCAGGGCGGCATACAACAGATAGGCCCGCAGCGGCTCGTAGATCAGCCGGTAGATCGGCACCATGAGCAGGTGCCACAGGCTCTCCTTGACCATCGTCAGCGCGATCACCGAGATGACAAAGTGCGTCACGGCGACGAAGAGCGCAAACCAAGCGATGCTCTGCCAGTTGCCGTTGGCCAGGCTGATGCCGGCCACCACGACGGTCAGCGGCATGAACACCAGCGGAACCAGGGTGGAGAGCAGCGCGTACGGCAGGGCAACCATGCCCAGGACCCCGTACTTGGGACGCAGGATCATCGTGTAGTGCTTTCGCAGCGCCTGGATGTTGCCGTAGGTCCAGCGCAGCCGCTGCTTGGCCAGGCCGCTCACGGTCATCGGTGCCTCGGTCCAGGCCACAGCCTTGTTCTCCTGCACGATCCGGTAGCCCAGGCGCTGGATGCACAGGGTGAGGTCGGCGTCCTCGGCCATGGTGTCGTGCGAGTAACCGCCGACGACGTCGAGCGCCTCCTTGCGCCATCCGGCGCAGGCTCCGGGCACAATCGAGATGGCGCCAACCAAGCCTTCGGCCATACGCGTGACGCAGATGCCGGAGATGTACTCCAAGGACTGCCAAGCGGTAAGCAGGTTGCGCCGGTTGCCCACTTTTACGTGGCCGGCCACGGCGCCCACGCGGTCGCCGCCGTCGGGATCGCAGAAGTGGCGGGCAAGCATCCGGACCGTCTGGGATTCGAACAGGGTATCGCCGTCGAGCGTGACGATGATTTCGCCCCGGGCCATGGCGATGCCGAAGTTACTCGCCGCGGATTTGCCGCCGTTGGCCTGCGTCAGCACCCGCAGGCCGGGCCAGTCCCGGGCGAACTCGTTCATCACCGCCAAGGTGTTATCGGTTGAACCGTCGTTGACCGCGATGACTTCCATGGCCGTGTAATCACTATTCTTCAAGGCCTGCAGGGTCTTCAAGATGACGGGTTCCTCGTTGAACACCGGCAGAATCACACTGACAAGCGGCAAGGACGCCTCGTCCAGCGCGGACCACTGCTTGCGGGTCTGCCGGCGATGCCCGATGAGCGCCAGGACTATGTAGGCGAGGGTCATCAGGGTCAGCGAGCCGATGCCGAACCAGAACAGCCAGCTGATGAGCGTAGGCGGGGCAACCATGTAAAGCGTGTTCACCGCCGCGGTGGCGTGATCGACGAGGCCCGCTTCGTAGGACTTCACCGGGAGATAGCCCGTTGGCACGATCGGCGCCAGCGTGGTGAAAGTGTAGCCCTTGTCCTTGGCCTGCTCGATGAGCTTCGCCAAAACTGCCACGGTCCCGGAACGGTCGCCGCCGCCGTCGTGCATGAGGATGATGTGGCCATCGCCGTCGAGTTCCGGCACCGGGATCTCCTCGCCCGGGTCATAGGACCAGTCCAGCGTGTCCATGTCCATGTCCACGTGCAGGTACCCGAGCTGCTGCGCCTGCAGCACCGCTAGGGCGTTGTTATCCGGGTCGCCTTTCGGGATGCGGAACAGCCGCGTGGCATACCCGCCCACAGAGCGCATGATCCGGTCCGTGCCGATCAGCTCCTCGCGGTTGCGGACGTCGCCGTGCTCATAAAAATCGATGTGGCTCATGGTGTGGTTGGCTACCATATGGCCTTCACGAATGATGCGCTGGAAGACGTCGGGATTCTTGACCACGTTCTGGCCGAGGCTGAAGAACGTGGATGGCACGCCTTCGCGCAAGAGCAGGTCCAGGATCTGCGGGGTGTACTATGCGCTGGGGCCGTCGTCGAAGGTCAGCATCAGCTGTTTCTCGGCCGGGGTGCCGAAGCGTTCCACCGTGTACGGGGCGTGACCGATTTCCTCCGCTTCAGCAGGGGCGGCTTCCCGGAAGACCTTGTCGCTGAACGGGTCCGTGAGCATGACCTTGCCACCGATCCGCTCCACCGTGTCCACCCGGACGAAGGCGAAGCCGGTTTCCTCGCCGATCAGTGGGATGTTCTCTTCGTCCCAACTGGCGAGAAGCTCACGCGGATAGCTGGCGGACTGGTTTTCCGGCGGGGTCCAGGTCGGGGCCAGAGCGCTGGGCGTCACGAAGGCCACAGTTCCGGCCATGGCGACGAGCAGGGCAGTCAGGACGAGCATGACGCGACGCCAGCGTTTACCGCTTGGATCGAAAAAAACCGGAACGGCAGGGTGCGGAATCTTCGCCGACGTGCTCATGCCAGCGTCCCGGTCGAACAGTTTTCAGGGGCAGCTAAGGCATTCTTCTCCACGTTGATCAATCCCCCAAGGATTAGGTACGCAGTGGTTTATGGATGGTGGCTAGGTGTTTATGGATGGTGACTAGCGATGCTCCGGCAAGGGAGCGGCAATGAATGCAAGATCGGGAGACGGGGCCGGCAGTGACGGGGCAAAGTCTCGGTCTCAGAAGACTTCGTTCACCGCCGGTCCCGTCAAGGCCGGGACCGCGGCAGTTGCGGGGGCTTTCCCGCCGCGGCCCGGATCAGGAGCGGGTTGGCCGTGGCGTCGCCTGCCCCATTCCCTCAGCCTAGGAAGCGGCGGAGCCCCCGGCACGAGTGCTTCCTACGCGTTTTACCCGCCTCCTACTTGCAACACGGGCACGGAATCACGTGGAGCGAGCGCCCTAGGCTCCACCTGTTGCGTGCCACTGAGTACGACGGCGGCAAGCTCAGCTCGAGTGCGCACATGCAGCTTGTCGTAGATGCGGTAAATATGGCCGTCCACGGTCCGCACGGAAACGCCCAGCCGCGCCGCGATGTCCCGGCTGCGCATGCCCTGCGCCACGAGCGTGACGACGTCCCGTTCGCGGTAGGTCAGCTCCCGGGTGACAAACGGCTCGCCCAGCTGCGAGGTCACCACGTCCGGCAGTTGCAGGCGCAGCTGATGGACCAGCCGCAAGGCCTTCCGCTGTCTGGCCCGGTGGCCGTCGCGGTGCCCGTCGTGTTGGCCCTCGCGTGCCAGGTACCGGGCGCCGTAGGCGGCTGCTTCCGCGGCCAGCAGCGGGTATCCGGCATCGGCCGCGTCCCGGGCGAGGACGAGGATGCGGTCCGCATTCTTATCCAGCAGTGCCTGGGCGAAGGCATGCAGCAACCCGTTTTCCCTGCCGGCCGGTGCTGCGGTAATGTCCCGCAGCCGCGCCAGCCCGTCCAGTTCACCGAGCCGCAGCAACAGGATGTGGACTTCGGTTTCCTCCGTCACCCGGCCGAGTTGGGCCAGACGTGCCGCCAGCCCGGTCAGCTCCTGGACCGCAGCGGTCATGCCCTGCGTGGCAGCGCCGGCGGCGGCAATCCGCGCCTGGGCCGTCAGGGGCATGGCCTCGCGGATGGTGCCCCGGTGGTGAGCCCGGTGCTCACTGAAGGCGCTGGTGCACGATGCAACGGTCCCGCGCTCGTTGAGCATGGCGGCTGCATCCGCGGCCAGGCCCAGCGAGTAACCGAGCAGCTGGTGCGGATCCTGCATCCGCAGCGAGTCCACTGCCAGCAGCAGCCGGTCCAGGCTGGCCCGGACGCGCCCTTGTTTGAGTTCCACCCAGCCGTGCAGGAACTCAGTGGTTCCACCGAAGACCACCAGGGATTCCGGCCTGTCGGTATCGTAGCGTTCCAGATGTCCGGTGGCGTCGGTGAGGTGGCTGGCCTGGACCAGGCAGCGGATGAGGCGGAGGGCCAGGCCTTCCTGCAAAACGTTCCCGGTGTCCGGTTCGTCCTCCAGGAGGCGGAGCACCGCGCTGGCGATGTCGGCGCTGGTCTGCCGGTCGCCGGTGGCCAGAGCCGCCTCGGCCAGGAGCGTCTTAGCCACCAGGACTACGTGTTCGGTGGCCGGGTCCTGGCGACCCTCGTACTGCTGAGCGGCGTCTGCCTCGGCAGCCAACCGCCACAGGCCCGGGATGCTTTCGGCAAACCGGCCTTCCAGTTGCATCGCATGATGGTGCAGCAGCCTGTCGAACCGGCGGTCCTCCGGCTTCAAGATCCGGCGCGTCAACGCGATGTCCCAGTTCCGGAGCAGCTGGCTCAACAGCTCCGCCCCGGCACCGGTCCGCACCACGACTTCCTGGCCCAGCAGGACCGCGTCGCGGAGCACGGCAGGGTCGGTGGAATTGGCCAGAACCTTGGACAACCGGGCCAGCGCGCGGCCGGCATACCCCTGTCGCAGGTAGATCCGGATGATCTCTACTTCCGCCGCGGGTGCCAGCTGCGGCGACTCGATCACCGTCGCGGCCCGCAGCGCCAGCGCGAGGTCGTGACCCCGGTTGGCCTGCTGCGCGGTGGCCAGCAGTGTCTTCTCGCTCAGCGGAAGCTGAGCGTCGAGGGCCCACCTGGCCGGCCCCACGCTGTCGGGAGTTAGCTCCGGTTCGTCGACGAGGATCTGGGTGAAGCGGCCGTACAGTTCTCGACGGGTGCCGGCGGGCGCGATACTGCGCACCGCCGCTGCGGGGTAGGCCGGCCCGAGCCGGACCAACGGACCGAAGTGGGCCAACGCTTCCGCCGCGGCTGCCCGGTCCTGGCGGTGGGCCTGGTGCTGATTCTGGGTGTAGTCCTGCTGATCCGAGTCCGGGTCCCTATTCTGGTCCGTCTCTTCGAAATCGAACTCGAGCAGGCGGCCGGCCTGGAGCCGCTCGAAGTGCCCTCCCCGTGCGAGCCGAGACAGCAGGCGCAAGCGCAGCGGACCGGCGAGGGCCACGGCGTAGACCGCTTCCTGCTCCGCGGTTGCCAACCGCTGCAGGTCCTCCCGGAGCATGTCCTGCAGGAGCTCGCTGGTTTCCGGGAACCGGCCGGTGGGCAGCCAATTGCCGTTGTGTTCGACCAGCCGGTTCAGCCGACGGCTTTCCTCGAGCAAGGCCAGCAGGTTCCGTGGATGACCGACGGAGTTCCGGGAGAGCAGTCGTGTGGCGGCCGGGAGCACCGGACCTCCGAGGACGTGCCGGACGACGTCGTGGACTTCCGGCACAGTCAGCGGGGCCAGTTCGCAACGTTCCAGCTGGCCGTCCTGCTGCAAGGCCGCCAGCTCCGGATCAACGGAATTCCCCGGCCGGGCCGCGAGCAGCGCTTTTACTGCTCCGGTTCCGATCAGCTGGGCCAGTATGACCGCGCTGACGGGATCGAGTTCGTGGGCATCGTCCACCAGCAGCACGGGCGGTTCGGCGCGGCCAGAGAGGAACCGCAGGGTTGCCCGCAGGACCTCCACCGGCGGCGTGTCCGGTGCCGGTGGAACCTCATCGCCGAGCAGCGGACCCAGCGCCGCGAACGGTACGTCGAGCAGCGATGCCGCGCTGCCGGCAAGCCGGATGAAACGGAAATCCGGCCTCAACACCTGGGCGATGTGGCCGAGCAGAGCGGTCTTCCCGATCCCCGGCGCCCCTATTATCAGTGCGCCGCGGACAGTCTTGCTGTTCAGGATTGCCGTGACTGCGGCCGTGGCGCGCCCGCGTCCTGCCAAGGCTGGAAGTTCTGCCGAGGCTGGAAGGCGAGGCACCGCCGTCGTACTTATTGGTGGTGATTCCCCAAAGACTGTTTCCCCGGTCAGCGCCTCCCCTGGTGCCGTTTCCCCGTTGTGTCCTGCCTCTGCCAAGGCCCCCGCGTGTGCGGAGATGATCGAGTGACTCATGATTAACCGTGTTTCTGCTGTGTTACCGCCCAGCTGACTTAGGCAAACGCGCCGGCCGGGACAGCCGGCGGGCCAACCTGCAATTTTCGGTAAATTTGCTGCAGGTGGCCTTCCACGGTGCGGATGGACACGTGCAGCCGATACGCGATGACCGCGTTGCTGGCGCCTGTTGCTGCCAGCGAAGCGATCTCGCGCTCACGCCCACTAAGGGCATCGTGAGTGCCGCCGCTGCCGGGCGCGAAGTCCGGCAGCCTGCGTTCGGCAAGAATGAAAGTGTGCGCGGAACGCATCAGCGAGGTGTCGTGCTGCCGCGCCGCTATGGTCAATCCGGCCCGAGCGGCCTCCTGGGCCAAGACCCGGTTTCCCTGGCACACGGCCTGGTCCGCCGCGGCGAACAGTCGTTCTGCGTCCCCGCGCGCGATGCCTTCACCGAAGAGCCCGCACAGCCGGGCAAAGTCCCCCTGCATCTGGCCCGCGATCGCGGCGAGCCGAGCGGCGGATCCGGTGGCGCCGAGGCGGACCGCACCGCTGACGAACAGCAGTTCGTCCGTGAGCGCGCCGCGGGTGGTGGCCTGGGCGGCGCCCTGAAGCAGCCGGGCGATGGCCTGGTCACGATGGCCTACCGTGGCCGAGGCCATGGCGCCGAGGTAGCGGATCCAGACCTGCTGCTGCCAGCTCAGCCCCCTAGGGCCGGCACGAAGTACGACGGCGGGAAGCTGGCTGAGCTGCGCGCGTGCACCTTGCCTATCGCCGGCGAGGGCGAACGCGTAGGCGGCCGCCGCGGAGGCAAGCGCGTTCAGCCCGTTCTCGGAGGGGCCGGTCTGGAGTTGCGCCAGCACGGGGCGCAGTTTGGCCAGCGCTTCGTCCGCCAGGCCTGCATCCGTGCTGGCTACCGCCTCAGCCGTTTCGATCCACAGCCAGATCCGGGCACGGCCGACCGGCAGGCCGGAGCTGAGGTCCGCCCGGGACGGGGTGGCGGCGGCGAACAACCGGCCGAAGCCGTCCCACATCCGCTGGTGCGCCAGCAGCCGGACCCCGTAGGCAATCCCGCTTGTGCGTTGAGCAAGTTCATCCGTGGGATCGGCAAGTCCAAGGGCGAACCCGCCCGGTTGGCGGGGCCCGCCCTCTTGGTCCGTGCCGAGCAGTTCGGCGGCGAGCAGTTCGGCGGCGAGTTCCAGGGCATCGGTTTCGCGACCGGTGGCGGCCATGGCTTCACAGAGGGCTGCTCCTACCCGCAGCCGCAGGGCGGGGTTCCTCGACGGCAGGAGATCCTCCACCGCTGCGACGACGTCAAGATAGCGGCCGTCGAGCACCGCATGCTCTGCAGTGGTGAGCACCGATAGACACGGATTCGTGCCAATGGGGGCGGCTGGCAGGCTTGCCAGCTCCGGCTCTGTTTGCTCCAGGTCTGCCTTCTCGAGGCCTGCTTGCTCCATGCCTTCCTGGTCCGCCTCGGTGAGGATCCACCCGGCGTCGCAATGTACCAGCCGGCCGGATTCGACCCATTCGCGGGTGAGCACGCGCAGCAGCCGCGGATTGCCGCCGCTGGCTTCATGCAGCGCCTGCACGGCCAAGAGGGTCAGTCCCGGACCAAGTGCCGCCCCGAGCCATTCACCGGTTTCTTCCACGCCGAAGTCCCTCAGGTCCGTCCGCGCAAGCCGGCCGTCCTTCCATAGGCGGAGCAGCCCGGCAGGCGTGCGACGCGCATCGTCCGCACACACCAGAAGGCGGGCGTCGCCGTCGTCGGCCATTGCGGTAATGACCGCGGCAGCGAGCGGATCGATCGCGTGCGCGTTGTCCACAAACAGCAGCACGGGCTTGCCGCCCGATCGCCGGTGCAGGAAACTGGCCACACTGCACACCACGGCCAGCGGGTGTCCCAATTCCGCTTCGGGGATCTCGGCGAGCAGCACGTTCAGTGCGCCGTAGGGAAGACGTTCAACGGCGGGGCTGCCGCGGAGGTAGTCAATGTGGACCTCGCCGTGCAGCCGGTGGAGTACGTCGCGGGCCAGGGACGTCTTGCCGGTACCGGGGCCGCCGATCAACAGTGCGCCACAGCCGGACCGGGACGCGGCGAGGGTGGCGGCCAGGTATGTGGCGAGGGATTCGGCCAGCTTGCTGCGGCTGCCCACCGGGGGTGGAACCGGCGGCATGGAAGGCGGCAGGTGAGCGTGTCGGTGCGAAGTCTTCTCATCCGGTGCGAGCGGTAGGTCAGACCACGCCGATGTAGGGCTGAACATGATGAGACCAATCGGCTGAAGCTACGTGCTATCGAGCCTAAAGTCGCGCTGCTGCAGTGTCTTGCGTAGCCGATACGGGTTCTTCGTGCCGAGGCGGCCGGACTGTACTCAGGAACCTTGGAGAAAGCTTGCCGACGGCGTGCGGACTACTCAGGTAGGTACGTGCAGGTACCGGCTCCGTTGCGCCGGGGGTCGCTGGCAGCCGGAAAGGCCGCACGGCTACTCGGTTTGTCAGTCCAGGTGCTCCGCGGTCAGGTCCTCGCGGTTGCTGATCTGCAGTTTGGTGAACATCCGGTAGATGTGGCCCTCCACGGTGCGGACCGACAGGCTCAGCCGCCGGGCGATGTCCGAGTTGGCCAACCCGTCCACCACCAGTCGTCCGATTTCCCGCTCGCGCCTGGTCAGCCTGGCGTGCACCGTAACTGCCCCGGCAGCAGGCAGGCCGAACGCGGTCAGTCCCGCCCCGGACGACCCGCGGGCCGCGAGTCCGCCCGCTGGCAATCCGTCGGCTAACAGTCCGCCTGCCGTGCCTGTCTGCAGCCCGCCGGCGGTATCCGGCACCAGGGACAGTTTCTGCAGCTGCCGTTTGACCTGCTGCAGGAACTCCTGCCGCCCAGCGGCTCCACCGGTATGTTCGGGCAGCAGATCCCGCTGCTGAAGGCTCTGCAGGGTCAGCCGCAGGGCGTGCCCGGCCGAGGGATCGCGGCTGAGCCTGAGCACGGCGTCCATGTCTTCGTCGCGCAGGGCCCGGGCGAACGCGGTCAGTTGCGCGGCAGGCGTTCCCTCGGTCAGGCCAGCGACTTTTACCAGTTCGTCCAGCTCCGTCAGGTCGCCCAGGCGCAGGCTCAGCTGCCGTAGGTCCAGCTCGGTGCTGGCCAGGCCGCGCTTCTTCGCGTCGCCGCTGAGCGTACGCAGCTTCCCGAGTCCGCCGTCGCCGTTTTGAATGAGGTAGCCGGCGGCGGCCACGTACCCCTGGCTCAGGAGCTGCAGCTGCGGCACGGATTTATACGGCACATCGGCGTATGCGGCCAGGTATTCTCCGGCGAGCGCGGTCAGGCCGGCCATGGCGGAGGCGTAGGCCCCGGAGGCGAGGGCGATGGGCAGCAGGTGTTCGAGGTCGGACTGGCGCAGTCCCTCGATGGCGGCGTTAAGCATCTGCAGCCCGCTGGCCGTCCGTCCCCGCAGGATCTCCCGCATGGCATACGCGTAGCTGACGGCGCCGCCGAAGTAGAACAGCCCCCGGTGTCCGGTGCCGGCGTACCGCTCCAGTTCAACCCGCACCTCCTCCCATTCGGCGAGCCGCACGCAGGCCATGATGTGCGTGGTCAGGACGTATTCGTAGTACCCCAGCAGCTCGTCTTCGTTCCGCCGCAGCAGCGCCAACGCCTCGCGGGTCAGCGAAGCTCCGCTGACGAGCCGGCCGGTGGCGGCATACACGTCCCCCAGCAGGGTCTTGATGACCAGCTCGGTCTCGGGGAAGCCGTCGGACTCTTCCTGCAACGTACGCAGTTCGGCTTCGGCATCGGCCAGGCGGCCTTCGGAGAGCTTGGCGTGCACGCGCATCAGCCGGTGGCCCTGCTCCGCAATAACGACGGCGCGGCTCGCCTGCAGCTTCGGATTCGCGCCTTGGATCCGCTCCACCGCCCGAGCCCACTGATCGGCGAGAACATACAGTCCGGCCGGTTCGCCGTGCAGGTGCAGATGCAGCTGGGCCGCCAGTACCGCCGCCCGTTTGGCCGTGCCCAGATCGTCGGTTCTGGTCAGGACACCGGCCAGCCTTTCCCCGGCGCGCTCATAGTCGCCTGAGTGGAAATGGGCGCGAGCCATGGCCACCTGCGCCGCGGGGCGGTACGCCGGATCCCTGACCGCTCCGGCTGCGCGGAGGGCAAAGCGTGAGTGGAACAGACCATTGGCTACCTGGGCGGCCTGCAGCAGCTGCTGGTCCGGCACCGGCACGCCGCATTCGAGCGACCAGTCCACGGAGCGCAGCAAGGTCTCCACCCGCAGCGGCCGCGTACCAAGTTGGCCCAGGTAGGCGGCCAGGCTGCGCCGGATCCGCAGGCTGCGGCCGGCGGGAACCATGGCCCGCAGCACCTGTGCGTAGATCGGATGGGCCACGCGGACCAGCTGTTCGGCGTCGTCGCCAATGGTAATCAAACGGGCTTCGACGAGCGCGTCGACCTGGTCCCCCGCGCCGGTCTGCAGCAGGACCTGCAGCGGCACCGGGTCCGCCAGGGCAACCGTCTCCAACAGTTCGCGTTCGGCCTCGGTACAGCGGCCGAAGTGGCCTTTGATCAGATCCGTCAGGCGCAGATCCGGCGGCAGCGGCTCCCCGCCCAGGAGCCAGACACCGTTGCGTTCCACCAGCGTGCCGTCCCGGCGGACCTGGGCCAGCAGCGCCAGCAGGAACATCGGATTGCCGCCGGCGGACTGGACCAGGGCTTCGCTGATGCTGGGCAGGATTTCGCCCTGCAGCACCTGGCGGCAGAGCTCGTGGGCCTGCGCCCCGTCCAGCGGCTGCAGGGTGTGCCGCAGGATCAGCCCGTCCGTGGCCAGCGATTGGATTTCCGGCGGCGGCGCCTGAACGGACCGGCTCATCGCCAGCAGCCTGACCGCTCCCGAGGCCACCAGCTGCGCCGCCAGCAGGGAACTGGACTCGTCGAGTTCGTGGACGTCGTCGATCACCATCAGCACGGGCGCCTTGCCCGGCGACAGCCGGTGGATGTACGCGAGCACGGACCGCATGGCCGGCAGCACGGAGTCCTTCCGCTCCACCTGCAGGGCGGAAAGGTACGGGGCCAGCGCGCCGAACGGAATGCGTGAGAGGCTGGGGCTGGCGTAGACCCGCAGCGGGGTCATCTCACTGCCCAGCTCGGCGATGACGGCGCGGGCCAGCGCGCTTTTGCCCAGTCCCTGGTCCGCTACCAGCAGGGCACCTCCGTTGGTCCGGATGGCGTGCAGCACGATGCTGAGGTCCGCTTCCCGCCCGACCAAACCGACGCTCCCGAAACCCTCCATCAGGCGAGAAGTTCGGCAAGCTCGGTGCGGCTGGAGACGTGCAGCTTGCTGTAGATCTTGCCCAAATGCCAGTCCACCGTGCGCGGCGAGAGGTTCAGCTGCTCGCCGAGCTCCACGCTGCTGTGCCCCCGTGCGGCGGCAACGGTCAGTTCCTGTTCGAAGCTGCTCAACGTTTCGAAGCTGCGGTGCAGATCGTGGTGCCGGCGCAGCCTGCGAAAACTCGTGTTGGCCAGTTCCCGCGCCTGCCGGGCCGTCAGCGGGTCCGGTGCCGCGGACTGGGCGGCGGAGGCAGCCTCGTAAGCGAACAATTCGTTGCCATCCCCGCGGGCGAGCTGCGCGGCCTGAAGCCAAGCGGCGCCGTCGTTGTTGAGCATTCCCGCGGCGAAAAGCCTGCCGGTCCTCGCCAGCTGTCCCGCAGTCTCCGGAACTCGATCCAGGATGACGACGGCGGCTTCGCGGTCCCCCAGCCTCGCGGCCGCGGTCAGGAAGAGCGCGCTGTGGGCGACCAAGCCCCGGCCTGCGGCCTCGTGTGCGAGCCGCTTCAGGTCCGTGAGTGCAGCGTCCCGGCCGCCGAGCTGGGCCTGTGCGGTAAGGCGGAAATAGGCCGCAACTACGCTGATGTTCCAGGGCGGTTGTTCACCGACGGCACCCAGCTCACCGAGGTAGTAGCGGGCGCGGGCGGTGTCGCCCTGCAAGGCGCTGCAGTAGGCGGCAGCTGCCAACGCTGCGGGCTTTGCGCCGGCGGGATCGCGCCGCCTGAGTTTGCCCAGCGCGGGCAGCAGATGGTCCAGCGCCTCGTCGGGCCGGCCGCAGGACGCGTGCAGCAGCCCGGCCGCCAGATCGCCGCCGGTGCCGGCGCCAGCGCCAGCGCCACGGGCCAAGCTGGCGATACCTGTGCCGCGCCGGGGCGACAGCAGGTCCGCGGCGCGCTGCCAGAGTCCGCAGTTGAAGTAGATTTCGAAAACCCGTACCAGCACGGTGTCCCGCAGGGTCGGCGAGAGATCAGGGTTCGCGGTACCGGTTTCCAGCCAAGCGACGACGGCAAGCGCGTCCTCGCTCCGCCCGGTGAGGGACCAGCCTTCGGCCAGCAGGCATCCGGCGTAGAGTCGCATGCCCAGCGGCAAGGTTTCGTCGCCGTAAATATTTTCGAGCTCGCGGGGCAGCTGTGCGTGCCGGCCCTCGAAGGTGGCGTACTCGGCCTCGATCAGCACTGCTTCCCAGCGGAGCGGCGGGCCGCCGTCGTTGTTGGTGGTTCCGCCTGCGGTGTCCTCGCCGCTGTGGCCGATGGCGGCTTTCAGCTGCTCGATCACGGCGCGAGCTTCGGCGGCGCGGCCCGGAAGGCGGCGGAGCACGCGGTGCCGCTCGACGCACAGCAGCGTCCAAAGCCGCAGGTTTCCGCGTGCCGCCTCGAGAACCGATTCCAATGCCTCGGCCGCCGCGTTGAGTTCGCCCAGGCTGCGCAGAGCATTGGCTTCCTGAAGCACCATTTCGGGCCGTTTCCGGTGGTCCGGCACGCTGCGGACAAAGCGGAGAGCACCGGCATGGTCGTAGAGCCGGTTGGCCAGCTGGGCGGCCCGCAGCGCGGCCTCGGGCGGGAGTTCGACACCGCAGTCGATGCTCCAGGAGGCAAAGCCCATCAGCGTGCCGCCCGGAATCGCGTTGAAGTCTATGGTGGCAGCCACGGCCTCCCGCAGTTCCCGGCTGCGTGCCGGCGGCACGGATTCGCGCACTGTATCGGCGCTGAGCTGGTTTTGCAAGCGGACGATAGGCGGCGAAGTGGCAAGCACGCGCATCACGCCGTGCTCTTCCAGGACGTCCAGGTCCTCCGGTGCGGCCAGCCGCTGCAGCGCCGCGAGCGGAAGTTCCACCGCGAAGGCCAGCAGCTCGATGATGCGCCGCTGCTCGGGGCCGTAGCGGTTCAGCCGGGCACGGATGACCTCCGCAATCTCGCCGGAGCGGACCAGCGGCGCCACCAGGTCCCAGCTGCCGTCCTGCTCAACGAGGGTGCCGGCGTGGCGCTGCTCAGACGCGAGCATGCGCAGGAATCCCGGGCTGCCGGAGGTGTGGCTGTGCAGGTTTGCGACGGCGGCGCGGGCTACCCGCCCGCCGAGCAGTGCCGAGAGGTACCCGCCGCTCTCCTCCAGCGTGAAGGGCGCAAGATCGATCCGCCGGACGTGGCCGTCGGCCCAGAGCCGGATGAACTCCTCGGCCGCACCGGTCAGTTCGCGCGCGAGGATCAGCACCTTCGCTTGGCCGGAGACCGCCAGTTGGGTCACGGCCATGACCGACATCGGGTCCAGATCATGGGCATTCTCAACCAGCAGGACCAGGATCCTGCCACCGGCCTGTTCGGTCAGGAGCCGGGACAAGCCCTGCATGGCCAGCACCGGGTGGTCCAGCACGTGTTCGGGCAGTTCACTGAGCAGATAGCCCAGGGCCGCGTAGGGCACGTTGGCGGAGATGGCGCTGCCGCGTACCGGGACAATATGGTGATTGCCGTCGAACGTCTTGAGCGCTTCCAGCGCCAGCGCGGTCTTGCCCACGCCGGGCTCCCCCACGACCATCGCGCCCACCTGCAGGTTGTCCTGCAGCGCGGAGCGGACTTCCTCGATCTCCCGCTCCCGGCCCACAAAAACATTGGCCGGCGCGGGGAGTCCGACAGGTGAACCCAAGTGGCCGCCGCGCATCAGGCCGATGGGCGACACCGTTCCTACGGCGCGCCCTGCTGGATCCGTAACCTGGCCGGTCTGGTCCAACGCCCGCGGAACCCTGGCACCCGGATGCACTGCAGCCGCCCCCAAGACACGGCCGTGCACAGATCTTTTAACTGGTTCACGCCTCACACCTGCCACACATTCCCCAACGTCGGCGTTCCTGCATTGAGAATCAGCATACTGACGGGATGCAGAAGTAACCAGTGTTTTGGAAAAACCTGTAACGCAGTAATAACGCCCTGCTGCTCGGCAGCGGACGGATCCTGATCCGGCTGCGTGGCTGGCGCAGACCCAGGCGGTCTAATAGCGGCGAACAATGCGCAATTCAGGGTGCATTTCCTGCATGCGGTTATTAAGTTCACGGGGTTGCTGAAAAGAGTCGCCCTGCCGGTTAAAGCTATCAATTTCCGTAACAAAAGCCCATACATCGACGCCGGAGACTAATGAACTTCAGCCGTACCTGCGCGATGCCTGGGAAGTTCCTCGCTTAAAGAGGTCCGGTGCCGCACCGAGGATGCGGCACCGGACGGTGCGAGGAACTGATCCCGCTGAAGCAAGCGGATTCCTCTTTTCGGGACGGGTAGTCATCGGACCCGTCCACGTCTGGAATGTACGCGCGCATTAGCCGTTGGCGCACATCAGTGAAACCCCAAAAAGTACCTACGGAACGTTGTACATAGGCAACTTTCCGATAAGAAAAGAGTACTCCTGCCCGACGTCAAGGGCCAATAACTATTGGATAAACGGACCGTTCCGAAATGCAACGGTCCGGTCACCGTCTCCCACGACTTCGTGAGGTCCTCGGACACTCCAGAAGGCCGGCGGGTCAGCCGTTGAGTTTGCCTGCCAGGCGCTCGCGCATCAGCACGGACGCTTCATTCAACCCGATGATCTCCAGGTTCTTCCCGAGGCTGCGGTATTTCTCTGCAATGGAATCCAGCGCGGCGATGGTGGAGGCATCCCACAGATGCGAGGCATGCATGTCAATGATGATGTGCTGCGGGTCGGTGGCGTAGTTGAACTGCGTGTAGAGGTCGTTGGACGAAGCGAAGAACAGCTCACCGTCCACACGATAGGTCGCCGTCTCCTCCCCGTTGACCTCCACCACGGTGCGCTCCACGGTGACGAAGTGCGCCACCCGGCGGGCGAAAAGGACCATGGCGACCAGCACGCCGGCGCCGACGCCGATGGCCAGGTTGTGCGTCCACACGGTCACGACGACGGTGCTCACCATTACCCCCGTCTCCGACTTGGGCATGTGCTTGAGCGTTGATGGCTTGATGGAGTGCCAGTCGAAGGTCGCGATGGACACGTAGATCATCACGGCCACGAGCGCGGCCATCGGGATCAGCGCCACCACATCGCCGAGCACGACCACCAGCAGCAACAGCAGCACGCCGGCCAGGAAGGTGGAAATTCTGGTGCGGGCGCCGGAGGCCTTCACATTCATCATGGTCTGGCCAACCACCGCGCAGCCGCCCATCCCGCCGAAGAAGCCGGTGACGATGTTGGCCACGCCCTGGCCCCAGGACTCGCGCGTCTTGCTGGAGCGCGTGTCGGTGATGTCGTCCACCAGCTTGGCGGTCAGCAGGGATTCGAGCAGCCCGACGAAGGCCATCGCCAGCGCGTACGGCGCGATGGTCCGGAAGGTCTCCAGCGTGAGCGGCACGTCGGGGATGAACAGGCTCGGCAGGCTGTCCGGCAACTGCCCCTTGTCCCCCACGGTGGGCACCTGGATGGCGGCCAGCACGGTCACCAGCGTTAAGGCGACGATCGCGACCAAAGGCGCGGGCACCGCCGTCGTTAGCCTGGGCAGGCCGAACACGATCAGAAGGCCGACGGCGGTGATGGGGTAGACGAGCCACGGCACGCCCAGAAGTTCCGGCACCTGGGAACCGAACACGAGGATCGCGAGCGCGTTCACGAAGCCGATCATGACCGAACGCGGGATAAAGCGCATCAGCCTGGCCACCCCCAGCACTCCCAGCAGCACCTGGAAGATGCCGCCGAGGATCACTGTGGCGATCAGGTATTCCACGCCGTGGCTGGCCATCACCGGGGCGATGACCAGGGCCACCGCGCCCGTCGCCGCCGAGATCATCGCCGGCCGGCCGCCGACGAACGAGATGGTCACCGCCATGATGAAGGAGGCGAACAGGCCCATGCGCGGATCCACGCCCACGATCACCGAGAACGCGATGGCCTCGGGAATCAGCGCCAGCGCGACCACCAGGCCGGCGAGCACCTCGGTCTTGAGCAGCCGCGGGGACTTCAGCGTGCGCAGCACGGACTGCCGCTCATCGGGAGTCAGTGCTGGCTTCGTGGCAGGGGCCGGGGCGGGCATGGCTGTTCCTTATACGTGGTGATGTGGGCGTGGAGAGGGATGGATGCGAGCGTGAGGACAAGGTCCACGCTGTTCAACCCTAACCGCCCTGCTCAAGCTGTCAGGGCCACGACAAGGACAGAAGATGTCCACATAGCTCCGCGATCCCATGGACTGGCTCCTGCCGCAGGCGTAGCGTTTTGACATCGCGAATCCCACCAACCAGGGGTCTTAATGATCCATACGAGCAAGCTCACCAAGACCTTTACCGTGAAGAAAGAGAAGATCCAGGCCGTCAAGGGCGTGGACATCGACGTCGAGCGCGGCGAACTGGTCGCGTTCCTCGGGCCCAACGGCGCGGGCAAATCGACCACCTTGCGCATGCTCACCACGCTGCTGGCGCCGACGTCCGGAGCCGCGCGGGTGGCAGGGGTTGATGTCGTCGCGGACCCCGCGGGTGTCCGCTCGCGCATCGGCTACATCGGCCAGGGTAACGGCGGCGGGCACAGCTACCGCGTCATCGACGAGCTCATCATGCAAGGCCGCTTCTACGGGATGAATACCACCGACGCGCGCACACGGGCGGAGCAGCTGCTCAAGTCGCTGGAACTGGAGGACCTGAAGAAGCGCACCGTCATCAAGCTCTCCGGCGGCCAGCGTCGGCGCATGGATGTGGCGTTGGGGCTGATGCACTCCCCCACCCTGCTGTTCCTCGACGAGCCGTCCACCGGCATGGACCCGCAGAACCGCGCCAACCTGTGGGAGCACATCATGCGCATGCGCCTCGAGCACGGGACCACCATCGTGCTCACCACGCATTACCTGGAGGAAGCGGACACAATGTCCGAGCGGGTCATCGTGATCGACCACGGCGAGATCATCGCGGACAACACGGCCGGCAGGCTCAAGTCGGACCTGGCCGGGGACCTGCTGGCAGTGGAGGTGTCTGCTGCCGCGGCGGCCAAGGTGCGTGGACTGCTCGGCCGGGCCGCGGCCGCAGGCGAGCTGGAAGAAACAGCGTACGACGGCGTCATCCGCTTCCGTCTTCGGCTCCCCGACGGCGCGCGGCTGGCACCGGGACTGCTCAAGGACATGAACGACGCCGGCGCGCCGGCCCTGCGGCTGGAGCTGAAACCGCCCACGCTGGACGATGTTTTCCTCGAGCTGACCGGCCGCAGCCTGCGGGAAGGAGGCAAAGTCTGATGCAGCTCCAGCAAGCCACCGCCGCCGGCACCGCCGTGAGGAAACCCGGGCTCGGGCGGATCCTGCAGGACACCAAATACGTGTTCTGGCGGGAAATGCTGCTGGTCATCCGGGATCCGTTCTCCCTGATCTTTTCGCTGGTGCAGCCGCTGGTGTTCCTGGCCCTCTTCGGTCCGCTGCTCGGGGCGGCCGTAGGCGCGGAGGCCTTCGGTGGCGAGTCGTCGCTGCAGTGGTTCCTCCCCGGCGTCGTCGTCATGATCGCGCTCTTCGGGACCTCCATGACCGGCTCGAACCTGCAGTACGAGCTGATGACCGGCTCCTACGAGCGGATCCTGGCCACGCCGCTGTCCCGTTCCTCGCTACTGATCGGCCGCGCGCTGAAGGAATGGGCGCCGCTGGTCCTGCAGGGTCTGGTGATTGCGCTGGCCTCCATCCCGTTCGGTTTCGTCTTCTATCCGCTACACGTGCTTTTCGGACTGGTGGTGATCGGGGTCTTCGGCATCGGCCTCGGCGCGCTCTCCTACGCACTGGCGCTGGTCACCCAGGGGAAGGAGTGGGTGTTCTGGGGCGTGCAGCAGACGCTGCTGTTCCCGCTGATGATCCTCTCCGGCATCATGCTGCCCATCGAAGCGGGCCCGCGCTGGATGCAGGTGCTCAGCCTATTCAACCCGCTGACCTACATGGTCAACGCCGAGCGGGAGCTGTTCGCCGGCGGCCTCGGCTCGGACACTCTGTGGGGCGTCGTCGCGGCGGTGATTACCGCCGTCGTCGGTTTGGCCGTGGGAGTGAGGGTGATCAAGCGCAGTACTCTCTGAACGCTGCCGATTGACCAGGTGAGGTGAAACTTTCCATCACAAAGGCGGATCCGACACGCCCCGTCATTGTGACCTTTTCGTGATGACCTCTACTCTGTATCCATGTCTCAATCAGTCTCAGCGACGAGTTTTTCCGATTTGCCCGACGGACAGGTGGAAACGGACGCAGGATTCTCTCCGGCCGAGGACCAGCCGGCCATCGCTGCACCGGACGCCGGAGCCAGTGCGGATGCAGGAGCCACCGCCGAGGCCGAGCCTGAGGAAGCCATCGACGCCGAGGAAGGCACCACGGAGGACAACGAGGCCGAGGCCCCCGATCCCGCGGCCGTGAAGGCGGTCATTGACGGGAAAGTCTTCGCTGCCGTAGCCAACACGGCATCGGGTGAAGTCGGCCGCACCACGCGCTTCCACTACCGTCAGGACGGCAGGATGATCTGGGCAGAATACTCAGGCGGCGCCGTCGTCCGCGGTTATCTTGTGGGCACACGCGACGGCGACCGGCTGGACTTCCGCTACTCGCACCTGAACATCAACCTGCAGACCGCCAACGGAGTGTGCGCAAGCAAGCTGGAGGTACTCGACGACGGGAGCATCCGGCTGCACGAAACCTGGCAGTGGGAATCGCGCCCGGAACGAGGCACCAGCGTGGTGGAAGAAATCCCGGCACGAAGCTGACAACTATCGGCAAGGAACTGCCATCCTCGCTGCCGGCCGGTGTGCCGCCCCGAGGCGTCGGATAACCTGACGGCGTGAGTTCCCCTACGCCTTCCTTGCCGGTTGAACCGCTGGCGAAAACGCTGACCCCGCTCGTCCTGGTTGCCGTAGCGGTGACCGTGCTCGCCTGGGCCAGCGCGTTCATTGTGATCCGCGGTGTGGGAAGCGACTTCACGCCCGGCGCCCTGACCCTGCTGCGGCTGCTCGTCGGCGCGGCTGTCCTGGCCATCGGACTGATCGGCCGGCCATGGGTGAAGCCGAACCCGCGGGAATGGCTGCTGATCATCGGCTGCGGCGTTATGTGGTTCGGCATCTACAACGTTGCCCTCAATACTGCGGAGCAGACGCTCGACGGCGGAACCACGGCCATGATCGTGAACTTCGCACCGATCCTGATAGCCCTGGGTGCGGGCGTTTTCCTGCGCGAAGGCATCCCGAAATGGCTCGCGATCGGCGCCGGAGTGGCTTTCATCGGCGTTCTGCTGATCGGCTTCGGCACGAGTGCAGACAGCGCAGCGGGCAGCGGAACCGGCGTCATCTGGGCCCTGGTGGCGGCGTTGACGTATTCGGTAGGCGTGCTGCTCCAGAAACCAGCCCTGCGCAGAGTGCCGGCGGCGCAGGTGACCTGGCTGGCCTGTGCCATTGGCGCCGTGACCGCACTGCCGTTCACCGGCGAACTCATCGTTGACCTGCAGGATGCTTCGGCCGCGTCCGTTCTTGGCGTCGTCTACCTCGGTGTGGTGCCGACGGCCGTCGCGTTCAGCACCTGGGGGTACGCGCTGACCAAGATGGCGGCCGGGCAGCTCATCGTTTCCTCGTACCTGGTGCCGCCTGCCGCCATTGTGCTCGGGCTCCTTTTCCTGGGCGAAGTGCCGACGCTTATCGCGGTGGTCGGCGGCGCGGTGTGCCTGTTCGGAGTTGCGCTCTCGCGCCGCCGCAGCCCGGAGCCCAAGATCAGGCGCCGTGAGGACGTGAGCCAGGATTCGCTGGAATGAGCGAGGGGTAACGGTTCCGCATCCACGATGGCGCCGGCCGCTGCCGTCGCTGAACCGCGGACGTTCGCGGTTGCCGTCGTTATTTGAGGGCAGGGAGCGGTAGTCCACCGCGCCGGCAACGCCGGCCACCTGCATGTGTTTCAACCGGCCAGCAGCTGGCTGTCGGCGGGATCGTGCACATGGAATTCGCCCAAGACCAGCAGGGTGCAGTCCTGCAGCAACAAGCCGATGGCCAGGTCCACGGCGCTGGTACCGGACGGCCGTGACGACGAATCCTGCAATTCGCGGCGGCGGGCGTGCAGCCCGCGGAAGAAGTCGTGGAAATGCCAGCGCTTTTTACCATCAAACGGGAGCGCCGTGAAGAACTCGTTGACCAGCCAGCTCTTGCCTCGGCCAACTGGGCCCCAAAGGTAGAGATTCCGCCGCTTCTGGTTGCCGGATGCCAGTGCGGAGACTACGTTGGGAGCGTGCGCGGTGCAGGAAGCATTAACCGTCCTGGCGGCAACGTCCGCCAGTTGCCGGATGGCTTGGAGCTGGTACTCGTCGAGGTCGAAACCAGCCGCTGCCGCACGTTGCTCAAAGTGCGCCAGAACTTCCTGCTTGGTCTGCGACTTGCCCCTCAATGCGTCATTCTTTTCCCCTCAGACAGGGTACTCTACATCTGTAGAGTACCTCGAACGATCAGGAGCCTCCCCCGTGGAAGCAGCATTACCGCAACTCCATCAAAGCCCGGCTACCTCCGCGCACGACGACAAGGCGCAGCGCCGGACCCTGATGACAGAAGCAACCACGGAAATCATCGCCCACGAGGGCCTACGGGCCCTGACACACCGGGCCGTGGATGCGCACCTGAACCTACCGACAGGCTCCACCAGCTACTACTTCCGGACCAAGGACGAACTGATGGCAGGCGCTTTGGAGTACCTGCGCGAGCGTTCGGTGGCGGACTTCGAGAATGCGCATCTGGAGGCGCCGCGGACCGTCGAAGAGGGCATGGACATTGAGCACGTGGCCACCCGGATTGCCCAGTACCTCGACATCCAGCTGAGTACCCGCCCGCACCACATCAAGGCGCGCGTGGCGCTGGCCCTGGAGCTCTCCGAGCGAGAAGAGTTCCGGGGAAGTATTTCGGACGCACTGTTCTCGCAGTCGCGGGCGCTGGAGCTTTTCGAAGCGCTGGGATCAACGGAACCGGCCAAACTTGCCAGCGGATTCACAGCGCTGATCGAGGGCCTCGCGTTCCGCAGCCTGCTCGATGGGAATTCCTCCCTGGTTCCGGGCTGCCGCCGGGTGGATGTTTTCCACGAGGCCATCGCGTCCTACCTGCTAGGCGTGGGCGACCCCGAACCGCTGGACTAGGCAAAGTCAAGATTGTGCTCCGCGAACGCCTCGCGGAGCACTCTGATGGCTTTGGGCCCCACGCCATGCAGGGCCAGCAATTGGGCCTCCGTATAGGCGGCCGCCTGCTCAAGACTCTCAATGCCCTCGCTGTTCAATGCACGGGTAGCCGGCTGGCCGATTCCACGGGGTAGCTCCATGGTGGCTCAGCGTCCGAGCAGCACGAAGGCCCAGGTCAACGCCGCAATACCGAAGACGATCAGGACCACGCCCACGGCCAGCACCAGCCGGCGTCGTGCTTCCTGCCGCTCGCTCACAGGGACACCTTTCCTGCCGGGTGAGCCGCCGGCCTGATGGCGTTATCCGCCTCGGTTGCTCCGACTGCGGGTGCCGGCCCGGGACCGCCCCGTCCTTGTCCTTGCCGCATCCGTGATTCCTCCCCGTCGAATTCTTCCTCAGCCCTGCCGGCAATCGGCACGGCCCTCCCCGACCATGACGTTACCCGGTCTGACGCAACGATCGTATCCAATTGACCGGCGCGAGGACACGGGCAGCACCCGCGTGGTGGATTAATACAAGGGTTAAAAGAACAAGCGCTCCGTTCCCCCTCATGGGCAGGTGGGGGAACGGAGCGCTTGCAGCTTGGAGATCCGCGATGCTGGCTGGTGTGCCGGCGCGCGGAGGGCCGTCCGCCTTAGTTGGCGGCGACAGCTGCTTCGGCGCGGACGGACTCCATGGCACGGGTCCACGGCACGAGCTGGTCGATCATCGGGGCCAGGGTTCCGGCGTTCTGCTCGGTCGGCTTAAACTCGGAGAAGTTCTCGAAGTCGGTGAACAGGGAGAACATGACCTGGTTACGGACGTGGGCAATCTGCAGCTCGGAGAGCACGTTGCGCAGGTGCTCGGCGGCGCGGGCGCCACCCATGGAACCGTAGGACACGATGCCGGCTGCCTTGTTGTTGAACTCGACGTTCAGGTAGGACAGTGCGTTGGCCAGGGCCGGGGTCAGAGTATGGTTGTACTCGCCGGTAACGAAGATGAAGCCATCGAATTCGTTGATCTTGGCGGACCAGGTCTTGGTGTGGTCATTCTGGTAGTTCTGGTACGCGGCCGGGTAGGCCTCGTCCAGCAACGGGAGGTTGAAGTCTGCGATGTCGACAAGCTCGAATTCGGCGTCAGTGCGGCCTGCGGTCTGGGACAGAACCCAGTCGGCTACGCCCTTGTTGTTGCGGCCCGGACGGGTGCTGCCGGTGACGATTGCAATCTTGGTCATGTGGATAACCCCTTCAGGTTGTTGACACGTCATTGATTTGTTGACATGTCAATCATGCACGGGAGACACTTGAAATGTCAACAAAAGCGGAGGGGAAGTATTGTGAGCTCGGACACGCGGTGGCTCGATAAGGGCGAGCAGGAAGTTTGGCGCGCGCTGCGCGAACTGATCTGGGGTTTCGAATCAGCCATGGACCGCCAGCTGATCCGCGACTCGGAACTCTCGGGCGTGGAGTACTCCGTGCTCGCCGCGCTCTCCGAAGCCGAGGACGGCGTCATGCGGGCGCGTGATATCGCCCAGGCCCTGGACTGGGAGCGCAGCCGGCTCTCCCACCTGCTCAAGCGCATGGAGGCCAAGGGACTGGTGGCGCGCACGGAGTGCGAGTCCGACGCACGCGGATTCAACATTTCGATGACGGCCGCCGGGCACAAGGCCATTGTGCGGGCGGCGCCGGGACATGTGAGCTTCGTCCGCGAGAACATTTTCGACCCGCTGACCGAGGACGAGCGCGATGCCCTGCACTCGGCGGCCACGAAGATCCAAGCGTCAATCCGGGCGGCCGGGCTCTGGGAGAACCGCGGCGCGCCTAAGGCGTAACGCACGCGTCGTCGTGGCTATCCGGCCTGCCGGGCCCCATGCCCAGTGCTCGTGTGCCCAAGCACTAGGTGTCCTTGCAACGGCACTGTGAGGGAACCGTCGGCTTCGGCGAAAGGTTGCAGAACGGCAGCCGCTTCCGTATGGATGCTGGCAAGCTGATCCTCGGTCAATCGCGCCATCAGCGGGGTGCTCTCTACTTCAACCGCCACGAAATCCGCGGCCGAGGAGTACTTGGCCTTGCCGATGTGCGTATGGGATTCGACCTCCGGAAAACCCGCCTGGGCAAAGAGCCGCTTGAGTTCCTCAAGGTCGCCGCAGGCCCAGTAAGCACCGAGAACCGACATGGCGCCGGAACCCGCATGGCGCGAGACCAGCTCCACGAAAGGTCCATAGCCCGGCTGGTCCTCCAGGCGCCCAGGCACCGCAACCGCAACTGTTCCGCCGTCGACCGCCGCCCTGCACATCTCCCGCAGCGCCGCCACTGCATCCGGAAAGAACATCAGCGCCATCTGGCAAAGCACGACGTCGAAGGTGCCGTCCTGCACGGGCAGCGCGGCCGCGTCACCCTGTACCCAGCTGATCTCCGGCCGGACCCTGGCAGCCACGGCCAGCATGGCGGGGTTAATGTCCACGCCGGTCACCGCTCCCGCACCGGCTATCTCCGCCGCCGTGCGGGCCACAATCCCGGTACCGCAGGCAACGTCAAGAATCCGCTGGCCAGGCGATACTCCGACCGCGGCCACCAGCTGCTGCGCCCACTCCGCGAACATCGCGGGAACGAACTTTGCTTCGTAAGCCTCTGCCGCTGCTTCTTCCAGCTGGAAGCTTTCTGTACTGGCCATGGTCCTCACCCTTTCGCGCGGTCTGGCTTGTTGCGCACAGCCTTATTGCTACAAGGATCGACCGATCCGGGCGCGCCTGCATCGGTGCGTGCACCTATCTTCCAGCCCTTTCCTCCCCGCCGGCCGGACGTAAAATAGGTCATGGCTTCCACCCTGGAGCAGCTTCTCGAGGACGGCCGCGCCGCACTCGACGGCGGGGACTGGAGGGAAGCGCAGTCATTCTTCAGTCTGGCGCTTGAGCACGGCGCGACTGCCGAGGCCGCCTACGGCTTGGCCAGAGCCGTTGAATGGGCCGGGGACTTCGAGACAGCCATCGGACTCTACGAAAAGGCCTTCACTCTGTTCCGTCGGCGCGGTGAATTCCGGCTTCCGGCGTTGATCGCCGCCCGCGAGCTCAGCTTCCTTTACGATGCGGTCTACGCAAATGCGGCTGCCGCGGACGGCTGGCTGGCGCGGGCTACCACCCTCGTCAGCGACGCGGGCGATTGCGTGGAGGCCGGTTGGGTGCATCTGGCCCAGTGCCTTGGCACCCTCGACCCCGCCAAGATGCGCGCCCATGCCGCGGCCGCTACCGAACTTGGCCGGCGCTTGCGTGAACCGGACTTGGAGTTCTGCGCCCGCAGTTACGAGGGCCTGGCGCTGGTACTCGGTGGGCGCATCGCCGCGGGCGTGCGGTTCATTGATGAAGCCGCGGCCGCTGCCACCAGCGGCGAGGTCCCCGACTACCAGGCCGCCGGTGAAATCTACTGCAAGATGCTGCTCTGCTCGGAGCTGACCCTCGATGTCAGGCGGGCCCAGCAATGGATGGAGGTTGCTGCCGGTTTCGGCCACAACCAGCACGCTGCTTGGGTGCCGGCGATCTGCGGGATGCACTACGGCGGCATCCTCACCGCTGCGGGCCGCTGGGCCGAGGCCGAGGACCGGTTGGTGCGCGCCATCGAAGATTACGACGGCGGCTTCCGGGCTTTGCGCGGCGGTGCGGTAGTGCGCCTTGCTGACCTGCGGCTACGCCAGGGCAGAGCGGAAGAAGCGGCAACCCTGCTGCGCGGCTACGAGTCGGATCCCGCCACGGTCCAACCGCTGGCCCGGCTCCGGCTGATGAACGGCGACGCCGAGTCCGCGGCGGCTGTCCTGCGCCGGCGTCTCCAGGCGGCCGCCGGCTCCGTCCTGGTGGCACCGGAAATAGCACTCCTCGCTGAGGTCTATCTGGCTGCACGGCGTCCGGATGAAGCATCCGGCCTCGGCTGCGAACTGGGTGTTATCGCCGCAGCGACCGGCCTTGGGCAGTACGCCGCGCTGGCTGAGTACACCGTAGGGCTGTGCCGCCTGGCCATCGAAAGTACTGGCGGCGCCGGGGCGAGCAGCGGTGCCCGCAAACATCTGGAGACGGCGCTGGTGGCTTTCGGTACTGCCGGTCTGCCGCTCGAACAGGCCCGCTGCCGCCTGGCCCTCGCCCGGGCCGTGGCCGCAGACCAGCCGGAGCTTGCCGCCGCGGAAGCGCTGACTGCTTTGCGGGACTTCCAGCAGCTCGGCGCTCGTTACGACGCCGATGCGGCAGCCCAGATCCTCCGCTCTCTGGGGCACCGTTCCGCGCATCTCCCCCGGGCCGGCGGCCAGCTGACCACAAGGGAAAACCAGGTGCTGCAACTCATCGCCGACGGCTTGTCCAATAGCCAGATCGCGGCGCGGCTATTTATCAGCAAGCGCACGGTGGAACACCACATAGGGAGTATTCTCGCCAAACTGGGGCTCGCCACCAGGGCTGAGGTCCAGGCCTATGCAAGCCGCGGCCACACAAATCAGCCCGCCTAGGCTTTGTGCGAAAGCTACTCGAGGACTTCGGACGCCTCGAGCCACTCCATCTCGAGTTCTTCCTGCTCCGTGCTGATCTCCTGCAGCTTCTTGTTCAGCTCGGCGAGCTGCTCAAAGTCCGCGTCAGCCTTCGAGCCGGCGTTCGTCATCTGCTCCTTGACCTTGTCCGCCTGCTGGGTCAGCTTGGTCAGCTGGCGCTCAATCCGGTTGAGGTCCTTCTTGGCCTGCCGCTTTTCCGCCTCGCTGTGCGCCGGGGACGGTGCAGGACCGCCGGAACGGTGCTGGGCAGCACCGTTTTCGCCGGCGGAACCCGCTGTCGGTGCGGAGCCAGCGGACGACGACGGCCCCACCTTCCCGTCGCCGGCTGCGAGTGCCGCTTCGCGCAGCTCAAGATACTGGTCCACGCCGCCGGGCAAGCCGCGGATCCGGCCGTCGCCCAGCAGAGCCATCTGGTGGTCGGTGACGCGTTCGAGCAGGTAACGGTCGTGCGAGACAACCACCAGGGTCCCCGGCCAGCCGTCCAGCACATCTTCCACCGCCGCCAGCGTGTCCGTGTCCAGGTCATTGGTGGGCTCATCGAGCATCAGCACGTTCGGCTCCCCCACCAGCAGGCGCAGCAGCTGCAGCCGGCGGCGTTCACCACCGGAAAGATCCCGCACGGGCGTCCACTGCTTCTCCTTGTTGAACCCCAGCTGCTCCACCAGCTGACCGGCGGAGACTTCCTTGCCGCCCACGTTGAAGACCTGGCGTTCACGCTGGATGACCTCGATGACCCGCAGGTCCGAGACGTCGTCCAGCTCGCGCACTTCCTGCGTGAGGATGGCGGTTTTCACGGTCTTGCCGCGCTTGACCTTGCCCGAATCCGGTTCGATCTCGCCGTTGAGCAGCCGCAGCAGCGTGGTCTTGCCCGCGCCGTTGACCCCTACGAGGCCCAGCCGCTCGCCCGGCGCCAGCCGAAGGGTGATGTTGTCGAAAAGCGGCCGGCCGCCGTCGTTCTTTGCCTCGATCCCTTCGCGGGGCGGGGGTGTGTAGGAGACGTGTTCCAGATCCAGCACGTCTTTGCCCAGCCGGGCGGTGGCAACCTTGTTCAGCGCCACGGTATCGCGCGGTTCCGGGACATCGGAGATCAGCTCGTTGGCCGCCTCGATGCGGAACTTGGGCTTGGCCGTGCGGGCGGGCGCACCGCGGCGGAGCCAGGCCAGTTCCTTCTTGACCAACTGCTGGCGCTTGCTTTCGACGACGGCGTTCATGCGGTCGCGTTCGGCGCGGGCCAGGACGTAGGCCGCGTACCCGCCGTCGAACGGGTCGACGATGCCGTCATGGATCTCCCACGTGCGGGTGCACACTTCATCCAGGAACCAGCGGTCGTGGGTGACCACCAGGAACGCGCCTTCGGTGGGGCGCCAGCGTTCCTTCAGGTGCCGGGCCAGCCAGGCCACACCCTCCACGTCCAGATGGTTGGTGGGCTCGTCAAGCATGATGACGTCGTGGTCTTCGATCAGCAGCTTGGCCAGGGCCACGCGCCGACGCTGCCCGCCGGAGAGCAGGGAGACCTTGGCGTGCCAGTCCACGTCTCCCACGAGTCCGCCCATGATTTCGCGGATCCGCGGGTTCGAGGCCCACTCGTGGTCCGCCTGGTCGCCGACGATGGCCTCGCCTACGGGCAGGTCGCCGTTGAGCACGTCCTGCTGGTCGAGGTAGCCGATATTAACGTCGCCGCGCTTGGTCACGCGGCCTTCGTCCGGCGTCGTGCGCTGCGCGAGCAGCCGCATCAGCGTGGACTTGCCGTCGCCGTTGCGGCCGACCATGCCGATCCGGTCGCCCTGGTTCAAGCCGATGGAAACCGAGTCCAGGACGGTGCGGGTGGCAAAGGAGACGCTGATGTTTTCCGCGCCAAGCAGGTGGGCCAAGGTGAAGATACTTTCTGTTGCTGTGTAGGTGAAGTTATCGCAGGCCGGGTCAGGCTGTGCAGGCCGGGTCAGGCCATGATGCGCGCGCCGTGGACCGGGCCGTGCACGGGCAGCGCCGCCACGCCCGCCACGTCCGAGAGCCGCTGGGCAAGGTCCTCGGCTTCGAGCCGGTCCGCCACCAGGAAGCCCAGTGTCGGCCCCGAACCGGAGACCAGTCCGGCCAGCGCGCCCTCGGCGACGCCCAGTTCAAGGATATCGGCCAGCTCCGGCGCCAGCGCCATCGCGGCGGCTTGCAGATCATTGCCCACGGCGTTCGCCAGCGAGTCCACGTCCCCCGCATGCATGGCCTTCAGCACGGCCGGGTCCACGCCCTCCGGCTCCGTGGCCTCGAATCCGGCCTCTTCGCGCAGCTGGTCCGCCATGGCGTAGACCTTGGGGGTGGACAGTCCGAAGCTAGCGGGCACCAGCACCCAGTTCATGTCCTTGCGGGCCAGCGCAGGAGTCAGCTGGTCGCCGATGCCAAGCCCGACGGCGACCCCGCCGAGGATGGCGAAGGGCACGTCGGCGCCGAGGTCCGAGGCAATGCGGACGAGCTCTTCGCGGGAAAAGCCGGTATCCCAGAGCGCGCTGCACGCCACCAGCGCTGCCGCCGCGTCGGCCGATCCCCCGCCCATGCCGCCGGCGATCGGCACGCGTTTGGTGATGTCCAGATGCACGCCGGTGGGCCGCTCTGCCATGGAGCGCATCAGCTGTGCGGCCTGGACGGCCAGGTTGGACTCGTCCAGCGGGATGTCGTCGAGTTCCAGCGGCAGCGTGGAGCCGTTGCGCACGCTCACGGTGATCCGGTCGTCGTCGCGCACCGTGGCGGTGACTTCCTCGTAGAGCGACACGGCCAGGTAGACACTGGCCACGGAGTGGTAGCCGTCCAGGCGCTGCGGGCCCATCCGGAAGGACACGTTGATCTTGCCCGGGGCCATCACCCGGACCGAACGCTTTCTGGACATGCTCATTGCCTCCTCCACCGGGTCTTAGCTCACGCAATCAAGGGCTGTTTGAATTCGGCAATCCGCGCGAAGGCGTGTACGTCCAGCACTTCGCCGCGGGCGCTCGGGTCCACGTTTGCCGCGCGCAGGGCATCCTCGGCAGCGGCCGGGCTTCCCGCCCAGCCGGCGAGGGCGGCCCGCAGGGTCTTGCGGCGCTGGGCGAAGGCCGCGTCGATCACGGCGAAGACTTCCTTGCGCGTTGCCCTGGTTTCGGGCGGTTCGTGCCGGGTGAACTCCACTAGTCCGGAGGCGATCTTCGGCGCGGGCCAGAACACATTCATGCCGATCACGCCGGCCTTGCGCATCTGCGAGTACCAGGCGGCCTTGACGCTGGGCACGCCGTAAATCTTCGAGCCCGGTTTCGCCGCGAGCCGGTCCGCCACCTCGTCCTGCACCATCACCAAACCGTGCTCGAGCGAGGGGAAATGCTCCAGCAGGTGCAGCACCACGGGCACGGCCACGTTGTACGGGAGGTTGGCCACCAGCGCGGTGGGCTGCTGCGGCAGCTCGGTCACCCTCATGGCATCCGCAAGAACGACGTCGAGCCGCGAGCCCGCGTCCGGACGCAGGAGGGCTGCGGTGTCCGGCAGCTTCCCGGCAAGTTTGGGATCAATTTCGACGGCGACCACATGCTTGGCGGCGTCCAGCAGGCCCAGGGTCAGCGAGCCCAAACCGGGGCCGACCTCCAGCACGGTCTCCTGCGGATCGATGTGTGCCGCGGCGACAATGCGGCGGATCGTGTTGCCGTCGATGACGAAGTTCTGTCCAAGGGTTTTGGTGGGGCGGACATCCAGTTCGTCCGCTAGCCGCCTGATGTCCGCTGCCCCCAGCAAAGGTGCCGTGCCCGCGGCAGCCGGGCGGCCGCCGTCGTTCGCAGACATTGCCGCACCCTCGCGGGTTGGCGACGCCGAGCCGTCGTCGGCCAGCCCTGAGGAAGAATTCGCTTCTGTCACTGTGCCATCGTAGCCGCTGATCTCTGCCGGGCCTTAAACGCCGGCAGGACCCGGGATCGTGCCCGGGTCCTGCCGATGGGGTGATGCTGCTGCGGTTAGAGCAGGCCCAGCTTGGCTGAACAGGCCGGCCAGTGGCCCCAGCCGCCGCTGCCGCGCAGGACCTCTGCGGTGGCAATCTGCTCGGACGGGCTCGCCATGTGCGGCAGCGGGGCGTACTTGCCGCCGCCGGCGCCGATCCAGGAGCTCTGGCTGAACTGCAGGCCGCCGTAGTAACCGTTGCCGGTGTTAATGGCCCAGTTGCCGCCGGACTCGCACTGGGCGAGGGCCTGCCAGGTGCCGCCGACGTTGGTGTTGTCGCTGCCGGAAGGAGCCTTGGGTTTGGGTGCCGGGCGTTCCTTGGTGCCGACGCTGACCTGCTGGGTGACCGGCTTGCGGGTGATCTCATTGCTGACCAGCTTGCGCTCAGTTTCTTCGCCGTCCACCAGCACCAGGGCGTAGGTCTTGGTGCGCTCACCGGTGACGCCGGAACGGGTGATCTCCTGCTCGCCCTCGTACATCGAGGAGTCCTTCTTCGTCTCGGTCTCGAACTCGATCGGCTCGGTGACCTCGATCTTCTGGTCCCGGTCGATGCGGGTGATCTTGAGCTTCAGCTTGTCCTTGATCTCAGTGGACTTCGGGTCGGAGAGCTCGTCGTCCTTGCCCAGCTTGATCTTTTGTTCCTTCAGCAGCTCACCGATGGTGGCCGCCGTCGTAATCTTCTTCTTGGTTTCGCCGTCCACCGTGATGGAAACGGTCTTCGGGGTGGTGATGGTCACCGTGCTCACGCTGGCCAGTTCGGCATCCAGCGGGGCGGAAAGTTCGGAATCCTCTTCGACGCCGAGCTCGTGGAGGAGGTCCTCAACGGTGGCGGAGGTGGAGTGCACTGTCTTGCTGGTACCGTCCAGGGTCAGCTTGACCGGCTTGGCTGTGATGACCTGGATGCTGCTGCCGTCGGTGATCTCGGCATTGGCGGACGGAGTGATTTCGTCCAGCTCGCCCACCTGGACATCGGCGTCGTTCAGGACGTCCTGAACGGTGCTGCCGAAGGTCGAGACGCTGCTGGCCTGCCCGTCAACGGTCAGGGTCACCGACTTGTTGTTGCCGACGAAGGCCACGAGCCCCAGCACGAGTGCAGTCATCACGATCATTTGCCCGGCAATCTTTACCCAGCGGTTTTTCAGTGCGTTTGCCACGGTACCCAACTTTTTTAACGTTTCCCGGGCACGAGGACTTGGACACGAGCAGTCGCGCGCCGAATCGCACGGCACGATGCTTTGTGCAGGCAGCACTAGACGAGAGGGTTTGGGCGTACGAACGGAACGCCCAACTTGCCTCAAGCGAGTGATTTCATGTCCGGTTGCCTTCCCCGACCCCGGCCATTAGCTCCCCACCGTAACCGAACCGTGATGCATCTCCAACTCGAGTACGGCCAAAATCTCGTTTTGGTCACGCCGGAACGTCCCAAGTCAGCCCCGGTGAAACGTCGGAAAACCGGGGCTGACTAGGAAAAATACTCTGCAGTAACTTAGCTCACAAAGTCCCGTAAATTTCTTCTGTGTTTCGTGACACCTCTGTGCATAACTGCGCCAGATCCTTGTCCAAAACGTCGGCCATCGCCCGCATTGTGTAGGGAATCATATAGCTCGCGTTGGGCCTGCCGCGGTAGGGGTGCGGGGTGAGGAACGGGGCGTCGGTTTCCACCAGAACCAGGCCTGGATCGGCGAGAGCCAGGGCCTCGCGCAGGTCGCCCGCGTTCTTGAAGGTTACGGTGCCGGCGAAGGACATGTTCCAGCCGTTCTCGTTGCAGATCCGGGCCAGTTCCGCATCGCCGGAGAAGCAGTGGAAGACCACCTTTTCGGGCGCCCCTTCCTCGCGCAGCACCCGGACCACATCCTGGTGCGCGTCGCGGTCGTGGATCTGCAGCGCCAGCCCCAGCCGCTTGGCCATGTCGATGTGCCGGCGGAAGGAATACTCCTGCGTTTTCAGGCCCGGCCCCTCGGTGCGGAAGTAGTCCAGGCCGGTCTCGCCGATGGCCCGCACGCGCGGATGGGCGGCGAGCGCTTCGATCTCGGCGAGCGCATCCTCGAGCGTGCCCGCCTCCCCCAGGGCCGGTGCGTCGTTCGGATGGAGTGCGACGGCGCCCAGCAGTCTTGCGTCTGCTTCCACCGCTTCGATGGTGAACCGGGAGGACTCCAGGTCGCAGCCGACCTGGACAGCGCCGCGGACGCCTAATGCCTCGGCGGCGTCGAGTGCTTCCTTGACGCCGACCTGCACGTCGCCGTCGCGGAAATCCAGGTGCGTGTGGTTGTCCATTACCGGCACCGGCAGGGGTTCGGGCGCCGGCGGATACTGCAGCTGCCGCCGTCGTCCGCTGTTTTCCTCTTCGGCGCTGCGGGCGCGCCCTGCCGCCGGTGACGGTGCTTCGGCGACATAGGGGGCGGGCGTTTCTCCGGGCTGGACTGCGAGGTTGTTCGGCATGCTTCTAGGTTATCGCCGGCGCCCGAAAGAAACGTTTCAGGCCCTACCGTCCGGAAAGTTCTGCCAGTAGTGTTGGTACATCCGGCCCTGGGGGGAAGGCTAGCGGAAGGTTTCCATGGACATCCAGCAGCAGGCGGCAGTATCGGATCCCGCGCGGCAGGCAGGTGCCGGCGGGGCGACCGCTGCTGCAGGTACGGCCACCAACGGACAGGTGATTGACGACGTCGGCCGGTTGCCGCTGGTGGACTTCCACGAGGCGTGCGGGCGCATCCTTTCGGCGATCAACACCGTGATCGACGGCAAGGAGGAGGCCGCCCGGCTGGCGCTGACCGTGCTGCTGGCCCAGGGCCACCTGCTGGTGGAGGACGTTCCCGGCGTCGGCAAAACCATGCTGGCCAAAACGCTCGCGCGCACCATCGACTGCAGCGTCCACCGCATCCAGTTCACGCCCGATCTGCTCCCCTCGGACGTCACCGGCGTCTCTATCTATAACCAGGACAAGCACAGCTTCGAGTTCCGGCCCGGGCCGGTGTTCGCCAACATTGTCATCGGGGACGAGATCAACCGCGCGTCGGCCAAGACGCAGTCCGCGCTGCTGGAGTGCATGGAGGAACACCAGGTCACCGTGGACGGGCGCTCCTACCGGCTGGAACCGCCGTTCATGGTGGTGGCCACCCAGAACCCGATCGAGATGGAAGGCACCTATCCGCTGCCGGAGGCCCAGCGCGACCGCTTTATGGCGCGGATTTCCATGGGCTACCCGGACCAGCGGGCAGAGATGGACATGCTGGAAAACCACCAGTCCACTTCCCCGCTGGCCGATGTCCGACCGGTGGTGGGCGTCGAGGACGTCCGCGCCATGGTGGCCACCGTGCAGGACGTCTATGTCTCCCCCGCGGTCAAGGAGTACACCGTCAACATCGGCCGGGCCACCCGCGAGCACCCGTACCTGCGCCTCGGCGCCAGCCCACGTGCGCTCCTGCAACTGCTCAGGGCCGCCAAGGCCGCCGCGGCACTGGACGGCCGGGACTTTGTGCTCCCGGATGACATTGCCGCAGTCTCCGAGGCGGTGCTCTCGCACCGGCTGATGCTGGACCGCAAGGCCGTGACCGCCGGCGAGGATGCGCCGGGCATCGTGGCGTCCATCCTGGCCAAGGTTCCGGTCCACGGCGAATCCCGCCGTCCCGCTGTGTAGGTCAAGCGCCATGGACCGGTTCGGCTGGCTACCCACCCGCTACGTGACGATGCGCGGCTGGGGACTGCTCGCCGCCGGCGTCGTCGCCCTGCTGCTGGCCCAGGTCTTCGGCCGCCGCGACCTGCTGAGCCTTGCGGTTTTCCTCATCGCCCTGCCCCTGCTCGCCGCAGCGGTGATGGTGGTGCTCAAGCCGCGCTTCGCCGTCGAACGTAAATTCCGGCCCGCCTCCGTGGAGACCGGGCTGATCACGCACGTCCAGCTCTCCGTCCGGCGCACCGGCAGCTTCGGCGGCATCGCCTACATGGAGGAGCAGTTGCCGCACCGGTTCGGCCGCTCCCCCACGTTCCGGTTCCCGGCGCGCTACCCCACGCGGACCGGCGAGAGCATCTACGAGTACCGGCTGCGCTCCGGCAAGCGCGGGATGTTCGGGATCGGCCCCGTCACCGCAGACTTCGAGGACCCCTTCGGGCTGGCCCGGCACCGGCACAACCTGGGCGAGGTCTCCGCGCTCATTGTCACGCCGGCCCCGGTGGAGCTGCCGCCGACGTCGTTGACCGGCGCCCGCGGCACGGACGGCACCGCCAGCACCCGGCGGCAGGCAAATCCGAGCGACGACGACGTCATGACGCGCGAATACCGGCACGGCGATCCGATGCGGCGGGTACATTGGGCGGCCACCGCGCGGCAGGGCGAGCTGATGGTCCGGCAGGAGGAATCCGTCACCACTCCGCAGGCAACCATCATTTTGGACCAGCGCGTGCACACGTTCGGCAGCGGCCTGCTGCCGTCGCTGTCCGCGGAGCACGACGGCGGGGAGCTGCTGCACAGTTCGCCCGCGTTCGAATGGGCGGTCACCGCGGTGGCCTCGGCCGCGCATGACTTCATCCAGCGCAACTACACCGTGCGCCTGCTCGACGTCCACGCCGAGCCCGGCCTGCTGCGCTCCCCCTCGGCGCCATGGCCCGAGGACGAAAGCTTCGTCGGGCCTGCCGGCTACCAGAATCTGGCGGAGGGACTGGCCGCGCTGGGGCTGGCCGAGGATCCGCACCGCAGGTCGGACCGGCCGCAGCCGGGGGCGGAGACGTTCGGGGACCGGCTGATGGACAAGCTCGCCGCACACAAGCTCAAGGGCCCGCTGCTGGCCCTGCTGGGCAACATTTCCGCCGCCGAAGCCCGCCTGCTGGCCCCGGCCGCAGAGTTCGGCTCACATGCCTTCGCCATCCTGGTCATGGACCATCCGCACGACTCCTCGCCGGTGCTCGAGGCCCTGCGCAACGGCGGCTGGCGCGCGGTCGCGGTCAACGCCAAGGCTTCGCTGCCGGCGGCGTGGAGCAACTTCGACGCCCAGGCCGCTGTCACGGGGTCCACCGCCCGGTCACGCGCCGACGGCGCCTCTGCCGCCGGACCTGCCGCCGCGGGATCCGCCCGTTTGGGCCCCGCCTCCCGGGGAGGCCGGCGATGACGGCCACGCTGGACCGCGGACAGGGGCACGGTGCCCGCTCCGGAACGCCGGAATACCTCGCGCCGGACAATGGCTCACGACGGCGACTTCCAACTGGGTCCGGGCCCTGGCTCATGTCCGCCGCAATCGCCGCGGCGGTGGTGCTCACCGCTGCCAACCTGAACGGCGTCATCGAAGGCTGGGCCTGGTTGGGCAACATCTTTTTCACCGTCCTCTGTGTCGAAGCCGGCACGGCGCTGGGACGGGCACTGAACTGGCCTGCGGTTGCCGCCACGCTGCTGGGGCTGGCGGGCCTTATCGGCTCCGTCACGCTGATGTTCTTCGCGTCCACCAGCTTCCTGGGCGTGATCCCGGGTCCGGGGACCTTCCGCGCCTTGGGGCCGATGGTCGACCAGGCACAGGAGACCGTCATCTCGCAGGTGGCGCCCGTGCTCGCAACACCCGGCATCGTCATGGTGGCGTGTGTCGGCATCGGGCTGGTGGCGCTGCTCGTGGATACGGTGGCAGTCCCGCTGCAGATGCCTGCCACCGCCGGCGGCGGCCTGCTCGCCGTCCTGATGGTTCCTGCGATCATCAAGCCCAACAGCCTCGGAGCCGTGGGTTTTCTGGCCGCCGCCATCGGCTTCCTGCTGATCCTGGGCTGCGCGCAATGGCTGGCCGGGGACGATCAGGCCCCCGCGGGCACCGTCCGGGCCGGGCAGTTCACCCGCGCCGCCTCCATCGGCGCCGCGGCCCTGGCTGTGACGCTGCTGCTGCCGCTGGCGATTCCGGGCTTCACCAGCGGAGCGTTTCCGCAGGGATCCCGGTTGAACTGGCTGGGCGCACCCACCGGGCTCAATCCCATCGTCAGCCTGGGCGACAACCTGCGCCGGCCCGGGGCCTTCGGCCGGATGACCTACGCCACCGATTCCGCGGACCCGCTGTATATCCGGTCCGTGACGCTGGAGAACCTGGCCGGCGCCCGCTGGCGGCCCACCGATTCCGACGGCGTCCAGCGCTCGGGGGTCGAGCGGATCGGAACGCGGAGCACGCGCGAGCTGATGGAACGCGGCGAGGTGACCACCACAGTCATCAGTACGGGCTCCTTCACCAGTCCCTGGCTCCCGGCCCCCTACGCGCCCACCGAAGTGGAGGGGCTGAGCGGCAACTGGACCTGGGATCCGCGCACGCTGGCCATCCGCGGCACCGGCAACACCACCAGCGCGGACCAGGAATATACGGTCCGCAGCGTGGAACCAGCATTGACCCGGGAAGGGCTGGAGTCAGCCGAGTCGATCGACGCTCCGGTAGTGGATGACATTTTCACCGAACTGCCCGACAGCATGCCGGACATCATCGAGGAAACCACCGCCGGTGTGCTCGACGGCCTGACCGAGCCCTATGAGCAAGCGATGGCGATCCAGAGCTACCTGCGCGGTCCGGATTTCGTCTACTCGGAAGAGGCCCCGGTGGACGGCGGCTACGACCAGAGCGGTTTCGACGTGGTGGGCGCCTTCCTGGAGGAAAAGTCCGGCTACTGCACCCACTACGCCTCGACCATGGCGATCATGGCACGCACAGCCGGTATCCCCAGCCGGATTGCCGTCGGCTACGCGCCCGGTGATGAGACCGGTGAAGTTGTCGACATGGATGGGCGCGAGCTGACCGAATACGAGATCGATTCACGCGACGCCCATGCCTGGCCCGAGCTGTACTTCGAAAACCTCGGCTGGGTGGCGTTCGAGCCGACGCCGGGCCGCGGCGCAGTGCCCGACTACGCGCAGGCGGAAGTCGCGCCCGTTCCGGATCCGGCGGAGGAAGAAAACCTCAACCCCCGTGCCGGCCCAACCCTGCCGCTGCCCTCGGCGGGCGCCGAACCGGAAGCCGGCACCGGCACCGCGGCGGAAAGCCTGGCGCCTCGGCTGTGGAGTGCAGCCGGTGTGGCTGCCCTGCTGCTGGCCCTCCTGTCCCCGATGCTGCTGCGCACCTCGCGAACGCGGAAACGCCGCACCCAGCTGCTCGCGCCGGCAGTGCCGGAACGCCAGTCGGCCCTGCTGGCCTGGGAGGAAACGCTCGACGTCGCCGCGGACTATGGAGCGCCGTCCGCGCCGGAGGAGTCCGCCCGGGCCTTCCACCAGCGGCTGGCTGCCAGCGGCGCCTTCGAAGGCGCGCCCGCCGCAGCGCTGGAACGGCTGCGCACCGGATACGAACACGCCGCCTACGCCAATCCGCAAACCCTTGCCCAGCCGCCGGCGAACAGCCGCCGTTGGGAGGACGTTACGGCCGTGGCCGGGCGGCTGAAGGCGAGAAGCTCCTGGCAGCAACGCCTGCTGGGACGCTTCCTGCCCCAGTCACTCTTCCGCCGCCGGTGACACTTGGCCCCCGCCGTCGTTGTTGGTCTTGAAGGTATGAGTAGTTAAACAGCAGCGGGGCGGCAGACCATCCGGCTTGCCGCCCCGCTGTAGAGCAGGTTAGAGCTGGTCCGCGTACGGATCGGCGATGCCGACGTACTGGGTGTAGAGGTATTCCTCGATGCCCTCGGAGCCGCCTTCACGGCCCAGGCCGGACTGCTTGACGCCACCGAACGGAGCGGCGGCGTTGGAGATGACGCCGGCGTTCAGGCCGAGCATGCCGGTCTCCATCTTTTCGCTCACGCGCAGGCCGCGGTTGAGGTCCTTGGTGTAGACGTAGGCAACCAGACCGTACTCGCTGCCGTTGGCCAGGGCCACGGCTTCGTCCTCATCGCGGAACGTGACGATCGGAGCCACCGGGCCGAAGATTTCCTCGGCGAGGATGCGCGACTTCGGCGAGACGTTGGTGAGCACGGTGGGCTGGTAGAAGTAGCCGGGTCCGTCCACGAAAGCGCCACCGGTCACGGCGGTTGCGCCGTGGGAGATCGCGTCCGTGACGAGTTCGTGCACTCCGTCGCGGGCCTTGCCGTCGATCAGCGGGCCGACATTGGAGTGTGCCTCGGTGCCGCGGGCCGGGGTCAACTCGGCGATGCGGGCGGCGAACTTCTCGGCGAAGGCCTCGGAGATGGTGTCCTGCACGATGAACCGGTTGGCGGCGGTGCAGGCCTCGCCCATGTTGCGCATCTTGGCGGCGAGCGCGCCTTCGACGGCCTTGTCCAGGTCGGCGTCGTCGAAGACCACGAACGGGGCGTTGCCGCCGAGCTCCATGGAGGTGCGCAGGACCTTGTCCGCCGAGTCGCGGATGAGGGCCTGGCCCACCGGAGTGGAACCGGTGAAGGAGAGCTTGCGCAGCCGGTCATCCTTGATCAGCGGTCCGGTGACCTTGCCGGCGGTGGAGGTCTGGATGACGTTCAGCACGCCCGCCGGCACGCCGGCCTCGATCATGACCTGGGCGAAGAGCAGGCTGGTCAGCGGGGTCAGGGTAGCGGGCTTGAGGATGGCCGTGCAGCCGGCGGCGATCGCGGGGGCAATCTTGCGCGTGGCCATGGCCAGCGGGAAGTTCCACGGGGTGATCAGCAGGCAGGGGCCCACGGGCTTCTTCTGGACGAGCAGGCGGTTCTTGCCGTCCGGGGCGGTGGCGTAGCGTCCGTTGACGCGCACGGCCTCTTCGGAGAACCAGCGGAGGAATTCGGCGCCGTAGGTAACCTCGCCGCGGGCTTCGGCCAGGGGCTTGCCCATTTCCATGGTCATCAGGAGGGCGAAGTCTTCGGTGCGCTCGGTGACGAGCTCGAAGGCGCGGCGCAGGATCTCCCCACGTTCGCGCGGGGAGGTCTTGGCCCAGTCGGCCTGGGCGGCAGCGGCGGCATCCAGTGCGGCGGCGCCGTCCTCGGGCTGGGCATTGGCGATGGTGAGCAGGACCTTGCCGGTGGCGGGATCCTCGACGTCGAGCGTCTGTCCGCCGGCGGCGTCGCGCCACTCGCCGTTGATCAACAGACCTGTGGGAACCTTGGCGAGCAGTTCTGCCTCGCGGGTTGCGGTTTCACCCATAGCGGTGCCTCCAATTTTTCAGCATTGAATCGACGGGCGAGCTGCCCAACTGCTTTTACGGTAGGTGGTGGCGCTCACGGCTGTAAATGCAGGACTGCACTAGGTCGCTTTATTACGCCTGTGCAGGTGTACAAGGGCGATTAGTTCGATGGCGCCGGCCGGACCAAGTCAGGAACGCGCAGCCAGCACTGCCGAGTAGAGCTCGCGCTTGCTGATCCGCGCGTCCGCTGCGACCGCCGCGACGGCGTCCTTCAGGCGGGAACCCTGGCTGATCAGCTCATTCACCGCTGCAACATGGTCTTCGGCCTGCTCCGGCTCTGCATCCGGGGCTCCGGCAACAACGACGGCGATTTCCCCGCGCACCTCGGATGTCTCCGCCCACTCCAACAACTCGCGCACTGGGCCGCGGAGCACCTCCTCATGCAGCTTGGTCAGTTCGCGGCAGACCGCTACGCGCCGGTCCGGACCGAACGACGTGTGCAGCGCCCGAAGCATCGGCTCGAGGCGGTGCGGGGCTTCGAAGAACACCATGGTCCGCCTTTCGTCCGCCAGGTCGGAGAGTCTGGCACTGCGCTCCCCTGCCTTGCGCGGCAGGAAGCCTTCGAAGGTGAACCGGTCCGTTGGCAGACCCGACAGGGCAAGCGCCGTAAGCACTGCCGACGGCCCCGGGATGGCGGTGACCACCACGCCGTCCTCGACGGCGGCTTCGACCAGGCGGAAGCCCGGGTCCGACACTGCAGGCATGCCGGCGTCGGTCACCATGATCAGGGTCTTGCCGCCGCGGATGAGCTCCAGCAACTCGGCGGTCCGGGTGGCTTCATTGTGCTCGTGGTAGCTGATGATTTTCCCGGTGGCAGTGATGCCCAGCGCATTCAGGAGTTTGTGGAGCCGGCGCGTATCTTCCGCGGCCACAATATCGGCGGTCTGCAGCAACTCCACCAGGCGGGTGGAGGCATCCCCGATGTTGCCGATGGGCGTGCCCGCCAGCACGATTTGTCCGCGGCCCGCGCTGTCCGGCTTTTCCTGCTCATTCACACGTCAACCCTACCGCTCCGCTACGGGAAGCGAGCCGGCATAGTGCTTGAATGACCGTCGTCTTGGACACCTTCGTCCAGCCGAACACCAACCTTCAGAGGCTGGAGACTTCTTGTCCCGAGAAGTATCTGGAGTGAGTGGTTCTGATAGCGCTCAATGAACCGCTGTTCAACGACACGACTTCCCAGTCGTTGCTAGGCCGTCGTTCTTCGGCCTCAAAACGGGCATGAGTGCTTCCCGGTGGCCGTTTTTCCCCGGAAACTCGCGGACACGCCGATCGCCGGTCCTTCGGTTGTACTCAATGAGAAATCCCGGCATCAGTTGCCACTCCCCTCCCGCTCAATTTGAGTCAGCCTAACAGCGAGGTCGCAGGATGCTTCGAGAGCCAAGGCTGACATGTGCACAATGGCGACGTTTCGCAGCCCCGGTAGATAAGGTCTACATGTGGCTTCATTGAACTGTCAGCCCTGCCCACAGCGCCCACGGGGTCGTGCCACCCCGGCTTGCTCCCAGCAAGTTACTCGCGGGTAACATGTTTACCGTGACCCAGACCACCAGCCAGCGACAGCAGGAACCGGAGCGCCCGGCGCACTGGCTTCAGCCGCCGGCACATGCCTTCAAAGCAGAGGTCCTCAAGCGGCGTCTGCTGGGCTCGCCTGTAGCCTTCGGGATCTGGGGCTGGCTGGTCCCCGTGTTGGCCGCGGTGATCGGCGGAATCCTGCGCTTCTACCGGCTGGGCGAACCCGGCTCCCTCGTTTTCGACGAGACCTACTACGTCAAGGACGCCTACTCCTACCTGCAGTCCGGCTACGAGCGTGAGTGGCCGGAAGACGCCAATGATTCCTTCAACGCTGGCAAACCGGACATCCTGCTGGACTCCCCCGAATATGTGGTCCATCCGCCGGTCGGCAAGTGGATGATCGCGTTCGGCATGTGGCTGTTCGGCTCCGACAACGGCTTCGGCTGGCGTTTCGGCGCGGCCCTGGCCGGCACACTGTCCATTTTGATGATCGCGCTGATCGCCCAGAGACTGTTCAAGTCCCCCGTCCTGGGCGGTGTCGCCGGTCTGCTGACCGCCGTCGACGGCCACCATCTGGTGCATTCACGCACCTCGCTGCTGGATATCTTCCTCGCCTTCTGGGTGGTCGCGGCGTTCGGTGCACTGCTGCTGGACCGCGACGACGGACGACGGCGGCTGGCCGGCAAAATGGCGGCTCTCGCCGGGCCGTCCGGGGTACCTAATAAACTGCCGTTGCTCTACGGTCCGTTAGTGCTGTGGCGGCCATGGCGGCTGGTGGCCGCGGTCTGCATGGGTCTCGCCGTCGGAACGAAGTGGTCGGCGCTGTCCTTCGTCGCGGTGTTCTGTGTGATGGCCGTGCTGTGGGATGTCAATGCACGCCGCATTGCCGGAATCCGTGGCTGGATCTCCGGCGGGGTCTTCCGCGACGGCGTGCCTGCGTTCTTCACCATGATGCCGCTGGCCGCGGCTACCTATCTGGCCACGTGGACGGGCTGGTTCCTGTCCGAAGATGCCTACCACCGGCAATGGGCCCGGGACAATGCCGGCGGCATCTGGGGCTGGGTGCCGGACCCGCTTCGCTCCCTCGCCGAGTACCACCGCAGTGCCTACACCTTCCACAACGGGCTGGATTCCGAGCACCCGTACCAGTCCAACGCCTGGACCTGGCTGTTCATGGGCCGGCCCACCTCCTTCTACTACCACTCGGATAAGAACGGCGTGAACGGATGCGCCGTCGACACGTGCTCCACCGCCGTGACGGTGGTGGGCAACCCGCTCATCTGGTGGGCCGCGGCACTGGCGCTGATCGCCGTCGCCTTCGCCTGGCTGGGCCGCCGCGACTGGCGCGCCGGCGCGATCCTGGCAGGACTGGCCGCCGGCTACCTCCCATGGTTCCTGTTCCCGGACCGCACCACATTCTTCTTCTACGCCATCTCCTTCCAGCCGTTCCTGATCCTGGCCCTGACCTATGTGCTCGGCCTGTTCCTCGGCAAACGGACCGACCCGGCGTGGCGGCGCCGCCAGGGACTGGTGGTGGTCGGCGGGTTCATCATTGCCGTGCTGCTGGTCTCGGCGTATTTCATGCCGGTCTGGACGGCCGAGCAGATCCCTTACGATCAGTGGCGGTGGCGGATGTGGATGCCCAGCTGGGTATGAGCAGACGGCCACGGGCAACACGAAACCCGAACCATACCCAACGATGAAAGTGAGAACGCGGTGCGCGAAGCATCAACCGAACTGCTGGAGCGCATGCCGGACGGCTCCAACATCACGGACATTCTCCTGGCGCGGCACAAGCGCAACCCGCAGCATGCGCTCTATGCCGTGAAGCGGGCCGGCGTGTGGACCGATGTGTCCGCCGCCGAACTCCTCGGCCAGGTTTCCTCTCTGGCCAAGGGGCTGATCAACGCCGGCATCCGGCCCGGGGACAAGATCGCCGTGATGTCCAAGACCCGGTTCGAGTGGACGGTGGTAGACCTTGCGGGCTGGTTTGCCGGCGCCGTGGTGGTCCCCATTTATGAGACGTCCTCGGCCCACCAGGTGCAGTGGATCCTCTCCGATTCCGGCGCCAAGCTCGTCTTTGTGGAGGACGAGTCCAAGGCCGCCGTCGTGAATACGGCCATGCAGGAGCTGCCCGCCCCGCTGCCGGTCTGGACCATGGCCGGCAAAGACCCGGGCCTGGCCGAACTCCGGGCGCAGGGCGCTGCCGTATCGGATGAGGAGCTGGAGCAGGCCCGCACCTCGCGCACGTTGGAGGACGCGGCGTCGTTGGTTTACACCTCCGGCACCACGGGCCGCCCGCGCGGCTGCATCATCACCCACGGCAACTTCGCCGAGCTCGCCCTGAACACCACGGAATTCCTGCCCGCCATCCTCAAGGAACCGGGCGCCAGGTCGCTGATGTTCCTGCCCCTGGCCCACGTCCTCGCCCGCGCCGTCCAGGTCATCTGCCTCGCCGCCGGCGTGAAGATGGGCCACACGGCGAGCATGGCGGACTTGATCGATGACCTCCGCACGTACAACCCCACCTTCCTGCTGGTGGTGCCGCGCGTGTTCGAGAAGGTCTACGCATCCGCCAAGCAAAAGGCGCACGACGACGGCAAGGGCCGCATCTTCGACGCCGCGGCCGACACCGCCGTCGCCTATTCGCGGGCAGTCGACGCGCGGGACCGCGGCACCGGCTCAGGCCCGGGCCCGGTCCTGAAGCTCAAGCACGCCGTGTTCGACAAGCTGGTCTACGCGAAGCTGCGCGCCGTCTTCGGCGGCCAGGTCGGCTTCACGGTCTCCGGTGCCAGCGCCCTGAATCCGCATCTGGCGCACTTCTTCACCGGCATCGGCGTTCCCGTGCTCGAGGGCTACGGGCTGACCGAATCCACCGCGCCCGCCGCGGTCAACCTGCCGGGCCGCAACCGGATCGGCACCGTCGGCCTGCCGCTGCCGGGCACCACCATCCGCATTGCCGATGACGGCGAGGTGCTGATCAAGGGCATCGGCATCACCCCCGGCTACCACAACACCGAGGACGCCAACCGGGACAACTTCACGGACGGCTTCTTTCGGACCGGTGATCTGGGCACAATTGACGACGACGGCTTCCTCACCATTTCGGGGCGAAAGAAGGACCTCCTGGTCACGGCCGGCGGCAAGAACGTCGCCCCGGGTCCGTTGGAGGACGCGCTGCGGGAGCACCAACTGGTGTCGCAGGCCGTGGTGGTCGGCGAGGGCAAGCCTTTTGTGGCAGCGCTGCTGAGCATCGATCCCGACGGCCTGGCCGCCTGGAGCCAGTCGCAGTCCCGGGAGGGTATCAGCGTTGCCTCCGCCGGTTCGGATCCGGCGGTGCTGGCGGAGCTGCAGGGCGCGGTGGACCATGCCAACAAGCTGGTCTCCCGCGCCGAGCAGATCCGGAAATTCACGGTGCTCCAGCAGGAACTGACCGAGGCTTCGGGACACATGACGCCGTCGCTGAAGCTCAAGCGGACGCAGGTCATCGAGGACTTCACTGCGGACGTCGACCGCCTCTACAGCTGACCTGGCCGCTTCGGCTGAAGCCTCCTCTACAGCTGATCTGGCGCCCCGCCGTGCTTGCTGTGCGGGCCGCCGGAACGGCTAGAAGCCTTCGCGCAGGTCCTGCAGGTAGCGGGCGCGGGCGGCGGCGAGCTTCTCGGAGCTGCGCTCCCGCCGGGACTTGGTCGGCCAGGTGAAGGCCAGCACCAGCGAGGACACCATCAGCACCAGCACCGCGATCACAATCCCGGCGTCCATCCAGAACTGCGCGGGGAACAGCCGGATCAGCGTGTCGTCCACAAAGAACGTCCACGTACCGTCCGCGAAGAAGACCCCGTGGAACGCGGTGAAGAAGCCCTGCCAGTTCAACGCGCCCAGCACGCCGAGCACGATGATCAGGATCAGGGTGGCCGCCGAGCCGGCGAACAGGCCGCGGCGGATGCCGCCGGGATACGTGCGCGCCAGGTAAATCACCGCGAGCACGGCCAGGACCAGCATCACCGCTCCGGCAATCCACGCGCCCATGATCACGGTCTTCACGTCCGCCATGTGGCCGACCTCGCTGTCGAGGAACAGTTGCTCCCCGTCCGGCCCCACCAGCCCGCCGAGGTAGCGCGGCCCGGCCCAGTTCAGCAGGTAGTCCACGGTGTACGAACCGTAGGTCATCCGGTCCTCGGTGCTGAACCCGAAACTGTCCGCGGGGAAACCCGGCCGGTGGTACTCGATCCACAGGAACAGCGGAGTGCAGACCGCGCGGATCGCCCCGATGATCAGCAGGAACGGGAAAAAGACGGCCAGCATGACCTGCAGGATCCGGCCCGCCGGAGGCTTCGCGTTGACGGCTTCCTCGCGCTCGGCCGCGCGGCGCTCCACGTCCGAAAGCACGGGCCGGTTTGGCTTCGCTGCGCCCGGTTTGGCGCCGGACCCATTGCCCGCTCCGCCTTTGGCTCCGCCAACCGCCGCGGACGACGCCGTTGCTGCCGCCGCCGATGTTTTGCCGGCACCTTTATCTCCGGGCCGGGCGCGGGTCTTCTCCGCCCGCACCGTCTCGTCTGGTCCTGGCTGCCATTCCGGTGCCCGATCCGGCCCGGGGTTCCCGGCGTTCGCTCCGGCGTTCGGTCCGGGGTTTGGTCCGGGCGTCGATCCGCTTGGAACCTGCGCGTCCTTCTGTGGTTCGGTCGAAGACTTAGCGTCACCCTCCGGTCCGCCCGCGGCAGCCCGACGGCCAGTACTGGGCAGCTCGGAGGAGTCGGGTGACGCCGTGGAGGCTGCTTCGCTTGTCGGTCCCTCGCTGCCGGTGGGAGTTGCCGCCGTGGGAGCAGCCTTCGCCGTTGTGGCTTCAGTGCTGGCGGAGTCTGTTCGCGCCTCGGCTGGCGCCGGTCGATCTGTTCCGGGCTGATCCGGATTCGCGGAAACATCGGCCTGCGCAGAAGTAGTGGGCTTCGGTGCCGGGCTCCCCCAGCCGGGGACGGCGTCCGGTTTGAAGCGCGAAGCGGCGGGAGCGCCGCCGTCGCTCTTGGCCGCGGGAACGCCGCCGTCGCTCTTCCCATTGGTAGCGCCGCCGTCGCTTTTCGCCGCGGGAGCACCGCCGTCGTTATTCTTTGCGGTCCCGCGAGGTTCCTTGTTGAAGGCGCTCAGATCCGGCAACCGGCTGGCCTTGCGCATCGGCAACCGGTTGGCCTCGTCAAGGAACCGGCCGCTGGCAGGGACCGGAGGTGCGGGCGCCTCCACCGGGTCGCTGTCGGTATCCGGCGCACGATCCGTACGGGGGTTATCAATGTTGCCGGAGATCCGGTCCTCGCCTGCCACGTTCTCCCTCTTTCCTCGCGCTTGGCACGTCTGTTAAAGACAGTACCGCCGGGAGCGTTCCGGCAGCGGATGCCACCCCGACCACACCTGATGAGTCGCCGAGTTACCGGCGGCTCCGGAGGGAGTCATCCCGGTACCGGCCGGATCAGTTTAAGGACAACTCAGCTGGTCCGGGCGACCTCGCCGGCGTCGAAGCGGCCCAGGTCGCCGCGTTCCCCGGCGTTGTAGGCGCGTCGGCCGAGCACCAAGGTGTAGGTCCAGTACGCGGCGAGCACCAGCGCGCCGATGCCGATGCGGGCCCAGTGCGGCAGATCGCTCGGCGTCACAAAGCCCTCCACGAGGCCGGAGATGAACAGGACCAGCACCAGCCCCAGGGCCACGGTGATCAGCGAGCGGCCTTCCTTCGCGAGCGACGCGGCGCGGGTCATCCGGCCGGGCGAAACCCAGGACCAGAAGATCCGCAGGCCCGCGGCACCGGCAATGAAAATGGCGGTCATCTCCATCAGGCCGTGCGGCAGGATGTAGAGGAAGAAGGTGTCCAGTTGGTCGTAGGCGGCCATCATCCCGCCGGCCATGCCTACGCCTTGGGCGTTCATGTAGAGCACGTACGGCACCCAGAGACCGGTCACGCCGAAGGCAACGCACTGGGCGGCGATCCACGCGTTGTTGGTCCAGACCATGCCGGCGAAGGACGCGTTGGGGTTTTCCTTGTAGTAGTTGACGAAGTCCTCTTCGACGTACTGGCGCAGCTCTTCGTCCGAGCCGATGGCCTTGATGACCTCCGGGTTGCCGGTGACCCAGGCGCCGAAGAGCCAGGACACCAGGATAAAAACGACGCCGATAATGACCGTGAGCCAGCGGATCCGGTAGAACGCGGCAGGCAGCGAAAGCACAAAGAAGCCGGCAACGTCCTCCGCGAAGTTGGAACGCGCGCCGGTGAACTTGGTGCGCGCGCGGGACAGCCGGGTGGAAAGCGCGCCGGAGAGCTGGCTTTCGGGTGCGATCGAGCGGATCATCGACAGGTGCGTGGAGGTGCGCTGGTAGAGCACCAGCAGCTCGTCGGCTTCCTCGCCGGTCAGGCGGCGCTGGGCGCTGAGCTCGTCCAGGCGTTTCCAGTCATGCTGGTGCACCGCGGTGAAGGCATCGATATCCACGCCTCCAGCCTATCGGTCCATGGCCCCGCCGTGCTGGGTAGAGGCGCGCAGTGCTGGGTCGGGCCGCCGGGCGCCCGGCCGGGTCTCCGGGTGCTCGGTAGAGTGGTGGCATGAGCAACATCGTCACGGGCGAGGCCGTCGTCCTGGAACTGCGTCCGGCGTCGTTCGGGGTGCGCGCGCTGAGCTCGATGATCGATTGCATCATCAACTTCCTGCTGCTGATCCTCACCACCGCGTTCCTGGCGGAAACCGTGCAGATCGGCTTCGACCCTGCGGCGGCGCAGGCCCTGGTGCTGACCATGGTGGTGTTTTTCCTCGTGATCGTGCCCGTGACCTTTGAGACGCTCACCCGCGGCAAGTCGATCGGCCGGCTGATCATGGGACTGCGGATAGTGCGCGACGATGGCGGCTCCATCCGCTTCCGGCATGCCTTGATCCGTGGGCTGGTGGGCGTGTTCGAGCTGTACCTGCTGCTCGGTTCCGTGGCGTTCGTCGTCGCACTCTTCAATGACCGGTCCAAGCGGCTGGGCGATCTGCTCGCCGGGACCTACAGCATGCGCGAACGCGTGGGAGTCATCCCGCAGGAACTTCCGCACATTCCGCCCCAGCTGGTGCCGTGGGTGAAGCTGACCGACATGGGGCGGCTGCCGGAGCCGCTGGCCCGCCGGATCTCCCAGTTCATCGTCCAGTCGCCCAAGATGATTCCGGCCTCGCGGGAACGGCTGGCGATCGATCTGGCGAACGAGACCTCGGGCTTTGTTTCTCCCCCGCCGCCAGCCGGGACCGCGCCGGAAATGTTCCTGATCGCGGTCATGGCCGAACGCCGGGAACGCGACTTCGTCCGGCTCAGCCGCCAGTACGAACGGTCCCAGGCCCAAAGCCGGCGGCTGCACTCGCTCCCGTTCCAGGACTGAGCGGTTTCGGTTCCGGACCAACGGCTTGGAACCGAAACCGCAATCAGGTCAGGCCTTGGCGATGGCTTCCTTGAGGGCGCCCAGCAGCAGCGCCACGGAGGCCGGGTTGGCGTTGGGACCCATGAGCCCGATGCGCCAGACGGTAGACGTGAACTCGCCGGCCCCCGCACCGATCTCGACGTTGAAATTCTCCAGCAGGTAGCCACGGACCGCCGCGGCGTCGACCCCCTCGGGAACCTTCACCGTGGTCAGTTGCGGCAGCCGGTGACCCTCGGCCGCGAACAGCTCCAGGCCCATCTCCTGCAGCCCGTCCTGCAAAGCCTTGCCGGCCGAGCGGTGGCGTTCGGTCACCGCGTCGAGCCCCTCCGCCAGGATGCGGTTGATGCCCGCTTCGAGGCTGGCAACCATGCCCACCGGAGCGGTGTGGTGGTAGGCGCGCTGTCCGCCGGGTGCACCATTGGCATAGCCGCCGAGCAGCCCCAGATCCAGGTACCAGGACTGCGGCTTGGGCACACGGCGTTCGAAGGCGCGGTCCGAGATGGTGAACGGTGCGAGTCCCGGAGCCACGCCGAGGCACTTCTGCGTGCCGGCATAACCGACGTCGATGCCCCAATCGTCCGCGCGGAGGGGCATGCCGCCGATGGATGTCACGGCATCGGTAATCAGCAGGGCGTCACCCTTGATGGCGCCGAGCGCAGCGATATCGCTCAGGACGCCGGTGCTCGTCTCTGCGTGGACGGCACCGATCACCGTGGGGTTCGGATGCGCAGCGGCAACCCGCTCGGCGTCCACCGGCGTGCCCCATTCGTGGTCTACGCGCACAACCTCGGCGCCTGCGCGCGAGGCGACCTCGCACATCCGCTCGCCGAAGAGGCCGTTCACCGCGATGACGGCGACGTCGCCCGACTGCACGGTATTGACGAAAGCGGCTTCCATGCCGGCCGAGCCGGTGGCGCTCAGCGGCAGGGTCCGGGCGTTCCGGGTTCCCCAGAGCACCCGCAGCCCCTCGTTGGTCCGGTCCATCCGTGCGATGAATTCCGGGTCCAGGTGCCCGATCAGCGGCAGGCCCAGCGCCGCGGTCGCCTCCGGGTAGGGGTTGCATGGCCCCGGCCCAAACAGATGACGGGTGGGAATGATCCGATCCGGACTCATGGTCATGACGTCTGCATCCTAACGTTGTGAGCGGTTCTCGGTGCAGCCTGGCTGCACGCCTCACTTCATCATGCCAGCCGGTCCGGCTTTCGCCCGCCACGGGGAACGGGCGGCACGGCGCAGCGCTGCGAGCGGTGATTTCGGTGGTTCGGTCCTTCGGGAGTCCGTTCGCGCCCACGTTTAGGCACTTTTTCTCCGCTTTAGCATTCAAGCAATGCTCTGACCTGCGGCGATGCCGGCGGCCCGTTTAGTACCTGGGCTCGAAGGGGCTAGGGCAACTTCACATGGGATCGGGCGGCTACAGAAACGTCGCACCGCCGTCAGCAGCAGCAGGGCCCACGAAAAACCGCGGGCCGGGCACCCGAAGGTGACCGGCCCGCCGTCGTTCGCTGGAGAGCGGTGGTGCGTTGGGACTTAGTAGCGGTAGTGCTCCGGCTTGTATGGCCCCGCCACGTCCACGTCCAGGTACTCCGCCTGCTCCTTGTTCAGTTCCGTCAACTCCACGCCAAGGGCGCCCAGGTGCAGGCGGGCAACCTTCTCGTCCAGGATCTTCGGCAGCACGTAGACCTGCTTGGCGTATTCCGGTTCGCCGGTGGTCGAGTCCGCGGCAGGCTTGCCGGCCTTGGTGAACAGCTCGATCTGCGCGATGGTCTGGTTGGCGAAGGAGTTGCTCATGACGAAGGACGGGTGGCCGGTGGCGTTGCCCAGGTTCAGCAGGCGGCCCTCGGAGAGCACGATGATGGAGCGCCCCTCCTTGCCTGCGGCGGGGTCGGCGTCGAAGACCCACTCGTGGACCTGCGGCTTGATCTCGACCTTCTGCACGCCGTCGATCTTCTCGAGCCCGGCCATGTCGATCTCATTGTCGAAGTGGCCGATGTTGCCGACGATGGCCTTGTTCTTCATCTTGAGCATGTCGGAGGCCATGATGACGTCCTTGTTGCCGGTGGTGGTGATGAAGATGTCGCCCTGGTCCACCACCTTCTCCAGCGTGGTGACCTGGTAGCCGTCCATCGCGGCCTGCAGCGCGCAGATCGGGTCGATCTCGGTGACGATCACGCGCGAGCCCTGGCCGCGCAGCGCCTCCGCGGCACCCTTGCCCACATCGCCGTAACCGCAGACGACGGCGACCTTGCCGCCCATGAGGACGTCGGTGGCGCGGTTGATGCCGTCCGGCAGGGAGTGGCGGATGCCGTACTTGTTGTCGAACTTGGACTTGGTGACCGAGTCGTTGACGTTGATGGCCGGGAAGAGCAGCTTGCCCTGTTCGGCCAGCTGGTACAGGCGGTGAACGCCGGTGGTGGTTTCCTCGGTCACGCCCAGGATGCCGCCGGCAATGCGGGTCCACCGCTGCGGGTCCTCGGCCAGCGACTTGCGCAGCACGTCGAGGATGATCGTGTACTCGTGGGCATCATCGGCGGTGGCGTCCGGAACGGCGCCGGCGGCCTCGAACTCGACGCCCTTGTGCAGCAGGAGGGTGGCGTCGCCGCCGTCGTCGAGAATCATGTTGGGGCCGAGCTCAGGGTTCTCGGCAGCGCCGGGCCAGTTGAGGATCTGCGTGGCGGTCCACCAGTACTCTTCGAGCGTCTCGCCCTTCCAGGCGAACACGGGCACGCCCTGCGGGTCTTCAACAGTTCCCTTGCCGACGACGATGGCGGCTGCGGCCTCGTCCTGCGTGGAGAAGATGTTGCACGAGGCCCAGCGGACCTCGGCGCCGAGCGCGGTCAGCGTCTCGATCAGCACGGCGGTCTGCACGGTCATGTGCAGGGACCCGGCGATGCGGGCGCCCTTGAGCGGCTGGCTGGCGCCGAACTCCTCGCGCAGGGCCATCAGGCCCGGCATCTCGTGCTCGGCGAGGCGGATCTGGTGGCGGCCGGCCTCGGCCAGGGAAAGGTCCTTGACCTTGTAATCGAATGACATGTGTTCTCCTGGGCGTTGGTTAGGCGTCGGTTGCCGGGGTATTCGGGGAATTGTCGGTGGCGGGCTGCTCTTTGGCGGGCTGGGCGCCGGCCTGGCCGGCTTCCTGCAGCGCCGGCGGAAGCAGGACGGGGATGCCCTCGTCGATGCGGTAGCGCAGCTGCCGGCCGCTGGCGTCCTTCGCGCTGGAAACCAGTTCCTCGCCTTCCTGTACCAGCGACGAGCCGGTCACCGGACAGCGCAGGACGGCAAGCAATTCAGGGGAAAGATGTGCCATGGTGATAGTTCCTTTGATCCTGTGATCCTGGCGTCAGGACATACCGGCACGCAGACGGCCCGGGCTGGCCGGCGGCGCGGATTTCTTCACTTCAGGTTATCGCCCTACTGCTGTCCGCGCAGAATGCGCAGGTGACCGCGGCGGGCTCCGCCGGGCTCGGCCGGCGGCTCGATCGGTTCGCGCAGGCCGCGCTGGGCCGGAGCTTCGTCCGGACCGGCGGGCACGGTTCCTGCCTCGCGGACCGCCTTGGCCAGGGCCATCAGGTCATCGGTGTTCGGGACCGGAGGCTGCTCGGGCAGGGCCAGCCGCATGACTTCCCAGCCGCGCGGTACGGTCAGCCGCTCCGCGTGCTCGGCGCACAGGTCGTAGCAGTGCGGTTCGGCATAAGTGGCCAGCGGCCCGAGGACAGCCGTGGAATCGGCATACACGTACGTCAAAGTAGCGATGGCCGACCGTTGACAGGCCGAGCGTGAACATTGGCGTATGGATCCCACGACTATGCATCCTACCCGCCTCAGGCCTGAAGAACGTGCAACGGCACGCTTCGCCGTGCTTTTGGCGGCGCACAGGATTAGAGTCAATATATGAAAAACGGACCATCGCTCAATGTCAGGCTGAGTGATGCAGCGCAGTCCGGCGGCAAATCAAAGCCGTTCGAAAAACGACGGCGGAACCGCCATGGGCGCGGACTGCGCGGTGAGCTTCTGCCCGCCCACCTGCCGGGCAACCGCACCCGGGAAGAACGCTTTGAAGGCTGGGTCTCGGACTCCGCGGAACGGCTTCACTATTTGTGGGGGGACCCCATCGAAGCCACCCAATTCGTGGTCGCCGAAATCCCGCCGAACCTGGAGGAACTGGTTGCTGCAGGCGGCCCCGCGCCCCTTGGCAGCTTCACTCCTGCGGCTCCGGGACGGCCCGCCGTCGTTACTGTCTTCCGGCGTCCGGTGGAACGGGAGGCGGACAGCAGGGAGGAGCTGCCGGAACTGGTTCACGACGTCGTGGTGGAGCAAGCCGCCGAGCTGCTCGGCATGGCGCCCGAGGCCGTTGACCCCAGCTACGGCCGCACCCGCTCCTGACCCAGTCGGCCCAACTGCCTCAGCAGGCCAGCCGGCTCAGTAGCCCAGGAAGACCGGCACGCTCTGCCGGCCCTGCGTTCCAGGCGGAACAGGCAGCACCGAGATGTTCGGCGAGCTGCCGTTGAAGACCACCTGCGAACCGTAGACCGGATCCCCGGTGGCGCCGATCAGGAGGGCCGCCGGATCCGCACCGTTGGCCTTCGGATCCAGCGAGACGGTGCTTCCGCCCGGCACATCGACCACCCGCTCGGTGCCGAGCCGGCCGTTCGCGCTGATCGGCGTCACGCTGACCTTTGCGTTGCCTTCCGGGGCGATGAAGGAGAACCGGGAGCTGACGCCGCCGGGCACGAGGGCCAGGTGTTCGCTGCCCAACCGGTCGGTGGACGGAGCCCAGCCGAAATCGACGGGGTCGCCCTCGCCCGTGCCCCGGCTCACCCGTGCCGAAGCCACCACGGAGACGTCCGAGGTCACTTCCACCGAGTACGTTCCCTGCGGAAGCGAGTCGAGCGGGATAGCCGACACCGTTCCCGCCGCCGCGTTGAACACTCCCCCGCCGGGAAGGGCCACCTGGCCCTTCGGACCGAAAACCCGTACTTGAACCGTGGCGTCACTGGCGCCCGGAACCACAACGTTCAGCGCAGGCGAGGCATTCTCGTACCCGGCCTGCCCGCGGATCTGCTGCGCAGTTTTTTCGTCCTGCACGGCAATCCCGGTGAGCACCTGGCTCAGGCCCGCGCCGGCCGACGGCTGCAGCAGTTCCACGCCGCCAGGGGTCAGTTCGCGCAGGATGCTCTGCTGGATGGTCCCGACAATCGGACCGCCGGAGGAACTGACATGCACGGCCAGCGATTCCTGGTTGGCGGCCAGGCCCGCCAGCACAATGGACTTCGATTCGCCCGGGGCGATGAGCAGCCCGCGGCTGCCGGCGGCCTGGATCGGCCCTTCGGCGCCGACTAGTTCCAGGTCCACCGTGGACGCGGATTCGGTGGCGTTGTACAGGTTCAGCACGGCGCTGCTGCCCACCGTGGTGGAGGCGCCGAGCAGCCAGAAATCGTTCGATGGCGTCATGCAGTTGGCCGCGGCCAAACCGCGCAGGTCACCGTCCTCGGCGGTGTAGGTCATGGTCGCCCCCGCCTGCGGGTGCTGCTGCCCCATCGGCTCCACCGTCAGCACGGTAGCCGCGGAAGTGTCCTGGCTCGGCACCACTTCGGCCAGGACCTTGGTCTCCCCCGCTTCGCTTCGGCCGGTGCTGCCGGCCTCACCGGTGAACTCCGCGATTTCGCGCAGCGGAGAGTCGGAGCCGAGTTCATACAGTGCGCTGCCCGGCACCGTTCCGCCCAAATCACTAAGTACGACGGCGCGTGCCCGGGTTTCCGCCGTCGTGGAGAGAGGGCTGAACTCGGGATCCACCTCTTCGGCCGAGCTGTCCAGGAGTTTCAACGGCTCGGGGCAGACGCCGGTGTACTCGCCCGCCGGAACGGCAGCCGAAACCGGCGGCAGTTCGGCGGCAGCCCGCGGCGGCTGCATGACGCTGCCGGCTACGACGCCACCGGTGCCGAGAACGAGGATGCCCAGCCCGGCGGCAAGGCCAACCAGGCGGCCGTTCTTCTTCCCGACTGCAGGATTGTCTTCCCGGCTGTCCGGGCGCGGCGTTGCGTCCGCCGTCGTACCGGCAGCGGGAGCCGCAGCCTTCTTGGTTGCCGGGGACGAATTTGCAGCCGATGACTTTGCTGCCGCGGCTGCTTCAGCCTTGGCAGCCCTCGCCGCGCGGCGTCCCTTGCGGGTCCCGCGTTTGGCCTTGCCGGGCACAGCGTCCTGCGGATCCGCAGGGGCGGAGTGCTCGTCGGGCTGGTTGTCAGGTGTGTCTGCCATGGCTACGGTTCCTTCCCTGCCGTGGCAGGTGCCGCGTCGGCGTGGTGACTGTCGGCGCGGTCGATCTCGTGTGCGGCGATCCGCAGTTCTTCGGGGCTGCTGTCCGTGCCGGTGGTTCTGATGTGGTCGACCCGCCGGGGCACGAAGCGCTGCCGGGACGGGATCGGGATGGCCAGCAGGACGGTGATGCCGAGGAAGATGATCTGCACAATGGCTACCCAAATGCCCCACGGGTTGGTGTAGCTGATCCGCAGTTCGCCGCCGGTTTCGGGCACCTTGAACGCCTGCGCCCAGCCGTTCTCTGCCTGCTCGAGCGGCTGGCCGTTAAGGGTTGCAGTCCAGCCCGGGTTCATCCGTTCGGCCAGGACCACCATGCGTCCGGCATTGCCTTCGGGAATGGTGGTTCCGGCGCTGGTCCAGGAAGACGGCACCGTCTGCAGCAGCGCTCCCGTACTGTCGATCACGCGCACGCGGCTGGTCAGCGTGCTGCTGGTGTCGTCTTCGCCGCTCCGGTCCGGAACTACGCGCCACAGCCAGCCCGAATCCGTGCGTCCCACGGCGCTGAGCCCGGGCACGGCGTCGATCCTGTTGGCCAGCAGTTCGGCGGAGCTGTCCGTCTGCTGCAGCACCACGAAGCCGACGCCGAGCCGTGCCAGTTCCTCCCGCGGATCCACTCCGGTGCCGGCGGCGATCACGGCGACCGCGTTCCGTGCGGCCGCGGTGGCGTCGTCGTCCTCCCGCCGTTCAGCGTCGAAGAGGCCACCGGTAATGGACCGGGCCGCGTAGATCGGGGACAGCTGATCCATGGTGGTCCCGCCGCTGTGCATCACGGCGGCGCTGATCGAACCGCTCTCGCTGCTCAGCACCAGCGAGCGGGTGCGTTCGGGCCCGGTACCCCGGTCCGTGGCCGTGGCCGGAAGGATCCGCGCCTGGCCCGGCTCGAGCTGCATTTCAGCGCCGAAGTCGGTCAGGGCGCGCCCTTCGGCGGCAACGGTTTCCTCGGCGATCAGCTGCGGCAGGAGCCAGTGCGCCAGATTCAGCACCGGGCCGGCAGCCAGAACAACGACGGCGGCAACGGCTATGGCGCGGAAGGCACCTTTGCGTTCCTTCCGCGGCTCGTTCAGGGTGTGCAGGCGCTGCACGCCGCTGTCCCCGCCGACCAGGGCCGCGGCCAGGAGCAGGAACAGCGCCAGCGAAACGAACGGGCCGGTGAACGCAGGCACCATGGCACCCGGGGCGATTGCGGTGGCGATCATGGCGGAGACCCAGCTGGCGGCCAGAGTCACGATCGCGCCCAGCCAGGACAACCTGGCAACGCCGGCGCTGCTGCCGGGCAGCAGCACGCCGACGGCGGCCAGCACCAGCATCGGCACGCCGGTGAGCAGTGCGAAGACCAGTGCCCATGGGCCTTGGCCCAGCGACTCGAGGAAGCCGAAGGCACTCAGACCGGCGAAGGTGTCGAACGCCACGGGGAAGCCCATGATCTGCTGCCAGAGCGGGGCGCCGTCGAAGGACAGCGGCACGCCCGGGTCGCCGAGCAGTGCCCGAGGGTTGTCCATCGAAGTCAGGAGCATCGGCAGGGCGAGTACCAGGGGCGGCACCAGCGACCACCACACGGTTTTGGCGCGCCGGCCGCGCTTGAGGCAAATAATGCCGACGAAAATGATAAAGACCGGCAGCAGTGCCGGAGCGGAAGCGGTGATGACGGCCAGGCAGAGACCTGCGGCAGCGGCAGCGGTCCAGGATGGAATGCCGTTGATGCCCGGCTTGTGGATGACCTCGGGCCGCGGCTTGAGCGGATCCGGATTCAGCCGCTGTACCGCGGAGCCGGTTGCGCGGACCAGCCCCAGCACGGCCCACGGAATCATCAGATGGGCGATCAGCGCGCCGAGCCGGCCGGAGCCGAGGGCCACCTGGAGAACCGGCAGGCTGGCCCAGAAGAAAGCGGCCCACAAGCGCAGCGAGCGGCGCTGGGTGAAGGCACCGGCCGCCACCCACGCGGCGAGACCGGCCAGCGGCATCGCCAGCAGGATCAGGGTGAGGACCGCGGCGGAGCCGTTGCCCAGCGCGAGGATTGCCAGTACGGCCAGCACATAGCCGAACGGGTCGCCGTGGCCGGGCAGGCCCGAGCCGAGACTGATCCACCAGGCGGAGGCGTTGTGCCAGATCTCGGCCAGATCCGCGGAGACCGGAAGCAGGGCGCCGCCGGCCAGCGCCGGAACGCCGAGGAAGCCGAACATGCCGATGATGGACACGAGCGCCAGCACCAGGGTGGCAACCACGGCGCCGGTGCCTACCCAGGTCCGCAGCGGCGAGGCCATGGACGCGAATTCGTCCGAACCACCCGTGGGTTCGTAGCTGCCGGTGGTGTCGGTGCCCGTACCGTCCCCGAGCACATGCTCGGCGCTGACGGATTCCATCAGCGAGCGGCGGTAGGCGAAAACATCCTGCCGCTTGACCATCAGCGGCTTGATGATGCTTCTGGATGACCTGCGGGTAGCGCCGGCCTGCTTGCGCGCCTGCAGGAATTCCCGCGGCCGGAACAGGGCGGACAGCGTGGCCAGGAGTTGCCGCAGGCCGTGTCCGGGGTCCTTGGCAACGGTGCTGATAATGAAGCTGAAGAAACCGCCGAGCAGCGTACCGATCCACAGGAGGGGTAATTGCCACCACGCCGCGTGCTTGAGCCGCAGGTGGATCTGGGAGCGCCGGGCTGCCATGGCCGCAGCATGCGGGTTGCCGCGTGAGGTCGCATGCCGCATTGTCGCCGTCGGCACCACGACTACGCGGTTGCCGGCAAGCCTGTTGCGCCAGCAGAGGTCTACGTCGTCGCCGATGCCGGGCAGCGCCGGGTCGAACCCTCCCAGTTCCTCGAACGCATCGCGGCGGATGAGCATGCCCGCGGAGTTCACGGCGAAGAAGTCGCTGCGGCCGTTGTACTGGCCCTGGTCCATCTCGTCCAGGTCGATCATGGTCAGCCGTTCGGCGCCGCGCGTTACCGTCAGCCCGACGTCGATCAGCTTGCGCGGACTCTCCCAGTCCACCTGCTTGCAGCCGGCGATGGTCACCGACGGCGCGGTCTCCACGGCGAGCAGCAGTTCTTCCAGCGCATCCGGTTCCGGCGCGGAGTCATCATGCAGCAGCCACACCCATTCCTGCACGCGGCCGCCGGCAGCAGCCATGGCCGCGGGAGCGGTAGCGCCGGAAGCGGTTGGGCGTGTAGCGGCGCCGCCGGCAGTCCCCGCCGCAGCATGGGAATCCCCCCGGCCTGTGGCGGCCGGGCGGGAAGCCTCGGCCAACTCGTCCGCCTGGCCCGAAGCCGGGGACGGAACGGAGAGGGCAGGCGCAACGGAGGTCGGCACGCCGTCGTCGTTCTTCTGGTTCTTGAGCTCGTCCAGGGCAACGCGCACCGCCGTGCCGAATCCGGCCCGCGCAGAGGTCTTGACCACGGGACTGCCCGCCGGCAAGGTCTGTTCCAGAAGCGAAACCGAGGTGTCGGTGGAGCCGGTGTCCACGCCAATATGGAAGTCAGCCGGCCGGGTTTGCGCGTTGAGGGCAGCGAGCGTCTCGGACAGGTATTCGGCGCCGTTGTGGGCGACTACAACGGCGGTAACGCGAACTTGCTGGTGAATTAGACTGCCCGCTTCCTCAGGCGTCGGCGCTCGCGCTCCGAAAGACCGCCCCAGATTCCAAAGCGTTCGTCATTGGCCAGGGCATACTCCAGGCACTGGGCGCGCACGGTGCACGCTCCGCAGACCTTCTTGGCATCCCGGGTTGAGCCGCCCTTTTCGGGGAAGAACGCCTCCGGGTCCGTCTGGGCGCACAAGGCATCCGCCTGCCAGCCCAGCTCGCCCTCATCGTCAAAGTCCGAACCGAATCCGGGCAGACCGATCCAGACGGGCTGTTCCTTCGGCGGCGCGACCTCATGCAGCATGCGCGGCGCGGCCACTTCGTGTGTTTCGTCGGCCTGCAGATCCTCGACATCGGCAGCAAGTGCCTGATGCGCGGCGAGGAATGCGGTGGCCTGGTTTTCCAGAGACTGCTGGCTTGTTTCGTGGTAGCGCTCTGCGGCTGCGGGATCAGCCGGATCCACATACCAGTCCGCTGGTACGCCGCGGGAACCGTACCGGATTGAAGCCTGTGCCTCTAATTCCGTACGGTCCGTTATACGCTCTGCCTGCCCCATGAGCCCTCCCGGTGTCGTTGTCCCAGCGTGTGCCAGAAATGCAATGGCCTGAACAGCCGCTGCGTCTTCATTGCTGTTACAAATCCGATACCTAATTACATTGGTGTAAGTCGTGCAAGTCAAGCCAAAGCGGGAATCTTATCGACTCCGACGGCAAAAAAGCGTGTACGCCACGCCCGAAAGCGTGGGTGGGTTTGCCCGGCGCGCCGGAAGGCCCGTCAGCTCAAGGAATACGCAAGCTGCAGCCCAATTTACTACTCGTGGCTTGTGGTGTCAGCGGGGCGGATGTGATTTGTGGAAAGCGGGCGGTGAAGCAGTCCCGCCCCGATGCCCGCTCGAGTGCCTGCGGATACGCTGGAAGCAAGCCCAACCGCACCTACCCACCTTCAGGAGCACCCGTGCATTCAGTGAGCACCATCGACCAACTGCTGGCAGTCCTGCGCCCGGACTCCTCCCCCGCGCTCATCTGGTACGGCCCGGATGGCGAACGAGTGGAGCTCTCCGGCCGGGTGCTGGACAACTGGGTTGCGAAGACGGCGAACCTGCTCTCGGAGGAACTGGACGCCGAGCCCGGGACGGTCATCCGGCTGGCCATGCCGCCGCATTGGCGGTCCGTGGTGTGGGCGCTGGCCGGCTGGCAGACCGGCGCCACGCTGACCGTGGACGCAGCCGGAGACGGCGGCACGGAGCCCGACGTCGTCGTAAGCAATGAGTTGGACCGGCTGGGCGGCGGCCCGGCGTACCAGGTTGCTGTGGCCGAGGGCGCGCTGGCGCTGGGCTGGCCGGGTGCGCTGCCCGAGGGCGTGCTGGATTACGCGGCCGAAGTGCGTTCCTACGGCGACGTGTTTATGGGGATGGGCTCGGCCGAGAACTCGGCAACGGCCTTGGAGTACGACGGCGGCTCGCTCACCTTTGATGCGCTGCTGCACCGCGAGCCTGTCAGCCGCAACATCCTGATTCCCACGAAGTCGGACTGGTTCACCACCTTGACCGAGGCCGTGGCCACCTGGCTCGGCGGCGGAACCGTGGTGCTGTGCCACCAGTCGGTGCACGACACGGCGAAGCTGGTGGCCAACGAACGGATCACCGAGCAGCTCTAGATCGGCGGCTGGGGGCGCCGGGGGCCGGGGCCGGCCACGTGTCCATCGCGGGCCTGGCTGTCGCGTGACTGATCGTCAGAGCTGAATCCGCGACGCTCATTCTCGCTTGGGCTGATTCCACCGGTCGCGGTTCCGCCGCCTGCAGCTCCGCCGTGCCCGCGGCCGCCGCGTTCTTCAACGCGGTCATGCCCTGCACCGGCATGCTCGTGCTCGAAGATCTCGTGGTCGTGCGCAAACTCCGGCTCGGCATCCAGTTCGGCATTGAAGACCAAGAAGCGGTAGGCAAAGAAGCGCATGACCGTGGCGACCACGGTGCCGAAGATGCCGGCGATGAGCAGCTCGGTACGGCCTTCGATGTCCAGCGGGTACTTGGCGATCCAGACACACCCGGCCGAAATGAGCATGCCGATGACGTTAATCACTACAAACATGATCAGTTCGCGGACGGGGTTGGGCTGGCGCCGGTCGCGGAACGTCCAGTAGCGGTTGGCCACCCAGGAAAACAGTGTGGCCACCGACGCCGAAACCAGGCGCGCCTTGACCTCGCTGTCCGACATGGGGCCGTTGATCAGCCACCAGTAGAGGCCGTTGTCGATGACGAAAGCCACGCCGCCGACGGTCCCGAACTTCGCCACCTCCCGCCAGAACAGGGAGATCAGGCCCCGGATGCGGTCGGCGATCGTTATCTGCATGAGCTTCAGCGGGATCCTTTTCCTCAACGGGCAGCACCGGATGGCACCGAGGCCCCATTCTAAGTCGGGCGGCTGAATGTTTCCTAGGACATCGGGCCGGGTCAGCGAAGGTTAGCAGTGCCGCACGGCCGGGGATAGGGCTATCGGGGATGTGGTTCGGTACGCTAACTACGTGACTTTCCCAGTAATTGGCGTTGTTGGCGGCGGCCAGCTAGCCCGCATGATGGCCCCCTGTGCAGTAGCCCTTGGCTTCGAACTCCGTGTCCTGGCCGAGGCAGAAGACGTCTCCGCGGTCGCGGCCGTGGCCAACGCTCCGGTCGGCGACTACAAGGATCTGGACACGCTGCGCCAGTTCGCCCAGGGCCTGGATGTGATGACCTTCGACCACGAACACGTCCCCACCGAGCACCTGCAAACCCTGATCGGCGAGGGTGTCAATGTCCAGCCGCAACCGGATGCCCTGATCCACGCACAGGACAAGCTCATCATGCGCGGCGTCGTCGAAAAGCTCGGCCTGCCCAACCCGGCCTGGGCAGCGGTTTCCACCGTCGAGGAGCTGGTCGCGTTCGGCGAGCAGACGGGCTGGCCTGTGGTGCTCAAGACTCCGCGCGGCGGCTATGACGGCAAGGGCGTGCGCATGATTGACGACGCCGGCGCTGCCGCGGCTGCCGCTGACTGGTTCACCGGGACACCGCTGCTGGCCGAGGACAAGGTGGACTTCAGCCGCGAGCTCTCCGCGCTGGTGGCACGCACGCCTTCCGGCGAAGCCAAGGCCTGGCCGGTGGCCCACACCATCCAGGTGGACGGCGTCTGCGACGAGGTCATCGCCCCGGCCCAGGAACTTTCCGCCGAGGTGGCCGAGGCCGCCCAGCAGGCCGCGCTGCGCCTCGCCGAGGAGCTCGGCGTCACCGGCGTGATGGCCGCCGAACTGTTCGAGACCCCCGGCCAGGGCCAGGGCTTCGTCATCAACGAGCTGGCCATGCGCCCGCACAACACCGGCCACTGGACGATGGACGGCTGCGTGACCAGCCAGTTCGAGCAGCACCTGCGCGCGGTCCTGGACCTGCCGCTGGGCGATACGGCGGCACTGGGCGCCGTCGTCGTTATGAAGAATTACCTGGGCGGAGCCAACACGGATCTGTTCGGCGCCTACCCGCAGGCGCTGGCGGCCGAACCGGACGTCAAGGTCCACGGCTACGGCAAGTCGGTGCGTCCGGGCCGCAAAATCGGACATGTTAATGTGGTGGGCCGGCACGCTTCGGACGTAGACGTGCTGCGCACCAAGGCCGCAAGGGTGGCCGCGATCATCCGCGACGGGGTAGACCCGCAGCGCGCCGGGGCAGACCCGCAGGAAGGCAACTTATGAGCGAAAACCCGATTGTCGGCGTCGTAATGGGCTCCGATTCGGACTGGCCCGTCATGCAGGCTGCAGCCGCGGCGCTGGAAGAATTCGGCATCCCGTACGAGGCCGATGTGGTCTCCGCGCACCGCATGCCCGAGGACATGATCCGCTACGGCAAGGAGGCCCAGGGCCGCGGGCTGCGCGCTATCATCGCCGGGGCCGGGGGCGCCGCGCACCTGCCGGGCATGCTGGCATCGGTCACTACGCTGCCGGTCATCGGTGTCCCGGTGCCGCTGAAGATGCTGGACGGCATGGATTCGCTGCTGTCCATCGTGCAGATGCCCGCCGGCGTTCCCGTGGCCACGGTCTCGATCGGCGGTGCCCGCAACGCCGGGCTGCTGGCGGTCCGGATGCTGGCCGCCGGAACCGATGACCTTGCCGCCCGGCTGCAGCCGCAGCTGGCCGACTTCGCCGCTGAGCTGCGCCAAAGCGCGTACGACAAGGGTGAAGCCCTGCGGGCAAAATTGTCATGACGCCGCGCATCGCCCCACAGGACAGTCCGCGCCGCGGCAATCGCGGCGACGATGGCTACGGCGTCACCGATCCGGTCCGCTACCCGCAGAGCGCGCCCGCCCCGGTCCGGACCAAGCGCGCGTTCATCCTGCTGCTGCTGACCCTGTTCATCCCGGGCAGCGCGCAGCTGGTGGCGGGCAACCGCAGTCTCGGCCACAAAGCGCTGCGGGTGACCTTTACCGTGTGGGCGCTGCTGATCGCCGCGGGCATCGTGGCCTTGGTGAATTGGCCGACGCTGGTCAACATCGCCACCCACCCCTGGGGCTCGCTAATACTGGTCATTGTGCTGGCGGCGCTGGCGCTGTTCTGGGGGTTCCTGTTCCTGGACACGCTGCGGATCATCCGTCCCGGCCTGCTCGCGCCGGGCATGCGTCCCATTGTGGCGGTCTGCCTGGTGGCGCTGATGGCGCTGACCACCGGCACGCTGGGCTACGGCGCCTACCTGATGAACGTGGGACGCAGCACGCTGGGCACCATCTTCGAGACCCGCCCGGCTTTCGATCCGGTGGACGGGCGCTACAACTTCCTGCTGATGGGCGGCGACGCCGGAGCGGGCCGTGTGGGCCTGCGCCCGGACAGCATCCAGGTGGTGAGCGTGGACGCCAAGACCGGCCAGACCGTCATGTTCGGCATCCCGCGCAACTTCCAGAACGCCCCGTTCCCGGAGGACTCGCCGATGCACGCGGTCTACCCGGAGGGCTTCAACTGCGGCGACGAGTGCATCATCAACGCACTCTACGTGGACGTGGAGCAGAACCATGCGGACCTCTACCCGGACGCCAAAAACCCGGGCGCCGAGGCCATGAAGGATGCGGTCAGCGGAATCCTCGGCATCGAAATCCAGGCTTACGCGCTGGTGGACATGGGCGGCTTCGAGGCCCTCGTGGACGCCATGGGCGGCATCACCGTGGACGCTGGCGGCTGGGTGCCCATCTCTGACCGCACCATCCCCGGCACCAACCAGCACTACCCGCCGAAGGGCTGGATCGCCCCCGGCGTGCAGGAGCTGGACGGCTACCACGCGCTTTGGTACGCCCGCTCGCGCGAATTCGCCACCGACTATGACCGCGTGCAGCGCCAGCAGTGCGTGATGTCCGCGATGGTCAAGCAGCTTGACCCTGCCACCGTGCTGACCCGCTTCCAGCAGCTGGCCTCCGCCGGCGAAGAGGTCGTGGAGACGGACATTCCCAGCGAACAGCTCGGCAGCTTCGTATCCCTGGCGGCAGACGCCAAGGGGCAGAAGATCAAGCGGCTGACCATCGGCCCACCGGACTTCGGCACCCCCTCGGACAACTTCGTCACCTTCCCGGACTTCAGCCAGATCCACCCTCGTGTTCAGGAAATGTTCATCCAGGAAGAGGAGACTAAGGAAGCTGGCGGCGACGCGGGCTCCAAGCCGGACAGCGGTTCGGATTCCGGCGCCGGCGAAAACAACGACGGCGGCGCGGATTCGGGCGGCACCGCAGAGGACACTTCGGCTAACGACGGCGGCGCCGAAGCCGCCCCGGCCGAGACACCGGCTGAACAGACTCCGGAGATCACCGAGGAGTACCTGCAACAGCTGGCCGTCATCGGCGACTCGGCAACGCTTTCGTCGATCGTGCGCGGGAACGGGGAATGCTCGGTGCCCTAGCATCGAAGACGCCGCATCAGCACGTTCAGGTACCTGCATAGAGAAGAGGCTCCACAATGTACCGGCTGACCAATGTTCTGCGACCCTATGCCTGGGGATCGCCGACGGCGATTGCCGAGTTGTTCGGCCGCGAACCCTCGGGCAGCCCCGAGGCGGAATTGTGGATCGGAGCCCACCCGGACTCGCCGTCGTCGATCCATTTGCCCGACGGCGACGAGCAGCCCCTCACGGACTTCATTGACGACGGCCCCGGGTTGGCGCTCGGCGAGAACGCGCTCGCCCTGTTCGGCGCCAAGCTGCCGTTCTTGACCAAGGTCCTGGCCGCCGATGAGGCGCTCTCCCTGCAGGTCCACCCCACGCTGGAGCAGGCACGCCAGGGCTTCGCGGCCGAGAACGCCGCCAAGGTCCCGCTGTCATCCCCCGAACGCAGCTACCGCGACGACAACCACAAGCCGGAAATGCTCTTCGCCCTGACTGAGTTCCAGGCCCTGTGCGGCTTCCGGCACCCGCAGGATTCCGTCCGGTTTTTCCGTGGACTCCATGGCAAGCTCAGTGCCGCGGACGCGGACACCGCCCTGCTGGAACGGGTGATCAAGTCGCTCGAGGGCCCGGATGAATCTGCGGCCATCCGCGGCGCCTTCGTGACACTGCTCGAAGGCGGCGCCGAGTCCGCTGCCTTGGTCGACAACACGGCCGCGGTGCTGGCGGCCGTCCCCGAAGAGCAAACCGGGCCGGAATTCGCCGCGGTACGCTGGCTGGCCGAGCTCTACCCGCAGGACCCGGGCACGCTGATTTCGCTGCTGCTGAACCTGACCACGCTGCAGCCGGGCCAGGCCCTGAGCCTGCCGGCCGGCAATGTGCATGCCTACCTGCGCGGCCTCGGCATCGAGGTCATGGCCACCAGCGACAACGTGCTCCGCGGCGGGCTGACCCCGAAGCACATCAACATCCCCGAGCTGCTCAAGATCACGGATTTCCGCCCGATCGAGCCTCCCCGGGTGGAACGGAAGCTGACGGACGCCGGCCAGGAACTCTACTGCCCACCGTTCGCCGAGTTCCAGCTCCAGCGCATCGAGATTAACGACGGCGACACGCCCGTACCGCTGGCCCAGCATGGTCCCGTTGTGGTGCTGGCCGTCAGCGGCAGCGCACTGCTGGACTCGCCCGTTACGGATCTGACCCTGCACCGCGGAGATTCGGCGTTCATCCCGGCTTCGGAACAGCCCGTGCTGGTCCATCCGGTGCTCAACACGGACTCCCCCGCCGTCCTTTTCGCGGTCACCTGCGCAGGTAATGCCAGCGAATTCGCCGAGTTTTATGAAAGTCTATGAAGTTCAGTGAATCAACGAACGGATATCGACGCATGAGTTCCTCCATCCTGCAGTCCGCCGCCTGGGCCGAGTTCCAGCGCAGTCTCGGGAAGAAAGTCTTCGAGTCCACCGGGGACGGCTATTCCTTTCTGGCCATCCACGAGAAGACCCCGCTGGGCAGTTACCTCTACGTGCCGTACGGACCCGCCGCCGAGGACAAGCAGGCCCTGACCCGCGCGCTCGACGCCCTGGCCGCGCTGGCAAAGGCCGAGGGCGCCCACTACGTGCGCGTGGAACCGATCCACTCGGGTCTGGCCTCCGGCCCAGGCACCGACGCCGAGGCCGAGCTGGCAGGACTGGGACTCGTCAAGGCGCCCACCGACGTCCAGCCGCACCTGACCTGGATGGTGGATCTGACCCAGGACGAAGACAAGATCCTGGCCGACATGCGCAGCACCAGCCGGAACCTCTACCGGAATATCCACAAGAAGGGCGTGACCTTCGAGATCTCCACCGATCCGAAGGACATCTCCATCCTGCTGGGCTTCCTGCATGACGTGTCGGAGCGGGCCGACTTCAAGGCGCAGTCCGATGACTACCTCACCCGCGCCGCCGAGGCCCTGGTCCCGGCCGGCAATGCCAAGCTTTTCATCGCCAAGCTGGAGGGCACTCCGATCGCCGCGGCCCTGTCCTACGACACGGAGACTACGCGCGTCTACGCCCATGCGGCCTCCGACGACACCTACCGAAAGCTCAACGCGGGCATCCCGCTGGTGGTCACCATGATGATGGACGCCAAGGCCTCTGGCATGACCCGCTTCGATATGTGGGGCGTTTCCCCCGAGGACGAACCGGACCATGCCTGGGCCGGCTTCTCCCGCTTCAAGCGCTCGTTCGGCGGCTTCGAGGTGGCTTACCCGGGCTCCTGGGACCTGCCGGTCAACAAGCTGATGTACTCCGCCTACGGCCTGGCCCGCAAGCTGCGCGATACCGCAGTGCCGGCCCTGCACAAGGCACGCACCGGAGCCGGCCCCGCGCTGGAGAAGGCACGTTCCGCAGCCGGTCCGGCGCTGGACAAGGTGCGCGCCAAGTTCCGCCGCTGACCGCGGTTCCCTCAGGAGGCTCCCCGGCCCCTCAGCTCGTCCGCTGGCCCGTCACTCGGCGGATTCTAGCGGCCCACGTTTAAAACGCGCCCAAAACATCGCCCCAAGTCAGGACGTTGCTTGAAGCCTAAACATGGACCGTTAGGCCTGAACATGGGTTGCAACGCGGCAGGCGCCCCCAGCCGGCCATAAGAAAACCCGCCCCGGCCTGAGCCGGAGCGGGTTTTTCTTGCGCGGGACCGCCGCGGGAGCGCGCCGCGGGAGCCTAGTGCTTGCGCTCGTAGCCTTCCCACTTGTCGGCGCGGTGCTCGCCGTCGACAAACCGGATGGTGCCGGACTTGGAGCGCATCACGATGGACTGGGTGCGCACCGTGTTGGGTGCGTAGCGGACGCCGCGCAGCAGGTCGCCGTCGGTAATGCCGGTGGCGGCGAAGTAGCAGTTGTCGCTGGTGACCAGGTCATTGGTGGTCAGCACGCGGTCCAGGTCGTGGCCAGCGTCGATCGCTTTCTGCTTTTCGTCATCGTTGGTGGGCCACAGCCGGCCCTGGATGACGCCGCCCAGGGACTTGATGGCGCACGCGGTGACAATGCCCTCCGGTGTGCCGCCGATGCCCATTAGGACATCGATGCCCGTGCCTTCGCGGGCGGCAGCAATGCCGCCGGCCACGTCGCCGTCCATGATGAACCGGGTGCGGGCGCCGGCTGCGCGGATCTCTTCGACCATCGGCTTGTGGCGGTCACGGTCGAGGATCATCACGTTGATCTGGTTGACCTTCTTGTTCTTGGCCTTGGCGATCAGGTGCAGGTTCTGCTTGATCGGCAGGCGCAGGTCCACCAGGTCGGCGGCCTCGGGACCGGTGATCAGCTTCTCCATGTAGAACACGGCCGACGGGTCGAACATGCTGCCGCGCTCGGACACGGCCAGTACGGACAGCGCGTTGTTGATGCCCAGCGCGGTCAGGCGGGTGCCGTCGATCGGGTCCACGGCCACGTCAACCTCGGGGCCGGAGCCGTCGCCGACCTTCTCGCCGTTGTAGAGCATGGGGGCTTCGTCTTTTTCGCCCTCGCCGATCACCACAACGCCGTTGAAGTGCACGGTGGAGAGGAAGGAACGCATGGCGTCCACGGCGGCGCCGTCTGCGGTGTTTTTATCCCCGTAGCCAACCCAGTGGCCGCCGGCGATGGCGGCAGCTTCGGTCACGCGGACGAGCTCCAGGGCCAGGTTGCGGTCCGGCCCATCGTCGGCGACAGCCAGGGACGGGGAAAGCGTTGAATACTGGGCGGCCGGTGCGGCTTTGGACACGAGAACCTCATCTTCGAGTGGCTTGGGCGCAGTTCCGATCGGGACTGCATCGGTTTTCCTGTACTTCTGATCATAGTCGCCGGGGCGCCTGCTAACTCTGTGATGACAGGCACGTCCGACTTATCCAGCACAGCCCAAACCCATTCAAGGCACGACGGCGGTGCGAGGGTGCCGTAGTTTAAGAGACGATAGAGGGGTGAATGAAGTACGCCCCGAAGATTCAGCCCAACCTGCAGCTACCCCGGTTCTGACGGCAAAACAGGCCAAACGCGCCAATGCCACCGTGACCGGCATGCTGATTGCCCTGGGCCTGACCATCGCGATCTTCCTGCCGATCTTCTTCCTGAACCCGGCCAGCAAGTCCGAGGTTTACGAACGTAACATTGACGTCTCCGGCACGGCATCGCAGGCCGCGGCCACCGCCGGCTACGAGCCGCTGACCGTCGAACTGCCCGAGCCGTGGCGTGCCAACTATGCCCGTTGGAACACTGGCGGCACCGGAGCAGTCCCCGCATGGGAGGTCGGCTACCTCACGCCCAAGGGCCAGCACATCGCCCTGACCCAGACGGACAAAGCCAATCCCACCTGGATTGCGCAGACCACCGACAACGCGCCCATCACCAGCGACCGCCAGGCCGGCGGGAAAAGCTGGGAACTGCGCGACCGCGGCGAAGACCGCAAGCACCTGGTGCTTGAGCAGGACGGTTTCACCGTGATCCTCAGCGGCGGCGCCGACCTTGACGAGTTCGACACCCTCGGCACTGCCGTGGTGGAGGAATTGGCCGAGAACGAGCCGGCCGAAAAGTAACCGGCGTAACGCAGTGCAACGGAAACGGCGTATCCCGCTCACGTCAGTAAAGTAAGCAGGGTGACCACTAACCTTTCCCCCGCACAAGCCTGGCAAAAACTGATCGACGGCAACGCGCGTTTCGTGAGCGGCGAGTCAATCCACCCGAACCAAGACGCCGCCCGCCGCAGCGAACTGGTCAACGAACAGCACCCGTTCGCCATCATCTTCGGTTGCTCCGACTCCAGACTCGCCGCCGAGATCATTTTCGACCTCGGTTTGGGCGACGCCTTTGTGGTGCGGACCGCCGGCCACGTCCTGGGCGATGCCGTCATCGGTTCACTCGAATACGGCGTCGACGTGCTCAACGTTCCGCTGATCGTGGTCCTCGGCCATGACAGCTGCGGCGCCGTCACTGCGGCGAAGAACACCGTGGAAACCGGCGAGATGCCCCGCGGAGGCCTGCGTGACCTCGTCGAGCGGATCACCCCTTCGGTGCTGGCCGCGCAGCGCGCCGGCTTCACGGATGTCAACGACATGGTGATCGAGAATGTGCGCCAGTCCACCGAACGGCTGCTGGACAGCTCGCGGGCAGTCTCCGAGGCTGTCGACGAAGGCAAGGTAGCCGTGGTCGGCGTCACCTACCGGCTGGCAGATGGCAAGGCAGAGTGTGTCTCAGGATTTGGTGCGCTCTAACGCCGTGGGAGAAACTGGGGGCATGACTTCCACTACTGCCGACTCCGTTGAGTACCGCATTGAACACGACACCATGGGCGAGGTCCGCGTCCCGGTAAACGCCCTCTACCGGGCGCAGACCCAGCGCGCCGTCGAGAACTTCCCGATCTCCGGCAAGACGCTGGAACGCGCGCACATCGAGGCGCTGGCCCGGATCAAGAAGGCCGCCGCTACCGCCAACGCCGAACTGGGCGTGCTCGACGGCGAGCTGGCCAAGGCGATCGAGGCCGCTGCCGACGAGGTCGCCTCCGGCAAGTACGACGGCGACTTCCCCATCGATGTGTTCCAGACCGGTTCCGGCACGTCGTCGAACATGAACACCAACGAGGTCCTCGCCGAGCTGGCTTCGCGGTCGCTCAAGGAGTCCGGCAGCGACAAGGTGGTCCACCCCAACGACCACGTCAATGCCTCGCAGTCCTCCAACGATGTGTTCCCCACCTCGGTCCACGTTGCCGCCACTTCCGCGCTGATCAATGACCTGATCCCGGCGCTGGACTACCTGGCCGCCTCGCTGGAGCGCAAGGCCGTGGAGTTCAAGGACGTCGTCAAGTCCGGCCGCACCCACCTGATGGACGCCACCCCGGTCACCCTGGGCCAGGAGTTCGGCGGCTACGCCGCACAGGTCCGCTACGGCATCGAGCGCATCAACGCCTCGCTCCCCCGCGTCGCCGAGGTCCCCCTGGGCGGCACCGCCGTCGGCACCGGCATCAACACCCCGGCCGGCTTCTCCGCCCGCGTGATCGAGCTGCTCGCAGCCGACACCGGCCTGCCGCTGATCGAGGCCCGCGACCACTTCGAGGCCCAGGCCAACCGCGACGGCCTGGTCGAAGCCTCCGGCCAGCTGCGCAACATCGCCTACTCGTTCATGAAGATCAACAACGACCTGCGCTGGATGGGCTCCGGCCCCAACACCGGCCTGGGCGAGATCGCCATTCCGGACCTGCAGCCCGGGTCCTCGATCATGCCCGGCAAGGTCAACCCGGTCATCTGCGAAGCCGCCATCATGGTCTCCGCCCAGGTCATCGGCAATGACACCACCATCGCCCTGTCCTCCACCAACGGCGCCTTCGAGCTCAACGTCGGTATCCCGGTCATGGCGGCCAACCTGCTCGAGTCCATCCGCCTGCTGACCAACACCAGCCGCGTCATGGCCGACAAGATGATCGACGGCCTGACCGCCAATGTGGAGCGCGCCCGCTTCCTGGCCGAGGCTTCCCCGTCCATCGTGACCCCGCTGAACAAGTACATCGGCTACGAGAACGCGGCCAAGATCGCCAAGCACGCGGTCAAGGAAGGCCTGACCGTCCGCGAGTCCGTCGTGGCACTGGGCTTCCTCGAGCGCGGCGAACTGACCGAAGAGCAGTTAGACAAGGCCCTGGACGTGCTGTCCATGACCACCCCGCCGCAGAAGTAAGCCCAAGTAGGCATAAGTAACCGCAACAGGTAGCGCCACCGGCGCAGACCTGCTGCACCACGCAAAGCGCCCCTGGTCCACGCCGGACCGGGGGCGCTTTGCTGTGCTGCCGGACACTTTGCTTTGCCGCCCGACCTTTGCTTTCCTCTGGCTCCTGTGGCGCAGGCCACTCAATTGCACTATCGCGGCGAAAGTGCAAAAATTCAACGGTGGTTGAGAGTACAAAGGACGACGGCGGCGGGAGACGCGAGCGCAAACGCACTGCAACGCGCGTGGCCATCACCGACGCCGCCCGCGCCCTCACCGCCGCGCACGGCGTCAACGGCTTCACTGTCGAGCAGCTCTGCGAAGAAGTCGGCATCTCGCGCCGCACGTTCTTCAACTACTTTCCGGGCAAAGAGGACGCCATCCTCGGGGATCCGATGGACCACATCCCGGAAGCGCTGGCGCAGGTGTTCGTCGAAGGCGGCGCCGGTTTTCCCGCCGACGACATCTCGCCGACCCTGCTGCCCGATTTCATCGAGCTCGCCTGCGCCATGATGGACCGTCTGGCGATGAGCCGGGAGGACGTAGTCCGGCTCCGGGACGCCATCACGGCCGAACCCAAGCTCCTGGACAAGGCCGTGCACGGATCCACGAAGGCCGAGGAGGCCTTCGCCCAACTGCTGGCGGCGCGGGAACGCTTGCTGCCCCAGGACCTGCGGATCCGGCTGGCTGTCGGCGTCATGACCGCCATCTCCAAGCAGGCCGGCGAAGAATTCTTCGCCCCGTGGAACACCCGCAGCTACCGCGAGGTCCTGACCGAAGCGGTGGACGCCGTCCGCACCATCATCCACCCGGCAGCCCACACGACCACCACCTGACCGCCCAGTCGCCGCAGACAACCCTGAGCCTGCAGCCGCTATCCTCACCAAGGAACCTTCATGACCGCAACCGCCGCACGGACCGAGGGCCCGCTGCTGCTGACCCAGAAACGCATCTGGATCATCTTCTCCGCGCTGATCGCCGGCATGATGCTGGCCAGCCTGGACCAGACCATCGTCTCGACGGCGATGCCCACCATCGTCGGCCAGCTCGGCGGCGTGGAGCACCAGACCTGGATCACCACCGCGTATCTGCTCGCCACCACGATCGTGATGCCGATCTACGGCAAGTTCGGCGACGTCATGGGCCGGCGCAACCTGTTCCTCTTTGCCATCGCGCTCTTTACGCTGGCCTCGGTGGGCTGCGCGTTCGCCCCGGACTTCTGGACCTTCGTGGTCTTCCGCGCCATGCAGGGCCTGGGCGGCGGCGGCCTGATGATCCTCTCCCAGGCCATCATCGCCGACGTCGTCCCGGCCAATGAGCGCGGCAAATATATGGGGCCGCTCGGCGGCATCTTCGGCCTCTCCGCAGTGGCCGGCCCATTGCTCGGCGGCTACTTTGTAGACCACCTGACCTGGCAGTGGGCCTTCTACATCAACATTCCCATCGGCATTATTGCCTTCCTGATCGCCTACTTCGCGCTGACCCTGCCGACCAAGAAGTCCGACAAGCGGATCGATCTTGCCGGCGTCGTACTCTTGTCCGCTGCCACCGCCTGCATGATCTTCTTCACCGACTTCGGTGGCCGCAACGACTACGGCTGGGGCGCCCCGCTGACCTGGCTCTTCGGCGCCGGGATGCTGCTGGCCGCCGTCGCGTTTGTCCTCGTGGAGCGTAAGGCGGAAGACCCGATCATCCCGCTGAGTCTGTTCAAGAACCCGATCTTCATCAACAGCACGGCCATCGGTTTCACCCTCGGCGTGGCCATGTTTGCCGCGCTGGCGTTCGTCCCGACCTTCCTGCAGATGTCCTCCGGCACCTCCGCCGCCGTCTCCGGCCTGCTGATGCTGCCGATGATGGTCGGCATGATGGGTACCTCCATCTGGTCCGGCCTGGCGATCACCAAGTCCGGCAAGTACAAGGCGTATCCGATCGCCGGCAGCGCGGTGGTGATCGCGGCGATGCTGTGGATGACCACGCTCGAAGCCGGCACCCCGATCTGGGTCATCTGCGCCCAGCTGTTCCTCTTCGGCGCCGGCCTCGGCCTGATCATGCAGGTAGTGGTCCTCGTGGTCCAGAACTCGGTCCCGGTGGACCAGATCGGCACCGCCACCAGCTCCAACAACTACTTCCGCGAGGTCGGAGCGGCCCTGGGCGTCGCCATCTTCGGCGCGATGTTCACCTCCCGCCTCTCGGAGTCGTTAACCAACGTGTTCACCGGCTCCGGGGCCTCGCCCGAAGCCGCGGCGAGCGCCACCGCCACCCTTGAACCGGCGGCGATGAGCCAGCTGCCCCAGCAGGTCCAGGACGGCATCGTCACGGCCTACGCCGAGTCCCTCGCGCCGGTCTTCTGGTATCTCGTGCCGTTCCTGGTCATCGCCCTCGTGCTGGCCATCACCATGAAGCAGATTCCGCTGTCCGACGTGGCCGGCATGGTCGCCCGCGGCGAGGCAATCGGCGGCGAGGAAGCCGAGCGGGAGGCAGCCCAGGCCGCCGGACGCAAGGATGAAAACGACGACGGCGCCCGCAGTCTCAGCGCACGAACTCCGGCACGCCGGTAGCCCGCAGTGCCGCGCGGAGCCGGGCACGGTGGTAGTCGGGCAGTTCCGGCAGGTCATCCAAGGCGAACCAGCCCACCTCGGCGGACTCGTCGTCGTTCACCCGGGCCTCGCCGGAAAGGTACCGGCAGCGGAAATTCAGCGTCAGGAACTGCGCCTGGTCGCCGTTGACGAATTCCATCGGGCCGCCGGCGAAAACCTCGGCCAGATGCTCCACCTCGGCCACCACGCCGGTTTCCTCGAACACCTCCCGGACGATCCCGACGGCGGGCTGCTCCCCCGGTTCCAGGATCCCGGTGATCAGCGTCCAGATGCCGTTATCCGCGCGCCGGCCGAGCAGCACCCGGTCCCTGTCGTCGAGTACCACGGCGGTGGCGCCGGGCAGCCACAACAGGTCCTGGCCGATTTTTTCGCGCAGTTGAAGAATGAAGTCCGGTGTAGGCATAGTTCCAACCCTATAAGCCGAGCGGGATCGCCATCGCCGCGACGGCGCCGAGGATCATGAACGGGCCGAAGGGGATGTTGGACTTCAGGGTGCCACGCCGGACCAGCAGCAGGGCCAGGCCGTACAGGCTGCCCAGCAGGAAGGCGGCGAAGGTCCCGCCCAGCAGATGCCCCCAGCTGAAGTAGCCCAGGTACAGTCCCAGCACTCCGGCCAGCTTGACGTCGCCGAATCCCATCCCGGCGGGGTACACGAAACGAACCGCGAAGTAGAAGATCCACAGCACCGCTCCCCCGGCGAGCAACCGCACCAGCCGGCCGGGCTCACCCGCGGCGAGCGCCGCCGTCGTTAGCAGTACTCCCGCCACTGCATAGGCCGGGAAGACGATGCGGTTGGGCAGCCGGTGGGTGCGCAGATCGATCCAGCTCAGCACGGCGCCGGTAGCCACCAGGTAGACCGCGGCAACCAGCAGCGCGGCGAAGGCCAACGGGTGGACGCTCCACAGCCGGGCCAGTTCCTGGATCATAGTTCCCAACGTACTTCACGGTCCGGCCCGCGGTGCAGTGTGAAGTCTTACACTGTGGATATGGATGCCGGGGAGATTCTGAACCACGTTGATGATGTCTCTGCGAAGAGCGCGGAGCTTTTCCGCTGCCTGTGCCGGTCTTCGCCGTGGAAATGGGAAACGCTGCGCTTCGAAGTCTTCGCGCATGATCCCGCGGTCCACGCCGACGACGACGGCGGGCCCTCGGACACTGCAACCGCGAACGACGGCGGAGCGGCCGCCGCCTCCGACACCTCCGCTGCCTCCAGCGTCTCCACTGCCTCCACTGCCTCCACTGCCGACGACGGCACGGGCACCGGGCTGCGTGCCTGGACCCGCCGTCCGGCGGCCCTCCGGGTTGAGACGACGGATGGCCGGCTGCTCTTCAGCACCACGGGCATCAACGATTCCAAAGGCGGATTCTACGTCAGCGCCACCCGCAAGTCCTGGCTGCTGCCGCCGAATCTGGTGACACCGGTGTACAACGACATCAACCTCGTCCGGCGGCGACCGGAGGCGGCCTATGGCGAGCCGGTCTTCGGCAACGGGCGCTGGTCCGCCATGCTGGATCCGGTAGAGCTGGCGGGCAATGCACCCGTGTCGTTCGAAGTCCCTTACGCCAATGTGGTGGAAATACTCTCGCTCGCTGAAGTCGACTACAACGGCCGCAAGGCGCTCGAAGCTGTCGTCTCGCCGAACCGGACCTACAGGCCCTTTGACCCGGCGCACCCGCTGATCGGGCCCGGCCGCTCCCTGGTCCGGATCGACTGGCAGACCGGCGTCTGCGTGTCCGCGGCCGCGCTGGATGGGCCGGATGCCGGCAGCGGCCACACGCTTCGCATCCTGGGCGTCGACGAATACATGCTCGATGACCTCTTCGTCGAAGTCAGCATGAACCTGACCGATGTGCGAGAGCACATCCCCTGGCCGCTGCAGCCGCACACCGCGTGACGGCACGGCCCGGCGGGCGCCGGCAGGCGTTGGCGGTCGCCTGGTCCACAGGCAGGCCCGGACCCCGGCTGTTGGGGGCGGGCAACCGGGGTCCGGGGTCTTACCAGGATGGCGCTGTCAGGCGCCGCACCTTTGGCCGGCGCGGACCATCCGTGGGCCGTTTGCAGGTTCAAGGTGTAGGAACACTCTCGCTGGACAGGCTTGGGAAAAACCTCGAACGCGCACTGTGACGTAGACCACCCCCCAAAATTGGGGTAACGGTCCAACCCCAATGGGGGCTGTTGCAGAACAGTAACGCACTGGAGGATGGAACCAGCATTCGTTGGGGGTGCTACCTACGAGGGGGACATCGTGGAGCAAATGTTAGCCGGGCATTGCATGCCCATTTCTGTTCGGATCATCGGTAATCTTCAGGTCCGCCGTGGCGACGCCGTATTGACGGCAGCCACGCTGGGCGGCCCGAAACCGAGGCAGATCTTCGAAATTCTACTGTTGAAGCTGGGTACTCCGGTCTCCAAGGACCGGCTCGTCGAGCTGCTGTGGGGAGGCCGGCCTCCGGGCGAGGCTCTGGCCACCTTGGAAAGCTACGTCAGCGTCCTGCGGCGCAATCTCCAGCCAGGCTGCGCCAAGACCGGTCCGCTGCGGACCGCCAACGGCGGCTACCTGCTGGAACCGTCCCTGGTGGAACTTGACCTGGCGCGTTTCAACGACCTGGTGGACCTCGCCGAGCACAGCAACCCGCAGCAGGCCTATGCCGCGCTGACGCAGGCGCTGAACGTCGGTTCCGGAACGTTGCTTAGCGACGAGCTCACACCGGAATGGGCTGAAGAAGCGCGCGACCACCACACGGCCACAGTGACGGCCGCCCAGATCCGGGCGGCCGAAATCGCCGCCGGCCTGGGACAGGCACACGAAGCGGTTCAGTGGTCCGAGCACGCGGTGGCATCGGAGCCGCTGAACGAACGGGCCTGGTCCGCATTGGTCACCAGCTTGGAAAGCGCCGGCCGTTACGCGGAAGGCCTGCAGGCCTACGACAAGTGCCGGCGGTTGCTGGACCGTGACCTCGGCTGCGCCCCGGGCCCCGCCCTGCGGGAAGCGCACGTGCGGCTGCTGCAGAAAACCGCAGAGACCGACGGCGAACTGTCCGAAGTCCTGGAGGCCCTGCTGTACCTGAACGAGCGGATGCGTGCCCAGTCCCTGCGCGAGAGCGCCATGGCGGCGGCGAACTCGCGGTCGCGCGGCTTCAGGACCGGCAGCAACCACGAATCGGCCAGCAGGATCATCAGTTCGTTCCTCAACAAAGCACTCGCCGTTAGCTGAGCATCAGGTACGCACCGCTTACGGTGCGGGCGCAGCAACAGGCAGGCTGCGCCGTCGTCAAAGTCTGTAACAGACCCCTGGCGGCGGCGCAGAACCACGGTGCTGCCGCAAAGAAGCTATGTACAAGCACACGCTGATAGAGCATACTCACTCTATGACCGTGTCGGGGGGCTTGGGTTGGGGACACTGCTATGACCGAAGAAAATGCACGGGATGTAGCCCGTGTTGTAGTCGTTGATGACCACACAACATTTGCGGAATTGTTGTCGGATGCGTTGGACCGGCAGGAGGATCTGGAGAACGCGGGTATCGCGGGCAGCGCCAAGGACGGCGTCGAACTGTGCCGCTCGCTGGAACCGGACGTGGTGGTGATGGATTACCACCTGCCGGATGGCAACGGGCTCGATGCCGCGGAACAAATACTCGCGCACAATCCGCTGACGCGCGTTATCGTGCTCACAGGGGATCCGTCGCCGGAGATTCTTGGACGCGCGGCCATCACCGGAATCTGCGGCTTCCTGCCCAAGGACGGCTCGCTGGCCACCCTGCTGGACACCCTGCGGCACGCCCGCACGGGTTCCCTGGTGATCCACCCGTCCCTGCTGGCCATCGCCAGCCGGCCCTCAGCCACTCAGCCCGCGGACACGCCGTCGCTGACCGAGCGTGAACGGCAGGTGCTGGGGCTGATGGCCGCCGGCCACGACGTGCGGGCCAACGCGAAGCATCTGGGCATCACGGAAAACACCTGCCGCGGCTACGTGAAATCCATCCTCGCGAAGCTGGACGCACACACGCAGCTTGAAGCCGTCGCCGTTGCCGGGCGTCTGGGGCTCCTGACGGCGGACAGGGATGGCTAGCGGGGCCCGCGGGGTACGCGACGACGCCTCCGCGGAAGAGGTCAGTGCCGAAGCCCGGTCCTCGGCGGAGCCCGCTTCGCCAACGTCCGATTCGGCGAAACCGTCTTCGCCCGAAGACCCCGCCGCTGCGCCCGCTTCACACACCCGGACGAAGCGGAGGCGATGGACGCCGGCACCGTCGGGCGCCGCCGGGTCCGGCGACCAGGGTGCGCCGCAACTGGTTCCCGAAAACTCCGAAATGCGGCGGGCGATCTGGAAGTTCCTCATCGGCAGCCTGGCGACGCTGCTGATTGTGGTGGTTCCCGTGGTCATCGGTGCCAGCGCCATCTCGCGCCAGCAAGCCATCGACCACGCGATCGAAAGAACCCAAAGCACAGCAGACTTCGCCGTGGCCCCGTTCATCGACGAACGGTTGCTGGCCGGTGAGCCGAATGCGCTGGACCGGATGGACCGGCTGCTTCAGCCACGGTTTGAACGCCACCGCATCTTGCGGATCAAGGTGTGGAGTTCCGATGGTGTCATCATCTACTCGGATGAACGCTCGCTGGTCGGCCAGCAGTTCGACCTGCAGCCCTGGCAGCAGGAGCTGCTCGCCGGGGACCACCCAGGCATCGCCCACTTTGAGCCCCAGACCGGTTTTGAGAACACCTTCGAAAGCGGACAGGGCGAGATGCTGGAAGTCTATGTCGCCACCGGGACCACCGGCAGTGAACCCGTGCTGTACGAGACGTATTACCAGCCCGACGAGGTGCGCGCGGACGAGAGGGAGATGATGCTGGGCATCCTGCCGCCGGTGCTCGGTGCGCTCGCCGTGCTCCAGCTCGTCCAGCTGGTCCCGGCCCTGCGGATGGCCCGGCGCCTGCAACGGGACAGCGCTACCCGACGTCAACTGCTCCAACGCGCCATCGAATCCTCTGAACTTGAGCGCCAGCGGCTGGCCCGGGACCTGCACGACGATGTCATCCAGGATCTGTCCGGCGTGGCCTACGCGCTGGAGTCTTTCGAACTGCAGGATCAACCGCCGTCCAAGGAGTTCCTCGCCCGGACGCGGGCGCTGGTCCAGGACAACATCAGCGCTCTGCGCGGCATCACCACCGAGCTGTACCCGCCGGATCTGGCCGACCTCGGTCTGGCCGGCGCCCTCGAGCGCCTCGGCGATCCGGTCCGAGCCCGCGGGCTGGAGTGGCACCTGCGGGTTGTCGGCGACCCCGCGCCGGATGCGCAGCAAGCGGCCCTGCTGTACCGTGCGGCGCGCGAAGCCATCACCAATGCCATCAAACATGCCCGCGCCAGCGTGATCAGCGTCGAACTCAGCCGGAGCGGCGACCGGATCCAGCTAGCCGTGTACGACGACGGCGAAGGCTTCGAGCGTTCGTCCGGAGCCCCGGAAGGCCACCTTGGGCTGCAGATCCTGCAGGACACCGTGTCCGCCGCCGGGGGCCGCCTGGATCTGCACACTGCCCCGCGGCAAGGCACCGAGGTCCTGGTGAGCCTGCCCGCCTGACAGAACTGGGCGACGGCTCGGCAGGACCGGTGTGGTAGACAAGACCAATGACGCAGCTGACCGATATCTGGCCCGTGCTCGGCCTGACTCTGACCACGCCCCGGCTGCAGCTGCGTCCGGTTGCGGATGCCCACATCCCGGCGATGGTCGATGCGGTGCTGAGCGGGATCCATGATCCGGATGCCTCGCCCTTCTCCTTCCCTTGGACCGACGCGCCACGCGAGGAGCTCCCGCGCAATACGGCCGCACACGTCTGGCACCAACGAGCCAAAACCACGGCCGGCAGCTGGTCGCTGCTCTTCGGTGTCTGGCAGGGGGACGATTTCACCGGCTGCCAGGAACTGATGGCAACCACCTTCGCCGAAACCCGGACCGTGAGCACGGGATCATGGCTCAAGCAGTCCGCGCAGGGGCAAGGGCTCGGCACCGAGATGCGCACCGCCGTCGTTCTTTACGCCTTTGATTTCCTCGGTGCCGAGGTTGCCGAATCGGAGGCGTTCGACTTCAACTCCGCGTCTCTGGGCGTCTCCCGGTCGCTGGGGTACGAGCCCAACGGTGTCTGGCGGCATTCCTCCGGCCGCGGCCACGTGCGCACTATGCAGCGCATGCGCTTGACACCGGAACAATTCCGCCGCCCCAGCTGGAGCCTGAAGACAGCGGGCCACCTCGCGGCGGCCCGCTTCCTCGGGCTCGAAGACGCCTGAAGCGGCGGCCTTAGCGGTACTCCCCTAGATCTCCGCCCCTTCCAGCAGTTCCGTCACCAGCGCTGCGATCGGCGAGCGCTCGGATCGGGTCAGCGTGATGTGGCCGAAGAGCGGGTGGCCCTTGAGCGTCTCCACCACCGCGGCGATGCCGTCGTGGCGGCCCACCCGCAAGTTGTCGCGCTGGGCGACATCGTGCGTGAGGACAATCTTTGAGTTCTGCCCGATCCGGCTCATCACCGTGAGCAGGACGTTCTTCTCCAGCGACTGTGCCTCGTCCACGATCACGTACGAGTCATGCAGCGAGCGCCCCCGGATGTGCGTCAGCGGCAGCACCTCCAGCATGCCGCGGTCCATCACTTCCTCCACCACCTCGGTGGAGACCAGGGCACCGAGCGTGTCGAAGACCGCCTGCGCCCATGGGTTCATCTTTTCCGACTCGGAGCCGGGCAGGTAGCCCAGCTCCTGGCCGCCCACCGCGTACAGCGGCCGGAACACCACGACCTTGCGGTGCTCGCGGCGCTCCAGCACGGCCTCCAAACCGGCGCAGAGTGCCAGCGCGGACTTGCCTGTTCCGGCGCGGCCGCCGAGCGAGACGATCCCGACCTCCGGGTCCATCAGCAGGTCGATCGCCAGCCGCTGCTCCGCGGACCGGCCGTGCAGCCCGAAGACATCACGGTCCCCCTTGACCAGCCGGACCTGCTTATCCGCCCCCACCCGGCCCAGCGCCGAGCCGCGGTTGGAGAGCATCACCAGGCAGGTGTTGGCCGGCATTTCCGCGGCCGCCGGAATGAACACCGGCTCGTGGTTGTAGAGGTTGTTGACGTCGTCCTCGAGCACGTCCAGTTCCGCGACGCCGGTCCAGCCGGAGTCCTTGACCAGCTCGTTGCGGTACTCGTCCGCCTGCAGCCCCATGGCGGATGCCTTCACGCGCATCGGCAGGTCCTTTGAGACCACCGTGACGTTCTTGCCCTCGTCCGCCAGGTTCTTGGCCACCGCCAGGATCCGGCTGTCATTGTCCCCGCCCCGGAAACCTGCCGGCAGCACGTCGGGGGAAATGTGGTTCAGCTCCACGCGCAGCGATCCGCCCTCTTCCCCAAGTCGGATCGCCATATTGAGTCCGCCGTGTTCAATCCGCAGATCATCCAGCAGCCGCAGCGCCTTGCGGGCGAAATAGCCCAGCTCGGGATCGTGCCGCTTGCCCTCCAGCTCGGTGATGACCACTACCGGCAGGATGACTTCATGTTCGGCAAAGCGCATCAGCGCCCGCGGATCGGAGAGCAGAACGGAGGTGTCCAGCACAAAGGACTGCACGGGCTCCGTTGCTCCGCCGGCCGGTTCTGCCGCCGCCTGGGCAGCAACAGAAAGACCGTCCGCCGCAGCAGAAACATCTGTTTCGTTTGCCTGGCGTCCGGTCTCGGCGACTTGACTCATATTCTCAGTGGTGGCCACTTTAGCTCCCGTCCGGAGCGCTGGCGCTCCGAATGATCTGGGTCAGGGTGAGACGGTCCGGCCACCTGGCCGTTACCGGCCTCCCCCGCTGCTTCGTGAAAAGCGGCATATGGTGGCCTCCCGATCAATCTGCGGTTTTGCTGACTGATAGCTCCAAACTACGCCCCTGTCATTTACCGCACAACTGCTTTTGGGCAACCTGTGGAGTAATTCACGGTGAACGAACGACGACGGCGCGTGGCCGGCTTATTTACGCGCCGAAACGGCGCTGCCGGCTCGCGTAATCGCGCAGTGCGCGCAGGAAATCCAGCCGGCGGAAATCGGGCCAGAGCGCCTCGCAGAAGTAGAACTCGCTGTAGGCGCTCTGCCACATCAGGAAGCCGGAGAGCCGCTGTTCTCCGGAGGTGCGGATGACCAGATCCGGGTCCGGCAGGCCACGTGTGTAGAGGTAGCGGGAGATGTCGTCCACATCGAGCGCGTCCGCCACGGAGTTCAGGTCCTGGCCGTCCCGGGCCGCGGTGTAGAGCAGGCCCTTGACCGCGTCCACGATCTCCCGGCGGCCGCCATAGCCGATCGCAACGTTGACGTGCACGCCGTCCACGCCCTTGGTCTGTTCCGCCAGCTGGCAGACCTTGTCGCTGAGGTATTCCGGGAGCGTTTCGAGCGCGCCGACCGGGCTCACCCGGACGTTCTTCCCCTCGCCGAGCCGGTCCAGCGTGTTGGCAATGATCCCCATGAGCTGTTCCAGTTCCTCACCGGAACGGTTCATGTTGTCGGTGGAGAGCATGTAGAGGGTCACCACTTTGACCCCGAGCTCGTCGCACCAGCCCAGGAACTCCAGGATCTTCTCCGCGCCGGCCTGATGGCCTTCGCGCGTGGGAGTGCCGGCGAGCTTGGCCCAGCGGCGGTTCCCGTCGACGACGACGCCGATGTGGCCGGGGATCCGCTCCTGTGCCAGGGTCCGCTGCAGCTTGCGTTCATAGAGGCGGTACACCACAGCCGGAAGTCTCAACTGTGCACCCGCCCTTTCCTTGTCAGCAACCAACGGAGAAAATACTATCGCTTCCGCTACCGGTCCACGTTCCAGGTTGCCTGCGGCCAGGCTTTCATCCAGCGGCAATGCCGCTCCACGTGGCGGTGAGGTGACGCATCCCACTGGAATAGAATGCGCATATGACTCCTCGCGGTACCTTGCCTCCCGATTCCTATGACCGGGACCCGGAACAAAACGACGGCCCCCTCGAGTCCGCGGTCGAAGAAGTCGCCGATGCGCTGAACATCAAGCCCAAGCTGCGCGGCTGGCTGCACGCCGGAGCCACGCCGCTGGCGCTGATCGCGGGCATCATCCTGGTCAGCATGGCTCCCACCCCGGCCGGGAAGCTGACCTCCGGGATCTACGCGCTGACGGGCCTGCTGCTGTTCGGCGTGAGCGCTGTCTACCACCGGGGCGACTGGGAACCCAGGACCAAGCTGATCCTCAAGCGGCTGGACCACACCAACATCATGCTGGTCATCGCCGGCTCCTACACCCCGCTGGCCTGGGCACTGCTGGAGCGGCCCAAAGCGACGCTGCTGCTGTGGCTGATCTGGTGCGCAGCCCTCGCCGGAGTCGCTTTCCGGGTGCTGTGGCCCCACGCGCCCCGCTGGCTCTATGTGCCGGTCTACATCGGCCTTGGTCTGGCCGCACTTTTCTATCTCCCGGACTTCTACTCCGCGGACCCTGCCGCCACCATCCTCATCTGCGTCGGCGGTGCCTTCTATATTGCCGGCGCAGTGTTCTACGGCCTGAAGAAACCGAACCTCTCGATCGCGTGGTTCGGTTTCCATGAACTGTTCCACGCGTTCACCGTGGTCGGCTTCGCCTGCCACTTCGCCGCCATCATGATGGCCGTCCTGGGCGCCGACGCCGCCTCCTAGCCGGCAAGTTCGGCGACGAGCTCCTCCACGCTGCCGACCGGCCGGCGGCACACCATGCCCCGGCACACGTAGGCCAGTGCGCCCTCGGCGGGCGCCGGACGACCCGCCAGCAGCGGCACAACGCTCTCTGCCGTCTCGCCGTTTCCAGCAGTCCCACCGGCCCCGGCGGCTCCCCCGCTCCGGCCAGTTCCCCCAGTTCCCCGGGCGACCGCCATGCCGGGCAGCCCGGCCTTCCGCGCCGCCCGCACCAGTTCCGCGACCGTATCCGCTTCCCCCACGACGGCCAGTTCCACCGGTCCGGCGAGCAGGGCCTGGGCCACGGCCATGCCCCAGCCCGCCGCCCGCGGCACTTTGGGAGCGGCACGTTCCAGGTACTGCAGCAGGTTCTCCGCCAACCCGCGGTGCTCGGTCGATCCGCTGTAGGCGGCGTAGGTCAGCAGTACCCCGGCGAAAAGATTCGCCCCGCTGGGTGTGGCGCTTTCCAGCGGATCCGCCGCACCACGCTCCCCTGCGGCGGCCGATAGCTGTGCAGGACGGGCCGCGGAGTCGCTGAGCACGCCGTCGCGCAGGAAAAGCCCGCGGGTCCGCAACACCAACTGTTCGGCTGCGCGGTACCAGCGTTCCGCTCCCGCTACGGCGTACAGCGCGAAGAAGCCTTCGGCGCAGCCGGCATAGTCTTCCAGCAGCCCCTCGATGCCCTGCGCCGCGCCGTCGTGCGACACCCGGGCAAGGCGTCCGCCGTCGTCAAGGTGCACCCGGAGCAGATAGTCCGCTGCGGCCTCGGCTGCCGCCAGCAGGTCCGGCCGGTCCAGCAGCTCGGCTGTTTCGGCCAGGGCAGCGATCGCCAGTCCGTTCCAGCCGGCGACGATCTTGTCGTCCCGCGCCGGCTGCGGGCGGCGGTTGCGTACGTCCAGCAGCGCGGGCTTGAGCGCGTTCCACCGCTGCTGCTCAGCGGAATCCAGCCGGCGTCCGGGATGCAGCGGCGAGCCCATTTCGCTGACCGTGCCCCGCGCCCCGACGTTCATGGTTTCCGCCGCCCAGGCCCCGTCCGCCCCGAGGACGTCGTCGAGCTCGGCCACCGACCAAAGGTAGGTGGCGCCCTCGTGGTGCACCCCGTCCACCACCGTGTCCGCGTCCAAGGACGAGGCGAAGCCGCCGCCGGGCATGCCGAGCCGCGACACCATCCAGTCCGCCGTTTCCGATGCCACCGCGGCGCCCAGCTCCCGGTCCGCTCCCGGTGGGGACTGCATAGCCCACTGTGCGTAGGCCCGCAGCAGCTGGACGTTGTCGTACAGCATTTTCTCGAAGTGCGGCACCGACCACTGCCGGTCCACCGCGTAGCGGGCGAAGCCGCCGTCCAGCTGGTCGTAGAGCGCCGAACCGGCCATGGTCGCCAGCGTCCGCCCGGCGAGCCCGTCCGCCAGCCCGGCCGTGGAACTGCCGCTGGCCGCGTGCCGGAGCAGGAACTGCACAACCGACGACGGCGGGAATTTAGGCGCGTCGCCAAAGCCGCCGAACTGCCGGTCTTCCTGCTGCGCCAGCAGCCGGACCCCCTGCTCGAGGTAGGTCGGCAGTTGTCCGGTCCACCCGCCGTCGGGCACCTGGACCAGGTTCCCCAGCAGCTGCCGGTTGCCGTCTTCGGCCCGGCCCAGCGCCTCCGACAGTGCCGTGGCGCTTTCCTCGACGCCGCTGCGCCGCTGGGTCCACGCCTCCGAGACCGCGGCGAGGACCTGCCGGAAGGAGGGCATGCCGGAGGCCGGCCGCGGCGGATAGTACGTGCCCGCGTAGAACGCGCGGCCATCCGGCAGGGCGAACACGCTCATCGGCCAGCCGCCCTGGCCGGTCATCGCCTGCGTCGCCGCCATGTAGACGGCGTCAACGTCGGGGCGCTCTTCCCGGTCCACCTTGATGCTGACGAAGTGTTCGTTCAGCTCGTCCGCGGTGGCCTGGTCCTCGAACGATTCGTGCGCCATGACGTGGCACCAGTGGCAGGCTGCGTAGCCGATGGAAATGAAAACAGGCACGTCGCGCAGACGTGCCTGCTCAAAAGCCTGGTCGCCGAACGGCCACCAGTCCACCGGGTTGCCGGCATGCTGGCGCAGGTAGGCCGAGGCCTCGCTGCGCAGTCTGCCGGCCATGATCAGCTACCCCACGCGATCCGGGCCGGACTTGTCCCCGCGGGATTCATCCGCGCGCTTGCCGCCGGTGATCTTTTCATCGAGCCCGTCCTGCAGCCGGAACTCGCGCCCCGTGTCCGCAGCGGAGCCGCCCGGCCGGCCTTCGCCGTCGTCATTCTGGTCTGCTGCCTTCCGCTCTGCTGCCTCGAGCACGGCGGCTTCCTCAACCTGCTGGCGGTAGCGCACGCGACGGATCCGCCGGGCCATGTCCCAAATCAGCAGGATGATGGCTGCAGCCAGGAAGAAGGTGGCGAAGAAGCCCCAGGCGCCGGGCGTGACCTGGTCGGGGTCAAGGCCCGGACGCAGCGAGGGCTCGTCGTTCGGGGCTGCGGCGGCAAATACGTGCAACAGGTGCAAAAGTCAGTCTCTTTCTGGCAGAACCCGGGACAAATCGCCCGGAATAGGCACAAGGTGCCCGGAAAATCAGGTGGTGCTGTCTCTATCGTATGCCAGCGAAGAAGTCCGTTTCCGGCACCGAGGTTTCCACCCGGGCGTCAACCAGCGTGTAGTCCTCCCACGGCCAGACCTTGCGCTGCATATCCGGCGATACGGCGAAGAAGAAACCGTCGGGCTCGATCTGCGTGCGGTGGGCCAGCAGGGCGCGGTCGCGGTGCTCGAAGAAGTCCCCGCAGTCGATCTGCGTGGTGGTCCGGTGGACCGGCATCGGCGGCTGGTGCCCCTCGGCATCAGCCTCCTGCCAGGCCGCAATACGCGCGGCATACGGCGACTGCAGGCCGGCCTCTTCGAGGGCGAAGTGCAGGGCGCGGAACCGCTCGGGGTTGAAGGCGCGGTCGAAGTAGAGCTTCAGCGGCGTCCAGGGTTCGCCGGCATGGGGGTAGCTCTCGGCGTCGCCGGCGGCGTTGTAGGCCTCCACCGCAACCTTGTGCGCCATAATGTGGTCCGGGTGCGGGTAGCCGCCGTTCTCGTCGTAGCTGATGATCACGTGCGGCTGGAACTCGCGGACCAGGCGGACCAGCGGCGCCGCGGCGCGCTCCAGCGGCAGCGTGGCAAAGCTGCCGAAGGGCAGCGGCGGCAGCGGGTCGCCCTGCGGCAGGCCCGAGTCGACGAAACCAAGCCAGCGGTGCGCAACGCCAAGCTCCTTGGCGGCGTCGGCCATTTCCAGCCGGCGCAGGCCGGGCAGGTCGCGCAGGGCGTGCGGAACCGCGGCCACCTCCGCGTTCAGGATGTCGCCCCGCTCACCGCCGGTGCAGGTGACGACCATAACGTCGACGCCGGCCGCAGCGTAACTGGCCATCGTCGCCGCACCCTTGCTCGACTCATCGTCGGGGTGCGCATGGACCGCGAGCAGGCGAAGCCGGCCCCCGGAACTGCTTCCCTTGGGTGCCACGCCGGGCTGTGCGGGGATGCTCACGAAAGACTCCTGGTGATCTACGGACGGACTAGGACTGAATTCTGAAGGGACCGGGGCGTTCCCGGGACACGATAAAGTGGTGGTGTGAGCACCACCGGACCCACTCCCACGGACACTTCGTCCGGCTTAAGCGTAGCCAATCGCTACGGCACCCCAAAGCGCGGGCTCAGCGGGAAAGCCAAAAAGTGGATGGCCATCGCCGCGCTGGCTGTCGCCGTCGTCATCGCTGGCTGGATGTCCTTCTCCATCCAGGGCTCCGAGGACGTCTCAAGCACCGACGTCGGATTCAATCTTAGCGACGACGGAACAGTAGCGGTGGACTTCCAGGTCATGAAGGATGCGGACGCCACGGCGCAGTGCGCGGTCCAGGCCTTGAGCGAAAACTACGCGATCGTCGGCTGGAAGGTTGTCACCATCGGCCCCAACGCCGAGGACGAGGGAGCAGCCAGCGGCCGCACCACGGCACACCGCGTAGAACTCCGGACGGAATCCCCCGCGACTACCGGCGGCGTCGACAGCTGCTGGATTGTTGATTGACCCGGCCGAAGCCGGCCCGGCGGTCCTTCCCGTGATGCGCGTGGTGCCCCTGCCGAAGCGGGTGTCAAAATCCGAAGCAAATGTTGCAGCTCGGTCTCGGTTATTGGGATTTGCTTCTGTGATTGACTAGACTTATTCAAATACATTCCACCCCGCCCATCAGGTGACTAAGGAAATTCGCTAGACGAGTCACCAGTATGGCGGGGTCTTTGCATGGAAGCGGCTGCCACCAGGCGGCCGTTTCTGCAATAAGTAACCGTGCCGGAGTCTCAGCTTTGAAAACCGGCAGTAACTAAGGAGAAGTACGTGTCTACATCCAGCGCATCCGTCGCCTGGCTCACCCAGGAGTCCTACGACCGCCTGAAGGCTGAACTGGATCATCTCTCCGGCCCCGGCCGGACGGAGATTGTTGCCCGTATTGAGCAGGCCCGTTCCGAGGGAGACCTCAAGGAAAACGGCGGTTACCATGCAGCCAAAGAGGAACAGGGCAAAGCGGAGGCACGCATCCGGCAGCTGACCGAGCTGCTTCGCAACGCGCACGTGGGGGAAGCACCTGCCGATGACGGCGTTGTCGAACCGGGCATGGTTGTTGAAGCCAAAGTCGCCGGCGACAAGGAAACCTTCCTGCTTGGCAGCCGCGAAGTTGCCGGCGACGCCGCCATCGACGTCTACAGCGAGCGGTCAGCCCTCGGCGCCGCAATCCAGGGCCTCAAAGCAGGCGACAAGACCACTTACACGGCCCCGAACGGCAAAGAAATCACGGTGGAAATCATCTCCGCCAAGCCGTACAAGGGCTAAAGCAGCATCCGGCCAGACCGGATTCGAATGGCGGGTTCCCCACCGGGAGCCCGCCATTTGTGTCAGCAGCTCTTTGCCGACGGCGCCAAAATAACGACGGCGGCAGTTGGCTTTAACTGCCCACGCGCCGGTTCCGGCGCCGGGAATCCTTGCGCAGCAGGACGGCCGCCAGCACTCCCCCAACCGCCCCGAAGAGGTGGGCCTGCCACGAAATGCCGGACCCCGGCGTCGGCAAGACGCCCCACAGGACCGAGCCGTAGAACATGAAGATCACCACGGCCAGCAGAATCTGCTTCCAGCTGCGGTTGTAGAACCCGCGCACCAGCAGGTACGTCAGGAAGCCGAAGACCAGTCCCGAAGAGCCCACAGTCAGGCCCGCGCCGGTGAGCCAGACGCCGACGCCGGATACCAGCCAGCTGGACGCGAGGACTGCGACAAACCGGCGCACGCCCTCCAGGAACACCAGGAACCCCAGCACCACCAAGGGCAGATTGTTGCTGAGCAGGTGACTGAAGTCCGCGTGCAACAGCGGCGAAAAGATGATGCCGTCCAGCCCGTAGAGCGTCCGCGGGATGTTTCCCAGCAGAAAATTGAGCTCGCGGCCGGTGGACACGTTGACTATCTGAACGCCCCACAGCACGGCAGTGAGAACCCCGAGCACCACCAGTCCCCGCCGCGCCCGTGACGCTTGGGTCCGGGGCGCCTGGCCTGAAGAGTCAGCCATGGCTAATGCACAACGACGGGCTGGAAGCCCTCCGCGCGCAGATTTCCCAGCACCTGCTTGCAGTGCTCGTGGCCCTTGGTCTCGATGTCGATGGTGATGGCCACGTCGCCCATGCTGATGGACCCGCCGATGCGGGTGTGGTCCACGCGGGTGACGTTCGCGTCCGACTCGGCGATGATGCGCGAGATCTGGGCCAGTGAACCGGGCCGGTCGTCCAGCATGATGCGCACGGACATGAACCGCCCGGAGGCGTACAGACCGCGCTGGATTACCTTCAGCATCAGCATCGGATCGATGTTGCCGCCGGAAAGGATGACCGCCGTGGTGCCGGGATTCTCGATGACCCCTTCCATCAGCGCGGCCACGCCCACGGCGCCGGCCGGTTCCACCACCAGCTTGGACCGCTCGATCAGGAAGATCAGCGCCCTCGCGAGGGCATCCTCGCTGACCGTAACGACGTCGTCGACCAGCTCGCGGATGATGGAAAACGGCACCTGTCCGGGCCGGCCCACGGCAATGCCGTCCGCCATGGTGGAGACTTTCTGCAGCGGCACCAGTGCGTCAGCGGCCAACGACGGCGGGTAGGCGGCAGCGTTTTCAGCCTGCACACCGATGACCCTGATCTCGCGGCCCAGCTCCTTGGCGCGGGCCTTGATCGCCGTCGCCACCCCGGCCAGCAGTCCGCCGCCGCCGACACCCATGACCACGGTGTCCACGTTGGGGATCTGATCCAGCACCTCCAGGCCGACGGTCCCCTGCCCGGCGATGATGTCCGTGTTGTCGAAGGGGTGGACGAAGACGGAGCCGGTTTCATCAGCGTAGCGCTGTGCCTCGGCCAGGGCTTCGTCAACGTTGTGGCCGTGCAGGACAACTTCCGCGCCGTGGCCGCGGGTTGCTGCCAGCTTGGGCAGGGCGACGCCCATGGGCATGAAGATCCGGGCTTTGATGCCCAGTCTGGCCGCAGCGACGGCGACGCCCTGGGCGTGGTTTCCCGCGGATGCCGCAACCACGCCGCGCGCCCGCTCCTCTTCGTTCAGGCGGGCCATGCGCACGTAGGCGCCGCGGACCTTGAACGAGCCCGCGCGCTGCAGGTTCTCACACTTGAAGTAGACATCGGACCCGGTCATCCGGCCCAGCGCGCGGGACTGTTCGACCGGGGTCAGCTCGATCACGCCGTCGAGCAATTCGGCGGCATCCATGATGTCGTCAACGGTAACGGGAAGTGCTTTCAGATCCATCATTTTCGCAGTTCGTTCCTATCCTCGGGGGCATTACCGCCCGGTTCCCCAACTTCAGTCTTTTCGGGCTTCGTATTCTCGACGGCGGCGCCCTCCGCAGTCCCGTCCCTGGCATCGGGTTTCACAGCGTCGCCCTGTTTTAGGGCGACGTCGGCGTCGTTCTTTGCCGCGTCCCCGGACCCGTCATCGTTGTCCGGCGAAGAACCTCCGGCCCCACGTGCACCTTTCGTGCCTGGCGGCTCGGCCAACGGTTCACTGGGCCCTTGCCCGACGAGCGCGCTGTCATGTTCCCAGTCCCGGGCCGCGATGTACTTCACTACTGTGTTGACGATGGCCAGCAGCGGAACGGCGAAGAGCGCACCGGGAATTCCGGCCACCATGGTGCCGCCGGCCACGGCAATCACCACGGCCAGCGGATGCAGGGATACCGCCTTGCCCATGATCACCGGCTGGAGGACGTGGCTTTCCAGCTGCTGGACGCCCAGCACGATGGCCAGCATGATCAGGGCGTTGACCCACCCGTTGGCTACCAGGGCCAGCAGCACCGCCACGAAGCCGGTGACCAGGGCACCGACAATCGGGATGAAGGAGCCGATGAACACCAGCACACTCAGTGGCAGCGCCAGCGGGACGCCGATGATCGCCGCGCCGGCACCAATGCCGACGGCGTCCACAAACGCCACGAACACCTGGACACGGATGTACTGGACGAGCGAATGCCAGCCCTTGCGGCCGGCACCGTTGCTTGCCGCGCGGGCCCGCTTAGGCAGCAGCCCGACGACGAACACCCAGATCCGCTCGCCGTCGAGCAGGAAGAAGATCAGCGCGAAAATCGCCAGCAGCAGGCCGGTCACGAGGTGGCCGGCGGTGGAGCCGACAGACAGGGCACTCGAGAGGATGGCGCTGCTGTTGTTCTGCAGCTGGTCCAGCAGTTCGTTTATGTAGTCGTTCAGCTGGGCCGAGGTCAGTGCCAAGGGACCATCGGTCAGCCAGCCCTGGATTTGCCGCACGCCCTCCAGTGCCTGGTCCCACAGCTCGCGGAAGCCGAAGAACAGCTGGCGCCCCACCAAAGACAAGGCCCCGCCCATCAGGCCCAGGAAGCCCAGGATCGTGATGGCGACGGCCAGGCCGCCAGGCACCTTGGCCTTGTGGAGGAAGCGGACCACGGGCTGGAGCAAGCCCGCCAGCAGGGCGGCGATCATGAGCGGGATGATGATCAGCGAAATGTAGCTGAGCAGCCAGATCAGGACCCCGATCACCACAATGATCAAGCCGAGCCGCCAGGCCCAGGCCGCACTGATCCGCAGGGCGTACGGAACGTCCTCGCGGACATGGTGAGCACCACCGGTTCCGGCGCGCGGGCCGGCGGCCGGTGGACGGTTCTCGGGGAAGGGCCGGGTCATAGTGTCAATAGTTTCATATTCACGCCCGGACATTCGTCGGACTGACCTTGGCGCTGATGCCCCAGCTGCCGCCGAATTCATTGCCGGGCTTCAGCCAGATGAGGCCATCGCCGGAGTTGAACGCATTCGCAGGCGCCGTCATCGGTTCAATGGCCACCGCCTGCGCCTGCCCCGGGTACTTGTCTGTCACGAACACATGCGTGTAGGGGAATGTTTCGTCCTGCCATAAAGTCACGGATCTGCCATCCGAGGCGCTCAAGGTGCTCTCCACCCGGCCGCTGGCAGCCGGAACCAGATCGGTGTAGGCACGGTCCATGTCCAGCGAGCCCACCTCTCGCCCGGCGCGCAGGTCCACACCTTCTGCGGCGGGCGCTTTGTCCCGGGGAATCAGCGTCTCATCCGTGACCAGGTACGTCTCGCCGGGGACCGTCAGCGTCAGGCCCGACGTGTCTTCACTGCCGAGCCGCAGGTAGGGATGCGCGCCGAGGGCAACGGGCGCGGCCTCCGCCGAATGGTTGACCAGTGACTGCGTGACCTTCAGATCGCCGTCGTTATCCAGTTCGTAGCGCACGCGGTGGGTGAGGTGGAACGGATAGCCGTGCTGCGGGAAGATCCCGGCCTGCAGCGAAACGGCGGATTCGGTGTGTTCCACCTTGCGGTAGCCGGTGTTCCGCAGCAGCCCGTGGGTGGCGTGGCCGCGCTTGAGCTCCGTGATGTCCAGCCGCTGTTCCTGGCCGTTGAGCGTCCAGACCGCTTTGTCCACCCGGTTGGGCCACGGCGCCAACAGAATCCCCACTGCCCCCGGCGGAATCTGGTCGTCGCCGAAGGTCTCCGTCAGTTGCACGGAGTTCTTCTCGAACAACCGCAGGCAGGCTGCGAGTTCCGTGATGACGGCGCGTGAGTCTCCGCGGACAATCTCAAACTGTTCACCGGTGGCAAAGGTAGGGTGGCTCATAGCTAAAACGTACCGGAGAATGCATCCTCAGGAGCCGCCATGACAACCATGACTTCCACGCGGCTCGCCGACGGGCGGGAACTGATCTACTTTGACAGCGCCCCCGACGCAGCAAAACGGCGCCGCGGCACCTCCTCTGTGGACCGCCGGCAGCTGGATCCGCGCGGCGGAGATACCGGCCAGGTGCGGTATGACGTCCTGACCGGAGAATGGGTGGCCGTGGCTGCGCACCGGCAGAACCGCACGCACCTGCCGCCGGCGGACGAATGCCCGCTGTGCCCCTCCGACGGCGCACGGCAGACGGAAATTCCCTCCGGCTATGAAGTCGCGGTCTTCGAGAACCGTTTCCCATCCTTCGGCCCGCAGCTCGGCACCTTGCCCGCCCCCGACGGCGCCCCTGCCGCCAGCGCCCCGGCATACGGACGCTGCGAAGTCATCTCTTTTACCGAGGACCACGTCGGTTCCTTCGGCTCGCTCCCGTTCGAGCGGGTCCGCACGGTGGTGGATGCCTGGGCGCAACGTACCGAGGCCCTGTCCGCGATGGCCGGGGTGCAGCAGGTTTTCTGCTTCGAAAACCGCGGAGCCGAGATCGGCGTGACGCTGCATCACCCGCACGGCCAGATCTACGCTTATCCGTTCATCACGCCGCGGACCGCTGGCATGGCGAAGCTGGCCCGGCGGCATTACCTGCGCTCCGGCGGCTTGGAAACTCTGACCAGTTCGGTGCTGGCGGCCGAGCGGACCGACGGCGAGCGCATGATCGTCGAGGGCCGGCACTTCAGTGCTTATGTTCCGTTCGCCGCGCGCTGGCCGTTGGAAATACACCTGGTTCCGCACCGCCAGGTCCCCGACCTCACCGCTCTGACTGGAGAGGAACGGGACGAACTCGCCGAGCTTTACCCGCAACTGCTGCGCCGGCTGGACAATCTCTATGACTCCCCCACTCCCTATATCGCCGCGTGGCACCAGGCACCCGTCGCCGAAGAGTTCCGCCCCTCCGGCCATCTCCATCTGCAGCTGACCTCCCCGCGCCGGGCCGAGGACAAGCTCAAGTACCTGGCCGGCTCGGAAGCCGCCATGGGCGCCTTCATCAACGACACCGCGCCCGAGGACACCGCCGCGCGGCTCCGGGCGGCGGACACGGCATGATCCGCCGCACCACCGCCGCTGCCGACGCCTTCACCCAACGCTTCGGCCACGCCCCCGACGGCATCTGGGCCGCCCCGGGCCGTGTCAATCTCATCGGCGAGCACACCGACTACAACCTTGGCTTCGCCCTTCCGCTGGCCATCGACCGCTCCACGATCGCCGCGGTTTCCCTGCGTACTGATTCGACCGTCCGCGCCACCGCCCTGGATCCTGCGTACGACGACGTGACGCTGGCTGCCGCTGACATCTCACCGGGCGCCGTGACCGGCTGGGCGACCTACCCGCTCGGGGTCGTCTGGGCCTTCGCCCAGCGTGGCGTGGAAATTCCCGGCCTGGAGCTGCAGCTCGGGTCCGACGTTCCCATCGGGGCCGGGCTCTCGTCGTCGGCGGCGCTGGAATGCTCCGTGGCCGTTGCCCTCAACGATCTGCTGGGAGCCGGCTTCGACCTGCCGGAGCTGGTCCAGATCTGCCGTCAGGCGGAGAACGAGATGGCCGGCGCACCAACCGGCATTCTCGACCAGACCGCTTCCCTCCTGGGCCGCGGCGACCATGCCCTGCTCCTTGATTGCCGCAGCCTGGCTACGCAGCCGGTCCCCCTGCCGCTGCACGAAGCGGGGCTGCAACTGCTGGTGATCGACACAAAGGTCTCGCACTCGCACGCCAGCGGCGGATACTCGGCACGCCGTGCCGACTGTGCCCGGGCGGTCGACGCCCTGGGCGTGGACTCCCTGCGGGATGTGGAGGAAGGAATGCTTTCGGAGGCACGGGGCCGGTTGGACGAAACAACCTTCCGCCGCGTGCGGCACGTCGTCACGGAGAACCAGCGCGTGCAGCAGACAGCACACGTGTTGACGTCCAAAGGCGATGCAGCGGGGCTTGCATCAGCGCCTACAGCCGGCCCGGTATCCGGCACCGCGAGCATCGGCGACCTCCTAACGGCCAGCCATGTCTCCTTGCGAGATGACTACGAGGTGTCTTGCGCGGAATTGGACCTCGCGATGGACACCGCACTGCAGCACGGCGCGTTGGGCGCCCGGATGACGGGAGGCGGATTCGGCGGTTCGGCCATCGCGCTGGTGCCGGAAGAAGCGGCAGAAAAGGTGGGCACCGCCGTCGTCAATTCTTTCCGACTGGCCGGACTCAAGCAGCCCGATGTCTTTCCGGTTGCCCCGGCCGACGGCGCCCGGCGGTTGGCCTGAACGCCACGTGCCGATGTGCCCGATAGATACAGCACGCCAAACACAGCGGGCCCCGGCATGGCTGCCGGGACCCGCTGCGCTCAAACTATGGAAGGTGCTGCTACTCAGTGCCGCGAAGGATCGCGAGCAGGCGCAGGATCTCCACGTACAGCCAGATCAGCGTCACCGTCAGGCCGAACGCGGCCGTCCAGGAGTACTTGCGGTCCACACCGGCGCGGACGCCCTGCTCAATGGAGGTGAAGTCCATGATCAGGGAGAACGCGGCCAGGCCGATGGCGAACAGGCCGATGATCACGCCGAGGGGAATGCCAATGCCCATGATGTTGATTTCAATGCCGCGGACGCCCCACGGGGTGTCCATCACGCCGAACATCTGCAGGCCCAGGTTGACCAGCGAGAACACCGCGTAGCCGATGATGGCGATCATGAAGAACTTCATCGCCTTCGGCGTCGCGCGCACCTTGCCGCTCTTGAAGAGGAGCAGGGTCACGGCGAAGACGCAGACGGTGCCGAGCACGGCCTGGGGTGCGACGCCGGGGTACATTCTGTCGAGCACCATGGACAGGCCGCCGACAAAGAGGCCTTCGGCTCCGGCGTAAGCCAGGATGAGGCCCTTGGACGGCTCCTTCTTGAAGGCGTTGACCAGGCCGAGCACCAGGCCGACGAGCATGCCCGGAATCATCAGGGCCGGGATCATCCAACCGACGGCGGCACCTGCGAGGACCAAGGCCAGGCAGGCCATGGTCTTCATGATGACGTCGTCGTAGGTCATCCGCCCGGTCTGTGCGGGACCGGCCGAGGGCTGGTTGTACAGCTCATTGAGCTGCTGGCTGGACATTTGGGACTGGCCCGCGAGCATGCCTGCGCCGGCGTTCGCCGAGCGCTGCGGCTGGCTGCGGAACGCATTTGGATTATTGAAGACCGGATTTCCACCCATGGCCATTGTTGTTGTCCTCCATCTAGGGGGTACGAGCTGAATAAACCCTACCAATGACAACGCTTGAAGGCTCGAAATTTATCCCGTTCCGTGAATAATGTCCGGATCGCCTACTTCCGCATGCCGAACCGGCGTTCAAGTGGCCGCAGACCTGCGGTGGCTTACCATCAGTTGCGGCCTGTGCAGGCAGGCAGCATGGCTAGAATATGGGGGTGAACCCGCGCTCCGATTCCTCTTCCAGCCGCAGTGCCGCCCCCAAGCTGCCCCTGCGGATGCTTCATGACCGCATTCTCGTGGCGCTGGACAAGGACAGCAGCGAGCGGCGTTCTTCCTCCGGAATCGTTATCCCGGCCACCGCCGCGATGGGTAAGCGGCTGGCCTGGGCCGCCGTCGTCGCTGCCGGCCCCCATGTGCGCCAGGTCAGCATCGGCGACAAGGTGCTCTTCGATCCGGAAGACCGAGCCGAGGTGGAAGTAAACGCCACGGACTACGTGCTGCTGCGCGAGCGTGACATCCATGCAGTGGCCGAGCCGGAAGCGCAGGACAAGAGCACCGGTCTTTACCTCTGACTTGAGGCACCTGCCTGCCTCCCTCGCGCGCTAAACGCGGCTTCGTTTCACCGAACCTGCACAAGTGTTATCCGATTGCGATGAAAAGCAAGCATTTCGCAACATGCTGAACGCATTCCCCGAGTAACATAAACGACACGTCCGTGATAGAGATCACAGGCGACGTCAGCTGCCTGCCGCCAAAACGTCGGGCCACCCCACACTGTGGAGGTTTGTATTTTGAGAACTATGCCGAAGCTCGCTCGGCCCTGGGGGAAGTTACTCGCAATTCTGGCGATGACGGCGGCAATGCTGTTCATCGCTTCGCCCTCGCTGGCTGCTACTACTGCGCCCGCGCCGGCGCCGGACTCAACGACGAGTGCCCCGGCCGAACAGTTCCGGGACACGATCAGCGGTGTCCTGCGCAATGCCGAAGGCCCCGTGCCTGGCGTGAGAATAACCGCCACTGGTGAAGGATTCACGGGGGAAACCGTCACCGGAGAAAACGGTTCCTGGTCCATCGGGGTTCCGCAGCGGGGCACCTACCAAGTGGAAGTGGATGTATCTACCTTTCCCGAGGGCGTGGAGCTTGCGGAAGGAACGCCTAATCCGCGCGAAGTAACCTTCACCAACACCTCCAACGCGGCAGCGATCTTCCCGCTCGGCGAAGGCATTGTCATCCAGGGCGCCAGCTTCGGGGAACAGCTTATTGAACGTCTGATCGCGGGCTTGAGCTTCGGGCTGCTCCTGGCCCTCGCCGCCGTCGGCCTGAACTTGATCTTCGGAACCACCGGCCTGACGAACTTCGCGCACGGAGAGATGGTGACCCTCGGAGCCGTCCTGGTGTTCGGCTTCAACGCCGCCGGGCTCCCTGTCTGGCTCGCGATAGCCCTGGCGATCGTCGGCGGAGCTATCTTCGGCTACACCCAGGATGCGTGGCTATGGAACCCGCTCCGGCGCCGTGGTTCGGGCCTGATCCCGATGATGATCGTCAGCATCGGTCTCGCCCTCGCCAGCCGCTACGTCATCCAGTTCTTCTTTGGCGGCGCCACCCAGCAGCTGCCCGGTGCCAACAGCCCCATTCTCGAATTCGGCTCCATTTCCATCAGCCGCAACACCCTGACGTCACTGGTGGTCAGCGCCATCGTCATCGTTGCCATCGGTCTGCTGCTGCTCAAGACCCGGTTGGGCAAGGCCACGCGGGCCGTTTCCGACAACCCGGCTCTCGCAGCGGCATCGGGAATCGATGTGGACCGCGTCATCCGGATTGTCTGGACCGCTGGCGGCGTGCTGGCGGCCCTCGGCGGCATCCTCTGGGCCTACTACCGTCCGGGCGTGACGTTCAATATGGGGCAGCAGATCCTCTTGCTGATCTTCGCCGGCGTCGTTCTCGGCGGTCTCGGTACCATTTTCGGCGCCCTGCTGGGTTCCGTGCTCGTGGGCCTGTTCGTTGAGCTGTCCACCCTATGGCTGGAAGCCGACCTGAAGTACGTTGGCGCCCTCTTGATCATGATCGTCGTACTCCTGTTTAGGCCCCAGGGCATTCTGGGCCGTAAAGAGCGAGTGGGATAGGAGCTTCGATATGGACTTTCTCAACATTCTCGCCAACGCGTTCGGCGAAATCATCAGCCCGACGACGGCGGCGTACGCCCTTGCGGCTCTCGGCCTCGCCGTACACTTCGGCTACTCGGGGCTACTCAACTTCGGCCAGGCCGGCTTCATGGCGGTCGGCGCCTACGGCTTCGCCATCCCCACGATCCTATGGGACGTGCCATTCGTCGTCGGGCTGTTGATCGCCCTCATCGCTTCTGTCCTCTTCGCCCTCCTGCTCGGCATTCCCACCCTGCGGCTGCGCGCTGACTACCTGGCCATTGTGACCATCGCGGCGGCAGAAATCCTCCGTTACATCGTCACCACCAACTCGCTCACCGCTATCACCGGTTCCGCCAATGGCCTAGCGGCCTTCGAAGGCGGATTCTTTGCTATGAACCCCATCCCTCCGGGCCAGTACGACCTCGGCTTGGTGGACTTCAACGAGCGGGACCTGTGGATCCGGATCGTAGGCTGGGGTGTGGTGGCCATCTGCTGCGTGATCGTCTGGCTGCTGATGCGCAGCCCCTGGGGACGCGTGCTCAAGGGCATCCGCGAGGACGAAAACGCCGTCCGCTCTCTGGGCAAGAACGTGTATTCCTACAAAATGCAGGCCCTCATCATCGGCGGCATCTTCGGTTCGCTGGCAGGCATGATCTTCACGCTGCCGCGCGGCGCCGTACAGCCGGCCAACTACGCAACGGAACTGACGTTCTTCCTGTGGACCTGTCTGCTGCTGGGCGGCATGGCTACCGTACTCGGCCCGGTCATCGGCGCCATGATTTTCTGGGTAGTCCTCTCACTGACCCAGGGCATCCTCTATGGCGCCATCGGCTCCGGTTACATCACCTTCCTCACAGCTACCCAAGCCGGCCAGCTTCGCTACATTCTGGTAGGTGTGGCGCTGATGCTGTTGATGATCTTCCGGCCCCAAGGCGTCATGGGCAATAAGAAGGAGCTGGCGTTCGCATGACCGACAACAACACCGCAGTCCCGGCGCCCGTGGGCAGTGGGCGGGAGCCTGCGGCTTCTGAATTCATGACCGACACCAGGCCCATCGCGGCCGGTGAAACCGCACCGGGCTGCAAGAAGCGGGATCCGATCCTCATTGCCAAGAACGTGACCCGGACCTTCGGCGGACTGAAGGCGGTCGACGTCGAATACTTGGAAGTTCCGCGACACAAGATCACCGCATTGATCGGCCCCAACGGCGCAGGCAAAACCACGCTGTTCAACTTGTTGACCGGATTCGACGTGCCGCAAAGCGGCGAGTGGAAGTTCGATGACCATTCGCTGGCGGGCGTCCCGTCCCACAAAGTTGCCCGCATGGGTATGGTCCGCACCTTCCAGCTCACCAAGGTGATGGGCAAGCTTACGGTGATGGAGAACATGCGCCTCGGCGGGGATAGTCAGCCCGGTGAAAGGCTGAGCAAAGCACTCTTCAAAGGCATGTGGAGCAGCCGGGAAAAGGAGATCACCACGCAGGCCGACGTCCTGCTGGAGAAGTTCAAACTGGATACGAAGAAGGATGATTACGCGGCGTCCTTGTCCGGCGGCCAGCGTAAGCTGCTTGAGATGGCCCGGGCACTGATGGTGCGTCCGAAGCTGGTCATGCTTGACGAGCCGATGGCGGGCGTAAACCCGGCTCTCACACAGTCACTGCTGGACCACGTCAAGAACCTCAAAGCCGAGGGCATGACGGTGCTGTTCGTGGAACACGACATGCAGATGGTTCGCCATATTGCCGACTGGGTAGTCGTTATGGCGGAAGGAAAAATCGTTGCCGAAGGTCCGCCACAGGACGTCATGAAGGACCAGGCCGTAATCGATGCCTACCTTGGAGCTCACCACGACGTGGACCTGGGCGACGCGGAAGGCATTGAGGCTCTGGAAGAACAGCTTTCAAACGACCAGGAATCGGTTGTCGGAACAGAGGACGAAGGCGTCATCGGGCGCCACATCACCGAACTCGACGGCGGAACTGACCACCCGGGCGAACCAGGCTCCGGAGACAGTAAGGAACAGCGATGAGTGAGCAGAGCCGCGAGGCCGTACCCGAGGAAGCTGTCGTCAAGGTCACAGACCTCGTCGCCGGATACCTTCCCGGCGTCAATATTCTCAATGGGTGCAGTATTGAGGCCCGTCCCGGTGAACTGATCGGCATCATCGGCCCGAATGGTGCCGGCAAGTCGACACTGCTCAAAGCCATGTTCGGTCTGGTACGGGTACATTCCGGAACCGTGGTCGTCCGCGGTAAAGACCTGACCGGGCTCAAAGCGAACAAGCTTGTCACGCAGGGCGTCGGCTTCGTACCTCAGACAAACAATGTATTCGCTTCTTTGACTATTGAAGAGAACATGCAAATGGGCATGTTCCAGCAGCCCAAGAATTTCAAGGAACGCTTCGACTTTGTCACGAGTCTGTTTCCGGAACTCGGGAAGCGCCGCACCCAGCGCGCGGGTTCGCTCTCCGGCGGCGAGCGGCAGATGGTGGCCATGGGCCGCGCTCTGATGATGGAACCGGCGGTCCTGCTCCTCGACGAGCCATCCGCGGGGCTCTCCCCTGTTAAGCAGGACGAAACCTTCCTCCGGGTACATGAGATCAACCGTGCCGGGGTTTCCGTAATCATGGTCGAGCAGAATGCGCGCCGGTGCCTACAGATCTGCGACCGTGCATATGTGCTGGATCAGGGCAAGGATGCGTACACGGGAACCGGACGAGAATTGATGAAGGATCCCAAGGTCATCCAACTGTATCTGGGGACATTGGCCGATTCAGCTTAGTTGCCGCGGTTCAGGGGCGTACCCTGAACCGCGCTTTCCGCGCTGCCAATGACTGGCTTTGCTCAGGCTGCGGGGCGGTAGATGAAGTCGATGCGACCCAGGGCCTGCTCGAAGACTGACACCGGCTCCAGTGTCTCGTCCGCCTGCTCCGTCGCCGGTGGCGTGCCGGGCAGGGCTGGCGCGGTTGACACGTAGGTGTGTCCGGTCGGGGTGGTTGTTTCGACGGTGTGGCGTGGACCGGGGATCCTTTGGGCGTGCCAGCCTTCGGTTTCCTTCGCCAGGTTACACGCTTCACATAGCCCTTGCCCGTTGATCTCGCTGGTCGCCCCGGCGTCGCGCCAGGGCACGACGTGGTCGTGGTGGCGGATCGGTGCGTCGCACCACGGCGTGCGGCAGAGCTGGTCCCTGGCCTGGATCATGCGTTGCATTCCGGACGGCATCAACCGCGCCCGCGAGTCCATGCCGAGCAGTTGTCCGGTGCCCGGCGCGGTGTAAAGCCGGCGCACCCACACTTCCACATCTACGTCTTCGCCGGAGGCTCTTCGCTTGGAACCTGGGGGCCCGGTCTCCGAACCGGCGGCTCCAGTGGTTCCGGTGGTTCCGGTGGTTCCGGTGGTTCCGGTGTCTGCGGTGTCGGCACCTGCATCGTTGGCCGGTATTGGTTCGGCTGTGTCTGGCGGACCGGAGCCGGCAGCGCCGTCTCCGTTGCCGGCATCCGTTGCATGGGTAACGATCGTGTCTTCCTCGGCGCCCTTTATCGGATTGCCGACCGCAGGATGATCTGTGCCGCCGTTCCCAGCGGCGCCCTTCATCGGGCTACCGGCGGCGGAGGCGTCCTTGCCAGCGTTCCCGTTCCCGTTGTCGGTGTTGGTGTTGTCGGTGCGGAGGAGGTCGCGGGCCCACTGGGCGGGGACGATGCCGTACCCGGTCAGGTGGGCCGGTTCGGAGTCGCCCTGGAAAAGGGTGCGGTCGGTCATGACCAGCTGCACCTCGATTTTTGCGGGGTTCTCCGCTGGCTGGCCGGTGACACGCTCGACGAGGATGTCGGCCATGAGCTGGCCCCGGCCGCGTTCATCGCCCTGCGCCTTCAACCTGTCGGCCTCCTTCACCAGGGCCGCGAGGACGGCCACGCCCTACACCACCGGCAGCAGGCAGCTCACCTGGGCCATCGTGTCCGGCGCCGGACGGCAGGAGACATGCCGTTCCGTTTCGGCTTTCGCAGCCCGGCGGACCACCGACAGCGGGTCCAGCCGCAGCGCGGCCTGCTTCGCCAGCGCCCCGATCCGTTTGTCCCCGCACCCTTGCAGCGTCTTCGGATCAGCACACAATTCCCGATCGACGCGGGCCCGGTCTTCCACGCTCAGGCACGCGGTTTCGCGGACCAGGATGGTCGCCCGCCACTCGTTCAGCCGGCCCTCCGCCAACGCCTTATACGAGTGCGGCATTTCCCTGATCAGCGTGGTGGCCATGCCCAGGTGCTTACCGCCCCGGTTCGGGGAGTCCTTCCGTGCCAGGCCGATCTCCTTCGCCAGGCCCCGGCCCCGCTTCTCCGCCGCGACCCCCGCGGCAGCGCGGGTTTCCCGGCGGGAAGCAACAAACGCCTCCGTCTCCCGCGCCTGCGCGGCTGCCGCGGCGGCTTTAAGTTCCTCCAGTGCGGTGATCCGGTCGATCCGCACGCCCTCGGAGACGTCCTGGTCCATGTTCGCCAGCTCCAGGATCGCGGCACGGACCAACACTGCACCCGGATCACCGGGAACCGGCTTCACCGGATCCATCTCCGCCGGAACGATTGAATCGAACATACTTTCGATTCTACTGTGATGTGATGGACGGCACAACGACTACTTGCGGGACTGTGTACAACCCAAGAACGCTTGTCGAGCTGCTGGCAAATCCCCACCTTCCCTGGATCGAGACGACCAAGGGAACGGCACTTCAAACCCGCCATGCGTGAGGATGCCACAGTTGGAGATCCGTTTGTACCCCACACGCGAGGAAGCCCCCGCGAAGAGCGGAGGCTTCCTGCGTCAGTGCGAGTGACTGCGAGTGACGTTGTTTTACTTTATAGCTGGCCGAACTCCTCACGCATCGGCTGGGGACGGTTCTCGGCGTCGTATTCGTAGATGCCGATGTAAGCCTCGGTCGGATCACCGTTCTCGTCGAAGGTGATCGGGCCGGAGATACCGTCGTAGTCGATATCGGCACCCTCGCGGAGCAGGGTCACACAGCCAGCGAAGTCATAGCACTTCTCCCCGTCCCTGGACACCGACTGCATTTCCCCGGCGATGTCTTCACCCTTGGTGCTCCCGGCAGCTTCGGAGGCCAGAGCCACGAGGTTCACGGCATCATAGGCTTCACCGGCATAGGCGTAGGAAGTCAGCCCGTCGTCGATTTCCGCGAGCGAGGCCTTGAACTCGTCCTTTGCGAAGGTGCCGGGGATGGTGCCCTGCGCGCCTTCCATGGCCCCCGGGTCCAGGTCCTTGCTCAGGTCAGCCGTATTGCCATCAACCAGGAACAGCTGGTCCGGGGTGATTCCCTTGGCCAGCAGGAGCGGGGCAATGGACTTCACCTGGTCGAACGTGATCAGCGCGACGGCATCCGGGTTGGCGGCAGCGACGGCGTCAACCTGCGAGCTGAACTGCGAATCGCCCTCGTTGAACATTTCCGTAGCGACGATCTGGCCGCCGGCGCCCTCAAACGCGGTCTTCACGTTATCCCGCAGGCCTGTGCCGTAGGCATCGTTCAGGACGATCATGCCGAGCGTCTGCGCTCCACAGGCGACCATGTAGCTGCCAAGGGTGCGGCCCTGGAGCACGTCCGAGGGGGCTGTACGCCAGTACAGGTTGTTGTCGTCCCAGTCAGTGAAGTCCGGCGAGGTATTCGCCGGCGAAATCTGCAGGACGCCAGCACCGGTGATCTGGTTGATGACGGTCTTCGAAACGCCCGATGACGCTGCGCCGACAATGGCGTTGACGTCCTGGCCGAGCAGCGCGGACACGGACTGGGTGGCGATATCCGTTGTGGTGTCGCCCGAGTCACGGTGCACGACGTCGACGTCTTCACCGAGAACGCCGCCTGCTTCATTAATCTGCTTGATGGCCAGATCAACGCCGGCAATTTCTGGCGGGCCAAGGTAGGCCAGCGCGCCAGTGGTGGGCAGCAGTGAGCCGATCTTCAACGGTGTATCGGTGGACCCCTTTGTCTCCGGTACGGCTGCCGGATCCCCCTTGGTTCCGGTGGTCGGACCCGCGCCCTCGCCGCCCTCTGGGCAGACAAGCCCTGCGGCTGCGGGTGCAGAGCCGCCGTTTCCTTCGGTTTCGGTCGAAGTGCCGCCCCCACAGGCTGACGCGAACAGTGCGACGCCGAGACCGAGTGCCGCGAATCTGGCCGCGCGCGCGGTGTTACCGCCGGCGCCAAACAGCACTGCGTTACGTGTTGCAGTCATGAATTTTTCTCCTCGATCCAAAGGTCCGCGAACCTTCGATGCGAATATCAGGGTTTCCTGATTAGAAGAAAAGCTAGTGCACAAATGGCCAAAAAATAAGACTATTCGGTTACATCCTTGTAACGCTCGTCACAGCCGTCGAATTATGCCCCAAAATGGACCCATCCGAGTCCTATCGGGCCAGTTAGATAGCCACATTTCCTCAAGGGGCGTCGTCCCGCCCTCCAACGCAGACATTGTCCCCGCGCTGAGATCCGCCCGAACGGGCGCCGTCGTACCCAGTTGTACCCCCGGTGGGACTCGAACCCACACTGGATCGATTTTAAGTCGACTGTCTCTGCCATTGGACTACGGGGGCGTGCCGTGAAAATGCTCGCCCTAAGCCTACTCGATCCGCCCCGGCCAGGACGAGACGGGCACGAAGGACTAGAGCCGTGCGAAGGGCTCCGCGTAGCGGAACGTTCCCACCGGAACCTCTCGTCCGCCAAGCGGCAGCGCCATAAAATAGTCGCCCCATTGCGGATCCGGCGCTTGGATACCGAGCTCCGAGGCCGGGCGATAGCCGAATCGTGGGTAGTAGGTGGTGTGTCCGAGCAGCACGATTACTGACTCCCCCATTCCCTCGGCCCGGATTCTGGTTTCCTCCAACAGCGCCGCCCCGATCCCCTGCCGCTGACGTTCGGGCAGAACGGAAATCGGGCCCAGTCCGAGCGCCGGCTGATCGCCGATAAAGCCACGGGTGGTGATCGAATGCCCAACAACCATGCCCGCATCGGCAGCAACGATCGAGAGCCCGGGCAGGTAGCCGTCGCATTCGAACAACTCGGCCAGCAGGCCAACCTCGACCGGCGGATTGGCCCCGTCATCGGTGGCGAAGGCACGGCCGGTCAACTCCAGTATCGCCGGCCGGTCGCTGGCGTGTTCGCTGCGCAATTCCATCACTGCAGTGTAGATCGCCAGCCACCCTCGACAGCAACCATCACCGTCCAAACCGCCAACCGGCAACCGGCAACCGGCAACCGGCAACCAAGCGGACGACGGCGGGAGCCGAGGTTCAGTACGAGACCCCGGCTCCCGCCGTCGTTGAGTTCAGTTGCCGCCGTCGCTAGGCCCGGATCCCCGGTCGCTATCGGTCCGAGGCGTGGCCCGCTGTTAGCGCGAGTCTGCAGGGGCCTGCTCGTCCGCCTTGTCCTCTGCCTTCTTTTCGGCAGGCTTCGGTTCGGTGGACTTGCGCGGCGTGGCAGCGGTGCGGAAGGCGCGGTACGGTGTATCCAGATCTGCGATCTCCGTGGTGTCGCGACCGAGGATGGCGTTGAGCAGCCAGTCGGCGACGACGCGGATCTTGCGCTCCATGGTTGGCATGGCAAAGCCGTGGTAGCCGCGGTGTGCCAGCCAGGCCAGCGGGCCCTTGAGCTTGATGCCCATGACCTTGGCAACGCCCTTGTTCAGCCCCAGGCCGGCCACGGCGCCAAGGTTCTCGTGCTTGTACTCCTTGACCTCACCCACGCCCCAGCGCTCGGCGAGGATGTTCTTCGCCATGAGCTTGGCCTGGCGCACTGCGTGCTGGGCGTTCGGGACGCAGAAGCCGCCCACGCCGCCGCCGGTCAGGTCCGGGACGGCTGCGACGTCGCCGGCGGTCCAGGCGCCGTCGATCGGCTGGCCGTTTTCATCGATGATGTGCAGTTCGGCGTTGGCCTTGACCCGGCCGCGGTCGTCCAGCGGGAAGCCGAACTGGCGGACGATCGGGTTGGCCTGCACGCCCGCAGTCCACAGCAGGGTGTCGGTCTCGAAGGACTGCGCCGGAGTCTTGTCCGGCATGTTGATCAGGTCCAGCTTGCCGCCCACGGCCGATGCCAGGGAGGTGTTCAGCAGCACCTCGATGCCGCGCGAGCGCATGTGCGAGACAACCCACTCGGCCTGGTGCTCGGTGACCTCGGGCATGATGCGGCCCATGGCCTCCACCAGCACGAAGCGCAGGTCCGAGCGCTTCAGGCGGGGGTTGTTCTCCGCGGCGTGGCGGGCCATGTCCTCGATCTCGGTCATGGCTTCGATGCCCGCGAAGCCGCCGCCGACACAGACGAAGGTCAGGGCGCGCTGCTTCTCCGGGCCGTCCGGCATGATGGAGCCGGCTTCGATCCGCTCCAGCACGGTGTTGCGCAATTCCAGCGCTTCTTCAATGGTCTTCAGCCCGATGCCCTCTTCGGCGAGGCCCGGGATCGGGAAGGTACGGGTTACCGCGCCGGCGGCAATCACGACGTCGCGGTACGGGACGTTGAAGCTGACTTCGCCGTCTTCGGATTCAACCACGGCGGTCTTGTTGGCGTGGTCGATCGAGGCGACCCGGCCGGTGATAACTTCGGTCTGCTTCAGGTGCATGCGGTGGGAAACCACGGCGTGGCGGGACTCGATGGAGCCGGCAGCAACCTCCGGCAGGAACGGCTGGTAGGTCATGTAGGGCAGCGGATCCACCAGGGTTACGATGCCGCCGTGGGCCTTAACCTTCTTCTGGAGCTTAAGCGCCACATAAAGTCCGACGTAGCCGCCGCCGACTACGAGGACGCGAGGACGGTCTGAGAGAGCAGGAGTGTATGCCATACGAGACAGTGTAAACCCTTTTGTGAAAGTTTTCACTAAGTGGTCGGCGCCGCTGCTGCCCCACACGGCCGCCGCACCAAGCAGGGGCTGCAGCACCGTCAGGCCCCCGCATGGTCAGCGGTTCCGCGGACCGCTTCCTTTGCCGGTTCCATGGCTCACACTCTTGCCCGTTTCCTTGAGCAGCGGCTCGCGGATCGGCGGCAGGAAACCGGTGTCTTCGCCGTCGTCGGTCCCAGCCTGTTCGGTGCCACCCTGTTCGGCGGCGGCCAGACGCCTGGCCCGCAGCGTCTGCTGGACGCCGAGGCCGATGACCAGGATAAACACGAGGCTGAAACCAACCACGATCACGGCAGGGAGCACGTCCCCTTCGAGCCGCGGCGCCTCTGCCACCGGAGTGGTGGGCTCGGGCACGGCTGGCTCTTCCTCCACACGGTTGGCGGGGACCTTTGTTTCCGCCGGGGCTACCTGTCCTCTTCGGTGCACGGTGATCCACTGGGCAATCGAGCCCACCGGGTTCGCGCCGACAACGGCCACGTCCGCGGTTAGGGCGGCTTCCGCGTCCAGAATGCCGAAACCGTAGATCGGGTCGTGACCAGGCACGCCGGCATCCTTGGCCGTGGAAATGATGCGGTTGACCACCTGGGCCGCGCTCATCTCCGGGTACTCGGCACGGATGAGCGCCGCAACGCCGGAGACCAGCGGGGTGGCGCCGGACGTGCCGGACCAGTCCGCGTAGAGACCTCCGGGCAGGCCGCCCACCAGGTCCTCGGCCGGCGCCGCCACGCCGATCACGATGCTCTGGGCGGAGGCGCCTTCGCTGGCTTCGCCTTCGCGGTTCAGCCCGGCCACCGTCAGCACGCCGGGAATGGTGGCGGGTGCGCCGGACTGCTCTGTTCCGCCCGCGCGGTTGCCCGCGGCGGCCACAATAACGACGTCGTTCTGCTCGGCATAGAGGAACGCTTCGTCCCAGTTTTCAGGCCAGGATGTGCTGGAGCTGGTCAGCGACATATTGATGACCTTGGCACCGTTGTCCACGGCCCACTTCACCGCGGCGGGGATCTGCTCTTCGATGCTGACGCCGGCCGGATTCGGCGAGCCGAGCCAGGTGGAGACGGTCAGCAGGTCGGCCTTGGGCGCCACCCCGATAACGCCGTCGGTACCGGCGCCGATGCCCTTGTCCTTGGGCTCCGGCGCCTTCTCGTCGTCGTCCTTCCGGTCTTTGTCCTTGCCGCCCTTGTCCGCATCCTTCTTTTCGGGCGCGTGGCCGCGGCCGGCCAGCAAGGTGGCCACGAGGGTGCCGTGTTCAGGAGTCTGGCCGATGCCGCGCTGCCCGTTGGCCGAACCGGCTCCGGAAACATCCGTACCACCGACGACGGCGCCCTTGAGATCCGGGTGGGTGGCGTCCACGCCGCTGTCGATGACGGCGACCTTGACGCCTTCGCCCTGCGAGGTCTTCCAGGCCTCGCGGATGCCGTAGGAGTCCAGCCAGTACTGCTTGTCGCGGGTTGCATCGGCCATGGCTGCCGGGGCGAAGACTGTGCCGCCCACCAAGGCCAGCACGGAGACCACAGAGAGTGCGGCGGCTCGGACCGTGGCCCGACGGCCCGGTCTTCCGGCTCTGCTGTGCATGCGTGTCCTCTTTCCTGGATTCCCCGGTGTCCTGCCAGTCCCCTTGATCGGGGCATGGCGGACAATCCTACCGTTGATCGGACCGGCGGCCCTTCTCGGTTACTTCCTGCTTACCTGCGGGCGGCGCTCATGGCGATGCCGTCGAGGATGTCGTGCTCGCTGGCGGTGGCCCCGTTGACCCTGCCGGCGGTCAGTTCATTGACACGGTTGTTAATGGTGCGCCAGATCAGGGCCCCGGCGCCAATCACGTCCACCCGGCCCGGATGCATGTAGGGCAGCGCGGCGCGTTCAGCGCGGGACATGGACAGCAGCGACGTGCAGGCGGCGGCGGTTTTGGCCGCATCCAGTTCCGCACCGTGGATGGTGTTGGGCTGGTATTCGGTCAACCCGAGGGCATGCGCCGTCACGGTGGTGATGGACCCGGCCACTCCGACCAGCCGGTCCGTGTCCGCGAGCGGCACGTCCGCCAGCACAGCGCCGATGTAGTCCTTGATGTCCGCTTCCGCCGCGGCGATTTCGACGGCGGTCGGCGGGTCTGATTTCAGGTGCCGTTCGGTGAAGCGCACGCAGCCCATGTCCGTGCTCAAGGCCGCTTGGACGCCCTCGGACGTGCCGAGGACAAACTCGGTGCTGCCGCCGCCCAGATCGACCACCAGCACCTTCTCCCCCGGTGCCGTGGCCAGCACGCTTGCCGCGCCAGTGAAGGACAGTTCGGCCTCCTCGGCGCCGGTGACCACTTCCGGTTCCACCCCGACGCGCTCCCGGATCCCGTCGACAAAGACCTGCCGGTTGCCCGCGTCGCGGGTAGCGGAGGTCGCGACGAAGCGCAGGCGTTCGGCGCCGTGCTCCTGCAGCAGGCTCGCGTATTCCTCCGCCGCGGCGAAGGTACGTGCCAGCGCTTCATCGGCGAGCATGCCGGTGGCGTCGACGCCCTGGCCAAGCCGGACCACCTTCATCAGCCGCACCACGTCGGTCAGCACGCCGTCGTCGTCGATGTCGGCAATCAGCAGGCGGATGGAGTTCGTTCCGCAGTCAATGGCCCCTACGCGGCTCATCGGGCTCCCTCTTCCTGTTCCGGTGCGTTGTGTTCAGGTGCGCCGTGTTCGCCGGCAGGCTCGTCTTCGGCAGCACGACGACGTTCGGCCTTCTTGGCTTCGAGCTCTTCGGGGCTGAGCCCCTGGGTCTTGGTGTGGCGGCTCAGGTCCTTCGCGGGGGCCGGCCCCGCGACGTCCCAAGCGCCGTCGCAATAACAGCGGTCCTTGGTCCACCATTCCGCGATCCCGTCCAGCGCCTCGTCGCCCAGTGGGTTCACGCCTGGGCCGACGGCCAGCGAATGCCCCACCAGCACATGCAGGCACTTGACCCGGGTTGGCATGCCGCCCGCGGAGACACCAGCGATCTCGGGGACAGACCCCACGCCGGTGCGGGCGCCGATTTCATCGCGGACGCGCAGATAGTCCTCGTGCGCTCCGCGGTAGGCGGCAGCGAGTTCCGGATCCTGTTCGAGCCGTTCGGTCATTTCGGTCATGACGCCGGCGGCCTCGAGCCGGGACACGGCCGAGGTGATGATCGGATGGGTCAGGTAGAAAGTCGTGGGGAACGGGATGCCGTTGCCCAGCCGCGGCGCCGTCGTCGCTACCAGAGGGTTGCCGCAGACGCAGCGCGCTCCGATTTCCACCACGTCCCGCACCGGCCGGCTGAGCTGCCGGCTGAGGGTCTCCAGGTCCTGGGGAGTGGGTGTGCGCGGGTCTTCCATGGCGCGGTCCTTCCTGACTGTGCGGACATGCTGGTGCGGGCTGAATGGATGGCTCGTGGTCCTGGTCCGACGCGGACGCCTCGGCGCTGCATCGGTTCCGTCGGCCACCGATGTAGCCGGGCAGACCGGCTATTCCGCTGGTTTCTCGGCCGGCTCGTCCTGCTTTTCGGAGCTGTCCGGTTTGTCGGCGTTCTCTTCCGCCGGAACGTCGGTCGCTGCCCGCTTGACCGAGTCCCACAGCGCGTCCACCCACGGCAGGTTGGACGGCGCCGCTACAGACGCATGTTCCTCGGATTCGCTCAGCCCTTCGGTCCCGGTCACCAGATAACGTGTCTCACCCGGCATTACATAGAATATGCGATCCCGGGCCTGTTGTTTGATGTACTCCGGGTCCTCCCAGCGCGCCAGCTCCTTCTCCAGCTGGCTCTGGGTCTTCTGCTCCGCGGCAATTTCACGTTCCAGGGCGGCGATCGCGGAGCGTTGCTCGATGAAGATCCGCACGGATGGGGCCAGCAGAATCGTGATCGTCACGAGTACGACGGCGAGGGCCAGCATTCGTCCGGAAAAACCCCTGGCCGGGACCGGTGTGCTTCCGGTGCCGTCGCCGCCGTCCTCCGGCCGGTCCTTCGGCGTCGTCCTGCTGATGATGGGTTGCCGGATGGCGCCGGAGAGCTCGCGGCGTTCGGCCGCCCGGGCCTCCGACGGCGAGGGCTTCTTTTTGGGTCCTTCGGCTTTCGATCCGTGGGACTTGGCCTCGGAGCCGCCGAAGTCCGCGCGGATAACCTTCGCCTCGGACGAGGCACCCTCGTGCGCCTCATGCCCCGCTGCCCCGCCATGGTCGCGGCCGGTGTTCCCGGACACGGAACCACCCGGCGCCCCTGAACCGGCACCTGTTTGCACAGGCCCGCTGCCGCCGGCCGGGCGGCCGGCACGTGGCACTCTGGGACGTCGGGTGGCCATGGAGCTCCTAGATCATTGGTCGTCGGCAGGCATTGAGGTTATCAGTTCCCACTTAAGACGATACAGATTCAGGGGCAGGGTTCAGGCTTTGAAACGCGGGAAAGCGCCGGCACCTGCGTAGCGCGCGGCGTCGTCGAGCTCTTCTTCGATGCGCAGCAGCTGGTTGTACTTGGCCACACGCTCGGACCGGGCCGGGGCGCCGGTCTTGATCTGGCCCGCGTTCGTGGCCACCGAAATATCCGCAATGGCGGTGTCCTCGGTCTCGCCGGAACGGTGCGAGGTGATCGTGGTGTAGCCATTGCGCTGTGCCAGCGAGACGGCTTCCAGGGTCTCCGTGAGGGAACCGATCTGGTTGACCTTGACCAGCAGCGAGTTCGCCGTGTTGGCGTCGATGCCCCGCTGCAGGCGCTCGGGATTGGTGACGAAGAGGTCATCGCCCACCAGCTGCACCTTGTCGCCGAGTTCGGCGGTCAGGGTAGCCCAGCCTTCCCAGTCGTCCTCGTCCAGCGGGTCCTCGATGGAGACCAGCGGGTAGTCGGCCACGAGCTGCTTGTAGTACTCGCTCATCTCGGCGGCGGTCAGGGATTTACCCTCGAACTGGTAGGCGCCGTCGGAGTAGAACTCGGAGGAGGCGACGTCCAGGGCCAGCGCGATTTCCTTGCCCGGGGTGTAGCCGGCTTTGTTGATCGCCTCGGTGATCAGGTCCAGCGCTGCGCGGTTGCTCGGCAGGTTGGGGGCGAAACCGCCCTCATCGCCCAGTCCGGTGGACAGGCCCTTGTCCTTGAGCACGGACTTGAGGCTGTGGTAGACCTCGACGCCCCAGCGCAGGCCTTCGGAGAAGGTGGCAGCACCCAGAGGCACCACCATGAATTCCTGGATGTCGACGTCGGAGTCCGCGTGGGAGCCGCCGTTCAGGATGTTCATCAGCGGAACGGGCAGCACATGCGCGTTCGGGCCGCCCAGGTACTTGTAGAGCGGCAGGTTGGCCGACTCGGCGGCAGCGTTGGCCACGGCCAGCGAAACGCCCAGGATGGCGTTGGCGCCCAGGTTGGACTTGTTGGAGGTGCCGTCCAGATCGATCATGGTCTGGTCGATCAGGCGCTGGTCGGTCGCGTCGCGGCCCACCAGGGCGGGCTGGATCGTGTCGAGCACCGCGTTGACGGCCTGGCTGACGCCCTTGCCCAGGTAGCGGTTCTTCTCGCCGTCACGGCGCTCGGCCGCTTCGAAAGCACCGGTGGATGCCCCGGACGGGACAGCAGCGCGGCCCATGGAGCCGTCCGAGAGCAAGACCTCAACCTCAACCGTGGGATTGCCGCGGGAATCAAGGATTTCACGCGCGTGGATGGCATCAATAAGCGCCATTGATTGCTCCTGTTCATTGGAACGAAAGATGAAACTCTTTACAACAGGCCGCCGGACAGCACTGTCGGTCTAAGCGTAATCGAGAACGGTGCGTGCTTATGCGCCCGTTACGCCGCGTTGAAACCGGCGTACCGCGCCGCGCAGCGCCTGCTCCGCGTCCAGACCTGCGGCCGAAGCCTGGCTAACGACGGCGAGCAGCAGGTTTCCGAGTTCGGTTTCCGACGTCGGGGCCTGGCTTTGCGGGGCCAGCGGCTCGTCGTGCGACGTCGGTGACTGGCTACCTGCCTCGGAGCTTCCCAGCTGCTGGTCCATCGGGAAGCCGGCGCGTCTGGCCCGGTCGATCGACTTCGCCGCCAGCGTCAGTGCGGGCAAGGTCGGCGGGATGCCGTCGAACGGGCTGTCCCGCTCCGGCCGCTCATCCTGCTTGACCGCGTCATAGCTGGCGACGATCTCCTCGATGCTTTCGGGGAAGGACTCCTGCAGCGAACCATCGGGCTTGAACACATGCCGGTTCCGGCGGACCAGCTTTGCGCTCAGGTACTCGGCCACATCCTCAAAGTCGAAGTTGCCGGCCTCCTCCTGGATCCGGGCATGCAGCAGCACCTGGAAGAGGACGTCGGCCAACTCGCCCTTGAGTTCGCCGGTTGCGGTACCCGGCCCGGCCTCGATGACCTCGGCCAGCTCGTGGGATTCCTCGATCAGGTACTCGACCAAGGACTCGTGGGTGAGCGCGGCTGTCCACAAGCAATGCTCGCGCAGCAGCGCCACCACCTGCACAAGCCGGCCGACCGCCGTCGTGCTTTCAGCCATGGCAGGTTTAGCCCTGGTAGGCCCTGAATCCTTCGGCGATGAACTCGACCAGCGCCTCGCGCTCTTCCAGCGGCAGGAAGGCTGCTTCCGCCGCATTGAGTGTGATTTCGAGCAGGTCATCGAGGTCGTAATCGAAAGTTTCGACCAGCAGTTCGTACTCGTCGGAGAGGGTAACGCCGCTCATCAAACGGTTGTCCGCGTTGATGGTGACCTTGAAACCGGTCTGGTACAGCAGGTCGAACGGGTGGTTTTCGATGCCCTCGCCAAAGGGCGCGGTGGCACCGGTCTGGAGGTTCGAGGACGGGCTGCATTCCAGCGCGATGCCGCGGTCCCGGACCCAGGCGGCAACCCGGCCCAGCGTGACGAGGCCCAGGTCGGCGTCGTTCTCTTCATTCGGGCTGAAGTCCACCTGGATATCTTCGGCGATGCGCACGCCGTGGCCCAGGCGCAGGGCGCGGCCGCTGACCAGGGCGTCGACGATGCTGTCCAGCCCGGCGGCCTCGCCGGCGTGGATGGTGACGGGGAACTGGTTTTCGGCCAGGTAGGTGAACGCGTCCTTGAACCGGTACGGCGGGAAGCCGTCCTCGGCGCCGGCGATGTCGAAGCCGACTGCGCCCTTGTCCCGGTGCCGGAGGGCGAGCTCGGCAATTTCCTGGCCGCGGTCCGCGTGGCGCATGGCGGTAATCAGCTGTCCGACCTGGATGGGCCGGCCGCTGGCCTCGACCGAGTCCACGCCTGCTTCAAGCCCGGCCTGGACCGCTTCGACTGCCTCATCCAGCGTCAGCCCCTTGGTGAGGTGCTGCTCCGGCGCCCAGCGCACCTCGCCGTACACCACGCCGTCGTCCGCCAGATCCTCGACGAACTCCTTGGCGACCCGGTGCAGGCCTTCCTTGGTCTGCATTACGGCTACGGTGTGGTCGAACGTTTCCAGATAGCGGACCAGCGAGCCGGAGTCCGCGGATTCACGGAACCACTCGCCCAAGGCGACAGGGTCGGTGGACGGCAACTGGTGGCCCGCTTCCGCGGCCAGTTCGATGATGGTCCCGGGGCGGAGTCCGCCGTCGAGGTGGTCGTGCAGCGAAACTTTGGGGAGGCTGCGGATATCAATGTCGACGTCGGCGGCAGGGTCAGCAGAGTAATTAGGCTCAGTCACAGGCACCACCTTACGTCGACAGCCGAACCGATGCACGCCCCGGCGGCCGTTGTGTAGAGGTTGTGAAAACGAGGTGATAACGGGAGGTTCAGTGCGAGACCGGGGTGCCGGTCCGCGCCTGCGCGCTCTTGGAGGTGGCTGCTGAATTTTCCGTTGCCGAGGCTGCGTCCTCTGCCTCATGGCTCCTACGTGCCTTGCGCTTGTAGAGCAGTTTCAGGCCATGGTCGATGACGAGACCCAGGGCCAGGGCGATGACGATGGCCAAGCCGGCAGCCAGCAGGCTGTGGTCGTGGAACCACTGCCCGGCGAGGGCGCCGATGCCCACGGAATAGAGCGACCAGGAGATGCCGGCAATGATGCTGAAGAACACGAACCTGCGATGATGGAAGCCAGTGGCGCCGGCGGTCATATTGACCGCCACACGGCCGATGGGAATGTAGCGGGCACTGAGGATCAGCAGGGCTCCGCGGCGGTCGAGTTCTTTCCGGGCCCAGGCGAAGGCCGAGGCGACGCGCGGCCGCTGCATCCATTTGAAGCGGTTCGAGCCGATGCGCCTGCCGATCAGATACGCAATGTTGTCCCCCGCCATGGCACCCGCGGCAGCGATCGCGATGACCAGCCAGATATTCGGAACGCCCGCCGAAACGGCCAGCGCGGCCAGGGCAACGACCACGGATTCGCTCGGCACCGGCGGGAAAATTCCGTCAATGAGGCAGAGTGCGAAAAGCAGCGGATACACCCACCATTGGGCGGCCGCATCGATGATGAAGACGTTGAGAGCGTCCATAAAAGCCTGCACGTGAATGATCCTGTTCGCCGGTTGGTTATTCCAACGATGTCACGTTGCAATAAGTGCCGCTATGGGGCGTTGCCCTGATCAACACCCTGAGATAACGGTACGTGCCCGAAACCCTGGACGCATCATCCCCGAGTCGCATGACGGCAGGATCTGCGCAACTGATTACCGCGGCTGCCTCATCCCTCGGGACGAGGCAGCCGCGGCTCCGGCCGCTCCCCCGGACGCCGGTACGACAACAATTATCCTCGCCCCGTGCCCTCTGCGGAAGAGGTTTGTCCATCCAATGTAGATACTCCTACCCCAGTTTCTAGGTGCTGGGGTAGTTGGTTCAGTCCGGTGGGAGCGCTGGCCCCGGCCGGGGTGCATCGACGGAGACAGCGTGCGCGTGCGCTCAGGCGATGCGGTCGATGACCAGTTGCTGATCGGGCCTGTCCCCTTCCGGACCAATAACGACGGCGTCCGCCAGCGCTTCCTTCGCCCGGTCGAATTTGTCCGGAGTATCCGTCAGCAGGGTCATCAGCGGCTCCCCCGCCCGGACCAGCGCGCCCGGCTTGGCATGCATCCGCACCCCGGCCCCGGCCTGGACCGGATCCTCCTTGCGGGCGCGGCCGGCACCCAGGCGCCAGGCGGCAACCCCGACGGCGAGGGCATCCAGTTCCAGCAGGACGCCGTCCGCCGCGGCATAGACCACTTCGGATTCCTTTGCGACCGGCAACGCTGCCCGAGGATCGCCGCCCTGCGCCTCGATCATGCGGTTCCAGACGTCCATCGCCCGCCCGTCCTTGAGCGCGGCGGCCGGATCAGCGTCCGGCACGCCGGCAGCCTGCAGCATTTCTTCGGCCAGCCGGATGGTCAGCTCCACCACGTCCTGGGGACCGCCGCCGGCCAGTACCTCCACGGACTCTTCCACCTCAATGGCGTTGCCGGCGGTCAGTCCCAGGGGCGTACGCATGTTGGTCAGCAAGGCTACCGTGTTCACGCCGGCGTCCTTGCCCAGGCCCACCATGGTTTCGGCCAGCTCGCGGGCCATGTCCTTGTCCTTCATGAACGCACCGGAGCCAACCTTCACGTCCAGTACCAGCGAACCGGTGCCCTCGGCGATCTTCTTGCTCATGATGGACGAGGCGATCAGTGGGATGGCCTCCACCGTGCCGGTGACATCACGCAAGGCGTAGAGCTTCTTGTCCGCCGGGGCCAGGCCGGCGCCCGCGGCGCAGATCACGGCACCCACGTCGGCCAGTTGGGCCATCATGTCGTCGTTGGACAGATCCGCGCGCCAGCCGGGAATCGACTCCAGCTTGTCCAGGGTTCCGCCCGTATGGCCGAGCCCGCGGCCGGACAGCTGCGGGACGGCGACCCCGAAGACGGCTACCAGCGGGGCCAGCGGCAGGGTGATCTTGTCCCCCACTCCGCCGGTGGAATGCTTGTCGGTGGTCGTCTTGCCGAGCGAAGAGAAGTCCATCTTCTCGCCCGAGGCGATCATCGCCGTTGTCCATTGGGTGATTTCTTCGCGGCTCATGCCGTTCAGGAGGATGGCCATGTTCAGGGCGGACATCTGCTCGTCGGCGATGGCACCGCGGGTGTAGGCGTCGATGGTCCAGCTGATCTGCTCCGGACTCAACGTGCCCTTGTCGCGTTTGATCCGGATGATGTCGACGGCGTCGAAATTCTCTCCCACGTGACTCTCCTTCTTTAGCGTGCTGGACTCAGCCCAGGTTCTCGGGGCCGAAGGCGTCCGGCAGGACCTCGTCCATGGTCTTGATGCCGGAAATGGTCATCAGCTGCATGCCCGGCGCCCGGAATTCGTGGAGCAGCTGGCGGCAGCGCCCGCACGGCATGAGGATGTTGCCGGCGCCGTCGACGCAACTGAAGGCCATCAGCCGCCCGCCGCCGGACATATGCAGCGCGCTGACCAGCGAACACTCCGCGCACAACGTCAGGCCGTAGGAGGCGTTCTCCACGTTCGCCCCCGTGACGATCCGGCCGTCCTCGGTCAGGGCGGCCGCGCCCACCGGATACTTCGAATAGGGAACATAGGCATGCGCGGAGGCTGCGCGCGCCGCGTCCTGCAATGCGGCCCAGTCCACCTCCGCGCGGTCCGCCCCGGTCCGGTCCGCTTGGGACGACGCCCCGCCGTCGCTGGGTGACGCACCGCCGTCGCTGGGTGACGCCCCGCCGTCGCTGGGTGACGCACCGCCGTCGCTGGGTGACGCACCGCCGTCGCTGGGTGACGCCCCGCCGTCGCTGGGTGACGCCCCGCCGTCGCTGGGTGACGCCCCGCCGTCGTTATCTGGATTCGCTGGCAGCTCAGTCATGTCAGCCCTTGATGTACGGCACGCCGTTGGCCGCCGGTGCCCGGGACCTGCCGACCAGGCCGGCGACGGCGAAGATGGTCACGATGTACGGCAGCATGGCCAGGAACTGGTTGGGTACCGGGGTGCCCAGGAAGCTGAGCACGTACTGCAGGTTGGTGGCGAAGCCGAACAGCAGGGCCGCGAAGAAGGCGCCGATCGGATTCCAGCGGCCGAAGATCAGGGCGGCGAGGGCAATGTAGCCTTGCCCCGCCGTCATGTCGCGGCCGAAGCTGGAGACTGACACCAGGGTGAAGAACGCACCGCCGAGTCCGGCCACCACGCCGGCCAGGGACACGTTCATGAAACGCATGCGGTTGACCTTGACGCCGAGCGTGTCCGCCGCTTTGGGGTGCTCGCCGACGGCCCGGGTCCGCAGGCCCCACTTGGTGTGGAACAGGCCTATGTAGATCACCGCGACGGCGACATACATCAGGTAGCCCACAATGGCCTGCTCGAACAGGATGGGTCCGATGATGGGAATGTCGGAGAGGAACGGGATGGAAATCACCGGCAGGCGCGGCGGGGAGTTCCAGGTTTCCGCGTCGGCGCTGAGCACGGTGGAGAACAGGAAGCCTGTCAGGCCGGACACCAGCACATTGAGCACCACGCCCACAATGACCTGGTTGACCAGGTACTTGATGCTGAACACCGCCAGCACCAGCGAGACCAGGACACCACCGACGGCGGCGGCCATCAGCCCGACAAACGCGCTGCCCGACAGCGATCCGGCAACCGCCGCGGAGAACGCGCCGAAGAGCAGCTGCCCCTCAATGGCGATGTTGATCACGCCGGAGCGTTCGCACAGCACGCCCGAAAGCGAACCGAAGATCAGCGGCACGGCCAGCGTCACGGATCCGGCCAGCAGACCGTAGAGCGCCACGTTGGGAGTGCGCGCGCTGCCGACAATCCAGCTCAGGAAGGCGGCCACAAATACGACGGCGAACACGGCGATCAGCCAGCCCGGGACAGGCCGGCCCGCCCGAACCTGCACGAACGCCAGCGCGGCTGCGGCAACCATGATCACCGCACCGATCCAGCCCATGACCGGGGCGAAGACGACAATCGGCGGCAGCACAATGGCATCCCCCGGGTCCGACAGGCGGAAGGTCACCTCGTTCCCGGGCGCGCCGATGGCGAAGACCAGCAGCGCGAAGACGGCCAGCACGGCCAGCGTGATGGGGGTCTTCCAGCTCCGCACTGCGCCGGCGCGGGTGGTGCTCTGCTCGGGCGCGGTTGACACTGCCGTGCTCATGCTGGACCTCCGGTCGTGGCGGGCTTGCGGGATCGGGTTCCCTTGGGGCTTCTGGGTCCCTTGGTCTTGCCGGGCTCGGGCAGGTGGAACAGCGCCCTGACCAGCGGCGGCGCCGCGATGAAGAGCACGATCAGGGACTGGACCACCAGGACAATGTCGATGCTGGTTCCGGTACTGATCTGCATGGTCACGCCACCGGCCCGGAACGCGCCGAACAGCAGTCCGGCGAAGAACGTTCCCCACGGCGTCGAGCGCCCCAGCAGTGCCACGGTAATAGCATCGAAGCCGAAGCTGGCTGCCACGCCGGAGGACAGGACCTGTTCGGTGCCGGCCACCTGGGCCACGCCGGCGAGTCCGGCCAGCGCCCCGGCAATCAGCATGACGACAACGTAACCCTTGGTCACGCTGATGCCTGCGGTGCGCGCTGCCACCGGGTTCGCCCCCACCGCGCGCAGTTCAAAGCCGATGATCGAGCGCTTGAGCAGCCACCAGACGAACACCGTTGCCAGCAACGCCACGATGAAGCCCCAGTGCAGCCGGAAGGCGTCGCCGAACAGCGGCGGATACATCGCCGTTTCATCCAGCAGGGGACTGATCGGATTGGACGACCCGGGCCGCTGGAAGGCGGGCGTGGTTAGTAAATAAGTGACCAGGTAGATCGCCACGTAGTTGAGCATGATGGTCAGGATGACTTCGTGCGCGCCGGTCTTTGCCTTGAGCAGGCCCACCAGGCCGCCCCAGATCGCGCCGCCGATAATGCCGGCCACGATCACCAGCAGCAAGTGGATGCCGACCGGAAGGTGCAGGCCGAAGCCAACCCAGGCCGCCAGCGTGGCACCGATGATGATCTGGCCCTGGGCGCCGATGTTGAACAGACCGGCGCGGAAGGCCAGCGCCACGCCCAGGCCGGCACAGATCAGCGGCGTCGCCACGGTCAGTGTCTGCATCAGCGGGGAGATCATCCGGGAGAAGGTCTCGCCCTCGTAGTCGAAGACCGACCCTTGGAAGAGCGCAAGGTACGCCTCGGACGCGGCCGACCACGCGGCCAGCAGCATGTCCTGCGGCCGCGCGAAGAAGTAAGTAGCTGTCTGCGCAACGTCTTCATCGGTCAGCGCGATCAGGATTCCGCCGGCAATCAGCGAAAGTACGACGGCGAGCACGGCCACCAGGGCGTCGCCGCTCATGATCCGCTGGCCTACTGTCTGCGAGCTGGCTTCCGGGTGCAGGTCCCCGCTTTGCGCAGTGGCCGGTACCGGCGGCGGGGCAATCCGGCCGTCCTCCGTGTCGACCATGGCCTCAAGGCGTACCTCGGAGGCGTGCTCGTCGGTTTTCTTCCGGGCGTGCTTATGCTCGTCCTCGCTCATTTGTCCCCGCTTTCAGGATCTGTGCGTGCCGGATCGGTGCCTTGCGCATCTTCCGCGCCCATCCCCGCCATCATCAGGCCGAGGGTGTCGCGCGAGGTGTTGCCGGGAACTATCCCCATCAGCCTTCCCTGATACAGGACGGCAATGCGGTCCGCCAGCTCCAGAACTTCGTCCAGTTCGGTGGATACGATCATCACCGGTGTGCCCCGGTCGCGTTCGGAGACAATCCGCTTGTGCAGGAATTCGATCGAACCGACGTCGACGCCGCGGGTCGGCTGCGAGGCGATGAAGAGTTTGAGCGGGCGGGACAGTTCACGGGCCATTACCACCTTCTGCTGGTTACCGCCGGAAAGCGTGCCCGCGGCAGCAGTGGCCGATTGCGTGCGGACGTCGAACTCGGCGATCCGCTCGGCGGCGTTCTCCGCCACCCGCGCCGGCTTCATTGCCAGCCCCTTGGCGAACGGCGCCTGGTCGTAGCGGTTCAGGATCATGTTCTCGGCTACCGAGAAGGCACCTACCAGTCCCTCCACGCTGCGGTCCTCCGGCACAAAGCCGACGCCGGAGTTGATGATCTCCTTGGTCCCGCGGCCAACCAGTTCCTTGCCCTCAAGCCGAATGGAACCGGACACATGCTCCTGCAGCCCGAGGATGGCCTCGGTGAGTTCGGTCTGACCGTTGCCTTGGACCCCGGCGATGGCCAGGATCTCGCCCTGGGCGATCTGCAGGGAGATGTTGTCCACCACCCGCTGGCCGGTCGGGGCCGTCACGGTCAGGCCGTCAATGACAAAGGTTGCTTCACCCGGCTGGGCAGGCGCCTTATTAAGGGACAGGCTCACCGAGCGGCCCACCATCATGGACGCCAGGTCGGTAGTGGAGGCGTTGGGATCCGCATCGCCGACCACCTTGCCGCGGCGGATCACCGTGATCAGGTCGGAGACTGCCTTGACCTCGCGGAGCTTGTGGGAAATGAAGACAATCGATTTACCATCCGACTTCAACTGGGCGATGATCGCGAGCAGTTCGTCGGTTTCCTTCGGTGTCAGGACGGCCGTGGGTTCGTCGAGGATCAGCACCTCGGCGTCGCGGACCAGTGCCTTGATGATTTCGGCACGCTGCTGGACACCCACCGGCAGGTCCTCCACCACGGCATCCGGGTCGACCTGGAAGCCGTACTGCTCGGAAATCTGCCGGATTTTCGTCCGGGTCTCGTCCAGGTTGAGGATCCCGCCCGCTTTGGTCGCCTCGTTGCCCAGCGCGATATTCTCCGCCACGGTAAACACCGGTACCAGCATGAAGTGCTGGTGCACCATGCCGATTCCCGCTGCCATGGCATCGCCCGGCCCGTTGAAGTCGACGGGCTTGCCGTCGATCAGTATCTGTCCCTCGGTGGGTTCGTACAGACCGTAGAGGACGTTCATCAACGTGGACTTCCCGGCGCCGTTCTCGCCAAGCAGGCTGTGCACCTGTCCCGGTTCGACCACGAGGTCTATGTGGTCGTTGGCAACAAAGGAACCGAATTTCTTGGTAATTCCCTTTAGCTCGAGCTTCAAAACCCCAACCAACCTGTTCTTTGTAGGTGTCAGCGGAACGATTTCGTGCAACGGGCGAACTGTCTACAGCCTAAACCGATCACACCAATAACAGAACGAACCGCCGCCCCATGCGGATGAGCGCACGGAGGCGGCGGTCCGGCCGGTTCAGCTGCTACTTGGGGCTTGCCTCGGATTCAACGGTGATTTCGCCGGAGATGATGGATTCCTTGATGGTCTCCAGCTCCTGCTTTAGCTCATCCGGAACGTTGGCTTCCTGATCGTGGAACGGTGCCAGCGAGACACCCTCGTTTTCCAGCGTGCCGACATACGGGGTGCTGTCGAAGTTGCCTTCGAGATCGGTCCGGATGACGTCTTCGACGGAGGCGGCCATGCCCTTCATGACCGACGTGAGGATGAATTCTTCACCCTTGCCGGCGCTTTCGTATCCGTCCGAGTCAACCCAGACGACCTTGGCTTCCTTGCCGCCTTCGTTGGCTTCGATCACGGCGTCCAGGGTGCCCAGGCCCACCGGGCCGGCGACGGGCATGATGATGTCCGCGCCCTCGTTGATGAAGTTCTGGGTGTTGGTCTTGCCCTTGCCCTGGTCTTCGAAGTTGCCGACGAAGGTACCGTTCTGCCGTTCCTTGTTCCAGCCGAGCAGCTGGACGTCCTCGCCCTTTTGCTCGTTGTAGTACTTCACGCCGTCGGCAAAGCCGTCCATGAAAATCGTGACGGTGGGAATCTGGATGCCGCCGTACGTGGCAACCTTGCCGGTCTCCGTGACACCGGCGGCCAGGTAACCGGCCATGAAGGCGGCCTGGGCCGTGTCGTAGACAATCGGCTTGACGTTGTCGGTGAACTCGGGATCCGAGTAGTCGACAATAGCGAAGTTGGTCTCGGGGTTGGCCTTGGCGGCTTCCTTGGTGACATCGCCGAGCAGGAAGCCGACGGTCAGGACCATGTCGCAGCCGGACTGCACCATTTCGTCCACGTTGGGCACAAAGTCGGTTTCCGCCTGGGACTCTGCCTGCTGGATCTTGATGCCCAGATCCTCTTCGGCCATCTTCAGGCCTTCGTAGCTGGACTGGTTGAAGGAACGGTCGTCGAAGCCACCGGAGTCGGAAACGATGCAGCCGAGGTAGTCGGCTCCTTCCGCTCCCGCGCTGCCTTCGGTTTCGGCCGGAGGGGCGCCGCAGCCGGCGAGGACGAGGGCGGATGCGCCGAGCATGGCCGCAGACAGGCCGGTGCCGCGCTTGATGGTGCGCAGTGATTTCTTCAAGGTTCCTCCAGAAAAGAAAGATTGCCCCACTGCCGTAGGCCACTGAGTGCAGTCAGGATTGTGTCCTGTCACCACTGGCATCCGCGCGGCGGGCGCACCCGTCCTGCAGGTGCGTTACGAGCCTACAATAGCGGCCGCGGGCAGGGCAGAGTATCAATTTCCGGTGCTTGGACGAACATTGTTGAAAATTTGTTACTTACCGGTATCGCCACAGAACAACGACGACGGCGGGGACGGGCTGCTTAGCCCAGGTCCTTGCCTCGGCAGGCCATGACGGCGGCGGCAGCCATGACCCGTACTCCTACGCCGATGGCATGCTCATCCGGCGTGTAGTCGCCGCGGTGCAGGTCGAACGTCTCTCCGCCCTTCGTCCGCGTTCCCAGCCTCATCATGGCGCCGGGAATCTCCTGCGTCATCCAAGCGAAATCTTCGCCGCCCATGGACTGCGGGGTCAGCATGACGGAACCCGGTCCGAGCTCCGACCGCGCGGCGGCCTCGATCAAGCCGGTTTCCCGCTCGGTATTGATCACCGGAGGCACCCCACGAATGTGCTCAAGCTTCACTTCCACGCCGAACGGCGCGGCTACCTGCCTGACCACCTCATCGAGCAACTCCCCCGCGGCGTGCCAGGCCTCGCCGTCGAGGCAGCGCATGGTGCCGGCCATAAACCCGTGCGCGGGAATGGCGTTCGGCGCGGCGCCGGCGCGGATCTGGCCCCAGACAACGGAGACCGCGCTGCGCACGTCGATCCGGCGGCTCAGCACTGCCGGAACGTTGACGGCAATCTCGGCCAGCGCAAAGACCAGGTCCTCGGTCAGATGCGGCCGCGAGGTGTGCCCGCCGCGGCCGGACAACTCGATCCGGATGGTGTCCGAGGCCGAGGTGATGGCGCCGATCCGGGTGCCCACCTGGCCTACGTCCACCCGGGGGTCGCAATGCAGCGCGAGGATCCGGGGCACATCCACCAGGACGCCCTGTTCAATCACGGCCAACGCGCCGCCGGGCATGGTCTCCTCGGCCGGCTGGAAGATGACGCGCACCCGGCCGCCGAGCTCACCCTCCATTTCAAGCTTGCACAACACCAGGGCCACGCCGAGCATGACCGTAGTGTGGATGTCGTGGCCGCACGCGTGGCTGATGCCCTTATTAACCGAGGCGTATTCCAGCCCGGTCTCCTCCATGATCGGCAGCGCATCGATGTCGGCACGCAGGCCAATGGCCAGCGGCCCCTCGCCGATGTCCACGTACAGCCCGGTACCTTCCAGCGGCACGGGCTCCAGCCCCGCATCCCGCAGCCGGGCAATGAGGTTGGCGGTCGTACGGAACTCCTTGTGGGACAACTCCGGATGCTGGTGCAGATCCCGACGGAACTGCCGCAATCCGTCCACGAACGGGGCCGTCCACACACCTATGCGGGGAATGCTGTCCGAAGTCTCTGAAATAGTCTGCACAGACAAACTCTACCCAGTTGCCGCCGGAAGGGGCGTGTTCAACGTACCCGCGTTAAGCGGACCCCACGGCCGGACTCAGAGAACGTCGATGTCGCCGCTGGCGCGGAGGGATTCGACGGCCTTCTTGACCTGCTGGGCGTGTTCCTTGGTGGTGATCAGCAGCGCGTCCGGAGTGTCCACCACAACGACGTCGTCAATACCGATCAGCGCGATCACACGCTTGGTATCGGAGACCACCATCCCGGTCGCGTTCTCCGCATACACCCGCGCGCCCTCGCCGAGCACGGTCAGGTTGTTCGTCTCCGACGCGGCGTTCAGCCGGCCGATCGCGGCGAAGTCCCCCACATCGTCCCAGGAGAAGTCGCCCGGAATCATCGCTACATCCCCGGCCGCGGCCGCCGGCTCGGCCACCGCGTAATCGATCGCGGTCTTCGCCAGCCCGGGCCACACCCGGCGGACCACTTCGCGGCGCTTGGGGGTATCCCAGACCGCGGCGATCTCCATCAAACCCGCGTAGAGCAGCGGCTCGTTCGTCTCCAGGTGCTTGAGCAGCAGCTCCACCGGGGCCACGAACATGCCCGCGTTCCACGAGTACCCGCCCTCGGCCAGGTACGCCTGCGCGGTCTCGGCGTCGGGCTTCTCCACAAACTCGGTCACCCCGAGCGCGTTCGGCGCCGCTCCGATGCCCAGGTTCCCGTTCGTGCGGATATACCCGAACCCGGTCGAGGGGTGCGTGGGAGTGATCCCGATCGTGACGATGTAGCCCTCGGCCGCGGTATGGATCGCCTCGCGCACCGCAGCCTGGAACTTCTCCACCGGGTTGATCACCTGGTCCGCGGCGAAGGAACCCATGATGATCCGCGGATCCCGGTGGTACAGGATCGCGGCGGCCAGCCCGATCGCGGCCGCGGAGTCCTTGGGTTCGGGCTCGAGCACCAGGTTGTTCTTCGTCAGTTCCGGCAGCTGCGCCAGGACCGCCTTGCGGTGCGCGGTGCCGGTGACCACCATGGTCCGGTCCCCGCACAACGGCTCCAGGCGCGAATACGTCGCCCGGATCAGCGTGCTCCCGGACCCGGTCAAATCATGCAGGAACTTCGGCGCCGCCGCCCGCGAGAGCGGCCACAACCGGGTCCCCACCCCGCCGGCCGGAATAACACCGTAAAAACGGCCCAGCACATTGTCTTCGTTGGCCGGGCCATTGCCCAGCGGCTTATCAGTAGTCATCACTTCAAAGGTAGACCAGTCCGGCGCCGGGTGTACTCATCCTGTGGAGGGATCCGGCGCACGCGCCTGTCAAGGGCCGTCCGCAGCGTGAACGCCAAGTTCGGTTGTTGCAGTCACTTTGCGAGGCCAGGAATAGGGCACGTTTTAATGGCCTAAATGGCTGAATTTGCCCCTATTTCGCGCGGATCAGGCGTTCATGACAGCGCGGCTGTTAAAAAGCTCACATGGGAGTTCTTCAAATTGAATAAGCCCTGAGCGAAGCCTAGATTAGTCTTGAACGAAGAGCGCTCTCGCATGGCGTAACTCTGCGTGGAAACCACGCTAGCGCCCTTGCGATGCAGGGAGGTTAATTCAGTGTCGAAGACACCAGCAGGGACCCTCTACCGCGGCCGAGAAGGCATGTGGTCATGGGTAGGACACCGCGTCACCGGCGTCGCAATTTTTTTCTTCCTCTTAGTACACGTACTGGACACCGCGCTGGTACGCGTATCGCCGGAGGCATACAACGTCGTTATAGCCACGTATAAGAACCCGTTCATGGCGCTTCTGGAAGCAGGGCTCGTAGCAGCCATCGTGTTCCACGCCTTTAACGGTCTGCGTATCATCCTCGTGGACTTCTGGAAGAAGGGCCCGAAGTACCAGGCACAGCTGCTGTGGGGCGTTGTCGGACTGTGGGTTCTCGTCATGGTTCCGTTCCTGATCCGTCACCTAACGCTTGCATTCACCGGGGGTCACTAATCATGGCAGTTTCATCTGAAATCCAGGCTCCGCGCTCCGGTCGCGTTGCACCGAAGTACACCCGCCATGGCAGCTCCCGCGGCAACTTCGAAATGCTCGCATGGCTCTTCATGCGCGTTTCGGGCCTCGTCCTGGTTGTCCTGATCTTCGGCCACCTGTTTGTGAACCTCATGGTCGGCGAGGGCGTGCACGCCATCGACTTCGGCTTCGTGGCCGGCAAGTGGGCCGACCCGTTCTGGCAGATCTGGGATCTGGCGATGCTGTGGCTGGCAATGCTGCACGGCACCAACGGTGTGCGCACCATCATCAACGACTACGCGGACAAGGACGGCACGCGCTTCTGGCTCAAGACCGTGCTGTACGCGGCCACGGCTGTCATCATTGTGCTCGGCACCCTGGTGATCTTCACCTTCGATCCGTGCCCGCCAAACGCCGCTGCTGAACTGCTGCCTTCCTTCTGCCCCGCACCGTAGTCCGGTGCCCGGCCGCGCCGGAAACGCGGCCGGCAGATCATCAAGCAGAACGCCGCGGGCCCTGCCATCGGGGCAGCACCGGAGGCAGCATCAGCCCGTGAAGAACATTTGGTTTCAACAGAAAGAGCATCTGGTATGCAGGTCCATAAGTACGACGTCGTTATTGTCGGTGCCGGTGGCGCCGGTATGCGCGCCGCCATTGAATCAGGCCAGCGCGCGCGAACAGCAGTACTGACCAAGCTTTACCCCACCCGTTCCCACACCGGTGCGGCGCAGGGCGGCATGTGCGCCGCCCTGGCGAACGTGGAAGAAGACAACTGGGAATGGCACACCTTTGACACGGTCAAAGGCGGCGACTACCTAGTAGACCAGGACGCCGCCGAGGTCATGGCGAAGGAAGCCATCGACGCCGTGCTGGACCTGGAAAAGATGGGCCTGCCCTTCAACCGCACGCCCGAAGGCAAGATCGACCAGCGCCGCTTCGGCGGGCACACGCGCGACCACGGCAAGTCCCCGGTCCGCCGCGCCTGCTATGCCGCCGACCGTACCGGCCACATGATCCTGCAGACCCTGTACCAAAACTGCGTCAAGCACAACGTTGAGTTCTACAACGAGTACTACGTGCTCGATCTGCTCATCGTTGAGGAAGATGCAACGCGCGAGGACGGCAGCACTTACAAGCAGAAGCGGGTTGCCGGCGTCGTTAGCTACGACCTTGCCAGCGGCGAGATCCACGTGTTCCAGGCCAAGTCCGTTGTGTTCGCCTCCGGCGGCGTGGGCAAGGTCTTCAAGACCACCTCGAACGCGCACACCCTGACCGGCGACGGCATGGGCATCGCGTTCCGCCGCGGCATCCCCCTGGAAGACATGGAGTTCTTCCAGTTCCACCCGACCGGCCTGGCCGGCCTGGGCATCCTGCTTTCCGAAGCCGCCCGTGGTGAAGGTGCGATCCTGCGTAATTCCGACGGCGAACGCTTCATGGAGCGCTATGCGCCGACCATTAAGGACCTCGCCCCGCGTGACATCGTGGCCCGTTCCATGGCCAATGAAGTCCGCGAAGGACGCGGCTGCGGCCCGAACAAGGACTACGTCCTCCTGGACCTGACGCACCTGGAGCCGGCGCACATCGACGCGAAGCTCCCGGACATCACCGAGTTCGCCCGCACCTACCTGGGTGTGGAACCGTACACGGATCCGGTGCCGGTGTTCCCCACCGCGCACTACGCCATGGGCGGCATCCCCACCACCATCAAGGCCGAAGTGCTGCAGGACAACGACACCGTTGTTCCGGGCCTCTACGCCGCCGGTGAGGTTGCCTGCGTTTCGGTCCACGGCTCCAACCGTCTGGGCACCAACTCGCTGCTGGACATCAACGTCTTCGGTAAGCGCGCCGGTATTGCCGCCGCCGAGTACGCCAAGACCGCCGAGTACGTCGAGGTTCCGGAAGACGCCGACCAGTTCACTATCGATCTGATCGAACAGGTCCGCTCCGCCAACGGCACCGAACGCGTGGCCCAGCTGCGCAAGGAACTGCAGGACACGATGGACGCCAACGTCCAGGTCTTCCGCAGCGAGCAGACCCTGAACGAGACGCTGAACGTGATCGCTTCCCTGCGCGAGCGTTACAAGAACATCGGTATCCAGGACCGCGGCCGCCGCTTCAACCTGGACCTGCTCGAGGCCGTGGAACTGGGCTTCCTGCTGGACATGGCCCAGGTCATGACCGTTGCCGCCCTGCACCGCGAGGAATCGCGCGGCGGCCACTTCCGGGAAGACTTCCCGGACCGCGATGACGAAAAGTTCATGAAGCACTCCATGGCATACAAGGATGACTTGGCTACGTCCGAGTCCGTCGCCGGTATCCGTCTGGAAACGAAGCCGGTTATTTTCACGCGCTACGAACCGATGGTGAGGAAGTACTAATGACCGCTGAAACTGTGGAACCTGCATCCAAGGTTGAACTGGCCCCGGGGGTCGGCGGCGGCGGGGAAATCCCGAGCTTCGACATCACCCTGAAGGTCCGCCGGTACAACCCGGAGGTTTCGGAAGAAGCCCACTGGGACGACTTCAAGCTGACCATGTACGGCACGGACCGTGTGTTGGACGCGCTGCACAAGGCCAAGTGGGAGCACGACGGCTCCGTTTCCTTCCGCCGTTCCTGCGCCCACGGCGTCTGCGGCTCGGATGCCATGCGCATCAACGGCCGCAACCGCCTGGCCTGCAAGACGCTGCTGAAGGACCTGGACACGTCCAAGCCCATCCTCGTCGAGCCCATCAAGGGCCTGCCGGTGGAGAAGGACCTGATCGTGGACATGGAGCCGTTCTTCCAGTCCTACCGCGAGATCATGCCCTTCCTGATCAACTCCGGGCACGAGCCGACGCGGGAGCGCCTGCAGTCCGCCGAGGACCGCGAGCGTTTCGACGACACCACCAAGTGCATCCTGTGTGCTGCGTGCACCTCGTCCTGCCCGGTCTTCTGGACCGACGGCCAGTACTTCGGCCCGGCCGCTATTGTCAACGCACACCGCTTCATCTTCGACTCGCGCGACGATGCCGGCGACATGCGCCTGGAGATCCTCAACGACAAGGAAGGTGTGTGGCGCTGCCGCACCGTCTTCAACTGCACCGAGGCCTGCCCGCGCGGCATCCAGGTGACGAAGGCGATCTCCGAGGTCAAGAACGCTGTGCTGAACCGCAAGATCTGATCTGTCCCGGCTTGCCGGGTCTGCCAGGTTCTTACGGCCTGCCAGCAGTCGTAAGGTGCCGATTCGTCAGGAATCGGCACCTTACGCTTTTAATCATCCGTCCGCGTTCCGGCTTAACGGCAGACAGGAGCAGCATGACCACGTTCGAGAAAGTGAAGTTCCCAGGGGTTAACGGCACCACGCTGGCCGGGGTCCTGGATATTCCCGACGGCGATGTGCGGGCCTGGGCGCTGTTCTGCCACGGCTTCACCCTGGGCAAGAACAGCGCGGCCGCGGCCCGGATCTCCAAGGCGCTGGCCCGGCACGGCATCGGCGTGCTGCGGTACGACGCCGCCGGCCTGGGCGGCTCCACCGGCGACTGGTCGGCGGCAACCTTCTCCACGAAGATGGCGGACATCGGCAGTGCGGCGGCGTTCATGCGCGGTAGCGGGCGCCGGATCTCGCTGCTCATCGGCCACTCGCTCGGCGGGGCGGCGGTGCTGGGTGCCGTCGGCAGCCTCGACGAGGTCAAGGCCGTGGCTACCGTGGCCGCCCCGTTCCGGCCGGACCATGTGATGCACCTTTTCGACGAAGAGATTGACGACGTCGAACGCACCGGCTCGGCCCAAATTACCTTGGGCGGCAAACGGCTCGAAATCCGCCGGCAACTCGTGGAAGACCTGCGCCGGACCGATCTCACCGGCTGCATCAGCAACCTGGACCGGCCGCTGCTGGTCATGCACTCCCCCACCGACAACACCGTGGGCGTGGAGAACGCCGGAGAGATCTTCGCGGTGGCCAAGCACCCCAAGTCATTTATCTCGCTCGAAGGCAGCAACCATATGCTCACGGACCGGGATCAGACGGACCGCGCCGGCCTGCTGATCGCAGCCTGGGCCAACCAGTACCTGGATACCCAAGACCCGCTGAGCTGACCCAGCGGGAGCGGAACCGGCAGGCCGTCGCTGGCAGGGCGGTTGCCAGCTCAGGGAACGCTTGCGCCGCCGAGCGCGTGTTCGAGACTGCCGTCCTGCTTCAGCCGGGCGCGCCGGCGCAGGGACAGGAAGCCACGTGTCCGGCCGCCGGCCTGTTCGCGCGCGTGCAGGTCCGCCTTGCCGATGGCACCCCACGCCGTCGCTACCAGGTACACCTGACTGAGCAAATAGAACCAGACAAACAGGCCCAGGATCACGGCGAACGGCGCCAGCAGCGGGTTGTTTCCCACGGTGCCCAGCAGGTCCGAGGCGAAGTACCGCAGCACGGTGCTGCCGAGCCCGGCGATCAGCGCCGCCTGGAACATGATGCTGCGCGGCATGCGGACACCGGAGGCAATCCGGAACAGCACCACGGCTGCCACCATGTCCAGCAGCAGCATCACCAGCACCGCGGTGATCTTCGTCAGCGGGACCACTGCGCCGCCGTCGAAATGGAGCAGGTTGATGATCAGGTCCAGCGCGGTGTTGGCTATGCCGGCCACGGCGGAGGTCAGCATCAGGGCCACCCCCAGCAACAGCAGCGTGCCGACGTCCTTGAGCTTGATCATGACGGGGTTCCCCTGCAGCGGCGGGAGTCCGAAAACGCCGCGCATCCCTTCGCGCAGGCCGGCAATCCAGCCCAGGGAGGTCAGGATCATGGCGGCCGTGGAAATGATCAGCGTGATACCGAACGCCCCGCTCTGGGAGAAGAGCTGTTCCGGCGTGGCCAGACCGCCGTCGCCGGTATTGATCAGCCCGGGCGTGGACTCATTGACCACTTCCACCACGGCCAGTTGCAGGTCGCGGTTTCCGGAGGCGATGAGGCCGAAGATGGAGAATCCCGCCACCAGCATCGCTGCCACGGAGAAGAACATGTTGTAGGCACTGCCCGCGGCCATGAGCGGCCCGTGGCGCATGCTGTAAAGCATCCAGACGCGCATCACCCGCCACGCGTGCGCCTTCGCCAGCAGGTACTGCATGCGGGCCAGCAGGACCTTGCCCTTGGAAGCATGGCGTTGGGCCTGGACGTAGGCGCGCCGCTTTTCCAGCTCGGCGACCTTCAGCTTCTGCCGTTCGAGCGGATGCGGTGTTTCGGATTTACTCCCGCTGCTGCCCGTCGCCTTGCGCGCTGCCCTCTGCGCCGATTTCTGTCCCAAAGCTCAGCTCTTCCCGCAGTATCCAGACACCTGACGAATCGTGCTCGTACAGGCCCATGCTACTAACGGTGAAGGACGCGTCATAGTCGGCAAGCTTGTTTTCGGCCGCGTCCATGCCGGCGTCGCTGACGTCGTGGGCCACGGTGATGTGCGGGTGGAAGTCGAATTCCAGTTGCCGGGCCAACGGGCCCGCCTGCAGCTTCCGGTGCAGTGCAACGCATTCGTCGAAGCCCTCGGCGATGTTGAGGTAGACCACCGGCGATACCGGGCGGAAGCTGCCGGTGCCGCGCAGGGCCACGGTGAAGGGCTGCTGGCTGCGGGCAATCCGGCGGACGTGCTCGGTAGTCTCGGCCCAGTCCGCCACCGGCGTCGTCGTCACCAGTGTGACGTGCGGCGGGATGACTGCGGCCATCGGGTCTCCGAAGGAGGCACGCCAGCCCTCAAGGTCGCCGGCCAGCGGCTCCGGAATACCAATAACGACGCCGGCGCAGCCCACCTCGGGCAGGGCAGCCTGAAGGACACCGCCGTCGGGAGTGACGCCGGGGTCCACCTGCAGCCGGTGCTGGCACATTGCTAGCGCCGTGCTCCCGCGGGCAGGAAACCGACCTTGTTATACACATCGGCCAGTGTAGCCGAGGCGATTCCGCGGGCCTTTTCGGCTCCGCGGGCCAACAGCCGGTCCAGCTCGGCCGGGTCGTCCAGCAGTTCCTGGGCACGGGTCTGGATGGGCGCGAGCCGCTCGACCACGAGTTCAGCCAGATCCACTTTCAGGTGGCCGTACATCTTGCCCTGGTAATCCGCGACGATCGAGTCGATGCTCTTGCCGCTGAGCGTGGAGTAGATGGTCAGCAGATTCGACACGCCCGGCTTGGCTTCACGGTCGAAGCGGATCTCGGTGCCGTCGTCGGTCACCGCGGACTTGATCTTCTTGGCCGCGGTTTTCGGGTTGTCCAGGATATTGATCAGGCCCGCCGGGGAATCGGCCGACTTGGACATCTTGGCGTTCGGGTGCTGCAGATCGTAGATCTTCGCCCCCTCCCGCGGGATCACCGCTTCAGGAACCACGAAGGTCTCGCCGTAGCGGTGGTTGAAGCGCTGGGCCAGGTTGCGTGCCAGTTCCAGATGCTGGCGCTGGTCTTCGCCGACCGGCACGCCGTACGGACGGTAGAGCAGAATGTCCGCGGCCATGAGGACCGGGTAGGCGAACAGGCCTACGCTGGAGTGCTCGGCTCCCGACTTCTGCGACTTGTCCTTGAACTGGGTCATCCGGGAGGCCTCGCCGAAACCGGTAATGCAGTTCAGCACCCACGCCAGCTCCGCGTGCTCGGGCACGTGTGACTGGACGAAGAGGGTGGACTTCTCGATATCGATCCCGCCGGCAATGTACTGCGCCACGGTCACCCGGGTGCGCGTGGCCAGCCCGGCCGGGTCATGGTCCACGGTGATGGCATGCATGTCCGGGACGAAGAAGATGGAATCGTATTCATCCTGCATGCTGACCCAGTTCACCAGGGCGCCGAGGTAGTTCCCGAGGTGGAGCGAATCCGCCGAGGGCTGCATGCCGGAGAGCAGGCGCCGGCGCGAAGTACTCCCGGCGGCCTCGGTGGTTGCGGCGCTATCGGTGGTCTGGGTTGTGCTGGTCATATGAGCAGGATCTTTCTAGAAGCGGTAGTCCACTACCAAGGGTGCGTGGTCTGAGAAGCGCGCGTCGTAGGTCTCGGCGCGGTCAACAACGGCGTCGGACGCGAGGGTCGCGAGCTCCGGGGTGGCCATGTGGTAATCGATGCGCCAACCGGCGTCGTTGTCGAATGCCTGTCCCCGCCACGACCACCAGGTGTACGGACCGGGAACCTCGCCGGCAAGGGAGCGGTGCACGTCCCGCCAGCCGACGGCGTCGCCGAAGAAGCGGTCGAAGTACGCCCGTTCCTCGGGGAGGAAGCCGGACTTCTTGACGTTGCCCTTCCAGTTCTTGATGTCCAGCGTGGTGTGGCCGACGTTGAGGTCCCCTACCACCAGCGCGTAGTCCTTGGTGGCCTTCAGCTCCGTGAGGCGGTTGCCCATGACGTCCAGGAAGCGGAACTTGTCCACCTGCTTCGGGGTATCCACCTGGCCGGAATGGACATAGGCGCTGACCACGGTCAGGGTCTTCGGGCCGCCGTCGGACGGGATCTCGAAGTCCGCTTCGACCCAGCGGCCGGAGGTAACGAAATAGTCGTCGCCGATGTGGTCCCGGGTGGCCACCGGAGCGGTACGGGAGGCGATGGCGACGCCGGCACGGCCCTTCGCTTCGGCTTCGGCGTGCAGGATGTGCCAGCCGTCCCCGAGCAGTTCGCGCACAATCGCGTCAGGTGCCCGGACTTCCTGCAGGCACAAAATGTCCACATCGCGCTCCGCCAGCCAGGCTTCCATGCCGCGCTTGTAGGCGGCCCTGATGCCATTGACGTTGACGGTGGCGATCCGCAGTTTTTGCCTTAATGCGGTGTCTGCTCCGCCTGCTGCAGTACCGGATTCCTGAACGATGCCCTCGGGTGCCAAACTCACTCGACTACCTTACCCAAGCCCGCAGCTCAGTTGACAACCGTGCCCGTAACCGGACCATCGCCGTCGTTCTTGCGGATCATGCCGCGGCCGTTGTGGGCGGTCACCTCGATGGTATCGAGCGCGCGCTCCACCATGCCCTCGTCCTTGCCCAGGTAGTCCCGGACGACCTTGGCCTGGACCTGGACGATCTTGAAGCTGTGGTCCAGCTTTTCGTCCCGGACGGCGTTGGCCCTGGCCACCTGCTCCTCCACCACGGCGGTGCCGCCGGCGGTGCCCTGCGGCATCTGCTGGGCCGCAAAGTCTGCCTGCGCCGTGGCGAACTTCTCCTTGGCCTTCTTGGTGGCACCCCGGACGCTGAACACCACGAAGGCAGCCAGCAGCAGCCAGCCGAGCGCGATGATGGCCACGATCCAGCCGATCACGTCGTTCTGGTTGGCGGCGAAAACGACGGCGAAAAGAAAGACCAGCACCATGACGGCGATGCCGAGGTTGCCCGCCTTGAACGGCAGGACGCGGTTGGCAGAGGTGTTCGCTGAGGGGTTCCCAAGGGATTGCATGGACTTATTGTCTCAAATCCTTCCCCGGCGCGCGGGCTGCTTCCACCGCAGGCGAACGATCTGCCTCGGCCCGTTTCCCAGGTCCCCTCTTAGCCGGACGGTGGACCGTCTCTCACCCGTTCACCAGAAAGCGTCACCAGAGCACCAGGCAGAAGGGATGGCCGGCCGGATCCAGATAAACCCGGAAGGTTTTCGTGCCCGCCTCCATACTGGTGGCGCCGAGCTTGAGGGCCAGTTCTTCGGCAATGTCCAGGTCCTTGACCCGCACGTCGACGTGCATCTGCTGCGGGTGCTCGCTGCCGGGCCACTGCGGCGGCACGTAGTCCTCCACCTTTTGGAAATCGATACCGGGCCGGCCCGTCCCGTCCCCGATGCTGATCCAGCCGTCCTCATCGTGCTGGATGCGGATCATGCCCAACAATTGCTCATAGAACGTGGCCAGGGAATCCGGATCCGGACAATCTATGACCAGCGACTGCCATGTGCCTATCATCGCCAACTCCTGAACTTGGTTCACGCGTTTCACCGGGCACTTTCCATCATGACCTGCACCGGGAGGAGCTGGCTACCCTCAGCTGGCCTGCCGAACGGATAAGAAGCGCCCCTTTACCTCAGGAACAGCTTCCGCAGCCGCGCGGTGGTCAGGATCAGGCCGAGCACGATCATGACGAGGTAGTAGAGAACGTGGATGCCGGTGGCGGCGGTGAACGTGCCGACGCTCAGCTGGCGCAGCAGTTCCACTCCGTGCCACAGCGGCAGCGCCTGGATCACCCACTGGATGGCCTGCGGGTAGACGGACAGCGGGTAGAACGTCGCGCTGAACAGGAACATCGGAAGCATGATGAAGTTGATCCAGTCCATCTGCTGGAAGGTCTTCATGAAGCTGGTGATGCCCATCCCGAAGGACGCGAACCCAAAAGCAATAACCACCGACGCCGGAATCATCAGGAGCGCCCAGGGCGTGGTGATCAAGCCCAACACCCCCATGATGGCGGTGAAGCCGGTGGCGTAGAGGGCGCCGCGGAGCAGGGCCAGCGTGATTTCGCCGAGCGCCACGTCCAGCGGGCCGAGCGAGGTGTAGAGCATGCCCTGGTACAGCTTGGCGAAGTTCAGCTTGAAGAACACGTTCCAGGTGGAGTCGTACACCGCGCCGTTCATCGCAGAGACGGCCAGCAGCGCCGGGGCGATGTAGGCGATGTAGCCGATCTCCTGGCCGCCCGGGCCTTCCACGGTTCCGATCAACGAACCGAGCCCGATGCCCATGGCAATGAGAAAGAGCACGGGCTCCACAAAACCGCTGGCCATGATGGCCCAGTTGCTGCCCCACGTCGCCTTCAGACCACGTGCGACGACGGCACGTACGTTTCCCGAGTACAGGGAACCGAAGGGGCGGCCGGACGGCAGGAGCCGGAGCTGGTCCTCGGAGGAAGTTTCGCCGCTGCCGGCGATCCGGCTCATTTGCCCAGCCTCCGTTCGTAGATCCGTTGGGCGAAGACCCAGCCCGCCAGTGCCAGCACCGCCAGGTACAGCACGTGGATGATGGTCAGCCAGACCGGTTCCTCGTATCCGTAACTGAGCACCCGGCCAAGTTCGGCGGAATGCCACAGTGGGGAAACCCAGCCGATCCACTGCACAGCCCACGGCATGGAGGCCAGCGGGAAGAAGGTGCCGGAGAACAGGAACAGCGGCATGACGATGAACCGCTGGACCATGGCAAACTGCCCGCGGTCCTCCGTGATGCTGGCGGCATAAGCCATCAGCGGCAGCCCGAAGGCCATTCCGCCCAGGGCAGCCGTGAAGATCATGATCCAGCCGGTGGATTCGGGCACGGCCCCGAAGAGCAGCAGGAACGCGAAGTAGATGCCGGTGGTCAGCAGCAGCCGGAAGGAAACCCCCAGCGCGTGGCCGTTGACCAGCTGATGGCTGCCCAACGGGGAGGCGTTGGGCCCGTAGTAGGTCCGCCGCCATTTGAAGCCGGACATCACCGGATACGTGTTCTCCTCACTCGCCACCATGATGCCAGCCGTGGCCAGCAGTGCCGGGGCCACAAAGGTGAGGTAGGAAACCACGGCGCCGTTGCCGGCGTCGAGCGTTGCATTGGTGTTGGCATCGACCAGCGAGGCCAGTCCGATGCCCATTGCATAAAGGTAGACCAGCGGCGTTCCCACGGCTGTCATGGCCACCGTCCAGCCGTAGCCGCGCATGGTGCGGATCCAGTGTTCGGCGAAGTAGAGGGAACCGTATTTCCGGGCCTTCGCCGCGGACTGCCCGGGGGTCAAGGGAACGCGGAGGGACAGCAGCGGTGTGGCAGCGTCTGCCTCCCGCGCGCTGGCGGATCCCGGGGACGGGGTGGGCCCGGACTGTGCGGGCCCGTGCTGGAGGTGGTTCTCAGTCAACGAGGCTCCTGCCGGTCAGGCGCAGGAACACGTCTTCCAGGCTGGAGCGGCGCACCAGCGAGGTCACCGGGTGAAGGCCGCGGGCGCTGACCTGTTCCAGCGATGTTTCGCCGTCGTGCGTGTAAATCAGCACGCGGTCCGGCAGGGTTTCCAGGCGCTCGCCGATCCCCTCCAGCTGGGCGGCCACGGTGGTGTTGCGCTCGGAACCGAAGCGCAGCTCAAGCACCTCCCGCGTGGAGTATTCGCGGATCAGGGCTGCCGGTGATCCCTCGGCCATGATCTCGCCCTTGTCCACCACAATGAGGCGGTCGCAGAGCTGCTCGGCCTCGTCCATGTAGTGGGTGGTCAGCACCAGGGTCACGCCCTGTTCCTTGAGCCGGAACAGCCGGTCCCACAGGATGTGCCGCGCCTGCGGGTCCAGGCCGGTGGTGGGTTCGTCCAGCAGCAGGATCTTCGGCTCGTTGATCAGCGAGCGCGCGATGGTCAGGCGGCGCTTCATGCCGCCGGAGAGCGAGTCGACCTTGGCCTTGGCCTTGTCGGAGAGCTGGGCGAACTCGAGCAGCTCATCCGCCTTGGGCCGCAGGTAGCTGTGCGGCAGGCCGAAGTAGCGCCCGTAGACAATCAGGTTGTCGCGGACCCGGAGGTCCTCGTCCAGGTTGTCCTGCTGCGGAACCACGCCCAGATGGGCACGGACCTCGGGGCCATGCTGCTCCGGGTCGAGGCCCATGATGGCCAGTTCGCCGGAGGTGCGCTGGGAGACGCCGCCGATCATCCGCATGGTGGTGGATTTGCCGGCGCCGTTGGGGCCGAGCAGCCCGAAAGATTCACCGGCGGGCACGTCGAAGGAGATTCCGTTGACTGCGGCGAAGTCCCCGTACTTCTTGGTGAGCCCGCGGGCGGTAATAACCGTTCTGGTCAGCTGCTTCGGCGCGGCGATGTTAGGCACATCACAAGCGTAATCGAGTTCAGTGATTGAGCAAAGTCAATCACCGGCGGGATCAGCTCCACAGGGCAACGTGCACCTTTGACCCTCGGCGGGCCAGCCCCCGCGACCCGGCAGGGGCCATCATGGCCGCCGTGGCTTCAGCAGTAGTGACGAACCGTTGCAGCGTCTGCGCACCGGTGACGGTGCGTCCATGGTCCAACGTGCTCGCCCACCAGATACCGGCAATGGGCGTTCCGACCAGGGGCAACTGCACCAACGAACCGGCTACTGTCTCCGACCGGACAATGTGCTCAAGTGCCAGCATGACTCCCTCGCCGGCCCGCACTGCGGCCAAAGCATCGGTTTCGCTGGACAACTGGACGACCTCGGGCATGGGCCCCGTGCCTGCCGACCAGCGTCCCGCAGCATCCGCCCCTTCGACACCGACCGGTCCGGCGAACCATTTGTACGGCTTAAGACGCGACAACTGCAGCGGTGCCTTGGACCAACGCGCCAATGGATGGGCACCGGCCGCCACCAAAACCCGCCGGTAGCGTAGGAACGGGACCAGCTGCATGGCCGGCCCCATCGGGGCCGGCCGGGCACCCAACGCGATGTCGTAGGTGTGGCTGGCCAACAAGGCGGCCACGTCCGCAACGCCTTCGACGACAACATCCACGGTGAACAAGGGAAAACGCTTGGTGAAAAGATCCAGCAAGCGGCCGGCAGCGTGTTCGGCGAAGGCAGCCGTTGCGACTGCCCGCAGTCCGCCGGTAGAAGTCCGCGCATTGGCAACTGCCTGCCGCGCCTGGTCCGCCAGCCCGACAATCTCCTGGGCGTGATCGGCAAGGGCTCTGCCTCCCCGCGTCAGCGCGATGCCGCCCCTGCACCGGACGAACAGCGGATCCCCCAGATCGGCCCGCAATGCCGCCAACGCCGAGGACACAGCCGGTTCGCTGATCTGGAGGGCTTCGGCTGCCGCCCGCAGAGACCCCAATCTGGCCACGAGGGCAAAAGCCCGCAGCTGGCTCAATGTCATCGACATGGGCTCATAACCTTTCGCTTATCAGCATATTGACACCCGGATGACCCGCGGACAAGACTTGGCATATTCGGCGCCCCTCGACGTTGCGGGGCACCCTTGGGGAAGGGTTGATCGTGCAGATTCCGGCTTCATTCGACTATGTCCGCGCCGCAGATGTGGACAACGCCATCGCGCTTTTGGAACGCCATGGGCCGGAAGCCCGTGTCATCGCCGGCGGGCACAGCCTGTTGCCGATGATGAAACTCCGGCTTGCTCGGCCCGAATGGGTCATCGACATTAACGACCTCACCGAACTGGACTTTCTGGTGCGAGAGGGTGACGTGCTGCGCATCGGCGCGATGACCCGGCACACTGCGCTGCTGGAGTCCGCCGAGGTGGCGAGGCTGTTCCCGATTGTCACCGACGCCGAACGTGTCATCGCGGACCCGGTGGTGCGCAACCGGGGCACCATTGGCGGCTCGCTCTGCCAGGCTGATCCGGCCGAAGATCTCTCAACAGTGTGCAACGTCCTGGCGGCACAAGTAATCATCCGCGGCGCCGGCGGCGAGCGGGTGCTGTCCATGCCCGAGTTCCATCAAGGTCCCTATGAAACGGCGGTAGCCCAGACGGAACTGCTCTGTGAAATCCGCTTCCCGGTCCGTCCACGTTCCGGCAGCGCCTACGAAAAGGTGGAGCGCAGGGTCGGTGATTGGGCCGTTGCGGCAGCCGGGGCAGCCGTCTCGCTGGCGGAAAACGGCACCATCTCCCACGCGAGCGTCGGGCTCACGGCCGTGGGGCTGGAAGGAACGGTGTCCGAGGCTGCCGACATCCTGGCAGGACAGCAGCCGAGTGAAGAACTGTTTGCCGAAGCGGGCCGGGCGGCCGCGGCCGCCTGTGATCCGATGGCTGACCAGCGTGGGCCCGTCGATTACAAGCGGCACTTAGCCGACGAACTGACCCGCAGGGTCCTGCGACGTGCCTGCAGCCGCGCAGCCAAGACACAGGAAGGCTGAACAATGCAGATCAGCATGACGGTCAACGGCGAGGAAGTCACCCGCGACATTGAACCCCGTGTGCTTCTGGTCCACTTTATCCGCGAGGTCCTGGGCCTGACCGGCACCCACTGGGGTTGCGATACGTCCAACTGCGGCACCTGCGTTGTCCTGATGGACGGGCAACCGGTGAAATCCTGCACTGTGTTGGCGGTGATGGCCGCCGGACACGAGATCCGCACTGTTGAAGGCCTCGCCTCCGGCGGAGCACTGGATCCGGTGCAGCAGGGCTTCATCGAGGAACATGGCCTGCAGTGCGGTTTCTGCACCCCGGGAATGATGCTCACCGCACGGGCGCTGCTGGACCGCAATCCACATCCCGACGACGGCGAAATCCGTCAGGCGATTTCCGGACAAATCTGCCGGTGTACCGGCTACGCCACCATTGTCCGCTCGATTCAGTGGGCGGCCAGCCACCCCGCAGCCGGTGAGCCGGCGGACGGACAGCAGCCCGCCGGAGCCGCCGCAGAGTCCACCGAGGTAACGACATGACTACCACCCAGGAACATCCGGCGAATCCCGCGGCTTCGGACGCGGACCGGCCGATCGGTTTCGGCCGCATCCAACGCAAAGAGGACCCCCGATTCGTCCGCGGCAAGGGCCATTACGTGGACGACATCACCTTGCCAGGCATGCTGCACGGCGCCATCCTCCGCGCACCGGTTGCCCACGCGCGGCTGGTCTCGATCGATGCCACCGAGGCGCTCGCGCATCCCAAGGTACTGGCTGTCATTACGGGCAAGGATCTTCAGGGACTCAATCTCGCCTGGGCCCCTACGCTGTCCGCCGACGTGCAGGCAGTGCTCGTCACGGACAAGGTGCGTTTCCAAGGGCAGGAGGTCGCTTTCGTGGTGGCCGAGGACCGCTACGCTGCCCGGGATGCGCTGGAGCTTATCGACGTTGAATATGACATCCTGCCGCCGGTCATCGATGCGCGCAAAGCGTTGGCTCCGGAAGCGCCGGTGATCCGCGACGACATCGAGGGCCGGACCAACAACCACATCTTCGACTGGGAGATGGGCGACGCGGACGAAACGGATGCCGCCTTCGCTGCTGCCGACGTCGTTGTCAGTCAGGAAATCGTCTATCCGCGCGTCCATCCGGCGCCCATGGAGACCTGCGGCGCCGTGGCGGATTTCGATCCGATCGACGGCGGGCTGACGCTGTACGAAACTACGCAGGCCCCGCATGCTCACCGCACGCTGTATGCGATGGTCGCCGGCATTCCCGAGCACAAGATCCGGGTGGTCTCCCCCGATATCGGCGGGGGTTTCGGAAACAAGGTGGGTATCTACCCGGGCTACGTGCTCGCCGTGGTCGGTTCGATTGTCACTGGCAAGCCGGTGAAATGGGTGGAGGACCGCTCCGAAAACCTGATGTCCACGTCGTTCGCCCGGGACTACATCATGCAGGGTGAGATCGCCGCCACTAAAGATGGCAAAATCCTCGCACTGCGGACCAATGTGCTGGCAGATCACGGCGCTTTCAACGCCACGGCGCAGCCGACCAAGAATCCGGCCGGCTTCTTCAGCATCTTCACCGGCAGCTATGATCTGCAGGCTGCCCATTGCAAGGTCACCGGTGTCTATACGAACAAGGCACCGGGGGGAGTGGCCTATGCCTGTTCTTTCCGTGTCACGGAGGCCGTCTACCTGGTCGAGCGGATGGTTGACATCCTGGCCCGGAATCTGGAGATGGATCCCGCGGAACTGCGGCTGAAGAACTTCATCCGGCCCGAGCAGTTTCCCTATGCCAACAAGACCGGGTGGGAATACGACTCCGGCAATTATGAACCGGCGATGCGCCTGTCCATGGAGATGGCCGGGTACGACGAGCTCCGCCGAGAGCAGGCCGAGAAACGTGAGCGCGGTGAGCTGATGGGGATCGGAATCTCCTTCTTTACTGAAACCGTCGGGGCCGGACCGCGCAAGCATTTCGACATTGTTGGCCTGGGCATGGCAGACGGCGCCGAGCTGCGCATCCATCCCACGGGCAAGGCCGTAGTCCGCATATCCGTGCAGTCGCAGGGCCAGGGCCACGAGACCACCTTCGCCCAGATTGTGGCCGAGGAACTTGGCATTCCTCCCGAGGACATCGATGTTGTCCACGGCGATACGGACCAGACGCCGTTCGGCCTGGGCACCTATGGCAGCCGTTCAACGCCGGTCAGCGGCGGCGCGGTGGCGCTGGTCGCCCGCAAGGTACGGGACAAGGCCAAGTTTATTGCCGCCGCCATGCTTGAGACGAGGCCGGAGGATCTGGAATGGGAGAAAGGCCGCTGGTTCGTCAAGGGAGATCCCGGCGTTGGCAAGACCATGGCCGAGATCGCGCTCGGCGCACACGGCACGGTGGCACTGCCCGAAGGCATCGACGGAAATCTGGACGCCGAGGTCACCTACGACCCGCCGAACCTGACGTTCCCGTTCGGCGCCTACATCTGCGTGGTGGATGTGGATCCGGGCACCGGCCATGTGAAAGTGCGTCGTTTCGTTGCGGTCGACGACTGCGGAACCCGCATCAACCCGATGATCATCGAAGGACAGGTGCACGGCGGCCTGACCGACGGCGTCGGCATGGCGCTGATGGAGATCATTGAGTTCGACGACGCCGGCAACTGCCTGGGCGGTTCCTTTATGGACTACCTCATTCCCACGGCGATGGAAGTGCCGGACTGGGAAACCGGCTTCACGGTCACTCCTTCGCCGCACCATCCGATAGGGGCGAAGGGCATCGGCGAATCCGCCACGGTGGGCTCGCCGCCCGCCATCGTCAACGCTGTGGTGGATGCCCTGGCACCGCTGGGGGTCACGCATATGGATATGCCCTGCACGCCGGCACGGGTCTGGGAGGCGATGCAGGGACGGCCGAGGCCGCCGGTCTGAGATGACTACCCATGCACAGGCCCTGGCGGCACGGGCCGATGAACTCACTGCCAGGCGCGAACCCTACGTCCGCGCCACAGTGGTCCGCGCGCAGCATCCCACCAGCGCGCATGCCGGCGATACCGCCCTGCTACTGGCAGACGGCAGGTTGGAAGGTTTTGTCGGCGGCAACTGCGTGGAAGCTTCCGTGCGCGACTACGGGCTGAGGGCCCTCTCCTCGGAGGAGCCTCTGCTGCTGCGCGTGGTTCCAGGCGAGCCCACCGACACGCAGGAACCCGGCGCCGTGGAGGTGGCCAACCCGTGCCTGAGCGGCGGCGCGGTAGAAATTTTCCTGCAACCGCAGTTGCCGGCGGCCCGCGTCGTCGTCGTCGGTAATACGCCCATTGCCCTAGCGCTGGAGACACTCGGCGGGGTCCTGAATTTCGAGCTGGAACTCGTGGACGGATCAGCGGCGATGCCCAAGGCGGAGGACGCGGCGCTTATCGTGGCGTCCCACGGACGGGACGAAGAATCTGCCTTGGAGGCGGCGCTACGGGCCGGGGTGCCGTACGTGGGACTGGTTGCCAGCCATACCAGGGGCAAGTCGGTCCTCGGATCCCTCGATGTCGCCGATGAGCTGCGCGCACGGGTCCATTGTCCGGCCGGGCTCGATCTGGGAGCCCGCACCGCCGAGGAGGTCGCGCTGTCCATCCTGGCCGAACTCGTTGCCGAACGGGCTGCCAGCCGGAAGGCAACACTTGAGACCGGAGGGTCCGTCAAACAGGTTGCCTCGGAACCTGCCACGGCCCTGGACCCCGTCTGCGGCATGACGGTCGCCGCGGTCGGGTCCACCCTGCACGTCGAGCATGCTGGCTCCGTGGTTTATTTCTGTTCAGCGGGCTGCCGCAAAGCCTTCCTCGCGGATCCGGAACGCTATGCCCCAACATCCTGATCCGTGGGCTCCATGACCGGCCCGGCCCGGGACGGCGCGGAAGACGAGGTCCGGGCGCTGGTTCCTGACGTGCCATCCCTCATGGCCGCTCTGGACAAAGCAGATTATCTGGCGGATCCAGGCCTGGCCACGGCCCTGTTCCTGGCCCTGCGCCTGCCGCAACCCATTCTGCTGGAGGGCGAGGCCGGGGTCGGCAAGACCGAGTCGGCCAAGGCGTTGGCCCGTGTCCTCAAAACGCCGCTCTACCGGCTGCAATGCTACGAGGGAATCGACGCCGGCGAGGCGCTCTACGAGTGGAACCACCAGCGCCAACTGCTCGGCATCCGCCTGGCGGAAGTCCGCGATCTGGATCTGGACGAGTCGGATTTGTTTGCCGAACAGTACCTGCTGCGGCGTCCTCTGCTGAAGGCCATCGAACATCCCGGCCCCCGGCCCGCGGTCCTGTTGCTGGACGAGATTGACCGTGCGGACGCCGAATTCGAGGCCTTTACCTTCGAACTGCTGGCTGAAGCCGCCGTCACGGTTCCGGAGCTAGGCACGATCACGGCCGCGCATCCGCCGATTGTGGTGTTGACATCCAACCGCACCCGGGACCTGCACGATGCCCTGACCCGGCGCTGCATCTACCATTGGATCGACTATCCCGCACCGGAAAGGATCGCCGAGATAGTCCGACGGCGCGTGCCGGGCAGTACGGCGCCGCTGGCCTTGGAGGCCGCGTCGGCCATCACGAGGCTGCGTGCCCTCGATCTGGCAAAACCGCCAGGCATCGCCGAGGCCATCGACTGGGCCACCGCGCTGGCGGTGCTCGGAATTGAGCATCTTGACGCTGACGTGGTGGACCGGACGTGGGGTTCCATCGTGAAAAACCGCGACGATCTGGAACTTATCCAGGCCCGTGGTGCCGCGTGGCTGATCGGCGGCCGAAGTGGCTGATAGAGGCATTGCGGGGCAGGGGACACGGGGCAAGACGGGGATGAATGCCGCGGCTTTGGCCGTGGGTTTTACGACGGCGTTGCACCGGGCCGGTCTGCCCAGCACTCCGGAACGCGCAGCCTGGCTTGCCCGGTCACTCCAGCTGATCCCGCCGGCGAGCCAGGACAGGCTGTACTGGACCTGCCGCGCCGTGTTGGTCACGTCGAAGGAACAGTTGCCGTTGTTCGACACCGTCTTTGCCTCCGTGTTCGGCGCAATAGACGGGGTGGACGATGCCGCTGACCGGCGCGGCGAACCCAACGCCCCGCCCCCGGTCGGCGCCGGACAGGGGCGGAGCGTCACCCGTCCCGACCCGCCCCGGCCGCGCGTGTCGGATGCATCCCCGCCGCAAGCTCCAGCCCCTGTTCCGGGCCAGTCCGGCGGGGTCGGCAGCGGCGGGCAGGAACGGGAATCGGTCCTGCTCATGGCCTCGTCCGAGGAACGCCTGCACGGGACATCCTTCGCCGAATTAGGTCCCGAGGAGCTGACCCGGATGCGCACGCTGGTCCGCAGAATCGTGCTGGCCACCCCGGAGCGTGAAGGCCGGCGTACCCGCAGGTCACAGCGCAGCACCGCCCAACTGGATATCCGCCGCACTGTGCGAGCCGCGCAGCGCACCGGCTCGGCCGGCACCCGCCTGGTCTTCGCCCGCCGTCGTAAGCAGTTGCGGCGGCTGGTCCTGCTGTGCGACGTTTCCGGTTCGATGGAGCCTTACACCTCAGTGTTCCTGTCCCTGCTGCAGGGAGCGGTGGCCGGTGCCAGTGCCGAAGCCTTCATTTTCTCCACCCGGCTGACCCGGTTGACGCGGCAGTTGGCAGTCCGCGATCCGGACCAGGCGTTGGCGCGTGCGGCCGCCGCGACCCCTGACTGGGCAGGCGGAACCAGGCTGGCCGAAAGCCTGCGCCGGTTCATCGATGGCTACGGCCGGCGCGGTCTGGCCCGGGGCGCCGTGATCGTCATCCTCTCCGACGGTTGGGCGCAGGATGAGCCTGAGCAGGTGGCGGCCCAGATGGTTCGGTTGAAGCGGCTTGCCTACCGGATCATCTGGGTGAACCCACGTAAGGCAGCCGCCGGTTATCAGCCGCTGGCCGGCGGTATGGCGGCAGCGCTCCCCTACTGCGACGCGTTTATCAGCGGCCATAGTTACTCAGCGCTGGCGGAACTGGTAGCGGCTATCCGCGGTAGCCGGCCTGCCCGCGCCGAAGAATTGGCTCATCGGCCACATCAGTCACTAGGCAGATCTTGAGGTACGAGAAGGGACATCGTCATGCAGCTGGAACGAACATTCTCCGTCGTAGCACCGATCAACACCGTCTGGGACACTCTGATGGACTTTGAACGGGTTGCCGGCTGCCTTCCCGGCGCCCAAATCCTCAAGAAGCTCTCCGATGACGCGTACCAAGTGGGCATGAAGGTCAAGCTGGGCCCGGTCACCATGCAGTACAAGGGCCGGCTCAACGTCTTGGAGCGCGACGCCGCTGCCCGGCGCGCCATGATGGAAGGCCAAGCCCAGGAGACACGTGGGCAGGGCACGGCACAGGCCACCGTCACCATGGCGTTGAGCGAATCCGAAGGCACCACGACGGGAACGGTCAACGCGGATCTGACGCTCTCCGGCAAGGCAGCGGCCATGGGCAAGAGCGTGATCGGCAGCGTCACGGACCAGTTGCTGTCGCTGTTCACCAGCAACTTACAGGAGATGCTGGGAGCACCTGAGCCCGGTCCGGCAGCGGGGTCAGTCCCCGGCACTGAGGATGCGCGTGTACCACCGGCCGCAGCCGCAACGCAGCCAAACGGGCCGCCGTCCCCGGCCGCAGAAACCTCCAGGCCTCCTGCTGCCCCACCCCCGCCGCAGCCAGCCTCGCCGTCGACCTCCCCTGTCTTGACCGATCCCGGGCTGAACGGGCTGGGGGTGATGAAGGGCGTGCTCCGCGACCAGTTGGGCAGTCCAGCCGGCGTCCTCGGCCTGCTCGGCGTCGTGGCAGGCGTAGCCTATGCTTTGGGGCGGCGGGCAGGACACAAGGACTGAAGATGCCGCCGGGTGGGAGGAGTACGCGTGCGTGACGTGCTGGACGAACTGTTGGCAGATTGGCGCAGGGGCAACACTTCCGGCCTGGCGACAGTCGTCCAAACCTTCGAGTCGGCTCCGAGACCGGCGGGTGCCTCCATGCTGGTGACCGCCGGGGGTGAAGCAGTCGGATCCGTTTCCGGCGGTTGCGTCGAGGGCGCGGTCTACGAACTGGCCTCACAGGTTATCGAAGAGGTGCGGCCGGCCCTGGTGCGCTACGGCATCAGCGACGACGATGCATTCTCTGTGGGGCTGACCTGTGGCGGCATCCTGGACGTCTTCGTGGAGCCCATCTCGCCGCAGACGTTTCCGGAGCTTGAGTCCGTCCGCGAGGACATCGAGGCCTCTGCCCCCGTGGGGGTCGCCACGGTGATCGAGCATCCTGACCCGCAGCGGCTGGGGCGCCACCTGGTGGTGCGGCCGCACGGTTCCGAGGGCGACCTCGGGTCCGACCGTGCCAACCAGGCCGTCAATGACGACACCCGGGGACTGCTGGCGGCAGGCCGGAACGGCGTTTTGATGTACGGGCCGGACGGCCAGCGCCTGGACGAAGGGATGCGGGTGTTCTTTGCCAGCTACGCGCCGCGGCCGCGGATGCTGGTTTTCGGCGCTATTGATTTTGCCGCCGCGCTGGCGCGGATGGGCTCGTTCCTCGGCTACCGCGTCACCGTCTGCGATGCCCGGCCCGTCTTCGCCACCCCCGCGCGCTTTCCGGACTCCGACGAGGTGGTGGTCGCCTGGCCGCACAAGTACCTCGCGGATCAGCTTGAGCAGGGGTTGGTGGATGAGCGGACCGTGATCTGTGTCCTCACGCACGATCCGAAGTTCGACGTCCCATTGCTCGAAGTGGCGCTGCGCGGCAGGACGTTCGCCTACGTCGGTGCAATGGGTTCACGCCGCACCCACGAAGACCGGATGGCGAGACTGCGCGGATCCGGCTTCAGCGACGCGGAACTCAGCGTGCTGCACAGTCCGGTTGGGCTTGATCTGGGGGCCCGGACGCCGGAAGAAACCGCAGTGTCCATTGCTGCGGAGATCATCTCACTCCAGTGGGGCGGGACCGGCCAGCCCCTGGCCGGTCTCACGGAACGGATCCATCATGATGAGGCACCTGACCCTGCGGGCAGTCCGGGCTGAAACCGCGACGAGCCAGATTGAGCCATACCGAGCCGGGTCAGGCCGGCGGCGGATTACGGGCATTCCGGGCGGCGCTCGCGGCGAAGGTGACCATGGCCTCTGCACGGTCCGTCAGCCGGATCGCTTCGGGCCAGACCATCTTCACCCCCACCGGCTTCACCGCCGGCACGATCGGCTTGGGCACCACCGGCAGCCCCTCGTAGGACGAATCGATCGCCGGCCGCTGCACCAGCACCGAATACCCGACGCCGCGGCCCACCAGCGAACGCGTGAGCTCGAAGTCCGTGGTGCGGTAGCGGATGACGGGGCTGACGCCGGTCTGCTCGAACAGCGTCATGGTGTGGTGGCTGCTCGGCGGGGCATCCAGCAGGATCATCGGGTCCTCGGCCAGCTCCTGCAGCGAAACCTCCGGCCGTTCCGCCAACCGGTGGGATTGCGGCAGCAGCACATAGCCCCGCACATCGTAAAGCCGGACCGAGCCCAGCCCGGGACGCAGGTCCATGTCGTACACGATGGCCAGATCCAGTTCACCGGCGAAGAGCCGCTCCTGGATCCGGTCCTGCGGGCCTTCGACGAAGTCCAGCTGCACCTTCGGATGGTTCACGGTGAAGCCCTCGATCAGCACCGGCAGAACGGTCGGCGCCACGGTGGCATAGCAGCCGATCACCAGCGGCCCGGCCAGCTCCCGTCCGCCGCTGCTGGCGTTGAGCTCCAGCTCCTCGGCCGAGCGCAGGAGTTCGGCGGCCTGCGCGTAGAGGTATGTGCCGACCGGCGTCAGCGAAACCCCGTGGGCCTTGCGCCGGACCGTTAGCTGCGTCTTGAAGATTCTTTCCAGCTCGGTCACCGCTGCCGCAACGGCGGTCTGGGACACGTGCAGCTTAGCCGCGGCCGCGGAAATGGTTCCTGCTTCCGCCACGGCGGCAAAGTAGGAGAGCTGCCTCAGCGTGTAGCGCGCCACCATTCCTCCCATCCCCCGCTTTTCTGCGGATAAAGCAACTATTTATGAACTTTACCCGGGGATATGGCCCCTGCCACACTCGAATAAAAGACAGCTCACCTACCGTGCCGGTCCGACCGGCAGCAACAAGGAGTGGACGATGACCGCCGAAGCCATTGCAGCCCGACCGGTGCCCACCGCGGACTGGGTGACCATCGAGGACCTCTACCGCAACCCCTTCCCCATCTACCGGAAGATGCGTTCCGAGGCGCCGGTCCATTGGGTCCCGGCTGTGAACCGCTACATGGTCACCAGCTACCAGGCCTGCCACACCGTCGAGAATAACCAGGAAATCTTCTCCGCGGACGAGACCAATTCGCTGATGAAGCGCGCCATGGGCCACTCGATGCTCCGCAAGGATGATCCGGAGCACGACGTCGACCGCAAGTCCTATGGCTCGGTGCTGCGGCCGAAGGCGATCAAGGAGCACTGGAACGCGATCTTCCAGGCCAACCACGAGACGTACCTGGCCCGGCTCAAGTCCGCCGGCCCCGGCGCGGACCTGATCTGGGAATACGCCGCTCCGTACGCCGCGGAAAACCTGCGCCTGGTCATGGGCTTCCACAACGCCACGCAGGAAGACATGCAGCGCTGGTCTCAGACGATGATCAACGGCACCGGCAACTACGCCGATAACCCCGACGTCTGGGCCGCCTCGGAAAAGTCCTACAACGAGGTCGACGACGCGATCGACGAAATCCTGCCGTACCTGCGCAAGAACCCGGATTCCAGTCTGCTCTCCGGCATGACCAGCATGCCGATCCCGTTGGAGGCCATCCGGGCCAACATGAAGATGACCATCGGCGGCGGCCTGAACGAACCGCGCGACGTGCTCGGCGTGGCAGTCTGGGCCTTGCTCTCCCATCCGGACCAGCTGGCCCAGGTGCTCGCAGACCCCGCACTCTATCCCACCGTGTTCGAGGAGTCCGTCCGCTGGGTCGCGCCCATCGGCATGTACCCGCGCGAAACCACCCGCGACACCGTCCTGGAAGGCGTGCAGCTGCCCAAGGGCGCCCGCCTCGGCGTCGTTGTTGGGGCTGCCAACCGCGACCCGGAGGTCTTCGAGGATCCGGAGAGCTTCAACATCAACCGTCCGAAGAAGCCGCATCTGGCCTTCGGCGGCGGCAACCACTATTGCGCCGGCGCGTGGGTGGCCAAGGCCTCCGTGTCGGGGATCGCGCTGCCGCAGCTCTTCGCCGAACTGCCCAATCTGCGCCTGGACCCGGAACGGCCCGCCGTCGATGCCGGCTGGGTGTTCCGCGGCATGACTGCCCTGCCGGTCCGCTGGGACGCGAAGTAACCGGCATATCATCAGACCAAACCATACTTTTCGAGAAGGAACTTCCCATGGCTAAAGTCAGCTTCCACCACAATGACGGCAATGTAGACGTGCTCGACGTCGATCCGGGCACGTCCCTGATGCGCGCGGCGGTGACCAACGGCGTTGCCGGGATTGTCGGCGAATGCGGCGGCCAGGCGATGTGCGCCACCTGCCACGTCTACGTCCGCCCCGAGTACCTCGACGGCCTCCCGGAAATCAGCGAGGACGAGGAGGAAATGCTCGAATGCACCGCGGACCCGCGCGATGAGGACCGCAGCCGGCTGGGCTGCCAGATCAAGGCGGGCGAAGGGCTCGACGAGATCGAGGTCGACGTCCCCGCCAGCCAGATCTAGGAATTCCGCCACCGCAGAGAAGGGCCACCATGACCGCCGTACCCAGCACCTCGAGCAACGCGCAGAATCCCGAGCACCCTCAGAACCCGCAGAACATCGTCATCGTCGGCAACGGGCAGGCCGGCATCCAGCTGGTCGACTCGCTGCGCAAGGAAGGCTACACCGGGGCCATCACGGTCATCGGCGAGGAAACGCACTTCCCGTACCAGCGCCCGCCGCTGTCCAAGGACTTCATGGCCGCGGACAAGGAACCGAAACCGCTGCCGCTGCGCGCGGAAAAGTTCTTCACCGATAACGACGTCGACTCCCGCCTGGGCGTGCGGGTCACCTCCATCGACCGCGCCGGACATACCGTGTCGTTGTCCGACGGATCCAGCATCGGCTACACCACGCTGGTCCTGGCCACCGGCGCCGCCAACCGTGAACTCAACGTGCCGGGCAGCGGTCTGGAGGGGATCTACGGGCTACGGACCCTGGCCGATGCCGAAGCCGTCCACGCACGCCTGGACACAGTGCGCTCCGTCGTCGTCATCGGGGCCGGTTTCATCGGGCTCGAGTTCGCCGCCGCCGCGCGCAAACGCGGACTCGACGTCACGGTGCTCGAATACGCGGACCGGCCGATGGCCCGCGCGCTGAGCCCCGTGATGGGCAACTGGTTCGCCCAGGCCCACCGGAACTTGGGCGTGAACCTGCGCCTGGGCGAAGGCATCGCCTCCTTCATCGGGGACGGCAGCGGGCAGGGCAACGACGGGCAGGCAAGCGAGCGTGGGCACGTGGCCGCCGCGGTCAGCACTACCGGCGAAACGTACCCCGCGGACATGGTGCTGGTGGGTATCGGCGTCATCCCCCGCACCGAACTCGCCGAGCAGGCCGGCCTCTCGGTCTCCAACGGCATCACGGTGGACAGCGCCATGCGCACCGACGATGAGGACATCTACGCCCTGGGCGACTGCGCCAACTACCCCAGCCACCATGCCGAGGCGCGCACCCGGCTCGAATCCGTGCAGAACGCCACCGACCAGGCCCGGCACACCGCCAAGTCCATCCTCGACACCCACGACGGCGGCCGTGATTACACCGAGTTGCCCTGGTTCTGGTCCACCCAGGGCGACCTGCGGCTGCAGATCGCCGGCATCGCCCACCCCGACGACGAAACCGTCCTGCGCGGGAACCCGGACGGCGGCAAGTTCTCCGTGTTCTGCTTCCGCAGCGGCCGGCTGGTGGCCGTGGAATCCGTGAACCAGCCCGCGGACCACATGGCCGCCCGTAGGCTCCTCGCCCAGGAACGCACTCTCACCCCGGAACAGGCCGCGGACCTGGACTTCGATTTCAAGGCCTATTCCAAGGCCGCCGCGGCAGGCGTGTAGCCGGTTCTCAGTCCTTGCCGCCGTCCAGAATCCGCGCTGCCAGGTCCACCACGGCTTCGGCCCGCGGGCTCAGGGACATGTCTTCGGGCCAGATGGCGCAGACCGTGGTCCGGGTGGCCGGCGGAGACAGCGGCCGAATGGCCACCGGACGGCCTTCGACGGTCAGCCCCGGCGAGTTCGGCCTGGACATCAGCAGGGCGTACCCAAGTCCGCGGCCGACCATGGCCTGGACGAGGACCATCTGGGGCATTGACGAGACAACGTTGGGACGCAGGCCGCGTTCGGCGAAGACGTGGTGGGTGTTGGCAGTGCTGGGGCTGGAGTCGTACATGATCAGGGGCTCCCCTGCCAGCTGCGCCAGATCCACCGTCTCCTGTGCGGCCAGCTTGTGGTCCGGCGGCAGGACCGCTTCGAGTTCCGTCCGGTAGATGGTCCGCTGGTTGTAACCCGCGGGCAGCTGCATGTCGTAGACAATGGCCATGTCCAGGAGTCCTGCGTCCAGCGCGGGCAGCAGTTCGGTGTGCGTGCCCACGGTGACATCTACCTTCAGCTCCGGATGCGCCGCGGGCAGGGCTTCGAGGATGCCGGGCAGCATGTTGTGGGCCAGGCTGCTGAAACAGCCGAGCTTCACCGGGCCCTTGAGCGTGCCTGCTTCTCCGGCCAAGTCGTTGACCAGGTCATTGGCCTCGCGGACAAGCCGGCGGGCCCGCTGGGCAAAGAACTGCCCCGCAGGGGTCAGCTGGAGTCCGCGCGCCTTGCGCCGCACGCACAACTGCTCCCCGGCCACTTTCTCCAGGGCTGTGATCGCCTGGGAGAGAGCGGACTCCGAGATGCGCAGGCTGGCGGCGGCCGCACTCATGGTGGGGAAATCGGGCAGGGCAGCGAAAAGCTCCAGCTGGCGGAGCGTGAAGTTGGCCACAGTTCTTCAGTCCAATCAAGGAAGTTGTTCTGTTCTCTGAAGTTTACCGCAGGATGTTTTCCCGTGATACTGGTAACAAAGGCGGATTAGTTCCAATCTCAACCGTTCAGGAATTTAATCGAACCCCGCGCCGGCCACGTTGCAGTAGCCGCCCGATCAAGGAATATCTATGAGCACTCTCGCGCAGCCCCGCTCCGAGGCTTCGAACCAGCGCCGGGTGGCCTTTGCCACCATCATCGGCACCACCATCGAGTGGTACGACTTCTTCATTTATGCCACGGCCGCCGGTCTGGTGTTCGCCGACCTCTTCTTCAAGCCGGCCGGCGACTCGATTGGCCTGCTGCTTGCCTTCGCTTCCGTCGGCATCAGCTTCCTCTTCCGGCCGCTGGGCGCCTTCCTGGCCGGCCACTACGGCGACAAGATCGGCCGTCGCGCCATGCTGGTGCTCACGCTGATCCTGATGGGCGCGTCCACCACGCTGATCGGCTTCCTGCCCACCTATGCCACCGCCGGCGTGCTGGCGCCCATCATGCTGCTCCTGCTGCGCATCGTCCAGGGCATCTCCGCCGGTGGAGAATGGGGCGGAGCCGTCCTGATGGCCGTCGAGCATGCTCCGCGGGACCGCCGCGGCCGCGCAGGCTCCTTCCCGCAGTTGGGTGTTCCCCTGGGCATGCTGCTGGCCTCGGGCGTCACCGCCTTGATGACCGGTGTCATCTCCCCCGGCGCAGCATTCGTCGAATGGGGCTGGCGCGTACCGTTCCTGCTGAGCTTCGTGCTCATTGTGGTCGGCTACATTGTCCGCCGGACCGTGGAGGAAAGCCCGGTCTTCCAGGAAATCGCGGAGAAGAAAGAGCAGCGCTCAGTTCCCGCCGTCGAGCTCTTCAAGAAGCACTGGCTGCTGGTCATCCTGGCCGCGCTGGTCTTCGCCGGCAACAACGCTGCGGGCTACATGGCAACCGGCGGGTTCATCCCCAGCTACGCCACCGATCCGAACGGTTCGGTCGGGCTGGACCGTACCCCGGTCCTACTGGCCATCACGTTCGGTGCCGCCATGTGGTTTGTCTTTACCCTGCTGGCCGGCATTCTCGCCGACAAGATCGGCCGCAAGAAGACCTACCTGATCGGCTTCACCGCGCAGGCAATCACCGTCTTCCCGCTGTTCTGGCTGATCAACACCGGCGAGCTTTGGGGCCTCTACCTGGCGCTGGGACTGTTCTCGGTAGGGCTGGGACTGAGCTACGGGCCGCAGGCGGCCTGGTACAGCGAGATCTTCCCGGCCTCCGTGCGATTCTCCGGCGTCTCGATCTCCTACGCCCTTGGCGCCATCCTCGGCGGAGCGTTCGCGCCTACCATTGCCCAGGCACTGGTACAGGCAACCGGTTCCTCCACGGCTATTTCTGTCTACCTGCTGGTCGCGACCTTCGTGGCCATGGGCGCCGTGTTGGTCCTGCGGGACCGCCCGGGGATCGACCTGAGCATTAAGAACCAGGCCGAGCAGGAAGTCGGAGCCACCATCTTCGATAAGCGCCGCGGCGCCTCCACCGATGACGTCGCCGTCGACGTCACGAAGGCCACGGTCTAAAGCGCTCCTGCGCAGAACTGCCCGAAGGGGCCCCGGGTTCTATGTCCGGGGCCCCTTCGTTTGCACGGCGCCGGGGCCGGGCCAGACCGGAGCCGGTCAGCGTTGCGGCTGCGCGCGAAGGACCTCCAGCCGCTGGCGGAACCCCGTCTCATCGATCTCCCCGCGGGCATACCGCTCGCGCAGACGTCTTCGGCCCCGAGGACACTCTCCTGCCTGCGATTGCGCCACATGGTGCAGCGGGCGGCCCGCGGAAGCCCGGGTTCATGATCCGAGCGTACCTGCGCGACGGGGCGCTGCGCTTCCACCCGGCGTTGTAGCGGGCCTACTCCACCGGGAGTACGCCCGCTTGAATACGTGGTTTAACTGCGAAACGGGATTCTGCTGCTGCCGCGAAAGCAGAGCAGAATCCCGAAACGCAGCGGAACTGTGGTCAGCGTGCCTGGCGCTCGGCGGCTTCCACTACGTTGGCCAGCAGCATGGCGCGGGTCATCGGACCCACCCCACCCGGGTTCGGCGAGAGCCAGCTGGCCACGGACTGGGCCGCGGGCTCCACGTCGCCGGTGACCTTCGCCTTGCCGGTCTCCTCATCCTCAACGCGGCTAACGCCAACGTCGAGCACGATGGCACCGGGCTTGAGATCTTCGGCCTTGACCATGTGCGGCATGCCGGCGGCGGCAATCACCACATCCGCGCGGCGCAGCTCGTCGGCCAGGTCCACGGTGCCGGTATGGGCCAGCACAACAGTGGCGTTGATGGTCTTGCGGGTCAGCAGCAGTCCCAGCGGCCGGCCCACGGTCACACCGCGGCCCACCACCAGCACCCGCTTGCCGGCCAGCTTAATGTCGTGGCGCAGCAGCAGTTCCACGCAGCCGTGCGGGGTGCACGGCAGCGGCGAATCCAACGGCGCGTTGACGTTGAGCACCAGCCGGCCCAGGTTCATCGGGTGCAGACCGTCGGCGTCCTTGGCAGGATCCATCTTCTCCAGGATGGCGTTGGTGTCGATGTGCTTGGGCAGCGGCAGCTGGACGATGTAGCCAGTGCAGGCCGGATCGTTGTTCAGCTCATCGAGGACCGATTCCAGTTCCTCCTGCGAGATGGTGTCCGGCAGGTCGCGGCGGATGGAATTGATGCCCACCTCGGCGCAGTCCTTGTGTTTGCCACCGACGTACCACTTGCTGCCGGGGTCCTCCCCCACCAGCACGGTGCCGAGGCCGGGAACGATCCCGCGGGTCTTCAGTGCGGCGACCCGCTCGGCGAGCTCTTCCTTAATGCGTTTGGCCGTGGCCGTTCCGTCCAGCTTCTGCGCGGTCTGGGTGGCTTCAGAATTCATCGGGCTCCTGTTCGGAATACGTGTGGACTGCGGGAACCGGCCGGAGCCGGCGTTACCACTGCTCGTGGCCGGGGTACAGCGGGAACTGCTGGGCCAGCTTGGTCACGCGCGTGCGCAGCGCCTCGACGTCGGCGCCGCCCTTCAGCGCTGTGGCGATGATATCCGCAACCTCGGTGAATTCGGTAGAGCCGAAACCGCGCGTGGCCAGCGCCGGCGTGCCGATGCGCAGGCCGGAGGTGACCATCGGCGGGCGCGGGTCGAACGGCACGGCGTTGCGGTTCACGGTGATGCCGACTGAATGGAGCAGGTCTTCGGCCTGCTGGCCGTCCAGCTCGGAGTTGCGCAGGTCCACCAGGACCAGGTGCACGTCGGTGCCGCCCGTCAGCACGGAGACGCCGGCCTCGGTGACATCGGCGGCGGTCAGCCGTTCGGCCAGGATGCGGGCACCCTCAAGCACGCGCGCCTGGCGGTCCTTGAACTCCTGGCTGCCGGCGATCTTGAACGCCACGGCCTTGGCTGCGATGACGTGCATCAGCGGTCCGCCCTGCTGGCCCGGGAAGACATTGGAGTTGATCTTCTTGGCGAAATCCTGCTTGCCCAGGATGACACCCGAGCGCGGTCCGGCCAGGGTCTTGTGCACGGTGGAGGTTACGACGTCGGAATGCGGCACCGGGTTCGGGTGCAGGCCGGCCGCCACCAGGCCGGCGAAATGCGCCATGTCGGTCCAGAAGTAGGCGCCGACCTCGTCCGCGATGGAGCGGAAGGCCTCGAAGTCCAGCTGCCGCGGGTAGGCGGACCAGCCGGCGATGATGACGTTCGGACGCTCGGCCAGTGCCTGCTCGCGGACCTTGTCCATGTCCACGCGGAAGGTCTGCGGGTCCACCTCGTACGCGGCGACCTTGTAGAGCTTGCCGGAGAAGTTCAGCTTCATGCCGTGGGTGAGGTGACCGCCATGGGCCAGGGACAGACCCATGATCTTGTCGCCCGGGTTGATCAGGGCGGCGAGCGCGGCGGCGTTGGCCTGCGCGCCAGCGTGCGGCTGGACGTTGGCGAACTCGGCGCCGAACAGCTTCTTGACGCGTTCGATGGCCAGGTTCTCGGCCACATCCACGTGCTCGCAGCCGCCGTAGTAACGGCGGCCCGGGTAGCCCTCGGCGTATTTGTTGGTCAGGACGGATCCCTGCACCTCCAGCACGGAGCGCGGGGCGAAGTTTTCGGAGGCAATCATTTCCAGCGTGTCGCGCTGGCGCCCGAGCTCGGCATCGAGAACGGCGGCGATTTCGGGATCGACTTCGGCCAGAGGCTGGTCGGTGACTGACGGGGTGGAAGACGTCACGGGGTTCTCCTGGAGGTAAGGGATTTGCTACAGGTCAGGCTACCGGTTGCGGGCAGACTCACGCATTGTGTGTCCGGCCTGCGGAAATTACGCCCTCAGGCACATCCGGTTGAAACTTGACCCTCGGCCCAGGCGTGCGATCCGTGGTCTGCACTGTGCAGCTCCAGTCAACCCGTGGTCGATTGGCCCTGCCGCCGCTTCCTGATGGTGGTCCACCTGACGCCAGTCGCGACGAAAAGCAAGTCTACTGTGCGTAATGCAGGCAGTGAAAAGTACGACGGCGGAATACCTGCGCGCCCGGGGCCGTTGGAGCCTACAGAAGTTGACGTATCAACCAACTTGGACAGGAGCGGCATGGACAAGGTTCTGGACGCAGTGATTATCGGCGCCGGCCAGGCCGGCCTCAGCGCCGCCTACCACTTGCAGCGGCGCGGCCTGGTTCCGCAGCAGGACTACATAGTCCTGGACGCGAACGAAGGCCCCGGCGGCGCGTGGCGGCACCGCTGGCCCTCCCTGACCTTCGACGCAGCGCACGGGCTGCACGATCTCCCCGGCCTCCCGCTCGGGGTTCCGGACCCCGCAGAGCCGGCCTCCGCCGTCGTTAGCCGTTACTACGGTGCCTACGAGCAGAAGTTCAACCTTCCCGTCCACCGTCCCGAACGCGTTGAATCCATTACCAACAACGACGACGGCGCCGGGCAGCTGCTGCGGGTCACCAGTGCCTCGGGCCGCGAGTGGCTGGCGCGCACGGTGATCAGCGGTACCGGCACCTGGGACCGGCCGTACTGGCCCTACTACCCCGGGCGCGAGACATTCCGCGGCCGGCAGCTGCACACCCATGACTTCCGCTCCGCCGAGGACTTCCGCGGCAAGCGCGTGCTGGTGGTCGGCGGCGGGACGTCGGCCCTGCAGTTCCTGCTCCAGCTCGACGCCGCCGGTGCACAGACCGTCTGGTCCACCCGGCGGGAGCCGGACTTCATTACCGAGCCCTTCGATGCCAGCTGGGGCATCGAGGTTGAACGTAAGGTCAACGAACGCACGCGCGCCGGGCTGCCGCCGGTGAGCGTGGTCGGCGTGACGGGCCTGCCGCTGAACGAGACCTATAAGGCCGGTATCGACGCCGGCGTCCTGGTCTCCCGCGGGCGGCTTGCCCGGATCACCGGGGACGGTGTGGTGTTTGCGGACGGATCGGCCGAGCAAGTGGATGCCATCCTGTGGGCAACCGGCTTCCGCGCCTCGCTGGACCATCTGGCCCCGCTGCAGCTGCGCGAGCCCGGCGGCGGCATCCGCATGGGCCCGGACGCCGTCTCCGTGGTCAAGGAACCGCGGCTGTTCCTCGTGGGGTACGGCTCCTCCGCCTCGACAGTCGGCGCCACCCGGGCCGGCCGGGCGGCGGCGATGGCCGCGGTGCGCCAGCTGAAGACTGCCGGGGTACCGGACCAAAGAGCGCGCGCACTGGCGGCGGTGGCGGGCTGACGCAGTAGCGGCTGAGGCGGGTAGCGGCTGACGCCGTCGTCGGTCTTGCTGCCCGCACCGGTAACCTTGGAGCTGTGAGTGAAGCTTCCCTGCCCAGCACCGATTCCACCTACAACCTGACGCTCTCCTGCGAGGACCGCCCCGGCATTGTGTACGCCGTGACCGGAGCGCTGGTGGAAGCCGGCTGCAATATCGTCGATTCGCAGCAGTACGGGAACCCGAATTCCGGCCGGTTCTTCATGCGCGTTGCCGTCACCACCGGCACGTCCTACACAGACCTGCACCGGGCGCTGCAGCCCGTGGCCGAAACCTTCACCATGCAGTGGAGCCTGAACCCGCAGGGCGCCAAGCTGCGCACCCTGCTGATGGCTTCCAAGTCCGCGCACTGCCTCAACTCGCTGTTGTTCCAGCAGCGCTCGGGCACGCTGCCCATCGACGTCCCGGTCATCGTCTCCAACCACACGGACCTGGCTGACATGGCGGAGTTCTACGGCATCGAATTCCGCCATATTCCGGTCACGCCGGACACCAAAGCCGAAGCCGAACAAGCGCTGCGCGACCTGATGGCCGAATGCGACATCGAGCTCGTGGTGCTCGCCCGCTACATGCAGATCCTGAGCAATGAACTCTGCACGGACCTGCAGGGCAAGGCGATCAACATCCACCACTCCTTCCTGCCGTCCTTCAAGGGCGCCAGGCCCTACCACCAGGCGCACGACCGCGGCGTCAAACTGATCGGCGCCACGGCGCACTACGTCACGCCGGACCTGGACGAGGGCCCGATCATCGAGCAGGAAGTCATCCGCGTGGACCACGCGAAGTCGGCCGAGCAGTTCGTGGCCATGGGCCGCGACGTGGAAGCCCGCACCCTCGCCACCGCCGTCCAGTGGCATGCCGAGCACCGTGTCCTGCTGGACGGGCACCGGACCGTCGTCTTCAACTGACCTCGAGACTCCGGGCTGCCCACCTCCCGGGCCTCCGCCTGCCCTGGCCCTTCACCTGCCCTTCTCCTGGCTGCCGACCCCACGTAGGGTCGGAGCATGGGCAACTACGAGAGGGACCTGACAACCTACTATGACCGGCAGGCCGAGGCCTGCGATGCCCGCGAGCCGGATCCACAGCGGGTAGCCAAGCGCAGCGAGTTCATCGAGCACCTCAAGGCAACCCGCCGGCATGACCTGCTGGAGATCGGCTGCGGCACCGGCGTGGACGGCCTGGCGTTCAAGGCCGCCGGCATCCGTTACACCGGCGTGGACCTCTCCGAAACGAGCGTCCGGCTGGCCCGGCACAAACAGCTCGAAGCCTCGGTCGCCTCTGCCCGCGAACTGCCTTTCGCCGACGAAACCTTCGACGCCGGCTGGACCATGAGCACGCTGCTGCACGTGGCCAACACCGATCTCTACGGGGTCCTGACCGAAATCATGCGGGTCCTCAAACCCGGCTCTCCCTTGGCCGTGGGCCTCTGGTCCGGCTCCGACAGCGAGGGCATCAACGCCGCGGACGATCAGGAACCGCAGCGCTTCTTCAGCCGCCGCTCCGACGAAACAATCCTGAGCCTGTTCGAACCGCACGGCACCATCCGGGACTTCGCGACATGGGAACACCGGCAGGATCCCGGGCACTACCAGTACTTCATCATCTATAAACCCTGATTTACGACGGCGGTGCGCACCCCGCGCCGCCACCGCGGCTTGGGTAGGCTGGTTGCCATGGCCCACATCATCACACTCGCCGGCAAAACCCCGGCCACCGACCCGTCCGCCTTTGTCGCTCCCACCGCCACCTTGAGCGGCGATGTTGAACTGGCTGCCGATTCCAGCGCCTTCTACGGCGTCTCGGTCCGCGGCGATACCGCCCCGATCCGGGTGGGTGCAGGCAGCAACCTGCAGGACAACGTGGTGCTTCACGCTGACGAGGGCTTCCCGTGCACCGTGGGTGCCGGCGTCAGCATCGGGCACACGGCCGTGGTCCACGGCTGCACAGTGGAGGACAACTGCCTGATCGGCATGAGCGCGACCATCATGAACGGTGCAGTGGTCGGTGCAGGCTCACTGGTTGCCGCGGGAGCCTTGGTGCTGGAGGGCACGCAGATCCCGCCCCGGTCCTTGGTGGCCGGAGTTCCCGCAAAGGTCCGTCGCGAACTCAGCGACGAGGAATACCAGTCGGTCCTCGACAACGCGGCGCACTACGTCGAGCTCGCCAAGCTGCACCGGGACGCCAATGCATAATTTCCGGGCAGTCGTCCTGCGTTAACTTCTTGACTACAAGGGGCGGCGGGAGCACCCTGTTAGGTATGCCAGCCGAACCAGCCACCGCGACGGGTACCCACCAGCGGCCCGGCTCCCAGAGTGCATTGCGCAGGCGCAACAGCCAACGGATCATCCGCGCGCTCATGACCAGCGGCCGGCTGACCCAGGCCGAGCTGGCCCGGCAGACCGGTCTTTCCACGGCCACCGTGTCCAACATCGTCAAGGCAATGGTCGACGACGGCCTGATCCTGACCTCGCCGACCACCAGCTCCGGCCGCCGGGCGCTCTCCGTCACGCTGAACGGCCGCGGTGCGGTAGCGGTCGGAGTGGATTTCGGCCGGCGTCATGTCAACGTGGTGCTGGTCAGTCTGGACCACCGGGTGCTGGCCGAGGACGGCGTCGAACTGCCCCTCGGCCACCAGGCGGAGGAAGGCATCGAGGCCGCCGCACAGCTGGTCCGGCGGCTGCTGGCGGAAACCGGAGTGGACGCAGGGTCGCTCCTCGGTCTGGGCGCCGGCATCCCTGGCCCGATTGACCACCGCACCGGCAGGGTCATCCACGGAGCGATCCTGCCCGAGTGGGTGGGCATCGACTTGCTGGGCCGGCTCCGCCAGGCGTTCGGCATTCCGGTCTTCATCGACAACGACGCCAATCTGGGTGCGTTGGCTCAGGTCAGCTGGGGCCCCTACCAGAACGTGCAGAACCTGGTTTTCCTGAAACTGGGATCCGGCATCGGCGCGGGACTGATCCTCAACGGCGCACCGTTCTACGGCAACATCGGCGTGACCGGCGAAATCGGCCACGCCACCGTCGCCGACCACGGTCTCATCTGCCGCTGCGGAAACCGCGGCTGCCTTGAAACGGTGGCCTCGACCTCCACCATGATCGACCTGCTGAGCCGCGGCAGGTCCGAGCCGGTCAGCACCGAAGACATCGTCCGGATCGCCCTCGACGGCGATCCGGCGGCACTGCGGGTTATTGACGACGCAGGACTAGCTGTTGGCCGGGCGCTGGCGAACGTGTGCAATCTAGTCAACCCGGAAGTCATTGTCCTCGGCGGCTCCCTGACGGGACTGGACGCCATCCTGCTCGACCCCGTGCGCCGGGGGCTGCTTCGCCACGCCGTACCCGCCGTGGGCGAATCCACCGAGCTGGCCATGTCCGGGCTGAGCAACCGGGCAGAGGCCCTCGGCGCTGCCACGCTGGTCCTGCAGCAGGCCGAGCTGCCCTCGCTGTAAGAACCCAGCATGCTACGCAGAAGTTTTGCGTTCAACTCTTGACGGCAACGTGTGTGACGGAGTTAACTTCAAGGCAAGCCACGAACCCGTGTGCATCTTCAAGCAGACGACAAAGTAGTCAATGACTGCTCAGTAATGGAGGCGTTATGCGACGCGTATCTTTGCTCGCCAGCGTTGCGGCAGCAGGCTTGCTCCTGTCCGCATGCGGCGGAGGAAGCTCGGTCGAAGAAGCGAACCCGACAGAAGCTACCGGCTCGGTTGGGGTCTTTACCTGGTGGGCGGACGGCTCGGAGAAAGTAGGCCTGGATGCGCTCGTGGACATCTTCGACGAACAGTACCCGGATCTGACCTTCGACAACCTGGCCGTTGCGGGCGGCGCGGGCAGCCAAGCCAAGAGCGTTCTGGCGGCCAACCTCAAGTCCGGCAATCCGCCGGACTCGTTCCAGGCCCACGCCGGAGCCGAGCTGCAGGACTACATCAATGCGGACCAGCTCGAGGATCTGAGCTCCTTCTACGAGGAAGCCCAGCTCAACGAAGCTTTCCCGCAGGATCTGCTGGACCGGCTGACCGTGGACGGCAAGATCTACTCGGTTCCGTCCAACATCCACCGGGCCAACGTGGTGTGGGCCAATGTGGAAGTCCTTGAGGAAGCCGGCCTCGATCCGAACAATCCGCCCGCCGATCTCGACGCCTGGTTCGCGGACATGGACAAGATTAAGGAAAGCGGCACCACTCCGCTGGCCGTCGCCGGCACCTGGACCCAGGTGCAGCTGTTCGAGAACATCCTGCTGGCGACCCTCGGTCCCGAAGGCTACAGCGGCCTCTGGGACGGCACCACGGATTGGAAGAGCCCAGAGGTGACCGAGGCGATCGAGAACTACAAGAAGGCGCTCAGCTACACCAACTCGGACCGCGACACCCTCAGTGACTGGGGCCCGGCCACGCAGCTGGTCGAAGACGGGGCTGCCGCCTATAACGTCATGGGTGACTGGGCCGAAGCCAAGTTCGCGCAGGACGGGCTGAAGCCGGGTACGGACTACGTCTACTTCCCGACACCGGGAACCGACGGCGTCTTCGACTTCCTGGCCGATTCGTTCACACTGCCAAAGGGCGCACCGAATCCGGCCGGCTCCAAGGCATGGCTGACCACCATTTCCAGTGTCGAAGGCCAGCAGGCGTTCAATGCGGCGAAGGGATCCATCCCCGCCCGCACGGACGTGCCGAGCGATGAATTCGGCGAGTACCAGAAGAGCGCCATCGAGGACTTCTCCTCGGACACCATCGTCTCCTCGCTCGCCCACGGCGCAGCGGTGCCGGTGGCGTGGCTGAACGAACTGAGCACCGCCGTGAGCAAGTTCGGCGGGCCCCAGGATGTTGCCGCACTGCAGGAATCTGCTGCTTCGATAGCAGAAAAGTTCGCGCAGTAGTCTCGGACAAACCGGTGGGCGGGTGCGGCTCAGCCCTAAAGCACCCGCCCACCGCGTTCGTTCCGCTGCTGCGCGAGGAGAGATAGGGTTCGTGTTCACGAAAATCAGGACCTGGGGGCCGGCGCTGGCCTTGATATCCCCCACCATCCTTCTGCTGGGCATCTTCGTCTACGGACTGATCGCCCAGAACGTCCAAATTTCCATGACCAACCAGCACACGTCCCTGCCCCGCGCGGACTTCGTCGGTCTGGACAATTACTTCCGCCTGTTCGGAGACGCCGATTTCCAGCACTCGCTGCGCAACCTACTGCTGCTGACGGTTGTCTTCCTGGCCGGGACGCTGATCTTCGGTTTTCTCTGGGCCTGGATTCTCGAGCGCCCCGACTTCGGCGAAGGCTTCTTCCGCTCCGTCTACCTGTTTCCGATGGCCGTATCCTTCATCGCCTCCGGCGTGGTCTGGCGCTGGCTGCTCTCCAGCCTGCAGACGGACCAGCCCGGAGGCGAGCGCACCACCGGCCTTAACCGCCTGCTGGAGAGCATTGGGCTGGGTTTCCTGCAGAACAGCTGGTGGTCGGACCCCAACTGGGGTGTGGCTGCCATCGCCGTACCCGCGATCTGGCAGCTCTCGGGCTACGTCATGGCGCTGTTCCTGGCTGGTTTCCGCGGCATTCCGGACGAGTTGCGCGAGGCCGCCCGGATCGACGGCTGCAGCGAATGGAAGCTTTACCGCCATGTCATTTTCCCGCAGCTGAACCCGGTCATGCTCTCCGCCGTCATCATCATCGGCCACATGTCGCTGAAGCTCTTCGACCTGATCCGGGCCATCGTCCCGGACGCCAACACCTACGACATCCAGGTACCCGCCACCATGATGTGGGTTAAGTACATCGGCAGCGACTACGCCGATTCCGCCGCCATCGGCACCATCATGCTCATCCTGGTGGCCCTGGTGGTTGTCCCCTACCTCGTCTACACCTCGCGACAGGAGAAGCGCTGATGGCGACCTCCACGGTACCGCCCCCGGTCGAAGTCTCGACCCCGCGCGCGCCCGCCCGCAGCAGCGGCCGGCAGAAAATCAACCGCACGCTCAAGTACGTGTTGCTGTTGGTCTTCGTCGTCATCGTGCTGATTCCGGCCTATGTGCTGTTCATTACCAGCTTCAAGGGACCCGCCGACGCGGATCCTTCAACGGCCTGGTTGCTGCCGACAACGTGGGAAACCGCCGGCTGGGCCAAGGCCTGGGAAACGCTAGCGCCTGCGCTGGGGCGCACCTTCGCTTTGGTCATTCCGGCGTCCATCATCTCCGCGATGCTGGGCTCGATGAACGGCTTTGTCCTCTCGCGCTGGCGGTTCCCCTACGCCAACGTGGTCTTCACGCTCATCCTGTTCGGCATGTTCATCCCGTACCAGGCGGTCATGATCCCGCTGACCCAACTGATGCAGGGGCTCAACATCCCCAACGGGATCCCCTCCCTGCTGGTCCTGCACATCGTTTACGGCCTGCCCATCTGCACCCTGATCTTCCGCAACTACTACGAGTCGGTTCCCAGCGAACTGATCGAAGCGGCCAGGATGGACGGTGCGGGGCTGCTACGGACCTACGCCTCGGTCATCCTGCCGGTCTCCGCGCCGGGCTTCGTTGTTGTCTTGATCTGGCAGTTCACGTCAGCTTGGAACGATTATCTGTTCGCCGCCTTCTTCTCCTCAGGCAGTAACGGCCCGGTCACCATTGCCCTGAGCTTCCTCGCCGGCGGCCAGTTGACCGATTACGCGGCGTCCATGGCAGGTGCGCTCATCGCATCGTTGCCCACCCTGATCGTCTACATCATCCTCGGCAAGTACTTTGTGGGCGGTCTGATGAGCGGCTCCGTCAAGGGTTAGTCCCGTCCACGGACACAAAGCAGCGGCCGGCATCTTTGCGGAACATGTGTTCCTGCCAGATGCCGGCCGCTGAGCAGTTCCTCACGCGGTGGACTCAGGACGGAGCCATTACGGGCGGCGCTGGTCTCCGTCCGCGTCGCGGGCAACGTGGCGGCCTTCGTCGTCGCGGTTCTGGTCGGGGCCGCGGTTTTCGTCGCGGTCACCGGCGACCCGGTCGTTTCCGCGCCCACCCTTGCGTTTGTCGTCGGTATTGACGTCCGGGTCCATTTCGTCAGCCTTGCGCAGCTGCTCCTGCGATTCATCGCGGATGCCCTGGGCATCGGCCTTGCGCTCATCGGCCTGACTCCGCATCCGGTCCGCTTCTATCCGCGCACGCTCGGCCTCGATGTCCGCCTGCTCGGCATCGACCTGGACGCGGTGTGCCTCCGCTTCGCGTTCACGGGCGCCCAGTGCAGTAGCCTGGGCCGATTGGCGGACTTCGGCGGCTTTCGCCCGGTCCGCTTCCTGCCGTTCATGCATCTTGGCCTTGTTGCGCTTCTTCGCGAAGAAGACAATCAAACCGATGATGATCAGAAGAACTACAACTGCAACAACGATCCATACAATCTGGGATGTATCCATGGGTATAGCGCCTCTTTCCTGCTGAACGGGAATATCAGCCTACTTACTTTGTACCACTCATGGAGGAGCAGTAACAGGGGCGCAGCACCGGAACCGCAGGTCAGCGGCAATGCGTGCCAGCCGGCGGCGGCCCCGGCCTGTGTCAGGACAGGAATACGCCGGCCGGTATTGTCAGTACCGGATGGCGTCGATGACCTTGACCCGGACCGCCACCACGGCCGGGATTAGACCGGCCAGAGCACCCACCACGGTCGCCGCCCCCAGGCCGATCAAGGCAGCCTCCAGCGGAAAGGGCGGCAGCTCGCTCACCCCGGCGGCAATCACGTCCTGCACCCACGGGCTCTTGACAACGGCCACCGCCAGCATCACACCGACGACCCCGGCCACGAACGTCGCAACGACGGATTCGAGCATCACGCCGAAGAAAATCCGGCCACCCGTCGCACCGAAACTGCGCCGGATACCGACTTCGCGCACCCGGTAGCGGACCGTCACCATGGAGATGTTGAGCAGCCCGACGGCGCCGAGCAGCAGCACCAAACCCGCAATTCCGCCTACTGCGAGTTGAATGCTCTCGAACGGGTCGCCGAAGGCTGCGTAGTCGGATCTGTATACCTGCGCCGAACCGGGCCCGAACTGGGCCCCGAGATCGCTGCTCATGGCGGCGGCGAGCGGTTCCGCGATCTCCTCCGGAACCCACATCTCCATCGCCGGGGGCATCAGTGCCTCGCCGCCCAGCGCCCAGGCGTCGTAGTGCCCCGCGAGCATCATTGCCTGTGGCGGCGCCTCGGGCCACTGGTTGGGGACCACGCCGGCGACGGTGGCCGCGATCGACCGCTCCCGGACGATCTGCACCGCCGGGTTCTGCTGCAGATCGGGAAGCCCCAGCCGCTGGTGGAAGGCCTCGTTGACGATGACGGCAGGTGCCAGCCGCTGTTCATCAGTGGGTGTGAACCAGTGCCCGAGGGACAGATCCACCCTGCGCATCGTGCCGTAGCCGCGGTCCACCACCATGGTTTCCGCCGTCGAAACGCCGTCGGGGAACTGGAACGGAACCGACGTCTGGTAGCGCAGGCTCGAATGCTCGACGCCGTAGCGCTCCACCAGCCCCTCGAGAGCTTCCCGCACCTGCGGTACGTCTATTTCGCCGCTGGCCGGGAAAACTTCAGCGGTCACGGTGGCCGCGCGGCCGCCCTGCTGCTCCTGCGTCTGCACCATGGCTTCCCGGGACATGTTGCCCAGTCCGACCACGGTGGTCAGGGCCGCCACCGACAATGCCACCCCGATCAGTGCCAGCAGGACCCTCGTCTTATGGATCCGCAACTCGGACCAGGCTTCGACAAGGGCTGCGATCAAGCCGGTCATGCTGCCAACTCCCCATCAACGAGCACACCATTGTGCAGGCGGTAATGCCGATGTGCCAGCGCGGCGACGTTCGGGTCGTGCGTGATGGTGACCAGAGCGGCCCCGGACTCCCGCGCCACGTCGTCCAGCAGCTTCATGACGGACTGTCCCGTTTCGATGTCCAGTGCGCCGGTCGGCTCGTCCGCCAGGATCAGCTGGGGCGAGCGTACCAACGCCCGCGCGATGGCGATGCGCTGCTGCTCGCCGCCGGAGAGCTTGTGGGGTTTCTCCCGCAGCCGGTCGCCCAGCCCCACCAACCCGAGCATCTCTGTGGCCAGCCGCTCACGCTGCCAAAACTGCTTGCCCCGGGCGTAGAGCAGCGGCGTCATGACGTTCTCCAGCGCGGTGCGGCCGGGCAGCAGGTTGAACTGCTGGAAGATGAATCCCACCCGGGCGCCGCGCGTCAGGGCGCGGCGCTTTTCACTCATGGACCGGACCGGCACGCCGCCGAAGGACATTGTGCCGCCGGTAGGAACGTCCAGCAGGCCCAGGATATTCAGCAGAGTGGACTTGCCCGAACCGGACCGGCCCACAATGGACAAGTGGTCGCCGATCCGGATTTCCAGGTCCACGCCCTGCAGGATGCGCAGCGGTTCGTGGTCGGGAATGAGCACCGTGCGCTCCACGCGCTCCAGCGCAACCAGCGGCGGTTCCGGATGCTGCGCCGCCGGCGTCCGCGAAGTGGCGGGGGCCGTCATCCGCCCATCACCATCCCGAAGTCCTCCATGCCCGGCCCCATCAGTTCATCGGCGGGAGCACCCGGGACGAACTGCAGCACCAGCTCGTCCTCGTCCAGTCCTTCGATGATTTCCACTTGCTGGCCGTCGTTGAGACCGAGGCTCACTTCGCGCTCAACGGGCTCCGCACCGCCGTCGTTCTCCAAAACCCAAACGACGCCGGAGTCCACCGCGCCCTTGACCGCGGTGGTGGGCACCGTGATCACGTCTTCGGCGGTACCGGCGCTGATATCGATGCTGGCTCCCAGACCGGCGAAAACGGTGACATCCTCGGGTACTGCACAGCTGACCGTACCGGTGGACGTCTCAGGGGCTGCAGGCCCGAACGGCCCCATTGCCGCTGGATCCTGCGGCGCCTGCGGGGCCGGATCCGAGGAGGACGCTTCGCCTACCGTGACGGCCTGGCACTCGAACGGCGCGGGACCACCGGTGACCGTAACCATCGCGGTACTCGGGCGGTCCAGCAGCCGGAACTGCTGGTCCGAGGTCAGGGAGCCGGAGACGGAAAAGGTGCCGGGCGAAAGCGTCACGGCGTCGGTGCCGACGCTAACCTGCTGGTCCACGAGCACCGCCAGATCGGTGACTTTGCCCGCTGCCGTGGCCACCACGTCGGTGTAGGTATAGACAGGAGCGGGCGTAGCAGCCTGCCGTACCTGCTCAAGCTCGGCATTTCCGGCAGTCTCGTTGGACCCGCCTATGTCGGAGGTCCCGCCGTCGTCGGCCGTCCGACCAGCAAAGAGTTCAGTTGCCTGCGCCGACTCCGGCTCCACGAGCTTCTGCACCTGGAAGAGCGGATCGCCCTTGGCGACGTCAGCACCCACTGCCACATGGACAAAGTTCACGGTGCCTTCGGCAGTACTGCGGACCACAACGGACGGATCGTTGGCAACGGCCCCCTGCACCTGGACGACGTTGGTCACCGTGCCGCGGGCGGCCGGGATGCTCGGCGTGACCAGCTGCGCGACGGGCTGCTGGCCGGAGGCCTCCGCACGCATGCCATCGACGAAGGCCAGCTTGAAAAGTGCCATGGCGATGACGGCAAAAATGGCCATCCAGACAATCGGAAAAACGTAGCGGCGCACAGTGCCCATGCCTATCCCCCATTTCGATGAAGGTGCCACTCACCGGACACCCGAACAGCGCGGCACCACCGAGAGGTGAAACGTTGAGACTTGCCCCGCTTGATGGACGTTATCATTTGCAGCGGCAATGATGGATTCATGACAACGTCCCCGCGAATCATCACGCCGCCCTGCGCCGCCCCCGGGGCACCCAGCCCGTTAGCCGCGACCGGCCGGCCGTTGCGCTGGGGCGTGGTTTCGACGGGCAAAGTTGCCGCCAAGGTCAGCGGTGACCTCGCCCTGCTCGAGGACGCTGTGCTGCAGGCGGTGAGCTCGCGGGTGGCGGATAACGCGCTGGCTTTCCGGGACCAGTTCGGCTTTTCCACCGCCTATTTCGATAACGACGGCGGCAAAGGCTACGAGCAGCTCTTCGCGGACCCCGACGTCGATATTGTCTACGTGGCGACCCCGCACGGCCAGCATTACGAAATTGCCCGGAGCGCGCTGGAAGCCGGCAAGAACGTGCTGTGCGAAAAATCCCTGACCATCAACGCGCGCGAGGCCCTGGAACTGGCCGAACTTGCCCGGAGCAATTCGCTGTTCCTGATGGAGGCAGTGTGGACGCGGTTCCTGCCGATTGTCCACCGGGCCTGGGAGATCCTGCATTCCGGGGAGCTTGGTGTGATCCAGTGGCTGCAGGCGGACATCGGCTTTCCCGCCCCTTATGAGGCGGCCGCCCGGCTGTGGAACCCCGCTGCCGGCGGAGGGGCCTTGCTGGATCTGACCGTCTACCCGCTCACCTGGGCGCTCGGCACGCTGGGATTCCCGCAGACCATTTCCGCCGTCGGCCATATTAACGACGACGGCGTGGACGCCCAGAACGCGCTGACCCTCACCTATAGTTCGGGTGCCCAGGCGCAACTGACTTCCTCGCTCCTGGCGTCCTCGCCGCGGACCGCCACCGTCTGCGGCAGCAACGGCTGGCTTCGCACCAACAGCCCGCTGCACAATCCAACCGAGCTGATCATCCGGGAGCACAACGGAACGCCGCGGATCGAGACCTTCGAGCCGGTGGGCCAGAACTACGTCTACGAGTTGCGCGATGTCACACGCTGCATCCAGCAGGGCATGCTGGAGAATCCGACCATGCCGCTGGACGACACGTTGAACACCATGCGCCTCTTCGACGGCGTCCGCGCCCAGCTCGGCGTCAGCTATGTCAACGACCGGGCCGTGCCGGTAGCGGACTGACCCGCCGCCAAGCTGCGTCCTTGGTCAGGACTTGGCTGCATCCTGCCGGCGCCAGAACGCCGCAATGAGCGCACCGGAGACGTTGTGCCACACGGAGAAGAGGGCGGCAGGCAGCGCGGATTCAGGCGTGAGGTGCTGGGCGGCCAGGCCGGCAGCAAGACCCGAATTCTGCATGCCCACCTCAATGGCCGTGGTGCGGCGCGAGGAAATCGGCAGCTTGACCAGCCGTGCGGCGCCGTAACCGAGCGCGTAGCCGAGCCCGTTGTGCAGCACCACCGCGATGAACACCAGCAGCCCTGCCGCGGCAATGGCGGCCGCACTGCCGGAAACGACGGCGATCACCACATAGGTAATGGCCAGGACCGAGACCCAGGGCAGCAGCGGCAGCGCCTTGGCCACAAGCCCGGGCAGGAAGAAGCGTGCCACCAGGCCCAGCACCACCGGGATCAGTACAATCTGCACGATCGATCCGGCCATGGAGGCGGCATCAACCGGCATGTACTGGTTGGCCAGCCACAAGGTCAGGACCGGCGTCAGCAGCGGCGCCAGCAACGTTGACACCGAAGTCATCGCCACCGACAAGGCGACATCGCCCTTGGCCAGATAGGACACCACGTTGGAGGCGGTCCCGCCGGGGCAGCAGCCCACCAGGATCACACCGGCCGCCAGAGCCGGCGGCAAACCAAGCGCCATGCTGATCAGCAGGCCCAGCAGCGGCATGATGACGAACTGCGCAATCACCCCGAGCACCACAGGAATCGGACGCTTGGCGATCAGCGCGAAGTCCGGCGGCGTCAGGGTAAGCCCCATGCCGAACATGATGATGCCCAGTGCCGGTGTGACCAGTACTCCCCAGCCGGTGAAGGCCGAGGGGAACAAGAAAGCTACAACACCGCCGGCCAGAATCAGGATCGGGAACAGCGTGACCGCTATTGTCGCGGCCCTGTCTTCCCGGCTGGTATCGATGCTAGCGGTTGCTGTCCGCGGTGGTTCAACTGGCGAAGTCATTGCGCAAGCTTATAAATGCTCCATTCGAAACGTCCATTATGTGGAGACTTGTATCAATATACGGACGCGTGTGATGCGGCCTCTTCCGGCGTTTGGCTCCCGCCAAGATCCCTGTGAAGAGGCCGCACCGCTGCTTGTCCCTCCGTTAGCTCCTCATCGGTGCAACTTCCTTCCGCCTGATGGCCAGCAGGCCGCCGAGCAGAATCATCGCCATCCCGCCGAACAGCAGGTGCGTCGTAGCTGCTCCTGTCTCCGCCAGGGTTTCAGCACCGGCACCTGGCGTGCCGGTATCCGAACTACCAACAACGACGCCGGCCGCCAGCGTTCCGCTGTTGGTTCCGGTCATGTCGCTGCTTGCGATCCGGTTAGCGGCTGCCGACACTTCAACGCCGTTGGCCGCGGCCTCACCCTGTGTCCCTGTGGCTGCCTCGCTACCATTAGCAGCAACGAAGGCAGAATCCAGAGTTCCTTCCATTCCGGGAGTTCCTTCACCGCCGGCGAGGACCCCTCGGTCTCCCACGATTCCTGCAGGCGAATCCGTGTTCGCCTCAGTTGCATCGGTTCCGGCATCAGTCCCGGTGGAGGTGTCGCCACCCGGAATCCCGGTATTGCCGGAACCCTGCGTTCCAGCTACACCGTCTCCGTCGTTGCTGTCTCCTCCGGTTGCATCTTCGTCAGTTGCATCGCCGCCGGTGACGTCTGACCCTGGAGTACCTTCACCGTCCGAGTCGGGATCTGTTGCACCCTCATCAGCGGGGTCCGATCCTGGTGTTCCGTCGGTATCCTCAGCACCGCCGGTTCCATTGCCCGCTGTTCCAGTCAGGCAGTCATTGTCACCTGTCGCAAAGCCTCCAAGGACCAGCGCGGCATCCAGACAAATATCGGCCAGTACGCTAACGCCGTCGCCAGCGTTTACAACCGTCTCCACCTCGGCAACAAGGTCTCCGGCAACATCAGTCTCGACGTTATTGAAATCATCGGTACCGATCATTTCACCGATCACCACCGTTGCGTCCGCAAGCAGGTCCGCATCGGCGTCAATGAAGCCGTCACCGTTACCACCGGTGCTGCTCTCCGCAGTGCGGCACGGCAACCCGTCCGCCGAGAGTCCGTCACCCAGCAACGCAACATCAGCATCAAGGCAAACGTCAGCGGCAACGTCGACCAGGTTGTCTTCGTCAAGCGCCACATTTACATCCGCGGCGGCATCAACGTCGGCAGCAGCAACGTCCTCGACCACCACATCCGCAGCGGTGTCTGCATCGGTCTCTACTGCCGGGGTTTCGTCTTTTTCTTCGGCCAGAGCGCCTTCCTCGGTGCCTACCGTCGCTTCTGCTTCTATATCCGCAACCGCTTCCACCTCCGCTTTCGTCGCCTGAGGTTCCTCGGCAACCCCGTAATCCTGTTCTGCTATCCCGACGGCAACGTCAGCATCCACAACCACGGTTGACTCAGGTTCGACGGCCTCAAGTTCGGCTGCATTGGTGTAGTCCGGCGCTGCCTCACTGACCTCGACTTCCGCATCCGCAACGACAGCGGCAGCGGCAGAATCGGTCGAGTTGGCAGGCCCTACCTCTACGGGAGCGGCGTACTCAACCGCGTCGCCGCCTAGATCAACGTCGGCCACAACATCGATCACCGCCTCAGCTCCAAGCAGTTCGGCGTCAAGATCCGCGTCTGCCTCAAGACCGAGGACATGTGCGTCCACGTCCGCTACGGCATCGAGCCCGACATCGTCGGTGATCACATCCAGGTCCGCTTCAACTGCCACTGTGCTGTCCGGAGCAACCGCAGTCTCCGGTGGTTCAGATTCCGCGGCTGAAGCAGCCGCGGTACCGAGGACCATAAGTCCTCCGCTAAAGACGACGCTGCACAGCGCCGTCCGCATTGTTCTACGCATGGTTCTTCTCCTGATTGAATCTGTTGCCGCCCGTTGCGGGTGGCAGTGGTCCGTGTGCTGCCAGCAAGCGGGCAGCGTGGACCGGAATCAATCAGGAGAGGAACCGGGATCCGAAGAGCGTGAAGCGGGCAGACTCCAAGCCGAGCCATCGGCAGTACCCGAATTGGCTAACGGCGGGAGCAGATTAGAAAAAGGGACGTCAGCAGCGCTCTGGCCGCCGGAGGCACTTCCGCCAGCGGCAGCAGTGCCGTTTCCGCCAACGCCCGCTGGGACGGCGTTCGGAGGAGCCGCGACGGGCTGGCCGGGATACGATTCCCTCGCCGCACCAAGGGCATCCTGATCCGCGACCGCCGAAGATGTTGGGGCCATTTGGACCAAGAACTGCGCCGGAATTGGTCGAAGCTCCGCCGGAGCGTGCGCTGCTTCGCGCTCATCCTCCTGGGGGTTGCCCGATGCGCCAGCGACGGAATCGGCGGGAACAACTTCAACCGGGCCATTCGCCAGTTGGTTGGCGGGAACCTCAACTGCCCCAACCGGGACCGATAATGCATCCGCGGTCAGGCCGGCTTCGACCGCACTAATCGTTTCGTTCGAGCCAGCAGTTTCGCCGGCCAACCCAGCGGCTTTTACTGCGTCAACGATCGGTTCAGCTGTCTCTTCGACCGGATCGACAACGGGAGCAGCAGCTTCGATCACCGGAGCGGTAACAGGTGCTGCTACGTCGACGACAGGTGCGACAACAGGTGCCGCGGCTTCGAGAACCGGAGTGATTACCGACTGCACAGCGGGAGTGCCCGCTTCAACGACAGGCTCCACGACGTCCGCAGCGGTTTCGAGCACCGGTTCGGTCATGGGCGCGGCTGATTCAAGGACAGGAGCGGCGGCCTTTTCGACAACCGGGGCGACCTCTTCCGTCACGGCCGCAAGTTCGTCGGTAACGGGCGCCAGCTTCCCCGCCACTGCCCCGACGTTGTCGGTAACGGGTATGAGCTCCTCGGTGAGCGCCGCCGTCGTGCTTTGTGTTTCTGAACTGAGCACTTCGGCCAGAAGGCCGTCGTCAGCGTTTGCGGCACTCGCGCCGGCGATCCCGAAAAGGGCGAATCCGGCGGTGGCGGCAGCTGTGAGCACGACCTTGCGCACGAGGACGGGCACACGGGACAGCGGCTCAACGCGCACCGTGACCACCCCCGTGACGACCAGTTTTGCTTCCGAATTTCAGGCTACGTCCGTTGCGACCACCCGTCCAGAGGATTGGGTGAATCGGTTAGTCATTTGTTCGCTGACAGCTATCAAAAGAGTTAGCACTCCTCCTACCTGAGTGCTAATCTATAAACGTAGTTGAGCGAAGGTGACTCAACCATGGAGAGCCAAGACAACCGCTCCGTACGGGGCGTTGGTGCGAAGGAGTTGATGACAATGGCCATGAAGTTTGACCCATTCCGTGAACTGGACCGCGTCGCCGGAGCCCTGCTGGAAAACCGCCCGGGCCTGCGGCTAATGCCGATGGATCTGTACCGCGACGGGGACCACTACATTCTGAACGCTGACCTGCCTGGCATCGATCCGGGATCCGTTGACATTGACGTCGACGGGCAGCTGCTGACCATCCGGGCCGAGCGCACTGTGCGAGGCGCGGAAGGCGTCAAGTGGCTCACCCGCGAGCGCGAAGGCGGCTCATTCCTGCGCCAGCTCAACCTGGGCCAGGGCATCGACATCGATGCCATCTCGGCCCGGTACGAAAATGGCGTGCTCGCGGTGTCCATCCCTGTCAGCGAGAAGGCCAAGCCGCGCAAGATCGAGGTTGTCACCGGAGCGGCTGAAACCGTGGCGGTGGATAGCGCCGAAGCTACCGACGACCAGAAGTCAGTGGAGGCGTAATTCCCTGTCGGCGTGTAGTGCGGCCCCTTGCCCTTCCGGGTGCGGGGCCGCACCCTTGTGTGGCTGGCTATCACTGATGGCCTGCCACCCTATACAAGGTGCCTGTGTGATGGTTACCTTCAAGCATGGGCTCAGAAGTCAAAACCAAGACGTTCAGCCGTGAGCAGCGCACCCGCTACCGTGAACGTCTGCTGGAAAACCTGGAAAGCTTTGGGCATTATCTAGCCACTGCCGACTTCGCCGGAACAGGTTCCATTGGCATGGAGCTGGAGCTGAACCTGACCAATGCGGACTGCTCCCCCGCGCTGCGCAACTCCGCGGTGCTCGAAGCCATCGCCGATCCCGCTTTCCAGACCGAGATCGGCGCCTTCAACATTGAGCTCAACCATCCTGCCCTCGCCGTGGCCGGCCGCGGGCTGGAGGAGCTCGAGAACAGCCTGCGCGACCAGTTGAACCAGGCGGACGAACGCGCCGCATCGGCGAAGGCCCGCATCCTCATGATCGGTATCCTGCCCACGCTCAAACGCGCCCTCGTGGAAGACATGTCCTGGCTCAGCGCCGGCAAGCGTTATGCCGCCCTTAATACTTCGGTGCTGCAGGCCCGCGGCGAAGACGTGCTGATGGACGTGCGGGGAATCGAATCGCTGTCCTTTTATGCCAAGAACATTGCGCCGGAAGCCGCCTGTACCAGCGTGCAGTTGCACCTGCAGGTCCAGCCGGCCGAATTCGCGCCGGTATGGAACGCGGCCCAGATCGTTGCCGGACCGCAGGTGGCGCTGGCGGCGAATTCACCGGTGTTCATGGAGAAGCTGCTCTGGCACGAGACGCGGATCGAAGTGTTCAAGCAGTCGATCGACACGCGGCCGCCTGAAATGCGCAACCAGGGCGTCCGGCCCCGCGTGTGGTTCGGCGAGCGGTGGATCACCTCGATTTTCGACCTGTTCGAAGAGAACGTGCGCTACTTCCCGGCCCTGCTGCCGGAACTTTCGCGGACCAGCGGCAAACAGACCAAGGCCGGCGCGCCGCTGTTGCCGGAACTCCGCCTGCACAACGGCACCGTCTACCGCTGGAACCGCCCCATCTACGATCCTGGTGAAGCCATACCGAATCTGCGGCTCGAAAACCGTTTGCTTCCTGCCGGGCCTACGGTGGTGGATACCGTTGCCAATGCTGCCTTCTTCTTCGGGTTGGTCCGGATGCTCAGGACGGCGGACCGGCCGCTGTGGTCCCGGCTCGCGTTCAAGAGCGCGGCCGATAACTTCATCACCTGTGCCAAGCAGGGCCTGGAAGCGACCGTCTACTGGCCGGGCATCGGAGACATTCCCGTAGTGGAGCTGATCATCCGCCACCTGCTGCCGCTGGCCGCCGACGGACTGGCCGATCTTCGGGTGGCCCCGGATCTGATCGACCGGTACATGGAGATCCTGCGCGCCCGCGCCCAGACGGAACAGAACGGCGCCAACTGGCAGATCAAGACCCTGCGGCTGCTCGAGGCAGGCGGGCTGGACCGTCCGGCCGCGCTGGCCGAGATGACACGGCAGTATTCGCACAACATGCACACCAACGAGCCGGTGCACACGTGGCCGGTAGAGGGTGCGGGGTAGTTAGATCTGCCGTTAGCCCCGCTCGGTCCGCGGGCCCGCCACAGCTGCCTCGGCTTCCGGTGGGCTGCTGTCAGAACCGTCCGCCTCTGCGTCCCCCTCCGATTGGACCGGGAAGACCACGTCCCGCAGATAACGCAGTACGACAATTCCCACTGCTGTTGTCGGTACCGAGAGGAAAGCCCCGACGATGCCGAAAAGGGTGCCGCCGACCGTTACGGAGGCCAGCACCACGGCCGGGTGGATCTTCAGTCTGGTTCCCACCAGGAACGGCTGCAGGAGGTTGCTCTCCAACTGCTGAACCACAATCACCACGCCGAGCACGATCAGGGCCGTGACCCAGCCGTGGGAGATCAGGGCGATCAAGGCGGCCAGCAAGCCCGTTGCCACAGCACCGACCACCGGGATGAAGGCCGCAATAAAGATCAGCACGGTCAAGGGGAAGGCCAGCGGAATGCCCAAGATAAACAGGGCGGCGCCGATGAAGACCGCGTCGACCAGGGCAACGGCGGCCTGGGCCGAGATGTAGCCGGACAGGGTCTGCCAGGCGCGGGAGGTCACCGCGGCGGCGTGGACGTAGACCTTCGCGTCCGTCCACCGGCTGGTCCAGGCGAGGAAGCGGTCGCCGTCTTTGAGGCAGAAGAACGTAAAGACCAGAACCAGGATAAAGATGACCGCGCCCGAAGTGATGGCCCCCAGTCCGGTGGTGATTCCGGAGACGATTCCGCCGGCGTGCTCGCGGATCTGGGATACTGCGGTGTCCAGCAGCGAATTCAGGTCCGCGTTTTCAAGATTGAACGGCGGTCCGGCCAGAAACTGCGTGATCTGCCCGAGGTTCTCGCGCGCCCTTCCGGCCAGCCCCGCGGTTCCCGAGGCGAGCGACGGAATCACCAGCATCAGCACTCCGACAACGGCAGCCAGCGCCGCGAGCACAGTGACAAAGGCCGCCAGCGCCTTAGGCATGATGCGCCGGACCAGACGGTTCACCGGCCACAGGATGCTGGCCAGCAGCAGGGCCAGGATCGTCGGGAAAACCACCGACCACAGCGAACGCACCAGCCACCAGGCCAGCACCAGGCCGATGGCGATGACAACGGCCCGGCCAGTCCACCGAGCCGTGCGGTCAACGCCGGCGGCGAAAATCCCCCGCGGTTCCTGCGGCTTCACCCCGGGTCCGGTGGCTGACTCCACGGCGTCCGGATCGGCTTTCAGGGTCCTAGTCACCGACCGGGCGGTCGATGCTTGGCGCTTCGGAATAAATCGCATGCTTCCTATCCTGCCGCACTTGGGCAACGGATCCGGTACCTCATGCCAACCGGACCGCTACGTCATCGAATTTCCGCGGCGATCATGTCCTCGAGCTTCCCGCTCCCGCTACTTCGGCCTGTTCCTTGAAAACGAAGTACGACGACGGCCCGCACCTTTCGTTCAATAGGTGCGGGCCGTCGTCGTACGCTTCAGGCTTTTGGCTGTACCTGGTCGGCGTTAGCTCAGCGTTGCCAGAACTTCGTTGAGCTTGGCGGACGGGCGCATGATCTGGGCGGCCTTGGCGTCGTCCGGCTCGTAGTAGCCGCCGATGTCAACGGGGGAACCCTGCACGGCGAGCAGTTCGCCGATAATGGCATCCTCGTTGGAGGTCAGGGCGTCGGCAACGGCGGCGAAGGACTTCGCCAGCTCGGCATCCTCGGTCTGCTTGGCCAGTTCCTCGGCCCAGTAACGGGCGAGGTAGTAGTGGCTGCCGCGGTTGTCGAGTTCGCCGACCTTGCGCTTGGGCGACTTGTCCTCCAGCAGGAAGGTTCCGGTGGCGCGGTCCAGCGTGTCGGCCAGGATCTGCGCCCGCTTGTTGCCCGTGGAGTTGGCCAAGTGCTCGAAGCTCACGGCCAGGGCCAGGAACTCGCCGAGGCTGTCCCAGCGCAGGTGGTTTTCCTTCAGCAGCTGCTGCACGTGCTTCGGAGCCGATCCGCCGGCGCCGGTTTCGAACAGGCCGCCGCCGTTGATCAGCGGAACGATGGACAGCATCTTCGCGCTGGTGCCGAGTTCGAGGATCGGGAACAGGTCCGTCAGGTAGTCGCGGAGCACGTTGCCGGAAACGGAGATGGTGTCCTCGCCCTTGCGGATGCGTTCCAGGGTGAAGGCGGTGGCCTCCACCGGGGACATGATCTCGAGCTGCAGGCCCTCGGTGTTGTGATCCTGCAGGTATTCCTTGACCTTGGCGATCAGGTTGGCGTCGTGGGCGCGGGTTTCATCCAGCCAGAACACGGCCGGGGTGTTGGATGCGCGGGCACGGTTGACGGCCAGCTTGACCCAGTCGCGGACCGGCACGTCCTTGGTCTGGCAGGCACGCCAGATGTCGCCCGGGGCAACCTGGTGCTCGATCAGCACGGTGCCGGAGCCGTCCACAAGCTGGACGGTGCCGGCGGTCTGGATCTCGAACGTCTTGTCGTGGCTGCCGTATTCCTCAGCGGCTTGGGCCATCAGGCCGACGTTCGGGACGGTGCCCATGGTGGTCGGATCGTACGCGCCGTTGGCACGGCAGTCATCGATGACAACCTGGTAGATACCGGCGTAGGAGCTGTCCGGGAGCACGGCGAGCGTGTCCGCTTCCTGGCCGTCCGGGCCCCACATGTGGCCGGAGGTGCGGATCATGGCCGGCATGGAAGCGTCCACGATCACGTCGCTGGGAACATGCAGGTTGGTGATGCCCTTGTCGGAGTCCACCATGGCCAGTGCCGGGCCCTCTTCCAGACCCTTCTTGATGGCAGCCTGGACGCCTTCGCGGACGTCGGCCGGCAGTTCCTCAAGACCGTTGAGGATGGAGGCCAGGCCGTTGTTGGGGCTCAGGCCTGCGGCAGTAAGCTGCTCGCCGTAGGTCTCAAACAGTTCAGGGAAGTAGGCCTTGACCACGTGGCCGAAGATGATCGGGTCCGAGACCTTCATCATGGTGGCCTTCAGGTGCGCTGAGAGGAGCACGCCCTCTTCCTTGGCACGGGCAACCTGTGCGGCGAGGAACTCGTCCAGTGCGGCGGCGCGCATCACGGTGCCGTCGATGACCTCGCCGGCCAGGACCGGGAAGTCCTTCTTCAGGACGGAGACGGTGCCGTCTGCGGCAACGAGCTGGATCTTGATCGTATCGTCGGCCGGAATGACCACGGACTTCTCGTTGGAGCGGAAGTCATCGGCGTCCATGGTGGCGACGTTGGTCTTCGAATCCGCCGACCAGGCACCCATGGAGTGCGGGTTCTGCCGGGCGTAGTTCTTTACCGAAAGCGGTGCGCGGCGGTCCGAGTTGCCTTCGCGCAGGACCGGGTTCACGGCGGAACCCTTGATCTTGTCGTAGCGGGAGCGGATGTCCGTCTCCTCGTCCGAGGAGGGGTTGTCCGGGTAGTCCGGCAAGGCGTAGCCCTTGCCCTGGAGCTCGGCGATGGCGGCCTTCAGCTGCGGGATGGACGCGCTGATGTTCGGCAGCTTGATGATGTTGGCTTCCGGCTTCTTCGCCAGCTCTCCGAGCTCGGCCAGCGCGTTGCCGGTCCGCTGGTCTTCGGTGAGGTAGTCACCGAAGACGGCGATGATGCGGCCAGCCAGCGAGATGTCGCGGGTCTCCACCTCCACACCTGCTGTCGAAGCGAAGGCCTCGACAATCGGCAAGAACGAATACGTGGCCAGCATCGGCGCTTCGTCGGTGTGGGTATAGATAATCTTGGCCATTGGTGAGGCGTCTCCCTAAGGTCTACGGAACTCTGTAAATCCTGTGTGAATTCACCATCTAACTTACCCGAGGAGGCCGCTTCGATCCCTATCGTGGCCCGATATAGGCCATTTCATGACCGCGCTCCCGCCGCGCCAAGCAGGCGGGTCGCTTTGATTCTCGGCGGCTAGAACCCGCTGCCCGGTCCGAAGATCTGGCCGCGGCGCACATCATTGCTGTGCTCCAGGTGAGTGTCCCGCATGGCACCCCCGGGTGCTTCCGCTTCGCGGGCAGTTGCCAGCTCCTGCGCGGAGCGGGAACGCGGCTTCCTGAACCGGGGCACCAGCCAAAAGGCCAGCGCCGCCGCCACGATAATGAGTACGACGGCGAGACCGATCCATACGTTGGACGAGTAATCGGCCGATTCAACGGTCTGCAGCGGAAGCACGGCAACCCCTTAAACGCCGTTGCCGGGCACAACGGTTGCTTTGAACCTAGGTGCCCGGCACAGCGCTGGCAAGGGGTGTCGGCCAGACTTGCCAATAGCGGAACTGTTTAGTGGAAGAAGTGGCGCGCCCCGGTGAAGTACATGGTGATGCCGGCGGCGTTTGCTGCCGCCACAACTTCCTCGTCACGCACCGAGCCGCCGGGCTGGACGACGGCGCGGACGCCGGCGTCGATCAGGATCTGCAGTCCGTCCGCGAACGGGAAGAACGCATCCGATGCAGCCACCGCACCGCGGGCCCGCTCCGGCGCACCGGCGCCTTCGACGTTGGCGGCTCCCCCGGCGGCGTCAGCACCGCCGTCGACGGCCACGCCCAAAGTGTTGGCGCGCTCCACGGCGAGCTTGCAGGAATCCAGCCGGTTGACCTGGCCCATGCCGATGCCCACCGCGGCGCCGTCGTTGGCCAGCAGGATCGCGTTGGATTTGGCGGCGCGGACGGACTTCCATGCGAAGGCCAGATCGGCCAGCGTCTGCTCATCCGCTGCCTCGCCGGCGGCAAGCGTCCAGTTCGCGGGGCTGTCGCCGTCGGCCTCCAAAGTATCGGACACCTGGACCAGCACGCCGCCGGATACCTGGCGGATTTCGGCCGGATCGCGGCGGTAGCCGTCCGGAAGCGTGAGCAGGCGGATGTTCTTCTTGCGCGAGAGGATCTCCACGGCCTCGGGCTCGAAGTCCGGCGCGATGACCACCTCGGTGAAGATGTCCTTCACGGTGTTGGCCATGCCGGCGGTCACAGTGCGGTTGGCCGCAATCACGCCGCCGAACGCGGAAACCGGATCGCAGGCGTGGGCCTTGGCATGGGCGTCCGCAATAGGATCGGCAGCACCGGGCGTGGCCACGGCGACGCCGCACGGGTTGGCGTGCTTGATGATCGCCACGGCGGGTTCCGTATGGTCGAACGCGGCACGCAGGGCAGCGTCGGCATCGACAAAGTTGTTGTAGCTCATCGGCTTGCCGTGCAGTTGGTCGGCCTGGGCAATGCCCGGCGTCGCGCCCTTCTCGACATAGAGGGCAGCGCCTTGGTGCGGGTTTTCGCCGTAGCGCAGCACTTCCGAGCGCTCCAGTGCCAGGCCGGCATACGGCGGCCACTGGTTGGACTCATCCGTATCGTCGCCGAACTGCGCGGCAGTCCAGGAGGCCACGGCGTTGTCGTACGCAGCGGTGTGGGCAAAAGCGGCAGCCGCCAGCCGACGTCGTGCGGTCAGGTCAAAGCCGCCTTCGGCTGCGGCGGTCACCACATCCGCGTACTTGGTGGGATCGACGACGACGGCGACGCTGGGGTGGTTTTTCGCGGCCGCGCGCACCATGGACGGTCCGCCGATGTCGATCTGCTCGACTACCTCGTCCTGACCCGCGCCGGACTTCACCGTGTCGACAAACGGGTAAAGATTGACGACGACGAGGTCGAACGCCTCCACTCCGAGCTCCTTGAGCTGCTGGACGTGGTCCTCGCGGCGGCGGTCGGCCAGAATGCCGGCGTGGACCAGCGGATGCAGGGTCTTGACGCGGCCGTCCAGGCACTCCTGGAAGCCGGTGACCTCGGACACCTCTGTTACGGGGATGCCCGCCGCGGAGATCTTCTTGGCCGTGGACCCGGTGGAAACGATACGTACGCCAGCCTGGTGGAGGCCCTGTGCCAGCTCCTCCAGTCCGGTCTTGTCGTACACCGAGATCAAGGCCCGGCGGATGGGAACACGGTCAAGCTGCTTCAAGCTCACGCAAATCTCCAAGGATGCAAAAGTATGGGGGATGGCATCAGTTTAGTTCACGGGTGACTTGAGCGGAGAGTGTGAAGTGGCGCCCGCCAGCCACTCCCCCGCGACAATCCCTCTGGAGACAGATATAAATACGCCGAGCCCCGGCGGATGGGGAAACATCCGGGGCTCGGCGAGTCTGTTGAAGCGGTTCTGGCGGGTTTAGTCAGCGGCGGTATCTGCGCTCGGGGCGGACGCCGGGCTTGCTGAGGAGACCGGGCTGGGCGAAGAGACGGGGCTGGGCGCCGACTCCGGTGTAGCAGGAGACGGTGCCGACACCGGCGACGCCGGGGATTGTGCTGACGCCGGGGACGCGGGCGAGTCTGCCGTCTGCGCGCTGGTGGGCGAATCCGCCGTCGTAAGCGGTTGGTCCCCGACGTTCACCTGCGCGGGCGAGACTGCCCGCTCCACGATTGGCATGGTTGCCGAGACGCGGGCCTGTTCCGTGATGCTGCCGAGGTGTTGCTGACTGGGCACACTATCGGCAACCGCGGCCCCCAGGCCAAGTGCCATGACCCCGAGGGAGCCCGTTGCAATCCAGATGTTCCGCTTGTTCATGAGGTGTCCTTCGATGCGAGCCCGAGTGCTTTGCTAGTAACAACAGTGCGCCTGGAACGTGAGATAAACAGGAGAACCGGATGAGAGAGTTCTCATCTTGATGTTGCCGCGCGCGCGGCGCACCTCGAGACCGGGCGCAGTAGAGTTTTTGTAGGCGTAGCAAAGGGAAGGCGTCATGACCGAAACCCAGAGGATCCCCACGGGCGACCACATAGTGCAGGAACTCCCCTGGCGCTGGAGGGTACAGGGAAAAATCTTCGTCATCGGCGGCTTGGGGTTCATGTTCGACGCGTGGGATGTCACCCTCAACGGCGTCCTGATCCCCCTGCTGTCCGACCACTGGAGCCTCGAACCGTCACAGGCAGCGTGGATTGGCACCGCCAACCTTATCGGTATGGCTATCGGAGCATTCGTCTGGGGCACCATCGCGGACCTCATCGGACGGAAGAAAGCCTTCACAGCCACGCTGCTGGTCTTTTCCATCTTCACGGTCTTCGGCGCCTTCGCCCCGGACATAGTCTGGTTCTGCATCTTCCGCTTCATCGCAGGCTTCGGCCTTGGCGGCTGCGTTCCCGTGGACTACGCGCTTGTCGGTGAATTCACGCCACGCAAACAACGCGGCCGCGTCCTCACTGCGATGGACGGTTGGTGGCCCGTCGGCGCCGCCCTTTGCGGTTTCGTCTCCGCCGGCATCATGGCCACCTTCGCCGATTGGCGCTACACCATGTTGATCATGGTGCTTCCGGCGCTTCTTGTCTTCTGGATCCGCCGATCCGTCCCGGAGTCTCCCCTGTTCCTGATCAGCAAAGGCCGTGGCGAAGAAGCAGCCCGAATCATCAACGATCTGGTCAGACGCACCGGCGGCACACCCACCGAATGGCGGCTGCCCGAGCCCGAGGCAGCGCCAAAGCTCTCCGTCGGCAACATCTTTGAACAGTTCCCGGCCATCTGGAAACACAACTGGAAAATAACGACGGCGGTGTGGGCCTTATTCTTCAGCATCCTGTTGGTCTATTACCTGGCTCTGACCTGGATGCCACGCATTCTGATCGAGTCCGGCTTCGCCGAAGTCCGCGCCTTCATCACCACCGCCGGCATGGCAGGCGTTGGACTGCTGGGCGTCATCGTCGCCGCGTACTTCGTGGAAAAGACGGGCCGGAAGTGGATCCTCGCGGTCACCGGACCGCTCTCTGCTCTGATCCTGGTCATTGTGGCGCTGGTGATTGAGGTGCCTGCGGCCGTGATTACCTGGCTACTGGTCTACGGGTTCGTCGTCCAGATCGCCATCCCAGTCCTCTACGCTTACGTCTCCGAGCTCTACCCCACCGAACTGCGCGGCTCCGGCTTCGGCTGGGCCTCGACCTTCTCCCGCGTCGGCGCCGGCTTCGGACCGCTGATCTTCGTCTCCATCATGTGGCCCTACCTCGGCCTCGCCTGGTCCTTCGCCATCGCCGGCGGCCTAGTGCTGATCGCCGTGCTCTGGATGGCCCGGTTTTCCCCCGAAACCAAAGGCGCCGAACTACACTGAATGCTTCTGGGAGACGCCGTCAGCAGCCAGCCCCATTCGGATTCTCAAGACAGTTGTCAGCAAAATTGTTTACGACCGATCGCCACACACTGATAGTCACCGGCTCAGCTGAAAATGCGGCGTCGCCAGGGACATCGATAACGACCCCACCGTTGACGGTGTAAGTAGCGCGGTAAGTCACTGTAAGGCCAACAGCAAAGTCTCCCGTTTCCTCAAAAATGTGACTCGTATCCGTTTTCGTGCCCCATTCGCCTTCCTGAAGAGGACCTCCAGGAAACAGGAATGGTCCGCCTCGGGCGCCATCTCCATAATTCCACTCATACTGCACTGGATGGGCTTCGAGGTGGATCTCTTGGCCATGAAGCTCGAAGTCGGCTGACTGTTCACCCGAATCCGCATAAAAATTAGTTTCAGCACCACGCAAGGTATGCGGAGCCGGCTGACCGAGTACTTCACCTGCGTTTATCGGCAGGTCACGAAACGCCTGAAGGATATCTTCAGCGATTAAGTCCATGACGTCCACAGGCTTCTCCGCATACAGGCACGAGTATCCATCCAACCGGCGCCATTGCAGTGGTTCGACTAAAGTCGAAGCCGACTCCCAAAAAACTACTCGTCCATCGTCAGCCGCATCGCATTCAGGGAGGCCGCCGAGACAAGCTATATCGATGTTGTCTCGCCCTTCATCCATACACGCGATCTCATAACGAAAAACCGTGTCCGGCTTTGGAAGCGCGTTCGGGCTGCTAGTCCATCCCCCTCCATCGGCGACCGGGTAATAGGAGGTAACCGTAGGTCGTCCTCCTGCCCAATCGGAGAGCATTTCGGGTGGCTTGTCTGCTGACTTCGAGAATGGCACAAACATTGGAGACGTTTTCGCACCGAATGCGGCTGAGTGGCTTAAGGCAACTACGACGACTGCTACTAACATTGTCGCGAGCAGTTGGCAGGAGATCCGTTGCCTCAATCGTTTGAAAAAGGTTCTCCTCATTGTCGCTACATATCCCCAGCGACGCCTACATCGACGGTCTGCCACGACCCTTCTTCGTAGCGGGCGACGAGAACATCGACTTGCATGTCAGATTCTGGAGTCGTTCCGTGCAGCGTGCCGTCGGCAAGGTAATAACGAAGCTCTCCTGATACGAGTTGGATCGCAACGTGATACTCACCAGCGGAATTACTGACGAAATCAGTTCCCGTACCATCTATTTCGACCTTGCCACCGACCTGCCAGCGACCCTCCGAATGCCATTCCTTGATATTCTTCGCGACATCACTGCAACGGACACATGATTCATTAGTAATGCCCTGCAGCCTTTCCACGTCTCCCGACTCGTAGGCGTAATTCAAAAGGTCGTACCAATACAGTGTGAAGGCCTCTAGCCCCTTCTTGGAATCCTCTTTTGCGAGTTCAGGCATTTCTGGGACGGGCACATTCTTCGCAGGCCCCTCGGCTGAAGCAGGCTTATATTTAGGCGTGGCACTTGGGGTCGGCGCCGAAGTAGCCGTTTCAGCAGCAACAGCCGAAGTTGCGGGTGAGGCTGAATTGCCGGGCTCGCCTTCGGCGTCCCCGCCGCAGGCCGCGAGGCCGAGAGCGGCCACTGCCAGCACGGCAAACAGCGACGATCGAGCGCGCGTGAAGGTGTTGAATTTGGTCCTGCGGTTCACCGAGACCCCTATGCACTGGTCGGGTTGCTAGCTGATGTGTTCGAGCAAGTGTAATCACACGTTTAACTGCGCAGGAAGGTTATCCACAGGAAACCGGGCTCCGAGAGCGCAATAAGTCGTGAAGGCTGCAACCGACCACACCGACGCCATCGTCGCCAAAAAAAGCTAGCCGGTGCGTGTACTGAGGTCCGCCAGCGTCTGCACCAGGAGCTTGCGCTCCTCCACTTTGATGCGCTCGTGCAGGACTTCCTCGGTATCCTCTTCGCGGACGGGCACGGCGGCCTGCGCCAGGATGGGGCCGGTGTCCACGCCGGAATCGACAATGTGCACGGTGACGCCGGTGATCTTCACGCCGTGGGCCAGCGCGTCCCGGACTCCGTGGGCGCCGGGGAACGAGGGCAGGAGGGCGGGATGGGTGTTGACCATGCGGCCATCGAAGGCCTCGACGAATTCGGCATCCAGAATGCGCATGAAACCGGCGAGCAGCACAACATCGGGTGAGTAGGATGCGACGGCGGCCTGCAGTGCGCGGTTCCATTCCGGCCGGCTGCCGTAGTCGGCAGGAGCCACCACGAACGTCTCGATGCCTGCACCCTCGGCGCGCTCGAGCCCCAGGCAGCCAGGAACGTCGGAACCCACGGCGACGATATCGGCGGCGAGCTCCCCTGTTTTCACCGCTTCGATGACTGCCTGAAGGTTGGTGCCGGAGCCGGAGACGAGTACCACGATGCGCATGCGTCAACTTTATGCTCCCGGCTCGCCTAGGCTTAAACCCATGGAACATGACACACGGCCGCGGCCCAGCGAGGAACAAACAAAAAACGCCAGTCTCTATCTGCGGGTTCTGCTGTTGCTGGTGCTGGCCACGTTCCTGGCTGCGGCTCTGCCGCTGCCGTGGAAGATTGCCGCGCTCGTCCTGGCCGTGGCCACCGTGGTGGTTTCGATCGTGGGCCTGGTGAAGTCAGTCCGGCACGGCCTGCCGGGGACGCTGCGGATCACGTTCATTTTCGGCATCATCGTCGGCGGTTTCTTCGCGCTGACCGCCCTGGCTCAAATGGTCTTCTGGCCGCTCACGGCACAGTACGAGGAGTGCACGCGGCTGGCGGTCACCCAGAGCGCGCAGGAACAGTGCACCAGTGAGTACTCGGAAAAGCTGCTCGACTACAACAGCCTGTTCAACCCGGAGAGCTGACAGATCCGTCGTAAGAATGGCGGGAGCTAGTCTTTCTTTCCGCGGCTCTCCGCCGTCGTTGTTGCTGCGCGGCGCGGTTCGCGCTCCAGCCAGGGCCCCACGGCGTAACCAATAACGACGCCGACAGCCACTTCCAGCGCTACCCAGAGTGCCGTCCACATCGGGTCCGGCCCCAGGTCCACAAAACGGCCGATGCCCAGGGAACCGCGGGACAGCCAGGCAATGAAGGCAGCGCTGGCCCCGGCGACGGCGCCGATCAGCAGGCCAAGCGCCAGGGTGGAAGCGGCGGCGGTAAACCAGCGGGTCTGGACCTTGATGGACAGCCATTCGTCAAAGTGGTTTTCACCTTCGCGCAGGAACCACCAGCCGGCCAGCACACCGGCAACTACCGGCAGCAGCAGGGCCGCCATGCCGTAGGTCAGTTCGCCGGTGGGCAGGGCGCCGAGCAGCGGGAACGCCGGGAGCGGGCCCACCGTGGTGGCGAGCGGGCTGATGGAGCTGCCGGTGCCGACGGCGAACCCGGCGCCGGAGGACCACGCCAGCGTCCAGCCAACGAAGTTCGGCAGCAGACCCAGCTGCGCGACAGTGAGCACGATCCCGCCGACCACACCCGTGTTGAGCTCCTGGTAGATCTCGATGATGTCCGCCCAATGCAGGGCAATGTCCACGGCCAGCAGCAGCGCGGAGAGGCAGACCGCGGCGGTGACGGCCAGCAGGCCCGCCCGAATGACGGACCAGACATAGGAACCGGCCCAGCGTGAATGCTGGCTGGTCTTGGCCACCCAGGCCGCCGCGTCGACGCCGATCAGCCGTCCCCACGATCCTGCCGCACGGTAGGCCCCGATGATCAGGCCGGCTCCGGCCGGGATCACCGGTATCAGGGCGCCGGCCACCATGGAGATTTCCACTTCATTTGTCTGCACGAGATAAGCCGTGGCACCGCCGACAAAGGCATACACCCCGAGGGCGCCGAGCAGAGCCTGCCAGAGCTGGTCGGTGTACGCGGCACGCGCCAGACGCCGCCCTGCCCGCCAGGACAGGAAGAAGGGCAGCAGGGTCAGCCCCAGCGGGACGAGGGACAGTGTTCCCCGCTCCATATCGGCGGACGTGGGACCCATGAGGATCTCCAGCTGCAGCGGCACGCCATGGATCAGTAGCCAGGCCTGTCCGCCAAGCCTGGCCAGCGAATCGAAGCTGCGGTCTTCGAACCCGTCCGCGAACCACACACCGACGAGCGGCAGCAACACGACGATCGCCGAGAGCAGCGCGCTCTGGAAAAGTTCGAAACCACCTTGCAGCCAGAGGGGCATGGGCAGTCCGCTTTGCCCGCCCGGGCGCCATTTGAGTTTCATTGTCTCCATGGTGCCAGTTGACGGGCCGTCGTCCGGCCAGCGACGCGGCGGAGCAGCCAAAAGCGGCGGTACTAACAGCCCGCCGCCCCTGCAGCGAGCACATTCGCCCGGCAGCCGTGCAACACTACGGCTGAAGCACAACCTTAATGCAGCCGTCCTCCTTCTTCTGGAACATCTCGTACATGGCCGGCGCCTCGTCCAGGGAGACGCGGTGGGTGACCAGATCGGACAAGGCCAACGGGTCCGTGTCGTCGTCCACCAACGGCAGCAGGTCGGTGATCCAGTGCTTGACGTTGCACTGGCCCATCCGCAGCTGGAGCTGCTTGTCGAACATCTTGAGCATCGGCATCGGATCCGCTTCCCCGCCATAGACCCCGGAGAGCGAGACGGTCCCGCCGCGACGGACGGAATCAATGGCGGCGTGCAGGGCGGCCAGCCGGTCCACCCCCGCCGTCGTCATCGCCAGCTTGGCCACGGGGTGCGGCAGGATCCCGACGGCGGCCTGGGCGGCAGCCGCCACCGGCGAACCGTGCGATTCCATCCCGACCGCGTCGACCACCGAGTCCGGCCCGCGTCCGCCGGTCATGTCGCGCAGGTCATCGGCGCAGTTCCGGGTCCAGTCCAGCGTGGCGATGCCGTGCCGCTCGGCCATCTGCCGCCGCTCCGGAATGCGTTCGACGGCGATGACGCGGTAGCCCAGGTGTTTGCCGATCCGGCTGGCCAGCTGCCCGATGGGGCCAAGCCCGAAGACGGCCAGCGTGCCGCCGCCGGGGACATTGGCGTAATCCACGGCCTGCCAGGCTGTGGGCAGGATGTCGGAAAGGAACAGGTACCGCTCGTCCGGAATGCTGTTGTTGGCCACCTTGATGGGCCCGTAGTCCGCGTGCGGCACCCGCAGGTACTCCGCCTGCCCGCCCGGGATCGAGCCGTAGAGTTCCGTGTAGCCGAACATCGCCGCACCGGATCCCTTCTCCCTGACCTGCGTGGTCTCGCACTGCGATTGCAGGCCGAGGCCGCACATGAAGCAGTTCCCGCAGGCGATGTTGAACGGAATGACCACCTTGTCGCCGGGCTTGATGTTGGTGACGGCGCTGCCGACTTCCTCCACAATGCCCATGGGCTCGTGGCCGAGGATGTCGCCCTTATTCATAAACGGGCCTAGGACCTCGTACAGGTGCAGGTCCGAGCCGCAGATGGCGGTGGAGGTGACGCGGATGATGGCATCCGTGGGGTCCTGGATGGCCGGGTCCGGAACCTCCTCGACGGACACTTGACGTTTGCCTTGCCAGGTCAGAGCTTTCATGTCTGGAACTCCTGTCAATGATTCGCGTGCCGGGCCGCGATTTCTGGCGGCGGGAACCTTTTCAACGCTACGCGCCGGTCCTGGTTCGGGCTAGAGGTTGACAGGCCTCGGCGGGAAAACGCGTCAACGTACGACGGCGGCACGTACCTCAGGGGGCAACGGCACCTTCCCTTTCGGCCGGCTCGCCGGCAGCGGGCAGGATGTTCTGGTTCCCGCGGAAGATATTGTCCGGATCGAAGTCCCGTTTGATCCGCGCGAGCCTGGCGTAGTTCTCGGGCCCGAAGGCCGCCTTGATCCGCTCCTGCCCCTCGTGGCCGATGAAGTTCAGGTATACGCCGCCGCTGGCATAGGGGGCGATATCGCGACGGAAGCCCTTGGCCCAGCCGATGGCTTCAGCAGTCTGTGCCGGATCCTGCCACAAGGCAAAGGGGTGGGTGACCCATTGGGCAGTGCGCCGGGCCATCGGTGTGGAGCCCGGGTCAACCCTGCCGGCCTGGCCGCCCCAGGGTGCCAGCAGCATCTGCGAGGATTCATGCGGCAGCGCTTCCCCGAACCGGAGGAAGACGTCCAGCGCCGCGTCCGGAAACTCGTCGTGGTAGTCCGCCGTCCAGTAGTTCAGCTGCCCCGGGGCATCGTCGAGCATGCACTGGAAATCCGCATAGGGACGGGGTTCGACAATATCGGCTGCTGGCTGCAGCGCCCTCAGCGGTTGGACTGCTTCCCTGCCCTCCTCCGGGTCGCCCGCATAGACCACCACGATGGCCAGTGCCGGCTTGCCCTGCAGTTCGGCCGGCACGAACTCCTCGGGCGGAGCGATCACCGTGAGCAGGCAAGAGCCCAGGGCTTCGGGCGAGGCAGGTACGAAGTCCAGGTAGGCGCGCGCCACTTCCCGGGCCTGTCCGAGCGGCCATAGCAGCAGGCCGCACTGGACCTGCTCGCCGACGTCGTACATTTTGAAGGTGAGGGAGGTGGCGATGCCAAAATTCCCGCCGCCGCCGTGCAGCGCCCAGAACAGCTCCGGGTTCTCAGTGGCGCTGGCCGTCACTTCCTCCCCTGCCGCCGTCATCAGATCCACGGAGACCAGATTGTCGCAGGCCAGTCCCCAGCCGCGGTCCATCCAGCCGGAGCCGCCGCCCAAAGTGAAACCGGAAACGCCGGTCGTGGAGACCCGGCCGCCGGTTACCGCCAGGCCGTAGGGCTGCCCCGCCCGATCGAACTCTCCCCAGGTTACGCCGCCGCCAACGGTTGCGGTGCGGGCCTGAGGGTCGACGGCGATGTCCTTCAGCCCGCGCACGTCGATGACCATTCCGCCGTCGTTCATGGACATGCCCGCAACGGAGTGCCCGCCTGATCTGACGGCGATCTCGAGGCCGTGCTGCCGCCCGTATGACAGCGCTTCGCGGATGTCGGCCGCGCTCGAACATTGGGCGATGACGGCCGGCCGCCGGTCGATCATCGCGTTGAAAAGTGTGCGTGCTTCGTCGTAGCCGGCGTCTTCCGGCCGGATCCATTCCATGGTCTGCTCCTTCTCACCATGGGCCACCCGAGACAGATGTTACGCCGGGCAGCGAAGGGCAGCCAGCACCAAAATTGAGCGGTGGGCGCGGGCCAATCATGCACTTTCACCGGCGCGGAAAGAAAAAATCCGCTGTTTGGAAAAAGGTGTTAGGCAAACATTTTTAGTGAGGTTTCTGAATCAAGGGACTTTAAATGGAAGCGGGCGGCTGGTTCAAAAAGAACCAGCCGCCCGGAAAGGCGGAATATTCCGGGAAATCAACACGGCAAGAATGCCGCGGACTGCCTCCGGATTTCCGCCAGCCTAGGTTTCCCCATCGAGCCCCAGTTTAGGCGCCCTTGCGGCGCTTGGGAATGAGCTCCTCCTCAGCTGAGGACTTCGAGCGCTTCTCGGCGCGCTTTTCCTTGATAGATTTACCCTGCTTCTTGGTGTTAGACCCTTGCGGGGACTTTCCTGCCATTCCAGCTCCTTTTTCAAGGCGAAATACAACGGTATGAGAGACCATACCTGCTTTAGAATAAAAAGCCAGTGCGGGGGCGGAACCGGTGGAAAAGGTGCGCTACGGGAATAAAAGCACCGCTTTAACCGTTGAGGCCCAGCTTTAACCATTGAGGTCCAGCAGCCCCTTGATCAAAGCCGCGACGGCGCCCACGAACGCCATGATGATGACCGCCACCCGCGCGTGGTCGTCCTGGATGTGCCGCAACAACTTCTCCCCCGTGAAGATCCCGACCACGATCATGACCCCCAGCGCGGCCCACATCCACCAATCCAGCTGCGGCAGATGGGACGGGTTGAGCCAGGTCCGCACGCCGACGGTGATCAGGCAGATCACGAAGAAATAGGGCTGCAGGGTGCCGGCGAACTCGCGCTGCGGCCAGCGGGCCAGCACCGCGTAGGCGCTGACGGTAGGACCGCCCACTCCGGCCAGGGAGTTGGTCAGTCCCGACCCCAGCCCGGCCAGTGCCTTGGGCGGATTGCCACTGACCGTCACGGATGCGCGGTGGAGCATCACGGACAGAACCAGGGCAAAGATGACGACGGCACCGACCGTCACCACCAGCGGCGCGGACGGAACGTTGACGGCAATGAAGGAGCCGCCGATGGTCCCGAGTGTGGCGGGGATGGTCAGCCACCAGAACATGTTCCAGTTGATGTCCGCCCAGACCCGCGGCACGATCAGGCCGCAGGAGACCACCGAGCAGATATTGATCATCATGATCCCCGTGTGCGCGCCGAGCAGCATCACCAGGATGGGCGAGAGCAGCAGCGCGAAGCCCACCCCGGCAATCCGCTGGGCTACCGAGCCGAGGAAAATCGCCACCAGAATCACGCTCAGAAGTCCAAGAGTCACCCGACTACACTAGCCCTCTCCCGCCACCGGCCCGCACCGGCGCCGTCGTGAGTCTTCTGCAACTGTTCACCGGGGCGAAACCCTGTCATCGCCGGGAGTCTGCGACCGGCCGCCACGGTAGAAGCGTGAGGATCGCCATTGTTGCTGAATCGTTCCTGCCGCATATGAACGGCGTCACCCACTCGCTGCTGCAGGTCATTGCGCACCTGCGCCGGCGGGGCGACGACGTGCTGGTCATCGCCCCGACGTCATCCTGGATGACGAGGCGCCGGCCAAGGTGGAGGGCTACCCGGTGCACCGGCTGCCGTCCGTCCCGCTGCGCGGCTACGCCAACGTCCGGGTCGCCGCCGGGACGCCGGCGCGGCTGCGGCGGATCTTCGCGGACTTCATGCCCGAGGTGGTGCATGTGGCCTCGCCGTTCGTCCTCGGCTGGCGGGCCGTGCAGGCCGCGCACCAGCTGGGCATCCCCGCCGTTTCCATCTACCAAACCGAGGTTCCCGCCTATGCCGCGCGCTACGGCGCTCCATGGCTGGAGCAGTTGTTGTGGCAGCACGTGGAGAACATCCACGAACTCTCCACACTCACGCTGGCGCCGTCCAGCTTCGCCGTGAACCAGCTGCACAGCCACGGCGTCCGGCGGGTGCACCTATGGCGGCGGGGCGTGGACACCTCGCGTTTCAACCCGCAAAAGTACGACGCCGGGTGGCGGGCTTCCGTGGCGCCCAACGGTGAGCGGATCATCGGTTTTGTGGGCCGGCTGGCGGCGGAGAAGCAGGTTGAGGATCTTGCCGTGCTCGCCGACTTGCCCGGCACCCGGCTGGTTATTGTGGGGTCCGGGCCGCTGAAGGACTCGCTGCGTGCCAAGCTGCCCGATGCGTATTTCGCCGGCTTCCAGGGCGGCGAGGACCTGGCGCGGATGGTGGCCAGCTTCGATCTGTTTGTCCACCCAGGTGAATCCGAGACGTTCTGCCAAACCATCCAGGAAGCACAGGCCTCCGGGGTACCGGTGGTGGCGGTAGGACGGGGCGGTCCACTGGATCTGGTGGACCAGTCACGGACGGGCTGGATCTACGCCCCGGGAAGGCTGGATGAACTGCGCTCCCGCGTGCAGGACCTGATCGGTGACGACATCAAACGCCGCGCCTTCGGCCAGGCGGCCTTTGAGTCGGTCCAGGGCCGGACCTGGCCCGTGCTGTGCGAGCAGCTGGTCGGGTATTACGCGAAGGCGATCTCGGTGAAGCGGCGCGCACTGAACGTCGAGGCCCTGGAGTACCTTCGCTGAGCAAGCCTCCCGGACCACACCGGTTCGGGCCCGGCAGATCCATTGTGCAGCCGGGGCCCTTTCCAGCGTTCAAAAGGGCACCAGCTGCACAATGAGCGAAGGTCAGTAGCTGGCGCGGGGCGCTTGGGCTTCTGCCCCGACCCCTGCTTCTTCCGGAATGTACTTGGCGGCGAGCGCCTCGGTCCCGCGGGCCAGCAGCGCCACGTCGGCTCCGACGTTGACGAAGTCCGCCCCGGCGTCGACGTAGCGCCGCGCAGAGGCTTCGACGAACGCGTTGACGCCGACGAACTTACCGGCGGCCTTCACGTCCTGGATGGTCTTGACCACCGCGGCCACCACGTCCGGATGCTCCTGCTGGCCGAGCACGCCCATGGAGGCGGCCAGGTCAGACGGGCCGATGAAGATGCCGTCGATCCCGTCCACCGCCGCGATCTCCGCGGCGTTCTGGACTGCCTCGGCCGCCTCGACCTGTACCACCAGGGTGACCAGCTCCTCGGCACGGTTCAGGTAGTCGGGGATGCGGTTCCAGCGTGCCGAACGGGCCAGCGCGGAACCCACCCCGCGGATACCGCGCGGCGGGTAGTGCATGGCCGCCACCGCGGCCTGGGCCTGCTCGGCATTGTTGACCATCGGGACGATCAGCGACTGCGCCCCGATGTCCAGGAACTGCTTGATCAGCACCGGATCGTTGAAGGGGACGCGGACCACGGGGATGGCAGGGTAGCCGGCGATGGCGCGCAGCTGGGCCAGGACCGTTTCCAGCCCGTTGGGCCCGTGTTCGGCGTCGATCAGCAGGTAGTCGATGCCGGAGCCGGCGCAGATCTCGGCGATGCCCGCGTCGCCTGAGCACACGAACATGCCGGCGATGGTGCGGTCGGCGTTGTTGACAAGGTCCTTGAAGGACGGCGCTGCTTCTACTCGAATCGGCATGTGATGGATCCCAGCTGTCCGTAGTCTGCGTGCACGGTGTCGCCCTCGTAGACCCACATGGGACGGGTAAAGGAACCGGCAAGGATGGTTTCGCCAGCCTTGAGATGGTCGCCGTGCGGGGCGATCTTGTTGGCCAGCCAGTACACGCCCGCGGCCGGGTGGTTCAGGACGCCGGCGGCGACGCCGGTCTCCTCCACGGTCTGGTTTTTGTACAGGATCGCGGCGATCCAGCGCAGGTCCACGTCCTGCGGGCGGACCGGGTTGCCGCCGATCACCATGGCGCCCATGGCGGCGTTGTCGGAGATGGTGTCCACGATGGTGCGGCCTTCCATCTCGATCCGCGAGTCCAGGATCTCCAGCGCGGGGACCACGTATTCGGTGGCGTTCAGCACGTCGAAGATGGAGGCGTTGGGGCCCTTCACATCGCGGTTCAGCACGAATGCGAGCTCCACCTCGACGCGCGGGTGGGTGTACTGGTCCCACTTCACCGTGCAGCCGTTTTCGAGGATCATGTCGTCGAAGATGATGCCGTAGTCCGGTTCGGTAATGCCGGTGGCGGCCTGCATCGCCTTGGAAGTCAGACCGATCTTGCGCCCGGCGAGCTTGCGGCCGTTCGCTTCGCTGCGCTCCCGCCAGAGGTTCTGCACGGCATAGGAGTCCTCCACCGTCATCTCCGGGTAGCGGGCCGTCAGCCGCGGCACCGGGGTACGGGTGCGCCCTGCCTCCACCAGCTCATCGGCAATCTTCTCAATGGTCGTCTGATCAAGCACGCGACAGGCTCCAGTCCAAAAGTCATCAGCTGCGGCAGCCGGACGGAACCCCCGTCCGGTCTGGTGGTCCTCCGTACGGCGGCGGTGCCGGGCGGCCACAGCACCATAGTACGTTTCCCCGCGCCGCCATGAGACTTCCATTACTGCCCGCCCACCCCCTGGCCCCGCCGGCCCGCCGGAGAGGTTGGTCACACTGTGCGGCCCGTCATGCGCCGGTTTGCGCGGCTGACCTACCCTTAATGGGAGCAAACTGCGGCCGGCGCCCTTCCGGCCGTGTAACACCGCCGCAGGCCACCGCCGGGCGGATCCAGTTGAGGAAGTATCCAATGTCGTTTCCCTTCCGTACCCCGCGCCGTGCCGTCGTTTCCGCGGCAGGTGCCGCGGCCGCCGTCGTACTTTTGGCCGGTTGCAGTGCCGGCGGCACCGGTTCCGAAGAGAACGCGGGCGAGCCGGTCAGCGGCGGGAATCTGGTCTACGCCACGGGCGACGCCGAACCGACCTGCCTGGATCCGCATGTGGGCGGCAATTACCCGCAGGCGCTGGCGGCGAGCCAGTATCTGGAACCGCTGGTTTCCAAGAACGACGACGGCGAGATCATCCCGTGGCTGGCCAGCGAATGGCAGGAAAGCGAAGACGGCCTGACCTGGACCTTCACGCTGCGCGAGGGCGTGCAGTTCACCGACGGCACCCCGCTCAATGCCGAGGCGGTGAAGGCCAACATCGAGCACGTCCAGGACCCCGAAACCGCGTCTTCCACCGGCTACCTGGCGCTGCAGAAGATCGAGAGCGCCGAGGCCGTCGACGACCTCACTCTCAAGCTGAACCTCAAGGCTCCGGACAGCGCGCTGCTGGAATCCTTCAGCATGCCGTGGGTCGCCATCCAGTCCCCCAAGGCCCTCGAGCGCAGCCAGGAAGAGAACTGCGCCGCGCCGGTGGGCACCGGCCCGTTCATCGTGGAGGACTGGGTCAAGCAGGACTCGATCACCATGGTCCGCAACGAGAACTACAACTCCCCGCCGGCCGATGCCGCCCATGAGGGCCCGGCCTACCTGGAGTCCATCACCTGGAAGTTCATTCCGGAATCCGCCACCCGCTACGCCGCACTGCAGGCCGGCGAGGTGCACGTGATCGACAACGCGCAGCCGGACACTATTGCCGCGGCGGAGAACAACGACGTCATCAAGCATCTTGACGCGCCACGACCCGGCGCGTCCAACCGGCTGGAGCTGAACACCAGCAAGGCGCCCTTCAACGATCCGCTGGTGCGCGAGGCGTTTGTGCGGGCCGTGAACGTGAACGACGGCGTTTCCTCCTTGTTCTTCGGGACCGCCGAACGCTCGTACTCACCGCTCTCCAGTGTCGAGCCGCTGGGCTACTCCGACGAGTCCCTGTTCGGCTATGACCCGGCCGAGGCCAACCGTTTGTTGGACGAAGCCGGCTGGACCGAGCGGGACGCCGAGGGCTACCGGGTGAAGGACGGGAAGCGGCTGAGCCTGGAATTCCCGGTCAGCACCAACCAGTCCATTCCGGCCGAGCAGTCCCTGTTCGAGCAGCTGCAGGCCACGGCCAAGGAAGCCGGCTTTGAGATCAAGCTGAACCTGCTGGATCTGTCCAGCTGGTACGGCGCCCTGGCCGAGAACGATTACAACCTGGTCAGCGCCCCCTATACCAAGGTGGGCCCGGACGTGCTGCGGATCCTGTTCCACTCGGACAGCACCGTTCCGGCACCCAGCGGCTACTTCGCCAACCTGTCCCAGGTGAAGCAGGACGAGCTCGATGAACTGTTGACCAAGGGCAGCGGAACCTCCGACCCGGCCGAGCGCGCGGCGCTGTACGAAGAGGCGCAGAAGATCGTGCTGGAGGGCTACTACATCCTGCCCCTATACGACCAGCAGAACCACTTCCTGTACCGCTCGGAAGTCTCCGGGCTGCGGGCGCTGCCCACCGTGTCCACGCCGACGTTCTACGATGCCTGGCTCAACTCCTGAGCAACCGGCTCCCGGCCGGCCGGCGCTGAGCAACGGCGACAGCGGGCGCGCGGTGAGTGACAACCGGGGGCCGGAGCGGACGCTGGCCGATGGCGTCCGCTTCCCAACAACCGTCCGCTGGCTGCTCGCCAAGGTGCTGGGCGCGGTCTTCGTGCTGTGGGCCGTCGCCACGCTGATCTTCTTCGGCATCCGCTTGATCCCCGGCGACCCGGCCGAGGCCATCCTGGGCGGGCCGGGATCGCAGGCGTCGCCCGAGGCGCTGGAGCAGGTCCGCCGGGACTACGGGCTGGACCAGCCGCTGCTGGTCCAATACTTCACCCAGATGGGCCGGCTGGTGCAGGGCGACCTGGGCGACTCCTACTCGCTGCGGATGCCGGTGGCCGAACTGCTCGGCAACCAACTGCCCGGCACCCTCCTGCTGTCCGCCCTTGCCCTGCTGGTCGCCTGGCTGCTGTCGCTCGCGCTTGCCGGCTGGTCCACGCTGAACGGCAAGGCGGCCGCCGTCGTTGCTTCGGGGCTGGAGATCGCCGCAGCCGCGGTGCCGCACTTCTGGCTGGCCAGCATTCTGATCCTGCTGTTCAGCAACACCCTCGGCTGGCTGCCGCCGGTCAGCACGAACTCCGCCGACGGTCTCGTGCTGCCCGTGCTCGCGCTGGCCCTGCCGCTGGCCGGGTTCCTGGGCCAGGTGATGCGCGAATCGATGCTCAACGCCATGACGTCGCCCTTCGCCCTTTCGGCCCGCGCCCGCGGCGAAGGCGAAACCGGCGTGTTGTTCCGCCATGCCCTGCGCCATGCCGCGCTGCCCGGGATCGCGCTATCCGGCTGGGCCTTCGGCAGTCTGCTCAGCGGCGCCGTCGTGGTGGAGTCCATTTTCGCCCGCCCGGGGCTGGGCCGGACCCTGCTCAACGCCGTCACGCTGCGCGACATCCCGCTGGTCACCGGCGTCGCCCTGGTCTCGGCACTGTCGTATGTGGTGGTCATGGCCGCCAGCGACGTGGCCGAGCGCGCCGCCGATCCACGATTGCGGGCAGCATGAGCATCTTCTCGAGCAAACGCAACCACCAGGACCCGGTCCTCGCCGGGACCTCAAGAGCGGCTGGAACCCCTGATGTCGCAGAGACTCCCGGCACGCCCGGCGCCCCGGGAACCCTCGGCCCCACCCGCGGCCTGCGCCGGGTGTCCGGCCTGCGCGCCGTCGAACTCGGGGCCGCCGCCGTCGCGCTGTTCCTGGTGCTGGCCGCGTGCTTCCCCACGCTGCTGGCACCGTTCGACCCGCTGGCAATCAACCCGGCCGACTCGTTCCAGGGCCCGTCCGCGAAACACTGGTTCGGCACCGACGAATCCGGCCGCGACATCTACTCCCGGGTGATCCATGGCGCCCGCCCGTCCCTGCTGATCGGCGCCGCGGCCACCGCCATCGGCGTCGGGCTGGCACTGGTGCTCGGCACACTGGCCGGGCTCGGCGGCCGCTGGCTGGACTTCGGCGTGGGCCGGATCCTCGAAGTGCTGTTCGCGCTGCCGGGCCTGCTGCTGGCGCTGGTATTCATCGCGCTGGCCGGACCGGGGATCACCACCTCGGTTGTCGCCGTCGGACTCTCCACTGCACCGGGCTACGCGCGCATCATCCGCGGCCAAATCAGCCAGGTGAGGTCGTCCGCAATGGTGGAGGCCGCCGTCGTACTTGGCCGCCGTCCGGCGCAGGTGCTCTTCCGCCACATCCTGCCCAACGCCCTCTCCCCCGTGTTTGTGCTTGGCACGCTCGGGCTGGGGCAGGCCGTGGTGTGGGCGTCCTCGCTGAGCTTCCTCGGCCTCGGGGCACCGCCGCCGGCGGCCGAGTGGGGCGCGATGCTGGCGGCCGGCCGGACCTATCTGGGCACGGCATGGTGGATGACGTTCTTCCCCGGCGTCGCGATTGTCCTGACGGCGGCGTCCTCGACCGTGCTGGGGCGCGCCCTGCAGCGAAGGGTGGCCGGCCGGTGATTGCTAAGAACGACGCCGTGCTGCGGGTTGAGAACCTCAACGTCGGCTTTGGTGCCGTCCCGGCAGTGCGCGGGGTGTCCCTGTCCATCGACCGCGGGCAGTGCCTGGCACTGGTGGGCGAATCCGGTTCCGGCAAGTCCGTTACTGCCCGGTCCCTGATCGGCCTCGCCGGAGATACCGCGGATGTTTCGGCGGAACGGATGGAACTGGGCGGCGAGTCCTTGACCGGGCTGGGCCGGCGCGGCTGGCGGCAGCTTCGCGGCAGCAAGGTGGGCTTTGTGCTGCAGGATGCGCTGGTCTCGCTGGATCCACTGCGGACCATCGGCCGCGAGATTGAGGATTCGCTCCGGCTGCGCACCCGGCTGACCCGGGCCGAGCGTGGCCAGCGGGTGCTGAAGCTGTTGGCAGACGTGGGCATGGACGATCCGCAGCTGCGGGCGGGCCAGCGCTCCGGCGAACTGTCCGGCGGCCTGCGCCAGCGGGCCCTGATCGCGTCCGCCATCGCGCAGGATCCGGCACTGCTCATCGCCGACGAGCCGACCACCGCCCTCGACGCCACGGTGCAGGCGCAGATTCTTGACCTGCTGGCATCGCTGCGCGAGCGGGGAACGGCGATGCTGCTGATCAGCCATGATCTGGCCGTGGTCGGCTCGGTGGCGGACCAGATAGCGGTGATGACCGAGGGCAGGATTGTCGAACAGGGCCCGGTGGCGCAGGTCCTGGGCTCGCCGCAGCACGACTACACGAAGAAGCTGCTGCGCGCGGTGCCCTCCGGCCACCCCCGCGGGGCGCGGCTCTCCGGCCCGTCGGTGATGTCGGGCACTTCGGAGGCGTCCGGCTCGTCGGGTCTGTCAATCTCGTCCGGCGCGAAGGCACCGCAACCGACAGCGCCGGACCGCGGAATCCCGCAGTCCGGCGCCAGCACACCCGTCCTGCAGGCCACAGACCTGGCCAAGCGGTTCCGCACCCCGGACAAAACCAGCTTTACCGCCGTCGATAATGTCTCCTTCGAACTGGGCGCCGGGGAGACGCTCGGGCTGGTGGGCGAGTCCGGTTCCGGCAAAACCACCATTGCCCGCATCGCCCTCGGCCTCACCATGCCTGATGCCGGCGAGGTCCGGCTGTTCGGCGAGCTCTGGAGCGCGATCACCGAGAAGGAGCGCCGCGGCAGGCGGCCGTTGCTCGGCACCGTGTACCAGGACCCGCTCAGCTCGTTCGACCCGCGGCTGACCGTCGGCCAGACCCTGGCGGATGCTGCCACCGGCGGCCGGACGCTGAATCCCCGTGGCAAAGAAGCCCAGGTCAGCGAACTACTGGAGATGGTCGGGCTGCCCGCGGACTTCGCCCGCCGCGGCCCGCGCACACTTTCAGGCGGGCAGCGCCAACGCGTCGCCATCGCCCGCGCCCTGGCGCCGCGGCCCCGGATCCTGATCTGCGACGAACCGGCCTCGGCACTGGACGTCTCGATCCAGGCCCAGATCCTGGACCTGCTCGATGACCTGCAGCGGGAACTGGGGCTGGGCTACCTGTTCATCTCGCACGACCTGGGCGTGGTGCGGCACATGAGCGACCGCGTGGCCGTCCTGCGGCGCGGCCGGATCGTCGAACAAGGCCCGGCGGAGCAGCTCTTCGCGGCGCCGCAGCATCCCTACACACAGCAGCTCCTCGCGTCCTCCCCCGCCCTCGAAGCCCGCTGAGTCGGCAGCCGCGTCCCCGGGCGGGAAGGCGGGCTTACTATGGAGGTGGCACGCCCTGCCCTCAACTAGAAGGAGACTTCCATTACCGAATCGCTTGCCCCCAGTGACATTTCGGATGCTTACTTTGGTTCTCCTGAACCGGAGGAAAGCCAGCGCGACGTCGTTGAGGTAACCTCTCCCGCCGCCGTCGCCCGCTTGAGCGACCGCGAGGATGTGGTCAAGGTCAAGCGCCGCTATGCGTTGGTCAACAAGGACCGCACACAGCATGAGGCGATGGTCGAGGACCTGCTGTTCATCCGCCGCGTGCTCGATGACGCAGGCATCGGCTACCTGCTGGTCCGGGGCAATGACGCGCGCCCGGTCATCGCCATCAACTGGGATGACCGCCGGGAACTTCAGGACGCACTGGCCGAGGCCTGCCTGAACGAGCCGTTCTACTCCATGACCGTGGACGCCAAGAAAAAGCGCGCGCTGCTGGTCGGCGACGGCCGGCTCGCCGAGGGCAACCAGGCCCGCATCTTCCGGCTCTACCGTCCCCGCATCGAGCCGAACGGCGGGCTGGTCTACGGCCAGTCGGCCGGCGTGCAGCTGGAACTGTGGATGTGGCAGGACGAGAAGCTCATCCTTCCCATTGAAAACTCGCTGACCCGGCGTTCCCTCCCTGCCGCCGAAGCCGTCCGCGGGACCGTGCGCCGGTACGGCCTGGACTGGCCCACCATCGAGAACATGTTCGCCGACCACGCCACGGACATCGACTTCGAGATCGACATCGTCTTCTCCTGGGTGGACGGCAACGACCCGGCCTACCAGGCCGCCCGCCGCAAGCGGATGGAAGGGGTCATCCTCGGCGAAGGGGACGACGCCGAGGCCCGCTTCCGCCAGATCAACGAACTCAAGTACGCGCTGCGCTCGGTGTACATGTTCGCCCCGTGGATCCGCAACATCTACATCGCCACGGACTCCCCCGTGCCGGAGTGGCTGAACGCCGAACATCCGGCCATTAACATCGTGCGCAGCGAAGAGCATTTCAAGGACCCCTCGGTCCTGCCCACGCACAACTCGCAGGCCGTCGAGGCCCAACTGCAGCACATCGAAGGCCTGAGTGAGCACTTCCTGTACTCCAACGACGACATGTTCTTCGGCCGCCCGGTGGGCCCGCACGTATTCTTCTCCCCCGGCGGCATCACGAAGTTCATCGAGGCCTCCACCCGCATCGGGCTGGGCGATAACCACTTGGACCGTTCAGGCTTCGAGAACGCCGCGCGCGTGAACCGCAAGCTTCTCTATGAGCGCTTCGGCCGCATCACCACCCGGCATCTGGAACACTGCGCCGCGCCCCTGCGCAAGAGCGTGCTGCTGGAAATGGAGAAGGAATTCGAGGCGGAGTTCGAGGCCACCGCGGCAAGCCGCTTCCGAGCCAAGGACAACATCTCGGTGACAAACTCGCTCTACCACTACTACGCGCTGCTGACCGGCCGCGCCGTCACGCAGACCGAGGCCAAGGTCAAGTACATCGACACCACCATGTACTCCGGGCTGAAATCGCTGGCGAAGCTGTTGAAGAAGCGCAACCATGACTTCTTCTGCCTCAATGACGGCAGCTTCCCGGAAGTTCCGGCGCTGGAGCGGCAAGAAGTTGTCACGGACTTCCTCGAGAAGTACTTCCCCATCCCCGCGCCCTGGGAAAAATAGAGGCTCGGGGAACCAGGTCGCTAAGCAGAACTAAGAGACCACGGGAAACTAACGACGGCGGGGGCCACCCGCCGTCGTTGGTTACCTGCGGCAGGCCTTGACCACCCGCGCCACCGCATGGCCGGCCGACCACACCAGCGGCACGGTGCAGACCAGCAGAGCCAGCGGATTGGGCCGGAACGAGGCTTTGCCTTGGCTATCCGGCGCCAGCACGCCCACCGGCAGCACCATTCCGCCGCCGCCACCGCCGCCTTCGCCGGTCTCCGATTCGCCGCCGCCGAAGCCGAATTGGACGAGCGCCACCGGAACCACCTGCTCGGAACCCACCTGGACGGGATCGCCGTAGGCCCTGCGCACGCCGAAAGAAGTCACCTTGTCGGCGATCGCGACGATGACGTTGGCCCTTTTGGCAGGTTCCGCCGCGCGAGTTGGGCCGGCCGAAGTCGGGCTGGCGGATGGACTGCTGGCGGAGGTTTCGGAAGAATCAGGCAACATGGCCCAAGCCTATTCAGCCTCGGCGCCGCTGGCTACAGCCGCCCCGTGGAAGCCGTAGACGCAAAGGTGGGTGCCGCCGTCGTTGTTAGACTCCGGCGAGCTGGCGGCTGCTTTCGGGAATCCGGATGCCGGCCGCGTCCAGCCGGCGCTGGGTTTCCTCCGGGGACACGTATTCGCCCACGGTGGCGTAGTCGCCGATCGGCACCACCGAGTGGACAATCGTCTCGTCGTACACGTGGACCAGGTTGTACGCTTGCGCCCCGTCGCGGCCACGGGTTCCGCCCACGGGAACGTTCAGGTCCTGCGTGTAGCACGTCGCCGACGCCACCGACACCGGAATGCCGGCGAACATGGCGGTGGTGGAATAATGCAGGTGTCCGGCCAGAATGGTCCGGACGTCCGTGTCCTCCAGCGCCTCGGCCAGCCGGCTCTGGTCCCGCAGTTCCACCAGCACGGACAGATCCTGCACGCAGGGCACCGGCGGGTGGTGCAGCGCCAGGATGGTGCCGTGCGGCGCGGACACCGCCAGCTCCCCCCTGAGCCAGTCCAGCTGGCTGTCGCTGAGCTCGCCGTGGTGGAACCCGGGCACGGTGGAATCCAGCGTGATCACGCGCAAGCCATCGACGTCGTACGCCTTATCCAGCGGGGACATGTCCGCCGGCTGATCCAGCAGACCCGCGCGCAGATTGGCGCGGTCATCATGGTTCCCCATGGCCCAGATGACCTGCGTGCCGAGGCGTTCCGCGGCCGGCTCGACGATGGCCCGGAGCTTGACGTACGCTTCCGGCTCGCCCTTGTCCGCCAAATCCCCCGTGAACACGATGGCCTGCGGACGCGCGCCGGAAGCCTCGAGTTCGGTGAAGACCTGCTGGAGCCGGGCCTCGCTGTCCACCTGTCCGTACAGGGGATTCGGACCGCCCACCAGATGGGTGTCGCTCATGTGCAGTATGAAATGGTGAGGCCGTGGATGCTCGGCCTGGATGTAATCCATCACTAACCTTCTGCTGTTTCGGAACCGGGATACCCGCTTCCTATTACATTCCATCCAAGCAGACGAGGCTCAAACCGCAAGTTAACGCAGGGCGGCATTTCGGTTTGTTTCGCTTAACTCAATCTCAGCGGCCCATGCATTAGCAACGCAGAACAGTCGGAACTGCTGCCCAAACAATCCACAACCGGGGGCACCGGCACGTGCGGGCGTCCGCTACCGGCAGAAGCGGCCTCCTGAACAGTGGCAGGAGCAGCCCGCCGGAAGTACGCTCGAAGTGACCGAGCCTGACAACCGGAAGGACCTGACATGAAGCTCAGCCACATTCCCCTGCGCCTGACCACCGGCGGATTTATCCTCAATTCCGGCATAGGCAAGATGAATCTGGACAAGGAAAGCGCTGCCGGCCTGCAGGGCATGGCCGCCAACATCCTGCCCCAGGTGAAGGAGATGGAGCCCGAGCAGTTCGGCAAGTACGTCAGCTACGGCGAGCTCGCCCTCGGCAGCGCGCTGCTGGCCCCGTTCATCCCCAGCCGGCTTGTCGGCCTGGGTCTCGCCGCGTTCTCCGGCACGCTGATCGGCATGTACCTCAAGACCCCGGGCATGACGCAGGAAGACAACGTCCGCCCCACGGCCGAGGGCACCGGCCTGGCCAAGGACATCTGGATGTTCGGCATCGCGCTGGCCCTGATCCTGGACTCCAAGGGCAAGCAGAAGGCGCTGAAGGTCTAGCCGGCACCTGTCTCTAAAGCCAACAACGACGGCGGCGCCTCACCTTTTGAAGGTGGGGCGCCGTCGTCGTCTGCTGAAAATACAGCTGATGGCGCCGGACATGAAACCGCGGTCGCACCCGCTTAGGATTGTTCCCGTGAGCAATTCGATCCACCCAGACGCAGGATTAGTGTCAGCCGATCGTGGCAGCGCGCCCAGGTCTGCGACCGGCAATCCGTTACTGCCCGCCAACGCTTTGGTCCGCCAGGCCACAGCCGACGACGCCGCTGCCCTGGCCGACTTGGCCGCGGCAACTTTCCCCCTGGCGTGCCCTCCGGTCATGACCGAGGACGACATCAACGGCTACATTGCCGAGCACCTCACCGAGGTCCGCTTCGGCAGCTATATTACGACGGCGGAACGAACCGTGCTGGTGCTCGAAGTGTCCAACGTGGATGCAGGCGACGCCCCCGCTGCTGGCACGGGCGGAAGGTTGGTGGGCTACAGCATGCTCATCCACACCCCTCCCCTGGATGTCGAAGTCCAGGCGGCTCTGACTTTGCGGCCTACTTCGATGCTGAGCAAGTTCTACATTCGGGCCGACGCCCACGGCAGCGGCCTGTCCCATCGGCTCATGGACGCTACCCTGTCCGCCGCCGCGGAAAACGGTTCGCGCGCGGTCTGGCTTTCCGTCAGCGAGGAAAACGTACGTGCCCAGAAGTTCTACGCCAAGAACGGATTCCGGACCGTTGGCGGTATGAACTTCCCCACCGGCCGCTTGATCCTGCGCGACTTCGTGCTGGAACGAGCGGTCTAAAAACCATACTCAGGCAATTCACAGGTTGCTCCCGGCCAACAATCAAGTTTAAGGCCTACTGTGAAGTTACCTCATAAAGGTGCGAGTGATGCGGCGCCGGCCGGTCGGAGTTTTCCCCCAACCTCCAACCAGCCGGCGCTATCTCTTTAACTTCCATCAGTAACCCCCACAGCGGATTCTAGGGGCCTATTACCCCACTGATCCTGCTGGCTTGTCCCACGCCCCCCTGCTGGCCACCGGTCGCGAGCTGCTTCGGCTGCCTTGGGCATCACGTCGCCGTGGTCGCCCTTGCAAGCTCAGCCGCTGAAAAATCTTCCGGTGCTTTTCCGCCGCTCTCCGCCCTGTGATGTGCGCGCAGTCACAAACTGTCGGTGCTGGTTCGTAGGGTGGGTGTATGGAAGATTTCCAGTTTGATTTCATACCGGCGCCGGAGCCGGACCGGGACCGTGGTTTGCGGGCGCTCGGTTTGGCGGGCAGTTCGCTGCTGGAAATCATGCTGCACAAACTCCTCCTCGATGCGTGGGCCGAGGAGAACCTGGCCTTCGGCGGCCGGCACGGCGAACCGTTCGACGAAGCGGCCGAGGAAGCCAACCAAGTGCTGGCGAAGGCTGCGGTGCTGCCGGAGGTGCCGGGCCTGCCGGAAGGCTGGGAGAACCTGGCGCCGGCGGCGCTGGCCGGGGTGCTGGAGCGGATTGATCCGGAGGCGCTGGATGATGTCGGGACCATTGATTACCTGCAGGCGTCCGCGAAGACCGTGGCGTGGCTGCAGTCCGGCCGGGTGAAGGCGTTGAACCGGTTCACCGAGCTGCGCCCGGCCGAAGGCGCCGAGACCGGCAACGCGCACGGGTTCTCCTCCTGCGCGGCAACGGAGATCGCCGCTGCCCTGGCCCAGCCCCGCGGGGCTGCGCAGAAAGACCTCGCCGAGGCCGCGCAGCTGTGCGGGCATTTGCCGGCTACGGTGGAGGCGATGGCCGCCGGGACCCTGGACCTGCCGCGGGCCACCGCGATCGCCCGCGGCTCCGCCGACCTGCCCGAGAATCTGCTGCCTGCGTTCGAGGCAGGGGTCCTGCCCAAGGCCGGCGAGATCACCGTCGAGAGTGTCCGGGCGCGCGCCCGCAAGGCCCGCGAACGTTTACACCCGGAAAGCCTCACCGTCCGCCACGAAAAAGCGAACCAGTCCCGCAACGTCGGCCTCGTGCCGCAGGATGACGGGATGGCCGAAGTCTGGTTCCGCTGCAGCGCGGACAAGGCGGTGATGGTGTTCAACCTGGTCCAGGCCCTCGCGAAGAAGCTGCAGGGCCCCGACGAAGCCCGCACCCTGCCCCAGCTGCGCGCCGACGTCATCACCGACCTGCTCGTCAACAACCCAGGCGCGTGTAACGGCACCGGCAACACCACCGGCACCTGCACGGGCGCCGGCACCTGCGGCGGCGGCAGCGCAGCCACCGGGACCGGGAACGGAACCTCTACCGGCACCTGTACCGGGAACTGCAAGGGGACGGGGACCGGTGCCGGGGCCGGGGTGACGGCCAGCGTCGCGGTCACGTTGTCGCTGGAGACCGCGGCGGGGTTGAGCAAGGGGCCCGGCGAACTCGCCGGGTACGGGCCGATCCCGCCGGAAATGGCCCGCAACCTCGCCGGACTCGCGGAATCCTGGCTGCCGGTGTTGACCGATGAATACGGCAACGCGATCGCCGCCGCGAAAGACCTGCGGCACCCGCCCGAATGGCTCAAACGACTCGTCCGCTTACGCGACGGGCACTGCAGCGGCCCCGGCTGCCGCGTCGAAGCCCGCTTCTGCGAAATCGACCACACCATCGCCTGGGAAGACGGCGGCAAAACCGTCCTCGAAAATCTCAAAGCCCTCTGCAAACCCGAACACGCTGCGAAGCACGCCGGCGGCTGGAAAGTCACCCAATACGCCGACGGCAGCACCACCTGGACATCGCGCACCGGCCACGAATGGACCAGCACCCCCGAAAACAGCTGGTCCATCCGCCCACCAACCCAACCACCACCACCGGACCTCTACACCCCACCACCCTTCTGACGCTTCTCAATGGAGGCGGCACGGCACCCCAAAGGTCAGACGCCGCCGTCGTTAATCAAGGCTCCAGGTCAGGGAGCGACCACGACGTGCTCGTTCGGCACGCAATGCGTCATGGTGAGCCCTTCGACGTTCCGCGGGCCGTTCTTGCCCAGGTTCTTCATCCGCGACACCTCGGCATCGGTAAGCGTCTGCGACTGCAACGGGCCAAGGTCCTTCACATCTTCGAGGCTGATACCCAGTCCCTCGCCCACGCGGGAGCCCAGTTCGTCGTCGACCATGTAGAAGTGCCAGAGCATGCGCTCCTGGACCTTCCGGTCCGCCTGCGCAATCAGCGTGGCGAAGTTGGTGACGAGGTCATCCTGCTCCCAGTCCTCCAACAGTTGGTAGCGCTGGCCTGCCTGCTCATAATCATTGGTGCGCGGAATGCGGGCACGGGTCAGCCGGCCGGTGAGTTCCGGGCCCTCAATGTCCTCCGTCTGGTAATGTCCCTCGCGCAGACCGCCTGTGATGGAGGGTTCATAGTTGACGCGCGGGTTCTGTCCCACGCCGAGATCGCGCCCGTAGGACATCTGGCCGCCGGTCTGGTTCGTGGCTACCTGGACACGTCGCGGCGAGTTCACGGGCAGCTGCAGATAGTTCGGTCCCACCCGGTAACGCTGGGTGTCGCTGTAGCTGAAGGTGCGGCCAACGAGCATTTTGTCGTCTGAGAAATCCAGTCCGTCCACCAGGACGCCGGTGCCGAAGGCGATCTGCTCGTTCTCGTTGTGGTGGTCGGAGACGTTCTCGTTCAGTGTCATGGTGCCAGCGAGTTTGGGCTCGAAGTCCTGTTCCGGCCAGGTCTTCGTGTCATCCAAAGGGTCCCAATCGAGTTCCGGATGCTCGTCGTCGCTCATCATCTGCACGTAGAGATCCCATTTCGGGAAGTCGCCGCGTTCGATCGCTTCAAACAGGTCCTTGGAAGCATGCCCGGTGTCATTGGCCTGGATGTTCGCCGCGTCCGCTTCGGTCAAGCTCTTCACACCCTGGTGCGGCTGCCACGTGTACTTCACCAGGACCGTGTCGCCGGTCTGGTTGCACCACTTGTAGGTGTTGACGCCGAAACCCTGCATGTGGCGGTAGTCCGCCGGGATGCCGCGCGGACTGAACAGGTTGACCAGCATGTGTAGGCACTCAGGTGTCTGCGACATGAAGTCAAAAATCCGCGCGGGCTCCTGCCGGAAGGTGATGGGGTCCGGCTTGAGCGCGTGGATCACGTCCGGGAACTTGATGGCGTCCCGGATGAAGAACACCGCCAGGTTGTTGCCGACCAGATCCCAGTTGCCGTCCTCCGTGTAGAACTTCACTGCGAAACCGCGCGGGTCACGGGCTGCTTCCGAGGAGTCATGGCCGCCGATCACCGTGGAAAACCGCACTGCCACGTCCGTCTTCTTGCCCGCTTCCTGGAACAGCTTCGCCCGCGTGTACTTGGAGATCGGTTCGTCGCCCCACTTGCCGGTGGCTTCGAACGTGCCGAAGGAAACGAACCCGCGCGCATGGACCACCCGTTCGGGAATGCGCTCCCGGTCAAAGTGGCTGATCTTCTCCAGGAACTGGTAGTTCTCCAGGGTGGCCGGACCCCGTGGGCCAACCGTCCGCTGGTTCTGATTGTCGTAAACCTGATGCCCTTGCCGGTTGGTCAGGATGGACCGGTCATCGCCTTCTGCTGGTGGCCGATTGGCTGCATCTGTCATGGTCTTACCTTCTTAGGGGAAATGGATGCAAGGTGGCCCGGGACAGGCCATCGCCCGTAGTTACCACTCTGTTACCGGCCGCGACAGAGGTCAATAGGTGCAGACGCCAAGAGACAACAGCCGTGAATGAACGCCCTGGCCGACGCCTCCTTGCACCAGTCACTGCAGTTATCAGAGCACAGCCCACCGAGGTCAATAGGCATCATGAACGACGGCGGGGCGCGCGGCTACCCAGGTCAGGTCCAGCCCGGCGTGCGGACAGTCGACGGACCACTCCGTGAACCCGGCGGCGAGCGCGTCCGGATCATCCGACGCGAACAGCACTACACCGGGATAATCACGCACAACCCGGGCCAGCATCTGTCTGCCGTCCCGGTCCAGGTCCGCGTCCAGCCTGTTGATCACCAGCACCGGCGGCTCCCCCAGCATTGCCCGGGCCAGCACCAGCCGCGCCCGCTCCGAGGTGGACAGAGGCTCGCCGCCGCGTTTGAGCATGGTCTGCTCGCCCCGTTCCAGCCGTGCAATAGATCCGGCCAGCCCCACCCGTTCCAACGCAGCCGATCCTTCCGCCGCGTCCAAATCAGGCCTGCGGTAGCGCACACTGCGCGCGATCGATCCCCGCTCCAGGAAGGCTCCGGCAGCGGCATAGCCCACCAGCCGCCGCCGGTCCCGTCCGCCACTGTCCAGCAGCGACATGCCGTCGACCTGAGTGAACGCATCTGGATCGCTGCGCACACCGATCAACGTTTCCAGCAGCCTGGTCTCCACTGCCGGATCGGCGGAGCGGATGCGCACCCGCTGCCCCGGCCAAGCCCGAAGCTCCGGGACGGGGCAGTTCCGGCATTCCGACAAGCCCGCCACCAGGAGCATGCCCGCATCCTCACCGTTCATCACCTCATCGTTCAGTGTCTGCCCGTTTGGAGCCTCCTCATTCGCGCCCACGGCATTCACACCCACCACACCGGCGTGGCGCCCGTAGGCGGCAACCCGCCGTCGTCGTTCGTTTCCTTGCGTTGCCGAAACGGCGAGGGCTGGACCGAGGATCCGGCGTGCGGCCTTGAAGTTCTGCCGGTATTCGACGGCGCGGCCCATGTCGGTAATGGGGGCCGCGATCATGCCGACGATGGTCAGCGCGGCGGCGACGGTCGCCGTCGGAATGGCCTGCCAGCTGCCCACGGCGGCGACGGCAGCCGTGCCGAGCGAGGCCGCGGCGGCAGCGGCACCACGGATGGAGCCGGAAGCGGCGGCGCGGTGCACCGCCGCGTCGACCACGTTGCGGCCGGCCTTGTCCACCTGCTTGACCTCGCGCTCCTCGCCACCCGCGGCGCGGATCGTGCCGGCTGCCATGACCGTATCGGCGAGCCGTGCCGCGAGCCGCCCGCGTTGGCGCCGCAGGGCACGCGCGCGTTCAAAGGCCGGTCTGGCCAACATCGCCAGGCCTGCGGCCAGGATGGCCAAGGGAACGACGACGGCGAGGGCGAGTCCCGGCGCGAGCAGCCACAGCGCCACCGCGGTGCCGAGGATCAGCGGGATGCCCACGGCCAGCGGCGCAATCCCCATCGCAATCCAGTCGCGCACGCTGGAGAGGTCGTTGGTGCTGCGCGCGATGGTCACGCCCGGCGACGGTCTCCGGTCGGTGGCCAGCGCGGATTTCACCAGGCCCTTGCGGATCTGATGGATGTAGTCCTGGCCGAGCATCTCGCCGAGCACCCGTTCGAGGGCCCGCAGGCCGCCGATGGCCAGCGCGGCCGCGGCGAGTCCGGCGACGAGGGGAACGATATTCCCGCCACCAGTTGTCGGGGCCTGGTCGAGCAGCCACATCATCAGCAGCGCGCTGGCCCCGGTCACCGCCGCCATGGCCAGGCCGGCGCCGACCAGCAGCGCCATCAGACCGCGACGCCGCCCGCTCAGCAGCCTGGGCAGGCCGGGCGGAAGATTCTTGCTGGGCATGCTTCGCACCTGCCTTATTTGCGCGCGGGCAACAGGTCCAGGGCCGTTGCCGGGTTGCACAGATCGTAGGTATTGATCACGCGGGTGGTGATCACGCCGGCGGCTTCCCGGGCGGCAAGCGGCGAGGCGGTGAGCAGGCCCGAGACAGCCGGGACGGAAACGCCGGCTTCCTGCAGGACACCGATCCCCGCCGTAGCGCCCAGGGCATCCGCGGCGGCGAACACCACATGGTCGACGGCCGCGTGGAAAACCGGGTCATGGAGCAGCCGGCTGGTTTCGCCCTGGTATGCGCCGTCGGCAATTTCCACCACGATCACATCGGTCTCGGCCGTGGTCAGGGTGTCGATGAGGCTGGTCAGCAGGCCGCGCACGGTTTCGTAGTCCAGCAGATAAGTGGTCGGGAAGCCAAAGTCGGTGAAGTCCAGCACCAGGCGGGCACCGGCGTCGGTGAAGAGGCGCGGATCGTTGCCGGAGCCGGTCCCGGTCGCCTTGCCCGCGGAAACCCGCAGGCCCGCTGCATCCAGCCCGTTGACCAGGCAGCCCAGCGTGGTCGACTTGCCGGAATTCATCGAGGTACCCAGCACCGCAATCACCGGCGGCCGGCCGGGCAGTTCGGTGGCGTGGTTGACGGCGTGCGGTGCCAGGTCCTGCAGGTTGACCACCACACCGTCCTTGGCGAGCAGGCCGAGCGGCTGGATAGTGGTGGCCTTGTCGATGTCCGCGTGCTGTTCAAGGACGCGGGCGGCCAGTCCGCCGCCGGCCACCAGGCTGCATTCGCCGAGGTCATCCGGCACGACGGCGAGGAACTGGTCCGGCGCGTAGCGGTTCCCGAAGGCGACCAGGATTTCGTCGCCGGGGAACATGGCCTGGCGGCGCGATGCCGGACTTTCCAGCTTCGTGTGCTTCCCGAGCTCCACGACCCTGGCCAGCACCACGTCGCCGGCGGCCGGAACGGTGTGCAGCAGTTCGTAACCTGCCGGATCGAGTGCCAACCGGTCCGCCAGGAACCGGGTGGTGTAGGCCTTCTTGGCCCGCTGCAGCCGCTGCGGATCCGCGGTTACTGCTGTGCCGGCGGCGCTGGTGGTGAGGGAAAGGGCTTCGCTGGGGTGGGCGACGAGTGTCACGGTCTTCTCCTTGGTCCGGGTTTGCTGTCAGTAATGACTAAACCGGGCCCAGATGAAAGGGACATGATGTACCGATGAGAGCGCTCTCATGAACCGTTTACCCTCGGTTCATGTTGCGTGCACCGCGGCTTCAGCCGGCCCTGCCGCCTGGCCCGGAATCCCCCGGACCGCCGCACCCATTCGCGCGCCAAGCCGCGGCGTCGTTTCCCATTGGCACCGCGGTGGGGCAGGATTGATGCAGACAACTGGACATGAGGAGGCCTAAGTGCTGGCACTGGTGCGACACGGTGAGACCGACTGGAATTCGGCTGGACGGCTGCAGGGGCATACGGACATCCCGCTGAATGAGTTGGGCTGCAGGCAGGCTAACGACGCCGGCGCCAAGCTGGCAACGGAGGAATGGAACCTTTTGGTTTCATCACCTTTGCGCCGCGCCCGCGAGACCGCAGAGATCATCGGCAAGCACGTCGGGCTGTCGATCTCCGTCACCCTTCCCGGCTTGATGGAACGGGATTTCCGTGACGCCGAAGGCACGGTACTGCTGGGCATGGACCGGCCCGAGATCGACAAGCTGCTGCTCGTTTCCGAGCCGGAAGCCGAAGTGGCGGCACGCAGCATTGCCACCCTGCAGGAGCTGGTCCACGCGAACCCGGACCAGCGCATCATCGTCGTCGCGCATGGCACGCTCATCAGGGTGACCATGGGGCTGTTGCGCGGCGAAGCCCATGCCCATGTCATCAACGGCGAAGCCATCGAGCTGGAGCCGGACCTGCTGCTCGGGTTCAAGGCGGAGCACGTCGCCGGCTAGTTCCGGCTAATTCAGAGCAGCGACTGGATCACCAGTGTCCATCGGTCCAGCCATTCGCGCGAGCTTGCCGGGTCTTCCCAGGACTTCTCGTTGAGGTACAAACCCTGGACCGGAACCGTGGCACCGAGCTCAACGAGTACCGGTTTGAGCAGTAACTCCGGGGCCAGCGCGTGGGCCGGGCCGGCGCCGAGCATCAACGGCACCGCGACAACGCCTTTGAGCCCGTCGCCGGTTGCGAACTGATCAAGGAAGAGTTTGAGCACTCCGGTATAAGTGGCCTTGAAGGTCGGCGACGCGAAGATCACCAGATCGCTCGACTGGACTGTCGTCACGGCCGCAGCGACGGCGTCGTCCCCCCACCCCAGTAGGCCCGGCCCCAAAGTGATGACGTCGATGGCATGGTCCACCGGGGCTCCGGTGATCTGTTCGGCCACGAGCCGGGCCGCGGCAAGGGTCCGGGAGGCCGGCTTCGGGTTTCCTGCAACTACGGTAACAGTCATACAGGGACGCTACCGTTCTGTCTCGGCCCTGGGGAGCCACGTGTCAGGACGTTACAACCCGGCTTCGCTGCCACCCGTTCGCATGATGGACGAATGCTTTTATTCGGCGTTACACTGAATGACCAAATCAGCACCCTTAGCAACTGAATAACGCATGTCCCCTCTGACCCCGCGTCCGGGCGGACGAATCATCAGGCCTTCCAATACGCCCATCCCCAGGACCGTTAGGACATCTGCCATGCGTGAGAATAGGTACACGGCCACAGCCAAAGCCAACAGCAAGCATCCGTACGACTGGGGCCGCGCCATGGCCCTGGCAGTCTCCAAGCTATTGCACCAGGCAGAGGATGACGGCCTTGCCACCCAGCGCAGGAACCTCTACGACGAGGATCTGCGCCTGAGGATCAGCGAACTGGCGGACGGCATCCAGATCACGCTTTCCTGGTCCCCCGTGGCAGCACCCGCCGCTGAAACCGCAGCCACCTCCCCATTGACCGTAGAACGCGTGACCGTCGCCTAAGGTCAAGAGCCACACCGAATGCCGGTGCGGCTCTTAGCATTCCTGCCGGCTCAGTTGCCTTCCGAATAGCTGTCCGCCGGCACTGCGATCTGGAACCCGCAGGCGCAACGGAGCACCAGCGTGTCCAGTTCGACATGCGGCAGAGTGTCCGCCTCGGGATCATGGTTGAGCACCGGATCGTAGATGGGCCGCTGGGCGGAATCAAATGGCCGCATCGGCTCGCCGCAATGGATGTAGGCGGTATCGATTGCCACCAGCCAGCCTGCCTCATCGGTCGAGCCCAGCCATGGCTTCCGGGTCTGATGCCCGTAGAAGCTTTCACACTCGGCACATGAATAGCTGATGTTCCACAACGGATGCCCGCTGAGATCCTGCTCCTCCGCGGGCTCGACCTCTTCAACAATCAAATAGTCGTCTGTGGCGCAGACGGAGCACCAAGGATCAGAGACTTCGTCATCCCTGCCGATGGGCCGGTAGCGCTCTTTGTGATTGGGCATTACCACTCTCACTTCCTTCACAGAAGATCAATCTGGCCTTTGCTACGCCAACCCCCAACTAGATCTGGTCTAACTACCACTAAGTATACTTACCGGTTCAACTTACAGTGTAAACCTGACAACCGGCCGTAGGGTGCGAACCGCATGAACTCGCCAACTTTGCCTCCCTATTAGTTTGATTGGCACAATCAAACTTTAGGACGTATCCTCATCATGTGCAAAAGATTCAAGGGGCCGGAAGTCAGGCTGACACCGGCCCAACCGCGGGCGACAAAGTGCGGTCCAGCGTCACCCAATTGATCCGCTGGGCTGCGCGTTCGCAGGTCCGCAAAGAACTGTTTGGCCCCGCCGCTTCAGACATGTCCCCCAACGATGTGGCGCTGCTGGACTACATCAGCAAAAACGGCCCCGTCCGCGTCTCCGAACTTGCCGTCCAGCACGGCGTCGATAAATCCACCATGACCCCGCAGGTCCGTCGGCTCGACGACAAGGGGCTCGTGGACCGCCAGTCAGATCCTGGCGACGCCCGGGCAACCCTGGTCAGCACCAGCGAAGAAGGCCGCGAGATGCAGCGCCAGATCGGTGCGGCCGGAGCCGATCTCTTTGACGAGGTCCTGGCTACCTGGTCCGCGAAGGACCGTGAAACACTTGCGCGTATGCTGGACCGCTTCGTCCAGGAACTCGCTGACCACCAAGAAACCGGTTTCGAACCAGTCCCCGAAGGAAACACTAAGTGAGCGTCCCCGCCCCCACCCGGAACATACAGGAGTTCAAAACCAGCCCTATGACTCGATTGCTCCTCGCTCTGGATAACTGGCGGCGCCGTGCCTCCGAGGCCAGCCTTGGCCTCCCGCTGGGAATTCTGGCTGTCACGGCCACCTTTTGGCTTGTGGTCTGGCTGGCGGACCATGCCCTGCAGGGCTCTATCTCCCCCGTGGGCGTACTCGTCCGGATCTACGGGACAGGCGCATTTGTCATGTTGACGCTGCTCATGGTCGCGATCGCGGTCTGGATGATCGTTCAAAGGTTGGGCTACCGTGACGTGTTCTTCGACGGCACGGACGACAGCGCAGAACAGCCGCCGCCGGCCCCGATGTGGGATTCCTCCATCCCGGACTTCACCGGACAGATCACTAAACTGGTTTCTTCCATGGATGCCCCGGTCTCCCCGCTGGCTCTTACTACCTCGACCAACCCAGCCGTCGAAGCACCGTCAGAGAGCGGCATGCCGGCCGACCAGCCCACGACTTCCAGCAAGCAGACCGCCTCCACGGCCCCTGCCGCACCTGCCGGGCAAACATGCGAAACTGCGGAGCCAACAACCGCAGCCCCAGCAACCGAAGTTCCCACCACCGCCAAACCGCCAGCACCGGCCAAGAGTGGAACGAGCCTCAACGCGAAGGCGCCTGCGGCGAAGGCATCTGCGGCGAAGGCATCTGCGGCGAAAGCCTCAACCGCGAAAGCGTCCAAAACGAAGCCGCTGCTGAAACGCAAAGGCCGCACAAGACCGCGGCCATAGCGGACCAGTGCACCATTAGGAACGCCACAGGTAGGAACGCCACAGGCCTCTTGACGGTCTACTGAACCTGGAGGATAGTCCAACTGGTTGGGGTTTGTTTCCAGTAATTGGAAAACCGACTGGTGGACCGGAAGGACGCAGGGCTTGGGGCCGATGTTTCTACCGGCTCATGAGGACGTGGCATTGAATACCTTCGGATCCGGGCTCGCGGTCCCGGGTCATTGGCTGAGCCGGAATGGTTGGAGCTCGTCATGCTATCTCTTGAAGAAATACAAACATTGGCTGCCTTGGTCGCGGGACCTGTTACGGCACCTGGGGCGCCGGGCTACGCGGAGGATACCGCCGCGTTTAATCTCGCTGCCGTATATCGACCGGACGTGGCCCTTGGTGCTATGAACGCCGCTGATGTTGTGGCGGGCATACAGTGGGCTGCAGCCCACAATATTCCCATCGCGGTCCAAGCCACCGGCCATGGAGCCAACAGCTCCATCGAAGGCGGTCTGCTGATCAATACCAGCCGTATGCAGGACCTGCAGATCGATTCGGTGGAACGGACGGCGCGGATCGGTGCCGGAGTGAAATGGCGCAGCTTGCTGGCAGCCAGCGTTCCGCTCGGCCTGGTCGGCCTGCACGGTTCAAGTACCGACGTCGGCGTCGTCGGCTATACGCTCGGCGGAGGGTTGCCTCTTCTCGGCCGGGCATACGGTTTTGCCGCCGATCATGTACGAAGCTTCGAGATCGTCACACCGGACGGCGTGCTGCGCCACGTGGACGCGGAGCATGAGCCGGAATTGTTCCGCCTGCTACGCGGCGGCAAAGGCAACTTCGGTATCGTAACCTCCTTGACCTGCAACCTTCTGCCCGTTGACGAGTTCTACGGCGGTGGCATCTTTTTCCCCGGGACAGATGCAGCCAACGTACTCTCCACCTTCAACCGTTGGTGGCCGACCCTGCCCACGAAGGCAGCCACCTCTATCGCGCTGTTGCGGCTCCCGGATCTGGATTTCGTACCGCCACCTTTGCGCGCGCAATTCGTCGTTCACCTCCGCTTCGCTTATCCCGGGCCGCAGGAGGAAGCCGAGACCCTGTTGGCGCCCATGCGCATGGTTTCATCACCGATCATGGATATGGTCGGGCCAATGAGTTATCTGGACGTCGATATGGTGCACTTCGACCCACAGGAACCGCTGCCATACGAAGAAGCCGGCGCGCTGCTGCACAGTTTCGACGGCGATGCCGAGGCGGCCTTCCTCGCCGCGGCTGGCCCGGACTCGGACTGCCCCCTCATTCTGATCGAGCTTCGTCCACTCGGGGGCGCGCTCTCCCTGGGTGGCGTCGGAACGGACGCGGTTTCCGGACGAGACGCCGCATTCTCTCTGCTTGCCATTGGTTTGACGGCCCCGCCCATAGCAACTGCCACTACCGCGGCCATCCGGTCTCTGTTGCAAGCAATGGCGCCCTATTCCACAGGCCGGACGCTGGTGAACTTCCACGGAACGCCTGGGGACGCCACGGACCGTGCCCGTGCTTGGTCCCCGCAGGCGTACGAGGAGCTCGCTACAGCCAAGAGCCGCTGGGATCCCGCGAACCTGCTGCGCTTCGGCCATACGATCAGGGCGGAGGCAGCACAGGGTCCGGAAAGAGCGGATCGTCCAGCTCCCGCCCCACCTGCCGAGCTATCCTAGGCAGGATGCAGACCTTCCTGCCCTTTCCTGACTTTGCTGCCAGCGCGGCCGTCCTCGACGGGCCGCGCCTGGGCAAGCAACGGGTGGAGACATTGCAGATCCTGCGCGCGTTGGTTGTCCCCGACTACGGTTGGCAGCGGCATCCGGCAGTGCGGATGTGGATGGGGTACGTGCCGGCGCTGGTCCGCTACGGCTTGGCCATGACGGACGAATGGCTTGCACGTAGCCATGCGGACGGCACCCGCGGGTTGATCCGTGAGTTCGCACCGGAAGCTGAAAGCGCGGCGCCAGCGGCTCCGCCGTGGCTGGGCGATGAAGATTTTCACCGGGCCCATCGTTCCAACCTGATCCAGAAGGATCCGGGATTCTACGGGCCCCGCTTCCCCGGCACTGCCGATGCCCTGCCCTATATCTGGCCCGAACCGTCCACCGAACTGGTCCCCGCTGAAGTCACCGGCCCGCGCTTGTGGATAGCCCGCACCCAAGGCGGGCAAGGCGCAAAGCCGGGCACCGCCGTCGTTAGTCTTCCTGCTTTGACGCCCGCCGGGGTGCCGGTGCGGGGGAAGAAGGCCAGGCAGTTGGATGCGTTGCTCAACGAAGCGAACGACGGCGACCTGGCCGCCTTACCGCTCGACGGCGGCTTGCGCTTCGCTACCGGTACGCTCGGTCCGGTCACCGGTGCGGCGGACACGCTCGCGCGGACGTTGGTGCTCAGCGGGGAAATCAGCCGGACGGATTTTGACTGTCCCGCCTTGCTGCAGGACCCGCGGCTGTTCTTCGCCGTCCCGCTTCCGGCAGTTCTCCGCGGTGCTCCGGGGCCGCGATCAACTTACCGTTAGTCCGCCGGGTTTAACTGCGCGGCAGCCGCCGCCTGATGGTCGGGATTCCCTGTTGTCATCGCATACACGCCGTAGTTGATGGGGGCGGCGGACATTAGCTCCGCGCATTGGTCGGCCAGCCGCGGCGGTACGCGTCCGCCGTCGTCAAGATAGCTGCGTACGGTGAGGTCAAAGGCCTCCGGGGTGGAAACCATGTGGTGGAACATGAAGTCCAGCGCCGGATCCGCCACCTTGGCAGTGGTCCAGTCGAGGACGGAACGGATTTCGGCGTTCTCGTCCAGCAGCAGGTGCGCCGGGTAAAGCTCCCCGTGGGTGAAGACGGTGAAGTCCGGCCAATAGCTGTCCTCGGCCAGCCAGGCGTTCCAGCGTTCCAGCAAGTTATCGGCTATCTGGAATTCGGCCTCCACCTTGGCCAGATTGGTGCGCCATTCCTCGCGTACCTCCTCCGGGGTCAGCGTGGGAATGCCGGCGGAATGGGCCTGCTCTGCGTCGATCCGGTGCAGCTGGGCGATCAGCCGACCCAGCGAGGCACAATAGGTTGGCGATTCGCGGTCGAAATGCCAGACGGGCTGGCCGTCCTCCACCGTCAGGCCCGGCTCCCCCGGCAGCGCTGGATACGCGATCAGTGAGCGGCTGCGGATCCGCCAGTCCGGCACCGCGGCGGAAAGTTTACCTTTGACCAGCTTGAGGATTTTCGCTTCGTCGGCGATCTTGGCGGAGACGTCCGGCCGGCGCGGGATCCGCAGGACCCAGTGTTTGTTGTCCCTGGCGACGGCGAACGCCACCAGGTAATCCAGGCCGGCCTCATTGAACGTGACGCTGGTGGAATCGATATTCAGTCCGTGTTCCTGGGCCAGTTCCGCGACCGAGGCGGCGGTGAATTCCGGTTCGTCTGACATGGCGGTCCTCCTTGCGTTGGTGCCACTGTACCGAACGGATGCTAGCGTGGCCCGGCGACAAAACGGTTTCGGCCCGCGATGCCAAAGACGGCAGCCAGCGGGTTAACGTTCCTGGGCTTGTGTGAGATCGGCTTCTATCCGGTGGGCAGCCTGCATAAGGGCGGTGCAGAAGTCCAAGCCGGGCGATTCCTTGATCCGGCTGAGCGGCATGGCGAGACAGATCGTGGCAATTATCTGGGTTCGTGACATCACCGGTGCACTCACGGAGCCAAGACCGGGTGTCCTCCTCCCGACAGGCGATCCCGAGCCGTGCCGTCTCCTTCAGATTAACGCTGCCGATCTGCCTGCCGGTCCTGACGCGGGAGTGCGGGCGGGCCTATGCTGAAGGGCAACCGGCCCTTTGCCACGAGACTGCTGCCAAGAGAAGAGAGAAACCATGGCCTCCGATCCGCGCACGCCCGATAACGTTCCCGCCCGTGACGAGTCGGGGCACGAGGAACCTGGCAAGCCCGGCGCTTCAGGCACTTCCAGCCGCGGCACCGTTCCCGGTGCTTCCGGCGGTGCCGTGGTGCCGAAAGGGAAAGCAGGGAAAGAGAAGGGCAGGGCCGGGACAGAAGAACCCAAGCAGCCCGAGCCGGCGGACAGGGACGTTGAGGAGAAGCCGCGGATAACCCGGGCCGGCATGATCTGGACCGCCACGGTAGCGGGCTTGATTCTGCTGGTGCTGCTGATCATCTTCATCGCGCAGAACCAGGACCAGGTCACGCTGCGCTACTTCGCCTTGGAGGGCAGAGTAAACCTGGGTCTGGCCCTGTTTATTGCGGCAGTGGGCGGCGGACTCTTGACCGCCGTTGCCGGTGCCGCCCGGATCATCCAGCTTCGGGCCGTTGCGCACAAGGACCGGAAGCGGAAACGGAACCAGACCCGCTGAACGGACACCCGGCGAGTCTCAGCCGATGACGGTCAAGGCCCTGGGCACCGACTCCACAACCACATCCGTTTCGGCGCTGACGGTCATGACTTCGCCGTCGGTCTGGACGGGGATGCTGTCCGTTGTAGTGAAGGCGTAGCTGCTGACGCTGGGCTGTTCGCCCAGGCCCACCGTGACGGCGCGGAGGGTCATGAGCGCAATGCGCCATTTACTGGCGTGCGGCAGCATCACCACTTCGAACCTTCCGTCCGCTGGATCTCCGGATTCGCTCACCCGGCCGTACTTGGCCATCTCCGGGATGTTGGCCAGCACCAGGCTGTCCAGTCTGGCCCGGGCGCCATCGGCCCGGGCAATTTCGAAGGGCCGCAGTCCGGCAACCGTGCGCGCTACGGAGATCAGCTCCTTGATGACGCCCTTCTGGCCCCCTTCGATACCGATCGCCATCAGCGGCGTCAGGCCGAACCCTACATAGGAGTGGGCGTAGCGTGACCATGCCTGCGGCCCATCGCCAACGCGCAGCCTGAGCAGATCGATCTGCCGGACCTCGCCGTCCACGATCGCTTCGATCAGGGCCTGTCTGCGGGTGCTGCGGCGGTGGTCGTTGGCATTGCCGCCGGCCATGACCGCGCAGACGGCCTGCGTTTCCGGGACGTCCATCACGCCGTTCACCACTTCATTGAAGCCGCCGTCGCCGCTGATGGAGACGATCAGCGGCCGCCCCTCCCCGGCTGCGGCGCGCGCCAGTTCGCGGGCATGGCCAGCCGACTTCGTGTGCCGCAGCTGGACCGGCACAGCGGGCAGCCGAAGGGCCAGGTCCTCCCGCAACTGCTCGGCCAGGTAGAACGGGAACTTGACGGCATCCGGGTTGTAGATCAGCACAATCCGTTCGAAACGTCCTGAAGGAGAACTACTCATACGGCCAGCTTAATCATGCTGAACCGATGGCGTGCGCCATTGCGGGTGGACGGACGGACGTACGCTGAGCAATCGAGCCCAAGGAGGCACCGCCGTCGTTGTCTTGTTTGCGGTTGTCCGGGCGGTCAGGCGTGGACATCATCGGCGGCGGTTCCACGGCGCAGCGTCTCGCCCCGGAAGAAGCCCGGGTGCCGCTTGTACATCACGAACATCAGCACCGCGCCGAGCAGGATCACGCCGCAACCGAGGATGAAGACCAGGCCAACGCCGCCCACCGACGAGCCGGAGCCGTAGGCCGGATCCAGCGAGTCCTTGGCGGTCTGGAAGAACATCACCAGCAGGATGATCCCGCCGAGCAGCGGCGAGAGGAACTTGAAGAAGAAATTCCGGGCGCCGGCGAATGCTTCGGCCCGGAAGTACCAGACGCAGGCCAGCGCGGAGACGCCGTAGTAGAAGCAGATCATCATGCCCAGCGCCGTGATGGTGTCCCAGAGCGCGTTCTCGGACAGCACCCGCGTGACCGTGTAGAACGCTCCGGAAGCGATGGCCGCGGCCACCGTGGCGTAGCCCGGGGACTTGAAGCGCGGACTGATCCGCCCGTAGCTCGCGGGCAGTGCGCGGTAGTGGCCCATAGCGAGCATGGTGCGCGCCGGGGATACGAACGTCGACTGCAGGGACGCCGCCGAGCTGCTCAGCACGGCCAGCGACATCAGGATGGCAAACGGTCCCAGCACCGGTCCGGCCAGGGCTGCGAAGATGCTTTCCTGGTTCTCCGGGTTGCCGGCGCCGAGACCCTCGGTCCCGATCCCGGCGTAGCTCAGCACGGCCAGCGCCATGAGCATGTAGAGCACCACGATCACGAAAATGGTGGCGGCAGCGGCGCGGCCAGGGGTCTTCTCCGGGTCCTTGGTCTCCTCGTTCATGGTCAGGGTGACGTCCCAGCCCCAGTAGATGAAGATGGACAGCGAGACGCCGGCGGCGAAGGTCGAGAAGGAATCCACCGCGAACGGATTGAACCACTCGGCGCTGATGGCCGATGCGTCGAAGGCCGTTCCGTTGCCCACGTGGACAAAGGCGGCGACGGCGAACCAGGCGAGCACCAGCAGCTGGAAGCCCACCAGGATGTACTGCAGCTTCTTGGTGGTTTCCATGCCGCGGTAGGACACCCAGCACGCCAGCGAGATGAACACCAGGGTGGTGGCAATGTTCAGCGGAACGCTTTCGGCCAGCGCGGCCAGCGAAGCGTTCCCGGTGACCTGCGCCAGCATCAGGTAGAAGAACTCCACCGCAACGGCGGCCAGGTTCGAGAGCACGATGATGGTCGCGGCGACCAGTCCCCAGCCGCCCATCCAGCCCACCCACGGACCGAAGGCGCGGGTGGCCCAGGTGAACGAGGTGCCGGAATCAGGCATCGCGTTGTTCAGCTCGCGGTAGCCCAGCGCCACCAGGAGCATCGGGATGAAGCCGACCAGGAAGATCGCCGGCAGCTGCACCCCCACCTCGGCAATGGTCGGCCCCAGCGACGCGGTCAGCGTGTAGGCCGGGGCGATGCAGGAAACCCCAATAACGACGGCGCCAAGCAGCCCGACCGTACCGCCCTTCAGGCCCTTGCGGCTCAGCCCGGATGCCCTCCGGGTGCCGGTGGATTCACTCATGGCTAGCCATCCTTGTTTAGGTCCGCCGGTGTGGTCCGGTCGGGGGTGGTCGGGCCCGGGGTAGTCCGGTCCGACCGGTAGTTGCGCGGCACCACGACCATCGGTACGGGCAGCGTCCGGAGCACCTTGTTGGCCGTTGCGCCCAGGAAAAGCCGGTTGTTCCGGGCCAGGCGGCTGGAGCCGATCATCATCAGCTCCCCCTCGTCCCAGTCCAGTCCCTCGATGGCATCCTCAATGGTCTTGCCGTGGGCCACCGTCCTGGTCACTTTGCCCGGAAGCAGGGCCGCAGCCGCGGCAAAACGCTCGGACATGTTCGCTTCTGCGGCGCGGACGGCTTCAGGGTTGTCCGGGTCCAGGGCCACCAGGGACACCAGCCGCAGCGGCAGCGACCGCCAGGATGCCGCCCCTACCGCTGCCTGCATAACGTCGTCGGCGCCGGGCCTGGTTCCGATCCCGCAGGTCAGGCGCGTGATCGATGCCTGCCGCCGGTAGCCCTTGGGTGCCAGCGCCACCGGCACGTCGGCGGCGTGCAGCAGCGCCGAGGCAACGCTGCCGATGCTGAACCGGCGCAGCAGACTGCTGCGGGCAGCGCCCACCACGATGACCGCGGCGGAGAACTCGCGCGCGGCCTCGATCAGGCCCTCGGCGGTTGACTCGGCCTGGCGTACATGGGCCTTCGCCGTCACATCATGGGGCACCAGTGCGAGGCCCTCGGCCAGCCACTGATCGAGCTGCTCTGCCAGAATCCGTTCGTAGCCCCGGCCCGACGGAGGGTACGTTCCGGCATAGGGCGAGTCCGGCGATTGGACCATGACCAGGTCCAGTGAGGCCTGCTGGCTGCGGGCCAGGGCCGCGGCCAGGTTGACCGCGGCCCTGCCGTTCTCGGTGGCCGTGTACCCGACGACGTACCTGCGCATGCTGCTCACGCCCCGTGGCGCGCGGTCCCGGCAGGCTCCCCGGCTGCAGTTTCAGCTGCGCCAAGAATCCGGGCGGCGGTTTGCTGGCCCATCCGGACGGCCCCGTCCACATGCTGGTAGCCTTCGGCCGCCAAATCCGAGCACGACCAGTAGATCGGGCCGACCGGCGTGAGCTGGTCCTTGCCGTAGCGGTGCAGCCCGCCCAGGTCGTAGCTGGCCGCATAGGCTCCGCGGGTCCATTCCTCCGAACCCCAGTCGGATTCGTAGTAGACCACCGGCTCCAGCGCCTTCGGACCAAGGTATTCCGCCACTGCACCCAGGACGGCGGCCCTGCGGTCCTCCGCGCTGAGCTCGAACATGGCGTCGGCCTTTTCATCGGAGATGAAGCCCACCAGCGTGCCGCGCGGATCCTGGTAGTTGGTGTTGTCGTAGACTTCCTGCACCACGGAGGCCGGGCTGAAACAGGTGCCGGAGAGGCCCTCTTCACGCCAGAACGGTGTCTCGTAGACGGCATGGACCTTGATCACCAGTCCCAGCGACTGGTGCTGGTGCATCTGGTGCTGGCGGCGCGGCAACGGCGGCTCGAAGGAGACCCGCGAGTACAGGTTCGGCGGCACGGCCATGATGGCGTAGCGGGCACGCACGGTGACGGAATCCGAAATGGCGGTCACGCCGTCGTGCGTTGAATCCGCGGCAGCAGTGGCGGCATCCGGTGCCTGCCCCGCCCACCGCAGCGTGCGCACCGGGCTGTTGAGTACGACGTCGTCCCCCAGCTTTGCGGCGAGGCGTTCCGAAACCTGCTGCATGCCGCCGATGACGCGCTTGTCCAGGATGAAATTGTCATCCACCAGATTGCTGAAGGACCCGGCGGAGGCGGCCATCAGCACGGCCTGCAGCGCGGAGAAGGAGTGCGCGGGCTTGGTCAGCATGCCGCCGGCGATGAAGAGGCCGATGTTGTTGCAGGCGTCCTCGTCGGTGGACTGCTTGCGGAGCCAGTGGTGGAAGGAAATGGTGTCCAGTTCCCGCGCCATCGGATGGGTCCAGGGTGCCTCGGGACCGGCCTCCGCGGCGAGCGTGTCCAGGATCCCGATCAGGCGGTTCATTTCGGCCTGCGTCCGCTCGCTGACGGGGAACAGCTCGCCGGTGTAGCGCTTCCGCTTTGCGTCCGGACCGATGTAGATGGATTCACCGTGGCGGTAGCGCGGGAACGTTTCCAGACCCAGTTCATCCAGCAGTCCGAGCAACGCGGTCTGGTCCGGGGAGACCCACTGGCCGCCGATCTCCAGCATGGCGCCGTCGATGGTGTCCGTCCAGGTACGGCCGCCGACACGGTCGCGCGCCTCCAGCACGGCGACGCTCAGGCCGGCCTTCTTCAGCTCCCAGGCGGCCGTCAGTCCGGAGGGTCCTGCGCCGATAATAACGACGTCGCGTTCCATGGTGCTCACTCTTTCACTCCTAGTGTGTTTTCAATAAATGAATAGCGTTCATTTACTTTAACTGTAGCCGGTGGCCGGGCGGATGGGAAGCGGAACGTAGGATATTTTTAGCGGCCCGCACGGGGCCGGTTAATGAACGAGCCACAAGGAGGCCCGCCATCGCGGTTTCAGCATCGGGGACGCACCGCTCTGCCGGACGCCCGGCACAGAAGGTTCTGTCCAAGGAGCTCATCACCTCGGCGGCCCTGAAGCTGATCGAGGCCAGCGGCTATGACGCCCTGACCATGTCCGCCCTGGCCAAACGCCTGGGTGTCGCGCCGTCCGCGCTGTACAACCATGTAAAGTCCAAGCACGATGTCCTCCTCCTCCTGCAGGACCACCTGATGAACAGGGTGGACGTCAGCGGCTTCGGCACGCTGCCCTGGCCCGAGGCCGTGCGGAATTGGGCCTGGTCCTACCGCGACGTGTTCACCCAGCACTCCCCGCTGATTCCGGTCATCGCCGTGCTGCCCGTGACCGGCGCACCACGTACCCTGCAGATGTATGAAGAACTGACCCGCGGCTTTCTCGACGCCGGCTGGCCCGAACCTTTAGTGGTTCCGGCAATCGTCGCATTGGAGTCCTTTATCTTCGGCTCCGCCTTTGACGTGGCTGCTCCCGAGGACATATTCGAAACCGGCGAACTGGCCGATTCCAGCCCGCACTTCACCTCGGCTGTCCGGGCGCGCCAGTTGCCGGCAGACGGAGCGCCGGCGGATGCGGCCTTCCGGTTGGGACTCGACGGCCTCATTTCCGGGCTGGACGCCCAGCGGCGCGAATGGGCCGACGCCCCCAGCAACGCCGGGTAACTCAGCGCGCGGCCAGCATCTTCGCCCGCCGGTTGGACAGGATCTGCCCGCCGATCACAATGAGCAGCGCAATGATGAACATGGCCGAACCGATCACGTTGGCCTGTGCGGGAATGCCCCGGGTTGCCGCGACGTAGATGAACTTGGGGAATGTGTCCACGTTCCCGGAGTTGAAGTTGGTGATGATGAAGTCATCGAAACTCATGGCGAAGGCCAGCAGCGCCGCCGCCACGATGCCCGGCAACAGCAGCGGGAAGGTGACCCGCCAGAAGGCTTGGATCGGCGATGCATACAGGTCCGCCGCGGCCTCCTCCAGCTTGGGATCCAGGCTGGCGACGCGGGCTTTCACCGCGACCACCACAAAGGAAATGCAGAACATACTGTGGGCGATGATGATGGTCCCCACCCCCAGATCAACGCCGATGTTCAGGAACTGGGCCAGCAGCGAAGCGCCCAGCACCACTTCCGGCGTCGCCAGCGGCAGGAAGATCAGCATGTTCGCCGTGGCGTTGAACTTGAACCGGAGGCGGACCAGCCCGATAGCGATGGCCGTGCCCAGGATGGTGGCGATGACGGTGACAATCGAGCTGATCTGCAGGCTGTTGGCCAGCGACTCGCACACCGCGGGCGCGCCGCAGGGGTTGCGCCAGTTATCCAGGGTGAAGCCGCGCCAGCTGAGGTTGGTCCTGCCGGCGTCGTTGAACGAAAAGGCGAACACATAGGCAATGGGCACCAGCAGGAACAGGAAGGCCAGTCCGCCGAAAGCCGGTACCAGCCATGGGCCGATTCTTCTTCTCATGAGGCCTCCTTAGAGCAACTCTTTGGTACCGAAACGGCGGACATACAGGATCACCAGGAACAGGATGGCCAGCATCAGAACAAAGGACAGGGCCGAAGCACCCGGGTAGTCGACCACGCGGAAGAACCGGGAGTCGATGACCTGGCCGATCATGGTGGTGTTCTGGTTGTTGCCCAGTAGCGCCGCATTGATGTAGTCGCCCGAGGCAGGAATGAAGGTCAGCAGCGTGCCCGCGATGACGCCGGGCATGGACAGCGGCAGCGTGACGGTGCGGAACGTGGTGAAGGAGTTGGCGTACAGGTCGCCGCCCGCCTCGATCAGGCGGGTGTCCAGCCGCTCCAGGTTGGCGTAGATCGGCAGCGTCATGAACGGCAGGAAGTTGTAGGTCAGGCCGCAGACCACGGCGAAGGCCGTGGCGGTCAGCCGGCCGTCCTCGGGCAGCAGGGCCATTGCCCGCAGTACCGCGACCACCGGCCCCTCGTCCGCCAGGATCTGCTTCCAGGCTTGGGTGCGCAGGATGAAGCTGGTGAAGAACGGCGCGATGATCAGCACCAGCAGGATGCCTTGGAGCAGCTTCCTGCCGCGCAGCCGCACTGCCACCAGGTACGCCATGGGGTAGCCGATGGCCAGTGCCGCCACCGTCGCGATCAGCGCAAACGCGAAGGACCGGACCAGTTCCGGCCAGTAGCTGCCCAGCACTGCGGCGTAGTTGCTGAACTGCAGCGCCGGCACAAACTGGCCGATGTCCGCGCCGGGCGGTTTGGTGTAGAGCGAGGTGGCCAGCAGCGAGAAGACCGGCAGCACAAAGAAGAGCAGCATGAAGATGAAGCCGGGCAGGATCAGCAGGTAGCCCACCCGGCCCCGGCGCTTGTCTGCCCGGATCTCGGACGCGCTGCGGGTCTCTTCCGGCTTGGCCTTGGCGCTGCGCGGCGCCGTCAGCAAACTCATGTCGCCGCCGCTTCCGCTTCCCGGGCGCCGGCCTGGGTGTCTTCATCGCCGTCCAGGCCGAAGGCATGTGCGGTATCCCAAGTCAGCACCACGTCGTCGCCTGGGGCCGCCAACTGCTGTCCGTGGTTCTGGCTGAATACACCCACCGGACCGATCCCGGCCACCTCCACCAGGTACTCGGTGCTGACCCCGGTGAAGGAAGAGTCCAGCACACGGCCCCGCAGGATGTTCGACCCGTCGGCAGGAGCATCAGCGGGCCACATCATCCGCAGCTTCTCCGGCCGGATGCCAATCAGCGCCTTGCCTTGGTGCGTGGTGGAGCGGTCCTTGCGCACTGCCAGCCGGTTGCCGCCGGCACTAATTACGACGGCGTCGCCTCGGTCCTCGATGATTTCACCCGCTACCAGGTTGGACTTGCCCAGGAAGTTCGCCACAAAAGCGGTCCGCGGCAGTTCGTACAGCTCACGCGGGGCGCCCAGCTGCTCCACCTGCCCCTGGTTCATCACGGCCACGGTGTCCGCCATGGTCATGGCCTCTTCCTGGTCATGGGTGACATGGACGAAAGTCAGGCCTATATCGGTCTGGATCCGCTTCAGCTCCCCCTGCATCTGCCGGCGCAGTTTCATGTCCAGCGCTCCCAGCGGTTCATCCAACAGGAGCAGGGCAGGCTCGTTCACGATCGCCCTGGCCAGGGCCACACGCTGCTGCTGCCCGCCGGAGAGCTGCGCCGGCCGCCGCGCCGAAAGATGGCCTAGTTCAACCAGTTCCAGCGCCTGCTTGGCCTTGGCCTGATGGTCCCGGATCTTCCGGCGCTTCAGCCCGAAGGCCACGTTGTCCAGCACACTCATGTGCGGAAAGAGCGCGTAGTTCTGGAACACGGTGTTAACCGGCCGCTCGTGGGCACTGGTTCCGGTGATGTCCTTGCCGCCGATGCTCATGCTTCCCGACGTCGGCTGCTCCAGGCCCGCGATCATCCGCAGGGTGGTGGTCTTTCCGCAACCCGAGGGACCCAGCAATGCGAAGAACGATGCTGCCGGGATTTCCAGGTCCAGGTTGTCCACGGCCAGGAAGCCGCCGAACCGTTTGGTGATCGCAGCGAGCCTCAGGTCGGCGCCCTGGTCGTCGGCGTCGGTATTGGGACTTTCCGGTTTGGTCTGAACCATAGTCATTAGTTGCCGATCGCTTTCTGGAACCGGTTGGTGAAGTCGGTTTCCTCATCGGCGCTCAGCGAGCGGAAGACGTGGGACTTGGCCAGGCACTCGTCGCTGGGGAAGATCAGCGGATTCTCCACCAATTCCGGATCAATCTTCTCCATGGCTTCCCTGGCACCTTGAACCGGGCAAATGTAATTCACGTAGGCCGCCACCGTTGCCGCGTTCTTCGGGTCGTAGTAGAAATCCATCAGGGCTTCCGCATTCGCTTTGTGCGGCGCCCCGACGGGTACCATCAGGTTGTCCGACCACAACGTTCCGCCCGCATCGGGGAGGGCGAACTCCCACTTGTCGCCATTCTCGAAGTTCAACTGAGTGATGTCGCCGGACCAGCACATCACGGCAAGGGCATCGCCGGAGATCAGGTCCTCCTTGTAGGAGTTGCCCTTTACCTGTCGGATCTGGCCGTCGGAGATCTGCTTCGTCAGGTCATCCAGGGCGTTCGAGAATTCGTCCGAGCCCCAGTCACCGGAGATATCAACGCCGCGCTCCAGCAGCATGAGGCCCATAGTGTCGCGCATTTCATCCAGCACCTCCACACGGCCCTTGAGCTCCGGCTTCCACAGGTCGGCGACCGTCTTGAGTCCACCAGGCACCGCTTCCTTGTTCCAGGCGATGCCGGCAAAACCGGACTGCCAGGTCAGCGAGTTCTTCCGGCCGGGATCGAAGTCCACCTTCTTCAGGGTTGGGAGCAAGTTAGCAGCGTTCGGGATATTGGCGTGATTCAATTCCTGCGTGTAGCCCAGCCGGATCAGCCGGGCTGTCATCCAGTCCGTCAGCGTGATGACGTCCTGTCCGATATCCTGACCGGCTGCCAACTGCGCCTGGACCTTCCCGAAGTAAGTGTCATTGCCGTCAATGTCTTCGGAATAGTTCGCCGCAATACCTGTCGCGGCGGTGAAGGCTTCCAGCGAGGGGTAATTTTGCGCCTGGTCATCGTAGTCCAGGTAGAGGGTCCAGTTGGCCCAGTTGACTTCCTTTTCCGCGGCCGAGAGATCCTCCGCCACAGCCGGTTCGCCGGCTGGACCATTCGACGTCGTGCCGGTACCGCCGGTGCCGCACGCGGCCAGCAGTCCGGCAAGGCTCAAACCGCCCGCACCCATCAGGATGTTCCGGCGGGACAGCTGTGCGCCGACCAAGCGGCGCAGTCGGGGATCGTCGGGCAGTCGATTCGGCATCTAAGGCTCCCTGAGGTGATGGACACTGTGACGAAGATCATGCCAGACCGCGTCGAACGGGACAAGGGATTCAGTTGTAAATTTTTCGTTACCCGACGGATCCCTGCTTCGGAGTCCCGTTTTCCAACTTATTTCGTAGCTCTAGGTCTTGCGCACCGGCCGACCAGCGGCTTCAATGGCATAAACATTCACGCGGCCGGTCCAACCCGGCGCATCCCCCGCCTGGAGGTGGTGATATTTTGACGGCCCAGCCCGGTAGCACTGCGAACAACAACGGATCGACGCACACGGGCAGCGGGCACGCCCACGGCCCGGTAGACACGGTGTCCAAGGCCATCATCGAACAATTGCAGGAAGACGGCCGGCGCTCCTACGCTGCCATCGGCAAAGCCGTTGGACTATCGGAGGCCGCCGTCCGCCAGCGCGTGCAGAAACTGATGGACAGCGGCATCGTCCAGATTGTCGCTGTCACGGACCCCATGCAGTTGGGGTTTTCCCGCCAAGCCATGCTGGGCATCAAGGCCAACAATGACGTGCTGAAAGTTTCGGACCAGGTGGCGGCCCTGGACAAAGTGGACTACTGCGTGGCCACCGCCGGTACCTTCGACATCCTCGCCGAGATCATCTGCGAAAACGACAACGATCTGCTGCTGCTGGTCAACCAGATCCGCAGCATTCCCGGTGTGCTGAGCACCGAAACACTGATGTATCTGTCCCTGCGTAAGCAGGCCTACAACTGGGGAACACGATGACACAAACATCCACCACCCGCACCTATACAACGCCCCGCGGCACCGACCGGCAGCAGGCCGCGCGCGACCACCTCTGGATGCACATGGCACGCCACTCCAACTTGGCCGGCGGTGGCTCGGTCCCGGTGATCAGCCGGGGCGAAGGCCACCTGATCTTCGATGACCAGGGCAACGAATACATCGACGGGCTGTCCGGCCTCTTCGTGGTCCAGGTTGGCCACGGCCGCGAAGAACTGGCCCAGGCCGCGGCCCGGCAGGCGAAGGAACTGGCCTTTATGCCGCTGTGGTCCTACGCCCACCCCGCGGCGATCGACCTCTCGGAACGCCTGGCGCACTACGCTCCGGGCGACCTGAACCGGGTCTTCTTCACCACCGGCGGCGGCGAGGCAGTGGAAACCGCGTGGAAGCTGGCCAAGCAGTACTTCAAGCTCACGGGCAAGCCGAACAAAACCAAGGTCATCTCCCGCGCCGTCGCCTACCACGGCACCCCGCAGGGTGCGCTGTCCATCACCGGCATCCCGGATATGAAGGCCCCCTTCGAACCATTGGTGCCCGGTGCCTTCCGGGTGCCGAACACGAACCAGTACCGCGCGCCGTCGGGCTTGGAAGATCCGGAGGCCTTCGGCCGCTGGGCCGCGGACCGGATCGGCGAGGCAATCGAGTTCGAAGGTCCGGACACGGTGGCCGCGGTCTTCCTGGAACCGGTGCAGAATTCCGGCGGCTGCTTTCCGCCGCCCCCAGGCTACTTCCAGCGGGTGCGCGAAATCTGCGACGAGTACGATGTCCTGCTGGTCTCGGACGAGGTCATCTGCGCGTTCGGCCGGATCGGATCGATGTTCGCGTGCGACGACTTCGGCTACGTTCCGGACATGATCACCTGCGCCAAGGGCATGACCAGCGGGTACTCCCCCATCGGCGCCATGATCGCCTCGGACAAGCTCTTCGAACCGTTCAAGCACGGCGACACCACGTTCTACCACGGCTACACCTTCGGCGGGCACCCGGTCTCCGCCGCCGTCGCGATGGCCAACCTGGACATCTTCGAACGCGAGGGACTCAATGCCCACGTGAAGCAGAACGCCCCGGCCTTCCGCGCCACGCTCGAGAAGCTGCTGGACCTGCCGATCGTCGGAGATGTCCGCGGCGAGGGCTACTTCTACGGCATCGAACTGGTCAAAGACAAGGCCACCAAGGAGACGTTCAACGCCGAAGAATCCGAGCATCTGCTGCGCGGGTTCCTCTCCAATGCGCTGCTCGACGCCGGCCTCTACTGCCGCGCCGATGACCGCGGCGACCCCGTGGTCCAGCTCGCCCCGCCGCTGACCATCGGGCAACGGGAGTTCGACCAGATCGAGCAGATCCTGCGCTCCGTCCTGGTCGAGGGGCTGAACCACCTCTAACCGCAAATAACGACGGCGGTGGGCTGGCTGACGAGGACAGGTAAGCCGACCCGCGGCAACGAGTGTTGCCCGCCGCCGTCGTCGTTCGCACCTCGCAGGGGTCCGGTCAGTCGGAGGTCTTCGTCATTCCGCTATGTCCAACCCGTGCCGGTCTCCGCCGCTGCCGAGCAGGCTGCGGGTGAGCGCAGCGCTGTCTGCCATCAACTCATCGACGGCAGAGAGCAGGTGCTCGTCGGCCACGTCCGCTCCCGCGAGCGCCGCTGCCACAACAGCGCGGCGGACCAGTTCCTTGGCCAAAGAGGCGGTTGTCCCCGCGGTCCGTTCCGCTGTCACGCTGATGGCCTCCGCGCTGAAGGCGATTTCCCGTGCATAAAGTTCCAGCAGCGCAGCGCGTTCCTGCACTTCCGGCAGGGGAATCTCCACGGCCAGGTCTACCCGGCCCGGCCGCTGCGCCAGGGCACGCTCGAGCATGTCCACCCGGTTGGTGGTGAGGATAAACGCCACGTCCGCATCGTCGTCGAGCCCGTCCATGGCGTCCAGCACTTCGAAGAGCAGCGGCTGCGGGCCATGGCCAAAACTGCGGTCTTCGGCGATGAGATCGCAGTCTTCCAAAATGACCATCGACGGTTGTAGTGCCCGGGCCATTCTGGCCGCCTCGGCGATATAAGCGAGCGAGCCGCCGGAGAGGATGATCGCCGTCGTTCCTTTGCTGCGGCCCAGCAGATAGCGCACCGTGTGGGTCTTGCCGGTACCGGGGGGTCCGTAGAGCAGGATGCCGCGTTTGAGGTGCTGGCCGAGCGCCTCGAGCTGCTTCCGGTGCTCGGCCATGCCGACGGCGTGGTCTGATACTTTGTCGAGCAGGCCCTCCGGCAGGATGACGTCCGCAGCCGTGAGGGAGGGTCGTTCGTGGAAGGTCACGCCGGCGCCGCTGGAGCCGTACTCATCCATGGTCAGCGAGACCACCTGGCCCTTAAGGACGCTGCGCGTCTGCAGCTGGGTGCGCAGCACGGACAGGAATTCCGCGGCGGCGCTCGGCTCGGGCGAAAGGACCTCCAGCAGCGCTGTTGGCCGGCCGAAGCGGGGGCTCGCTTCCCGCTGCAGCACGGCGAGCGGCACGCCGGAACGGGTGATCAGGCGGATCCCCAGGGCCACCACCTGACGCTGCTCGTTGGGACCGATGGCAAGGTTTGTGTAATCCGGCTGGGCGAGCGGAAACTGCGGGAACAGCTGGGCCTGCTGCAGCATGTCGCTCAGGGAAGAGTGGTGGCGCTGGTCCCCGCCGCCGATGCCGACCAGCCGCTGCTCCGGATCCTCCGCTGCCAAGTCGGCGAACAGGAGTCCACGTCCGCAAAGCGGTGTGCGGAGATTTCCTCCACGACCACCGGGACTTCATTTGCAGGCAGCCCGAGGTGCTCCGACAGCGTGTTCAGCAGCTGCTCGCCGCGGGGAAACCGCTGTTGCCGCGCCTGCGCCAACTGCACCAGCGCGGCGAAATCGTCCATGAACTTCCCCAGGCCCTCGGTCATGGCTTGACCCTACCAGCGGGACTCGCCGCGGCAAGGGCTGGCCTAACGCCCGGAGACTTTGTCTGCTGCTTTGGCAATGAACGACGTCGGCCCTTGCCTGCGGTTCTCCGCGCCGTCCGCGGCGTAGTACGCCTTATACATGGCCTGCACCGCGATCCAGCGCAGCGGCTCCATCTCCCAGCGCCGGACCTTGCGGTTGACCCACGGCATGGTGGTCAGCTCGCTGCCCGGCTCCAGGATCAGGTCGCGCAGGGTGCGGGCGGCGAGGTTGGTCGCCGCGACCCCGGTACCCACATAGCCGCCGGCCCAGCCGAGTCCGGTCGCCGGGTCCAGTCCTACGGTGGCCTTCCAGTCCCGTGGCACGCCGAGCACGCCGGCCCAGGCATGGTCGACGGCGGCATGCCGGGCGGCGGGGAACATGTCATGGAGGATCCCGGTCAGCAGTTCGATGGTTCGCTGTTGCGTGGCGCCGTCGGTGTCCGTTCGGGAGCCGAAGCGGTACGGCACTCCCCTGCCGCCGAGCGCGACGCGGCCGTCCGCGGTGCGCTGAGCGTACATGTAGGCGTGCGCCATGTCCCCCACGGTATCCCGGTGCTCCCAGCCGATCTCCGCCCAGACCGCCTCGGGCAACGGTTCGGTGGCGATCATCGAGGAGTTCATCGGCAGCCAGTCCCGGTGCGAGCCCTTCAGGTTCGCGGTGAAGCCTTCGGTGGCCCGGAGCACGTACTTAGCCGTGACATCTCCGTGCTCGGTGCGGGCCAGACCCGGCGCAATCTCCGTCACGGTGGTGCCTTCGTAGAGCCGGACGCCCAACCGTTCGACGGCGGCCGCCAGTCCGCGCACGAGCTTCGCCGGGTGGATCCGGGCGCAGTGCGGCTGCCACAGCCCGCCGAGGGCACCGGCAATCTTTACCCGCTCTGCGGTCCCGCCGGCAGAGAGCAGCTCGGTCCCGGCCTCCGGCCAGAGCGCTTCCTCCGCGGCCCAGGCCCGCAGCCGTTCAAGCTGGGCGTGGTTGCGGGCCACGTTGAGTTCGCCGCCCTTGTGGAAGTCCGCATCGATCCCCTCGGATCCGGCCACGGCGATGACTTCGTCCACGGTCTCGTTGAGCAACTGCTGGAAGCGCCCGACGACGGCGCGGCCGTGGCTCTTGACGTACTGGTCCCGCCCGCCGGTGATGCTGTTGGTCAGCCAGCCGCCGTTCCGCCCCGACGCGCCGAAGCCGGCGAAGCGGCTCTCCAGCACCACCACGTCCAGCTCGGGGCGCGCCTGCTTCAGGTAGTAGGCGGTCCACAACCCGGTGTAGCCGGCGCCCACGATGGCGACGTCCGCCGTCGTGCTTTGAGCCAAGGCAGGGCGCGGGGCGGGGATGCCGTCCGCGGCGTACCAGAACGAGACGTTTCCGTTGACGGTCATGCTTGCGGTTCCCTTCGATTGGCCGGTGGGGCAGACTGCCGTGCTGCCCGTGGAACGTCCGGCCGGACGGCAACACAAGCTCGCAGCCGGGCTTCGATGCCGTCGAGCAGCAGTTCCAGCGCGAAGTCGAAGTTGTCCTCGTCGCTGATGCCGGCCATCGCCGCCGCCGAGGCCGTAGCGTTCGGAAAGCGTTCCGCCGGAGCTTGAGCATACGCTTCTGCCCACGCCCGGTTGTCCGCCTCGGACTTCCCGCCCAGCGACTTCAGGGCGGCGTCGAACCCGGTCCACGCGAGCATGAAGTCCGCGCACGCCCGGTAGGTCCGCACCGCGTCTTCCGCGCCGAAGCCGGCCTGCCGGAAGGTGGCCAGCATGGTCTCGACAAACCGCATCTCCGACTCCTGCCGGGTCACCCGCACTGCGGCGAGCGCCGCTACCTGCGGATGGGCCAGGTACGCCCGGCGGCCGCGCACCACGAGCTCCTTGATGGTGGCCCGCCATGATGGCCCCGGTTCGAAGTCCTTCAGAGCCTCGCCGATCAGCCGGTCCGCCAGAGCCAGCAGCAACTCGTCCTTGTCCTTGAAATGCCGGTAGAGCGCCGTCGGATCCGCGCCGAGCAGCCGCCCGATGCGGCGGAAGGTCAGAGCCGAGCTGCCCTGCTCGTCGGCCAGCCGGAGGCAGGCGTCGACGATGACCTCGCGTGAGAGCCCCTTGGCACGCTCCCGCTGGATCCCGGTTTCTGCCGCCGCCATCCCTTCACCTTTCGCCGGCTGGTTTTGACCCCACTCTAATCCGTGAAGTCAACACCGTTGACAATTTGGCCTGCTTTCAGTTCGATAAGAGACACCCCTCAACAGCAGCATCAGGAAAGCAGGCATTGTGAGCGCAGACTGGATCTTCCACTCCGGTCGGATCTTCGACGGGCAGCGGGTCCACCCGACGGCGACGGCGGTAGCGGTCACGGACGGCCGGATCACTGCCTTAGGGACTGACGCAGAGGTGCGCGGCTCTGCCGGAACCGCCGCGGAAACGGTGGACCTGGACGGCCGCCTCCTCACGCCCGGCTTCACGGATGCCCATGTGCACGCGGTCTACGGCGGCGTCGAGCGGCTCGGCTGCGATCTCTCCAACATCTCGGGGCTGGACGCCGTCCTGGCCTGCATCGCCATCTATGCTGAATCGACGGAAAAGCCCTGGGTCACCGGCGGCGGCTGGCACAAGGCGGACTTCCCAGGCGGCTATCCCACGCGCGAGCTGCTCGACAGAATCGTGCCGGACCGGCCGGTCTACCTCATTAACGCGGACCACCACAGCGCCTGGGTCAATACCCGCGCGCTGGAACTCGCCGGGATGGATGCGACAACGCCGGACCCAGCGGACGGGTGGATCGAACGCGGCACGGACGGCTTCCCCACCGGCACGCTGCACGAAGGCGCGATGGACCTGGTCAACAGGCTCCTGCCGCCGCTGACGGACGAGGATCTCTGCGGTGGGCTGCTCGAGGCCCAGCGCTATCTGCATTCGGTCGGTGTCACCGGCTGGCAGGAAGCGATCCTCGGCAGCTATGCAGGCTACCCGGACGCCAGCAGCGCCTACCGCACGCTGGCCGGCCGCGGCCTGCTGACCGGCAGGGCCACCGGCGCGCTCTGGGTACCGCGCACCACCACCTCGGACAACATCGCCGAACTGGTTGCCGATTTCGAAGAACGACGCCGGGCCAACGGTGCCGCCGGATTCGTCACCACCAGCGCCAAGATCATGGTGGACGGCGTGCCCGAGAACCGCACCGCCGCGATGCTGGATCCGTACCTGCGCCCGTGCCGCTGTGGAAACGCAGGCGGCAGCGTCGGCAGCGGCGGCAGCGGCGACGGGGCCAGCCACGCCGCCGCAGACCAGGACGCGGACGGGGACGACCGGGGGCTGCTGTACCTGCCCAAGGACGTGCTGACCGACGTCGCCACCGCTCTGGATGCCGCCGGATTCGACCTGCACCTGCACGTGATCGGCGACCGCGCCGTCCGGGACGGACTGGACGCCGTCGAGCACGCACGCCGCAGCAACCCGCACACCCGCGGACGCCACCACATGGCGCACCTGCAGATCATCCACCCGGACGACATCGCCCGTTTCGCCGCCCTCGACGTGACGGTCAACGCCCAGGCGCTCTGGGCCTGCAACGACGACCAGATGCTGGAGCTGACCGTGCCGCTTATCGGAGCGGAACGCGCGGCCTGGCAGTATCCCTTCGGCTCGCTGCTGGCTGCCGGCGCCGTCATGGCGATGGGCTCAGATTGGCCGGTGTCCACGCCCGATCCTTGGCAGGCCATCCACGTGGCAGTCAACCGCACCTACCCCGCCTACCCCGACGCGCCGCCGCTGCTGCCGGAACAGGCCGTTTCGCTGCAGACCGCTCTCTCGTCCTACACAGCCGGCTCGGCCTGGCTGAACCGCAACGACGACGGCGGCGCGGTCGCCGTGGGCAAGCCCGCCGATCTTGTGGTGCTGAATGCGGATCCCTTCCGGCTCGACCCGGGCGAACTGCACACCGTCGGCACGGACTTCACCATGATCGCGGGCGTGCCGGTCTACGCCCGACAGCCACAGGAGGCGAAGGCATGAGCCGGCCCACCACGTACGACGACGCCGAACGCCGCCTCCCGCGGTCACGAATCCAAGCGGCGCTGGCCGGTGCTTCCACCACGCCGTACTGGCTCGACGACCCGGCCCGGCCGGAACCCCTTCCTGCGCTGGACGGGGATATCACCACCGATCTGGCCGTCGTAGGCGGCGGCTACACCGGGTTGTGGACGGCGCTGATGGCCAAGGAACGCGATCCGGACCTGCGCGTGGTGCTGCTGGAAGGCAAGCGGATCGGCTGGGCGGCCTCCGGGCGCAACGGCGGTTTCTGCGAGGCCAGCCTGACACACGGCGAGGCCAACGGCGTCAAGCACCTCCCCCAGGAAACCGAGCGCCTGCAGGAGTTGGGCCTGGAGAACCTGCAGCAGATCGCGGACACCGTGGAGAAGTACGGGATCGACTGCGGCTTCGAGTGGACGGGCACGCTCAGCGTCGCCACCGAGGACCACCAGGTGGAGTGGCTGCGTGAGGACGAGGGCAAGGATCCGGATGTGGTGTTCCTGGACCGGGACGCCGTCCGCAAGGAACTCAACTCACCGGTCTACCGGGCCGGCCTGTGGGAAAAGACGAGCACCGCCATGCTCAACCCTGCCCGCCTCGCATGGGGACTGCAGCGCGCCTGTCTCGAGTCAGGCGTCGAAATTTACGAGCACACCCCGGTCCGCGGCATCAGCGCCGCGAGAGACGACAACGGTCCGGTCCGGTTAACTACCGACGGCGGCACGGTCACCGCAGCGAGGGTTGCCCTGGCCACCAATGTGTTTCCTTCCCTGCTCAAGCGCACGCGGCTGCACACCGTGCCCGTTTATGACTACGTCCTGATGACCGAAGCACTGACGCCCGAACAGCTGCGGGCCATCGGCTGGCACAACCGGCAAGGGCTGAGCGATCTGAACAACCGCTTCCATTACTACCGGCTGGCCACCGATCCGCAGGGGTGCCAGCGCATCCTCTTCGGCGGCTACGACGCTGTCTACCACTACGGCCGGCAGGTCAAGGCCGAATACGACCAGCGCGAAGAGACCTTCGCCCGCCTGGCCGCGCACTTCTACGCCACGTTCCCGCAACTGGAGTCGGTGAAGTTCACGCACAAGTGGGGCGGCGCCATCGACACGTGCAGCCGCTTCTTCTCCTTCTTTACGGCGGCGTACGGCGGCCGGGTTGCCTACGCCGCCGGCTACACGGGGCTGGGTGTGGGCGCCACCCGCTTCGGCGCCAACGTACTGCTGGACCTGCTCGCCGGCACGCCGACGGAACGCACCCGGCTGCAACTGGTAACCAGGAAGCCGCTCCCGTTCCCGCCCGAGCCGCTGGCCTGGCTCGGCGTCAAAATCACCACGGCCGCGCTGATCCGCGCGGACCGCCGCCAAGGCAGGCGCGGCCCCTGGCTCAAACTGATGGACGCCGTCGGAATGGGCTTCGATTCCTGAACCGCGCCACCGCCACGCCCTACGCCCACCAGCTCCACCGTTACGCCCCACCCTCACCAGTTTCCCTGCACCAGGAGGACCAATGCACCAGTTTATTGACGGCCGGTACCGCGAAGGCCGCGGCGACGAGGCCAAACGGATCAACCCCGCCACCGGCGAGCCCGCCGAGACCATCCGCGACGCCGACACAAACGACGTCGACGACGCGGTCGCAGCGGCCAAACGCGTTTTCGGCACCTGGTCGCGCTGCACCCCGGCCGAGCGCTCCGACGCCCTGCTGGCCCTCGCCGCCGAACTCGGCCGCCGCGCGGAGGAAATCGCCGCGGTCGAAACCGCCCAGACCGGCAAGGCCATCCGCCTGGCCACGGAGTTCGACGTCCCGGGCACCATCGACAACGTCTCCTTCTTCGCCGGCGCCGCACGGCAACTGCAGGGCCTGGCCGCCGGCGAATACGGCGCAGGCGGCACGTCGATGGTCCGCCGCGAACCCATCGGCGTGATCGGCTCCATCGCCCCCTGGAACTACCCGTTCCAGATGGCCGGCTGGAAAATCCTGCCGGCCATCGCCGCCGGCAACACCATCGTGCTCAAACCCTCCGAGCTCACCCCGGGCACCTCGCTGATCTTCGCCGAAGCCGCCACCGCCGCCGGCATCCCGGACGGCGTGATCAACATCGTCACCGGCACCGGGACCGTGGCCGGCGAACACCTCGTCAGGCACCCCGATGTGGCCATGACCTCCTTCACCGGCTCCACCGCCGTCGGACGCAAAATCATGGCCCTGGCCAGCGAACGCACCAAACGCGTGCACCTGGAACTCGGCGGCAAGGCACCGTTCGTGGTCTTCGACGACGCCGACCTCGAAGCCGCCGCCCACGGCGCCGTCGCAGCATCCATCATCAACGCCGGCCAGGACTGCACCGCCGCCACCCGCGCCTACATCCAGCGCCCGCTCTTCGACGAGTTCACCGCCCGCGTCGCCGAACTCATGGACCAGGTCCTCCTTGGCGACCCCACCGACGACGCCACGGACCTCGGTTCGCTGATCAGCCACGCCCACCGCGACAAGGTCGCCGGCTTCGTCGACCGCGCCCGCACCGCCGGCGCGACCGTGCTCGCCGGCGGCCACGCACCTGGCGACCACCTCGCCGCCGGCGCCTACTACCGTCCCACCCTCGTGGCCGGCGCGGCGCAGGATTCCGAAATCGTGCAGGAGGAAGTCTTCGGCCCCGTGCTCACCGCGCTGCCCTTCGACACCGACGACGAAGCCCTGACCCTGGCCAACGACACCCCGTACGGGCTCGCCGCCTCCGCCTGGACGAACGACCTCAACCGCTCCCTGCGTGCCAGCGCCGAAATCCAGGCCGGGTGCGTTTGGATCAACGACCACATCCCGATCGTCTCCGAAATGCCCCACGGCGGCTGCAAGGCCTCCGGCTTCGGCAAAGACATGTCCAGCTACTCCCTCGAGGACTACACCAACACCAAACACGTCATGCTCAGCCGCGACAAGGCAGCCCACAAGGCCTGGCAGAACACCGTCTTCCGCGCCAAGGGCTGATCCACGCTATTTGGTCTGTGGCCAGGTGAATAAAGAACGGGATTCATTTTCCTCTTGTGTTGGGCGGCTCACACCTGCATAATAAATGAATCAAATTCATTTGATGTGACCCGCATCCCACGGAAGTGTTTCTCCCAATGATTGAACTGACTCAACTGGATCCGCCTGTCTCGTTTGCCCGTACTGAGCGGAGCGACCGCGCACCGCTGCGCGTCGGCTTGGTCCAGCACCGCTGGCATGCCGATGCAGCGGAGACCAAAGCCGAACTCGCTGAAGGGATCGCACGTGCGGCAGCCCTCGGCGCCGACGTCGTTTTCCTGCCGGAACTCACGCTGTCCAAATACCCGGCCGACAAGCTGCCCGAAGGCCGCGCCGCGGACCTGGCCGAAGACCTACTGACCGGCCCCACCTTCACCTTCGCCGCCGAGGCCGCCCGCGCCAACAATGTGTGCGTGCACGCCTCGCTGTACCAGCGCGTTGATGACCCGGCCGACGAGCTCGGCCTGAACACCGCCATCCTGGTGTCGCCGCAGGGCGAACTGCTCGCCACCACCCACAAACTCCACATTCCGGTCACCGCCGGCTACTACGAAGACAAGTATTTCCGCCAAGGCCCCGCCGACGAGGACGCCTACACGGTGCACCAGCCTGCGGAACTGGGCGGCCTCCGATTGGGCATGCCGACCTGCTGGGACGAGTGGTTCCCCGAACTCGCGCGGATGTACTCCCTCGGCGGCGCGGAACTCTTGGTGTACCCGACGGCCATCGGTTCCGAGCCGGACCACCCGGACTTCGACACCCAGCCGCTCTGGCAGCAGGTCATCGTGGGCAACGGCATTGCCAACGGCCTGTTCATGGTCGCCCCGAACCGCTGGGGCAACGAGGGCACCAACACCTTCTACGGCTCCTCCTTCATCTCCGATCCCTACGGCCGCATCCTGGTGCAGGCCCCGCGGGACGAGTCGGCGGTACTGGTTGCGGACCTCGACCTGGACCAGCGCAAGGACTGGCTCACGCTCTTCCCGTTCCTGACCACCCGCCGCCCGGACACCTACGCCCGGCTGACCGAACCTGTCCGCGTGGACCAGCCCTTCGGCTCGACTGGCTCGGCGCAGCCGGCAGCAGGATCCGTGGCAGCAGCCACCGCAGGAACGGTGGCCTGACCATGGCCTGGAAGATGCCCGCCGAAACGGCCAAGCAGTCCCGCATCTGGATGGCGTTCCCGCCCGGCGGCTACACGCTGGGCGGCACCGCGGAGCAGGCCCATGCCGCCCGCTCCACCTGGGCGGCCGTGGCCAACGCCGTCGCCGAATTCGAACCGGTCACCATGGTGGTGGATCCGGCCGACGTCGCCACCGCGCGGGACTACCTCTCCCCCGCCGTCGAAACGGTCACGGCCCCGCTGAACGATGCGTGGATGCGGGACATCGGCCCCACCTTCGTCACGAACGACGACGGCGGGCTGGCTGCGGTCGACTGGGTGTTCAACGGCTGGGGCCAGCAGGACTGGGCGAGCTGGGACAAGGACGAAAAGATCGCCGCGCACGTGGCCGAGCTGGCCGGCGTCGAACGCATTGCTTCCGCGCTGGTCAACGAGGGCGGCGGCATCCAGGTGGACGGCGAAGGCACGGTCCTGGTCACCGAGACCGTGCAGCTGGATCCAGGCCGGAATCCCGGGGCCACCAAGGCGCAGATCGAGGCCGAGCTCGCGCGCACCATCGGCGCCACCAAGGTCATCTGGCTGCCGCGCGGCCTGACCCGCGATTCCCAGCGCTACGGCACCCGCGGGCACGTGGACATTGTGGCCGCGATCCCCTCCCCCGGGACGCTGCTGGTCCACGCCCAGAACAACCCGGAGCATCCGGACTATGAGGTCAGCCGCGAGATCATTTCGTTCCTCCACGGCACCACGGACGCCGCCGGCCGGAGCTGGAACATCGTCGAAGTACCCGCGCCGGAAACGCTGCGGGACGACGAGGACTTCGTGGACTACAGCTACATCAACCATTTAGTGGTCAATGGCGGCGTCATCGCCTGCACCTTCGCGGACCCGTCGGATGAAAAGGCGCTGGCCATTCTCGCCGACGTCTATCCCGGCCGCCGCGTTGTCGGTGTGGACGCCCGCGAACTCTTCGCCCGCGGCGGCGGCATCCACTGCATCACCCAGCAGCAACCCCGCTCTTCCCGAAAGGCCATGACATGAGCCAGACAACACGCACCGCCCCGGCGGCCCGGACCGGCAAGGGGCTCGCCAGCGGACAGCTCGGCCTGCTGGCCGTCGTCGTTATTGGTATTTCCACCATCGCCCCGGCCTACGTGCTGACCTCCACGCTGGGTCCCACCGTGCAGGCCATCGGCACCTACCTGCCGGCGATCTTCATTGTCGGCTTCGTGCCGATGTTCCTGGTGGCGCTGGGCTACCGCGAGCTGAATGCGGACTCGCCGGACAGCGGCACCACGTTCACCTGGGTGACCAAGGCGTTCGGACCGTTTGTGGGCTGGATGGGCGGTTGGGGGCTGCTGGCCGCCAACATCATTGTGCTCTCCAACCTGGCCGGCGTGGCGGTGGACTTCTTCTACCTCTTCCTCTCCCAGCTCACCGGTTCGCAGGCCATTGCGGATTTGGCCGCGAACAAGGTGGTCAATGTGCTGACCTGCCTGGTGTTTGTGGCGCTGGCGGTCTGGGTTTCGTGCCGCGGCATGAAGACCACCAAGACCGTGCAGTACGTGCTGGTGATCTTCCAGCTGGGCGTGCTGGCCTGGTTTGTGCTCGGCGCGCTGGCCAAGATCGGCACTGTCCCGGAGGCGCAGCCGCTGGCGTTCGACTGGGAGTGGTTCAACCCGTTCGGCATCGAGAGCTTCTCCGCCTTCGCCGCCGGCCTGTCGCTGTCCATCTTCGCCTTCTGGGGCTGGGATGTCTGCCTGACGATGAACGAGGAAACCACCAACGGCAAGCGGACCTCCGGCATCGCCGCCGCGGTTACCGCCATCGCCGTTCTGGTCATCTACCTGCTGGGCTCGGTTGCGACGATCATGTTCGCCGGCATCGGGGACACCGGACTGGGACTGAACAATCCGGACATCGCCGAGAACGTCTTCACCGCGATCGCCGGCCCCGTCATGGGCCCCTTCGCCATCCTCCTTTCGCTGGCGGTGCTCTCCAGCTGCGCGTCCTCGCTGCAGTCCACCATGATCTCCCCCGCCCGCAGCCTGCTGGCCATGGGTTACTACAAGGCCCTGCCGGAGCGCTTCGCGAAGATCAACCCGCGCTTCCAGTCGCCGGTCTATGCCACGGTGGTGGCCGGTGCGGTCTCGGCGGGCTTCTACACGCTGATGCGCTTTGTCAGCGACAACGTCCTCAACGACACGATCATGGCGCTGGGCCTGATGATCTGCTTCTACTACGGGCTGACCGCGCTGGCCTGTGTCTGGTATTTCCGCCGGACCGCGTTCGTGAATGCACGCAGCTTCCTGTTCCGGTTCCTGTTCCCGCTGCTCGGTGGCCTGGCCCTGGTGGTCGTCTTCCTCCAGACCGCGGTGGACAGCTGGGATCCGGCGTTCGGCAGCGGCTCGGAGGTCTTCGGGATCGGGCTCGTGTTCATCATCGGCGTGGGCATCATCGCGCTGGGACTGGTGGCGATGCTGCTGTTCTACCGTCGGAACCCGGCGTTCTTCCGCGGGCAGACGCTCGAGCAGGATTCGCCGGCCCTGGTGGTACCGGAGTAGTTCCTGCACCGTCACCTCAATAAAAGGGTGCTGCCGCAATCTGCGGCAGCACCCTTTGCTGTATCTGTGCCGTGCCTAGGCTCCGGGCTTAGGGGTAGAGGCCGCGGGTAAGGTGGGCTTCCGCAACGCGCTCAACCGCCGTCACGGTTGCTGCCTCGCGCAGGCTCAGGCCGCGCCGGGCCGCTACTGCCAGCACGTTCTCCCAGGCGGCGAGCATGCGCTGTTCCAGCCGCTCCTCGACCTCGGCCGCGGTCCACCAGTAGGCCTGGTTGCCCTGCACCCACTCGAAGTAGGACACGATCACGCCGCCGGCATTCGCTAGGATATCGGGCACCACCAGCACGCCGTTCTCGCGGAAAACAGAATCCGCAGCAGCGGTGGTCGGCCCGTTGGCGCCTTCCACGATGACCTTTGCCCGCACCCGTCCGGCGTTCCCGCCGTGCAGGACACCTTCGACGGCGGCCGGCACCAGCAGGTCGACCTCGAGTTCGAGCAGTTCCTCGGAGCCGATGGCTTCAGAGCCCTCGAATCCGACCACACTGCCCGTTTCGCGGACATGTTCGGTAAGCGCCTTGATCTCCAGCCCGGCTGCGTTGTAGATCGCGCCATACTGGTCTCCCACAGCGACGACGGCGACGCCGGCTTCGGCGAGGAATTCCGCGGCACCGGCACCCACCTTGCCGAAGCCCTGCACCGCGGCAGTGCTCCCGGCAGGGGTGATCCCAGCCTGCCGGAGGGCGGCCAAGGCAACATGGACCACGCCGCGGGACGTCGCGCTGGCCCGGCCGAGGGATCCGCCCACGCTGACCGGCTTGCCGGTCACCACGCCGGGCACCGTGTAGCCGACGTTGACGGAGTAGGTGTCCATCATCCACGCCATGGTCTGTTCGTCGGTTCCGATGTCCGGAGCCGGTATGTCCTTTTCGGGTCCGATCACCGGCAGGATCTCGCTGGTGTACCTGCGCGTCACGCGCTCAAGTTCCTGCTGCGAGTAGTTGCGCGGATCAATGGTGATCCCGCCTTTGGCCCCGCCGTAGGGCACATCAAGAAGGGCGCACTTCCAGGTCATCCACATCGCCAGGGCGCGCACCTCGTCAAGCGAAACCTCAGGGCTGTAGCGCAGCCCGCCCTTGGCCGGCCCGCGCGAGAAGTTGTGCTGGACGCGGTAACCGGTGAGGATTTCCACGCTGCCATCGTCCCTGCGCAGCGGGATGCTGACAGAGAGCTCGCGGCGTGGCCGGGCCAGCATCTGATGCAGCCCGGAGCTGTAGCCGAGGGTGCGGACGGCCGAGGCCAGCTGGCTTTGTGCGCTCTCCCAAGGACCCGCATCTGCGCTAGGGGCCACTGGTGCCTGGACGGAATCACTGGAGTCGTGCGGAGATAAAACAGTTGTCGTCATTGACGTTCGATCCTTATTTATCTGGATGGCGGATAGCTGCCTTCCTGAGGCTATAAGGACAAAAGGGGAACGTCAGTGGGCGAGTGCACAGCGGGCCGCCGCGTTGTTGTGGCCATCTACAGCAGCCGACGTGCAAGCCGCGGTGGGCGTGCACGCTGTACCGTGGGCGTGCGGATCTGCACGCGCCCATTGCAGCCGACCGGTAGGGCTCCTAGGGTGGAAAGACCCCCAAGCGAAGGAGCGACCATGTCTACCCCACGCGAAGAAGACTCCCCCAACCTCGACGACGTCATCGACCCGCAGGAAGACGCGTTGCCCCAGTCGACACGGACCGGCCACGGCAAAATGCCTGAAACCGTGGACGACGACGATCTGCAGGCCGCCGCTGAACAGGAGCGCGTGGCCGCGGGGCTGCAGGACTACGCGCCGGGCCAGGTGCCGCCGGCAGCAGATCCGCTGCCTGAGGAAGCCTCCGATGAGGCCGACCGTGCCCAGCGCGGGCTGAGGGATGATCCCGGCACCGACGTATAAGCAAGCCCAAGCCTGGCGGCGGTCTTTACCGCCGTCGGGCGCTGGCGCACTGCACGCAGAACCGCGCTTCCGGCCGGACTTCGAGCCGCTCGCGCGGTATCTCGCGCCCGCAGTTCTGGCACGTGCCGTAGGTGCCGTTCTCGAGGCGGTCCTCGGCTTCCAGCAGTTCGGCGAGCGACTTCTCGGTGGCGTCGAGCAGCGCGACCTCGCGGGCACGTTCGAGCGTGAGCGTTGAACCCTCCGGGTCGTGCTCGTCGTCGGCCGGGATATCATGCGCGGCCAGCGTCGCCTCGTGAATGTCCGCCGTCAGCCGTTCGATCTGCAGGCGGGCCTCGGCGATCTTCTCCTCCAGCAACTGCCGGTACATTCCTTTATCCGCCGTGGCTGCCGTGGACCCTACATCCAGCGCATCGCTCATGACGCCACCATCCTCTCGGAGTTATGAGAGCATCATAGTCCTCTCCGGCGTCGTTATATCCGTCTTGCGACACCTCTGTTATGCGATCGTTCCGCAACCGTCACCCGCCTTTCCCCTTGACCGTTTCCGGCTCTGTAACGCACGCTGAGGTGAGGGCCCGGCTGCGCCGCTGGCCGGGTAAAAAATCGCTCGATGACGGGGTGCGGACTAACATGGCAGAGCGCGAGATCCAGACCGATGTCCTGGTGGTCGGCGCGGGACCGACCGGACTGATGCTGGCCAACTGGCTGGCCAAGCTGGGTGTGCCCATGCTGGTGGCCGACGGCAAATCGGAGCCGACGCGGGAGTCCCGCGCCTTAGGCCTGCAGGCCAGAAGCATGGAGATCTACGACCAACTCGGCGTGATCGAGAGGGTACTCACCGAGAGCACTGTCGCGCAGAAACTGGTCTTCGGCTATGAATCGCGCGAGCTGGGACGGGTTCCCATCGGGCGGCTGGGCCGTGGTGTGACCCCGTATCCCGGCATCACCTTCCTGGAGCAAAGCAGGAACGAACAACTCCTGGTGGACAACCTCACGGCGCTCGGCTCCGACGTGCTCTGGCAGCACCGGCTGACTGCCTTGGACGTGGACCTGTCCGAACCGCTGCCGGTGACGGCCACCTTCGCGACCAACGACGGCGGGGTGCGGGTCCGCGCGCGGTACTGTGTGGGTGCCGATGGCGGTTCCTCCACGGTGCGTTCGGCGCGCGGCATCGCGTTCGAAGGAATCACCAACGCGCACACTTTCTACGTCTCGGATGCGACTCAGGTGCAGGGTCTGGCCAATGATGCCGTCAACATCCGGCCGGGCACCGAGGATTTCCTGCTCGGTTTTCCCATGGGCGGCGACTCAGACGTGCGGCTGATCGGCACGGTGCGGAACTCCGACATTGGCGGTGACGAGCTGTCCGAGGACACGGTGCGCCGGCGCCTGCAGCGGATCTACTCCGTCAGTTACGGACCGTCGCGCTGGTACTCCACTTACAAGGTGCACCACCGCACCGCGGCAGTTTTCCGCGATGGCCCGGTGTTCCTGGCCGGTGACGCCGCCCATGTGCACTCCCCCGTTGGCGCCCAGGGCATGAACACCGGGTTGCAGGATGCGCACAACCTTGCCTTCAAACTCGCGGATGTATTGCAGGGCCGGGCGTCGGAAGGCTATCTCGACCGCTACGGGGCCGAACGGCGTCCCGTTGCGCGCCGGCTGATCTCGACCACGGACCGGCTATTCGGCATTATCACCTCGGCGCGCCCGGTGGCCCGGACCCTCCGCAGGCTGATCCTTCCCGTGCTCGCACCGGTGGCGACGAACATCCTGCCCCGGCTCAAGGGAGCTCCGCGCCTGTTCGAGTACGTGTCCCAGGTACGGATCCACTACTGGATGAGCGACGAAGCCAAGGAAGCCGCGAACGGCCGCCGGGGCAAAGTGGTCGGGCGCAGGCTGCCGTACACAGGTTCAAACTTCGAGACACTCCGCTCACTCACCTGGCAGGTCCACGCCTACGGCGGGATTGACGACGTCGCCGTCCATCATGTCCGCTCCGCGCTGGGTCTGGACGTCCAGGTCCTGCCGCTGAACGGCAACAAGAAGCTGCATCCGGGGTACTTCTATCTGGTCCGACCGGACGGTTTTGTCGCGGCGGAGTCCCTGCCGGTCAACGCCGTCTCTACGTTCACGGCCGCGATGGCACGGTAAGCCCGAGGTGGCCAGTGCCGGCGGTTGCTCAGGCCTTGGCAGCTCGCACCGGATGCTCGCTGATGATGGAGAGCCGGTTGTAAGCATTCATGGTCAGCGTGATCCAGCTGACCGCAGAGAGCTGGTCCTCCGTGAGACATTTACGGGCAAAGGCGTAAGCCCGGTCCTGGCTCTCATGGTCCGGCAGCTCTGTCAGGGATTCGGCGAGGGCCAGGGCACCCTGCTCCTGGGCGGTGAAGAGCTGGGTATCCCGCCATGCCGGCAGGACCACGATCCGCTGAATGGTTTCCCCATTCGCCAGGGCATCCGTGACGTGCATATTCAGGCAGTAGGCACACCCGTTGATCTGGGACACGCGGATGTTGATCAGTTCGGTGACCATGCGCTCTATCCCGGCTGCATCCGCGGCCTCGCGAACCTTGAGGCCCAGACCATTCAGCGCCCGGTAGACGGCCGGGTGCTGCTTGTCGATAAAAATCCGCTCCCGCGTCACTTGCTCCACCGGGCCTCCTCGGTCTCGGCCTCGCCCTGCGCGGGGACGTCCAGAACGTCGTCGTACTCGTGGTGTTTACGTACGAACGCAGCGATGTAGGGGCACAGCGGGAGGATGCGCCGGCCGCTGGCTTTCACGTCGTCGAGGGCGAAGCGTGCCAGCTTCGAGGCCAGCCCCTGGCCGGCGTACGCATCATCCACTTCTGTGTGGACGAACACGACCTGGTCCTGTCCGGGCTGCAGCCGCCGGTAGATGGTGAAGCCGATGGTGGCATCGCCGTCGTGCAATTCGTAGCGGTGGCGCTCGGGCGCGTGGACCACAGTGATTTCCCGGGCCTCGGCGGCAGTTTCGTTGGACATGGTGTTCCTCTCCTCGATGGGTAAGTCGGTGCGCCCGGCCCGGAGGACGGGGCAGGCGTTGCTGTTAGCGGCGCGGGCGGATGCGCGCATTGGGCAGCGTCGGGGCAGGCAGCGGAGCCAAGGTGTTGCCCACCACCGTGCCGAACTGGTTGGCTGTCGCGGCTGCGGCCGGGTGCGGTTCGGCACCGATCTCGTCCTGCCAGTTGGCGCGGAATTCAACGACCTCGTCGTGGTCACGCCCGACGAAGTTCCACCACATGACGATCGCTTCGCCCATCGGCTCGCCGCCGATCAGCAGCAACCGGACGGGTTGGTCCGACTCCGAGGTCAGCTCGATTTCCCGATGTCCCGCGGGCAGGTAGGCCAGCTGGCCGGCGTTGGCCGTGGCACCGTTGAAGCGGACGGCGCCGCTGTCCGCCAGGACGCCGTATTCGAAGGCCTCCTCGACGTCGAAAACGGCGCTCTGCCCCGGTTTCAGCAGGAGTTCCGCGCCGAGCAGCGGCGAGTGGAGTGCCACCGGGGATACGCTGCCGGCCAGCGAGCCCATAAAGACGCGCAGTTCGTAGGCATCGGTGATGACCGGCTCCGGCGCGTAGTGGTCGAACCCGGGATCGGCGAAACGGACATGATCCGGCAGCGCCACCCACAGCTGGGCACCGTGCAGGACCGTTGTTTCGGCGGTGGAAACCTCGGAGTGGCAGATACCGCGGCCCGCCGTCATCAGGTTCAGTTCGCCGGGGCGGACAAACGCGTGGAACCCGGCGCTGTCGCGGTGTTCAATCTCGCCGGTGAAGAGCCAGCTCACCGTTTGCAGGCCGGTGTGCGGGTGCGGCGGAACCCGCATCCCGCCGGTTTCGGACACCTCGTCCGGGCCGTAGTGGTCCACAAAGCACCAAGCGCCGATCAGGGAGCGCTGCCGCTGCGGTAAAGTGCGCCGGACGTTCATGGCCCGCGGGCCGCCGAGCGGGACCTCGCGCGGCTCCAGCAGCTCCACGCGCGATTGGGCTAAGCCCACTTCCGCTTCGTTCCCGCAGAGCATTTCCTGCGGATGCGGCTCAAGGTTACTCATTGCCCAACGCCCTTTCCTGCCAAGGCTTACATGCAAACACATGTATAGCCTACACGCTACGCACATCGGAGTATGGCTAACGCTGTTCCTGCTGCTGTCTCGACCTAGGGACAACCATCATGGGCGAAGCGCCGTGCTGCAGGACGGCCTGGCTGACGGATCCCAGCAGCAGCCCGGGAAAGCCGCCGTGTCCGCGGGTTCCGAGCACCAGCAGATCCGCGGTCTGCGTGACCTCGACCAGGATCTCGGCCGGCTTGGCAATGTAGAACTGCCAGCTGGCCTTGACATCGGGATACCGCGAGCGGACCTCCGCCAGGACCGTGTCCAGGTCATGGGCGACTTCCTGCCGAAACCGGCTGGCGCCTTCGGCATGGTCCAGCCAGACCGAGTCCCGGTAGTAGGGAGCGCGGGTGGAAACCAGGGTCAGCGGCCTGGCATGGAACTGCGCCGCCTCCGCTGCAGCCCAGAGGGCCGGATTCTTCGATCCGAGGGCGTCCATGGCCATGACAATCTGGCCTGCATAGCTCCAGGACCGGCTCTCGTCGTCGGGGTGCACGCCCTCGGCGCTCATGCCATCCGGGGCCGAAACCAGCCAAGGAACCGGTGCCGTCGCCGTCCTGCGGGCAGGCACTTCGGCGTGCTCCGCCTCAGTGCCCCTGGCGTTCCGGCCGGCGTTCCGGGCCGGAGCGGCCGCTTCGGGAATCACCACAGTGGGGCCCTTCGAGTGTGCCGCCAAGCCGGAGGACACACTGCCCATCAGCCGGCCGGCGAACCCGCCGCTGCCCCGCTTGCCGACCACCGCCAGCGCGGCGGATTTCGAGAGATCTACGAGCACGCCACCGGGATTCCCCGCGACTACACGGGACTCAACCGTCACACCGTGGCTCCTGGCACGCTCGAGGGCGTCCTGCAGCATGGACTCGCCCCGGCGGATCTCAAGTTCGACGTATTTGCCCTCCACCATAGGATCGGCGATGTTCTGGGCCGGCGAGAACGCAGTCACCAGCCGCAGCGGCCAGCCGCGGAGCCGGGCCTCGTCGATGGCCCAGTCCAACGCGCGGCTGCTGGCCGGCGATCCGTCATAGCCCACAAGTACAACGTCTTCCATGACTCAACCCTAGGCGTCCTCACGCTGGCTGAGTAGAGGGCAGGCGGCAGGAGACGCGCTAGTGGCCGGCGATCTCCATGCCGTTCCAGCCGGTTCCCACCGTGACCCGGCCAGCCCAGCGGGAGTCATTCGCCTGGTAGTAATACAGGACGCCGGCAGCGGAGCGGGCCAGCAGCCCCTGGGTTCCCGCCCCGTTGTAGCCGCGGATCGAGGTCAGCGCGGTCATCGAGTTCCACCCGCTGTTGCCGATGATCCTGCGGCTCTCCGAAACAAACTTCCCGTTGCCGTTGGTGCGGTAAACCTTCAGCTGGCCGGCCGGCGGGCGGGCGACGATGTCGGTGTTTCCGTCCCTGTCCCAGTCAAGCTGGTTGATCGTCAGGGATTTCCAGCCGGTGTCCACCTGGGTCCGCGCGGAGAGCTTGCCGCCGGAGAGGTTAGGGTAGTGGTACAGGATGCCCGACCCGCTCTTGGCGACTACGGAGGGGTAGCGGTCCGTTTTCTTCCATTTACCCACCGTGACCTCGTAGCCGGCCCAGCCGCTGGCGCCGATGGTGATGGCACTGGCGAAACCGCCGCCGGGCTTGCCCGGGTAGACGCTGAGCTTGCCGCTCTCCCACTGGGCCACGATGTCCATCGTCTTATCGGCGTTCCAGTCCGCGACGTGGACTTCCTTCGCGTTACCAAAGCCGGAGCTGATCTTCCACGCGGATGAATTCGCGTTGTTCTTACCGGTCCCGTAGTTCCACAGCACGCCCGCCTGGTCCACGGCCACGATGTCCCCTGGGGACTGGATGGACGGACCCGCAGGAGCAGAAACAGCGGCCGGAGCCGGGGCCGGAGCGGGCGAGGGCGCCGTGGAGCCGAAGAACGCCGATGCTGTGTTGTACTGGCCGGCCGGAGGCGTGCGGAATTTGAAGAAGTTCACCGTGCCGTACATCTTCACGCGCCCGTTCGCGTCCTTCTTGATGGAAATGCCGACGCCGATCGTGTCGTACGCCGGGTCGCTCATGATCCGGTTATGGCCGGGCGAGCCGATCCACTGGTCCACCAGCCCCTGGCCCCTGGTATCCGTCCGGTAGGCGATGATTTCGCCGGCATTGGACCAGCGGTCGGCAACACGCGGATCTTGGGTGTAGCCGGGGTTGTGCTTGAAGTCGCCGGTGCTGGCCATCTTGTCCGACCAGTCCTCGGACAGCTCGGATACGGTGGCGTTGAACTTGACCGGCTTGAGGCCCTTGCTCGCCCGGAACTTGTTGATCCCGTTGAACACGTCGATGATCTGCTGCTTGTTTGCTGTGTTGAGTCTGTCGCCCGCGGCCTGCGGAACAACGACGCCGGCACCTTGGTTCGGCTGCACAGCGGCCAGGGCGGCGGGGGCGGGTCCCACAACGGCTGCGGCGGCCACGGAGGCACCGAGAGCGAGGGAGATTAATGCTTTAAGTTTCGACACTGTCTTTTTTCCTGTTTTTCCTTGGGGAGGGTCACAACGACGGCGGCGTTCCACCTCAGGTGGGGCGCCGCCGTCGTTAGCTCACAAAACCATAACGAACGCGCACACAATGGCCCAAAGACCCTTGTCAGCACCCGTCATCTGCTCATAGCCGGGCCGGCGGGAAACTGCTTGCGGAGCTATTTGAAGATGTCTGCCCGGACTCCCATCACAATCCGGTCGCCCTTATCCGCGGTCTTCAGGTACCTGGTCACGTTGGACAGATCCAGCGCGATGCAACCGTAAGTGGGAACCGCATTCGCGTGCAGGAAGATGGCGAAACCCGCGCCCTGCTTGATCTTCTGTCCGGGCCCGCGGTTGTAGTCGATCACCGCGCCCTGGCGGTAGTCGCCGGTGGGGGCGCGCATGATCTGCCACATCTGCTCGTCCGGCCAGCGGTTAAAGGAGGACTCGAAGTACTTGTTGTACCCGCTGCCTGGTGTGCCCGACCACTGCGACCGGGGATTCAGCTTCCGGTAGTTGAGCCCGGTGCCCGGGTTCCCTTCGCCGAAGGCATCGGTGACGGTGAAGCTGCCCTGCGGCGACCAGCGGTACATCGTGTGCCCCGATGCGACGCCGGGTTTCTTGAAGCCTTTGAGCCCCACCGTAGCCCTGGACGTTTTCCATTCCTGCTTGTAGACGGATCCGATCCGCACGCAGTTGATGAAGCTGGCCTTGTACGTGCCGTATTTCTCCGAGATGGTGAACGAGACCCGGTTGGCCCAGCCGTGGTAGTAGCGGGTCTTGTGCGCGCCGATGGCCCAGCACTCGTTCTTCGGCAGGTAGCTGGCGCCGGCCTTCGCGGCGATCAGCGAGCCGCCCTGGAAGACCTGCGTGGTTTTGCCGCTGCGCGTCACCGCGTCCTGCAGTGGGTAGCCAAGCGTCCCGTTCTGGCTGCTGCGGGCCTTCCAGCTGTGGTTGATCTGGGCGGTCAGCGTCCGGGCTCCCGTGGCCGGCGAGTAGGCGATCTGCCCCTTCTGGAACACCTGCACGCAGCCTTTGGACTTGAGCCCGCACTTCATGTCCCCGGTGGGGTAGCCGAGGATCCCGCGCTCGTATTTGGCCGCCGTGAATTTCTTACCGACGGCGTGGGTCAGTTCCACGGTCCGGGCACCGGTCTTGGCGGTCCAGTAAATGGCAATGCGCCGCTTGCTTGAGAGCGAGGGCTTGTAGGTGCGCACGCAACCGTCGCCGGGCAGGCGGCAGTTGTAGTCGTTGACCGCCGTGTACTTCAGCTGCTTGGCCCGGGCATCCAGGGCCTTCCGGCCGGCAGTCACGTGCGGCGGCGTGTGGACGATATTGCCCTTCTGGAAGCTCTGCGTTGCCACCAGGGTCTTCGAATTCACGCTCATATCCGACGTCGGGTAGCCGTATTTGCCCTTCTCGTAGCCGGACGCCCTGTAGGCTTTTCCGACGGCGTGGGTCAGCTCCACGGTCCGCGCACCTGTGGCCTGGGTCCAGTAGATCGCGATCCGCTTGCTGCTGCCGGCAGGCTTGTACGTGCGCACGCAACCGTAGCCGCGCAGCTCGCAGGCGTAGCCGTTGACCGTGGTGAGCCTCAGTTGCGACGCCCGGTCCGCCAGCGCCTTCCGGCCCGCGGCGTAGTGGGCGGACGTGTCTACGATCTTGCCGTGCTCGAAGGACTGCACCGAAACCTTGGTGTTCGGCACGCCGGACATGTCCGACGTCGGGTAGCCGTACTTGCCCTCTTCCCACCCGGCTTTGCGGTAGGCCTTGCCGACGTAGTGCAGCAGGTCCACGCTGTGCGCCCCTGTTTGCGGGCTCCAGTAAATGGCAATTCGCTCCGTGGAACGTTCGGCCGACGTGTAGGTCTGCACGCAGCCCTCGCCGACCAGGGTGCAATTTAGATCGTTGTGCGGCACGAGTTTCAGCTCATCGGCCTTCGCGGCGATAGCCTCCTCCGCCCTCGCTTCGGCCTCGGCTGCCTCCTCGGCTGGCGGTTGGGGTTCGATTGCTTCCTCCGTAGAGTCCATCTGGTCTGTTTCGCCGGGATCGGGAGTCGACTGCCCATCCGGCAACTGTGTTTCTTCCGGCGTGGAAGTTTCCGCTGGCGTAGACGGCTCGACCGGGACCGCGGTTTCCGTTGGCACCGCAGTTTCGGCAGGCGCAGTGGATCCCGCGGGCGCTTCGGTCCCGCCCGTCGGCGTCTCCGTTGGCGTTTCAGTCCCGCCCGTCGTCCGTGCATCCGTCGTTCCAGGAGCGGGATCAGCCGAGCCATCGGATGGCATCCCGGAAGAAGCTCCATCCGGTTCCGATACTGACGACGACGCCGTCGACGGCGCAGCAGCGTCCGTTGCCCTCACTTCACGGGCCGGCGGCTGCGTCGCGGACGCAACGGACACTTCCGGCAGGTCCGCGGCCTGCGCCGGCAAGCCGGAAGCCAGCAGCGCCAATGATGCAAGTGCTGCTATGGCAACTCGTCCCGTCAGACGTGGCCGGAAATGACTGAAACCCTTAATGATGTACCCCCAAGATTCGTTCCGGATGGGGGTCCACGATGTCGCCGCCGCTCCCCCAACGACATTATGCGGCCAAAGCTGCTGAAACGTTAGACCTCAGCGCCACTTTCTATCCCCAACCCCAAAATAATCCTTCTCATCTCGTTAATGAAAATGATTCTCATTTAATGCTAACTTCAATGCATGCATTCACTGACAGCACCTTGCCGCAGGCACACCTTGCTCGCCGCACCTCTTGCCCTCGCGCTCCTGACCTCCTGTGGAGCAGCCGCCGCGGGACCGGATCCGGCTGGCTCTTCTGCTGCCGCCCCCATCCCGAAGTCCGATGTCGTCGAACTGGGTGAGGCCGCACCCCGGTTGACCCTGACGTACGACGGCGGCGTCATGGTTCTCGACGGCGCAAGCCTTGAACTGCTGGAAACCGTGGAGCTGGACGGCTTCAACCGGCTCAACCCAGCCGGCGACGGCCGACACGTCGTCATCTCGACCGGCAGTGCCTTCAAAGTCCTTGACACCGGAAGTTGGAGCGAGGCCCACGGCGACCATGCACATCATTACGCCACAACGCCCTCGCTGACGGACGTCCAGTTCGTCGCGGACGAACCGGGCCATGTGGTCAGGCATGCCGGACGGACGGTCCTGTTCAGCGACGGCTCGGGCGTCATCGAATCCTTCGACTCTGCCCAGCTTGCCGACGGACAGCCGGAAACCGACACCTACACCGCTGCCGAAGCTCACCACGGTGTCGCCGTCGAGCTGAAAAACGGCAACATGTTGCTGACAATAGGCAACAGCACTTCCCGCTCGGGGCTTGCGCTGCTGGATCAGGACCGCCGCGAGATTACCCGCAACGAGCAATGCCCCGGCGTGCACGGCGAGGCAACGGCGGCAGACGAGGTGGTCACCGTTGGGTGTGAGGACGGCGCCTTGGTATACCGGGACGGCAAGATCATCAAGGTGGACAGTCCGGACGACTACGGCCGGATGGGGAACCAGAGGGGCTCGGAGGAGTCGGCCGTTGTACTTGCGGATTACAAAACGGACCCGGACGCTGAACTGGAACGGCCCGAGCGGATCGCCCTGATCGATACGAGCGACAACACCGTGGACCTGGTCGAACTGGGCACGAGCTACTCCTTCAGATCGCTTGGTCGAGGTCCGCATGGTGAAGCTTTGGTGCTGGGCACGGATGGATCACTCCACGTCGTGGATCCCGCGAGCGGAGCCGTCACCGCCCGCATTCCTGTGATCGGCGAATGGGAGGAGCCCGTGGAATGGCAGCAGCCGAGGCCCACTTTGGCAGTCCAGGGCCATACCGCGTATGTGACTGATCCGGGCACCTCGTCCATCCACGCAGTCGATCTGGAATCCGGCGACGTGATTGAGAGCGCAAATCTACCGCATGTTCCGAATGAGTTGACCGGCGCCGGCGACTGATGCCGTTCCTTGCCTGCCAAGTATCAGGGTGAATACCTTCACTTCGGTAGCTTCGGATGTCACGGCTTTTAGGCGGCGGGGCGGTAGAGGAAGTCGATCCGGCCGAGCGCCCGCTCGAAGATCGACACCGGCTCCAGTGCCTCGTCCGGTTGCTCCGCCGCCGGTGGTGTGCCGGGCAGTCCCGGTGCGGTTGATAGGTAGGCGTGTCCGGTCGGCGTGGTGGTTTCCACCGTGTGGCGTGGCCCGGGAATCGTTTGGGCGTGCCAGCCGCCTGATTCCTTCGCCAGGTTACACGCTTCACATAGACCCTGCCCGTTGATCTCGCTGGTCTCCCCGGCGTCGCGCCAGGGCACGACGTGGTCGTGGTGGCGGATCGGCGCGTCGCACCAGGGTGTGCGGCAGAGCTGGTCCCGGGCCTGGATCATCCGCTGCATCCCGGCGGGCATCAGCCGGGCCCGCGAATCCATCCCGAGCAACTGCCCGGTACCCGGCGCCGTGTAGAGCCGGCGCACCCACACTTCCACCCCTTCCGAACCGCCTGCACCGCCGGGGTCTGTTCGCTTCGAACCGGGAGGTCCGGTCGCCGGTACCGGTTCGACGGTGTTGGGCGGGCCGGAACCGGTAGCACCGTCCCCGTTGCCGGCGTCCGCTGCGCCGGCAACGGTCTTGTCTTCCCCGGCGCCCCTTGCCGGATTGCCGGCCGCCGGGCGATCCGTACTGCCGTTCCCGGCGTCAACGTTGCCGGCCGCTCCCGAAACGACGGTGTCGGCGGCGTCCGGTCCCGCGATGCCACCGTCGGCATCGTCGGTGCGGAGCAGGTCGCGGGCCCACTGGGCGGGGACGATGCCATACCCGGCCAGGTGGGCCGGCTCGGAATCGCCCTGGAACAGGGTGCGGTCGGTCATAACCAGCTGCACTTCAATTTTCGCCGGGTTCTCCGCGGGCTGGCCGGTGACACGCTCGACGAGGATGTCGGCCATCAACTGCCCCCGGCCACGTTCATCGCCCTGCGCCTTCAGCCGGTCGGCCTCCTTGGCCAGGGCCGCGTGGACGGCCACGCCCTGCACCACCGGCAGCAGGCAGCTCACCTGGGCCATGGTGTCCGGCGCGGGACGGCAGGAGACGTGGCGTTCGGTTTCGGCTTTCGCGGCCCGGCGGACCACCGACAGTGGGTCCAGCCGCAGTGCGGCCTGCTTCGCCATGGCCCCGATCTGTTTGTCGCCGCACCCTTGCAGCGTCTTCGGATCAGCACACAATTCTTGGTCGACGCGGGCCCGGTCTTCCACGCTCAGGCACGCGGTTTTGCGGACCAGGATGGTCGCCCGCCACTCGTTCAGCCGGCCCTCCGCCAACGCCGTATACGTGTGCGGCATCTCCCGAATCAACGTGGTCGCCATGCCCAGGTGCTTACCTCCCCGGTTCGGCGAATCCTTCCTGGCCAGGCCGACTTCCTTGGCCAGGCCGCGGCCCCGCTTCTCCGCCGCGACCCCCGCCGCGGCACGGGTCTCCTTACGGGAAGCCACGAACGCCTCGGTCTCGCGGGCCTGCGCCGCGGCGCAGGCGGCCTTGAGCTCCTCCAGCGCGGTGATCCGGTCGATCCGCACACCCTCCGAGACGTCCTGGTCCATGTCCGCCAGTGCCAGGATCGCGGTACGGACCAGCCCGGCACCCGGATCACCGGGAACCGGCTTCACCGGATCCATCTCTGCCGGAACGATTGACTCGAACATACATTCGACTCTATCGTTGTGTAATGCTGCCCACAAGAGAGGGCAAGGCGGCGGTGGATAACTTCCGCCGCTCTGTAGGCACAGGAGACACGACCGCGCCATCGGGGAGCAGGGGGTCAGGGCCTACGCAGCATCAGGATCCCGTTGGTAAACATCCGGAACGCCGTCGTGATCGGCGTCGATCTTTTCCTCTGCTTCGATCCTGCGGTAGTGCCGGTTGCGTGCACGCAGGACAACCGTCGCCAACAGCGCCGCAAGCAGCGAAGCGACGAGGATGGCGACCTTGGCATGGTCGTTCGCCGCAGATCCGAGCCCGAAACTAAGTTCGGCCACCAGCAGCGAGACGGTAAACCCAATGCCGGCCAGCAGGCTAATGCCAAGCAGGTCGACCCACCTCAGCGACGGATCAAGCTCGGCGCGCGTGAACTTACTCATCAACCACGTAGTCGCCACGATGCCGATCGGCTTACCGAGGACCAGGCCGACGATGATGCCGATGGCCACTGTGTCGGTGAGCGAGGCGGTCAGGCCATCGAATCCACCGATCTCAACTCCGGCCGAGAAGAACGCGAAAACGGGAACTGCGAAGCCGGCAGAGACGGGGCGGAAACGGTGTTCGAAAATCTCCGAGAGCCCGGGCCCCGCTGTCGGGCCGCCGCTGGCCTTGCCACGCAGCACCGGGATGGCAAAACCGAGCAGGACACCTGCAACCGTCGCGTGGATGCCTGACGCATGAAGCAGCGCCCAGGCCACGATCCCGATCGGCAGCAGGATCAGCCACGCGGCCGCTGGCTTGAGGCCGAAGAACCGCCGGTATTTCTGCGCCAGAAGGGTGTAAATTGCAAGCGGGATAAGTGTCAGCAGCAGCGGGGCAACCTGGATCTCACTGGTGTAGAAGAACGCAATGATGGCGATGGCAATCAGATCATCGACTACCGCCAGTGTCAGCAGGAATATCCGTAAGGCCGTAGGCAGATGGGAACCAATAACGGCAAGAACTGCGACGGCGAAGGCGATGTCCGTGGCTGTCGGAATGGCCCATCCGCGGATGGTATCCGTGCTGCCCCAGTTCACAGCTGCATAGATTACCGCCGGCACAACGACGCCGCCGACGGCCGCCGCCACCGGCACTGCCGCCTTCCGGGCGTCGCGCAGATCCCCGGCAACAAACTCACGCTTTAGTTCCAGGCCTACCAGGAAGAAGAAAACCGCGAGCAGACCATCGGCCGCCCAAGCACCGAGACTTAGATTCAGGTGCCACGGCTCGTAGCCGATCTTGAAGTCCCGCAAGGCGAAGTAGCTCTCGGACGCCGGCGAGTTGGCCCAAATCAGGGCGATCAGCGCCGTCGCGACGAGCAATGCACCGCCGACGGTCTCTTTCCGGAGGATTTCGCCGATCCGCAGGGCTTCGGCGTAACTGCCTCTGCCGAGAACGCGGGGCTTTCGGGGACGATCGGGGGAATTTTGGGCCACCAGGGGCTCCTTACGGGAAGGGTCGACGAAATCTCATGCCGACCAGACTTCCCGGCTCACCAGAATTCACCCTATCGCCTCAAACTGTCGTAGCGGAACAGCACTGTCTGTCAGCGGCCATGAAAAACCGCCCCTGGGCATATGTCGCTTGGGATAAGTCGCACCCCCTGAAGAGGCAAATCGCAAGGCACCCATTGCCGCTGCTTAGCCGAGCGCTCCCAGCAGTTCAGCACAGGCCTGCTCGCATCGCCGGCAGGCCTCGGCACAGACGCGGCAGTGCTCGTGCATCTGCGCATGGCTTTCGCATTCGTCTGCACAGGCTTTGCAGGTGACCCGGCAGGCCTCCAGCACAGCGCGGGTAACGTTCGCGTCATACCCGGTGTGGCGGGACAGAATCTTGCCGGTCGTGGCACAGATATCCGCACAGTCGAGATTGGTCCGGATGCACTTCGTCAACTCAGCCACCATATCTTCGCTGAGGCACGCATCCCCGCAGGCCGTACAGGTCTGCGCACATTCAAAACATGCCGCGATACAGTCCGTCAGTTTCTGCTTGTCGATCCCGCCCAGATCCTTCGGGTAGGTCTCAAGCATGGACTTGATGTGGCTCATTGTTCTGCTCCTTCTGCAATTAGCCAGGGAACGGACCGGCAGTCCGGCCACCTCACAAACCACAGTAGCCTTACTATTCGGACGCGGAAACCTTACTGCGCGCCCACGCAGGGCAACTTCTGGCGAGCGGGGGCAGCTGCTACCTGCCCAGGACCCGGTCACAAATAGCCCTTGACTTATACCCCTAGGGGGTATAAGTTCGTGATTACCGGAAACAGCGTCGGATCCTCACGGTCCCTACGCCCCCAACGGTCCACACAGGGCTCAAGCGCATGCCTTCCCGATGGAAGGTTCTGGCGAAGGCCAATCCCGATACCTCACTGAGGAGATCATTATGTGTGGCACATCCAGCCATAACCTGCCGCTTATTCAGGTTTCATCAGGCTGCGCCTGCTGTTCCCCGCAGGGAAACCGCGCAGTAGAACCGGCGGTTGCGGTAGACACAGCCGACATCCGCCACCGGTCGACGCAGTTCAAAGTCACCGGCATGACCTGCGGACATTGCGTTGCCGGCGTCTCCGAGAAGCTGGGCAAGCTCGAGGGCATCGCCGACGTGGCAGTGGACCTTGTGCCGGACGGCGTTTCCACCGTCACCGTTTACGGCACCGAAAACATCAGCCCTGACGCTGTGCGCGCTGCCGTCTCTGAAGCAGGGTACGAATTCGCCGGCACGGTTTGATCGGCCGGATCTGGAGGGGAGCAAGACCATGAACAACGAAGACCACGGACGGCACACATCCGTAGACCATTCCGCCAGTGCGACAGTTTCCGAAGCTGAGCACATGGACCACAACACGCACGGCCAGGCGATGCCGGACGGCCATGCTGCCCACTCCGCCGTCGACGAGGAACATGCCGTCCACCAACACGGCCAGCATGCCGGACACAGCACGGCCATGTTCAAGAACAAGTTCTGGCTGAGCCTCGCGCTGTCCGTCCCGGTGGTCTATTTCAGCCCCATGTTTGCCCACTTGCTCGGCTACCACATCCCGGAATTCCCGGGCTCCCTCTGGATCCCCCCGGTCCTGGGATCGCTGATCTTCTTCTACGGTGGTTTGCCGTTCCTCAAGGGCGGTTGGACGGAACTGCGCAGCCGGCAGCCGGGCATGATGCTGCTCATCGCGATGGCCATCACCGTCGCCTTCGTCGCATCCTGGATCACCACACTGGGCATCGGCAACTTCAATCTGGACTTCTGGTGGGAGCTGGCCCTGCTCGTAGTCATCATGCTGCTGGGCCACTGGATCGAAATGCGCGCCCTCGGCTCGGCACGGGGCGCCCTGGACGCACTCGCCGAGTTGCTGCCCGATGAAGCCGAACGCATCACCGAACACGGCACGGAAACTGTCAGCCTCAGCGAGCTCTCCGTCAACGACGTCGTCCTGGTCCGCTCCGGCGCGCGCCTGCCCGCCGACGGCGAAATCATCGAGGGCCGGGCCGAACTCGACGAATCAATGATCACGGGTGAGTCCAAGACCGTACCGCGTGGCCCCGGCGATAGCGTGGTGGCCGGAACGGTGGCAACCGACAGTGCAGTGCGGATCAGAGTGGGCGCGGTCGGCACCGACACCGCGCTGGCCGGCATCCAACGTCTGGTTGCCGAAGCACAAGCGTCCTCCTCCAAAGCGCAGGCGCTGGCGGATAAGGCGGCGGCGTTCCTGTTCTACTTCGCCCTCGGCGCCGGCATCATCACCTTCATCGCCTGGGTACTCCTAGGCAGCCCCGACGAGGCCGTCATCCGTACCGTCACCGTCCTGGTCATCGCCTGCCCGCACGCCCTCGGCCTGGCCATCCCGTTGGTCATCGCGATCTCCACGGAACAGGCGGCCCGTGCCGGAGTCCTGATCAAGAACCGCATCGCGCTTGAGCGCATGCGCACTATCGACGTCGTACTCTTCGACAAGACCGGAACCCTGACCAAGGGACAGCCCGGCCTGACCGGCATTGCGGCAACCGAGGGAATGAACGACGACGACGTTCTGGCGCTGGCCGCGGCCGTGGAAGCGGACAGCGAACATCCCTCCGCCCGGGCAATCGTCTCCGCAGCCCGGGAACGCGGTCTCCGCGTACCGAACGCCAGCGCCTTCGCCTCGCTGACCGGCCGCGGGGTCAAGGCCGACGTCGGTGCCTCCGCCGTCATGGTCGGTGGACCGAACCTGATCGCGGCCGAAGGCCTGCAGGTCCCACCGGAATTGCGGAACCAGACCCGTCCCTGGGTCGAACGCGGCGCTTCCGTGCTTCATGTAATCCGCGGCGGAGAGGTCATCGGGGCCGTCAGCCTGGAGGACGAGGTCCGCGAGGAATCCCGCCAGGCGATCCCTGCCCTGCAGAAGCGGGGCATCAGGGTCGCCATGATCACCGGGGACGCGCAGCAGGTCGCCGATGCCGTGGCAGCTGAACTGAACATCGACGAAGTCTTCGCCCAGGTCCTGCCGCAGGACAAGGACAAGAAAGTCGCCGAACTGCAGTCCCGCGGCCTGAAGGTGGCCATGGTCGGCGATGGTGTGAACGACTCCCCTGCCCTCGCCCGGGCCGAGGTCGGCATCGCCATTGGAGCGGGAACGGACGTGGCGATGGAATCGGCCGGCGTGGTCCTGGCCGGCAACGATCCGCGGGCAGTATTGTCCATGGTGGATCTGTCCCGCGCCAGCTACCGCAAGATGGTCCAGAACCTCATCTGGGCCACCGGCTACAACGTCATCGCAGTCCCGCTGGCCGCGGGTGTACTGGCCTTTGCCGGCGTCGCAATCTCCCCCGCAGTAGCAGCAATACTGATGTCGGTGTCCACCATCGTGGTGGCCCTGAACGCCCAACTGCTGCGCCGCATCAAGCTCGATCCTGCCGCTGTGCAATAGCCGGTCGGCGGTGCGTGTGGGCCTGGGCGGATTCGCCCGGGGCCGCACCCTTCGATACCGTTGATGGCGGCCAGCAGATGTGGCCTGAGGGAAAGGCAGGGAACGATGAGCTACGGCGCGGCACCCCGCCTCAGCCTGCACCTACGCCCCACCGTGGCATTGCTCCTGGGAGTGGCCGCGATCATCTTCGGCATCATCGGGATGCACATCCTGAATGTCTCGCACCAGGCTTCCGTACCGGCGGCACCCGGTCACTCCACATCGGTTTCGGCAGATACTGCCCATGCCGCGCATCATGTGCCCGCAGCGGACACGGCCATCCCTTCGGCTGACACGGCCAATGGCATACTTCCTGCCGGCGGGTGCAACGGACCTTGCGCCGGTGGCCATCATCTGATGGCCGCTGTTTGCGTGCTGATGACGATCGTGGCCGGTTTCGTCCTGCTCTTCGTCCCCAAATGGCTCCGGCTCAGAAGCGGGGACGGCCTCCGTGCGCCACCCAATGCAGTCGGCCCGGGCGTGCCTGCGCTTCGTCCTCCTTCACTCGTTCAACTCTCGATCAGCCGCACCTAGAGTTCCTGAGCCTTGCCGTCTACCGGGAAGGCTGCCGCCGCCTGACCCTGCATCCTCTGCCGGCCAGGGCGCACTCATATTCAGCAGTCTGAGATTACTTTCGAAGGAACCCATCATGAAACGCTTTACCGCTCTTTCGGCGACCGCCGTTGCCGCTGCCCTTTTCCTGGCCGGCTGCGGCTCGGACACTGGTTCGAATACCACCAATGAATCCACGGGCATGGACCACAGCACCATGTCCCGCTCCCCCGCCCCTGCCTCTTCTGACGCTCGCGGCAGCCACAACAGCGCCGACGCGATGTTCGCGCAGATGATGATCCCCCACCACGAACAAGCCGTGCAGATGAGCGACATCATGCTCGCCAAAGACAGTCTCGATCCGCAGATCACCCAATTGGCAGAAGACATCAAGGCTGCGCAAGGCCCGGAAATCGAGAAAATGACGGGCTGGCTACAGAGCTGGGACGAACCGATGGAGATGTCCGGCGACCATGCCATGGAAGGCATGCTGAGCCCCGACGACCTCGCCGCGCTTGAGGCGGCCCCCGGCGATGAGGCAGCCCGGATGTTCCTGACCCAGATGATCGAGCACCACGAGGGCGCCATCGCCATGGCCGAAGAGGAAGCCGCCAACGGGCAAGACCCGGACGCCGTCGCCCTGGCGGAAACCATTGTGGCGGACCAGAAAGCGGAAATTGAGAAGATGAACAACCTTCTCGCGGCGCTGTAGCTGGCCTATACCCGCGGCGGCGGTTGCAGTCATGGCCGCCGCCGCTCGGCAGCGCACCCCAAAATGCCGCGACGCCGGGAGCACTCAGAGCATCAGCATGACGATGATCCCGGCAACGAAGGCCGCGACGCCGACAGCGGTGAGGATCTTGCCCAACAGCAGCAGTATGGTCCCGCGCTCCGGCGGCGGCGTGGTCCGATAGGTCATCGGCCGGTGGGCGTCGTAATAGATCAGCACGTCGGATCCGGGCACCACGCTGCGCTCCTGTTCGACGGGCAGCCTGGCCTGCAGAAAGCCATGCTGCGTGTCGAACCAGCGGAAACCGGTTCCCTCGCCGTCCATGAAGACCACGCCGTCCGCGCTGCGCCACTTCACGCCCGAGTGCCGGACAATCCAACCGGCCAGCAGGAGCAGCAGCCCGGGCACCAGCCCCACCCAGGTCAAAATTTCGGTGATCAGACCGATGGATTCCAAAGCGCTGGGCATACTTCCGATGTTATTCCAAAGTACGACGGCGGGGGGGCCGGCTCCGTCACAAATCTCCCCTTGGCAGCGGGCTACTCAGAGTGCCGGTCCCTGGTCCATCCGGTCCAGCTGCCCCGCGACGAAGCTCAGATGTTTCCAACCGCGCGCGGCGGCCGTAGCGGTCTGGCGGTCCACAGCCGCCCGCTTGTTCTGCAGCACGGCCAGCAGGGTGGCATCAACCACGTCCCGCCGCAGTTCCTTGACCCAGCCTGCCCGGACGGGAGGATGGACCGGCAGCCGCAACCACTCCGTCACCACGCCACCGAGGTACATCGCCGCCAGGATCGAGGCCACACCGATGAGCACCAGGACCAGCAGCGGAACGTTGACGCTGACTGCCAACACGGCCGGGCCGATCAGCAGCACAATCAGGAACAGCCGCAGGAACAACGCTTTGGCCAGCATGCCGGCGGTCTGCCGGCGGGCGGCCGCCGGGGCCAGGCGTCGGCTATAGATGGTGCGGGCCTTGTGCAGCCACTGCTTCGTGCTGCCCAGCTTTTCGTTGACGATCTTCTCGGCCACGGCGAGTTCCAGCGGGTTCTCGTTCCGAAGCGACACCAGCAACGCATCATCCTCGTCCGCCCAGGACTGGGTCAGCCGGTGCTCCGCGCCCGCCGCCAAATGGTGCAGCCCAAGTTGCGAGGCCTCACGGGCGATCGTTTCCGGGCTGCCGCCCCGCGGGAGCGTGTCCTGCTGCAATGCCTGGTCATGATGTTCAGTGCGGATGCCATAACGCGGCGATCCGTCCTTGAGCTGGTACACAGCCGTACCTCGATCCGGTAAGTTTTGGGGCAGGTCCTGAGGGCGCGGCGCCGACCGGCGGGCCCCTACTGCTGTGGATGGATTACCTAGGATACTCTCCAAAACTGGGTGGTTGAAGGTTGATCGATCAAACCCTCTACCACTATGACCCGCCGCGGCAGGGCAGGCTTGCCGCTAGACTCGGTCACATCCGCGCAGGAACGGCCAGGAGGAGACCATGCAGCAGGCCAACCGCAAGCTCGGCGTACTGTTCGACGTGGACGGCACCCTGGTTGATTCGAACTATCTGCACACCATCTCGTGGTGGCACGCCTTCCGCCAGTTGGGCCGGAACGTTCCCATGGCCACCATCCACCGCGCGGTGGGCATGGGCGCGGATAAGCTGATCGCGCACCTGCTGGGCGAGGACCGGGACAAGGACCAGGACAGCCAGGCCGAAGCCGCCCACGGCGCTGTTTTCTCCACCTATTGGCCGGCGCTGCAGGCGTTCGATGGCGCCAAGGACCTGCTGCAGCGCTGCTCCGGTTCCGGCCTCACCGTGGTGCTGGCGTCCTCGTCGAAACGGCGCGAACTGGACGTCCTCACCGCCGCCATCCACGCCGACGACGCGGTGGCCGGCACCACGAGTTCCTCGGACGCGGAGGAGAGCAAGCCGGCGCCGGACATCTTGGCCGCTGCACTGAAAGCGGGCGGACTGCAGGCGGCGGACGCGCTCTTCGTCGGCGACGCGGTCTGGGATGTCCTCGCCGCCAGCGAACTGGGCATCCCCACCATCGGCCTGACCTGCGGTGGCACCGGCGAGGCCGAACTGCGGGACGCCGGCGCCGTCGAAATCCACACGGATCCGGCGGCACTGCTGGCGAACTTCGAGACCAGCGCCCTGGGCCGACTGGCCGCGGACGCTGCGGATGCAGACCAAAACCGGTAAAACCAGACCACAACCCTAAAACAACGACGGCGGCGCCGGGCTATTCGAGTCCCAGTAACCTGACGTGGACCTCCAGATGCTGTTCGAACAGTCCGGCCGAGTCGGTGAATGTGTTCTCCCCATACTGCCCGAAGACCTCGAAGCTGACGGCACCGAAAAGCGCGGACCAGACCATCACGCCGTGGACGACCAGCCGCTCCGGAGCAGACAAATCCAGCTCGGCGCGGATCTTGGCCAGATCGTCGGCGAGAACCGGCCGCAGCGCGCCCTGTTCCCCCTGTTCCCCCTGTTCCCCCTGCTCCCTTGGCACGATCTTCCCGGTGCGATAGGCCGTTTCGAGAATGTCCACCAGCGCCCGGATCACCCGCGTTCCGGGGCCGGTGGTGCGCTCGGCAGGGGCACGGTAGCCCGGAACAGGGCTGCCGAACAGCAGCGCGTAGCGGGACGGTTCACGGATTCCCCATCCGCGTACCGCCCGGGCCAGAGCCTTGTACTGCATGATGAAATCCGCACCGGCGGACACGACTGCTTTATCCACCTCGTCGCCGAGCTCGCTGTAGGCGTCCACGACCAGCAGGGTCAGCAGCTCGTCGCGGCTTTTGACGTAGCGGTACACCGCGCTGGAGACGACGCCAAGATCGCGCGCCACAGCCCGCAGGGACAGCGCTGCCGCGCCCTCGACCGCCAGATGTTCCCGGCCGATCCGGATAATTTCAGTGATGGTTTGCTCTCGTGCACGCTCCCGCGGAGTACCAGCCATGCCCTCTACCCTGCCGCCGCAAGAGAGCACTGTCAACTTCAGAGAGCAGTGCTCTTGACAGGATTGCAACGGCGGCGCATTCTGGGTTGAGAGAGCACCGCTCTCCAATTCTTGAGACTCCAGGGATGGGACAAGCAATGTCAGATCTGCACATCGTCACCGGCGCCGGGCCCATCGGCTGGACCGCAGCCGAGCAACTCGCCGCACAGGGCCACGGGGTCCGGTTGCTGACCCGCTCCGGCAGCGGACCCGAGCACCCTCTGGTGGAACGACGGAAAGTCGACGTCTCGCAGCCGGCCGGATTCGAAGCCGCACTCGAAGGCGCCGTCGCGGTCTTCCATTGCATCCATGCCAGCGCCTACAGCGCCAAGACGTGGGCCCATGAGCTCCCGGCCGCCGAACAAACGGTACTCAAGGCAGCCGGGCGGGCCGGCGCCGTCGTTGTTTTCCCGGAAAGCCTTTACTCCTATGACCGGCCGCAGGACGTCATGACGGAGCGCAGTTCACGGAACGCAGCGTGCGGCAAACGCGGCATCCGCGCGCAGCTGCTTCGGGCGCGGGCGGCTTCGGCGACGCCGACCGTGAGCATGGTGGCCTCGGATTACTTTGGTCCGCGGGCGCTCAATGCCCACGCCGGCGAGCGTATGGTGCCGGCAGTCCTGGCGGGCAGGACCATCCGGGTGATGGGAAACCCGGACATGCCGCATTCCTTCACCTACGTGCCCGACCTCGCCGCGGCGATGATCGCGGCCGCGCACAACCCGGCGGCCTGGAACTCGGTGCTGCATGCTCCCACCGGACCGGCGGTGACGCAGCGGACCATGGCGGCGGCCTTTGCCCGCGCCGCAGGAGTAGCAGCGCCGAAGGTTGGTGCGATTCCGGGGTGGGTGGTGCGCGCCGCGGGCCTGCTGTCGGCCGATGCCCGTGAACTCGCGGAGATGCTCTACCAGTTCGAGGAGCCGTTCGTCATGGACTCGCCCTCCACGCAGGCGCTGCTGGGGCTGGCTCCTACCCCGTTCGCGGCGGCAGCGGAAGAGACGGTGCATTGGTGGCAGGGCGAACATGCTTCTGCCCGGCGGTAAATCCGGCCGCACCTGCCGCTTAACGGCAACCGGTACGTATACTGATGGTCCGCCGCCGAAGAGCGGAGGCCGTCCCGCTGACATCATCCAGTTTGAGGAGCCGTCCATGCCCCTGTCCGACGAGGAGAGAAAGCGGCTGGCCGAACTGGAACAGCAGCTGGAATCGGAAGACCCCAGACTCGCGGCTTCGCTCTCGGGCAAGGGCCGCCAGCCAGGAGCCGGCTGGAAACTAAGCTTCGGCGCCAAGCTCATGCTGGTCGGTGCCCTGCTCCTGCTGTTCAGCATTTCGACGAACAACTCGGTGCTGTCCGTGATCGGCCTGGTCACCCTGCTCGCGGGGATGTTCCGGATGGCCACGGACTGGATCCGTCAAAACTGAACCGCTATGTGTCTGTCCGGGAGGACCAGTACCTGCGCGAGACTGCGGTGCGTTTCAGGGACTGAAACGCACCGCAGTCCCAGCGGATGGCCGCGGATTCGCCGGACCCGATGATCCGCCGGGCCTGATACCGCTAGACGCGGCTGACGTCCCTGGTCTTGTGGTCGTAGTGGAAGGTCAGGGCGCCGCCGTCGTGGTGGAACTCGTGGTTGGCCCCGTCGCGGACGCCGAACGCACCGTAATTCTCTTCCCAGGACCGGTCCAGCGCGACCTTGTAGGTGTAGTAGCCGGCGGGCAGTTCCGCGGTCAGCTTCCAGAGCCGGTCCGACGGATCCAGTTCCATCTGGACCTCGTCGAAATGCGGCTGCCAGTTTTCCGGCGCACCGAGCTTGGTGCTGAAGTCACCGGCGATCGCTACTGCCTCCGGCTGCCCGGCGGTATCCACGGCCGCGGCAGGCGCTGCAGTCTCGACCGGAGCTGCGGGTTCGGTTGCGGCCGGCGCTGCGGTTCCGGCTGCTGCAACTGCTTGCGCTGCGGCAGCAGTCTTCTTCGCGCGCGGCTTGCGGCCCCCGGCCTGCTTGGATTCCTCAACCGGTGCCACCGCGGACTTCGATCCGGAGGTCTTCGCGGCCGCCGCTGCGACAGCCGGAACCGGCGAGCCGTTCTGCAGTGCGTCGGTCAGGGATTCAGCATCCGGGAAAGCGGCCGCGGCGCGCAGCCCCTCGTCCGTCAGCACCCAGCCGCCGCGCTTCTTGACCAGCCAGCCGGCCTTGACCAGCTTGCTGGTGGCGGTGGTCAGGGACTTATGGCCCCGCGGGACTCCCCCGGCAAGCAATTCGCTTTCGGCATCGTTCAAGGGCAACTGCGTGATGGCCTGCGCCAGGACTGCGCTGCCGCCCATGGCAGCCTCGCCGGAGGCAGCCGCCTCCGCCAGCGTGTCCAGGACAATTTTCAGCCGCAGGTTAGTACGGTCGGCAGGATTTGTGCTCATTATGGTTTTCCCCATCGTCGATCGCTTACTTGCAGTGTGGCATGACGGTGATGCCGGAAGGATAAGTTAAAGGTTAATTCCTCATGACTTAACGGTTTGTGACACCGCTCTCCCCAATCGGCAACGATGTTACAGGTGTCCTGCCCGGATTCGGAACACGGCGCGCCGGTTCAGCTTTCGTCGCGGAAGTGCAGGACGGGTTTGAGGACCGCGCCTTCCTTGGCCGCCTGCGCAGCGGTATTGATGTCCGCGAACGCGTACGGCGCCACCAGCTTGTCCAGCGGCATTCTGCCTTGCTGCACCAGCTCCACCAGCGCCGGCAGGAACAGCTGCGGCATCGAGTCGCCTTCGGTGATACCGGTGATCCGCCGGCCGTTGAGCATGTAATTGATATCGACGTCGACGGTCGTTCCCGCGGCTGGCGCGCCGATCAGTCCCAGCTCGCCCAGCGGGGCCAGCGCATTGAGTGCCGTGCCGAGCACCCCGGCGTTCCCGGTGGCGTCGATCGCATGGGTGACGCCTAATCCGCCCGTCAGCTCCACGAGCGCCTCCCCCGCGTCGGTTTCCTTGCTGTTAACCACGTCTGTGGCGCCGAGTTCCTTCGCCAGTTGCAGGCGGGAATCCACCAGGTCCATCACGATGATCCGCACCGATCCGGTTAACGCCGCAGCCATCACGGCGGCCAGGCCCACGGCCCCGGCGCCGAATATCGCCAGGGTGCTGCCCGGTGCAGGCCGCAGCACGTTCAGCACCGCGCCTGCCCCGGTCTGGATGCCGCAGCCCAGCGGTGCCAACAGGGAAAGGTCCGCGTCCGGATCCACCTTGCTCAGCCCGCGCTCGTCGGCCAGCACCAGGGTGGAGAACGAGGACTGGGCGAAAAAGTGCCCGTGCAACACCTCATCACCCTGGCGGATGGTCGCGCTGCCGTCGGCCCGTCCGCCGCCGAGCAGGTTGCGGGACAGGAACTCCACGCAGTACGCCGGATGCCCGGAGCGGCAGTTCCGGCACACACCGCAGCTGGTGAAGGTCATCAGCACCTTGTCGCCGGGCTTGACGGATGTGACGGCGCTGCCCGTGGCCTCCACGATCCCCGCGCCTTCATGCCCCAGCACGCCGGGCAGCGGAAACGGTATATGGCCCGCCTGCACGCCCAGATCGGTGCCGCAGACCCCGCTGGCCACCACGCGCACCACCACCTCGTCCGGCCGCGGATCGTCCAGAGTTATATCTTCAAGCGCGAAGTCCTCGTGCGTTCCGCGCAGGACGGCGGCCCGGGCTGATGTCGTCATCGTTTCCACCTCAGGTAAGCGGGCCGTAGGTTCGCCCCGGCGTGGATCGTGCTGAGGCCAGCCTAGGTGCGGAAGGAGGACCCGGCTAGGGCCATCCGGCCACGCCCTGGCGGTACTCCCGCACGGTCATGGCGGTCAACGCCAAGTTCACCGTCAGTGAATCCTGCGGCGCACGGCGGCGATCAGAGGTTGCATAAAAGCTATGAAGATCCTGGTGCTCGGCGGTACGGCATGGCTCGGCGGAAAAATTACGACGGCGGCGCTGCGGCTTGGCCACGACGTGACCGCTTTGGCGCGGGGCGAGTCGGGGCCGGTTCCGGACGGCGCGGTCTTCCGCCGCGCCGACCGGGACTTGCCGGACGCCTATGCTGCGGTCGGGCGGCAGTCTTGGGACGCCGTCGTCGACGTCTCGAGCCAGCCCGGCCAGGTGCGGCGGGCTGCGGAGGCCCTCGCCGGCTGCGCGGACCGGTACATCTTCGTCTCCTCCTGCAGCGTCTACGCGGGGCACGATGTCCCGGGCGCCGATGAGTCGGCCCCGCTGCTTCCGGCTCTGAATGCGGACGTCATGGCATCGATGGAGACCTACGGGGAAGCCAAGGCCGCCTGCGAGCAGCACGTGCTGGACGCGTTCGGTCCCGGCCGGGCGATCATCGCACGCGCCGGTCTGATCGCCGGCCCCGGTGATGTCTCCGACCGCACCGGCTACTGGCCGCTGCGCTTCGCCCGCCCGGCGGCCCCTGACGACAGTGTGCTGGTGCCCGATGCGCCGGAGCTGGCTACGCAGGTGATCGATGTCCGGGACTTGGCGGCCTGGCTCGTTGGAGCAGCGGAGCGCAAAGCCAGCGGCACGTTCAACGCAGTCGGTGAGCCGATGATGCTGTCGGCGCATCTGGAGCTTGCCCGTCAGGCCGCAGGCCACACCGGTCCGGTGGTTTCCGTGGCGCCGCAGCGGCTGGCCGACGCCGGCGTCAACTACTGGTCCGGCGAGCGCTCCCTGCCGTTGTGGTTGCCGCTGCCCGAGTACTCCGGGTTCGCGTCCCGCGACAACCGCGCCGCCGTGGCAGCAGGGCTGAAGCTGCGGCCGCTCGCCGAGACGCTGGCGGACGTGCTGGACTGGGAGCAGGCGGCCGGCCCGGACCGCGAGCGCAAGGCCGGACTGACCGCCCAGGAAGAGCGTGAGCTCCTCGCCGCACTGTGACGGGCTGTGCAAGAGCGGGCCATTGTGGCCTTCGGACCACGGTTGTACGCTGGCAGCACGCCGCGCAGAAGGGGCATCGTCATGACTATTCCACAGCCGCCGCCGGAACCGGATCCGGATCCCACCTCGCCGCACCCGTCAGAGCCCGGCAGGCCGAATGAGCCCGGTGAGCCTGATCCGATGACACCGGATCCGTTCCCGAACCCGTTGCCCGGCCCCGAGCCGGACAACCCGCCGGAACCGCCGCCGCCGGCTCCCGGTCCGTTGCCGATCCCGGAGCCCGGACCGGTCATCCCGCCGCGCGAGCCTTAAGCCGGGCGCGGCCGCCGGATCACTGGCCATCGATCTATGCGGGGCCAGTTGTCGGGAAAGCGAACGGCGGCCGGCCGCCGAACCAATTCAGCGCAGGCATCGTCCGCATGCGTTTTGAAACGGGCCCACCTGTCACGGTTCGGCAACGTCCCGCCGTCGTGGTCCTTGCCCGGCTCCGGCGCGATAACGATTGCATTCGATCCGGATCCTCGGGGCACAAGGTCCTGCCCGTTTCCGGCCAACAGCGGTAAATTTGTAGTACGTCGGCACGGTCTCGAGGAGGCGCGAAATGTCATTATCCGATGAGGAACGACAACGGCTGGACAAGCTTGGGCACCAGCTGGAAGAAGATGATCCACGCCTGGCCAAATCCCTCTCCGGCAAGGGTGTCCTCGTCTTCGGGCACCGAATCGGCAACGGGGCATTAATGGCGCTGGCCGGGGCGTTCCTGCTGCTGGCCGGTATCGCCGGCAACTCGCTGCTGCTGGCCATGGTGGGTGTCATCGCGTTCGCGGGCGGGCTGCTGGTCTCCGGCACGGACTGGTTCCGGGGGCACGTGCATCACGGCCCCCAGCACTAGCTCAGTCCTGCAGTGAGTTGAGCTTTTCCACCGCGGCGTCCTGACCGGCGGCGATTCTCTTCAGGTCCGGGGTGACCAGCTTCAGCTCGGACAGTTCCGGCGCGCCCGGGCTTCGACCAACATCGGGTTGTTCCACGCGCTCCCCCCGGTCTGCCTCGCCTGAAGCGGCAACTCGGCTATATTGGCCGGAACAGGTAACTTCCTCCAACCACCGGGAGCGTTCCGTCATGGCCCAAGAAGTCGCAGCCCAGCTCGTCGACCAACTCCGCGCCGCGGGGGTCCGCCGGATTTACGGGATAGTGGGCGACAGCCTCAACCCGATTGTGGACGCGGTCCGGCAGACCGGCGGGGCGGCCAAGGGCGGCATCGACTGGATCCACGTCCGCCATGAGGAAGCCGCAGCCTTCGCCGCGGCGGCTGAAGCCCAGCTGACCGGGCAATTGGCGGTCTGCGCCGGCTCCTGCGGGCCGGGCAATCTCCACTTAATCAACGGGCTCTACGACGCCAACCGCTCGGGTGCGCCGGTGCTGGCGATCGCCTCGCACATTCCCAGCAAGCAGATCGGCACCGTCTACTTCCAGGAAACCCATCCGGACCGGCTCTTCAACGAATGCTCGGTCTACTCCGAAATGGTCAGCACCGCCGAGCAGGCCCCGCGGGTCACGCAGAGCGCCATCCGGCATGCCCTCGGCAAGCGGGGCGTCGCCGTCGTTACCTTGCCCGGCGACATCGCCAGCCTGGAGGCTGTAGCCCCGACGCCGCTGTGTACCCCGTTCCTGCCCGCCACCGTGGTGCCGGCCGCCGAAAGCGTCAAACAGCTCGCGGACGCGATTAACGACGCCGGCAAGGTCGCCATTTTCGCCGGTGCCGGCGTGGAAGGCGCGCACGATGAAGTGGTGGCCCTGGCGGAGTTGATCGGCGCGCCGATCGGGCATTCGCTGCGCGGCAAGGACTTCATCCAGTACGACAATCCGTACGACATCGGCATGACCGGCTTGCTGGGCTACGGTGCCGCGGCCGAGGGCATTGAGGACGCGGACCTGCTGATCCTGCTGGGCACCGACTTCCCGTACGACCAGTTCCTGCCGGACACCCGCACCGCCCAGGTGGACCGGGCGCCGGAGCACCTGGGCCGGAGGACGGATGTGGACATCGCGATCCACGGCGACGTGCTGCCCACGCTGGCAGCCCTGATGCCGCTGCTCAAACGCAAGAAGAGCCGCCGCTTCCTGGACCAGATGCTCAAGAAGCACGACAAGCTGATGAACAAGGCCGTGGGCGCCTACACGCGCCGTGCCGACAAGATCAAACCCATCCACCCCGAGTATGCCGCCTCGCTGCTGGACCAGGTCGCCGCCGAGGACGCCGTCTTCACCGCGGACACCGGGATGTGCAATGTCTGGACCGCCCGCTACATCACCCCGCGCGGCACGCGTCGGCTGATCGGCTCCTACCTGCACGGCTCCATGGCCAACGCCCTCCCCCACGCCATCGGCGCGCAACTGGCCTACCCCGAACGCCAGGTCATCTCCGTCTCCGGCGACGGCGGGCTCTCCATGCTGCTGGGCGAACTGGTCACCGCGGCGGCCTACCGGCTGCCGCTGAACGTCGTCGTCTTCAACAATTCCAGCCTCGGCATGGTGAAGCTGGAGATGCTGGTGGACGGGCTCCCGGACTTCGGCGTCGATGTCCCGGACACCAACTACGCCGCTATCGCCCAGGCCATGGGCTTCCATGCCGTCCGCGTCACCGATCCGGCCGGCATCGAGAAGGCTTACCGGGACGCCTTCGCCCACCCGGGCCCGTCGCTGGTGGAACTCATCACCGATCCGAAGGCGCTCTCGCTGCCGCCGAAGATCACCGGGACCCAAGTCTTCGGCTTCGCCACCGCGATGTCCAAAATCGTGCTGAACAGGGGAGCCGGCGAAGCTGTCAGCATGGCACGGAGCAACCTGCGCAACATCCCCCGCGGCTAACCGCGGAGTCGGACGGCTCTCCGGCTGCGCCAGCAGCCGGGGTCCACTGCGGCGTACGGTGGGTGCATGGAGGACATCGTCGAATTCCTGCTGGCGAGGATCGCCGAGGACGAGTCCAACCTGCACTCCTGGTGGCACACCGCGTCCGTTCCCGTGCTGGACCGGGCCCTGGCCGAGTGCGAGGCGAAGCGCCGGATGATCGAGCAGCTGCAGCGCCTCGACGCCGTCCACCGCAGACCGATGCTGCTGATCATGGCCGTGCCATACGCCGGGCATCCCGCCTACCGGGACGAGTGGCGCCCTTAGCTCCGGCAGCCCAAGAGCCTGTGCGTTTAACCAACGCCCGACGGCGGTGCCAGTGCCCGCTACAAAGCGCAGCCTCTCCATATGAGGGGTCGGAGAACCTCTGCTGACAAGGACACCCGGCGATCTGGCAGCTCGCCGGCGCGCTCTTTACGAACCGATTCCAATAACGTCCAGATCGTGCCCAATGATTAAGCGTCCGTCGAAACCTTCACCACATGCCTCCCAGACTTCATCGGGCCGATTACCCGGAACTAGATGCGACAGCACCAGCGTTTCGACACCTGCCTCCTGGGCTATTGGACCGACGTCCTCAATCACCGTGTGTGCTTGGATCAGGTGTTGATACAACCCTTCCTGTGCTTCGTCGCGTGGTTCAGGGAAGAGCGATTCGGGCCACGACTTGTCGATGACTTCGTGGACGAGAACGTCAGCGTTCTTCGCCAAGGAGATGATATTGGGTGTTTTACCTGTGTCACCTGAGAAGACAACGGAGCCAGCGTCGGTATCGAATCGGTATCCCAGAGCGGGGAAAACCGGGGCGTGGTTCACAAGCGTTGCCGAGACCTTGACGTAATCGTCCTCGAAGAACGTGAAGGGATCCATCTCGGGACACGGATCAGTGTTCGGATCCTTCATATAACGGGCAGGAACGGGAACGTCATGAGCTTCCCAAAGCTCTTCCGGACGCGGCTTGCGGTTATCGAATAAGCGATCGTTGAAATCCGTGGCAAAGGCCTGCACGATGAGGTCTGTCATTTCTTTGGTTCCTGGCGTGGGGTTGCCTGGGCTGACGGGTTCAGGCGGTAGCCCGGGGCCGAAAAGTTCGGGCACCTGTCCACGGTTCCCCGGTCCCCAGATCGGGATCCTGTCTACAGATTGCAGACCATTGTAGAGCCCCTCGCTAAGGATGTTATTCAAATCGACGACATGGTCCGAATGCAGATGCGTCAGGAAAATTCCCGCAAGAGCATCTAAGGGGCCTTCCATATCCGTCTCAAATTTTGTTCCTAGTTCTGCTTTACGCGCCTGGTGCATGACTCCGTGACCCGCATCGATGACGTAGTATCGGTCCCCGACGACGAGTGCAGAAGATATGCCCTGCCGCTCGCTGCCCGGCCAATATGGCGGCCCGCCCGATGTTCCGAGAAGTACGAGTTTGGTTTGTTGTCCGCTCAACGGCAGAGGGCCGAAGCGCCGGGAGGCAGCCGATGCGGTCGAGGCAGCGCTGCTAGCCGGACTGCATGCTGCCAGAGAAGCGGCGGCCGCACCAACACCAAAACTTGCCAGCATCTTTCGCCGGCTAACGCCTGAGGACGCGATGTTGCTCAAGATGTCACACACGAATAGTTCTCCTGAATTACCGTTTCGAAACCTGTATTGGGTGCTCTTGCTGGCAGCCGGACGTCAGGCCGCGACGAACGTAGCGTCGCGGCCTGACGCTGCGACAGCTAGTTCTTTTTAAGGAAGATGCTGACGTCGTCGTTGTTGATCAGGTCGGGTACGGTCCAGCCGTCCAGGTCGTACTCGGACATGCATTGGTCGGCGAAGCCGGTCATCATGTCAGTGTGGCCCTGGGCCTGGGCGGCGAAGAGGATCTCAGCTTTCACGTTTTCGTGGTTGCCGGAGTAGTTGCGTTCGTAGAGTTCGTGCCGGCCGCCGAATTCGGTGCCGATCGCGTCCCAGAGCAGCTTCATCAGCTTCACCCGGTCCACGGCCTGGATGCCATCCGAGCCTCGGACGTACTTGTCCAGGTAAGGGCGGATCTCCGGGGTCTTGAAGTCCAGCGCGGAGGAGTTCAGGTAGATCAGGCCGGAAGCCACGTCCTGTTCGATGATTTCCTTGATACGCGGGTAGCCGGTGGACATGAACATCCGGTACGCCAGGCCGTAGTCGAGCTTGGGCAGCACGGTCCCGTCGGGGCCGGCATCCGGATTCAGCGCCATCGCGTCGGCAAGGGCGTAGAACATGTTGCGCCAGCCGATGACTTCGCCGGCGCGGGCCTGGACGCCGCGGAAGTCCTTGGTACCGGCGATTTCCAGGGCCTTGAGCAGCAGGCCGGCGATGAAGTCCAGTTTCACGGCCAGGCGGATTACGCCCTGGAACGTGAACCGGTTCAGGAACCCGGTCTGCGGGAAGAAGTTGTTGATCTTCTCAATGTCTCCGTACGCGAACACGTTCTCCCACGGGATGAGGACCTTGTCGAAGACGAACACCGAATCGTTCTCATCCAGTCGGGAGGAGAGCGGGTAATCGAACGGGGTGCCCATCACAGCCGCCTGGTGCGAGTAGGAGGCACGGGAGATCAGCTTTACCCCGGGTGCGTCCATGGGAACGGTGCAGATCAGCGCGAATTCCTTCTTCTTGATCGGCAGCCCGTAGTGCGCGATGAAGTTGTACTGGGTGATGGCCGAGCCGGTGGCAACGACCTTCGCGCCGGAGACAACGAGCCCGGCGTCGGTCTCCTTTTCGACCTTCATGAACACGTCGCCGACTTGGTCCGGCGGCAGATGCCGGTCCACCGGCGGGTTGATGATGGCGTGGTTCCAATACAGGACCTTCTCCTGAGACTCGGCATACCAGCGCCTGGCGTTGTCCTGGAACGGCTCGTAGAAGTCCGGCATCCCGCCCAGGGTGCCCAGGAACGCGCCCTTATAATCCGGGGACCGGCCCATCCAGCCGTAGGACATCCGCGCCCAGGTTTCGATCGCGGTTCGCGACGCCTTCAGGTCGTCAATGGAACGCGCGGCCTTGAAGAAGGGGTGCGTCAGGCCGCCGGAGCCGGTGTCGGTGCGGACCAGGAGCTTATCTGCTGTTTCCGGTTTGTGGAAGCCGTCGTAGAGGCGGGCGGCCATCCGCACGGAGTTGCGGAACGCCGGGTGGGTGGTGACGTCCTTGACCCGTTCGCCGTAGATCCAGACCTCTCGGTCGTCCCGGAGCGACTCGATGTATTCATCGCCGGTCTGGGGCTTGAGCTGATCCGCCTGCGTGGTCCGGGCGCTCATGTCGGTGTCGTTGCCTGTGGTGGTCGTGGTGTCGATAGTTTCAGTCATCGTCGTGTCCTTATCAGTTCAGCGGCCGTCAGGCCTGGATGAGGGGTTTGAAGGAATCGGCGCCGGAGAACCAGCCGGCCTCCAGCGAGTCGCCGCAGTGGTGCCAGTGGCTGGAGCCGGACATGGGGCCGATCTCGCGGAACTTGCCGCCAAAGAAGAGCAGTGGTTCCCGGTCCGTGGTCTCGAGTTTGTGGACTTCGCCGATCACGATCACGTGGTCGCCGCCGTCGTACACCTGCCAGGGCCGGCATTCCAGGGTTGCCTTGTTCTCCAGCAGGACCGGGACGTCCCCGTCCACGGTCCAGGCCGGTTCTTCCGGTAGCGGCCTACCGGCGAAATGCCATGCGACGTCCAGCTGGTCTTGGGAGAGGATGTTGATCGCGAACGGCGCGCCTTCCAGGTACTGGGCCGCCTTGGAACTGCGGGTCAGCGTAACCTGGGCCAGCGGCGGATCCAGCGACACCGCGGTAAACGCGTTCACCGTCGCACCGTGCGGGGTGCCGTCCGCGGAGCGGCAGGTCACCACGGTCACGCCGGTCGCGAACTGGCCGAACGTGTTCCGCAGCTCGCGCGGATCGATGGCCGTTGCGGCAGCGGCAACGGGGGTTGTTTCAGACATCATGTCCTCCTGCTGTTGGGGCACGGCCGGCGGGGGGTGGGGTCGCCCCGCCGGCCGCACAGCTTGCGGTTACGCCGCGTCCAGTACGAAGTTGTAGGTGACTTCGCGGCCGTTCCCATCCGCCTTGGGCGTGGGATCGAGGATGAGTTCGGGCTTGACGGCGGAGGCGATGTCGTCGCCCACATGCTCATCCCCCTTGAAGTAGAGCTGCGAGGTGACCAGCTGGTGCCCTGGCGCGGAGATCTTCAGGTGCAGATGCGCCGGCCTCCAGGCATGCCAGCCGGCCGCCGCGATCAACTTGCCGCAGGAACCGTCCGTGGGAATCTGGTACGGGGCCGGCTGCATGGTATGAATCCGGTAGTCGCCGTTCCCATCCGCGATGACGGTCGCGCGCAGGTTCCATTCCGGCAGGCCTGGGGCGAACTGGGAGTAAAAACCCAGATCGTCCGCGTGCCAGATCTCCACCGTGGCTCCGGGCAGCGGCGTTCCGGCCAGGTCAGTGACGCGGCCTTGGAAGAGCAGTGGCGTGCCCTCCTCGTCGTCGCGCATCGGCAGGGTCGCCGGGGACTCAAGCTTTGGGGCGTCCGGAATGTAGTACGGTCCCTCGATGGAGCCCTTCGTGCCCTCACGGTTCTCGTTGGCCACCTGCTCCACCGAGTGCTCCACCCATACGTCCAGGAATAACGGCCACTCCCCGTCCTCGCCGACCTGGATCAGCCACGCCTTCAACGCGTTGTACTCGTCGTAGGTGACCTTTTCTTCCAGGATCGTCTGGTTGATGGCCCCGATGACCCGTGAGGCCAGCAGGTCCACCCGCTCCTGGCTGGTACCGGCCGCGAACTTCTTGTTCTCCCGAAAGCGGTCCGTCGCATTGGCACCGGAAGCAGCCGCCGTTGCCTGTGTTTCAGTAGTCATTACTGTCCCTCCTATGGTCTTCGGCGATATCGCCGTTAGACAACAGTGTTCTGGATCACACCAATTGGCGGGGGCTGTTCACGAGGATCCGGCCGAACAGTGACAAAACAGGTCCGGTGGGTGCTAATCCGGCACGGCGCACCTCTGTCTTCGGTGCGGATGACTTCGACGGCGGTGCGGAACCTAAGGCGCGACGCTGAGGAGGGCGTCTTTGCGCAGTTGGAGCGGAGTGAGCCCGAAACGCGCCTTGAATGCACGGGTGAAATAGCTTTGCGACGCGAAGCCGGCCTGTGCGGAGATCCGGCCCACCGGCGTCGTTCTTTGGGTTGGATCGGAGAGGATGGTCCGAGCCAGCTCCAGCCGCAGGCCCAGGACATAAAGACTGGGCGGTTCGCCGGCCTCGGCAAAGATCCGGGTCAGATGGCGTTCGCTGATGCCGACCGCCGCGGCAACTTCGGCGGCACTGAGCCGCGGATCGCCCAGCCTGTCCTCGACGTAACTGCGGGCGGTGGCAAGGTAGCCGGCACCGGTGCCGCTGCGCTCCCCTCTGATCATGAGGCTAAGCAGTTCCAGGGCCGAGTCCTCCGCGCGCTCCAGATCCGAGGGCTGGCCGGGCTGCGCCTGCCCGACGATCGTACCGCTGACCAACTTGGCCAAGGCGAGCATGTGCCGGTTCGCTGACTCGCCCTGATTGAAGTTGAAGACCCGGGGCTTTAACAGCGGTTTCCCGCCGGACAGTTCCAGATAGTCATCGCGCGGGATGGTGAGCACCAGTTCACGCAGACCCTTGCAAAAGCCCCGCAGAAACGGCCGGTCGGCGTCGTAGATGACCGCTTGTCCGGGTTTGAGCGATTCCTGTCCGTCTCCATAGTAGAAAAATGCTTCGCCTTCCAACGCGAAGAAGACGGCAATGGCGTCCATGGGGTTCTGCCGGATGAACCGTTCGTTTCGTTCCACTACCTGCGCACTGCCCTTGACCTGGGCAAACTTCAGCGAGGGAAAATGCAGGTTCACCTCGCTGGCCTGCAGCGGGGCATCGTCCATGGTGCGGATGTCCAGCGGAATCAACGCCTTGGAGTTATGGTGCTCCCAGAGCTGGACCCGATTGGTAGCCGGGATGCCGTCGGTGCTGAACTTCAGGAGCTTGGCAGGCTTGTGACTGGCAAGACCCGGGGCCGGAACTGTGGTTTGTTCCTGTCCCGGGGCAGAGCCCTGCCTTGCAGCGGCACGCCGCGCGGCATCAAAGTGGTGCTGGCTCATGGATCAAGTAGTGTAGCGTGAATCACATTTTCCCGATAGCCCGGCACTCTGCCGAGAAGGTGTTCGCTGGTCTAGGCACCGGATGTCAGTAGCCGTAACCGCCTTCCTTGGCGTTCTGGGCCTCGGCTGAGCCATCCACCTTTTCCGAATCCGGGCCGGCCGACGCCTCCATCGGCTCCTCCTGGCTGCTGCCGGCTTCGGCGGCCGGCTGGGGTTCGTGCGGATGCAGTTCCGAGTCCTCGGGCTGATCCTTGTTTTCGTTCTCTTCACCGGTCATCGTGGACGCTCCTGGGCGTTGCTCTGTCCTGCGGGTTGCCGGACGGCGGATTCCCAGCGTAGGTAGGTGCTAAGCAACCTGTCTACACCCTTCTAGACGCCGTCCCGCGTAGGATCGAGCCGAGGGCGGCACTGCCCGGCGACACACTTCAGGAGGACCATCATGGACATTGAAGAAGTCGACCTGCTGGTCATCGGCGGCGGCAAGGCGGGCAAATCCCTCGCGATGGACCGGGCCAAGGCCGGGCAAAAAGTTGCCATGGTTGAACGCGGCATGATCGGCGGCACCTGCATTAACGTGGCCTGCATTCCCACGAAGACCCTGATCAACAGCGGCCGCGTACTGGAGACCGTCCGTCGCGCCGAAGAGTTCGGCATTTCCGGCGTCGAAGACCCACGGATGGACCTGGCCCTGCTGAGGCACCGCAAAGACGACGTCGTCGGCACTATGGTCAAGGGGCAGCTCACCAGCTTCACCGACTCCGGCATGGACTTCATTCTGGGCGAAGCGAAATTTACCGGCCCCAGAACGGTGCACGTCGACCTGAACGACGGCGGCACACGCGTCCTGCGCGGCACCGACGTCGTGATCAACCTCGGCACCGAACCAGCGCTGCCTCCCATCGCCGGGCTGGCAGAGGCCCGGGTACAGACCAGCAACACTTTGCTGGAGCTTGAGTCCCTGCCGGAGAACATTGTCATCCTCGGCGGCGGCTACGTCGGCTGTGAGTTCGCTGACCTGCTCAACACCATCGGCGTTGACGTCACGATCGTCCAGCGCGGAAAGCAGTTGCTTGGCCGCGAGGATGAAGACGTGTCGGCCGCGGTCAAGAAGGCCTTTATCGACGCCGGCATCACCGTCCGACTCGGCGCCGCAGCCGAGAAAATCCAGCGCGCTGCGGACGGCACGGTCACCATCACCCTCGACGACGGCGAAAGGCTCAGCGCGGAGGACGTCCTGGTGGCGCTCGGTAGGAAACCCATGACCGACGGCGCCAATCTGGAAGCCACCGGCGTAGTCCTGGACGACCGCGGCTTCATCGAGGTCGACCAGCAGTTGCGGGCGGGGGATGGCGTCTGGGCCGCCGGCGATGCCGCCGGGACCCCGCAGTTCACGCACGCTTCCTACGACGACTACCGCATCCTCAAGGCCAATCTGGCCGCCCGGCATGGCGACGGCGAAGCCCGCACCACCGCCGGACGGCTCATCCCCTACACGGTCTTCATCACGCCGGAGCTGGGTCGGGTCGGCCTGACTGAGCAGCAAGCCCGCGACGCCGGCCACGACGTGCGCATCGCCAAGATGCCGGTTGCCGCCATTCCGCGCGCCCGTACGTTGGGCCAGACCGAGGGCGTCTGGAAGGCCGTGCTGGACCGGAAGACCGGCAGGATCCTGGGCGTGGCGCTGCTAGGCACCGAGGCCAGTGAAGCCATTGCCGTGGTCCAGATGGCCATGCTGGCAGGGCTGGACTTCACGGCGGTCCGGGATGCCGTCATCACGCATCCGACCATTGCCGAAGGACTGAACCTGCTCGTCACCCCGGCATACCTTGAGGATTGAGCCACCGGGACGGCCGCGCTGCGGGCCAGATAGTGGAGATGGCCGTATCAGCCTTGCCGGCGCTCCCGGAAGAAATCGTCCTCCCGGCCGTGCCGCAGCGCCTGGTCCCATTCGGCGATGAATCCGTCGAGGAGCCCTTGATCTTCGGCGGCAATAAACAGTGCCATGTCCTGATCGGCTGTTTCCCTGCGGGTGACGGCCCAGATCTCCTCGTACCGGCCGGCACGCCCGGCTTCCCGCAGCACGGCCCGGAACCGGCGGCTGTACTCCCGTTGTTCCGGCCGGCCGAAGCGCTCTGACTTCACGTATACAAACGCCAGCACCGCAACCACGGCTCCGCCAAAAACCACGGTTCCAACCAGCGCGATCCCGTCCGGCAGCAGGAGGGAGAGGCCCACCAGAGCAGGCCCAGGAAAACCATCAATGCCCCAAGGACGATGATCACCGCTCCAGATTAGCCCTCCCAAACGGGGATCGGAGGCGCCCGGGAATGACCCAAGTTCCTTACTGTAGGACGGCCTGCTACCGGTTACCCAGGTTAGACGCGCCTAGCGCCGCCGCATCCCTCAGATTGAGGGTGTTAGCGCTCCCGGGCCGGGCCTACGATGAGCCCTACACCGGCTCGCACCATGAGTTCCCTGCAGCAGCAAAAGAAGGATCCGTCATGGAATGTATTACCTGGTTTGTGCCTATCCTGCCCGGGAAGCTTGAGGCGTGGAGGGCTTTCGTGGAGGAGATCAACGGTCCGCGCAAGGACGATTTCGCCCAGTCCCGGCAGCGCCTCGGAGCCAGCCGTGAAGTGATCGGCCTGGTCCAGAGTCCCGAAGGAGACTTCGCCGCCTTGTTCCACGAGGGCGAGAGCGTCTCCGCGGGGTTCAGCAAGCTGGCTGCCTCCGAGGACCCCTTCGACGTCTGGTTCAAGGACAAGATTCTGGAGCTCCATGGGGTCACCAAGGAGATGCTGGCTCAGGGACCGCCTTCTCAAGTGGTGTTGGACTACCGGGCGTAACGGCGCGGAGCTTAATTAGACCGCATGGAGGTGGCGTTGCTGCAGTAGCCGGTTCACGCAGGTAGACTCGCAGGCAGTGACACGGGGTGCCCCTTGAGGGGCTGAGAGCAAACCCGTTGAACCTGATCTAGTTCGTACTAGCGAAGGGATGTCATGCAGCGGCTGCCGTGCGGTGCGCTGCACCCATCTTTTCGCCTTACTCAAGGTGGAGAACCTCTATGCAGCTCGCAGAACAGACCGTACTGGTAACCGGCGGCGGCCGTGGCCTCGGCGCTCGGATCGTCGCAGCCTTCGCGGAAGCCGGCGCCCGGGTAGTGATCAATTACCGCAACAGCGGCTCGACCGCCGAGGAACTGGCCGCCAAGTTCGGGCCGGAGCAGGCCGTGGCACTGCCGGCGGACGTCACCGATGCCGGCCAGGTGGCGGAGTTGTTCAGCCGTGCCGAAGCCCATTTCGGCGCCGCAGTGAGCACGGTGGTCAACAACGCACTGGCGGACTTCTCCTTCAACGGGGACGCCCGCTCCGGCGCCGCCGACATCTCCTGGTCCGAGTTCGAAACCCAATTCTCCGGCAGCGTGCGCGGCGCGCTGAACACCACGCAGCAAGCACTTCACGGCATGCGCGGCCAGCGGTTCGGTCGGATCATCAACATCGGCACCAACCTCTTCCAGAATCCGGTGGTGCCTTACCACGACTACACCGCAGCCAAGGCGGCCCTGCTCTCGCTGACCCGGACGCTGGCGGCGGACCTGGGCCAGCACAACGTCACCGTCAACATGGTCTCCGGCGGGCTGCTCCGCACCACCGACGCCAGCGCCGCCACCCCGGACGAGGTCTTCGACCTGATCGCCGCCTCCACTCCGCTGCGCAAGGTAACGACGCCGGATGAACTCGCCGACGCGGTACTGTTCTTCGCGTCGCCCTGGGCCCGCTCGGTGACCGGGCAGAACCTGATGGTCGACGGCGGACTGGTGATGAACTAGTGGCTGCACGGCAACTGCACTTCAACGCGTTCCTGTTCGGCTGCGGCCACCACAGCGCCGCCTGGCGCCGGCCGCAGTCCCCCATCGAGCAGCTCGGCGATATCGCGTTCTACGAGCGGCTGGCCCAAACCGCCGAGCGAGGCCTGTTCGACGCCGTCTTCTTCGCCGACGGGCACTCCGCGGGCAATCTGGGCGCCGGTCCGCTCTGGCACCTGGAACCGCTGACCGCCCTGTCCGCCATGGCCCGTGCCACCAGCAGGATCGGCCTCGTCAGCACGGTTTCGGCCACCTTCTACACGCCCTTCCACGCAGCCCGCATGCTGGCCTCGCTGGACCATATCAGCGCCGGGCGCGTCGGCTGGAATATCGTCACGTCGATGTTCGACGCCGAAGCACGCAACCACGGCATGGCGGCCATGCCCGGGCATCAGGAACGCTACGACCGCGCCGCCGAGTTCATCGATGTCGCCCTGCGGCTGTGGGATTCCTGGTCCGACGACGCGCTTGTCCTCGACCGCCAGGGCCACTACGCGGATCCGGCCGAAGTCCTGCCGCTCCACCATGCCGGAAAGCACTTTCTGGTGGACGGCCCGCTCACCGTCCCGCGCTCCCCGCAGGGCCGGCCGGTGCTGTTCCAGGCCGGCGCTTCGGAGCAGGGACGCGACCTCGCCGCCCGTTATGCCGAAGGCATCTACGCCGTCGCCTACGATCTGGCCGGCGCACAGGCCTACTACGCGGACGTGAAGCGCCGTATCGCCGCCGCCGGCCGGAACCCGGACAAGGTGGCCGTCATGCCAGGCCTGGTGACCTACCTCGGGACAACGACGGCGGAAGCCAAGGCCAAGCAGGCCGAAACCGATGCGCTGCTGCCCACGGAACACTCCCTGGCCCAGCTGGGCACCTTCATCCAGCAGGACTGCAGCGGTTGGGAGCTGGACGCGCCCGTGCCCAGCCTCCCGCCGGCGTCGGAATTTACCGGCCCGCAGGGCCGCTACACCACCATTTTGCGGATTATCGACGCCGAAAAGCCCACGGTGCGCCAGCTGCTCGGAAGGCTGGCTGCCGGCGGCGGACACTGCACCATGACCGGCACGCCGGAACAGGTGGCGGACCAGATCGAGCTCTGGTTCAGCTCCGGCGGCGCGGATGGGTTCAACCTGATGCCGCCGCTGCTGCCGGACTCCCTGGACGAGTTCGTGGACCGCGTCATTCCGGTGCTGCAGCGCAGGGGGCTGTTCCGCACCTCCTATACGGGCGGCACACTGCGCGAGCACCTGGGGCTGGACCGTCCGGCTGCCGCGGCTGAAGTAAGGGCAACCGCCGGCTCCGCTTTATAGACTGGACCCGTGCCTCCTATCGACGCCGGTGCCGGCCGCTTCGCCCCCAGCCCATCGGGTGAATTGCATGTGGGAAACCTGCGCACCGCCATTCTCGCCTGGCTCTTCGCCCGCAGCACGGGCCGTGATTTCCTGCTGCGCATCGAGGATCTGGACCGCGCCCGCGCCGGAGCCGAGGCCAAGGCGCTCGAGGATCTGGCCGCCGTCGGGCTGACGTGGGACGGCAACGTGCTCAGCCAGACGGACCGATTCCCCGTCTACCGAACGGCCATCACGACCCTGGCCGACGCGGGCCTGGTCTACGAATGCTTCTGCACCCGCCGGGAGATCGCCGAAGCCCCCAGCGCTCCCCACGCCCCGGCTGGCGCCTACCCTGGAACCTGCCGGAACCTCAGCGATGCAGAACGCGAACGACGGCGGCAGGAGCGGCCCGCTGCACTCCGGCTGCGCGCCGGGGTCACCGAATACACCGTGATGGACCGGCTGCACGGCGAGTACACCGGCATCGTGGACGATCTGGTGCTGCTGCGCAACGACGGCGTGCCGGCCTACAACCTCGCCGTCGTCGTCGACGACGCGGACCAGGGCATCGACCAGGTAGTCCGCGGCGACGACCTGCTCAGTTCCACTCCCCGGCAGGCCTATCTGGCATCCCTGCTCGGCCTGACGTCGGTCGAGTATGCCCATGTGCCGCTGGTGTTGAATGCCCATCACCGCCGGATTGCTAAGCGCGACGGCGCCATTTCCCTGCGCACCCTCGCGCTGGCCGGGATTGGCCCGGACGCAGTGCGGGACGTGGTTCTGCGCTCGGTAGATCTCCCGGCCGGTCCGCTGGAGCAGGCGCTCGAGGCGTTCTCACCCGGTCAGCTGCCCACCGAACCGTGGATCTTCGAACCGCCGGTGCTCGACCTGCACTGAAAAAATCCACACTCCAACTACGACGACGGCCGACGCAGCTCGGGCCGTACGTCTACGCACCGCGTGCGGTCTTCGAACGCCTTCGCATAGCGCAGCAGCCCGACGTCGCGGTAATGGTTAGCGGCGAGCTGGAAACCAACGGGCAGGCCGTCAGGGGTGAATCCCGCAGGCACCGCCAGCACCGGCAGGCCGGTCGCGGAGATCATGCAGGCCGAACGCATCCAGTCCAGGTAGGTCCGGGTTTCGGTGCCCGCCACGGATTCGGGATAGCGCAGCGTTGCATCAAAAGGCAGGACCTGCGCCGCCGGGCTCAGGAACAGATCGTACCGGCCGAAGAACTCGCGCACGGAGGCTTCGAGCCTGGTCCGTGCCGCCGTTGCCTCGATCAGGTCCTCTGCGGTGAGCGACCAGCCAAGCTCCACATTCCAGACCACTTCGGGCTTGATCATGTCGCGGTGCTCGCGCACCAGCGGCCCCAGCATCGCCGCGAAGTCGATGGCGCGGGTAGTTTGGAAAACCAGGTCCGCCTCGGAGAAATCCGGAGCCGCCTCTTCCACCATGGCGCCGGCCTCTTCGAAGACGCGCAGCTGGGGCTGGAGCACCTCCAGCACTGCCGGCTCCACCGGGATGCCGATGCCGAAATCGGGGCTCCAGCCGATTCGGACGCCGCGAAAATCGCCGTCGAGCCTGCCCTCAAACGCGGACCCATCCAGCGGGGCCGGTGTCGGCAGCAGCGGCGACGGCCCCGCAACAGCGGACATAAACAACGCAATGTCGCTTATTTCCCGGGCCATGGGACCCGTGCGGCCAAGCCAGGCCCAGGCATTGTTCGGCGAGGGCAGCGGGATGACGCCGTAGGACGGCCGAAAACCCACGACGTTGCAGAACGACGCCGGAATCCGCAGCGAACCGCCCATATCGGAGCCATCACCCAGCGGCTGGACGCCCGCCGCAATCACGGCAGCCACACCGCCGGACGAACCACCCGCGCTCAACGCCGGCGCATAAGGATTGGTGGTCGTGCCGAAGACCTCGTTGAAGGTGTGGGACCCGGCCGCGAACTCCGGCACGTTGGTCTTCCCCGTAGTCACAACACCGGCTGCCCGGAGCCGCGCCACGATGAGGTCGTCCTCGTCGGGAACATCGTCCTTGAAGAGCGGGCGACCCCTGCGTCGTCCGCATCCCCTTGGTCCGGTGCGTATCCTTATGCGTCATCGGCAGCCCGTGGAGCGGGGGCAGTTCCGCCCCGCTGGCGGTCAGCCGATCGGCGGCATCCGCGGCGGCGATTGCGGCCTCGGGATCGAGAGTGATGACGGCGTTGATCACCGGGTTCACCTCTTCGATCCGCGTCAGATGCGCAGCCACGGCCTCGCGGGCCGAAAAGTCCCGGCGGCGGATGCCGGCCACCAAGTCTGCCGCTGACAGGTCCAGAATCTCGGTCATGCTTCCAGCTTCTCCCGCCCATGAGTCGTAGCCAAGGGCGTGCAGTGACGGCGAACACTAATAGACCTTACCTTCGCTTTTCAAGGCCACCTGTCCAAATGAACGGCCGGTCAGGAATTAAGACCAGCTGGGTTGCCATCGGATCTTTTCGTCGCAACACTAGGTACGCCCGCGCCGGGAAGCCATCCCACGCCCTGCCGCGGTCCGCCGGCCCTGCGCGCCATAAGCCCGCCGTGCCGGCGCCTCCCCTCCCTCCCCCGCAGCGCCTTGAGGCGTGCTCCATTAGATTCGATGAGGAGTCCGATGAAGAAGAAGTCCGCCTTAGCGGCACTTTCCTTATTCCTTTCAACCGGCTTGGTTGCCGGGGTCGCCGCTCCAGGCGCCGTAGCCCAGGAACCAGCGGCAGCGCAGGTCAATGCACAGGTGTCCGAAGCAGGAAAGGCAACCATCAAACGGGACAGCTACGGCGTCCCCCATGTTTACGCTGACACCACGCGCGACCTCTTCTACGGCTACGGTTACGCCGTCGCGGAGGACCGGATGTTCCAGCTGGAAATGGCCAAGCGGGCCGTCCTCGGAACCTCCGCCGAGGTGCTCGGCCCGGACTACGTGGAGATTGACAAGCGTTCCCGAGCCTCCTTCGATCCCGAGGCCATCAAGGCGCAGATCGAGGCCCTGCCAAAGGAGGACCGCGACATCCTCGAAGGCTACGCGGCAGGCTTCAACGAGCGCGTCGGCGAGGTCATGGCGAACCAGGAGGAGCTGCTGCCGAAGCAGTTCACCGATTACGGCTTCGAGCCAACCACCTGGAGCGGCTACGACGTCGCCATGATCTGGGTTGGCACCATGGCCAACCGCTTCTCGGACAGCGCCGGCGAGCTGTCCAACCTGCAGGTCCTCCAGCAGCTCACCACCGAGTACGGCGCGGAGCAGGGCCAGCTGCTGTTCGACCAGTTGCAGTGGACCGAAGATCCGACGGCGCCGACCACGGTTCCCCGCGAGGACAAGAAGCACCCGAACAAACTGGCCGTGGACAGCCCCTCCCAGCTGTCCGATCTTGCCAAGGTCTCTCCGGATCTGGAGGACAGCGGGCTGGCTTCCATGAAACAGTTCGGCGGCAGTGACTGGCCCGCGGTCAAGCCGGAAGCCAGCAACCTCTGGATTGTGGGCGACAAGAAGTCCAAGGAAAAGGGCTCCATCCTCCTGAACGGCCCGCAGTTCTCCTGGTTCAACCCTTCCTATGTTTACGGCATCGGCCTGCACGGAGCCGGTTTCGATGTCACCGGCAACACCCCGTTTGCACACCCCACCATCCTGTTCGGCACCAACAAGGACATCAGCTGGGGTTCAACGGCCGGGCCGCTTGACGTCAACGACGTCTATCAGGAACAGCTCAACCCGGAGAACCCGCAAGAATACCGATACGACGGCGAATGGCGCCCCATGGACGTGCGCACTGAAAAGATCGAGGTCGCCGGACAGGAACCTGTCGAGCATCAGGTCTACTCCACGGTGCACGGCTATGTGACCAGCTTCGACGCAGCGAACAACACCGCCTACTCGAAAAAGCGCAGCTGGGCCGGTACGGAAATCCAGTCGTTCATGGCCTGGATCAAGATCATGAAGGCCCAGAACTGGGAGGAGTACCTGGAGCAGGCCGAGAAGGTCGGCATCACCATCAACTGGTACTACGCCGACAAGGAAGGCAACATCGGCTACGTCTCGCCCGGAAAGCTGCCGGTCCGTGCCGAAGGCCACGACCCGCGGTTGCCCGCCGTCGGAGATGGCTCCATGGAGTGGGAGGGCATCCGCCCCTTCTCCGAGAACCCCAAGGCCTACAACCCCAAGCAGGGCTACATCGTCAACTGGAACAACCAGTCGGCCGCCGGATTCAATGCCGGCTCCGGCAACTGGTCCCCCGTGGACCGGGTGAACGAGATCATCGAACGGCTGGAGGAGAAGCAGAAGTTCACCACGGACGAGATCTGGGACATCAACGAGGAAACGTCCTTCGCGGACCTGAACATCCGCTACTTCCGCCCCTTCCTCGAAGAGGCCGTGAAGACGCTCCCCGCCAAGGATGCCCTGGCGCAGGATGTCCGGCTGCTCACCGAGTGGGACGGCCAGCGGCGCGACGGGGACGGCGATGGCGATCTGGATGGTCCGCAGGCTGCGATCATGAATACCTGGTTGCCCATCCTGTTCGAAACCGTACTCAAGGACGACCTTCCGGCATCGGTGTTCGAGAACTACGCACAGGGCACCGGCCTGGCGCGGCCCGCCAACGGCAGCAAGCTCGTCTACAACGCCCTGCTGGGCGAGGACGCCGGCGTCGAGCAGAGTGTCGACTTCTTCAACGGAGCCGACAAAAAGCAGGTGTTGCTGGACACCTACCGTCAGGCGCTGGCCCAGCTGGCAGCCGAGCAGGGTGCGGACCGCTCCGCGTGGAGCGTGCCGACACCCCAGCATGAGTTCTCCTACAAGAACTTCATCGGCGTCCCACAGGCGAACGCGGAAGAAAACCTGACCGGACCCGCCTACATGAACCGCGGCACGCAAAACGACATCGTCTCGCTCTTCGGCTCGGAAGCCAGCATGTGCACGGTCGCACCGCCGGGGCAGAGCGGCTTCATCGCTCCCGACGGCACCAAGTCCGAGCACTACGCGGACCAGCTGCAGATGTATGCGGATTTCGAATGCAAAACCGAGAACCTGTACCCGCAGCAGCTCGATGCGAATCTGGAAAGCACCACAGTCCTCAAGTAACAGCAGGAATAACGACGGCGGCAGGTCACCTACGTGGCCTGCCGCCTTCTGCTCCGGGCAGGACCGGCGGCCGTGGGTCTGCAGTTCCGTCTCTAAGATGGACTAATGACTGCAACCCTTGTGGCGAAAGACCTTTCGGGCGGCCACGGCCACCGCACCCTGTTTGCCAATCTGAACCTGACCGTCGCCCCGGGAGACGTTGTCGGCGTCGTGGGTGCCAACGGAGCAGGGAAATCGACGCTGCTGCGCCTCCTGGCAGGGGTGGACGCACCGATGGCCGGCACGGTCAGCGCCGCTCCCTCGGACGCGTTTATCGGCTGGCTGCCGCAGGAGCACGAGCGCATTCCCGGCGAGACCATCGCCGATTACATCAGCCGCCGCACTGGCTCCGCGGCCGCAACCGCCGAAATGGAAGCCGCTGCCGAGGCCCTCGGCTCCGGGACCAAGCAGTCCGAGGATGCCTATGCCGTTGCGCTGGACCGCTGGATGGCCTCCGGCGCCGCGGATCTGGAGGACCGGATTCCGGCCGTGCTGGCCGAGCTTGATCTGGACGCCGGGCCTGACGCCCACATGACCGGCCTGTCCGGCGGGCAGGCCGCGCGCGTGGCCCTCGCCGCTCTCCTGCTGAGCCGCTTCGACGTCGTACTCCTCGACGAGCCCACCAACGATCTGGACCTTGCCGGACTGGCACGGCTGGAGAACTTTGTCCGCGGGCTGCGCGGCGGCGTCGTACTCGTCTCGCATGACCGCGAATTCCTGGCCCGCTGCATCGCTAAGGTGGTGGAGCTCGATCTCGCGCAGAACAAAGTGGCGGTGTACGACGGCGGCTACGACGCCTTCCTGGAGGAGCGGGCCGTGGCCAAGCGCCATGCCCGCGAGGCGTACGAGGAGTTTGCCGACAAGAAGGCGGACCTGGTCTCGCGGGCACGGACGCAGCGCGAATGGAGCTCGCAGGGTGTACGCAACGCGATGAAGAAGAGCCCGGACAATGACAAAATCCGCCGCCGCGCCAGCATGGAATCTTCGGAGAAACAGGCGCAGAAGGTCCGGCAGATGGAATCGCGCATCGCCCGCCTGGACGAGGTCGACGAGCCGCGCAAGGAGTGGCAGCTGCAGTTCAGCATCGGCGCCGCTCCGCGCTCCAGCTCCGTGGTGGCCACCCTGAACCAGGCCACTGTGCGTCGCGACAGCTTTACCCTCGGCCCCGTTTCCCTGCAGGTCAACGCTGGCGAGCGGATCGGCATCACCGGCCCCAACGGCGCAGGCAAGTCCACCTTGTTGAAGCTGCTGCTCGGCCATCTTTCCCCCGACGACGGCGCAGCCAGCCTGGGATCCAGCGTCGCGGTCGGCGAGATCGACCAGGCCCGCGGCCAACTGGCGGACACGAAACCGCTCAGCGAATCCTTCGAATCGCTGGTGCCCCAGCTCAACCAAGCCGAAGTCCGCACCCTGCTGGCCAAATTTGGCTTGAAAGCCGATCAGGTAAGCAGTCCGGTAGGTGCCCTCTCCCCCGGCGAACGCACCCGTGCCGCCCTCGCTTTGCTGCAGGCGCGCGGGGTTAACCTGCTCGTGCTCGACGAACCCACCAACCATCTGGATCTGCCTGCCATCGAGCAGCTCGAGGAAGCCCTCGAAAGCTACGACGGCGCCCTGCTGCTGGTTTCCCACGACCGCCGGCTGCTCGAAAACGTCCGGCTCGACACCCGCTGGGAAGTCGATAACGGCCGGGTTGCGGTCAACTAATTCCAGGCAGGACGCGCGGAGCTCAAGCAGCGCTTATCCTCGGCACGCTTTGACTTAGCAATCCTGCAATGTTGTACTGGGGAGTAGGTTTGCTGTGGTTATTGGATCTTCAGTGAACCGCTCGGAATCGTTGGTTCAGGCCTGACCGCCTGGACCTCTGACCTGCAGTGCCCCGATCTCCCGTCACCGGGATTGATTGACCGTCTCCCATCGCCGGGATTGATGAACAGGGCCAAGCGCGTAGTGCGCTGTTACTGTTTTGCCGCCGCAACCTGCGTTGCGCCGGGCGTACGCGCCTCTGCGCAGCCTGGCCGACTGGTTCCGCGTCATTCCGGGCGTCGCATCTGACGAAACAAGATCCAATGGATGAGGAGATGCATGAAATTGCGAGTCGGAATCATTGGTGCAGGCCCCAGCGGAATGGCACAGCTGCGGGCGTTCGAATCGGCACGCCAGCTCGGCGCCGATATCCCGGAAATCGTCTGCTTTGAAAAGCAGTCCGACTGGGGCGGTCAGTGGAACAGCAGCTGGCGCACCGGCCTGGACGCCGCCGGCGAGCCCGTGCACAGCAGCATGTACCGCCACCTGTGGTCCAACGGGCCCAAGGAATGCCTTGAGTTCGCGGACTACACCTTCGACGAGCACTTCGGCCGCCCGATCTCTTCCTACCCGCCGCGCGAGGTCCTCTTCGACTACATCAAGGGCCGCGTGGAGAAGTCGGATGTGCGCAAGTACGTCCGTTTCAACACAACGGCACGCTGGGTCTCCTACAACGAGCAAACGCAGGAATTCACGGTCACGGTCGAGGACCTGACCGCCCAGAAGACCGAGACCCATGTCTTCGACAAGCTGGTCGTTTCCGTGGGCCACTTCTCGGTCCCCCACGTGCCGCAGTTCGACGGCATCAACAGCTTCCCCGGCGAAGTCCTGCACGCCCATGACTTCCGCGGCGCCGAGCGTTTCGCCGGCAAGGATCTCCTGCTGATCGGCAGCAGCTACTCCGCCGAGGACATCGGCATGCAGTCCCACAAGATGGGCGCAAAGTCCGTCACGTTCAGCTACCGCAGCGGCCCCATGGGCTTCGACTGGCCGGAATCCGCCGTCGAGCGCCCGCTGGTCATGCGCTTCGAAGGCCGCACTGCGCACTTCAGCGACGGCACCACCGGCGAGTTTGACGCCGTCGTGCTTTGCACCGGCTACCAGCACAAGTACCCGTTCCTGCCGGCCGAACTGTCGCTGAAGTCCAAGAACGTGCTCTACCCGGGCAACCTCTACAAGGGCGTGGTGTGGCAGGACAACATCAACCTGTTCTACCTCGGCGCGCAGGACCAGTACTACACGTTCAACATGTTCGACGCGCAGGCCTGGTTCGCCCGCGACGTGATGCTCGGCCGCATCGAGCTGCCCGCGGCGAAGGAACGCGCCGCCGATATCCAGGCTTGGCTTGAGCGCCAGGATGCGCTGCCTGACCACGACGCCGAGGCCGACTACCAGACGGACTACCTGCGCGAACTGATCGCGCTGACGGACTACCCCGCGTTCGATCTGGACACCGTCTCCGCCCTGTTCAAGCAGTGGATGAAGGACAAGGAAGACGACATCCTCGGCTACCGCGACAACATCCACCGCTCCGTTATCACCGGCACCATGGCCACGCGCCACCACACCCGCTGGATCAATGCCATGGACGATAGCCTGCGGCGCTACCTCAGCGGCCCGTCCCAGGACGTGGATACCGGCGCGCTGACCGCCCTCACTCGCGATGACGAGCAGCTCGCCGCCAAGTAAGGCGCGCTGCGGTCAGTAATCGGTCGATTAAAGCACGACGGCGGGGCTCACCATAGGAGCTTCGGTCCAGGCGGTCGTTGCAACACTCAATAGGTTGGGGTTGCAACGGCCGTGCCGCGCTTAACAGGCGATGAGAGCCAAAGAGCTAGCGGAGTTCCAGCTCGGCGTGGCTCGGCTCCGCAGGCTTCGTCAGCTCAACGGGCTCGGTGAGCACTACGGGCTCAGCCAACTCAGGGTCGGTCAACTCAACTGAGGTCAGCTGCGCCGCCTCGTCGATCGATTCGGGATCCGCTCCGGCTTTGGTTGCCTCGTCAATGGCTTCCTTCAGGGAAAGCTGAGCCTGATCCATTTCAACCTGAAGTGTTTCCAGCGCCGCAGAGGCGGCCCATACCTGCTTCAACTCGTCGTCCATCATTTACTCATCCAATCAGTCGGTCCGGGCAGGCGCCCGGGTCGGAATCCAACCAGGCGTGCCGGACAGCCGCCGGCGGACGCTGCCTCCGCCCAGCTTACAATGTAAGCCTTCAGAAGGATAACCCTTTCAGCCGGACGCGATATTCTCCGACTGAGGCCTAACCCCCGCACGAAGTCCCCACCTCACCCTCACCACGTGACGAAGCTGTTTCCCGCGGCGTAGGGTGTGGGGAGAACGCATGGAGGGAGCGATCGATGTCTGGACCCGAAAGGCGCGATAGCGGGGACAGGGGGAAATCCACCGCGGAGAAACCCCGGCTGGACCGCCAGCGCATTCTCGAGGCCGGCGCTGAATTTATCGAACAGTTCGGCCCGCGCCACTTAACCATGCGTCGGCTTGGAACCGAATTGGGCGTCGAAGCGATGTCCCTTTACCGCTACATCCCGTCTCGGGAAAACCTGCTGGACGGCATTGTCGAAGTCGTCATCGACGAACTCTACAAAGACCCGGAGGTCTACCCCGAGCCGCGTCACGGCTGGCAGGATTACCTCCTGCGGTTGGCCCACGGACTGCGCCGGTTGGCCCTGGCGCATCCCCAGGTATTCCCCCTGATCGCTACCCGGCCAACCGAGGCGCCATGGGTGCGCCCGCCCCTTCGCAGCCTGCGCTGGGTCGAATCCTTCCTCAAAGCGCTGACGTCAGCCGGCTTTTCCGATCAGGCCGCCGTCGATGCCTACCGCGCCTTCAGCAGTTTCCTGCTGGGCCATCTCCTCCTGGAAGTGGCAGCTCTGGGTGCTGATGTAGGACCGGTGGATGACGTCGAGCCCCGGCCGCCGAGGAGCACGGACTTGGATGACTACCCCCTCTTGCAGCGCCTGCAGGAGCGGCTCTCTGAAGACCGTTCAGAACAGGAATTCGAGGAGTCACTGGAGAGCCTGCTCGATCGGCTGGAGACCCTCCAGGCCTAGTCGCAGATGCAAACCGCCCATCGACCCCGTTTTGCTGGAAATAACTAAGCATGCTTAGCTTACGTTGTAAGCCAATCCGATTGCAGTCTACGGGCAACAGCCTTGAGGCTGCCACGTCCGGACAGGGCGGAACAGTTTCGCAGCGCTACGAGTCGCTCTGACCGCCTCACCACGTCCGGGGTGAAAAGTGAGGAGAGAAGCATGCACGTGATTCACAATAACTTTCGAGCGTCCCAGTTCGATGCCTACATCGCCGGAGCGGTAGCGGGATCGTTGCACTATCAGATGCAGGGTGATCAGCTGTGGCTTCTTCATACCGCCGTGGACGATACGCACCGCGGCCAAGGCCTGGGAACCGGCCTGATCCGGAATGCGCTGGCCGATGCGCACCGCCGTCGGCTTGAGGTCCTGCCGTTCTGCCATGAAGTCCGCAAGCAAATTTTCGCCCATCCTGTTTACTTCAACTTGGTGCCCGAAGCCGACCGCGAGAGCTTCCGTAAGCCCGTGGAAGAACAGCTGCCCGTTTGGCCTTATGCCCGGCGCGAGTTGGCGGAAGCGGGTGTCCGGTGAGCGGCAGATTGAAGGCCCTCGTCCAGATGGACCTGGAATGCTCACACGCGCGCATCGAAATCAGAGGCTCGGTGGATGTCCGGAACGTCCAGGCGCTTTACGTTGTGGCCAAACGAACCAACGCGATCATGCCCGGGATGGATATTGTCCTCGACCTGAAGCGGGCAACCGTCCAGCCGGAAGTCATGGCGCAGCTCTTGAAGTACGCGGCGGCGCGCCAGCTACCCACCAAGATTGACCCAGGCCAGTCCGAATGCCGGCTGAGTGTCAGCGCAGCTCCGGCACAGACGCCGTCGAGCCTCGCATTGGCTGCCTGATCCGTATCTCGGCCTCCGCAACCCGGTCGCCACACGCTGTCTGCCAGAGTCGGCGCACCCGATAGCGAGGACTGGCTGGCGGAGGGGCCGGGCCCGGCCTATCAGGGGAAAGCCTCAGAAATCAATCCCCCAGCTTGGGGATTTTTCACGAAAGCAACCGTTTCAGCCGAGGCAATACCCAGATTTTGGCAGTTCGCAATCCCCAATTCTGGGCTGTCCCCGTCCCTGAGGGCGACTTATTGTTTGCCTTACCCTCGGCGGAGGTTCAGCCAAAGAAGGCTGGAGTCCAGACTCGCAGTGCTACCGGTATTCGCGAAAGAATGAAGTCATCATGAAAAAACCACGCACTTGGCGACTGCTTGTCCTAGTCGCCGGAACCCTTCTCGGCTTGCTCGCCGGACTAGGCCTCCCGGCTCCGGCAACCGCTGCAGCACCGACTTCGGTCTCTGCCGCTTCAAACGACAGGTACGGGGCGGATCTGGACCTCAGGTACAGCGGAAAGTTCGTAGTCAAGGGCGAGGGTTACAAGGCCACGAAGGTCTATGTGAAGGTCGTCAAGATCAATAAGAACGGCAGGTCTCACATAGTCGCGCATAAGCACTTGGTGACCAACAACGGCAACTTCGAGTGGTCCGGCAAGAAGCTGCAGTGCGGCAAGACATACCAGGCGCACTCCTACAGCTACAAGGACGACTGGGACTCGAGCAGGACGTTGCACGTCAAGTGCTAGGCCAAGCGCGCTACTGGTCGCTACTACTACAGCGGAAGGCCGGCGGTCCTGAACGCGAGCTTCCGACATAACTAAAAACCAATTGAGCCCAAACCAAGGGGACGTCCGGACGCGGGCGTCCCCTTGTCTTGTCAGCGGGCCTGATTCGCCCCACTTTTGCCGCGCATTTCCCGACCGGTCGAAAGAATTTCAGGGCAGGCGTAACCTTTCGGCTCCGGCATTCGATTAGTTGGGTGTACGAGCACGGCGCAGCACTTCTTTCCGCAGCGCCGGCGCCTTCTAGACGAGTATGAGGAGATTCATGACCAACCGCTTCCGCACCCTGAGCCTTCCCGCCAAGGGCGCCGCACTGGCCGCCATCATCGCCGTCGGCGGTGCGGGTGCAGCCGTTGCAGCCCCGGCCCTGACCGATGCTGCCGACACGACTGCTGTGACCACTCCGGCAGTGCCCGCCACTCCCGCAGTTCCGACAGACGACGTCGAAGGTGCGGTTCCGGCTGTTCCGGCAACTCCCGCAGTGCCCGCCACCGGTGACGCGAAGGCCGAGGCCGAAGCCAATGTTGAAGGCAATTTTGAAGCCGACGCTGATGCTGCTGTTGACGCGGGCATCAACGGTGAAGGTCGGGCGGACGCAAATGTCGACGCTGATGTTGATGCCGAGGTGGAGGCCGACGCGGAGGTGAACGTTAACGCGGAAGCCAACAACGGCGCCGTCGTTAGCCCCGCGACTCCCGCAACTCCCGCGGTTCCCGGCGTCGATGGCGTAGATGTTCCCGCCGTGCCCGCTGTTCCGGCCACGCCGGAGGTTCCGGCCACCAATGGCCAGGCGCAGGCTCACATCGACGCCCGCGGCGAGGCTTCCGCCGATGCGTCCGAAAAGGGCGTTGACGCGGGTGCTGAAGCCGGCATCGCTATCTCCGGCCAGCCCGAAGCCGGCAAGTAGATTCCGGGCGGCGGAGGTGCGGCGGCTACACTGGTGGCGCCGCACCCCTGCCCAGGATCGAAGGATACCCCTTGCCCCAAGCGCTCCCAGATGACGTTCTGTCAGCTGCGCAGTCCGGCGACGCGGAAGCCTTCAGCCAGATCTATTACACGCTTGCACCCGGCGTCTCCGGCTATCTGAAAGCCCGGGGCATGGAGGATGCGGAAGGATCGGCGCAGGAGGTCTTCCTCACCGTTTTCTCCCGCATCGGCACGGTGCGCGGCGGCTACCAGGGCCTGCGCACCTTTGCCTTTTCGGTTGCGCACGCGCGTTACGTCGACGAAGTCCGCAAGCGTGCCCGCCAGCCTTATGTTGCCGAATACGATCCGGAAACCGACGCCCGCACCTCGGACTCAGCCGAAACCGTGGCGCTGGAAGCTCTGGGCGGCAGCATCGTCGAGGAGAAGCTGCGGGAATTGCCCTCGGACCAGCGCGAGGTCCTGCTCCTGCGGATCGTGGCCGACCTCTCCCTCGAGCAGGTCGCCGAAATCATGGGCAAATCCACCGGCTCCATCAAGCAGCTGCAACGCCGCGGCCTGCTGAAACTCAAGTCACTGATTGAAAGGAAGGAGGCACTGGTATGAAGACCGATGCGTCCACCGACGAAGAATTCCTCCGGCAGCTGCTGGACGAAGCGGATGTGCCCTCCTCGGACACGCTGCACAACGCGCTGCTGGAGCTGCGCGCCGCCGGCTCGGCCCAGGCCGCCCCTCCTTCCGCTGAGCTGGCCGCCTTCATGTCGCCGAAGGTCACTCCCCTGCGGCCGCGGCGCCGGGCAGCCAAGGGCGCCATGATCGGCGTCGCAGTAGCCGCCGCCACCGGGCTCGGCGTAACCGGCGTCGCCGCTGCGAGCCCCGAGTTCCGCAGCGCCGCGGACCAGACAGTCCAGCAGGTCGCCTCCTTCTTCAACAGCGACGACGGCGGCTCGCCCCTGCAGCAAACCACCGTAGTTAACCCCGGCCAGGACGATAGTAAGGGCACGGACGAGGACACCGGCAAAGATCGGCGGACGCCCGCCGAGGGCGGCGACACCGATTCCGCCGACTCCAACTCCGGTGAGGCCGACGACGCCGGTAAACCAGGTGAGCACGATGAAACCGGAACCGGCTCTACCGGCACATCCCGGTCCGGTACTTCCCCGTCCGGCAAGCAGGACGGGGCCACACGCAGCGACGGTGTTCCGTTGCTTGACGGCAGGCGGCACCAGGACGGCGCCCAGCCGGATCTGCCGGTGCCCGAGCTGCCCGGCGACAAGGTCCTGCCCAAGAACCTCGACGACCAGCCCGGCGAAGACAAGCTGCCCCTGCCGGCGGAGCCGAAGCCACCGGCCGCCCCACAGAAAACCGATCCCGCCGCGATCCCCGACGTCCCGGTCCTCCCCGGATCGGCTGTGGACGGCAGCAATTAAATCAACGGCCGGGGTCCGCCGTCGTGCTCAAGGTTCATCGATCAGGAGAAGGCCAGCACGCCCGCATAGACCAGGAACAGCAGTGCCATGATGAGGGCCGATAGGCCAATAATGCCGAGCCAAAGCCACGGCACCCATCTCCTGGGCCCGCCTTCTGCATGCCCTTGAGTCAGATTTGTTTGTGCCTCCGCCGGCGGCGTTTCCCCCGGCGGGACGCCGCCCCCGGGCTCAAGTCCGGTGATGTGGTCTTCGGCCGGATCCGGGTTGGAACTGGACATCGTCATGCCTCCTTGCAAGAACAAACCGTGAACCTGCTGATTGCAACAGTAGACAGGTAATAAGCAGACTGTCCATCAGAATGCCTCGGATGAATTAACACCCCGAACCTCTTGACCGGCCCCCACTCCGGGCGTAATTTGTTAACAACCAATCGGTTGATAAACAAAGAAGTTGACTAAGCCATGGACCGCAGCGACGACAGCCTCCTCGACAAGGCATTCCTGGCCCTCGCCGATCCGGCCCGCCGCCGCATCATCGCCCGGCTCAGCCGCGGTCCGGCCACCGTCAACGAATTGGCGGAGCCCTTCGAGATCACCAAGCAGGCGGTCTCGAAGCACATCCAGGTCCTCGAGCAGGCGCAACTGGTCACGCGCACCCGCGACGCCCAGCGCCGGCCCGTCCACCTGAATCCCGCACGGCTGGAAGCGCTCACCGCGTGGATCGACCAGTACCGGCTGGTCCGCGAGGGGCAGTTCCGCAGCCTCGACGCCGTGCTCCAATCCCAGGCAACAACCAACATCACCAAGGATCCATCATGAGCAACGCACTGAAACTCACCGTCCCCGAAGGCGTGCCGTTCATCGATTACGAGCGCGAATTCGACTTCCCCGTAGCGGACGTCTTCCGCGCCCACAAGGACCCGGAGCTGATCAAGCAGTGGCTCGGCCCGCGCGGCCTGAAAATGGACATCGACCACTACGATTTCCGCACCGGCGGCAGCTACAGCTACCTGCACACCGGCCCGGACGGCGTCGCGTACTCCTTCTCCGGCGTCTTCCACACCGTCCGCGAGAACGACTTCGCCGTCCAGACCTTCGAGTTCGGCGGTTACCCGGACGTGGTCAGCATCGAGTTCATGACGTTCGAGGACCTCGGCGGCGGCCGCTGCAAGCTGATCGGTCACTCCGTCTACCCCAGCCAGGAGGCCCGCGACGGCATGGCCCAATCCGGCATGGAGGGCGGCATGACCGAGGGCTACGAGCGGCTGGACGAACTGCTAACCGGCGCGCGGACGGCCTAACTCCAGCGCTGATTCCACCTACACAAACAAAGTACGACTACAAACAAAGTACGACGGCGGTGCTCGCCCCTTGTGCGGGCACCTCACCAAATGCTAGGAGGACATGATGGCGTACGTACTGAAGCTCAACAATCCTGACGGCCTGCCGTACAGCGAGTACGAGCGCGAGTTCGACTACCCGGCGGCCGAGGTCTTCCGCGCCCATGCCGATCCGGAGCTGTACCGACAGTGGATCGGCCCGCGCGGCCTGACCACCCGGATCGAGGAGCACGACTACCGGAGCGGCGGATCCTTCCGCTTCGTCCAGCACCGGGGCGACGGCATTGAACACGCCTTCCGCGGCATCTTCCACAGTGTCCGCAACAACGAGTTCATCCTGAATACTTTCGAGTACGAGGGATACCCCGACGTCGTGACCTTGGAATACACAACGTTCGAGGATCTGCCCGGCGGACGGTCCCGGTTGACCGGGCGCTCCGTCTTCCCTGACCTGGCTTCGCGCGACCGCTATCTGACCGATGGCATGGAAAGGGGCATCTCCGAAGGTTACGATCGGCTCGAGGAACTGCTCGCCAATAAGGAGATACGCCATGGATTGGACGCTGGAAGTAGTGCTGCTGCCGGTCGCCGACATTGACCGCGCCATCGAGTTCTACCGCGACAAGGTCGGCTTCAACCTGGACCACCACACCATCAATGAGCACATGAACGTGGCCCAACTGACGCCGCGGGGGTCGGGCTGCTCGATCGTCGTAGGCAACCTGCCAGCCCAGAACGAAATGGAGCCCGGTTCCCTGCGCGGCCTCCAACTGGTGGTTTCCGATGCCAAAGCCGCCCGCGAGGAACTCCTCTCCCGCGGTGTGGAGGCCAGCGAAATCACCGTTTTCGACAAGCGCGACGGCGGGACCTTCTTCGGCTTCAGCGATCCGGACGGCAACACGTGGGCTGTGCAGGAGCTGAAAGTCCGGGCCGAAAAGCCGCTGATCCCAAGCGACGTCCGCACGGGCTTCGGCGAGAAATAGCCCGTATACGGTTTTTCCTGCTGGGAATGCAATCCGTGGTGCGGCCGGCTCCGAACTACTTCTACGCTAAAACACCAGCAACGGCACGGAGGGCATAGATGGCCAGGAATTCCACCAGTCCTCTTGTGCCTGTACTGGCGGCGGCAGGATTGACAATAGTGCTGGCCCTGGTCGCCCATCTGGCCTCGGGCGGGACCATGCCGGCCCTTCCGGTTCTCATCGCCATCAGTGCCCTGACCACCCTCGCCGCCACCGTGCTGTCCCGCGTCGATGCCCCGGCCTGGACGCTTATCCTGGCCGCCGGCGTTGCACAGCAGGTGTTGCATCTGGCCTTCGAGGCCTTTGCCGCACGACCGGCAGCATCGGGCGAGTCCGCAGCCTCATCGGCAGGCATGTCCCACTCCCACCATGCAGAAGTGGACGCTGCTCAGCTGGCGGCCACAGCCAACATCGCTGCCGAGCATGCCGGACCCCACTCGGAGTATGTCATGCTGATGCTCCACCTCCATCTGGCTGCCGCCGTGCTGACCGCGCTGCTGATGGCCTGGAGCCGCCGGAGGGGCGGGCTCCCGCAGAAGCCCGCCCCTCGCCGTCGTTATTTAGAAACCGGTTTCAGCGGCCCAGCCGCGACTGCAAAGCTGCCACAGCGGCGTTGACGCCCGTGGAAAGCGTGGGCTCCATGACCGGAGCAAAAAACGGGGAATGGTTCATCGGAACCGACCCCTCGCCGTTCACTACTTCCGCGGAGTGGCCGCCGAAGAACCAGTACACGGCCGGCACATCGATGGCTGCGGCCAGATGGCCGAAGTCCTCGCTGCCCATCAGCGCCGGCACTACGGAGACCGCATCGTGCCCGATCGCGCCCCGCAGCACCTCGGCCAAGCTTTCGGCCTCGGCGGGCTCGTTGTAGCAGGCCGGGAAGGTGTACAGCTCCTCGATCTCCGGCTCGGGCGCTCCGGAGGCGGCGGCCTCGGCCGATACGATGCGCCGTACCGCGGCCAGCACCCGGGCACGGACGCCGTCGTCGAAGGTACGGATGTTCAGGGTGAACTCCGCGGACGCGGGGATGATGTTCTCTTTCAATCCGCCGTGGAAAGTACCGACGGTGACCACGGCAGACTGCCGGGGATCCAGTTCGCGCGAGACGATCGTCTGCAGCCGAACCACCATGTGGGCACCCAGGACAACCGGATCGATGGAATCCTGCGGCTGCGAGCCGTGGGACTGGCGGCCGTGCACGGTGACTTTGAGCGAGTCCGCCATGGCCATGGCGCTGCCGACCGAGAGCGAGACCGTCCCGGCAAGCCCGGGCATGACATGTTGACCATAGACGATTTCCGGTTTCGGGGCGCGCTCCCACAGCCCGTCGGCCACCATGGCGGCCGCGCCGGCGGCGGTCTCCTCACCAGGCTGGAAGATCAGGACCAAGGTTCCGGCCCAGGCTTCTCGGGACTCCGCGAACATGCGGGCCACGGTCAGCAGCACCGCGGCGTGGGTGTCGTGGCCGCAGCCGTGCATCACCGGGACCTCGGCGCCGTCCGGCAGGATGCCGGTGTCCGTGCTGGCGTAATCCAGCCCCGTATCTTCCTTGATCGGCAGGCCGTCGGTATCGGCGCGGAAGCCGACCACAGGGCCGTTGCCGTTGCGCAGTACGCCCACCACGCCGGTGCCGCCGCAGCGGAAGTTCTCGATGCCCAGCCCGTCCAGCTGCTGCTCGATGAATTCCGCCGTCCGGTGCTCCTGCATGGATAGTTCCGGATGGGCGTGGAGGTGGCGGTAGAGCTCGTGCAGCTGCGCCTGTTGCTGTTGCGTGAGGGCAAGCCCGGCGGTCTGTTCCACGGCGTCGAGGGTGTTGGTCATCATCTCTCCTGTAGTTCTAAGGTCTAATTCTCGACGGCGACAGCGGGCTTACGGTCCCGTGCCAGCCACGAAACGATAATGGTTCCGATCACGGCGATACCGGTGGTCAGGAAGGCGATGGCCGGGACCAGCGGCAACAGGACGAACTGTACCAACAGCGCGACGACCACGGCGATGATGGTGATCCGCAACTGCTTGATCGTGAGGATCGCCTGTACGATGACCGCTCCCAACACCGACGGGAGGACGTAGAGCCGGGCAACGTCGATGACCTCGACGGGGATGATGCTGATCAGCCAGGTGCCAAGGATGCCGACAAACAGGGCCAGCGAGACCAGGTGGATTGCTGCGGCACCGCAGATAGCGGCGACGGCGGCGAAATCACCCCGGCGGGTGCCGGGCTTGGCACCGATCCGGGTCTGCGCGATCAGGGCCGAAGGAAGCAGCTTGCTGGAGATATTGCCGATCATGAAGGCCTGGTACATGGCGGCCGGCCCCAGGATCGGGAAATAGGTGACCGGTTCGACGATCCAGATGATGGCGAACACGGCGGCCACGGCCGCAAAGGCGGTCCACAGCTGGGCCGCACTGATGTCCAGTCCGGTGAAGAAGACCAGGTACAGCGGCCCGGCCACCGAGAGGATGAGGCCGGCGATCATGGTCAGGCGTCCCCAGCGGGACGTAGTGCGGTCGAATTCGGCAAGATCCGACTCGGCCTCGGCCGCGGTGATGGGAGTAGAGATGCTGGTTGCAGACATTATGCGTTCCTTAAGAGCGTTCCGGTAGGGCGGCGGATCAGGCGACAGGGGTTCCGGCCGTGTGCGCCATGTAGGCCACCACAAGACCGGCGACGATGGCGAAACCCAAGCCCCATTCGCGCAGCCAGGCACGCTTCCGGCTCCGGCCGATTGCCGCGCACAGGCCCATCACTGCGGCGGAGGTGAGCAGTGCATAGACATGGATCATGGACTTGGGTACCTCGGCAACGCCCAAGGCGATGAACGCACCGAGCAGGGCGGCGCCGGGGACAATCGACATGGCCACCGGGTTGACCTTGGCCAGCTTGGTGCCGCCGCGTTTCATCAACGGAGTCAGGATCAGGGTGGCAAGCATCCACATCGCGCCGCCCATGCTCATGGCAAAGAAGGCGATGGCGAAGACGTTCTGGGTGTAAGTCGGTCCGCCGAGTTCTGCCCCGGCGCTACCGGCCGCGATGCTCGCCGCGCCGGTCTCATAGGCAGCCGAGCCGATCAGGCCGATCCGCACCAGTACGGCAGGTGTACCAAAGACCGCCAGCAGCGCAATGGCCACCATGACGACGGCGAGGGACGGGCCGATGGCGGCAATCGCACCGGACCGGAAGGCGGTCTTCAGCTCAGGGCCGGTGATCTCGGCCGCCGGGGCGGCTTTGCGGGCGGCCTTCATATAGATGACGGACTGGATAAGGATCACGGCGAAGACGCCGGCTGCGCAGATCCACAGCACGGGCATGTTTGCTATGGCCAGAATGTCAGTGGATTCGCCGGCGGCGGAGACAATGCTGGAGGTTGTGGGTGACATGGTTCCTCAAGATGTGATGTGTGTCTCAAACGGTTTCTTGTTGGAACAACAATGCGTCTTTCGGCCAACCAGAAGCAATAGGTGACGGAATCTGCCACAACTCTGCCCCAATCCGTCATGTGGCACGATCATCGAAGGCAGTGGGGGCTGATAGCGTCACCGGGATCGCAGTTTTGCTATTTCCCTGGGGTGAGGCGGCCGCCGCGCTTGCGCGCATGCAGCAGCAGCGACGTGCTGATCTGGGCAACATCGGCGGTCCAGGCGCCGCTGCTGGTGAAGTCATACAGCGCCTGGTTGTTTGCCACGGTGACGTCCGCAAGGATCTGGTAGTCCCCCGTAATCGCAGCCACGTACCGTGTCTCCGGCAGCGCGGCCAAGCGCTGCCCGAGGGTTTCGAGCTGGGCGGGACTGGTCTTGATCCACAACAATGCCTCGACCGGCAGTCCGAGCGTTGCCGGTTCAACGAGGGCACGCAGGTGCACGGTGTTGGTTTCCAGCAGCCATTCGGTGCGCCGCCGTGCCGTTGCCTCGGAGACTCCCACCCGCCGGGCAATGGCTTCGAAGGACGCCCGGCCGTCCTCGCACAGCACCGTGGCAATCTGCTCGTCGGCCTTGGTCATCTCCGGGTATTCGCCGAACACTGCCGGATCCTTGAGCGGGACGGGCTGCAGTGCGGCACGCTGCTCAACTGTGAGCGGCCCGGGCTGCCAGGCCCGCAGGGTCTTGAAGTAGCGCAGTATCGGGTAGGTGTTCACATGCTGGAGTCCGGCAATTCCGGGCAGCTCATCGGCCAGCGCCGAATGCAGCCGGTCCCGATCGGTGAGGATCTCGGCGAGGCAGTCGGTAGTACCCGTGACCATATAGACGAAGGAAGTATCCGCTCGTTGAGCCATCGCCTGGACTGCGACCCGGGCGGTCCCCGGGGCACAGCGCATTTCAACCAGTACCGGTGTCGGCCGCAAACGGATCCCGAGCACGCCGACGATGCCGGACTCGAGCAGTTCGCTCCCCCGGCGGGCGACGGTCCGCTCGGGTTCCCTGAGGACCATGGCGATTTTCCGCCAGGACGCGCGCGGGTCTATTTGAAGTGCCGTGACAATCTGCTGCTCCAGCACTGTCAGCTCGTGCACGCGCCTACTCCCTTCCGGCGGAGCCGCGCCGTCCGCTGCGGCCGCTGTAGCCGGCGCGCGGCGGCAGCGGGCCGGACGGAACCAGGGATTGGCCAGCAGGGCGTCGAAGCATTCGTCCAGCTTACAAGCAGCGGAGACGCCTCACAGGTCCAGCAGCAGCCGCTTGCCCTTGCACCGGGAGACACAGATCATCATCGTGCCACCGGCCTCGCGCTCGTCGTCGGAGAGCAGCGAGTCACGGTGGTCGATCTCGCCGCTAAGCACGCCGGTCTCGCAGGTACCGCAGATTCCTTCCCGGCAGGAGTTTGGCTGGTTGATCCCGGCGTTTTCCAGCGCCTGCAAGATGGTCTCATCTTGTCCCACCGGAACCTCGGTACCGTCGGTTAGTTCCACCACGAAGGAAGACTCGCCGGATGGTTTGGCCGCGGCTTGGTCGCTAGCGGCAAACCGCTCGCAGTGGAAGCGCGAGGCATCATCCCACCCGTCGGCGAACGACTGCAGCACATTCAGCAGCGGCCCTGGCCCGCAGGCATACACATGGGTGCCCGTCTCCAGCCCGCCCAGCAGGTCTGCGAGCGGGTAGAGACCGCTTTCGTCGTCGGCGTGGATTTCGACGTTCCCGCCGAGCGCCTGTATCTCCTCCAGGAATGCCATCGATTCCCGGCTGCGCCCTAGGTAAACCAGCCGCCAGGAAACCCCTCGCACGTCAGCGTCGCGGACCATCGGCAGCACCGGGGTGATGCCGATCCCGCCGGCGATGAAGACGTAGCCAGTGGCTGGCTCCAGCGCGAAGTTGTTGCGCGGTCCGCGGAGCTGGATCTTGGTCCCAGGCTTCAGCTCGTCGTGGACGTAGGCCGAGCCGCCGCGTCCTTCGGCTTCGCGCAGCACACCCAGCCGCCATGCAGTCCGGTCGGCAGTCTCGGAACAGAGCGAGTACTGGCGCAGAATCCCGTTGGGCAGGAGGACATCCACGTGGGAGCCGGCCTCCCATTCCGGCAACTCCTCCCCCAATGGGTGTTCCAGCCGCAGCGAGACCACGCTGCTGGACTCGCGTTGGATCGAGCGGACCTCGACGTCGAAAAATTCTTCATTCATGATTCATTCACCGTTGATAGTTCAGGCCGCGGCCGGCTCGGAGAGCACCGAGGCGAGGAAGGCCTTGGTTCGTTCGTTCTGCGGATTGGTGATGACCTCCCGGGCAGGGCCCTGCTCCACCACGTGGCCGTCGGCCATGAAGACCACCCGGTCGGCGACGTCGCGGGCGAAGTTCATCTCGTGCGTGACCACCACCATGGTCATGCCGGAGTTGGCCAGGTCCTTCATCACCTTCAGGACCTCGCCCACCAGTTCCGGGTCCAGGGCGGAGGTCGGCTCGTCAAAGAGCATCAGCTGCGGCTCCATGCACAGGGCGCGTGCGATCGCCACCCGCTGCTGCTGGCCGCCGGAGAGCTGGCGCGGATAGGCCTGGGCCTTCTCGGCCAGACCCACCTTCTCCAGCAAGGTCATGGCCCGTGCCACAGCCTCGGCTTTCTTCTCCTTCCGCACCAGTCGCGGCGCCTCAATCAGGTTCTCCAGCACGGTCATGTGCGGGAACAGGTTGAACTGCTGGAAGACCATGCCCACTTCGGAGCGGCTGCGGCAGACGTCGTTATGGCTCTGCTCGTAAAGCTTGCTGCCCTTCAGGTCATAGCCGACGATCTTCCCGTTGACCCACATCCGGCCGCCGTCGACCGTTTCCAGATGGTTGATGCAGCGCAGGAACGTGCTCTTCCCGGATCCGGACGGGCCGATCAGGCACACTACCTCTCCGGGTTGGACGTGCAGGTCGATGCCCTTGAGCACCTGGTTGGAGCCGAAGTTCTTGCAGATCGCGTTGGCTTTGACCATCGGTTCAACGTCGTGCGCCGTCGTCATTTTTTGCCGCCTTTCAGGGAGAGTGCGTCATGGGTGGCGAAGAACCTTTTCAGCTGCTGCAGCGGCGTCGGCGGCAGGTTCCGCTGGTTGCCGCGTGCAAACCGCCGCTCCAGGTAGTACTGACCAACCGTCAGGATCGAGGTGATCAGCAGGTACCAGAGGCTGGCGACGATCAGCAGCGGCACGGTCTCGAAGGTCCGTGCATAGATGATCTGCGCCGAATACAGCAGTTCCGGCACCGAGATCACACTGACCAAGGCGGTGGTCTTGAGCATGCCGATGGTTTCATTGCCCGTGGGCGGGATGATTACCCGCATCGCCTGCGGCAGGACCACCCGGCGCATGGTCTGCAGCCGGGTGATGCCCAAGGCCTCGGCCGCCTCGGTCTGCCCGTGGTCCACGGAGAGGATGCCGGCCCGGACGATCTCGGACATGTAGGCGCCCTGGTTCAGGCCGAGTCCGAGGATTGCCGCGGTCATGGGTGTGATCAGCTGGTTAGCGTCCAGCTGGACACCGGGGATGCCGAGGGTGATGACCGGGTACAGTGCCGCCAGGTTGAACCAGAACAGCAGCTGCACCAGCACCGGCGTGCCACGGAAGAAGTTGACGTAGGCGAAGGCGGCGCTGCGGACAATCGGATTGGCCGAGAGCCGCATGACTGCGAAGATCACACCGAGAACGATGCCGATGGCCATGCTGATCGCGGTCAGCCCAAGGGTGACCAGGATGCCGCGGCCAATGGAAACATCGCGCAGGTACAGTCCCACGATGTCCCAACCGAAGTTGGGGTTGGTAATCACGGAGCGCAGCAGCAGCCCCGCGATCACAATGATAACGACGGCGGACAGCCAGCGGCCGGGGTGTTTGGCCTTCACAACGGTGTAGCCGTCGCTGGTGGCGGCTGCTTGCTCGGTTCGGGTAGTCACGGCAGTCATGCGGCTGCTTCCCCTCCTCTACTTCTTGTCGAGGGCGTCGGAGGTCAGCAGGACAGAGTCCGGGATGCCCCACTTGTCGCCGATTTCCTGGTAGTAGTCGCTGTCGAGGATTCCCCGGGTGGCCTCTGTGACAGCTTTCTGCAGCCCGCCGTCCTGGCTTAGCGCGATGCCGGTGGGGATCGGGTCGTAATCCTCGCCGGCGGCCAGCTCGAACTGTCCGTCGGCTTCCTTGCCTTGGTAGGCCAGCGACATGCTGTCAGCGACAACGGCATCCACCCGGCCGGAGGTGAGTGCAAGGTTGGCATCCGTCTGCCCCGGGAAGTTGCGAATGGTGATGGGCTCCTTGCCGGCGTCGACACATTCCTTGGAGAACTTGGGCAGATAGTCCATGGACTGGATCGAGCCCTTCTGGCCGGCGATCTTCTTGCCGCACATGCTCAGGGGGTCCATGGAGATATTTTTGGGGTTTCCCGGCAGAACAGCGACGCCGGAACCGCCGTCGAGGTACTTCACGAAGTCCACGATCTTCTCGCGTTCCGGTGTGATCGAGAACGTCGACATGGCCATGTCGTACTTGCCGGAGGCCAGACCCGGCAGGATGGTATCGAACGTTGCCGGCACATGTTCGACTTCCAGACCCAGAGCGGCACCCACGGCGTCCGAGAAGTCGACGTCGTAACCGATCATCGTCTTGTTGTCGGTGTCGTAGTACTCGAATGGAGCGTAGGTCGGGTCCGAGGCCACGCGGAGGGTTCCGGCGGCCCGGATCTCTTCAGGCAGCAGGTCCCTGGCCGCCTCGTTCAGGGCAACAGCTTCGGCACCGGATCCGGCTGACGCAGCGGAACCTGCCGGTTCCGGTGCGGCCTGGGAAGCATTGGTGCAGGAACTCAGGGACAAGGCCAGCAGGACGGAGCCGGCCAGGATGGTTGAACGGGTGGCACGTTGACGGGAATGACGCATGGATTTTCCTCTCATGGTCCGGACAGCGTTGTCCGGTTATGGATATCCGGCATTGATCAGGAGACGATCAGTGCCTCGGTGCTTCAAGTTCAGGTGCGACATGCAGCAGGTAGTTGCCCAGCGCGACCAGTGCGGGCCGGCGCAAGATGGCGACGACGCCGTCCACCCGGGCCGTGTATTCCTGGGGCGGACGCGCCAGGTCATCGATGGCATGGACCCGGGCAACGGGATCGCCCGCCCGGACCCGCTGGCCCAGGCCCACCAGGGGTTCGAAGATCCCCGCAGCGGTAGCCATGACCGGGGAATCGGGCACCAGCTCCAACCAGGTCGGTTCGGCGGCCGTTGCTTCCGGCTCCACTTCGGTACCGGGCTGCGCTGCCAGGATTCCCAGGTGGGCCAGCAGCGAGCGTACGCCGCGCCGCGCGTCAGCCAGAATGCCCGGATCCACCGTGCCTCCGCCGCCGAGTTCCGTGGACAGTGCCAGCACGCCGGCGTCGTCGCCCGCGGTACTGAGCGAACCCGGTTCAAGGCGGGGCTGCACCGCGATCACATAGGGCAGTCCCATGGCCCGCGACGCAGAGACCTTCCGCTCCCACGTCTGCTGGTCGGGCCCGCGGTAGATGAACATGCTCGGCAGGTAGGTGGAGTTGGAACCGCCCGAATGCAGGTCAATAACGACGTCGGCCTCCGGCAGCAGCGTGCCCGCGATCAGATCGGCGACCTGGTCCGTGGGACCGCTGAGCTCTTGTCCCGGATAGCTGCGGTTGAGGTTGCCGCCGTCGATCGGCGAAACCCTGGTGCCGGCCCGTACTGCCGGCGCATTCGCGGCGGGCACGATGACCACCGTGCCGTTCAGGTGCTCCGGTTCCAGCGAGCGGATCAGTTCGTGCAGCACCACCTGGCCTTCGTATTCGTCCCCGTGGGTGCCGGCCACCAGCAACGCCGTTGGCCCGGTTCCCGAGGAGATGACCGCGACCGGCACCGGAATCAGCCCGTTGTCGTAGACGTTGTCCGAATGCGACAGGCCGGCAAAACCCAACTGCTTGCCTGCCCGGCCGGTTTCGATCCCGTGCAGGGCCGTACCTGATGTACCGCGCTGGGTGTCGACGGCGCTACCGGCGGTCAAGGGACCCACCGCAGAACCTTGGCTTGCCTCGGGGCGAGGGTGATGACCTGGACGGCCGCATTGCCGGCTGCCAGCGACAGCCTGAGGGTCTCGGCTTCCTCGCCTTCGACGATGAAAACGTCGCCCGCCCGGAGCCAGCGCTCCCAGGGGCCGTCCTCCGCGGCGACGAGTGCTTCGCCTGCCAGCCCCGTCACCACCAGCTGCTCGCCGGCTCCACGCTGCAGCACTCCGGTATAGCCGCCGGTGTAGCGGTGGCTTTCGGAGGAGATGTAGCTGGCATCGGCGTCGAGCGCTACTGCCGGTTCCGGGCCGGATTCATCCAGCTCCACGGTCCAGCGCCATGGGTCGCCGCGCTCAGCCGAGTCAGGACAGGCCGCAAGAATCCTGGCACCGGATTCAGCCGCGGTCTCCCCGCCCAGCGCGTTGGCTCTGATCAGCATCCACATGCGGGCACCTACGCCGTCCTGGGAGCAACCGGCTCCCGGCGGACAGCTGATCCGGCCGCGGACTTCGCCTGCTGTTCCTTCTTCAGCAGGGCGCTCAGGATACGGCGGGCCTTGGCCACGCCGCCGTCCTGGGCGATCAGCACGTCGAACTCGCCCTCGGGCCGGGTCTGCATGCCGATCTCCTGCGCCTCCAGCGCCGATGCGTCCTCGTCCAGCACCGTGGCCAAACCTATGCGCAGATCCTCGGTCGCCTGTTCGTTGTCGACGGCGAAGTTGCGGCTGAAGGCGTAGTAGTACCAGGAATTGTGCTCGTCGATCGGGGTGATGCCGTTGAGGACCTTGATCAGGTAGCCCTCCTCGCGGGGCTTGCCCTCGCCCGTGATCCCGGAGTGGAGGACGTGCAGGTTCGGCACGAAGAACTCCGTGCAGTGGAAGCGGTCGAACAGTCCGCGCGCGTCCATCGTTTCGGCGTAAAGCGGGGGCGCTGCCACCGAGGGCATCAGGCGGTCGACGCTGACCACGTTGCCCTCGACCTCTACCGTGATGCCGTGTTCGTAGATGTAGTCATCTCCCACGGTGGTCTTGTGCAGGAAGGACTCGTGGGTCAGGTCCAGCAGGTTGTCGTGGATTAGATCAGCGCGGCACTTGAAGTGGTATGAGTGCGTCACCGTGGCCCATTCCGGGTCCACCATCCAGTGCGTATCGGGCACGTCGGCCGGGTTCGCCAGTTCGGGATCGCCGGTCCAGACCCAGATCCAGCCGTCCTGTTCGACCACCGGATACTTGCGCACCTTTGCGCGTTCCGGAATCGAAGACTGCGCCGGCACCTTCGTGCACATGCCATCGGGCCCATACGTGAAGCCGTGGTAGCCGCATTCCACCGAATCGCCGACGGTGCGGCCTTCGGACAGCGGGAAGGCACGGTGGGCACAGCGGTCCGCCAGCGCGATGGCCTGGTTGTCCTGGGTGCGGAACAGGACGATGGGCTGTTCGCAGATGACCCGGCGAACCGGCTTGCGCGTCACTTCAGTGGACCACGCGGCTACGTACCAGGTGTTCAACACATACATTTTCTAGATCTCCTCGTTCAGGGTGTATACACTGTATTCAGAGGAACGATGTGAGGTCAACCACTTTTGGAAAAAGGTTTGCAAATGCTTATCCAGCCTTCGGTCCTGACCACGCACGGGCAGCGGGGCTAATGCTGGACGGACCAACTTCATGCCAAGATGGATCAGACCCAAGGAGGACCGCCATGGCCGGAATGCCGAATGATGTGAGGCCACTGGCCGTGCGCGTTTACGAACAGATCAGCACCGACATCATCAGCGGGACCATCGAGCCGGGTTCGGCGCTGGCTCAGGAGACCGTCGCCGCACAATACGGCGTCTCACGCACGCCGGTGCGCGACGCCCTGACCCAGCTGACCCTTGAAGGACTGACGACGCTCGTCCCTGGTAAGGGCTATATCGTCAACGAGTTGGATGAGCGCGAGATCGAAAATGTTTACGAGGTCCGCTACGCGCTCGAATCCCTTGCGGTCCAGCGTGCCGCCGGCGCTTACACGCCCCAGCAGCTTGTGCGGCTCAAGGGCCTCATTGATGAAACGGAAATTGTCGATCCCGCGGACAGCGCCGAACTCTTCCGGCTTGGCCGGGCGTTCCACCTGGCCCTGGTCGAGCCCTCGGGCAATGACTACCTGCGCGGCGTCATCACATCGATCTGGAACCACCCCATCCAGCACCGCATCACCCTCACTTACCGCCAAGGTCCCGAGCACCAGGCCAAGGTCATCCACGATCACCGCCGCATTCTCCAGGCGCTCAAGGACCAGGACATAGCCCGCGCCGTCGACGTGCTGGCGCACTGCCACGATGTTAAAGACCCCAACCGCTTTGAGCCGATCGGCTAAAGCGGGCCTTCCAGCCCGACGGAAGCGCGGCAATCGGGCAAAACAACCCAAAGTGCCGCGTTTCACATTCATTACCCCACTGTGTCCTGCCCGCTGACGTCCTACGCCGATAGTGATGTAACTTTTGCTCAATCGCAATGTGCAAAATCCATGCGACCGCACATTGACGAACCGACCAAACTGTTCATTCAAAGATGAAAGAGGACGCCCATGACGCAGTTGACCGTGGAACCAGCCGACGCCAAGGAGCAGCAGCTGCTGAAGTCAGCCGGGCACGTCATTGTGGACACGCTGGTGACCCACGGGGTGAAGCGCACCTATGTGGTTCCGGGCGAGAGCTTCCTGGATGTCCTCGACGGCCTGCATGAGTCCGACATCGAGACCGTGGTCTGCCGCCACGAAGGCGGCGCCGCCTACATGGCCGAGGCCGACGGCAAGATGAACCAGGTCCCCGGCATCGCCATGGTCACCCGCGGCCCGGGAGCGGCCAACGCGCACGTCGGCCTGCACACCGCGTGGCAGGACTCCACCCCGATGGTCCTCTTTGTCGGACTGATTCCCTTCGAGCACCGGGACCGCGAGGCATTCCAGGAGTTCGACATCAAGTCCTGGTTCGACACCGGCGCCAAGCGCGTCATGGTGCTGGACCACGCCGAGCGCGCGTCCGAAATCGTCGCCGAAGCCATGTTCGCCGCGATGAACGGACGCCCGGGCCCCGTCGTCGTTGGTTTGCCGGAAGACATCATCCGCGAGCAGATCGAGCCGACGCTGCACCCGGAAATCCCCGTGGCCCAGGGCGGCATGACCGTCACGGACTGGAAGGCGCTGAAGTCCGCGCTCAAGGATGCCGAGAAGCCGCTGTTCGTAGTCGGCGGCAATGACTGGACCCAGGAGGGCGCAACAGCGCTGGCCAACTGGCTGGAGGACCACCATATTGCCGCTGCCGCCGAGTGGCGCTGCGAAGGCATTGTCCCGTTCGATTCGCCGTCCTACGTGGGCCCGATCGGCTACGGCCGGCCTAAGCCCACGTACGACCTGCTGGAGGAAACGGACCTGCTGATCTTCGTCGGCACCGTGCCCGGCGACGTCATCACCGACGGTTTCCTCGTCCGGCAGGACTGGTCGAAGAAGAACTTCCTTGTCACCATCGACCCGTCATTGCGTGGCCGCTCCGGCGCAGTTTCGCACCAGATCGTGGCGAAGCCCGATGTCTTTGTGCGCGACCTGGTGATGATGGACCTGCCGGTCAAGCCGGAATGGAAGACCTGGACCGAGCGCATGCGTGCCGAGCAGGAGAAGTTCGCTGCCCTCCCGCCGGCCGAGCCCACGGCTGGCCAGGCCCGCATGGACACCCTCATGTCCAACATGGTCCGCGGCCTGCCCGAAGACGCTATGGTCACGTTGGGGGCCGGCGAGCACACCAACTGGGCGCACCGCTACTTCCCCACCCAGCAGTACGCCTCGATGCTCAGTGCCCGAAACGGTTCCATGGGCTACTCGATCCCGTCCGCCATCGCCGCCTCGCTGGCGCATCCCGGGCGCCGCGTGGTGACCATCGCCGGCGACGGCGAGTTCCTGATGAACGGCCAGGAGCTGGCCACGGCCGCGCAGTACGGCGCCACTCCGCTGGTCATCGTGATGGACAACCAGGAATACGGCACCATCCGCACGCACCAGGAGCGGCACTACCCCGAGCGGATCTCCGGCACCCAGCTGAAGAACCCGGAGTTCGCGCTCATGGCCCAGGCCTTCGGTGGTTTCGGCATCAAGGTAGAGAACGACGCCGATGTGCCCGCCGCCCTCGAAGCGGCCCTGAAGGCAATCGACGAGCAGAAAACCTTCGCCCTCATCCACCTCGTGGTCGAGCAGCGGGTCCGCGCCTACTAAGCTCCGGCCAAGTCCGGCTCAAGGCCGGGCTTATCCGAAGGGCTTACGACGGCGGGCGGTCACCTTTTCGGTGGCCGCCCGCTTCGTTTAATGGCTGGTGCTAGTAGGACCGGCTCTGCCTAGAGCTCCTGCAGCATGATCGGATCCGTGGTGGGTTGGGGTGATCCGCCGGCGGGTTCCACCGTGATGCCCAGATGGGTAGCAGCGGAGACCCCTTCCAGCAGTCTCATGCTGGTCTGCCCCGCGGCGTCCGTCTGGATCAGGCCGGCGGGCTGGGCGCCCTCGTCCGAGATCAGCCACAGCTCGTAGGTCCGGTCCTGCTCCAGCTGCGGGAGGTCGTGCGTGATCACCGCGGCTTTGTCAGCCTGCGCGGACAAGGCGATGGTCACCGCCGCGCCGTCCGGCATCCGTGCCGGAATCATCTTGGCGTCCGGCGCCGTCAAGACCGACATCACCTGGCTCTGCTGCTCGGCCAGCGCCTGGAGCCGCTGCTCGGTCCGTTCCTGGTCATTGGAGACTCCAACCGCCCAGCCGCCCAGCGCTGCGGTGGTGACCAGCAGAACTCCGGCCGCGGCACTTAGCCAGCGCACCGCCGTCGTACTCCTGGCCCTGGCACCGTCCGAGCCGTGGTCCGTGCCGCCGACCCGGGCCCTGCGGCCGGTCCGGCTCTCTGCGGCCTCAAGCCGTTTCGTACCGAGGTCCGCGACCACTGCGTCAACGGGCAGCTGCCGTGTGTTGCGGATGGATGCCATCACCTTGGCTTTGAGCTCCGGCGGCGGGGCGACGGCGGGCGTTCCGTAGGCCAGCATGGCGGCGGTTTCGCTCAATCCACGGACTTCCTCGCGGGTATCCACGGCGCCCAGGGCATGCCGTTCAAAGGCATCGCGTTCGTCATCGTCCAAGGCGTTGAGGGCGTACGCGCCGGTCAACAGATGCAACTGCTCGTCCATCACGCCACTCCCAACTTGTCCCTGAGGCGGATCATGCCATCGCGGATCCGCGTCTTTACTGTTCCCACCGGAATGTGCAGCATCGTAGCGACTTCCCGGTGGGTATGGCCGCCGTAGTAGGCCAGCGTGATCGCCTCGCGCTGGCTGTCCGTCAGGCTGGCGAGCGCCTTGTTCACGCGTTCGGACTCCAGCCGCAGTTCAACTGTATCCGCGACGTCGTCGTAACTGGCCTGGTACTCCTTGGCCCCCTGGCGCAGGTCCCGGTCCATGCTGGCCTGGCTGGCCCGCACCCGGTCCACGGCCCGCCGGTGGGCGATCACCAGGATCCAGGAGAGGGCCTTGCCGCGGTCCGCGTCGAACCGGGCCGCGTTCTGCCAGATTTCGACGAAGATTTCCTGCGTGACTTCCTCGCTTTGGGCCGGGTCCCTGACCACCCTGCGCACCAGCCCGAAGATGGTGGGCGACACCGAGTCATAGAGCGATTCGAACGCGGATTCGTCTCCCAGCGCCACGCGCCGGATGAGCTCCTCCTGTGTCGGCGGGGCGTCCGGCCCCACGGGCCGCAGCCATGGCAATCGCATGGATTCAAGGTTCTCACGCCCGTCGGACACTCTGCACCTCCCTCGTTCCTGTGTCGGCCCTGCTTTTTTGGCGATGAACGACGGCGGCAGGCGGGCTGCCGCCGTCGTTCTCCCCCCTTCCGCTCCCCCGGCGGAGTTTTTCCGGCTACTTGGCCGGGGGCATCAGGACCGAATCGATCATGTAGACCGTGGCGTTGGCAGTCTGGACGCCGCCGCAGACAACCTTGGCGTCGTTGACCATCAGCTCGTCGCCGCTGCCGCTGACCTCGACGGACTCGCCCTGCACTGTGGTGTGCTCGCCGACAATTTCGTCCGGGCTCAGCTGTCCCTCCACCACGTGGTAGGTCAGGATGGTGCTCAGTGTGGCGTCGTCGGTCTTGAGCGTTTCCAGCGTTTCGGCGGGGATGGCGCCGAAGGCCTCATCCACCGGTGCGAAGACGGTGAATTCGCCGCTGTTGAGCGTGTCTACCAGGTCAACCTTGGGGTTCAGTTCGCCGGAGACGGCTGCGGTCAGCTGGGTGAGCATCGGGTTGTTGGAGGCGGCGACGGCAACCGGGTCCTGCGCCATGCCTGCCACGGATCCTGCGCCGTCCGGCACCGCGGCGGCGTAGTCGGCGCAGGCCGGGCCGACCAGGTTGGCGGCCGGATCCATGGCTTCGCCGGACTCCGGGGCCATGGACTCCGTTGAGGTGGACTCGGATCCGGTGGTTGATTCAGGGGCGGCGCCGGCGTCCCCCGATTCCTCGGATCCGCCGCCGCACGCGGACAGGCCGAGGGTCGCCACTGCGATCATTCCGAGTGCTGCAAAGTTCCTGCTGCTGTTCTTCAACATGGGTTTTCTCCTTGAGGGTGGCGCGGCTGCTGCCGCCTCCTGTTCCGGAAGCAACGCTTCCGGGCTGTCATGATGTATTCGGAACCGGTGCCGGGATGGATTGGATGAGATTGGAAAAACTTTGGGACCGGTCAGGGTTCGACCGTGACGCTGATGGAATGCCAGCCCGAGGCGCCATTCGGAATCGGGTCTGCCCGCTCATCGGTCTGCAGTCCGTCCTCCGCGTCGTAGGACCGGACGCGCAGGTAATGCTGCCCGGGCTCGGCCTGCCAGCTGAACGACCATTGGCGCCAGGTGTCCACCGTGGCTTCGGCGGCCAGCTCGGCTTCCTGCCAGGGCCCGTCGTCCACCTGCACTTCCACCCGTTCGATGCCGCGCTGCTGGGCCCACGCGGTGCCGCCGACCGCGACCTTGCCTGCCGGCACACGTGCGAACGGCCGCGGGGCTTCGATCCGTGACGCGGTCTTAATGGGAGCGCGCTCCGACCAGCCGCGGTCCGTCCAGTAGGCGGTCTTGTCCTGGAACCTTGTGACCTCCAGATCCACCACCCACTTGGTAGCTGAAACGAAGCCGTAGAGTCCGGGCACCACCATCCGCACGGGGAAACCGTGGTCCAGCGGCAGCGGTTCGCCGTTCATGCCGACCGCCAGCAACGCATCCCGACCGTCCCGCAGCACCTCCAGCGGAGTCGAGGCACTGAAGCCATCGACACTGGTGGAGAGCACCATGTCCGCACCGGGCAGCGGACGGGCGCGTTCCAGTACCTTCGCCAGCGGATAGCCGAGCCATTTGGCGTTGCCGGCCAGGTCCCCGCCCACGGGGTTGGAGACGCAGGTCAGCGTCACATAGGACTCCAGCAGTTCGGAATCCAGCAGCTCTTGGAAGGACATCGTGAACTCCTCCTCCACCATGCCGTGCACGCGAAGCTGCCAGCTCTGCGGATCAACCCGGGGCACGGCCAGCGCCGTATCGATCCGGTAGAAGTCCGCGTTGGGCGTGACGAAGGGGACCACCCCGTCGACCGGTGGATGGACACCCGCCGGCAGTGGTTCTGCTTTGCGGAGCGGCGACGGCAGCCGGAGCGCCTTGCGGAAATCCTCCACACTGTTGCGCAGGCCGGCGAGCGCGGTGCCGCCAGCCCCCATGACCGCCGCGGTAACGGCGAGCAGCCCCGCGGCGGCAAAGAAGGAACGCCTTGTCGGCGGGCCGGAGGCAGCGGGACCGGAGGGCGAGCGGTTACCGGCAACGGCCGGACCGGAGGTAACGCCCGCAGCGGGATCGGCGGCTGCAGCGCCAGTTTCTCTTGCCTCGGGAACGCGGCGCTCCAGCAGCCGCAGCGAAACGAGTCCGGCCAAGGTGCCTGCCGCCGTCGGGATTAAATCCAGGACACTGGCCCCCGCCCGGGTGATCACTGCCGCGCCGACCACCGCGCCCAGCAGTACCACCGCTGCGGCACCCCAGGTCCAGCGGCGCCGGGCGAGCAGTCCAACCAGGCAGGCCAGTACTGCCGTGACTACACCCATCGCGATGAACAGGACGGTCTTGTCCGCCGTGCCGAAGGTTTCGACGGCGAAATTCTTCAGCCATGCCGGAGTGAAATCGATAAACGCGGCGCCGAGGGCGACCAGCGGCGAAGCGGCCGGACGGAACCAGACGCCGGCCAGCTGGGCGACTCCCAGCAGCACACCGGCCGAAACCAGCCCGGCGAGCGCTGCGGCCAGGGCGGATAAGGGGATTCTCTTGAGCTTCTTCACACCCGGTATTCGTAGCCGCGGCCCAAAAGTATTGGCCGGATTTTCACAGAAGGCCCAAACCACCCGCGCGTCCGCTCCGAATAACTGACAGGCGCGTCCACACGACAACTATGTGGCCGCCGAAAAGTAAGTCCATCAGAGAGGAAGAGCATCATGACTACGTCAGATCAAACCAGCATCCGTGGTGGCCGGCGGACCAGCGTTCAGACCGTAACTTTGGCCGTCGGCGCGGTCTTCCTGCTGGTCGGGATCCTGGGCTTCGTTCCGGGCATCACCAGCGGCGTCGATCAGCTCAGTTTCGCAGGTCACCAGTCCGGTGCCATGCTGCTGGGACTGTTCCAGGTTTCAGTCCTGCATAACATTGTGCACCTGCTCTTCGGCGTCGTCGGTCTGGCGCTATCGCGCAGCTGGACCGGCTCGCGAAGCTACCTTATCTGGGGCGGAGCAATCTACCTTGTGCTGTGGATCTACGGGCTGGTCATCGGGCACGAGTCTCCGGCCAACTTCGTTCCGCTGAACATGGCCGATAACTGGCTGCACTTCGTCCTCGGCGTGGCCATGCTCGGCCTCGGTCTTCTCCTGGGACGAGGCCACACGGCAACCAGGGCCTGATCTGGGAACGCCTGACGCAGGGAGCATCTGACCTGAGGAACAAAGGACTGTCACAGCTTCTTCATAGATTCGCCGCCTAAGGTCTCAGGTATAGCCCCGCAGGGGGAACTACGCGAGCAAGGCCAGCTAACACGTCTGGCTGCAGGGAGCGGACCGCTATGACAGCTAAACACAGCGTCTTTGCCACCAGAACCCCGCCGGGACCGACGGGGAATCTGATGACCGACCACTCAGTTCCGGGCATCTCGAATAATCTTCTGGCCGGCCGTTACCGAGTGGGTCCGGTCATCGGGCTGGGCGGCATGGGTACCGTTTACCGCGCCGAGGACGAAGTCCTTGGCCGCGAAGTGGCACTCAAGGTTTACCGCCCGGATCCCGTTGATCCGGAACGTCTCCGTTGGCACCAGGAGGAAATCGCGACCCTGGCCCGGCTGAATCACCCGGGCTTGGTCACGCTCTACGATGCCGGCAGCTCCCCTTTCGACGGCGGGACCGTGTCCTGGCTGGTCATGGAACTCATCCCCGGGGTCGACCTCGGACGGCATCTGGATGTAGGTCCCCTGGACTACAGGGAAACGGCCCGGCTCGGTGCCGAATTGGCTTCCGCCCTTCACTACATCCACCGGCGCAACATAGTCCATCGTGATGTGAAGCCGGCCAACATCGTCATGGCCCGCTACTTCGACGATGAAGCTCCCCACCCCAAACTCGCCGATTTCGGCATTGCCAGCATGATCAATGGGACGCCGCTGGCGGCCTCCGGGATTATTCTGGGCACTGCCAGCTACCTCAGCCCAGAACAGGTGATCGGCTCAGCCGTTGGATCTCCTTCAGACGTCTACTCTCTTGGTCTGGTGTTGCTGCAGTGCCTCACGGGCGAATTGGAGTATCCCGGCCAGCCCTTGGCATCGGCAAGAGCCAGGCTGGCGCGTCCGCCAAGAATACCGAGTCACCTCGGGGTGGACATGGCCCGGCTTCTTGAATCCATGACAGCCATCGATCCACGGCATCGTCCCGCAGCGGTCGAGGCCGCCCAAATCCTCCGCAGGATTTCCGGTAGCGAGGCACCCGTCGCCGCTGCCGGTGTCGGTTCCGATGTGCGTTCCGGTGTTGGTTCCGATGTCAGATCCGTTGCCATGCCACCGGCTGCTGCCCGCCCGGGCATCGAACCGCCGACAGCACACATTGCCCTGCCCGTCCTGAAGACGAGCCTAATGACCAACGCCACGCGAGGCCTGCCCTGGCAGGCCCTGCCGGAAAGGCCTACCCGTCAACCGGCCCCGGTATATCCGGCAGCGCGGTCCGGGTCCGCAGCCACGCGGACCCGCGGCAGACGAAAGCCGTCCATGCTGCAACTCGGCCTTGCGGCGGTGGCCCTGATCCTCATGGTCGCGGCACTGATCTTCGGCGCCGTGATCGCCACCTCCGGGAGCTCCGACCCCGCGCAAACGCCCGCTCCGGCTGTGCCTACGGAGCTGGACGAGCACCTGCAACAGCTCGAAGAAAGCCTCACCCCATGAACCGGCCGGCAGCCCTCACCCGAATGCTTTTGGCCGGCGTAGCAGCCACGGCACTGCTGGCAGGTTGCGTCCAGCAGGAGAATCCGGCCGCAACCGCCCTCGACACCCTCCAGGAACGGGCCAGCACCATCAGGCAACTTGCATCAGAACAGAACCTTTCCACTGCTCTGGACGAAGTCGACCTGCTGGAGAACGATTTGGACAGGGCGGCCGCGAATGGGCATATCGCGGCGGAAATGCAGCAGGAAGCTGCGAAGGCCTTGGCCAAAGTCCGCAATGATCTCGAGGTGCTGGCCGAGGAATCCGCCCAGCCGGACGTGACCCAAACGCCCGACCTTCCGGCCCCTGAGGAAACTTTCTCCGATGAAGGTGAAGACTGGCGGAACTCCGAGGGACATGAGGACTGGGAACAGTGGGAGAACGACGACGGCCGGGACAGTTGGGATGACGAAGACCAGGATCGGTGGGATGACCAGCAGGACGAGTCATGGGACCACTGGGAGAACCAACAAGACGAGTCCTGGGACCAATGGGATGACGAACGAGACGACTCAGATCACGGACACCACTGATGCAGGCGTGACCGCCGTTTAGTGGTCCCGCGGAACGAAGCCGAGCCGCTTGTCCACCACATTGGCCATCGGTTTCCCCTGCCGCCAGGCATGGAAGTTGCTTTCGAACTGCGCGGCTAGTTCGTCCAGCCAGTTCTGGGAATCGCCGGACATATGCGGAGTGACGAGGACGTTGTCCAGCTGCCACAAGGCATGGCTCTGGGGCAGCGGCTCGGTTTCGAAGACGTCGAGCACAGCGCCGCCGAGCCGCCCGGTACACAGGGCCTGCACGAGCGCGTCCTGGTCCACCAGTCTGCCCCGGCCCACATTGATCAGCACGGCAGACGGCTTCATCGCTTCCAAGACTGTCCGGCTGGCCATCCTCTCTGTCGCCGTCGTCAGCGGAGCCGCGAGCACCACGTAGTCATATTCGCCGGCGACCTGGGCAAAGTCTGCGCTGGCGTGGACCGTCCCGAAGTCAGGGTCTCCGGTCCTGGCGGTACGGCCCAATCCGTCCACCTCCATTCCGACAGCGCGCAGGAGCCTGGCGGTGCAGCGGCCGATGCTCCCGGTACCGGCGACCAGCACCCGTGCCCCCGCAACCTCCGTTGTCGGCCAGCTTTCCCACTGCTGCCGGCGCTGGCGCTCGCCTGCCAGTCCGAATCCCTTGGCGGCATGCAGGATGCCGCCGAGGACGAACTCCGCCATCGGCCGGTCGAAGATACCGCGGGCGTTCGTGACCACCACGTCCGATTCGACGAGCTCTGGAAAGAGCAGCTTGTCCACACCGGCTGCGGGCACGTGTATCCACTTCAGTGCGTCCACGCTGTGCCACACATCCTGCAGACCCTCGGCGAAAAAGTCCCACAGGTACAGCACCTCCGCCCCGGACAGCGCGGCTTCCAGACCCTCGATGTCCGTGATCCTGAGCTCCGCGTGTTCCTGCAGCTTCTCTAGTCCGATAACAGGCCTGTCCCCTGCCAGGACGGTGACTATGGGCTTTGCGTTCATCCGTCCAATCTAGTAGCCAAACTGTGCATTGGAGGACTCCTGTACCGGGGATTGGCTGCCCTCGCTGCCTGCCGGCTTCCTCGAGGCGTACGACGTCGACTTGCAGACATCGGAGATCTTTCACAGATCGCACGGCCGCGGCTATATGCCGGTGTCAGAATGGTGGTGGGGTGTAGAGGTCCGGTGGTGGTGGTTCGGTTGGCGGGCGGATGGACCAACTGTTTTCGGGGGTGCTGGTCCATTCGTGGCCGGTCCGCGATTTCCAGGTGGTGCTGCCGTCCGGGTGCTGGGTGACTTTCCAGCCACCTTTGTGCTTCGCACGATGGTCAGGTTTGCAGGCGGCCTTGAGATTTTCCAGGACGGTTTTGCCGCCGTCTTCCCAAGCGATGGTGTGATCCACTTCGCAGAATTTCGCTTCCACGCGGCAGCCGGGGCCGCTGCAGTGCCCGTCACGTAACCGGACGAGTCGTTTCAGCCATTCAGATGGATGCCGGAGGTCTTTGGCGGCGGCGATCGCGTTGCGGTATTCATCGGTGAGCACCAGCAGCCAGGATTTCGCCAGTCCGGCGAGGTTCCGCGCCATTTCCGGCGGGATTGGCCCGTATCCGGCGAGTTCGCCGGGCTCCTCGCTCAACCTTGCCGCGGTTTCCAACGACAACGTGACCGCGACACTGGCCGTCACGCCGGCCCCGGCACCGGTGCCCGTCCCCGTGCCCTTGCAACTGCCGTTGCACGTGCTGGTAGCTGTGCTGCTGTTGCAGGTGCCGGCGCCCGTGCAGGTACCGGTGGTGTTGCCGGTGCCGTTACACGCGCCTGGGTTGTTGACGAGCAGGTCGGTGATGACGTCGGCGCGCAGCTGGGGCAGGGTCCGTGTCTCCTCGGGGCCCTGCAGCTTTTTCGCGAGGGCCTGGACGAGGTTGAACACCATGACCGCTTTGTCCGCGCTGCAGCGGAACCAGACTTCGGCCATCCCGTCATCCTGCGGCACGAGACCGACGTTGCGGGACTGGTTCGCTTTTTCGTGGCGGACGGTGAGGCTTTCCGGGTGTAACCGTTCGCGGGCCTTGCGGGCGCGCGCCCGGACACTCTCGACGGTGATCTCGCCGGCCTTGGGCAGGACCCCTGCCTCGAACGCAGGCAGCAGATTCTCGGGCAGGTCGGCGGAGCCGCGGGCGATCGCGGTGACCCGCGGCAGGTCCAGGGTCCCGGCGGCCATCGCCTCCACCGTGGCCGGCAAATGCCCGCACAGCTGCGCGGCCTCGGCGAGGTCTTTCTGCGCAGCCCCGCGGGGCTGGGCCAGGGCAGCGGCGATCTCCGTCGCGGCGCAGGAGGAGAACCCGTGCGCGTTGCCGGTCTCGGCGCCTTCGGCCGGGCGCAGCTCGGTGAACCGGTTCAACGCCTTCACCCGGCCGGACTGCAGCCACGCCACGGTCTTCGCGGACGCCTGCAGGTAATCAATGGTCCCGACATCATCCAGGGCCTCCGGATCAATCCGCTCCAGCACCCCGGCCAGCGCCGCCGGCGCCAGGTTCTCCCAGCCTTCCGGCAGGCCCGGCACCTCCGGCAGCACCGCAGCCCTCGCCAGCACCTGGCCGGCCTCCGCCGCGGCCTCCTCGGCCGCTTCGTCGAAAGGATCCCCGAGCCGGCCGCCGAAGGCCAGGTTCTCCTCGGCCCAGGCATCAAGCAGGACCTTATGCAGCATGATTTCCAGCAGCGAACTCCCCGCCAAACCGAGCGCCCGCAGGCCACGGTCCCGGTCCGGCTCCGGCGCCGCCACGAAATCAAACTGGAAGTTATCCATACCACCACCCTATGAACCGGCTGTGACAGTTTGTGAGTGCGCACACACCGTGGGGTGGAGAACACGAGAAAACTTTCCGACGGCCGTGTTTGCCAAGGCCGACAATGGCGACCAGGGCGACCAGAGCGGCGCGATGCCCAAGGCATCCGAAGCAGCTCGCGAAGCGGCGGCGATAAGAACAAGGACAGGCGCCGTGCAAGCCGTTCAATCGTCTGCAGCAGAGCGGCGTGCCCTGTGCGGGCCGCGGGGATTGTGGGAAAGTGGCAGCATAAGGGATGTCCGCCAGCTCGGCGCGGCACTTTCGCTGTTTAGGGTGGCCACCTCCGTCATCACCATCCCGCTGGCGGCGGCCGAGCAGCTGGCCCTGCCCCGTCCGCAGATCACGGCCTGGATCGTGGCGGTCTACGGGCTGCCGTCGGTGCTGGGACTGGTGCTGGCCCTGCGTTACCGCCAGCCGCTGCTGCTGACCGGGAACATCTTTGTCCTGATCTTCATCGTTTCCCTGAACGGACGGCTGAGCTTCGCGGAACTGGCCGGGGCAGCAGTGGCTGCGGGCGCCGTCGTTATTATCCTGAATTTGCTGGGGCTCAACGGGCTCCTGGCCGAATGGGTTCCTGCGCCGGTGGTGATGGGGCTGCTTGCCGGATCGGTGCTGCCGTTTGTCGCCGGGATTTTCACTGTCCTTGGCCAGGAGCCGCTCATCATCGGCGGTGCGTTTGCCGCGTACCTGCTCAGCTCGCTGTTCCTGGGCAAGGTGCCGCCGATTTTCGCTGCGCTGGTGGTGGCGCTGGTGGGCGCGGCGGTGCTGGGCCGCTTCGGCAGCATCGACGGCGGATTCCGTGCGCCGATTGTGGAGCCAACCCTTCCGGTGTTCTCGTGGGAATCGATGTTGACGGTCACCCCGGTGCTGGTGGTGCCGATTGTGCTGCAGGCCAACGTGCCCTCGCTGGTTTTCCTGCGGAGCCAGGACTACTCTCCACCGGCGCGGGTGTTGGATTTTCTCTCCGGCATCGGCACTATGACCGGATCGCTGCTCGGGCCGGTGGGCGTTTCCATGTCCCTGCCCGCAACGGCACTGGTGGCCGGACCGGACGCGGGCCGGCCCGAACACCGGTACCGCGCAAATCTCATTGTCTGCAGTGCCTTTCTGGCGATGCTGGCGCTGGCCGGTTTCGCTGCGGATGTCATCGAACTGGTGCCGCGGCAGATGATGCTGGCGATAGCCGGACTGGCGGTCATCGGCGTCCTCGGCATGGCTCTGGGGCAGGTCACGGCAGGCCCGCTGAAGCTAGGGCCGCTCTTTGCTTTTGCCGTGACCTTGTCCGACATCTCATTGCTCGGCCTTGGCCCGGCCTTCTGGGCGTTGGCGATTGGCGTGCTCGCGTCCCGCTTGCTGGAACGCGATGAGTTGAAGGCGTTACGGGAGGCCAGCACAACTAATGGCCCGGCCACCCCCTGAACTGAGGATGTCCCTCGGGCGGCGGCGTCGCTAGCATTGGCGCTACTTCGCTGGAAAGGGATGTGCCATGGAATGTATTACTTGGTTTGTGCCGATCGTGCCTGGAAAACTGGAGGCCTGGAAGGAATTCGTCCAAGAGTGCCAAGGGCCGCGGCGCGAAGAGCTCGTACGTTCCCGCCAGCGCATCGGCTTGGTCCGGGAAGTCGCCGGGCACATGCAGACGCCGCAGGGCGATGACGTCTGCTGCCTCTTCCACGAGGCCGAAAACTTGTCCGAGGCCTTTAGCGCCATTGCCCGCTCGGACGACCCCTTTGACGTCTGGTTCCGCGGCAAGCTCAAGGAAGTCCATGGGATATCGCAGGAGATCCTCGAATCCCCGTTGCCCACCAAGATCTACCTCGACTACCAACAGGGAACTGCCTAACATCTAACCCTGCCGTTCCGCCCCTATCCAGCGCGGCCGGTTCATGGCAAAGTGGCGCCATGAGCGAAGATCTGCGGATGCCCGACGCCGGCCATCCGACCCTCCGGTTGGGCCCGGAAGAATGTTGGGAACTTCTCGCGGGCACGACGCTGGGCAGGCTGGCCGTCAGCTACCGCAACGAGCCGGACGTCATTCCGGTCAACTTCTGGGCCGCGGAGAAGAGCATTCTGCTCCACGGGTCCGAGCACGTCAGGGATATCGTGCGCCGGGCCAGGCACCAGGTGGTGCTGGAGGCAGACGGGCGCAGCGGTTCATCGGTCTGGAGCGTGATGGCCAAGGGCATGCTCCGCGAGCTGACCGGCCCGGATGAAATCGCGGCGGCCGAGCGCCGGCAACTCAAGCCCTGGACCCTCACGCGCAGGGTGCTGTATTTGGAACTGGAACCCTCGGAACTTACCGGGCGGCGCATCGCCGTCGGACCTGAAATCAATGACTGAGCCAACTCGGCCTGCCGAAAGGAAATCCTCCATGCCCCGGCATCCCAACGGTCCGCCGTCGACCATCCCTACCGAGAATGCTGCCGCCGGCAACGAGCCAGACGCCACTCTGCCCGCCATTCCGGACCTGGACAATCCCGTAATCGAGCTCAGCGAGGACGAATGCTGGGACTTACTGATCGGCACGATGCTGGGTCGGCTGGCGGTCAGCGTAGCGGACAAGCCGGAACTGTACCCGGTCAACTTCCTGGCCCACGACCGCCGCATCCTGATCCGCACCATGCAGGGCACCAAGCTGGTCTCCATGGCCATCAATAACAAGGTGGCGCTGGAGGCGGACGGTCGTTCCCTCCACTCTGTCTGGAGCGTGGTGGTCAAAGGCACCGTCCGTGAGCTCACCGCCGAAGCCGAAATAACGACGGCGGAGCAACTGTCCCTGCGTTCGTGGACAGCATCGGTCAAAACCACCTATGTGGAAATCACGCCCTCCCAGATCAGGGGCCGACGGATTGCCTTGGCAGACGAGTTCAAGCTGGAGCGCTGAACCTTGACTGTGGGCGATTCTGTTTCGGCCGCTTCTGCCCGCCAGCATTGGAGCGAAACGATAGACAAGGCGTCACGAGAGCCGGTGTCCATCACCCGGCATGGGCGAGAAGCTGTGGTCCTCATGAATGCCGAGCTCGCAGAGCGTGCATTGGAAGCGCTGGAAGATGCCGAGGATCTCAAAGCCGCCCGAGAGGCCCGAGCTGAGGGCGGTTCCATCCCTTGGGAGGAGGTCAAAGCAGACCTCGGACTTGAGTGACCAGGGCGTACGAGATCAAGCCGACCCATGCGGCGGAGAGGTCGCTTCGAAAGTTTGATGCCAAGGCCAAGGTCCGGGTTGCCGCAGCCAATAGAACTGCTCCAGGACAACCCCCGCCCGCCTGCAGCGAAGAAGCTTATCATCGGCGGCGGCGAATACCGGATACGAACCGGCGACTGTCGCATCATCTACGAGATCAACGACGACGCATTGGTCATCCTCGTCTTTAGGGCCGGCCACCGGCGGGAAATCTACCGGTAGGAGCTGGCGGCGTCACGGCGGAGCGCTGTCGCTGCGTCCATGGACAGCGTCGGTCAAAACCACCTTTGTGGAATCGCACCCTCGCAGATCTGCGGTCGCCGGACCGCTCTGGCGGACGAGTTCAAGCTGGAACGCCGAGCCCTGGTCACACGCGATGTGGCGGCTGCCAGTGCCACATTGCAGGTAGATCACAATCGTGTACAAGCTTGCCGTCCAATGGTAGACAGTGAAGCAGGCCCCATCAGTGTCAGCTGTCACTCGCACCGATGTCCTCACAAGGCGTGCCCAGGGCCTGCCCGACGAGAAGGACGGATTCAATGATGATTTCGACAAGAGGCTCGAAGAAACAACGTACCTATACCGCGCTGGCTGCCGTGGCCGCAGGGCTCCTGGCCCTGACCGGTTGCGGAGGTAACGGCGGAGGAGGGGGCGGAGGCGGCGGGACCGCCGAGGAATATCCGAGCGCGTCCATCGAGATCATGGCGCCGGCAGACCCCGGCGGCGGCTACGACCAGACGGCACGTTCCATCGCGCGGGCGCTGACCGAGGGCGGCGTCATCGAAACCGGGGCCGATGTCTACAACGTCCCCGGCGGATCCGGGACCATCGGCCTCACCCAGTTCGTACAGAACAGCGGAGACCCGCATCAGCTGATGGTGATCGGCAAGATCCTGGTCGGCGCCATCCAGCAGACCGATTCCCAGGTGACGCTGGAGAACACCACACCCATCGCGCGGTTGACCGCCGAGTACGATGCCATCGTCGTGCCGGCGGATTCCGAGTACCAGACCCTTGAACAGTTGATGGAGGCATTCAAGGCGGATCCAGGCAGCATCGCCTGGGGCGGCGGTTCGGTGGGCGGTGTAGACCAGATCCTGGTGGCCCAACTCGCGGACGCCGTGGGCGTGGAAGTGGCCGACCTCAACTACATCCCTTACTCCGGCGGTGGCGAACTCACGCCGGCTATCCTCTCCGGGGATGTGGAGGCAGCCGCCTCCGGCCTGGCCGAATTCCAGGACCAGATCGACGCCGGAGAAATGCGCCTGCTGGCCGTTTCCAGTGAGAAGCCGATCGAGGGCGTCGACGCTCCGACCATCATTGATGCCGGCTACGACGTGTCCATCGCCAACTGGCGCGGTTTGGTTGCCCCGCCCGAAATCTCCGACGAACAGCGTGAAGCCGTGATCGGCATGATCGAGGAGATGGCCGGAACCCAGCAGTGGCAGGAGACGCTGGAGTCCAACAACTGGGATGACTACCTGCTCACCGGTGACGAGTTCTCGGAGTACATCCAGAGTGAGGACAAGACGATCACCCAGACGCTGACAAACCTGGGAATCATCGAGTGACCTCCGGTCGTCCGGAAGCCGCCCCGCACCAGCGGGGCGGCAAGTCCGGGATCCGTATTGCCGCCGTCGTGCTTCTGCTCGGTGCCGCCATCATTTTGTACGACGCCATCAGCATCTCCGAGCGCGGCGGCCTGGCGCCGGGCGAACCGGGGTTCTTCCCCATGGCGGTGGGTGTAGGGCTCGTGGTGGTGAGCCTGCTGTTCTTGCTGCGCACCACCCTGATGCAGGACAAGGCGCTCTTTGTGTATGCAGCCGAAGAGCAGTCCGAAACCCATTGGAATACTGTCTGGCTGGTCATCGCCGCGCTGGTGGCCTACGCCTTTGTCCTGCAACCTGTCGGCTATATCGTCTCCACATCGCTCTTTTTTGTTGGGATTGCGTGGGTGGCCGGGAGCCGCCGGTGGATCCGGGACATCATTGTTGCCGTCCTTTTCTCGGCGGCCATCTACTTCGGCTTTACGGAACTGCTGGGAGTCCGGCTGCCCGCGGGAATCCTGCAGGGGGTGCTCTAGGACATGGAGGTTTTCGCTGACCTTGCCAGCGGCTTCGCCAACGCGCTGTCGCTGCAGTACCTGCTCTTCGCCGCCATCGGGGTCACGATCGGAACGCTGGTGGGTGTGCTGCCAGGGATCGGGCCGGCGATGGCGCTCGCGCTGCTGCTGCCGCTCACCTACGGGTTCGATCCCACGGGCGCGCTGATCATCTTCGCCGGCATCTATTACGGTTCCTTATACGGCGGTGCCATTACCTCCATCCTGCTCAACACCCCTGGTGAAGCAGGGTCCGTGGCGACGGCGATCGATGGCTATCCCATGGCCAAGGCCGGCCGGGCGGGACCGGCCCTTGCAACGGCGGTAATGGGCTCCTTCGCCGCCGGGATCATCTCTACGCTCGGACTAACCCTCCTCGCGCCAGCCGTCGCCAATCTCGCCAAGTCCTTCCAGGCGACAGACTACTTCGCCCTGATGGTGCTGGCCTTCGTCAGCGTGACCGCACTGGTCGGCACATCGATCATCCGCGGGCTGGTCAGCCTGTTCCTGGGGCTGTTCATCGGACTCATCGGCTTGGATTTCCTGACCGGGCAGCAGCGCTTCACCTTCGGCGCCCCGGAGCTGCTCGGCGGGATCGACATCGTGATTGTGGTGATCGGCCTGTTCGCCATCGGGGAAGCCCTCTACGGGCTGGCCCGGCTGCAGTTCGCCAAGGTGGAAGAGGTCAAATTCGAAGGCCGGATCTGGCTGAACAAGGCGGAGCGGCGCCGGGTGTGGAAGCCTTGGATCCGCGGCGGTTTCCTCGGCTTCATCTTCGGCTCCATGCCCACCGGCGGCTCTGAGGTCCCAACCTTCCTCAGCTACAACCTTGAAAAACGGCTCTCCAAGCACCCGCACGAATTCGGCAAGGGCGCCATTGAAGGCATCGCAGGTCCGGAAGCAGCCAACAACGCGTCCTTCTCCGGCGTGATGGTGCCGCTGCTGACCCTGGGCATTCCGACGTCGGCGACTGCGGCGATCATTCTGTCCGCCTTCCAGATCTACAACATCCAGCCCGGCCCACAGCTGTTCGAGAACTCCCCCGACCTGGTCTGGACGCTGATCGCCAGCCTGTTCATCGGCAACATCATGCTGCTGATCATCAATCTGCCCCTGGTCAAGGTGTGGGTCAGGATCCTGGACATCCCCAAGCCGCTGCTGTTCACCGGCATCCTGGTCTTCGGCACGCTCGGGGTCTACAGCCTGTCCGGGAGCGTGCTCGAAGTCATCATTGTCTACGTCATCGGCATCGTCGGCTTCTTCATGCGCCTCTACGATTTCCCGGTGGCGCCGGCGGTGCTCGGTTCCATCCTGGGCCCCATGATGGAGACCCAGTTCCGCCGTGCACTGGCCATCAGCCAGGGCGACTTCTCAGTGTTTTTCACGCGCCCGTTGACGCTCGTCCTGCTGCTGCTGGCCCTCGCGGTGCTGGTGCTGCCGACACTGCTGCCGCGGGTCCTGCCCAGGCGCACCGCGACGGATGCCGGGACCACCACATGAAATCAGCTGCTCACGGAGGCAGAGAATGCTCCGCCTGAAGGACATTGACATGGACATGCTGACCACGGCGATGGAGAACGCCAGTTATGACATGCGGTGGCGGCTGGATCGGGACACCGGCGAGCTGGAGTTGAGTGGCGACATGGTGGACGAGGGCCTCTCGCCGGAAGAACTTGAAGAACGTGACTTGGTGGTTGTGGAAGCGGATTCGCACCGGAGCTACCGGGACATGGAAGACTTCATCGCCACGCTCGAAGACGAGCGGGTGCGCGCCGCCCTGTTCCGAGCCATCGAGAGGAAGCGTCCGTTCCGCCATTTCAAGGACGTGCTGTACGACTATCCCAAGGTCCAGGAAGACTGGTATGCCTTCCACGAAAAGCGCATGCGCCACCACGCCATCACCTGGCTCCTGTCCGAAGGACTCATTGACGAACAGGAAGCCCAGGGCACCCTGGGCACGCAGGCATGAGTGCGTTGGCGGCAGGAGCAGGGGCGGCCGAATTTGGGTTGGCCGATTCTGTAGCCGCGGACCGCTTGGAAAGGTAGAACTGATTCATGACGACATCGCCCCTCGTGCTCGGCCCGATGATGCGGTATGTGGACCAGACGACCGCGAGCATCTGGGTGGAAACGCGGGACGCCGCGCGCGTCGCCGTCCGGGCGGGCGGCCGATCGTGGCAAGCCCGGACTTTCGCCGTTCACGGCCACCACTATGCCCTGGTGGAAGTATCCGGCCTGGAGCCGGGAAGCGTCACTCCCTACACAGTGGAGATCGACGGCGAGGAAGTCTGGCCGGCAGCGGGAGCCGAATTCCCGCCGTCGTGCATTGCAACGCTCAAGCCGGACAAACCGCTCCGGCTGGCCTACGGAACCTGCCGCACCAGTGTGCCGCACGATAAGCACGGCAATCGCACCCACGGCGTCGACTCGATGCGGGCCTATGCCTTGGACATGGCCAAGGGCGGCGACGTGTCCTGGCCGGATCTGCTGCTGTTCCTGGGCGACCAGGTCTACGCGGATTCCACCAGCGACCAGATGCAGGAGTTCATCCGGGCCCGCCGCGACATGGGCGAACCTCCCGGCGAGGAGCTCAAGGATTACGAGGAGTACGCGCACCTCTACTACCTCGCGTGGTCGGACGAGGCCAACCGGTGGCTGCTCTCGACCTTGCCGAGCGCCATGATCTTCGACGACCATGACATCCGCGACGACTGGAACGCCTCGCAGACCTGGAAGCAGCAGATGCAGGAGACCTCGTGGTGGCACGGGCGGATTGTGTCCGGGCTCGCCTCGTACTGGGTTTACCAGCACCTGGGCAATCTTTCCCCGCGGCAAAGGGCCGACGACGTCGTTTGGCGGCTGATTGCGGAGCATCACGGCGAGGAGGAACTGGACCTGAGCGAGGCGCTGGACGCCTTTGCCGAGAAGGCAGACCATTATCCGGAGAGCTACCGGTGGAGTTTCTCGCGCGATATCGGCGGAGTGCGGCTGATTGTGCTGGACTCCCGCGCCGCACGGGTGCTGGAGCCGGAACACCGTGCGCTGCTGGACGACCAGGAAATGGCGTGGCTGGACGGCCGGCTGCAGGGCGGCTTCCGGCATGTGCTGGTGGCAACCTCGCTGCCGTTCCTGCTGCCCACCGGCCTGCACCATCTCGAGTCCTGGAACGAGGCGCTCTCCGAAGGCGTCTGGGGCAAGCCGGCGGCGAAACTCGGGGAGAGACTGCGCCAGGCGATCGATCTGGAGCACTGGGGCGCCTTCCAGAAAAGCTTCCAGGAGGTGGCGTCCATGGTGCTCGAGGTGGCCGACGGCGAGCGCGGGCCGGCCCCGGAAACCATCACATTCCTCTCCGGGGACGTGCACTTCTCCTACGTCGCCGAAGTACAGCGACCCGCCGGCAGCCGGATTGTGCAGGCGGTCTGCTCGCCGATCCGCAACCCCCTGCCCCGGCTGATCCGCTCCTTCACCGCGATCATGTCCTACGGCGTTGCCGGCCCGGTGGGCGCGCTGATGGCGAAGTCCGCGAAGGTGCCCGATCCGCCGTTCAGCTGGCAAACGATCAAGGGGCCGTGGTTCGACAACAACCTGGCCGGCCTCGAGGACACCCCGGACGGGCTGAAGTTCTGGTGGCAGACCGGCGTCGTCGAAAATGGGGACCACGACCGGCCGCGGGTGCAGGAGGTCGCCGCCGTGACGGTCCCGCCGCGCGGGGCCTAAGCTGGGGGCAGTGCGGGGAAACCCCCGAGTTGCCATCTGTCGAAGGGATATCTGCCATGGGTTACATCAAGGTTGGAACCGAGAACAGCACCAATATCGAACTGCACTACGAGGACCACGGCGCCGGCCAGCCCGTTGTCCTCATCCACGGCTACCCGCTGGATGGCTCGTCCTGGGAGAAGCAGACCGCCGCGCTGCTGACGGCCGGCTACCGCGTCATCACCTACGACCGCCGCGGCTTCGGCCAGTCCAGCAAGCCGACCACCGGCTACGACTATGACACCTTCGCCGCGGACCTGAACACGGTGCTGGAGACCCTGGACCTGACCGACGTGGTGCTGGTGGGCTTCTCCATGGGCACCGGCGAAGTGGGCCGTTACCTGGGCACGTACGGCTCGAAGCGGGTCGGCAAGGCCGCGTTCCTCGGTTCACTCGAACCGTTCCTGCTCAAAACCGAGGACAATCCCACCGGTGTCCCGCAGGAGGTGTTCGACGGGCTGGGCCAAGCCGTGACGGCGGACCGGTACTCGTTCTTCACCGAGTTCTTCAAAAACTTCTACAACTCCGACACGTTCCTAGGCACCGAGCGGCTGAGCCAGGAGCACGTCAACGCCAGCTGGAACATCGCCGCAAGGTCCGGCGCCGTCGCCTCGATCGCCGCGCAGCCGACGTGGCTGACCGACTTCCGCGCGGACATCCCCAAGATCGACGTGCCCGCGCTGATCGTGCACGGCACGGCGGACAACATCCTGCCCATCGACGCCACCGGGCGCGAGTTCGCCAAGGCGTTGCCCAGTGCCGAGTTCGTCGAGATCGAGGGCGCGCCGCACGGCCTGCTCTGGACGCACGCCGCCGAGGTCAACGAGGCCCTGCTGCGCTTCCTCGGCAAGAGCTGACACTCGGCAGGAGCGTGCACCGGAGCGCGGGAGGGCCTGTCGCCGTCGTTATTTGTGTGCTTACACTGCTCGCATGAGCATTCAGGGTGAGTATTTCGCGGCAGCAGAAACCCCCAACAACGACGGCGGCGCCCCGCCTCCCGTTTTCGTCTACCGTGGCGCCGAGGGTTTGCTGGCGGCACAGCTGGCCGAGGCGCTGGATAACCACGAGCTGCTCGAGGGCAACTGGGAGCTGGTGCACACATACATGCCGCCGGCGGAGCGCAAAGGTGCCGCGGCGGAGGAGACGGACAGTGCGGCGGCCGCACCCGCCGAGCGGAAGGATGCCGGCCACGCCGGGGTGCTGGACGAGCTTGCGGCGGATGCGTCCGTGCACTTTGCCCCGGGCGAGCGGCAGCAGGTAGGGCGCTGGAGCATTGTGCAGTTGGCGGACTTCGGTTTCTTGCACAAAACTTGAGCTTTTCTTGAGCGTTAGCACCGGGTGCTGCCCCGATCATGTAAGGAGCCGGGAAGGACCCCACTCCTGCCCGGCAACCATTGATCGGGACCGTTCGCTCGATCTGTGGCTGTTGGGGGGATCTGTCCCGGGCGGTCAGCCACCTGGTGGCCCGGGACATCAACTATTGCGCCGCTCCCCCGCTGGGTCTAGCGTGATGCGCATCAGCATCCACCGCTAACAAGGAACCGCCATGGCCGGGTTTGTGCAGATCATCGAGTTCAAGACCTCGCGCATCGAGGAGATTGAAAAACTGGGGACGCCGTCGAGGGCCGAAGGAAGCACGCCTGCCAGCTTCCGCGGGGTAAAGGTCACCGCGGACAGGGACCGGCCCGGCAACTACTACACCATTGTGGAGTTCGACTCGTATGAGTCGGCGATGGAAAATTCGGCCCGTCCGGAGACTTCCGAATTCGCCGAGAAGTTCGCCTCTCTGTGCGACGGGCCGCCCGTCTTCCGCAACCTGGACGTACTGTGGGCCGACACCGGGCAGGACGCGCAGGCCACGTAGACAAAGCCCTGACGAGATGGAACACCTCACCGGCTTCGCCCGCGAATTCCTGAAGGCGATGAGGAACCTCCTGCCTATTGTGGCGGTGGTCGCGGTGTTCCAACTGGTGGTCTTCCGCAGGCTGCCCGACGATCCGCTGCAGCTGGTGGTTGGGCTGCTCATCGTGGGGGTGGGCATCGCGTTATTCCTGCAGGGCCTGGACCTCAGTGTCTTCCCGGTGGGCAAGAACATCGCCAACCAGTTCACCCGCCGCGGTGCGCTGGGACCGCTGCTGGCCTTCGGCTTCGCCATCGGGTTTGCCGCCGCTGTCGCCGAGCCCGCGCTGATCGCCGTCGCGGAACAGGCCGAAATTGTCAGCGACGGCAGGATCAACGGGCTGACCCTGCGCGTGGTCGTCGCGGTGTCCGTGGGTTGCGTTCTGGTCCTGGGGCTGCTGCGCATCCTGCGCGGCTGGCCGGTGCACCGCCTGCTGATCGGCGGCTACGTGCTGGCGCTGGCGATCACCTTCATCGCGCCGGATGAGATTGTCGGCCTTGCCTACGATTCCGGCGGCGTGACCACCAACATCGTGACCGTGCCCATGATCGCCGCCATCGGCCTGGGCCTGGCCAACTCGATCAGGGGGCGCAGCGTGCTCGCGGACGGCTTCGGCCTGGTGGCGCTCTGTGTGATGGTGCCGATGATCGGCGTGCAGCTGTACGGGGTCTGGGTCTACACCTTCGGCAACACCGGAACCGTTGCCGCCGCCCCCGGCGCCGAGTCAGTCCACTGGGCGGCGGACTTCGCCCTCGGGCTCGCCGAGACCGTGCGCGATGTGCTGCCCATAGTCCTGGTGGTCCTGTTCTTCCACTATCTGGTGCTCAAGCACAAGATCGCCCACCCGGTGCGGGTCATGGTCGGCTTTGTGATGGTCCTGGTGGGCCTGTATGCCTTCGTCGTCGGACTCAAAATCGGGCTCTTCCCCATCGGCACGCAGATGGCCGAGCAGCTGATCGAGCGCGACGTGCCGGTGCTCATCCTGCTCTTCGCCCTGCTGATCGGCTTCGCCACCACCATGGCCGAGCCCGCGCTGGTGGCGATCGGCAACCAGGCGCAGGACGCCTCACGCGGCAGAGTCAACGGCTCCGTCATCCGGATTGTCGTCGCCGTCGGGGTGGCGGCGGGCATTACGCTGGGCGTCTACCGCATCCTCGTCGGCGGGCCATTCCACTACTACGTCATGGCGTCCTACGGCGTCGTCGTTGTCCTGGTTTTCCTGGCACCCAAATACATTGTCGCCCTCGCCTTCGACCTCGGCGGAGTCACGACGTCGGAAGTCACCGTCCCGCTCGTGACCGCCCTGGGCATCGGGCTGGCAACCGCGCTCGAGGGCCGCGATGCGCTGATGGACGGCTTCGGGCTGATCGCCTTCGCGTCCATTTTCCCGATCATCTCCGTACTGCTCTATGCCATGCTCCTGGAAAGAATTCCCACCCTGCGGAAGGAAACGTCATGAAATTCACCGCCGTCGTCGTGATCGCCCCGGACCATCTGGAGGACCGGGTCATCGAGCACGCCCAGCGAGCCGGCGCCACGGGTGTGACCATCCTGCCGGGCAAAGGCATCGGCGGCGAGTCCAAGCGGACGTTTTTCGGGCTGACGTTCGAGGGCTCGCAGTCCGTGCTGCTGATGGTGGTGGGCTCGCACCTGTCCACCTCGATCCTGAAGGAACTGCACACCATCCTGGTCAACGACGGCAACTCCCGGGGCCTCGCCTTCAGCATTCCCATCGAGCACCTGACCGGCATCGACCTGCGCCAAGTAGCCAAATTCGAGGAGCACATGCGCCATGAAGACAGCTGATACTAGAGGACACAAGATCACAGGAGGAGTCCCATGCTGACCGTCAAGGATGTCATGGTGCGCAACATCGTGACCATCTCCCCGTTCAGCACCCTGCGCGATGCGCTGTCGGTGATGAAAACCCGCCAGGTGAAAAGCCTGGTGGTGGATCGCCAGCACCCGCACGATGCCTGGGGGCTGCTGACCTACAGCGAGCTGCTGCGCACCGTGGTCGCCGAGGAGGGGGATGTGGACCTGCTCAACGTGTACGACGCCGCGTCGAAACCGGTGATCACCGTGGGCGAGGACCTCTCCGTGCACCAGGCCGCGGCGCTGATGAGCCGCTATCACCTCAACCGGATGGTGGTGGTGGAGGGCAACAAGCTGATCGGCCTGCTGGCCATGAACGACATCCTCGCCCGGCTGATGGACGACTTGATTTAGACGACCTGATTTAAAGGAGCCCGATGATGAACAGCGCTGCACGACACCTGCTGGACCGGCCCGGAACCGTCCTCCCGCTGGCGAAGGTCGACGGCGGGATGCTCGCCTGGGTGGGCGGCAAGGCGGCGAACCTCGGCGTGCTCATCAACGCCGGCCTGCCGGTGCCGGACGGATTCTGTATTACGACGACGGCGTACCAGCGGGTCGCGGCGGAGGCCGGCCTGGATGCGATCGTGGCCGAGCTCGAGGCGGGGGCGGGTGCCGAGGCAAGCACCGGTGGAAGCCGGGACACCTCCGCCGAAGGAGCCGCCGCGCTGGCGGGGCTGGCGGAACGTGCCCGCGCCGCGCTGGAAGCCGCGCCCATGCCGGACGATATCGCCACCGCCGTCCGCGCTGCCTACGCGGAGCTTGGGAACAACGACGGCGTCCGGCGCCTGGCCGTGGCGGTGCGTTCCTCCGCCACCGCGGAAGACCTGCCGGAGGCCAGTTTCGCCGGCCAGCAGGACACCTACCTCAACGTGGTCGGCGAGGACGCGCTGCTGGATGCGCTCCGCCGGTGCTGGGCCTCGCTCTGGACGGAACGGGCGGTGGCCTACCGCAGCGACAACGGAATCGACCAGCGCGCGGTGAGCATCGCCGTCGTTGTCCAAAAGATGGTGGACGCCGGGGTTTCCGGGGTGCTGTTCACGGCCAACCCGCTCACCGGCCGGCGCCATGAGGCGGTGATCGATGCGGCACCCGGGCTGGGCGAGGCGGTGGTCAGCGGCGCGGTGAACCCGGACCAGTTCGTGGTGGACACCGCCAGCGGGCGGATCCTCGAGCGGACGCTCGGCGACACACTTGGGCGGACAGCGGGCGACAACGCCGCCGGCAGCGGCGAGGTGTGTCTGGACGATGAGCAGGTCCGGGCCCTGGCCGAACTCGGCGCCCGCGCGGAGGAACACTTCGGCGAACCGCAGGATCTGGAGTGGGCCATCGGACCTGACGGTGCAATCCAGCTGGTGCAGTCCCGCCCCATCACCACCTTGTACCCGCTGCCCGAGCCCGCGGAGACAGGCAGTGCGAACGGCCGAGGGAACAACGGCGGCAGCGCTGAGGGCAACGCGAGCGATAGCGGCGACGGCGGAACCCGGGCTTACCTCTGCGCCAGCCTGCTGCAAGGGCTTACCCGGCCGCTGACGCCGATGGGGCTGTCCGCGTTCGAGGTGCTGGCCGACGCCTACCGGCCGGCCGGCGGGAACTACGGGGCGCCGGTCCCCTTCAGTTACAGCCAGGCCGGGCTGCGGCTCTTCGTGGATGTGACGCCGGTGCTGCGGAGCAAGACCGGACGGCGCATCATCCCCGCCGCCATGAGGGCGGCCGATGCCCGCTCGGTCGGGGCGCTGCAGTATCTGATGGAGGATCCGCGGTTCTCCATCCTCAGCGCGCCGAAACTGGGCGCGCTCAAAGGGTCGTTCAGGGGATCGCTGAAAGGCTCGCTCAAGTCCATGCCGCAGCTGGCCATGATTCCCCACGTGCTCCACGGCCTGGTCCGGCCGGCCGCCGCGCTGGAACGCAGCAGGCGGGCCGAGCAGGAATTCCACCGGATGCTGGTGCTTCCCGAGCCGGCCACGCCCGCCCGGCGGCTGGACTTCGTCGAAAGCATGCTCGGCAGGATGATTACGCCGGGCCTGCTCAAGCAGCTCCCGCCCCCGGCCGCCGGCTACATCTGGCTGGGCATCGTGCGCTGGCTGCTGGGCCCGCTGGTCCAGTCCGGTGACCTGCAGGCCGTCCTGCGCGGGCTGCCGGACAACGTGACCACGCAGATGGACCTGGAGCTGTGGCACGCCGCCACCATCATCCGCGACGACGCCGAGGCAGCGCAGGCGCTGACCCAGGAGGACCCGCCGGAGCTTGCCCGCCGGTATGCCGAAGGCTCACTCCCCGCCGTCGCCCAGCACGAGCTGGCCGCGTTCCTCGACAAGTACGGCCACCGCGCGGTGGCGGAAATCGACCTCGGCATCCCGCGCTGGTCAGAGGAGCCGGCCCACATCATCAACGTGCTCGCCAACTACCTGCGCCTGAACGATCCGGACCGGGCCCCGGACCGGCAGTTCGCACGCGCCGCCGCCACCGCCGAGGCCAAGGCCGCCGAGCTGACCCAGCGCGCCAGAACCAGAGGCCGGGTCCGCGGCAGGCTCGTGGCCTACGGCTTGCGCCGGGTCAGGGCCACCGCGGGCCGGCGCGAGTACCCGAAGTTCGGCCTCATCGTGGCCCTCGCCGCGCTGCGCGCCCAGCTCCGGCGGGTCGGAACGGTCTTGGCCGATGCGGGCAGGATCGCCAGTCCCGAGGACATCTTCTTCCTGGACCTCGCCGAAGCCCGCGTCGGCCTGCGCGGCGCGGACCTGCACGAGCTCGCCGCCGAACGCCGCCGCACCTACAACCGCGAACTGCGCCGCCGCCGCATCCCCCGCCTGCTGCTTTCCGACGGCACGGACGTCGAGGCCGCCATGGGCGCAAGCGCTTCCGCAACAACGACGGCGGGGGCCCACCTTCCGCCCGGGACCCTCACCGGAGCGCCAGCGTCGGCAGGCACCGTGACCGGCCAGGCACGGGTCATCCTGGACCCGGCCGGCGCCCACCTGGAGCCCGGCGAAATCCTGGTCGCCCCGTCCACCGATCCCGGCTGGACTCCGCTGTTCCTGACCGCCGGCGCCCTCGTCATGGAGATGGGCGGACCTATCTCCCACGGCGCCGTCGTCGCACGCGAGTACGGCATCCCCGCCGTCGTCGGCGTCCCCGATGCCACCACCCGCATCGCCACCGGCGACACCATCACGGTCGACGGCGCGGCGGGCACCATCAGTGTCAAGTAGCCTCAGCTATTGCGCAGCCGCCGTCCTTGTAGTTTCCTTGGGGCCCCCCTTTCACAGCGGGTTCATAGGAAGGACATAAGAACTGCTTAACCGGGCCCCGAAGGCTGGGAACATGTCGATCCCATCGCGCCTCTCCGCCGACCAGTCCGACCGCCCCGGCGAGGGGCCGCCGCCGAAGAGACCCCGGCTCGTCGGGGTGGATGCCGCGCGAGGCATCGCACTGATCGGCATGATGGCAGTCCACATCTTCAGCCTGTACGACGAGCAGACGGACTCCGTGTCCTGGCTGGCGGCCGTCTTCCACGGCCGGGCCTCCGCCCTGTTCGCCGTGATGGCCGGCGTCGGACTGGCCCTGGTCAGCGGCGGCGTGCACCGCCACACCGGAGCGCAGGCGTCGGCCGGCCGGCGCGGCATCGCAGCACGGGCCGCGGTCATCGCCGTCGTCGGTCTGACGCTGGGGTTGTTCTGGGTCGACGTCGCGATCATCCTCGTTTGCTACTCGCTGCTGTTCGTCCTCGCCCTGCCGTTCATCACCATGGGCATCAGGCAGTTGGCCGTCTTCACCGCCGCGTGGACGCTGCTCTCCCCCGCCATCGCGTATCTGGTGCGGCCGGTGCTCTATGAAGCTCCGTTCATGGCCGTCATTGACACCGATCCGAACTGGACCAACCTGGCCGACCCGGTCGCGTTGCTGTCCAGCCTGTTCTTTACCGGGCCCTACCCGGTGTTCCAGTGGCTGAGCTACCTGCTGCTCGGCCTGCTGCTGGGCCGGCTGGCGCTGGATTCCGTCCGGGTCCAGCTGTGGCTGACGGCCGGCGGTGCCGCCGCGGTGGCCGCGGCCCAGCTGACCAGCACGTTCCTGCTCAATGGCCTCGGCGGCGGCAGCGCCCTGCTGGCCACCGGCGAGGTCGATAGCTGGGACCTGGCGGAGTGGGACAACCGGCTGCTGCTGGACGTTTCGGAGGTGGACCAGACAACATCGGGCTGGTGGCTGGCCGTCGGCGCCCCGCACTCCGGGACCACGCTGGACCTGCTCAACACCATGGGCAGCGCGGCGATGGTGCTGGGACTGTGCCTGCTGCTTGCCCGCGTTGCCGGACGGGGAATGCTTGCCCTCGCAGGCCCCGGCGGTATGACACTGACCCTCTACAGCGCGCATGTGCTGGTCATGAGCTTCGTCTACACCACGGAAATCGAGGTCGGGGAAAACCTGCTCTTCTGGGGCCAGGTCCTCATCTTCACGGCCATCGGCATTGCCTACCGGGTTTCCGCGCGCCGGGGTCCTCTTGAGCTGCTGGCCTTCACCGCCAGCAAGGCGGGGCGCGGGCCGGTTTCCCTACACAGCCCGTCCACAGGTTCACCATAGGGGCCGCTTATGCCACGGTTCCATCCTTAGACCATGGCAAGCAAATTCCATCGGCGGCCCGGCGCACGAGCCCTGCACAGGACAAGCGGGACCAACCGGACCACGGAATCCCCCGGTACCACGGGCTCCCCGGGAGCGGGGAACCGCGGGCATTTCTGGTCATCATCGTGGTTCACGTGGACCATCCTGGCCGTAGGCCTGATCGCCTGCGGCATCTATTTCTGGGTGACGAAAATCCAGCCGGTCATTCCGGAGCTCCTCAAATTCATCACCCAGCCGCTGTAACCATGAGTCTTGCCGGTCCGAGCCGCCCCCTTCGGACCGGCCGCCCTGCCGGTCCGGTGCGCGCCGCCGGGCCGGCCGAACGTCTTCCCTCGATCGGCCCCTCAAACGGCTGGTTTGAGGACATAACCCACGCCGCGGACGGTATGGATCATCGGCGAGCGGCCGGCGTCGATCTTCTTGCGCAAGTAGGAGATGTAGAGCTCCACGATGTTGTTCTGGCCGCCGAAATCGTAGTTCCACACGTGGTCCAGGATCTGGCTCTTGCTGACCACCGTACGGGCGTTGTCCATCAGGTAATGCAGCAGATCGAATTCCGTGGCCGTGAGCTGGAAGTCCGTCCCGGCGCGGGTGACCTCGCGCGTATCCAGGTTCAGGACCAGGTCCCCCACCACCAGTTCGGCCGCCGCCGCTGCCGCCACGCCGGAGCGCTGGACCAGACGGTGCAGGCGCAGCATCACTTCCTCCATGCTGAACGGCTTGGTCACGTAGTCGTCCCCGCCCGCGGCAAGGCCGGTGATCCGGTCCGCCACGGCATCTTTTGCGGTCAGGAACAAGGCGGGCACATTGGGCGAGAAAGACCGGATCCGACCCAGCGCCTCCACGCCGTCGAACCCTGGCATCATTACGTCCAGCACCAGCACGTCCGGGCGGATATCGCGGGCAATTTTTACCGCCGACGGCCCGTCATGCGCCACGTGCACGTCCCAGCCAGCCATCCGGAGTCCCATCCGTACCAGGTCCGAAAGCTGCGGCTCGTCATCGACCACCAGCGCCCGGACGGGGCTGCCGTCCGGATGGCGGAGTCTGGGCAGACCGCTGACCAGTTCGGTGGGATCCTGTGCGGCCATGATTACTCCCCTGGTAACAAGTTGCGCGGATACTGTTTCAACAATAACCACTACAGTTACTACATCCCATCAGTGGATCGGTCAGATTGAAAGAGAAGCCCATGCAGAGCGACAAGCGGCCTTCCCTCCCGCCGTCAGCGCCTGCGTCCGGCCACGGGCGCAGCGGCGGCTGGCGTCCGTTCCGGAAATGGCAGCTGCGCACCAAGCTGGTCCTGATCACGTTGGCGCTGCTGGCCGCGATCTGCCTCGCCGTCGGCCTCTCCGCGCACGCGGCGATGACCTCGTTCCTGACCGGGCAGCTGGACGAGCAGCTGGCGCAGGCCTCCTTCCGGGCCAACCGGTCGCAGGAAGAGTTCCGCCGGGACCGTGATGATGAAGACCACGAAGAGGACGACGGCGGCGCCCAGGGGTCGGAGAATGTTGCGGATCCGCTGAACGGACCAGGCACCCAGGGGGGAACGCTGAACGCGCGCATCGGCGACCACGGCGTCCGGGGCGCCGGCATCTTCACCCCCGACGGCGGCAGGCAGGACCTGACCGAGGCGGATGAAGAGATCCTCGACGAGTTGTCCCTCGACGTTCCGCCTGTTGACCGCACGCTTTCGGTGGGCGATTACCGGCTGGTGGCGACTTACAACCCGGACCGCGAATACACCATCGTCACCGGCCTGCCGCTGCTCGCCAAGGAGGAAACCTTAGCCTCCCTGACCCGGACCATGACCGTGGTCTCCGCAGCAGGACTGGCCGCGGCGGCACTGCTGGGCACACTCATTATCCGCCGTACCCTGCGCCCGTTGGAGGAGCTCTCCGGCGTTGCCACCCGCGTCTCCCGGCTGCCGCTGGGCGAAGGCGAAGTCGCCATGGCCGAACGCGTGCCCGCCGGGATCGCGGTCCCGGCCACCGAAGTGGGAAGGCTGGGCCACGCCTTCAATCTGATGCTGGACAACGTTGCCGGCGCGTTCAGTGCCCGACATCGCAGCGAAACCAAGCTCCGCCAGTTCGTCGCCGACGCCAGCCACGAACTGCGCACTCCCCTGACCGCCATCCGCGGCTACTCTGAAATGATCCGGCTGACCGAGAACCTCAGCGAAGAAGGCCGCTCCTCCATTTCGCGGGTGGAGTCCGAGTCCAAACGCATGACGGCGCTCGTCGAAGACCTGCTGCTGCTGGCGCGGATGGAGGAAGGGCACCGGGCGGAACAGCACGACGTCGATTTGACCCAGCTGGTGGTCGAGTCCGTCAGCGACATCCGCGCCGCCGCCCCCGAACACCGCTGGGTCCTGCAGTTGCCCGATGACCCCGTGACCGTGCGGGCCAACCCAGGCCAGGTGCGCCAGGTCCTCATCAACCTGCTGACCAACGCGCACAAACACACCGGCCCCGGAACCACCGTGGTCACCTCGCTGGCCGCCGAGCCCGGCGCCGCCGTCCTGACGGTGGCCGACGACGGTCCCGGCATCCCCGCAGACTTCATCGACAAGATCTTCTCCCGCTTCACCCGGGCCGACACCGCCCGCTCCGACCGCAGCGGCACCCACGGCCTGGGCCTGTCCATCGTGGATGCCATCGTGAAGTCGCACGGCGGCCGCATCGACGTCAGCAGCAGCGAGGGGAAAACGGAGTTTATCGTCCGTCTCCCGGGCGCCGGCGTCCAGCACGCGGGGTAAAAGAACCTGCGCGAACGGGTGTCGTGCGATCCCGGCTGCCCCTAGGCTTTGCTGTATGAAGGCCATTCCAACTTCTCTCGGGAGCAAGTACAGCCATGAAACTGACCCTGACCGAGTTCCTTTCCCTGGACGGCGTTTCCCAAGGTCCGGGCTCACCCGAAGAGGACACCAGCGGCGGCTTCACACAGGGCGGATGGTTCGTCCCGCACATGGACGAGACGTTCATGCAGCAGGCCGCCGATTGGCTGGCGGAAGCAGATGGCCTGTTGCTGGGCCGCCGCACGTACGAGGAGTTCGCGCAGTCCTGGCCTAACATGACCGATCCAAACGATCTGTTCGCGGAAAAGATGAACACCGTGCCCAAATACGTCGCGTCCAACAGCCTCACCAACGCAGAGTGGAATCCCAGTACCATCCTGTCTGGGGACATTCCGGCAAAGGTAGCGGACATTAAGCAACAGCCTGGCCGGGAACTTCAGATCCACGGCAGCGCCAGGTTGGGCCAGTCACTGCTCGCAGCAGGGTTGATCGACGAACTGCGGCTGGTCATCGCCCCGGTAGTGGTGGGCAGCGGACGGCGCCTGTTCCCCGATGGAGGCGCTCCTGCCGGGTTGAAGCTGGTAAACCACAAGGTGACTCCTGCCGGAATGGCGATCCACACCTACGAAACGGCCGGTCTTCCCGTATACGGGACCTACGAAGGCAGCGCTTAGCCCTGACTGCTGCCTGCCCACGTAACAGCAGCTGGCTCGGCTGCGCGAATGTCCCTTCGTGATTGAAGATGGTTTCGACTGCACTTCCGGATACCGCTTCATCATGCCGAATAGAGGAACCCGCCCATGAGTCTCGTCTTTGACCATGTAACCCTGGGACAGCGGGTGCTGTTCGGCTCCGGCAAGGCCGCCGAAAACCTCGCGGCCGAGGTCGCCCGCCTCGACGCCCGGAAGGTCATGGTGATCGCCTCGGAGTCCAAGGCGGCCGTCGCCGCGCATGTCGCCCGAAAAATCAGCGTGGCCCTGGATTACGACGACGTCGCCCCGCACGTCCCGATCGAGAAGGCCGAAAAGGCCCGCGCCGCCGCATCTGCGCACGGGATCGATCTGTTGGTATGTGTCGGCGGCGGGTCCACCACCGGGCTGGCCAAAGCCATCGCCCTGACCACCGGACTGCCGATCATCGCCGTACCGACCACGTACGCCGGGTCCGAAGCCACCAACGTCTGGGGTCTAACCGAGGCCGCGCGCAAGACCACCGGCATCGACGACCGCGTCCTCCCCGTAACCGTGGTTTACGACGCCGAACTAACCCTCTCAATGCCGGCGGACCTGTCCGTCGCCTCCGGCCTGAACGCCCTGGCACACTGCGTGGACTCCATGTGGGGACCGCGCATGGACCCGATCAACCAGGCCCTTGCCGCCGAAGGCATCCGCGCCCTCAACCGGGGCCTTCCCCAGGTCAAGCAGGACCCTTCCGGGCTGGCGGGACGCGAACAGGCGCTCTACGGCGCCTACCTAGCCGCGGTCGCGTTCGCCTCCGCCGGCTCCGGGATGCACCACAAGATCTGCCACGTCCTCGGCGGGACCTGGAACATGCCCCACGCCCAGACCCACGCCACCGTGCTGCCCTATGTGCTCGCGTTCAACGCCCCCGAAGCACCCGACGCCGCCGCACGGATCGCCGCGGCGTTTGGTACCGAGGACGCAGTGGAGGGCCTCAACCGGCTCCGTGCAACGTTGGATGCCCCCAAGGCGCTGAAGGACTACGGCTTCACCGAGGACAACATTGCCGAAGCCGTCGACATCATCCTGCCCGTGATCCCCGCATCCAACCCGCGCCAGCCCACTCGCGAGAACCTCGCCGAACTGCTCCGCGCCGCCACCGCAGGCACCACACGCGACCGCTGACTCGGCAGGGCCGGGCCGCGCCACTGGTCTTTTCAAATCCAGTCAGATGCCTGCAGCCAGAACACCGGACAGACCTTCATCCACCGCTCGCATAATATCCAGCGGGATGCTCCCAGCAAGCTCATAGAGATCTGTCTTGTTCACGGTAGCCAGTTGCGTCACGTTAACAACAGAATCCTTAGGCAGACCAGTAACTTTAGCCGGCAGGAAGACATTGCCAGGCATGACCGCTAATGCCAGATTGGACGTGATCACTGCAACGATAGTCGTCGTTGTCTGCGAGCAGTTATAGCCATCCGATTGGACCACCAGAACTGGCCTGCGTTTGGCAGGCTTGCTACCCTCTGCCGGCCCCAGATCAACCCAGAATATTTCACCCCGGTCTACCATTCATCACCATCAGCGGAGAGCGTCGCCCGGCCCGCTCCAACAACGGCAGTCGTCGCATCGTTGTCGAATCCGCAACTTTCGATGGCTGCGTCGATTCGGTTAGTTAGCGAGGATCTTTCCAGCTCGTCCGCGTAGTGATCGACCGCGCGCGATATAAATTCCGACCGACTCAAACCGAGCGATTTGGCCAGAGCATCGGCCCGCTCAAAAGTCTTATCTGGCATGGAAATAGCGGTCTTCATGCCCAAGTATGACCCGGTATTACCGCCAAACACAGGTTGCGTTCACGAAACAGGTCTTTCGGATGACCCAGCGCTAAAGTGGTCCTAGAAGGGCCGTGGAGCAGGTGGTTCGAATGGCGTCGGGCACAATAAAACTGTTCCTCGCCGGGGATGTGATGACCGGCCGGGGTGTGGACCAGATCCTGCCCAGCCCTGGCTCGCCGAAGCTGCGGGAGGGGCACGTCCGCGACGCCCGGGATTACGTTGCGTTGGCGGAAGCAGCCAATGGCCCGATTCCCCGACCTGTTGAACCGGACTGGCCGTGGGGAGACGCGCTGAAGGTCATCGGCGAAGCCGCGCCGGATGCGCGGGTTATCAACCTCGAAACCAGCATTACCAACGACGGCGATTTCGCCCCTGACAAGGGCATCCATTACCGCATGCGCCCGGACAACATCGCTTGTCTCACCATCGCCGGCATCGATGTCTGCGCCCTGGCGAACAACCACGTGCTGGACTTCGGCGCCGTCGGACTGACTGACACAGTGGACACGCTGCATGCAGCGGGAATTCGCACCGCAGGAGCCGGCTACGACGCCGAACAAGCGTGGCGGCCAGGGGTGCTGAGCGCTGGCAACGGGAGGGTGCTTGTCTGGTCAGTCGGACTCGAATCCAGCGGCATCTCCCCAGCCAATGCCGCCGGCAAGAACCGGCCAGGCCTGGCGCTGCTGCCGGATCTGTCCAAAGAAAGCGCCGCGCTGATCATCGAACGCGCGCACGCGGCCAGGCGGGAAGGCGACCTTGCCGTGGCCTCCTTGCATTGGGGCTCGAACTGGGGCTACAACGTTCCCCGCGGCCACATCCAGTTTGCCCGCTGGCTGATCGATGGCGGCGTCGACGTAGTGCACGGACATTCGTCGCACCATCCGCGTCCGATCGAGGTATACCGCGGCCGGCCGATCCTGTACGGCTGCGGCGACCTGATCAACGACTACGAAGGCATCAGCGGTTATGAGCAGTTCCGTGACGACCTCCGCCTGCTGTACTTCGTCACCATGGATGCGGCCTCGCAGGAACTGCGCGAACTGCGCCTGGTGCCAGTGCGCGCCAGACGCATGCGCCTGGAACGGGCGGCAAGGGATGACGCTGCCTGGCTGCACCGCGTGCTCGGCGACGCCAGCAGCAGTTTCGGCACCACGATCGGCATGGCAAGCCACGGTACCCTGACCGTTGTGACGCCTTAGGTCTGAATATCGACGGCGCCCTCATACAAGAACTGCCCGCGCATTCCGGAAGAAATGCGCGGGCAGTTCTCATTGCCTGGTTAGAGGGTTCCGGTCGTGAAACTCCAGACCGTCGTGGCGGCCGGGTTGCCCGCCAGGTCCCGGGCGGCGGAGGTGCCACCCGTCAGCGTCACGGTGTACCTCGTGTTCGACGCCAGTGTCGCCCCCGGGTTCAGGACCCACTGGTTGGTAGTCCCGTTACGGGTGACAGTGGCCGTCACGGCGGCGCCGGTCGCGGCGTTCTTCAGCTTGAACGTCGAGGCCGTGACCCCCTGCATCGGTTCGCTGAACGTGGCCGTGATGTTGTTCGCCCGTCTGACTCCGGTGGCGTTGACCGCCGGCGTCCTTGCGGTCATGGTCGGAGCGGCGCCGGTGATGAAGGACCAACTGGTGCTCGCCAGCGGAGTTCCGAGCGTGTCCCGTATCGCCGTCGTTCCTCCGGTCAGGGTCGCCGTGTACCTCGTGTCGGCGGCCAGGTTGGCCGACGGATTGAGGGTGGCGACCCTCGTGGTGGCGTTGTAGCTGACCGCGGCAGGAATGACGGTGCCGGCGGCGTTCTTCAGGGTAAACGTCGTGCCGCTGACGCTCGTGACCGCCTTGCCGAAGGTCGCGGTGATGTTGGCGGTGGACGAGGTTGCGGTGCCACCGGATCCCGGCGTCCGGGCCGTAACCGTGGGAGCAGCCGCCGTGGTGAAGGTCCAACTGCTGCTGGCCAGCGCAAGGTTCGCGGTGTCCCTGATGGCGGTGGCACCACCGGTCAGACGTGCCGTGTAGACCGTGTTCGGAGCGAGATTCGACGTCGGATTCAGTGTCGCCTTACGTGTGGCCTGGTCATACGTCACGGTGGCCGGAATGACGGTTCCCGCAGCGTTCCTCAGGGTGAAGGTGGTTCCGGAGACGCCCTGCATGAACTCGCTGAACGTTGCCGTCACGTTGCTGCCGATGGCCACGTTGGTGGCCGATGCGCCCGGGCCGCGCGCCGTCACAGTGGGAGCCGCGGTGTCGGCCGGCCCGATGCGTACCGTCCGGGTAGCCACAGCCCCGACGTTGCCGGCCGTATCGGTGGCGCGGACGTTGAAGAGGTAGGTGCCGTTCACCTGGGCGTCGTACGTCATCGGGGATGCGCAGGTTGGATCCCAGGCGGCGTTGCTCGGGAGCAGCTGGCATTCGAAACGTGCGCCGGCGTCGTTGGCTGTGTAGTTGAACGTTGGTGTGTTGTCGAGGGTAGGAGTGGACGGGAAGGGCGCCACCACCGAAGCAGCCGGTGCAGTGGTGTCCACAGTGAACGTCAGAGTCGGGGAAACCAGGTATTGCGGCACCGCCGGATCGGCCGGAGCACCGGTAACGGGATCTACGGTGTAGGCGGGGTTCGCCGTCCGGGCCTGAACCTTGTGCACGCCTGAAGCCAGCGCCGCAGCCGGTTTCAGCGAGTAGGAGCCGTTGGTCATGGCAACGGAGGCGGCAGGCGTGCTGGCGCCGTCCAGCATCAGTTCCACATTGGCAGTGGAAGCCGGCGTGCCAGGGATGTTGCCGGTGAAGGTCGGTGTGGTGACCTTGGTGATGTTGTCCGTGGCGGAACGGCCGCTGTCGCTCGCCGCCGTCAGGTCAGGCGTGGTGGGGGCACCGTCGTCGCCGTTGAATACCAATCCCTGGACGGTGAAGGTATCGACGGTCAGGGAGTCCACGCCCGGGCCGCCGGCGTTGGGTCCGGTAACAACGACGGCGTTGATGCCGGACGGGGCCCCGGTCACCGGCCTCGGTGTGTTGATATCTCCCAGCGTTCCGGCTGCGGCACCGGCCTGCCGCAGGAACGAGGCGGTGGTGCCCACGGCGTAGTCGCCCAGGAAGGCAGCGCCTACTCCCTTCCAGTCGCAGGGCACCAGGGCAGTGGGCGCGCAAACGCCTGAGTCGAGAGTGGTCTTGATGCGCCCGAGTGAAGCGTTCTTGGGGTCGGGCTCGGCGGTGAGCGTGGTGGTGCCGTAGGGGTGCGTCACCGTGTAGGAGGCATTGGGGACCAGGTTCTCGATGATGAATCGCAGCCGGCCGAAGCCCATCTGCTCGCCCTGCTTGACCGGGCCGTTGACGTGAGCCGCTTCCAGCGCGGCCTCGTAGAGCCGCAGGTTCCCGCCGCTGGCTTCCGCGGCGAACCAGAACGCCTCCTCGGGGAAGTTGTCCGGGTACGATGCCGGCGCAGCCGGATTGGGCGGCTCGGCCAGGCATCCAGCGTTCGCCATATAACACAGCTGGAGTTTCACGCTGCCGTCCGAGTACCACATGGGGAAACCGGTCTGCTGATCGACCGGGCCCACCGCGGCAACATCGGCGCTGGCGGGCAGAGCTGCGAGCGGGACCAGGGAAGCAGCCAGCGTCACCGCTGCGGCAAGCGAGGCGAAGGCGCGGCGCCTGACCGGTTTTCTGTCGGGAAGATTAGACATGATGACTCCTTCAGCTGCTGGAAGGAACGCCCCTTGGAGGCCAGGGTCCGTGGGACTCGGCAGCTCACAAGTCCTGCCTAAACGTTTACCCCCAGATTCTTGCTAAAAACTTGGGTCTGTCCGACGTCCTGACATCCGGAGGCAGCGACAAAGCCGCCATTCGAAAAGCATCGCCAGGTCATAGTGTCCAAACAGAAGCTGAGGGAAATCTTGGGCCCGTTAGAACCGCTGCGCCAAGGAGAGGTTCGCACTAGTCTCGCCCTAACACCCACCCCCGCCATCATGTGCGTTGCATCACAAAATCGCAACGCTGACTGATTTTCAGTCGGTGGTCTTGCCAAGATCGCAAGTCAAGGGATAACGTCTGGGGATGGCATCGGCAGCAGATCACGCGGGACTAGCAGAACGAGCCCGCGTCTCCATCCGGAATTCCGGCCTCGCCCAACGGGAGGTGGCACGGCACATTGGCTTGGATGAAACCAAACTCTCCAAGGCGCTCAAAGGCACGCGGCGCTTCCTGCCGGCGGAGCTGACTAACCTTGCGGATGTCACCGGCGTGACGGTGAACTGGCTGATCTCCGGTTCCGATCAAAGCCAAGGTCCGTCAGTGCCGCCGCCGGCCAAGGTCCTGCCAACACGGCACCGCGAAAACAACGAGCAGGCGCTGAAGCGGCGCGCGATCATCGAAGCGGCGTGGTGGCTGCTGGCCCGCCGCGGCTACTCCGCGGTACGCATTGCGGACATTGCCTACGTCTGCGAGATGAGCAGCGCTACAGTCCACTACTACTTCTCCACCAAGCGGGAGATCTTCGCCGAAACCCTGCGCTACTCTGTCAAGCTGGCCTTTGACCGCCAGATCGCCGAGCTGCACACGATCTCGGATCCGGTGGACCGGCTTAAGCGGCTGATCGAACTGCAGCTGCCTGCGGGAGACCGGGGCCGGGCAGAGTGGTCCATTTGGCTGCAGACCTGGGCGGACGTAGCCGTGGATGAGTCCGGCAAGGAGAACCACGCCCAGGGTTACCGCCGCTGGTACCAGACCATGGAGGACACCATCCTCCACGGGCAGCAGTTCGGCGTCTTCGTCGATGCGCCCTCCGGGGAGCTGGCCATGGACCTGACCAGCCTGATGGACGGACTCGGCATCAAGGTCCTGACCGGCATGCTGACTTCCGATCAGATGTTCAGCCACATCCAGAGTTTTATAGACCGCAATATTGTCAAACCACAAGGGAGTCCCCAATGAACCGCAAGGTTATCGTCACCTGCGCACTCACCGGCGCCGGCGACACCACCGGCAAGAGCGAGCACGTACCCGTCACCCCTGAACAGATCGCCGCTGATGCCATCGCCGCGGCGCGTGCGGGGGCTTCCGTGGTCCACATTCACGTCCGCGACATCGAAACCGGGCAGGGTTCACGCGATGTAGCCCTGTACCGCGAAGTTGTCCGCCTGGTGCGCGAAAGCGACGTCGATCCGGTCATCAATCTCACGGCCGGCATGGGCGGCGACCTGGTGCTGGACCCGGGCCACCCCACCAAGCAATTGCCCGGCACGGACCTGGTCAGCGGGCTGGAGCGCCTGGCCCACGTGGAGGAGCTGCGGCCGGAAATCTGCACCATCGACTGCGGCTCGCTGAACTTCGGCGAAGGCAGCCAGGTCTACATCAGCACACCCGACATGCTGCGCGAGGGCGCCGAGCGCATCAAGCAGCTGGGAGTGAAGCCGGAGATGGAGATCTTCGATACCGGCAACCTCTGGTTCGCAAACGTGATGGTGGAAGAAGGCCTCATTGCCCCGCCGCCGCTGTACCAGCTGTGCATGGGTATCCCCTACGGGGCCCCCGTTGACGCGGGCCTGCTGCACGCCATGGTCAACATGCTGCCCGAGGGCGCGCAGTGGACCTCCTTCGCCATCGGCCGCGACCAGCTGCCGTGGGTGGCCCAGTCCGTGCTGCTGGGCGGCCACGTCCGGGTGGGGCTGGAAGACAATCTCTACCTCAGCAAGGGCGTCAAGGCCACCAACGCGCAGTTGACCGAACGCGCCATCCAGATTGTCCACGACCTCGGCTCGTCGGTGGCTACGCCCGACGAAGCCCGCGAAATCCTCAAGCTCGAGAAGAAGGCCTGAACCTATGACCACCGCAGATTTCACCCCCTTGGACATGAACGACGTCGGCGCTGTCGCCTGCGTGGGCGTCGGCACCATCGGCGGCGGCTGGGCCGCCTACTTCCTGGCCCGCGGTTACCGCGTCCAGGCCTGGGACCCCTCCCCCGATGCGGAGCCGAAGCTGCGCCGCCTCATCGACGCCGCCTGGCCGGCCCTGACGAAGCTGGGCCTTGCGCCGAACGCCTCGAAGGACAATTTCACCGTCCACTCTGATCTGGCAGAGGCCGTGGCCGGCGTCGGTTTCGTGCAGGAAAGCGCACCCGAGGTCCTGGAACTCAAGCAGTCGCTGCTGGCCCAGATCGACGCTGTGACGGCCCCCGACGTCGTCATTGCCTCCTCCACTTCCGGCTACGGTATGACGGAGATGGCTACCGAGGCCGCCAATCCGTCGCGGCTGGTGGTCGGGCATCCGTTCAACCCGCCGTACCTCATTCCGCTGGTGGAGGTTGTCGGCGGCGGGCAGACCTCCACGGCCGCCGTGAAGTGGGCTTCGGCCTGGTACGAGCACATCGGCAAGTCCGTGATCACCATGGACCGCGAAGTCCCCGGCTTCATTGCCAACCGGCTGCAGGAAGCGCTCTGGCGCGAAGCGCTGCACATGGTGGACAACGGCGAGGCCACGGTGGAGCAGATCGACCTGGCCATCACGGACGGACCCGGCCTGCGCTGGCCGCTGCAGGGGCCCATGCTCACCTTCCACCTGGCCGGCGGCGAGGGCGGCATGGCCCACATGCTGGACCATTTCGGCCCGTCGTTGAAGTCCCCGTGGACCCGGTTGGATGCGCCGGAACTGACACCGGAACTGCGCGACGCCGTGATCGCCGGCTGTGACGAGGAAGCCGCCGGGCGGACCGTCCCGGAACTGGTGGCCGCACGCGACGAGGCGATCATCGCCATCCGGAACGCCATCGCCGCGGTGAAGGCGGAAAGATGAACGGCATGGCGGCCGGCGAACTCGCCGTTTACCGCTGCACGGTCCTGCCGGAGTGGATCGACTACAACGGCCACATGTCCGAAGCCTTCTACGTCCTGGCGTTCGGCTTTGCCACGGACCACGTCATGGACCAGCTGGGCCTGGATGAGCCGTACCGCATGCAGACGGGCAACTCCCTCTACACCGTCGAAGCCCACGTCAGGTACCTGGCCGAAACCGGACTCGGCGCCGAGTTGGAAATTACGACGGCGATTGCAGGCTCCGGCCCGAAGAAGCTCCATCTGGCCCATGAGATGCACGCCGGTGGCCGCCTTATTGCCACCGAGGAGCTGCTGGCACTTCACGTCAACCAGCAGTCCGGCCGCAGCGAAGCCTTCCCTGCGGCCATCACGGGGAACATCGATGCCTTTGGGCGCGCGGCTGGTCCGGCGCCGGATTGGATCGGACGGAAAGTCTCTGCTTAGCCGTATTTCCCTCCAGAAAGAAGGAACAGTGGAACCAGCAACTTCCTCTAGACAGCGGCTGCCGGATACCTCTGCCCTGCAGCTGACCCGCCGACGGCTGCTCGGCACCGGCCTCGCCCTGGGACTGGGCGGCTTCCTCGCCGCCTGCAGTGGCGGACAGCCCAATGTCCTGGCCAGCCCCGAGGGTCCGCCGCAATCCGGCGGCACGCTCCGTGTGGGTCTCTCCGGCGGCGGTGCCGCGGACAGTCTCGACGCCCACTCCCCTGTGAGCACCACGGACATTGCCCGGGTGGTGAACCTCTACGAATCGCTGCTCTACCGCGACGAGAACTACGAACTGCAGCCGCTGCTCGCCGTCAGCGCCACGCCGTCGGACGACGCGCTGGTCTGGACGGTAGACCTGCGCAAGGGCGTAACCTTCCACGACGGCCGGCCCCTTACCGGTCGGGATGTGGCGGCAACGTTCAAACGGATCACCGATCCGGACGATCCCAAGACAGGCGCGTCCTCGCTCTCCGTCCTGGACGAGGTGGCCGTTATCAACGACCACCGGGTGGAGTTCCGGCTCAACACCGCTGCCGCCACCTTCGACGATTCCCTCGGCCAGTACGCCCTGGGCATTGTGCCCGAAGACTACGACCCGGCCACGCCCGTAGGCACCGGACCCTTCAAGTACCAGTCCTTCACCCCCGGACGCAGCAGCCTGTTTGTCCGCAACGAGAACTACTGGCGCGACAACGAACCGTATCTGGACGAGCTGGCAATCCTGAATTTCGACGACGACGACGCGCTCATTAATGCGCTGCTCTCCACCCAGGTGGACGCCGTCGGACAGATTCCGCTGGCCCTGCTCGAGGTGATCGATGCGGATCCGCGGATCAGTATCCTCAACTCCGAAACCGGCATGTGGATGCCGTTCACAATGCGGGTGGACAAGCCGCCCTTCGACGACAACCGGGTCCGCCAGGCCTTCCGCCTGGCGGTGGACCGGGAACAGATGATCGAACAGGTGCTCAGCGGCAACGGCAGCATCGGGAATGACCTCTATTCCCCGTTCGACCCCGGCTATGCCTCCAAGCTGCCCCAGCGCGTGCAGGACATTGCCCGTGCCAAGGAACTGCTGGCCGAAGCGGGCTACCCGGACGGACTGAGCGTCGAACTGGTGACCGCTCCGATCCAGGCAGGCGCCGTGGAAGCGGCCCAAGTATTCGCGCAACAGGCGGCTGCCGCCGGTATCAACGTGAAAATCCGCCGTGTGGATACCACCACGTTCTTCGGCGACGGCTACCTGCAGTGGGACTTCGCGCAGGACTTCTGGTACACCCGGAATTTCCTGCCGCAGGTCAACAACAGCTCGCTGCCCACCGCACCCTACAACGAGACTCATTGGGACCACCCGGAGTTCAACGAACTGGTCGCCCAGGCCAAGGGCACCTTGGATCCGGACAAACGCAACGAGCTCATCGCCGCAGCGCAGGAGATCGAGTATAACGAGGGCGGCTACATCATCTGGGGCCACCCGAACCAGGCGGACGCCTACCAGCAATACGTGGCGGGCCTGGTGCCCAACCGCACCGGCCTGGCGCTGTCCGGCTTCGAGTTCCGCCGCGTCTGGCTGGGAGGAGACCTATCATGATGCCGATTATTTTGCGCCGGCTGGCTACCAGTGTGCTGATCCTGCTGGCGGTGTCCGTCCTGGTTTTCGTGGCGACCCTGCTGCTGCCGGGCGATCCGGCCCAGGCGATCCTGGGCCAGCAGGCCACGCCGGAACGGCTGGCGGCCCTCCGCGAACAGATGAACCTCAACGACCCGGTCTTGCAGCGCTACTTCAGTTGGCTCGGCGGCCTTTTCGTCGGCGACCTCGGAATTTCGGCGGCCTCCGGCGGCCCGGTCAGCGCGCTGCTGGGTGAACGCATCGGCGCCTCTCTGGTGCTGCTGGTCGCGGCCAGCCTCATCAGCCTGCCCGTGGGCTTCCTCGTGGGAACGTACAGCGCCCTGCGCCGCGGCCGCACCGGCGACCATGTCACCACCGGCGTCAGCCTGGTACTGGCGGCGCTGCCCGAATTCGTCATCGGCATCGCGCTGATCACCTTGTTCTCCACCACCGTTTTCCCCATCCTGCCCTCGGTCACCATGGCCCCGCCCGGCGAAGCGGTCTGGAACTACCCGCTGCAGCTGGTCCTGCCCACCCTGACCCTGGTGCTGGTAGTCACCCCCTACATCACACGCATGATGCGGGCCACCATGCTGGAGGTACTGGACTCGGGCTATGTGGAGATGGCCCGGCTGAAGGGTGTGCCTGAACGCCAGGTCATCCTGCGGCATGCTCTCCCCCACGCGCTGTCGCCGGTGGCCCAAGTGGTCGCCATCCAGCTCGCGTGGATGGCCGGCGGCGTCGTCGTTGTTGAATTCCTCTTCCGCTATCCCGGCATCGGCCAGGCCCTGGTGGATGCGGTAGCCAACCGGGACGTGCAGGTGGTCCAGGCGTTGTCCATCCTGATCGCCGCGGTCTACATCATGGTCAACCTGCTGGCCGATATGGTCGGCATCCTGACCAATCCGAAACTACGCACGGGGGGCACCCGATGAGCGTCATTGATTCACCCCAGGACATCGCCCGCGAAGTCGAGACCCCGCCAGGACTGCTGCGGCGGCTGGTCCGCCAGCGGCAGGCAAAGATCGGCATCGCGCTGACCGGCGTCGTCGTCCTCCTGGCCGTGCTCGGACCTTTGCTGCTGCCCTGGGCCACCGGCTATACCAGTACCCAGTTCGCCGGCCGCCCGTTCCAAGCGGACGGTTTGTTCGGCACGGACAATCTGGGCCGCGACGTCCTCAGCCGGTTCCTCGACGGCGGCCTGCGCCTGCTGATCTACGCCGCGCTGGCCACGCTGCTAGGCATGGTCCTGGGCGGACTGACCGGCATGGTCGCGGCTTACCAGGGCGGCTGGGTGGACAGCATCATCATGCGCGCCAACGATGTCATGCTGGCCCTGCCGCAGCTGGTCTTCGCGCTGCTGGCCATCACCGTGCTGGGTCCGCAGGGCTGGGTGCTCGTGGTGGTCATCGGCATTACCCACGCGCCCCGCATCGCCCGGGTCACCCGCTCCGCCACCGTGGAAGTCATCACCGAGGACTTCATCCGCGCCGCGGAGATGTATGCGGTGCCCAAATGGAAGATCCTGGTCAAGGACGTGCTGCCCAACATCACCGGCCCCCTGATGGTGGAGCTGGGACTGCGGATGACGTACTCCATCGGCGCGGTGGCCTCGCTGTCCTTCCTGGGCCTGGGTATGCAGCCGCCCACCGCGGACTGGGGATTGATGATCAACGAGAACCGCATTGCCCTGGTGGTCCAGCCCTGGGGCGTCATCCTGCCCGTCCTGGCGATCGCCGTGCTGACGGTCGGCACCAACCTGATCACCGATTCCTTGGCGCGGGCATCGGCCAACGTGAACGTGGGAGCAACCAAATGAGCACGTCCATCTCGGAAAACACCACCACAGCCACGCCGGTGCTCAGCGCCGACGGGCTGCGGGTCGCCACCACGGCGGGCGAGGAAATCCTGCACGGGGTCTCCTTCGAGCTCCAGCCGGGCAAGATCCTTGCCCTGGTGGGCGAATCCGGCTCCGGCAAAACCACCGCCGGGCTGGCCTGCCTGGGGCACTTCCGCCAGGGCCTGGAGCACACCGGCGGCGAAATCCACCTGGCCGGTTCCGGCCAGGACGGCAGCATCCTGGACCTGCCGGAGTCCGAACGCCGCAAACTCCGCGGCGGCGCCATCTCCTATGTCCCACAGGATCCGGCCCTTTCGCTGAACCCCGCCATGCGGATCGGCGAGCAGATCATGGAAGTCCTGCGGGTGCACCGCTACGGGGACTCGGACGCAGAGCGCCGCGGCCGTGCCGCAGAGGTGTTGGCCGAGGTCGGTCTGGAGAATGACCGGGCCTACTTGGGCCGCTATCCGCACCAGCTCTCCGGCGGCCAGCAGCAGCGGGTGGGCATCGCCATGGCCTTCGCCTGCCGGCCCGCGGTGATGGTGCTCGACGAGCCCACCACCGGCCTCGATGTCACCACGCAGGCGCTGGTGCTGCAGACCATCGACCAGCTGGCGGAGCGGCACAGCGTTGCCGGACTCTACATCACGCATGACCTGGCGGTCGTGGCCAAGGTGGCGGACGACGTCGTTGTCATGCTCTCCGGCGACGTGGTGGAACACGGTCCCACAGCCCAGGTGCTCTACCGGCCGCAGCACCACTACACGCGCAAACTGCTCAACGCAGTTCCGGACCTGGCCGGCAAGCGCCGGGTGGGCAGCGTCGCGGCCATCACCGGTGAACAGGCGGCCGTGCCGCAGGACGGCAGCGCGGGCCACGCCGCTCAAATAACGACGGCGGACCGTCACTCAGCTGCGCATACCCCGGCGCCGGCGGCCCACCGCAGCCTGCTCGAAGTCTCCGGACTGCGTCTGGCTTACGGCGAGAACCAGGTGCTGGACGGCATCGACTTCAAGCTGGGGCAGGGCGAGTCGATGATGCTGCTGGGCGAATCCGGCTCCGGCAAGACCACCCTCTCGCGCTGCATCGCGGGCCTCAACGAGGACTACAACGGCACCGTCTGCCTGGACGGCGCCGAGCTGGCTCCGGGCACCCGTGCCCGCAGCGCCGAACAGCGCCAGCAGGTCCAGTACGTGTTCCAAAGCCCGTTCTCCTCGCTGAACCCGCGCCGGACCATCTGCGAATCCGTCGAGGTTCCCCTGCAAATGTCCGGCAAGATGAGCCGCAAGGAACGCCGGCTGCGGGTCCGCGAAGCACTGGACCAGGTGCGGCTGGGCGACAGCTACCTGGACCGCCGTCCGGGCGACCTCAGCGGCGGCGAGCGCCAGCGGGCCGCCATCGCCCGCGCACTGGTCAACGCGCCGTCGCTGCTGGTCTGCGACGAAGTCACGTCTGCGCTGGACGTCTCCGTGCAGGCCTCCATCATCGACCTGCTGCGGTCGCTGCAGACCGACACCGGCATGTCCATGCTGTTCGTTACCCACAACATCGCCCTGGCCCGGCATATCTCGCAGCGCATGGCCGTCCTGCAGCAGGGCCGGATTGTGGATCTGGGCAGCACCGAGGACGTGCTGGAAAATCCGCAGCACGACTACACGCGCGAGCTGCTGGCCAACGTCCCCACCTTCTAAGGAGTACCTTGACTGTCCCCTTCGAAAGTCATAACGACGGCGGCCTGCCGGACGAGGGTTTCAAGAACCTCCAGCGTGTCTTCGGGCACCACCTGCAGCAGGCGCAGGGCGGCATGGCGTTCTGCGTCTACCGCAGCGGCGAGCCGCTGGCCCGCTTCTACGGCGGCAGCACCACCCGGCGCTCCGCTGCCGGAACCGATGGGGCTGGGTGGGCCGACGGGGCCGAAAGCTGGGGCCCGAAGACGCTGGCGGTCATGTTCTCCGGCACCAAGGGAGTAGTGGCCACGCTGGCCGCCATGCTGGTGGAGCGCGGGCTGCTCGATGTCCGAAGGCCCGTGGCGGATTACTGGCCGGAGTTCGCGGCCGGCGGCAAGGAAGGGGTGCCGGTCTCCCAGTTGCTCAACCACACGGTGGGCCTGCCGTACGTGGATCCGGAGCCCGCGGGCGGGGACAGCTTCCACAATAACGCGCGGAACGCTGAGGTGCTCGCTGCCCAGGTCCCGTTATGGGAGCCGGGCAGCAAGGTGGCCTACCATGCCATCACCTACGGCTACCTGCTGACAGAGCTGTTCCGCCGCGTCACAGGTAAGTCCGTTGGCCAACTGCTTTCCGAACTGATCAGCACGCCGCTCGGGCTGGAAATCTACCTTGGGCTGCCCGAGGAATTGGCCCCTCGGCTCGCCACCATTTTCCGTTCCGATTCCTACGCGATCAGCACCTACCTGCAGGATCCGGAGCGGCGCAAGATCGTGGAACGGATGTACGGGCAATTACTGACCGGGGAGAAAGACCACTTCAACTCCCCCGAAATGCACCGCGGCCAGATGGCAGCCGGCGGCGGCATTGCCACGGCGGATGCCATGGCCAACCTCTACTCCCGTCTGGCGGATCCGGACGGCGGCCTGGTCTCCGCGGCGTCATTGGCAGAAGCGACCAGGACTTGGTCCGAAGGGCTCGATGCGATCAACGACCGCCCCTTGAGGTTCGGGCTAGGCTACGAGCTGGCCGATTCCATCGGGACCTATGGCCCGGTGGAGCCAGCGTTCGGCCACTCCGGCGCGGGCGGCGGCCTGCACGGAGCCTGGCCGGAGAAGAACGTGGGATTCTCGTTCCTGACCAACGAGATGCTCGCCGAAAACCAGGACACCCGCGTCAAAGACCTGTTGACACAGCTTGCCCGGCTCGTTTAGCCCCGAGGCAGGCGTCACCCGCAGCCGAATCAGAGCACCGCGGCGACGAGGGCGACCAGCGGCGGACCGCCTTGGGCCACGGCGCCGCTGATTCCCGTTCCACGCGGCCTGCTCAGGGCCAGCCGGTCGGCGATCAGCAGCACGATGCCGGACAGGAACATGAACAGGCAGATGTAGATGACCAATGCCCGCCCCACAACAACCTCGCCGGCAGCCCACAAAATGACGCCGAGGATCAGACCGGCGGCCAGGAAGAGGTTGTAGAAGCCAACCCCGAACGCCCACAGCCGGATGGCCGGAACGTCAGCCTCCGGTGTCGAAAAAACGCCTCCGTGCACACCGGGGCGCTGGAACAGCAGGGCTTCCCAGACGAAAACGAGGATGTGCAGCACCGCCGCCAGCAACGCGAAGCCCCAAACCACCCCGGTCATGGCACGCGCTCCATTCCTTCCACAGTGACGTCGTGGCGCGCCAGCACCTCGCGGACCTTGGCCAGGTTTTCCTCCATCGCCCGGTCGTGCGGCACGGTGGCGTCCAGGTCCGTGTGGAACCTCCCCATGCCATCGGTCAGGCTCACAACCAGGAACTTGGCCGACGGACTGAGCACCGTGAAGGTATGCAGGGCCGCCGGCGGGATCGCGATGGACTCCCCCGGCCCCAGATCGTACCCGTCGTCGTCGATCTGGACGATCATGCGGCCGTTGAGCACGTAGTACGCCTTCGCCCAACCGGTGCGGTGCGGCGGGGTGGCCGGACCGCGAGGTGCGTCGACCTCGAAGATTTCGTAGTTCCCGTCGGTATGTCCGGCGTCGATCTTTACCGTCAGGACGGCGTCCGGCGCGACGAATTCCTTGCCCTCGCCGGCGGCTGTGTGTTGAATAAGATGTGCCATGACTCCACGCTAGAAACCCGCCGTAACGGCGTCGATCCCAGAATTAAGGGGATCCTTGCGGTGCCGCCCGATGGGATACTTTTCTTATGTGGGAGGAGCGGGCCTACCGCGTCCGCAGGAACATCGCGGTACTTGCCGTCACCGGGCTGGGCGTCAGCGAACTGCACGCCGAGGCTATCCGTCTGGTCTGCCGGGAGATCAGCACCGAGCTGACCTGCTGGGCCACCATCGATCCGGAAACCCTGGTCATCAGCACCATGGCCAGCGGCAAGACGAGGATTCCGGTGGAGTATGAGCCGCTGCTGGCGGAGGCCGAATATGCGACGGCGGAACCCCATCGGTTTGCCGCGCTGGCCGCCCGCAAGCAGTCGGTCGCCGCGCTGTCCGAACTGCCGGAGCGCGAGCGTAGGCACAGCATCCGGCTCAACCAAGTGTGGCGGCCGCTTGGTCTGGACCGCGAACTGCGCGTCCTTTTCCTGGCCGACGGCGCATGCTGGGGCGCGGCGGGAATGGTCCGTTCCGGCCGCGACTTCACTGCTCGGGAGATGGAGTTCCTCGCTGCCGTGGCTCCGGCCATCGCCTCAGCGACCCGGCTGGCGGTGCGCTCCGAACTGCACGGCGCTCCGTCCGGAACCGGCCGGGCCATCGTCGTCACCGGGCCGCAGGGAGAACTGCGGTCGGCAACACCGGGTGCATTGGAATGGCGGAACCGGCTGGACGAGATCTCGCCGGGCCGCTTCCTGACCATGATGAGCGTGATGGCGGCCGGAGCGCGCACCTCGCCAACAGGTGAGTTCCGTGCGAAGCTGCGCGATGCCCGCGGGCACTGGGCCATCCTCCACGCGTCCCCGTTGCTCGGCGCGGAGGACGCCTCGACCGCCGTCGTGATTGAACCGGCCGCCGGTCAGGAGCTGGTCGCCCTGCTGCTGGCCGCCTACGGGCTGACTCCGCGCGAGCGTCACATCTGCGCCGAGGTCATTGCCGGACGTTCGACGGGGGACATCGCGGACCGGCTCTTCATCTCGGCGCATACCGTGCAGGACCACTTGAAGTCCGTCTTCGCCAAGGTCGGCGTCCACAGCCGCGGCGAACTGGCGGCACGCCTGCGGCCCGAACCGGTGGAGCCCGACAAGGAAACCATCGCGCCCTGAGGCGCGCACCGCCGTCGTACTTGGTTTGCCGCTCCCCCTTTATCGAGTGGTCGGTTCCGGCGTCCGGTCGGTGCGGTCCGCTTCTGCCTTTGCCACCACGTGCTCCCGGAGCGCGGGCATGATGGTTTCGCCGTAGACCCGCAGGGTCTCTTCTTTGTTGTCGTGCTGCAGGTAGCCGGCGAACTGGGTGACGCCGAGGGCCTTGAGCTTTTCCAGTTTCTCGATGTGCTGCTCCGCCGTGCCGAGCACGCAGAACCGGTCAACTATCTCGTCCGGGACGAAGGACGTGTGGGTGTTGCCGGCCCGGCCGTGCTCGTTGTAGTCATAGCTGTCCCGCCCGGCAATGTAATCGGTCAGGGCCTGCGGCACCGCGGAGTCCGAGCCGTACTTGGCCACAATATCCGCCACGTGGTTGCCCACCATGCCGCCGAACCAGCGGCACTGGTCGCGCATGTGTTCCCAGTCCTGGCCCACGTACATCGGCGCGGCCACGCAGAACTTGACGGCCAGCGGATCCCGTCCGGCATTGGCGGCTGCCTGGCGCACGGTCTGGATCATCCATTCGGCAATGTCCACATCGGCCAGTTGCAGGATGAAGCCGTCGCCCACTTCTCCGGCCAGCTTCAGCGCCAGCGGACCGTAGGCGGCAACCCACACCTCCAGTTCGGACCCTGCGCTCCACGGGAACTGCAGGGTGGCCCCGTTGTATTCGACCGGGCGCGAGTTGGCCAGTTCGCGGATCACGTGGATGGCCTGGCGCAGTGTCTTCAGCGTTGTCGGCGCGCCGTTGATCACGCGTACCGCAGAGTCGCCGCGGCCAATTCCGCACACCGTCCGGTTGCCGTACATCTGGTTCAGGGTGGCGAAGGTGGACGCCGTGACAGTCCAGTCCCGCGTGGCCGGATTGGTGACCATGGGGCCCACCTTGATGGTGCGTGTCTCGGCCAGGATCTGGCTGTAGATCACGTACGGTTCCTGCCACAGCAGGTGCGAATCGAAGGTCCAGACGTAGTCGAACCCGTGCTCTTCGGCCTTTTTCGCCAACGCCACGGTGCGCGCGGCCGGCGGGTTGCATTGGAGTACTGTTCCGAATTCCATGGCGCTCCTAGATCAGGTACTGGCTGGGAGCACGCCTGAGGTACTGCCCGTGCGTCTTGCTGCCCAGGTACTGGTTGTCGTCGACAATGACGCGGCCGCGGGAGAGGACGGTATCCACGTGGCCGTCGATCTCGAAGCCTTCCCACGCGGAATAGTCCATGTTCATGTGGTGGGTCTTCTCCAGCCCGATCGACGTATGCCCTTCAGGGTTGTAAATAACGACGTCGGCATCGGCCCCGGGGGCGATGACGCCTTTGCGTCCGTACATGCCGAACATCCGTGCAGGGGTGGTGCTGGTGATTTCCACCCAGCGCTCCAGCGGGATCTTGCCGTCCACCACTCCCTGGTAGATCAGGTTCATCCGGTGCTCCACACCGCCGATACCGTTGGGGATCTTGGAGAAATCGCCCACGCCCATGTCCTTCTGCCCCTTCATGCAGAACGGGCAGTGGTCGGTGGAGACCATCTGGAGATCGTTGGTCCGCAGCGCCTGCCACATGTGGTCCTGGTGATGCTCAAGCTTGGAGCGCAAGGGCGTGGAGCATACCCATTTGGCCCCTTCGAAGCCCGGCGCCCCCAGCTGGTCTTCCAGCGAGAGGTAGAGGTACTGCGGGCAGGTTTCGCCGAAGACGTTCTGGCCGTTGTTCCGGGCTGCCGCCAGCTGCGCGACGGCCTGCTTGGCCGAGACGTGGACCACGTACAGCGGGGCGCCGGTGAGATTGGCCAGCATGATGGCGCGGTGGGTGGCTTCCTCTTCCATCTGCCACGCCCGGGCCACCCCGTGGTAGTACGGATCGGTTTTGCCCTGGGCCAGCAGTTCGGCCACCATGGCGTCGATGGCCGGGCCGTTCTCGGCGTGCATCATGGTCATCAATCCGGTGTCGGCCCCCACGCGCATCGCCTTGAAGATCTGCGCGTCGTCGCTGTAGAAAACGCCCGGGTACGCCATGAACAGTTTGTAGCTGGAGATCCCCTCGTCGATCAGGCCCTCCATGGCCTTGAGCGAATCGTCGTTCACGTCGCCGATGATCTGGTGGAAGCCGTAGTCAATGGCGCATTCGCCGGACGCCTTGTCGTGCCAGGCAGTCAGCGCGTCCATCACCCGCTCGCCGTACTTTTGGATCGCGAAGTCCACGATCGTCGTCGTGCCTCCCCAGGCAGCGGCACGCGTACCGGTTTCGAAAGTGTCGCTCGCTTCGGTGCCGCCGAACGGCATCTGCATGTGGGTGTGCGCGTCGATCCCGCCGGGAACAACGTATTTGCCGGCGGCATCCAGCACGGTGTCCACCGAAGACTTCAGGTCATGGCCCAGCAGGGTGGAGCCGGGCGCCAGCACGGCCAAGATCTTTTCGCCGTCGATCAGCACGTCGGCTTCGCTGCGGCCTGTCGAGCTGACCACGGTCCCGCCGGTAATCAGGGTTGTAGACATCGGGTTTCTCCTGCCAAGTTCTCGGGGCCGGGCGGCTTACGGCGCGACGATCGGTCCGTAGGCATCCGGGCGGCGGTCCCGGTAGAACTGCCAGCTGTTCCGGGCGGTGCGCACCAGGTCCATGTCCAGGTCGCGGATCAGCAGTTCCTCCTCGCTGCCGCTGCCCAGTTCACCCACGTAGTTCCCCTGCGGGTCCACAACATAGGAGGTGCCGTAGAAGTTCACCGCCTCGTCGCCGAACTCGTTGGCTTCCGATCCCACACGGTTGGGCACCACCACGTAGTAGCCGTTGGCGGCCGCGGCGGTCGGCTGTTCCAGTTCCCACAAGCGGTTGGAAAGGCCGGGCTTGGAGGCGTTCGGGTTGAAGACCAGATGGGCACCGTTGAGGCCGAGCACCCGCCAGCTTTCGGGGAAGTGCCGGTCGTAGCAGATGTTCAACCCGACCTTGCCCACCGCGGTGTCGAAGATCGGCCAGCCGAGGTTTCCGGGCCGGAAATAGAACTTCTCCCAGAACTTCTCCACATGCGGCAGGTGGTTCTTGCGGTACTTCCCCAGGTACGTCCCGTCCGCGTCGATCACCGCGGCGGTGTTGTAGTAGATGCCGGGCTGTTCCTCTTCATAGACCGGAAGGATGATGACCATATGGTGCTCGGCCGCGAGCTTGGCGAAGCGTTCCGTCAACGGCCCCGGCACCTGCTGCGCGAAGTCGTAGTACTTGCTGTCCTGGACGATGCCGAAGTAGGGCCCGTGGAACAGTTCCTGGAAGCAGATCACCTGGGCGCCCTCGGCCGCGGCCTTGCGCACAAAGTCTTCGTGTTTCCTGACCATGGACTCCTCGTCCCCGGTCCAGGTGGTCTGGGTGAGTGCTGCCCTAACCGTTGTCATCGACTGCCTCCGATATGCCTTAAGACTGGGCCTAACGTCCGTCACGTGCCTGAAACGATAGCCGCACCGTGCTTGGAAAACCATGGTCCGAAGTCCGAAACCTCCAACGGAGTTTAAATGGGGCCTATACTCGGTCTCGGACCCACCGGTTGCGTATGACCGGCCCGCACGGCCTGGAATTGGGCCGCCGGTCACCGGCTGTCGCCGGTTCCATCGAACAGCGCCCCGGCGCGCTGGCTGCACATACCACTGCGCCTGGCTGACGAACCGAGGTCCCATGCGCAATTCCGCCTCGTTACGCTCCGTTTTGCCCCTGGTGGCCGCGGCTTCGCTGCTGCTCGCCGGGTGCGGCGGGCCCGCGCCGGCCGGCTCCGCTCCGAACACCGCGGCAACGAGTCCTGCAGCTGGCCCGGAGGCCGGCTCCGCTCCGGCCTCGGGCTTTCCGTTCACGGTGGATAACTGCGGCACCAAGGTCACCTTCACGGCGCCGCCGGAGCGTGCCGTCACGATCAAATCCACCAGCACGGAACTGCTGCTCGCCCTCGGTCTGGGCGAGCGGATGGTGGGAACGGCCTTCGCCGACGGCCCCGTGCCGCAGCAATGGCAGCAGGACATCCCCGTGATCTCCGAACAACTGCCGGCCCAGGAACCGGTGCTGGCGCTCGAACCGGACTTCGTCTACGCCGGGTGGGAATCCAATTTCTCCGCGGACGGTGCCGGCGAGCGCGCAGCCCTGGGCAAACTCGGCGTCAACACGTACGTCTCCCCCGCGGCCTGCCAGCAGCCGGGCTACCGGCCGGATCCGCTGACTTTCGAGAACATCTTCGCGGACGTCCGGGAAATGGGCCGGATTTTCGACGCCGGCGCCGCAGCCGAGCAACTCGTCGCCGAACAGCGGCAGCAACTCGACGCAATCGAGCCGCACAGTAAGGAGCTCTCGGCGCTCTGGTACAGCTCCGGCTCCGACACCCCCTTTGTCGGCGGCGGCAGCGGAGCTCCCCAGCTGGTGATGGAGGCGGCGGGCCTGCGGAACGTGGCCGCCGATGTGGACCAGGCCTGGTCCCCGTTGTCCTGGGAAGTTGTCGCCGAGCGGAATCCGGACGTCATTGTGCTGGTGGATTCCAGCTGGGGCAGCACCGAGAAGAAGATCGGCGTGCTGGAGGCGCATCCGGTGATCTCGCAGCTGGACGCGGTCAAGGAGGGCCGGTACCTGGTGGTCCCCTTCGCCGCTTCCGAGGCGGGCGTCCGCAGCGTCGAAACGGTCCAGTCCCTGGTGGACCAGCTGGCGGAACTGGATTAGGCATGAGCCTGCGCGAGCACTCCGGGCACAAACTAACGACGACGGCGCCCGCCACCGTTGCCCGTTCCCGGTCCGGCCGGCAGCCGATATCCGGGGTGTTGTGGGGCGCGGTCCTGCTGGCTGCGCTCGTCGCCTCGGTGCTGGTCGCCGTCTCGATCGGCCCGGCCAACCTGTCGCCGCTCCAGGTACTCGGATCCGTCCTCCGGCATCTGGGCCTCCGGCCGGAGCACTTCGGCGTCGCCGTCGAGCTGACCGCCATCCAGGACGGCATTGTCTGGGAGTTGCGGCTGCCCCGGCTGCTCACGGCTGGACTGGTCGGAGCCGGCCTGGCCGTCAGTGGCGCAGTCATGCAGGCACTCACGCGCAATCCGCTGGCCGATCCCTATCTGCTGGGGCTGAGCTCCGGAGCTTCGCTGGGCGCCGTCGCGGTCCTCCTGCTGGGCGCCGCCGTACTGCTGCCGGTGGCCGCGTTCGCCGGGGCGATGGCTGCGATGGCGCTCACCCTCGGACTGGCTTCGGCCCTGGGCGTCATCACCCCCACCCGAACAGTGCTCGCCGGACTGGCGGTCTCCGCGCTGGCTTCCGCACTGGCCTCGTTCATCATCTTCTTCTCCGCGCAGGGCGATTCCTACCGCGAAGTGCTCAGCTGGATGATGGGCTCGCTGTCCGCCGCAACCTGGGGCTCCGTCGCCATCACCGGCGTCGCGTTCGCCGTCGCGGGAACGCCGGTGCTGCTGTCCGGCCGGATCCTTGACGGCTTCGCGTTCGGCGACACCGCCGCAGCGGCGCTCGGGCTGAACGTGACCGCCATCCGCTGGCTCCTGCTGGGCGGAACGGCCGTGCTCACCGGGGCGATGGTCTCGGTCAGTGGTTCCATCGGCTTTGTCGGCCTGATCCTGCCGCACGCCGTCCGGCTGCTGACCGGCGCACGGCACCGCGCGCTGCTTCCGCTCTCTGCCCTGGCCGGAGCCCTGTTCATGGTCTGGGCCGACACCTTGGCCAGGACGATATTCGACCCGCGCGAGATCCCCGTCGGCATCATTACCGCCTTGTTGGGAGCGCCGGTCTTCATCATCATGCTCTGGCGCTGGAGGAACGCCTCATGAATCCGACAACCAGCCCTACACATCCCTTAACCGCACGCCGGTCCTCCGGCCAGCCCGCCACGCCGGCTACGTCCGTCCCGCCGCCCGGCGTTTCCCTGCAAGGGCTCGGCCTCGGCTTCAGGGCAGGCGGCAAGCTCATTCTCGACGGCGTGGACTGCCACGTCCCGGCAGGCACCGTGACCGGGCTGCTGGGTCCCAACGGCGCGGGAAAATCGAGCCTGCTGCAGTTGCTGGGCGCCGTCGCCGTGCCGCATGCCGGTTCCGTCCAGCTGGCGGGTTCCAACCTCCACGCCCTGCGCCGCAAGGAACGCGCCCGCCAACTGTCCCTCGTGGAGCAAAGTGCCGACACGGACCTGCCGCTGACCGTGCTGGATGTAGTGCTGCTGGGCCGGCTGCCCTACCGTTCCCTGCTGGCAGGCACGAGTGACGAGGATCTGGGCGTTGCCCGCCGCAGCCTCACGGCGGTAGGCCTCGACTGCTTCACGGAGCGTAGGTACAGCACCTTGTCCGGCGGCGAGCGCCAGCGGGTCCAGCTGGCCAAAGCCCTCGCCCAGGAGCCGGACGTCCTGCTGCTCGACGAGCCGACCAACCATCTGGACATCAACGCACAGCTGGCCACCATGGAACTGGTCCGGAACCTGGCGGCCGGCGGAGCGGCGGTGCTCGCCGCGCTGCACGACATCAACATCGCCGCCGCTTACTGCGATCAGGTGATCGTCCTGCAGGAGGGCAAAGTCGCGGCGGCCGGCCCCACGAGCGAAGTCCTGACGCCGGACCTGATCCGCCGGGTCTACGGGGTGGACGCCGTGGTGCTCGAACATCCGCTCACGGGCAGGCCGCTGGTGGCCTTCAGTCCTGCTTCATAGCCTTGCCGGTAGCCTTGCCGCCGGCCGGCTTCTAGACCCTCGCGGCGGCCGGCTTCTAGACCCTCGCGGCGGCCGGTTTCGAGGCCTTCCTCCCGGCCCGCCGCCATGGCTTCCGCCGTGCCCAGCCGGAACATGTCCTGCTCGGCGGACCGGATCAGGGCAGCCGCACCCGCGTGGCCAAGGCGCGCGCCGCCGTCGTCGTTATTTGGAACCGAAACCAGGTTGGCCAACCCCCGCACCACGGCGACCGGGCAGCCGCTGGTCTTGCCTTTGACCAGGTCCGCCGCCCCGGCGATCTCGTCCGCCACAGCGGTGACCGTGGCGCTCAGCCGGCGACCGGCGCTGTCCACCGAACCCCGCAGATCGGCCAGTGGTGCCAGCCCGGAAACGCCGATCGCCACGTCCGTCTGCCCGTTCCGCCAGGGCCTGCCGAGGGTATCCGTGATCACGACGGCGACGTTCACGCTGCAGCGCCGGTGCAGTTCGGCGCGGAGCCGGTGCGCCGAGCCATCCGGATCAACGGGCAGCAGGAGGACGGTCCCCTCGGGCGTATTGCTGGCGTCCACCCCGGCCGCCGCGGAGACTATGCCCAGCCGGTTCTCGACGATGCGGGTCACGCCGTTCGCATGGGCGCGCGTGGCGACAACCCGTACCGTTTCCGCCGTAATCGCTTCCTCGCGGTCCGCTGCCCGCCGCACGCGCCCCTCGGCCTTGGATACGATTTTGGACGTGACCGCAAGGATGTCCCCGTCCCGAAGTTCCCCGCGCACGGCCTCATGGATGACGGTGGCCAGGTCGTCGCCGGCGGTGATTTCGCCGATGCCCTCGACGGCGAAGACGGACAGCACGCGCCGGCTCATCGGGTCAACGCCGGGAGGACTTTTGCGCCGAACACATCGATCCACTCGCGCTGGTTGCGGCCCACGTTGTGCAGGTAGATCCGGTCGAAGCCCAGGTCCGCGAACTTCTGGATGTAGGCGCGGTGCACGTCCGGATCTTCGGAGATGACCAGCCGGCCTTCGAAGTCTTCCGGCCGGACCAGCTTGGCCATTTGCTCAAGCTCGAACGGAGACCGGATGTCCCCCTTGGGGAACTTCATCCCGCCGTTGGGCCACTCGGTCATGGCATTGGACAGCGCTTCCTCGTAGGTCGGGGCCCAGCTCAGATGCAGCTGGAGCACCTTCGGCATACGGGACGGATCCTTGCCCGCTTCCTTGGCGCCGGCGTCGAACCGGTCGAAGAGCATCGCCACCTTATCCAGCGGCGCCCCCACCGTAATCAGCCCGCCGGCATGTTTGCCCGCTCGCTTGGCCGTGACCGGGCCCGCCGTGGCCACCAGGATTTCCGGCGGCACCTCGGGCATGGTCCACAACCGGGTGGACTCCATCCTGTAGTAGGCGCCGTTGTGCCGGACGTCCTTGCCCGCCAGCGAGTTGGTGAAGAGCTTGTTGATGATCTCGATCGCCTCGAACATCCGGTTGATCCGCTCCGGCGGTTCCGGCCAGTACTGCCCGGTGATGTGCTCGTTCAGCGCCTCCCCCGATCCCAGCCCCAGCCAGTGCCGGCCCGGATACATGGCGGCCAGCGTCGCCGAGGCCTGCGCCACCATCGCCGGATGCCACCGGAAAGTAGGGCAGGTGACGCCGGGCCCGATGTCGCCCTTGGTCCGTTCCCCCAGGGCGGAGAGCACATTCCAGACGAAGGCCGATTCACCCTGGGCGGGAACCCACGGCTGGAAGTGGTCTGCCGCCATCACGCCGGAAAAGCCCTTCTGCTCGGCATATTCGGAGAGCTCAACCGCCTCGCGAGGGTGGAACTGCTCGAGCATCGCGGCATATCCGATAGTCAGTGACGTAGTCATGATCGAATACTTCCACTGGCACGTTGGGGAAAACAATAGTGCTGCTGCCGTGGAACAGATCTAGGGCCCAGCCCCCGCACCCTGTTCCTGCGGCGGCCGCTGTGGCACGGTGGATGTATCCATCCCGGCGCAAGGAGCATTAGCATGGCACGGATCCTTATGGTCGTTTCGGCCGCAGACTCGCTCATGATGAAGGACGGCACCCAGCATCCCACCGGCTACTGGGCCGAGGAGCTGGTAGTCTCGCACCGGCTGCTGAGCGAGGCCGGCCACACCGTCAATATCGCCACGCCCGGCGGCAGGAAGCCCACGGTGGACGCCGTCAGTCTCACGGCGGAATCGGCCGGCAGCCAGCAGAAGGCCGACGATTTCACCGCCTATCTCGAGGAGATCGACGCCGAGCTGTCGCACCCGTTTGTGCTCTCCGAGGTCGACCCGACATACTACAACGCCATTGTGCTGCCCGGCGGCCACGGCCCCATGGCCGACCTCGCCACGGATTCGGATCTGGGCCGGCTGTTGGCCGAGGCGGACCGCGCGGAAATTATCATCGCCCCGTTCTGCCACGGCCCGGCCGGACTGCTCAGCGCAAGGAACGACGACGGCGAGTTCGCCTTTGCGGGCAGACGTCTGACCGTTTTCACGGACGAGGAGGAACTCGGCGGCGGCACCGGCGACAACACGCCCTGGCTGGTGGAATCGACGCTGCGGGCCAACGGCGCCATTGTCCAGGCGGGGCCGGCGTGGGCCAGCAACGTGGTCCTCGACGGCAACCTCATCAGCGGGCAGAACCCGCAGTCCAGCGAGGCCGTGGCCAAGGAAGTCCTCGCCGCGCTCGGTCCCGCTCCCGGAGGGGCCCAGGATGATGAAGCCGAAAATGATGCGGACCGGGACGAAGACGTTCGCGACGATGACTACTGAGCCTGCGGCAGCTGCCGAGCGGGAAGCAGGTAAACCGTGGGACTGAAAAGCGCGTTCTTTGCCGCACGCTACGACTCCGCCACGCGCTTCGCCGAGACCCAGGTCCTCAGCCAGCGCCGGGCGGCACTGCTGTCCGGCCTGCAGGGCAGGGTGATCGACGTCGGTGCCGGGACCGGCGCGAACCTGCCGCATTTCCCGCCGTCGTGCACTGTCACCGCGGTGGAACCGGACGCGAATATGCGCAAGCGGCTGGAAGCGAAGATCGGCACCGCGCGGACCGAGGTGACGATCGACGACGGCGAAGCGGCTCGGCTGCCCGCAGCGGATTCCAGCGTAGACGCGGTGGTCTACACCCTGGTGCTCTGCACGGTGCCGGACCAGGCATCCGCCCTGGCCGAGGCACGGCGGGTGCTCAAGCCCGGCGGGAAACTGCTGTTCCTCGAGCATGTCCGCGGCTTCGGCACCCATGCCAAGGTCCAGGATCTGGTCCGCCCGGTATGGCACTTTGCCGCGCAGGGCTGCAATCCCAACCGCGACACCGTTGCAGCCATCGCGGCTGCCGGTTTTACCGTGAAACTGGACGAAGAGTTCTTTATCGGGCCGAAATGGCAGCCGCTCAACCCGCTCGTCATGGGAACCGCCACCGCAAAATAATGCTGTTACTCCTGCAGCTGTCACCCCTGCAGGAGCGCGTCCTTTTGCTGCCGGGAGATCTCGTTTTGGCGCCCGCAGTTCAGGCATTCGGTGTAGTAGCGACGGCTGGTGGTGAAGATGGGGATGAAGAAGATGGAGAATTTGCCAGCTTCCTCAATGAGACGCTGCGGCCCGCTCACGCCGCAGAAAGGGCACGTGCCCGGCCGGGTGGCCAGCACACGCGGCCTCCGGGTGAAGCCAAACAGGATCAGCACCGCAAACTCCTCAGCCTTGGGCAATTTGGGAAGGAGCCGGCCCGACACCCCCAACTATCGTGCGGTGTGCCGGGCCGGAGCTTATTTAGATGGTGGCTGTTTGGTCAGCGGCCAAAACCGCCGAGCTTGTCTCCCAGGCCGCCCAGTTTGTCGCCTAGTCCGCCGGGGAGTTTGCTAAGCAGTGCGTTGACATCGATACCGAGTTTGGAAAGCAGTCCGGAATCGCGTTCGGTATCTACCTGGTCCGGCAGGTCCTTCTGCGCCTGCTCGGCCTTGCCGGTTTCGCCCGTAGACCGGAGGAGGTCGAGGATCTGCTGCTTGTCGATCTGCATGATGTACCCGCTTTCCTGATTGTCCTGCTGTGAGGCTGTCTGCGCTAATCCATCAGCACACTTACCACTCTGCCAAGCTCAGCACCGCCCCACAACCCCGGAAGCCGTTTTCAATCCGTTATGTGGGCGATGGGCCCCGTGCGGCTATCCGACGCCGGCCGCTGTCGCCGCATGCCGGACCAGACCGTCGTAGACGCCGGGATCGTCGTCATCGACCACGGGAACTTCGGTGCCGTCCTGGTCTTCCTGGTGCAGCTCCATCCCCGGATTGGCTACATCCGTACCGTCGGCGAGGAAGAAGTGCGGACTGCCCTGGACATCGTCGCGGTGGGCAAAATATGACTCCATCATGGGTCCTCGTGCCCTGCCCGTGTCGAAAGCGTCACGCAGCCTGTCGACGTCGACGTCCCTGCACGCCGTTGCGACGTCGAGAATTTCGTGGCGCATGCTGATGCAGCGGCTGTCCCGCCAAAACGCCAGCCGCAACGCCATGTCGAGTTCCTCGGCCGCCGCGAGGGATTGTTCCTTGGCAGCGTGGACCGCTTCGTTGGCCGGCAAGCTGGTCACGGGCCACCCGGAGGGATCGCGCTGCCACGCTGTGAACCCCAGTTCCGGCTCCAGCGCATTGATGACGGGCTTCTCCGGTTCGATCATCGAGGTCTTGAGGGCAGTACGGTTGAGGTCCTCGAGCAGGAACAGCTGCAGGTCAACATGCAAACGGCCGGTCAGTCCGGCTGCGTCGCGAGCCTGGTAGAAGCGGTGCAGCGCCAGTGTGGACCAGCCGCACATGACATCGGTGAAGACAGTAACGGTATTGGGCGGAACGTTTGGGCGTGCCATGCCCCAAGGCTAGCCCAGATCCTAAGGCTACTCATCTTGAACCAAATCAGCACTTATCGTCGGCAAATGGCCAATGTTCCATAGCATGCCCATAGTTGGCATACCTATCGCTCATCCCTAGAAGCTGCTCTTTGCTTAACCATTCATATAGTTCTTCTTGCGGATAACGCGACACAACTTCGGTGCCATCCGTAAGACTGCTGGTACATACCAGCACCAGTCCGGTGCCACCGCGTATAAAGGCGTCCCTATAAGCCAGATTTCCTAATGTCAGCCCAGTAGATTTTTCAAAATCAGCGACAGCCGCTTCATGAGGGGCGCTCCCCTTACGGAGCCGCACTTCCGGCAGCATATCGGACGGATATTTGTCGTTAGGATAGCGACGCGAAACAAGCACGGCATTGCCGTTCCCTCGATACACGAGCAACAAGACCGAGACGATAAAGTAATTGCTCAACCTATCGCTACTTCTTCTTCGCCTTCTGCTGCCGCTTGAATTCGCGCACTGCGACAAGCGACTCCGGCCCGGTGACGTCGGCGATCGACATCGCGACATCGTTGCGCCCGTAGTCCCCTGCCGCCTCCTGCCAGCCGGAGGCCTCCAGCCCAAACTGCTTGCCCAGCAACGCTAGGAAGATCTTCGCCTTCTGCTCACCGAATCCGGGCAGCGCTTTCAGCCGCGCAAGCACCTCAGCGCCACTCGGATTTCCGGCAGTCCAGATGTGCGACGCGTCGCCGTCGTAATCCTCAACGATTGTCCGCGCGAGATCCTGCACCCGGCCGGCCATGGACTTAGGGAACCGGTGGACGGCGGGTTTCTGCCGGAATACTTCGAGGAACTCTTCGGGATCCAGCTGTGCGACCTGCTGCGCATCCAGGCCGCCGATGCGTTCGGCCATTTTCGCCGGACCGCTGAAGGCTACTTCCATCGGGATCTGCTGATCGAGCAGCATGCCCGTGAGCAGGGCGAACGGATTGGCGTTCAGCAGATCATCAGCAACCGGATCTCCGGACAGATAAAGATCGGTCATGGTCAGGGCTCCCCTCGGAAACTGTCATTGGCTATCCCCAAGCTACACCGCGGACGCTTTTCGAACGCCCCGGTGCCTCCCTCACACCGGGTCGGTCTCTTCGAGCGCGAGGATGTCCTCGTGATAGGCCAGGTAAAGATTCGCGATGATCCGCGAGCTGGAGAGCGGGCCGCCGATGAGATCCTCGGCTTTCTTCAACCGGTAACGGACGGTGTTCGGGTGGACGAAGAGCATCTTGGCAACCTGCGCTATGTCCAGGTTCCGGGCCAGGTACCACAGGACTGTCTGCCTGAGCTCCGTGTCCCGGTCAAGCCCCTGGACGAACTTGCCCAGCTTGTCCGAATCCTGCGGCGACTGCCGCCTGGCCAGCAGCCAGGTCACCGGATCCACCTCGTCCAACCGAACGATCCACCGGCCGCCGGATCCGTTCGCGCCGGCTGCTCTCGCCCTCCGGCGAGCGATTCCAGCGGCCGTATCGGCCTCCCGGAAGGCGTCCGGTGTGGTGGCAAGATCCGAATAGGGTTCGGAAAGCCCAATGAACACATCCTCCGCCAATCCCAGCCAAGCCTCGAGCGCCGCGGTGTCAGAAACCAGTGCATGGAATCCCGGCGGGCTCTCCGGCGTCCGGCCGTTTTCCGCCAGCAGCAGACCCAAACCGCTGACCGAAGCCCTTTGCAGGAGTCTTTCCACCAGTGGAGCGGGAATCGGCTCCTGCTCCAGATTTGCTGCGACGACGGCACGAACCCGTTCATACGGCACAAACCGAAACGGGCGCATCCGTTCCCAGTGCCGGTATTCCCTTGCCACCGGAATGCCGTCCTGGAGCATACTGAGCAACTGGGCGTTTTCATGGCGTTCTTTCGAAACGGAGAACTGGCTGATGCCGTTGATCGCCCCGAGCAGGCGTTGGGTTGTCTCCAGCAGCATCTCCCCCAGTTCATCGATCACCCCAGTGTTCCTACTCGCGATGGCGAGCCAGTAGCCGTTCCCGCGCAGCACCAGCGGGCGGGCCATGACCTCCCAGCGGCCAATGGAAATCCGGTCCGACACCTGCTTTTGATCCCGCAATTCGTTCCAGATCAGATGAGTCGGGCCTTCGCCCGTTGATTCAACGATCCGGCCGGAGTCCTCGTACAACACCGCGGTTCCGCGGCACACCGAACCAAGCCTGGCGATCAGCGATTGGACCGGGTTCTCGGCGGAAACTCTTTGCAGCAGGTCGTTGGTCAACCGCATGGCACGCTTGAGGACGTAGGAGTCCGGCGAGAGTTTGGACTGGTTGATGAAATTCTCGATGTGGTGGAAGGGCACTTCCGCCGCCACCGTATACAACGGGAAGTTCGCCCGTTTACACGCAGCCGTGAGCGTGCGGGGCACTTCCTGGAAATACACTCCCACGCCGAAAAACAACGCCGCCACCTTGGCCGACTTCAATTCCGCGACCAGCCTGTCTGCCAGCGCCGAATCGCTCTCGGCTCCGACAAAACGCAGCCCTGTGGTCAGCATGACGCTTTCCGGCTCAAACCATTTCGCCGGATCATGGATCTCGCTGGTATGCGCTCCAATAACGACGGCGTTCGGGTCCCCCGGCACGACCGCCTGCAGCCCCAAACCGTCTTGCCCGACGACATCGGAGAGCGAAAGGGCGGGTTTTGCATCCATCGAATACGTCCTTGAGAATCTGCCGTCGGTGCCGATCGGAAAGCCACCGGGCGGTGATTGTAAAAACTACAATTGCGCTTCCATGGTATTTCAGTTCCTCCAGTGACAGAGAGCTGGGTCACACTGGATCGTAGTGGCTACGCGAAACCACATCCTTGGAGGAATCACAAGATGGCTAATGTCCGAGTCGCCGTCGACGTTGGTGGGACGTTCACCGACGTCTGCATCTTCGACGAAGAAACACAACGCATGCGGGTCACGAAGGTCCCCTCCACGCCTGAGGATCCTATGCTGGCCGTGATGAACGGCGTCAAGCGTGCCGAGATCAATCTGGCCGATGTCTCGCTCTTCTCACACGGGACGACCGTTGCCACCAACGCGCTCATTACCCGCAACTTCCCGACGGCGGCTATGGTCACCACCCGCGGTTTCCGCGACGTGATCGAAATCCGCGACGGCACCAAAGACGACCTGTGGGATGCCTACAACGACGTCACCGGCCCCTACATTCGCCGCCGCGACCGCTTCGAGGTCACCGAACGCGTGGATTACGCAGGCAACGTCATCACGCCGCTGGACGAGGACGATGCCCGTCGCCTTGCTGCCCTGCTGCGGAAGCGCGGCGTCACCACGATCGCGGTCTGCTTCATCAACTCGTATGCCAACGCCGAGAATGAAGTGCGCATGCGCAAGATCCTGGAAGAGGAACTCCCCGAGGCCACGGTCTCGACGTCAGCCGAGATCCTGCCCGAGATCTTCGAGCACGACCGCTTCAATACCGCCGTTTCCAATGCGGTGCTGGCCCCGCTGGTTTCCGGCTACGTCAACCGGCTAGCGGATGAGCTCAAGGGCGGCGGCTACAGCGGGGACCTGCTGCTGCTGCACTCCGGCGGCGGATCGATGACGCCGCGGATGGTGAAGCGCTACCCGGTGAGACTGGCCGCTTCAGGTATCGCCGCCGGCGCTATTGCAGCCAAGCACGTGGCGCAGCAGTGCGGTTACGAGAATGCCGTCGGCCTCGACATGGGCGGTACGTCAACGGATATTGCGCTGGTATCCGGGGGCGAGCTGCGCATCACCAAGGAATGGCAGGTTGAATACGGCCACCCGATTGTCTTCCCCAGCATCGAAGTACTGACCATCGGAGCCGGCGGCGGCTCTCTGGCGCACATCGACATCGCAGGTTCCCTCCGCAACGGACCGCAGTCGGCCGGTGCGGATCCCGGACCGGCTTGTTACAGCACCGGCGGCGACCAGCCGACCAACTGCGATGCGAATGTGGTGCTCAACCGCCTGGGCACGACGCTGGCCGGCGGCGCCAAGAGCCTGGACCGCGGCCTCGCCCAGGACGCCGTCAACCGCGTCATCGCCGGTCCGCTGGGTATGAGCGATGAAGAGGCTGCCCAAGCAATCCTGCAGGTCGCCAACGCCAACATGGCCGACGCGGTCCGTCTGATCTCCATCCGCCGCGGCTACGATCCGAGGGATTTTGCGCTCATCGCCTTCGGCGGCGCCGGCGCCCTACACGGCGCCGAGGTGGCCCGCGAGCTGAACATTCCCACCGTCGTCGTACCTCCGAACCCCGGCGTCACCTCGGCCATGGGCTGCCTGCTCGTGGACATCCGCCACGACCTGTCCGCCATGTATACGGCGCTGGCTTCCGAAGCCGATCCCGAGGATCTCGAAGCCCAGTTCCTGAACCTGGAAACCGAGGCCACCGCGCGGCTGCGCCATGAAGGCGTCGACGAGGAGAACTCGGTGCTGCAGCGGGTCATCTCGATGCGTTACCAGGGTCAGTGGCGTTCGCTCGCTGTTCCCATGGGCTCCGGCAAGGGCGCCCTTGAGGAAGCTATCCAGACTTTCCACCAGGAGCACGAGCGCGAGTTCGCCTTCCGCCAGGACAACCAGCCGGTGGAGATTTACCAGCTGCAGCTGTCCGCGATCGGCAAGACCCCCAAGCCCTCGTTCGCCCCGGAGAAGGAGCTCCTGGCCGATCCGGGCAAACCGAAATCCGTGCGGCCCGTCTACTTCGGCGCGGACGGCTGGGTACAGACCCCGGTGTTCGACCGCGCGGCGCTGCCTGCCGGCGCCACATTTCTCGGACCCGCCATCATCGACCAGCTGGACTCCACCACCGTGGTCCCGCCGCGGACAACCGCCGAGATCGATGAATGGCTGAACATCCGCATCCATCTGACCGAATTCAAGAACGAGGAGGCCAAGTAATGACCGACACGGTACTGGCACCCGACACGCATTCCGCGCATTCCGCTGCCCGTTTGGCTTCGGGCCTGGATCCTGTCACTTTCGAGGTCCTCAAGAACGCCTTCGCCACCAGCGTGGACCTCATGAGCGAGCAGATCCTGCGCACCTGCTATTCCTTTGTCATCTACTCCCGCGACTTTTCCTCCGCTCTCTGCGACGCCAAAGGAAATACCGTGATGCAGGGCAGCGGGGACATCGCCGTCCATGTGGGGACGTTGCACTTCCAGTGCAAGGCCATCCTCGAAGAGTTCGGTACGGACATCCACCCAGGCGACGTCTTCGCCATCAACGACCCTTACCGCGGCGGCACCCACTTCAATGACGTCAGCTTTATCAGGCCGGTGTTTTCCGAAGGCGAAGTGATTGCCTTCGCCCAGAACAAGGGCCACTGGGCTGACATCGGCGGCAATGTCCCCGGATCGTTCGACGTCAATGCGAAGGAACATTTCGGCGAGGGGCTGCGCATCACGCCGGTCCGCGTGTGGAGCAAAGGCATCTTCCTCCACGATGTTGCCCAGCTGCTGGTTTCCAATACGAGGGCGCCGCAGCAGGCCATGGGCGATCTCCAGGCCCAGTCCGAGGCGACAGCGGTCTGCGAGCGCGAGGTCCTGCGCCTGGTGGACAAGTACTCCAAGGACACCGTCGTGGCTGCCATGCAGGAGACGCAGGACTACGTGGAACGGATTGTCCGGCGGCGGCTCGAAACCCTGCCGCAGGGCCAGTGGGAAACTGTGGACTACATCGATTTCGACCCGGGCAAGGGCGAGGGCCTGGTCCCCATCCACATCAAGCTGACGCTCGATGGTAAGGGAATCCACTACGACCTCACCGGGTCGGCACCGGCCGTGGAGACGTTCCTCAATTCCGGCTACGGCACCACGCACTCCGCCATCTACGCGGGAACCAAGACCTTCTTCCCGGACGTTCCGCTCAACTCCGGCTTCTACGCGGCCGTAGACGCCGAGATCGGACCGGAAGGAACCGTAGTCAACGCGGGCTGGCCCTACGCCGTCACCGGTTTCTGTTCCGGCCCGTATGAAAAGCTCATGAACGGCATTTTCGAACTGTGGTCCCAGATCATGCCAGAACGTGCCATGGCGTGTGCCTTCAACCTGGAGTATCTGCTGGTCGGCGGGCGGGACAACCGCACCTCCGACAACCCCTACTTCATGTGGTACGACTGGATGGCCGGCGGCTGGGGCGGCAGGGCCAGCAAGGACGGCGCCAGCGCTACGGCGCCGGTCTTCGGCCCGGGCCTCGCTGTGCAGCCGGTGGAAGGGCAGGAGCGCCTCTCTCCCGTCCTCACCACCGTCCACCAGATTGCCGTTGATTCCGGCGGACCCGGACGCTTCCGGGGCGGGCTCGGTATTGAAAAGGGCGGCACCCTCACCGATGCCACCAGTACCGTGATGAGCTACTGCTGTGACCGCGCCCGCTCCATCACCTGGGGCATCGAAGGCGGCCTGCCTTCCATCCCGCACGGCGTCTGGCTCAACAAGGGCACGGCCGACGAACGTTTCCTCGGCTCCAATTTCTCTTCAGTACCGATTCAGTCTGGCGACTCGTTCACCCGGCCGTCCGCAGGTGGCGGCGGCTACGGTGACCCGCTGGAGCGTTCATATGCGGAGGTTGTCGAAGATGTCATCGACGGCTACGTTTCCATCGAGCGCGCGGCGGCGGACTACGGCGTCGTCATCCGTGAGATCGACGCCGAGCTGGACCAGTTCGAGATCGACGAAACAGCAAGCGATGAGCTCCGCGCCGACATCCGCAGCCAGCGCCTTGGATGGTTGACCGAAGACGCAACCGCTATCGCCGAAAAGTACCGCAGCGGCGAACTGCACATGCTCGACGTGATCCGGCGTTACGGCGTCATTCTCGATTGGGGAACCGGCGAACTCTATCCCACCACAACAGAGCAGTACCGCGAGCTGATGGGCAGGCGCTCCTCCGCCCACTGGCAGTAAACCACCCGGCCAAAAGGCCCTAATCCATCCTCACAGCATGGCGTCAGGGACGTCTGTTCCTGGCGCCATGCCCGCTTACGGGAGACAACCGTGTCATCAACCGAAGCACTACCTCAGGAAACCAGCAATTCAACCCGCATGAGCCGCGGCTCACTCACCATGGCCTGGTACGGGTTGGTCAGCGCAATGTTCTTCGTTTACATCGGCGCCGCACTCGCCCAGGCCTACGGCACCCGGGACGCCTTGATCGGTCTGGGCCTGACCATCCTCAGCTACGGCCTCATCAACCGCGTCCTGGCCGGCTACGCACTGCGAAACGGCCTGACCGTCGCCCAGTTCTCCCGCTGCGCACTGAGGAATGATGGATGCCATGTGGCAGGGGAGGGGTTCCTGACTTACCCGCTGCGTGACGGCCAGCATTGACTGCTGGAACTGTCCAGGAGGAGATATGTCGGTTCCGTTCCTCTGCCACTCACCATGGGCGACCGGGCCGGACGGGAGTTGTGACTTGATAGGAACGTGCAGCTTAGCTCTTCAGTGCTTTGTCCGCCCGGCCCGGTCAACCGTGCTCGCCTCCATAGCCATCGACAGGAACGAGAAACATGACTCTTGTGACAAAGCGCCCTACCCGAGCCGTCACCATCGGCGTGGATACTCACTCACTCGTCCACCACGCAGCCGCGTTGGATGCCAACGGGCAGATGCTTGGCGATCGACGTTTCTCCACTGACTTGGTCGGCTATCAACAACTGCTGGACTGGGCAGACGGTTTTGGCACCATCAGCGCGGTCGGCGTGGAATGCACCGGCTCCTATGGGGCGGGACTTACCCGTCATCTTCTTGCCGCCGGCTTGGATGTCCTCGAGGTGAATCGGGGGCATGCGCTCGTCCGCAGCCGATCCGGGAAGAACGACGTCATCGATGCAGAAGCTGCCGCACGTAAAGTCCTCTCCGGAGAGTGTTCCTCACCGGCAAAAGACACCACCGGAGCCGTCGAAGCGATCAGAAACCTCCACCTCATCCGTGATTCGGCCGTGAAATCACGGACAGCTACCCTCGTGCAGCTGCGCGACATCTTGGTTACAGCCCCTGCCGCCCTGCGCGGACGCCTCAACGCCAAGACCTTACAGGCCAAAGCTATGCAGGCAAGATCGCTTCGCCCCGACCTGGTCAGGCTGGACGAGCCGGAGCAGGCAGCAAAGTACGCCCTACGGGAACTTGGTCGCCGGGCCTTTGAACTCACTGCGCAGATCAACGATGTCGACAAGCACCTCAACCGCCTCGTCACCGCTGTCGCGCCGACGACCATGACCCTGCCCCAAGTGGGGCCGGTTAGCGCAGCCCAGCTGCTTATTACCGCAGGCGAGAACATTAGCCGTTTTCCGAGCGAAGCAGCCTTCGCGCGGCTCTGCGGGGTGGCGCCGATACCGGTCGCGTCCGGTAAATCGCACCGGATGCGGCTACACCGAGGCGGCAACCGCCAAGCCAACAGAGCCATCTACCTGATCACCGTCGGGCGGCTAAAGTCCGATCCGAGATCTCAGGCCTACCTTGAGCGCAAACAGAGTCAGGGACATTCAAAGTCCGACGTGATCAGGAGCCTCAAACGATTCGTCGCCAGAGAGCTCTACTATGCCTTGAAAAAGGACCTCCAACTGCATACACGGATAGTTCCAGATACGAATGTTTCAATTGGGTCAGCTGCTTGAAGGACGCAAGAGTTTCGCCTCTGTCAAAGTGCTTCGCTGACAGCGACGCGACGACGGATACCTAAGTTATCCGCAGTTGTAGCTATCAGCTCTGGATGGCTTAGTCCACTTCCCACAGCATTTTCCCGAATTGCGGAATCGCTGATCACGATCAGGCATCACCCGGCTTCTCCACCTAGAACAGCGTTGACTTCACTGAATTTCTTATGTGAAGTCGTATCGATGGATAAACGATCCATCAGGTCTCAATTTCTATTAGGGGAAAAATTGCATACGTTCAAACGACGCTTAGTGGCGTCAGCGGGAACCGCTGCGGTTCTTCTGCTTGCGGGTCTAGGTCCTGCTCAAGCGGAAGAGTCCCAGGAGCACGGAACCTTGGCAATTGTGGCGCCGGAGGTCCTTGAGGGCTCGTTGATGGCTGATGACCTTCGGGGCGCTCCGAGTGGTCCGATGTCTACACAAAATGGAGACGTAACGCTGCCCAGCGACTCATCTCGACCTGCCGTCATCCGCTCAGATGAGACAACCATTCGGGTTAACCTGCCAGCATCCGAGAAAAAGGCGAAAGCTGTCGCTGGTTCCGATGGGCAGGTGCAGTTCGACAACGGTGACGGTAGCATTACCAGCGCTCTGCCGAAGGAAGACGGATCGCTGCAGGTCGCAACTACGATAACCTCCTCCGCTGCGCCAACGAGCTATCGGTACGGACTCGGCGTCGCTTCCGGTGCATCACTAGAGTTACGTCCCGACGGTGGTGTCGATATTGTCTCTAACAAAGGTGAGTACCTCGGTGGAGTAGCGGCTCCGTGGGCGAAGGATTCCTCGGGGAGAGATATCGCTACCCACTATGAGGTGGCCGGCACGTCGCTTGTTCAGGTAGTGGCTCATACGGCCTCTAATGATGTGGCATACCCCGTGGTGGCAGATCCATGGTTCGGAATCGATCTTTACTACTCTCCGTATGTCACCTTCACGTCGCAGGGATACAAGATCAATGTGAGCCCCACTTACTGGGGGACTCAAAACCGGGACGCGACAATTTGGTGGGCACATCGTGACGAAGTCCGCACAAAGCTAGGATCGAATTCCTGGCGGTGGACGAACTCAATTCAGGAGCAGTTCTATTGTCATATTGCTGGCTACCCTGCATCGCTTCCGGAATACAACCTTGAGTCTTGGAGGCCGACGATCAACTGGGCGACTTCCCTCACCAAGTACCGCTGCAACCCCTATGACGGCTACTGGTCTTAGGGCGACCCGGCTATAACTGAAAGGGTTGTTGGGCTGCGGATCCATGGCGGCCCAACAACCCGCCTCTATTTCACTTCAAATCAATATCTAACGGGGGCACCAATGATTAGCAAAGTTCAGGCCATGTTTATCATCGGCATTGCACTTATCCTCGTGGCACTCAGCTTGGAATTTGCCATGTGGACATCGGCCTTCTCGCGCTTCATGTACTTAGAGGATCTGCAGGAGAAGCTAGAACCCGAGGTTTTCCGCCGTGTAGTGGCGATAAACCCGACTGAAAAGGCGCTGATAATAAGCGGTGCTGGAGTGTTCGTCGCGGGAGTGGTCCTGCTCGTACTCGGGCTGGTGAAAAGGAATCGAACAACCACCGCCGCTTAGCTGCGGTTGAGCTATTAGTTGGGTCCGACGCCAGACACCAACCTATGACAAAGCTCGATGGATATCGCTTAGTAGGCCCCGCCAGTAGATAGCCGTGGGGAACCAAGCGACAAAAAGTGGGAGACACGCCTCAGGACCGCCCGCCCAAGTCCCGGCCCTGATCCCTCCCGTCTATCGAAAGAAGACACGTTTCCCTCGACCGGCGGAGTGCAACCAGAGGACTTAACACCGTAAGACTTGCCTATAGGAACATCTCCTCGGCCGCACGGGTGCGCTGCTGGCGACCATCATCTTTGCGGCCACGGCGGTCTATTACGCGGTCTTCGAAGGCGCCATCCTCGCCTTCGCGTTCCAGGCACAGTTCGGCGGACCGATGGCACTCTGGTACGCCGTCGTCGTCGTGTACACCCTGCCCCTGGTCGCCGGCGGAATCCAGCGCTGGCTGGACAAGATCAACGGCTGGTTGCTGCCCGTGTATTGGGGCGGTCTGGTTGCCGCCGTCATCTGGGCCGGAACCGCCCACGGTTTCTCCGATGACTGGCTCACGCACTCGGTGCCGGCACTCGGGCTCGCCGAGGGCGGTCCGGGTTGGCTCGGCACCTTTGCCGCCTTCATGGGCGTCTGGATCCTCATGATGTACACCATGGACTTCGCTGCCCTTGGCCGGCCCCGGGACGAGAAATTCCACAAGAGGTACACCTTCGGCTGGCTGTTCTACGCGCTGGCCTTCGGCGCAAACGCCCTGATCGGGATCTTCCTGACCTTCACCATCCCGGGCCTTGAAGCCACCGAGACCGGAGTGGCCGGCGGACTGGTCTCCCTCATGGGCCTCTTCGGCCTCCTGGTGGTCTTTGTTTCGCAGACGCGGATCAACACCGCCAACTATGCACTGGGCATCTCAAACCTGCGGGAGTTCGGCGAGCGTGCCTTCAAAGTGAAGCTGCCGCGAATTGTCTGGAACCTCCTCGGCGCCGGCATCATCTTCCTGCTGATGCTGCTGCCCGTGGTGCAGTACCTCCTGGTGGCTCTGTCCTGGCAGGGCGCCCTGGTCACCGGTTGGGTGGCGATCGCCCTGACGCACATTGCGCTGGACCGGCGCTCCGGCAGGCCCGTTGAACCCGGCCACCTGCCCGACAGTTCGTTCCCGACAGTAAACACTGCAGGCGTCGCCGCGTGGTGTGTTTCGGCCGCCATCGGTATCGGGCTGATCCAGTCCGGATTGGCCTGGGGATCGACGGTGGGAACGCTGGTCACACCACTGCTGGCCGCCGCCATTTATGCCGGCCTCCGGCTGGCAAGCCGCACCAGAACGTTGCAGCCGCAGGCCTAACCCTTCGATCAGGCAGGTCGCTGAGGACGGTCGGCATAGTTGGTACACCAGCTACGCCGACCGTTTTCCTATGTCCTGCTAGCGGTCTTCAGAGCTGGCCATCGGATGCAGTTGGAAATTCCCCATTCGTCGTAATGAGAATGATTCTCATGTATGCTGGCTGGCATGCACATCACACTCGTCAGTTCTTTGGACGCGCTCTGCCGCGCCCCGGCACTCGATCACCTCTCCAGCGGCAGGGTGGATACCGCCGTCGTCATCCATGATCTGTTGGAAAACGGCACCGTGGTGCGGCAGGTTTTCCATGACGGCCGACTGCTGGAGCGGCATGAAAACCTACTGGAGCACGGCTGCCTCAGCTGCACGGTGAGGTTGGATGTGGCACCGACGGTTGAGCGCCTGCTTGCCGACGGCTATGAGCACATCATTATGGGGCTCCCACCTACGATGGCCGCGTCAATGGCGGTCCACGGAATCACCCAGGGTGTGAAGAGCCTCTTTAAGATCGCGGCGGTCGTCCTGGCATGCGATCCGTCCTCCTTGGAAGATCAGATGTGGGACCGGCACACACTGTTTGGATCCGGCTACACCGCCGCCCGCAAGGAAGAACGAACCGCGGGTGAATTCCTCCTGGAAGAATTGAGCTTCAGCGATACGGTCTTTCTGGCCGGTCCTTTCCCCTCCAGCGCCGGGAATCACCGGGGCAGAAGCCTGTTGCTGCTCCGCGAACTCGCGCCGCACTCCACCCTGATCGAAGCAGGATCAACTCGCTCCCCGGCGCGCCACGATGCTGCCGAGGCCCGGGCACGGTCCGTGCCCGGTACGGTGCGGATTCCGGCTGCGGACACTTCCACCGTGTACACCACCGTTCTGCACCGAGTCCGCCGGCCGCTGCATCCCGGACGCTTCAGACAAGCTCTACCCCAACTGGCCGAAGGGTGCGTCTGGTTGCGTGGACGCCTGTGGATGGCTTCGGCGCCAACCTGCAGAATCGCCATCCAAGGCATCGGTCCGCGTGTATTGCTCGAGAACACCGGTCCCTGGGCCGCTGATCTGCCCGATGCCGCCAGCAGCCACCCGGCCGGAAGCACGGACGCAATCCTGGACTGGGATCCCGAATCCGGTGACAGGGCGACGGTCATAGCCGTCACCGGCGAAGAAATCCGGCCAGAAGAACTTCGAGAACTTCTCGATGGCTATGCGCTGACGCCAGCCGAAACCGCCCAGCAGTCCGGTAGGTTTCCGGACCCCTTTGGGCTGGATACCAGCGAATCCACAGAAGCCGCAGAAATGGAGCCAAGAAGAAAATGAAAGTACGCAACTCACTTCGGGCGTTGAAGAAGATCCCCGGCGCGCAGGTTGTCCGCCGACGCGGCCGCACGTTCGTCATCAACAAGAAGAACCCGCGGATGAAAGCCCGTCAGGGCTGAAGCATCTGCCAGCTCAAGCACTCCCCCAGATCACAACAGTCCAACCACCGAGGTATTTTTCGTATGCACTCCAAACTCCGCCGATCGGCACTCGCCGGAACGGCAGTTCTCGCCGTTGCCTTGACGTCCTGCGCCGGACCCCAATCCGAAGCGGGCACCCAAGCATCCGCAGCATCCAGCGACAAGATCAGCATCGTCGCATCCACGAACGTATACAGCGATATCGCGGAAGCCGTCGGCGGTGGGAAGGTGTCGGCCACGGCGATCATCGACAGCATTAGCCAGGACCCGCACTCTTACGAAGGCACGGCCAGGGACCGTCTTGCTTTATCCGAGGCTGACCTCGTCATCCGCAATGGGGGTGGCTTCGATCCGTTCATGGAACAGCTCGCGGGAGACACGGACGTGGCAGCGGTGATCGATGCATTCGAAGTATCGGGACTCGATGCCGCCCATGAAGATGAGGCGCAGGCACACGAAGCCCACGAAGATGAGCCCGCTGCCGCACAGCCCGACGAGCACGATCACAGCCACGGCGCGGTCAACGAGCACGTCTGGTATTCACTCCCGGCCATTTCCAGGATCGCCGATGAGATTGCCGCGCAGCTAACCAAGTTGGACCCCGAGAATACTTCCACATACGAGTCCAACGCGGCGGCGTTCACCGATGATCTCGGAGACCTTGAAGGTCGCATGGCCGATCTACGCAAGGAGCATGAGGGCAGTGCCATCGCCGCCACCGCGCCGCTGGCTGAGCATCTCCTCACCGACATCGGGCTTGTCGACAAGACGCCGAAGGGGTTCGTTGCCGCGATCGAAGCCGGGAACGACGCTCCCCCGGCCGAACTCAAGGAAGCGCGGGATCTTGTGACGTCAGGAAACATGGTCCTGCTGGCCTACAACAGCCAGGTGGAAGGTCCACAGTCAGAGAGTCTGAAGGCAATGGCCAAAGAGACGGGTGTGCCGGTGGTCGACTTCACCGAAACCCTTCCCGAGGATGTCTCCTACGTGGAGTGGATGAGCGGCAACATCGACAAGCTTGAAGCAGCACTGGACTCCTGAAAACAGCACTATGCCTGCCGAGGGCAATGCTCCAGCTGGACGCTGGACCATTGCCCTCGGAACTGCCCGTTTGAAGGCTGCTGCCGCTGCCCTTCCTAACCTGCGGCAGGCACCCGGATCAGCTTCTTGTTCACGAATTCGGCCATGCCGTACTTGGCCAGCTCGCGGCCGACGCCGGAGCGCTTGACGCCGCCGAAAGGCAAATCGGCCTGTGAATCTGCCACGGAATTGATAAACACCATGCCGGTGTCCAATCGGTCGGCAACTTCTTTGGCTTTCTCTACATCGGCGCTGAAAACGGCTCCACCGAGCCCGTAGGGCGACCCGTTCGCCAGTTCGATGGCTTCCTCGGCATCCCGCACCTTGTAGATGACGGCGGCAGGGCCAAAAAGCTCTTCCGAGTAGGCACGCATGCCGGGCTTCACGCCGGTGAGGACAGTCGGTTCCACGTAAGCTCCCGGTCCTTCGACAAGCTTGCCGCCCGTGAGCAGTTCAGCGCCCTTGTCGACCGCATCCTGAACCTGTTCGATCAGTTCTTCGGCGGCACCCTGCGATGACAGGGGGCCGAAGCGCGTTTCGGGCTTCAGCGGGTCGCCCGGCTCGACCCTCGCCATCCGCTTGGTGAATTTATCCACGAATTCTTCATAGAGGTCCTCGACGATGATGAACCTCTTGGAGGCAGTGCAGGCCTGGCCGGCGTTGCTCATGCGCCCGCCGACAGCAGCCTTGACCGTTGCGTCCAGGTCCTCGGAGTCCAGCACAATGAACGGATCGCTTCCGCCCAGCTCGAGCACATACTTCTTCAGGTGGCGGCCCGCCACCTCCGCCACCGCGGAGCCGGCACGCTCGCTGCCTGTCAGGGAGACGCCCTGGACGCGCGGATCAGCGATGATTTCGGCGACCTGCTCGTTGGTCGCAAATATGTTGACGTAGGCGCCGTCGAGCAGGCCGGCGTCCCGGAAGATTTCTTCCATCACGATCGCCGACTGCGGGCAGTTCCGCGCGTGTTTGAGCAGGATCGTGTTTCCCAGCATCAGGTTCGAAGCGGCGAACCGGGCCACCTGATAGTAGGGATAGTTCCAGGGCATGATGCCGAGCAGCACTCCGATCGGGGCCGAACGGACAACGGCCTCTCCGCCACCCTTGACGGTCAGCAACTCGTCGTCCATGAATGCCGGACCTTCAGTTGCGTAGTACTCGTAAATGTCCGCGACCAGCCCGATTTCGCCCTTGGCCTGGCTGACCGGTTTGCCCATTTCCAAACTGATGATTCTTGCCAGTTCATCCCGGCGCTCCCGGTAGAGCTCGGCCACACGCAGCAGGACGGCAGTTCGCTCCGGAACAGCACTTTGCCGCCATGAATCATAGGCCGTCTGTGTTTTCTTGAGTGCCCCGGAAATTTCTTCATCGTTGGCAGCTGCGAATTCCTGCAGCGTTTCGCCGGTCGCAGGATTTATACTCTTGTAGTAAGTCATGCTTTCAAAAATATCGGCAGGAAGACTGCATATCCAGCGAATTTGAGACATTTCTTGATATGTCGTAGTGATAATTGGATGATATGTGGCAGCAACCATAAAGTAGAATGCTTCATAAGCGATTCGCCGGAAACCCGACGTCCAACTGTCGCCCAGTAGAAGGGAGAAAATCGTGGCCTCACCGCCGGCGCTGCAGTCCCAGATTTATCGCTCCCTGCCCGAAAAGGAACGGTCCGAGGCGATAGTCCAGAGGATATCCACGGCGATTGCCCTGGGCATGCTCCGCGTCGGCGAGCGCCTGCCCGTGGAATCCGAGCTTTCCGACATGTTCGGCGTAGCGGGAGCCACCCTTCGTGAAGCCCTCGCTGAACTAAGGGAACGCGGGGTGGTTGAAACACGGCGCGGCCGCAATGGCGGAACGTTTGTGGTCAAGTCCCCGCAGGCCCAGGAGCAGCAGCTGCGGAAGTACCTTCGGGACACTTCCATTGCGGACCTGCGGGATCTCGGCGACGAGCAAACTGCCGTGGCCGCAGCAGCTGCCCGGCTGGCATGTGACCGCGCCCATCCGAAGGATCTGGACCGGCTGGAACAGCTGGCCAAGGCGCTGGCCGACGCCGATTCCCCCGAAACACAGGCGAGATCAGACAGCCGCTTCCACATAGAGCTGGCGGTGGTCGCCCAGTCTCCGCGGCTCACAACCCTTGAGATCCGCCTGCAATCCGAGGTCGGCCAGCTTCTGTGGAGCCCAATCGCCGGTGTGTTCGACCCCGCTACGGCCGCCCGTGAGCATGTGCGGATCGTGGATGCGATCAGGGCGGACGAACCAGACAACGCCCAGCGTTTGGTTGTCGAACATATCCGGCGGAACACTTACCACCTCATTGACACCAAGCTCACGCTTGCCCATGCAGGCGATGAAGAGGAGATCCCATGATTGCGCCCGCCTCACCCCGCGCCATCAGCAGTGCGACGGCCATCGAGGCATGGCTCAACGAGCTGTACCAGGACCTGTACAACACTGCCCACACGGTGGAAAAACAGCTCGGAGCAAAAATTCAGGCAGGCATAAAAATATCACCTAAAGACATTACCGGATTACGTGAAATATCCACCGCGTTCCTCAATTCCCATGACATTGTTGTCGGCGCGGGAGTAATCTTCTCGATCTCGGCAATCAAAGACGCTGAAGGAGTATTGGAATGGTGGTTCAGAACTGATTCGGGAAATATTGAAAAACTCGATTTTGATTTAGCTCCCGAGGGCGAACGGTTTTACGATTACGAGCAGCTCCCCTGGTTTTCCATCGCTGCCAAAACCGGCCGGCAATCCATTGCGGGCCCCTATGTGGACTATCTCGGCTTCGACGAATACATCATGACCTGTACCGTTCCGACCTATGTCCATGGAACCTTCATCGGTGTAACCGGCTGTGACATCCGGATCCGCGACATTGAAAACAAGTTCATCCCGATTGTCCGCCGGATTCCTGGCGATGCCGCCATCCTGAATGGCCAGAACCGCGTGATCCTGGGCAACTCCGGACGTTTCATTGTGGGGGAACGGATCAAGGCAGCGCCGGAAGGATTCTGCTTCATACCGCTGAACGTCCCCAACCTGAACCTGCACCTGATCTGCACGGCCGGATGACCGCGCAGATCAACTGATCAGGCGTTGGCCGGCTCCTGCGGCCTGCCCGGCGCAGCCGCCGTATTCAGCCTGCTCTGGCGCACGAACTCTTCAAACAACAGGGACCGATCATTCGCGTCCCCGTCCGAGTCCTCCGGATGCCATTGCACGCCGACCACCCAGGTCTTGCCCGGATGCTCCGTACCTTCAACCACACCGTCCTGTGCCAAAGCGGCAACCTGCAGTTCAGCTGCCACAGTTCCCACCGCTTGATGATGCCCCGAGCGCACGGTGACCGTTGGACGGCCAAGGATGGCCGCCACCTTCGAGCCGGGAGCCAGGTTCACCTTCTCGTCCAGGAACATCGGTTGTCCCGGTCCCCCGCGGTGCAGATGCCAGGGGTCCAGATCAGGGATCAGCGTGCCGCCACAAGCTACGTTGAGCAGCTGCGACCCCCGGCAGATGGCGAGCAGCGGCTGGTCCCGCTCCAGCACACCGCGGATCAGTTCCAGACAGTACTGGTCCGCCCGCAGATCGACTCCGTAGGAATTCCGTACCGGCCCAGTATGGCCATACAACGACGCGTCCACATCGCCGCCGCCCAGAAAGAGGACTCCGTCGTACTTTGCCAGCTCCGCTTCGGGAGTCAGTTGTTCCGCACCACTGTCCACCAGCTCGGCCCGGGCACCGGCTGCCAGCAGTGTTTCAAACGCGACACGCGTAAAGCGTTCCATCAGTTCCAGTGTCTGCTGGGTCATCCCGGGGAACGTCAGTGAAACAACGACGGCGACGCGCGGCGCGTCCGCGGGCAGGTGTTCGAAGGCGGCGGGAACCACGTCCGCGGGGTTGACCCGCAGCCCACTCACCGGGCACCTGCCAGTTCTGCGGCGACAGCCACGTCACGGCGCTGTCTGGCCGCGTCGACAACCCAGACAAACAGCGCGTGGTCGGCGGGATTGGTCTCTGCGGTGTCTTCCGGATGCCACTGGACAGCGAGCATGGAAGCTTCCGGCGCTTCGAGCGCTTCCACCACGCCGTCCGCTGCGATCGCCGTCACTTCCAGGCCTTCACCGAGCGCACCCACGGCCTGGTGGTGGTACGAGGAGACATCCACCTGCCCGCTGCCGACCACCGTTGCCAACAATGACCCTTCCGAAACCGCAACCGGATGTATCGCATCCTTATGCTGCACGGTTCCCGGCTCCAGATGCTGAAGCAGCGTGCCGCCACGGGATACGTTGAGCAGCTGCAGGCCGCGGCAGATCGCCAGCAGCGGCACTCCCGCTTCGATGCAGGCGGCCATAATGGCCGATTCATACGCGTCCTGGCCAGAGTAGTCGGTGGGCCAATAATGTTCGTCCGGTTCTGCTCCGTAAAGCTCGGGCGCCACGTCGGCACCGCCGGGAAGCAGCACGCCGTCGAAACGGGCAACCTGCTCGGCGGCGCTGTCGCCGCTTCCCGGGAACATCACGACCGGCTCACCGCCGGCAGCGACGATGCAGCGCAGCACCTTGGCTGCCACGGCAACGCCATCGAAGCGCAGGCCGTGGACGGAGTTGGACCACATGCCCGGAACGCCGATTAAGGGGCGGCTCATACTGCTACCTCCGCCGCCAGCGGGTACGGCAGGTGCGGCATCCACTTGGTCCAGACCCGCTCCAGCCGCCCGTCCGCCACCACCGTTGCCAGTGCCGCGTTGAGCTCGGCCAGCAGGAACGGGTTGTCCTTGGCCACCCCAATCCCCCACCGGTTACCCGTGGGGTGCGTGAAGGCGACATCGTACGCGGGCTCTTCCCCAAGCGGCACGGTCACGACGTCGTCGTCCACCATGGCATCCACCTCACCGTTGCGCAGGGCCGCCAGCATCTCCCCGAACACGTCCGCGCCGTTGAAGGCGACCGGTTCGGCTCCCTCGAAGGTGACAGCCAGTTTCATGTTGGCGCTGCCCTCGATCGCCGCGACCTTGTAGCCAACCAAGTCCTCCGGCGAGCGGGCCGGATCGCCCTTGCGCACCAGCACGGTTTCGTCGAACACGGCGTACGGGTCGGTAAAGTTCACCACGGCCTGGCGTTCCGGGATGATGCCCTGGCCGCACCAGACCGCATCCACCCGGTGGTCGCGCACGGCGGGGAGCATGTCGTCCCAGTCCAGGTACGTCCACTCGATGCGCAGGCCCAGCACGGAGGCGACCAGCTCGGCCGCCTCCGGCTCGTACCCGCGGCGGTTGCCGTGGTCGTCGGCCAGGTTGAACAGCGGCGGCGCCTCGGAGTCGATACAGGCCAAACGCAGGATGCCAGCTGAAAGAGTCTCGACGCGGCTCACGGAATGGTCTCCCAGTACATCTCGCGGTCCCATTCAGTGATGGCGCCGCAGTAGCGGGCCCACTCCTCCTGCTTCAGTTGGGTGTAGATCGATACCAGGTCCGCCGGCAGTGCCGACGTGAGGTACGTATCAGAGACGAAGGCGTCGATCGCGTCGCCCAAGGTGAGCGGCAACTGGCCGCCGAGGGCCGGAACGTCCGCACCGCCGTCGTCGGCCATACCTGGATCCAGCCGGCGGTTCAGTCCGTCCTCCATCGCGGCAATGAGCAGCGTGTGCGACAGGTACGGGTTCACGGCGGCGTCCGGAACCCGGTACTCCATCCGGCCGTTGGAGGAGATGCGCACCAGGCAGCCGCGGCTATCCAAGCCCCAGTTTGCGGTGCTGGGGGCGAACTGGCCGGCGTCCCAGAACCGCTTGTAGGAGTTGACGGTGCTGGCCATGACCGCCATCGAACCGGGAGCATGTGTGAGCAGACCGCCGATGGCGTGCCTGGCCGTCTCGGAAACGTGCAGTTCCACCCTGCCGTCGTCCTCGATGACGTTGGTGTTCCCGTCCCAGAGGCTCAGGTTGTGGTGGCAGCCGTTGCCCATCTGGCCGTTGTAGGGCTTGGGCATGAAGCTGGCGGTGACGCCGAATTCGCGGGCCACCTGCTTACAGATTTGGCGGTAGGTGACCAGCCGGTCTGCGGTGTTTTCCACCCGGTCGTACATCCAGTTGAGCTCAAGCTGGCCGTCGTCTTCGTAGTCTCCCTCGATCATGTCCAGGCCCATGGCCTTGGCGTAGGTAACCAGTTTCTTGTAGATCGGACGCATCCGCTCCAGGTTCTCCACCTGGTAAGCCGGGCTGGTGCCGGGCTTCTTGACCACCTCGAGACCTGGGCCTTCCCAGGTCATCTCGGGTTCGGTTCCGGAGCGGACCTCGAAGCCAGTGCGGGCGGTGAAGGCCTCGTGCGAGCGGATCAGCAGTGAGCGGGTGTCGATCGGCAGGAGGCGGCCGCCGACTTCAGGCAGGTGCGGGGGCTCGTAGGCGGTGCAGAAGATCCGCGCCACCGAGGTGTCCCAGGGCAGCACCACAAATGTATCCGGCTCCGGCAGTGCCCAGAATTCGCGGGCCTCGATGCCGCCGCCGATCAGGTTACCGTGGCGGTCATTCTGCAGGTCGGACAGCGCCGTCCGGTGGAAGCAGATGCCCTTTTCCAAGTTGCGCTTGAAGTGGTTGGCCGGGACCATCTTGGCCACCATGCGGGAGCCGATGGTCGGCAGCGCGTAGTACACATACTCGACGCCGGCCTCCTCGATCTTGCGGCCGAGGTCGCGCACGGTTTCGGGACGCAGGTTGCGCTCCTGGTGCCGCGCAAAGGCGCCGCGGTCGTTGAGGGATTGCTGCAGGTCGTTGGCGGCCAGGTCGGGCCGTACGGGGGTGAGTGTCATGATGGTCTTCTTTCTCGTCAGTGTGCGAAGCCGGTCAGACGGCAGCCAGGTCGGCGCCGGCGGGGATGCCGGATTCGTTCACGAGCTTGCGGTAGTGCAGTTGGCGGTCAGCCGGCAGAGCGGCGGTCACCGCGCCGATCAACCGGCCGTCGCGGTAGTAAGCCAGGGCGGTTCCCTCCCAAGGGCGGGAAGGGTCGCCTTCGAGAACCTCGATGGTGTCGGCCAGAGCGGGGCTGCCCACTCCTTGGATTCGGGTCTTGAAGATGTCGGTCCAGAAAGACGGCATCGGTGCCGCCGGCTGAGGAACAACGTCGCCCTTGAGGCCCGCCACCAGTGCCGGCGCGGCGATTTTGGCCGTATCGGCCGGAGTGGCCCAATGCTCGACGCGGCGGGCAGGTCCGCCGGCGCGACGATCCGGATACCGGGCTACGTCGCCCACCGCAACCACATGTTCCGCTCCGAGCACCTGGAGGTGTTCGTTGCAGAGCGCACCGTCGCTGAGGTCCAGCCCGTTTCCCGCCAGCCACTCGACGTTCGGCAGCGAGCCGACGGCCTCAATAACGACGTCGGCGGCTACTTCCGTACCGTCCTCGAGCCGGACACCTGCACAGCGCCCGGAGCCTTCGGTGTAGGTTCCGGGCACGTCCAGGAACTCGGTGACCCGTTTGCCGGCCACACAGTCAATGCCGTGCGTCTGCAGGAAGGTCCGGATGCCCGCGCTCAGTTCGTGACCGAGCGGGCGCTCCATCGGACCGCCGGCCCCCTCGATGAGCGTGACCTTGCAGCCGAGGGCGGCAGCTGTCGCGGCCGCCTCGCATCCGATGAAACCGGCGCCGATGACCGCCACCTTGGACCTGGACGTCAGCTCGCCGTGCAAGGCCAGAGTGTCCTCGAGACGGCGAATCACGTGGCGTCCGGCGGTGGGTCCCGGAACGGGTACTCGCCTGGGTCGGAGCCCGGTGGCAATCACCAGTCCGTCGTAGACAAGTTCTTCGCCGCTATCCAACGTCAGTGTGCGGGCCGCGAGATCTGCCGCAGTAACCGCGCATCCGAGCCGCCATTGAATATCGGTGGCCGTGCGGCGTTGCCGAAGCTGTACCGCGGCAAGCGCATCCTCGCGGGATCCGGGTGCGGCGAGCAGGTCCTTGGACAGCGGCGGTCGGTTATAGGGCGGGTGGGTCTCATCGCCGACGACGACGATCTCGTCCTCCCAGCCGGCCGCGCGCAACTGTTCGGCGGCGCGCAGTCCTCCCATCGAGGCTCCGGCGATGACTATTCTGCGGCTCATGTCAGTCCTTGAGGAAGATAGCCTGGACCGGACAGACGTCGATGGCTTCCTCCACCTCGTCCAGCAGTGCGTCGTCGAAAGTTGCCTCGTACTCGAGCTCGCCGTCGGCATTCATCCGGAAAACGTCCGGCGCGGCGATAGCGCACTGGCCGTGGTTGTCGCAGAGGGTGCGGTCTACGTCGATGGTCTTCATCGGTGTTGTCCTTCCTAAAGTATTGCTGTGTTCAGGGCCGCTAGGACCGCTTGGTGAAGCCGATGGGCAGCCGGATCGGACCGGTGTTGCCCGAGTCCGGCAGCCACTCGTCCCCGCCGGTCAGGTACGGCTGGGCAATGCGGCTGGCCAGCAGCGGCAACGCCTCGCTCATGTCCGCGCGGGCCACGAAGTGCCCCAGGCAGTGGTGGACTCCGCCGCCGAACCCGTAGTGCGGAGCGTGCTCGCCGAGCAGGTCCATTTCCGGGTTGGGGAAAGCCTTCGGATCAGTGCCTGATGACTGGGTGAACAGGTGGACCGTGGTGCCTTTTTCGATGAACAGGTCCTGGTAGGTGAAGTCCTCGACTGCTTCCCGGGTCACCCAAGTAACCGTGGGATTGATCCGCATGACTTCTTCGACGGCCTTGCCGCCCAAGTCCGGGCGTTCAGCCAGCAGCTCCCACTGCTCCGGGTTGTGCATGAAGGACTGCATGGCCAGTCCAAGCTGGTTGCGCGTGGTGTCCATGCCGCCAAAAATCAGCAGGACCAGCGCGTTGCGCAGCTCCTCGTCGCTGAGCCGGTCTCCGTCCCGGTTGGCCAGTACCAGGCGGCTGACGAAGTCTTCGCCCGGATTGGCCTGGCGGTCCTTGATCAGTCCCTCGGCGTATTCATAGAGCTCGGCGACGGCGGCGTCCACCTTGTCCAAGTCCTGCTTGAAGGTCACGCCCAGCGCCAGCCCCACGGTGGAGGCCAGCCGGGCGATCGTCGGCCATTCGCTTTCCGGAATGCCCAGCAGGATGGTCAGCACCCGCGTGGCATAGGGTTCGGCGAAGTCCCGGATGAACTCGCATTCGCCCTTGTCGATGAAGGAGTCGATCAGCTCGTTCGCCAGGACTTGGAAGCGCGGCACCAGGTCCTTGATCAGCCGGGGAGAGAAGGCCGGGTTGAGCAGGCGCCGGATCCGGTGGTGGTCCTCGCCCTCCAGTACCAGCAGGTTCTTGGTCCACCAGTCGTAGAAAAGCCCGCCGTGGACGCCGTTGTGCGCCGGCCACTTGGCGCTACCCTGCGAGAGCTTGGGACTCTTGAGCAGCTTGCTGACCTCGTCATACCGCAGCACGGCGATGCCGTAATTGGTCCGTGCGTACCAGCTCTGCTCCCGGGCTGCCCGCAGCTCTTCGGACTGCATGGCGAACGATGGATCCGAGATGTTCAGGTAGGGAACCTGGACGGTAGGCGTACTCATGATGTGGAACCTGTTTCTTTCTTTGCTGTTGGAACTGAAAGGCGCGGCAGCCGCGTTAGGGCTTGAGGGAATGTGCCGGCGCGGCGGGGACCGCATCGCCGAAGGGTGCGTCGCCCTTGAGGTAGGGCTTCTTCCACGCCATGTAGACCAGGCCGATTACGACGACGCCGACCGCAGAGATCAACACGATGTAGTTGGAGAACCAGCCGGCTTCCGGGGTCCGCGGCCAGGCCATGTTGACCATGCCGAGCACACCCCAGGTCAGTGCCGCTACGTAGATGGGGGTGCCCCAGGCGCCCAGCTGGAAGGCACCGCGTGGCTTCCAGCCCTTGAGCCGTGCACGCAGCGCCGCGAGCACCACCATCTGGAAGCCCATGTACATACCCATGGCGGCGAAGGAAATGATGGTGATCAGGGCATCCTCGGAAACCTTGGAGCCGATCACGATCAGTGCCGGAACCAGGCCGGCCAGCAGCAGGGCATACGGCGGAACGTGGCGGGTTTCGCTGAACTTGCTGAGCAGTTTGCTGGCGGGAAGAATGCCGTCACGGGCCATGGAGTAGGCCAGGCGGGAGGATGCCGCCTGCAGGCTCAGGACGCAGGAAACAAAAGAGATGAGCACGACGGCGAGCACTACCTTGAAGCCGACAGGTCCGAAAGCCGAGAGCAGCACGTTGCCGACCGGATCGGCGTCGGCGCCGCTGATCACTGCGCCGAAATCGGGAACGGCAAGGATCAGGGACAGGCAGACGAACATCGCCGCGAAGCCACCAATGTAGATGGTCATCCGCATAGCCTTCGGGATGGTGCGTCCGGGGTTCGGGACCTCTTCAGCGACGTCGCCGCAGGCCTCGAACCCGTAGTACTGGTAGATGCCGATCAGTCCCGCCGCCGCAAAGGCGATGAAGTAGTTGCTACCTTCGCCTGCCCCGAAGCTCTGGAACAGTACGCCCAGATCGTGTTCGCGGGCCGCCACCATCAGCCAGATACCGACTACCAAAGCGCCGCCCAGCTCGGCGAGCAGGCCGAGCATGGCGACCTTGTTCAGGACTTTGGTGCCGCCAAGATTCAGCAAGGTCGCCAGCAGGATGACGGCCAGGGCAGCCATGATCACGGAGTTGACACTGCTCTCCATCCCCAGCAGGGAGCTGAGGAAGGGGCCGGAGCCGTAGGCAACACTGGCAATGGTTGCCAGCAGTGCGCACAGGTACACCCAACCGTTCATCCAGCCCCACTTGCGGCCCCACAGTCGGCGGGACCACGGGTACACCCCGCCGGCCACCGGGTAGTTGGAAACAACTTCCCCGAAGACCGTGGCGACCAGCAGCTGGCCGACGCCGACAATGATCAGCGACCAAAACATCGGCGGCCCGGCGATTCCGAGCGAGGCTGCGAACAGCGAATAGATACCAACAACGGGGGACAGATAAGTGAAGCCCAGGGACACATTCCCCCAGAACGTCATTTCGCGCTTGAATTGCTGATCGTACGAGTAACCGAGGCTGGCGAGGTGTGCGGCATCTTCATCGATGCCGGTCTCCCCAGCAGGCTTCGTCATTTCGGCAGACATTGCTCTCCTTCTCAACGGTGAGTCAAAGCAGTAAGTCGGATGGAAGCGGTCTGTACCCCAACGCGGAACCCCCATGTCCCTTCGTGATGCACATCACGTGACCGCGATCACTGAAAAACTCTACTAATGAATGTTTATTCTGGCAAGGGCTGGATCTCGCGCCATCGACCAAGACGGAAGCAGCGGGCTTCTTCTCGCGTGGAATCAGAGGACTTTCAAAGGCGAGGGACCCGGAAACGGCGCACATTTGCAGCCGCAGACCGGACCAGCAAAAAGCTTCGCTTCCGACGTATTTTCCCTATCGCTGCATGGATTTCAGAGCACCGGCCAGGCGCGGCGGCTCAGATCGTAGGCTTCCCAGGCACGGGGAACGAGGTCGAAGGCGGCGTCGCAGATCCGGCGGAGCTGCTCCATACTCCCGGCGGGAAGCTGCTCCGGGCCAGGCACCCGGTCTGGATCGGGATAGCTGTTCCCGATGGAAGCAGCCCACTCCAGCCCATGTGAGTACCCGCTGCAGAACTGCCAGACAAAGATCAGCTCGGCCGGCACATCGCCGTCGGAACGCAGGTCCTTCAGGATGGCCGTCTGCGTGCGGTTCTTCGTGGCATAGCCCCAGTTACCGCTCGCCTTCCGGCTAAAAACCGGCGGCAGCAGCATCGACTCCGCCGCGTCATTGACCGCTTGGCGCAGCCCGTCGAAGTACTCCACGGCGTGGGCATGCTCGCCGGGCCGGAACTCTTCGAGGTAAGCGTCCCAAAAGGACGAGGCATTGAAGACCTCCCGAGCGATGAGGACCAGGCTCCGGCGGGAACGTTCGCGCCCATCTTCCGGCAGCAGCGCCCAAAGCACTGTCGTCGCGCACTCGATGATGGTCCGCACCAGCGAGTAGGGGGCATGGGTATTCTGCCGGTAATAGACGGGTCCGCCGGGATCTTCGACGAATACCAGCCGCCGCAGCGCGTTGGCGTTGTCCGTGACGGCGGCCAGTGACTGCCGGACGATGCGGCTGACACTGTGCGAGGGGGCGAACCGCTCGTCGAGCAGGAACAAGGGAGACTTGGGCTCAATCCGGTCGCCGTCCGACTCCCGGCACAGCAACGGCGCCAGCTCCCGCAGGCGCGCCAGGATGGCCTGCGCTGCGAGGCTTTCCGCATCCGCCCCGTCCAGCCGGCCCGCACAATCAGGGGGAACCTGCGCGTCCTGCATGGGCAAAATCCTAGTCCCTCGGACAGTCTGACCAGCACGCTGGACAATTCATCCAATTCGGCCTGTGTTTCAGGTCACTAGGCTTGGGCGCAGTCAAAACAAAAGGATGGAACCATGACCGAACGGCTGGTTGTCAAAACAGCACGGGCCCCGGAAGCCAAGCTCAAGCGCGTCCTCAGCCACTGGGACACCTTGGCCATCGGCGTCGGCGCGATGATCGGCTTCGGCTGGGTTGTCCTGACCGGCGGCTGGATTGAAGGGGCCGGCACGTTCGGCGCGGCGGCCGCGATGCTTGCCGGCGGCATCATCATGGCCGTCGTCGGGCTGACCTACGCCGAGCTCGTCGCCGCCATGCCGTTTGCGGGCGGCGAGCACAACTACCTGCTCCGGTCGATGGGCGCGCGCTGGTCCTTCATCGGGTCCTGGGCGATCACGGGCGGCTACATCACTATTGTGGCGTTCGAGGCGGTGGCGCTCCCGCGGACCGCGCTGTATCTCTTTCCGGAGCTGAACAAGGTCCGTCTCTGGGAAGTTGCCGGCGCCGAGGTCTATCTCAGCTGGGCGCTGGTAGGCGTGATTGCCGCCGTCGTTATTACGGCCATCAACATCCTGGGTGTCAAGATCGCCGGCACGGTCCAGCTGTTCGTCATCCTGTTCCTCTTCGCGGTAGGCGCCCTGCTCCTGTTCGGCTCCACCACTGGCGGCAGCGCGGACAACATGGAACCGTTCTTCAACAACGGCTGGGCCGGTTTCTTCGCCGTACTGGTCATTGTGCCGTTCATGTTTGTGGGTTTCGACGTGATTCCACAGTCCGCCGAGGAAGTGAACATTCCAGCGAAGAAGGTTGGCAAGCTGGTGGTCATCTCCGTGCTGATCGCGGCTGTCTGGTACGTCGCCGTCATCCTGACCACCTCGTCGGCCATGCCCGGGTCCGAACTGGCCGCAACGGAACTGGCCACTGCGGATGCCATGGGCGCCCTGTTCAACTCCGATCTCATGGCCAAGGTCCTCATCGCCGGCGGCATCGCCGGCATCCTGACCTCATGGAACTCGCTGCTGATGGGCGCATCCCGACTGCTCTACGCCATGGCGAACTCGGGCATGCTCCCGGCCTGGTTCGGCAAGCTCCATCCGAAGTTCCGCACCCCGGTCAACGCGCTGCTCTTCATCGGCGGCCTCTCCGTCCTGGCCCCGTTCTTCGGCACGGCGATGCTCGGCTGGCTGGTTGACTCCGGTTCCCCCAGCATTGTCATTGCGTACCTGCTGGTCGGCATCGCCTTTGTCATCCTGCGCCGGAAAGAGCCGCAGATGGACCGGCCGCTGCGTGTCGGCGGAAAGCGCAACGGCGGCATCTGGATTGGCGGCGCCTCCGTCCTGCTGTGTGCCGGGCTGCTGAGTCTCTACATCCCGGGAATGCCCGCTGCCATCGGCGGCGCCCCGTGGACCTTGTTCGGCCTATGGTGGGTCCTCGGTGCCATCTTCCTGTTCCGCATTCCGGCCGGCATCAAGGGCGGCCCGAACGCCGAAGACGAACTGCACGCAAGGCTGGCCGCACGCCGTCGCTGACCCGCATGCTGGCTCCCGACACCAGACCTACCGCCGCCCCGGCAGAAGGAATTTCATGAATACCACCGGCTCCCCCGACCCCACGACATCCGGCAAGCTGCCCCTCGACGGGATCGTCGTCGCGGACTTCTCCCGCGTCCTCGCCGGCCCGCTGGCCACCATGACCCTGGCTGACCTCGGCGCCCGGGTGATCAAGGTGGAACGGCCCGGGGCCGGGGACGACACCCGCACATGGGGTCCGCCGTACTCGGCCACGGGGGCGACGTACTTCGAGAGCGTGAACCGGAACAAGGAGTCCGTCTGCCTCGACCTGACCGACGACGGCGACCGCGTGCTGGCGCGGAAGCTCGCCGCCCGGGCCGACGTCCTCGTAGAGAACTTCAAACCGGGCGGGATGGACAAACTCGGGCTCGGCTATGAAGAACTGAGCCGCGAAAACCCGGGGCTGGTCTACGCCTCCATCACCGGGTTCGGCAGCAGCGGCGGCGCGGACCTGCTCGGCTACGACTTCATTGTCCAGGCGCTCGGCGGGCTCATGAGCATCACCGGCGAGGCGGACGGCGGCCCGATGAAGGCCGGCGTCGCCCTGGTGGACGTGCTCACGGCGAAGGACACGACCATCGGCGTACTGGCGGCGCTGAATGCCAGGGCCGCCACCGGACGCGGTGCGCATCTGGAGCTGAACCTGCTCTCCAGCCTGCAGGGCGCACTGGCCAACCAGGCCCAGGCGTACCTCGGAGCGGGCAAGGTCCCGGGCCGGATGGGCAACGGGCACCCGTCCATCGTTCCGTACCAGTTGCTCCAGTGCGAAGACGGGCCGTTGGCGGTGGCGTGCGGCAACGACGGCCAGTTCCGGAAGCTCGCGGCCGTAATCGGTTCGCCCGGGCTCGCCGACGACGAGCGGTTCGCCACCAACAGCGCCCGCGTGGCCCACCGCGAGGAACTGGTCACGATCCTGGAGGCAGCCCTCGCTACCGCCGGCGCGCAGATCTGGCAGGACAAGCTCAACAGTGCCGGCGTACCGGCCGGACACGTAGCCGGTATCGACGACGGCCTGCAGTTCGCCGAGTCCCTGGGCCTGAACCCGACCATCGAAGTGCACACGCCGGACGGCACTCCGGTGGGCCGCCAGGTCCGCCACCCAGCCACCTGGACTCCCCCGCTGCCGCCGCGCACCGCCGCGCCGCCCCAGCTGGGCGAACACGACGACGCCGTCCGGGCCTGGCTCGCGGAGAACTGACCCCGCACCTAGCGATGGACGACGACGGCGGGGCGCCACCCGCCGTCGTCGTTCTGGCGTTAACGTCGTCGTCGTTCTGGCTTTAACCCGTGCGGCGCAGGGCCAGCCAGAGGTTGGCCGCCACGTCCGGATCATCCAGGTCCGCATCGATCAGCTTGGCCGCGATCGAGATCCGGTGCCGCAGCGAGTTGCGGTGCAGGTTCAGCTCGCGCGCCGTGATCTCCCATTGGCCCCGGTTGCGCAGGTAGGAGCGGACCGTTTCGACCAGGTCCGCGCGGGAATACCCGGCGAGCGCGGCCACCCATGCCTCGGCCCGGGCATCGAGCCCGCCCTTCACCTGCGCGAGCACGCCGTCGTCGGCACGCCGCGCCGCAGCAACTACCTCGGCCACCGCAGTGGAAGCCTGCTCCAGCGGCAACGGCAGGCTGATCGCGGCAGACATGCCTTCCGGCGGTGCTTCCTGCGAACCGGGCGAAGTGCCGGGCCCTGTTTGGCTGCCGGCCCGGCCCTCCTGACCGGCCTCGCTACCGGCACGGGCCTCACTGCCGGCCCCGGCGTCGAGCAGGAAATAGGTGAGCCCGTCGGCGGTGTAGCGCAGGCGGCAGTTCCGGACGGCCGCGGCCAGACCGGGCCATGCTTCCTCTTCGTGCAGCGTTGTCACGGCGGCCGCGGCATCGCCCGGGCCCCCGGATTCCGGTTGGCTTCGGCGCAGGACCAGCAAGCGGACCTGCCCCGGCATGCCGTCCAGCTCCAGGTCGGCGGCGAGGGCGCGCGCCGCATCCACATACCCCTTCAGCACCAGCTTGGCCACGGCCGCACCCATCATGGCCGACGCGCCGGAAGCCTCCTGGTCCTGCTGTGCCTTGAGCGAGAGCAGCACGCAGACGGTCAGGATGATCTGCCGGTCCGTCTTGCCCAGCTTCCGGCCTGCGCCGATCGCCAAGTACCCCGCGGTGCGCCGGCCTACCAGCACGGGGTATTCCACCACGTCCGTGCCGTAGAGCTGGAAGGTCGCGGCGGACTGGGTTCCGGCCATGTTGAATCGGGCGGTTTCTTCACGCAGTTGCGGGACCACGCCGCTGACCGTGTCCGGCCACAGCGTTTCCGCTCCCCCGTCTGCCGGCAGGTAGACCACCCAGCCGCCGAGCGCCTGCGCAAGCGCCTTGACCACGGAAGCCAGCGCGTCCGGCCGGGTAGCCGCGCGTGCCAGCGCTGTCTGCGTGCCCAGGCTCGCCGCTAGGTCCGCCTGCCCGCCCTTGCCCACCAGATCCCAGTAGGCGCGCGAGACGTTCATGAACGGGGTGCCGTCCGGAACGAGCAGCAGCGCCAGCCCTGCCTCGGCGCAGGTTTCTGCGAGCGGCTCCGGGACCTCGTCAACCCCGGCGCCCAGGCCCAGGCCGAGCGCGGCCACATTCCGCTGCACCAGCCGCCGGACGTAGGCACCGGTCTTTTCGGCTCCGGCCGAGACCGGAATGCCGGTGGTCAGCAGCAGCTCGCCGCCTTCCAGATACGGCGTGGGATCCTCAAGCTCTGAAATGTGCACGCCGGAAATCTGCCGCCGCGGCACGGCTCCGCCGCCTTCCGGCACCAGGTCGCTTCCCAGCTGCCCGCACAGCTGCGCCAGACTGATCACGGTTCTCCCTTCGACTCGGACGCGCCAATGCGGCCAAGGTTGGATAGTAGTGACTATAGAATCCGGGTTTCTGGATAGTTTGTCCAATGAACCGCATGCCGCGAGTGACTAGTTTTGTCCCATGACTTCCAGCCTCACTCCGCTCCCCCAGTCCCGCCACCTGGCCACGGCCATTCCAGGTCCCCGTTCGCAGGCCCTGCATGCCGAACGCCAGGCCCACGTGACCGATGGCTTCGGCATCGCCCTGCCGGTCTTCATCGACCGCGCCGACGGCGGCATCCTGCAGGACGTGGACGGCAACCGGCTGATCGATTTCGCCTCCGGCATCGCCGTGACCAGCATCGGCGCCAGCAACCCGCGCGTCCGCGAGCGCGTTGCCGCGCAGCTGGAGCGCTTCACGCACACCTGCTTCATGGTCACCGAGTACGAGTCCTTCACCCAGGTGGCCAAGTGGCTCAACGAGCACACGCCCGGCGACTTCGAGAAGCGCACCGCCCTCTTCTCCACCGGCGCCGAGGCCGTGGAGAACGCGGTCAAGATCGCCCGCTCCGCCACCGGCCGCAGCAAGGTGCTGGTCTTCGATGAGGCCTACCACGGCCGCTCGCTGATGACCATGGCGATGACCGCCAAGGAGACCCCCTACCGCCTCAACTTCGGCCCGTTCCCCACCGAGGTGGTGCGCGCAGCCTCGGCCAACCCGCTTCGCCCCGCCACCGCTACAAACACAACCAACGACGACGGCGTTCCCGCCTCGGGCGCGGACGTCGCCGCCGCGGCACTCGCCTCAGTCGAAGCAACGCTGGCCGAGCACGGCCCGGAGAGCTTCGCGGCCATGGTCATCGAGCCTATCCAGGGCGAGGGCGGTTTCATCGTCCCCGCCCCCGGTTTCCTGAAAGGTCTGCGCGAGATCGCCACGAAGCACGGCATTGTGCTGGTGATCGACGAGATCCAGGCCGGCATGGGCCGCACCGGCACGCTCTTCGCCAGCGAGCACGAAGGCATCGCCGGCGACATGACGCTCAGCGCCAAGGCCCTGGCCGACGGTGTCCCGCTGAGCGCGGTCACCGGCCGCGCGGACCTGATGAACGCGGTCCACGCCGGTGGCCTCGGCGGTACCTACGCCGGCAACCCGCTGGCCTGCGAGGCGGCGCTGGCCGTTTTCGAGGCGTTCGAGGACGGGACGCTGCTGACCAACGCCCGTTCCATCGAAGCCACGGCCCGCGAGGTGCTCGAACCGCTGGTCGCGGAGACCGACGTGGTCGCCGAGTTCCGTGGCCGCGGCGCCATGCTGGCCCTCGAGTTCGCCGACCGCGGCACGCTGGAGCCCCGGGCCGACTTGGCCAAGGAGATCTCCGCCCGCTGCCACGCCCAAGGCGTGCTGACCCTGACCTGCGGCACCCACGGCAACGTGATCCGGCTGCTGCCGCCCCTGGTCATCGGCGACGAACTGTTCCGCGACGGGCTGGCGGTCCTGCGCCAGGCCATCGTCGATGTCGCTGCCGGCCGCGACGCAACCACCGCGGAAGCCGCCGCTCCGGCACTTGCCTGACCCCCGCCGTCGTTTGTCCCTAGACTCTGATCAAAAAAGGAAACCCATGTCCCAGGATCATGACCTGATTGCCCTCGACTCCCTGCTGACCGAGGAGGAGCGGCTGCTGCAGAAGAACGTCCGCTCCTTCGTTGACTCGGCGATCAAGCCCAACATCGCCGGCTGGTACGAAAAGGCCGTTTTCCCGCTGGAGATTGTGCCGGAGATGGCCAAGCTCGGCCTGCTCGGCATGCACCTGAAGGGCTACGGCTGCGCCGGGCGCTCCGCGGTGGAATACGGCATCGCCGGCGCCGAGCTTGAAGCCGGCGATTCCGGCCTGCGCACCTTCGTCTCCGTGCAGGGCTCGCTGGCGATGAGCGCCATTTACAAGCACGGCTCCGAAGCGCAGAAGCAGGAGTGGCTGCCGCAGATGGCCGCCGGCGAAGCCATCGGCTGCTTCGGCCTCACCGAACCCACCGCCGGCTCGGACCCGTCCAGCATGAAGACCTTCGCCCGCCGAGACGGCGAAGACTGGATCCTCAACGGCTCCAAGCGCTGGATCGGCCTCGCCTCCGTGGCCAAGGTCGCCATCATCTGGGCCCAGACCGACGACGGCGTCCGCGGCTTCGTGGTCCCCACCGAAACCGCCGGGTTCAAGGCCACCCCGATCGAGCCCAAGCTCTCCATGCGCGCCTCAATCCAGTGCGACATCGAACTCACCGACGTCCGCCTGCCCGCCGACGCCGTCCTGCCGGACGCGAAGGGGCTGCGCGGCCCGTTCGAGTGCCTGAACGAAGCCCGGTACGGCATCATCTGGGGCGCCATGGGCGCCGCCCGCGACGCCTGGCAGGCCGCCGTGGACTACTCGAAGGAACGCCTGCAGTTCGACAAGCCGCTGGCCGGCTACCAGCTCACCCAGGAAAAGCTGGTCAACATGGCGCTGGAGATCAACAAGGGCTTCCTGCTCGCCCTGCACCTGGGCCGGCTCAAGGACGCCGGGCAGCTGCAGCCGCACCAGATCTCCGTGGGCAAGCTCAACAACTGCCGCGAGGCCATCGAGATCGCCCGCGAATGCCGCTCCATCCTCGGCGGCAACGGCATCACCTTGGACTACTCGCCGCTGCGGCACGCCAACAACCTCGAATCCGTGCGCACCTACGAAGGCACCGACGAAGTCCACACCCTCATCCTGGGCCAGAAGATCACCGGCCTCCCCGCCTTCCGGTAGCCGGCTGCCGCACCATACGGTCCTCCCATCCATCACGTCCCTCCGCTACTTCAAGGAGCGAGCATGACCTCTCCGGTACAGCTTCAGCACTACATCGACGGCGCCTGGGTTCCCGGCACCGGCTCCCCCATCACCAGCTACAACCCGGCCCGCCCGGACGAGGTTGTGGCCCAGGGCCTGCAGGCCGGAGCAGCCGAGGTGGAGCAGGCCATGACCGCCGCAGTTGCGGCCAAGCGCGAGTGGGCCCGCACCCCGGCGCACGAGCGCGGCGCCGTGCTGCTCCGTGCCGCCGTCGTTATTGAACAGAACGCGGAAGCCTGGGGACTGGAGCTCGCCCGCGAGGAGGGCAAGACCCGGGCCGAGGGCCAGGGCGAGGTGCTGCGGGCGGCGCAGATCTTCCGTTACTACGGGAACGACGGCGACCGTAGCGCCGGCGAGATCTTCTCCTCCCCGCGGCGCGGCGAGAAGATCCTCATCACGCGCAAGCCGCTCGGCGTGGTCGGCGTGGTCACCCCGTTCAACTTCCCCATCGCCATTCCGGCGTGGAAGATCGCCCCGGCTCTCGCGTACGGCAACACCGTGGTCTGGAAGCCCGCGAGCACCGTGCCGCTGCTGGCGCTGCGGCTGGCCCAGGCGCTGGACACCGCGGGCCTGCCGGCGGGCGTGCTGAACCTGCTGATCGGCCCGGGTTCCATGGGCAACTCCATCGTGGAGCATCCGGCGCTGGACGGGCTGACTTTCACCGGTTCCACCGGCGTGGGCCGTCGCCTGGCCGCCGAAGCAGCCGGCCGGGGCGTTCCGGTGCAGGCCGAGATGGGCGGCAAGAACGCCGCCGTCGTCCTCGCCGACGCCGACCTCGAACTCGCCGCCGAACAGGTCATGCTCGGCGCGTTCCGCTCCACCGGGCAAAAATGCACCGCTACTTCGCGCCTCATCGTGGCCGAGGCCATCGCCGACGAATTCCTCGCCACCCTGGCCGAACGCGCCAACGCGCTGGCGGTCGGAGACCCGGCCGATCCCGCCATGCAGATGGGCCCGGTGGTCAATGACGGCGCCCGCAAGTCCATCAGTGACGGCATCGACACCGCGCTCTCGCAGGGTGCGCGGCTGATCGCCGGCGGGCAAAAGTACGACGACGGCGACCTCGCCACCGGTTACTTCATCCCGCCGACCATCCTGGAACTCCCCGCAGATCAGGAGCTCGATGTCTGGCGCGAGGAGCTCTTCGGCCCCGTGCTGGCCGTTCGCCGGGCCGCCACCGTGGAGCAGGCCTTCAACCTCGCCAACGACAGCGAGTTCGGGCTCTCCGCCGCCCTGTTCACCCAGGACGTCACCCGTGCCCTGGACGCGATCGACGACCTGGACGTCGGCATCCTGCATGTGAACTCCGAATCCGCCGGCGCCGACCCGCACGTGCCCTTCGGCGGCGCGAAGAAGTCCGGCTACGGTCCCAAGGAACAGGGCGCCGCTGCCAAGGAATTCTTCACCCACACCACCACCGTCTACCTGCGCGGCGGAACAGCCGGAGTCTAAGGAACTTATGAACCCCTCGATCGAGAACATCAAGCACATTCTGGTCATCGGATCCGGCGCCATGGGCTCGCAGATCGGCATGGTCGCCGCCCTCGCCGGCTACCGCGTCACCGTCCAGGACATCGCCGAGGACATGCTCGCACGGGCCAAGGAGCAACTGACTTCCCGGATGCAGGCGAACGTGGCCAAGGGCCGCGCCAGCCAGGCGGACGCCGACGCCGCACTCGGCAGGCTCTCCTTCAGCACGGACCTCGCCGCCGCGGCAGCGGATGCCGACTTCGTCATCGAGGCCGCCACCGAACGCCTCGAACTCAAGCAGCACATCTTCACCCAGCTCGGCGAACTCACACCGGCCCACGCCATCCTCGCCACCAACTCGTCCACCCTCGGCTCCTCGAAAGTCGCCGAAGCCAGCGGCCGGCCCGAGCAGGTCTGCAACATGCACTTCTTCAACCCGGCCCTGGTGATGAAGTGCGTGGAAGTCGTGCGCAACGAGGCAACCTCGCAGGCCACCGTGGACACCACCCTTGAACTCGCCCGGCGCTTCGGCAAGGAACCCGTCCTGATCAACCGCGAGATCCCCGGCTTCGTCGCCAATCGCCTGATGGGCGCCATCCAGAAGGAAGCCCTCGCCCTGCACGCCGCCGGCATCGCCACCCTCGAAGACATCGACACCACCGCCAAGACCGCGCTCGGCCACCCCATGGGACCGTTCGAGCTCATGGACATGGTTGGCCTGGACGTAATCGACTTCATCGCCCAGGCAACCTACGCCGAAACCAACGACGACGCCGACCGCCCGGACCCCGCCATCACGGACCTCGTCGAACAAGGCCGCCTCGGCCGCAAGTCCGGTCGGGGCTGGTACGACTACAGCTGAGGACCGGAAACCAGCGATGGGTCCGCGCTTGGGTATATCGCAATCTGTCCCTGACGTGTATCGTATAACCGCACGCATCACGTGCATTGGGGTTATCAAGTTTGGGGACTTGTTATGTTGGGGAAACTTCTTGCTGCCGTTGTGGCAGCCCTTCTTCTGGTTGCAGGACTCGCGATTCCGGCCGAGGCGGCCACTGTCTATAAGGCATCACTGCGATCGGCTGCACGTTCGCTGCCGGTGGCCGTGGAGCGGAACACCGGTTACGACCGCGACCGCTACTTCGGCTCCTGGAAGGACACGAACCGGGACTGCCAGACCACCAGGGCCGAGGTCCTGATCCAGGAGTCCAAGGTCCGGACCAAGTACACCACTGCCAAAGGCTGCACGGTCCGCACGGGCAAATGGGTAACCAACTGGGACAACCGCACGCATTACTCGGCGTCGGCAGTCCAGATTGACCACCTTGTCCCGGTGCATGAAGCCTGGGGATCCGGGGCGCGCTACTGGTCCCAGACCCGTCGTGTCGCCTTCTACAACGACCTGGGCGACGGCCGGGCACTCAGCGCCCAAACGTCCGCTCTGAACTCGGCCAAACAAGCCAAGGGTCCGGAAGCCTGGATGCCGCCGAAGAACCGCTGCAAGTACGTGGCTGACTGGGTTGCGATGAAGGTCCGCTGGGGGCTCAAGGTGGACAGCACCGAGAAGAAGGCCCTGATCAAGCACGCCGACTCCTGCGCCGCGTCAACCATCACCGTCACCAAGGTCTGATGATGAGCGTACTTGCGAAAGTCGCGCTGGACCGGACTTTTGGGTCAATAAAGCGGCAGTTGGATTGGGTGAAGCTGTGAATTAAGTACCTGTTTAGCCGAAGTAGGCTGAGTGCAGACGGATTTGGCCCCGCTCAGGGCCGACCGACGGCTGCGCCACAGAACGCGCCGAGCAGCGTTATGTGTGTCAGCTCCACGCGCTAGGATTAGCTGGTGACTGCGATGGGGAAAGTGGAGTTCGGACGGCTCACGGAGGCGTGGAAAGGTGAGGCTTCTGACTTCACGCCGCTGCTAGCCGAGCGTCTCGACGAAATCGGCGCTGCCATCGGGGTGGATCTCGTCGCGATCGGCAAGACCGAGGTTCCGACGATCGGCGGACGCCGAATCGACATCGTCGCCGAATGTGTCGACGGAACCTCGTTCGTGATTGAGAACCAGTACGGTCGCGCTGACCACGATCATCTGACCCGCGGTCTCGCATACGCGGTTGCGCCCCCACGTGCCCGCGGCCTCGTGGTCATCGCTGAGGAACATCGCGATGAGTTCCGTGCCGTTGCCGAATACCTTAATGACCTGGCTGAACTGGACCCGGACAAGGGCATCAAAGTGTGGCTGGTCGAAGCGCGGGCCGTCCGGATCGGCGACAGCCCCTGGGCGCCGCTGTTCGACACCATCGTGCAGCCGAATACCTTCACCACAAGCGTCGGCGCAGTCAAGCGCAACGCAGACCTTGCCGCTGCCGACGAGTTCTGGTCTCGATTCACCGACTCCTCACTACGACAAGTGGTCGAGCAGATCATCAGTCGGTGGAAGTCGTTGGGCCACGGGGTCTGGTACTACCGGGATGGCCACGCGACGCTAACTGCCCGCGCACCCGTAACGGGCGGGTCCGGCCAACGCTCGGTGGTCGCACTGTACCCGGACGGACACGTCGGCATCCCATTCAGCTCCTACGCCGGCAGCAACAGTGGCTTTGCTGTTCCGGCGCTGACGACAGACTCGTTCCGCAACCGGGCGAATGCGCTCTTCGGTTTCGATGGCAGGGAACAGCGGGCCAAGACCGGCCCCGGTTGGATTTCCGAGGCCGGGATCGACGACCTGATCACGTTCTCGACGGAAGTCGCCGAGGCCTATCGGGCCGAGGTCGAGCGGATGACCGCTGACACAGGCGAGCAACTCGTTATCCCACACGGCGACGGCTGAGCGCAGGCGGACTCCAGCGCAGTCTCACAGGTACTCGAAGCAGGCATGTTCGGTGCTGAACCAGTCCTGGAACTGCCCGAGCGTCTTCGGGTAGTCCACACCCGCCCGCGGCATCCGCTGCGACAAATCGGCCATGGAGCATTCAGAGCCTACTTCAGCTAAGCAGATACCTAATAGCTGTGATCTATAGAGAGACCAGCAGACAGGGCACCGGCAGTCATACCCAGATAAGACGGCGGCTCAACGATGGTCGAAGCGATCGACTCTACGGCAATCGAACTCGCTCCTGCTCTGGAATCGGCGCGGGCCGCATACGGCCACTATGACGAAATCACCAAGGGGAACGAAACAAGGCTAAAGACACTGCGGAGCGCCGACGAGAAGGATCCCCGTGTCCCCGGATTGCTTGAGACCGGAACGAAAATGCTCAACACCGTTGGGTCGAACCGGGAATTTTGGTGTGTTCGGTACTGCCGGGAACTAGAACGGACCAACAAACTGGAAGTCGTGCGCGAGCAGCTTCTCGCTGCTCGCTATCGGCTGGAGGTGGCCCAACAACCGGCTGAGGGACACGCTCATCTGGCCTCGCTCGCCGCTGTTGCGGAACCGCTGACAAGTGCGGCGAATACTGATCAGCCCGAACTGCGCGAAGCGCTGCGGCCGGTTCGCGAAGCTGAAGCCTTGGCGGAACTGAAAGAGCGGTCATGACAGAACAGAGAAATCTGAGCGACGCCGTTGAACCTACGGTGGCCGCCGTGGTCTGTCTCCCGGTCCGCAGAACCACTGGCGGAATGGACGGGATGAAGCTCCTCTCCGTGGCAACTGTCATCTGGCTTATTGCTTCCGCAATCGCCGGTGTACCTGGTGCCGTTTGCATCCTGATCCTCATTTTGCTCTTGACCCTTGCTGGCCTGGGTTTCCTCAAGCTAAGGAAAAGGAGCATCACGCGCTACGAAACCACCGTCAACGAAGCACTACACCGCGACCTTCACAGCAATCTACGGATCTCGTATTTTCGAGCGTCGCTGCTCCGCGCGGGACAGTTAATCAGGCTGCAGGACGGCAGCTAAAGCTTCACGATCATCATGGGGAGCTTGGCTGCGGGAAGTCCGACCGGCGCTGATACTCAAGTCACAATTACCGCCATGCACGGCGACCTTGGCCTGTCCGCGTTCAATGACATGGTCCGTGCCGTCATCGGACGTTAGCCCCAGGGAGGCAGCGAGGCTACTGCTTCGCTGCCGGTTCGCCGGCCGGACGGTCCAACTGCACGATGGACCAACGCATGAAGAACTGTGTGAAGGGTCCGATCAGCAGCGCGTAGGCCAGGGTGCCGAAACCAACGATGCCGCCAAGCAGCCAACCGGCGCCCAGGACAGCAAGCTCGATGCCGGTGCGGACCAACCGCAGGCTGAGTCCGGTGCGCTGGTGCAATCCGGTCATGAGCCCGTCGCGCGGCCCGGGGCCAAACTGGCTGCCGATGTAGAGCGCTCCGGCCAGTCCGTTGAACACCAGCGCCACTGCGAACAGGCCCCATTGGCTGGCGGGATGATCTGCCGCGGGAATGAAATACAGGCCTACGTCCGTGGCGACACCGATCCAGACGACGTTGGCGACGGTACCGAGACCCGGCCACTGCTTCAGCGGGATCCAGAGCAGCAGGACCAGGAAGCCCACAATAATGACCACGGTGCCGAGGCTGAGGTTGACTCGCTCCGCGATGCCGTAGTGGAAGACGTCCCAGGGATCCAGCCCGACGCCGGCCCGGACAAATGCCGCCATCGCCAGCCCGTAAAGGCTCAGGCCGATGAACAGCTGCACCAAACGGCGCGGCAGGCGCCCCGCCTTGAGCTGCTCCAGCGGGCTCAGGTTGCTGAGCTCGATGTTGCCGCCCCCGAAGCGCCGCTTGGCTGCGGCCGTCGTCGTCGTTGGCTGGGTATCTTGATCAGTGGTGGTGTCGGGGCTTGCTTCCGTGCTCATGGCATCAATACTCCCTCAAAGTGGCCTTCAAAAAAATAGCCAATTGCGAGAGAATGGCCACATGGATTTACAGAACCGGCGGGTCTCCGCCACAAGGCTGCACTCGATGATCGGCCCGCTGGCGGAGGAAGGACCTGCTTACGCCTCGCTGGCCCGCGGCATCCGCCGGTTGGTGGCCAATGGACGGATGCTCCACGGAACAGTCCTTCCGAGCGAGCGCGAACTGGTCACGGAGCTGGGCCTGAGCCGCACCACGGTTTCGCGGGCCTACTCGGAACTGCGGGACCGCGGCTTCGCTACCGCACGCCAGGGATCCGGCACCGTCATCACGGTTCCCGGCGGTCCGGCGTCGGGCGGCCAGGAACCGATGCCCGACGGCGGGATCGAGCTGGAAGCAATCGGCCGCCACGCGGTGGATCTGACCTGCGCCGCGCCGTCCGCTCCTGTCGGCATGGTGGAGCACTACGAAGCGGCCATGGCTCAGCTGCCTGCCTATATTTCGGGCATGGGCTACTTCCCGCTGGGTTTGCCCGAGCTGCGCAGCGAGATTGCCCGGATGTACGGGCAGCGCGGACTGGAGACCTCGCCGGAACAGATTGTCGTTACCAACGGTGCTCTGGCCGGCTTCGCCGCCGTGATCCGCGCGGTGCTGCCTCCCGGCTCCCGGGTGCTGGCGGAAAGTCCCAGCTATCCAAACAGCATCGCGTCGCTGCGGCACCACGGCGCGCGGGTGGCTGCTGTTCCCATCGGCCCGGACGGAACGGATCTTGAGGCGGTGGGCCAGGCGTTGCGGCGGGTCCAACCGGCGGCGATGCTCTGCCTGCCCGATTTCCACAACCCCACCGGAACCCTGCTGGACAACACAGGCCGCGAACGTTGGGCACGGCAACTGGATGCTGCCAAGACCGTGGGCATCGTCGATGAGACCGCGGTGGATCTCTGGTGGGACACCGAGCCCGACGTCAAACCGATGGCCGTTTACTCGGATCGCATCATCTCCATCGGCAGCGCCAGCAAATCCCATTGGGGAGGTCTGCGGCTGGGCTGGATACGCTGCCCCAGGTCATTGCAGGGCGCAGTGACCACCATGCGTACCTCACTGGATCTCGGCGCGCCCGTGCTCGAACAGCTGGTCCTCACCCGCATGCTGCAGACCGGAAGTGGATTGCCCGAGGAGTCCCGTACCCGTATCCGCGCGGAGCGGGACTGGCTTCATGCCACGCTCACAGACCAGCTTCCCGGTTGGAAGGCGAACCTGCCTGCCGGTGGACTGTCGCTCTGGTGGAACCTGCCCGCGCCCCGGTCGACCGTCCTGGCCGAGGCCGCCGCACGGCGCGGAGTCCTGCTGGCTCCCGGCTCTGTGTTCGCCGTCGAAGACCATGGACTGGAGCACTGGATCCGCACCCCGTTTGCGCTTCCGCACGAGGAACTCGAAAGGGCTGTTCCCGGCATCGTGGCGGCCTGGAACGAGGTGGCCTGACCCGGAAGCTCTCCGGGTACGGGACTGCGTTGTGCGCATGGAGGGTCCGGAGGAACATATAACGTACCGCGGCCGCTGGGGGCTCCGGCACGGGAAGTCATCAGTCCGCCGACCTGGTCGGCACGGCCTCGAAGGACAATCCCATGACCACCACACAATCCGGTGTACAAGCTTCCGGGGCACCGGGAACTGCAGCTTCACAACGTGCCGCGGCCATCGCAGCCATTCCGTCGTACCAACTGATCAACACTTTCCTGAACAACTCGCTCTACGCGCGCCGTAAATTCGAGCCGACCGCCTGCGATTTCGGCTTCGGCAATCCCCACCAGATGCCCCAGGACGAGTATGTTACCGCGCTGCGGGACGTGCTGACACCACGGAACAACGAATGGTTCGCGTACAAGACCAACCTGCCGGAGGCGCAGGATGCTGCGGCGGCTTCGCTGCAGCGGCTCTTGGACGTGCCCTTCGAGCCCGAGCACATCTATCTTTCAACCGGAGGCTTCACCGCCATCGCGTTGGCGCTGAAGGCCGTAACCGATCCGGGCGACGAGGTCATCTATAGCCTGCCGCCGTGGTTCTGCTATGAACCGATCCTCGTGGAGTCCGGCCTGACACCGGTGAAGGTAAAGATCAACACCGAGACCTTCGACCTCGACCTGGAGGCGATCGCCGCGGCCATCACGCCACGGACCCGTGTGGTCATCGTCAACTCGCCCAACAATCCCACCGGCCGCATCTACCCGCCGGAACTGCTGGCCAGGCTGGCCGCGCTGCTGGAAGAGGCCTCGGCCCGCAACTCCCGCCGCATCTACCTTGTCTCCGACGAGGCCTACAACCGGATTGTCTACGACGGCCTGCGCTTTCACAGCCCGGTGGAGTTCTACCCGTTCACGCTGCTGGCATATTCGTATGGCAAGACCCACCTCGCGCCCGGCGAGCGGGTCGGTTACCTCGCTCTTCCGCCCACGATGCCCGACCGGGACCAGCTCCAGGCTGTCATCCAGGCACTGCAACTGGCCACGGGCTGGGTCTATCCCAACGCCACCCTGCAATATGCGCTGCCGAAGCTGGAAACGTTCTCCATCGACGTCGGCCGGTTGCAACGCAAACGCGACGTCATGGCCGATGCGTTGGCCGGGATGGGGTACAAGGCGAAGAGGTCGGAAGGATCCTTTTACCTCTACATGGAATCCCCCGTGCCCAACGACCTGGCTTTCACCGAGAGACTGGCAGCCAAGGATGTCTTTGTCCTTCCGGGCATCATGTTCGAGACGCCGGGATTCTTCCGTATATCCCTGACGGCAAACGAAGACATGATCGAACGCAGCTTGCCGATCTTCCGCACTGTTATCGAGGAGGCGGGCGGGTAGGCAGCACCGCATTCCGCACGGTGTGCGCGGAACGCGGTGCTGGTCTGTTTTCACCAATCCCAAGCTTTAGTCATCTGAATTCACCCTTTCGACGGGTTCTGGGAGACCGCGAACGATATCCCGTGAAATGTATAGCGGTCCGCCTCAGAACGCGGACGAGAATCGATTGCCTCGCAGGCACTTCAGGCAGACGGCCGGTACGGCTGTAACAAGAGGTGGTGTGGGCACGATGTAGCGACTGATGGATATCCAGGGCTTCTACAAGCGCCGCCAAAAGAAGGACGTTCAGCTGCTCAGGCCGGTTGGGGCGACGACATGCATGTGGGCGCAAGGGATCGCGCTGCAAGAAACCGGCCGCCGGAAAGCCCGGCGCAGCAGGAAGCAGATCAGTCAGGCGTGGAGCCGGGATCAAAAGCCGGCGATGCGGGCAGGGCTGTGGATTCGGTCCTGTAGGCCAAGGTGGCGGCAAGCCACTGGTACTGCCCGCTCGTCAGGTAAGCATCCGCCGAACCGTGGCCCGCGGATCCACCGCCACCGCCACCACCGGAAGAACCACCGTTCGTGACGGGGAATGAAGACACCGGTACGGGCCCTCCAGTTGGGGACGGAACCTCTGCTCGGTTGAGGCTGGCGTTGCTGTCGGGGGCCGGGGAAACGCCCATAGCAGGAAAGTGGTTCTGGCCGGGAGACTGTGCTTGAAGATCGATGGTCTCCGCCGTCGTTATGCGTCCGTCCTGACTCTCTGATGGGAACGCAATGCCCTCGCCTGTCGTGCGGCCGGGTGCGTCTTCGACTGCAGGGGAGCCAAACCGCTCCTTCGGGCTCACAGCGGCTGCGGCGGGTGTTGTCACCTCAGCCTGCGAGGCAGGTTCCTGGCCGGCAGGCACGGGGTCGGCGGCAGGCGCGGCCGGTGCCGGCTCGACGGGTTCAGGCTCAGAGTCCGTGACCGGAACGGCAGGAGGCTCGGGCAGAATCGGGACAGCGGGGCGGAGTTTATCGGTCACAGGTTCAAGCACCTGTTCAACAGGAGCGGTGACCACCTCGATGGGAGCGGTGACAACGTCAACAGCTTCATCCAACTGGCCGACGACGGCGTCAGTGACGGTCGCAAGGGGCTTCTCCGGGAGGACGGAGGGCAGGCCCGCGTCCTGCACCGCAGCGTCGAGGTGCTCTACGGCGACATCCAGTTCCTGGACCACGGCCTCCGCCGCCGGTACCACCGCTTCGACGACTTCCGCCGCTGGCACCACCGCTTGGACCACTTCCGTCGCCGGGGCCTCGATAACGGGTGCGGCAGCCTCGACGACAGCACCGAGTTCCTGAACTACACCAAGATCAGTCGGAGCCGGTTGAACCGCAGGCGCCGCAGCCCCAGTTAAACCAGAAGTGGCTTGACCTAGTACTGCGTTGACGGCTGCAGCTGCGGGGTCCTCCAACTCTGCGGCTGGTTTTTCCACTGTTTGAAGCGTCGCTTCGAGCGCGGCCAGACCCGCGGATTCGTCGGAGGCAGCCGCCGTCGTTGTCGAAAAGAACGTCCATCCCAGCGCGCCGAGACCGGCGGCGAGGAGAACGCGGGCAGAGACAGCAACTGGCTTCGCTAGGTGGTTTCCCATGGCTGCCCCCTCCCCCACATGGAACGTGTAATCAATGTAAGCATGCTTCACATGTGATGTAAATAACACGTCACTGCATTCCGGATATCCGGTCTAATTAGAGCTATTCGCCAGCAAATTCCTATTGCCGGGGCAACGACTCGCCGGTCGGCGGCTAGCCTTGCCACATGGAACGGCGGGGCTCGTCGTCAGTCCCGGTCTAAGCAGAAACCACATTCAAATAGGGGGAACCGTTATGGCTTCAAATAGTCTGGCTTCACTGAAAACGTCTGCCTCTGAGAAGCTGGCGAAATACACCTCCACGAGCTTGGGTTATGCCTTTAATGCTTATGACCACAGGGGTGATATCGATGCACCGCTCGCGCCTTCCGACGTTTTGATGGCCAACCTCCTGAGCCTTCAACTGAGCGGCCGTGACGTCATCCCGCTCTTTTCCGAAGGAGACGGACCGGCGCAGCGTCTTCGGCATGCTCTCGACAACGCCCTGGTCAATCTCCAGGGAGCACGATCATTCGAATCGTATGAAACGTTGGAAGAGCTCGAACAGTCTCTCGAGAGTTTGGCCCAAGCCAACACTGCTGCTATTCCGGTCAAGTGGTGGACGGCCGTAACCGTGTCGAAGGTGCTGCATCGCCGCCGACCCCACATCGTGCCGCTCATCGACTCCCGCGTACGTGACTTCTATGGCACGAGGCGTCCGGAGCACATCAGGCGGGCGCTCTGGGAGGACATCCGGGAAAACCTCGAGTGGCTCACCGACCTAGCAGCTACTCGGAATACCCCTGACGGACACCAATTGTCCGTCCTTCGGCTCGCCGACATTCTCATCTGGACGCCATAGCCCTACACCCAGGTAGAAGACGCGGCTCAGGAATGACTTGATCAGGCCGCGGCTGAAGATCAAGGCCTACAGCGGCGGCAGCTTGCCGGCCCAGGGGCGGGCCTGCTCCACGTCGGCGCCGATGCGGAAGACCGTGAGGTCGTCATAGGGGTGGCCGACGATCTGCACGCCGGTGGGACCACCGATGTCGGACAGTCCGCTGGGTACGGCGAGCACCGGGCAGCGGTTGTTGATGTTGAACGGCGCGGTCATGCGCGTCTGCCAGTAGTGGTCCAGGTGCGCTCCCCCGACATCGATCCCGTCAAGGTAGTCCTCGTCGGCCTTGAGCGTCGAGACCGCGGAGGCGGGACACATGAGGGCATCAAACCCGTCCATGGCACTGGCCAGCTGCGCCTAGATACGCGTTTCCGCCTTCAGTCCGTCGAGCAGGCTGTTCCGGGTAGCAGCGGCACGGGCATCGGCCACGAAGCGGCGGGTGTAGGCGGCGAGTTGATGATCCTCGCATGAGCAAGCTGACCTTCACGCCGCCCGTGCCCACGCTGACCTACGAGCGCGTGGTGCAGCAGATCGAAGAGGCCATCCTCTCCCGGGAGATCGAGCCGGGCCAGCACCTTCCCAGCGAACGTGAACTCATGGTGCAGTTCTCGGTCAGCCGCCCCATCATCCGCGAAGCCCTGCGTGTTCTGCAGAGCCAGGGACTGATCGCGTCCCGTCCCGGCGGACGCAGCGGGCCGGAAGTCCTCGCTGTCTCACCCGACAGCCTCGGACGCTCCTTCACCACCATGGCCCGCATCGCCTCGCTGTCCCTTTCGGAATTGGTCCAGTTCCGCATTGTGCTGGAGAGCTCCGCCTGCCAGCTGGCCGCGGTCCTGCACACAGAGGAACAAGCCGAGAAAATGCGCGACGCCGTCGAGCGCATGGAAGCGGAAGTCGCCAACGGCTCGGACAGCTTCAACCGCGCCGACCTGGACTTCCACACTGCAGTCTGGGAGGCAAGCCACAATTGCCTGCTGCGGATCTGCGGCGAAGCCGTCGCCGGTTCCATCCTCAACCTCATGAACGACCGGATGGAACGCTCCGGAAACTCCACGGCCGCCATGGAAGGAGTCGTCGAGCGGGACCGCGCCATTTTCCAGGCCATCGCCGCCGGCGACGCCGCGGCCGCCGGCAACACCGCCCGTAACGCCATCGCCGCCTACTTCGCCGACTACCTCGACGAAGAAGGCGCACGCGGGCTTAGCGCCCTGACCGGCGCAGCCGACACGGCCTAATGTGCTCGATGCAGCAGTCTGCTTCCGCCAGCCGGGCGTAGCCGGCCAAGTGTCCCGCCGCCGCGGCCGATTCCGTGATGCCAGATGGCTGGTTCTGCGGTACGCCGGAGGTCAGCCCGCCAGCCCGAGGAACGCCATCAGAGCGCGCTCGGCTTCAACGAGCTGAGCAGTGGGAGGCAGCCGATCCGTTCCTGGACGTTGGAACGGCGGACTGTGGTGAGCTTGTCGATCATGACGTAGCTGGGCTGCCGGTCCAAATATCGCGCGGTTCACTCGTCCCAGGCGATCGACACAGCTTCAATGAAGTCCTGGTCGTCGTTGTCCCTGCTGGCGGCTGCAACGGCGGCGGACTGCCGATGCGCCTCGTCGGCGAACTGCTCGGTTCGCACGTCGGGCACCCACAGCTGGACGGGGCGGTATCCCTGCTCCCGCATCCGACGCCGATAGTCGTTGACCTTGTCGCGGTCTCGCATACAATCCACGTTACCTGTGACGCTGTGGACATGCTTTCGTACGTCCGCGGGCAGCTGCGTCCATGAACAGATCAACAGCGTGCGGTCTATGTCTCGCTCACATAGTCCTGCTTTGTTTCCAGACATTCAGCCCACGAGAATAAGTGTGTGTTCGATGACGATACCGTTGCTGACGGCCAGGCCACCCTGCCGCTCCTCGACGGCCTGGGAGACGTGACTCTGGCCCATGAGCTCAAAGAGCTCCGCCTTGACAACGCACGACTGCGCAAATTGCTTGAGCTTAGCGAAGAGGAAGCCAGAGCCGCGCACAGGGATCAGCCAACCCTGTCGCTGGAAGGCCCTGCAGGCCCAGTGACCAAGACTTCGCCGCCGGAGCTGAGGGTGCGGTTTTTCCAGGACCTGTTCCGCGCACGCACCGACATCTTTGCCCTGCGCTGGGAGAATCCCAAGGACGGACGATCCGGTTGGGTTCCCGCCGTCGCAGGCGGCTGGCGCAAGGGAATGAAGCGTGAGTCGGCCGACTATCTTCGGCTCACCCCCGCCGTCGTCGACGCCCACCTGCGCGGCCAGCAGCACATCGGCCTGTATCCGCTCGCCGAGGACGATACTTGCTGGTGGGTCGCGGCCGATTTCGACGGCGCGGCAGCCATGCTCGATGCCCTCGCCTATGTCAAGGCCGCCCGGTTCCGAGGTATCCCGGCCGCCCTCGAGGTCTCCCAGTCCGGGCGCGGCGCCCATGCCTGGATCTTCTTCGCCTCCGCTATCGCGGCGGCGAGCGCCCGCGAGCTGGCGACCGGCCTGATCCACGAGGCCATGGGTCTGCGTGGCAGCATGAGCCTTTCCAGCTATGACAGACTATTTCCGTCCCAGGATATGCATTCGGGCAAGGGGCTGGGGAATCTGATCGCGGCCCCGTTGAACGGTCAGCGGCGCCAGCATGGAACAACCCTGTTCGTGGACACCACTACCCTTGAACCCTACGAGGACCAGTGGGCGTACCTATCCAGCTTGGAAAGGTTGTCTTCTGGCGCCGTAGCTCGCCACGTCCGCGCTCTGCCAGCGGTCCGGTTCGGCCACGACGTACGGCGTCTCGAGTTGCCGAAATCGTCGAAGATCGTTCCGCGTCCGGCACTGATCATCCACGCCAAATTCGACGCCCGGCTGACGGTCACCGCGACCGAGCTGGGCCCGGCAATGATCTCCGCAGTGAAACATGCCGCATCGATGCCCAATCCAGAGTTCCAGGCCCGCCAGCGCCAGCGCAGGTCAACATGGAATATCCCACGCTTCCTGCGCAGTTACGATGAAACGCTCGACGGCGACCTGGTCCTGCCTCGCGGCCTACTGCCGTTGCTCGGCCAGCTGGTAGATTCCTCCGGCAGCTCACTGCGTATCGAGGACCAGCGCTCGTCCGGCACCGCCTACGCGTTCAGCTGTGCAGCCACCCTGCGGCCGGACCAGCAACAGGCAGTTGAGGACTTGACCCCGAGCGAGCACGGCGTTCTGGTCGCACCTCCGGGCACAGGCAAGACGGTAATCGGTTGCGCCATGATGGCTGCCCGCGGCGTCTCGACCCTGATCCTGGTGGATCGCAAGGCCCTGGCCGAACAGTGGCGCAAACGCGTCGGCGAGCTGATGGGCGAAAAGTGCGGCCAGATCGGCGGCGGCCGGACCAAGACCACAGGACGGATCGACGTCGCTCTCCTGCCCACGCTGGCCAGGCGGGAGAGCATCGGCGAACTGACCAAAGAATACGGATTCGTCATCGCGGACGAGTGCCATCATGTCCCGGCTGCCGCATTCAGCCAGGTCATGGATCAAATTTCGGCGCGCTACTGGCTCGGCCTCACTGCCACTCCGTACCGGCGGGACCGCTTGGACGAGCTGATGTTCCACCAGTTGGGCCAGGTGAGACACACCATGGCGCTGCAGGATCCTGAAAAGTTGCCCCGCGAGGGCAACGAGATTCCGTCGCCGGTTCTGTCGCTGAAGGTCCATCCGACGTCGTACACCTACAGCGGCGACGCCGATCCAAGCGCGCCGGGCGGGATCTCCAAGATCTACAAGGATCTTGTCGCCGACGAGGCGCGACTGCAGCAGATTGTCGACGACGTCATGGCGGCGCACCAACAGCAGGCCAAGATCCTGCTGCTCACCACGTGGAAGACTCACTTGGACCAGTTCGCCGAGCGCTTCCGGGCGGCCGGTCTGGCTCCCTTGGTCTTCAGCGGAGCCATGAAGGCGAAGGCGCGGCAGGAAGCCGTCGCCCATTTGGCCGCGGTCGACAATGCCGGTCCCCTGCTGGTGCTCGGCACCGGCTCCTATATCGGCGAAGGCTTCGACTGCCCACAGCTGGACACCCTGTTCCTCGCCGCGCCAATATCCTTCAAGGGCAGGCTCGTCCAGTATGCCGGGCGCATCACCAGACCATATCCTGGCAAAACTGTGGCTACGGTCCACGACTACCACGACGAACTCACGCCTGTGCTGGCCGCATCTTTGAACAGGCGCGCGCCGGGGTACGTATCGCTCGGATTCTCCGACCCGAGGAGGGCCTAAGAGACAAGTCGGACTGACGGTGGTACTCCAGACCGGGATCAGGAAAGCCCACGTCGCCGGCGGCGCCCAGCTGCCTCAGAGCGGCTTTTTAGCCAACTCGCGAATCCACTCAGGTGTTTCTTGTCCGAGCTTTCGGTCGGTGGTTACCCAGAGACGGGCAGCTCTGATCCTGATACGCTCCTGCTGCGGAGTTCTGGTCGCTGTAGACGCCGGCTTTGCCTTGCACTTGCGCGGCATAACGGTGCTCATTGATCGACCTCGATTCCTTCATCGTTGCATCCATTGTCTCTTGCCTTCAGGCTACCGTCCAGAACGCCACCATCGCTTCCGCTGTGGCAACTCCGGCGCACGGAAATCGTTCTTAGCCACATTGTCCACTGCTGCCAGCTTGATGAGTGCGGCCTCCTCCTCGCCGGCCAGCTTGCTGCGGGCCAGCAGATCAAGCACGCCCAGGCCTGTCTCCTTGCGGAACGGATCATCGGACAAGGACGCGTCCAGGGCCCACTGGGCACGCTCCCACCACTGCGACCGTTCGTCGGCCTCCGCCTTCTGTTCCAGAGCAGCGCGGTCCGCTTCCGCCTTCTGATCGAGGGATTTCCAGCCGATCCAAGCGGTGATCCCTGCGGCCAGCAGGACCGCCATTGGACCGAACGAAGCTACGATCTCCCACCATTGAGGGTGGCCATTCGAAACGATGACAACATCGACCGGTTCGGTCACCTCCTGGAGGATCATTGATTCATCCTAGGAGACTGGGGAGTCAGCCGCGGAAGACACACGAGCAGTTGTGCATAAGCTGTGAGAGCACTGTTTCGAGCTAGTACAAGCTACTTGGTCGAAACGAAGTTCCCGACCACCACCGCCCCATTACCTCAGTCTGCAGATCCACGCCTGCGAGCATGTCGTCGTCGTTGGTCAGTTCCTTCTCGTTGTGCGAGATGCCCTCAACGCTGGGCACGAAAAGCATGATCGTCGGGACGATGTCCTTCATGTTCGTCGAATCGTGCCCGGCCAGCGTGCGAACGGTTCCGTAGGGCAGTTCCAGCGCCCCCGTTGGCCGCATAGGGAACTGCACCTCGGAAAATCAGACTCAGAATTTCGAGTCCAACTTTCGGGGTGCAGTTCAACGCCGGCGCTCTCCTCGTCTCGCCGTGGTTACAACTGAACGGCGCCAATCTGCTGCATCAGTTTCAGCATGTCCGTCGCTCCCCAATGCTCGACCACTTTGCCGTTCTGAACACGGATGATGTCGATGCCGGCGAACTCCACAGTGTTGCCGGTGGGGGCAGTCCCCATCAGTTCGCCCTGGTGGGTACCGGTGAGGACGACCCGGGCCGCCTCCAGGTCCCCATCAGTCATCGTGGGTTCGATAGTCTTCGCCTTGATGTCAGGGAAAGCCTTCCTGAAGGTGTCAACGTAGAATCTGATGCCGTCCAGACCTGACGGCTGCCCCGGCATGGGCTCCTCATGATCCGTGTAGCTCTCACTGCCCAGCTCGTCGATCAGGTCCAGGTTCCCTCCCTCCATGATTTCCCGGTAGAACCGCTCGATAAGTCCTGATCCGCGTGCCATGATCCGCTCCTTCGCTGGCTGCAAATCCCCCGATTCGATGATCCCACCGGCGGCATGGCGACACGCCGCCGCAGGGGCGCGCTTTAGCTGCGGGTGTGAACGCTGACCGCTGGGACTACATCTTCTCCATGATCAGCAACTTCCGGGCACGCCCACCAGTTTTCGTATTACGATATTGTCATGGATGCAGACGAGACAATCAATGGCGTTCCGGTCTCCGAGGAGCAGATCGCGCAATGGGCAGCCGAGGCCGAAGCTGGGTACGACGTCGACGCATTGAAGAAGCGGGGCCGAGGAAGGCCCGGGCGGGGCACAGAGCCATCGCAGGTCATCGCGCTTCGTCTCACCTCGGAAGAGCTCGCCGCTATCGACGATCGGGCGGCATATGAAGGGAAGACGCGTTCCGAGGTCATCCGCGAAGCGCTGGCGACGTTCGCTGCGTAACCGATCAGAGCGGCCTCCAGTACCTTCCGGCTCGCTACTACGGCGTCACGCGCAGCCTGACTAAGGCGAAACGAAGTCCCCTAGCACCACGCGCCCCAGCACCTCGGTGAGCAGATCCACGCCGGCGAGCATGTCGTCGTCGTTGGTCAGTTCCTTCTCGTTGTGCGAGATGCCCTCGACGCTGGGCACGAACAGCATGATCGTCGGGACGATGTCCTTCATGTTTGTCGAGTCATGCCCGGCCAGCGTCCGGACGGTTCCGTACGGCAGTTCCAGCGCTTCGGCGCTCTTGGCGGCAAGGCGCATGCCGGCCTCGTCGTAGGCTTTGGCAGCCCAGACATGTTCGGCGCCGCGTTCGATCCGCACGCTCGCCTTCCGCTCGATCTCGGCGACCCGGCGGTGCAGTTCGGCGTCGGCGGCGGCCAGCACATCGGGGTCGGTGCTGCGCACATCGACAAGCAGCTCCACCCGGCTGGCCACCACCACGGGCGAGTTCGGGTAGACCGTGAACTCCCCGCAGGAGGTGATGACGGAATGCTCGTCGGTACTGAACTCGTCGGCGATCTCCCGCGCGGCGACCACCAGCGAGGATGCCCCGAGCAGCGCGTCATGCCGGTCGGCGATCACGGTGGCGCCGGTGTGCGCCTGCTCCCCGTGCACGATGAACTCGTACTTGTTCGCACCCCAGGTGGATTCGACCAGGCCGATGGTCAGTCCGGCGTCCTCGAGCGACCGGCCCTGCTCGATGTGGATCTCCACATACGCGGCAAGGTCCAGCGAGAAATCGCCGATGGTACCGATGGCCTCCAGCGCCTCGCGGACGGTGGTACCGTGCGGATCCGTGGTGGCCAGCACCTGCTCGGCGGGCAGCTTGCCGGTGAACACGGAACTGCCCATCATGGAGGGCTTGAACCGGCAGCCTTCCTCGTTGAACCAGTTGATGACGGCGATGTTGAACGCCGGCTCGGTGCCCTCTGCCGCCAGCCGTTGCTGCAGCCGGATCGCCGCATGAGCTCCGGCCAGCACACCATAAGCGCCGTCGAACCGTCCGCCCAGCGGCTGCGAGTCCAGGTGCGAGCCCACCGCGATGTACGGGGCGCCGGGCTTCAGTTCAAGCAGCGCGAACTGGTTTCCCACCGCGTCGTAGCGGACGTCGAAGCCGTGGCCTTCCACCAGGCCCCGGAACCAGGTCCGCGTCTGGCCGTCGACCAGCGTCCCCGCCTGCCGGTCCACTCCCCCACCAGCCGTTGCCCCGAACGTGCTCATCGAGCGGAAGTCGTGCAGGAAGGCGCTGGCCTCGTCGCCGGAAACGGACGGGGCGGACTGCGCGGAGGTGGTGGTCATGAGTGGAATCCTAACGGCTCGGTCTGACGTGTGGATGTTGATCAGCGAACGACGGCGGCGCCCGGCTCGGGCGCGAAGAGAGACTCGGGTGCGGGGCTAGTAATGCGGCCGGACTCTGGGCCAGCAGCGGAGCGGGTCCTCGGGGCGGCAGCGGCGTCCGAAGCCGTGCCTGCGCCCAGCCTGTCGTAGCTGAATTCGCCGCCGACGATCGTGGCCAGCACCTGAAGGTCGGAGATGTCCGGCGCGTCCAGCGGCGACCCGGAGAGCACGGCGAAGTCCGCCAGCTTCCCCCGGCTCAGTGTGCCCTTCTGGTCGGCAGTGCCCGTGGCCCGGGCAGCCCAGTCCGTGTAGGTCCGCAGCGCTTCCTCGGCGGTGAGGCCCTCGGCCGCTCCCCCAAGGATCTTGCCCTGTTCGGTGCGCCGGTCCACCCAGGACTGCATCGCACGCAGCACGTTGTTGTCGGCCACGGGCAGGTCGGAGCTGCCGGCCACGAGAATACCGGCGTCCACCAGCGAGCGCCCCCGGTACAGCCAGCCTTCGCGCTCCGGCCCTACCAGTGCGGCGAACTGGTCGCCGAGCGGACCGATGAACGCTGCCTGCGGGGCGACGGCGATCCCGGCGGCGGCGACAGGCGCCAGCTGGTCCGGCCGGGCGATGCCGAAGTGCTCGATCCGGTTGGGCAGGTGGTTCCGGCCGTAGCGCTCCTGGCAGCCAACAATAATCTCGGTGGCCAGGTCGATGGCCGCGTCGCCGATCGCATGCAGCGCGATCGGCCAGCCGGCCCGGTAGGCGGCGTCGACGCGTTCGCGGTAGGCCTCGGGCGAATCCAGCAGGTAACCGGTATTGTGCTGGTGCCCGCAGTAGTCCTCGGTCACCGCGGCGGTCGCGCCCAGCAGCGAGCCGTCCATAAACACCTTCACCGGCCCCAGCGACACCCACTCGTCGCCGAAACCCGCCACGGCGCCGAGGTCCAGTCCGCGGCCGGAGCCGGTCCCGTGCATATCCGCCGCGTTTGCCTCGATCGGCCGCAGCGAATCCAGGGCGGGCATCAGCTGCGCGCGGGCGTGCAGCTTTCCGGACCGCTTGGCCGTCAGATACGCCTGCACTTCCACCGGGCTGTGCCCGATCCAGCCGCCGCCGATGCCGGCTTCGGTGAAGCTGGTGATGCCTTCGGCTGCGTAGCGCGTGGTCGCTGCGTCCAGCGCCTCGACAATCCGCTCCACCGGATACGGCAGCAGCAGGTTCTGAATCAGCTGCTGGGCGGACTCTTCAACCACCCCAGTTGGATACCCGTCGGCCCCGCGCAGCACGGCACCGCCGGTGGGGTCGGTGAAGCCGGGCTCGAAGACGCCGGCCAGCCGCAGCGTGGCGGAGTTGGTGATGGACAGATGTCCGGAGACGTGCCGCAGGTACAGTGGCCGGTCGCCGGTGATCTCGTCCAGCCGCCGAATGTCCGGGAAAGCCCCGCCGTGGTGCTTGTGGTTGAAGCCGGTGCCGTTAACCCAGGAGTCAGGGGCGCCGCCGGGCAACGCATCCAGCCGTCGCACCTCGGCTTCGAGCAGCGCGTAGAGCTCCTCAAGCCCGCGGGCCTGCTCCAGTTCAACGGCGCCCAGGCCCAGCCCCCACCACGTGGTGTGGCAGTGCGCGTCGATGAAACCGGGCACCACGGTGGCGCCGCCCAGCGAGACTTCCCGCTCGGCTGTGCACCCCTCAAGCTCCTCGTCGAAGCCGGCGATCCGCCCGCCGAGTACGCCCACGGAAGTGGCCCGGGGACGGTCGGCTTCAAGGGTGATGATGTCGGCGTCGCGCAGGATCAGGTCCAGTTTCATCGCGAAACCTCGTCCGCCGCAGCCAGACCGCCGTCGCCGGCGTCCGCAGCCCCAAAGCCGGCGACCTCCGCCAGCTCTTCCGGCGCGTTGGCAGTGCCCGGCGGCATCGTCTCCGGATCGGTCACCAGGTGCAGCAGTGCCAACTTTCCGCTGGACAGCGCACGCTCCAGCGCGGGCCCGAACTCTTCGGTCTTCTCCACCCGTTCGCCGTGTCCACCGAAGCTGCGGATCCAGTCGGCGAAATCCGGGTTGACCATCGAGGTGCCGGACGGCCGGTCCGGGTAGTGGTTGCGTTGGTGCAGCACAATAGTGCCGTAAATCCCGTTGTCCACCACGATCACCAGCGGAGCGGCACCGTGCGCCGCGGCCACGGCCAGTTCCTGCGCGTTCATCAGGAAGTCGCCGTCGCCGCAGACAGCCACCACCTGCCGGTCCGGCTCAATCAAGGACGCGGCAACGGCGGCCGGAACGGCCAGGCCCATGGCCCCGTTGCGCGGCCCGATCAGCGAACCGAACCCGTGGTGGGTCAGGTAGCGGTGGCCCCAGAGCGTCGCGTTGCCCGCGCCGTACGTGACCACCTTGTCCGCGGGCAGCCGCTCTTCCAGCACGCCGAACGCCACGCCCAGGTCAACGCCCGGGCTGTTGTCCGGCCGCGGGGTGGCGTACCGGCGCTGGTCCTCGGCGAGCGCTTCCATCCAGCCGCTCCCCCGGCTCCCGCGCGCCTCCGCGGCAGCCGGCAAGGCCGCAACAAACGACGACGGCGACACCGCCAGATGCAGGTTGATCCGGCCGGAATGCGTCGCGGCATCCGGGTCCGGCAGCACCAGCACCGTCGGCGTGTTGAAGCCCTTGGTGTAGCCGTCGCTGAGCACGTCGGTCCGTCCGCAGCCGACGAACACCAGCAGGTCGGCCTCGTCCAGGCGGGCCGCCAGCGTGTCCGCGCGGCCGTAGCCCAGCCAGCCGGCCCAGGCCGGAGAACCGTGCGGCACGACGTCGTACGCCCGCCAGTCCGCGGCCACCGGAACCTGCGCCTCGGCTGCCCAAGACGCGAGCTTCCCGCCGTCGTCGCCCCAGCCGTCCCCGCCAACCACAACAAGCGGGCGGGCGGCGGCGGCCAGCCGGCTGGCCAGTTCCTCCATCGCGGCCGGCGGCGGCACGGCAGCGGCCAGCGAACGCGGCGGGACTACGTCGGCGTCGGTCATACGGACCAGCACGTCCTCCGGCAGGCCGATCACCACCGGCCCGGGCCGGCCGGACACCGCCAGCTGCAAAGCCTCGGCCACGGTCTCCGCGGCGCGGTGTTCGTCGTCGAGCACCGCCACGCGCTTGGCCGTGGTCGAGAACCATCCCTCCAGGCTGAACTCCTGGAACGAATCCCGGCCCCGGTCCGCCACGGGGATCAGCCCGACAAACAGCACCAGCGGCGTCGCATCCTGCCAGGCGGTGTGCACCGCGATCATCGCGTTCGCCGCGCCAGGCCCGCGGGTGACCATCGCGATGCCCGGAATGCCGGTCTTGCGCCCCTCGGCCAGCGCCATGAACCCGGCGCCGCCCTCCTGGCGGCAGACCACCGTGGACACGGGCGAATCGTGCAGCCCGTCCAGCACGTCGAGGAAGCTCTCCCCCGGGACGGAATACACACGGCGGACGCCGTGCGCCTCAAGCTGGCGGACTATCAGATGGCCGGCTGACTGGGACATAGTGTGGAGCTCTTTCATCAGGAAGTCGTCGTCGGGAGTTCGTCGGGAGGTTCAGTAACGTCGGCGGCAGGTCGTCGTCGTACGTTGAATTTAGTGCTTGAAGCCGGGCAGGTCCACGCTCATGCGCGGGGCCACGGCACCGGCAACGGCGGTGAACAGGCTCAGGAACACCAGCATGGCGGCGGCCGGCCACCAGTGGTTTGCGGCGGCGGCCACCATGCCCGTAGCCAGCAGCGGGACGAAGCCGGAGAGCATGCCGGCGGTGTTCTGCGCGAAGCCCACGCCGGTGTAGCGGGTGCGGGCCGGGAACAGGCCGGTCAGCACCGTGCCGGAGGCGGCGTACGGGAAGGACAGCGTTGCCACGGCGAGGACCATACCGACTACCACCAGCACGGGGTTGCCGCTGGCCACCAGCATGAAGGACGGAACCGCGGCAATGGCGGAGGCGATGCCGCCCACCAGGATCACGCGGCTGCAGCCGTAGCGCTCGCCCAGCCGGCCGCCCAGGATCAGGATGGGGATTTCCACGATGGCGGCGATCATGCCGCCGAGCAGCATCAACTGCGCGGAGTAGCCCAGGATGGCCACGCCGTAGTAGACCACAAACGCGGTGACCAGGTAGAAACCGCCCACGCCCAGCAGGGCCGCGGCCATGCCGATGATGATGTGCTTCCAGGACTCGCGCAGCGTGGTGCGGATGGGGGCCTTCTCCACCTGGTCGTGCTCCATCAGCTCGGTGAAGACCGGGGACTCTTCGAGCCGGCTGCGGATGTAGAGCGCAATCAGCAGCATCGGGATGGCGGCCAGGAACGGGATGCGCCAGCCGAACGAGTTGAAGCTCTCCTGCGAGAAGAACAGCGTCATCAGGAAGAAGCCACCCGAGGAGAGGATGGTGCCGATCGGCGAACCGATCTGCGGCAGCGCGGCGTAGCGGGCGCGGCGCTCCAGCGGCGCGTTCTCCACCACAATGGTCATCGCGCCGGACCACTCGCCGCCCACAAACAGGCCCTGGAACACGCGCAGCAGCACCAGCAGCACCGGAGCGGCAATGCCGATGGCGGCGTAGGTCGGCAGCAGGCCGATCAGCCCGGTCACCGCGCCGATGCCCACAATGGTGACCATCAGGGTCTTGCGGCGGCCGATCCTGTCGCCCATGGCACCGAAGAACATGCCGCCCAGCGGACGGGCTACCAAGCCCACGCCGAAGGTGGCGAAGGAGGCCAGCGCCGCCGCCGTGGCGTTCTCGTTGGCGAAGTACTGGACGTTGAACACCAGCGCCGCCGCCGCGCTGAACAGGAAGAAGTCGTACCACTCCATCGCGGTGCCGATGAGGGCGCCCATGGAGACCTTCATCGCCTCCTTGTCGGTGATCTTCCGGGTGGCCCCGGCCTCGAGGTTCAGGGTCTGTGACATGGTGCCTCCACGCTTGGTGTTCGGACTGCCCATTGCGCCGAACGGTGCGCAACGGACTGGGAATGAACACCAGCATTCCAGAGTGTGCCGCGTCACACCCGCACGAAAAGTCGCGGGTTTCGGCGGCTACAATGTGCAAAAGCACAAAAATCGGGGCGGATAACACCATGGCAATACCCAGGAAACAAAAGAACGACGACGACGCCGCGCAGGCCGCCCGCTGGAACGGCCTGCTGGACCAGTTGTCTGTGGACGCGCTGACGGACCTCTTCATCGAGCGCGTCCTGCAGCTCGACGACTACCGCGACGGCGTCCTGCCGGCCAGCGAGATCCGCCGCACCGGTGCCGCCTCGTTCGAGGCACTGATCGAAAGCCTGCGCCCCGGCGCCGACAATGAACGCCTGATGGCCGAACGCCAGAACATCTCGCTGGACGTCGGTGTCTCCCGCGCCCGCGCCGGCATCCCCATCGAGTCGCTGATGACGGCCATCCGGATCGACTTCACCGTGATCTGGGGCGAGCTCATGGCGCTGGCGGATCCGGGCGACGCCGAGCTGCTGGTCCGCCGCGCCGAGACGGTCTGGCAGGTGGTGGACTCCTACGCCGCGCAGACCCAGGCCACCTACATCGCCGAGCGCCAGCGCATGGCCCAGGAAGCGTCCTCCGTGCGGCAGGGCCACGTCGCCACCATGTTCGGACAGGTCAGCCCGGCGCCCGAAATGCTCGCCCGCATCGCCGACGAGCTGGGCATCAACGAAGACGCTCCCCTCGTCGTGGCGGCAGCAACAACGGACGACGCCGCCGCCCTCCGTGTGGTGATCGCCGCGGCTTCCCGCCGTGGTACAGAAGTGTTCACCCACCCGTTGCCGGACGGGCTGGTCGCGTTCTGGGCCGCGGACGACCGCCCCGGCAGCGCCGTGCGCGAAGCCATCGAGCAGGTCCGGCAGATCAGGTGCGGCCTGGTGCAGCAGGTCCGCGGACTCGCGGACCTGCGCGTCGCGGCCCAGGCGGCCCGCGCCCTGGCATCCCTGGTCGAAGACACCGACCATCAAGCGCTCACCATGCGCAACGCCTGGGCACGCCTCGCCCGCCACCGCCTCTCGGAAACCGGCGTCCCCGTAGTCCCCGACGTCGAAGCAGCTCTGGCTCAAAGCGGACCAGCAGAAAGGGCGCGGCTGGAGGAAGCAGTCCGGTCCTACTTGGCCACCGGCAGTATCGCCCAGTCCGCCGACCTACTCTTCTGCCACCGCAACACGCTCATGAACCGCCTCCGCCGCTTCACCGACCTCACCGGCATCGACGTCACCATCCCCCAACAAGCCGCCCGCCTCGTCGTCGCCTGGTCCTGAACGTAGTCTGGTCCTGAATGCCGTCACCGTCGCAAGGCACAGTGCTCCGGCTGCATAGAATGAACAGGTGATTTCAAACCCGGGGCCCGTATGAGTTCGCGCCTGCACAATCTGGTCATCGAGACGCTGGCGCAGCGCATCGTCTCGGGCGAAATGGCACCGGGAACCACCATGTACTCCGAGCATTTGGAGGAAGAACTAAACGTTTCCCGCTCGGTCGCCAGGGAAGCGGTGCGCGTGCTGCAGTCCCTTGGCCTGGTGGAGACGGTCAAACGCGTCGGCATCCGCGTGCTGCCCCGGGAACGCTGGCATGTCCTGGACCCTTCGGTGATCCGGTGGCGGCTGGCCAACGCGGGCAAGGGCACCCAGCTGCGGTCGCTGACCGAGCTGCGCTCCGCCGTCGAACCCGCGGCCGCGGAACTTGCGGCGCTGCACTCCCCCGAGGACCTCTCCGCCGAACTGCTGGCGGTGGCCGCGAAGATGCGCGCCGTGGGCCGGGCCGGAGACCTGCAGCAGTTTTTGGAGCTGGACATCCACTTCCATTCGCTGGTCCTGGCCGCCTCCGGCAACGAGATGTTCGCGCAGATGGACTCGATGATCGCCGAGGTCCTGCGCGGACGCACCGACTACGGGCTGATGCCGGAACATCCGCATGAGGAGGCGCTGCAGCTGCATGTCGACGTCGCCGACGCCATTCAGAGCGGGCGACCGGAGGCCGCGCGGGAGGCGATGGACAAGATCATGCGGCGGACCGTGGCCGAGGTCCAGGGCGTCTGGCAGCACGAGCCGCGCGTTTTTACCTGAACCGTCCTTAACCGGGCGGAGCGGCCCCGGTGGGTACCAGGGCCGCTCCGCTCATTCGGCCGGCTAGTCCGCGGCGCCGAAACGCAGCAGCACCTTTCCGCTGCTGGCCGAGTCGCGGGCCATCCCGAATGCTTCCAGGGTGTCTTCGATGTCGTACTCGTGCGTGATCACCGGATCGGCTTGCAGGGATCCGTCGGCCATGGCCGCGACCACCTCGTCGATTTCGTCGTTGAAGCGGAAGGAACCCACCAGCTCGAGTTCGCGGGTGATGGCCAGCGAGACCAGCGCGGGCTGTTCGCCGGAGGGCAGCAGGCCGACCATAACCACGCGGCCGCCACGGGTGGCCCCGCGCACGGCCGAGGCCAGGCCGCGGTGGTTGCCGGAGGATTCGAAGCAGACATCGGCGTCGACGGCGGCAATCGCCTCCGCGTCCGTGGCGTGCAGCGTGCGCGTGGCGCCTACCGCGCGGGCAATCTCCAGCGGCTTGTCGTGCATGTCGACGGCGATGACCTCGGCCGCCCCGGCCGTGCGCAGCACCGCGACGATCAGCGCGCCGATCGGTCCGGCGCCGATGACCAGGGCGCGTTTGCCCTTGACGTCTCCGGCCCGCGAAACCGCGTGCCAGGCGACGCTCGCCGGTTCCACCAGCGCGGCCCGGCGCAGCGGCAGCTCCGCCGGAAGCGGGCGCAGCATCCGCGTCGGCAGGTTGATGTAGCGGGCAAACGCCCCTTCGGTATGTGGGAAGCGGGCGGCGCTGCCCAGGTAGGTGCAGCCCGGGGAAAGGTTGGGCCGTTCCGCCGGGTAGCGGGAACCGTCGCCGGGGCCGGGGGTGGCCGGATGGACGACGACGGCGGTGCCAGCCGCCGGACCACTGCCGTCGGCAGCCTGCACGGCCACGCGGCCGGACACTTCATGACCCAGCAGCATCGGGGCCTTGAGGATGGACTCCCCCGCGGCGCCGTGCTGCCAGTAGTGCAGGTCGGAACCGCAGATTCCGCCGTAGACAATCTCGACGACGGCCTCGTTCGGCTTCGGCTCGGCGCGGTCGAACGCCTCGACCCGCAGGTCACCGGCGCCGTGGGCGACCACGCCCAGGGTCGAGGAGGGGAGCTGGTTCATTGCAGCAGGTTCCTTTCGGCTGGTCTGGTCAGACAACGGTGGTCATGCCGCCGTCGATGAAGACGACCTGCCCGTTGACGAAGTTGGAAGCATCCGAGGCCAGCCAGAGCGCGGGGCCGATGATGTCCTCAACCGTGCCCCAGCGGTGGGCGGGAGTACGGCCCAGGATCCAGCTGTTGAACGCCGGATCATCAACCAGGTTCTGGGTCATTTCGGTGTGGATGTAGCCCGGGGCGATGGCGTTGATCTGCAGGCCGGATGCGGCCCACTCGGCGGTCATGGCCCGGGTCAGGTTTCGGATGCCGCCCTTGGACGCCGTATACGGGGCAATGGTCGGGCGGGCCAGGTCGGCCTGCACCGAGGCAATGTTGATGATCTTCCCCTCGCCCCGGGGAATCATGTGCCGGGCGGCTTCACGGCCCACGAGGAACGCGCTGGTCAGGTTGGTGCGCAGCACCCGCTCCCAGTCGGCCACGTCCAGGTCCAGCATCGGCACGCGGTGCTGCACTCCGGCGTTGTTGACCAGGATGCGCAACGATCCGATTTCGCGCTCGACCCAGGCAACGCCGTCGGCCGTTGCTTCGGCGTCGGTGACGTCGAAGGCCTTGGCGAAAATCCGCTCCGCCCCGACCTCGGCGGCCAGCTTTTCGCGGGCGGCTTCCAGCCGGTCCGGGTCCAGCCCGTTGAGGACTACGGTGGCGCCGGCAGCGGCGAGCCCCCGGGCAATGGCGTTGCCGATGCCCCGGCTGGAGCCGGTCACCAGGGCTACCCGGCCGGTGATGTCGAACATGTTCACAGACATAAGTTTTCCTTGCAGGGCGGGGGCGGTGCTGCCGCCCCCGCCGCGGGGTTGCTAGACGGACGAGGCGATCATGAAGATGGCCAGGGCCAGGACGAAGCCGATCACGCCGATGAGTGCCTGACCGACCGTCCACGTCTTCAGGGTGGTCTTGGTGTCCATGCCGAAGAAGCGGCTGACCAGCCAGAAGCCGGAGTCGTTGACGTGGCCGGCGAACACGGAGCCGGCGGCCAGGGCCAGCACGATCGCTGCCAGTTCCACCGGGTTGTAGCTGGCGTTGCCGGCCACCACCGGCTGGACCAGTGCCGCGGCCGTGGTCAGCGCGACGGTAGCCGAGCCCTGCGCCACGCGGACAATAGCGGCGATCACGAAGCCGGCAACGATGACCGGCAAGCCGACCGCATCCAGCGAATCCGCCAGGGCGTTGCCGATTCCGCTGGCGCGCAGCACGCCGCCGAACATACCACCGGCACCGGTGATGAGAATGATCGAGCAGACCGGGCCGAGGGCGCTGTCCACCACGGTTTCGGTGAGGCTGTGCTTCTTGCCCTGGCGGTGGCCGAGCATCCACATGGCGATGAACACGGTGATCAGCAGCGCCACAGGCGTTTCGCCGAAGGTGCGCACAATCTGTACCCAGGTGTCATCCAGCGAGACGACGCCTGCTGTGGCCAGCATGTTCAGGCCGGTGTTGAGGAAGATCAGCACCAGCGGCAGGAGCAACAGGAACATGATGGTGCCCAGCTTGGGCGCGGAGCGGAACTCGGACTCGGCCGAACCCTTCGGCGCGTCCAGGATGTCCGGCACCGGCACCTGGATGCGCCGGCCGAGGAACTTACCGAACAGGTAGCCAACCACGTACCAGGTGGGCAGGGCGACAACCAGGCCAAGGACCAGGACCAGCCCGACGTCGGCGCCGAGCAGGCCTGTTGCGGCCACGGGGCCGGGGTGCGGCGGCACGAAGATGTGCATGACCGAGAACGCAGTGGCTGCCGGGAAGGCGTAGAGCAGCAGCGATCCGCCCAGCCGGCGGGCCACGGTGAAGATGATCGGCAGCATGACCACAAGGCCGGCATCGAAGAAGATCGGGAAGCCGAACAGCAGCGACGCCACGGACAGCGCCAGCGGAGCCCGCTTTTCCCCGAAGCGGCGGATCAGCGCACTGGTGAGCACGTCCGCACCGCCGGAGACCTCCAGCATGCGCCCCAGCATCGCACCGAGGCCGACCAGCAGCGCAACGCTGCCCAGAGTAGTGCCGAAGCCGCCCAGCAGCGTCGGCACGATGTCCGCTGCGGAGATGCCGGTAGCCACAGCGGTCAGCAGGCTGACCACGATCAGCGCCAGGAAGGCATGCACGCGGAACCGCATGATCAGCACGAGCAGCAGCGCGATCGCTGCCGTGGCCACGCCCAACAGGGCAGGCGTACCCAACGTCCAGTTGAGTTCGAGATCCGTCATTTGTCCTATCCGTTCTTCGGTTTGATCGGCGACTGATTGCCGGCGTCGCCGAGGGCGTCTGCCACGGCCTCAGCGATGTCTTCGGGCGAACTGGCTACATCGAGCCTGATCCCGGCCTCGTCCGCTTCCAATGGTTCCAGCGTTTGAAACTGCGAATCCAGCAGCGCGGGCGGCATGTATTCGTGGTTGCGTTGGCTGAGCCGGGCCGCGATCAATTCCTGCGGCCCCTGCAGATGCACAAACCGAGCTGTCGGCGCAAAGGAACGGATCTGGTCGCGGTACCGGCGCTTGAGTGCCGAACAAGCAATGACCCGGGCTTCGCCCTGTTGAATTCCCTCTGCCAAGGTACGCCCGACGGCGTCCAGCCACGGCTCACGGTCCGCGTCGGTCAGGGGATTTCCGGCCGCCATCTTCGCCTTGTTGCTCGCCGAATGCAGATCGTCGCCGTCAATGAAGGGCAGGCCAAGGCGGTCGGCTATGGCCATGCCAGCCGTCGATTTGCCGCACCCTTGCACACCCATCACTACAAATGGGGGTAGGTTCTGTTCTGCCACTGGCCGAACTCCTCAGACGCGTCGTTACATCTGATTTGATGTGGCCCAGCCGACAATAAATCAGATTTGTCTCGAATAAGATAGCACAGAACATCTCCCTGGACGTCGGCGTCTCCCGCGCCCGGGCCGGCATCCCGGTGGAGTCGCTCATGACCGCCATCAGGATCGACTTCACGGTCACCTGGGGCGAGCTCATGGCCCTGGCCGGTCCGGGCGACGCCGAGCTGCTGGTGCGCCGGGCCGAGACGGTGTGGCAAGTGGTGGACTCCTACGCCGCCCAGACCCAGGCCACCTACATCGCCGAGCGCCAGCGCATGGCCCAGGAAGCGTCCTCCGTGAGGCAAGGCCACGTCGCCACCATGTTCGGCCCGGTCAGCCCGGCGCCGGAAATGCTCACCCGCATCGCCGACGAGCTCGGCATCGACGAGGACGCTCCCCTCGTCGTGGCCGCAGCAACAACGGACGACGCCGCCGCCCTCCGAGTGGTGATCGCCGCGGCTTCCCGCCGTGGTACAGAAGTGTTCACCCACCCGCTGCCGGACGGGCTCGTCGCCTTCTGGGCAGCCGACGACCGCCCCGGCAGCGCCGACCGCGAAGCCGCCGAGCAGGTCCGGAACATCAGGTGCGGCCTGGTGGAGCAGGTACGCGGCCTCGCGGACCTACGCGTCGCGGCCCAGGCCGCCCGCGCCCTGGCCTCCCTGGTCGAAGACACCGACCAGCAAGCCCTCACCATGCGCAACGCCTGGGCACGCCTCGCCCGACACCGCCTATCGGAAACTGGCGTCCCGGTCGTCCCCGACGTCGAAGCGGCGCTTGCTCAAAGCGGACCGGCAGAAAGGGCACGGGTCGAGGAAGCTGTGCGCTCCTACCTAGCCACCGGAAGCATCGCCCAATCCGCCGACCAGCTCTTCTGCCACCGCAACACGCTCATGAACCGCCTCCGCCGCTTCACGGACTTAACCGGCATAGACGTCACCATCCCCCAACAAGCCGCCCGCCTGGTCGTCGCCTGGTCGTGATCACCGCTGCCATCGCGGGCCATGATGCTTCGACTGCATAGAATGAACAAGCCCCCAGCCCAAAACGCCGCGGGTTTCCTGCACCTTAGTCAGCGTCAGCAGGGACACGACCGCTGCCCGCCGCGGAGTCAATAGGCCGGCGAGCACGATCCCTGTGGCGTTGACTAGCGGGGGCGCCCACGGCCGGGGCAGTACCGCCGAAGATCGGGCAACCGAGATTGTAGCTGATCGCGGTCGATCTGAAGTTTCTCAAATTCAGAGATGTACTTATCTGCTCATGCCCAGCTCGTCATCCTATGGACGAGTCCTTTCCTGACGTTGTCCAACTTCGCCAGTCAACTCAATTATTCGTCAACATGACACCGAACCACCGAATAAATCAACGGCGCGTGACCTAATCCACAGCGACTGCTACTCATAGTCTGTCGACTTATAAGTCGCAATCGCATCAAATCAGATTTGTGCAATTCACCAAGCAAACCGACACGGACTACTTCGATTCCGCCATGAGCGCGCTAGGAAATAACGTAAAGCAAGCTCGCTCACAGTTGTCCCTTTCTCAAGAACAGCTCGCCGAAAGATCTGGACTTCATCGCACTTATGTCGGTGCAGTCGAGCGAGGTGAAAGAAATCCGAGCCTAACTTCCATGCTGCGTCTCTCTGATGGGTTGGGAGTCCCGTTGAGTGAGCTCGTAAGAGGCATCGGGATATGACGCTTACGACTCCCACTGAACATGTAGCGCAGGAATCGGTTCATTCCCCCATTGCCATCAGGGGACGAGGCAAACGCTCTTTGTACAGTAATTCCATCGAACAATTCATGCGGACTGAAACTGCGTCGGTAGTCGGGCAACTGACATATTTTCATGGTTTTGATACGAATTCGGAACAGGCTGACGCATGGGCGATTGAGATTGAGCTGCTGAAGGAGCAACTCATCAATCTCCAGCAGGGGACCGTATTTATCGAATTCATGATTCCCCGCATGGGCAGAAGAGCAGACGCCGTCATCATTCTTGCAGGAAGTATTTTCGTAATCGAATTCAAGGTTGGCGCGAACCACTTCGACATACAAGCACTCGAGCAGGCATATGGGTACGCCCTCGACTTGAAGTATTTCCACAAGACAAGTCATCTGCTTCCGATTGTTCCTGTAGTAATCGCTACAGACGCTCCTAGTCAAATAGCTGAAGTGCACTGGGACGACGAGGCAGTCGCTGTCCCAATTAAAAGCAATGGCAGCAATCTCGGCGCAATTCTGCAGATGATTCAATCTCAGGAAACTAGAGTAGAAATGATTGATGCTGAATTATGGGCTGATGGTAGGTATTATCCTTCCCCAACCATAGTGCAGGCAGCCCAAGCCCTCTATGCCGGGCACGATGTTGCTGATATTACTCGATCAGAAGCAGATGAAGCGGGCCTTCGAGAAACGAGCAACTACGTTCAACAAGTAATCCACTCGGCTCGGCTAAATCGTGAAAAAGCTATCTGCTTCGTCACAGGAGTTCCCGGAGCAGGCAAAACACTCGTCGGACTGAACATTGCGACAGCCACCCAAGCGTCCGACGCTGAACACGCTGTGTACCTGTCCGGCAACGGCCCTCTTGTCTCTGTCCTACAAGAAGCACTGGCCCGAGACGAATCTGGACGGCTGGGATGTCGCAAGTCCACTAGCTATCGACGCGCCGCTGCCTACGTCCAGAACATTCACCATTTTCGAGATGAGTATGTATTTGACTCGGGTTCCCCCGCCGAACAGGTGGTCATATTTGATGAGGCCCAGCGCGCATGGAACCGCGAACAGACTTCAAAGTTCATGCGAACGAAGAAGCGGCAGCCCGGATTCGACCAATCCGAACCCGAGTTCCTCATCAGCGTCATGGACCGACACGACGACTGGGCGGTAATAGTCGCTTTGGTCGGCGGTGGCCAAGAGATTAATGCCGGCGAGGCAGGACTCGATGGCTGGCTTCGAGCCCTAAACCAGAGCCATGCGAGCTGGAGCATATACCTCGCACCTGAGGTCGAGGACCCGACGTCTATGGGATCTGCCGTAAGCCTAGTTGATTATTCAGATCTAAGCATTGAAATATCGACAGACCTGCATTTGAAGACGAGTCAACGGTCATTTAGAACAGAACTTATATCCGAAGGAGTACATCATCTCGTTCACGGCGATTCGGATGCGGCGTCGAAAATATTTAGACAGACAGAGAATCTTTTCCCAATAACTGTAACACGTGACTTGGAAGTGGCAAAAGCTTGGGTTCGTGAGCACCGAAAGGCGACTGAATCAAGTGGACTACTCGCCTCTTCCAAAGGATACCGGCTCCTTCCGGAAGGAATATTTGTAAAAAATAAAATCGATCCGGCCGTATGGTTTCTCAATGAAACAGATGATGTTCGGTCATGCCATGCGTTAGAACTCGTTGGAACCGAGTTCGATGTTCAAGGCTTAGAGCTTGATTGGACTATCGTAGCCTGGGACGCCGATTATAGATGGAATGGGTCCGAATTTGAACACTGGAAGTTTTCCGGCACAAAATGGCAACACATCAACAAGCGCCTAGATCAAGATTTCCTGCGCAACGCATACAGAGTCCTGCTGACAAGGGCACGCCAGGGCATGATCATTTTCGTGCCGCATGGTACCAACGATGACCCGACACGAAACCCGGATTGGTATGCGTCCGCTGCCAGTTACTTAAAGCGTGCCGGCTTGAAGATCATTACATAACGCATATATAGTCGCTGAAGGCAACTAGGGTATGCATGACTAACCACTATTCAGCCGGCACATTCGCAATTTGGAGGCCTCGGTCAGAAATCGGCCGACGCACAGTCGATTCGGTAGAGGATTGCCTGCTGTTCTGGAAGCACTCATGCCAACTTCGCGAACAGTTCCTCCAGATCTTCGTCAGATCCGCCGGGAGCTGCACTTGGAATGTACGGCTGCCAACCAGCATTAGAGTCTTCCCCGTCTGGGTCGCTCAATTCGTCAATCTTCTCGATAATCGAATCAAAATCAATGTCGAGTCCAAGCTCGTAGGCCACAGATACCAATTCATCCAAAAGTTGTTGCATTAGCTTGGCATCCTCTTGTTGATTGATTGCTTCCATTTCCCATTCGACGGCTTGCATCAGAAGTTCCTCGCCCTTCTTCTGATAACGCCCGTTGCGGAACCATTCAGGCACTTCATGGAACGCCAAAAGATCGCTCGCTTGTTCCACGATAAAGAACGCGCTCGAGAGAATTTCCTCCGCAGCATCTAGAGCCCAGTCGGGACCATCCGGGGTTGCGAGGTAAGCTGCCAGGTGGAAGAGGGCTGTTGCTTCCGGACGGACAGACCCGCTCAAGAGCTCCAGCAGCAAGGTCACGTTCTGCTCAAGCAACTCTGCAGTAGCTGGCAAGCGGAGCGAAGTGCCGAAAGCCAGGGCAGCGAGGTCCGATACCAGTTCGACGCGCTCTGTAAGTCTCTCTGGATGCCACGGAAACGCCTCAGCTTTTTCCGCTTCACTCAGGGTTCTGCGGGCTTGCTCCCGCGTTTCTGCGATCTCGAGCTGCGTAGCGGCAACTCGCATCGTATGCCCGTCCAGGTCGGGAAGAAGTTCGGCCAGGCTGGCCCTTAGCTCCGGACGCGGCCTCTCTGAAGAGCCTATAATCCGATCGTCCAAATACCCAGCCAGCCTTAGCAAGTAGGCGATCTGTGCACACTTCATCAGACGTGGCCAGAGTGCTTGAAGATGGTGCGCCTCGTCTATACGACGCAGCAAAAAATCCTTGCGGCTGGCGTCAAACAATGAGGTGTACTGTGCGTGGCCAGTTTGAGGTGTTAGACGAATCCATGTATCTTCCAGAACCTTTAACGCGGGGATCCAATTGCGTTCGTCTTCCATCGATACAGCGCGCCTGATGTCATCTAATGGGACAAGAACACCAGGATCAGCAACTAATTGAAACAAGATGTCGACAGCAAGTCTTGGCAACTGCCGGAAACTCCCAGACCAAATCGCGTCAGGATTGTCTAGTGCGCCGAGAATTTCTTCATAAAATTCATCGATTTTTTCGTGCCTGGTCAACATTGTAACCGACTCTAAAATTCGCGGATTAAAAGATTCGTGATCGACCACTTTGCGATAGCGAAGATCTTTCGCAAAGCCGGTACGGAATGACTCATGTTCGAATGCAAAATAGAGATGATTAAATAGCATCTCCGCTTTTGCTTGCCGCCCAATATCAGACAGGTTGATCTTCAGTCTCGCATGATCATCGCCAAGACGACGAAGTCGATCATCGGGTCCACTGATGGCTTCACCGAATAGCTGTTCGCGGCTTGTCATGATTAGTCTATAGTGCCCATTAGATCGCCGAATCTTCTCGAGAAGGGCGGCAATGCTGTTTGCTTCATTTTTTTGCAGTTCGGCCGTGCTGGTTTGACCAAGAAAATCATCATAGAAAAAAATGGTATTTTCCTCGCTCAATTGACGCCAGGCTTCCTGAACATCTGACGTGACGTTTACCACCCTCCATCCTTGATGCCAATGCCTCAACAACAGCATCTCAGCTAAAGTGCTTTTTCCAACACCTGGTGAGCCAGTAATAATCAGTAGATTCTCTTCGTCTAGAACATCAGAAGCTTGGCGATAAGCAGGGGTGTGGACGAAAAGCCTGGCACGATCGATTACACGTCGAACCAGCTCTTCGCTCCGCTGCCATTCGGCACTATTCACCATGCGGTGTAGAGCAGTAGAGCTCGACAACCACAGTTTGAAATGCCTTTCTTCCACTTTGGCGTGCTTCGTCAAAGCTTGATTAAGTTTGCCCCTGTGCCACACTTGCCGCGTCTGGGCATCGATACCGTTCAAAATCTGCAGGATTTCGTTTTCAGCTTCAGGCGACAGCGCTGCCGACACAACCAATAAATACTTACTTAGCCTCATGCCTTGCAACTTCTGAACTTCTCCTGCAGCTGCACTCTTCAATGAAGCTTTTTGGGCGTCAGGACGATGCTTACACTGTACGACTACAGGCAATGAGCAGGACATCGTGTCACGTAGATCTATTCCGCCGTCGGGGCCAACCGCAAAAGTGACCAATTCCAAACCCAGATCGGCATTTAGTAGATTTCTCGCAAACTCTTCAAAATCTATAGGGGAAAGAGATCGAAAATCGTAGTCAGTCACGTGCTCAATCCTATAATCTTCAGGGCCCAAACAAGGAAAAGGAGAAGCCGTGTGGGTACGCCCTGCGTACGGTCGGAGCGCAAGCTGCCCGCGGTGCCCCACGGTGCCACAGGGGAAGCCCTCTGCGAGTGCCAATCATCAGGGCGCCACTGGCGATCTGGAGGGTCTTCTCTCAGCAGTCCGTCCGCCAGCCACATTAGATGCATAGAGGTGCCACACACGGAGCCCCAGATCTATTATGCCGCTCAGCTATGGTGGGTAACATGGCACGGGGAGACAGCGAACAGAGCTTCAAAGCGGCCGCCGCTTCGGACGGCATTCCGCTAACGCAAAACTACTCGTTTTCCTGGCTGAATGAGCGGGGACATTTCGGCCTCCCTCCGGAGGCGTCCGAGGTAGCCGCCTCCCTCCACGGGATCTTTCTGGCTCTTGAGGGTGATGCTATTCCGTATGCCGCCGGACGGACCAACGTGTTGCGCGGCGATCTCCTCCACGAGCCGAGCGGCACCATAATCGAAGTCGATGAATTCCAGCACTTCTCCAGTTGGCGGCTAGTCGCCCTGGACGCCTACCCTTTGGATGCGGCCCTCGGGTTCGACCGCGACGAATACCGTTACCTGTGCCGTCGCAACGCCAATCGGGCCGACACCTTCCGCGCCTCCAAGCTCGCCAAGGGATTCCCCAATCCAGGCTCAAGGACAAGGCAGCGCGCCTACTACGACTCGCTACGTGACTTGGCCGCCTCGGCTATGAGCCTGCCACCGATCATTCGTGTGCCGGCCATCGACGACGACGGAGCTCACGCGTACCGAACCCATAGGGACAAGATAGCTGGAGCTCTCGGCATATAAATAGGTACTCTGGCCGTACAGAGTGTAGCTTGGCAAAGCCTGCTGTTCTCCAGCTCTCGCCCACGGGTGGCGAGGGCGGCGAACGCCCACTTCATCATGGACGCCCGGATGGAGGGCTAGAGGAGAAGGTCCAGTCACTGCGCGCGGCAACCAGCGACTGAACGCCGCCGTCGCACGCTCGCCGTTCAGGTCCACTTCAAAGGCCGGTCAGGTGGAAGAGTTCCCTCTTCGCGTGCAATTGCTCCTCGTTCAGACGTTTCTGTATGCTGACGGGAAACCAAGGCATACACGTTCCACGTCCGATGAAATCCGCATGGATGCGAGTAGCCCCCCAGCGGCCTCAACGACGCGTTCAGTGGTCTCTGGGTTGTTAGCTAAGGTCGTGCTGTGAATATCGCCGGAATCTCTATGAGCCTTCTTTACTTGGCAGGAGGCGTACTGCCGCTCTACGCCATTCTTCACGCCCTGCGGCGGGTATATCCGCCCGGACACCGATACAAGGTTCGACAAGACTACATAGCTGCTCTCCGCGGCGTCTGCGAAGACCTATTCGTCGCTTCAGATGATTACCCGGAAGCGGAAAGCGACGGCACCGCATGGATAACTCAGGAACTACATGAATCAGACCCTTGGGGTGTCCCCTATAACCAATCCGATTTCTACTTTGGAACCTCCAGTCACGGACAGGACAGTTATCAGTCATCCCGGAAACTTCTAACAGAGTTGCTGTTTGTAGGAGGCGGCCTGATTTGCGGAACGGCTGCCAGCATCTGGTCTGTCCTGGCCTCGATCCCGGAAACGTAAGATGCGCTATCCGGTCCCGGGTAGGCATCCTCGAGACACCAACCGCCGTGGGCGACGGCGCGGCCAGACTTGCGCGCTGTCGGACCGAAGCAACCTGGGCGCAGACGTCCTCGGGGTGAAGGCGACGAGGGTGACTTCTATGGGATCCCCGGAATTAAATCCGAGAGCTTGATTCGCTGAGCGGCTGGAGAGTGCCGTCGGTTAGGGGAGACATTGTTTTCCGGGCCGGTGAGGAGTCCAGGAAGTACATCGAATAGAGGAATGGATCGGTTACTTCCCTGTTAGGGGCCAGGTCAAAAGTGCTCTTCCAAGTGATGCGTTTCCTCCGAGGGCGACACATCGCTGTTCGGCACCGAAGTCCTCGCCGAAAACGAGGACTTGGCCGAGAACCGCCGGCACTGGCAGGTTCCCGGCACGCCGCACACGGACGTCAGTTCCCCCGTCACGCCCGCCAATGAAGAGGTCTACCGCAGCGGCCGGCTCCCCCGCCTGATGGACCAGGAGTTCATCGACGCGCTCAACCCGTACCCGCTGGAGCCGACCATCATCGCCGCCACCGAGTCCTTGGTCGATCGGGCCAAGGACGGCGAGCCGGCGGCGCCGTCGCAATCGTTCGAAATGAACGACGACGGCGAACTGGTCCGCGACGACCACGCCAACGTCACCGGCGGTGTCCGCTACGGGCTGTTTGACTACCCGCTGGCCACGTTCATCGGTGCTTCCGCCCCGGGATCGGTGTTCGGCAGCTACTCGCTCATCTCGCAGGAGGAGTTCGAGCAGACCTACGGCTGCCGCGAGGCCTACCTGAAGCTGATTGAGGATTCCAACGCTAGCCAGATCGAGGCCGGCTACCTGACCGACTCCGGTGCCGCGCAGATGATCCCGGTGGCCAACGACCTGCTGGACCGCCTCGGTATTTGAGGTGACGGCCTGACGTTCCACTTGTCATAAATATTGAAGGGACTGTGCCCGGTTTATGCCGGGTACAGTCCCTTCTACGTTCACGAGTTTTTTGCAGTATTCAGGCGGTGCCGAAGGGGTTGTCGATCACGTAACGCCATCCGTGCTGCTCGTCGTAGACAGCTACGTCGGCGGTGGTACCCGCCATCGCTATTTCCGATCCGTCGGGCCCGGTACCGTTGATCGTCCAGTCAGCGATTGCAAGGCCGGTGTTGCCGGTCTGGAAGACGTGACGGACCGTCAAATCGATCGGTAAGTTCAGGCCGAGAAACTGCTCAAGCGCGCCACGAACCGTTTCCTGACCTTCCACGGACTGCCCCGGTGCCGGAACGAAGACGACATCATCGACGGTGAGCGCCATCAGGCCGTCTACATCGCGCGCGTTGAAGCGGTCTGCGAATGCAAGATTGAGTTGATCAAGGGACGTAACGAGGGTAGCCATAGGAGCCAGTCCTTTCAGCGTGACATCACGGGACTAACGGTACCTTTCACGCACCCGTTCAGGCACCCCTAATCGGCGGCAATCACATGCGTTGGTCGCTACCGTAAAACCGTATGCCGTCGTCGTCGTGAATCCTCGCTAAAGTTGGGGCAGCGCTTTGCCGCGGCGTCCCGACGGCGGCTCCGGTAATGGGTCCGAAAGCGAGGCAGGAATGAACAAGCGTTCCCGCACGGAGCGCAAGGCAGCCGTCAACCTCGATCCTGCGCTCCGTCCCGTGCTGTGGGTCGCGATCCTGGCCTCCTTCGTGGCATTCCTGGACGGCGCGATTATCAACGTTGCGCTGCCCGCGATGAGTAGCCGATCCGGTCCGGACCCCAACGCAGGCTCACACGGCGGCTGATGATCCGGCGTTCCCGTTTCATGGTTACCCGGTTCGGTGACCGGTACGGGCGGCTGGAACGGTCGGTCATGCCGGCTTCGCCATGGTCACGGTAGCGGCTGGCCCAACGGGCTGCAGTGGTCACGGCAACTTGGAATCTTTCCGCGGCGCGTTGCAGCGTCCAACCCTCGTCGACCACGCATTTGGCCAGTTGGAGACGTCCCTTGGGAGCGAGAATGGCGTTAGGGTGGGACATGAAGACCTCCGTTTGTGGAACTGGACTCTCGACAAGCCCCACTCCACCCGGAGGTCTACTTCATGTCACCCTGCCAGGCCGAATATCACTAACGTCCGCCGATCGAATACATGCCCCACAGGTCCTTTGGGGACCTCTGGGGCGTGTTGCATTCCTCTGTATCACCCCAAGGCAGCAGGTGTCGCTAGGTCGCCCCGTGACCCTTCTTTTTGATTTCCCCCAGCCTTTTCCTAATCTTCGATGCTGTTTGACTTGCAAGTCGAACATTCTCAAGCTGAATCGCAGTAAGAGGCTTCGGGCTTTCAGCGTCGTCGACCGTCGGAGGGGCCATGCCCTTGGCCTCACCAACCTGTCCGCTCAGTTCAGTAATTAACCGGCATAGCCTCTTGTCGGAAAGTTCGCCCCTTATTTCCTTCATTGCTTCGATCGCAACGCCAATGGCTGGAGTCCAGAGGCGTTGAGCGGCAGAAGAACTTTGTTCTGCTTCAGCCAACACCTCAGACACCTCCTTCAGTGGTGCTCCCAATCCTCGGCTTTGCTCTGCACGACGGCGCCAAACTTTCGGCCGCGCCGTGAAAAAGAAGCACGCGGTAGTCACAACATACCCAAACAGAGCCATAACTCGCGCCCAAAGGTCCACGGTTGCGGTGGCCTGCGTCTCGGCTGGCGCGGCCGAAAGCAAATGGCAACAGGCATCGACTATCAAACGACCATCACCCCTGGAGGACTAACATAGTGAACATGCGAGACATTGAGATCCGCTCGGCGCTCATTGATCAGCTTCGTAGCGAACATCCAGACCCTGTTGACAACCGAGTCTGGTCCGAGCTGTCTTTGTGTCTCGGAGCCTCTCGAGTGGACGTCTGCCTCATTAATGGCGCCCTTACCGGCTTCGAGATTAAGTCGCCGAGAGACAACTTGACGCGTCTGCCTAGCCAGATCGAACACTACAATTTGGTACTGGACTTCGCATCCATAGTTTCTACTGAAAAGCATGCGAACAAGGCGATGGGCGCTGTTCCCGAATGGTGGGGCGTAATGTGCGCCACTCAAGACGCGGACTCCAGGGTGCGGCTCCACTGGGAGCGCGAGCCCCAGCACAACCCGAAGATCGACCCCCTGGCAGTTGCACAGTTGCTTTGGCGAGACGAAGCATTCGAAGAGCTTAGCGAGAGAGGTCTTCACAAGGGACTCTCAAAAGCTACCAGATGGGTACTGTGGGACCGCCTGGTGGAGATGCTTCCGTTAGACGAGTTGCAGGCAGCGGTTCGCGCTCGACTCAAGGCGCGCCCGTCTCGGACAACCGACGAGATACATAGGCCATGTGGTGTGAAGTAGCGATTGCTCGCCACGTCGACGCGTTTCCGGGTCCTACAGGCGACGATGGTGCAAGCCGTTCAAGCTCCGGCAAGGGATTTACCGCCTGACGCGCCGCCTGATGAATTCGTTCGTCCCCCCAGGAGACATCGTAGTCGGGGGCCGATCTTCCAGCCTGTCGCAGGACTTCGGCGCATATATCGAAGAATTGAGCATGTCCACGCCGATCCTGTCGGCGCCCCTTCGCTACGAGCCACCTATCCTCTAGGGTGTACCGCAATTGCGGAGCAGCCGCGAATGGAACTCCTACGGGAATCAATGGATGCGTAACGGCATAGTCTCCGAAGTGAATCTGAGTTCCGATTTTGAACGTTTGAAGGCTATGCCATAGGCGCAAGTCAAAGCGCTCGAGTTCTGCCACCTTATTTGGTGAGACTTCCGAGAGGTTGACGGGGAATGCGCCACTGGCCACAACGATCGATCGCCAAGTTCCGTCCGCCAACTGAGGTAGAACGAATCTTGCCAGCCGCGCCGCCATAGCGGCGGTAGCGTCGTCATTTACCGCCCCGAAGTCCAGGATGATGTCCAGTTTTCTTGGATGAATTCGAATATTGTCGGCGACCCTAAGCGCAAGGTCTCCTAGGGGTGTCGCCGTGTCGTCTAAATCCTCCGCCGTTATCCGGATTGCGCCTCGCTCCATGGGCGACTCGTAGTGAATGTCAGCAAGGCGCCGTGTATATGCGTCTCCGGCGGACACCCGAACGACCGGCGCCACGTTTACAAGCTCTCGACGCAATTGACGCAACATCTCCGACAGGACGGGGGTGCGAGCTGATGATTCCCAACCGTTCTCTGGGTCCCTCTCAGCGGAAGCGGCATCGAGCAGCATGGTTGCACGTTTGCCCGCCCAGGACTTTCCAATTCTGGAGACGGCCTTCCTGATTTCTCCGCCATCATCCCCATCGATGTCGTCGTCCCGCTCCCATGGGACGACCTCCACGAGGGGGGTAGTGTTTGGGAAGTCGGAATCCCTCCAAGACTGAAGAGCACTAAGTTCGCCTTGCTTCGCCTTTAGAATCGGAACATACTGCAGTGACACATCTACCCCCGTGATTACGATTACAGTCGTGCCTCAACCCTATATTCGATTTCGATATGACCAAGCAGCGGCACCATGTGTGTCCATTCAGCCTCGTCTCAGCTTGGGGTATCCGCGACCTTCCGGTAGAGGCCGGATAGGCCAACGAGTAGGCACCCAGCTGGTCTGGAGGCTGGAAAGTACTCCTGACTTTGGCCAGTACAACGGCATCCCCTTTCCTCAGTCCGGGCGGACGACAGTGAGGCAGAAGGGGTGGCCGACGGGATCGACGAGCACGCGCCACTGGTCCGGTGCGGGCTGGTGCTCCGCCTCCGTGGCGCCCAGCGTGAGGGCACTCGCGACAGCCGGCTCCAGCTCGCTGACGGCAACATCCAGGTGGAATTGCTGATGCTGCGGACCTTCCGGCCAGGAAGGCGGGACATAGCTGTCCACCCGCATCAGCGTGAGCATGGGCCCTGCTCCAGAGAGTGCAACGACGCCGCGATCCGGAGTGGCGAATGCTTCCTCAAGGCCCAGGAGTCGGGAGTAGAAGGCTGCGAGTTGATCGGTATCCGGGCAGTCGAGCGAGATTGATGCAAGTTGTCCTACGCGTTCTGTCATGACGACAAGTTAGCAGGTTGGGTTCGCGAACCCTCGCTAGAGTTGGAGCAGCGCTTTGCCGCGGCATTTTGGCCGACGGCTCCGGTAAAGGGTCCGAAAGCGAGGCAGGAATGAACAAGCGTTCCCGCATGGGGCGCAAGGAAGCCGTCCGCCTCGATCCCGCGCTCCGTCCGGTGCTGTGGGTCGCGATCCTAGCCTCGTTCGTGGCATTCCTGGACGGCGCGATTATCAACGTTGCGCTGCCCGCGATGACGGACGATCTGGGCGGTGGACTGGCGCTGCAGCAGTGGGTTGTTGATGCCTACCTTCTGACCCTCGGCGCCCTCATCCTCATTGCAGGCTCCTTGTCCGACGGGTTCGGCAGGGTCCGCATACTCCGGCTGGGCCTGGTCCTGTTCGGCCTGGCATCCCTAGCCTGCGCGCTGGCGCCGACCGGCGGCGTGCTGATTGCAGCACGTGCCGTCCAAGGTCTCGGCGGCGCCCTGCTTGTGCCCAGTTCCCTGGCGCTGATCATGTCCTCCTACAGGGATGCAGCCCAGGGCCGAGCCATCGGGTTATGGGCCGGCTGGACAGGTACCTCCGCCATCGCGGGGCCATTGCTCGGCGGTCTCCTGGTTGACCTGTTGAATTGGCGCTGGATATTTGCCATCAACGTGCTCCCCATTGCCGTCACCCTAGTAATACTCAGGAGGCTCGAGGGACAGCCTTCTGCACAAAGCCGGCCGCTGGATGTGGTTGGTGCCGTGCTGGCCGCAGTCGGCTTGGGTGGAACGGTCTTCGCGCTGATCGAGCAGCAACGGCTTGGCTGGAGCCATCCCGGTGTCGTTGGTTCCCTGGCCGGTGGAGTGGTGTCCTTCGCAGTCTTCCTCTGGTGGGAAAACCGCACCGCGCATCCGATGATGCCGCTGCGGTTGTTCCGGATGCGCAATTTCGGCATCGGCAACATCGCCACGGCGTTCATCTACGCCGCGTTGTCGTTGGGCATGCTGGTGCTAGTCCTGTTCCTTCAGCAGGTCGCCGGGTTCTCCGCAACCCAAGCCGGTCTGGCTACCATCCCCGTTGCCATATTGATGCTGCTGTTATCCGGCACCTTCGGTGGGCTGGCGGGGAGGTTCGGTCCGCGTATTTTTATGGCGGTGGGTCCCCTGGTGGTCGGTACCGGCTATTTGATGATGACTGCCGTGCGAATCCCGGTGGACTTCTGGACACAACTGCTGCCCGGTCTGCTCGTTTGCGGGCTGGGCCTTGCCATTACGGTTGCCCCGCTGACCTCCGCCATTCTCTCCGCTGTAGGTTCTGGCGAGAGCGGAATCGGATCCGCCATCAACAACGCAGTGTCACGCATCGCCGGGCTGATTGCCGTGGCATTCGCCGGCGTCATTCTCGGCGCCGTGCTCGACGGCGACGGCTTCCGCCGGGTACTCGTGGTCGTCGCTATCCTCGCCATCGCCGGAGGCCTCGTCTCGGCTTGGGGCATCCGCAACCGTCCGGCAGAGGCCGGATCGGTCAACGAGTAGGCATTTAGTCCGTCTCGGGGCCGTTGCAGTAGAGGCAAGTGGAGTCTTCGCAGGTTGCGTCGTACGGGCCGATGGCGTCCGCGTTGAAGAACCGGGCCGGACCGTTGCCGGCTGCCGAAGTGGTGGTCAGAGTACTCGCCGTTGAGTTGCTCATGTGGGTGCCTTTCTAGGCTTTTGATTTGGTGCTTCCATAGTCCAGCATGCCGGTGACTTCGCATCAGGTACAGCGACTGTTTTCGACGAGTACCGGTTAGGAAACCTGAACGGTGGGATGCCGGAGGCGGGACTGATTGGGCCCGCTTTAGCAGTCCAGCAGCTACGCGATAGCTAATTGGTGGTCTGCGGTCCACTGATTCCAGTAGTTGGATGGCGTCATTCCGTCCAGGGATCCGTGGGGCCATTCACGTTGTAGATGTCGTTCCATTCGTCGGTCAAGCACTTGGCTTCGGCCACGGTGTCCATGATTTCTCCGGAGAGTTGTTCCCTTCGGAATTGGGCGATGAATGATTCGATGAACCCGTTCTCCCAGGGCGATCCCGGGTCGATGAATGCGGTCTTCACACCGGCGGTGTCGGAGGCCTTGCACGAACGCTGCGGTGCGGTGGCCAGCGCCGTGAAGCAGGCCGTGTTGAACCGGTTGTAACTGCTCAGTTGTCTGCCCTGCATTGCGTCTCTCCGGCCAGGCGCCGGTATTACGGATGGTAAGCAGCGTCGACGCCTGAAAAGTCACTTCCAATTTGATTGATTTGCATACATGTATCGATTAAGCTGTAGCAGACGTTTGCGGGCATCTGCGCCCGTGTCGCTATTGGGGGAAGCGATTTTGTTTTTAATTGTCTGCTGGCGCAATCAACCGCCTTTGCGGCCCGCGCTCCATGCTGAGTTCCCTCTATGCGCGTCCATCACCGCACCCACCTCGCACACTTCGCATCGCACGTCGGTCAAGTGTCCTATGGAAGGACTCTCATGAGCCAAAGCCCCTACACCGCGCCATATCCTCCAACCCACGGCTATGGACAGCCGCAGCTGAGCAATAAATCGTTCCTTGTGACATGGTTGCTCTCCCTCCTCCTCGGCGTTTTGGGCGTGGACCGGTTCTATCTGGGCAAAATCGGAACCGGCGTCCTCAAGCTGGTCACCTTCGGTGGTCTGGGCATATGGGCCCTCGTCGACCTTATTCTCGTTCTGGCGAACAAGACCCGGGATAAGCGGGGTCTTCCGCTGGAGGGTTACGACAAGCACAAGAAAATCGCTTGGATCGTCACAGGTGTTTTCATCCTCCTGAGCATCATTTTCAACGCCACCCGCGGCGAGTCGACCCCCGCAACGTCCGTCTCGGCCGTTTCCGCGCCGGAAAGCTCCGCTGTTGCTACCGAGGCAGAGCCAACAGAGGATCCTGCCGCTGCTGACGCTCAAGCAGTCGCCGAGGCTGAGGCCGCTGCGGAGGCGGAAGCTGAAGAAGAGGCCGCCGCAAAGGCTGAAGCTGAAGAGGACGCCGCCGCTAAGGCTGAAGCTGATGCTGCTGCCAAGGAGAAAGCTGAGGCGGATGCTGCCGCCAAGGCTGAAGCTGATGCTGCTGCCAAGGCCAATGCTGGGACAATCAGTCAGCAGAATGCTCTGGGGAAAGCTGCTGACTACCTCGACTACACCGCCTTCTCGCGCACCGGTCTGATCGGTCAACTGGAGTTCGAGGAGTTTTCGACCGAGGATGCGACTTGGGCCGTAGACCGCGTGACAGTCGACTGGAACGAGCAGGCAGCCAACAAAGCCAAGGACTATCTCGACTACACCTCCTTCTCTCGCGGCGGGCTCTACGACCAGCTGATCTTCGAGGGCTTCACCCCGGAGCAGGCCGAGTACGGAGTGAGCCAGACGGGTCTATAGCGCTTTGTATCAGCTCTCCTGGTGGTGTCGAGGCCGACGCTCGCTGGAGCTGAGCGACTGTGATACACCGAGCCATCCACACCGCGACCGTTCTGGGGAGAAACGTCATCGGCCAGGCCGCCGCGATCATCGAGTTGATCCGGCGGCCTCGCCGTTTAACCAGCACCGACTGGTCGTCGCACTCCAATGCTGCAGATTCGGGCCTTTGTGCGGACGTTACGCGACGTCGAAGGCCACGGGAGACCTGGTCTCGGCCTTCCGGGCCGATGTAGTGTTTCTCGATCGTAAGGATCAGGCGACGTTTGCCAGTGAAGTCATTGACATGACACGAGGCTGCGCGTCCGTCGGCCGCTATGACCGCCTTGTCATCCTGGTTAGTTCCTGGAAGGCCACGGCCGAGGCTGTAGCTGATGGGTATAGCGCCGACGGTAAAGATTTGATCTGATTGGAAGAGCCGATCAACGTCGAGCGTCCTTAGACGCCAACTTCCCAGCCTGAAGGACCGAGAATTCATCCATGCTCAACCCGCACAGGGCGCCAGCGAAGGAGGCGTCAATCATGACTACCATTCCCCATCGTCAGCTCCGCAACGAGAGCCGCAAAATCCTTAAGCGCGTCAGAAGCGGGGAGATCATCGGCGTGACAATCAAGGGCGAGGTGGCGGCGACGCTTATCCCGCCGTCGTCGTCACCCTTTGAACGGTTGCTGCTCGGGGGCGCCGTTCGTCCTGCCGCGTCTGCGGGACCGGTGGACTACAGCCTGCTTGCCAGAACTCGGCTGGATGAAAACAGCGAGGACATCCTCGACGATCTGCGCGGGGACCGCTGATCCTTTCGCCGGGGCGGCCGCAGGATCAGTCCGTCTCCGGGCCGTTGCAGTAGAGGCAAGTGGAATCTTCGCAGCTCGCAGTGCCGTCGTCGCCGACTGCAAACGTGTTGATCAGAGTACTCGCCGTGGAGCTGCTCATGGACTTGCTGCCTTTCGTGGTGGGGCGGCTGCTGCACTTCGCTATGCAGCAACCGCCCCTGTTGGTTGGGTCAGGCTATGCCGCGGCGGAGCAACTGTCCGGCCGGGGTCTGGCTGTCGATCTGCTGTCCGCGCAGGTAGGTCTTGCGGACCACGCCGGAGAGCGGCTTCTGCGCGTAGGCGGTGATCGGGTTCTTATGGTGGAGCTTGGCCGGATCCACTACGTAGGACTCGTCCGGCGCAAAGATAGACAGGTCGGCGTCGTACCCTAGCGCGAGCTTGCCCTTGGAGTTCAGCCCTGCCAGCGCGGCCGGCTTGGTGGACATCCAGTCGATGACCTTGTCCAGGGTGATGCCGCGGCGGCGGGCCTCGGTCCAGATCAGCGACAGGCCGAGCTGGAGCGATGAGACACCGCCCCAGGCGACGGCGAAGTCACCGTTCTCCAGGTCCTTCAGGTCCAGGGTGCTGGGCGAGTGGTCCGAGACGATGCAGTCGATTGTCCCATCCAGCAGGCCTTCCCACAGCAGTTCGCGGTTGCCGGCCTCGCGGATGGGCGGGCAGCACTTGTACGCGGTGGCGCCGTTCGGGATTTCCTCGGCGATGAGCGTGAGGTAGTGCGGGCAGGTCTCCGCGGTGATGCGGACGCCGTCGCGCTTTGCGGAAGCGATCATCGGCAGCGCGTCCGAGGAGGACAGGTGCAGCACGTGGGCGCGGGCGCCGGTCCAGCGGGCGCGCTCGATGACCTCGGCGATGGCGACGTTCTCGGCACCGCGCGGCCGGGAAGCCAGGAACTTGTCGTAGTGGTCGCCCTCGGCGGTGGGCGCGCGGTCGATGGCGCGCGAGTCCTCCGCGTGCACGATCATGATGGAGTCGAAGGTCTTCAGGACGGCCATGTCCGATTCCATCTCGTCCGCTTCCAGGTGCGGGAATTCGTCCACGCCGGAGTGGAGCAGGAAGCACTTGAAGCCAAAGACGCCCTCGTCATGCAGACCGCGAAGGTCGCCCTGGTTGCCGGGGATGGCCCCGCCCCAGAAGCCGACATCCACGAAGGCCTGCTCACGTGCCGCCGCCCGCTTCTGCTCGAGCGCGTCCACGTTGACGGTCGGCGGAATGGAGTTCAGCGGCATGTCGATGATGGTGGTGACGCCGCCGGCAGCAGCTGCACGCGTGGCGGAGGCGAAGCCTTCCCATTCGGTGCGGCCGGGTTCGTTGACGTGGACGTGGGTGTCGACGAGTCCCGGGAGCAGGACTTCCTCGGCGGAGAGCTCGATGACCTCCGCGCCTTCCAGGTTGTTGCCCAGGGGCTCGATGGCGACAATCTTTCCGTCCCGGATGCCGACTTCGCGGGCGACTTCGCCGGCGGTGGTCATGATCCGGTTGCCGCGGATGACCAGGTCATAGTCGGTGGCGGGTCCGGTGGGTGCGGAGGCTGGGCGGCTGATGGTTTCTGTCATGGTGGTTCTGCAATCCTGTGAGTAGTGGGTTTCTAATTAGGCTTGGCCGGCGAGCACCGGGACGGAGCTCAGCGGCCAGTTCTTGAAGGTTTTAGGCCGCGGGGGCGCATAGGTGCGGATTTTCGACGTCGTTAATCCCATCCGAACCAGGGATTCCGCGATCGTGACGGCGGCAGCAACGCCGTCGACAACGGGCACTCCGGTCCGCTCGATCACCCGCTCGGTGAGGCCGGCCATGCCGCCGCAGCCCAGGCAGATCACTTCCGCCTTGTCCTGGGCGACGGCGATGGCGGCTTCCGCGACGATGGCGTTGACGGCCGCGTCCGGATCTTCCTCCAGGCCCAGGACGGACATGCCGCTGGCGCGGACGGAGGCGCAGCGGGCGTCCAGTCCGGCGAGCTTGAGCCGGTCCTCGATGAGCGGGACGGTGCGGTCCAGGGTGGTCACCACGGAGTACTTGTGGCCGAGGAACTGCGCGGTGCTGGCGGCGGCTTCGGTGATATCCACGACCGGGACGTCCAGGATTTCCTGGAGCCCCTCGCGGCCGTGCTCGCCGTAGCCGGCCTGAATGACGGCGTCGAACGGCTCCGGGTAGTTGCGGACCGTTTCCATCACGGCGATGGCGGCCAGGTAGCTTTCATAGTTGCCCTCGACCGAGTCCGCGCCGAAGAGCGGAGTCAGCGCGACGATCTCGGTTCCCGGCGACGCCACGGCGGCCGCCTGCCGCCCGATGGCTTCGGTCATGGACTCGGTGGTGTTCACATTCACGACGAGGATGCGCACAGTAATTCTCCTGCTGGATAGGGATTGGTCGTTGGTAGTGAACGGTTAGTGAACGCTGGCGACGGCGAGTGCTTCGCCGTCGACGTCGCGGAAGCGTGCCTTGCGGTCGGCCACGATCAGGTAGAAGACCGCAGCCAGGCCGGCGCCGAAGAACCAGGAGAAACCGGCGACGGCGCTGAAGGCGGGAGCCAAGGCCAGGATGATCGCGATGACGGAGGCCGGAACCAGGGCGATGATGGCCCGCGGGTTGACGCCGCGCTTGTAGTGGTACTCGCCGTTGGCTGCCTCGGTGTACAGGTGCGGGACGTTGATCTGCGCCTTCCGGATGATCCAGTAGTCGGCCATGATGACGCCGAAGATCGGGCCGAGGATGGCGCCGAGGCCGCCCAGGAAGTACACGATCACTACCGGGTTGTTGTAGAGGTTCCAGGGCAGGATGACCAGGCCGATGACGGCGCTGACAATTGCGGCCGAGCGGAAGTTTAGGCGGCGCGGGAAGAGGTTGGTGAACATGTAGATCGGTGCCACGAAGTTGGCCATCAGGTTCACCGCGACGGTGAGCACCAGCAACGCGAGGCAGGCCAGCACCAGGAAGAACGTGTTGGGGATGGTCTGCACGATGTCGGACGGGCTCTCGATGATCTGCCCGTTGATCTTGAACTGCGCACCCGCAAGTACGACGACGATGGCGCCGAAGAAGAGCATGTTCAGCGGGATGCCGACGAAGTTGCCGCGGGTGATGGCCTTCTTGCTGGTGGCCGAGCGGGTGAAGTCGCAGAAGTTCAGGACGAACGTGCCGTAGATGGCGATCCAGAGGGCGCCGCCCACGAAGATCTGCCGCCACATCTCGCCGCCGGTCAGGCTCTCGTTGGTGGAGAGGGCGATGGAGCCGCCGGCCTCGATGAACATCCAGACCGCAATGGCCAGCATGGTGACGAGGATGACGGGGCCGGCGAAGGCCTCGTACTTGCGGATCATTTCCATGCCGAAGCTGACAATGATGACCTGCAGGATCCAGAGCGCCACGAAGGAGATCCAGCCCAGGGTGGACATGCCGAGGAAGTTGTTGGTGTCCAGCGGTGCCAGCCCGGGGAACATGGCCGTCAGCATCACCCGCAGGACCACGGAGGCCAGGTAGGTCTGGACGCCGAACCAGGCGATGGCCACGCCGCCACGGGCGACGGCGGCAAGCTGCGCGCCGTGGATGCCGAAGGCAATGCGGCTCATGACCGGGAAGGGAACACCGGTCTTCTCCCCCATGAAGCCGGAGAGGCTCAGGAGCAGGAAGAGCAGCACCGCGCCGACGAGGAACGCCAGCAGGATCTGCCACGCTCCCAACCCCAGGGCGAACAGCCCGATGGCGAAGGCGTAGTTGCCGAGGCTGTGGACGTCATTGGCCCACAAAGTGAAAATGTTGTAGGCCGACCACGTGCGGCCTGCCTTTTTGGTGGGTGCCAGATCCTCGTTGTAAAGGCGCGGGCTCAGGGGCAGTGCGGTCGACGTTGACCTCTGGTCCTGGAGTGCAGTCATTTCTACCTGTTTTCATATTGTGGAAAATTGTTTTCAGGAATTGAAACAAGGTTATGGGTGACACCAATCACAGTCAAGGAACCGGAGGACCCAGTCAATGCCCCGTCGGCGGGCTGACGCGGGATCACGGCGTTGGTATGCCAATAAAGCCCAAAATCGCCGCTGTTCAAGGCCAGGAAGCGGATTGAGCCCGCTGCCGGACAGGGGCACAGCGGTGGTGCGCACGACGGAAAGTGGGTCTCCGGACAGAAGGGAGCGACCGCCGTCGTTGTTCGCCTGATCGCTCCTCGGGGCCGCCGCTCGATGTGCACAGGAAGGCGCACGATTTTGTTTGACCCTGATCAGCGGCAGCACTATGATTTTGGGATCCCAACTCGGTATCCCAAAGGCTTTTCTGCGGCCAGCAGGTTGGATTCCTGCTCCAATCGCTTGGGCCCGCATTGCAGTTTTGGAGATCGGATGGAGAAAACGATGAGCCGCACAGATGGAGCCCCCGAAAAGGACAAACCGCTTCGGGATACTGTGCGCGATGCGATCCGTTCGAGGATTTTCGAAGGCCGCTATGTCCCCGGCACCCCGCTGGTGGAACGCGACCTCGCCGCGGAGTTCCACGTCTCCCGCCTTCCGGTCCGCGAGGCACTGCGGATGCTCCGCCAGGAAGGTCTGGTGAGCGACCGCGGGGCCCGCGGTGCGGAAGTGAGCAGCCTGAGCGAAAAGGACGTCGAAGACCTCTTTGCCGTCCGGCATTCCCTGGAAGTGCTGGCCTGCCGGCTCGCGGCGGTCCGTGCAACCCCCGAAGACCTGGACCGGCTGAAGGGCTATCTCGACGAAGCCGAACGCCATTTCGCCAAGGGTTCGCTGCTTGTAGCCCTCCGCACCAACAGCGGCTTCCATCAGGAAATAGCCCGGATTGCCGACAATGACTTCCTGCGGACCGCCTTGGAACCGCTGCAGGGGCGGATGAACTGGCTGCTCCGCTACGCCACCGACCTGCCCGAACTGATCGAGGAACACCGCGACCTCTGGGCAGCTATTGCCAGCGGCGATCCGGAGCAGGCAGGCGCGCAGTCCGCGCACCATGTCGAGAAATACCACGACCAGTTCCCCGACGATTACCGCAAGGCCCTGCAGGAACAGCAACGGCAGAACCCCTGAAGCTTCGGAAAACTTGACGCACCAGCCGTCGCTGGATAAAGTCGCTCTACCGTGTAGCGAGAATTAGTTTCCACATTATGAAATAGGAAACGCAGGCGGCTCAATGCTTGCCGACGGCATGCCGGCTCGGTTCGGTTGCCCGGCGCGGATCCCAGACCACAGCGAAAGGACCCCGCATGAAAGTTATGCGCATCGGCGAAGCCGGACAGGAAGTACCCATCTTCGTCTCCACGGAGGGGCAGGCATACGACCTGCGGCCGGTCACCGCCGATATCGACGTGGCATTCCTGGAAAGCTGGGCGCACCGGCTGGACGAGCTGCCGCTTGAGGCCTTGGCACCCTTTGACTCTGCCGGCCTGCGCATCGGCGCACCGATTGCCCGACCCGGCGCAGTGCTTGGCATCGGCCTGAACTATGCCGGCCACGCTGCCGAATCCGGCAACCCCATTCCCGAGCGGCCCATCGTCTTCTACAAGCACCCCAACACCGTGATCGGGCCAAACGACGACGTCGTCATCCCGCCCCGCGCCGAAAAGGTCGACTGGGAGGTGGAGCTGGGCGTGGTGATCGGCCGGCGCGCCAGCTACCTCGCTTCCCCGGCCGACGCGGCCGCCTGCATCGCCGGCTACGTGCTGGCCAACGACATCTCGGAGCGCGAGTTCCAACTGGAGCACTCGGGTGTGCAATGGACATTGGGCAAGTCCTGCCCCACGTTCACTCCCATCGGGCCGTGGCTTGTCCCCGCAGCTGAAGTCCACGCCGTGGCCGGTGATGCCAGCGTGCGCCTGCAGACCTGGGTCAACGGCAATCCGCGGCAGGACAGCTCTACTGCCGACATGGTTTTCGACGCCGCCGAGCTGGTGTACCGACTGTCCCAGTACATGGTGCTGGAGCCCGGAGACCTTATCAACACCGGCACTCCGGAAGGCGTCGCCATGTCCGGACGCTTCCCCTACCTTCAGGAGGGCGACACCCTAAAGCTTGCCGGTGGAATCCTGGGCGAGCAGGAGTCCAAAGTGCTCCAGCACCAATTGGTTGTGCCGAAGAACTAACTGCCTGAATTCCTTGACACTGTCGACCTCTGCGTATGAACTGAGGGCCAGAGTGTGGGGCCTACATGGCGACGGTGCCGGGTAGACCCCGCCATTCCGCGTAACGGCAGGAGCAGGCCATGATCGCCCTTCACACCGCGATAGCCATCATCGTCATCATCCTGCTCATCATCAAGGTCAAGGTGGACCCGGTGATCTCGCTGATCATCGGCTCGCTCTACCTCGGCCTCGCCACCGGCGTCGGTTTTACGGGGACAATCGTGGCGATCGCCACCGGTTTCGGCGAAATCATGGGCGAGGTCGGCCTGCTTATCGGTTTCGGGGTGCTCATCGGGGCGATGCTCCATGCGATCGGTGCCTTCGGCAAGATGGTGACGATGCTCGTCAACGGTGTCGGTGCACGCCGGCTCCCGTACGCGTTGACGGCGGCGATGTCGACCATCTTCCCCTCGATTTACGTGGACGTACAGGTTGTGCTGGCCTCTCCGGTGGCGCGCTCGAGCGGGCCCCTTATCGGCCGGACCGGTTTGCCGCACATGGCCGGTGCACTCGGGACCGGGATCTTCGCCGGCTACGTTTTCGTGATCCCGGGACTGGCCGCAGTCTCCATCGCGGGCCTGATGGACATTCCATTGGGTCTCTGGCTGGTCTACGGCCTCGTGCTCGGACCGTTGACCGCGATCGTGACGACCTTGATCTTCCAATGGCTCCTGCGCGGGCGCTACTGGAAGGCGGACAAGGACGAAGAAGTCGATGAGGCGATGGTCGAACTGGAGACCACCGAACTGGTCGAGAAGGACGCCAAAACTCCCCCGCTGTTCGTCTGCTTGCTACCCATTCTCGTGCCGCTGGTGATGATCGCCTTTGGCGCCTTCGCGCAACTGTTCGGGTTCTCCAACGACTTCATCGCTTTCCTCGGCGACGCCAACTTCGCGCTCTTCGTCGGCCTGCTCGGTGCCTACGTGCTTTGCAGGCGCACTCTGGGCTCGAAGGGCACAGAAACCGCAATGAGCGAAGGATTCCACACCACCGGTGAGATCCTGCTCATCACCGGCATCGGCGGGTCGCTGGGCGCCGTCATCGGGGAGACCGGGCTCGACACGATCCTGGCCGACCTCTTCACGGCCGACGCCGCGGCGCCGGTCATCCTCAGCATCTTGCTCGCCTGGGTCATCGCCGCAGTGCTGCACTTAGCAATCGGGTCCGTGTCAGTGGCTGCCATCGCGGCCGCCGGGATCATCGGCCCTGTACTCGGGTCGATCAGCGTCCCGCCGATCGTCATCGGCCTCGCCATTGCCTCGGGCGCGATGTTCGCTCTTCAGGTCAACAGCAACTTCTTCTGGATGTTCAAGTCGCTTCTCGGACTGTCCACTCAAGGAACGTTCAAGACGCTGACGATGGTCACCTCCATCGCCTCGGTAGTCTCGCTGCCGATGGTCATGGCGGTGGCGCTCATCGCCTAGATCCGGTGCGCCGGTTCACCCGGCAGCAGCGCCGCGATGGCATGGCCCGCGCCGGTGGGCTTTGCGAGCTGGAAGCCGGGTTCCGCCGTCGTTGTTCGCGTCCTTGCCGAGCACGGCGATCATTTCTACCCGTGGTCCCGCGGTGGTGCGACTTCGCTGCAGAACTTTGTGGCTGCACCTGCCGTCGGTCAACGGCACTCGTTGCGGAATAATCTACGGGCAGCCAACGTGTAAACCATCCGGCCTCCGGCAGCGCGTGAGTCGCACGACGAAGCGGCGGGCCACCGTTCTGGTGACCCGCCGCTTCAGTGGAAGGAGAAAGCGTTACTCCTTGTAGCTGAGGCCGAAACCGTAGGGGAAGAGCGCCCCGTCGTCGGTCTCGTCATAGCCCGGGGTGTCGCTGTTCTGCTGGAGGATCGCCTCACGGGTTCCGGCCAGCGCGAAGGGCATGCGGCCCTGCGGGTTGAACTCGCCCGAGACGACGTCCATGAGCGCCGCGGTGGAGTTGCCGAAGTTGGCGAGGATCGCACCGGCGTCGCGCAGGCCGCTGGCCTCATCGAGCACGAACGGCTGGCGGAAGTAGATGTCGAGGACAGTGTTCTCGGCGCCGACCTCGGTCATCACCTGCTGCACCGCGTCGAGCGACGGGGTGACCTCCCACGACTCGGCGTCCTTCATCCCGGTGAAGTCGAGTGTGCTCGACTCCCACGGGAAGGAGCCGCCGAAGCGCAGCCCGTCATCGGTGCACGCGCCACCGCCGTTGACCACGCATGCGTCTGCTGCGCCGTACGGGCTCTGCCCGTCGAGGCCCTCGATGGCGCTCGGATTGGTGTGCTCGGGGTTGAGGCCCGTGGCGGGGTCGTTGCTGACGTAGCTGCCGGTGTTGACGTTCCGTGCGGTCATCGAGATGAGCGCGACGTCGGCGTCCGCAGCAGTGCGCTGCTCGGCCGGGTCGTTGCCGTCGATGACGTCATAGCCGGAGGCCGCAACTTCCTCGGCGTCGACGTTGCCGAGGACGTACACGGTCTCGCCGCCGTCGAGCGGGAGCACGGAGTCGCCGTCGATCTCCTGGTTCTGCAGGAGCACGGTGGACTTGCGCTGCAGATCGAGAGCGACCTCACGGTTCTCGTCGCTGCCGACGGTCGAGTCGGCGACCGACGGGTCGACGTACGGGTCCTCGAACAGGCCCATCTCGAACATCGGGGCGAGAAGTCGCTCCGCGGCGAGGTCCACGCGGTCTTCGGTCACAAGGCCGGTCTTGACGAGGTCGGTGATCGTCTGCACCTCGTTGAACCCGGAGAGGGTGTCCGTGCCGCCGTTGATGGCCGCGGCGACGCGCTCAGGAACGGTAGCGTCCTCGAGGCCCCACGCACGGTCGTTGATGATGCCGGTATCGGAGTTGACATAGCCGTCGAAGCCCATCTGGTCGCGCAGCAGGCCGTTGACGATCTGGTCGGAGAAGGCCATGCCGACCTCGTCGTAGTCCACGCCCTCGTACGTGACGTCGACCGGCACGCCGTAGTACGGCATGATCGACGAGACTCCGGCCTCGATGGCGGCCTCGAAGGGCTTGAGGTGGTAGCCGAAGGCATCCCCGGGGTAGACCTGCGCCTTGCCGAAGGCGTAGTGCGGGTCCAGGCCGAGCTCCTGCGGGCCGCCGCCCGGGAAGTGCTTCATCGTGAGAGCGACGTCGGTCTCTGCGCTCAGGGAGTTGCCGTCCTTGCCGACCTCACCCTGGAGCGACTCCACGAGCTCACCCATGATGTTCGCGCCCAGGTCGGCGTCCTCGGTGAACGTCTCGTGCGTGCGGTACCAGCGCGGCTCGGTCGACAGGTCGGCCATGTAGCCGTACATGCCACGCAGGCCGATGGAGGACCATTCGTCGCCCATGACGCCGGCGAACTCCTCGACGACGGACATGTCGCCATCGGTCGCCTCGCCGGTGGCCTTCGCCTGCTCGCCGAGGGCGGCCGCGGCGATGCCGGCTTCCTTGGGGAACGCGGAGAATGCACCGGATGCCTCGTTAATGCCGGCCCTGGCCTGGGGGTCGATGTGGTTGCGGGCGTTCGACTTGTACAGCACTGGGATGCCGAGGCGGGTGGCCTCGCTCAGCTCCTGGATGTCGTTCATGAACGTCGCCGCCTCGCCCGGGGTGACTCGCACGTTGGTCCCGAAGCCGCCGCCGCTGGGCTGGCAGGCACCGCGCTCGCCGCTGTCGACGACGTTGCGGAAGATGAACCGGTGCATCTTCTGGGTGTCGATGTAGTCGACGGCCGTGTCGGGTACGGTGCCGAACTTGCCCGTCGCCGGGTCGCACGAGGCGTTCACCGTATCGATGAGCATGAGGCCCGCCTTCTCCTCAAGGGTCATCTGCCCGACGAGATCGGCGACTCGAGCATCGACCGGCTTTCGCCAGTCCTCGTAGACGTCAAGCTTGCCGTTGCCATTCAGGTCCTTGAACTGGCGCCCCTTGACCGTGATGATCTTCTTGGCACGCGTCTCCAGCGCAGCGGGCTTTCCGTGATTGCCCTCATTCGTCGACTGGGGCGCAGCGGCTACGGCGCCGGCGCCCAGGATGAAGGTCAGCGGCAGCGCAACGGCGAGGCCCACCATGCCTCGCCGTCGTCTCACGCTCGAATTGGCTGTGATCAACGAAGTTCTCCTTTGAACAGACTGGGAGAGGCGTCCACTGCGGCGCGCTCCCCACGATCTACCGACGACCCGATCGCAGTCGTCGATACCCGGGCGTGTCCCGGGCATCACCCTAGTCTTGGGGAGTCTGGATACGGTACAAAGCAGTTGCCATCTGTTGCCCCGGGAATACCGAGGCTGATTTCAGCAAGATCACCGGTATCGCCATGTAGTTGGATAGCGCTGATCGAAGCAAGCGATCAGAGGGACGTTATGGCTGCAGGCGCGGCAAGGGAGCTGGAGCCATGGTTCTTTCGCGCAGACCGACGGGCGCGGCGATGGATGAAGTATTCGGCGACCGCAAGGTTGATCACCCATGCCGACCCCAGCAGCAGCGCGCGGGTCAGTACGTCGGCCGGGCCGACGAGGAGAAGCCAGGGGATGCTGACGAGTGCCTGGGTTCCCGCGGCGATGCCAATGGCGTAGCCGCGGGCCATCCACGCGCCGTGGGCGGCGAAGTCCCGGCGCCGGATCGCGAGAATCCCCATGGCGATGCTCGCCACCATGGCCGAGCCGAAGACCAGCCGAAAGACGAGCAGAAGTGGTCCGTCACTGGCCGGAAGGTCATAGAAAACAGCCATCCACAGGCCGGACAGGGCTACGAGCAGGCCGGCGGGGATCAAGACCTTCCCGGCCAAGCGGTGCCAACTGCGCTTGCCGCGCTTGCCGCGACGGAGCGATGGGACGAACTGGAACGCCCCGACCAGGGAGTACACGATGGCGGCGGGAATGTGGACCAGCACGGGGATGGGTGAGTCGAAGAACCTGTGGTTGGCCGGCGTCACCTCGGCACCGCCCGTCAGTTCTGCGAGGCGGGCCGTCCCGAAGAACACCGGGATGAGGCTGACGAAGATCAATGCGGCGGGCACGAGCCACCGGACCCGGGGGCTTCGGCGGCGGGAGCTTTCGCCGGTTTCCGACCCGATCGCCACGGCTGCGGTCTTTCTGCTGGCGTTCATTTCGAATCCTTCGCTGGAGGGGCCGGGAGAAGCGGTCCGATTTTGCCGAGGGTGTACGGCGTACACCTGATGCAACTAAAGGTAGGTGTACGGCGTACACTTGTCAATAGAAATTGGCTGCCTAAAGAAGGGGGCACCAGATGGCCCAGCAGAGGGAAACGGTGCGTCGCACTCCCCTGAGCCGGAAACGTGTACTGAGTGCCGCCGTCGTTCTTGCGGATGAGTCAGGAGTCGAGTCGCTGAGCATGCGGAAGCTTGCGCAGGAGCTGGGCGTGGTGCCGATGGCGCTGTACAAGCACGTCGCGAACAAGGAAGAGCTGCTGGACGGCATGGTCGACGTCATCGTTGGCGAGATCGACACCGGGGCCAGTGGCGAGGGCTGGAAGAGCGCGGTCAGGCAACGGGTCCTCGCCGCACGGCAGATCCTGCTACGGCATCCGTGGGCACGCCGGGTGATCGAGTCGCGGACCAACAAGTCGCCCGTGGTGCTGGAGTATATGGACTCGATGATCGGGATGTTCCAGGCTGGCGGCTTCTCGGTGGATCTTACCCATCACGTCATGCATGCCATGGGCAGCCGGATGTGGGGATTCACGCAGGAAGTGTTCGACGACTCCGCGAATGCCACGGCGGAAATCTCGCCAACCATGCTCCACGCGATGGCCGAGAAGTATCCGCATGTCATGGAGATCGCGATGAGGGCGGACCACGACGACGACTCAGTCGTCGGCCAGGGTTGCGACGACCAGTTCGAGTTCGAGTTTGCGCTGGATCTGCTGCTGGACGGGTTCGAACGCCTGCATGAGCAAGGCTGGACATCAACCGGCAGACGCTGAAGCGCGTCGGGCTATGGTTTTCCCGGGAGCGGCGGTTCTTTGATGTCGGCTCCCCTAGCAAACGGCGACCGCGCGACCATGCGGACCAATCCGGAGCGCCGGATGGCCTGCCTTCCGGCCATCGGTTCGGAGGGCCAGGTCCTCTCTCCCGCGTCACCGAAGACGGCGAGGGAATTGCACTCCATTGGCGAAGTAAACCTTGAGGCGTAGAAGATGCCGTCGAATCCTGCGTCGGCGAAGGCCTCGGCCCATCGGCATGTAAGCTCCTTATCCATGATGGTGGACAATTCTCGATTGGCTCCGAAATCCTGGGCGCGGCCGGAACCGGTGTTGGCGTAACGACCGTCGCGGGGAAGTCTGAGGGTATGGAGTTCGATGGCATCAACCATCACCTCGTCCAGGATGCCGCCCTCCAGCAACCTCCGGCGCAGTTTTTCGCGGATGGCGGACTCGATGTCCAGCGCCACATAGGTCGTTCCGCGCGGTTCCTTCAAATCGAATCGCTGGGAGCCATCCGATCCGAACCACCAGGGCTTGCGGGGTTTAGACACGCACCGGTACAGATCTCGGTCCGCCGAGATCTGCTCGGCTGGAAAATCCGTCAGCTCTGCGGGCGGATTGCCCAGGCCGCGGTCATCACTCATGCCGCCCAGCCGGCGGCATCTTCTCGGGCAAGGTCTTTGACGCGTTCCGGGTCCCGACCTGACGCCAGCCAATCTGCTGCGGACATGCCACCAAGTTCGTCATCGACCCTTGCGGTAAGCCATAGGCCCCAACTCCAGGGTGCCTCCATGCCGTCAGCTAAGATTTCGAGGACTTCATGGAGTCCCGGGATCAGGGTCCCGTCGTCGCGGAACTGCCAGACCGGATACAAGAGAACGTTGTCTTCTGTCTTGCAGGCGAGGAGCTTGTGGGACTGAACGCGTTTGCGCAGCGCCTGCCGAGAGATGCCCAGCCAACGCTCCAGTCCGGCGGTGTCATAAAACGGGCCCACCCGGTCCACCATGTGGTTCCGATTGTCCTTGTCGGGCAGGGTACGCGTAATGCTGGCAACCACCCTGTCCAGATCGACACCCTCCAGGGTCCTGCCGTTCGCCGCGACTGAATCACGCAGTTTGCGAATAAGAACAGCGACCATCTGATCGGAAGCGGACGAGGCGGCGCCACGGGCCCTCTTGATCAAAGCCATCTTGCGGTGCTTTAGGTCCACACCGTCCTCCTGCCTCAGTTTGGTATTTCCAGCCTAGGCCGCCTGGTAAACCGCGTCAACCAAGTTGTTTCCCTGTTGAAAAGTCGGAGGTTCTAGTAACTTGCACGAGCAGCGAATGACTAAGCTAAGAAATGGTCTTCAGTACTTACATTTAGGGAATTAAATGTAAGAAGCTTCAGCATGTTCTTACAGGTATCCGGCGGCTGGACGCGTGCGACGCTCGCAGGGAACCGAGTCCGGTCATGAGCGATCCGGCTGGCCGAGGTTCGATCCAATCGGGCGCAGTCTGACTCAGGCCACGGGCGGACGGGCGGCCAGCACCTGGCACCGCACCCAGCCGGCCACCGTTTCCAGCACTTCGGTGTCCGTGCGCTCACGGATCTGCCGCTTGTAGTCGGTCAGCATCGGCGTCCGCGGATCCCGGCGGAGCAGGTGTGTCAGATCCGGAATGCGCTTGGTCCCCACCGGCCCTGGAACCGTTCGGGCGATGATCTCCAGGTCGGCGGGGTTGACCTGCAGATCCTTTCCGCCGCTGATGGCCAGCACCGGCATGTCCAGTTGCTTGAGGAAAGGCAGCGGATCGAACTGAAGGAATTCGCGCATCCAGCGGGCGTTCATCCGCCGTCCCTGCATCCGCAGCACGTCTTGGTCCGAGGCGTGGAGTTTCTCCATGGACTTCCGCTGCTGCTTGGCCAGATCCGTGCGCAGCAGCTTCAGCACCACCCGCGGGAAGGCAGGCAGCGCGCCGGCGATCTGCCCGACCTGCCACTGCGAAGTTTCCTGGCCGCTGTGGGCCGATGCGGACAGCAGAACGACGCCGGCAACCCGCTCCCGCTCGTGCGCGGCCAGGGCTGTGGCATGGAAGGCACCTTCGCTGTGACCGACCACGAAGACCGGCAATTTCGGCGAGCGCCGGGCGACCATCTCGAGGGCCGCCGCGGCGTCGTCGTAATTATGTTGGAAGCCCGCGGCGAGGAATGATCCCTCGGACGCGCCGACGCCCCGCTTGTCGTAGCCGAAAGAAGCGATGCCCTCCAGCGCCAGCGCCTCGGCCAGATCGCGGGTGACGCCCAGCGGCATCCGGCGGTGGTCCGAGTTGCGGTCCACCTCGCCGGATCCGGGCAGCAGCAGGGCGAGGCCCTTCACCGGTTCGGATGCGGGCAAGGTCCAGGTTCCGGCAAGGGTCAGGCCGTCCGATTGGAAGCTGGCGTCTTCCAGAACCGGCGCCGCGCTCTCATCCAGGCCGGCGGCTTCCCGCACCTGCCGGGCTGCGTCTTCGACATTCGCGACGTCGACGACGACGCGGCGGTACTTCTGGTCCTTCAGCGTCAGCTGCACGGCCGGCTTTCCCTGATTGACGACGGCGAAGGTGTTCCCTCGGGACCCGCGCCAGGTTCCGATGCGCACGCGGCCGGGAAGTGCCAGGCCTGGCGCACGCATACCCGTGACCCCGGTGAAGCCGTCCTTCAGGACCTGCACGTCCTCCACCGCGGTGGCAGGTATGTCCAGATTCGGCAGCAGACCGGCGATCTTCTCCCCTCTGCTCAGCTCCACGCGGACAGCTCCGTTGCTGACGACCAACCGTGCCATTTACCTCTCCCCAACTCTCGTAATCGGTGTGTACAGGACCATCATTATCAATTGCGATAACATTGTCAATAGTGAGAACATAGCTCCATGGCCAACCGATCCAGCGCAGACCTTGTCCTTCATCCGGTGCGGTTGCGGATCTGCCAGACACTGCTGGGCGGCCGCTCGCTGACCACCGCCGGGATGGCTGCGCAGCTGCCCGATGTGCCGCCCGCGACGCTCTACCGCCACATCCGCACGCTCGCCGAGGCCGGCGTCCTGGCAGTAGTTGAGGAACGCCAGGTCAGAGGCACTACGGAGCGGACTTATGCCCTGGATCTCGCAGCCACCGAACTCTCCGCAGATGCCCTGGCGTCGATGTCGCCCGAGGACCACCGCAAGGCCTTCATGGGATTCGCGGCCGGACTGCTGGCACTCTTCGACCGTTACATCGACGGCGCGCTGGACCGAGGCAAGGTGGATCTGGTCCGCGACGGCGTAGGTTACCGGCAGACCGCCCTGTGGCTGACCGACGCCGAGTTCGAGGAGTTCGCCGGGGAGATGCGGGACGTAGTGCAGAAGTATTCGGCGAACACTCCGGGCAAAGGGCGGAAACGGCGGGCGCTGTCCACCATCGTCATTCCGTCCGACTCACCTGTGGAGGACTAGTCCTGTTAGTCTCAGCTACCGGAGCAGGCCCGAAGACAAGGAAATACTGAACAGATGATGGCGCACGCGTCCGGTTCCGTTGGAGCGTCCGGCAAGCCGCGGGCACGCGTGCCCGACTCGGTCCTGCGCTCCATTGGCTTCCTTTCATTCTTCGACCGCTTCGCCACTCCGCCCATGCTGGTTGTGCTTGCCGAGCGGACAGAGATGTCCCTCGGCCAGGCCGTCCAACTGGTGGCAGCCTACGCCTTGCTTTATGCCGTCGGGCAGCCGGTGTGGGGTTTCTTCAGCGACAGATTCGGCCGCATGGCCATACTGCGCACGGCGCTGGTGGGTGTCTTGGTCGGGGCGTTGGCCAGCACACTGTTCAGCGCCTACCTTCCGCTCCTCCTGGCTAGGGCGTTCACCGGGCTGATGGCCGGGGCGCTGTACCCCACGCTGTTGACGATCCTGGGCGATACCCGGACCGGGATTGAGCGGGCCCGCGGCCTATCCGACCTGCAGATCTACTCGTCGCTGGGAACGACCATCGCCACCCTCGCGGCGGGGACGTTGGCCGCGGTGCTCGATTGGCGGCTGGTCTTCGCGCTGCCGGCCCTTGGCTGTCTGGTCCTGCTGATCTGGCTTCGCGGGGTGGCGGGCGATGGGTCGGCCCACCGCGGCGGTGCCAACTTCCGACTGGCGTTTTCCGGCTCTGCCCTCGGGGTTTATGGCCTGGCTGCCCTGGAGGGCGCGGTGCTGATGGGCATCCTGACCTACTTCGTCCCGGCGCTGCAGAACGCCGGCATCGGGGTCACCTTGGCGGGCATCCTCGCGGCCGGCTACGGTATCGGCGTCATCCTCGGTGCCCGCCTGATGCGGCGCCTGGTCCGTCACTTCACCCGCACTCGGCTCATGGCCCTCGGCGGGCTGGTCCTCGTCGTCGCCTACCTGACCTCTTCCGTGTCGCAGCTGCCCGCGGCGCTGACCGCGACCGCGCTGCTGGTTGGCGCTTCCAACGCCATACTGCACTCCTCCATGCAAGGCTGGGCCACCGACGTCGCCCCGCAGGCCCGTGCCACGAGCGTGTCCCTGTTTGCCTTCTCGCTGTTCCTCGGCAGCTCGGTAGGCACCTTTCTCACCGCCCGCCTGGCGGACGAGAGGCGCTACGGCACGATCTTCAGCCTCGGTTTGATCGTCAGTATCGTCCTGGTGGCGGCCGCCTGCTGGGGCCACGCCGTCTGGAAGCGCAAGCACCCCTAGCGCCAGCGAACGCGTCGGCCCCGGCCCGGCGTCGATCCAGACCCGCGGCCCGGCCTCAAACCGGGACGACCCGCCCCGGTCCCAGCAGGCCAGCGGGGCTTTACGATGGAACAATGTCACGAACTGACAAGGCCTCCCGGGTAGTTGCGGCGCCGCCTGAACGAGTGTTCTCCGCTCTCGTCGATCCGGATTCGCTCGCGGCCTGGCTACCGCCGGAAGGCATGAGCGGCAGCTTTGAGCACTTCGACGCCAGGCCGGGCGGCTCCTACCGCTTGGTCCTCACCTATACGGACAAATCGATGGCAGCTGGCAAGGCCACGAGTGACACGGACGTCGTCGAGGCACGCTTTGTCGAGATTGTTCCAGGCGTCCGGGTGGTGCAGGCAATCGACTTCGTCTCGGACGATCCCGCCTATTCCGGCACGATGACGATGACCTGGGAAGTCACGCCGGTGGCCGCCGGGACGCAGGTGGATATCCGCGCCGATAATGTCCCTGCCGGCATTTCCGCCGCAGACCATGCGGCAGGCATGGCCTCGTCGCTCGCGAACCTGGCGGCATACCTGGAGTTGCAGCAAGGCCGGTAAACGGAATCCTCAGGAGCGTGGCGAACCAGATTGGACGCCACGCTCCTGGTTAGGCCGCTGCGTTATACGAGGGTGGCGGTGTCGATGACGAAGCGGTAGCGCACGTCCGAGGAGAGGACGCGCTCGTAGGCGTCGTTGATCTTGTCGGCGGAAATGAGTTCGATCTCGGCCCCGATGCCGTGTTCGGCGCAGAAGTCGAGCATTTCCTGCGTTTCGGGGATGCCGCCGATCATGGAGCCTGCGAACGACCTGCGACCACCGATGAGCGCCATGGCGTTGACCGGCAGCGGCTCCGCCGGCGCGCCGACGTTGACCATGGCACCGTCCACGGTGAGCAGCCCCAGGAAAGCGCTGATGTCGATCGACGCACTGACGGTGTTGATGATCAGGTCGAAGTAGCCTGCCAGTTCGGTGAAGGTGGCCTCGTCGCTCGTCGCGTAGTAGCGGTCCGCGCCGAGGCGGAGTCCGTCTTCCTGCTTCTTGAGGGACTGCGAGAGGACTGTGACTTCGGCGCCCATGGCGTGGGCGAGTTGGACGGCCATGTGGCCGAGTCCGCCGAGGCCGACGACGGCGACCTTCTTCCCCGGGCCGGCGCCCCAGCGGTTCAGCGGCGAGTAGGTCGTGATGCCCGCGCAGAGCAGCGGGGCGACGACGTCGAGGTCAATGCCGTCCGGAATGCGGAGCACAAAGTCCTCGGTAACGACTATATGGGTGGAGTATCCGCCCTGCGTGATGGTCCCGTCGCGGTCGGTCACGCCGTAGGTTCCCACCGTGCCGTTGAGGCAGTACTGCTCATCGCCGGCCTTGCAGTTCTTGCACTCGCCGCAGGAGTTGACCATGCAGCCGACGCCGACCCGGTCGCCGACGGCGTGCTTTGTCACCTCGGTTCCGACCTCGGTGACGATGCCGGCGATCTCGTGGCCCGGAACCAGCGGATAGGCCTGTGGCCCCCACTCGCCGCGCACAGTGTGGATATCGGAGTGGCAGATGCCGGAGTACTTGATCTCAATCAGGACGTCGTGCGGTCCGACGTCGCGGCGTTTGATGGTCGTGGGGACAAGGTCCCCGTCGGGTGAGGGGGATGCGTAGGCGTGGGCAATGGTGGTCATGTGTTTTCTCCTTCTAGGGGGCTGGTCAGTTGGTTGTTGTGGTCGGCCGGTCGTGCTCCTGCCTGTCTTTGGGCACGCCGGACCGGCGGACCATTGGGTCCGTGAATTGATGGGCGTGTTGTTTACTGTTTCCTGGTTTTCTTGAGGTCTTCGGCCAGCATGCGTGCCTCGTCCGAGAGCCTTTCGGCCTTGGCGCCGTCACCGACGTGGACAGCCTGCCAGTAGTCGATTTTCAGCGCAACGTACCGCTTGCGCAGGGCGATGGACCTCGCTTCGTCCTCCAGCTGCTCCTGCTGCGCTTTCAACAACGCGATCTGCTCCGGGGCAGCGGCCGGCCCGAGGGCTCCGTTCGCGAGGTAGCGGCGCATGTCGGCGACCGACATACCCGTCGCGCTGAGGCACGATACCCAGGTCAAAAGGTCCAGGTCTTCGTCCGTGTAGACGCGGTGCTTGCTGCTCGCCCCGCGACGGATCGGGGTGATGACACCGATGGATTCGTAGTAGCGCAGCGTACTGGCCGGCAGCCCGGTCAGCGCCGCTGCCTCCTTGATCGAATAGGTGTGCCTGATGCTTGGTGCGCTCACTCCATCAACGATAGGAACTTCAAGTACTTGAAGACAAGGGGCGCTAACTTCCGCCCACTCGCGACCCGCTTACTCCAGCGTCGTGAAGTACCACTGGCCGTTCGACTCAGTGCAGTCCCGCGTAAGCGTGGTGCCTTCTTCGTTGAGCACGGTCCATTGCTTCCATTTGCAGTGGACGTAGGACGGCTCCCAATACACATAGTTCATGCCGGCCGCGTTGGCCGCAGTAACACCCAGGGCGGCGATGCCGGTGGCCAGGGTGGTGGCGGCGATGGCACGTGTCAGTACGGTACGAGTGGACAAAGGTACTCCGTTCCTCTTCGGCAGCGGGCTGAGTCCCGGCCACCACCCATACTAGATCACGTTTTGATAACGCCGACGAATGCCTTGCTACCGCCGCCCGCTGATCACGCCTTTGTTTGGCCGGCTGGCATCTGCGCGGAACTGAGCCCGAGTTCGTCCTCGCCGAGGTCAGCAAAGTACGACTCCACCGTCTCGCGGTCCACGTCGGCCAGGGTGGCGGGCTTCCACTTGGGATTGCGGTCCTTGTCGATGACCTGCGCGCGGACTCCTTCGGCAAAGTCCGGCGCTGCGAGCAGGCGGATGCCCAGGCGGTAGTCCTGGTCCAGCACCTCCTCGAGTGTGTCCATCCCGCGGGCCCGGCGCAGGGCTTCGAGCGTGAGCTTCACCGAGGTCGGCGATTTGGCGGCGAGCTCCGCGGCTGCCGTCCGGGCGTTGGGTTCGCCGGATTCCTCCAGCGCGGCGAGGATCTCCTCCGCGTCGTCGTACGCATAGCAGGCGTCGATCCAGAGCCGTTCCTTTTCAAGGCCCGACGGCGGCACCTCCTTGTGCGCGAACCTCGCGATGGCTTCTTCCGCCGGAGTTTCCGCGAGCGCCGCAGCCAGCTCCGGCAGGTCTGCGCTGTCCACGTAGTAGTCGGCCAGACCCAGCAGCATGGCGTCCGCCCCGGTTCCGGTTCCGGCGGTGAGACCCAGGTGGGTGCCCAGCTCCCCCGGCGCCCTCGAGTACAGGAAGCAGCCCCCGACGTCGGGAATGAAACCGATGCGCGTTTCCGGCATGCCGACCGTGGTCCGCTCGGTCACCACGCGGTGCGAGGCGTGGGCGGAGAGGCCGATGCCGCCGCCGAGCACCACGCCGTCCATGAGCGCGACGATCGGCTTCGGGTAGCGCGAGATCATCGAGTTCATCCGGTACTCGTCTTCCCAGAACACTTCCTTGTCCGCGCCGGCCTGGATGTGGCGGTAGATCGCGACAATGTCCCCGCCGGCGCAGAGCCCGCGCTCACCCGCGCCCGAGAGCAGGACGGTTTCGACGCCGTCGTCCGTTGCCCACTCCTGCAACGCGGCCGTGATCGCGGTGATCATGGTGTCATTGAGCGCGTTGATGGCCTTGGGCCGGTTCAGGATGATGTGCCCGAGGCGTCCGGCACGCTGCAGCAGAATCTCATTGGTATCCATCAACCACAGCCTAGCTACGCGGACTGCATTTCGGCGAGAGCAGGCATGTGTTTCGTGCCCTGACTAGTTTCGGCTACGTTCGGTTTCGGCAATGCGCGGAATGGTCTGAAGCACTGTGTCCGGGTTCAGCGAAATGGAGTCGATGCCCTCGCCGACCAGGAAGGCCGCGAAGTCGGCGTGGTTGCTGGGCCCTTGTCCGCAGATGCCGATCTTGATCCCGGCATCATGCGCCTTGGCGATAACCTGGCTGATCATTCGCGTCACGGCTTCCTCCCGTTCATCGAACAGTGGAGCCAGCAGTTCGGAATCGCGGTCGACGCCGAGGACCAACTGCGTGAGGTCGTTCGAGCCGATCGAAAACCCGTCAAAGCGGGTGGCAAACTGTTCTGCCAACACCACGTTGGAGGGGATCTCGCACATCATGTACACCTGCAGGGAGTTCTCGCCGCGGACCAGGCCGTTGGCGGCCATCGCGTCCAGGACCCGGTCGGCCTCGGAGACGGTGCGGCAGAACGGGATCATGATGATGATGTTGGAAAACCCGATCTCCTCCCGCACGCGCTTCAACGCGCGGCACTCCAGCGCGAAGCCCTCACGGTAGCGCTCGTCGTAGTACCGGGAGGCACCGCGGAAACCGAGCATCGGGTTCTCTTCCGGCTGCTCGAACGCGCCACCGCCCAGCAGGTGTGCGTACTCGTTGGTCTTGAAGTCGCTGAGCCGGACAATCACCGGCCGCGGATAGTACGGTGTGCTGAGCTTGGCCAGACCGATGGCGAGGGATTCCACGAAATATTCCGCCGGGTCCTCGAAGCCCCGGGTCAGCTCGCGGATCTGCCGGGCCTCGTCCTTGTTCGCGATCCGTTCCGGATGCACCAGGGCCATGGGGTGGATCCTGATCACGTCGTTGATGATGAATTCCATCCGGGCGAGTCCCACCCCGGCCGTGGGCAGCCGCCACCATTTGAACGCCGCCGCCGGGCTGGCGACGTTGACCATAATGTCCGTCCGCGTTTCCGGCAGTTCCGCCAGGTCGATCTCCTCGGTCTCGTACTCCAGCCTTCCCGCATAGACATGCCCCTCGTCCCCCTCAGCGCAGGAAAGCGTGATGGTGGCGCCGTCCTTGAGCACGTCGGTCGCATTTCCCGTGCCGACGACGGCGGGTACGCCCAGTTCCCGACTGATGATCGCCGCGTGGCTGGTGGAGCCGCCATGTTCGGTGATGATGCCGGCGGCCCGCTGCATCACCGGGACCCAGTCCGGGTCCGTCATCTCCGTGACCAGGATGGAGCCGTCCACGAACCGGTCAATGTCGGCGACACTGCGGATCACGCATGCCTGCCCGACGGCAATCGAATCGCCGATGGCTGCCCCCGTCAACAGGGGCTCCCCGTGTCCGATGAGGCGGTGCACGGAGAACCGGGTCTCGCTTCGACCGGCATGGACTGTCTCCGGCCGGGCCTGGACAATGAACAGTTCACCGGTCTGACCATCCTTGGCCCACTCCATGTCCATCGGGCAGCCGTAATGGTTCTCTATCAGGACCGCCCAGCGTGCTAACTGGAGGACCTCGTTGTCCTGCAGGACCAATGACCGGCGCTCACGCTCGGTGGTATCCACCATCCGGGTGCCCACGCTGCCGCCGCGACGGTAGACCATCTTGCGTTCTTTCGCGCCCAATGTCCTTTCGATGATCGGGACGAGGCCCGACGTCGAAAGGAACGGTTTGAACACCTGGTACTTATCCGGGTTCACCGTCCCCTGCACCGCGGTTTCGCCCAGTCCCCAGACCGCGCTGATGACCGCGGCATCGGGGAATCCGGTTTCCGTGTCCAGCGAGAACATGACGCCGGAGGCGCCGATGTCGGAGCGCACCATGCGCTGGATACCGATGGACAGGGCCACTTCGAGATCATCGAAGCCCTTCACCGCCCGGTAGGCAATGGCCCGGTCCGTGAACAGCGACGCGAAGCAGCTCCGGCAGGCCTCCAGCAGCGACTGGTCGCCTGCGACGTTCAGAAACGTCTCCTGCTGCCCCGCGAAGCTCGCATCGGGCAAGTCTTCCGCCGTCGCGCTGCTGCGGACAGCCACCGGCACGTTGGCTGTCCCCTCCCTGTCGGCCAGGGCGTGGTAGTACTCCAGCACCGCCGCGGCGATGTCGGCGGGAAACGTCCCGGACAGGAACAGTTCCCGCACGGCTTGACCCGCTTCGTACAACGGCAGGTCGCCGGCGCGGTAGCGACCCAGCTGCTCCCGGATGGCAGGTTCCAGCGTGTTGGCCCGGACGAAATCCCGGTACGCCTGCGCCGTCACGGCAAAGCCGCCGGGCACGCGGACCCCGCCGGAAGCGAGTGCCTGCAGCATCTCGCCCAGCGAGGCGTTCTTGCCGCCTACGCGTGGAATGTCTTCCAGCGAGGTCTCCTCGAACCACACCACGTATTGCAGTTGCATGCTGGCTCCGATGCTTGCGGCGCAGGACACGTCAGGGATGGATTGGTCCTGTCAGGCTACGCCTGATCGTCGCCGCCGGCACTGGTTCCCTATCAGCATTGAGGGTAGGCTCGCCGCCATGCAGAACAAATCCTCAAGACCCACGACCGAGGTTCTGGAAACCCACCAATGCTGGAAAATGCTGCACGGAGTGTCGCTCGGTCGACTCGCCGCATGGGTCGACGACCACCCGGAGTTGTTTCCCATCAACTTCCGGATCGACCAGGAAACCATCATCTTCCGAACCGGCCCCGGGACAAAGCTGTCCGCAGTACTACAGGGTGCACCGGTGGCGTTTGAGGTAGACAGCGTGGATTCGAGCACCAATGTCGCTTGGAGCGTGGTGGTAAAAGGACAGGCCGCTGAGCTGGAACAGGCCCAGGCACTGAGTACCGAGGCCGCCCAGCATCTGTTGCCATGGGAAGCGGGGGCGAAAGACCACTTCGTCCGCATCACTCCCACCGAAGTTACCGGCCGGCGGTTCACCGTGGCACACCCGCACATTTGGGACATCACCTTGGACGATGCGACAAGAGCCGGACTGGAATAAGCCAGCCGGATGAACAACGCCGGGTGCTGGCTACGAGTATGTTTGAAGTTGCGCCGACGGTTTGGAGGACAGATTGCACAACAAGGCCACCGCCACGGTCCAGATCGACAACGAGCAGTTCCGGGTCACCGAGTGGAGGTTCCCGCCCGGCACCGAGACGGGCTGGCACCGGCACGAGCTGGACTACGTCGTCGTACCCATGACTACCGGAGAGCTGCAGCTGCAAACTAACGACGGCGAATCCGTGAACCAGCTGACCGCAGGGCAGTCCTACACAAGGGCCGCGGGCAGCGAGCACAACGTGGTCAACCCGGGGCCGGGCGAATTCGTCTTCGTGGAGATCGAAGCTAAGTAGCCGTAACGATCTGGGAGTAGTGCTCCACGGTGGGGAACGGCTCGTAGAAGTGGTGCAGCAGTTTCTTCCACTGCTGGTACTCGGCGGATCCGCGGAAGGCAGCTTCGAAAGCCGTGTCCCGGCCGGGGCGGACCTGCAGCAGCGCGTGTTCGGGTTTTTACAAGCTGGGCCGGTAAGACTTTGTCTGTCTTGGTCGCAGGGATGATGACCCTTGGCCAACGATCAAGCTCCGGTGCCCGGCCGTATCCCCCAACGACAGCCGGGCACCGGTCCAGCCGGTGTCCAACCGGTGCAATTACTTCGCGATGGCGTCTTTCACGAGTTGTTCGAATTCTTCAAGGCTGGATGGCTCGATGAGCTTGCCGTCGAGGAAGAAGGTCGGGGTGCCGGAAACGCCGAGGGTGGTGCCGTCCTGCTTGTCCTGCTCGATGCGGGCGGCTGTAGCCGGATCCGCGACGGCGTCGTCGTAAGCTGCCAGATCGAGACCGAGGTCCTCGGCGTAACCGCGGAACGTGGCTGCACGGGACTCCGCGGAGTGCGACCACTCTTTCTGGGTTTCGAACATCCGGTGGTACATGTCCTCGAATTTGCCCTGCTGGGCGGCTGCTTCAACGGCAAGGGCCGCGTTCATGGAGTTCGGATGGCCGGCCAAGGGGAAATAACGGCTGACGATGGTCAGCTCACCCTCATATTTGTTACTCAGATCTTCGATGAACGGGTAGGCCGCGAGGCAGGATTCGCATTCGAAGTCCAGGAACTCGACCAGGACCGCTTTTTCGTCCTCGGCGGCGGATAACCGGTGGCTGTCGGCCCGCACCACCTCTGCGGCCTCCGTCGGGGCTGCCTGAGTAGCCGTGTCCTTCGTGTTGATGAGGGCCACGATGCCGATAACCACCACCACGGTGGCGATGATGATACCGATGGCGATCTTGTTGGGCAGGCTGATGGAGGACTTGGCTGTCACGAGGGTTGTTCCTTTAAGTTGCGCGAGCTTCTCGGGTTGATTCTAGCCGTGGCTACAGCAGGCATCGCCTTTCCACGCTTCCCGGCCTTCTTTGAGGGCGACCGCTGCAATAACCAAAGCTGCCACCGGATCGGCCCAGGACCAGCCAAGCGTGCTGTTCAGCACCAGGCCGACGAGCAGCACGCCCGAGAGGTAGGTGCAGAGCAGGGTTTGCTTGGAGTCCGCGACTGCCGAGCGCGAGCCCAGTTCCCGTCCGGCCCGGCGCTGGGCCCAGGACAACAGGGGCATGATGGCCAGGCTGACGGCCGCCAGCACGATGCCCGCGGTCGAGTGGTCGGCTTCGCGTCCGCCGAGGAGGGAACGGAGCGCATCGACAGTCACGAAGGCGGCCAGGGCGAAGAACGAGAACGCAATGAATCGCAGTGCTTTTTTCTCCCGCGCTTCCGGGTCGCGGCCGGCGAACTGCCAGGCGACCGCTGCGGCGGAAGAGACTTCGATGAGCGAGTCCAGGCCGAAGCCGATGAGCGCGCTGGACGAGGCCAGCGAACCGGCAGTCAGCGCGACTGCCGCTTCGATGACGTTGTAAGTAATCGTCGCTGCAACGAAGAACCTGACCCGGCGCGAAAGGACGGCGCGGCGGATTGGCGAAGGAGCAGCAGTGGTGTTGCTTGCGGGAGCAGCCATTCAGCAGCAGCCTTTCTCAACGCTTTCGCTGCAGCAGGCCGGATCGACAGCCAGCACAACGTCGAGCAGGTCCGTCAGTGCATGGCCCAGCTTCGGATCCGCCAGCTCGTACCGTGCACGGCGGCCTTCCGGAACGGAAACCACCAGTCCGCAGCCGCGCAGGCACGCCAAGTGGTTCGACAGGCTCTGTCGGCTGACCCCGATCAGTTCCGCCAGATCGCTCGGATAGGTCGGAGCATCGTGCAGGGCCAGCAGTATCCTTGCACGCGTCGGGTCCGACAGTGCATAGCCGAACCGGGACAACACCGAAGAATGAACGATGGTTTCCATAACGCCATAGTACATCGCTCGATGTATTGAACCGTTGCCGGGTCTGGTGCGTCTCCCAATTTGGAGGTGTGGTCCAGTCTCTGGGGGCTTGGATGCGTCACCCTGGAGGATCGCTATGAGCACTTTTGCAGCCGCAAATCGCCGGCAGGGCAGGCCGGCGACGGAGAGCGACATTAGGAAGGTAGTGGCTGCGCTCGTTCTCGCCGGCGTTGTCGCGTGGGCATTGTCGGTCTACCTTTCATCCATCGTGCGGACCGACGGCGCCGTCTTCACCATCGCCCTGGTCCTGCATATTCTGTCCCTGGTAATGGCTTTCGGCGCCATCATCCTGGTGGATTGGCACGGTTTCCTCTGGCTGCTGGGCCGCCGGGAACTGAGCGAAACCATCCGGTTGGACGGGGCCGCCGGCACACTGATCTGGGGCGGCCTCGCGGGTTTGCTCGCCACCGGGGTTTTTCTGAATCCGGTGCTGACCGAACCGTTGACGCAGGTGAAACTTGCCGCGGTGCTGATCGCGACGCTGAACGGGATCATGCTGATTCCGCTGATGAAGCGGCTGGTCAGGATGCCGCCGAGCACCACCTTCGCCAAACTGCCGCTGGGGCAGCGGTTCCACATGGTCTCCTGCGCACTGATCTCGCAGACAGCCTGGTGGACGGCAATCATCGTCGGCTTCATTAACGCCGAAGGGTAGGCACTAGAGCGCGGCGAGATAACCGGCGAACCCTCCCGGTGTCCGTCCCTCCAGCCGCCCCGACGTGACGGCATGCAGGGCCCGGGAGGCGCGGACGGTGGCGCCGGAACTGCGCAGGTCTTCGACCAGCCGGACGTCCTCGTGCTCGGCCATGTCCCGGAAACCGCCGGCAGCCAGGTAGGCGGAGGCACGCATGCCGAGGTTGGCGCCGTGGACAGAGGCAGCTTCCGCACTGCGGCCGTGGCGCTGGTGCCAGGCGGCGAGGCGCTCTGCATCCAACTGGGCCGGATCCGGTTCCACGGTTCCGGTCACCGCGTCTGCACCGGCATTAGCCAGGCCAACGAACGCGGTCAGCCAATTACCGGGAACCAAGGTGTCCGCATCCGTGCAGGCAATCCACACGGTCTCCATCGCGCCGGTTGAATCCCGAACACGCTCCAGTGCGGCTGCCGTTCCGGCCGCTCGGGCAGCGCCGACTGACCCGTAGTCGGCCGCCAGAATCTCGATCCTGCCATCTTGCGCTGCGGCTGCCCGCGCGATAGCTGCCCATCCATCTGTGCACCCGTCCAGCACCACGGTCAATGCGGCGGTAAGGCCCGGCCGCGCGGCTTCGAGCCGGTCCATCGCGTGCCGGATACAGCGAATGCAGCCAGCCAAAAGCTCCTCTTCGTTACGCACCGGAACAACGACGACGACGTGCCGGATCGCGCCCGAGCCGGCTTGCGCCGTCGTGCTTTGGATCCCGGTCAGCTCAATCACGCGTTCCTTCGGGGCGCTCCAGGATCTCCAACAGGAAATCACGTTCCCGGTGGACCACAACGGCCTCCCAACCGGTAACCTCGCGGGCGATGGCATGCACCGTTTCCCCGTCCAGCTCCCACCCTTCAATGGGATGCAGCCAGTGGCAGAGCAGCAAGTGTCCGCCCGGATTCAGCGCTTCCCGTGTCCGACGCAGCAGTTCGCGGAGCTCGCCGGAGCGCAGGAAGTAGCCGATCTCGGAGACAATGACCAGGTCCAGCCCCTGCTGGCTGTCGGCGGGCCATCCGTCCGGAAGTTCCGCCCGGACCAACTCCACGTTGTTGCTGTTCGCCAATCTGGTCTTCGCCCGTTCGAGCGCCACGCTGCTGGCATCCACCGCGGTCAGCTGGCCGCATTTGCCGGCCACCTCGGCGGTCAGGACACCGATCGAGCAGCCGGCTTCCAGCGCCCGGTCGTAGTGCTCGCGCGGCAGGGACGCCACCGTCACGGCGCGCTTACGTTGCTCGTACCAACTGGAGAGGTAGGCCCATGGGTCTGCCTGTCTGCGGTAGAGCGAGTCGAAGACTTTGGCTGCCGTCCCGGCGCCGTTGGGCCTTGCAGCGTTGCGGGCGGGCGTCCAGCGGAAGATCTCTGCCGGCCGCCCGAAGTACTGCAGGAAGCTCGGGCTGAGGAGCGCTTCGTCTCCCGGCGCGTCCGACAGCGGTGCAGTCTGTGAAACATGGGCGGCCAGCGCCCTTGCCTTGGCGTCCGCCGCCGGGGCCGGAAGGGCGAGCGACCGCCAGTTGCGCCAGGACTCTGATTGCTCCGGCGCAGCCCACAACCAGTACCAGATGGGGAACTCGAGCAGCCCGGCGCCATGGGCATGTGCCGCCCGTTGCGCCGCGAGACCAACCTCCTCGTGGTCCGTGTGTCCGTCTTCCCGGTACGTCGCAGCGATGACGGCGTTTTCGGCGCCGGCGAGGGCGGCGGCAAGACCTGCATCCAGCTCCGCGGTATGCGCACTGATCTTGCCGTCCGGCAGGTCAAGGAACGTCCAGCTCAGGTTGCCGCTTCCGGCAGGATCCCCGGCCTCCGCGGTGGCGGCGGCATCCGCGGTGTCTGCGGCGAAGGCAGCGTCTGCCGCCAAGCCGCTCATCACGGCGTCGAACTCCTGCAGCCGGATCCGGGCCAGGTCCTGCGGCGTGTGTGTTGGGGATTGCGGGTGGGACGCCTCCCCCGCGGTGCACAGGAGCACGACGACGTCCGCGCCGGCGGCCAGTGTTGCCTGGATGAGCCCTGCAGCTCCGAGCGATTCGTCATCCGGATGTGCTGCCACGAGCACCAACCTTCCGCCGCGGCCGGGAATGGCCGCCGGCTCCAGCGCAGGCAGCTTGGCGACTCCCGCCTCCTGCCAGCGCTGCTCTGGGGTGCCGGTATCCGTATGGGAAAAGCTCATTATGCCGGTCCCGACTCTGATGGCGAAGCCGGCTCGAGCAGCAGGCGACCCAGCGCAGCATCGTCCCGGGCGGCGTGATGCTGGCGGATGTAGAGCGTGAGGTCCGCTGCCCTGCGGGCATGGTCCGCGTCGAAGGCCAGCGGGCCTGGCCCCAAAGCCTGCCCGCAGATCTCCAGCATCCGAGTACAGAGCGCGGCAATGTGGCCGCGTACCCGCAGTGCCTCGGCCGCACCTGCCTGGCCGGCGTCCACCTGCTCTGCGGCAGCGCTCAGCACCGTGGCTCCGGCCGCAAGCAAACGGTCCGCTTCACCCAGCCATGCGAAGGCCAGCTGGTCTGGTTCCCGGCGGTGCGCCGCTACCAGCATGGTCCGGAACAGGCCGACGGCACCGCCGAACCAACATGCTGCCACCCCGATCCCTCCCCACGCGAAACCGGGCCGCGACAGATACCAGTCGGTCCCGCCAACCGGAACTGCCGGCGAAGCGCGGAAATATACCGGCATGCTGGGGAGCGCACTCAACCCCAGACTGGGCCATTCGCCCATATCAGGCTGCACTTCATCGCGGCGCAACCCCACGGCGAAAGCGCGTCTGCCGCCGGGAACATGGGCGGTAACGACGGCGGCGTCCAGTTCTGCCGCCAAGGAGCACCAGGGCTTGGTTCCGGCAAGCTGCCAGGCTCCGTCGTCGTTCTTGCTTGCCTCAAGCAGACTGCCCGCCGACTCCGCGGCAAACACTCCCCAGGCGGACCCGGCCGGCATGTCCATCCCGGCCTGCGCCAGAATCGCGGCGGCGTCCAGATGCGGTTCCACCGTCCGTGCCGCTGCCAGATCCGCAGCTGCCAACCCGGCAAGGAACTCCCAGAGGGCACGCGTTGCACCCGTTCCCGGCTGCGGGACCGGATCCTGCGCTGCCCTGAGCTCCGTCAGGATTGGGCGGGGGTCCCCTTTGCAGGTCCCGGCCTGCGCGAGCAAGGGCCCGGCGGCGTCCCAGTCGAGCTGGTTGGCCGGCCGGGCCCCAAAACTGATCTTCTGCGCAGCTACTGTATGCATGCGGTTATCAGTTTGAATACTCTGCGTTACTTCTTGGACTTCGCCTTGCTGGCCGCGTCCTTCTCCGTCTTGGTGCCTTCGGTGGAGAGTTCGCCGCCCGCGTTCTCAAGATGCGCGCGCATGAACCACTGGAAGAGTTCAAGCTCCGCCGTCTGGCCGATCAGCATGTCCTCCGTGATGGGATCGAGCTCGCCTACCGTTTCAATGGCCTTGCGGTGATCCTCCACCACGCCGTTGTAGACGACGTTCAGCGCGGCCAGATGCTCGGTGGTTCCGGCACGGTTGATGGAGTAGTCGTCCCAGCTGCGGGCCTTGACCAGGGCGCCGGGCAGGCCGTTGGGCGAAACGCCCAGGGTTGCCATCCGTTCGGCGACCGCGTCGATCATGGCGCGGACCTGTTCGATCTGCGGGTCGAGCATTTCGTGGACGCCGATAAAATCGCGGCCCACCACATTCCAGTGTGCGTGCTTGAGGGTCAGCTGCAGGTCGTTCAGGGCGTGCAGCCGCATCTGCAGCGTTTCGCCCACCTTGTAGCCATCCTCGAGCGAGAGTCCCGGTACGGTAAAGCCTGCCTTCGATCGGTCCTTTGCAGCCATCAAAAACCTCCTTACTCGGTGCGCCGCGTATCGGCACGCCACTTCCTCCAACCTAGCCACCCCAGCGCTGGCCGTCCACGGAATACGGCCGACTTAGCTCAGCGCGAAATTCAGCATGCTTAGTATTTCGGTGCTAAGGGGATCCGAGGTGACGCGAGCGCGCAAGGTGCTTGGCGCCGTCGTTATTTGTCACACCGCGGTGTTGGGTGCCTGGTTTTCGTCGCCGAACTGCCGGAGTGCTTCCTTCTTGCGCAGGGCATCCAGCCGGTTCATCAAGGGAGCGGTGGTGGCGCCGTGCAGGACGATGGACATCGCCACCACCAGCCCGACGACGGCCCACAGTTCGCGCGCTTCGGCGTCGAACTCGCCATGGCTGAGGGCGTACCCCAGATAGTAGAGCGAGCCGATCCCGCGGATTCCGAAGTAGGCGATGGCAAGGCGTTCGCGCGGTCCTGTCCTGCCGCCGATCAGCGCCAGCCACCCGGCCAGCGGACGGACCAGCAGCAGGAACGCCAGCGCCACCAGCACCTCGATCCAGCCGATTCCTGCCAGCAGGCCGCGGGCGATGGCGCCGCCAAGGAGCACCAGGATGACCACGGTCATCAACCGTTCGAGCTGCTCCACGTAGCTGTGCAGCACCTTGTGGTACCCGTGGGTGTGCTCCGCCGAACGGATGGTGACGGCGCAGACGAACACCGCGATGAAGCCGTAGCCCTCCACCATCTCGGCCATGCCGTAAGCCAGGAAGGTGGCAGCCAGCGCCACGAAGCCTTCGGAATGGTCGGACAGCCGCAGGCTCTTGTACCGTGCCGCAAAGAAAATCCGGCTCAGGAGCTTGCCCGTGCCGAACCCGAGCAGCACGCCGACGCCGATCCGCCACACGACGTCGACGGCGAACCATTGCGGGAACCAGGCTTCCGGAGCCGTTCCGACCAGGCTCATCACGATGGCCAGATAGACAAAGGGGAAGGCGAGCCCGTCATTGAGGCCCGCTTCCGAGGTCAGGCCGAAGCGGACCTCGTCCTCGTTGGCGTCCGTTTCTGCGTCGGCCGGCTCCCCCACCTGTACCTCGGAGGCCAGCACCGGATCGGTGGGCGCGAGCGCCGCCGCAATGAGGATGGCGCCGGCCAACCCGAGGCCCAGCACCCAGAGCCCCAGCAGCGTCATCACCAGGATGCACAGCGGCATGACGATCCCCAGCATGCGCCAGGTAGTGGACCATTCCCGCCAGCGGAACGGCCGGTCCAGCGCCAGCCCGGCACCCATGAGCGAGATGATGACGCAGATTTCGGTCAGATGCGTGGTGAACTCGGCGTACTTGACCGGGTCCGGGTCCGGCAGGTTCCGGAGCACGGTGAAAGCGAGAATGCCGGCACCGAGGAAGACCATCGGCATGGAGAGCGGCATGTTGCGCAGGAGTTTGGGCAGGATCGCCGCGGCGAAGACCGCGAGGCCTGCCTCGAAGAACAGAATGCTGGGGCCTTCGAACACGGTTGGGCTTCTTTCTGCCTCGCCCGGCCAACTGTCCGGAACTAGTCAGCAAGCTTAGCGCGTGGCCGTCGGGACTTCAGCCAAAGCACGACGGCGGCCAGCAGTACTGCAGCCGAGCAGATCGCTGCGGCGATGGCTGTGCCGGTGGACTCCAGCCCGCCGTCCACCCTGCCGACGGCGATCCAGGCCAAGCCCCACGCGAGGGCGAGCGCCGGAGCAATCCGGCCTCCGGTCCGCCAGGCCTGCACTACGCCGATAACGGCAGCCACCGCGAGGACAACGGAAGCCAGCAAGGGTACGGACAGACCGAAGCCGGAGAAGCCGGCCGCGCCGAGCACCGCCGCGGTGTTCGCTATCGTCGCCACCGTAATCCAGCCCAGATAGAGGCCGAAGGTGCCATCGGTAATGATTGCGTCCGCGGCATTCTCTGCCCGGGTGTGCATCAGGATGAACAGTATGCGGATCAGGACCGCCAGCAGGACCACGATCACCAACAGGCTCGCAGCCAGCCAGCCGGCCTGCACGACCCAGATCCACGCCGCATTCAGCAGCATTGCGGCGGCGGCCCAAGGTCGCAGCACCCGGTGGCGGTCTGAGCGGCGTTGGGCCGGCAGCAACTGCCAGATGGAATAGGCAAACAAGCCCAGATAGATCACCGACCAGATCCGGAAGGCCGGGGAAGCCGGTGCCAGCGGCGTGGAATCGGCCGAGAGCCACCCTCCGGCGGCGTCCTGAATGGGCGTGCCGACAATCGCGCCGCTGCCCAAAAAAGCGCCTGCGATAGCCACCAGCCCGCTGACCAGCACTAGCACCGGAATGGCCAGACCCGTTTGGCCTCGCGTTGTTGTTTTCATAACTCCTCCTGCTTGGCGGCGGGTTCCCCGGTGTGCTTAACTCGATCATAACAATTTCGATAATCGAGAGATAAGCCCACTGTCTGTCCCGCCCCAAGGGTCTGCCTCCGTGGGCGGGATCTCCGGAAGGAACTTCCCATGACGACGTCGCGGGTCTGGTTCCGCGACGATCTGCGCGTCCGGGACAATCCGGCACTGCTGGCTGCCGTGGCGGACTCGCCTGCGGTGGCGCTGTACGTGCTGGACGAGGAGGGCCCAGGCATTCGGCCGCTCGGGGGCGCGGCCCGCTGGTGGCTGCACCACGCACTGGAGGACCTGCGCCTGGAGCTGGACAAGCTCGGCATTCCGCTGTTGCTGCGCCGTGGACCGGCCGCCGGGATCGTCGGCGAGGTCGCGGAGGCACTGGCCGCCGGAGCCGTCTATTGGAACCGGCGCTACGGCGGCTCCGAGCGCCAGATCGACGCCGAGGTCAAGCAGAAGGCCGGGGCGACCGGCCTCCACGCGGAGAGCTTCCAGGCCTCGCTGCTGCACGAACCGTGGCGGATCCGCACCGGCCAGGGCAACCCGTACAAGGTCTTCACGCCGTTCTGGAAGACGGTTTCCGAGCTGGACTTCCGCAAGCCGCTTGACGCCCCGGAGCCCGGACAGCGCTACCGCGGTCACCTGCCGGAGTCCGAGAACCTGGACAGCTGGAAGCTGCTGCCCCGGTTGCCCGATTGGGCCGGCGGCCTGCGTGAAACCTGGACGCCGGGAGCGGTGGCCGGCCATGAGCTGCTGGAAGACTTCATCGACGAGACACTGGCGGACTATCCGCAGGGTCGCGACCGCCCCGCTGCCCAAGGCACCAGCCGGCTCTCCCCGTATTTGCGCTGGGGCCACCTCAGCCCGTTCCAGATTTGGCACGCAGTGGCTGCCCGCCGCACCGCGACGAATGGCGAGGCCATCCGCACCTACCTCGGTGAGCTGGGCTGGCGGGAGTTCTGCTGGCACCAGCTCTACCACCAGCCGCTGCTGGCGGAGCGGAACCTGCGTCCGGAATTCGATGCCTTCCCCTGGCAGCGGCCCGGGCAGCGCAAGCGGAACAACGACGACGGCGCCTCACCCGCCGCACGGGTCCGTGCCTGGCAGCGCGGCCGGACCGGGGTCCCGCTCGTGGACGCCGGCCAGCGCGAGCTGTGGAGCACTGGCTGGATGCACAACCGGGTCCGGATGGTCTCGGCCAGCTTCCTCATTAAGAACCTGGGCATCGACTGGCGGGTCGGTGAGCAGTGGTTCTGGGACACGCTGGTTGACGCCGATCCCGCGAACAACCCGGCCAGCTGGCAGTGGGTGGCCGGCTCCGGAGCGGACGCGGCGCCGTTCTTCCGGATTTTCAACCCGCTGACCCAGCAGGCCAAGTTCGATCCGGACGCCCGCTACGTCTCCCGCTGGGTGCCGGAATACGCCGGCCCGGACTACCCGGAGCCGATCGTGGACGTGAAGGAATCCCGGCAGGCGGCGCTCGAGGCGTACCAGGCCCTGCGCCGGGACAAGGACGGCTGATGGGCTCCGGCGTTTCGGTAGTGATCCCCTGCCTCAATGACGCGGGGCCGTTGGAGGTATGCCTGCGCTCGCTCGCCGGCCAACTGGACCCTCCGGATGAGGTCATCGTGGTGGACAACGGCTGCACTGATAACAGCACCGAGGTCGCCGCCCGCTTTGGCGCACGGGTCATCAAGGAGCCGACACCGGGGATTCCCGCCGCGGCCTCGGCCGGTTACGACGCCGCCACCGGTGACATCATCGCCCGGTGCGACGCCGACTCGGTCCTCCCGCAGGACTGGCTGCGGCGGATTACGGCAGCCTTCGCCCGTGAACCGGAACTGGCAGCACTGACCGGAAACGGAACCTTCGCACTCCCCCGGCCCGCCGCCGTCGTACTTTCCTTCCTTTATCTGCGCTCCTACTATCTGGCCACCGGCGCGGCGCTGGGCCATTGGCCGCTGTTCGGTTCCAACATGGCTTTGCGCAGGTCGTGCTGGCTGGAAATCAGGGACCAGATCCACCGGCAGGACCCCGAGCTCCACGACGATCTGTGCCTGAGCTTCCACCTTGGGCCGCTGCGCAGGATCCGCTTCGACCGGCGGCTGACCACTGGGATGTCCCCGCGGGCCATTGCCAGCGCCGCCAGCCTGAGGCTGCGGTTCCGGCGGGCCCTGTATACCCTGTCCGTACACTGGGCAGACCAAGCACCCGCCCAACGCTGGCAGGCACGGCTGGCCGCGACACGAAGGAGACGCTCCGCATGAAACAACGGGTACTGGTAACCGGCGCCACCGGCTATATCGGCGGGCGGCTGGTCCCGCGGCTGCTCGACGCGGGCTACCAAGTCCGCGTGCTGGTGCGCTCCCCCGCGAAGCTCAGGGGGGTCCCGTGGCATGACCAGGTGGAGATCGTCGAAGGCGACCTCGGGGACGCCGTTGCCGTGGCGCGGGTGTGCGACGGCGTTGAGACCTTCTTCTACCTGGTCCATTCGATGGGCTCCGGCGAGGGTTTCGAGCGCAAAGAACTCGAGATGGCCCGGACCGTGGCGGAGGCGGCTGCCCGCGCTGACGTCCAGCGGATTGTCTACCTGGGCGGGCTGCATCCGGAGGGCGTTGAACTCTCGCGGCACATGCGTTCGCGCACCGCCGTCGGACGAGTGTTGCTGGAAGGCGACGTGCCCGCGGTGGTGTTCCAGGCCGGCGTCGTTATCGGTTCCGGCTCCGCGTCCTTCGAGATGATCCGCCACCTGACCGAGAACCTGCCCGTCATGCCGGCGCCGAGCTGGGTGCGGCGGAAAATTGAGCCGATCGCCATCCGCGACGTGCTGCACTACCTTGTCCACGCGCCGCAGCTGCCGGCGGGCCTGAACCGCACCTTCGACATCGGATCCCGCGAGGTGCTGACCTATGCGGGCATCATGTACGGCTACGCGCATCAGGCTCAGCTGTCCCGGCGGCGGGTCTACTCGCTGCCCATCCCGGCGCCGAAGCTGGCCGGCTGGTGGGTGGCGCTGACCACGCCGATCCCGCACTCCATGGCCGTGCCGCTGGTGGAGTCCCTCCAGCACGACGCCGTCGCCGCCGAGCACGAGATCGACAACTACATTCCAAAGCCCGACGGCGGACTGACCGGCTACCGCTCGGCCGTTCAGCTGGCGCTGGGCAAGATGGCCAGCGGCGAGGTGGAGACCAGCTGGACCAACGCCTCGCAGGCGCCGCCCTCGGATCCGCTGCCCAGCGACCCCGAGTGGGCCGGGCAGACGGTCTTCGTGGACGAGCGCACGCGCAGCACCGATGTGGCGCCGGAGCACGTGTGGCGCGTGATCGAAGGCATCGGCGGGGCCAACGGGTGGTACTCCTGGCCGGCCGCCTGGGCGATCCGCGGCGTGCTGGACAAGCTGGTGGGCGGCGCCGGGCACAACCGCGGACGGCGGCATGCCGACCGGCTGGTCGTGGGCGATGCCGTGGACTGGTGGCGGGTGGAAGCCATCGAGGACTCGCCCGCGGGCAAGGTGCTGCGGCTGCGCGCCGAGATGCGGGTGCCGGGCGAGGCGTGGCTGGAACTCTCCGCGCTGGCAGACGGCACCGGCACCATCTACCGCCAGCGCGCCATCTATTTCCCACGTGGCCTGTCCGGCAAGCTCTACTGGTGGCTGGTGCTACCGTTCCACGGGCTGATCTTCCCGTCCATGGCGCGCAAGATCATTCAGCGGGCGGCGGCGTACCAGAGCAGCAGCATGGTCACGAGGAACCCGGTCACGTAGTTCAGCCAGAGAAAGCGCTTCCAGCCCGCGTTGCTGCGTTCGGCGTCGTTGTCGTCCAGTTTCCTGAACGGCCAGATGTTGGCCAGGTACGGTACGGCCAACAGCGCCCCGAGCATGCCCGGCCAACCAGTGAAGAGCATCAGCAGCCCGGCCAGCGCGTAAGCGGCGAGCGCATACTTAACCGTCGCCGCGGCCCCGAGCACGGTCCCGACCGAACCGACACCGCCCTGCCGGTCCGCGATGATGTCCTGCACAGCACCGAAAGCCTGGCTCGCCATCCCCCACAGGAAGAAAGCACCCAGCAGCGCCCACAGTCCGCCGGTAAAATCGGCCCCCGCCAGCACCAGCCCGAACAGCGCCGGACTGACAAAGTGGAAGCTGGAGGTCATCGAGTCCACGAACGGGCGCTCCTTGAACCGCAGCCCGGGCGCGCTGTAGGCCACCACGGCGAACAGGCTCAGCGCCAGCACCCCCGCGGACAGCCACGTCCCCACCGCCAGCAGGTACAGCACGAACGGCAGCGGCAGCAGCAAGGCAGCCCGCAGCGTGATGCGGTGCAAGGTCCTATCCAGCACCGCGCCCTCGGCCCCGCCCTTGCGCGGGTTGAGCACATCGGACTCGTAGTCAAAGACATCGTTGATGCCGTACATCATCAAGTTGTACGGGATCAGGAAGAACAGCGTGCCCAGCACCAGCGGCAGGTCCAGCGTCTGGGCGGTGAGCAGGTAGGCCGCGGCGAACGGGTAGGCCGTGTTGACCCACGAGACCGGCCGCGAGGACACAAACAGATTGCGCAGCACGGAGGCGGGCTTGACGTCATTCATCGCGCGTTCCCTTCCCTGCCGGCAGCAAAGTCCACACCGCGGGCAGCAGCACGGCCGCGGCCAGCACATAGGCAAAGTCCTCCAGCGGCGCGAGCCCGATCCGCCACCCGGACGTATGCTCCGCACTGTACTCGAACAGCCCGGAGGCGATCATCAGGTTGTCGAACACCGCGGTCAGCACGCCCAGCGCCACAAAACTAAGTACGACGGCGGCAATCACCTTCCGCGGTCGGCTCGCCGGACGCTGGCTCGCTGCTTGCCGGCCGCGGTGGACCAGAGCCGCCACGAGAGCGGCAGCTGCGGCGACGGCCAGGAAGCCGAGGTTGAGCAGCAGGTACGTCATCGGGAGCCTGCCTTTTCGCCACGCGTTTTCCCATTGGTTTCCCCATGGGATTCCCCACGCCGGACCGCTTGTCCCGTCGGCAGGAACGAGCCGGTCCGGAGTCTCCGGCTGAACAACAGGAACAGGTTCATGGTCAGGTAGCACAGGAACAGCAGGAAGACTCCTTCCTCCAGCGGCAATTCGGGCGCCAGCAGGATGCCGGACATGATCTGTGTTTGTCCGCGGTAGAAGATGCCCAGCGCGATGCCGCTCAGATCCCAGGCCAGGAAAAACACGAGACCGGTCAGCAGCACCAGGCCGGCCCGCAGCGGGGCAACCCGCACGAACAACTTGAGCCGCCAGTCCAGGATGACCATGCCGGCCAGCGAGAACAGCAGCGCGCCCAGATAGATGAAACCGGTCAACTCACGGCTCCCGACCCCGCATTAACGGAAGGCAGCAGCGGTTCGGCCAGCGCCGTCGTCGTTATGTCTCCGCGCAGGCGTTTGAGCAGGATTTCCGCGCTGATCAGGCACATGGGCAAGCCGATGCCGGGGATGGTGGTGCCGCCGGCGTAGTAGAGGCCGTCCACCTTGCGGCTCTTGTTGCGTCCGCGCAGGAAGGCGCTTTGCTTGAGCACATGCGCCGGGCCCAGCACGCCGCCGCGCCAGGAGTTGTAGTCGGCCGCGAAGTCCGCCGGGCCCACCGTGCGGCGGAGGCGGATGCGACCGGCGAGGTTCTCGATTCCGGCCCACGTGGCGAGCTGTTCGATAACGACGTCGGCGATCGCCTCGATCCGTTCATCGCCCGCGCCGTTGATCCCGCCGGCACCGAGGCCGGGGTCAGGCGGTACCGGTACGAGGATGAACAGGTTCTCGTGGCCCGCCGGCGCCACCATCGGGTCGGTGGCGCTGGGCTTGCAGACATAGATCGACGCCGGCTCCGGCACCCTCGTCTGCCTGCCGAAGATGGCATCGAAGTTGGTGTCCCAGTCCTTGGTGAAGAGCAGCGAGTGGTGTTCGAGCTGCGGGATCTTTCCCTCCACACCCAGCATGACCAGCACGGCCCCGGGACCGGCGACCCGTCGGCGCCAGTACTGTTCGGGGTAGGTCTGCAGGGCGTTGGGCAGGAGTTGTGTTTCAGTGTGGTGCAGATCCGCGGCGGAAACCACGGCGTCCGTGGCCAACGTGTGGGTTGCCCCCTGCTGGTCGCGGTAACGGACGCCGAAGGCCCGCGGCTTTCCGCCCGGGCGGCTTTCGGTCAGGATGTCCGTCACCTCGGCGCCCGTAAGGATGCTGGCTCCCGCGGCTTCGGCCAACTGATGGACCGCCTCGATGATGCGGCCGAAGCCGCCCTGCGGGTAGAGTACGCCGTCATCCAGGTCCAGGTGGCTCATCAAGTGATACATGCTGGGCGTCAGCTTCGGTGCCGACCCGAGGAACACCGCGGGATAGCCCAGAATCTGGCGGAGCCTCTCGTCCTGCACATACCGGGCGGCAAACCTATCCAGGGGTTCCAGCAGCAGCCGGGCCAGCTTCGGCCCGCCGCGCAGGACTTCGCGGGTCAACAGCGGCCTAAAGGAGGCGAAGGAGGTGTAGAGGAAGTACTTCTTCGCCAGCTCGTAGGTCTCCTGGGCCGAGTCCAGGTAGGCGCTGAGCTTCCTGCCCGCTCCCGGCTCGAGCTGTTCAAACGTCTTCTCGTTCAGGCCGCGGTCCTGCCGCATGTCCACGGACTGGTCGCGGCCTTCGAAAAACACCCGGTAGCCGGGGTCCAGGACGCTCAAGTCCAGCTGTTCCGCGGACGAGGTGCCCAGCAGCTTGAAGAAGTGGTCGAAAACTTCCGGCATCAGGTACCAGGAGGGCCCGGTGTCGAAGCGGTAGCCGTCCTGTTGCCAAGTGCCGGCCCGTCCGCCCACGTCGGGCTGTTTCTCCAGGACGGTGACCCGGTATCCGTCGCGCGCCAGCAACGCGGCCGAGGCCAAACCGGCGAGTCCGGCGCCGATGACGGTGATCCTGCTGCCCGGAGCCACTTCCGGTCCGGGCGGCTTCCGTTGTCCGCCGTTCACCGGCTGCTCCTGTGCAGCGCGGCCAGCACAGGCACCGGCCGCAGCTTCCAAGCGCCGGAGCGTCCTTGCTGTGAGTACCAGGCGGCGGCAACCAGCCGCAGCTTGACCGCGTCAGGCACGCGCACGCGGCGCGCCAGCAGCTCCCGGGCCGGGACGGCGCGCAGCCGCCTGGCCAACTCGGCGAACAAAGCGTGCACGGCAGCGACGGCAGTCCGGCTGCCGGCGGGCAACTCCGGAATGACCGCTGCAGCAGCTGCCAGATCCGCTTCGATGTCGGCCAGCAAGGCATCCTTCTGGGCGTCGCTGAACTCGTCGACTGTGACGTCGGGGAAGTAACTCCGGCCCAGATCCTGGTAATCATCGGAGAGATCGCGCAGGAAATTCACCTTCTGGAACGCGGCACCCAAGTGGCGGGCACCGCCGTCGAGCCTTGCCATATGCTCCGCATCAACGGGGCTGCCGAGCAGGAAGGCCCGCACGCACATGAGCCCCACGACCTCGGCCGAGCCGTAGATATACGCTTCGAAGCTGTCGCGGGTGTGCCCGGTCTGCTCCAGATCCGCGCGCATGGAGGCAAAGAACGGGCGGATCAACTCCGCCCCGATTCCCACTTGACGCGCAGTGATCGAGAAGGCGTGGACCACCAGATTGGAGCTGTAGCAACCGGCCACGGCGTCCAGGGTTTCCTGCTCGAGCTTGTCCAAACAGCTGCGGATGGCCTCCGGTGAGGACCCGGCTCCCGCACAGGCCCCATCTACGCACTCATCGGCGATCCGGACCAGCGCGTAGATGTTTTCCACATGGCGGCGGACGGGCCTTTCCAGCAGCCGCGTCGCCAGCGAGAATGAGGTGGAATAGCGCCGGATAACGACGGCGGCGGCCTCCTGGGCGACGGAAGCGTACAGTCCCGCCTGCGCCTGGTTATCCATCATCGTCTCCTTTGGACGGCACGGTTGAGGACGCCGTCGAGCTTGATAAGCAGCTGCGGCGGCAGCTGTGAATCTTCCAAGGCGGCACGGGCACGGGCGGTGTAGCACTCAGTCAGGTCTTCAACGTAGGCTCGTGCGCCGCAGCGCTCCAGCCACCGGCGGACCTCATCCGCCTGCCCGGGTGTGCGGATCCCCTGGTCCAGCAGAGCCGCGATCCGGGGCCACTCCGGCGTGTTCCGGGCGTAGACCATCAGCGGCGTGGACTTGGCCTCCGCCAGATCGCCCATCGTGGTCTTGCCCGTAAGGGATTCGTCGCCGAAGGTCCCCAGCAGATCATCGACGAGCTGATAAGCCGTCCCCATGAACCGGCCCACCGTTCCGACGGTCTCCACGGCCGGCAGGTCGGCGCCGGCCAGGATGGCACCGGTGCGCAGCGGCGCTTCGAACGAGTACGCGGCGGTCTTCAGCCGCGACATCGTCATCACCTCCGGCAGCGTGGGCAGCTGCGGCGCGCCGGCAAACTCCATGTCCAGCAACTCACCACCGGCGGAGGCGAAGACTGCGGCATCCAGTTCTTCCAGCAGTCTAAACCGCAGCTCGCCGGCCAGCTCTGCCCCGGCAATCAGCCGGTAAGCACCGGTCAGGGCAAGGTCACCGGCGATGATGGCAGCGGACTGGCCACGGTGTTCGGCCTGATCCGCCGGAAACCCCTGGCGGGCAGCGCGATCGCGGAATTCGCCGGCAAGATTTTTCACGCCGCGGCGCTTGAAGTCGCGGTCGATAACGTCGTCGTGCAGGATCAAGGCGGTGTGCAGCAGTTCGAAGGCCGCTGCTACCGGTGCCACGGCGACAAAGTCGGTGCCGCCCAGCCCGCTGTAGGCGGTGAACACCAGCTCCGGCCGCAGCCGCTTGCCGCCCTGGGTGCCGCGGCGCAATACGTCCCACAATTCGCCATATGCTGTTCCCATGGCTCCGGCTTGGCGGCGCGCTCCGTCAAAGTACTGTTCCAACACACGCTCAGTACGATTGTGGTGCTCTTCGGAGCGGGAGGCCGGCGCCGCCTGGCGTTCCATCGGGATCGTCATACGGAATAGTAAACATGATTATCTCTCGGTAATCGAGAAACATGGCAGGATTGATTTTATGAACAGCGTCCACTCCAGCGACTCGAGCATTGAGAATGTTGTCCTGGTGGACAACGACGGCGCCGCCATCGGTGCCGCCGACAAGTCCAAGGTGCACACCGCGGCCACGCCACTGCACCTCGCATTCTCCTGCCACCTCTTCAATCAGGACGGGCAAATCCTGGTGACCAGGCGGGCCCTGACAAAACAGACCTGGCCCGGCGTGTGGACAAACTCCTTCTGCGGCCACCCTGCCCCGGGTGAGACCACGGAGGAAGCCGTCAGCCGGCGCGCACCGCAGGAACTGGGGATCGCCGTTTCCGGACTGCAGCCGGTCCTGCCGGATTTCCGCTACCGCGCACTGGACGCCTCCGGTGTGATGGAGAACGAAATCTGCCCTGTCTACACGGCCATCTTGGAAACCGATCCGCAGCCAGCGCCGGCGGAGGTCTGCGAGTGGCGCTGGACGGATCCGGCCGCCCTGTTCCGGGCCGTGGACGCTGCGCCGTGGGCCTTCAGCCCCTGGCTGGTGCTTCAGCTGCCATTGCTTGCTGCTGCCGAGCCGGCACTGTTCCGCTCCTGACCCGCCGTCCGATCCCGATCCACGCCTTGTTCGCGGGCGCGGATCATCGCATCCCGCAGCTCGGCCATGAACGTGGAGAGCAGTTCAACTTCCTCGGCCGAATGCCGCGCAACCACCTTAATGAGTTCTTCGACCATGGGCGAGAAGATCTCGGCCCCGGTGGTGCGGGCGCTGTCCGTGATTTCCAGCTGCACCTGCCGGCGGTCCGTTTCGCTGCGCGCACGGACCATGTGCCCTACCTTGCCCAGCCGGTCCACCAGCGCCGTCGTCGCGGCCGAACTCAGTGACAGTTTCGCACCAAGGACCCCCGGCGTGATCGTCCGGCCCTCTCGCTGCGCGTCGATCACAATAGTCAGAGCGTTCAGGTCCGTCCGGTGCATGCCGTAACGGCGGCCCATCGTATCGATGTAGCGGTCAGTCTCCGTGGTGAAGCTCTGCAACAGCAGCATGAGCTCCCGGCCGGGGTAGTCGGCGCCGGGAGGCACCTGGCCGGCCTTGAACTCGGCAACAGGCTGCACGGGTTTCGCGGCGTCCCCGGCAGAGGCTGGGGAACCTGCAGGCGTGGATGAACCGTCGGAATCAGAACGTGGCATAACGCCAATGGTAAGCCTCGCTGGAACTTACCCTGCCGCCGTCGTACTTTGGCGGTAAGTTTGAAGGATGGCAACCGACGATCAGGTGTACGAAGATTCGGTGGGCCGTCGGGAGACGTTCGAGGAGAAACTCGACCGCAACTGGAACGACCTGCTGCAGGAACTGCGCGTGATGCAGACCGGCGCACAGATCATCACCGCCTTCCTCATGACCCTGCCGTTCCAGGCGCGGTTCGAGGAACTGGCGCCTTATCAGGTGGGCCTGTACGTCGCGCTGCTGACATTTTCCGGCCTGCTGACCTGCGTCATTATCACGCCCGTGGCCATCCACCGCAAGCTTTTCGGCCTGCATGTGAAGGACTCCACCGTGGCGCACGGCCACCGCATCGTGAAGTCCGCCGTGCTCGGTATCGGGCTGATGGCCACCGGCTGCGTCGCCTTCATTCTCGACGTCGTGGCGGGCGACCAGGTGGCGATCTACGTGGGCGGCGGCGTCGTGCTGGTCATGCTCGTGCTGTTGTGGGTGATCCCGGCCCTGCTCAAACGCGCGGTGAACCCCGAGGAAGCGAAGCATCAATACGGCGACAAGAACAACGACGCCGGCAGGAACAGCGAAGCGGTCGACTAACCTTGGTGTCCGATTAGCCCTGCTCCGCGCCCGTGCCCGCTTCCTGTTCCGCGCCGAGTCCGGTTCCCTTCTCGCTGTCCGGCTCCAGGATCAGGACTATCGCCTCATGCGACACGGCAACCGTCTCAGGGATGCCGTCCAGATGAATATCCACGACATCCCTGGTCCGGCGGACAATGAAGCCGGACAACGTTCCGGCATGGACATCGTGGTTAAAGCCGACGATACTCACGGCGCGGCCGAGGTCGGTAAGCGTCAAATCTGCGGCAAGGCGTCTGACGGTTCCCATATCGGGTCCTTTGGAAAGTTCCGTTAGATAGGGGCAGTCTATGCTCCAGATAGGCTAGAGGGCATCGCCCCAGACTAAGGAGATTCCATGAGTTCCCTGCTGACCCCGCTGGTCACGAGCGCCGGATTGATCGGCGGCTTCCAAACCGCCCGCGCCACCAAGAACCGTCCGCTCGGCGGCGCCGTGCTCGCCGCCGCAGGTGCGGCAGCCTTCGTTTTGTGGAAGCGCGACGCCGGCACCGGGACTGCCGCTGCTTTGACCGGCGTATACCTGGCTGCGTTTGGCGCCTCCCACCCGCTAGCGAAGAAGCTGGGTGCCTGGCCTGCCGTCTACACGGTCACCGCAGGCACTGCAGTAGCCTCACTGGTGTTCGGCCGCCGCCGGGCCTGACCGAAGCTGGGTCCTAGGCTGGAATGCAACTTCCGCCTAGGCCAAGGCCCGCTCCACGCCGCCTCCACAGGCGGCCGGACCCGCGCTTCCTTCCTACACAAGGCACTAGTCCTCCACATTGGCGCTTTTCCCGTGCTACTCGAAGACGTGTTCTATAGCGTTGAGGTATGGCAATCGCACCGGTCGAAGCGCATCAGGAGCCCGCGGGCTTCCTCGCTTCCGTGCAGGCCGCCCTCCAGGACTTTTCGGCCAGGTTCCAGCAGGACTGCCTCCTGCAATCCCCCAAGGAACTCGCCGCCACAGTCGCCGGCATCGAAGAGATCTCCAAATCCGTCGAGCAACTCCAGGTCATCGGCGCCCACGCCGTCGAACAGCAGAACATCGCCCAAACAGGCGAAACAGACCAGCGCATCCCCTGGGCCGACCCGGTCCAGGGAACCGGTCAGGACGGCAAACCGAAAAAGCCCGAATACAAGGACGCCGCCGAATACCTCCGCCAGAAACTCAAGATCAGCCGCGGCGAAGCCAAACGCCGCCTCCGCGTAGGTTCCAGCACCATGCCCTCGACCCTGATCACCGGCGAACAGGCACCCCCGAAACTCGAACGCCTCGGCGCCGCACTGACCTCCTCAAAGATCAGCGGCCAGGCCGCAACCCTCATCCGCGACGCCCTCGAACGCGTCCGCCCCACCGCAACCCCCGCGGGCCTGGCCGCGATGGAAAACCAGCTCACCCAGCAGGCCACCGAATCCGATATCGACGGCCTGCGCGAAATCATCAAACGCTGGGAAGCAGTACTGGACCCGGACGGACTCGAACCCACCGATGAGATCCTCCGCGCGAAACAAGGCGTGTTCCTCCGCGGCAAACGCCACGGCCTCCACCGGCTGGAAATCGCCGCCACCCCGGAACAATTCGAATACCTCGTCACCGTCATGAACGCCGCGACCAACCCGCGCGTCAAGACCACCTTCGCTTCTGAAGACGGCACCCCGGCGGCCCCCGCAACAGCCGCCGACACTCCGGGCGGCACGGCCGACACGGCCGGGGCCGGGCCCGAACAGCAATGGCAAGGACCCACCCGGCCGCAAAAACTGCTGCAAGGCCTCGTCGGCGCCTGCCAGATCGCCCTGTCCACGGACAAACTTCCCTCCAGCGGCGGCCACCGCCCCCAAATCATGATCAACCTGGACTACCAGGACCTGGTGGACCAGATCGGCGCCTCCGCCGACGCGGTGTTCGGCGGACTGATCAGCCCCAAAACCGTCCGCAAAATCGCCTGCGACGCCGACCTCATCCCCCTCGTCCTCGGCGGCAAAGGCGAAATCCTCGACATCGGACGCGCCCAACGCCTGTTCACCCCCGCCCAACGCCGCGCACTCGTCGCCCGCGACAAAGGCTGCGCCTTCCCCGACTGCACCATGCCCGCCCCCTGGACCGAAGCACACCACATCAAATTCTGGGAGAAACACAACGGCCCAACATCAGTTCACAACGGTTGCCTTTTGTGCTCCTACCACCACCACCTGCTGCACGACGAAAACTGGATAATCGAAATCCGCGACGGAATCCCCTGGTTCATCCCGCCCCGCTACATCGACCCCGACCAAAAACCCCGCCGCAACCGATACCGACTCGCCGGCACACCCCTGCCCGGCGCCCGCGCCCAGGCCCCGCTTGTTGAAAACGGCACCGTCGCGGAACCCCCACCTCAACCGGCAGAACTCTCACTGGTACCCGGCTCCGGTCCACCCGGCCAACAGGCAGAGACACTGCTGCCGCTGATGGAGCCCATTACGGACTTGCCACCGAGCCAACCGAAGTCGGCCGAGATGCCTATCGCGTCAGACGTGCCCCAGAAGTCCAAGCTGTCCAACCAGTCGCTGACCGGAGACGGACCGGATGACTGGAACCGGCCGTTCGATGACTGGCCGCTGCAGCCGACCGAACCACCGTGGTGAAGATGCCGAGCACAGCTACATAGCCTCGAGTTCCTTGCCCTTGGTTTCGGGCACGAACTTCCAGACGAATACCAGCGACAACAGCGCGAAGAACGCATACAGTCCGTAGGCCAGAGTCAGGTCGATATCTGCAAGGAACGGGAAGGTTGTGGTGATCGCGAAGTTGGCCAGCCACTGCGCGGCCGCGGCGACGGAGAGCGCTACGGCACGGATCCGGTTGGGGAACATCTCCCCCAGCAATACCCAGACCACCGGACCCCAAGTGGCGCCGAAGGAAACCACAAACAGGTTGGCCGCGATCAGCGCCACCACCCCCCACGGCTGCGGCAGGGTGACGTCTTCGCCGGTCCCGACGGCCTGGCTGAAACACAGTGCCATCACGCCAAGCGAGAGCAACATGCCGATCGAGCCAGCCACCAGCAGCGGTTTGCGCCCCACCTTGTCCACCAGCATGATGGCCACCACGGTCACCAGGATGTTGGTCACCGAGGTGATGACGGTAATGCTGAAGGAATCGGACTCGTTGAAGCCCACGGACCTCCACAGGCTCGTGGAGTAGTAGAAAATCACGTTGATGCCAACGAACTGCTGGAAGACGGAAAGGAAGATGCCGACCCACACGATCGGCAGCAGCCAGCCCTTCCCCCCGATCAGGTCTTTGAGGCCCTGCCGTTCCTCACTGTGGATGGTTTCGCGGATGGCCTGGATCTTGTCCTGCACCGCCTGTTTGCCGTTAAGACCAACGACGTCGCGCAGCACCTTGGCGGCGCCCACCAGTTCGTTTTTGGCCACCAAATAACGAGGCGACTCGGGCACCTGCAGGGCCAGCAACCCGTACAGCACGGCAGGAACGGTTTCGGCCAGGAACATCCAGCGCCAGGCTTCCAGCCCGAACCACATTGGCTCCCCCGCTCCGCCGGCCACTGCGGCCAGGTACGCATCAGTCAGCAACGCCACAAAGATACCGAGCACGATGGCCAACTGTTGCAGCGAACCGAGGCGGCCGCGGCTGTGCGCGGGCGAGACCTCTGCAATATAGGCCGGGGCCAGGACCGATGCCATGCCGACACCGATGCCGCCGATGAAGCGCCAGATGATCAGGTCGGTCACGCCGATGGCGAGGCCGGAGCCGATGGCCGAGATAGTAAAGAGGACGGAGGCCACCAGCATTGCCCGGACCCGGCCTTGGCGGTCGGCGAGCGGACCGGAAAGCCAGGCGCCGATCATGGCGCCGAGCAGTGCGCAGGAGACGGTAAAGCCGAGCAGTACGCTGCCCAGCCCGAACTGTTGCTGCACCGCGTCGACGGCGCCGTTGATCACGGCGCTGTCGAAGCCGAACAGGAAGCCGCCGAGCGCCGCAACGATGGCGACCATGACGACTTTGAGCGGAGTCTTTTCCTGGACCAGAGGCTTCTGCATGGTCAAAGCCTACTGCTCAGTATGCGATGGTTGCCGGGTTGGCTCACTTTGGCGAGAGAACGCTGGCAATCCTCCAGACTCCCGGGCAGCCCATGGATCTTGCTGTTGAGCGATGGTACGTTGGCCGTTCCTGCCAACGCACGGGAGCAACGACCCAAAGGAGGGACGTCTCATGACCAGTAGTGGTGGAACCAGCACAGATGTCGTCGATATCCTCACAACCGACCATCGGGAGATGGTCGCGCTGATCGGACAGATCGAGAGCACGGCCGATCCGAGCCAGCGCCGGGATCTGGCCGACACCGTGATTGCCGAAGTTATGCGTCATGCCGTCGCCGAAGAAATGTTCGTCTACCCGGCAGTAGAAGAGCACGTGCCGAACGGCGCGAAGGAGGTCGAGCACGATAAGAAAGAGCACGACGAGATAGTCCGGTTGATGAAGCAGGTTGAAGACGTCGACGCCGCTGACCCGGAATTCATGGAACTTATCCGCGAACTGGAGGCGAAATTGCGCCACCATGCGAAGGACGAGGAGTCCGAGCAGTTCCCCCAGCTACGCGCGCACATCCCTCCGGAGAAACTGGTCGATCTGGGCGAAAAGGTGCAGAAGGCCAAGAAACTGGCGCCGACCCGCCCGCACCCACACGCACCGCACTCCGAGCTGTTTCATAAGACCGTCGGCCCCGGCGTCGGCATGGTCGACCGGCTCCGGGACAAGCTCACGGGACGGCACACCGGCTGAGTTTGATGGAGTCACAGCCGGACTTACTGCGGAGTCACCGCCGACGGCGTCGTTCGCCTGAGCAGGAGAACGGCGCCGAGGGCCGCCACCCACAGTCCCCACGTTGAGCTGCCAATCAGCCCTGCAAGGTCCCAGACAGGGAAACCGGGCACGGCTGTGGCCAGGATGTCCCCCTGGTTGAGCAGGTAGAGGGCCCCTGTGACAAGCCCGGCGGCGCCGAGCCAGCGCGGCAGGACACGGCTGTGCAGGATGACCGCGCTGAGTGTGACTGTCCAGCCGATGACCAGCAGTTGGCCCAGGTGCTCACCGAGCAGCGCGCCGCCGAACTGGTGCTGGGCAGTCCAGGCGGCGTCCACCGCGGTTCTGGTGGCGGCGTCGCCCGCGACGTAGGACTCGGCCAGCGGCGGCACGACGAAGACCCAGCGCAGAAATCCGATCAGCGACAGCACCACGGAGGTGGCGCCAAAGTAAGTGGCCGCGCGCAGTACCGGGTCCTCGCGCCGGCCCAGTACGGAAGGCAGCAGCAGGATCGGAACGGCAAGAATCCCGTACGTCCAGGCGGTCGCAAACCAGGTCCAGACCAGCCCCGGGCCTCCGGCGGCAAAGGCGGGCAGCACTACGGCGGCCGGCTCGCGCAGGATATCCGGCCAATCGAACGTCGCCGATAAGACTGTGGCCGCGCCAGCGAACGTGAGGGCGCTGATGATGAACAACCCTCCGGTCACCCGGCGGGTGCCTCCACCGGATTGCCTACCCGCGTCCTTGCTCGGACCCGTGCCGGTTGATGCCATGATGCGCCACACTTCCCCAGCGCAACCCACCGCTGCCGGTTTGTACGCTGCAGCTTTTTAGCGCTGCACAAACACTGGTCCCGCCGGGAAGGAAAGTCAAGAAGCAATCCAAGCGGGCATCTTGACATGATTCCTCGGGAGCTGGCGAGGAATGCCAAGAAAACGCGGAGCCGGTGTCAGGAAGCCGGAGCAGCCTTGTCTGGGAGCGCGTACTTGAAGACCTTCGCCCAGGAGGAGCCGACCTGCTTGAACAGGGGCCCGGAGTTATAGGGCAAGCCGTAGCGGCGGCAGATATCGCGGATTTTCGGGGCCACCTCGATGTAGCGGTTGGAGGGCAGATCGGGGAACAGGTGATGTTCGATCTGGTGGGACAGGTTTCCGGTCATCAGGTGCATGAACCTGGAACCGGAGATGTTCGCCGATCCGATCATCTGGCGCACGTACCAGTCGCCGCGGGTTTCGCCGTCGACCATTTCCTCGGTAAAGGTATCCGCCCCGTCCGGGAAGTGGCCGCAGAAGATGACCGCATGCGCCCAGACGTTGCGGACGGCGTTGGCGGCCAGTGTTCCCCAGAGTGCCTGCTTGCCGGAGCCGGTGACCATGGCCACGATCGGCGTTGCCGCGTAGTCCTTGGTGAACTGGCGCAAGGCCTTGCGGCCCATCGCCTTGAGGTCCCTGACGAGAGCGGCCTTGGACTTCGTGCCTTCGCGGTAATCCACCAGTTCCAGGTCGTAGATGGCGATCCCCCATTCGAACACGGGCGCCAGGATCGCGTTCCAGAGCGGGTTGCCCACGTTGAACGGCCGCCACGGCTGGTCCGAAGACATGCGCAGCAGGTTGTAGCCGACGTCCTTGTCCTTGCCGATCACGTTGGTCCAGCGATGGTGCAAGTCGTTGTGGGTGTGCTGCCAGGAACGGGCCGGGGTGACGAAGTCCCATTCCCACGTGGTGGAGTGGATATCGGGGTCGCGCATCCAGTCCCACTGGCCGTGGAGCACGTTGTGGCCGATCTCCATGTTCTCCAGGATCTTCGCGAAGCTCAGGAGGGTGGTGCCGGTGACCCACGCGGTCTTGTTGCGCCCAGCCAGCAGTGCCGCGCGGCCGGCGATCTCGAGTCCGCGCTGGACCTTGATCACCCGCCGGATGTAGGCGGCGTCCGAGGCACCGCGCTCGGCGATGACTTCGTCGCGGATGGCGTCCAACTCGCGGCCGAGCTCGGCGACCTGCTCATCGGAGAGGTGGGCGGCGGCCGGCGGGCGGACCAGCGGATGACCCGACGCGGCGAGCGCACCGGTTCTGCGGACTGTGGCCGTAGTGGAAACGCTTTCCATAATTTTCCTCCTTAGAGATCCAGGTTGACGGGTCCGGCGGCTGCCGTAATGCATGTCTGGATGAGTTGGCCCGGTTCCCCGAGGACTTCCCCGGTGCGCAGGTCGCGGACTTGTCCGGCCCGTAATGGTGCGAGGCAGCTTTGGCAGATCCCCATCCGGCAGCCACTGGGCATCAATATACCGGCGTCTTCGCCGACGTCGAGCAGCGGAGTGTTTCCGTCCGCCTCGATTTCGCGGTCGGACGCCTCGAAGGTGACCAGGCCGCCGTCGTGCCCTTCTCCCCCGGCGAGGCCGGTACTGAAGCGTTCGATCGTCAAGGCACCGGTCACAGCGGGAACGGCGGGGACACCGGATTTGGAGGCGGCGGCTTCGCGCGCCCAAAGCGCTTCGGCATCATCAAGGAAGCCTTCGGGGCCGCAGGCGTAGGCGGCGCGTTCCCGCCAGTCCGGGCAAAGCCGGTCCAGCTCGGCGGGCGAACTGAAGTCGAGCCGGCCGTGTTCGGCAGTGAACTGGTGGATGACTCGCAGGCGGGGGAACTGGTCGGCCAGTTCGTACAGTTCCTCCCCGAAGATGCTGTCCTGCGGGGTCCGGGCAGAGTGGATCAGCACCACATCTGCATCCGGACGGGCCGGCACCAGTGTGCGGATCATGGACATCACCGGGGTGATGCCGCTGCCGGCGGTGAGCATCAGCAGCGGCCGGGGCTGTTCGGGCAGCACAAAGTCCCCTTGCGGCGCGGCCAGGAACAGCACGTCGCCCGGTTTGACCTTGCGCACCAAGGCACCGGAAACGGCCCCGATGTCGGTCACCGTGATGGCCGGGTCCTCTCCGGCGGCAGTGCTCAGCGAATAGGAACGCCAATGGCGTACGCCGTCCAGCTCCACGCCGATGCGTGCCCACTGGCCTGCCTGATGCACCTTCCAGCCCGGGCCGGGACGGAAATAAATGGTGGCTGAACCGGTTGTCTCCGGAACAACCTTGGTCACGACGCCGCGCAGCTGGCGGGCCGAGAACACCGGGTTGAACAGGGACAGAATATCTTCCGGAGCCAACGGGGTTGTCAGAACGGACGCGGCTTGCGCCAGCTGCCGGAGCCGGATCATGCCGTCGCCCTTATGACGGATTGAGCCATAATTCTCCTCGCGGGACCTACGATCGTACTCTTGAAACTACCGCGTGGGAAGAACTTTGGGGAGTCCATGTGTCCAATTGCTGACACAATTGCGGCAGTAGCGTCCACAACGGAAAGAGGCATTCATGGCCAGGCCGGGTTGGGTCGAAAACGTCATATGGTGGCAGGTCTACCCTTTGGGGTTCGTCGGGGCGGAACGAGACGCTCCCGTTGAAGGCAGCGAGGTGCAGCACCGGCTGCCGCGGCTGACGGCGTGGCTGGACTATGTGGTGGAACTCGGTGCTTCCGGAATTGTGCTCGGACCGGTTTTCGCCGCCGAAACCCACGGCTACGACACCACCGACTACTTCCGCATCGATCCACGCCTCGGGGACGGAGCCGACTTTGAGGACCTCATTGCCGCGGCCCATTCCCGGGGACTGCGGGTCCTGCTGGACGGGGTCTTCAACCATGTTGGCCGCAGTTTTGACCGGTTCCAGCAGGTTCTCAGGGAGGGGCCGGAAGCGCCGTCGTCGTCCTGGTTCAAGCTTTCCTGGCCCGAGGGGCAATGGAGCCCGGGCACGGAACCTGACTACGAGGACTTCGAGGGGCACCACCACCTGCTCGCCCTGAACCACGTGGAACCGCAGGTGCGCGATTTCGTGGTCGAGGTGATGAAGTACTGGCTGGCCCGCGGCGCGGATGGCTGGCGGCTGGATGCGGCCTATGCGGTTCCGCCGTCGTTCTGGGCGCCGGTGCTGGACACGGTCCGCGCCGACTATCCGGACGCGTACTTCGTCGGCGAGTTCATCCACGGGGATTACGCCGCTGCCGTGGCGGAGGGCGGGCTCGACTCGGTGACCCAGTACGAGCTGTGGAAGGCCGTCTGGAGTTCGCTCAACGACGTCAACCTCTACGAACTGTCCGCCGCGCTGGACCGGCACAACGGCTTCCTCGAGTCCTTCGCCCCGCTGACCTTCGTGGGCAACCATGACGTCACCAGGCTGGCCAGCAAGCTGAGCAATACCGCGCTGCTGCCCCACGCCGTCGTTATCCTCCTGACGCTGGGAGGCACGCCTTCCATCTATGCCGGCGACGAACAGGGGTTCCGCGGCGTGAAGGAGGACCGTGCCGGCGGGGACGACGCGGTCCGGCCGGCGTTCCCCGACAGTCCGGCGGAGCTCAGCAACCTGGGCGCGGACATTTTCCGGCTGCATCAGGAGCTGATCGGCGTCCGGCGTCGTCATCCCTGGTTGCACCGGGCGCACACCCGGGTTCTGGCCCTGGCCAACGAACACCTTGTCTACGAAGCGCAGGCCGACGGGCATTCCCTCACCGTGGCGCTCAACCTCGCCGGCAGTCCCGTGAGCGTCGACGCGCCTGCTGGCGCCCGCGCGGTTTTGGCCCGCGGCGGCGACGTCCAGGTGGGCGGCGACGGGCTGGAGCTGGGCCCCTTCGCCTGGGCTATCCTCGGCAGCGGGGACGACTGAGCGCATGTGTCCGGCATTACTCCCGCCACGGGGCAGTATGCCGCCAGAAGCCTTGCCGTTGGCCTATACTTTTTCGGTACGGTTCAGCAGCGGGCCGCTTTGGATTGCTCTTCGACGGGCTGGACGGGCCCGCGCAGTGCATGAGTGAAACGGCGCCAACGGTCTTGAGCACTGAGTCCACCGCTAAAACAGATACCCACTTGAGCCAGCACCTTCAGGAACTGGTTCTCAACAGCACCGACGTCGGGGAATTCCTGGACGGGATGGCACGCCTGTCATCCTCCAGCCTCTCCACCCCTGGGGACGAGGTGCTCACAGGCATAACCCTGCTCCGGCACAAGAGGTCAGCCACCGTGGCCAGCAGCAGCGAAGACGCGCAGGCCATGGACGAGATCCAGTACGCTTTCGGCGACGGCCCGTGCATGACCGCCTCACGTGACCAGGTCAATGTCCTCATTCCCGATCTTCAGACGGAAGAGCGGTGGCCGCAATATACGACGGCGGTGCTCCAGCACGGCGTGCGCGCCATCCTTGCCGTTCCGTTCCACCTTCAGGAAGACACCAAGGCCGCGCTGAACCTCTACTCCCACCGGCCAGGACGGTTCGACGAGAAGTCCGTTGAGCTGGTTGAGCAGTTCGTGCGGCAGACGTCACTGGGCCTGATGCTGGCGGTCCGCGTGGCCCACCTCGCCGAAACCGCCGACAATCTGAAGGCCGCGCTGGTCTCCCGGACGGACATCGACGTCGCCGTGGGCATCATCATGGCGCAGAACCGGTGCAGCCAGGAATCCGCCGTCGAAATCCTGAAGACGGCGTCCAGCGCCCGGAACATCAAGCTGCGCGAGGTCGCGGCGGGAATCGTGACCTCGCTGGACCAGGGGCCGGCGAGGACCTTCTACGAGGATTAGGTAGCGCCAGGCTTCGCCCGCGGGGTCCGGCTGGAATAACTTGTCTGCCCGCTTGGTTGCCCCTGCGGAAGCATTGTTAAGAAGAAGGACTTTTGTGAGCCTGTTTACCCCGCTGTCCGTTGGCGCCCTCGACCTCTCCAACCGCCTCATCATGGCGCCGCTGACCCGCATGCGCTCCGGCGTGAACGGCGTTCCGGGACCGCTCGTCGTCGAGCACTACCGGCAGCGCGCTTCGCTGGGCCTGATCGTCACCGAGGGCGCCTACCCCAGCTACGCGGGACAGGGCTTCCAGCGCCAGCCGGGCCTGGTCACGCCGGAACAGATCGACGGCTGGCGGGCTGTCGCAGACGCTGTCCATCACGACGGCGGACGGATCGTCGCCCAGGTCATGCACGCCGGCCGCGTCACGCACGAAGCCACCAACGGCGGCCACGAAGTCGTCGCGCCCAGCGCCATAGCGATCGACGGCGAGACCCGCACCTATGACGGCAAAAAGCCGTACCCTGTTCCCCGCGCCCTGGACACCGATGAGCTGCCGGGCATCATCGACGAGTTTGTGCTGGCCTCGCGGAACGCGGTGGAAGCAGACCTGGACGGGGTGGAACTGCACTCGGCCAACGGCTACCTGCTGCACGAGTTCCTCGCACCGAGCTCAAACCAGCGCACCGATCAGTACGGCGGATCGCCGGAGAACCGCGCACGGTTCGTCATCGAGGTTGCCGCAGCCGTTGCCGCCGAGATCGGCGCTGACCGGGTGGGCATCCGTATCTCCCCGGAACACAATGTCCAGGGCGCCCTGGAACTGGATGCCGAAGAGACCCGGGCGACCTATGCCGCGCTGATGGACGGCCTTGCCCCGCTGGGCCTGGCCTACCTGAGCATCCTGCACAAGGAGCCGGCCGGCGCACTCGTCCAGGAACTGCGCGCGCGCTTTGGCGGTCCGGTGCTGCTCAACAACGGCTTCGGCGTCATTACCACCCGCGAAGAAGCGCTGGCCATCCTCGACGACGGACTTGCCGACGGCGTTGTGGTGGGCCGCCCGGCCATCGCGAATCCGGACCTTGCCCGCCGCTGGCAGGAAAACCTTCCCCTGAACGATCCGGACTCGAAGACTTTCTACACCGACGGCGCCTCCGGCTACACGGACTACCCGTACGTGGCGAACTAGGCAGCTCCTAGGCCGGACGCAACTTCGGCCTAGAGTCGGACGTAGGCCCAGCCTTCCCATTGCCTGCTAGCCAGGTGGGCGATGGCGGCCGGGACTGCGGCCACGCCCGGCAGCAGTTGCTCAGGCGGCACGGCGGCGGAACGCAAGCTGTTTCCGCAGGCCAGAACCCGGATCTGCCGCTCCAGGACGGCGCTGATTTCGCCGGCAAACCCGGATCCGCCGGAGAGCAGGGCAACCCCGGGGCCCTGGATGACCACTTCGATAGCGGTCCCCGCCGGAAGCGCGTCTGCCGCGTTGGTTGCGCTGCGCAGCACCCCCGGCAGCCAGTCCTGGGCGCCCGGGCCCGCGCCGTGAACCAGCAGCCCCATCGCCCTGAATTCGGCACGGGCATCTTGCATGGGATTGTCCACCGTTGGCATGGTTCCTCCTCGGTCGATCCTGAGCCCGCGACGCGCGGGCGGGAAAAGTCTTCCTGTGCATGGTAGCGTGGCCACCGAAATGTATAGACATTCAGGACGGCGAACCGCTGCGAGCCTTGTCCTTGTCGCTTTGCTCGGTGTTACTGGCTGCTCGCCAGATACCGCTTTGCCCACCGCGCACCGGGTAGATATCGGCAACCCGCCCACCTCGCCTCACAATGAAACCGGGGATCGGCCCGCCGCCGTCACGCCCACTGGCCCCATAACATCCGGCGGCTCAATCGGCTCGACGGGCTCAACCGGCTCAACCGGCTCAACCGGCTCAACCGGCTCAACCGGCTCAACCGATGGTGCGCGCTTCTTCCCCGGATTCGAGGTGGCTTCCGCGGTCAGGATCGACAGCGCCCCGGCGGCCCTGGGTGCCACCTTCATCGGTTCCGCTTTCCCCCGGGACGGCCGCTCATCGCTAAGCTTCTACGGCTTCAACGTTGCGGGCACCCTCTGGCGCATTGATACCAATCCGTCCTGTATGGGAACTGTGCTTACCAGCGTTGGCGGGGAACCCGCCGTCGTTATTCTTGATTCCGACGCCGGAAAGGACGGGCAGGGTCCGGTCAGCATCACGACGGCCACCGCCTTCTCTGCCGCCAGCGGCGACGTGCTGTGGGGACCCACTGAGGTTCCCGGCCCCTCCGCGGGAAACGGACTCATCTTCGCCAATACGCCGAAGGCGCTCACGGCCGGAACCACTCCAGGCACGCTGCTGGACGCGAACACCGGGACCGTGATCGAAACCCCGGCGGGTGAAACTGCTCTCTATGAGCATCACGGCACAGCCTTGATCGGCTCCGGAACCGGATTCTCGGCCGTTGATACCGGCTCCGGCGGCACCCTGTGGTCCGCGGATGAGTTCACCCGGCCGAACGGGACAACGCCGGGCGCGACAGTCCGATTCACCGGCAGCTACGGGCCGGCAACCGGGGGCATCGTGGTGCTGCGCTGGGAGGAACAGGGCAAGGAGCCTCAGGACGTTATTTACAGTCTTCGAACCGGCGAACTGCTGGGACAGCTGGCCGGCTCGCCGGCCGGAATGGCAGCGGTGGACGAGTCGTCCGGCACGGTCCTGCTGGCGTCGGAACTGGGCGACGGCTCGCAGGTGATCACGGCCCTCCGCCCTGATGAAGGCACCCTGTGGACCAAGAGCTTCGCCCGCAGCGCGAGAATCACAGCAGCCGGCCCTGGCGTGGCCTACGCCGAGCTCGACGGCGTGGCGGCCAGGATCGATATAGAGTCCGGCGCCATTCTGGACACGGGCGACTTTGTCCTTCCGGTGTCCATGCTGGCCGATGGGACGGCCCTGTTCCCGACGAAGGAGCGGACCGTCTACGCCATTGCCGTCCCCGAAAAGCAGGACACCCCGGGATAGGTTCGTACGCCGGAGATTCAGCGGCCGGTGAGTGCCGGCGTCGTTGTTTTCTGCGGTACCGTGTAGCGGTCTTCGGACGTTGCACGCCGGAAGAACGCCCAGCCCAGCAGGCCGATCGACACCACTGCCAGCAGCGGCTGGACCGGCTCAAAATACTGCATGGCGCCGGAGGTGCCCAGGGCCAGGAGTACCAGCTTGTTGCAGACCGGGCAGCCGACGGCGAAGAAGGAGACAATGGCGCCCGCGACTCCGATCCGCTGCCCGCGCTCTGGCGACACCTCCGGCAATCGCGCCACGTAGGTCGCGGCCACCAAACCGGCCAGCGCGGCCGTGATGGCCAGAACCGGGAAGGACCACCAGGTCGGCGGAACCTCCCGGACGAAAAACGGCGTGTTGATCAGGTCGGTCGGGACGGCCACCACTACATACGTGGCGGTTGCGGCTGCGAGCGCGGCCAGCCAGCGCCGGCGCGGCCACAGCGCAAGCGCCCCCTTCAGCGGCACAAGGCCGCTTTTCATCGCTCTTCCTTGTTCTTGTTGTCCCGGGTCGCAGCGCTGACCGAGGCGAAGTCGCCACTTGCGCGCGGGGTCCGCTGGCTCCTGAGATACAGCACGACGGCGACAACCAGCACCACCGCGGCGATGCCGGCGAAGACCAGGTTGGAGACGCCGGACGCCGCGCCGCTGACCGTGGTTTCCAACCGGAACTGGTCTCCCACGCTGAGCATGCCGCCCAGCCCTGCCGTTCCGTCCGTCACCAGCAGCAGGACTCCGATGCCGATGGAGAGCATGCCGGAAATGACCACGATCCAAGAGTTGGACCAGCGGCCGATCACCAGCGGCCGCGGACGCAGCCAGCGGCGCCCGCTGATGCCCAGCCGATCCCAGACCAGCGCCAGCACAAAGAGCGGCAGCGCCATGCCGAGCGCATAAATCGCCAGCAGGATGCCGCCGTACATTGCGTTACTGCCGACGGCCGCCACGGTCAGGATGGAGCCGAGGATCGGGCCGGTGCAGACCCCGGCGACACCATAGACCGTCCCGAGGACGAAGACCGACAGGCCCGAGGAGCCGGCTTGCGAATTGTTCCGCAGGACGGCCGGCAGCCGGAGGCCGAGGATCTGCGCCGCACCGAGCAGGATGACCAGCGTGGCCGCCACCGCTACCAGGCCATGGCGGTGCTGGGTGATCAGGGATCCGAGCGCCCCGGCGAAGACCCCCAGCGGCACCAGGGTAGACAGGAGGCCCGCGTAGAACAGCGCCGTCCGGGCGACCAGCCGCGTCTTGGTGGAAAAGGCATAGGCGAAAAACGCCGGCAGCAGCAAGGCGGAACACGGGCTGAGCAGCGTGAGCACTCCGCCGAGAAAGGCGCCTGCGTAGCCGATTTCCATTACTTGCTTCTCGCTTCGTTCAGCTCGGCGTCGATGGCCTGTTCAAACGCCTCCAGCGGCTGGGCACCGACAAAGGGCGTGTCGTTGACCAGGAAGGTAGGTGTTCCGGTGGCACCGAGAGAGGCCGCTTCCTGTGCGTCCCGGGTAACTGCTTGACGCAGCTGCTTCGACTCCAGGTCCGCTTCGAATTTCTTCATGTCCGGCACGCCGGACTGCTCGGCGAACTCGATCAGGCGCTCCCGGTTCAGGTCCGCGTGTCCTCGTTCAGGTGCGGCATCGTAGACGGCCTTATTGAACTCCCAGAATTTGCCCTGCTCCCCTGCCGCACGCCCGGCCAGTGCTGCTTCCATGGATTCCTCCCCGAAGACCGGCAGGTCGCGCCACTCGATGCGGAGATCACCGCTGTCGACGTACTTCTTCACCAGGGCGGGCAGTGTGTCGCGGGCAAAGAGGCCGCAGAAGGGGCACCGGTAGTCCGAATACTCGACCATGACCACCGGCGCGTCCACGGCGCCCAGGGCCGTGGGGTCATCCGCGATCCGCCGGGACATGTCCAGTTCGCCTTCACTGCCCCGCTGGGCGTTCTCTCCGGCCTGTTCACCCTGTCCAGCGCTGGCGGCCTGCTGCGATTTACCCCCTTGGTAGGCGAAGATGCCAACGAACAGCAGGAGCACGGCCACGCCCAGGACCGTGGCCGTCACGGTAAAGTTACGGTTGCGGGGGTTACTGGCTGGGGCAGTTGGCTTGGGCGACGGCATTCAGGCTCCTCGTTGCGGCCGGAGCGGCCGCAAATGTTTATACATTTCTCCAAATGGAGGCTACGTGACCGGGCAGGACCATGCAAAACCTTCGGCTGCAGGGTCTGGCAGCACCGCGCCCGGAACTCCGCTCTGGGAAGCCATCAGCCGGGATCTGCACCGCCGGCTGCAGAAGGGCGAATTCAGCGATGGTTTTCCCGGCGAGCTGGCCCTGGCCAACGAATACGGTGCGAGCCGCGGCAGCATCCGCGCTGCCTTGCGCCCCCTGCGCGAGGCCGGGCTGGTCACCGCGCAACGCGGCCGCAAGCCGGTTGCCCTGCCACAGGTCGTCGCGGGAAAAAGCACCGCCTACGGTCCCGTGTACAGCCTCTTCGCCACCCTGCAGGAAGCAGGAATGGAGCACTACAGTGACGTCCTGGCCCAGGAAGTGGAGCAAAACGAAGCGGTAGCCCAGCGGCTGATGCTCCCGGCGGATGAACCGCTGTTCCATCTCTCACGACGGCGTTATGCCGACGGCGTTCCGCTGGCGCTGGATGACGTCTGGCTGCCGGCCGAACAGGTCGGGCCGCTGCTGGAGCGGGACTTCTCCAATACTGCCCTGTACCAGGAGCTCGAGGAAGCGTGCGGAATCTCGCTGGATGGCGGCGAAGAACGGCTCACCGCCGTCGTCGCCACCGAGGAACAGGCGAGGTCGCTGCAGTGCGCCGCGGACACTGCCCTGCTCCTGATCGACCGCGTGGGTTATGCAGGAGGCCGTCCGCTCGAGTACCGCCGCAGCTACATTGTCGGCGGGGACTTCGCGGTCTCCACCTCCTTCGGTAGTCAGGCGCAGTAGGGGCGTGCCCTGCACGTGCACGTGCTGGGATCCGTCCGGCCAGGTTGCGGCTAGCCGTCCGACCTCAGGTCGCAGCCAGACAGCCGCCCAAGCTGGCTAACAGCTGGCCAACAGGTTGGCTAAACGCCGGCGCCCAAGGGGATGACGTGCGGCCGTCCGGCTGTCGGTTCCTGCACCACCTGCGCGGCCAGCCCGAAGATCTCAAGCAGCAGTTCCGGCGTGACCACTTCAGCCGGGGTTCCCTGCGCGACGATCCGGCCGTCCTTCATGGCCACCATGTGGTCGCTGTAGCGGGCCGCCAGCGAGATGTCGTGCAGCACCATCACCACGGTGCGGCCGCGGTCCCGGTTGAGCCGGCGGACCAGCTCCAGGACCTCCACCTGGTGCGCCAGATCGAGATAGGTGGTGGGTTCATCCAGCAGCAGGATGTCGGTCTCCTGAGCGAGCGTCATTGAGATCCAGGCCCGTTGCCGCTGGCCACCGGACAGATCCTCCAGCGGCTTGTCCGCCAGCTCGAGGCTGTCCGTGGCCGCCAGCGCATCGAGCACCACGGCCTCGTCCGACACGGAGAACTGCTGGTACCACTTCTGCCGCGGGTGCCGCCCGCGCGAAACCAGGTCCGCCACGGTCAGTCCGGACGGCGCGGCCGGCGTCTGCGGCAGCACGCTCAGCTGGGTGGCAACGTGGCGGGTGGACAGCTTGGCCAGGGGTTCGCCGTCGAGCGTCACCGCTCCGGACCTGGGCGCAAGCAGCCGGCCGAGCCCGCGCAGCAGGGTGGACTTCCCGCAGCCGTTGGGCCCGATCACGGCGGTGATGGCGGCATCCGGCACGGACAGCGACAGTTCCCGGACAATGTCGGGGCCGTCGTAGCCGAGGGTCAGGGCGTCGGCGCGCAGCCGCCCGCCGGTACTGGGCGCGCTCATGTGAGCCTCCGTTGGTAGCGCAGAATCAGGTAGATCAAATAGGGGGCGCCGACCACGGCGGTGGCAACGCCCACGGGCAGCGCCACGCTCAGCGCGTTGGCGGAGACGGTATCGGCCAGCAGCACAAACACAGCCCCCACCAACGCGGAAATGGCCACCGGGGGCACTACGGCACCGGTCAGGATGCGCGCTATCTGCGGGCTGGCGAGCGCCACGAACACCAGCGGCCCGGCGACCACGGTACCCACCGAGGCCAGCAGCACGGCGATGGTCAGCGCCGTCAGCCGGACCGAGCCTACCCGGGTACCAAGTCCGACGGCGGTGTCCTCACCCAAGCTGGTCAGCAGCAGCCATCGTCCGCAGAAGACGGCGGCCAGCAGCAGCGCCGCGGCAATGACCCCCATCGGCTGCACCAGTGCCCAGTCCTTGCCGTTGAGCGAACCCATCATCCAGGTCAGGGCCTGGGCCGCGCTGCTGACGTCGCCGAGGGTCAGCAGCCAGGTGGTCAGGCTGACGGCAAAACCGTTGATGCCCAGGCCAACCAGGACCAGCCGGTAGCTGTCGATCCCGCCACGGTAGGCCAGCAGGTAGACTGCGACGCCGCTGAGCACGCCCGCACCGAAGGCTGCCAGCGGCATGCCCATGGTTGCGGTCAGCCCGCTCAGCCCGGCGTTCCCGCCGCCGGCGAGCACCAGCACGGTCACGGCACCGAGCGAGGCCCCGGCAGTCACGCCCAGGACGTCGGGGCTGGCCAGCGGGTTCCTGGCGACGGTCTGCGTGATGGCGCCGGCGGCTGCGAGGCAGGCACCGGCGACGACGGCGGCAACCATCCGCGGTGCTCGGAACTCGGTCACGGCCAGGTGGACCTTGGAATCGGAGGTATCACCCAGCAGCGCGCGCAGCACGTCCAGCAAGGCGAGCGGTGTGCCGCCGTTGGCCACGTGGATGGCCATGGCCGCCACCAGCACCAGGACCAGCACTCCGCCCACGGAGAGCCCGCGCGGGCTGATCCGGATGGAGACCGGCCCGGCCCGCAGCACGCGGAGCGACCGGACGTTGCCGCCGTTGCGGGTCACGGTGCTCATACGGTCACCAGCTTGCGGCGGCGGGCCAGGAAGACAAAGAAGGGGGCGCCGATGACGGCCAGCACCACGCCCACGGAGAGCTCACCCGGACGCGCGATGACCCGCCCGGCGGTATCGGCCAGGAGGAGCAGCGCGGCGCCGGTGACAGCGGAAGCCGGCAGCAGCCAGCGGTAGTCGGCCCCCACCATCGCCCGGGCGATATGCGGAACCAGCAGTCCCGCGAACGCAATCGGGCCGGCCATGGTCACGGCGGATCCGGCCAGCAGTGTGATGGCTCCGATGCCTGCGCAGCGCGCCCACAGCACCGAGATACCCAGGGAGCGGGCGGTGTCTTCGCCCAGTGCCAACGCGTTCAGCGCCGGAATGTTCATCGCCGCCAGCACCAGGCCCGCGACCAGGAAGGGCCAGATGGCCGGCAGGATGACGACGAAACCTTCGTCGCCTCCGTCAGCATCCAGGGCGCGCACGCCGTGATCACCGATCTGGCCGAGCACTACGGCGTGGACCCGCAGCTGCCGTAGTCCCTTCAAGAAAACCAAAAAACCAAGTGCGACGCCGGTGCCAAGTTGGACGCCGGCGTCGCGCTTTGCGCTTCCAACGGCAATAATTTCCCCATGACGACGCTTCCGCATGAAGGTCCTGACCATTCCCACCGCCGCCCCGAGGGCACCAGTGACGCAACGGTTGAAGCGCTGGGCAAGCTGTCCGAGGCGTTGGAGGTCGTTGAACACGCGCGTGGCTATCTGTACGGCTTCCACCGCCTGACGGGTAGGGCCGACCTCGCCCTGGGAGAGGCTGCGGAGCTCCTGCGCAAGGCCGGGCACGGCGAGCTGGCCGACCGGGTCGAGCAGGACGTTGTGGGGCGGAATGTAATCGATGGACGGTGGACGTTCCAGATCGTCGAAGACTACGACGACAACTACTACGCCGCGTTCAAGTCAGTGGAGCAGGCCGCGCGCGATGAGCTCGCCGAGGGTAAGCGGCACTTGTTCGAGGCCGAGATGAAAGAGGACCGGCGCTCCCATGGACGCGCCCACCATGAGGCACGCCCGCACTAGGGCCGGATGGCGGCGTAGAGCAGCATGTCCCGGCGCTCGCCGCCGATGGCCTGGTGGCTGCGCAGCAGTCCTTCGCGCTGGTAGCCGGCGGCTTCGGCCGTGCGGATGGAACCCGTGTTCCACGGTTCGATGTACAGCTCCACCCGATGCAGCACGGGCAGTGTCCAGGCGAAGCACGTGAGCGCTGTCAATGCCGCGGCGCCCACGCCCCGGCCGCGCGCCGACGGCGCAACCAAGTAACCCGCCGTCGTTCTTCCTGTCTCTATCGCCTTCAGCCACATGCCGATCTGGCCGAGTGCCCGGTCCGTCACGGCGTCCGCGATCGCGAAGGAGTAGCCCATCCCCTCGGTGAAGCGTCCGTTCTGGTACAGGATCCACTCGAGCGCTTCTTCCTCGGTGGGCCGGGCCGGAATGGTGCTGATCAGTTGGATGTAGGGATCCTGCGAGAGTTCGACGGCGAGGTGCGCATCGTAGTCGCGGAACGGGCGGAGCACCACGCCGGCGTGCGATGGCTGCGATGTGGGCCATGCGAGCGGCAGGTGGAGCTTCATGAGTGCGATTCTGCCATTCACGGCCGATCCCGCAAGGGCAACCGCCGGATTGCGCCTAGCCCGCGGAGGGCGCGGCTGTTTGCCACAGGCCCATCAGATTCCCCTCGCTGTCCCGGAAGTAGGCGGCGAACCCCATGTCGCCGACGGCCATTTTGGCTTCCACCGTGGACCCGCCCAGGCTGCCCACCTTCTCCAGTGCAGCATCGATATCCTCGACGTCGAGCGTAATAATAGGTGTCTTCAGCTCACCTTCGCGCCGGAACATACCGCCGTTGATCGCGCCCGGTTCGCTCGGCATGCCCTGGTCATCCGTCGGCGTGGTCATGACCATGTTGTAATTCAGCTCCGGCATGGGCTGGATGTTCCAGCCGAAGGCCGCGTTGTAAAAGTTCCTTGCCCGTTCCTCGTCTTCCGCGGGAATCTCGAAATGCACTACACGACCAGTCATTGCGCTCACCTGCATTCTGTAATGAACCCGATTGTTGAAAAGGCGCGGGCGGTCCACGCCCCAAGCGTTAAGTCTAGGAGCGGACGGGCCGCTTGGGGAGGGGCGCGTTTGATCAGACGCGGCTGCCTCCCCCAGCCTGTCAGTTTGCGGAAAGGTTGGTCGTTTACACTGTGCACACAGACATTAGATGAGACGTCATCAAAGAAAGAGGAGTGGGCCGTCTGCAGTCGACAATTGATACAACCGCGTTCGGTGCTGGCCACCTCCCTGTTCCAGGAGTTAATTTGCCTGCCCCAGACGTTCCGAGCGTAACCGTGCGCCCGGCCACGCCGACCGACCTCAGCACCATGGCGGCGTGGCAGTGCCGCTATGTGCCCGACGGGCTGTTCCCGCAGATGGGCGAGCGCTTTGTCCGCCGCTGGCATGCCAGTTTCCTCGACTCACCCTTTGGCGTCGCGCTGGTTGCCGAGCGCGTTGACGCCCGGGGCACGCAGTCCGTTGGCTTCCTCGTTGGCTCCACGGACCAGTTCCGCCATATTGACGACGTCGTTCGCCGCCACCGCGTCCGGCTTGCCTTGGCCGGGCTGCTGGCTTTGGCCCAGCGGCCGCGGCTCGGCGCCCACTTCGTCCGCACCCGCGGGCGAGCCTACCTCAAGCGGATCCTCACCCCGAAGTCACATCGCACCCCCGCAGCCGGACCGGCCGCAAGCACTTCGTCCGGTACTGCGTCCAGCACTGAGTCCAACGCTACGTCCGGCGGGCAGATCGCCGTCGTTACTGCCATTGCCGTTGACTCCTCCGCGAGGGGCACCGGTGCCGGCCAGAAACTCCTCAACCGCTTCCTGGAGGACGCGAGCGCTGCGGGTGCCACGCGGGCGGAGCTGGTCACACTGCTCGGCGAAGGCAATGCGGCGCTCTTCTACGAACGCCTCAACTGGAGCGCGGTGGACGAGCACCCCACCCGGGACGGCGTGAACGCCCGCACGTACCGCTACGAACTCGGCGACAACGGGCGGTAAGCGCCGCAAAACAGCCGCGCCCGGCAGGGGCGGAACTATCCACAGATGCTTCATTCATGCCGTTTTCATTTGTTCATCTGAAGCTGGCCGGAGATGATCAGTAGTAAATCATTTCACCTCCCCGGATGATAGGACGGCTATGACCAGGCAAGTTCCGGACTTTCCGGCAGCTGCTGCTGCTGCCAATCGGACCAACAACGCCGGAGAACGTTCTGATCCGGACACCACCAGCGCCGACGAATTCCAGCCGCCCAGCCGCAGGTTGCGCAGGCAGCAGAACGACGGCGAGCCAGTGACCTCGCGGGAGGAGGACGGCGGGCAAGAGCCTCAGCCGCAGGAGGGCGGGCAGGCCCGGCGCCGGCGGGACCTGCGGGAGACGTCTTTCCTCGTCACTGGCTCGGCAAAGGAGCCGGCCACCAAGGGCTGGCGGGGCGTGCTGGCGAAAATGGGCCTGCGGGTAGAGCCGTCCAAGGAAGAGCTGGCCGAGCGTGCGGACGTACAGCTCGTCAGTCAGCATTGGCCGGGGCCGCGCACGGTCGCCGTCGTCAATCGCAAGGGCGGGGCCAACAAGACCCCAACCGTGGTCATGCTCAGCGCCATCCTCGCCCGCTACGGCGGCGGCCCGGTGCTGGCATGGGACAACAACGAGTCGCAGGGCACGCTAGGCTGGCGCACCGAGCAAGGCCCGCATGCCTCGAGCGTGCTGGATCTGGTGGACTCGTCCGGCAAGCTCCTCTCCCCCGAATCCAACGCTGCCGACCTTGCCCACTACGTCCATCACCAGGCTGCGGACAAGTTCGATGTGCTGCGCTCGGACGAGAATGAAGAAGGCGACCACGAGGTAACCGCGGAGGAAGTGGACATCGCGCACCGGGTGGCCTGCAAGTACTACCGGCTGATCGTCATGGACTCCGGGAACACCTCCCGCTCCGCCAACTGGCGCCGGATGATCGACCACACCAACCAACTGGTGGTGCCGGTGACCGCGATGGAGGACCGGGCCGAGGCTGCGCGCCTTACCCTGCAGACCCTCGCGGCACGCGGTGACCATGAAGCGGAACTGGCGCGCAACGCCGTCGTTATTGTCTCCGAATCAACCGACGCCGGCCGCGGCATGACCGGCGAGACCCGCAAGCGCGCGAAGATCGAGGCGGACCGGATCGAGACCGGCTTCCGGGAATTCGTTCGCGAGGTAGTGCGCATTCCGTACGACCCGGCGCTGGTCAACGGGCCCATCCGGTTCAACGCCCTGCAGCCGGCGACCCAGCGCGCCTGGCTCCGCGCGGCCGCCGCGGTAGCGAGGGGTTTCTAGGCAGCGGTCACGCCTGGAAGAGGCGGCGGACCACCTGCCCCGATGCCAGCGCGTCCAGACCTTCGTTGATCTCGCGCAGCGGTTTGGTGTCCGTGTACAGCAGTTCCACGGGCAGCTTTCCCGCCCGCCAATGCTCCAGGTACCGCGGAATGTCCCGCTCCGGCACCGCGTCGCCCATGTAGGAACCGAGCAGCCGCTTTCCTGCTCCGGCAAACTGCAGGGCCGGGACCGTTAGCTCGGCCGAGGGGTGCGGCAGGCCGACGGAGACCACGGCGCCGCCGCGGGTAACGTGCTCGAGGCAGGATGCGATGACCTTGGCGGATCCGACCGCTTCCACCACCACGTCGACGCCGTCGCCGGTCGCTGCAGCGATCAGGCGGCCGGCATCTTCGGGCGTTCCCACGGCAGTGGCTCCGCAGTCCAAGGCTAACTGGTGCTTGCCCGGATTCGGATCAATGGCAATAACATCGCTCGCCCCGGCCAGGCTGGCCGCCATGACGGCAGACAGGCCCACGGCGCCGAGGCCGAACACCGCAACAGACTGCCCGGCTTGGACCGCAGCCGTATTGAGCACCGCGCCCATGCCCGTCAGCACTGCGCAGCCAAACATCGCCGCCACCGTGTCCGGTACATCATCGTTGATTACGACGACGGATTCGCGGGCAACTACGGCGTAGTCGGCGAAGGCGGACACGCCCAGATGGTGGTTGATCCGCTTCCCCTCGGCAGTTTTCAGCAGGGCTTCGCCGTGCAGCAGGTCGCCGGAGCCATTGGTCTCGGCGGCGCGGTGGCAGAGGGCAGGCCGACCGGCGGAACAGGCGCGGCAGCTTCCGCAGCTGGGGACAAAAACCAGCACCACGTGGTCTCCCTCTTTGACGTCGTTGACGCCCTCCCCCACAGTAACTACCCGTCCTACCGCCTCATGCCCCAGCGCCATGGGCAGTGGACGGACCCGAGAGCCATCCACGACGGAAAGGTCCGAGTGGCAAAGGCTGGAATACGTAATGGACACGCCCAGCTCGCCGGCGCGCGGTTCCGGCCGCTCGAGTTCTTCAATGACCAGCGGCTTGGCCTCGGCATAGCGGGTTGGTCCGGCTTGTCCGGACTGGCCGGCCTCTCCGGGTGCCATGGCAGAGTGCAGGATGGCTGCGATCATCATTCTCCTTCGGGTTGCGGTCATCGTCCTCGGCTGGTTTGTTCGGCGGCGAACTCGGCGAAGGTCCGCTTTCCTACCCGATTGCCGGGGACGAGGTTGTTGCCCGACCTGAGCGCGGCGAACATCCTGCCGGGAAAACGCAACGGAACCACCCGCCGTCGTACGCCAAGGGATTGAAGGGTCAGGCGGGCGATTTCTTCGGCAGTGAGTATCTCCGGTCCGCCGATGCCCGGAGTCCTGCCCGCGGGGCCGGCGGCTGCCAGTTCCACCAAGTGCGATGCGACGTCGCGGACGTCGATCGGCTGGAAGCGCAGTTCCGGGGCGAACACCAGCGGCAGCCGCCGCTGGACGGCAAACAGGGCGGAGACGAGGTTGTGGAATTGGGTGGCGCGCAGGATGGTCCACGGCAACGCAGAGGTTTCCACTCGCTGCTCGGCTTCGAATTTGGCCCGGTAGTAGGACATCGGGATGCTGTCCACACCGACGATCGAGACGTAGATCAGGTGCGGGCTGCCGGCCTTGCGGGCCGACGCGATCAGGTTTTCGATGCCGGCAATGTCGCCGCGCCCGCCGGAGGTTGCGCAGTGGATGATCGTATCGACGCCGTGGACTGCCGCGTCGATCCCGACTCCGGTTTTGAGATCGCCTTGTGCCCAGGTGCCGGGTCCTCGTCCGGCCGGCTGCTCGCGGCGGCTGAGGATCCGGACCGTGTGGTTATGGTGAATCAGGGCGTGTTCGACGGCGCGGCCGAGGGTTCCGGTTCCGCCGGTCAACAATACTGATGCCACTGGTCTTGCTCCTTGGTGGTGGAACGATTTGGCGCGGGCGGTGGCAACGGGCGATGCTGAGGTTGCCCCTTGCTGCTGATCATAGAGGACACGTGATGCGCGCCTACCTGATGTGCATTCTCGTGGTGGTTTTTTACTCTGGCAATATTCTTGTGGGAAAGGCGCTGGCCGACCTGCCGCCCTTCACCATCGCGTTCCTGCGGGTGGCCGTTGCGTTCGTGGTCCTGCTGCCATTCGGCTACCGCGGCGCGCGGGAGGCCGCGCCACTGTTCCGGCGGCATTTCAAACCTCTGTTGTTCATGACCGTGACCGGCGTCGCCGCCTTCACCACGTTCCTGTACGCAGCGTTGCAGTTCACCTCGGCCACCAACGTCTCGGTGCTGGAGGCGGCCATCCCAGCTGTGACGGTGGCGCTCAGTGCCTGGCTGCTGCGGGAGAAACTGCGGTGGATCCAGCTTTTCGGGGTGGCGCTTTCGCTCTTCGGATCGGTCTGGGTGGTTCTGGAGGGGCAGGTCTTCCAGCTTGGTAACCTGGGCTGGAATACCGGCGACGCGCTGATGGTCGGAGCCGTGGCCAGTTGGGCGCTGTACTCGATCGGGGTGCGGAAGTACCTGCACCTGTTCCCGTCCTACGGCTCGGTGCTGGTCATGTCCGGGTTGTCCGTGCTGATGCTGCTCCCGTTTATGGCGGGCGAGTGGCTGATCCTGGGGGTGCCGGATCTGGGCAGCAGCGGCCATTGGTGGGGGCTGGTCTACCTGGGCGTCTTCCCCTCCGTGGTGGCACTGATCCTCTACAACCGCGCCGTGGCCATCCTGGGCGCTTCGCAGGCCTCTGTGTACCTGAACTTCCTGCCGGTTGGCACGATGCTGGGCGCCTACTTCCTGCTGGGCGAGACGATCACGGCGATGCAGGTCCTCGGCGCGGGCCTGGTGATTGCGGGCGTCCTGTTCACCACCCGGACGAAGCGGGCGGGGGCCGGGGGTTAATTTCGACGGCGGGACGAAAGTTCTTTACAGACCGTCCATTGCTTTCCAGTAATCCCTTGACGTTTTACCCATACTTTTTGTGATGCAGGGCACATAACCTTGTCCGTAAGGGCAGCGGGAACACATCGGGGTTTCGTGGCTGCCTCCCACAACGACCTTTCGACTGCACCCGTCTGCCAGTCGCCGGGTACCGCAATTCGTAATTCTCTAGGAGATTCCATGTCCATCGCAGCTGCTCCCGCCAACTCCGTCGCCGAGCTCGAGCGCCTGAAAGTCCTGCACAACGGCACCAAGCAGAAGCTGACCTTCTCCGACGCCGAGTTCGAACGCCGCCTGACCGGGCTGCGCCAGATCATGGCCGCCAAGGAACTCGACGCCGTCATCCTCACCAGCTACCACGGCATCAAGTACTACTCCGACTTCCTCTACACCACCTTCGGGCGCAACTACGCCCTGGTCGTCACCGCCGAAGACTCCGTCACGATCACCGCGAACATCGACGCCGGCATGCCCTGGCGCACCAGCTACGGCGAGAACATCGTCTACACCGACTGGCGCCGCGACAACTTCTACTTCGGCCTCCAGGAAGCCCTGCGCCAGCGCGGAATCACCGCCCGCCGCCTCGGCGTCGAAGACGACGCCCTGCCCGTCCTGACCCGCGAAAAGATCCAGGCCGCGTTCGCCGGCGCGCAACTGCTCGACGTCTCCCAGGACGCCATGCGCCAGCGCATGATCAAATCCGCCGAAGAAATCGAAGTCATCAAACACGGCGCCCGCATCGGCGACCTCGGCGGCGAAGCCATCAAGGCCGCCATCCGCGAAGGCATCACCGAATACGAAGTCGCCCTCATCGGCACCGAAGCCATGGTCCACGAAATCGCCCGCACCTTCCCCGAACAGGAAGTCCGCGACACCTGGGTCTGGTTCCAGTCCGGCATCAACACCGACGGCGCCCACAACTGGGCCACCACCCGCAAACTCCAGCAAGGGGACATCCTGTCCCTGAACTGCTTCCCGATGACCTCCGGCTACTACACCGCCCTCGAGCGCACCCTCTTCCTCGGCCAGCCCGACGAACGCTCCCTTGAACTGTGGAACGTCAACGTCGAGGTCCACCGCCGCGGCCTGGAACTGATCAAACCCGGCGCCGTCTGCAAGGACATCGCCGCCGAACTCAACGAAATCTACATCGGCCACGGCCTCCTGCCGAACCGCACCTTCGGCTACGGCCACTCCTTCGGCGTCCTCTCCCACTACTACGGCCGCGAAGCAGGCCTGGAACTGCGCGAAGACATCGACACCGTCCTCGAACCCGGCATGGTCGTCTCCATGGAACCAATGATCACCGTCCTCGACGGCGAACCCGGCGCCGGCGGCTACCGCGAACACGACATCCTCGTCATCGGCGACGACGGCGGCGTCGAAAACATCACCAAATTCGGCTTCGGCCCCGAAAACAACATCATCGACGCCTAACGTGCCTCGGGCGGTGCCGGTCCCGGACCGGCACCGCCTCGTCGCACCCAGTTGCTCGTCCCGCTGGACGTGGCTGCCCGCGTGTATTCCACGCGGGCAGCCACGTTTACGGGGTGGGGCATCCTGTCAGCTTGCAAAGAATCGGAGAGACGATGCGCAACAGTGTTTATATGGAGGAGTTGGACTCCTTCACCTACCGCGAAAAGATTTCGGACGGCAAGGCGGCCGTCCTCGTCCCTGTGGGCTCCATCGAACAGCATGGACCGCACATGCCGCTCAACGTGGACGTCCTGCTCTCCCGCGCCATGGCAGGCAACGTAGCCGAAGCCGTGGGCGGACTGGTCGCTGCCCCCATCACCTATGGCTACAAGTCCCAGCAGCGTTCAGGCGGCGGAAACCACATCCCCGGTACCACCAGCTTGGATGCGTCCACCGTCATTTCCATTGCCCGGACGCTGACCCTCGAATTTGCCCGGCACGGCGTGCGGAAAATCGCTTTCATCAACGGCCATTTCGAGAACTACCAGTTCTTGTATGAAGGTGTCGACCTGGCCGTCACGGAACTGCAGCGGGCCGGGATCAACGATGTGAAGGTCATGCTGCTCTCCTACTGGGACTTCGTTGACGAAGCGACGATTGCGGAACTGTACCCCGACGGGTTCACCGGGTGGGACCTGGAACACGGCGGAGTCCTCGAAACATCGCTGATGCTCCACCTGTACCCGGAGAAAGTGGAGATGAACAAGGTCGAAGATTTGCCGCCGGCGGTGTTGCCGAACTACGATGTCCTGCCTGTGCGTCCGGAACTGACGCCGGCGTCAGGATGCCTGTCATCTGCCGCCCAAGCCACTGCGGAGAAGGGCGAAATCCTGCTCAAGCGGGCCACCGTCGCCATGTCGGCCGCCCTTGATGCTGAATTCCAGGATGTGATCGACAATGACGTTGAGCAAAAATGAGACGAGGCCGGCAGTGCCGGCGGTAAAGCACGTTGACCTGAATCCGTCAGAGCCGCAGGAAGAGAAGAAGCGGCGCGTCGACGACCTTGTCATCAAGGTGGCCGCCATCGTCCTGGTGGTTTCGATCCTCACGTTCGCCGTGGCCGTTCCGGATGGAACTGCCACCGCCATCGGTGCAGCACGGACCTTTGTCACCGAATACTTCACGTGGTTCTTCGTGGCCTTCTCCGCGCTGGCGCTGGGCGTCTGCGGCTGGCTGGCATTCGGCAGGTTCCGCCACATCCGCCTTGGCGGACCGGATGCCAAGCCCCAGTATGGCAAATTCGCCTGGTACTCCATGCTCTTCGCTTGCGGCCAAGGCATTGGACTGATCTTCTGGTCCGTTGCCGAGCCCATCATGCTCAAAGAGGAGAATCCCCTGTTCCCGGCCGGTTCTGCCAGCCCGGTGGACGGGGCGATGGCATGGTCCTACTTCCACTGGGGCCTGACAGCCTGGGCGATGTACGGCATTGTGGCGATCTGCCTGGCCTACTCGCACCACAACCTGGGCAAAAAGCTCACGTTCCGCGACGCCGTCGTCGATATCTTCCCGCGCAAGTCCCGCCGCGGCGCCGGCATGGTCATCGAGTTGCTCGCGATCCTCGCCACCGTGCTCGGCCTCTCTACCTCGTTTGGTTTCGCCACCTTGCAGTTCACCTCCGGCATCAGCGCCATCACCGGCATCCATGCCAGTGCCCCGCTGTGGATTGCGATCATCGTGGCCCTGGGTGCCCTCACGGCAGGGTCGGTTTTCTTCGGCATCAGCAAGGGCATGAAGCGGATCAGCGAGATCAACTCGGTGCTGAGCATCGTGCTCCTGGTCGCCGTGTTCGCGTTCGGCCCGATCATCTACCTGGCGTCCACCTTGTCGCAGACCTTCGGCGCATTTTTCCAGAATTTCCTAGCCATGAGCCTCTGGACGGATTCAGGCATCGCGGCCGAAGGCATCGGCTCCTGGCAGGACAGTTGGAACGGTTGGTGGACGGTCTTCATCTGGTGCTGGGTCATCGCGTTCTCCCCGTTTGTGGGAGCCTTCATCGCCCGCATCTCGCGGGGCCGTACCATCGGGGAATTCGTCCTTGGCGTCACCGTTGTTCCGTCCCTGATCGTGATGATCTGGATCGGCGTCATCGGCGGAGCCGCACTGTACTACGACAACGCGAACCAGGGGACCATCGCGGACGCGGTTGCCCAGGACACCTCGCAGGGGCTGTTCGTGATGCTCGAGTACATCCCCGCTGTCGGCACCATCCTGTTGGTCGTGGCGACCATCCTTGTGGCAACGTACTACATCACCTCCCTGGATTCAGGCGTGCATGCCCTGGCAGAGTTCGTATCCTCGGGTCGGACGCCGAGCAAGCTCTTCCGGGTGGTACTGGTGGCGAGCATCGTGGCCATCACCGTAGCGCTGCTGACCTTGGGCGGCACCTCCGTGATCGATACCGTTCAAACCGGCACGATCATCGGCGCGTTCCCCTTCGCCTTTGTCATCATCATCATGGTGGTCAATTTCGTGAAGCGGTTACGAAGGGGTGAAAGCGCGCAGGTTCAGGCAGCCGCAGCGGAGCAACCAATTGAGGAGCAGCCGATTAAATAGCGGAATAACCGACTGATCTGCCGGCCGCCTGACCGGCCGATACTGACACACCTTGAGGGGCTGCCGCATCATGCGGCAGCCCCTCCTGTCTGCCGGGCCGGAGTCAGGAGGGGCTGAAGAGGCGCGGCCACCGGTGAACCGTGATGAATCTGGATCGCTGACTGGCGATATCGGGGAATAGCGGCCGGGCACATAGGCTGGCGGTATGGACTCCCCTATCCAGCGCTACCTGGCGCACATCCACGCGGAGATCGCGCGCATTAAGGACGGCGAACCCGCCAGCTACATTCCGGCGCTGGCGGACGTGGACCCGGACAACTACGGCATCTGCCTGGCCACGGTGGACGGCTACGTCTATGAAATCGGCGATTCGCGCGAAGAGTTCACCATCCAGTCCATCTCCAAACCGTTCACATACGGACTGGCGCTGTTGGACCGCGGCATGGCGGCAGTGGACGAGAAGATCGACGTCGAACCCTCCGGCGACGCCTACAACGAGATTTCCCTGGCCGAGGGCAGCGGCCGGCCCTCCAACGCAATGATCAACGCCGGGGCGCTGGCGGCGACGTCGTTAGTCAAAAGCGCCGGCCCGTACTCGCGTTCCCGCCGGATCCTGAACATGTTCTCCGACTTCGCCGGGCGGGACCTTGCCGTCAGCGATCGCGTGTACAAATCGGAGCTGGCCCACGGGCACCGGAACAAGGCGCTGGCCTATCTGCTGCGCTCGTTCAACATCATCGAAACCGACCCGGACCCGGTTGTGGAGGACTATTTCCGGCAGTGCTCGGTGCTGGTCAACTGCCGCGATTTGTCCATTATGGCGGCCACGCTGGCCAACAGCGGCACCAACCCCCTGACCGGCGAGAACCTGCTCGGGATCGGCGAGGTGGAGCGCGTACTGTCGGTCATGACCACCTGCGGGATGTACGACGACGCCGGGGCGTGGATGAGCTCGGTGGGCATGCCGGCCAAGTCCGGTGTGGCCGGCGGCATCCTGGCCGTGCTGCCGGGCCAGGTGGGACTGGCGGTGTACTCGCCGCCGCTGGACGCGCACGGAACCAGTGTGCGCGGAATCGAAACCTGCCAGCGGCTCTCGGACGACATGGAACTGCACTTTGTCCGGGCCGGCCGCACCGGCAAGTCCGCCATCCGCGCCGGCTACGACATCACGGACTCACCCTCCGGCATCCGCCGCACCGACGAGGCCGCGGACGTACTGCGTGAGCACGGCCACCGCGCCATGGTCATCGAGCTGAACGGGGACTTGCTCTTTGCCGGCTCCGAATCCGTGGTGCGCGAACTCAGCGCCTTGAGCGACGACGTCGAACACGTCATTCTGGACCTGCGCCGCGTGGACGAGGTGGCCGCGGTGGCACTGCGTATGCTCGCCGACGTCCGCGAGCAGCTCACCGAGGCCGGGCGCCAGCTGGTGCTAATCGACGGCGAAGGCACGCTGGCGGCGTCCTTCATGGAGGTCGACGGCGAAGTCCCAACCTTCACCACCCGCAGCGCCGCGGTGGAGTGGTCCGAGAACCAGCTCATCGCCCGGTACGGCGGCGACCTCGAGCTGCCGGATGCGGTGCAGCCGTCGGACAGCCCCGCACTCAGCTCCCTCAGCGAGGAGGACGCCGCGGCGCTCGAGCAGCGGATGGCACCCAAAACGTACGACGACGGCGACGTGATCCGCCGCGTGGGCCAGCGGTTCGGCGGCGTGTTCTTCATTGTCTCGGGCAAGATCACCACGTCCGTGCCGGGACCGAACGGAACGCGGGTCAAACTCAGTACGCTCTCCGCCGGCATGACCTTCGGCGAACTGGCCCTGGGCAGCGAGAACCGGCAGGAAACCACGGTCAAGGCCGTGGGCCCGGTGGAGCTGATGGTGCTCAGCGCCGACGAAATCCTCGCGCTTGAAGAAGACGCCCCGCGGCTGGCGCTGGAGTTATGGAAGGCGCTGACCCGCGATGCCTACATCAGAGTGGACCAGTACCTGCGCGAAACCGCCGTCCGCATCCGGGACTGACTGCTCCTAGCGGGCCCGCAATCCGGCCAGGACGGCGTCCACGCCGAAGAGGAAGGCCTCGTCGTCGTTGTCCTGGCGTACGTTTTCCGGCAACAATCCGGCCGCGGAAAGATCAGCGTGGGTCTGCTCCTCCGCGACGGCGCCGAGAATGAAATGGGTCAGCGTGCGGGCGCCCCAGCGCGTCTGCTGGTCGGTCAGGCCGGCATCCTGCAGAAGCGTACGCAGGGTGGCGATCGCCGGAAGCGCCTCCGGATTCAGCGCATGCGCCAGCGACACCACGTCGGCACCGTCCCGTACGGCCAGCAGCGCGGTGCGGATGTCCGCGGCCAACCGACGGACCGGGTCGCCGTCCGTGGCTGCGGGGTCAACGGTATCCGCGTCCACCTCCGCCAAAATCTGTTCGGCCAGCACACCCAGCAGGTCCTGCTTGTTCTTCACGTGCCAATACAGGGCGCCGGGCTGGACCCCCAGATCACGGGCAAGCCGCCGCATGGACAGGTCGCCGAGGCCGTAATGGCGCAGGATGTCCATGGCTGCATCCACAATCTGCCGGCGGGTGAGACTCATCCATTGCTCCTGATCCGTACGCCGAGGTCAAGCATCGTCCTGTTCCATCATGCCGTAACGGCCGCTAACCGGCGCGCCCGCTCCCCCGTTACTGTCCTTGCGCCACGCTTCGCGTCCAATGCCGCAGGTCAGCCCCATCTTCGTGATGCCCCTCACAGAATCCGCGGGAATGCGTTATGCTTACGTGGTCGGACCATAGTGGTCCGACCAACTGCCCGGTCTCGTGCCCCACAATGCGAAGGAAAACCTGTGGAGACATTTACCCCTACCACTGATCCGCTAGCCGGCAGCGTCGCGCTTTCGGCCATAGTCTCGCTGTTACCGCTGCTGACCTTCTTCGTGCTGCTCGCCGTCGTCAAGACGAAGTCGCACGTGGCCGGGCTGGTGTCCCTGCTCGTGGCACTGCTGGTCGCCATTCTGGTCTTCCAGATGCCCGCGGGCTTGGCCTTGATGTCCGGTGGGCTCGGAGCGGTCTTCGGCGCGTTCCCCGTCGTCTGGATCGTGGTGATGGCCGTGTGGCTGTACCAAGTTACGGTCATCAGCGGCCGCTTCGAAGACCTGCGGCGGGTATTCGATGTGATCGGCCGCGGCGACGTGCGGCTGCAGTCCATCCTCATCGCCTTCTGCTTCGGTGGTCTGCTCGAGGCGCTCGCCGGGTTCGGGGCGCCCGTCGCGATCACCGCCACGATGCTGCTCGCGCTGGGCATGGCTCCGTTGCGCGCCGCCGCCGCCGTGCTGGTCGCCAACACCGCTCCCGTCGCCTTCGGTGCGGTGGCGATCCCGATCACCACCGCCGCCGGACTGACCGGGCTGGATGCCGACCATATCGGCGCCGTAGTCGGCCGGCAGGCCCCGCTGCTGGCGTTCGTCGTTCCCCTGATCCTGTTGTTGATCCTGGACGGGAAGCGGGGGCTCAAGGACTGCTGGCCTGCGGCCCTGGTCATCGGTTTCTCGTTCGGCCTCGCCCAGTTCCTTTGCTCGAACTACTTCTCCTACGAACTCACCGATGTGGTGGCCGCACTGGTCGCCATGGGTGCGGCGGTGGCGTTCCTCCGTGTCTGGGAGCCGCGTGGCAGAACGGCTGCCCGTGAACGCATCTGCGCGGAGATTCCGGTCGGGGCGAGTCGTGTCCCGGTCGCTGGCAGCGGTGTGCCGGTCGCTGGCCACGCCGTGCAGGGTGGCGGTTCCGGCGTGCCCGGGACGGACTCTGCCGCCGAACGGCTGACACCGGTCCGCACCTGGCTCGCGCTCTTTCCGTACTTCCTCGTCATCATGGTCTTCGGTGTAGCCAAACTCTGGACCTTCGGCGTGGACATCCCGGGGTGGCTTGCCTCCACCGACATCGCGGTGCCGTGGCCGCTGCTGTACGGGAACGTAGTAGACGCTGCCGGCGACCCGGTGTCATCCACCATCTACAAGTTCACATGGCTGTCCAACCCGGGCACGCTGCTGCTCATCGCCGGACTGCTCGTCGCCGTCGTCTATTCACGCTTCGACGGGGCCGGCCGCTACCCGCTGCGGGTGGGCACGGCGCTGGCCGAAATCCCGCGCACGATCCACCGCATGCGCTGGGCCGCTTTGACCATCCTCACCGTGCTCGCGTTGGCCTACGTGATGAACCTGTCCGGGCAGACCGTCTCCATCGGCACCTGGCTGGCGGGCACCGGGGCGTTCTTCGCTTTCCTCTCTCCGATTCTGGGCTGGATCGGCACCGCCGTCACCGGTTCCGACACCTCGGCCAATGCCCTGTTCGCCAAGCTGCAGCAGACCGCCGGGCTGAAAGCGGGGATAGATCCCAACCTGCTCGTTGCCGCCAACACTTCCGGTGGTGTGGTCGGCAAGCTGATCAGCCCTCAGAACCTGGCCATCGCCGCCACCGCTGTCCGGCTCGACGGGCAGGAATCACTTATTCTGCGCAAGGTCGTCGGCTGGAGCGTGGGCATGTTGCTGGTCCTCTGCATCGTCGTCTACCTGCAGTCGACACCGGTCCTGGGCTGGATGCTACCTTAGGCATCCGCCTCCACCGGCGGCCGGGCACGCCTTGCCAAGGCGTGCCCGGCTGCCTGCGCATGCGAAGATGAAGCAGTGACCAGCAAGATAGCTAAACCCGCACCGCGCGCCTACGAGGCGGTGCTCCAAAGTATTGAGGCGGAGCTGCGCTCCGGGGCACTCAAACTCGGCGATCAACTGCCCGGCGAACGGACACTGGCCGAAAAACACGGGCTCTCCCGGGCATCCGTACGCGACGCCATCCGCATCCTGGACGTGCTCGGAGTGGTACGTACTTCTACCGGCTCCGGCCCCAACGCAGGCGCGATCATCGTGTCCCAGCCCGCATCCGGGCTGGCCGCCGCACTGCGACTGCATGTGGCAACCCGACAGTTGACGGTCAGCGAGATCGTGCAGACGCGTATCCTGCTCGAAACCGGAGCCGCCGAGGCCGTCACCATCGATCCGGAGAACGAGGCAACCCGGGCCAAGCTTGACGAGGCCGCGGGACTGCTGGAGTTGATGGACGACCCGAAGCTCGCCCGCGCGGACTTCCATTCGCTCGATGCCCGCTTCCATGTCCTGCTCTCCTCGCTCGCCGGCAATGCAGTCATCGAGGCGATGATGGAGTCGCTGCGCCTGTCCATCAGTGACTACGTTGCGGAGTCGATCCGCAGCGACGAGGCGTGGGAACCGGTCGCCGATGTACTCCGCGGCCAACATCACGGCATCTTGGCTGCGGTGTCCGCAGGCGAGGGCAAGCGGGCTTCCCAACTGCTCCGCGAGCACATCGAATGGTTCTACGCCGAAACCCAGCGCTAAAACACCATCCGTCGATTCAGGGACCCGGAGGCCCCTGTTGAGTGGTGCCGCACGTCTGTGAGCAGCAAGTCATGAACGGCGCCCGCCCTGCGCACGTCACAATCCTGAACACTGTTCAATCTTTGTTGACAGAACCTGTGCGCCTCAACACACTTGAACGGTGTTCAATTACTTTCAAGACCTGGCCGACCGGCAACTGGCCGGCGGCACCCTGACTCGCGAGGAAGCCCTCGCCGTCCTGCACTCCACCGACGATCAGCTTCTGGACGTGGTGGCCGCCGCGGGCCGGTTGCGCCGCGCGCACTTCGCCAACACCGTCAAGGTCAACTATCTGGTGAACCTCAAATCAGGCCTCTGCCCCGAGGATTGCACCTATTGCTCCCAGCGCCTTGGTTCCGCCGCGCAAATCCTCAAGTACACCTGGCTCAAGCCCGAGGAAGCCGTGCAGCAAGCCGCCACCGGGATCCGTGCCGGCGCCTCCCGCGTCTGCCTGGTGGCCAGCGGCAAGGGCCCCACCGATCGGGATGTCGACCGGGTGGCTTCCATGGTGGAGGGGCTCAAGGATGAGCACCCGCAGGTGGAGGTCTGCGCCTGCCTCGGCATCCTCAAGGACGGCCAGGCCTCCAAGCTCAAGGACGCCGGTGTCGACGCTTACAACCACAACCTGAATACCAGCGAATCGAACTACGCGGACATCTGCACCACCCACGAATACTCCGACCGCGTGCGCACCGTTGAGCATGCCAAGGACGCCGGGCTCTCCCCCTGCTCGGGCCTGATCGTGGGCATGGGCGAAACCGACGACGAACTGATCGACGCGGTCTTCGCGCTACGCGAGTTGGACAGCGATTCGATCCCGGTCAACTTCCTGATGCCGTTCGAGGGCACACCGCTGGAAGGCACCTGGCTGCTGACGCCCGCGCACTGCCTACGGATCCTAACGATGATCCGCTTCGCTTGCCCGGCCACCGAGCTCCGCATGGCCGGTGGCCGAGAAATGCACCTGCGTTCGCTGCAGCCGCTGGCCCTGCAGGTGGCCAACTCGCTGTTCCTCGGCGACTACCTCACCAGCGAAGGCCAGGAGGCCAAGGCCGATCTGGACATGATTGCCGACAACGGGTTCGTGGTCCTGGGCGCCGGCCCGGATTCTTCCACAGGGTCCACCGATTGCACCGGGTCCGCTGTTTCCAGTGCTGTGTCCCCTGGGTCCGCTGCGTCAGGTACCCCGCAGACAAACAACGACGGCGGTGCCCCGGCTTCCGCAGGGCAGGTCACCATCCGCCGCCGCGGCGCCGGTACGGAACTCGCCCCCAATGTCTGAGACGGCCCTGGGCACCGTAACCGCCACGCCGGGCAGGCCGATCGAGTTTCCGGTCGGAACAGCCGCCGCTGCACGCATTCTGGACAAGACAGCCTCCGCTGCGCCGTCGCTCATCGCCCGCGACCGCGGCCTGCTCTGGCATCCCTACGCCCCGCTGGACGGTCCGGATCCCTACGCCGTCACGGGAGCTTCGGGAGTCCGGCTCCTGCTTCAGGCCGCGGACGGCGAGCGCTTCGAGGCGGTTGACGCGATGAGTTCCTGGTGGTCCGCCATCCACGGCTACCGGCACCCGGTCCTGGATGAGGCGGTCCGCCGGCAGACGGAGCAATTCAGCCATGTCATGTTCGGCGGACTCACCCACGAGCCGGCCGTCCGGCTCGCTGAGCAGCTGGTGGAGCTGGCGCCGGATCCGCTGGAACACGTGTTTTTCGCGGACTCCGGCTCCGTCTCGGTGGAGGTGGCCCTGAAGCTGGCGGTGCAGTACCAGGCAGCCATGGGCAGGCCCGGCCGCCAGCAGTTCCTGGCCCTGCGCGGCGGCTACCACGGCGACACCTTCGCGGCGATGAGCGTGTGCGATCCGGTGGACGGCATGCACACCGCGTTCCCCGGCCTCGTCGCGCAGCAGCACTTCCTGCCGCGGCCGCCTGCGGCGCGGCTGAACAACGACGGCGAACTGGTCGCCGAGGCGTCCGAGGTGTCCGGCTGGATCGCCGAGCTGGAAGAGACGGCGGTGCGGCATGCCGGCGAGCTGGCCGGCATCATCGTGGAGCCGGTGCTGCAAGGCGCGGGCGGAATGTACAGCTACGCCCCGGAGTGCCTGCGGACCCTGCGCCGGGTGGCCAACGAGCATGGACTGCTGCTGATTTTCGATGAGATCGCCACCGGCTTCGGCCGCACGGGCCGGCTGTTCGCGTCCGAGTGGGCCGGCGTCGCACCGGACGTGATGTGCGTGGGCAAGGCACTGACCGGCGGGTACCTGACCCTCGCCGCCTTGCTGTGCTCCGGCGAGGTGGCTGCCGCCATCACGGCCTCGGAGTTCCGCGCGCTGCTACACGGACCCACCTTCATGGCCAATCCGCTGGCCTGTGCGGTGGCCACCGCGTCCTTGGACCTGCTGGAATCCGCCAACTGGCAGAAGCAGGTGCAGCACGTCCAGCAGGGCTTGTCCGCCGCACTGGCACCGGCTGCCGGCCTGGAATCGGTCCGCGATGTCCGTGTGCTTGGCGCCGTCGGGGTGGTGCAGCTGGACCGGCCGGTGGACATTCCCGCCATCACCCGCGCCGCGCTGGCGCAAGGTGTGTGGGTGCGCCCGTTCCGCGACCTGATCTACACCATGCCGCCCTATATTTCCTCGGCGGAGGATATCGCCGCCATCGGCGCCGGGATCACCGCCGCCGTCGGCCGGGTGTACGGCTGATGGGCGCGATGCAGCAGTGGCTCAGGGAGCAGGCCCACGTGCGTGCCCGGCGCGGAACAGTGCGGAACACAACGGCACGGAACACCACGGCAGGGAACACAACCGTCCGGAACGCGGCCGCCAGCGACTCGGCCGCCCGGGACACGCTGCTGGATCTGGCCTCCAACGATTATCTGGGCCTGTCCACCGATCCCCGGCTACAGGCCGCCGGCATCGACGCTATCGGGCGCTTCGGCACGGGCGCCCGCGCGTCCCGGGTGGTCACCGGGACGCAGCCGGTGCACGCGGAACTCGAAGCAGAGCTCTGCCGGCTGACCGGCCAGCCCGCCGCCCTGGCGTTCTCCAGCGGCTACGCGGCGAACCTCGGCATCCTCACCGCGCTCGGAGGCCCCGGCACGCTGATCGTCCGGGATGAACACTGCCACGCCTCACTGATCGACGGCGCCCGGCTCTCCCGCTCCCCCGTGGAAGTGTTTGCCCATGGCGATCTCGCCGCGCTGGACCGGTTGCTGGGCAGCCGAGGCCAGCCGCGCGCCGTCGTCGTTGTTGAATCGGTCTACTCGGTGCTCGGCGATGCGGCGGAGCTGAGAGAAACTGCGCGCATCTGCGCCAATCACGACGCCCTGCTGGTGGTCGACGAGGCGCACGGAATCGGCGTTGCCGGCGGCGGCCGCGGCGCCGTCCACGCGGCCGGACTGGCTGGCGCGGAGCACGTGGTGCTCACGGCGACCTTGTCCAAGGCGCTCGGCGCACAAGGCGGCGCGGTACTCGGTTCGGCCGCACTGCGCGCGCACCTGGTCAACACTGCCCGCAGTTTCATTTTCGATACCGGGCTGGCCCCGGCTGCAGCCGCTGCCGCGGCCGAGGCCTGCCGGATCATCGCCGCCGACCCGTCGCTGGCACAGGCCGTGCTCGGCAATGCGGCCATCATTGCCCAGGCGTGCGGCGTCGAGCAGGCCGCCGGAGCTGTGCAGTCGGTCCCAGTGGGCCGGCCGGAGGACGCCGCGCAACTCGCCGCCCGCCTCGAGGAAGCCGGGGTCCTGGTCGGATGCTTCCGGCCGCCGAGTGTGCCGGACGGCATCTCGCGGCTGCGGTTGACTGCCCGCGCGGACCTGGCACCGGGACAGGTACGGCATGCCGCCGGGCTGGTGGCCGGCATGGTGGCCGGATTGGAGGCAGGAACTCTGCCTAAACCGGTGGGCGGAATAGACGCTGCAATGCACCTCGGAAGGGTAGGAGCGCGATGAGCTTCCACGTTGTTTCGGATCCGGCAGAAGTGCGTGAGGTGATGCGCCGGACCGAAGATTTCCTGCCCACCAACGCGCTGACCTCCGTGGTGCCCCTGGCCCCGGCTGCCCTGCGCATCCTCAGCCGCGCCCGCTTCGCCCTGCCGCCGGTGCTGGCGTCGGCTACCGGAACCAAGCACCGCGATGTGCGAAAGCTGGTGGCGGGTTTTTTCACCCCCGCGAAAGTCGCCGCCATCGGGCCGCGGGTGCGGGAGCTGACCCGGGAACGCACCGCTGCGACCGCTGAACTGCTGCACCACGGGCCGGTGGATCTGGCCGATGCGGTGGCCAAGCACGTTCCGCCGGTCATCATGGCGGAGCTGACCGGCGTCCGCTGCCCCGACCTGGACATCCTCAAACGCTGGAGCAGGGACTCGCTCGAGCTGTTCTGGGGCTGGCCGGCCGAGGACCGCCAGCCGGCCCTGGCGGAGAGTGCCGCCGAGTTCTACGGCTGGCTGCGCGGCGAAGTGGCCGCCAGCCGCGGCACCGCGTCGCTCTTCGGCGTACTCGATGCCGCCGGGCTTACGCCGTCGGAGATCTGCTCGCTGGGCTATTTCCTGGTCATCGCGGGGCAGGAAACCACGGCGCAGCTGATCGGCACGTCGTTCTACCGCGCCCTGCAGGAACCGGGACGCTGGCAGCACCTCGCGGCCGGCGCCAGGGCAGGGGCCGGAGCCGGGGCGGGCGCCACGAACGGGAGCAGGACCGGAGCCGCGCCGTTCGTGCGGCAGGTGCTGGCCACCGAATCCTCCGTACATACCTGGCGGCGCGCCGTTGGCCGCGACACCCGATTGGGCGGCACGGAACTCCCCGCCGGCGCGGAAATCCTGCTCGAGCTCAGCGGCAACCATCCCCTGGACACCGGCGGAACCGCGTATTCGCTGGCGTTCGGGCATGGCCTGCACCGCTGTCTGGGCGCCAAACTGGCCGAGCTGGAAACCGTGCTGGTGCTTGAGGAAACGGCCCGGGCCCTGCCCTCGGTAGGACTCACCGGGCCGGAACCCGAATGGCTGCGCCTGCTGTCCTTCCAAACGCCCCTCACCGTCACGGTGGAACGGGAGGAAAAGTGACGGAGGCTCCCACCCCGTCCAGTCAGGCCAGTCTCACCGGCCTGCCGCAGGTCATTTTCGTCACCGGCACCGACACCGGCGTCGGCAAGACGATAACGACGGCGGCGCTCGCCACCGCCTTACCGGGCACCGTTTCGGTCTACAAGCCGGCTCAGACGGGGGTTGGTGACGGCGAACCGGGCGACGCAGACGAAGTGCGCCGGCTCTCCGGTGCGGCTAGGGTGACCGAAGGCATCCGGCTGCTCGAGCCGATGGCCCCGGTGGCTGCTGCTGCGCGGCAAGGGGCGGCGCTGCCTTCCCTCGCGAACCACGTCCGGCACATTGAGCAGCTGGCTGCGGAATCGGACCATGTCCTGGTGGAAGGCGCCGGCGGGCTCCTCGTGGAACTCGACGGCGAGGGCAGGACCCTCGCAGACCTCGCGGCCGCGATGGGGAACTCCGATGTTGGCGGTGCCGGCGTCGTCGTTGTCTGCCGCAGCGGACTGGGCACGCTGAACCACACTCTGCTCACGCTGGAGGCCCTGGAAACCCGAAACCTCGCAGCCGCCGGGCTGGTCATCGGTTCCTGGCCGGTGGAACCAAGCGCGGTGGAAGAGGACAATCTGCGGTACTTGCAGAGTGTGGACGTGCCGTTCCTCGGCGCCATCCCGCAGGACGCCGCAGGCCTTCACCCGGCAAAATTCCAGGCCGACGCTCGGGATTGGTTCCGGCTGCTCTAGCGCTAGTTGGTGGCGTTGGCGCTAGCTGCTGGCGTTGGCGCAGGCGTCCTGCAGTGCGTTCACAGACTCGGCCGGCACCTGGTCTCCGGCCTGCGCAATGTCACCCATCGGCGTCGTAATTTCGGCGGGCACCCCGGCCTGTTCAGCGGCACCGACGAGGCCGGAAAGCAGTTGCTTCTCCCCCGCGCTGATCGTGCCATCCGCCACAGGTTTGCAGACCTGCTGGAGCACTTCGTCGACAGCAGCCGATGTGATTCCCGACACAGCATCAGAGGCGGCCTGGCCGGCCGCATCCTTGGCACCGGAAACGGCTTCATTGGCCGCATCGGCGGCGGCCTGTTCAACTTGGCTGCACCCCGTGATGAGCAGGGAAAACAACACAAACACGAGGGCAAAGCTTCGACGGATCATCCGGCAAGATTACTACGGAACAGCGCCACCGCCCGAACGCATCCACCGGGCCTCCACTAGCACCAAACCACCCCCAAAACCGCCATTGACGGCGCGTCCGTTTTGCGGAGTTACCAATCCGTTATGTAGGGTGGCAACCACGTCGGCGCTTCCTGGGCCGGCCCCCTCGGAATGGCTTTGCCTAACTCTGCCACCGTTCCGAGTCCGTTCGCTAGACAGATGGCAGAGGCGGGGGACCCACGTTTACCGGGCTCCCTCCAGAGCCCTTGGGGTTAAGCCGCACTTCACCACGGAGCGATTTTCCGAGGTGGAACGCGGCCGGGTGACTCCCATCCGAACCCGACAGCTTACCTCGCAGGCATTGGGAGAGGCTACAACCTTGTTCAAGAACACTTCCGCACGCCATCGTGCAACCCCGGTCCACAGCAACCCGTTCAGCGGAGTTTCGAAGGCCGTATCGTCCCACGCAGGTACCGTTGGCCGCAGTGCCGCAGTTGTCACCGCTGCCGGTGGCCTGATGCTCGGCGCCGGCTTGCCTGCCAACGCAGCGTCCGACGTATCTTCCAGCGACTTCGCCGCAACGGCCCAGGCTGAGGCTGTTGCCGCTCCGGCCGCAGCTCCGGCGCCCGCACCGGCCTCCTCGGAGGACGCTGCAACCCACACCGTCAAGGCTGGCGACACCCTTGGCAACATTGCCGCGCAGCACGGCGTTGAGCTGAACGATGTCTTCGCCGCCAACGGCCTCGGCTTTGCTTCGGTTATCTACCCGGGCGATGTCATCCAGCTCTCCGGCGCCGCACAGGCCCCGGCCGCCCAGGCTGCTCCGGCCGCCCCGGCACCCGCCGAGGCACCGGCCACCCAGGCCGCACCGCAGGAAGAAGCGTTCACTGTTGCTGCAGCTAGCGCCAACATCGAGCTTGCTTCCACCAGCACGGCCAGCACCTCGGGCATCGTCGGCACCGCCAAGTCCATGGTCGGCACCCCGTACGTCTGGGGCGGCACCTCGACCAGCGGCTGGGACTGCTCCGGCTTCGTGCAGTGGGTCTACGCCCAGCACGGCATCGACCTGCCCCGCGTCACCACGGCTCAGGCCGGGGCTCTGACCCCGACCAGCAACCCGAAGCCGGGCGACCTGGTGCTCCAGAACGGTGGAAGCCACATCGGCATCTACCTCGGTGGCGGCCAGATGATCAGCGCCCTGAACCCGGGCGAGGGCACCAAGGTGCACCCCACCAGCTGGATGCCGGTAGACGGCTACTTCACCGCGTAAGGCCCACGGCCGAACAGCCGGAACAGCTATATAGGGACGCTCCTATATATACGCGCTCCTATATATAGGTATGCACCGTTGGATTTTCCGGCGGTGCATACCTCGCTTAAGTGGGGCATCTTATGTGGGGTGCGCCCCCTTTTGGGACCGGCGGGAATACTGCTCCCACTATGCTGGTTAGTCTTGCTGTCGCCGCCTCGCGCAGGCACCGCTTCCCACAAAAACCATTAGAGGATACCTTCCGTGAGTCAACAGTCCCCGGCCGAACCCGCCGTCGTAAATCCCGGCGCCGCGCCAGTACCCGGACCGGGAAGCGACGGCGCCGACCATACGCGCCGGAACAACCGGGTGATCCGGTTGCTGCTGGCTGCCTCCTTTGTGGTCATCCTGAACGAGACGATCATGAGTGTCGCCCTGACGGAGCTGATGGACGACCTCGGGATCACCGCGCGCGCCGCCCAGTGGCTGACCACGGCGTTCATGCTGACCATGGCGGTGGTCATCCCGATCACCGGCTTCCTGCTGCAGCGCTTCAACACCCGGCCGGTCTTCACCGCCGCCATGTCGCTCTTCTCCGCCGGCACGCTGATCGCCGCTATGGCGCCCGGATTCGAACTCCTGCTGCTGGGCCGGATTGTCCAGGCCACCGGCACCGCGATCATGATGCCGCTGCTGATGACCACCCTGATGACCCTGGTGGCCCCGGCCGAGCGCGGCAAGACCATGGGCAACGTCTCGATTGTCATCTCCGTGGCGCCGGCCATCGGTCCGACCATCTCCGGCATCATCCTCAACGCCTTGTCCTGGCGGTGGATGTTCTGGCTGGTGCTGCCGATCGCCGTCGCCATGCTGATCATCGGCAACCGGCGGGTGGACAACGTCACCGAACCGAGGCCGGTCCCGCTGGACGTGCTCTCCGTGGTGCTCTCCGCGTTCGGCTTCGGCGGCCTGATCTACGGTCTGAGCCTGGTCGGCCAGGGCTCCGGCGAGGCGGGTGAGGCTGTGTCCGCAATGCCCATGTGGATCTCCTTCGGTGTGGGGCTCGTGGCCCTGTCCGCCTTCATCCTGCGCCAGCTGAGGCTCCAGCGGCGGGACCGCGCGCTGCTGGATCTGCGCACCTTCCGCTCCAGCACCTTTGCGGTCGCCGTGGGCCTGATGGTCATCAGCATGGCGGCCCTGTTCGGCACCATCATCCTGCTCCCTATCTACATGCAGCAGGTGCTTGGGCTCGAACCGTTCCAGATCGGCCTGATGCTGCTGCCCGGCGGGCTCCTCATGGGATTGCTGGCGCCGTTTGTCGGCCGGCTCTACGACAGGTTCGGGCCGACCGTCCTGCTGGTGCCGGGAACAACGCTGGTCAGTGCGGTGCTGTGGTTCCTCTCCACGCTGACCGAGAACACCTCGCCCTTCACGCTGCTGGCCGCGCACATTGTCCTGAGCATCGGTCTGGCCCTGCTCTTCACCCCGCTGTTCACCGCCGGCCTGGGCGCGGTGAAGCCGGAACTGTACTCGCACGGCAGCGCGATCATCGGCACGGTCCAGCAGGTGGCGGGCGCCGTCGGGACGGCTTTGTTCGTGACCGTCATGTCGATCCAGTCCGCCGCGTTGGCCGCGGACGGTTCGGCGGGTAACGTGGCGGTGGCCGGCGGCGTGCGTGCCGCGTTCCTGGCCGGCGCGATCATCTCGGTCTTCGCCGTGGTGGCAGCTTTCTTTGTCCGCAAACCCGCGGACGACCAGACGGCCGGCCATCAGGCAGCGGAGCATCCGGCGACGGAACATCAAGCAGCGGACAGCCCGATGCCGGAACTTTCGGAGTCGGCCGGCGCGTTGGCCGACGGTCGCTAAGAGGTCTGCCCCGGAGGCGTCCCTAACCGGGAGCCCGTAGAAAGAGCGAGGGCGTACGACGGCGGCCCACACCATAGTGCGACGGCGGCACCACGATGATTCCGGCCGGCATGAGGACCGGAACTGTCCTCAATTCCCTTTCCGAACCCACCCGGCCTTTTCTAAGATGCCACCATGACGATCATCGAGGCCCGCGGCCTGACCAAGATCTACAAGACGAAAACCGGCGCAGTCCATGCCTTGGACGGGCTGGATCTTTCCGTCCCGCGCGGCACGGTCAAGGCCCTGCTCGGGCCCAACGGTGCCGGCAAAACCACGGCCGTTAAGGTCTTGACCACACTCATCAAACCGGACCGCGGTAGCGCGCATATCGACGGAATCGATGTCGCCGCCGCGCCGAAGGACGTGCGCCGGATCATCGGCGTCGCCGGACAGTATGCGGCGGTTGATGAGAACCTGACCGGCTTCGAGAACCTGGAAATGGTCGGCCGGCTCTACCACCTCGGCGCCAAAACGGCGCGGCGCCGGGCGCAGGAACTGATCGACCAGTTCGAACTGACCGAAGCCGGCAACCGTCCGGTCAAGGGGTTTTCCGGCGGCATGCGGCGGCGGATCGACCTCGCCGGCGCCCTGGTGATCAACCCCAAGATCCTGTTTTTGGACGAGCCCACCACCGGGCTGGACCCGCGCAGCCGGCTCGCGCTCTGGGGCGTGATCAAGAACCTCGTGGCCGAGGGCACCACCCTGCTGCTGACCACGCAGTATCTGGAGGAGGCGGACCAGCTCTCGGACGACATTGCCGTGATCGACGGCGGCAGGGTCATCGCCGAGGGCACCGCGGACGAGCTCAAGGCGCAGATCGGCGGCCACCGCGTGGTTGTCACGCTGGTGGACGAGGCGGACGCCGGGACGGCGGTCGGCATTCTGGCCCGGCACGGCGAGGGCGAGGCCCAGGTCTCCGGAGACGGGCGCGTGGTGGAAGTGCCGGTGACGGACGGGCCGCGCGCGCTGCAGTATGTACTCGCGGACCTCGGCGAGGTGAAAATCCAGCTGCACGACGCCGGCATGCGCCGCCCCACGCTGGACGATGTTTTCCTCAAACTCACCGGCCGCAAGGCGGAAACCGACGCAGACGACGACGGCGGTGCCGGCACCGGCACCGGCTCGCAGCGCGCCAAGACGCAACTGGAGGACGCGAAATGACCACCCTCACCCAGCCCGGCTCCACATCGGCCCTGGCCAGCACCGGCAGCAGCTTCGGCCAGTTCGTATCGGACGGCTGGATCGCCACCCGCCGGAACCTGGTCAAGATCAAACGCGTGCCGGAAATCCTGGTCTTCACCATCCTGCAGCCGATCATGTTCGTGCTGCTCTTCAGCCAGGTCTACGGCGGCGCCATGGCCATCGACAACTACACGCTGTTCCTGATGGCCGGCATTTTCGCCCAAACGGTCATCTTCGGCTCCACGTTCTCGGGCGCGGCGATGGCACAGGACCTTAAGGACGGGATCATCGACCGGTTCCGCACCCTGCCCATGAGCCCGGCCGCGGTCCTCGTAGGGCGCACCAACGGGGACCTGGCCATCAACTCCATCTCCATGCTGATCATGATGGCAACGGGCTGGGCGGTCGGCTGGCGGGTAACGACGTCGTTCTGGGGTTTCCTCGGCGGGGTCGCCATCCTGCTGCTGTTCTCGTACTCCTTCAGCTGGGTCATGGCCCTGTTGGGCATGAGCGTCCGCAGCCCGGAGATCATCAACAACGCCTCGTTCATGATCCTGTTCCCGCTGACCTTCATCTCCAACGCCTTCGTGCCCATCCACACCATGCCGGACATCCTGCGCGTCATCGCCGAATGGAACCCGGTCTCCGCGCTGGTGGCCTCGGCCCGCCAGCTGTTCGGCAACACCTATGCGGAATTCCCGGAGCCCACCGCGTGGACGCTGCAGCACCCGTTCGTCACCGTGTTCATCGGCATCGCCGTGATGCTGCTGGTCTTCGTGCCGCTGGCCATCCGGAAGTTCGAGTCCATCAGTTCCCGCTGACCCGCCGTTCGACGCCGGGGCCTGATGGCTGCCAATCGGGTTTCCACATTGCCAATAGGCTGTTGCCCATGGAATCTCCGATCGAGAGCTACCTGCGCAGCCTCCATACCGAAATCTCGCAGCTCAGGCATGGCCTCCCCTACAGCGTCGGGCCTGCCTCGGCGACGATAGACCCGGATAACTTCGGTATCTGCCTCGCCACCGTGGACGGCTATGTCTATGAAGTCGGTGATTCCCGCAAGGAATTCACCATGCAGTCGATCTCCAAGCCATTCACCTACGCTCTCGCCCTGTCGGATCTCGGCATGGCGGCGGTGGACGAGAAAGTGGATGTGGAGCCGTCCGGAGATCCGTTCAACGAGATTTCGCTGGCCGCCGGTACTGGCCGACCCGCAAACGCCATGATCAATGCGGGCGCGCTGGCAGTAACTTCACTGGTCAAGGGCTCCGGTGGCAGGTCCGCAATCAAACGCATCGTCAGCGCCTACTCCGACTTCGCGGGCAGGGACCTGGCTGTCAGCGAAAAGATCTTTGAAGCGGAGTTCCGCAACAGTGACCGCAACCACGCACTGGCCTACCTCCTGAGCTCCTTCAACATCATCGAAGACAATCCCACTGCTGTCCTGGAAAATTACTTGCGGCAATGCTCGGTCCAGGTCACTTGCCGGGATCTGTCCATCATGGCGGCCACGCTCGCCAACAGCGGCACCAACCCCGTGACCGGCGTGAGCGTCATGGACATCGGCCCGGTGGAGCGCGTGCTTTCAGTGATGATGACTTCGGGGATGTACGACGACGCCGGTGACTGGGTCAGCCACGTGGGGATGCCTGCCAAGTCCGGGGTGGGCGGCGGCACCATAGCTGTGCTCCCCGGACAGGCCGGGCTGGCTGTCTTCTCGCCGCCGCTTGATGAACATGGCGGCAGTGTACGGGGCATCGCCACCAGCCAGCGTCTCTCGGATGAGATGGAAATGCACTTTGTCCGCTCTGCCCGCGCCGGGCGTTCCGCCATCCGCGCCTCCTACGACATCGCTGCCTCGCCCTCGGGAATACGCCGCGACGACGAGGCCGCTCTGACACTGCGCGAGCATGGCCACCGCGCCCGGGTGATCGAACTGAACGGAGACCTGCTGTTTGCCGGTACAGAATCGACGGTGCGGGCCATCGCAGGGCTGGACTCCGCCGTCGAGCTGGTCATCCTGGATTTGCGCCGGGTAGGCGAGGCAGGCGGCGTTGCGCACCGGTTGCTGCCCCGCCTGCAACGGAATCTTGCCGCCGCTGGAAAGGAACTCGTGCTGGTCGACCGGGAAGAGTCCCTCAAGGACCTTTTCGCCGCTCCCGACGCCAAGGTGCGCAGCTTCGATACCCGCAATGCCGCCGTCGAGTATGCGGAAAACCGCCTGATTTCCTTGCACAATCCGGGCTGGTCGCCGCCGGCCAGGGTCCCGGTGGCCGAATCGCCGGCGATGAGTACGCTGAGCCCAGACGATATCGCGGCATTGGAGTCGCGGATGGAAACCCGCACCTACCACGACGGCGGCATCGTCCGCCGGGTGGGACAGCGTTTCGGCGGTGTCTTTTTCATCATCTCGGGCAAGGTCAATACCATCGCCACCGGGCCGGACGGCGCACGCGTCAGGCTGTCCACGCTCAGCGCCGGGATGACTTTCGGCGAACTCGCCCTGGGCAGCGAAGACCGGCAGGAGACCACGGAGAAGGCGGAAGGACCGGTTGAAGTGAAGATCTTGACCGCCGAAGCCATAGACGAGCTGCAGGAAGAAGACCCCCGGCTTGCTGTGGAACTGTGGCGTGCCCTGACCCGCGATGCCTACACCCGCGTGGACCAATACCTGCGTGAATCAGCGGTCCGGGTCCGGGACACGTAGCAGGCACAACCGTCGCCGCGGCGCAGATAGAGGCTTGATAACGCTTTGCCGCATCTTGCGGACACGCTGCGGACCGCAGGGCACCGTCCACTATAGTGACAGTCAGTCCGGCAATTGGCACGTTCAAGGAATCTGCCAAAGCCACTGTTCCAGAGGCCGGTGCCCGGTTGAGATGTAGAGGAGAACTGCTTGGACTTCTTCGAATTCCTGATTAACCGCAGTGACGACATGCTCGAGTTGGGCATCGAGCATGCAGTCCTGGTGGGAGTTTCCGTCCTGCTGGCCACTGTGATCGGTGTAGGCCTGGGTATTGCTACCTACCAGCGGGAACGCCCGCGCGAAGTTGTCCTCGCCATCACCGGCGCCTTCCTCACAGTGCCGTCCTTTGCACTGTTCATCCTGCTCATCGGGCCGCTGGGCCTGGGGGCCATGCCCGTAGTCGTGGCCCTGACGATGTACGGGCTGCTGCCGATTGTCCGCAACACCATCACCGGGCTCCGCGAGGTAGACCCCGCCATCGTCGAGTCCGCACTGGGCATGGGCATGAGCCGGTCCCAGCGGCTGCTGCGCATCGAACTACCGCTGGCCTGGCCGGTCATCATCACCGGTATCCGTGTGACCACCCTGGTCCTGCTCGGCATCGCCGCGATCGGCGCCATTGTGCTTGGACCGGGCTACGGCGAACTGATCTTCACCGGGTTGGCGCGCGTCGGTACACCCGTGGCCGTCAATCTGGTCCTGGCCGGAACGCTGGGCGTCATCATTCTGGCCGTCCTTTTCGACGCCTTTTTCTACGTCATCCGCAAGCTCACGACCTCCCAAGGAATCCGATGACCAGCACAACCGTGAACAACCGATCCACCGGCAAGGTGATGATCCGGTTGGAAAACCTGACCAAGCGGTTCCCCGGGCAGAAACACAACGCCGTCGACAACCTGACGCTGGATATCTACGAAGGCGAGATTGTCGTGCTCGTCGGTCCCTCCGGCTGCGGCAAGACCACCACCATGAAAATGATCAACCGGATCATCGAACCGACTTCGGGCAGGATCATTCTCGACGGCGAGGACGTCACCACCACGGATCCGGACGCACTCCGCCGTCGTATCGGCTACGTCATCCAGCAGGTGGGTCTCTTCCCGCACCTGACCATCGGCGAGAACATCGCTACCGTTCCGAAGCTGCTGGGCTGGGACAGCAAGCGCGTCAGTGCGCGGGTGGACGAACTGCTGGAGATGGTGAACCTCGCGCCCGAGTCCTACCGCAACCGCTATCCCAAACAGCTCTCGGGCGGACAGAAGCAGCGGGTGGGTGTGGCACGGGCGCTCGGCGCAGACCCGGACGTCATGCTCATGGACGAACCCTTCGGCGCCATCGATCCAATCACCCGGGACAGGCTGCAAAACGAGTTCCTGCGCCTGCAGTCCGAAGTACGCAAGACCATCGTCTTCGTCACCCATGACATCGACGAAGCAATCAAGATGGGAGACCGGATCGCCATCCTGCAAGACGCATCAAAAATCGCCCAGTACGACACCCCCGAACAGATCCTGACCGCGCCGGCCAACGACTTCGTCTCCGATTTCATCGGCAACGGCGCCTCGCTGAAGCGGCTGAATCTTAGCCATGTGTCCGACATCGAACTGACGCAATGGCCCACCGTCCAGCTGGGCACGGACCACAACCAGGCGCTGGACATGCTCCGCCGATCCGACCGAAGCGCCCTGCTGGTACTCGATGAGTCGGGGCGGCCCCGACGTTGGGTAGGTGCTGATGACCTTCACCGTGGCGCCGGCCGTCCGCTCGATGAGATCGGGCTGCCCGCCGGCGCCATGGTCGAGCCCCGTGCCACCCTCAGCGACGCGTTGAACGAACTGATCACCGCCCGCTACAGCGTGACCATCGTCGTGGATGCCAAAGGGATTTACCAAGGCGTAGTGGATATCGAGCAGATCAATGAAGCCATCCGGGGCATGCGCAGCAGCGCCGTCGCCAGAGCACGAGCCGGACTGGCCGAAGGCGCTGAGGCGGGGAGCACCGGGGGGCAGCCATGAGCGATACCGGCGCCGGTGTCCGTACCGGCATTGTCGCGGCCGCCGAGCCGCCGCACCACCGCCGGACCCTGACCGGCTACCTGTTGATGCCGGCCCTGCTGGCATTGGTGTGCCTGGCCTTGTACCTGTATGTCAGTTCCCAGGAGCTGGACAGTATCGAAGCCCGCTCCCTCAACGCCGCGTCTCTGACGAAGGCCATTTGGGAGCATGTCCAGCTCACGGCGGTGTCTACCCTGCTCACCCTGGTCATCGCCATTCCGCTGGGAGTGCTGCTGACCAGGCCATTCACCCGCCGGATCCGGCCCTATCTGCTGACCGTGCTCACCATCGGCCAGGCCGTACCGACCATCGCGGTCCTGGTGCTGCTCGCCGTGGCCTTCCTCTTCCTGGGCTTCCAGGCAGCGGTGGTGGGCCTGGTCCTGTACGCCATAATCCCCGTGCTGTTGAACACCATGGTCGGGCTGGAGCAGGTGGACGAATCCGTCCTCGAAGCCGGGCGTGGCATGGGAATCTCGAAGTTCGGCGTGCTGACCCGTCTGGAGCTGCCGCTGTCCGTCCCGATCATCCTCGCCGGCGTCCGGACCGCCCTGGTCATCAATGTCGGCACCGCGACGCTGACCACCTACATCAACGCAGGCGGGCTCGGGGACATCATCGTTGCCGGGCTTTCCACCAACCGGGTCCTGGTGCAGATTGTCGGTGCCGCGCTCACAGCCGTGCTGGCCCTGCTGATCGATTACCTCGCTGGTATTGCCGAAGACTTCCTGCGGCCCAAAGGCCTGTGAAAGCACGATCAGAACGAGGAGAAGAGGAATCATGAAAGCGATGAGCGCCAGGATCAAAGTGGCTGCTGCATTGGGGGCAGGCATGCTTTTGCTGACCGGCTGTGGCGGCGGAGACGACGGCGGTGGGAACGGCACCGGCGAGCTGGCCGGCGCCGAGTTGGCCGTCGGCTCGAAGGAATTCACGGAGTCCATCCTGCTGGCCCAGATCACCGCCGTCGCCCTGGAGAACGCAGGTGCCACGGTTGAGGACCGCACCGGCATCTCCGGCAGCGCCACCGTCCGCGAGGCACTCGAGTCGGGCGAAGTTGACATGTACTGGGACTACACCGGGACCGGCTGGGTCAACATCCTGGGCCACACCACCGAGGACGCGCCGGAGGACCTCTACGCCGCGGTAGCCGAAGAGGATGCTCAAAACGGCATTGTGTGGCTGGAACCCGCACCGTTCGACGACACCTACCGGATTGCGGTGAAGTCTGCCTTTGCCGAAGAGAACGGCTTGACGAACATGACTGAAGCGGCAGCATTCATTCAGGAAAATCCCGAGCAGGGAGCCGTCTGTGCGGCCAGCGAGTTCATCAACCGCGACGACGGCCTGCCGGGGCTTGAAAAGGCCTATGGCTTCGAGTTCAGCGAAGTTGTTGAGCTCGATCTGAACCTGATCTACACGCAGATCGGCGAGTCCTGCCCGTTTGGTGAAGTGTTCTCCACCGACGCCCGCGTCGTGTCCAATGACCTGACCGTGCTCGAAGACGACAAGGAATTCTTCGTCGAGTACCAGGGCGCTCTGACCCTGCGGCAGGAAACGTTGGACAAGTTCCCGGCCATCGCTGACATTATGGCTCCGATCAGCGCCGAACTGACCAATGAGGTTGTCACCGAGCTCAACGGCCGCGTGGACAACGACGGCGAACAGCCGCGCGACGTCGCCGAGGAGTGGCTCAAAAGCGAAGGCCTGCTGGGCTGAGCGCAGTGGGCAGGTTCAGGCTTCGACGAACCTGCCCACTGTCTTCTGTGCATTGACTCCCGGCAGCGCCGTCGTGAACATGCGGTAGTACGCCAATTCCTCCCCGGTGCGAAGGGGCGGATCCAGCACATCGGATTCGCGGGCGAGTTCCTCGTCTGAGATTGTGGCGCCAAAGTGACCGCGGAGCACATCGTTCATGCCTGTGCCCTGGCCGAATTGCTCCTTGGGCCGCCACAGCACCTCATCCGGTATCCAACCATCGAAGGCACGGCGCAGCAGCCATTTCGCCGGGCGCTCGGAGCTCGTAAGTTTCCACGCCGGCGGAAGTGCCAGGGCAAGTTCCACCATGTCCAGATCCAGGAACGGCAACCGCGGTTCCAGTCCATGCGCCCCGGCGACGCGGTCCACCCGCTGCAGCCCGCCGATATGCAGGCCTTCGATGGTGTCGAGCAGGTCCTGATGCAGGGCTTCGCCGCTACTGTGTTCGCCATAGTGCGAGTATCCGGCGAACAGCTCGTCCGCCCCCTCGCCGACCAGCACAATCTTGATGTGGTCCTGTGCGAGTCGGGATACCAGGTGGTTAGGCACGGCGCTGTGCACCAGAGTCGGGTCGAAGGATTCCAGCTCGGCAATCACCTGCGGGACCAGACCGATGGCATCTTCGGCCGTGTAGACGTGCTCATGATGCTCGGTCCCGCAGTGCTCGGCCACTACACGCGCCGCAGCAAGATCCGAACTACCGGCCATTCCCACGGCGAACGTTTTCAGGGTCTTGCCCTTTTTGCCGGCGATCCGCGACGCAATGGCCGTCACGATGCTCGAATCCACCCCGCCCGAAAGCAGGACGCCGACAGGAACGTCGACCTGCATGCTCCTTTCGACGGCGCGCACCAAGGTCTCGCGCAGTGCGTCAAAGACCCAGGTGGGCGGGTCCTCCTCCGGGGTACGGCTCTTAAGCAGCACCGGCGCACCGGAAGGAAAAACGGGACCGGGAATGAGACCGGCTTCCGGCGTCCAGGCGTGTCCCGGCGGAAAAGGCTCCACCGAGGGGCGCCACTGCTCGTCGAAGGCTTTCATCTCCGAGGCGAACAACACTGTCTGGCCTTGGCGGGCCCAGTACAGGGGTGCCAGCCCGAGCGGGTCACGGGCCGCTACAAACCGCCCGTCCTCCGACGCAATGACCAAGGCGAACGTACCCCAGAGTTTTTCGAAGGCGGCAACCCCGATTTCTTCGTAGAGCTGTACCGCCGCTTCCAGATCCGAGCCGGTGTGGAAGCGGTCCGCGCCCAGCCTGGCACGGATCCGCTGGTGGTTGTAAATCTCGCCGTCACCCACCAGCCAGATGTCCTCGGTACTGCCGGACAGGGGCTGGCCGCCGTGTGCAGGATCGACGATGGCGAGATACCGGTTCCCCAGCCAGGAAGGTCCGCATTGGCGGAACCCCACCCCGTCAGGTCCACGGTGCGATAATCGGTCCAGCATCCGCTTCCCGGTTTCGGGGTCGAAGGGGCCATGGGCGGCAACTATTCCGGACATCAGCGATCACTCTTTCCCACGCCGTAGCGGAGATAAACAACGCCGTTTCCGAAACGGCGTTCATCCAACAGTTCAAGCTCGATCCGGATTCCGTCGGCCAGGAAGCGTTTGCCGCATCCCAGAGCAATAGGCGATAGGAAAAGGTGGCACTCGTCCACCAGCCCGGCCCTGAGCGCCTCGGCCGCGAGCTCGGATCCGCCCACCGCAAGGTCGCGGTCCGTCTCGTCCTTCATCCGGCGGACTTCGTCCGGGGCAAAGTTGCGCTCGATCCGGGTCCTCGCGCTGGAGGCAGTCTCCAAGGTTCTGGAGTAGACGACTTTGTCCGTCGTATCCCACATTGTTGCGAAATCATGCTCGACAGCCGGCAGTCCGGCGTCGTTGGACAGACCCTCCCAAGCAGTCATGACCTCATACATCCGCCGGCCGAAGAGGTAGGTACCAATCTGCCGCTGAAGATCGTTGATAAAGGCGTGGACTTCTTCATCCGGCATGCTCCAGTCGAAGCGGCCCTGCTCGTCTGCGATGTACCCGTCCAGTGAGGCGATCGCCGAATAGATCAAGTTGGTCATGGAGAACCTTCCGAAGACCATGTGCACTGCGTCAGTCTGACCATAGATCCGGCTGCCCGCAGATGACAACCGTTTCGGCACCTTCCTCGAGAGCACCTCGTGATTCTGCCACCCGGAGCTGCATCCCTTAAGATCAATGGGTCCCCTCCGCAGCCAGGCACTGGCAGAAAGTTCTTGATGCGCTCCACTGAACAAGCTGTCTCCAACTGGCACACCCAGAAGGACTTCAGGCTCAGCCCTGCCTGGAAGCTGCTCTCCGCGGCACCGTGGACCATCGCCTTCTTCCGGGCCGAGTTCACCCCGAACCGGCCGCGGATTGGGCTCGAGGAATTCCACGCGGCACTGGCTGCCTTCCTGAAGGAACTCCGGCACGAGAACCTGAATCTCAACGAGCAGTGGCAGGCAGCCAACTATGCCGATTCCTGGGTGCGCAACCAGTTCCTCGCCCGGCCGATGGTGGACGGACAGTTTGTCTACGAGCCCACCGCGCAAACCCAGCGGGTGCTGAACTTCATCGAGGGTTTCACCCAGGAGCGGACCAATCTCAACAGCTCCCGGTTGAGCGCCCTGCTGAACAGCATTGAATCGCTCGCCCACGAGTCCGACCCGGATCCGGCGGCGAGAATTCGGCAGCTTGAGGCAGAAATCGCCGAGCGGCAGGCGCAGATCCAGGCGTTGGAGACCGGCCAGGAACCCGCGGTCCTCCCACACGAAACCTCCGTTGCCGCGGCCCGCAGCATCCTCGACCTGGCTTCCAGTCTGCCAGCGGACTTCAAGCGGATGCGCGACGGCGTGGAGGCCATGCTGCACAACATCCGGCAGGAAATCATGGAGTCCAGCGTGGCCAAGGGCGTGGCCGTGGGCCAGGTGCTCGAAGGCGACCGCCAGCTGCGCAGCACCGCCGAGGGCGAGACCTTCCGCGGCTTCACGGAGTTCCTGAACAACCCGCAGCAGCAGGCCCGCTTCCGCCAGGCTGTCCGGGAGGTGCTTGAGCGCGATTTCGTCTCCGATCTCAGCTCCGACGAGCGCAACACCCTGGCCAACATGGTGCGGGAGCTGCGGCGCCAGGCCTCCGAAGTCCATGCCATCTACGGCCGTCTCTCCGAGAGCCTGCACACCTATGTCCAGAGCGACGAGTTCCGCGAGTCGATGCTGCTGCGCAAGGCCATCCGCTCGGCCGAGCTGGCCGTGGCCCACTCGCCGGACCTGAAGACCCGCACGCCGGCGGTTCCCGTCAACCTGTACCTGCCGGAGTTCGAAACGCTGGCGGGCATCGGGATCTTCAACCCCGAGGACCACGTCCCGCCTCCCCGGCTTGCCGAGCCGCCGGCGCTCAGCGACACGGACATCCATCGCACGCCCAATACGCCCAAGGCCGACGCCGGTGCCATCCGCCAGGCGATCAGCGCCGCCACCGCAGCGGCGACGGACGGCAGGGCAACGCTGGGCGCGGCGTTCGGGCTGCTGCCGCCCGAGCAGCGCCACATCAACTCAGTCCGCGGCCTGGTGCTCGCCGCCCGCAACACGGACCAGGACATCACCGGCGACCGGTTCGAGGTCCTCACCTACAAACAGATCGACGGCGTCGAGCGCACCGCCTACCTCCCGCTCGTCACGTTCACCAAAGATTCAACAGACTCAAAGGACGACAGCAAATGACCGAGACGGAAGCTGACATTGCGGCGAGCGGGTACCGCGCGGAGCGGCAACTGTTCGACGGCGACACCGGTACCTTCCCGCTGCAGCTGCGCCAGACGATCGTGCGGCTGCTGCGCGGACCGTACATCGATGGCGTTGCCGACCCCCGGCTGTGGACCACCGTGCTGGACAACCGGCAGGTCATCGCCGACTACCTGTGCGAGATCTTCCTGGTGCTCAGCGTGGATCCGGACCGGAAGATCGCCATGCTCACCCCGGCCGAAGTGGACGCCCCGCACACCACCGCCATCCAGCCTCGCAAGCCGCTGCGGCGCGAGGAAACGCTGCTGGCCCTGCGGCTGCGGCTGCTGCTGGACCGGCACGCCGGCTCCGGCACCGACGCCACGATTTCGCGCGCCGCCGCCCGGGAGATCCTCGAAGAACACCGGCAGCTCGGCACCGTGGACGACAAGCGGCTGGAAGAGCTGACCGATGCCTCCATCTCCCGTCTGCTTGCGTTGAAGCTGCTGCTGCCTACCGAGCTGGCCGGCGTGTACCGGGTCAGCAACGCGCTGGCCATGGCGCTGCCGTTCGACAGCATCGACCAGATCCCGGCCTACATCGAAGCGTTGGCCCGCAGCGACGCCCAGGAACTGCTGGACCCCGACCTGCTCGACCAGGAACTGCCGGATCCCGAGCTCCTGGATCCTGAGCTGACCGCCCCGGAGGCCGAAGGCCACGCTTCCGGCAGCACCGTCCCTAACAACACCACCGCAAACGAGGAGGAACTGTGAGCATTGCCCAGACGCTCCCGTTCGGCGAGGAGATCAACCCCGGCCAGTACCGGTTGAGCAAAATCCAGGTGATCAACTGGGGCACGTTCCACGGCCGGCACACCATGTATGTGGACCGCGCCGGCACACTGCTCACCGGCCACCCCGGGGTGGGCAAGTCCACGCTCTTCGACGGCATCCAGCACATCTTCTATGCCGCGCCCCGGCTGAATGAGTCCGCCAACGAGGCCAGCAACCGCAAGGACCGCCGCACCACCTACAGCTACATGCGCGGGCGGAAGGCCAAAACCGCTGCGGGCACTACCTACCAGCGGCCCAGCGCCACCTGGTCCGCCGTCGCACTGGTCTTCGACGACGGCCTCGGCCGCCAGGTCACCATCTCCGCCCTCTTTGATCTGCCGGCCAACGGGCTTGAAGGCCAGGTGGGCAAGCACTACGTCATCCACAACAAGCCGCTGGACACCGAGGCGCTGGAAAACCACGGCGGACGGCGCTTCTCCCCTACCTCCCTTCATGCCGCGCTGCCCGGTTGCGAGGCGTTCGACGTGCACAAGGCCTTCGCCGAGCGCTTCCGCCGCCGGCTGGGAATCGATAATGACAAGGCCTTCAGTCTGCTGCGGACCCTGCAGAACGGCAAGGGTCTGGACAAGGGTGTGAATAAGTTCTTCCGCTACGAGGTGCTGGACATCCCGTCCACGCTCAAGGCGGCCGCGGGAGCCATCGAGGACTTCAGCCACCTGCGCGGGATCTACCGCCAGCTGGAAGAGGCCACCGGCCAGCGCGATGCTCTGGCGAAGGTACCGGCGCAGCACCTGCGCTACCGGGAACTGCGCGAACAGCTGGAGCGGAACCGGGAACTGGCCGAGGTGCAGCTGCCCCGGGTCCGCCAGCAGCTGGCAGCCGGGCTCCTCGAAACCGAAACGGCCAGACTCACCGCCCAGCGCGAGGCCAAGACCCTGAGGATCCGGGAGGAAGCCGCGGCGAAGGAGAACCTGGAGGCGCAGGTCCAGCGGCTGGATGAACAGCATGCCAGCCACGGCGGCCGCGCGATTGAAGCGCTGGAGCGTGACATCCGCGCCGCCTCGGTGGAACTGGCGCAGCGCGAGCGCGTCCTCACCCAGGTGCAGCAAGACATTGACGACGCCGGGCTGCAGGTTGAGTGGTCGACCGACGGATTGGCGTCTGCCCGCAAGCAGGCTGCGGCCGCCGTCGAAGAGCTCACCGCCGAGGCCGCAGCCGCCAAGACCCTCGAATATGAGGCCGTTGCCGCAAGCATCAACGCCAAGGACCGGGAGAAGAAGCTCCGCGCCGAGATCGCGTCCTACGCCCGGCGGGGCAACAACATCGACGGCGCCAGCGCAGCCGCCCGGCGGCAGATCAGCGCCGAAACCGGCATCGCACCTGAGGACATGCCGTTCGCCGGCGAGCTGGTGGACATCGCCCCGGAGCACCTGCCGTGGCGGCCTGCCGCCGAGAAGGCCCTGCGGTCGCTGGCCACCACGCTTCTGATCCGCGGTGACGATATCCGAACGGTGACGAAGGCAATCGATGCGCTGGACAGCCATGGCAAGCTGCGCTGGATCAATATCGCCACTCCCCCGCGCCCGGGAACCGCCGGAGACCGTGATTTGGTCGGCAAACTCGAATTCAAGAACTCGGAGGCCGGCGACTGGTTGAAGCAGAAAATCACCAGTGATTACGCCTTCACCTGCGTGGACTCCGACGCCGAGCTGCATCACGAGGACAAGGCGATCAGCCTCGCAGGCACCCTCAAGCTGAACAAGAACACCTTCGAACGGGACACCCGGAAGGTTAATCCGGGCGACTACCTGCTCGGCTTCAACAACACGGACAAGATCGCCCTGCTCGAAGCGCAGGCGGAGCGCATTCTGCGGGAGCATGCGGACGCCACCGAACTGGCCGACCAGCGGAGCAAGGCCAAGGACGTGCTCGCCGGGCGGCTGGACGCGCTCCATCGTGTCGCCTCCGATACCCGTCCATGGTCCGACGTCGACAGCAGCGCCCAGCGCGAAGTGCTGGAAGGCCTGCAGGACCGGCTGCGCGAAGCGGTGGACAGCAGCGCCACCCTCGCGGAAATCCACGCCGAGCTCAAGGCTGCCAAGTCCGAGCTGGAGGCCAGTGTTGGCCGGCTCGCAGTGCTGCGCCACGACCTCCAGGAGCTGGACAAGCAGTTCCGCAATGCCGAGTCCGCTTGGCACAACACCGTCCGCCGGGCCGAAGAAAACCCGCCGGCGGAGTGGGCTGCCGAGGCCATCGGCCGCTACCTGGAACCGCTGGGCGAACCGACGGGGCTGGAGGAACTGGAAACCGCCTTCCACCGGCTGGCCCTGGAGCTCAAGGACGCCGCTGCCACCCTCAGCGATGAGCTCCACAAAACGGAGACGGCGCTGACGGATACCTTCAAATTCTTTGCCCGCGACTGGGGCGAGCATCTGAGCGCTTCCTTTGGCACCGGCGTCGAAAGCGCCGCGCAGTATGAGCAGCTGTACCACGACATCATTTCCGAAGGCCTGCCGCAGCGCGAAGAGGAGTTCCGGGAGTATTTCAACAACCGCTCCTACGAGCGCTTTTCGGACCTGCTGCAGATGCTGGAGGAGGAACGCCGTGCCATCGAGGAGCGCATCCTGCCGCTGAACCAGATTCTGGACGACGTCCCCTTCGACAACGGCAGCCACCTCAAGCTCGAGGTCCGGACCAGCGTTCCGGAGGAAGCCCGCACCTTCCGCACAGATCTGAAAAACGCGCTGGGCAATGCCTACGTCAAGCAGACTCCGGAGCAGATGGCCGCCAGCTATAAGGCGTTGGAACGCTTGGTGGACGCGCTGAACGATCCGGCGAAACAGCACTGGCGGGACACCGTCCTGGATGTGCGCCAGCATGTCACCATCAGCTGCAACGAGCACCACCCCAACGGGGAGATCGAAACCGGGCTGGAACCCGGCACGCTCTCCGGCGGCGAAGGCCAGCGCTTCACCTCGTTCATCATGGGCGCCGCGCTGGCGTACCAGCTCGGCATTGCCAGCCAGGGTTACAGCACCTACGGCACGGTGATGATCGATGAGGCCTTCATCCAAGCGAACTCCGAATACGCCGGCGCCGGCATCAACGCGCTGCAGGAATTCGGCTTCCAGCTGCTGCTGGCCGCACCGGAGGACAAGGTGGATCTGTCCCGGCATCTGGGCTCCATCACCGACATCATCAAGCATCCGGACGCTAACGTTTCCGGTTTTGTGGAAACGGGGGCATCGCCGGCAACGGCCACGGCGATCGTGCTGCGCTGACCTAGACTGGTCGGATGCCAGAAGAACCAGTCATCACCGTCACCGGCCGCGAGCAGTACCGGGCGTGGCACGCCAAGGAATTCCCGCCGGTGGAACAGCTGCGTTCCAACGTCTGGTCCATTCCGGTGCCATTCCCGGGCAATCCGCTGCGGTACACGATCAGCTACCTGCTGCTCGGCACCGGAGCGTCCGTGTTGATTGATCCGGGTTGGGACAGCGACGACGGCTGGCAGCATCTGGTGGACGGGCTGGAGCAAGCCGGCATAACCCCCGGGGACCTGACCGGTATTGTGGTCACCCACTATCATCCGGACCACCATGGCATGACCGGCCGGCTGAAGGACGCATCGGGCGCCTGGCTGGCGATGGACGGGGATGAATGGATTCCGGATCCGTCCCGCGAGGTGGACGAAGTACGGAAGGCGGACATGTTCCGGCTCGGCCACTGGGGTGTGCCGCAGGACCGGCTGGAAGAGCTGACTTTTTCCCGCCGCGCCAACCGCCCCCGACTGCTGTCGCCTGATCTCCCGCTGGCCTCCGGCGAAATGCTTCCCGTCGCCGGGCTGAACGTCCGCGCCGTCTCCACTCCGGGGCATACTCCGGGCCACCTCTGCCTGGTCGATGAAGACAACGGGCTGGTTTTCAGCGGCGACCACGTCCTGCCGCGGATTTCCCCGCACATCTCCCTCGAACACGAGGGCCTGCCAAACCCCCTGGCCGATTACTTCGACTCCCTCGCCGCCATCGATCTGGGCGGCGACGTCGAGGTCTGCCCGGCGCACGAGTACCGCTTTACCGGTTTGTCCCGCCGGGTGGCCCAACTGGCACGCCACAACCAGGCCCGCTCGGATGAAGTACTGCTGGTCCTGCGTGAGCAGGCTCCCGGCTCGGTCTGGGAGGTTGCGCGCGAGCTGACCTGGTCCCGCGGCTGGGCATCCCTGAACGGGTTCTCGTTGCGGCTCGCGCTGGCGGAAACCGCCAGCCACCTGGTGTATCTGGAGTCGCTCGGGCACGAGGTGGATGTCGCGGTTGATTTCCCCAAACCGGTCACGGCCATCGCTGCCGATAGCGTCCGCTGACAGCCAGACGGCATAGCAGGCGCCGGGACGCGCCTCGTGGACCGCTTAGCCCTGCTTCGCAGACCGCTTCTGCCGCCGGTCCCGCTCCTTGGCCGCGTCCAGTTCCCGTTGCAGCGCGGCGTTGACCTCCTCCAGCCGCAGCACTTTGTCGACGCCGGCCAGGTTCAGTCCGTCGTCCACTAGTTCGCCGATCCGGCGCAGCCGCTCGACATCGTTTTCGCTGTAGCGGCGCGTGCCGCCCTCGGTTCTCCCGGGTTCCACCAGGCCCTTGCGCTCGTATAGCCGCAGTGTCTGCTGACCCACGCCCACCAGGTCCGCGGCCACCGAGATGCCATAGACGCCTTGCTCTGCCCGCAGCCGCCGCTCGTCGTCGTTGCCCAATTTCTTCCTCCGCACTTCTTGCAAATATTGTAGCGCAGCGTCATAATATCTGTGTCAGCAGAGATAGATAATCTGCCCGACTAACAAGAGAAGAACTGAAGGAGGCAACCATGTTGATGCGAACTGATCCGTTCCGGGAGCTCGACCGGCTGACCCAGCAGGTCTTCGGATCCCAGACCCGTCCCGCCGCCATGCCCATGGACGCTTGGCGCGAAGGCGACGAGTTCGTGGTAGAACTCGACCTGCCCGGCGTGGATCCCGCAACGATTGATCTGGATGTCGAGCGCAACGTCCTTACCGTAGCCGCCGAGCGCAAGTCCCGGCTGGATGACGAGAAAGAAGTAGTGGCCGCGGAACGGCCCACCGGCACCTTCAGCCGGCAGCTCGTCCTTGGCGACACCCTGGACACGGACAAGGTCACAGCAAATTACGACGCCGGGGTGCTGGCTCTGCGGATCCCGATCCGTGAGCAGGCCAAGCCTCGCAAGATCGAAATCAACAGCAGCGACACCCAGCAGCAGATCAACGCCTAACCCGAAGGAGAACGGAAGGACGCACAAGGAGGCTGATATTCGGCGGGATTTCGCGGTTGCCCTGTCTGGCTGCAGGGCAACCGCCCCTGCCATGATCACTTTCGGTGCATCCGTAGCCGTGCCCTGTGCGGACGGAAGACTGCAGAGGAGAACCGAGATGGAAGAGCAGGATCTCTACGCGGTCCTTGAGGTGGATCGCGACGCGGACCAGGAACAGATCCGCCGCGCCTATCGTCTGCTGCTGCGCCGGCATCACCCCGACCTCCAGCTCTCGGCAGATCCGGAAACCGCCCGGGCTGCGGCACGCACGATGGCCCGCATCCTGGATGCCTACACCGTGCTGGGCGATCCCCGGCGCCGGGCCGCCTATGACAACCGCGGACAGCATCGCGCGGCGTCGGTTCCGGATGCCCGGCCGAGGTCCCGCGCACGCCATGTGGCCCTGGATGTGCAGGATTCGGAGCCGGTAATACTGGGCTGGACGGCGCTGCCCGAAGATACGGTCTGGCTGTTTCCTCCGGTCTCGCCCCTGCGCCCGCCGCGGGACGTGTTTGATCTGCTGGTCCGGCGATGGTTCCTGGGCTAGCCTGACCCGAATATCACGAGAAAGGACCGCAAAGTGTCAAACTGGCGGCGCTACGATTCAACCCTATTTCCCATCTTCCACGAGCGCTTCGAGGAACGCTGGGGCGAGGGCACAGCCCCGTTCCTGAATCCCAGTGTGTTCGACGAGGACCAGCCACGTCCCCGCGCCCAGTGGATCAATGTGGACACCGGCGCAAGCGTCGCCGTCGTCCCTATATGGGAGGATGACCGGAAGCACCGGTCCTTCGCCGTTTTCTATCTGCCACCCGCTGGCGGCATCTGGGTTCTGCGGCCCGGTTTCACGCAGTACATCGAAGCGGAAACCCAGGACGACGCCGCACAGCTTGCCCTTCGCAATGATTCCTTCAAGAAGGCCGTGGCCCATGCCGAGGAGTTCATCTTCGGGCCCGAAGGGAAGCAGCCGCCGTCGTAAATAATTTCCTCCGAAACTGAACCTTCAACGGGGTCTCTGCGTCTCATGCAGTAACTGGCGCGCGCCTTGCGCACCATCGGAAGCAAGAGGAGACTCTGATGCCTGCCGTTCGCGATGACCCCACGCATTCCCAGTTCATCATTTTCTCGGACGGAACCGTCGCCGGGACCCTGACCTACCGCATCAAGGGTGCAGAAATCTGGTTCCTCAAAACCACCATCGACCGCGGCTTCAGAAACAAGCAGCTGGACACTTTCCTGATTATCAGCGCCCTGGACTTCGTCCACCGCCGCCAACTGATGGTGCGGCCCATGGACCCGCTGGTGAAGAAGACCATGTATGAGCATCCCGAGTACTTGCACCTGCTGCCGCACCGCCCGCATCCACCGGTCCGGCGTGGCCGTCATCCCGTCGTGAACCAGACGGCCCGCCATCCGGTTGCTTAGTCGGGAGGCGTCCCCAGCTGGTGAGCTAGTACGTCCGTTTTACCGCCGAGCGAGGTAAAACGCGCGTCCGCTACTGCCTCAGTCAGCCACGCATTCCGGCGAGGTGGGCAATGCGGTGCAAAATGAACGCTATCTGGTCGGGGGCGGGTCCTACGCTGAAAGCATGAACAAAGATCAGCCGCCGCAGAGCCGTTGGACGAACCGGACGCGCACCGAGGGTGGAGCCGGACCGGCGGAACCGGCGGGTGACCTGCAGGATGCAGCGGAAGTCGCACGGCTGTTTTGCGAGGCGCTGATGGACCCCGGTCATTTCCGGAACACCCTCGAAAGCCTGGTGACACCCGGTTCCCGGGCACATTGGGGAGATTTCAGCGCCGCGGCGCGGGAGCTGCAGCAGGTTCCGGTTTGGGACGTTGCCGCGGTGGCCGAGCCCGCGGAGGAAGATCCCAAAGTGGCCTACGTCGGGATCTTCCCGACGGCCGCAGCAGGAACCACGCCAGGCAGCAGCCGTCCGGCAGACGGCGCTACCGTTGTCACCCTGGTCTGGCGGGATCAGCTTGGTGCGTGGCTGGTCCACGCCTTCGGCCAGCCGGTTGATCCGGCAACGGCCGGGGGAACCGCGTGACTTCGCTGCCAGCCGCTGCCAGCCGTTACTTCGCCTCCGGTCGCCACTTCGCCCGTTACTTCGACCGTGGGCTGCGCGCCTTGAAATCCTCCGCAATGGTGTGGAAGTCCGCCCACCTGACACCGTCGTGGCCACTGATGTGTTCGATCAGCCGCTCCAGCATGAGCAGCACCTGCGGCCGGCCCGAAACATCCGGGTGGATGGTCATGGTGAAAGCGGCGTAGTCGCGCTCCCGGTAGACCCAGTCGAACTGGTCGCGCCACATTTCCTCCAGCTGGCGCGGATTGACGAATCCATGGCTGTTGGGGCTGGATTTGATGAACATCATCGGCGGCAGATCATCCAGGTACCAGTTGGCCGGAATTTCCACCAGATCGGTTTCCTCGCCCCGGACCAGCGGCTTCATCCAGGTCTTGGCCGGCTGGTCGTAGTCGATCTTCGTCCAGCTGTCGCCCACGCGCACGTAGTACGGCTCGAAATCGCGGTGCATCAGTGAATGGTCATACGCGATGCCGCGCTCCAGCAGCAGTTCGTTGGTGACCTTGGAAAATTCCCACCACGGCGCCACATAGCCAGTCGGACGCTTGCCGGACTTCCGCTCGATCAGGTCGATGCAGTAGTCCAGGATCTCGGTCTCCTGTTCCCTGCTCATCGCGATCGGGTTCTCATGGCTGTAGCCGTGGACGCCGATCTCGTGTCCGGCCGCAATAACTTCGTCGAACTGTTGGGGAAAGGTCTCGATGGAGTGGCCGGGCCAGAACCAGGTGGCCGGGAGCTCATACTTGGCCAGCAGCGCGTTCAGCCGCGGAACGCCTACTTCACCGGCGAAAACACCGCGCGAAATGTCATCAGGCGAGTCCTCTCCCCCGTAGGAACCGAGCCAACCGCCCACCGCATCAACATCAATTCCAAAAGCGACGAAGATTTCCTTTGCCATGTCTTTCCTTCCTCAGAGGTACGGCTCCAGCAGTTGTGCTTCGGGCCGCCGCTCGCCGGAGATCAGCAACGCCAGCAGGATGCGCGCCTGGAACAGCGGCAGCGAGCCCAGTGGAACGGCCCCTACCCGTACAAGATCGGCGCCACCGCCATTGCCGTAGTACGGAACCACCGGCCCTTCCGCCACACGAGTGGAAAGCCCAACAACGACGCCGGACCGCACCGCTTCTTCCGCCCAGGCACACAGCGCGTGATTGCCATTGCCCACCCCGGTGCCCGCAATAACGACGGCGGCAGCACCGGCTTGCACAGCGGCGGCCGCGAGCGCGGCATCGGCTCCGGGGTAAGCGCTGACTACGTCCACCCGGGTGCTGTCAAAGGCCGGCGTCGGCCGGGCCAACGCGGGTGCCCGAAGCGGTTGCATCGCCAAGCGGACGTATGTCCCGTCGGTGCGGCCGATCGGACCGCCGTCGGCCGTTTGGAACGGAGCCGGGGCCACGGTATGGGCCTTGCCGGTGCCCCGTGCGGCAAAAATCTGTCCGGCGAAGGAGATCAGCACGCCGTGTCCGCGGGCCTCGGAAGCCGCCGCAACGGCAACTGCTTCGCGAAGATTTACCGGACCGTCAGTATCAGCGGCATCGGCCGGCCGCTGGGCACCGGTGAACACCACGGGCTTGGGACTGTCATGCACCAGGTCCAGCAGGTAGGCCGTTTCTTCCATGGTGTCCGTACCGTGGGTGACTACGATCCCGTCAACCTCAGGCCGGGCCAACTCCTCGGCGACGGCTTCGGCGATGAGGCGCAGATGGCGGTGTGCCAACAAATAGGATCCGAGCTGGAGCACATCCCGCGCTTCCACCGCTACGTCCCCAGCCCCGAGCCCCGACACGAGGTCCTGCACGCCCCGGCTTGCTACCGATGCGCCATCGGCACCCTTGCTCGACGCGATGGTCCCGCCGGTTGCCAGTACAGCCACTCGGAGCATTGGGTGCACCCTTCCGAGGAAGTCTGTTCCTCGTTCTGCCAGGAGACATTATGTTCGCCTGTCGGTACTGCCAGCATGGTGGACGCTCTGTCTTAGTTCAAGGGCAAGCCCATGTCTGGCCTCCGGCGGGCGACGGGTTACGGTTTTTCCCTCCATCCATCTGACGGATCCGCCTCACTCCCGGCCACCGGATGTTTCATCAGCTAATTTCCGCCGTTCCTGTTGTCGTCTGCTGTAGGTTGCTTCCCGGATGGATTCGTCGCTGTCGAAACTGGACCCCAGCGCGCCGGCAAAGGTGCCGAGGGAACTGGCGAGCCACGCCAGCCGCGCGTAATCGATGGGGCTGACGGGATGCTTCAGCTGTGACTGCAGGTAGTCCCCGGAAATCACCGCCAAGGACCCCAGGAACAGCACCGCGAACAGAATCAGGTACATCGCTGCAACGCTGAGGACCACGGTGATGGCCGTAGCGACGTTATCCATGCCTGCGCGGCCGGCCAGTCCGTGGAGCCGGCGCCGGTCCCACAGTCCGTTGTACCCGATCAGCCATGCTGTCATCGAGACAACGGCAAGGACACTGATTCCTGCCAAGCGGAGGGGGCTGGAAGAATCGGCCATGTTCCAGATGGACGCGTAGAAGATGCCGAAGGCGCCGGTGCCGATTGCGGCAGCGGTGGCGCTGGACAGTGATGGCAGGAGCCGGCCCGGTTGGTTGCTGCGGATCATTCCCAACATCAGCCGTAGCCGTCCGCGCAGTCCCGACAGGTACGAGTATTTCCCGTCATCTCTGGCAGAGGAGAAAACGCCATGCACCGGGGCGAGCCGGTCCGCATTTTCATCGTCGGCCGGCTCTTCTGCGGAAGACGCTTCGATCATATGCGCTACCGCATGCAGCACCGCCTGCAAAGTGCGGCGCCGGACCCGTGGCCAGCCCAGGGCGGGCAACGAGATCAGGCAGACACCTTGGGCCACGTTGACGTCGCTGACCAGGGGCTCGTTTCCGACGTAGCGGGGCAAGTCCGTCACATAGACCAAAAGGTCCCAGTGATGGCGCTGTTTCAGATCCTTCGAATACCGCTCCAGTTGGACATCGCCGTCCGCGTCGAGCGGGAGGGTCTCACGGATGACGGAAACCTCCCACCGCACCGCGGCGTCGATATTTTCGGACAACTTGCCCGGCAGTGTGTCTCCCAATCGTGTGGCCACGAGCTCCGGCAGCCCGGGATCGGCCATCAGGCCCAGGACGATGGTCCGACTCTCGCGCTCGTCCCCTCCGGATGGTGCCATAAACTCCCCTCCCGGCTGTGGTAGCTCGACCGCTTGTACGCTCGCCTATCGGTGCCATCGGAAACCGCACTGCGATCAGCGACTTGGCCCGAAATCCAATCTTATAAGTATACTTACTTATTCTGGACGGCCAGGGCTGCGCTGCTCCCCGATCCCCCGATCGAGGCGGGGAATGCGCCGCCATCGTGGGTTCGCAGGAGGTATTTCGATGGACTGGGCTTCAATTCTTGATCCGTCCCTTCCCGTGGCCGAATTGGTTGTGCAGGGCAGCTTGCTGTTTCTGGGGCTGACCTTCATCCTCCGGCTGACGGGGCAACGGGAGTCAGGCTCGTTGGCGCTAACGGACCTCCTGGTCGTTGTCCTGCTCGCGGAAGCCGTCTCCCACGCGTTCGCCCCCGATTCCACATCCGTCACGGACGGTTTGATCCTGGTGGTGACGATCTTGGCCTGGAGCGTTGTTCTCGATGCAGTAGCCTACAAGTTTCCATCGGTCAGAAAGATCCTTAAGCCGAGCAAGAGGTCACTGATCGAGAACGGGCAGTTGAACAAACACCTCATGAGGAGGGAGTTTATGGGCCGTGAGGAAATCGAGGCCCAACTGCGCCTGCAGGGTATTGAAAATCTGGATCAAGTGAAATACGCCTTTATGGAACCAAATGGAATGATCAGCACATTCCGGAAGGACGGCGGCGAGGCCGACCCTACTCCACAGCCGCCAGCCAGCTAACCTGTGAACGTCGCGCTGGGGCTCGTCATAGATTCAGGACCGTCCGGGCGATCAGGAAGTACATCACCAAGCCGGTAGCGTCGCAGAAGGTTGAAATGAACGGATTGGAAAAAACGGCCGGATCGACCCGGATGGACTTGCCGATCAGGGGCATAGCCCCGCCGACCGTCGCTGCCATGGTGCACACGCTCAGCAATGTCAGCCCGATGACAAGTCCCACCCCTGCGCCGTAGAAGATCGAAGCCAGGGCAAAGCCCAGTCCACCGAGCATGACGCCCAGGGCCGCTCCTACCCGTACTTCCCGCAGGAGAACTTTCCCCATGTCCCGGATCCGCACATCCCCGAGCGCCAAAGCACGGGTCACGGTCGTGGCGGCCTGGTTTCCGGTGTTTCCGCCGGTTCCGGTGAGCAGCGGGATGAACAGGGCCAGGACCACCATCTGCTCCAACGTCGCCTCAAAGATTTCCAGGACTTGGACCGTCAGGATCGCCGATACGGCCAGCATCAGCAGCCACACCACCCTGGATCGCACCAGGCGCATCACCGGCGTCGCGAGATAGGGCCTGCGCAGCGGTTCGCTGCCGCCAGCACGTGCCGTATCCTCGGATTCTGCGTCTTCCAGAATGCGCAACGCGTCGGCAACCGTCAGACTCCCGACAAGTCGGCCTGCCTCGTCAACGACGGGCACAGCCAGCAGTTTCAAGTCCGCGCAACGCCTGGCCGCCTCCTCAGCCGGGATGTCCACGCGTACAGACTCGGGCGTCCGCATGATGTCGGCGATATGGGTCTCCGGGTTGGTGCCGATAACATCGGGCAGGGTGACCACACCGATGAGCCGGCCGGCTGCATCGGCCACCGGCAGGATACAGAGCGTGTCGACCTTGTCTGTGGAATCCCGGACCAGTCCCAGCGCCTGGGCAGCCGTCAGCTCCGGGTGCAGGGACAACGGGTCCGACCTCATCCAGTGCCCTATGGTCCCTCTGGGGTAGCGCAGCAGTGCGGAGGTGATTTCCTGCTGGGCGGGCGGGAGTCCGGCGAGTAAACGCTCGGCGGTCCGGGCGGGAGTGATATCGAGGAGGCGCGCGCGGTCCTCAGGCCGAAGCGTGGCGAAGATCGCTGCTGCCTCGGAGGCCTCCAGCCGGAGGATCAGTTCGCGCTGCAGCTCCGGATCCAGCCGCTCGAACACCAGAGGCGCTGCCTCTTTGCTCAGCAATAGGAAGACCGTCACCCGCCGTTTGGCATTCAGCCGTTCCAGCAGCTGGACGGCCTCAACCGGGCCCAGCCCGGAGAGGATGTTGGCCACTCGGCGCTGATCTGCCTCCCGGACACCGCGTTCGACCTCGACTGTCGTTGTCTCCAGATCCACTGCGTGCACCCCTTCCGTCGGAGCATTCCGGCGCTTCGGTACCCCGGCATGCTTCGTCCACTCCTATTAACTCAGATCAATCATCCGTGACTTTCTCGATCACGGTTCTGCCGCACAGGCTGTCGCCAGCGCGGCCCTTGCCCTCCCACTGATGACGGCCTACAGTCTGGGCATGGACAAGTCTGCCGAAAGTGGCCCGGGCAAGACCCGAAAAATTGACACAGGCGAGGTACCGGAGAAACAGCTGCACCGGTGGAAGGGCGAAGGCGGCGCGTTGCCTCCCGAACCAGAGACAGACCCGGACCCGGAAGCTGGGTCCGGGTCCGAATCACGCCCGGAGACGGACGACGCCTGAGACGAAATAACCCGGCCTCCGCCTCATTATCGCCCACGCCCTGAAAAATGCCGCCGATCAGGTAGTCAACGCCTCGACGGTACTGGTCTGGCTGATCGCCTCCATCGGCGTTCCGTCATGGATTATCGGGCTCTCCTCGTACCGGTCCGCGAGTCGGGCAGCGGAAGCGGTCTGGATCACCGGGGCGGCCGGACATGCAGCCCCGGTGACCTTCGCCTGCGTTGTTAAGGAACTGGCTGGCGTCCCCGCAGAAAATAACGACGACGGTGGTTGGCTCGCGCGGTCCTGGAGCCTGCTGCGGGAAGAACAGCCCTTCCGCAGATTCGTTGGGGCGCGCGTACTGCTGCTGGTATCCGTCCTGAGCCCGCCGTTCATTGTCGCCATGGCGGAAGAACGCGGCACCGGCGGTTTGAGCGGGCTGGGACCGTTCTTCATTGCCTCCGGGCTGGCAGGAATCCTTGGAGGCCGGCTGGCAGGGCGCCTGGCCGTGGCGTCCGGGTCGCGCGAAAGACCTATGTCGTGGACATGGCGACGGGAGACCAGCGCACGGAATACGTCACCGTCTCGATTACCGCTATGGGCGTCCTGCTCCTGGTAACAGCGGGATCAGCAGCGCCCCCGCGCAACCCGGCACGGGCGCGGCGCTGCTGTTTCTTGCCAGGCCGGCCCCGGTTTCATACCTGTACGTGGCCGGCTTGCTGCTGGCGTGCATATTGGGCCAGACCAGCGTCGAGTTGCCGGGTCAGCATGATCGAGTCCTCGGCGAGGCTCGAAATCAATAGCGTCTTCGCGTCCAGCTGCATCAAGGCTGTATCCGGGATTCCGTCCGGCAGAGACTGGACGACGTTGGTCTGCCCCTCTGTTTCCGCATCCACGACCAGCAACGATCCCAACGCCCTGCGGCCGCCCGTAACGGCGGAGCTGTCCCAGCCGGTCATGCCGTCGCCGACCGCGAGTTCCTGGTCGTAGAGGGCAACGCCGTCGTAGGAGACGCGCAGGCGTTGGCGCACCGCTCCCGGGCTCTCGCCGTGACGGCCGAGCACGAGTTCCTCGCGTGCGAACAGCCGGGCGCCGTCGTCCATGTCAATACGGGTGCCTGCCTCATGGCGGCAGCGCTCCGCCAGGATCTGCCTTCCCGGCAGCCAGACGAGCGTCCCGCCTGAGGCGACTTTGATATTGATCTCGCTTCGGGATTCCAGGCCATGCGGCCCGGGCAGTACCAAGGTGGCGGCAACGGCGCGGACAATCAAGACCGCCCCCTCCCTGACCTCAATATCGAGCCGGAAGTGGTCTCCGCCCAGCGGACCGGCAGCGCCGGCAACCAGGCTGACGCCGGCACTGTGATCCGTGTTCAGCCGCCAATGGTGCAGCGCCGCCGGCGGTTGTTGGCGGGTAGGTCGCAGAATCAACGGCGCCTGGGACCGCATGCGCAGGATGCGCGCGGACTGTCTTCCCGTCGTGCCGGATGGGTTGTCCGCGATAAGACGCGCGTGGGCCAGCATTAGAACAGGAAGTATCTCTGTGCCATGGGCAGTTCGGTGGCCGGTTCGTGCTCGATCAGTTCTCCGTCGATTTTGACGCCGTAGGTATTCGGATCGACTTCGATGTGCGGCATCGCGGTGTTTTCGGGCATGTCTGCCTTGCCGCGGCCGCGGACGTTGCCGACCGGGACGAGCGGGCGGTTGATCGAGAGCCGGTCTGCGAGTCCGTCTTCGATCGCCGCGGGAGCGACGAACGCCACCGAGGTGGAAGCGGCAGCGCGGGAGAAGGCGCTGAAGCCGAGGCGTTCCATGACCGGTTGCGGCGTGGGTACGGACGCGTTGGGATCTCCCAGCGCTGCCACGGCGGCGACCCCGCCCTTGAACACGGCTGTCGGCCGGATGCCGAACAGTGCCGGCTGCCAGAGCACCATGTCCGCCAGTTTGCCCGGCTCGATGGACCCGATTTCGTGTTCGAGTCCGTGCGCGACGGCGGGGCAGATCGTGTACTTCGCGACGTACCGGCGGGCACGGTGGTTATCGGCCCGGTCATCCCCGGGCAGGGAACCGCGCAGGCGCTTCATCCGGTGCGCGGTCTGCCAGGTCCGCATCACGACTTCGCCGATGCGGCCCATCGCCTGCGCATCCGAGGACATGATCGAGAGCGCACCCATGTCCTGCAGCACATCCTCGGCCGCGATCGTTCCTTCACGCACCCGGCTCTCGGCGAAGGCAAGGTCGTTGGGGACCTGCGGATTCAGGTGGTGCGCGACCATGACCATGTCCAGGTGCTCGTCGATGGTGTTGCGGGTAAAGGGCCGCGTCGGGTTCGTCGAGGCCGGCAGCACGTAGGATTCGCTGGCGATCCTGATGATGTCCGGGGCGTGCCCGCCGCCGGCGCCTTCGGTATGGAAAGCATGGAACGTGCGCCCGTTGACCGCCTCGAGGAGGTCCTCGACGAAACCGGATTCGTTCAGGGTGTCGCTGTGGATGGCGATCTGGACCCCGGAGTCATCGGCGACCTGCAGGGCCGCGTCGATGACCGCCGGCGTGGCACCCCAGTCCTCGTGGACCTTGAACCCGCCGGCCCCGCCGCGCAACTGTTCCCACATGGCCTCGTGCGACGTCGTGTTGCCCCGGCCCAGGAAGAGCACGTTCAGCGGCCAGGGCTCCAGGCCCTCGAGCATCCGCTCGATCCACCACGAACCCGGCGTCGCCAGGGTCGCCTTCGACCCCTCCGTGGGGCCGGTGCCGCCGCCGACCACCGTGGTCGTGCCCGTTTGCAGGGCCATGGCCAGCATGTCCGGGCCGACGAGATGGACGTGCGTGTCCACGGTCCCGGCGGTCAGGATCAGGCCGTTGCCGGACATCACTTCCGTGGACGGGCCGATGACCAGGTCCGGGTGGATCCCGTCCATGGTGTCCGGGTTGCCCGCCTTGCCCAGCGCCACGATCCGGCCGCCGCGGACACCGACATCGGCCTTGATGATGCCCCAGTGGTCCAGGACCACCGCCCCGGTGATGACCAGGTCCGGGGTGCCCTCGGCCCGGGTCGCCGATGACTGGCCCATGGACTCGCGGATCGACTTGCCGCCGCCGAAAACCGCCTCGTCCCCGCCCCGGCACCGGTCCTCCTCAACCTCGATGAGGATGTTGGTATCGGCCAGGCGGATCCGGTCCCCCGTCGTCGGACCGAACGAGGCAACATACTCCGAACGCCGGATCTCACCCATCGAGGTTCCCCTTGCACAGACCCCTGAGGCCAAGGACGATCCTGGCCCCCCGGATCGGGATCAGTTCCACTTCCTCGGCCGCGCCCGGCTCGAAACGCATGGAACCGCCGGAGAGCACGTTCAGCCGCTTGCCCCACGCCGCGTCACGGTCGAACTCCAGCCCGGAGTTCACCTCGGCGAAATGGTAATGGGACCCGACCTGGACCGGCCGGTCAGCGGTGTTCTCGACCCGCAGGACCGTCACTTCCGCGCCCGCATTGATCTCCACCGCTTCATCCCCGTACAGCACTTCACCCGGGACGATAGGCTCGTAGGCCACCACTTTCTGGCTGCTTTGCCGGGTGGGCGACTGCCGCTCGCTGGTGCCCGGACGCCGCGGCTGGCTCGTCCCCGAGGACCCGGAAGCAGGATGACGCGTCTTATGGTTATAGACAACACCGGTGTCATAGCCCGGGTTGTCACTGGGATGGCTGTAATTATCATCGGTGTCCCGGCTGGCCAGGGCCGGGTTGCTGAAAGGATTCTCAGTAATCCTCATTGGATCGGTCCCGTGACCGTGATGAGTTTCGTTCCGTCCGGGAAGGTCGCCTCGACCTGGACCTGCGCCAGCATCTCCGGAACACCTTCCATCACCTCGTCCCGGCCAAGGACTTCACGGCCCGATTCCATCAGGTCCGCAACCGTGTCCCCGTTCCTGGCACCCTCAAGCAAATAAGAGGTGATGACCGCGGTGGCCTCGGGCAGGTTGAGCTTCAGCCCACGACCCTTCCGCTCCATCGCGAGTTTAGCGGCCGTATAGGTCATCAGGCGTTCAACTTCAAAGGTGCTCAACAACATCAGCGGACTCCAAGCATTCTCAAAAGACGTGCTTACCGGCAACGCGAACGCAGTACAACCTGAGTGTAACCACGCGACTCCAGCCCCGGCAATGGCCGCGGTCGTTACGGACGGTCAGTCCGGCACCGAATAGCGGGCCTCGACCTTGCCCAGCTTCCAATACGCGGCCGCGGACAGCCAGGCCACCGCGAACAGCCCGCAGATCACGAAACCGAAATTCTCCAGATCCACCGAAGCCACCCAGGCAAGCGGGCCGCCACGCACCGGCAATTTCTCCGCCGCCAACCCCAACAGGCCCACCCCGCCGACCAGGAAAGCCACGATCACGGACATGCCGGTAACCATCAGGTTGTAATACACCTTCCGCACCGGCCGCGCGTACGCCCACTGGTACGCCCGGTGCATGAAAATGCCATCGAGTGTGTCGAACAACGTCATGCCCGCCGTAAACAGAACCGGCAGCACGAGAACCACGTACCACGGCGCGGCCAGCGCGGCGCTGCCGCCGATCACGAACAACCCGATCGTCGTCGCCGTGTCGAACCCCAGCCCGAACAGCACTCCGATAGGATACATCTTCCACGGCCGGTCGATCTGACGGGCCAACGGCCCCAGAATGCGATTGATGAGGCCGCGGTTTTGCAACAGTTCCTCCATCTGCGCCTCGTTGTATTCGCCGCTCCGTAATTGGCGGAAAACGCGGGCGATCCCGATGAACGAATACAGGTTCAGTGAGCCGATCAGCAGCAGGAACAGCCCGGAGACGATAACCCCCCAGAGCCCGGTAATGGAAGCGAGCACCGAACCGTCGTCGGAAATCTGGTCGGCCAGCAGATTCAGTCCCGCGGCCAGCAGTGCGACGGCAACGATCACAACACTCGAATGGCCCAACGCGAACCAGAACCCCACCGACACCGGCCGGCGGCCCTCCCCCACCAGCTTGCGTGTGGTGTTGTCCACGGCCGCAATATGGTCCGCGTCGAACGCGTGGCGCGCTCCGAGAATGAAAGCAGTAAAGGCCAGCCCGAGCCCAAAAGGTGCCTGGTCGGCAAGTTCATACTGCCCGGGTAATACGACGGCGAAGAACATGCCCCACCCGGCGACCAGCAGAAACGCAATCACCACGGCCATGCCCAAGATACTGCGCCGGTTTCCTGCCGCCTGTCTCTGGAGGTCACGTTTCACGATTGTCCTGCCACTCTTGCCGCATGACGGCTTCGTCTATGGAACTTCAATGGAGCACGTCCGCCCAGAATGCAGAAGTCCCGTCTGCGCTGTCAATAGCAGGCCGTTCCCTCTACACAGAAACTCCCCAGACTCTTTGTCTAGGATGTGGGGCTGGAGGACTACGCATCCTGTTGAAAGGACTGCGTGGTGGAGAGTCAACGAAAGCAGGCATACCCCATGGCAGGATTCAGCAAGTTCGGCAAGATCGCCCAGGAGCTCGCGCGAAACCCGAAGGTCAGGCAGGCACTGCAGAACCCCAAGACGAAGCAGGCCGGCGCCAAACTGGTTGAGCGCGCTGCCAATGCCGCGGACAAAGCGACCAAGGGCAAGCACGCCGACAAGATCCAACGCGCCCGCAATGAAGCCAGGAAGCGGCTCATCGGAGGGGACAACAACGGCAATCACGGGCTCGGCGACAATAAGCCCTCAGCGTAGTCAGGCATCGGCATAGCATATCCACAGGGACCTATTTGAGCTTGCCTTCGCCATAATAAGCATGCTTGGCTTTAGTGGTACCCAAATTTGGAAGGCACGAACGAAAGCATGATTGACAGACCGAACGCAGTACCGTCGACCCTTACAGCGCCTTCACTTGCGCAGTTCCTTCCCACGGACGCATCGCTGCTACACACGATGAGAAACAGGGTGCACTGCCGCAAACCCATGCAGGTGGTCGATGCCGATCGTCCGTCCGTCTCGGAACCTCTGCTCGTCGGCGCGGAACCTTCGGGTTCCGCAGTCGGCTCCGGAGCAATAGCCGAGCCGCACCCAGTCACGACATACCGCTGCGATTGCGGCTTCACCCTTGAGGAGCCGGCATGAGCGAAAAAGACCGCCCCGATAACATCCGCGATGAGCAGCAGACCCAAGCAGGCGGCGCAGTTCCCCCAGGCTTTGTCGGCAGCGGCGACCCGGCAGCCGATCAGAAACCGGAGAATGCACTTGGCCAATCCACAGAGGAGCAGGATCCGCTGAAGCGGAACCAGCAGGACTGAACATGCCGACTCCTGCAGCCCGTCGGAAGAATCTCGTCTCCGGGCTGCTCTTCGGGTTGGGCGTCATCGCCTTTCTGGACGAGGTGGTCTTTCACCAACTCCTGCACTGGCATCATTTCTATGACCGGGGCACAACGGCCGCCGGACTCGTTTCCGACGGCGTGTTCCATGCCTTCAGTTGGTTCGCCACGATCGCCGGGTTGTTCCTGTTCGCCGATTTACGCCGGCGGCACGAACTGCGCCGTCGGCTGTGGGCGGGTGCAGGGCTGCTCGGGGCTGGAGCGTTCCAGCTGTATGACGGCTTGGTGCAGCACAAACTGCTGTTCCGCGGCTGGCAAGCCCGGGACAGCCTGGCGAACGATGCATGAGCACGGCGGCTTCCTGCTCGAAGTTGCGCTCTTCCTGCCGGCGTTGGTCGCAGTCGCCGCGTATCTCTTCTCGGCCGCTTCCCCACGGGTAGCCGGCTGGCCGAAACGCCGCTCGGCCTTCTTCATTCTCGGGGCGATCGCCGCGGCATCAACCTTCGTGGGCCCTTTCGCCGCGCTCAGCCATCGGGATTTCGATGTACCGGACGGACCTTTACCAAGGTATGCAGGATGCTGTCTTTATCCACTGGCTGGTCATGGGCCATGTGCTGGCTGCCGGTTACCTTTTTACCGCGGCAATGGTGGGACGGGATCCGGCTCCGCACCGGCCGACGCATGCCTACCGGTGCGTTGTGCTGATCGCGAGCATTGCGGCACACAACGTTTTGGCCAAGAGCCTGTGCGCCATCCCGCCAGCCGGAGTCCCTGCCGGCCAGGCAGAGACCGGAGGGCAACTGATGTACTACGCTGGCGGCGCGGTGGAACTGGCGCTCATCATCTTGCTGTGGCACCAGTGGTACCGTACCGGCGCACGCAAGGTTCCCGCCGCCGTCGTACGCCGCCCCCGTACCGGACAGGCAGCATGACACCCGGGCCGCACGAGCCGCCGAAGCCGACAGAGGATCGTTTTGTCGGTAGCAAGGATCTCACGCAGTGGAAGACCCCGGTGGGGCGGTTTTTCGCACGTGCGATGGAATGGGCCAGCCGCGCGCTCGGTCCGCACGCCGCGCTCGTCATCACGCTCACGGCCGGCGCCATCCTCGCCACCGCCCTGACTGCTCTTTCGGCCGAAGTCTACGAAGCCGTTGTCGAAACCGATGGCGTCGCTGTACTGGACCAACCGCTGCTCGACGCCGCCGAGACGGTACGTTCCCCGGAAGCCAACACGGCGGTCACGGCCTTCACCAATCTCGGCGGGAGCGTAGGCATGACCGTGCTGGCAGCCCTGGCACTTCTCGTGCTGACGCTTCGGCGAAGGTCATGGACACCCCTGATTCTCATGGTCGCTGCGGCCGCCGGCTCCCTGCTGATGACCATTGCCGGGAAAGAGCTCATCGGGCGCACCCGGCCGCCGCTTTCCTCAGCGGTAGCGCCCTTCGAATATTCGCCGTCTTTTCCCAGCGGCCACTCGCTCAACTCCATCGTCATCGCTGGAATCGTCGCCTACCTGCTGGTCCTGAAGCAGCAATCGAAGCGCACGCGCACGCTGACCATCGCGGGAGCGGCGCTGTTCGCCGTCGCCATGGGCCTGAGCCGCGTCTTCCTGGGCCACCATTGGTTTACTGATGTCCTTGTCGCCTGGACGCTGGGCACTGCCTGGCTTGCCACCGTCATCACAATCCACCGCCTGTTCCTAACCGTTAGCTACCGCAGGGCCGGCAGCCGACGGCGGGCGCAGGCAGGCCCGCCATGAGGCGAAATCCTTTCCGGCCTCCCGCCGTGTCGAGTAGGTAGCGGGCCGTGGTGGCGTGCGGAGCAGGACCAGCAGGGGTGGAACTGGCCCCGGCCCGGGGGTACCTTTGGAAGCATCAGCCCGCCTACGTGGGACGGGCGCGCCCGCTGGAGGACAGCAGCCATGACAACACCAGTATTTCCGCAAGAGAACGACCGCCTGCACAGCGAGGATGCGGTGGAGGGAGAGCTGGAGCAGGTCCCGTACGTCTCCCACCCGCACTCGCAGGACGCCGCGGAGGGCCCCGATACTGACGACTAGAAGCCGCTGATCAGGGCCTAAGCCGAAAGGCCGTTCGTGGCGGCACCCGTGACAGGTCCCACAGTGAGTGGGAGCATGGGGAAGTATGGCACCGACGGAAACAAATCACAGGAATCCGAGCGGCAAGACATTCTTCGGCCAGCCGCGCATGCTGGCCAATCTGTTCAGCGTAGAGCTCTGGGAGCGCTTCTCCTTCTACGGCATGCAGGTTGTCGTCCTGCTGTACATGTATTTCGAGGTATCGGAGGGTGGCCTCGGCATTGACGAGGGCGTTGCGGCCGGCATCATCGGTGCCTACGGCGGCTCCGTCTACCTCTCCAGCATCCTCGGCGCCTGGGTAGCGGACCGCCTGCTCGGCTCCGAACGTGTGCTGTTCTACAGCGCCGTGATGATCATGTTCGGCCACATTGCCCTGGCCCTGCTGCCCGGTGTCGCCGGGCTGGCCACGGGCTTGATTCTTGTCGGGGTGGGCAGCGGCGGCTTGAAGGCGAATGCCACGGCGCTGGTGGGGTCCCTCTATGACCGTGACGACGACCGGCGCGATGCCGGTTTCTCCATCTTCTATATGGGCGTGAACATCGGTGCGTTGTTCGGGCCGCTGCTGACCGGTCTCACCCGCGAGACGCTGGGCTTCCACTTCGCCTTTGGCCTGGCCGCGATCGGCATGGCCGTCGGCCTGATCCAGTACGGCCTGACGCGAAAGAACCTGCCCGAAGAGTCCCACATCGTCCCGGATCCGTTGCCATCTAAGAAGAAGCCGCTGATCGCGATCCTGGCGGTTGCCGCCGTCGTCGTTATTGTGGTCGCCGTCATGAGCGGCCTGATCACTCCGGCAAACCTGGATACGGTGGTCGCCGGCGTTGCCATTGCCGCAGCCATCATGTATTTCGTCGTCATTCTCAGCAGCAGAGGCGTGGACCACACCGAACGACGGCGAGTGTACTCCTTTATCCCAATGTTCATCGCAAGCGCGGCGTTCTTTTCGCTTTTTCAGCAGCAGTTCACGGTGGTGACGCTGTACGCGGACCAGCGGCTGGACCGCAACATTTTCGGATGGATCATGCCGATCGAATGGGTGCAGTCTTTCAACCCGATCTTCATCATCCTGCTTGCCCCGCTGTTCGCCGCCGCGTGGACCAGACTGGGCCACAAGCAGCCGGTGACGCCGCTGAAATTCGCCATCGGACTGGCGGTCATGGGGCTGGCCATCCTGGCGTTCATCCCGCTGGCCGGCGGCGGTCCCAACAGCAGCCCGCTGCTGGCGATCGTCGGTATCCTGTTCCTGTTCACCGTGGCCGAGCTGATGATCTCGCCGGTCGGCTTGTCGCTATCCACAAAACTGGCCCCCCGGATTTTCACCACGCAGATGGTCGCCCTGAACTACCTTTCGGTGTCACTGGGCACGGCGCTGTCCGGCGTCCTCGCGGGATTCTACGATCCGACCGACGAAATACCGTACTTCGGCACGATCGGCGCCGTGGCCATTGTGATGGCCGTGGCACTGTTCCTCGCCGTCAAGCCCATCAAGAGCCTCATGTCCGGGGTCCACTAACCGCAGACACCTCCCCCGCGCCCGCACCCGACCCCGGACACGACCCGAAACCCGAACCCGAACCCACGAGATTGGAGCACCCCATGGCAGAAGAAACCCTCGGCAGCCCGACGCCGGAATCCGGCGGCGACATCAACAGGGACCCGGAGGAATGGGTCACCGGCGATGAACCGATGACTGACGCCCAACGCAGCTACCTGGACACGCTCGCCCGCGAGGCCGGGGAGGAACTGCCCGCCAATCTGACCAAGGCCGAAGCATCGGAACACATTGACCGCCTGCAGAAATCAAGCAGCCGGCTCTCGAAGGACCAGTAACCCAGCAACCGGAACCCGCACAGCGGGAACCGCGACCAGGAGGACACCATGACGGCAACCGAGTCCGGCAACAATCCGCGCGAACACAGCGAGATGCCGGCCGAAGGCGAACGCCCCCAGCGGCCCACCGACTCCGGGCAGCACCCGCAGGCGCCAGCCGAAGGCGCGGATACCGAGCAAGGCCAGAAGCCGGACGAGCCGGACACGGAGTCAGCAAAAGACTGACGGACGGAAAAGACTGACGGACGGATTCCTGAGCGAACCCGGAAGAGTCTACATTCTTCTTAGTTTCCTGCTGCCGGGATTCTCCGCCCAGTACAAACCTGCTGCGACGAACAGCAGGCCGACAACGGCCGATGCGACGAAACTGGCGTAAGCCCCCCACAGCACCGCAGTGGCTCCGCAAAGCACCAGCAGCCAGCCGGCTACGAGGGTGCGGTGGGGAACGGCCGGAGCCGGAGCGAGGGACAGGGATTGTGCCAGGGCCGGATCATCCACCCTGAGCTGCTGCTCAAGCAGGAACAGCTGCTGACGCTCGTAGTCAGAAAGCGTCATGGTCGTCTCCGACTTCTGCAAAGTCGAGACGCACGCATCGTTGCGTGTGGTACTTCATTGGCTTCTCTCCCATTAGAGGCCGATGACCAAGCTTTTGGTCGGAATAAGAGTACGAAAATTCGCCCCGCGGAGCAATGGGCACCGCCATGCGTCGAAGCCTCGTAACAAAACTCATTCCGGCCGGTCCCGCAAGAGCCCTTGGCAGGCTTGTTGGGCCTGCCTAGGCTGGGAGTGCAGGCCCAACCGCAGGCCGCTCAGCCGAAGGAAAGAAGGCAGAAAATGTCTGAAGAAAACCCGAATACCGAGGCCCCGAACAGCGCGTCGGAAGGGACCATTGGCAACCAGGACGACACCGAAGGCGGAGCCCGCCGGCTTGAGCAGGACGAGGACCGCGCGCACGGCGGAGATCCGGAGAAGGCGGAAGAGCTGGAAAAGAAAGCCTTCGGCGATACAGACAACGACGGCGACGGGGACGCCCCCTACGTGCAGTTCCCCGGCTAGCTTCAGGCGCCTGTCCTAGGACGGGACATCCAGACCTGGCCTAGGAGGGGACATCCAGAACGGACGCCGGGCCGATCCGCCGTCGTTGGTCGATCGGCCTGGCGGGACAGTCGTAGCGTTCGACCATCAGATCCTTCGTCCAGGCCCGCAGCCACATTGCTTCCACAACCGCATCGAGCAGATACACGCCGCTGATGCGCCCAGTGCCGCCGTAGATCAGATCAACCGCGGCGAAAGTTCCCGCCGTTCCCACTCCGATGCGTCGGGCTGTGGCCAGTCCTTCCGGTGATTTCCGGGCGCGCAGCTGGGCGTAGCCGGCGCCAACAATCAGGCCGCCCACGCATTTGACCAGCCAGTCGTCCGCTTTTGGCCCTGTCACCGCTTCGAAACTGCGGTAGTGAAGTAACGGCCAGAGCCCTGCCGCCATGTTGAACAAGCCGTGGGCCACCGCCAGCCGGGATCTCCTCATGATTCACCTTTCACCGGTCAGCGAGAAGTGATGGCAGCGCCTGCAGCCCTGCCATCACTTCCGAGCCGCTCCGGTTGTTCTTCGATGGGACTAAGTGCGCCTGGCTGTTGTGCGGTTGCGGGTGAGCAGGACACCGAGGGCGATCATGGCGATGCCCAGGACGAAGTGCAGCCAGTTGTCCGCGGTATTGACCGGGACGAAGTTGGCGGCGGTATCGTGTCCGATGATCAGGCCGTACAGCCACAGGACCAGGTAAATAGCACCGCCCCAGATCAGGTAGTTGCGGGCACCTGAGACACTCTTCGCCATGGCGATCCCACCGATGCCGAAGAGCAGGTGGACGATGTTATGGAGGATGGAGACCTGGAAAACGCCTAGCAGCATGGACTCCGATTCATGCCCGGCGAAGGACATCTGGTCGTAATTAGTCGTGACGCCGGGAATGAACCCCAGGATACCGACCAAAAGGAATACTGCGCCGACGGCCATGGCGGCCTTCTGGACATTGGTTTTCTCGTTGCCGCGGGCTTCAACGCGGCCTGATGATGCGGTCATTGCGTCGTTCCAATCTGTCCTGTTGCGGCCCGGTGGACCGCAATGGTTGATTCACGCGGAGCTAAGCTCACACCTAAATACTAAGGCAACTTAGTATTTAGGTGTGGAAACGACCATAACTTTCAGGGCACGGTTGGCAGGAGACCGATGCACGACGCCGGATGCAGCGTTTCATCGGCTTTTTCACCAAGTGATGAAGAAAGCCCGTGGACGGAGGAGATTCCGGGCACGTTCGGCCGGCGCCTCCGTCCACGTTGCGGTTACGCGACCAATTGCCTCAGGACGTACTGCAGAATGCCGCCGTGCCGGTAGTAGTCGGCCTCGCCCGGGGTATCGATGCGCAGGTCGGCGTCGAAATTCCTGGTCGTCCCGTCCTCAGCCGTGGCGGTAACCCGGACGGTCCTCGGCGTCGAGCCGTTGTTGAGCTCGGTGACACCGCCGATGGCAAACGTCTCGGTGCCCGTCAGGCCCAGCGACTCGGCAGTTTCCCCCTTGGGAAACTGCAGCGGCAGCACGCCCATGCCGATCAGGTTGGAACGGTGGATACGCTCGAAACTCTCGGCGATGACGGCTTTCACACCCAGCAGCGCGGTGCCCTTGGCCGCCCAGTCGCGTGAGGAACCGGAGCCGTATTCCTTGCCGGCCAGGACCACCAGCGGCGTGCCGGCCGCCTGATAGTTCATCGAGGCATCGTAAACGGAGGCCTGCGGCGCGCCGTCCTGGCTGAAGTCCCGGGTGAAGCCGCCCTCGACGCCGTCCAGCAGTTGGTTCTTGATGCGGATGTTGGCGAAGGTGCCGCGGATCATCACCTCGTGGTTGCCGCGGCGGGAACCGTAGGAGTTGAAGTCCTTGCGCTGCACGCCGTGCTCAAGCAGGTACTTGCCCGCCGGAGTATCCGACTTGAAGGATCCCGCGGGCGAGATGTGGTCCGTGGTTACCGAATCACCGAGCTTGAGCAGGACCCGCGCCCCGGCCACGTCTTGCACCGGCTGGGGTTCGGCCTGCATGCCCTCGAAATACGGTGGCTTGCGCACATAGGTGGACTGCTCGTCCCACGCGAAGGTCGCGCCCTCCGGCGTGGGCAGCGAGCGCCAGCGCTCGTCGCCGTCGAAAATCGTGCTGTAACTGGAGGTGAACATATCCTCGTCGATCGAGGAATCGATAATGCGCTGGACCTCCAGCGGGTCCGGCCAGATGTCCTTCAGGAAAATGTCGTTGCCGTCCTCGTCCTGGCCAAGCGGATCGTCCTCGAAGTCGAAGTCCATGGTGCCGGCCAGGGCGTAGGCGACCACCAGCGGCGGCGAGGCCAGGTAGTTCATCTTCACGTCCGGATTGATCCGGCCTTCAAAGTTGCGGTTTCCGGAGAGGACAGCGGACACGGCCAGGTCATTGTCGGCGATGGCCTGGGAGATCTCCTCTTCCAGCGGCCCCGAGTTGCCGATGCAGGTGGTGCAGCCGTAGCCCACCAGATAGAAGCCCAGCTTCTCCAAGTACGGGGTCAGGCCGGATTTGTCGTAGTAGTCGGTGACCACCTTGGAGCCCGGCGCCACCGAGGTTTTGACCCAGGGCTTGGAGGCCAGCCCCTTCTGCACCGCATTCCGTGCCAGCACCGCGGCGGCAAGCATGACGGAGGGATTCGATGTGTTGGTGCAGGAGGTGATGGACGCGATGCTCACCGCGCCGTGGTCCAGTTCGAACCGGCGGCCGTCCGGCATCGAGACCTCCACCGGATTGTGCGCGCAGCCCGAATCCGGGTCAGTCCGGGTCACGGTCATATGCGGGGCGTTTTTGACCTTGCTGCCGGCCTCCGTGTACGTGGGCGGATCCGAGGCCGGGAAGGATTCCTCCACGGCCTCGTCCACGGTGGCGCCTTCGGCTTCCACGCTCTTGTGGACATAGTTTTCCAGGTCCCGGTGGAACTGGGCCTTGGCGTTGGTCAGCGACACCCGGTCCTGCGGCCTCTTGGGGCCCGCGATGGACGGCACCACGGTGGAGAGGTCCAGCTCGAGGTACTCCGAGTACGTCACTTCCTTGGCCGGATCGTGCCACAGCCCCTGTTCCTTGGTGTAGGCCTCCACCAGGGCGACGTCGTCATCGGAACGCCCCGTCAGGCGCAGGTACTCCAGCGTCACGTCGTCGATCGGGAACATCGCCACGGTCGAACCAAATTCCGGACTCATGTTGCCGATCGTGGCGCGGTTGGCCAGCGGCACTGCGGCCACGCCTTCGCCGTAGAACTCCACGAATTTCCCGACGACGCCATGGTCACGGAGCATCTCGGTGATGGTCAGGACCACGTCCGTGGCAGTGGCACCGGCAGGAATCTCGCCGGTCAGCTTGAATCCGACTACGCGCGGAATCAGCATGGAGACGGGTTGGCCGAGCATGGCTGCCTCGGCCTCGATGCCGCCGACGCCCCAGCCGAGCACACCCAGTCCGTTGACCATAGTGGTGTGCGAGTCCGTGCCGACGCAGGTATCCGGGTAGGCGCGCAACACGGTCCCGTTACCGGTCTCCACCTCGCGCGTCATCACGGTGCGGGCCAGGTACTCCAGGTTGACCTGGTGGACAATGCCCATGCCCGGGGGCACTACCTTGAAATCGTCGAAGGCTGTCTGGCCCCAGCGCAGGAACTGGTACCGCTCGCCGTTGCGCTCGTACTCAATCTCGATGTTGCGCTCCAAGGCACTGGAATTGCCAAACACGTCGATCTGGACCGAGTGGTCGATGACGAGTTCGGCCGGTGCCAGCGGATTGACCTTCTTGGGGTCGCCGCCGAGTTCTTCCAGCGCCTCCCGCATGGTCGCCAGGTCCACCACGCACGGCACGCCGGTGAAGTCCTGCATGATCACGCGCGCCGGGGTGAACTGGATTTCCGTGCTGGGCTCCGCTTCGGGATCCCACTGGGCCAGCGCCCGGACATGGTCCGCGGTGATGTTGGCGCCGTCCTCGGTCCTGAGCAGGTTCTCCAGCAGGACCTTAAGGCTGAACGGCAGCCGGTCGGCGCCATCGACGGCATTCAGCCGGAAAATTTCATAGTCGGTTCCGGCGGCGTTCAGCGTACCTCGTGCACCGAAAGTATTCACAGAAGTCATTGCCTAAATTCCCTTCGACAGCGATGGGCAGACTTACAGCTAGGCTATGGCCCCTGCTCAGTTTTGTACACGGGTCGGTGACGGAAGGCGGCATCGGACCGGGCCGGTGGTTAAAAGGAAGCAGGGCGGGAAATTTCTTCCCGCCCTGCTTCTGGTCCTAGGACCTCAGATTACAAAATTATGCAACCTGGATGTTTACAGCCTGGGGACCCTTGGGGCCCTGCTCAGTCTCAAAGCTGACCTTCTGGTTCTCGTCGAGAGAACGGTAGCCGCCCGAGTTGATAGCGGAGAAGTGAGCGAAAACGTCGGCACTGCCGTCTTCGGGCTCGATGAAGCCGAAGCCCTTTTCAGCGTTGAACCATTTCACGGTACCTGTAGCCATTTTTATTCATCCTTCTGAGATTGAAACTCATCCCGACTGTCGGGGAGTTTCAGTCGCGGCGTTCTTTTCCCGCTTCTACAGAAAGAGCGGCTGGCCCAGATGGGTTCGCCGCTCAGAATACAAAATGCGCAACACAACAACTTCCTCCACTGTACACGGGTTTGGGAGCAGTACTGACCACCCCTCCCCGGGCCCGGAAGAAAGGTGAGCCGGAAGCGTTCCCGGCCCACCGACGTCGTACGTCCGTCCTTACGCCAAGTGCATGCCGCCGGTCACGCCGATGATCTCGCCGGAGACGTAGCGCGCATCGTTGGAGGCGAGGAAGACAAAGGCACCGGCAACTTCGGCCGGCTGACCGGCCCGCCCCAAGGGCGTGCTGTCGCCGAAGGAAGCCAGCTTCTTCGGCGTTGTGGTCGCAGGTTGCAGCGGCGTCCAGATAGGACCTGGCGCAACCGCATTGACGCGGATCCCCTTCTCCCCCAGCAGCTCGGCCAGACTGAAAGTCAGGTTGTTCAGCGCTGCCTTCGTGGCCGCGTAGTCCATCAGGCTTGTGGAGGGATGGTGCCCCTGGATGGACGTGGTGTTGATGATGACCGAGCCGGGCTTCAAATGCGGCAGCGCGGCCTGGATCATCCAGAACGTGCCGTAGACATTGGTTTCGAAAGTCCGGCGCAACTGGTCCGGGGTTATATCCTCGATGCCGTTGGGCTGACCGAGGTGGTAGCCGGCGTTGTTGACCAAGATGTCCAGGCCGCCCAGCTCGTCGATAGTCTCGGCCACGGCGGACTTCGCATAGTCCTCGTCACGCACGTCGCCCGGGACGCCTAGCGCAGTGCGCCCTTCGGCCAGGATCAGGTCCAGGCAGTTCTGGCCGTCTTCTTCCTCTTCACGGAGGTAGGAAATAGCGACGTCGGCGCCTTCCCGCGCGAACGCGAGGGCAACGGCGCGGCCGATGCCCGAGTCGCCGCCGGTGATCAGCGCCTTCTTGCCCTTCAACCGGTCATTGCCCTTGTAGCTGTCTTCGCCATGGTCAGGCCGCGGCTCCATCTCCTCGGTAAACCCCGGGTACTCCTGGGTCTCGGTGGACACATCCACGGCCGGCTCCCGCGGGTTTTCCTTGTCCAGCGTCTCCTGCGGCTCATTGCTCATGCGGTCCTCCTCAACGGGTAGGCCTTCACGCTATAAGCCGGCCCGCACCCCAGCAAGGCTTACGACGGCGGGAGGCACCGCCGTCGTACTCTTTGGGGTCTTGACGTGGCTTTGTATGGTGGGGACATGGCTGCTAATCGACCCATTGGATTCTGGCTCAGACTGGTTGACGGACTGATCAACGAGCAGTTCGACGCGACCGTTGAGGAGCACGGTGTGACCCGCCGGCAATGGCAGATCATGAATGTGCTGGCGGAGGCCCCTGCCACGGCGGCGGAGCTGAACGAATCACTCAAGCCGTTCTTCAGCCAGACCGCCGAAGAGTCCTCGGCCGAGCATTTGGACGAACTGCTGGAAAGTAATTGGATCACCGACGACGACGGCAAATACTCGCTGACCGAGCTGGGACGCAACAGTCTGACGCTGCTGGGCGACGTGGTGGACCGGAACCGGAAACAGGTCACCGAAGGCGTCACCGATCAGGAGTACGAGGCAACCCTTGACGTGCTGCAGCGGATGGCGCGGAACTTGGGGTGGGAAGGCTAGGCTCCGGGCAATCCCGGGGTAGTCATCGCCGGGCGGCGCCGATAGGCTGGCAAGTAAGCAACGATTCCGCAGACACTCGTCAAAGGATTGCTGATGGGCTTTGACCAATACCATGAGCCGGCAGGAGAACTCTCTGCCGAGACACGCACCTTTGCCCGGATGTGCGCCAACCTGACCGAGGAAGCCGAGGCCATCGGCTGGTACGAGCAGCGTATTTCCGTGGAACCGGACGCCGCCGCCCGGAACATCATGAACAACTCCCTGACCGAGGAATTCAAGCACTTCAGCATGGAGCTTGAGTATCTTTTGCGCGCCAAACCAGTGTGGCGCGCAATTGCCCGCGGAATCCTCTTCCAGGACGGCGATATTGTCGCGAATGGCGAAGCCGCCGAAAAGGCCGGCTCCGAAGGGAGCGGAGCCAGCGCTGCGCAGTCGTCGACGGCGGCGGCCGCGGCGGCGGATCCGTCCCTGGGAATCGGCAGCTTGAAGGAGTCACGACCATGACGATGAACCACCTCCTGCGCGAACACGCCCCCATTACCGACGGCGGTTGGCTGCTGCTCGACACCGAGGCCAAACAGCGACTGACCGTTGCCCTGGGCGCACGGAAGCTTGTCGACTTCTTTGGGCCGCTCGGCTGGGACTATTCGGCCACCAACGTGGGCAGAACGGAGCCCCTGCCCGGCACCGATGACAATGGCATTGCTGCCCGCCGACGGCGGGTCCTGCCGTTGGTCGAAATGCGCGCGGAATTCAACGTCTCCCGCTCCGAACTGCTGGATAATGACCGCGGCGCAGTGGACGTGGATCTGAGCAGCCTGCACGAGGCTGCCCATCGAATAGCCAGTGCGGAGAACGTAGCGGTCTTCCACGGTTGGGAGCAGGCGGGTATCGAGGGGATTACCGAAGCCAGCCCGCACCCGCCGGTTCCCCGAGTGGAAGATTTCAACGACTATCCGAAGCGCATTGCCAAGGCTGTCGCGGTGCTGCTGAAAGCAGGCATCGGCGGTCCCTTCGGCCTCGCTCTTGGCCCCGGCCACTATACGGCTGTAGTTGAGACGGCCGAGCGCGGCGGCTATCTGCTGGCCGAGCATCTTCGCCGGATCCTTGAAGGACCCATTGTGTGGGCACCCGGGGTCCGCGGTGCAGTGGTGATGAGCCTGCGCGGCGGCGACTTCCTGTTCGAGTCCGGGCAAGACCTCTCCGTGGGCTATGACCGTCACGATGCCGATAACGTCCACCTCTATCTTGAGCAGTCCTTCAGCTTCAGGGTGGCGACGCCGGAAGCAGCCATCCATCTAAGGAGCGCCAACGACTAACCGCTTGCCTGCTTGTCAGGCTGCTTGGCGGTAGATGAAGTCGATGCGGCCCAGCGCCTGCTCGAAGACTGAGAACGGCTCCACTGTCTCGTCCGGTTGTTCCGCCGCCGGTGGCGTGCCAGGCAGGGCTGGTGCGGTTGACACGTAGGTGTGTCCGGTCGGGGTGGTCGTTTCGACGGTGTGCCGCGGACCGGGGACGCTTCGGGCGTGCCAGCCGTCGGTTTCTTTCGCCAGGTTACATGCTTCACATAGCCCTTGCCCGTTGAGCTCGCTGGTCGCCCCGGCGTCGCGCCAGGGCACGACGTGGTCGTGGTGGCGGATCGGTGCGTCGCACCAAGGTGTGCGGCAGAGCTGGTCCCTGGCCTGGATCATGCGCTGCATTCCGGACGGCATTAACCGCGCCCGCGAGTCCATGCCGAGCAGTTGTCCGGTGCCCGGCGCGGTGTACAGCCGGCGCACCCACACTTCCACCTCCGACTCATCGGCCCCATCGCCTGAGGCTCTTCGCTCCGAGCCTGGCGGCCCGGTTGCCGTACCGGTTTCTTCGGTGTTTCCGGTGTCGGCACCTGCATCGTTGGCCGGTATGGGTTCGGCTGTGTCTGGCGGGCCGGATGCCGTAGCGCCGTCCCCGTTGCCGGCATCCGCTGTGCCGGCAACGAATTCGTCTTCCCCGGCGACGCCATTCATCGGCTTACTGTCGGCGGAGGCGTCCGTGCCGCCGTTCGCGTTGTCGTGGTCGGTGTTGCCGGTGCGGAGGAGGTCGCGGGCCCATTGGGCGGGGACGATGCCGTACCCGGCCAGACGGGCAGGTTCGGAGTCGCCTTGGAACAGGGTGCGGTCGGTCATGACCAGCTGCACCTCGATTTTTGCGGGATTCTCGGCTGGTTGGCCGGTGACGCGTTCGACGAGGATGTCGGCCATGAGCTGGCCCCGGCCTCGTTCATCGCCCTGCGCCTTCAGCCGGTCGGCTTCCTTGGCCAGGGCCGCGTGGACGGCCACGCCCTGTACCACCGGCAGCAGGCAGCTCACCTGGGCCATGGTGTCCGGCGCGGGACGGCAGGAGACATGGCGTTCGGTTTCGGCTTTCGCGGCCCGGCGGACCACCGACAGCGGATCCAGCCGCAGCGCGGCCTGCTTCGCCAGCGCCCCGATCCGCTTGTCCCCGCAGCCGCGCAGCGTCTTCGGATCAGCACACAATTCCCGGTCGACGCGGGCCCGGTCTTCCACGCTCAGGCACGCGGTTTCGCGGACCAGGATGGTCGCCCGCCACTCGTTCAGCCGGCCCTCCGCCAACGCCTTATACGAGTGCGGCATTTCCCTGATCAGCGTGGTGGCCATGCCCAGGTGCTTACCGCCCCGGTTCGGGGAGTCCTTGCGTGCCAGGCCGATCTCCTTGGCCAGGCCCCGGCCCTGCTTCTCCGCCGCGACCCCGGCCGCTGCCCGGGTTTCCCGGCGGGACGCAGCAAACGCTTCCGTCTCGCGCGCCTGCGCGGCAGCCGCGGCGGCCTTGAGTTCCTCCAGTGCGGTAATCCGGTCAATCCGCACCCCCTCGGAGGCGTCCTGGTCCATGTTCGCCAGTTCCAGGATCGCGGCGCGGATCAGTCCAGCACCAGGATCACCGGGGACCGGCTTAACCGGATCCATCTCTGCTGGAACGATTGACTCGAACATACATTCGATTCTACTGCGGCGTGACGGAGCGCACAACAACGACAGGTGGCGGTGGATAACCCTCAGTCCCATTCCCATTGGATTTAGAGAAGAGGGCATGAATAAATACAATTAGAACCGTGAAAAATGAACGGAACTCCACGGCGCAATTTGGGCTACACCAAGGCCCTGCGCCTGCCACTTCGGAGGGGGCACCACGCTCATTAACGAGCGCTCAATCCTTAGTCTTGCAGGCGCTGGTAAGCCATGGCGGCCCAGCCAAAATCGCTGAGCTGTCCGCCATTACGAAGCTGCATGGAAACACCGTCCGTGAACACCTGAATGCTTTGGCCAAGACTGGTCTGGTCCGGCACCGCGTGGAGGCGCCGCTCGGACGGGGGCGGCCGTCGTCGTTATTTGAAGCTGTCCGGGCTCACCAGCCAACAACTGAACTCGCTGTGGCCCTGGCAGCGGAGTTATCGGACGCAGCGTCCGATCCCGCTGCTGCTGCGGTACGGGCGGGCCGTGTTTGGGCGGCCATGGACCGTTCGGACGGGAGGGTCGGCGATACCTCCCGCCCCGCTCTTGAGCAGGTCCTGCAACGCTTGACCGAGCACGGCTTCGTGCCACTCCCCCAAAAGGCAACGCAGGATGCCTCGTCCGGCAAGGTGGATATCCACTTGCGCGAGTGCCCGATGCTGGCGGCAGCGCGGGAGCAACCTGAAGTGGTGTGCAACGTACATTTAGGCCTGGTCCGCGGCTGGCTGGAAGACCATGGAGGCACCGCAGCAGACCTTGAGCCTTTCGCCGGATCCGGTTACTGCACGGTCAGGCTGACGGACACATTGGATTCGAGCGGAAGAGCGGATAACTCATGACAACCCCGGCGCCGGCACAGACCTCCCGACCGGCAAGTCGGTCCTCGTGGCACCGCAAGGCCAGCCTGCCGGTCACCGTGTGGTTCGTGCTGTTGATTGTTCTGGCGATCGTCCACCCGTTCGTCCCCGAATCGCGGTGGCTGCTGGTCCACATGTTCACGCTGGGCATGGTTACCAACTCCATCCTGATCTGGAGCCAGCACTTCACCGAAGCGCTGCTGAAGAACCGCTTGCCGGACACGGCGCGCGCCGTGCAACTGTGGCGCATCCGGACCTTGAACGCCGGGATTGTGGTGACCGTTGCCGGCGTTCTTTCCGGCATCTGGCTCCTGACATTGATCGGCGCCGTGGTGGTGGGCGGTTCTGTTGCCTGGCATGCCGTTCATCTGATGCTGCAACTGCGCCGCGCGTTGCCATCACGGTTCGCGACCACGGTGAAGTTCTATATAGCAGCAGCGCTGCTACTGCCGGTCGGGGCCGCTTTCGGGGCGGCGCTGGCGTACGGTTTGAGCGACGCAGCCCATGCCCGGCTCCTGCTGGCACACCAGGTGACCAATCTGCTTGGTTTCGTGGGACTGACGGTAATCGGCACGCTCATCACCCTCTGGCCCACCATTCTGCACACCCGGATGCCCGCGGGAATGGACCTGGCAGGTTGGCGCAGTTTAATTGCGATGGCCGCCGGGCTGGCGATTTCGGTGCTCGGTGCGCTGGTCGGGCTGGCTCCGGCCGCAGCCGCCGGCGTACTGCTTTATCTGCTCGGTGTGGCCTACATTGGCGTGTATATTGTCCGCTGCGCCTTGGCCAAGCGGCCGGACGACTTTCCCGGTTTTTCGGTCGGAGCAGGGTTGGTGTGGCTGGTTGGTTCGCTGGTCGCGCTCTTCACGATGCTGATCTCCGGGCCGCTGGATCCGCATCGGCTCGGAGAACTGACCGCGCCGTTCGCTGCCGGGTTCGTGGCCCAGGTACTGCTGGGCGTCATGGGCTATCTGATGCCTGCAATTATGGGCGGAGGCCCTGCGGCGGTTAAGGCGGCCAACGCGCAGATGAGCAAATTTGCCATGCTGCGTACCGCCGTCGTGAATTTTGGTTTGCTTGTCTGCCTGCTTCCGGTACCCAGCTTGGTGCGGGTCATCGTGTCCGTGCTGGTGCTGTTGGCCTTCGCCTCGTTCCTGCCGCTGATGTTCCGGGCAGTGAAGGCATCTGTTGCGGGGCGGAAGGCGGTGCTGGCCAATGGCGGCAAGCCGCTGCCGCTGCAGGTCGAAGCTGCGCCGCGACCGAAGAACCATCTTGCCTGGGGCGCCGCAGGAGTGATCCTGGTGCTGCTCGGCGCGGCTGGAGGCGTGGCCATGGATCCTGCTGCGCTGTCCGGTTCCACCGCTCCTGCCTCCGCAGTGGAGCCCACTGGCGAAACCACTACGGTCCGGGTGTCGGCCAACAATATGCGCTTCTCGCCCGCCTCCGTGGATGTCCCCGAGGGCAACCGGCTGGTCATCGAACTGACCAACGAGGACCCCACCACGGTGCACGATCTGAGGCTGGCCACGGGGCAGGAATCCGGCCGGCTCTACCCGGGTGAATCCGCCACCATCGACGCGGGCATCATCGGCACGAACGTGGAAGGCTGGTGTACCGTGGTGGGCCACCGCAGCCAGGGCATGGGCTTTAAGATCAACGTGGCCGGCTCCGCCGAGGCCGAGAGCGCAGCGGATGCTGGAAGCCAGGCACAGGATCCGGCCGGCGGCCATGCAAACCACCTGAACAACGACGACGGCACGGCAGCTCCCGCGGGCGCGCTGGATTTCCATGCCCGGCCGGGCGAAGACTTCGAGCCGCGTGCGGCAGAACTGTCACCGGCGGCGTCAGGCACCACGCACAAGCTGACCCTCAACGTCGAGGAGCTGGCGCAGGAGGTGGCTCCCGGCGTCGTGCAGCAGGCCTGGACCTTCAACGGCCGCGTCATGGGGCCCACGCTGCGGGGCAAGGTCGGCGACAGATTCGAAATCACGCTAGTCAACAACGGAACCATGGGCCATTCGGTGGATTTCCACGCCGGCGCCGTTTCCCCGGACGAGCCCATGCGGACCATTCCGCCGGGCGAATCGCTGATCTATGAGTTCACGGCAGAGCGTTCCGGCATCTGGCTTTACCACTGCGGCACGATGCCGATGTCGGCCCACATAGCCTCGGGCCTGTTCGGGGCCGTGATCATCGATCCGGCAGACCTGCCTGAGGTAGACAAGGAGTTCCTACTGGTCCAGTCCGAGGCCTATCTCGGCGAGCAGGCCGGGCCGGTAAACGTGGACAAGATTTCTGCCGAAGACCCCGACATCGTGATGTTCAACGGCCACGCCACGCAGTACATGCACCACCCGCTGCAGGTGAAGGCGGGTGAGCGCGTGCGCATCTGGCTGCTGGCCGCCGGTCCTTCCCGCGGCACCAGCTTCCACGTGGTGGGCGGGCAGTTCGACACGGTGTTCAAGGAAGGGGCCTACCTGCTGGAACCGGATAACGCGGAGCAGGGCGGGGCGCAGGCCCTTGACCTCGCGGCTGCGCAAGGCGGATTTGTCGAGCTCGAGTTCGCGGAGGCCGGCCGGTACACGTTCGTCAACCATGCCTTTGTGGATGCCGAGCGTGGCGCCATGGGGGTCATCGAAGTGGTTGACTAGCGGGTCCCGCTGGTGTGTGCTGGCACTACCGGATCTAGGGGGAGCCATGGACGCCAGCGACGAACTGATCGAACTGGAACAGCGCGGCTGGATAGCCCTGTCATCCGGGGGTCAGACCGCGGCCGAGTTCTACCAGGCGATGTTGGACGCGGAAGTGGTGATGCTGCTGCCCGGCGGGACGCGCCTGACGGACCGGAGCCTGACCATCGAGGCCATGAGCGGCGCGCCGTGGTCGGACTTCCGGCTCGAAGTCCCCCAGGTTTTGTGGCCCACCGCGGAGACAGGCGTCATAACCTACGGCGTTACCGCGCATCGCGACGGCCAGCCGGAATATTCGGCCCTTGTCAGCACCTTGTATGTCCGTCGCGACGACGGCTGGAAAGTGTCCTTTCACCAACAAACCCCGCGCTCATAAGCACGGGGTTTGGGGTGATTCGCAGGAAGCTGTTTAGCCTTCGCAGTCGCGGCAGTACAGTTCGCCGTTCTTTTCACGGGCTACCTGGCTGCGGTGGCGGACCAGGAAGCAGGACGAGCAGGTGAATTCGTCTTCACGTGCCGGAACGACCTGGACAACAAGCTCTTCGCCGGAGAGATCGGCGCCGGGCAGATCAATGCCTTCGGCCGTATCCGAGTCCTCGACGTCAATGAGCGCGGTCTTTGCACCACCGGAGCGCTGGGTCTGCAGCGCTTCCAGAGACTCGTTGCTCTGGTCATCGTCCTTGTTGCGGGGTGCGTCGTAATCGGTTGCCATGCGGGTTTAGTGCTCCTGATGGTATTGGGTTTTTGACCTATATGTGAGCGCCCATTTTAGCTGTTTGAGCGAAAATTTCAACATCGCCTGCACAACGAACGGAACGCGTGAATAATTCCCGAGCATTTGAGGGCCTTTCGGGGGCCTCCGGCAGCTCCCAGAACTGCCGGACCAAGGTAGCTTATAACCCCTTACTTTCACCCCGGTCCGCTGTTAGGTTATAGGAACCTCCGCCACGGTCCTGCTTCACGGACCAGCGGCGGCGGGGAAGGATTCATTCCGGTCTCGACGAGTCAGGAGGAAGTATGAACGACTCCCCCAAGCATGACGAACTCCCCTTGCCCGACTATGACCATATCCCCCTCGGCACGTTGCCAACACGGATTACGGCGCTGGACGAGGAGGGTGTGAGCACCTTGCTGGCCTACGAGCGCGAGCATGGCAACCGCCTGCCGGTCACCCAGGTCCTCGAAAAACGGATCGAGGCATTGCGGAACGGCGCAGAACCCAGCGGTTCAGTGGCACAGGATCTGCCGGAAGTGACCCGGCATCAGACCGGGTCGCCCGTATCGCCGGCTACGTCCGGGCCGCCTGTCAATCCCCCGTCGCAGGGGGATCCGTCCAACCCCGCACAGCCTCGCTGACCAATCCGGGGCCCTGGACTTTCCTAGCCGGTCAAGTAGCTGTCCGCCGGGGCGGGTGGACGGCTACTTGACCCATCACACCCATCAGAAGGGCAAAGCCATCGGCCCGACGGCGGACCAAGCCGCCCCCGCCGCCACGGCGCAGGAAACGGCAATCACCAGGGCAAAACCGGCCAGCCACACACCGGACGGAAGGCCCGTGCGCCGGGACAAAATGTAGGCATCCGAGTTGCCCAGGAGCTGGCGGCGGCGTGTGTGGACGCTCACGACGTTCAGCCAGTCGCGGACCGCCCCGACCAACAGCGCAATCCCGATGGCCAATGTCGCATGCCCGAGGAACGCGGGCGGCGCGAAAAACACCATCAGTTCGGACACGATCGCAAGTCCGACGGCGATGACCGCCCCTTGGACATTCCGGATGAACAACAGGGTCACCAGCAGCAGAACCGCACTCACGGACAGCGCCAGCGAGGACCAGCCATTGAAAGCAGCCCACACCAGTGCGGCCCCGACAACGGCGGGAACCGGATAGCCCCAGAACCCCGTCCAGGCCGCGGCGGCCTTCCCCGAGCCGCGGCTGATCATCGCCCCGGAATGGTCAAAGCGCAGGTGGATGCCCCTGACAATCCGCCCGGTGGTCAGCGCCGCGAACGCGTGTCCCAACTCGTGGACTACGGTGACGAACAACCCGAAGTACCGCCACATGGGTCGCGGCACGGAAAGCATCAAGGCCGCCAACAGAATGAGAAACAGCTCTATCGCCGGCGCGTCCAGCGCGGGTCCCTGCTGGAAGCCCGCGGCGATCCTGCCCCACCATTCCGCGGCGAAACCCTGAACATTACGTGCTGTGCTGGTCATCTCATCCTTGGTTCTCGAACTGCATCCGAAGCGGACTGTAGCAGGGCAAGCTGGACGATGTTCGGAAACAGCCAGGACCGAACAGCGTGATTACGACGGCGGCACTGGAGCCCGGCGACCCGGGTCGACAAAGCCTGACTTGACACTTCAAGTGTTTTTCTGCCACTCTTTTATTGAAGCGTCAATCAATTGATGCTTATCGCTCGTTCCCGACGGCCGATACTTTGACCATAAGAAACGGTGAAAACATCATGAACAAAATCGCTTTGACCAATACCGCCCGCACTGTCCTCCGCGTTGTCCTCGGCTTCCTCTTTACCGCCCACGGTTGGCAGAAGTTCAACGAATGGACCATCGCCGGAACCCAGGCCTCCTTCGGCCAGATGGGCGTTCCCGCCGCCGAGATCGCAGCTCCGGTTGTTGCCACCCTCGAATTGGCCGGCGGCATCGCCCTGATCCTGGGCCTGCTGACTCGCCCGGTCGCCATCCTGCTGCTCGTAAACATGCTCGGCGCCTTGTTCCTCGTTCACGCCCCGGCCGGTGTGTTCGCCATGGACGGCGGCTACGAACTGGTGCTCCTCCTCGGCACCGCCGCCCTGACTCTTGCCCTGGTGGGCCCGGGACGCGTTTCGGTGGATCATGCACTCTTCGGCCGCAAGGACTCCAAGCTGAGCGTCCTCGCGTAACCAACGCGTAACCAATATCTAGACTCAAGATCCTGCCGGACGCGTCCGCGGTTTTGGCTGGAATGGCATCCCAATCTGCGGCCATTCCGGCCAAAACCGCGGGCGCGTTCGCGTTCGTTCATGCGCGCAGTCGAGCGGCGCTTATTCGGCAGGCCCGTCCCAACGGACAATACTGCCGTTTAGCCGGGCTCCTTCTGCCACTTTGTGCGGCGTCAGCTTGCCGCCGGGCATCAAATGCAGCACTTCCACACCGTGCCGAAGGACCAGGACGTCGGAGATGAGGCGCCGGTGGCAACGCCACCAGACAGTTTCGCTGCACATCACGGTGGTCGCCTGCAACGGCGCGTACTCCAGCAACCGCTCCAGGCCTGCGTCGAATTCAGGGGTCCGGGTGTAGGCGGCGTAGGCGCGGAAGGCGGCTACCTTCCACCAGCTGTCCGGTTCAGGTTCGCCAGCAGGAATTCTTCGCCGGCCGCCCAACTGCTCTTCCCAGCGGTAGTGGATACCGGCGTCGGGAAGCCATTTAGCCAGAGCATCCTTGCCCATGTCCGGATGCTTGCGGCTGCCCGGAAAGCGCCGCACGTCAACGAGGGCTTCGATGCCTGCCCCCGCCAGTAGTCCGGCCAGTTCATCCCGGCTGCTGGTGCCGTGGCCGACAGTGAAGATTCGCAAAGCTTTACCGGACGCCATACCGACAGTCTGCTCGGCACCGAGGCGCCTGTCCAACACTCAGGGCGGTTCCCCGGTACGGCGGAAGTGCGCGGGTTGCTGTAAGGCGGCCACGATCCGGCTGCTTAAAACAGAAACAGGACGGGAAATCCGCCCTGTTTCCTGGCCCGAAAGCCTCAGATCCTTATTTAGAGGACCGTGATGTTTACTGCCTGGGGTCCCTTGGGGCCCTGCTCGGTTTCGAAGCTGACCTTCTGGTTCTCTTCGAGGGACCGGTAGCCACCCGAATTGATCGCAGAAAAGTGCGCGAAAACATCTGCGCTGCCGTCGTCGGGCTGGATGAATCCGAAGCCCTTTTCAGCGTTGAACCACTTGACGGTACCTGTTGCCATTTTTATGCATCCTTCTGTTTGAGACTGTTCCCGGCCTTCGGGAAGCCCCAGTCGCGGTGTCCATTGTCCGCTTCTACAGAAAAAACGGCTAGCCCTTTGGGTTCGCCGTTCCTAGTACATGCGCAACACTACAACTGTGACCTAGTGTACACGGAGTCGCCCGGCGCGGACATAGCCGCTGGTCAGCGGAAGTTTGCTTCGCCCACGAACGGCCGCAGGCGGGACCTCTGCTCCGGCGTAACACGCAGTAACCGCTGATCCGCCTCGTGGAAGAACGCCAGCGTTGTTTCGGCCCGGACGCACTCGTCCTGCGTGACCGGATCACTAATGACATAGGCGATGGTCAGGCTGGCCGCCTTCAACGCGCTGACCCAGACCTCTACGTGCGCCGGAATGTTCCGGTAGTTCAGCGGCCGCACATACTTGACCCGGTGCTCGGTCACCAGTGCCTGGGCTCCCTCAGGCAGGTCGGAGAAGACCGGCAGGTCCACGTCCAGCCCCGGTCCACCGGTACCCGCCGGCGGCCCGAAGGCGTGAATGCGCGCCTCCTCGAGAATGCGCAGGATCTCCACATTGTTGATGTGCCCGTAGGCATCCATGTCGCCCCAGCGCATGGGGACGTTGCAGCTCAGCCGCTTCCCGCCCGTTGCGGTGTCAGTCTTCATGCTGTTCATTCTGCCGCCGCTGGACTTCCAACAGGAATTTGATGCCGGCCTCGCTGGGCGACGGGGAACTGCGCAAATAATCTTCCTCCTCGAAAACCCCGAGGCTGCCCAGCATGAGGCGCGATTCGTTGTACAGATACCGCCCCTCATGCTCGGGGATAGCGGCCCCGTCCGGCATCCGGAATCCGACGCTCATCAAGGTCTGCGTCACGGCTTCAGCAAGCATGTCGTAAGACGGCACGCGGTCCTCCAGCAGCCAAAGGACGAGGACCCTCCGGACCATTTTCTCCGCCGGGGTGCGCGGGTTCGCGAAACGGTCGGCGAGGTGGCTCCAGAGCCGGACGTCGTCGTCGTACGCTTTTCGCCCCGCAGGGGTCCGCACCAGCTTTCCCTTGTATTTCCGCAGCAGGCCCCATTCCTGCAGCGCCGAACGCAAGTCCAAAACCGGCAGCGTCTGCGATTCCCGATTGAACTTGCCGTACCAACGCTTTTCCCAACCGAGACTGGTCATCACTTCGGCGACCACGGCGGGCTTGAGGTAACCGTCCTTGGTCAGCTCGAGCCCGTCGGCGCCGACCCGCTGCAGCAGCCACTTTGCAGGAAGTACGACGGCGGCCATTTCCTCAGGCGTGGGCGTCGCGTCACCGAGTTGGGGACTTAACCGCGCGAGGCTCCGGTTGCATTTCTCCAGGTCGAATTCCTGCGGATCGAACTGTGCGGCAGGCTTGTTGGTAACCCAGGAGTACCACTTGGCCAGGTCGTCATGCCGTTCGTGGTTCGGGTCCAGCAGGATCTCGCACAGCTCCCGGTGGCCACTGATTCCGCCGGAATCCTCCACCGGACCGCGGTTGGCACCGGCAATGCAAGAGAGCTGGCCTGCGGGTGCTACCGCATGGCCGCTGATGCTGATCTCGTGCAGCCAGCTGTCGCCGAAGTCGTACTCGTAAACCAACTCGGTGCCCTTGGAGCTGAACACGTCCTCAAGGGTGAAGACCGCTGCCTGCTCGGTTTCCAGTTCCATGACTGTTTCATCGTTGCTGGCGAACCGGCGTTCCTGGCCCGCGGCATCGGTGCTTCGGAACATGTGCAGGTGCCGGTTGTCCCAGCCGAACGCCCGCTGGATGACCTTGTGCAGATCGGTGAGCGTGATGGCGGCGGGCACGCGCAGGTCGCGCCAGATCGCCGGTTCCGTTCCGGCAATAGTGATGTGCAGGTCGAGGGCTTTCTCGGCGGCTCGCATGATCGTCATTCTGCCAGTTTTGCTGACAGCCTGGCCGTTAACGTGCGAAGGCGCGCGCCTGGCCGTAAATCTCGGCCAGGTCCGCCGCTTTCCCTGCCTCCAGCAGGCCTACCCAGGTGTCCAGCGCGGCGCGGGCCACGGCTCCGGAAATGTCGATGGCCAGCCGCAGTTCCATCTGGTCGGCCCGCTCGGGGCCGAACTTTGCGCTCAGGGCAGCCAGCAGGTCCTCGGTCCGCTCCACCGTCTGCCGGACCTGTGCCGAACGCAGCGAGGGTTCCTTGCGGATCAGTTGGCTGACCTGCAGCATCCGCTGGGCAGCCGGTGAATCATTGTCGGTGTAGGGCAGGATGGTCAGGGCGTAAAGCCGGTCCACCTCGTCGCGAACATCGCCCTGCGGATCTACCGAGGGCAGCCCCGCGGCGATGGCTTCATGAAAGTCCTGGTGAACCGGTAAAGCAGCTTCTTCCTTGGTGGCGAAATAGCGGAAGAAGGTCCGTGCCGAGACTCCGGCTGTGGCGGCGATATCGTCCACAGTGGTGCTGGCGACTCCGCCCTCCGCGAACAGCCGTAGTGCCGCGTCGGTGATTTCCGCCCGGGTTTGCAGCCTCCGGCGCTCTCTCAAACCAGGTGAAACGGCACTCTGATGGGCCTCTGTCGCCCGTGTTTCCGCGGTTTTGACCTTCATTCGCCTCTTTCATCCCTTCCGGTGCCCATCCGGACTTCCCGTGGCGCTGGCCAGCTTCTAGGATATCCCACATTTGCCCACCCCCTGCCAATGTGGCAGTATCTGCCATAATGGCATGAAAGGGCATTATTCTCATGAAGCTTAACGTAGGCGACAGTCTTGTCTACCCGCCGCACGGCGCAGTAACCGTAACAGGCGTTACCAACCGCTCCTTTAACGAGTCCGACACCAAGTACGTGCAGTTCCGCGTACACCATGACGGGCTGATGATCGAGGTACCCGCCGCCAAGGCCAAGGACCTCGGCGCACGCCAGCCGATCGGCAAGAAGGGCGTGCAGAAGGTCATCAGCATCCTGCGCACCCCGGTTTCCACCGAGAAGGAAATCTGGTCCCGCCGTTTCAAGGCCAACCAGGAAAAGATCACCAACGGGGACGTTTACAAGATCAGCGAAGTTGTTCGTGATCTGACCCGCCGCCTGCAGTCCGGCGTCGCCCCTGCCGGCGAGAAGCGCCAGCTGGAACAGGCCCGGCGGATCCTGGTGTCCGAACTCGCCCTGTCCGAGAACACGGACGAGGCCGGTGCCGGTGCCATCATCGACGACGTCCTGCGCCCGGAAGACGTGGAAGAAACACCAGCGACGACGCCGAAGCGCATCAAAGCGGCAGCCAGCGCCTAACGCGCAACATAGCAGTACCGCCAGCGGAGCCGGATCGATTCCGGCTCCGCTGTTGCATTCTCAGGAGCCGTTGATGATCCCGAGCTCATGCAGCTGGGCGGCGATCCCGGCACCGTCCGGAGCGTAGATCCAGTCAATGCCGGGGGTGGCGTTGACCGGCTTGGCCTGCGAGCGCCCGCCAGCCAGCACAGCCTCGCTGACGGACAGCTGGCGGATGGCAATCGCGGCAACATGCTCCGGATAGCGCTGGGCGAAGCCCGCGTAGATGGCCTCGTCATGCTGCCCGTCGTCGCCAATGAGCAGCCATTTTACCTCGGGGAACTCGCGGGCCAGCCGCATCAGCTGGCTGGTCTTGTGCTCCATCCCGCTGCGGAACCACCGCTCGCGGGTCGGCCCCCAGTCAGTGAGCAACAGGGCGCCATCGGGGTACAGGTTCCGCGAGAGGAAGCGCGTGAGTGTCTGGGCTACGTTCCAGGCACCGGTGGAGAGGTACAGCACCGGGCTCCCCGGATGCTCCCGGGTGACGCGTTCGAGCATGACAGCCATGCCCGGGGTGGCGTTGCGGGCATGCTCGTCCAGCACAAAGGTGTTCCACGCCGCCAGGAACGGCCGCGGCAGCGCGGTGACCATGACGGTATCGTCAATGTCGGACAGGATTCCGAACTTAATGTCGGAGGGCACGATGTAGACCGCGGCCTCCACCGGGGTGGAGCCCTCGCAGCTGAGCGTCACGGTGGTCCAGCCTTCCGGCAGGTCAGCCGGCACATGCGAATCGACAACGCCGCCACGGTCTGCTGTGACTTCATGCTGCTCGCCGTTGATGCCAATGACCACTTTGGCGTTGGCGACGGGCGGACTGATGAAGTTGCGCCAGCCGCGGATGCCGTCCGCCAGAATCTGCGAGGCAACCTTCCCGTTTTCGAACGCGCCTTCCTTGGCCATCACCACGCGCCCCAGCACGCGGACCCAACCATTGGTCCCGTAGCCGGTGAACGGCAGGACGGCAACATTATCGCCACGCCCCCGGGCCCTGCGCTCACGCCAGCTCTGCCACTTGTCCTCAAGGCGCATCCCGATATGGGCGGCCTTCTCCTGGATGTCCTCGTTCTCTACGCTGGATGACATACGCACAGTTTGCCATGCTGGTCCCGCCCCGCGGAAAGATTGCCAGCCTCAGGCCGGCAGGTGCGGATTTTACGCCCGATTTCGGGGGTCAGCGACTAAGCTGACCCCATGCCCCAGGAACCGGTTGCTTCCTCTCCTCTGAGCGTTCCCGAAGCCTTCCTGCTGCTTTGCCTGCGCGATGAGGACGGCAAGGCGATGCTGGACGGATCAACGCTTGGCTACGGGCTCGGCGGGGCAATCCTCAGCGAGCTGGCCCTGGCCGGCGCCATCACCATCCAGGACCGGAAGGTCGTTCCCACGCCCGGTTATGACATCGACGGTTCTGGCGCTTACAAGCCCTTCATTCAGGTCATCACCGCCGCCCGCAGACCGTATAAGACCGAGCACTGGGTGACGAAGTTCGCCAGCCGCTCCCCCAGGCAGCTGGTCGGCGACCTGCTCGCCGCCCGGAACATTGTGGCCCGCGCGGAAGGCAGGATCCTGTGGGTCTTTCCCACCGTCAGATACCCGGAAGTCGATCCGGTACCGGAGCAGCAGCTGCGCGAACGCATCGCCAACGTCCTGTCCGGTCTCCGGCCAGATGGCTTCAGCGCCAGTGTTATCGCTCTGGCGGATGCCACGAAGATCCTGGAGAAGCGTTTCGGTCCGGTCCCCAAGGAACGGGTGAAAGAAATTACCGACGGCGACTGGGCATCCAAGGCGGTCAAGGACGCCATCTCCGCCGCGATCACGGCTGCCACCACCACAACCACCATGACCGCGGTGTCCTCAGCCGGATCGAACTAGCGGGCCGGGCCGAACTTCTTCAACCAGCGGGCCGGGCCGAACAGCGGCAGACCTGACGGGCTCCTGCCGGTGTTGACTTCAGGCGCGGTCCGCCACTTCCTGGTGTCCGGATTCCCCGGCACAGTGTGCACAGCAGTACATCCGCTCATCCGCCTCGACGCCGTGGCCCAGAATGCGGCAGCCGCAGTGCTCGCAGGTGGGGGCCAGAGCATGGATGGCGCATTCGAAACTGTCATAGGTGCCGGTCTTGTCGCCCTTGGTGATGGTGAAGGTCTTGTCGTACGAATTGCCGCAGGTATCGCAGGTTTCCATGAGCATGCCCTTTCGTGCCGTTGGCGCCGGGACCCGATGCCGCGGCACTGGTAATTCTCAGCCTACTTATGGCCCATCTGGTTCGCCACCGTCTTCCAGGTGGTTGGCCACCGCCGGTGACCGGTGGAACCGTTGCCGAGCAGCCGCCGTCGTTATTGCCGACGGCAACTTTTCCATATGCTTCGCACCCCTGCAGCAGTAGAATTTAAGTGCTGGTACTCCGTCAGATACGCCCTACCAACAGCCGGGTATGCGTCCGGCGAAAATTGTTACTCACAGTTTTGGGAGGAAAAATGACCACCGCTTCACCGTCTGCGCATCATGCACATGTCTCACGTGGAAATGTGCGAAACGCTGCGATGGGCTCGGGCATTGTTCTAACTGTTCTCGGCGTCCTGGGATTCATTCCAGGCATCACCATGGCTTATGACCAGCTGGCATTCGCCGCCGGTTCCGAGGCCATGCTCTTCAACGCATTCCAGATCTCCATGCTGCTGAACATCGTCTATATCGTGGTCGGTGCTGCGGGGTGGGCCATGAGCCGTACGGCCGCCGGGGCCAAGGACTTCCTGCTTGGTGCAGGCGCCTTGTACCTGGCCATGTGGATTTATGGCCTGATTATCAATCTGGAGTCCGCGGCCAATTTCCTGTCCTTCAACATGGCGACCAACTGGCTGCACTTCATTGTCGGCGTAGTTCTGGCGGGACTGGGGGTTGCGTATATGGTCCGGCACCGTGGCGATACACGGATGAACACCTGACCGGTTTCCCAGGAAAAAAGGTGCCTTGTACGCGAAACGTACAGGGCACCTTCATATGCAGCTTCATTTCGGCTCAGTCCGTCTCCGGGGTGGCCTCCAGATGTCCGGTGGGCAGGTCCTCGTCGAGGGGCTGGTCACTGTCTTCGTCCGTGTCTTTGTCCGTCTCTGTTACGCCCAGAGCGTGCTCCCGGTCCCCCGGTTCCTGCTGGATCTCTTCTTTTGATGGCATGACTACCTCCTGGTGCCGCGCGCCTGGCTCCGGCTCGATCCATTCCGGCGGGCCATGACCGACGGCTGCCTGTACATCCACATTAACAGCGTCCGGGCCGAAAAATAAGGGTGTGCAGGGCGGACGCTGCGCTGTATTCGGCGGTCCGGCCGGTACGGATTGTATAGCTCGTCCACACCTGGCTTTCCGGCCGTTCCTGAATGCCGGCTGGGAGATGGATTTGCCCGGGCCTGTTACCGTCGGTGGTTAACTTGATTGGAAAGGACTTTATGAGCAGCAAGAAGTGGCTTTTGGCCCTGGCCGTGGCGGGCTCGATTTCCGCCGTTACCGCATGCAGTGCCCCGGCCGGAGAAGGCGGGAACAGCGCGAGCACCCAGCAGGAAGCGCCCGCCCCAAGCGGCCAGGCCTCCGAAGGCGCGAATCCGGAGGCGCAGGAAATGCCCAAGCCGGACACCAAGGGCGTTCCTGACGTCGTGGCGGAAGTCAACGGCGAAAAGATCGCCAAGAAGGACTTTGTGGCCGCCTATGAAGGCCAGTTCCAGCAAGTTGCCATGCAGTCGCAAATGAGCGGGCAGAAGCTTGACCAAGACCAGCTCAAAGACCAGACGGTCGAAGGCATGATCAGTTCGCTCTTGCTCACGCAAGAAGCAGACAACCGCGGCCTCGAGGCACCCAAGAAAGAAGTGGATTCCACTCTGGACAAGCTGGTGAAATCGAGCCAGCTCAAGAGCAAGGACGAGTTCCTGGCTGCCATGAAGGACCAGGGCATGGACGAGAAAACAGTCATGTCCGAAATCGAGAAGCAGGTAAGAGTGGAAGCGCTCATTGCCGAAGAATCCGGGGACACCAAGCCCACGGAAGACGAGTTGAAGAAGGCCTACGACCAGGCCAAGGCCCAGCAGGAACAAATGAAGCAGCAGGGCGGCGAGGCCGGGGAGCTGCCGTCCTTTGAGGAAGCCAAGCCAGCCCTCGAAGAGCAGCTGAAGGGCCAGAAGCAGGGCGAAGCAGCGCAGGCATTGGTCAAGGACCTGCGTGCGGATGCGGACGTAAAGATCCACCTGTAACCCTCGTCCGGGACTGGTTGCCGGCCGCGCCGGCATTCACCCTGTCGGTATCCGAAATCTTCGCGGCACGGCCCTGAAGGGGAATCACCCGAGTCTGGTCCCGCCGTCGTGCATTAAACGGCTCCGCCCTGCCGCGCTTCACAAGCACTGCAGGGCGGAGCTGTTTCTGCTCGGCTGGGCTTGGATCAGGCGCTGACGGCCAGCAGTTCGGTGCGGATGGTGGTGAAGCCCTTGGCCCACGGGACCAGTTGGTCGACCATGGGGGTCAGTGTGCCGGCGTTCTGTTCGGTCGGCTTGAAGTCGGCGAAGTTCTCGAAGTCGGTGAAGAGCGAGAACATCACCTGGTTGCGGACCACGGCGATCTGCAGTTCGGCGAGCACGTTGCGCAGGTGCTCGGCGGAGCGGACGCCGCCCATGGAACCGTACGACACAATGCCGGCAGCCTTGTTATTGAACTCCACATTCAGGAAGGACAGGGCGTTGGTCAGCGCCGGCCCGACGGTGTGGTTGTATTCGCTGGCCACGAAGATGAAACCGTCAAACCCGGCGATCTTCCCGGACCAGGCCTCGGTGTGCTCGTTCTGGTAGCTCTGGTACATAGCGGGGGCCGGCTCATCCAGCAGCGGCAGGTTGAAATCCGCGATGTCCACCAGTTCGAATTCGGCGTCGGTACGGCCTTCGGTCTGCGCTAGTACCCACTCGGCCACGGAGCCGTTCACCCGGCCAGGGCGGGTGCTTCCGGTGACGATGGCGATCCTGGGCAGGCCAGCGGCGCGCTCTGCAGGCGCGGCCTCGACTACCGGAGCCGGAGCGGCAACCTCCGCTGCCTCAGGGGCGGGAGTCTGCTCAACAGGGGTTTCGGCGGAGCGACGGCCGTTGGACGAGCGGAATAGGTTCTTAAACCAGGACATGATTACCTTCTGTCGGTTGGTTGATTCTTCAACTATCTTAGAGGTGGATTCATTGACGTGTCAACAAGACCACGGGGTCGCAGTCAAAGGTGAGGCAGCACGTCGGATAGATGGCGGCGAGGGCTGGCCTGGTCAGGGTGCGAGGGAGCTGCCGGGCGGGCGGACGTATTCGAAGATCACCGTCGTATTGGTGCCGGCAACTTCGGGCCTGAGGCTCAGGTTGTTGGCCACGAGCTCCCGCAGCGCCTCGGAGTCGGCCACCGCGACATGGATCATGAAGTCCCGGTCCCCGGTAACAAAGAAAATGCTCTCGACGGCGGACAAGCCTGCCAGATACTTTTCAAACCTGGTCAGATTGGACCGCGCATCGGCCTGCAGCCGGATGGAGATCAGCGCCTGCAGGCCACGTCCCACGGCAGCGGGGTCCACATCGGCATGGAAGCCGCGGATGATGCCCCGTTCCTGAAGCGAGCGGATCCGGCCGTGGCAGGTGGATGGCGCAATGCCGGCAGCAGCGGCAATGGCATTGTTGGGGGTGCGGGCATCGGCTTGCAGCAGCTGCACGATGATGCGGTCCGTTTCATCCAATACGGGGTGTCGAACGTTATTCGGCCGACGCATGTAACTTCCGGATTTTGTTGAATCACTCGGCATAAAACCAGCTTCGCTCAGAATCATTGTCGAATCAATTGCGAGTTGTTTTTAGATTGTTCACACTGGAGTCAATGCCATGTGGCATGAGTCATAAGTTAGGGAGAGCAAAATGTACTCACGCGCACAGTCGCCGCGCACCGCCGTCGTTGTCGGTGCTGGGATGGTTGGCCTGGCCACGGCCTGGCACCTGCAGGAACGCGGGATCGAGGTGACAATCCTGGACCGCTCCGGTGTAGCTGCCGGCGCCTCATGGGGCAACGCCGGATGGCTGACGCCCGGCATGGCCATGCCGCTGTCCGATCCGACCTTGTGGTCCTACGCCCCGAAGGCGCTTCTCGATTCCACCGCGCCGCTGCATATCCCGGCCCGACTGGATCCGAAGCTCTGGGCGTTCCTGGCACGCTTCGGCCTGCACGCCACGGCGAAGGCGTGGGACAAGACGATGGCCGCACTGACCCCGATCGACCGTATGGCCCTGGATTCCTTCGACGAACTGACATCGAACGGCGTGGACGCGTGGACGCGGAAGGGCCCCTTTATCATCGGCTTCGAGCAGGAGAAGGAAAGCGGTCCGTTCATCCACGAGATCCAGCAGGTGGAGAAGGCCGGCCAGCGCGTGCCACTCAAGCGACTGGACAATCCGCAGGTCAAGGTACCCCAACTGTCCGCCGGAGTCTCCACCGTTTACGAAATGGAAAACCAGCGCTTCATCGAACCCGGGCCGTTCGTACAGGCGCTGGCCGACGCCGTGCAGGCCCGCGGCGCCAAGATCGTGACCGGCGGCGAGGTGCACTCGCTGCGCCACGGCCCGCAGGGAATCTCCGTGGACAGCTACGGACAGGAACCGGTGAACGCCGACGTCGTAGTGCTGGCGACCGGCGCCTGGCTGCCGAAGTTGGCCAAGCCGCTCGGGGTAAAGACGCAGATCCAGGCCGGCCGCGGTTACTCGTTCAGTGTGGCCACCGACGATCCGGCCGAGTTCCCCATCTACTTCCCCGCCCGCCGCGTCGCCTGCACGCCATACCAGGGCCGGCTGCGCATCGCCGGCACGATGGAGTTCCGCGGTCCGGACGAGCCGCTGCAGACCGGACGCATCGACGCCATCCTCGCCTCGGTACGCCCGCTGTTTACCAACATGGACCTGGAAAACCTTGAGGACATCTGGGTTGGCGCACGACCGGTCACCCCGGACGGACTGCCGGTGGTCGGCGCAACCCGCTCCCCCGGAGTCTACGTGGCCGGCGGCCACGGCATGTGGGGCATCGTCCTGGGCCCGGCCACCGGCAAGCTGCTGGCCGAGCAGATCGTCACCGGACATATCCCGGACGAGATCCGCCCCTTCGATCCGCTCCGGTAACAACATCCGCTCCGGTGACAGCACGGGAGGCCGGGTCTAGCATTGATGTCACACGGAAGGTGGCGTCATGGATTCACTGAGCATTTCCAACCTGAGTACGCGCACCATCGAAGGCCTCCGTGTGCTGGCCGCCTGCCACGGCCGCACACTGGAGACCGAGGCGCGGGCCATTCTTGAGCAAGCTGCCCGTGGCCTGACCGAAGCGGACGAGTTTCTCGCCTCGATCGTCACCCACGACCAGCCGGCCCCTTGAAAAACTCTGCCCTGCCGCACATGGAAGTTGCGGCAGGGCAGAGTTTTTTTCTCCGGGCAATACTTTTGCCCGCTGGGTCAGCCGCCGAAGAGCGGTGCGATGGCCTTGACCAGCTGCTGGACACCGAGGATGCCGAACAACAGGGCACAGATGCCCAGGGCGATGTTGGTGTGCAGCTTGTTGGCCCATTCCTTGGGCACGCGCTTGCCGTTGAGCAGGCCGAGCAGAGTCAGGGCCAGGAACGGCATGAACAGCGAGCCGAGTACGCCGTAAGCCAGGATCAGGCCGATCGGCTTGCCCAGGATGAACAGCAGCATTGGCGGGAAAGTCAGCCAGAGCACATAGAACTTGAAGTACTTGCCGCCCACACGGGTGTCCGGGTGGCCGGACTCCTTCTTGCGCATGTGGCCCCAGAAGTCGGCGAACATCAGCGACACACCGTTCCAGACGCCGATGATCGACGAGAACGATGCGGCCCAGAAACCGATCAGGAAGCCGGTGCCGACGACATCGCCATAGCGTTCGTTAAGGACGCCGGCCAGTTCCAGCAGGCCTTCGTCGCCACCACTGATGGAGACTCCGGCGGAGCGGACAACCTCCGCACCGACAATAAGCATGGCCAGGACGAAGACACCGGTCATGATGTACGCAACCGAGTTGTCGATCCGCATGACGCGCATCCACTTGGGCGTGTACCAGCCCTTTTCACGCAGCCAGTAGCCATAGGCAGCCAGGGTAATGGTGCCGCCGACGCCGCCGGCCAGGGCCAGCGTGGACAGGAGTCCGCCTTCGGCCGGGATCGAGGGGATCAGGCCCGTGAGCATTTCAGGGATGTTGGGAACCGCGATGACTGCCAGCCCCACAACGGTCACAAACATGATGCCGACCAGGGCAGCGGTAATCTTTTCAAAGGTGGCGTACTTGCCGAACCAGACCATGGCGAAGCCGGCCAGGCCCATCATGATCGCCCAGACCCAGAGCGGGAACACCGGGAACAAGGCGGCCAGAGGCAGGGCCGCCGAGGACATCGCGGTTGCACCGTAGACGAAGCCCCAGACGATGATGTAAGGCCCGAAGTACCAAGTGGTCCAGCGGCCCAGGGAGCGCCAGCCCTCGAAGATGGTCTTGCCGGTGGCCAGAGTGTAACGGCCCGCGCCTTCAACCAGGACGATCTTCAGGATGACACCGACGATCACGGCCCAGAAGAGCTGGTAGCCGAACTGTGAACCGGCCACCAGGGTGGCCACCATGTCCGCGGCACCGACACCGGTCGCCGCAACGACGAGCCCGGGGCCGACAATTTTCCATTTAGCAGGCTTTCCGCCGTCGTCGTCAACACGGTCGGCGTGGTTCACCGCTCCGGTTGGCGTGTTGTTGTCAGCTGACATCAGCCATTTTCCTATCCTTGGGGAGTTTCGTCCCGGGTCCTTGGCGGTATGCCGGCCATCACGGGAACCCGTGTATTGTTTCACAACTTCCGACCGGGCAGTCAGTAATACGCCGCCCGCACGACGGCCGGCTCGACGGGCGGGCCAATTTTGTCGACCAGCGGATTCCGTCCGGCCTGCGGCAAACGTATTTCGCGTGCGCAAATTCTCCGCCTGTCGGGGCTCTGAGGGAAGAGCCCTGGTGGCGATTCCACGTTTAAGTCGCAAGATTTCGTCGTCGCGGCCAATTAGGGCACAAAAGTTTGACGCAAAGGTGAGCCTAAGTAAGGGTTGCCTTTGTTCCTTTATCCCCGGCTAACACAGGGAGTCTGCTGATGACTTTGCTGCCCCATACGGACGAGCGGGCCGACTTCGGCTCGCGGATCGAACTGGCCCTCGGCGCCAGTAACCAGCTCTTCAACGCCCGCAATTCCCCGCGCTATGTGGCCGACGTGCTGCAGGCGGTCAATCTCGTCGCCACCAAGGTCTCCCGCGTCGACCGGCCATTCACCGGGATCGCCCCGGCACAACTGGCTCCCGCGGTGGAGGCCGTCGACCTGGAAGCCCCGTTGGCGGACACTGCCGCTGCGCTGGAAGAGCTCGAAACCCTCTACCTTCGCGACGCCGTCTACTTCCACGACAGCAAGTACGCGGCCCACCTGAACTGCCCGGTGGTCATCCCCGCGCTCGTGGGCGAGGCCGTCCTCTCGGCAGTGAACTCCTCGCTGGACACCTGGGACCAGAGCGCCGGCGCCACGCTGATGGAACGCCGGCTGATCGACTGGACGGCCGGCCGGCTGGGGCTGGGGCCTTCCGCGGACGGCGTGTTCACCAGCGGCGGCACGCAGTCCAACCTGCAGGCCCTGCTGATCGCCCGCAACCATGCGGTCAGCAAGCTCCGGCAGGATCCCGCCCTTACTTCCGAACGCCTGCCCGGGCTGCTGGACCGGCTGCGGATTTTCGCCTCCGCGGCCAGCCATTTCAGTATCGAAAAGTCCGCCTCGCTCCTGGGTCTGGGGTACGACGGCGTCATCCAAGTTGGGTGCGACGCTCACCAACGGATGGACCCGGCAGCCCTGCAAGAGGCCCTTGTGGCCAGCCGTGCCCGGGGCGAGGTCCCGCTGGCCATCGTGGCAACGGCGGGCACCACCGACTTCGGCAGTATCGACCCGCTCGCAGCCCTGTCCACGCTGGCCGAGGAGTTCGGGGCGTGGCTCCATGTCGATGCGGCCTATGGCGGCGGACTCATCACCTCGCTGCGGTACAGGCACCTGCTTGACGGCATCGGCGCAGCGGACTCGGTCACGGTGGATTACCACAAGACGTTCTTCCAGCCCGTCAGCTCCAGTGCCATCCTCGTACGCGACGGCACCATGCTGGGGCACGTGGCCTACTACGCGGATTATCTGAACCCGCAAAGCACGGCAGGAGCCGTTTCCCTCAACCAAGTGGACAAGAGCATCCAGACCACACGCCGCTTTGATGCCCTCAAGCTGTGGCTGACCCTGCGGACCATGGGACCGGACGGTATCGGCGCCCTGCTGGATGAGTCGATCGACCTGGCCCGGCAAGCCGGCGAACTGGTGGCACAAGACCCGGACTTCGAGGTCGCCGCCCCGGCCCAGCTGAGCACCCTGGTCTTCCGCTACCTGCCGCAGGTTCCCGGCGGCCTCGGCGGCGAAACGGCTGATGCGCTGAACCTCCATATCCGCCAGGCCGTCTTCGCTTCGGGCAAAGCGGTCATCGCCGGGACCAAGGTCCGGGGCCGGCACTACCTGAAGTTCACCCTGCTGAACGCGGAGACCACGCTGGAAGACTTGCAGGAGATCCTCGCACTGGTCCGGAGCGTCGGCGCCGGCTACCTGGCGGGAGTACGTGCATGAACACCAAAATCCACGACTTCATTGCCATCGGCGTCGGCCCCTTTAACCTGGGCCTGGCCGCGCTGACCGAACCGATCCCCGAGCTCGACGGCCTGTTCCTCGACGCCCGCCCCGGCTTTGACTGGCATCCCGGTATGCTGCTCCAGGATGCCCACCTGCAGGTACCGTTCCTGGCCGACCTGGTCACCCTCGCCGACCCCACGTCGTCGTACTCCTTCCTGAATTACTTGAAGGACACCGGCCGGCTGTACCCGTTCTACATCCGCGAAAATTTCTACCCCCTCCGCGCGGAATTCAACCAGTACTGTCAATGGGTGGCGGCCAAGCTACCCAACGTCCGGTTCGGCGAGCGCGTGGTCAACGTCGGCTATGACGACGGCGTTTACGAGGTCCGCTCGCGCAATGCCCGCACCGGCGGTGAAACCGTCAGCCGCGCCTGCCGGCTGGTGCTGGGAACCGGGACGGAGCCGTTTGTCCCCGAGTCCTGCCGGGGCATCCTCGATGCCGGCGGAACCGCGCTGCACAACTCGCAGTATGTGGAGCGGAAATGCGAACTGCAGGACAGCGCCAGCATCACCATTGTCGGCAGCGGCCAGAGCGCCGCCGAGCTGTATTACGACCTGCTGCAGGACATCGATACCTGCGGGTACGAGCTGAACTGGGTCACCCGTTCGGGCCGGCTCTTCCCGCTCGAATACACCAAGCTGACGTTGGAAATGACGTCGCCGGACTATGTGGACTACTTCCACGCCCTGCCGCCGGAAACCCGGCATCGCCTCAATGCCAACCAGCACAATCTGTACAAAGGCATCGACGGCGCCCTAGTCAACGACATCTACGACTTGCTTTACACCAAGAGCCTGGCCGGTCCTGTGCCCACCCGGCTGCTGACCAACTCCGCGCTGGAGGCAGCGGAATACAACCCGGCAACCGGCCTCCACACGCTGGAACTGCACCACCTCGAACAGGGACGGAGATTCACGGTGGCGAGCACCGCCGTCGTTCTTGGCACCGGCTATACCTACCGGGAGCCGGATTTCCTCACCGGGATCGAGCGGCGGATCCGGCGGGACGGACAGGGCGGATTCGACGTGGACCGCGGCTACAGCATCGGCGTCGGGCCCGGCGAGATTTTCGTGCAGAACGCGGAACTGCACACGCACGGTTTCGTCACGCCGGATCTGGGCATGGCCGCGTACCGGAATTCCTGCATCATCCGCGAGATGCTCGGCTGGGAGTACTACCCGGTGGAGCGGCGCATCGCGTTCCAGGAGTTCGGTGTTCCCCCGGCTGCTGCGTCCGGTGTGCAGCCAGGCGCAGCACCCGCGGAGACCTCAGTCCCAACCGCTACCCTGGCCACGGCCTTGGCCACTCCAGCGGCAGCCGAGGCGGCGCTGTGACCTTCACCTTTGAGCCCGTTGATCCCGCCCTGCACGCACCCCTCCTGCACAGCTGGGTCACGCAGGGATATGCACGCTTCTGGGACATGCTGGACGCTACGGTCAGCGACGTCGCCGACGAGCACGTGAAGATTGCTGCCGATCCGCACCACGAGGCGTGGCTAGGGTACGACGGCGGTGTCCCCGCCTTCCTGCTCGAATGCTACGAACCGCGGCACTCACCACTGGCGGGCCGCTACGACGTGCTGCCGGGCGACGTCGGCATGCATCTGCTGGTCGGACCGCCGGAGGTTCCGCGCACCGGCTACACCGCGGCCGTCTTCCGCAGCGTCATGCAGTTCCTCTTCGACCGGCCCGGAACCGCACGCGTGGTGGTCGAGCCGGACGTGCGTAATGCCAAGATCCTCGCCCTCAACGCCCGCATGGGTTTCCGGCAGGACCGGGTCCTCGCCCTGCCGGATAAGGACGCCCTGCTCAGTTTCTGCACCCGCGAACAATTCAGCCAAACCACCGAAGGAGTCCGATCATGACTACCGCAGCCGATTCCCGCCACGCTCCCCTGCCAACCAACAACGTCCCAACACACCGCGCCCCGACTCCTGGCGCCACTTTCCAGACCGGTGCTTGGCAGCATGCGATGGCTCCCGGGACGGTTACCGCCGAGCCTGTCCATCTGACGCCCACCCGCTGGGCCGAGGCGAACCGTCATCTGGTCCGCAAGGCCCTGGCCGAGTTCTCCCACGAGCGGATCTTCACGCCCGAGCCCCGCGGCGGCGGCGCCTACCGGCTGGTCTCCGACAACGGCCAGGTGCAGTACCACTTCGCCGCCGAGCTGCTGGAGCTTGACCATTGGCTGATCCCCGCTGCCAGCATTCACCGCGTGATCGACGGAACCGAGCGGCCCCTCGATGCCCTCGATTTCATCACCGAATTCCGCGGGACCCTCGGCATCAACGAGGCCATGCTCCCGGTCTATCTGGAGGAGATCAGCAGCACGCTGTCCGGACACGCCTACAAGAATCCCGGCCCGGCCGCGGATCCTACTGACGATCCGGCCGCCCCTCCGGCCGCCCCAAGTTCCATGGCGCTGGCTCAAGGCGTCACGCACGGGGCAGATCCCGCCGCGGACTTCCAGACCATCGAGCGGTCCATGTCCGAGGGACATCCCTGTTTCGTCGCAAACAACGGCCGGCTCGGTTTCGGCCTGCACGACTATCTCGCCTACGCACCCGAGACCGGCAGCGGCGTGAGGCTGGTGTGGATTGCCGTGCACCGGAACCACGCGGCTTTCCACGCGATCGGCGGACTGGGCTACCGGGCGCACATGGAGGCCGAACTCGGTGCAGCGGCCCTGGCCGTCTACGACGCCGAGCTAACCTCCCGCGGCCTGTTGCCAGAGGACTACCTGCTGATGCCCGTCCACCCCTGGCAGTGGGAGAACAAGCTGACAGTCACCTTCGCAGCCGAGATCGCGCGGCAGCACATCATCTACCTGGGACCGGGCGAGGACCTCTATCAGGCGCAGCAGTCGATCCGAACGTTCTTCAACCGGACTGACGGCTCCAAGTGCTACGTGAAGACGGCGTTGTCGGTCCTGAACATGGGCTTTATGCGTGGGCTCTCACCCGACTATATGGAAAGCACGCCGGCCATCAATGACTGGGCCTACGGCCTGGTCCAAGCCGACAACACCTTGCAGGACCATGGCTTCAGCATCCTGCGCGAAACCGCCGCCATCGGCTACCGCAACCGCTATTTCGAGGCCGGTTCCCCGGCCGGCTCCGGGCACCGCAAGATGCTTTCGGCACTGTGGAGGGAAAGTCCGATGCCCTCGCTGGCACCGGGAGAACAAGTGGCCACCATGGCCTCGCTGCTGCACCTGGATGCGGACGGCCAGCCGATGGCCGCCGCCTTGATCCGCCGCTCGGGCCTGTCCGCCGCAGCCTGGCTGACCCGCTACCTGCAGGCGTACCTGGTCCCGGTCCTGCACTGCTTCTACCGCTACGAACTGGTTTTTATGCCGCACGGCGAAAACCTGATCCTGGTGCTGCAGGACGGTGTCCCGGTGCGCGCCATCATGAAAGATATTGGCGAAGAGATCGTGCTGCTGGGCGACACGGTTCAGGTGCCGGCCGAAGCCGCACGGATTAGGGTCGAGGTGCCGGAGCAGGACAGGGTGCTCTCCATTTTCACCGACGTCTTCGACTGCTTCTTCCGCTTCCTCGGCGCGATACTGCATGAGCACGGCGAGCTGGACCAGCTTCGGTTCTGGCACACCGTCGCCGCCGTCGTGAGGGAATACCAGGAACAGCATCCCGAACTCGCGGACGCCTTCGCCCGGCACGACCTCTTCGCGCCGGAGTTCACGCTGTCCTGCCTGAACCGGCTGCAGCTGCGCAACAACCAGCAGATGCTCGACCTGGCCGACCCCTCCGGCAGCCTCCAGTTGCAGGGAACGCTGGCCAACCCGCTGGCACGTTTCCGGTCGTAGCCGCGGGCAAGCAGCAGCCGTCCCTCCGGGGCTTTACCCGGAAGGACGGCTACTGCGTTGTATGGCTAGTTTGTCTGGCCCTGTTGCCGGTTGCCCGTTACTCGCTGGACGACGTATCCGTGGTCAGCCCGCGGTCGTCCGGCTCCTGCCGGTCCTTTTCCGCCGCCGGACCCGTAGGTTCGCCCGCCACCGGAACCTCGATGGATTCCGGATCGGCCGATGCATCCTCGGCGGAGGCCTGCTGGGGTGCGCCGACGTCCGGCGAACGTTCCTCGTGCGCCACCGGGGCGGGCCGTCCGTCGTTCAGATCATCGGAACCACTCTCGGAAGAGCTGCTGCTGCCCGAACCACGGCCGGCAGAACCGCTGTCCGAATGCCCGGTGTCCGCGGGAGTGGCCTCCGGGGTTTCTTCCGGTTCGAAGGTGCTTTCCTCTCCGCCGGCGCCCATGCCCACGCCGTCCTTCGTGTTGGGGATAGTCCCCTCCGGCTCGGTCGTCGGATCCTTTTGCGGATTGCTGGCGTCAGTGCTCATTGGCCTTCTCCTTCTCATCCTCAGGCGGCGTTCCCAGGCTGCATTGCAGTGCCCGCGGCCGGTGATTTCCACGCTAACAGTGCTTGTCGCCAAAGGTAAGGCTCCGCCGTCGTTCGCACGGCACGGTCCCAACCCCAACCCTCGGCCCCGTTCGGCAGCCAGGTCCCGACGAACCGGTTGGTTGCCGCAGGAACGGAACTCGAACCGGACAACAGGAGCGATGGCGAAGGCGGCGGCAGCGCCAGCAAATAGGTGCGCCGCCACCGCCGCTGTGAGCCGAGCGCGAACCCGGCGCAGCCTGTCGGCGGTGCGTGACAAGATGGAAGACGTGCCCCAACTTTCTTTTCCGCAGGTGGATGCCGGCGAGATCATCCGCCATGTCGGCGGTGCCGCCTTCGCCCGCGGCAAGGCTTACTCCTCGGGCAACGCCGTCGAGGACCTGACGTGGGACCCGGACACCGGCGTCCTGCAGAGCCGAGTCAACGGCACTGCCGCCGTGCCGTACCGCTGCCGGGTCCAGCTCAAGAAGAAGCACGACGCCGGATACAGCCTGCTCGATAATTCCTGCAGTTGCCCGGTGGGTTACGACTGCAAACACGTGGCAGCCACCTTGCTGTACGGCAATCTGATGCACCTGCGCACAGCCGAAGAATTCAAGCTGCCCGCCGGTCCCGCTCCATTTGCCGGTTACGGCGCATCCGCTTCTCCGGCCGTGCCGCAGTGGCAGCAGGCGCTGGACACGTTGCTGGCAACAGGACCGCAGTCCGCTCCGAAGCGAGCTGCCAGCAGCATCGGAGGCAAGACGCGCAGCCGCGTCATGCCGTTGGGACTGCAGTTCGAAGTGCGGGACCAGACCTTGCAGGCGCACCAGCAATGGCGGCCCGGATCGGGCGTGAGCCATAGCGGCCGCGTTCCCACCAACCGGATCCAGCTCGGCGTGCGTCCGGTGGTCCGGAACGACAAGGACCGCTGGGTCAGAAACAACCTGCGCTGGAATTCCATCAGTTTCAAGACCTTTGGAATGACTCTGGATCCCGAGCAGCACCGCTGGTTTTCACAGTTTGTGCCGCTCCACCGCGCCGGCGGCCAGCTGCACTTCGGCGAAGACAATGACTGGCTGTACCTGGACGAGTTCAGCAGCTCGTTGCTATGGCAATTGCTTGACGAGGCCAAGCGCCTGGGTATTGCCCTGCTCGGTGCCAAGGCGGACACCGCGGTTATCATCGGCCGGCACGCCGAGCTCCGCCTGGATGCCCGGGCTCCCGAGGCCGGCCTGACCCTGGAGCCTTCGCTCTACATCGACGGGACGCCGCAGCCGCTGGAAATGGCCGGCGCCATCGGCAACCACGGAGCCTACAGCTACGACAACGTGCTGCGCCAGATCACGCTGGCTCCCACTCAAAAGCAGCTGACTGCCGGCGAGCAGCAGCTGCTGCAGCGACCCGCCGCCGTCGCCGTTCCTGAGCAAGATGTCCCGCAGTTCCTCGAACAGGTCTACCCCCGGCTGCAGCGCACCATCAGCGTCACCAGCAGCGACGCCTCCGTGGAGCTGCCGGAAATCCTGCCGCCGGCGCTGGTACTCACCGCGACCTACGGCAAGGCGAACAGCCTGAAGCTGGAATGGGCCTTCGAATACGGCAGGGACGAGGCGGCCACCCGCAAGCCGCTCGAAGCAGGCGCGCAGGAAACCGGGTACCGGGACGCGGAAGCCGAAGCAGAACTGAAGGCTGCCGTCCGCAAAGTCCTGCACGTTGAGCACATTCCGGCCGAAACTACGGTCAAGGACATGGGCGCGGTGGATTTCACCCAGGAGACCATGCCCAGGCTGGAAAAGATCGACGGCGTGCGCGTAGATGTCGTCGGCGAGCAGCCTGACTACCGCGAGCTCACCGAGACCCCGGAGCTGACCATCAGCACTGTGGAAACCGAGCAGACCGACTGGTTCGATCTGGGTGTCATGGTGACGGTGGCCGGCCGCCAGATCCCGTTCGGCAACATTTTCAAGGCGTTGTCCAAGGGGCAGAAAAAGCTCCTGCTGGTGGACAAGACCTACCTGTCGCTGGAACAGCCCGTGTTCGACAAGCTGCGCGAGCTGGTGGATGAGGCCATGGCCCTGCAGGACCGCGGCAGCGGCGAACTGCAGATCAGCCGGTATCAGGCCGGGTTGTGGGCCGAGTTCGAAGAGCTCGCCGAGGACACGGAGCAGGCTCAGGCCTGGCAGCAATCGGTCAGCGGGCTGCTGAAGCTTGACCAGGTGGAGCCCACGCCCCTGCCGGCCGGGCTGCACGCGGAACTGCGCCCGTATCAGGCCGAGGGTTTCAACTGGCTGGCCTTCCTGTGGCGGTACCGTCTGGGCGGCGTGCTCGCCGACGACATGGGCCTGGGCAAGACGCTGCAGGCTCTGGCCCTGATGCTTCACGCCAAGGAAACCTCAACCGACGACGTCGGCCCCTTCCTCGTCGTCGCTCCTACGTCCGTAGTGCCCAACTGGGTGACCGAAGCCCGCCGGTTCGCTCCCGGCCTGCGCGTCACCTCGATCACCGACACCCAGGCGCGCACCCGCCGCCCGCTGTCCGAGACGGCGGCAGAGGCCGACGTCGTTATCACTTCCTACACAATCTTCCGGCTGAACGCGGAGGACTACCAGGAGCAGAAGTGGGCCGGGCTGATCCTTGACGAGGCGCAGTTCGTGAAGAACCGCACCACTAAGGCACACCAAGCCGCCCGCCACCTGCAGACTCCGTTCAAGCTGGCCGTCACCGGTACACCCATGGAAAACAATCTGATGGAGCTGTGGTCGATCTTCGCGATTACGGCCCCGGGGCTGTTCCCCTCGGCGCTGAAATTTGCGGACACGTACCAGCGGCCCATTGAACGCAGCGGCAGCACCGAACTGCTGGCCAGATTACGACGACGGATCCGGCCGCTGATGATGCGCCGCACCAAGGAGGCGGTCGCTTCGGATCTGCCGCCCAAGCAGGAGCAGATCCTCGAGGTAGAGCTCAGCGCCAAACACCGGAAGATTTACGACACCCACCTGCAGCGCGAGCGGCAAAAGATCATGCGCCTGGTGGACAACATGGACAAGAACCGGTTCACCATCTTCCAATCGCTGACGCTGCTGCGCATGCTCAGCCTGGATGCTTCGCTGATCCACGATGACTACGCGGCCGTCCCGTCGAGCAAACTGGATGTCCTCTTCGAGCAGCTCGAGGATGTGCTGGCGGAAGGCCACCGGGCACTGATTTTCAGCCAGTTCACCAGCTTCCTCAAGAAGGCCGCTGAACGATTGGATGTCGAGGGCGTCGAGTACACGTACTTGGACGGCTCCACCCGACGTCGGGCGGAGGTCATCAATCGGTTCAAGGAAGGGCACGCACCCGTCTTCCTGATCAGCCTCAAGGCCGGTGGCTTCGGCCTGAACCTGACCGAAGCGGACTACTGTTTCCTGCTGGATCCTTGGTGGAACCCTGCCAGCGAGGCCCAGGCTGTGGACCGGACGCACCGGATCGGGCAGACCAAGAACGTGATGGTCTACCGGATGGTCGCCAAGAACACCATCGAGGAGAAAGTTATGGCCCTGAAGGAAGGCAAGTCCAAGCTCTTCTCATCCGTGATGGACGACGACGCCATGTTTTCCTCTAAACTCACGGCCGACGATATCCGGGGGTTGCTCGAGGGCTAGGAGCTCCGCCTTGGGCTCCGTCGTTTTCCCCGTCGAGGGTCTGGCGTCCCGGAGGAGCGTCAATGCACTGGAGTGCCTACTCGAGCGACAAGGCCTCGCGGTAGACCCAGCGGCCGCCGTCGTCGCGCACAAAGGTGCTGACCTCGTGGTGCTCGTGGTCGGCGCCGTCCTGCCGGAAATGGGCTGTAAATTCGACGGTGCCCATTTTGTCCTGCGGCCCGCCCTTTCGAGTACCGAGGATCTCTAGTCCCGTCCACTTCTGTTTCGGATCCAGTTCCACTGCGGTGGGCTTGGTCTCGACGTACCAGGTTTGCAGAAGGTAGTCCTCCGCGCCGACGGCGAAAGCTGAATAGCGCGACCGCATAAGCTCCTCCGCTGTGCCCGCCGCGGCGTCACCTCGATGGAACCGGCCGCAACATTCGGCATACTCCTGCCCGCTCTGGCAGGGGCAAAGGGCTGAACTATCGTCGATCGACGAGGCGGTAGATTTCACCCGCCCATTATCCCTTCATTCAGAAGTCAGAATGGTGGTTCTTTTTCAGGTTCCGGTGGTGGTGGTTTTTTGCGTTTGAGGCGGTTGCGGAAGTTGTCGGGCAGGGCGTCGAGGATCCGGTCGGTGAAGGAGGGCGGTCCGGCTCCGGTGTCGCCGGGTTTGGTGGTGTAGGTCTGGTTCCCGGGCGTGGTGGTGGTGAATTCACCGGGCCTGGTCTGGGTGACTTTCCAGCCGGCGAGGGATTTGAGCCGGTGGTCCGAGCCGCAGCGCGGGCCGAGGTTGCCGAAATCGGTCCGGCCGTGGCCGCCGTTCGCATGGTAATCGATGGTGTGGTCCAGGTCGCAGTCCTTCGCCGGAACATGACAGCCCGGCGCGGTGCAGGTCGTGTCGCGGTGGCGGACGGCGCGGGCCAGATCCGCCGGCGGCCGGTACACGGTTTTGCCGTAGGAGAGGATGGTCCCGGTCTCGGGGTGGGTCAGGATCCGGTAGAACGAGTCCGCGCCCTCGCAGAGTTTGCGGGCGGTGTCGGCGGGGATCGGCCCGTACCCGTCGAGGGTGGCCGGTTCCTCGTCCAGGCCCATCAGCGTGAACACCGGCACGGTGAGCGCGACTTCGGGCCGGATCCCGGCCGCCGGCCCGGCCTCCATGCCAGCGTGCAGCAGCAGCTCGATAAAGACATCGGCGCGCAGCTGCCCGAGCGTGCGGGTCTCGGTCTTGGTTTGCAGGCTCCGGGCGGCCTGGGTGAGGCGGTCGTACGCGGCGTACGCTTCCTCCGCCGGCAGGTACGCGCCCAGGAACGCCATGCCGTCATCCGCCGGTTCCAGGTACACGTTGCGGCACTGTTCCTGGCGTTTGCGGCGGACGGTGATGGTTTCCGGGTTCAGTTTCTCGCGCTGTTTCCGCGCCGCGTAGCGCAGCTCGCCCGGGGTTTTATCCGGCGCCTCGGTCAGCAGGGCTTGTTCGAAGCCGGGTTTCGCGTCGTCGGGCAGGGTGTCGCCCTGCCGGGTGATCACGCCCGCGCGTTCGAGGTCCAGGTCCCCGGCGGTGAGCGCGGCCAGCGTGCCCGGATAGTGTTCGCACAGCTCCTGGGCCCTCTCGTACCGGCTGCGGGCCTGGTGCTCGGTGATCCGGTACAGGCAGGCCAGTTCCTCGACCACGGACTGCTCGGCCAGATTCTCCAGGCCGGCCCGGCCGGCCGGCGGCGTACCCGGTTCCCGCGGCGGGAGTTCCTCGACGGCGGTTTGCCCGATCCGGTGGGTCAGGCGCACCAGGCCCGCGTCCAGCCAGGCCGCCAGCCGCCGGCCCGCTACCAGCTGCTCCACCGCAGACCGATAATCCAGCTCCTCGAATCCCCGCACTCCGGCATCGGCAACCAGAACGGTACCCGCAGCGCTGGTCGCGGCCTCGGCGTTGCCGGCAGCACTGGCAGAGTTCAGCGCGTTACTGCTGGTGT
>NZ_JABBCH010000010.1 GCF_012952295.1 Crystallibacter degradans
TTTACTAACAGACACAACACCGGCCCCCGGGAAAACGGGAACCAGCACTGCACTAAATTCAAACCAGGCTAAAAAACATCGCGGCACACCACGGAGGCGGTGCCCCACGACAATAATTCAACCAATAAAATAATTGGTATCAACAAACTTGGCACACTATTGAGTTCTCAAACAACAGGAGCAAACGAATACTTTTTGAAACTCGAATTCATTGAATTCTTTTATTGTTTCGCTTTTTTTCGCTGCGATGTTCATAAATTTATTTCATTCGATATCGCTTGTCAAATCGGTGTTTTCCGCGATTTTCCATTCGATAAAGAATGCACCCGCAACAATTTTCAGCGCCCCCGGCTTTTGCATCTAAGCGCACGCCCGAGTTGCTTCCGATTTATCTTGGGATTTTGTCCTCCTGCTCGCTGTGTCTTTTTCAACTCAGCGGCGGCGACTCAGAAAACAATACACAAGGTTTCGGGCTCCTGCAAATCCGCCCAAATTACCCCTCAAAAAAGAAAGGCGGACCCGTCCCTGTGCACGCCGCCTTGCTGGCAGCTGACACGGGTACGGGCCCGCCATGTTGGCTTTGCCGGGGATTGTCCCGACTTGCAGCCGCTGGCTAGGCGGGTACTTCAACCATGGCCAGGGTGCGCTTGCCCCTGCGCATCAGCAAGTACTTGCCGTGCAGCAGCTTTGCAACGTCGATGACTGCATCCGGATCCGTGATTTTTTCGTTGTTCACATACGCACCACCTTCGGCTACGGTGCGACGGGCGCCGGAATTGCTCGGCACGAGGCCGGAGGCAACGAGCAACCCAATGATGTTCAGGGAACCGCGGTCCACTGTGGCGCTGGGCAGCTGCGAAGTGGCCGAAACCAATGTGGCTTCGTCCAGCGCTTGCAGCTCTCCCTGCCCGAACAACGCCGCCGAAGCAGCGATCACTTTGTCGGTTGCTTCCTCCCCATGCACCAGCGAGGTCACGTCGTAGGCCAGCACGCGCTGGGCCTCGCGGGTATGGGCGCGTTCGGCCACTGCCTTTTCGAGCTCTTCGATTTCGGTTCTGCTCCGGAAGGTGAAGACCTTGAGCCGCTCGACAACGTCGGCATCGGCCGTGTTCAGCCAGAACTGGTACATCGCGTACGGGCTGCACATTGCGGCGTCGAGCCAGATGGCGTTGCCTTCGCTCTTGCCGAACTTGGTTCCATCCGAGTTTGTGATCAGCGGAGTGCCGATGGCGTGGACGGACTGGCCCTCGACCTTGCGGATCAGCTCGGTGCCGCTGGTCAGGTTGCCCCACTGATCCGACCCGCCGGTCTGCAGCACACAGCCGTACTGGCGGAACAGTTCCAGGTAGTCCATGCCCTGCAGGATCTGGTAGCTGAATTCCGCGTAGCTGATGCCCTCGTCGGAGTTCAGCCGGGAGGCGACGATGTCTTTCTTGATCATGGTGCCGACACGGAAGTGTTTGCCAACGTCGCGCAGGAAGTCCAGCACACTCATTGGTGCCGTCCAGTCCAGGTTGTTCACCATCCGGGCAGCATTCCCGCCCTCGAAGCTGAGGAACCGCTGCACCTGGCCCTGCAGGTAGCCGACCCATTCGGCGACGGTTTCCTTGGTGTTCATCGTCCGCTCCGCTGTGGGGCGCGGATCCCCCACCAGGCCGGTGGAACCACCGACCAGGCCGAGGGGCTTGTGGCCTGCCAGCTGCAGACGGCGCATGGTCAACAGCTGGACGAGGTTGCCCAGATGCAGGCTCGGCGCCGTCGGGTCGAAGCCGCAGTAATACGTGATCGGTTCACCGGCCAGCAGCTTTTCCAGCTCCGCCTCATCGGTGGAGACGTGGACCAGTCCGCGCCACTTCAGTTCCTGCCATACATTGGCGAAACCGGGGTCATTGCTTTGGGAACTCAGAAACGTATTAGTTGACACGGACTCTAAAATATCAGCCTTCGATGCCCGGTGGGATATCGCCCTCCGCCAGAAGACGCAGACGCTGGGTGGGGCGTGTCATTGCGACGTACAGATCGCCCACCTTGCCGCTGACGCCGTCGAGCAGTTCCGCCGGTTCCAGCAGGACAACACCGTCGAATTCCAGTCCCTTGGCTTCCTTGGGTCCGATGACCGTGATGTCCTGGTCCAACCCGCCGGCTCCCGCGCCCACGCGGCTTCCGTAGACAGCCGCCAGTTCCTTGCGTGCCTGCTCAACACGATGATCCGCCGCGATGACCGCCAACAGGCCGCCGTCGAGGGCGTCGAGCTCCTCGGGCATGACCTCGAGCAGTCTGCCCAGGAGTCCGCCGTCGTCCACCTTGTCAATGATCGGATCCCAGATACCGTCCCGGACAGCCTTGGGCGCAGAAATCACCAGTCCGGCCGCATTGGCCATGCGCACCGCGGCTTCCGCGATTTGCGACGGCGTGCGGTAATTCACCGTCAGCTCTTCCAGCCGCCAGCGGTCCTGGGCAAAGGGCTCAAGGACCTGCTGCCAGGAGTGTGCGCCTGCAGCGGAGCTCGTCTGTGCGATGTCGCCCACCACTGTGAAGGATTTCAGCGGGCAGCGGCGCATCAACAGCCGCCACTGCATGGCCGAGAGTTCCTGCGCTTCATCGACCACGATGTGGCCGAAGGCCCAGGTGCGGTCCGACGCGGCACGTTCTGCCGCGGTGAAGCGGGTCTCCTGTATCTGGTTGTGGGCCGCCAGGTCCTCGGCGCTGACGAGACCGTCGATCCCGCTTGCCTTTAATGCCTCGTCCAGGTTCACGAGGGACTGCTCGGCATTCGCGACGTCGCGGGCACGCTGGTGCTCCCGCTGGGACTTGTCGCGGGCACTGGAAACATCCATCGGGCCGAGAAGTTCCGCCGCCTCGTCGAGGAGCGGCACGTCGGCCTCGGTCCACGGCGCCGACGGATCACGCAGGAGCAGTGCCCGTTCCGCGTCGCTCAACCGAGGCGCGGCACCTTCGAGGTGCGCGGACTTGCTCAGCAGTTCGCCGATCAGCTGCTCCGGCGTCAGCGGCATCCAGCACAGGTTCAGGGCCACCCGAACGTCGCGGGAGGTGCGGACGTCTTCCGTCAGGTAGCTGCGGTCCGCATTGTTGCCCGGCCCGGAGGATTCTTCCAGCGCCTGGGTCAACTGCTCGGTCAGTTCGCGCAGCAGGATTTTCACGAAGGTCGTTCGGGCCTCGTTGTGCGGCTTGCCGGTGGACCGTGCCCTGTCCCGTGCCCGGGCCACCTGCTTGGGAGTCAGCGTCAGGATGGTGCCCTCGACGTTGAGCTTGCGCGGGCCCGCCGGGAGGCGCTGCCGGTTAGCCACCGCCCGCGCCACTACCTTGGCCATGGACGCGCGGCCCTTGAGTTCGGCGACGGCCTGGTCGCTTTCCGGCACGGCGTTAATACCCGGCATGAGTTTGCCCAGGGTGGACATCACCACACCGGTCTCCCCGAGTGACGGCAGTACGCGTTCGATGTACTTCATAAAGGAGTTCGACGGCCCCACCAGCAGGACGCCGGCGGACTTCAGCCGTTCCCGGTGCATGTACAGCAGGTACGCCGCGCGGTGCAGAGCCACGGCGGTCTTGCCCGTCCCCGGCCCGCCCTGGACTACCAAGACGCCCGGCATGGGACTGCGGATGATGCGGTCCTGCTCGGCCTGGATAGTGCCGACGATGTCCGACATCTGCCCGGTGCGTTTCGAGTTCAGCGCCGCCAGCAGAGCGCCCTCGCCCTGCAGGTTGCCCGAATCGAGCATCGACGCGTCCAGTACGTCGTCCTCAACGGCTTTAACGTCCCGGCCCTTCAGGATCAGATGCCGGCGCCGTCGTACGCCTTGGCGTTCGAAGGCCGTGGCCTGGTAGAAGACTCCGGCCTCTGGCGCGCGCCAGTCCACCATGAGCCGCTGCAGATCAGCCGTGCTCAGGCCGATGCGGCCGATGTAGCGGGACTCACCGCTGTCCAGATCCAGTCGTCCGAAGACAAGCCGGTCATCCACGGCGTTGAGCTGGGCGAGCCTGTCCTCGTACATGCTGGCAAAGGCGTCACGTTCAGAAATATTCTGCATCGTGCCTACTGCACCACCGCTGCGGACCCGGTCCAGCTGCTGCTGCTTTTCGGTGCGCAACTCATCCAGACGCTGGTACAAACCCGCGACATAGTCCCGCTCGTGTTCAAGTTCCGTGTGTGCCGAAACTGCTTCCTGCATTATGTGTTCCTCCCGCAAAGGCAGAGCGTCAATCTTACAGTGCCCGGCCTGAAATTACATGAATGCTCACGTCAGCGCCGCAACACGACGACGGAACCGGAGGGGTTCCAGAGAAGATCCGGAATAGACCCGGTGGGATGCCGGATGTAATTACTCGCGGACCAACGAGCGGATCCGGTGGCCTGCCAGTGCCGCGCGTCCGCGCAGGCCCGTCAGTTCCAGTACGACGCCGAACCCGGAAACCTGCACTCCGGCCCGTTCGAACAGCCGGCAGGCCGCGCCGAGGGTGCCGCCGGTGGCCAGCACATCGTCAAGGATAAGTACGCGCATGCCGGGCTTGAGATCATCGGCATGCAGTTCAAGCGTCGCCGTACCGTATTCGAGGGTGTAATCCTCCGAGTAGACCTTCCGCGGAAGTTTGCCCTTCTTCCGTACCGTCACCACGCCTTTGCCTGATGCATACGCTCCGGCGGCTGCCAGCAAAAAGCCGCGGGCTTCGATGCCGGCCACGGCGTCGAACTGCCCTTCGAAGGGGTCGATGAGGGCATGCACGATGGTGCGCAGTGCGGGACCGTCCGCAAAAACGGGCGTGAGGTCCCGAAAGACAATGCCTGGTTTCGGGTAGTCGGAGACGGTGGCCGAAAGCCGGCTGATGACTGACTCCGCGGACTCTGAAGCTCGTTCACTCACCCCATTACCATACCGGCCGCTGGCCTGCAGGGATGACGGGATGACGGGATGACGGCCGTGCGTGGGTAGACACCTGCCGGCTCCGTCCGGCTCAGATTACCCGCCGCCCGGCTTTTATCCGTCCGCGCGGCGGCGGGGTTTGGCCGCGCGGTAGGGCGAGACGGTCTTTTCCCCCTCCAGCCAGAACCGCCAGGGGTAGCTATCGGTCCCGCCCTCACCGCTGACCCCCACCCGGGGCCCGCTGCGCACATGGGCCGGCGGAGCGGGCGTGGCAGGTAGCCGGAGCTCGAGTTCACCGGGGACGAAGGCCCGGCCGTTATCCGCCAGGGTAAGCCCCAAGGCCTGCGCAAGGCGGCCCGGTCCGCGAGCCAGCTCGGTATCGTTTTTCGCCGAGGTACGACGGCGGTACGCCAGTTCGCGTCCGTGGGTCACCTCCCCGGCGCGGATCAGTACACCGGTAGCTATACCGGCGTGGCCGCAGACAATGTTGACGCAGTGGTGCATCCCGTAGGTGAAGTAGACGTAGATGTGGCCGGCCGGGCCGAACATGGCCTTGTTCCGGTTGGTCTGGCCGCGGAAGGCATGCGAGCCCGGGTCTCTTTCGCCCAGGTACGCCTCCACCTCGGTGATCCGCACGCCCACGGCGCCCTCCGGCGTCGTCCGGAGCAGCTGCGCACCGAGCAGGCCCGGAGCCACTTCATCGGCCGGACGTGCGAGCCATTTCAGCAGTGCTCCCGGGATGGCGGGGACAGTCTCCACTACGATCCGGCGCTGCCGGCCATCCGGCGGTAAAAGTGCGTCAAGGCATCCCGGTGATGCGCGGAAGGATGGATTTCGGCCCCGGAGAGGTGCAGGGCCAGCGCATCGAGCCGTTCGTGCCATAGCGCCAGGAGTTCGGCGGCGCTGGCCTTCGAGCGCAGTCCATGGCGGAGTTTCAGCAGTGTCTTGCCGCCGGAGTTCTCCAGCATCCAGCGCACGGAACTCTGCTCCACTTCCGGGCTGCACCAGCTGTACTCCAGCGTCTGCTCGTTCAGGACGTTCGTTACGTCGCCGCGCATGCTGAAGGTCTCGAAGTCCAGCCGGACGCTTCCGCCGACCTGCAGCTGCAGGGCTCCGGGTGCGAGCCATTTTCCGAACATGTCCGGCTCAGTCAGAGCCTGCCAGACCGTTGACCGGTCCGCGCCCAGCAGCCGGTCAAAGTGGACGCAGTCGTGGCCGGAGTCCTTGCCGAGGGTGCCCATGGTGTGCGACAGCGAGTACTCGCGCGCGTAGGCTTCCCGCAGCTTGCTCCAGCGGTCAGGCTGCGGCTGCGGTGTCCGTCCGGCCGCCACGTCCTCGAACGCGTCCAGGATGGTTTCCCAGCCCGCGGCACCTTCGGTCAGGAACGCTTGGCTCTCGGAGCGCGCGCGCAGCTGCACCAGCGTGCCGCCGTTGCTGTTGAGCATCCGCCACTCGAGCACGGACTCATTGTCCAGCTCGTCCTCCCAGGTGATCTGCAGGCTCAGCGGCGCGTTCAGCTGCAGCACGCTGCCGGTGACCGTGCCCCCGACCTCCAGTTCGTAAGGCTGGCCCTGTTCCCATCCGCCGATCAGGTTCCCCAGCCATTTGGCCACATGTTCCGGCTCGGCCAGCAGGCTCCACAAGTAGCTGTGCGGATAGTCGAGCTGGCGGTCAAAGGCCAGCACATAGTCGGACGCGATCCGTTCGATCCGTCCGGACGGAACTACTTTCTCATCCTGCGGGCTCAGCGTGGTCATCGTCACTTCCTCGGCTCGTGGGCTCCGGCTGCATCTCTGTTTCACAAACTACCCCAAAGACGGAAGTTACTGGCCGGTAACTTCGGTTTGGTGAGAGCGACGAAGGGCAGAAGCAAGGGTGCCCACGGACAGAGAACGACGGCGGGTCCGCATCTGCTCGCTGCAGGTGCGGACCCGCCGTCGTTAGCAGGTTGTTACGGGTGTCAGGCGCCCGCGGCGTACGTGCGCACCGGTTCCAGCTGTGCCTTCAGCGCCTCCAGCTGGCTGGCCACGGCAGTGGGTGCGGTGCCGCCCTGGGAGCTGCGGCTGTTCAACGAGCCTTCCACGCTCAGGACCTCGCGCACCTGCGGGGTCAGGTGCTCCGAGATGCCGGCGTAGTCCTCGTCGCTGAGATCCCACAGCTCGATGCCGCGGCTTTCGGCCAGCTTCACAGCCGCCCCGGAGAGTTCGTGCGCCTCGCGGAACGGCACGCCCTGGCGGACCAGCCACTCGGCGATGTCCGTGGCGAGGGCGAAGCCCTGCGGTGCCAGCGATTCGAGCCGTTCAGTGTTGAACTTCAGCGTGGCGATCATGCCGGAAACCGCCGGGAGCAGCAGTTCCAGTGTGTCCGCGGCGTCGAAAACGGGTTCCTTGTCTTCCTGCAGGTCCCGGTTGTAGGCCAGCGGCAGGCCCTTGAGGGTGGCCAGCAGCCCGGTCAGGTTCCCGATCAGACGCCCGGCCTTGCCGCGGGCCAGTTCCGCCACATCCGGGTTCTTCTTCTGCGGCATGATCGAGGACCCGGTGGAATACGAGTCATCCAGCGTGACGAAGGAAAATTCCTTGGTGGCCCAGAAAATGACTTCCTCCGAGATCCTGGACAGATCCACGCCGATCATGGCTGACACCCAGGCGAACTCTGCGAAGACGTCGCGGGAGGCGGTGCCGTCGATCGAGTTCCAGGCCGCGGAGTCGAAGCCCAGGTCGGCGGCGACGGCGTTTGGGTCCAGGCCCAGCGAGGACCCGGCGAGGGCGCCCGAGCCGTAGGGCGAAACGGCGGCGCGCTTGTCCCAGTCGGCCAGCCGCTGCACGTCGCGCAGCAGCGCCCAGGCATGGGCCAGCAGGTGGTGGCTCAGCAGCACCGGCTGTGCGTGCTGCAGGTGCGTGCGCCCCGGCATGGCCACACCGTGGTGCGCCTCGGCCTGGCCGATCAGGGCGTCCACCGTGGCGAGGACGCCGCCGGCGATGATGCGGGCGTGGTCGCGCAGGTACATCCGGCCCAGCGTGGCAATCTGGTCATTGCGGGACCGGCCGGCGCGGAGCTTGCCGCCGAGCTGCGTTCCGGCCCGCTCAATCAGGCCGCGCTCCAGCGAGCCGTGCACATCCTCGTCCGATTCAGCGGCAACATAGGCACCGGAGCGGACATCGGCGTCGAGCTCATCGAGCGCGGCGAGCATGCCGGCCAGTTCGCCGTCGTCAAGCAGTCCTGCCTTGTGCAGCACCCGAGCGTGGGCGCGGGAGCCGTCGATGTCGTAGAGCGCCAGCCGCCAGTCGAAGTGCGTGGACTTGCTCAGGGCTGCCAGCGCATCCGCGGGGCCGCCGGCAAAACGTCCGCCCCAGAGTGCGCCTTCATTGGTTCCGTGTGCCATTCTTAGTTGCCTTCCGCTGCGCGCTGGTCGCGTCCGGACGCGACCTTGGAGGAGAGACCGAAGATCTCGATAAAGCCCCGGGCCATGGACTGGTCGAACGTATCGCCGGTGTCGTAGGTGGCCAGGTTGAAGTCGTACAACGCCGTAGCCGAACGGCGTCCGGTCACGGTGGCGCGGCCGCCGTGCAGTTCCAGCCGGATCTCGCCGTTGACGTACTGCTGCGTGTCGTCGATGAAGGTGTCCAGCGAACGCTTCAGCGGCGAAAACCACTGGCCGTCGTAGACCAGTTCGGTCCAGCGCTGGCCTACGGTCTTCTTGAAGCGGGCCTGCTCACGCTCGATGGTTACGTTTTCCAGTTCCTTGTGCGCCGCGATCAGTGCCATGGCGCCGGGGGCTTCATAGATTTCGCGGGACTTGATGCCCACCAAGCGGTCTTCGACGATGTCGATCCGGCCCACGCCCTGGGCGCCGGCGCGGTGGTTCAGCTGTTCGATGGCCTGCAGCGGCGTCACGGCGTGCCCGTCGATGGCCACCGGGATGCCTTCCTTGAACGTGATGACCACTTCATCGGCCACCGGCGGGAATTCCGGCGAGGCCGTGTAGTCGTAGACGTCCTTGGTGGGCGCGTTCCAGATGTCCTCGAGGAAGCCTGTCTCCACGGCCCGGCCCCAGACGTTCTGGTCAATGGAGAACGGGTTCTTCTTGGTGGTGACGATCGGCAGGTTCTTGGCTTCCGCGTAGGCAATCGCCTTGTCGCGGGTCAGCGCCAGGTCGCGGACCGGGGCGATGCATTTGAGCTCCGGGCCCAGGGTCTGGATGCCCACTTCGAAGCGGACCTGGTCATTGCCCTTGCCCGTGCAGCCGTGGGAAACGGTGGTGGCACCGAACTTCTGGGCCGCAGCCACGAGGTGCTTAACTATCACCGGGCGGGAGACGGCGGAGACCAGCGGGTAGATATCCATGTACAACGCGTTCGCTTTCAGCGCCGGCATGCAGTATTCGGTGGCGAACTCATTCCGGGCATCGGCCACATAGGCCTCGACGGCGCCGCAGTCCAGTGCACGCTGCCGGATGGTTTCCAGCGACTCGCCGCCCTGTCCTACATCGACCGCGACGGCGATCACTTCGGCCCCGGTCGCCTCGGCGATCCAGCCGATGGCAACGGAGGTGTCGAGGCCACCGGAGTAGGCCAGAACAATGCGGTCAGTCACTTAAGGGTGCTCCTATTGGTTTGCAGGAATGGTACGTTTTCAGGTCTGGCTGTTGCGGGCGGGTTCGTCCGCGAACTGCAGGAAGCGGGCGGCCAGGTCGGCGCCGCCGTCGGGGTCCCTGGTCACCAGCAGCACGGTGTCGTCGCCGGCAATGGTGCCCAGCACGGAGGGCATGACGGAGTGGTCGATGGCCAGGGCCAGGAAGTTCGCGGCTCCGGGCGGAGTCCGCAATACCACCAGGTTGCCGGAGGCCTCGGCGGTGACCAGCAGGTCCGCGCACAGTTTGGCCAGGCGGGCGTCCAGAATCTCCTGGGTAATGCCCGCCTGCGGGACGCGTTCTCCCCCTTCGGACCTGACGGCGTAGACCAGCGCGCCGTCCTGGCTGCGCACGCGCACCGCACCGAGTTCCACCAGGTCCCGGGACAGGGTTGCCTGCGTCACCTGGACGCCCTCAGCGGCGAGCAGGGCCGCGAGTTCCGCCTGCGAGCGCACGGACTGCCCGGTCAGGATCGCGGTGATGCGGGCCTGGCGGGCGGTCTTGGTGGTGGGCATGCTGGTCACGGCCGGGTGTTCCTTCAGCGCCTTCAAGAAATCTTCTGCAACGGTGCCAGGCCGGCCTTGTCCATCAGCCAGGTCATCAGCGCCTTCTGCGCGTGCAGCCGGTTCTCGGCCTCGTCCCACACCACGGACTGGTCGCCGTCGATTACGTCGGCCGCGATCTCGTAGCCGCGGTAGGCCGGCAGGCAGTGCAGCACAATGGCGTCCGGCGCGGCCAGCTTCATCGCCGCTGCATCCACCGAATAGTCCTTGAACAGCTCAAGCCGCTGGGCCTTTTCCTCTTCCTGGCCCATGCTGACCCAGGTGTCGGTGGCGACGACGTCGGTCCCTGCCAGTGCCTCGGCCGCATCGGAGGTAACCAGCACCGAGCCGCCGGTTTCCGCGGCGCGGGCCTCGGCTTCGGCGACGACGGCGGCAGCGGGCAGGTAGCCAACGGGTCCGCCTATCCGCACATGCATGCCCGCCGTGACGCCGGCCAGCAGGTAGGAGTTGGCCATGTTGTTGGCCGCATCCCCCAGGTATGTCATGGTCAGGCCGGCGAGTTCGCCCTTGTGTTCCCTGATGGTGAGCAGGTCCGCCAGCAGCTGGCATGGGTGGTAGTCGTCGGAGAGCGAGTTGATTACCGGCACGCGTGAGATGGCGGCCATCTCCTCAAGTCCGGAGTGGGCGTAGGTGCGCCAGACCACGGTCGAGACCATGCGCTCCATAACCTTGACGGTGTCCGAAATGGACTCCTTGTGGCCCATCTGGGATTCGCCCGGATTGATGATCAGCGGCACGCCGCCCAGATCCGCGACGCCGGCGGCGAAGGACAGCCGGGTCCGGGTGGAGGTCTTGTCGAAGATGACCGCCACGGTCTTGCGCGCAGCCCCGTCCGCGGCATACGGCTGGTAGAGGTAGGGCGACTCCTTCAGCTGCGCCGCCAGGTCCAGCACCGAGAGCTGTTCGGCCGGGCTCAGATCGGTGTCTTTGAGGAAGTGGCGGATCATGGCGTGTCCTTCGGGGCGTCGGCGTTGGGGGCAGCTTTTTCAGTTGCGGCTTCGGCCGCAGCTTCGGCGGCCGCTGCCAGAATGGCGGGCAGCGCCTGGATAAAGGCGTCGGCCTGCCCCCCGGTGAGGATCAGCGGCGGAGCGAGGCGAAGCGTACGCGGACCGGGGTTGTTGATAATGAAGCCGGCCTCCAGCGCGGCGCGGACGGCCAGTGCGGCAACCTCCTCGGCCAGATCGAAGCCGATCAGCAGGCCCTCGCCGCGGACCTCGGTGACGCCGTCGATACCGGCCAGGGCGGTGCGAAGCTGCGCGCCGACGTCGTTCGCATGCTGCAGCAACTGCCGGGCCTCGATCGAGTGCAGCGTGGCCAGCGCGGCGGCGGTTGCCACCGGGTTGCCGCCGAACGTGGTGCCGTGCTGGCCGGCGGTCAGCAGCGTGGAAACCTGCTCGCCGAACGTCACCATGGCGCCGATGGGGAACCCGCCGCCCAGGCCCTTGGCCAGGGTCATGGCGTCGGGCAGGATGTCCTCGCCGCCGGCCACGCTGCCCTGGTAGGCGAACCAGTTGCCGGTGCGTCCCACGCCGGTCTGGACTTCGTCCAGGATCAGCAGCGCCCCGGCCTCGCGGGTGATTTCGCGGGCGGCCTTGAGGTAGCCCGGCGGCAGCGGACGCACCCCCACTTCGCCCTGGATCGGCTCAAGAACGACGGCGGCAACGGTTCCGTCGACCGCGGCGCGCAGCGCATCCACGTCGCCGAAGGGGATATGCTCCACGCCGCCGGGCAGGGGCTCGAACGGTTCGCGGTAGGCCTGTTTGGCCGTCAGCGCCAGCGCGCCCATGGTCCGGCCGTGGAAGGCACCGTCCAGGGCGATGATCCTGTTCCGCGTGGCGGTGGAGTTGCGGCGGGCCAGCTTGAAGGCCGCCTCGTTGGCTTCGGTGCCGGAGTTGGCGAAGAAGACCTTGGAACCGGCCGGGGCGTGCGCCAGCTCCAGCAGCTTTTCGGCCAGCGCGATCTGCGTCGGGCTGGTGAAGAAGTTGGAAATATGGCCCAGTGTGGACAGCTGGCTGGAGATGATGCTGGTGATAAACGGGTCAGCGTGGCCCAGGGCGTTCACGGCGATGCCGCCGAGCAGGTCCAGGTATTCCTTGCCGTCGGCGTCCCAGACGGTGCAGCCATTGCCGCGGACCAGCACGCGCTGCGGCGTGCCGAACACGCCCATCAGGGACTGGTTGTAGCGGGCCAGCAGTTCCTGGTTGTGCAGCCCGTCGAGGCTGGCCAGCTCCGACGCCGAGCCGGTGGCCGGCTGTGGTGTTGCCTGTTGGATTGCCTCGCTCATTTCTCGTCTCCGTCCGGAACAACCTGGGTGCCGATGCCGGCAGCCGTAAATATTTCAAGCAGGATCGAGTGCGCCATCCGGCCGTCGACCACGGCGGCGCGCTCCACTCCCCCGTCGACCGCCTTGAGGCAGGCTTCCATCTTGGGGATCATGCCCGCTTCGAGCTGGGGCAGCAGGTCCCGCAGTTCGGAGGCGGTCAGCGAGGAGATCAGCGAGGACTTGTCCGGCCAGTTGGCGTACAGACCCTCGACGTCGGTCAGGATCACCAGGCGCGAGGCATGCAATGCATCGGCCACCGCAGCCGCGGCGGTGTCGGCGTTGACGTTCAGCACCTGGTTGGTGCCTTCGCCGTCGTTGTTGATCTCCGGGGCCACGGTGGAGATGACCGGGATCCGGCCGGCCTCGAGCAGGTCCAGGATGGCGGAGGGATTCACTCCCACCACTTCGCCCACGAGGCCCAGGTCCACTTCCTCGCCGTCCACCACGGTGCCGGTGCGCACGGCCTGCAGCAGCCGGCCGTCTTCGCCCGAAAGCCCGACGGCGTACGGGCCGTGCGAGTTGATGAGGCCGACCAGTTCCCGGCCCACCTGGCCGGTAAGCACCATCCGCACCACGTCCATGGCCTCCGGCGTGGTCACGCGCAGGCCGCCCTTGAACTCGGACTCGATGCCGAGCTTGGAGAGCATGGCGTTGATCTGCGGGCCGCCGCCGTGCACCACCACGGGTTTGATGCCGACGTGGTGCAGGAAGACGATGTCCTCGGCGAAAGCCCGGCGCAGCTCGTCGTTGACCATGGCGTTGCCGCCGTACTTGATGACCATGGTGGTCCCGGCGAAGCGCTGGATCCATGGCAGCGCTTCAATCAGCGTGCCCGCCTTGTCCTGGGCTACAAGCATCGTGTTCATCGGTTCCTCAGCTCGAGTACGCGGAGTTCTCGTGCACATACTCGTGCGTGAGGTCATTGGTCCAGATGGTGGCGGACTCGTTGCCGGCGTTCAGATCGATCATCACGATGACCTCGCGGGTGTCCAGATCCACCAGGTCCCGGGAGTCCCCCACGCCGCCGTCGCGGCAGACCTGCACGCCGTTCATCGTGACGTTCAGCTGGTCCGGTTCAAAGACTGCGTCGGTGGTGCCGACGGCGGAGAGCACCCGGCCCCAGTTGGGGTCCTTGCCGAAGATGGCGGTCTTGAAGAGGTTGGACCGGGCCACGGCACGGCTGACGACCTCCGCATCCCGTTCGGAGGCGGCGTTGAGGGTGGTGATGGCGATGTCGTGGCTGGCGCCCTCGGCGTCGGTAATCAACTGGCGGGCCAGATCGGCGCACACCGTGGTCAAGCCGGCACTGAATTGAGCCAGGTCCGGCACCGCGCCGGAGGCACCGGAGGCCAGCAGGACAACGGTGTCATTGGTGGACATGCAGCCGTCCGAATCCGTCCGGTCGAAGGTCACCCGGGTGGCCTCACGCAGCGCCATGTCCAAGGCGGGCGCTTCGACGTGGGCATCGGTGGTGATGACCACCAGCATCGTGGCCAGACCGGGGGCCAGCATGCCGGCGCCCTTGGCCATGCCGCCGATGACGTAGCCCGAGCCGTCGAACCGCGACTGCTTGGCCACGCTGTCGGTGGTCATGATCGCGGTGGCGGCGTCAGCGCCGCCGTCGTTGTTGAGGGCCGCCACAGCAGCCTCGACGCCGGGGAGCAGCTTGTCCATGGGCAGTTGCTCCCCGATCAGCCCGGTGGAGCACACCACCACATCCGACGCGGAAATGCCCAGCAGCGCGGCAGTTTTCTCCGCGGTGCTGTGCGTGTTCTGGAAACCCTCAGGGCCGGTGCAGGCGTTGGCCCCGCCGGAGTTGAGGATTACGGCGTCCGCGCGGCCGTCACTGAGCGCCTGCCGGGACCAGTGGACAGGGGCGGCTGCCACGCGGTTGGAAGTGAAAACCGCGGCGGCAGATTTGGCGGGACCGTCGTTGACCACCAGGGCCACGTCCGGATTGCCGGAGGCCTTCAGCCCGGCGGTCACGCCTGCGGCGCGGAAACCTTGTGCAGCGGTGACGCTCACGGTGATACTCCCTGGTGGGTCAGGCCGGCGGTCTCCTCAAGACCGAGGGCGATGTTCATGGACTGGACAGCGCCGCCAGCGGTGCCCTTGGTCAGGTTGTCGATGGCGCAGCTGACGATCACGCGGCCTGCATGTTCGTCGAAGGCCAGTTGGATGGCGACGTGGTTGGAGCCCTGCACGGACTTGGTGTGCGGCCACTGGCCCTCCGGCAGCAGATGCACAAAAGCCTCGCCGGCGTAGGCCTCGGTCCAGGCCTGGCGCAGCGCTGCGGTGTCGGTGCCCGGCTTCACCCTGGCGGTGGCCGTGGTGAGGATGCCGCGGCTCATCGGCGCGAGGGTGGGAGTGAAGGAAACCTGGACGTCTTCGCCCGCGGCAGCGGAGAGGCCCTGCTCGATTTCGGGCGTGTGCCGGTGGCCGCCGCCGACGCCGTACGGGCTCATGCCGCCCATCACCTCGGAGCCCAGCAGGTTGACCTTCACGGATTTACCCGCGCCGGACGTCCCCGAAGCGGCGACGATGACCACGTCCTGGGTCTCCAGCAGGCCGGCGCTGAAGCCCGGCGTCAGCGCGAGCAGAGAGCTGGTGGGATAGCAGCCGGGAACGGCGATCCGCTTGGCCTCGCGCAGACGCTCGCGGTGGCCCGGGAGCTCGGGCAGGCCGTAGGGCCAGGTTCCGGCGTGGACCGTGCCGTAGAACTTCTCCCATACGAGCGGATCTTCCAGCCGGTGGTCCGCCCCGGCGTCGATCACCAGGGTCTCTTCGGGCAGCTTGGCCGCGATCTCCGCGCTGGCACCGTGCGGCAGGGCCAGGAAGACGACGTCGTGCCCGGCCAGGTTTTCCACGGTGGTTTCCGTCAGCTCACGCTCGGCCAGGGTGTGCAGATGCGGCTGGAGCGAACCCAATCGGGAGCCGGCATTGCTGTGCGCAGTGATGGCCCCGATGGAGACCTCTGGATGGCTGGCCAGCAGGCGGAGCACTTCTCCGCCGGCATAGCCACTGGCACCGGAAACAGCTACCGAAAAAGTCATAGAGCCACTATACAGGAAAATTTATTCATAGGGAGTCATAATTATGCACGATACGATGAAGCCAGCGCCTGCAGCGGAGACTGCGGGCGCGCGAAAACGCCAGTCTAGCTGCCGCCGCACGCGCGTGCGCGGTTGATTACAGGAGGACCAGACGCCATGGCCCAAGCAATCGTTGCCGAAGCTCCCGGAGGACCCGAGGTTATGCAGCTGCAGGAGGTCCGGATCCCCACCCCGGGACCGGGCCAGCTGCTGGTCAAGGTTGCGGCCGCGGGTGTGAACTTCATCGATACCTATCAGCGCAGCGGCGTGTACAAGGTCCGGTTCCCGTTCACCCCAGGCAGCGAGATCGCCGGAACTGTGGAAGCCTGCGGCGAGGGCGTCACGGGTTTTGCCGCCGGCGACCGGGTGGCCACCTCCGAGGCGCGCGGCGGCTATGCGCAGTATGCGCTCGTCGACGCGGACGGTGCCCTGCCGGTCCCGGACGGCGTCAGCGACGAGACGGCCGCGGCTATCCCGCTTCAGGGCATGACGGCGCACTATCTGGTCAATTCGAGCTTCAAGGTCCAGTCCGGCCAGACCGTGCTGACGCACGCGGGTGCCGGCGGCGTGGGCCTGGTCCTGACCCAGTTGCTCAAGGCCAAGGGCGCCCGGGTCATCACCACGGTCTCCACCGACGAAAAGGAAGAGCTGGCGCGGGAGGCAGGAGCGGACGAAGTCCTGGGCTACGACGGCTTCGCCGAGCAGGTGCGCGAGCTGACCGGCGGCACCGGGGTGGACGTGGTGTACGACGGCGTGGGCAAGGATACGTTCGAAGGCTCGCTCGCCAGCCTGCGGACCCGCGGCACATTGGTGCTCTTCGGGGGCGCCTCCGGCCAGGTTCCGCCGTTCGACCTGCAGCGCTTGAACGCGGCCGGCTCGCTGTTCGTGACGCGCCCCAAGCTGGCCGACCACCTGCTCACGGCAGAAGAACGCCGCTGGCGCTCGGAGGAGCTCTTCGCCGCGGTCCTGGACGGTTCCCTCAAGATGCGAGTGGGAGCGAGCTACCCGTTGGCCGAGGCGGGGCAGGCCCACTCCGACCTGGAGTCACGCCGCACCACGGGCAAACTCCTGCTGATCCCGTAACCTTTCCGCCGCCATGCTGCTCGGGCCGTGGCTGTTCAGCGCGGCACTGCCAGAGTTTCCCGGAAAATAACACCCGGATCGGCCGAACCGCCGATGGCCAGTGCCGCTGTCAACGTTGGCGGGACGGCTGTCCCGTCGGCCATGGCCGGCGTGAGCTGGAGGTCAACCAGCTGCACGCCCGGCCGTTCCCCGGCCGAGCCGGGCCAGACGGTCAGCAGGGCGCTCCCTTCCGCATCCGCCACTCCTACCGCGTCGGGGGCAAGGCGGAGGCCGTGGCCGGTGGATTTCAGCACGGCTTCTTTCCGCGTCCAGAGCTGCGCGCGGAGCCGCCGGCGGTCAACGGCCCGGGCGAGCAGTTCGCGTTCGTCGGGGGTGAGCATCACGGCGTCGATGTTGTCATCCTCGCCGAAGGCCGCCGAACCCGTGTCCTCCAGGTCCACGCCCAGAAGCACCGGCCGGAAGGACAGCGCGGCCAGCAGCCAGTCCCCGGTGCGGCTGTAACTGACCCGAACGGGCGCAGGATTGCCGTCCAGCAGCAGGTACGGCTGGCCATGGCTTCCGTCGTTGCCGCGCAGGCAGTCGCGGCAGTCGAATGCCAACTGCACGCGTTCGGTCCCGACGTCGAGCTCATCCGCCGCCAGGCGCCGTACTGCGTCACGGGACAGGCTGCGGATGGCACCCCGGCGGAAGGCGCGGCTGGCCATGCCGGAACCGGAATCAGCCAGGCGGACCAGCCGCAGGATGACCTCACCCCTCATACACTTACCTCCAAGACCGCCAACGACGGCGGGGCCTACCAAGGCGCGCCCCGCCGTCGTTGTTCAGTTCGCTTTTTCTTTAACGCTGGACGGCGCCGAACCGTTCGGCGGCCAGAGCCACCGCGGCGGCCCGCGCCTCCGAGGCCTCATCGGCCGTCAGCGTGCGGTCATCGGCACGGAAGCGCAGCCCGAAGGCCAGGGACTTCTTGCCGTCTTCGATGCCTGTCCCGGCGTACACGTCGAAGAGCGCGATGTCCTCCAGCAGTCCGCCAGCGCCCTCGCGCAGGGTCTCCCGCACTGCCTCGGCGGCCGTGTCCGCATCCACCACCAGCGCAACGTCCTGCGTGGCCACCGGGTAGGTGGAAAGGTGCTTGGCGACGATAACATCCGGGGCGGCCTCGAAGAGCACGTCCGCGTTGAGCTCCAGTGCCGCAGTGCGTTCCGGCAGGTCCTGCGCGGCGAGCAGCTTGGGGTGCAGTTCGCCTGCGTAGCCGACGCTCTGGCCGTTACGGAGCGAGATCCTGGCCGTACGCCCCGGATGGAAGGCCTGGTGCGAACCCTGCTCCACTACGAGTTCGACGCCGAGCACGTCGCCGACCAGGCGCGCAGCATCGAGGGCATCCGCCCAGTCCCAGGGACGCGGGGTGTGGTTGGCGCCGGCGGGCGAGTCATGGCCCATGAAGACGGCCGCAAGGTGCAGCGGCTGCTCGGGAATCCCCGAGTAGAGTTCGTCCAGCACCTCTTCGGAAGGGCGCACGCCCAGCGGCGGGATCTCCGCCGAGCCGAGGCGGCCGTTGGGCAGGAAGACCAGTCCGGCCTCGTACAGGGCCAGGTCGCGGAAGCCGCGGGAGTGGTTCCGGCGCGCCGTTTCCAGCAGCCCCGGCAGCACTGACGTGCGCAGGTAGCCGTGTTCATCGCTGAGCGGATTGGCCAGCTTGAGCGCACTGCGCTCCTCCCCATCCGCCGCGGCACCGAAGGTGTCATTGGCCGCCTTGGTGACAAACGGGTACGAAAGCACCTCGGTCAAACCCGCATCCGCGAGCGCCTGCATGACGCGCCGGCGCTGCTGCTGCACGCGGGTCAGTCCGCGTCCGGGAGGCGCCACCGGCAGGGTCGCCGGGATCTGGTCGTAGCCGACCAGCCGGGCGATTTCTTCAACCAGGTCTTCCTTGATCTCCAGGTCCTGGCGCCAGCTCGGCGCCGTGACCTTGTACCCGCCGTCGTACTTTTCGACCTCCGCACCCAGATCCGTGAGCGCCACGGTGATCTGTTCCTCGGTGAAGTCGATACCGATCCGTTCGGCCGGGAAACCTGCCGGCAGATCAATAACGACGGCGGCCGGTTCCTGCCCGGCGTCGGTCACCGTGGTGTCCGCGGTACCACCAGCCAGCTCGGTCAGCAGGTCCACGGCGCGCTGCGCGGCCTCGTCGGCCACTTGCCAGTCCACGCCCCGCTCGAAGCGCTTGGACGCTTCCGAGGGGAGCTTGTGGCGGCGGCGGGAGCGGGAAATGCTGACTTCTTCGAAGTGGGCCGCCTCGATGAGCACGTTGACCGTGCTGTCCGAAACCTCGGTCGCCGCACCGCCCATCACGCCGGCGATGCCGATGGCGCCGGAAGCGTCGGTGATCAGCAGGTCCTCGGGATCCAGCTTGCGCACCTTGTCGTCGAGCGTCCGCAGGGTCTCCCCCGCGTTGGCACGGCGCACCACAATATCGCCCTGGAGCCGGTCCAGATCGTAGAAGTGCAGCGGCTGGCCCAGCTCGAGCATGACGTAGTTGGAAATGTCCACGACAAGCGAGATGGAACGGATACCGGCCAGGCGCAGGCGCGAAGCCATCCAGGTGGGCGTCGGCCGGGTGGGATCCACGCCCCGCACCGTGCGGGCGACAAACCTGTCGCAGCCGGGCTTGCCGTAGATCGGAGCCTGGTCTTCGAGCCGGACTGGGTAGCCGGGACCGGTGGAAGCGTCGACGGCGACCGCGGCAGCCGGATCCTTGAACTGAGTACCAGTCGCGTGGGCGAATTCGCGCGCCACGCCTCGGATGGAGAAGCAGTAGCTGCGGTCCGGGGTCACGTTGATCTCGGCGGCCTCGTCGTAGAGGCTGAGCACCTCAAGGGCGTCCGCGCCGATTTCGGGATCCAGGCCCAGCGTGCCGAGTACCAGGATGCCGTCATGGTCATCGCCGATGCCGAGCTCCCGCACGGAAGCGATCATGCCGGCGGAAACGTGGCCGTAGGTCTTGCGCGGGGTGATCCTGAAGTCGCCGGGCAGCACGGCGCCGGGCAGGGTGACGACAACCTTGTCCCCCGGCTCGAAGTTGTGCGCGCCGCAGACTACGCCCTGGACACCGGAAGGGTCGATGCCATCTCCGGTCAGGGTCTGCTCCTGGCCCTCCGGTACTACGCGGACCTGGCACCAGTTGATGGTCTTGCCGTTGGACTGCGGTTCCTTCTCGGCCGAGAGCACCTGCCCGACGACTACCGGGCCCTTCAGTTCGTCGAGCGGACGGTGGACGTCCTCCTCTTCGAGACCAACCTTGACCAGTTCGGCCATGACGTCTTCAGCGGTTGCTTCCGCCGGTACCTGGGCATACTCGCGCAACCAGGAAAGTGGGATACGCATTACTTAGATCTCCATCCCGAAGTGTTCGCTGAACCGTACATCGCCTTCAATCATGTCGTGCATGTCGCCCACCTCGTTGCGGAACATCAGCGTGCGCTCGATGCCCATGCCGAAGGCGAAGCCCGAATAGACCTCCGGATCAATTCCGGCCGCACGCAGCACGTTCGGGTGCACCATACCGCAGCCGCCCCACTCGATCCATTGCGGGCCGCCCTTGGCCCCCGGGTGCCAGATGTCCAGCTCCGCGGAGGGCTCGGTGAAGGGGAAGAAGTTCGGGCGCAGCCGGATGCTGGCGTCGGCGCCGAACATCTGCCGGGCGAAGTGCTCCAGCGTCCCGCGCAGGTCCGCCATGCTCAGGCCCTTGTCGATGGCCAGGCCTTCGAACTGGTGGAACACGGGTGTATGGGTGGCATCCAGCTCATCGGTCCGGAACACCTTGCCCGGGCACAGCACGTAAATCGGCACCTCGCGCTCCAGCATGGAGCGGACCTGGACCGGAGAGGTATGCGTACGCATCAGCAGGTGGGCTTCCGGGGGCTCCACGAAGAAGGTGTCCTGCATCTCCCGCGCGGGGTGGTCCGGCTTGAAGTTCAGCGCGTCGAAGTTGAACCACTCGGACTCCACTTCGGGACCTTCGGCGATTTCCCAGCCCATACCAACAAAGATGTCGCTCACGCGTTCCTGCAGAATGGACAGCGGGTGCCTGGCACCGGCACGACGACGGCGCGGGGCAGCCGTAACGTCCACGGCCTCATCCACGAGGATTTGCGCATCCCGCTCCGCTTCGAGCTCCTCGGTGCGGCTGGCCAGCGCCTTGTTCAGGCGCCCTCGCGCCGGGCCCACAAGCTTGCCAGCTGCAGCCTTCTCTTCCTTGGCGAGCTTGCCGATCTCGCGGTTGGCCAGGCTCAGCGGCGACTTCTCACCGGTGTGGGCAATGCGGGCGGCCTTCAGTTCTTCAAGGTTGGCGGCGGCGGCAATCGCGGCCAACGCCTGCTCGACGGCGGCGCCAACGGCAGCCTCGTCCAGCGGATGCGGCACAGCGGCGGCCTGCGGGGTCTCAGTCCCCAATGTGGTTTCAGACATGTATGTTCTTACCTATTGATTCTGTATGCAGGTGTGTCTTCGGCTCATGAACAGGTGCCTCGAATACGCCAGTGCAGCACTTCAGGTGCCCGCCACTTCGGTCATGTCTCAGCACAAACAGTCTAGTGGACAGTGCCGATACCTCCGACATCGAGGGAGTGGATGCGGGCTGCCACCGATGACCAAATGCGCCGTCGCGAGGCGCTGCACCTGCAGAACCTATGATGTTGGCATGACCGCCGGTGAGCGCCTGCGCAGCTACCTGAACCTCATCAATCTCTCCACCCTGGTGGGGCTCGCCGTCGCGAAGACGGCGGGATGTTCTCTTCAGCACGCTCCCCGGGGCCTGCTTGTTGCGCAGGGTTACACCTGGTCGGCGCCGAAAGCATCGGCCTTCACACTGGGAAACGTGGTGCTGCTCCGCCCAGCGGCCGCGCATCTGGCCGCCAATCCGGTCCTGATGGGCCACGAGGCACGCCACAGCACCCAGTACGCCTGCTGCCTTGGACTGCCCTTCCTGCCGCTGTACGGCGCTGCCGCGGTCTGGTCGCTGCTGCGGACCGGCGATCCGGCCTCGCGCAATATCTTTGAACGGTGGGCCGGCCTGCGTGAAGGCGGGTATTCCGAGCGGCCCCTGCGGCGCTGGCGCACGAGGGACTAGGCCGGATCTCGGCGGCTCTTGCCGAATGCGTCGAACGTGTGTTCGAATTGGGTTATGCGTTGGGACGGGCAAGCTTTGGACTCTGTTGATGATCTGGCATTGCCGGGCCTTGCGAAGATGGCCGGACTGGTGCGGTCTACACAAACCCCCGAGTTCAAGGGGGTCACCTTCCACGAGATCGTCTGCAAATCTGCGCTCAGCAAAGTTCCCGTGCAGTCTGCCATGCCGTTCGAATGGACCATCAATCCCACCCGCGGCTGTCTGCATCAGTGCACCTATTGTTTTGCGCGGAAGACCCACGAGTATCTGGACCTGGATGCCGGGCGGGACTTTGACACCCAGATCATCGTCAAGACAAATATCGTCGAGGTGCTTCGCCGCGAGCTGGCCCGGCCATCGTGGAAACGGCAGCCAGTCGCGCTGGGAACAAACTCGGATCCGTATATGCGTGCGGAGGGCCGCTACAAACTGATGCCCGGCATTATCGAAGCTCTTGCCGACGCCGGAACGCCGTTCTCCATCCTCACCAAGGGCCCTTTGCTGAAGCGCGATCTGCCGCTCCTGGCCAGAGCCTCCGACAGCGTGGACATCAGCATCGGCGTGTCTCTTGCTTTTGCCGATACACGGCTTCAGCAACAGGTCGAGCCCGGAACACCCACGCCCAAGGCCCGGCTGGATCTCATCAAAGCGGTTGCGGACGCAGGTTTCGATTGCAACGTCATGGCCATGCCGATCCTGCCGTGGCTTACGGACGGGGACGAGCATTTGGACCGCCTGTTCTCCCAGTTGGCTGCCGCGGGGGCTTCCGGCGTCACAGTGGGCGCCCTGCATCTGCGCCCCGGTGCCCGGGAGTGGTACCTGCAGTGGCTGGGCAGGGACTACCCGCAACTTGTGGCCAGGTACCACGGACTTTACAACGGCGGTACCTACGCGTCCAAGGATTATCGCCAGTGGTTGGCAGGACGGGTAACTAAACTTAAATCCCGATACGCGCTATCCGGCAGCGCCGCCCATCTGCGCGTCCGCACGGTCGCACAGGCAGCCGAGGGGCCGGCTCCGGCCGCTGGACAGACAGCACCGGGGGCTTGGCCGGCTCTGCAGCCCGCGCTTTTCTGACCGTCGGGCAGCGACGGGTAGCCTGAACCATGCTGTGATCGCGGACACCAGCGCGGCGGGAAGGAACAGTCCGTACACGACGGTCAGCACCGCGCTGTCGATCTCCAGGACGGTCCGGGAGGGCGACAGGAGCATGAGGAAGACTCCAACCAAGAAGCCCGAGGACAACTACCAGCAGCCCGAACGGGAAAACGCCTATCCTCTGGCTCCCATATTTCTCTGGCTCCTTGGTTCGGCTCACCGTACCCATTCGTTCAGGATCGGGCGGTATCTGCCTGTTCCACCGTCTCCAGCACGGCCATGATGATCGGGAGATCGGCTGGAATCCAGGGTAAAGCCATGAGCTCCGCGTGCCGCAAGGGCACCCAACACAGCTCGTCGTGGTCTTCGAGCGGCCGAGGGTCGCCGTCGAGAATCCGTGCCGTCCAGACCCGCATCGCAGCGGCACCGTTGAGCTGCCAGCCTTGTTCCAGCGGACCAGGGATCTCCGTGCCGAGCTCGACGTCGACACCTAACTCTTCGCGGATTTCACGCAGAAGCGCGTCTTCGCAGCCCTCTCCCGGCTCCACCTTGCCTCCCGGAAACTCCCACAGGCCGGCCAAGGATTCCGGTGCCGTTCTCCGGGCGACCAGGAGCTCGGAGGGCTCCGAAAGAGAGTCCAGGATGGCGGCTCCGACGATCTGTTTTAGAGGCTGTTGCACGGAACCGAGTCTACCGACTGTACGCGCGACTCCCCGGAAACGGCCCGCCGCCTCAGTTAGAGTGGAAATGGACAACGACGTCGGCGCGTTGCACTCCCATCATCTGCCGGCAGAAGCCCTGCGCCTATACCTCCGGCTGCTGGCTGCCTGACTTCAACCGAGAGCTTCTCCATTCATGACTTCCAAATCCGTTCAACCCGTCAGACAACCCGGTGACAGCACCCATGTTGTTTGGGCGATCATTGCCTTGGCCGCAGGCGGATTTGGTATCGGAACAACGGAATTCGCCATCATGGGCCTGCTCCAGGACGTGGCTGAAGGTCTGCAAATCAGCATTCCCCAGAGCGGCCAACTGATCTCCGCCTATGCCCTGGGCGTGGTCGTGGGCGCGCCCGTCCTGGCCGCGCTCGGCGCCAGAGTTCCGCACAAATACATGGTTCTTGGGCTCATGGGGTTGTTCACCATCGGCAACCTCTCGTCGGTGGTGGCAGCGGATTACACCACCATGCTCCTGACCCGCTTCCTTTCCGGTCTCCCCCACGGCGCCTACTTCGGCGTCGCTGCCGTGATCGCGGCCTCCCTTGTTGCCCCGGCCAAGCGCGCCCGGGCCGTGGCCGCCGTCATGCTGGGGCTTTCGGTGGCAAACGTTGTCGGCGTTCCGCTGGTGACTTGGCTGGGCCAGCAATACGGCTGGCGGCTGATGTTCGTGGCCGTGGGCATCATGGGCGCAATTACTCTGGTCCTCCTCCAGCGTTTCGTACCGTTCACTCCTACCCATGCGGAAGCGAGCATCCGCAAGGAGCTCAGCGCACTCAAACGAATCCAGGTATGGCTGGCTTTGCTGATTGGCATTGTCGGCTTCGGCGGTTTTTTCGCGGTGTATTCGTATATCAGCCCAACCATGACCGATGTCACTGGAGTACCTGAATCGGCACTGCCGCTCATCGTGGGACTGTACGGCCTCGGCATGGTTGCGGGAAACCTTATCGGCGGCCGGCTTGCCGACCGCTCGGTTATGGGCAGCATCTACATAGTCATGACGGCAATCATTATCGTGTTGGTGCTGTTCTGGGCCGCTGCGGGTATCCCGTGGCTGGCGATCCCGCTGGTCTTCCTGCTTGGCGCCGCAGGCGCCAGCCTGATCCCGGGACTGCAGACCCGCCTGATGGATGCCTCACCGGATGCACAGACACTGGCCGCCTCGCTGAACCATTCGGCCCTTAACATGGCGAACGCGCTGGGTGCCTTCCTCGGCGGAGCCGTCATCGCCGCAGGATGGGGCTTCAAAGCCCCTGCCCTCGTCGGTGCCGGGCTGGCGTTCCTCGGACTGGCAGTTGCCGCTATTTCCGGCCTCCTTGATCGCCGCGGTCAGGCTCCTGTTGCCTCCGACGACGCTGATGCCCTGTCTGACCGGAAAATATCCGGCTCCAAGTAGATCACCCGGGCAATCGGCACAGCCTCCCTGATCCGCTGCTCGGTTGCATCGATCTGTTCCGCGATCTTGCGGCCTGATTCGCTGTGCGCAATAGTGACCTTCGCAGCAACCAGCAGTTCCTCGGGACCCAGGTGCATCGTCTTTAGGTGAATGATTCTGGTCTCGTTGTCGGCGCCGATTGCCTCTTCGATCAGCCTGATGTGTTCCTTGGTCGCCGACTCACCCAGAAGCAGCGACTTCGTTTCGATCGCCAAAACAACAGCGATTACCACTAGTAGCACGCCGATCATCGCCGTGCCGACGGCGTCCCAGATGCCGTTGCCGGTGAGCAGTGTCAGGCTGACTCCAAAGAGTGCGAAGACCAGCCCCAGCAGTGCCCCGATGTCCTCCAGCAGAATTACGGGAAGCTCCGGCGACTTGGCGTTACGGACGAACTGCACCCAGCTCTTCTTTCCGCGGACGTGGTTCGACTCGACAACGGCAGTGCGGAGAGAAAACGATTCCGCGATGATGGCACCGATCAGGACAGCGAGCGGAACCCACCACCAAAAGCCTTCAATAGGATGCGGGTCTTGCCACTTGTGGTACGCCTCGTAGAGCGCAAACAGTCCGCCGACGCTGAAGAGCACTATCGAGACAATGAAAGCGTAAATGTAACGGTCCCGGCCGTATCCGAACGGATGCTGTGGGCTGGCCTGCCGGGCGGCACGTTTACCGCCGACCAGGAGCAGTATCTGGTTCCCCGAGTCGGCCACGGAGTGGATCGCCTCCGCGAGCATTGAGGACGATGCAGTAAGAATATAGGCGACGAACTTCAGAACCGCGATTGTCAGGTTCGCAGTCAAGGCGGCAATGATGGCCTTGGTACCTCCGCCGGCTGCCATGGCTACTCCGTTTCTAGACGCTGGGTTTCTAGACTCTCGGTCTCCTCAAAGCTATACCCATCCCGTTGTGCCCGAGCCGAAGCATACAAACAAACAGTCGCTGCGGTTCCAACATTGAGACTTTCGGCTTCCCCGTAGATCGGTACGGCGACTCGCCATTGCGCCATGTCCAGTTCTGCGGCCGATAGCCCCTTTGCCTCATTGCCAAAGAACCATGCAGTCGAATCTTCAAGGCGCGGCATCTTCAATTCTGCGGCCGTGCCACCGGAATCGTCTCCGCCCTTAAGCCGGCGGCCGGCGCTTTGGTCCTGCAGGCGGTCGAGATCGACGTTTCCATACCCATCGGCAGCCAGCAGAGCAAGCCCGTGCGTGCGGAGCCCGTCGGTGAGCGAGATGAAATCCTGACCCGTGACGATAGGCAGGTGGAAGAGCGATCCGGCGGTCGAGCGGACAGCTTTCGGATTGTAGATGTCAACGCTTCCCTCAGTGAGGATCACCGCATCTGCACCGGCGGAATCGGCCGCGCGGAGAACCGTCCCTGCGTTGCCAGGATCTTGGACACGGCACATGACTGCCAGCAGCTTCGGGCCTGCCGCCAATACATCACTCAGGGGCCGGTCCAGGAAATTGCAGACGGCGACGATGCCCTGCGGGCTGACTGTATCTGCCATGGCAGATACAACTTCCTCGGTGGCGTGCCTCAGAGGGACCCCGGCTGCGAGGTCGGCCAATTCGGGCAGCCGTTCGAGACACGGTTCGGTCGCGAATACTTCAACCACGACGCCGCTTCCACCGGGGACGGCAGCGGCACGGTGCGCAGCCAATGCTTCGCGGACTGCCTGCGGACCTTCGGCCAGGAACTGCCTGCGCCTTAAACGCACTGAGCGCCCGGCAAGCTTGGCTACGTCTTTGACCCGATCTGCTCGGGGGTTAGACATAACGGCTTGCGGGCGCCCAGTAGTGCTCATAAAGCGACTATAGCGTCACCACAGATGCTGCTTGAAACGGCAGTCTTACTCGGCGATCTTCTGGCGTGCCTCGCCACCTGCGGGCTCGAAGCCTGCAGCCTTGGCGGACGCGACGGAGTCAAACCAGTACTCGGCGGCAGTCTGCTCGTACCAGGTGGAGCCCGGAACGTGGTACTTGTTGGACTCAGCGTTCCCCTTGATGGTGAAACCCTCGGGGGCCGGCTGACCGTCAACAACACGGACCGCACCGGCAGGAGCTTCGCTCTTGTCAGCGGCAGCAGCGTCGCTCTTTTCGGCCTTTGCCGGGGCCGTCTGAGCCTTCTTTGCGGCCTTGGCTGCTTCGGCCTTCTTTACGGCCGGCTTTGCCTCAACAGCTGCGGGAGCGGAGGTGTCAGCGGGGAGGGAATCCTTGGCAATCTGAACCAGGGCAGCGAATGCATTGGCATCCGAAACAGCCAGCTCGGCAAGCATGCGCCGGTCAACCTGGACCTCGGCGGCCTTCAGGCCCTGGATAAGCCGGTTGTAGGTCAGGCCGTTGGCGCGGGATGCAGCGTTGATGCGCTGGATCCAGAGACGGCGGAAGTCACCCTTACGCTTGCGACGGTCGCCGTAGCTGTACACAAACGAGTGCAGCAGCTGTTCCTTGGCCTTGCGGTAGAGACGGGACCGCTGTCCGCGGTATCCCTTTGCGCGTTCCAGGATTACCCGGCGCTTCTTATGGGCATTAACCGCCCGCTTCACACGTGCCACGTGCGTACTCCTTAAGTGTTGATACCCAGAAGCCTAAGTTGATGTTCCTCAGGCTGGGGAGCTAGTTGAAAAGATGTGGTGGACCGGATGACCGCACCAGAAATCAGAAATTTGAGCTAGATGCCCAGCATCTTCTTGATGTTCCTCACATCAGCCGGAGCCACGATCTTGTCGCTGGCCAGACGGCGCTTGAGAGTGGAAGCCTTGTGCTCCAGGTAGTGACGGCGGTTAGCCTGCTGCCGCTTGAGCTTGCCCGTACCGGTGAGCTTGAAGCGCTTCTTGGCGCCGCTGTGGGTCTTCTGCTTCGGCATAGCTGCCGTTCTCCTTACGTCTTCCTCCGGCCATACGGCCATCGGTTCATGCGGTACCCAGTTCGGGTACCGGCGGTGTACATGTCTGCCGGACCGGATGCAATAACAGCAACCGGCACCAGATGAAACCCGGCGTGGCTCAGCTCTTGGAGCTGCTCCGGCCGGAAGGCTTGGGTGCTGCCGGTTTGGCCGGCGCCTTGGCCGCGGCTGGTTTCGGCTTGGCCATAGGCTTCGGCATCGGAGCCGGAGCCTTGGCTGCTGGCTTCGGTGCCGGAGCTTCCGCCTTGGCTGGAGCAGCCTTCGGTGCCGGAGCCTCCGCCTCAGCCGGAGCAACCTTCGGTGCCGGAGCCTCCGCCTCAGCCGGAGCAACCTTCGGTGCCGGAGCCTCCGCCTCAGCCGGAGCAACCTTCGGTGCCGGAGCCTCCGCCTCAGCCGGAGCAACCTTTGGTGCCGGAGCCTCCGCCTCGGGAGCCTGGGCCTCTTCCTTGGGCGCTTCCTGCACCGGTGCAGCTTCTGCCGGCGACTCCGAAGCAGCCGGCTCCGCGGCAACATTGGTCAGCTCTTCGGGCAATAGGTCGCCCAAGCTCTGGGTCATCGGAGCCTGGTCCGAAGAAACGTCTACGCGCTCCTTCTTGGCTTCGTTTGCTGCCTTCGCTTCGGCTTTCTGGGCCGCCCGACGCGCTTCTGCCTTGGCCTCTGCCTTGTTCTTAAGCGGGCCGATAACCATTACCATGTTGCGGCCGTCAATGCGTGGGCTGGATTCGACCACGCCGACTTCGGCAACATCATCAGCGAACTTCTGAAGCAGGCGAATGCCCATCTCCGGACGCTGCTGCTCACGGCCACGGAACTGGATCATGGCCTTGACCTTGTCCCCGGCTCCGAGGAAACGCAGAGCATGACCACACTTGGTCTCGTAGTCGTGCTTGTCAATCTTCAGCCGGAAACGGATCTCCTTGAGTACCGTATTCGTCTGGTTCTTGCGCGCTTCACGGGCCTTGACTGCAGCTTCATACTTATACTTGCCAAAATCCATGAGCTTGCACACCGGAGGCTTGGCCTGCGGTGCGACCTCAACAAGATCCAGATCCGACTCGGAGGCCAGACGCAGGGCGTCCTCAATACGGACAATACCGACTTGTTCACCAGCCGGTCCTACCAACCGCACCTCAGGGACGCGGATCCGATCATTGATTCGTGGCTCGCTAATGTGTTGCTCCTGTTGTTCTGGTAACGAGTACCGCCTGCAATAAAAGAAGGCCTCCCATTGCACGCGCAATCGAAGGCCTCAAACGCCGGCTGCGAAACGACACCGCATGACGGGCGCTTCCTGTTCATCCTCGCTGTCCGAAAAGACTGCGAACTGAACATGCCGACCAGGAACCCGGCAGCTCTGGAATATCCATGCCGACAGGTGGGAGAGGTCTCCGCTTGCATATTGATTCGCGTTACTTCCGACGGCCTGTAATGCCGTGTGCTTTTGGGCACGAAAATAACTTGAATCAATCGGTCTGTGACAAGCTTACCAGTATGAGCACGCCAGATAATAATCCTGCCCCCGCAACAGAGCACCGCCACAGTTTCGGATCCGCCCCGGACTCCGCCCCCGGCGCGAGCGCTCAGGAGCAGGAAGTCCTGACCCAGATGCGCGATATTGCCGAAGTTCCGGCGGTAGAGGTCATCACCACCGCCGCTGTCCACCTTATGAGTGCTGCAGCCGTCAAATGCGGCTTGGCCGCCGGCGACGATGCCGAAGAGCTCAAAGACCTGGACGAGGCACGGAAACTGATTACGGCCTTGGCCGGCTTCGTGACCGCGGCCGCACCGGAAATTGGCAGCCAGCATGCAGGCCCGTTGCGTGATGGGCTGCGATCCCTGCAGCTGGCCTTCCGCGAAGCATCGACCATCCAGGACGAACCGGGCAAAGGCCCAGGCGAAAAGTACACCGGCCCGGTCAGCTAAACTCTGTCCTGCCCACACCAAGTTCGACGCCGGAGTCTCGCTCCGGCGTCGAACTTTTATTATCGGGTGAATCGGATCTCGAGTGAGTCCACCCGCTCCATAAAGTCCGCGTCTCCCCCCAGCCTCCGCTGCAAACGTGCGGCCAAGGCCTGCAGTTCAGTCCGCCCAAGCCCCTCACGGACTTTGAGCACGAGGCGCAGCTCAGGACCGGCGCCGCCACCGGCAACAATCTTGCCGCTTGCAGTTTTTGCCCCGATTCCTCCTCCAGGTGCCAAACCGACGCCGCTGATATCGGTCTCGACCGCGACTGCCTGTGAAACGATCCCGGTCAACCATTCGTCTTCGTAGGACGGCACCCATTCCTGCTGTTTCGCCAGAGCCCACACGCCCGGCCGGCGAACAACGAAAGTCAGTTCAGCACCAGGATCGACGACAAGCAGTTCCGCCTTCTCAGCGACCGCGGACAGTGCGGCACGTGCTGCGTAGACGGCCACGGGCCGCGCCTCCAGGTGCCAGGCTTCCAGCGCGGCGATAGAAGAAAACACGGGCAACGCGCGCCGACCATCTGGAGCCTGCACCGTCACGAGTGCCATATCCGCCTGTTTGTCGGCAGACAGTCCGTGTGCACCGGCTTCTTCCTCTGCCAACTGCGCCACAATCGGCACAAAGACACGCGCAGTCGCCAGGGCGCGGACAACATCGGTTTCGCCACCGGTGCCGTCGATGAGCGCGGATAACGCCTCGGTGTAAGCAGCGTCGGCGGTGCCGTCGTCCTGGTCGAAATTATGCAGCGGATTACCCGCGCCACTCAGGTCCCGGCCTTCCCAGGACTGTCCGGCGGAATCAGTGCTTCCGCCGGCGCCTGCCAGCGCCGCCGCTATGTGCCCGGGAAGCTCTCGCTTTTCCACTTCGGTCAGCGGCGGCCGGCGGTATCCAGGGCCTGCGGCAAAGTAAAGGCGCCAGCGTAGAGTGCCTTACCCACAATCGCGCCTTCCACACCGTGCGGCACCAGGGCGCGCAGCGCAACAAGATCATCGAGACTTGAAATTCCGCCGGAGGCAACCACCGGCTTTTCCGTTCGCGCAGCTACTTCCTGCAGCAGTTCGATGTTCGGGCCCTTGAGGGTACCGTCTTTGGTCACGTCGGTGACAACATAGCGGGCGCAGCCGGCATCCTCGAGACGAGCCAGTACCTCCCACAGATCGCCGCCCTCCTTGGTCCATCCGCGCGCTGCCAAAGTCGTGCCGCGTACATCAAGCCCCACGGCGATGGCGTCGCCGAATCGATCGATAACCCGGGCAGTCCATTCAGGATTCTCCAGCGCAGCGGTGCCGAGATTTACCCGGGCCGCCCCGAGTTCCAGTGCCTGCTCCAGGGAGGCGTCATCTCGGATGCCTCCCGAAAGTTCAACCTTGATGGAGAGTTCCTTGACGACCCGCTGGAGCAATTCGGAATTCGAACCGCGGCCGAAGGCGGCGTCCAGATCTACCAGGTGGACCCACTCTGCGCCGTCGTTCTGCCAAGCCATCGCAGCATCCAATGGATCGCCGTAGCTGGTTTCGCTGCCGGCCTCGCCTTGAACGAGGCGGACGGCCTGGCCGTCGGCAACGTCCACTGCGGGCAGCAGTTCCAGAATCGGGGCGTTGTCTGTAGTCATTCGGTATGTCTGCTTTCTCGGTTGGTTGGAAAGTTCTACTCGGACGGGCCGAGTGTGAGCAGGTAAGCGGCCAGCAGCGACATTCCGGCTAGCACATAGAAGCTAATGACAATAGCCTTCGGGGCCTTCTGGCTGCGGAAGGATATGGCACCACCGATAAGCAGTCCGGCGACACCCATGAGCACTATGCTCCACATATCTAGCCCAGCGTCCGGAGCCAGTTGCGCAGCAGTTCAGCTCCCGCGTCGCCTGACTTTTCCGGGTGGAACTGCGTGGCGCAAAGAGGGCCGTTTTCGACAGCGGAGATGAACCTTCCTCCGTGTTCGGACCAGGTCACCTGCGGCGGGGTCATAGCCGGCTGCGAGACATCGAAATCCCAACGCTGCACTCCGTATGAGTGTACGAAATAGAAGCGCTCGTCCTCGATGCCGGCAAACAGGCGGCTGCCTTCCGGTGGGTCAACGGTGTTCCATCCCATATGCGGTACAACATCGGCAGCAAGACGCTCCACCGTTCCGGGCCACTCCCCCATACCCGGGGTACTGACACCATGTTCAACACCCTCGTCGAACAACACCTGAAGACCGACGCAGATGCCAAGAACCGGCCGACCCCCGGCAACGCGGCGCCCAATCCAGCGCAACGCATCCACCTTCTTCAGCTGCTCCATAACAGCGGCGAAAGCACCGACGCCGGGAACCAGCAGGCCATCCGCATTGAGAACGTCCTCGGAGGCATGACTAAGCGTTACTTCCGCACCAACATGCTCAAGCGCACGCACCGCGGACCGGACGTTGCCGGATCCATAGTCGAGGACGGTGATTTTTGGGGCTGATGTCACAAGGCCCCCTTCGTGGAGGGAATGCCTTCCACCCGCGGATCCGGTTCGATAGCAGCCCGCAAGGCCCGCGCAAAGGCCTTGAACTGGGCCTCAACAATGTGGTGCGGGTCCCTGCCGCCCAAGACCCGCATGTGCAGGCAAATCTGTGCATGCAGGGTGACGGCCTCGAAGACGTGGCGCGTCAGCGAACCCGTGAAGTGACCGCCAATCAAGTGGTACTCCTGGCCCGCGGGTTCCCCGTCGTGCACCAGGTAAGGGCGCCCGGAAATGTCTACAACAGCGTTGGCAATAGCCTCGTCCAGCGGAACCGTGGCCTCACCGAACCGCCTGATCCCGGCCTTGTTGCCGAGAGCGCTTTTTAGAACCTCCCCAAGGGTGATTGCGACGTCTTCAACGGTGTGGTGGACGTCGATATGGGTATCCCCGGAGGCCTTCACCGTCAGATCTATCAGCGAGTGCTTCGCCAGCGCCGTGAGCATATGGTCATAGAACGGCACGGTCGTGCTGATATCGGATTGGCCTGTGCCATCGAGGTTCAGTTCCACCAGGACGGAGGATTCACTTGTAGTGCGTTCAAGGCGCGCGGTGCGTCCGGTGGCAATATCCACGGTCATTGGAGTCCTTTGAAGAAAATCGATTCGGCTGTCCACGAAGACGTGCGCCTCTTATATCAGTCTAGGAGAAATCGCTCAGACAAGCTCGCGGAGACGGTTCAGGAACGCCGTGGTCTCCGCCTCAGTGCCGGCAGTAACCCGAAGATGGCCCGGAATCCCCACATCTCGGATGAGCACTCCGGCGTCGAGCAAACCCTGCCATACTGCGTGCGGATTCCGTACTCCCCCGAAGAATACGAAATTCGAATCCGAGGGCGCGGGATGCAGACCCATATCCGTGAGTTCGGACACGATCCTGTCACGCTGGCCCTTGATGTCTTCAACGTTGGCCAGCAACGCGTCCGCATGGTCCAGGGCCGCAACAGCAGTTGCCTGGGTAATGGCGGACAGGTGGTACGGAAGGCGGACCAAACGCAACGCATCCGTCACTTCGGGGGCCCCTGCCAGATATCCCACACGCGCCCCCGCTAAAGCGAACGCTTTACTCATTGTTCGCGAAACGATCAGACGCTCTCTGCCCTGAAGCAATTCCAGAGCGCTGGGGGTGCCGGTGTGGGCAAACTCGGCATACGCTTCGTCGACAATGACCACGGTGTTGTATTCGGCCCCGGCCTCGTACACGGCTTCTACAACATCCAGGCCTAGAGCTGTCCCGGTCGGATTATTCGGGGAACAAAGAATGACGATATTGGCAGCTGACTCTCTGACTGCCCGCGCGGCTGCCTCGGCCGTCAAACTGAAGTCGGAGGAGCGAGCGCCGGTCACATATTCAGTGTCCGTGCCGCTTGCGAGCAATGGATACATCGAATATGTAGGGGGGAAGCTGAGTACGCGTCGGCCGGGACCGCCAAAAGCCTGCAGAATCTGCTGGAGGACTTCGTTCGACCCGTTGGCAGCCCAAACGTTTTCTTCGGTTAGCCCGTGCCCCAGGTAACGAGCCAACGATTGACGCAGTTGCGTAAATTCACGGTCAGGATAGCGGTTCAGCCCCGTGGCTGCCGCATCGACGGCTGCCGCAATGGCCTTGTGAACACTCTCGGGAAGTGGATGGGTGTTCTCGTTAACATTCAGCAGCACCGGCACATGTAACTGGGGTGCGCCATATGGTTCTAAGCCTCTGAGGTTTTCCCTGAGAGGCAGGCGATTCAGTCGTTCTAGCTGGTCACTCACTGATCAAGCTTAAGCTCCGGCCGGCCCGGGGCAGGAATCGGGCCAGCCGGAGGGTCTCATATTACGGCCGTTGGCCGCTGCCGCTGACGGGAACGTGGATTTGCTGTCCGGCTTGCACAACCGAGCCCGGAAGGTTGTTCAATTGGGAAATCTCGGCAATCACATCGTGCGGATTCCGTTCAGGGGCAACGGCACTGGCGACTTCCCACAGGGTCTGCCCGGCGCCGACCGTCACGGTGATCGTCTCGCCAACTCCTAGACGGTCGCCGGTAGAGGCCATTGCGGGAGCAGTAAAGAAGCCGATCAGCGTCAACAGGGCAGCAGCTGACAGGATGAGCGGAAGGCCGATCAACAGCAGGCGGCCCCGGCGGGTTAGCTGGAGTGGTTGAGCGTGGCGCGGTACGGCAGGCGACTGCGGTGCGAGCTGTGCAGACATATGACACCTTTCCCGATCTTCGAACGCTGATGTCCGAGATCAACTACTCGAACTCACGTTCGAATCCTTCTTCCACAGTTTTAGCACTTATGATCGAACATTGTCGAGACTCACTAGAACAAATGTTTGAAAGTTCACCGCGACTCCCCTAGCGTTAAAGCTAAAGGTGGCCGTACATGCAGTGCATCAGCTGCCACTGACAAAATAAGATTCCGGTTCGGTTCAGGCACGGCACTGCTGAATCGGATCGGACGGAGAAACCGGAGTCCGGCCATGTCGAAGAATGTTTCCAACGCAGCTGCCACATCAGACAGCAAACAGACAAAGCCGACTCGGGCTGCGGGGCAGTCCAAGGGCCTCACTGCGCGCCAAAAGAAGATCCTTGAAACCATCCAGGGCTCTGTAAGTGCCAATGGTTATCCGCCATCGATGAGGGAAATCGGGGACACAGTCGGACTGGCAAGCCTTTCCAGCGTGACCCACCAGCTGATCCAACTCGAAAAGATGGGCTACATCCGTCGTGACCCCAAGCGTCCCCGCGCAATGGAGGTGCTGACTCCGCTCACTATTGAGGACGGCGCTGTCCAGGTGGCCGGGATGGAACAAGCAGGCAATCTGCGAAGTATCAACGGTTCCACCGTTTCGGATCTCGGCAGTGCGTCGGATACAGCTATGGTTCCCCTCGTCGGTCGCATCGCCGCCGGCGGTCCAATCCTGGCGGATCAGGTCGTCGAGGACGTCATGCCACTTCCGCGACAGCTGGTTGGCCATGGCGAACTGTTCATGCTCAAGGTCTCCGGCGATTCCATGATCGATGCAGCGATCTGCGATGGCGATTGGGTTGTCGTGCGGCGACAGCAAAGCGCCAACAACGGAGACATTGTCGCAGCCCTGCTTAATGACGAGGCAACTGTGAAGACATTCAGGCAGCGGGACGGCCATACGTGGTTGCTGCCCCAAAATACCCAATACGAACCGATCCTCGGCGACCATGCAACGGTGATGGGCAAAGTGGTTTCAGTAATGCGCACTCTGTAGCCGAACGCCGTGTTCGCCGAGGTGGCTGGGAGCCGCTTTCCCGCTGGATGCGGCGCGGCGCCCTACGATCCTTGCAACGATGTCCATGTCTTCGGATGGACCGGAGCTAAGGGCCGGGGCCTTCCATGTCACGAGTACCGTGGGTTGCCTTTGACGTGCCCGTCAACCCGACTGACGTGCCGAGAGACGTTCCAAGATCTGCAGCGCCACACTCCGGTCCTTAGTAGACCAGAATGGAGGCAAAGCAGACCGGAGGAAACTGCCGTACCGGGCGTTTGCCAAGCGGGAATCCAGTATTGCGACCATGCCACGATCGCCCGCGGCGCGAATAAGGCGTCCGGCTCCCTGAGCCAGACGGACTGCGGCGTGGGTAGCGGAGACGGCCATAAAACCGTTGCCACCAGCTTGCGCCACCGAGCGGGTCCTCGCTGTCATCAGAGGGTCATCCGGACGCGGAAACGGAATCCGATCGATGACGACCAACCTACAGGCGTCTCCGGGTACGTCCACACCCTGCCACAGTGTCATCGTCCCGAACAAGCAGGTATCCGGCTCCGCCGCGAACTGCTTGACCAAGGCAGCGATCGAAGACTCGCCCTGGCACAGGATTTCGCTACTAATCCTCCGCCGCATTTCGGCGGCCGCTTCCTCGGCCGCCCGCCGGGATGAGAACAGGCCCAATGCCCCGCCTCCGGAAGCCTTCAGCAGTGCTTCCAACTCGTCCAGCTGTTCCGCGCTGGTTCCGCGTTCAGGCTTCGGCAAATGCGAAGCCACATACAGCACTCCCTGCTTCGGATAGTCGAACGGGCTTCCAACGTCTGCGCTCGAATAGGCCGGTGCACCGGCCCCCATCAGTCCCAGCGATCCTGCCACTGCATCGAAAGCGTTGCCGATGGCTAACGTCGCGGAAGTCAGAACCACAGTGTGGCCGTCAAACAATCCTTCACGTAGCCGTGAGGCCACGGATAGGGGTGCAACGTTGACTGTTGCGGGCTGCGTATCGTCCTCTGAACCGAAATCCGTTCCGGACGCGAAATTACTAGGCCTGGTAATCCACAAGACTTCCCGAGCCTGAGCCGCCGAGAGAATCCGGTCGCACACCTCCAGCACAACCATCAGTCTGGAGCGGGCCATCTGCCGTCCACCGTCCGCATTGTTGGACGTGTCCGACTTGGAGTCGGAAAGTGCGATCCGGCAAGCCTCCCGCAACTGTGTCAACGCCATTTCATGATCGTCACGGAGCCCGGAGGCCATCAGCCCCGTGGCAGTTGCTGCCAAGGATACTTCGAGGCTCTTCGCTGCGCTGTTGATCGACTCGACGCTGGCCGCAGTATGCTTGCGGGCCATGGACGCCGCTGTATGCACCATCGCCACCGAGAGCTGCCCAGCGACCGCGCTGGTGACGCGGTCCTGCAGCTCATGTGCTTCGTCGATGACTACCACGTCGTATTCCGGAAGTACCGACAGGCCTTCAAAGGCATTGATAGCCAGCAGCGCATGGTTGGTGATCACGACGTCCGCTTCACCGGCTCGCGTGCGGGCTAGCTCGCTGAAACATTCTGCCGCCATCGGACACTTCTGTGCTCCGAGGCACTCCATGGAACTGACCGAAACTTGTCGCCAGGCGCGATCGCTGACGCCGGGGACGATCTCATCCCGATCGCCGGTGTCAGTTTCGTCCGCCCATTCCCGCAGTCGTACCACTTCTTTTCCCAGCCCGGAGGCCGGTCCGCCGGTTGGCGGGGCAGGATGAGGTACGGCATCCTCGCCAAGAGTGAAGAGAGCGTCCGGAACGTCATCCTCGGGGAAACCACCCGCCAGCTTGTGCCGGCAGAGGTAGTTGTTGCGCCCCTTCAGGAGGGCTACATCTACCGGCCGGGGCAGTTCGTCCGAGATAGCCTCGAGTAATCGCGGCAGGTCGCGCTTGACGATCTGTGATTGCAAGGCCAGCGTCGCAGTGGAAACAACTGCGGGCTTCTCGCTCTCCAGGGCATGGACGATCAGAGGAATGAGATACGCCAATGATTTGCCGGTGCCCGTCCCCGCTTGAACGAGCAGATGTTCCTGATTATTGAACGCCTCGGCAACGCGGTCGGCCATCTCATGCTGCCCCGCGCGGTTCTGCCCGCCCATGGCACGCACCGCAACGTCAAGCAGACGCAACGCTTCCTTTTCGGTCAACGATGCCTCAGCCACGATGGAGGAAGGGTCCGAGCTCTGCCGCCAGCCCTTCACGGACCTTCACTTCCAGCTTCGTTCCGTTTTCGACATGTTCGACGGAGAGAATTTCCGCATCCGGGCTATGCAGCCGGCTCACCACTTCGCCACGGTCATACGGAATCAACAACTCAAGCTTGACCGTGGGACGTGGAATTCCGTCGCTGATGGCCTCAAGCAGTTCCGGGATCCCTTGGCCGGTGCGCGCCGAAACTACCACGTGCCGCGGTTCACGCTGGCGCAGTCGCTCGATGACAAACGGGTCGGCTGCGTCCGCCTTGTTCAGGACTACGATTTCCGGGAGCTTTCGCGCGTCGACCTCAGTGAGCACTTCCCGGACAGCGGCAATCTGCCCTTCGGGATCCGGGTGGGAGGCGTCGACCACGTGCAGAATGAGATCTGCATCCGCTGCCTCTTCCAAGGTCGAGCGGAATGCCTCAACCAGCTGAGTAGGCAACGAGCGGACGAAGCCGACCGTGTCGGCCAGGGTATAGCCGAGGCCATCGGCGGTTTCGGCCTTCCTCACCGTGGGGTCGAGGGTGGCGAAAAGCGCGTTCTCCACCAGTACGCCCGCATTGGTCAGACGGTTCAACAACGACGACTTGCCCGCATTGGTGTAGCCGACGATGGCAACGGACGGAACAGCATTGCGTTTTCGGTTGGCCCGCTTCGTATCCCGTGCAGGTTTCATCCCTGTAATTTCCCTGCGCAGCTTCGCCATCCGGGTGCGAATCCGGCGCCGGTCCAGTTCGATCTTGGTTTCACCCGGGCCGCGGGATCCGATGCCGCCACCGGCAGCGCCGACCCGGCCACCAGCTTGGCGGGACATTGATTCGCCCCAGCCACGCAATCTCGGAAGCAGGTATTCGAGCTGGGCCAGTTCCACCTGCGCTTTGCCTTCGCGGCTCTTGGCATGCTGGGCGAATATATCAAGGATCAGGGCTGTCCGGTCGATCACCTTGACCTTGACGATGTCTTCCAAGCCCCGTCGCTGCGACGGGGAAAGTTCGCCGTCCACAATGACGGTGTCCGCACCCGTGCCCATCACGATGTCCCGCAACTCCTGGGCCTTGCCGGATCCAAGGAACGTGCCGGGGTCCGGCTTGAGCCGCCGCTGCACTACGCCGTCGAGTACCTCGGAACCTGCGGTCTCTGCCAGGGCTGCAAGCTCGCGCAACGAATTGTCGGCGTCGTCGGCGGTTCCTTCAGTCCAGAGACCGGCAAGGACGACTCGTTCGAGCCGCAGCTGCCGGTATTCAACCTCGGTGACGTCTTCGAGTTCGGTAGAAAGACCTGCAACCCGGCGCAAGGCGCGCCGTTCGGCCAAGTCCTGTTGCTCGCCGTCGAATTCCGAGTGTTCCTCGTCCAACGTCGAGATGGCCTGTGCCCTGCCTCTGACACCGCCGGACTTCGTCCGTGCCGCAGTATCCTTGGCCAGAATCCGGTCAATGACCGCCTGGATTTCCTCGGGGCTCAGCTCCGGTTCCGGCGAGGGCTGGCTGTTGCTAGTGGTGGACATGCTCTCCTTTGAAAAGTCTGTAGTTCTATCGTAGACCTCAGCGGCGTCGGGTACCGAGGGACCAGCCGGTCTTTGTTGATGAGGGGTCAAGAAATCCTCCTGACAACGGGCGGCGCGTGTCCGCCGGCGCATAATCTGGTAGGCGCCGAAGCGTTTGGCTTCGGCTGATGAAGATCGGAAAACTGCGGCACACACCGCCGCAGGTTCAAGGAAGAAGGAACTTGGTTACGCTTCCGGATTGAGGTGCATCATCTTCCCTCGGAGCTGGGCTCAACGGCAGAGAAGATTCGGCGCGGCTCAGGTCAGCCGCAACAGCACAATCACTTATTCCACATGGACCTACCATACCAGCACTTCGGCCCTCGTTAGGACTGCCTAGATACACATTCCGCTCCTGGCGCACTACTCTGGCGGATTATGGCCACAGATCATTACTTCAGTGCGGATCCCGGAAAACCCGAGATCCGAAAGCCTCTGACCGTAGTGTTGGACGGTGAGTCCCGCCGCTTGACGACGTCCAACGGAATTTTCAGCCCGGAGGGCATTGATAAGGGGACGGCGGTTCTCCTGGCTGAGGTGCCGGCCCCGCCGGCCAGCGGGAATTTGCTGGACATTGGCTGCGGCTGGGGACCAATCGCTCTCACCCTTGCTTTGAAGTCCCCCGGGGCAACGGTGACTGCCGTCGACGTCAACCCCCGCTGCATCGCCTTGACCAATGACAACGCCCGCGCGCTCGGGCTGGCGAACGTCCGCGCTTGCCTGCCTGAAGAAGTCGATCCGGCGCTCCGCTTCGATGCGATCTGGTCCAATCCGCCGATCCGGATCGGCAAGAGCGAGCTGCATTCTCTGCTCATGCTCTGGCTGCCGCGACTCGCGTCTGGGGGAAACGCCTGGCTAGTGGTGCAGAAGAATCTCGGTTCCGATTCGCTGCAGCGTTGGTTAGCCGCCGAGCTTCCCGGGGAGTTTTCGATACGCCGCGAAAGCACGGCCAAGGCCTTCAGGATACTGCGGGTCACCCGGGCTGCCTGAAGCTAGGCGATGGTCCCGGTGGCGACTAGAACCGCCGGGCCGCTGAGCTGCACATGTTCTTTGCCGTCAAGGCCGGGCAGGAAACTGACATGCACGGTGCCGCCGGGTACCTGCACCTGCCATTCGTTCGGTGCTCCTGAGCCGGCCCAGTGCCGGATGGCTACGGCCGAGGCGCACGCCCCGGTTCCGCACGACTGTGTTTCGCCGACCCCGCGCTCGTGTACCCGCATGGTGATATGTCCGGCACCGTTGTGAACCAGCGGCTCGGCCGGGACAACAAATTCGACATTGGTGCCGTTGGCGGGCTGCGGATCAACTTCGGGTGATTCGTGCAGCTTTGTGGCTGCCAGCTCGTCAAGTTCAGCCAATGCAACCACGGTATGGGGATTTCCCATGCTGATGCTCAGCGCGGGCCGCGGTACCTCCAATCCCTCCGCATTGACCAGGGAATCCATGGCTTTGGCGGCGGCCTGGTCGGGAAAGATGAACTCCCAGGGCCCCATATCCACCGCATAGCCGTCGTTGGAGCGCGTGATGACCTTGAGTCCGGCGCGCGTGCCGATGGTCAGGGACTGCCCCTCGCTCAATGTGACAAAGCCCTGCTCAATCAGGAAGTGCACAAACACGCGAACGCCGTTGCCGCACATTTCCGAGAAGGATCCGTCCCCGTTGCGGTAGTCCATGAACCATTCGGCCTCGGGCGCCATCATGAGCAGGTCGCGGCCCTCGGCCAGATGCTTGGAACGCACCGCGCGGATCAGGCCGTCACCGCCGATTCCTTGGTGTCGGTCGCAGAGAACTGCCACAGCTTCCGGCCCGATCTGCCGCGTTCCGTCGGGATCGGCGATCAGGACAAAGTCATTGCCGGTGCCGTGACCTTTCGAGAATGCGGTTCCGGAAAGAGAAGTCAGAATTGCTGCGCTGGAAGTATCGGTCACTGTCCAAGCTTAGCGACCTCGGCCGCCGCCTTGTCCACGAGGAACTCGTCCTTCCAATGAAGCCAATGGATGCGCGGGTCTGCACGGAACCAGGTCAGCTGGCGGCGGGCGAACTTGCGCGTGGCCACAACTGTTTCCTCAACCGCCCCTTCGATGGACAGCTGTCCGTCAAGTACCCGCAGGAACTGTGAGTATCCTAACGCGCGCGCGGCCGTCTTCCCGTCCCGCAGCCCGTGGCCTTCCAGCCAACGAACCTCGTCCAACAAGCCCTCCTCGACCATTTGATGGACTCGCAGCGCCAGGCGTTCCTTGAGCTCGTCCCGCTCTACTTCCAGACCGATCTGTACAGCCGGTTGCCAGTAGCGGCGGTCAGGCATGTAGGAGCTGAACGGACGTCCGGTCAATGCATGGACTTCAAGGGCACGCACCACCCGGCGCCCATCCCCGAGACGGGCCGCCGAGATCGGGTCCACGGCTGCCAGCCGTTCCCGCATTGCAGGCAGGCCGTGCGCGTCCAGCTCTGCTTCGAGTTGGCCGCGGAGCCCGGGATCGGTTCCGGGGAAATCGATGACGTCCAGGGCCGCCTTGATGTACAGCCCTGATCCGCCGACGAGAATGGCCCGCCGGCCCCTGTTGCTTATGTCGGCAATGGCCGCACGGGCCTGCTGCTGGAACGCCGAAACGCTGGCTTCCTGACGGACATCAAGAATGTCGAGCAGGTGGTGGGGTACTCCCTGGCGTTCGACCGCGGGCATCTTGGCCGTGCCGATATCCATGCCGCGGTAGAACTGCATGGCATCGGCGTTGATAATTTCGGCATCAATCCGCTGCGCCAACGCGACGGCCAGATCCGATTTGCCCGAGCCGGTAGGTCCGACGACCGCAATGACCGGCGGCGCCGGCGCGGCTCCGTTGCCCATTCCGTCCCCGGGTTAGTTGCTGCGGACAGGCAGTACCGGCATCCCCAGGGATACGGCAGCCTTGGCTCCGCTGGCCGACCCAGCCGACGGAACGCCACAGGATTCAGCCTGGGACCGGTCCCATGCATCTCCCGCGCGGGACCGGCGTACCGAGTAATCGGCGGCGTTGTCCGGGTCGGCAACGAGATGGAACGGTGCGGCCTCCGTAATTGCCACTGTCACCAGGTCCCCGGGACGCGGTGGCTCTGCGCCTGCCGGCACCGAGAAGTGGACCAGCCGCTGGTCGCGGGACCGGCCCGACAACCGATGGGTCTCGCTGGCTTTGCGGCCTTGCTGAGCGGTGACCATGACTTCGACCCGGTGTCCTACCTGCTTGGCGTTCTCCTCCGCGGAAATCCTGTCCTGCAAGGCCGTGAGTCGCTCATAGCGTTCCTGGACAACGGATTTGGGAAGCTGGTCCGGCAGCTCCGCGGCCGGCGTCCCCGGACGCTTCGAGTATTGGAACGTAAATGCGGTTGCAAAGCGGGACTTCTCCACCACATCCAGCGTCGCCTGGAAGTCTTCCTCGGTTTCCCCGGGGAATCCTACGATGATGTCGGTTGAAATGGCCGCGTGCGGGATGCGGTCCCGCACTTTGTCCAGGATGCCCAGGAACTTGGTTGACCGATAGGAGCGGCGCATGTCCTTGAGCACCTTGTCCGAACCCGACTGCAGCGGCATGTGCAGCTGGGGCATGACATTGGGCGTTTCCGCCATCGCATCGATGACGTCGTCAGTAAACGCAGCCGGATGCGGACTCGTGAACCGCACCCGCTCAAGACCCTGAATATCGCCGCACGCGCGCAGCAGCTTAGCGAACGCACCCCGGTCGCCGAATTCGACGCCGTACGAGTTCACGTTCTGCCCTAGCAGGGTAACTTCGATGGCGCCATCGTCGACCAATGCCTGGATTTCGGACAGGATGTCCCCTGGCCTGCGGTCCCGTTCCTTGCCTCGAAGGGACGGCACAATGCAAAACGTGCAGGTGTTGTTGCAGCCCACCGAAATGGAGACCCAGCCCGAGTAGACCGCATCCCGCTTTGTCGGCAGCGTGGAGGGAAAGACGTCCAGGGATTCGAGGATCTCCAGCTGTGCCTCGTTATTGTGCCGCGCCCGTTCCAGCAGCGTCGGCAGCGAGCCCACGTTATGCGTGCCGAAGACCACGTCAACCCATGGAGCCTTCTTAAGGATTGTCTCCCGGTCTTTCTGCGCCAAACATCCACCGACGGCTATCTGCATACCGGGGTTCTGTTCCTTGACGGGAGCCAACTGGCCGAGGTTTCCGTACAGCTTGTTGTCCGCGTTTTCGCGTACTGCACAAGTGTTGAAAACAACGACGTCGGCCCGGGCGCCTTGCGCTTCCACCAGACCTGCATTCTCCAACAGGCCGGACAGGCGTTCGGAGTCATGCACGTTCATTTGGCAGCCAAAGGTCCGTACCTGATATGTACGTTGGGTGCCTTCGGGCAGGATCGATTCGGGGGCAGGGATGGTCACGCTCACCTCTTAAGGGTAAGACCTGCCAAGCAGGTCGCCACAATCGGCACCCGAGGACCCAGGGCAAACACGTATTTGTCAGTCCCAGGTTCCCTGCGGGACGTCGAGTTCCTCGTTCACCACGCGAAACGCCATCGAGGGCGGATAGCCCTTCCGGGCCAGCATGGCAACCAGGCGCCGCACGTGCTTGTCCCTAACGAGACGGTCGCCCAGATTCCAGTCGGGCCGGATTTTCCGGCGGATCAGCTCCCTGGCACTTTCCAGTTCGTCCTCGGGCGTCAACTGGTTGAGCGCTTGGTCCGCCATGTCTCCGTCGATGCCTTTGTCCGCCAACTCCCGCTTGAGCGCCCCACGAGCCAAAGCCCGCGTCTGGGACCGGCTGCGCACCCACATTCGGGCGAATTCAGCGTCATCGATGAGCTGAACCTCTTCGAACCTGTCCAGCACGGCAGCCGCGACATCGCCGGGAACATCGCGCTCGGCCAGCTTCTCCGCCAATTGCTTTCTGCTGCGGGGAGCCATCGTGAGCTGCCGCAGAACTATTGACCGCGCCACCTCATGCGGGTCCGCTTCGGAAGCCTGGTACGCAGGGCTGCCGGGAGTTGGCCCCGCAGCCCTGCTTCTTTTGCCGGTCATGACAGGCTAGAAACCGTCGACGGCCTTGAGCTTGGGCTCCCCGCCTTCGCCCTCGTCCGGCACAACCCCGATGCCAAGCTTCTCCCTGATCCGGCGTTCGATCTCGTCCGCCAGGTCCGGGTTGTCAACCAGGAATCTGCGCGCATTTTCTTTACCCTGGCCCAGCTGGTCACCGTCGTAGGTGAACCAGGCACCCGACTTCTTGACCAGCGACTGCTCAACACCCATATCGATCAGGCCGCCCTCGCGGGAAATGCCGTGCCCGTACAGAATGTCGAATTCCGCCTGCTTGAAGGGCGGAGCCATCTTGTTCTTGACGATCTTGGCCCGGGTGCGGTTACCGACGGGGTTGGAGCCTTCCTTCAAGGTCTCGATCCGCCGAACATCGATGCGGACCGAGGCGTAGAACTTCAGGGCCTTACCACCGGTGGTCGTCTCCGGGCTGCCGAAGAAGACACCGATCTTTTCACGCAGCTGGTTGATGAAGATCGCCGTCGTCTTGCTCTGGTGCAGCCGGCCCGCGATCTTACGCAGAGCCTGGCTCATCAGCCGGGCTTGGAGCCCGACATGCGTGTCGCCCATTTCGCCTTCAATTTCGGCCCGTGGAACGAGCGCAGCGACCGAGTCAATGACGACGATGTCCAACGACCCCGAGCCAATGAGCATGTCCATGATTTCCAGCGCCTGCTCACCGGTATCCGGCTGTGACACGAGCAAAGCATCAGTATCCACCCCAAGCTTTTTGGCATACTCGGGATCCAAGGCATGTTCCGCGTCGATAAACGCGGCAATACCGCCCTTGCGCTGCGCATTGGCAACGGCATGCAAAGCCAACGTGGTCTTACCGGAAGATTCCGGACCATAGATTTCCACCACGCGCCCGCGTGGCAGTCCGCCGATGCCCAAAGCTATGTCCAGGGCAATGGAACTGGTGGAAATTGTTTCGATGGGCGCCCGGGTGTCATCGCCGAGGCGCATGATTGAGCCCTTGCCAAACTGCTTATCGATTTGTGCAAGCGCTGCTTCCAGAGCCTTCTCGCGGTCAGCTGGTGCGGCCATTCTTCACCTCGGTATCTTGGGGCCCCTCAGGACCATGTTCATTACTCACTCTGACCGTAGCTTTCCGCACTGACAGAATCTGATCAGGGATGTCGTTTGTGGATAATCCGCGCACACTGCGCAGATTCCAGCCTCTGTGTAGGAGCTTATCCGCTCACAAGCACTGATTCGAACACATCTGCGAATTTTCTAGGCGTGTCGGTACTTATCGGGACGGCTTGATATCCCGGCCCAGACGTCGCTCGGCCGGCACGTCCTGCATCTCGCACACGGCCAGCCAGACCGATTTTGGCGGTATCCCCGCTTCGAGAGCGGCCATGGCAGTCCTCCCGCCGAGCCCCGTCAGAACGAGGTCCGCAGCGAGGACACGCGAATATCCCGGCCCGAACTCGTCATCCATCAGTCGCCAGAAGTCACTTATGCGCACATTTCCATCCTCTCACGGCAGCGCCTGCGACGGGAGTTCCACCGTCTCACTACAATGGCTTCATGACCCGACAGGATCCCGCACCGGACGAGACTGGTTTCGACGTGGCAATCGATGCCCTGGAACAACAGCTCAGTCTCCTGTGGCGCCGCGCCCGAGCCAACTCCCACCGTGTGGCACGTCAGGTGCACCCGGACATGGAGCCGGCAGCGTATGGGCTGCTGATGCTGCTGCAGCGAGAGGACTCGATGCGCCTGACCGAGCTGGCAGCCAGCATCGGGGTGGGTAAACCTTCCGTCAGCCGTCAGGTCGCACTCCTTGAGCAGCTGGGCTTGGTCCAGAAGGAAACGGATCCGCTGGACGCCCGCGCCCAGGCCATCACCCTGACCGAAGCCGGTCGGGAGAAATTGCACTCCGCCCAAACCGCCAGGAAGGCAGCCTTCCATGACCGGCTCGGAGACTGGAGTGTGGACGATCTAACGTCCCTTGCCCAGTTACTTGACCGCCTCAACGAGTCCTATGCCCATGAACAGCCGGTGGCGCACGACCAGCCCTGAGAAAGACTGCGCACGCCGCGTCGCGGGCACTAAAACCGCGCAACAAAAAAGCGGGCCGGTTACCTGACCCCAAGTAACCGGCCCGCTTATTGGCGTGTTAGGACCGCGCGGATGCGAGCCCGCGGCTCAGGCCGTCCGGCAGTTCGTCCGGAATGTCGGCGACAAACTCGCGGGAAAGTTCCTGCGGCACGGTATCGGGTATGACCACACCTTCTGCAACAGCGACGCGATCACTGACTTCGCGGAGCATCAGGGAAAGCGGAACATCAAGAGCCGAGCAGATAGACGAGAGAAGCTCTGAAGATGCTTCCTTCTGGCCACGCTCCACTTCGCTCAGGTAACCGAGGGAAACACGGGCGCTGTGTGAAACTTCGCGCAGGGTGCGGCCCTGCCGCTGCCGGACGTCGCGCAAGACGTCACCGATCTCGTGGCGTAGCACTACCATTTTGCGCTCCTTCTGCTCCCGGTGGGATTCTTCCGTCAGACCCACATCACGCCAACGGACGACGCCGTTTACGGACACGGGTTGCTTGACCATCTGTATCGCCTTACTCCCTCAATGCATGGCGGCTGCTGCCGCTTGTCTCCAGCTTAGGCCAACTACCGTAACAGTTGCTGACACCTTTGATAACTACTGGGCTAATTATTTTGTTCCCGTGACATGAAAGATGCGGGATAGGTCACCTTTGACCACGCGCCGCTGTGGTCCGCTGGATAGCATCCAGCAACTGTTCCAATGCGGCTTCCTCCGCTTGGGCACGGATTTCTGCCCGCCCGCCGCTGAAGGTAAAGCCCACCGCAGCCGAACCGTCCGCACCGGCAGTTCCAATGAATACAGTGCCTACTGGCTTGCCCCCGTGCGGTTCCGGACCAGCCACACCGGTGGTCGAAACAGCAATGTCGGCGCCAAGGACCCGACGGGCTCCTTCAGCCATTTGCCTGGCCACATCGGCGTGGACCGACCCCTCTGTGGCCAGCAGGTCCTGATCAACCCCGAGCACGCCCGACTTCACCTCGCTCTGGTAAGACACGATGCCGCCCTGCAAGGCAGCCGACGCGCCGGGAACGGTTGCCAGTGCCGAAGAGACCATTCCGGCAGTCAGTGATTCGGCCGTGCCGATTGTCACGCCGTCCGCGACGGCGGCCAGGACAACCTGCTGCGCCAACGTATGCTCGTTCACTTTCCGGCCTCCCGTCGTGCCCCGGACCGTAGCCGGACAGCTTTGAGAACATAGTCGACGCCGGTCACCACTGTCACCAGCACTGCCACCAACATGACAATAAAGGCGATCCAGACTGCCCACTCCCCCAGCCAGGTTCCCAGCGGCAGCAGATACAGGAAGATGGCAAGGGTCTGGAGAACGGTCTTCAACTTGCCGCCTCGCGACGCCGGCATGACGCCATACTTGATCACCACGAACCGCAACAAAGTGATGCCGAGTTCGCGCACCAGGATGACCACCGTGATCCACCAAGGCAATTCGCCGAGGACAGACAGGAGGATGAGGGCGGACCCGATCAGCAGCTTGTCGGCAATCGGATCGGCAATCTTGCCGAAGTTGGTGATCAGGCCCCTGCTGCGGGCCAGATCGCCGTCCAGTTTGTCGGTGTAGATAGCAACGGCGAAAACGACGACGGCGATCCACCGGAACAGCCCGTGCTCGGCGTTGTCCGCGAGCAGAAGCCAGATGAAGACCGGCACCAGGAGGATGCGCACCGTCGTGAGGACGTTGGCAATGTTGAGCGTGGGCACCGGATGGGCTGGTGAATCAGTCACGACGCTAAGGTTACCCGTCTATCGGCCGGTCAGGCTCCAGGCATCTTCCGATCCCTGGTCGTCATCGTCGTCGTAATACTCCGCGGCCTGGGCCCTGGCGTCCAGGTCTGCCTGGACAAGATCCTCCGGCCCGGCCTGGTCGAAGTTGTGGTTGGCATTGGCGTTGTCGGCGAGAGCATCCGTCATCGGGTCTGCGCCCGGTGCGGCCGCTGCCGGAACATCGTCGCCCCGGATTGCAGCAAGCGTCACGGCGAGGTCGTCCGGCTTCACCAGCACGTCCCGGGCCTTCGAGCCTTCGGACGGGCCCACCACGCCGCGGGACTCGAGCAGGTCCATCAGTCGCCCGGCCTTGGCGAAACCGACCCGGAGCTTACGCTGCAGCATGGAGGTGGAGCCGAACTGCGTGGTCACGACCAGTTCGGTGGCCTGCAGCAGCACCTCCAGGTCGTCCCCGATGTCGTCGTCGATCTGCTTCTTCGGTGCCTCGACGGCCACATCCTCGCGGTACACCGCCTGCAGCTGGCCCTTGACATGTTCGACAACCTTGTGGATCTCGGTCTCGCTAACCCAGGCGCCCTGGACGCGCATGGGCTTGTTGGCCCCCATCGGCAGGAAGAGCGCGTCGCCCTGGCCGATCAGCTTTTCGGCGCCCGGCTGGTCCAGCACCACGCGGGAGTCGGTGACCGACGACGTGGCAAACGCCATTCGGGAGGGCACGTTGGCCTTGATCAGGCCGGTAACGACGTCGACCGAAGGCCGCTGCGTGGCGAGCACCAGGTGGATGCCGGCTGCACGGGCCAGCTGGGTGATCCGGACAATGGAGTCTTCTACGTCACGCGGGGCGACCATCATCAGGTCGGCAAGCTCGTCCACGATCACCAGGAGGTACGGGTACGGCTTGACGATCCGTTTGGAGCCTTCCGGCGGGATGACCTTGCCGTTGCGCACGGCCTTGTTGAAGTCGTCGATATGTTTGTAGCCGAAGTTGGCCAGGTCGTCGTAGCGGGTGTCCATCTCCCGAACCACCCACTGCAGCGCTTCCGCGGCTTTCTTCGGGTTCGTGATGATGGGCGTGATCAGGTGCGGGACGCCTTCGTATGCGGTCAGTTCCACACGCTTCGGATCCACCATGACCATGCGGACCTCGTCCGGCGTCGAGCGCATCAGGATTGAGGTGACCATGGAGTTCACGAACGCGGATTTACCGGCACCGGTGGCGCCGGCCACGAGCAGGTGGGGCATTTTCGCCAGGTTGGCCACGACGTAGCCACCTTCGACGTCCTTGCCCACGCCCATGACCATCGGATGATCCGTCTTGCGCGCGTTGTTGGACCGCAGCACGTCACCGAGAGACACCGTCTCGCGGTCCGTGTTCGGGATTTCGATGCCGATGGCGGACTTGCCCGGAATGGGGCTCAGGATCCGGACGTCCGAGCTGGCCACCGCGTAGGAGATGTTCTTGGACAACGCCGTCACACGCTCCACCTTGGTGCCCGGCGAGAGTGAGATTTCATACCGGGTCACGGTCGGGCCGCGGGAGAACCCCGTCACGTGGGCCTCCACCTTGAACTGGTCCAACGTATGGGTCAGCGCGGCAACGACGGCGTCATTGGCTTCCGAGCGCTCCTTCGACGGGGGGCCCGCAGGCAAGTAGTCCGAGGGCGGCAGCGTGTACGCCACATCGCCAGAGAGCTGAAGCTGCTCGGTCCGTTGCGGAATGGGCGTCGCCGGCGGCTGTGGCTGGACCGGGTTGGCCGGCACCGCCGCGACGCTCCCGGTCGAGGCAGGGGGCACAACAGGGATGGCCTCGGTGGCACCCTCCGGCAGGAGGCCCTGGTCGCGCTTGAGCTTCTCGGCTGCCAGCTCGGACTGGGTCGGACGGCGCACGCCCGGCGGCACCTTCGGGGCGGCCGGTCCGGGGGCTCCGGCACTCGAAGCGTCCTCGTCTTCAATGACGGGTGTCTCGAAGGCTTCGTCGCCGTAGTAGCCGTCGTCGTGCTCTTCCTCTTCGGACTCATGCTTGTCGCGGCCGAACCTGCGCTTCCGGGGCTTCTTCGCCTTCGGCTCGCTCCGGTCCGATTCATAGAGGTAGCTCTGGTCATGACCGTTGGCCGTGACCGCGTTGAGATCCTGGCCCATGAGGCCTTCGTAAAGGGCGCGGAGCCGGGCCGGAATATGCCGGAACGGCGTGGCGGTAACGATGAGCAGGCTGACGAAGGCCAGCAGCGAGTAGACGGCAACCGCGAGCCACATGTTGATGGTTGCCAGCGGCGAAGAGATAAGGAAACCGACCATGCCGCCGGCGGCCCACAATGCATCCAGCCCGTCCGCCAAACCAGGCTCGCCGCCGATGACGTGTGCCAGGGCTGTTCCGGACAGCGTCATCAGAGTCAGCCCGATGGCGATCCGGTTGTTTCCGCGGGCATCCTCCGGGGAGCGCATCAGGCGCACGGTGAAGATCAGCAGGAAAACAGGCAGCAGCAGTGCCATCCAGCCGAACGTCCCGCCGGCGACCGCGTGCACGACGTCGGCAAATCCGCCGTTGAGGGCCCACCATTCGACCGCTGCGATGACCACGGCCAGCAGGAGCATGAAGAAACCAGTGCCGTCGCGGCGCAGGTCTTTGTCCGGATGGACATCCGGACCGAGTTTGCGGATGCCGGCCGCGACGATGTGCGCGGTACCCATCCAAGCGCCGCGGACCATCCTCAGCGGCAGCGGAAGGTGGTCCTCCGGCTGCACATTGAGGGCCTTGGTTTTGGCCGCGCCGCGTCCCGCAGTAGAGCGCGAAGCACTGCCTGAGTTCTTACCGCGCGACTGCTGGGTGCCTTTTTTGGCAGGAGAAGTACGAGTCGCCATATCGGATACGTTACCCGCAAAGACCCGGCAACTGGGGGATTTGCCATCGAGCACGAGCAGGTGTCAGCCGAATCACGGGCGCGGCGGCAGCACCAACTGCCGCAACGGCGACAGGCCGCCGGAGCGCAACAGAGAGCAGATCAGGCTTCGAGCACGACAGGTACGATCATGGGCCGGCGGCGGTGTCGCTTATTGACCCAGGTACCCACGACCCTGCGGACCACTTGCTGGAGTTGGTAGGTGGTGTGCTCCTTCGTGCCTACCACTGCTTCTTCCAGGGCTGCAGTGATCTGGGGCTTGATGTTGTCAAAGACCGCGTCGTCTTCGGCGAAGCCGCGCGCATGGATTTCCGGGCCGGAGACAATCTTGCCGGTACTGCGGTTGACTACGGTGATCACCGAGATGAAGCCTTCTTCGCCCAGGATCCGGCGGTCCTTCAGGTCCGAGTCCGTTATTTCGCCGATGCTGGAGCCGTCCACGTAGACGAAGCCGCATTCGACCTGGCCCACAATGCGCGCCTTGCCGTCGACGAGGTCGACCACGCTGCCGTCGTCGGCCAGCAGGACATTTTCGTCGGCCACGCCGGTCTGCCGCGCCAGGTTTCCGTTCGCGATCAGGTGGCGCGTCTCGCCGTGGACCGGCATCGCGTTCTTGGGCTGGAGGATGTTGTAGCAATACAGTAGTTCGCCGGCAGCGGCATGGCCGGAGACATGGACCTTGGCCGTACCCTTGTGGATGACCTCGGCCCCCAGCTTGAGCAGGCCGTTGATGATCCGGAAGACCGCGTTCTCGTTGCCCGGGATCAACGACGACGCGAGGATCACGGTGTCGCCCTTGCCAACCTGGATCCGGTGGTCCCCGTTGGCCATCCGCGAGAGGGCAGCCATTGGCTCCCCTTGCGAGCCGGTGGACATAAGCACGATGCGGTCATCCGGGAAGTCTTCGACGTTTTTCAGGTCGACGATAATGCCCGGAGGTACGTTCAGGTAGCCCAGCTTCTCGGCGATGGCCATATTGCGCACCATGGAGCGGCCGACGAATGCTACGTGGCGGCCGTGGGCGGCGGCGGCGTCGAGCACCTGCTGGACGCGGTGGATGTGCGAAGAGAACGACGCGACGATGATCCGTTTCTGGACCTGCCCGAAGAGCCGTTCCAGCACCGGTCCGATTTCCTTTTCCGCGGTAGTGAACCCGGGGATGTCGGCGTTGGTCGAATCCGACATGAACAGGTCCACGCCTTCTTCGCCGAGCCGGGCGAAGGCCCGCAGGTCCGTCAGGCGCCCGTCCAGCGGCAACTGGTCCATCTTGAAGTCGCCGGTGTGCAGGACATTGCCCGCGGCCGTTCGGATGAAGACGGCCAAAGCGTCTGGAATCGAGTGGTTGACGGCGACGAATTCGCACTCGAATGGCCCGAACTGCTCGATCTGGCCTTCGGAAACAGTCAGCGTGTACGGCTTGATGCGGTGCTCGGTCAGCTTGGCCTCGACCAGTGCCAGAGTCAGCCGGGAACCGATCAGCGGTATGTCCTGGCGCATGCGCAATAGGTACGGGACGGCACCGATATGATCCTCATGCCCGTGGGTCAGGACCACACCAACGATGTCGTCCAGGCGGTCCTCGATGTAGGAGAAGTCCGGCAGGATCAGATCCACACCCGGCTGGTGTTCCTCGGGGAAGAGGACACCGCAATCCACAATCAGCAGCTTCGAGTTGATCTCGAACACCGCCATGTTCCGGCCGATCTCGCCCAGGCCGCCCAGCGGCACTACCCGCAGGGTACCGGCGGCGAGTTTTGGCGGGGTGCGCAGCTCTGTAATTGTGGACTCGCTCATACTTTAGATCAAACCTCCAGGTTCCAGCCGGCCTCTTCGAGGTCTGCGCGGATCATTGCGATCTCGGCGTCGGACGGCTCGACCAAAGGCAAGCGGACCACCGAGTTGGGCAGAACGGACTGCCACTTAAGAATGAGTTTGGACGCAACCGCCCCTTGGATATGGGTCATCACCGCCCGCTGGACCGGATCCAGCTCAAAGTGCAGCCGTCGGGCTGTAGTCAGATCACCGGCATGCATGGCATCGACCAGTGCGCGGTATTGCGCCGTCGCAACATGGGCGCTGACCGACACGAGGCCGACGGCTCCCGCTGCCATCAGCGGCAGGGTGAGCGAGTCATCGCCGGCGTACACGTCCAGATCGGTGTTCGCCAGGACGCGGGTGGTCTCCTGGTAGTCCGCCTTGGCATCCTTCAGCGCGACGATGCGCGGGTGTTCGGCCAGCCGGTACAGGGTCTCGGTCTCGATCGGGATGCCGGCGCGGCCGGGGATGTCGTAAACCATGACAGGCAGATCGACAGCGTCCGCGATCGCTTCGATGTGTGCCTGGACACCGGCCTGGCTCGGCTTGTTGTAGTACGGCGTGGTGACAAGGAGTCCGTCCACGCCTAGTTTCGCTGCCTCCTGGGACAGACGGATGGAGTGCCGCGTGTCGTTGGTTGTGGAGCCGGCGATGACCTTTGCCCGTCCGCCGACGGCGTCTACCACCGCGCGGAACATGCCGAGGTTTTCCTCGTCCAGCAGGGTGGAAGTCTCCCCCGTGGTCCCGGTGACCACCAGCCCGTCGCAGCCGTCCTCGACGAGCTTGAGGGCCAGCTTTCCAGCGACTTCATAATCCACGTCCCCCTTTTCGTTGAAGGGGGTAACCATGGCAGTCACCAAAGTTCCGAAGGTGTACTCACGGGAAGAAGACTCAGACATAGACAAAACGTTACCGCGTGGACCTCGGTTTGCCGCAACGGCCCTCAGGAGTTTCGTATCACGGGCCCTTTCCGCCTCGAGGCGCTGCGATTATTACGCCGCGGGCCCCAATACAGGGGGCTGTGAGAATATCGGATTATGGCATCCACTCACAGCGGTTCCGCCGGGCAGCGGCTGGCCGGAATCGACGCTGCCCGGGGCCTGGCCCTGCTGGGCATGATGGCCACCCATATCTTTCCGCTGTGGACCGCCGGCGCCAACCCCGAGCCCAGTTTCAGCGGCTTGGTGCTCTCCGGCCGGTCCTCGGCCCTCTTCGCGGTCCTGGCCGGCGTCGGGCTTGGCCTGTTGACCGGCGGCAGCCGCCCTCACAGCGGCCGGTCGCTACTGGCCGACCGGTCCGGGATTACGGTGCGGGCGGCCATTATCGCCGTCGTTGGTCTGATGCTTGGCACGCTGAACGTCAGCATTGCCGTCATCCTTGTGCACTATGCGGTGCTGTTCCTCTGCGCCCTGCCGTTCCTGCAACTGCGTCTGCCCGTGCTGGCAGCGTGGGCCGGTGGCTGGCTGGTGCTCTCCCCGGTGGCTGCCTACCTGCTGCGCCCATGGCTGGAAAACACGCTCGGCCTGGGCAGCCTGGGGCACAATCCCATGATTCTCGACGTGTTTATCCCGTCCACGTTCCTGGCCGACATCTTCGTCACCGGCTACTACCCCGTGCTGCAGTGGCTTGGCTACATCCTGGTTGGACTTGTCATCGGCAGGCTGGATATCCGCCGCGCGGTGGTCCAGCTGTGGCTGCTTTCCGGGGGCCTGGCGGCGGCGGCGCTGGCCAAGGCCGGCTCGTGGCTCATCATGGATGGTCTGGGCGGCTACCGCCAGCTCGCCTCCACCGAGGCGGCGGAACGTGCGGATTTCGCCCTGATCTACCAGGTGAACCTCAGTTGGGTGGACACGGACGATTCCTGGTGGTGGCTGGGGATTTCCGGCCCGCATTCCGGCACAACCTTCGATCTGCTGCATACCTCCGGTACGGCGGCGGTGGTGCTTGCCATCTGCCTGCTGCTGACCACGAAGAAGCCGAATCTGCTGCTGCCGCTCTCGGGCGCCGGTGCCATGACTCTGACCCTATACTCCGTGCATGTCTGGGTGATGAGCTTGATCCCGAAGAATGCGGTCTGGCCCGGGGACAACGAGATTTACTGGGTGCAGGTCATCGTGGCCCTGTCCGTGGGCACCACTCTGCGAGTGCTGGACCGGCGGGGGCCTTTCGAATACATCACTTCCACCACCTCGCGGGCCACCCGCGACGCCATCCGCGGCGGCCACCGCCAATACAGCTGACGCCCGCCACTTCGCTTACGTATCAAACGTACGACGGCGGGACGCCCGCCTGCCGCTGTCGGCGGCGGATTCAGCTGCGGCTGAGCTCGATCGCCTTGCGCATGGATTCGCGGGCGCGCTTGCGGTCGCGGGCGGCATCGTAGGCGCAGGAAAGCCGGAACCAGCTGCGCCAGTCCTCGGGCGCGGCCTCGGCCTCCACCTTGTACCTTTCGAACTCGGCATCCGCTGCCTCGCGGACAATGCGTCCGCCCGGGGTGCGTGGCAGATTGTCCACCGGCAGCCCGCCCTCGGCTTCGAGGATCTTGGCCAGTTTCGACATCCTCGAGCCGAAGAGGATTTCGCGGATCAGTGCCCATGCGCCGATCACCGGGAGCACCAGCAGGGCGGCGCCGAGGGCGATCGCCACCGGCTGCGGGTCCTGCAGGAGCAGCCAAGCGCGGTGCACGGTCAGCGCCATGTATGCGAGCAGCAGGAAGATGATCGCCGAGACCCAGATCTTCTCGCCGTGGCGCGAATACCAGGAAGCGGAGCCGGTTCCCGGGGTTGCGGAGTCAGTCATTGAGGTCAAGGTATCCGTCCAGGCCGTAGGTCAATCCCGGGTGGGCTGCCACAGCGCGCACGCCCAGCAGGACTCCGGGCATAAAGGAGGCACGGTCAAACGAGTCGTGCCGGATGGTCAGCTGTTCCCCAGGGCCGCCGAGCAGCACTTCCTGGTGCGCCACCAGGCCGCGCAGCCGCACGCTGTGCACCCGGACCCCGTCCACGTCCGCACCGCGGGCGCCGTCGAGGGACTTGGTGGTGGCGTCGGGGCTGGCGGAAACGCCGGCCTCTTCGCGCGATGCGGCGACCAGCTGCGCCGTGCGTACCGCGGTGCCGGAGGGCGCATCGACCTTGTCTGGGTGGTGCAGTTCGATGATTTCCACCGATTCGAAGTACCTGGCAGCCTTGGCGGCGAACGCGGACGCCAGCACCGAGCCCAGCGCGAAGTTGGGCGCGATCAGCACGCCGGTTCCCGGGTGCGATTCCAGCAGTGCGGCCAGGTTGCGGCGCTTCTGTTCGTCCCAGCCGGTAGTACCGACGACGGCGTGCATGCCGTGTTCGACGGCGAAACGGACGTTGGCTTCGGTGCTGTCCGGCGTGGTCAGATCCACAACGACTTGTGCGCCGGTGCCGGTCAGCGAATCCAAGCTGTCCCCGCGACCCAGTGCCGCCACAAGTTTGAGGTCTTCGGCGGCGTCAACGGCCTTGACCGCCTCCGCGCCCATTCGTCCACCGGCACCGAGCACGGCCACCGCAAGTTGTTCAGTCATGGTTTCCAGCGTATCGCTACTGGCCGATGCCCACCCATTCGGTACGTCCGTCCGCGAAGTGCTGTTCCTTCCAGACCGGCACCCGTTCCTTGACGGTATCCACCAGTTCCGACGCCGCGGCGAACGCTTCGGCCCGGTGGGCGGAAGCGACGGCGGCTACCAGTGCCGGGTCCCCGATCTGCAGCGATCCAATCCGGTGCGCAACCCAGATGCGCACGCCGTCATACTTCGCGGCAATGTCGGCGGCGACCTCGGCGATCACCCGGCTTGCGCTGGGATGTGCGGAGTAGCCCAGCGCGGACACCGCTTCCCCGCCGTCGTGGTTGCGGACTACGCCGCTGAAAGTCACGACGGCGCCGCATTCGGGTGACTCCGCTGCAGCCATCGCCTGCGCAACGTCCAAGGTGGAATCGGCGACCCCTGCGTACAGCACTTCGCTAGTGCCCATGATGCCCTCCGGTTTTGTGGCTTGTGGTGTGGGTGGAGCTCTCCGCGGCGGCCAGGTGTCCAGGGCCTTCGTGTCCGACTGCTTCGTGTCCGGCGTCGCGGCGGCCTTCCAGCTGGGTGCAGATGTGCTCGATCAGCGGCTGCAGCACTGCGAGCCCGTCGCGGACGCCGCCGGGCGAGCCCGGAAGATTGATGATGAAGGTTCCGCCTGCCACTCCGGCCACCCCGCGGCTCAGGGCGGCGAGCGGCGTGTGGGGCCGGCCGGCGGCGCGGATGGCTTCCATGATCCCGGGCACTTCCTTGTCGAGGAGCGCAGCGGTGATCTCCGGCGTGCGGTCGTCACGGGTCAGGCCGGTGCCGCCGCTGGTGATGAGGACCCGGACGCCCTCGGCCAGCAGGTCCGCCAACGCCGCTCGAACCTCGGGCCCGTCCGGGACCACGCGAACGGGCAGCGGCTCGAAGCCTTCGGCGGCCAGCCACTCTGTGATGATCGGCCCGCTGCGGTCCGTGTACGTCCCGGCTGCCGCGCGGGTGGAGGCGACAACGACGCCGGCGGTGCGCCGCCTGCCCGCGCCTCCGATGGTGCTGGCGGTGCCGGTGGCACTGGCCGTGCCGGTGCCGTTGCTGGATTCAGTGCTCACAGCGTCCAGTCCCCGCTCTTGCCGCCGGACTTGGCCAGCACCTTGATGCCGCCGATGACGGCGTGCTTGTCCACGGCCTTGATCATGTCGTACAGGCTCAGCGCCGCCACCGAGGCCGCAGTGAGTGCTTCCATTTCGACGCCGGTAACTCCGCGTGTGCGCACGGTCGCCTCGATCCGCACCTCGCTGGTGCCCGGGAAGAAGTCCACGGTGACCTTGCTGATGGGCAGCGGGTGGCACAGCGGAATCAGCGACGGCGTCTGCTTAGCGGCCATGATGCCGGCCACGCGGCTGACCGCCAGGGCGTCGCCTTTGGGCAGGCCGCCGGCGGTCAGCAGGGAGACTACGTCCGCCCGCGTAGTCAGCACTGCCTGCGCGGTGGCTTCACGGGTCGTTTCGGCCTTGGCACTGACGTCCACCATGTGCGCCGTACCGTCCTCGCGGACATGGGTCAACCGGTCCTGCTCGCTCATAACAGCCATACTTCCACGTTCCACCCGGCCGGGACCTCCGTTACGCCGACGGGAAAATGCACCAGCGCGTTGGACGCTGCCAGGGCGTAGAGCAGGTGCGAGCCGGGACCGCCGATCAAGGTGACGGAGCCGCCGTCGTAATGGCCGCGCCGGATCTGGTGCTTGGCCGCCGGAGACAGGACAGCCTCGGCCAGCGGCACCTGCAGGACGGTGCGCGGCTCCGGGTCGCCCAGCACCTCGCTGAGCGCCGGACGGAGGAAAGTCTCGAAGGACACCAGCGAACTGACCGGGTTGCCCGGAAAACCCAGGTAAGCCACGCCGCCCACCGTACCGATGGCCTGGGGTCCGCCGGGCTGCATCGCCACCGGGCCGAACTCCACCTGGTCCTGGGCCAGGGCCTGCTTAACCACCTCAAAGGCGCCCTTGCTGATGCCGCCGGAGGTCAGCAGCAAATCCGGCTGGTGCCGTTCCAGGTCCTCGTGCAGCCGGGCCAGGAAGTCCTCCGGGGAATCGGCCAGGATCCGGCTGCCGGCCACGTCCGCGCCGGCCTCGGCGAGCCCGGCCGCCAGCAAGGTGGTGTTGGCATCGAAAATCTGCCCGGGACCCAGTGTGCCGCCGGGTGCGATGACTTCGTCGCCGGTGCTCAGCAGCAGCACGCGCAGCCGCGGCCGCACCGCAACCTCCGCGACGCCGAGCGCCGCCAGCAGTCCCAGCTGGGCCGGCTTGAGCCGCGTGCCGGCGGCGAGGGCAAGGGTGCCGGCGGCAATGTCGCTGCCCTCGGAGCGGACGAACTGGCCGGCCGGAACGTTGGCCGGCAGCCTCACCGTCAACCCCGGGGCGGGCGTGCGGAAACCGTCCGGATCTGCCTGTTCAATGGGGACGACGGCGTCCGCTCCGGCCGGCAGCATGGCTCCGGTCATGATCGGGGCCGCGAAGCCCGCGGCCAGCGGCGGAGCGGGGTAACCCGCGGCAATGGTTTCGGCCACCGCAAACTCCGGCCGGCCGGCGGCTGCCGCGCTGTCCACGGCGTAGCCGTCCATCTGCGAGTTGGCGAAGGGCGGCAGACTGACCGGGGCGGTGATGTCCCGGGCCAGGATCCGGTTGCGCGCCTCAAGCAGCCCGACCGTAGCTGCAGCCCGGGCGTTGCGTTGCACGGCGGCGCGGACCAGCTCGGTGACCGCCTTGCGGTGCTCGGCTACTGTAGCGGCCACGCGCAACTCCCTTCTCTTCAGGAGCCATCCTAAGCGACGGTCACGCTCACGGTATGCCAGCCGGTGGCTCCATCCGGCACCACCGGGGCGCTCTCGCCGGTCTGCACCATGCCCGCCGCGTCGATGGCGCGGACCTGGAGACGGTGGCGGCCTGCCGAGGCGTTCCACCGGTACCGGTACTGCCGCCAGGTATCGGCGGAAATGGGCGCGCCCAGTTCGGCGTCCTGCCACGGGCCGTCGTCGACCCGCAGCTGCACAGCGCTGATGCCGGTGTGCTGGGACCAGGCCACGCCGCCGATGTCCACCTCCCCGGGCTCGAGCCGTGCGCCGTTGCGCGGCGTGTCGATCCGAGAGCTCATTTTCACCGGTCCCCGGGCGCTCCAGCCCCGGGTGGTCCAGTAGGCGGTCTCGTCCTCGAAGCGGGTCAGTTTCAGTTCGGTGACCCATTTGGTGGCGGAGACGTAGCCGAAGAGCCCCGGCACCACCAGCCGCACCGGGAAACCGTGTTCAAGCGGCAGCGGTTCCCCGTTCATGCCGATGGCCAGCAGCGCATCCCTCTCGTCGGTCAGCACCTCCAGCGGCGTCGAAGCCGTCCAGCCGTCCACGCTGCGCGAGAGCACCATGTCCGCCCCGGCCTGCGGGCGGGCCCGCGCCAGCAGCTTCCGGACCGGCCAGCCCAGCCACTTCGCATTGCCGATCAGGTCCCCGCCCACCGGGTTGGAGACGCAGCACAACGTGATGTACCGCTCCGCCAGTTCCTGGCTGGCCAGCTCATCAAAGTCCAGCTCCACTTCCTGCTCCACCATGCCGGTCACCTTCAGCCGCCACTGGTCCACATTGACCACGGGCACCGCGAGTGCGGTGTCGATCCGGTAGAAATCCGGATTTGGCGTCACGAGCGGCGTGATGCCCGCTACCGGCAGCGTCGCGGCTGCCGGAATCGGTTCCGCCGGATCGGCCGGGGCGGGAAGTTGGAAGGCCTGGCGGAGGCGGGCTGCGCCCTGCTGGGCGCTGCGGATGCTCGTAGCGACGACGGCGGTCAGCGCCGCCGCGGCCGCGGTACCTCCCAGCCACAACAGGAAGGTCCGGCGGGCCGGGTCTTGCCCCGGACCGTCCCGCTGTGTATGAGCGGCGGCGGCTTGGACGCAGCGCCGGACCAGGACCCGCAGCGCCACCAGCGCCACCACCCCGGCAACCACCGGGGCGGCCAGTGCCAACTGTTCGGCCTGCGGGGCGGCCAGCACAGCGACCGCGCCGGTGGCCGCAAAGGCGAGGATGACGGCACCGCCAGCGTACCGCCGTCGTACTTCGAGCACTCCGGCGAGGCCGCCGAGGGCCGCGATGACCAATGCCATGGCAACGAAGAACGCGGCCTTGTCCGCCGTCCCGAAGACCGCAATCGCCGCGTCCTTCACGACCGGCGGCAACACGTCGATGACGGCGGATCCAACCGCGGTCAGCGGCGAGACGGAGGGGCTCAGGAACGCCGCGGCCAGCTCACCGGCGGCCGTTCCCAGCAGCGCAGCAGCGGCCCCGGCGGCTGCCGCCCATCCGTTCGGCGCAGTGCTGTTCGGCATCGTGCTGTTCGGCGGAGATTCGCCCGGTGCCCCGTTGTTGACCGCCGGACGGTTGGGTGCCCATCGGTTCGGTGCCCCTGGGTTCGGTGCCATCGGGCCTCCAGCCTCGCGGTTTTCCGGCGGCTGCGGCAGTTGCAGCGGCCGGACGGGTCAGGCGCTCTTGGCCGGATAGATGCTGACCTCCGCCGCCTTGACGGCGAAATACATGCTGCGCCCCGGGTAGATATCCAATTCCGCCGCCGCAGCAGCCGTGACCTCCGCAGCGAGCTGACCGGCCCGTACCTTTAAGTGTCCGGCGGCTGGCTCCAGATCGTCAACGGTCACCGCCAGGACGTTGCGCGGGCTGCCGTGCGGCCGCTCGGCAAAGACGGACACGGCAGCGGGACGGAAGGCGGCGACCGCAGACTCCCCCGGTTCCAGCGGCTGGACTGCCGTCCCCGCCACCGGCGATCCTGCCGGAATACCGGGCTGGCCCCCGCCCGCGAGCAGACCCTCCGCAGCCGCGGTGCCCCCGATGACGTTCAGGCCGGCCAGTTCCGCCGTGAAGGCGCTGCGAGGATGCGCGATGAGCTGCTTCGGCGTGCCCTGCTCCACCACGCGGCCGTGTTCCAGGACCAGGACACGGTCCGCCAGCAGGAGGGCATCGAGAATGTCGTGGGTGACGATGATGGCGCGGCGGCCGGCAAGCACCCGCCGGAGCATGCGGCGGATTACCGGGGCCACCGTTGCATCCAGCGCTGCGAGCGGTTCGTCCAGCAGCAGCAGGTCCGGTTCCGCCGCTAAGGCCCGGGCGATCGCGACCCGCTGGGCCTGCCCGCCGGACAGCTCGGCCGGGCGGCGCGCGCCCAGGTGGGTGGCCTCGGCCTCTGCCAGCCAGTCCAGTGCACGTTTCCGTGCGGCGCGCTTCGGGATTCCCTGGCTGCGCGGGCCGAAGGCGACGTTCTCAAGCGCGCTCAGCCGGGGGAACAGCAGCGCATCCTGGGACAGCAACGCCACGGACCGCCGGTGCGGCGGCAGCACGGTGCCCGTTCCGAACAAGACGCGCCCGTCCAGCACCGCTTCGCCGTGATCGGGCCGGACCAGCCCCGCGATGATGGCCAGCACGCTGGACTTCCCGGCCCCGTTCGCCCCCATCAGGGCGACGGTCTCGCCGTCGTTAACCTTGAACCTGACGTCCAACTGCCGCTCAGCCAAGGCGGCCCGCACGGTAAAACTCACCGCCTGGCCCCATTCCCGAGGCCGGTGCGCCCATACGTCAACGCCACAATCACGACGGCGGCAGCGACCAGCAACATCGAAAGGGCCACGGCGGCGTCCGGATCAGTCTCGCGCTGGAGGTAGATTTCCAGCGGCAGCGTCCGGGTCACGCCGGTCAGACTGCCGGCAAAGGTCAAAGTGGCACCGAATTCGCCCAGTGCCCGGGCGAAGCACAGCACGGTGCCCGACGCCAGCGCGGGCAGCAGCAGCGGTAGCGTCACCCGGCGCAGCACTGTTGCAGGACGGGCGCCCAGGGTGGCGGCGGCCTGCTCGTAGCGGCTGCCCGAGCTCCGCAGCGACGCTTCCACGCTAAGTACCAGGAACGGCAGCGCTACGAAGCTCTGCGCGAGCACGACAGCCGTGGTGGAGAAGGCGATCTGGATCCCCCAAAGCTCCAAGGTGCTGCCCAGCAGGCCCTGGCGGCCGAAGGTATAGAGCAGGGCCATACCCCCGACGACGGGCGGCAGTACCAGCGGCAGCAGCACCAGCGCCCGGAGCAGCTTGCGGCCCGGGAAGCTCGAGCGGGCCAGCACCAGCGCCAGCGGCGTGCCCAGCAGCAGGCACACCAGGGTGCTGGCGGTGGCGGTTCGCAGGCTCAGGCCCAGGGCGGCCAGCGCGCCGTCGCTCGTAACCAGCGGCCAGAAACCGGCCCAGTCCACCCGCAGCGCCATGGCAAGCAGCGGCAGCAGCACCAGCACGGTTCCGGCCGCGGCGAAGATGAAGACCGCGGCGGGCAGCCCCGTAGTCCCCTGCCGGACAGGCTGCCGCCCCGCCGGGGGCAGTGGCGCGCCGAGGCCGGCTGTTCCGTCCTGCGCGGGGCGTGTGCTGGCTGGGCCCGTGGTCATGGCATGCCGAACCCGGCGTCAGTGAGCACACGCTGCCCTTGCTCACCGGTCACATACTCCACGAACTCCCGGGCGAGCTCCTCCCGGCCGGTTCCGGCGGCGCCGACGGTGACCGCGATCGGGTAGGTCACCGCGGCGTCCCCGGCATGGGGCACGGGGATGGTCCGGACTTCGTCCCCGGCGCGCACGGCGTCGGTCCGGTACACAAAGCCTGCATCCGCCTCGCCCGCGGTCACTTTTCCGAGGACCGCCGTCACCGAATTTTCCTCGCTGACCGGGGCAAGTCTCACGCCGCCCGCCTCGGCCAGTTTCCGGGCGGCGGCACCACATGGCACCTGCGGGGCGCACAGCACGAGCTTCACGTCCGGCCGTTCCAGGTCTGCCAAGGTTTCGATGCCCGCGGGGTTGGCGGCCGGCACCACCAGGGCCGGTATGTTGGTGGCCAGCTTCTGCACACTGCCGGCCACTCCCCCGGCCTCCTCCACGCGCGCCAGGGTGGCGGCATCCGCCGACGCGAAGATATCGGCAGGGGCGCCCTCGATGATCTGGGTGGCCAGGTCGGCCGACCCGGCGAAGCTCAATCGGACTGTACTGCCCGGCGCCTGGGCCTCGAAGGACTCCGCCAGCGCAGTGAACGGTGCCGCCAGCGACGCAGCCGCATACACCGTGATGGTGCCTTCCGCCGCGCCCCCGGAGCCGCAGGCAGCCAGCCCCATGGTTCCCGCCAGCGCCAGTAGTGCTGCGGCAAGCCGTCCGGGCCCTGCAGTCGTCTTGCTGGACCGCTGTACCGCCCGCCTCACGGCCGGCCCTTCGCAGGCTGGGCGGCCGGCGTCTGTACGATCACGTTGGTTGCCTTCACCACGGCGGTGGCCACCGAACCTGGTTCCAGCCCCAGCTCGCGGACGGCCTCGGCACTCATCAGCGATACCACCCGGTGCGGGCCGCACTGCAGCTCCACCTGCGCCATCACCTTGTCCATCACCACGGAGGTCACCAGCCCCACAAAGCGGTTCCGGGCCGAACTGCCCGCCGCGGCCTGGTCCGGCGGCAGGGCGGCCTGTTCTTTGGCCAGGGCTGCCAGCTCTGTCCCGGCGACCACGGTACGCCCGGCGGCATCGCGCTGCCCGGTCAGCGTGCCGGCTTCGATCCATCGACGGACCGTGTCATCACTGACCCCAAGGAAGCGTGCGGCATCCACAACTCGTATTTGCGTCACGAAGTCCAGCATAGTCCCGCATCTGCGGGTTGAACAGGTTCAACGCAGCCGTCCACTGTCCACATGGGGAGACGGGTCTCGGCAAGGCAGCCGGCACTGACGTACCCTCGATACATGAGCGTTAATTTGGGGATGCCGCAGGTCTCGGCCGGCGCCCGCGGCCCTGCTGCCCCGCCCGCGCGTCCGGCAGATGCCGGCCCCGCGCTGATTGATCGTTTCGGCCGCTCCGCGACGGACCTGCGCATCTCGCTGACGGACAAATGCAATCTGCGCTGCACCTACTGCATGCCGGCCGAAGGCCTGGACTGGCTGAACAAGGAACAGGTCCTCACGGATACCGAAATCGTCCGGCTGGTGGACATCGCCGTCGACCATCTGGGTGTGCGCGAACTGCGCCTGACCGGCGGCGAGCCGCTTGTGCGCGCCGGCTTGGCCGACATCATCGCCGGGGTCCGAAACAACCATCCGGACCTGCCGGTGTCGCTGACCACCAACGGCCTCGGCCTCGACAAGAAGGCTCGGATCCTCAAAGACGCAGGCCTGAGCCGCATCAACGTATCGATGGATTCGCTGCACCCGGAAACCTTCGCCCAGCTCACCCGCCGGCCCTTCCTTGACCGCGTGCTCAAGGGGATCGAAGAAGCGGACCGGGTGGGTCTCGGCCTGATCAAGATCAACGCGGTGCTGATGCGCGGCATCAACGACCAGGAAGCGTCCGGTCTGCTGGAGTGGGCCGTTAGCCACGGCTACGAACTGCGCTTCATCGAACAAATGCCGCTGGACGCCGACCACGGCTGGACCCGGCAGAACATGATTTCGGCCGCCGAGATCCGCGCGCTGCTGGAACAGGAGTTTGTCCTCACCGCGGATCCGCGGCGCCGCGACGGTGCCCCGGCCGAAAGGTGGGAAGTACGACGGCGCTCTGCGCCCGACGTCATAGTCGGCACTGTAGGCATCATCGCCTCGGTCACCGAGCCTTTCTGCGCCGACTGCCGCCGGACCCGGATCACGGCCGAAGGCAAGGTCCGTTCCTGCCTGTTCTCGCATGAGGAAACCGACCTGCGCGACCTGCTCCGCAGCGGCGCCGGGGACGAGGCGGTCGCCGAACGGTGGCGCGAAGCGATGTGGGCCAAACCCCGGGCACACGGGATGGACCATACCGGGCTGGGCGCCGAGGACTTCGTCCAGCCGGACCGAACCATGAGCGCGATCGGCGGTTGAATTGTTGTTGTTGTTGATCAGGTACTTCGGCGCGGCCCAGGCCGCGGCCGGCGTCGAAGAGGAAAAGCTAGTTCTGCCCGAAGGCAGCACCCTGGCAGACGTCCTGGCCGTGCTGATCCGGGAGCACCCGTCCCCGGGCGCGCAGTCCAAGGGTGCACCGGCACTGGAGTCGGTGATCGCGCGCAGCAGTTTCCTGCGCAACGAGATCGCCTGCAAGGACCGTTCGGCAGTCCTTGAAGATCAGGACATCATCGACATCCTCCCGCCCTTCGCCGGCGGCTAACCTCCCGCGTCGAAAGTCCAGTCTGTCCAGACGGCGTTCGCTGGCAGAAGCTTCCAGCATGAAGGCCCCGTTTCCGGTAACCGGAAACGGGGCCTTCATCGTTGCTGTGTGCCGCTGCTGAGGCTATCGGGCCTCGCCCTGCGGCACCTGACGCTCGCGGTGGTGCGAGGAGCCGACCACGTCGCCGGCCTTCCACTCGCCCCAACCGGGCTGGTCCCGCATGAAGGCCTCGATCTCGTCCTTGTTTGCCTTGAGCTCCGGATCATGTTTGAGGTAGTGCCGGGTCTCGCGCACAATCAGGCCGGAGAGAATGAGCAGCCCGACGAGGTTGGGCAGGGCCATCAAGCCGTTCATCACGTCGGAGAAATTCCAGACCACGGCCAGCGGGACCGTGCTTCCGATGAAGACGACGATTGAGAACACGACACGGTACGGTGTCACCCCGCGGCGGCCGAACAGCCGCTCTACGTTCCGTTCGCCATAGTACGCCCAGCCCAGAATCGTCGAAAAAGCGAACAAAATCAGGCCCACGGTGACAATCCAGTGCCCCCACTCGCCCGGAAGTCCGTGAGTGAAAGCTTCGCCGGTCATGACCGCTGCCTGGTCACCGCCCAGTTCCCAGACACCGGTGGTGATAATGACCAGGCCGGTGCAGCTGACCACGATGATCGTGTCGATGAAGGTCTGAGTCATGGAGACCAGCCCTTGGCGCACTGGGTGTGTGGTCTGCGCGGCAGCTGCCGCGATCGCGGCGGAACCGAGGCCTGATTCATTGGAGAAAATACCTCGTGCCACACCCATCTGCACCACCAGGATGATTGCGGAACCGGTGAACCCGCCGACAGCTGCCGTTCCGGTGAAGGCATCCGTGAAGATCAGGGCAAAGGCCGCGGGTAGACCTTCAATATTGGCAATCAGGATATAGATGGCGCCAAGTACGTAGAACACGATCATGATCGGGACCAGGCCCGCCGTCACGCGGCCGATGGACTTGATGCCTCCCACGAGCACCAAAAGAGTCAGTACCGCGAGAACAGCGCCCGTAATCCACAGCGGAAGGTTCCAGCTGTTCTCAACATTGGTCGCGATGGCGTTGCCCTGGGTCATGTTGCCGATGCCGAAGGAGGCCAGGAACGCGAAGATGGCGAAGGCGAGGGCCAGAACCTTACCGAAACGGTTTTTGATTCCGCGCTCGAGGTAGTACTGCGGTCCGCCGGACTTTTCTCCGGCATCGTCCGTTGTGCGGAAACGGACGCCCAGAAAAGCCTCCGAGTACTTTGACGCCATCCCCACCATGGCCGTCACCCACATCCAGAACAGCGCGCCGGGGCCGCCGATACCAATAGCTGTGGCGACGCCGACAATGTTGCCGGTGCCCACGGTGGCAGCCAGCGCTGTAGTCAGTGCCTGGAACTGCGAAATATCACCCTCGGCCCCTGCGTCCTTGCGCGTGAACAGTCCAAGCCGGAGCGCCACGCCCAGTTTCAGGAACTGGAGACCACCCAAGCGGATAGTGAGGTACAGACCGGTGCCCAGCAGCAGCGGTATGAGCAGAAATGGACCCCAGACAACCGAACTAACGGCCGATAGAAACTCCGTTATGTCTTCCAAAACATTCTCCAATTGCGGTGCAGGTGCAGGTGTGTGACTGCAGTCACCCACAGCCGGAACCAGTCTAGTACCCCGGGGCAGCCCATTCACATTTCCGGCCCAGGGCAGCCCCGCTCCGAGCCATGACGTGCTTCATACAACGCAGAATCACCATACGGCTCGTCCCGCAGGCGCAGAAAAGTGCAGCGGCCGGGTGCCCGGTTATTGCCCGGACACCCGGCCGCCGGGTAGAAGTTGCGGAACGCTTAGAGACCGAAATCCGCCGGTGAATCAAACGGACCGACGACGGTTACCGTGCGCGGCGCGGCGGCCAGTTCGGCAGCCAGCGCCTGCACTTCCTCCGGCGTGACGGCGCGGATCCTCGCCAGCGTCTCGTCCGCGTCCAGGAACTCTCCCGAGACAAGTTCCGCGCGTCCAAGCCGCGACATCCGCGACCCGCTGTCTTCCAGCGCCAGGACGATGCCGCCGGACAACTGTCCGACCGCCTTGCGCAGCTCTTCGGCGGTTATTCCGTCCGAGGCCAGCTTGTCCAGCTCGGAACCCAGCAGTTCGATAACCTGCTTGGTCTTCGCCGGAGAGCAGCCCGCGTACATGCCGAAGTAGCCGGCGTCCGCGTAGGACCCCGCGAAGGAGTACGTGGCGTAGACAAGCCCGCGCTTTTCCCTGACTTCCTGGAACAGCCTCGACGACATGCCGCCGCCAAGAACCGCGTTGAGGACGCTCATGACGAAGCGCCGTTCGTCGGTGGCGACTATGGATTGGCAGCCCATGACGATGTTGGCCTGCTCGACCGGACGGCGGTGGACATGGATGCCCGCCACTGACGTGATGTCCGCGCGCTCGGCGGAGCGTCGCTGCACTGGAGCAACTCCGGGCTTGAGTACCCAGCCCGCGCCCTCCAGCGCCTGCAGAACCAGCCGGCAGACGTCGTCGTGCTCCAATCCTCCAGCTACAGTCACAACCAGCTCATCCGGGCGATAGTACCGCTGGTAGTGGTCCCAGACAGCGGTACGGGGTACCGCCATGATCGCCTCGGGAGTGCCGCCGATCGGGCGCCCCAGGGGGTGGCCGGCCAAGACGGCCTCGACGAACTTCTCGTGGCAGACGTCCGAGGGATCGTCATTGTCCATCGCCAGCTCTTCGAGGATGACGTCGCGTTCCTGCTCCAGCTCGCTGTTGTCGAGCACGGCGGAGGTGATCATGTCCGCGATGACGTCGATGGCCATCGGCAGATCGGTGTCCAGCACGCGCGCGTAGTAGCAGGTGTTCTCCTTGGCCGTCGCGGCATTGGACTCCCCGCCGACCTCGTCAAAAGCCGACGCAATGTCAAGCGCCGTGCGCCGCTTCGTTCCCTTGAACAGCAGGTGCTCCAGGAAGTGCGTCGAGCCGTGCTGGCCCTCCGCCTCGTCCCGGGAGCCAACGCCGACCCAGAAGCCGATAGTCGCCGAACGTTGTCCGGGCATGGCTTCCGTCAGCACCCGGACGCCGCCAGGGAGCACGGAACGCCGCACCACGGAGCCGCCCGGATCACCATGGATCAATGTGGGATCGGATCCACCGAGATCGGTGGCGTCCGTATGGCCTTCAGCGGCGGACAGCGGCAAATGGATACCTCGGGACATAGCGGAACTCCCCGCCGCAGAGCGTGACTCTGCAGCGGGGAGTTCGTTGCCAAATGCTTCAGGCATTTACTCTGCGGAACCTTCCGCCGGCTCCAGGACGTCCTCGGAAGCGCCGTCGCCGGCCGCCTCTTCGGCAACAACCGGAGACAGGGAGAGCTTTCCGCGGTCGTCGATCTTGGTGATCTCGACCTGGACCTTCTGGCCCACGGAGACAACCTCGTCGACATTGTCCACGCGCTTGCCGCCGGCCAGCTTGCGCAGCTCGGAGATGTGCAGCAGGCCGTCCTTGCCCGGTGTCAGGGACACGAAGGCGCCGAACGTGGTGGTCTTGACAACTGTGCCCAGGTAACGCTCGCCGACCTCAGGAACCTGCGGGTTCGCGATGGCGTTGATGGCGGAGCGGGCTGCCTCGGCGGAACCGCCGTCGGTGGCACCGATCAGCACGGTACCGTCATCTTCGATGGAGATATCCGCGCCGGTGTCCTCCTGGATCTGGTTGATCATCTTGCCCTTCGGGCCAATGACCTCGCCGATCTTGTCCACGGGGATCTTGACCGAGATGATCCGCGGCGCGAACTCGGAAAGCTCGTCCGGGGTATCGATCGCGGCCTCGAGCACGCCCAGGATATGCAGGCGGGCTTCGCGGGCCTGCTTCAGCGCGGCGGCCAGAACCGACGCGGGAATGCCGTCCAGCTTGGTGTCGAGCTGGATCGCGGTGACGAACTCGGCGGTACCGGCAACCTTGAAGTCCATATCGCCGTAGGCATCTTCGGCACCGAGGATGTCGGTCAGCGCGGCGTAGCGGGTCTCGCCGTCGACCTGGTCGGAAACCAGGCCCATGGCGATGCCGGCAACCGGAGCCTTCAGCGGCACACCGGCGTTGAGCAGGGACAGCGTCGAGGCGCAGACCGAGCCCATCGAGGTGGAACCGTTGGAGCTGAGAGCTTCGGAGACCTGGCGGATGGCGTACGGGAACTCTTCACGCGAAGGCAGCACCGGCACCAGGGCGCGCTCGGCGAGGGCGCCGTGGCCGATTTCGCGGCGCTTCGGTGAACCGACGCGGCCGGTCTCACCGGTGGAGTAGGGCGGGAAGTTGTAGTTGTGCATGTACCGCTTGCGCGTTACCGGCGACAGCGAATCGATCTGCTGTTCCATCTTGAGCATGTTCAGCGTGGTGACACCCATGATCTGGGTTTCGCCGCGTTCGAAGATGGCCGAACCGTGCACGCGGGGCAGAACCTCTACCTCGGCGGTCAGCGTGCGGATGTCCGTCAGGCCACGGCCGTCGATGCGGACCTGGTCCTTCAGGATGCGCTGGCGGACTACCTGCTTGGTGACGGAGTTGAAGGCAGCCGAAACTTCCTTCTCGCGCCCGGCGAACTGGGCTTCCTCGGAACCGCCGAACTGGGCCAGGATCTCTGCCTTGAAGTCGTCGGCAGCATCATTGCGGGTCTGCTTGTCCGCGATCGAGAAGATCTCGGTCAGCTTCGTGGCAGCAGCGGCTTCCACTGCAGCGAACACATCGTCCTCGTAGTCCTTGAAGACCGGGAACTCGACGGTCGGCTTGGCAGCGGCTGCGGCCAGCTGGACCTGGGCGTCGCACAGGGACTTGATGAACGGCTTGGCCGCTTCCAGACCCTCGGCAACAACCTCTTCGGTCGGGGCGGGGGCGCCCTCTTCCTTGATCAGCTGCCAGGCGTTGTCCGTGGCTTCGGCCTCGACCATCATGATGGCGACGTCGTCACCGGCGACACGGCCGGCAACAACCATGCTGAAGACGGCCTTCTCCAGTTCGGTGTGCTTCGGGAAGGCAACCCACTGGCCTTCGATCAGCGCCACGCGCACGCCGCCGATCGGGCCGGAGAACGGCAGGCCCGAGAGCTGGGTGGACATGGAGGACGCGTTGATGGCCACGACGTCGTACAGCACGTCCGGATTGATCGCCAGGACGGTGACCACGATCTGCACCTCGTTGCGCAGGCCCTTCACGAAGGCCGGACGCAGCGGGCGGTCCATCAGGCGGCAGGCCAGGATGGCTTCCGTGGACGGACGGCCTTCGCGGCGGAAGAACGATCCGGGAATGCGGCCGGCGGCGTACATGCGCTCTTCGACATCCACCGTCAGGGGGAAGAAGTCAAAGCCCTCACGCGGGGACTTTCCGGCGGTGGTGGCGGACAGCAGTGCGGTGTCTTCGTCGATGTAGACCATCGCCGAGCCTGCGGCCTGCTGTGCAACGCGGCCGGTTTCAAACCGGATAACGCGCTTGCCGAAACGGCCATTGTCAATGACCGCTTCCGAGAACTGAATTTCGGGACCCTCCAAGAGAGTCACCTCCGTTTCTGTGGTGTCGGAGGTAACCAGCATCGGCCCAGACTTGCCTGCTTCCCTCGGTGGGAAGCGCCTGCGGCTGGCCATGGGGTCTGTCAACACCCGGTCTTCGATCGAGACCCCCGGGCGGCTGTGCGTTGCTGCACCGGCCACTCCCGGAAATCACTACCGAGGACCGCGAATGCTTACGACGCCGGTCACTCCTGTTTTGTAATTATGGTTGCCCACCTGCCGGATCCCGGCCGGTGGCTCTGCGCCAAGCAAAGCGAAGGCGGCTCTTTCCTATGCCCTCAGCAGTTCAGAAAGAGCCGCCTTCACAGCAGACTAGCGGCGCAGGCCGAGACGCTCAATGAGCGCACGGTAGCGCGTGATGTCGGTGTCGCGCAGGTAAGCCAGCATGCGGCGGCGACGACCAACCAGGGCCATCAGGCCGCGGCGGGTGTGGTGGTCATGCTTGTGCATCTTCAGGTGTTCCGTCAGGTCCGAGATGCGGCGGGACAGAACTGCAATCTGTACCTCGGGTGAACCCGTGTCGCCCTCGTGGGTGGCGTATTCCTTGATGATTTCCTGCTTGATAGCGGCGTCTAATGCCACAATAACTCCTAGAAGTTGTGCCGTGAGGCCCGTTTCAGCACTTCGCTGCCGGGGTCTTCACGCTCGGCCGGGATTACCGGAACAAGCACAAAGAAATTCAGCCGCCACGGACCGCAGCCGAATTCAGCCCTCAGTTTACCTGTCCGGGAGTTAGTCTGTCGAAAGCAGTGCCCGGGACTGGTCGACGTCGATCTCCATTTGGGCGATCAAAGCCTCCGGCCCGGTGTAGGCGACCATGCCGCGCAGTCGGCGGACGAACTCCACAACGACCTGCTGGCCGTAGAGGTCGAAATCCCCGTTTGCTTCCTTCGGACGGTCGATGACGTGGGCCTCGACGCGGCGGCTGGCGCCTTCGAACGTCGGATTCGAGCCCACGGAGATCGCTGCCGGCCAGCGCCGGCCCGACTCGTCAAAGAGCCACCCGGCGTAGATGCCGTCGGCGGGGATCAGCCCGCTGGCATCCGGGGAAAGGTTAGCCGTTGGGAAGCCCAGTTCGCGGCCCCGGGCATCCCCATGGACCACCTCGCCGCGCATCCGGTGCAGCCGGCCCATCACCTGGGCGGCCGTTGTCACGTCACCCTCGGCCAGCGCTTCCCGGACCCAGGAGGAGGAGCAGCGCCGACCCCTGAAGAGCGAATCCGGGGCGTCCGGCTGGTCCGAACCGTATTCCTCGATCACGTCGACGGCGAAGCCGAACTGCTCGCCGAGTTCCTGCATGGTGTTCAGGTCACCGGAGTTGCCCTTGCCGAACCGAACGTCGTGACCAATAACGACGGCGGATGCACCGAGCGCTTCAACGAAGACTTTGCGGACAAACTCCTCCGGCGTATCGGATGCAAGCTCGAGCGTGTAAGTCATCATGAGCAGTCCGTCGATACCGGTCTCTTCAAGCGCCTCGATGCGGTCCTGCAGCCCCATGATCTGCTGGGGCGCTGCCTCGGGACGGTGGACCTGTGCGGGATGGGGGTCAAAGGAGATGGCGACGGCGCTGGCGCTGTGACGTGCGGCAGTCTCCACGAGCTTGGCCAGCACCTGCTGGTGGCCGCGGTGCACGCCGTCGAAATTGCCCAGCGTTACCACTGATGGACCAAAACCGGAGGGTACTTCGGCCAGGTCTTTCCAGTAGTGCACAGCAGGCTCCTCGCATCGTTAGCTATTCATGAGCTGTTCAGTCTCGGCGCGCCCGGCAAAAATCCGGCGGCGCCGTTGTCCATTATGGACGATCGGGGCGGTATTACCGCATTCGTTCCGGCCGGGGCCGGTGCCGCCAGAGCCACCAGAGTCCGAGCAGGGGCAGAACCAGCGGAATGTAGCCATAGCCTTGCCCGAAGCCGGACCAGACGGTGTCCTCCGGCAGCAAGGCCGGATCCAGCAGGCTCAGCAGACCCACAGCAACAACTCCGAGCAGTTCAACGCTGATGGCAGCGACGGAGATCCAGTACCAGCGCATGCCCTTCTTGGCCAAAGCGACGGTGGCCAGGATGTAGACCAGAGCAGCAAAGGCCGAGAGCAGGTAGGCGACCGGTGCCTCGGTGAATTTTGTGGCGATCTGATAGGACGCCCGGGCCGTGGCCGAGATGGCAAAGACGCCGTATACGGCCACAATCAGTCGTCCCGCTCCGGTTGAACGGGAGCCGGTTTCCACCGGTTCTGCCGGGGTTTCCTGAGGGGAAGTCATGCTGTTCTCCGCTTTCATACTGCCAAGGCTCCATCCCAAATCTGCTCCATCCGCAAGAGCATCACGAAAATGGTCAGGCCCACCGCACCCAGGATCAGGTTGCTCCAGCGGGTTCGCTCCAGAATGGACCACCAGAAGGCCGCGATCGGTACCAGCAGGGCGGTAATCCAGTACCCCCAGAACTCCCAGACCTCTCCCGCTACCGCCTCTCCCCCGGCCTGCCGGACGATGGCGGCGATGCCGTACACCAGCAGGAAGAGTTCCACGGCGGCTACCGAAAGGATCGTGATGTCATTGGGCGGTTGCCTGATCACCGCAGCGACCACGCAGATCAGTGCGGCGAGAAGGCAAACAACTGCTCCGGCAATGAAAAACCCGTCGACGACCACTAACGCTTACCCTCATCATTCCCGGCGGCGAAGACCAGCAGGGGTCTGGCCGTTTCGCCTTTGTTCTCCAAAAGTGCAACCAAAGTTCCATCCGGGGCAAACGCCGCCACCGGTGCCGGGTCCTGCCCGGCAGAGATCCGTCGCCCATGGGACAGATCGGCTGCTTCGGCGTCGTTCAGTTCACGTGCAGGAAACAGTGCGCGCGCTGCATCATCCAGCTCGAGCATCTGCAGTTCGACTGCCAGTTCCTCCAGCGTTGCTGCGGCTTCGATGCTGTACGGCCCAACCTGCGTGCGGCGAAGGGCCGTCAGGTGGCCGCCCACTCCCAACGCATTGCCGAGATCCCGCGCCAGGGCGCGGATGTACGTTCCGGACGAGCATTCCACTGTCACGTCCACGTCGAGCAGTTTGCCGCCGCGTTCGCGCCGGACATGATGGATGTCGAAACGGCTGACAGTCACCGGCCGGGCAGCCAGTTTCACCTCGTTGCCGGCCCGGACGCGCGCATAGGACCGCTCGCCGTTGACCTTGATGGCGGAAACGCTGCTGGGAACCTGCTGGATTTCTCCGGTCAGCGCGGCGACGGCAGCGTGTATCTCCTGCTCGGTGACCGCAGCGGCAATGGTTTCGTTGAGGACTTCACCCTCGGCGTCGTCCGTGACGGTGGACTGGCCGAGCCTGATGGTTGCCGTGTAGGTCTTCGAGGTGCCCACAATGTACGTCAGCAGCCGCGTGGCCCGGTTGATGCCCACCACCAGCACGCCGGTGGCCATCGGGTCCAGGGTACCGGCATGGCCCACTTTTCGGGTCCCCGCCAGGCGCCGCATGCGGCCCACCACGTCATGGCTGGTCCACCCCTGCGGCTTGTCCACGATTATTAGTCCTGAACGGACCGGCCCGGAATTCACGCCTTTCAGTATATGGGGTTGGCTGCCCGGTCCATTCACGCCGGCGACGGCCCCAGGAACCTCAGTACTCCGTTTTGGCATCAAGTTGTTCCCAGCTGCGGAAGGGTTCCTGCGATGTCGGCACCACAATCTGCTCCACCGGCATGAGATTAAGATCTCCCCTGCCCTGGATATAGTCGTAGAAGTCGGCGTCGTCAAAGCCTGCCCGGGCAGCATCGTGGCGGTCGGCGGCAAAATACACGTGATCCAACCGCGACCAGAGAGCGGCGGAGAGGCACAGCGGACACGGTTCGCAACTGCTGTAGAGGGAGCAGCCGGCGAGATTGAAGGTTCCAAGTTCGCTGCAGGCATGGCGGATTGCCACCACTTCCGCATGCGCCGTCGGGTCATTGTTCGCGGTCACGCGGTTGCTGCCCTCAAAGATTCTTCCGTCAGGGGCCACCACGATCGCGCCGAAGGGCCCGCCTTCGGCACCGACGTTGCGCACGGCCAGGGCTACCGTCCGGGCCAGATATCCGGCTACGCGATCAGCATCGTTTTCTATGGTTTCCTTAATCCTTTGATCGTTGACAGTGGGATGACGCAGGACTACCTTGACCCTACTGCTACCAGGGCAGCATCAGTTGGGGAGCACCGAGGGCCGCCGGTGCTGTTGCCTCATAGGTATTAACATCTTCATCCAACAGGCCCCATCCGTGCCTGCCGGGGCACGCCTGCCGGCCATGCACAGGAGCAATAGCTGTGAAACGCACCAAGTTATGCATCGCCTTGCCCATCGCCCTTGGAATGGTTCTGGCCTCCGGGATTGCCACAGCCAACGCGACGCACCGCGATGATCCCCATCCGCGCCACGTCGAAACTCTCACCGTGGATCACCCGCTGTTCTCGCCGTTGAGCCTGGCTACCGGCAGGGACAACACCGAGGTCTACGTCACGCAGAACTTCGCCGGCACCCTTGACCGCATCACGGAGGACGGGGACCTGCGCAATGTCTACAAGACGGCAAAGAAGGGAACGGAAGTCGGCGCGGTCTCGCGCTTCCGCGACACCTTGTATTTCATGGAGGGTACCGGTGCCGGCGAACACGATCCTGCGCCGAACGTCCAGGTGATCAAATCCCGGTCCGATAACGGCAGGGTCCGCGACATCGCCGATGTTGCCAAACATGAGGCCAAGCATAATCCGGATGGGAACCTGACTTATGGCTTCCGCCACATCGACAGCAAGAGCTGCCTCGACCAGATCAAGATGCCCATGGACCGGCCCGACAAGTACAAAGGCGGCGTGGATTCGCACGCTTATGCCACCGCGGTAAGCCGGCGCAGCATCTTTGTCGCCGATGCCGGCGCCAACGCGATCTTCAGGATCAACAAAGACTCCGAACGGGTAAGAACCGTTGCGGTACTTCCCGCCACCAGGGTCAAAATCACCAAGGAGCTGGCCCGGGAGAAGAAACTGCCGGACTGCGTGATCGGTGAACGCCTGTACCTTGAACCGGTACCTACCGACGTCGAAATCGGCGACGACGGCTGGCTGTACGTCAGCACACTGCCCGGCGGGGCCGAAGACACCAGCTGGGGCGAGCTCGGAGCCGTCTACAAAGTCCACCCGAGGACGGGAAAGACTATCGAAATAGCGGATGGATTCGCCGGTGCCACCGGACTGGCGCTGAGCAGGCGCGGCGACATTTACGTGGCCGAGACGTTCGGCGGCAAGATCTCCGTCGTCGAGGACGGCAGCGACAGAGTCCGTACCTTCCTCAAGACCAAGGTCCCGGGAGCAGTGGAGATAGAGGGCCGGACACTTTACGCCACCATGAACGCTGCACCGCAGATGCCTGCGGCCGGGCAGGTGATCAAGGTCCGTCTCCGGTAACCGTCGGCAGAAAAAAGGAAGCGGCAGACCCATGGTCTGCCGCTTCCTGCACTGCGGATCGGCCGAGGCTACTTGGCTGCCTCGTCCGGTTCGTCGGTGAAGCCTTCTTCGTCTTCGTCGTCCTCGTCGTCCTCGTCGTCCTTGCGGTAAGGATCGGACTCGCCGGCGAAAACTGCGCCCTCTGCCAAGGCCGCAACCTCGGCATCGCGGGCCTTGGCTGCCCGCAGCAGTTCCTCGAGGTGACTGGCGTTGACCGGAATTTCGTCCGGGACGAACTCCAGGGTCGGGGTCAGCCGTACCGTGATGTTCTTGCCAACCTCGGAGCGCAGGACTCCCTTGGCGGACTCCAGCGCCTTGCGGGTGTCCGCCTGCTGGGTCTCGTCGCCGAAGACGGTGTAGTAAAGCGTGGCGTGCTGCAAGTCGTTGGTGACACGGGCGTCCGTAATGGTGACAAAACCGAGCCGCGGGTCCTTGACCCGGCGCTCCAGCGCCTGGGCAACCACAACTTTAATCCGGTCTGCCAGTTTTGCGGCGCGTGCTGGATCGGCCATAGCCCCTCCTCATGGTGTGTTGGTGAAGGTGCAGGCGCCCGGCGGTTGTGACCGCCGGGCGCCTGCATCGGAGATTACTTAGGCGCGCGGCTTCTCGCGCATCTCGAAGGTCTCGATCATGTCGCCTTCCTTCAGGTCGTTGAACGACCCCAGGCCAATACCGCACTCGAAGCCCTCGCGGACCTCGGTGGCGTCATCCTTGAACCGCTTCAGCGAGTCAACGCTGAGGTTGTCGCCGATGATCTTGCCATCGCGGCTAACACGGGCCTTGGTATTACGCCGGATGATGCCGGAGCGGACGATGGAACCTGCGATGTTTCCGTGCTTGGAAGAACGGAAGATCTCGCGGATTTCAGCCGTTCCAAGCTGGAACTCTTCGTATTCCGGCTTGAGCATGCCCTTGAGGGCCAACTCGATATCGTCGATGGCTGCGTAGATGACCGAGTAGAAGCGCATGTCCACGCCCTCGCGGTCAGCCAATTCAGCCACACGCTCGGCGGGCTTGACGTTGAACCCGATGATGATCGCGTTGTCGACCGTCGCCAAGTTGACGTCGTTCTGCGTGATGGCACCGACACCGCGGTGGATGACGCGCAGCTGCACACCTTCGCCAACATCGATCTTGAGCAGCGAGTCTTCCAGAGCTTCAACCGCACCGGAAACGTCACCCTTGAGGATGAGGTTGAGGGTATCGACCTTGCCCTCGGCCACAGCCTTGTCGAAGTCTTCAAGGCTGATGCGCTTGCGGCGCTTGGCCAGGGCGGCATTGCGGTCCGCAGCCTCACGCTTCTCAGCGATCTGGCGGGCGGTCCGCTCGTCGTCGGTAACCAGGAAGGTGTCGCCGGCACGCGGCACGGTGGACAGACCCAGTACCTGGACCGGACGGGACGGCTCAGCGGCTTCGACCGTGTCGCCGTTCTCGTTGAACATGGCGCGGACGCGGCCGTGTGCAATACCGGCAACGATCGTGTCGCCGACATGCAGCGTACCGGACTGGACCAGCACGGTTGCCACCGCACCACGGCCCTTGTCCAGGTTCGCTTCGATGGCGATACCGCGGGCGTCCTTGTTCGGGTTGGCACGCAGGTCCAGTGCAGCGTCTGCAGTCAGCAGCACGGCCGAGAGCAGATCGTCGATGTTCAGATTCTGGCGAGCAGAGACGTCCACGAACATCGTGTCGCCTCCGTACTCTTCCGGAACCAGACCGTACTCGGTCAGCTGGCCACGGATCTTCTCCGGGTTGGCGCCTTCCTTGTCGATCTTGTTCACGGCCACGACGATCGGCACATTGGCCGCCTGGGCGTGGTTGAGCGCCTCGATGGTCTGCGGCATGACGCCGTCATCGGCTGCGACGACCAGGATGGCGATGTCGGTGACCTTCGCACCACGGGCACGCATGGCGGTGAACGCCTCGTGGCCCGGAGTATCGATGAAGGTGATCCGGCGGTCGCGTCCGTCGTGCTCGACGCCGATCTGGTACGCACCAATGTGCTGGGTAATGCCGCCGTGCTCGCCTTCAACAACCTTGGTGTTGCGGATGGCATCGAGCAGCCGGGTCTTACCGTGGTCAACGTGACCCATGACCGTGACAACGGCCGCACGCTTCTCCAGCTCTGCATCGCCCTCAGCCTCAAGTTCGGCATCGAGGTCGATGTCGAAGGAGTCCAGAAGCTCGCGCTCTTCGTCCTCGGGGGAAACAACCTGGATCTTGTAGCCCAGTTCCTCACCCAGCAGTTCGAAGGTTTCCTCGTCCAGCGACTGCGTGGCAGTAGCCATTTCGCCGAGGTGGAACAGCACGGTGACCAGTGCGGCCGGGTTGGCCTCGATCTTGTCGGCAAAGTCCGTGATCGAAGAACCACGGCGCAGGCGCACAACAGTCTTGCCGTCGCCGCGGGGTACGCTCACGCCACCCAGCGACGGGGCACTCATCTGCTCCAGCTCCTGGCGCTTGGCGCGCTTGGACTTGCGCTGCTTGCCGCGGCCGGCGCCTCCCTTACCGAAAGCACCCTGGGTTCCGCCGCGTCCGCGGCCACCCTTGCCGAAGCCACCGCCGGCGGGGGCACCGCCACCGGGACCACCGGTACCCGGACGCCCGGGAGCACCCGGACGGCCCGGAGCACCGCCGCGGCCGGCAGGTGCCGGACGCTCGGTACGGTTGGGCATCATGCCCGGAGTCGGACGTGCGCCGCCCGGACCGCCGCCGGGACCGCCAGCCGGACGCGGAGCACCCGGACGCGGAGCACCGGGGCGCGGGGCACCCGGACGGGGTGCACCCGGACGCGGAGCACCGGGACGGGGACCGCCCTGGCCCGCAGCCGGACGCGGTCCGCCCTGTCCTGCTGCCGCCGGACGGGGAGCCCCGTCACGGCCGCCGCGGGGCATGCCCTGCGAGGTTGCAAAAGGATTGTTTCCCGGACGCGGTGCACGCTCGCCGTCACGCTCGCGGTCGCCACGGGCGCCGCGGGGCATGCCCTGCGAGGTGGCAAACGGGTTGTTGCCGGGGCGGGGGGCGCCACCGGCACGGGTGCCGCCTGGACGCGGAGCAGCGGCGCCGGGCTTGGCGGGCGCAGCTGCGCCCGGCTTCGCCGGTGCCGGTGTATCGGATGAGGCAGCCGGAGCCGCAGGCGCGGTCGGAGCCGGAGTCTGGGGAGCCGGTGCCGCAGGCGCGGTCGGAGCCGGAGCCTGGGCAGCCGGAGCTGCAGGCGCACTGGGTGCGGCCGGCGGTGCGGCGGCTGGCTTCGCTTCGGTTTTGGGCCCGGGCGTCGGGGCACCCGCCGGCTTCGGTGCAGCCTTGGCTGCCGGAGCGGGAGAAGCATTCTTCGCCGGAGCGGCGGGGTAGGCGTCGCGAAGCTTCTTCACGACGGGCGCCTCAATGGTGGATGAGGCGGACCGGACGAATTCGCCCAGTTCCTGCAGTTTTGCTACTGCATCTTTCGAGGTAATACCGAGCTCTTTCGCGAGCTCGTGTACGCGGACCTTGGCCACATTTCTCCTGTCTCGGTCCGCACCGAGCCAGGCACGAACCGTCTATTTCTTGCTGCGGCCTTCTGCGCCGTGCGGAACGCACATCGCACTCAGACCGTGGGCAGCGCACAACAGATAAGTCATCGTTGGGCACTCATCACTTGGCACTCATCGGGTTTCCATCAGTTTTCTGACCCGCTTTCAGGTTGGACGGTTGGTGTGATCCGGACACGTTTTCCGCGGCCGGATCAAGTGCTTGGAAGTAACCTTCCACGGCACGGCTATCAACTTTACCCTTAAAGGCCCTGTTGAAGGCACGCCGCTTCACAGCCATTGCCAGGCATTCGGGTTGGGGATGCAGCCAAGCACCCCGCCCGGGCAGGCGGCGGAATTGATCCACGACGACGGTGCTGGCACCGTCTGCCGTGACCAAACGCAGCAAACCGGCCTGGTCATCCCGACGGCGGCAACCCACGCAGGTGCGCTGCGGCGAAGCCGCAGCGGTGCCCTGCTGGCGGAAATCATGCCCGCCGGGCTGGAAGTCGGAAGACCGGACCATGTTTATTCTAGCGCTTTCCCTAGCCAGTCTACGAACCGGAGCCGTTGCTGCAGCGCCGGCGGCTACTGCTGGACCGCCACAGCATCGGACACAATGTCGATCCGCCAGCCGGTGAGCTTGGCAGCCAAACGGGCATTCTGGCCCTCTTTACCGATGGCCAGGGACAGCTGGTAGTCCGGCACGACCACACGGGCGGCACGCAGATCCGGATCCGTAATGGTGACCGAAGACACGCGCGAGGGAGAGAGGGCATTGCCGATAAACGTTGCCGGGTCTTCGCTGAAGTCCACGATGTCGATCTTCTCATCGTGCAGCTCGGTCATGACGGCGCGCACGCGGGAACCCATCTCGCCAATGCAGGCGCCCTTGGCGTTGAGGCCGGGAATGTTGGCCTTCACAGCGATCTTGGTGCGGTGGCCCGCCTCGCGCGCCAGCGCCACGATCTCGACGCTGTTGTCCGCGATCTCCGGGACTTCCAGTTCGAAGAGTTTACGGACCAGGCCCGGGTGCGAGCGGGAAAGCGTGATTGATGGACCCTTCATGCCGCGGTGTACATCCACCACATAGGCACGCAAGCGGGCGCCATGCGGGTACTTCTCCCCCGGCACCTGTTCCGGCGGCGGCAGCAGTGCCTCGACGGTGCCGAGGTCCACCTGGACCATGTTGGGATTGTGGCCTTGCTGGATCAACCCGGAGACGAGCTCGCCTTCCTTGCCGCGGAAAATGCCGAGCACGTTGTCATCCTCGGCGTCCCGCAGGCGCTGCAGAATGATCTGGCGCGCGGTGGAAGCCGCAATACGGCCGAACCCGCTCGGGGTGTCGTCGAACTCGCCGACAACGGTGCCGTCCTCGTCCATTTCCGCGGCCCAGATGGTCACATGGCCGCTCTTGCGGTCCAGCTCGGCGCGAGCCTTATCGATCGAACCCGGCGTCTTGTGGTACGCCACCAGCAACGCCTGCTCAATCGTGGGAATGAGCAGGTCCAGGGGGATTTCGCGTTCACGTTCCAGGAACCGCAGGGCGCTCATGTCGATATCCATGTCAGGCCTCCTCATCTTCTAGTTCGCCGCGCATCTGAGCTGCGGCCAGGTCTTCATCCAGGTGGGTGAATTCTATTTCCACCTTGCCGCTGCGGATGTTCGCAAAGGCCAGTTGGACGGGTTCCCCGTGCTTGGGCTTCATGCCCTTCTTCACGGGAATGTCGGGCCGTAGCGTGACGGAATCGTCCCCGACTTCCAGCAGACGCCCGGTGACGTTGTCGCCGTCGAGAACTTTCACCGACACCTTGCGGCCGAGATTGCGGCGCCAGTGCCGCGGCTCGGTCAGCGGCCGGCTCACGCCGGGGGAAGAAACTTCAAGATCATAGGGGGCGCCCTCATCATGCGGGTCCTCGTCCAGTGCCGCGGACAGGCTCTGCGAGACCTCCGAAATCTTGTCCAGGCTCACGCCGCCCTGCTGGTCCTCGGGCAGATCCACGATCACGTGTACGGTGCGCTGGGTTCCGGCGATCCGAACTTCAATGTCTTCCAAGTACAGGTCGCTGGCAGCCACGGTGGGGGCCAGTAGGTCCTTCAGCCGCGACGCTTCCAATTGGGTCTGGGCGCCGGATGGTTTCCCCGACTGGAACACGCCGGTGTGATCGGGTCGATCCGCCATAGCTGCCTCCCGCTAGATGTTGTTGTAGCTACTAGACTAGCGACTTTCTCACGCTCCCGTGACACGCTGATAGGCCACGCGCCGCACCGTGTGGTGCGTCCGTGCCTGCTGCCATGACATTATCAACTGTTGTGGGAACAACGTCAGGACGGCCGGCCAAGGGCACGGCCGGCACCAAGGCCGGCGGCAGAGCCGGCCGCTTTTTCCGGCGTACCTTACTGCTTTTGCTTGCCGCCGCACTGGTCGTCAGCATCGGCACCGTCGTCACCAGCCTGGAGACTGTCCCTCCCCCGCTGAGCACCACCGAACAGGCGCGTCTGGACGCCCGGCAGCGGCTTCTGGCAGTAGCCGGAGACCTTCGTCACCTCGCCTCGGCAGAGGGCAATTCAAACAACGACGACGGCGGCTCGATACTGCTGCTGAGCGCCGCTTCCGCGCTGGAACAGCAGGCCGGACTGTTCCCGCTGCAGACCGCCTGGCCATCGGGAGCCGCCGTTCCGGATTCCGATTCCGGAGACGGTGCTGGCACCCCCGAAGCCGATGCACCCGGTCCCATGCCCGCCGACCCGCCGTCGCGCGAAGCAGCGGCGCCGATGCTGGAGAGCACGCTGCAACGGCTGGCCTCGACCTCCCGTTTCCTGCTCTCGGCGTCCTTGGAGGTGGAACCCGGCCTTGCGCGCCTGCTGGCCTCCGTCGGCGCGTCGGTTTTCAACCAGGCCTCCTTGCTGCACGAGGCTTATCCCACCACCGAACAGCCGGTGGCCTGGCGATCTGATGTGGTGGATCCGCCGACGGAATGTGCCCGGCCCGACGCCCAAGACCAGGAATCCCAGTCTTCGGCGCCCGGGGGCGGACTGCCGGCGGAAGCACAGGCCGTATCCGCCGTCGTTGTGAGTGAATACAAGCTGGCGTTCCTGTACCAGGCCGCGCTGCCCCGGCTCACGGGTGAACAGCGTAAAGCCGCGACGGAGAACTACGCCGCGCATCGGGACCTGATGGAGCGCTGGGAGGAGCTGGCCGCGGACGCCTGCGTGGACCTGCCCCTGCGCGAGCCGGCCTATGCACTTCCCGAGGGCTTCCTCGACGAACCGTGGCAGGGGCTCGGCAATGCGGAACACGAAGCGGCGCTGGCGCTGGGCGACCTGGTGGCCCTTGGGGACGGCGCACTGCGGGCGGCCGCAGCCGCAGACCTGCCGGGAGCGGCAGAGCGGATCGCGGCCATCACCGGGGAGCCGCCGCTCACCCCCGGCCTCGACCTTCGGCCAAGCGGCAACACAGTCTCCCCTTCCGGAGCGTCCGAAACTGCCGGTGCAGCATCGTCGGCGCCCGCGACGAAGGACGGCCCGCGATGATCCCGATGGAGCTCCCGGCCGACCTGCGGCTCAACGCGCTGCAGTTACCCGGCGGCTCCCGCTGGCTCCAGCAGTTCAACAACCTGTGCGCCGCCATGTTCGAAAGCTGGCAGTTGGAGGCGGACCCCGCCGGTGGCGGACCCTGGTTCGGGCAGCTGGCGGCAGTAGTGCCGGTGCGCACCCGGTCCGGCACACCGGCGGTGCTGAAGCTCGCGGTTCCCCACGATGAAGCGCTGCTCGAGTCCGCGGTGCTGCGGATCTGGGACGGTCGCGGTGCCGTGGCCCTGCTGCGTAGCGGGAAGGACCCTTTTGTGCAGTTGCTCGAGCGGCTGGACGGCGACCGGTCCTTGCTCGATATCCCGCTGGACGAGACTGCGGCGGTGTGGGGACCGCTGGTGCGGCAGCTGCACCGGTCCCCCGAAGCGGCGGAGAGTTGGCCATCCTTTGAAACCGTAGCGGCGACGGCCGAGCAGTGGTCGGATTCGCTGCCTGCGGACTGGTCTGCGCTCGGCGAGCCCTTTGACCGCTGGCTGCTCGAATGCGCACTGGAGGTCTGCCAGGTCCGGGGCACGGTGGGGCGCCGTGAAGCCCGCGATGTGCTGGTCCACACCGACCTGCATTATGGGAACGTGCTGGCCCGGACGGATACTGCGCGCAGTTTCGCGGCCATCGATCCGAAGCCCATGCTGGGCGAGGCGGAATTCGAGGTGGCGCCGATGCTCTGGAACCGGATACCGGACCTGCACGCCACAGATCCGGAAACCCACCTGGTCCGCCGGTGCGAGGAACTTTGCGCAGCGGCGGAGCTGCAGCCGGAGACCACACTGCAGTGGAGCATCGTCCGCGAGGTGTCCAACGCACTGGACTATCTGCAGCACGGCAGCAGCGGCCACGCACAACGTTCCCTCTGGGTTGCCTCCACGCTTGCCGGACGTACCCTGCCGGGGCTTCCGCCCGCACATGAACTGCAACTGCCGTAGGCCGGCCCGCCGTGGCATACCTCGGTCCTAAGCCCCCGGCTTCCCCAGGATGTTCTCCTGCACCACGTCGTAGCCCAGCTTGATGATCAGGGCCGCGACCACGAGCAGGAAGACCACGCGGATGAATTTGCTGCCCTGGGTTACCGCCATCCGGGCGCCGAGGTAGCCGCCGGCCATGTTCGCCAGACCCAGAATCAGGCCGAGTCCCCACAGCAGGGCGCCGCTGGGCAGGAAGAACAGCAGCGCGCCGAAGTTGGTGGCCATGTTCACGATCTTGGCCTTGGCACTGGCGGCCAGGAAGTTGTAGCCGAGCATGGCCACCATCGCGATGATCAGGAATGAGCCCGTTCCGGGGCCGATCAGCCCGTCGTAAAACCCGATGACCAGACCGATGCCGGCGGCCGTGCCGAAATGCCGCGCCCCGGTGTAGCGCAGCTTGGTGAGGGTGCCCGCCGTCGGACGCAGGGCAGTAAAAATTGCGACGGCGATGAGCGCCGCTACGATGATCGGTTTGAACACTTCCGAGGGCAGCACCGTGGCCACGATCGCGCCGCCGAAACTGCCCGCCAGCGCTACCCCGGCCATGGGCAGCGCGGTCTTCAGGTCGGGGTGCGCGCGCCGGTAATAGGTAATGGCGCTGGTGGTAGTGCCGAAGATCGAGCCCATCTTGTTGGTCGCCAACGCCTGCACAGGACTGATACCCGGCACGAGCAGCAGCGCCGGCAACTGGATCAGCCCGCCGCCGCCAACCACTGCGTCAACCCAGCCGGCGGCGAAACCGGCCACCACCACAAGGATGATGGTGGCCAGCTCCAGTTCCTCGAGTCCGGAGATCACTTCCCGGCGAGGGCGGCCACCTGTGCGACGGCGTCCTCCAGGGGCACGTTCTGCGCTTCGCCCGTGGCCCGGTCCTTGACCTCGACGACACCGTCGGCCAGGCCGCGGCCGACCACCAGGATGGTCGGCACACCGATGAGTTCCGCGTCGCCGAACTTCACGCCGGGGGAAACCTTGGGCCGGTCATCGTAGATGACCTCCAGTCCGGCGGCCGCGAGCTCTTCGGAGAGCTTGTCGGCGGCCTCGAAGATTTCCTGTCCGCGGCCGGTTGCCACGACGTGCACGTCGGCAGGGGCAACGTTGCGGGGCCAGATCAGCCCCTTGTCGTCGTGGTTCGATTCGGCCAGGGCGGCCACGGCCCGGGTGACGCCGACGCCGTACGAACCCATGGTGACGGTGGCCAGCTTGCCGTTCTTGTCCAGCACCTGCAGGCCCAGGGCCTCGGCGTACTTGCGGCCCAGCTGGAAAATGTGGCCCATCTCGATGCCGCGTGCGGCCTCGAGCGGACCGGAGCCGTCAGGGGCTTCGTCGCCGGCGCGCACGTCGACGGACTCGATGACGCCGTCCCAGGTGAAGTCGCGGCCGGCCACCAGGCCGAAGACGTGCTTGCCGTCCACGTTCGCGCCGGTGATCCAGCTGGTTCCGGAGACCACGCGCGGGTCCACCAGGTACAGCAGTCCGGTCTTGCCTTCGGTGCCGAGCACCGCCGCGTTCAGGCTCTCGCCCGGGCCGATGTAGCCCCGGACCAGGCCCGGGTGCTTCTTGAGGTCGTTTTCGTTGGCAGCCTCGATGCCGATTTCCCCGCCGATCGGCAGGAAGCCGCCGATGTTGGCTTCGACCCGCTTGAGATCCACGGCGCGGTCGCCCGGCACACCGAGCACCACCACCTGGCGCTCCCCGGTCGGCAGGGTGACAGCCAGGACCACGTTCTTCAGCGTGTCCGCAGCTGTCCATTCACCCTCGGGACGCGGCGCCAGCTCGTTGGCCGCCGCCACCAGGGTGTCGATGGTCGGCGTGTCCGGGGTGTCCTTGACCTCGGCCTCGGGCGCGTTGGTGAAGTCGATCTCTGCCGGAACCACGGTGGTGACCGCTTCGACATTGGCCGCGTAACCGCCGGCCGAGCGGACGAAGGTATCCTCGCCGACCCCGGTCGGGTGCAGGAATTCCTCGCTCTTGGATCCGCCCATGGCCCCCGCGGTGGCCTTCACGGGTACCACTTCGAGTCCCAGCCGCTCGAAAATACGCAGGTAGGCGCCGCGGTGGGCCTGGTAGCTGTCCTCGAGTCCGGCGTCGTCAATATCGAAGGAATACGAATCCTTCATGATGAACTCCCGGCCGCGCAGCAGCCCGGCACGGGGGCGCGCTTCGTCGCGGTACTTGGTCTGGATCTGGTACAGGCAGACCGGCAGATCCTTGTACGAGGAGTACAGGTCCTTGACCAGCAGCGTGAACATTTCCTCGTGCGTGGGAGCCAGCAGATAGTCCGCGCCCTTGCGGTCCTGCAGGCGGAAGAGGCCCTCGCCGTACTCGGTCCAGCGGTTGGTGGCCTCATACGGTTCGCGCGGCAGCAGCGCCGGGAAATGGACTTCCTGGGCGCCGATGGCCGTCATCTCCTCGCGGATGATGGTTTCCACCTTGGCCAGCACCTTCAGCCCCAGCGGCAGCCAGGAGTAGATGCCGGGAGCCGCGCGGCGGATGTACCCGGCGCGGACCAGCAGCCGGTGGCTGGCCACCTCGGCGTCGACGGGATCTTCGCGCAGAGTGCGCAGGAACAGGGTGGAGAGTCGCAGGACCACGCTTGGTTTCCGTTTCTAAAGTTCGTTGTGTCGCAACAGCAGATCAGTAACTAATCCTACGGTCGCCGGGCGGTTCGGGTGAATTTGGGGCAGAGTGTCGCCGGGAGCGCATCCTGTTGGACTGCGGCTTTTTAGAAGAGCACGGTGGCGAAGGTGCCGACCTGCTCAAAGCCCACGCGCTGGTAGGCGGCAACTGCACGCTGGTTGTAGTCGTTGACGTACAGGCTCGCCACCGGGGCGAACTTGCGCGAAAGTTCGACGACGGCGGCCATGTACGTTGCCGCAAGTCCCTTGCCGCGGTAGGCCGGGTTCATCCATACGCCTTGGATCTGCACGGCATCGGCCGAGACGTTGCCTAGCTCGGCCTTGAAAACTACTTCACCGCCGGGCTCGCGGTAGACCAGCGAATGCCCCTTGTCGATCAGGCTCCGCACGCGCTGGCGGTAGTGGTGTCCACCGGCAGCCATCGGGGAATAGCCGACTTCCTCTTCGAACATGGCCACGCAGGCCGGCAGCAGCACGTCCAGGTCCGCCCCGGTGGAGAAGCGGACCGCCGGATCCGCAGCCACGGCGGGCTTGCCGCGCAGTTCCATCAGTGGCTGGTTGGGCCGGACATCGAAGGGTCGGGTGGAATTGTGCTGGAAGGAACTCCAGATGCCCAGCACGGCTTCCGCCGGGCCGAAGATGGACGACGTCCGGCGGTTGCTGGAGGCCAGAAACTGGCCGAGGTTGGTGCCCTGTTCGGCAGTGAGCGCCGTGGGCACAAGATTGACCCCGCTCCAGCATGCACCGGCCAAAGCACCCTCGGCGAAGTAACCGAGGATTTCAGCGCCCGAAGGGGTGGGCGCAGCGGTTCTTGCGGCTTCCAGATGCGCGGCGAGGAACACGTTGGACACCGGATCCTGTTTCACCAGATCCCAGAGCCGACGCGTGTCCCCTTCGTCCAGGACCCGGATTTCGGCATGCCCCAGCGCCGCCGCGGCTTCGCAGCCGGAATCCGTGCGCAGCCGGTTAGCTGACGTTAACCACGGGGCTACCCTTGACAGCATTTTCGCCATCGGTCTCCCCCATTTCCTCCGCAATTCTCATTGCTTCTTCGATGAGTGTCTCAACAATCTGGTCCTCTGGCACAGTTTTGATGACTTCGCCCTTCACAAAGATCTGGCCCTTGCCGTTGCCGGAGGCTACGCCCAGGTCCGCCTCGCGGGCTTCGCCTGGTCCGTTGACAACGCAGCCCATAACAGCCACGCGCAGCGGAACTTCCATGCCTTCCAGTCCGGCGGTGACCTCATCTGCGAGCGTGTAGACATCCACCTGGGCGCGGCCGCAGGACGGGCAGGACACGATCTCCAGCTTGCGCGGACGCAGGTTCAGCGACTGCAGGATCTGGTTGCCGACCTTGATCTCCTCCACCGGCGGTGCCGAGAGGGAAACACGGATGGTGTCGCCGATGCCCTTGGAGAGCAGGGCGCCGAAAGCTGTTGCGGACTTGATGGTGCCTTGGAAAGCCGGACCGGCCTCGGTAACGCCGAGGTGCAGCGGCCAGTCGCCCCGCTCCGCCAGCAGCTCGTAGGCGCGCACCATCACTACCGGATCATTGTGCTTAACGGAGATCTTGAAGTCGTGGAAGTCATGCTCTTCGAAGAGCGAAGCTTCCCAGACGGCCGACTCCACCAGTGCCTCCGGGGTGGCCTTGCCGTACTTTTGCATCAGGCGCGGATCCAGCGAGCCGGCGTTGACGCCGATCCGGATGGACACTCCGGCATCCTTGGCGGCTTTGGCGATCTCCTTGACCTGATCATCGAATTTGCGGATATTGCCCGGGTTCACCCGCACTGCCGCACAGCCGGCGTCGATCGCAGCGTAAACATACTTCGGCTGGAAGTGGATGTCGGCAATGACCGGGATCTGCGACTTCTTCGCAATGATCGGCAGCGCTTCGGCGTCATCGGCGCTGGGGCAGGCTACCCGGACAATGTCGCAGCCCGACGCCGTCAGCTCGGCGATCTGCTGCAAGGTGGCGTTGATGTCCGTGGTCGGTGTGGTGGTCATGGACTGGACGCTGACCGGCGAGTCCGATCCAACGCCAACCGAGCCGACCTTGATCTGGCGCGTTTTACGGCGCGGCGCCAGGACAGGCAGCGGTGCGTTTGGCATTCCAAGGTTGACCGAGGTCAAAACATCCTCCAGGGGGCAGTTTGCAGAACAGCTTTCATTATCCTCCGGCAACCCGGATCTTGCGAAGATACCGGCCAGCTGTGGGAAAGATCATGCGTAGTCGGCGAAGGCTCCGGTCACGGGCTTCCACTCGGTCACCCGCAGGCCGGAAACAAAGTTCTGCACATTGAACGGGTCCTGCTTCAGTTCCTCCAGCAGGGCGCCTTCGCTCCCGGCGGTGAACAGCAGCAGCGCGCCGGTGCCGTCGGCGTACGGGCCCGAAGCCAGCAGGCGGCCTTCGTTGACGAACCCCTTCAGCCATTCGCGGTGGGCGGCACGGTACTCGTCGCGGCCCTCTTCGGTATCGGCGGCGTAAACATACTCGACGGCAAAAACACTCATGCCGACACCTTACCTGCCCTCAGGGCCGGGTTAATCATTGGTAGGACACGAACCAAGGCGCCGGTTTAACGTCGCCGTAGGTCCGCTCCGGGGAGAACATCGGAGTGTCTTCATCGTAGAAGTTCTTCCAGCCCATCCACACGTCGTCGGGCAGGTCCTGCCGCAGCGCGCGCCAGGTCTCCAGCTTCTGTCCCGGTCCGCCGTGGCCGTCGGCATGGATGACGACGGCGAGCTCGTCATGCCCGGTCTCAAGCTGCTCCCGGTTGGAGATCATCCGCAACTGGAACTGGTGCAGGATCAGCACCTTCTGCGGCAGGTTGTTCTCCAGCGTCAGCCGGGCCAACCAGTCGCTGACCTCGTTGACTTCTGCCGCGGTCACCGAGCCGATCTGCTCCATATGCCGCTCGCCGTCCTGCAACCGCCACTCCGGGTCCAGGGCCAGGCCGACATGCGGTTCCTTGAGCAGTTCCTCGTAGGCCTTGGCCTGGGTGAGGAAGTCGGTTCGGCCGGGCTGCAGGTCCAGCACCACATACACGCCCGCTTCGCCTGCGGCGTCTACCCAGGTCCGCAGCAGGTCGATGTCAGTGGCGGAAGAATAATCGCCGTCCTCGCCAGCGGATCCGGTGGCGACCGTGGCAATGATCTCGAACGCCGGAACTACCGGCTCGTCGCTCAGGCCCTTGTACTCGCCGGCCAGCTTCTTGGCCCGGTCGATGGTGGCCTCCACATCCTGTTCGCCGAGGGCCCCCAGCGCCGGACCGGACGGGTGGCCGTAGAGTGCGACCATCCGCCGCGATGGGAAGGCCAGCATTCCTCCCCCGGGCAGTTCCGCTGCCGTCATGGCGGTTTCGGTCCGGGCGGCGAACTGCGCCGTGCTGCCGAAGTCCGCGCCAATGGCGAGAATGTTGTGCTCCGGTTCGGCGCGCAGAAAGTCTATGGTTTCCGGGTCGGCCCGGGGGTCGGCCGCGGCATCGACGTGGGTGCGCACACCGGCGGCCTGAAGCACGGCCATGGTGGCCGGCAGGTCCTTCCGGACATCTTCGCCAAGCAGCACCGAGAACGGGGCTGCTTCTTCCGCGCCCGCAACCTCGTCCAAGGGTTGGTCCGGACCAAGAATCTCGACGCCGCCCAGAACGCTTTCCCACTCCGCCGGGCCGGAGGCTGCCGCGGTTCCGGAGACTGCTGTCCCGGTGGCTTCGTCCGTTCGGGCAGCTTCGGCAGTTCCGGTGGGTTCCGGCAACCCGGACGGACCGGACGGACCGGGGGAAGCCTCAGCCGCCGCGGATTCGGCAGCTCCGGCCGGCGCGCCGAAGGCCTTGACCTGGCGGACACCAAGCCGCTGCAGCTCGGCCTCGAGCCCGTCCCCGGCCAGCAGCAGCGGCGCTCCGGCGGGACCGGCCTCGGCGGCGGCCGCTTCGATGGCAGCGGCGTCCCCTCCCGGGGCAACCACAGCCACCGGGCTGGACTGGAACAGGGTTTGGCTGGCGGCCAGCGCTGCCTCGGCGTCGGTCCCCTTGATGACAGCAGGCTCCGCGGCGGCAGTGCTGAGGTAGACCCGGTTTTCGTCCCGGTCGGACCCGCTTTCCGCTGCCGTCCCCGACGCGCCGGGCCTGCCGTTCTGTCCGGCCGTGCAACCGCTGAGCACCAGCGCCGCGGCCAACGCCGACGCGGCCAGTACCCGAGACAATCCGGACTTGCCGCTGCCGTGCTTGGACATGCCACCTCCATACGTCGCTTCTGCTGCCAGTGTAGCCAGCGCCGCCGTCGTCGTTGTGGAGGTTCCGATGCAGGCGGTTCGGGCCTGCGTTGCTACCCGAAGATGTTGACCGGTTTAACGATGTCGGCGTAGATCAGCAGCGCGCCCATGCCCATCATCAGGATGGCCACCGCGTAGGTCAGCGGCAGCAGCTTGGCAATGTCCACCGGCCCCGGATCCGGCCGGCGGAACAGCTTGGCGAAGCCGCGGCGAACCGCTTCCCACAGCGCCCCGGCAACGTGTCCGCCGTCGAGCGGCAAAAGCGGGATCAGGTTGAACACGAACAAAGCCAGGTTCACCGAACCGACCAAACCGATCAGCGACGCCGCCCGCGCCTCGAACGGGATTTCCTCCATCGCGCTGATCTCGCCGGCGATCCTGCCCACGCCCACCACGCTCATCGGACCGTTAGGGTCGCGCGGGGCGTCGCTGAAGGCGGCCTCGGCGACATCGGCCAGCCGCTGCGGCAGATTAAGCACGACGCCGGCAATCGCCTGTAGGTTCTCCCCCACCGCCGGCAGCACGGCCGTGACCGGCTGCGGGACCAGTTCCTGGGTCGAGCCCATGCCCACGAAGCCGACCTCTTCCATTACCGGGTCGCCGTTGGCATCGAGCACCAGCTCGTTGGACTCGTCGAAGACCGGACGTTCCGAGAGCACCGGCGTGATGGTGGTGCTGATGCTCTGCCCGTCGCGCTCAAGCGTGATGGGCGTGGCCTCGCCGGCGGCGTCCCGGATCCAGCGGGTGAGTTCGTACCAGTCCGTTACCGGCTTGCCGTCGAAGGACGTGACGGTGTCACCGGGCAGGATTCCCGCGGCGGTTGCCGGTGCCTGCGGATCCGACGGCAGGCAGTCGGTCTGCCCGGTTTCGGCCTGCTGCGCGGCGCTGACCACGCACTTGTTGACCTCGCTGATGGTGGTACTGGGCTGGGCCGCACCGAAGCCCACCATCACAATCCCGAGCAGGACCACGCCGATCACCAGGTTCACGAACGGGCCGCCGAGCATGATGATCATGCGTTTGAACACCGGCAGTTTGTAGAACACGCGGTTATCGTCGCCCGGCTGCAGCCGCTCCGCCTCGGCTTGCCGGGCGTCGTTGGCCAGCTGCTGGAACATGCCGGTGCTGGACTGGCGCACCGATGCCGCGCCGGTCTTGTCCTTCGCCGGCGGGTACATTCCGATCATGGAGACATAGCCGCCGAGCGGAATCGCCTTGACGCCGTACTCGGTTTCGCCCTTTTTCTTCGACCAGAGGGTCTTCCCGAAGCCCACCATGTACTGGGTGACACGGACCTTGAACAGTTTGGCCGGCAGCAGATGGCCCACTTCGTGCAGCGCGATGGAGAGCGCAATGCCCACCGCGACGAAGAGGACTCCGAGAATAAAGAGAAGTACGGTCACATCATTCCTAAACGTTTGCGGGCTTCGGTTCGTGCCCACGTTTCTGCTGCCAGCACGGACTCCACGGTCAGTTCCGCGGAGCCGGCGTGGTCGGCTACCACAGCGGCGACGATGTCCACGATATCCACAAAACCGATCATGCCGTCGTGGAAAGCGTCCACTGCTTCCTCATTGGCGGCGTTGTAGACGGCCATGAAGGTGCTGCCCTGGGCGGCGGCCTGCTTGGCCAGCCGGACCGCGGGAAACACCTCGTCGTCCAGCGGCTCGAAGGTCCACGTCACGGCGCTGGACCAGTCGCACGGCCTCGCCGCTCCCGGAACCCGCTGCGGCCAGCCGAGCCCCAGCGCGATGGGCAGGCGCATATCCGGCGGCGATGCCTGGGCAATGGTCGAGCCATCCACGAACTGGACCATGGAGTGGACCACGGACTGCGGGTGCACCACCACATCGATCTTCTCCAGCGGCACGTCGAAGAGCAGGTGCGCCTCGATGACTTCAAGCGCCTTGTTGACCATGGTGGCCGAATTTGTCGTCACCATCCGGCCCATGTCCCAGGTGGGGTGCGCCAGTGCCTGCTGCGGGGTCACGGCGCCCAGTTCCGCGCGGGTCCTGCCGCGGAACGGCCCGCCGGACGCGGTGACGATCAGCCGGTCCACTTCGGCCGCTGAGCCGGAGCGCAGCGCCTGGACCAGGGCGGAGTGCTCAGAATCCACCGGAACCAGCTGGCCGGGCTTCGCGGCCCGTTTGACCAGCTCGCCCCCGGCGATAAGGGACTCCTTGTTCGCCAGCGCCAGCAGATGGCCGGCTTCGAGCGCCGCCAGGGTCGGCACCAGGCCGATCGAGCCGGTAATGCCATTGAGTACGACGTCGGCGTTCGGCCAGGCGGCGATGCTCGCCGACGCGTCGTGGCCGGCAAAAAGTTCGGGCTCGTAGCCGCAGATGCCCGCGTCCGCGGCAGCTGCCTTGATCGCCGTAGCCAGGTCCTCCCGCGTTCCGCTGGCAATGCCGACCGCCTCCGCCCGGGTGTGGACTGCCTGCCGGGCTACCAGCTCCAGATTGCCGCCGCCGGCAGCAAGGGCTGTCACTTCGAACCGGTCCGGGGCGCCGTCGATCACATCGATGCCTTGGGTTCCGATGGAACCGGTGGACCCCAGCAGCACTACTTTCCGTGGCCGGCCGGCTGCCTCTGGGTCGCTAAGAAAATCCATATCTTCCAGTATCCCGCACCCAACCCCGGCCAGCGGCACCCGGAGAGACACAACGACCGGTGGGAGTTCATCGCACCGGTCGTTCGGAGTGTTCTGGCTAGGCTCAGCAGCTGGCCTCCACAGTTAGGCGAAGGCGGCTACTGCTTCCTTGACCGGAACATCTCCGGAGATCAGGTTGAGGAGCTGGCGCTCACCGGCACCCGTGTGCAGCAATTCCGCCAACCCGGCGGCAACATCCGCCCGCGGCACGGGACCGCGCTCCTCCACCAGGTCCAGGCGGACGATGCCGCTGCCGGCGTCGTCGGTCAATTGGCCGGGACGGACAATGGTCCACTTCAGGTCGCGGGTTTTGAGGTCCTCTTCGGCTGCCAGCTTGGCCCGCAGGTAGGCGACGAAGACCTCGTCCATGCCCTCCGGTGTAGCGCCGTCGCGGACGAGATCGTTGCCCATCGAGGAAATCTGGATAAAGCGCTCGACACCGGCTGCCTCGGCGGCATCCGCCAGCAGCACGGCGGCGCCCAGGTCCACCGTTTCCTTCCGTTCGACCCCGCTGCCCGGCCCGGCACCTGCTGCGAAGACCGCCGCATCGGCGCCCTTCAGGATTTTTGCGACCTCGTCCACCGAGGCGCTCTCCAGATCCACCACCTCGGGGATGGCACCGTCCACCATCAGGTTGGCGCTCTGCTCCGGTTTGCGGATCAGACCAACCACCTCATGCCGGCCCGCGGCCAGGATCCTGGTCAGTTCGCGTGCGATTTTTCCATGTCCACCTGCAATAACTATGCGCATGACCGGTGCAACCACACTTCAGTGCAGGCTATTCCAACCCGTCCGATGCCAGCCCGCCATTCAGCCTGCCAGCCCGGCCCGGCGCAGCGTCTGCTCGGCGTGCTTGATCAGCGGGCCGTCAACCATCTTCCCGCGGAAACGGAACACACCCGGTTCCGTCCGGGCGGCCTCCAGTAGCGCCGCGGCATCGGCAACGGCGGCCTCGGATGGGAGGTAGGCGGCGCGGATGACCGGTATCTGGCTCGGATGGATCACGGCCTTGGCACCGAATCCGCAGGCCACGGTGTCGTCGGCCTCGGCAGCCAGGCCGTCCAGATCCGGAATATCCACATAAACCGAATCGATGGCCGTCTTGCCGTAGGCAGCGGCCGCCAGCAGTACCTGCGAGCGCGCCTGCCGTGCGACGTCCCGATAGGTCCCGCCGGCGTTGCGGCTGGAGGTCCCGCCGAGCGAGGCAAGCAGGTCTTCCGCCCCCCACATCAGCGCAACGACGTTCCCGGTGCGCGCGATGTCAGGGGCGGAGAGGACGCCCAGCGCCGTCTCGCACAGCGCCACGACGTCGTACCCGCCCAGCCCGGCAATGGCGTCCGCATTCTCGGATTTGGCCAGCATGATGGTGGTGTAGCCGGTACGCTGCAGCGCCGCCATGTCCAGGGAGTGGTCTTCGGTTCCGAGCGGGTTGACGCGCACGATGGTCCGCCCCGGATCCAGCGGGTTGTCGATCACGGCTTGCCGGGCCTGCGCCCGGTCCGCCGGCGCTACGGCGTCCTCCAGGTCCAGGATGACCGCGTCCGCACGGTCCGCCGCCTTGGCATAACGCTCGGGCCGGTCCGCGGGACAGAACAGGATGGCCGGGCCCATGGCAAACATCAGCCGAGCTCCTGGTTCCGGAAGCGGTTCCTGGCCTCCGGCTCGGTCTGGCTCTGCCGGTGCCCTTCTTCGGTCCACATCAGGCAGCTGCGCACCGCCGTGGCGACAATGTCCTCGTGCTGGTTGCGTCCGGTATGGCTCATGGTGACGATCCCCTGCCCGCGCCGTGAGGCCGAGAGCCGCTTGTCGGTCACGGTTGTCTCGGTGTACAGCGTGTCGCCGTGGAAGAGCGGATGCGGGAAGTTGATGTCCGTCAGTCCCAACTGGGCCACGATAGTGCCCTGGGTGAGCTGGGTGACGGACTGCCCAACCACCGTGGCAAGCGTAAACATGGAGTTCACCAGTCGCTGCCCGAACGGCTGCGATGCGGACCAGTCCGCATCCAGGTGCAGGGCCTGGCTGTTCATGGTCATCGTGGTGAACAGGACGTTGTCCGCTTCGGTAATGGTCCGGCCCGGCCGGTGCGCGTAGACGGTACCGGGCTGGAGCTCGTCGTAGTAGAGCCCGCGCTGGGTGATGGTGGTCCGCAGGTCCTCGCCCGGCGTTCCGCTGCTTCCTGTGCCCATACTTCCGGTGCTCATACGTCGTCGACCTCGTGTTCTTCGATGTTCAGGTCGGCACCGGTGGCAGCCACGACCTCGTCCACGCTGACACCCGGCGCCACTTCGCGCAGCACCAGCCCGTCTTCGGTGACGTCGATGACGGCCAGGTCGGTGATGATCCGGTCCACACAGCCCTTGCCGGTCAGCGGAAGCGAGCAGCTCTTGAGGATCTTCGGGTTGCCCTTCCGGTCCACGTGCTCCATCATCACGATCAGCCGCTTGGCGCCGAAGACCAGGTCCATGGCTCCGCCCATGCCCTTAACCATCTTGCCCGGCACCATCCAGTTGGCCAGGTCCCCGTTTTCGGCCACTTCCATCGCCCCGAGGACCGCCACGTCCACGTGTCCGCCGCGGACCATGCCGAAAGAGGTCGACGAGTCGAAGATCGCCGCGCCCCGGTTGAGCGTGACCGTTTCCTTGCCGGCATTGATCAGGTCCGGGTCGAGGTTTTCCTCCGTGGGATAGGGCCCGACGCCGAGGATTCCGTTCTCGGAGTGCAGCACCACCTCCACATCGTCCGGAATGTAGTTAGGGATCAGGGTAGGCATCCCGATGCCAAGGTTCACGTACTGGCCGTTGCGCAGCTCCTTGGCTACGCGGGCGGCGAGTTCGGTGCGCGTCAGTGCCATCGTCAGTTCCCCTTCCCCGCGCCGGCCTCGGTGACCGTACGCTTCTCGATCCGTTTCTCCACGTCGCCGGCCACCACCACGCGCTGGACGAAGATGCCCGGCGTGTGGATGTGCTGCGGATCCAGCTCGCCCGGTTCAACCAGTTCCTCCACCTCGGCGATCGTGACCTTGCCTGCCATGGCCGCCAGCGGATTGAAGTTCATCGCGGTCACGTGGTAAATCAGGTTGCCCAGCCGGTCGCCCTTCCACGCATGCACCAGCCCGAAGTCGGGCCGCAGCGACTCTTCAAGCACGTAGTCCGCGCCGCCAAAGCTGCGCACCTCCTTAGGTGCCGATGCAATCGCAACGTTCCCCTCGGCGTCGTACTTTTGCGGCAGTCCCCCTTCGCTGACCTGCGTGCCGACGCCCGCCGTCGTATAGAAGGCCGGAATGCCGGCACCGCCGGCGCGAAGTTTCTCGGCCAGCGTGCCCTGCGGGGTCAGCTCCACCTCGAGTTCGCCGGCCAAATACTGCCGGGCGAACTCCTTGTTCTCGCCCACGTAGGAGCTGATGGTCCGCCGGATCCTGCCGTCTGCCAGCAGCACGCCCAGGCCCCAATCGTCCACGCCGCAGTTGTTGCTGATGGTTTCCAGGTCCTTGGTGCCGCGATCGTGGAGGGCCTGGATCAGGGTCACCGGGATGCCGCACAGGCCGAAACCTCCCACGGCCAGCGAGGCCCCGTCCTGGATATCGGCCACGGCCTCCGCCGCGCTGCCTACAACCTTGTTAATCACGTTGTCCCTAGCCTTCCGTCGATCGTGGCCGGTGCGCGGTCAGAGCCCGAGTTCGCGGGCGATGAGCATCAGCTGCACTTCGGTGGTTCCTTCGCCGACTTCGAGGATCTTCGAATCCCGGTAATGCCGTGCCACCCGGAACTCGTTGATGAACCCGAATCCGCCGAAGATCTGCGTGGCGTCGCGGGCGTTGTCCATGGCCGCTTCGCCTGCCACCATCTTTGCAATAGCGGAGTGGGTTTTGAAGGGCTTGCCCGCAAGCATCCTGGCCGCGGCGTCATAGTAGGTTAGCCGGGCGGTGTGCGCGCGGGCCTGCATGCGGGCGATCTTGAACTGGATCGCTTGGAAGGACCCAATGTTGGTCCCGAAGGCCTGCCGGTCCTTGGCGTACCGCACCGATTCGTCCACGCAACCCTGCGCGGCTCCGGTGGCGAGCGCAGCGATGGCGATGCGGCCCTCGTCCAGGATCTGCAGGAAGTTGGCGTAGCCCCGGCCGCGTTCCCCCAGCAAGTTGGCTTCCGGCACGTGCACGTCCTTCAACGTGAGCGGATGCGTGTCCGAAGCGTTCCAGCCGACCTTGTTGTAGGCCTTCTCCGCGGTGAAGCCCGGGGTGTCGGTGGGCACCAGGATGGTGGAGATCTCTTTCTTGGTGCTCCCGTCCTCCCGCTCCGAGGTGCCCGTGACCGCCGTGACGGTGACCAGCTTCGTGATGTCCGTGCCGGAGTTGGTGATGAACTCTTTGTTGCCGTTGATGACCCACTCGTTCCCTTGGCCACCCTCCACCAGCTGGGCCCGGGTCTTGGTGCCGCCGGCGTCCGATCCGGCCTCGGGTTCCGTCAGGCCGAAGCCGGCGAGCGCCTGGCCGCTGGCGAGCATGGGCAGCCACGCGGCCTTTTGCTCCTCCGTGCCGAAGCGGTAGATCGGCATCGCGCCCAGCGAGACGCCTGCTTCCAGGGTGATGGCCACCGACTGGTCCACCCGGCCCAGCTGCTCCAAGGCCAGCGCCAGCGCAAAGTAGTCCCCGCCCATGCCGCCGTATTCCTCCGGGAAGGGCAGCCCGAAGAGGCCCATTTCGCCCATCTGTTTGACCACGTCGTAGGGGAAGGTGTGGTCCTCGTCGTGTTTGGCGGACACCGGGGCCACCACTTGGTCGGCGAAGTCCCGGACGGCATCCACCAGGTCCTGGTGGTCCTCGCTGAGGGAAAAATCAGGCATGCTCGGCTTCCTTCTGTTCCGTTGTTTCCGCCCCGCCGGCAGGATCTGCTGCGACGACGACGGCGACAATCTGGCCGGCTTTGACCAGATCGCCGGGTTTGAGATGGATACTTACTTCTCCGGCCACGGCCGCGGTGAGCTGGTGCTCCATTTTCATGGCCTCCACGGTCAGCACGGTCTGCCCGGCCTCGACGTGCTCCCCGTTGCTCACGGCGACCGCGGTCACGGTGCCCGGCATCGGCGAGCGCACCTCAGGTGACAGCTCGCCCTCCTCGCGGTGGATCCGCTCCAGCGCCTCGGCCAACCGGCGCTTCCGGTCCCGCACCGTCAGCCCGACGCAGAACCCGGCGTCGGCGATCCAGATGGTCCCGGTGCTCAGGTCGACGGCATGGCGAAAGGGCTTCCGCACCCCATTGACGACGGCGGCTCCCGCCTCTTGCTCAAGGCTCACCGTAAAGCTGCTGCCGGCTACTTCCGCGCGGAAGACTGCCTGGCTGCCCGTGCTCCCGGGACTTAGACGGGTCAGCGCAACCTCGCGAGGTTCCCCATGGGGCATGGCGAAACTGACCACCGTGGGCACGGCGCTGCCCACCCGCCAGCCATCGCCGGCCGCCCAAGGGGAATCAGCCCGCAGGGAATCCGGTTGCGGAGAGTCAGGGTGCGGGAAGTCGGGTATTCGGGATTGCGGCAGCCGGGCTTCCCGTCCGCCCCGTCTGCCCTCCAGCCAGGCCACCGAAGCAGCCACGAGTTCCCCGTCGGTGACCCGGCGGAACGCCAGATGCGGCAGTTTCCGTTCGATCAACGTGGTGTCCAGGCGCCCGGCGCGCACGTCGTCGTCGTTCAGGAGCAGCCTCAGGTACTCGACGTTAGTGGGCACGCCCAGCACCACGGTCTCCCCCAGCGCCCCGTCCAGCCGGTCCAGGGCCTCCTCCCGGTCCTCGCCCCAGGCAATGACCTTGGCGAGCATCGGGTCGTAGCTGCTGGAAATTTCCAGCCCGGGCAGCAGCGAACTGTCCACCCGGATGCCGTCGCCGGATGCTTCATGCAGCCCCAGCACCGTTCCGGCCGATGGCAAAAAGTCCTGTTCCGGATTCTCCGCATAGACGCGCGCTTCCACCGCGTGACCGATGAGAACGACGTCGGACTGGGCTATCGCCAGCGGCTCACCCGCTGCCACGCGCAGCTGCCATTCGACCAGGTCCAGCCCGGTGACCAGTTCCGTGACCGGGTGCTCCACCTGCAGCCGGGTGTTCATCTCCATGAAGTAGAACTCGTCCGGGGTCTCGTCGGAAACCAGGAATTCGACTGTGCCGGCCCCGCTGTAGTCCACGCTGCGGGCGGCGTTGCAGGCGGCCTCGCCGATTCTCGCGCGGGTGGCTTCGTCCAGCAGCGGCGAGGGGGCTTCCTCGATCACCTTCTGGTGCCGGCGCTGGAGGGAGCATTCGCGTTCGCCCAGGTGGATAACGTTGCCGTGGTTGTCCGCCAGTACCTGGACCTCGATGTGGCGCGGACTGCGGATCAGCTTCTCCAGGAACAACGTGTCATCCCCGAACGCGGATGCAGCCACGCGCCGGGCGGTGGCCAGGGTGGCCGGCAGCTGGTCAGGGCCGTCCACCACGTGCATGCCCTTGCCGCCGCCTCCGGCCGAGGGTTTGATCAGCAGCGGGTAGCCCACGCCGTTGGCGGCGTTGATCAGTTGTTCATCGCTCAGCCCGGGTTCGGCCAGGCCAGGCACCACCGGCACCTGGTAGCCGGCCACGTGGTTCTTGGACCGGATCTTGTCCCCCATGACGCCGATGGCCTTCACATTCGGCCCGATGAAGGTGATGCCGGCAGTCTCCAGCGCCTCGGCAAAGGCGAGGCTTTCGCTCAGGAAGCCGTAGCCGGGGTGGACGGCCTCGGCACCGGTCTGGCGGCAGGCGGAGATGATGGCCTCGATGGTCAGGTAGCTGGCGGTAGGCGCCGCCGGGCCGATCCTGACCGCAAGGTCGGCTTCACGCACGTGCCGGGCACCGGCGTCGGCGTCGGAATAGACCGCGACCGTGCGGATGCCCAGCCGGCGGCAGGTGCGGATCACCCGGCAGGCAATTTCCCCGCGGTTGGCGATCAGTACCGTAGTGAAGAGCTGTTCGGGCATGGCGCTCACATTCTGAACAGGCCGAAGGACGTCTCCGGCAGCGGCTGGCGGGCGCAGACATCGAGCGCGAGGCCAAGGACCCGGCGGGTGTCCGCCGGGTCGATGATCCCGTCGTCCCAGAGCCTGGCGGTGGAATAGTACGGGTTGCCCTGCGCCTCGTACTGCTCGCGGATGGGCGCCTTGAAGGCTTCCTCCTCCTCGGCCGGCCATTCGCCGCCCGCGGCTTCGATCTGGTCGCGCTTCACCGTGGACAGCACCGACGAGGCCTGGTTGCCGCCCATCACCGAGATCCGGCTGGCCGGCCACATCCAGAGGAAGCGCGGCGAGTAGGCGCGCCCGCACATCGAATAGTTGCCCGCGCCGAACGATCCGCCGATGATGACGGTCAGTTTGGGTACCCGGGTGGTGGCGACAGCGGTGACCATCTTGGCGCCGTGTTTGGCGATGCCGCCGGCTTCGTAGTCGCGTCCGACCATGAACCCGGAGAGGTTCTGCAGGAAGACCAGCGGGATGCCGCGCTGGTCGCAGAGCTCAATGAAGTGGGCGCCCTTGAGCGCGGACTCGCTGAAGAGCACGCCGTTGTTGGCCACGATCCCGACCTGGTGTCCGTGGATTCGGGCGAAGCCGGTGACCAGCGTGGCGCCGTACTCCCGCTTGAACTCGTGGAACAGGCTCCCGTCGACCACCCGGGCGATCACCTCCCGCACGTCGTAGGAAGCGTTTACATCCGTGGGCACCGATCCATAGAGTTCCGTTGGATCTGCCGACGGCGGTTCCCCGGCCGCTATCTCCCAGGCCGGCTCGACTACGGGCAGCGTGGAGACGATGTCGCGGACGATTTCCAGGGCGTGCTGGTCGGTTTCGGCCAAGTGGTCGGTCACGCCGGAGATCTTGGCGTGGACGTCGCCGCCGCCGAGGTCCTCGGCGCTGACCACTTCGCCGATGGCAGCCTTCACCAGCGGCGGACCGCCCAGGAAGATGGTGCCCTGGTTGCGCACGATGACCGTTTCATCGCTCATCGCCGGGACGTAGGCGCCGCCGGCCGTGCACGAGCCCAGGACGGCCGCGATCTGCGGGATCTTGCGCGCCGAGAGGTTGGCCTGGTTGTAGAAGATCCGGCCGAAGTGCTCGCGGTCCGGAAAGACCTCGTCCTGTTTGGGCAGGAAGGCGCCTCCGGAATCCACCAGGTAGATGCACGGCAAGTTGTTTTCCAGCGCCACTTCCTGCGCGCGCAGATGCTTCTTCACCGTCATCGGGTAATAGGTTCCACCCTTGACCGTGGCGTCATTGGAGATCACCAGGACATGGCGCCCATGCACCAGTCCGATCCCGGTGATGATCCCGGCGCCGGGCGAATCGCCGTCGTACATTCCTTCCGCGGCCAGCGGCGAGAGTTCCAGGAAGGGGCTGCCCTCGTCCAGCAGCGCATCGACGCGATCGCGCGGTAGCAGTTTGCCGCGGCCCACATGGCGCCGGCGGGACTTTTCCGGTCCGCCAAGCGCCGCGGTCGCGAGCTTGCCGCGCAGATCCTCAACCAGTGCGCGTTGCGCCGCTTCGTTCTCCAAGTAGCCCGGGCTGGTAGTGTCCACCCGGGAAGGCAGTGTCTCCATCGACATCTTTCTTCGCGCGGTAGGTGCCATTTTCCAGTCCCGCTGCCGTTCAGCAGGCTGGTCAACGAACACGCTTTTGGTTAGTCTGTACTAACTGAAATTCAGGTTAGTGCGCATTAACCGAATTGTCCAGCATTCATCCGAACAGGAGGGACGTACATGTCCCCTAGCTCAGCTACCGGAGCCGGCTCACCAGCGGGTCCAGGGCCTGTGGCCAGTGCCGATACGGGCAGGGTCACCGGCCGGAGCCTGGCGAAGGCCTCGCGCCGGGCCGCGTTGCTGTCCGCCGCCGCGAAGCTGTTCGCGGAGCGCGGGTTCAACGGCGTCTCGATCGAGGACCTCGGCTCCGCCGCGGGCGTCAGCGGACCCGCTGTCTACCGGCACTTCAGCAGCAAGCATGCGGTGCTGTCCGCACTGCTGACCGGAGTGAGCCAGGACCTGCTCGACGGCGGACAAGCCGTAGTCGAAAATTCCCCGGGTCCTGAAGAAGCCCTGCGCGGGCTGATCGAATTCCAGGTGGACTTTGCGCTGCGCAATCCGGACGTCATCCGTGTCCACGACCGCGACCTGGACAGCCTGCCCCCGGAAGACTCACAGGCCGTGCGGGCCCTGCAGCGGGCGTACGTCGAAGTCTGGGTGGCCGTCCTTTCCCGAGTGCTCCCCGGGCAGGAGCCGGCGCGGTTGCGGGTGCGTGCCCATGCTGCCTTCGGCCTGATCAACTCCACGCCGCACATCACCCACCGGGGCAAGCCGGTGCGGGACAAGATATGGCGGCGCAATCTGCTGGAACAAATGGCATGGGCAGCACTGAAAGCCGAGTAGGCTTCAATAAAGACCCCTAGCCGAAAGGTTTGCCATGATTGAGCTACGCCCAGTGGAACCTGCCGACCTCGACAAGTTCTTCGAGTACCAGCAGGATCCCGACTCCAACCGTATGGCTGCTTTCACTGCCAAAAACCCCTCCGACCGTGGAGTGTTCAACCACCACTGGCAGAATATCCTCAACGACGAGGCCATCACTGTCCGCACCGTCACCGCCGACGGCGAAGTGGTGGGCAGCATCATGGCCTACCCCTCGGACGGCTACCCGGAGCTAACTTACTGGACGGCGAAATCGCACTGGGGCCGCGGCATCACCACCGCAGCCGTGGAGAAATTCCTCGCCGAATTCACCGCCCGCCCCATCCGCGCCCGGGCCGTCAAGGACAACCTCGGTTCGATCAAGGTCCTGGAGAAGGCCGGCTTCAAGGCCATCGGCGAGGCCCAGGGCTTTGCCAATGCCCGGGCCGCCGTGGTCACCGAAGAAATTCTGGAACTTCTCTAGCCCTCACACCATCGTCAGGACCATCCCCGGCTCGGCCAGGATGGTCCCGACGTCGGCCAGGAACGTCGCCCCCTGTTGTCCGTCCACAAGTCGGTGGTCGAACGACAGGCTGAGGGTGACGACCTGGCGCAGGGCGATGCCGCCCTGGTATTCCCAAGGCTGCCTACGGACCGCGCCCATGGCCAGGATCGCTGCCTCCCCCGGGTTGATGATGGGGGTACCGGCGTCGATGCCGAAGACGCCGATATTCGTGATCGAAATGGTTCCTCCGGTCAGGTCTGCCGGGGCTGTCTTGCCCGATCTTGCCGCGCCGGTCAGCTCGCCCAGTGCCAGGGCGAGCTGGCGCAGGTCCAGCGCGTGGGCGTCCTTGATGTTGGGCACGATCAGCCCCCGCTCCGTGGCGGCAGCGATGCCCAGATTCACATAGTTCTGCCGGACGATCTCCTGGTTGGCCTCGTCCCAGCGCCAGTTCAGCGAGGGATTGCGCTCCAGCGCGATGCACAGCGCCTTGGCCAGTACGGTCAGCGGCGTGATCTTGATGCCGCTGAAGGCACGGCTGTCCCGCAGTTTGGCCAGCAACTCCATGGTCGGTGTGACGTCCACGGTCAGGAACGACGTGGCATGCGGAGCGGTAAACGCGCTGGCCACCATCGCGGCGGCCGTGTGCTTGCGCATGCCCTTGATCGGAATGCGGCTTTCGCGTTCCGCCGCACCCGCCAGCCATCCGCCCGCACGCGCAGTGGTGGCTGCGGCAGCCGGCTGCTCCCTACCCCGTTCGCCGGCCCCGGCAGTAGCGCCGGTGTGGAAACGTTCGACGTCGGACCGCGTGATCAACCCCTGCTCGCCCGTTCCGGTTATCTCAGCGAGATCAATGCCCAAGTCCCGGGCCAGCTTGCGGACCGGAGGCGTGGACCGCGGCCGTTCCTTCCCGGATTCCGCCAGCTCCCCGGCAGGCTGGGCGCGGGCTGCAGCAGCTGGTTCGCGTGCCGGAGCCGTCCTGGCCACCGGAACCCCTCCGCCTGTCCCAACGGCACCGGCCCGACGGCGGCGCCTGGGTGCGCCTGATGCTTCGGCCTGTGCGCCGTAGCCCACCAGGTTCGCCTCACGGCCACCCGCCGTGGCGGTGGCGGCACCGTTTGAAGACCGGCCGCCAGTGCCGTTCTCGGACGGGTCGCCGGAGCCGGCCACTTCGAAGGAAACAATCGGTTCGCCCACATTGACCGTGCTGCCCGGGGCTTCGTGCAGGACGGTGACGACGCCGGCAAACGGTGACGGCAGTTCCACGACGGCCTTTGCGGTTTCCACTTCGCCGAGGATCTGGTTCAGCTCCACCCTGTCGCCTTCGGCAACGTGCCAGCTGACGATTTCCGACTCTGTGAGACCTTCGCCCAGGTCCGGCAGCTTAAAGACCTTGATTCCCATCAATTCCCCTCCAGACCGCTGAGCGAATTCGTCCGGCCCAGGACGCGGTCCACGCCGTCCAGCATCCTGTCCAGATCGGGAAGATGATGGTGTTCCATCTTTGCCGGCGGGTAGGGAATATCGAATCCGGTGACACGGACGGGTGCATGTTCCAGATGGTAGAAGCACCGTTCGGTGATGCTCGCTGCCACCTCCGCACCGAGTCCTCCCGTCATGGCCGCTTCATGGGTGATCACAAGGCGGCCGGTCTTGCGAACCGAGGCCTCCAGCGTGGCGAAGTCCAGCGGAGACAGCGAGCGCAGGTCGATGACTTCCACCGAGATACCTTCCTCCCGCGCCGCCAGGGCGGCGTCCTTGGCGACCTGCACCAGGGCACCGTACGCCACCAACGTCACGTCTTCGCCGGCGATCTCCACCCGAGCCTGCTCGAGGGAGAAGGATCCCAGATCAACCTCTTCGTCCACCTCCCCCTTGACGTGGTACCGCCGCTTGGGTTCGAAGAAGAGCACCGGGTCATCGCAGGCTATGGCCTGCTGGATCATCGCGAATGCATCCTGCGGGTTGGATACCGAGATCACCCGCAGGCCGGAGGTATGCATGAAATAAGCCTCCGGCGATTCCGAATGATGCTCCGCTGCTCCGATTCCGCCGCCGAACGGAACCCGGATAGTCAGCGGCATCTTGACCCTCCCCTGGGTGCGGTAGTGCAGTTTGGCCACCTGGCTCACTATCTGGTTGAACGCCGGATAGATGAACCCGTCAAACTGTATTTCGCACACCGGCCGGTATCCGCGGTACGCCATACCCACGGCTGTACCCAGAATGGCGGATTCCGCCAGCGGGGCGTCGATGACCCGGTGGGCACCGAAGTCTTTCTGAAGTTCGTCAGTGATGCGGAAAACACCGCCCAGCTTGCCGATGTCTTCGCCGATCAGGACAACCTTGGAATCGTGTTCCATTGCCCTACGCAGGCCGGTGTTGATAGCCCGGCCAAAAGTCATGGTGCTCATCGCGTGCCTCCCCCTGCAGCCTCGAACGAGGCAAGATAACGGGAGTAGTGGTCCCGTTGGCGCTCCAGCACCGAGTGCGGTGTGGTGTAGACGTTGTTGAACACGTCCAGGTCCCCGGGCTCGGGCAGTGTTACACAGCCGTGCCGCAGCTGCGCGGCAACCTCGTCCGCCTTGGCGTTCACCCTGTCCGTGACGTCACCGGTCAGCAGTCCTTCGGCCTCCAGCAGTTTGGCCAGCCGGTCGATGGGATCGCGGCCCTTCCAGTCTTCGAGCTCGTTCGGGTCCCGGTATCTGGTGGGATCGTCCGCCGTCGTATGCGGACCCATGCGGTAGGTGACCGCTTCAATGAAGCTTGGTCCGCCGCCGCTGCGCGCCCGCTCCAGGGCCTCGCGTGTCACGGCCATGCAGGCGAGTACGTCGTTGCCGTCCACGCGCACGCTCGGAATACCGAAGCCGGGGGCGCGGTCCGCGATGTCCCGCTGTGACTGGAGGGTGACCGGTTCGGAAATCGCCCACTGGTTGTTCTGGCAGAAGAAGACCACCGGTGCCTGGAAGCTGGCCGCAAAGACCATGGCCTCGTTGACGTCGCCCTGGCTGGTGGCGCCATCGCCGAAATACGCTACAGCCACGGCGTCTGCGCCGTCGAGCTTGGTTGCCATGGCGTAGCCGGTAGCGTGCAGGGTCTGTGCCCCGATAATCACCTGCGGCGTGGCCATGTTGATCTCATACGGGTTCCAGCCGGAGGGTGCGTTCCCCCGCCAGACCCTGATCATGTCCGTGTAGTCGGCGCCGCGGCAGTAGGCCACGCCGTTCTCGCGGTAGCTGGAGAAGACGAAATCGTCCTTGCGAAGCGCCCGGCCCGATCCGATCTGCGCCGCCTCCTGTCCCAGCAACGGGGGCCAGAGTGCCAGTTCACCCTGGCGCTGCAGGGCGGTCGCCTCCTGGTCTACCCGGCGCACCACCACCATGTCTTCGTACAGCCCCTGGAGGCGGGCCCCGTCGATATCCGCCACCCATTCACCGTAGGGACCGGCAACCCGGGTTCCCTCCGGTGTCAGCAGCTGGACGAGATTTTCCCCGGATACTGACCTCATGCCATGTAAGGACACTTGATGCACGCAACCTTTTCTCGTTGTGTCGGTCCCGCGGATCTTGTGGATCCCACGGCACCTTTGCAGACCTCCCGACGCCATTGCCGGCAGGTAGTTGTGACGATACTCACAGAAGGCAGCAAGCGCAATATCCGGTTCCAAAACTGAGCATAATGCACTGCCGTGGCCAAATATATCGTGCTAACGTTGCGCATTATGCAGCCTCTGGATGGCACCGACACGCGTTTGCTGATGGCCCTGGCACAGGACCCTCGGCGTACCGTTGTGGCCTTGGCGCAAGAGCTGGGACTTTCCCGCAATACGGTCCAGGCGCGCATGAGCCAGTTGGAAAAGAAATCCGTTTTCCTCTCCTTCGACCGCCGCATCAGCCCGGCCGCCCTGGGCTATCCGCTTGCGGCCTTCATCCACATCCATGTCCAGCAGCCCAAGCTGGAGCAGATCACTAACGAGCTGGCCCTGATTCCCGAAGTGCTGGAAGCTTTCGGTATCACCGGACAGGCCGACATCCTGGCCCGGGTGGTCTCCACCGGCGCCGAAGACCTTTTCCGGATCAACGGGAAGGTCCTCGCCATCGACGGCGTGGAGCGCACGGACACTTCGCTGGCCATGCACGAACTGGTGCCGTTCCGCATCGGACCGCTGCTGCAGCGCCCCCGCGGACCGGACGCGGACTGATTGCCTCCGAGCCCGTCAGGCTGGCCCACCCGCAGCTGGCCTGAGGGGCTGAGCCACGCCGTACTTGGCGGACAGCCGTCCGGATTCCACCAGCCACCGGACGGTGTCGCGGACGGTGTCGTCGAAGGGCCGCGCGCTCACACCCAGCTCGATGGTGGCCGCCGACGTCTCGAATTCCGTTCCGCGGCGGAGGATGTCCACGCTCTCTGCGTAGGCCGGCATTGTCCATTGCGCGGGCAGCCGGCGTTGGAGCACATCCATCGGCTTGAGCAGCGCCAGCATCAGTCCGGCCGGCACCGTCACGAACGGATATTTGCGCCCCGTCGCCCGCTCAAGGGCGCCGAAGATCATCTTGCCGTCCGCAAAGTGGCCTGGGACCACATAGCGGTGCGATTCACTGCACTTGTTGACGACGGCGGCAACCAGGGCCGCAACGTCCCGCACGTCCGTGTAATGGGTGCGGCCGGAGGGCCAGATTGGGAGCCGTCCGGCGGCCAGCCAGCGAAGCCGTTCACTCTGGTCGCCGCGGTAGGGATCATGCGGGCCAAGCGTCGAACCCGGATAGACGGTGACTACCGGGTCTCCGGCCGCTTGGAAACCGCGGGCCACCTGCTCCGAGAGGATTTTCGAGCGGGTGTAGGGGTAATCGATATCGCCCAGCGGAAGCGACGGATCAGTGCCGCCCTTCCGGACCAGAACGGCATACGTCGAAATGTGCACCACAGGTGAAAGCCGGGCTCGGACGGCCTCGCCGAGGACATTCTCCGCCGCTTCTACATTGGTCCGCTCGATCTCGTCGGCCCGCCGCGGATCCAGGGAATAGATGGCCGCCGCATGAACGACGGCGTCACATCCGTTAACGGCGCCCCTCACCACCTGTGGATCCAACACATCGCCGACGACAACGTCCTGCTGCGCGGCAGCAACGACGTCGGCACCAAAAGGAGCCAGCGACGAGCGCGTTTTATCCCGGTCACGCACCAGCAACCGCACGGAGTGCCCCGCTTGAACTAACGCTGCCACTATGTGGCATCCGACAAAACCCGTGCCACCGGTCACCAGGACTCTCATTCCCCAAGCATGGACCTCTCGGGCACGCCTGCATAGACGCCGTCGGGCTTGGAAATTCCCCCCGCTCAAAGACGCATCTGGAAACCGGCTTGGGACGCACGAAGCGGGCCCGGAATGTCCGGGCCCGCCGCTTTGCCGTGCAGTCGTGTTGCCGGCAGTTGTGTTGCCGTCTGTCTAGTGGTCGACAGCCTTTTCGGCGCCGACGCCGGTCAGTGAACGGACTTCCATTTCCGCCTGCTTGGCCGGATCCTCCACACGCTTGTCGAGTACCGTGCCCAGCCAGCCGAGGAAGAACGCCAGCGGGATCGAGATGATGCCCGGGTTCTTCAGCGGGAACCAAGCGAAGTCCGCGCCCGGGATCATCGAAGTCTCCGTACCGGAAACCACCGGGGAGAACGCGATCAGGATCAGCGCAGCGGCCAGACCGCCATACATGGACCAGATGGCGCCCTGGGTGGAGAACTTCTTCCAGAACAGCGAGTAGATGATGGTCGGCAGGTTTGCCGAAGCCGCCACCGCGAAGGCCAGCGCCACCAGGAAGGCAATGTTCTGGCCTTGGGCGCCAATGCCGCCCAGGATGGAGAGGATACCGATGACCACCACGGTACGGCGGGCGACCTTCACTTCGCCGTCGGCGTCTACTTGGCCCTTGCGGACCACGTTCGCGTAAATGTCGTGCGCAAAGGAAGCCGCGGCAGTGATCGTCAGGCCGGCCACCACGGCCAGGATGGTCGCGAAGGCGACGGCGGAGATCAGTCCCAGCAGCAGCGGGCCGCCGAGCTCGAACGCCAGCAGCGGTGCAGCGGAGTTGACGCCGCCGGGAGCTGCCTCGATCACCTCCGGTCCGATGAGCGCGCCGGCGCCGTAGCCGAGCACCAGCGTGAACAGGTAGAAGGCGCCGATCAGCCAGATCGCCCAGACCACGGACTTGCGGGCCTCCTTGGCGGTCGGAACGGTGTAGAACCGCATCAGAACGTGCGGCAGCCCAGCGGTACCGAGCACCAGCGCCAGGGCCAGCGAGATGAAGTCGAACTTGGAGGTTTCGCTGGCACCGTACTGCATTCCCGGATTCAGGATGTCAGTGGTTCCGGCCGTCGCGGCGGCATCGCCGAGCAGGGCCGAGAAGTTGAAGCCGTACATCGCCAGCACCCAGATTGTCATCACGAACGCACCGGCGATCAGCAGGCAGGCCTTGATGATCTGGACCCAGGTGGTGCCCTTCATACCGCCCACCAGTACGTACAGGATCATCAGCGCACCGACGACCACAATAACGATGGACTGGCCAAGCCTGTCGTCGATGCCCAGCAGCAGCGAGACGAGTCCGCCCGCGCCGGCCATCTGGGCCAGCAGGTAGAAGAAGCAGACCGCCAGCGTCGTCGTTGCCGCGGCGATGCGCACCGGGCGCTGCTTGAGCCGGAAGGAGAGCACATCCGCCATGGTGAACTTACCGGTGTTGCGCAGCAGCTCCGCTACGAGGAGGAGAGCCACCAGCCAGGCGACCAGGAAGCCGATGGAGTACATGAAGCCGTCATAGCCGTTGATGGCGATCGCGCCGCAGATCCCGAGGAAGGAGGCGGCGGAGAGGTAGTCGCCGGCAATTGCGGTGCCGTTCTGTCCGCCGGTGAAGGAGCGGCCGGCCGCGTAGTAGTCGGCCGCTGTCTTGTTGTTGCGGCTGGCGCGCAGCACGATCACCATGGTGATCGCCACGAAGAGGCCGAAAATGGTGATGTTCAGCCAGGGCTCGCCGACCTGCGTCTCGGCCTGCGTGGTGGTGGTCAAGGGAAGCATCAGTTCTTTTCTCCTGCCTGGGGCTCGACGGCCGCGGACTCAAGCTCGCTGCGCATCTCGGCCGCGATCGGATCCAGCTTCTTGTTGGCGAAGCTGACGTACCACATGGTGATCGCGAACGTGCTGACGAACTGCAGCAGTCCCAGGATCAGGCCGACGTTGATGTTGCCGATCACCTTGATGGACATGAAGTCATGCGCATAGTCCGCCAACAGGACGTAGGCGAAATACCACAGCAGGAATGCAATGGCCATGGGGAACACGAAGCTGCGGTGCCGGCGCCGCAGCTCCTGGAACTTCGGTTCCTGCTGGACTTTCTCGAAGTCCACGGCTGCCGTGAAATCGGCCTCCGGGGTGGGATTTTGTCCCATGTCTCCTCCTCTTGGGGATTTTGTGACTGCAATCACTCTCCAATGTGATCCAGTACATGTCTCCAGGCGCGGCCATAGCGATCGGTGAACGGCAACCGGCCTGCGGTGAACGGCGGCCCGCTGCGACGAACAGCATGCGGCGAGGGAACTTCCCAGCGCTGGCGCGGCCGCGGACGTGCGCCCTCCGGTGCCCCCGGGTTCATCCGACGACGGCGGTGCCTTCGGTGACGCTGTCACGAGGGATATCGTGGAGGAATGTTCAGCACGGCCGTCGACATCGCGCTCATTGTGGCCATCGCGGCCGTCACGGTAGCGGTCATCGCGCTGATCGGTTTTAAGCTCGCCCGCTCCAGCCGGGATCTGGGCTCCGAGGCCGAGCTGGCCACCTACACCACCTTGCATACCGCCGGCCTTGCGGCGCCGTTCCTGCGCACCGGGCTCTCCCCTGCCGGCGCGGGCAAGGCCGCCCGCTATCTGCGCGAAATGCTCGGCAGCAACGATCTGGTCATCACGGACGAGTCCTCGATGTTGGCGTGGGACGGCGCCGACGGACCGCGGGAAGAAGAGGCCATGGCGCTGGCCCGCCAGGTGCTGGACAGCGGCCGGACCCAGGTCTTCCGCAAGCCCAGGCTCGCCGTGCCCGGCGCTGACCTGCGCGAGAACCCGGTCACGGAGGCCGTCTTCTCCCCTATCCAGGTGCAGGACCGGGTGGTGGGGACGGTCGGCGCCTACACCGAGCATGTCGGGGCGTCGCTGGTCCGGGCCGCAAATGAAGTAGCCGGCTGGGTGGCCACGCAGATTGAGCTGGCGGAGCTGGACGCCTCACGCACCCTGCTGATGGAGGCCGAAGTCCGCGCCCTGCGCGCGCAGATCAGCCCGCACTTCATCTACAACTCGCTCAACGCCATTGCGTCTTACATCCTCACCGACCCGGTGCGCGCCCGCGAGCTGGTCATCGAGTTCGCGGACTTCACCCGCTACTCGTTCCGGCGCCACGGCGACTTCACCACGGTGGCGGAGGAGCTGCAGTCCATCGACCGCTACCTGCTGCTGGAACGGGCGCGTTTCGGCGAGCGGCTCAAGGTCAGCCTGCAGATCGGTCCGGAGGTACTCAGCACGGTTATCCCCTTCCTGTCCCTCCAGCCGCTGGTGGAGAACGCGGTCCGGCATGGCTTGGAGGCGAAGGAGGGCACCGGCCACATCACGATTACCGCGCACGATGCCGGCGCCTACGCCGTCGTTACTATCGAGGACGACGGCGTGGGGATGGATCCTGAGCATCTGCGGCAGGTGCTCGCCGGGCACACCGAGGGCGACCACGTGGGCCTGCGCAACGTGGACTCCCGGCTGCGGCAGGTCTATGGGGACGAGCACGGCCTGGTGGTGGAAACCGCTCCCGGCCAGGGCACCCTGATCACCATGCGCGTACCGAAGTTCCAGCCGGACAACGTCGTCTAGACGGCGACAAGCCCGCCCAGGCAGCGATGTGCGAGCGGGTCAACCGTGGTGACGCAATAGACTGTCATGCATGGTCAACGTTGTCATCGCGGATGATGAATTCCCTGCCGTCGAGGCCCTTGCCTACCTACTGTCCCGGGACCCGCGGATAGAAAACATCTATAAAGCCATGAGCGGCGCCGAGGCATTGCGGGCGCTGGAAAGCCACGACGTTGACGCACTGTTCCTGGACATCCACATGCCGGCACTTTCCGGGCTCGATATTGCCCGTGTCATTTCACGCTTCAGCCGGCCTCCCGCCGTCGTCTTTGTGACTGCCGACGAGGACCAGGCGCTGCAGGCGTTCGAACTGGCCGCGGTGGACTACCTGCTCAAGCCGGTCCGGCCGGAACGGCTGGCCGAGTCCGTACGCCGGATCTGCGAGCTGATCGAAGACGGCGATACCAAACCCGAGGTCATTACGGTGGACCAGGGCGGCATCACCAAGATGATCAGGCGCGACGAAATTAAGTACGTGCAGGCCCAGGGCGACTATGCCCGGCTGCACACGGCCGAGGCCAGCTACCTCATCCGGGTCCCGCTGAACGATCTCGAGCAGCAATGGGAGGACGCCGGCTACCTGCGCATCCACCGCTCGTACCTGGTGGCCATGAACCAGGTGCAGCAGGTGCGCATCACGGCCGGCAAGGCATCGGTGCTGATCAACGGCGCCGAGCTGCCGGTGAGCCGGCGGCATCTGCCGGCCGTGCGGGACAAGCTCGAAGCCAACCGGGTCAGGCCGCGCGGATGACCGGACAGCCCGGACGGCCGAAGGATCAACCGGATCGGCCCGCACCGCCGGCTGGCGTCCGAGAACCGCGTGCGGACCGGCCCGAGCGCGTGCGGGTGACGGCGCCGCGGTCCAAAGCACCGCTGGCGCCTGGCCGCTACAGCGTTTCGCGCGAACTGGCTGAACAGTCAGAGGTCGGCGAAATCTTCATCCGCTCGCTGATCCGCTCCCAGCTGCGGCTGGCGCTGGTAGTCGCCGGCGGATTTGGCGTGATCCTGGCCGGTGTGCCGGTGCTGATGCTCCTCTTTCCACGTATCAACGACATCACGGTTTTCACTGTCCCGCTGCCCTGGCTGCTCCTGGGCGTGGGCATCTATCCGGTCATCCTGGTCAGCGCCGGGCTCTACAACCGGGCCGCGGCCAGAAACGAGCGCCGCTTCCGCCAGCTCGTGGACGATGAGCGCATCGCCCGTCCGGGCTGGCCGGGAGGGGCTGAATGAGCCCGGCTGTCGGTCTTGCCGCGCTGGCCGCCGTCTGCGCAGCAACCGTGCTCATTGGTGTCTACGGACTGCGGATCTCGCGCACCACGGGAGACTTCTACGTAGCCTCGCGGACGGTGCGGCCGTGGTGGAATGCCTCGGCTATCGGCGGCGAATACCTCTCGGCGGCCAGCTTCCTCGGCGTGGCCGGGCTGATCCTGGTCTCCGGCATCGACGCGCTGTGGTTCCCCATCGGCTACACCGCCGGTTACCTGATGCTGCTGCTCTTTGTCGCGGCCCCGCTGCGCCGCTCCGGGGCCTACACCATCCCGGATTTTGCCGCTGCCCGGCTGGATTCGCGCCCGGCCCGCACCGTCACCAGCCTGCTGGTGGTCATCGTCGGCTGGCTCTACATCGTCCCGCAGCTCCACGGCGCGGCGCTGACGGTGCGCATCACTACCGGTCTGCCCGGCTGGGTGGGCGCCGCCGCCGTCGTTGTTGTGGTGGTGCTTTCCGTAGTGACCGGCGGGATGCGCTCGATCACCTTTGTGCAGGCCTTCCAGTACTGGCTGAAACTGACCGCGCTGGCCGTGCCGGTGATCTTTGTGCTGCTGGCCCTCGGGAGCACTTCGCAACCAATTACCGACGGCGGCGCGGTCTTCCACAGTGACCTCGATGTCTCCGACGAGGCGTCGCTCTACCGCAACATTTCGCTGATTACCGCGCTGCTGTTCGGCACGCTGGGCCTGCCGCACGTGCTGGTGCGTTTCTATACCAACCCCGACGGCCCCAGCGCGCGGCGCACCACGGTCATTGTGCTGGGGCTGCTGTCGCTGTTCTATATTTTCCCCACCCTGTACGGCGTGCTCGGGCGGATTTACACGCCGGACCTGGCCACCGGCGGCCAGGCAGACGCCACGGTCCTGCTGCTGCCGGCCCGGATTTTCGACGGCGCCGCCGGGGACCTGCTCTCGGCGCTGGTCATTGCCGGCGCGTTTGCCGCATTCCTGTCCACCACGTCGGGCCTGGTGGTGTCGCTGGCCGGCGTGGTCAGCCAGGACCTGTTCCGGGGCAGCGTCCGAGGTTTCCGCTGGGCCGCCGTGCTCTCCGCTGTCGTGCCCTTGGCGGTTGCGCTGGCAACGGACTCGCTGGCCCTGGCCGGAAGCGTGGGCACGGTGTTCGCCTTTACCGCCTCCACCATCTGCCCGCTGCTGCTGCTGGGCATCTGGTGGCGCGGCCTGACCGACGCCGGAGCCATCGCGGGCATGGTCACCGGAGCGGTGCTGTGCGGCGCTGCGGTCATGCTCGCCGCGTTCGCCGGGAGTGCGTTAGGCCGGTTTGAGGAACTGCTCGCCCAGCCGGCGGCCTGGAGCGTGCCGGTGGCGTTCGTGGTCACCATTGCCGTATCGAAGCTGACGGCATCGCGCCGGCCCCTGACGGTGGCCCGGGTGATGGCGAGGCTGCACTCGCCCGAACACCATCACCCGGCGCCGCGCACGGTAGGACGTTAAGCACCGTGTTAATCAGTCAATCGCCGCCATGAGCTCGACAACACGGTCCAGGAACGCATCCACCTGGGTTTCCTCGTAACCGTCCTGGCCCTTGGCCTCGCGGAACACCGAACGGCGGACCATGTCGACGCTCAGCGGCTGGTCGTTTTCAAAGTAGGCCAGCAACTCGGAGCACAGCGCGTCCACGTCCTCCACGTTGTAGCTGGTGGCATTGCGTTTGGCCGGACGGCGGAAGCGGTCCCCGGGCTCGCGGTGGAGCCGGGCGCGGAGCACGGCCGAAACGCGGCCGATCTGGGCCAGCCAGGCCTGCTCTCCCTCCGCGACGATCAACGCGTCGCGCTCCCGCTGCGCGAAGACGTCCTCCAGCCGGTCCAACGCCGAGTCGACCGCGCGCGGGTCATAGCCGCCGCGGGCCGGCTCGAAAGTCATCGCGCGCACGTCGCGGCTGGTGATCTGCCCGCTGTCCGGATCGTTGGCGTTGTAGTACTCCCGGGCGCGGGACAGGAACTGGTCAACCTGCCGGACGTTGTAACCGTGCTCGCGGCGCCCCACGCGTTCGAAGGGTGCACCGCCCCGGCCAGCCTCATTCTTTTGTCGCACCATCGTCCTCGATGCTTCCCTCTTCAGTAGTGACATCTGCTGTGCCAAACTCCCCAATACCTGTGCCCGGCGTGCCCGCCGGAACGCGTACTTGAATTATTTATGCGGTCTGCCTGCTGCCGGGCTGGCTTCAGATCGCCCCCGGCGCCAGCAGCACGGCGAGCACATAGGCCACCGGCGCGGCGAAAACGATCGAATCGAGCCTGTCCATGACGCCGCCGTGGCCGGGCAGGATGTTGCTCATGTCCTTGATGCCGAGCTCGCGTTTGACCATGGATTCGGCCAGATCCCCCGCCGAGGAGGCGGCGACGGTGGCAATAGCCAGCACCAGCCCGAACCACCACTGCAGGTCAAGGATGAACACCGAGCAGAGAATTCCAACAACGACGGCGCCGCCCACCGATCCGGCGAAACCCTCCCAGGATTTCTTCGGGCTGATTTTCGGGGCCATCGGATGCTTGCCGAACAGTACCCCCACCAGATAACCGAAAGTGTCGTTGGAGACCACCAGCAACAGCATGGTCATCACTTTCAGCGCGCCGTTGTCCTCGTCCAGCAGCAGCAGGGCAAAGCTGATGAACAGCGGCACCCAGCAGAGAATGAAGACCCCGCTCATAATGCTGCGCACGGCATCCTGCGCCCGGTCCAGGCATTTGTAGACCATGATCGCAACTGCCGACGCCACCAGCGCGAACGCCAGTGCTTCCGGGCCACCGTAGTAGGCGGCGAGCGGCATGGCCAAGGCTCCGGCATACAGCGGTACCTGCGGCACGAAGATACTCTTGAGCGTCAGCGCACGGGCAACTTCCCAGACCCCGATCAGCGCGAAAACCGATACCAGCACCACAAACGCGTCGGGCAGGAAGAACAGTCCCACCAGGACGGCCACGAGGAGTGCCAGGCCGACGATGATGGCGGCGGGAAGGTTGCGCCCTGCCCGTGAAGGCGTGGCCGCGGCCCGCAGCGCCCGTCGTCCTGGTCCGGCCTTCTGAGACCCGGAACCAGCCTCAGGTGCCGGCGAACCGCCAGCCTGGGTGGAAGGCTGGTCGGTACCCATCAGACTTCGAGCAGCTCAGCTTCTTTGCGCTTGAGCAGCTCATCCACGTTGTCCGTGTGGGCCTTGGTCCTGGCGTCCAGTTCCTTCTCGGCGCGCGCGCCCTCGTCTTCACCGATGTCGCCGTCCTTGACCTGCTTGGCGATGTTGTCCATCGCCTTGCGGCGGATGTTGCGGATGGAGACCTTCGCGTCCTCGGCCTTGCCGCGGACGATCTTGACGTATTCCTTGCGACGTTCCAGAGTCAGCTCCGGCAGCACCACACGGATAACGTTGCCGTCATTGGCCGGGTTCGCGCCGACGTCCGAGTCCCGCAGGGCCTTCTCAATGTCGTTCAGCGCCGACTTGTCGAACGGCGTGATGAGCAGGGTACGTGCTTCCGGGTTCTGGAACGAAGCCAGCTGCTGCAGCGGCGTCGGCGAACCGTAGTAGTTGACGGTGACCTTCGAAAACAATGCCGGGTTGGCGCGGCCGGTGCGGATCGTCGCGAAGTCCTCCTTCGCCACTTCCACCGCCTTGTCCATCTTCTCGGCAGCCTCTAGCATTGTTTCTTCGATCACGGCGTCTCCTTAGACAATTATGTCCGCCTTCATGGCGGCAAGGACTCTGTTATCCATCCTAGGCTATCCGGAACCGCTGACGGGCAGGCGCTCCGGGTTCTGCGCGGGTGCGCTTAAGCGGACACGAAGGTCCCGATCTTCTCGCCCAGGATGGCGCGGCTGACATTGCCCTCGCCTTCCATGCCGAAGACAACCATGGCCAGCTTGTTGTCCTTGCACAGGCTGAAGGCCGTCTGGTCCATGACACGGATATTGCGGCGCATCGCGTCGTCGTAAGTCAGGCTGTCCAGCTTTTCGGCAGCCGGATCCTTCTTCGGGTCCGCCGTGTAAACCCCGTCTACCCCGTTCTTGGCCATGAGTACGACGTCGGCATGGACTTCCAGCGCACGCTGGGCGGCAACGGTGTCAGTGGAGAAATACGGCAGCCCGGCGCCGGCGCCGAAGATGACCACGCGGCCCTTTTCCATGTGGCGGATGGCGCGGCGGGGAATGTACGCCTCGGCAACCTGTCCCATGGTGATGGCACTCTGGACACGAGTGTCCACGCCGGCCTGTTCGAGGAAGTCCTGCAGTGCGAGGCAGTTCATGACGGTGCCCAGCATTCCCATGTAATCGGCGCGGGAGCGGTCCATCCCGGACTGCGAGAGTTCCGCGCCCCGGAAGAAGTTGCCGCCGCCGACCACGATCGCGACCTCGACTTGTCCCACGGTTGCCGCGATCTGCTTGGCGATGCCGCGGACGGTGTCCGGATCGACGCCGAGTTTACCCCCGCCGAAAACTTCGCCGGAGAGCTTGAGCAGAACGCGGCGCCGCTTGGGCTCCATCTCGGCGGACTGGGTTTCGGTTGCGTGCTGGGGTTCCATCGTGCCTCCCGGGCGTGCTGTTGGTCCTGGGGGAAAGGACCTGTAGGGACTGAACTGGACTGAAGTCTGTGATTCTGGGCAGGAAAAAGGGGCGGCCACCTGTGGGTGACCACCCCCTCCTCGCTACACGGTGCTGCGTCGCGGACGGCGCATGCCATTATTTGCTAAGCGCGATGCTATCAGGCGCCTACGCGGAACCGGGCGAAACCGGATGCGTTCGCACCGGCCTGCTCGAGGACCTTGCCAACGTTGACCTTCGGGTCCTTGGCGAACGGCTGGTCGACCAGCACGATCTCCTTGAAGAAGCCGTTGAGGCGGCCTTCGACGATCTTCGGCAGCGCAGCCTCGGGCTTGTTCTCGGCGCGAGCGGTCTCGTCGGCGATCCGGCGCTCGTTCTCGACCGTCTCGGCCGGAACTTCTTCGCGGACCAGGTAGGACGGTGAGAAGGCAGCAATGTGCACGGCCACGTCGTGCGCGGCCTCGACAGCAGCCTCGCCCACGGCGTCAACAGCGAACAGCACGCCAACCTGGGCGGGCAGGTCCTTGGACGTCTTGTGGAGGTAGGCGTCAACGGTCTTGCCTTCGAGGCGTGCCAGACGGCGGACAACAACCTTCTCGCCGAGGATTGCGCCCTCTTCGACGACAACCTCGCTCAGCGGCTTGCCCTCGACGTCGGTGGCCAGCAGTGCGTCCAGTTCTGCAGCGCCGGACTCGACGGCAACCGAGAGAACCCTGTCGGCCAGTTCAATGAACTTGGCGGACTTGGCAACGAAGTCGGTTTCGCAGTTGACCTCGACCATGACACCGACGGTTCCGTCGATGACCTTGGCGGCAACCAGGCCTTCGGCGGTGGAGCGGCCTTCACGCTTCGTAGCGCCCTTCAGGCCCTTGATGCGGATGAGCTCCATGGCCTTGTCGGCGTCGCCGTTGGCCTCGTCGAGAGCCTTCTTGACATCCATCATGCCAGCGCCGGTGCGCTCGCGCAGAGCCTTAATATCAGCAGCGGTGTAATTCGCCATTTGGACTCCAGTCCCTCCGTAATAAGTAGTTGTATATTCCGCCAGTGCGGCCGGCCGAAATTCGGCCGGCCGCACCAGCAGACATCCTCCGCAGGTGGCTAGGTCACCTGCGGCTGAAGATCAGATTTACTTGTCGGTCTCTGCAGCCGGAGCTTCAGCGGCCTCGACCGGAGCAGTAGCTTCCGCGGCCGGAGCTTCTTCAGCCGGGGCCTCGGCGGCGGGCGCCTCTTCGGCCGGGGCCTCGGTGGCGGGTGCCTCTTCGGTCTTGGCTTCAGCGGCCGGAGCCTCGGAGCTACCTTCGAGCAACTCGCGCTCCCACTCGGCCATCGGCTCGACGGGTGCCTCGGTGTTGCCGGCAGCCTTGTTCTGGCGGGCGATCAGTCCCTCGGCAACGGCGTCGGCGACAACGCGGGTGAGCAGGTTGACGGAGCGGATGGCGTCGTCGTTGCCCGGAATCGGGAAGTCGACCTCGTCCGGATCGCAGTTGGTGTCGAGGATGGCAACAACCGGGATGTTCAGCTTCTGCGCCTCGTCAACTGCGAGGTGCTCCTTCTTCGTGTCCACGATCCAGACCACGGACGGAGCCTTGGTCAGGTTGCGGATGCCACCGAGGGTGGTCTGGAGCTTGGTCAGCTCGCGCTTCAGGAGCAGCAGCTCCTTCTTGGTGTAGGCGGAGCCGGCGACGTCGTCGAAGTCGACCTCTTCGAGTTCCTTCAGACGCTGGATCCGGCGGGAAACGGTCTGGAAGTTGGTCAGCATACCGCCGAGCCAGCGCTGGTTCACATACGGCTGGCCAACACGGGTGGCCTGCTCGGCAATTGCTTCCTGGGCCTGCTTCTTCGTACCGACGAAGAGCACGGTGCCGCCGTGGGCGACAGTGGCCTTGACGAACTCGTAGGCGCGGTCGATGTAGGACAGCGACTGCTGCAGGTCAATGATGTAGATGCCGTTGCGCTCGGTGAAGATGAAGCGCTTCATCTTCGGGTTCCAACGACGGGTCTGGTGACCAAAGTGAACGCCGCTGTCGAGCAGCTGGCGCATGGTAACGACTGGCATGTCGTCACTCCTTCCGGCAGGACTCCCGGCTTCAGCGCGGGTAAATACTGCCAATAGACGGTTATTAGCTCACCGCCCGGGTTCGGGCGAAGCTCCTGGCTTCCGTCAGTCCTGTTCGCAAACGGGACGTAAGTCCGGACCGGCTTTACCGGACCGCCTGGACATACCCCTGCCGTAGAAGATTCTGCGGCGGGAAACGGAAACGCGTAGTCAGCTCTCCCACCATGTATCCCGGCCGTAAATTCCAAATGGACAAACAGGACCAAGACATGACTCATGGAGGCAGAAAACTGCTTTGCCTAGTGTACTACACGTCGGGGTCACGCTTCGCCGCTCTTCCTCTTCGGAAACTGCGCACTTCGGCCGGCTGTTCCACCCGTCCTGCACAGCTGCCGCACGCGGGAGTCGTGCGCACATCCGGCACGCGGACCCTCGCGCCGCTGCATCACAACGCGCAGCATCGACCCTATGGAATTGCCCGGCCCCCTTGAACAGTCCCCCAGAAGATCCCAGCTGCGCTTCTCCCCGCAGGTTCTTCGCCTGGCGTGGGCAGCCGCCATCGTTCTGCTGTTGACTGCAGCCAACGTCCCGCTGCCCGGCACACCGCCCACGACTGGCACGACCAGAAGCTACGCCCCGATGTGGAACTGGCCGACAGATCCGAAGCCTGCCGTGCTGGCGGGGTTTGATCCCCCGCCCGAGCCCTGGTCTCGCGGGCACCGAGGGGTTGACCTCAACGCGCACGACGGCGCTTCAGTACTCGCTCCGCAGGACGGTACTGTGAGCTTCGTCGGCTGGGTTGTGGACCGCCCCGTCATCACCATCGACCACGGCAACGGACTGCGCAGCAGCTTTGAACCTGTATCCAGCGAATTGAAGAAGGGCGAACCGGTGGACAAGGGCGCCGCGTTGGGGTCCGTGGACGGAGCGTCGCACTGCCCGCCCGGCTGTCTGCACTGGGGAGTGCGGCAGGGTGAGGAATACCTCAACCCGTTGCAGTTCGTGATGGATATGAGGCCCTCGGTCCTGCTTCCCCGGCCTATGGAATGAAGTTAAACGCCGCGGAGTGAGGCTAAACGAACGCGGCGATGCCTGTGATGGCCCGGCCGGTAACCAGCGAGTTGATCTCGTGGGTGCCCTCGTAGGAGTAGATAGCCTCGGCATCGGCGAAGATCTTGGCCATCTCATAGTCGGTGACAATGCCGTTGCCGCCGAGGATTCCGCGGCCGAGCGCCACCGACTCACGCATGCGGGCCGTAGTGAACGCTTTGGCGAGTGCGGACTGTTCGTCCTTCGCGGCGCCCAAGTCCTCCAACTGGGCCAGGCGCACCATCATGCCCATGGACGCCACCGTGTTGCCCAGAATTTGGACGAGCTGTTCCTGCACCAACTGGTAGGAGGCCAGCGGTTTGCCGAACTGGTGCCGCTCGACGGCATAGCGGCGTGCGACGTCGAAGGCCGCCATTTGTTGCCCAACCGCCTGCCATGCCACCGCCAGCCGGGTCACCTTCAGCACCTTGTTCGTGTCCTTGAAGCTGTTGGCGCCTTTGAGGTGGAATTCATCCGGCACCACCACGTTGTCGAGAATGATGTCCGCGTTCTGCACCGTGCGCAAGCTGATCTTGTTCTCGATCTTCGTGGCCTGGTAACCCTCCAACGTGGTGTCCACCAGGAATCCCTTGACCTGGTTGTCCGCCACATCCCGGGCATAGATCACCACCCAGTCGGAGAACGTGGCATTGCCGATCCAGCGCTTGGCGCCGTTGAGGATCCAGCTTCCCCCGTCCCGGATAGCGGTGGTGCGCGTGCCGCCGGCAACGTCCGAACCCCCCAGCGGTTCCGTCAGCCCGAAGGCCCCGATCTTCTTCAAGGAATAGATGTCGGGCAGCCAGGCATCCTGCTGCTCCTGCGAGGCCAGGGCCTCGATGGACCCGGTGAACAGCCCGTCATGGACTCCCATGAATGTCGCGATGGAGGTATCCGCGCGCGTGAACTCCGCATGCAGCAGCCCGGCCAGCAGGTTGGAATATCCCTGCCTCCGGACAGGGCTGACAACGTCCAGCTCCGCCAGCTTCGGGATGATTTCCATGGGGAACTCTCCCCGGTTCCAACAATCCACTGCGATCGGCCGGACTTCCTTGGCCAGCCAGTCCCGGACCTCATGCAACCGGGCGCGCTCCGAGGCAGAGAGAACTTCCTCGAAGGCGTAGAAGTCCCCATCGGCATAAGGGAGATTGTTCGGATCAATGGCAGTCTGGCCCATGGGTGCATCCTTTACTCGCGGCTCCAGGACGCGAAAGCACATCCCGGCGGTCATGTTACTCGTCAGTAACATAACCTATTCGTCTGCAGCGGGGCAACCTTGGCCCCATGAAAGGCAGTCAGCAAAACCGGGCTTCGAAAGCAACTGGGACACCGATAACGCCGGGCATGGCAAAGGCCCCGGCTGGATCCCGAATCAGATCCGGCCGGAGCCTCTGTGCCCAGCAACGGCTGGGGTGTTGCTGTAGGGCGACTGGGACTTGAACCCAGGACCAAAGGATTATGAGTCCTCTGCTCTGACCTGCTGAGCTACCGCCCCCTGACTGCCTCGCGATCAGCTGCGAGCAGTTTCGACGTAGCCATCCTAATGGCTACGTGCGGCCCCGCGCACCTTGAGACGCGCGGCGCCGTCAGCTCGGCAAGAAGTCATCCACCGATCCGCCGCGGTACAGCTTCTCGAAGGTGTCCATGGTCTTATCGATGGCATGTTTGGCCGCCTTGGCGTGGCTGGCCTCGCCCATGGCCTGGATGTCCTCCGGTGACTGCTTCAGCACCAGGTCCAGTTTGGCGGCCAGGTCGACCGGATCCCGCGGGGTGAAGAGGTAACCGTTGACGCCGTCGTCGACCAGGTGCGGCAGGGCCATGGCATTGGCCAGGACCACCGGCTTGCTCGCGGACATGGCCTCCAGCGAGACCAGGGACTGCAGCTCCGCCGTACCCGGCTGGCAGAAGACAGTCGCCCGAAGGTACGCGAGCCGCAGTGCGTCGTCGTCGACGTGGCCCAGGAACTTCACCCGCCCGGCCATACCGAGCTCGGCCACCTTGGCGTCGAGCATGGGGCGCACTTCGCCCTCGCCGACTATTTCCAGATGGACATTGAGGTCAGGGTCCGTCAGCGAGATCGCTTCTATCAGCACGTCCACGTGCTTCTCCTGGGCTAGCCTGCCCGCAAAAAGCACCGTGGGATGGTCAGGTTTCTCGACGACTTCACCCGGCGCCAGTTCGTAATGGGCTGAGTCAATGCCGTTGGAGAGCGGAAGCACTTTGTGCAGGAAGGCGTGCTCCTTCATGGCCTTGGCGGCCAGCGGTGTAGGAGTAGTGACTACCGCTGCCTTGCCCATGATCTTGCCCATGTCGCGCCAGGAGTTCTTGGCAACAATGTCCAGGAACCACTGTGGGAACGGCAGGAACGGTTCGAGATTTTCGGGCATGAAGTGGTTCGTAGCAATGGCCCGGATTCCGCGGCGTACCGCTTCGGCCATGGTGGCCTGGCCGATCATGTAGTGGCACTGGATGTGAACCACGTCCGGCTGGACCTCATCGAAGATCCGCTTCATGTCCCGCCTGATCTCCCAGGGAAAGCAAATGCGCCATGACTCATGCGTGGGCACCGAATGCGAGCGGAGCCGGTGGACGGCCGCTTCGGAGCGCTGCTCCACATACGTGGTTCCCTGCTCCGGCCGCGCCGCGACGACATGCACGTCGTGCCCCCGCTTGGACATGGCTTGGGCCAGCCGCAGGCCGAACACCGCCGCCCCGTTGACATCCGGCAGATAGGTGTCGGCGGCGATCAGGATCTTCAGTGGTCTCGGTCCCTTGTTCCCACTCACCTGGCGCAGAACTCCCTGGTCGGTTGTGACGATGCTGTTCATATGATCTGTTCGTACCTAAGGCTTCCTGGTTGCGGCGGCCTGGGCCCGCCGTCGTGCTTCTTCTCGTTTTTGCAGTACGTCCGGATGGTGTCTTGAAAGAGCAATGACCCCCACAATAGCAACCAAACCCGCGCCGACCATGGCAATCGCGGTGACGGCTTCGACGTCGGGTTTCAGTTCCCCCAGCAGGAAAATTCCGATGGCGATGCCGACGAGTGGATCGATGACGGTGAGTCCGGCTATCACCAGGTCCGGCGGTCCGCTGGAATAGGCGCTCTGGACAAACCACGCTCCCAGACCCGCAGCGGCAATAATCGCGATGATGCTGTACACCGGCACGTTGGCCAGGAAGCGCCCGTTGGGGTCGAACAGGTGCAGGCCGATGATCCGCACCAGGACCGCGACAAAGCCGAAGAGCATCCCGGCGCCGAGGATGTAGGCGAAAGCGTTCAAGCGGTGCCGGAACATCAGTTCGAGGGAGAGGAAAACCGCAACAACGACGGCGAGCAGCAGTACCGTCGACAGCTCCTCTGCCGCTGTAACCCGGTGGCTCTCCCCGGTGACGTTGACCGCCAGCAACACGAAGCCCGCGCTTCCGGTGACACACGCGGTGATCGCCACAACCGTCATGCGGTTCAGCCGGATCCCCTGGTCCTTCGAGTTCACGATGGTGGTGATGACCAGGGCGATGGCACCGATGGGCTGGACAACCGTAAGCGGGGCGCTGACGAGAGCGAAGACGTTCAGTCCCATGCCGACGCCCAACAGCAGCAGTCCCACAACCCACCGCGGATTGCGCAGCAGCCGCAGCAGTCCGCTGACGCTGAGGGAGAGCCCGCCGGTGTTTGCCTGCACCGCGCTGGCCTGACGCTGCGTTCCGAGGGCCAGGAAGCAAGCACCGGCCAGCGCGCAGAGGATCGCTAGCCAGACCATGCGGTCCTGACTGCCGTTGTTCCTGGTGCACTGCGTTTCCCACCTGCCGGCGGACCGTCAACCATTCGTGTGCCCATTGACAGCGGAGCCGGCGGGGCTGTCCGGCTGTTGCCCGCGTTTGGCACGGTGTTTCCGCCATACCCCGCGCATGTATCCCCACCACGCCAGCAGATGGCCCACGCAACCGAGGATGAGGATCGCGTAGGCAATAGCCGCCAGCCAGTCCTCTCCGGGTTCGAGGGCCTTATGCAGCAGCAGAAGCGGGGTTCCGACCAGCAGCAGCGCCGTCCGGATCTTGCCGATGTTGGTCACGGGCAGGTTCGGGTTGCCGTGAAAAAGAGCGAGTGAGAACGCCAGCAGGATCCCGTCAGGGATGACGATGGCCAGCAGTAGCCACAGCGGCGCGATGCCGGCGACAACGAAAGTGATGGCTACGATGATCAGCGCCAGGCGGTCCGCGACCGGATCCAGCCATTTGCCCACCGAGGAGATCTGGTTCAAGCGGCGCGCCAGGTAACCGTCCACCCAGTCGGTTGTTCCAATAATGACGAGCACGATGGTGGCCGCTGCGTAATCCTCCAGTGCGATGTACCGGATAAACAGCGGGACCGCGAGGAAGCGAAGGACAGTAATGATGTTCGGTACCGTCCAAAACGTCTGCAGTTCCCGGTATTCGTAGTTATCCCGGGAACCGGCACCAATCAGCTTCACTGTCCCTCCCCTCTTCACTGACGCACCTTCCGCAGGGAACGGAGTGGTGCTGATGTGCAGTTATGCAACCAGCGGCTACGGTCCAGCCGCTGGTTTTCGATTACTGGCGCAGCAGTTTACGCAGCAATACGAAGAAGGCGGCCAAAGACGCTGCCAGCGCAGCCAGCGGCTTCCAGCGGTCCTGCAGTTCATCTTGAAGACCTGACCCGGAACCGGTGCCCGTCGCAGTTGCGCCGGCATGCGAGCCTGTAGACGAGCCCCGGACCGCTGCGATGCGCGTCTCGGCCGCTTCACGGGCTTTGGCGGCAGCCTCGCTGGCGTTGGCCTTGATCCTTTCGCTCTGCGGCTTGGGATCGAGCTTCTCGCCCAGTCCATCGCGGATACGCGCGAGATGTTCGCGGCGCTCCCCGGAGCGGTTGCGCAGTTCTTCCAGCGAAGGAGCCGGTTGCTTGGGCGTCTGGTCTTCCTCAGCCTGTTCCGGCTTTTCCTTCTTCACCGGCTTCTGGTCCAGCGTGGCCGGATCAAAGCTGCGGCCTTCCTTCAGCACGCCAATGTCATACTTGATGCCCCACAGCGCATGCTCAGGCAGCAGCGGCATGGTCTTCTTCAGCCGCAGCGCACCGATCAGGCCCACAATGGCGGCCAGAACCAGGAACAGCAGCGCCACGAGCAGCGCCGCAAGCCACGGTTCCATGACTTCGCCAAGCCCCATGATGGCGGCAACGAGCAAGGCAATAACCATAAAGGCAACGAACACGAGGGCAACGGCCAGAAGGGCAGCGGCCACGCCGACCTTGACGCCTTTGCCCTTAAGCTCGACGGCAGCCAGCGAAAGCTCATCATTGATCTGGCGAGGCACCAATCGCCCGGCCATCTTGACCAGTGACACCAGGGAGGATCTGCTTCCCGCAGTAGTGGTCCTGGTGTTGTCAACGCGAGTCATGGGCTCTGCCTCCATTGCTAGTTTGGTAGTGCTCGAGTGTCCACAGTCTAAAATTATCATTCTGCCTGAATTCAACCCCTCAGCCATGAGGACGACATTCAAACGCGAAGATCTTCGGCAATTGCAATGCTTCCGAGACAGTAAACGCTTACGCTCCGGTACTTCCAACACTATGCTGACAGCCAGCCATTGACACCATCAGCACAGGTCGGAGCCGGATATGAGCGAAGTGTTGCATTTCCCCAAGGGCTTTCTGTGGGGAGCCGCGACCGCCGCCTACCAGGTAGAGGGCGCCACGGGCGAAGACGGCCGGGGCGATTCGATCTGGGACACGTTTTGCCGCCTGCCCGGCGCCGTCGTCGACGGACACACCGGAGACGAAGCGTGCGACCACTACCACCGCTACCAGGAGGATGTCGCCCTGATGCGGTCGCTAAATCTGGACTCCTACCGGTTCTCGGCCTCCTGGCCGCGCATCCAGCCCGATGGCCGGAAGACCAATACCGCCGGCCTGGACTTCTACTCACGCCTCATCGATGAACTGCATGGTGCGCAAATCAAACCGTGGCTGACGCTCTACCACTGGGACCTGCCGCAGGCGCTCGAAGACGACGGCGGTTGGGCCAACCGGGATACCGCCTACCGCTTCGCCGAGTATGCGCTGGCTGTCCACGAGGTGCTCGGCGACCGCGTGGATGTGTGGACCACGCTGAACGAGCCATGGTGCTCGGCTTTCCTCGGCTATGGTTCCGGCGTGCACGCACCGGGGCGTCAATCCCGTCCGGACTCCCTCGCCGCCATGCACCATTTGCTGCTGGGACATGGCCTGGCCGTGACGGAGTTGCGGCAGCGGGCGCCCAAGGCCAAGCTTGGCCTCACGCTCAATTTCACGGTGGTAGATCCGGTCAACCCCAATGATCCGGCAGATCAGGATGCAGCGCGCCGCATCGACGGCCAGTTCAACCGGGCATTCCTGGATCCGGTATTCCACGGCGCCTATCCAGCGGACTTCCTTGCCGACGTCGCCAAATACGGACTCGAAGAGCGCATCCTGCCGGGTGACATGAGCACGATCAGCGCACCCATTGACACGCTGGGAGTGAATTACTACCACGGTGAAGCAGTAACCAGCCATCCCCGGGCGGATGCAGGGAACGCACATGCCGCGCCTGTGGAACGTCCGCTTGCATCGCCCTACCCGGCAGCTGACCAGGTTTCCGTGGTGCCGCGGGGACTGCCGACGACGGCGATGGGCTGGGAGGTACAACCGGAGGGTCTGTACCGGCTGCTGACACGGTTGCAGGAGGACTACAGCGGCCCAGCAGGTACGGCGCTCTACATCACGGAAAACGGAGCAGCATATGACGATGCAGTCGGCCCCGACGGTGCCGTGGAGGATCCGGACCGGCTCGAATTCATCCGTGCGCATCTATTCCAGTGTCACAAGGCGATCAGCGCCGGAGTAGATCTTCGCGGCTACTTCGGCTGGTCACTTATGGACAACTTCGAATGGGCCTGGGGATATCACAAGCGTTTCGGCCTCGTGCGGGTGAACTACGAAACCTTCGAGCGAACGGTCAAAGCGAGCGGCTCCTGGTTTGCCGACGTGGCCGGCACCAACAGCGTGCCCGTGGGCTGAACCAATCAGCGTATAGTCCCCGATCACGTCGCCCCATTGGAAACGGGCAATAAAAAGTCCCCGCCCTGGTAACAGGACGGGGACTTTTTATGGTGGCTCCCCCGACTGGACTCGAACCAGTAACCCTTCGATTAACAGTCGAATGCTCTGCCAATTGAGCTACGGGGGAAAGCGGCAGATACAACCTTACAAGGCTTTTTCCCGGAAGTGAAATCCTGAACTTTTCCAGTTCCTGACGTATAAAACGTCGGTTCAGAACACCAGTTTCGGAAGCTTTGCGGCTCCATCAAGGCCTCAATGAGTTTACGTAAACCTGACCGCAAATGCCAAATCGGCGTTCGCTATTCCGAGCGCAGCGCCCGGCGCTGCATTTCGAGCTCCATCAGTTCCCGGTTCAACTGCTGGAACAACTCCGGGTCCGCCGACGAGTCCATGCGTTGGAGCTGGCCCATCTTTTCGGCTTTGAGCTGGGTGATCTGCAGGTCGAACAGTCGGTTCAGGATGCCTTTGCAGTACGACTTCAGCGCATCGTCGTTGTGCGCAGGCAAGGGTGTGACCGCCAGTTCGGACACGAGTGACCGAAGTTCCTCGGGAACCTCCTGCCTGACGCTTTCCACCCATTGCGACGGCGTAGCCCCGGCGAACCCGGCAGCCCGCACCGCATCATGCACCAGGGCGTGGGCCGGAGTGCGGAACCTCACTTCGGTAAAACTCTGCCACTGGCCGGCGTCCAGCAAACCAGGCTGCTGGAGCGCAACTTCCAACGCCTCCCGCTCCATGCGCGCCACCGGATCCCTCGGGTCAGGACGGGTGAAGGCTGGAGCCGGCACAGGATTATCGGAGCCGGACCCGCGGTGGCTGGATTCGTAGGGATCTGCCGGATACTGCCGGCCTTCCGGCGGACGCTGGGAAAACTGCCCCGAGCGTCCCTGCTGGCCAGGGTACCGGTCCTGGCCCGCATTCCTCTGCTTGCCGGATCCGCCCTGCTGGGTCTGGTGCGCCGCGCCCGGCCTAGCCTGGCCGTTGCCGGCGACGCCGCCTTCTTGTTGCTGCTCCCGCAGGCGCTTGGCCGCGCCCGAGACAGCGCGCAGCACTTCGTCCACTTCCATCCCGAGCCAACCGGCCAGTTCACGGGAGTAGGCGGGCCGCATCGCGGAGTCGCGGATCTGGGCTACTACCGGCGCCGATGCCCGCAGCGCCTGGACGCGGCCTTCGACCGTGTTCAAGTCGAATTTCTTCAGGGTCGCCTTGATAGCGAATTCGAACAGCGGACGCCGGGAACCGATCAGATCCCTGACCGCCGCCTCTCCCCTGCTCAACCTCAGGTCGCAGGGATCGGCCCCGTTGGGTTCCACCGCCACAAAGGTCTGGGCGATAAACCGCTGGTCCTCGTCAAAGGCCCGCAGAGCCGCCTTCTGGCCCGCGGCGTCACCGTCGAAGGTGAAGATCACCTCGCCGCCCGTGCCGTCGTCGGAAAGCAAACGCCGGGCGATCTTGATGTGGTCCGTGCCGAAGGCGGTACCGCAGGTGGCAACCGCGGTACCGATACCCGCCAGATGGCAGGCCATGACATCGGTGTACCCTTCAACGACGACAAGCTGGCGGTTCCGGGCAATGTCGCGCTTGGCGAGATCAATCCCGTACAGCACCTGGGACTTCTTGTAGAGGGTGGTTTCCGGGGTGTTCAGGTACTTCGGCCCCTGGTCGTCTTCGAAGAGCTTTCGTGCACCGAAGCCGACGGTATCCCCCGCGATGTCCCGGATGGGCCAGATCAGGCGGCCGCGGAAACGATCGTAGATGCCCCGGTTGCCCTCGGAGAACATACCGGTCAATTTCAGCTCGTCCTGGGTGAAGCCTCGGCCGGTGAGGTGTTTGAGCAGCGAGTCCCAGCCCTGCGGTGCGTACCCCACGCCGAAATGGTCCGCAGCCGCCTGGTCGAAGCCGCGTCCGGACAGGAACTGCCGTCCGGTGGCACCGCCCGGTGTCAGCAGCTGCTCCCGGAAGAACTCCGCCGCGATTTTATGGGCATCCAGCATCCGCTGACGCTTGCCGACGTCTTCGCGGCGGGGCCCGGTTCCGCCGTCCTCGTAGCGGAGGGTGAAGTTGATCCGGTGGGCCAGTTTCTCCACCGTCTCGCTGAACGTACCGTGGTCCATCTTCTGGACAAAGGAAATTACGTCGCCACCCTCCCCGCAACCGAAGCAGTGGTAGCTGCCTACCTGCGGGCGGACATGGAACGACGGTGAGCGCTCGTCGTGGAACGGGCAGAGGCCCTTGAACGAACCGATGCCAGCGGATTTGAGCGTGACGTACCCGTCAACGATCTCCTTGATGTCAGTACGCTGGCGGACCTCATCGATGTCTTCACGCTTAATCAGTCCGGCCATGCAACCAGTTTAGGCAATCGCTCCAAATCGGCCGGCACCCGGCTCCCGTATGGGCACATCCTCAACGACACTGCCCGATGTGCAGGAAAAGTGCACACCCGGGCAGCACGAGCGCACCCCGAGCTGGGATGCTGCCCAACCCTGCGGGCCCTCTGAAGGAGTATCAGAGCAGGGTCCGGTGCGAGCCCATCAGACGTTCATGCAGTGCGATTGCCGATACATCGGTCAGCGACGCAATCTGGTCGATGACCACGCGAAGCCGGGCGCCGTCGTCGTTAGCTGAATGCCAATCGGCGACGAAGGGCTGCTCAAGATGCTGCGCGCCGGTGGCGTGCAGTTCGTGCACCAAGTCCGTGAGGATTTCCTGCTGGCGCTCGTAGATGGGCTGGCGCAGATCCGTGGTCATGACGAAAGTGGTGGCCAGGCCCTTCATGACGGCGATCTCCATGACGGTTTCCTGCGGCACAACCAGTTCCGCGGCGTACCTGGTCAGCGGGTCCGGACCGTAGATGGAGCGGGTGGCTTCCAGCGCGCTGGAGCAGAACCGTCCGATCAACTGGCTGGTCATGTCCTTCAGCGCGGCCATGGCCCTGCGGCTGCCGTCCGCTTCCGGCACCCACACGCCGGAGGCCTGCAGTCGCGAGAGTGCAGCGTCAACCTCAGCCGGGTCGCTGTGCGGCAGGTACCACTGCTGGGTGTAGCCGATAACGCGGCTACGGTGGTCCGGATTTTCCATCCACTTCAGCTGCACGCGCCCTGCCACGATGGCATCCTCGACGTCATGCACGGAGTAGGAAATATCGTCGGCCAGATCCATGACCTGCGCCTCAATGCAGGAGCGCCGCTGCGGCGCACCCTCCCGCAGCCAATTGAATACCGGCAGGTCGTCCTCGTACGCGCCGAACTTGCTGGTGCGCTTGCCGTGGATGACCGGTGCGTCCGCCACCGACCACGGATATTTACAGGCCGCATCCAGGCTGGCCCGGGTCAGGTTCAGTCCCGCCGGCGAGCCGTCAGCATGCAGCACCTTCGGTTCCAGCCGGGTCAGCAGTCGCAGCGTCTGGGCGTTGCCCTCGAACCCGCCGATGGCGTGGGCAGCGGCGTTCAGCGCGGTTTCCCCGTTGTGCCCGAAGGGCGGGTGCCCAAGGTCATGCGCCAGGCAGGCGGCATCCACCACGTCCGGGTCGCAGCCCAGGGTGCGGCCGAGTTCGCGGCCGACCTGCGCGACTTCCAGGCTGTGCGTCAGCCGGGTGCGGACAAAGTCATCCGTGTCCGGCGAGACCACCTGCGTCTTCGCCCCGAGCCGACGCAGCGCCGAGGAATGCAGCACCCGGGCACGGTCGCGCTCGAAGTGGGTGCGGTACGTGCTCTTGGCGGGTTCGGTGACCCAGCGTTCCTGGTCCGTTTCCGTGTAGCCGGGCATCAGCGGCGCCGGCGTAATGACGGTGTTCTCAGCCACCGGAAACATCCAATTCGGCAGCGGAGATATCTGCCTGCTGGGCGTCGTTGAGCAGCCGCGATTCCAGCCACTTCTCCGGCAGGGCGGTCCGCTTGGGCGAGCCGGCCCGGCCGCGCGGCCCCTCGGCGTCGGCACCCGGATACGGGGCGCTCATGTCCAGAGTGTCCAGCAGTTCGCGCAGCACTTCAAGCGTGGGAACGGTGGCCAGCTTGGCACGCAGTTCGCCGCCCACCATGTAACCCTTGAAATACCAGGCCATGTGCTTGCGGATGTCCCGCAGCGCCTTGCCCTCGTCGCCGAAGGTTTCGATCAGCAGCTGCGCATGGCGGTACACGCTCTCCGCAACCTCTTTCAGACCGGGGCGGAAACGCCGATCGCTGCCCTCGAACGCGGCCTGCAAATCGCCGAACAGCCATGGCCGGCCCTGGCAGCCGCGGCCGACGACGATGCCGTCCACCCCGGTTTCGCGAACCATGCGGATGGCGTCCTCGGCGCTCCAGATATCGCCGTTGCCCAACACCGGAATATCAGGCAGCGCCTCACGGAGGGTGGCGATGGCGGACCAGTCCGCCTTGCCCGAATAGAACTGGGAGGCCGTCCGGCCATGGAGCGCGACGGCGGCCACCCCGGCGTCACGCGCGATCCGGCCGGCGTCCAGGTACGTCAGGTGGTCGTCGTCGATCCCCTTGCGCATTTTGATGGTCAGCGGAATGTTGCCCTTGGAAGCTTCCTTCACCGCAGTCTGCACAATGCCGGTGAACAGATCCAGCTTCCAGGGCAGAGCCGAGCCGCCGCCCTTGCGGGTGACTTTAGGCACCGGGCAGCCGAAATTGAGATCGATGTGGTCCGCACGATCCTCTTCGACCAGCAGGCGCACGGCGGCGCCGACGGTCTGGGGGTCCACGCCGTACAACTGGACGGAGCGGACCTTCTCGTCCTCGTCGTGCGAGATGATGCGCATCGACTCCGGACTGCGCTCGACCAGCGCGCGGGAGGTCACCATTTCGGAGACGTAGAGCCCGCCCCCGTACTCGCGGCAGAGCCGGCGGAATGCCTTATTGGTGATCCCGGCCATGGGCGCCAGGATCACGGGAGCATCAACGGTCAGCGGCCCGAGCTTGAGCGGAGGCAGCTCCAAGCGGGTGTCCGACGTGGGTACAGCGGTAACAGTCACTTACCTATTCTCTCAAAACCACGCAAATCTGCCGAAACCACTGTGGATAATGCCGAACACCGGCGGAAACCTGGGCGTCGGGCGGCCCGATGGCAGGCAGGGGCCGCCTCTTCTCAGGCTTCTCCTCAAGCCTCTTCCGCTCGGCGCCGTCCGCGCCGGGTGGGCAGCTCATGCTGGGTGGACGGCCCATGCCCAGTAGGCAGTTCGTGCCCCGGTGAGCTGCCGCCGTCGTTAGTCAGATGGGCACGTTCGGCGGCCTGTCCACGGTCTATACCCGCCATAGCGAGGGCCTCTCCCCCTGCTACTCCCACGGTGACCTCATCGGTGCGGCGGATGCCGGTAGCCTTGACCACCAGCACGGCGATCAAGGTGGTCACCGGGATCGCCAGCACCAGCCCGATGGAACCGACCAAGGTACGGACGATCTCTTCCGCAAGCTCGCCGCTGGTCAGCGTGTCGAACAGCGGACGTTCATAGAGCGAAACCAGGATCAGCACCGGCAGCGCGGCACCGGCGTAGGCAAAAGCGATGGTGTAGACGGTGGAGGCTATGTGGTCGCGGCCCACGCGCATGGCCCCCGTGAACAGCCGCTTCGCCGATGCTCCCGGCGCCAGCTCGTACATCTCCCAGACGGCGGAGGACTGTGTGATGGTCACATCGTTCAGCACGCCGAGCCCGGAGATAATCAATCCGCACATGATGATGCCCGAGAGCGACATCTGGCCGCCCATGTTGACCAGCTGGTAGGTGTCCTCGTCCCCCACGCCGGTCAAGTAGGCAGCGTCCGTGGCCCAGGCCGACATCACCGCCGTAATGCCGAGCCCGAACAGCGTGCCCAGCAGCGCCGTGGAAGTACGGGCGGAGAAACCATGTGCGAAATACAGCACGCCCACCATGATCACAATCGAGCCGATCAGTCCCAGCAGGAGCGGCGGTTTTCCCTCCACCAGCCCGGGCAGGATGAACTGCGCCATCACGATGAACCCGCCGACCAGCCCCAGCATCGCCCGGAAGCCGCGCCAGCGGGCCACCGATACAACGACGACGGCGTACAGCACGGCCAGCAGCACGATCGGAATGCTGCGGACAAAGTCCACGAAGATGAACGTCCCAGGCTGACCGGGCATGATCTCGCTCAGGTTCAGGTAGCGGATCTTGTCCCCCGCTTCCACGCCGCGGGACTGCGCAATCTCCGGCGTCACTTCCACCTGCAGCGGCGAGCCACCCGCATCCGGTTGGGTGTAGGCAACCATGCATTCCTGTGCTTCTGCCCCCGCCTCAACCGCTGCCGCCGAGGACGGGCAGGTTTCGATCGCCACCCGCTGCACCGTGCCGACGTCGAAAGTAACGCCCGGGGCCGTTGCATACGGGTCGGTGACGGCAACGCCGGTACGCTCGCCGGACGGCCAGAGCGCGATCATGCCGATCAGCGTCAGGACGGTGATCGGCAGCAGGATTGCGGCGAGCAGGAGGTTGGCCTTGCGCCGGGCAGCCAGTGTCTCGACACTCGGCGGCCCTTGGTCCTCGGTTGCATGGGAGTGGGAGTGGCCCAAGGAATTCCTTCGCGCGGGAGGGTGGATGCGGGAGGGTGGTTACTGCTAGATGGCGCGGTGCTGCACTGGTGGCGCGGTCGCGCAGCTGTGGAGGATCAGTCGCCGACGCTAGCTGTGGAGGATCAGTCGCTCACGATGGAGGTAACCGGGCCGAGCTGCTGTGCCGTGCCGGCCGCGAGCAGCGGTTCCAGCACTGCGACCACGGCCGTCATGGAGTCATCCACTTCAAGCTGCACCGGGTACTGGTGCACCAGCATCGCAAGGAGCTGGCGGACAGCCTGCTGGGCTGCGTCCGGTTCCAGCGCAGTGTCGTAGCCGAGCAGCACGTCCGCCGGAGCGTCCGTCCGCTCCTGCGTATAACTGACGGCGAAGGCGCTGATGGTTCCGACCTTATCCCTGGGCGCGCTGCGCAGCACCACCGCACCGGAAGCACCGGTCGCGTCGCTGAGCAGCATCTGCTGGGCACGCCCGAGCGTCATGTCCGCCCGGTCCCAGACATGGACGGAGTTGTAAAAGTCCGTCACCGCCGTCGTCAATTCCACAGAACCCGTGGCTGCTTCTTCCAGTTGCGGACCGTCCGCTTCGGTCAGGTCCGGAAGCGGCAACGCGCCAGGCTGCACGACAATCACCCGCGAGGTCTGGATCGGAGTCAGCCCGGAGGCCTGCGCGAAGCCGGCACCGCTGCTCTCCGGCTCCACCTTGGCGCGCAACCGTGTAACGCCCGACGGCGATTGCTCGGCTTCCTTACGCAGCATGCCCATGAGGGTGCTCGCTAAACCAGCACGGCGGTGGTCCCGCGCCACCTCGACGTAGGTCCATAACCGCTCCGGATGCAGGCTCGTTTCATAGACCACACCGGCGGCGACGGCGACACCTTGGTCCTCAGCAACTATGCAACGGGACCACGGCTGATCCGACGACGGACGCAGCACCCCGCGGAAGTGCTGGACCTGCGTGGTTTCCGGGTCACCCCAGATTTCCAGCAGGGCCAGATCATCCCCGTCGCGCCATTCACGGTAATTCAGCTCTGCCATGGTTACTCCTAGCGAAATTGCTTGAGGTAGGTGCCGGTTTCGCCGGCACCTATCGGGTAAAGCTCATTGGGTCGGTCAGGCGCCGATAAGCCGTGCGGCCAGGTAACCTTCGACCTTGTCCAGGCTCACCCGCTCCTGCGCCATCGAGTCGCGTTCGCGGATGGTCACTGCGTGGTCCTCAAGCGTGTCGAAATCGACCGTGATGCAGAACGGGGTGCCGATTTCGTCCTGGCGGCGGTAGCGGCGGCCGATTGCACCGGCGTCGTCGAAATCGATGTTCCAGGTGCGGCGCAGTTGGGCACCGAGATCCTTGGCCTTCGGCGACAGGTCCTCGTTGCGGCTCAGCGGAAGCACGGCGGCCTTGATCGGAGCCAGCCGCGGATCCAGCTTGAGTACGGTGCGCTTGTCCACGCCGCCCTTGGCGTTGGGAGCCTCGTCTTCCGCGAACGCGTCCACGAGGAACGCCATGAACGAGCGGGTCAGTCCGGCAGCCGGTTCGATGACGTACGGGGTGTAACGCTCGTTGGTCGCCTGGTTGAAGTAGCTCAGGTCAGTACCGGAGTGCTTCGTGTGGGTGGAGAGGTCAAAGTCGGTCCGGTTGGCAATGCCTTCGAGCTCGCCCCACTCAGATCCCTGGAAGCCGAAGCGGTACTCGACATCCGTGGTGCCCTTGGAGTAGTGGCTCAGCTTGTCCAACGGGTGCTCGAACAGACGCAGGTTGTCCGGGTTGATACCCAAATCCACGTACCACTGCAGGCGGTTTTCGATCCAGTACTTATGCCATTCTTCATCCGTGCCCGGCTCGACGAAGAACTCCATCTCCATCTGCTCGAACTCACGCGTGCGGAAAATGAAGTTACCCGGGGTGATCTCGTTACGGAAGCTCTTGCCGATTTGGCCGATGCCGAACGGCGGCTTCTTCCGCGAAGTGGTGAGCACATTGTTGAAGTTCACGAAGATGCCCTGCGCGGTTTCCGGGCGCAGGTAGTGCAGCCCCTCTTCGCTGGCTACCGGACCGAGGAAGGTCTTGAGCAGGCCGGAGAATTCCTGCGGTTCGGTCCATTCACCCTTGGTGCCGCAGTTGGCGCAGGCGATGTCCTTCAAACCATTTTCGGGCGCGCGGCCCTTCTTCTCTTCGTATTCTTCTTCAAGGTGGTCCGCGCGGTAGCGCTTGTGGCAGCTCAGGCACTCAACCAGCGGGTCGCTGAAGACATCCACGTGCCCGGATGCTTCCCATACCTGGCGAGGCAGGATGACTGAGGAATCCAAACCGACGACGTCGTCGCGGCCGCGGACAACGGTCTGCCACCACTGGCGCTTGATGTTTTCTTTGAGCTCGACGCCGAGAGGCCCGTAGTCCCATGCCGAGCGGGATCCACCGTAGATTTCACCGGCCTGGAACACGAAGCCGCGGCGCTTGGCCAGCGAAATGATCGGATCAAGCTTGGATTTGGCTGCTGCCATCAGGTGGTTCTCCAGTCTCTACAGGGCCGCTGGGTGCGGTCCGGCTCGGTTCGGGCGCAGATCGAAATGAGCCCTGCGTTTGCAGGTAGTCAGGACGGTCTTTGCGCACAGGTCAGTGCGTAGCGAAGCTACAAGATTAGCCTACCCAAGTCCTGCCGACTCCCCCGACACCGCTGCCCGGACATGACGTCGTTGTGATGAAGAACGGCTTGATCAAACCGGATGCTCGTTCGACCGGATTCTTCAAGGGACTTTCAGCACAACGCACTCCGGCTGCTTCGCCGCTGGTCAGAATGGTGGTTCTTTTTCGGGTTCCTTCTCGGGTGGTGGTTTTTTGGGTTTGAGGCGGTTGCGGAAGTTGTCGGGCAGGGCGTCGAGGATCCGGTCGGTGAAGGAGGGTGGTCCGGCTCCGGTGTCGCCGGGTTTGGTGGTGTAGGTCTGGTTCCCGGGCGTGGTGGTGGTGTATTCCCCGGGCCTGGTCTGGGTGACTTTCCAGCCGGCGAGGGATTTGAGCCGGTGGTCCGAGCCGCAGCGCGGGCCGAGGTTGCCGAAATCGGTCCGGCCGTGGCCGCCGTTCGCATGGTAATCGATGGTGTGGTCCAGGTCGCAGTCCTTCGCCGGAACATGACAGCCCGGCGCGGTGCAGGTGGTGTCGCGGTGGCGGACGGCGCGGGCCAGATCCGCCGGCGGCCGGTACACGGTTTTGCCGTAGGAGAGGGTGGTCCCGGTCTCGGGGTGGGTCAGGATCCGGTAGAACGAGTCCGCGCCTTCGCAGAGTTTGCGGGCGGTGTCGGCGGGGATCGGCCCGTACCCGTCGAGGGTGGCCGGTTCCTCGTCCAGGCCCATCAGCGTGAACACCGGCACGGTGAGCGCGACTTCGGGCCGGATCCCGGCCGCCGGCCCGGCCTCCATGCCAGCGTTCAGGAGCAGCTCGATAAAGACATCGGCGCGCAGCTGCCCGAGCGTGCGGGTCTCGGTCTTGGTTTGCAGGCTCCGGGCGGCCTGGGTGAGGCGGTCGTACGCGGCGTACGCTTCCTCCGCCGGCAGGTACGCGCCCAGGAACGCCATGCCGTCATCCGCCGGTTCCAGATGCACGTTGCGGCACTGTTCCTGGCGTTCGCGGCGCACGGTGATGGTTTCCGGGTTCAGTTTCTCGCGCTGTTTCCGCGCCGCGTAGCGTAGCTCGCCCGGGGTTTTATCCGGCGCCTCGGTCAGCAGGGCCTGCTCGAAGCCGGGTTTCGCGTCGTCGGGCAGGGTGTCGCCCTGCCGGGTGATCACGCCCGCGCGTTCGAGGTCCAGGTCCCCGGCGGTGAGCGCGGCCAGCGTGCCCGGATAGTGTTCGCACAGCTCCTGGGCCCTCTCGTACCGGCCGCGGGCCTGGTGCTCGGTGATCCGGTACAGGCAGGCCAGTTCCTCGACCACGGACTGCTCGGCCAGATCCTCCAGGCCGGCCCGGCCGGCCGGCGGCGTACCCGGATCCGGCGGCGGGAGCTCTTCGACGGCGGTTTGCCCGATCCGGTGGGTCAGGCGCACCAGGCCCGCGTCCAGCCAAGCCGCCAGCCGCCGCCCCGCTACCAGCTGCTCCACCGCAGACCGATAATCCAGCTCCTCGAATCCCCGCACTCCGGCATCGGCAACCAGAACGGTACCCGCAGCGCTGGTCGCGGCCTCGGCGTTGCCGGCAGCACTGCCAGCGTTCACAGCGTTACTGCTGCCCTCGCTGGCGGTGGCGGCCTGGGTGTTGGCCGCATCATTGGCATCACCGGCGTTGGTGCTGCCGCCGTCGCCGGCATCAGCCGCATCACCGACATCGCTCGCGTTGGTGCCAGGGTTGCTGGCGCCACCGTTGCTGGCGTTGGCGGTGGCGTGGAAGAGGCGGAACCAGTCGGCGGGGGTGCCGGCGGTGATCCGGCGGAGACGTTCGGCGTAGTACTCCCCGTGCGTTTCGGAGAACAGTTCCGCGGGCAGCCCTTCGAGGTCTTCGGCCGGGCCCCAGTTCGCGGGGAACGGGCCCGACGGCGGCCAGCTGGACCAGGTTTCCTCGCGTTCCCAGGCCGCGAAGTCATCGAGACCGGCGCTGGCACCCAGATGCTCCGGCTCCCCGACCCGGGCGGGCACCGTTTGGCCGGCCAGCGGGTCTTCGCCGTAGTCCTCCAGCTTCGGCGGGTCCAGGACCGGGCCGCGGGCCTCGGCGTAGATCTCCTCCATATAGCCGGCCATCGTGGCATGCTTGGGCGGCTTGCCGGCCGCAATATGTTCACGCGCCTGTGCCAGGCCGCGTTTGCGGTCCTGGGCGCAATCGTGGTCCAGGCGCTCCAGGGCTTTGCGCAGGGCTTCCTGCCGCTGCGCGGCGGTAGTGGGACGGGCCGGCTGAAGGCACCGCATCGAAAACGCCTGCTCCGCAGGCCCCCGCTCAGCGGGCCCCTGTCCGGGGTCCGGGGAACCGGAAACCGGTGCCGATTGCTCTTCCGTTGCCATGACTTCAGTCCATCATCCGGCCATGACAATACAGAGACTTATTCACATCGTCTGACGGGTTTCGCGGAAGTTCTCCAAAATTCTTTTTTGCACCAGTTTCCTTGAGCCCCGTGGGAAGCACACCGGCGTCGACCATACGGCACAGCCCGCATTTCGGCAGTGGGTATCCAGCGAGCCAGTAGGCAGCGGGCACCCCGCGAACCAGAAACGAGAGCTTCTGCGTTGCCATGACTCAAGTCCATCACCTGCCACCGACAACCAACGGCGAAAACAACACCGTCGACGCGGCCGCCGGGATCAGGGCAAGATACCGGGGAAGCTCTCGATATTCTCCTGGCCGATGATGCGCCGGGCGACGCTCTCCATGGTGACGGGTTCGCTATCGATGCCGGCATGTTCCCTTGCATCCGAGCGGCTGCCCAAAGGGCCGTCCAACTGTGGCGACCAGATCGCCTGGAACCGAGGACCCGCCCTGCTGAACATTTCGCGCAGCACGGGATCCGCTTCCACATTTTCCTGCAGTCCAAGCAAAGGTGCGTCCTCTTCGTCTTCCAGAGCGTGATGAACCAGGTACAGGAGGGACTTGTTATAGAAAGTGATGTTCAGGAACTTGCACTCGTCATCCAGCGCCCTCTGTTTACCCAGCGCAAACGTAGACAAGGCGTGGATTCCGTTGCCGATGCGCGGCACTATATCCCGTGTGAACTCCTCGATCAGGATGGCCGGGTCTAGGAAAATAAAGGACTCAAACGCCGGCACTCCTTCCTCGAACGCCGCGCGCAGGAAGTACGAGTGGAAGATGGACCCGGCGCTATGACCGATGGCGTGCAACGTGACCGCGCCCGGGTTCTGCCGGAGGAACTCGGCCAGCTTCCGCGCCACATATCGCGCTCCGCCTTCATCGGCGCCGATGCCGTCTTCGATGACATCGGGACCGCCAGCGGCAGCATCGCCGTCGTCAGCAATAGGACTTGGGCCGTCGGCGGGATCGACGGACCGGGCCGCGCTGGCTTTGAGGTCCGCCCAGACTGCCTGGCCACCGGCATGCCTGGCGATCCACTCCACGAACTTGTCGGCGGCTTCCTCGAAGGGCACGGCCGGCCGCAGCCGGTCGATGCCATTCCTGATCCTGGTGCCGAGGGCTTCCAGCAGACCGGTTTCCCAGACGAAATAGACCGGGTAGACGCCGTTGGCCAGCCACCAGGGAACGTGATGTGCCGCGGCAGCCAGGCCGGTCCGCTCCGGCACCAGACCGCCATGGGCCCAGAACATTAACGGCACCGGGCTGCCGGGATGCTCGGCGATGAACCGGGGCAGGTGGACCTCGAAAATCCGGTCCACATCCTCGGCCGTGGTCGAGGCCAGGCCGCCGGCGGTCAACCGGCCGTTCCGCAGGTTCACTAAATGGGGGCTCAAGGACATGAAACCGCCGCCCGTCGTCGTCATCGGTTCCTCTCCCCTGCTCCAACGGAGGCTTTGCGGCGCAGCGGACTAAACGCCGTCCGCGGCCAGGGCAGCGTGGCGAGCACCATCGCCACGAGAGTCAGCAGCGTACCCAGCACCGTCGCCGTCGTAATAATGGTGCCGGGCGCGGGAAACACCACGTCCAGCAACAGGGATCCGAGCACCTGTCCGGCAATCATGCCCAGACCCGTCAGCAGCACGCCCAGGGATCGGACCAGCACGGCGGCGAGGGCAAGGAAGAGGCAGCCGATCGGGCCGCCGAGGTAGTACCACCACTCGTCGGGCAAGGGATTGCCGACGCCGGCGACGGCCACTTTCACGAGCCACGCGGCGACCAGCAGCACCATGCCGACGGTGAGGTTGACCAGGGTAGCGGGCAGCGGCGAGCCGAAATGCAGCGTCTGCGTGCCGTTGAAAGCCTGTTGGAAACTTTGCATGAATCCGGCCGCCAGCGGCAGCAGCACCGGGATCAGCCATTCGCTCACGTCGGAGCCGGCTGAGAATTTTGGCGAAACGGCCCAGGCCACAGCCGCCACCGTCAGCAGTGCGCTGAGCACCCGCATGATCGTGACCGGTTTCTTACCGGCAGGGCCCAGGCCAAGCCGGTCCACCAGCAGGCCGCTCAGGGACTGCCCGGTCACCGCCGCGACGGTGAAGAGGGCGACGCCGATCAACGAAATGGTTATCCCCTGGCTCACCACTAGGAAGGCGCCGCTGAGGCCGGCCAGCAGGTACCAGCGGGGGAACTTTTTCTGCCGTATTGCCGGTGCGATGCGGCGCACTCCGGCGCGGCCGCTGGGCACCAGCAAACAGATCAGGATCATCAGGACCAGCCCGGTGCCGAAGCTCACCAGCGCGGTTGCGAGTCCGTCGTCAAGCACTTCTCCGAGCGCCCCGTTGATCCGGCCCTGCACCGGCATGCAAAGGCCCGTCACCACGGCCAGCGGCAGGCCTATCGCTAGCGGCATTCTGGGAACGTGGGGCACCGTTTCACCCTACGTCAGGGCTCCGCCGCGGCGGGCGCAACGCACCCGGCCCTACCGCAATGTGGCGAGCACCATGGCCGCTGCGTCAGGCAGAATGTACCTATGGCCTCTGATGACATCAATGACATTTCCATCCGCGACGACATGATCCGGCTGGGACAGCTGCTCAAGCTGGCGAACCTCGCCGAGGACGGGAACGAGGCCAAGGAGTTCGTCGAGCACGGCATGGTGCAGGTCAACGGGGAGATCGAAACCCGGCGCGGCCGCCAACTGCACGCTGGCGACACGGTCACCGTCAACGGCGAGACCGTCCGCGTGGTTCACGAGTAGGCCGGTTGGGTCTGCAGCCTGCGCTGTAAAGCCAAACGGCACTGGTAAGCCAAGCGCCGCCGTCGTTATCGGTAGCAGCGCAGGAGCGCTGGATAACCAAATAACGACGACGGCGGCACGGGTTTGGGGACGAAGTTTTACTTCGCGTTGAGCACCTTGTAGGTCAGGAATTCCTTCACGTGGGCGAGTTCCTGCGCGTTGATGCCGTGACCGATGTTGGCGTAAAGCACCTTGGTCAGGTCGACGTGCTCGTTGAGCCAGGCATGGCTGTACTCGATCTTGTCCGGCGTGATGACCTGGTCTTCCTGGTCGCGGCCCCAGAACACCGCGGGCTTGAGCGCCCTGACAGCCTCGTCGTTGAAGAACGGGTCGCCGTCGGCAGGAATCACGAAGCCGGAGAGGCCAATGACCGCGGCGATTTCCTCGGGGCGGTGGCGCATGATGGACGTCGCAACGGCCATGCCCATGGAGAACCCGAGGACGGAAACGCTGCTGTGCTGCTCCTTGACGGTATCCAACCAGGACCAGACATCGGCGGCGGCCTTGGTGACCTTGTCCACGGAGAAATCCGGCTCGTGCATCAGCGGGAACCAGGAAAAACCAGGGCCCAGGGCGACGGGGGCGCGGACGGCGGCAACGGTGAAGTCTTCGGGCAGCCCGGGAACCAGACCCATCAGGTCCTCTTCGTTGGAGAGGTAGCCGTGGAAGAGCACCAGCAAGGGAGTGCCGGCCCGCTCGGCTTCCGGCTTGGACCAGACGACGACGGGCTTATAAGTAGTTTCGGTCATGCTGCCATTCTGACACATCGATACTTGAAGCTTCAAGTTGAATGCTTTGGTCTTTGCCATCGAAGAGCCGCTGGAGCAGGATGAACTTGTGAGTAACTTCCCTGAGGCAGCTTCGACACCGCTCGAAAGCGCCCGTCACCCTTGGAGCCGCTTTGTTGCCATCGGCGACTCCTTCACGGAGGGGATCGGCGATCCGGATCCGGACAGCCCCGGCGGTAACCGCGGCTGGGCCGATCGGGTTGCCGAGGAGTTGGCACGGGACCACCCGGATTTCGCCTACGCCAATCTCGCCATCCGCGGGCGCCTGCTGCAGCAAATCATCGACGAGCAGGTCGGGCCTGCCGTTGAGCTCGCACCGGACCTGATCAGTTTCTGCGCGGGCGGAAACGATGTCATCCGGCCGGGCTCGGATCCGGACGCCCTGGCCGAGAAAATCGATGTTGCCATCGGAACGCTGGCGGCATCAGGCGCGACCATTGTCCTGTTCACCGCTCCGGATCTCGGCGATACACCCCTGATCGGCAGTGTCCGCGGCAGGGCGGCGATCTATAACGAGAACCTCCGCACAGTGGCTGCCCGGCATGATGCGGTCATCGCCGACATGTGGGCATTACGGGAGTTGAAGGATCCGCGGATGTGGGCGCCTGACCGGTTGCATTTCTCGCCCCTGGGCCACCACACCATCGCCGCAATGGTGCTGGAGACGTTGAATGTGGAGCACTGCCTGCAACCCGAAATCCCCAAGCCGCTGCCGCCGAAGAACTGGCGCACCGCCCGCACCGAGGATCTGGTCTGGGCGCGCCAGCATCTGGTTCCCTGGGTCCTGCGGCGCCTGCGCCACCGATCGTCCGGCGACGGGATCTCCCCCAAGCGCCCGATACCCGGCCCGATCTTCGGCCCGGGCATGCCGCCGGGCGCGGCCGGATGAAGGCCGGCTGAGCGTGGATCCCGCGGGCAGCGCGCTTGGCGGCCAGAAGGTTTCCGGTGCTGGTGGGCTCAACGACGAGACCGCGCTGGCAGCCGGGATTGTCCGGCACCGGTTGCTCGCGCAGCAGCTGTGGGGAGAAGGAGCGTACGACGCCGAGGCCTCCTTGCGCTCGTTGCTCGCTGTGCAGGCGCAAGAGTATGCGTATGCCCGATGGACATTAGCGCAACGGTGCCAGGGGTCAGCCCGGGACAACGCAGCAGCCGTGGATGCCGCCATTACAACAGGTACGATACTGCGGACGCATGTGCTCCGGCCGACCTGGCACTTTGTCCTTGCGGAGGATCTGCGCTGGCTGATGACTCTGTCCGGCCCGAGGCTCAGGGCCGGCAATAAGACCCGGGACCGGCAGTTGGGACTCGACGCAGAGACCGTAAGCCGCAGCAACGACGTCCTCGGAGCGGCCGTAGCCGGTGGCCGGCACCTGACCCGCGATGAGCTGGCCGCCGAGCTCGAACGGGCGGGCCTGCTGGAGGATACGGGCGAGCGTCTGAACGGGGCGCCCCTGCGTGGCCAGCGCCTGGGCCATATGGCCTTCCATGCGGAAATGGACCAAGTTCTCGTCAGCGGCGTACCGCGGACCAGCGAAAGCGGCGCGGTCCGCCAGACCTACGCCCTCTTCGACGAACGGGTGTCCGCCCTGGCCGCGGACTTCAATCGCGACCAGGCACTTGCCGAACTGATCCGGCGCTACTTTTCCAGCCGTGGACCCGCCACGGTCAAAGACTGCGCCCTGTGGTCCGGCCTGACGCAGGCGGACGTCCGGCGTGGACTGGCTGTGCTCGCTGCGGACAGTCAAGAAGACGTAGGGGCGGGCGGCCGTTCCCAGCTGCAGTCGTTCAGCGCCGATGGGTGCGAATTCGTCATGGCCTCCGGCCCCGCACATTCAGCAAACGAAGCAGCCTCGGCCGATCCAGACGTCAGTCTCGCGCCACCCAGCGCCGCGCCGGCAACCCCTCGGATCGACTTGATCCAGTGCTACGACGAATACGTTATGGGCTACACGCCCACCAGGCATTATCTGGGCGGGACCGCCCCGGCCTCGGTGGCCAGCAAACAGCCCAGCCATGTGGTCCTGCTCGACGGGCGCATGATCGGAAACTGGCAGCACACGCTGAAGCCGGAGACCGCCGTCGTTAGTATCTTGCTGCACCTGGCGCTGACTCCGCCGCAGAAACAGGCCTTGGACGCCGCCGTCGCCCGCTATGAAACGTTCCTGGACCGCACTGTCACGGTGGACCTGCTCGATTCCTGATGGGCTGAGTTCCTGATCGGCTGCGTGCACTGAGCTTCGTTTTCCTGCTGGCCCTGATCGGAATTGTCGTGGTGGTTATCCGCGGCGCGATTCGCAACGCGTCACGGGGCAAGGAACCGTTCGGCGGGCGCGGCAGCCCGGGACGTAGCCGGATCAGCTGTGCGGGAAGAACTGGGTCACTAGCTCATTGTGCAGCTGGTGGATGTCAGTCAGGAATCCGTCGTGGCCGGTGGGCACTTCGATCATGTGCACCTTGGGCGGCGTGGGCAGCGCTTCGGCCAGCTGGCGCGACTGCTCCGGGAAGTACAACCGGTCGGAATCAACGGCGGCGATGAAGAAATCCGTTTCCACGTCGGCCAAGGCTTGCTGGACCGAACCGCGCCCGCGTGCGACGTCGTGGCTCATCAGGGCTTCGGTCATCAGGATGTAGCTGTTGGCGTCGAACCGGCCCGCCAGTTTGCTGGCCTGGTGGTCCAGGTAGCTTTCCACCGCATACCGCCCGCGCTCTGCCGGGTTGGCGCTGCCGAAGGGCTGTTCCGTTCCCTGGGCGTTGCGGCCGAAGCGGTACTCGAATTCGGGCTCGGACCGGTAATTGATATGCGCGATCCTGCGGGCGATGCCGAGGCCTGCGTCGGGCGCGGGCCCTTCGTAGTAGTCGCCGCCGTTGAAGTCCGGGTCCAGTCGGATGGCCAGCACCTGCGCCTGCGCAAATGCGATCTGCTCCGCGGTGCTCGCCGCACCGCAGGCAATCACGGCACAACGGGCGGTCCGCTCCGGGTAGGTAGCGGCCCATTCGAGCGCGCGGGCACCGCCCATGGAGCCGCCGAGAACAGCATGCCAGCGCTTGATGCCCAGCCGGTCGGCCAGCCGCGCCTCGGCGTGGACCGAATCGCGGATGGTCACCAGCGGAAAGCGCGAACCCCAGTGCTTGCCGTCAGGCGCCGGTGAGGACGGACCGGTGGAGCCGTAGCAGCCGCCGACCATATTGGCCGCCATCACGAAGTACTCGTTGGTGTCGATCGTGGCGCCGGGCCCCACCAGGGGATCCCACCAGCCCGCCTCATCCGTATCTCCGCGCGCAACATGGGTGCTGCCGGTCAGGGCATGCGCAATGAGCACGGCGTTGGAGGCATCCTCGTTCAGGGTGCCCCAGGTTTCGTAGCCCAGAACGACCTCCGGCAGAAAGCCGCCCGTTTCCAGCTCGAGGGCGCCGATGGACGCGTAACGCAAAATGCCGTCCGCCGCCGTGTCCAGCAGCTCCTGTGGTTGCAGAGTTGTCAATGCTATGCCTGTGATTCCTTCATGATGCCGCGTTCAGGCGGCACCCTTGGATGCGCGGAAACCGGCTTCGAGGTCCGCAAGAATATCGTCGATGTGCTCGATGCCAACGGACAGCCGGACCAGACCCGGCGTGACACCAGCGGCTGCCTGCGCCTCCGGGGACAGCTGGGCATGGGTGGTCGACGCCGGGTGGATCACCAGCGAACGGACGTCGCCGACATTGGCCACATGGGAGTGCAGTTCCAGTCCATCGACAAAGCGCTTGCCGGCCTCGAGCCCGCCGGCGATTTCGAACGCAATGATGGCACCCGTGCCCTTGGGGCCATACTTGCGGCCGCGCTCGTGCCACGGGCTGGAAGGCAGGCCGGCGTACGCAACGGACGTAACGGCGTCGTGCTTTTCAAGCCATTCGGCCACCTTCTGCGCATTCTCCACGTGGCGCTCCATGCGCAGGCTCAGTGTCTCCAGGCCCTGGGCGATCAGGAACGCATTGAACGGAGCGGCGGAGGAGCCGAGGTCGCGCAGCAGCTGGACGCGGGCCTTGAGGATGTAGGCCAGGTTGGCTCCGAGCGCGCCACCAACGCCGAGGTCGCGGGCGAAGACCAGGCCGTTGTAGCTCTCATCCGGGGTGTTGAAACCGGGGAACTTCTCCGGGTCCTTGGCGAAGTCGAAGTTGCCCGAATCCACGATCACGCCGGCAATGGCGCTGCCGTGGCCACCGAGGTACTTGGTGGCCGAATGGACCACGATGTCGGCGCCCCACTCGATCGGGCGGATCAGGTACGGGGTGGCCAGCGTGTTGTCCACGATCAGCGGCACCCCGGCCTCGTGGGCGATGGCGCTGATGCCCTCGACGTCGAGCACATCCAGGCGCGGGTTGGACACGGCCTCGCCGAAGAATGCCTTGGTGTTCGGTTTGACGGCGGCGCGCCACTGGTCCAGGTTGTCCGGATCCTCGACGAAGGTCACCTCGATGGCGAACTTCTTCAGGGTGTTCTTCAGCAGGTTGTACGTGCCGCCGTAGAGGCTGGGGCTGGCGACGACGTGGTCACCGGCTTCGGCAACGTTCAGGATGGAGAACGTGGACGCCGCCTGGCCGGAGGACAGCAGCAGTGCGCCAACGCCGCCTTCCAGGTTCGCGATCCGGTTCTCCACGGCTTCCGTGGTCGGGTTGCCGATCCGGGTGTAGATGGGCGCCAGTTCGGCCAGCGCAAAACGGTTGGCCGCGCTTTCGGCACTCGGGAAGACGAACGACGTCGTCTGGTAGATGGGCAGGGCACGCGCGCCTGTTGCGGCGTCCGGCTCCTGGCCTACATGGATCTGGCGGGTTTCGAATGACCAGTCATTTGACATGTGGAACTCCCTCTTGTCTCAAAGGGGTCTACCCGGGAACCGGTTTCCGGCATTTTTCTCGGGTGACCCGCGCTTGCGTCCCGCCTGCTGGCGGAAGCCTGGTCCTCACCCGGGGCACCCCACCGCGGTTGGAGGGTTGCCGGCCAGCTAGCCGGGGCTTGTTGCTGGCACTCATGACCTGTATCTAGGTTCGGCGACAGGCACTTTTTCAGCAAGTATGTGACGGTGTGTGAATGTCGGTTAGGACACCCTTAGTCGAGAGGCACATCACAAAATGCCAAAATGAGGCATGCGTTTCGATCATGTCTCATATGCCTGTGAACCCGATGGCCTGGCGGCTACTACCGAACGGATTTCGGCAGCGCTAGGTATCGAAGCCGTCAAGGGGGGCGTCCACCCCCGCTTTGGAACCCGTAACATGATTTTCCCCCTAACGGACCGCCACTACCTTGAGGTCGTCGAGGTTTTGAACCACCCGGCGTCGGACAAGGCGCCGTTCGGCCAGGCCGTGCGCGCCCGCTCCGAAGCAGGCGGCGGCTGGATGGGCTGGTGCGTCGAGGTCGACGATCTGGCCCCGTTCGAGGAACGGCTGGGGCGCCATGCGGTGCCGGGCGGCCGCAAGTTCCCGGATGGCCGCGAACTGACCTGGCAGCAGATCGGCATTAAGGGCCTCATCGCGGACCCGCAGGTTCCGTACATGCTGCGCTGGGACGACGGCACCGAAGAGCTGCACCCGTCGAAGGCCTACCCCGCAACGGCGAAGCTGATTGGATTGACCATCGGCGGCTCCTCTACCCGTGTGGCGGACTGGCTGGGAACACCGATCGATGCGCTGCTGGATGACGTCAAAGTTGCCTGGACGGCACCGAACGGCACCCCGGGCATCATGTCCGTACGGTTCGAGACCGACAAGGGCGTCGTCGAACTCTAACCGCTCCTTTCCGGAGATTTCGCTCCGTTTTGGGGCGACGCTTCGATTTGGGATTCTGCCTTGCCTACGCGGTGCAGGCGGAATCCCGAATCGAAGCTTTTCCCCGTTAATCGTCCTCCACAGCAGGTATTCAGACCGCGTTGTCCACATCTGCCCGCATCGTAGGAGACCAACCGCTCGGACACGATCAGGGTTGAAGAATGTGTTCTCAACTGATCTTTTCCCATGACTACGACCTCACGGGGATCGGCCGAAGGAGCCTTGCCGAACGGTGCCGGACCGGGGAACTGACGCGCGTTCGTAACGGTGTCTACGTCCGAACCCAGCACTGGGCAAGCATGCCTTGGTGGGACCAGTACCGGATCCACGTTGAGGCGGCTGTGAGCAAGGGACGCTCACCCCGGGTGCTCGTGTGGCAGTCTGCTGCGGTCATCTGGGGTATGCCGGTAGTGGGCAAGAGTACCGAGGTGCAGTTGCTGGCAGCTGAAGGTTGTCATGGATTACGCCGCGCCGGTATGCGATGGCACGCCTCGAAACTACTGGAACCATTGGAGACAGTAGATGGATATGCCGTAACGTCACGGGCACAAACGGCAGTCGACGTAGCCGGACATTTGCCGTTTGAGCATGCCGTCCCCGTTCTGGACCATGTTCTCCGGCCGGATAGGAAACGGAACCTGCCAGCGTTGGCAAGATCCCACCTGCACGCATTGGCAGATCAGCTTCCTACCAAGGCGAAATCGCTGCGAGCTCACAGAGTCATTGACTTTGCGGATCCGCGTGCGCAGTTGCCAGGCGAATCCTTGTCTAGAGCCTTAATGTACTTGTTTCATTTTCCGGCCCCGGAGCTGCAATACGCATTCCATGACACGGATGGCAGGACGGTAGGAATCACCGACTTCTATTGGAAGGAGAAACGCCTCGTCGGGGAGTTCGACGGTACAGCCAAGTACTCCAATGGAGAGTATTTGAAGGGTCAGACACCTGTGGACAGGGTCGTGGCAGAGAAGAAACGCGAGGACCGAATTCGCGCCTGTGGGGTCCATTTCGTTCGATGGACGTGGGACGCCGCGTGGCAGCCTGAGTCCCACCGGCCAAGCGGACTCGTGAAGCTGCTGCTCAATGCTGGCCTCAAGCAGGATCGATGGAACAACCGGTGGCCGGGAGTCCCTCCTATCAGCAGTCAATGAAGATTCACGTTCGCTGCGCCGGACCGTGTGCCATGCACCAGGGTCAGTGCATCGTGCTGCGAAATGGGGTCACGCTGCGGTTCGGGGAAGGGCCGCCTTTCTGCCGCCGCAGCATCATCCCGATTCGCAGCCGAATGGTTGCCCCAGCCGCAGACTATCGGCGCTGCTGCTATTCGCCGATGCCGATGGCGGAGCCGAAGAGGGCGTAGCCAACGAAGCCGGCGATGTCGAGCAGGGCATGGGCTATCACCAGGGGCATCACCCGTTTGGTCCGGGTGTAGGCATAGCCGAAGACAAGGCCCATCAGGAAGTTGCCGATGCCGGGCCCGATCCCCTGGTACAGGTGGTAGCTGCCGCGGATCAGAGCGCTGGTGAAAATGATGGTCCAGGTGCCCCAGCCCAGCTTGGCCAGCCGGTTGAAGAGATAGCCGACCACAACGACCTCCTCCAGCACCGAGTGGCGCAGGGCGGAGAGAACCAGGACCGGGACAGTCCACCAGTATTCGTCCAGCGCGGCCGGGACTATCGCCGTCGTGATGCCCAGGGCGCGCCCGCCCGCATACACCCCTAAGGTGCCCACGCCGATCAGCAGGGCCAGCCCGAAGCCCAGTCCAAAGTCCACGCCAGGTCGGGCGAAGGTAAACCCGATCTTCCGGAAGGCCTCGCGGGCACGTTCACCCGGCCCTGCCAGCAGGAACAGCACCAGCGCCACGGGGACCAGGGCAAAGAAGATTGCCAGCAGTTGGTAGAGCAGGTCGAACAGTTCCCGCTCGTTCAGGACCGGGTTCAGCGCCGTGGTCTGCGATCCCAGTGGCGCCCGCGTCATCTTTTCCAGCAGGTTCACAATGGCGTAGACGGCGGACTGCCCCAGGGAGAGCCCCAGAACGATCAGCACTTCGGCGTGGTAGTAGCGGCGGGTGCGGGGCACGGTGTCGGTGGCTGCGGTCTGGCTCTGCATGGGTCTATCTTGCCAACTCCTGCTGGGAGCGTGCTCAACAAGGACGGATTGGCGCAATGCCGCGGCTTGGCTCTGGACGCCGGGCACCCCGCGTGCGAAGGTCAAAAAGACAGGAATAGGCGACAAGAGAGGGAGGTCCGGCGTGCTCAATCTGGAACCAGCCGCGCGGCAGGTGGCGGAAATTGTCAAGGGCATCGGGGACGGTCAGCTGGCCGGGCCAACGCCCTGCGAGTACTACAGCGTCGGGGACCTGCTGGACCACTTCATGGGCTTGACCCTCGCGTTCAGGGACGCGGCGACCAAAGCATCGATGGAGCCGGGCTATGGCTCCGTGCCGCCCGACGCCCCGGATAATCGGCCCTCGGCTGCGAACCTGGACCCGGATTGGCGGAACCTTCTCCCCCAGCGCCTGGACGGCCTGGCTGCTGCCTGGCAACATCCGTCTGCCTGGCAAGGTATGGCACAGGCGGGCGGCGTGACCATGCCCGCCGAGCTCATGGGCTTGGTGGCTACCAACGAACTGGTGGTCCACGGCTGGGATCTGGCCGCTGCCACGGGCCAGACGTTCGAGGCCGACACAGCCAACCTGCAGGCGGCCTACGAATTTGCCGAGCTCTCCGCCAAGGAAGGCGAAGATCGCGAGGGCCTGTTCGGCCCCGTCATCGAGATTCCCGCCGATGCACCGCTGCTGGACCGATTGTTAGGGCTGACGGGACGGAATCCCGGCTGGACCGCGAAGTAGCAGCAGCCGCCATCTCGGCCCAGCGGCAGCCGGCATCTCGGACCAGCGGCTGCCCGGCTGGCAGGCAGGCAGGCAAATCACCAGCGAAAATCAGCGCACTTTCACCCCAGCGCGCCAGACCGCCGCAGTCAGCGGCATGCCGGGCCGGTAAGCGAGATGCGTGGCGGAGGGCGCATTGAGCAAATGCAGGTCCGACCGATGACCGACGGCGATCGAGCCCACCGCCCGCTGTCCATCGACGTCGGCGCCAACGTGCTTCTCCAAGGCCAGGGCGCCTGCATAGGTCGCCGCCCGGACTGCCTCCTGGACGCTCAGGCCCATCTGCAGGACGGCAGTGGTCACGCAGTAGTTCATCGAGCTTGTGTAGGACGTGCCCGGGTTGCAGTTGGAAGCGAGGGCAATTTCGACGCCGGCATCGAGCAGCTGCCGACCCGGCGCCAAGGGCTGCCTGGTCGAGAGATCGCAGGCCGGCAGGCAGGTAGCCACTGTGCCGCGTTCCCCCGTCCCGGCCGCGCGGTCCCAACCGGACCAGCTGTCGGCCAGTGCTTTCACGTCGGTGTCTGCCAGGTAGTTGACGTGGTCCACACTGGCGGCACCGAACTCGACGGCAAGCTGCACGCCCGGCCCCTCGCCCAGCTGGTTGCCGTGCACGCGGAGTCCTAGTCCGGCATCCCGGCACGCGGCCAGCACGCGCCGTGACTGCTCCTCGTTGAAGGCACCACGCTCGCAGAAGACGTCCGCCCACTGCACGTATGGCCGGACCGCCGCGAGCATCTCGCCGCAGACCAGCTCGGTGTAGGCATCCGCGTCCATTCCGTCCGGGACCAGATGGGCGCCCAGATACGTCACCTGGTCCGCCACTGTGGAGGCAATGCGCGCGGACCGCGCCTCGTGCTCCACATCGAGCCCGTAACCGGTCTTCGTCTCCAAGTAGGTCGTACCGCCGGCAACCGCCTCGGCGACGCGTCCCATCAGCAACCGGGTCAGGTCGAAATCGTCGGCGGTGCGGGTGGCCCCGGTAGTCACGGCGATCCCGCCGGCCGCATAGCTCTCCCCAGCCATCCGTGCCTCGAACTCAGCGGTCCGGTCCCCGGCGAACACCAAATGAGTGTGCGAATCGACCCAGCCCGGCAGCACCGCGCGGCCTTCGGCGTCGTACATTTCATCTGTTTGCGGCGCCTGGCCGGCGGGTCCGATCCAGCTGATCCGTTCACCCTCAATAACGACGGCGGCGTCGCGCAGGACTGAAGCCGTCCCGCGTGCCGGATCCTGGGTCATGAGCTCGCCGATGTTGGTGATCAGCGTGGACTGCGTAGAGGTCATCTTTGGAGGGCTCCCTTGGCTGCGGTATCGCCGGTTCCTGCGGCGTCGACGTCGGTGATGGCTGCCGCGAGCAGCCGGGCGGGGTCGCCCAGCGTCGCGTGGATGCCTTGGCGGGCGGCAAGGCGGCCGCCGATGACGACGGTCCTGACGTCCTGCGCGGTGGCGGAAAGCGCCAGCTGGTCCGGCTGCGAGCCGATGGTGCGCAGGCTGCTGGGATCCACCGCCATCAAATCGCAGTACTTCCCCCGTTCGAAGCCGGGCAGCCTTCTGCCCTGCGAGCGGGCGCCGGCATCCGAGGCCGCCTCATGCAATGCTTCGGGAGGGAACCAGCCGCGCTGACCAGACCGCAGCCGTTCACCGTGTTCGAGCGCGCGCATTTCCAGCCACGGATCGACGACGGCGTGCTGGTCCGTGCCGAGCGCGATGCGTGCCCCGGCGTCGCGCAGTGCCGCGGCCGGGCCGATGCCGTCCGCCAAGTCCGCCTCGGTGGTCGGGCACATCACCACGGTGGCGTGGGCGGCGCCAAGCATGGCAATGTCCTGCTCCGTCAGGTGGGTGGCGTGGACGGCCGAAAGCCGGCGGGTGAGCAGGCCGCTCCGGCGCAGCAGCGCCGTCGGCGTCAGGCCGGTAGCCTGCAGGCAGGCTTCGTTTTCGGCGGGCTGTTCGGAAAGGTGGATGTGCAGCGGAATCTCCGGCGGCAGCTGCTCGGCGATGACCGGCAGCACGTCAGCGGGCACACCGCGAACCGAATGCAGCGCGGCACCGACAGTGACCTGATCCGGGCTGAATTCCCGCGAGATGGCTTCGCGCAGGGACGCCAGCCGCGACAACCATGCGTGCACATCCGGGTCGCCGAACCGCAGCTGTTCCGGCGAGAGCTCCTGCCCTATGCCGCCAGCGAGGTAGCAGGTGTCCAGCAGCGTCAGCCTGATCCTGGCGTTGACCGCTGCCCTGGCCAGCGCGAGCTCCATGGCATGCGGGCCGTCGGCTCCGTTCGGGTCTGCGCTGCCGGTGCTTGCTGAGCTCCCTGTGCCGCCGTACGGCGTGCCGTCGGGGCGGTGGTGGACGTAGTGGAATTCGGCCACGCTGGTCCAGCCCGTCACCACCATTTCGGCAAAGACGGCGGTGGCCAGCTGCTCATACAGCGCCGGGGTCAGCGCCCCGGCCGCGCGGTACATCTGCTCCCGCCACGTCCAGAAACTGCCCACGCCCATGTCATGCGTGCGGCCGCGCAGGACCCGGTGGAACGCATGCGAGTGGGCGTTGGAAGCAGCCGGAAAGGCCACGCCGGAGACCGGCAGGTCCGAAGCCTTCCGCTCCGCGCCGAGCTCCAGTCGGGTAACGATTCCGGACTCGTCCACCTCCACACGCACCCCGGAAACAATGCCGCGTCCGCGGATCCAAGCGGCTTCGCACCAGACACTCACAGCAGCCCCTCCAATACGTCGGCCAGCGCACCCGCGCCCGCGTCGGCGTCGTCGTCCTCAACGTGTTCCTCCGGCGAGTGGGAAATGCCGGTCGGGTTGCGCACGAAGATCATGCCGGACGGCACATAACCGGCCAGTACGCCGGCATCGTGGCCGGCACCCGTGGCCAGTACCGGGGCCCCGGGCAGCGCATTTTCGAGCTGCCGCTGCAGCGCCGCATCGAAGTGCACGGTGCCGGAATAGGACTCCTCGGTCAGCGTCACGGAGCAGCCCTCGAACGCGGCAATCTTCTGCGCCTTGCCGTGGATCGCCTCCACGAGCGCGGCGGTCACGGCGTCTTCCGGATGCCGGACGTCGAGCCACAGCTGGACCCGCGAGGCGATGACGTTGGTGCCGCCGGGGATCGGCTCCAGCCGCCCCACCGTGGCGCGGGCGTCCGGCTGGGCCGCGGCGGATTTCTGCACGGCAATAATGATCTGCGCCGCCGCCACCATCGGATCCGCCCGGTCCTGCATCAGCGTAGTTCCGGCATGGTTGCCCTGGCCGCTGACCGTCAGCTTCCACCGTCCGTGGCCCAGGATGGAACTGCCGACGGCGATCGCGGGCCCCTCCTCGCCGAGGCCGCGGCCCTGCTCGACATGCAGTTCGACGAAGTCGCCGATCCGGGCCAGCGCTTCCTCGTCCCGCCCGAGGTGTTCGGGGTCCAGCCCGTTCCCCTGCGAGACTTCCGCAAAGGTATTGCCGTCCGCGTCGCGCAGGTTACGGGCCTTGTCCGGATCGATGGCGCCGGTCAGCAGCCGCGAGCCGAGGCAGGCCACCCCGAAGCGTGAGCCCTCCTCTTCCGGAAACACCGTGATGGCAAGGGACCGGTTCGGCTGGACCCCGCGCCGCCGCAGGACGTCGACGGCGGCGAGTGCCGAGGCCACGCCGAGCGGGCCGTCGAAGGCGCCCCCGCCGGGCACCGAGTCCAGGTGGCTGCCGGTGACAAGCGCGCCTTTTTCGGGCGCACCCCACCAGGCCCAGATGATGCCGTTGCGGTCGGTCTCCACCTCCAGCCCGCGTCGGCCGGCCTGCTCGACGAACCAGCCGCGCAGGTCCAACTCCGCCGTCGAATACACCGGACGCGAATAGCCGCCGCGGGCAGTGTCACGGCCGACGTCGCTAATTGACTCGAGCAGCTGGGAAACGGTTTCCAAAGAGGACCTCCGGATGGGGACAGGCGGACAGGACAAGACGGGCGGGTAGGACGAGGCAGGATCAGGACTCGTTCATCGGTACCCTTACCCCGCGCTCGGCAGCAACCTCGACGGCCCGATCGTAACCCGCATCGACGTGCCGGATCACTCCCATGCCCGGATCGTTGGTCAGCAGCCGTTCCAGTTTCTGCGCCGCCAGTTCGGTGCCGTCGGCCACGGAGACCTGGCCGGCGTGGATGGAGCGGCCAATGCCGACGCCGCCGCCATGGTGGATGGACACCCAGGTGGCGCCGGAGGATGTGTTGACCAGGGCGTTCAGCAGCGGCCAGTCGGCGATCGCGTCGGAACCGTCCGCCATGGATTCGGTCTCGCGGTACGGCGAGGCCACGGAACCGGAGTCCAGGTGGTCGCGGCCGATCACGATCGGCGCGGAGACCTTGCCCTCGGCCACCAGTTGGTTGAACAACAGCCCGGCCTTCTGCCGTTCGCCGTAGCCCAGCCAGCAGATCCGTGCCGGCAGGCCCTCGAACTCGACGTGCTCCTGCGCGGCGTCGATCCAGCGGTGCAGATGTTCGTTCTCCGGGAAGAGTTCC
>NZ_JABBCH010000100.1 GCF_012952295.1 Crystallibacter degradans
CAGTGGAACGCGAATCCGAGCACCCCCTGGCCGGCGCCGTCGTCAACTACGCCGTCGCCCGGGGCGTGCCCTCGCTGGACGCCGGTTCCTTCCGCAATGTCCCCGGACACGGTACCGGAGCCACCGTGGACGGGCGCCGGGTCCTGGTGGGAAACCGTAAGCTCATGATTGCCGAAGGCGTTGATATTGCCCCCATAGCCGAGCAGCGTGAAACCCTCGCCTCCACTGGCCGCACCGCCGTGCTGATGGCCGTGGACGGCAGCGCCGCCGGTGTCATCGCCCTGGCCGATGCCGCCCGCGAGACCGCTGCCCCCGCCGTGGCGGCCCTGCACGAGGCCGGGATCGAAGTCGTCA
>NZ_JABBCH010000101.1 GCF_012952295.1 Crystallibacter degradans
TGACGACTTCGATCCCGGCCTCGTGCAGGGCCGCCACGGCGGGGGCAGCGGTCTCGCGGGCGGCATCGGCCAGGGCGATGACACCGGCGGCGCTGCCGTCCACGGCCATCAGCACGGCGGTGCGGCCGGTGGAGGCGAGGGTTTCACGCTGCTCGGCTATGGGGGCAATATCAACGCCTTCGGCAATCATGAGCTTACGGTTTCCCACCAGGACCCGGCGCCCGTCTACGGTGGCTCCGGTACCGTGTCCGGGGACATTGCGGAAGGAACCGGCGTCCAGCGAGGGCACGCCCCGGGCGACGGCGTAGTTGACGACGGCGCCGGCCAGGGGGTGCTCGGATTCGCGTTCCACTG
>NZ_JABBCH010000102.1 GCF_012952295.1 Crystallibacter degradans
CGGCTAGAGTTATCCATTGGTCCCGGAAAGGAAGATCGGGACCGAGAGTGGCTGTAAGCGCCAGCATTCGATACTTGCAAAACTTTCAATACAAGTAATTCCAGTAAGGCAACTAAATACAGTGAAGGAAGTTATGCAACTAGGCCCCTATCCCCCAGCCAAGAATGGCTGCAACCCCTAGTGACCGATGGCTGCTGGAATACGACCGGCCGCGTTGCTGGACGCCGGCACATCGTTAAAGAGACCAGCTTGCGGACCCTCGCTGAGTACTTCGGGGTCCTGGAAGCCATCGGCCGGCAAATGCAACGCTACCGCTTCGAACGAGCCCAATGGCTGCAGTGGCTCCTGAAACG
>NZ_JABBCH010000103.1 GCF_012952295.1 Crystallibacter degradans
GGGCGGATTCTAGGGGTCGATGCAACACCCGTGGTCAGCTGGCTATCAGTAAATCACGAAGTTGCTCTGCGGGAGTGTCCCAGCCGAGGGTTTTGCGTGGTCGGGCGTTGAGTTGCTGGGCGACGCGTTCCAATTCTTCCGGGTCATGGACAGACAGGTCGGTGCCTTTGGGGAAGTATTGACGTAGCAGGCCGTTGGTGTTCTCGTTGGAGCCGCGTTGCCAGGGGCTGTGTGGGGCGCAGAAGTAGACGTCCATGTCGGTGGCGATGCTGAAGGCTTTGTGCCTGGCCATTTCCACGCCTTGGTCCCAGGTGAGCGATCCGCGCAGGTGCGCGGG
>NZ_JABBCH010000104.1 GCF_012952295.1 Crystallibacter degradans
CGGCTCGTGAACCAGAAGCCCGAACGCGTCGCACTGCAGCTCATCTCCGCGATCTGCGACATCTTCTCCTGCGGCCCGGAGGACCTCATCACGGTCACCGCAGCAGACGTAAAGGCCCGCAAGACCGGGACCGCCAGCTCCCCCAACGTCGTCGACCTCAACCGCACCGCCCGCCCACGCCGAGCCCGCATCATCGATGATGACCACTGAGCCCTCAGGCCTCAGCCCGCGCAACACCACCCGCGGCCGACCGAGGACCACGGGCACCGATGTCTGCGCCCGCTGCAGCCGCAACGCGGGCAAGGCCCGGGTGAGGTGGCCGGAG
>NZ_JABBCH010000105.1 GCF_012952295.1 Crystallibacter degradans
CCGGGCCAAAGGTCAGCAGATGATGCAAGCCGTGATTGACTCCCTCAGCAGCGGCGTCCCCACCGCGCTGACCGAGCTCCGAACTCTCGGGCGCACCCTCAAACGACGGGCCCAGGACGTGCTGGCATACTTCGAGCGACCCGGCACATCAAACGGCCCAAGTGAAGCGATCAATGGGAGACTCGAACACCTACGAGGATCTGCCCTCGGCTTCCGGAATCTCACCAACTATGTCGCCAGATCGCTGCTGGAATCCGGCGGATTCAGACCGAAACTACACTCTCAATTCTGAAGAGCC
>NZ_JABBCH010000106.1 GCF_012952295.1 Crystallibacter degradans
ACGCACCAGCGCACCGCCGCGACCTGCGTCCAGCAGGACGTTGACGAGTGGAGGGCGAGTGGCCCCACCACCCGCAAGCTGATCCGGACCTTCTTCGTCTTCGCCCGCAACACCAGGCTCAACGTCAGCGTCGATGTCGGCCACTACACCGCACGAACCCGCCCCACGCTCGCCCAGGACCAGCGGCTGGCGTGGCTCCGGGAACTCCTCAGCGGCAGCAGCGAATCCCTTCCCTACCGGGTCGCAGGGATCCTGCTCCTGCTCTACGCCCAGCCCCTCGTACGGGTCGCAGCGC
>NZ_JABBCH010000107.1 GCF_012952295.1 Crystallibacter degradans
AGATGCCGCCGCCACTAGTCGCGGACGCACTCGGCTACAGCTACCAAGTGGCCTTCAAACACGCCGATTCAGCCGGAGAAAACTGGGCCAGATACGCCAGCCTGAAACGCCAACCGTAACCGGCGACAGGAACCCAAAGCCCCAGCAATATCGCCGCACAGAACACTACTCAGGATCCTCCGGCGAACGGCCCGCCTCTTCTCCCAGATGGTCACTAGCAGCAGCGGATCAGACAGACCTACACAGGCGCCAGCCGATGAATACGCCCGAACCTGATACGCAGAGGTGCCAGTA
>NZ_JABBCH010000108.1 GCF_012952295.1 Crystallibacter degradans
CGAGGAGGCCCCGAAGCCGGAGGCGAAGGCTGATGTTGCTGCCAGCGGTATTGGTGCCGCGTTGGTGGCGTCGGCTTACGGCCAGATCGGTGTGTCGCAGGACTGCACCGCGATGGTCGAGAACGCGCTGCGTTCGGCCGGTATCTCCGTGGGCGATCTGGCTCCGGCGCAGTTCATGGCGTACGGTACGCAGGTTTCGACTCCGCAGCCGGGCGACATGATCTATTACGACGATGCTGGTGCCGGTGTGCCGCACATCGCGATCTACGTGGGCAACGGCCAGGCCATCCATGG
>NZ_JABBCH010000109.1 GCF_012952295.1 Crystallibacter degradans
AAAAGTCACATACGGCCACTTAACGCCCGAGATGTCATCAGTAATCCGCGCACGAACCTGGACCGTCGCCGGACCATCGGAAACATCCACCGACTCAGGAGAGAAACTCAGCTCCTCAACCACAGGCATAGAGCTATCCGGAGTCGCGCTGACCACGCGCAACTTGGGTAGGTTCAGGGTTTCTGTGGCGTTAATCGTTGTGCCGTTACCAGCTGCATCGGCAGCCCGGATACTAAGATGCCAATCACCAGGCAACGCACCCCGAGGAATAGCAGCCGATCC
>NZ_JABBCH010000011.1 GCF_012952295.1 Crystallibacter degradans
CGTGCGCGACGGCTACACGCCCGTCCTGGCACTGCCGGAAGGCAAGGAAGGCAACGCCTACGGTTTGATCAGCACCGGAATCGGAACACCTCCCCCGGCAGGGCGGATGCCCAAGACGCTGGACGGAACCGTCACGGATGGCAGCCGCCTGAAAGCAGACGAATCAGTCCTGTTCGCGCCCAAGCCGCCGGACCGGGTCCACGAGATGCGGCTGACCGGGTCCATGGAGAAATACGACTGGGGCATCAACGGCCGCCGCTTCGACATGGCCAAACCGCTCGACGGCGCCTTCGACCTCCGGCTGAACGAACGCGTACAGGTCAAAATCGTCAACGACACCGACATGTGGCACCCCATGCACCTGCACGGACACACCTTCCAGCTTGCCGACAACGGTGCCCGCAAAGACACCGTCATCGTCAAACCCAAGCAGACCGTGGTCTTCGAATTTGATGCCGACAACCCCGGCCAATGGCTCACGCACTGCCACAACGCCTACCACGCCGAACGCGGCATGATGGGCGTCTTCTCCTACCTCAAGTAACCGACCGGGCCGCCGGCGATGCATCTGCCCGCCCGGCGGCCCGCACACCCAGCCAGCCTTCCTTGCCAGCAGAACAATTTTCGTGTGTGATGTGGCCGGGTCCAAGGCGCCTGCCGGACCTGTCTGCGTGGTAATTAAACTGGTTCCGTGCAGGCAGTAGAGCCGGATCAGGGGATGCCGGCCTGACAGAGAACTGCCTGTTCCCGGCGTCGCCCGTGCGGTGCCATTGGATCAGGTGGCGCGCGCCGTCGGGCAGGCCGAAGACTATGGAGAGGATGAGAGCGGCGACAGCCATCACCCGTCACTCCTTGGCGGTCGTTGCAACGCGCGGGGGACGCGTTGGGTCGAATACACCGTTATTGGCGGTCACGCGTTGGCCCTCGTGGTGAGCTTATTCCGGTGGATTGGACAGCAGGGGGCGACCGGAAGCGGCCCAGGCATCCATACCGCCGTCAAGTTCTACGATGTTGGTGTAGCCGAGTGCGATGAGGGCGCGCACGGCAGTGCTGCTCATGCTACCGCTACGGCAGTAAACAGCCAGCGGTGTCTGCACATCGGCGGGGAGCTTCGCGGCTTTGTCCCCAATCTGGTCATACGGAATCATTTGGTCGGTGCCTGCGATCTGCCCAGCGAACGGAACATGGACGTTGATGGTGACCCGTTCCGGTTCCGCCATCGCTGAAGCGAAAGCATCAGGATCCAACAGACGTCCAGCCGGGATCGACGCGGACGGTGCCGCGCCGGACTGGGCGGGGCCGGCGGCGCTGCCAGTGCCGGCTGCGCCGCAACCGGAAAGCAGCAGCGCCGACGCTACCATCGCGACGAACGTCGAAGTCACTTGCTGAGGTGCCATTTCTGCATAGTACCTGCCCCGGAATCGGTAGCCATAGATCATCGACGTAAATTGGCTCCCGCCAAGCGGGGGGGCGGCCTGACTGGTCATTTGCCGCGGTGGTTCCCTTCCGGTGATTATTCACGGCCCGACTGCTTGCAGGTGTTGAATTGTCCCCGGCGCCATAGCTGATGTCCGTCTCAACGAGCCCGCTGTGACCCCCAACATCCATTTTCCGCGAACGCCCAGTTGCCGCACCTGGTGAAACCAAACTCCGCCCGGGTACGTTGAACCTCTTGGCCGCGCAGGCGGCGTACCGGCTCAGCCTGAGCCGGTACGCTCAGTCACGCTATACCGGCACGGAAGGAGGAAGACCATGACAAACCACTCACGCGGCCCTGTCATGGTCTTCCTCCGCAGCGCCGGCCTGTTGGCGGGGATGCTGGCCGTCATCGCCGGGATCCTGGGCATGCACGTCATGACCGGAAATCACGACAGGCTATCGAAGTGTTGGGCAATCGCGTCCGGGTCCAGATACTGCGCTATCTCGCGGAGGCAGGCCCCTCACTACGTGCAGCGATCGAGCATGCCACTGAACTTTCTGCTCCTACTCTCGGATATCACCTGAGCGCGTTGGAGGACCTCGGGGCGATCAGCGGCAACATTCCTATCGGAGAGAAGCGGGGTCGACCCGCGCCGTTGCACGGAACTCATCATCCGTGCCAGGAATTATCGAAAGGAACATGACATGCGAGCAGTCCCCGAACGTTGGGTCGCCGTGACGGCGGGCACCCTATCCGTCTTGGCACTTACGGCCTGTGGTGCAACATCGAATCCCCTCGACAACGGTGGAACCTCCGGTCCTGAAAACGGGTCTTTAGTCGTGGGCTCCGCGAATTTTCCCGAAAACGAGACGTTGGCGGAAATTTACGCAGGCGCGCTAAACGCGGCCGGCATTCCGGCGACTACCAGGCTGTCCATTGGATCCCGAGAGGTTTACGTTCGGGCGCTGCAGGACGGCTCCATCGATCTGGTTCCCGATTACAGCGGCAACCTGCTGCGTTACGCGGATTCTGACGCCACGGCCGTCAGCGCCGAAGACGTCATGCAGGCCCTGTCCGCCGAGCTGTCTGCTGGCCTGGCCGTGCTGGAACCGGCAGCGGCGGAGAACAAGAACTCCATCGTCGTCACGCAAGCCACGGCAGAAGAGTACGGTTTGAAGAGCCTTACCGATCTCGGCAAGGTCTGCGACCGTATTGCCTTGGGCATGCCGCCCGAAGCTGAGGAGCGGCCGCAGGGACTTCCCGGACTCAAGGCAGCCTACGGATGCGTACCCCAGGAATTCGTGCCGATCAATGACTCCGGCGGACCTGTCACCGTGAACGCGCTGTTGGAAGACAAGATCCAGGCAGCCAACGTTTTCAGCACTTCCCCGCTGATTGCCACGCACAACCTGATCACATTGGAAGACCCGAAGGACAATTTTGCCGCCCAGCAGGTGGTGCCCCTGGTCCGGGAAGACCGCGTTGATGCCGAAGCAGTCGAGGTGCTCAATGAGGTCTCCCGTGAACTGACCACCGAAGACCTCATCGAGCTCAACGAGGAAGTTTCCGGAGACGCAAAGCGCAGCGCCCGTGACGCTGCCGCATCATGGCTCGAAGACAACGGATTCACCGCCGGGGGAACCGTATCGCAGTCGCAGGGTTGATGCCAGGGCAGTTTTCCTTCGCAGGCGGCGCCCACCATAAACCATTCTTCCTTGCGGTACTTGATATTTTCGAAGGCCGTCTGGAAGGCTTCGCTGTAACTGGGGAACCGTGCCACCTGGTCATGCAGGGTGGTAGTCGGCACCTTTGCCCGGATTGCAAGAGATGCCTGGTGGACCCACTCCCCCGGCCAGCGGCGCCACGCCCCAGGCCCCGGTACGATTCAGCGTGTCGATGAGCAGGCCCACTTGCCCCCGCGGGTCGCGTTCATAGGTCCACGGCCGGGCAGTCGCTCCAGCCAGATCCAAATCGGCGAAGCGGGTGTTAATGCCCTGTTGGTCGGCCTGTGCCTGGGTAAGCCCGGCTGCAGCAATTTCAGGATCGCGAAAACCACCTAAACGGCGAATCCCCGTTACTCAGTGCTTCACGATACCCAGTGGAGAGCATATCGCTTTCGTTGAGGCCTGATTCCTCGGGAAAGGTGGGCCACCCGGGTCAAGTGGCGTGGTGTAACGCGGCAACGGCACTACACCACGCGAATGGACCTGGCCTGAGAACCCGTCTCCGCCGCCGCTCGCCGTCTTCGATTAGCACAACTTCGCGGATAGTGCAGAGGCAGCCGGGGCCTGCCAATGCTCCAGGATGTAACGGCTATGCGCTGCCCGCCCCGCCGCGGGCGTCAGCGGCCCGGCCGGCGTTACGTTTCCTGCTGCCCGAAAACCAGTTACTGGCACCGGGCAGCACGCTGATGACCAGGGCGGCGGCGGCCAGCACCAGTTGTACGCCCAGCAGCAGGCGCAGATAGTCTTCCCCGCCGCCCGGGGCAACGAGGACTGCGTCCGCGAGCACGGCCGCACCGCCATGGGATAACAGGACGCCCAACTGCACCCAGCGCACCCACCCCCGTTGACGCATCATCGGCCGCAGCAACAGCGCCTCGATCACGATGATAAGCACCAGGACGCCCAGACTGCCCCAATGCGCCAGGGCCGCCACGGCGTCCAGGGTCTGCGAATCCTGGTCCGGACCAAGTTCGGCGGCAAGTGCCCGAAGCCACTCCAACCGGGCATCCCGAGACAGGTACGCGAACACGATGGCAACGAATCCGGCCAGGAAACTGAGAAGCCACAGGGTACGTGTTGCCTTCACCTGCCGCGGGGGCCCGGACTGTACGGGCGGCGGAGGCACTTCCGACGGTCCGGGTCTCGGAGGCCCAGACGGTCCTGTCTGCGTCCACGCCGCAGGCTCCACCCCGCCTACCTGGCCGGCGGAACCGGGCCTTCCCTGCTCTTCAGACATTCCCGTAATCTAACTCACCCCTCCCTGCAGTGTCGAACCAGGGCGAACCAGAGCCAGAGCATAAAGGGTCCAAAACCGGAGAACATCGTCGAGGACGAAGACGGCAGAGAAGACGGCAGACAGGACTACCCATCGTGTCCCCACCGGGGATCTGGACCTGGACCAGTGGCTCACGCATCGCATCGCCGCCTCGGCCCACCTGACCGGGCGCTTCGTCGATATTACCGCCGCGGAAACATCCTCGCGCTCCACCGCGGTTCAAGGCCCGGGCACTGGCCTACAACCTCAAGGAATTTCGACGTAGCAGCGCTGAAAAGCGCAGAGAGGCGACTACTGACCCAGAATTCACCTAGTCGCGACCGATCATGGGGTCCGGGCTCGAACAGCAACGAACTGATGGCACCGGTGCTTACTGCAGCTAGATCAGGAGTTCCCTTCAGGCCAGAACGAGAAGCGATGATCCCTCAGTTCTGCAATTCGGCCCTCTGAACTCCCCGACTCCACAAGCATAGGCACCTCCGCTCTGGGACGCCGGTTGTGGGGCGGTGGCCGCGGTACAGCCTTTACTGCCCCTTTGTAGGTGTTTCTGCGCTAAAAGCGACAGCTGGACGCGGGAGCTACGTTGTCCGGCAATTCTCTCCACCGCGGGTTTGGCAGCTTCCGGTGTGGTACCGGGAGTATTCGTCTCCGACTGCAAGCCCGGTAGAGTGAAAATGCGTAAGGGAGTATTCCGAAGCGCTGCACACGTCAACACGTCAGGCACCGATGCCTTGCCGGGTGCAGCGGCCAGCCGGACGGCGGGCGGAGAGACTTGCCCGCCTCAGTGCTACCCACCTTACGAAAGCAGGCATACATTGACTGTTTCTCCCCTGATCTGGGGCATCACGATAGTGGTCATACTGGCCCTGCTGGCCTTTGACTACTTCTTCCACATCCGCAAAGCGCACGTTCCGCAGCTGAAGGAAGCGGCCATCTGGTCCGCCATCTATGTGGGCATCGCCATTGTCTTCGGTATTCTCGTACTGATCTACGGCGGGCCGACCATGGGCTCGGAGTATTTCGCCGGGTACATCACGGAGAAGGCGCTCTCGGTGGACAACCTGTTTGTCTTCCTGATCATTATCGCCAGCTTCCGGGTCCCGCGCGAGGACCAGCAGAAGGTGCTGCTGTTCGGCATCGTGTTCTCGCTGATCGCCCGCACCGGCTTCATTTTCCTCGGTGCCGCGCTGATCAACTCCTTTGCCTGGGTTTTCTACGCCTTCGGCCTGATCCTGCTGATCACCGCCGGCAACATGCTCAAACCTGACCACGGCAGCGGCGAAGCAGACAACTTCATGATCCGGCTGGCCCGCAAGTTCTTCCACACTTCCGAGCATTACGACGGCGACAAGCTGTTCACCATTCAGGACGGCAAGAAAGTCCTGACCCCGATGCTGCTGGTCATGGTGGCCATCGGCGGTACGGACATCCTGTTCGCGCTGGACTCGATTCCGGCCATCTTCGGCCTGACGCAGAACGTCTACATCGTCTTCACCGCCACCGCGTTCTCGCTGATGGGCCTGCGCCAGCTGTACTTCCTGATCGACGGCCTGCTGGACCGGCTGATCTACCTCTCCTACGGCCTGGCCGCGATCCTCGCCTTCATCGGGGCCAAGCTCATCCTGCACGCCCTGCACGAAAACAACCTGCCGTTCGTCAACGGCGGCGAACCGGTTCCGGTCTTCGAAATCACCACCGGCCTGTCCCTGACCGTCATCATCGGCGTGCTCGTCGTGACCATCGTGGCGTCGCTGCTGAGCAAGGCCGGCAAAGCGCAGACCGCGATCAACAACGCCCGCCGCCACGCTGTCAGTTACCTGGACCTCGGATACACCGCCGACCCCGCCGAGCGCGAGCGTATCTACAACGCGCTGCGCGAGGAAGAGCGGCAGATCGAACACATGGAGCCGAAATACCGCAACAAGGCCAAGGACGTGGACACGATCCGCGCCCAGGTCGCCGAAGCCCACCGCCAGCACGAGCAGTACCTGGCCCGCTAGCCGCTTCCACCCGGGACGAATCCGAACCCCGGCGAGAGATCCAAGAACCTTGGCTACAGCAGCCCCGTGGGTGGCGGGGCAGGGGCCCGGTTCCTGCCAGGGCACCATGGGTTGCCCCCGGGTCCTTGGTAACGCGGTGCACCGCCGGTAGGAAAGGAAAGACTTGCCGCAGACTGTGCGGGAACTGAGCGAAATCATGGCGCAGGGCAGGCAGCCCGGCAGTTCATGATGTCCAACAATTTCGCCTTCGACGAGACGGCGACGATAACCGGACAACGTCGCATGTGCCGGCCACGGCCAGGAGTACCAGCGGGCTTAGGACAGCGCACAAGCAGGACGAGGCCCGACACCGTCCATTACGCATCGTCTCTGGCTTTCCAGTCGTCCAACGGTCACGTCGTAGGGTAATGACGCCCAAATGCATGCCAGCGAATCCGGTGACATAGATCGCCCTGCCCTGCGGCCGGAATGCACTGTCCAATGCCGATGGCAGACGCCATGCTATATACCTGTTCCAACCCGCAGCAACACAACGGAAGCTAGGTGGAGGTCAAGCCGCAGAGCTTGATGAAGTGCCTGCTGGAACCGGTGGCGGTACGGATTCCCGACGCACACGCGACCTTCCGCCTGCGGCCACGATTGCAGTAACGACCATCAGCGTGAAAGCTGCCGCTCCCGCAACTAACACAAACAGCCCGGCGCCAGGAACGTCGAGACTCCGGCCGGAGACGATGGCACTATCGAGGGCATCCAGCAGCAACCACCCGGAGATAAGCGTCGCGACGGTCCACGCCGATCCAGCTCCCGCACAAATCCACAGCAGCTTCCGCCCGCCTGTCCCGTTATACGTCAGTCCGGTGAACAGTACCGCGATTCCCGCCACCGAGAGCATCTGAGGTCCCATCATGAACTGACCCGCCAAAACCCCGGCAAGCGCGCATAGCGTGCCGACCAAAATCAACCGGCGGAACAGCAACGGCATACGTTCTGCCACCGCAGGGGCATCATGCTGTGACATGCGGTCCTCATTTCCGGCCCCCGGGTTTCCCCCGGACCGCTTTTGATCCTTCTTAGGCGAGAGACGCCTTCACCCCGTCAAGCTGTCGGCGTGGACTGTGGGCCGACATACATGTCCCGCGCACCCGTTTCCATATGCCGAACGACGGCATCTTGGATTCAAAGAAGGACCGGTGGTTCGAACCAACGCAGTAATGGTTCAAACCACCGGTCTTTCCCACGCACCTCTTTAGAGGTTTTCCCACCATAGACGTTCTCTCTGTGAGTTTCCCGTGGCCGGGGGACTATCCCGTTAACGGTCTACCCGGCGGTTTCCATTCGTAGCTTTCAGCGGTCGGGAACCGGTCGCTGAAGGTGATGGCGAACGCGTTCAAAGCAGGCTTCCAGCGCCTGTCCATCGGGTTCTGCCGGTACCGGCCGGGGCGAGGGACCGGGTGACCAGACAGGCACTTTAGCGCGGCCAGTTCGGTGGGAATATGCCCGCACGCTTTCACTGCCCCCCGATACGGGCGCTTATTCTGCCTCCTGTGTCCGGGGCATCAGCGCTTGGATCGCATTGACCAGGATCCGGCAGGCAGACTCGGTCACGTCGGCTGTCACGTTCAGCGGCGGCAGCATGCGGACTACGCAGCCGTTCCTGCCGCCGGTTTCGAGGATCAGTCCGAGGCGAAGCACCTGTTCCTGGACGGAGACCGCGAGGTCGCCTGCAGGGCTGCCCGTTTCCGGGTCCTGCAGCTCGATGCCCCACATCAGTCCCCGGCCGCGGATCTCGCGTACCCACGGCAGCGACTCCAGCGGTGCAAGCAGGCCGGCTACCTGTTCCCCGCGTTCGCGGACGTTATCCAGCACTCCGTCCCGCTGGACGATGCGGACGGCTTCTGCTCCGGTGGCGAATGCCAACTGGTTGCCGCGGAAGGTCCCTGTGTGGGCTGCGGGTGCCCAGGTATCAAGCGAAGCGTCGTACATGATCAGGGCAACCGGCGTGCCGATGCCGCTCAACGCTTTCGAAGCGACGATGACGTCCGGTTCGATCCCGTACTGCTCGAACGCGAACCAAGTCCCGGTCCTGCCGCAGCCGGTCTGTACCTCGTCGACGATGAGCGGGATCTCCAGCTGCCGCGTCAGTTGCCGCAGCCGCTGGACGAACTCGAGCCGCGCCGGGATCACTCCGCCTTCGCCCTGCACCATTTCAACGATGACCGCAGCCGGAAGCGGGATGCCGCCGTTGCCATCATGGAGGGAGTTCTCCAGGTAGCCGATGCAGTTGATCGCACAGGTCTCGGGGCGGAGGTTCACCGGGCACCGCGAGCAGTAGGAGTAGGGGAAGAAGTGCACTCCGGGCATGCCGTTGGCTACCGGCCGCTTTTGCTCGACAAGGCCGGTCAGGGCCATGGCAGCGGCGCTGCTGCCGTGGAAACCGCCCTGGAAGGAGATGATCTCGGAGCGTCCGGTCGCTGTCTTGCACAGTTTGACCGCTGCGTCGACAGCATTGGCCCCGGTTGGTCCGCAGAAGTGCATCTTCATGCGGTCACGCATGCCCAGCGGAAGCATGGACAGCTGTGCTTCGATAAAGGCGTCCTTGACCGGCGTCGGAAAATCCAGTCCGTGGGCCAGCGTGCCCAGTTGCCTTCTGGCGATCTCGACGAGCTCCGGGTGGTTGTGACCGAGCGAGAGGACGCCGGCACCGGCAAGGAAATCGATGAAGACATTCCCGTCGAGATCACGGACAAATGATCCTGCGGCGTCGGCGATCGCGATCGGCAGGTGCCGGGGATAGGCGCGCGCATTCGACTCGCGCTTTTCCTGGCGCGAGAGCAGTTCGGCCGATTTCGGCCCGGGCAACGGGCCCGAGACATGCGGGCGGGTGAAATTCACAGGTTCCATTTGCAAAGTCATGATTGCTCCGATCGCAGGGCCAGGGTTTTACTGGGCAAGATGAACGACGGCAGGAGGTGCAAGGACAGGGACGGTAACCGGTGCGGTACCGGGCTCCCAGCCGAACATCCGGCGGACGGCCAGGACGGCAGCGTCGAGCAGGTCGGCGCGGGTCAGCACGCTCAAGGTGAAGTCCGAGGCGGATATGAGGTTGATGGGTATATCTGCATTCGTGAGCGCCCTGAAGAAGCGGTAGGACACCTCAGGGTCGAGACGCATACCGGCGCCGGTGAGGGAAAGCTTGCCCATGTGCTCATCACAGTGCAGGGTGCTGAAGCCGATCGTCTGCCGCGCTGCCTGGAGGGCCTGGCAGGCGGCCGCCGCCTCCGTCGCCGGAAGTGCCAGGACCATGTCCTTGTAGCCAGCCACGGCAGAGACGCTCTGGCCCACCATGTCGGCAGCGGAACCAACGGTGGACAGGGCAGCGAAGACTTGGGCGGCCTTGCCCGGAACGTCCGGAACCGACTCGACCCGGATACTGGCCGTGCTGTTTTCATAGCCGACGGCGGAAATCACCGGGCGCTCGGTGAAGGCCCCCGGTCCCGAGCCGACGCGGCCCCCGTCCGGGACCACCAGCGTTCCGTTCAAGTGGGTAAAGGACGAGCGGACGTGCAGGAGGACGCCGAAACGGCGGGCATACTCCACGCATCGTGCTTGGAGTACCTTGGCGCCGCAAGCGGCGAGTTCCAGCATTTCGGCGCTGGTAATAGCCTCCAGCTTCCGGGCGGCCGGCACCACGCGGGGGTCGGCGCTGTAGACGCCGTCGACGTCCGTGTAGATTTCGCATATACCGGCACCCAAGGCGGCGGCAAGAGCGATGGCGGTAATGTCGGAACCGCCGCGGCCCAAGGTTGTGATTTCCTTCGACCCCACACCCGTCCCCTGGAAGCCTGCCACGATGGGAATTTCGCCGCCGGCCAGGACGGTGCGCAGCTCCCGCGGATCCACGTCGACAATATGCGCCTTGCCGTGAACGTCGTCGGTCTTGAGGCCGGCACGGTGACCGGTGAACAGCTGCGACGGAACGTCCAGGTTGGCCAAGGCCATACCCAGCAAAGCGATGGAGATGCATTCGCCGGTGGTAAGCAGGAAATCGAGATCGCGTGGGGCCGGTGACGGTGAGACTGTGGCCGCGAGGTCCAGCAGGTCGTCTGTTGTGTCTCCCATGGCCGACAGCACCACCACAACGTTGTGCCCGGCTGCCCGGGTTTCCAGGATGCGCTGTGCGGCGCGCTTAATGCCGTCCGCATCGGCGATAGATGAACCTCCGAATTTCTGCACGACGAGGTCCGATGAATCAAGGGGTCTTGAAGCCCTGAGTGGGCTGATTTGCCGTCGCGGTGTTGAGGTGAGACCCAGCATCCCCCCACCGTGGGCCGATTGACGGTCCATGATGCCTCCCTTGCTGACAGCAACAGTTGACTGCAACTGCTGTTATCCGTTTGTTACTGCCTCGTCACGAAATCGGATAAGTGCCAAAAAACCTTGGATTTTTCTTGGACCTTGGGCTTTCCTGAATTCGCTTGCACCATTCATTGACAGGGAATCGCGCTTTGGCGATGCTGAAGGTTCCAAGCGGTGGGGCCCGCGAGGGGAGCCGCGGCCGGACGGTCCGGCTGGCTCTTTGTGGAGTGGGACTGTGGGGGTCACTACAGCTATGGCTACCGATCGAATTTGGAAATTGCAGCTGTTGGGCGGATGGCAGCTGCACCGCGGAGACCAACCGGTCACAGTTGCCCTGCGCCAGCAGCGCCTTATCGCCGCTCTGGCGTTGTACGGCAGGCAACCCCGGACGTTTCTGGCCGGTTTGCTATGGCCGGACCGCCCCGAACATCAGGCATTCGGCAATCTGCGGGAGAGTGTCTTCGTGGTGAACCGGAATCTGCCGAAGCTCCTGGTACCAACGCTGCATTCTTTGGATCTGGCTGAGCGGGCCCGGATTGACGTCCGGGACATCAGGGCGCAGGCATCCCGCGTGGAAGAGCAGACCGGTCCGGACCTCCCGCAGAGCATGCTCGATTCCGTCCTGGAGGCTGAACTGCTACCTGGCTGGTATGAAGACTGGGTCATTGCGGAACAGGAGCGTTGGCAGCGTTGGCGGCTCTCCGTGCTCGAACGGCTGGCCAGGCAATTCCTGCTGCAGGGAAAGATCGAACCGGCGGTGGAAGCGGCTCGCGCCGCCACGACCATTGACCCACTTCGCGAAAGCGCGCAACGGCTGTTACTCCAGGGTTACCTGGCCGAGGGAAACCAGGCGGAAGCACTGCGCGCCTACCAGTCTTTTCGGATCAAGCTCCGCCAGGAGTTCGGGGTCGACCCCTCGCCCACCACTGCTGACTTGGTTAGTTCGCTCCTGATGGACTGATCGGACGGGGAACAGCATTTCGGCCACAGCAGCGGACACGGATAGTTCCGCATCAAGCTTCGCCGGTCAGGGAGCCAGTGTAGAGGACCATCAATGCGGGTAGGCCCGCCCCAAGGCCGTGGCCCGCCGCTGGCGGTCAGCGCCAATGCCATCGGTCCATAAACGCTCCAAGGACGCGTCCCCCCAGTCTATGTCACCGGCTCCCTCGAGGGCAGGACGGATACGGCGCACCAGCAGATTGACCACATCGCGTGCGGGAAGCAGCATCCCGGAAAAGGGTCGATGAGTTCATCTGCCGGCCCTTGCCGCCCGGCTTGCCAAAAACAGTCCGAAAAGGCGGGCCAGCCACGTCATTACCGCGATCGATCACTTGCATCGCACGTTGGATAGTGTGCGGCCGGGCTTCTCGATCGTCCGGCGCGATTAGGCGGGAATGCCCTCGTGCTTGCCCGGGTTTGTTCTATGGTCTCGCGTCGGCCTCCCCAGTCCCATCCGGCGGATGGCGCGGTGACGGGGGATGCGCGGAAGTGTGACCGGGGACGGCAGGTACACGCTGCTGTCCCTTATCTCGCGTGCCGGATTGGCGCCGTACACGGCGTTTTCCGGGACTTCTCCGCCCTTCATCAGGAAGGAATCGGCCAGCAACGTCGACCCGTTCCGCATGGTGACTGCGTAGTTGACGAAGGACGCGACGCCCAGTGAGCAGCGGTCACGGAGGGTGATGTAGTCGGATTTGAAGGTGCCGTCTTCCATCGAGTGGCTTTGGATGGCAGTGCCTTCATTGAGCGCGCAGTCGTCGCCGATCGAGACCAGAGTCTTTTCCGGAATGTCGCAGCCGGCATCGTAAAGCCGCTTCCCGACCCTCACGCCGAGCAGTCTCCAGATCATGGACTTGAAGGGCGTGCCGCTGAACGGGGCCACGGCCAGGAGTTTCCACAGCCGTTCGTGGTGCCAAAAGTAGGGGTCGTAGATGGAACAGTATTGCGGCTTCAGCCGGCCGAAGCCCAGCACGGAGCGCTCGGCCACCACACTGATCAGGATGCCCACGACCAGGAACGCAAGGGTCGCGACGCCCACGGCCAGCGCACCGAAGTCATCGTAGAAGGTTACGGCGATGGCCGCGAGCAGTGTCGCCTCGAAGAACAGGAACCACCGCACGAACAGGAACAGCCCCATGGTCACAATATTGTGCTTGTTCTTGGCCTTAATGAGCGGCTTTCTGATTTCTTCGTTCTTGAGTTCATCGAATTCCTTGTCCCGGTCGACAATCCTGGGTATTTCAAACGGCGGGGATCCGAGCAGGCCCACACCTTCCCGGATGGGCCCGTCGATCGGGACCATGACCTTGGTCGCGAGCAGGCAGTTATCTCCGGTACGCGCCGCGAGAGGGAAGGTGATGTCATTACCGAGAAAATTGCGTTCGCCGATGGTGACGCGCGAGACGCGGAAGGACGAGCTGGAAAAATCCGCGTTCATGATGTTCAACCCGTCCGAGACCATCGTGCCGGAACCGACGGAGCTCAGGTAGGGCGTTTCATGTGCGACTTCGGGGCCGAAATTCGACCCGGTTTGCTCGACTTTGCCCAGGTCGTATCCCAGTGCCTGCAGGAAATACACAATGTATGAGCTGTCGCCGAAGATGTCCCTATACAGCTTGACGTTCGTCATGCCGGCGATCATCCGCTGGATCGTGAAATGCACGCCGTAGAGCGGGTAGACAGTATCCGGTTTCAGCGCCAGGTTCAGGAGCCTGGGGACGGTGAACGCAATGACGAGGCCGGTGAGAAGTCCGGTGGCGAACAGCACCACGGTGGAGGCCAGCACGTCGAGGTAGAAGCGCGGATTGTCCAGCTGCAGGTGTTGGCTCTCCAGGTAGTCCGGGAGCAGCATGGCCAGGCCGATGAGGCCGGCAGGGACGACCAGGACGAAGCGGTTGAACAGCTGCAGCAGACTGTAGATGACCCTCCGGCGGGTGGTGCAGCTCGCGGGTTCGACCGTCCGGTAGTTGGCGTTCGTGGGGACGGCCGGGGATCCGTGCCAGGTCTGCCCGTCCGGGACTGATTGTGAACTTTGCAGTGAAGAGGCATGCCCGAGCTGGGTGTTGTCGCCCATCGAGGATCCGATGTCCAGGGTGGTCTTCTCGGAAATGAGGACGTTTCGTCCCAGTGTCACCGGGCCGGTCTCGATGGCACCGGAGCGGGCCCGGTAGCCGAGGAAGAACGAGTTCTTGTGGATGACGGTGTCTGCTCCGATGGTGATCAGGTCGGTACACACCGGCACGGTGCGGGAGAAGATCACCACGTTCTTCCCGATCTTCGCCCCCAGCGCGCGCAGGTAGAGGATGTAGAGGGGTGAGCCGACGAACATCACGAGGGGGTTGGCCCGGGTCAGTGTTTTGACGGCCCAGAACCGGATGTAGGTCATGCTCCAGAGCGGGATCTCGGCCGGCTTCCAACGGCCGACCAGTATCCACTTCATCATGATGGGGGCGATGGAGAGCGCCACGAACATCACAGCGCCGAAGCCGACGGACCGGACCCACATGTCGATCACGCTGGTGCCTTCGGAAACCCAGGTGAAGCCGAAGACCAGCAGGAACGCGGCGTACGTCGTGTAGCCAAGGAAAATCAGCAGCTGGATGGCACCGCACAGAACGAAGCTGCCCGTACCCGGCAACGGGCCGGCAGGGACCGCTGCGGGCGGCGTCGACGCTGCCGGTTCAAGGTCCGCTGCGGACTGTGCAGCGTCCAGGACCACGGCCAGCTGCCGGACCGTCGGGGATTGGTAGACGTCCTGCATGGCGATCGGCGGCAGCCCGGTGTGCTTCCTGACCCTGGCGCTGAAATGCGCGAGCAGCAGCGAGTTCGCTCCCAGGTCTTCGAAGAAGTTCGCCTCGGCGGACACCCGCTCCAGGCCCAGGACTGCGCCGAGCTGCGTTGCCAGGGCTTCTTCCGTTCCGGCCGCCGGGGCAGTGTAGCTGTCAGGACCGGTGAGGCTGCGCCTGTTCGTCGGGGCGGGCAGCTTCTTGCGGTCCGCCTTGTCACTGGCCATCATCGGGATGGCCTCAAGCCGCTCGAAATACGCCGGCACCATGTAGCCGGGCAGGAGCTTCCGGAGCATCTCGTGGATCTTCTGTTCATCCGGGTCAGCCGTGTCGTGGCGGACGGTGTAGTACGCGACAAGCTCCACGAAGCCCGGCGCCGGCTCATAGGTGCCCACGACCGCCTGGGCCACGCCGGGGGCCTTCAGCAGTACGGACTCGATCTCTGTCAGCTCGATCCGGTAACCGCGGATCTTGACCTGGGTATCGATCCGGCCGAAATACTCAATCTCGCCCTCCGCGTTGATCCGGCCCAGGTCCCCGGTCCGGTAGATACGCGCTGACGGGTTATTCTCGATCCCGAGAAAATCGGGGATGAACGCCTTTTCGGTCAGGTCGTCGCGGTTCACGTAGCCTCGTGCCAGCCCTACGCCGGCCAGGCCGATTTCACCTGTTTCGCCCGGGCCAAGTGCCCGGTTCTCCTCCGGGTCAAGGATGACTGCAGTATAGGTCGGCAGCGGCACTCCCAGCGTGACCGGACGGTCCGGATCAACAACGTTCCATGTTGCGGTGACAGTGGCTTCGGTCGGACCGTAAACGTTGAGGAAGCGAAGACCGGGCCGGTGCCAGCGCACGATCAGATCCCGAGGGCAGGCTTCCCCGGAGACCAGCAGGAACCGCAGATCCGGCAGCTCCTCTTCGATGGTGGCGAGCAAGGTCGGCACGCAGCACAGCGCGGTGATCTGCTTCTGCGTCAGGAACGCTGAAAGTTCGGCCCCGAGCAGGCTCGACCCGCCGGGTTTGGGCACCAGGGTAGCCCCGGCCAGCCATGGAACCCAGATTTCCTCCACAGAGAAGTCGAAGGCCAGGGTCATGCCTTGGTAGACACGGTCCGAGGACCGGATCCCGTAGACGTCCGAGGCCACACGGACGAAGTTGCAGATGCTGGCATGGTCAACGGCCACGCCCTTGGGCCGGCCGGTCGAGCCGGAGGTGTAGATGATGTACGCCAGCTCGGTGGGTGTGCCCCAGTCCGACAAGTCGGTCAGGCGGGAGGATTCGCACCCGGCTATGTGCAGATGCTCGTGGTCGAGGCACATCACGGGAGCTGCGACTTCAGGCAGCAGGTCCTTCAGATGGGTGAGCGAGAGCACCATGGCAGCGTCGGCGTCCTCGACGATGTATTTCAACCGGTCGGAGGGAAACGCCGGATCCATCGGCACATACGCGGCACCGATCTTCAGTACGGCCAGCATGGCCGCATAGGCACGCCACGGCTGGTCGAACAGCAGAGCAATGCGGTCACCGGGGCGTGCTCCCAACACCAGCAAGTGGCGTGCGAGCTGGTTGGCGTGCTCGTCCAAGTGCTTATAGGTCAAACGGACATCCCCGGCATCAACTGCAAGCCGGGTGCCCAATCCCTGTATCCGGAGCTGGTCGCAACGGTCTTCAAAAAGCCGCTCCAACCGTTCACCCGGGCGCCAGCGGATGGAATGGTCAGGTGCATCGGACGTCAGAACGGCGCCCTCCCCCACACCCTCACTCGTGGCGATCCGGCCCTGAAGCTCCACCGGGCGGTTTGCGACCACGTCAGTTCTCGCCTTTTTCCTCATGCTGTCCCTCCCCTGAACACCAAAAGATCTGCTCAAGTCAACCGCGGAGCCCGTTACTGACACATCACGAAGGTGTTATCTCCCGGCCCTTTGGACTGTCATGAACCGCAGTCGCTGGCAACATATGACTCAACGCAAGAGGTGTGGGCCGTTGCGCCAGCCGCAGCTCAGCGGGGGAAACCGGGCGCTCTTATGCTTTCCACCCCAGGCGAGTGGCTCCGTCAAACGGTGGCAGTCCTGCCGAAGCCTGCCTTTCATCCGTCCCCAGTACCTGGAACAAGGTACGAAGGGCGTGGCGGAAAGTCAGTCGTTCAGCAAATGCGATGGGACGGGTCCGGAGCCTACATGGAAAACGCGATCATCGCCTAGTACACGCCGCCGTTGGACCGGTCAACCGACAACGGTGCTCTGACCACCATCGTCACGAAATGAGGCGCGCACTCGATCTGGCTTGAACGCTACGTCGTCATGAATTCCGTCGCCGCAACAACACAAATCCGGTTCCGGCCGCTGTCGACTTCTCAAACTGGGGCTGGCCAGTCGCGTGCGTAACGGGGTTACCCGGATTGCCTTACACGGTCAGCTGCGAGCCCTGGTACTTCTCGACGGCTCTTAGCCCCTGGGCCATCCAGTACGGAAGCCGTCATGGAGCCTATCTGAATGCGCAGTATGGCTACGCCGGACAGACCTCGGACATGGCGGAGGAGACGGCGTGCTAACAGTTGCCAGCCGGCCAATTCGTTTCATGATCCCGATCTTGTTTGGCCTTGGCCATCGATGCGGGAAAACCATACCGTCGTTGACAGCTCGGATTCGCGGGCTTTATTTACGGTTTTCGCTTCGTCGCCTGCGATCCCAAACTTTTCTCCAAGGTGGCCGCTGCAAGCTGTCACAATCACCATCCATACGTAATTGGGGTACGGAAATGATGACAGTAGTTGGGGAATTTACTGACTTGCCTGGGACCGAAGGAACCGGGGTTCCAAACGGCCTCACGCGCACGATATTTAGAGGACTAGTAAGGGCCGGCGTAGCACCCGTCATAATATGCGGGCCCAGTTGGTTGGAGCACGGCCATGGATGAGTTGGAAAACAACGGCGAGCAAAACGACGATGGCGGGGCCTCCTTTGGCGAGAACGCGCCGGTGAGCCGCTGGAGCTTTGTGAAATACGGGGCCGCCGCAGGGCTCGGCGCGCTGGCACTGGCCGGTGCGCAGCCGGCCCATGCGCGAACCACGACGCCGACCGAAGAGGCTGAGGCACCCGAGCCCACCGATCTAGCCGCAGGACTGGCGACCGGCGTGGCTACTGAAGAGGCTGAGGACCTGGAGCCGACTGACGAGGCGACCGACGAAGCTGAGGATCTGGAGCCGACTGACGAGGCGACCGACGAAGCTGAGGATCTGGAGCCCACTGACGAGGCGAGCGATGAAGCGGAAGCTCCGGACGCAAAGCTGCTGGAATCGGACCGGGAGGTGCTGGACGTCTACATCAACGAGGGCTACCTCAAGATGGTGGATGACTCGCTGGTCTACTTCCGCGGGTTCGGCGACCGCCCCACCGAGAAGAACGATGCCAATCCCAGTCTCACCATCAAGCCCAAGGTCTTCCTGAAGGACGACACCTGGGTGGACAGCCGGATCTACCCGGTAGGGGCACCGGAACCGCCACGCGGTACGCCGACGCCGCTGCAGCCGGATCCGAATAATCCGGGCCAGTACTACGTCCGGAGGAGCTACTGGGGCAGCTTTATGCCCGAGCGCGTGATCGTTGCCGAAACCGGCAGCAAGATCACGCTGCGCGTGCACAACCGGCTGGCCAAGGAGCACGAGTTGGCCATCCACAAGGCCGGCGACGACGGCGAAGATGTCAGCACGGGCAAAATCGCTCCCGGCAAGGTCGGCATGCTGGAACTGAAAGCGCCGGAACCCGGTGTCTACATCTACAGCGATCCGGGCAACCAGCCGGTGGAACGGACCCTGGGCCTGTACGGAGCGCTGGTGGTCATGGACCCGTCGGACGCATGGTGCATCTCGCCGGACGCAGCCGAGTTCGAACGCCAGTGGGTCTGGCTCTGCCATGCCGTCGATCCGGTGTGGGCAAACATCGAGGCCAAGGGCGGCACGGTGGACCCGGTCCGGCAGAAGGCCGTGCCGCGGTACTTCACGCTCAACGGCCGCAGCGGGTACGAGTCCATGGGCATGACCCGCAACGGAGGCGTTGAACCGGGCCGCCGATGAAGAGACCACCATTTCTGGGTACCCGCGGCAGTTCGACGCCCGGGAGTTCGCCGAGGGCTCGGCCATCGGCTCACTGCGCGGCGGTCAGCTGGTGCGATTGGTCAACTGCGGGATTGTCTACCACCAGATGCACTTCCACGGCAACCACCTGTGGAGCGTGCGCTGCAACAACGTGGACTGGCCCCGCACCGAGGGGTTCGTGGATGAGAACGGGTACGTCTGCATCCAGCAGTGGGAAGACGTCATCAAGGTCAGGGGGATGGAATCCAAGGATGCCATTATCCCGATCAAGCGGCCGCCGGACGCGGTCGATCCGGTCTGGCATGCACGGAAGGAGGACTGGGCGTACCCGATGCACTGCCACTCCGAATCCTCCCAGACCGCTGCCGGTGGTATGTATCCGGGTGGTCTGACCTCCCACTGGATCCTTAAAGCGCCTATCGAAGGTGCATCATCATGATGGAGCACCGCTCCCGGCCAATGTTTTGAGATTCCAGAAGCGGAGGGCGGCCGAGACACGTGAAGGCGTTAAGCCGAGAGAATCGCGCGTTGCGAGGAAGAGCGAACGGACCAACAAGTACGCGCCGCGGTCGCTCCCCGCTTGGTGAAGCGCGAGCTGCACGAACACACTGGCCCTGGATCAAACGGGGTGCCCGATGCTTCATCTCATCCGCGATGGACACGCCGGCGCGGTTAGCCTGGAGGACGAGCCCTCATGCCGGTTTCCGCGATCATCGTCGCGCTTAATGCCCAACTGCTTCATCCGAGGAGACCTGGGTAGGCACTTGTGAATCCTTTCCTGCTCTCTCCAACCGGTTCATGGACTAAATCCGTCATCGTAGGAGCACCGGTTGCCCTCCTCGCTTGTCTTAGTCCGAGGTTGTCCTGCTGCTTAGGTTGGGAACCGAGGGCTGTCGGGTTCAGCGAGACGCCGCCCAAAGGTGCGACATTCATTCAATGGATGAAAAGAAAGCAGTTCTACGGCCCTAAGTTCGGAGACAACACTTTGTTTCATGCCCCAAGGCTGTGGCTGCAATCATCAGGTCCCCTCGGCCGCCGGTCCGCCAGCCGTTGCTTTCGTGCGGTGCTAAGAGCAGGTGGCCGCAGTGCTCGATGTCAGTCTCCACGATCACTTTTCCCTGAACGCCGAACTGGCGCCGGCCCATGCTGACCAGATCACGGCAAGTGATGACGGCCAGTAACGGCCGGACCGGGGGCGGGACTTGGCGGATTCGCCGGTGGCCCCACCCTTCGATACCCTTGAGCACGGGGGCGGGACTATTTGGCAGGAAAGGCAGGAATGATGAGCTACCCCATCAATTCGCACCTTTCCCTGTCTCTGCAGCACTCTCTGGTACTGCTTTTGGGGTTGGCCGCGGTGATCGCCGGGATTTTCGGGGTGCATATCCTCAACGTGTCCTATCTTGCCCCGGATATGAGCGCCGTTGAGCGTACCACGTCAGTCATGGCCGTCTCCGGTCACGACGTGGGGGCAGCGACTCAAGGGGCGGTCGCACCGGAAGTAACTGCGCCCGAACCTCTGCAGGCTGCAGGCTGGGCCAACCTGTGCGAAAGCGGGCACACCTTGATGGGCGCCGTCTGCGTCCTGATGACCATCGTGGCCGGTGTCGTGCTGCTTTTCATCCCTCAACAGCTCCGGGTGGAAAGCCGCCGTGGTCTGCGTGCACCCCCGCAGCCGGCGATGTTGGTCCCCTCGGGCCTTTATTCTCCTTCGCTCGTTCAGCTCTCTATCAACCGTACCTAGAATCGGCGCCTTCTCCCATGCGGGGAAGGCCCGTTTCCGCATGCCCTGCAGCAGGTGCCGGGCACTGTGTCACTGATAGCCAGCAGTTTTTTGAGCACACTTTTCCGAAGGAATCCCGCCATGAAGCGCTTTACCGTCCTTCCAGCAACCGCCGTCGCAGCCCTCTTCCTGACCGGCTCGGACACCGCATCCCCTTCCGCTGCCTCTTCCGGCGTTGCCGCCGACCGTAGCAGCGTGGACGCCAGGTTCGCCCATTGATTGGGGTACGCACCGGGCCGGAGGCATACCGTTGACCATTGGAGTGTATTTCGCGGAGATGGTGCAGTCGGGTGCGCTGCTGATAGCAGTTCCCCTGGCGATGACCGCAGGAATCGTTTCCTTCATCTCCCCCTGCATCCTGCCGTTGGTGCCCGGCTACCTCGGGTATGTCTCCGGCCTGGCCGATCCTGCCGCTCCGGATAACAGGCGCCGGGTGATGACCGGTGTCGGCTTGTTCATCCTGGGATTCGCCGCCGTGTTCACGCTCTATGGCGCTGCATTCGGCGCGATCGGCGGGTGGCTGCTGCGCTGGCAGGATCTCCTCATCAGAGTCCTCGGCATATTCGTCATCGTCATGGGCCTGGTGCTGATCGGAAAGTTCTCGCTGATGCAGCGGACCATGCGGCTGCCGGTCAAGCCGAAAACCGGCATAGCAGGGGCTCCCTTGCTCGGTGTGGTCTTCGGCCTCGGCTGGACACCCTGCATGGGACCGACGCTCAGCGCGGTACTGGCGTTGAGCACGACGACCGGCGGCGCCTGGCGCGGCGCATTGCTCGGCTTCGTTTACTGCCTGGGCCTGGGCATCCCGTTCGTCATGGTCGCCATGGGCTTGAACTGGGTGACGACCACACTGGCCTTTATCCGTCGCCACATCCGGACCTTCAACCTCATAGGCGGCGGCCTGCTGATCCTTGTCGGGGTCCTGATGGTCTCCGGCATCTGGATGCTCTGGATCTACCAGCTCCAGAACCTCGCCGGAACCTTCCTCACACCCGTCTGACGGGCCGCAGACGCTGCTCGATGAACCGGACTTTGAAAGAAAGAATGATGAAACTCTCCCTACTGAGCCGCCGCCAGGCCGCTGCCGCTGCTGTTCTTGCCTCGCTGCTGATTTCCGGCTGCGCAGTCGAAGATCCGTTGGCGGAAAAGGTCAACGCCGGAACCAACAGCTATGTAGCCGGCGACGGTTCGGTTGCCGAATACGCTGCAGAAATCCGCGGCGATACTGTCCGGTTCAGCGGTCAGCTTTTCGACGGAACGACGGCGGCCAACGATGACTGGGCAGGCCAGGTAACCGTGTTGAACGTCTGGTATGCGGCGTGTGCGCCGTGCCGGGTTGAAGCCCCTGACCTGTCCGCCCTGCACGCCGAGTTCGAGCCTCAGGGCGTAAAGTTCTACGGGATCAACACCCGCGACGAGGCACCCACCGCAGCCGCGTTCGAGCGCTCCTTTGGCATCGAATATCCGAGCTTCAAAGACAAAAACGGCCAGATCCTGCTCGCGCTGACCGACTACGTGCCGCCCCAGGCCGTACCAACGACCCTCGTGCTGGACAAGGAAGGCCGCGTCGCCGCCCGGATCCTGGGTATCGCTGAAAAAAGCACCCTTAAGGCGATTATCGAGGACGCCTTAGCCGCTCCTGGCCCCGAAAAGCCATGACCACCACAACGAGTTCCCCGCCGCAGAAACCTGGCCGCGAGGACGTCGCTATGCCCCGGCTGGGCCCGACGGGGATGCTGCGCTGGGCCTGGCGTCAACTGACCAGCATGAAAACTGCCCTTCAGCTGCTGCTGCTGCTGGCAGTGGCGGCCGTGCCCGGGTCGCTGTTTCCCCAGCGTCCGGCGAACCCTGCCGTGGTGACCCAGTACATTCAGGACAACCCCGGGTTAGGACCGTGGCTGGACCGGTTCCAGCTGTTCGATGTTTATTCATCGCTCTGGTTCTCCGCCATCTACCTGCTACTTTTCGTCTCCCTGATCGGGTGCGTCATCCCGCGGGCCGTCCAGCACTGGAAAGCGCTTCGCTCCCAGCCGCCACGGACCCCCCGGCGCCTGTCCAGGCTGCCTGAATACGGCACAATGACCGTCGCCGCCGACACGGACCTGACCCCGGGCCGGGCCATCGAGGACGCAGCCAACGTCCTCCGCCGACGCGGCTACAGGGTGCAGTTGCGCGATACCGGCACGGACCTGCCCTCGGTGGCAGCCGAACGTGGATACCTGAAAGAAGCAGGCAACCTCGTCTTCCACACCGCGATGATCGGTGTGCTGGTATCCATTGCCGTCGGCGGCATGCTCGGCTACCGGGCACAGAAGCTCATCATCGAAGGCGAGGGGTTCACCAACGCCGAACTTGGCTACGATTCCTTCTTCCCCGGCACCAACTTCAACCCCGGGGCGCTCGTCCCGTTCTCGCTGACGCTCAACGATTTTGACGTCACGTTCGACCGCAACCCGGCCAGCTACGGCAACCCCATAGACTTCACGGCGGATATGACAGTCCAGGACAGTCCTTCGGACACGCCGCGGCAGGAAACCCTGCGGGTCAATGAACCTATCGGTTTCGGCGGCACGAACGTGTACCTGATCGGCAACGGTTACGCCCCGGAGATAACGGTCCGCGACGGCGAAGGTAACATCGCACTCCAAGGACCGGTCGCCTCACTTCCCACCGATGCCACTTATAACTCGACCATCGTCATCAAGGCACCCGATGCCCGGCCCGACCAGCTCGGTTTTGTTGGCTTCTTCCTGCCCACGGCCATGGTGGACGAGGACGGGGTGGCCTTCGGCTCGGATCCGGACCCGTACAACCCCCAGCTGAACCTCAACTCCTACACCGGGGACCTCGGGCTCGACGACGGCAACGCGGTTTCGGTTTACCAGCTCGATACCACCGAGTTGACGCAGCTTAACGGCAGGGACATGCCGGACGGCGGCATTGTGCTCGGCGCCTACCAGACGTACGAACTTCCGGACGGCAAGGGATCCATCACCTTCGAAGGGCTGAAACGCTACGTAGCCCTGGACATCGTTTACGATCCGGGCAAGGCGGGGGCGTTGGTCTTTACCACGCTGGCGTTGTTCGGCCTGATTATCACGCTCACGACCGCGCGGCGCAGGGTCTGGATCCGTGCCGGCCAGCACGAGGACGGACGCACCATGGTCGAGTACGGGCTTCTGGCCCGCGGAGAAGACCATTCCCTGGCCAAGGAAGCCATCCGGATCGGATCGGCCCTGACCGCACACTGGAACAAAGCGAACGATCAGAACAGGCAGGCAACACCATGACAACGGTCAACGAAACCCTGGGCCAGTACAGCGAGCTGTTCATGCTGCTGGCCGCCCTGACCTACACGGTTTCATTCATCGCGTTCGCCGCCGACTTGGTGCGCGCGCGTAAGGTCACGACGGCGCCGGCGGAACCGGCGCAGGAGCCGGCGCTTGCGGCTGCCGGCACCCTGGGAACAGTGCAATGGTCCCATGGTTCCGGTGCCGGCAAGGCAAACAACCACAACGACGCCGTGGTGGACGACGCCATGGGCTACAAGGCCCTGCGGCGGCCCGCGGCGCGAATCGGCGTCGCCGTCGGTATCCTGGGCCTGGTTGTCCATGCCGCCGGTGTGGTCACCCGCGGTATCGCCGCCCACCGTGTGCCGTGGGGCAACATGTATGAATTCACGACAACCGGCGCCATGCTGGTCATGGCAGTGTTCCTCACGGCGCTGCTGTTCCGGGACCTGCGTTTCCTCGGAACCTTCATCACCGGCCTGGTCCTGGTCATGCTCATGGCCGGAGCGATCGCGTTCCCCACCCCTGTTGCGCAGCTCATCCCGGCCCTGCAGAGCTACTGGCTCATCATCCACGTCTCCGTCGCGGTCCTGTCCGCGGCGATCTTCACCCTGACGTTCGCGCTCTCAGTCCTGCAACTGGCAAAAACCCGCCAGGAAAAAAGCGGCAAACCCCGCACGGCCGGGCTGCTGCGGCTGGTGCCCGGCCCCGTCAGCCTGGAGCAGCTTGCCTACCGGCTCAACGCCATCGGGTTCATCCTCTGGACCTTCACCCTCATGGCGGGCGCCATCTGGGCCGAGGCTGCCTGGGGACGCTACTGGGGCTGGGACACCAAGGAAGTATGGACCTTCGTGATCTGGGTCGTCTACGCCGGTTACCTCCATGCCCGCGCCACCCGCGGCTGGGACGGCACCCGGGCGGCCTGGCTCTCGATCACCGGCTACCTGTGTGTCATCTTCAACTTCGCGGTGGTCAACGTCTACTTCCCCGGCCTGCACTCCTACTCCGGCCTCTAAACATCAAGGCCGGCCACGCCGCCGGCGGCAGCCAATACTCCCGACTGCTGCCGGCGGCAAATACCAACAACGGCCGAGCACCTCGGCCACGAGCACGGCGGGCTCCGATCGCGGCAAACATGCGCAATAGCACCCGTTCCAAGACCGTGTTGACCGAGATCGGGCCGGTGGAGATCGAGGTGCCGTGGGACCGCGAGGGATCCTTCGAGCCGCTGATCGTGCCCAAGCGGAAACGGCGCTTGGACGGGGTCGATCAGATCGCGCTCTCCCTGAACGCCCGGGGTTGAAGACCGGGGGTGAGGTGGAAGCCTGCGCTCCTCAAGGACTCGATTCCGATGCGGACCTGGGCCGAATGGGACGACGCCCGGCCGGGTTTCGTGGAGAGGCAACGGCGCGTGCAGGAAGCTCCCGCCGGTTGTGGGGCGGGGGCGAGACCACCGTCGGGGCGACCTCAGGGTGGTTTGGACCGCAGACAGCAAGAGGACTAGTCGGAAAGTCGCGCTGCCGCCCGCTTTTTAGGACCTTTCAATCCCCCAACTTTGGGGCCCGCAGAGACCGTGACAGCACCCGTCTGAGCCGCGAGACTGGGCATGCCCGGCGGCTTCATGGTGCCCTCCAGAAGCTGTCGGGACCACCACCCGTACGGGCAGATACCTGCAGCGGATATGTCGGCTGCGGCCGCATTCCCGCGCCCCTGTTGTGGCCCTGTGAAGTAGCTGTACGTCCTTTCCTGGCGCCGCAGGGTGTCCCTCAGCCCCGGAAGTGCTTACGCTCTTCTCAGGCTCAAGAAGCGGACCGACAAAACATTCATCGTGTGGAGCGCGTTCATGAATCGGTCACCAGGTTCTTCCACCAGCCCGGGGCGTCGAGCCAGCCTTCAGGGCCCGCACGAGGCTGACCAACCATCGCACCCTACGACACCGGTCCGGCCGGGAAGGGTGGGCGAGGCACTGGTGAGGAAACCGAATGCTGATCAGCCACGCGTCGCTGCCGCCACCGGGCGACAGGGAAATCTTCAAAGAAAATCTTGTAGCGGCGAAGATCCCGGGCATTCGTGGACGATCAGCAGCTGAAACATCTGGGAACCCTGACAGTGCAGAGACACCAAATGGCCGAAAGCCTGCTGGAGATGCTCTCCTCCATTCCTGACGGCGCCCCGGAAACTCCTGCGTTGAACCGCAGCCCATCCCCGGGAAGACCAGCAGCGGCTGCTCTGTGCGGCAGTGGCAGACCTTCACGACCTCGATGAGGTGCTGCACCGTCTCAGGGACATCGACGCTGCAGGCCTTGCCCGCAACCAGACGCGGGGATGCGGGCGTAACCGTGCGCGCCGGGCAGCAGTTTATAGCGCCGATAACAGCGCGGCTGAAGAATCCGGTAAGCATGGACCTGTGAGAAGGGGTGCTGGTGGTCAGCATCCTGCAAAAACTCAGGTTGGATGCCGTAAGAGGCGCATCGTTCCGTAATCCGTGCCAGATAATACCTCGTTCAGGATCGGCAAACCGCGGGTGAACCACAAATAAAGTCCGGCGCCAATGAAAAGAAGCACCACGATGGCCAGGAAAATGATCCACGGCAGGTAAGTGGAGCCGCGCAGCCGCGCCAACCAGCCTCGGTTCGGCTTACTCTCCATGAGACCGAGCATTCGCCCCGCGCTTCGGAAGGACCTGTACAGCTGCTGTGACGCTGCTGTGAATATCGGTTTGCAGCTGTTCCCGAGCGAAGGATCGGGATGTGCAATGCCGCGCATATGGCAACTTTACTCAAGCGGCAGCAGGCGTAGCTCCCTCGGATCCCCCTGCTTCGCCGAGGGAGCACACCCTTCGGGACGCCCCGCGACCAGTTAGCCAACCCCTCCCCCGGAATCGCCTAAAAGCGGTATCTCGGTGGAGCATCCGCGGTCAAACGTAGCACCACCCCTGGGAAATAGACAGAGAAATGGATGGCAGAAACATGCCATCTTCCGGCAGTGCTTCGATGATTCCGGGACCGCCCCTGCCGGCCGGCGCGTATGACTACTGAGGGATTGTGGAACAGATCTCGATCAGGTTTCCGCAGGTATCGTCCAGCACGGCCATCACGCAGGTTCCCACTTGAGCCGGTGGCTGGGTGAAGCGGATGCCCCGGAGACTGAGTTGCTCGTATGCCGCTGCCACGTCCTCGACTGCGAATGAGGTAAACGCGATGCCGTCAGCGACGAGGGCCTCTTTGAATACCTTGATGGCCGGGTTTGCATCGGGCTCCAGAAGCAGCTCCACACCGTCCGGGGCTTCGGCGCTGACCACGGTCAGCCATCGGTATTCACCTGCCGGTTGGTCAGTTTTTAGGACGAAACCGAGGACATCGGTGTAGAAGGCGAGTGCTTTTGCCTGATCGTCGACGTAAACGTTTGCTAGAACGATTCTCGGCACGGTGACTCCTTCGTTTCCAACCATTTTCCCCTACTATCAGCGTTTCCCTCGTTCAGCGCACCGAAAAGGGCATGCAAACAATCTTTCAGGGAAAAGGGCACTGGATGCCAGCCCTTCATGACCCCGGTACCACCCGCAAATTTCAAGGGTTGGCACCAACCCGGGACAGGTTATGGGTGGGTATGACCAGAAGAGGCGTCGCTTCTACTCGCGTGGCACCGACCGTCGGTGCTTTGTCTCAACCTGTCGGGCTCACGCCAACAGTTTTGAATGTTTCGTATTGGCCGGACCTGCCCTGGGCCGGCAGCTGCATTTTCCGCGCCGAGGCTATCGTCTGCAACTACTGAGCGCGATGTTTAGTTCCGGGCCGCTGTACGCACGTCACGGCCATCGGCCATCGGCCAAGAGAGTCATACATGACATCCCAAATCGATGAGCTGCCTGGATCATGGAAAGCTTCCCGGGCCTGGGCTGGCTGGATACGGCTAATAACCCGCCGGAGTGGGAGAGGAAAAAAGGGGCACTTTTATCTTTACCCGGGCAAGAATGATGCCGACTTCACCGCTTTCGCAGCCGCACGTGTAGCACTTGACGCCCGGCAAGGTTCACAATGGCTGGGACGGCTGCATTAGGGGGACGATTCCCGTGACTCCAGCACAAGTGGTTGCGAAAACTTACCCGGCACCGGTTCGTGACTTGGTCACCGGTGTGATCGGTACGTGGCTGCTGCTCGCTGTGTATCTCGACGGCTGGGCGCACTTGAATGATGTCGGGACGGAGACGTTTTTCACGCCGTGGCATTCAGCATTGTATGCCGGTCTGGGGATGATTGGCATCTGGATGGCTGTACTGATGCGGCGTGGCCGCCGGCAAGGGCTGCCGCTCCGCCACTCTCTGCCCAAGGGGTATGGGGGGACGCTGCTGGGAATCGGCCTGTTTGCCTTGGGCGGGTTACTCGATGTGGCTTGGCACGAGCTGTTTGGCATCGAGGTGGCACTGGACGCATTAGTCAGCCCGACACATTTGTTGTTGGGAGCCGGTGGAATGCTGATCCTCGGCACGGGTGTTCGTAGTCAGCGCACGATGAGACCGTCCCGGCCGTGGGCTGCCCCGGCGATGTTGTCTTTGCTGCTCGTGACCGGTCTGGCGGCGTTCTTTCTGGTCTATACGTCAGCTTTCATGTTTTCTGCTCCTCTCATGGAGTTTGTTCCTGTCCCCGAAGGTGCCCCGGGGCACGAGGAGGCAGAGCTGCCGGTGGTTGCGGCGCTGGGCGGATACATCGTCACCACCATGTTGTTGATCGTTCCGATACTCTATGTGCTCGCCTCCGGCAGCCGGATTCCCCGCCTTACGGTCACCGCGGTGGTTTCGACGGTTGCGTGGCTGTCCGTGGGAATCGCCAGCCTGCCTTCCGCCGCGGTGGCCGGCGCCCTCGGTGCGACCGTGGCAGCAGTGCTGACGGATCTTGTATTAGCCCGCGTGCCCGTCGAGCTGACGCGGCGGTGGCTCCCCGTTGCGGCAGCGGGAATCGCCGTGTTCATATGGGCGGGTCAGCTCGCAGGGCTTGCCATAGCAGAAGGACTTGGCTGGCCGGTATCGCTTTGGGCCGGTGTGGTGGCGCTGAGCGCCGGTGTCGCTGCCGGTTTAGCTGCACCCTCGAGTGCGGTACCGGAATTGTAGACGCCTGTGAATTCATTCACTGATTTTGGAACGGGTTGCGATGGTGGCCGGCCCTGGTCTCTAGAGAACTGTCCTGGAGCTGAGGCATCTGGCAGTGTGGCAGCGGCGCGGCGTCCCTGCCGTATGTCTCTCCGTGTTGAGGATCTGCGTGATGATCGGCACGTATACGTCACGACAACGCAGGCCGTCGCGACGGCGAAGACGGCGGCGAGCAGCACGCGGCCCAGGTGCGGTTCCGGCTTCGCTGCTGTCGGGGCCGTTGTTCATCCCCATCGGGGCAATGCTGCGGCGGTCCGCCCCCTCGCCTGCCGGCTGTAGACTGGCGCGGTGGCTGCAAGTGCTTAGTGCGCTGCCCGATGCTATAGCCGCTACCGCGAAGACGAGCCGGAGAGTTGGTGGAATTGGCGCTGAGGACGCGGGCCGGATATCGGTCCTCTGACGGGGCTTTGCGCCTTCGGTGGGTCTTTCTCAAGGCCTGCTTCGCCGTGCTCCTGGCATTGGTGGCGGCGCCGCTGTGCAGTTTTCAAACCAGCCCGGACGTTTCATTCGCCTCGTCGTACCAACCCGTCTCGCAATCGGATGCACAGATTCCCGCCGGTGCCCCTGACTACGCCGCGGCCTGTGACCAGGGCAACGACACAGAGAAAGCCACCAGCGGCGTCGGCGCCGTGGCTTTGGGCACCGCCCCCGCCGGACTTGCCGGCGCCCCGGATCCGTCTGCCCGCCGCGCCGTGGTGCAGCCCGGCCCGGCAGTAGTGCCTGGCTTAAAACCGACAGGGATACTCCGCCTATAGGCCGGCCATCCGGATCAGGTGGCACGGCGTCTGTCCCGTGGCCACCGGTTTCCGGTTGCCGTCTCCTGTCGAGCCACTTCCCAAAGGTTAGCCATGTCCCAAAAACGTAAGTCCACCCGCCGCAGCCCGAAACCTGCTGGCCGAAGTCCTCAATCCGGCCCGCAGAAGCAGGACCAGAATGCCGCCGCATGGGCCGAAGTCCGGCGCAAGCTTGAACAAATCGACGCCAGCAAACGGGCGCAACCAGCCCTGTCGTCCAAGCCCCGGGCCGCGGCCGCGCGGGGGCAGAAATCCAGCCGTCCGCCGCAGGCCCCCTTCCGGATTCATGTTGATCCGGAGAGCGTCCGGCCTCTGAGTACCTTGGAAAGAGCTGTTGACGGGCTCGATCCACAGTCAGTGGCGGTAACCTACTGGCTCGATACTGCGGGCTGGGCCGGTAGCCGCCGGGTGACCGTGCGCTTCCGCGGTCTACTCTCCGATGCCGACGCCAACGAGTCGAACACTTTTGTCCGTGATGAAGTCGTTGAGGATATCGAACCGGACACAGGCAGAATTGCTGTCACGCTGCGCCACAAAGTGGCCCAACGGGGCATCTGGCGGGTGCGTGCCACGCCCGTCATGGACGGAGTCGAACAGCCCGAACGGTCGCAGCTTTCCGATGTCCGGACGCGGTACCATCTCATCGCGTTCGGTCCGGGGGTCAATGTGCTCTCCTGGCCGCTGCTGGTCGGCCTCGGTGCCCTTTTTGCGCTGGTGCTGCAGGTCCTCTTCCTGGCCGCGGGCGGCTGGCCCTGGTGGCAGCCGTTCCTTATAGCAAGCATAGGAATTCTTGTCGGCATCGTTGGCGCCCGCCTGTGGGCACTGGCCCTGCACCGGAAACCTTTGCGCCAATTCATGAGCGCAGGGGCGTGCATACAGGGCTTCATTGTCGGGGCTGTTCTGGTCATGCTGCTCGGATCCCTGGTCTTCCAGATACCGCTTGGCGTCTACTTTGACCTGTCCGCGCCCGGCATTTTCCTTGGACTCGCCGTCGGCCGCCCCGGATGTTTCCTCACGGGCTGCTGCTACGGCCGCCCCTCGGCGGCGAAGTGGGCCCTTTGGTCTTCGGACCGCCGTGAAGGCCGCAGGCGCTATCCGGTCCAGCTTGTCGAAGCGGCCATGGCACTGTTCATCACCATCCTCGCGTTCGTCGCCGTCCTGGCTTTTGATACTGCCGGTACCGGCGCTGTTTTCGTCATCGGGATGCTGCTCTACATTATCGGCCGCCAGTTCCTCTTCCCCCTGCGTAAGGAATCCAGAACGGCCCGGGGCAGACTGCTCACTATCCTGGTATCCGTGGCCGGCATCCTGCTCACCGTCGGCTATGCGGTTCTCCCGAACCTCGCTTGACGTGCGGCGGGCCGCCACACCACCCGCGGACACGGCCAGCACCGGCACCTCTTCACCCCGGGTGGGTGCTTTCCGGGTCCCGGACGAGGGGAAGGACTCATACTCGGCCACTCCGCGGCTCCCCCTTGTGTCAGTTTCAAGGCGCCTCAGCCTGGCAGCCGGGACGGACAGAGCGGCCGGACGAGCCCGCGAACATCAGTAGCTGGGCGAAGTCAGCGCCGTCGAAGAGAGCATCGTTCACCTGCGCCGGAGGGGCACCAGTTTAGGGCCTGTCGGTTTTGGGGTTGAGGGTGTAATTCCACTCGCCGTGCCAGTCGTGGCGGATGAGCGCGCCGCTGGTCTCGAGGTCCTTCATCTGTTGGTCGGGGATCTTCACCCCGGTGGGGTACTGGCTCGTGTCGAGCTCGGCCTGGACCGTCAGCCCGGTGCGGGTGGTGGTCGCGGCGATGGTGTTGACGATGACGTCGTGGCTGGTCAGGGGCCGTCCGCGCCAGTTCATCGAGATGTGGGAGAAGAGGCGGTGCTCGATCTTGTTCCACCTGCTGGTCCCCGGTGGTAGGTGGCAGACCGTGATCATTAGGCCGGTCTGGTCGGCCAGGGCGGCCAGTTCGGTCTTCCAGGCCCGGGTGCGGTAGCCGTTGGAGCCGCCGCCGGCGGCGATCAGCAGCCGCGACGCGCCCGGGTATGCGGCGTTGCCGGTGGTGCGCCACCAGGATCGGATGGTGTTGACGGCGAACGCGGCGGTATCGTGGTCGGCGCCCACCGAAACCCACCCGGCGTTCGCGGCCACGTCATAGACCCCGTAGGGGTTGGCCTTACCCAGGGCCGGGTCGATGCAGTCGTGGACCTTCACCCGCTCGGGGTCACCGGCCGGGCGCCACTCGGCCCCGTCGTTCTTGTCCGCCCCGACGAGCTCCTTCTTCTTGGTGTCCACACTGATCACCGGCTGCCCGGCGTCCAGGTGCTGCTCGGCCTGATCATTGAGGTAGGAGAACTGCCCGTCCCGGTCCGGATGCTGCCCGCCCTCGACGGTCTTGGCGTTGGATTGCAGGCTGAACCCCTCAGCGCGCAGCAGCTTCGCGACCGTCTCCTGGCTGACCCGGTGCCCCGCCGCGGTCAGCTCCGCAGCCAGGTGGCGCACCGACAGGGTCGTCCAGCACAGCGCCGAGGTCGGATCACCCCGCCGGGTGGGCTCTACCAGGGCCAGCAGCGCCGGTGCCAGCTCCGGATCGGCCGCCGCCGCCGGCTTGCGCCCGCCGCCAGCCCGGCGCACCCGACCCAACGGCTTCTCTCCCAAGTCCAGCTCGGCCACACCCTGCTGAACACGCGACCTCGATGCCCCCGAGGCACGCGCCACAGCCGCGATCCCACCACGGCCCAGCGACCTGGCCTCACCGGCGAGCACCAGCCGCGCCGACCGTTCATCCAGATGCGGCAGCACCGCCTCGAACTTCGCCCTCAACGACGACTCCACATCCGCACCAATGGCCATACACCATTGTCACGTACCAAACGCCAAACGGAGTGGTTATTTATTACTGACGTTTCCTTAGCCCCGGCCGGACCTCCTGGTGCGTCCGTCATGACCGCTTTTCAACCGTCCCAAGGCACGAAACCAGGCGATACGTCGTTTGGTTCCCCCAAACCGGATACGAAGGCCCCCTCCCCGCCCTTTCCTTCCATCCGGACGGTTAGCGGTGCCGGATACCGCTGCCGCGGATGCCGTCACGGGTGAACTGGGAGAACGTGGAGGTCATCGATTCCAGCGGGCCGCGCCAATGGAAGGCGGCAAAGACGGTTCCCAGCGCGAGGACGATGATTACCTGGAACCAGTACAGCACCCCGTCGGACACGCCCGGAATCGCATCCGCCCAGCTCATCGTCCAGACGTGGGCTGAGTACAGGGACAGTGTCATCGCTCCGGCCCCGGAGAGCGGCAGCAGCAGCCCAGGCAGCCTGCCGGTCAGCAGCAGGCACACGGCCAGCACGATAGCGGCCGTGCCGGAGGTGTGCAGCAGGTCCAGGCTGGAGCCGGCGTGCGGCGAGGAGGAGCCCAGCCACCACCAGGAATCCTCCTGCTCGATCCAGCCGAGGTTGACCTGATAGATGATCTCGAAATCGGGCCGCTGCGCCCCCTCCGTAGCCGCCACCTGTTCATAGCCGCCCAGCTGCCCCATCACGAACCAGGACACCGCTTTGGCGCTGGCCGCCGCCGCGATTCCACCGGCCAGAAGCCGCAGCTGAATGGTGGTGCGCAGCAGATCCAGCCGGCCGATGGCCAGGCCGATCAGAATGTAGGACAGCCATTGCAGCACCGGGTAGAACCCGGTGAGGAAAAGATCGGAGAGCAGCGCCGCCGGAGTGAAGAAGTCTTCGATCACCACGTTGTGCTCCAGCACGCCGGCCGGCTGGACGTTCTCCAGTGCCCACGGGCGCAGCACAAACGCCAGGACCGGGGAAAGTAACAGCCAGCCGCCGGCCCACGCCGCAAGGACCCGCAGCCGAAGATGCAGGAAAGGCAGGGCACACAGGAAAAGCACCGCATAGTGGACCATGATGATGGCGATATTGACATTCAAGTAGCCCAGCAGCATTCCGACGAGACCGATGAACGCCGCCCGCACGGTGATGGCGGTGCGGTCGGCCCTCAGGTCCCGACCAGTGTGCGGACGGCTGCCCCCGGTCAGCAGGGCCAACCCGACGCCGGCCAACACCGCGAACAATGCGGACGAACGACCCGAAAACACCAAGCCGACAACATTGGGCTCGGCGGTCACGCCGGTGTCCCAGAGCGGGAAGACGTGGGCCGCCATCATCCCCAGCAGGGCGATGCCACGGGCCGCGTCAATGCCGGATATCCGCCGACGGGTTGTTTCTGCCATAAGCCATAATCCCACAGCCACCTGTCCGGATAGGTGCCGCCGGATTCCGACGGCGGCCCCGGCAGGCGCCGCCGGGCAGTTTGAGTCCCTGAATGGATTCCCGCTCATTGGAGTATTCCAGGTCACGGGCCGGACATGCCGGGCAACGACGCAACGACGCAACGACGCACTCTTGCACCGGCCGAGGTTCCGGACAGCACGGTTTATCCTCCCGACATCTGCAATCCTTCGCCTCCCTCGTCTCCTCGCCACGCATTTTTCACGGTGCCCCGTAAGCCGTCCTCGATCACGGATCTGATTTCCCCGCCAGGCATCGATGCCGCTGCGGTTCAAACATGCGGCGCAGCTGCCAGCATTTCCTTCCGCCCGCGACGGCCGGCATCACGGCATCTGACCCGTGGCCCGGATCACAGCAGCACTACGGTATTGTTTCCCTGCCTCCAGAAATCGGCGTGAAGATCCGTACGGAACGATCCAGATGTCCTAGTGTTCGACAGGCAGCGGAGCCCGCCGCCACTGCCCGCTTTCAGCTTCTCCCAAGGTTGCGGCCCTACAGTATCGAGTCCCTGCCGTGAGTGGCGGGACGAAGCGGGCCGGTTGCTGCTTCGCGGCAGCGCCGGTCCGTTTCCCCGGCACTTATGGGCCAGGAACAAGGCGCCCTTCGGCACCGGCCTCGGAAATACCCCCAACCCGTAGTTCCAGCAGTCGGTCCGGCATTGGTCATGGCTCCTCTACCACGTTGATCGGGTGTTTGTGCATCCCCGAAAAGGGGCACCACCTTTACCGCCCGTCAATTCTCTCCACACTCCTGATGGCACCGCCCGGACAGCGGTTCGACGGTACTGGGGAATCGGATCATGGTCGACCGGGGCAGGAATATGCCGGTGGCCTCAGACCAGCACACCGTGACTCGCAACGGAGCACGAAACGGGGGGGCAGGATTATGGCCTCGGAGATGACGGCTGGCAGCGGGAACGGATGTGCCCGGGAGGAGAAGTATCTTATGGATACGCAGCGTTGGGTGCCAGAGTTCAACGGGTATCAGGGGCGGGTGGCCGCCGCTTCGACCAGGTCCCGGAATTCGTCCAGGGTTTTGGGGTTTAAAAGTTTGCCGTCAAGGTAGAAGGTGGGTGCGCCGGCAATACCGAGGGCCTGTCCGTCACGCTTGTCAGCTTCGATGCGTTCCCTGGTCGCCGGGTCCGCGACCGCGGCGTCGTAGGCGGCCATGTCGAGGCCGAGCTCTTGGGCGTAGCTGCGGAAAAGCGAACTTTGATCGTCGTCGGACTCACCCCACTGGGTCTGGGTGTCAAACATCTTCTTATACATCTGTTCGTACTTGCCCTGCTGGGCGGCAGCTTCCGCCGACAGGGCCGCGTTCATCGAATTCTTGTGCCCCGGCAGCGGGAAATATCGGTGCACGAAGGTGATTTTGTCGCCGTAGTCGGCGCGCAGTTCCTCCACAAACGGGTACGCGGTCAGGCAGGGTTCGCACTCGAAGTCCAGGAACTCCACCAGGACGGCCTTCTCATCCGGTGCCTGGGAGAGGACCCGGCTGTTCTCGCGCACGACATTGCCGCCGTCGCCCGGTGCAGTTCGACCGTTCAGGTAGTTGTTCATCAGAAAGATGCCGATGATCGATCCGATGACGACGAGTCCGAGAAGGGACCAGGCGAGGATTTTCGCTTTTTTGGTTCTGTCCGTGCCTGCGGTGCCGGTTCTCATGTGTTTCCTGTTCCATCTTTCCGGCCGCAAGGCAGATGGTTCGGCTGCGGACCCGGTTCGATTCCCCGGAATACGAAGGCCGGCTCCGGCAGTACACGTAGGAAAGGATGCGAAGGCTGCTGGTTGCCGTCCGGACTGATGGCATTCTCCCAAGACGTACTGCCTGCACAGAACTGTGGGGAGACCGGCTCAGCGCGGGGGACCGGATTCATTCGTCTGGCGCCCTCCGCGCTCCTCGGCCTCTCGTTCTGCCTCGGCCAGCGCTTCACGCTCCTTCCGGTCGGCGTTAAAGACTGCCTTCATGGCGAAATAGAAGATCAACCCCACACCGGTAGAAGGTGCCAAGACCCACAGATACTCCATCCTTCCAATGTAGTCCCTTGCTCCGTGGTTGCAATGTAGTGCCTGCATGCCATGGCATTAGCCAAGCCGGATTGGTCGCTGCCCGTGTACCGCATGCCGGGCATGGCGGCACCACACCGCTGGGCAGCGGCATCCGCTGCCTGGAACCGGCGGCGATTGGCTGACCGGCCCCTGAGGGTATCCAGAGCCGCCATGCCACAGGGACACCTTGGCGTGTACGAACACGGGCTCAGCGTGTTCCTGGACATCGGATCCCGTCAGGGCCATGCCTTCACGCTGTTGCCGGATACAGGACCAGACCGTTATTGGGCGGCGAGCATGTCCTTCATTTCCTGGATCTCCGCTTCCTGGTCTTCGATAATCTGCTCGGCCAGGGCGACCGCTTCCGGGTTGGACCCGTTTTCGACCTGGTGTTCGGCCATCTGGATGGCACTTTCGTGGTGGGCGCTCATCTGTGTGAGGAAGAGCTCCTCGGCCTCGGCGCCTTGGGCGCTCTCAAGTTTTTCCATTTCCTCCGGGGTCATCATCTTCATTTCAGGCATGCCGCTCATCCCGGGCGAAGGGCTGCCGGTCATGCCTTCCATGTCAGGACCGCTCATGCCGGGGGACGCGCTGCCGCTCATCGTGGACGGTTCGTTCCAAGCTGTCAGCCAGCCCTGCATTGTTTGGATCTCGGAAGTTTGCTTGGCAATCATTTCGTTGGCCATGTCCGTGATTTTGGGATCGATCCCGTCCTTGGCCAGTATGATCTCGCTCATTTCGTTGGCCTGTTGATGGTGCGGAATCATCATTTGCGCGAACATCGTGTCCATACTGTTGTGCTCTGCCGCGGACGCAGATGTCGCCGCGGTAGTTGGTGCTGCCGGCGCCGTGGTTTCCGGTGAAGTGCCGCCACCGCCACCGCCGCATCCGGACAGGGCCACGGCTGCGGCGACAGCGAGGGCCGGCAGCGAAAGATACTGCTTGCTGACTGAGGTGTCCTTCATGTTTGCTACTCCAATATGGTCTCCGGCGCCGGAGGACTTGCATCGTCCCCGGCCTTGTACCTCAAAGGGGGTGCCGAGTGATGTGCCGGTAGCATCCGCCTGATAGTAAGGCTACTGTGCTTAAGAGGCGGCCGGTACCCGCCGGCCCGGAAATGGATGAAAAGGAGCAGGAAAATGACGCACATCAGCTCGATGCTCGACACCTACCCCAAGGACCTGGGCGGCGTGGACCGCCAGAAGCTCGCCGAGTGCATTGCCGCCTGTTTCGAGTGTGCCCAGAACTGCACTGCCTGCGCTGACTCGTGCCTCGCGGAAGACATGGTCGCCGACCTGACCAAGTGCATCCGCACCAACCTGGACTGCGCCGATATCTGCGCGGCCACCGGCAACGTCCTTTCCCGCCACACCGGCTATGACGCCAACATCACCAGGGCCATCGTGGAGGCCTGCCGCGCCGCTTGCAGGGCCTGCGCCGACGAATGCGGGAAGCACGCTCAAATGCACGAACACTGCCAGGTCTGCGCCGAAGCCTGCCGCCGCTGCGAAAAAGCCTGCGACGAGCTGCTGGCCTCGCTCGGACGCGTCGCCTCCGGGTAGGGAATCAATGCCGGTACCGGGCTGATCAGGAATACCTGTCCCTGACGCGGACACGCCGCCCCGGAAAGGGGGACAGGGGCAGCCCTCGCAGTCGCCAGTGAGGTTGGCTCGACAGCCAAAGGAACCCACCCAATGTTCACCGGCTGCCGGTCATACGAGGGAGGGGATAAGGAGCTGGACATGGAGCTTCCCGTTACCCTGGGTTTCAAGGACGCCGAATCGCCGCCCTGCTGAGTGGGCCCGGCGGGAAATTGCAAGAGGCCTGCAGCAGACAGACCCTGAACCAGAACTTAAAGAGGTATGCACCGTCGGCAGTTCCGACGATGCATACCTCTATTGCTGCCGCTGCTGCGGGGATTTACCGGACGGTGTAGTAACCGTCTACCGGCATCCAGCTGATCGGGTGGACCAGAGTGCCATCGCCCGGGTTCAGGGCACTGACCATCTTGCCGCCGCCCAGGTAGATACCGATATGGCCTCCGCCGTTCTGGGATACCAGGTCACCCGGCTGCGGGTTGCTGGTCGGCTTCATGGCCGCGATTTGCTGCTGGCTGGTACGGGGAAGGTCGATGCCTGCCTGGGCATAGACCCATTTGGTGAAGCCGGAGCAGTCCCACCCGGTGCTCGGTGAAGTTCCGCCGTAAACATACGGAGAATCCACCATGGACTTGGCGATATCGGCGATGCCGGAAGTACTGGCAGCATGCTCAATGCTAGAGCTGGCTGCGGCAACCGTGAAGGCCTCTTCCTGCGGTGCGGTCTGGGCCGGTGCTTCCGCCGGAGCCGGAGCGGGGGCCGGAGCAGCCTGGGCCGGGGCCTGGGCAGCCGGCGCCTGCGAGGCACCGGAGAGTTCGATGACGTCACCGGGGTAGATGATCGAAGTCCAGTCGAGGCCGTTGGCCGCGAAGAGATCGTTCAGGTCCACGCCGTACTGCGAGGCGATGGCACCGAGCGTGTCGCCGGCCTTGACAGTGTGGCTTGCAGCGCCTTCAGCGGAGGATGATCCGGGGCTGGCGTTGGCCGGAGCGGCAACGGTTTCAGTTTGGGTCTGGGCTGCGAAGTTGCTGGAATCCACTTCTGCAGCAGCATTGGCGGGCAGGCCGGCGCCGAGCATCAGGCCACCGGCAGCGGTGACAACTGCGGCACTGCGGCCAACGGTACCTGCGTGGGACGATACGGCCTTGGAAACTCCGCTGAACGGGTTGCTGCGGACCGGGGTGGCACGGTGGCGTGCGTGATTGTTCTTGAACAAGGTTGTAGCCTCTCCCAATGCCTGCGAGGTAAGCTGTCGGGTTCGGATGGGAGTCACCCGGCCGCGTTCCACCCCGGAAAATCGCTCCGTGTGAAGTGCGGCTTAACCCCAAGGGCTCTGGAGGGAGCCCGTAAACGTGGGTCCCCCGCCTCTGCCGAATGTCTGCGAACGGACTCGGAACGGTGGCAGAGTTAGGCAAAGCCATTCCGAGGGGGCCGGCCCAGGAAGCGCCGACGTGATTGCCACCCTACATAACGAATCGATAACTGCGCAAAACGGACACGCCGCCAACAGAAGGTTGCTGGGTGGTTTACGGTTAGTGTCCGGAAGGTGCACTCCGGACGGCGGGATAGGAATCCGAAGTAATCTCGGCGTGGTGATCCCGGAGCGGAGAAGCAACGCGAGGAACGGTTTCAGATCCCGCCTTCGCCTCTCGCGCACAATTAGGGGTCTGCACCTTCGGGTCGTACCACGGCACTGGCGCAGCAGGCCGCATGCCCCTCCCATCGCCATGCCGGGAAGCCTGACTGCCGGGTCGGGTTGCACAAGTTCCAGATCATGGCCGAGGTCACAGTGTCAATTGCGAAGAATGCGCAAGCTTGCCTCATCTTCCCATCGATCGGTGCTGAAAGCAGGATGATCGGTATTCCGCTGCCTGCCACGCTTCGGCAGTCGTTAGGTTGCGTCGGGCATCGGTCCCGGTCCCCCTGCTGATGGAAGGTGCCCGGCTCAGGCCGGAAGAAACCGAAACGAGACGCAATAGGACAGAGGCCATTAAATTAGTGGGCACCGGCCGGTTCGGAGGTTGGGATCCCTCCTGACCGGCCGGTGCCCTGTTCACTAGCGCCTAAGAGGCAGCTTCGACTCTAGCCGTCGTTTATGTGTACAAGAGCAACGTTCCCTGACAGCCAGCTGAACGGCTGCGGCGGCGATCGGACGAAAATCAGGGCACCCAGAACCGATAACAGCGAGACGGTTATGCCCCGGGCTCGGCAGGCGGTGCCCCCGGGGGGTGATCTGGCTCCCATCGCCGGTGCAACAGGAACTACTTCAGGTTAGGGGCAGTTCTTCAGGTAGGACCTTTGCCCTGATAATTGATGGAGCGTGCACAGGATGGTTGCCAATGATGGACTGGGCGTTTACGAGATTGTGGTGGCGTTCGCCCACATCGCCTTTGTTTTGTTTCTACTGGGCAGCGCGTTCGCCAACATCTTCCGGTTCCCGTGGTTCCTTTATGCGAACGATCCCAAACCTGCTGTGCAGCGTGTGACAGGTATGGGGGAATTGGTGATTGCGGGAGCTGTCAGCCTGCCGTACTTCTGGGGCGAGGGATCCGTCTTCATGATCGCGGTTGCCCTTGCATATGCAGGAGTTATCGCGTTGACCGGATTTTGGCGCTGGAAGCGGCGTCATGTCTTCAGGCCGGCAAACCTACTGACGCCGGCTTTGCTGGCTCTCACGTTCGCGGCCGTGAAAGCCGGCGAACTTGCCGTGCCTGTCCCGGAGGTCCAGGCGTAAACCCATGCGCGGCTGCCCGAAGCGGCCTTAGAGCCCTTCGCTTGCATTGCGGGTAACAGGGCGTTCAATCACAGCCGTGAAACCGGGATCCTCTCGATGTCGAGGTCCGGCTTAACGCCAACGGGACGGGGATTACAGGGCCTCAGCCCCGGCAACAGTGCATACGATCAACCTGCTGAGCCAAAGACAACGCGATGGCAGGAATCTGTCAACACACGCCAACCCACTATTTGAGCACACGACCCAACTAGGGGGATGAGTAAAGGAACTAGTGGAAACAGCAGGATTGATTCCCCCGGCCCCAGATATCTGAGGAAGCTGTATCAAGATGCCCCCGGATTTGGTAACCCGCCGATCCGAAGGTTTCGTGTTTAGCCTGGCCTGGATTTCACAGTTGCCAGCCGTGTGAGCCTTCACCCCACCCCCCGCCGAGCAAACCGGCGTCCAGACGGCGCCGTATTCGAGCGCAGGTACGACGTTCTCGCCGGGGACGGGTTCGCGGTAGGTGCCGCAGTTTAGCCAGCGGGATGCGTGGTCGCGTAAGCAACCGCCGGGGCGACATGATTAGCGCTCAGATCGTCGAACGTCTGCAGGCCCGCCACTTCGATGTCCTCCGGTGACGGCGGGGGCGGGTCGTTGATGCGCGGCGAAGCCATACCGGTCCCTCGCCAGGGCCGAGTGGAGAGGACCTGAAACAGCGGCAACGGTTGATCCGGCCGACGCGGTGGGATGTCGTCGGCGCCCTGCTGGTTGCCGGCGCGGTGACTATTTGCCATGCTTCTGCTGGCAGCTTCCAGCCTGCGCGGAACGGAAGGCACCGACACTATTGCCGGCGCGCATGCCGCGATTACCGACGCGCTGGGCCCGGTCGTCCGAGTGTTCTTCGGGGGCTGCTGGCTTCGGGTCTGGCGTCAACGTCGGTCGGCTGTTACGCCGGCGCGACCATCATGGGCGGCCTGCTGCACGTACGCGTTCCGTTGCTGCTGCGCAGATTCATTACCCTGATTCCCGCCCTGATCATCCTGAGGGCAGGGATCGAGCCGACATGGGCGCTTGTGCTGAGCCAGGTGCTGCTGAGTTTCGGCATACCGTTCGCGTTGATCCCGTTGATCCGTCTGACAGGGAACCGCGAGATTATGGGGATCCACGTCGGCTCCGTCCCGCTTCGAGTGGCCGGTATCGTCAGCGCCATCTTGATCGTCGGGTTGAACTGCGTACTGATCGTGCTCACGCCCTCCGGGCAGCAGCCACTGCGCAACCGTGCCTCGCGTCAGTACCCTGTCCCCGGTCCGGTATGGAGCGGCAGCAAGGCCTCCAGCCCTTCTTCACGAAAGGCCGCACACCAAAACCGCATCCGACTTTCAGCTGCCGGAGGTGTTTTTATCCAGGATTCAACGTTGGCGCAGGTTCGCCTCCACGCATCGGCCTTCTTTCTCCTGCCGCGGGCGGTTTACGGACGGGAAACGCTGGCCAGATCTTCAGGCCTGTTCTTCCTGATGGGCCGGAGGGAAGAAACCAGTTGCTCGGGCCGCCGTGTGGACACCAGCCAGTACGGGGTGCGGTCGGCTTCGTCCGTGATGCCGATCTTGACGACCGGGTCGATCCAGCCGCGGAAGCACATATAGGCGGTTCCGTTGAGTTTCCGCCCCCGTTGTGCCGTGGCTTCCTCTGCCTCGTAGGCTTCTACGTCCCCAATGAAGCGCCGCTCGATTTCGGCCCGCCCGACCCTCAGGGTCAGATCCGTCACCGTTATGCGGGGTGTGGAAGCTGCCAGCAGGACCGCGAGGAGAACGGCGGTGCTGGCGCTGGCGATGTAGCCCACGGCGAGGTTTATCGGCGCCAGAACCACTATCACCGCTGCTGCCAGGCCTGCGGCGATGATCCATACCGCGGGGGAAGGCCACAACCGTTCGTCATACAGTACGGGGGCAGGGGCTGGTCCGGACGTCTTGTTCCGTTCGCGGGGTACGGGTCCAGCGGCAGTGCCGGCTTTCGTTGGCACAGGATTGCGGGGGGTTCCTGTTGTGTTCTTTGTCATCGGGAGGGGTTCCTTGCCTTGGAGGGATGTTGCAGGCGGCACAGTAGACGGGGGCGTGGGCGTGGCCTGCTGGAGGCGGCGGCTCATGCCGTGGCCTGCCGCCGGCCTGGCGTGCCGGAAGCCTCAGTTCGGGCTGGAGGCCGTGCTTTGCGCGAGAGCTTGCTTATCGTGCGGGCGGGCGGGTTCAGGATCCTGCACCTTTGTGTTGGGCCGGGATACGGGTGGATTGTCCTGTTCGGTGACCATTTCCCGGTAGCGGACGCGGCGGATGCGTTTGGCCATGGAGCGCATCAGCAGCACGATGGCCAGCACCATGAAGAAGGTTGCGAAGAATCCGAGTGCTCCTGGGGTGACCTGGTCGGGGTCGAGGCCGGGGCGCAGCTTGGTTTCCTGGTCCGGGAACGGGTTTGTCACGCCAAGGATGAGATGTTTCAAAGGGGTTTCTCCTCTACGGAAGTGGTATACGGCCTGACCGCAGGCGGGTAGCGGGGCTTCTGATTCAGCCGATGGTGGCGCCGGTGCAGCCAGCGCCGGGTTCGGGCGCCTGGGGGTTTTGGGAGTATTTGATGATGAAGGGCTCGATGAGTTCGTCTTCGGCGCCTTGGACTTCGAGCCGCACGTTCCATGCCGTGGCGGTGACCGGCTCGGACTGGCCTGGTGTGGGGCTGAGCAGGACCGAGGGGTAGTCGGCGGCGATGTCCTCGAGCTGCCGAATTTCCTTCTCCGGGAGATTTGGATGGTAGGTCAGCAGGACGGCGCCGTGTTCGAGCGTGCGCAGGGCAAGGCCTTCTTTCACGGGTGCGGTGTAGGTGGTGCAAGCGGTTTCGGCACGGGCATGGTAGTTCCGGCAGCCTCCTGCTTGTCCCCTGTCGCGGCCGCGGCTTGCGGCGACAGGACGGTGTAGGGCTGGATTCCTTCAATCGGGCGTTGTGCGGCGCCTTCGATTGCTGCCTGGCGCTGGGCCTGTCCTGCCGCGGCCGTGATGATGACGGCTGTGGCTGCGGCGGTTGTCAGGGCACCGGTGCCGTATGCGAACGTTCTTCGCCGGCGGGCAGCACGGTTGCGGGTGCGGGTTTGCGCAAGTTCCAAAGCACGGTCGAGGTCATGATTTTCTGATGGGTACACGTTGGTCCTGGTAAATCATTTGCCGTTACGGCGTGCCGGCAGCAGGGCTGGTGGCATCGTCCGGTGGGGCGGTCATGGCCGGTGCCGCGTTGGGCCAGGATGCGTAAAGCAGTGGTCCCGGGCCCGGTTTCCGGCGTCATGCGGACACGGATTTCGAGCGAATATGGTGGCACCCGCCCGGGCGTGCGTCAGGTCCGGCTAATGGAGAGCCTGTGCAGTGAGGGGGGTTCCGCGGCGAACGGCAGCCCCGGATTATGTCCCGGGGCAGCCAGCGGTGCGGGGCCTGGAACGGGCATCCCGGTGCCGGCCGGCACCAGAATAAGCATGGTGGCGGGGTTCGCGATGAGGCACTGCTCGCCGGCACCGGACTCTGCCGGGCAAACGCCCGGGTGCGCGTCGGCCGGGGGAACAACACGCTGGTCTTCTTCCGCGGTTGCGTGCTGGGAAGGGCCGGACGAGACGATGCCGGCCTGGTTTGCGGGGTGAAGCTCGGCGGCGGAGGCCGCGGCGGGCCCGTTCCACAGGTGCAGTCCCAGAAGCGAAACGACCAGCGCAGTCAGCAGGACGGCAGCACGCCATCCGGATGGAACGGCAAGGAATGCCGATCCGGGGAACGCGCTTGTTTGCCTCATGCTGCCTCCCATCGTTTCAGTGCCCCTAACAGGATAAGCCGGATGCCGCCGCCTGCCTGACACTCCGGCTGCCGGTGGGTTTCCTCAACCTGAACATGAAGGCCGCATTTCTGGAAGTCCTCAACGACGCTCTCGGCTCCGCCGCCGTCATCGTCTCCGCGGTCATCATCGCCGCCACGGGCTGGACCCGCGCGGACGCCATCGTCTCCCTCCTGATCGGGGCCCTGATCATCCCCCGGACCCTGGTCCTGCTCCGGGACACGATCGACGTGCTGATGGAAACCGCGCCCAGGGGCCTCGACCTTGACCAGGTCCGCCGGCGGCTTCTCGCGCTGCCCCACGTCATCGACGTCCATGACCTGCACGCCTCCCGCGTCGATTCCGACACCTCCGTGCTCAGCGCACACGTCACGGTCCGGGACTCCTGCCTGACGGCCGACCACGTCTCCGTCGTGCTCGCCGATCTGCAGACCTTATCTGCATCGTGCACCTGATCCGCAACAGCTTCCGCTACGCCGGCCGGCAGCACCGCGACGGGATCGTCAAGGCGCTCAAACCGGTCTACACCGCGCCGAGTGAGCAGGCCGCGAAGGACAGGTTCGACGAATTCAAAGCCGAGTGGGGCCAACGGTATCCAGCCATCTTGCAGCTCTGGGAATCCTCTTGGGCGGAGTTTGTGCCGTTCCTGGAGTACGACGTGGAGATCCGGCGGGTGATCTGCACGACGAACGCGATCGAGTCGATCAATGCCCGCTACCGGCAGGCGGTGAGGGCGCGCGGGCACTTCCCCAACGAGGCCGCTGCACTGAAAGACCTCTAGCTGGTCACCAGGTCTCTTGACCCTACCGGCGGAGGCCGGGCACGCTGGGTGATGAGGTGGAAGCCTGCGCTCAACGCGTTCGCGATCACCTTCGCCGGTCGGTTCGAAAGAACCCCCCACTAATGAAAACCGCCGGACCCCACACACCGTCTATCGGACAGTCCCGAATGGGTGACGGAGGGAGTAGGGCAGGAGCTGTGCCTTGAGCCGTGTAGCGGGTTTAGCGGCACTACGCAGGGCACTGATGACCGTCTGCACGTCCTCCCAGGTGTGAAGCGTTCCGGCAGCTTGGCGCGGAGATCCGGTTGCTTGAGCAAATTCCTCGATCTCGTAAGCATGCTGCAGCCTCGACAGTGAAACCGCTGCCTGACCCTCAAGTGCGGCCTTGGATCTGAGGCGCTCAGCGAATGTGCGCGGCGTGTCCGATGGCACCGTCGGATAACCGTAGTCTCCTGCTATTTCAGTTGTTTCGGCCCAGGCTATTCTGGCCGGGTTGTGGGTCCCCGAGGTGAGCAACCGGCGGCGGCGGGAGGACCGTGCTTCACGTCTAAGGAGTGGTGTAACGGAAATCAGTGCGAGCAGCAGCAGCAGCGTTCCGGCTATCAGGACCCAGTTTGATCTAAAACGGTCAGGGCCCGCCAAGTCATCCGCCGCGCCGGAACCCGATGTGGAAGGAGGTTGTGCGGCAGACACCGACGAATCCTGGGGTGTGAGGTTATCCTCGGCGAGTACCTCAGGCGGTAGCGGTTGGGCTTGGGCATAGCCAGGAACCACCCCGCGGCCCGGGGTGGGTTCGAACTTCACCCAGCCGACATCCCTGAAGTAGAGCTCGGGCCATGCGTGGGCATCTCTTGAATCGACGGCGAATTCCGTGAGTTCCTCACCGTGGGGGCCCCGAATTGTGTTTCCGGTGGGAGTGCCTGGGGCGTATCCGACCGCGACCCGGCTTGGGATCCCGACCAGTCGCGCCATTACGGCCATGGTGCCGGCGAACTGGACGCAATAGCCGGCCTTGACGTCCAGGAAACGCTCGATCACGCCCATACTGTTGCCGTCATAACCGCCCTCCACCGGCGCTTCCAGGGAATACGTGAAATCCTCACCCCTGAGGTAGTTCTGAATTGCCATGGCCTTGTAGAAAGGGTTGGCCGTTTCAGCCGTCAGCCCACGCGCGGTCGTTTCAATGGCTGCCGGGATGTTATCGGGCAGTGCCATAAATTCTGGGGAAACTTCACCGTCCGGAACGGGTCCTATGTGTGCGAGTAGTTCCCGGGTAAGTTTCGGGGTTGAACTTCGCACCTGATACGTTTGCTGCGCTGTGGATCCGCCGTCAGAGGCCAGTATGGTGAGGTTCTGCGGGTCCCACGACCAACTACCCTCCACATTAGTAATGCTTGTCGGCGCGTACGGCGCCAGCAGCCAGGTGCTGGTGAAGCTCCCTGTGGTAATCGTGGTCACTACGGTGCTGCCGGTTCGATCATTTCCCTCCATTGCCCTGATCCCCGTGCGTCGGGAATCCAGCCGCTGGTCTGGCTCCCACCGTTGCCCGGAGAAATCTTCCAAAGTTGATGATCGTAGATACAGCGGCTCGTCCGCGTTGGTGGCATAAGTGATGCGCCCGAAACCGGCCGGATTGCGCAGGTCATTGCCCAGTGTCACGCTCGGGTTCAACCCGGTCGCCGTACCCCACGGATTCAGGCGGGACCCCTGTGGAAACGTACCCGAATTGAATCCCGGGATCATCAAGGGCAACACAAGGGCGGCGGTGAGTGCCACCGCGCCTATCGATACTGCGCGAGTGAAGAACCCGTCGGAGGTCCTGCCGGTGCTGGCCGTCTTTTCGGGTTTCTCCCGCCATTGCCCAGCGGCGAGGAGAAGCAGGTAACCGGTCGCAGCAGCGACGAACGCGGGCATACCCACCCCGTCGGGTTTGATGATCGCTGGAGGTACGAGGATCACCAGGAGAAGGATGCCGCTGACAGCCGGCATCCTCAGTGTGATGGCTAATGTGTCCACCAGTATCGCCATTAGCCCCGTTGTGGCACTGATGATGAGGAGAATTCCCACACCGGGTAGCACTGGGGCCAGCTGGGAGACCACGGTGTCTTCTGCATCCTTGAGCAAAAATGTCAGCCGTTCCGGGAACTCCGGTCCCGGAATGACGCCCAGGATGCTCTGGTCAGGAAAGTATTGCCAATTCAGGGTGCCGACCAGGGTGAGCAGGCCGGTCACGAAGATCAGCGGGTCAGGGAAGCGCAGTCTTCGCACGACGGCCATGCCGGCGAACACACTTCCGATCGTGAGGGCGACGGAGGGCAACCAGAGCCAGCCCTGGATAACACCGTTGAGGCTCAACGAAGCGAGAATCACGGCTGCCATCGAGACCAGCGAAAGCACGAAGCGCCGTTGATCATGTGGAGCGCGGCGCTGCTGAGCCGGATGCTGCCCGGGCCCGGATGGTGCCGGCAGCGGTGTGGTCGTCATCATCGTCCCTGCCCCCTTAGGGTGATCTGAGTCCGTTCGGGCTGATGTGCCCGGGTCATTCTCTGCCGCAGCCACAGCGGGTCACACATGTTGATGAGTTCCGAACATCTCATGGACCCTGCAAGGGACACGCGGACGGCACCGGCATCGGCATCCGGGTAGTCCGCGAAGGTCCGATTATGGTTATCCATGGCTCTCATAGCAACGCACGGTGAATTGGTTACTGTGACAACTTGCTGCAGTGATCAAAAGTTCCACGCGGCGGGCGTCCGCCGCGACGGTTCTGGACAGAACCGATACCACTGCCGACCTTGACCAGGAGCACGAAGAACTTTGCGGGGTTTCTCTTCTTCGTTGTTCCCTGGCTTCAGGGTTATGTAATGAGCAACGAATGGAGAAACTGTGGATGTTGTTTCCCGGCTGCGGTCAGCGGGCAGGATCTCCGTTGGGGCCAAGATCCTTAGAAACACATCGTGTTCCTTGTTATGGCACTGGTGGTCGGTAGTAGTGGACCGGTTTACGCCGATGAGCTGGACAAGCGCAAGAACGCTCTTGAAAGCCAGATCGCCGAAGTGCAGCAATCGATGGACTTCCTGGATGCTGACATCATCGAAACGGTTGCTCAACTGCAGGGCTACCAGGATGAGCTGCCGGCAGCGCAGCAGTCTCTGGCTGCGGCGCAGGCCCGAGTTGCGGCCGCCGCCGATGAGGTGGCCGTACTGGCTCAGCGCGTGGACCTTGCGCAGGGTACAAAGAACACTCTCACCGAACAGCGTGAGCGAGACCGGGAGGAGATGGCCGCGAACCGTGCGGTGATCGGGCAGATTGCCAGTCAGGCTTATAAAAGCGGTGGTATACCTTCCGGTATTTCGTTATTGCTTGGTGCTGAAAGCCCGGATAGCCTCACCCATTCCATCGACATCGTGAATCAAGCGCTGCGCAGCCAGAACGCCGCCATAGAGCAGCTATCCCAACAAAACGCCATCAACTTCAACTCGGAGGCGCGGCTCATAGCGGTTGAGGAGGAAATCCGTGATCTTAAACCAGGCCGAGGAGGCCCTTGCGAAGTTGGCAACGTCTACATCGAGGATCGCGGCGGAAAGAGGACGTCAGGTTGGAGTACACCCCAAACTGACGTCAAATGATTGGTCGTAATCCCGTCAGAATAGAGCTCCCGCCTCCCATTTCTGACACCCCGCTCTCGCAGTCTTAGATTTCACTCTGACAAGACGCGAACTCCCATTCGCATGCTTCCTCTGGTGGCTTTGGCCTCAGTAGTGATACCAACGTCACTCCAAGGCATATTCTTGGTTATCGGCATTGTCGAAGAAACTGCCGACGCGGCCGGGCCGAGGCCGCTGACGCATTCTGGATGAGGCACGAGACTTCCCGCAGACGTGCGGCGTCTGTCCGTTTCGAGGGTCTCACCGTGAGTTTGCGGGGCGTGCCGGCCGGTGAGCAGGACGTCCTCGCCGAACCGGTCCTTATGTCGTCGCTGCGGCCGGTGATCCGGCCGGCGGGGATGAACGGAGCCTTCCGCGTATCGAGATGTTTCGGGACTGGGGCGGTTACCGGGTTGATAGTGTCTTACGGATGCTGCAGGAAGGCGGGTCTCGGTGGCGGTGAGCCGGTAGGACCGTCGCGCGTCAGACATAATGGCAGGCGGTCCTGGATGTCGTTCCCTGAACGGCGCCGATGGTGCACCGATTTCACGCGTCAGGGCTGGGAAGGGGCCCGCGGCGCGGCGTGACGGTCGCACCGGAGACCGGGCCGACGGTCCGGGGACTTGATCCTCACCCCATAGACCGGCCGCCAGAGTGTCGCTGACCTGCACTGGGAGGGTAGACTGCCACCGTCTCCGTGTTGTACTGGATAGGGACGATATGAAGCTAAGCCGTCGCCTGAGATCAGGTCTCGTTATCTCACCGGGCGAGGTTCCCGCCGCCTACGAACATCTAAAGAAGTTCCAGGCCCTGGCCGAGGAGCACGGCGACCGTGCCACCGGCACCTCCGGGTACGAGGCCGCGGCCCAGTACGTCGAACACCAACTCGCCAGCGCCGGCTACCGCAGCACGCGCCAGCACTTCACCTTCAAACACCGCGGCGAGCAGATCGAGACCTTCAACATCCTCGCCGAGACCGCATCCGGCAGCGACGAGAACGTGATCATGCTCGGGGCCCACCTCGACGGGGTGCCCGGCTGTCCGGCGATCAATGACAACGGCTCCGGGGTGGCGGCCGTGCTAGAGGCCGCCAAAGCGCTCGGCCGGCAGGAGGGCCTCAGCAACACGGTGCGCTTCGCCTGGTGGGGGGCCGAGGAGTACAAGAAGGAGTACGGGTCCCGGCACTACGTCAAGCACCTGGCCAAGAGCGACAGTGAGGCACTCGGCAGGATCGCCGCCTACCTGAACTTCGACATGATCGCCTCGCCCAACCCCATCATCGGGGTCTACGACGCACGGGACCCCAAGCCCCATCACGACGTGCCCGAAGGTTCGACGGAGATCATGGACGTCTTCACTGACTACTTCGACACCCACGACCAGCCTTGGGTCGCCACCGATTGGGACGAGGACTCGGATCAGTTGTCGTTCGTGAAGAAGGGTGTCGCCGTGGGCGGGCTGTACACCGGAGACGACGAGAAGAAAACCACCAAGCAGGCCCGCCTCTTCGGCGGCACCGCCAAGCGGCCCTGCGATCCGAACTACCACCGGCCAAGCGATGACCTCAGCAACGTCGATCTGGAGGCGCTGAGCCTGATGACCGACGCGATCACCCACGCCGCCACCCGCCTGGCCCACGACCACAGCGCCCTCAAGCCAGCGGGGCACCGGTAGAACCCCTCCCCAAAGATCGAGGTGAGCCAGACTGCCGCGGCCACAGGGATGGCGACCTCATAGCCGAGACGATCGCGCTCACGGCGCAGATCGCGCCGAAGTCCCGGACCCATGTCCCAGGCACCGATCTAGGGAAACACCAACCGCTGCTGAAGCTTCCGTTCGCGTGCACCCTCCAGCTCGGCCGCGACCCCGGAGTGGGCTCCCTTAGACGTTTCCGCTCTGAAAAGAAGGCCGGACTCCGGACGAGCCCTTCAGGACGGATGCGCTCGATGGATGTCACGGCTACATGATGGCACGGACCGCCGACACGAGACACGACGCACCTCGACCTCACGTCTCTGATGGACGCCCGCAAGCCGGTCCCTCGATCGGACAAACCCACCTTGACTAGCAGTGTCGAGGTGGCTGACTGGACACCATCCCATATAGATAGACCAGTGAACTGGCCGGTGACGGGGAGTTATGTGACACACTCATTGGCATGGCTGAATTACTTGTTGGTTACGCCAGATGCTCGACCGAGGAGCAGGACCTCACCGCGCAGCGCGACGCGTTGGCTCGCCTCGGCGTCGCCACGGAACGGATCTATGTCGATCACGGACTCACCGGAACCAATAGAAATCGGCCAGGGCTGCGCGAGGCAATGGCGGCCTGCCGTGCTGGCGACACGTTGATTGTGACCAAGCTGGACCGTTTGGCCCGGTCCGTTCGAGACGCCCATGACATCGCAGACGATCTGGCAAGTCGGGAAATCAAACTGAACATCGGGGGCTCAGTCCACGATCCGACCGACCCTATGGGCAAGCTTCTATTCAACGTCCTGGCAATGATCGCGGAGTTCGAAACCGACCTCATTCGTTCTCGAACCCGCGAGGGCATGAAAATCGCCAAGGCCAAAGGCCGCCTGCGCGGCAAACAACCGAAACTGTCGCCCAAGCAGGAAGCTCATCTTTACAAGCTGCACATCGCTGGCGAACACACCATGTATGAACTGGCTGAGCTGTTCTCCGTTGGCCGATCCACCGTCTACCGCGCCATCGAAAGAGCAAAGCTAAAGTCCACCAAGGAGGACGGTGCTTGAGCTGTGCAGGCGCCATCTGATGATGGAGGCACCGCAGCTCTGCCGCGGTGCCTCCATTGTGAACGGGTCCTGAAGTAAAACAGGCCTTAGAAGTCCCAGTCCTCGTCTTCAGTGTTGACGGCCTTGCCGATCACGTAGGACGAGCCGGAGCCGGAGAAGAAGTCATGGTTCTCGTCCGCGTTCGGGGACAGTGCCGACAGGATGGCCGGGTTCACGTCCGTCAGGGACGACGGGAACATGGCCTCGTAGCCCAGGTTCATCAGCGCCTTGTTGGCGTTGTAGTGGAGGAACTTCTTCACGTCCTCCGCCAGGCCCACGCCGTCGTAAAGATCGTGGGTGTACTGCACTTCGTTTTCGTACAGCTCGTAGAGCAGGTCGAAGGTGTAGTCCTTCAGTTCCTGCCGCTTCGCCTCGTCCACCTTCTCCAGTCCCTTTTGGAACTTGTAGCCGATGTAGTAGCCGTGCACGGCCTCGTCGCGGATGATCAGGCGGATCAGGTCGGCGGTGTTGGTCAGCTTGGCCCGGGACGACCAGTACATCGGCAGGTAGAAGCCGGAGTAGAACAAGAAGGACTCAAGCAAGGTGCTGGCAACCTTGCGCTTGAGCGGGTCATCGCCGGTGTAGTAGTCCACGATGATCTGCGCCTTCTTCTGCAGATTCTCGTTCTCGTTGGACCAGCGGAAGGCCTCGTCGATCTCCTTGGTGGAGCACAGCGTGGAGAAGATCGAGGAGTAGCTCTTGGCGTGCACCGACTCCATGAACGCGATGTTGGTGTACACCGCCTCCTCATGCTGGGTGATGGCATCCGGAATCAGGCTGACGGCGCCGACGGTGCCCTGCACCGTGTCCAGCAGCGTCAGGCCGGTGAAGACCCGCATGGTCATTTCCTGCTCGGCCGGGGTCAGCGTGGCCCAGGACTGCACATCGTTAGACAGCGGCACCTTCTCCGGCAACCAGAAGTTGTTGACCAGACGGTTCCAGACCTCCACGTCCTTCTCGTCCTGGATGCGGTTCCAGTTGATGGCCTCAACGTGGTGGAGCAGCTTGACCTTCTCCGTCATTTCTAACCCTCGGATTCCTTTGGTGTTTACTTCAAGTCTAGTTCGCGCGGTGTGGCGGTTAAGCGCCGAAGCCGCGCCCTTTTGGGAAGGGCGCCGCTCGGTGGGCGTACGACGGCGGGCGCGCACCCGCCGTCGTACTTTTCAGTTGCTTTGGGCTACTACAGCATGCAGCTGACGCAGCCCTCCACCTCCGTGCCTTCCAGCGCGAGCTGGCGCAGGCGGATGTAGTAGATGGTCTTGATGCCCTTGCGCCACGCGTAGATCTGGGACTTGTTGATGTCGCGGGTGGTGGCGGTGTCCTTGAAGAACAGCGTCAGGGACAGGCCCTGGTCCACGTGCTGCGTTGCAACGGCGTAGGTGTCGATGATCTTCTCGTAGCCGATTTCGTACGCGTCCTGGTAGTAGTCCAGGTTGTCATTGGTCAGGTAAGGAGCCGGGTAGTACACGCGGCCGATCTTGCCTTCCTTGCGGATCTCGATCTTCGACGCCACCGGGTGGATCGAGGACGTGGAGTTGTTGATGTAGGAGATCGAGCCTGTCGGCGGGACAGCCTGCAGGTTCTGGTTGTAGATCCCATGCTCCATGACCGAGGCCTTCAGCTCCCGCCAGTCCTCTTGGGTGGGAATGTGGATGCCGTCGAACAGCGCCTTGACCTTCTCGGTCTGGGGCTCCCAGACCTGGTCCGTGTACTTGTCGAAGAACTCGCCGCTGGCGTACTTGGACTTCTCGAATCCGCCGAAGGTCCGGCCGGTCTCCATAGCAATCCGGTTGGACGAACGGATTGCGTGGTAGACCACGGAGTAGAAGTAGATGTTGGTGAAGTCCAGGCCTTCTTCGGAACCGTAGTGGACCCGTTCCCGGGCCAGGTAGCCGTGCAGGTTCATCTGGCCCAGGCCAATGGCGTGCGACTGGTCATTGCCCTTGGCGATCGACGGTACGGAGCCGATGTTGGACATGTCCGACACCGCGGTCAACGTGCGGATGGCGGTCTCGATCGTCCGGCCGAAGTCCGGCGAGTCCATGGTCTTGGCAATGTTCAGCGAGCCCAGGTTGCAGGAGATGTCCTTGCCGGTCTCGTCGTAAGACAGGTCGTCATGGTACGTGGTCGGCTGCGAAACCTGCAGGATCTCCGAGCACAGGTTGGACATGATGATTTTGCCGTCGATCGGGTTGGCCCGGTTCACCGTGTCCTCGAACATGATGTACGGGTAGCCGGACTCGAACTGGATCTCCGCCAGGGTCTGGAAGAAGTCGCGCGCCTTGATCTTGGTCTTCTTGATTCGGCTGTCATCCACCATCTCGTAGTACTTCTCGGTCACCGAGATGTCCGAGAAGGGCATGCCGTAGACCTTCTCCACGTCATACGGGGAGAAGAGGTACATGTCCTCGCCCTTTTTGGCGAGTTCGAAGGTGATATCCGGAATTACGACGCCGAGCGAGAGGGTCTTGATCCGGACCTTCTCGTCCGCGTTTTCGCGCTTGGTATCCAGGAACCGGTAGATGTCCGGGTGGTGCGCGTGCAGGTAGACGGCACCGGCGCCCTGGCGCGCACCGAGCTGGTTGGCGTAGGAGAAGCTGTCTTCGAGCAGCTTCATCACGGGGATGACGCCGGAGGACTGGTTCTCGATCTGCTTGATCGGCGCGCCGACCTCGCGGATGTTGGTCAGGGCAAAGGCGACGCCGCCGCCGCGCTTGGACAGCTGCAGGGCGGAGTTGATGGAGCGGCCGATGGACTCCATGTTGTCTTCGATGCGCAGCAGGAAGCAGGAGACCAGCTCACCGCGCTGCTTCTTGCCGGCGTTGAGGAAGGTCGGCGTGGCCGGCTGGAAACGTCCCTCGATGATTTCGTCCATCATCTGGGTGGCGAGCTGCTCGTCGCCGCGGGCGAGGTGGAGGGCCACCATGCAGACGCGGTCTTCGTAGCGCTCCAGGAAACGCTTGCCGTCGAACGTCTTCAGTGTGTAGGAAGTGTAGAACTTGAAGGCACCCAGGAAGGTTTCAAACCGGAACTTCTTCTTGTATGCGCGGTCCCACAGGCCTCGCATGAAGTTCATGGTGTACTGGTCAAGCGTTTCACGCTCGTAGTAGTCATTCTTGACCAGGTAGTCCAGCTTCTCCTCAAGGTCGTGGAAGAAGACGGTGTTGTTGTTGACATGCTGGAGGAAGTACTGGTGTGCCGCCTCCCGGTCCGCCTCGAACTGGATCTTGCCGTCGGGACCGTACAGATTCAACATGGCGTTGAGCTCGTGGTAACCCAGGCCCTTGTACGCCTCGGGCAGCTCCGGCTTCGAATCCGCTACTGCTGGGTCTTCAACTGTCGTTTCCAAAAGTCTTCCAATCCTTGTTTCACACGCTCGACGTCGTCCGACGTGCCCATGAGCTCAAATCTGTAAAGGTGCGGTACTTCGCATTTGGCCGCGATCTTGTCCGCGGCCAGGCAGTAAGTAGTACCGAAGTTCGTGTTTCCGGCGCCGATAACGCCCCTGAGCTGCGATCTGTTTCCCTCGTTGCCGAGGAACTTGAGCACTTGCTTGGGAATCGAATTCCGGCCTGATTCCCCACCGTAAGTGGGAACAATCAGAACGTAAGGTTTCCGGGCATAAATCGTTTCTTCCTGGGTACGCAGCGGGATTCTTGCCGCTTCCACACCCAGCTTCGTGACAAATCGGTGCGTATTGTCCGACGCCGAAGAGAAGTAGATCAGTGACGCACTGGTCGATGAACCGGGGCCTGCTCCGGAGCCGTGCGTCATGGCTCCTTTTGCCATCAGCGTAGCTGCCATGGAGATTGCCTCCCGACTTTGTTGGAAATCAGGCCACCGAAGTAGCCGCAGACTGGGCGAGCTCGGCGATCTTGTCCGGGCGGAACCCGGACCAGTGATCCTGCTCGGTGACGACTACAGGAGCCTGCATGTAGCCGAGCGAACGGACGCGCTCCAGTGCAGCCGGGTCCTGGGAGAGATCAACGCTCTGGTAGGCGATGCCCTTCTTGTCCAGAGCTCGGTAAGTTGCGTTGCACTGCACGCATGCTGGCTTCGTGTAAACCGTTACAGTCATGGTCCCTCTCCCCTAAAACTTGGTGACTATTAGTCGCTGTCTGTCGGGATTCAAGTTGGTAGTTCAGGTGTTCCTGAGTCTGTCCCTGCCAGCGGTTTCAATCTACTACATCCACTACATCTAGTGCACGCCTCTGGGGCGAACCCCTAGATGATGTATTACAAGTATGTCATTTGTGCGTCCGTCAGTCCACAGGCATTGGGGATAATTCCTGCTCCCGGCCCTTGATTTCGCGCAGTTTTCACTCCCCCGTCCACAAGCTGTGGACAACGATCCCCACAGACACAAATACTTCGTGTCGCTGATTCTCCGGGCGTGTCGAATAGCGTTGGCCGTCACCCTGGCCAGTGGCCGGTTACACAGATCTACCCGGGGTGGAAGCTGCTCCCGCTGTGATTTGTTGCCTCTGCCGACACCGGCACTGCAGGTTCAGTTGCCCTGCTCCCGTGTCCTGCCCCTGCCGGTGCATAAGATGCCATTAACACAACATTCGCCGAGCGTGAGGAATTCCGATGGTCAACCCGGTCCATTTGCGCACACTGCTGGAGGTGACCCGGCGCGGCTCGTTCGCTGCCGCCGCCGTGCAGCTCGGCTACACGGCCTCCGCCGTCTCGCAGCAGATGTCCGCTTTGGAGCGCGAGGCCGGGGTGACCCTTTTTGAGCGTTCAGCACGCAGTGTCCGCCCTACCGAGACCGCATTCGTCATGGCCCGCCATGCTGCGAAGGTCCTGACCGACATCGACGCCCTGCTGGCGGCAACCTCGCGTACCCATGACACCACCGCCCAGGAAGTCCGGCTGGGGATCTTTCCAAGTCTGGCTACGTATGCGTTGCCGAGACTGCTCCGCCTGCCGCAGTGGCCCAATCTGGGCATCAATCTGAAAGTTTTCGTGGCGGAACCGGCCCAGACCATCCAGGGCCTGCGCACCGGCGGCGAACTGGATCTGGCGCTGGTGTACCAGGTAGGCCAGGGCGGACTGGCCTGGCCGCATTCGGTCAACAGGCAATGGCTGGGCGACGATAATTTCCGCGTGGTCCTGCCGGAATCGTGGGGGCTGCAGGCCGGCTCCCAGGTCTCCGCGTCGCAGCTGGCGGAAATGCCCTGGATCATGCATCACCCCGGCACCTCCGATGCCACGGTAATCGAACGGCTCTTCGCCAGCTGCAACCTCCACCCGCGGGTGGTCGCCTATTGCGACGACTTCAACGCCAGCCTCGAAATGGCATCCGCCGGATTCGGGGCGGCTCTGGTGCCCGAGCTGGCCATGCAGCACATGGACAGCGGCGTGGTGGTCCTGGATGTGCCGGAAATCCGCCTGGCCCGGAACATTTTTGCCCTGCTCATCAATGAAAAGCAGAATGCCCAGGTCGGCCTGTTCATGGAACAGCTCTCCGATATCCTCCGCGGCCTGAGCATCAGCCCGCGGCGCCGCTGACCAGACGCTGGGGCCGCCATGGAAAAACGCGATGTCCCGGCAGGCAGCAGCCGGCCGGGACATCGCGTTTTGAACGTGTCGAAAAGTGCTAGCCGGCCAGGCTATCCACCAGTGATGCGCGCACCGCCCGGGCCGCCTGCACAAGGTTCTCCAGGGACGCCTTGGTCTCCGGGTAGGCGCGGGTCTTCAAGCCGCAGTCCGGGTTGACCCACAGCTGGCGCACCGGCACATGTGCAACGGCGGCAGCCAGTAGTTCCTGAAGCTCGGCTGCCGACGGGATTCGCGGCGAGTGGATGTCGTAGATCCCCGGTCCCACGCCTCTGGCAAAGCCGTGCTGCTCGAGGTCCTTGACTACCTCCATCCGGGATCGGGCCGCCTCGATGCTTGTCACGTCCGCGTCCAAGGCATCGATGGCGTCGATGATCTCGCCGAATTCGGAATAGCACAGATGCGTATGGATCTGCGTGGCGGCGGCCACGCCGGAAGTGGCGAGCCTGAAGGAGTCAACGGACCAGCGCAAGTAGTCCGCGTGGTCGCGCCGGCGCAACGGCAGCAGTTCCCGCAACGCAGGCTCATCCACCTGGATGATCTTGATGCCGGCTTCCTGCAGGTCCGAAATTTCGTCCCGCAATGCCAGTGCCACCTGGTTGGCGGTCTCCTCCAGCGGCTGGTCGTCCCGGACAAAGGACCAGGCCAGAATGGTCACGGGCCCGGTCAGCATTCCCTTCACCGGCTTCTCCGTCAGCGACTGCGCGTAGCGTGTCCACGGAACCGTGATCGGCGCCGGACGGCTGACGTCGCCCCAGAGAATGGAGGGGCGGGTGCAGCGGCTGCCGTAGGACTGAACCCAGCCGTGCACTGTAACGTCGAAGCCGTCCAGGTTCTCGGCAAAATACTGCACCATGTCGTTGCGCTCGGGCTCTCCGTGGACCAACACGTCGAGACCCAGCTCTTCCTGCAGTTCGATGACGCCCTTGATCTCGTCCTTCATGAGCTGCTCGTAGGCACCGGCCGCCAGTTCCCCTTTCAGCGCGCGGGCACGGGCCAGCCGGATGTCGCGGGTTTGCGGGAAGGATCCAATGGTGGTCGTGGGCAGCGCGGGCAGCCGGAGCACGTCCTGCTGCGCGATCCGCCGGCTCTCGAAGTCACCGCGGGTGAAGTCGGCCGGAACCAGTCCCCCGGTCCGGGCGCGCACTGCGCTTTGCCGTACGCCCGGAGACTGCCGGCGGGTTTCCAGGACGGCAGCAGCGGCGGCGATCTGTGCGGCATTCGCTTCCGGCTTGCCTACCGCGCGGGCCAGGGTGCGGACCTCCTCCACCTTCTGATCGGCGAAGGCGAGCCAGCTGCGCAGGACCGGGTCCAGCTGCTGCTCCTGCTCTGCATCGTGCGGAACGTGGAAAAGCGAGGTCGACGTCGCAACGGCAAGCCGGGAAACGGACTCCTCCAAACGTCCCAGCTTGTCTGCTGCGGCGGCCAAATCTGCCTTCCAGATGTTCTCTCCGTCCACCAGGCCTGCGACCAGCACGGTGCTCCCCAGGGCCTCCAGCTCCGCCGCGGCGGGGACGGCGCCGTTGACGAGGTCCAGGTGGAGGGCATCGACGCCGGAAGCTGCCAGCACGGGCAGCAGCCCGTCCAGCGAGCCGTAGGACGATGTCACCAGTAGGCGCGGCCGCTGCGGGGCCTGAAGTTCCGTGGCCAGCGCGGTGTAGGCCAGCCGTACCGCCTCCGCCAGTTCCCCTTCGTGCAAGTCCTGGTCGGCCACCAGGGCCGGCTCCTCGAGCTGGACCCACTCAACCCCGGCCGCCGCCAGCGTGCGGAGGACCTCGGCGTAGGCCGGCAGCACATCGGGCAGCCGCGACAGCGGCTCGAAGCCCGCGCCGGCGTCGTCTGCTGCTTTGCTCAGGAGCAGGAAGCTGACCGGTCCCACGAGCACTGGCCTGGTGGTGAAACCTGCCTGACGTGCCGCCGTGAAGTTCTCCACGATCCATTCATTGGCGATCTGGAATGCCGTCTCCGGGCCCAGTTCGGGGACCAGGTAATGGTAGTTCGTGTCGAACCACTTGGTCATCTCCAACGGAGCGCGGTCGGCGTCGCCGCGGGCTAGCGTGAAGTAGGCGTCGAGCCCCAGCCTGCCCTCGCCGTCGAACAGGTCGGCAAAGCGGGATGGAACCGCGCCCAGCGTCACGGCGGTGTCCAGGACCTGGTCATAGTAAGAGAACGACGCCGGGACCGCCGACGCGTGCGCGTCCAGACCGAGTTCGGTCAGGTGCGCGTAGCTGCGGTGGCGCAGGTCCTGGCAGGTTTGCTCCAGCTCGGCTGCAGTTCTGGCGCCGGACCAGAAGTTCTCCAGAGCCTTCTTCAGCTCCCGGCGGGGTCCGATTCTGGGGTAGCCAAGAATGGTGGCAGCGGGGAAAGTATTGTCAGTCATGGGATAAGTCCTTAATTCTGGTGTAGCGCAGAAGATGAGTTGCGGCGGTAGCCCTTTGGGCGCCGTCGTGGGTGAGGTTTTACGCCCGGGCCAGCACTTTGTGGCGAACCGGGGCAGTCGGTCGGGGCAGCTGCAGTTTCTCCAGCAGCTGGAGGGCGGACACATGCTCGTTGAAGGTATACAAATGGAGTCCGGGCGCCCCGGCGTCCAAAGCGGCGTTGGCAAGATCGACGGTGGCCTGGATCCCGATGCGCTGACGCGTCGAGTCGTCACCGGCGCTGGCCAGCCGGTCGCGGACGGCAAGATCTACGTCGATGCCGGCCAGCTGGGCAAGCCGGTCGAGCCGGCGCACACTGGTCAGCGGCATGATGCCGGGAATGATCGGAATGCGCACTCCCGCCTGCTGGGCACGGCGCAGCAGCGATGAATAATCGTTGGCGTCAAAGAAGATCTGCGTGATCGCGAAGTCGGCGCCCGAGGACTGCTTGGCCAGCAGCACTTCGACGTCGTGCTCGAAGCTGGGCGATTCGGGATGGCGGCTGGAATAGGCAGCCACACCGATGGCCACTTTCCCGGCCGCCAGGTGGGCGGTCCGTCGGCGTTCAATCCGCCGGATCAGTTCGACCAGCTGCTGCGCGTACCGCAGTTCTCCTGAGGGGCGTCCCGAGCTGCCGGCAGGGGCATCGCCGCGCAGCGCCAGGATTCCTCTGACTCCCCTGCCAAGAATTGCCTCGATGGTCCGGGCCAGCTCCGGTCCGCTGCTCCCGACACAGGTCAGGTGCGCCAGCGGCCGCAGCCGGGTTTCATTCTGCAGGCGTTCAAGCAGCTCCAGGGCCGTCCCCTGATTGGAGCCTCCGGCACCGTAGGTTACCGAAACATAGTCCGGGGCAGTACCTTCCAGTTCACGGATGGTCCGCCAGAGCGCTTCGTTGGCCTGCGCATTCCTGGGCGGAAAGAGCTCATAGGACAGGGCGGGATGGTTGGTGATTTCCGCATCGAAGTGCGGAACCGTCGGGGTTGGCGGTGACATTTGTATCCTTACGGTGAGGTCACACGCGGTTGCGGAGAATCCAGGGGCGGAAGAACCGCCGCTGGGCAGCACACGTGATAGTTCGGAAAGGAGCTCAGGAGCCTACCTGCGTTGCGTGCGGCCGCACGCAACGGGGACTCCTGTGCCAAATGTCAGACCCACACCCGGGGCACCCACACCCTCATCGAGAGGGTCGCTGACCTGTTACGGAAGTAACTTGCCCAGAACTCTACGCACGGGCAGCAGAGCGGACAAGCAAACGGCCTATGGTGACGGCACGTTTCCGTTCTTGACGGCGCCCGGGGCATATGTGACGGGCGGAGCGTCATCCCGGACGGATTGTGACGTGCATAGACGGGACCGATAAGCCCGAAGACAAAAGCGGGGAAAAGAAAAGAGCCGCTCAATCTGAGCGACTCTTTTCATCGGTGGAGCTGAGGGGACTCGAACCCCTGACCCCCTGCATGCCATGCAGGTGCGCTACCAGCTGCGCCACAGCCCCGTTTCCGGTTTCTACCGTGTTGCCCTGCCCGGTTCGTTCCCTCCCCGTGCCGCAGCAACTTGAATATTCTATGCAGAGGGTCCGTCAGATTCCAAATCGAGCCCGCCTCAGCCCCAATTCCCGCAAAAACCGCGCCGTTCCGCGGCTTTCGGCTCAAAATCTACGAGGTTGTCGCCGCCGACAGGGTTTGAGTTTGACCTAAATCACATTGCTGTTATTCGACCCATCCGCTGCGACGAGCACTTATCCCCTTCGGTCGGGAGCGCCAATGCAAAAATCCCCGGCCTACCGATAAAAGGTAGCCGGGGATTCAGCTCACAGCCGGAAGCTTCGAGCGTTACTTAATCACTCGCCGTCGGACGCTGTTGCCGGGGCCTCGTCGAGCTGCAGGTCGATCGGCGGGCAGTCCTTCCACAGGCGCTCCAAGGCGTAGAAGACCCTGTCTTCCTCGTGCTGGACGTGGATGACAACCGTGGCGTAGTCGAGCAGCACCCAGCGCCCTTCGGACCGGCCTTCGCGACGGACCGGTTTCAGATCACGCTTGTGCAGCTCTTCTTCGATGCCGTCGACGATCGCGTTGACCTGACGTTCATTAGTAGCCGAAGCAATCACAAAAACGTCCGTGATCGCCAGACGCTCGCTGACGTCGAGGGCGATGATGTCCTGGCCGATTTTGTCGGAGGCAGCCTTGGCAGCCATGCGCGCAATGGAAATCGAATCTTCTGAGGCTGCCATAGGGCTCCTTTTTGGTTAGGTGGTAGTGGAACTAATTGCTGAGACCGACGATCATCATAATCAGTCCGATAATAAAGGCTGCTCCACCGAGCACCAGAGCAGCGATGACAGCAACCCTGGCACTGTTGGCCTGGCCAGCGGTCCGTGCATCCAGCGGGTCCAGTCCATGAGCGCTCCTGGCACTGAGTGGTTCCACTTTCCTGCCGCGACCATCGGCGACGGCTTCGGCCTGGGCCAGGAGCCTGGACCTGGCCGGCGCTGATGAGGTGGACGGCCTCGTCCCCGGCGTCACCGGCCCGGGGCCGCGCGTTGCCGGCTTTGGTCCCGGCACTGCCGGCGCGGGCCTCGACTTGTCGGAGACCTCCGACACAGGGCTGGTGTTGCGCACGGCCTTTTCGATCGAGGCAAGCCTGTCTGTCGGCGCAGAGTTGTCAACCGGCGTCGGCTTTTCCGCCGGCGCAGCCTTCCGTTGGGGCACTTGCGACCCCTTGGGGGTCTGCGGCTGGGCGTCTGCAGCAGGCTGTACGGGGACGGCTGTCCCTGCTTCCACGGCCCGTTCCGGGGCATTGCTCACCAGCGGCACATTGGACGTCGGGGACGGACGCAGGACGTGTTTATCACTGCCCGGCAGACGCACGAATTCCATCGGGGCCGACGCGATGTCTCCCGGTCCCGCAGTCTGCCGCCGCTGCTGGTTCTCCTGGCTCAACCGTTGCTTGTCCGCGGCCCGGCGGTTCAGCACCGCCGCACGCTCGGCCAAGGCCTTCTGCTGGGCAAGGATTTCCAGATCAACCGTCCGGGGGTCCTGGTCCTTGCGCGCCTCCATCATCGCGGCCAGGTTCTTGGCTTGGCCCATCAGCAGTTCCTTGGCCACCAGGGCCTGCTCGACGGTCATCTTTCCAGCGTCGACGGCTTCAGCGGCGGCGTCCGGCAGAGCCGCTTCATCAGTTGTTGGGGATTCGGCTAGCCCAGTCGCTGTGGCCGTGCTACGGCGGCGGCGCTCCCGGCGTCCGCCCTCGATCGGAGGCCGGTTGGAACGGTACTGCGCATCGGTCTGCGGTGCTTGAAGGGGACGGTCCTTTGCCGGCGCCTCCCCCGCTGCTGCGGAGACCGGCTTGACGGGCCGGTTCGTGGGGGCGGCTACAGGCGGGCGGGACGACCCCTCGGTCTGCGGGCCTTGTTCCCGCTCCAGTTGCTGCCGCCTCAGTTGGCGCCGGGTGGGTTGTGCCTGCGCGGCAGGAACAACGGGTATCGCCTCCGTCAGGGCGCGGTAGGCTCGGTGTGCTTCACGATCCCGGGCGCGGGCTTGGGAAGACCGCTCGGTACCTTCGGACGGGACTGACGGCGGTGTCATACTGCCCGCAACTCCTGCCGGCGTGCCACCGGCGTCCGGGTTCCCGCCGGGCCCACGCTGCAGCCGGGCTTCTCTCCGGCTGCGCGGCGTCTGCGATTCCTTACTCATTGATAACTTTTCACCCAGAATGTGGAGGTATGTACGGCTAATTTGTTGCGGGGAACCGATCAGCCGGTTCCAGTGCCCGGTAGAGACCGTATTTGGCAATGTACTGTACTACGCCGTCCGGAACGAGGTACCAGACGGGTTGGTCTTCGGCCACCCGGTCCCGGCAGTCGGTCGAGGAGATGGCCATGGCCGGGACCTCGAGGAGGCTGACGTCCTTACGCCCCAGATCGTGCAGCACGTGGCCCGGACGCGTGACTCCGACGAAGTGTGCCAGTGACCACAGTTCATCGATGTCCTTCCACGACATGATCTGCGCCAGCGCGTCCGCACCGGTGATGAAGTACAGCTCAGCTTCCGGACGGGCGGCCCGCAGGTCACGCAGCGTATCGATCGTGTACGTCAACCCTGGACGGTCGATGTCCACCCTGCTCACCGTGAACCGCGGGTTCGAAGCGGTGGCAATCACTGTCATCAGATAACGATGCTCCGCGGGTGAAACAGACCGGGACGATTTCTGCCAGGGATGGCCCGTGGGGACAAAGACCACTTCGTCCAGATCAAAAACCGCCGCCACCTCACTGGCCGCGACCAAGTGTCCGTGGTGGATCGGATCGAACGTGCCGCCCATGACCCCCAGCCGGAATTTGCGGCCGGAGGCTGTGCTGCCAGGCAGCGTAGCCGCTGTTCCGGTTGTGGGGAAAGCCATAGGCACTTTAGTGCTGGGCTTGGCCGTGATCGTGCTTGTTCGGGTGCTGGCGGTGCGGATCCACATGTTCCTCGACGGCGGAGTGGCGGTGGCCGACACTGGTAAAGGCGACGGTGGAGAACATCATGATCAGGAAGACCAAGAAGATCCCGCCGCCGATGACGACCGGAGACACCGGAAGTTCAACGTGGGCCTCGCTGGCCACCAGCGCGGCGCCGAATACCTGAGTCAGCATATTTTCTCCCTTGGGAATGGTGGACCGCCTGGGCAGGCGGAAGTTCAGTTCTGTCTAATGGTACGCGTTCGCGCGGCGGAACACCCACCGGCACGCGTCGGAGCGGTGGGCCGGGGCCGGTGGCAGCCGGGTGCTTAGTCCCGGACCTGGCCTTCGCCCTGCACAATCCACTTGGTGGTGGTCAGCTCCCGCAGGCCCATGGGGCCACGGGCATGCATCTTCTGGGTGGAGATGCCGACCTCGGCGCCCAAGCCCAGCTCGCCGCCGTCGGTAAACCGGGTGGAGGCGTTGACGATAACCGCAGCGGAATCAATCTCCGCAACGAAACGGTCGGCGTTACCAAGATCATTGGTGATGATGGCCTCGGTGTGCCCGGTGGTCCACCTGCGGATGTGATCGAGCGCGTCGTCCATCGAGTCAACCATGGCCACGGCGAGGTCCAGATCCATGTATTCACGGCCCCAGTCTTCATCCGTTGCCCGCTCGACCTGGATTCCGGCCGGCACGATCGCGGCTACACGGTCATCGACGTGGAGCCGGACACCGGCCCCCGCGAGCGAGCGGAGCACGTCCGCGCCCGCCCCAGCTCTCGAATGCAGGAGCAAGGTCTCTACGGTATTGCACACCGATGGCCGCTGGGTCTTGGCATTAAGCAGGATCTCCACGGCCATTTCGGTGTCTGCGGATTCATCCACGTAGATGTGCACGTTGCCTTCGCCGGTTTCGATCACGGGCACCCTGGCCGTATTAAGCACGGTCTGGATCAGGTCACGGCCGCCGCGGGGAATGAGCACATCCACCTTGCCGCGGGCCTGCATCAGCGCATTCGCACCCTCGCGGCCGTACTCATCGACGCTCAGCACCGCATCCGAGGGCAGGCCCACCCTGTCCAGCGAATCCCGGATGATCCCCAGCAAGGCAACATTCGTCTCGGCTGCCGCACTACCGCCCCGCAGGATGACGGCGTTGCCGCTCTTGAGCGCCAGACCGGCGATGTCCACGGTGACATTGGGACGCGCTTCGTAGATGGCAGCAACCACGCCCATGGGTACATGGACCTGCCGCAGCCGCAGCCCATTGGGCAGCGTCTGCCCCCGCATCACGGTACCCACGGGATCCGGCAGGCCGGCCAGGCTGTGCAGTGCCGCCGCAAGCGAGTCGATGCGGGCGGGATCCAGCTTCAGGCGGTCCAGCATCGCCTTGCTGGTCCCGTTGTCCCGGCCTTTCTCCACATCCAGCCGGTTCGCATGCAGCACAATGTCGCGCTTGGCGACCAGCTGCTCGGCGATCTCCACCAGCGCCCGGTCCTTCCAGGCGCGGTTGGCGCGGGCCATCCGCCGTGAAGCGGTGCGAGAGCGTTCGGCAATGCTATGGACGGCAGCAGTGACATCCGGCTGCTCTGCAGCGGACTGCTCGGTAACGGCCGGGGTCTGGGAGGCAGCTGTCTGGGTCATAGTCCGATTTTAGCCGTTATAGTTCCTGACCGTTTTCGCGTTACGTAGTCTGCCGTCCCTACAGCACCACGAGGTCGTCCACGTGGATGACCTCGCGCTCGTACTGGCGCCCCAGGCTCGCCCCCAGCTCTTTGGTGGAGCGCCCCAGCATCCGGGGCAGCTCATAGGAGGAGAAGTTCACGAGCCCGCGGGCAACGATGCGGCCGGCAGAGTCGGCGATTTCCACCGGATCTCCCGGCTCGAAGGTGCCCTTGACCGACGTGATCCCGGCCGGCAGCAGCGAGCGGTGACGTTCGCGCACGGCCTGCACGGCGCCGTCGTCGATTATCAGGCGGCCCTGGATGGTAGCCAAGTGTGCCAGCCAGAGCAGCCGCACCGGGCGGCGCGTGCCGTTGGTGCTGAACCAGGTGCCCACATCCTCGCCCGCTAAGGCCGCTTCCGCATTGGCCGTTGCCGTGACAAGCGCGGGAATGCCGGACTCCGCAGCCATGGCGGCGGCCTCGACTTTGGTCACCATTCCCCCGGTACCCACACCGGCCTTGCCCGTGCGGCCGATGCTGACCCCGTCCAGATCGGCGGGCCCGGCAACGTGGGCGATGCGTTTGGCCCCGGCCTTCGGCGGCCCGTCATAGAGGGCATCGACGTCGGAAAGCAGGACCAGCGCATCAGCCTTGACCAGGTGGGCCACCAGCGCGGCCAACCGGTCATTGTCACCGAACCGGATTTCATGCGTGGCCACGGTGTCGTTCTCATTAACCACAGGAACGACGCCGAGGTGCAGCAACCGGTTCAGCGCCCGGTAGGCATTCGCATAGTGCTGGCGGCGCATCAGGTCCTCGGCGGTCAGCAGCACCTGGCTGACTGCCACGCCGTGGGCGCCGAAGGCCTGGGTATAGCGGGCCATCAACAGTCCCTGGCCGACGCTCGCCGCTGCTTGCTGGGTGGCCAGGTCGCGGGGACGGCGTCCAAGTCCCAGCGGGGCCAGCCCGGCAGCAATCGCACCCGAAGAAACCAGGATCAGCTCCGTGCCGGTGTTGCGGCGCGCGGCCAGCACATCCACCAGGGACAACAGCGCGTCCTCGGAGATGCCTCCGGCCACGGAGGTCAGCGACGATGAGCCGACCTTGACTACTACTCTGCCGGCGGCCCGCAGCAGTGTACGGTCCGCCGGTTGAGCGCTAGCTTTCATCGTCTTCTTCCGAGGCCCCGCTTCCGGCGTGGTGCTTGTAATTGACGGATTCGGTCCAGATGCCTGCCTTGCGCTCGGCTTCCAGCTCCGCGCGTGCCGCGGCCCTGGCGTCCTTCCGCTCCTGCTGTTCCTGGCGCTTCTGGCTGCGCGTGGGACGGCCGCTGAAGTCGTCGAGCCGGATATCTGTTCCGCGCGGTGCGCCGGCCAGCAGCTCGGCGCCGCCCATCATGGTCGGCTCCCAGTCGAAGACAACGGCGTCGTCTTCGCCGATGACCACGGTGGATCCCGGCACGGCTCCGGCCTTGAAGAGTTTGTCCTCGACACCCAGTTTGGCCAGGCGGTCCGAGAGGTAGCCCACGGCCTCGTCGTTGTTGAAGTCCGTCTGCTTGACCCAGCGCTCCGGCTTCTCGCCGAGCACCCGGTACAACGGCTCGAGGTTCTTCTCTTCCTTGCGGATGATGAATCCGGCTTCGTTGACGGCCCTGGGCCGCAGGACAACCTTGACCGGTGCCGGTGCGGCTGCCGCCTCCTGCCGTGCCGCCACGACGATGTCCGCCATGGCAAAGCTCAGTTGGCGCAGTCCCTCGTGGCTGACCGCAGAGATTTCGAAGACTCTGTAGCCGCGCTTCTCGAGTTCGGGCCGGACGAACTCCGCCATATCCTTGCCGTCGGGTACATCCACCTTGTTCAGCGCCACCAGCCGGGGCCGCTCGTTCAAGGGCACGACGGCGCCGTCGGCACCGGCGTAGCTGAGGTCGACGGCGTAGGCAGCCAGTTCCGCCTCGATGGTCTCCAGATCAGAGATCGGGTCGCGGTCGGCTTCCAGGCTGGCGCAGTCGAGCACATGCACCAGGGCGGCGCACCGCTCCACGTGGCGCAGGAATTCGTGGCCCAGCCCCTTGCCTTCGCTGGCACCGGGGATCAGCCCGGGCACATCGGCGACGGTGAACCGCACGTCGCCGGCCTGGACTACACCCAGGTTCGGCACCAGGGTGGTGAACGGATAGTCGGCGATCTTCGGCCGCGCAGCACTCAAGGCCGCAATCAGGCTCGACTTACCGGCCGAGGGGAAGCCCACCAGCGCGATATCCGCCACGGTCTTCAGCTCCAGCACGATGTCGCGCTCGTCGCCCGGTACACCCAGCAGTGCGAAGCCGGGAGCCTTGCGCTTCTGCGAGGACAGCGAGGCGTTGCCCAGCCCGCCCTGGCCACCGGCCGCCGCCACATACTCGGCGCCTTCGCCAATAAGGTCGGCCAGCACTTCGCCGTCCTTGGTCTTGACCACGGTCCCGTCCGGGACAGGCAGGATCAGCGTTTCGCCGTTGCTGCCATGGCGCAGATCGCCCTTGCCGAAGTCGCCGTTGCTGGCGTGCCGGTGCGGTGCGTGGTGGTAGGACAGCAGGGTGGTGGTCTGCGAGTCGACCCGCAGGATGACGTCGCCGCCGTTGCCACCGTTACCGCCGTCCGGACCGCCCAGCGGCTTGAACTTTTCACGCTTGACGGAAACACAGCCGTGGCCCCCGGTTCCACCGGATACATGCAATACAACCCGGTCAACGAAAGTTGCCACGTTTATCTCCTTTTACTTCAGGTGATCCCGGTTCACACCGGATGTGCCCATCAGTGATTCTAGTCTGGTTAAACACCAGTGAGGCGGACCCGCGGCCCGCCTCACTGGAAAGCTGAAATTACTGCCGAAAATTACTCGGCAGCTGCTGCAGCAACGATGTTCACAACGCGGCGTCCGCGGCGAGTACCAAACTCAACCGCGCCGGCCTCGAGGGCGAACAGGGTGTCGTCGCCGCCACGGCCGACGTTGGCGCCCGGGTGGAAGTGGGTGCCGCGCTGGCGGACGATGATCTCACCAGCGGAAACAACCTGGCCGCCGAAGCGCTTTACGCCCAGGAACTGAGCGTTGGAATCGCGACCGTTGCGAGTAGAGCTCGCACCTTTCTTATGTGCCATTTGCTATGCCTACCTTTTTTGTCTATGGAAACTGCTGGAAGCCTGCCGACCGCAATTACGCGATGGAGGTGACCTTGACCTTGGTCAGTTCTGAACGGTGACCCTGGCGCTTCTTGTAGCCGGTCTTGTTCTTGAACTTCTGGATGACAATCTTCGGCCCGCGAAGATTCTCAATGATCTCTGCAGTGACCTTGACCTTGGCCAGCTCATCAACTGCGGAGGTAACCTTGTCGCCATCGACCAGGAGCAGCGCGGGCAGCTCGAAGGTGCTACCGGCTCCACCGGGGACGCGGTCAAGGGTTACGAGGTCTCCGACGGAAACCTTTTCTTGGCGGCCGCCTGCGCGGACAATCGCGTACACCACTTGGGAACTCACTTCTCTCGACGTTTAATACAGTTATGCGCTTTGAATACAGGCGGTAAAAAAGAAGCCTGTCAGCACTGTGCAGTGACGCCTACGGGATTTACCCTTCGAAGGCGTTCGCACCGAAGATCAAGATTACGCTATTTCCGCTATTTCCTGCAAATGACGCCTCGGCGGCGTGCCGCGGAACCGCACTGTTAGGTCGACCACACCGGCCGCCGCTCACGCATGAAGCCTCGGTGCATCGAAAAAGCGGAGCTCGTAGCGGGCCGAATGCTCGAACGCGGCCATCATGCGTTCGCGTTCCTGCTCCGGGATCTGCCGCGCAGCCCCGTCCATGATTGCCACGGCCTGCCGGGTGGCCTCCCCGAAATCCTCGTCCGCATAGGTCTCGATCCACGCGCCGTACGGGTGGCCGGCGGCTCCGGAGGACTTGTACCGGCCATACAGTTCGCTGCCGACATGCGCATACAACCAGTAGCACGGCACCACGGCCGCCACCAGCTCGGCGTAGCTCCCCGCAGCGCTGACGGCAAGCAGATGGTCCACGTACGCCTTGGTGACCGGCCCTTGTTCCGGCGCAATGTCGCGTCCGGCGAGCCATTCGCGGTGCAGCTGCGCCTCGACCTCAAGGCAGTTATGTGCGCCCTTAGCCCAGAACAGCTGTTCCTGCTCGGTGGGCGCCAGCGCGCTGGCCCGTGCCAGTGCCCGCGAGTAGCCATTGAGGTAACGCGCGTCCTGGGCCAGGTAGTAACCGAACTGCGGTTCATCGAGAGTCCCAGCCGCGAGCGACCGCACAAATTCCACCTCCATGATCTCCGCCCGGATGCCTGCGGTGCGTTCCCAGGCTTCCGTGCTGAACCGGCCCGCCGGACGCGGCGTGTGCTGGTGGAAATGGTGGATGGGCCCGCTGCCCTTCCCGACCTCCAGCTCGTCCGCGCGCACCAGCGCGCCGAACAGCCATTCCTTGACCTCTTTGAGCGACTCCGTCCAGTCCCCCGTCCGGGCCTGCACCGTGGCCATCGCTGCCGAGAGCGAGCAGCCGGTCCCATGCGTGTTTTTCGTCCGCACCCGCCCGGAGCGGAATTCAACCACCTCGCCCGCCAGCCGGCCATTCACATCCACCAGCGCATCGGGGCAGTCCTCCGCGGTCAGGTGTCCGCCCTTGACCAGCACCATGACGCCATGCCTGCGGGAGAGCTCCCTCCCCTGCGCCAGCGCCTCCTGCCAGTCAGCCGCGGGCTCGGCACCGAGCAGCACCGCCAGCTCCGGCAGGTTCGGCGTCACGAGGTGGGCCTGGTCGAGCAACCGGCGCAGCGCTTCCTCTGCGTCTGTGGCCAGCAGGCGGTCGCCGCTGGTGGCCACCATCACCGGGTCCAGAACAACGACGGCGGGGCTCACCTCAGCGAGCCAGCGCCCTACCGTTCCAATCACCTCGCTGTCACCAAGCATGCCGATCTTCACCGCGTCGATGCAGACGTCGTCGCTGACCGCCGCAAGCTGCTCGGTGAGGAATGACGGCGGCGGTGTATGGACGGAGCGGACGCCCTGGGTGTTCTGGGCTACCAGTGCGGTCACTGCGGCCATACCGTAGCCGCCGTTCGCTGCGATGCTCTTCAGGTCTGCCTGGATCCCGGCGCCGCCGGTCGGATCGGTGCCGGCAATGCTTAAAACCCTGGGGGTGGTTCGAATGGTCATGGCTGCTCCGTTGCTGCTCAGGGCGGAACGTGCACGGCAGAATTCCACAGCTGGCCAGCCTGTGGCCCGAAGACTGCAGCGACATCCCTCCGCCAGTCCTAACTGGTTCAGGTTCAACGGGTCTCAAATCTCAGCCGGCTAGTCGCCGGCACCCCGTGTCACTGCTGCCAGCCTAATGCATCAGGGGCGGTCCTTTCGACATGAAAGGACCGCCCCTGATGCATTAGCAGGAATTGCTCAGTGCTGGATCAGAGTTCCGACGCAGGAACTCCGACTCCCAGAATGACCGGCTGCACCGGAGTCTTCTTCTCGGCCTCCGGCTTGGCCGCCGCTTCATCACGGCCCGTTGATGCATCGGCGCCGCCCGCTCCGGAGACCGGCTGAACCGCCGGGGCAGCCTTCGCGGACTGCTCCATGCCGTCCCGCTGCTCAATGGGTGCCTGATTCGCGGCTCCCTGGGGGCTGCTTGCGGCACGACGACGGCGGCCGCGGCGCTCCGGCGGCGCCGTCGCCTCAGGTTTCGCCTCAGGCTTTGCCTCCGGTTCCGGCCCTGGTTTCGTGACGGTCTCCGGACTTACCTTGTTGAAGGCATCCGTCAGGCTCGCCAGAGTCAGGGCCGGCTCCTCACTGGCCGCCACCGGGCTGTGCTCGGCACGGGGCAGCACAACCTTTTCGCCGTTGATGGTCAAGACCGGAGCCTCGGGGGCGGCGTCCGGTTCTGCCTTGCGCGCAGCCGGTTCTGCCTTGAGCGCAGCCTCGTGTTCCTCCGCCTCGTGGGCTGCGTGGGTTGCCGCTGCGATAGACGCCAGTGCGGCACGGGTCGCCTGCGCCTTGGCTTGCCGCTCGGCGTCGTCCTCATGCTCCGGTTCCGCAATAGCTTCCGGCGCCGAGGGCGCAGTGCCCTGGTTGTTCTGGCTCTTGCTCCGGCGCTTTTCGCTGCGGGACGGCTTCTCCGGCCGCCCCGGCTTTTCGGCGCGGACAAGGTGCTGATGATGCTCGGCAGCCACCGCGGCACGGCGGTGCTCCAGCGGTTCGTCATGGGTGACCACGCCGCGGCCGCCGCAATGCTCGCAGTTCTCGCCGAAGACCTCCAGCAGCCCGGTACCCATCCGCTTGCGGGTCATCTGGACCAGGCCCAGGGACGTAACTTCGGCTACCTGGTGCTTGGTACGGTCCCGGCCCAGGCACTCCACCAGGCGGCGCAGCACCAGATCGCGGTTGGCCTCGAGCACCATGTCAATGAAGTCGATGACGATGATGCCGCCAATATCGCGCAGGCGCAGTTGCCGGACAACTTCTTCGGCCGCTTCCAGGTTGTTCTTGGTGACGGTCTCTTCGAGGTTGCCGCCGGAACCGGTGAACTTGCCGGTATTGACGTCTACTACGGTCATGGCTTCGGTGCGATCAATAACCAGCGAGCCGCCGGAGGGCAGGAAGACCTTGCGTTCGAGGGCCTTGTGGATCTGCTCGTCGATCCGGTTGGCCGCGAAAATGTCCTCTGCGCCGGTCCACTTCTCCAGCCGGTCCACGAGGTCAGGTGCCACGTAGGTCACATAGGCTTCGATGGTGTCCCAGGCCTCTTCACCGGACACGATGAGCTTAGAGAAGTCCTCGTTGAAGACGTCGCGGACCACCTTGATGGTCAGGTCAGGCTCCGCGTAGAGCAGTTCCGGCGGCAGCGTCTTGTTGGAGGTCGATTTGCGTTCGATCCCTTCCCACTGCGCGCGCAACCGGTTGATGTCGTTCATCAACTCTTCTTCGCTGGCGCCTTCGGCCGCGGTGCGGACAATAACGCCGGCGCCGTCGGGAACGTGTTCCTTCAGGATCTTCTTGAGCCGGTTGCGCTCCACGTCGGGCAGCTTCCGGGAGATGCCGGTCATGGACCCACCCGGCACGTAGACGAGGAAGCGTCCGGGCAGCGAGACCTGGCTGGTCAGGCGTGCGCCCTTGTGGCCCACCGGATCCTTGGTGACCTGGACGAGCACCGAGTCGCCGGACTTCAGCGCGTTCTCGATCCGGCGGGGCTGGCCCTCCAGATGGGCGGCTTCCCAGTTGACCTCACCCGCGTACAGCACGGCATTGCGGCCGCGCCCGATGTCAACGAACGCCGCTTCCATGCTGGGCAGCACGTTCTGGACCTTGCCGACATAGACGTTGCCGATCAGGGAGTCTTGCTGCGTCTTGGACACGAAATGCTCGGCCAGCACCCCGTCTTCGAGGACACCGATCTGGATCCTGTCATCGCGCTGGCGGACAATCATCTGGCGGTCTACGGATTCACGTCGGGCCAGGAACTCTGCCTCGGTAATCACCTGGCGCCGCCGGCCGGTTTCGCGCGATTCACGCCGGCGCTGTTTCTTGGCCTCGAGGCGGGTGGAGCCCTTCACCGAGGAGACTTTGTCGCTCGGCGGGGTCTCGCTGACCGGACGGGGAGCGCGTACGCGGGTCACCGTGTTGGGCGGATCGTCGTCCTGCCCGCCGGTGAGTTCGAGATCCTGGTCGCCGCGGCGCCGACGACGACGGCGGCGGGCAGTTACGCCGTCGCCGGACTCCGCCGGCCCTTCTTCGGTATCTTCACCCTGGGTCTCTGTCTCGGTCTCGGTGCCGGTTTCGACGGCGTCCGCGCGGTTCCGGCCCTTGCTGCGGCGGTTCCGGCGGCTGCGGCGGCGGCCGCTTTCTTCATCCTCGTCCGCCTCTTCCTCTGCGGCGGCCGGACGGACCGGGCGGACAGCGGTCAGATCCGGTGCGTGGAAGAGGACCTGTACGGGCGATTCGGGGACGGCGAAGGGACTCAGCACTGCCGGCTCGTTGTCCTCTTCTGGCTGTTCCTCTGCCGCGGGTGCGTTCTCCGGCGCCTGGCCGGAAACCGGCTCCGTGGACGGAGCTGGGGCGGACGCATCAGTGGGGGACGCATCCAGGTCGGCCGTGGCGGGGCTCTCCTGCGCGGCCTTCGGAGCCGCCGTCCGGCGGGCACGGGTGCGGGAACGCGTGGCGGGCTCGGCGGTTTCGGAGGAATCCGCTTCACTTGGCGCCGATACAGTCCCGGACCCGGCGCCTGCGGCGGACTCTACGCCGGTGTCGGTGCTCGCGGCGTCGGTGCCCGCGGAAGTGTCGGTGTCGGTGCTAGCGGCGGCAGTGTCCGGTGCCGCGTCAACCGCAGTTTCCTGCGAGGGCGTGCTTGCCACGCTGTCCGCGGCAACCTCCGGTGTTTCGGTCCGGGGCTGTGCCTTCCTGCGCTTGCGCGGCGTCTTGGCCTCAGCCGCGTCAGCCGGCTCTGCTGCCGTCTCTCCTGCCGGAACTGCATCGGCGGCGGCCATGGCGGGAGGGTCTGTCGGCATGGGCGGCACGGTGACGCCCGCTGCTGAATCTTCGTCGACCGGGGCCGATGCCGTCTTGCGGGTCCGGCGCACACGGGTCTTCGCCGGTGCGGCTTCTTCCCCGGCTGTCGACGGGACCTCCGCTGTTTCCACCGCGGGCTTGCGTCGGGCGCGGGTGGCCCGCTTGACCGGCGCCTTGGCCGTGGTTTCGGTTGCTTCTGGTGTTGCGATTGCGGCGGCGCTGTCGGTGCCCGCTGCTCCGGAAGTATCCGACTGATCGGATGTTGCCGGGTTTACCTGTTCATTATCCATTTATTACTGCACTCCAGCCCATGGAGGCACCGGCCACATTCCGGCACCGCCAAGGAAAGTAGCCGGTTATCCTTCGGGCCACGTGGCCACCCGTCACCGGAAGTCCTTGTCGTATCTCCCGAGCTCGCGCCAACTGTGGGGCGCGGTACACTCAGGGACCAGCGGCGCTTTTCCTACTACCGCATATATTCTCTTCATCGGTAGGGTCATCTGGCGGATTCCGCAGGGCCCATCCGGATGATGGGCTCCGACACCGGAAGCATCGCCGACAAACCTGGAAGCCTGTCGCTGGACCGGTAGTGGCATGTGGTTCCATTACCAGCCAAGAGCCATTCTCTCATATGGGCCCGGTTTTCGTTATCATTTGCCGCTTCTGCAGCGGTTAGAATCGTCCCAGACATCCCCCAATGGAAGAGGAGCCCGGTGAACCACCACGCGGCCCACGCCGAATCCGGCGAAGAAACCGTCCCGGCCGGACATCGGCCTGACAGCGCCGTGGCGGTACATTCGCGGCACAAACCTTTCGCTTGGCTCCTGCTCGCCACCGGCGTCGTCGGTTGGATCGCCTCGGCCATCCTGGTCCTGGAGCGGCTGGCCGTCTACGTAGACCCGAGCCACATCACCAGCTGCGACGTCAATCCGTGGGTGTCCTGCGGCGAAGTCTTCAAGACCTGGCAGGCAGCGATCTTCGGGTTTCCGAATCCGTTCATCGGGATCGTGGCCTTTGCCGTTCCGATTACGACGGCGATGGCGATGCTCGCCGGCGCCCGGCTCCGCCGCTGGTACTGGATCGGTCTGCAGGCCGGAGTGACGCTGGGATTCATCTTCGTGGTCTGGCTGTGGAGCCAGGCCCTGTTCGACATCTTTATCCTGTGCATCTACTGCATAGTGGTTTGGGCCATGATGATCCCGATGTTCGTTATGGTGACCGTACGCAACCTGGTGCATGGGGTGATCAAGGCGCCGGCTGGCGTGGTTGCCTTCGCCAGCGACTGGGCGTGGACCCTGACGATCATCCTCTGGGTAGCCACTGCGGCGAGCGTTTTCATCCGCTTTATGAACGTGTTCCTCGGCGGCTGAGGCAGGCGGCAGTGAGGTGCCGATAACCCGAACGGCAAAGGCCGCGCACATCCGGCGAGGATGTACGCGGCCTTTGCCGTTGCGGCCGGAGACCGGCTGCGGGAGGTTCAGCTGAACCAGATACCGATCTCGCGCTCGGCGGATTCAGGCGAATCCGAGCCGTGGACGAGGTTCTGCTGGACCTTCAGGCCCCAGTCACGTCCGAGATCACCGCGGATTGTCCCCGGTGCCGCCGCCGTCGGTTCCGTGGATCCGGCCAACGAACGGAAGCCTTCGATCACGCGCTGCCCTTCGAAGACAGCTGCCGCAACCGGCCCGCTAAGCATGAACTCCACCAGCGGCTCGTAGAACGGCTTGCCGACGTGCTCGGCGTAGTGCTGCTCCAGCAGTTCACGGGTTGCGTTGACCAGTTTCAGCTCGACGAGCTTGTATCCCTTGGCTTCCACCCGGGTCAGGATGGTTCCGGTCAGCCCGCGGGTCACACCGTCCGGCTTGACCAGTACAAGAGTGCGTTCAACGCTCACGTTTTCTTCTCCTCAAATCGCTTCAGTTCTGGCTCGAGAGCCCGTTCAATCCTATGCGAACGGGCCGGGGCTAGTTTCCGGATGCCTCCGGGCCGGGCGTTGGCCCGTCCTGCGGGTGGGTCCGTTCCCATTCGGCCTGCTCGGCGTCGCGCTGGGCATTCTCCCGGTCCAGCCGCATGCCCGTCCTGATCCCGTACCACCACGTCAGCGCGAACAGCACGCCGACAACAAACATCATCGGCTCGACGAATCCCGTGGCGATGATCAGCAGCTGCAGGATCCAGCCCAGGGCGATTCCGGCCGGCTTGCGGAGCAGCGCGCAGCAAAGAACCAGCACCAGCGCCAGCGCAATACCGACGCTGAGAATCACCGGCTGCGGGAAGCGGTCCTTGTGCAGCCCGAAAGCCACGAGTGTCCCGAAGAACACGACGAAGGCCTCCAGCAGGAGCACGGTCGAGGCGAACATGACCTTGATGGAACGCCGCTTCTTCGGCATGTCCGGACGCCATTCACGTTGTGCTTTTGTCAGTTTCGCCATGTGTTATTTCCCCAACAGTATGCGTGCGTCGGCCACCAAGGTGATGGACCCCGTGATCAGGACTCCGCCGGCAAGGTCGTTCTGTGATTCGGCCCGTTCCACCGCCCACTCAATCGCGTCGTCCAGCTTCTGGGCCACGTGGATGGAACCCTCGGCAAAGCCGGCGGCCATCGCATCTTCCGCCAGTTGCTCCGCCGGGATGGCGCGCGGCGAGTTGGATACCGTCACGCAGATCTCGTCCACCAGATCGCCCAGGTGTTCCTTCAGCTGCTCGAGCAGACCGATGGCATCCTTTTCCCGCAGCACACCGACGATCGGCACCAGCCGCGAGAGGTTGAAGGCCTCTTTCACTGCGGCCGCCGTCGCGCGCATGCCATCCGGGTTGTGGGCCGCGTCGACAATCACGGTAGGCGCGGTCCGGAGCACTTCGAGGCGGCCCGGCGAGGTCACCTGGCTGAACCCTTCGCGCAGCAGCTCGATGTTCAGTTCCTTCACGCCGCCGCCCAGGAACGCCTCAAGGGCGGCCACGGCTACCGCGGCATTCTGCGCCTGGTGCGCCCCGTGCAGCGGCAGTAGCAGGTCCTCGTAGCGTCCCGCCAGACCGGCGATGGTCAGCTGCTGTCCGCCGACGGCCATGAGCCGGGACTCGACGCCGAATTCGACGCCTTCGAACCGGAACGGCACGCCCACGTCCTGGGCTTTCTCCAGCAGCACCTGGGCCGCATCGGCCGGCTGGGCCGCGCTGATCAGGAAACTGCCGGGCTTGATGATCCCGGCTTTCTCCAACGCGATCTCTTCGGTGGTCTCCCCCAGCAGGTCCGTGTGGTCCAGCGAAATCGGCGTGATGACGGAAACCTGGCCGTCGATCACATTGGTAGCATCCGTGATGCCGCCAAGTCCCACTTCGATGACCGCCACCTCGACCGGCTCGTCCGCGAAAACGGCGATGGCCAGAATGGTTACGCACTCGAAATACGTCAGCCGCGGCTCGCTGGCAGCGGCCAGTTCGGTATCAACGATTTCGAGGTAGGGACGGATTTCATCCCAGATGCGCACGAAGGTCTCGTCCCTCACAGGCTCACCGTCGATGCTGATCCGCTCGGTCACCTTGGTCAGGTGCGGGCTGGTATAGCGCCCGGTCCGCAGACCATGGGCGCGCAGTCCAGCTTCAATAATGCGGGCCGTGGACGTCTTGCCGTTCGTACCGGTCAGATGGATGCTGGCGAACGCCTTGTTCGGCTCCCCCAGGATCTCCATGGCCCGGTAAAGGGGCTCCATCCGTGGCTCCATCTTGTTTTCCGGAGCACGGCTGAGCAGTTCTGCGTAGACACTCTCTACGCCGAATTCGTCGCTCATGATTTTCCCTCGACCTTCTCGACAGTGACTTCCTGGCCGTTGTCCGAGGGCACCAGCACCAGCTCGACGGTCAGTGTTTCTTCGGAAACCAACGACTCATGCATGCCCAAGGCATCCAACACCGGCTGCTCCGCACTGACTGTGGTGCGGATCCTGTCGCTGACCACCAGATCGGCGTCCTTGCGGGCTTGCTGGATGGTACGGACAAAGTCACGCGCCACACCCTCGGCTTCCAGATCGCGGGTCACTTCCGTGTTCAGCACCACGAAACCGCCACCGGGCAGCACCGCGACCGAGGCAGAACCTCCACCGGCGCTGTCCGTCACGACCGTCTCCAGCGTGTATTCCTGCGGCTGGAGTTCCAGCCCACCCGCGGTGACCGTACCGGCGTCGTCCACGGACCAATCTCCGGATTTGGACGCCTTGATGGCGGTCTGGACGTCTTTGCCCAGCCGCGGGCCTGCGGCCCGGGCATTGACCACCAGCTTCTGCTCGATGCCGAACTCCTCGGGGGAAGCGGTACCGGCGTCGATCAGGCGGACGGACTTGATGTTCAGCTCGTCCTTGATGATGTCCTCGTATCCGCCGGCCAGCTCTTCGGCACCGGCAGCGACGACGGTCAGTTCGGACAGCGGCAGCCGCACCCGCAGGTTCGCTGCCTTGCGCAGGCTGGAGCCCGCGGAGCAGATAATCCGGGTGCTCTCCATCCGGGTGACCAGATCCTCCTTGGCGGGGAACATACCGGCGTCGGGCCATTCCGCGAGGTGCACCGAACGGCCTCCGGTGAGGCCGCGCCAGATTTCCTCGGTCACCAGGGGAAGCAGCGACGCCGCGGAACGGCACACCGCTTCGAGGCAGGTGAAGAGCACGTCGAACGCGTCCTGGTCCTCGTCGAAGAACCGCTGGCGGCTGCGGCGCACGTACCAGTTGGTCAGCGTGTCCAGATACTCGCGCAGCGCGTCGCAGGCTCCGGAGACGTCGTAGCTGTCCAGGCTCTCCGTGATGGAGCGGACCAGGTCCCCTGTGTGGGCCAGGATGTACTGGTCCAGCGAGTCCAGGGACTCGATCCGGGCGGTGTCGCCGGCAACGGACTTCGCCTCGTAGCCGGCACCGTTGTCCGCGGTGTTCGTGTAGAGCTTGAAGAAGTGCCACACGTTCCACAGCGGCAGGATGACCTGGCGGACGCCGTCACGGATACCCTGTTCGGTGACGATGAGGTTGCCGCCGCGCAGGATCGGCGAGGACATCAGGAACCAGCGCATCGCGTCGGAACCGTCGCGGTCCAGCACCTCGGAGACATCCGGGTAGTTGTGCAGACTCTTGGACATCTTCTGCCCGTCCGAACCGAGCACAATGCCATGGCTGATCACGTTGCGGAACGCCGGCCGGTCAAAGAGCGCGGTAGCCAGGATGTGCAAGGTGTAGAACCAGCCGCGGGTCTGGCCGATGTACTCGACAATGAAGTCACCCGGGTTGTGGTGCTCAAACCAGTCCTGGTTTTCGTGCGGGTAGTGGACCTGGGCGTACGGCATCGAACCCGAATCGAACCAAACGTCCAGCACATCCTCCACGCGGCGCATGGTGGACTGGCCGGTGGGGTCGTCCGGATTGGGCCGGGTGAGTTCGTCGATGAAGGGCCGGTGCAGGTCCGGCTCGCCCGCCTCGTTCAGCGGCAGCCGGCCGAAGTCGGCTTCAATCTCGGCCAGCGAACCGTAGACGTCCTGGCGCGGGTAGTCCGGGTTGTCCGATTCCCACACCGGGATGGGGCTGCCCCAGTACCGGTTGCGGCTGATGGACCAGTCGCGTGCATTTTCCAGCCACTTGCCGAACTGTCCGTCCTTGACGTTGTCCGGGATCCAGTTGATCTGCTGGTTCAGCTCGACCATCCGGTCCTTGATCTTGGTGACCTCGACGTACCAGGAGGAGATGGCGCGGTAGATCAGCGGATTCCGGCAGCGCCAGCAGTGCGGATAGCTGTGCTCGAAGCTGGCCTGGCGAACCAGCCGGCCCTGGGCCTTGAGGACACGGGTGATAGGCTTGTTGGCCTCGAAGACCTGCAGCCCGGCGATCTCCGAGAGCGGCCCCTCGCTGAAGTAGGGCAGGAACTTGGCGCCCTCGTCCACGGAAACAATGACGGGGATGCCGTGGGCTTCGCAGACCCTCTGGTCATCTTCACCGTAGGCCGGGGCCTGGTGCACCAGGCCGGTACCGTCAGTGGTTGTCACGTAGTCCGCCACGACGAAGCGCCAGGACGTCCCGGTACCCCATTTCTCGGCGTCCGTGTAGTAGTCCCAGAGCGGCTCGTACTGCAGGCCATCCAACTGGGCGCCGGTGTAGGTGGCGGTGACAGCGTCGGCCGCGGCAGCGCCGTCGTCGTACCCCAGGTCCTTCGCGTAGCTGGCCAGCAGGTCCTGCGCGATGAGGAACTTCTCCCCCTCGGCGGTGCTGCCGTTGGGCCCAACAGGGACCACAGCGTAGACGATTTCAGGCCCGACGGCGAGGGCCTGGTTGGTGGGCAGGGTCCAGGGCGTGGTGGTCCAGGCCAGGGCGTTGACACCAACCAGCTCGCGGCTGAGCGCGCTTTCACCCGCGACGATCGGGAAGGTCACCGTGACGGTCTGGTCCTGGCGGTTCTTGTAGACGTCGTCGTCCATGCGCAGCTCATGGTTGGACAGCGGCGTTTCGTCCTTCCAGCAGTACGGCAGCACGCGGTAGCCGCTGTAGGTCAGGCCCTTCTCATGCAGCTGCTTGAACGCCCAGATCACCGACTCCATGTACTCGACGTTGAGCGTCTTGTAGTCGTTCTCGAAGTCCACCCAGCGGGCCTGGCGGGTCACATAGGCCTGCCACTCGCTGGCATACTTCATCACGGAAGTGCGGCAGGCATCGTTGAACTTGTCGATGCCCATGGTTTCGATCTGCTGCTTGTCGGTCATGCCGAGCTGCTTCATCGCTTCCAGCTCGGCGGGCAGGCCGTGGGTGTCCCAGCCGAACCGGCGTTCAACCCGCTTGCCGCGCTGGGTCTGGTACCGGCCGACAATGTCCTTGACGTAGCCGGTCAGCAGGTGGCCGTAATGCGGCAGGCCGTTGGCAAAGGGCGGGCCGTCATAGAAGACGAACTCGTTGGCGCCGTTCTCGCCGGCGTCGCGCTGGTCGATGGAGGCCTGGAAGGTGCCGTCTTCTTTCCAGTACTTGAGCACCAGTTCCTCGATCTCCGGGAACTTCGGGGAGCTCTGGGCAGCGGCTGCGCCGGCGGTGGTGGCCTTGGGATAAATCTGGGGCATATTCGTCATCCTGGAAAGACAGCTAGCAAGCGTGGACACTTCCTGCGAGGACGTGCTCTGAACCAAGCAGCCGTGCCAGTTGTCTCAACTCGCCCGGCGGCCGGGAGCGGAACCCGCGGTACCACCTCACTTGCTGACCTCCCCGGGCTCCTCACGGGAACCTGAAGGGGCAGCCCCTCATTCACTGCTGTGACGGGCTTACCCGTCCGGTTCTACTGGGTGCCGCGCCGGTTGGCACGGAACCGTTCTTCCGGAAGCTCACCGGTGATGGCCGGGTCCAAGCTGTTGCCTTCCAGTTTAGATGGCTGCGGGCTCCAATGTCGAAACATCGGCGGCCGGGTGCCCGCTTCAGCGCCGGATCAGCTTGTGTGCCGCTGCCTGCGCGACCGGCCGGATGACCACTTGGTCCAGATTGATGTGATGCGGCAGATTCAGCGAATAGGCGACGACGTCGGCCACATCGGCAGCTACCAGGGGCTTGTCCACGCCCTGATAGATCTTGTCGGCTGCGGTCCGGTCACCGCCGAGCCGGTTGAGCGAGAACTCCTCGGTGCGGACCAGACCCGGGGCAATCTCGATCACACGGACGTTGTGTTCTGCCTCTTCGAGCCGCAGCGTGTTCGCCATCGAGTGCTCCGCGAACTTGGCCGCCACGTACCCGCCGCCGTTTTCGTAGGCGGCCAGTCCCGCCGTCGACGTCAGCAGCAGCACTGAACCTTCGCCATTTTCGCGCAGTGCCGGGAGGAATCCCTGGATCATGCGCAGCGTGCCGAGGACGTTGACGTTGTACATGTGCTCCCAGTCGGCCAGTTTGCCCTCAAGCATCGAGTCCGTGCCGAAGGCGCCGCCGGCGATGTTGACCAGCGCATCGATTCCGCCGGTTGCCAGCACATTCTTGACCAGACGGTCCACGGAGGCAGCATCGGTAATGTCGGCGGCATATGCGGTGGCTCCGGTTTCGGCGGCCAGGTCTTCGAGCCGCTCCGCTCGACGTGCGACCGCTATCACGTCCCAGCCGCTGTCACGCAGCGCCTTCACCGATGCCTTGCCAATGCCTGAACTCGCCCCGGTCACTACTGCACGTTTAGTCACAGGACCAGCGTAAACAGGTCAGGTGCTCAATCGCGCGTTTAAGTACGCGTTTAACACAACTGCTTGGTTGTGCTCCTCGTCCTTGGCACCGAAGAGCAATGTCATCGAGTCATGTTCCCCGGCGGCATCGATCAGGACCTGGACAGCGTCCGACTGCTGCAACTCCTTGCGGTAGGCCTGGGCAAAATCATCGAATTTCTTCGGATCGTGGCCGAACTCTTTGCGGAGCCCGTCAGAGGGACCGACGTCTTTGAGCCAAAGGTCAATATGTGCGTCTTCCTTCTTGATGCCCCGCGGCCACAGTCGGTCCACCAGAACCCGGTATCCGTCCGCTGGATCAGGTTCTTGATAGATGCGTTTGATCCGGATGCTTCCCATAGCCGCATGCTACGCCGGACGGCGTGCTTCCGACAGAAGCCATGCCAGCAGGCCCGGACGTCGGATATGAATCTGCTCCCGCTGTCATGGGAGAATGACCCCCATGGCTGAACATGAATCGGGCACAGACACGCCCGCAACCGTAAATGTCCCCGACAAGCCGGCCCTCGAAGGCCTCGAGGCTGTCCTCACCCAGCGGTGGCGCGAGGAAGGAACCTACAAGTTCAACCCGGACACTACCCGGGAACAGGTCTACTCGATCGACACTCCCCCGCCGACCGCGTCGGGTTCGCTGCACGTGGGCCACATGTTCTCCTACACGCAGACAGACGTTCTGGCCCGTTTCCAGCGCATGCAGGGCAAGAACGTCTTCTATCCGATGGGCTGGGATGACAACGGCCTGCCTACCGAACGTCGCGTACAGAATTTCTACGGTGTCCGCTGCGATCCGTCCGTGCCGTACAACCCCGATTACCAGCCGCCGGCCAAGCCCGCAAAGAACCAGCGTGATTTCGACGTCGTGTCCCGGCGGACTTTCATCGAGCTCTGCGAAGAACTCGCCGTCGAGGACGAGAAGGTTTTTGAAAACCTCTTCAGCACGCTGGGCCTTTCCGTCGACTGGGAACTGACCTACCGGACCATCGACGACGTTTCCCGTTCCGTCTCCCAGCGTGCCTTCCTGGCCAATCTGACCGCCGGTGACGCCTACATGGCCGAAGCCCCGACGCTGTGGGACGTCACGTTCCGCACTGCCGTTGCCCAGGCGGAGCTCGAAGACCGGGAAATGCCCGGTGCGTACTACCGTTACGCCTTCGAAACGCCGGCCGGCGAGAAGATCCACATCGAAACCACCCGGCCCGAGCTGCTGGCCGCGTGTGTGGCACTCGTCGCCCACCCCGACGACGAGCGCTACCAGCCGCTGTTCGGCACGAAGGTGAAATCCCCGTTGTTCGGCGTCGAGGTAGAGGTCAAACCCCACCCGCTGGCCAAGCCCGACAAGGGCGCGGGCATCGCCATGGTCTGTACTTTCGGCGACCTCACAGACGTCACCTGGTGGCGTGAACTGCAGTTGCCTACCCGGGCCATTGTGGGACGGGACGGCCGAATCGCAGCCGAGACGCCGGAGTGGATAACTTCGGACGAGGGTAAGGCCAACTTCGCCGAGATCGCCGGCAAAACCGTCTTCTCCGCCAAGGAAAAGGTTGTCGAGTTGTTGGACGCAGCCGGAGAGCTGGACGGAGAGCCGAAGAAGATGTCCCATCCGGTCAACTTCTACGAAAAGGGCGACAAGCCGCTCGAAGTCGTCACGTCGCGCCAGTGGTACATCCGCAACGGCGGCCGCGACGCAGAACGCCGGGAGCGGCTGATCGGCCGCGGTCGGGACATCGAGTTCCACCCGTCCTTCATGCGCTCCCGCTACGAGAACTGGATCGAAGGCCTCAACGGTGACTGGCTGGTCTCCCGCCAGCGTTTCTTCGGAGTTCCGATCCCGGTCTGGTACCCCTTGGACTCCGCAGGAAACCCGGACTACGACAATCCGGTGCTGCCGGCTGACGAGATGCTGCCGGTGGATCCGGCCGCGGAAGCAGCCCCGGGTTACGACGAATCCCAGCGCGACGTTCCCGGCGGCTTTACCGGGGACGCCGATGTCCTGGATACCTGGGCCACCTCCTCGCTGACCCCTCAGATCGTGGGCAAATGGAGCCGCGACGAAGAGTTCTTCGGCAAGGTCTTTCCGTTCGACCTGCGTCCGCAGGGCCACGACATCATCCGGACCTGGCTCTTCTCCACGGCTGTGCGCGCGGACGCGCTCAACAACTGCGCACCGTGGAAGCATGCCGCGATCTCCGGCTGGATCCTGGACCCGGACCGCAAGAAGATGTCCAAGTCCAAGGGCAACGTCGTGGTTCCTACGGATGTCCTCGAGCAGTTCGGTGCTGACGCGGTGCGTTACTGGGCCGCTTCGGCCAAGCTGGGCGCAGACACGGCCTATGAAATCGCGCAGATGAAGATCGGCCGCAGGCTGGCCATCAAGCTGCTCAACGCCTCCAAGTTTGTGCTGAATTTGGGGGCCACCGAAACGTCGGTCATCTCCTCCGACGCATCGGTGATCACCAACCCGCTGGACAAGTCGCTGCTGGGCCAGTTGGCCGATGTGGTCGAGCAGGCCACCGCGGCATTCGAGAAGTACGACTACGCCCGGGCGCTCCAGATCAGCGAGAGCTTCTTCTGGTCCTTCACCGACGATTATGTCGAGCTGATCAAGGATCGCGCCTACGGCGGTGCCGGGGATGCAGAGCAGGCGAGTGTGCTGGCCACGCTGGCCACAACCCTGGACGCCCTGCTGCGGCTCTTCGCTCCCTTCCTGCCGTTCGCCACTGAAGAAGTGTGGGGATGGTGGCGCGCCGGTTCCGTCCACCGCACCGAATGGCCGACGACGGCGGCGCTGTCGGGTATCGCCGCGGACGCCGACAAGGATTTACTCGGCACGGTCGGTCTTGCCCTCGGCGGCATCCGGAAGGCCAAGTCCGAGGCCAAGGTCAAGCAGCGCACCGAGGTCGTGACCGCTCTGATCAGCGGGTCCGCGAAGCAGATGGCACAGCTGGAAGCCGGTCTGGGCGATCTGAAGGCGGCAGGCAACGCCAGTGAGCTAAAGCTCACGGAGGCGGACGGTGAACTGGCGGTCTCCGGCGTCGAACTGGCCGCAGCTGGAGAGCCGGCGTAACAAGCCCTTAACGAGGGGAAGCCCCATCAGCGTTTAGCCGTTGGTGGGGCTTCGACTCGATGATTCGTGTAGTGACGTTCAGAATCTCCCGAACTCCGCAGAACTTCAGGTCTTCCAAGCCTCGTCACAGGCTGGCAGTTGGTGGAACTGAGTCCAGTCAACTTGTCTCTGAATCTTTGGTGTTCGTTCCCGCATCTTTTGGTGGATGCGTATAAACATTTATACTCCCCCGCAAGCCGACACGCCAGAGCATCCGGAATTTTTTCCGAAATATCTCCGGCGTGCCGCCGCATTAGTTGAACTCAGGACTGGTAGTGCGGGAACGCTTGATCTCATAGAAGTACGGGAATTCCGCCAGTGCGACGGCTCCGTCGAAGATCCGGCCAGCGGCATCTCCTCGGGGGATCCGGGTCAGTACCGGTCCGAAGAAGGCTGTCCCGTTGAATGCGACGACCGGAGTTCCGACCTCGTCACCCACCAAGCTGATGCCTTCCTCATGGCTGGCACGCAGCTGCTCGTCATACTCATCAGAGGTGGCATAGGTTGCCAGGTCCGTCGGAAGGCCCACCTCCGCTAGCGATGCCGCGATGACGGCTTCGATCTCCTTGTTGCCTTCGTCGTGGATGCGGGTGCCCATGGCGTCGTAGAGCCGCTTAACGTAGTCGGCGCCGTGCAGTTCCCGGGCCGCGATGATGACGCGGACGGGTCCCCAGGCGGTCTTCAGGAATTCCTTGTAGGTGTCGGGCAACTCGTCCCGGCCATCGTTCAGCACGGCCAGGCTCATGACGTGCCAGTCCACCTTGACCTCGCGGACCTTTTCAACCTCAAGCATCCAGCGCGAGGTAATCCAGGCGAACGGGCATGCCGGATCGAACCAGAAATCAACGGTCGACGGCGCGTTGTTATCGGGCATACTCGAAACTCCTTATTGTGGAAAATATTTGTCGTGCTTAAATGCGCAACCGGGGATCAGGCGGATTTGTTCCGGCGCATGGCTGCAACGTCCTGCGGTATCAGGATGGGATCGCCCTTGCCCTTGATGACGTCGCCGGTAATGGCCACGGAGGCGATATCCTGGCGGCTCGGCATCTCGAACATCACCGGCTGCAGCGCTTCTTCCACTATGGCCCGCAGGCCGCGGGCGCCTGTCCCGCGCTCAAGCGCGAGTTCTGCAACCGCTTCGAGAGCCTCCGGCTCGAAGGACAGCTCCACACCATCCAACTGGAACAGCTTCTGGTACTGCTTGATGAGCGCGTTCTTCGGCTCTGTCAGGATCTGGATCAGTGCCGCACGGTCCAATTTCGATACCGTGGCGATCACCGGCAGACGGCCGATAAACTCGGGGATCAAACCGAACTTCAGCAGATCTTCGGGCATGACCTGCCCGTGGCTGTCCACATCCTTGGAGACCTCGCGCAGCATTGCACCAAAGCCGACGCCCTTGCCTCCGGACCTACTCTCAACGATGTCCTCGAGTCCGGCGAAGGCACCGGCCACGATAAAGAGCACGTTGGTCGTATCGATCTGGATGGCTTCCTGCTGCGGCTGCTTCTTGCCGCCCTGCGGCGGGACGGAGGCGACGGTCCCCTCCAGGATCTTCAGCAGTGCCTGCTGGACACCCTCTCCGGAAACGTCCCGGGTGATGGAGGGGTTCTCGCTCTTGCGCGAGATCTTGTCGATCTCGTCAATGTAGATGATCCCTTGCTCGGCCTTCTTGACGTCATAGTCAGCGGCCTGGAGAAGCTTGAGCAGAATGTTCTCGACGTCTTCACCAACATAGCCGGCCTCAGTCAGGGCGGTCGCATCGGCAATGGCGAACGGAACGTTGAGCCGACGTGCCAGGGTCTGCGCAAGAAACGTCTTACCGCAGCCGGTTGGACCGACCAGCAAAATATTGGATTTGCCGACCTCGACGTCGCCCAGCGGACCGGCAGCGTAGGAATCAGGAGAACCTTCGGACACCCGAGCTGGCTGGGTACGTTTGTAGTGGTTGTAGACAGCAACCGCCAAGGCCCGCTTCGCCGGTTCCTGCCCGATGACGTACTCCTGCAAAGACTCAAAAATCTCCCGCGGCTTGGGCAGTTCGAAGCCGACAGGCTCTGCCGCTACGGAGAATTCCTCCGCAAGCATCTCGTTGCACAGCTCGATGCACTCGTCACAGATGTAGACCCCGTGGCCCGCGACCAGCTTTCGGACCTGTTTCTGGCTTTTAGCGCAGAAAGAGCATTTGAGCAGGTCGCCGTTTCCACCGATGCGGGCCATATTCCGTCCTCTACCTGGTCGTCTGTCTGGATTGTGCGGCGCCAGTTCCGGTCAGGCCGACTTGTTCCGCCGCTTGGCAACTACATCGTGGGAAATGAGGGAAGGCTCCCCCTTGCCGTTCACCACGTCGGCGGTAATCACGACGGCAGCGATGTCTTCGCGGCTGGGCAGGTCGAACATCACCGGCTGCAGGGCCTCCTCGACAATGGCGCGCAGGCCACGGGCGCCTGTCCCCCGCTCGAGTGCGAGCTGGGCCACGGCTTCCAGAGCCTCCGGCTCGAAGGAGAGTTCAACACCATCCAGTTGGAACATCTTCTGGTACTGCTTGATCAATGCGTTCTTAGGTTCGGTCAGGATCTGGATCAGGGCGGTGCGGTCAAGGTGCGATACCGTGGTGATCACCGGCAGACGGCCGATGAATTCGGGGATCAAGCCGAACTTCAGCAGGTCCTCCGGCATGACTTCGCCGTAGCTGTCGGCGTCCTTGCTGGCGTCGCTCAGTGGAGCACCGAACCCGATGCCCTTGCGACCGGCCCGTGAACCGATGATTTCCTCCAGTCCGGCGAACGCGCCGGCCACGATGAAGAGCACATTGGTGGTGTCGATCTGGATGAATTCCTGATGCGGGTGCTTCCGGCCGCCTTGCGGCGGAACGGATGCCACTGTTCCCTCCAGGATCTTCAGCAGTGCCTGCTGGACACCCTCTCCGGAAACGTCCCGGGTGATGGACGGATTCTCGCTCTTGCGCGAGATCTTGTCGATTTCGTCAATGTAGATGATCCCTTGCTCGGCCTTCTTGACGTCATAGTCAGCGGCCTGGATGAGCTTGAGCAGAATGTTCTCGACGTCTTCGCCGACGTAGCCGGCTTCGGTCAACGCGGTGGCATCCGCGACGGCAAAGGGAACGTTCAGCCGGCGTGCCAGGGTCTGGGCCAGATACGTCTTGCCGCAGCCGGTGGGTCCAATCAGCAGAATGTTGGACTTGCCGACCTCGACGTCGTCCAACGGGCTGGTGTCGGAGAGGTTCCCCGCGCTCTTGGGCGTGTGACCGGACTGGATCCGCTTGTAATGGTTGTAGACGGCAACGGCCAAGGCCCGCTTCGCCGGTTCCTGTCCGATGACGTATTCCTGCAGGAAGTCGAATATTTCACGCGGCTTGGGCAGTTCGAAGGAGCCGAGGTCCGAAACCTCCGACAGCTCCTCTTCGATGATCTCGTTGCAGAGCTCAATGCATTCGTCACAGATATAGACGCCGGGGCCGGCGATCAGCTTCCGGACTTGTTTCTGGCTTTTGCCGCAGAAGGAGCACTTGAGCAGGTCAGCGCTCTCACCAATGCGAGCCATATTCAGTCCCCTTACTTGGTCCTACTGGAATCGGTCAACGCCCGGGAGCAGCGTGCGGAGCTCCCATGCTCAGACGAATGAAGGCGGCTGACTTGCTTCCACTCTAAATCACTTGGCTGACAGTTTCAGTAACCACAGAGCCCGTGGTGCCATGTTAAGCACCACGGGCTGAGTAGATCAGCAATGAAATTGCCAAGTCACAATATTTAGGCCTTGTTGATGGCCGGCTTGTGAATCTTGCGCGAATCGAGGACCTGGTCGATCAGTCCGTAGGACAGCGCGTCCGCGGCCGCCAGGATCTTGTCGCGTTCGATGTCAACATTAACCTGCTCGGAGGTCCTGCCGCTGTGCAGTGCCAGAGTATCTTCAAGCCAGGAGCGCATACGCATGACCTCGGCTGCCTGGATCTCCAGGTCCGATGCCTGCCCGCGTTCACCGCCGCCGAGTGCCGGCTGGTGGATCAGCACGCGTGCGTTCGGCAAAGCCAGGCGCTTGCCCGGGGTACCCGCCGCCAGCAATACAGCGGCAGCACTGGCCGCTTGCCCGAGGCAAACCGTCTGGATCTCGGGACGGATGTACTGCATCGTGTCGTAGATGGCGGTCATCGCAGTGAACGAGCCGCCGGGCGAGTTGATGTACAACGTGATGTCGCGGTCCGGATCCGTGGATTCCAGGACAAGCAGCTGCGCCATGACGTCGTCCGCCGAGGCGTCGTCCACCTGCACGCCGAGGAAGATGATCCGGTCCTCGAAGAGCTTGGTGTAGGGGTCCTGGCGCTTGAAGCCGTAAGGCGTGCGCTCTTCGAACTGCGGCAGCACATAGCGGCTGGTCGGAAGGTTGGCTGCATGGCCGCCGGCAGCGGCAGCAAAATTGTGGTTCATCGTGATTCTCCTGCTTCTAATGATCGTAGGGGCGTGTCGCAGAACCTGCGATCATGAATCCTGTGAAGTTCCGCCGCCGCCGGTAACGCCGCCGGCGTGGGCCGAAATCTTGTCGAAGAAGCCGTACTCGAGCCCTTCCTCGGCCGTAAACCACTTGTCGCGGTCATTGTCAATGAGGATCTGCTCCACCGTCTGGCCGGTCTGCTCCGCGGTCAGTTCCGCCATGACCCGCTTCATGTGCAGAATCAGCTCGGCCTGGATCTTGATGTCGGACGCAGTACCGCCGATGCCGCCGGAGGGCTGGTGCATCAGGATGCGCGCGTGCGGGGTGGCGTAGCGCTTGCCCTTGGTTCCCGACGACAGCAGGAACTGGCCCATGGACGCTGCCAGACCGGTGGCGACCGTAACGACGTCGTTCGGAATGAACTGAATGGTGTCATAGATGGCCATGCCTGCCGTCACCGAACCGCCGGGCGAGTTGATGTAGAGGTAGATGTCCTTGTCAGGATCCTCGGCCGAAAGCAGCAGCAGCTGGGAACAGATGGCATTGGCGTTCTCGTCGCGCACTTCCGACCCGAGCCAGATGATGCGTTCCTTCAGCAGGCGGTTGTAGATGTAGTCTTCCCGTGTGGCCGGGTCGACGGTGGCCATCTTCGGAGTGGTTGATTCACTGGACATTCTGAAATACCTCTCGCTTGTCCCCACAGGCTTCACCGGTGTCCGGTGCAGTCCCCAGGTTCTTTTTCCTTCTTGGACACTAACGCGGATCAGTGCCCGTTTCTGCCTTATTCATGGGCTGTTCGCTGACGGCGCACCAGCGCACCGGGACGTAGCAGGCAGGTGGTTAAACGCGGCAACCGCCTACCCCGCGAAGGATAGGCGGCCGCCATGAAACTCTGCTGGTTAGGCCTTGGACTCGGCAGCGCTGTCGTCCGTGCTCTCCTCGGAAGCGGCCTCAGCCGGGGCTTCCTCGGCCGGGGCTTCGTCAGCCTGAGCGGCTTCTGCCTGGGCAGCCTGGATCATGTCCTCAACGTTCGGCTCTTCTTCACCAGCGGGGCGGACGAAGTCGCTGAGGTCAACCTCGGCACCGTTGGTGTCCGTAACCTTGGCCAGCTCCAGCACCTTGGCCAGGGCCTTGCGGCGGCGGACCTCGGAAACCATCATCGGCACCTGGCCGCTCTGGTCGATGAGCTGTGCGAACTGGTTCGGATCCATGCCGTACTGGCTGGCGGAGGAAACGATGTAGTCGATCAGTTCTGCCTGGCTGACGCCAACCTCTTCCTTGTCCGCTACGGCGTCAAGGATGATTTCGTTCTGGAACGCGCGCTCCGTGTTCTGGCGGACTTCAGCGCGGTGCTCTTCGGTGTCGTGCTCTTCGCTGCCGTCGCTGTTCTCCGGGCGGAAGTGCTGCTCGAGCTGCTCTTCAACCACGGATTCGGGAACGGGAACCTCAACGAGTTCCATCAGCTTGTCCAGCACCTTGTCGCGTGCTTCGACTCCCTGCTCCGTGACCTTGCTGGCGGCAGCCTGCTTCGCCAGGTCTTCCTTCAGCTCGGCAATGGTGTCGAATTCGCTGGCCAGCTGGGCAAAGTCATCGTTTGCCTCCGGCAGCTCGCGCTCCTTGACAGCCTTGATGATGACCTTGACTTCGGCTTCTTCGCCGGCATGCTCGCCACCGGCCAGCGTGGTCATGAAAGTCGCGTCTTCGTCGGCACTCAGGCCGGTAACGGCTTCGTCCAGGCCCTCGAGCATGGTTCCGGCACCGACCTGGTAGGACAGGTCAGCTGCGGAGTCAACCTCTTCGCCATTCACCTTGGCGGTGAGGTCCATGGTGATGAAGTCATCCTGGGCCGCGGGACGGTCAACGGACTTCAGCGTGCCGAACCGGCCGCGCAGGTCGTCCATGGCCTTTTCGACGTCGGCGTCGCTGGCTTCGGCAGCTTCAACGGTGACCTCGAGTCCGGAGTACTCCGGCAGTTCGATTTCGGGGCGGATGTCCACCTCGACGTGGAAGGACAGCTGGCCTTCGGTGGCAGCCGGGTCCGGGACCTCGGTGATCTCAACCTCGGGACGGCTCAGGGGGCGGATGCCGCTCTCCTGCACAGCGTTCTGGTAGAAACCGTTCAGGCCCTCGTTGATGGCCGTCTCGATGACATAGCCGCGTCCAACCCGCTGGTCGATGAGCTTGGAGGGAACCTTGCCCTTGCGGAAGCCAGGCACCTGGATCTGGGAGCCGATTGTCTTGTAGGCCTCGTCAATGCTGGGCTTGAGTTCCTCAAAGGGAACCTCAACATTGAGCTTGACCCGGGTGGGGGTGAGGTTTTCGACAGCGCTCTTCACAGCGTTAGAACTCCTGATAGCTATAGGGGTTGGATCTGCACCAAGAATACAGAGTCGGGGCGACAGGACTCGAACCTGCGATCTCCTGCTCCCAAAGCAGGCGCGCTAGCCACTACGCTACGCCCCGTAGTGCACGGCAAGTCTACGGCCTAAGCAGACTCCGTGCACAATCGGCGGCGGCAAAAGGACTGCCGCCTTAACGAAAAAGACGGACCGCTGCCGGCCCGTCTCATCGCAGAGGGGATGACGGGAATCGAACCCGCGTAATCAGTTTGGAAGACTGAGGCTCTACCATTGAGCTACATCCCCAGGACGTTGAAACTCTAGCATGACCACGGACCGGTTTCGCAAATCGGCGGCCCGCGCTCCGTTCAGGCCTGCTGGCAGTCCGGACACCAGTACAGCTTGCGGCTTCCCATCTCCGCCAGCACCACGTCAGTGCCGCAGACGCGGCAGCCGAGTCCCTGGCGCTGATAGACGTAGTGCGCGTTGTCCGGCCACACCGGCAGGCCACTGCCCTCGCGGTGTTCGGCACGCGTAGTGATGATCAGCCCGTCCCGGACACCGTCGCGCATGACCAGGGCGATGTCCTCCCACAGCAGTGCCGCTTCCTCGGCTGACAGGCTTTTGCCCGGGCGCCAGGGATTCAGCCCGCAGCGGAACAGCGTCTCCGCGCGGTAGATGTTGCCGACGCCGGCGATGACGTCCTGGCTCATCAGCAATGTGCCCACCGCGGAGCCTTTCGATGCCAGCCGCCGGACAAACTCGTCCGGGCCGGCATCCGGCTGGAGCGGGTCCGGCCCCAGTTTGGCGACGACGGCGGACTGCTCGCCTTCGGTGATCACTTCGCAGGCCGTCGGGCCGCGTAGATCCGCCCAGCCATGGGCTGATACGAGCCTCGCGCGCACCTGGCCCACCGGCTCCGGCGGGCCGTCGTACGCAAGGTGCGGATCGTCGTCGTACGCTTCACGCTCCCCTACCCGGCGCGGCGCGCCGATGCTGGAGGCGCCACGGAAGGTTTCGTCACCGCCGAAGTCCCAGGCGCCGTAGAGACCGAGGTGGACGCGCAGAATCAGCTCGTTGTCGAAGTGCAGGAACAGTTGCTTGCCGTGCGCGCGGGCAGCTTCCAGGATGTGTCCGTTGACCCTCTCCGCGCCGGCAGCGAAGCGGCCTTGCGGACTACTGACGGCGAGGCGCTGACCGCCAAAGACGGAATTGAACTGGGCGGCGAGGCGGTGGACCGAGTGGCCTTCAGGCATGTGCTTTAGGCGGGAACTTCGCCGGTGGTTTCGTACTCGGCGATCTTGCCGATCCGCCGCACGTGGCGTTCGGCGTTGGAAAACGGTTCGGCCAGGAACGCTTCGATGATGGCGGTAGCCTCGTCGACGCTGTGCTGGCGGCCGCCCACGGCGACGACGTTCGCGTCATTGTGCTCGCGGGCCAGCTTGGCCGTGTCCAGGTTCCAGGCCAGCGCCGCGCGTGCGCCCTTGACCTTGTTGGCGGCAATCTGCTCGCCGTTGCCGGATCCGCCCAGCACGATGCCGAGGGCGTCCTGGCCCGCGGCCTGGTCAGCCACTACCGCGAGGGCCGCGTTGATGCAGAAAGACGGGTAGTCATCCTCCGCGTCGTATTCCTTGGGGCCGTGGTCGACGACCTCGTAGCCTTTGCCGGTCAGGTGGTCGATCAGATGGTGGCTCAGCTCGAGTCCGGCGTGGTCGGTGGCAATGTGAACGCGCATATACGGTCCTTCAGGCGGGAGGGGCGGAAGAATGACGGCTTCAAGCCTACTCTGAACCAACGTGCTTGCTAGCGGCCACGGGCGGAACGGCGGCGCAACGGAACGGCAACTTTTTCCTTCATCGCATCACGCCGGTGCTGTACATCCGCGGGGGCGGTGAAAGAATGGCCGAACTATGCAAGGGTTCCTTCATACAGCCCCTGCACCCGCACAGTCCCCGCCGGGACCCGCTACGACACTGGAGGCATCACTTTGCCAGGTTTGAATCTGACCCGCGCCGAGGCCCGCGAGCGCGCCGCATTGCTCAACGTTGAGTCCTACGACGTCACTCTGGACCTGACCCGGGGCGAGAAGGTCTTCGGCTCCACGACCGTGGTGAAGTTCTCCGCGACGGCGGGTGCGTCAACGTTCATCGACGCCATCACGGATACGGTGCGCTCCGTAACGCTCAACGGTGTGGAGCTGGACCCCGCGGAGGTTTCCGACGGCGTCCGCATCCAGTTGCCCAACCTGGCGGCGTCCAATGTCCTGGTCATCGACGCGGATGCGCTGTACATGAACACCGGCGAGGGGCTGCACCGCTTCGTGGACCCGGTGGACAACGAGGTCTACCTTTACAGCCAGTTCGAAGTGCCCGATTCCCGCCGCATGTTCGCCGTCTTTGAGCAGCCGGACCTGAAAGCTGCCTTCCGGTTCACGGTGACGGCGCCGTCGCACTGGGACGTCATCTCCAACTCCCCCACGCCGGAGCCAGTCGCTGCCGGGTCCATCGAGGAAGGCGGCGCTGCCTCGACCTGGGACTTCGAGCCGACTCCCCGCATCTCTTCCTACATCACCGCGCTCATCGCCGGACCGTATCAGTCGGTGCGCAGCGAGCTCACCAGCTCCGACGGGCGCACGGTCCCGCTGGGCGTCTTTGCCCGCAAGTCGCTGATGCAGTACATGGACGCCGAGAACATCTTCGAACTCACGCGCCAGGGCTTCGCCTTCTATGAAAAGCAGTTCGGCACGCCGTACCCCTTCGCCAAGTACGACCAGCTCTTCGTGCCAGAGTTCAACGCCGGCGCGATGGAGAACGCGGGTGCCGTGACTTTCCTGGAGAACTACGTCTTCCGGTCCAAGGTGGCCGAGGCCTTGGTGGAGCGCCGCGCCATCACCATCCTGCACGAGCTGGCGCATATGTGGTTCGGAGACCTGGTGACCATGCGCTGGTGGAACGACCTGTGGCTGAACGAGTCCTTTGCCGAGTTCATGTCCACGCTCGCCGCCGCGGAAGCCACCGAGTGGAAGCAGGCCTGGACCACGTTCGCCTCAATGGAGAAGTCCTGGGCTTACCGCCAGGACCAGCTGCCCTCCACGCACCCCATCGTCGCGGACATCCCGGACCTGCAGGCGGTGCAGGTCAACTTTGACGGCATCACCTACGCCAAGGGCGCTTCCGTCCTGCGCCAGCTCGTGGCCTGGGTCGGCCAGGAGCAGTTCATGGCCGGCGTGCGCGAATACTTCAACAAGCATGCCTGGCAGAACACCGAACTGGAGGACCTGCTCTCGGAGCTTGAGGTTTCCAGCGGCCGCGACCTGAAGGAATGGTCCGCCCAGTGGCTGGAGACCGCCGGCGTCAATACGTTGCGTCCGGAAATCACAACGGACGACAGCGGCAAGATCACCTCGTTCGCGATCCTCCAGTCCGCCGTACCCGAGTTCCCGACCATCCGGCCGCACCGGCTCGCCGTCGGCTTCTATAACCTCGACGCCGAAGGCAAGCTGGTCCGTACCCACCGCGAGGAGCTCGACGTCGACGGCGAGCGCACGGAGGTGCCCGAACTCGCCGGCCTCGAGCGGCCCGCCCTGGTGCTGCTGAACGACGATGATCTGGCCTACGCCAAGATCCGGCTTGACGAGGTCTCCCTCGCGACGTCGAAGGTCCATGTAAAGGACTTCACCGAGTCCCTGCCGCGGACCCTGGTGCTCGCCTCCGCCTGGGATGCTACCCGCGACGGCGAAACCCCGGCACGGGAGTACGCGGAGCTGGTCCTGAACAACATCGCCTACGAATCCGATTCCTCGGTGGTGCTGGTGCTGTTGCGTCAGCTGGCAACCACGCTGGCCTTCTACGTCAACCCCGCGGACCGCAAGCGCCTGACCCTCGCTGCGGCTGACCGGCTGTGGGAACTCAGCCAAAGTGCCGAGGCCGGTTCCGACGCGCAGCTGCAGTTCGTCAAGGCCTTCGCGCTGCATGCCCAGACCGAAGCCCAGCTCGCCGCGGTAGCCTCGCTCCTCTCCGGCGAGCGCGTCCTGGACGGCCTCACCGTCGACGCAGACCTGCGCTGGGAGCTGCTGACGTCGCTGGTAGCCGGCGGCGAATTCGGGCAGCCGGAGATCGACGCCGAACTAGAGCGCGACGCCACGGCCACCGGCCAGCGCGCCGCTGCCCTGGCCCAAGCGGCCATCCCCACAGCCGACGCGAAAGCGGCAGCCTGGGACGCCGTCGTCGTTCGTGGTGATCTGCCCAACGCCACCCAGCAGTCCGTCATCGCCGGTTTCAACAGGGTCCACGACACCGCCCTGCTGGAGCCCTACGCGGCGGCGTACTTTGCCGCGGTCGAGGACATCTGGACCACGCGTACGCATGAGATTGCGCAGCAGATTGTGGTGGGGCTCTACCCCTCGCAGCTGGCCACGCAGTCCACCGTTGACCAGACCGACGAGTTCCTTAAGGCGCTCGGCACCGACTCGCCATCACTGCGGCGTCTGGTGCTGGAGAGCCGCGACGGAATTGTGCGGGCGCTGAAGGCCCAGGCCGTCGACAGGTAACGACGCCGAAAGACCGTCCACCGACGGTCGCACAGCTCAGGACATGCCTGCGGGACTGGTTCCCCGCAGGCATGTCCTGTCTATATTCTGGCTGGAGGCAGTGCACCGGGCTGTGAGGTGAATCTATGTCCTGGGTTGCGATCGGCCAGCTGACCGCACTTCTCGCGGTCTTCTACTTCCCTGGGTACATGGTCCTGCGCGGGCTACGGCTCAACCATCTGAGGGCCTTGGTCCTGGCTCCCGCGGTCTCGGGGTCCCTCGTAGCTGCCGGAACCTTGCTGTGCCGGATCACCGGTATCCGCTGGGGTCCGTCGATGCTCCTTGCCGTCAGCTTGCTCGCTGCCGTTATCGCTGCCTGCCTCTACCTGCTGATCCGGCCAAGGCGGATGCCGCACGCTGAGCCAGGGCCCCCCTGGCCAACGAAGCTCCTCGTAGCCGGCTCGCTGATTGCTGCAGCTGTACTCAACGGGTGGACCATGCTCGATGCGATGAACAACGTCGATAGAGTCAACCAAGCCTGGGATCCCAGCTTTCATGTGAACGCACTCCGCTGGATCAAAGAAAACGGGCAGGCATCGCCTTGGGATATCAATCCCATCTACAGCCAGGGAACAGGCTCTTTCTATCCCGCCGGCTGGCATGCGCTGGTGGCGCTGCCGCCGGGTGACGTCGTTACCTCAGCGAACCTGGCCACGCTCATCGTGGCGTGCGTCGTGTGGCCGACTTCGCTGACATACCTGGCTGTGGCCCTCTTCCCACAACGAAGACTCACATGGGTGCTGACGCCGGCCGCGGCCGCCGGCGTCATTGCGTTTCCCATCATTCAGCAGAGCCGCAGTGCACAATGGCCAAATGCGTTGGCGGTGGCCTTGGTGCCGGCAATCCTCGCTCTGGGGATCGAGCTCGCTGCTAGTCTGCACCAGCAGCGCACAGCCCCACCCGTGGATGTTCGGTCCACGCATCCGGACGGACGAAACCAGACCGTGAAATCACTAGTGCTCGTGCTGGCGACGGCGAGTGCGGCCTGGATTCACCCCAGTGCCATTTTCGCCCTGATCGCGCTGGGCTGTATCTACGTGCTGCGGTACATCGTCCTGATGTGCAGGGCCAGCTGGTTGCAGGACCGGCGGCACGGACGTCTCTGGGTTGCCTTCTGGGCCCTTTGTACAGGTAGCGCAGTCTGGCTGATCAGCACCTCCCCCATTGTGGCTGGCATGGCGGATAACACTGCCGTCACAGCACCGTTCCCGGACGCCGCCGAGCGCCTGTTTTTTGATCTTCCCAGGTCCCCTGATGACGAGCGGATCCAGCTGCGTGACTACAACTTCTGGATCGGCCCGCTGGTTATCCTCGGCGCCTTCTGTGCACTGCGGCGGAAAAGAAGCTGGCCTGCTGCCGTTGGCCTTGGCGTAACTGTTGTTCTCTACCTGGCCGCCCTTCACCCTGCCAGACCGCTCTCGTGGATGACCGGCCTTTGGTACCACGACGCCGTCCGTATCGCTGCCGTCTCCGCCGTCGTCGCCTGCGTCTTTGCCGCTTATGCCCTCGATCAAATTTTCACGGCGCTGCTGTGGTATGTGCCGGTCAATGGAAGACGTGCGGCCGCGGCTGCCATCGTAGCCGCGACCGTCTGCACTGTAGTGGCTACGAATGCCTTCCGCTATGACACGCGTCAGGAAGCGGCAGTGCCTCACTATGACGTTGAGTCGGACGAGTTCGGGCGGAGCATACTGTCAGGCGAGCAAGACTTCATCAAGTCGTTGGCCGACGTCCTGCCGGCGGACGCGACCGTCATCGGGGACCCGTTCAACGGATCGACGTTCATTTATGCGCTCACTGGACGACATGTCGTCTACTCCCAGTACGGGTTTGCAGACCGCACCGCGGACGAGAAGTTCCTGCGGACACGCTTCCGGGACATCCATCGCGATCCGGAGGTGTGTGCTGCCTTGAAGCGAACTGGTGCAGAGTACGTGTACTTAGGCGGTGCCGAACGGGCGCGGCAGTTCAACCCCTACCTTCAGTGGCCCGGCTTTTATGACGTGGACGTTTCTCAAGGATTCGAGTTGTTGGCATCTGCCGAACACGCCGCGCTGTATAAAATCACCGCGTGCAACCGCAGGAGCATGAAGCAACGCATCGGCTCCCGGCACATTACCTGACGTGCTTTAATCCGGTCATGGACCTCAGTAACCACCGCTACCGTATCTCGCTCGCCTGGACCGGCAACCGTGGCGAAGGCACGTCGTCATACCGGAGCTATGGACGTGACCACCTCATCACCGCGCCGGGGCTTCCGGATCTCGCCGGCACCGCCGACCCGACCTTCCATGGGGACAAAGACCGGTGGAATCCGGAGCAACTCCTGCTCACCGCACTGGCTCAGTGCCACATGCTCTCCTACCTGCATCTCGCCGTGAAACACGGCATTGTAGTGACCGACTACACGGACGACGCCGAGGGCACCTTGCGCCTGAACCGGGACGGCAGCGGCGAATTTACGTCCGCAACGCTTCGACCGCGCGTCACGGTTGCGGACCCGGCCCATAACGAACTGGCGCAGAAGCTACACCACGACGCGAACCAAGTGTGCTTCATTGCCCGCAGCGTCAATTTCCCGGTATTGCACGAACCTGTCACCATGAACTAACCCCGCGCCTCTGCCCGGCTGCGGCCAACACAGGATGGAGCTTGGCCAGGCAACGCGCCCGTGCGGTATCTTCAGCGGCGGCGGGCCAGATCGCTCAACGTGGTGAACCCGGCGCGCCACGCCGTAAGGTTCAACGCGGCCAGTTCACGGGCCTCCACCATCGACCCGGCGATCTGCTCGAATCCATGCTCGGTCACGAAGAGCCTGGTGCCGGTCCCCTCCGGCTCCAGCCGGAAGGTCACCACGGTACTGGCACCCAACTGTGGTTCCGTCTCAGGTTGCGCGGCATAGCGGTACTGGAAAAGTCCGTACGGCTGGACCTGCAATACCTTTCCAAGGAAGCGGCCATGTTCGCTCCACCGGTGTTCGATCCGGCCGCCGTTAACCGTTTCGCAGACCGCACCGTCGAACGCGTACCAGCGCCGGATAGCGTCGGGATCGGTCAGCAGGCTCCAAACCCTCTCGGGCGGTGCGTCGATAACCAGATCATGTTCTATGCTGATGTCCTCATGCATGATTGCGCCCTCCTGATCATCACAACAACTCCCGCTGCCACCAGACTAAGTCCTCTCCACCGCTCCGGATCCGGAGCCCCGGGGAATTAGCTGCAACGGGCCAATGTTGGAGACAATGGGACCCGACACCAACGAACAGGCTGCCAATAGTTATGACTGACAAAGATCTCCCCTCTGCCCCGCTGCCAGAGGCTACCCCTGCCGCTGCCGAAGGCGGTACAGCGGCCATCCCCCTACAGTCGCGGTTCGGCCAGCCCATCGCGACACTGCAGCCGGCGGCACGGGCTGCCAACGCGTTCCAACAGCCGGAGTACACGGACAACTTCTATGATGCCGTGGGCGGACACGCGACCTTCGTAAAGCTCGTCGACGTTTTCTACGAGGGCATCGCCGAGGACGAAGTGCTCCGGCAGATGTACCCGGAGGAGGATCTGGGGCCTGCCACGGAGCGGATGCGGATGTTCCTCGAGCAGTACTGGGGCGGCCCCGGTACCTACAGCGAGCAGCGCGGCCATCCCCGGCTTCGGATGCGCCACCAGCCGTTCAAGGTGGATTTCGATGCCCGCGACCGCTGGCTTTCCCACATGCGCAAGGCCGTGGACTCGCTCGAGCTGCCCCCACTGTACGAACAGACCCTATGGGACTACTTCGAGCGGGCAGCCCACTCGATGGTCAACAGCGCCTAGCTCTCCTGACTGGCATTTCCGCCGCCGCGTGCAAGGTCTAAAGGGACGCACCGCTGCGGACCAGCACGTGGCCGCGGGCGGTGGACAGCCGCAACCAGCGGCCACTGCGGAACAGTGCTGCCGGTTGATCATCAAGGAAGCCTAGTGTCAGCGCCGCGAATGCTGCACCGGCCGGCAACGCCACGCTGACCGACGGCAACGACCTGCCCCATACGGCGCTGCGCGCATTATTGACAATCAGCTGGCCCGGTTGCGCCGGAACGGCTGCAGCAACTTCCCGGATGCCGGTCTCGGCGGCAGCCCGCAGATCCGCGGACGCGATCTGTTCCACCGGCTCCCAGCCCGAGCGCGGCGGCAGTACGCCGGTCCAGGATTCCTTGACCTGCATGGGTGGCAGCGGCAGGACCACATCGTTCTGGGCCATCCGTGCCAGCCGGTCGGCCATCGACGCCAGCGATACGGTCATTTCGGCCTGTGCCGGAAGGCCCAGCGCCATCGTCCGCAGACCCAGGATGGTCGGCGTTGCTTCCCCCAGCAAACGTGGCCTCATGAGGCAGACGTAGGCGGCGAGGACAGCGCCGGAGACCTGCAGGTGCACGGCGCCGTCGTCGGCAGCCCGTGCCCGGGTGATGAACGTGCGCAGGTCCGCCGTCACCTGTGGATCGGCCAGGCTCAGCATGATCGTTTCATCCACGGAATCAAGCACCTGCACTTTGCGAAGCACGACGGCGGAAGGGGACTTCCCGTCCCCGGTACCGTTCCAGCGCTTTACGGTACAGCTCCGGCAGTGGAACCGGCCGGCCGGATTCGCGGTTGACGAGCACCATCGTGGTCTCCCCAACGGCGTACGTTGCCGAGCCGTCCTCTTCGGAAACCTTATAGCCCAGGGCAAAGCTGGAGCCGCCCACCTCCGTCACCCAGACGCTGACCCACACCGGCTCCGGCCGGAACAGCAGCGGCGCGAGGTATTCAATCTCCTGCCGGCCCACCAAAGTGAAGTTCCCCGCTCCGGCCAGATCGCTCACGGACAGCTGTCCGCCGTCGTCCGTCGTCTGCCCTGACGGGCTGCTGTGCAGCTGGACGCGTGCTGTCTCCAGGTAACTCAGAAAGGTCACGTTGTTCACGTGGCCGTAGGAATCGATGTCGCTGAAACGGAGCTGCAACGGGAACCGGGACACATTAGGCATGAAGCCATCCTCTCAAGCCACAGCCACGCCGCGCGAACCGGCGAAGGTAGTTGAGCCGGACGCCGGTGCGAACTAGTCTCGGAAGGGTTCCATTACTCTCGGGTAACGCCGGCAAGGAGATTCCATGACTGCCTCTGACGAGCGCATTGAGCCCACCGCGGCCTTGCTGCAACTGCTGGACCTCTCTGACGCGGACGGCGCCAATACCGATGAGGACATTTTCGTCGGAATTTCGGAGCCACAGCCCCACGGGCGGGTTTTCGGCGGGCAGGTCCTGGCGCAGTCGATCCTGGCCGCCGTCCGCACCGTGGACGAGGACCGGCAGATCCATTCCATGCACGGCTATTTCCTCCGCCCGGGGGACGCCAACGCACCTATCACCTTCGGCGTGCAGAAGCTCCGCGACGGGCGGTCCTTTTCCGCCAGACGCACCCACGCCTACCAGAACGGCGTGCCCATCCTGTCCATGATCGCTTCTTTCCAGGTTCCGGCCGACGGGGTGGACCATCACGAGCCCTTTCCGGAGGGCATTCCCGACCCGGAGTCCTTGCCGAGCACAGCCGATCTCCTTGGTGAATTCGAACATCCGATCGCGCAACAGTGGGCGTACGAACGGCCCTTCGATATCCGTCATGTGCAGAGCCCTTTGTACATAAGGGCTGAAGGCGAACGTGAACCGACTAACGCGGTCTGGATGAAATCCAAGGGCACGCTTCCCGATGACCTGAATCTGCATCGCGCGGCGTTGGCGTATGCCAGTGATTACACCCTGCTTGAACCGATCTTGCGTCGCCACGGCATAGCGTGGATCAGCCCCGGCATCAAGTTTGCGAGTCTGGATCACGCCATGTGGTGGCACCGGCCGTTCCGGGCAGATGAGTGGCTGCTCTATGTCCAGAATTCGCCGAGCGCGTCCGGTGCACGTGGCCTGGGCGTGGGCCGGGTCTTCAGCCGCTCCGGTGAGCTCGTGGCCACGGTGGCCCAGGAAGGCATGATGCGCATTCCCGTCGAAGCCGTGGACGCATAAGGGCGGTATGACCGGCGAAAAGGGTCCGTCCGGCTGCCAGGCAGCCGGACGGACCCTTTTATTCAGTTGTGCGACATCTTCAGTTGCATCGTGTCCCCGTTGTACCGCCTCAGCAGCCGAGGGATGCTCGATTTAGTCGCGGGTGAGCCGGCGGTGTGTGACGCGGTGCGGCTTGGCGGCGTCCGGACCGAGTCGCTCGATCTTGTTCTGCTCGTAGGCCTCGAAGTTACCTTCAAACCAGTACCAGTTCGCCGGATTGTCCTCGGTGCCTTCGTAGGACAGGATGTGGGTGGCCACCCGGTCGAGGAACCAACGGTCGTGCGAAATGACCACGGCGCAGCCGGCGAATTCGAGCAAGGCGTTCTCCAGGCTGGACAGCGTCTCCACGTCGAGGTCGTTAGTGGGCTCATCAAGGAGCAGCAGGTTGCCGCCCTGCTTGAGGGTCAGCGCCAGGTTCAACCGGTTACGCTCACCACCTGAGAGCACGCCGGCCTTCTTCTGCTGGTCCGGGCCCTTGAAGCCGAAGGCGGACACGTAGGCACGCGAGGGCATCTCCACCTGACCGACCTGGATGAAGTCCAGTCCGTCGGATACGACTTCCCACAGCGACTTGTTCGGGTCGATTCCCCCGCGGCTCTGGTCCACGTAGGAAATCCTGACGGAGTCGCCAATCTTCAAGTCGCCGCCGTCGAGCTCCTCGAGGCCAACGATGGTCTTGAACAGCGTGGTCTTGCCAACGCCGTTAGGGCCGATGACGCCGACGATACCGTTGCGAGGCAGGGAGAAGGACAGTCCGTCGATCAGCGGGCGGTCGTCGAAGCCCTTCTGCAGATTCTTGCCTTCAACGACAAGCTGGCCGAGGCGGGGGCCCGGCGGGATCTGGATCTCTTCGAAGTCAAGCTTCCGGGTGCGGTCCGCTTCGGCTGCCATTTCCTCATAGCGGGCCAGACGTGCCTTGGACTTGGTCTGGCGTCCCTTGGCGTTGGAGCGGACCCATTCCAGTTCGTCCGACAGACGCCTGGCCAGCTTGGCGTCCTTCTTGCCTTGGACTTCGAGGCGGGCGCGTTTCTTCTCCAGATAGGTGGAGTAGTTACCTTCGTAGGGGTAGAGGTGGCCCCGGTCCACTTCGGCGATCCATTCGGCCACATGGTCAAGGAAGTACCGGTCGTGAGTCACGGCCAGCACCGCACCGGCGTAGGACTTCAGGTGCTGTTCGAGCCAGAGCACGCTCTCGGCGTCGAGGTGGTTAGTGGGCTCGTCAAGCAGCAGCAGGTCAGGCTTCTGGAGGAGCAGCTTGCACAGCGCAACACGGCGGCGCTCACCGCCGGAGAGTACCGTGACGTCGGAGTCGCCGGGTGGGCAGCGCAGGGCATCCATGGCCTGTTCGAGCTGGGAATCGATGTCCCATGCGTCAGCGGCGTCGATAGCCTCCTGCAGTTTGCCCATCTCGTCGAGCAGCTTGTCGTAGTCTGCATCTGGGCTGGCCATTTCTTCGGAGATCTCGTTGAAGCGCTGGATCTTGCCGTAAATTTCGCCGACGCCTTCCTGGACGTTGCCCAGGACGGTCTTCTCTTCGTTCAGTGGGGGCTCCTGCAGCAGGATTCCCACTGAGTAGCCGGGGCTGAGCCGGGCCTCACCATTGGACGGTGTGTCCAGACCAGCCATGATTTTCAGGATGGTGGACTTACCGGCGCCATTCGGGCCGACAACGCCGATTTTGGCTCCGGGATAGAAGGACATGCTCACGTCATCGAGGATGACCTTGTCACCAACGGCCTTGCGGGCCTTGGTCATTGTGTAAATAAATTCCGCCATGCCCATAAGGCTAGTGGGTGGCGGGGCAGAACTCACATTTGAGGGCGCCGTCTGCCATGGTCCACGGCCGCCGTTCGCGTGCAGTTAGACGCTGCAGCCGCTGCGATCAGGAGCCATAGCCGACAAAGCAGTTCCCACCGGGCAGAACCGGCAGCACTGACATCGCCACCTCGCCTTCACGGACCTGCCCGATGATGCATTGCTCATCTACCGGTGCCGCAGCCTCGATCGCGTCGACCGCCAGGCCTGTAGGAGTGATATCGGCCGAGACCTCGATGTCGTCCTCAGCGAATCCGGCCTCGGTCATCGCCTTGAGCATCTGCGACTCATTTGGCCGGGGCGAGGAAGCGGCGAGTTTCTCCAGCTGCTCGCGCACATGCCTTTCGGCTACCTCTACGGCCGACGCTTCCGCCGTCTGGACTGCAGGGTCAGCGGTTTCAGTTGTGGCCGGCACAGTCTCGGCGGCAGACACATCGCCGCTTTCCGGTGACGCGGCGGCACCCGATCCGACAGCCGAGCATCCGACCAACGCGAAACCGGCGGCAAATAACGACGCGGCGCCAGCAACGCGCGCTTGAACTGAACGTCCCTGTCGGTGCAGATTTTTCACGCTGTCATTCTGTCACGGCCCGGCTCCGACTCTTCTATCCCGCCATCCGCAGGCCGTTCTCATCGCGTTCATCAATCAAAATCGAGTTGTCATCGTTGAACTCAGGAACTGCCTCCGCTGAAGTATCCGTTCCCCAGTCATATACCTCTCCCGTGCCGGCGTTGACGCCGGCCGGGGACCTCTGTTCCGCATCGGGGAGGGGGCTCGCTGAGAGCTGCTGGGTTTGCGGCTCCTGCCTCGGTGGAATACTCCGAACGAAATTCGCTGTTCCCCAGAACAAGTCATGACCGAGCGACTCCGCGTCGATCTCACAGGCCGTCCCCTGCCGCCCGTCGTCGCTGGTCCATTGGCGGAGCCGCAGCTTGCCAGTAACGATGACATGTTGGCCCTTCCTCAGGCTTGATCCGATATTCTCGGCCAACTTCCGATAGCACTGCACCGTGTACCAGTTGGTCTGACCGTCTACCCATTCCTGGGTTTCGCGGTCAAATCGCCGCTCTTTGGAAGCTAGCCGGAAATCAGCACAGGCAGTCCCGCCCTTGGTCGTTCCGGCCTTGATGTCGGTTCCTATAATTCCCCGAACAGTAATGATGTCTGTCATGATCCTGCTCCTCCTCACGATGCCGGCGGAGTTGCCGACATCCCCAGTCTGCGAATGCCTCCTGTCGGAAAGTAGCCGTACCGGCACGTTTGTGGAGTGCGGGACACCGCGGACCGTTGTGCAGGACAAGTAGCGACTTCGAAGAATCGCAGGCGAGAGGATAAACTTGCTGACTGGCGGAGCGATCCGCCGCCCGCCTCGGTAGCTCAGCGGATAGAGCAGGAGCCTTCTAATCTCTTGGTCGCAGGTTCGATTCCTGTCCGGGGCACGCATAATCAGCATTGCCTGAAAGGGCGCATCGGGCGCACTTGCAGTCGGCCGGGGGTATATTTCGAGCATGCAGACGCACGTCCATTTCCCTGTGAGCACGCTTGCTCTTCAAAGAGGCGGCCTGGTGAAGGCCGTGCGGAACCGTGCAAGCGCCCTCGCGGAAGAAGGCTCTTTCGCAGGAATCCATATCGATGTACTCGGTTTCCAGCCCCGTCTGTCCAGCACCGTCAAGATGATGAAGGATTCGGGCCACCTTCACCCAGCGGTCCAGGTCAACAGTGTCCTGTACTCGTTGGACCCAAGTCCGGAGACGGAACGGCGAAAACCATCCTTCCCATTCCGGGACAGAGGGCTTACGGGCATCAAGGATGGTGGTAATCCCCGATCAGTACGGTATTTCCGGGACGGCTTGTTGGAGATGCTTGTGCGCACTGATTCGACAGGAACGCCTGTACTCATCGACTACTTCAATTCAGAACGTCACCACGTCAGGCGCGACGAGCTGGATGATGCGGGCAGATTGGTTCGGGTTGTTCATTTCCCGATTAGCACTGAAGAGGCCAAGGTCCAACGCTATATAGGCCGTGACGGACAATGCTTTCTAACCGTTTGGCAATCAGCAGGCAAGAATGACTGGCAACAAGGCTTCCTCTTCGGCCCCAAGCCCCGGAGTTTTCCAGAAATGGGAATCCTATATACGCACGCTCTCGAACAGCTTCTGGCGCAGCACGAGAGCGTTGCCATCACGTCGGAATTCCGGGAAAACCTGGACATCCTCCGCGACCAGAACCTGGATGAAGTGGTGGCATCCATACGGCACCCTCATCTGCGAAAAGTGGTAACTGCGCATAGCAATCATCTTGAACCTCCTTATACCGCCGGCTCCGGCGTAAGCGGCAACTGGCGCAGACTTGCTGATCGCCTCGATGAATTCGACGCGTTGGTGCTGTTGACCAACGCTCAGCGGGAGGACATGGCAGCGGATTTCGGCCACGAGCAATTGCTGGAAGTCATTCCCCAAGTGGCTCCCCCGTGCAAGGAAGCCACCGTCCCAACGGACCCCAACCGACTGGTCCTCGTGGCCCGAACACACCCGAAAAAACGTGTCGACGAAGCTATCAGGGTCTTCCGAAAGGTCCTTGACGGCAATCCAGACGCAATCCTTGAGGTATACGGCTTCGGATACAAAGACAAAGAAGAACGCAAGATCCACCAGCTCATAGCCGAGTTGTCGCTCGAGGATAGCGTGCGTTTCATGCCGTTCACCAGTAATCCGGACGACATTTACGCTACGGCTTCCGCGACCCTGCTGACCTCAGCATCTGAGGGTTTTCCCCTGATCCTGCTCGAAAGTATGTCTTACGGGGTCCCAGTAGTAGCATATGACTCCAATTATGGACCGCGGGAAGTGATTGTCGACGGCGAGAACGGCTACCTGGCGGACTTCGCCGACAGTGATGCCCTTGCTAAGAAGATCCTGCTGCTAATGCAGGACCCCGGTCTCCGTACCAGGATGGGAGCGGCTGCCAAAGAGACGCTCAGCCGCTTCGATACAAAGCGCTTCGTTGAAAACTGGAAGCGCGTCCTGGCCGCTCCCCCACGTCCGGAACGTGTTACTCGCGTCGCCACCGACGCCGTGGTAGAGCACGCGGAATGGCGTGGAAAGACTCTGCTCGTGCGGGCCCCACACGGAACAGCCCCCGGTACGGAACTCATCTTCCGCCGTCGGCACACAGACGATGTCACGGTGGTGCCGGCCTCCAACGGAAAATGGCTGGTGGAGCTGCCTGAGAGCGAGCCCGGTGATATCTTCGACGCTTTCATCCGGCTCGCCGGCCATAGCGAGAAGCGTATGGCTTTCGATATCGTCGATGTCATCCAGAGGCCACCTATGCAGATCTATGCAACCGCACACGGTTCATTCTCCGTGCGCCACATCAACAATGGTTTGGTCGCCAAGGGACGCCGTTGGCTAAAACGGAGAATCCGCCCTCAAGCGCAGTAGTCCGCCGCCAACAAGTGGCAACTCGTTGACCGCACTTCACGTGCATGGAAACGATAGTGCCATGTCAATCTCTTTAGCCGCCGAACCCGATCGGCTTCTACCTGCTGAACCCGGCGTCCGAAAGATCGCGCGCGGGCTCCTGGAACTTGTTAATGACCTGCCCATCATTTCTCCGCACGGTCACGTGGACGCCGCTGTCCTGGACAAGAATTCTCCCTTCCCTGATCCTGCAACGCTGCTGATCAGCCCCGACCACTACGTCACCCGGCTCATTCATGCCAGCGGTGTCCCGCTCGATCGGCTGCGCGTGGGAGGATCCACTGCGGCCTCTCACCGCGATGTATGGCGGGAGTTCGCCAAGGCTTGGCCGTTGTTTGACGGCACCGCGTCCGGATACTGGCTGCGGTCCGAATTCGAACATGTCTTTAAGCTCGAACAGGAAATCTCCGAAACAACCGCCGACGCCACTTTCGATGCCATCCAGAACAAGCTCAGCGAACCCGGTTTCCGCCCGCGTCAGCTCTTCGAGGACTTCAACATCGAGGTCCTTGCCACGACTGACGATCCCCTCGACAGCTTGGAGTCCCATGCGGCCTTGGCCGCGGATGCCACGTTCCAAGGTCGGGTTCTGCCTACGTTCCGTCCGGACGCGTACTTGAACATCAGCCATCCGACATGGGTCGAAAACGTCGACAAGTTGATTACCACCGCCGGCGACGGTACCAACGGATACGCGGGTTACATCCGTGCACTGGAAAACCGCCGGCAGCACTTCGTCGAACACGGCGCCGTCTCCGCCGACCACGGAGTACGTACGCCGCAGACTCTCAAACTGGACCGCGCGGAGGCGGAAAGCCTTTTCAACAAGGCCCGCCGCGGGGAAGCCACCGACGCCGACCGCGACGCTTTCGAAGCCCACATGATGTACGAGATGGCTCGCATGTCAGTCCAGGACGGTCTGGTCATGACGGTCCACCCCGGCTCATTCCGCAACCACCATCTACCGACCTTCGAAAAATACGGCGCTGACACTGGCCACGACATCCCCTTCGCCGTCAGCTACACCGAAGCTATCCGCCCGGTCCTGCAGGACTTTGGTACGGCAGAGGGCTTCAACCTGATCCTCTTCACCTTGGATGAAACGGTGTTTTCACGGGAATTGGCCCCCTTGGCTGGCTTCTACCCCGCCGTCTACGTAGGCGCCCCGTGGTGGTTCCTGGACGCACCGGATGCAATGCTGCGCTTCCGCTCGGCCATCACAGAGACCGCCGGGTTCTACCGTTCATCCGGCTTCATCGACGACACCCGCGCCTTCTGCTCCATCCCGGCCCGCCACGACGCGTCCCGCCGGATTGAAGCTTCATTCCTGGCACGGCTGGTTGCCGAGCACCGAGTTTCCGAGTCCCGTGCCGCCGAGCTCATCGTGGATATTGTCGATGCCGCACCCCGAAGGGCTTTCAAACTGTGACTGCACAAACCGCAACCCAGCCGCTGAACCGGCAGACCTACCAGGCAGGTGATCCAGCGCCGATCCGTATTGTCCACATCGGGCTGGGCGCTTTCCACCGCGCCCACCAGGCGTGGTACACGCACAAAGCCGATGCCAACCACGAATGGGGCATTGCTTCATTCACCGGACGCAGCCCGCAAGCTGCCGAAACGCTTGAGGCCCAGAACGGGCTTTACACCCTCGTCGAGCGGGCCGAAGACGCAGACAGCTTCGAGGTCATCGAAAGCATCAGTGCGGCATACGACGGCGGAAACATTGAGCGGCTCGCGGAGCTACTGTCGCAACCGACGACGGCGATCGTCACGCTGACGGTGACAGAAGCTGCGTACAACCTCGGCTCCGACGGACAGCTCGATCTAACGGCAGAATCGGTAGCCGCCGACGCGGCCTTGCTCAGCCAGTGGTGGAACGCATCAGCAGCGCTCATTGGTTCCAGCGGCTCCGGCCGTCGCGGTGTCCCATCGACCGCAGCTGCACGGTTACTCACTGGCTTAGACGCGCGACGGAGGGCAGAAGCCGGGCCCATAGCCGTCGTCTCCTGCGACAACCTCAGCGCCAACGGCACAGCTGCACGCAACGCCGTACGTGGTCTGGCATCGTCGATCGCACCGGAACTGGCAGACTGGATCGACGCCAAGGTGTCCTTCGTGGATACATCCATTGATCGGATCACGCCGCGGACTACGGATGAGGACATAGCCGGCGTTGCCGCTGCAACCGGTTTTGCTGACCGGTCCCCGGTAGTGACCGAACCGTTCCATAACTGGGTCCTCTGCGGCGATTTCCCTGCCGGCCGGCCGGCCTGGGAACATGCCGGCGCCGTGTTCGTCGACAGGATTGAGCATTTTGAGCGGCGCAAGCTGTGGTTGCTTAACGGAGCCCACTCCCTGTTAGCCTACGCCGGCCAGCTGCGCGGCAGCGACACCGTAGCGCAGGCCCTGCGCGATCCCGCTTGTGCTGGCTGGATGGAAGAATTCTGGAATGAGGCCACAGAACACCTTATAGAGCCGGAGCTCAAGGTCGACGAGTACCGGGCGGCGCTGCTGGCAAGGTTTGGCAATTCACGTATAGCCCACATGTTGGCCCAGATCGCCATCGACGGGAGCAGCAAACTGCGCATGCGTGCCGTCCCTGTGATCCGGGCGGAACGCGCGGCCGGACGACCAGGACAGGCGGCTGCCCGCCTAATTGCCGCTTGGATCGACTACCTGACAAAGGCCAGTAGCGACGGCGCAGGCGTGCGCGATACAGAGGCTGAACGCATCATGCCGCTGCTGGCATTGGATGGGCGGGAACAGACCGCCGCGCTGGTCGCACTGCTGGACCCGGACTTTGCCGCAGAAGACGGCATCGTTGAAATGGTCCATACCCTGCGCGGATCGTTCCAGGACCAGTAACGGACGCTGTGCCGGAAATCCGGCAACTTGTGGCAACTCCTTGCCACCGGGTTTCCGGCATAGCTACGGTTACGTGAAGATTTGAAATCATTGAAAGGCCTATCTTGAAGATCATTGCTGCTGATGTCATTGTGACCAGCCCCAGTCGCAACTTTGTGACGCTGAAAATCACCACGGATGACGGTGTTACCGGTCTGGGAGATGCCACTCTGAACGGCCGCGAGCTGGCCGTGGCGACTTATTTGAAGGAACACGTTGCCCAGCTGCTGATCGGCAAGGATCCGCACCGGATCGAAGACACTTGGCAGTTCCTCTACCGCAGCTCCTACTGGCGCCGAGGCCCTGTCACCATGGCCGCTATCGCCGCAGTCGACATGGCGCTGTGGGACATCAAGGGCAAGGTTGCCGAGCTGCCGGTCTATCAGCTGCTGGGCGGCGCCTCACGGACCGGCCTTCGGACCTACGGGCATGCTTCCGGCCGCGACATTCCGGAGTTGTTCGACTCCATCCGCCAGCATCTGGAAGAAGGATACAAGTCCATCCGTGTGCAGACGTCTGTGCCGGGGATCAAGGCACTCTACGGCGTTGCTGCCCAGGCACAGGCCACGGGTGAGCGCTATGACTTCGAACCCGCCGGCCGCGGAGCGCAGCCGACCGAGGAAGACTGGGACACCCGGGCCTACCTGCGCCACCTTCCTCCCGTCTTCGAAGCGGTCCGTAACGAGTTCGGCCCGGAGCTGCCGCTGCTGCATGACGGCCACCACCGCATGACACCGATACAGGCAGCCAAGCTAGGCAAGTCATTGGAGCCGTACGATCTGTTCTGGCTCGAGGACTGCACCCCCGCTGAGAACCAGGAAGCGCTCCGGCTCGTCCGCCAGCACACCACCACCCCGCTGGCGATCGGTGAAATCTTCAACACGGTCTTCGATTTCCAGACGCTGATCAAAGAACAGCTGATCGACTATGTCCGTGCGGCTTCCACCCACTTCGGCGGCATCTCCCCGCTGAAGAAGGTCATGGACTTCGCCGCCCAGTACCAGGTCAAGTCGGGTTTCCACGGCCCTACGGATGTCTCCCCGGTCGGCCTTGCCGCGCAGACCCACGTCGGGCTGGCTATCCATAACTTCGGTATTCAGGAATACATGGAGCACAGCGAGAAGACCAACACAGTGTTTGAACAGTCCATGGTCTTTGCCGACGGTTACCTGCACCCGGGCGACAAGCCCGGACTCGGCATCGAGTTGAACGAGGAAGCCGCGGCTTCCTTCCCCTACCAACAGGCCTACCTGCCGTACAACCGTCTCGCCGACGGCACGGTGCACGACTGGTGACCACCTCAGGCCCCTACCATGTGGTGCTGATGGGCGTTTCCGGATCCGGAAAGTCCACAGTAGGCGAGCTCCTGGCTGAGCACATCGGCGCGGATTTCATCGACGGAGACGCCCTCCATCCGAGGGCCAACGTGGAAAAAATGGAATCCGGCCTGCCGCTCAACGATGGCGACCGCGAGCCCTGGCTCGAAAAAATCGGCGAGACCTTTGCACAGGCTCCGGGCTCGTTGGTCATTGCCTGCAGCGCCTTGAAGAAGTCCTATCGCGACCTTATCCGGGCCGCTGACGCCTCAGTAGTGTTCGTCCATCTCCAAGGGAGCCAAGAACTGCTCGAGGGCCGCATGACTTCGCGCAGCGGGCATTTTATGCCGCCTTCCTTGCTGGAGTCTCAGCTGGAAACGCTGGAGTCGCTTGATTCGGCGGAGGCCGGCGTCGTCCTTGACGTCGCCGCTTCGCCGGCAGAGTTGGCGCAGTCGGCCAAGCTTTGGTTGGAAAAGACCAGCTAGCGCTTGGCCCGTCTGGCCGTCGAATTACGCACAACCAATCGGGTCGGCAGGACAACCGGCTGACCCGATTGGGACTTAGCCCCCGCGGCGAACGCCAACAGGTTATTCACGGCCGTTGTGCCCAGGGCATACAGTGGTGCCGCGACAGTCGTCAGCGCCGGCGTAATCAGATCCGCGCCGTAGCTGTTGTCGAAGCCCACCACGCTGACGTCTTCGGGAACGCTGAACCCCTGCTGTTGCAGGGCTCGGATGAATCCGATGGCCATCTGGTCGTTGTAGGCAATGACTGCCGACGTACGATGCTGGAGCCACTCGGCTGCTACGTCCTCACCGCCTCGGACAGTGGGCTGAGCCGGCGCTGTGCGCCGGACATTCAGTTCAAGTTCCAGGGCAGCTTCCCGCAGGGACCGCCAACGCATACCGTCTGCCCAGGAGGCTTCCGGACCTGCCAGATAGGTGATTGTCTCGTGGCCGTGCTCGCCCAGATGCTCTGCGGCACGGCGGATCCCCCTGGCGTTATCGGTAACCACGCTGGCAACATCCGCGACTGCCCTGTTCATCACGATCGTCGGTTTCTGCTTGGCCATCATCCGGATGGCCGAATCCGACATACGGGAACTGGAAAGCACAATCCCGTCAACCGTGGACATTGCCCGTTCCAGCGCCTGGCGTTCGCGGCGGTCGGATTCCTGGGTGTGTGCAAGGAGCATTGTGTAGCCGGCTTCGGCTGCCGCAGCTTCAGCGCCGCGGACCATCTCCGCATATACCGGGTTCCGGATGTCGGCGATAACCAACGCGATCATGGATGTACGCGTTCCGCCAGGCTGCCCTGCTCCGTTCATCGGCTTGGACCGATAACCGAGCTCGATCGCAGCCGCAAAAATCTTCTGCGCCGTTTCATGGCTCACCCGGCCCGGCCGGGCAAATGCCCGCGAAACCGTGGACGAGGACACGCCTGCAACCCGGGCGACGTCGTAAATAGTCGGCGGACTCCCCTCGTTCCAAGACGGAAAAGAAACATCATTAACTCTGGCCCCAATTTTCACATTGGTGTTACCGTTAACCGTCGACGACCATAACTGCCGCTCTCTTGGGCAGCCATACCCCGTCGCTTGGGGAAATACCGGAGTAAATCTATGAGCGCTCGCCCACTGTTACATACCCCTTCGACCGCTGCGCGTATCCGGGGAACCGGGATCGCCGGACTGACCGCCCTGACTCTGGCGGTCTCGGGGTTCATCCTCCCTCCGGCCGCCAGCGCGGCTAGCGCAACGCCGCCGGTGGTCGCTACCGAGCCCGCAGAGGCCATGCCGTCTGCTCCGGACAGCACGGCAACCACTGTGCCCACACCTCAGGAACTCCCCCAGCCCTCGCCGGCGGCTGCTACACCGAAAAAATCGAACCCGGCGGAAACGCCTGCAACCAGCCAGCCACAGGTCGGCGAACATCCGGCTCCCCTACACTCCGTTGAATCGACCCAGGATCCGCGGCCTGTGCCCACGGAAACGGGAACGACCAAAATCGACGCTGACATCGAAGTTCCGGTGGAGGAACTCTCTCAGAAACAGCTGCGCGCACTGCTTGAAGTGCTTCAGGGCGACCACGGCGCCCAGATGGGCCATGGACTTGCACAACGGCAGCAACGAGAGGCCGAACTCAAGCAGCCGGAGAAGCAGGAAGAGCTCCAGGAGCAGATGGACGTCCTGGAGATCAACCGGACCAACTCGGTGCAAGCATTGTCCGTCCCCATGATCAACCGCAACAAGTGGAGCCCGGACGGGATCCAGGGCATTGATGTCAGCAGCCACCAGCCCGATGTCAACTGGACCACCGAGTGGAACTACGGATCCCGGTTCGCCTACGTCAAAACCACGGAGGCCCTGTCCTATCAGAATCCAGAGTGGCGGGAACAATACACCGGGTCCTACAACGTGGGCATGATCCGCGGCTCGTATCACTTCGCGATCCCAAATGTCTCCTCGGGCAAGGCCCAGGCCGACTACATGGTCGACAACGGCGGCGGCTGGTCTGCCGACGGTAAGACCCTCCCGCCCCTGCTGGACATCGAATACAACCCCTACCCGGAGCTCGGCAACACGTGTTACAGCATGTCCCCGAGCGAGATGGTCGCCTGGATCAAGGATTTCTCCAACACGATCAAGGCCCGCACCGGTCGGCTCCCGGCCATCTACACCACGGCAGACTGGTGGGACTACTGCACCGGCAACAGCACTGCTTTTAGGGACCATCCGCTCCACGTGGCCCATTACCCCCTGGATGGGTACACCCTGGCCGAACCGCGGCTGCCCGCAGGCTGGTCCGGCTTCGATATCTGGCAGTACAGCTCAAGCGGCCCGTTCGTCGGAGACTCAAACGTCTGGCACGGCACCATGACGCAACTGAGCAATTTTGCCAAAAATGCCAGCGACACCGTTACTACTTCGGTCCTCAGCGCAGCTCCAGGGGACTTGAACGGGGACGGGCGAAGCGACCTCCTCTCCCGGCGCACCGACGGCACCCTTTGGTACTACCCTGGTAACGGCTCGGGCGGCTATGGTTCCCCCACGCGCGTAGGCGGAGGCTGGCAGATTTACAACGCCCTGATAGGCGTGGGGAATTACGACGGCGATTCGCGCCCTGATCTTCTGGCTCGCCGTAACGACGGCTCGCTCTGGTTCTACAAGGGCAGAGGCGGAGCGTCTTTTGAGCCCCGAGTCCTCGTGGGAACCAGCGGTTGGAATCAGTTCAGTGATGTCATCGGAGTCGGCGACATCACCGGCGACGGACGTAGGGACCTTCTTACTATGCGGCCCGACGGAATCGTTTATGTGTATCCGGGACGGGGTACCGGCAGGTCTGCTTCACGAGTCAGGGTTGCCGATGACTGGCAGGAGTATGCCCAGCTGATTGCGCCTCAGGACTTTAGCGGTGACGGCAACGCCGATGTGATTGCGACAAAGCCGGACGGGTCGCTGTGGCTCCTCCGTGGTACTGGCAAGGCCCCCGCGTTGGGCACGTCATTCTCCCGGGAACAACGTATTGGGGCAAGTGGTTGGCAGGCTTTCACGCAAATCCTGGGCGTCTGGGACAACAACAGGGATGGCAAGGATGACCTGCTCGGGATTTATGCCGACGGAGGCCTCGGCTTTTATGAGGGCACAGAGTTCACGGAGCCCGAGGGGTACAAATCCCGCGTCCTGACCCGCAATTCCGGCTGGGAAGTCTACAACCAAATGATCACCCCGGGGGATTTCGATGGCGACGGCAAAGCGGACCTCATTGGCCGGATGGCCGATGGCACATTGTGGTTTATCCCCGGGGATGGGAACGGCAGCTATGGCAACCGGATGCGCATCGGCCACGGCTGGCAAATTTATCATGACATCATCGGAGTCGGGGACTACGACAATGACGGTCATGCGGACTTGGTTGCCCGTCAAAAGGACGGAACATTATGGTTCTATGCCGGCACCGGCAGAGTGAACACGTCTAATGAGGGATACAAGCGTCGTGCGAAAATCGGCACCGGCGGGTGGAATCAGTTCGCCACACTACTCGGTGCAGGAGACATCAACCGCGACGGAAACAATGATCTTCTGGCCGTGAGCCCCGACGGCGCTCTCTGGCTCTATTCCGGCCCAGGCACCGGCCAGCATGGCTCCCGGACGCAGATAGCTTCTGATTGGGATCGGTATAGCCAACTGACGGCAACCGGAGACTACAACGGAGACGGGACGGGCGACATCGTCGCCAGGAAGCCAGACGGCACTCTTTGGTTCCTCGCGGCGAAGTTAGCCTACTCGTCGGGCTGGTTCGCGACAGAACGGCAGATCGGCAACGGTGGCTGGAACATGTTCCACCGCATAATCGGTCCAGGTGACTTCAATGCTGACCGCAGGGTTGACCTGCTCGGCATTGAGGCGAACGGCTCCATGTGGTTCTACGCCGGCACGCAGTTCGAAACCGGAGCGGCAGTGTTACCTCGCAGGATGGTCGGTTCGATCGCAAACTAGCGAAGGTCAAGGCTCAGGTTTCCATGGACGGTTGCATACCCCTTGATACCGTCCCCCTGAACAGGTAATGCCGTAGCACCGTTGACCAGCACGCGCTGCGGAGGACCCGTGAAACCGTTGGCCTTAGCCTCCACGAAACAATCGACGATTTTCCCGGTGTAGTCCTCGAGCAAGGCCTCTGAGACTACACAGAGGTAGCCGGACCCATGAGGATGCGGCTCCAGCGGCAAACGGTCCTCTTTGCCGCCCCCGCGGCTACGGAGGACGGGGGATAATCCTTCAAAGCTGCCATCGGGCTCCATCCGGAATCCCAAAACCGCTGAACGGTGCCCTACGCTAACGGACACGGTATGCGGCACCGCCCGAAGCAGTTGCTCCGCGTCCGCCAAGCTTTCAAGACCTGCAAGGTCACGCACGCGCACCAGCTGCGACCGCTGCCGGAAGATGGGAGACAGCTCGCTCTCCAATCCCTTTGGAACACATCGTTCTGCGAAGTCGGCATGAGCCTGAACCCATCGGCCTCTGATGGACCGCCCAAGTCTTCCGAAACGTTCGGGATCGTAGATCCGCAGGCATTTGCGGCGGTAAAGGTCAAGGACCATAAGGTCGGCGCGGCCGGGATCCGGCTCGTTTTCCTTAATAATCCGGGCGATCTCCCCCACCGACCAGGTGTAGCCCTCAGGCACCGTGCGTTCCGAGCTGATGTTCAGTCCATCGTCGCGTGTCCTGATGAAGTAATAGTCGTAATCGGCTAGGACGGATACCTTGTTGGCGAGCAAATAACATTGCGCCATCACCATGCCGTCTTCCAACCGGACCTTGTCTTCGTGGAATCTGATCTTATGGCGTTCTAGCAATTCGCGGCGGATCATCTTTTGCGGTGAGAGAGTCCCAAGAATCTTGCGCCTGTCGACGTCCAGTTCCGTCGTCTTGAACAGTGACGCCTGTACTCGGCGGCCGTTGACGCCAACAAGCTTGGGCACCAGAACATCCACGCCGTTTTCAAAGGCGTAGTCCACCATGCGCCGCAATGTTTCTGGCCCTAGTCTGTCATCTGCATCGCAAAAGAAAACATAAGGGGCCATGCTTGCGGCGATGCCAACGTTGCGCGGTTTGCCGGGCCAACCGCTGTTTGGCTGATGGATGACACGAAAGTGAGGGTTCTTGCTTGCATAGTCATCAAGAAGCTTCCCACTGGCATCAGTCGATCCATCATCAACAGCAATGACCTCGAACAGCGCCGGATCCAACTCTTGTGCCCGTAGGGAATCGAGCATTTCAGTCAGGTAGGGCATCGCGTTAAAGACCGGTATCACAACGGATACGCGAGCGGTTTCAGCGCTCGCGCTGGGGCCGCTGTCCCCCGGCAGCACCTGCGGGGCCTTGCGCTTGGCGGTAAACCTCTTCATGTGCCGCTGGAGGGCCGCAGCCCGATCCCGGACGGTCATTCATATCCCTTTGCTGGAAGGAGTTTTGGTAACTGGATTGGTTAGAAAAGCTGGTCGACTACGCGTTCTGCGGCATGCCCATCGTCCCTAGGTGCAAATCTAGCCACGAAGGATTCATGCTTCGCTTCGCGTTCAGGATCCGGAAGTGACGTCGCCTCAATCGCTTTATACAGAGACTCCTCGGTTTCAACGATAGGCCCGGGAAGTTCGGTGTTGTAGTCGAGGTAGAAGCCACGGAGCGTGTCCCGGTATAGTTCCAGGTCGTAGGCGTAAAAGATGATCGGACGACGCAATATCGAAAAGTCGAAGAACACCGATGAGTAGTCTGTCACCAAGATGTCACTTGCCAAATATAGCTCCTGAATTTCAGGGTAGGCCGAGACATCTAGGACCGCATCCCGCGCGCTTTCAGGGATTTGAATTTTATTGCTGACCAGCACATGCATGCGGAGCAGAAGAACTGTATCGGTTCCAAACCGTTGGTGAAAGCGCTCCAGTTCGAAGGGCAACTCGAAAGAGAATTTGCCAGCCCCACTGCTTTCTGAATCGCGGAAAGTAGGCGCATAGAGCACTACCCGTTTGTTCTCGGGGATGCCTAGTTTTCGACGCATCTGCTCGCCTATTCCACCGCTCTCTCCGGCGACTAGAATATCGTTCCGCGGATAGCCTTCCTCAAGTACCTTCCCCTCGTATTTAAAGGCGCTACGGAAGACTGCGGTCGCATAAGGACTAGGCGAAAGTAGCACGCTCCATTGCCGCACCGCATTGCTAACCCTACGAAGGTAATCCTCGTCGCGGCCATGGACCTCTGCTAAATCATGGAGCATACGCTTCAGCGGTGTCCCATGCCAGGTCTGGACCATAATGGCATCTTTTCGACGTCGTATATAGTGAGGAAAGTTCTGGTTATTAACCCAGTACTTGGCCTTGCCGAGATACCAGTAGTATTCCGGGGACAGCCTCTTCACCACGCGGGTGTTCGTGTCCCATAGCGGCAACTTCCCCCCGTAGATCCAGATCTTGGTACGCGGGTCTTTTCGCTTCAAAAGCTCTTCATAGATATAACGGGGACTATCCGCGTACTGTTTTCCCAGACCGCTCTCGAAAACGATGAGATTGTCATCCATCGGCGTGCGCAGCACGAACTTGTAGAACTGACGCATGGACGGGAAATAGAAACGGCTTCGTCGAAAGCGATCAAACGCCCGTTCCCCGAATTCCGGGTCAATAAATTTGCGCAATCGGGATTCGGCCGGCTTGGCTTCCCGGACTGCCTCGAAGATTCGACTGCAATTCTTCTGATCGCGATACGTTAGAAAACGCCGAGCACGCCCCACGTAATCCTCGGGCATCCGACATCCCGAGGCTAAGGTTTCAACAAGCCCAGCCATCAGGGAGTCAAGATCAAATGAGATGCGGCCGGGCAGCTCGGCATCGAGGTCGAGGTGAGACCCCCTCCGGCCCAGGAAGCGTTCCCTATCGAACTGGTAATAATGGACGGGCTTCTGCAGAAAACTGAAATCAAAGCCCACGCTAGAGTAGTCGGTCACCATTACTGCGCTTTGCTTAAGCAGGTATTGGACATCCACTTCGCCTTGAGAAATGACACGCGCAGGAACACCCTCGAAGTGGTGGCGGAACTGCTGCATGTTCGGATGCAGGCAGAAAATGATCTCGGCGCCGGACCGCTCCACAAGCTCCCGCAGGCGCGGATCGTGCAACAGTTCATTCCATGCCTGGAAGTACTCCGATTCGATAAATACTGAAGGATCTTGCAGCCAGTCCCGCCAGGTCGGAATGACAAGAATCTGCTTAGGTTTGACCGCTACGTCTCCGGCGAACAGCGCATCGAAGCGGGACAGACCGGTAACGACCACGTCCTTGTCGGCGTATCCGAAGTCGCCAACGATGAATTCCTTCTCACGCTCAGAACTCACGACGAAGACGTCAGTGTCGAAGCCGGGCGCTCTCTTTCCGTAATTGGGAACCATCCATTTGGTTCCCATGACGCCATGCTGGAGAAAGACCTTGACCCCGACCACGGCCCTACGGAACTGAGGAAGCCACGTCGGGTAGAGAAAGTCCGGATGATGCGAACCGATGAACCGTTCCGCTTGTAGGGCGAGTTCAAAGTGGAGTTTGGACCGGTATGCAACGATATTGCCCAATCCGTCCAGGTTTCGGGCTTCGGGTGAGGCAGGATCGATCACATAGTAGGCGTCTATTTCCGGTTTGTGTTCGCGCAGATACCGGAAAAAGTGCAGGCCGGTGTCCTGCGCCTTATAGGGGCGCTCCCCCACCAACCACACCGGTTTGCCTTTCTTCCTCCTGGATATAGGCATCCGTGTCTTCTTCTGCAAATATTCGAAGGCGTCAGTATCCAGCAGTTCTAAGTGGAACGAGGTCTTCTTGGCCTTGAACGTGTAGTACGGGGTGATACACAAGGTCTTATCGCCACGATTTTGCCAGCCGGCCCGTGACATTTTCCGAACCACGTATTTGGTCCTGCCGACCCGCACACGATGGGGATCCTCGGCACCACTCTCGTGGACTTCTAGCCATGCATCGAGCGTATCGTCGGCAGATAGTTGCTCGTTGGAAAAAGTCCCGAGGTCCAGTCGGGCCCGGAGCTTATATTCACGTAAGCCAAAGCGCTTGGCGGTACTCTCCTCATCCAGCTTAATGTTAGTGGCGGCGGCAACGTACCGAAAGCCGCTTTCCCGTCCGACAAGTACAAGTTCGGCCTTGGTAGGACTCCCGTGCCTGGCCACAAGCCGGGCGGAAAGCCGGATCGAGCCACCGGCAACTGACAAACGCTTTACATAAACCGCGTTGTATGGCTTAAGAACCCGGTTGAGGGCCAGAGTAAGGAAGCCTTTGCGGTTGACGTAACCGACCATCGTGTTGTCTGCGGCAGAGACGGTTCGTAGCAAGCCAACCTTGGTACGCCGAAAGCGTCCGAATGCTAGTCGCGCGGTGCACACAGCATCCGGTTCCACCGCGCCCGATTCTAATCCTTCGCGAAATTCCGCAAAGGACATCCCTACTTCAGCCCCACCGGCCACACTGATGTGTCGGCTGTATCGCGGAATATCGATCGCAGAGCACGAAATTTCCAAGAACAAAGGGAGCAATCCATCAGCATCTGAGTCAAGTTCATGATAAATCTGTGCCGTGTCTATCTGCAGAGGCAGGTCTCCCGCCAGCCGTTCAAGGTCCACCGATGCAATGAAGGACTTGTAGCCTGAACCGGGAGGCTTTCCGGTCGCTTCCGCACCAACCAACCTGATCCAGGATTCGCCCGCATGCAGTGCCCATAGGGCCACCGGAGTGAGCCCATGGCTCACCGTGAATTCTGAAGTGAGTATCGAGCCGTCCTGAGAAATGGCTAGTTCGCTTAGTTCTTGTCGCGCCGATCCGGAACCAGGATCCAGAAGACGCTCCACCTTCGACCTAGCTTTTGATAACGCAGATTTCGGATCAGACATTACTCTCCTAGTTCGAAGGAACTGGGGACGGGAAAATAGGCGCGTAGGAACTGCTGCACGAGTTGATCCTGCGCGGCCGGGTCAATGGAGGAACCGCCGATTTCATTGAGACAGAAAACATCGGCATCGCGGTCTCTCAGAAGCCGAAGCATCTTCGCTTGAGCGGATGCCTCCCCTATATCGCAATAGCGGTACTTCAGGGTGCCAGGTACCGCCGCGCCAATCATGTACCCGTAATAGTGGGCCAGCGAGGACGGAATGGATATATCTGACGGACTTCGGAACTGTGACCGGGACGTTTCCGCATGCTTATCGGGAAAATCCAGTTCCAGCTGATGTAACGTACTCACGCGTTCGGGATGAGCAGCGTGTTTGAATTTGAATCGAACTGTGCGGCCAAAGCGTCCCTCAATCAACGCTCGGTTTTGTTTGGCAGCACTGTCGACCGGGAGATCAGCTAAATTCGGCAGCTCTTCATCGACCTCTTGCTCAGAGAGGAAGAACCGGGTGAGCCCACTACCCTCGAAAAACAATTCGGGCTTGACCTGGCGACCGAAGAAGACGTCGTCGTTCAGATAGAGGAAGTGTTCACTCAGCCCGACAATATGATGCAGTCGGGCTTCTATCGCATGTGAGTTGAAAGTGGGCAGCGCGCCTTCCGGGAAAATTTCCCGATGGTCGACCACTGTGACGCGCTGGTTCGAGGCGTCGAGCCATTCCGGAACTTGTCCTGCGGTCACGAGGTAAATGTGGTTGATCCACGGGGCAAAATAATCCAGTGAGCGCAGCGAATAACGCAGTTCGTCGTGTGAGCGGTACCGCTCCTCGTTGGCAGAATATTCATTCAGTCCGCTCAGATGCATCTGGGAAAGCGCGTCAGTCTTTCGCGTTTGCCACTCTGGGTCGCCGCCGTCGACCCAGGTATAGACAGCATCAACTGGTTCCAGCAGCTCAGTAACAGATGCATAATCGGTCTGTCCCGGCTTCACTATGACCTCGCAGCCAAGATCGCTGCCAGCGAGCACCAGGTCGTCAGCCGACTGCGGCTCAAACACAGTTATCTGAGTACTATCGAATTGATCGAGCTCGCGGAGCAACATGGGGCCATTCTGGCGCAGTTTTACATATACAGGACGACCAACAGAGATTTCCTTGAGGGCATCTACCAGTTGCACCAACTGGCCGATACCAACCGCCAACGATGCAGGCTTGTTTGGGTTGGGCTGATCGACCTGATACTCGATGCTGGCGATGTCTGCCGCCAGCAGGACCAAATCACGGTTTGCCCTGATGGCTTCCACAGCTGAAAACCGTTCGACTGGCCGCGTCATGAGAATTGATCCGCCGGATAGCACAGGAACCGTCGGGCCTCTCATGCCTGCCAGCTCGGCGCGAGCCAGAAAACGAGCGGTAGATGAGCGCAATGAAACCTGCAGCCGTGTCCTGCCGTGGAACAGGTCGAAAGCAGTCTGGACGACGGGCTGCGGCAAGATACGTGCAATGGCGCCACGCAGTCCAGCGATCATTAATTCCTTCCGAAGCACAATAGTCCCCAAGGGCCACCCAAGATTCGTTACAGTTTACCAACAGAAAGCTGAACGGATTATGGATTCTGCAGATGCTCTCCCTAGCTGCTTCGATACGCTGGACGCTTCCCGATCCTCTAACAGGAGACTCTGTGTCACTCACTGCAAAGGCCCGTAGGGGCTTGAAGCTCATAGCCGACATTACCGGCAACTTCTTGTTGGATAAGAGGGTGCGCCGACAGTTGAGTGCCCGAAACCCGACTACGCCTGCCCAGTATGAAGCCATTCTGTACTTTGCCGATGACCCCTCCAGCGCTTATCAGGTCCGGCAATGGTTCGGTCCCATGCGCAAGCTGTCCGAACGACATCCGGTGGCTGTCCTGGTTCACAAGGCGACAACCGCCGCGGCCATCATGAAGGATTGCCCGCTGCCGGTTTACTTGACGAGCGGCATCAATGAGGTTGAACAGTTCGTTAATGCCCACGGAGTACGCGCCGTGTTTTACGTCAACAACAACCAGGCCAACTTCACAGTCCTGCGACTGACGGGCCCGGCCCATATTCACCTGAGCCACGGGGAGAGCGACAAGGTCTCGATGGCTTCCAACCAGCTCAAAGCTTATGACTTCTCGTTCATTGCCGGTGAGGCATCTAGACAGCGTATACTCGCCAACGTCCCCCGTTTGGATCCCGATAAGCTGGTTGAAATCGGGCGTCCGCAACTCGACGATGTCGTAGAGACTCCACCTAGTAACGACGCCGGACGAGTCAAAGTGCTTTACGCCCCTACATGGGAGGGCGACCGTGATGCTATGGCCTACGGTTCCGTAGTCTCCCATGGCCCGGCGCTTGTTCGTGCGCTCCTTGCCGATCCACGCTACCGCCTGATTTTCCGGCCTCATCCCCGTACTGGCGTCCGTCTTCGTACACATGGCGAATCTGTAAAACTGATCGATTCGCTGATCGCCTCGGCAGTGAAGAAGTCTCCGGATGCCGGGCATTACCGTGACCACGATCCGGATTTCAATGGGGCTATGGCGCACGCTGACATCTGCATATGTGATATTTCGGCGATGGCAATGGACTGGCTCCCGCGTGGCAAACCCTTGCTGATTACCAAGCCCATCGAACCGGCGGCCGTTGTCGACCCTAGGGGAATCACGAGCGTTGTACCTGTGCTGGAAGCGGCTGACGCGGATCGGACGCCCTCCGTGCTGGACGATCTACGGTCCCGTCCCATCAGCGTCGAGCAACTGGATTTGATCAGGCATCACTTCGGAGAGACGGACGCTGGTGCAAGCACCCAGCGATTCCTCCTGGCCGTCGATAGAGCCATGCAGGAGTCAAGCTTGTAGAATAGTTCACCATCTGCCGATCCTTTCGCCGAGCTTGCGGCCTTGAAGGAGGAAGAACTATTAGCGAAAACCCACCTACAGCAGCCAAGAACAGCGGATTTCGCCCGGATATTCAAGGGCTGAGAGCTCTCGCCGTCTCTCTGGTCGTCATATACCACTTGTGGCCCGAGCGGGTCACAGGCGGCTATGTGGGTGTGGATGTTTTCTTCGTCATCTCCGGCTTCCTCATTACCTCGCATTTGATCCGGAAGCCCCCGCTAACGGGCAGGGAAATGGCCCAATTCTACGGGCGCAGGATCAGAAGACTGCTTCCCGCGTCTTTTGCCGTCCTTGCGGCTACCGCAGTTGCAACGCGCTTGGTTTCCGCTCCCACACAATGGGAAGGCATCGCCAAGGAAATCATCGCTTCTGCCCTGTACGTCCAGAACTGGGTTCTCGCCGGCAGCTCTGTCGACTACTTGGCTGAAGGCAATGATCCAACGCCAACTCAGCACTTCTGGTCGCTGGCAGTTGAAGAACAATTCTATTTGGTCTGGCCGCTCGTCATCATGGCCGCTTTCTGGATTGCAGCCAAACGCCGGCTAAGGGCGGGTGTTTTAGTTCGATACGCAATTGCCGCCGTCGTTGTCATTTCCCTCGTCGTCTCGGTGCTGGCAACGGCGACGGAACCAGGCGCTGCCTACTTCATCACCCCTACCAGAATGTGGGAGCTCGCGATCGGTGGTCTGGTCGGTTCCGTCGCCCCGCTGACCGTAAGCCGCCTGAATCCGTCGGCCAACGCGGTACTGGCCTGGGTCGGGATACTGGCAATTGTGGTGGCGGGCGTAACGTACACCGAGGCCACACCATTCCCCGGTTCTGCAGCGCTTCTTCCCGTCCTCGGTACTGCTTTAGCCATCCTCGCAGGTAGTAACAGCAGCTCGTCCCCCACGCGCATCTTCCGTTGGACACCGGTGCAATGGCTGGGCGGGATTTCATACTCCGTCTACCTTTGGCATTGGCCCCTTATCGTTCTGGTGCCCTATGTTAGCGGCGGTGAACTGGGGTGGCTGGATAAGGCCGTGATCCTCGTGGCGACCATAGTGCTGGCGGCGCTAAGCAAGACGTTCATCGAAGACAAGTTCCGTTTCACGAAGTCGGCACAAGGTCTCCTGCCGACGTTCCGGTTTGCCGCGGCAGGAATGATCTTGATGACTGTGTTGGGTGCAGCACAGCTTGCGGAGGTCAACTATCGCTCGCAACAAGCGGAGCAACGGTTATCGGCAATAGAGACGAGCGGCGGGCCCTGTCTCGGTGCGGCTGCCATCGCCAAGGGGTTCGATGTCTGCGAGCCGGATCCTACAGCCGAACTAGTTCCGGAGCCAGAGCTGGCGAAGGATGACAGGTCGGATGCCTATGCCGATGGCTGCTGGTCCAACGAGCCGTTCACGGAACGGCCCATTTGTACCTACGCCAACGGCGAGAAGAAGGTGGCCCTAGTGGGAAATTCCCATGCCGGCCATTGGCTCCCCCCACTCCAGAAACTGGCAGAACGCAATGACTGGACGATTTCAACGTTCTTGGTCTCACGTTGTAATCCCACCGATGCGCCTCTGGAGTTGGATACGCAGAAAAAAACCGACAACTGCCTTGCTTATGGTGACTGGGTAATGGAGCAAACCAAGGGCGATAAGTTTGATCTCGTCATTACTTCGGAGAGACAATCCGTACCTGTACAGGGCGAGTCCTGGGAAACAACGGAAGCGCCTGCCCTCGCCGGCTACAAGTCCTATCTGTCCAGGTGGGCGGAGGCAGGCACCAATGTGGTTGTCATCAAGGATCCATTGTTCCCAGGCGGCTCGATTCCCGATTGCCTCGCGGAAAATCCCGGAAACCCGGGGGCCTGCGCTGGCACGCCCGAAGACTGGTACTGGATGGACCCACTGACGGATGCGGCCAAAGAGCTTTCCCTGCCCAACATAGAAACCATTAGTATGGACGAGTATTTCTGCAAGGACGGCGTTTGTCATGCCGCCATCGGGTCCGTCGTCACCTTTTTCGACGGCTCCCACATCACCGCAACGTATGCCAAAACGCTTGCACCATATCTGGACCAGTCCCTGCAGAGAGTACTCCGAAATTAGCTTGTCCCCTGATGCCCTCTCAGCGACGGAGGTCCAAACTCAAGCTGCCGTGAATCGTGGCGTATGGGCGTCTGTGGTCTCTCTGCTCGGGCAGATCCAGTTGCTCGTCCACCGTGACCCGCTGGAGCTTGCCCGTCATCCCCCTGCTGCTCGCCTCCGTGAAAAAGTCCACGATCGCACTCGGGAAATCGTCAAGCTGTGAATAGGGCAGCTCTGCACGGAACTGGGAAAGCTGGTTGTCCACGCGTAGCATCCTGAAGGAGCGCTCGATCCCTCCGTCTCGGCTGCGAACCAGCAGGTCAATAGTGTCCATGTCGCCATGCTCGAGGGAAACTTCCATAGCGACACCAGAGGCGCTGAATGCGATTCCTGTTGCCCGGGCTGTTGGCTGAAGCGAGCCCTCCAGCTTGCAGTACTCCAGCATTCCGGCCACGTCCCGGTTCCGGATGAACTGCGTCTTCTGCTTGAACGGCGTCACCAGTTGGGCCTCGAGGTCTTCGGGAATGTAGCGATCAACAAAGTCCGCATGCGCTGCCATCCAGCGCTGCTGGATTTCCGACGAGAACTTCAAGAAACGTTGCGGTTCGTAGACGCGGAGGCATTTGCGTCGAAACAGGTCGAGGACGAGAAGTTTAGCCTGACCTGCGTCTTTGTCGCCTTCCGTGAGGATACGGGCGATTTCCCCCACCGACCAGGTGTATCCCTCGGGAATGGTCGGCGTACTGCTGATATTGGCGCCGTCCTCGCGGGTCCGGATGTAGTAGTAGTCGTAATCGGCGAGGATGGATGTCCGGTGCGAGAGCAGGTAGCACTGGGACATAACCATCCCATCTTCGAGCCGGACCTTGTCTTCATGGAACCTGATGCCGTTCTTGACCAAGAGTTCCCGCCGCACCATCTTCTGCGGAGAGAGGGAGCGCAGAATCTCCCGAAGGTCTACGTCTTTGACTGTCCGTTCGAACAGAGCAGCCTGCACGCGACGACCGCCGATACCGACCATTTTGGGAACGAGGACATCCACGTTGTTTTCAATCGCAAAGTCAATCATCCTCCGCAATGCTTGGGGACCTAGTCGGTCATCGGCATCGCAAAAAAAGACGTACTGCGCCTGACTGGCTGCCATCCCCACGTTGCGAGGTTTACCAGGCCAACCACTGTTCTCCTGGTGGATTACCCGGAAATTCTTGTTGCGTGCTGCGTAGACATCAAGAATTTCACCGCTGAAGTCTGTTGAACCGTCATCGACAGCGATAAGTTCGAACAGTGAAGGATCTAGGTCCTGGGCCTCGAGGGAGTTCAGGAGTTCCGTGAGATATGGCATTGCATTATACACGGGAACGATGACGCTGACCTCGGCAGTAGCGGCGCTGCCGCTCGGGCCGCTATCGCCGTTAACGTTAGCCATGTGCGCAAATGCAGGCCTCCGAACGTCGCGCCTTAAGGCGGCCAGCCGGTCACGAATTGCCATTCATACACTCCGAAGTCGAACTAGTAATCTATTAGATTGACTTCATGAATTCTGCCATGGATCGACAGCGTCAGGGATGTTAACCGTGCGTACACCATCCGCTCCCGTCACATCGATCTGCTTTAAGCAGTAACGTTGGCACAGTTCTGCACACAATCAGAAAGACCGCAAGTACTTTGAGTCAGGACCTATCGAAACCCCGTACAGCCATCGCAGTCCGCCAGACCTGGATAGATCAGGCCCGCTGGTGTGCCATCGTACTGGTGGTGATTGGACACGCCGTAGGTCTGCTCCGCAGCACCAGCGATCTGGCAGTTGTTGTCTCCAACTTCGTCTACATGTTCCATATCCCGGTACTTGTGCTCCTTGCCGGGTGGGGTGCGCGCCGAACCAAGGCGGACGGCACAACGTTGGCCAAGATCTTCTGGCAATTACTGCTGCCTTTTGTTGTCTTCCAGCTCATCGCATTCCTGTTTAATTTCCTCTTCGAGGACGACTCCCCCAGTTGGTCCTTCACATCACAAACCTTCGGCCTTTGGTTCCTGGTCGCCCTAGCCGCGTGGCGCTTGCTGGCACCGTGGTTCCGAGGTTTGAAATTCGCCATCCCTATCACCATCCTTCTCGCATTGCTGGCTGGGTTGAGTCCCGACATCGGTGGGTACCTGTCACTTTCGCGCATCCTTGTCTTCCTGCCGATCTTTCTCGCAGGACCATGGGTCATCGACAAGATTTCAATGTGGCGGCACGATCTACGCTACAAACTCGTTGGCGCCGTCGTGCTGTTGGCCGGAGGGGTCGTGACGCTGCTAACACGTCGTGACTTCTGGCGCACACCGTTCTTAGGAAACGCAGGTTATGAAGCGCTGGACGTCGACCCCGTCGAGGGGATGATGTGGCGCCTGCTTGTGCTGACGATCGGAACGGCGATGGCTGCAGCATTCATGCTCGTGCTGCCAGGAAAGCCGGGTGCTCCTTCACCTATCGGCGGCTGGGTTGCAAAAGCCGGCCGCAAAACCATGTATCCGTATCTGCTCCATTTGCCGATTCTCACGCTGGTAGGGGCGACCGCCGTGAGCGAGACGTTTGCGCCAAGTTTTCAAACTGCCCTCTTTGTCATAGCGGCCTTCGTCTTCTGCACAGTCACCGTCGCAAAATCCATTACGAAGTTAGCTGCGCCGCTGATTGAACCAAGAAGAGCGCTCGTGCGGTGGTAACCCTTCGGAGGCGAGCCCGCCAGTATTCAACACGTCAGTTAGAGTGGAATCCGAACTTCAACGTTCCAGCAACATGCTCGCATTGGACTCACTGAGTCAGAAAATTGGTCTTGGAGGACAACGTCGGTCGTGACTGCACTCAAGAGACGATTAGCCCGAATCCGAAATCAGGCATTGCGGCTGATGTCCACGAATGTCAGCTATTACCGCCGACATCGGGGCCAAAACGATAACCTAATCCGTTCAGGTTCCACGTTCATGCCGATGCTGACAAGAATTGATGCAAATCTGCGGATACCTGAACAGCGACAGCGGGCGCTGTCCCTGGTGCGAGAGTTACTGAACAACGCAGGAATTGATTTCTGGATGCTGCCAACTCGGTCAGACCGCCCTCATATCATCGGCATTCATGTGCGGGAACGCGAGAAGCTTTTCTCCCTGCTAAGGCAGCAAACCACTTTCTCGGGTTGGTACCTCGAATCGCTCAGTCGCCGCGGCAAGACTTACGGACAGATTCACATGATCGGTCCATCGCTCCGATCTACCCAAGCAATCGGGGTTCGCATTTACGAATCGGTGAAGGCGGAGCCAGCCTCTACCTTTTCGACCACACCTATGCAGGGTGTAGAGATACATTTCTGGGATCAGGGCGAATCAATACTAGAATCGTTGGTCTGGAACGATCGGATTGTAGCGACAACTAACTCAGATGCTGACCGCCAACCCGACCAAGAGATATGTTCAGCACAGTCGCCGGCAACCCAAGACGTCTCCTTTCCTATTGATGTCGTTTTCACTTGGGTTGATGGTACGGATCCTGAGTGGCTGAAACGCAAAGCATCGGCACTACAGATTCATGACCCGGATCTCTTCACGGATAGCGCAATTGATGCCGCACGTTTCGCTGATCATGACGAATTACGCTACAGCTTGAGAAGCATCGAACAATTCGCCCCTTGGGTCCGGAAGATTTGGATCGTCACAGCGGGCCAAACCCCGCCTTGGCTAAATACCACGAATCCGCGGATCCAAGTTGTCGACCATGAGGATATATGGCCATCGCCCAAGGGGCTCCCAACATTCAATTCACACGCCATTGAGGCAAATCTCCATCGCATTCCCGACTTGGCCGAGTACTATCTGTACTTTAACGATGACGTCCTTTTGGGTAGGCCTATTGCCCCGGAACTGTTTTTCCACGCAAATGGGATTACTAAGTTTTTCCAGTCGCGAGCGTTGGTCGACTTCGGGCCGACCGTTCCTGGTGAAAATGCATCAACAACGGCCGCAAAAAACGCTAGGCAACTTATCCAGCAGGCCTTTGGCGTGACGTTCAGCCGCAAGTTTTACCACGTTCCGGCGCCGATCTCTCGCAAAATTATGACTCAGGCCGAGGAACGATTCCGCAACGCTTTCCAACGAACGCGAGAAGCTTCATTTCGAACGGCTACGGACATTGCACCATCTGGCTCAATGTATCTGAATTACGCCTATGCAGCCGGCCATGCAGTCCCTGGCTCCATTCGCTACGATTACATCGATCCCGCGACGGATGACGGCAGACGGCGAATGGAAAACGTTATACGTCGCAGGCATCTCGACGTCATTTGCGTAAACGATGGAGCGACCGAACAGTCACTTGAGGAACGCGAAGAAACGGACAGTTACATCAGACATGCTCTCGGTCGCATGTTTCCCGTCAAAAGTTCCTTTGAGCTCTAGCCTGCGTTCAGGTTCCTACGACAACGCGGGATGGCCGCGGCACCGAGACCTTGGCCAGTCGCTGCACCAAGGCAGCCGACAGATCACCGGCCGTGACGGGGGACTCGTCCCAGAATGAGGTGTCAAGGGCCGTATTTTCTGCCTATTGGAGGCCAGGATAGGTGCTTACCGGGGGCCAGTTAACCGCCTTGACCAGTTTCACCGAGGCTTCGACGCCGCCCTTCGTCACCGGATCGGCTGGTTGGCGGGCACTTTCGTGGCCATCGATGGGCAGTTTTCATGGCCGCTAGCAGTGAGGTTTATGAGCGTCTCGATGAGGCCGACGAGGGTACCGTCACTGTGCTAAGTCGTGCGTCCGCGGGAATACTCTGTGCGCGGACGCATCGCTGCACCTCTGACGCAGGCGCACCCTTCTCTATTCATTTTCGCGCTCATAGTCGGTGGGTATCGGGACAAGCTCCTTCAGGAACTGATCGGTGATGAATGCAGTGAATTCCGGGTCCGGGTCCCCGTGATTCGGCTCTCCCAGCGTCAATACATCTGGTCTGCGACCTCGCAGGATACGTGCCATCATCGCTTCCGTGCCTTCTCTGGCCAGTCCCACGAATGAATAGTCGACGGTTCCAGGTATGGCGCGTCCCGTCGCGTAAGAGTAGTACTGCGCCAATGAAGAGAGCAGTGAGATATCGCCGCTAGACCGGAAGCGAGCCATCCGTGTCCGGTCGAAATCAACCTGATACTTCGCTTCCATCTCATCCAATACGCTTCTCTTGTGCGGATACGGCGTATGGAGGAGGCTCTGTGAAATTTCGAATCCAAACTCCTGACGGATTAGTTCCCTGTTATTAGCTGCGGCGCTGAGATGAGGAGGAGCATTTTCACCGAGATAGTTGATCTTTACTGGAGACGTGAAGAATCGGCTAAGGCCATTAGCCGCAAAATAATTCTCCGGCCGCTGAGGCCTCGTCAGAATAGTGTCGTCGTTGAAATAGAGAAAATGTTCGGCTAGGCCATCGATGCGGTGTAGTACAGTCTCGATTGCATGGGAATTAAAGGTAGGCAGAACGCCTGCTTGCGGGAAAAGCGAGTCATGCGACACGAATTCTACGCGTTCATCGGCTTGGGCGAACCAAGCGGGAGTCTGCCCCGCAGTCACTATGTATACTTTTCGGATCCAGGGAGCAAACATCCTCAGAGAACGAAGGGAGTATTTCAGTTCGTTCCGGTTCGTGAATCTGGCCGTGCTTGCTGCTTCCGCATGCAATCGGTCGTTTTCCGGCAGGTAACGCCCTCGCGCATTGCGCCACTGCGGGTCAGTATCATCAACCCAGGTGTAGACGGCATCAATGGGAAAGTTTACCTCCGACCAGAGGGGAAGATCCTGACCGTTTGAAATGCTGGGCAGATGGATCTGTGCCGTCGAAGAAGAAGTGCCGGTATGGAAAAGTGACTCCGGCAGTCGGTCAAGGACACGGTTATGGCGAGGAGGTGCGAGGAGTCCTGGCTCTTCCTCGACAACGTTCCAGAGCTCGACGTCGCAGGCGAAACCATCACCGCGCCGAACGATAGCCTCAGGGTCTACATATTCTCGGAAGAGCCGGAGTGTCGTCGCCGTTTCGAATACCGGCGGAATTTGCGGCGATTTAGCCGGCTCCCAATATCCCGGCGTTAGCTTTCGAGAACCGGCAAGTGCTTCAACACGCAAGCCAGAGTATTGGGGACCGATGAGCGACTCAAGAAGTCTTTCCTTGTCCCGGACTGAAACAGCCATGGATGACCGGTTCATGTCGTAACCTTTGAGCAGGACGTAGCGAATATCGGCATCATCCAGTAACTGGCGCACCAATTCACCGTTGCGTTGAGTAACCTCATGCCCGGCTAGTTCCGAAAGCTCAAGCACGAGTTCGGAAGAACCTTCGAGGTATTGTCCTATTTCGTCGGATTCCTGCGCAGTCTCTGCTAGTTGGGAATTCAGCAGCTGTGTGGCTTTTTTCGTACGTCGCAGTGACCGTTCGTCCCGCGTTGATCCGTCGGAGGCTTCCTCAAGCAGAGCGGTAAAAAGTTCAATCCATTTCTTTTGGATTTGATCCGGTGAAAAGCGTGCCGCAGACGCCTTGGCCGCTGTGCCCATACGGATACGTTTAGCAGAGTCTCCCATCAGCTCTTCAAGCGCTTGGGCCAGGATCTGGACATCTCCGGTTGGAATAAGTCTTCCGTTCACCCCGTCATCGATAATCTCGGATGGCCCTGTCGGGCAGTCATATGACACGACCGGCACACCGGCGGCGATCGCTTCAAGCGCTACGAGGGGCAGGCCCTCACTGCGGGAGCTCAACGCTGCGATGGAAGCCTTCGACCATTCCGAAAGCATGTCTGTGACCGGCGGGATCAGCTCAAGACGAGATTCCACGCCCAACCGTCGAGCCATGCGCCGGTAGGCGTCCTCCTGCGGTCCTGAGCCGTAGAGACGGAGCCTCCAGTCCGGATGCTCAGGGGCAGCATGTGCAAAGGCCCTGATTAAATGGTCAAAACGTTTGCCCGGGACGAAACGGCCCGCTGCGACAATCAGCGGCAGACGTCCGGACGTCTCGGGACGAAACACGTCAGGAATGGCGTTGGGGATCGTGACGAGATTCGGAGCAGCAGCCTGCAGTGCGTCAGCAAGCCAATCCGACGACTCATCAGTCAGCGAAACTATGCAGTCGGCGCGAGGACCGAACAGAAGAATCGGTTCGGCAGTCACGCCCCTGGTACCTGTGGACCGATGCTCTTCCTCTACAACAATGACCTTCGGAGGCGCTTGTTGGACCGCCAGAGCGGTCAGAGCAGGGGTCGAAGTCACCAAGATGTCGCATTGCAACTGGACAAGAGCACGATTGATGGCGATGTCGGTTAGCGCATTGAGTTGATTGTCCCATTTATCTGGAATGAACCGCGAAGGTACCTGACTGAGGAGAGGCTGTTCGTTCGGGTTCGACTCTACGCCGTTGTTGTTCGCGAGATATATCCATTTGTTTCGATCAATCAGATACTGCACTTCGACCCGCGGGTCTAACTCAAAAAAGGTCGAGCCGGTGTCGCGGTAGACACTGAGAATGCCAACGTCATGACCGTCCGCCGCCATGCTGTTTGCTTGCGTTATTATGGCACGTTCTGTGCCTGCCGCATTATCCGCCGTTGTCAGGAAGTACGTGATTTTCAACTGCCGGTTCCTTCCGGTTGAACGTCGGTATGTCGTCCGCCCTTAATCTCCAAAGACAGGTATCCGTCCAAGGTCCAGTAAGGACGCAGGAATCTACGGCGGCTGCCGGAGTGGAAAGGGACAGCAGCGTATTTAAACACTCCGCGTGGATCCTCGATGTCCGTTAGCCCTAAACGTACCCGGTAGGGATCCCGCGCAGAATGCTCCATCAGCACATCCCAGACAACCGTCTCGCCAGCCTGGGCGGCGACGTCCGAGGCCAGGATATTTTCGCCCTTTATTCGCGCTTCACCACGCCCGTCGGTGATTTGAAGCGGGATACGCACTTCGGCCTTGGCCTTTCTCTTCCGGAGGACGAGTCCTGCTTCACCATCGGAAACAGTTGCTGAGGCTCGGATGTGGCAGACGATTGATCCCATATGTACTGTTAGGCGGTCCACATACAGTTGTTCAGGAGCTGGCTCCCCGATCAACAGCAGAGCGCCTGGTTGTGCGCGGCAACTCCAGATGGTTCCGTCGTCCGGAGATACCGCGGGGGTTTTTGGTAGAGTGTCCCCTCCGGGCGCTCGAAATGTAATTCTTTTCGTTTTGCCGCCTACAACAGCAAAGGCCGTCCAGGTTTTCGCTTCTAATGAAACGACATTGATCGGCAGGCGACCAGTCGCTTGCCAGCGCGAGTTGAACGACTTGATAGGCCGCATATGGCACTCGAATCGCTGACCGTCGCTGGACGTGAACCAAAGTTCGGAAACCTGATTTCGACTATTCTCAGACTGCAGTCCGCCCAAGGTTAGCAACGTTCCATTGGCAACGGATACGTCAGTGGCGACTACAGCGTTCAAATCCACAAATCTCGAAGAGATGATTCCTAAAGCTTTACGTCTGACTCTGCCAACCGTCCGACGGGATGTTTGGACGATCCGTTTGATCGAAGATGGCATCATCATATTTGCACCAGCCTTTGAGGAAGTAAGTGAGGGAAACGACTTCGACAAACGGCACTAGATGGAGGACCGGGGACAAGCCGCGTTTTTCACATCAGCTTCAGGTCAACGGTCGTATTGTCTTATCAGTCTGAACGCACCCCAGTTTACGCGATGGATGCTCAGCGTTGACAAATCGGACTCAGCTCAGCTCTTTTACGATCTGGCTGAGACTATCCAGCGTACGCTTCAATTCCTCAACGTGCCGTTCGTCGAAGGCGCTGAGCACCCGCTTCATCTCCGTGGTTGAAATACCGCTGGTTCTGGGCAAGTAGACAACTTCAACTTTGTCTTCAAGCTCGTCAAACTTCCCTTTCCAATCTTCTCCGATGCCAAAAATCTGGACATCGAATTTTTCGATATCCTCCCGTTTTTGGGCCCAGCGCTCTTCAGGAATCGCCATGTCCACATATTTGATAGAACGGACGATCTCGATGCGTTGCTCGAACGGAACAATAGGCCTCTTGCCTTTTACCGCGTTGAATTCGTCGGTCGAGACGCCCACGATCAGCCGGTCGCCCAATGCGCGCAGCCGCTTGAGGACGTTCAAGTGACCTATATGAAACAGATCAAAAGTTCCGTAGGTCAGTACTGTCTTGGTCACGCTTGCACCTCATGTTGTCTATGACTGGGTAAGTCCGCTGACGAGTATATGGGACTATTCGTCACGATTATTCTCACCGTACCGGCGATGAACGAGTCGACGGTACGGGTGCGAGGGACGAAATTCCGCTACTGACGTTCCTACGGATCGAGGGGCCGAGCGGCGTCTCAATATACTTCCAGATACCCCAAGCCACACCACAGCACACGCCAACGGCCAGCGATAACGTTATTCCAGAAGGCAGTGCATCTTGGATGAGGTGAATGACCCACCAGCCAAGGTATTCATGTATTAGGTACAGCGGATAGGTCAGCGAACCCGCGAAGCTCAATCCTGTCCATGAGAGGCGACTCAGCCGGGTCAAGGTAGCCGCAGCGACCACAGCGAAGCAGCCGGCTACGACAAGCCAACATGCCACGGAGGGAAAGGACAAGCCTGTGATGTCTTCCATGCGCTTGAATTGACCCGTTTGGGTTTGTTGCGCGGCGAGTGCCACGTTAATCAGAATTCCGAACCAGCAAACGAAATTCCTACGGTCCTCAAGCAGCACGAACAGGAGCATTCCACCTGCGAACAGGGGCGCATAATCCGGCATGAGGATTTCGGACAGGAGGTTGTTGTCTGCCATCTCCGCCATGGCGGCCACAACCGGCCATAGGATCGACACGGTAAGGATCCGCAGCTTCGTGATCCCGAACATCATGAAGAAGCCGATGAGCACATAAAACTTCAGCTCCACCCATAACGTCCAATACACTCCGTCCACATGCTCAACGCCCAGGGGAGTCTGGAGCATCGTGAGATTGGCTAGCACTTGGGTAATGCTGATGTCCGTGGCCTCAGGCCAGACGACAAGCAGCAGACCCCCAGTCAGCAGGACCCCTGCCCAATATCCTGGCAGTAACCGGCCAGCTCGTGACGCCACATAGTCTCTGATAGACCGCCCGGACGCAGACATCAAGATGACAAACCCACTAATGATGAAGAATAGCTGCACGCCCAAAGCACCAAAAGCAGCAACCGGAGCAAAATCAGGGAATACGTCCAAGACCGGGCGACCCCAGTACGGATTCTCTCTGGCGGTGAAGTGATACAGGACAACGGCGAGGGCTGCAAAGATCCGCAGGCCGTCCAAAAGCCGGAATCGAGGCTTGGCCTGGGTTGCACGGTTCATGCCATCCGCTCTTTTATTACCGAATGGATGCTTCGATCCTGATGACGACACATGGATCGGTGATTCGTCAAGAGCAGCCGGCCCGCCTGCTGCCCCCCGTTGCTCGCCCAGGCCTTCCAGCGCCATGATCCACCTAACTCGGTTGCTCAGTACTGGGTGGCCTTACACGGCGTGCCCAGCTGTTCCTCCTCCCCCCAAGCCTGAATGAGTCTAAGCAAGACTTTGGCAATAATTGAAACCGAATCGTAATACGGCTGCGGAAAGTCGGGAGACTGCGAGCGGAATGTCTAAACTATGGGCCAGCGACCCGCAGCTCCCATCCGGAACACCGTAGACCATTTCAGTTTCCGGCGCTCTTCATTCGGTCCCCACGGATTTTGCTGCCACCCTGACCGCCAACCGGCGAACCATGGCTTCAGCTGCTCCGGCTGCCTTCGGGAGCGCGCGACCTGCACCATGGTCCAGGACGCAACGTAAATCCAGCTGAAGGGCCAGTGCAGGTTCCTGCGTGCCAGCCAGACCCGGTTCCGGGCGTTAAGCCGGAAGAACTCCTCATGCCGGCGGGGATCGATTACTGGATGCCCGGCCCGGAGGTCGCCAGCGTACCAAGTCCGGTAACCGGTGTCCCAGACACGCCACGCGAACTCTATGCCTTCATGGGCGTACCAGAATGTCGCAGGCCAACCGTTGGTCCGGTCAAAAACATCCCGGCGCATGACGATGGCCATCTCGACAACGGAGAAGACGTTGCTGGATTTGGTATCTTCGCCCTTGTTCAGACGCGGAATCCACCGCTGCGGCGCATCGGGGTTAACGGGGTCTTCGATGCGCGGCTGGATCATGCCAATGTCCGGCTGGCGCTGAAAGAGCTGGGCAGCCTTGCACAGGAAGTACTCGTCCGGCAGCCAGGCATCGTCGTCAAGGAAGAACAGATACTCGCCCGACACCTGCGGCACCCCCGCATTGCGCCCGGCCGGGATACCCAGGTTCTCTTCCAGATGAAGTGACTTGAATCCCGTGGGCAATCCTTCGGGCCGCCAGCCGTTGCCGACAACCACAACATCGAGCGCAACGCCCTGCTGTGCCTGCAGCGAGGCGAACCCACGCTGCAGGTCCTCTGGTCGGGTTCCCTGCGTCAGGACTACGACGCCGAAGGTCGGCGGCGCCGCGGACCCATCTCCCGCCGTCGTACTCTCTTTAGCACTTTCCACGGCGCTCACTTCCGCAGCCTCGGTGAGGCCATGATGGCGACGAAATGGCCTAGGTTCACAAAAATCACTCCGGGTACGAGGATGTAGAGCAGCCAGCGCTCCCCCAGCACCGGCTGCGCGGCGACGAGGGACACGATCGAGGCCGCCAGGATGAGCAGGCTCATCTCCACCGAGTGCAGCACCCGGTGGAAGGGCAGGAACCGGGCCAGTCTCCGCAGCCTGCCCACGAAGCTTGCCGCCGGCACGGCCTTCGCCGCCGAGGTATCCGGCAGCTTGTCCATTCCGGCCAAGGCACGGGAGGCGTGGACCATCTCGTTCTGGGCTTTGTTCAGGACGATCCCCAGTGACAGCACGGCGCCGAGGAAAAGGTGCAGGTAGGCGATGCCCGGATCCGTTTGCAGCAGGCCGAGGTCGCCGAGGCACCGCAGGCCTAGGGCCAACGGGATCAGCCCCTCCGTGGTGTAGTGGCCGATCTTGTCCAGGAAAATACCCTTGGGGCTCTGAGTTCCGCGCCAGCGGGCGACTTCGCCGTCGCTGCAGTCGAAATAGAGCTGGAGCTGGGAAAAGAAGACCGCAAGCAGGGGTCCCCAGATCCCGGGGATCAGGAACGAGGCGGAGATGGCCCAGCCGGACAGAATCATCAGGCCGGTGACCCCGTTTGCCGAGATCGGCGTCCGTACCAGCGCGCTGGTCAGGTAGATCGAAATGTGGCGCAGGTACAGTTCCGCGGTCCAGTGCTCGGCGTTTTTGCGGCTGCGCACCTCCGGAGGCTGGGCGACCGCGCGCAACTGCTCAAGGGTGGGCCGGGCGGGGCGCTCTGTGCGGTTCATGACTTCCTCCTGCTGGTGTCCACGGTTCCGTGGGCGCCAAAGATCCGGCCGCGGATGTAGCCCAGACCCCAGCTGATGTGAATGCTGGGCAGCACGATGAGCAGTCTGAGGCGTTCGGCCATGGTCAGCCGCGCCTTGATGGTTAGTGCGGCATAAATGATGCCCAGCGCGTAGAGGACCGGGATAAAGCCGGCCAGCATCACCAGCACGGCGAGCCAGGCCGGCCACGTGTCCGGGACTTTCGCCAGCAGAAGCATCTCGGCGACGAGGCCCAGGGCGAGCCCCAGCACAAGCAGCGGCGGCAGGAAATGCCGTACCGACTTGCCTTCCTTGTGGCGCCGGGCGAGTTCGGCACGCCAGATGCCGGCCGCGTAGAACTGCCGGATCAGCTTGTTCCAGCTTGAACGCGGCCAATAAGTGACTGTCAGTTCCGGATCGAACCAGACGGCGTAGCCTGCCTGGCGCAGGCGCAGGCACATGTCCCAGTCCTGTCCGCGCCAAAGAGTCTCTTCGAAAAACCCGACGGCGTCCAATGCTTCACGGCGGAAAATCCCCAGGTAAGCGGATTCAGCCGGCCCTTCCGGAGCTCCGCTGTGATATGCCGCGCCGCCAAGGCCGAGCGGGGAATGGTAGGCCGTTGCTACCGCCCGTTGAAAGGCCGTCTTCCCCTGCGCGTCCATCAGGCCGCCGACGTCGGCGGCACCGGTGCGCAGGAGGGTGGCAACTCCCCTGGCCGTGTAGTGCGGCTCCAGTTCAGTATGTGCATCGACCCGGATAATGACCGGGTGCTGGGAGCCCTCGATCGCGAGGTTCAGCCCGGCCGGAGTCCGACCAGTGGGACTCGTGACCGTGCGCAGCCGCGGTTCCTCGCGCTGCAACTGCCGGACAACGTCATTGGTCGCATCCGTGGATGGTCCCATCGCCAGCACAATCTCCTTGGGGCCCGCGTACTCCTGGCCCAGGATGCTGCGGATGGCTCCCTCAATGTGCTCAGCCTCATTGAGGACGGGCATGACATAAGAGACACCGGGATGCGGGGCAAGCGGTGTGAGTTCAGGCGTCAACGGCACTACTTCTTGGTTTCCTGGTATGCGTCGACAACTTCCTTCGGATCTCCATCCATCTGCAGGACACCCTTGTTGATCCAGATGACGCGGCTGCAGGTATCCAGGATGGACTTCATGGAGTGCGACACCAGGAAGACGGTACCGGCGTTCTCTCGGATCTCGCGGATGCGGGCCTCGCTGCGCTTCCGGAAACGCTGGTCACCCACCGCCAGCGCTTCGTCCACGATCAGGATCTCGTGCTGCTTGGAGGCGGCGATGGCGAACTTCAGCCGGGCCTGCATGCCCGAAGAATAGGTGCGCATCGGGAGATCGATGAACTCTTCCAGTTCAGCGAACTGCACGATGTCATCCCGCAGGCCGTTGATCTCCTGCTTCGAAAAGCCGAGCGCAAGACCGCCGAGCTGGATGTTCTTCTCGCCGGAAAGGTCCGGGATCAGCGCTGCACCGACTCCCAGCAGATTCGGACGTGCGGAGGCGTACACGGCGCCGTCGCTGGGCGGCGTCAGGCCCACCAGGGTTCGCATTAGCGTGGACTTGCCGGAACCGTTGGAACCGATCACGCCGATGGACTCGTTCTCATAGGCGGTGAAGGAGACGCCCTTGAGGGCGTGCACTTCACGGATCCCGCCGCCGCTGCGCTTGAGCAGCGACCGGCCCGTGCCTTTGACGGGCTTGCCGCCCGCATAGACCCGGTACTTGACGTGCAGATCGTCAACCACCACTACCGGCTTCCGCCCGTTGGCTGACGCGTCCTGGTTGGCCAAATCCACTCCCGTTTTAGTCGACTCGGCCATAACGCTCCTCAGCGGACCAAAAGAACAATACGCCCGCAACGAATACCGCTACGGACCAGACCGAAAAGTACAGCCAGTACATCGGGTCGTAATCAACCCCCGGCATCAGCGCGCCACGGGCAATGGACAGGACCTCGTGCAGCGGATGGTAGTCGAACAGCGCGATCGCCCACGGATGGGATGCCAGGATCGTCTCGATCGAGAAGAGGACACCGGAGGTGTAAAACAGGATCCGCGTGAACAATGGCAGCAGTTGGGTCAGGTCCCGGACATGCACGGTCAGACGCGCGCCGATCAGCGCGACGCCCAGGTTGAACATCGTGAAAACCGCAACCAGCGGAATCATCAGCAGCCATTCCACGGTGATGGGCGCACCCAGCAGCAGAATGTAGACCACCATGACGCCCAGCATCGGGACCAAGGTCATCAGTTGCTGGATCACCGTGGAGACAGGCAGCGTGATGCGGGGGAACGCCAGCGACTGGACCAGCGCACCGTTGCCGGTGATGGACTTGGCGCCGTTATTCATCGAGGTGGAGAAGAACTCGAACAGGAAAACGCCGATAACCACATACATCGGAAAGTTTTCCGGTCTGCTGGCGCCCTGCAGGATGCCGAAAATGGCCCCGTACAACAGAGCGTTCAGCGTCGGCTTGATGAAAATCCACAGCATGCCCAACCGGTTGCGCTGGTTGGATGCCTCGATTTTGTACTTGGCCATGGCGATGGCGAAGTCACGGCGCCCCCAGGCATCAGCTAGATATCTGGGCAGTGACGGCCGGGCCCCGACTCGGTGGAGTCGGTTCCGGTCCGCATATTCGGCAAGGCTCATGCCAGGTAGTTCCCTTACGCGCGAATGGTTTGGTGCGGCGCCTGGCCCGGACTCGGGCCGGAGGCGCACATACCGAGTTTAGAGGATTTAGCCGGGCAGGCCGTTTACCGGCTCTGTGCGAAAGTACACACGCAGTTCCAGGCTGTGCTGACCGCTGGCGTCCTGGGAGTACGTGGCCTTGCCGACGATTCCTTCCAGGTCACCGGTTCCGGATCCGGGAATGATGTGTCCGGCGCTGGCAGCGGCTTCGCCTTCGGCGAGGCCCCAGTGCTGGATGATCATGCTTCCCTCTTTGCCGTCCACCGTACCGGTGAATACTTCCGAAGCAACGTAGCCGGCACCGCGGCTGTTTCCGGCCATCAACAGCTCTGCCCGGCTGGTGCCGATGATCAGTCCGTCAAAGAGTTTGGTGACGCGGACCCGGCTCAGGTCGGAGTTCGAACCTTCAATTTCGTAGGGTTCCGGATCCCATTCGGTGACGTCAAAATCTGCTGCAATTACTTCTTCGGCCTCACTGGTCATTTCAACAGTATCTCCGGTATTGCCGGCGGTTGCATCTTGAGGGGTTCGCGCACGGGCCAAAGTCCCGCCGTCGGAAGGACCACCGGAGGTCAAATCAGAACAGCCGGTTATCGGCAGGGTCTTCGTACTTCTTCCGGAAAAGCGTGCGCGTCTTGGGGTCAAAGAACACCAGATAGACGGCGAACGCGACGGCGACTAAAGCAGCGAGCAGCCGGGCAGCACCAAGGTCGAACTCGATGTACGGGAAGATATCCAGCTGGTCGGCTATGGCGTAGACCATCAGGAAGGACGTGACGGAATACACGGTTTTTACCTGCCAATCATTCCGGATTCCGGTGGCGGCAAAGAGCGGGAGCAGCCAGACGACATACCAGGCCTGGATCATCGGGGCGAGGAACACGACGGCGGCCAGAGCCAGAGCCAGCCTGCGGACTATCCGGTCATGTTTGCCACGGAAGATCAGATAAAGCACGACGCCGATCGACGCCACCGTGCCAGCCTTATGTACCAGCCAGGTGATCAATTCCCCGTCAAGCGAGAACGCGCCGCCGAGCCCGCCGAGCACGGCGCCGAGTAGCCCGATCGGCGCGTACCAGATCCAGACGCTGCCGGGAGTGCTCAAGGCTCCCACCCAGCCGAAACCGAAGCCGTTCATCAGACCGAGGATGCCCAAAAGACCAAACGATAATCCGGCGGTAAGCACCCAGAATCCGAATTTCCTGGGCCAGCTGGCCCCACGCCCGGCCCAGAGCAGTCCGATGAAAGGCAGGAAGATGATGGTGATCGGTTTGATACCGATGGAGAGCGTGACCAGCAGGACGCCCAGCAGCGGCTTCTTGGTCGCCGCCAGATACAGCCCGCCCAAGGCCAGGCCCAGCATCAGCGCGTCATTGTGGATGCTGGCGATGAACGTCGTCAGGAACAGCGGATTCGCGCAGGCGAGCCACAATGCACGGTTGGGGTTGATGCCGTGCAGCTCGGCCAGTTTCGGACCGTAGTAGATGCACATCGCGGCCCCCGCCAGTGCGATGATGCGGAAAAAAATGATGGAGTACTCCGGGTGGCCGCCGGTCAGCCAGACGACGAATTCTTCCATCCAAAGGAAGATGGGTCCGTACGGCGTCGGGCTCCTGGCCCAGAGATCGTCGGCACCGGTCTGCAGATAGTTCGAAAGCTGGTCATAACCATCAACGTAAGGATTGAGGTTATTGACCATGACTTTGCCCTGGGCAATGTAGGCGTAGACATCCCGGCTGAAGAGCGGGATGCTCAGGGCAAGCGGGGCTCCCCAGGCAACTATCGCTGTATAAGTCGCTTTGCGCGCTTCGGCTCCCCAGACGGTGAACTGCTGTCCCAGCCGCAGCCAGGAGCGGATCATCAGCATGCCGCCCAGGGCGAGGAGGACAACCGAGACGACGACGCCTTCCGGTTCAATCCGCAGCCAGATCAACAGCGGCCACCGCCGCAGGTCCGATACCGATGCCAGCCAGCCCACTCCCAGCGAGCCGAAAAACATCATGAACGACCCAACGGTCCCCTCGATAATGCTCTTCGCCGAACGCCCCGGGCCCTCTTCGCCTCCGGCAGGCGTGGTGGGATCAGTCGCGGGCATGTTGGCGGTCATCTAAATGCGGTCCAATCAATCTGGGTGTGTACGTCGTTCGCAGCCCGTAACTTGGCCACGGGTGCCGTGGAGAATGCACGCCTCAGAACGGTCAGGCGAATGAAGGCAGCCCGGCTGGCTCTCCGGGCGCTTGTTGTGGATTTTAGCAGTTTGTGAATTTATGGAAGTTCCGCCATGCCTTCACGGATTCGCATTAGCCCTGTGAGGGGACCGTGGCTAGCCGCACTGCGGAGCGGCGTCGGGAGCCGGTCTTCGGGTTCCCTGTCGAGCCTCTGGTAGGCGGTGCGCAGCCCCAGCGGGCTTCAAACGCATCGTCCAGCCGTTGGCGGACTGTCCCACGCTGTGACTTGGTTTTCGAGTCGCCTTGGGTATGCCAAGAACGTCTTGACAGAACGACCCGTGCACCGTTGATGTCGGCGTGGGTTTTCCTGCCGCAGAAGCGGCAGGAAAACTTGAGTCCCTTGCGGTTCCCGTCATGGACGAGGCCGCAGGAGGAGCATTCCCTGGAGGTGTAGGCAGCGTTGACCTCGATCACGTCGAGGCCGGTGTCTTCCTGGAGGGATGCGAGCTTTTTCTTGATGGCGGCGCGGCCGAAGCGGGTGACCAGGCGGTTCATGTCCCGGCTCATGCCGCCGCCCCTGGCATCGAGCTTTTCGACGGTCAGGCCCTGGATGTCTTCGGTCGAGAGCTTGTTGAGGATGCGGTTGACTTCGTTGGTGATGTATTCGCGCATGCGGCGCTGGAAGTTGCGGTAGCGTCGGTTGGTCTTGAGTCGGATGCCCTGCCGTTGCAGGCTCTTGGCGAGGTTCTGTGCCTGCCGGTCCAGCTCCATCAGGTGCGGCATCGCGCCGACGCCGAACAGGCGGCCGTCGCTGGTCGCGAAAAGGGACTTCATCCCCCAGTCCAGGCCGAGGTACTCACCCTCGGGGCGCGGTCGGGCGATTGGGGACTTTTTCTGGAGGACGAACTGCAGGCTGCCGTCCTTGA
>NZ_JABBCH010000110.1 GCF_012952295.1 Crystallibacter degradans
GAATTTCCCCGTAGCCTCAACACCGGGACTATCCGGGCCGGCACCAACCACAAAACCAACAACGCAACCGCAATCAGGAAGGACAAGCCCATGAGCAAGACCAGAGTGGCCGTCAACGGATACGGGGTCATCGGCAAACGTGTAGCGGACGCAGTCGCACTGCAACCGGACATGGAACTGGTCGGCATCGCCGACATCGTCACCGACTGGCGGATCCAGTCCGCTGCCGGAAGGTTCCCGCTGTTCGCGTCCACGGACGAGGCCC
>NZ_JABBCH010000111.1 GCF_012952295.1 Crystallibacter degradans
TCGGCTCGCTCGGTATCCAGCTCACAGGAGCCCGCAACCGCTCGCTCGACGACCTCGTCACCCAGATGCCGCCGCCACTAGTCGCGGACGCACTCGGCTACAGCTACCAAGTGGCCTTCAAACACGCTGATTCAGCCGGAGAAAACTGGGCCAGATACGCCAGCCTGAAACGCCAACCGTAACCGGCGACGGAAAGCCAAAGCCCCAGCAGTATCGCCGCACAGAACACTACTCAGAGTCCTCCGGCGAACGGCC
>NZ_JABBCH010000112.1 GCF_012952295.1 Crystallibacter degradans
ACCACCTTCGTACTGCTGGGCCACTGGTTTGAAATGCGGGCACGGGGCGGCGCCAACGACGCCGTCCGTACGCTGCTCGAACTCGCACCCTCGATGGCCCTGGTCATCCGCGACGGACAAACGGTGGGAGTCCCGACCGCCGAGGTAATGCCCGGGGACCTAATGCTGGTCCGCCCGGGATCGAAGATCCCCACCGACGGTGTAGTCGAAGAGGGCGAATCCGAGATCGACGAGTCCATGGTCACCGGGGAAAGC
>NZ_JABBCH010000113.1 GCF_012952295.1 Crystallibacter degradans
CGTCAGGAGGGTCATGATCCAACCGCTGTATCTACTTCGCGCCGGTGGGTTGGGGTGCGGGCGCGGCTTCGGCGACCTGGCCCATGGCCTCTCCCGGCTGCGGCAGGTCCAGCCGCTTCAAGAGCAGGGCATTGACCGCGACAATCACACTGGAACCGGACATGGAAATGGCGGCGATTTCCGGGCTGAGCATGATACCCAGGCCCGGGTAGAAGACGCCGGCGGCAATCGGCAGGGCGATGACGTTGTAGCCGA
>NZ_JABBCH010000114.1 GCF_012952295.1 Crystallibacter degradans
CGTCAGGAGGGTCATGATCCAACCGCTGTATCTACTTCGCGCCGGTGGGTTGGGGTGCGGGCGCGGCTTCGGCGACCTGGCCCATGGCCTCTCCCGGCTGCGGCAGGTCCAGCCGCTTCAAGAGCAGCGCATTGACCGCGACAATCACACTGGAACCGGACATGGAAATGGCGGCGATTTCCGGGCTGAGCATGATACCCAGGCCCGGGTAGAAGACGCCGGCGGCAATCGGCAGGGCGATGACGTTGTAGCCGA
>NZ_JABBCH010000115.1 GCF_012952295.1 Crystallibacter degradans
GCTTTCCCCGGTGACCATGGACTCGTCGATCTCGGATTCGCCCTCTTCGACTACACCGTCGGTGGGGATCTTCGATCCCGGGCGGACCAGCATTAGGTCCCCGGGCATTACCTCGGCGGTCGGGACTTCCACCGTTTGTCCGTCGCGGATGACCAGGGCCATCGAGGGTGCGAGTTCGAGCAGCGTACGGACGGCGTCGTTGGCGCCGCCCCGTGCCCGCATTTCAAACCAGTGGCCCAGCAGTACGAAGGTGGT
>NZ_JABBCH010000116.1 GCF_012952295.1 Crystallibacter degradans
GACCGATAATCCAGCTCCTCGAATCCCCGCACTCCGGCATCGGCAACCAGAACGGTACCCGCAGCGCTGGTCGCGGCCTCGGCGTTGCCGGCAGCACTGGCAGAGTTCAGCGCGTTACTGCTGGTGTTGATGGCGGTGGCGGCCTCGGCATCAGCCGCGTCGTTGGTGCTACTGGCGTCACCAGTGTCGGCCGCATCATTGGCATCAGCGGCATCACCGGCGTCGCTGGCGTTGGTGCCAGGGTTGCTGGAGTT
>NZ_JABBCH010000117.1 GCF_012952295.1 Crystallibacter degradans
GGGCTGCTTGCCACCCTTCCCGGTGTTTCCTCGGGTCAGGCTGCCCCCAGCTTCGTCATGCTGCTGCGACAGCACAACGGCGAAGGTCTTCCACCTCCGCTCGGTAAAACAGCGCCTCGTGGCGCACCAAGTCCCCTTCCCAATGGCCCGGGATTGCGCGGTCTTCGACCTCGGCGGGGCGCTCGGAGATGTTGATCATGGGGTCGCGGAAGCGGCTGGTGCGTTCCTCCGGGTTCTTGTGCTTTTTGCGCCGG
>NZ_JABBCH010000118.1 GCF_012952295.1 Crystallibacter degradans
TTTACTAACAGACACAACACCGGCCCCCGGGAAAACGGGAACCAGCACTGCACTAAATTCAAACCAGGCTAAAAAACATCGCGGCACACCACGGAGGCGGTGCCCCACGACAATAATTCAACCAATAGTAACTATTCAGGTCCTCGGCGTGGTTGGTTGATTTTCCCGGCAGGGTCGGGATGCTTGGGGTGTTCGTGACTTTTGATCCCCCGAGGCAGGTTGACGTGCCTGATGTGCCGCCGGTGTCCCCGGTT
>NZ_JABBCH010000119.1 GCF_012952295.1 Crystallibacter degradans
TGGTTTTGATCAGGCCGTCGCGCACAGTTTCGGCGGTGTGGTCGCCGGGCAGGTGGACGAGCATGACGTAGCGGGTGGTGCGTTCCACGAGGGTGGCGATGGCCGTTTTGTTGTGGGCCCCGGTGATCAAGTCCCCTTCCCAATGGCCCGGGATTGCGCGGTCTTCGACCTCGGCGGGGCGCTCGGAGATGTTGATCATGGGGTCGCGGAAGCGGCTGGTGCGTTCCTCCGGGTTCTTGTGCTTTTTGCGCCGG
>NZ_JABBCH010000012.1 GCF_012952295.1 Crystallibacter degradans
AGACCTACCTCGCCGAAACCGCTCCTTGGAACGATATGAGCCGCGGCGTGACCCACCAGCTCAACGGGCCGGACGAGCAGGCGAAGAAGATCGGCCTGAACCCGCTCTCCAGCGGCGCCAAGACCGAGGACGAAGGCCTCTACCCCGTCCAGCACGGCTACTGGGCCGAGACCATGCGCAAGGCCGTCGAGGCCGAGGAACGCGAGGCCGCTGCGCGCGCCGCGAATCCAGCCGCCGCACAGGCCGGCGCCACTGGCTGCGGACACTAGAGCGAGAGCGGAAGGAACACCACCATGAGCACCGAAACAACCACCATCCCCCTGAGCGCCGAGGAACAGGCGGTCGAACTCGAACGGATCCGCCAGTTCCTCTACCGGGAAGCCCGCTTCCTGGATGACCGCGAGTTCGAGAAGTGGCTCGACTGCTACCACCCCGACGCCGAGTTCTGGATGCCTGCCTGGGCCGACGACGACGAGCTCACCGAGGACCCGCAGCGCGAGATCTCGCTGATCTACTACTCCAACCGCGGTGGCCTTGAGGACCGGGTCTTCCGGATCCGCACCGACCGCTCCAGCGCCACCAGCCTGCCTGAACCGCGCACCGGCCACAACATCACCAACGTCGAAATCGTTGAACAGCGGGGCGATGTCATCGACATCCGCTTCAACTGGTTCACCCTGTACTACCGCTACAACAACGTGGACACCTACTTCGGCACGTCCTTCTACACCCTCGACTGCAGCGGATCGCAGCCGGTCATCACCAAGAAGAAGGTCGTCCTGAAGAACGACTACATCCACCACGTCGTGGACATCTACCACATCTGATCTAAGCATCCGGAAAGGAACACCCCCATGACCTACAAGGTTGCACTGAGCTTCGAAGACGGCGTCACCCGCTTCATCAACTGCGGTCCGAACGAGACCGTCGCGGACGCCTCATACAAGGCCCGCATCAACATTCCGCTGGACTGCCGCGACGGTGCCTGCGGTACCTGCAAGTCCCTCTGCGAGTCCGGCACCTACGACGGCGGCGACTACATTGACGAGGCGCTCACCGACGACGAGGCGGACGCCGGCTACGCCCTGCCGTGCCAGATGACGCCGAAGAGCGACCTGGTGCTGCAGATCCCCACCACCTCGGACATGGCCAAGACCGGTGCCAGCACGCACACCGGCACGGTCACGGACATCAAGCGCTACTCGCCCACCACCATCGGTTTCAGCATGTCCGTCGGCGACCGCGCCGCGCTGGCCTACCTGCCCGGCCAGTACGTCAACATCCAGGTGCCTGGCCGCGGCGTCGAGCGTTCCTACTCCTTCAGCAACGGGCCGGACGTGGAAGAGATCTCCTTCCTCGTCAAGATCACCGACGGCGGCGCCATGTCCACCTACCTGAGCGATGAAGCCAAGGTCGGAGACACCCTGGAGTTCACCGGCCCCATGGGCAGCTTCTTCCTCCGCGAGCCCAAGCGCCCCGCCCTGCTGCTCGGCGGCGGCACCGGCCTGGCTCCGCTGCTGGCCATGCTCGAAACCATGACGACGACGGCGCCCGGCCAGCCGGTACACCTCATCCTCGGCGTGACCACGGATGCGGATCTGGTGGAGCTGGACAAGCTGCGCCACTACGCCGAGACAATCGAGGGCTTCACCTGGGACTACTGCGTGGCGGATCCGGACAGCGAGGCCCCGAACAAGGGCTACGTGACCGCCTTGATCGAGCCGACGCATGTCAATGACGGCGACGTCGATGTCTACCTCTGCGGCCCGCCGCCCATGGTCGAGGCAGTGCGCGGCTACCTGAAGTCCGAAGGCATCACCCCGGTGAACTTCTACTCGGAGAAGTTCGCGCTGGCACCCGCAGCGGACCTGGTCGGAGCCTCGGCATGACCGGTGCCCCGGAGGCAACGCCCGCGGGTGCGCTCAAGGTGTTCCCGGGCCGGTTCGACGGCAAGATCGCCGTCGTTACCGGCGCCGCGCAAGGCATCGGACTGGCCGTGGCCCGCCGCATCAGTGCGGAAGGCGCCGCCGTCGTGCTGGTAGACCGTGCCGAACTGGTCCATGACGTTGCCGCCGAGCTTCGCGCCAACGGTGCCAAGGCCAGCAGCGTGACGGCCGATCTGGAGCAGTTCGACGGCGCGGAGTCGGCGGTGGCCGAAGCCGTCGCCGCCTTCGGCCGGATCGATGTGCTGATCAACAATGTCGGCGGCACCATCTGGGCCAAGCCGTACGAGTACTACACTGCTGAGGAGATCCAGAAGGAAATCCAACGCTCGCTGTTCCCCACCTTGTGGACCTGCCGCGCGGCGCTGCCACAGCTGATTGAACAGGGCACCGGCGTCATCGTCAACGTCTCCTCCGTGGCCACGCGGGGCGTGAACCGGGCGCCGTACGCAGCGGCGAAGGGCGGCGTCAATGCGCTGACTCAGTCGCTGGCTCTGGAAGCGGCACAGCACGGCGTCCGCGTGGTCGCCACGGCTCCTGGCGGCACCGAGGCCCCGGCCCGCAAGGTCAAGCGCGGACCCGAACCGGAGCAGGAACAGGAAAAGGCCTGGTACCAAGAGATCGTCGACCAGACGGTGGACTCCTCGCTGCTCAAGCGATACGGGACCTTGGACGAGCAGGCCGCGGCCATCGTCTTCCTGGCCTCGGACGAGGCCTCCTACATTACGGGCACCATCCTGCCCGTGGCCGGCGGGGACCTGGGCTGATCGGTGCCCTCGCCGGCGTCGGGCTATACCCGGGCGGGCTAAGCTCGTAGGCGATGGTTTACCGGAATAACGACAGCCTCTTTGTCGGGCGTCTGCAGGAGCTCTCCGTTCTCGGGGAGCTCCTGCAGGACATTAAGCAGGGCAGGTCCCGGACCGCGGTCCTGTCCGGTCCCGGCGGCATCGGCAAGAGCGCCGTGCTGGAAAAATTCCTGGCCGGCCATCCGGAGCTGCGGGTCCTGCGCTCCGGCGGACTCCAATGGGTCAAGTCCGCGCCCGGGTCCGGCCTGTCCCGCCTTGCACAGGGCAGCGACCCGGCGGACCTGCTCGACCGGCTCCGGGAAGACGGACCGGCCGCCGTCGTTCTCGAAGATATCCAGTGGGTGGACGCCGATTCCATTCATGAACTGCTCCAGCTGGCGGAAAACCCGGCTTCGGGCCCGCTGCTGGTCCTGCTCACCCTCGACAGCACCGCCGCGATCGACCGCGCCACCGCGCGCCACCTGTCCGGCCACCGGATCACCCGGCTGCTGCTTGAGCCGCTCTCCCCCGGCGAAATCCGCGAGCTGCACGAGCACCTCACCGGGCGCGAACTCTCCGGGCCGGCCGCGCAGCAGATCCGCCGCCACACCGGCGGCCTGCCCGGCTATGTCCGCGAGCTGTTGCCGGAACTGCCCGCACGTGCCGCCGCGGACGGTCTCAGCCGGCTGCCCGCCTCGACGTCCGTCGGCGCCCAGGTAGCCCGCCAGCTCGAAGAAGTTCCCGCCGCCGTCCGGGCACTGATCGAGGCAACGGCGATCATCGGCCAGTCCGGAGACCTCTTCGATATCGCGGCCATCGCCCGGGTTTCCGATCCACTGGCCGTCATGGACGCCGCCGTGGCGACGGGCCTGCTGCGGACCGAATTCTCCGACAATGCGCACCTGCTCGACTTCCGGCTGCCGCTCTTCCGGGCCGCGGTCTACGACCAGCTGTCCGGACTGCGGCGTGCCGAGCTGCACCGCCAGGCGGCCGAAGTGCTCCCGGACGAGGCCCTGCATCTGTGGCACCTGGCGCGGTCCGCCCCGGCCGCCGACGACGAACTGGCGGACAGGCTGGATGAATTTGCGGCCAGTCAGGCCTCGACCGGAGCGTGGGCGGCCGCCGCCGACGCACTGCTGGAGGCCAGCAGGCTCAGCACCCAGGCGCGCAACCGGCAGGGCCGGCTGGTGCGGGCGGCCGACGCACTGGTCGGTGCCGGGCGGCTCGTCCAGGCCATCCGCCTGCTTCCGGCGCTTGAGAGCATGCCCGCTACGGCCGAGCGCGACGGCGTGCTGGGCTACCTCGCCACCTGCCGCGGTCGGGAGGCCGAGGCGCAGTTCCATCTGGACAATGCCTGGAAGCGCCGGCTGCCCGAGGACCGGGCGATCGGCGCCCAGATCGCCCAGCGCCAGGTCATTCATGCCTTGGCACGTTGGCGCGGCGCCGACATTATCGAATGGGCCACTCGTGCGGTCGATCTGGCGGCCCCGGGCAGCCCGACCGCCATCGAAACGGAGGCGATCATCGGTCTGGGGCTGGCGGCCTCGGGCCAGCCCGACGCCGCCCACCGGCACTATGAGCACGTGCTGGCCGATGCCCCACCCGGCGCCCACAGCCAGCGGGTCCTGCTGGGCAGCGGCTGGGCCCGGCTCGCCCTGGACGATCCGGAAACCGCGCGCATGCAGCTGGAGGCCGCCGTCCCCACGGAGTACCGTTCCGGGTCGCTGCGCATTTCGCTGTGGGCCAGCGCCTGGCTAGCGCGCACCCACTTCACGCTGGGCGACTGGGACGCTGCCCTCGCCACCGTCGGCGCGGCCACGGCAAAACTCGAGCGGGCACAGCTGGATCTGCTGCGGCCGCTGCTCCACTGGACCGCCGCCCAGATCCATGCCCTGCGCGGCAACCCGGACCAAGCCAGGGAGCATCTCCGCCTCGGGTCCGCCTCTGCTGAAAACTACGAAAGCATGCTGAGCCCGGCGCTGCTGGCACAGGCCCAGCTGTTGGAGGCCGGCACCGATTACCAGGGGGTTGTCCGGGTGCTCGCGCCGCTGGCGCAGACGCACACCGCCCGGCGCTCCGAACCGTTCTTCTGGATCTGGCAGGATACGTACGCCAACGCCCTGGTCCTGCTCGACCGGTTGGACGAAGCCTCGGCGTTCCTCGCACCGTACGAGAGCCTGGCCGCGGAGCGCCGACACCGCACCTCGCTGTCCCAGCTGAGGGCGGTACGCGGCCGGATCCATGCCGCCCGCGGGGACCTCGATGCCATGCGCCGCTCCTTTGAAGGCGCCCTGGGGCAGCTGGCTCCGCTGTCTGCCCCCTACCACCGAGCCCGCGTGCAATACTCCTACGGCCAAAGCCTGCGGCGCGCGGGCAAACGGCGGGAATCGGCGGAGCAGCTGGCCGCCGCCCGCCAGGCCTTCGCCTTGCTCGGTGCGCAGGTCTATGTGGCCCGCTGCGACCGCGAACTGGCCGCCAGCGGCGTGGACGTGCAGCGCCGCGATGACCCCGATGGCAGTTCCTTGACGGCGCAGGAACACGCCGTCGCCCTGCTGGTGGCGCAGGGCCGGAGCAACCGGGAGTCGGCGCAGGAGCTGATCGTTTCGGTCAAGACGGTGGAATACCACCTGACCCGGATCTACGCGAAGCTCCAGATCCGTTCCCGCACCGAACTTGCGGCGCGGTACCGGACGGAAGGCCAACGCCCCTAGCTCCAGTGGGGAGCCAAGGGCATCGGTCTGCCGGTGGCAGCAGTCGTGCTACTTGATCGAGGACGGGTGCTTCGCCAGCGGGATCACGTCAATGTCCATGTACGGGAACAGCGGCAGCCCGGAGAGCAGTTCGTGCAGCTCGTCATTGCTTTCGACGTCGAACACTGAGTAGTTGGCGTACTCGCCGACAACGCGCCAGATGCTGGCCCAGCGGCCGTCCTCCTGGAGTTTCTGCGAGTAGGCCTTCTCGGTAGCCTTGATCGAAGCGGCTTCCTCGGCAGGCATGTCGACGGGAATATTGACGTCCATGCGGACCAGATACAGCATGTGATTCCTTAGGTTTGGGGAACGGCTTGTTACTTGTTGTCCTGGCGGTAATGCGCCAGCTTGGCTTCATCAATGGCGGCCCCGACCCCCGGGACCTGGCGGACGCTGATCTTGCCGTCCTTGATCACGAGCGGCTCGGCCAGCAGGTCATCGCTCATGTCCAGGAAGTTGGACAGCTCGCCGGCGCGGCGAGAGGTGGCTTCGTGGGCGGCGCCGAAGGTCACGGTGGCAACGGTGCCGATCTGCGTATCGATCTGGTTACCCATGACGACGTCGACGCCGAGCCCCGTGCACAGGCCCAGGATCTGCTGGGCCTCGGTGAAACCGCTGCGAGCGGTCTTGATGCTGATCGCGTTGCAGCCGCCGGAGAGCAGCTCGCGGGACACATCCCCCGCCGTCGGTACGCTTTCATCCCCCACCACGGGGATCGGGGACTTGTCCACCAGCCGGCGCCGACTCATGGCTTCCTTGGCGTCGCACGGTTCCTCGAGCAGCGAGAGTCCCAGGCCGTCGGTCTGGCGCAGCACTTCCATCGCCTCGTTGGCGGTCCAGCCCCGGTTGGCGTCCAGGTACAGCTCGGTGTCCTGGCCCAGCCCTTCGCGCAGGACATGGCAGGCCTCGATGTCCAGCGCGAGCGGACGCCGTCCGACCTTGAGCTTGAAGGTGTTGATGCCGTAGTCGCTACGGAAGCGCAGGGCCTCGTCGAGCAGCTTCTGCGCGGGCTGGAAGCCGAGCATGTGGGAGACATCCATGGCATCGGTGTAGCCGCCCAGCAGGGAACTGACCGGGGCGTTGGCCGCCTGGCCGATGATGTCCCAGAGCGCGATGTCCAGTCCGCCCTTGGCGGTCTGGTTGTGGATGGTCCGGGAGAGGATGGCGTGGATCTTCTGCCGGTCCATGGGATCAAGACCGACGACGGCGGGGGCGAAGATTTTCGTGACGACCGAAACGATGGAGTCTTGCGTCTCGCCGTAGGTGTAGGGCCGCGGCGGGGTGTCGGTGGTTCCGATGATGCCTTCATCGGTGTGGACCCGGATCAGCACATGGTCTGCCTCGGTGACCTGGCCGCTGGCAAACTTCAGCGGCTTGGCATACGGGATGGAATAGGGAATTGCCTCGATGCGCTCGATTTTCACGGGTCGACGTTCCTTCAGGGCTGGGTGACGGATTGCAGAAGTTCGGTGAAGCGGGCTACCAGCGGCCGGGTATCCGCGCCGCGCCAAGCCATTGCCAGGTCGACGACGGGTGCGTCCTTGAGCTCGCGGAATACGGTGCCGCGGATGGAGAGGGTGCGGGTGGTGGTGGGGATCAGCGCCACCCCGGTTCCGGCCGCGACGAAGGAAAGCAGGGTGGACGTTTCGCGGGCTTCCTGCACCACATTCGGGTAGAAGCCGGCTTTGCGGCAGGCATCGATGAATGCCTCGTTGACGGCGGAATTTGCCGGGTAGCTGATGAATTGCTCGCCTGCGAGCTGTTCGAGTGACACCGTTTCGAAGGCCACCAGCGGAGAATCATCCGGCAGCGCCACCACTAGCTCGTCGTGTTCGAGGAACTTCAGTTCCAATCCGGCGGAGCGGACCGGCGGGCGCAGGATCGCCACGTCAAGGCTGTGGTCTTCCAGTCCGTCCACCATCTGCGGCGTCAGCATTTCGCCGCGGACCTTGAGCTGGACCCCGGGAAGCTTGTCCTTGGCTTCGCGGACAATCTGCGGCATGAGGCGGTAGGTCGCGGATCCGGCAAAGCCGATCCGCAGGATGCCCTGCACGCCGGTCCCGACCTGCGTGACATCGGATTCCAATGTTTCCAGGTCTTCCAGAATCCGCCGCCCGCGCTCCAAGAGCATTTCACCGGCCGGAGTGAGCTCCACTTTGCGCGTGGTGCGGGTGAAAAGGAGTGTGCCCAATTGCTCTTCGAGCTGCTTGATCTGCTGGGAGAGCGGCGGCTGGGCCATGCGCAGACGATCGGCGGCGCGGCCGAAATGCCGTTCCTCGGCCACGGCAATAAAATAACGCAGGTGCCGGGTTTCCATTTCGCACCTCCGTTTCTTCGCGTCCTGATGAATACCACTTCATCCAGATTAGGACGCATTCATTACTAATGAGAAATACATATTAGACCCTTATTGATACTCATAACATCCTAAACACTGCCAGGTGCGATCTGGTCTGCCCTCCGCGGCAGCCTGCGCCGCCCTCACGCACAAACCTGCATGTACATGCATGAACCACAGCTCCCCCTTCTCCCCCGCGCGAAGCCGTGCAAGAGTGGCCGCATGGGAGAAATGGTCGAGATCGGCACCGGCGAGAACGCTCTTCCGGTGTACCAGAGCAGTCCGGGTCCGGATATCAAGGGCGGCCTCATCGTCATCCACGAAGTGTGGGGCCTGAACGACCATGTTAAAGAGGTAGCCGACCGCTTCGCCGCCGAAGGCTACTTTGTCATCGCCCCGGATCTCCTCTCGAGTACGGGCCTGGACGTCGATGTGGCCGCCCAACTGGGCGAGGCGATGGCGCATCCGGAAAAGCGCAGCGCCACGCTACCCCGTATACGCCCCTTTCTGGCTCCGCTGCGATCGAAGAAGACAGCCGCGGGCATCATCGCGAACGCGAAGCGCTGCTTCGACTACTTGAAGGGCAACGACGCCGTAGCCGGACGCATCGCCGTGACCGGTTTCAGCTTCGGCGGCACTTACGCGTGGTCGCTGGCGGTCCACGAACCGGAGTTGAAGGCCGCAGTACCCTTCTACGGCCACGCGGACTTCACCGTGGACGAGTTTCGCAATATCGGCTGCCCGGTGCTTGCGTTCTATGGCGAGCGCGATTCGCGGTTGATCGAAAAACTGCCGCAGGTCGAGGCCGGTCTGCAGGAAGCCGGACTCAGCTTCCGTTCTGTTATCTACCCCAACGCCGGCCATGCCTTCTTCAATGACCGCAACCCGAAGGCCTATAACGAAGCCGCCGCTATGGACGCATGGAACCGCTCCCTGGCGTTCCTCGACCGGCACCTGAACTGATTCCGCCGTGGGACCGCTCCCTATGCAGCCCCCGCAGGTACGGGCGACAAATGATCCGGGCCAAGGCACCATGGTTATATGTGGATCGGCTGGATAGAATTCGACCTGCTCCTGGGAGACGTCCATTCCCTCAAGGAGAAACGATCTGTGGTCCGGCCGGTCATCGCCGAAGTGCGCAAGCGCTTCGACGTCTCGATCGCCGAAGTCGACCATCACAACCTGCACCGGCGCGCCGGGCTCGGCGTCGGGCTTGTCGGCGCGGACCGGGCCCACATCGTTAAAGTACTCGACGCCGCGGAGAATTACGTGGCCTACCGTCCCGGGGTGGACCTGCTCAGCGCACGCCGGCAGATCCTCTCCAGCGACGATTGACTTCTTGCAGGCGTCCTCCATCGGGCTGTCTCTCCGATACGGTTGACTTCGAGACCCACGCCACTGTCATGGAGGAAACTGTGACCACGCCCGCAGCCAAAGAATACGAGACGGTCGAAGACCGGATCCGCCACCTCTACTCCTTCGATAAGTCGTCCCAGCATCTGGGCATCGAGGTGGTGGAAGCCGAAGCCGGCCGCGTGGTCATGTCCATGGCGGTGCAGGAAAGCATGCTCAACGGCCACGGCATCCTGCATGGCGGCTATCTGTTTACCCTGGGCGACACTGTTTTCGCGTTTGTCTGTGAATCCCTTGGACACCCCTCCGTTTCCCGCCAGGCGGAAATCACCTACATCGCACCAGGAGCCGCCGGCTCCAAACTGATCGCCACCGGCGTCGAGCGCACCCGCTACGGCCGCAACAACATCGTGGACATCACGATCGAGGACCAGGACGCGCAGCATTTGGCCGAGCTGCGGGTCTTCGGCGTCCACGTACCCAAGAAGTAGCCCGGGACAAAGCCTGTCCATCTACCGCGAAGGAAACCACCATGGCCACTGTGCCCGCGATCGACCTGAACAACTCTGTCTCCATTCCGCAGCTTGGCTTCGGCGTCTTCCAGGTGCCGCCGGCCGAAACCCAGCGCGCCGTCGAAGCGGCCCTTGAGGCGGGCTACCGCCATATCGATACGGCTGCGGCCTACCGCAATGAGTCCGGTGTCGGCGCGGCACTCAAAGCCAGCGGCATTGCCCGCGAGGATCTGTTCATCACTACCAAACTGCGTAACGGCGAGCAGCCCTGGGTCCGCAAGGCTTTCGATAACAGCCTTCGCGAGCTCGGCCTGGACTATGTGGATCTGTACCTGATCCACTGGCCGGTTCCGGCGCAGAATCTCTACGTCCAGGTCTGGAAGGAGCTGGAGAAGATCCACGGCGAAGGCGGCTCCCGTGCCGTGGGCGTCTCGAATTTCCTCCCCGAGCACCTGGAGACACTGCTCGCAGCAGCGGACCTTGTCCCGGCCGTCAACCAGATCGAAATCCACCCCACACTGCAGCAGGCGGAGACGGTGGAGCTGAGCCGCAAACACGGCATCGCCATCGAGGCCTACAGCCCGCTGGGCCAAGGTGCGGACCTGAACCACGCTACGGTCACCGAATTGGCGGCCAAGCACAACGCAACGCCGGCGCAAATTGTCCTGGCCTGGCACCTGGCTCAGGGCAATGTCGTCATCCCCAAGACCGTGAGCCCGGAGCGCATGGCTGAGAACCTCGCTTCGGCCGAGCTGACGCTTACCCCGGACGAGGTCAGCGCCATCACGGCGCTGGAAGCCGGCAACCGGATCGGCGCGGATCCGGCCACCGCGGCCTTCACCCAGATGTAGGGCCTCGGCGCTCCGGCCGCGGAGACCTGGGCCGTGCGACTGATGGCCAGCGAGTGGTCGGCGCCGTCCACCACGACGTCCTCGGCATCCGGGAAACAGTCCAGGATGGGCCGGCGGACCTCGGCGAACCTTGGTCCGCTGTCGGTGCCACCCACGTGCAGGACTGGGCATTGGATGCGGTTAGCGGCCGAGAACTGCCAGGTCAGCAGCGCGGGCACGACGGGCGGCGAAGAGCCGCTCGTTGGCGGCGCGGAATTCGGGAGCACTTGGGACGTGCACCGGTGGTGGTTCCACCCCACGACGCGTGCCCGCGGGATCGATCCCGGGCCCAGTTGGGGTGCTCTACGTACCCGCGCCGGCGGTAGACAATCGTCCGGAACCGGTCGCGCAAACGGTCGGCCACGGGGAACAACTCATCCGCGGTGAGCGCAGTCTGGATGAAGTACCAGTCGCCCTCACCTCGTATTAAGAAACTGTCGCTCGATCTGCTGCGTGTGCAGCTAACAGGCGCAGGGCGGCCCAACCCGGCGTGTGAGAGGAGCCAGCAGCCAAAAGCGAGTCGTGTTTTGAGCCCTGAGCCTCTGCCCGGCGCGCTGCATAACGTCCACCAGTTCCTGAAGGGTCGTGAAGGCGCGGGCCTCGTCCACTGAATCGAAGTAGTGGAGCACGAGGACGTTGTTCGGATCATCAACCATGCGGTGCACGGAGTCGCTCGTCACCCCGCTGAATTCCGGCATGTCTGACACAGAATCGTAGACCTTTCGCCAGGCTTCGTAGTCGGCAACGCGGTGCAGTATGAGTAAGAGCGCCATTCTGGGCTCCTAGAAATTGGGTTGCCTTTGCGCGCGCCGTCGAAGGGGAGTGGGTGCTGCCGACAAGAGTCAGGCTACGCCGGTGCCGTCAAACAGGGAAGGGCCTTGGGCCGGGCGCGGATCGGTCCGCGGTGATCAGCTAGAAGCGCCTCCCGATCGGCGCGGGAGCCTGCTGGTTGGCTTCGCTGATCTTGATCCGGACTCCCTCAGAATTGATCGTTTTCACCGCATGGAGACGTAGAGCTCCCTGAACTTGATCGCTCCATCACCTGCGTGTCGCATCCGCCCTCCGCTCCCGGGTAAAAACCGGGCCGGGACAAAAGGCCGTGTCAGGTTAAATCCGCCTGCGTACCGCCGATTCTTCTAGAAAGAAGCGGCATCAAATCGTCCGCATCGTTTTCTACGTTTCGATTCCCCTTGACGCGGCAGCGTTGCAAGCGGACAGTAAAACTGCGCGGCCGATCGTTGCTGAACGGCAAAGTCATCGGCCGCACAGGAACCGACAGCTGCCATGAAGAAGCCATTCGCACAGAAACAGCCCGTAGGTACTGCTCCGCGGCGGCCCGGGACCGGTAGGCTCCGGGCCCTAAGACCACTCGGCCGGCACGACTTCAGGATCCTGATTACGGCACTGTCCATCTCTATCTTCGGCAGCGGCATGTGGGCCGTGACCATGGTCTACCAGGTCATCGCCCTCGACGGCGGCCCGGCTGAGCTGTCGCTCGTGGCCGCGTTGGCCGGCCTCGGGTTGGTGTCTTTTGTCCTGCTGGGCGGCATTGCGGCAGACCGGCTCCCCCGCAGGCTGATCCTTATCAGCGTGGAGGCGGTCAATCTACTGGCCCTGGCCTCCGTCACGCTCCTGGCCCTGACCGGGCGGCTGCAGCTGTGGCAGGTGGCGGCCGCCGCTACGATGCTGGGCATCGCGTCGGCCTTCTTCTTCCCGGCGTACTCCGCCATCCTGCCGCGCATCTTGCCACCCGAGGAGCTCCTGGCCGCCAACGGCATGGAGGGCACCATCCGGCCGGTGCTGCAGCAGGCAGCCGGCCCGGCGGTCGCGGGCATGGTGATCGCGGCAACCAGTCCGGGGCACACCGCGGCCCTCATCGCCGCCGCCCACACCATCGCGTTCAGCATCCTGCTGCGTTTGCGCTCGGATGACGGCGGCGCACCCTCCGCACAGGCCCGCCCCTCTGTGTGGGCGGACCTGCGCGAGGGAGTTGCCTATACCGCCCGCACGCCGTGGCTGCTGTGGACGCTGCTGTACGCCGTTGTTTTGTTGCTGCTGCTGATGGGCCCGCTGGAGGTGCTGTTGCCCTTCGCCATCCGGCAACAGCTCGGCGGTGGGGCCGCAACGTTCGGATTCATGCTGGCGATGTTCGGCATCGGCGGCGCGGCCGGCGCTCTGACCGTTTCCAGCTTCCGGCTGCCCAGGCGCTACCTGAGCCTGATGATGCTGCTATGGGGTTTCGGGACCGTACCGATGGGCATTCTCGGCTTGACCAACAGCTTCTGGCTCATGGCCGCAGCGCTTGCCACCTGCGGTTTCACCTGGGGCGTGGCGCAGGTGATCTGGGGAACACTCCTGCAGCGCAGGGTTCCTCCACATCTGCTCGGCCGCGTCTCCAGCCTGGACTTCTTTGTCTCGCTGGCGCTGATGCCGGTGTCGATGGCTCTCGCCGGCCCGGTCGCCGAAGTAGTTCCGATCTGGCTGATCTACATGGTGGTTGCCGTGGCGTCACCCGTGCTCGCCATCGCCGCCATCCTCATTGCCCGGATGCCGCAGGATGAAATCGCCCATCCGCTGGACACGCCGGCCGAGGCAGCTGCCAAGGGCGCGCAGCCGCCGTCGTCATGAGCCGCGTTTAAACCGAAGCGGCGGCGCCAGCCAGGCACCGCCGTCGTTGTTTGAGTGGTTTGGAGGTTACCGCGGGCGGTACGTGTTGACCATCGGGCAGTCGAACGGATCCCGCGCCGAGAGGCCCACTTTGTTCAGGTAGTTGACGACGATGCCGTACGACTTGGGCAACGTGGTCTCTGTGTAGGGGATCTTGTGCGTGGCGCAGTATTCGCGGACGATCTCGCTGGCGTGGGCCAGGTTGGGCCGGGGCATGCTCGGGAAGAGGTGGTGCTCCACCTGGTAGTTCAGCCCGCCCATGAGGCCGTTGACAAAACGGTTGCCCAGCGGGGTGCGGCCGATGATGTTGCGGCTGGTCAGGACCTGGCGGCTGAGGAAGTCCACCTTGGAATCCTTCGGGATCAGCGGCATGCCCTTGTGGTTCGGCGCGAAAGACGCACCCATGTAAACGCCGAAAACGGCCAGCTGGACACCGATGAAGGCGAAGGCCATGCCGAGCGGCAGGAAGTAGAAGATGGCCGCGATGTACAGGGCCAGCCGGGCAAAGACCATGCTCAGTTCGCGCTTGCGGCCCTTGACGGTCTCGCGCGAGAACAGGTACTTGATGGACGTGGCGTGGAGGTTCAGGCCCTCCAGCGTGAGCAGCGGGAAGAACAGGTAGCCCTGACGGCGGGTGAACCAGGCCATGAAGCCCTTGCGTTCTGCCACCTGTTCCGGCAGGAACGAAATGGTGTCCTGCTCGATGTCCGGGTCCTTGCCCATCGTGTTGGGGTTGGCGTGGTGGCGGTTGTGCTTGTTCATCCACCACTGGTAGCTGATGCCCACAAATGCGTTGGCCAGCACGCGGCCGGCACGGTCATTCGCGGGGCCGGATTCGAACACCTGGCGGTGCGAGGCCTCATGCGCAATGAAAGCCAGCTGCGTGAACAGGATGCCCAGCACGCCGGCAATGATCAGCTGGAACCAGCTGTCGCCCAGCAGCACGAAACCGGTGGCGGCGCCCGCCAGCCCCAAGCAGAGGGCCACGAAAAGAGTGATGTAAAAAGAAGTGCGACGGCGCAGGAGGCCGGCTTCGCGGATCGTCTTGATCAGATTCGAATAGCTGCTCGAGGCAGATGTTCCGCGGGTTGTGCGGGTATTACCTGGTGACGTTGTTATGCTCATACGGCCTTCAGGGGGATTGAGTCCGACTTCCCAGCCGTGTGATAAGTGGGCGTATGCCCTGCAGATACGTTTCATTGTAACCGGCGAATCTGAACGCAGGCTGAATGCGCGCGTAACCGCACGCTACTACCTGAGGACGTCGGGCGCTGACGTGCAGCTCTCGCCGTGCCGGAAGAGCTGCACGCGAACGCCCGCTTAAAGCAGTGGTAATTGACCACCCAAAACATCCTGTAGAGTTATCCCCGTAGTTGTTGTGTTGCGCATTTGATTTTTAGCAACAGGTTCCTCCGCCGGAGTAACTTGTGCTTCTCTGAACGGCCGTAAAGAACACCGCTGCGAGGGGTCCCGAAAAGCGGGATCTCATTCAAGGCTCTAGAGGAGTACAAAAATGGCAACAGGAACTGTGAAATGGTTTAATTCCGAAAAGGGCTTCGGCTTCATCGCTCCGGACGACGGCTCTGCCGACGTTTTCGCTCACTACTCGGCTATCGAAGCCAATGGTGGCTACCGCGAACTGCGCGAAGAGCAGAAGGTCGAGTTCGAGACCACCCAGGGCCCCAAGGGCCTGCAGGCAGCGAACATCCGCGCCCTCTAAAGGTGGCTGCGGCTAACGCCGCACACTGAATTCCAAACGGAGCCGGTTTCTTCTCACGAAGAGGCCGGCTCCGTTTTTCGTTGCCCGGGCACTCCACTAGCAAGAAGCAGACCCGGGGAGGCAGAATGGTTGTTATGCTCCCAACCACCGTTGACCCCAGTGCCACCGAATTTGTGACCGAGGTAGTGCCGCAGATCCTGCTGATTGGCGGCGCTGTGGTAGTTGCCATGGGGCTGGCTTTCGCCGTCACGTGCTGGCTGGTGGTGCGCCGGATCCGGCGTTCCGGCGTGGTGCAGCGCGGGGTGCGGAAGGGCAGCATGGCCGTCCGGTCCGTCACCGCGGACGATGCCGGTCGCAAACTGGCGCGGCTGAGAATGCAGCTGGAGCGCTCCTCCGAGGCAACCATCCGCTCGCTGGCTGCTGCCGATGGCCAGGGCCGGCCGCTTGGCGATTTGCCAGCGGTAGCTGCCAACCTTACCCGCGCGGAACGTGGCTTGGACGAGCAGTTGCACTTGGCCCAGCGTGAACCGAATCCGCAGCTGCGCAAGTCCCTGGTGCCGGGGCTCGCCGAGCAGGTCGAACGGCTTTCGGGATTGTCCGCGGAGCTGCGCCAGTCACTGCTGCAGAACGGGCACACCGTCAGCACTTCGCAGATCGAGCGCGTCAGTACGCATCTGGCGCTGGAAGTGGACGCCCTGCGGACGTGGAACACGGCCTACGGCTCACGGCAGCTCCCCTGACCACGGCCTGACCCTGTCCCGCTCCCCTCACTGCTAAGGATCCTGCCATGTCGATCGGACGACGCCTTTCCCGCATCATCCGGGCCAAACGGTCGGCTGCCAGCCAGGAGCCCGAGAACCCGATCAGCTCCCTCGATGGCGCCCACCAGCATCAGCTGGACCTGCTGGACCAGGCCCGCCGCAGCGTTGCGGACGTCGCTGCGAACCGCCGGCGCGTCGAGCTGCTGGCCGAGCAGGCTGCCGCTGAGGTGGCTTCGCTCAACCGCTCCGCCGAACAAGCGGTGCAGGCAGGGAACGACGACGGCGCGCGGCAGGCTCTGCAGCGGAGCATCACCGTGGGCAAGCGGCTGGAGTCCCTGACGGCACAGCGCCAGCAACTGGACGCTCAGGTGCGCGGGCTCGAACAGACTTTAATGCGGCTGGAGCACGGGATCGAGGACTCGCGATTGCGCTACCAGTCCCTCAAGGCAGACCATAACGCGGCGCAGGCCGCCCTCGGAATGCGTGAAACCCTGACCGCGTCCGGCCAGCAGGCCGCTGCCGCGAACGCCGCCGCGCGGGAAGCGGAACAGGAGGCCCGCCGGATGCAGGCCCAGGCCGCGGCCTATGAAGAACTGTCATGGTCGGACCAGAATTCGCCGCAGGTCCTGCAGGCCTTCGAGGAACTGGAGACCAGAATGGGCGCTGAAGAGGAGCTAAGGCAGCTCAAGGAGCGCCGGAATCCGGGCCCGTAGCGTTCTTGATTGTTGACAATCCACATTCGTCAAGCCTGACGACCTAGAATGATCGTGATGACAGTAGCGAATAGTCGACAATCGACGGAGGGCTCCCGGCATGCCTGGGCTTGACGATCTGGCGGCGCTGGAAGAGCGTCCCACCGCTGTGCTGATCGCCAACCGGCTGCGGAACCGCATTATCAATGGCTCCTTTGAGCTGGGCGAGCAGGTCACCGAGGCGGCCATCGCTGCGAAGCTCAAGGTGTCCCGCGGGCCTGTACGCGAGGCACTCCAGCGGCTGAGCCAGGAGGGCCTGCTCGTGGGCCACCGGAACCGCGGAGTCTTCGTCCTGGAGCTCACGCCGAAAGATGTCCATGAGATCTACGTTGCCCGGCGTGCTGTTGAAACGGCGGCCGCATCCGAAATCATCGGTGCCGGCGACAAGGCCGTCAGGCAGGCCGCACGGAAGCTGACCACCTTGGTCCGGAAACTACCGGACGCCGTGGCGGCGCGGGACTGGAGCAAGGTCGCCGAACTGGACTTGAAGTTCCACGAAACACTCGTGGTGGCCTCGGGCAATTCGCGTCTGTCACGAATGTTTGTCACCCTAGCGGCTGAATCCCGGATCTGCATGGTCCACGTCAAGATCTCCTACCGCCGGATCGACATGCTGGTCGAAGAGCACCAGCAGATGATCGACCTGCTCGTCGCGAAGGATGCCGAGGGCCTGTATGCCGCCATCGTGAACCACATGGAAACGGCGACGACGGACCTCACTGAGTCCATGGAAGAAATGCTCCGGCTGCAGGAAGCAGCCATAACAACTCCCGACGCCGAAGCCGAAGCGCCTTCGCCTGACGGACAGACACCTAGTCGCGATGGGGAGACACCGGCCGGAGCGGCGGCAACGCCGGACGCCGTTTCCAAGCCCGACGCCGCAGCAGTCCCGGCGCCGGCCAGCGCCTGAGCGCTCCGCAGCCTGAGCGCCCCGCAGCCTGAACAATCCGCCGACCGGACCTAATCCTGCCGCTCCCCTGCAGCCAGCACCGGCGGCCGCCCGAATTCTCCGCGCGCCCGCTCAAACGCCGCCGCAGCCTGCAACACCAGCGCGTCGGCGTGCCGCGGACCGACAATCTGCAGCCCCACCGGTAGCCCTGAAGCGGTCAGACCGCACGGCACGCTGATGGCCGGCTGCTGGGTCATGTTGAACGGGTACGTGAACGGGGACCACTGGGCCCAGCGTTTGAGGCCTGATTCCGGCGGAACTTCGCAGCCGACGTCGAACGCTGGAATCGGCAGGGTCGGCGTGACCAGCAGGTCATACTGCTCGTGGAAAGCGCCCATCCGCTGGCCCAGCTTCGCCCGGACGGCGTTGGCATCCAGGTACTGGTCAACGGTCACCGCGTGGCCCTGCCGGCAGACCTCCAGCAGCCCGGGATCCAGCTCGCCCCAGCGCGCCTCGTCGTAGGCGCGGATGACCTTGCCGGCCCCGGCAAACCACAGCACGTGGTACTCGTTGATCGGATCCTGGATGCCCGGATCCGCGGTCTCGACCTCCGCGCCCAGCGTGGCCAGCAGGTCCACGGCCCGAGCCACCAACTGTGCCACTTCCGGATCAACGTCAGCGAAACCCAAGTCCGGACTGAAGGCGATCCGCAGTCCCTTGATGCCGTCGTGCAGCCCTTCGGTGAAGGACTGCCGGGGCGGCGCCAGCGCGGACCAGTCCCGCGGATCGGAGGCGGCGAGCACATCCAGCAGCAGGGCGCTGTCCTGAACCGTCCTCGTCATTGGCCCGGCGTGTGCCAGCGTGCCGTACGGGGTCGGCGGGTACAGCGGAATGGTGCCATAGGTCGGCTTCATGCCCACAATCCCGGAGAACGACGCCGGAATGCGTACCGAACCGCCGCCGTCGGTCCCCACCGACAGCGCGCCCATCCCCAGCGCAACCGCAGTGGCCGAACCCCCGGACGAGCCGCCGCAGGTCTTGGACGCATCCCACGGATTGCCGGTGTTCCCCGTCAGCGGGTTGTCCGTCACGCCCTTCCAGCCGAACTCCGGCGTGGTCGTCTTGCCGACGAACACCGCCCCGGCCGCGCGCATCGCGGCGACCACCGGGGCGTCCTCATTCCACTCCTGGTCCGGGCTGATCAGCCTGGAACCGCGCAGCGTCGGCCAGTCCTTGGTCAGCAGCAGATCCTTGATCGAGGTCGGCACGCCATCCAGCGGTCCGGCCGGCGTGCCCGCGGCCCAGCGCTCCTCCGAGTCCCGTGCCGCGGCCAGCGCCTCGTCCTCCGCCACCAGGCAGAACGCGTTGAATTCGGCGTTGTGCGCTTCGATGCGCGCCAGGCTCGCCTCGGTGGCCTCGACCGGCGAAATTTCCTTGGCCTTGTACCCCTGAAGGAGTTCCGCCGCGGAGAAGTCGGCGAGCGCCGTCGTCGTTGTTTCGGTGGCCATGGTGATCAGCTTCCTGCCGGAATTCGGATAGCTTCAGTGGAGCGGAACAAGCTTCCCAGGCCGCTGAAGTTCCGCAGCAGGCCGGCGATGCGCAGCCCCTCCCAGACGGTGACCTGGTTGGCCGTGAGCACGGGCTTGCCGACGGCGTCCTCGAGTTCGTCGAGCCAGGCCAGCGAGTGCATGGCGGTATCCGGGATCAGGACCGCCTCCGCTTCTGGGCGGTCCGCGGCCGCGGCCATGCGGGCAATGTCGTCCAAGCCCATCAGACCCACCTCCCCCGCCGTCGCTATCCCGCTGCTGCCCAGATGAACGACGTCGATGCTTGCGTCCGCGAGGAAGCGCCGGAAGTGCCGGGCCAGGTCTTCGGGGTAGCTGGCGGCAATGGCCACGCTGGATAGCCCGAGGTGCTTGACCGCGTGCGCAAAGGCCAGCGAGGTCGAAGATGCCGGCAGGCCCAAGTCGTCGCCGATCCGCCGGGCCTGCTCCTGCGCCCCTCTCCAGCCATACACAAAGGAGCCCGAGGTGCACGCCCACATCACCGCATCGGGCTGGTAGGCGGCGACCCGACGTGCGCCCTCGAGCAGATTTGCCGAACTGCCCACGCTCAGGAGGGTGTCCACCGTATGGAGCACGTCGCCGCCGGCCGTCGTGACCACCGGCAACCGAAGCTGTCCGGCAAGGCGTTGTTCCAGACGGGGGAAGTCATCCTCGGCCCCGACTCCGGGGTAGAGCAGTCCTATGGTGGGCACTCGGTTCATGTTCTGCACCTGCTTTCTTTCATTCGATTTCTACCGTTCCGTCGGGTGGACGGCCAGGAGCCGCTGGCCCGGCCCCACCGGCGCCAAACCAAGATGGTGGAGGGCGGCCCACATGACAGCCTGGTTGGCCGTGATGATGGGCTTGCCGAGCAGGCGCTCCAGCGGCTCGATCAAGTGGTAGGTCGGCAGATTGGTGCAAGCCACCACGATCGCCTCAGCCTCCGGCCGGTCCGCGGAAACAATCAGTTCCGCGGTGTAGGAGTAGGGCACCTTCCAGATCTCGCCCGACAGTCCGAGCATCGAGACGTGCCGGACATCTATCCCGCCCTCATTCAGGAACTTCACGAAGCGTTCGGTGACGGGTGCTGTGTAAGGGGTGGCGACGGCGATGCTGTGCAGATCGAGTGCTGCCAGGGCCTCGAGGATGGCGCCGGAAACGGTGAGGACATTCGGCACGCCGTAGCCCTGCACGGCGGAGACGAATTCCCGTTCACCCTGGATGCCGTGAATAAAGCTGCCGGAGGTGCAGGCGTAGATATAACAATCCGGTGATACAGCGCTGATCCGCCAGGCCGTATCGGCCACGATGTCCGGCCGGCTCACAAGCTCGGCCTGTTCGACGCCGACCAGGACAGGCTCGAAGGGCGAGCGGGCGAAATAGAGGTCGGCGCGTCCTTCGGCCCAGCGCGCCATCTCGTGATCCAACGCCATGTCATACGGGGCGACAACGCCGATTTTGTTCAGCACCAGCGGGCCTGACGGGATGACGCTTGCATAGTTCGCAATAGAAGTCATTCCGCCCTCCGAACGCTCCCAGTAATGGTTGATTGTTGACAATCGTAGGGCATGATCGGTTACGCTCGCATTAAGAATTCGAGGAAATTTTTGTGTATTTTTTCTGCCGCCGTTATCTGGGTGTTATCGGGGTCAGGAAAGCGAACAAGGAGGATCAGGTGGAGCGGTTTATCAAGGTTTCGCTGGAGCAGCGGCAGGTCTCCTGCATTGCCAGGCTGCTTGACGACGAGGCTCCGCGGACGGCAGCGGCGGTCTGGAATGCGCTGCCACAATCCGGCCAGGTCTTCCACGGCAAGTATGCGCGCAACGAGATCTACAACCTGCTGCCGGCGTTCGCACCGCAGGAGCCCGGGCCGGAAAATACCACCATCACCCCGATCCCCGGCGACCTGTGTTATTTCACCTTCAACGCGGACATCCTCCACACCCCCGCGTACGGCTACAAGGACGACGACCGGGTCCAGACACCGGAAGCGATCATCGACCTGGCGTTGTTCTACGGCCGCAACAACCTGCTGATCAACGGCGACCAGGGATGGGTACCGGGAAACGTCTTCGGGACCGTAGTCGAAGGACTCGAAGAAATGGCCGCTGCCTGCCAGAGCATCTGGATGGACGGAGCGCGCGGAGAGGCCTTGACTTTCTCGCGCCACGAGCCCGCCGGCTGAGGCTAGAACGGGCCCCCAACCTGAGGGAGTGCCCGGCCACGTCCTGAGCGGCCTAACGGCTGAAGTAAATACCCAATTTGGGGGTTGTTGGCACGTTATCGCAGGCCTACTGTTACAGACACACCGCAGAAGCACGGTGTAGGGGCAAGCTCTTTGGCGAGGGCTTCACCAGTTGCAGCAAACTGGAACTGTACGATAACGAGCCGGTCCGGGTGATGCCGCGATCGGTCTTCGCACAACATGAACGGCACGCGAGGATGCGCGGCCGGGGGGCCTGTGCCGTTTTTAGGGAAACGAGGCGAACGCCCGAGGGGTTCGCTGTGCCCGGCAAAATCCAGGAAGTAAAAAGTCATCATGAAAAAGTCATCAATAACGTGGTGCCTGTTTACCTTGATTACAGGTACGTTGCTTGGACTCCTTGCAGGACTGGGAATTGCAGCACCAGCCAGCGCAGACTCTGGATCCGCTACCGTTGCGGATGGGCCGCACGACGACGACGACGACAATCGGCGTGACTGGGACGACCGGCGTGACAACGACGACCGGAAAGACCGGTGGGACGACCGCCACGACGACGACGACCGGAGAGACAACCGCCGGCATCACGGCGACAATGACGATGCTGAACTGGCAATTGAGAGAGATGGTAGACGAGCCGTCGAAGTCAGCGGCGAAGAATATGAAGGCGACCAGCGGGTAACCGTCTACCTTGTCCGCAATGGACATGTCGTTGAGAGGGAGCGTGTGTGGCTGGACGATGACGAGGAAGACTTCACCGTCGATTTCCGCGATCTGCGTTGCGGCCGCTACGTGGCCTACACCAAGAGCCATGAGGAAGGCTGGGTTCGTAGCGACGACTCGGTCCGCATTTGTAACCGTGATCACGACCGCAAGCACTGATTAGGATCAACACAAGCACGGCGTCAGGCTGTGTCAGGAGGACTGGGGCACCGTCCCGGTCCTCCTGCTTGCACTCCGCTAACCACTGACATAACCGGACCCCGGCAGCTGGGGCGAGCTGCCGGGGTCCGGGGCCTCCGACCTTCTGAGGTCTCTGGCCACTAGTTACTTTGGTACACGAGTCTTGGAAAAACCTCTAAACAGAGTGCCGCCGCCGCTTGGGGAAGGCTATCCGGTCGAAGTCATTCGCGGCCTGGACAACTGCTCCGCCTGCCTGCGCCCGTGCCTGTTCTGCGAGTGGACCAACGTCGACATAGCGCGATGAGAAGTGGGTCAGCACCAGCAGTCCAACCCCGCCGCCGGCCGCCAAGGCACCTGCTTGTCCTGCGCTGAGGTGGCGGTACTGGGCGGCCAGTTTGGCGTCGTCGTCGTCAAACGTGCACTCGGCCACCAGCATGTCCGCGCCGTCCGCCAGTTCCTCGGCACCCGCACAAGGAGCAGTGTCCATCACGAACGCGAAGCGCTGGCCAGGCCGAGCGACACTCACATCCTCTAGGCTCACGCCGCGCAGCTTCCCCTCGCGCTGGAGACGTCCGACGTCTGGCCCTGAAATTCCGGCAGTTGCGAGTCTCTCCGGCAGGAGGGTCCGGCCATCAGGCTCGACAAGCCGGTAGCCGTAGGTTTCGATGCGATGATGCAACGGCCGCACCTCGAGTCCCGCCGCGATCGGCCCGGCCTCCGCATGCGGATGCAGTCGCAGATCGATGCCCGGGGACGAAACGGACACCAGCGCTTTGACAACTTCCTCGCCGGAGGCCGGATAGTGCAGGTGCACGGTGTGGGCGACGCCGTCCAGCGCCATGCGCGATAGCACGCCGGGCAGGCCGTAGCAGTGGTCGCCGTGGACGTGAGTCAGGCAGATACGCGTGATCTGCCCGGCTGAAACGCCTGCATGAATCATCTGCCGCTGCGTACCCTCCCCCGGATCGAAGAGCAGCCCCTCGCCGTCCCAACGCAGCAGGTACCCGTTATGGTTGCGGGTCCGTGTGGGAACCTGCGAGCCAGTGCCGAGGACAACGAATTCACGCATTGGAACAGAGTGTGCCACGTATCGGTGAGCGCAGAAACGGGAACTACTGTGCGAGACGGTTGCGGACGATCTCGCTGACAGCCTTGCCGTCAAAGCGGCCGGCGACCTTGGCAGTGACCGGCTTCATGACCACGCCCATCTGCCGCATCGAGAGCTCGGCGCCGTCGGCCTTGAGTCCGTCTATGACCTCGTCCACGATGGCCTCCACATCCGTTGCCGTGAGCGGCTCCGGCAGGTAGGCCTCGATGATCTCCGCTTCGGCAATCTCGGCGGCTGCCCGGCTGTCCTGACCCGCCTCGGTGTAGGTATTCGCGGTGTCGCGTCGTTTCGCTGCTTCCTTCTGCAGGAGTGCAGTCACCTGGGCATCGTCCAGTTCCATGGGAGTCTTGCCCGATTTCTCGCGCGTGGCGATTTCCCCCAGGACGTTGCGCACGGTCGTCAAGGCAACCTTGTTGCCTGCCTTCATATGTACGACGACGTCAGCCTGGAGCTGTTCTTTGAGCGTGGTCATAGTGTTCCTCGTTTCGATAGCCGAACATATCCTGTCTGCCTCCACAATAGGTCGTACTGGCGTCGAAGAACTTCCGGTCGGTAGTCCGGACTGCTGCCTGCGACAGTGCCCAAAGTGCTGCCGCGCGAAGAAGCCCCGGCCGACTGCGACCGGGGCTTCTTCTTACTACTCGGAGGAGATGTCCTAGATCGCCGAAACGATCCAGATGATCAAGGCAATAGCTGCCAGGACGCCTACGATGGTCCAAATAAGGTTGCTTCCACGCATGTTGCTTCCTCCATTTCTCTTTGTAGTCCCCATTATTTGCACAGAAGAAACGTTTTAGGGGGAGAACACCAAAATCCGCTGGGTGGCTTGCATCACGACGATCGGCGATCCGGCGCCGCTTGCTCACCTGGATCAGCCTCTCCATGGCCGCGCGTTTTGGTCTCACGGGCGGCGGTGGCATCGCGGAGGCTACTTGGCGCACGGGGAGTCCTGCCCGTCCGGTTGAACTTGTGACGAACTGCTCCTGGTCAACGCGGCCTAGAGGGATCCGGGATCCGGTTCCGGCAGAAGTCCCAGCTGCATCATGAAATCCAGCTGGTCCCAGTAGAAGTGGTGGGAAGTAATCAGGCCGCCTTCGGCTCGGGCAACATCACAGCTTCTGAGCCTGAGCTGCCGACCAGTCGCCGGCACAGTCTCACCTGAGGGCGTGTGCATTTGGCCGGTGTGGGTCCCGATGAAATATCCCTCGTCGATTGCGACGCTTCCAGCCTCGTGCCTTTCAAGGGACTCGTAGACGGCGTCCGGAAACGCCTCTGTCAGCTGCGACATGTAGCGGCGGATGGCGTCACGTCCGCTGAGTTCGCCCTGGTCAGGTGTAACGGCCACCGCGTCCTCGGCGTAGCAAGCAGCCAACGCCGCCAAATCCTTCGACGTCATGGCCGCGGTCATCCGGTCCATGATCTCCCGCACCTCATCCATGAGTTCCTCGCTCCCGGCCCTACCGCATGCGCTCGGGCCACTTGCTGGCATGGTGCCTGCCCGCGGGCGCCCGTCCATTTCTAGTACACGCCCGGGATTAGGGTAGGTCAACGGGGCGCATCCTGGACGAAAGGGTTCTGTGCTCCCTCAGCGGCCGGTAGGATCGCGTCCATGGAATACGTCGTGATGTACAGCCTTCGTGACGGCGTCGACCTCTCGCGCGTCATGGAGACGTTCCCCCGTCACAAGACCTACTATGAGGCTTTCCGTGCCGACGGCGGCGGGCTCATTGCTCTCGGCCCGTTCCAGACCGCCGATCCTGCCGGCGCCTCGATGGGAATCTTCACGTCGCGCGAGGACGCTGAACGTTTCTTCGCCGATGATCCGTTCGTCACCGAAGGTCTTGCAGAACCGCGAATCCTCGAGTGGGACGTTGAACGCTTCGAATAGGCGGCACGTCCTGACCGACACCTGCTGTCTCAGCCTCCTCCAGAACAGGATTGAGCCCTAGCGGCGGCCAGACCTGGCGGGCAAGGTCCTCTTCTCCGGGCCGGTTCGGAGCCTACCGCTCCACATACGACGCCGCTATGGGAGGATTTCCCCATGGGGAGAAGGATCGATGTCATCCCGCTTTGGCTGCGGCGGACCGGCGTCGAAGTGCTCGGCTGGGCCCTTATCCTTATTGGTGTCGCGATGCTCGTATTGCCGGGCCCGGGCCTGCTCGCAATCGTGAGCGGCCTGGTAGTGCTGTCGCTACACAATGTTTGGGCAAAGAATCTGCTTGCCAGGGTCAAGACCCGTGCGATCAGGATAGCGATGGCGGAAGTGCAGACGTGGCCCCGCATCCTGGCCGGTGTCATGGGCGGGCTGATGGTTGTTGTCGCAGGCGTCGTATGGACTGTCCAACCGTCCATGCCGGACTGGTGGATGTTCGGTGAGCAGTGGTGGCTTCCCGGAGGATGGGGCGTCGGACTCGCCTTGATCTCCTCCGGCCTGATAGCACTGCTCATCCTCTTCTATTGCTTTCGCAGGTTCCGCCCGCCCCGTTCCTCGTCACCCCGCGGGGGATCAAAACCATAGGCCTTCGCCCCTTGCCAGGGATCGGCATCAGCGCCGATGTCTTGCGCTCAGCCTGTTGGTCCTCTCCGGAAGTACAAACGGCTCAAGCTCCCCCGGAGGAATGCCGGCCGCTTCGCGCAGCTGGACCCTCGGGCGTCACGTCGTCGCCCCGTGCCGGCGGCCGCAGCGGTACTGCTAGGTCTTACCGGCGCCTGAAATGCCCTTCGATTCGCCGTCCCCGGCGCACGTGCGGTTTCACCCACACGTCACCGGAGGCTGCCGGGGGAAGTGCCGAGGCCATGTCGATGACAGTCGGCCCCGACACGGCCAGGGCTGCTGTTCTCGCGCGGTTTTCGCCTTCGAAAGCGTGGGTCATGAAGTCGAGTGCGTCAGGTGCAACCCCGGCCCCTACTGCCTCGTCCCGCCAGACTGATACCGCGGCGTCGACCGCCTGAATCCGTTGTACAGCTTGGTCGCGGGTCAGCCGGAACACGTGGGCGTGCTCAACCAGGAGCCCGATATCGCGGTCCGCCGGATCGTCCTCCGGTGTCAGGGGTGTTGCCGCGCTGTCCAGCCTGGAGGGGTTTACGTCGAAGGACGGCGAAAGCCGCCAGCCGGCCCCCACCCGGAGCAGTCCGTGGTTGCGCATGTGGTCATCAATGTTGTTTACCATGGCCGTGAAGGCAGCGCGGGAGAAAAGCTCGGCGGCATCCGCGTCCGGGCTGGAAGAGATACCGGCGACTTTCGAGGCAAGAGTGGCGTAGTCCACGAGCTCATGTTCGGCGATCCGGAACGCCGTCCTGAAGCTCATGTAAGGCAGCCGCCGCACGCCCTCGCGGTCGAACCTCCGCGTGAGGAACACCGAATGGTCATGACCCAGCGGGACCGTCTGCGACGGCTGGACCGCAATACCGGCCTTGGCCTGCATCCGTATCGCAGCGAGCTCCCACGCTGAGATGTCGTAGACGTCCGAGGTGCGCGGGAACTTCGCCAGGTGCATCGTTCCTTCCTCGTCGCGTACCCAGGCCTTTGGTTGCGCGCCGCCGGGGGATGAACCGACACCGATCAATTCTTTGACTCCTTCATCCACTTCACCGTTTTCAGCGAAACGGTTTGCGGCGTCGGCGAGCCTGGCAAGGTCGCGGATGCCAGCCCGTTCATGGGCGGGATCGAGGAAAACTCCCTTCTGACGGAACCGCAGCGCACCTTGCCGGGTTTCGTCGCTCACGGCCAACAGAAGATCAATCTCCGACGGTTGACGAAACTTCTCCCGACGATCGCGCGCGGCCCGGCGCATGCCGGCGTCAAGCAGGTTGCGGCCCCACCGGTCGGGGGCAGCGTCATCGAATGCCACGAAGGTGGTCCGGTGCGGGGGCGGCGTGTGAGGCCCCCGCTGCAAAGGCAGGTCGGGCGAGATCGCGAAGGCCCTGTCATCGGCGAGCCAGTCGTCCAGGTAGGTGAAAGTCAGCGATGGGGCTTGGAACCCCGGGCGCACCTCGACCGCGCAAATTCCTGTTTGCCGGTCGTCGACCCAGACTTCGAAAGTCACGAGGACCGCCTGGCACGCTGCCGGCCGAGCAGATGGGCCCGCAACCGGCCCAGGTCAGTTTCCAAGGGGTCGGTGGCCGATTCCAGCCGCTCCGTGAGGTTCAGGATGTTCGACAGGGCAAGAAAACTGCCGAGACGGACCCCGTCGTCGCCACGTTCTATGCGGCGCAGTGTCGGCACTGAAATGTCTGCCCGCTCTGCAGCCAGCTCCTGGCTCAGCCCAAGCATTATTCGCCACTGACGCAGGTGCTCGCCCAATCGCTCGCTCGTTTCCATTACCACTCTCCTTAATGGAACTAGTCTATTGTCTTTCTACACATAACTGAATGAGAGAGTTGTGTTACCTCCAGGAGGGCTGGGCCGCCAAGACGCCCCTACCCCTCCGGTGCTCTGAGTCAGGCAGACAAGCGTCTGCGGACGATTCGCTGGCCGCCTTGGCGTCGAACCGGCCAGCGATCTTGGCCGTCACGGGCTTCATCGCCTGGCCCATCTGGCGCATGGTCAGTTCCGTGCCGTTGGCCTTCAGACCTTCCACGACGTCCTGGACGATCTGCTCAACCTCGGAGCGGGTCGGCGCTTTCGGCAGGTAGGCCTCGATGACCTCGGCTTCGAGAACCTCTGCGAGGCCCGGCTGTGTTCGTCTGCCTCGGTGTAGATGCGGGCGGTGTCGGCGCTTGGCAGCTTCTTTCTGCAGCAGTGCGATGACCGGGGCATCGGCCAGCTCGGCCGGCATCTTGCCGGACTTCTCACGGGCAGGCTTTGAAGAAGTCATGAACACCACGTCACAGCTGCAGCAGATGACGCTACCGTAGTGCCATGACGATGGCACTTGAAACCGCCCAAAGAGGCAAAGTGTGGGGAAAGTGTGGGATTGCCCTCACGAAGAGACAAAAGTCCCCGTCAATAGTGGAGCTTAGGGGAATCGAACCCCTGACCTTTTCATTGCGAACGAAACGCTCTACCAACTGAGCTAAAGCCCCGTGCCACTGCGTTCGATCATATGGCGGCTGGCTGCTTTGGAACAAGCTGAGGCGTCAAAAACCTTTACGCAGCCTCAGGACAGGAACGGCAATAACGAATCGGGAGCACTTCTCCTGCAGCCATGCTCACAACGTGCAACAGACCTAGAATCTGGTCATGGACGACAAAGTGCTCAAGGCCGTTTACACGATCTTCCTCGGGGTCATTCTTGCGTTGTTCGTCGGTCTCGGCGTCCGCACCTTCTACCCGCCGCCTGAGATGCCGGAATTCCCGATCGAATTGTCCGTCCCGACGAATACAGAACCCACGGATGAAGAACTGGCCCAGCAGCAGGAGGCCCAGCGGGAATACGAGATCGCGAACCGCGCCTGGATGGAGGAAAACGAAGCCTACAACCGCAATGTCACCACCGTGGCGTTGGCTGCGTCGGTGGTCATGCTCGGCCTCAGCCTGCTGCTCGAGAAGCGGAACAGGGTTCTCGCCAACGGCGTCATGCTGGGCAGCCTCTTCACCCTGATCTACAGCATCTTCCGCGGCTTCTTGTCCGGAGACACCACGCTCACCTTCATCACGGTGACCATCGGACTGGCCATCGTACTCTTCCTTGGTTACCGCCGGTTCTTCCAACCGCGGGCCCAGACCCCGGTGGAGGCTTCGGGCTAACGCCCGCCGTCCCGTGCAGCTAAAACAGCAAGACCCCTGTATCTGCCGAGGATCGGCGGATTCAGGGGTCTAAAGCTGTGTGAACAACAAGGTCGGTGCTTTGCGGGCTCCTCTGACAGGTTGGCGGCGGGTTGTGCCGTTTCTCCTGCACCTCACGGGCACTTGCTTGTGGCGCGGCCCGTTCTGGAAACCATTTCAGCAGAGCTCGGGCAATCCGTGCAATAGTTAGTTCATTAGTTGGTCAAACTGATCAAAGTAAGCAGGCTCTGCAGGACAGGAAGTGGTCATTTTGCAGCAACTCGACCCGACGGACCGCAAAATCCTCCTTGCGCTTGATGAGGATCCCCGGATTCCCGTCATGCTGCTCGCACAGAAGCTCGGGTTGGCCCGCGGCACGGTCCACTCCAGACTGGAACGTCTGGCCGCGACCGGCACGCTGCGCCCCAATTCAGCCCGGGTCGTTCCCGAAGCCGTCGGACGCGGCGTGACCGCCATGGTCAGCGCGGAGCTGGACCAGAGCAAGCTCAATGACGCCATCGATGCCTTACGGAACATTCCCGAGGTCCTTGAATGCCACGCGCCGGCCGGAGACACCGATCTGCTGCTGCGGGTGGTCGCAAAGAGTCCGGATGATCTGTACCGCGTCAGCGAGGAAATCAGGCTGTGCCCAGGCATCACCAGGACGTCAACGCAGATGTTCCTGCGGGAGGTCATCCCCTACCGCATCACGGGGCTGCTCCACGAGGAGTAAGCCGCCAGTGGGGCGAGCCGCCGGGCGGAAGGCTGCGGGGTCAGAAGAAGAAGTGCAGGATCACGCCGATGCTCCAGATGCTGCCTGCTGCGAAAGCGCAGCCCAGCTCTATCAAGATCCCGATCCCCATGGCTTTCAGCGCGACCGCACTCGAGTGCAGGGCGGGACGGAGTTCCCGCTGGCGCAGGTATTCGCTGAGCAGCAGGCCTACTGCAAAACCGACAAACAGTCCCACCACGGGGATGACGAACATCCCCACCAGGCCAACAACCACGCCGACCACAATGGAGCGGTTGGGAATCTGGCGGCCCTTCAGCCGCTTGCCTGTCAGGACGGCGCTGGCCAGCATGCCGGCAACCACCAGCACCGCCCCCAGGCCAAAGACCACCCAGCCCACCGTGTTCTGCAGGACCAATGCCCAGATGAGCAGGCTGACGCCAATGGTGATGGCCCCGGGCAGCACGGGAACAATAATTCCGGCAACGCCGACGGCGATGAGCAGTCCGCAAACGAGCGTGACGATGATCTGGGCTTCCATAGCCCCAGCCTATTCGGAACGGTCCGTGTGGCCCGGTGGCGCCGCACTGAATGTCGGATGGGACGCGCCCTCGGTGGGCTCCGCCGTCGTTAGTCTTTCTGTTTTCGCGCTCTGCCGCTTGCCACGCTTCCTGCGCCAGATCAGGCAACCCAGAACGCCCAGCAGTACCACCACAATAACGACGGCGGCGACCGGGGATGCGAGGACCAACGCCACCCATGCGGCGATCGCTGCCATCCCCACGGTCGCGTAGACGATGGCCCAGAGGAGACTGCCAAGCACGACGGCGGGCAGGAACCGGATCATGCGCATCCTCGCAATTCCGGCGCTGCTGACCACCGCGGTCTGGATGCCGACAGTGAGGAAGCACAGCGTGACCGCGAAGGGACCGAAGGTGTTCATGAACCGCTCGGCACGCTTCATGACCGGGCCGTTAAGGTGCCGCTCGAACCGGGTATGGCGTCCGCCGGCGGCGATTCCACGGCCGAGCCAGTAGGTGGCATTGGAGCGCATCATGGCGACGCAGAAGAGCGCCAGAATTGCCCAGCCCAACGGAAGGTCGAGGAAAATATCCACAGACTTCCTTTCGCCGCTGCCGCCCCTGACACCTAAATTCTACAGCCCGTAGAAACATTGGGGAACGGATCCCACACCGCGTAACGGCCGGTTCCACCCGCATTATTCCGTTACTGCCCTACTGCACGCCCTTGATCTTCACCACGAACACCGCGCCGAGCAGGCCCACCACGGCGGCGAGCACGAACAGCGCGGTGTAGCCGCCCAGATAAAGCACCACGGGGGCCGCCACCAGCGGAGCGAAAACCTGCGGCAGCGAGTTCGCCACGTTGATCACGCCCAAGTCCTTGCCCCGGTCTGCCGCGCTGGGCAGCACCTGGGTCAGCAGGGCGAAGTCGACCGCCAGGAACATGCCGAAACCGGCGCCAAGCACTGCCGCCGCCACGAGCCCCATCGGCCAGCTGGGCCAGAACGCCACCAGGATGGACGCCGTCGCAATCGTCACCGCGGAGGCGATCACGAACGGCTTCCGCCTGCCCAGCCGGTCGCTCCACGGTCCGCCGATGACGGCGGTAATCATCACCATAACCGCGTAGATGCCGGTCAGGATCAGCACGCCAACGGCCGGATCGGCGTGGCCCACGGCGTCCTGCAGGAAGAAGAACAGGTAGAGCGTGAAGAGGTTGTTGCCCAGGTTGACCAGGAACCGCGTCACCCAGGCCCAGCCGAAGTCGGGGTATTTGGCCGGGGAGATGTAGAAGCTCTTCAGGAACCGGCCCCACACAAACGGCGGGCGCAGGGCCGGATCCAGCGGGGTGTCCCGGCCCTTGATCAGGAACGCGATGATGCTTACGCCTAGGAAGACCGCGCAGTAGAGGTAGCCCAGGACAAAGCCGCCGGCGAGATTGGCCAGCACCGCACCGAAGACGATGCCCACGGTCTGGCCCATCGCGGCCAGGCCGCCCACCTGCCCGCGCTGCAGGGTGGGCACCTTGTCCGGAATGGTGGCGGTCACCGCGGCGTACGCCCCGTTGCAGCCGGCCTGGACCAAACACCAGCCGATCACCATGACAGCGATGTTCGGTGCCCCGGAGAGCATGAGCAGGGCGGCGAAGGCCAGGATGGTCCCGCCAAGGACCCACGGGACGCGGCGGCCCAGGCGCGAGGTGGTGCGGTCGCTGAGCGCCCCGGCAATTGGGTTGGCCACCAGCGATACGGCCGCACCGAACCCGGTGGCCAGCGCCAGCACGGCTTCCTTGTTGGCGGCGTCGAAACTTTGCGACTGCTGAGCCAGCAGCACCTGCAGCGAGGCAAAGAGGACCGCGTTGATGCCCAGATTGGTCAGCAGGACGGCGGTGATCCAGCCCGGTCCGACTTTCCGGGTGGGTTCGCTGTAAACGTCCGGGGCCGCGGGAAAGGCCTGCCCGGTCTCGCCCGGATCCTGGATTGCCACCGCTCGCTGCGCCCCTTACTGCCCGGCGAACTGCGTGATGAAGCCCGCCCCGATCGTGGCCACCATGGCCACAACGACGAGCCAGACGAAGGGTGTCTTGAATCTGCGCATAGTCTTCATGATGGAACCAGTTTAGGCCCCGCGGGTCAGCCGACCGGCGCGCGGCCGGATTGTTTAGCGAGCTTCTTCAGCCCCACCGAGACCTGCACCGGCTCCGGCCAGCGCGGCGGCAGGTTGTCCCCCAGCGTGACGCCTTTGAGCTTGCGCCCGAACATCGGCACCACCCAGTCCCGCAGCCAGGCCCGTTCCGCCCGCGCCAGCTCCCGCCAGCCGGCCCGTTCCAGAGGCTCCAGTTGCTTGAGTTTGAGGGTGTGCCGCACGCCGAGCGCCGAAAGCACCTGCGCGGCCATGTATTTGTGCCCCACCGGAGACATGTGCAGTTTGTCGGTATCCCACATCCGCGGGTCCTGGTAGATCTCGAACGCCCAGTGGTCCACCAGCAGCGCATCGTACCGGCGGGCGATTTCGCGCACCGCCTCGTTGTACAGCCAGTTGCGGCGCCGCATCGGCTCGAGCACCGGTGGCAGCATCACGTCGAACCCGGTGAACAGCAGCAGCTGCGCGCCGGTGGAGGCCAGCCGTGCCACGGCGTTTTCATACTGCTGCAGCAGGACGTCCATATCCTTGCGCAGTTCCAGGATGTCGTTGCCGCCGGCGTAAAAGGAAACCAGCGTCGGCTTCATCGCCACAGCGGGCTCGATCTGGTCCGCTACGATCTGGTGCAGCCGCTTGCTGCGCACCGCGAGGTTGGCGTAGCGAAACTCCGGATCCGGCTTGCCCAACTGCTTCGCCACCCGGTCCGCCCAGCCGCGCACCCCGTTGGGGAACTTGGTGTTGCGGTCCCCCACACCCTCCGTGAAACTATCCCCGAGCGCTACAAATAGACCTGGCACGCGCCCCACGCTAGCCGCGCACGGCAACGGCCGGGCAAACACCGGGTGAACTTCCGCACCCCACGGCGGAGCGGAATATGCTGTAACCATGAGCGCTGATTCCACTCCCGTGTCCGTTGCCGCCGAAACCGCCATCACCGGAGCCACCGGCTCCCTGGGCGGCACGGTTGCCCGGCTGCTCTCCGAGGCGGGAGTCCCGGCACGACTGATCGTGCGGGATGAGGTCAAGGCCCCGAAACTTCAAGGAACGACGACGGCGCAGGCCGACTTTGGCGACAAGGCCGCCTCCCGCCGTGCTTTGGAAGGCATCAAGACGCTCTTCATGGTCTCCGCGTCCGAGTCCGAGGACCGCCTTGAGCAGCACTCCACTTTCATCGACGCCGCCGTGGAGGCCGGCGTCGAGCACATTGTCTATACCTCGTTCTTCGGCGCCGGACCGGACGCCACCTTCACCCTGGCCCGGACCCACTACGCCACCGAGCAGAAACTGCGGGAAACGGGCCGCAAGCACACGCTGCTGCGGAACAACTTTTACGCCGACATCCTGCCGCACTTCGCCGACGAAAACGGCGTCATCCGCGGCCCGGCCGGCGACGGCAAGGCCGGCTTCGTGGCCCGCGAGGATGTTGCCCGCGCCGCAGCGGCGATCCTGCAGCAGCCTGTGGCGCACGCCGGTTTCGTATACGAGCTCACCGGGCCGGAATCAATAAACCTGACCGAAGCGGCAGCCATCATTGCCGACGCAACGGGCCGGCCGACGTCGTTCCTCAATGAATCGGTGGAGGAAGCGTATGCCTCCCGGGCGCACTACGGCGCGCCGGACTGGCAGCTGGACGCGTGGGTAAGCACCTACACGGCGATCGCCAACGGCGAGCTGGACAAGACAACCAACGACGTCGAGCTGCTCACCGGCCGTCCGCCGCTGAGCCTCCGGGACCTGCTTACCAAGTAGTCCCCGGCGCCCGAGAAACCTACGCGTTCCAGAGTCCGTAGGAGTCGGCCAACGAGGAGATCTTTTCGGCGCGGGCCAGTCGCGGCAGGTAGGAACCGTCCCCCACCACGGCGCCGGCGGCATGCGCGTCCAGAAGTTCGTGCGCCCAGCGGATTTCGGACTCGCTCGGCGAAAGCGACTTGTTGATCGTGTCAGCGGCATCCAGCAGCAGGCACAGCTTGCCGGTCATGCCCATGGACGCCGTGACCTTGCAGGCCTGCTTCAGGTCATCGCCCAGCGCGCCCACGGTGGGGCCGTCGATCGGGCCGGGCAGCTGCCCCACGCGGGACGCGATCACCAGGCGGGAGCGCGCGTAGGCCAGCGCCATCGGATCGTCGCTGGCGCCAGTGTCCTTGCGGAAGTCGCCCACGCCAAAGGCCAGGCGGAAGGTGCCCGGAGCGCGCGCAATGTCGGTGGCGTTCTCGACGCCGATGGCCGATTCGATGAGCGCGAGCACCGGTGTGCCGGCCTGCAGCCGCATGGCGGTGTGCGTGACCTGGTCCGGGCGCTCGGTCATGGCCAGCATGACACCGCGCAAACCCGGAGCCTTGGACAGCGCCGCCAGGTCATCGGCCCAGTACTCGGTATCGATGCCGTTGACCCGGACCCAGGCCGTCATACCGGTGGACAGCGCTTCCACCACGCGTTCGCGCGCTTCAGCCTTGCCTGGCGCCGGCACTGCGTCTTCCATGTCGAAGATCACCGAATCGGCTTCCGACGCCAACGCCGGAGCGAAATTGGCTTCATCGGCGGCCGAGGCGAGGAGCCAGGAACGGGAAAGTTTTGCAGGCAGTGCTGCGGCGCGGCTGTTTCTGAACGTGGGCATACCTAGAGCCTACTTAACGCGGGCGCAACCGGCTAACATCCTGAGTGAAGAATGCGGCCAACATCACGCGGTTTACGCGGTTCGGGGTGCCCACGGCCCGGCGCCCGGCGTGCGTAGCAGCTGTGGCCTAAGGTGTGACTATGGCGCAGTTGAAACCCCGCACCACCGACGCTTTGTCCGACGCCGAGTCCAAGCGGCTGGCCCGGGCCCTGGCGGACAGCGATGATGTGACCGTTTTCGTCAACGGCACCACGGTGAAGCTTCCCGCCCAGGCGTGCAACGCCGTCGTCGATGTTTTGCAGCGCTTTGCCCAGGGCGATGCGGTCATGGTCAGTTCGGCCGAGGATCTGCTCAACACCTCGCAGGCGGCCGAAGTCGCCGGCGTTTCGCTCACGTACATGCGGCGGCTGACCGATGCCGGGACCATCCCGGTGGAATACCGCGGCACGCACCGGCGCATCCGGCTGCGCGATGTGCTCGCCTGGCTCGGAACCCGTGAGCAGAAACAGCCGCAGGGCTGAGCGAACGGCGCATTCCCAGCCTCCAGTGAGGGGAAACACAGGGCGAGACGGCCGTTGTGGGGAATGGTCGCGGGGAAGTACGTGGTTATCCACGGTGCACGTACTACTTTGTCTAGGAGATTCAATGAGCATCAAGGTCCTGACCCTCGTCGGCAGCCTTCGCAGCGATTCCATCAACCGCCAGCTGGCCGAAACCGCCGCAACGGTTGCCCCGGAAGGTACCGACGTACGGATCTACGACGGCCTCGAGAACATCCCGTTCTATAACGAGGACCTGGACGTTGAAGGCTCTGTTCCGGCAGCGGCCGAGGCACTGCGCGAGGCCGCCAAGGAAGCCGACGCCGTGCTGCTGGTCTCCCCCGAATACAACGGCACCACCCCGGCCGTGCTGAACAACGCCATCGACTGGCTGTCCCGCCCGTTCGGCGCCGGCGCTCTGAACGGCATGCCGGCGGCCGTCATCGGCACCTCCCCCTCGCCTTACGGTGCGCAGTGGGCGCACGACGACGCACGCAAGGCGCTGGGGATCGCCCAGGCCAAGGTGCTCGAGGACGCCAAGCTTTCCATCGGCGCCCGCTTCGAGGTCTTCGCCACGACCCATCCGAAGGACCACGCCGAATCGGCCGCCGAGATCGCCGGCATTGTCTCCGCCCTGGCCGGCGCGGTGGAACTGGTCAACGCGTAAGCATCTTCGCCAGGCACCGAGCGGAGAGCGTCCGTAGCTGGCATCAGCGAGTGCGGCGGCTCTCCGCTTTTGCTTTCCGGGTTCTGCACGGGCGCGGGAGCCCTTAGGCTGAGGGTCTGGCAATACCACCAACGCTTCAGAAACGATCACAGGAGGTTCCGTGAGCGTAGAACTTGCTCCGATCATTGAGCTGCGGAACGGTGCCAAGCTGCCGTTTCTTGGCCTTGGCACCTGGCCCATGGACAATTCCGAAACGGCCGATGCGGTAGAGGCTGCCCTGAAAATCGGTTACCGGATGATCGATACCGCCGAGAACTACGGCAACGAACAAGGGGTCGGCGACGGCCTGCGGCGCAGCGGGCTGGACCGCAGCGACGTCTTCCTGACCAGCAAGTTCAATAAGGAATGGCACAGTTACGACGGCGTTGAGCAGGCTTTCGACGCCAGTGCCCGCCGGCTGGGCGTCGAGTACATCGACCTGCTGCTCATCCACTGGCCCAATCCTGCCCAGGACCGGTACGTCGATGCTTTCGCTGGCATGACAAAGCTGCTGTCGGACGGCCGGGTCCGGGCCATCGGCACCTCCAATTTCAAGCCGGCCCATCTGCAGCACCTTTTCGATTCGGGCCTGGTGCCGGAGGTCAACCAGATCCAGCTGGACCCGCGACACACCCGGCAGGACATTGTCGCCATCCACCAGGAACGCGGCATCGCCACACAGGCCTGGAGCCCCATCGGCCGCGGCGGCGACCTGCTCAAGGAGCCGGTCATCAGGGAGCTGGCCGAAAAGTACCAGAAGACACCGGCCCAGATCGTGCTGCGCTGGCACACCCTGCTGGGGCACGTCGTCATCCCCAAGTCGTCGAATCCGCAGCGGCTGGCAGAGAACTTCAGCATCTTCGACTTTGTCCTCACCGGTGACGAGCTGCGCCGGATCAGCGCCATGGACACCGGCGACGAGGAAATTCTCGACGCCGACAGGTTCGGCCACTAGGCTGCCGGACACACAGCTGGGCGGCTCCCCATGTAGGGAACCGCCCAGCTGTTGGCGATGTGCCGGCTGCTACTGCACGGTCATGGCAGCCACGTCGGGCGCGCTGTCCACGTACTCGTATTTGACCATCAGTTCGCCCATGTCACTCAGCACCTGTGTGGGCACTTCGCCGTCGAACGTTTCCATCTTCAGGTCCTTGGCCACGGCCTCGTCCATGCCCATAAACTTCGGTAGCACGGCCCGCACGCCTTCCGGATCCGCCTCCGCCGCGGCCAAGGTCTCGGTCACTGCAGCCTTGAAGTCCGCCACAATTTCCGGGTTCTCCTCCGCGTAGCTGCCGCTGGTGAACGTCACCATGGTCGGCAGGCCGGGCAGGGCCTTCTGGTTCGGGTAGCCCACCAGCTTGTAGTTCTCGTTGGCCAGCGCCCGTGACTGGAATGGCTCCGGGATCCAGATGGCGTCAACGTTGCCGCGTTCCAGCTGCGCTTCCATATCAGGGAAAGGCATCTCACTGAACTTCAGCGCTGACGGATCTCCGCCGTCGATTGCCGCGCTTTCCATGATCGTCAGGTCGCCCTGCGTCTTGAGTGTGTTGACGGCGGTGGTCTTGCCTTCCAGATCCGCAAAATCTTCGATGCCTGAGTCCGCCTTGGTGACCACGGCGTTGATGTCTTCGCCTTCAGCTTTGGAGTTGCTGTAACCAGAGACGATCTTCATGTCCAGGCCCTTGTTGACGGCGGTCATCACCGACAGTGGATTGCCCACCGCGAAGTTCATTGTTCCGGTGGAGACAGCCGGCAGCATCGCTGCGCCGCCCTGGCCCGTCTGCAGCTCCACATTCAGTCCGTGCTTTTCGAAAATCCCCTCATCGATGCCGTACTGCATCGCGGCGGAGGGGGCAATCGTGAGGACTCCGACGGTGACGTCCTGCAGACCGCCGCTGGCGCCAGCGCTACCTTCCGGCGCCTCAGATCCTGAAGGTGAACCCGAGCCGCAACCAGTCAGGGCCAGGGCGATAATGGCGCCGCCGGCAAGAACTTTGGAGAAATGCCTTTTCATAATGAGCCTCTTCCGTGAGGTGGGTAGTGTGACTTCGCCCGGACGCTGACTTGTCCTGACGCGGGGTTAGGCGTAGAAGCGGGCGAGGAATTCCGCGACGACGGCGGGACGTTCCTCGCCTTCGATCTCGATGGTGTTGCTGGTCTTGATCTGCACGCCGCCCTTGACCTCGGTGACTTCGGCGATGACGGAGTGCAGGCGGACCTTGGCACCGACCTTGACCGGGTTGGTGAAGCGCACACGGTCCAGTCCGTAGTTGACCTTGGTCTTGACGCCCTCGACGTCGAACAGCTCGCTCCACAGCGGGATGATGAGCGAGAGGCTCAGGAAGCCGTGCGCGATCGGGGCGCCGAAAGGACCGTCCTTGGCCTTCTCCGGGTCGGTGTGGATCCACTGGTGGTCGTTGGTGGCATCGGCGAAGGTGTTGATCTGGTCCTGGGTGATCTCATGGTAATCGGTGTAGCCGAGGTCCTTGCCGACAAGCCCGGACAGTTCTTCGAAAGTGACAACGAGGTTGCTCATAAGATGCTCCTGAAAAAGTAGATGTTGATGGTATTGACGAATTTCTAGCGGAAGGCGCCCTTGCCCGTGATGGCCCGACCGACGATCAGCGCATTGATCTCATGCGTGCCTTCGTAGGAATAGACGGCTTCGGCGTCGGCGTGGAAACGTGCGACGTCGGTGTCCAGCGTGATCCCGTTGCCGCCGACCACTTCGCGGGCCAGGGCTACGGTTTCGCGCATTCGGGCGCAGCAGAACATCTTGGCCAACGCGGAATTCTCGTCCGCGTAGATGCCCTGGTCCTGCTGCTGGGTCAGCCGCACCACCATGCCAAGGGAAGCGGTAACGTTGCCCAGCATGGTGGCCAGCTTCTCCTGGACCAGTTGGAAGCTGCCGAGGCTCTTGCCGAACTGCTCGCGCTGCTTTACGTAGCGCACTGCTGCCTCATAGGCCCCGGCCTGCAGGCCGGCGGCGATCCATGCCACGTCCGAGCGCATGTTCCGCAGCATTGCGGCGACGTCGGCGAAGGAGTTGACGTTCTGCAACCGCGCAGACTCCGGCACGGTGACATCCCGGAAGTCGATATCAGCGTTCTGCATCAGGCGAAGCGAGGTCTTCCGGTGGATCTTGGAGATGGTCACGCCCGGCGCGTCGGTGGGAACCAGGAAGGCCTTGACCTGCTGGTCTGCCTCGTCGCGGGCGAAAACTGCCAGCACGTCGGCGGAGGCGGCTCCCCCGATCCAGCGTTTGGCGCCGTTAATGGTCCAGGTGTCCCCGTCCCGCCGGGCACTGGTTTCCAGCCCGCCGGCGATATCCGAGCCGTGGTCCGGCTCGGTCAGCGCGAAGACGCCTTTGTGCTCAAAGGAGCGGATCTTCGGGTCCAGCTCCGCGGCCTGCTCGGCACTGCCGCCGAGGTTGACCGCGGTCCGGAACAGGCCGGACTGGGCATTGTAGAACGTGGCCACGGAAGCATCCGTGCGGGCCAGCTCGAAGTTTCGGAAGCCCGCATAGAGTCCGCTGGCGGTCGCACCGCCGTCGCCGGGCTGCGAGGGCTCCATCAGGTTCAGATCGAACAGCGGCTGCGCAATCTGATACGGAAACTCTCCCGCTTCCCAATACTCGGCCAGCAGCGGGTGGACCTGCTCGTCCAGCACCTTGCGCAGCCGTCCCAGCACCGCCAGTTCGTTCTCGGTGAGCAGGGACGAGAAGCCGTACTGGTCCGACGGGTAGAACCGTCCCGCCGTGGCTCCGGCCCGTACGTCCGCAGCCACGCTCATGCCTTTTTCCCGGCCTCGAGGCCGAGCAGCTTCACGGCGTTGGCCTTCAGGATCTTCGGCCGGACTTCGTCCTTCAGCGGCAGGTCGGCGAACGCGCTGAGCCATTTCTGCGGGGTGATCAGCGGGTAGTCGGTACCGAAGAGTACCTTGTCCTGCAGTACCGAGTTGGACATCTTGACCAGCGACTCCGGGAAGTACTTCGGGGACCAGCCGGAGAGGTCGATGAAGACGTTTGCCTTATGCGTGGCAATCGAGTTCGCCTCGTCCTGCCAAGGCACCGAGGGGTGGGCCATGATGATCTGGAACTCCGGGAAATCCGCTGCGACGGCGTCGAGCAGCAGCGGGTTGGAATAGGCCAGCTTGATGCCGTAGCCGCCGGGCAGTCCGGCGCCCATGCCGTTCTGGCCGGTGTGGAAGATTGCCGGCAGACCGATCTCCTGCAGCGCCTCCCAGAGCGGGTAGTACTGCTCATCGCTCGGGTCGAAGCCCTGCAGGCTGGGGTGGAACTTGAAGCCGCGCACGCCGTAGTCGCTGGCGAGCCGCTTGGCCCGGTCGATCGCATCCGCACCGGTCAGCGGGTCTACGGAGCCGAACGGGATCAGCACGTCGTTGTTCCGCGCCGCGCCCTCGACAATGTCCTCGATGCTGTTGGGCTCGCGCTTGAGCTTGGTCCGCGCGTCGACGGTGAAGACGACGGCGGCCATGTTCAGCGCGCGGTAGGTTTCCGCGATGCTGTCCAGGGACGGCGTGCGCTCCTCGGCCTTGAAATACTTGCTCGACGCGTCGTTCAGCACCGGAGGCAGGGACACATGGCCGCAGTTGTCGACCTCCACATGCACGTGCATATCGACCGCTTCGATTGCCGAGGCGTCGATCCCGAGTTCGTATGCCGTCGCTGCCATGTTTACTTCGCTCCCGCTGCCTCGGGCTGCAGGTCGGCGGGCAGTTCCGGGAAGGTCTCGCCTACGCTCTGCAACCGCTCGCCGAAGAGATCATCGAACCGCTCGAGCAGTTCCTCGTAGCTCCAGCCGCCGTCCTTGTACTCGGTGGCTACTGCTTCCGGGTGCGACCACAACTGTAGGCGGTCGCCGCCGATCCCGATCGCTTGGCCGGTTACCTTGCCCGCGGCGTCGGAGGCGAGGAAGGCAACCAGCCCGGCAACGTCGTCGGCCGTTCCAAAGCCCAGGTCCTTACGGAAGAAGTCCGGCATGGCCTCGCCGCGCTCGTCGGCCTCCACAGCTTTCTGGAAGAACGGAACGGTCTTGGTCATGGCCGTCGCCGCCACCGGAATGATCGCGTTGGCGGTGACGCCAGCCTTCTTCATTTCCAGCGCCCAGGTGCGGACCATACCGACAATGCCGGCCTTCGCGGCGGCGTAGTTGGTCTGGCCGAAGTTGCCGCGCTGCCCGGTCGGGGACCCGATGGTGATGATGCGGCCGGCGACTTTGTTTGCCTTGAAATAGGCGTAGGCCTCGCGGACGCAGGTGAAGGTCCCGCGCAGATGCACGTTGATGACCAGGTCGAAGTCTTCATCGGTCATCTTCAGCAGGGACTTATCCCGCAGCACGCCCGCGTTGGTGACCAGGATATCCAGCCCGCCGAAGGACTCGACGGCGGTCTTGACCAACTGCTGCGCGGTCTCGGTGGAACCGACGGGAGCGACAACGGCCACGGCCTTGCCGCCGGCACCGGTGATGCTCTCGACGGCCTCGCGGGCTACCTGCTCGTCAACATCATTAATAACGACGGCGGCCCCCTGGCGGGCGAGCTCCTGAGCATAGGCTAGACCCAGTCCGCGACCGCTACCGGTAACAATGGCTACTTTTCCTGCCAGCGACATCTAAAGCTCCTTCGCTTCCACCGGCCTTGGACCGGTGTTTCGGGGTTATCCTGAACTAAGACCAATGACAACGTATATCATTGAAAAAGTCAACAGTATTGAACCGATCAACGGATGAGGAACGATGTCCGCACACACGACGACCAGAGGCAACGACGCCGACCTGGCCGAGAACACAAACGGGGCCCAGCGTCTCCACACCACTGAGCTGGCCAACGAGATCGAGTTCCTCACGGCCCGGGCCCGGTCCCTGGGGTCAGGACGGGCCAACAATATGCTTGCGGAGCTGGATTTGAAGGTCCGCTCCTATTCGGTCCTCTCCCTCGCGTGCAGCGGCCAGAATCCTTCACAGCGCGAACTGGCGGACTTCCTGAGCCTGGATCCCAGCCAGATCGTCGCCCTGGTGGACCAACTTGAGCACCGCGGTGCAGTCGCCCGCGAAACGGACCCGCGCGACCGTCGCTCCAAGGTCATCGTGGCCACAACAGCGGGCCGGAGCCTCTACAAGCGGGCCGAAGCGATTATCCGCCGCTCGGAGGACCAGTCCCTGTCAACGCTGTCGCTGCAAGAACGCGAAACCCTCCGCGATCTGCTCAAGCGCATCGCGTTCTAGGCAGTTCCACCTCCAGAAAGCGCCGGCCTCCCCATCGGGATGGCCGGCGCTTTCTGTTGTGGAAGGGCGTATCAGGCCGCGCCAGAACCTGCACTGGAATCAGTCTGAACCGCAGCGGCGGGGCTATGGCCCTGCTTGGCGAGCTGGATCTGTTCGTAGACGTGGTGGCGCAGTTCGGTAAAGCGCGGCAGCGAGCGGGTGTTCAGCTGGTCGCGCTCGTCCGGCAGGTCAATGGTCAGGTCTTCCTGGATGACCGTCGGCGAACTGGAAAGGATGATGACGCGTTCTCCGAGGTAGACGGACTCGTCGATGTCGTGGGTGACAAACAGGACGGTGACGCCGAGTTTGCGCCAGACGGTGCGGATCAGGTCTTCCAGGTCCGCTCGGGTCTGCGCATCCACGGCCGCGAACGGCTCGTCCATGAGCAGCACCTCGGGCTGGTACGCCACGGCGCGGGCGATCGCCACGCGCTGCTGCATACCGCCGGACAGCTGCCACGGGTAGGACTGCGGCACGTGGGACAGCCCGACTGCTTCCAGGGCGTCATCGACAAGCTTGTCCCTCTCCGCCCGCGGCACGCCCTGGTTCTTCAGCGGCAGCTCGACGTTCTCGCGCACCCGCATCCAGGGGAAGAGGGAGCGGCCGTATTCCTGGAACACGACGGCCATCTTCTTCGGCGGCCCGGAGACGGGCGTGCCGTTCAGCAGCACTTCGCCCTCGGTCGGGGCCATCAGCCCGGAGATGCACTTCAGGAGCGTGGTCTTGCCGGAGCCGGACGGGCCGACCAAGCAGGCCAGTTCGCCGGCCTTCAGGTCGAAGGTCAGGTTCCGGACGGCCTCGATGTCGCCACCGTCGGTCTTGTAAACCTTCTTCAGGTTGCGGACCGAGAGCATAGCCTCGTTCCCCGGCAGGGTCTTGCCCGCCGGGGCCGGGGTGGTTCCGGGAGTTGTTTCAGACTGCATTTTCTACCTCTCGCAGGCCGTGGTACCAGCGCAGCACACGCCGCTCGGTCCACTGGAAGATGAATGACAACGCGACACCGATCAGGCCCAGGACCACAATGCCGGACCACATTTCCGGAATCGCGAAGGACCGCTGGAACTGCACGATCGTGAAGCCGAGCCCCGAGGACGAGGCGAACATTTCGGAAATGACCATCAGGATCAAGCCAATGGACAGGCACTGGCGGATACCGGCCATAATCTGCGGCCCGGCCGAGGGAAGCACCAGGTACTTGATCCGCGCCCAGCCGTGGATGCCGTAGGTGTGGGCCGAGTCGGAGAGCACTCCGTCGATGGCACGGACACCTTCGATAGTGTTCAGCAGCACCGGCCATACGCAGCCCGAAATGATCACCGCGACCTTCATGCCGTCCGTGATGCCCATCAGCAGCATCAGCACCGGCACCAGGACCGGCGGCGGAATGGCGCGGAAGAATTCGAGCACCGGTTCCGTCAGGTCCCTCAGCCACTTGACCGAACCAATCAACAGGCCCGCGACAATGCCGATGATAATCGCCGAGGCAACCCCGACGACCAACCGCCCGATGCTGGGCAGCACGTCCGAGAAGATCCGCTCCCCGAACCACGTCTCGGCGAACGCCTCGGCCAGCAGTGCCGGGGTTGGCACGAAGAAGTTCGTCTCCCCCAGCGTCGAGGCCCACCAGATTGCAACCAGGATCAGAGGCAGTGCCAGCAGGTATCCGAGAGTTTTCAGGAACCTCATACGATCACCTCCGAACGGATCGAGGAATGCCAGGACAGGGTCTTGCGTTCGATGAAACGCATGACCAGATTGATGACGACGCCGATCAGGCCCGTCGCGAGTACCAGCGCGTACATCCCCGAGATCGCGCCACCGGACTGGGCCAGGGCAATCTCGCGGCCCAGTCCCGGGGAACCGATCACCAGTTCGGCGGTGATCGCCAGGATCAGCGCCACGGAAGCGGCCAGGCGGATGCCGGTCATCAGGTACGGCAGTGCCGTCGGGAACACGACGTGGCGGACCCGGGCCATGGCGCCCAGTCCGTAGGACTTAGCGGTCTGCATCGCCACGTTGTCCACATCGGCCACACCGTAGAGCACCTGGATGAAGACCTGCCAGAACGAAGCGTAGACCACCAGCATCAGGGTTGATTCGATCTTCACGCCGAACAGCAGCACGGCCAGCGGGATCAGCGCCACCGAAGGGATCGGGCGGAGGAACTCCACGGTCGAGTTGGTGAACTTCCGCAGGAACATCGACGAACCGATAATGAAGCCCAGCACCACGGCCAGCACGATCGACATCACCAGGCCGATCGCCCAGGCCAACATGGTTTCGCCGACCGCTACCCAGAACGCCGTCAAACCAAAATCGGTGATCAGTGCCGCGATGACCTCACTGGCCGGTGGCAGGAACCGCGGCTCAACGATGCCCACGCGTGGGATCAGCTCCCACAGCAGCAGGAACCCGACAATGCCCGCTATCCCGAGCAACTGCTTCGTCGGCACCTTCTTTGCCGGCTGCTTTCTGGCGCTCGGGATGGGCGCGGCGCTGTTGGTTGTTACGGCTTCTTGTGTCATGGCAGCAGCTCATCCAGGTTCGGGGCCTCGCTCAACGTGCCGTACTTTGCGGCCGCTTCGCCGAGCGCCTGGGCCGCTTCACGGCTGAACTCCGGGCGGTACTCCGGCAAGGTCAGCTCCGCGAGGGTTTCAGCATCGATTTCGGTGTAGGTTCCGACAATGTCGCGGACTTCTTGCGGGTTCTCCTGCGCGTATTCAAGGGACTTATTCATGGCCCTGGTGAACTTCTCCACCAGCTCCGGCTCGCCCTGAACCTTTTCGGAAGTTGTAAAGTAGCCGGCAATGTCGAGCTCCGGGTGCATTTCCGTGAAGTTCCACGACACCACACGGGCTCCCTCGGACCGCGCCTGGGTTAGGAACGGATCCAGGATCCACGCGGCATCAACCTGCCCATTTTGGAGCGCGGCGGGAGCATCGGGGAAAGCGACTTCCACGAAGTCGATGTTGTCTGGATTGCCGCCGTCCTGCTCGACCACGTGCTTGATGGTCGTATCGCCGATATTCGAGAGGTTGTTGACCGAAACGGTCTTGCCTTCGAGATCCGCTGCGGACTGAATGTCGGAATCCTCAGGAACGACTACGGCGCCGAAGCCCGCTCCTTCCTCACCGGTGGTGGAGGCCCCATTGGCAACGAACTGCAGGTCCAGCCCTTTGTCATTCGCTACCATGACCGAGATCAGGTTGGAGAAAGCGAAGTCAAAACTGCCGCTGACCACGCCGGGAACGATCGCGGCTCCGCCGGTAGCGGTCTGCAGATCCAGCTCGAGGCCTTCTTCGGCGAAGAAGCCCTTCTCATCACCGAGCCAGATGGGCGCCGTATCTACAATGGGGATTACCCCGACGGAGATCTTGGTCAGTCCGCCGCTACCGGCGGGCGCCTCGGACCCGCCGCCGCTCGGGGAGCCACTGCCACAGGCAGAGAGGGCGAGCACTGAAACTGCGGCCACGAGCGCGGTCAGTCTGCGTTTCATTTTCTACTCCTTAGTGATCCCTGAGAGACCCGGGAAAACCTGAATGTTCGCGCAACGAACAAATGTTCACTCATTAGTCTGCGCGACTCCTATTGTGACGTCAAACACATCACTTCATCGTTATAGACACGATACTCGGTGACGCACCTACTCGGCATTGAATTGAAGTTTTCAACGAATTGTGAAGCGAGATACCAAACGGGAACCCGTTACCCTCCGGCGCCGGGACTGGCCCATCCGGCGAGTCCTGGACGTGACTAACCTGCAACGGGATGGTGACCGGAAATCCGTTTGTGGCTGGTTCTTTCGCGCGTATCGTGAGTGATAACCACAGGCCACCGGCCCCTGAGCGGATGTTTAAGCATCCTCGTCCCGGCGGCATCACGTTTACAGGGGGTCAACATGAGCAAGCAACGAGTTCTGGGGACCGCATCAGCAGCCCTGCTGCTGGCTCTGACAGCGTGCAGCCCTCCGACCGGTCAAGGCCAGTCGCCAACGGCAAATCCACCGGCGACCGTCGTAGCCGAGCCACAGGGGATCACCCCACCCACGAATACGGCTCCCGGCCCATCGGCTCCGCCAGCGGCGTCGGCCCCACCTGCTACGGTCCCCGCGCCGACCGAGGAAACGGCTGCAGCGCCAGTCGCCCAGTCGGAAGTTTCGGTGAGGTCAGAGAACGGGGCAGGAGTTCCCTTGACGATGTATTACATCGCAGTAGAAGACGGCGGGGTCTCTGGCGCGGAGATCGGTTGCAGGGACAGCCTCATCGCCGCCTATACGGAGCCTGTCAAGACTCAGGATCATGTGAAGGCCAGCATGGAACGCCTGCTCGCTGACGGGGACAGATTGCACGGATCATCCGGACTGTACAACGCCCTCCACGAATCCGCACTGACGTACGAACGCGCCAGGATCGATGGCGACACCGTCACCGTCCACCTTTCCGGGGAGCTCAAATCCGGAGGCTCGTGCGATGACCCGCGCATTGAATGGCAACTGAGACAAACCGCAGCCACTGCCGCCGGAGTCGGGGAGGCCATCATCCTGATCAACGGGATGCGGATTGAGGATTACCTCAGCGGACGCGGCCCCGCCGTTCCCGAAGCACCGGCGCCTGCTGCACAGGCCCCCATTACAGTTCCCTTGACCGTCTACTACATCGGGCTCGCTGGCGAGGAGACTTCAGGCGGCGGTATAGGGTGCGGCGACAGCGTCGTTGCCACCCTTACACAGCCTGTGACGTCCACCGATCAGCTTGGGGCGAGCATCACCCACTTGTTGGCAAACAAGCAGGAGTTTCTCGGCGAGTCAGGCCTCTATAACGCGCTGAACTCCTCTGCGTTGTCCTATCAAGGCAGCACCCAGGACGGCGATACCGTGACAGTTAATCTGTCCGGCAGTGTCACGGTCCGTGGAACCTGTGACGGTCCCCGCATTGAAGCGCAGTTGGAACAGACTGCTGCCACAGCCGCCGGTGTTGCCGAAGCCGTAGTACTAGTCAACGGCATCCCCATTGAAAAACTCGTCGCCGTAAAGTAGCCATCAGTAGGCGTGGACGGCAGGGGCGTGCAGATTTGACGCGAACAGCCGACTGGCCGGAACCGTTGGGGGCAGTTCCGGCCAGTAGGCCTTGGGGGAACTGGCCGGAACCGTTGGGGGAAGTTCCGGCCAGTAGTTTATTTTTTTGGGGGGGTAACTGGCCGGAGCCGTTGGGGGAAGCTCCGGCCAGTGGTTTATGGGGTCATCGTGCGGGATTTACTGCCAGGCGTGGTCTGCCCAAGCTGCATCTCGCGAGTAATCGCTCCCACTCAGGTTCCACAGATCGCCATCTTGGCCGTGGGCTCCCACGACTCCGATCTGGTCGAGTGCTGAAGCCGGGCCTTGTTCTGCGTTGCCGGGGGCCAATGGGCCCACGGGCGCCGATGTGATGCCATAGGGAGTCATCGTCTTCTCTTCTCCAACAGAGCGGATTCAGTTTCCGGGGTCCAGGCGCGGGCGTAAATTCCCAAAGCCGCCTCTTCCCACATTGTGAAGCCCAAGCGGTTCATCATCAGATGCGACTGGCTGAAAGTCAGATTCTGCGCACCGCGGCTGACCCTCGATTTATCTGCCCGGTACAGGTAGGCGTCAATAGCCCGCTTCCAGCGGCGACGCCAGTTCTGCACGCTACCTTCGGCTGCCGTGGCGGCCATCAGGCGGTGCATCGGTGCGGTTTTCGGCGCCAAGGTGGCAGTCAAACCGAGCCGGGCTTTGGCAGCGCCTCTTCCAAGTTCCATTGTCGAAACGCGGAGGTGGTTGTCCCAGCAGTAATCCCAGGAGAGCCGGCGGCGGTCCGGCCACTGCGGAGCCTTCGGCCCGTTGAGCATGGCCCAAGCCGCGTCGGAGAGCAACAGTGCGCCGAGAGCAGTGCGGCCCTGCGACTTGTTGAACCGTTGCGCTGCCCAGCTACCAAGTTCAGAAGACAGTTCAAAGACCTCTTCGGCAAGTTCGAGCCCTTCGAGCCCGCCAAATCTGTCCAGATCCGATTCCTGCACCAAGGCGACAGTTCCCAGAGTGCCGATTAGATCCGTGCTGTCCGGCGACACGACGTAGTGCTGCTGGACTCGAACTGTTGGCAGGATTTCAAGGAGCCGGTTCCGGGCCGCCAGCTCAAACCTTTGGAGGCTATCAAGGGCTGAGCGGTGGCCCAGGAACCGGACCTTTAGGTGAGGCCCCACCTCATCAACATGGTGGCTGAAGTACCAGCGGCCCACGCCTTCGCGGCGAGCGTGGGCCACCAGTGGTGTAATCAGTTCTCCTATGACGGTTTCGGCTACGTCTTGTCTACCCGTGTAAATAGACAGGACCCACCAGTAGCGTTTGAGACTGAGCTTTTCCGAAGAGCGTACGGCTGTCAGCTGGCTCATGCGCTTCTCCTAGATCTGCTCGCTGGTGGTTGGGGAGGGATAGCCGTTGCCGTCCTGATTACAGGATCAGCGGGTATGCTGTTGCGGTGGGGCAGCTTTTTACCAGTCCCACGCAGCCGTAACGATTGCGTTGGACTGCTGGCCCTGGTCGGCTGCCACTGCAGGAGCGGCCGCGGAGACCGCACCTACAGCAAGCAGTAGACCTGCCGTAATGCCGGCGATCTTCTTGAACATGTCATTCCCCTTCGATGTGAGTGGCAATCCATCGAGTATCGTTCCCCCGACTCTTCAAGAGTTCCGCGTCACCCGGCATGCTGTCCAGTCAATGTGGGGGCAACATCATGACATGCCCTTATCGGGACGAATCACGGCGTCCATGAACGTTCTGACACTTGGTCATAACCGCGGATTCCCGCATGATTCAAGGATTTTCCAACATGAGTATGATTTGAGTATGACCACTACAGTTAGGTGGCACATACCGGACATGGCAGATAGTTACACACCACAATTCATGCTTGAGGGGGCACCAGATGTTGAGTGGAACAGCCTTTGAGCTCTATGAATACGCGGTAACTCACCCGGACTGGACCAAGGAGTCCGCGTCGACTGCTCTCGGCTACACCATTCGGGATCTCAATAGCGCCATTAATGAGCTCACTGGACGCCGCCTGTTCCAACAGCCGGCGCCCGATGTGGACTGCTTTACTGCCATCTCTCCGGACGTGGCCCTGGCGCAGCTGGTCGAGGTCGATGAACGTCTGCTTATCGATCTACGCGCCAAAATCAGCGGGCACCGGAGCGACATGGCTTCGCTCGTCCCCACATACCTTGCGGCACGAAAGCGAATCGCTCTCGATTCGTCCATTGAAATACTCGAAGACCCTGGGGTAATTCGAAAGCTACTGATGGACTACGGGCGGGATGTCACAGAACAGGTCCTGATCAGCCAGCCTGGCTCAGGGTCTACGGCGGAGGTCCATGAAGAGGGCATCCAGAAGGACCTGGAACTCCTGGAACGCGGCATAGTCAGAAAAAATCTCTACAATGCCAGCACTCTGGATCATGTGCCTACTCGGAAAGCGGTCGCCGCGACGGCCCCCGCTGGCTTGGAATATCGGACATTGCCCTACGTGCCACTGAAAGTCCTGATCTTCGACCAGTCCTTGGCACTCGTAGCCCGCCAACTGGACGCCGATGATCGAGCAGCTCTGGTGGTGCGTGACGTCAATCTAATCCATGTATTCACGCAGTTATTCAATGTGGCATGGGAAGTTGCAACCCCCTACGGCTGGGAGACCGAAAGCCGAAACCCTGCTGACCTCAACAGCATTCAACGATCCGTCCTCCGCGGCATGGCTGCCGGTTACTCCGACGAAGTGATTGCACGGAGGCTGGACATCAGTGTGCGCACCTGCCGCCGGCATATCGCATGGATGCTCGAAGGGCTGGGCGCCGAAAGCCGCTTCCAGGCGGCACTCAAGGCCAAAGAAGCAGGCTGGCTCTAGTCGGGAAGCAAGAAATCAATTGCACAAATAGAAAACAGCTGTTGCCTTCGGGGCAACTGTTCGGGTTATCCTGTGTGAGTGAGAACACAGGAATCTTCCGCTTCTGCCGACATGCCAACCGAAACCGAAGTAGCGCTTGAACGTGCGGTCACTTCGCATCGGCACCACAGTCTGTACTCGGACCGGGCAGCCAAAATCAAGCAATCCGCCGTTCGCGATGTCTTCGATATTTCGCTACGCCCCGGCCTCGTCTCGCTCGCCGGAGGAAACCCGTTTTTGCAGTCCCTGCCCTTGGAGAAGCTCGCGGGAATGGCCTACAGGCTCATCGCCGAGCAGGGCATGACAGCCCTCCAGTACGGCGGCGGCCAGGGAACCGAACGGCTTCGCACCCAGGCCTGTGAAGTCATGGCCGAGGAAGGCATTGAGGACGCCGACCCGGCGAACGTGGTGATCACCACCGGTTCCCAGTCCGCCCAGGACGTCGCCTGCAAGGTCTTCTGCAACCCCGGAGACGTTGTGCTCTGTGAAGACCCAACTTATGTGGGTGCCCTGAACACTTTCGAAGCTTATGAGGTCACGGTGGAGACCGTAGCCATGGATGAACTCGGCCTCATTCCCGACGAACTGCAGCGGCGCATTGATGAGGTCCGCTCTGCCGGCGGCAACATCAAGTTCCTTTACACCATCCCCAACTTCAACAACCCGTCGGGCATCACGCTCGCCGCAGAGCGCCGGCAGCGCGTCGTGGAGATCTGCCAGGACGCGAACATCCTGATCATCGAGGACAACCCGTACGGCTTGCTGCGCTTCGATGGCCACCCGATCGCCCCACTGCGCGCGGGCCACCCGGACGACGTGATCTACATGGGTTCGTTCTCCAAGATTCTCGCGCCCGGCCTGAGGATCGGTTGGGCCTTGGTGCCGGCGCATCTGCAGCGGCGTTTCTATCTGGCCAGTGAGGCAGTCACGCTCTGCCCGCCCACGCTGAACCAGATGCTCATCTCGGAGTACCTGGATGGCCACGACTGGCGCGGGCAGATTACTACCTACCGCAGCCTCTATTCCGAGCGCTGCACAGCCATGCTCCAGGCGCTCGAAGACTTCATGCCGGAGGGCGTCAGCTGGACCCAGCCGGAGGGCGGTTTCTTTATCTGGGTGAGCCTGCCGGAGGGAATCGACACCTACCCGCTGCTGTACAAGGCGATCGACGCCGGCGTCATCTTCATTCCCGGCGCCGCCTTCACCCCATCCGACGATCCCTCCAGCAAGCTCAGGCTGGCATTTAGTGCCGTGTCCACCGAGAACATCCGTGAGGGCGTGCGCCGGTTGGCTCCCGTGTTGCAGGAGGCTATGGGTGCCCGGTAGCAGCTATCAGCGCTTCTTGAGGTACTTGTAGTAGACATAGCGGCCGCCGAAGTAGAGACCCAGGACCAGAATGATGCGCAGAATTCCGTTCATGCCCGGGAACAGGAATATGAATACGTAGCTCAGCAGGAATATGACGGCCATGCCCCAGAGGGTGCGCCGCCAGTCGATCTTGGGCACGTCGGGACGGTTGCCGGACCCCGAAGGTCGGTTATTGCTCATGGCCCAAGTCAATCACAGGCGCGGGCGGTCCCTGTTTCGAATGCTCAGCGCTCGACCAGGATGCCGTCTGCATCGGCATAAACCATGACACCTGGCCGGAATGCCACACCAGCGATCTCGACGCGCACATCCACTTCGCCGAGAGCGTCTTTGGCGCTTTTGCGCGGGTTACTGCCCAGTGCCTTGACCCCCAGTGACAGCTGCGCAAGGGCAGTGCGGTCGCGAATGGGTCCGTTGATGATGACGCCAGCCCAGCCGTTTTCCACCGCTGCGGCGGCGATCATGTCCCCCATCAGGGCGGTGTTGAGCGAGCCGCCGCCGTCCACCACGAGAACCGCGCCTCCCCCGGGTGAATTCAGAACGGATTTCACCAATCCGTTGTCTTCATGGCAGCGAATGGTACGGACGGGGCCACTGAATGCCACGTTGCCGCCCAGGTCCTGGAACTGCAGCGGCACCGACTGGAGGTCTTCGCCTCGCTCGTCATACAGGTCCGCGGTGGAAACAGAACCGGAAAGATCAGTGCTGGTCATCGGGAATGGTCTCCTTTCGCCACATGCGCTCGATCATAACCCAAGCCAGAAGGGAGCCACGCCTTCCTACGGGCGCAGGCCCCTTCGACGACTTCGACCGTTCCGAGGTCTCTAATCAAGCAGAAGCGCGGGTTCTTCCATGATCGCGGCAACGTCGGCCATGAAACGGGCGGAAAGATCGCCGTCCACCACACGATGGTCGAAGGAACCGCCAAGGGTAGTGATCCAGCGCGGAATGACTTCCCCGTCCAGCACCCAGGGCTTCTGCTTGATGGTGCCGAAGGCCACGATCGCTACTTCGCCCGGGTTGATGATGGGTGTTCCGGTGTCGATGCCCAGCGCCCCGACGTTGGTGATGGTCAACGTGCCGCCCTGCATTTCGGCCGGTTGGGTCTTGCCCGCGCGCGCCTTGGTGGCGAGTTCGTTGAGGGCGATGGCCAGTTCCTTCAGGGACAGATCCTGTGCGTCCTTGATGTTCGGAACCATGAGTCCGCGCGGCGTGGCGGCGGCGATCCCGAGATTCATGAAGTGCTTGATCAGGATCTCGTCATCGGTCCAGGTGGCATTCACGGAGGGGTTCCGCGCTGCCGCCCAGATGACCGCTTTGGCCAGAATCAGCAACGGTGAAATCTTGATGCCCTCGAAGTCGCGGCTGACCTTGAGCCGCTTCACGAACTCCATGGTCCGGGAGGCATCCACATCAACGAAGATGCTGACATGCGGAGCGGAAAAGGCCGATTCGACCATGGCCTTAGCCGTGGCCTTGCGGACACCCTTGACCTTGACCCGCTCAATGCGCTGGTTCTGCGGCTTCTTGCTCGGTGCCCAGAAGGTCTCGGCCTGATCCAGCTCGGCGTCGCGCTGTGCCTGGTAGCTCAGCAGGTCCGCCTTCGTGACCTCTCCACCGCGGCCGGTGGGAGTGATGTCCGCCAGATCGATCCCCAGATCCTTGGCAGCCTTGCGCACAGGCGGCTTCGCCAACACGCGGGTCAGCAGGCGGTTCACTGCGGCCTGCACGGCCTCGCCGCGCTGCTGGCCCTTGGTGCCGTCCCGGGTTATTCCGCTTTCGACGGCGGAGTCAGGGGACGCTGCCGAGGGAACCGGCGGCACGTGCGGGGCATGCTGCTGTGGCGCCGAATCGGAGACACCATGGCGGTGATGGGGAGCCGCCGTCGTTGTTTGGTCAATAGCTGGGCTGGGGCTGGACGTGCGCCGCGGGCGGCGCTTGACGGCATCTGCCTTGGGGCCGGAGCCGACCAGCGATCCGCTGACCATGCCCGGTTCGCTGGCTGGCGGCGTTGCCTCGACTGCGTCAGCCAGTGGATCGCCCTCAGTCTTCGCGGGCGCGTCCCGTGGCAGGGCACCGCTGTCCGGACGCGCTGGGGCCTGCACTGCGTCCCCGGAATCTTTCACGGGCAAGGGCTGGCCGGCGCCGCCGACGTTCACGGAGATGATCGGTGTGCCCACCTCGATGGTCTGCCCCTCCGGCACGAGCAGTTCCGCCACGACGCCCGCGTACGGGCTGGGCAGCTCCACCAGGGACTTGGCCGTTTCGATCTCCACGATCACGTCATTGACGGCGACCGTGTCCCCGGGCTTGACCTTCCAGGAAACGATTTCGGCTTCGACCAGGCCTTCGCCGACGTCCGGGAGGTTGAATGATTCGATATTCGACATGGAAACTCCGATGCGTCAGTAGGCGAGGGAACGGTCGAGGGCCTCAAGCAGGCGGTCGATGTCCGGAAGATAGTGCTCCTCCACCTTGGCCACGGGGTAGGGCATGTGGAAACCGCCTACCCGCAGGACCGGGGCCTCGAGGCTGAGGAAGGCGCGTTCGGAGATGCGCGCGGCGATCTCTCCGCCGATGCCGCCGAAAGTGGGCGCCTCGTGGGTGACGATCAGGTGCCCGGTCTTGTGCACCGACGTCGTGATGGTGTCGAAGTCGATCGGCGAGATGGAGCGCAAGTCAATCACCTCCACACTGTTGCCGTCCTCCTCGGCGGCCTGCGCCGCCGCCAGTGCGACCGGCACAAGCGGGCCGTAGGCGACGATGGTGGCGTCCGCTCCCTCCCGGACCGCCTTGGCGCTGAACGCGTCCTGACCGGGATTGTCCGTGTCGACTTCGCCCTTGAGCCAATAGCGGCGCTTGGGCTCAAACACGATGACCGGGTCGTTCGATTCGACGGCTTGCTGGATCATCCAGTAGGCATCGTGCGGATTGGACGGGGTAATGATGCGCAGCCCCGCGGTATGCGCAAAGAGCGCCTCCGGCGATTCGGAGTGGTGCTCGATGGAGCCGATGCCGCCGCCGTAGGGAATGCGGATGACGACGGGCGCGCTGAGGTCCCCGGAACTGCGGGCGTGGATTTTGGCCAACTGCGTGGTGATCTGGTTGAAGCCCGGGAACACGAATCCGTCGAACTGGATTTCGCAGACCGGCCGGTAGCCGCGGAACGCCAGGCCGATCGCCGTGCCGATGATGCCGGATTCGGCCAGCGGAGTGTCGACCACTCGGGTCTTGCCGAACTCGGCCTGCAGGCCTTCGGTCACGCGGTAGACACCGCCCAAAGCGCCGATATCCTCGCCCATGAGCATGGTCTTCGGGTTGTTCTTCATCGTTTCGCGCAGGCCGGCGGTAATGGCCTTGGCGATGGTCATGTTGGCCACTAGTTGCCCTCCCCTGCCGCGTCGGCGTCCGCGAAGCCTGCCTCATACTCGCGGTGCCACGCGAGTTCTTCGGCGACCAGCGGGTGCGGGTCGGCGTAGACGTTGTTGAAGCTCTGCACCATCTCCGGACCGGTCATGGCCAGGACCTCGGCACGGACCTTAGCGGCCAGCTCATCGCCCTGGACCGCGACCTCCTCGAAGAAGGAGTCCTCCGCGGTGTTGCTGGAGCGCAGATACCGTTCCAGGCGCTTGAGCGGGTCCTTGTCCCTCCACGCGTCCTCCTCTGCGGAGAGCCGGTACTTGGTGGGGTCGTCGGCAGTGGTGTGGGCGCTCATCCGGTAGGTGAACGCCTCGATGAGCACAGGGCCCCGGCCGGAACGGGCATGCTCCAACGCCCAGCGCGTGACGGCGTGGACGGCAACCACATCGTTGCCGTCGACCCGGATCCCCGGGAAGCCGTAGCCGCTGGCACGGTTCGACAGCGGGATCCGCGACTGCACTTCGGTAGGCACGGAGATGGCCCAGTGGTTGTTCTGGCAGAAGAAGACCACCGGAGACTGGTTCGAGGCGGCGAAGACCATCGACTCGTGGACGTCGCCCTCGGAGCTGGCACCGTCACCGAAGTAGGCGACACTGACGCCGTCCTCGCCGTCCCGCTGCAGGCCCATCGCGTAGCCGACGGCGTGCAGGGTCTGGGCGGCGAGGACCAGCGTGTAGAGGTGGAAGTTCTTTTCCCGGGGATCCCAGCCGCCGCTGGAAATTCCGCGGAAGAGCTTCAGCAAGGCGGACAATTCGAGCCCACGGGTCAGCGCCACACCGTGTTCCCGGTAGGTCGGGAACACGTAGTCATTCGCCTGCAGCGCGGTCCCGGAACCGATCTGGGCGGCCTCCTGCCCCAGTAACGGCGGCCACATCACCAGCTGCCCCTGGCGTTGCAGGGCCACGGCTTCCTGGTCGAAGCGCCTGACCAGGAACATGTCCCGGTACAGCCCGCGCAGGGCCTCGCCGTCCAGATGCGCGGCGTAGGGGCCGTACTGGACGTCCTCGCGCAGGGTTCCGTCCGAGGCAAGTAGCTGGACCATTTCCGGGGCGTCTGCAGGGTCGCTGGAGGTCATGGACTGCTCAAGTTCCTCAATGTCGAATTCAGAGGTGGGCAGGTGCTCAGCGCCCATACGAACTCCTCGCCGGCATGCCGCCCGTCGACGGTTACCTTAGCTGCTGATATATGCCTTGCCGGGAATGCATTACCGGCAAGGCATATATTGGTCGATTTTCTGTTCCAGCCTAACGATACCGGGCCTCAGCCCCGCTGTTGTTACGGTCAGGAAACGCCGGGGCCTTTTGTATAGTTCGCACACAGAGAGAGGAAACGGGTATTGGCCTCCACCTCGCCGATGCTGACGCGGACTCCTTCGTTGGGGAAGGCCCGGACAGAGAGGGCCTGCTCCCCCGCGTAGGCCGCAAAGTCCTGGGCATTCTCACCCAACGGAAGCCAGACGAAATTGCCCTGGGACTCCGGGATCTTCCAACCGAGATCGCTCAGGCCAGCTACTACGCGGTCGCGTTCGTCCACGAGGCTTTGTACCCTTTCCACAACCTTGTCGTAGTGCTTCAGCGAGGCAATGGCCGCGTCCTCGGCCAGGCTGGACACCGCGAAGGGCGTCGCGGCGACTCGCAGGTGCTGGGTGAGTTCCGGGTTCGCGACCGAGTATCCGACGCGCAGATTGGCCAGGCCGTGGGCTTTGGAGAAGGTCCGCAGGACGATCACGTTGGGGTGCTTCTTGTACACCTTGATGCCGTCCACCACTTCCGGATCCCGGACGAACTCGGTATAGGCCTCGTCGATGACCACCACCACGTCCTGCGGGACCTTGGCCAGGAAGTCCTCCACCTGGGAGGTGGTCAGGGCCGGGCCGGTCGGGTTGTTCGGGGTGCACAACAGGATGACTTTAGTCCGGTCGCTGATGGCGGCTGCCATGGCTTCTAGATCGTGCGAGCCGTCGGCCTGGTTGGGGATCTGCACGCTTGCTGCGCCGGAAAGGCCGATCATGATCGGGTAGGCCTCGAAGGAGCGCCAGGCGTAGATAACCTCGTCCGCTGTGCCGTCCTCGCTCTGGCCGGAGAAGGTCTGCAGGATCTGGACCAACGCGCCCAGGCTGCCGGCACCGGTGACAATGTCCTCCGCGGGTACATCCAGGAAACGGCTCAGCTCGGTGCGCAACGCTGTAGACAGCGGATCAGGGTAGCGCATGATGTTGTGCTGGGACTGGATGGACTCCAGCACCTCAGGGATGGGCGGAAGCGGGTTCTCGTTGGAGGAGAGCTTGTACGGCTGCAGCCCTTCAATAACGGCCGGTGGTTTGCCCGCCGCGTATTTGGGCAGCCGGTCCATAACCGGGCGGGGGCGGATCTGACGGTCCTGAGCGGTCGTCTGAACCGCAGCTACTTTGGTGGGGTTCTGGCTAGAAGTCATGGGTTAAAGAATACGGTGATGCAACGAGGTGTTTGTCACGCCGATCCTGTGCCTCCTGATCGGCGGTATGACAGCATGAAGCCATGGGAAAGTTCATTGTGCGTGTTCTGATCAACGGCCTGGCGCTGTGGATAGCAAGCTGGATCCTGCCGGGCATCACGGTGGAAAGCACCGCCGCAACGGAAGTTGCGCAGGGAAACTCTACGGCCGGCGTCGTACTTGCGTTCCTCTTTATCGGGCTCATTTTCGGCCTGGTCAACGCGATCGTGCGGCCGATCGTCAGTTTCCTGTCGCTGCCGGTCACGATCCTGACATTGGGCCTGTTCACCATCATCATCAACGCGCTCATGCTGATGCTCACGGCGTGGCTCTCTTCCTACACGCCCGTGAACTTTGTAGTGGATTCCTTCTTCTGGACCGCGGTGCTCGGCTCGCTGATCATCAGCCTCGTGTCCCTGATCGCCGGATCGATCACGCGGACCCGGTAGTTCCCGGTTGGCCTCACCGGCGGCCGGCGGCGCGGTGAGGCACTTTTGATCCGCCCGTAACGTGCCGCCATCGCTGCCGAAACACGCCGTTCCTACAGTCTTACCAACAGGGTGAAACCGCTCCCCTTTTGGAGGACTGAATGAGTGTTGACCAGATTAAGACCACAGGCACCGCGCGCGCCGACGAAGGGACAGGTTCCCGGCTGCGTGTACGTTCGGGCCGGTGGGTGGACGGCTGGGATCCGGAAGATAAGGACTTCTGGGAAACCGAAGGCCGACCGGTCGCGCGGACCAACCTGAACTGGTCCATCTTCTGCGAGTTCCTGGGCTTTGTCATCTGGCAGCTGTGGTCCATCTTGGCCGTCCAACTGCCCGCGACCGGGTTCGACTTCAGCAATTCGCAGATCTTCTGGCTGATCTCGATTCCGAGCCTGGTCGGGGCCACCCTGCGCATCCCGTACACCTTCATGGTGCCGAAATTCGGCGGTCGGAACTGGACCGTGATCTCAGCGCTGCTGCTCCTGGTGCCGTCGATCGGGTTGGCCGTGTGCGTGGCCAACCCGGAGACGCCCTTCGGCGCAATGCTGCTGGTGGCAGGTCTGGCCGGTCTCGGCGGCGGGAACTTCGCCAGCTCGATGGCCAACATCACCTACTTCTATCCCGCGGCCGAAAAGGGCTACGCGCTGGGGCTGAACGCCGCCGGCGGAAATCTTGGCGCCGCCGTCGCGCAGTTGGTGGTGCCCGTGGTCATCACGCTCGGCGCGGCCGCTTCGCTCAACCTCCCGCTGGGCGGACTAATCTGGGTGCCGCTGATCCTGCTCGCCGCCTGGGGTGCCCGGAGGTACATGCACAACCTCTCGCATGCGAAGGGGGACGCGGCCGGTTCCGTGGCAGCCTTGCGCGAGCCGCATCTGTGGATCATGGCGCTGCTCTACATCGGCACCTTCGGCTCCTTCATCGGTTTCTCCGGTGTCTTCCCGAAACTCATCCACGATGTCTTTCCCGCGTTCTCCTCGTTCGCGGTGGGCTCGGCTGCACTGTCGCTGGCGTTCCTGGGTCCGCTGGTCGGATCGCTGGCCCGGCCGCTGGGCGGCAAGCTCGCCGACCGCTTCGGCGGAGCAAGGATGACAGTAGCTTCGTTCGCAACCATGGCGTTGATTGCACTGGCGGTGGTGTGGACGCTGCCGCTGGGGAACTTCTGGCTCTTTCTGCTGCTATTCCTGGCGCTGTTCACCGCGAGCGGCTTCGGCAACGGCGCCACCTACCGGATGATCCCGCGCATCTTCGCCATCCGCGGCCGAATAGGGTCTACCCGCAGCAGCGTGCACGTTGGCAGCGAGCGCAAGGCGGCTGCGGCGCTCGGTCTGGTTTCCGCCATCGGCGCATACGGCGGTTTCCTGATTCCCCAAGTCCTCAACGCCTCCAGTACGGCCACCGGCAGTTACACCGGCGCGTTCTACGGATTCGTGGCGGCCTACGCGGTGATGCTGGTGGTGGCCTGGTTCTGCTACCTGCGGCCCGGTTCCGAGATGGCCCGGGGCGGTGTCTGATGGCCGTGGATACACACTGCCCCTACTGCGCGCTGCAGTGCGCAATGCGGCTGGCGCCCTATGAACCGGCGGCCGCAACGGTGGCTACCGAACCAACTTACGACGACGGCAGCGCGCAACTCCCGGCTGACGGGACGCCGCTGGAAGCAGCCGGCCGGGACTTTCCCACGAACCGCGGAGGTTTGTGCCGGAAGGGCTGGACCTCGCCGGCGCTGCTGGACTCGCCGGAACGGCTGACCGAACCGCTGCTGCGCGACGGCGACGGCAGCTTCCGCCCCATCGGTTGGGAAGAAGCCCTCGACCTGGCAGCGCGGGCCATCCGCAGCTCCCGCTCGCTGCACGGACCGGACTCGGTAGGGGTCTTCGGCAGCGGCGGCTTGACCAACGAAAAGGCGTACCAGCTGGGCAAGTTCGCGCGGCTGGCCGTAGGCACATCCCGGATCGACTACAACGGCCGTTTCTGCATGTCCTCCGCCGCAGCGGCGGGGAACCGGGCGTTCGGCGTGGACCGGGGGCTGCCGTTTCCGCTGGCCGACCTGGACCAGGCCCACACCGTCCTGCTCCTGGGCTCCAACGTCGCGGACACCATGCCGCCGTTTGTCCAGCATCTGCAGGACGCCCGGGCTGCGGGCGGCCTCATCGTGGTGGACCCGCGCCGTACCGCCACGGCTGTACTGACGGAGGCCGGCGCCGGGCTCCACCTCCAGCCGACACCGGGTACGGACCTGGCGCTCCTGCTGGGGATCGCCCACGTCGTCGTCCATGAGGGACTCGCTGACCAGTCCTTTATCCGAGACCGCACCACAGGCTTTGAGGCACTACTGCGGAGCCTGAACCACTGGTGGCCGGCACGGGTCCAAACCGTGACCGGTGTTCCGGCGGAATTGATCCGCGAGACGGCGCACCGGCTGGCATCCGGGGCACGGCCTGATGCGGCCGGACAGGCGACCGGCGGGACCTATATCCTCACGGGCCGCGGTGTTGAGCAGCATGTCGATGGCACGGACACCACGACCGCGGCCATCAACTTGAGCCTGCTGCTGGGCCTTCCGGGCAGCAGCCACAGCGGCTATGGCACGCTCACCGGGCAGGGCAACGGGCAAGGTGCCCGCGAGCACGGACAGAAGGCCGACCAGTTGCCGGGCTACCGCAAGATCACTGATCCGGCCGCCCGAGAACATGTGGCCGGCATCTGGGGTGTGCGGCCCGAGCAGATTCCCGGTCCCGGTGTTCCCGCCGTCGAAATGCTTATGGGCCTTGGCCGGCCCGGCGGAGTGCGCTGCCTGCTGGTGCACGGGTCCAATGTGGCAGTTTCTGCCCCTGATGCCGGTGCCGTCATCCGCGGGCTGCGCAATCTGGACTTCCTCATGGTCTCCGACTTCTTCCTGTCCGAGACCGCCGCCGAAGCGGACCTCGTGCTGCCCGTCCTGCAATGGGCCGAGGAAGAAGGAACGATGACCAACATTGAGGGGCGTGTGCTGCGGCGCCGCCGTTCCATCGATCCGCCGGCGGGTGCGCGGTCCGAACTGTGGATCATGGCCGAACTGGCCCGGCGGCTGAACGCACCGTCGAGCTTCAGCGCTGACGCCGCAACCGTCTTCGAGGAACTCCGGCGGGCTTCCGCCGGCGGTCCGGCCGATTATTCGGGCATCAGCTATGACTTGCTCGACGCCGGCGCGGAGGCCTACTGGCCGTTCCCGACCGGGTCCGCGGGTACGCCGCGGTTGTTTCTGGACCGCTTTGCGCACGACGACGGCCGGGCCAGACTGGTCCCCGTCTCGCCGGCGGCACCAGCCGAGGCCCTCAACGAGCCCGGCAGCCTCACGCTTGTCACCGGCAGGCTGCTGGAGCACTACCAATCCGGCGCCCAGACCCGGCGGGTTGCCGAGCTCGCCGCTGCACAGCCCGAAGCACGGCTGCAGCTGCATCCCGTAACGGCGCAGGGCCTGGATGTCGCGGAGGGAGACCTGCTGGAAGTCACCGGCGCGCGCGGCTCGGTCCGGATCCGGGCACGTGTAACGGTCGGGATCAGGCCGGATACGGTCTTCCTGCCCTTCCACTTCCCCGGGGACCAGTCGGCAAACATCCTCACCTCTACGGCTACCGATCCCATTTCCGGCATGCCCGAATTCAAAGCCACCGCCGTCCGGGTGCGTGTGCTGGCGAAAGCAGCGGCCCAGTGACGGCGCAAAATGTTGAACGGATTGTCATTGCCGGCTTCGGTCCGGTGGCAGCCCGGCTTGTTGACGAGATCCTTCCCGCGGTCCGCGAGGGCAGGCTGAAGCTGACGGTCATAGGTGCCGAAGGCGTTGCGGCCTACAACCGTGTCCTGGTTGCCGACGTCGGTACGGGGCGCACTACCGGGGAGGCCATTGGGCTGGCCGACGCCGCCCAGCTCCGCAGCGACGGTGCCACGGTGCTGCTGGGCCGCACCGTCCGACGGATCGACCGGGCGCGCAGGGTCGTGCTGCTGGACGATGGAACACAGGAGCCGTTCGACCGCCTGGTACTCGCCACCGGGGCGCAGCCCGTGGTCCCTACGCTGGCCGGCCTGAACCCGGACCCGGCCGCAGTCCATTTGCTGCCGCCCGGCGTGACCGCCCTGCGGGATCTGGAGGATGCGTTGAAGCTGCGCGCTGTTGTCGGTTCCAACGGCCGGATCGTCGTTCTTGGCGGCGGGATTCTCGGCATCGAAGCGGCGCTGGCCGCGGCCGAGGAAGGAGCCGATGTCACCGTGGTCCATCACGGACCGCACCCGCTGGGCCGCAACCTTGATCCCGGCGGCGGACGGATGTTGGCCGCCGCGCTGCACGCCAGCGGAATCCGGCTGGCGTCCGACGTCCGTTCCACCGCAGTTGCTTTCCGTCCGTCCGCGGGAGGCCGCCACCAGTTCCGCGCGCTGGTGCTCGAGGACGGCAGCGAGATTCCCGGCGATCTTCTGCTCCTGTCCTGCGGGGTGCGCGCGAGGACCGAGCTGGCTGCCGGCTGCGGACTGGGCGTGGACAAGGGCATTCTGGTGAACCACAGGCTCGAAGCCGATGTGGAAGGGCGGATATTCGCCGTCGGCGACTGCGCCCAGGTGGCGTGCGGCGATGGCGGCTGCACAGGCTGTTCAGACAGTAGTGCGGGACCTGCCGGTCTGATCGGCCCGGGCTGGCGCCAGGCGGAATACGTTGCCCGGCGTTTGCTGGAGCTCGCGCCACGGCGGCAGGTGGCCGTGGCAAGCGGGACAACGGCGCAGACCCAGGCGGCGCCGCTGGCACCGGAACGGCCCGGCATCATGCTGCTCAAGGCGCGAGGACTGGACATGGCCTCGGCCGGGAACATCTCCCCCGAGCTCTGGGACGCTTGGCGGCCGGAACGGGATAACGGCGGGGATTCGCCAGGTCGCCCGCCCATCCAGGTAGCCCAGTGGGCCGACCCGGAGCATGGGCGGTACGCCAAAATGGTCACCCGGGCCGGAGTGCTTGAAGGACTGGTCTGCGTCGGCATGCCCCGGACCGCGGCCGAACTGGTGCTTCTGTATGAGCGCGGCGCCGAACTGCCCGCGGACCGCACCGCCCTGTTCCGGTTGGATGCGGTCGACCAGCAGGATGACGCGCCGGCACCAGCCGATCCGGACTCCACTTTGTGCCGCTGCAGCGGGGCAACGCTCGGCGGGGTGGAGAACGCGATAGCCGGCGGCTGCAGCAGTGTTGAAGAGGTTTCCGCCTGCACCCGGGCCGGCACCGGCTGCGGCGGCTGCAAATCGCGCATTGGGGAATTGATCGAGGCGTACGCATCAGTAGCCATGCGGGCGGTTCCGCAATGAGTACGATGCCCGCTTATGCGGCGGCAGCGTGTCCCGGGCAGGTACCTGCCGGGTCAGCGTGAACAGGTGCCGGCTTGCCAGGCCTCCGCCTACAGCGGCTCCGAGCGCTAGTCCGGCATCTGTAACCGAGACGTCCGTGCTGTCCTGCAGCAGCTGGGCTCCGGCCACGTAGTTCCCGAAGTCGTGTCCGGGGCCAAGGCCGCCGTCTTCGTTGTCGGGCGTTGCTACTTCATTGGTAAGGGTCACGGTTACCCGGTCCCTGGTATCCGGGCTGGCACGTCCGTCGGCACCGGGCACCCAGTCCTGGACATGTTCCAGGTGCAGGCTTCTGAGTCCTTCCGGCAGATCCACGGCACCGACCGGGGAGCCGGCCGTGAGCACGTAGGAAACGTTGTGCTCGGCCAGGAATGCCTTGTCTGCGGCCATGTTCATGGCGTGGATGCCGCCCTGGCTGTAGCCGACCAGGACCACCTGGTCCGCGGCGTCTGCGCCGGCCTCCTCCAGCGCAGTGGAAACCGCCGCCGAGACATGCTGGCTGTCATAAGCGAGCGCTTCGGCGACCCCCGTCTCATCGAAAGGATTGGCCGTTGCCTCCGGCCCCTGGGACTGGGTTCCGGGCAGTGCGACAACCCAGCTCTTGCCGGCGGCAGCTTCCGTTTCCAGAATCTCGATAGTTCCCGGTCCGGCAGCTGCCGCAGCACCGGCACGTGCGAGCAGCCCTGCGGGTGTGGGGTCCAGCGGCACCGCCCCGGCCGCAGGTTCCCCTCCGGGTCCGTTTCCGGTATCGGCGTGCCGGGTTACCGAAATGGGAGCCGGCTGCAGCAGGCCCAGCCCATTCGCGGTCTCGACGAGGTTTGGCACGAGACGTTCAGTGGTCGATGCCGGCCCCGAGCCAGGGTAGAGGGGATCATCCGGTAGGCCCGGTATCGGCGGGAGCGCCAGCAGGCCGCGGGTTCCGTGGTTGATCAGCCGCTCAGTGCCTGTCAGGGTTGGCCGCAGCTCATTTTCCAGCGCGCCCAGAGGTATACTCAGCCACCAAGTTCCTTGTGCCAGGCCGTTCATGGCACCGTTGGCGGCAGCCTCGGCCCGCCCGTATGCCTCCTTCGCCCGGTTGACCTGGTCCGCGATTTCCCGCACATCGTCGGCCGACGCTTGAACTGCCTGCAACGCCCGCCGCACGGCCTCCTGCGCAGACGCCCGGCCGGGCACCATGAAGATGCGGCTGTCCAGGATAGTCAGCTGCAGTGCATAGATGTCGAAATAGATCCGATCCGCATCCGCGGCCACGGACTCCAGCCGAACCGCGGCGTCCTCAAGTTCCTCCCATTGGAACGCCGCGCCGCCTATCCCGCCCGTAACACGGAAGCTGCCAAGGTTGCCGGAGCTCCCGTCCAGCCCGGCCGGGGCGGGCAACCATTCCGGGTCGCCGGTCATGAGCCCGGCTGGATCAGGCCGGCCGTCTCAGCCGCCACGCCGAAAGCGTTGACGGCCACCGCCGCCTCCCTGGTTTCCATTGCCGCGTTGTCCATCCGCAGCTGCCGTTCCACCAGACTGCGGCGGAAGGCCTGCCCGGCGGGCGATACCCAGGCCGCCAGCTCCAGTCCCGCCAGCCGGCCGTTGAGTTCCAGCAATGCGGACTCGCAGGCGTACAGCCGCTGCGCAGCCAGCCGCAGATCGTCGGCTCCCGTCGCGCCGACCGCAAGTCCCGACGTCGTACTCTGCAGCGAACTGACCATCACTCTTCCTTCCCTTGCATCGACGCTAAGGCCGCGGCACAGGATGGCCCGCCGGCCAGTTCAGGTATGTGCGCAAAGGCAGCCGGGGGTGTGTTGTGGAGATCGGGTCCTCCGGCGCACAGCGGCCGCTAGCCAAGAAACCGGTGCGGTGAAAGATAGCGGACAGGTTAGGGAATCGTGCCCGACTCTTGAAAGAATGGGGCCCATGGCTGAAACTCCCCGCGTCTCCTTGGCAGACGTCACTCCCGCAATCGCTCTTGGCCCCCTTGACGGCCGCTACCGCTCCGCCGTCGCGCCGTTGGTCGACTATCTCTCCGAGGCAGCGCTGAACCGCGACCGCGTCCACGTAGAAGTCGAGTGGCTGATCCATCTCACCAGCCAGTCCGTTCTGCCGGGAACCGGACCGCTCAGCGCCGAGCAGCAGGCCGCGCTGCGCAAGATCGTCACCGATTTCGACGGCAACTCCGTCCGCGAACTGGCCGAAATCGAGGCCGTCACGGTCCATGACGTGAAGGCCGTGGAGTACTACATCGGCCGCCGGCTGGAGGACATCGGCATCGATCACCTCAAGGCCATGGTGCATTTCGGCTGTACCTCCGAAGACATCAACAACCTCTCCTACGCCGTCGGCATCAAGGGTGCCGTGGAGCAGGCCTGGCTGCCGGCCGCCCGCTCGCTCGTGGCGCAGATCAGCGACATGGCGCAGGCCAACCGGGACGTCCCGATGCTCTCGCGCACGCACGGCCAGCCAGCGACGCCTACGACGCTGGGCAAGGAACTGGCGGTCACCGCGCACCGGCTGACCCGCCAACTTGAGCGGATCGCCCGGACCGAGTACCTGGGCAAGATCAACGGCGCCACCGGCACCTATGCCGCACACTACGCTTCGGTCCCCGGGGCCGACTGGCAGGCCGTTTCCAAGAGCTTCGTCGAGGGTCTGGGCCTGACCTGGAACCCGCTGACCACGCAGATCGAGTCGCATGACTGGCAGGCCGAGCTATACGCGGACATTGCCCGCTTCAACCGGATCCTGCACAACGTGTGCACGGACATCTGGAGCTACATCTCCATCGGCTACTTCGCCCAGATTCCGGTCGAAGGCGCCACCGGTTCCTCCACCATGCCGCACAAGGTCAACCCGATCCGGTTCGAGAACGCCGAGGCCAACCTGGAGATCTCCAACGGCCTGCTGGACACCCTGGCCGCCACCTTGGTTACCTCCCGCTGGCAGCGCGACCTGACCGATTCCTCCTCGCAGCGCAATATCGGCGTGGCCTTCGGGCACTCGATGCTGGCCATCTCGAACGTCGCGAAGGGCCTGGAGCGCCTCGATGTGCCGGCCGAGGTGCTGGCCGCGGATCTGGACCAGAACTGGGAAGTCCTCGGCGAAGCGATCCAGATGGTCATGCGCGCCGAAGCCATCGCCGGTGTCGAGGGTATGGACAACCCCTACGAACGGCTGAAGGACCTCACCCGCGGACACCGCGTGGACGCCGAACGCATGAAGGAATTCGTCTCCGGTCTGGGGCTGTCCGCCGAGGCTGAAGCCCGCCTGCTGGCGCTGACCCCGGGCAGCTACACCGGGATTGCCAACCAGCTGGTGGACCATCTCAAGTAGCACAAACAGCCGCAAGTACGACGCCGGAGCTTCATTCCGGCGTCGTACTTCGTTGGGGAGCGCTCCACCCGCCGGCAACCTGCCGGTCATTTCCCCTGCCTAAAGTCGCAATCCCGACTTGCCCGCCCTTCCCCGGGCCAGCCACCGAGCTGCCCCTGCAGTCGGGAGGCATGAAAGGCACGAAAATGAGCACGAACTCCCCCAATCTCGGACGCCGCGGACTGATCGCCGGCGGCACCGGCGCCATCCTGGCCGGCATGCTGGCCGCAGCCCCGGGCGCCAACGCCGCAGTCCCCGCCACGCGGCAGAGCAACGTGAAGATGCCGCTGGCGTTCGATCCCGACGGCAAGTTCCGCGTGATCCAATTCAACGACACACAGGATGGGCCGCGCACCGACCGGCGCACCATCGAGTTCATGGGCAAGGTCCTCGACGCCGAGAAGCCCGGCTTCGCCTTGATCAACGGCGACGTGATCAACGGATCGCCCAAGACGGCCGAGGAAGTGCGCCAGTCCATCAACAACGTGGTGCAGCCGATGGAATCGCGCGGCATCCAGTGGGCCGTCACGTTCGGCAACCACGACGAGGATTCGATGGCGAACGGCACCGGCATGACCGAGGCCAAGATGCTGGAGTTCGTCCGCGGCTACCAGCACAACGTCAACGCCCGGCCGGAGAAGGGCGTCGACGGCTCGTCCAATGCGCAGCTCCACATCCGCTCCGCCAGCGGCAACAAGCCTGCCTTCGGCATCTGGCTGCTCGACTCCGGCCGGTATGCCCCCGAGAACCTCGGCGGCCAGGACTTCGAAGGCCTGATGGGCTACGACTGGATCCGCCCCAGCCAGATCCAGTGGTACCGGGAAGCATCCGAGGCCGCCGAACGGCAGCACGGCAAGATCCCTTCGCTGATGTTCTTCCACATCCCGCTCTTCGAGCACCACCACATGTGGTTCGGCTCCCAGTTCAGCTCCGACGACGCCGACCACGCGGCCGCCGTGACCAAGCACAGCATCGTCGGCGTCAAGAACGAAAGCGTCTACACTGGCGCCTTCAACTCCGGCCTTTTCAGCGCCCTGCAGGAGCGCGGCGACGTCCGTGGTGTCTTTGTGGGCCATGACCACATCAACACCTACTCGGGTAACTACTTTGGAATCGAGCTGGGCTACGGCCCCGGCACCGGCTTCGGCACTTACGGCCTTGGCGGCGCCAAGGAACACCATCTGCGCGGTGCCCGCGTGTTCGAACTCGACGAGCGCAAAGAGCAGGTCTACACCGCGACCAGAACCGTGTTCGCGAAAGACCTCGGCATCGACATGGATCCGAAGAGCCAGCCGCTGGACGAACCGCTCCCGCTGCCGTAGACCGTTCCGGAATCAGCTTGGCCTGGCGAGATGCTGCCTCACGAATCGGGCCGTTCGGCGCGGATTCGTGAGGCAGCTCACCAAATTCGTCGTTTGGACACTTAGGGGTCTAGAGTCATAACTACGCCGCGGGGTGGAGCAGTTCGGTAGCTCGCCGGGCTCATAACCCGGAGGTCACAGGTTCAAATCCTGTCCCCGCAACGAATAGGAAAGGCCGTCAGTCCGCATTGCGCGGGTTGGCGGCCTTTCTGCTTCAACGGCCGCTCAGTCCTGCTGTTCACTCCCCGCCGCAATCCGCCCGGTGGGAAAACTTTTCGGAGCGGGATCGCCCTCCGGTCGGAATGAGAGTTCTTTGTCCTCGGGACCGGGCCGTATGAGAAACCAGAAACCTAGGCAACACACACCGGCGGCTGCAGCCGTGAGCCCCAGCAAGCCGGCCACGTTGGTCTGGGTTACGGAGCCTTGCAGGGTATGGCGGAAGAACATCAGCCAAACCCCCGCCGCCGTACTCAAGATGCCGATCAGCAGCGTCCGCCACGGGTGTTCCCACAGCCAGGGACCCAAGCCGTTGAATTCGCCCTGCTCATATAGCCGCATGCCCATGGCGTTCCGGGGGCTGAGCAGTTGAATGGTTCTTGGCGGATCAAGGTTCGCCGCTGAATCGGGCTGCTCCACCAGTTCGGCCGCCGCGAGGGGCGCGGCGAGCAGCGCGCCCATCGCGTGCAGGGCGCCCCGTCCCTGCGGCAACGACAGGATCTCCAGATACTGTTCGGCAGCATCCACTGGCATTCCGTCGGCAAGAAGTTCCTCAAGGGCCATGCCACGGCAGGCCGTGAGCTTCCGCAGCCGGTCCACCTCGGGGCTGGCCGTGTCTTGGGGAGGCAACGTCGCCTGCGCCCAGGTCCAGTCAAGGTTCCGGCATCCCACTTGGAGGAACGGGCCTTTTGTCATTTCCGGACGGACGATGATGGAACGGCGGTCGCCGTCCCGGACCATCAGGACAGCCGGCCGGCTGACTTTGCAAATGTAGGGACCGAGCTCCCCTCCCTTCAACCGGGCCTGGGCGATGATGACGTCGGGGGTGCGCCACACCTGCAGTTCCGACTTGAGGGAGGAGGCCGTGTTGTAGAAGTCGAAATCGAATTTACTCGAGACCAAGACGGCCTCGCCGTTGAAGGTCTGCCGCTGATCAAGAGGACGCTTCCCGAGCAGGACCCGCCAGCCCAATCCCACCGAGACGGCGTGCAGTTCAACGCCCAGTGAATGGCCCAGCTCGGTGGCGGCCTGTTCGCTGGCTACCAGGTGCAAGGCTTCGGCCACGGCGACGGCATCATCTTCGTCCACGGCGCACACCACTTCGGCTCTAACCCGTCCTTTTCTGGCCGTCGTATCCCAAACGGAGCAAATGATTTTCCTGCGTCCCAAGGCCTCCACCAGTTCATGCCGCCGGGAATTTTCCACGGTCCATTCAAACTTCAGCGTTGCTGTGCGCCAGTTGGCTTCCTCCATGACCTGATCCTAGTGAAGTCGACAGCGGGTTGCAGAAGTTATCCACAGCCTGCATCGGTTAGGGTCAACTCATGAACAATGGCGACATTACCTTCCATACCCGCAAGTGGGTGCGGCCCGAAGATCTCAATGCCAACGGCACGCTCTTCGGTGGCAGCCTGCTGCGCTGGATCGACGAGGAAGCCGCCATCTACGCCATCGTCCAGCTCGGCAACGGGATGGCGGTGACCAAGTACATGTCCGAGATCAACTTTGTCAGTTCCGCCCAGCAGGGAGACCTGATCGAGATGGGGCTGACAGCCACGCATTTCGGCCGGACCTCGCTGACGATGCGGGCCGAAGTACGCAACATGTTCACCCGCCAGTCCATCCTGACCATCGAGAAAATTGTCTTCGTCAATCTCGGCCCGGACGGCTTGCCCGCGCCGCACGGCTACACCGAAATCACGTATGACCGCGACCGGGTGCCCTCCCAGCATCTGGACCGCATGCCGCCACCACAGCCCTGATCCCGGTCCCCCGGTTCCGGCATCGGCCAACCAACCGACGGCGGCGGCACCCGGGCCACGTTCCCGGCGGCACTCACCAGCGGGGAACCCGCCGCCAGAGCGGGCACGGCTTCGTTGACCCGGAGCGCACACTCATGCACAGCGGCACGGCCTGTTCGGCCACGTCGACCAACTCGTCGATATGGAAATACAACGGGTCCACCTCATATGCGAAACAGAAAATCTCGCAGTCGCAATAGGCGCCCATTCGGCCCAGCCGCCCTTCCAAGACGGTGGCGCGCGGAGCCGTAATCTCACGGAACCTGGCAGTCCAGCGCAGTCCCCGGCAACCGTTTTCAAGCATGCGCCAGACGTAGCACGCCAGGCATTCTCCGGTGCTTGGTTCGCTCAGCCACCCGCTGATGACGGTCCGTTCCTGCTCGATACGGTCACTGCCCGCCATCGCATACCGGGCATCATCCATGGCGCTTCTTCCTTTCCATATCCCCAATTTTTCGTTGAGCAGCGGGGACGCGACAGGGGCGCTGGCACGAATGTGCGTCAAGGGCCGACATTCCGGGGCTGTGGAGGTGCGATCCGCCATACTGGCAGCAGGTCGCGGGCCAAAACCGCTTCCCGCCCGCAACGTCACCAAAATGAAACCGGGCAGCACACCAAAGCTGCATCAGTTCGGGCTACATTCAGGTGAAACGTCAACCGGAAAGGCCGATCCCATGCGAAAGCTCATCCTGTCCGTCAGCGGAGTCCTTGCGGTACTGGCGCTGGCGGGGTGCAGCGGCGGGCCCGAGGGCGTTGGCGCCCTCGAGCAGGACGCCACTGCAGGAGATGCCCTTCCTGCCTATGCACGGGACGCGAAGATTGTTCCCTCGTCCTCACGGTTGTTAGGGGAAGCAGCCGAACTCAAGTTCTATGTGGCAAAGCCAGCGAACGCCTCCGCCGCATCGGCCGTCTGCGTCGTCGTGGACCGCGGCCACGAGCAGGACTGGGGATCGGGGTGCTCACAAAGCGCTCCAGTCTCCCTGATGTACGGCGGCGTCGAAGCCATGCTGGTGCCCGACGGATTCAATGCCGGGAAGCTAGTGGACGAAGGCTGGGCCCAGCTGCACGCCAACCTCCTCGTGGCCGGCTTATAACTGGCGCAGTGCCCTTCAGGCCTGGCTGCGGCTCTCCTGGAAGCGGATGATGCGCTCCACGGCTTCGGCCACGGCCTCCCGGCCGGCAGCAAAAGAGAGCCTGACGGACCGGCGGCCGCGAACGGCGTCGAAATCGGAGCCCGGCACCAGCGCCACACCTTCCTGCTCCAGCAGCGCCCGGCAATACTCGCCGGAGTCCGCAAAACCGGACAGTTGGTCCCCCAGCTCGGCGTAGAGATAGAACGCCCCGTCTGCCGGCGCGGCCGTTCCCCACTGCAGCCTGCCGAGGTTGTCCAGCAGGATCCGCCGGATCGCGGCGAACTCGGCCACGGCGGCATCGGCCTGACTATAGGAGTCCTCGCTAAAGGCCTCGACGGCCGCCAGCTGTGCGGGCGCAGGCGGGCAGAGCGCCACGTTGCCAGCGAGGGCATCCATCGCCGGCGCCAGATCCCGCGGCATCAGCGCCCAGCCCAGCCGCCAGCCGGTCATCCCCCAGTACTTCGAAAACGAGGAAATAACGACGCCGGTCCGGTCCAGTTCCCACGCACACACACCTCGGGCGTCCGGCGCCTCGGGACCGGCGGGGTAGGTGATGCCATGGTAGATTTCGTCGCTCACCAGCCGCACCCCGTTGGCCGCACACCACTGCGTCAGCGCCGCAAGCTCCGCACGGGAGACCATCGTCCCGGTAGGGTTCGCCGGTGAGGCGAGGATCAGTCCGGCAAGCGGACCGTGCGCGGCGGCTGCGGCGTCCAGCAGGGCCGGCGTCGGCTGGTAGCGCTCGGCCGGACCGCAGTCGATCTCCACCACCTCGCAGCCGAGCGAGCTGAGGATGTTCCGGTAGGCGGGGTACCCGGGCCGGGCCAGCGCCACCCGGTCACCCGGGTTGAAGGCGGCCAGGAACGTGAGCATGAACGCGCCCGAGGAGCCGGTGGTGATGGCCACGTCGTCGACTTCAAGTTCCAGCCCGTACCAGCGGCGGTAGTGGCCTGCCACGGCTTCGCGCAATTCGCTGATGCCCAAGGCGCTGGTGTAGGTCAGCGGCATGCCGGAGGCGTGCACCTCCGCTGCCCTGGCCGACACTCCCCGAGGCGCCCCGCCGGAGGGCTCGCCGGCACAGAGCGAGATCACCTCACGCCCGGCTGCCCGCATCTGGGCAACCCGGTGCAGGATCTTCATGACTTCGAAGTGCGGAACGAGGGCGCGGTCAGCCACCTTCAGCGGGTTCAACCAGTGCCCGCTCTCAGGAGTCGGTCTTGGCGATGTACACGTCGCAGGACGCGCGCTGCGCCACGGACGTTGCCACGCTCCCGAGCACCCGGCCCAACCCCTTCATCCCCACATTTCCGACCACGATCAGCTGCGCGTCCACCCGCTCGGCCTCGTTGATCAGGGCGTCCTGAGGCTTGCCGTGGAGTGCGGCATAGCTGGTGGCCAGCCCTTCCGTGGCGAGATCCTCGGCGGCCTTCTTCGCAACCTTTTCGGCCGTTTCCGAGTCCGACAGGTACCACTTGTCGTTCCCGATGCGCACCACCTCGGCGTTATCGGTCGCATGGGCGGTGACCACCCTTAGCTCCGCCGAGAGTCCGGCGGCAAGCTGTGCGGCAGTTCGGGCAGCCTTCATCGACGTTTCGCTGCCATCCACTCCAACAATGATGATTCCGGCCATCGGGGTCTCCTCTTCGAGAATGTCATCGGGACCGCTCGGGGGCGGCTTGAAACCAACATACATGCGTTACCGCAGTGCCTGCCGCAGAAAGCACTTGTAGTACAGGTTAGGCACTTGTACTATTTCTAGCATCGCCACCCAATAAAAGGACTCCGATGACAGCCACCACCTTTTCCAATCCGCTTGCCGCCATCTCCGGCGGTGAGGCCACCACGGACCGCATCCGGCATGTAAAGCTCTCCACACTGACTCTGCCGCTGCAGACGCCGATCAGCGATGCCAAAGTCCTGACCGGCCGGCAGAAGCCGATGACCGAGATTGTGTTCCTCTTCGCCGAGATCACCACGCAGGACGGCCACCACGGCATCGGTTTCAGCTACTCCAAGCGTGCCGGCGGCCCCGCCCAGTACGCCCATGCCAAGGAGGTCGCGGACAACCTGATCGGCGAGGACCCCAATGACATCGGCCGGGTCTACCAGAAGCTGCTCTGGGCCGGCGCCTCGGTGGGCCGCAGCGGCGTCGCCACCCAGGCCATCGCCGCGCTGGACATCGCGCTCTACGACCTCAAGGCCAAGCGGGCGAACCTGCCGCTGGCCAAGCTCCTCGGCGCCTACCGCGATTCCGTACAGACCTACAACACCTCGGGCGGCTTCCTACAGGCCCCCATCGAGGAGGTCAAGGACCGTGCCAGTGCCTCGCTGGCCGCGGGCATCGGCGGCATTAAGATCAAGGTGGGCCAGCCGGACACCAAGCTTGATCTCGCCCGCGTCACCGCCGTGCGCGAGCACCTTGGCGACGACGTGCCGCTGATGGTGGATGCCAACCAGCAGTGGGACCGGCCCACGGCCATGCGCTTCGGCCGGGTGCTGGAACAGTTCAACCTGGTCTGGATCGAAGAACCCCTGGACGCCTACGACGCCGAAGGCCACGCCCTGCTGGCCAACGCCCTGGACACCTCCATCGCCACCGGCGAGATGCTCTCCAGCGTCACCGAGCACATCAGCCTGATCGACAACCGCAGCGTGGACATCATCCAGCCGGACGCCCCGCGGATCGGCGGCATCACTCCCTTCCTCCGTCTGGCAGCCCTGGCAGACCAGGCCGGGCTTCAGCTGGCGCCGCATTTCGCCATGGAAATCCACCTGCACCTGGCCGCGGCCTACCCCCGCGAGCCGTGGGTAGAGCACTTCGAGTGGCTCAACCCGCTGTTCAACGAGCGCCTGGAAACCCGCGAGGGCCGCATGATCGTCCCCAACCGGCCCGGCCTGGGCTTCACGCTCAGCGAGCAGGCCCATGCCTGGACCACGGACACGGTAGAGTTCGGCACGAAATAGCCGCCGAGACCACCCCCGCCGAGAACAAGGACCATCATGGACGAGCCCGCCGCCGTCGACCGCGGTTCCTCCCGCAGCCTCACCCAGTCCGTGGTGGAGCAGATCAGGAGCAGCATTGTCGACGGCGGCATCGGCCCGGGCGACAAGCTGCCGGCCGAAAGCGCGCTCATGGCGCAGTTCGCCGTCAGCCGCACCGTCATCCGCGAGGCGATCTCGCGGCTGCAGGCGGCCGGACTGGTGGAAACCTACCGTGGCAAGGGCACCTATGTGCTGACCCGGCCCAGCGAGGAGTCCTTCACCGCGGGGCCGGAGCAGATCCGCACCCCCGAGGACCGGCTGCAATTGCTCGACTTCCGGCTCGGGCTGGAGGTGGAGGCCTCAGCCTTGGCCGCGCTGCGCCGGACCCCCACCCAGCTGGCCAAGATCGGCGCGGCGTTGGCGGACTTCCGCGCCGCTCGGAACAAGCCCAGCGAGGCGGTGGAGGCGGACTTCCGGTTCCACCGGGCCGTCGCCGTGGCCACCAACAACCGGTTCTACGTGGATCTGCTCGCCTCCCTCGGCCCCGCGATGATCGCCATGCCCCAGACCCGGCTGCTGGCGAACAACGACGACGGCGAAGAGACGCACTTCTCCCGCGTAGCCTTCGAACACGAGACGGTCTTCGACGCCATCGGGCGGCAGGACGCGCAATCAGCCGCCGCCGCCATGCGCACGCATCTGGCCAACTCCCGCGCCCGCTTAGCACGCCGTCCCGACTAGCCCACTCGGCCTGGCCGCACAAAACTCGCACAAACCGGGCTGTTCAGCGCGGGCCTCCAATTCTTCCCACAGCACGACGGCGGCTGCCGGCCTTTCGAACGAAAAGGCCGGGAGCCGCCGTCGTACGCGGTATCTAGAAGCCGTCCGGCGCCTTGACCGCGAGCACCGGGCGGTCCGCCTGGAGCAGGATCCGCTGGGCCTGGCTTCCCATGATGAACTTGCCCACCTGGGAGCGCTTGCGCAGGCCGATGACGATCAAGGAGGCGTTGACAGCGTCCGCCACGTCCATCAACTCGTCGGTCAGGTCATCGGTGTGGCCGGGCTGGCGCACGGTGGCGGTGATGCCCGCGTCCGCGGCCCGCTGCACCAGCTCGGCAACCTGCTCGGGCGAGGCCAGCGCGGCATCAACCGGGGCGCCCTTGCGCGGGGAATTGAGGATCACCATGTCCAGTCCGCGCAGCTTGGCTTCCGCGATGCCAGCGGTGAGCGCGGCTTCGCCTTCGGGGGTGGGCAGGTAGCCGACCAGGATACTCATACTGATTCCTTTTCATTCTTCCGCGACGGATCGTCGGTGTTGGTGGCCTTTTTGGCGTGGGCTTTCTTGAACAGAGACTGGATCAGCGGCAGGAAGATCACCATCAGGAAGACCAGCAGCAGCACGCCGGAAATCGGACGGCTGACGAAGCCGGCCGCGTCGCCGCCGAAGACCAGCAGCGAACGGCGCAGGTTCTCTTCCAGCAGGGCACCGAGCACGAAGGCCAGCACGAGCGGCCCCGGTTCGAAGCCGAACTTCTTCATCAGGTAGCCGATCACGCCGAAGAAGATGACCAGCCAGATGTCGAAGACGCTGTTGCGGATGGTGTAGACGCCGATCAGCGTGATCAGCACGGTGATTGGGGCCAGGATGGCTGCCCGCACGCGCAGGATCTTGACGAAGATGCCCACCAGCGGAATGGACATGATCAGCAGCAGGATGTTGCCGATGTACATCGAGTTCACCACGCCCCAGAAGAGTTCCGGGTCGTTGGCCACCAGCTGCGGGCCGGGCGTGACGCCCTGGATCAGCAGCGCGCCGAAGATGATGGCCATGGTGGCGTTGGCGGGGATGCCCAGAGTCAGCAGCGGGATGAACGACGACGTTGCCGCCGCGTTGTTGGCCGATTCCGGTGCGGCAACGCCCTCCACCGCGCCGCGGCCGAACCGCTCGGGGTTCTTGGCGCGCTTTTTCTCCATGGCGTACGCCGCCAGCGAGGAGAGCGTGGCGCCGCCGCCGGGCAGGATGCCCAGGAAGAAGCCCAGGACCGAGCCGCGGCCGATGGCACCGGAGGACTGCTTGAGGTCCTGGCGCGAGGGCCACACGTTGGCCACCTTCGCGGGAGCCTGCACCTTGTTGTGGCGCTGCTCCAGGTTGTAGAGGATTTCGCCGAGCCCGAAGATGCCCATGGCGATCGGCACGAAGTCGAGGCCGTCGGCCAGCGATAGGCTGCCGAAGGTGAAGCGGGATTCGCCGGTGAAGCCGTCGCGGCCCACCGTGGCGAGCAGCAGGCCGAGGCCTGCGGCGATCACGGATTTGAGTTTGCCGCCGTTGCTGACCGTGGCCACCAGGAGGATGCCCAGCAGTGCCAGGGCCGTGTATTCGGGCGGGCCGAAGTCCAGCGCGAAGCCGGCCACGATGGGGGCCAGCAGGGTCAGGCCGATGATGGATACGGTGCCGCCGATAAAGGAGCCGATGGCCGCGATACCCAGCGCCGTTCCGGCCTTGCCCTGCTTGGCCAGCGCGTAGCCGTCGAACACCGTGACCACGGCGGAGGCCTCGCCCGGCAGCCGGAGCAGGACGGAGGTGATGGTGCCGCCGTACTGCGCACCGTAGAAGATGCCGGCCAGCATGATGATGGCGGTGACCGGCTCCACGCCGTAGGTCAGCGGCAGCAGGATTGCGATGGTCGCGGCGGGGCCGAGGCCCGGCAGCACACCGATCAGCATGCCGATCATGACGCCGAGCAGGCAGTACAACAGGTTCATCGGTTCCAGCACCACGCCGAAACCGTTGATCACCGGTTCAAAAAATTCCATGAGTCTTCCCTAGAACAAATGCGGGACGGGCACGCCGAGGGCCACGACGAAGATCAGGTAGAAGGCGGCGACAACGGCGAAGCTGAGCACCGTGGACATCCGCCAGGTTTCCTTGCCCAGGAACCTCAGCCAGACGAACGTCAGCAGCAGGGACGGGATCTCGAAACCGACAGTCCCCACCAGCAGCACGAATCCGATCAGGGTGCCGACCCCGGAGAGCACGGCCCAGCTTGAGGAGGAGAACTTCTCGGCGTCCAGCGTGTTCCGGCCGAAGACCGCGAGCGCGGTGGCCAGGACAACCAGCACCACACTGATGATGAACGGCCACATGCCGGGCTCCGGCGCCTCGGGCGTCCCCAGCCCCATGGCCAGGGAGAGGAAAATGCCGGCAACGCCAATAACGACGACGACGGCGGCCGCCGCGATGTTGGCCAGCGGGCCCGCTGCCGGGGGTTTGTCCTCGTCCCATTCGGCCGCGAGCTGCTCCGGCGTCAGATCATCGAGTACGGAGCCCGCCTCGGCGGCAGCGCGGACGTCGCTGCCGCCGAGGTTGGAACCATCACCGTTGGGTGATGTCACTTCTCGCCTCCGAGATCAACGCCGTACTCCTCGGTGAGAGCCTTGTACTTCTCGGCGTAGCCCTTCCAGTCTGCGGCCAGCTGCTCGCCGTCAATCTGGGTCGGAGTGAACAGGTTCTGCTCGTTGAACTCCTTGTACTTCTCGGACTCGAACGCAGCGGTGAAGGCTTCCTTCAGCTCGGCCAGGACCGGCTCCGGGGTGCCCTTCGGGGCGGCGACCGCACGGTACTGGGACACCGGAACGTCGTAGCCAGCCTCGACGGCGGTGGGCGTGTCCGGCAGGTACTGGTTGCGCTCTTCGGAGAAGGTCACGATCGGGGTCAGCTTGCCGGCCTCGATCTGCGGCATGGCCTCGCCCAGCTGGATGGTCGCCAGGTCCACCTGGTTGCCCAGCAGCGCGGTCATGGCCGGGGAGCCGCCGTCGAACGGAACATCGGTTCCCTCAACCTCGGCCTGCTTGAACAGCAGTGCCTGGGCCAGCTGGCTGCCGGTGCCGACGCCGGTGGTGGCGAAGTTGAACTTCTTGTCGGCGCTGGTGATGTCCTCCATGGTCTTCAGGCCGGAGTCTGCGTTGGCTACCAGTACGTAGTCGTCTTGGGAGATGCCGGTGATGACCTCGACATCATCCAGCGAGACCGCTTCTTCTTCGCTGACGGCCAGCGGGGTGATGGTGATCAGGGAGGCATTGAGCAGAATCAGGTTCTGGCCGTCCGGCTCCATGCCGGCAACTTCCTTGGTGGCCAGGGCGCCGTTGGCGCCGGGCTTGTTGACCACGGGAATGGCCACGCCCAGCGGGTCTGCGGCGTTCTCGGCCAGGGCGCGGCCGATCCGGTCGGTGCTGCCGCCCGGATCCTGACCGATGGTCAGGGTCACAGGACCGGACGGGAACTCGCTGCCGTCTGCGGCTGCCCCGGAGTCGGCCACGTTGCCGCCGCAGGCAGTCATGCTCAGGGCAAGCGCCAGGCCCGCACTGGCGGACACGGCCCCGCGGCGGGTGAGCTTGGATGCAAACATGTAAGTCTCCTTTTGGATGGTGCAGGGTGTGGCTGCGGACCCGTGAACGGTTGTGAGGCCCATCACCACTGCAAGGTGCTTCTGGAAGCCTAGGGACAGCTCATGATACTTGTCCAAGCCCAATAAGGCATGAAGTGATACCCTCTGTGCATCATGTACTCACTCGACCAGCTTCGCGGTTTCGTGGCCGTTGCCGAAGAACTTCACTTCGGCCGCGCCGCGGAACGCCTTAATATGACCCAGCCGCCCCTGAGCCGGCAAATCCAGAAACTTGAGCGCGGCATCCAGGTGCAGCTGTTCGAGCGGGACAACCGCCGGGTGACGCTGACTGCGGCCGGCGAAGCCTTCCTCGTCGAGGCGCGCAAACTGCTCGCCCTGGCTGACAGCGCCCCGGATCTTGCCCGGCGGATCTCCGCCGGTGCCGCGGGCACCATCCGCATCGGCTTCACCGCGGCCTCCACCTATGGACTGCTGGGCGCGCTGTTGAACGAGATCGGGACGCACCTGCCGGAGATCGACGTCGAACTCACCGAGATGGTGACGCGCGAACAGATCCCGGCCCTGGTGAAGGGCGAAATCGATATCGGGCTGGCGCGGCCGCCCTTTGACGAGGAGCTGTTCGACTCGCGGCTGCTGTACCGGGAACCCATGGTGGCCGCCCTGCCCGCGGGGCACCCGCTGGGGCGGCTGGGGCGCGCGATCACCGGGGAGGACCTGCGCAACGAAGACCTGATCATGCACTCCCCCACCCAGGCCCGCTACTTCTACGACCTGGTGGTCCGGACCCTGCCGGTCACCAACACCAACTTTGTCCATACCGTGAGCCAGATCCTGACCATGGTGCTGCTGGTGGCCGCCGGGCGCGGCATTGCGCTGGTCCCGCAGTCGTCCAGTGTGCTGGGCATCGACGGCGTGGAGTATGCACAGGTGGAGGGTTTCGGCGAGGACCCGGTTGAGCTGTATGCCATTTGGCAGCGGGATGCCCGCAATCCCGCCCTGCTCCGAGTGATGGACCTGATCGAGCAGGCCTGATGCGCCGCTGAACGTTAGGCCCCCGCCGTCGTAATGCTGGGAAGGTATCAAACCATACAAAAACACTCTTGGACATGCATCGAAAGTGTTCCTAGGCTGGCAGCAATGCAAACCCCCTTTCGGCGCTACGGCAAGGACCTGGCGCCGCCGATCTAAGGACACAACACGTGGCACAGCTGAACCCGGCCGAATTGGCAACCCAGATCAAATCCGGCCTGCTCTCTTTCCCGGTTACGCACTTCGATGCGGACCTGCAGTTCGATGAGGCCCGGTACCGCGAGCACCTCGCCTGGCAGGCCGGCTACGACGTCGCAGGCCTCTTCGCCGGCGGCGGCACGGGTGAAGGCTTCTCGCTCACCACCACGGAAATGGAACGCGTGGTCCGGGTTGCGGTGGATGAAATCGGCGGCAAGGTCCCCGTTCTGGCCTCCGCCACCGGCCCCACTTTCCAGGCCATCGAGCAGGCGAAGTCTGCCGAGGCCGCCGGCGCGGACGGCCTGCTGCTGCTGCCGCCGTACCTGACCGAGGCGGACCAGGAAGGCCTGATCGAACACGTCAGCGCAGTCTGCCGCGCCACCAACCTGGGCGTCATCGTCTACAGCCGCGCGAACGCCGTCCTGACGGACACGTCCGTGGCCATCCTGGCCGAGCGCAACCCGAACCTGATCGGCTTCAAGGACGGCATCGGCAACATCGAGCAGATGACCCGGATTTACGCCAAGGTGGGCGAGCGCCTCGCATACATCGGCGGACTGCCGACGGCGGAGACCTTCGCCCTGCCGCTGCTGCAGCTGGGCGTGAGCACCTACTCCTCGGCGATGTTCAACTTCGTACCCGAATTCGCGCTTGGCTTCTACCAGGACGTCCGCGCCGAGAACCGCACGGCGGTCTACCAGAAGCTCAACGACTTCGTCATCCCCTACCTCGACATCCGCGACCGGGTGAAGGGCTACGGCGTGTCCATCGTCAAGGCCGGCCTGACCGCAGTGGGCCGCGACGGCGGCAAGGTCCGCCCGCCGCTGCAGGACCTCACCGAGTCCGACCTGCACGAACTGACCACCCTGATCAACAAAATCAGCTAGGAGATTCCCCCGTGCCCATTACAGGAAATTCCATCATCGCCGGTACCCCGGTCAACGGGACCGACGGCGAAGTCAACGCCATCAATCCGGCCACCGGCGCAAAGCTTGAACCGGCGTTCGGCATGGTCAGCGTGGCGCAACTCGAAGACGCCACCAAGGCAGCCGAAGCAGCGTTCGACACCTACCGCGCCACTTCCCCCGAGGTGCGCGCAGCGTTCCTTGAGCGTATCGCCGACAACATCGAAGCCATCGGCGCCGAACTGACCGAACGCGGCACCGCCGAAACCGGCCTGCCCGCCGGCCGGTTGGAAGGCGAACGCGGCCGCACCATCGGCCAGCTGCGGATGTTCGCCGCCGTGGTCCGCCAAGGTGACCATCTGCAGGTCCGCATCGATCCGGCACAGCCGGACCGCAAACCGGCGGCCCGCCTGGACATCCGCCAGCGCCACATCCCGCTGGGCCCGGTGGCCGTATTCGGCGCCAGTAACTTCCCGCTGGCGTTCTCCACCGCCGGCGGGGACACCGCCTCCGCGCTGGCCGCCGGCTGCCCGGTGATCGTGAAGGCGCACAACGCCCACCCGGGTACTGCCGAACTTGTAGGCCAGGCCGTGGCCAAGGCTGTCAAGGACAGCGACCTGCCCGACGGCGTCTTCTCGCTGCTCTTCGGCGCCGGCCGCTCGGTCGGCCAGGCCCTCGTGGCGGACCCGCGCATCAAGGCCGTGGGCTTCACCGGCTCGCAGGCCGGCGGCATCGCCCTGATGAAGACCGCAGCCGCGCGGCCGGAACCGATCCCGGTGTACGCCGAGATGTCCTCCATCAACCCGGTGTTTGTCCTGCCTGGCGCCATCGCCGAAGACGCGGCGGCTCTGGCCGGCGACTTTGTCGGGTCGCTGACCATGGGGGCCGGGCAGTTCTGCACCAACCCCGGGCTGGTCTTTGTCCCCGAAGGCAAAACCGGCGACGCCTTCATCAGCGCCGCGGCAGGCTCGCTGCGTTCCTGCGCGGGCCAGACCATGCTCACTCCGGGCATCGCCGGCGCGTGGGAAGACGGCGTGAAGGAACTGGCCGCGGCCGACGGCGTGGAGCAGGTCGCCGAGGGCGCCCCGGGTGCCACCGAGAACGCCCCGGCACCGCGGCTGTTCAGCACCAGTGCGGAAAACTTCGCGGCCTCCCCGCGGCTGCAGGAGGAAGTCTTCGGCGCAGCCGGGCTCTTTGTCCGCTACTCGGATGCTGCCGAACTCGCCACCGCTACCGAGAACCTCCAGGGACAGCTCACCGCGACTGTCCACTACGCGCAGGGCGACGAGGTGGCGGCCAGTGAGCTGCTCCCCGTGCTGGAGCGCAGGGTTGGCCGCATCCTCTTCAACGGCTGGCCCACCGGCGTCGAAGTTGGACATGCCATGGTCCATGGCGGGCCGTTCCCGGCGACGTCCGATTCACGCTCCACCTCCGTAGGCAGCCTGGCCATCCACCGCTTCCAGCGGCCGGTCAGCTACCAGAACGTTCCGGACGAGCTCCTGCCGGCACCGCTGCAGGATAACAACCCGTGGAAACTGAACCGCCGCCTCGACGGCAGCGTAGAAAACGCGAAGGACTAGCGCATGGCAAGTAACACCCCCACGATCGTCTCGGTCGAGGCCGTCCCGGTAGCCGGCCATGACAGCATGCTGCTGAACCTCAGCGGTGCGCACGGCCCGTTCTTCACGCGCAACATCGCCATCATCACTGACAGCAACGGCAACACCGGGTTAGGTGAAGTGCCCGGCGGCGAAGCCATCCGCAGCACGATCGAGGAAGCCGGCAGCATCCTCGTCGGCCAGCCGATCTCGCTGTACCGGCAGCTGCTGCGCAAGGTCTCGGTTGCTTTCGCTGACCGGGATGCCGGCGGGCGCGGGGCCCAGACCTTCGATCTGCGCACCACCATCCACGCCGTCACGGCGCTGGAATCCGGGCTGCTGGACCTGATGGGACAGCACCTGGGCGTGCCGGTGGCCGAGCTCCTCGGCGAAGGCCAGCAGCGGGACAAGGTCCAGATGCTCGGCTACCTGTTCTACGTGGCGGACCGCAAGAAGACCGATCTGCCGTACCTGGCCGAGGAAAACCCGGCCGACGACTGGGAACGGCTGCGCCGCGAGGAGGCCATGACGCCGGAGGCGATTGTTGCCCTGGCTGAAGCTGCCCAGCAGCGCTACGGGTTCCAGGACTTCAAGCTCAAGGGCGGCGTGCTCCCGGGCAAGGAAGAGGTCGCCGCGGTGACCGCGCTGGCCAAGCGTTTTCCGGAAGCCCGGATCACGCTTGATCCCAACGGCGGCTGGCTGCTGCAGGAAGCTATTGAACTCTGCAGCGGTTTGGGCGGCGTGCTGGCCTATGCCGAGGATCCCTGCGGCCCGGAGGGAACTTACTCCGGACGCGAGACCATGGCGGAGTTCCGGCGGGCCACCGGCCTGCCGACGGCGACCAACATGATTGCCACGGACTGGCGGCAGATGGCCCACGCCATCCGGACGAACGCCGTCGATATTCCGCTGGCGGATCCGCATTTCTGGACCATGCAGGGCTCGGTCCGGGTGGCGCAGCTGTGCAGTGACTTCGGCCTGACGTGGGGTTCGCACTCGAACAACCACTTCGACATCTCGCTGGCCATGTTCACCCAGGTGGGTGCCGCGGCGCCGGGCAAGATCACGGCTCTGGACACGCACTGGATCTGGCAGGACGGCCAGGGACTGACCAAGGATCCGTTGCAGATCAAGGGCGGCTACATCGAGGTCCCGGCACGCCCGGGCCTCGGCGTGGAACTGGACCGGCAGGCACTCGAGGCGGCGCACCAGCTTTACCTCGAACACGGGCTCGGTGCCCGGGACGATGCCGCCGCCATGCAGTTCCTGGTGCCCGGCTGGGAGTTCAACCCGAAGCGGCCTGCGCTGGTGCGCTAGAAAAGTTCGGTCCGCTAGTAAAGTCGAAAGGTCCGGCCCCGCTGTCCCAGGCTGCGGGGCCGGTTCCTTTTGCCTGGGATACGGAGGTTTGTGTTGGTCGGCGTCCTGATTGGTTTCGCCATTGTCGGCGCCGTCATAGTGGTTGGCTACATTGCCGCGCGCTTCCAGATCGGCGGCCCGCACGCCGCCCAGGCCCTGACCCAGACCGCCTTTTTCATCACCAACCCGGCGCTGCTGTTTACCGTGCTCGCCCAGGCGGATCTGGAGGCGGTCTTCTCCGCCTACGTGCCGATTGCCCTGATCACCTCGGTGTCGACGGCGGGGCTTTATGTGCTGCTGAGCCGGATCTGGTTCCGCCGTCCGGCCGCCGAAACCGCCGTCGGCGCGATGGCGAGTTCGTATGTGAATGCGAACAACATCGGCATTCCGATCGCCCTCTACGCTTTGGGGAACGCGACGCCGGTGGCGCCGGTGCTGCTGATCCAGCTGCTGTTGCTGGCGCCGGCGTACCTGACCATCCTGGATCTCTCCTCCGGGCGCAAACCGTCGCTGAAAAACATCGTGACGCAGCCGTTCCGCAATCCGATGATCATCGCGTCGTTTCTGGGCGTGGCCGTGGCTTGGACCGGCGTCGAACTTCCCGAAGTGGTCTGGGAGCCGCTGATGCTGTTGGGCGGGGCGGCCGTTCCGCTGGTACTGATGGCTTTCGGTATGTCGCTGCGCGGCAGCCGGCCGCTGAAGGTGAGCGAGGGCCGCACCGAGGTCATCGTCGCCACCGCGCTGAAATCCGCCGTGATGCCGCTGCTCACGTACCTGGTGGCCACGTTCCTGTTCCGGCTGGATGCGGAGCTGGTCTTCGGGGCGGTCATCATGGCGGCCCTGCCCTCGGCGCAGAACGTCTTCCTCTTCGCCAGCCGTTACGGCCGCGGCATCACCGTGGCCCGCGACGTGGTCCTGCTGTCCTCCGCGCTGGCGGTGCCGGCCCTCATCATCGCAGCCTGGCTGCTGGCCTAGCGCCGGCCGCCGGCCGCCAGCGCTATCCGGCCCCGGGCTTCAAGCGCATCTGCTCCGGCCTTTCCAACAGGAGCCATCGCGGTTGTCCATCACGCTCATGCCCCCGCGCGGTGAACCGGTCCGCCTCAACGAGCTGCTCCAGCCCGAGTCCCGTGAGGGACTGGACATCCTGCACGGGAACCTGGAAGGTCCGGTACGGCCCGAGCGGCGGAATCTCGCCCGCTGCCGTGGCCGCCGTGGTCAGCCGTTCCAGTTCGATCTCGTCCAGCAAGGGAGACTGGTCCAGGATGTAGGCGGTGCTCGCAATTCCTTCGGCGGCGCGCCAGGCTGCTACTTTCCAGAACAGCAGCGGGATAGAGAAGCCCCGGTACCGCGGATCCGCATCATCGAAGACCGGACCGGTGAAGACACTGAGCCTGGTGTCGTAGTTGTCCGCATGGTCCATCAGGTAGTCCTCCAGGCCCAGCCACAGGTCCTTGGACTGGTTGAAGGTGTTTACCTGCGGTGCGGCGTTCGTATAGAAGAACGTTTCCGTGTTGGCCTTGGCGGCCTCGACCCGCCTGCCCCACACCGGGTCCAGCCGCCGCACCAGATGCCCGCGGTCAAGATCGTTTCCGCGGTACAGGTCCTCACCTGCCTGTAGGTCCGCAGCCAGCCTCGGATCCAGCCGCCAGTTGTCTTCCCGTGGCAAGTCCTGGAGCTGGGCGCCGTCGATGTTCACTGCGGCCAGCTCCGCGAGCCGTTGCTGTGTGTTGAGGCAGATCGTGAAATGGGTGTAGTCGAGCACCTTCACCGCGGTTGCGGGACGGGGAAGTTCAACGGTGGTCAGCAAGAAGTCCGCGCTGTAGCCCTGGGTCATGCTTCCATCCTGCGGCACCCGCATGAACGGCGGGAAGCGCCAACCGGAAATCCGGTTGACGCTTCCGCGACCGTCAGTTTTTCCGCGGTCCTAGTCGACGAATTCGGACTGCGTCTCAATGAAGTCCCAGTCCTTCGGCGCCAGCGTTGTGTCCTTAAGATCCGGGCCGCCCGCGTCATAAACCTCGAGGGCGACATCCGACTCAACGCTCTCGGCCCGCAGGTTCTGCCGGAACCACTGTTTGGTTGCCGTGTGCAGCTCCGGCCACCACTGTTCAATGCTCTTCTCAGTCATCTCAGGCCCTCCGTTGTCGTCTGGTTCCACCGTAAGTGCGGACAGCGGCAGGTACAAGGTCATCCCCGGAACGAACTAGGGACGGACCACCGCCTTGAGCGCACCCGGCGTGGCCCCGGCGGTCAGCGCCGCTTCCACGTCATCAAGCGTGTGGTGCGAGGTGACCAGGCCGTCGAGGTCCACCAAGCCCCGAGCCGCAAGTTCGACGGCGGTGGGCCAGGTATTCGCATAGCGGAACGTTCCGGTGATCGTCAGTTCCCGGCCCTGGACCAGCGGGACCGGCAGCGCAATACTGTCTGCTCCCATGCCGACCAGCACGCAGCGGCCCCGCGGGGCCAGCCGTTGCAGGCCGGAAAGGATGGCAGGTTCGGCGCCGGTGGCATCGATGAAGACGTCATAGCCGCCGCCGGGATATGCGTCGCCGGCCGCGGGCATTTCCGCCGTCGTAAACGTCTGTGCCGCACCATACCGCTGGCCGAGTTCCAGGCGCTCCTTGCGGACGTCGGTCAGGGTCACCGCAGCACCGGCCACGCGGCAGACCTGCGAAATGAGCAGTCCGATCGGCCCAGCACCGGCCACCAGCACCTTCGCTCCGAGGCGGACGTCCCCGGCAGACTTCGCAGCCAACGCCACGCTGAGCGGTTCCAGCAGGGCGGCGGCGTCGTCGGAAACATGCTCCGGTACGGGATGGCAGAACGCGGCGGGGTGGACCGCATATTCGGCGAAAACGCCGTCCACCGGCGGGGTGGCGAAGAACCGCAGGGCCGGATCCAGGTTGTAGTGGCCGGCCAGGCTTTCGGCCGAGAGCGGGTCCGGAATTCCCGGTTCAAGCGATACCCGCTGGCCCACCGCCCGGTTGGACACACCGGAGCCCAGCGCCACAATCTCGCCGGACGGCTCGTGCCCGAGGACCAGCGGCTGCTCAACTACGTACGGTCCGATCCTGCCCTCGCGGTAATAGTGCGTGTCCGAGCCGCAGACACCAACCGATCTGATCCGCACCAGCACTTCTCCCGGACCGGGCGTGGGAACCAGACGTTCCTCAACGCGCAGTTTGCCCGGCCCGTCCAGCACCGAAACCTGCATAGTCATATCTCCCTGCTCGCTCATTTGACTGCTCCCATCGACAGACCGCGGACCAACTGCTTCTGGGCAATCCAGCCGGCCAGCACCACTGGCAGGGACGCCAGCACCGAGGCCGCGGAAAGTTTGGCCAGGAACAGGCCCTCGCTGGTCATTTGCGAGACCAGGAAGACCGGTGTCGTTGCCGCCTTGGCCGCGGTGAGATTCAGCGCGAAGAAAAACTCGTTCCAAGCGAAGATCACGCAGATCAGTGCCGTCGCGGCCAGGCCGGGGGCCACCATGGGCATCAGGATGGTACGCATGGTTTTCAGCAGGCCTGCACCGTCCATCTGGGCGGCTTCCAGCACCTCGCCCGGCACCTCTTCGAAAAAGGAGCGCATCATCCAAATGGCGATCGGCAGGTTCATCGCCGTGTAGAGCACCACCAGTGTCCAGATGTTGTCCAGCACCTTCAGCTGCCCGGCGATGACGTAGATCGGCATGATCACGGCGACCACGGGGAGCATTTTGGTCGAGATGAAGAAGAACAGCACATCCTGGGTCTTCTTCACCGGGCGGATGCTCAGCGCATAGGAGGCCGGCACCGCGAGCACGATCACCAGCAGCGTGGACACTCCCGTGGCGATCAGCGAGTTCAGGAAGTAGGACCCTGCGCCCGCTTCCAGGACCGCGCGGTACTGGTCCAGCGTGGGTTCGAAGAAGAAGGTGGGCGGATTGGATGCGGCCGCGGACTCCTGTTTGAAGGAGGTCATCACCATCCAGATCACCGGGGAGAAGAATCCGATGGCCAAAATCCAGGTCAAAACCGTTAATAACGACGACGGCCGGCGGCCTCGTTTCGGTGCTTTCTCGGAGCGGCCGGCGGCGGAGGCCGGCGCGGTAGCAGTATCGATGGCCACGTCTAGTCCTTTACGTCGAAGCTGCGGAAAATCAGGCGCAGCGCGAAGGTAGCAATGATGATGGTGGCGATCACGACAATGACGCCCATGGCGGCGGCTTGGCCGATGTCGAAGCCGAGGAACGCGCGCTGGTAGATGTAGAACGGCAGGTTGGCGCTGGCTGTGCCCGGGCCACCGGCCGTCATCAAGTAGATCTGGTCAAATGTGTTGACCACGTAGATTGCACCGAGCAGCACACCCAGTTCGATGTAGCGGCGCAGCTGCGGGAGCGTGATGGAAACGAAAGTTTTCCACCAGCCGGCCCCGTCCATCTGGGCAGCTTCCAGAACGTCTTTCGGCTGGGCCTGCAGCCCGGCGAGGACCAGCAGCATCATGAACGGCGTCCACTGCCAGACCAGTGCCATCAGGATCGAGATCACCGGGAACGACGATGTCCAGTCCACCGCCGGAATCCCGAACAGTCCGAGGATCCAGTTGAACAGGCCATAGCTGGGGTTGAGCATCGACACGGACCACAGCACCGCGCTGGCGACCGGCATGATCAGGAAAGGCGTAATCAATAGCGTCCTGACGAAGCCGCGGCCCTTGAAGTTGCGGTCCAGCAGCAAAGCAAAGACGATGCCCAGGACCATGGCAGCGAAGACACAGCCCAGCGTGAAGATGATGCTGTTAAGGGCGGCCTGGCGGAAGGTCGAGTCCGCGAAGATGTCGATGTAGTTCCTCAGCCCGACGAAAGCATCGCCGTCGGGCCGCAGCAGATTCCAGTTCTGCAGGGAGTACCAAAGGGTAAAGAGGAAGGGCAGCTGCGTGACGATGATCGTGAAGATCAGCGCCGGCAGCAAGGGGCCTCGGCGGCGCCATCCCTCTGCCTTGGCCGCTTTGGCGCGGTCCCGGTCCTGGCGTTGCTCATGCCGCTTCAACTGTTGCTTCTCAACGAGCGTAGACATCAGCGTTCTCCTGTCTTGTAGCTCTCAGCCACTGTTTCGGCGTACCGCTGCGACTGCCGCAGTGCTTCTTCAACGCTCTTTTGGCCTGCGATGGCGGCCGATATTTGCTGCGCTACGCGCGTTCCCAGGTCCTGGAACTCAGGAATGCCGACGAACTGCAGGCCAGTGTAGGGAACCGGCTTGGCCATGGAGGATTCCTGCGAAGCGCCGGCCATGGCGTCCAGAGTAGGCTCCGCGTACGCCTCCGATACTTCGGCGTATTCGGGAATATCATAGGTTGACAGCCTGCTGCCTGGCGGTACCCGCTCCCAGCTGATCTCCTCGCCTACCAGCTTGATGTAGTCGGGGCTGGTCATCCACGAGATGAAGTCCCACGCCGCATCCTTGTGCTCGCTCGCCGCCGGAATGGCCAGGGACCAGCTGTAGAGCCATCCTGCCGCTTCGGTTTCTTCCACCGGCGCAGGGGCGTACTTCGTTTTGCCGACCACGAGCGAGGATTCCGGATCTTCCACACTGGAGACCATGGCCGTTGCGTCGTACCACATGGCCGCATTGCCTTGGCTGTAGCGCGTGAGGCAGTCACCGTACCCGCTGGTGGCCGCACCCGGCTGGCCGTAGTCGCGGATCAGGTCAACGTAATCGGTAACCGCTGCCTCGACTTCCGGGGAGTCCAGGGTGGCGTTCCACTCCATGTCGAACCAACGTCCGCCGTAGGTGTTGATCACTGTGTTCAGCGGTGCCATCACTTCTCCCCAACCCGCCAGGCCGCGAAGGCACACGCCGGAGAAATCTTTGGCCGGGTCATGGAGTTCCTTGGCGAACCGGCGGATGTCATCCCAGGTGGGCTGCTCCGGCATGGTCAGGCCGGCTTCTTCGAACAGGTCCGCCCGGTAAGCCAGGAAGGAGGATTCGCCGTAGAACGGGACCGAGTGCAGGTCCCCTTCGTAGCTCAGCGCCTCGCGGATAGTCGGCACGAAGTCCTCCGGGTTGTACCCTTCGGTGGTTTCCGCATACTCCTGCAGGTTCGTCAGCCACCCGTTCTCCGCCCACATCGGGGTTTCGTAATTGGAGATCATGACGACGTCGAATTCCCCGCCTTCCGTCGCTACCGAAGCCGTGATCTTCGCGCGAGCCTCATTCTCCGGCAGGGAAACGAAACGGACATCAATATCCGGGTGCTGTTCCCTGAAGTTCTCCTGCAAGTTAATCGCGTCCTGCATCTGGGGATTGGAGACGATTGCCACCACGATTTCTTCTTTGCCGCCGCCGACCGCCCCGCCACAGCCTGTCAGGGCCAACAGCGCAGCGGAGCCCGCAGCAACGACCGCGAGCAGACGGCCTTTGCTGCGCCCGTCGGACCGGCCGGAATCCGGTTTACGTCCTAGTTTCATTAAGCCACCCTTGCTCATTTGAGATCCTCGCTACGCTCATTTGTTAAGTGACTTTAGTCATATATACTCATTTGAGCAAGAGCCGCGCGCTCATTCGTTACAAATGGAGGTTTTTTCGAGTGGCACAGCCTTCCGACGACAAACTCCTGGCCCACATCGGCCGGGACTATTACCTGGAGAACAAATCCAAGGTCGAGATCGCCACCGCCTATGGCATATCGCGCTTCCAGGTAGCCAGGTTGCTGGAGGAAGCCCGCGCCAGAGGGATTGTCAGGATTGAGGTTGCGTTTCCCCATGCCACTTCCGCCGTGGACACGTCGGCGCTCCAGCGGAACCTCGGAATCGAATCCGTGATCGTGACCGCGACCGGGTCTGATGACTCGCAAACACGCGACGGGATGGCGGAAGCAGCGGCTGAACAACTTATGAAGCGGACCCGGAAGGGCGCTACAGTCGGCATTTCGTGGTCCCGGGCCCTGGACCTTGCGGCCCGGCGTGTCACCGAACTGCCGGACTGTGACCTGGTCCAACTCGCGGGCGCCCTGCCCGTTCCCGGGAGCCGAAGTTCCATTGACCTGATCCGGACCTTGGGGGAAGTCACCCAGGGCAAGACCTGGCCGATCTGGGCTCCACTGGTGGTGGAGAACGCCGCGACGGCGGAGAGCCTGAAGCGGCAGCCGGAAATCTCGCAGGCGCTGGTCAAGGCGGATTCCCTGGACTTGGCGGTGGTTGCCTTGGGCGGCTGGAGGGCAGGCATTTCCACCGTCTGGGACCGGGTGGACAACGCCACCCGGCTCGCCGGTGTCGATGCGGGAGCTGTCGCGGAGTGCTCCGGACGGCTGATCAGCGCCGACGGCCAGCCGGTCCGGACGGCGCTGGACGAGTGTGTCATCGCCGTAACGCTCGAACAGCTTCGGCAAACCCCGCATGTGGTTGTAGTGGCCCAGGGCGCAGCGCGGGCCGACGCGGTCCACGCAGCCATTCGGGCCGGGATTGTGGGCACCCTGATCATCGACGAAGAACTCGCCTGGGCCCTTGAAGAACCGCTCCACACGAAGTCGGTGCCGAGCGCATGAGCATTGTTATCGGTGTGGATTCCTCCACCCAGTCCTGCAAGGTGCTCGCCGTCGACATCGACAGCGGCAGGATCGTATCATCTGCCTCCGCGCCGCATCCGGACGGCACCTCCATCAACCCGGAACGCTGGGATGCTGCATTGGACAAGGCTTGGAACGACGCCGGCATCCGGAACCTTGGCCAGGAAGTGTCGGGCGTCAGCGTGGCAGCACAGCAGCATGGCATGGTGGCGCTGGATGCGCAGAACCAGCCGGTCCACGATGCCCTGCTGTGGAACGACACGCGCAGCGCCGACGCGGCCGGACAAATGGTGAAAGAGATTGGAGCCCAGGCTTGGATCGACGCCGTCAACCTGGTCCCAGTAGCATCCTTCACGCTGACCAAGCTGGCCTGGCTCGCACAAAACAAACCGGCTCTGGCGGCCAAAGTCGCCCACGTCCTGCTACCGCATGATTACCTCAACTACCGTCTCACCGGGGAGTTCTTCACGGACCGCAGCGATGCGTCCGGAACGGCTTACTATTCCCCGGTCACCGGTGAATACCGGACAGACCTGCTCGAGCAATTCTTCGGCGCCGTCCCCGCTCTGCCGCCCGTGCTTGGTCCTGCCGAAACCGGCGGGAATCTCTTGGACCGGTGGGGTACCAACCGGGCCGTAGCGGGCGCCGGTGCCGGCGACAACGCGGCGGCGGCTTTGGGGCTGGGCCTCAACCCCGGCGAAGTGGTGGTGTCCGTGGGCACCTCCGGAACGGTATTCACCTCGGCGGTGGAACCGGTCCGTGACCCCAGTGGCGCCGTGGCAGGCTTCGCGGATGCCACCGGCCAACATCTGCCGCTGCTGGCCATGATCAACTGTGCTCGGGTCATGACGGCGACGGCCGCAATGCTCGATGTGAACCTGCCCGAGCTGGACCGTCTGGCGCTGGCCGCGGCGCCGGACGCAGGCGGCCTGACCCTGCTGCCCTATCTCGACGGCGAGCGAACACCGAATCTGCCGGATGCCCGCGGAAGCCTGACCGGGATGACACGGGAGAACATGACGCCTTGTAATCTGGCCCGGGCCGGCGTCCTCGCCGTTCTGAACTCGCTGGCTGATGCCCAGGAATTGCTGCGCGCAAAGGGCGTACCGGTGGACAAAGTGATCCTGATCGGCGGCGGATCGAAGTCACGCTCCTTGCGCCAGGCAGCTGCGGACATCTTCGGTGTGCCCGTGGAAGTGCCGGCCGCAGGTGAGTACGTGGCTCTGGGGGCTGCGCGGCAGGCTGCCTGGGCGGTGACCGGCGAACTGCTGGATTGGAAGCCGGTAACCGCTGCAGCCCATGAACCGGATCCGTTGGGCGGCTGGGGTGCAGAGGTGCGCGGACGTTACGCAGAGGCCAGGCAGGCGGTCTACGGTATCTGACCGCGTGCCCGCGGGGAGAACGTAGCGCACATGGTACACACTTGCCCCCTGACTCAGGTCAGGGAGATTCGACGAGCGCTTCCGCGGTGACGTATCCGGCGTTGGATATATCCGGAAGCAGAACTGGCACATGCCGTATCCAGGATGTGCGGAAAAACACTCGGCCTGACGTCACTCATCGAAATACCTCATGGAAAATTTGCCTAATTGGAATTCCTGACGGTACGGTACCCGACTGATATGTGGGGAAGGTTTGTCAAGAGGCATAGATGAGCGGCTCCCAACTTCTTTGTCGGGGGCCGCTGCGTTGGGTACCGTCCGGGCGTGGGGGCTGTCGTGCTGGCGAGTCTTGTTGTCGACTGCAGTGTCAGACTGATATGCGCGGATTGGTTACCGCATGACGATTATTCGGCCGGGGCATATCGCTGTCTAGCATCGAGCGTCAACGGTTTGGGCCGTTTGCTCATAGTCGGCTCTCGAGTTAGCCCCAAAATGCTGCCACGTCACGGCCGCCACAGCCCGGAGGCACGTTCTTGTCAGGCCGCGTTCATGCGTTTCCCCTGCCCATGCTCGGGTTGTTGCAGGGGCGCAGCCAGAGACCAGCACCAGCCGGCAAGTTCCCGCGCGATTGCAGTGTTCGCCGTGACGGAGCGTTTCTTGCGAGCATCAAAGACTTCCCATTTGCGATGGAGGCGGTGGTTGCCTTCCAAGGCCCGGATCCGGGTGGACGGGCCGACCATTTCCAGTTGCCGCAGCAGCCGGACCCCGGGCCGGGCGTAGGAGCGCCGGTGCACCCAGGCCGCCTCGATGAGCAGCCTGCGGGCGTACTTGCTGCCGGCCTTCGTGATCGCCCCTGGTGCCGGGCTTGGCCCGAGGACTGCTCGCTGGGCACCAGGCCGAGGTAGGAACCGATGTTGGCCCCGGTGAACCGGGTCCAGTCACCGATCTCCACGGCGAGCCCGAACCCGGTCGTGACCTGGATGCCGCGCAGGCACATCAACGCCTCGATCACCGGCGTGTATTCACAGTCCCTGGCAACCTCGGCGACGCGATGGTCAATGCGTTTGAGGTGCTCTGCCAGCAGTTCAGCCTGTTCCACGTCGGCCTCATAGGTGAACTGCAGCACCGGGGACTCGAAATGCTGCCGGTGCAGCCACACCCGGTGCTCCTGCGTCCATTTCGTTTCCTTCGGGTACCGGATTCCGTGCCGCAGCAGGACCGCGTTCACGTGCTGGCGGGCATGGGCCAGGTTCTTCGCTGCCCTGGCCCGCAGCCGGGACAAATCCCGCAGATCCTCCTGCGCCCGGGTCGGGACCCGGACCTCGGTGACCTGGCCCAGGGCGAGCATTTCCGTCAAAATCCGGGCGTCGCGCCGATCCGTTTTGACCTTGTCGCCCGGTGCACGCAGCAGCTTCGAGGCCGCCGCCACCACACAGTCGACGTCGGCCTCGCGCAGGTACCTGGCCAGGACGTACCCGGTCGGTCCGGACTCGTACACGGCCTTCACCGGAGGTTCGAAGCGGCGGATCCATTCCAGCACCACCGCCGGATCCGAATCCATCTTCTCCTGAACCATTTCACCCGTCTCCGGGATCAACGCGCAGCCGACAACGCTGGCCGCGTGAACATCAAGCCCAACAAAAGTATGCTGGTACATAGCCGGGACCTCCCAAGATTCACATGTGGCACTACCAATGCAACTCTCACGAAGGCTCAAAGCCAAGGAGGTTGTTCACTGGCAATCCACGGGATGCTGTGACACAGAAGGCCCCGGCCCTCGCTGGTGGCAGCTGTCCTGCTGCCCGTCCGGATATAGGCCCATCCCGCCGGGCAGTAGGCCCTGCGGCGCCGCCTCCCACATGACGGGAACCTGTCGGCATCAAGCCGGCGCCGCAGGACCGCACGGCGACAATGGCCGCCCCGGACGGGCAGCAAACCCAGCCACCCTCACCTCATATTGTCTAGCCAGCCCAACACAGGAGTCGTCAGGACTCCTCTTGGACGGATCGACCGGAGCTCGAGCCGAGATCCGCGGCTGGCCAGGGGCACCCCCGGCAACGCGCAGGACAGTGCGCGTCCCGTCATCCATGTAGCCCCGCCCACGGACAATTTTCCCCACTCCCCAGGAGAAATCACCATGCAGACGGTACAAGAAACACCAGGAACGCCCAAAATGACAGCGGCAGCTCCCACCGCGGACTCCGCGCAAATGCGCCCGGCAGCACCCCAAAGGCATGCCCGACCGCTGGCAATATTGCGGATCCTACTGGGTTCTGTCTTTCTGTGGGCCTTTCTGGATAAGACCTTTGGCCTTGGATTCGCTACAGCACCTGAGAAGGCCTGGATCGCCGGCGGCTCGCCCACGGCCGGCTACTTGGGCAGCGTGAAGGGTTCGCTTGCCGGACTGTTCCAGCCGCTGGCTGGTGCGCCGGTCGTGGACTGGGCATTCATGCTCGGCCTGCTGGCCGTCGGAACCGCACTGGTTCTTGGCATCGCGCTCCGCGCAGCCGCTGTTGGCGGATCCGCACTCATGGTGCTGATGTGGCTCTCCTCGCTGCCGCTTAAGTCCAATCCGGTCATTGACGAGCACGTGGTCTACGCCGCGGCCATGATCGCACTGGCCGCCACACACGCCGGCAACACCTACGGCCTGGGTCGCCAATGGTCAGCGCTGATGTCTTCCTCGTCCCTGCGCTGGTTGCGCTGATCGCACCGGTTGCGCTGACAAAGAAGGAGTTTCCGGGACAGTGGCGCAACCGGGCCTGGCGCCCCAGCTACAACGTTCCGTCTTCAATCAGCGCCGCGACCGTAGCCTTCGCTCCGCGCGTCTGCAGCGACCCCAGTGCCGCCGCATAGGCCTCGACAAAGCGGGGCTCGTCAACCAGATCGCCGAAAACTTCCCGCTGCGAGATAAAGGCCAGCTTGTCCTCGCGGTTCCGTGCGGCAGCCTCCATCAGATGCTCCTTCAGACGGTCGACGACGACGAACGCCTCGCCGACCTCATCCGTTCCTTCCGCATAACGCGCCCAGCTGGCGACAATCGCAGCGGAACGGTGGATCTCGCCGTCGTTCTTCAGGTTTTCCTGGATGACAGGCACCAGCCATTTCGGAATCCGGTCCGAGCTTTCCGCGCAAAGGCGGGCCAGGGTGTCCCGGACATGCTCGTTGGAGAAGCGCGCGATCAGCTTGTGCTTGTACGCGTCCAAGTCGATTCCGGGGACCGGATGGAGCGTGGCAGTTGCTTCCTTATCCATGTAGTCCAGTAGGAACTGCGCAAAAACAGGGTCTTGGCATACCTCGTGGGCGTACCGGTAGCCCGCAAGGTAACCGAAGTAGCACTGGCCCTGGTGGCTGGCGTTAAGCAGGCGCAGCTTCATCAGCTCGTACGGCTCCACGTCGTCTACCAGCTGGACGCCGGCCGCTTCGAAGGGCGGGCGGCCCTGCGGGAAGTTGTCCTCCAGCGCCCACTGCTCGAAGTCCTCGCAGACCACCGGCCAGGCATCTTCGACGCCGAACCCCTCGGCAATGGCGGCGCGGTCTTCATCAGTGGTGACGGGCGTGATGCGGTCCACCATAGAGTTGGGAAAGGCAACGTTCGCCTCTATCCAGGCACCCAGTTCGGGGTTCTTAAGTCTGGCGTAGGCGGTGAACATCTTCTTTGCGACGTCGCCGTTGCCCTGGATGTTGTCGCACGACATGATCGTAAACGGCGGCAGACCGCGCTGACGGCGCCGGGCCAAGGCTTCCGTCACCAGCCCGAAGGTGGTTGCCGGGGTGGCACCTGGCTCTAGATCGGCTGCCACAGCCGGGTTTCCAGCATCGAACTCCCCGGTCACATGGTGGAAGTTGTAGCCACCCTCGGTGATGGTCAAGGAGACAATGCGGACCTGTTCCGAGGCCATTTTTTCGATCACCTCATCCGGATCTTCGGGAGCGAACAGGTACTCGATGATAGACCCGACGACCCGTCCTTCCCGGGTGCCGTCCGGGTTCTTGATCACCAGGGTATAGAGGCAGTCCTGATCATCCATGACCTTCTTCATGAGCGCGTCCCCGGGCAGAACGCCGACGCCGCAGATGGCCCAGTCCAAAGCCTCGCCTTGGTTCATTAGCCGGTCCAGATACATGGCCTGGTGCGCCCGGTGGAAGCCGCCGACGCCAAAATGGACGATGCCAGCAGTCAACTGCGAACGGTCATAGCTCGGCTTGACTAGTTGCGGGGGAAGATTTGCGAGGTTGCGCGCGTTCAGCGATGACATTGGAACCACCTTGTGAGCAGGGTTACTTTTCCGCCAATCTATCATATGAGCCCCCGACAGCCGCTCATATGAGCGGCGGCATACACTGCAAACATATCCACCCAACATCTTCCGGCTGAAGGCTATGGGTTTACCCTCACGCGTTACGCAGTATGGTGTGAGTCACAGGATGATTCTCAAGGCACGTCTAAGGGCGCTGAGGAGATTGAGGCATGGGCGATAGCCAGATAACCGTCAACGGCCAACTGCGCGATTGCGGCGGGGCCGGTCCGCACACCCGGTTGCTCGACTGGCTGAGAACGGAGGGCTTGACCGGGGCGAAGGAGGGCTGCGCCGAGGGTGAGTGCGGTGCCTGCGCCGTCCTCGTGGCCCGCCCGGACGGGGTCGGCCGAAGCCGCTGGACCTCGATCAACGCCTGCCTGCCTCCTGCCTTGGCGTTCGACGGACAGGAACTCATCACTGCGGAGGGGCTCGGTACCGCGGCGGGTCCCTGCGCCGAGGAGGCACTGCATCCCGTTCAACGGGAGATGGCGGACCGCGGCGGAGCCCAGTGCGGCTACTGCACGCCGGGGTTCATCTGCTCCATGGCCGCCGAGTACTACCGCCCGGAGCGGAACGCGTCCGGTTCCGGGGCGGCGCAGACCGCGACGGCGGTGGCCGGCGAGGAGCATGCGACCGACCATGAAAGCGGGCCCAACGGCTTTGACCTGCATGCCCTGAGTGGCAATCTGTGCCGTTGCACCGGCTACCGGCCCATCCGGGACGCGGCGTACGCGCTCGGCTCCCCCGATGGATCCGACCCGCTGCTTGTCCGGCAGGGCGGCCCCGCCCCTGCCGCTCGACCTACCGAAAAGATTGTCGACGGCGCCCGCTTCGTCCGGCCTGCGGCCATGGAGGAGCTCTTCGACCTGCTCGAACACAATCCGGAGGCCAAGCTGGTCGCCGGCGCCACCGACCTCGGGGTGGAGGTGAACCTGCGGCATACGCGGCCGCCGCTGACCATTGCCATCGACAGACTGGAGCCGCTGCGGACGTTGGAGGTCGGCAGCGGCCGGATCAGCATCGGGGCGGCCCTAAGCCTCACCGAGATCGATCGCGGGTTGGCCGGGCGCGTGCCTTTGTTGGACCAACTCTTCCCGCAGTTCGCCTCCCCGCTGATCCGCAATACGGCAAGCCTGGGCGGCAACCTGGCGACGGGGTCGCCCATCGGTGATTCCGCGCCGGCGCTGCTGGCGCTGGACGCGTCGGTCGTGCTGGCCTCCGCCAGCGGTGAGCGGGAAGTCGCGCTTGCCGAATACTTCACCGGGTACCGCCAGAGCGTCAGGAAACCCGGCGAGCTCCTGCGCGCGGTGCGGATCCCGCTGCCGCTTGCGGAGAGCACCGCCTTTTACAAAATCGCCAAGCGCCGTTTTGACGATATTTCAAGCGTGGCCATCGCTTTCGCCATGCAGCTCGACGGCGGCACCGTATCCTCCATCCGGATAGGCGTCGGCGGCGTTGCGGCCACGCCGATCCGTGCAACCATCACGGAGCAGTCGCTGGCGGGCCAGCCGTGGACAGCTGAAACGGCCGAGGCTGCCGTCGCCGTCATGTCCGCCGAAGGCACGCCGATCGACGATTTGAGGGCGAGCGCCCGTTATCGCTCGGCGATGCTCGGCCAGGCGATGCTCAAGTTTTTTGCGGAAACAGCGTCCGCTGTGGAGGTAGCCCGATGAAATCCCTTGCCGACCGCCCGGTCAATCCCGTCGTCGGCATGACGGTGCCGCACGAATCCGCCGCACTGCACGTCACGGGAACGGCCCTATACACCGATGACCTCATTGTGGGCCGCCAGAATGTGCTCCATGCTTGGCCAGTCCAGGCACCGCATGCCCACGCCGTCGTGACCTCCTTGCGGACCGAACCGGCGCTGCAGGTCCCGGGAGTGGTCCGGGTGCTGACCGGGGCAGACGTTCCCGGCGTCAACGATGCCGGCACCAAGCACGACGAACCGCTTTTTCCCACCGAGGTCATGTACTACGGCCATGCCGTTTGCTGGGTGCTGGGCGAAACGCCCGAGGCCGCGCGGCTGGGCGCCGAGGCAGTCGACGTCAGCTACGACCCGCTCCCCTCGCTGCTGACGCTCACGGAAGCCATCGAGGCAGAGAGCTTCCAGGGCCTCCAACCGACCCTCAGCAGGGGCGACGTCGATGCCGCCCTGGAAGGAGCTGCCCACCGGTTCACCGGCGAGATCGAGTACGGCGGCCAGGAGCACTTCTACCTGGAGACCCACGCATCGTTCGCGTATCTCGATGAAGGCGGGCAGATCTTCGTCCACAGCAGCACTCAGCATCCCTCGGAGACGCAGGAAATCGTGGCGCACGTGCTGGGCCGGCACAACCACGACGTCACCGTCCAATGCCTCCGCATGGGCGGCGGCTTCGGCGGCAAGGAAATGCAGCCCCACGGCTTCGCCGCCGTCGCGGCGCTGGGCGCAGTGCTCACCGGGCGGCCCGTGCGCCTGCGCCTTAACCGCACCCAGGACATCACGATGACGGGCAAGCGCCATCCATTCCATGCCAGGTGGGAGGCCGGCTTCGACCAGGATGGCCGCATCCAGGCGCTGAAGGCTACGCTGACGAGCGACGGCGGGTGGAGCCTTGATCTCTCGGAGCCGGTGCTGACCCGCGCGCTGTGCCACGTGGACAACTCCTACTGGATTCCCAACGTGCACGTCGATGGCCGGATCGCGAAGACCAACAAGACTTCCCAGACGGCGTTCCGCGGCTTCGGTGGCCCGCAAGGCATGTTCCTCATCGAGGAGGTCCTGGGCAGGGCCGCCCCGGTACTGGGCCTCGACCCCGGCGAGCTGCGGCAGCGCAACCTCTACATAGCCGGGCAGAGCACCCCGTACGGCCAGCCGGTCCGCCATGCAGAGCGGCTGCATACCATCTGGCAAACCCTGCTGGAACGTGCCGACGTCGGGCGTCGGCGCGAAGAAATCGACGCGTTCAATGCCGGCCACCCGCACAACCGGCGCGCCCTCGCCATCACTCCGGTGAAGTTCGGCATCTCGTTCAACCTCACCGCTTTTAATCAGGCCGGCGCACTCGTGCACGTATATAAGGACGGCTCCGTCCTGATCAATCACGGCGGCACCGAAATGGGCCAGGGCCTGCACACCAAAATGCGCCAGGTTGCCGCCACCGCCCTGGGGGTTCCGCTGGATTTCATCCGCCTAGCCCCCACCCGCACGGACAAGGTGCCGAACACGTCGGCGACGGCCGCCAGTTCCGGAGCCGATCTCAACGGCGGGGCCATCAAGGACGCCTGCGAGCAAATCAGCGCGCGGCTGGCCGAGGTGGCGGCCCGTAAGATGAATATCCATCCCGATGACGTCCGCTTCGCCGACGGCAAGGTGACTGGGATCGGCTTCCATGACAGGCACATTGCCTTCGCCGACCTGGCCAACGACGCCTACTTCCAGCGGATTCCGATCTGGGCCGCCGGCTATTACCGCACGCCGGGACTGCACTGGGACAGCGCCCGGATGCAAGGCGAGCCGTTCAAGTACTTCGCTTACGGGGCGGCCGTTTCCGAGGTGGAGGTGGACGGGTTCACCGGCGCGTACCGACAGCTGCGGACGGACATTGTCCACGACGTCGGCGACAGCCTCTCGCCGCTCATCGACCTTGGCCAGATCGAGGGCGGCTTCGTCCAGGGTGCCGGATGGCTGACGCTTGAGGAACTGCGCTGGGACGAGTCCGACGGCGAGCACCGGGGGCGCCTGGCGACCCAGTCTGCCAGCACCTATAAGCTGCCCAGCTTCTCGGAGATGCCCGAGGAGTTTAACGTCCATCTCTTCGAGCAAGCCACCGAAAGCGGCGTAGTCTACGGTTCGAAAGCGGTGGGCGAACCGCCCCTCATGCTCGCCTTCAGCGTCAGGGAGGCCCTGCGCCAGGCGGTAGCTGCGTTCGGATCCGGCAACAAGCCCGTCGAGTTGGCCAGCCCGGCAACCCCAGAGGCGGTTTTCTGGGCGATCCAGGGAGCGCGAGAGACAACCTCAAAGGCTTACGACGGCGGGGCTCAGGCCGAGGACACGTCCTCGCCTTCATCTGTTACTACCGCAGCAGGCTGAGATGGACTGGCTGCAGGCGCTGCAGGATCTGCGCTCGGCTGGCCTGCCCAGCATCCTGGCTACGGTCACCGAGGCGCGGGGCCATGCCCCGCGGGAGGCAGGAGCAAAGATGGTGGTCGGCGCCGAGGCCACCTGGGGCAGCATCGGCGGCGGCAACCTTGAGGCAACGGTCATCGACCGGGCGCGGGCGATGCTCCGGGCGGGCACCGCAACCCCCGAGAGCCTGCCGTTCCCGCTCAATGAACATGCCGTCACCGAGCACGGGCAGCAGTGCTGTGGAGGAGTGGTGAAGGTTCTCCTCGAGCCGTTTCCTGCCCGTGCCACCGTTGCCATTTTCGGCATGGGACACGTCGGCCACGAACTGGCCCGGATCCTTTCCCGGCTGCCGATCCAACTGCACCTTGTGGACAGCAGGGCCGGCCAGCTTGATCCCGCCCGCCTCGCCGACATCCTGGCGGGGCCGGCCGAAGTCCACGCCCAGCACAGCCCTGTTCCGGATTCCACCTTGGGCACACTGCCGCCAGGTTCGCACGTGTTCATCATGACCCACGACCATGCCGAAGACTTCCTGCTGTGCGACGCTGCGCTGCGCCGCGGCGACCTCGGCTCGGTAGGCCTCATCGGCTCCTCGGCCAAGTGGTCCAGGTTCCGCCAGAAACTGCAGGCCGAGGGACATAGCTCCGCCGCCATCGACACCATCAGTTGCCCGATCGGGCTTCCTGGCCTCCCCGGCAAAGACCCGGCCGCCATCGCCGTCAGCGCAGCGGCCAGCCTGCTCCCGGCCCTGTCGAAGCACCTGGCCGTCTGACAGCTCGCGGTTCTGGACGTTATCCCCCGCTGAGGCCGGTCGAGATGTCAGGGCCGGAGAACTATGGACCAGGGTGTCCGGCTCATTTAAGGTGAACACTGTCCGCTTTGCGACGCAATCAGCTCCACAAGTTCCTCAACTCATTCAATCCACTTGATAAGGATCTGCCATGGACCGCATGATTTTCGCCAACCTCCCCGTCTCCGACCTTCAGAAGGCCACGGACTTCTACCTCGGCCTGGGCTTCACCCTGAACCCGGACTTCAGCTCGGACGAGGGCTCCTGCATCGTCATCTCCGACACCATCTTTGTCATGCTCCTGAAGCAGGACTTCTTCGCAGGCTTCCTGGCCGAGGGCGGCACCCCGCATCTGGGCTCCAACGCCAAGGAAGTCCTGAACTGCCTCACCGCTTCCTCCACTGAAGAAGTCGACGACCTGGTGGCCAGGGCGCAGGCCAGCGGCGGCAGCGTCTACCTGCCGGCAAAGGAAAGCATGCCCGGCATGTACGGCGCCTCCATCGCCGACCCCGACGGCCATGTGTGGGAGCTGCTCTGGATGTCCCAAGATGCCATGGCCGAGCACGAGCATCAAGACGCCGGGGCCGCGCAAGCCTGATCCGGAACAGTAGCGGTCTTCGCTACTCGCCGACGAGCTCTTCGTAGAGCCGGTGCACGCGGGCGTCGATCTCGTCGCGGACCAGGCGCATCCGTTCCATGCCGTGGATGTCGCGCAGGCTCGGTTCGCCGATTTCCCACCGCTCGTAGCGAGTGCCCGGCACCTCCTCCAGCTGCGCGTTGGTGCCCAGAATAACGACGACGTCGGCCGCCCGCTGCGCTTCTTCGGTCACCGCAGTGGGCGTGCCTGCGCTGATGTCGATGCCCTTTTCGAGCAGCGCCTCGGCCGATTCGTGGTTGACCGCGGTCCCGGGTTTGGTGCCGCACGAGTGCACCTCCACCGTGCCATTGGCCAGTTTTTCCATCAGGCCGGCGGCCATCGGGGACTTGCCGCTGTTGGAGGAGCAGACAAAGAGGACGCTGGGCTTATCTGACGAAGAGGTCACGGGGTCGCTTTCTGCAGGATTCCAAAGGGGGACGTGAAGTCCATTATGCGCAGATCGGCTGCCGGGAGGGTCTTCGCGCCGGCCGGGAAGGCGCAGGCTCTTGATAGTAGCCGCGGTTCTTGTTGCACTGGTCTATACAGCCCGCCGCGCCGGAACGTTTCTTCACACTCGGGAAGCACCGCCGGCAGAAGCAAAGGACCCGCCATGACCGAGACCAACAGCCACAAGCCCACCGTCCTCTTCGTCTGCGTCCACAACGCGGGCCGCTCGCAAATGGCCGCCGCCTACCTGGAGCACCTGTCCAGGGGCGCCATCGATGTCCGGTCCGCCGGATCCCGGCCGGCAAAAGAGGTCAATCCGGCGGTGGTGGAAGCCATGGCGGAGGACGGAATCGACATTTCCGGCCGCACCACCAGGCAGCTCACCACGGAGCAGCTCCACGACGCCAACATGGTCATCACCTTGGGCGGCGGCGACGATGTCCCGGTCATCCCCGGCCGGAAGTACGAGGACTGGGAGCTGACGGATCCCGCCGGCAAGGACGTTGGCGCCGCCCGCGTCCTGCGCGACGATATCAAGGCCCGGGTTCAGAACCTGGTCTCCGGCCTGCTCCCCGCTCTGCACCCGGACGCCAGCTAGCCGCGGCGACGGCACCAGAAGGAGAAACATCATGAGCGAGAAGATCATCATTATCGGCTCCGGCCCCGCGGGCTACACCGCGGCGATCTACGCCGCGCGGGCCGGGCTGGAACCCCGTGTGATCGCCGGCGCGGTGACCGCGGGCGGCGCGCTGATGAACACTACCGACGTGGAGAACTTCCCAGGTTTTCCCGAGGGCATCCAGGGCCCGGAGCTGATGGAGAACCTGCAGCAGCAGGCGGCAAGGTTCGGTGCCACCATTGAGTACGACGACGTCTCTTCAGTTTCGCTCGAAGGCCACCTTAAAGAAGTGGTCACCACCGGCGGGAACGTCTACCAGGCACCGGCGGTCATCCTGGCCACCGGCTCCGCCTACAAGGAACTGGGCCTGCCGGAGGAAAAGAAGTTCTCCGGCCACGGCGTCTCCTGGTGCGCCACTTGCGACGGGTTCTTCTTCCGAAACCAGGACATCATCGTCGTCGGCGGCGGTGATTCAGCCATGGAGGAAGCGCTCTTCCTGACCCGGTTCGGAAAGTCTGTCACCGTCGTCGTACGCCGGGATGCACTGCGGGCGTCGAAAATCATGGCGCAGCGGGCGCGGGACAACGAGAAGATCCGCTTCGAATGGAACAGCACCGTTTCCGCCATCCATGGGGACGGCAAGGTCTCCGGCGTGACGCTGACGGACACCGTCACCGGGGCGACCCGCGGGCTGGCCGCCACCGGAATCTTCGTGGCCATCGGGCACCTGCCGCGGACCGAACTCGTCAAGGGCCAGCTCGCTCTGGACGACGAGGGCTACATCAAGGTGGACTCCCCCACCACCGTGACCAGCCAGCGGGGCGTCTTCGCGTGCGGTGACGCGGTGGACCACCGGTACCGCCAGGCCATCACCGCCGCGGGCACCGGCTGCTCGGCCGCGCTCGACGCCGAACGCTACCTCGCCGCGCTGGAAGATTCTGACAGCATCGCCACCGCACTGGTGGAAGAAGAAACGCATGCCTAAAGATCCACCGCCCGTGGAGGGTGACCAGTCCGCCCTCATTCAGTGGCTATCCGAGAACGGAGTGAAAGTTCCCGAGGGTGTTCCGGAGCCCGGCCAGGTCTTCATGTCGCCCGGCACCATCCATTTCAATGTCTACGGACTGGACGACGACGGCTTGGTCACCATCGAGGCGGAGGCGCCGTTGCTTGTCCCGCCGCCGGACGAACTGAAGATTGCCGTGCGTGAACCGTAACAGCGGGGCCCGGGGCCAGTCAGGCCCGCTTCACCAAGGCGTCCACCTGCTCCAGCAGCGCTTCCAGCTCTGCTTCGGTAACTTTGGCGGGCTGGCCCGCCGCGGCGAAAAAGGTAGCGCTGTAATAGAGCCCGTCCCCCATTAGCTTGATGGCCTGCGCAACGGGCCTGCTGCCCAGGGCCTTTTCCAACGCGTCCAGCCAGAGAGTCTCGATATGGGCAAAGGTCTGCGCCGCCGCGGGATGCCCCTGCTGCACTAGGCGCGCCACGGCGACGATGGCCCGGTCCAGCGGCGAATCCACGTACAAGGACGTGCGGACGTAGTAGCGGGCGGCGCCCTCGGGGGCCTTGCCGATCTTCTCCGCGTCCTCGGCCGTCAGCGCCGCGAGCCGCTGGCAGAGCCCTTCCACCATGGCTTCCTTGGAGGGGAAGTGGTAGAGCAGCCCTCCCTTGGACACCCCTGCCGCCGCCGCAACCACATCCATAGTGGCCGCCCGTTCACCCTCCTTGATGAGGATGTCTTCAAAGCTGTCAAGGATCCGGTCTTTTGCGCTGGCCATCTATCCATCCTAGCTTTCAATAACTTTGCCACTAAACCGTCCAGCCGGTACAGTAGATACGTCCCCGCAATTTTTCAGGAGGTGCACTATGCTCACGATCACCCAACGTGCCGGCCGCAAAGAATGGACCGCCCTGGCAGCGCTCATGCTGCCGGTGCTGCTGGTCGCCGTCGATAATACGGTGCTGAGCTTTGCCCTGCCTGCCATCTCGCTGGAGTTCAACACCAGCGGGACCACCCTGCTCTGGATCATCGACATCTATCCTCTGGTGCTCGCCGGTCTGCTGGTTGCCATGGGAAGCCTGGGCGACCGGTTCGGCCGCCGGCGCATGCTCATCACGGGCGCTGTGGGCTTTGCCGCCTTCTCGGCACTGGCGGCCTTCGCGCCAAGCGCCGAGGTGCTGGTCGCCGCGCGCGCCGGCCTGGGCATCTTCGGTGCCATGCTGATGCCGGCCACGCTTTCCTTGATCCGCAACATCTTCACCGACCGCGGGCAGCGCCGTCTGGCCATCGCGGTCTGGGCCGCCGGCTTCTCCGCCGGTGCCGCGCTAGGCCCGATCCTGGGCGGACTGCTGCTGGAGCACTTCTGGTGGGGCTCTGTGTTCCTGCTGGCCGTGCTGGTGCTGATGCTGATCCTGACCCCGCTTTTCGTGCCGGAGTCCAAGGATCCGGCACCGGGCGCCGTCGATATTTGGAGCATTTTCCTTTCCATCGCCACGATGCTGCCGGTGGTCTACGCCATCAAAAACCTCGCCAACGGCGGCAGTCTCGTTGCGACTCTGGGTATCGCCACGCTCGGAGTGACCGCTGGTTGGCTGTTCACCCGGCGCCAGCTTCGCCGGCCCCAGCCGATGCTGGACGTGCGGCTTTTCACGGTCCGGCCGTTCACCGGCGCGGTGCTGGTCAACCTGCTGGCGGTGTTCTCACTGGTCGGCTTCCTATACTTCGTGTCCCAGCACCTTCAATTGGTCCTTGGGCTGAGTCCGTTGGATGCCGGACTGGTGCTGCTGCCCGGCCTGGCGATCACCATCATTGCCGGCCTGCTGGCGGTGCCGCTGGTGCGCCGGGTCCGCCCGCATCTGGTGGTTTCCGTTGCACTGCTGCTCTCGGCCACGGCCTACTGGCTGGTGGCCGCAGCACCCGGTGCCTCGGCCGGAAACCTCATGCTGGCCTTCGCCGTACTCGGCGCGGGAGTTGGCGCCTCGGAGACGCTCTCCAACGACCTGATCCTCTCCAGTGTCCCGGCGGCCAAGGCCGGCGCGGCGTCGGCGGTTTCCGAAACGGCCTACGAGGTGGGCTCGGTCTTCGGCACTGCGGTGCTCGGCAGCATCCTGGTGGCGGCCTACCGACAGAACATCAACCTGCCCGCGAACCTCACGGCGTCGCAACAGGCAATCGCGAGCGAAACATTGGGCGGCGCCATCAACACCGCCGCCGAGCTTCCTGGCGGAACCGCGGACTCACTCCTAGAGTCGGCCTTCCACGCCTTCGACAGCGGTGTCACGGTCACGGCCGGAATAGCCTCCGTGCTGATGGTTGCCGCGGCCTGGCTGGCCTTCCGCACCTTGCGCGACGCCCAGCCCTGAGTCCTGAGCCCTGGGTCCGGGCCCTTCCGGTCCTGAGCAGCATTCCCTCGCGAGAACGTCCTTTACCTGCCCGGCATCCGGGGCGTAAGGGACGTTCTCGCGTTCAAGGAACGTTCTCGCCTGTAACGAGGCCCGGCAGCGAGGCATCGCATTGAGGCATCCGGCGTAATCGGCGGTGATGAGGCGTTGACCACACACCCTTGATTCATACCCCCACGGGGTATATCTTGGATGTAGAAGTTTACCGGAAGGAACGCCATGAGCCAGACAGATCTTCCCGCGGCCGAGCCGTCGGTCCTTGAGGATCCCGCAGCCGACGAGCACATTGGACACGCTTACACCACAGACAAAGCGGCCTACCTGCGTCGACTCAAGCGCATCGAAGGCCAGGTCCGAGGCATCGCCCGCATGGTGGACGAGGACAAGTACTGCATCGACATCCTCACCCAGGTGTCCGCAGTCAACAAAGCCCTGCACGCCGTCAGCATCGGGCTGCTCGAGGACCACATCGAGCACTGCGTGGTCGGTGCCGCGAAGGATTCCGAAGCCGCCGGGGACCCGAGGATCGTGCAGGACAAGGTCAAGGAAGCCTCGGACGCCATCGGCCGGCTGCTTCGCTAGACCATCCAGATTCAACCCCAGCAGGAGGAACTATGAGCACCATCACCAAGGTCAGCATTGACGGCATGACCTGCGGCCACTGCATCGACGCAGTCACCGAAGAACTCAAGGCCATCAACGGCGTGCAGGACGTCGCCATCGAGCTGAATAAGGGCGGCATTTCCACCGCCACCGTCAACTCCACCGGCGACCTGGATCCGGAACAGATCGGCGAGGCTGTAGCCGAAGCGGGTTACCTGGTCGTCTCAGCAGACGCGTAAGAGTACGACGGCGGGCCCAGCGTCATGCGAAGGGCACGCCTCTGAGTATCGAAGGGGAATAAGGCAATCATGGCCCAGAACACGGGTGCCCGGATCAATAGCAGCAACCAGGCCGGCCCTGCCGGAATCAGCGGTACGGAAGTGGCTCCCACCCGACTGGTCGAGCTGGAGATCGAAGGCATGACGTGCGCGTCCTGCGTCAACCGCGTGGAGCGCAAACTGGGCAAGCTCGAAGGTGTCCAAGCCAGCGTCAACCTCCCCCTCGAATCGGCGCAGGTCACCGTGCCCGAGAACGTGTCGGACCAGCAACTGCTCGACACGGTCAAAGCCACCGGGTACCGCGCCCGCATCAAGGCGTCGCCCCACCATGCCCCGCACCGAGAGGCAGCGGTTCCGCCGTCGATCCTGCGCTCAAACAATGGCTCAGCTCGTTCCTCGCGCCATAACTGGCGCTGGCCGGATTCGACGGCCTCCACCGCCTTGCATGACGAGCACGCCGGGCACGAAGACCACATGGCGCACGGCGGTACGGCCGCCCAGCTAAAGCCCCGGCTGTGGGCTGCCGCCATTCTGACCGCCCCGATCTTCGCCATCTCGATGATCCCGGGCGCGCAGTTCCCGCACTGGGGGTGGCTTGTCTTCGTGCTGTCCATCCCTGTGGTGTTCTGGTCGGCCTGGCCCTTCCACCGCGCAGCGGCGATCAACGCCCGGCATCTTGCCTCGACCATGGACACGCTGGTGTCGATCGGCGTCCTCACGGCGTTCTTCTTCTCCGCATGGCAACTGCTGATGGACCCGATGATGACGGAGCACGTCCACGGCAGCATGGCCGACCACGCGCTCTACTTCGAGACCGCGGCCGTCGTCACAACCTTCCTGCTGCTGGGCCGCTACCTCGAAGCCAACGCCAAGCAGAAGGCAGGCAACGCGCTCAAGTCCCTGCTGGATCTCGGGGCCAAGGAAGCCACGGTACTGCGCGACGGCGCCGAGGCGAAGGTATCGGCGGAACAACTGGTTCCCGGCGACCTCATAGTGGTCCGCCCCGGCGAGAAGATCGCCACCGACGGCTACGTGGTCGAGGGACATTCCGCCGTCGACACGTCGCTGATCACGGGCGAATCCGTCCCGGTGGAAGTGGACGTGGATGACACGGTCACCGGCGCCACCATCAACACTTCCGGCCGCCTGCTGGTCCGGGCGACCCGCGTCGGCTCCGACACGACCCTGGCGCAGATGGGCCGGCTGGTCAGCCAGGCACAGGCAGGCAAAGCGCCCATCGCGCGGCTGGCAGACCGCATCAGTTCGGTCTTCGTCCCCATCGTGCTGGCCATCGCCGTCGTTACTTTCATCCTCTGGCTGGTCCTCACCGGCGACCTGGAGTCCGCCTTCACCGCCGCGGTGACGGTCCTGGTCATTGCCTGCCCCTGCGCCTTGGGGCTGGCCACGCCGACCGCGCTGCTCACCGGCACGGGCCGGGGCGCGCAGCTGGGCATCCTGATCAAGGGGCCGCAGATCCTCGAGGACACCCGGCACGTGGACACCATTCTGCTGGACAAAACGGGCACGGTGACCACCGGCAAGCAGGCTGTTTCCGGCGTCGTCGCCCCTGGCTCTTACACCGAAGACGAGGTGCTGGCGCTGGCCGGCGCGGTCGAATCCGGCTCCGAACATCCGATCGCCCACGCGATCGTCGACGCTGCCAAGGAACGCCTCGCCTCGGCCGCTACCCGCACCGGCGGGACAGCCACGGGCCTGTCAGCCCAAGCCGGTTTGCTGCCCCTGACGGATTTCCACAGTGCGGCCGGCGGCGGTGTGCGCGGCCTCGTGACAAATAACGACGGCGGACGGCTTACCGTGGTGGCGGGCCGGACCGGCTGGCTGGAAGAGAACGGCATCAACCTGACGCCGCATGACCGTGCTGTCCTGCTGGAACAGCAGGAGTCCGGCGCGACCGCCATCTGGGTGGCCGTGGACGGCGAACTTGCCGGCATCGTCAGCCTCAAGGACACCATCAAGGACAGCTCGGCCGCGGCGATTGCCCGCCTCAAGGAACTGGGCCTCCGCCCGATCCTGCTGACCGGAGACAACGGCGCGGTCGCCGCCCAGGTTGCGGCCGCCGTCGGAATTGCCGCCGAAGACGTCTTCGCCGATGTCCTCCCCGAGGGCAAGGTCGCGGCCGTGCAGAAGCTGCAGGACGCCGGCAAGACCGTGGCGATGGTCGGGGACGGTGTGAATGATGCGGCCGCTTTGGCCCAGGCCGACCTCGGTATCGCCATGGGCGCCGGCACGGATGTTGCGATCGAGGCCGCGGACATCACGGTGATGGGCAGCGATCTGGGCCAGGTGGTGCAGTCCATCGAGCTGAGCCGCAAGACGTTGAGCACCATCAAGAGCAACTTGTTCTGGGCCTTTGCGTACAACACCCTGGGCATCCCGGTGGCGGCGTTCGGGCTGCTGAACCCGATGATCGCCGGCGCCGCCATGGCGGCGAGCTCGGTCCTGGTGGTGGCGAACTCCCTGCGGCTGCGGGCCTTCGCCCGATAGGAGGCGCTACCCGCGGACCAGTTCCCGGCGCACGGTTTCGGGATCGGGGTTGGTGACAACTTCGTCGCGCAGGATGACCGTGGGGACGGTTTCGTTGCCGTCGTTATGCTCGCGGACAAACGCGGCGGCCTCGGCATCACGCCAGATATTGACCCACTGCGCCTTGCGCCGCGTCCGTCCCAGCGAGCCCATCATCCGCACGCAGTAGACACAGCCCGGACGCCAGAAGATCACCACCCCGGACTCCTCCTCCTGGCGCTGCCGCAGCACTGACCACGGTTTTTGCCGGCCGCCAAAAACCGGGCTCACGAACCAGGCTACGGCCAGCAGGATAACGGCGACGACGACCGCCTGCACCCATTCGCCGTGGCTGCCATACACAGCCAGCATGATGCCGGCGACGGCAATCAGGACGACTGCGTTGGACCATCGCAGGAGCGTCTTCACCGGCTACCCGGCGGCGCCATAGCGGACGGCCGCGCGGACCTTCGCCTTGGCTGCTTCTTCATCACGGTTCTTCGGCGGTGCTGTGGTCACGAGCGAATCAAGCAGATGCGCCGTGATGTGCGCGATTTCGTGCACCGCCTCGTTGAAGGCCTCTTCATTGGCCTTTGAGGGTTTGTTGGTGCCGCTGACTTTACGGACGTACTGCAGTGCGGCGGCCTCGACCTCGGCGCTCGTGGCGGACGGCTCGAAATTGTAGAGCCGGCGGATGTTGCGGCACATAGGAAGCTCCTTCGGTTCTGGTATGCCTCTTTCCAGTGTGCGCCAGAAGGCCGGTGGGATGTAAGAGGAAAGGCTCCCGCCGCCGTCGTAATCGGCAGCAGGAGCCCATCCCGCATCAGACTTTCCAGGAGAAACTAGCGGCTGTTGGTCAGCTCCCGCTCGGTTGCACCGCTCTGGGTGGCGGCGGGCTCGCCGAGGATCGGCTTGCCGAGCATGGAAATCACCACGGCGCCGAGCAGCATCGGAATGATGAACAGGAAGTACAAGTCGGTCGGCTGCCAACCGCCGTCCATCAGCGCACCGGCGATCATCGGGGAAGCGATAGCGCCGACGCGGCCCATGCCGATGACCAGGCCCAAGGCCGTGCCGCGCACCTCGGAGGTGTAATAGGTGGGGCTGATGGCGAGCATGCCGGCGATCGGGGCGTTGGAGCCGAAACCGACCAGGGCGGCCGCCAGCAGGGCGCCGGCGAGCGAGCCGGTGGACAGCGAGAAGGCGCCGAAGGTGAGGCCGCCGATGACGAAGAAAACGGCCAGGACCTTGCGCATCGGGAACCTGGACCCGAAGAATCCGAGGACGACGGCGCCAACGATGGCTCCCGTGCTGAAGAGGACGCCGGCAGTGATGCCGTCCTGCTCGCTGAAACCACTGGCCGTCACCAGCTTGGGGGTCCAGGAGTTGGCGAAGTAGAAGCTGGCCATCAGGATGAAGTACGCCAGCGAGATGAGGATAGTGCGGCGGGCATTGACGCCGGTGAGAACGTCGGCGAAACGGGACTTCTTTTTCGCCGGTGCCGGGGCCGGTGCGGGCAGTTCCATGACCGCGGGCTGTTCGATCCGGGCCAGGACCTTATTGACGCGCTCCAGCGCATTGGCCGGCCGTCGGACCAGCAGATAGTCGACGGATTCCGGCACAGAGCGGAGAATCAGCGGAATCATGATGACGGTAATAATCGCACCGAACAGGAAGGCCGCGCGCCAGCCGAACTGCAGGATCAGCGCGCCGGTGGCCATGCCACCGAGGACACCGCCGATCGGCTGGCCTATGCTCACGATCGCCAGCGAGGTGGAGCGCCGCTTGGCGTTGGTGAACTCGGATGCGAGGACGTTGGCGGTGGCCTGCAGCGTGCCTACGGCCAGGCCGGTAATGAAGCGCAGCACCACCAGAAGTTCGTAGCTGGGCACGAAGGCCGAGGCGAGCATGCCCAAGGCGACAACCAGGGCGCCGAGGGCCAGCGTCTTCTGGCGGCCGATGATATCCGCGATGGTGGAGACGAAGATCGAGCCGATCGCCATGCCGACCAGGGCCGAGCTGAGCAGGATACCGAGTTGCGAAGCGCTCAGACCCCAGTATTCACTGACTGCGTTGGCGCTGAACGCCATGACGAGGACGTCGAAGCCGTCAATCATGTACAGCGCGGTGCAGATGGCGATGACGCCGACCTGGGTGCGCTTCATGGGGGCCGCTTCGATGCGCGACTTGATATCCATTACCGGGCCTTACTGTTGCTGACTTGGTCGTGAGCCCGACGGGAGAACGTTGGGCAAACGGTGTGGTGTTCGTGATGTGAACAGGTGTTCAAAATCACCACAGTCATTAACTATATGAGCTCCGCTACCCCACTATGTGCCGCAAGCCATAGCTTGAGACGCAACTCACAGCGTCTGCGCGCGCACCCTCAGCCGCGGTCCCCGCAGTTCATCCAGCCGGACCAGCACCACACCCAGCACGATCAGCGCACCACCGAGCAGCTGGATGGTCGCGGGCAGTTCGCCGAGCAGCAGCCATGCCCACAGCACGGCAAAGAGCACCTCGGTCAGGGAGACGAAAGATGCCACCTTGGTGCCGAGCGCCCGTGCGGCCATGATGCCCGTGATATAGGAGATCACGGTGGACAGCAGTATCAGTGCCGCCAGCGGCACCCACCAACTCGTCCGCCAGCCGGCAAGGCTGACATCTGCGGTGCTGACGGCCATGGGCAGAATCCGGGCCGCGCCCAGCACCACCATGGAGGCCCCGCCCACCAGCAGTCCGCCCGCCGCCAGAACCAGCGGCGGCAGGGAGTCGTTATGCCGGGCGGTGATGAAGAAGTAGATGACCAGGCACACGGCGGCCGCCAGGCCCCAGAGGATACCGCCGAGATCCAGGCGCACCTCACCGAAAACATCCAGCACCAGCACCAGTCCTGCCACAGCCAGGACGGTGCCGGCCATCGTGGCGGCGCGGGGCCTGCGGCGGCTGGTCAGCCACAGCCAGAGCACTATCAGCACGGGCGCAAGGAACTCGAGCAGCAGCGCGACGCCAACGGAGAGAGTCGATACCGCGTTGAAATAGGCGAGCTGGCAGCCGGCCACGCCGATGAGCCCGAACAGCACGATGGTCTTCCAGTTCTGCCGGACCTGGCCCCAGCGGCCGTGCAGCACAATCAGCGCCGGGATTGTGAGCACCAGTGCGGCTCCGAGCATCCGGACCGCGACGGCGGCGCCGGGCGTCCAGCCCGCTTCCAGCAGTGATTTCGCAAACGACCCAGACAATCCGAACACCGCCGACGAGAACAACGCGATGCCCACACCGGAAACGGCTGAGGATCTCATGACGCCGCTTGCAGGCTTGACTGACACAGTACTGCCGCCCATGGTGACCTCGATTGCGCTAATTGTCAGCCCTCCACCCCGGCCGGATGCGCAAAATCGGGGTATGTCAGGACCTAAAGATGGATATAGTAGTGACAGTATCGCCGAGCATATTCAGGAGTCAAGATGGTGTTTGCCCATGACGCGGAAAGATCGCTGATCGACGCCGCCAAGTTGATTAACACCGCCGAGTCCGAGGTGGACCAGCTGAACACCCTGGCGGACCTGGACGAGTTCGTGAAGGCGAACGAGTACTCCGGCTCGCGCAGCCACACGATGGGGGAACTGCGGGCGGTGCGCCACCTGCGCCCCCGGCTGCGCGCAGTCTGGACGGCGGAGGAGGACGAAGCCGTCCGCCTGGTCAACAACATCCTGCGCAACGGCCGGGCCCTGCCCCAACTGGTCAAACACGACGGCTGGGATTACCACCTGCACGCCACAACGCCGGACGCGCCGCTGGATATACGGATGGCGGTTGACGCGGCCATGGCCTTGGTGGACGTGATCCGCGAGAAGGAACTGGACCGGCTGCAGGTCTGTGCCGCGGAAGACTGCAACGCCGTCCTGGTGGACCTATCCCGCAACCGGTCCAAGCGCTTCTGCGATACCGGCAACTGCGCCAACCGCACCCATGTGGCCGCCTACCGCGCCCGCAAGGCAACGGCGTAAATCCCGTCCGGATATTGCGGATCGCCAGATCATCAGTACGCTGAGGAATAGTCCGACAACAGTGTCTGATGAACTGGAGGAACCCTCATGTTGAAGAAGGTCATTTTTGTAGCAGGCATCGGCGCGGGCTTCGTGCTCGGATCCCGAGCGGGCCGCGAAAGCTACGAGAAGATCAAGGTCCAGGCCCAGAAGCTGTGGAATGACCCCAAGGTCCAGCACAAGGTGTCCGAAGGAACCGAGTGGGCCAAGGAGAAGGCGCCGCAGGTGCAGGAAAAGGTAACCGGCAAGGCCAGAGAGGTTCTGCACAAGAACGACGGCGGATCCTCCTCCACCACGTCCGGCACCTCGGCTTCCGGTACCGCAAGCCACACTCTCAGCGACCCGGACGCCACCGGAACCACCACCGGTATGATCCCGTAGGTTCCGACTGTCTGGATCCCAGGGCCGGCCCGCTCCCGATTCCGGGATCGGCCGGCCTTTGCTTTCCGCGCTACATGCGTCCGTAGCGGGCACGGATGATCGCGAAAACCCCGTAGCACATGAGTCCGACGGCGATGGCGAGCAGGGCGACGATGCCGAAGGGCTGCTCGGGAAGCGCCTTCAGGCTGCCGTCCAGGCCGGTAGACTGCCGGGGCTGGTGCGTGACCGCGGCAATGATGATCAGCAGTCCGACCAGGAACAAGGCAACGCCCTTCGCGATGTGCCCCACGATGCCGAGGCCGCGTAGGAGCCTGCCTCGTTTCGAATCGCCGAAGTCCAGTTCGTCCTTGAACTGCCGGCGCAGCGCCTTGACCACAAAATAGATCCCGATGCCGATGACCGTGCCGCCCACGGCCACCAGAAAAGGCACGCCCAGCGGATGCTGGAGCATTGCGATGGTGAAGTCCTTGGTGGATTCGCCCGAGTCGGATTCGTCGCCGAACGCGAACCGCGCGAACATGAACGCGAACAGGGCATACGTCACGCTCAAGGAACCGGATGAGATGCCCTTGGATATCTGCTCCTTGCGCGACAGATGCCTGGCGCGCAGGGACGCCTCGCTGAGTTGCCACAGTGCGAGTCCCAGGCAGCCGGCAAAGCAGGTCCACATGAACAGCGGACCCAGCACCGGCCGCGACGCCAGGATCTCCACGGCTCCCGCGGGGTCCGCTTCGCCATAACCGCCCAACGCGATCCGCACGGCGATGGCCCCGATGAGAACGTGGATCAGGCCGAGGACGGCGAAGCCGACGCGCGCAAAAACGTCCAGCGTCGTCGTGTTGGAGAGCTCTTCGGCGGCGTCCGCTGCGTTTGCCGCCGAAGAGCCAGAATCATTTCCGGCACCCATACCAGAGTCTTACCAGCAGCCGGTCCGCACCTCAACCACGGTGCCCGGCGGCAAACGGCTCCCCCGGATCCAGATCGATGACCGTGCGCAGCGGCCCGATCAGCGAGTCTTCCCAGGAGCAGGTCAGCACCAGGCCGTCCGGCCCGTTCAAGGTTGTGCCGCCGGCTATCACCGGTCCGTTCTCGTAAAGGTAGGCGGCCACATTGAAGGCCAGCTCCACCAGCATGTTGGGGTCCTTGTCCCGGAAGTGGATCTGCACATCGGGCAGGCCCAGCTGGTACATGCCCAGACTGTCCACCACCATGGCGCCCTCGTCATCGGTCACGAGGAAGAACCGCATGTTCACCGGCCCTGCCAGCGGATGTGCCGCCTCAAGTTCGCCCGGCTGCCGCCAATGGGAGTTGTGCAGCCAGCGGACGGCCGCCGGGTTGGTCTCGCCAACCAGGAACTGCAGGACGCTGCGGAACGATTCCACCCGCGGCTTCGGTTCAAACGTGCTGGACAGGACTTCCGTCACCAGGATCCGGTGCGTGCAGCCGGGCACCACCTGGTCGGCATCCGGCCAGGTCCAGCTTTGGTCGGTGGGCGTTGCTTCGAGCGCGGCCGCCGCGGGCAGCGGTTCGGACGGTTCCGCCAATCCGGTGCTGAGGCTGACCGTCTTGCCTCTGAGCTCAAACGAATGCTCGCGGTGCGGGAGCAGGATGACGCCTTCGGAGAAGGCCGCGCCGGGGAACCGTTCCTCCAGCTGTTCGCGCAACGTAGCCGAGGAGAGCCCGGGATCGCCCTGGTACCAGAGTTCGGCCACCAGCAGGGTCTTGCCCTCGGCTGTCTCACCGGTCTGTGCAGGACGGGCCTCTGCCTGTCCGGCCTGCGCCTGCTCGGCCTGCTGCGGTTCGTCCTGCCCAAAAGTCATGGCCCCAGCTTGTCAGCTTGGGGCCATGGAAAGCCAGCGGGTGGATCCGCGGGCGAAAGCGTCAGGTGGTCAGACCTGCGGGCGGGGGCTGCCGCCGTCGTCGTTCTGGTCTTCATCGCGCGGGGTGTCGGTATCTGCCTGGGGATCGCGGGGAGCATGCTTCTGCCCGCCCACAGTGCCGGCGCCGCCCGGAATCTTGGCCGAGCTGCGGTTGACGCCCGAGCCCTGGCTGAGGTGGTCCGGGTTTTCCTTGCCGGCCATGGTCAGCACGGCCACCACCAGCAGCGCGGCGATGAACGCGATGCCGGCCCCGGTAACGCCAAGGTCCCAGCGCAGCTGGTTTTCCGCGCCGCCGGTAGAGAATATCATCGTGAAGAAACCGGCGATCACGCCGAGCACGGCGGAGAAAATGAGCGGCCCCTTGACCGACATCCGCGGTTCGTTCGGCTCGCCCGAAGCGTTTTTGCCCACGATGATTCCTCCTGGTTACTGCGAAAAGTCTCACCCCAGTCTACCGGCTGTAGAAGACGTCGGAATTTCGGTGTGGGCGCCGTCACGGCTGCGCGGCCGGGGTCAGCTGGCGGCGGCCTTCCGCGCATCGAAGCGGTAGGTCAAGGCGGCGATCCCCAGCACGACGGCGGTGATGATCGCCGCGCCGCCGAGGACACCCAGCAGCGCGTGCGCGCCGAGATAGGTGAAGAACGGCAGGGCCGCGCCGAAGCCCACCGAGACGGCGCCGACGATCAGCCAGTCCTTCGACAGGACCGAGCCGTGCGCGCCGCGGTTCTGCCACCACAGCACCAGTTCCGCGCCGCCGCCGATGAGCAGGGCCGCGGTGGCGAGGATGGTGAAGGTGGACGGGGTCTGCAGGGCGAACGCGAGCGCACCCGCGACGGCGAACGCGCCGGCTTCGAGCTGGAGCAGGGTGCGGTACTCGTTGGCCTCGGGCTTGCGCGCGAGCAGCCACACGGCGGCTCCGCTGAGCAGCAGGAACGCGCCGCCGGTCAGGGCCATGACCGTGTCCCCCGGCTCGGGCCAGAAGATAGTGAGGATGCCGAACGCGGCCGCGACAAGGGCTCTCATCAAAACGGGCTGCCAATAGGCGGCGGCCTGGACAGTGCTGTTAGTGCTCACCCCTCGAGTTTAGTGCGCTCCGGTGACCATCCATGCATCGGTGCGGACCCGCCAACCGAGCGTCAGGCCGCGCGCCGCCATGTAGCCCAGCCCGAACGCCGCCCACAGCCAGGCCAGTCCGGCGACGCCGCTGAGTTCGGACAACTGCACCCAGACCAGCAGCGGCACATAGACCAAGAGATTTACGACGCCGGCAATCGCCAGATACTTCGCGTCACCGGCGCCGATCAGCACCCCGTCGAGCACAAAAACGAAACCGCAGACCGGCTGGCTGAGCGCCAGCAGCAGCACTCCGATGGCGAACGCATCCTGCACGGCGGCGTCGGACGAGAAGATCCAGCCCAGGTGCGGCCCGGCGAGCGCCAGCAGCACCCCGGTGACGACACCGAAACCCACACCCCAGACGAGCATCCGGCGGGTCAGCGAATGCGCCAGCGCCTTGTTGCCCGCCCCGAGTTCCTTGCCGATCAGCGCCTGCGCCGCGATGGCGATGGCGTCCAGCGCGAAGGCGAGGAAGGTGAAGACTGTCATGACCAGCTGGTGCGCGGCCAGACTCACCGGTCCCTGCGCCGTGGCAACGAAGACAGTGGCCAGGATCGCGATCCGCAGGCTCAAGGTACGCAGCATCAGCCACGAGCCCACGTGGGTGGTGGCCTTGACCCCGGTCCAGGTGGGCGCCAGCGGCACCCCGTACTTCACGCTGGCGCGGTAGACGATGACCAGATAAACGGCGGCCATCCCCCACTGCACCAGGCTCGTGCCCATTGCCGATCCAGCCACGGACAGATCCAGCCCGTAGACCAACACGAAATTCAGCCCGATGTTGATCAGGAAGCCGATGCCGGCCACCAGCAGCGGGGTCTTGGTGTCCTGCAGCCCGCGCAGCACGCCGGTGGCCGCCAGCACGATCAGCATCGCGGTCAGCCCCGGCATGGACCACTGCAGGTAGTCCACCGCATAGCCGTGCACCTCGCCCGCCGCGCCCATCGCGGAGGCCAGCACCGGCGCCGACACCCAGCCGGCCACGGACAGCACCAGCCCGAGGAAGAAGGCGAGCCAGATACCGTCCCGGCCCACGGCGAGCGCATCCGCGTGCCGCCCGGCGCCGAGCAGCCGGGCCACCGCGGGCGTGGTCGAGTAGGCCAGGAAGACCATCAGGCCCACCACGGTCTGCACCACGGTTGCCGCGAGTCCCACGCCGGCCAGTTGTGCCACACCGAGGTGGCCGACAATCGCAGAGTCGGCCAGCAGGAACAGCGGCTCCGCGATTAGCGCGCCGAAGGCCGGCAGCGCGAGGGCGAGGATGGTACGGTTCAGGCCCTGCCCGGCAACGGGCGCGACGGATTGTTTAGGACTCACGCCTCCCAGCTTAGAACTCCGCACCGACTATCCATGCGTGAGGAAGCGGCAGGCCGGCCCGCTCGCCGTCGTTATGGGCTGCTGCCGGCGCCTACCGGAACCGACGGTCGGAGTCCCGCGATGACAGAATGTCTTCAGCCGAAACAGTCGTGCTGCCCAGCTCGACGCGGTTTTCGAGCCCGCGGACATATTCCACAGGACTGAGACGGGATGCCAGTTCGCGGAGTTCGGCTGCCAGGTATTCCTGCAGGGTCCGGCCGGAACGGGCAGCCTGCTCAGCCAGCCGCGCCCGGACCTCCTCCGGTACGTCACGGATAGTGATGGACACAGTCATGCTGTCAGAATACGGCTGCTGGCGCCCCGGCGGAACCGGCAGCCTGCCGAACGGGACCTACCGGAACCGGCGGCCCTGGTCCCGCCGGTTGGCCCACAGCGCCAGCGCGCCCAGCACCACGGTCCACGCCACCAGGCAGAGGATCGAGCTGGCGTGCATGCCCTGACCGGAGAGTACCTGGACGGCGATATCGCGCGCCGCCCGGGACGGCAGGAACAGCGAAAACGTGTTCAGCCAGTCCGGGAACATGATCGGCGGCAGCATCATCCCGCCGGCGAACGCCATCGGGAAGAAAACCACCTGCGTCACGGCGATCGCCACCTTGGATGTGCAGAGGTAGCCGATGAACAGCCCGAGCGCCAGGAACGGCAGCCCGCAGAACAGCCAGACAACCACGGACAGCGGTATCCGGCCCCAGGAAAGGTCGCCGTTGGTGAAGGCCTCCGGTGCCGACGTCATCAGTCCGCCGAGGATCAGGACCGGAATCAGCGCGAAGAACGCGAACATCATCGCCGTCAGCGCCCGCGCGATGGTCGGCGGAACCGGGCCCGCAGGCAGCGTGCGCAGGTAGCTGTTCCACGGGTTGGCCCGCTCCTCGGCAATGCCGATGCCGTAATTGAACAGGAACGAGCTCATCACGCCAAACAGGGCCAGCTGCGCGATCGCCGTCAGCGCGGTGATCGGGTTCGAGGTGACCGTCTCCTGCGGAATCACGAAGAACAGCAGGGCCAGGGTCGGGAAGACTGTGGAGGAGATGACGGCCACGGGAATGCGCAGCTGCTCCAGCACCTGCGCCTTGGTGTGCGCCTTGAGCAGGGCCGCCTGCGTGGGCGGCGCGGGAGTGCGGTGGGCCAGGGTGGTCATGCCGGATCCTTTGCGGTCTCGGTTGCTGCTTGGGAGGAATGGCGGGTCAGCGCCAGGAACGCTTCTTCCAGGCTGGCTACGTGGACTTCCAGACCGCTGAATTCGATGTTCTCGCGGACCAGCTGCCGGACAGTGGCATCCGCGTCCTGCGTCACCACGGTGGTGATGCCCTTGGCGCTGGTGGCGGCGCTGACGGCCTGCGGGAAGGATTCAAAGAACGACGCCGGCAGCTGGGTTTTGAACGAGACCTTGCTGATTGCCACATGGCTGCGGATCTCGTCCACACTGCCGTCCGCGATCACGGTCCCACGGTCGATCACCACCACGCGGCTGGCGAGCGCCTGGATCTCTTCGAGGTAGTGGCTGGTGATCAGCAGCGTCCCGCCACGGCGGCGGTATTCCTCCAGCCGCTGCCACAAGGTTTCGCGGGCGTCCACGTCCAGACCGGTGGTCGGTTCGTCCAAGACCACCAGGCGCGGCCGGCCCACCAGCGCCAGCGCCACCAGGAGACGTCGCTGCTGGCCGCCGGAGAGCGCGCCGCACTGTTTCTCGGCCATGTCGCTCAGGCCGAAGTCGGCCAGCAGTTCCGCAGTGGGAACCGGGTCCGGGTAGTGCGAGGCGACGAAGTCCACGGTTTCGCGCAGCTTCAACGTCTGCGGGACCGAGGTGGCCTGCGGTGTGGTGCCCAGCTGCAGCCGGGCCTTCGGGTCCAGCGGGCTGCGGCCGAACAGTTCCACCGACCCCGAGTCGGCCCGGCGGAGGCCGGTGAGCAGGCTGATCAGTGTGGACTTGCCGGCGCCGTTGGGGCCGAGCAGGCCCAGCGCTTCGCCGGAATGGATGTCCAGATTGATGCCGCTCAGCGCCGTGGTGTTGCCGAAGCTCTTGGTGGCATTCGTGACGGAGGCGAGCACCGCCGTCGTACGCTGTGCAGTGGGTACAGCAATTAGTGCAGGGACTTTCATCGGTGCTCCTGGATGAGTGCGGATACTTGCCGTTCTTGCTGTTCTTGCGGTGTTGCAGTGCCTAGGGCAGGCCGGTGAGCAGTTCGCGCAGCGCCACCCGGTACTGCGCGTAGGCGGCCTTGCCCTTGGCGGTGATGCCCACATAGGTGGCGGGCGTGCGGCCCTCGATGGTCTTAGTGACCTCCACGTAACCGGCGTCCTCGAGCTTGCGCAGGTGGGTGGAGAGGTTGCCGGCGGTCATGTCCAGCATCTTGCGGAGTTTGGTGAAGGCGATCTTGTCCCGCTCCCCCACCTCGTTCAGGATGGTGATGGCCCGCAGCCGGGATTCAGCGTGGATCACCGGGTCCAGTTCGGCCACGGCTACACCCGCCCGCGGTTACGCAGCCGCCGTCGCCGCAGCGTTTCCGCCACGGCTCCCGCGAAGAAGCCGAGCGGGCCGAGGATGAAGCAGACGGTCATGAAGTTTGCGGGGCCCGCGAGGAGCGCGACGATGTTCACCACGAGGAACAAGATGCCCAGCATGGCCTGGCTCTTGTCATTGAACATGGCGCCGCCGACCATATACATCAGTCCGACGATCAGCAGCGCGATCCCGTTGATGATCATGCCGCGGAGCCAGAAATCGTCGACGGCGCCGCCGACCACCCCGGCCAGCGTGCCCATCACCATGAAGCCCAGCGCCCAGGCGCCGCCGTACATGGCGCCGACGAAGGACGAGTGGCCGCGGATGCCGCGCCGCTGCCGCGTCACGATGAAGACGGTGCTGGCGAGCGCGGCCAGGACGGTGATGCCGAAGACCGTCAGCGACGCCCCGGCGCTGAGCGGAAGCCAGCCGAATCGGGCCGCGTGCATCGCACCGTAGCCGATCAGCCAGGCGAAACCCCAGATCAGGTAGACGCCGGCCTCGTTGCCCTGGAGTTCTTCCCGGGCCTTGGTTTCGGCGTCGTTGACCAGGCGCAGCGCGGCGTGCAGGTCCAGCGGCGCTTCCTCCGGTTCGCCGGGCTGGGCGCCAGTGCTGTTGGAATGCGGTGCCATGCTCGCTTGCCTTTCGTCGTGGTGGATCTCACAAACTAGTTTGCGCTACAAACCAGTTTGCGTCAAGAGAGGAATGGGTGCCGGTGGACGCCGCGGTTCTACTCCCCGGGGATGGTTCCAATAACGACGGCGGCTTCCAGCTCCGCAGAGAAGTGGGCTTCGGCGGCAAAACCGTGGCGTTCGAAAATCGCCGCGCTCTCATTCAGCTGGCGAGGGCCGGTTTCCACCAGCAGGTGGCCCCCGGGCACCAGCCACTCGTGCGCCGACACGACGACCCGCCGCTGGATGTCCAGTCCGTCCGTCCCGCCATCGAGCGCGACGTGCGGTTCATGCAGGCGGGCTTCCGGTGGCATCATGCCGATCGCTCCGGTGGGAACGTAGGGTGCGTTGGCCACGAGAACGTCAACCCGGCCGCGCAGGTCAACGGGCAGCGAAGCGTAGAGATCCCCTTCGAAGACCTTCCCGGCCGTGCCGAGATTTCGGCGAGCGCACTGCACCGCCGCCAGATCGATATCCGCCGCGTACAGCTCCAGCCTTCTCACGCTGCTGGCCAGCGCTGTCGCGACAGCGCCCGAGCCGCAGCAAAGATCGACCGCCACCGGTGAGCCGTCCACGCGGCGAGCCAGGTCGATGGCTTTGGAGGCCAGGAACTCCGTCCGGCGGCGGGGCACAAACACGCCCGGTTCCACGGCGATCCGAAGACCGCAAAACTCCGCCCAACCCAGGATCTGTTCCAGCGGCAGCCCGGCGACCCGCCGGTCCAGCATGTCCTCAAGCGCCGCCGGCGTCAGGGCAGCGGCGACCAGCAGCTGCGCCTCGTCCTCGGCAAAGACACAGCCGGCCGCGCGCAGTCTTTCCGCGACCAAGACCTGAGCGTGCAATGACAACTGAACTGGCATGGAACCAACTTTCGGTCTCGCCGTAGTCTTCCCTACCTGCAGCCTCTGGTAAATAATCAACCTTGGACAGCACACGAGCATGACCAACAAAGGAGTTCGATCATGGCAACGCGCCTCAACCCGTACCTCAGCTTCCGCGACAACGCACGGCAGGCCATGGACTTTTACCATGCAGCCTTCGGCGGCGAATTGACCCGCAGCACCTTCGCCGAATTGCATGCCAGTGACGATCCGGCCGAAGGCGAGAAGATCATGCATTCCATGCTGGAAACCCCGAACGGCCTCACCCTCATGTGCGCAGACACTCCGAACGGCATGGCCTACAACCCCGGCGACAACATCTCGGTGTCGCTCAGCGGCGACGACGAAGCCGAGCTGCGCGGCTACTGGGACAAGCTGACCGAGGACGCCACCATCGCCGAACCGCTGGAGAAGGCTCCTTGGGGCGATACGTTCGGCATGTTCACGGACAAGTTCGGCATCAACTGGCTGGTCAACATCGCCGGCCAACCCCAGCAGTAGATCCGACCCACAACAGGTCCAACCGCAACGGCCGCCTTCCCGAACGGGAGGGCGGCCGTCGTCGTCGTTAGTTGGTTTAGACGCTGACTAACCGGGCAGTATGCCGTAACCGTTGGGCTAGATGCAGGAGTAGTCGTAGTCGAAGCCGCGGGAGACGAACTGCGTGACGGACACGTAGCCGCCGGGTGTGAGCGGCGCGGCAGAGCAGTTGTTCTTGGCCCCGTTGGCTGTCCTGGCGCCGGCCAGCCAGCTCGGGAGACCGGCGAGGCTGCTGTCGGCGCTGACCTGGCCAACGATCTGGCCCCACTGGAAGTTGGTCGAGTAAATCCCGACGTCGGCGCCGATGCTCTCGAAGTAGTCGGTCATGCCCTCCAGATCGGCGGCATTCGCGACCTTATCCGTCGACCAGCTGTTCTCGGTTTCGACGTCGAGCCACCACAGATAGTCCTCGGGGTTGCTGATGCCGCGGGAGTTGGCGTCGTCGTAGGCCTTGGCCCAGCCGTACATGTAAGCGCAGGCCGCATCTTCGGCCCCGCTGCACTCCCCGTAAGGATTATCGACGACGACGGAATCGGGATCATCGACGTCCTCCGGGTAGACATTGCTGTCCGGCCACCACGATCCGGCGTGCCCAGCGTTGGCGGTGTTGACGTAGAGCGCCACGTTGGGCTGGCCGGTGGCATCCATGAGGGTCTCTTCCTCGGCCCAAGCCAATTGCACGGACAGGCACGGGTTGGTGTTATTGGCGAGGCCGCCGGTGACACCCACGATGGCAAACGCAGGACTATCAGGCAGCGCCTTGCCGCACTGCGGCCAGGACACATCATTGCCGAGCAGATCGGTGCTGCCACCGCTGTCGCCCTTGCCACCGCCCTTGTTTGGAGCGGCATCTGCAGCCGGGGCAGAACCGATACCAATGGCCGCTGCCGCGAGCAGGCACAGCATCAGCGCTGCCAACCATCGTTTATACCGCCGGACACTGGTCTTCGAATCTTCGTTGATCATGACGAGCCTTTCCCTGCGTAAGCGGAGGAGAATCCGCTGGCGAAAAGCTTCCCCCAGCCGGAGGGCGCCGTCAAGATATTTCTTTAGAGCTCGCGGACCACCCGCGCCGGGTTACCCACGGCTACGACGTTTGCCGGCATGTCCTTCGTGACCACTGCGCCTGCGCCGATCACAGTGTTTTCGCCAACCGTAACGCCCGGCAGGATGATCGCTCCGCCGCCGATCCACACGTTGTCCCCGATGGTGATGGGCTGCGCCGCCTCCAGTTTGTCGCGACGCGGCTCCGGCTCCACGGGGTGGGTTGGCGTCAACAGCTGAACGTTGGGCCCGATCTGTACGTCGTCGCCGATTGTAATCGCAGCGACGTCCAGGGCAGTGAGGTTGTAGTTGATGAAGGTCCGCGCGCCGATGCTGATGTAGCGGCCGTAATCCACGAACAAGGGTGGCCTGACCTCGGAGCCCTCGCCGATCGCGCCCAGCAGGTCCCGCAGGATCTCCCCTGCCGCGGCGCGGTCGCTGGGCCAGACCCTGTTGTAACGGTCCGCGAGTTCGATCGCGCGGGTGCTGTCCTCGGCGAGCTCCGGATCGTCGGCAATATAGAGGTCGCCCGCGACCATTCGCTCACGCATCGATCGCTCGTCACCGGCAAAATAGTCTTCCATCAACAGCCCCTTTCGTTAGCGCTATGGTTCCACCGTAGCCGCGGCGGCGGAGGGCCGGGCACGAACACCCGGAAACCGTGAGGCACTGACATCCCGGTGCATCCGTGTCAGGATCAGTTATGCCCGATCGCCTGATGCTCCTTGACACTGCGTCGCTGTACTTCCGTGCCTTCTACGGCATGCCCGACACGATCCAGCGGGCTGACGGCACGCCGGTTAACGCTATCCGCGGCCTGCTGGACATGATCGCGCGGCTGACCACCGACTACAACGCCACGCATCTGATCGCGTGCTGGGACGATGACTGGCGCCCGCAGTGGCGGGTCGATCTCCTCCCCACCTACAAAGCGCATCGGGTCGCTGAGGTGGTAGCGGGCGCTCCCGACGTGGAGGTGGTGCCGCCCGGGCTCGAGGCGCAGATTCCGATGATCCGACGGGTGCTCGAACTCGCCGGAATCGCCGTCGTCGGGGCGCCCGAACACGAGGCCGACGACGTCATCGGCACCTACGCCAGCCACGCCGGCCTTCCAGTCGATGTGGTCACCGGCGACCGCGATCTCTTCCAGGTTGTCGACGACGCCCGCCAAGTACGGGTGATCTACACCGCGCGCGGCATGAAGAACCTCGAAGTCCTGACCGACGCTGTGGTCGTCGGCAAATACCGTGTGCTGCCCGAGCAGTATGCCGACTACGCGCTCCTCCGCGGCGACGCCTCCGATGGACTCCCGGGAGTCGCCGGCATCGGTGAGAAGACTGCTGCGTCGCTGCTGGGAGAGTATGGCTCCCTCGACGGACTGCTCGCGGCGGCGGACGCGGGAAGCGGACTGTCCGCATCCGTCCGCTCGAAGCTCAACAAGGCCTCCGACTATCTGAAGGTTGCACACGCCGTCGTCAACGTCGTGCGCGACCTCAAGCTGCCGAGCCTCGAGGAAGCAGGCGCTCAGCTCCATCCCGCCGACGGCGATCCACGTGCCGAGCTTGAGCAACTGGCCACCGACTGGAATCTCGGTGGCTCCATGAAGCGGTTCCTCGCGGCCCTCGACCAGCATCAGTGAGGAGCGGCAGTTCCGCATCCTATCGCTCCAGCAGCCTCATCCAATGGAGGTTTCCGGCCCCCTCTGTCAATGGTCGCTGGCCGATTCATCCAGTGCTGCTTCCACTGCTGCGCAGAAGGTGCCGACAACGGATGCCGTCGTGTCGAAAGCGCACATCCACCGAACTTCTCCCCGGGCGGGATCCCAGTCATAGAACCGGTAGCTCTTGCGCAATCGTTGTGTTGCTGCGAAGGGCAGGACGGCTAGGACCGGGTTGGACTGCGTTGGCTGCGTGAAAGTCACCATCGGATGCGGTCTTTCCTTATGCTTCGTTCGGTTGCCGCCGGTCTTAGACGAGGTGCTGCCGTGTTCCGTTCAGTTCCGAAGCCGGCGCTGAAAAGAGCGCGGACACATGGTCCGCCAACTCGCTCACGTCGGTGTATCCGGGAAACGCCCGGTGGGGCGCTTCGGTCCGCATGGTTTCGTCGACCAAGGCTTTGACCACAAAGATGGCCGCTGCCGAGGTCTGCTCCTTTGGTTCGTCCTTGTGGCCCGACTGTGCTCTGCGGAAGCCGTCCGCCATGCCCAGAACCCAGGCTTCGGAAGCAGCTTTAATGGCTGCGTAGGCGGCCCCCGAGGCAGTCGGCTGAGAAGCGGCGACAGCCGAGACAATAGCCATCCGGCCGGACGGTGACGCTTCCAGATCCGGGTAGAAGGTACGTGACGTGTTGCGCAGCGTGGTCAGGACGCTCGTGTGCAGGACCTCCCAGTCCTCATCCTTCTGCCCGCGGATGCCGTCGCCGCCGCGCCAGCCACCAACCAGATGGATCAGCCCGTCCACCGGTCCAAGGTCGGCACGTATGGAGTCTGCGAGATTGCCGACGGCGGATAGGTCGGCCAGGTTGCAGACATAGGGCACCACTTCCTCGTGGGTTTCGGCCAGTGATTCGACGCCGGCCGGGTCGAGATCGACCGCAGCGACGCGCGCGCCGATACCCACGAGGGCTTCAACGACTGCCCGGCCTGCCGCACTGGTGGAACCGGCGACGACGACGTTCAGTGGGAGCAATGCTGAACGGGCGTTCATGCGGCTGCCCCGACATCTTCGCCGAGGTCCGAGGTTCCGGTGATGCCGGACGTCGACTCGATAACCGGCCGGATCTTCTTTTCCAGCGCTTCGTAGAACATCGAGTGGGGAAACTCGTCGTCCAGGACCAAGTCGGTGAGACCGCGTGGGGGCCCGGCGAGCGGGAGCGCATCCGGTCCCTTCGCCCATGTGGAGGCAGGGTGAGGGATAACCGTTGCGGAAATGAGTTCATAGGCGGCGAGCCAGTGGGCGGTCTTGGGACGGTCAATGGAGCGCCAGTACAACTCCTCGATTTCCTGTCCCAGCGCGACCACGACGTCAGCTACATTGTCCCAGTCGATGGTCAGCTTTGAATCGGTCCAATGGAGCACACGGTGCTGGTGCATCCACGCAAACAACAGCTGGCCGCCGAGGCCGTCGTAGTTCCGTACACGGGGCCCGGTCATGGCGAAGCGGAAGATCCTGTCGAAGATGACGGCGTATTGGACGAGCTTGGCGTACTTGCGCGCTTCCGGGGACGACTCCTTGTCCTTTTCGATTTTGACCGATTCTCGGAAGGCGGTGAGATCGCAGCGCAGTTCTTCAAGCGTGTACAGGAAGAAGGGCATCCGCTGCTTGATCATGAAGGGATCAAAGGGAAGGTCTCCGCGCATGTGGGTCCTGTCATGAATCAGATCCCACATGACAAACGTCGACTGCGTAAGCTGCTGATCATCCAAAAGAGCGGCAGCATCTTCGGGCAGGTCCAGCCGGGTGGTCGCGGCGGCGGCACCCAAAACGCGCCTGAAGCGTGCGGCTTCCCTGTCAGCGAAAATTGCTCCCCAATTGAACTGGGGGGTCTCCCGTACCGCGACGGATTCCGGGAACAGTACCGCAGAATTCGTATCGTAGCCAGGTGTGAAGTCGATGAACCGGATGGGCAGGAAGAGCGGGTTTGAGTAGTCCCCGGCTTCGAGTTCAGCAATGAAGTCGGGCCAGATGACCTCGATCAGCACAGCTTCCACGAACCTGTTGGTGCTGCCGTTCTGGGTATACATCGGAAAGACGACGAGGTGGCGGAGACCGTCGGCACGGTGGAGTTGCGGTTGGAAGGCCTGCAGAGCCTCCAGAAAGTCAGGGACTGCAAATTCTGATGCTTCCCACGCTGTGAAGGCTTTCTGAAGACAGTCAAGATACTCCGCGTCGTGAAGGAAAAGGGGCGCGAGGTCGGCGACGGATTCGCGGATTATGGTCGCCAGCTTGGAGGCAGTGGCAAGATCACCGGGCTCCGGCACGGAACCGTCTTGAGCTTGTATGAGCTGAAGCTCCGTGGCGGCGTTCTTCAAGGCCGTCCAAGCCGGGTGGGACCGCAGCTGATTGTCTGAGAGCGTCTCTGGGGTGCGCTGGGTAGCCGTGGGCATAAATAGTCAGTCCTTTCGAACAGAAGCAGGTGAAGCACAACGATATGGAGCCTAGATCAGACCTAGAAGGACTTATGTCAAAATCGGCTGAGCATTAGCAATTCGATTGCTTCGAGCCATGCTTGAGGCCTGGAACACACAGGGGTTCGTGTTCTCGGATTTCACTTTGCCCCAGTCGATGTCCTTCAGGTTTGCATCTTGGGCTTCCTCGACTGTTCCCCCGCTCGCCATGGGTCCCACCACGCTCCCACCGCCGGGTGACGGTCAAGGACGCTGGCCGGCACGGCTCGGTCGCTCGCTGGCACAGAGTGGCCATAGCCGTGCGCCTGCTACACACCCAGGGAGCCCGGCACCTCCACCGATCAGACCGCATACACCGGCAACTGTGCAGCAGGGAACCCGGCCGCGGCATACCTAGCCGGAGGGGCAACTTCTTGATCTGGCGCGCACCCGCCAAGATGACTGAAATCAGGGCCCTACGGACGCTTCGCACCACCACCGGGCCGGTGGGCCGGGCCTCGAAATAGGACCATCGACGAAACGTAATGCCACGTCCGACCGGCAGATCCCTGCCTCAAGTTCCGCACGGATTGCTTAGCGGCCGCCCCTAACGGTCTGGGATAGGGGGAACCCCTTATCCCAGAGATGCAGCGTCCGGAGCCGTCAGCCGGCACAAGCCTTCCCACCGGGCCACTCGCGTGAATCCCCCGAGACAACTGTTAGCCGAGGCGTACGGCGCCTGGGAGACACGGCTGCATCACACCCAGGCAAGACCCTCAGGCAACTGCCGCGTCTGCCGCAAGCGGACCCACTTGGCGCAAGCGTGCGGTTTAGCAGATCGACAAGAGCCACTTACCTGTTTAGCCGTGTAAATTAGTAAGTCTTATGCTGATCATGCATATTTGAAGCGCAACGGTAAGACTTCGCCGACCCTGCTGTGCAACATTCGCTAGGCAAAATAACTCTTTCCTTTTGCGTGTTAGCTTGATCACTGCTCTTCCCGGCCAGGCCCGCCGGAAGATTCAATCCACCGCAGCTACTTTCCCGGAGGCAACATGGGACTCAGCTCCCCCTCGCATATAGATGATCGGATGGTCGCGCCCGGCCGCCCCGCCGGTCTGCCCAAATCGACGGAAACGCACCACCTAATGATGATCGCTGCGGGTGGCGTTATCGGCTCAGGATTATTCCGCAGCTCGGAATACATCATGGCGGACAGCCGGATCGCATTGATGCCCCTTGGTGGTATTGCATGACGCTCATGAGGGGAACTTCCGCAGAAATCGAACCAAATGCGATGGCGCAATCTGGATCCTCTACAGCGACAGGGGCAGACCACACCTCCAACGACACCGCCAACGAACTCAAGCGCGGGTTAAGCAGCCGTCACCTGCAGATGATCGCCATAGGCGGTGCGATCGGTACAGGGCTGTTCGTGGCCTCGGGCGGCACTATTTCCCAGGCGGGCCCGGGTGGCGCGCTAGCTGCCTACGCGCTGGTCGGACTGATGGTGTTCCTGCTTATGCAGTCGCTGGGTGAAATGTCCGCCAAGATTCCGGTCGCTGGCTCCTTCCAGACCTTTGCCACCCGGTTTGTCTCCCCCTCCTTCGGGTTCGCGATCGGCTGGAACTACTGGTTCAACTGGGCCATCACGGTAGCCGCCGAGCTGGTCGCGGCCGGAATCATCATGTACTTCTGGTTCCCGGGTATCCCCGGCTGGGTATGGGCCGGGATCTTTCTGCTGGTACTGACCGGGCTCAACGCCCTCTCGGCCAAGTCCTTCGGTGAGTCGGAGTTCTGGCTCTCCCTGATCAAGGTCTCGGCAGTGGTGCTCTTCCTGATCGCCGGCGTGCTGATGATCTTCGGCATCCTCGGGGACAACTCCCCTGGCCTCAGCAATTGGGAAAACCGCGATGAAGTGTTCCACGGGGGTTGGGTCTCGATCATCTCGGTGTTCATGATTGCCGGGTTCTCCTTCCAAGGCACCGAGCTAGTGGGTGTGGCCGCAGGCGAAGCCAAGAACCCGCGCCGCGAAGTGCCTAAGGCCATCCGCACGGTCTTCTGGCGCATCATGCTCTTCTACATCGGTGCCATCTTCATCATCGGCTGCCTGATCCCGTTCACCGACCCGAGCCTGCTGGCCTCCGGCGAGGCCGATGTTGCAGTATCCCCGTTCACTCTGGTCTTCTCACGCGCCGGGATCGCGTTCGCAGCCGCCCTGATGAACGCGGTGATCCTGACCGCCATCCTCTCAGCGGGCAACTCCGGACTCTATGCATCCACCCGCATGCTTTACGCCATGGCCCATGATGGCATGGCCCCGAAAATCTTCGGCCGTACCAATACGCGCGGCGTGCCGATCCCGGCGCTGCTGGCCACCGCGGCCGTGGGACTCTTCGGCTTCGTATCCGCGATCGTCGGCCAGGGCTCGGCCTACTCCTGGCTGCTGAACATGTCGGGCCTGTGCGGCTTCATCGTTTGGGCGGGGATCGCGATATCCCACTACCGCTTCAGGCGAGGCTTCCTAGCACAGGGCAACAAGGTCAGCGACCTGCCGTACAAGGCCTCCCTGTTCCCGATCGGCCCACTGCTGGCCTTCGCCCTGCTGATCCTAGTGATCGCGGGACAGAACTACGAGGCTGTACTTGCCGGACGGGGCCCGGAAGTGCTCTCCTCCTACATCGGGTTGCCGGTCTTCATCGTCCTATGGCTGGCCCACCGCTTCATCACTAAGTCCAAGCTGGTGCCGCTGCACGAAATGGATCTCACGGCACCGGAAGACCTCAAGGCCGAACCCGCCGGCGGCACCCGGTGACCCCGCTGCTGCCGGCCTACTGAGGGTACCCACGGCAGCAGCCGCGTGCCACGACGAGTCACAGCATCACGCCGGTTTCCTCGGCCCTGGACAAGGACCAACTAGATGAGTAAGTCCTCATAACGCTCAAGGATGAAACAGACCCCCGGCAGTTGGCCGGGGGTCTGTTAATCACTGGCGGAGGTGCTACACCCTTGGTGTGAACGCGTTCTCCGGGGCATTGGCATACGCAACGGAGAGCCGGCGATACGACCGCGTGAGCAAGGCCGTGAGCCCCAGCATGATCGACGCGATCCCGGACACCAGGAACACTAGCGCAATCCCGCGGGCATCCCCCTCCCCCAGCAGCCACCCCAAGGACTGCCTCCCGGGCTGCGAATTCATGTAGGGAATGATCCAGAACTCGGCCAACGGCGCGATCATGAACGCGGTGATCGGGGCGGCCGCCGCCTCAAACGTCATGGCGAACCCGAAGACCCTCCCTTGGGTGGCATACGGGACCACCTTCTGGATCACGGTCTGCTCGGCGGCCTCGACCGCCGGGATAATCATCATGAAGATCCAAATGCCCAACGCGTAGAGCCACCACCACTCGCGGATTGTGAACGTCGCACCGAGTACGCCGGTGCAGGCCACCAGGATCAGCATGGTGCGGATCGGGTTCTTGCCCAGCCCGAACTTGGCCACCAGCCCGCCGCCGATCAGGAAACCGGTCGCCGTCGCTCCCAACACCACACCCCAGATCTCCACGGGGAAGATCGTCAGGCCGTACGGGTCCATGAGCGCCATGAACACCCCGCCTGTCAGGTTGTTGAAGGTGGTGAACAAGATCAGCGCGAACAAACCTTGGGTCGCTCGGACGGCTGCAATGCCCGCACGTATCTCGGCGAAACTCTCGCGCTCCTGCGCACGCACGATCCTGGGTTCGGGAATCCTGAGGATAAGCAAGTGCACCAGCACCGCACCGCAGGCGACCAGAGCAATGATGATCGTCCCGCCCATGCCCAGCATCCCGATCGCCAGTCCACTGAAGACCGAGGTGATCATGAACGCGAGCCCCTGCACGGTTCCGACCAGGCCGTTGGCATTGGCCCGGCGGTCCGTCGGCACCAATAGCGTCACGGTGGTGGACAGGGCGATATTGCGCAGCTGTTCGATGACGGCGCCGATGAGCACCACGAGGGCAAAGAGCCAGAACCAGACCCCTGTCAGGCTCAGCAACGCGTCCTCCGGAACCAGCAGGAACATCAGTCCCGCCAGCCCAAAGCAGGCCACCGTGAAAAGCGTAGAGCCCACCATCACCGTGTGCTTGCGGTAGCGGTCCACCAGCACGCCGAAGAACAGGCCGAAGAATGCGACGAGCAGCATGTAGGCGCCGCCGATGAGACCAGTGGCCAGCACGGAACGGGTCTCCAGGTACACCCAGAAGGTCAAAGCGAACCAGAGAAAGCTGGTGACCACGTTGGCAAGGGCCGTATTGACCAGCACGTGCATGAACGTGCGGTGCCCCGCTTCCGGCGGCGTCGCGTTGGTGGCGGCTTGCCTGTCTGCCGTTTCAATGTCCGCGGAGGACGGATCTTCCTGCGGCATGTTCCAAGCGTAGAACCGATGTAAACCCGTTGAAAGAGCGACGGCAGATATCCGTGGAACCCTGAGCCGCCGATCCGCATCGAACCGTTGTCCCTGTCTTCGCAGCACTCGACCGACGTCAGGCGCGCGGCTCGTCCGAAAGGACGTCGCCTGACTGATGACTGGTTTAGCGAAGGTCGAGCCGCATGAGTACGCGGGGGAACCCGTTCAGGACCGAGTCCGTGTCGGCCGCCTTGATGAACCCAGCCCGCTCGAAGAGCTTACGTGTTCCCACGTATGCCATGGTGAGGTCCACCTTCTTGCCTTCGTTGTCGACCGGATATCCCTCGATCGCAGGCGCCCCATGATCACGGGCAAATTCGACGGCGCCTGTGAGTAAATGGTGCGAGATGCCCTTGCCGCGATGCCCCGGCCGTACCCGGATGCACCACACCGCCCAGACGTCGACGTCATCCACATGCGGGATCTTCCGGTTGCCGGCGAAGCTGGTGCCCGCTCTCGGATGCACGGCGGCCCAGCCGACGACTACGTCGCCGTCGTAAGCGAGCACCCCGGGCGGCGGATCCTGCGCGCACAGGCGCTCCATCAGCTGCCCGCGCTCCGTCCCCCATAGGGCAATGTTGTCCTTCGACGAAATGCGATAGCTCAGACACCAGCACACGTTCGCATCCGGCCGCTTGGGCCCGAGCATCGTCTTCACGTCGTCGAACGCCCTAGCAGCACGCACCTGGATCGTCATACATTCACGTTGGCACCAAGGCCCGGCGCTGACAATGACCGTTGAAGACTGTGAGTGCAGGTTACAGGTGGCACGAGGACGAGATTGCCGTTGAGCGGGAAAAAATTGTCCCGTCTCAAATAAGTTGAACCACGTCTTCCCGGAATTGCGCGATTCCAACGAAAGTGAAACACATTTGCCGATTTGTCTCACTGGAATTGGCGCTGGCGTCAAGTCGTCGGTTTCAGCGTTTACCGTCCCTTCTTGCCCAGTTTGGACCACGGGACAGTAGCTATTGCTGTGTCAAGATCCGCCGCTGATCTGCCCACAGCGCTCCTGTTCGCCAAGGCTACAGAGCGAGCGAAAACTGAGTAGCGATAGGGGTGTCCGAAACCGCGGTCACTGATCGTGATTTCTACCGTTCCAGCAGTCTCGTGTTGGCCCTCGAAAGTTGTCACTTGGGCTACTTCCCTAAGACTGCTGGTTTTTTCGATCTGCGCAATAACAGCCTCAATATTTTCCATGCTGCGTTCCTTTGGCCGGCGGTATGGCGCTGATGTTACCGTGGCCGGTCCCCATTTCACCGGCCACATCACAAATAGGCAAACAGAGCGATAATCGCGCCTACGACGACGCCGGATGCTGTGTCCGTTTTTCACCAATCGTCCGTTTCTTCACCAAGCCACGGCAACGGACGAGACGATGGAAGCGGCGCTGGAGTCAAGTAGTCGGCTTCAGCGCTTCATTCTGCTGCCAGGTACGACCGGAACGCCCGCTGGTACGAATAACCCACACCCGGAAGACATCTGCCCCTCCCGCTTCATCCGGCACATGCCGCGCGGCATGTGCCGGATTTACTGGCCTTCGTCTGATTTCCTCCTACGGCACCATCGTGCGCTACCTCAACAGCGTTGGCACCGCCGCCACGGACCCTTCCACTGCCCCGTCGCCGACATCTACCGCCCCGACTAAACCCAGCTCTGCCGGCGTTGCCACTGGCGTATCGCCAAACGCCCGCACCTATGCGACTTTGCCTTTGCCGATTGAGTACACACGGAATTATGGATCAACCTGCCGCTCTGTGTATCGCGGCGGCAGCAGCCCGGCTGCGTTGGCGGACGATGGAGCCGCTGGCGAGTATCTGGTTTTTGCCCCATCCGCGGATAGAAGAAGAGACGATGGAATGGCGTTGGAGTCAAGCAGCTGGCTCCAGCGTTATGCTCTCGGCCGCGTTGCTGAGGCTGCCGCGGGACGCCGCGGGCCGCTACCTGCCAGGCCTTTGTTCGCCTTTCGTCTCCCGCGGCCAGTCGCCTGCCCTCCTTCAAGCGGTTAAGCTGATGGTCACGTGAAGTTGGGGAAATCAGGAGAGACACATGACGGAGAACTGGCTGGAAGAACCTCCTGCCGCCCAGTGGCATGACCTGCTGCTGGACAGCCAGGACATTACAAGCTTTCTCAACGACTTTACCCAGATGATTGCCGGATACCTCGCCGGAGACGGGGACGAAGTATGGTGCGCCGTAACGCTGCTGCGCGAACGGAAATCCACATGTGTTGCCAGCAGCAGCGACCGCGCCGCAGCACTGGACGAAATCCAGTACGGTTTCGGTGACGGCCCCTGCCTCACTGCGGCCCGCGAACACAGGATCGTGCACGTCCCCGACATGCGGCTGGAGTACAGGTGGCCGGGCTACAAGGACGCAGCTGCCGCCAACGGCATCATCTCGGTCCTCGGCTTGCCGTTCGAACTCGAAGACGGCGCCCGGGCAGGGCTTAACGTCTACTCCGACCAACCGAATAAGTACGATGACGCCGCTATCGAGGAGATCCACCGGGAAGTCCTGATCGCTTCCAAAGCACTCCGGCTGGCAATACGAATGGCGCGCTACCAAGACAGGGAAGCTCACATGGACGCGGCCATGCGTTCCAGGACAACCATTGATCTGGCCGTCGGAATCATCATGGGCCAAAACAAGTGCAGCCAGGACGACGCGTTCAACGTCCTTAAAACCGCTTCCAGCAGCCGGAACGTCAAAATCCGTGACCTCGCCGCAAACATCGTCGCCGGCCTCGGCAAAGGCCCCGCCAAAACCCACTTCGACGGATAACCGATACGTCCTAATCAGGACCGCCGAACCATCCTGGGGACTGTGGAAATAACGTTGTGGCTTGCCGGGAGAAACGGACGTACCCAACGCAACTGCATTGCGTCCTATCGCCCGGCTATCTGACCCGCCGGCATGGGCAAGGACCGTTTTAGGACCTTGTTCAGGCTGCGCTAGGAATGGATGAACGTCTGGATGCCGGCTGCAGTTCTGGCGGCTGCCCCGTGCTGGACGATGTGCGGCTTGCCCTGTATTTCCAGGAAACGGCCTCGCGTTGCGATGGCGGCCAGTTTTTGGCACCAGGACCGGGGCGCTACCGGATCGCGTGAGCCCCGGATTACCAGCACGGGCTGGGCGATCCGGATAAGCCTCGCTTCCAGGTCGTAGGACATCATTATCGGAAGTTCAGTCAGATACCAGCGCATGCCGGAGCGGACATAGTCGGTGAACACGATGGCGTTGCCCGCCGGGCTTTCCGTGAGCGAGTTGACTCCCAGCTTGAGGGCCTGGAGCAGGACGCTTCGGCGCGCTGAATCGACCACGGGGCCGATCAGCACAACGTGCGAGACCAGGTCGGGGCGTATCAGGGCAAGTTCGGTGGCGAACTGGGTGCCCATGGAATGTCCGACCACCACGACAGGTCCGGCGCCCAGCTTATCGAGTGTGCCCGCGATGACCGCGGCATATTCGGCGACGGAAATCTGCCGGTCGGGTTTGGCTGCGGCGCCGAATCCCGGCAGGTCGAAGGAATGGACGTCTCCGTGTGCAGCCAGGATCTGCTGCAGCCTGCGGTAGTAGCGGTGGGACATACCGATGCCGTGCAGGAGCACGAAAACCGGGGTAACCGACGTCGTGTGCGGGCCGGCCAAAGAATACACGTGGGCGTCCAGGGAACCTGTGGTCACGATCCTTACCGAGAGCGCACCGTGCGCCCCCGCGCGGGTTTCGTGCGTCCCTGAAATTCTGGCCAGGACCGCCCTGCTCGTCCGGTTAGTGCGCTGCATCAGTTGACCTTTCGTGAACCCGGCGAAGGTGCCGGCTGTGCGGGGTTCTGTCCGGGCCGGCGGTTGAGCGCCTTGATCTTCCGTTCCTGCAATGCGCTCAACCTAGGACAGGCAGGGCGGACGGCGCGCACTCGATCCTGACAAAAGTCCCGGCATCAACCGACTTCACCTCACCGTCGATCTGGTACGGCAAGGGCTTGAGCGTGGTGAACTCGTAGCTGCTTACGCTGGGCTGGTCTCCGAGGCCTTGGGTGGTGGCGCGCAGGGCTGTCAGCAGGACCCGCCACTTGGGCATGTGGGGGAAGATGACCACCTCGAATTTTCCGTCCGAGAGCTTGTCGTCGGCCTAGCTGAGCGTGGCGTACTTCGCCATCTCGGCAATATTGGCGAAGACGATGCTGTCGAACTTCCGGCGCTTGCGGTCGGTCTGTCGTATTTCGAAGGGCTGAAACTTTGAAAACGTCCGCACCACGGAGATCATCTCCTTGAGCGCGCCTTTACTCCCTTTCTCCAGGTCGATCGCCATAACCGGTGTCAGGCCGAATCCGACATAGGAGTGCGCGTAGACACCGGGCATATCCGCCCCTTGTCCTGTGTGGATGCGCAGCAGGTCGATATGACGTACCTGGCCCTGGGCGATGGCTTCTGCCAACGGCATGGTGCCTGTGGTCCGCCGGTGGTCATTCGCGTTTCCGGCGGCCATGACAGCACAGACGGCATCGGGGTTGCCGGCCTCCATGACACCGTTGACCACTTCGTTGTACCCGCCGTCGCCGCTGACGGAGACGATAAGAACGTTTCCGCCGGCGGCGGCAGCATCGCGGGCCAGCGAGACGGCATGTCCGGCATGCCCAGTCGGCCGGTGTATGATATCCGGCGTGTAGCTCAGCAACTCTCCCAACCGGTCGCGCAGCTGCTCTGCCAGTTTGGGCGCGTCACCGGTGCTGTTGGGATTGAATATGATGACGATTGATTCAAAAGTCCGTGCAAGATCCATGAGCACTCCAAGTATTTGAGTCGGGAACCATACCGGTCACCCTCCTCCATCAAGAATTGTAAGGCCGGATTATTCTGCCGACTTTGGAACGAACGGCCCTGAAGATATACGCATGCCGGAACGCCTGCGCCGTTGTGCTATCTATGGGGCGGGTCCGGCACCAGGCCGGGCTAGGCGGTGACGGTGGCTGGCAGGGCCGCAGCAATGCTGTGCCTCGTCTGCAGCCGCAGCTCCAGATCATTCATTACGATCGCGGCCAGGTCCTCTAAGGTTCGGGCGTCCCCGTCGGTGAATTCCCGTGCTTCTCGGTCGATCACGCAGAGGGTTCCGAGGTTGTAACCATCGGGTGTTCGCAACGGGACGCCGGCATAGAACTGCAGCCCGAATTCCCCTGCAACTAGGGGATTGGCCAGCGTCCTGGGATCCGTGGATGCGTCCGGAATGATCCACGGGCCGTCTTGAAGAATGGCTGAGGCACACAGCCCCGGATCCCTGCCGATCTGTTGGACGTCCGTACCGTGATGGGTTTTGAACCAGATGCGGTCATGGTCCACGATGCTCACGATCGCGACGGGTACGGAGAATACCCGTGCCGCGATCGCTGCCACCCGATCGAACATGCCGTCGGGAAGAGTGTCCAAAATCCGGTACCGGTGCACGGCCTGCATCCTGGACTCCTCCTCATCCGGCGGGGAGGAGCCGGCCCGGCGCCTCCCGGCGCCCTGGGCAATTTCCTGCCGCAACGCCAGGGAGACCTCCAGGGCGGACGGCCTGGAAGAGGGGTCGCGGGAGAGCATTGAGGCCAGCAGTCCGGCCCACCGGGGGGCAAGGCCGGCCGGGACGTGCGGAGGATGCAGCAGCCGGGCCAACGCCGATTGGATCGGGGCACCCGGAAAGGCCACCTCGCCGGTCAGCGCTTCGAGCAGGACCAGTCCGAGTGAATACACGTCACTGGGCGGGCCTACCGGCTCCCCGGCAGCCTGCTCCGGACTCAGGTAGTGCGGCGTTCCCGAGACGATCCCGTCGTTGCGCCCGTCGTCTCCAAGGATCATGGCGACGCCGAAATCACTCAGCTTGGCACGCGGCCTCGGATCCTGGTTGTTGTAGTCAACCAGGAGGACGTTGGCAGGTTTGACGTCCCGGTGGACGATGCCGTGGTGATGGATATAGGCCAAGCCGTCAGCAAGGTCATGGCCAATCAGCGCCACATGCACGGCCGAGACCGGTGACTGGGCGCGACGCCTGCGAAGATCCGGGCCACGGACCAGCTCCATGACCAGGTAGGAAATTGACGCGTTCGCTGGGTCTATGCCGGCATCGAACAGCGTTACGAGCGCATGGTGGCTCATCCCGGCCAGAATTCGCACCTCGGATTCCTGCCGGCGGGCCTGCGCGGCGTCGCCGTGCCGGCCTTCATGGAACACCTTGACCGCCACGTCCCGCTCCAGCAGTTGATCAACCGCACGGTATACAGTTGATTGTCCCCCGCGGCCGACGAGTTCCTCGACCCGGTACCGCCCACTGAGCAGGCGCCCGCGTTCGATCATGCCCAACATCAGATTCCTCTCAAGTCAGTGGCCTGGTCGCTTCACGCAGTCCCTGTGCGGGATGGACGCCAAGTCGACAGAACCATGTCATTTACTCCCAGTGCCCGATTTCGTCGCGCCAGAAAGCGCCGCAGCGCTGTGCCGTGAACCGGGTTCAGGTCAGTCTTGGATAACTGGCCAGGAAGTAATCTGCCGCGGCCGGACCTTTCATGCACAGGCCGTTAGGGCCGGCACCGACGCGGTTCTTCATGGCAGCCCGGAAGGTTTTCTCCGTCCGGCGTGGAGTCCGTGTGACTTCGCACCAGCTGACGTAAAGACCGTACAGAGGATCGGGGGCAAGCGTGCAATCCGATTCAAGGTCAGGGGCGGTGGCTTCCTGCAGGAATCGGTCGAAGTGGGAATGTGCCAAGGTGGCTCTTTTCCTCTGGGGTGCCTTGGTGCCGCCGTTTCGCTACAGCAGCAATGACTTCGAAGACGTGCACCAAGCTCCGAAGCGTCCGCCGCTCCCCGACTGAAGTGTCTGGCAGACCGGACGACGCCGAAGCAACGTCCCTACACCGTAGACTTTAGGCGTAGACTACGGGTAATGCAAGCGCTGTGGATGAAGAGCAGCCTTCCTTCCGCTGCCGCTCCCATCAGGATGGAAATGATGTCCCCCTCGAACGACTCCCGGCAGGACCATGTCCCTCGCGGCCGAGCGAGGCTGAGCCGCGAGGCGGTGCTTTCGGCCGCACTGGAACTCTTGGATGCCGAGGGTCTGGAAGCCCTGACGATGCGCCGGCTCGGCCAGGAACTGGGCAGGGATCCGATGAGCCTGTACCGCTACGCCGAGAACCGTGCGGCCTTGCTGGACGGCGTAACGGAACTCGTCCTGAGCGAGCTTGCCATCGTCCCGGATGACCGGGTCTGGCAGGAGCAACTGCGCCGGATCGCCCACGACCTGCGGTTGCTGGCGCTCCGGCACCCCAACGTCGTGCCCCTGCTCGTGACGCGCCCCCTTTCCACACCGCTGGGGCTACGACCGCTGGGCACGCTGCGCCCCCTGGAGCAGATCCTGTCATTGCTGGCCGAGGCCGGGTTCGGTCCGGAGGACTCCCTGCACGTCTACCGGGCCTACTATGGCTTCCTCTACGGTCATATCCTCAACGAACTGCAGGAATTCATCGTGGACCCCGAAGAAAACGAAGCCCTGCTCCGCCTCGGCCTACACCGCTTACCTGCAAAGGAATTTCCCCGCCTGCGAGCCCTGGCACCGGCTCTGGCCGACTACGACGGCGCCGCCGAACTCGATCAAGGACTCAGCATCCTGCTCTCAGGCCTCGCATCCCGACTCCCGCCCGACGCTCGAAAAGGGCCCGCTCCCTCACGCATCGATAGCAGCGAGTAGGACGGCCAGCTTCCCAGGACTGAAGCTTAGTACAAGAAAATCGGCAGCCAGTCGCGGTTGTGGGCGTGCACCAGCGCGAGGAACAGAACGAAGTCGAAGATCAAGTGCACTGACACGACATACGTCAACGACTTCGTCAGCTTGAAGGTGTATCCCTGCAGCAGCGCGAACGGGAACGTCAGAAGGGGACCCCAGGCCTGATAGCCGATCTCCCACAGGAAAGACGAGAAGATCACGGCCTGCAGGATGTTGGCGAGCCAGTCCGGAAAGTGACGCCGCAGCAGCGTAAACGTGGTGCAGATAAAGAACAATTCGTCCCAGATACCAACAGCGTTCACCCCGAGAAAGAGCCGCCAGAAGATCGTGGGGTCGGATGCGTCCGGCCAGTTCTGGTAGACGCCGGTGCTGATCAAGTACCCGGGGAGAATGAAGTAGCCGAGCGCAACAACACCGAGAAGGTACAGTTTCGCGCTCAGCGGCCATTTACGGCCGGTGTTCACCGGAAATTTGATGACCCTCTCGCCGTAAATAAAACGCGACAACAGCCACGGCACCAGCACGGCCAACGTGAGCGCGCCACCCATCAGCGCCATGTGTTGAATACTCAAATCAGCATTCAGCGGCACCAGACTAATGATCACCATCCCGGCAGCGACCAGCGCGAGATGCCGCCCGAACTCACGGTCGATCAGCGCAGCCGTGACAATGCTCAGGGCGAGCACGCTGTAACCAACAGGGTTATTCTCGACGCCGAAAAGCAGCACACCGGACACCGAGAGCAGCACTGCTGGCACCAGCTTCCAACTGAGCGCGGTGCGGGGCGGTTCGGTCGAGATTGATGTCATCTCACAAGCATGTCAGCGTCGTCCGCGTCGCGAAACCGGTCGTGCGGGTTTTTGCCAAGCGGTACTAAGTATGCTTACGTTTAGTGAAACTTACTAGGAGGCAACATGATCGGTTTTATCATCGCTGGGCTCGTCATCGGAATACTTGCACGTCTGATTAAGCCCGGGAAGCAGCATCTGGGCATGGTGGCGACACTGCTGCTGGGCCTGGTTGGCTCAGTCATTGGCGGCCTGATCGCAAACTTACTGGGCACCGGAGACATCTTCGAGTTAAACGTCCTCGGATTCGTGGTTGCCGTCATCGCAGCGGTGCTGCTGATCGGCGTGGCCGAGGGCATCGCTGGCCGCCGGAGCGTCCGCCGCTAAGTTCGTCCGCAACTATCCGGACATAATTCTGAAGCAGGTCTGCGGCCTGGAACGGTGACCGTTCCAGGCCGCAGGTTTGCCACTGGCGTCCTCTACCCAAGCGGGCCGGTGGCGACTTCGACGGCGGTGCGCAGTTGTCCCGCAGCTATGAGTTCCTCCGCGGCGGCCAGCTCCGGCGCTAGGAATCGGTCGGGCCCAGTGCCGGCCACCCGTTCGCGCAGCACGGCCAGCGCGGCGCCGGTGGCCGGTCCCGGTTGCAGCGGGGCGCGCAGCTCGATGCCGCGGGCTGCTGCTACCAACTCGATGGCCAGCACCCGGCGCAGATTGCCGACGGCGGTACGCAGCTTGCGCGCTGCGTGCCAGCCCATGGACACGTGGTCCTCTTGCATAGCCGAGCTCGGGATCGAATCCACGCTGGCCGGGGCGGCCAGGCGCTTGTTCTCCGAGACGAGACCGGCTTGGGTGTACTGGGCGATCATCAGGCCTGAGTCCACGCCCGGATCGTCGGCAAGGAACGGCGGCAGCCCGTGCGAACGGGCCGGATCCAGCAACCGGTCGGTGCGACGTTCAGCGATTGAGGCGACGTCTGCCGTAACGATGGCCAGGAAATCCAGGACGTAGGCAACGGGCGCGCCGTGGAAGTTTCCGTTCGAAGTCACCGTGCCATCCGGCAGCACCACCGGATTGTCGATGGCCGCGGCCAACTCGCGCTCTGCAACGGTGGCTGCGTACTCCACGGCGTCCCGGGCGGCACCGGCCACCTGCGGGGCGCAGCGCAGCGAGTAGGCATCCTGGACCCGGGTATCCCCCTCGCGGTGCGAGGCCACAATCGGGGAGTGGGCCAGCACGCGAAACATGGTATCCGCGCTGGCGGCCTGGCCCGGATGCGGACGCAAAGGTCCGTGCAGCTCAGGCCGGAAGACCTGGTCTGTGCCCAGCAGAGCCTCCACGCTCATGGCCGCGGTGATGTCCGCAACGGTCAGCAGTTCGCGCAGGTCCGCGATGGCCATGACCAGCTGCCCGAGCATGCCGTCGGTGCCGTTGACCAGGGCGAGTCCTTCCTTCTCGGCCAGCACCACCGGATCGATGCCTGCTGCGGCCAGCAACTCGGGCACGGGGCGCTCCTCGCCGTCGGGACCGGTGGCCCGGCCCTCCCCCATCAGCACCAGGGCGCAATGCGAGAGCGGGGCCAGATCCCCGGAGCAGCCCAGCGAACCGTACTCGTGCACCACCGGGGTGATGCCCGCGTTGAGCAGGGCGATCATGGTCTCCAGCACTTCGGGACGGATACCGGTGCGGCCGGAGGCCAGGGTTTTGGCCCGCAGGAACATCAGGGCGCGGACCACTTCGCGCTCCACCACCGGGCCCATGCCGGCAGCATGGGAGCGGATCAGGGACTTCTGCAGCTGGGTGCGGTAGTCGGCGGGGACATGCTTGGTGGCCAGTGCACCGAAGCCGGTGGAGATGCCGTATACCGGGGTATCGGACTTCGCCAGGGCGTCCACATGGGCCCGGACCCGGGCCACCTCTTCACGGGCCTCGGGCGAGAGTTCCACGTGAGCACCGTGGCGGGCCACGGCAATTACGTCGTCGGCCGCAGCACCGGAAGTGCTCAGGACCACGGTGGCAAGCTGTGCCGTTGTCATAGTTATTTTCCTTCGTTCATCGGGATCCGGACGCCACGCTCAGCAGCGACCTCGACAGCGCGCTCGTAACCGGCGTCGGCATGGCGGATCACGCCCATGCCCGGATCGTTGGTCAGCAGCCGTTCCAGTTTCTGCGCCGCCAGTTCGGTGCCGTCGGCCACGGAGACCTGGCCGGCGTGGATGGAGCGGCCGATGCCGACGCCGCCGCCATGGTGGATGGACACCCAGGTGGCGCCGGAGGATGTGTTGACCAGGGCGTTCAGCAGCGGCCAGTCGGCGATCGCGTCGGAACCGTCGGCCATGGATTCGGTCTCGCGGTACGGCGAGGCCACGGAACCGGAGTCCAGGTGGTCGCGGCCGATCACGATCGGCGCGGAGACCTTGCCCTCGGCCACCAGTTGGTTGAACAGCAGCCCGGCCTTCTGCCGTTCGCCGTAGCCCAGCCAGCAGATCCGTGCCGGCAGGCCCTCGAACTCGACGTGCTCCTGCGCGGCGTCGATCCAGCGGTGCAGATGTTCGTTCTCCGGGAAGAGTTCC
>NZ_JABBCH010000120.1 GCF_012952295.1 Crystallibacter degradans
GACCTGGCTCCAGGAACGCCCCCAAGAATGGCGGGACGGGGTTGAGGTCGTGGCCATGGACGGGTTCTCCGGGTTCAAGAGCGCCGCGGCCGAGGAACTCCCCGACGCGGTCCCGGTGATGGATCCCCGGGCCAAAGGTCAGCAGATGATGCAAGCCGTGATTGACTCCCTCAGCAGCGGCGTCCCCACCGCGCTGACCGAGCTCCGAACTCTCGGGCGCACCCTCAAACGACGGGCCCAGGACGTGCTGGCA
>NZ_JABBCH010000121.1 GCF_012952295.1 Crystallibacter degradans
CTTCACTGTATTTAGTTGCCTTACTGGAATTACTTGTATTGAAAGTTTTGCAAGTATCGAATGCTGGCGCTTACAGCCACTCTCGGTCCCGATCTTCCTTTCCGGGACCAATGGATAACTCTAGCCGCTGCTCTCGTCCCCTATGAAGCTTCTGCGTACAGCAGGGCGCCGATCGTTTGTTCGTCCTCTGGGGGCCCGTATTGCCAGTACGGGTAATCGTCGTGGGGCCCTGCCAGGACGGCTTCGCCGGAT
>NZ_JABBCH010000122.1 GCF_012952295.1 Crystallibacter degradans
GTGCCGCGCCGCGCATCGCGTTCATCCGGATGGCCGACGGACTCGTCGCCCTGAACTCGACCATCGAGCTGATGAACGATCTCGGCCGGCCCCGCGGGGACATGTGGGAAGTCGCCGTCTGGGAGGACCTCGTCACGGTCCAGGGCGACGAGGCCTTCCTGACCTACCAGGTCGATAACGAGGCCATCGTCGTGCCCGAGACCATCGACGCCATCCGCGCCCTGACCGAAACCGCGCCCGACGCGGCGGA
>NZ_JABBCH010000123.1 GCF_012952295.1 Crystallibacter degradans
GGCACTCATCCGGGCAGCGGTTCGGTGACGGTGACGGCGAAGGCCCAGACGGATTACGTGCTGGAGGCCGGTGCGGCCGCGGAGTGGACGCACACGTTCAAAGCCACGCCGTACGTAGTTGTTCCGGGACCGGTGGTGTTCACGGACGAGGACGGCACCGGGAACGATTCGTACACGGTCCCGGAGACCAAGGGTGTTGATTACCTGGTCGGGGACGAGGTTGTTGCAGCCGGCA
>NZ_JABBCH010000124.1 GCF_012952295.1 Crystallibacter degradans
GCGTTAAGTGGCCGTATGTGACTTTTAGAAACGATGCCACGGATGAATACTTCTTAGGGAACCTTTATCTTCAGTCCGGTGATGAACTGGACGGTGTTTATACGGGATCGGCTGCTATTCCTCGGGGTGCGTTGCCTGGTGATTGGCATCTTAGTATCCGGGCTGCCGATGCAGCTGGTAACGGCACAACGATTAACGCCACAGAAACCCTGAACCTACCCAAGTTGCGCG
>NZ_JABBCH010000013.1:0-48693 GCF_012952295.1 Crystallibacter degradans
CCGGAAGCTAAGACCCACAGCGCCGATGGTACTGCACCCGGGAGGGTGTGGGAGAGTAGGTCACCGCCGGACATCTTTTGAAAGTGAAGGGCTCCACCATGACGGTGGAGCCCTTCACCCATTTAAAACGGCGAACGAGGTAGGTCGACCCCGTTAGGCTTGGGGTATGAGCCCATCGCTGTTCTCGCACGCTGCTGAAGAACCTCAGCCTTCCAAAGTCTTGGAACCGATTACCTTTGAGGTCACGGTCCCGCACGCGCCGGAACAGGCCTTTGAGGGTTTCACCGACCTGATCCACCTCTGGTGGCCGGTGGATACCCACAGCATCTTCGGCGACGGGTCCCACGTTGAGTTCGAAGAGACAGTCTTGACAGAGACATCGGACAGGGACGAGGTCCGCAACTGGGGCGACATTCTTGAATGGGAGCCGGGCCGGCTGCTATCCCTGACCTGGCACCCCGGAGCAGGGCCTTTAACGGCCACCAGACTCGAAGTCCGGTTCACGGCTGAGGGCCAGAGTACCGTCGTACGGCTGAGACACTCAGACTGGGGCCAAGCGGCCGATGGTGCAGAACGGCGACTAAAGTACCAGCAGGACTGGCCGTCCGTGCTGAGCAAATATGCGAGGTTCATGGGGGCCATTCGCTGAAGTAGCGCTCCCCTGAAATCGACACGGCAAGGACTCCTGGCTCTGGCCAGCTTCCCCAGCCGTGCACAGCCCGCGTCTTTGGACCGGAAATATCGAACGACAAGATTCGGAAGGCCCTACCTAATGACTGACTCCATCATTAGCGCACTGCAAGCAGCGCTGCCGGCGGAACAGGTTAGCGTCCGTGAGGATGTACTGGCCGCACATGCCCTGGACCAGGGGCCGGTCATAGACCACAAACTGCCCATCGCCGTTGTGTGGGCGAAAAGCGTTGAAGACGTGCAAGTCGTCATGAGGCTGGCGCATACGCACAGCGTGCCGGTAGTTTGCCGCGGCGCTGGTACAGGTGTGTCCGGCGGCGCCCATGCCACGACCGGCTGCCTCGTGCTGAGCCTGGAACGAATGGACCGCATCCTCGAGATCCACCCCGAGGACGAAATCGCCCGTGTGGAGCCTGGCGTCGTCAACGCCGATCTGAATACTGCAGTGGCCCAATACGGGTTGATGTACGCTCCCGATCCAGCCAGCTACAAGACATCCACGATCGGCGGCAACGTCGCGACGAACGCGGGAGGACTGCGCTGCGCCAAGTACGGCGTGACCCGTGAATCAGTCCTGGCTCTCGACGTCGTGCTTGCTGACGGCACACTTATCCGGACCGGGCGCCGGTCCTTCAAGGGCGTGGCGGGCTATGACCTGACGGGTCTTTTCGTGGGCTCCGAGGGCACCCTCGGCGTCGTTGTAGGGGCCACGGTGCGGCTGCGCTACCTGCCTGCCGATGTACAGACGATTGCCGCATTCTTTCCGGAAGTGACGACGGCGGCCGCCGGTGTGCTGGCCGTCGGCAAGGCGCGTGTGCAGCCGGCCATCATGGAGTTGCTCGACGGCAACACGCTGCTCCAGCTGGACGCAGAACAGGGCTCCGACCTGCGCCAGCGCGGCGGTGCGCTGCTGTTGATCCAGACCGATGGCTTTGCGGCCGAGACCGAAGCGAAGATCGTCCGGCAGGTGCTGCAGGGTCTCGGTGCCACTGTTACCGCTGAAGTCAGTGAGGAAGCCGTCCGTTTGGTGGAGCTGCGCCGGCACAGCCGCGGTGCGGAAGTCGACGATGTCTACCGCGTGGGCGAGGACGTTGCTGTGCCTCGGTCCCAGCTGGTCCACTACATCGCCGAACTCGAGCGGATAGCCGCTGACCATGAAGTCGGGCTCAAAGTTGTGGCGCATGCCGGCGACGGGAACCTCCATCCAACCTTTTGGGTGTCGGCCGGAGAGGCGGAGAAGGTTCCGGTACTTAACGCCGCGCTGGATGAGTCCATTGAGGTGGGCCTTGCGCTGGGCGGCACCATTACCGGCGAACACGGTGTCGGTCAGTACAAAGTGCGTTGGCTCCCGCTTGAACAGCGGGAAGAAGTGCTGGAGCTGCAGCGCGGGATCAAGGCGCTGTTCGACCCGAAGGGGCTGCTGAACCCGGGCAAGGCATTGCCGGAACGGATCGAGGCGTAGGCTGTGGTTGTGCGTAAAGAGACATTATGGGAAGCCCAGAAGCGTGAGAACCCGGGCCATTCGGCCTGGTACATCCAGCGTTTCGAGAATATGCGAGCCCAAGGAAACGACCTTCACGGCGAGGCCCGGCTGATCGATGCCATGGCAGAGCGGGGCAGCCGGATCCTGGACGCCGGCTGCGGCCCGGGCCGGCTGGGCGGTGAGCTGGCGGTCCGCGGCCACCAAGTGGTGGGTGTCGACGTCGATCCGGAGCTGATCGAAGCCGCGCGGCGCGACCACCCGGACGTCAACTGGTTCGTCGGAGACCTGACCGAACTGGACCTGCCTTCACAGGGGGTTGCCGAGGCCTTCGACCTGATCGTTTGTGCGGGCAACGTGCTCACATTCCTGGCTCCCGGTACGGCTCCGGAAGTCCTGGCGGGAATGGCGCGGCACCTGGCACCGGAAGGCCGGCTGGTGACTGGGTTCGGCGCCGGCAGGGGATACGACTTCGACCAGTTCATGGCAGACGCATCCGGTGCCGGCCTGGCCGCCGACCACAAGTTCGGGACCTGGGACCTGCGTCCCTTCACACCGTCCTCGGACTTCCTGGTGGCCGTCTTCAGCCTGGCCAGGTAAAGCCTGTCGCCGGCCCTGCACTGATCAGTGCGTGGTCCAGGGGCCTTACACAACTCCGGGGGTTCCCTCGCGGGGCCTATTCGTCGTCGTTGTTGTTCTCGTTGTCGAGTGAGTTCGCGGCGAGCAGCCTGGCGGTCTTGTCATCGGGGTTGAGCAAAATCGCCGCTTCGTCCCGGCGGTGGCGCAACACATCGTCGATATAAGCCTGGACCGCTTCCGCCAGCGGCACATTGCGGCGCTGGCTCTCGGAGATGTACCAGCGGTGCTCGAGCACCTGGTGGACCACCTCAGCCGGTTCCAGCTTGCCCGCCAGCTCGCGCGGAATGGCTCGCACCACCGGCTCGAAGACGTGGCGGACCCACGCGTGGGCGCTGATTTCCTCGTCCAGATCCGGATTGTTGTCCGCGCGGTAGCCGTCCAGGTCATTGAGCAGCCGCCGCGCCTGATTTTCCTGCACGTCCAGTCCGGTCAGGCGGATCAGCCGGCGCTGGTGGTGCCCGGCATCCACGACTTTGGGCTGGAGCTGGATCTGGGACCCGTCCGGCGTTGTTTTGATGGAAAACTCTTCGACATCGAAACCGAGATCATTCAGCCGGCGGATACGGGCATTGACCCGCCAGCGGTCGCCCAGCTCGAAGGACTCCTTCTCGGTCAGTTCCGCCCACAGCTTGCGGTAGCTATCCATGATCCGCTCGCTGGTGGCCAACGGGTCGACCTTGTCCTCAATCAAGCCGCCTTCAAGCAGATCCATCAGCTCGCCGGCGATGTTGACCCGGGCTATCTCCAGATCGTACTCGCGCTGGCCGTTGGACAGCTTCGGGTAAAGCTCACCCGTCTCGGCATCCACCAGATAGGCGGCGAACGCGCCGGCATCCCGGCGGAACAAGGTGTTGGACAGGGAGACGTCGCCCCAGTAGAAGCCGACCAGATGCAGCCGGACCAGCAGCAGGGCCTGGGCATCGATCAGCCGGGTCAGCGTGTCCCTGCGCAGGGTCTGGGAAAACAGCGCCCGGTAGGGGAGCGAGAACTTCAGGTGCCGGGTGACCAGCACCGGATCCAGCTCCGCACCGTCCGTGGTGTGCCGGCCGCTGATGACGGCGACCGGTTCCACGCAGGGCACATCCAACCGCTGGAGCTTGCGGAGCATATGGTATTCGTGCCGGGCGATATGCTCGCTGGTTTCCTTGATGGCAATCACGGAACCGCTCAGATGCGCAAACCGGACAATATGCCGGGAAATACCGCGTGGAAGAGCGGCCAGGTTTTTCGCCGGCCACTCTTCCAACGCAATATGCCAAGGCAGGTCAAGCAGGCTCTCGTCCGTGGTGGCCGAGGTGATGTTCAGCGAACCCAGTGCCGCGGCCGCTCCGCCATTGTGCGAGCGGGGCAGTTTTCCCACCTGCCCGAAGTCGGTGGGTTCGTTGTGCCAGTTGGCGTCCATCTGCACCGGTCCGTTGAAAGAGCTGTCGGAATTCAGGCCTTGTCCGCCTCCAACGGCCGCTCCAGATCAGCCAGCGATGCATGAGGCGCCGCCGGCGCATTACCGCCCAGGCGCAGGCCGGTCTGAGTGTCGAACAGGTGCACATGGCCCTGCTTCGGGCGCACATACACGGTGGTGCCGGCCTTCGGCGGCGTGCGGCCGTCCACGCGGCCCGTGATGTCATGGCGGCTGCCGTTGACTTCGGTATGGCCATACACATAGGCGTCGGCGCCAAGTTCCTCGACCACATCGATCTCAACGGCCAGACCCTGGCCGTCCGGGGCCTGCTCCAGGTCCTCCGGACGCACGCCGAGCATGACGGTGCTGCCGTGCGCCGAACCGAGCACGTCGCGCGGCACCGGATAGACCGAACCGCCGAACTGGACGCCGCCGTCGGCCACCGGCAGTTCCAGCAGATTCATGGCCGGCGAGCCGATGAACCCGGCCACGAAGATGTTGGCCGGGGTGTCGTAGAGGTTGCGAGGGGAGTCCACCTGCTGCAGGATGCCGTCCTTGAGCACGGCGACGCGGTCGCCCATGGTCATCGCTTCGACCTGGTCGTGAGTGACGTAGACGGTGGTGACGCCGAGGCGCCGGGTCAGCGAGGCGATCTGCGTCCGGGTCTGGACGCGCAGCTTGGCATCCAGGTTGGAGAGCGGCTCATCCATCAGGAAGACCTGCGGATTACGGACAATCGCACGGCCCATGGCAACACGCTGGCGCTGGCCGCCGGAGAGCGCCTTCGGCTTGCGGTCCAGGTAATCCTCGAGGTCCAACAACTTGGCCGCCTCGCGGACGCGCTGGGCGCGCTCCTCCTTGGCGATGCCGGCGATCTTGAGCGCGAAGCCCATGTTCTCGGCCACCGACATGTGCGGGTAGAGCGCGTAGTTCTGGAACACCATTGCAATGTCCCGGTCCTTCGGCGGAACGTCGGTGACATCGCGGTCGCCAATCAGGATCCGTCCGGAGTTCACATCTTCCAGGCCTGCCAGCATCCGCAGGGAGGTGGACTTGCCGCAGCCGGAGGGGCCGACAAGGACGAGGAATTCGCCGTCCGCGATCTCCAGGTCAAGCTTGTCTACGGCGGGCTTCTCTGTGCCCGGGTACAAGCGCGTAGCATTATCGAACGTTACCGTTGCCATGGTGTTTCCCTTCACGGGCAGGTACGTGCCCGACGATCCGTTGTGATGGGTTGATATTCAGTTAGGTGAGCTGGCTCACGGAACCAAGTATTGCATGCGGAGGCAAATTCCTTGTTTGCGGCTTAGCACTGGGCATCCGGTAAGTTCAGTGGGGAAGCCGGTTCAGCCCTGCGGTGCGGCCCGGCGCAGTTCCGCCAAGGTTTCGAGCACCCGGGCAAAAGCGACCGGGGAGTCGACCCGGAAGGCCGCCCCGGAGTCCCCGGGGCCGATCTTGACGCCAAGATCCTGGGGCTGCAGGGCCTTGATGGCGTCCTCATCCGTGACGTCGTCGCCCGCGAAGAACACCGCGGTAGCCTCCGTAAACGCGCGCAGGAGTTCCAGGCCCTGCCCTTTGTCGGAGCTCAGGACCGAGGTCTCGAGTACCCGCTTGCCGTCCGTCAGGTGCAGTCCCTCGATGGCCGACAGCTGGCGGCGTGCTTCCTCGGTGGCCGCTTCGGCCACCGAATCTTCCGCGGTGCGGGTATGGAGCACGACGCCGGCCGGCTTGGCTTCCAGCCTCGTTCCCGGGTGGGCAGCAACCACCGTTTCGATCACCGCGGTGGCCTGGCGCAGCGCCAACGCCTGCGCCTGATCCAAGGTCAGGGCGGGGCTGCCGGGTCCGGTGAAAACTTCGGCGCCGTGCGAACCGATGAGCAGGGTTCTATCGTCCGGCGAGGCGACCAGCCGCAGACTCTCGAGAGCACGGCCGGAAATGAACGCCGTTGTTGTTTCTGGTAGTTCGAGCAGTTCCTTGACGGCGGCAGCGGCGGCCGGAAGCGCCCGGGCGTCTTCGGCGCGGGCGACAATTGGCGCCAACGTGCCGTCGAAGTCCAGCGCCACGAGCAGCCGCGGCGTGCTGCTGATTTTCTCCAGCGCGCGGAGCAAAGCCGGATCCAGCTCCACGCTGTTCTCGTTCATTGCGGACTGGTTGTCATTCATTGCTGCTCCCCGGTGTCTTGCCCAGGGTTTCGCCATCGAGGGCGCGGAGGAAGCTCTGGGACCATTGCTCGACGTCGTTCTGCAGGATCTGGCGGCGCATGACGCGCATCCGGCGGGTCGATTCGCCGGGGGCGATTTCGACGGCGCGCATGATGGCGTCCTTGAGCCCGTCGATATCGTGCGGGTTCACCAGGATGGCCTGTTTCAGGTGGTCGGCGGCGCCGGCGAACTCGCTGAGCACCAGTGCACCGTTGACGCCGGTCCGGGAGGCGACGTATTCCTTGGCGACCAGGTTCATCCCGTCCCGCAGGGCGGTAACCAGCATGACGTCCGCGGCAAGGTAGAGGGCCACCATCTCTTCCTTGGGGTAGCTGTGGTGGAGGTAGCGGATCGCGGTGTTGCTCAGGGTGTCGTAGGTGCCGTTGATCCGGCCCACCGCGCCCTCGATCTCCTCGCGCAGCAGCCGGTAGGACTCGACGCGCTCCCGGCTCGGGCTGGCCACCTGGATCAGGGCCGCATCTTCCACCGTCACCCTGCCGTCCTCGAGCAGTTCGCCATACGCCTTGATCCGGTGCTGGATGCCCTTGGTGTAGTCCAGCCGGTCCACGCCCAGCAGTACCGTCTTGGGGTTGCCCAGCTCCTCGCGGATCTGCCTGGCCCGTTCGATGACTTCGGGGCTCTGGGCCAGCTGGTTGATCTGGTCCACGTCGATCGAGATCGGGAAGGCACCGGCCCGGCAGATCCTGTCGCCGTCGTCGGTCCTGATGTTCACATGCTGGGACTTGATCGTGTGTCCGCTGAAACGCCGGACGCAGCGCAGGAAGTTGCTTGAGTCGCTGGGACGCTGGAAGCCCACCAGATCCGCCCCCAGCAGCCCCTCGATCACTTGGCGGCGCCAGGGCAGCTGGGCAAATATCTCCAGCGGCGGGAAGGGGATGTGGTTGAAGAATCCGATTTTCAGGTCTGGCCGCAGTTCGCGCAGCAGTTTGGGGACCAGTTGCAGCTGGTAATCCTGGACCCAGACGGTGGCTCCTTCCGCCGCGGAGTCGGCAGTGGCCTCGGCGAAGCGCCGGTTGACCGCCTTGTAAACTTCCCACCAGGTGCGGTGGAACTCCGGCGGGGCGATGACGTCGTGGTAGAGCGGCCACAGCGTCGCGTTGGAGAATCCCTCGTAGTACAGCTCCACATCATCGGCACTGAGCTCAACCGGCACCAGACGCATATCGTCGTGGTCGAAGGGCTTCAAGACTTCATCCGCGGCACCGTGCCAGCCGATCCAGGCCCCTTCCGTTTTTGCCATCACCGGTGCCAGGGCGGTGACCAGGCCTCCCGGCGATCGGCGCCAGCTATTGTCGCCGTCCTCGCCTGTAACGCGGTCTACCGGTAACCGGTTGGAGACTACGATGAAGTCATAGTCTCCAAAGCCGGATCCGTCTGTCGCGCCAGAATTGTTCGCCTTGGTTTCCGCCATGTGACTCTCCTGACCGTAGTGAATCCTGATATTGACTCTATAAGACAGGAACCATCCGGCAGTCCCGGTGCGTTAATAATGAATGTAAGTGCGGTGAGCTGCACCACGAGAACACCGCGAATATTGTAGTTTCAACTAAGCTTTTGTTCGGACGGCAGGACGTGGCCGCCAGCAGAGCCGAAAGACTTGAGGACATATGGCATCCCAGAACACCCCCAGGCCCACGAAGGCCGAGCGTACCGCCGAGGCGCGTGAAAAGGCCCGTCAAATGCGTGAAACGCAGCAACGCAAGGAAAAGCGCAATTCGCTGCTGGTCCGCTGGGGTGTTATTGGTGCTGTTGTCGCGATCGTCGCCATTGTCGCCATCATCGTGGCAACCAACCAGCGCGGGGACTTCCCCGATGCCGGTCCCACGCCGGCCAACGGCAACGAATACGGCGGCATCACGCTGACGTCCAGCACCGAGCTGGAACCGACCACGCAGACCACGGTGGATGTGAACAGCATCGACGCCGAGGCGGAGTCGCCGGCAGTGCCCAGCGGCATCGCCGAGGCCCCCGAGGGCGAGCCGGCCCAGATCGTGATTTACGTGGATGCAGCCTGCAGCCATTGCGCCACGTTCGAAGAGACCAACGGCGATCAGCTGAAGGAGTGGCTGGACAACGGCGATGCCACGGTTGAATACCGCGCTGTGGCGTTCCTCGACCAGCCGGCTACCGGCAACTACTCTTCCCGCGGCGCCAACGCCCTGGCTTGCGTGGCCGAATCTTCGCCGGAGAACTACCTCTCGTTCATGGAGTTGCTCTTCGAAAAGCAGGTACCCACCGGTCTCTCAAGCGATGAGCTGGCCGCCACTGCTGCCGAGGCTGGTGCCGAAGGTGCAGAAAGCTGCATCCAAGACGGGACCTACCGTCCCTACGCCGCGTACGCCGATGCTCTGGCCCGCGCCGACGGCGTCGGGGGAACCCCTGCTGTCTACGTCGACGGCCAGGTCTGGGATAACACCGGCGACTTCGTTGAGTTTGCCCAGCCGATCATCGACGCCCGCTCCTAATCCACATTCCGAAGGGGATGCCCGGTTGGATGCTTTGCGTTTCGCGCGAAGCGCCCAACTGGGCTAACCTTATCTAGCTGGAATTTCCAGCAGAGCTGGCTGCGAAGCCAGTGCGCCTCCTTAGCTCAGTTGGCCAGAGCACCTGTCTTGTAAACAGGGGGTCGCCGGTTCGAATCCGGCAGGGGGCTCCAGCGCGGAAGGCTTCGGTTCCTGAAGGTTAGGAACCGAAGCCTCTTTTCGTTTTTGGCAGTCCCGGCTGTGCGGACGTCCTGATGGTCTCCATGCGATGCGGCCGATGCGGCTTCCCCGGAAGCCCAACGAGGGGAAGAATGAAACGATGACGGATGCGCGCGGTCCTGCCGTGCCCCGGGAGAGCGGCGCCGGGGCAAGTGGGGGAGCAGGAGCAGGTCCATGAAATCCGTGCCGATCGGCGTCATTCTGGTCATCGGCGGGACAGTCGTCGGCGCCATCGTCGGTGCGTTCTACGGGTTCGTGCCCACAGCATTGTTTGCGTTCGCCAATGCACCGGCAACGGGTCGCGCCGGTGGCGTGGACATGGGGCAGTTTGCCCTGATGCTCGGCGCCATTGCCGGGGCTTTCATCGGGATCACGGCCAGCATCGTATCAATCACGGCTCTTCTCATCAGCGGGCGCCGGTTGCAGGGCAGGCTGTGGCTCAGGGCGGCGGTTGCCGGAGCCGGAGCACTGCTGGGTGCTGCTTTCGCATTCATCCTGATGATGACAGTACTGGGCGGCGGGGGTCCGTCCTGGTCGGAACTGCCCTCGGCCGCACCTGTCTTCCTCGCCGCGGCAATGTTGGCGGCCGTGGCCGTCTTGCTTCTGGACCGAATTTCGGGACTAAAAGCGGACACGCCGGAGCGTCATCCTTGACCCGATGAGGAGATGTGGTTAAAGGATTTCTAAAAAACGTTCCATCAAAGGAAGTAAGCATCTAAGCTTCTACTTGTGCAAAAAACTGTTAAACCATTCATTGCCTTGGCTGTGCTGCTGATGATGCTCCTGTCCGGGATGGGGCCTGCGTCCGCGGTCACCCGGACGGCCAGCGACCCCTTCGTCAAAGAGGTGTTGCGCCTGATCAACGAGGAGCGGGCCGGCCATGGACTGTCGCCGGTGGTCTGGAACCAGAGCGTCGGCAACGTCTCCCAGCAATGGGCGGAAGAGCAGAACAATCGCATCAACAGGGACAAGTACAGCCTCTCGACGATCCACCGTCCCGGCTACGGAAGCCAGCAAATCCCCGACGGTTACGACTGGTACACGGAAATCATCGGCATCAACAACAACGCCCAGCAGATCGTGGACTGGTGGATGAACTCTCCCGCGCACAAGGCAGGCATGTTGAGCCCAAGCGCCACGGACATCGGCATCGGCTACATGAAGACGACCAAGTCCGGCTGGTACGGCATGTACGTCGTTGTTGCCAATATCGCCGGCTATCCCGGCACACGTGCGGAACTGCCGCCGCATCCGGGCATTGACATGGCGTCCTTCAAAGACGGCGACGTCGCCGCCGTCGATTCCGCCGGAAACCTGTACAACTATCCCACCGCCTTCGGCGGCGACCTGTGGAAGCGCAGCTACATCGCCTCCGGGTTCAAGGGCGTGCTTGAAGTTGAAGTTGCCGACTGGAACGCTGACGGTATTCAGGACGTTGTAGCCAGGTGGAGCTCAGGGAAGCTGACCGTGCATTACGGGCTGGCGCGAGGAGGTCTGGCAGCGGCCCGTACCGTGGGCAGCTCCGGCTGGGCCAACTACGACATTACGGTGACCGATTGGCAACAGGGGGACCTGTACCCGGGAATGGTTGCCAAGAACGAGTCGAACGGCAGGCTCTATTACTACAACAATCCTTACGGTGAACGGCACGGCTCCCGCTTGCAGATCGGCGCCTCGGGCTGGGCGAACCTGGAAATATTCGCGCTGGACTTCGATTACGACGGCAGGATGGACCTGGTCGCCAAGACCCCGCAAGGCCAGCTGAAGCTGTACCGCACCCACGGCAACGCACGGTTCGTTTCCGAATACCGCAGGATCATCGGTGCGTCCGGCTGGAACACCATGCACCATCTGTCTTCCATTAACAATCATCTGGGGAATAGCAGGCCCGGCATTCTGGCACGGGATAGGTACGGGAACCTGCATCATTACCCGGTCTCGCCGAACCAGGTCAACCGGCGCAGCACCATCGGCCAAGGCGGCTGGGACACACTCATGCTGGGGAGCTAGCAGCGGGTTTGATCCGTTCAGGTTTCACGGTTTCGCCCTGAAGATCAGCAGGTCCCGCTTATAGTGGGCGGAGTGAGTCAAGGAGGCGGATGGTGAGCGAAGATAAACCGGAACTGGATCCGGAGATTGACCAGCGCGAAGACGGAGTGGTCATTGAACCCGGGTCCGAGATCGACGAGGACCTGGAGGACACGTTACCCCCAGCTTCGGAGGGAACGGGCGACGCAACGCCCTGACTGCAGTGCCCGGGGCACTGGGCGTGCCGGCCGAAGGCCCCGCTCCCGCGGGACCCTGTGTCCGTCCGGTCAGGAAGCCTTGGCTATCGCTGGGTAATGGCCCCAGGTGCCGTGGTCTACCTCGAGGACCGTGCCGCGCTCGCCGTAGAGGACGTTGACCGATTCTCCGAAGTGCTCGCAATCTTCATCCGGGCACGTGTCCGAGAGGTCTCCGGCATAGTCGTTGGCGAACCGCTGTTCCCATTCGTCTACTTTGCCCATGGCCCAGGCGTTCCCGTCATCCGCCAGGGCTTTAAGCACTTCGATGCTGTAACGCCGGCCCCGCTGAGGATGCCGGGCGGCAGTGGTTGCGCTGCCGCGTTGCAGTGATCCGGTGCTGGGTGTGTTCTTCGTGCTCATGCTCCCAATTTACGTCCCGCTACTGACAGTATTTGGTCTCTGCGTCGGCGCGTCCGGTATCAGGGAAGCTCAGGCCGAATGCCCGGCGTCCAGATCCAGCACCTGGGAGAACTGCAAGGGCTCTGTTCCCGGATCAGCCTCTATCTGGGAAGGGGCCAGCAGGAAGCCCACATGGTCGCCCAGATCAAACCGGTCCAGGACGTCCGCGATCATTCGGCGGGGACAGTCGGTCAGGACGGGAACACCGCCTGGTCCCTCCCGCCAATTGCAGGAGCCGAACTTGTCCACCTCGTCGCCGGTATTCTCCCCGAACAGGGCAGCGAGCTCCCGTTGGCCGGAACCTGGAACATGAACGCCGAGCACCTTGGCGTTCCGGGCCACACGGTAGGTGCGGTTTTGCTTTGAAATGCACACCATGAACCTGACGGGGCTGATGCTGCACTGGGTGGCAAATCCGACCAGGCAGCCGGACAATGACGTATCGAAGCCTTCGGTCGAAGCTGCCGTGACGATGTACATCGGATAATCGAGCCCGGAGACAAAGGCATCCGTGTCCACATCAGTGCTCATACTTTCTCCCGCCGCGCGTCATGCCAAATACCGGTGTCCGGCCGTTTAATTTCCATCCTACGGGCGGGCGTTCCGGTCTAGGAGCCGTCCGCGCCGCGAGGCAGCACGGGTTCTTCAGGACCGCTGCCACGGAGGAAGAACGCGCCGACGGCGCCTGCCAAGGTGGCGAAAACTGCGACGGAATAGACCGCCAGCAGCACTTCCAGCAGCCGCGCGAAGCCGCCCGCAGCAGTCAGTTCACTGCCGGTAATGGTCGACATGGCGGCTTCATGCAAGGCATCGCCGTACCGCTGATACGAGCCGGATACATAGAGCAGCTGGCTGGCGACCATAATGACCATGGCCGTGACTGCTGCGAGCCAACCGATCCGGCCCGAAAGCAGCCTGCCGGCTGAACGTCCGCCGCGGATACCGGCGGAGAGGACACTGCCGAATCTGGCCAGACGTGCCGCCCGGAACACCCGGAGCGCCTGCAACGCACGGAAAAAGCGCAGGAAGGGCACCAACAGGAAGATGATCTGCCACCAGTTGCGCTTCCAGAACCGGCGCTGGAACCTGGCTATGTAGGCGCGCAGCAGGAATTCCGCGACGAAGATGCTCCAGAACAGCCAGCCAAGAACCGACAGGAACGTCAGCAGCCCGGGCCGGGTGGCCAGCATCTGGCCGAGGACGACGAACACAAACAGCAGACCCAGGACGCCCATCGGCCGGTCGAGCCGGGCAGCCAACGCCTGGGCGCGGTCCAGACGTGCCGCTGTTTCCAGATCGTCGCGTGGCTGCGCCATGTACCCTCCAGCTCGTCCGTGCTGTGAACGACAGGTCATCTACCGAGTCATTCCCTGCCAACGCTAGCGACTGGACAGGGCCTCGGCCAGCCGCTGAATCGTGGTCGTGCCAAGGTGCGGGCAGGTTTTGCCCATTCTCCGCCTGGGCCTTGACGCCATCACGACGACGGCGTTGGCTGGTGACAGTGCGAAGGAGACATTGATGCGGCTTCATTTCCAGACAAAGCCACAACGCGCCGTCGTGCCTGCATCCAGCGGCGGCAGCGGGCCCGGCAGCGCTACGCAACGCAGCCGCGGCCGCAAGCGAAGGCGGACCGGCGCAGCGGCCGCGGTTGCCGCCGTCGTGCTTCTGGCCGGTTGTACGGCAACGGACCAGGAGCCGGGCACGCAGACGGAGGGCGCAGCCTCATCCCCGGCAGCAGAGCAGGCGCTCGAACAGGGTAGCAACGAAGGCGTTTCCATACCGGACATCGTTGCCGGTGTGGAGCCTTCCGTGGTCACTATTTTCACCGGGAGGGGTGGTCTGGGCAGCGGCGTCATTTACAGTGCGGACGGGCTGATTCTGACGAACGAGCACGTGGTCCGCGGGGTGGATGAAGTTGAGGTTGGTTTTGCAGATGGCAAGCGCGAGGCCGGCACCGTGGTGGCGGAGGACCCCGTGACGGATCTGGCCCTGGTCCAGGTGGAGCGGACCGGGCTGCCCGCTGCGGAATTCGAGCCGTCACTGCCCCGGGTCGGGGAGTTGGCAGTGGTGATCGGGAGTCCGCTCGGCTTCGCCAACACGGCGACGGCGGGAATCATTTCAGGGCTGCACCGGGAAATTCCCGGTTCGGCTTCCAACAGCCAGTCGCTGGTGGACCTGATCCAGACCGATGCCCCGATCAGCCCGGGCAACTCGGGCGGGGCCGTGGTCAACAGCGAGGGCAAAGTCATCGGCATCAGCGAGGCCTACATCCCGCCGCAGGCGGGGGCCGTAGCGCTGGGCTTCGCCATTCCGGCGGCAATTGCCATGGAGGTTGCCGAACAATTGCGCGAAGACGGCAGCGCCGAACATGCCTTCATGGGGCTGGGGCCGGCGGCCATCACGCCCCAGATCGCGGAGCAGCTTGGCCTGCCGGATACGCAGGGCGCCCTGGTGCTGTCCGTCGTGGACGGTGGTCCGGCCGCGGAAGCCGGGCTGGAGCCTGGCGACGTGATTGTGGGGCTGGGCGGCGAAGAGATCCAGACGCCCGAGGACCTGCTTGCGGCATTGCGCGCCCACGCACCGGGGGACAAGGTGGAAGTGGAGATCAGCCGGGGCAGTGAAGCCAGCCAGCTCACCGTCACGCTCGCGGACCGTCCCTCCGCCGAATGAGGCAGAGTCACGGCAGGCTGAATGAGGGCAATGCAGCAGCAGAATACGGCAACGCAGAGCAGCCGGAATAGAACAGGCTGCCGGCCGTTATGACTGGTGTGCCCCTAACCAAGATCCCCGTCTCCATTCTCGACCGTGCCAACTCCCGCTCCGGAGGAACCGAGGCAGAGGCCTTGAGGACGACGGCGAACCGCGCGCGCCGGGCAGAGGAGCTGGGCTACCACCGGTTCTGGGTGGCCGAACACCATGGCGTCCCGGGGATCGCCGGTTCGGCACCTACCGTCCTGATGGGGGTCATTGCCGCTCAAACGGGACGGATCCGCGTCGGCTCCGGCGGCGTGATGCTGCCCAACCACCAGCCGCTGGTGGTCGCCGAACAGGTCGCGACGCTGCAGGCGCTCTTTCCCGGCCGGATTGATCTTGGCGTGGGGCGCTCGGTAGGGTTCACGCCCGCTGTCCGGCAGGCGCTACGGCAGGACAAGGACGGCGCGGACCGCTTCGAGACGGATCTGGCCGAGTTGCTGAAGTTCCTGACCGGCGAGGCCGCAATTACCTCCCGGCCGTACGACGGCGGTGCTAGGCCGCCTTTCGTACTGGCCACGGGCAAAGGTGCCGACATCGCAGCCAAGGCGGGGCTCGCCGTCGTTGTTGGTGGTCCTGCCTACACCGGGCGGACGGGCATGCCGGCGGCGCTGGCCCGGTACCGTCGGAACTTCCGCCCCTCGCGGTGGTATCCGGAACCTTATGTCATTGTTTCGGCCAATGTCGCCGTGGCGGGGACTGCTGCCCGGGCGCGCGAACTCCTCCTGCCCGAGGCCTGGGCGCTGGCCCAGTCCCGCACCCGCGGCGAGTTTCCGCCGCTGGAACCGGTGGAAAGTGTCCTCCAGCGCCAGCTGACCGGGCGGCAGCAGAAGCTGATCGACGAAAGCCTTGCCTCGTCCATCTACGGCACTCAGGAGGAAGCCGCGGACCAGCTCGCCCGCTTGCTCGACGCCACCGGAGCCAACGAGTTCATGGTCACCGGGAACACCTTCGATCCGGCCGCGCTCGCCGACTCGGACGCCAGACTAGCGGAGCTGATGGGGCTGCCGAGCCAAAGCCCCGCCTGAACGGGCCGCCCTGGCTCAGGCTTACGCGCTGCGCTGGCGTCCGCCGAAGTCATCGGCGATACGCCCGGCCGCCGCCTGCAGACGGGGGAGGATTGTTTCGGCGATGGTCTCCTCCGGGCCGCGGTGGGTCTGCAGCGAGACATTGAGAGCGGCGATCAGGTCGCCGCCGCGGCGCACCGGAACCGCCAGCCCGCGCAGGCCGTCGTCGAGCTCCCGGGAGACCAGGGACCAGCCGCGCTCGGCCGTGCGCTCGACCTCTGCCCGCAGCTCGGCGATGCTGCTGACGGTGTGCTGGGTGTACTTGGTGATCTCGATGCCGTTGAAGAACGCTTCGCGGCTGGCCGGCGGCAGCCCGGCGACGAGCACGCGTCCCATCGAGGTGGCCCAGGCCGGGAACCGGGTTCCAACGTTCACCGAAACCCTGAGCATCCGCGGTGCAAGCACGCGGGAAATGTAGACCACGTCGGTGCCGTCCAGAATGCACAGCGATGTCGTCTCGTCCAGGTCCACGGCCAGTTGCTTCAAATGCGGTTCGGCGATTTGCGGCAGGGTCAGGCTGGAGAGGAAGGTGGCGCCGATATCCAATGCGCGCGGGGTCAGCTCGAAGACACTGCCATCATTGCGCAGGTAGCCCAAGTCGGTCAGCGTCAGCAGGAAGCGCCTGGCCGCGGCACGGCTGAGGTCCGCCTTCGCCGCGGCACGGGTGATGGTGAGGCGCGGTTCGTCGGCGCTGAATGCCAGCAGGACTGCGAGGGTCTTCTCCGCCGACTTGACCCAATAGGCAGGGGTCTCCCCGCTGACGGCTTCGTCGAGCTGTTCCATGGTCCTAACTTTCCTTGCGGGCAATCCCAGTGATTCTAGCCGTGTTTGCTCAGCAGGTATTGCGCGGAGAGGCGGACCGGGGCGTTGGGCGCGCCATACCCGTCGTAGCTGCGGCGGCGTTCGACTACTTCGAAGAAGACGCTTCCCACGGTGGCCGTGTAGAAGTGCAGGAACTCGCCCTGGTCATCCCGGTCGTACAGCAGGTTCAGTTCCTGCAGCGTGGCCAGCAACTCCGGGGCCAGCCGGAAGCGGGCCTGCAGGTCCGCGTAGTAGTTGGCCGGGATCTTCAGGAACTCCAGCCCGCTGGCCACCGCATTGCGGGCCAAAGCGATCAGGTCGGTGCAGCCAAAGGCGATGTGCTGCGGGTAGGCGGACTCTGCCGAGGGGCCAGGCTGTTCCATCACCAGCGGGGCGATGTTCAGGGCGAGGCGGACATTGCCATCCTCCGTCCGCATGACCTGACTGCGCACCAGACCTACCGGGCTGGGTACCTCGGTGGACGGCCGCGGGGCCAGCGACAGTGTGCTTTCGTAGAAGAGGACGCTTTCGTCGAAATGCTGCCAGGGCTGGGCCAGATTGACGTGGTCGATATGGGTGATCAGGTCCTGGCCGGACCTCGCGGCGCCGTCGGTAGCGAATTCGTCGGTCCAGGCCGCCGTTCCGTCCGGCGTCGCCTCGCAGAGGAAGATTTCCGTGGAGTCCGGTGCCTTGACCGCCTGGAGCACGGCTTCATTGGCCTGGCTCTGGCGCGGAACGGCGGTGGCCTTGAGCTGGAGGGCGCGGGAGGCGGCGACCAGGGGGTCTTCGACGTCGAAGGCCAGGGCCGCAATGGTCGGTTCGAGACCGCGGGCCTGCTGCTCGTTGATGATGATCCGGGCCTGTCCCTGAGTCCACAACTGCACCGGCTTAGTGCAGTGCCGGCCACGGAACGTGAAGCCGAGCTGCGAGAGCAGTTGCTGGACGTGCTCCGTGTTCTCCGCTTTGACCTCGGCGAAGTTGAAGCCGGTGGGTTCGGCCACCTGCGGCAGGGTGGCCAGCTGCATCGGGAAGCAGGCGTCCGGGCCATCGGTTTCAACCAGGTGGACCGAGGTGCGTTCCTCGAGCCAGATCAGCGAACGCATGGCATCGACGGCCGTGCGTTCCTCGTCGGCCTGGCGGAAGACGTCGTTGAAGATCTCCAGCGACACCACACCGTTGTAGCCGCTGCGGACGAGGTGGCCCATGAACTTGTCGAGTTCCCAGGCTCCCTCGCCGGGGAAGACCCGGTAGTGCCGGCTCCAGGACAGGATGTCCATGCTCAGCTGCGGCGCATCGGCCAGCTGGACGAAGAAGATCTTCTCCGCCGGGATCTTCTCGATCCCGGCAGGATCCCAGCCGCGGGAGAGGATGTGGAAGCTGTCCAGGCAGGTGCCGATGTTCGCGTGGTCCGCCAGGTCCACGATCCGCATGGCATGTTCGAAATCGTTGACGAACGTGCCCCAGGCCAGTGCCTCGTAGGCGATACGGATGCCGTAGCGGGCGGCGAGGTCGCCGAGGCGGCGCAGCTGGGCCGCGGCGAGTTCGTCGTCGTCGATCGTGGCGGTGCCGACGTTGCTGCAGAGCAGCATCAGGTCCATCCCGAGGGCCTGCATCAGCCGGAACTTCGCCTCGGCGCGGTAGAGGTTGTCCGCCAGCAGCTCTTCGGGCACGCCCTCGAAATCCCGGAACGGCTGGTACAGGTCCAGGCTGAGGCCGAGTTGGGCAGCCAGCGACCGGATTTCCTCGGGGCTGTGTGGGGAGACCAGCAGATCCTGCTCGAAGATTTCGATGCCGTCGAAGCCCGCGTTCGCACAGGCGTGCATCTTTTCTTCGAGCGTTCCGCTCAGGCAAACGGTGGCAATGGAGGTGCGCAACAGGGGACCTTTCGAAGGCGATGAAGAAATGCTAGAGGCCTTGGGCCAGGAGTTCGAGGAAGTGTCCGCGCATGCGGGCCGGATCCGGCTCGAGCCCGGTGATGTAACGGAAGGCATCGACGGCCTGGCCGACGGCCATGTGCCCGCCATCGAGCACACGGCAGCCCTTGGCCACGGCGGTCTTGATCAGTTCGGTTTCGACGGGGCGGTAGATAACGTCGGCCACCCAGTGCCGCGGCTCGAGCAGCTCGGTGTCCAGCGGCAGGCCCGGGTGGTTGTACATGCCCACCGGCGTGGCGTTGAGGAGCCCGTCGGCATCGGCCAGGACGGCGGGCAGGTCTTCCATCGGCGCGGCGGCGACCTGCTGCTCGGGGAAGAGTCCGGCCAACGCGGCGGCACGTTCGGCGGCGCGGGCCGGGTCAAGATCCAGAAGCGTCAGTTTCCGCGCCCCCTTCTTGAGCAGGGCGTAGGCGACGGCGGAACCGGCGCCGCCGGTGCCCAACTGCACCACCGAACCGAGTTCCGCGTCCGGCAGCCCGTGGTCCATGCCCATGCTGAAACCGGAAAAATCCGTGTTGTAGCCGATGAATTTGCTATCCCGGATCAGGACGGTGTTGACGGCGCCGAGCCGGCGGGCGTCGTCGGAAATCTCATCCAGGTGTTCCATCACCAGTTGCTTACAGGGGTGGGTGATGTTGAAGGCGTTGTAGCCGAGCTCGCGGCCCTGGCGCAGCAGTTCGCCGACGTCTTCGGCCGGACGGCCGAGCGATGTCAGGTCAATGGGCCGGTACAGATAGCGGATGCCGTGGTGGTCCGCCTCGCGCTCGTGCATGGGCGGCGTCAGCGACACCGTGATCCCGTCGCCGATCAGGCCGACTAGATATGACTCCGACACCGTGCTCATGTGGACACCTTCCCTCGTTCGGTTTCTGCACAATTGTACGCATATCGCACAGAAGATGGAAGGCCGAACGCAGCGGAGGCGGTTGCCTAACTCTGCTGCCTTGCTGGAGTTGGACGCAGGGTGCTTGAAGGTGGGCGGATCGGGTCTTGCGGATGCCCTGTGAGGTGGGCTACCTTTTAATGACCGTTCGATTTGTGCACAAGTGTGCGAGATGCGCACAGCCCAGCAAGGCGGGCCATCCGCCTCCGGATGTTTCCCCGGCCCGCCACAGATCCCGCAGCAGTTGCAAGGAGCACTCCATGACCGCCGTTCACCAAGAGGATGAGGCCTTCGCCCATCACGGCAAAACACCGAAGCGGGCAGCTATCGCCAGCTTCATGGGCAGCGCCGTCGAATACTACGACTTCTTTATCTTCGGCTCCGCCGCGGCCCTGATCTTCCCGCATGTGTTCTTCCCGGATGAAAGCGCGAATGCCGGCATCATGTCGCTGGCGACCTTCGGCTTCGCTTACGTCGCCCGCCCGGTCGGCGCCATCTTCGTGGGGCATTTCGGCGACAGGATCGGCCGCCAGAAGGTCCTGATGTTCACGCTGGTGCTGATGGGTGCCTCCACGTTCATCATCGGCTGTATCCCCGACTTCCAAACCATCGGTTGGTGGGCGCCAGCCATCCTGGTGCTTTGCCGCCTGATGCAGGGGCTGTCCGCCGCCGGCGAGCAGGCCGGCGCCAGTTCGCTGACGCTTGAGCATGCCCCCGACAACCGCCGTTCCTTCTTCACCTCGTGGACCCTGACCGGCACGCAAGGCGGCCAGATCCTCGCGGCCCTCGTCTTCATTCCTGTGGTGGCACTGCCGGACGAGATCAAGTACGGCATCGGCTGGCGCATCCCGTTCTGGCTCAGCGCGATTGTCGTCATCGTCACCTACTTCATCCGCCGTTCGCTGCATGAAACCCCCACCTTCGAGGCCGCCAAGGCCAACAACGAAATCGCGAAGCTCCCGGTCGCCGTGCTGATGAAGAACCACTGGCGCGACGTCCTGCGCGTCATCTGCTGCGCGTTCATCGCCGCCGTCTCCACCGTCTACGGCACGCTTGCGATTAAGTACGGGGCAGAAGTGGGCAGTGTCGATGAAGGCATCACCCTGTGGCTGGTGGTCGCCGGCAACGTGGGCGCCCTGTTCACCCAGCCGCTCTTCGGCAAGCTGGCGGACCGGATCGGCCGCAAGCCGGTCTTTATCTACGGCGCAGTCGGCAGCGCAGTCTTCATGCCGTTCTATCTGCTCTCGATGGAGTCGGGCAACACGCTGCTGCAGTTCGCCCTGTCCGTAGTGGTCTTCTCCTGCGCCTATGCCGCGGCCAACGCCGTCTGGCCCTCGTTCTACGCCGAAATGTTCAGCGCCAGGGTCCGCTTCTCCGGGCTGGCCATCGGCACCCAGCTGGGCTTCCTGATGGCCGGGTTCGCCCCGTCCATCGTCGCGGCCATCGGCGGGATCCAGGAAGGCGGCTGGGTTGCCACCAGCATCTTCACCGCGGTCATCTGCACCATCGCAGCGGTCTCCGCGCTGACCGCCAAGGAAACCTACAAGGTTCCGACGGAAGAGCTCGGCAAGCGTGAGCCGGTCACCGTCTAACCCCGTCCAGCTCCGACCAGTCGGCAAAGCCAGCGAACGACGCCGGCGGGAGACTTTTTCACAAAGTCTCCCGCCGGCGTCGCTGTTCAGTTGGGCCTTGTTTGAATGGCCTTGGCTGGTTTGGCCTGGTTCGTGTGGGCTACCCTGCGGCGAGCTGCTCGCGGACGGAGGGTGCCACTTCCTTGCCGTAGAGCTCGATGCTGCGCATCAGCTTCCCGTGCGGGAGCGTGCCGAGGCTGTACTTCATATCCCAGCGGTCCAGCCCCAGCCCCTTGGCTACCTTGACGATCTTGGTGGCCACGGTTTCGGGCGAGCCGACAAACAGGGCGCCGTCCGGGCCGGCCTCAGCCTCGAACTGTCCGCGGGTCATGCGGCTCCAGCCGCGCTCGCGGCCGATGCGTTCCTGCATGTCCACGTAGTGCGGCCACATCTCGTCCTTGGCCTGTTCGTCCGTGGCGGCGATGTAACCGGGGGAGTGGGCGCCAATGGCCAGCCGGGGCTGGCCGAACTGGTCGAGGGCCTTGTGGTAAAGCTCCACGAAGGGGGCGAAGTTCATCGGGGCGCCGCCGATGATGGCGAGCATGAGAGGCAAGCCGTAGTGTGCCGCCCGGACCACGGACTGCGGCGTGCCGCCCACGGCAATCCAAGTGGGGAGCGATCCCGAGGCTGTCGGCGGGTAGACCGATTTGTTGTCCAGCGGCCCCCGCGTCTGCCCGGCCCAGGTAATGGGTCTTTCCTTGCGGAGCTCGGTGAAGAGCTGGAGCTTTTCGTCGAACAGGATGTCGTAGTCGGCCAGATCCAGGCCGAACAGCGGAAAGGACTCGGTGAAGGAGCCTCGGCCCAGGATCACCTCGGCACGTCCGTTGGAGACGGCGTCGAGCGTGGAGAAACGCTGGAAGACACGCACCGGATCATCCGAGGAGAGCACGGTGACGGCCGAGCCCAGCCGGATGTTCTTGGTCTGGCCGGCGATGGCCGCCAGGACCACATCCGGTGCGGAGATGGCGAAGTCATCGCGGTGGTGCTCGCCGATGCCAATGAAGTCCAGTCCGACCTCGTCCGCCAGCACCGCCTCCGCGACAACATTGCGGATCACTTGATCCTGCGGGAGAAGCCTGCCGTCGGCGTCGTAAGTAACGTCGCCGAAAGTGTCCAGACCCAGTTCGATTTTCCTTGCCACGCTGCGGCGCCTTCCTGAAGAGCGGTCAATGCGTTTGCATCATTCGTGGCAACCGCTTGGCACGGGATCTTATTCCGCCCGGGCCGCGGGGTTCTTCATCGGTGCCACGAACATGCCGACCGGCCGCCGGATCCACCACAGCCCGGTGGCCGTCTTTTCCTGCCGGGTGGAGTAGCGGTAGTGGTAGACCAGCGCCCGGACCTGCCGAGGCTGTTCGCCGTCGAACGGATCGATCCTCAGTAGTTTCAGGGTCGCCCGGTCCGCGGCCAGCAGGCGCCGCAGGAACGGAATGAACCAACTGTCGCCGGGAGCCCCGAGGGCCAGGAACCACATCAGCCAATCCAGCCTCAGATGGTAGGGCGCGAACTGCCGCGGCATGCGTCCGGGGTCCCCGGGCTTGCCCTTGAATTCGTATTCCTGCCAGCTGACGCCGTCCGCCGAGCCTTCCACGATGATTTCGTAGCGCTCGCGGGTAATGCTGCCGAAGGCGCCGTAGGCATTGGCCAGGTGCCAGCGGTTGAAGCTGGTATTCATCAGCTGCCGCTTGGAGACCAGATTGCGTGCCGGCCAGAAGCTGAGATAGACCATCAACGCGGTCATGGCCAGGACGACGACGGCGAACCAGATCGGCGTCGGGGCGTAGCCCGGCGTGAGATCCGGACTGCCGGGGAGGACCGCGGCGAGGGCGTCGTCGCTAAGCGCAGCGGCCGCGGGCAGGATGGTCAGCCAGTTCAGCCACGCGAAGTTGCCCGAAACCACCAACCACAACTGGGTGACGATAATGATGGCTGCGGCAATACTGCCCACGGGCTGCGGGAAGAACAGGAAGAACGGGACCACCAGCTGGGCGAAATGGTTCCCGATGACTTCCACCTTGTGCAGCGGCTTGGGCAGATGGTGGAAGTACCTGCTGGCCGGGTTGGGCATCGGCTGCGTCTCGTGGTGGTAGTACAGGGCGGTCAGGTCCCGCCAGACCCGGTCCCCGCGGATCTTGATCATGCCCGCACCGAACTCCAGCCGGAACGTAAGCCACAGGAAAAGCCAGAGCACCGTAACCGGCGGGGCAATCTCATTGGATCCCAGGAACGCGGCCAGGAAGCCGGCTTCGAGCAGGAGCGTCTCCCAGCCGAAGCCGTAGAACGTCTGGCCTACGTTCACGATGGACATGTATAGGGCCCACAGCAGCAGGAAGGCAAGCATCGGCAGCCACGGCGGTCCCAGCTGCGGCAAGCCAACCACCAAGGTTGCGGCCACCGCGGCGCCTGTCCATGCGACCACGAGCAGCAGCTTGTCCGAATAGCGCCAACTGAACAGTGTGGGACCGCGGGCGGCCGAGCGGGCCAGATACCGGGGCACCGGCAACAGCCCGTGCTCGCCGAGCAGGGCACGGAACTGCGCGACGGCGGAGAGGAACGCGATCACGTAGACGGCGGCAATCCCGCGCTGCAGCACCTGCCGCGCGACCTCGAAACCATCGGCGTTCAACCAGTTCATGTACTTCCAACGTTAGGACCGCCGGCAACACTGTCAAGGCTTGCCCGGCCCGAGGGGTTACATCCCCCGTGTCCCCGGGACACAATGAAGGCATGAGGGATGCGGCGCAAGCAGAACACAGGCGGGCCGTCCTCGGAACCGCGGCCTTCGCCGCGGCTCCGGTGGTTGCCGCCGGACTTGTGCCCTGGCTGCTCACCCGCCGGCAGGCCCGGACCCCGGTACCCGGCGGGCTGCCGGCCAGAGCCGCCGGTGCCGTGCTCACCGCCGGAGGCGCCGCCGTCGTTATTGAATCCTTCGTGCGGTTTGCGCGGGAGGGCCTGGGTACGCCCGCGCCCATCGCGCCGACGAAGTACCTGGTGGTCACCGGGCCGTTCCGTTACGTGCGCAACCCGATTTACGTGGCGCTGCTGTCGATGGTCCTCGGCGAGGCGCTGATGCTGGGCCGGCCCAAGCTTCTCGGGTACGGCGCCGTGATGTCCGTTCCCGTGGGGCTTTTTGCCAGGCTGTACGAGGAGCCGGCCTTGGAGCGGCAGTTCGGCGATGAATACCGCCGCTACAAGCGCAACGTGCCAGGTTGGCTCCCGCGGCTGACGCCGTGGCGTGCCGAGGAAAGAAGCGGCATCGAAAGCTAGCCATCCTCCCCGTGGCGGGTGGCGCAGCGGCCGCCGCATGTGATGCGTTTCTCGACGCTTTCACGGCTCGCGGCAACGGCCGTGTGGGAGGATAAAACCGGCCAAAAATTCAGCCCGAAAACGCAGGAACGGAGGGGCAGTGCAGGACAAGGACGGCCAGCAGGATTCAGGTACTCCGATGTCGCCGCGGGTCGGCAGCCTGCCCATCATCAAAATCCCGCGTAAGCCCGCCGAAACGCCGGAAAATGGGGCTGGCGGGGAGACCGGAGAGCGCCCGGATCCGGGGTCGGGGACACCGCCGACGGCGAAGCAGCCGGTTGGCAAGAACGCGCCGCCCAAGCGACCGGGAACCAAGCCCAAGGCCAAGCCGGCGATCCCGAAGAAACCGGTGGCCAAAGAGGCCAAACCGGTTCCGTTCGGCACCGCCCCGCTGCCGATGCCCAAGGGCCAGCAGCGCACCAACGCCGCTGCCCGCCGGATGCTGCGCAAACTGGTGCAGGGCGAGGCGCCCCCTACCGCCCCGATGAGCATTGTTGAACGGCTCGCGGGAAGCCCGTATGCCAACCCCATGATCCAGGCGGCCGGTGTGGATACCTCAGCCCGGCTCACCCTGGACTTTGCGCTGGATCTGGCCGAGACCATGTTCCGCTACGGCGCCGGCGCCTTGGAAGTGGAAACGAGCATCATTGCCGTGACCGCGGCCTTCGGCCTGCGCGAGATCGACGTCGACATCACCAACCAGTCCGTGCTGATCAACTATGCCAAGGCAGATACGGTCCCGCTGACCCTGATGCGCGTGGTGCGCTCCTGGACGAATAACTACGCCGGTTTGTCCCTGGTCCACCAGCTGGTCACGGACATCGTCAACGGGGGTGTGGGGCGGACCGAGGCCAAGGAGCGGCTGCAGGAGATCGCCGCGCGGCCCAAGCCGTTTGCCAAGTGGATGGCCATCGGCGCCGGCGGCGTTTTCGCCGGTTCCATCGTGGCGTTCCTCGGCGGCGGGATCTTCGCGTCGCTGGTGGCGATGCTGTCAACCGTGCTGATGGGTCTGCTGGGCCGCAAGCTGGGCAAATGGCGGGTGCCGGACTTCTTTGTCACCGCAATCGGGTCCTGTCTCGCCACCGCGGTTGCCTTGCTGTTCTGGCAGCTGCAGGTTCCCTTGAGCCCGTCGCTGGTGATCGCGGGCGGGATTCTTTACCTGTTGCCGACCGGCCGCCTCGTCTCCGCGACCCAGGACGCAATTAACGGCTTCCCTGTCACGGCAGCCGGCCGTTTCCTCTCCGCTTTCCTCACCTTTGCCGCTATCGCCTCCGGTGTGGCCGTGGGCCTGGTGGGCGGCGAACTGGTGGGCGTCAGCCTGCCCCAGGTCTTCGTCGAAGGGGAGGGCGAATACCCCTATGTGGTGCGGGCGCTGCTGCTCATGGTGGCCACCATGGCCATCTGTATCACCGAGCAAACCAAGCTCAGCATGCTGGTGCCGACGGCCTTGGTAGGTCTCGTGGCACTGCTGCTCTACGACCTCGTCGTGATGGCGGGGATAGGCGAACGGATAGGTCCGGCACTGGCCGCCGTCCTCATTGGTTTCCTGGGCCGCATTGTCGGCTTGCGGATGGGCTCGCCGCAGCTGGTTGTGGCGGTGCCCGCCATCCTGTTCCTGCTGCCCGGACTGTCGATCTTCCGCGCCACCTACGATCTGACGGTCAACGTGGACGACCCGTTTGTGGGCGTGCTCAACCTCTTCGGTGCGCTGACGGTAATCCTGGCGATTTCCGGCGGCACGGTCCTCGGCGACAACCTGGCACAGCCCTTCACCCGGGACATGGGCTCCAACGAAGGCCGCCGTAGGAACCGCCGCCGCTAACCGATGCGGCCGCTAACTGACACCGCTAGCCACGTTGCCTAGGTGGCCGGGTAGTTCTCCGGAAAGATCTGCCCGACCTCGGTTCGCTTTTCCGCCTGGAACGCGTCCTCAGCCCGGCCGTACGCCCAGTAGCCGGAGATGGAAACCTGCTTGCGGTGCAGTCCACGGTCCTTGAACAGCACGTCGCGGAGCGATTTGATGGCACCGCGCTCGCCGTGGACAAACGCGTCCACTTCACCGGCTGGCCAATCAAGCCTTGCCACCGCATCCCGCAGCAGCGTGGTGGTGCCTGGTACCTGTCCCTGGCGGAGGAGCCAGTGGAACTGGATGCCGGCGGGGGCGTCGAGATCCTGGATGTCGGCTGCGGAATCCACTTCAATGAGGGCATGTCCCGTGGCGTTTGCCGGCAGTGCTTCGATGGCCGCGCCGATGGCAGGCAACGCGGAATCGTCCCCGGCCAGCAGGTACCAATCGGCGTCGGGGTTGGGGGCGTAGGCTCCGCCCGGGCCGGTGAACATAACCCAGTCTCCCGGCTGCGCCTTCAGCGCCCAGGGGCCTGCCAGTCCCTCGTCGCCATGCACAACGAAGTCAATGGCGATTTCCCGAGCGGACTGGTCCACGCTGCGGACCGTGTAGGTGCGGGTGACCGGCAGCTTGTCCGCCGGCAGGGTCTCTTTCAGTTCGGCGACGTCTACCGGGAGCTCCACCCCCAGTTCCGGGTCGAGGAAGAAGATCTTCACGTATTGATCGGTGGCGTCCTTGGCCTCAAACTTTCCGAAGCCCTCACCCCCGGCGAAAACCCGGACCATGTGCTCGGAGAGGCGTTCGGTCCGCAGCACCTGAAGGTTCGTTTGGGGTTTTCGGGGACGGGCGGGGCGGGCTGCAGGCTGGGCAGACATGAAACGGCTCCTGAATACGCAAGGCGTGGGACAGACAGATGGGGTACTACTAAGGACAACCTAACCCACCACCGGTTTTGTTCCCAACCACTATTACAGCGGCAACCGCCAGTCCACCGGGTCCGCTCCTTCCGCCACCAGCAGTTCGTTGATCCGGCTGAAGGGGCGGGAGCCGAAGAAGCCGCGTGAGGCTGACAACGGACTGGGATGCGCAGATTCGATCCGCGGGACCGCGTCCAGCAAGGGTGACAGGTTCTGCGCATCCCTGCCCCACAGGACCACGACCAGCGGACCGCCCCGCGCCACGAGCGACTTGACCGCCAGTTCGGTCAGCTCTTCCCAGCCCTTGCGGCGGTGTGCCCCGGTCTTGCCGGCCTCCACGGTGAGTACCCGGTTGAGCAGCAGCACACCCTGATCCGCCCAGGAAGACAGATCCCCGTGCGGTGCCGGCGGAATGCCCAGGTCAAAGTCCAGCTCCTTGTAAATGTTGGCCAGGCTGCGGGGCAACGGCCGAACACGCCGCTCGACCGCGAAGCAGAGGCCGATCGAATGCCCGGGCGTGGGGTAAGGGTCCTGCCCGACCACAAGGACCTTGATGGCCGAGAGCGGTTGCCGAAAGGCCCGCAGAATATTGGCCGGTGCCGGCAGGATCTCACCGCCCGCGGCACGCCGCTGCTCAAGGTAGGTAGCCAGTTCATGCACGGTTTCTGTAACCGGGGCCAGGACTTCGGCCCACTCGGGGTGCATGACCTCGCCCAATCCGGCCGGTGCGGAGAACGGAAAAGGCTCCCGGGTGTCCACTGCTGACGCGGTGGCCGGAAGCTCAAACAGTGCGCCGTCGTCGTCAGTCATCTTCCTATAATCGCCGATCGCCGCCAGAGCAAGCGAGTCGCGGTCCATCCCGGGTCGCCATGCGCGGCTGCCGCGGCGTGCGCAAATGACAGGCCGGTGATTCGTTACCATGGTGGAGGACAGTTTCCCCTGCAAACAAACGGAAGTGATGGTGTGTCTTGGCTGGTTCCGTCGATGCCAGTGCGTTTTCCCTTGACGCCGAGCTGGATTCATCGAGCCCGCTGAGCGAACGCGACCAGAAAATGCTGGCGCTGGAACGGCAGTGGTGGAAGTACGCGGGCGCCAAGGAACAGGCCATCCGCGAGCTCTTCGACATGTCCGCCACGCACTACTATCAGATCCTCAATGGCCTGATCGATACCGAAGAGGCGCTGGCCCATGATCCGATGCTGGTCAAGCGGCTGCGCAGGCTGCGGACGTCCCGCCAGCGCGCACGGACTGCCCGCCGGCTGGGCACGGACGCCTAGCTCCGGGTCCAACGGTTCGACCGCGCAGATATTTTCGATACAACTAAGGACGCACTCTTAGCGATGACCAAGTATTCCCGGGACGAGTTTGACCAGGTGCCCGAAACTTCAGACCGCCACGGCGTCCACCGGGCCCACATGGCCGCGTCGAAATCCAGCGGACTCGGCCTGATCATCCTGGCCACCGTACTGGCGCTCGCCGTCGGCGTCCTGTCCTTCTTCGTCCTGCCGCTGCTCGGTGCGGGAGGCGCAAGCACGGAATTACAGGCCACGGCAGCGCCCTCGGCGAAGACTGCATCCGCGAGTGCATCCGAGGAACCGGCCGAATCCACGGAGGACGCCAGCGAACCCGCAGTGGACGCAGCCGGCGCAGCCACCGAAGCGGCCGAAGAAGCCTCGGACGAGCCCACTACGAAGCCCGCCAAGGAGCCGACCGAAGAACCCGTCGATGAGGCCGGCGAAGCTGCCGCGGCCGTGAATAAAGCTGATCCAGTGCTGATCTTCAACAGCGTCGGCGTCACCGGACTCGGCGGTACGGTGTCGCAGACGGTCACGTCCGACGGCTGGGCCGTCGGGGTGGTGGATAACTGGCAGGGCACGCCCATGGCCAACTCCGTGATCTTCTACAACCCCGGCCAGGGAGCCAATGCGCAGGCGCTGGGTGAACTCCTGGGCATCAACGACCTGCGCGAGACCGGGCAGGGCGCAGTCTCCGAGTATGTCACCGTGGTACTGGGCCCTGGATTCCAGCAAAACGGCTGATCACAGCCCTGTTTGGCCCGCCTGGACTGCTTTCGCGGCGGCGAAATTACACCTCCATAACATTCTCTCTGCCAGCGCTCACCCGTACTGCAGCATGGGTAGAGTGAGCCCATCTCCGGCGCCGGAAACAGAGGCGGCGGGGCCAGGTCTAGAAAATAATGGAGAACAATATGGCGCAGGGAACCGTCAAATGGTTCAACGCGGAAAAAGGCTACGGCTTTATCACCGTCGATGAAAACGAAGCTGACGTATTTGTGCATTGGTCCGCCATCCAGATGGATGGTTACCGCTCCCTTGAGGAGGGCCAGCGCGTGGAGTTCGAAATCGGGGAAGGGCAAAAGGGGCCGCAGGCCGAGGAAGTGAAGTTCGCTTCCTGATCTTTGCCAAAGTACGACGGCGGCGTGCGGCTATTGATTCAGCCGCACGCCGCCGTCGTATGCAGTTATAAACAGAACCCGCGGCCCTTTCGGCGGGGAGGCTGCTGCTACTCCTTGAGCGGAATGCCCTTGGCGTCGCGGCGGAACATCTCGGCTCCGACCAGGATCATGATGCCTTCAACGAAGCCCCAGACCGCACCGAGGCCGAAGGTGACGATGGTGACCACGATCTGCAGGATCCCGATGCCGACGTAGCCCAGATAGAAGCGGTGGATGCCCAGGCCGCCGAGCAGAATGCCCAGCAAGCCGCCGATCAGGCGGGACTTCTGTTCCGGGTAGCCGGCGTAATACGGCTGGCCCGGCTGGCCATAGGGAGCCTGGCCGTACTGCGGCTGTCCATACGGATTCTGGCCCTGAGGTGGTTGCCCATAGGGGGTCTGCCCCTGCGGTGGCTGGCCGTAAGGCGGTTGATCCTGCTGCGGCTTGCCGTACTGGGGCTGCCCGTACTGAGGCTGGCCCTGTGGTGCTTGGCCGTAGGGAGGCTTCCCTCCGGGCGCCGGCTCACCGGGCATGTTGCCCAGGGGCTGCGTGGGATTTGGGCCCGCGCCCCGCAGCGGCTCGGTGGGATTTTCCCCGCGGGATGGTCCGGGCTGGTCCTGTCCGGCTTTGTCCTGCTTGCCGTCCGGATTTTCCGACATGTTCTTTTCCTTCGGTATGTGATGGTGCTGCGTGACTACCTACAATCTACGGCCCGGCACGGGCCCGGACTATCGGGGCCCACCCTGATCTTGGGGTCAGTGGTGCTCAGGGTGTTACGCGGAGGGTGAAGCGGCCCGACTAATGCCGGCTGCAGCTTGCACTCGACTCTGGTGAGTGCTAATTATTGTGTTAGCACTCTCGCTGGTTGACTGCTAAGCAGTCGGCCGACGGGGGAGAGTGAAAAAATCCAAACCACTGGGGTGAGGGTAGCGGTGCGGCGTAAAGAGATCGCCGTCGTCGTTATCCGTCCGTCGCGGGCATCGCAGTGGTTAGCAGTCCTGGTTTATCCAAGGCTGCGCCCGCTGTCTACTGTCCAGAAGGGACGTATGCCGCCATGGCAAAGATCATTAGCTTTGACGAAGAGGCCCGCCGCGGTCTCGAGCGTGGACTGAACATCCTCGCTGACGCAGTTAAGGTCACGCTCGGCCCGCGTGGTCGCAACGTTGTCCTCGAGAAGAAGTGGGGCGCTCCCACGATCACCAACGATGGTGTTTCCATCGCCAAGGAGATCGAGCTCGACGATCCGTACGAGAAGATCGGCGCAGAGCTCGTCAAGGAAGTTGCCAAGAAGACCGACGACGTCGCCGGTGACGGTACCACCACCGCAACCGTGCTCGCCCAGGCCCTGGTCAAGGAAGGCCTGCGCAACGTTGCCGCCGGTGCCGATCCGCTGAGCCTGAAGCGCGGCATCGAAAAGGCTGTTGACGCCGTCACCGCCGAGCTGATCTCTTCCGCCAAGGAAATCGAGACCAAGGAGCAGATTGCTGCTACCGCCTCGATCTCTGCAGGCGATCCGCAGATCGGTGAACTGATCGCCGAAGCTCTCGACAAGGTCGGCAAGGAAGGCGTTGTCACCGTCGAGGAGTCCAACACCTTTGGCCTCGAGCTCGAGCTCACCGAAGGTATGCGCTTCGACAAGGGCTACATCTCCGGCTACTTCGTCACCGACGCAGAGCGCCAGGAAACGGTCCTCGAAGACCCGTACATCCTGATCGTCAACTCCAAGATCTCCAACGTGAAGGACCTCGTTGCAGTTCTGGAGAAGGTCATGCAGTCCGGCAAGCCGCTGCTGATCATCGCTGAAGACATCGAGGGCGAGGCTCTGGCCACCCTGGTTGTCAACAAGATCCGTGGCACCTTCAAGTCCGTCGCCGTCAAGGCTCCGGGCTTCGGTGACCGCCGCAAGGCTCAGCTGGCTGACATCGCCATCCTGACTGGTGGCCAGGTCATCGCCGAGGAAGTTGGCCTCAAGCTGGAGAACGCAACCCTCGAACTGCTGGGCCAGGCCCGCAAGGTTGTCGTCACCAAGGACGAGACCACCATCGTTGAAGGTGCCGGCGACGCCGAGGAGATCGCAGGCCGCGTTTCCCAGATCCGCGCCGAGATCGACAACTCCGATTCCGACTACGACCGCGAGAAGCTGCAGGAACGTCTGGCCAAGCTGGCCGGCGGCGTTGCAGTCATCAAGGCCGGTGCCGCAACCGAAGTTGAGCTCAAGGAACGCAAGCACCGCATCGAGGACGCTGTCCGCAACGCGAAGGCTGCCGTTGAAGAGGGCATCGTCGCCGGTGGCGGCGTTGCGCTGATCCAGGCCGGCGCCAAGGCGTTCGCCAACCTGAACCTCGAGGGCGACGAAGCAACCGGCGCCAACATCGTCAAGGTTGCCATCGATGCTCCGCTGAAGCAGATTGCGTTCAACGCTGGCCTCGAGCCGGGCGTTGTTGCCGACAAGGTCCGCGGCCTGCCTTCGGGCCACGGCCTGAACGCTGCAACCGGTGTCTACGAAGACCTGCTGGCTGCCGGTGTGAACGATCCGGTCAAGGTGACCCGCTCTGCTCTGCAGAACGCGGCCTCCATCGCCGGCCTGTTCCTCACCACCGAGGCTGTTGTCGCTGACAAGCCCGAGAAGAACGCTCCGGCCATGCCGGGCGGCGACGACATGGGCGGCATGGGCGGTATGGGCGGCTTCTAGGAAGTCCGGCGCAAGCCGCTTCCGGGCCGGTCATCGTCTGACCAGTTCCAACAGGAAGGCACGGTTCCCGATCGGGAGCCGTGCCTTCCCGGTTAAGTCTCGCCCAGTTCGGCGCCCAGGTTCTGCCGGGCCTGGGCCAGCCAGAGCTTGCGAGCGGTTTCCGTCTTGTACAACGGCTCCATGGCCAGCAAGCGGCGGACGACGGCGGCGCGGCCGGCTGCGAAATCAGCGTCACCGACGTGCGCATACTCTTTCCGGACTGCAGCGAGGTAGCGGCGGTAGTCCTCCGGCGGGCTGCCGAGAACCGATAGGTCTGCATCGCACAGCATGGCACCGGACGCGTCTTCATCAGCCGGTGCATGGTGCGCTGTCAGCAGGACCAGACGGACGGTCTCAGCGACCTCCTCAGGTCTGCAGCCGGCGTCGGCCAGCTTCTCGCTTGCCAGTGCCGCGGAATCTTCTTCATCCTTGCCTGCCACCCCGTTGTAAACCGCGTCGTGGAACCACGCTGCCAACCAAACCGCCCGGGACTCCGGTCCTGGCCGCTCGCCATGATCCTGAAGCGTGCGCAGGGCCTCGATGACCGCAAGTAGATGCGTCTGATCGTGGTAGTGCCGGTGGTCCTCGCCCCATCGGGAAATGAGCTCCAGGCCCAGACGTTCCTGCGCGGGAAGCAACGCGTTCCAGCGCTTCAGCAGTACGTGCTCCAGTTTTCCGCGCCTGCGGCGCGCCGGCACCCGCAGTCCGCTGCCGATCAGCCGTCGTACCAGTTCGCCGCCGGAAACGGCTAGGGCACCTCGGGCGACAAGTTCTGCATGCCGCTCTGCCGGGACATCGTAATGGTCCAGGTCGAAGGCCCGGCGGGGAATCCGGGCCGCCGCCGCAAACTCGTGCAGCTGATCCAGCGACGAGTCCGAGACCAGATGTGAAAAATGCGTGCCGTGGGCTGGCCAGAGCGGAGGATCGATAAGAATTGCCACCCTGCCAGCCTATGTCCGTTGGAAGCTTGCCGATCTGAAAAGATGGAGACTATGACGATTACTGCTGCTGCCGACGGTTCGGCCCTCGGCAATCCAGGACCTGCTGGCTGGGCCTGGTACATTGACGAAAATTCCTGGGCAGCGGGAGGCTGGCCGCACGGAACCAACAACCAGGGCGAGCTCATGGCGGTGCTGGATCTGTTCCGTGCCACCGAACACCTGCCGGAAGAGCCCCTGCACATCCTCTGCGACAGCCAGTACGTCATCAACTGCATCACCAAATGGATGCCGGGCTGGAAGCGCAAAGGCTGGCGCAAGGCCGACGGTAAAGCCGTGCTTAACGTGGACCTCCTCAAGCAGATCGACCAGGTCATCAAGGGCCGCAGTTACAAGTTCGAATGGGTGAAGGGCCACGCTGGGCACGACCTGAACGAAGCAGCCGATGTGCGTGCCCGGGCAGTTGCCTCGGCTTTCCAAAACGGATCGGTCATACCCCACGGGCCGGGCTTCCAGGGCCGGGCGGCCTCAGCCGCCGCGGACACTCCCGCCGTCACCCAATCGGCGGTCCGAGTTCCGGAGCCCCACGTATCTCAGCGGACCGAGAGCCCGGAGAGCCTGGAACCGGATCTGTTCTCCGAGCTGGAGGACTTTTCCGCGCCCGACGCACAGGAACCTGTCGAGGAACTGGTGGTCAGGCTGGAACAGGAACTCCTCAGCCCCGGTACACGAGCCGACTTCGGACGTCTTGCTGTGCTCCTGCACCCGGACTTTACCGAGATTGGGCAGTCGGGCCGGATGTGGACCAGGGACGACACGATCAGTGCGCTCCAGGGAGATCCGGAGGCGGAAGCAACCGTGGAGGTCTTCGCCGCTGAACGGCTTGGCGAAGACAGCGTCCTGCTGACATACCGCAGCAGCTCGCGGACCGGCTCGGCTCTGCGCAGCTCACTGTGGCTCCGCGAGGGGGAACAGTGGCGGCTGCGGTTCCATCAGGGAACGCCGGAACAGAGCTAAGCGGCAGCGGCGGCGCGGGGTCCAGTTGGGGGATTCCGGCCCGACTGCAGTACTTGGGTCACGCCATGAACATGCGTGCGTTGGCCTCTTCGGCCTGAGCATACTGCTGTGATGCCTGTGCCAGCGCCGTGTTGATGCTGGCCAAGGACTCTTCAACCTTCAGCTGCGTTGCACGCCAGTCGGTGATCAACTGCTGGAAGTTCGCGGAAGCCGAACCTGTCCACAGCGATTCCAGCTCCCGCAGCCCGGACTGCATGGTGTTCACCTCCGCCTGCAGCCGTCCGATGGTGCCCTGGACCGCCATGCTCTTGGCGTTCAAGGCCTCACTGTCCACATGGAATACAGCCATGATGTTCCCTTCGAAGTAGTTGATCCAACGGATACTTCGAGGCTAGGGAGCGTGCGGAGCGCAGGCGAGGGGCCGGCCAGCGATTGTGGATAACGCAGAGTTCAAGGACCGGAGTGGAGGACGACAACCCTTGTGTCGATTTCGGCTTCCACCGGCCCAGGGGCAACTGTCGCTGCCCTAGGATCAGTTGTATTCGAAGACGCTGCGGTCGTCGTCGGGAGCTGGCTCAAACGGAATCCGGATGGACATGGTGGCCCCGCCGCCTTCCGTGTCCAGCAGTCGCACAGTGCCGTCATGCTGGGCGACCAGCGCAGCGACGATGGCCAGGCCAAGTCCGGTACCGCCGGTCTCGCGGTAGCGTGAGGAATCCGCGCGGTAAAAGCGTTCGAAGACCCTGGCCGCTTCTTCTTCCGATATCCCGGGACCGTGGTCGCGGACCTCGATCACGGAGTCCTTTTTGTCGTCGATGACAGGTTCAACGCCGACGGCTATTTCGATCGGCGATCCCTCAGGCGTGTAGCGGAGTGCGTTGGTCATCAGGTTCGCCACGACCTGACGCAGTCTGCCTTCGTCCCCGACGATGGGTGCAGGCTGGGGCCCTGCACCGTCGAGCCCGATGACCTTGATGTCCCGGTCCGGGGCGCTGGCACGGGCGTCCATTGCAGCATCGTTGCCGAGCAGCAGCAGGTCCAGTGGCTTTGCCTCCAGCGGACGCTGTTCATCCACGCGGGCAAGAGTGAGCAGGTCCTCGACGAGCTGGCCCATCCTGGTAGCCTCGCTTTCGATCCGACCCATGGCCGCGCTGACGTCGTCTTGGGTCTGCAAGGCCCCGTGGCGGTAAAGCTCGGAGAATCCTCGGATGGTTACCAGAGGAGTGCGCAGTTCGTGGGAAGCGTCCGCGACGAATTGCCGCATGCGCTTTTCGGAAGCCGCGCGGCCTGCGAAGGCCGTTTCAATGTGGGCGAGCATAGCGTTGAGCGAACTGGAAAGCTTGCCGATCTCCGTGTTCGGGTTACCCACTTCGACACGGCGGGTCAGATCGCCAGCGGCGATGGCTGCCGCAGTTTTTTCGACTGTGCTCAGGGGTTTAAATGCTCGCGTGATTGCCAACCACGCGATAGTCGAAGCTGCCGCGGTGGCAAAGAGCCCGAGCAGAAGCGCACTAGCTGTAAATCGCTCCACAGTGTCATTCACTTCCTTGTAGGGAAGTGCAATGGCGATGGAACCATCTGCAAGGCCATAAACTTTGTATCGCCAACCGTCGCTATCAGCGGTGGTCCCTGGCGCGTTGAACGAACGCGTTTCGCTTGGCAGGGGCTCTTGAGCGGTAAAAGGCGGGATGATCGGCAGGTCTACAAGCGCAGAGCGTGTCGTTTCTTCGTTTCTCACAGGATGCAGTACGGCAAGAGGCTCACCGTCCTGGTCCATCAAAACGGCGTAGTAGCGGTTGGTTCCTGCATTCGCGCCCCGAATAATCTGGCGGCTGATGGTCTGGGCGTTGTTCTTGATGTCCGTATCCATCTGACTTATCAGATCGTTCCTCAGGGAATGGATCATCAGGGCCGACGTCAGGGCGATGGTAGCGGCCATCAGCACACAGATGATTGCAACCAACTGTGTACGAAGCGAGGCCGACTTCCACCGTTGGATCACGGTCAGCGCTTTTCCGACGTGCGCAGCAGGTACCCCACACCACGCTTGGTTTGAATAAGTGCCGGAGCCTCAGGGTTGGCGTCGATCTTCCGGCGCAGATAGGAGATGTAGGACTCCACGATGGATGCGTCGCCGTTGAAGTCATACTCCCAGACATGATCCAGGATCTGCGCCTTTGACAGCACCCGGTTCGGGTTCAGCATCAAGTAGCGCAGCAGCTTGAACTCGGTGGGGGAGAGGTCGATGACCAGCCCGCCCCGGCGGACCTCGTGGGCGTCGTCGTCGAGTTCCAGGTCGTCAACCTGGATGACGGCGTCGTCTTCGAGCAGCGGCTGGGTCCGGCGCAGCACGGCGCGGATCCGGGCCACCACTTCGTCGAGGCTGAAGGGTTTGGTGACATAGTCGTCGCCGCCGACGGTCAGGCCGGTGACTTTGTCATCGGTGTCGTCGCGGGCCGTGAGGAAGACGACCGGGAAGTGGCGGCCGGCCGCGCGCAACCGGCGGGTCACGGTGAACCCGTCCATGTCCGGCAGCATGACGTCCAGCACCGCCAGGTCAGGGTTGTGTTCCTCCGCGGCAGCGAGGGCGTCCCGGCCGTTTGCCGCGGCAATAACTTCGAACCCGGCAAAGCGCAGGGAGGTTGAAAGCAGTTCCCGAATATTCGGTTCGTCGTCAACTACTAGCAGTTTTGCTTCAGGTTCGTTTTTCTTCACGCTTTTTAGTATGCTCACAGATTCTGGGAGTTGTCTGTACATTTCTTGGGTGCCGGCCCAGTGCCAGCCGTTACCCAGCCGCAAGAAATAACGACGGCGGGGCCTCCTTTTGCACGCACGCAGCCACGGGCATCTGGTTCTCAGGCCTCCTCTCGGCGACTGTAGATTTCCACCGGGGCGAGCGTTCCTTCGCGGATTGCTTGGGCCAAGTGCCCCATCCTGACGGGTCCTTCCGGCCCGAGTACCAGCCGCATGCCGGCCAGCCGAGGATCGTTTTCGGACAGCCGGGCCTGTGCGCGGGACAGGAATTCCAGCGCGAAGCCGTGCCGGTTGCGCTCGCCGGTCACCGTGAAGCCGGCTGCCTCCAGCTCCCGGACATAGTCCTGGGGCGAACGGAGGTAGGACGTTTCGGCGCTCGCCGCCCACGGCAGGGGAAATTGCGGGTCGCCCTCGCCGGTGACCATGATGTCGTAGACGGCGAAGACTGCCCCGCGCCTGAGCACCCGGTGGACTTCGCGGAACAGCGAGTCCTTGTGTGCGACGTTCATGCCGACGTGCATCATGGTTGCCGCGTCGAATTCGCCGTCGCTGAAGGGGAGGTCCAGGCCGCTGGCCTTGGAGAAACTGACCTGGCCGGTCAGACCGCAGCGCCGGGTCAGGGATTGGGCCGTGGTCACAAAGGACGGGGTGAGATCCACACCCTGGACCGTCGCGCCGAAGCGGTGCGCGAACAAACGGGCCGGTCCGCCGATGCCGGAGCCGATGTCCAGCACCCGCATGCCGCTGCTGATCCCGGCGCCGCGGGCCACGTTCTCGGCAGCGTCGGCGCCGCCGACATGGAACTGGTCCACCGCGGCCAGATCATCCGGCTCGAAATGGTCCGGATCGAGGCCGACAGCTGCCATCCCGGCGAGGATGGCATCCTCCAGATCCGGCTTCCCGTAATGCTCGGCGACAACTTGTTCAGCGTCCACGGCGGTCTCCCCACTGGTTTGGATGGCTGAAATTCTACGCCCCGCCGGAGTCCCCGGCCCGGCTCAGCTCCCCGTCTTTCCCACGTCCTTGGCGTCGAGGATGGTGTAGGCGTAGCCCTGTTCCGCAAGGAAGCGCTGGCGTTTGGCGGCGAAGTCCTGGTCCAGCGTGTCCCGCGCCACCACCGTGTAGAACCGCGCGGCCCGGCCGTCCGACTTGGGCCGGAGCAGCCGTCCCAGCCGCTGGGCTTCCTCCTGCCGCGAGCCGAACGAACCGGAAACCTGGATCGCCACCGCGGCCTCGGGCAGATCGATCGAGAAGTTGGCGACCTTGGAAACCACCAGGGTGTGCAGCGAGCCGGAGCGGAACTCGTCGAAGAGCCGCTGGCGCTGCTTCACCGAGGTCTCGCCCTTGATCAGCGGCGCGTCCAGCCGTTCGGCGAGCTCGTCCAGCTGGTCGATGTACTGCCCGATCACCAGCAGTTGCTCGCCCTTATGGTGGGCCACCAGTTGCTCCACCACACCGTTCTTGGTATCGGAAGTCGCGCAGAGGCGGTACTTGTCGGCGTCGTCGGCCATTGCATACGCCACGCGCTCGTCGCGCGGCAGATCCACCCGCACCTCCACGCAGTCCGCCGGGGCAATGTAGCCCTGCGCCTCAATGTCCTTCCACGGGGCGTCGTAGCGCTTGGGACCGATCAGTGAGAACACCTCGCCCTCACGGCCGTCCTCGCGCACCAGCGTCGCCGTGAGCCCGAGCCGCCGCCGCGCCTGCAGATCCGCGGTCATCCGGAAGATCGGCGCCGGCAGCAGGTGGACCTCGTCGTAGATGATCAGGCCCCAGTCGTTGTTGTCCACCAGCTCCAGATGCGGATAAAGCCCGCCGCGGCGCAGCGTGAGCACCTGGTACGTCGCGATGGTTACCGGCCGCACCTCCTTGAGCGAGCCGGAGTATTCGCCGATCTCGTCCTCGGTCAGCGTGGTGCGCTTGAGCAGCTCGTCCTTCCACTGCCGCGCGGAGACCGTGTTGGTCACCAGGATCAGCGTAGTGGTCTGGCTCGTGGCCATCGCCGCGGCGCCCACCAGCGTTTTGCCCGCACCGCAGGGAAGAACGACGACGCCGGAACCGCCGGCCCAGAAGTTCTCCGTAGCCACCTGCTGGTAGGGGCGGAGCTTCCAGCCGTTCTCCACCAGCGCGATCGGATGCGGCGTGCCGTCCACGTAGCCGGCGAGGTCCTCCGCGGGCCAGCCGAGCTTGAGCAGCAACTGCTTGAGCTGGCCGCGCTGCGAGGAATGCACCACGGTGGTCTCGCCGTCGATCCGCGGACCGAGCAGCGGCTGGATCTTCTTGGCGTGCATGACCTCCTCAAGCACCGGGTAGTCATCGGTGCGCAGCACCAGCCCGTGCTGCGGGTCCTTTTCCAGCCGCAGCCGGCCGTACCGGGACATCGTCTCTTCAATATCGATCAGCAGCGCATGCGGCACGGGAAAGCGCGAATACTCCAGCAACGTGTCCAGCACCTGCTCGGCATCCAGCCCGGCCGCGCGCGCATTCCACAGGCCCAGCGGCGTGATCCGGTAGCTGTGCATATGCTCCGGCGCGCGCTCGAGTTCGGCGAAGGCCGCGATAGCGTGGCGCGCCTCGGTGGCCTGCTCGTGGTCCACCTCCAGCAGGATGGTCTTGTCGCTCTGGACGATCAGCGGCCCGTCAGCCATCGGTGGTGCTCCTCTTCTTGCCGCCGGCCTCATCGACCAGCTCGATGTCCATCACGCGGTGGATCGAGACCACGCGCTCGCTGTCGCGCTCGGCGTCGAAGACCCGCAGCCGCCCGCCGCCCACGGAAAGCGGCTGCAGGACCTCGTGCCGGTGGGCCCCGTTGGGTTCCACAATTCCGATCCGCACCGGCCGCTTGAGCCGGATCGCCTTGCGGAGGGTCTCCAAGGCCAGCAGCGGTTCGGCCTCGGCGCCGGCGGCGGACTTGGCCGGCGTGCCTGCTCCGCGCAACCGGTCCAGCTGGGCCTGCAGGTCTTCGTCCGTGAGCACCCAGGGATTGGTCCGGACCGGGAACGACGACGGCGCGCTGCCGGCTACCCGGCCAACCCCGCCGGAGTCGGAGGTACTTCCCGCGGCGTCTTCCACGCCGCCGGCGCCACCCGCAGCGGCGAGGGCAACGCCGTCGTCGTCCTTGTCGGGTGCGGGGGAGTAGCCGAGCCCGCGCAGGGTGTGCAGCAGTTCGCGGGCGCTCGACTTCGACGCCAGCACCGTGGGCGCCAGCCTGCGCAGCCCCAGCAACGCGGCCCGCGGATCCGCCAGCAACGCGTCGAGGAGTTCAGGGTCGTCGCCGCGCAGGTAGGAGGACATGGTGCCCACCCGGACGGCGCCGTGCCGGGCGGCGGTGTCTTCGACCAGGTAGCGCAGGGGTTGCGGCACCTCGGTGGCCGAGTGGCGGGTCAGGAACTCAAGGATGCCCTCGGCGTCCTGCCCCGCATCCAAGGCCCGGCGGACGGAATCCGCGGAGAACCGGTAGATGGCGGCGGGCCCCTGCCCCTCGGCGGTGGACAGCAGCGCCAGTTCGCGGTTCACCGCCGGCTCCAGGTAGCCCGGGGCTACGGCCGTCAGATCCGCCTGCAGCAGGAAATGGCTCAGCGGTTCCGGCAGTTGGCGATCGAGTAACTCCGCGGCCTCCTCCGGCTCGCCGGCCGCCAGCGCGACGCCCAGCTCGGTCAACGCGCCGGAGCCGAGCAGGCCCAGCCGCGCGGCCTCGACCAGCATGCCCGGCACCAAACGCTCAAACCGGCGACGGAGCCGCGGCTGGTGCCAGCAGAGGTAATCGGTCACCAGGGACTCCGCCGGGACCGCCATCGATGTGCCGTCGCCAACCGGGAGGGAGAGTTCGGCGAGGGCATCAAGCAAACGACGGCGGACGGCAGGGGCATCGGGACGCGACGCTTCCGCGGCGAGGGCATTAATGCCGGACTTCGCCGCGTCGGGCCGGGAGCCAGGCTGGGCGGGGGACCCCACGAGCGCGGGCGCACGGTCGAGCGCCAGCCACGCCGTGGCCAGCAGCAGCCACTGATGGTGACGGGCGAACCCGGCGTAAGCGCCGGCGTCGTTGGTCTTCCACTTGCTGGTGTCCACGTCCAAGGTGAGCAGCCCGGCCGCGGCCGCCAACTCAAGCAACCAGCTCACCTCGCCGGTGTCCACGCGCAGCTCGTCCGCCAGCCGCTTGATTTCCCGCACGCCGACACCACCGGCGCGCAGCGTCGCCACCGGAGTCGCGTCCGTGAGCACCAGGAGCTCGGAAACCAGCCGCAAGGTCTCGGCGACGGCGGAATAGGCGGCGTTGTCGCGCAGGCTGGCCCGGACCGTCCGCGCTGTCCCCGTTGCGGACCTTGGGGACCCTGCGGACCCCGCGGCTTCCCCGTCCGCCCCGGCGAACCCGGGGGCCGAGGTTGCCCAGGGGTTGATCACGGCTCCGCCGCGGGCCGCGATCCCGGCAGCGCGCGGCAGCTCAACGTGGCTTGCATCCACCGGCACCAGCAGACCGCGGGCGAGCATCCACTCCACCGGCGAGGCCCCGGCATCGTGCACTTCAAGGTTCCGGAGCGCCTGCGGGACCGTCCCCACCGGGGAGCGGCGGAACCGCTCCAGCAGCTCGCCGGTCTTGGCCGGCGCCTCGTCCAGGAGCGACTCCCAGGTGCCAGACGCGGAGAGCCAGGATTCCAAGGCGCGGGCAGCAACGGAAGCCTTGTCTGCCGGAGGCAGCTCCGCAAGCCCGTCGGCACCGGCGAGCGGGTAGCCGGCGGCCCTGAGGGCAACGACGACGGCGACCATCCGTTCGCCCGCCTCGGCGCTGGCGGCGGCGAGTTTCGCATAGGTACGGCCCAAACCGGCAGGATACGGACCGAGCACATCCGGAAGGCTGGCAACGGGGAGGAACCCCGCCTGCCGGTCCGCTCCGGCCGGAACGGGTACCAGCAGGCCCAGCGTATGCAGCTTGGCGAGGTAGGCGTCCAACTCCTGCACGGTGGTGTTGCCTGGCTGCTGCACGAGGTTGTCCGGCGCAGCGACGAGCAGCGGTTGGAGTGCCTCCGCGTCAATGCCGGTGCCGGCGTCGATGTCGGTGGTCAGGACGATCGTTTCGAGCAGGTCCAATTCCGGCCGGGAAAGTTTCTCCAGTGCCCGCTGCAGACTGATTCTGGTGCAAGCCCTGGCGGCCAGGGCGGAAAAATCCGGAACCGGAGGCAGGCACAAATCCGGGCGGGCGCTCAGCAGCGCCCGCAGCTGGCTGTCGCTGCGGGCAGCCAAATCATCGGCCAACGCACGGATGGAGGACATCAGATTAACGTTACCCCGCCCGGCAAGCCCCGAAGCCGGCGGGAAGGCACCGGTATCAGCGCCGGAGCGGGTTGGACCGACGTAACTTCCCGTTAGAGGCTGCGCCGGCGCCTGATGCTGCGCAGGATCAGGAAACCCATCAAGAGGAACGCCACCGGGAAACCCATCCAGGCGATGGCAAGGAAACCGGGCCAGGCTTCGTGCCCGAAGAGGGCGCTGACCAGGATCACGGTCAGGCTGGCAAGTCCCGCGAGGGATAGGACAGCGGCGATACTCACCAAGGCGATCAGCAGCCTGCTCGTCTCCGGGCGGGCCGCGGAACTGGACGACGGAACAGGGGCGGACATGCAGATAACGCTAACAGCGGACATGTTGCCGGCAAAGTCCGGGTCGGCTGTCGGAACAAGCTAATCTAGATAGAGACTTCCCCGTCTATGGTTACCGTACAGCCAGCACAGATCGCTGGTACCGGAACCTGCACGGGACATGAAAAGCGCAGCAGCGGGCGATTACCCTGCAATGGAATCGTAGAACGAGGTAACTGAAGTGCCCATCGGCAAGGTCAAATGGTTTGACACGGAAAAAGGTTTTGGATTCCTGGCCACGGATGAGGGCCAGGAAGTCTTCCTGCACGCCTCCGCGCTTCCGGCCGGTGTCACCGACGTCAAAGCCGGCACCCGTATGGAGTTCGGCGTGGCCGAGGGACGCCGGGGAGCGCAGGCCCTTTCGGCCCGCATCATCGATGCCAAGCCGTCCGTCGCGAAGGCTGTCCGGAAGCCGGCGGAAGACATGGCCATCATCACCGAGGACCTCATCAAGCTGCTCGACGGCATCTCCAACGGGCTCCGCAAGGGCCGCTATCCCGACAAGGCACACTCGGCCAAGGTCGCTGCCGTGCTGCGCCACGTCGCGGATCAGCTGGACGTCTGAGCCGGCGGGGTCCATACATGAGCAGCGCTGAGACAGAAACGGAATCTGCAGTGGAACCGACAGTAGACACCGCCGCGGAAAGCACTGCTCCGGTACGACGCCGGCCCGCTGCCAAGCGGCCAGCCAAGCTGGATGCACTGCTGGCCGCTGCCGTGGACCGAGCCCGTCAGGGCGTGCTTGAAATGGCTCCGGCAGAACAGGTCGGCGACCACGTGGGCGTGGTGGCTGAGGCCGAGCGACTGGTAGTCCACCGGTTCGAATCCAAACTCCCCGGCTACGTCGGCTGGCAGTGGTTCGCCTCGCTGGCGCGCGCACCGCGGAGTAAAGAGATCACGGTCTGCGAAATCGGACTGCTGCCCTCGGAGAAGTCGTTGCTGTCACCGGACTGGGTTCCGTGGGCCGAGCGGGTCCGTCCGGAAGAGGCCGCCGCGGAAGCGGAGAGCCTCGCGGACGAAAACAGGGCAGAAGAAAACAACGGCGGCGAAAACAACGACGGCGCCGGCCAGACCTTGGACCAAGCCGCGAACGACGTCGATGGCGCCACCGAAGCTGGGCAGCCAGACGAAGCTGCCGCTCCGGCGATGGTCGAGACCGCTGACCATGCAGCGGCCGACCCGGATCCCTCGGCTGAGGAAGCTACCTCGCAAGCCGGCCCAGCTGAGGCTAACGCGGAGGCAGCTGAGGCCCGTCCGGAAACAGGCGAGTCCGACCTCGAAGCGCCTGAGACGCACCGGCATCCGGAGGCATCCGCCTAACCCACCCGCGGCCACATGAATCTGCGGCAGAAAGGAGCGCCTGTATAGATGTTCCGTTCGCTGCAGTTCTTCAACTACCGCATCTGGTTTGTGGGGGCGATCGTCTCCAACATCGGCACCTGGATGCAGCGGACCGCTCAGGACTGGCTGGTTTACGACATCCTGACCAAGCAGGACGCTGCAGCCATGGGCATCGTCATGGCGCTCCAGCTTGGCCCGCAGTTGCTCATGGCACCGTGGTCGGGACTGATCGCGGACAGCTTCAACCGGCGCCACCTGCTCATGATCACCCAGGTTTCCATGGCGCTGCTGGGCCTCGGGCTGGGTCTCATGGTGATCACAGGCGTTGTGGAGCTCTGGCACGTCTACGCCTTCGCCCTGGCCTTGGGCATGGTGTCCTCCGTGGACGCCCCGGCCCGGCAGACCTTTGTCTCGGAGCTCGTGCGCGATGAATTCCTGCCCAACGCCGTCGCGCTGAACAGCACCTCCTTCAACCTAGCCCGCATGGTGGGACCGGCCGTCTCGGGCGTGCTCACGGTCGCCGTCGGACCTGGTTGGGTTTTCCTCATCAACGCGGCCACGTTCGGGGCGATGATCGCAGCTCTGCTGGTGATCCGCGGCAGCGAATTGCGCCCGCTGCCCAAGGCAGGCAAAGGCAAGGGCAGAATCCGCGAGGGATTCCGCTATGTGCGCCGCCGGCCGGACCTGATGATCGTCATGACGGCGATCTTCATTATCGGAACCTTCGGGCTGAACTTCGCCATCTATATTGCGGCCATGGCCCGGACCGAATTCGGCGGGCACGCCGGCGACTTTGGCTTGCTGTCGTCCGTCATGGCCATCGGCTCGGTCATGGGATCGCTGCTCGCCGCACGCCGTGACCGGCCCCGGCTGCGGTTCATTTTCGGGGCCGCGGCAGCCTTCGCGGTCTCCTGCACAGCAGCAGCCCTGGCGCCTAACACCTGGTTGTTCGGCCTGGCCCTCGTGCCCATCGGGGTCTCAGCGCTGACCATCATGACCAGCGCGAACGCCTACGTGCAGACCAATACGGACCAAGTGATGCGTGGACGCGTGATGGCCTTGTACATGGCAATCTTCATGGGCGGAACCCCGATCGGCGCGCCCATCGTCGGCGCCGTGACCGATGCGTTCGGGCCACGATGGGGCCTGGGCGTGGGCGCGCTTGCCGGGCTGGCCGCGGCGCTGGTGGGCTTCATCTGGGCATGGCGCGCCAAGCAGATGCGTTTCCAGTACGACCGCACTGCCAAACGGAAGCTGCGCATTACTTATCTGCAGCAACGGCCGTAGGCTGCCGGAGCCGTGGCGCGGGCTGGGTCTACCCGGCCCGGAGCATGCAGCACCGCACAAACAAGGAGGCACCCTGGAAAACCAGGGTGCCTCCTTGTTGCAGTTGGCGGTTGCAGTTGGCGGGAGTCAGCCGTTCAGCTGCTCGATCACGTAGTCCACGCAGTTGAGCAGGGCGCTGACGTCTTCCGGCTCGATCGCGACGAAGGTGGCGATACGCAGTTGGTTGCGGCCAAGCTTGCGGTACGGCTCAACATCCACCACGCCGTTTGCCCGCAGGACCTTGGCGACGGCGGCGGCGTCGATCGAATCAACGAAGTCCACCGTGGCAATGACGTTTGAACGGTGGTCGGGATTAACCACATACGGCGTGGCGACGGCGGATGCCTCGGCCCAGCTGTAGACGCGCCCGGCGGAATCGGCGGTGCGGTTGGCGGCGAACTCCAAGCCGCCGTTGTTGTTGAGCCACTCGATCTGGTTGTTCAGGGTCACCAGGGTGGTCAGGGCCGGCGTGTTGTAGGTCTGGTTCTTCAGCGAGTTGTCGATCGCTGTCTGCAGGTTCAGGAAGTCCGGGACCCAGCGGTCGGTGGCGCCGATCTTTTCGGCCCGCTCCAGCGCTGCAGGGGAGAACATGCCCAGCCAGATGCCGCCGTCGGACGCGAAGTTTTTCTGCGGGGAGAAGTAGTAGACATCGCTCTCGGAGACGTCAACATGCAGCCCGCCCGCGGCGGAGGTGGCGTCTACGAGGACCAGCGACCCTTCGTCCGCTCCGGCCACACGCTTGACCGGAGCGGCAACGCCCGTGGAGGTTTCGTTCTGCGCCCAGGCGTAGACATCGACCCCGGCTTCCGCCTTCGGGCTGGGCAGGGAACCGGTCTCGGCCGTAATGATGGAGGATTCGGCCAGGAAGGGGGCTTTGTTCGTGGCCGCGGCAAACTTGGAGCTGAATTCACCGAATGAGAGGTGCTGTGCCTTGTTCTCGACCAGACCGAAAGTTGCGACGTCCCAGAAAGCAGTGGCCCCGCCGAGGCCGAGGATAACTTCGTAGCCCTCGGGGGCCTGGAAGAACGTCTGAAGGCCCTCGCGCACGCTGCCCACAAGGTTCTTGACCGGTGCCTGGCGGTGGGAGGTGCCCAGCAGATCCCGGCCGGCCGCCACAACAGCGTCGATCTGTTCGGAGCGGATCTTGGACGGTCCGGCACCGAAGCGACCGTCCTGGGGGAGCAGGTCTGCGGGAATGCTTATTGACTGGTTGTCGCTCATAAGGGCTTCTTCCTGGCGGGCTTACGGTGATCTTTAGACAGTTCGCCATTGAACCTCCACACATTCTGTCGCAGGCATCCGGCTGTCCGATAGTTGAGACGCGCATATTTCGCATAATGGACGTGTGACGCTGCGCGTTCCGTACTCTGTCGTGTGTCTGGTGCAAACACGGGGATTATCGGGCCCTGCGGCAAACAAGATAACCTTAGTTGGGGGACCACGACGCCGGTGCGTCGGCTTTCGGATCTATCCCGCCACCTGCGCTGAGGAGCAAGAATTCCAGTGACTGATCTCATCGACACAACCGAGATGTACCTTCGGACCATTCTCGAGCTGGAAGAAGAGAACATCGTTGCCCTGCGGGCCCGCATTGCGGAGCGCCTGCGCCATTCCGGACCTACCGTTTCCCAGACCGTGGGACGGATGGAGCGTGACGGTCTGGTTGTTGTCTCCGGCGACCGGCACCTGGAACTTACGGAGAATGGCCGGCGCCGCGCCACCGAGGTGATGCGCAAGCACCGGCTGGCCGAACGCCTCCTGGCAGACGTCATCGGTCTGGACTGGGCTTATGTCCACGACGAAGCGTGCCGGTGGGAGCATGTGATGAGCGAGCGTGTGGAGCAGCGCCTCTATGAACTGCTGGGCAGACCTACTGTGTCGCCTTACGGGAATCCCATCCCGGGACTCGAGGCCCTCGGTGGACAGCCGGCCGAGCAGTTCATCAACGGTGTTGTTAACCTCACAGAAGCGATGCGAACATACCAGGCGTCGGACACCGTGACCATTATCCGGCTGGCCGAGCCGATCCAGGTGGAGCCGGAGCTGCTTCTGCAGCTTGACGAGGGAGGCCTGAAACCCGGGGCCAAGCTGCAGCTGGAGACCGTTGGCGAATACATTTCAGTACGTGTCCCAGGCATCGAGGGCGCCCTCGAGCTGCCGCCGGAGGTGGCTGGCCACATCTTTGTGGCGTTCGATTCCGTCCCAGCTGGAAACGCTTAACCGGATTGTCCACAGGGTGGATAACCGAATTATCACTCTGAAGGGTTTCCCTTTATAGTTGTTGCTTGACGCCGATGCATTGGCGTTACCTGATCCGTAGCCGAACCCTGTCAGCGGATCAGAGACCCGCATTGACAGGGGCGGAGGACCCACCATCGGCAGCCCACCCAGCTGCCTAGGGGTGAAGCCACGCTTGATGTCGGTACCAGCTGCTTATTGCGCTGATGCCGCACGTCTTGTGGCCGAGTTATCTCTTACTCGAATCCGACAGCTAACTTCGCAGGCTTATAGGAGAGGGAAGACTTTTGTCAGAACAAAGAGCCACGGGACGGCGTCGTTCGGCCGCCCCGGCAGGTAGGTCGCGGCCGCGTTCAGGAAGTACCGGCCGTCGACGCGCCGAAGCTGCTCCGTCGCCCGCTGCTGCAGTGGTCCGCGGTGCAGGCCACAAGGCCGCCATCGTGGCAACCGCCTCCGGCATGGCACTTACGGTCCTGCTGCCCACCACTGCAGGTGCCTCAGCGTCCGGCGAACCGGCCGTTGATGCGGCAGCGGCCGAAGTCGCTGCCGTGGCTGCGGCGCCCGTAACCGCGGCAGCGGAAGTTGATCTGCACTTTCAGCGTGCCGGCCTGACGAGCAATTTCGATCCGGACACCAAGCTCGAACAGGTCATGGTGGCATCCGGCAGCGATGCCAAGGCCGTCAGCAGTGAGGGCACCCTGTCCCAGCCGATGGACATGGAGAGCATGAAGATGACCTCCCCGTTCGGTATGCGGGTTAATCCCGTGACCGGATATGCCGGTGAAATGCATACCGGCCAGGACTACGGCGCAGCCTGCGGCTCGCCGGTGTACTCCGCCGCCGGCGGCACGGTTAAGGAAGCCGGTTGGTTCGGCGGCTACGGCAACCGCGTAGTGGTGGACCACGGCAACGGCCTGGAGACCACCTACAACCACCTGACAAGCATCAGCGCCAAGATCGGCGACACCGTCAGCCGTGGGGATTTGTTGGCCCAAAGCGGTACGACCGGTAATTCCACCGGCTGTCACCTCCACTTTGAGGTAGTTGTCAATGGCGACATGGTCGACCCCAAGGGCTGGCTGTAACCAAAGGCACACCATTCCGTGACCGGAATGTGACTTGGACGATGAAACGTTATAGTGTCGAACCCGTGCCGAAAACCGATAGAGGTTTGGCACCTCCGGGTGGATTGCCTAGCTCTGCCACTTCCCGGGGTCCGTTCGCAACGATTTCGCATGGCAGAGGCGGGGGAACCAACTTCCGGGCTTCTTAGGAGGCCCTTGGGGTTAAGTTGTGGATGTTCTT
>NZ_JABBCH010000013.1:48789-140304 GCF_012952295.1 Crystallibacter degradans
GGCGCAGTTCATGGCGTACGGTACGCAGGTTTCGACTCCGCAGCCGGGCGACATGATCTATTACGACGATGCTGGTGCCGGTGTGCCGCACATCGCGATCTACGTGGGCAACGGCCAGGCCATCCATGGTGGCTGGACCGGTTACACGACGGCGCTGGCCGATGCTTACATCGGTTCGGGCCCGGTCTTCATCCGCCCCAACGGCTAAGAGCTTCAACAGGGTAGCGCGCTACCTGGACACGTTTCCACAGTCAGAGCAGTACCGCATCCCGGGCGTTCCGCCGTACGGAGGCCTGCCGGCATCTGCCGGAGGCCCCAGTTGCGAACGCCGGCCCGCCCATGGCGGAGCTGGATCAGATCTGGATTAGCGTCTTTACCTTCAGGGTCGTCCTCCGACGAGGACGACCCTGAAGTGGTTTAACGAGTAGGTACGCCGTGCGCTCTTATTTGGCGAGGTCGCCATCTGGCGAAGGCCGGAAGCAACGTTTCATCGACGCTGCGAACACTCCTGCTCAATTTCGAAGGGCGAATAATTAGCGCCGCGGGCGTGATTCCGCTTACTCTAACTCTTGTCAGTGTCGAATCACCATGGCCGGGATGCAGTCGGTCCCGCAGCCCCGGGCGTGGCCGGACGGACAGGAACGTGCATGCGCACACTCGTTCTGAACGCTGGATACGAACCGCTGGCGGTAGTGACCTTCCGCCGGGCGCTGCTTCTTGTGCTCACCGGAAAGGCGAGCATCATCGCTGAGGACGGCGAACCCGTCGTCGGGCCCAACGATATATTCGGCAGGCCATCGGTCATCCTGCTCAACCGCTACATCAAGATTCCCTACCCGCAGGACATGACAGTGACACGCCGTGGCGTGCTGCGCCGGGACAATTACGAGTGCGCGTACTGCGGGAAGACGGCCAATACCGTTGACCATGTGAAGCCGCGTTCGCGCGGGGGAATCGACAGCTGGGAGAACCTCGTTGCCTGCTGCTTGCGCTGCAACAATGCCAAGGGGGACCGGACACTGAAGCAGATGGGCTGGCATTTGCGCATCACCCCGCGCGCTCCCCGCGGCAGCCACTGGCGGATCCGTGAACTGGAGCGCCCGGCACCGGCGTGGAGCGAATTCCTCGACTCCAATCCGGCGGCTTGATGGGCCTGTCCGGATTCGACGCCGTCATCCTGGCCGGCGGCCGTTCATCGCGGCTGGGCGGCGAGCCCAAAGCCCTGCTCCGCTACAACGGCCAATCGCTGCTGCGCCGCACCTTGGATAATGTTCGAGCGGCCCGGCGCATCGCCGTCGTTGGTCCCGATGAGCTTCGCGCGGAACTGGAAGCCTTCATTGACGCCGAGCCCGAAACCGCAGTGGTTCTGACGCGTGAGGATCCTCCTTTTTCCGGCCCGGCGGCAGGAATCGGCGCGGCAGTCAACGCACTGCGCGAAGGCTTTGCCAACGACGACGACGGCGGCGCTGCCTTGAGGGCGCCCCTGACCTTGATCTTCGCGTGCGACATGCCCGCGCTGGGCACACTGCCGCAGCAACTGCTTGATGCGGCTGAACGGAACCCAGCTGTTCAGCTGGTGCTTCCGGTGGACCCCGATGGCCGCACCCAACCCTTGGCGTCTTGCGTCACCAGCGCCGCATTGGATGCAGCAGCGGCCGGATACGGCCCAGACGGGCTGGCCGGAATGCCGGTACGGAAGTTACTCGAGGGGCTGAAATCACTGCAACTCCCGCTCGAGTCGACCGCGACCGCCGACGTGGACACGTGGGATGACGCGCAACGCTTTGGCATAGCACCGCCGGCACCGTAGCCTGAACTCATTATTGAGCTGTTCCTGCACCCGCTTTGTGTGGCGCAGGGCGGAAAGAAACATCGGAGGACCAGGTGGCCGGAGCCGAAGAAATGCTTGAACCTTTCGTGGCAGAGCTGCTCGCAGCCCTGGAGATCGAGGACACCCCGGTGGACCTTGAGGCAGTCCTGGGGCTGGCCGGAGTCGCGGCCCACAGCGTGATCCGCCCGGCGGCGCCTGTGACCACGTTTATTGTCGGATATGCCGCGGGACTGGCTGCCGCAACCGGACAGGCAGCGCCGGCCGTGGCCATGCGTGCCGCCAGCCGAGTGGCGGATGAAGTTGCCCGCCGTCACGCTACCGAAGAAGCAACCGGAGCAACCGGAGCGGTAGGAAACGGAAGCGCCGGAAACGGAACTGGCGAGACCGGACAGGCGTGAGGCACGAAGAACCCTCCGTGAGCTGGGACGCTGCGCGGGAACTGGCTTATAAAACCGGGCAGGACAACCGCGCCCGCCCCGCGTCCGTGGACTTGGCGCATTGCACCGGGCTGACGTTGGCGCAGGACGTCGCGGCTGAGTTTGCCGTGCCGCATTATGCTTCCTCTGCCATGGACGGTTGGGCCGTTGCTGGTGCGCCTCCATGGGAGCTGGTACTGCCCGGCACGGCGCTCTCGCCCGGTGAGGCAGTCTCCGTGGTTACCGGTGGGCTGATACCAGCCGGTGCCGAAGCCGTACTCCGGAGCGAATACGGTGTAGCGGAAAACGCTGCGGCACAAACCATGCTCCACCGCCTCCGGGATATTCCGGCTACGGAGCCCCCGCCCGGGCGGCATATCCGTCCCGCCGGCGAAGAAGCTGCTGCGGGGGAGCGGATCATCACGGCCGGAACCAAGCTCACCCCCGCGCACATCGCCATTGCCGCAGTCTGCGGCCACGACCAGCTCCCGGTGTACCCGAGACCGTCGGCCGCGCTCTTGCTGACCGGGGACGAAGTCGTTACGTCCGGAGTCCCGGCGCCCGGGCAGGTCCGGGACACTTTCGGGCCAACCCTTCCCTCGATCATCCATGTCCTTGGGGGTGAAGCTTCCAGCTCCCGCCGGCTGCCGGACGACTTTGAGGCCACACGCCGAGCCATCCTTGAATGTGGCGGGGACGTTGTGGTCACCACCGGCGGAACCGGTCATTCACGGGCGGACCACCTGCGCCGCGTCCTGGCCGAACTGCAGTCCGAGGTCCTGGCGCCCTCCATCCGGATGCGCCCAGGCCATCCCGCCCTGATGACCCGCCTCGCCGACGGGCGGACTCTGATAGGTCTGCCCGGAAATCCGCTCGCCGCCATGATGGCGCTGCTGACCCTCGGCAGCCCCCTGCTCGCCGGCATGACCGGAAGGCAGCTGCCGGACACGGGCCGTGTTGCGGCCGGAACCCGGTTCGCCCCGTTGGATGGCAGGTACCGGTTGATCCCGTATGCGATGACGGAGGTGGGCGCTGTGCCCGCTGGTCACGTCGGGTCCGCCATGATGCGAGGGCTGGCCAATGCGGACGGTGTCATCGTGGTTCCTCCGGAGGGTGCCGCTGTTGGGCAGGAACTGCGTACCCTGCCGCTGCCTTGGTGAATTAAGCTGGCAGTAGTCAGCAAGGAGATTTTTATGGGACGCGTAACCCAGCGCCGCAAGGTGCTCAGACTCAGCCTCGACGGCCAGACCAACAGCCGGGTGGATACCCTGGCCGCAGAGGAGCCGCTGGAAATCAGGCTCGGCGGCAAAGCCTTCAGCATCACCATGCGCACCCCCGGGGATGACTTCGATCTGGTCGCCGGCTTCCTGGTTTCGGAAGGTGTGGTGTGGGAGGCTGCGCAGCTTGGCGCCATGCGCTTCTGCGCCGGCGAAGACGAACAGGGCCGCCAGACGTATAACGTCATCGAGGCTCAGCTGGCTCCCGGCGTCGCACTTCCCGATACCTCGCTGGAGCGCCACGTCTATACCTCGAGTTCGTGCGGGATCTGCGGAACGGCGTCCATCGACGCTGTCACCAAAAGCTCGCATTTTCCGATCCTGGGGGCGGACACGGCCGGCGCGGATAAGGACACAGAGAACGACGACGGCGCGCTGGCTGGCAGCGCATCGCGGCATTTGCCGTTGGAGACCCTGCTCTCCTTGCCCGATAAGCTGCGTGAACGCCAACAGGTTTTCGACCGGACGGGCGGTGTTCACGCTGCCGGGCTATTCAGCTTCGATGGCGAGCTGCTTTGCCTGCGGGAAGACGTCGGCCGGCACAACGCCGTCGATAAGGTGGTGGGCTGGGCGTTGCGGGAAGGCCGGCTGCCGCTGAATGACACTGTCCTGCAGGTTTCGGGCCGTGCTTCCTTTGAGCTTGTGCAGAAGGCCTACCTCGCCGGAATCCCCGTGTTGGCCGCGGTCAGTGCGCCGTCATCACTCGCCGTCGAACTCGCAGAGGAGTCGGGACTGACGTTGGCAGGATTCAGCCGAGGTAACACTGTGAATATTTATGCTCATCCTGGACGAATTATCGGAGTGAAGGTCGAGATTCCCCTGTGATACGGGATACATTGGGGTCATGGCTCGCCGTGCACCTATTAATGACATAAATGAAGACGCTCTGGAAGTCCAGGATCCGAAGACTGCCGCTGCCGGCGTCAAAGCGGTCATGGTCTCCATGGAACGAGGACTGGCCCAAGCCGGCGTAAGCCGAACCGTCCGTTCGATGCTCCGGGTCAACCAGCATGGCGGCTTCGACTGCCCAGGCTGCGCTTGGCCCGAATCGATCACAGGCAAGCGCAAGCCGGCCGAATTCTGTGAGAACGGTGCCAAGGCCATTGCCGAGGAAAACACCCTCCGGACCGTGGGCCCGGAGTTCTGGGCCGAGCATTCCATTAAGGACCTGGAGGAGAAGACCGAGTATTGGCTCGGCAATCAGGGACGGATTACCCAGCCGGTCGTCATCCGGGAAGGCGAAACCCACTATTCGCCCATCAGCTGGGCTGAAGCGTTCGCCCTCATTGGCGAACACGTCCGGGCGACGACGCCGGACCGCTGTGTTTTCTATACCTCGGGACGTACTGCCAACGAGACAGCGTTCATGTACCAGCTGTTCGCACGGTCGCTGGGCACCAATAACCTGCCTGACTGCTCCAACATGTGCCATGAGTCCTCAGGCTCGGCGATGAACCCCACGATCGGTATCGGTAAGGGCACCGTTTCGCTGGAAGATCTGCATGAAGCCGAGCTGATTTTCGTCGTCGGACAGAACCCGGGCACCAACCATCCGCGCATGCTCTCCGCGCTCAGGGAGTGCAGGGACAACGGCGGAAAGGTCGTGTCCGTCAATCCGCTGCCCGAAGCCGGACTGATGAAGTTCAAGGACCCCCAGAGCGTTGAGGGTCTGGTCCAGGGTGGCAGCCAGATTTCCGATGAATTCCTGCAGATCAAGGTCGGCGGGGACCTGGCCCTGTTCCAAGCATTCGGCCATTTGTTGCTGGAAGAGGAAGATCGCGTTCCCGGCTCAGTGGTGGACAAGGCTTTCATCGAGCAGCAGACCGAAGGGTTCGAAGCCTACCGCGAGGCACGCAAGTCCATTGACTGGGATGAAACCGAGAAGGCAACAGGGCTTTCACGGATGGAAATCGCCAAGATTGCCGACATGCTGGCCAAGTCCAAGGCAACCATCATCTGCTGGGCGCTGGGCCTGACCCAGCAGCCTCACTCGGTGGACACGCTGAAGGAAATCATCAACCTGCTCCTGCTGCAAGGCAACTTCGGCAAGCCCGGAGCGGGCGCTTGCCCGGTGCGTGGGCACTCCAACGTCCAGGGCGACCGGACCATGGGTATCTGGGAGAAGCCCAAGGAATGGCTTCTCGAAGCTCTGGACAAGGAATTCGGCATTGAGTCGCCACGGGAACACGGCTTCGACTCCACGGAAGCCTTGCATGCCTTCGAACTGGGCGACGTTGATGTTTTCGTGTCCCTGGGCGGGAACTTCGCGCTGGCCAACTCGGATACCGAGGCGCTCGAAGCAGGCATGAAGCGGGCCGGATTGACCGTCCATATCTCCACCAAGCCCAACCGGTCGCACGTTGTCCATGGCAAGACCTCTCTCATCCTGCCCACCTTGGGGCGGACCGATACGGATGACAAGCACCCGAAGGGGCCGCAGTTCCTGTCCGTGGAAGACTCGATGTCTGTTGTCCACTCCACGCGTGGACGCCTTACGCCCGTCTCGGAGCATCTCTTGGCAGAGCCGGTAATCATCGCCCGCATGGCACAGGCTGTCCTGGGCGACGACCACGTTGTGGACTGGCGGGCCATGGCGGAGGACTACGACGTCATCCGCGACCACATTTCGCGTGTGCTGCCGGGCTTTGAAGACTTCAACCAGCGAATCCGCAACAAGAATGGTTTTGTGCTGCCCAATCCGCCACGGGACTCGCGCTCCTTCGCCACCGACATCGGCCGCGCCAGGTTCACCGTGAGCCCATTGGAATACCTGTCGGCTCCGGAAGGGCACCTGATCCTGCAGACCATGCGCAGCCACGATCAGTACAACACCACGTTCTACGGCTTGGACGACAGATACCGTGGCATCTCCAACGGCCGCCGCGTCATCCTCGTGCATCCTGACGATCTGAAGGAGTTGGGTTTCGAAGACCGCGAACTGGTGGATGTCATCAGCACGTTCCAAGGCACGGAACGCCGAGCGGACAGCTTCCGGCTTGTTTCCTATCCAACGGCACGTGGCTGCGCGGCTGCTTACTTCCCCGAGGCAAATGTCCTGGTCCATCGGGAGTTGGTTGCACGTGAATCCAACACTCCCGGATTCAAAGCGATCACCGTCCGGTTTGTCCCGGTGAACGAAAGCGATACCGAGCTTGTTGCGGCTGCCGACCAGTCAGAGCACGCTGGGCAGACGGATGGCGTCAGCGAGATGATACTGAGCTAAGTAGGGCTGCTTCACCGTTGGTCAGAATGGTGGTTCTTTTGCAGGTTCCGTCTCGGGTGGTGGTTTTTTGGGTTTGAGGCGGTTGCGGAAGTTGTCGGGCAGGGCGTCGAGGATCCGGTCGGTGAAGGTGGGTGGTCCGGCGCCGGTGTCGCCGGGTTTGGTGGTGTAGGTCTGGTTCCCGGGCGTGGTGGTGGTGTATTCACCGGGTCTGGTTTGGGTGACTTTCCAGCCGGCGAGGGATTTGAGCCGGTGGTCCGAGCCGCAGCGCGGGCCGAGGTTGCCGAAATCGGTGCGGCCGTGGCCGCCGTTCGCATGGTAATCGATGGTGTGGTCCAGGTCGCAGTCCTTCGCCGGGACGGTGCAGCCCGGCGCGGTGCAGGTCGTGTCGCGGTGGCGGACCGCGCGGGCGAGATCGGCCGGCGGGCGGTAGGTGGTTTTGCCGTAGGAGAGGGTGGTCCCGGTCTCGGGGTGGGTCAGGATCCGGTAGAACGAGTCCGCGCCCTCGCAGAGTTTGCGGGCGGTGTCGGCGGGGATCGGCCCGTACCCGTCGAGGGTGGCCGGTTCCTCGTCCAGGCCCATCAGCGTGAACACCGGCACGGTGAGCGCGACTTCGGGCCGGATCCCGGCCGCCGGCCCGGCCTCCATGCCAGCGTGCAGCAGCAAATCGATAAAGACATCGGCGCGCAGCTGCCCGAGCGTGCGGGTCTCGGTCTTGGTTTGCAGGCTCCGGGCGGACTGGGTGAGGCGGTCGTACGCGGCGTACACTTCCTCCGCCGGCAGGTACGCGCCCAGGAACGCCATGCCGTCATCCGCCGGTTCCAGGTACACACCACGGCACTGTTCCTGGCGTTTGCGGCGCACGGTGATGGTTTCCGGGTTCAGTTTCTCGCGCTGTTTCCGCGCCGCGGAGCGCAGCTCGCCCGGCGTTTTATCCGGCGCCTCCACCAGCAGCGCCTGCTCGAAGCCGGGTTTCGCGTCGTCGGGCAGGGTGTCGCCCTGCCGGGTGATCACGCCCGCGCGTTCCAGATCCAGGTCCCCGGCGGTGAGCGCGGCCAAGGTGCCCGGATAGTGTTCGCACAGCTCCTGGGCGGTCTCGTACCGGCCGCGGGCCTGGTGCTCGGTGATCCGGTACAGGCAGGCCAGTTCCTCGACCACGGACTGCTCGGCCAGATCCTCCAGGCCGGCCCGGCCGGCCGGCGGCGTACCCGGATCCGGCGGCGGGAGTTCTTCGACGGCGGTTTGCCCGATGCGGTGGGTCAGGCGTACCAGGCCCGCGTCCAGCCAGGCTGCCAGCCGCCGGCCCGCGGCCAGCTGCTCCACCGCAGACCGATAATCCAGTTCCCCATACCCCGGCACCAACCCCGCGGCCGCCTCAATAGCCTTCGTGGCCGTGCCGTCACCGGCATCAACGGCGTTTCCCACGCCACCGTTGCTGGCCGCATCATGGGCATCATCAGCGTTGGTGCTGCCGCCGTCGCCGGCATCAGCGTCATTGGTATCAGCGGCGTCGCTGGCGTTGGTGCCGGGGTTGTTGGCGGTGGCGGTGGCGTGGAAGAGGCGGAACCAGTCTGCGGGGGTGCCTTCGGTGATCCGGCGCAGGCGCTCGGCGTAGTACTCCCCGTGCGTTTCGGAGAACAGTTCCGCGGGCAGTCCCTCGAGGTCTTCGGCGGGGCCCCAGTTCTCGGGGAACGGACCCGACGGCGGCCAGCTGGACCAGGTTTCCTCGCGTTCCCAGGCCGCGAAGTCATCGAGACCGGCGCTGGCACCCAGATGCTCCGGCTCCCCGACCCGGGCGGGCACCGTTTGGCCGGCCAGCGGGTCTTCGCCGTAGTCCTCCAGCTTCGGCGGGTCCAGGACCGGGCCGCGCGCCTCGGCGTAGATCTCCTCCATGTAGCCGGCCATCGTGGCGTGCTTGGGCGGCTTGCCGGCCGCAATATATTCACGTGCCTGTGCCAGGCCGCGTTTGCGGTCCTGGGCAGCATGGAGGTCCAGCCGCTCCAGGGCTTTGCGCAGGGCTTCCTGCCGCTGCGCGGCAGTCACGGGCCGGCCCGGCTGAAGACAGCGCACCGAAAACCCCTGCCCCGCCGGCCCCTGCCCCGCGGACTCCTGTCCGGGGGCCGGGGAACCGGAAACCGGTGCCGATTGCTCTTCCGTTGCCATGACTTCAGTCCATCATCCGGCCATGACAATACAGAGACTTATTCACATCGTCTGACGGGTCCCACGAAAGTTCTTCAAAATTCTTTTCCGCACCAGTCTTGAGCACGGCAGGAAGCACACCGGCGCCGACCACACGGCACGGCCGGCATTTCGGCAGTGGGTATCCAGCGAGCCAGTAAGCCGCGGGTACCCCGCGGACCGGTGGCGAAAACTTCTGCGTTGCCATGAGTCCAGTCCATCACCTGCCTCCGACGACCAGAGGCGAAATCAGCACCGTCCACACAAACAGCCGGAGCATTTCTGATCTTTTGGACTCTTCCCCTGTGGCCGAGCGGTTACCCGAACGGCACAGCGTCAGTGATGTGCGTAGCGTCGCCGTCGAAAGGGGAATATGGGCCTTCGATTAGAGGTTGCGGCAGGTATGGAACTCGGCATCTACAGCTTCGGCGACATCCACCCCGATCCGCTGACGGGGGAAGGGACATCGCCGCAACAACGGATGGCGGATCTGCTGGAGCGGGCACGGCTGGCAGATGAAGTGGGCCTTCACTATTTCGGGGTCGGGGAGCATCACCGCCCGGACTATGCGGTCTCTGCTCCGGTTCCCGTGCTGGCCGCGGCGGCCGCCCAGACCCAGAACATCAAGGTTGGCTCCGCGGTCACGGTGTTGAGTACCGAGGACCCCGTCCGCGTCTATCAGCAGTTTGCCACGCTGGATCTGCTGTCGGGCGGCCGTGCCGAGCTGACCGCCGGGCGCGGTTCCTTCATCGAGTCCTACCCGCTCTTCGGTGCCGCCTTGACCGACTACGACGAGCTGTACGAAGAGAAAATCGCCCTGCTGCTCCAGTTGGACGAGCAGGAAGTAATAACCTGGAGCGGAAAGTTCCGTCCCGCGCTCGACAACGCCAGAATCCTGCCCAGGCCGACCGGCAGACCAGGCGCTGGGCATTTGGATATCTGGATCGCCACGGGCGGCACGCCGGCGTCGACAATCCGGGCGGCGAAGCTGGGCAAGAACGTCATGTACGCCTTGCTGGGCGGCACCGTCCATAGCTTCGCGCAGCACGCAGAGCTCTACCGCACCGAAGCCGCAAAGGCGGGGCACGACGTCGGGCGTCTGAAGGTGGGTGTCAGCAGCACCGGCCTCGTGGCGAGGGAGGGGGCGGCGGATAAATTCTATCCCCACTGGCTGGACTCGTTGACCCGGATTGCGGCCGAACGCGGTTTTTCCAAGCCCAGCCGTGTCAGCTACAACATGCAGGCGGCGCGGTCCGGCGGTATCTATGTAGGCAATCCGGAGGAAGTGGCCGAGAAGCTGGTGTTGACCCATCAGTACATGCAGCACGACCGGCACATCCTGCAAATGGACCTCTCCTCGGTGCCGCAGAAGACCGTGCTGCAATCCATCGAGCTGCTCGGAACCGAGGTGCTGCCGCTGGTGCAAAGCGAGCTCTCGTCGGAATAAGACCTAGGCTGTATTAGTACATTCGTTCCCAGTTTCAAAAGGAGTCAGCATGTCCATGGAAGGGGCAGCGTGGAGTTCGCTGTACCGGCTCTCCATGTCGGACAAGGCCAAGCACGGGTTCTCCAAGAAGACCGTCAAACGTACCCTGGCGTTCGCCGCGCCGTACAAGGGCAAGCTGATCTTCTTTGTCATCGTCTCCATCATCTCGGCCGCTTTGGCTGTTGCGACGCCGGTCCTCGCCGGCCAGGTGATCGACGCGATCGTCGCGAAGACAAGTATTGAGACGATCGTCTGGCTTGCCGTCATCATCGCCATCGTCGCAATCGCTGACGCGGCGCTGAGCATGGTTACCCGCTGGGTTTCCTCCGGCCTGGGCGAAGACGTGATCCTGGACCTGCGCACGGCGGTGTTCGATCATGTGCAGAAGATGCCGATTGCGTTCTTCACCCGCACGCGCACCGGCGCGCTGGTCAGCCGGTTGAACAATGACGTGATCGGTGCACAGCGGGCCTTCGCCGGCACGCTTTCCGGCGTCGTCAGTAATTTTGTGGCTCTGGTGCTGACACTGATTGTCATGCTCAATACGTCCTGGCAGGTGACGCTGCTGGCGCTGATTATGCTGCCCATTTTCCTGCTGCCGGCCAGGCAGATGGGCTCGCGACTGGCGGAGATGCGCCGCGAGGCCGCCAACCACAACTCCGCGATGAGCACGCAGATGACCGAGCGCTTTTCGGCCCCCGGCGCCACCTTGGTCAAGCTCTTTGGCCGGCCCGAAGAGGAGTCCCGGGAATTCAAGGTCCGGGCCCAACGGGTGCGCAATATCGGTATCAAATCCGCGGTTCTGCAGTGGACCTTCGTAACCGCGCTGACCCTGGTCTCCGCGCTGGCGCTGGCACTGGTTTACGGTCTGGGCGGGTTCTACGCCATCATCGGCCAGCTCGATCCGGGGGACGTGGTGGTGCTGGCACTGCTGCTGACCAGGCTGTATGCGCCGTTGACCGCCCTGGCCAATGCGCGTGTGGAGATCGCCAGCGCCCTGGTCAGCTTCGAGCGGGTCTTCGAGGTGCTGGACCTCGATCCGCTGATTAAGGAGAAGCCCGACGCCGGTGCTGTCCCGCCGGGACCGGTCATCGTTGAATTCAAGGACGTCCGGTTTGCCTATCCATCTGCCGACAAGGTTTCGCTGGCGTCGCTGGAAGAGGTCGCCACGCTGGACACCCGCGGTGGCGAGGAAGTGCTGCACGGCATCAACTTCAAGGTGGAGCCCGGACAGACCCTGGCACTGGTCGGGTCTTCCGGCGCAGGCAAGTCCACCATCGCCTCACTGCTGGCAAGGTTGTACGACGTCGACTCCGGCTCCGTGGAACTTTCCGGCGTCGATCTTCGTGACCTGAGCTTCGATTCGATCCGCTCCACCATCGGGCTGGTGACCCAGGACGGGCACCTGTTCCACGACACCATCAGGGGCAACCTCACGCTGGCCCGCCCGGAGGCTTCGGACGAGGAGATCTGGGACGTGCTGCGCCGGGCCAGGCTCGAGCCGATGGTCCGGTCCCTGCCGGACGGGCTGGAGACCATGGTGGGGGAGCGCGGCTACCGCCTGTCCGGCGGCGAACGCCAGCGGATGACCATTGCGCGGCTGCTGATCGCCCAGCCGCAGGTGGTCATCCTGGATGAGGCAACCGCTGCACTGGATTCGACCAACGAAGCCGCAGTGCAGGCAGCCTTGACCGAAGCGCTCGAGGGTCGCACCGCCGTCGTTATTGCGCACCGGCTGTCCACCATCCGTTCCGCGGACCAGATCCTCGTGGTCGAGGGCGGGGAAATCGTCGAGCGGGGCACCCATCTTGAACTGCTGGCCCGCCGCGGGCGCTATGCGGAGTTGTACCGGACGCAGTTCCGCACAGAAACGACTGAAACGCCGGCCGTGCCCTGAGCAGCAAGAGCCCGCACGCCCTGAGCGGCGCGCGGGCTTTTTTATCAGTGCTATCCGGTCCGTCATTCGTTACAGTGTCATAGGTTGACCTAAGTCACAGCAGAGTTTTGGGGAGCAGGGCTCATTAATGCAGCGCGGTAGCAATCTTGGCCGTCTTGGCGGCTATAACCAAGCGGTGATCCTGGATGCGATCCGTCGCGCGCCCGAAGGCATCGCCCGGGTTGAACTGGTGGAGCGCACGGGCCTGTCGCCGCAGACCATTTCCAACGTAGTGCGCCGCCTTGTCGACGACGGACTGGTGCGGGAAGACCGCAAGACAGTGTCCGGGCCGGGCAAACCCCGGACCGTGCTGGAGCTGGAAGTTTCCAGCCGCATTGCCATCGGCATCCATCTGGATCCTGCCGTTATGACCGTGGTCGCGCTGAACCTGCACGGCGAAGTGGTGGCCAGTACGGACCACCGGATGCCTGATGTGGGTGAACCGAATGGCATCGTGCCCCGGATGGCGGACGCCGTCGAAAATTTGATTGCAACTGCAGGGCTGGACCGCGACCGGATCCTGGGCGTGGGCCTTGCCGCGCCGGGGCCCATCGACGGGATCGAGGGCATGATGGTTTCGCCGCCGATGCTGCCGGGCTGGGACCGGGTGCCGCTGCGGGTGCCGCTGGAGGAACTGATCGACCTGCCGGTGTGGCTGGACAAGGACGTGACCGCGGCTGCAGTTGCCGAGCTCTGGGCGAGTGACAGGGATGCGCCGTCCAGCTTTGCCTTCATCTATCTGGGCACCGGACTTGGTGCCGGCGTGGTGCTGCAGAACGAGGTGCAGCGGGGCTCCTCCGGAAACATCGGCGAGATCGGGCACTTCCCCGTGCAGGACGACGTGCCGCTGTGCGAATGCGGCCGGCGGAACTGCGTTGGCATGAGCCTGAATTTTGTGACCCTCATCCGGCAGGGCATCGCAGCCGGCGTCTTCCCCGAAAACCACGACGAGCAGGGACTGGACGGGACAACTGCGGCTATTTTCGAACTGACCAGCATGGCCGGAGCGGGCAACGCCGAGGCGCAGGCCATCGTGCACCGGGCAGCGCGGAATCTTGCGTTCGTCGTGGCGCAGGTGGCCAATGTGCTCGACGTCCAGCGGATTATCTTTGGCGGGCCGCTCTGGGACGGCCTGGCCGGGGTTGGTCTGCCGCTGCTGCGCGAGGAGGTCCAAAAGCACTTCGTGGCGAGGGACATCCACGAGCTCGAAGTGGTGGGGTCAGACCTCGGCGAGCAGGTTGGGGCCATCGGCGGGGCATGCCTGGTGCTGGACCAGGCCTTCTCGCCGAAGACGCGGGGACTCCTGCTGGAGACGTAATGAAACGTCACATAATGTATTTGACGTCACATACGGCGGAATTTTCCCGGGTTAATCAATTGTTCATCTGCCGGGCTTGATTTAGTCCATCGTATGGATAAACATGGTTACTGACGGCAGGCGTTCGTATGATCGCGCCATCTCTTGAAATGAACGGTTCAAGAGCGGGAGCGGCCCTGGGGAGGGGCGCGTGCCGTCAACCAAGTAGGACAACGGTGATCGCGAGTAGTTCCGGCGAACGGGAAGAAGCCCGGGGCTACAACTTCTCTTTTGAGGGTTCTCGCAGTTGAAATGCTTTGGGATGCACCAAATGCGGTAGCCGCTGGCTGCGCATCCGTGGGGGGATGCGCAGACAGCGGCTTCCCTGTTTAAGTGCCCCTGGCCGGAATCGAACCGACGACCTACCCTTTAGGAGAGGGTCGCTCTATCCAACTGAGCTACAGAGGCGCGAACCTATCCAGCTTACCCTTTTGCCGCCGTCGTTGTTTCATTTTGTTTCCGGCGTGGTCCGCGGAAAACCGCGTAGAGAGCGGCCAGGATGCTCAGGCCGAACAGCACGGATTTCGCGACGGTGAGGAAGCTGGCCAGCGATGCGTCGCCCACCGGATCGGTACTCATGATCGAGTCCAGCACCCAGTTTTCGGCCAGATCCGCAATGACATACAGCAGGACGGGCGCCCAGCAGAGCCAGCGGAGCAGTCCGCGTTTGAGCTGCTGGCCGATCAGCAGCAGCCAGGTGAAGCCGAACAGCAACGGGAAGATCGTGTCGGCGGTTTTGTGCCAGTAGTTGTATTGGCCGGCGCCGTCCTCGCCGAAGGCGGTGCGCACGTCCTGCACGTACTCGGTGCTGTAACCGGTGACCAGCGTGTCCGGCATCGCCAAGCCGCCGCTCAGCTGCTGGAACTGCGGCATGATCAGGATGAACGAGTACCCGAACAGGAACGCCGAGGCCACCGCGCCGGCGATCACAATCATGTTGGCATTGCCTGCCGCCTTGGCCGGCGTGCGGCCGGTGCTCGGATTGACGACGCCGGATGCTGGCTTTGTGGAGGAAGGGTCACCAGTGCGGGCGTCGGCTGCTGCGGGACCGTGCTTGCGGAGGCGCTGCGCGCGGGACTTGGACATATCTCCATTATGGCCCCGGGCCGGCGACGCGCCTCGTGGGCTAGGCCGTGGGCGAATCCGGCGCCGAGTGTCGGTGGGGGCTAATAGACTGATAAGACCATGGATTTTCTGACTGACCCTGCCTACGATGCTCCTGCCCCTGCCTTGCCCGATGCGCAGGAACTGCTGGCTGGGCTGAACCCGCAGCAGGAAGAGGCAGTCAAGCATGCCGGCTCGCCCCTGCTGATCATTGCCGGCGCGGGCTCCGGAAAGACCCGGGTGCTCAGCCACCGGATTGCCCACCTGATGGCCACCAAGCGTGCCCGCCCGGGAGAGATCCTGGCCATCACCTTTACCAACAAGGCTGCCGCGGAAATGCGTGAGCGGATCGAGTCGCTGGTGGGGGACCGGGCGAAGAACATGTGGATTTCCACGTTCCACTCCTCCTGCGTGCGGATCCTGCGCCGGGAGGCCAAGAACGTTGGGCTCAATTCGAACTTCTCCATTTATGATTCGGCGGACACGCTACGCCTGATCACCCTGGTTGCCAAGGGCCTGGACCTGGATCCGAAGCGCTTTCCACCGAAGTCCATCCAGCACAAGATCTCCGCGCTGAAGAACGAGCTGATCGACGACGAAGCCTACGCCGCGACGGCAAACTACTCCGATCCGTTCGAGCAGGCCGTGGCAGAGGTCTATAAGGGCTACACGCAGCGGATGCGCCAGGCCAACGCCATGGACTTCGATGACCTGATCGCCCAGGTGGTCTTCATCTTCCAGGCCTTCCCGGCGGTGGCGGATTCCTACCGGCGGCGCTTCCGGCACGTCCTGGTGGACGAGTACCAGGACACCAACCACGCCCAGTATGTATTGGTCCGCGAACTCACCGGCGGAACGGGCGGATCGGAGCAAAAATTCCCGCCCGGCGAACTGACGGTGGTGGGGGACTCGGACCAGTCCATCTACGCCTTCCGCGGTGCCGATGTGCGCAACATCGTCGAGTTCGAAAAGGACTACGTCAACGCGCGGACCATCTTGCTGGAGCAGAACTACCGCTCCACGCAGACCATTCTGACGGCGGCCAACGCCGTAATTTCCCGCAACCCCAACCGTCCGGCCAAGCGCCTCTGGACCGCGGAAGGGGACGGCGAGCGGATCATCGGCTACGTCGGCGAAAACGAGCACGAAGAGGCCCGGTTCATCGCCAACGAGATCGACCGGCTGCAGGACGCCGAGAACCTGCGCCCGGGGGACGTGGCCATCTTCTACCGGACCAACGCGCAGTCCCGTTCCATCGAAGACCTGCTGATCCGGGTGGGTCTGCCGTACAAGGTGGTAGGCGGAACCCGCTTCTACGAGCGCAAGGAAATCAAGGACGCCCTGGCCTACCTGCGCGTGCTGGTGAATCCGGACGACGTGGTCAACCTGCGGCGGATCCTCAACGAGCCTAAACGCGGCATCGGGGACCGGGCCGAGTACGCGGTGGCCGCGCTCGCCGAGCGGGACCAGTTGTCCTTCATGGAAGCGCTGCGCAAGGCCGATGACGCACCGGGCATGGCAACGCGCTCCGTCAACGCGGTGGCCGGCTTCGTGAAGCTCATCGATGACCTCACCGAAGTGGCAAACGGATCCGGGGCATCGGCCGCACTTGAAGCGGTGCTGGAACAGACCGGCTACCTGGCGGCGCTGCGGCAGAGCAATGACCCGCAGGACGAGTCCCGCGTGGAAAACCTGGCCGAGCTGGTCGCCGTCGTGCGTGAATACGAACGGGACAATGCGGACGGAACGCTCGGCAGCTTCCTGGAACAGGTGGCGCTGGTGGCGGACGCTGACCAGATCCCGGACGCGCCGGATGAGGAAAGCGCTCAGCTGGCCAAGGACCAGGGCGTGGTCACCTTGATGACGCTGCACACGGCCAAGGGGCTGGAATTCCCGGTGGTATTCCTCACCGGTATGGAGCACGGCGTCTTCCCGCACCAACGGTCCATGACGGATCCGAAGGAGCTGGCCGAAGAACGGCGGCTGGCTTATGTGGGGCTGACCCGCGCCCGCAAGCGGCTCTATTTGACCCGCTCGGAATCGCGGAGCCTGTGGGGCCAGAGCCAGTACAACCCGGCAAGCCAGTTCATCGAGGAAGTCCCGCCGGAACTCATCGACTGGAAACGTGAAGGCAGCAAGCGCCCGGCTTTCACGTCCTCCGGCAGCTTCGGCTCCAGCCGGTACAGCGGCTCCCATTGGGGTGCCGGTGCCGGCGGAAACCAGGACGTTTCGTCGCTGCCGGGCTCGGCACGGTCCATGGCGCCCGCCGCCGTGCGGGCCGGCCGGGTCCAGCCGCAGAAGGAGGTCATCGCACTGACCGTGGGCGACAAGGTCAACCACACCAGCTTCGGAAACGGTACAGTCCTCTCGCTCGAAGGCGCCGGGGATAAGACTGTGGCGAAGGTCAAGTTCGACATCGGCGAGAAGCGCCTGCTGCTGCGTTATGCCCCGCTGACCAAGTCGGACTAGGGACGATGCCCCGCCGGCGCGGGAAGGCTCCGCCGCGGGAACTCAGCAGCACATCGCCGAAGACGCCGCGGCGGCGATCCGCATTTGGTCACGCTGGCATAACAACATAGCGTTTTTCCTATGGACTTGAATGTGGCGGACGTGGATGTAGCCCAGCTGGGCACCCTGGGATTTTGGATGGATAAACCGCTGCGGGTCTCCGTGATTCTGATCGGCGGCTTCCTGCTGAACCTGCTGGTGCGGATAGTCATCCGCCGGATGTCGACGAAGATCGCCAATGGCGAGACCGCGAAGCTCGAGAAACTCGACGCCGATGCCATCGGGAAAAGCGTCAAAGACCCGCGCTACTGGCTGATGCAGGATTCGCCGATCGCGGCCGTGCGCCGGGCCCAGCGGGCACAAACCATCGGCTCGGTGCTGCGCTCCATCGCCACCGTGGTCATCGCAGTGATGACCATCCTGATGGTCATGACCGAACTCGGCTTCAACCTCGGACCGCTGCTGGCCAGCGCCGGTATCGCTGGTGTGGCCATCGGTTTCGGTGCGCAGACCCTGGTCAAGGACTACCTCTCCGGCTTGTTCATGGTGGCCGAGGACCAATACGGCATCGGCGACGTAGTGGACCTGGGGGAAGCCTCGGGGACGGTGGAGTCGGTTGGATTGCGCGTCACGCAGGTACGTTCGGTGGACGGTACGCTCTGGCACGTGCGCAACGGCGAAATCCTGCGTGTGGGCAACTCTTCCCAGGGCTGGGCGCGCGCCGTGCTCGATATCCCGGTGCCCTATGATTCCGACGTCGAAAAGGTGAGCGATCTGATCCTGAGCTCGGCCAAGGAGCTGCGATCGGACCCGGATTACCGGCGGCTCATCCTGGATGACCCCGAAATTTGGGGCGTAGAGGCGCTCACGGGAGAATCCGTGGTCATCCGCCTCGCGATCCGGACCAAACCGCTGGAACAGTGGGGCGTGGCACGTGCCATGCGTGCACGTCTGAAGGGTGATCTGGACCGGGCCGGACTACGCATTCCGCTGCTGAACCAGACCGTCATCAAGGATGGGAGCCCCGTGCTGGTGCCGGCAGGCTCGGAAAGCCACGCCGATGCCCCCGCCGATGCCTCTGCCAGCACGCCGGATGAAAGCCGTTAGGCCAAGCGGCAGCGCATGCAAACGGCCCGCCCGGCGGGCCGTGAGCGACGCGTCACAAAGTACCGCAAAGGGTTACTTTTCTACAAACCATAGAACTGTGCCCTTGATCACTAAAGGGGTACTCTAGGACAGGCGTCGCACGCCAAGGGACTAAAGTTCCCCTTGGAGCGCGAACGGATTTGCACCGAAAAAATGTCCGCCTACACAGGCACGAAGTGACGCAGATCCGCGCTCCGAGTCAGAAACGACTTCGACGTAGAAGGACACAACCCGTGGACCTGTATGAATACCAGGCGCGCGATCTCTTTGAGGCACATGCTGTACCCGTGCTTGCAGGAATCGTTGCCTACACTCCAGAAGAAGCCAAAGCAGCAGCCGAAAAGATTGGCGGCGTTGTTGTCGTCAAGGCTCAGGTAAAGGTTGGCGGCCGCGGTAAGGCCGGCGGCGTCAAGGTCGCAAAGACTCCGGACGAAGCGTTCGAATACGCCACCAACATCCTCGGCATGGACATCAAGGGCCACACGGTCAATAAGGTCATGATCGCCCAGGGCGCTGACATTGCCGAGGAGTACTACTTCTCCGTTCTGCTGGACCGGGCCAACCGCAATTACCTGGCCATGTGCTCGGTGGAAGGCGGCATGGAGATCGAGCAGCTGGCTGTCGAGCGCCCCGACGCTCTGGCCAAGATTGCCGTTGACCCCGCCGTCGGCATCGACCAGGCCAAGGCCGACGAAATCGTCGCCGCTGCCGGCTTCGCCGAGGAACTGCGCGGCAAGGTCGCCGAGACCATCGTCAAGCTCTGGGACGTCTTCATCAAGGAAGACGCCACCCTGGTCGAGGTCAACCCGCTGGTCAAGACCGGCGCCGGCGACATCGTCGCCCTGGACGGCAAGGTCTCCATCGACGAGAACGCGGCCTTCCGCCACCCCGAGCACGCTGAGCTCGAGGACAAGGACGCCGCGGATCCGCTCGAGGCCAAGGCCAAGGAACTGGACCTGAACTACGTCAAGCTCGATGGCCAGGTCGGCATCATCGGCAACGGCGCCGGACTGGTTATGTCCACGCTTGATGTCGTCGCCTACGCCGGCGAGAACCACGGCAACGTCAAGCCCGCCAACTTCCTGGACATCGGCGGCGGCGCTTCGGCCGAGGTCATGGCCAATGGCCTGGACATCATCCTGAACGACGAGCAGGTCAAGAGCGTGTTCGTCAACGTCTTCGGTGGCATCACCGCCTGTGACGCCGTCGCAAACGGTATCGTCAAGGCCCTGGAGATCCTGGGCGACAAGGCCACCAAGCCGCTGGTTGTCCGTCTGGACGGCAACAGCGTCGAAGAAGGCCGCCGTATCCTCCGGGACGCGAAGCACCCGCTGGTCACCCTGGCAGTCGGTATGGACGAAGGCGCCGACAAGGCCGCCGAACTGGCGAACGCCTGAGGATCGAGGAAAAAACATGTCTATCTTCATTAACAAAGACTCTAAGGTCATCGTCCAGGGCATCACCGGCGGCGAGGGCTCCAAGCACACCGCCCGTATGCTCCACGCCGGCACCAACGTTGTCGGTGGCGTGAACGCCCGCAAGGCCGGCACCTCCGTGACGCACGGCGAGAAGACCCTGCCCGTTTACGGCACGGTCAAGGAAGCCATCGCCGAGACCGGCGCCGACGTCTCGATCGTCTTCGTTCCGCCGGCCTTCACCAAGGACGCCGTGGTCGAGGCCATCGAAGCCGAAATCGGCCTCGTCGTGGTCATCACCGAGGGTGTTCCGGTCCAGGACTCCGCCGAGTTCTGGGCACTGGCACAGTCCAAGAAGGACGCCGACGGCAACCAGATCACCCGCATCATCGGCCCGAACTGCCCCGGCATCATCACCCCAGGCGAGTCCCTCGTGGGCATCACCCCGGCGAACATCACGGGCAAGGGCGGCGTGGGCCTGGTCTCCAAGTCCGGCACCCTGACCTACCAGATGATGTACGAACTGCGGGATCTGGGCTTCTCCACCGCCATCGGCATCGGCGGCGACCCGGTCATCGGCACCACGCACATCGACGCCCTGGCTGCGTTCGAGGCTGACCCCGATACCAAGGCGATCGTCATGATCGGCGAGATCGGCGGCGACGCGGAAGAGCGTGCGGCCGAGTTCATCAAGAACAACGTCACCAAGCCGGTTGTCGGCTATGTGGCAGGCTTCACCGCGCCTGAGGGCAAGACCATGGGCCACGCCGGCGCCATCGTCTCCGGTTCCGCCGGTACCGCCCAGGCGAAGAAGGAGGCCCTCGAGGCCGCAGGCGTCAAGGTCGGCAAGACTCCGTCCGAGACCGCCCACCTGCTGCGCGAGGTCTACCCCGAGCACGAGGAGCCCTCGAACCTCTAAAGGGTTCGTCCGCGCAAGCGGAAAGTTCCAAGCTAACGACGGCGGCGCTGTCACCTTTATCGCGAAGGTGACAGCGCCGCCGTCGTACTTTACGCAGCGTGACTCCCCGGCGTGCGGCGCTGGCTAGGCTGGAAGCAGCCGTTCCCGACGCTAGGAGAGCACATGCGCGCCACCATCATCCACGGACCCCGCGACATTCGGGTGGAAGAGCGGCCCTATCCCAAGGTGCAGCGACCCACGGACGTGGTGGTTAAGGTGACCGCGGCTTGCGTCTGCGGCTCCGACCTGTGGCCCTACCGGGGCGTCCGCGAGACGGCGGAGCCGCGCGCCATCGGCCACGAATTCGTCGGTGTGGTCGAGAGCATCGGCGATGCCGTGGCGGCACTGGCGCCCGGCGACTTCGTGATCGCGCCGTGGGTGGGCAACTGCGGCGAGTGCCCGCAGTGCCGCAACGGCGTCACGGTGGCGTGCGACCACCGGACCTCATGGGGCAGTACCGATGAGCACGGCTTCCACGTCGACGGCGGCCAGGGCGAGGCCGTGCGCGTGCCGCAGGCTGAGGCAACGCTGGTGAAGGTTCCTGGCGTGGAGCAGCCGGATGCCGAACTGACAGCCAACCTGCTGGCGCTCTCCGACGTCATGGGGACGGGGCATCATGCAGCCGTCAGCGCAGCGGTGGGGCCGGGCCGCTCCGTCGTCGTTGTTGGAGATGGCGCAGTGGGGCTGTGCGGCGTGCTGGCAGCCAAACGCCTCGGTGCGGAACGGATCATCATGATGTCCCGCCATGCGGACCGGCAGGCGCTGGCCAAGGACTTCGGCGCCACCGACATCGTCGAGGAGCGCGGAAAGGCGGGCGCGGAAGCGGTCCGTTCGCTGCTGGGCGGCGTGCCCGCGGATTCGGTGCTCGAATGCGTGGGGACCAAGGAATCGATGGATCAGGCACTGCGGTCCACGCGACCCGGCGGCAGCGTCGGCTTTGTCGGCGTTCCGGCGGGCGGCGCGGAACTGCCCATCGGTGTGCTGTTTGCCAAGAACATCTCGGTGGCAGGCGGGGCTGCGTCCACCCGTGTCTACCTGCCGGAGCTCCTGGCGGACGTGCTGGCCGGCAAGATCAACCCGGGCAGGGTTTTCGACGTCGAAATGCCCCTCGACGACGCGGCCGAGGCGTACAAGGCCATGGATGAACGCCGCGCGATCAAGGTGCTGCTCAAGCCGTAGAGCCGGGCGTCCGACTCATTTGCATCGGCATGGGAGAATGGTGTAGATGTCTGTTTTGAATTCTTCCCCCACCGCCACGTCTTCCCGGCCGCAGGTGCGTCCTGCCGTGGAAGGTGCCGAGCCCGCTGTTTCCAGCGACGGCCGACCGCTGCTGCAGTTCAAGTCGCCGCGCGTGAAGCAGCCGCCAACGCACCTGGCCGACCTCACCCTCGCCGAGCGCCAGGCCAAGCTCAAGGACATGGGCCTGCCCGCGTTCCGCGCCAAGCAGCTCTCCACACACTACTTCCAGCACTTCACCACGGACCCGAACGCCATGAGCGACCTGCCGAAGGACGGCCGTGAAGAGCTGGTCGCCGAAATGTTCCCGACACTGCTGACCAAGGTCAAGCAGCTCAAGACGGACAACGGGGACACCATTAAGTTCCTGTGGCGGCTCTTCGACGGCTCGCTGGTCGAGTCAGTGTTGATGCGCTACTCGGGCCGGATCACGCTGTGCGTCTCCAGCCAGTGCGGCTGCGGCATGAACTGCCCGTTCTGCGCCACCGGCCAGGCAGGGCTGACCCGCAACATGTCTACGGCCGAAATCCTGGACCAGATTGTCCAGGCCAACCGGGTGATCGCCGAAGGCGCGCTGGGCGGCAAGCGCAAGGACGGCGGGCACGACGCCGAGCGCGTCACCAACATCGTCTTCATGGGCATGGGCGAGCCGCTGGCCAACTACAAGCGCGTGATGGCAGCCGTGCACCGCATGGCAGCCGAGGCCCCTGAGGGCCTGGGCATGTCCGCCCGCAACATCACGGTCTCCACCGTGGGCCTGGTGCCGGGCATCAACAAGCTCGCGGACGAGGGGATCCCGGTGACGTTCGCTCTGAGTCTGCACGCTCCGGATGACGAGCTGCGTGACGAGCTGATTCCGGTCAACAGCCGCTGGAAGGTCGACGAGGCGCTGGATGCGGCCTACAACTACTACGCGGTGACCGGCCGCCGGGTCAGCATCGAATACGCGCTGATCAAGGACATGAACGACCACGCCTGGCGCGCGGACCTGCTGGCCAAGAAGCTGAACCAGCGCGGCCGCGGTTGGGTCCATGTGAACCCCATTCCGCTGAACCCGACGCCGGGATCCATCTGGACCTCGTCGGAGAAGTCAGTGGAGACCGAGTTCATCAACCGGCTGATTGCCGCCGGCATCCCGACGACGCTGCGCGACACCCGCGGCAAGGAGATCGACGGCGCCTGCGGGCAACTGGCCGCAGCAGACGACGAGAACGTCGCAGACTAAACGCAGCTAAGCTTAAGCGCTAAGCACAAAGCAGCGGCCCCACTCCTTCCATCTGGAGCGGGGCCGCTGCTGTCCGTTGCGGCGCTAACCTGTCAGTTCTCCGTCACCTGCTACCCGCGCAGCCGTTCCATCTTCGGATCGACCAGCGGCTCGGCGGCGATGGTCGCGGCGACCTTCCGGCCGAAGTAACCGATCTCCACGGAATCACCCTCCGACAGGCCTGCCGGCAGCCAGGCGTAGGCGATGGGCCGGCCAACGGTGAAGCCGTAGGCCGCGCTCGTGACGTATCCCGCGGGCTCGCCGCCGACGAACACCGGTTCCTTGCCCAGCACTACGGACGTACCGTCGTCGACGGTCAGGCAGCGCAGTTCCCTGGAGGCAGGCTCGGCCCGGCGGGCAACCAAGGCCTCGTATCCCACAAAGTCCGTCTTGTCCTTGAAGACGGAGAAGCCGAGCCCGGCTTCATAGGGGCTGTGCTCGGGAGTTACATCCGTGCCCCACAGCCGGTAGCCCTTTTCCAGCCGGAGGCTGTTGAAGGCGCCGCGGCCGGCGGCGATGATGCCGTGCTCCTGGCCGGCCTCGAAGAGCAGGTCCCACAACTTCAGCCCGTTCTCGGCCGAGGTGTACAGTTCCCAGCCGAGCTCCCCGACATAGGACAGCCGCCAGGCGGTGACAGGGATGCCGCCGATGTGGACCTCCTTGGCCCGGAAATAGCGCAGCGAATCATTGGTGTAATCGTCCTCGCTGACTTTGCCGATGACCTCACGCGCCAGCGGTCCCCACAGCCCGATGCAGCAGGTGCCGCCGGTGATGTCGGAGACATGGACCCACTGTGCCGGATCGGCCGCGGACTGCTTGCGGGCCTCGACCCGGAAGTAGTCGAAGTCGATATTGCCGTTGACGCCGAGCTGGAAAGTCTCCTCAGCGAGCCGTGCGATGGTCACATCGCTGCGGACGCCGCCGTCGTCCGCCAGCAGCAGGCAGTAGGTGACAGCTCCGGGCTTCTTGGCAATGTTGCCGGTGCTCAACCGCTGCAGCAGCGCCAGCGCGCCCGGGCCGGTAACTTCAAGCCGCTTCAGCGGAGTCATGTCATAGAGCGCGACGGCGGTACGCGTCTTCCATGCTTCCGCTGCGGAGATGGGGGAGTGGAACATGGCGGACCAGCTGTCCCGCTCCGGTGCCTGCCACTCTTCCGGCAGTTCCTGCAGCAGGGCGTGGTTGGCCTCGTACCAATGCGGACGCTCCCAGCCTGCGGACTCCAGGAAGAACGCGCCGAGTTCATGCTGGCGGACGTTGAACGGGCTGACGCGGAGATCGCGCGGAGATTCCCGTGGCTGCAGCGGGTGGAGCACGTCGTAGATCTCCACGAAGTTCTGCTGCGAGGTTTCGCTGACATACTCCTTGCTGACCTGGATCTTCTCGAAGCGGGTAGCCTCGCATTCGTGCAGGGGCGTGCTGGACTGGCCTTCGACCAGCAGCTCGGCGACGGCCTTGGCGACGCCGGCCGAGTGGGTGACCCAGACAGCCTCCGCGAGGAAGAACCCTTCGACCTCGGGCGATTCGCCGATCAGCGGGCCGCCGTCCGGGGTGAAGGAGAAGATGCCGTTGAAGCCGTCCTCAATCTCTGCGCCACGCAGAGCGGGCAGCAGATCCTGGCTGTCCTGCCACGAAGGCAGGAAGTCGGCTTCGGTAAATTCCAGCCGCGAAGGCATGCGGTGCTCGGACATTTGGTCTGCCCGTACCTGGGGCAGCTCGTCCAGATCCACGGGCATGGGGCGGTGGGCGTAGGAACCTATGCCGATCCTTTCGCCATGCTCGCGGTAGTACAGGTCCTTGTCCTGGTGACGCAGGATGGGCAGGCGGGCGCCATTGGGCAGCTCGTTCTGGCCTGCCAGTTCCGGCACTGCCGTGGTCTTGACGTACTGGTGTGCCAGCGGCAGCAGCGGCACCGGCATGCCGACCATGGCACCGATTTTGGGGCCCCAGAAGCCAGCGCAGGAAACCACGATGTCCGCCGGCACCACGCCGTCAGGCGTCTGCACGCCGGTGACCTTGCCGCTGGCCTGCTCAATGCCGGTCACCGCGGTGGAGCCGATGAACTTTACCCCCGCTTCGCTGGCCTTTTCGATCAGCAGTTGCACCGCCCGCGCGGCGGAAGCCAGACCGTCGGAGGGCACATACAGTCCGCCCAGGACCATATCCCGGTTGATCATCGGGTAGCGCTTCTCGCACTCATCCGGATCGATCAGCCGGCCCTCAAGGCCCCAGGACGTGGCGAAGCCCAGCCGGCGCTTCAGCTCCTGGAGCCGTGCCTCGGTGGTGGCGATCTCAAGCCCGCCGACCTGGTTGAAGCAGGAGCGCCCATCCGCACTGAGCGAGAGCAGCTTGTCCACCGTGTAGCCGGCGAACTCGGTCATCGTCTTGGACGGGTTGGTCTGGAACACCAGGCCGGGAGCATGCGAGGTGGAACCGCCGGCCAGATGCAGCGGTCCCTGTTCGATGACGGTGACATTGTTCCAGCCACGCGTGGCCAGTTCGTCGGCGAGGTTGGCGCCGACAATGCCGGCCCCGATGATGACGACGCGGGGTGTGTGGCTCATAGGTATTCTCCTTGGATCGCGGTTAGCGGAAGACGACGGTGCGGGTGTTGTTGAGCAGGACGCGGTGCTGGCAGTGCCACTTCACGGCGCGGGACAGGGCCTGGGCCTCGGCATCGCGGCCTACCGTGACCAGGGACGCAGGATCCAGGCTGTGGTCAACCCGGAAGACCTCCTGCTCGATGATCGGGCCCTCGTCCAGGTCTGCGGTGACGTAGTGGGCCGTGGCTCCCACCAGCTTCACACCGCGGTCATAGGCCTGGTGATACGGCTTGGCGCCCTTGAAGCCGGGCAGGAATGAGTGGTGGATATTGATCGCGCGGCCGCGAAGGGCCTCGCAAAGGTCGTCCGTGAGTACCTGCATGTAGCGTGCCAGTACCACCAGGTCGGCGTCGTGTTCTGCGACGAGGTCCAACAGACGCGCCTCGGACTCGGCCTTGGTCGCCGCCGTGACCGGCACGTGGACAAAGGGCAGGCCCGCAGCCTCGGCCATGGGGCGCAGATCCTCATGATTGGAAACAACGACGGCGATCTCCGCACCAAGGCTTCCGGCCTGCCACCGGAAAATCAGATCGTTGAGGCAGTGGCCGAATTTCGACACCATGACCAGCAGCCGCTTGGGGCTGCCGTCATGGATATCGAAGTTCATATCGAACCGGTCCGCCACATCCGCAAATTCCTCAGCCAGTGCCGCCGCCATCGCCTGGCGCTTCGCCTCGCCGTCCGGGTCCCGCCCGTCTGATTCATCGGCCGTGTACGCAGGGGCAAAAGCCGTCCGCAGGAACAGCGTGCCGCTGACGTGGTCATCGAACTGCTGATGCTCGGCAATATCGAAACCCCGCTGGGCCAGGAAACTGGTCACAGCGTGGACGATGCCGGGACGTTCCGGACACGAGAGCGTCAGGACAAACGGGGCCGCGTGTTTTCCAGCGTACGCGTGAACACCGCCAGCCGGAAGGTCGTCGTTGAGTAGTTCGGTGGTGGCCAAGGCCGTCATAGTCATTTACCTCGCAAGTTCAGTAGAGAAAATCAGGAGCCGGAGATCGGGGTCGGGCATTTATCGCTGGAAGCGCACTGCTCGTCGCATTCGTGCCTCGTGACGAGGTCGAAATGGACGCCGCCGTGCTGATCTACACCGGACCGAATGGCGCGTTCAACCACTGACGTTGCCAGCCGTCGCCTCAAGGACAGCGGATCCCGGCGCAAGTCCTTGGCCAGGGCGAAGCACATCAGCAGCATCACCAGGACAAAGGGCAAGGCCGCCACAATGGTTATTCGCTGCAACCCGGAGAGAGCTTCAGCAGGCTGATCGCCACCAGCCAGCAACATGACCGCCGCAACTCCGCCGGTCAGCACGCCCCAGAAGATGACTACCCCTCTGGAGGGCTCCTCGGCGCCGTTGGAGCTCAGCGAGCCCATGACCAGCGACGCCGAATCCGCGCCGGTAACGAAGAAGATGCCCACCAGGACCATGGCGAGAACGGCCACCGCACCCGCGATGACGTTCGGCAGCGGCAGGTTCTGCAGCAGATCGAAAAGGGCGCCGTCGAAGGAGATGGTGGGTTCGCCGTCGACCATGTCGACCAGCCCGTCGCCGGTGTCCGCTGTTTCATCCGCCTTGGACTGGACACCGAACGCCGCCCCGCCGAAGATGGCGAACCAGATCACGCTGACAATGCTGGGCACCAGCAGCACGCCGGTGACAAACTGGCGGATGGTCCGGCCTCGGCTGATGCGGGCGATGAACATGCCTACAAACGGCGTCCAGGAGACCCACCAAGCCCAGTAGAAGATGGTCCAGCCGGACATCCAGGTACGGAGAGCCTCGTCGCCGACGGCTTCAGTGCGTGAAGCCATCTCAGCGAGGTCGCGGGCGTAGTCGCCTACCGCGGCGGGAACCAGATTGAGGATGAAGAGCGTGGGGCCGGCTACGAAAACGATCAGCGCGAGGATGACAGCCAGGACCATATTGATGTTCGCCAGCCACTGGATGCCGCGGCGGATGCCGGAGATAGCGGAGGCGACAAAGCAGACAGTCAGCACGGCGACGATGGCCACCAGGATCGGGGTTGCCAGCTCGCCGACCCAGCCGTTGAAGGCAAGGCCGCTGCCGATCTGCAGGGCGCCAAGCCCCAGCGAGGCCGCTGTACCGAAAAGCGTGGCGAAGATGGCCAGAATGTTGATGAACTTCCCGACCGGCCCCTCGACGGTTTTACGGCCGAACAGCGATGTGAAGGCCGCGGAGATCAGCTGCTTGCGGCCCAGACGGTACGTCCCATAGGCCATGGCAACACCGACGACGGCATACATCGCCCAAGGATGCAGCGTCCAATGGAAGAGCGATGTAGCCATGGCGGTCTGGATTGCTTCGGGTGTTTGCCCGTTCACGCTGCCGGGCGGCGGGGCGATGTAGTGGTACATCGGCTCGGCCACCCCGTAGAACATCAGGCCGATGCCCATGCCCGCGGCGAACATCATGGAGATCCAGGAAATGGTCCGGAACTCCGGCTTCTCGCCGTCCTTGCCCAGCGGGATATTTCCGAAGCGGCCGAGCGCGAGCCACAGCACGTAGACCACGAAGAGCGAGGCCAGCAGGATGAAGAGCCAGCCGGTGTTTTCCATAACCCAGTTCAGCGCGTTCTGGGAGGTGGCCGAGAGGTTCGCAGTGCCGAGGAAACCCCACGCGACAAACGCGACGGCGAGGGCACCTGCGACCGCGAAGACCGTCTTGTCCAAGCCGCGGGGAACCCGACTGCGGCGGGCAGCGGCGTGCTCGGTTTCCGATTCGCGCAGTTCCTGCAAGATCTGCTGATCCAGTGCAGTGTGTTCTGCAGTTGCAGGTTTGGCTTGCTGGTCATCGCCCAGCGGCTCCTTGCGGATGAGCTCGGTGAGCTCATCGTCGGGACTGCCATCCTCAATTGCAAGATCGTTGTTCGCTGACATGAAAATCCTTTGCTAGATGACCAGGGCCTCTGCGGTGCACGTGCTGACGGTTTATACGTGTCCGTCTACGGTCAAACCAGGCGGAAGATTCGGAGCATCGTCTGATTCCCGGACCATGATGGTTCCGTCTACTACCTCGACCTCGTGGACCCGGACCGGCAGCTTCGCCGGCGGGGCGTCTACATTGCCCGTGCGTAAATTGAATTTGGAGGCGTGCAGCGGGCACTCCACTTCGCAGCCCTCAACCCAGCCATCGGCTAGAGATGCGTCCTGATGGGTGCACGTATCGTCGATGGCGAAGAGCTCGCCCTCCTCTGTATGGAAAACAGCGATGGGCGGTGACGTATCCAAACGAATCGCATCTCCGGGTGCCAGCTCTTTTAGTGGGCATGCCTTGTGCATGGAGCGAACCTCTTTCATAGCCGGCCGCTCTTTGGCGGCAGTTCCGTAGTGAACAACCTCGTTCACAATAGGCAACAGCCTGACCGTTGGAGGGGGTACCTGTCAAGGGTTTTTTGTGTTCCAGCCCACACGGCTCATCGGCGTCGAAAATTACGTGTTTGTGACTCTTGACACAGCACCTCGCGACCTCCATGCTGTTTCACATAGCGATGCGAGTTGCGTTAGACGCAATTGAGCAATGCTTCTTAGCCAGAAGGTGCAGGAGTGCACCTCTCCAGTGTTGTGAAAGGCCAATCTATGCAGACTCTTGTAGTCGTGGGGGCGTCCCTGGCCGGGCTCTCCGCCGCACGGGCAGCGCGGGCCCAAGGCTTTGCCGGCAGGCTCGTCATCATCGGGGACGAAGCCCCCCGCCCTTATGATCGACCTCCGCTGTCCAAGGACTTCCTGGCAGGCAAGATCGGCCTGGAGGACCTCGCGCTGGAGGAAGCCGGCGAGGACCTGAACGCCGAATGGCTGCTGGGAGTCCGTGCCGAGCGCTTCGACGCCCAGTCTCTAACAATCACGCTCAACGACGGACGCAGTATCACAGCGGACGGAGTGATCATCGCTACCGGCGCCTCGGCCCGGGGCCTGGCCGAACTGCAAGGCATGCAGAACGTTTTTACGCTGCGCACACTTGCCGATGCGCAGGCGCTGCGGCCCCAGCTGCTTCCCGGGCGTCGCCTGGTGGTCATCGGTGCAGGATTCATCGGAGCGGAAACCGCTTCCACGGCCAAGGCAGCCGGCATGGAGGTGACCGTGGTGGAAAGGTCGGTTGCGCCATTGGCAGGCCCGCTCGGCGCGCAGATGGGGGCCGCTGTGGCCGGCCTTCATGAAGCAGCCGGAGTGGAACTGCTCTGCGGGACTGGCGTTTCCTCCTTCACGATGAGCGGAACCTCGGTGAGCGAAGTTGTCCTGGACAATGGCAGGCGGCTGCCTGCCGACGTCGTACTCGTTGGCATTGGAGCGCAGCCCAACGTTGAATGGCTGGAAGGATCGGGCATCGCGCTGGACAATGGCGTCCTGTGTGATGCCATGGGCCGGACTAACCGACCCGGTGTATCTGCCGTCGGCGACTGTGCCGCGTGGTACGACCTCCGGGCCCAAAGCCACCAGCGGGTAGAGCACTGGGCCGGGGCGAACGAACGCCCGGCTCTCGCCGTGGCCGCCCTGCTGGACGAGAACGCAGTGCAGCAGCCGGTTAATCCGCCGTACTTCTGGTCAGACCAATACGGATCGCGAATCCAGTTCGCCGGCCATGCCAAGGGCTACGACAGGATCGAGATCGAGCAAGGCGACGTCGCCGAGCGCAGCTTCCTGGCCGTGTACTACGCCGGCGCCGAACCGGTCGCCGTGCTGGGTGTAGACCAGACCCGGCAGTTCACTAAGTGGCGCAAATTCCTGAACAAGAACGCCCAGCAGTACATGGTCCCGGCAGGGGAGTTCGCTGCCGCCTCTTGAGGCCGGGCAACACTTCCTGCTGCCGCAACCATTCCAGATTCCTGATTGCACCTTCCCGCTTCTCGTATTTCCAAGGAGTATCCCTATGACCGCCGAAATCATCTCGGAAAGCCTGATCTCAACGCTGCCCGGCAATACCTATGTCGACGAGGACATTTTCAGAACCGAACAGGAGCGCATCTTTGAGCAAATGTGGTTCTGCGCCGTGCGTTCGGAGGACCTGGCCAAGCCCGGAGCTTACAAGACCGTCCAGATTGGCCGTGAGTCCGTCATCGTCACCCGCAACCGCAAGGGCGCGATCCGGGCGTACTACAACATTTGCCGGCACCGCGGAGTCAAGCTGTGCATGGAGGAATCCGGTGAGGCCGGCCGTTCCTTCCAGTGTCCCTACCATGCCTGGACGTATGACTTTGATGGCAAGCTGATCGCGGCCCCCAACCTCACGAAGATGCCTGACATTGACCGGGAAAAGTATGGACTTGTCCACGTGGCCGTGCGCGAATACCTCGGCTATGTCTGGCTCTGCCTGGCCGATGAGCCGCCGTCGTTCGAGGACGACGTTGTCGGCGCCATCGAGGAGCGCCTGGGCGATGTCCAGGCTATCGAGAGCTATGACGTTGCCAGCCTGAAACTTGGCCGGCGCATCACCTACGACGTGAAGGCGAACTGGAAGCTCATCATCGAGAACTTCATGGAGTGCTACCACTGCGCCACAATCCATCCCGAGCTGACGGAGGTGCTGCCCGAATTCGCGGATGGACTGGCGGCGCAATACTTTGTCGGCCACGGCGCGGAGTTCGGTGACGACGTCAAGGGATTCACCATCGACGGCTCGGAAGGTGTGGACCGGATTCCCGGCATCGGCGACGACCAGGACCGCCGCTACTACGCGATTACGATCAAACCGACAGTCTTCGTCAACCTGGTGCCGGACCACGTCATCATCCACCGGATGTTCCCGATGGCCGCGGACCACACGATCGTCGAATGCGACTGGCTCTATCTGCCCAGCGTTGTCGAGAGCGGTAGAGATCTCACTTCGTCGGTGGAACTGTTCCACCGGGTGAACCAGCAGGATTTTGACGCCTGCGAACGCTGCCAGCCCGCCATGGGCTCCAAGATCTATGCCAAGGGCGGGGTCCTGGTTCCCAGCGAGCACCATATCGGTGCGTTCCACCACTGGGTGCAGGAGATGCTCGACGGCACCGGCACAGTCTCCGGTCCCGTTGCCGACGCCGTACCCGACGCTCCTGAATCACTCGGGGCTGTGACCCATCCGTGAACTGATATCTTGCCCGGCCTGTTTGAGATCCTCAATCAGGCCGGGCATTTCTCTGGGTTTGAAGCGGAAGGAAGGACCTGAAATGCTGACGGCCCCGATTACTGTCCCGAGATGGTCATATACGGGAACCGCGATGGCGCTGAGGCCGATCTCGAATTCTTCGGAGACGACGGCGTACCCTGAGCTGCCCACCTCGAGCAGCTCCTTCTCAAGTTCCTGCTTGGAAGTTATGGTCCGGGCGGTTTGGGCGAAGAGTCCGGTCTCCTTGAGGATCTTTTGCCGCTGCTCCGATGTGAGCGCCGCGAGGAGCACCTTGCCGCTGGAGGTGGCATGGAGCGGCGTAAGGCTGCCGATCCAGTCATGGGTGGACAGGGTGGAAGGACCCATGGCCTGATCCACGTTGACTGCGTAATTGGAGCGCAGGACGGCCAGATTTACCGTTTCCTTGTACTGGTCGGCCAGAGCTTCCAGGATCGGACGGGCTTCGCGGACCAAGCTGAGCCTGCCGGGAATGGAATTGGCCAGGCGGAGGATGCTGAAACCGAGCTGATACTTGCCGCGCTCGGAGTTCTGCTGGACCATGCCCCGCTGATCGAGCGAGGCCAGGAGTCTGGAGGCAGTGGATTTGTGCACGCCCATTTCCTCGGCAATCTCGCTCACCCCGGCAGACCCGGTCCGCGCGAGTATTTCGAGGACCGTGATGGCTCGGTCGACCGACTGAACGCCGCGGCCGGCCTCCGGACTCTCATCGTCCACATTAAATTCTGTTGCAGGCATATCAACATCGTCTCAGACACGGGGATGCTGCGGTCACCACACGAAGCCGAACCGCGTTATCGCTTCGACGTTCGGACATGGGAACCCCTTTCACCGTGGGGAGTCAGTCCGGGCTGCCGCCGAGGCGGGTGGTGACTTTGTGTGCGGCTGTGCGGCAGGCTTCTACGAGTGTGTGCAGTTGTTGGGTGGATACCCTGAAGCGGGGGGCTGCGAGCATGACGCAGGCTGCGAGGTTGCCGCGGTGGTCGAAGACGGGGGCTGCGACGCCGACTTCGTCCAGGGAGGTTTCTCCGTAGTTGGTGGCGTAGCCTTGCGAGGAGACCTGTTTGAGCCGTGTGAGGTATTCCTCCACGTTTTCCTGGGTGGGGGCGGCGAGGATGATTTGGCCGCTGGTGAGCCGGGTGCGTGCCCTTTCGGTTCCTTCGCCGGCGAGGAAGACCTGGACGGAGGAGCTGACCGCGGTGTTGTAGCGGGTGCCCAGGGGGGTGGTGTGTTTGACTTGTTGGCGGCTGGGGAGCTGTTCTACGCAGACGGATTCGCTGCCGTTCCAGACCATGAGTGCGCTGGTTTCGCCGGTGAGTTCGGTCAGTTCCTGCAGTACGGGGTAGGCGGCGCGGCGTTCGTCGAGGTCGGCCAGCAGCGGTCCCGCGACGGCTATCAGCCCGAGTCCCAGTTTGAACCGGCGTGACGTGGCGTCGCGTTCGACCAGGTTTTCCTGTTCCAGGGTGGCCAGGATGCGTGAGACGGTGCTTTTGTGCAGGGCGACCTGTGCTGCTATTTCCGTGACTCCTTGCAGCGGTTGTTCGGCGGTGAAGCAGCGAAGGACTTCGATGGCGTTGACCAGGACGGACGCGCCGCGCGCGTCGGAGGTGCCGGCGTCGTTCGCGGGTGCGGGTGGACCGGGTGCTGTTGTCTCACTCATGGTGGTGTCCATTCTGGCCGGTAAAAGCGTAAAAGGGTGAACGGGTGGAAGGGTGGATGCGGCGCAGACGGTGTTTCCGTCTGCGCCGCATTCATTCCGGTTCCGCCTTCCGGGGGTGTGGTGTTAGGCGTCGATGATGTTGTTTTCGGGGCCGAAGCCGAATTTGGTGATGTTTTCGACGCCGCCGTCGTCGCCGATGACGAGGATGTCGTGTTCGCGGTAGCCGCCGGCGCCGGGTTCGCCGTCGAGGACGGTGATCATTGGTTCCATGGAGACGACCATGCCGGGTTCGAGGACGGTGTCGATGTCTTCGCGTAGTTCCAGGCCTGCTTCGCGGCCGTAGTAGTGGGAGAGGACGCCGAAGGAGTGGCCGTAGCCGAAGGTGCGGTTCGGGAGGAGGCCGTGGCCGATGTAGATTTCGTTGAGTTCGGCGGCGATGTCCTTGCAGACGGCGCCGGGTTTGATCAGTTCCAGGCCGCGGCGGTGGACCTCGACGTTGACGTTCCACAGTTGCAGGGAGCGTTCGTCGGGCTGGCCGAGGAAGAGGGTGCGTTCCAGGGCGGTGTAGTAGCCGGAGGTCATCGGGAAGCAGTTCAGGGAGAGGATGTCCCCTTGCTGGAGTTTGCGGGTGGTGGCCCAGTTGTGGGCGCCGTCGGTGTTGATGCCGGACTGGAACCAGACCCAGGTGTCGCGGACTTCCTGGTCGGGGAAGGTGCGGGCGATTTCGTGGACCATGGCTTCGGTGCCGATGAGGGCGACTTCGTATTCGGTGATGCCTTCGCGGATGGCGGCCTTGATGGCTTCGCCGCCGAGGTCGCCGATGCGGGCGCCGTGTTTGATGACTTCGATTTCTTCGGCGGATTTGATCATGCGCTGGCGCATGGCGTCCTGGGAGATGTCGAGCAGTTGCGCGCCGGCGAATGCGGCCTGGATCTTTTCGCGGGTCAGGACGGGCAGGGCGTCGTCTTCGACGCCGAGGCGGCGGGCGGTGATGCCGCGCTGGCGCAGGGCTTCCTGGAGGCCGAAGTAGAAGTTGTCGCGGCGCCAGTCGGTGTAGACGATGTTCTCGCCGTAGCTGGTGCGCCAGGGCATGCCGGCGTCGATGTTCGCGGTGATCGTGACGGAGTCTTCGGCGGTGACGACCAGGGCGTAGTTGCGCCCGAACGTGGTGTAGAGGAAGTCGGAGTAGTACTTGATGCCGTGGTAGCTGGTGAGGATGACGGCGTCGAGTTCCTTGACGGCCATGATCTGGCGCAGCCCGGTCAGGCGGCGTTCGAACTCGGCGTCGGAGAAGGTCAGCTTCTGCTTGGTGCCGTTGTGCAGGACTTTCAGGCGCTCGAGCTCGGCGACGGAGTTGGCGGGAGCAGCTGCGATGGACATGGAATCTCCTAAAGAATCAGTTATTGATGTGGTGATGGGTGGGGGAAGCATTTATTCGTGCCGCAGCGGTTCGTTGCTGGTTTCGCGGGAGAGCGAGACGGCGACCAGGGAGATGATCGCGGCGGCCACGAGGTAGAACGCCGGCGCCAGGTTGTTCGCGGTCGCGGCGATCAGCAGTGTTGCCATCATCGGCGCGGTGCCGCCGAAGAGGGCGTTGGAGAGGTTGAAGCTCACCGCGAAGCCGCTGTAGCGCACGCGGGTCGGGAACATTTCGGCCAGGAAGCTGGGCAGCGTGCCGTCGTTGAGGGTCAGCATCGCGCCGAGCAGGATCTGGACCAGGACGATGACCAGGAAGTTGCCGGTGCCCAGCAGGCTGAACGCGGGAACGGTCAGCAGGATGAACAGCACGGAGGCGGAGATGAGGACTTTCTTGCGGCCGAAGCGGTCCGAGAGCATGCCGGTCAGGAAGATGAAGCCGATGTACGTCAGCAGGGCGATCGTCGTCGCGATGTAGGACTCGGTGGCGCCCAGGCCCAGCTCTTCCGAGAGGTAGGTGGGCATGTAGCTGAGGATGACGTAGAAGCCGACGGCGTTGAGCAGCACCGCGCCGACGGCCTGCAGCAGCTGGCGCCAGTGGGTGCGGAACATGTCCTTCACCGGTGCCTTCACGGCGTGGTCTTCGGCGGCCAGCGCCCGGAAGGCCGGGGTGTCTTCCAGCCGGGTCCGGATGTAGCGGCCGATCAGGCCCATCGGGGCGGCCAGCAGGAACGGCAGCCGCCATCCCCAGTCCTGCATCTGGCTGTCATCGAGCAGCCCGGTCAGCAGCGCCGCGAGGAGCGAGCCGAGCAGCAGGCCGGTGGCGGTGCTGGCCGGCACGACGGCGGCATAAAGACCGCGCCGGTTCGGCGGGGCGTACTCGACGAGGAAGGCCGACGCGCCGGCGTATTCACCCGAGGCGGAAAAGCCCTGCACGACCCGGATGATCAGCAACAGGATCGGGGCCCAGATGCCGATGGTCGCGTAGCCGGGGATCAACGCGATGCAGAACGTGGCCGCGGACATGATCAGGATCGACCACGACAAGGCCGTCCGCCGGCCGATCCGGTCGCCGATATGGCCCCAGACAAAGCCGCCCAGCGGCCGCACCAGGAAGGAGATGGCGAAGAGCGCGAACGTCAGCAGGAGCCCGGTCTGCGGATCGGACTCCGGGAAGAACACGGCCGTGATGGTGACCGCGAGATAGCCGTAGACGGCGTAGTCGAACCACTCGACGAAGTTACCGATAAAGCTCGCCGCGATGACCTTGCGCCGGGTATCCCGGCCCACGTTCGGCTCAAGCCGGCGCTGGCCGCTGAGGGAAGGATCGCCGTCATTGGAAAAGGCCACCGCGGGTCCATCTTTCGTTCCTGGAACGGGGGCGCCATTGCCGGCCCGGGTTTTGCTTAGTTTCATGGGGAAAACCATCCAGATTTTGGTGAAGTTGCATTCACTGCAACAGTGTTGCGTCAACAATAGATGTGCCCTGTGTCACTGTCAATCCTTTTCGGCAAAAAAAGCGCCCTTCCTGGAGTTTCCGGGAAGGGCGCGCAACAGCGTTGTTTTTACGGCAATCTACTTGAGGTGGTTCAACTGGTTCTCGGTGAGTTCGCCGATGTCTTCCGCCCACAGCTCCGGCTGGGCCCGCTGGAAGTCCTGCATGAGCTGTGTGCACCGCTCATCGTTGAGGACGATGACCTCAACACCGCGTGACCGCAGAAGGTCCAGTTCACCTGGGAAAGTGGTGGATTCGCCAACGACGACGGTCGGAATTTTGAACTGGATGATCGTTCCGGCGCACATCGCGCAGGGCGCCAGGGTGGTGTAGAGAACGGTGTCCGTATAGGTGGTCTGGCGGCCGGCTGCCCGGATGCAGTCAATTTCTCCGTGGGCAGTAGGGTCCCCTTGCTGAAACCGTTGATTGTGTCCCGTGGCGATCAACTGGCCGTTTCGCTCAAGGGCGGCGCCGATGGGAACACCACCCGTTGACATGCTCTTTCGTGCAGCTTCCACGGCGGCTTCGAAACTGGGTCGTGACAAGGTAGGCATGCTGCTCCGGTTCGGTTAGTTGTGTCTTTAATTGGGAAACGTCTGTACGGCCGGAGCTGAGTGCCAGCTCCGGCCGTACAGGGGAGAGTGTCAAGAAACTGCAGGCATAAGGCCGCACTCCCAAGGATTACTCATTGACTTGCTGATGGGAAGGCAGTCAGGACACGCCGCCGTAGGTTGCATCCAGATGGCGGCCCCGCTCCTTGTCCTTAGGCGCAGCGGCGGGCTCCGGCATGGAAAGGTTGGAGATGCTGGCGGCATAGCGGCGGTGGATGCGCGGGCCGAGGATTGCGTACACCGTGGCGCTGGTCAGTCCGCCGGCGAGCCAGGACAGGTCCAGTCCGCCCATGGCGATGGCTATGGGTCCCTGCGTGGCCGGGAGAATGCCATACATGAACAGCCAGGTGGCGAAGATGCCGGCAAACAGGGCTGTCACTCCTGCCCAGTTCACGACGGGCAGCCTGTGGGTCCCGATCGGGTCGAAGAGGCGGGCCGGGTCCTGGGGCTGGCGGCGCTCAATGCCGTAGTAGTGGACCAGCATAATGCCTCCCCAGGATGCAACCCAGGCGACGAGCCCAATGAGCCACGAGTCGAGTACAGCTGCGAAGTTGGTTTGGTAGATGAAGAAGATGACCGCGATCAGGGCGAAGACTCCGACAATCAGGTTCAGGACGCGTCGCTTGATGCGTACATCGAGGGCCTGTGCTGCCACCGAGAACGTGTAGATGTTCAGGATGTTCGTGGCGATGGGGCCGTGCAGAACCATCAGCAGGACGGGGATGGCCAGAGCTCCGTAGTTTTCCACGATGAGCTGGCCGGGATCGATGCTTCCGCTCTTCGTTGCGAGGCTGGCGCCGAGTACGCCGAGCCATACGACCGGGATGAACTGGCCTAGCACCGAAGCCAGGTACAGACGTTTCTTCGGGATCTTGGTGCTCACGAAGCGTGAGTAGTCCGCCGCGTAAGTGAACCAGGTGATTCCCCAGCCGATTCCGATGGCGGTCATGACGGCGCTCATGGCAGCGATACGTTCGGTGCCCGTGAGGATTTCTCCTGCCGGACCGGCATAGCTCCAGTCGATATCCATGCCGAACCACGCGACAGCGGACATGGCGATGAGGACCAGGATCGTGGGCGGAACGGTCCAGCGTTCGAAGGCGGCGATGGCTTTGTAGCCGAAGAAGGCGATCAGGACCTGCAGCCCCATGATGAGTGCGGCAACGCCGATCTTCCAGGCGTAATTTTCCTGGGTCGGGTCTACCCAGCCGATGCTCCCGAACAGAGCCATGACCAGGTCGAGAATGATCCAGGTGTTGACTGCGCACCAACCGATGCCCAGTGTTGCCTGGATGGTAGCCGGTATGTAGTTACCGCGGCGGCCGAATGCTGCACGTGCGAGGACCATTCCGGTTGCGCCCGTCTTCTGTCCGAGCAGGACGAAGAAGCCGAACAGCACCATGCCGATCAAGTTTCCGAGGACGAGAACTGTTATTGTGTCGGCGAAGCCGAGACCAAGGTTAATTCCGAGTGCTCCGAGAACCCAGTTGATGGGTGCGAGGTTCGCACCCGCCCAGATCCAGAACTGGCCTGAGACTTTTCGCGTGCGGGCGGACTCGGGAATGCACTGCAGGTCTTGTTCCACGTCGTCGTGCGGCGAAGAACCTGTGGCGGGGGAAGAAGGGGTGCCCTGTTGGTTCTGAATCATTGGATTCCTCCGGTGAGTTTTGGGACTGCGTCAATACTATGTGGGCTAAGTCACATAGCCTATATTCGATATGTCGCATAAGCGCTAACTGAATTGGACAGATCGTCAATGAATATTGAGCTCGAAGAGGTGCTCAGCCATGAGGCATTCCGAAGGGCTGGTCCCGTTATCCGTGCTGGCGCCGCATTTGTGCCTGGACGTCAGGTGCGGTGGGTTCATTCAAGCGAAGTCATGGATATCGCTCCGCTGCTCAGCGGCGGAGAGCTGCTCCTGACTGGCGGTGTAGAGCTCGCGGCTGCATCCGCTAAACAGCGGCGGCAGTACATCCGCGACCTCGCCGCCCGAAGTATTGCCGCCCTCGGAATCGAATCCGGCGGACCATTGAAGACGATTCCCGCCGATCTCATCCAGACAGCCGAGGCTTATGAGCTGCCCCTGATTGAACTGAGGAAGGTTGCCCCCTTTGTGCAGATCGCCCAGTCCATCAACAGCCTCCTGGTCACCCGATCGGTCGACCTTCTGCGCCAAGCGGATGTTCTGTCCCAAAATCTGGCAGCCGAGCTGGCGAACGGTGGAGGCTTGAAGGAGCTCCTGCAGCTCCTGGCCAGACAGATCCCGGCCGATGTGACGGTCCTGGACGGGGCAGGAACGGTCATCGAGCAGGCAATGGCGCCGGCGGCTGCCGAAACTCGGTCCGAAGGCGATCTCCCTCCGCTCGAATTCGATATCTCCCAGCGGGGTACGGTGACGGCTTCCTTGCGCCTCTGCCCCAAAAGGGATGGCGACAGCTCATGGGCGCAGGTTGTCGGTGACCGGGCAGCGAGCATCCTGGCGCTGGCGTTGCATGGACGGCACGCACCGGATCTTGTGGACGTGGCGGGCAAGGAGCTGGTGCGATCTATTTTGGGCGGAGTCCAAGGCCAGCGGCTAAGGCAGCTTTGCCGAACAGCCGGAATGGATCCCGACGACCAGTTTGTGGTCGTTCTCGGTAGGCCGCTGGGAGCCGGCTGTCGTTGGGCCGGCGTCGAGCGGCTGGTCCGCAAACACCAGACAAAGGCCATTGTTTATGTCCAGCAGCAAGAAATGGTCGCTGTGGCAGCCCTTCCCGCAAAGAGGTCGCGTGCCCGCCGGGCAACGTTATTGTCTGAATTGAAAGCGGGTGTCGTCGACCAGCCCCAGGTGTTGGTGGTCGGTCCCGTGTCGGCCGGGATTGCCGATGCCGCGCGGTCCCTTGCGGAGACGAGGCTGACTTTCGATCTGGCCCCCGCGGGGACTGGGCCTGGTTCCGTTATCGACGCAGATGCCTTCGTGATAGAACGTTTGGCGTCTCAAGCTTCCGGCGACGAAGCAATACATCACGTGGTGGATGAGCTCCTCGGCGGGCTCATTGCACACGATGACGCCCGACGTTCGCGCTTGCTCGAAACGCTTGACGAATGGTTGGCCTCCGGCTGCAACACGGCGGAAACTGCGCGGGTGATGCACCTGGAGCGCCAGTCTTTGTACAACCGGTTGGAGAAGATTTTCGAGCTCATCGGCGGGGACCCCCGCGGTACCGACAGACTAGCGGGGCTTCATCTGGCCGCACGGCTTGGACGCTATCTCCGTTCGTCCTGAGCCGGATTGGCACCACCGGATGCCCGGTCTTCCGTCGAAAACTAGAGAACCTTCCGGATGGTCTCTTCGAAACTTGTGACGTGTTCCAACGCTAAAGTGCCGGCTTTGTCTGTATCGCCGGCAACAATCGCGTCCAGCAGTTCCACGTGTTCGGTGATGTGGCCGGCGATCGATGGTACGCGGTCGAGTACCAGGCACCAGATGCGCGTGGCGAGATTGTCCAGCCGGATGAGGGTTTCTTCCAGATGCTGGTTGCCTGCGGCTTTGTAGATTAGCCGGTGCACGCTCAGGTCGTAGCGCATCAGCGCATGCTTCTGGGGCTTCTGGCCGTCGAGGCGTTCAATGTCGCGGGCCAGACTGTGCAACTCTTCCTTGACCTCGGGACTGGCCATCCGGGCGGCCCGCCGGGCAGCCAGGGGCTCAAGCGCCTGCCTCAGTTCCGAAACATCGGCCAGGGCGGTGATGTCAACGATGGTGGCAAAGGTTCCCCTGCGCGGATAGGAGGTGACCATGTGGTCGATCTCCAAACGCTTGAGCGCCTCGCGGACAGGCGTACGGCCGATACCCATCTCGGCGGCCAGCTGCCCGTCATTGATCGGTTCCCCGGGGCGGATGTCCAGCATGATGAGTTTGTCTCTGAGTTCACGGTAGGCGCGCTCGGCCAGCGAGAGGGACAGATCGGCACTGTGGGCCGATTCAGCAATGATGCTCATGGGCTCGCTCCTTGGCTGGGCGGGATTCTTGCGGGCAAATTTTACGGCTGTTGACAGGCTGTGATCACCATCATACTATTACAACCAGTTCTGATATATCAGATACACATTAGTTGTTTTTCAAAGGAGAGAACGAATGGTGTCTACCCTGACCACCCCCCTGGCAAGCGCCGATCCAGAGGTCGCCGCAGCCATTGGCCAGGAGTTGGATCGCCAGCAGTCAACGCTGGAAATGATCGCTTCCGAGAACTTTGCCCCGACCGCAGTGATGGAAGCCCAGGGCTCTGTCCTGACCAACAAGTACGCCGAGGGCTACCCCGGACGGCGCTATTACGGCGGCTGCGAGCACGTCGACGTAATCGAGCAGTTGGCTATCGACCGGGTCAAGGAACTCTTCGGCGCTGAGGCCGCCAACGTCCAGCCGCACTCCGGTGCGCAGGCCAACGCCGCCGCTATGTTCGCGCTGCTGAACCCGGGCGACACGATCCTCGGCCTGGACCTGGCCCACGGCGGCCACCTGACCCACGGGATGAAGCTCAACTTCTCCGGCAAGCTCTACAACGTTGTTTCGTACGGAGTGTCCGAGGAAGACCACAAGATCGACATGGCAGAAGTTGAGCGCCTCGCGGTCGAGAACAAGCCGAAGCTCATCGTGGCCGGCTGGTCCGCTTACTCCCGGCAGCTGGACTTCCCGGAGTTCCGGCGCATCGCCGATCTGGTCGGCGCCTACCTCATGGTCGACATGGCGCATTTCGCCGGGCTGGTCGCTGCCGGGCTGCACCCGAACCCGGTGCCCTACGCCGACGTCGTTACTACCACCACCCACAAGACCCTCGGCGGTCCCCGCGGCGGCGTGATCCTGTCCACGCAATCGCTGGCCAAGAAGATCAACTCGGCCGTTTTCCCCGGCCAGCAGGGTGGCCCGCTGGAGCACGTGATCGCCGGCAAGGCCGTTGCGTTCAAGATGGCCGCGTCACCCGAGTTCAAGGAACGCCAGCAGCGGACGCTGCAGGGCGCGCGACTGCTGGCCGACCGCCTGCTCCAGGACGATGTGGCCTCGGCCGGCATCAGCCTGGTCAACGGCGGAACCGACGTCCACCTGGTGCTGGTGGACCTGCGCAACTCGGAACTGGACGGCAAGCAGGCCGAAGACCGGCTGCACCGTGTGGGCATCACCGTCAACCGCAATGCCGTCCCGTTCGACCCGCGCCCGCCGATGGTTTCCTCCGGCCTGCGGATCGGTACGCCGGCGCTGGCTACGCGTGGCTTTGGCGATGCCGAATTCACCGAGGTCGCCGACATCATTGCCACGGCTTTGACCCATGAACTAACCGAGGAACTGACCTCGGAGCTCCAGGACCGGGTCACCGTCCTGGCCGATAAATTCCCCCTCTACCCGAACCTGAATGCTGATACTTCGAACGGAGCACTGTAATGGCTGATCTGCTGCCAGAGCACCCGGATTTCCTGTGGCGGAATCCTGAGCCCAAATCTTCGTACGACGCCGTTATTGTTGGCGGCGGCGGACATGGCCTGGCTACCGCGTACTACCTGGCCAAGAACTTCGGCATGACCAACATCGCCGTGCTGGAGCGCGGCTGGCTGGCCGGCGGGAACATGGCCCGCAACACCACCATCATCCGCTCCAACTACCTGTGGGACGAGAGCGCGGGCATCTACGAGCACTCGCTGAAGCTGTGGGAGCAGCTGCCAGAGGAACTGGAATACGACTTCCTCTTCAGCCAGCGCGGCGTCATGAACCTCGCGCACACCCTGCAGGACGTGCGCGAGAGCGTGCGCCGCGTCAACGCCAATGTGCTCAACGGTGTGGACGCGGAGTGGATCACCCCGGAACAGGTCAAGGAACTCTGCCCGATCATCAACACCGGGGATGACATCCGCTACCCGATCATGGGCGCGACCTACCAGCCGCGCGCCGGCATCGCCAAGCACGACCATGTGGCCTGGGCCTTCGCCCGCAAGTGCGACGAGATGGGCGTGGACATCATCCAGAACTGCGAGGTCACCGGTTTCATCAAGGACGGCAACCGCGTGGTCGGCGTCGAAACCAACCGCGGCCGGATCAACGCCGGCAAGGTGGCCCTGGCGGGGGCCGGACACAGCTCCGTGCTGGCCGAACTGGCCGGTTTCGAACTGCCCATCCAGTCCCACCCGCTGCAGGCCTTGGTCTCCGAGCTGCACGAGCCGGTCCACCCGACGGTCGTCATGTCCAACCACGTGCACGTCTATGTCTCCCAGGCCCACAAGGGCGAACTGGTCATGGGCGCGGGCATCGACAGCTACAACGGCTACGGCCAGCGCGGCGCTTTCCATGTGATCGAGGAGCAGATGGCTGCCGCCGTCGAGCTCTTCCCGATCTTTGCCCGTGCCCACGTGCTGCGCACCTGGGGCGGCATCGTGGACACCACCATGGACGCATCCCCGATCGTGTCCAAGACCCCCATCGACCAGCTCTATGTGAACTGTGGTTGGGGCACCGGCGGATTCAAGGGCACCCCGGGCGCCGGCTTCACCTTCGCCCACACCATCGCGATGGACGAGCCGCACCCGCTCAACGCCCCGTTTGCCTTGGACCGATTCGAAACCGGGCACCTGATCGACGAACACGGCGCCGCAGCCGTAGCCCACTAGGAAGGAAAACCACGATGCTTCTGATTGAATGCCCCTGGTGCGGGCCGCGTGACGAAACCGAATACCACTACGGCGGCGAGGCCCATGTGGCCTACCCCGCAGATCCGAGCCAGCTCAGCGACGAGGAGTGGTCGAAGTTCCTCTTCTACCGCGCCAATCCTAAGGGCCTCTTCGCCGAACGCTGGGTGCACAGCACCGGCTGCCGGCGCTGGTTCAACGCGGTGCGTGACACCGTCAGCTATGACATCAAGGCCGTGTACAAACCCGGCGAGAAAAAACCACAGATCGACGCCGGTAACGTAGCCGGCGCCAAGGTCCAGTCAGTTAAAGGAGGAGCGAAGTGACCGCCCCCAGTGCCAACCAGTCCCAGCGGCTCGCCGTTGAAGCGACAGCCGCTGCGCGGATCGACCGCACCAAGCCCCTGGCCTTTACGCTCGACGGCGAGGCATTCAGCGGCTTCGCCGGTGACACGCTTGCCTCGGCCATGCTCGCTGCCGGCAAGGTCACGGTAGGGAATTCGCTGTACCTCGACCGTCCCCGCGGCATCCTCTCCGCCGGTGTGGAAGAAGCCAATGCCCTGGTCAAGATCAGCGCGCGCTTCGAAAGCCACGTGGACGAGTCCATGCTGCCGGCAACCACCGTGGAGCTGACAGACGGCATGGACGCCAAGCTGCTTCAGGGCCTGGGCCAGCTGGACCCGCGCACGGACAAGGCCGTGTACGACCGCAAGTACGTGCACACCGACGTCCTGGTTGTCGGTGCGGGCCCCGCCGGCCTGGCCGCCGCCCGCGAAGCTGCCAAGAGCGGCGCCCGCGTCATCCTGATGGACGAGCAGCCCGAAGCCGGCGGCTCGCTGCTGTCCGGCCGGGATGAAGTCATCGATGGCCTGCCCGCCCAGGACTGGATCGCCCGGACCACCGCCGAACTGGCTGCCGCCGAGGAAGTCACCTTCCTGTCGCGTACCACCGCGTTCGGCAGCTACGACAGCAACTTCATTGTCGCTGTGCAGCGCCGTACCGACCACCTGACCGGCGAACTCGGCTCCGGCGTTTCCCGCGAACGCATCTGGCATGTCCGCGCCAAGCAGGTGGTGCTCGCCACCGGTGCGCACGAGCGCCCGATCGTCTTCGCGAACAATGACCGCCCCGGCATCATGCTGGCCTCCGCCGTGCGCAGCTACCTGAACCGCTACGCCGTGGCGGCCGGACACAAGGTTGTCGTCGCCACCACCAATGACTCCGCCTACAAGCTGGTAACGGACCTGCAGGCGGCCGGCGTCGGAATTGCGGCCGTGGTCGACTCCCGGCCCGAGGTCAGCGGCGACGCGGCCGACGCTTTGGCAGCGGCGGGCATCCGCCTCATCACCGGCAGCGCCGTGGTGGACACCGAAGGCAACAACGACGGCGGAAGGATCAGCGCCGTCGTCGTGAGCAGTCTGGACGCCGACGGGCAGCTGGCCGGTGAGCCGGAAAAGATCGAAACGGATCTGCTGGCAGTCTCCGGCGGCTGGACCCCCGTGGTCCACCTGCACAGCCAGCGTGAGCGCCAGCTGAAGTGGGACGAGGCGCTCGCCGCGTTCATCCCCGGCCGCGAGGTCAAGGACCAGCAGACCGCAGGTGCCCTCAACGGCAACCTGGATCTGGCCGGATGCCTCGAGGAAGGAGCCCAGGCCGGTGCCGAGGCCGCCACCCGGGCAGGCTTCCGCGCCAACGCACTGGTTCCCGCCGCCGCACCCGAGACCTTCGCCCGGAGCCGCCCGCTGTGGCTGGTTCCCGGACTTGAGGGCGAGGCCGCCGGCTGGACGACCCACTTTGTGGACTTCCAGCGCGACCAGACCGTGGCCGACGTACTGCGGTCCACCGGTGCCGGCATGCGCAGCGTGGAGCACGTGAAGCGCTACACCTCGATCAGCACTGCCAACGACCAGGGCAAGACGTCCGGCATCAACGCCATCGGCGTTATCGCGGCGGCGCTGAACAACACCGACGTCGGCAGCATCGGCACCACCGCCTACCGCGCCCCTTATACGCCGGTGGCCTTCACGGCACTGGCCGGGCGCCAGCGCGGGGAGCTCTTCGACCCGGCGCGGCTGACCTCGATACACCCGTGGCATGTGGCCCACGGCGCCTTGTTCGAGGATGTCGGACAGTGGAAGCGCCCCTGGTACTTCCCGCTGCCGGGCGAGGACATGGACACGGCCGTGCTGCGCGAATGCGCCGCCGTGCGTGAGAGCGTCGGCTTCATGGACGCCACCACGCTGGGCAAGATCGAAATCCGCGGCAAGGACGCCGGTGAGTTCCTCAACCGGATGTACACCAACGCGTTCAAGAAGCTCAAGCCGGGGCTGGGCCGCTATGGCCTGATGTGCACCCCTGACGGCATGATTTTCGACGACGGCGTGACCCTGCGCCTCGACGAGGACCGCTACTTCATGACCACCACCACCGGCGGAGCCGCCAAGGTGCTGGACTGGCTGGAGGAATGGCTGCAGACCGAATGGCCGGAACTGGACGTAGTCTGCAACTCCGTCACGGAGCAGTACACCACCGTTGCCGTGGTTGGACCGAAGTCCCGCGCCGTGATCGCCAAGCTGGCGCCGGAGCTGGACCTGGACAACGACGCCTTCCCGTTCATGGCCTTCAAGGAAACCACGCTCGCGTCCGGCATTCCGGCACGCATCTGCCGGATCTCGTTCTCCGGCGAGCTGGCGTTCGAGATCAACGTGTCCTCCTGGTACGGACTCAAGGTCTGGGAAGACGTGGCCGAAGCCGGTGCGGAGTTCAACATCACCCCGTACGGCACCGAAACCATGCACGTGCTCCGCGCCGAAAAGGGCTTCATCATCGTCGGCCAGGACACGGACGGCACCGTCACCCCGCAGGACGCGGGGATGGAATGGGTGGTCTCCAAGGTCAAGGACTTCGTGGGCAAGCGCTCCTACTCGCGGGTGGACAACCTGCGCGAGGACCGCAAACAGCTGGTCGGCGTCCTGCCGGTGGACAAGTCGTTCCGCCTGGAAGAGGGTGCACAGCTGGTCAACCAGGGCACCCGCATCGCCCCGGCCGAAGCGCCGGTGCCGATGGAAGGCCACGTGACCTCCAGCTACCACAGCGCCGCGCTGGGCCGCAGCTTCGGCCTGGCCATGATCAAGAATGGCCGCAACCGCATCGGTGAGACGCTGCAGGCCCCGCTCGGCGGGCAGCTTGTGGACGTCGTCATCGCAGAACCCGTACTTTACGATCCCGAAGGGAGCCGTCGTGATGGCTGAACAGGTATTGACCGATATTGCAGCGCTGCGCCGCAGTCCGCTGGCACATCTGGAAGAGGCAATCCGTGAAGGAGCCGTGTCCGGCGAACGGGGCGTGAGCCTGCGCGAAATCCCGTTCCTGAACATGGTTGGCCTGCGGGCCGAGCCTGGTTCGGCCGGCGCCAAGGCACTTGAGGCAGCCCTGGGCCTGCCGCTGCCGGCCGGCCATGGACAGGTGACGGGCGCCGTTGACGCAACCGCGCTGTTGTGGCTGGGCCCGGACGAGTTCCTGCTGGTCGGTCCGGAAGGCTCCAACGCCACCACGGCGCTGACCGAAGCCCTCGGGGGCGAGCCGGGCGCCGTCGTCGATCTCTCGGCGAACCGCACCACGGTGGAACTGACCGGACCCTCGGCACGCGCCGTGCTGGAGAAGGGCTGCCACGTGGACCTGCACCCGCGGGCCTTCACGCCCGGCACCGCGGTCATGACCCAGCTCGGCCCGGTACCGGTGCTGCTGTGGCAAACGGCTGAGGAAGGCGGGTCGCAGACCTACCGGGTCCTGCCGCGCGCCTCCTTCGCGGACTACACCGCCCGCTGGCTGCTGGACGCCATGACGGAGTTCGCCTCGCCCGAGGTACCGTAATGGCGCTCAGCGCACTTGATCTGTTTTCCGTCGGCATCGGCCCCTCCTCATCGCACACGGTGGGGCCGATGCGGGCGGCCAAGCGGTTCACCGACGGCTTGGTCCGGGACGGGCAGCTGACCGCAGTTGCCCGCGTCCGGGCCGAGCTGTTCGGCTCCCTGGGTGCCACCGGCTTCGGCCACGGCTCGGACAAGGCCGTGGTGCTCGGCCTGCAGGGCCAGGACCCGGAGACGGTGGACACGGACACGGCCGACGCCCAGGTCCGCGACGCCGTCGCGGCACGGAAGCTGGCGCTGGCAGGTGAGCATCCGGTGTCCTTCGACTGGGACGCCGACGTGATCCTGCACCGGCGCAAGGCCTTGCCGGCGCACCCGAACGGCATGACCTTCTTCGCTTACGACGACGCCGGCGACCTGCTGCGCGAACGCACCTACTATTCGGTAGGCGGCGGCTTCGTGGTGGACGAGGATGCGGCCGGAGCGGACCGGATCGTCGAAGACACCACCGCCCTGCCCTACCCGTTCACCACCGGCGCCCAACTGCTGGCGCACTGCCGGGCCGAAGGCCTCTCCATCGCCCAGGTCATGCTCGCCAACGAGCTCACCTGGCGCAGCGAAGCCGAACTCCGCTCGCAGCTGCTGCACATCTGGTCAGTCATGCAGCAGTGTGTGGAGAACGGCTGTACCCGCACAGAGGAGAGGTTGCCCGGGGGACTAAAGGTCCGCCGTCGTGCTCCTGAATTGCGGCGCAAGCTGCGCCAGATCGAGGCAACGGCCGCCACCAGCGGCAGCCCGCAGCCGGATCCGCTCTGGGCCATGGAATGGGTCAATCTTTACGCGCTGGCGGTCAACGAGGAGAATGCCTCCGGCGGCAGGATTGTCACCGCGCCGACCAACGGGGCGGCCGGCATCATCCCGGCCGTGCTGCACTTCTATACCCGGTTCGTCCCGGGTGCGGATGACGACGGCGTGGTCGAGTTCCTGCTCACGGCGGCGGCAGTGGGTATCCTCTTTAAGGAGAACGCGTCCATCTCCGGTGCAGAAGTTGGTTGCCAGGGCGAAGTAGGCTCGGCCTGCTCCATGGCCGCCGGCGCGCTGTGTGCGGTGCTGGGCGGGACACCGGAACAGGTTGAAAACGCTGCCGAAGTCGGCATCGAGCACAACCTGGGGCTGACCTGTGATCCTGTGGGAGGGCTGGTGCAGATTCCGTGCATCGAGCGCAACGCGATCGCCAGCGTCAAGGCGATCAACGCCGCGCGGCTCTGCCTGCAGGGCGATGGTGAGCACAAGGTCTCCCTGGATCAGGCCATCAAAACGATGCGCGAGACCGGCAAGGATATGAAGATCAAGTACAAGGAGACCTCCCGTGGTGGCTTGGCCGTCAACGTCATTGAGTGCTGAACAACAACCCGCTCCGGGGGCCGAAGTGGTGAGTGAGCTGGTGCTGACCCTGGACTGCCGGGAGGCGCCGGGCATCGTGCACGCCGTCAGCGGGGTGCTGCTGGAACACGGCTGCAACATCGTCGAACTCAAGCAGTTCGACGACAGGCGCCTGGGCCACTTCTTCATGCGGGTCCACGTGGCATCCTCGACCGGGGAGGCGCTGGACGAGGAAGCCCTGCGCAAGGACTTCGGGCCGGTGGCCGAACGTTTCGGGATGAGCTGGGAGCTCGACCGGCACGGGGCCAAGCGGCGCGTGATGATCATGGTCTCCAAGTTCGGGCACTGCCTGAACGACCTGCTGTTCCGCGCACGCACGGGGGAGCTGCCGGTGGAGATCGTCGCCGTGGTGTCCAACCACCGCGACCACCAGCGGCTGGTGGAGTGGCACGGCATCCCGTTCTTCCACATCCCGGTCACCCCGGACACCAAGCCGGAAGCCGAGGCGAAGCTGCTGGAACTGGTGGACCGCTTCGAGGTGGACCTGGTGGTCCTGGCCCGCTACATGCAGGTGCTCAGCGACTCGCTGGCCACCCGGATGGCTGGCCGCGTGATCAACATCCACCACTCCTTCCTGCCCAGCTTCAAGGGGGCCAAGCCCTACCACCAGGCGTACGACCGCGGCGTGAAAACCGTGGGCGCCACCGCACACTACGTCAACAGCGAGCTGGATGAGGGCCCGATCATCGCCCAGCAGTTGGTGGACGTAGACCACACCTTCGGCCCCGAGGACCTGGTCGCGGCCGGGCGGGACACCGAATGCAAGGCGCTCTCCAACGCGGTGAGGTGGCACTGCGAAGGCCGCGTCATCCTGCACGGAAACCGGACCGTAGTGCTGCGCTGACACGACCTGATCTGACCTGACACGTCAGCGGGCCTACGGCAGCGCTGGCAAACAACGACGGCGGCTCTTACCTTTTGAGGTGAGAGCCGCCGCGGTCATTTAACTGCGTTTTGGGGTTCTGCTGACGCGGCGAAAGGTCAGCAGATTCCCGGAACGCAGTCTTCCCCCATTCCGAAGCATCTCCGGCCGGGAGGTCCCCGAACCGACGTGAGCTATTGCACTCCTGAAACTTTGCAGTTGTGTATTTTTGCAGTGACTGCAATAATGGTTCGGTGAGTCAACTACTTTCCCTGCGGGACCGCAAGCGCGCCGAAACCTGGGCCGCACTGCACCTGTCCGCGTCCGGTACAGCCCTGGACAAGGGCCTGGAATGCGTGACGGTGGATGCCGTCGCGGCGGACGCAGGCGTTTCCCCCCGCACCTTTTTCAACTACTTCGCTTCCAAGGAAGACGCCGTGCTTGGGCTGCAGGAACCTTTCGTGGGCGAGTCCATGCTGGCGGACTTCGACGTTGACGGGGACCTGCTGGCAAGCGTGAGCCATCTGATGCACGCCGTCACCCGGACCATCCACGGCAGCGCAGACGAGGACGGCAACCGGTGCCGCGAGGTCATCTGCAGGTATCCGCAGCTGATGCACCGCAGGTTCCAATACATCGTCAAAGTGGAGCAGCTCGTCACCGATGCCGTGGCCGAAAGGCTCGCCCAGTCGAGCAGGTGGGCCACCGCCCCGGCCGGCTACAACGTAGAGGACGTCGCCAAGATGCTTGTCCTCGTCGCCGGTGCGAGCCTCCGCTTTGCCATCCAAAAAACCACTTCCCACCCCACCCGCGAATCGCAGTCCGAGGCCCTCGATCAGGGCATGGAACTGATGCGCAACATTCTGAAGGAACTTCTGTGAGCAAACCCGCAACTGTCGAAAGCGGCGCGCAGCACGGCAAACTTGCGCTGGTCTTTGTGGCCCTGGTGATGGCCATGCTGCTTGCCGCACTGAACCAGACCATCCTGGGCACGGCCCTGCCAACCATCGTCGGTGAACTCAACGGCGCCAACCTGATGCTGTGGGTGATTACCGGCTACATCCTGGCCTCCACCATCATGATGCCGATCTACGGCAAGCTCGGCGATCTGATCGGCCGCAAGTCCCTGCTCATCGCGGCGATACTCGTCTTCCTGATCGGTTCCATCATCGGCGCGCTGGCCCTCGACATGGCCTGGCTCATTGCCGCCCGCATCGTCCAGGGCCTGGGCGGCGGTGGCCTGATGATCCTCTCGCAGGCCATCATTGCCGACGTGGTTCCCGCCCGCGAACGCGGCAAGTACATGGGCTGGATGGGCGGGGTCTTCGCCTTTTCCTCCGTGGTGGGCCCGCTGATCGGCGGCTGGCTGACCGAGGGGCCGGGCTGGCGCTGGACCTTCTGGTTCAACGTACCGGTTGCCGCGCTGGCCCTGCTGGGTGCGATCTTCTTCCTCAAGACGCCGCCGAAGACCAGCCGGCCCAAACTCGACATCTGGGGCATCCTGCTGATGGCCACTGCCACCACCGGACTGGTGCTGGTCAGTAGTTGGGGTGGGAGCACCTACGACTGGTCCGACCCGGTCATCATCTCCCTGATCGCCGGCACCGTGCTGGCAGCGTTCCTCTTTGTTCTGGTGGAGCGCCGCACCGCGGAACCGATCATCCCCATGGAGCTGTTCCGGGACCTCAACTTCAACTTGACCACCATTTCCGGCCTGCTGGTTTCGGTGGCGATGTTCGGCGCCATCGGCTACATGCCTACCTATCTGCAGATGGCCACCGGGGCCACAGCCACCGAGGCCGGCCTGCTGATGATCCCGATGATGGGCGCGCTGCTGGCGGCCTCCGTGATCTCGGGCTCGCTGGTGTCCAAGACCGGCCGGTACAAGTGGATGCCCATTGTCGGTTCGGCCATCCTCGCGGTCGCCCTGGTGCTCATGGGGCTGGTCCACGCCGACACCGCGGTCTGGCATATCTGCCTGAACCTTGGCCTGCTGGGTCTGGGGCTGGGCCTGAACATGCAGATCCTCGTGCTCATCGTGCAGAACTCGTTCCCCGCGCGGCAGGTGGGGACGGCGACGGCGGCCAACAACTTCTTCCGCCAGATCGGCGCCACGCTGGGCTCCGCCGTCGTCGGCAGTCTCTTTGCCTCGCGGCTGGTGGGCTTCCTGAACGAACGGCTGCCTGCTGATGCCGTTGCCGCCACCGGTGGCGGCAACTCGTTGACCCCGGAAATGGTCCACGGCCTGCCCGAAGCCATCCAGACACCGATCGTCGAGTCCTATAACGAGGCACTCATGCCGCTGTTCGCCTTCATGTTCCCGCTGGCCCTGGCTGCCGCCGTGCTGTGCCTGTTCATCAAGGAGAAGCCGCTGGCAACCTCGCTGGAGCCGGAAGTGATGCCGGAGGCGCTCGCGGAGGGCAACGTGCTGATCACAGCCAACGACGACGGCGAGGCTGCCCGGCAGGCCGAACCCAGCCGGCGCTGAACCGCGGCTGGACAAACGGTTGAGCCTCGCCGGACCACGGCTGGGACATAACCGCCGGCCCCTGGCGGCAGTCCGCAGCCGGGGCCCGATGGCTAAGCTTGCTCCATGGGCGCATCACCAGCACTGCATAAAGAGCCGCGTGTCCTCGAAATCGAGACGCTTGAGCAGTTCGACCGGCTCGTAGCGGAGGGCGCGAAGACGCTGCGGGCCGGGGCAGGGCAATCCTTGAGCGGCTGGCACTTCCAGTCCGTGGACCTGCGGGAACGGACCGGCGTGCTGCGGGACCTGGATCCCTCCGGCGCGATCTTCCTCGGCTGCGACTTCCAGCCCGGGATGGAGGAGTGGCTGCGGTCCCGCGGCGCGCTGCTGTTCCCCGTTCTTCCCGGTATCCCGTTCGATGCCTACCGCGCCGCGGTGTATACGCCCGCCGAACTCTTCGATGGTCTGTCCGAGGCGGAGTATGAGGCGACGCCGGACGCGCTCATCTACGCCTGGTCCACGCAGCCGGCTGCCCGGGTGAATCTCGATGCCACCCTCGCGGCCAGCCTCCATGACCACGCGGTCGGCGATGCCATGGACGCGTTGTTCGACGGCCCGGGCTTCAACGGCCGGAAAGTGGTCGGCGTGATGGGCGGGCACGCTGCGGCGCGGGGAAGCGCAACGTACGACGACGCGGCCCGCCTGGGCAGGCAGCTTGCGAATGCAGGGTGTGCAGTGGCGACCGGCGGTGGACCGGGTGCAATGGAGGCCGCGAATCTGGGGGCCTACCTGTCATCGGCGGAGGACAGCGCTTTCGCACAGGCGCTTGCCTCGCTGGCCGAAGTGCCTTCCTTCCGCCCTTCCGTAACGGCCTGGGCCAGGGCTGCGGCGCGGGTCCTCGAGCAGCACCCCGCCGGCGTCGTTAATCTTGGCATTCCGACCTGGCACTACGGGCACGAACCGCCGAATCTCTTCGCCACGCACATAGCCAAGTACTTCGCCAATGCCATTCGTGAGGCCGTGCTGCTGGAGCGGTGCAACGGCGGCATCGTCTTCCTGCCCGGCGCCGGCGGAACAGTGCAGGAGATCTTCCAGGACGCGTGCGAAAACTACTATGCCACGCCGGAGAAGCTCTCGCCGATGATCCTGGTCGGCGCTTCGTACTGGACCGAGGAGCTTCCCGTGTGGCCGCTGCTGCAGTCGCTGGCCCGCGGACGGGCGATGGAGGAGGCTATCCATTTGGTCGACTCGGTGGAGGCGGCAGTGGCGCTCACGGCTCCATAGTTTCCGGGGCAAGCGCGGTCCCTCGGCCCGCTCAGTCCCTCGGCCAGCCCGGAAGGTGTCAGGCGACCCCAGTCCCGAACAGCAGGCCCAGGAGATAGGTTGCCAAGGCTGCCCCAAAGCCGATCCCCAGCTGCCGCATCGCCCGTTTAAACGGCGAAGCTCCGGAGAGCAGGCCGACGATTCCTCCGGTCACGAGCAGCGCCAGGCCAACAAGAACCAGCGAGACCAGTATGGCCGGCAGTCCCTGCAGACCGAAGATGTACGGCAGGATCGGAACGAGCGCACCGCTGGAGAAGAAGAGGAAGCTGGAGAGGGCGGCATTCCAGCCGGTCCCGATCTCCTGGTACTCGACCTCCTCAACCCCGGGGTGCAGGGACAGGCTTGGATCACAGTCGCAGTCCAGATAGCCCATCCGTTCCGCTGCCCGGTGCTCGGCGGCTTCAGGAGTCATGCCGCGTGCCCGGTAAACCAGAACCAGTTCATTGGCTTTCAGATCCAGGTCCGGAGCCGCGGTCAGCGTGATCTGGGTGGGTTTTGTTGCACTGAGCAGTTCGCGCTGGGAACGCACGGAAACGTACTCGCCCGCGCCCATGGACAGCGCCCCGGCCAGCAGGCCGGCGATGCCGCTGAACAGGATGAAGCCGCTGGAGACGCCGGTGGCGCCGATGCCCATGATCAGGGCCAGGTTGGAGACGAGTCCGTCATTGGCACCGAAGACCGCGGCGCGGAAGTTGCCGGACAGCCGTGCCCGGCCGCGGGTGGCGAGACCACGGATGACTTCTTCGTGGATCAGTTCGTCGGCGGCCATCGCATTCGTGGCGGCCGGTTCGGAGCTGTAGGGGGAGCGGCCCTCGGCACGCTGCGCCAGCGCCATGACAAAGACCGAGCCGAACCACCGAGCCATGGTGCGCAGCAGACTGCGCCGGAAGGAAGGGCGGGCGGGCTTGTCCGCGTGCTCGCCGAGCAAGTCGCGCCAGTGCTGTTCGTGCCGGCCCTCGGCTTCGGCCAGTTCGAGCAGGATGGCGCGTTCTTCGCCGTCGCGGCGCCGGGCCAGATCCCGGTAGATGGCCGCTTCGGCGCGTTCGTCGGCCAGATAGCGGCGCCAGAGTCTGATATCCCGGTTCGACGGCGGGGCCTGGCTGGAATGGGTGGGTCCTTCGCGGGAAGGGCTCATGGTGGCGATGCTCCTGATCATGGACCGGAGACGGGATGGCTCCGGCCAGCTATACGGCAAACTGACCGAAGGTCTCGCTCGCCCGAAGCCTGCCGGATTGATGCAGGATCAGGTGGACTGCCGGGCCACAATCGTGCTGGCCAGTATGTCGACAGGCCTCCACGCCGTTCCATCGCGGAATTTCCCGATAGACCGGAAATCCCTGACAGGCGGTGGAGCTACTCCCCTTCGCAACCTCCATCATACCGTGGCACGCCGCGAAGTTCCCTGAGGCAGGGCGTTAGCCGGCACAGGCCAGGGTTCATGGGGGTGGACCCCGGGGTAATGGGCGGCCCGCAATGCCGGGATGAAGACAGGCCACCGTTAGGATGGAGCCGTGGCTACCTCGGCATCTCCTACCCCGGATCCCGCACCCGGACGCGGCAAGTTCTCCACCAGGCTTTTGCGCGGCGGCGCCGAACCGGACCCGCGGTTCACCCTGGCCAACGAGCGCACCTTCCTGGCCTGGATCCGCACCTCGCTGGCGCTGCTGGCCGGCGGCATCGCCGTCGAGGCGTTCACCACCGAACTGTTCATCACCGAGGTCCGCAAGACCGTAGCCATCCTCCTGCTGGTCCTGGCCATGGTGATCGGTGCCGGCGCCTTCTTCCGGTGGCTGAACGTGGAGCGGGCCATGCGGCACAAAACCCCGCTGCCGTTGCCGCTGATCGCGCCCATCCTGGCCATCGGCGGGGCAGTTGTCGCGGCGATCCTGGTGGTCTTCGTGGTCCTGAGGCCACTCTGACCATGGCCCTGCGCCAAGGTCCCGCACCCGAACACAACGACGCCGGACTCCAGCCCGAGCGCACGTCCCTCGCCTGGGGCCGGACCACCATGGCGATGGTTGTTGCCGCCGCGATCTTCCTGCGCTGGATGCCGCACCACGGCTGGTTCGCCGGGATTCTGGTAGCCGTCACGCTCATGACGGCCCTGGCCATCAACCTCACCCAGAAAATCCGGTATCACCGCGCCGTCCGCGGCATTGCCTCCGAAACGGTACACGCCGACGTCGTTGGTGTCCTTTTTACCTCCGCCAGCGTCTTCGTCCTGGGGGCGCTGGGTATTTACACGGTGCTGTTCCTGCCCGTGGGTGGCTAGCCGGCGGGCAGGAACAACAGGCTCAGCAGGAACAACGCAGGTCAGCGGTTGCGGACCTCTTCCGGGCCTTCCACCGGGACTTCTTCCGGAACAGCGCCGGCGACGCGCAGGTCCCAGGCCTCGCGCACGGCCGGGTCGGTCGGCTTGGTGGCCAGGGACACCACTATGTAGGCGACCAGCGAGGCGATCAAGCCATAGTAGATCGGCTCGTTGGCGTAGATGCCGTCGTACTGATTTTCCGCGTTGACCTCGAGGATGATCATGGTGGTCAGGGTGACCACGCTGCCGGCGGCCATGGACGCCGCGGCGCCGAGGCCGGTTCCGCGCTTCCACAGCAGGCCGCCGAGGATGGCAATGAGCAATCCGCCGACCAGGATGTCGTAGGCAATAGTCAGGGCGGCGACCACGTCCTGGACCAGAATGGCCAGCACAATCGCCACGACGCCGAGGCCGAGGACATACCAGCGGCTGCCCTGCACATCGTGCTCCGGGTTTTCGCCGTGCTCGTGGTGGGCCGGTTTGCCGAGCCAGGAGCGGACAAAGGGCACCACATCGGCCTTGGCCACGGTGGCGGCGGCAATCAGCGTGCCGGAGGCGGTGGACATCATCGCGGCCACGGCGGCGGCCAGCACAATACCGCCGACGCCGATGGGCAGCAGGTTCATCGCGACGTCCGCATAGACATCGTCCTGGTTCTCCAGGCCCGGAATAACGACGGCGGCTGCCATGCCGATCAGGGCGCCGGCCGCACCGTAGAAGATGCAGTAAATGCCGGCGGTCGCACCGCCCCAGCGGGCAACCTCCGGAGACCGGGCGGTGAAAACGCGCTGCCAGATGTCCTGCCCGATCAGCAGGCCCAGGGTGTAGACCACGAAGTAGGTGATGATGGTCTGCGCGCCGATGCCGCCGAGGTCGAAGAAGGAGGCGTCAACGCGCTCGCGGATCCCGTGCAGTCCGCCGGCGGCGTTCCAGGTGAACGGCAGCATGAGCAGGAAGACGCCGATGGTCTTGATGACAAACTGCGCCATGTCCGCCAGCGTGATGGACCACATGCCGCCGATTGTGGAGTAGATCAGCACAATGGCTCCGCCTACGGTGATGGCCAGCCAACGTTCCCAGCCGAAGAGCACCACCAGGATGGTCGCGTAGGCGCCGGTCGACGTGGCGCACAGCATCAGGGTATAGGCGAGCATGACGATGCCGGAAACCTTGGTGGCGCTGACGCCGTACCGCAGGGTCAGCATCTGTGCCACCGTGTAGATTTTCAGTTTCTGCAAGGTGGGCGCGAAGAGCAGGCTCAGCAGCAGCACGCCGGTGCCGATGGCAACCACCAGCCACATGCCGGAAAGCCCGAACGTGTAGCCAAGACCAACGCCGCCGACAGTGGAGGCACCGCCAAGAACGACGGCGGCCATCGTGCCTGTGTAGAGTAGCCCGCCGAGTCGGCGGCCGGCCACGAGATAATCGCTATTGTTCTTGGTGCGGGACTTGCCCCACCAGCCGAATAGCAGCATCGCGGCCAAGTAGGCGACCACAATGATGACGTTGATGATTTGACCATCCATGGGAAGAAGACTCCTGAAGCAGGAAATAAAGAAATTGCCTGTTAGGCAACAAGTGTTGAGTGTTAGGCTAATTGTGATGTGGGCGACACGTCAAGAAATGTCGAAGATCCGGGGGAGTACGCCTCTCCTGCCGCGAGAAAGAGTTGCTCAGTGAAAGCACTGCCTGTTGAGCCCAGCAATGCCCCGGTGGCGATCGGATCCCGGATCCGGGCGGCGCGGCAGGAACAGCGCATGACTATTGAGCAGGTTGCGGACTCCACGGGCTTGACTAAGGGCTTCCTGAGCCGGGTGGAGCGGGACCTCACGTCGCCGTCGGTAGCTTCATTGGTGACGTTGTGCCAGGTTCTGGGCATCTCCATCGGCGACCTGTTCCTGATGCCGGATACGCATTTATCGCGCGCAGGGGAGGGTCCGCGGATCAGTCTCGGCGGCCAGGGCATCAAGGAAGAGCTGCTGACCGCGCGGCACGAGCGCCGCCTGCAGATCATCCGGGCGGTCATCGAGCCGCGGGGGCGGGGCGAATCCGAGCTCTACTCGGTGGATTGCGAAGTGGACGTCCTGCATGTCATCGCCGGCCGCATCACGCTGATCTTTACATCGGAACGCTACGAGCTCAATGCGGGCGATACTATCTCGTTCTCCGGCCGCGAGCCGCACACCTGGATCAATGAGACGGACGAGCAGGCCATCGTCACCTGGACCCTGGTTCCCGCCGCCGCGCGGTAATTCTTCCGGTTGGGTTCTGCAGCTACTCCTGCTGCAGGTCGATGACCACCTTCACATCATCGTCGCGTTGTTCGAAGGCCTGGGCGAAGTCTTCGAGCCGGGTCCGCCGGGTGATCAGGCGTCCGAGCCAGGCCTGGTCCGCCTGTGCCAGCGCCTCCGCCGCTTGGAGGTAGTGGCGGCGGTTGGCGTTGACCGTGCCGAACACGACGTCGTTCTCCAGCACCGCCGTGCGGTTGAGCTGGCCCAGGTCGACCGATGTCCGGCGCCCGGTTCCGGAAACGCCGGTGAGGCAGGTGATGGCGTTGTTTGCGCTGCAGTTGATGGTGTCGAGCACCACGGAAGGAACCCCGGTGCATTCGAGGAGCACGTCGGCTTCCACGCCGGATTCCGGGAGCGAGTCGGTGTGGAACACTGCGCCGAGGTCCTTCACCAGCCCAGGTTTCGGCCCTTCCTCGACCAGATCGTAGACGTGGACTTCCAGCCCGCGCTGCACTCCCAGCAGTGCGGCCAAAAGGCCCACGGGTCCCGCGCCGGTTACCGCGACGATTTTGGGATCGAAATAGGCGCGTGCGCCGATGCGCTCGATCTGCTCCCAGGCCTTCGCCACAATGGTGGTTGGTTCCAGCAGCACCCCGACGTCGGTCAAGGAGGCATCGAGCTTCACCATCGCGTCCGGCCCGGCCCGCCATTGCTGCCGCGCGAACCCGTCCAATGACTTGATGCCGTGCTCGGTGTAGCGCCCGTTGAGGCACATGTCCCACTCTCCGGTGGCACACGCGGCGCAGGGTTCCGGATCGGGACGTCGGACGATGCCGACCACGAGATCGCCCGGCGCCAGGCCGGACTCAGGCGGCGCCTCGCGGACCCGGCCCAGGTTCTCGTGCCCCAGCACCAGATGCTCCCGGCCTTCCGGCGCGGAGCCGTATTCGGCGGCGATGATCTCGCGGTCCGTGCCGCAGAGGCCGACGGACAGCGCATCGACAAGGACCGCGCCCTCGCCGGGGTCCGGTTCCGCCACGTCCCGCAGCACGAGGGAATCCTTTACTCCGGGTGTAACCGTCAGTGCCTGCAATGCTGCCTCCTGGGCTGGTGCTGCAACTTCAGCTTCCTGTCAGGCTATACACGCCCCTTTCCTGTTGGCCAGAAGCCGACCGGTCTTGACTGAGACGCTGACCACAATTAGCCTATTTCAAAACACTTGATGCTTATTGGGCAACTTTTTCTCAGGAGAGACCACATGGAAGAACTCCGCGTCGAGGCCAACGGCAAGCTCGGCCCCATCGATTCATCCCGGATTCCGCGCTTTGCCGGCGCCGCCACCTACGCCCGTCTCCCGCGGCTGGACCAGGTGGCCCACGCCGATGTCGCCGTCGTCGGTGTTCCCTTTGATTCCGGGGTTTCCTACCGCCCGGGTGCACGCTTCGGCGCCAACCACGTCCGTGAAGCCTCGCGGTTGCTGCGCCCTTACAACCCGGCGTGGGACGTGAGCCCGTTCGAGAGCCTGCAGGCTGCCGATGCCGGCGACATGGCGGTCAACCCGTTCAACATCAACGAGGCGATCGAGACCATCCAGCAGAACGCGCTGGATCTGACCGAAAATGGCACCAAGCTCATCACGCTCGGCGGGGACCATACCATCGCCCTGCCGCTGCTGCGCGCCGCCGCGGAGCGCGCCGGCCAGCCGGTGGCCATGCTGCACTTCGACGCGCACCTGGACACCTGGGACACCTACTTCGGCGCCGAGTACACCCACGGCACCCCGTTCCGCCGCGCGGTGGAGGAGGGCATCCTGGACACCGAGGCCATCTCGCACGTGGGCACCCGCGGCCCGCTCTACGGCAAGAAGGACCTCGACGACGACCACCGTTTCGGCTTCGGGATCGTGACCAGTTCCGATGTCTACTACCAGGGCGTCCGCGAAGTGGTGGCCAAGCTGCGCGACCGGATCGGCGACCGCCCGCTCTACATCTCGGTCGACATCGACGTGCTGGATCCTGCCCACGCGCCCGGCACGGGAACGCCCGAGGCCGGCGGCATGACCAGCCGCGAACTGCTGGAGATCATCCGCGGCTTCCGCGGCATGAACCTCATCGGCGCCGACGTCGTGGAAGTGTCGCCGGCTTACGATCATGCGGAAATCACCGGCGTCGCCGCCAGCCATGTGGCCTACGATCTGTTGACGCTGATGGCCGCGAACGCCGCGGACAGCCAGAACAACGACGGCGGCGCTTCCGTTGGCCGCGGTGCTTCCGTTGCACGCGGGGGAGCGGACCAGCGCGACGCCGAGGCGCAGGGTGGCGATACGCCGCCGCACGGGGATCCGTTGGCCGCCAACGCCCTGCGCGGTGGGGAAGGCTCCTGATCGTGACGGCACCCAGCACCAGCGGGACCAGCGCCGGTGAAACAATCGTCGCGGCTCGCAACGGCGGGGACCTCGTCGTCGAAACCCTGAGCGCCCTGGGTGCAACCACCGTGTTCGGCATTCCCGGCCAGCACGCGCTCGGCCTCTTCGATGCCCTGAGCCGGTCCAACCTGCACTTTGTTTCTTCCCGGGTGGAGAACAACTCGGCCTTCGCCGCGGACGGCTTCTCGCGCGCCACCGGCGACGTCGGCGTGCTCTTCCTCTCCACGGGACCGGGTGCGCTGACCTCGCTGGCCGGACTGCAGGAGGCCTACGCCACCGGCGTGCCGATGGTGGTGGTGGCCAGCCAAATTCCGCTGGAAGGGCTCGGTGCCCGGCGCAAGGGCATGCTGCACCAACTCGATGACCAGAAGGCCTCCGCCGCCAATGTCACCAAGAGCCAGCGGCTGATCCAGCACGCCTCCGGCATTCCGTCGGCGATCCAGGACGCCTGGACGGAGGCCATTTCCTCGCCGCAGGGCCCGGTCTGGGTGGAAGTGCCGCAGAATGTCCTGCTCGATCCGATTATGGTCCCGCCCGTTGAGGATGCGCTCGCCGAAGCATTTGATAATCCGCCGCGTACCGAGCTGGTGAAGGAAGCGGTGAAGTGGCTCGCTTCCGCCGAACGCCCGGCCATCATCGCCGGTGGCGGGGTGCGCCGGGGCAGGGCAGAGCCGTGGCTGCGCTCCATCGCGGAAAAGCTGCGCGCTCCCGTGGTCTGTTCGCCGGGCGGCAACGGGGCTTTCCCCTGGCAGCATGAACTGTCGCTGCAGTCCTGGGTGGAGGACCGGTACGTCACCGATGTCCTGGAAGACGCCGACGTGCTGGTGGTGGTCGGCTCCTCGCTGGGCGAGGTCACCAGCAACTACTTCACCTTTGAACCGCGCGGCAGGATCATCCAGATCGACGCCGAACCCAGGGTGCTCGAATCCAACAGGCCGGCTTTGGGGATCCGCGCCGACGCCGGCCAGGCGCTGCAGGCGCTGGACGAAGCGCTGATCGCCTCGGCCCGGCCGGAAACGGAACCGGCGTTCTCGCCCGACTGGCACGGCAAGACACCGGAGCAGCTGGTGAAGGAAACCCTGGCCAACGTGCAGGCGCGCCTCGATGCCCAGGACCTGGCCAAGGAACGGGCTTTCATGGCCGACATCCGCGAGGCTGTTCCGGATGGCATGCAGACCTTCTGGGACATGACAATTTCCGCGTACTGGGCGTGGAGCTGCTGGGACTCGCGCGACGGCCAGTTCCACTCGGCGCAGGGTGCCGGCGGGCTCGGCTTCGGCTTCCCGGGAGCGCTCGGCGGTTCGGTCGGCCTCGCCAGCAAGGGACTGCCGGCACGCGTGCTGGCCGTTTCGGGCGACGGTTCTGCAATGTATTCCATCAGCGAGTTGGCCACCGCCAAGCAGCACAATCTCCCGGTCACCTGGCTGATTGTCGACGACGGCGGCTACGGTATCCTGCGCGAATACATGGAGGACGCCTTCGGGCAGGCCACCGCCACCGAACTCGCGCGGCCGGACTTCGTGAAGCTGGCCGAAGCCTTCGGGGTTCCGGCTCGCCGGGTGGAGCCCGGGAACGTCCGCCAGGCCCTCGAGGAGAGCTTTGCGGCGGAGGGTCCCAACGTCGTCGTTGTTGAGACGTTGCTCAAGATGTTCGCCCCGACGCACCTGGCAACCTGAGGGAGGCTGGAAAGAACTCCCCATCGAGGACTTCCGGAGGTTCGGTTAGACTCGGCGGAGGGGGCGGCGATCGATGCTGCTTCCGCATCACCCGCATCTAGCCCAGGGGAATCCTTGTCTAACCAGTCTCCCGAAAATCCGTCGAACCAGCCGCAGGAAGGTGCAGACCAGCCCGCCGCGAACTACCCGTCGAACCAGCCTTACGGCCAGGCGCCGCAGCAGAATTCACCGTATGGCCAGTACCCGGACCAGGGTGGCTACGGCTACCAGGCGTCGGTGCAGGAGAAGAAGGGCCTGGCCATCACGGCGCTGGTGCTCGGCATCGTGGCCATTGTGCTCGGGGTGATCCCGGGTATCGGCGTCGTCAGCTTTATCCTTGGCCCGCTGGCGATCATCTTCGGCATCATCGCGCTGGTCAAAAAGCAGAAGAAGGGCCTGTCCATCACGGGCATTGTCCTGGGCGCGCTCGGCGTGATCGCAGCCATCGTCATCACCTCGATCATCGCCATGTTCTTCACCCAGGCGGTGGGTGAGCACACCGTGCAGTACAAGGTGACCTCGGAGGGACCTGCAGGCGTGGTGTACTTCGACGGCGCCCAGCCGGTGGAAGAGCAAATCGACGGGGTCTGGGAGGAAGAGATTTCCTACACCGGGCTCCCGATTGGCGCTGTCAGCGTCACGTCCGAAAGCGGCACCGTGACCTGCGAAATCATCATGGATGGACAGAGCGCCGCCACGAACTCCGGCAGCGGCCAGGTTGAGTGCGCCTCGGGTGACGAGTTCGCCCAGTAGGCGCAAGGACCATCAGAATGAGCAGCCCCTCCCGCGCTGGAGGGGCTGCTTTTTTGTCGTTCCGGGGAGTGGTCCGGACGGTCGCCCGGTCTGGTCTTATTCGCTCGGCAGCGGCTCGCCGGGATGTTCTTGTGCCCACAGGCTGCTCATTTCCTCGATGGCCTGCTGCATGATGCGCAGCATGGCTGCGTGTGCCTCATCCGGCTTGCGGCGCTGGATGGCGCTGGCGACGTCGGCATGCAGTTGCAGGGCCTCGTCGCTGGGATGGTGCGGCATGAGCCCGTACTGGGTCCGGCCGGAGAGCACCTCAGCGACCAGTGAATCCAGCTTGGTGAACATTTCGTTGCCCGAACTCTGCAGCACCAACCGGTGGAACTCGATGTCCAGGGCGAGGAACTCCTCGGAGTCGCCGGCCTGGCCCGCGGCCCACATTTTGGCCGCCAAGCCCACTAGATCCGATCCATCCGAGAGCGGGGCGCGTTGCGCGGCGAGCAGCGCGGCCTGGGGTTCGACGGCGCTGCGCAGCTCGGTGAGCGAGCGCAGCTGCTTCAGCCGCCCGTTGGTGGCCAGGCGCCAACGGATGACCAGCGGGTCGTAGAGGTTCCAGGCCGTGGCGGGCTGGATGGTCACGCCCACCCGGCGCCGTGATTCGACCAGCCCCATGGAGCCGAGGATGCTAAGCGCCTCCCGGATGACGGACCGCGACACGTGGTAGCGCTCTTCCAGCGCGTCGCTGCGCAAGACCTCGCCTGGACGCAGGCTTCCCCCGCAGATTGCCATGCCGAGCTGTTCCAGCACACGCCCCTGCAGGCCGGGCGGGCTAGCCGCCGTCGTGGCCGGTGTCGATGCAGCCGGTGTCGATGCGGCTGGCGTCGAGGCCGAGGCCGGGCTAGCCGACGCGTCGGCCGTCGATGTGCGCTCGCTCATTTTGCCGCCTGCCTCTCGCCACTCATCTTTTTAATTCAACCACGCCTCTTGAATAAGTATGATCTTAGTCACTATTGTTCAAGTAATCGGCAGATGTAAAGAGGCATCTGCTGCGGGTCCGTGAGAGTCGATCAGGGCCCCATCCAGAAACGGAGTCAGCGTGAAACGACAGAATGTAATGCGCGCTACGGCGGTGGCAGCCCTGCTCTCCCTCGGGCTCACGGCTTGCGGCAGCGGCGGCGGGGGCAGCGAAGAGGCCTCTAGCACGCTGCGGGTAACCCTGGCCAACCATGTGTGGACAGACATCATCAAGGAAGCCATTCCGGAATTCGAAGCGGAGAGCGGTCTCAAAGTAGAGCTCACCCAGCTGGGCGAAGACCAGCTGTCCGACCAGTACAACGTGAAGCTCAACGCCGGTACGGACGAGATCGACGTGATGATGTACCGGCCGCTGCAGGAGGGCAAGCTCTTCGCGCAGAACGGCTACCTGGCCGATCTCACCGAGCGGGTCGAGGGCAACGCGGAGTGGGACTGGTCCGACTTCCAGTCCGGTCCGGTGGAGGCCACCACCTTCGAGGACAAGGTGGTGGGCGTGCCGCTGATCACCGAGCGCGAGGTGCTCTACTACCGCAAGGACCTGCTGGAAAAGGCCGGCCTTGAGGTGCCCAAGACCCTCGAAGAGCTGGAGGCCGCGGCCAAGCAGATCAAGGAAGAGAACCCGGACACGGCGGGCTTCGTTGCGCGCACCGGCCGTTCGGCCGCGGTCACGCAGTTCTCCTCGTACCTGTACTCCTTCGGCGGGGACTTCATTGACGATTCCGGCAAGTCGGCAATCGGCACTCCCGAGGCCAAGGAGGCCTACGACTATTACGGCCGGATGATCCGCGAATACGGGCCGGAGAACGTCAGTACGGACATGAGCTGGCCCGAGGCCATGGCCATCTTCACCCAGGGCGGGGCCGCGTTCTACACCGAGGCGGACAGCCTCTACAAGAACGCCACGGATCCCGCCGACTCGAAGGTGGCGGAGACGGTCGGCTTCGCGCCGATGCCCGAAGGCCCGGCAGGCTCCAAGCCGTACAACGTTCCCTCCTGGGGCCTGGCCATCAATGAGGCCTCGGCCAATCAGGACAACGCGTGGAAGTTCATCGAGTGGGCCACCAGCAAGGAAAAGACGCTTGAGGTCCAGAAGGCCGGCGTGCCCGGACCGCGTTCATCCGTCTGGGAGGACCCGGAAGGTATCTCCACCTACCCGAAGGACCTCGCGGAGGCCATTGCGGTCAGCGCCGAGAACGGGGTTGGCTATGACCGCCCGCTGGTGGTCTCGGTAGCCGAGGCCCGCGAAATTGTCGGCGATCCGATCGTTGCGGCCATTACCGGCGAGGATGCGGCCAAGGCCGCGGAAGCCGCCAACACGTCGTTCGAGGCCTTCCTCGAAGACGAAAAGTAGCCGAATCAAAGGCTGACGGAGAACGACGGCGGCAACGCGCCGCCGTCGTTCTCCCACCACTCCGACCCAGGGTGAGAGATGACTGCACTATCCACTGAAACCCCGCAGCCCGGGCCCGCCCCCAAGGGACCGAAAAAGACCGGTTGGCAGGCCTATTCGGACTGGGCCAACGACCACCGCAAATGGCTTTTCGCCGCGCCCGCGATGGTCTTCGTGGGCATCCTGATTGTCTTCCCGCTGGCGTGGACCCTCTACCTGAGCCTGACGGATGCCTCCGGCTCCGTCCGGGCCGAATCCGACTTCATTGGGCTCGAGAACTATGCGGAAGTCCTGACCGATACCCAGCGGTTCTGGCCAGCCGTCGGGCGCACCTTCTACTTCACTATCGGCGCGTTGGCCATCCAGATGGTGCTGGGCATGTGCATCGCGCTGCTGCTCTGGCGGCCGTTCAAGGGCGAAAAGTTTGTCCGCGTGGTGATCCTGCTGCCGCTGGTGGCAACTCCCGTGGCGGTCGGCATGATGTGGCGGCTGATCCTGGATCCGAACATCGGGTTCGCCAACCAGTTGCTGAACTTCTTCGGGATCCCGGGCCAGCCCTGGCTTTCCAGTCCGGAGACGGCGCTGACCACGCTGCTCTTCGTGGATGTGTGGCAGTGGACGCCCATGGTGGTGCTGATCCTCCTAGCCGGACTGACGTCCCTGTCCGATGAGCCGGACGAGGCGGCGCGGATCGACGGCGCCACCGCTTGGCAGCGGTTCTGGTACGTGACGCTGCCGCTGATGATGCCCACGGTGATCGTGGCCGTGCTGCTGCGCGGCATCGATGCGCTGAAGACATTCGACATCCTCTATGCCACCAAGGGCAAGGGCGGCGGTTCCTTCAATGAAGTGGAAACGCTGAACATCTACGCCTACGGCCTCAGCTTCGACTACATGGACTACGGTGTGGCCTCGGCCGTGCTGATCCTGTTCTTCATGATCATCGTGGCCTGCATGTGGCTCGTGACCTTCCGCCGGAAGGGGAGCAAGTAATGAACGCCCTGACAGATACCCAACGCAACGCCACCACGGCAACCGGCGGTTCCGGCAACGGAACCGGCACCGCGAAGCCCTCCGCCCGCCGTCGTAAGCCGATCCGAACACGTGCCTACAAGTGGTTCCGGGTGGTGGCGCTGGTGGCGATTGTGCTGACCTTCCTGGCGCCGCTGGTGTGGATGCTGCTGGCCTCGCTGAAGACCAATGTGGACATCTACGACGCGTCCAAGGCGGTCTTTTTCAGCCCCACATGGGAAAACTACGACAACGTCCTGGGCCGGAACAACTACTTCACCTTCATCTTTAACAGCTTCTGGGTGGCCTTCGTGTCCACCGCGCTGTCCCTGATCATCGGCATCCCGGCTGCTTACTCGATGAGCCGGTTCGCCATGCGGCGCTCTGCGCTGGTGGTGCTGATGGCGCGCATCATTCCCGGCGTCTCGCTGCTGGTGCCTTGGTACTACGTGTTCTCGAACCTGCGGATGGTCGGCGGGTACGAGGTGCTGATCCTCTCGCACATGTTTGTGGCCCTGCCGCTGATCGTCTACATCATGATGAGCTACTTCGACTCGATGCCGCTGGAGCTGGAGGAGGCGGCGCAGGTGGACGGGCTGACGCCGATCGGCGCGTTCACCCGGATCACGCTGCCGCTGTCCGTGGCCGGTATTGCTACGGCCGGCATCCTGTCCTTCATCTTCTCGTGGAACAACTTCATGTTCGCCCTGGTGCTGTCCGGGGCCAACACCAAGACCCTGCCCGTGGCCATCTTCAACTTCGTCTCCTACGCCTCGATCGACTGGGGCGGCCTGATGGCGGCGGCCACCGTGGTCACGATTCCGATCATGATCATCGCCCTGTTCACGCAGAAGTACATCGTCTCCGGCCTGACCGCCGGCGCCACCAAGGGATAGGCAAGGGGAGGGATCGTGCCAGATGCGCATCGTCAAGGTTGAGACTTTCCTGGTGCCGCCGCGATGGCTCTTTGTCCGGATCGAGACGGACACCGGCATTGTGGGCTGGGGCGAGGCCACCTGCGAGGGCCACTCCGAAACAGTGCGGACGGCGGTCGCCCAGTTCGCGGAAGTGCTGCTGCAGACGGATCCGCTGCGGATCGAAGACCACTGGCAGGTGATGACCAAGGCCGGCTTCTACCGCGGCGGCCCCATTCTGGCTAGCGCCGTCTCCGGGATCGACCAGGCGCTGTGGGACATTGCCGGCAAGCACCTCAATGTGCCGGTCCACCAGTTGCTGGGCGGCCACGTGCGGGACCGCATCCGCGTCTACGGCTGGGTGGGCGGCGATGACCCCAACGAGGTCAAGGACCACATCCTCGAGCAACTGGACGCCGGGCTGACCGCCGTCAAAATGAATGCCTCGGGCAAAATGGGGCGGCTGGGCACCATGGCGGAGATCGACGGCGTGGTCTCCCGCGTGGCGGCGGCCCGGGAAGTTTTGGGGGAGCACCGGGACGTGGCGGTGGATTTCCACGGGCGCTTCACCTTGGCCAATGCCCGCCGCGTGGCCCCGCTGCTCGAACCGCTGCGCCCGTTCTTCCTGGAAGAACCCGTGGTGCCGGAAAACTCGCACCTGATCGGCGAGCTGGCCCGCTCCACCTCCATCCCGGTCTCCACGGGCGAGCGGCTGTACTCCCGGCAGGAATTTTTGCCCGTGCTGCAGTCGGGCATCGCCGTCGCCCAGCCGGACCTCAGCCACGCCGGCGGCATATCCGAAGTGCGCCGGATCGCGTCCCTGGCCGAGGTCTTCGATGTCCAGCTCGCCCCGCACTGCCCGCTCGGCCCGCTGGCGCTGGCCGCCTGCCTCCAGGTCGGCTTCGCCACGCCCAATTTCCTGATCCAGGAGCAGAGCATCGGCATCCACTACAACCAAGGCGCCGAGGTGCTGGACTACGTGCTGGACAAGACGCCGCTGAAGTTTGTGGACGGGCACATTGAACGGCTGACCGGACCCGGTCTGGGTATCGAGATCGACGAAAACGCGGTGCGGGTGGCCGACAAGCTGGAGCACCAGTGGCGTTCGCCGCTTTGGCGCCACCCCGACGGCTCCCACGCGGAATGGTGATGATGATGCAACCGATCCCTCTGAAACCAGACGACCTGGTCGCCGGACTGCGCGAGGCCCGGCTGCTGGCCGTGATCCGCGGGAACGACGCCGATGCCTCCATTGCTTCGGCCCTCGCCTTGGTGGAGGAGGGCGTCAAGTACCTGGAAATCGCCATCACCACACCGGATGCCCAGCGGGTGATCGAGACCGTGTGCGAGCATGCCGGTCCGGATGCCGTCATTGGTGCGGGGACGGTCCTGACCGTTGACGACGTCGCGGCGGTCCTGGGCGCCGGTGCGCAGTTCATCCTGACACCGTCGCTGGCACCGTCCGTTGCGGAAGCAGCCGAACGCGGCGTCCCGGTCATCGCCGGTGCCTTTACTCCGAGCGAGTGCTACCAGGGCATGGAACTCGGCGCCTCCGCCATCAAGCTCTTCCCCGCCTCGGCCGGCGGCCCGGAGTACCTCAAGGCGGTGCGCGATCCGTTCCCGGAGATCCCGTTCATCGCCATCGGCGGCGTGGGACAAGCCGAAGCAGTGGAATACTGGCGGCGCGGCGCGCTCGCCGTCGGCGTGGGCAGCCCGCTGGTCGGCGACGCCGCGTCCGGCGGAGACCTGGCGGAACTGCGCAACCGGGCGCGCGCCTACCTGCAGCTGGCAGCGGACGCCCGGGGCTGACGGTGGAGCCAGTTGATGTCCTGACCTTCGGCGAGTCCATGGGCTCGTTCCGCCACCCCGGCCTGCTGCGGATGGGCGGCAGTGCACAGCTGTGCCTGGCCGGTGCGGAATCCAACGTGGCCATCGGCCTGTCCCGGCTGGGGCACACGGCCCGCTGGGCCGGGCGTCTGGGGCAGGACGAGATCGGCGCCTTCGCGCTGCGGCAGCTGCGGGCCGAGGGCGTGCTGACGGATGCCGTCAGCCACGACGACCACCGTCCTACAGGATTGATGCTGCTGGAGCAGCGGACCGCGGATCTAGCCCGGGTGCAGTACTACCGGGCGGGCTCTGCCGGTTCCGCCTTGACCGTTGACCTGGTCCGGCCCGCAGTGGCGGCCGGTGCCCGGGTCCTCCACCTGACGGGCATTACCCCTGCATTGTCGGACTCTGCTGCCGAGGCAGTGCTGTGGGCGGCCCGGGCCGCGCGCGATGCCGGCATCCTGGTCTCCTTCGACGTCAACTTCCGCGCCAAACTATGGACGGCGCAGCGAGCTGCCGCAACGCTGCCCACCATCGCCGCGTGCGCCGACGTCGTTATTGCCTCGGAGGACGAGCTGGCGCTCGCGGTCCCCGAAGCTTACAACGGCGAGGCCGCGGCGGCCGCCGCACTGGCCGCTCTGGGCGTGGGCCAAGTGATCATCAAACGCGGGGCCGACGGCGCCACGGGCTGGATCGATGGGAGGCCGCATCATGTGGCGGCCCATCAGGTCGTCGTACGCGACACTGTGGGGGCAGGGGATGCCTTCACCGCCGGCTACCTGTCGGGGCTGTTGGACGAGCTCGATGTGCAGGCGCGGCTGGAGCGCGGAGCTATTCTGGGCGCGTTCGCCGTCGGCTATCCGGGGGACTGGGAGGCGCTGCCCACGCGCGGGGAACTGCGGCTGTGGGAACAGCAGGCCGGCACTACGGTGAGGTAGACGCTGCCGGACCGGCCGGCAGGAGTGCCGCGTCTAGCCCAGGAACCCGATGAGTCGTTCTTCCAGACTGCCCAGATCACTGGACTTCTTGAACTCACACTCCCACACCGTCAGCACATCCCAGCCTGCCGCGTGCAGTTCCTGCCGTTGCGCTTCGTCCCGGGCCGCGGTCCGGGACCGCTTGGCCTGCCAGAACTCGGTATTGGACTTGGGCTCGTGCTGGCCGACCTTGCAGCTGTGCGCATGCCAGAAGCAGCCGTTGACGAAAATGACCTTGCGCCGCCCAGAAAAGACCAGATCCGGCCGGCCGGGAAGCTTGGCCCCAGCGGCCGAGCCGTGCAGCCGGTACCGGTAGCCCCTGGCATGCAGCAGCCGGCGGACCACGAGCTCCGGTTTGGTGTTTTTGCCGCGGATCCTGGACATGTTGGCGCTGCGTTGCTCAGGGGTGAGCGAATCGGCCATGCACCTATTTTAAGCTGCTGGACAGCAGCGTCCCAATGGCGTGCCGCAAACCCCTATGCAGATAGTTATTGAGCGATAGAATCGAATGACTGTCGCCGGCGCCCGAGGTCCTCGGCGAGATCCGACGGAAGAAGGAATGCTATGGCTAACCCCAGTCCAACAAATCCCGACGCCGTGCGCTCGCTGCTGGAGGACTTCTCCCTGGAGATGACGGGCAAGGATGTGCCGGCGCTGGAAGAGGCAGCAGATTTCATCCCGCCGGGCACCAGGATCTCCGTGACGTTCCTCGGCAACGAAGACCTGCCGATGCGGGTCGGCGCGGCGGCTGCCGTCAAGCGGTTGGGGTTCGTCCCGGTTCCCCACATCTCCGCGCGCAGACTTGCCTCGCAAGCCGAGCTGGAAGGATTCCTCGACGCGTTGGCAACGGAGGCGGCCCCTGAGGACGTGTTTGTAGTCGGCGGTGACCCCGCCCAGCCCGAAGGGCCATATGAGGATTCACTCGCCCTCATCCGGACCGGCCTGCTGGGCCAGTACGGTTTCACACGCGTGAGCATCAGCGGCTACCCGGAAGGCCACCCCGACATCAGCGACGAGGTGCTGTGGGAGGCGCTCATGGAGAAGTACGCAGCGCTGCAGGAACTCGGTCTGGAATGCTCCATCATCACGCAGTTCGGTTTCGACGCCGACCCGGTTTTCGCCTGGCTGTCGGAACTTCGGCGGCGCGGTGTGCAGGCCCCGGTGGAGATCGGCGTGCCCGGACCCGCCGGCGTTAAGCGGCTGCTCAACTATGCGCGTCGTTTCGGTGTCGCTTCCTCCGCGGGAATTGTGCACAAGTACGGGTTCTCCCTGACGAACCTGCTCGGTACCGCCGGCCCGGACAAGATCATTACGGAGTTCGCGCAGCGTCACAACGAGGCGGAGCATGGCCGGATCCTGCTGCACTTCTATACTTTCGGCGGGCTGAAGACCACGGCGGAGTGGGTCCGCGAGTTCCGCGCCGGCGGGTAAGCGTCCAATCACCCGCCCTGCGCCGCATACCGGCGAAGTCCAGGAACGCAACGGCTGGCGGGCACCCGGCCCGCCACCCGTCGTCGTTCTTCGGAGGATTTTCCGGCGGGGCCTGGATGACTTTCCAGGCCCCGCCGGTTCCGGTTAGCTCTTCTGGCCGGAGCGCCAGCCGCCCTGGTAGTCTTTCCGGACCGTCTCGGAGTACGGCACCGGGCTGACCACGGCGCGCACCTCGAGTTGCTGGTGCGGCTCCACCGTGGTCTTGCGGGTGCCGCCGTCCGGCTCGCCCCAGATGACCTTCAGCTCCGTTCCTTCGGGCACGGACGGATCCACGGTGGCCAGCGAGAGTGCACGCCGCTCGTTGGCGCTGTAGCCGGTGAACATGGACAGGCCCACGTTAGTATCGTCCGCGTCGATCACGGCGTCGTAGTTCGAGGAGCCGTAGTTGGCCAGCGGCAGGTCGAAGTACTTGTACGGCGTGCCTTCGGTGTCGAACAGGGAGGCGAAGATCTTCGCCATATCCTCGGGGTTCCACGCCAGCGTGACCTTCTTGCGCTGGGTGGCCGGATCGATCTTCTCCAGCGCCTCGCGGCCGATGAAGTCATGGTCGAATTTCACGAACGAGCCGTAGCCTAGCTCCCACGGGGTCAGATAGTAGTCCTCGATCTTGTCCGCGACGAAGCTGCCGGCCACCGCGTTGGTCGCCTCGTAGCTGTCCGCGCCCAGCCATTCGCGGTAGGGCCGCATTTCTTCGCCGGTGTAGATTGCCGGCAGCGGGGATGGGATCCAGCCCGACTCCAGCGTGTTGGACGGGTAGGCGCGCGAGCCGACCGCCAGCATGCCGAACTCCTGACCGATCTGCAGGATCGTATCGCGGGCCTTGTCGTAGGTTTCGTACGGCCCCCATAGCTCCAGCCCGGGAGCGCCGGCCATCCCGTGGCGCAGCGTGCGGACCTGCGCGCCGGCCACATTCATATGGTCCATGTTGAAGAACTTCAGCTGCTCCACCGGGCCGCCGTTGATCTTCTCGATGATCTGCCAGGCGTTGGGCCCCTGGATCTGGAAGCGCCAGTACTTGCGCTTGACCGGCTGGCCCATCGGGCGTGACGGCGAGCGGCGGTCGACGACGATTTCGGCGTCATAGCCGCCGGTCTCGCCGTGGTAGAGCAGCCAGTTAGCCGCGGGCGCACGGCCCACGTAGATGTACTCGTCCTCGTCCTCGTGGAAGAGGATGCCATCGCCGATCACGTGCCCTGCCGGCGTCGTCGGCACATACTGCTTGGCCTTGTTGACCGGGAAGTTGGCCACGCTGTTGATGGCCGTGTCGGAAATCAGCTTCAGCGCGTCCGGGCCCTTGATGAACAGATTGTCCATGTGATGGGACTGGTCATAGAGCACGGCCGTCTCGCGCCAGGCCCGCTGCTCGCTGCGCCAGTTGGTGAATTCCGGGGCGACCACCGGGTAGATGTAGGCGCCGAGCTGGGAATTGCGCAGGAGCTCAACGGTGTTGCCGGAGGCATCCAGGACTTCCTGCAGATTCTTCGCATTCATCGTTGCTGTTCCTCTCCTCGATCAGTTCTTGATGTAGCCGTTCGGGTTCAGGACGTACTTGGTCGCGGCGCCGGCGTCGAACTCGGCGTAGCCCTTGGGCGCGTCTTCGAGCGGGATGGCCTTGGCATTGACGGCCTTGGCGATCTGGACCTTGTCGTGCAGGATCGCCATCATCAGCTGGCGGTTGTACTTCATGACCGGGCACTGGCCGGTGGTGAAGGACAGCGACTTGGCCCAGCCGGTGCCGAGGCTGATGGAGAGCGAACCGTGCTGCGCGGCTTCATCCGCCGCGCCGGGATCGCCGGTGACATAGAGCCCGGGGATGCCCAGCGCACCGCCGGCGGCGGTGATGTCCATCAGCGAGTTCAGCACGGTGGCCGGCGCCTCGTGCGAGGAGTCCTTGCCGTGGCCGCGGGCTTCGAAACCAACGGCATCGATACCGGAGTCCACTTCGGGCACGCCCAGGAGCTGCTCGATCTGGTCCTTCGGATCGCCCTTGGACACGTCCACGGTTTCACAGCCGAAGCTGCGTGCCTGCGCGAGCCGTTGTTCGTTGAGGTCCCCCACAATAACGACGGCGGCGCCGAGTAATTGCGCGCCGACCGCGGCAGCAAGGCCAACCGGCCCGGCACCGGCCACATACACGGTGGAGCCGACTCCGACGCCGGCGGTGACGGCGCCGTGGAATCCGGTGGGCAGGATGTCGGAGAGCATGGTCAGGTCCATGATCTTCTCCAAGGCCTGGTCGCGGTCCGGGAACTTCAGCAGGTTCCAGTCCGCGTAGGGCACCATGACGTATTCGGCCTGGCCGCCGACCCAGCCGCCCATATCCACGTAACCGTAAGCGCTGCCGGGGCGGTCCGGGTTCACGTTCAGGCAGATGCCGGTCTTGCGTTCCTTGCAGTTGCGGCAGCGGCCGCAGGAAATGTTGAACGGGACCGAGACAATGTCGCCGACCTTGATGAATTCGACGTCGGGTCCGCATTCGATGACCTCGCCGGTGATTTCGTGTCCGAGTACCAGGTCGGTCGGGGCGGTGGTGCGGCCGCGGACCATGTGCTGGTCCGAGCCGCAGATGTTGGTGGTGACTGTTCGCAGAATGACGCCGTGGGGAACCTTGCGGCCAATGTTGGCCGGGTTGATCCCCGGGGCGTCCCTGAGGTCGAAGGTGGGGTAGTCGGTGTCGATGACCTCGACTTTCCCTGGTCCTTTGTAGGCAACGGCTCTGTTTCCTGACACGGGGCATGACTCCTTATTCTGGACCGCACGGTGATAGCCATCACGCTAGCGGACTTCACTCACTATGGCTATAGGTACTTCGGAACGCAGCTGTCAGAGCGCGGCGGCGCCGGCCTCCGCAACGGTCTGATCCTGCTCACCGCTGCCGCCGCTGACACCAATCGCGCCGACAACCTGGCCTTCCCGGCTGAGCGGCACGCCGCCGGCGAAAATCATGATCCGGCCATGGTTGCTGGCATGGATGCCGTAGAACTGGTTGCCCGGCTGCGAGTTGTCGCCCAGGTCCTTGGTCTGGATATCGAAGGCACGGGAGGTGAAGGCCTTGTTGATAGAGATGTCGATGCTGCCCAGCCAGGCGCCATCCATCCGCACGTGCGAGATGAGGTTGCCACCGGCATCGACGACGGCGATGTTCATCGGCTGTCCGATTTCTTCTGCGCGGGCTTCGGCGGCCGCGATGATGCTGCGGGCATCGGCAAGGGTAAGGGCGTTCATTCTTGTCTCCTAGCGCTGGTTCCGCCGGCATGGCTCGACTCGATTCGACACGGCGCTGGTGCGGCTCTGCGCCAGTCCTCGGATGCGGCGGGTATGCCCCACGCTAGTCCTCTTGTCCAGTGGTGACTAGGGACAAAAAACGGGGCCACGCGGCTTGTGCCGCGCAGCCCCGTTCGGGTCTGGCCGTGGATCCGCCGAGGCGGATGTTGTGGCTAGAGGTACTTTGCCGGGTCTACTTCCGCGCCGTCGACGACGACCTCGAAGTGCAGGTGGCAACCGGTGGAATTTCCGGTGGTGCCCAGATCGGCGATGGAAGCGCCGGCCGAGACCCGTTCGCCCTGGCTGACGCCGATGCTCTGCAGGTGGTTGTAGGTAGTCTTCATGCCATTGCTGTGCTCAATGACAATGCGGTTGCCGTAGCCGGCGGCGCTGGAGGAAGCTTCGACGACCTTGCCGGCAGCAGCAGCCTTGACGTCGGTGCCGCAGGCGAGGGCGTAATCGGAGCCGTTGTGGAACTCGCCGGCTGCCCCGGTGACCGGGTTGATCCGGTAGCCGAAGCCCGAGGACTGGTTCAGGTCGGCGACGGGGGAAGCCAGCCCGCTGGCGGCAGTCTTCTTCGGAGCAGGCTTGGACTCCTTCTTCGGTTCGGCCTTCTCGACGGAGGCGGCCTTGACCTCGGTCTTCGGCTCACCCTTCCGCTCCGGGGCAGCCTTGCTGGTCACTTCGATGCGCTCGAACTTCATCTCGCTGTCCTGAGCTGCAGTCACCGGGGCCGAAGAGATGCTGGCGGCGCCGGCGGCGTTCAGGTCTTCGTTCCCGGAGACCGCCTGGGCGGTAGGAACGGCGGCCAGGGCAATGATGCCGGTGGCAGCCAGGGCGAGGCCGGCCTTCTGGGAGGCGGTGGCGGAAAAGCGGCGCTTCGACGCTCGGCGGCGGCCTTCGCTGTCATGGTTCCGCACTGCGGTCGGCAAGGAAGTATCGGTGGCGCGACGGCGTCCGCGCGCAGGCTTATTAGTGAGCAAAGGGGAGGTCCTCTCGTATGCGCCTGCGAAGTTAGCTGTCGGATTCGAGAGAGAGTTCACTCGGTTCGGTCAGCGGCAGCAATGTGCCTCGATGTTGCTGACAGAACTTCACCCCAAGGCGCCCCCAAGCGCCGTGTGTGGTTCCTCCGCCCCTGTCTGGAAAAAATTGAACGGGCTGATCCGCTGACAGGGCTAGGCGTACGGATCAGGCTCTTACCACTGGTTGCGTAAGAATGCCTTACAAAAGTATCGTGTCGGCGTGTCTTGTTACAAATTCGTTATGCGTGTTTGTGGACACACGAAGCACTGACGGTGTAAATGCTCGGCCGGTCACACGGCGTCGGATGGGGCGTTTTAGTGATTATGTCGCCTGATGCTGCCGGGCCCAGGCGTTGTAGCCGCCCGCAACATCGGCGACGTCGGCATAGCCGAGCGCCTTCAGTGCGCTTGCGGCAACGCTGGAGCGCCAGCCGCTGGCGCAGTGCACTACGATGCGTTTGTCCGCCGGGAGCTCGTCGTGGCGTTGCGGCAGTTCGGCCAGCGGAATGTGCACGGTTCCGGGGATGGAGCCGTCCTCCCGCTCCCCGGCATTGCGGACATCGAGCACCACTGTTTCCGGATCGGCCAGGGTGCGGTCCAGCGCATTCGCCGCGACCCGCTCCGTGCGGCCTGCCAGCTGAGGCTGCGCCGCGAGCAGGTCGGGAAGATTCGGGACGAAGCCGACCACTCTGTCGCAGCCAATTCGGGCAAGACCTAGTTGGACTTCGGTTTCCTTGCCCGGCTCGGCCACAATGATGATTACATCCCGGTGGTCGAAGAACATGCCCGCCGTTTCCTCAAAGCGCCCGTCGATGCCCACATTGATAGAGCCTGCCAGATGGCCTGCGGCGAACAGTCTCGGCGGCCGCGCATCAAGAATCCGTGCCCCTGAAGACAGCGCGCGTTCCAGCGCATCCGTCGGTAGAGCCGCGGGATGCGGCCTGCTGACCATCACCGGATGCCGGCTGCGGTTCAGCCTGGCGTCGGTGGCAAAGTAGGTCGGGGCGGACGGCTGGCCGCTGGTGATAAGAGCCACGAATTCGTCCTCGCTCATTGGCTGGACGGAAGGGTTCGCGGCCTGCTGTTGGCCGATGGTTGATTCGCGCTCGGACGAGAGGTTCTTGCCGCATGCGCTTCCTGCGGTGTGCGCGGGCAGCAGGCGCACGCTGCCATCAAGCTTCATCAGGTCATCGTGCACCGAGTGATAAAGCGCGCGGGCCAGTTCCACGGGATCGGCGCCGACGGAGGCGGCAAGGTCAGGCCTGCCCACATCGCCAATGAAGAGTGTGTCTCCGGTCAGAGCGGCATGCGGAGTCTTATCCGTTGCATGCTCGCGGACCAGCACGGTAATGGACTCCCAAGTGTGGCCGGGGGTCTCATGGATTTCCAGTTCAACCTCGCCCAGCGAGATCTTTTCCCCGTGGTGCAGTTTACGGAAATCGTAGGCAGCTTCCGCCCGGGCGCCGAGCCCTATCCAGGCTCCGGTTGCGGCCGCCAGCTCGAGGTGTCCGGCAACAAAATCGGCATGGAAGTGAGTGTCGATCACTCCCGCGATCGTGAGGTTGTTCCGGGAGGCGTCCTCCAGGTACTGATCGATGTCCCGCTGCGGGTCCACAACAACGGCATTTCCGGTGGTCTCGTCCCCTATCAAATAGGAACTCAACGACAGGGAACTGAGGTGGTATTGGTTCAGGATCACCGGTCCTCCTGGCGGGAGAAGACCCTTGCCGGGGGCCTTGTTGGATGATGGTTATCCCAGTGTGGCACCGTTTGTATGCGCGCAACAGGAACACCATCCCTCCGGCAGGAATAATCCGCCAGCACTCCCGGTTGTGAAGATAGATGCAATCGCATAAACAAAGAATGCATAAGGAGAAACCGGTGTCAGAGCGAAAAATCGTGGTGTTGTCCGCAGGGCTGGGCGTACCGTCTTCCAGCCGCCTGCTGGCGGATCAGCTGGCAAAATCCACCGCGGACCGGTTCCGTCAAGAAGGGGCCGATACTTCGGTGAAGACCTTCGAACTGCGTGAGTACGCCGTGGATATCGCCAACAACATGGTGGCGGGCTATGCCGCGCCAAGGCTCCAGGAACTGATCGATGCTGTCACCGCAGCAGATGCGCTCATCGCTGTCACACCGGTCTTCAGCGCCTCCTACAGCGGACTCTTCAAGTCCTTCTTCGACGTCATAGACAAGGACGCCCTGGCTGGTAAGCCCGTACTCGTTGGCGCGACCGGCGGCACCGCGCGCCATTCGCTGGCCCTGGACTACGCCATCCGCCCGCTCTTCAGCTACCTGCGCGCCCGCACCACTCAAACCGTGGTGTTCGCTGCGCCGGAAGACTGGGGTGGCGCGGATGAGGCTGGCGGCGGCATCGTGCGTCGGGCAGGCCGTGCAGCAGCGGAACTGGTGGCGCTGGTCCAGGATGTACCCGCTGAAGAGCAGGGCCGCGGCGGCATCGAGTCAATGAGTTTCGAAGAAATCCTGGCCAACGTGGGCCGCTGACCGCAACTACTCAAAGTGTGTCGCCTCGCAGTCAGGTAACGACGGCGGCAGGTTGCCCGGGAGAGTCAGGCCCGGGCAACCTGTCTGTCAGTAGCGCTCCGGCTGGTCGCCTAGATTGAAGTGGCGGCCGCTGAGCTGCGCCGGTTTAAGCTCAATGTAGAAATCCTTGAGCGTGGGAATCCAGGACTTGAGTCCGAGCTTTTCTGCGGCCTCGATTTCATCGCCGGCCTGCAGCACCCGTGCGGTTCCTTTGACCACGACGCTCCACGCCTCATCGCTGGTGATCCCGTCCGTTTCGAATACAACGTTCTCATTGATCGTGACTTCAGCCAGCTTGGTGCCTGGTGCGCTGCGCATCAGCAGCTTGCCATCGTGAGCGAGGTAGTTGATGGGGAAGATATCCGTCTCTCCGGCGGCGGTCAGGACAATGCGGCCGTGTTGGGTCTTTTCCAGCAGTTTCCAAGATTGCTCGTCGGTGAGTTCTAGGACCGGTTCATCGTGTTGGAACATCATGCACCCATTCTTCTACACCGCGTAGAAAAAAGAAATGGTTATCGTCCGCAATGCCAGCAGGTCAGGGACTCAGTCCGGCAGGCACAGTCCAATGAAGGCGCCCAGCTCTTCAAGTCCCACCGGCTTACTGGGGAGATAGCTGGTCAGCTCGCGGGAGCGGACGATGACGGCCCGCCACTGCCCGCGGGAAACAGCTACGTTGGTCCGATTGCGGTTGAGTACGAAGTCCATTCCGCGCGGCGCTTCGGACGGCGCCGATACTGCCGTCGATACGATCACCACCGGAGCTTCCTGGCCCTGGAACTTATCCACGGTTCCCACCCGGACACCGTCCAGCCCGGCTGATTCAAGCTGATGCCGGATCAGCTGGACGTGGGCGTTGTAGGGCGCCACCACCAGAATGTCCGCCGGGGCCAGCGGACGGGTTGTGCCGCCGTCCGTCCATTGCAGGCCGAGGTGCCGCTGGACCTGCCGGAGAACTTCAGCGGCCTCCTCGGCAGACGACGTCGAATTTCCCTGATGGTCCAGCAGGACACATTCCACGCCTGCAGGCACCCCCTGAAGTCGACGTCCGTCGGCCGCTGGCGCGCTAAGCAGGCGGCCCTCGTAGGCGAGCCGGGAAACTGCGGCGCACAAATCCGGGTGCATCCGCCAGGTCAGGGCGAGAAAATATCCCAGGTCCGGCGGCAGCGTGGCGTGCCCCGCCGAAAGCCAGCCCAGGGCAGAGGTGTCCACCGGTTCCGGATGGGTGGCCTGGGTGACCTGCGGCAACTGCTGCGGATCTCCCAGCAGGAGCAGGCGGTGGGTGGCGCGGGAGACAGCCAGGGTGTTGGCCAAGGAAAACTGTCCCGCCTCGTCAATGACCAGCAGGTCCAGCGAACCCGATGGGACTTTGCTGCCGGTCATCGTCCAAGCCGTGCCGCCTACTAGCGCCCCGCCCGGTTCCGTGAGCAGCCGTTCCACCTCGGCGTCCGTGCGGTTCCGCCACGGAACGTTCTCCCCATTGAGTTTCTTGGCCACCCGCTCCAGCGGAACGCGGCCCTTCTCTACGGCCGCCTTCATCATGTTTTCCACGACGGCGTGGGACTGTCCGACCACGCCAACCTTCCAGCCCTGCGCCACTAAGCGGCCGATGACATGAGCGCCAACGTGCGTCTTGCCGGAGCCGGGCGGACCTTGGACGGCCAGGTACGAACGGTCCAATGCCTCGACAGCTGCGGTGATCGCGTCGATGTAGCAGTCCGGCTCTTGTGCAACGACCGGCAGTGACGCGAGGTTGCGCAGTCGCGGCGGAACACGGCGAAGCAGATCGAGTGCCGGATGCGGCGGCAGCTGAGGCAATCCGCTGCTCACGAGTCCGGCAAGCTCCGCCAGCGCTTGCTTCAGCGACGTGGTTGCCGGCGGCTGGTTCGGAGACAATGCCATCGGCAGCTGGTCATACGGATCCGCCTTGGAAGGCAGGCGCTCCTGGACCAGCAGGACATCCTTGTCCCCGGCCGCGTCCAACTCGATGACCTGCGTTTCAAAGCAGTAGCTGCGCTGGTCAACGCCGGTGTCCTTGGCCTGCAGGAAGTCCGGAAACGGCCGGTCATAGAGCCGGCACAGCGAGGTGCCTTCCTTGATGGTCGAGCCGGGGGCCAGCGTGCCGGTCAGCCGGAGCACGCGGACCTGATTCCGCTTGCCCGGCGGCACGGCCCACTCCTCGACGATCTCCGCGTCCTGCACGATGAACACGTCCCGAGTGTCGGCCCAGTCCGGCACCGGCGCGTTCAGCCGGTCGAAGTGGGTCCACCAGAACTGCTTGTCTTCGCGCCGGTGGTAGCCGACCGCCGCGGCAACCATGGCGATGGCTTGGTCATCAGCGGACAACGGCTCGTCCGTATGTGCGGCCCTGGCCGCAGCTGCCTCCACATGGTCCAGCAGCCGCTGCTCGTCCTGGGACGGCTCGTCCGGAACTTCAGCTGCCTTTCCGCCGTCGATCGCGGTAGCGTTTGCGGCGGCGTCATCGGCGGTCGAGCCGGGCTGGATGCCCCGTTCGGCCGCCAGCTTGAGCAGCCAGTTGCGCAACTCGAGGGTGGAGACGCAGTCGTATTCGTTGTAGTCGCTGATGCCCGCGAGGATTTTCGCCGCGTCATCGGTCCGGCCGGCGTCGCGTGCCTCGCAGTAGTGGGCGTACGCCACCACCGATGCGCCGGCGTCTGTCACATCACCGCTGCGCAGATTGTCGCCCATGTACAGCGGCTCGAGTTTCTTGATGCTGTAGGAGTTCTCCGAGATCCGCAGGCTGTTGCGCACCGTGTCGTAGAGGTCAACCAGCACGCCTTCGCGAAGCAGTCCGTCCACGGCGTCCTCGCCCAGGACATGCTGCAGCGACAGCCGGCGCAGGGCCGCCTTTTCGTAATTGGCGTAGTGGTAAATGTGCAGGTCAGGGTATCGTTCGCGCCGCTGCGCCACGTAGCCGAGGAAGTCAGCCAGCGCCTGGCCTTCCTCCGCGCGGCTGTGGGCCCAGAACGGCAGGAATGGCGGCTTGTCCCGCGGGGAGACCGGGTTCTCCACCACGCCGAAAAGGTATTCGAGACCCCAGGCACCGGCGCCATCCTGCCACAGCGGATCCCCCTCGAAATCGAAGAAAATGTCACCCTCGCTGGGGCGGGGGAGCGCGGCCAGCGCGTTTTGCTCCAGCACCCGGTAGGAGACCTTATGCGGCTCGCCGTCTTTGTCGATGAACATGACCGATCCGTCCGGCTCCTGGACCCCGGTCTGCATGCGCGCCTGGTCCCGCAGCCTGGCCAGTGTTCCGCCGGAACCTTCGCCCGCCGGCAGCGTCATGGAGGCGAAGTCATCGATGGTGCGGATGCCGTCTGCCATCAGCTGGCGCCGGCGCGTGGTGCTCATGTGTGAAACCAGCAGCAGGTCCCGGTGCAGTTTGACCTGCTCGGAGCAGTATTCGCAGCGGCCGCAGGCCGTGTAGCGCTCGTCATTCCAGACGACCGGATCCGGCTGCGCGCGGTGTTGGTCGGTGATGGCCAGGAACCGGGTCCGGCGCTCTTTGAAAGCGGGCAGGATGTCTGTGAGGCTGTGGTTGCTGTGCACGCCGTTCCCCAGCACCAGCGTGACTGTGGGGGAGGGAACGATTCCGGCTTTGGCGAGTTGGTCGCCGTAGGCGGCGAGCTGCAGCAGGGCAGTTACCTTGGCGTGGCGGGCCAGTTTGGTGTCATACACCGCGTAACGCAACGTTCCGCCGTCGTTCTCCTTGACCAGGAAATCCGAGCGGCCGTGGAAGCTGCCGTCAAAAAACGAGGCTTGGAACACGACGTCGGCCCCGGACTCCAGGGCGGCAATGGATTCGGCATGCTTGGCGGTGAGCACCGGGCGGGTGTACCCGGTGGTCTCGGCAATCTCCACGACGCCGGAGCCGAACCGGTCCTTGAACTCCTGCAGCACTCGGTGCTCATGCACATCGCCGAGCACCGCCGTTCGCTCAAGCATCTCGTCCGGAGCGAAGACGGTCTTCGGCATGCGGCCCAGTTTTTCATCCAGCTTCCGCAGCAGTTGGTACTCGCAGCCGGCAGCGACCACCAGATCACTGGCGGTGAAGACCAGTTCCGGTTCGGTGCCGGCTGATTCTGATTCAAGCAGGAACACAAGGCCTCCCGGGCTGACGGTACCGCCGGCGTCGGAATCCCTGAGCTGATTTCCGGCGTCTGCGGGTATTGATAGACGTAATTAACTTCTACCAGCCCGGTCTGACAATTAATGACGATGCCGAAGCCATGACGATGCTGCTGCGGCTACCTGCTTGCGGGATCCATTTCCATCCGGACCAGCGAAAAGAAGCGGTTGCCGGCGCCGCTGCGGGTGCTGGGAATGAGCAGTTTTGCGTACTTCTCGCACCATAGAGCGGTGCCATCGGAATCCAGGGCGGCCTTTTGTACAGCGTCGATGTCCTCTGAGTAGAACATCTTCTGTACGCCCTGCTGGCAGAACTGCACCAAGCTGAGCTCGGCTTCAATGTGGATCCGGACATCTACCCATTCGTCAAAGATGCTTTCGTCCGGAAGGCTCGCGGCCTGGTCGGCGTGGTTGCGGTCATGTGCTGTTGAGTATGTATTCATCATTTCGTTCTCTCGATAGTTCTTGCCCGCACGGGTCCCCCTTAGAACCTCGTCGTTCTGCGAATATGCAGGCCGCTTCGTCATCCGAACCACCCGCGAACATGGGGTTGGTGCGTGACCGGTCGGAGCCTTTGCAACACCACCGGCTAGCCGACTGTGTTGCCCGTCACATCTCGTGAAGCACTCCCACTATATGGTCACGGACGCAGATAGCCAAACGATTGCCCACAGGTAAACATTCAGATTCCGTATAAATGTCGCTCCGAGTCGCTGGTTATCGTCCTGTTACCCATCATGAACAACGGCGCGTGACGCAACGCCCAAACCCATGGCATACTCTCAACAGCTTCAGGAACTGCGGCCGCTAAGCTCCGACTTGGCCGCATACCAACCCCACGCTCTCTGGGTGGTTCGGATGACGAAGCGGCCTGCATTCGCCGTTGGCAGATGGTGCGGGCAAGAGCACGCGAAAGGACCGGTGCCCGGCACCGTTTTTCATGACCAATATTTCCACTGCGCGCCAGGATCTGCGCGTAATGAGCCTCCATGACTACGAGCAGGTAGCAGCCGCCCGGGAGGATTTTGTCGATTTCCTCCTCCGCACCGGCCGCGCTGCCGCAGCCCGGTCTGCCGTCGCCAGCCCGATCAACACCGGCTCGTGAGGGAGCAACCCGGCCTGCTGCTTGATACGGACGTGGTGACGGAGGTGCGTAGCGCCGAGCCGCACGCCGCCGTCGTCGATTTCCTGCAGCAGCGCAAACACCTGCGCATCTTCATCTCCGCGCTGACCGTTGGGGAGCTGCGCGCCGCGCACGCCCAAGCGGGAACTGAGCGAAACAACGACGACGGCCGCTGGCTTGCGGAACTCACCAAGCGTTTTGAAGGCTTCATCCTGCCGGTGGACCTGAAAGTCGCAACGGTTTGGGGGCCCATGTCCAGCCGCCCGGATGTTCCGGCCGTGGAGTCGCTCATTGCGGCCACGGCCGTCCGGTACTGCCTGACGGTGGTGTCACGCAACGTCGCCGGCTACAGCAAACTCGCCGTGCCGGCCATCGATCCGTGGCAAGTGGGCCGGTACGCCGTGGCGCAGGAGCCGGCACCGGATCATCGGCCCGGGTAGCGCCCGCCAAGGGGAACTGTGGAAGCTGGCGGAACTGGATAGGCTTTCCTTATGTTCCGGTACACCTTGCGCCAGATCCAGTACTACGTGGCCGTCGCGGAGTCCGGCTCCATCAGCGGTGCCGCGCTGGCCTGCCATGTGTCGCAGGCGGGAATGTCGCTGGCCATCAACGAGCTGGAAAAGGCCGTCGGCACCCAGCTGATCGTCCGGCGGAAGGCGAAGGGCATTACCCTGACCACCGCGGGGCGGGGTTTCCTCAAGGACGCCCAAGTGCTCCTGCGTGAAGCGGAGGAGATCCAGGCGCGGATCGAAGAGCGGCACGGGGAGCTGGCCGGGCCGCTGGCGATCGGCTGCTACACCACTCTCTCCGCGTTCTGGGTCCCGTTGATGACGGCCGGATTCGCGGCACCGAATCCCAAACTGGAACTCACCATCACCGAGGGCGCGGCCGACGAGCTGCAACTGCAGATGCTGGAGGGCCGGCTCGATGCCGTGCTGACCCACACGCGGCATGTCACCGGCGGCGCGGAAATGCGGGTGATCAAGGAGGGACGGCCGTATATCCTGCTGGGCGCGGAACACCGGTTGGCCGGCCGCAAGAAAATTGCCCTGCCGGAACTCGCCGAGGACGACATGGTGCTGCTGGACATCCCGGCCGTGCGGGACAACCAGCTGCCGAACCTGCGCGACGCCGGGCTGGACCCGAAAATCGCCTGGCGGTCCACCAGCTTTGAGGCGGTGCGCGGGATGGTGGCCCGCGGGTTGGGCTACACGGTCCTGGTGCAGCGGCCTCCGCTGGATGTCAGCTACGAAGGCCTGCCGCTGGTTTGCGTTCCCATCGACGGGCACATTGGCCACAGCGACATCTGTTTCGCCTACCCGGGGCGGCAACGGTTAAGCCGGCGCTTGACCGCGCTGATGGATTATTGCGCCCAGAGCGTCGACGCTGGCGACGGCGCGGCGGGGAGGCAGGGCTGACCGGGCGGCCGAACCGGAACGCCGCTTAACCGAAAGCCCGCTTAACCAAGTGGTGCCGGCTCCCGCAGGAACCGGCACCGCCGTCGTCGTACTTTTACCGTTGTACTTTTATTTCATTTCACTGCTCAGGTCCATGTTCTTGCCTTCCTTCGTGGCCAGCACACAGACGGCCGCCACGACGAAGGAGAGCAGCCAGACCAGGCCGACCAGCCACAGTTCCCCGCCGGCGAGGAGCACGAGTCCGGAGGCGATCATCGGGGTGAAGCCGGCGCCGAGGGTCGAGGAAGACTGGTAGGTCAGCGAGGCGCCCGTGTAGCGCATCCGGGTGGGGAAGAGCTCGGCCACGAAGGCGCCGAACGGCCCGAAGATCACACCCTGGATGACGCCGTTGGCCAGGAACAGGCCGATGGCGAAGCCCCACAGCGTGTCGGTCTGCAGCAGCCACAGGATGGGGTAGGCCAGGACGGCTCCGGCGATCATGCCGGCCAGCATGACCGGCTTGCGGCCGTACTTATCGCTCAGGCGGGACGCGAACCAGATGGCCACGATGGTCAGGGTGGCACCGACCGCCTTGATGTTGAGGACCGAGGTGGTATCTACGCCGGCCTCGATGATGTAGGAGACAGCCCACACCGTCATCAGGCCCTGCACCGTGTAGGAGCTCATGCCGGCCAGCACACCCAGAACCAGGTTCTTCGGGTACTTGGTGACGACCTCGACAAAGGGGATCTTCTTCTTTTCCGCGGTGGCTTCGAGTTCCAGGAACAGCGGCGTTTCGGCGACCTTGAGCCGGATGACCAGGCCCACGGCGATCAGCACGAGGCTCAGCAGGAACGGGATCCGCCAGCCCCAGCTCATGAACGCTTCCTCGGGCAGGGTGGAGAAAGCCGAAACGGTCAGGGTGGCCAGCACGGCGCCGGCGGGACCGCCCATGTTGGCGAAGCTGGCGGCGAAACCGCGGCGCTTTGCCGGGGCATGCTCGAGGGCAACCAGCATGGCTCCGCCCCATTCACCGCCGACGGCGAGTCCCTGGACAAGCCGCAGCACCACCAGCAGGATGGGTGCCGCCATGCCGATCTGCGCCGTGGTGGGCAGCAGGCCGATCAGGGTGGTGCCCGCACCCATCAGGGTCATCGACACGATGAGTACGGTCTTGCGGCCGATCCGGTCGCCGAAGTGGCCGAAGATCGCGCCGCCCAGCGGACGGGCAACGTAACCGACGGCGAGGGTGCCGAAGGACATGAACAGCCCGACGGCGGGGGAGACGTTGGCGAAGAACACCTGGTTGAAGACGATGGACGCTGCCATCGCGTACAGAATGAAGTCGTAGAACTCGATGGCGCTGCCGATGAAGCTGGAGGCCAGAATGCGGCGCATCTGCTTCGTGTTCAGGCTCTCCGAGATGGATGATGCCTGGGGCTGCGGGGGAGTCATGGTATTAGCACTCATTGGACAGAAGCCATTTCTTCCAGAATACGGTCAGTGGAGTCAGTACCGAAGGGAATAACGTCCAGATCGTTCGGGACGTAGAAGCGGCCGTCGAAGTCGGCGCCGGCGCTTTCCCACACGGACACGGGAGTGGTGCCTGGTACTAAATGGTGCAGGGCCAGAGCTTTTGCCCCTGCACGGTTGGCCAGTGCGACTGCTTCAGCGGCACTGGTGTGCGATTTCTTGTGGTGGTCGATGGAGGCCTGGCCGGTGGAATTTGCAGCCGAGCCATACGCGCGCTGCACCCAGTCGAAATCGATCGCCTCATGGAGCAGCAGATCGGTGTCCGCTGCGAGGCGGACCAGGTTCTCGCACGGTGCAGTGTCGCCGGAGATGGTGACGGAGCCGTGCTCGGTATCGAACCGGAAAGCGAAGGCGGGGGCGACCGGCGGATGCTTCACCAGCGTGGCCGTCACCGTCACGTTTTCGTCCCGGTAGATCTCGAAGCCCTCCATGGCGGGAGTGGGATTTTCGTTCGGGTGGTAACCACTCGCCATCGGAATTTGGATGTCTTCGGGCACAAAGTAGTCGAAGGGCGAGGGCCGCAGCGCGTCCAGAATCCGGTCGTTCAGGTCCGTGGCGTAGGCGGCCATCAGGTGGGTGAACATTGACTTGGTGCCGGGAGTCGGGTTCTCGGGGAAGACCGGCGAAGGCGCGACGGCGGCACGGGATGAAACCGGGGGAAGCTCGCCGCGGTCGCCGGGGCCGATGATCTTGATCTGGTGCTGGTTGTCCTTCAGGGTGAACATGCCGAAGATGGCCAGGCTGCCCAGATCGATCGTGTGGTCCGAATGCAGGTGCGTGATGAAGATGCCGCGCAGGGAGTTGACCGGAAGCCCGGCCAGCATGAGCTGGCGTCCCACGCCGTGCCCGGCGTCCACCAGGTAGGTGCTGTCGCCAACAACGACGGCGGTGGCGATCCCCGAGCGCTTCCCGGCGTTCTCGCCGGTCCACCAGCGCGGACCGCCGGCAGTGCCTAGAGTGACGACGCGTGGCGTCAGATCGGTACCGGTCATGTTGCAGATCTCCTTGGATGTGTTGCCTACCACTTCCTATCGATACTCCGATATCTGCAAAGACCTGTAAAACTGTTTAAACCGGAGATCTAAAATAGTTTTGCTTATGTGGTGCGGGTTTAGCCGAGGTGATGGAGCTGACTAGCCTGCCGCGCAGGCCGTCTAACCCATGGTGATGAGGCCGACGGCGGCGCCGGCGCCCATCAGCCCGACGAGCTGCCGTCCGGTCAACCGCTCCCTCAGCACGGTGATGCCCAGGACCACGGGGAGCACCGGATAGAGGGACGAGAGCACCACCGCGATGCTCATCAACTGCAACTGGGCCGCGAGCATGTAAAGCGTGAGGGCCAGTGCCGCCATGCCTCCAATCAGTGCGGCAGCCAGGACCGTCCGCGCCCCGATACCGCGCAGCTTGACGGCCGACGGCCGGGCGAGCGGCAGGATGGCCAGGGCGGCGGCGACGCGGCCGGCAACAATCGGCCACAGTCCTGCTTCTGCCCCCGCCTGGGCCAGGGCGATGTACTGCACGGCGATTCCAATGCTCGAGAACAGGGCGTCGAGCGTGCCGGCGGCTCTTGGGCCCTGTGCGCCGTTCCTGGTGACGGAGATCAGCCACAGTGCCGGGATGGCCAACGCGATTCCCAGCCAGGCCGGAACGGTTGGCCGGTCACCCAGGACCGTTACGCCGATGAGGATGGGAAGGGCGGTGCCGCCGACAGCGACAAAGGGAACGACGACGCTCATGCTGCCGCGGCTGAGGCCGCGGTAAAGGAACACCATGCCCATGCCCGTCCCGATGCCGGACACCGCGCCCCAGGTCAGGTCCGCCGGCTCAACGGACGGAGCCGGGAAGAACGGCGCGGCAGCCAGGCTGAGCAGTAGGGCGCCCAGCTGGCCGATGAGGGCGATGGTTGTCGGATCGGCCCGTCGCGATAACAAACCGCCGACGAAGTCCGCGACGCCATAAAAGAACGCCGAACCAAGAGCGAACAGAATTGCCACGGCTCAGGCTGCCCATGCCGAATACTGCATGCCTCATGCAACCATCAGCGGCGGCTCGTGGCAACGGCCCGGATGCATCGACTGATCCTCGGGAGCATGATTGGGTTGGCTCATGGATATGGCCGCGGGACGGGCGATTGTTGGCTATGAGTAAGCACCTAGGGCAAGCCTTGCGGATTGGGCTGCCGGTGGCCGCGGTGCTGCTCATGGTTGTTGGTGTCGCGCTGACGTTTGTCGTTGCCGGAAACGAAACGTTCGGCTGGTTCGCCTATGCGCCGCTGGCCGAGGAGACCATGACCGGCGGCGGCAGCCTGTTGTTGCTGACGGGATGGGACCAGCTAGGCCTGGCCCTGACGGTTCTGGGCCTGCTGCTGCTGACCTTCTGGTCCGGGTACTGGACTGGACGGCGCCGTCGTCGTTCTTGAAAAGTCCTTGGAAACTGGGCCGGGTTCTGTTCCTCTACCGCGGATCATCCTTTATTCCTACACTGCAGTATGAGCATAGATGTTGAGCAGCTGTACCGGGACCTGCACGCCCACCCCGAGCTCTCCTTCCAGGAGCACCGGACCGCCGGGATTGTGGCTGAGCATCTTCACGCCCTGGGGTTCACCGTGCACCCCGGGATAGGAGTAACGGGTGTGGTCGGCATCCTCACCAACGGTCCGGGCGGGACCGTCCTGCTGCGCGCGGACATGGATGGCCTGCCCGTAGAAGAGGCAACAGGACTGGACTATGCCAGCACCGCGCGTGGAGTCGACCAGGATGGCAAGGACGTACCGGTCATGCATGCCTGCGGCCACGACGTTCACGTCGCCTGTCTGATCGGGGCGCTGGAAAGGCTCGTGGACGAGCGGGCAAACTGGCAAGGAACGGTCGTCGCGGTATTCCAACCCGCCGAAGAGTCGGGCGGCGGAGCTCAGGCCATGGTCGACGCCGGCCTCTTCGACCTTGTTCCTCACCCCGACGTGGTCCTCGGGCAGCACGTCGCACCGTTTCCGGCGGGTTGGATCGGCATTCGGCCCGGCGTCGCCATGGCATCAGCGGATTCGATCAACGTCACGATGTTCGGTGCGGGCGGTCACGGTTCCAGGCCGGAAACAACCGTCGATCCGGTGGTCATGGCAGCTGCCACAACCATGCGGCTCCAGGGGATCGTCTCGCGGGAGCTGGCAGCCGGCGATTCGGCCGTTCTGACCGTCGGGCAGCTTCACGCCGGAACCAAGAACAACATCATTCCCGCGGAAGCCACCTTGGGGATCAGCCTGCGCACCTTTGATGAGCCGGTACGGACGAAGATGGTGAACTCCATCGAGCGGATCGTCCGAGGTGAAGCATCGGTATCGGGTGCCGTCAAGGAACCGCTGTTCAGCTACGACGAACACTTCCCACTGACCCGCAACGACGAACAGGCAACCATTCGAACGACGGCGGCACTGGGCAACGTCTTCGGCCAGCAGATTATTGATCCCGGCCCGATATCCGGAAGCGAAGATGTCGGAGTGCTCGCCACTGCTGCCGGGGTGCCGCTTGTTTTCTGGTTTCTCGGGGGTGCCGATCCGTCCCTGGCTGAGGCCTTGGCGTCTACCGGCAGGCTGCCTGAAGATATTCCTTCGAACCACTCGCCACATTTCGCGCCCCTCGTCCAGCCGACTCTCGGACTAGGGATTGATGCGCTGGTCGCTGCGGCACGCGAATGGCTGGATTAGCGAGGAATCCTAGCGGGGGCGGCTGACCCGAAAATTTTTGAAGAACTTCCGCGAAACCCGTCAGACGATGTGTTTAAGCGTCTGTATTGTCATGGCCGGATGATGGACTGAAGTCATGGCAACGGAAGAGCAATCGGCACCGGTTTCCGGTTCCCCGGCCCCCGGACAGGAGTCCGCGGGGCAGGGGCCGGCGGGGCAGGGGTTTTCGGTGCGCTGTCTTCAGCCGGGCCGGCCCGTGACTGCCGCGCAGCGGCAGGAAGCCCTGCGCAAAGCCCTGGAGCGGCTGGACCTCCATGCTGCGCAGGACCGCAAACGCGGCCTGGCACAGGCACGTGAATATATTGCGGCCGGCAAGCCGCCGAAGCATGCCACGATGGCCGGCTATATGGAGGAGATCTACGCCGAGGCGCGCGGCCCGGTCCTGGACCCGCCGAAGCTGGAGGACTACGGCGAAGACCCGCTGGCCGGCCAAACGGTGCCCGCCCGGGTCGGGGAGCCGGAGCATCTGGGGGCCAGCGCCGGTCTCGATGACTTCGCGGCCTGGGAACGCGAGGAAACCTGGGCCAGTTGGCCGCCGTCGGGTCCGTTCCCCGAGAACTGGGGCCCCGCCGAAGACCTCGCCGGGCTGCCCGCGGAACTGTTCTCCGAAACGCACGGGGAGTACTACGCCGAGCGCCTGCGCCGGATCACCGAAGGCACCCCCGCAGACTGGTTCGCCCTCTTCGAAGCCACCGCTAACTCCAGCAACCCTGGCACCAACGCCAGCGACGCCGGTGATGCCGCTGATGCCAATGATGCGGCCGACACTGGTGACGCCAGTAGCACCAACGACGCGGCTGATGCCGAGGCCGCCACCGCCATCA
>NZ_JABBCH010000014.1 GCF_012952295.1 Crystallibacter degradans
AGACCTACCTCGCCGAAACCGCTCCTTGGAACGATATGAGCCGCGGCGTGACCCACCAGCTCAACGGGCCGGACGAGCAGGCGAAGAAGATCGGCCTGAACCCGCTCTCCAGCGGCGCCAAGACCGAAGACGAAGGCCTCTACCCCGTCCAGCACGGTTACTGGCTGCAAAGCATGAAGGCAGCTGTCGAAGCCGAAGCCGCCGAGAAGAACAACGCCTAAGGAGCATCGACGATGACTGCAACCGCTGAACAGCCCGCCACCGCCGTCGCACTGGAGGACATCCAGCAGTTCCTCTACCGCGAGGCACGGTTCCTGGACGACCGCGAATTCGAGAAGTGGATCGACTGCTACCACCCCTCGGCCGAGTTCTGGATGCCGGCCTGGGACGACAATGGCGAGCTCACCGGGGACCCGCAGCGCGAGATCTCGCTGATCTACTACTCCAACCGCGGCGGCATCGAAGACCGGGTCTTCCGGATCCGCACCGACCGCTCCAGCGCCACCAGCCTGCCCGAACCGCGCACCGGCCACAACATCACCAACGTCGAAGTCATCGAGCAGCGCGGTGACACAGTGGACGTGCGCTTCAACTGGTTCACGCTGTACTACCGCTACAACAACGTAGACACCTACTTCGGCACGTCCTTCTACACGCTCGATTTCTCCGATGCCCAGCCGGTCATCATGAAGAAGAAGGTTGTCCTGAAGAACGACTACATTCACCACGTCGTGGACGTTTACCACATCTGATCGAGCGGCTGCCGGACCTGATAACCGTCCGGCAGCCGAAGGCATCGCCTCCCCAGACAGCCCCGGTCCCGATGGAAACGAGTTCCCCATGTCCTATCAAGTTGCCCTCACTTTCGAAGACGGTCTGACCCGGTTCATTAAGTGCAATACCTATGAAACGGTGGCCGACGCCGCCTACAAGGCCCGCATCAACATCCCCTTCGACTGCCGCGACGGCGCGTGCGGTACGTGCAAGGCTTTCTGCGAGTCGGGGAATTACGACGCCGGCGAGTACATCGACGAAGCGCTCACCGAGGACGAAGCGGACAAGGGCTTCTGCCTGCCGTGCCAGATGGTCCCGGAGTCGGACCTGGTCCTGCAGATTTCCGGCACGGCCGAAATGGCGAAAACCGGGGCCCAGACCTTCAAGGCGAGGATCGCGGACCTGCACTGGTTCGCGGACAACACCGCCGGCTTCACGCTGGACATCGAAAACCGCGAGGAGCTGTCCTTCCTGCCGGGCCAGTACATGAACGTGGCCGTCCCGGGGACGGACGCCATCCGCTCCTATTCCTTCAGCAGCGGGCCCGGCTCCGAACAGCTGAAGTTCCTGGTCCGCACCGCCCCTGACGGTGCCATGACCGGCTACCTGAAGGACCGCGCGCAGACCGGCGACGTTCTCGAGCTGACCGGACCGATGGGCAGCTTCTTCCTGCGCGACATCAAACGTCCCACCCTGATGCTGGCCGGCGGCACGGGGATCGCGCCGCTGCTCGCCATGCTGGAAAAGCTCGACACCACCGAACTGGGCCATCCGCTGCACCCGATCCACCTGGTCTACGGCGTGACCTTCGACAAGGACCTGGTGGAGCTGGACAAGCTGGAGTACTACGCGGAACGGATCAAGGAGTTCACCTTCGACTACTGTGTGGCCGATCCGGACAGCAACGCGGAGAAGAAGGGCTACGTCACCCAGCACATCGCCGAGGAGCAGCTCAACGGCGGCGACGTGGACGTTTATCTCTGTGGACCGCCGGCCATGGTCGACGCCGTACGCAAGTACTGGGACGGGCAGGGCATGGTGCCGGAGAACTTCTACTACGAGCGTTTCGCCGTCGGCTCCACCAGCTCCGTCAAGGAGACGGGGGAGGAACACGAAGGCCAGCCCGGCCACACCGAAGTATCCGGTGACAACCGGTGAGCGCCATGATTTCCCCCGGCGGCTTCGAGAGCTAGTTTCCTGCCGGCCGCATCCCGCGGCCGGATCCTGCCGGCCATAGACGGCCGCGCAGTCCCCTCCCGACACGAATCCCTATCGCGTCCTGTCTCCAAACAGGCGCCGGACAAAGGAGTCTGTACATGAGTGTTCTGACCGAATCCGCCGCGACCGCAGCGCGCGGCCGCAAAACAGTCCGCTGGGTGGTGCTGATCGCCGCCCTCGCACTGGTCTTCGACGGCTACGACCTGGTGGTGTACGGCACCGTGGTGTCCAGCCTGCTGGACGATCCCAGCCAGCTCGGCCCGCTCGATGCGGCCCAAGCCGGTGCGTTGGGCAGTTATGCCCTGGTCGGCGTCATGGTCGGTGCCCTCGTGGTCGGAGCCGTCGGCGACTTCCTCGGCCGTCGCAAAGTCATGCTGATCAACATCGCCTGGTTCTCCATCGGGATGGCGCTGACCTCCATGGCCACCAGCGTCTTCGCCTTCGGCATCCTGCGCTTCCTGACCGGTATCGGCGTCGGCGCGCTGGTCGCGACGGCGGGAGCTGTCGTGGCCGAGTTCGCCCCGGCCGGCAAGAAGAACTTCTACAACGCCATCGTCTACTCGGGCGTCCCGGCCGGTGCCACGCTGGCCTCGGTGCTTGCCATCGTTTTCAACGGCATCCTCGACTGGCGCGGATTGTTCATGATCGGCGCCTTGCCCATCGTGTTCCTGCTCCCGGTGGCCCTGTTCAAGCTGCCCGAGTCGCCCCGCTGGCTGCAGGCCCGCGGCCGCCAGCGCGAAGCGGAACTACTGTCGGCGAAGACCGGCATTCCGCTGCTGGCAGCTCCCGCCTCGACGGCGGCCACGGCGTCGGCAACATCGGCCGTGCAGCAGAAGGCCGGTTTCGCCGGTCTCGCCAGCCGGCGCTACGCAGTCCCCACCGCCTTCCTGGGCATCATGAGCTTCTCCGGACTGCTGCTGACCTACGGGCTGAACACCTGGCTGCCGGAAATCATGAGCCAGTACGGGTACGACAAGAACTACTCGCTGATGTTCCTCGTGACGCTCAATGCCGGCGCCGTGGTCGGCGGCCTGATTGCATCCCGGTCGGCGGATAAGTTCGGCGCCAAGCGGATTGTATCGACAACCTTCGCGCTGGCCGCGGTGTCCCTGGTCCTGCTGACCTTCGGCTTCCCGCTGCCGGTGCTGCTGACCGCGATCGCCATCGCCGGCGTCGGTACGCTGGGCACCCAGGTGCTGATCTACGGCCTGGTCTCGAACTACTACGCCACCTCGGTGCGCGCCGCAGGCGTGGCCTGGTGCGCTGGCTTCGGCCGCCTCGGCGGTATCTTCGGCCCGTTGCTCGGCGGTTTCCTTATCGCAGCCGGGGTACAGACCGCGACGGCGTTCTACGTCTTTGCCGCCGTTGCCTTGGCCGGAGCACTGGTGACTCTGTTCCTGCCCAAGCGTCCGGTCACCGAGGAGAACTCGGGCCTGGCCGAGGAGCGCCAAGCGCCAGCGATGGCCGGGGCAGCTAGCATTGTCGGGAATGACTGAGACCAAAACCGAGCCCCTGGCGGGGCGATCCGCGGAACTGGCGGCGCTGGCAGCAATGGCCGGCGCCGCTGGTTTGGCCGACCCACAGGTAGCCATCGTCCACGGCGCTGCGGGCATGGGGAAATCCAGCCTGGTGGAGCTTTTTCTGTCCCGGCTGGATTCCGGCACAGTGCTGCGGGCAGCAGGCACCCGCTGGGAAACAACTCTGGACGGAAGCGTCCTGGCCCAGCTGCTGCGAGGTTACGACGACGGCACAACAGCACCCGGCTCTGTTCCCGCCGATCCCGCAGAGGCCGGGCAGTTGCTGCTGGCGCGGCTCCGCTCTGCCTGCGTTAACGATGCCTGCACGAACAATGCTGGCGGCCTCGCTGCCTGCGCCCATGGTGCCGCTGACGGCGCCGGCTGCCCGCCGCTCGTGGTCTGGGTCGACGATGTGCAGTGGGCCGATGAATTCTCCTTGCGCGCGCTGGTCTTCGCCCTGCGGCGACTGGATGCCGAACGCGTGCTGGTCCTGCTGGCAGTGCGCGATGACCAGTGGTGGCAGCTCCCGGCCGGTTTCCGCGAATTCGCCGGTTCGGCTGCCGTCCAAAAGCTCCGGCTGCGGCCTTTGGTCCCCGAGCACGTCGTGTCGCTCGCCTGGTCGGTGCGTGCCTTGGAACTTCCCGCGCCCATGGCACTGCGGCTCTGTACCCATACCGGCGGCAATCCGGGCTACGTCCACCAGTTGTTGCAGGAGCAGCCGGACGACTACTGGAACGAGTGGCACGAGCACCTGCCGGCCCCGCTCCGCCTGACGGACGAGATCGAAACCGCGCTGTCCGGTGCCCGGGCCGCGACCCGTGCTTTGGTGCAGGCCGCTGCGGTTTTGGAATCCGGTTGTCTGCTCGCCGACGCCGTCGCCCTTGCCAACGCCGCCGGAACGGACAGCATGGAGGATCCACTGTCCGCCCTGGACGAGGCCCGTGCGCTGGGACTGTTGAAGATCGGCGCTGATCTGCAGGTGCTGAGCTTCCCCTATCCCTTGGTCCGGGCTGCCGTCTACGCCTCCCTGACCGCCACCCAGCGCGCGGCACTGCACGGCTCCGCTTCGTCCATGGGGGACGATGAAGGCGAGCAGTTGTTCCACCTGGCTGCCGCCGCGGCGCTGCCTGACATCGGTCTGGCCAAGCAACTCGATGCGTACGCCGCGCACCAGGCAGAGCGCGGGGCGTGGCTGTCCGCAGCCGCTGCCCTGCTGCGCGCCAGCTATGTCTGGCCCGATGCCACCGGCCGGCAGCAGCGTTTGCTCCAGGCACTTGACGCCCTCGTCGCCGCCGGCGACCTGCCCCGGGCCAGCGCCTACGCGCGGCAGGTCGCAGGTTTCCGGCCCGGCCCGTTGAAGGAAGCCGTACTGGGCTACCTGGCCGTCCTCCGCGGCAGGGAAACCGAGGCGGACATGCAGCTGGACAAGGCCTGGCAGCAGTGCAATCCGGCATCGTCGCCGGACATCGCGGCAATGATCTGCCAGCGGCGCGTTCTGCATGCCTTGGCCGCGCAGAACGGAGCAGACCTGATGCTCTGGGCCCAGCGCGCCATCGAACTGGCGCCGGAGGATTCGCCCGCCTTTATCGAATCGCGCTCCATCATGGGTCTGGGCTTGGCAGGGCTCGGCCGCATCGAGGAAGCGCACGCCCAGTACGGGAAGTTTCCATCGCTGAAGGCCCTCGGAGCCCAGCGCCAGAGGGTACAGCTGGGCCGCGGCTGGCTGCTCCTGGCCCAGGACGAGCATTATCTTGCCCGCGACCAGCTCGCCGCCGCCGTCCCCACCGAGTACCATCTGGGTTCAGGCCGGATCGCGCAATGGGCCCAAGGCTGGCTGGCTCGGGCGGAGTTCGAGCTGGGGGACTGGGACGAAGCGCTGCGCACGGTGGAGCGGGGGCTGCTCCAGCAGGAACGCCTGCAGATCCAGCTTGCCCGCCCGCTGCTCCATCTGACCGCCGCCCAGATCCATGCCTTGCGGGGCGATACGGCCAAAAGCGCACTCCACCGGGACGCTGCCCGGGCGCCGGCGGACAGTTACGCGATTATGCAGCTGCCCGCCGCCATGGCCGCCGCCTTCGTGGCCGAAGCCGCTGCGGATTACGACGGCGTGCTGCGCGCCCTGGGGCCGCTGCTGCAGTTGGACAGAACCCACGGGATGGACGAGCCGGGGTTCTGGCCGTGGCACGATGTCTACGCCAACGCCTTGGTGATGACCGATCGGATGGTGGAAGCGGCCGGTTTCCTTGTGCCGCATGAAGAGCTGGCGGCCAAGCGCGGCCACCGTACCGTGATGGCCCGGCTGGCGGTGCCACGGGGCCGGATCCTCGGCGCCGAGGGCAGGCTGAATGAAGCCCGCGAGGTATTCGAAACGAGCCTCGCCGGCATCAAGGATCTGCCGGCGCCGTACGTCAGGGCGCGCGGAAACTTCGCCTATGGGCAGATGCTCCGCCGGGCCGGCCAGCGCCGGGAGGCTGCCGACGTCCTGGCCCGCGCCCGGGACCTTTATCTGGCCCTCGGCGCCAGCGTCTATGTAGAGCGGTGCGACCGGGAGATCCAGGCCAGCGGACTGCAGAGCACGGGCCGCCGGGGCGCGTTGGATTTCTCCGTCCTGACCGCGCAGGAAATTGCCGTGGCCCGGCTGGTGGCGGAGGGTCGGACCAATAAAGAGACCGGTCTGGAGCTGTTTATCGCGGCCAAGACGGTCCAGTACCACCTGACGCGTATCTATTCGAAGCTGGGCATCAGCTCCCGTAGTGAACTGGCCGCCCGCTATCGGGCCGAAACCGAGGAAGGTTAGCGCCGACGTCGTTCTTGGGATTTCCTGATTATCTGTGACGTAGGCTACTTTCCTACTCGGCAGTACGGATTTCGGCGCCTATGCTTCTGGATTGGGGAACAGCTTCGACCGCTCGACGGAGAGCAAGGCACCCCACGATCTTTGGGAGAATGCATGTTCGAGATTTTCAAGGACCGCAACAAGCAGTACCGTTTCCGGCTGCTCGGCGCCAAGAACAAGGTCATAGCGGTCTCGGAGGCGTACGCAGAGAAGTCTGCCGTGGTGGCCGCGATCAACGCGACGCGCGAGTACGCCGCTACCTCGCGGATCAAGGACCGGTCCGTCCTGGCCGAGGTGCCCGAGCTGGCGCAGGCCGCCGCGGCAAGCTGAAGCCGTGCCTCGGGCTACATGAGCCGGGAGCGCTCCTTCCATTCCTGCAGCAACCGGGCCAGTTCGGGGCGGGAAAGGTTCTTCCGCAGGCCCATCGCCACGTTTTGCGGCCGCTGCATCTCGCCTTCCTTGGCGCCCAGCACCATGACCCAGCCGGCGAAAACCGGAACGGTCCACTGCAAGATCTTCAGCTGCCGCTGTGCCTGTGCCAGTTCTTCCGACGCCGTCGGGCTCGGCTCGGTGGCTCCGTCGGCACCTTCCTGCGAGAGCTTTTCGACCTTCCGGCCCAGCAACCCCGCGTACGCGGTCACGCCGGCGCCGGTTAGCGTCACAATGGCCTTGTAGACGGAAAGCCGGGCCACGCCGTGCTGGCTGCCCAGCCGGTCCGCGTTCTTCAGCACGAGCGGAATGCCGGAGAGCAGATGGGCGCCGAAGGCTCCTGCCTGGACGGGAGCCCATTTCTTCCAGCCCAGGCTGGACAGGCGGGCGCGCTCTCTGGGGTCCTTGGCCTGCGCGGCTGCGCCATTGAGCCCGATGGCACCCATGAGGGAGCCGCCGAACCAGGCGCCTGCAGTCAGATCGTGGACGGACCGGGCAATGAGATTTCCTGACATTGTGAACTCCTGGAAAGACAGCTTGCAGGGAAGGTTATAAGCATACTTACTGTCTGCGTTCCGGTCGAGCCCTTAGTCCTGATCCTCCAACGCTTTCCGGGCGCGTTGCAGTCCGCGCCGCGCCTCCGCCGCGGAGCGCGCGGCTTCTTCCAGACGGTCTTCGGCAGCCGAGGCTTCCGTGTCCACGGCCGTGATGCTGCGCTCCAAGGTGCGGATCCGGCTTTTCAGCTCCGCCAGTTCCGCCGCGAGGCTCTCCCGTTTGGCGGTAATGTGCTCCACCTCGGCTTCGGCCACCTGCTCGCCGGCTTCCGTCTCGGCCAGGCGGCGCGCAGCCTTGTCCACATCAGCCTGGGCTTTTTGGCGGCGCCGTTCGGCTTCTTCGGCCCGGCGCTGTTTCTCCCGGTCCGTCCGGGCGGCACGTTCGGTGCGGCGCTTGGCCAGCTCATCCACCGGTTTCTGCCGGGGCTTCGGCGCCGTCGGAGCTACCTCGCCGATAGCCTCCGGGACGGCCACCTTGCCGTCCAGTTCCACCGGATCCAGTCCGTTCGAGGACAGCGAATCGGTCAGCAGGCCGCTGGCCACCGCGGCCGCCGCAGCCGGATCAGCCATGGCCGCGCGCAGGGTCTGCTCCACATCCGCGGCGATGGTTTCGCTGACCGGATGCCCGAGCTCTTTCGCCAGCTTCCGGCCCTGTTTCGCGATCGCCGCCAGCAGCCGGTGCCGCTGGTCGCTCAGCTCGCGCAGTTGCTGCGGGTCCAGCTTGTCCTGCGCATCGCGCATGGCCGCTCCGAGCTCGATAACGCCGTCGATCTCTTCGCGCCGGTGGGCGGCCAGCATGTTGATCAGCCACGCCGCGGTGGACGGCTTCGGCAGGCCGCGGACCCGCTTGGACACGTCCTTGTCGGTCTTGCCCAGCTCCTTGGCCCGCTCGTTGCGGGCGGCAGTGAAGTCCTTGGGTAGAAGGGCATAAAGTTCGACGGCGATGCCCGCCAGATCCGTGTCCCCGGTTTCCTGGCTCATGGGCCGGGACGTCCGCTGCCAGTGTTGTCCTCCACAGTGCCACTGTAGCCCTCGACAAGGGCGATACCGCCGGGTAAGCATGGAGGGTGGCTGTGATCGGATTCCATGCATCCCATGAACAGGTCAGTCCGGCGCGGCTGTTGACCGATGTCCAGCTCGCCGAGGCTGCGGGTTTTGACGCGGCCATGTGCTCGGACCACATTGAACCGTGGTCGGTGCGGCAGGGGCACTCCGGTTTCGCCTGGTCCTGGCTCGGCGCGGCGCTCGCGTCCACCGGGCTGCGCTTCGGCGTGGTCACTGCGCCCGGGCAGCGCTACCATCCCGCGATCATCGCGCACGCCTCCGCCACCCTGGCGGTCATGTTTCCCGGGCGGTTCTGGCTGGCGCCGGGCAGCGGCGAGAACAGCAACGAGCACATCACCGGCGACGCCTGGCCGTCCAAGGATGTGCGCCAGCAGCGGCTTGAGGAGTCGGTAGAGGTGATCCGCCGGCTGCACCGTGGCGAGGAAGTAACCCACCGGGGTCTGGTCACCGTTGAGCACGCCCGGATCTGGGAGGTGCCCGAGCCCAAGCCCGAGCTGATCGCCCCGGCGATCAGTATTGACACTGCCCGCCGCGCGGCTGCCTGGGCGGACGGCTTGATCACGGTCAACCAGCCGCCGGCCCAGCTGAAGAAGGTCCTGGAGGCCTACCGGAACAACGGCGGGCACGGCAAGGCGGCGCTGCAGGTGCACCTGTCCTGGGCGCCCTCGGAGGAGGCGGCCGTCGAAATAGGCCTGGACCAGTGGCGGACCAACGTCTTCCCGCCGCACGTGTCCGCAGATCTTCCGACGGCCAAACATTTCGACGCCGTCAGCGAGCACGTCGGCGAAGACCAGCTGCGGCAGTCGGTCAACGTTTCGGCCGACACCGGCCGGCACGTTGAGTGGCTGCAGGAATACCTGGACCTGGGGTTCGACGAGTTGTACCTGCACTTCGTCGGCCAGGAGCAGGAGCCGTTCATCAACGCTTTCGCGGAAAAAGTGCTCCCGCAGCTGCGCTGACCTGGATTGTGCTGGCCTGATCTGCAATGAGGCGGCCGGGCCAGCGGGCCGCGTCCGCAGGACGAAGAGAGGAAGTTCGCGTGAGGATCACGGACACATCGGACCTGTGGTGGAAGACCGCCGTCGTCTATTGCCTGGATATTGAAACGTATTTTGACAGCGACGGCGACGGCATCGGCGACTTCACCGGACTCGCCCAGCGCGTGGACTACCTCGTGGACCTCGGCGTCACCTGTATCTGGCTGATGCCGTTCTATCCAACACCGGACCGCGACGATGGGTACGACGTCACGGATTTCTATGGCGTGGACCGGCGGCTGGGCGACCACGGGGACCTGGTGGAGTTCCTGCGCACCGCTAGGGACCGGGGGATGCGGGTCATCGCCGACCTGATAGTGAACCACACGTCGGACCAGCATCCGTGGTTCCAGTCCGCCAAGCAGTCCAAGGACAGCCCGTATCGGGACTACTACGTGTGGCGTTCGGATCCGCCGCCGCCCACGTCGAAGCAGGTGGTGTTTCCGGACCAGGAGGACTCCATCTGGACCAAGGAGGAAACCACGGGGGAGTGGTACCTGCACCGCTTCTACAAGCACCAGCCGGACCTGAACGTCACCAATCCCGCGGTCCGGGACCAGATCGCCAAGGCCATGGGGTTCTGGCTGGAGCTCGGGATCAACGGCTTCCGGGTGGACGCCGTGCCGTTCTTCCTTGAGACCATGGGCGAGGAGCCGGAGGAACTGCCGGATCCGCACGAATTCCTGCGGGACCTGCGCCGCTTCCTGAACCGGCGCTCCGGCGAGGGAATCCTGCTCGGCGAAGTCAATCTGCCCTACAAGGAACAAACGGCGTTCTTCGGCGGCAGCGAGGGCGACGAGCTCAATGTCATGTTCGACTTCATGGCCATGCAGAAGATGTACCTCGCGCTGGCGCGGCAGGATGCGCGGCCGCTGGCAGAGACGCTGGCCAAACGCCCGGCCATCAACCCGGACAACCAGTGGGCCACTTTTGTCCGGAACCACGATGAGCTGACGCTGGATAAACTCTTTCCGAAGAGGAGCGCCAGGAGGTCTTCGCGGCGTTCGGGCCGGAAGAGCGGATGCAGCTTTACGGGCGGGGGCTCAAACGCCGGCTGCCGCCGATGCTGGGCGGGGACCCGCGCCACATCAAGATGGTGTACTCGCTGTTGTTCTCGCTGCCCGGCACGCCGGTGCTCTACTACGGCGAGGAGATCGGGATGGGCGAGGATCTGGAGGCCGAGGGCCGGCTGGCAGTCCGGACGCCGATGCAGTGGACGGACGGAACGAATGCCGGCTTCTCCACCGCGCCGTCCGGAAAACTCGTGTCGCCCCTGGTTGACGGCGGTTGCGGCCCGCAGTTCGTCAACGCCGCCCAGGCCAAACGTGCCCCGGACTCGCTCTGGAACTTCATGGCAACGCTGATCCGGCGCTACCGCGAATGTCCGGAACTCGGGTGGGGTCGGTTTGAACTGCTGCAGCAACCCGCCACGTCGGTGCTGGCCCATCGCTGTACGTGGGAAACGGCAAGCCTGGTGCTGGTCCACAACCTGAGCCCGGAACCGGCCACCGTGACCATTGATCTAGCCACGGAGAATGAACCTGCGGACAAATTTGTGGGTTCGGTGCTGCTGGATCTGCTCGGCGACGACGACGTGCAACTGACCGACGGCGGCAGGTGCGAACTGCCCCTTGGCGGTTACGGCTACCGCTGGCTGCGGGTGCTGCACGCCGAGGACCGCCGGTTGCCCTAAGCCCTCGGGCTGCCTGAGGTCCCCGCCTGCCCGAGGGCACGGGCCTACCGGTTGGCTTGCAGCAGCCCAGCCCTGGCCATGGCGTCCGTGTAGGCGGCATGGGCCTCATCGAGCCACTTTTGCTGGTCGGCGGGTTTGCCCGCAAAGGCCCTGCCGCCGAGCGCACGGACCTTGTAGGTCTTGAAGCCGCGCTTTTGAATGTCCGGAATCTTCGATTTCAGCAGCAGGTCCGCCAGCTTCTGGGCCTCGCCGCCATGCGCCACCAGTGCCGACGCCCGCGGGACCAGCCGCAGGAACTTCAGCAGCGGCTTGAGTCCTTCGGAAATCTGCGCGGCGGTGAGCTTGCCGTCCTGCTCGTCGAAGACGTACCAGGGATACGCGTTCCACGGCATGACGTGCTCGGGGCGTAGGCCTACGGACTCGTAGACTTCCAGCGTCCGGGCGGCTGTTTCGTCGTCGTTCTCCGTGGAGATGAAGCGGGAACCCGCGCCGGGGCCGGGACTGGCGAACAGGCTCACGATCCGGCACTCGTCCACATCGTGCACCGGATCGACGAAGGGTACCTCGCTGCCGGGCTTGCGCTCCACAAGGGATTCGCACAGTTGGTTGACTTCGGCGATGTTCGGGTCGAACCGCCTGCTCCATTGTTGTTCACGGTATGCCGGGTCTGCCATGCGTCGCATCAGAATTCCTTTGTGCCGGATCTACGATGAGCAGCTGTTGCTCTTCGACGGGCGGCCGACCAGCAGGGGACGACCGTCCATCTCCTGCCTCTCAGCCTACTACCGTCCGGCGGGCCCGGTCAGCGCCCCTCTGCGGAGCGGCTGAGATTACTGACCGCGGCGGGGCAGTCCGGTGCGCGCCATGGCGTCGCCGTAGGCAGCCTGCATGTCGTCCAGCCACTGCTGCTGCTTCTCGGGGGAGCCGGCAAACGGGCGGCCGCTGAGGGCGCGGACCTTGTAGGTTTTGAAGCCGCGGCGGTAGATCATCCGGTTTTCCGTCTTGAGGAACAGATTGGCCAGCTTCTGCGCTTCGGTGCCGTGGGCCACCAGCGCGGACGCCCGGGGCACGAGCGCCAGGAAACGCAGCAGCGGCTTGACGCCCTCGGCGATCTGGGCCGGAGTGAGCTTGCCTTCGGCGCCGGGAACCAGCCACGGGTAGGCGTTCCAGGGCATGACGTACTCGGGGCGCAGGCCGACCTGCCAGTGGACGCCAAGAAGCCGTGTCACCGAGTCATGGTCGCCTGCAGAAATGAAGGCGCCCGAGTCGGGGGCAGGGCTGGAGAACAAGCTGATGATCCGGCACTGGTCCGTGTCGTGCATCGGATCGATGTAGGGGACTTCACTGCCCGGCTTGAGTTCCTTCAGTGCGTCGCACAGCTGGTTGACGTCGGAGACGTTCTCATCGTAGCGACGGTTCCAGAGCTGTTCCTGCTGAGTTTCTACTGCCAGACTTTGCATTGAGTGCGGTGTCTCCTACGGGATGCGAACGGAAGATAACGACGACGGGGCCTCGTCGGGTGGCTGGGATACCTCGCCGGAGAGCCCGGCTGGCTACATCCAGCGTACCAAGTGTTCATCCGGCATTTTTCTAGCTGTCACCAATCCCGGGGCAGACAGGGGCAGGGTGTGACCAAAGCCTCCTGCCCGCGTCCCGGTCCTGTCGGTGTTCACGCTGTAATGGCGGGCATCGGCCGGTCAGTGCTCCACCGGCATTTCATCGGCCAGCACCGAAGACGCATCCGGCAGGGTCTGCGCGTTGTAGTCGATGATCTGCCAGCCGCGCTCGGTATGCTTTTCCAGCACGGTCCAGGCACAGTTGGCCATGCCCGCGAACATTTCGCGCAGGTGGGACGGTGCCTCGAAGAACGCCAGCAGGCCGCTGCGCAGGGCAGCGCCGTGTCCCACGAGAACGCCGGTCTCGCCGTCGTTCACTGCGGCGGCAGCTTCATCGATGACAGCCTTCATCCGCGCGTTGACTTCCGAGGGCAGCTCGGCGCCGGGGACCCGGTAGTTCTCTTCGGAAAAGAACTTTGCGTAGATGTCCGGGTGTTCCGCCTGGAACTCGGCGAAGGTTGTTCCCTGCCGGATGCCCACGTGGTACTCGCGGAGCCGGGCGTCCAGCACCAGGTCCCGGCCGGTCAGCGCGGCCAGTTCCTGCGCGGTGTCGCGGGCACGCTGCAGATCGCTGGACCAGATGAAGGCCGGGTCGAAGGTGGCCAGCATGGCCGCGGCCTGTTTCGCCTGGGTGCGGCCGGTGTCGTCCAGGGGGACATCGGCTTGTCCCTGGGCCTTCTCCAACACATTCCACTCGGTCTGGCCATGGCGCCACAGCACCAGCCGGGGCCTCTGCTGCCGCGGAGACGGATGGCCGTTCTGCATGAATTCTCCGTTCTGGAACCGTTCTGAAGCTCTGAGCCCTGCATCGCCCTGACCTGTGGAAACGCCGTTCGTGGCGCCGGCCGGGACGCTCCCGTGTTGCACCTGCACCTGTTTCGGGGTATTCACACCGGCAGGACACAAACGTAGGCTTCGTCTAGATCCTATCGACCGCCGGTACGAGGGCGAACCGGCAACGGCACGAAAAGAGACCGGCATGCGCGAAGATCTGCGGCGGTGGTTTGCCACCGGAAGCTACCACGGCTCCCGGTATGCGCCGGAGGAACTGGCAGCACAAAAAGACGGCCAAAAAGTGAGCGTTGTCCTTCCTGCCAAGAACGAAGCGGCCACGGTGGGGCAGATCGTTTCGGCGCTGCGGTCCCGGCTGGTTGAAGCCGTGCCGCTGCTGGATGAAATCATTGTCATCGACTCCAACTCCACGGATGCCACGTCCGCCGTCGCAGCTGCCGCCGGCGCGAAAGTCGCCCGCCAGGAGCACATCCTGCCCGAGCTCGGCAATGTCCCGGGCAAGGGCGAGGCGTTGTGGAAATCCCTCACGGTGGCTACCGGGGACATCGTGGTGTTCATCGACGCGGACCTGCATGAGTTCGATCCGCAGTTCGCCGTCGGAATGCTGGGGCCGTTGCTGACCGAACCGCGCGTCCACTTCGTCAAGAGTTGCTACGACCGGCCGCTCAACAACGGGGTCACGGTGATGCCCGCCGGCGGCGGCCGCGTGACCGAGCTCGTGGCCCGGCCGCTGCTCAACCTCTTCTGGCCCGAGCTCGCTGGGATAGTGCAGCCGCTGGCCGGTGAATACGCGGCCCGCCGCTCCCTGCTCGAGCGCATCCCATTCGTTTCCGGCTACGGCGTGGAGATCGGCATGCTGATCGACGTGCTCGAAGCCGTCGGGCTGGAAGGCATGGCGCAGGTGGACCTGGGCGTGCGCTGCCACCGCAACGCCACGGATGCCGACCTGTCCAAGATGGCGATGCAGGTGCAGCTGACCGTCCAGTCACGGCTGTTCCGCAGCGGGCTCGTAGCGAATGCGCCTGCCTCTGCGCCGCTGACCCAGTTCCTGCGCGACGGCGAACGGTTCATTGAGGAAACCTGCGAGGTCGAAATTTCCGAACGTCCGCCCATGATCGAGATTCCCGACTACCGGTTGACCGCGAGCAAGGCCAGTTAGGCATGCGGATCCTGGTCAATGCCGGCCCCTGGCTCCCGGTTCCGCCGGAGGGCTACGGCGGGATCGAAACCGTCCTGGCCACGCTCATCCCGGAACTGCGCCGCACGGGCGTGCACGTCACCTTGGCCACGGTGGGGCCGAGTTCCATCGAGGCGGATGCCTACCTGCGGCCGCTGGACGAGCCGCAGTTCCGCTCCATCGCCCTGCCCTACAACCAGGTTTCCGGCATCGCGCACGCGCACATGCACGCGTTGGTGAATGCAATGTACGACGGCGGCAGCTGGGATCTCGTGCACGATCACCTTGAGGTGGTGGGGCCGGCCGTTTTCGCCGCGATGGGCGCCTCTGCACCGCCGGTCCTGCAGACCCTGCACTGGGATCTGGCGAAACATGCGGCGTTCTATTCGACGTTCAACGGCCGGGGCCGCGTGCGGTTCGCGGCCGTCTCGCAGTCCCAGCTGGAGCGCGCTCCGGAGCAGCTGCAGCGCCAAGCGATCGGTGTGGTCCCGCTCGCCCCGGCCCCGGCACTTGAGGTGCAGGTGGAACCGGGCGACCACGCGCTGCTGCTCGCGCGGATCACCCGGGACAAGGGTCAGGACACCGCGGTGCGGATCTGCGCGGCGGCCAACATCCCGCTGGTCCTGGCCGGCCCGGTGGCCGGGATCAACGATCCGCAGGAACTGGACCGCCGGCTGGCCGAGGGGGACAACGCCCTTGCCGCCCACCCCGACGTGAAGTACTTCCTGACCGAGGTACGTCCGCTGCTGGACGGGCGCCGCGCCCGCTGGATCGGCGGCGTGGCCGGCGAGGCGAAGGAACGGGTGCTGCGCTCGGCCCGGGTGCTGCTGGCACCGAACCGCTGGGCCGAACCCGGGGCAACGGGCGTGGTTGAGGCGCTCTCCCGCGGGATACCGGTGGTCGGAACGCCGCTGGGCGTGCTGCCCTCGCTGGTGGACCACGGCCGGACCGGCTACCTGGCCGCCAGCGAGCCGGACCTGGCGCAGTACCTGCAGAAGCTGGACGGTATTGATCCGCAGGACTGCCGGGCGGCCGCCGCGGACTGGACCCCGCAGGCCATGGCCGCTCACTATCTCGAATTGTACGGAAAGCTCATCCGGGAGGCCGCATGACCATCAGCATCGCCCTGATCGGAGCAGGATCGGTGGGCCGCCGCCACGCCGGGGTCCTGAACTCGCTGCCCGGCGTCAGGCTCGCCAGCATCACCGATGCCTACGAGCCCGCGGCCCAGGCAATGGCAGGCGAACTCGATCTGCCGGCCTTCACGGACCCCGAAGAAGCGCTCGACGCCGTCGAAGTGGACGCCGTGTACGTCTGTGTACCTCCTTTTGCCCATGGTCCCGGGGAACGGGCGGCACTGTCCAGAGGCCTGCCGCTGTTTGTGGAAAAGCCCGTGGGACTCGGCCGGGACGTCGCCGAGGAGATCGGTGCCCTGGTGGAAGAGAGCGGGGTAGTCACCGGAACCGGCTACCACTGGCGCTGCATGGACTCCGTTGAGCACGCCCGGCAGCTGCTGGCGGACGCCCCGCCGCTGTTGGCCAACGGCTACTGGCTGGACAAGCGTCCGCCCGTGCCGTGGTGGGGCCGGATGGACCGCTCCGGCGGACAGGTGGTCGAACAGCTCACCCACGTGCTGGACACCGCACGCTTCCTGCTCGGCGAGGCCGTGGAGGTCTATGCCGCCGGGCTCCGCCGAGCGCTGGAAGACCCAGACTCCACCGATCGAGTGCCAACGCCGGAGGACTACGAAGAGGTCGACGACGCCACCGCGGCGACCGTGCGGTTTGCCTCCGGGACCGTGGCAACGCTGGCGGCCACCTCCGTGCTGGCCGCCAAACACCGGGCTGCCCTGCACACGGTCAGCCGCGGGTTGTACCTGGAGCTGTCGGAAGAAGGCCTCAGCAGTTTCGACGGCTCGGCCCGGACAAACATGAAGTGCGGTGAAGACCCGCGGATCGCCGTCGACCGGGAATTCATCGAAGCGGTGCGCGGCGAACGCGAATCCACCCGCGTGCCTTACGCGGAAGCCCTCCGCAGTCATCGGCTGGGCTGCGCCATCGCCGAATCGGCGCGGACCGGGCGACCGGTGAAGCTCCAGCCAGAGCCGCTGGGGCAGCTGGCGGCGGACCTGAGAGCGGAGCCGAAACCGGTCCGGCCTTCCGCAATACTGCTGACCGGCATGCCTGCCGCCAGCCCAGCAACGGATCCACGTTCCCTGACAGCGATGAACCGGCGTCGTAATTTGATTGTGGCCGCCGCTGGAAACGTAGAGATTGTCGACGAGGAGCTTCCCGAGGTGCCCGACGGCGGCGTCCTGCTGGAGACCCTGGCCACCGGGCTTTCGGCCGGCACCGAACTGGCCTTCGTCAAGGGCAACCACCCCGGGCTGAGCTCCCGGCTGGATCCCGAGCTCAGCCTCTTCCTGACCGGATCGCCCGGCACGGGCTACCCGGTGCGCCGGCTCGGGTATATGGAAGTGGCGAAAGTGGTGCAGTCCCGCACCGCGGCGTTCGCCGAGGGGGATGTGCTGGCCTCGGCCTACGGGCACGCCACCGCTCATGTGGCCGACCCGCTGACCGAGCATCTGGTGCCGCTGCCCGCGCAGCTGGATCCGCTGCTGGGTGTTTTCGTCGCGCACTTCGGGCCGATCTGCGCCAACGGGCTCCTGCACGCGGCCGCGGATGCCACCGGCGGCATGGTCCGCGGGCTGCAGGACGGCGTCGAAGGCCGGCTCGTCCTGGTGACCGGAGCCGGTCCGATCGGCCTGATGACCGCGCTGTTCGCCTCGTTCCTGGGCGCGCGCGAAGTGGCGGTGGCGGACTCCGATCCCCGCCGCCGGCAGCTGGCCGAGGAGCTGGGCTTCCTCGCGGTGAACCTCGACGACGACCCGGGTAAGCTGCTCAAGACCCGCTGGCGGCACGGCCCCGGAGACCGCGGCGCCGACGTCGTCTTCCAATGCCGCGGCCGCGCCGAAGCCCTCCACGCCGCCCTGCGCGCGGTCCGCCCGCAGGGCACGGTGATCGATCTGGCCTTCTACACGCAGGGTGCGGACGCGGTGCGCCTGGGCGAGGAGTTCCACCACAACGGGCTGAGCCTGCGCTGCGCCCAGATCGGACGGACGCCCCGCGGGCTGTCCACGCAGTGGGACCGCGGCCGGCTGTCGGCCGAGACGATCAAGCTGTTGCGCTCGCACGGGGACCTGATCCGCAAGCACTTCGTGACGGATGTGGTGCCGTTCGAGGACGGCCCCGGCCTCATGCACCAGGTGGCGCGGCGCGAACGGCACGTGATCACCGCGGTCTTCGCCGTGTCGCCGCTGCTGCTCTGACGCTGTCTGGCGCCGCTACTTGGCCATCGACTCTTCCACTGCGGCCAGCAGGCGGTTGAATCTAGCGTTGCCTTCCAGCTCGTCCAGCAGCACCGCCTTGCCGGCGGAATCCGCCAGCGGCACCTGCCAGTTGGGGTAGACCTCCGCCGTGGTGCCGGGCTGGTTCTGCACCCGGCGCTCGCCGACGGCGTCCACCAGCGCCACACCGATCAACGCCGACGGCGACTGCGTCAGCAGCCGGTGCAGCGCCTCGATCTGTTCCTCTTCGCCGGCCTGTCCGTCCGCCGGCAGCAGCCCGCGGCTGCGCGCCAACTCGAGGAAGGACGCCAGCGAGGCGTCGTGCTCGGCCCGCTCCTCGGCGACCGGCCGCTCCAGCAGCCCGAGCGATTCGCGCAGCAGCACGTGGTCCCCGGCGAGGAAGCCCGCAGTCGGCGGCAGGTCGTGGGTGTTGACGCTTGCCAGGCACTGCACCCGGTACTTTTCCGGCGGCAGGGGAGCATCGCCGTCGTTCTCAAACCAAAGAATGGAGGTGCCGAGAATGCCCCGTTCCGCCAGATAGTCCCGCACCCACGGCTCGAAAGTGCCCAGATCCTCGCCGATAACGACGGCGCCGGCACGCTGGGCCTCGAGCGCCAGGATCCCGATCAGCGCCTCGTGGTCATACTGCACGTACGCGCCGCGCGCCGGACCGTTGCCGACCGGCACCCACCAGAGCCGGAAGAGGCCCAGGATGTGGTCCACCCGGACGCCACCGGCATGCCGGAGCACGGTGCGCAGCATGTCCCGGAACGGCGCGTAGCCGGCCTCGGCCAGCCGGCGCGGGTGCCACGGCGGCTGCGACCAGTCCTGGCCCAGCTGGTTGTACATGTCCGGTGGCGCGCCGACGCTGACGCCCGGCGCCAACGCGTCCCGCAACATCCACGCGTCCGCGCTGGACAGGTCCGCCCCGACGGCCAGATCATGCACCACGCCCAAACGCATGCCGGCCAGTTTCGCCGCGCGCTGCGCGGATTCGAGCTGCTCGTCGCAGAGCCACTGCAACCAGCGGTGGAAGTCGATCCGGGCGGCGAGCTCGCGCCGCTTGCCGTCCATCGCCGCGGTGCCCGGGGCCGCCGCGGGGTCATGCCACAGCGGGTGGTCCGCGGGCAGCTCCTCACGCAGTGCGCACCAGAGGGCGAAGTCCTCCAGCCCCTGGCCGGCCTCGGCGCAGAAGTTCTCGAAGGCACGCTGCCGAGCCGGCGACCGCTTCGCCTGATACAGCAGCGTGAGCGCCTCCAGCTTCGCCGCGTAGACGGTGTCCCGGTCCAGCCGGTCCGCTTGCTCGTTCAGCCGGCGGGACTCCGCCGCCAAGGCGTCAATCCGAGCGCGCTGGTCCGCGGCCAGGTAGGCCAGCTCCGGCACGGCTTCGATCCGCAGGTACAGCGGGTTGAAGAACCGGCGGGTGGACGGGGAGTACGGGGACGGCTGGACCGGCGGCGCGGGTTCGGCGGCGTGCAGCGGGTTTACCAAGACGTAGTCCGCGCCGCGGGCACCGCTGATCGCGGCCAGATCCGCCAGATCCTCAAAGTCGCCGATGCCCCAGGACAGCGTGGACCTCGCTGAGTACAGCTGCGTGGCCAGGCCCCAGCCGGGACGCTGCTCCAGCGGGTCCGCGGTAGTCATCCGCGCGGGCGTCACCACCAGCGAGGCATCCGCACGGACGCCGTCCGTCCCGCCGCCGGTCTCTGCGATCAGCGTGTGCCAGCCCAGCGGCAGCCCGGACGGAACGGCGAACGTGATGCGGTCGGTCAGCGTACCGTCCACCATCCGCGGTTCCGTTGGAATGGTCCGCTGTTCGGGCAGCAGCACAAGCCCGTCCTCGGTGACGATCCGCACCCGCACCCCGGTACCGTGCGGCACATGGACCGGAACCAGCGTCTCCCCGCTGTCGCCGGCCCCGCCGTCGTTGTTTGTGCTTCCGTCCTTTACCACGACGGCGGGTGGCAGCATCCGCCGCCACGGCCCCAGCTCCGCGTCCGTCAGGGAGGCCTCCACCTGCTCGCCGGTCCCGGCCGGAACGCCGAGCGCGGCCAGCACCTTGACCAGAGTTTCCGGGTCCACGTCATAGGGGAGCCCGTCCCAACCGGTGAACTTCGTGCCCACGCCGTGGGCCTGGGCGAGCTGGTGTAGCCTCGCCTCGTTGATCGTCGGGTCTGCCGTCTTCTGGGTCACTGTCATCTAGTCCGCCTCGTTCGCCCGGCTACGTCAGGTTCAGGTGCGCTGCCACGGGGCAGCCTGGTTTGATTATTGCAGTGGAGCTGTTTTATTGCAGGGGGCGCGCGGCCTTGCGCTGCGTGTTACCGCCGGGCTTACATCCATGCCTTACAGCCGCGGCCTGCCGGCCCAGCGCGCCGCCTTCATCGCCAGGTGGAGCTCAAGCCGCACTCTGCCCTTGAGCGGGTCCGCACCGATGATGGAGCGCACGCGGGCCAGCCGGTTGTAGACGCTGCTGCGGTGCAGGTGCAGCTGGGCGGCCACGTCCGCCACCGAGCCGTCCGTGTCGTAGAGCAGCTCCAGCACCGGCAGCAGTTCGGCGTTGCGGTCCTGCTCCTGCAGGTCGGCGAAGTGCACGGAGCGCCCGGGCAGCGAGCCCTTGCCGGTGGCGAGGAACTGGTACACGCCGGTATCCCGGTAGTCCACCAGCGGGCCGATCCGCGGGTCCACGGCGGCGGCCTGCACGGCGGTCTTCGACTGTTCGTAGGCTTCGGGCAGCCGGCGCAGGTCGGTGAACGACTCGCTCAGGCCGAGCATGTCCGGCCGTTCCGGGTGCCCGCCGCGCAGCGAAATCTCCGCCCCATAGCGCTTGAGCACCTCGGCGTGCTCGGCCCGGCCCGGCAGATCGCGGAACAGGATGACGGCATGCTGCTGCGACCCCGCGCTGAACAGCGCCGGCCTGATGCCAACCGTGGCCTGCAGCGCCGAAATCCGCTGCAGCAGCACCGCGGCCTCCGGATGGGCCTGCTCCGCCAGGGCTGTGTCCGGATCCTCGATCCGCTCCATCATGCTGCCCACCGTCCACGGCGAACGGCCCTGGACCTCAGGCCAGCCCGCCACGCTTTCGACGGCGGCAGCGTCACCTTCGCAGGCGGCGAGGAACTCGGCTTCGCGCCGCCGCCGGGCATCCGATTCCGGCGTATTGGTATCCAGCAGTTGCTCCGCCAGCCTGTCCAGCAGCGGGCGGACCCCGGGCAGCGCGGCGAGAATCGCATCCGGCGCCTCCTCGTCCTGCTCGTGCAGCACCCACAGGTAGCCCACACGGAAGCCGCGCACCAACAGCGGAACGCAGACCCGGCCATGCATGCCCAGCGACGCGTTGGCCGGAACCACCACCGGCCGCACCGCCGTCGCAATCCCATGGCTGAGCTGCCAGGCACTGACATCCGCGGGCACTTTCTTGCTCAGCAGGAAGTTCACCCGCACCTGGTCCGCCGAGGCCTGATGGCTGCTGTAGGCGATCAGGTCGCCGTCGAGATCCTCAACGGAAACCCCGTGGCCCAGCGCCTGCGCAATCTCCTCCACCGCCCGTTCGGCATCGGGACTCTGCATCGGGCCTCCTTGTGTGGTTCGCCTGCTCCTAGTCTAGGGAGGCCGGACAGACACGAGGCGACATTTGGCGCGCGCCGACGCGACATTTGTCGATTGCCGCCAGCGCCAAGACTGTGGTAGCGATCACACCGCCTGGCGGGTGCCGGCCCCTCTGCATGCTCTCTTGTTCCCCGTAATGGCGCGGATCCGGGCAGGCGGAGTGGTTGACTGCGTCCGCCTGGTCCTCCGAGGTTGGCGAAGCGTGCGGCGAGGTCCCTGCGGAAGGCAAGGAACGACGTCGAAAATCGGGTCCTACAGTTAACTCATCGCCGGTTCCGGCGCAGTTTCAACCCGTTCGATAGCGCACCTGGCTATTTCGCACACCTAGATACGGAGGCTCCCGATGATCATCGGCGTTCCCAAGGAAATCAAGAACAACGAATTCCGCGTGGCCATCACGGCTTCCGGCGTCCACGAACTGCGCAGCCGCGGACACGTCGTGCTGATCGAAGCCGGCGCCGGTGCCGGCTCGCGGATTGACGACGCCGAATACGCTGCCGCCGGCGCTGAGCTGGTCGCGACCGCTGACGAGGTCTGGTCCCGTGCGGACATGGTCATGAAGGTCAAGGAGCCCATCGCCTCCGAATACCGCCACTTCCGCGAGGGCCTGGTGCTCTTCACCTACCTGCACCTGGCCGCCGAGCCGGAACTGACCCGCGCTCTGCTGGATTCCGGCGTCACGGCCATCGCTTACGAGACCGTCCAGACGTCCAACGGCGCCCTGCCGCTGCTGGCCCCGATGAGCGAAGTGGCGGGACGCCTCTCCGTGCAGGTCGGCGCGCAGTCCCTGGCCGTTCCGGCCGGCGGCCCGGGCATCCTGCTTGGCGGCGTCCCCGGTGTCCGTCCGGCAAAGGTCACCGTGCTCGGTGCGGGTGTCTCGGGCACCAATGCTGCGGCGATGGCCGTGGGCATGGGCGCCGACGTGACGATTCTCGACATCAACATCAACCGCCTGCGCGAGCTCGACGCCCAGTACGCGGGCAGGCTCAAGACCCTCGCCTCCAACAGCCTGGAGATCGAGCGCGCTGTGGTTGAGTCGGACCTGGTGATCGGTTCCGTGCTCATTCCAGGCGCCAAGGCACCGAAGCTTGTCAGCAACGAGCTCGTCGCCAAGATGAAGCCCGGCAGCGTTCTCGTCGACATCGCCGTCGACCAGGGCGGCTGCTTCGCAGACAGCCACCCCACCACCCATGCGGAGCCGACCTTCCGCGTCCACAACTCGCTGTTCTACTGCGTCGCGAATATGCCTGGCGCCGTTCCGAACACCTCCACCTACGCGCTCACCAACGTCACGCTCCGCTACGCCGTCGCGCTGGCTGATCTGGGTGTGGAGGCTGCGCTGGCCAAGGACCCGGCCCTCGCCGCGGGCCTGAACGTCGCGGCGGGGCAGGTCACTCACCGCTCCGTTTCCGAGGCCCACGGGCTGGAGCTCGCTTCCGGTAATCGGGAGTTCGCGGGCGTCTAACAGGTTATTTGCGCTGGCGCGCCAGCAAAGACTGTCCCAATCGCCTTGCAGGGGCGGCGGTACTCTACCGCCGCCCCGGCTGGGTTTAAGGCGTCTTTGCCGCCTGTTAAAGTGATGGTCACCAGACTGTAGTCGCTTCTGCCGCTGAGTTGTAAGATTGTCTGCAATGAGACAGGCGGCGGTTCGCGCGCCGCCTGCCAAGGATCCACTGCCGAAAGCAAGGAAGCCATGGCAAAGAGCAGATTTATCGAGCCCCTGGTCCAGGAGTCGACGCCGGCGATCATCGCCCGGAAGCTTAGGTATGCCATCGGCCACGGAGAGCTCGAGCCGGGCCAGCAGTTGGGAGAAGCTGAGCTTGCGCGCGACCTTGGGGTCAGCCGTGGGCCCCTTCGTGAAGCCATGCAACGGCTCACGCAGGAAGGCCTGCTGGTCAGCATCCGCAACCGCGGTATTTTCGTCACCGAACTGGGCCCCTCGGATATTGTCGATATGTATTTGGCACGCACCGCCGTCGAGCGCGCGGCCGGACTGAAAATCATCGAACTGGAGGGCCGGCACGAAGAGGTCGCTGCGGCGCTGCATGAAGTGACTGACCGGATGGCCAAGGCGGTTGCGGCGGGGGAGCGGGGTGCGGTCCTGAGCGATCTCGACATCGAGTTCCATGAACTGCTGGTGGCGATGGCGCACAGCATCAGACTGTCGCGGATGCACAATACCCTCATCACCGAGACGCGGATGTGCATGGCGGCGCTCGAAGACACCGGCTACACCCCTGAGGCCCGGCTGGCGGAGCACGTTGCGATTGCGGACGCTATTGGTGCTGCAAATGTGCCGCTTTTCCACAAGCTTTTGGCAGAGCACATGGATGACGCCGTGGAGAAAATCTCACGCAGCATGGTGCTCGCCGAAGAAGCGGCTTCCAATGAAGGGGCCTCCGCGGCTGCCGTGGCAGCGGGCTAACTGGCGTCGTTGCAATTATTTGACTCTGAACGTTAAGAGCCTGCCCTCCAGTGTTGAAGGTCCCGTCCCTTCAGCGTTAGGGTCCCATCCCTTCAACGTTGAGCGCTCGGGCTTCTGCTGCTGAGGGATATCAACAGGCGGGCTTCCTCCGTTGTGCCTCGAAGTGCTCCTCGATAGAATCGAAAGTATGTTCGAGTCAATCGTTCCAGCAGAGATGGATCCGGTTAAGCCGGTCCCCGGTGATCCTGGTGCTGGACTGATCCGCGCCGCGATCCTGGAACTGGCGAACATGGACCAGGACGTCTCCGAGGGGGTGCGGATTGACCGGATCACCGCACTGGAGGAACTTAAAGCCGCGGCGGCTGCCGCGCAGGCGCGCGAGACGGAGGCGTTTGTTGCCTCCCGCCGCCAGACCCGGGCTGCGGCCGGGGTCGCGGCGGAGAAGCGGGGCCGGGGCCTGGCGAAGGAGATCGGCCTGGCACGCAAGGACTCCCCGAACCGGGGCGGTAAGCACCTGGGCATGGCGACCACGTTGATCAGGGAAATGCCGCACACGTATACGGCGTTGGCGGAGGGCCGGCTGAACGAGTGGCGGGCGACCATCTTGGTCCGCGAAACCGCGTGCCTGAGCGTGGAAGACCGCCGCCGCGTCGATCAGGAATTGTGTGCTGAACCGAAGACGCTGCGCGGCTGCGGGGACAAGCAGATCGGGGCCATGGCGAAGCAGGCCGCACTGCGGCTGGACCCACTGTCGGTGGTCCGCCGGGCTGCGAAAGCCGAAACGGAACGGCATGTCTCCTGCCGTCCCGCGCCGGACACGATGGCCCAGGTGAGCTGCCTGCTGCCGGTGGTGCAGGGCGTGGCCGTCCTCGCGGCCCTGGTGAAGGAGGCCGACAGGTTGAAGGCGCAGGGTGATGAACGTGGCCGGGGCCAGCTCATGGCCGACATCCTCGTCGAACGCGTCACCGGCCAGCCGGTGGAGAACCCGGCAAAAATTGAAGTGCAGTTGGTCATGACCGACCGCACCCTGTTCCAGGGCGACTCCGAACCGGCGCACCTGGCCGGGTACGGCATCGTCCCCGCCCAATGGGCCCGCGACCTGCTCCGCACCGACAACACCGACCACGACAACGCGAACGGCATCGAGACCGAGACCGAGACCGAGACCGACAGTGACAGTGTCGGCACGGACAACATCGACGCCGGGAACGGCAGCATAGATCATCCAGCGGTCGGCAATCCGGTAAAGGGCGCCGACGAAGGCAAGATCGTCACCCGCGCAGCGGATGCCGGCAACGGGGACGGCGCTGCCGGTTCCGGCCCGCCAGACACAGGTGGAACCACCGGTACGGCGACCGGGCCGCCAAACTCGGAGCGAAGAGCCTCCGGCGATAAAGAAGATGTGGAAGTCTGGGTACGCCGGCTCTACACCGCGCCGGGCACCGGACAGCTGCTCGGCATGGATTCGCGGGCAAGGTTGATGCCGGCCGGGATGCAGCGCATGATCCAGGCGCGGGACCAGCTTTGCCGCACTCCGTGGTGTGATGCGCCGATCCGCCACCACGACCACGTCGTGCCCTGGCGCGACGCCGGGGCGACCAGCGAGCTCAACGGGCAAGGGCTATGTGAAGCGTGTAACCTGGCGAAGGAATCTGAAGGCTGGCACGCCCAAAGGATCCCCGGACCGCGGCACACCGTCGAAACGACCACGCCGACCGGACACACCTACGTGTCAACCGCACCAGCCCTGCCTGGCACGCCACCGGCGGCGGAACAACCGGACGAGACAGTGGAGCCGTTCTCAGTCTTCGAGCAGGCGCTGGGCCGCATCGACTTCATCTACCGGCGCGCAGCCTGAGCCAGTTCCGTTCAGGTTTCCCGGGTCAGAGCCGGTAACCGACAAGCGGGACTCCGGGCAAAACCCGGAGCCCCGCTTTGAGATGGTGCCGGAACAGTACCTGCCTAGGCTTGGTAGCTCGCCCGGCGGGCCTCGGCATCCTCACGGTTCTGCTCAACATAAATAGGCTTCGGGGCGCCCAAGGACTCCGGAACGCCAGGCAGTTCCTCGCCACGCAAAGTAGCCTGCGAAGTCTCGCGCATGCACAGGATGCTAATGAAGCCGATGAGTCCCGCGATCGCCATGTACCAGCCCGGGACCAGCTGATTGCCGGTGGTCTCGATCAACTGGTTGGCCACGGTCTGCGACGGCCCTGCGAAGAACGCGGTGGAGAAGTTGTAGCCGATGGCGAAACCGCTGTACCGCACATAGGTCGGAAACAGCGCCGGCAGCGTCGAGGAGACGGACGAAACCAGAATCACCAACAGGATGCCAAGCACCGCCAGGCCGAGGAACTGCAGGAGCAGGCTGGGCGTGCCCAGCAGCATGATCGACGGGACGGACAGCAGCATATAGCCCACTGCGGCCACGAGCAGCAGCGGCTTTCGGCCAATGCGGTCGGACAGCGCTCCCATGGGCGGGATGGCCACGAGCATCAGCGCCATGATCGCCACGAGCATCCAGTTGCCTTGCGCCGTGCTGTGTCCAAGCTGGCCACTGAGATACGTGGGCATGTAGCCGAGGATCAGGTAGAACGCCACGTTCAGCAGGACAACGAAACCGGCCAGAACCAGGATCTGGCGCCAGTTGTTGACCAGCACGTGCCGAAGCGGTGAGCGGGTGGTTTCGGCGTGCTCGGATGCCTCGGTGAAGACAGGGGCCTCACCCAGCCGCGTCCGAATCCACAGTGCAGTCAGGCCGAGCGGAATGGTGAGCAGGAACGGCAGGCGCCACCAGCCGTCCTCCATACCTTGGTCGCCGACCAGTGTGATCAAGGTGGTGCAGACAACGGCGGCGAGCATGAAGCCCACAGTGGTGCCGAACTCCAGGAAGGAGCCCAGGAACCCGCGGCGGCGGTCGGGCGCAGACTCGGCCATGTAGACGGCAGCGCCGCCGTACTCGCCACCCGCGGAGAAGCCCTGCACCAGGCGGCAGACGAGCAGCAGGATCGGGGCGAGGACGCCCACCGTGCTCAAGGTGGGCAGCAGACCGATGGCGCCGGTGGCCAGTGTCATCATCAGTACCGTCAGGACCATGACCTTCTGCCGGCCCACCTTGTCGCCCAGCGGGCCAAGGATGATGCCGCCGAGCGGCCGGACGAGGAAGGACAGCGCCAAGGTGGCCAGCGTCAGCGTGACGCCCAGGCCGCCGTCGCCCGCTTCGGAACCGAAGAAGTTAACGGCCATGTAGATGGTGAGGTAGCCGTAGACGCCGTAGTCGAACCATTCCACGGCATTACCGAGGGCAGAACCGAGGATGGCACGATGGAGCGTTTTCTTGTCTTCCGGCGTCGTAGGCTCGGATCCTGGCGCGAGCTGCTGCTCCGGATAATCATTTCGTATTGGCTCGGAACGGGTCACGGGCGTTCTCCTTCTAGGAGCGAATTGTTCGAATCCGGCATGTCGTCGACCGTATGCCTCAGGGAGCGTAGGCACAATAATGCGAAAGTACGTGCGGCTGTGGTAAGTTCCGCCAGCCCTACGGACTCATCAATCTGGTGCGCCTGGTCGTTGAGACCGCCCGGCCCCAGCACGATTGCCGGGATGCCGTAGTCCCTGACGATGAAGCCGCCATCGCAGGCCGCAGTCCAGCCGCTGATGCGCGTTTCTCCGCCAGCGGCCAGTACGCTGTTCACCGCGGCGGAGACCAGCGGATGGTCCTGCGGGGTCCGGAAACCGGGCATCTGCATGGTGAGTTCGGCGTCGACGCTGATGCCGTCCGTGTCGACGCCTGCTTCACGAATACGGTGCAGCAAGCGGGCCAGGATGTCCTCGGGATCGTCGTCGGGCATGAGCCTGCGGTCCACGGAAATATGGCAGGACGGCGCCACCATCGAGGTGCCTTCGCCGCCGTCGATGCGCCCGACATTCCAGGTGCCACTGCCCAGCAGCGGGTCTTGGTCCTGCTGGAGCGCGTCGTGGTCAGCCCGGATCAGTTCGCAGATCCGGGCGGCGGCGCTGATGGCGTTGCGACCATCCGCGGGACGGCCCGAATGCGCCGGCTTACCGGTGATCTCCAGTTCAATGTAGCTGTCGCCGCGGCAGGCTATGACCGTTTCCATGTCGGTAGGTTCGGCCACCACGCAGCCGAGGTAGCTGTGCGGCAGCCCGCGCGCCGTCAGGGCACGGATGCCCAGGCCGAGATCCTCTTCGTCCACCGTGCAGACCAAGGTGACAGGGCCCGAAAGTACGACGCCGGAGCGCTTCAATGCGGCCATTGCACCGACAACGGCTGCCAGTCCGCCCTTCATATCCGTGGAGCCGCGGCCGTACAACCGGCCGTTTTCGACTACGGCTTCGAAAGGCGGCCGGGACCAGCCCGGCCCGGCCGGGACGACGTCCGAGTGGCCCAGGAACATCAGGCCTGGCCCGAGCGCGGATTTCCTGTCCGGCGGGAGCAGCGTCACGAGAATGTTCGGACGGTCCGGAGCCGCGGGCTGGATGTCCACGTCGAAGCCAAGGCACGTGGCTTCGGCTTCGAGCACGGCCACAGTAGCGTGTTCGGTGCCGCCGGGGTTCTCGCCGCCCGCGTTCACGAGATTTTTCGCCAGGGCGATGATCTCATCCAGCCGGATATGGTCGAGGACTTCCTGTTCGTCCCGAGTGGGCGCCTGGGCGAACGCGTTGACGCCGAGGGTGGCCGCCATCTACCGCGCCCCGGAGGATGCAGCCGTACCGAAGGACAGCTCGGCCCTCGCCTTGTCCAGAGCGTTGGTGAGGCGTTCGACGCCAACCTCGATCCGCTCCGGCGAGCAGGAGGCGAAGCAGACTCTGAAGGCGTCCGTGAACCGCCCGGTGGGGGACAGGGCCGGGCCCGGGATGAAGGCCACGCCTTCCGCCAGCGCGATGTCGAACAGCCGTTGTGTATTGATCTTCGCGTCCTCGCCCTGAAGCGTGACCCAGAGGAAAAAGCCGCCGTCGGGATTGGTGGTGCGGACCCGGTCGCCCAGGTGGCGTTCGATGCTGGCGAGCATCGCATCGCGGCGGCTCTGGTACTCCGTGCGCAGCCAGTTCAGGTGGTCGTCGAGTCCGCCGCGCAGGATGAATTCGGCAACCAGATGCTGGGCCGGAACATTGGTGCACGTGTCCATCGCCTGCTTGGCGTTGATAACCAGGCGCTGGAGTTCGGGGTCCGTTTCCACCCAGCCCACGCGCAGGCCGGGAGCCAGGATCTTGGAGAAGGTCCGGACCGAGAAGATCAGCGGGTCGTTCGGGCTGAGCTGGTTGAACGTGGGCAGGTCTTCGCCCTCGAACCGCAGGAGCCCGTAAGGGTCGTCGTCGATGATGACCGCGTTCCAGCGGTGGGCCAGTTCCAGCAACCGCTTTCGGCGGGGCAGTGAGAGCGTGGTGCCGGAGGGGTTCTGGAAGTTCGGAATGGTGTAGATGGCCTTCGGGGTGCGTCCCGAGGCAGCCACCAGGGATTCCAGCTCATCGACGATCATGCCGTCGTCGTCGACCGGTACTTCCAGCAGGTCGGCACCGTAGCTCATGGCGGTGGCCGAACCGTTGGTGTAGGTGGGGCTTTCCACCACCACCAGGTCGCCCGGGTCCACGAAGATCTTGCAGGCCAGGTCCAGGCCCTGCATCCCGCCCGAGGTAATGGTGATGCGTTCGCGCGCGGTGGGGTCCGCCGTCGTTGCTAGATAATCGGTGAGCGTGTCAAGCAGGTGCGGTTCACCCTCGGTTGCGCCGTAGGTGTAGGAGGACGCATCGTAGACGGCTGCCGGAACATTGTTGAACAGCTCCACCGGTACGGCTTCTTCCGCGGGTGCGCCCATGGCGAACCGTACGATGTCGTGCGTCTGCTTGGCCAGCAGCGAGGTGCTGGAGTCGATGACCGAACCCACGAGGTGGTCGGCCCGTTCGGCGAGGGGGAGGTCTCGGATTGACATAAGGGTGTTTCCTAGCTGTTGATGGGGAGGAGTCCGCGCTTGTAAGTGGTGAACGTCTCCACCCCGGTAGCGGTCACGCGGATGGATTCGGAGAGGCCGTAGCCGTAGTTGTCCATCCACATGCCGCAGATCAGGTGGAAGGTCATGTTTTCGGCGAGGATGGATTCTTCTTCGCTGCGGATGCTGATGGTCCGCTCTCCCCAGTCCGGCGGGAAACCGACGCCGATCGAGTAGCCCAGCCGCGAGTCCTTCTCGTAGCCGTACTCGAAGATGGTGCGGTTCCAGACGGCAGCGACCTCGCGCACGGGAACGCCGGCGCGGATGACGTCGAGCATGGCGTTCAGGCCCTCGCCGGTGGCCTCGGCGAGCCGGCTAAGTGCGGCGGAGGGCTCGCCCAGCGAGAAGGTGCGGTTCAGCGGCACGTGGTAGCGCTGGTAGGCTCCGGCGAGTTCGACGACGACCGGCTCGCCCTCCTCCAGCCGGTCCTCGCTCCAGGTCAGGTGCGGGGTGTCGGCCGACTCGCCGGTGGGCAGCAGCGGCACGATCGCCGTGTAGTCGCCGCCGAATTCCTCGGTGCCGCGGATCTGCGCCTCGGTGATGGCCGCGGCGATATCGCACTTGCGGGCACCGGGCCTGATGGCCTCTTCGGCGGCGGCCATGGCACTGTTGGTGATCACGGCGGCCTTGTGCATCAGTTGGATTTCCGCGGGGGATTTGATAGACCGCACCCAGTTGACCAGTTCAAAGGAGTCCACCAGCGTCCACTCGGGAATGGCGTTGACCAGCGCGCGGTAGGCTTTCGGCGCGAAGAAGTGCGAGTCCATTTCGAGCCCCACGCAGCCCTTGGCCGCCGGGGCAATCAGGTGGCGCTCGCGCAGGGCGAAGGCCACCCAGTCGAAGGGGTGGATGTGCGGGCGGTGCACGTAGCTCTCCGGGTAGCCGACGATGCTCTCCGGCGGCAGCCACGAGGTGCGGAAGGCTCCGCTGGCGTCCATCTGCCGGCTGAACAGGATCATGTCCCCCTCGGCGGGCACGAAGACCAGCTGCGGGGTGTAGAACGACCAGGCGTTATAGCCGGTCAGGTAGTAGATGTTCGCCGGGTCAGTCACAAGCAGGGCGCTCAGGCCCTGCTCAGCCATGCGCAGCCGGACCGCTGCGAGGCGTGCCGCGTACTCTTCGGCGGTGAAGAGCATGCGGGCCGTGCCGTTTACGTTCACTGAAGCTCCTTGCAAGCGCGGGTGGCCCACGTCACAGTAATTAGTAGATTGTCAACAATATACAAGGAGTTGCGGCCGGGTACAAGGGGTTTGGGCCCATTGGCCCCGGCCGACTACTCCCCGAAGCGGAGCTGCGGGAAAATCAGCTCTTCGGTACTGCCATGTACTTGTATTCGAGGAACTCCTCGATGCCCACGCGGCCGCCCTCGCGCCCCAGCCCGGAGGCTTTCACGCCGCCGAACGGAGCCGCCGGATTGGAGACAATGCCGGTGTTCAGCCCGACCATACCGACCTCCAGCGCATCGCCCATCCGGAAGCCGCGGTCCACGTCCTGCGTGAAGACGTAGCCCACCAGGCCCCAGGGGGTGTCGTTGGCCATCTGCGTGACCTCCTCTTCGGTGTCGAAGGGGACCACGGGCGCCACCGGACCGAAAATCTCCTGGCTCATCAGGTCCGACGCCGGGCTGACGTCGGAGAGCACGGTGGGTGTGTAGAAGTAGCCGGGGCGCTCGGGCCGGGAGCCGCCGCAGACCACCGTGGCGCCCTTGGACACCGCGTCGTCCACCAGTTCCTGGACCTTAACCAGAGCTTTCTCTTCCACCAAGGGCCCGACGTCGGTGCCCGGCTCTGCGCCGTCACCCACCTCGAGTGCGCCAAGACGTGCGGCGAGGCGCCGCGCGAACTCGGCGGCGACGGAACGCTGGACGAACATCCGGTTGGCCGCGGTGCAGGCCTCGCCCATGTTGCGCATCTTCGCCGCGACGGCGCCCTCGACCGCCCGGTCCAGGTCCGCGTCTTCGAAGACGATGAACGGTGCGTTGCCGCCGAGCTCCATGGAAGAACGCATGACGTGCTCGGAGGCCTGCTGCAGCAGCTTCACGCCCACTTCGGTCGAACCGGTGAAGGAGACCTTGCGTGCGATGCCGCTGGCCATCCAGGGAGTGACCACCGAGGAGGCCTTGGTGGTGCAGACAACGTTGACCACGCCCTTGGGCAGCCCGGCCTCGACCAGGATGTCCACCAGAGCCAGCGATGACAGCGGGGTCAGATTGGCGGGCTTGAACACCATGGTGCAGCCGGCGGCAATGGCGGGACCGATCTTGCGGGTACCCATGGCCAGCGGGAAGTTCCACGGCGTGACCAGCACACAGGGGCCCACCGGTTCCTTGGAGACCAGGATGCGGTTCTTGCCGTCGCCGGTAGTGGTGACATCCCCGCCGATCCGCACGGCCTCCTCGGAGAACCAGCGGAAGAACTCCGCAGCGTAGGCTACTTCGCCCTTGGCCTCGGCGAGGGGCTTGCCCATTTCGGTGGTCATGATCAGGGCCAGTTCGTCCTGCCGGGCCATGATCAGGTCGTAGGCGCGGCGCAGGATCTCGCTGCGCTCGCGGGGCGCGGTCTTCGCCCACTGCTTCTGTAGGCGGCCGGCGGTCTCGATGGCCCGCTGGGCGTCTTCCGGGCCGCCGTCGGCGACGGTTGCGATGACCTCTTCGGTGGCGGGATTGACCACGTTGAAGCGGGCGCCGGAGGCGGACTCGGTCCATTCGCCGTCGATAAACACGCCCGTGCTGACGCGGGAGATGGCGTCGAGCGCCTGCTGGGAGGTGCGCGCGTTGCCTGCGGTGCTGCCGCGGGACTGGGTGATGTCAGTGGTCATGGGAGGTCCTTTTTGTTGATTGGTTCGGAGTCGAGGTCAGTAGTGGGATCGGTCTTGGGGCCGGTGGCTGACGGTGCGCCGGGGTCCAGGAGTTGCGCCAGGTGGCGCCCGGGTCTGGACTTGTCGAGCTGGTTGACCTGCATGGCGCAGGAGAAGCCGTCCGTGAGGACCACGGTCTCGGCTCCGCTGCCGCGCAGGGCCGGGGCCAGCGAGTGCTCGGCGACCTGCATGCTCACGTCGTAGTGCTCCTTCTCGAAGCCGAAGTTGCCGGCCACGCCGCAGCAGCCGGAGGCATCGGTCACCCCGGTAATGCCGACGGCGGCCAACGCCTGGCGCTGGGTGCCGGCGCCGAAAACGGAGTATTCGTGGCAGTGCGTCTGCAGCACCACTTCCGCCGGCAGGTCACGAGCCGGTTCCGGCAGCGAACCGGCTTCGGCCAGCTCATTGACGTGCGCGGCGAAACTGCGCACCCGGGACGCCACCCGGCGGGCTTGCTCGGTGTGTACCAGTTCGGGCAGGTCCTTGTGCAGGGCCGCGGCACAGCTGGGTTCGACGACGACGATCGGGCGGTCCGTGCCGTCGTCGAGCGCTTCGGCGGCCTTGCCCAGCAGCTTCTTGGCGGTGTCCAGTTGGCCGGTGGAAATCCAGGTCAGCCCGCAGCAGGCGTCCGCCGAGCACTCGGTGCGTTCCCCGGTGCCGGTCAGCACCCGGGCCGCTGCGCCCGCAACTTCGGGGCGGAAGCCGCGGGTGAAGGTATCCACGAAGAGCACGACGCCGGAATCCGGGTCGGTGCTGTGCCGCGCCCCGCCGTCGTAATTCCACGGGGGAAGGACGCCGGCGGCGGCGACTTCACGCTGCCAGTCCAACCCGCCGGCGAACTTCGGCAGGGCTCGGCGGGTGGTGAGCCCGCCCAGGGCGGCGGCCAGTTTGCCCAGCGGCGTGGCCAGCACTGCGTTGACCAGCGGGGCGATGCGGCCGGTGATTTTGAGCCAGCGCGGCAGCCAGCCGAGCGAGAAGTGCGAGAGCGGGCGCAGCCGCCCCTTGTAGTAGTGGTCGAAAAACTCGGACTTGTAGGTGGCCATGTCCACACCGACCGGGCAGTCGCTGGAGCAGGCCTTGCAGGACAGACACAGGTCCAGCACCTCGCGGACCTCCTTGGACTTCCAGCCTTCCTCGACGGTGCGGGCGCCGCGGACCATGTCCTGCAGCACGCGGGCGCGGCCGCGGGTGGAGTCCTTCTCGTCCCGGGTGGCGCGGTAGCTCGGGCACATGACGCCGCCGGAATCCGTGCGGCACTTGCCCACGCCGATGCAGCCCTGGACCGCGTGGACCCACGGATCCGTGCCGCTGCCGCCGGCGTCGGAGGGACTGTCGGTTTCCGCCGTGGAGCCGCCGCCGCTGCCGATCGGGCGCAGATCGAAAGTGGTACGCCACTGCCGCTGCGGCACGCCCTCGAGTGCGAGGTGCTCATCGATCGGATCCGGGTCGGTCAGCGATCCCGGGTTGAGAATGCCGGCCGGGTCCCAGATCCGGCGGTACGCGCTGAACGCGTCGAGCATCCGCGGCGAGTACATCACCGGGAGCAGCTGCGAACGGGCGCGGCCGTCGCCGTGCTCGCCGGAGAGCGAGCCGCCGTGCAGGACCACCAGTTCGGCAGCCCTGCGCGAGAAGCGGCGGAACACCTCCCGGCCTTCCTCGGTACGCAGGTCGTAGGTGATGCGGATGTGCATGCAGCCGGCGCCGAAGTGCCCATACATCACGCCCTGCAGGCCGAACTCGGCCAGCAGTTCGCGGAAGTCCGCCAGGTAGTCGGCCAGCTTCAAGGGTGCGACGGCGGAATCTTCCCAGCCGGGCCAGGACTCGCCGCCGGTTGAGAGCCGCGAGGAGAGCCCCGCGCCGTCCTCGCGGACACGCCAGAGCGAAGCGCGGGCCGTGGTGTCGGGCACCGCGCGGCCGTCAACCAGGCGGCCGTTCTCTTTCAACCGGGCCAGCAGCCGGTCCGCCTCCGCGGCGACCTCGTCCGGATCCTCGCCGTCCAGGTCCACATACAGCCAGGCTTTGCCATCGGGCAGTCCGAGGACGGCGTCCTCGCCGCGGCGGAAGCGCATGGTGTCGACGATGGCCTCGTCAATGCCCTCCACCGCCGCGGGGGAAAATTCAAGGATGGTCTCCAGGTCGCGGGCCGCCTCGACCACGTCGGCATAACCGAGGCAGACCAGCAGCGCACTGGCCGGCTTGGGCACAAGCTTCATCCGCGCCCCGGTCACGATCGCACAGGTGCCCTCGGAACCGACCAGCGCGCGGGCGACGCTGAAGCCATTTTCGGGCAGCAGGTTGGCCAGATGGTAGCCGGAGACCTGACGCTGGATCCGGCCCAGTTCCGTGCGGAAGTCGGCCAGATGGGTGTGCGTGAGCTCCTGCAGTGACCCGGTGATTGCGGCCGCGCGCGCGGCGGAGGCCTTGTTCGCCGGATCCGTGGCGCGCAGCCCGGTGGCAGTGGCGGTGAGCCGGGCGCCGTCGGAAGTAACGACGTCGAGCTCCACCACGTGGTCGGAGGTCCGCCCGTAGCGTACGGAATGGTTTCCGCAGGCATCGTTGCCCAGCGCCCCGCCCACGGTGGCGCGGGTTTTCGACGACGGGTCCGGGGCAAACGTGAATTTGCCGCCCGTGGCCTTCTCCACCTCGCGGGAGAGGACGGCGAGCACCACGCCTGGATCGACGGCGACTGTGCCCGCGGCCTCGTCGATGGTGTGGATCCGGGTCATATGGCGGGAGAAATCCAGCACCACACCGGGCCCGATGGCGTTGCCAGCCATCGAGGTTCCCCCGCCGCGCCCGATCAGCGGCGTACCGGTTTCGCGGCACGCGCCCACCACGGCGGCCACGTCGTCCGCGGTGCGCGGGAACACCACGGCCAGCGGCGGCACCCGGTAGTTGGAGGCGTCGTAGGAGTACTCGGCCAGCCGGCGCGGCGAGCTGTCCGCGGCCACGCCGGCTGCAGCGAGGCGCGCCAGCACCGCCGGCTGCCGGTTCAGCGCCGGGTTGCCGGGCAGGCGCGCGTCCGACTGCCCGGTTGCGGGAAGAACTGCTTCGGTCATCGGGGGATCAGGCTCCGGTTCCTGCTCCGGCGGGAACGACACCGACGACGGCGCCGACGGCGGCCTCGAAACGCTCCAGGCCGGTGCTGATTTCGTCGGCGGTGACCACCAGGGCGGGAATCAGCCGGACCACGTTGCCGGCTGGGCCGCAGGTCAGGGACAGCAGGCCCTGCGCGGTGGTGGCCTGCTGGACCGCGGCGGCAGTCTTGGCGTCCGGGTTGCCGTCTTCGGCGGTGAACTCGATGCCCTGCATCAGGCCCAGGCCGCGGACGTTGCCGATCACCGGGAAGCGGTTCTGGATCTCCTTCAGGCCGGTCTGCAGCTGCTCGCCGCGGATGCGGGAGTTCTCCACCAGGCCCTCTTCTTCGACCACTTCAAGCGTTGCCACGCCGGCCGCGGCGGAAACGGCATTGCCGCCGTAAGTGCCGCCCTGCGAGCCGGGCCACGCCTTGGACATGGTCTCGGTGGACGCGGCGATGGCGGAGATCGGGAAGCCCGAGGCGATGCCCTTGGCGGTGATGAGGATGTCCGGGGTGGCGGTGGAGTACTGGTGGCCCCAGAACTTGCCCATCCGGCCCACTCCGGCCTGCACCTCGTCGAAGATCAGCTGGATGCCGTGCCGGTCGGCGCGCTCGCGCAGGCCCTCCATGAAGGCCGGGGGAGTGGGCAGGTAGCCGCCGTCGCCCAGTGCCGGTTCGATCAGGAACGCGGCCGTGTCATTGGGAGCGGTGCGGGTCTGCAGCAGGTAGTCCAGTTCCTGCAGTGCGAAGGCGACGGCGGTGGCTTCGTCCCAGCCGTAGCGGTAGGCATAGGGGAAGGCGGACATGTGGACGCCGGCCATCAGCGGCGCGAAGCCGGCGGAGAACTTGGTGCCGGCCGTGGTCAGCGAGGCGGCGGCAACGGTGCGGCCGTGGAAGCCGCCCTGGAAGACCACGATGTTGGGCCGGCCGGTGGCCATGCGGGCCAGCCGGATGGCGGCCTCGACCGCCTCGGAGCCGGAGTTGGCGTAGAACACAGAGTCCAGCCCCGCGGGGAGGACTTCCCCGAGCTTCTCGGTCAGCGCCAGCAGCGGCTTGTGCATCACGGTGGTGTACTGGGCGTGGATGATCTTGCCCACCTGTTCACGCGCGGCTTCCACAACCTTCGGGTGGCAGTGGCCTGTGCTGGTCACGCCGATGCCGGTAGTGAAATCCAGATAGTCCTTGCCGTCGGTGGCATGGATCCACGAACCGAGGGCGTGGTCGACGACGATGGGCGTTGCTTGCTTGAGCGCGGGGCTAAGAGAGGTCATGCCACCTATGGTGCAGGTCACACCTGTTTATTGTCAACAATCCTCTTATCGCGTAGCGTGGAGGCGTGACTAATCGTGATTCCAGCTCCCGTCCCCGCGTTGTCATTCTCGCTGCGGAGGGCCAGCCCAGCCCCTACAATCTCGACGAGATCAAGGCGCGTGCCGACGTCGTTATCACCGATGCCGCCGGTCTAGCGGAGGCCGCCCGCGGGGCCGACGTATTGTTCCTCTGGGACTTTTTCTCCTCGGCGCTGGGTGAGGCGTGGCCGAATGCGGACGCGCTGAAGTGGGTGCACGTGGCGGCGGCCGGGGTGGACGCCATGATGTTCGACGAGCTGCGGGCCTCCGAGGTGCTGGTCACCAACGCCCACGGCACGTTCGACAGGCCCATTGCCGAGTTCGCGCTGGCCTCCATCCTCGCCCACGACAAGCAGCTGCACCTGAGCAAGCGCCTGCAGCAACAGTCCGTCTGGCAGCATCGCGAGCTCACCCCGACCGGCGGTTCGTGTGCGCTGGTAGTGGGCACCGGCGGGATCGGTCGCGCCACCGCCCAGCTGCTGCGCGCCGTCGGGCTCGAGGTTCGCGGCGTCGGCCGGACCGCAAGGGATAACGACGGCGACTTCGGCACCGTGGTGCCCAGCGCGGACCTGGCCGAGCATGTCGGCTGGGCGGACCACGTGGTGCTGATCGCGCCGCTGACCGAGCAGACCCGCCACATGATGAACGCCGAAGTCCTGGCGGCCATGAAGCCCAGCGCGCATCTGGTCAACGTCGGCCGTGGCGCGCTGGTGGACGAGGCTGCACTGGTCGAGGCGTTGCGCCACGGACAGATCGCTGCCGCATCGCTGGATGTCTTCGAGGAAGAGCCGCTGCCGGCAGAGCACCCGTTCTGGGAGATGGAAAACGTACACATCTCGGCGCACATGTGCGGGGACGTGATCGGCTGGCGCGAGGCCCTGGCCGACCAGTTCCTGCAGAACCTGGCCCGCTGGACCGCCGGAGACCCCCTGGCCAACCTGGTGGACAAGGATCGCGGCTACGTCAGCTCGGGCCACTGACATTGGCATGCCGGTGCGGACGGCGGGTATGTTCCTGCCGTCCGCACCGGTTACCGTGACCGAGTTGTCTGCAGGCCTCAGCGAAGCCGGCCGTTGTCATCGCCGTCGGTCTCGATCTGCTCCTTGCGGACTTCCTCGCTGACCGTTTCCTGATCCGTGACCGTCTCCTTGTCGAGGCGGACCCGCTCCACGGGCACGGTTTCCTTTTCGACCACGGGACGTTCCTCGCGCAGGACTACCTCGTGCTCTTCTTCGCTGAGGTCCGGCCCGTCCAGAGCATCGCCGGCGTTCGCGTCCGTGATGGGCTCGCGCTCCACCCGGACTTCTTCCCTGCTGACCGGCACGGTTTGCGTCACGTTCTCGGTGACGATGTACTTGCGCAGCCGCGCACGTCCGGTCTCACGGCTTTCGGTGCCGACGTGGAGCTGCTCTTCGGAACGAGTCATGGCGTCGTCGGTGGTCGGACCCGACGTGTCATGCCCGACCGCGCCGCGCGAGCCCGCTGCGTCGTCGTAATCTCCTGTTCCCACAGGCCGCGTGCCGGCATCGGTTCCGGTAGTGCCGGTATGGCTATCGGTGCCCACGCCCGTGCCCACGCCCGCGGTGCCGGTGGTGCCGGTGTAGGCGCCGTTTGCCCCGAGGCCGTAGTGCTCGAAGAGGCGGTCCTCATCCGTTTCACTCAGATGCCCGTCCGGATCTACGCGCGGGGCGTCCTTGACCTGGTCCTTGGTGTATGGGACACGGATGTCGTCGCCGTCCACTGTGGCTTCGGCCAGGGGGACGAAGGACTCCGATGTGCCGAACAGTCCCGTTTTCACAGTCGCCCAGCTCGGATCTTCGGTCCTGTCATCCAGGTACAGCTGCCCGATGGAACCGATCTTGTTCCCCGCGGAATCAAGCACGTTGGATCCGTTGCCGGCCAGTCGGTCAATGTTTTCTTTGGTGATCATGTCATTCCTTTGTTTCCGCCGGGCGCAGCTGTCCTGAGCCCGGATCTATGGGCGGTTTGTTGGGAGATGCCTGCTTAGAACCCGGTTGGACGGCTGGCGTCCGCGGTGGTCGCGGAGCCTGAATGGGTGTCCTTGACGTTGGACTTGGCGTCCTGGGCACGCTCCTTAACATCCGAGGCGGCGCCCGCGCTCTCTTCCTTCACCCGGCCGGCAGCATCCTGCGCCGAGCTCTTGACCGACTCCATGGCTTCCTGGGCCGGGCCTTTCATGTCCTGGGCTACCTGCTTGGCAGCATCGGTGAGCTCGGTTTTCAACGGTTCCGCCTTTTCCTTCAGGGCAGTTGCTGCTTGCTGCTCCTTCTGGCTGGCGGGTATCAGGGAGGAGATCAGCATGCCGGCACCGAAGGCGATGAGCCCGGCTGCCATGGGGTTGCCCCGAGTCTTTTCGGCGAGCTGATGCGGAGCGTTCTGGACCGTTTCGCCGGCATGCTGGGCAGTATGGGAAACAGATTCTCCGGCCTGGTGCATCCCGGATTTTGCCGAGCCGGTGGTGTTGTCGGCCGCGCCCATGATGCTGGTTTTGACCTGGTTCATCTTGTCCCGGACTTTCTGGCCTTGCCGGTGCGCGATGCTGGAAGGGGTGACCTTCTCCGCCAGCGCATCGACGTCGGAACCTAGTTCTGCACGGGTCCGTTCAATATCTTCGCGGATTTCTTCCGGTGACTGGCTCATGGGGTCTCCTCACCTGGTTTCAACGTCGGGGGAATTTCCTTGATGGTTTCAGCGGTCTGCGGCATGCCGCGGACGGTCTTCATTTCCTTCTTGCCCTTGGCTGCGAGAACGGCGGCAATAATCGCCCAGATCACCGCAACGATCACGGCCGACCATGCCATGCCGATCCAGAGGGTCAGGGCAAGCATCAACGCGATGGAGAGGAAGACCAGGACAAAGTGTCCGGCCACGCCCGCACCGGCGAGCATGCCTGCGCCCTTGCCTGCCTTGGTTCCTGATTCCTTAAGTTCGGCTTTGGCCAGCTCGACTTCCTGGCGCATGAGCGTTGAAACATCGCGGCTGACTTCGCTCAGGATGTCGCCCAAGGACGAGTTCTGTGCCCTCACCTCCGCTTCGGTCGGTGGAATCTCGTAGGCGTGGGAGCCAGTTGAGTTCGGTTGTGTCATTAGAGCGCACGCCTCCGTTCAGGATCGGTGCTTACCGGCGGAGTCCCGGGAGGAAGGGTGGGCTCCGTCGCCCAGGGGTCGCTGAAAGGATCTCCCGTAACCTGTGACGAAGTGCCGGTGGTGCCGACAGTGGGCTCGGCCGCCGGTGGGGCGGGCGTGATCCTTGGGCTCGCTGCGGGGTTCCCTGCTTGCGGACTGGACTGCGGGTCCGGATGTGCCCCGCTGATGCCACGGGTCAGCCGGCCTGCCAACAGGCCTGCCCCAGCGGCAATCGCCAGAAAGGCGCCGGGCCGCTTGCGGGCAAAACCTGTGACTTCCTGAAGCAGCGACCCCGGGTCGCGCGCTTCGAACCAGCCCGCCACGTCGCCGGTCCTCCGGGCCGCCTGGTCAACCAGATTGGACGCAGCACCGGAATTCTCCGATGCCTGCGACATCGAGCGGAGCTCTTCGCTCAGCGACCGCAGTCCTTCGGCGACCCTCTGCTGCTGGGTGCCGGCCTGGTCCTTCAGGTTTGAACCCAGTTCGCTGACCAGGTTCTTGGCATGGGTGCCGGCCTCCTGGGCCACGGCCTTGGTCTCTTCAACCGCGGTGCCCGCAACCTGTTTACCGGCGCTGGCCCCCTCTTTGGCGACGTTCTTCGCTTCGTCTTTGGCCGCCGTCGTTGTGGATGAGCTGCCGGTTGACGTGTAGCCAGTGGCGGTTTGGCTGTTCTGAATCGTGAGATTCTCCGTGCCGGGCGCCGCCGGTTCCTGCCAGTTCTGCGTTGTCATAGTTGTTACTCCAATGCTTGATGAACTAGTTGCCGTCAGTCCCGCTGAGGACTCATGCCGTGCCAGTCCTCCTGCTTACGGTGTAAGTTCATGCTAAGCATGCTTAGTAAAGGGGTGCAATGACGTCCCCGCAATTGGCGCTCAGGTTTTTTGCGGAAGGGCCGGTAAACAACGACGGCGGGAGTGCCTGCCGGGTTGGGTAACCCGGCAAGCGCTCCCGCCAACCTGTGGTGATTCTCCTGCTGTCAGACGGTTCCGGAGCGCCAGACAAACTCGGGGACGGTGCCGTTGATCTTCCAGTCGCCGACCACGCGGGACTTATAGACCACGGGGTTGTGCGAGGAGATGACCCGCGCGTTTCGCCAGTGGCGGTCCAGTTGCAGTTCGGACTTTGTGGCGGATGCGCCCAAGGCATCAAACAACGACGACGACGCGCGCTGCGCGGGGTCGGTCACTACGATCTGGGCCTGGGACGAGCCGAACTCCACCTGCAGGACGGCTTCCTCAAACGAAGGACTCTCTGCGCCCTGGGCTGCGGGGCGGAGGTCGAAGGCATCGTGCAGCAGTTCGGCCACCCGCAGTGTGGCTGCCTCTGCCGCGAAGGCCTGAGCCGAAATCTCGCCCACTAGTACTTCGTGCCGTTGACCCGGAAGTTTTCGCCGTCCGGCTCGATGGTGGTGCCCACGCCGCCCACCGCCACAGGGCCGGTTTCGGTCCAAGCGTTGCCCAGGATCTGGCCCTCGCCCACCCGACGCAACCGCTCGGCGTCGTTCGTGTAGAGCCGCCCCTCCACAAAGGCGATGTGCGAGCGCAGGGCCTGGGCGAGGTTGGATTCCGCGGCGGCCAGCTCGATCAGCAGCCGGAAGAACTGCACCGCGGTGGCCCCGTCGCCGCCAAACTCATGCGGCACCCGGACCGCGCCGAAGCCGGCCGCCGGTCGTCTGGATGGAGCTCATACGGTGATCTCCTCACGGCGGAACGCGCCGCGGTAGGCGGCGCCGGGATGGGTGGCTGGCAGCAGCGGGCCGTTGCCCGGAAACAGCCGTTCGCGCAGCGTGCGTTCGGACTCGGAGTACGCGGTGCGGTAGCGGCCGCGCTTTTGCAGTTCGGGGACCAGGAGTTCGACGACGTCGGTGAACGTTCCGGGGGAGAGGAACTGGACAATGTTGAAGCCGTCCACGTCCGTGGCGTCCACGATCTCCTCGATCCGGTCCGCCACCTGCTCGGGCGTGCCGGCGATGAAGAACTCGTCGTTGCGTGGGTCGGAGAGCGTGTCGATCAGCTCGTGCGCGCGCTTGCGGCCCGCGCCGGTGGCGAACTCGGCTTCCATGGACTGGGCATGGTCGCGGCCCACGTACTGCAGGTACTCGTCCGTCTCCAGCGAGGCAACGTCGATCCCGGAGGAGCCGCCGAAGTGCACCAGGTGGCCTTCGACGTCGCGCAGCCGCACCACCTCTTCGACCTTGCGCGCCACCTCGGCCTCGGTCTCGCCGAGCACGATGTTCAGCGAGGCCAGCGCCTTGACCGCGTCGCGTCCGCGTCCGGCGGCCTCGGCCCGTTCGCGCAGGTCCCGCACGTCCGCGGCCACGCGCTGCACGGTCCGCGAGCTGACGAAGACGGCTTCGGCATGCCGGGCGGCGAAGTCCTTGCCGCGCTCGGAGGATCCGGCCTGGTAGATCACCGGCGTGCGCTGCAGCGAAGGTTCGGACAGGTGCGGCCCGTCCACCGTGAAGAACCGGCCGGCATGGCCGATCTCGTGCACGCCGTCCGTCTCGGTGTAAACCCGCCGCTCCCGGTCGCGGACCACGGCGCCGTCGTCCCACGAACCCTCCCACAGCTTGTAGGAGACATCGAGGTATTCCTCCGCGATGTCGTACCGGTCATCGTGCTTGATGTGCGCGGGCAGGCCGAAGTTGCGCGCGGCATCCGGGAGGTAGCCGGTGACCACGTTCCACGCCACCCTGCCCTTGGTCAGGTGGTCCAGCGTGCTCAGCCGCCGCGCGTTGCCGAACGGCGGCTCGTAGGTGGTGGAGAACGTGACGGCGAAACCGAGGTTCCGGGTCACGGCCGCCATCGCCGGAACCAGGAGGTACGGATCATTGTTGGGCACCTGCAGACCGCGTTCGACGGCGGGCCCGCGGCTGCCGCGGTACACGTCATAGGTGCCGACCACGTCGGCCAGGAAGATGGCGTCGAACAGGCCGCGTTCCAACAACTGCGCGGTTTCCGTCCAGTACTCGATGTCCGTGTATTCGTGCCGGCGGTTGTCCGGATGCACCCACAGCCCGTGGTTGATATGGCTGACGGTGTTCATCTCGAACCCGTTGAAGTGGATCTCTTTGCTCATGATGCCTCCTTAACGGCGAGTTTGCGCGCGGGCAGTTCCGGCACGGCGGCCAGCAGCTGCCTGGTGTAGTCGGTCTGCGGGTTGGTGAAAATGTCCGCGGCGGTGCCGGCTTCGACTACTTTGCCGTCCTTCATGACCAGGACATCGTCGCTGACATGGTGGATCACGCCGAGGTCATGGCTGATGAACAGATAGCTCAGCCCGAGCTGTGACTGCAGGTCCGCCAGCAGATCCAGCACCTGCGCCTGGATGGAAACGTCCAGGGCGGAGACCGGCTCGTCCAGCAGCAGCACGCGCGGCTGGAGCGCGAGCGCCCGGGCGATGGCCACGCGCTGGCGCTGCCCGCCGGACAGCGTGAGCGGGCGCCGGTTGAATAACGACGGCGGCAGCCCCACCTGGTCGAGCAGCGTCACCGCCCGCTCGGTGCGGTCGCCGGCCGTGCCGATGGAGCCGGCCTCCAGCGCGTCGGTAATGACCCGGCCGACGCTGAAGCGGGGGTCGAAGGAGCTCAGCGGGTCCTGGTTCACCAGCTGGATGTCCGGGCGGTGCCGGCGTCGTTGCTCCTCGGAGACCTGGTCCGTCCCGGTGCCGGACCAGGCGAACCCGCCGAGGGTCACGCTGCCGGCGTCCGGCTGGGTCAACCCCAGGGCGATGCGCGCGGTGGTGGACTTGCCGGAGCCGGATTCTCCCACGATGCCCAAGGTTTTGCCGCGCTCTAGCGTGAAGGACACCCCCTCCACGACGGTACGGCGGGTTCCGCCGGGGCCTGGGTAGGACTTGACCAGGTCGCGGGCCACGATGGCCGGCGCCGTTTCGGAGAACTCCGTGGTCCGGCCGGGACCGCCGGAAAGGGAGGCAACGGAGACGGGAGTGCCGGCGGAGAGCCTGCGGCCCTTGGCCGTGCCGGAGGGGATGGCGTCGATCAACGCCTGCGTGTATTCGTGCCGTGGGTTGGACAGCACTTCGGACGCGCGGCCGGACTCGACGATCCGCCCGCCCTGCATCACCGCGATCTCGTCCGCCAGATGCGAGACCACGGCCAGGTCATGCGAGATGAAAACCAGCCCGCGGCCCTGTTCCTTCAGCCCCGCCAGCAGCTCCAGGATCTGCGCCTGGACCGTGGCATCCAGCGCGGTGGTCGGCTCGTCGGCGATCACCAGCTGCGGATTCAGCACGGTGGCCTGCGCGATCAGCGCCCGCTGGCGCAGACCGCCGGAGAGCTCGCCGGATCGCTGCTTGGCGCGAACTTCCGGATCCGGGATACCCGCATCGCGCAACGCCTGGTGCACCCGCTCCAGGCGCGCGGCCTTGCCCCGGACTCCGTGGGCCCGCAGCGCCTCGTCGATCTCCTGGCCTACGGTTCGCAGCGGATCGAGCGAGACCAGTGCGTCCTGCAGCACGTAGCCGATGTCCTTGCCGCGCAGCCCGCGCCACTGCCGCTCGGACAGTTTCAGCGCGTTCCGGCCCAGCACGTCCAGCCGTCCCGCGGTGACCTTGGCGTTCGCCGCGTTCAGGCCCACCAGCGTCCGGGCGGTGACCGTCTTGCCGGAGCCGGATTCGCCCACCAGGGCCAGTGCTTTGCCCGGTGCCAGCGCCAGCGAGACGTCCTTGACCACGTCCACCGTGCCCCGCGGCGTAGCGAACGAGACGTTCAGGCCTTCAATATTGAGCAGCGAGTTGGCTTCGCCTGCGGAACCGGCGGGCACTGCGGAAGCCAAGCCCCCGCCGTCGTTGTTTGGGCGGTAATCAGTCATGTCTATACCTCTGCTTCGAGCCGCTGCTGCAGGTGACGCCCCACCACGGTGGTGGTCAGCGCGGCGAGGGTGATGAAGATGCCGGGGAAAGCGGCGATCCACCAGGCGATCTGGATGTAGTTGCGTCCGTCCGCCAGCATCGCGCCCCACTCGGCCGCCGGCGGCTGCGCGCCCAGGCCGAGGAAGCTCAGCGAGGAAGCCCAGACGATCGCCTGGCCCACGCCCAGGGTGGCGAGCACAAAGAGCGGCCGGATCACGTTCGGAACGATGGTGTGCCACAGGATGTGCCGGCGGGAGCGGCCGAGCGAGCGCGCGGTCTCCACGTAGGGCGCGGCGATGACCTGCAGCGTCTGCGTGCGGAGCATACGGGCGTAGCCCGGGGCCGTGCCGACGCCGACTGCGATCGCGGCGGTGACCACGCCGGTGCCCGAAACCGCGATGACAATCAGCGCCAGGAGCAGTCCGGGGAAGGCGAAGAGGATCTCCACGAAGCGGCAGATCGCCGAGTCCAGCCACTTGCCGGAGACCCCGGCGGTGATGCCGAGCAGCCCGCCGAGCACTAGTCCGATGGCGGTGGCGGCCAGCCCCAGCAGCAGCGACTGTCCGGTGCCGGCGATGACGCGGGAGAAGACATCGCGCCCGTTCTGGTCGGTGCCGAACAGATGCTCTGCATTTGGCGCGGTGAAGGCGCCGGCCGGGTCGATGATGTAGGGATCCTTGACCGTCAACAGCGAAGGAACGACGGCGGCCAGCACCAGGAAGGCCAGGACCGCGGCAGCGATCCACACGCCGATCGGGGTGCCGCGGAGGCCGCGCAGCGTGCTGGTGATGCGGGTCCGGCGGCGTCCGCCGTCCGGCTGGGTGCCGGGCTGGTCGCCGCCGGGTAGCGGCGTCCGGGTGGTAGTGGGTTCAAGTGCCACGCTCATGCGCCGGCCCCCTTGTCATTGGTGCGGGGATCGATCACGCGGTACAGCACGTCGACCACCAGGTTCACGAGGATGTAGACCGTGGCGATGATGAACACCACAGCCAGGGTGATGGGCAGGTCCCGGTTGATGATGGCGTCCACCAGGGAGCGGCCCAGGCCCGGGCGGGCGAAGATGATCTCCGCGACCACGGCCGAGCTGACCAGCGAGCCGACCGCCCAGGCGGAGAGCGTCAGCCCCGGCAGGATGGCGTGCCGCAGGGCATGGCCCACGCGGACGGCCAGATCGGACAGGCCGCGGGCCCGTGCGGAGAGCACAAACGGCTGGGCCAGCGCTTCCTCGAATGAAGATCGGGTGACCTGGGCGATGAAGCCGGCCAGCGGAATGCCCAGCGCCAGGGCCGGGAGCACCAGGGACTTGAAGCCGTCGTCGCCGGCCACCGGGAACCAGCCCAGGATGACGGCGAAGACCACGGCCAGCATGATGCCCACCCAGAACGGCGGCAGCGCGGCGAAGAAAACCTCGATGCCGCGGCCGACGCCGTCCAGCACCCGGCCGCGTCCCACGGTCAGCAGGGTGAACGCCAGCGCGATGGCCCAGGCGAAGACCAGCGCCAGGCCGGCCAGCTGGAACGTCGGCAAGATCTGCGGGCCGAGGATGTCCAGCACCGGAACCTTGAACACGTACGAGGTGCCGAAGTTGCCGGTGGCCAGCCCTGCCAGATAGTTGACGTACTGGATGAGGACCGGCTGGTCCAGCCCGTACTGCGCCTCGACCGCGGCCACGGTTTCGGCGGACGGGGCGGCGCTGTGTCCGCCCAGGATGGTGGTGACTGGATCGCCGGGAACCAGCCGCAGGACGAAGAACGTCAGCGTCACCGCGGCCCAGAGGACAAACAGGCTGCCGGCTGCACGCCTGAGGATCACCTGCCCCGTGGAGCCGGCGGTCGCCGTCGTTCGTGGAATTTCCGTATGCGAAGTGCGGGCTTGCGTTGCCGTGCTCATGATGCGTTCACCGCCGTGACGTCGTAGATATAGGGGAGGGACAGGCTCGGTTCCAGCGTCAGGTTGGCGAACCGGTCCTGGCGCAGGGCCAGCTGGCTGGTCTGGTTGTAGAGCGGAAGCTGGAGGGCGTTCTCGCTGACAATCTGCTGGGCCCGGTAGTACAGGCCAGCGCGGATGTCCGGATCATCGGTGGCCAGGGCCTCGTTGACGATCCGGTCGAACTCCTTATTGCTGAAGCCGGAGCCGTTGGGGACGAAGCCCGCGGACTTCATGTACTCGGTGGAGAAGACGATCCGCAGCACGTCCGCCGTGTTGGTGTTCCAGTAGCCGGCACGCAGGTCGTAGTCGAAGTTGTTGTACTTTTCCGACGACGACGCGAAGTCCTGGTTCTCGATCCGCACGTCGAAGCCGCGCTGTTTGGCGCTGGCCTGGATCTGCGTGACCAGCGCCGCGTGCGCCGTGGGCCAGGCCGCCGGGGTGTAGGGCAGGACCACGGTCAACCGCTTGCCATCCTTGGTCCGGTAACCCTGCTCGTCCCGCCCTGTCCAGCCGGCCTCGTCCAGCAGCCGGTCCGCTTCTGCGGGGTCCGGGAGGTACGCGTTCTCGAAGTCGGGCGAGTAGAAGCCGGTGGTGCTGGCCAGCGGTCCGCCGGCCTTGGTCACCGTTCCGAAGTAGACACTGTTGATGCCGGCTTCCACATACACACTGTGCAGGAAGGCCTTGCGCACCTTGATGTCGTCGAACGGGGCGCGCGTGGTGTTGAGCATCAGGTTGGTCGGGTTGCCCGGCCGGTCCTGTAGCACCAGCTGCACCTTCTTGTCCGCCTCCGCCTCGGCGAAGTGCACCGAAGGCATCAGGTCCAGCGCGTCCACCTGGCCTGCGCGCAGCAGTCCGTACCGGGTGGAATCCTCCGGCACGATCAGCCATTCCAGGTTCTTGATGTGCGCCGGGCCCTCATGCTGGGCGAACGGCGGGGCCGAGTTGTAGTCCTCGTTGCGCACCAGCGAGACCTTGGACTGCGGAATGTAGTCCACAATCTTGTACGGGCCGGTGCCCACCGGCGAGATGCAGTTCTCCGCCTGCGGCCGCTTGAGCGCGGTGGGGGACTCGATGCCGAGGAACGGCTGGGCCAGCACTTCCAGGAAGGCCGCGTACGGCCGGTTCAGGGTGACCCGGGCCGTGGTTTCGTTGATGACCTCGGTGCTTTCGTAGGGCTTGAGATAGCCTCCCGCGGTGCCGGACTGCGTGTCCGGATCCACCATGTGGTCCAGGTTCGCCTTGACCGCCTCCGCCGTGAACTTGGTGCCGTCGGTGAAGTAGACGTCGTCGCGGACGGTGAAGGTATAGGTCAGCCCGTCCTCGGAGACTTCCCAGGCCTCGGCGAGCCACGGATGGATCTTGCCGTCCTTGTCCTGCGAGACCAGCGAATCAAGGTAGTTGGCCGCGAGCGACGCCTGCGGCATGTCGCCGTTGACGTGGGGATCCAGGCAAGAGATGTCCTTGCCAGTGGCGAAAACAAAGGTGTCGGCCTCATCGGGCTGGGCGCTCGCGGCGCCGCCGCAACCGGTAAGGGCCAGGACAACGACGGCGGCAAGGGCCGTGGGTGCCCAGGGGGCTTGGCGTAATGTCATGTTCTCGGGTTCTTCCGTCCGGCCCGTTAAACGGCTCGCCGGAGGCACCCGAACATTCGGGGACTGCACTCACCGGCTAGTGTTCAACGAAGCTTGCGTCGCCTCGTGGCAGTTACCGTCCTTTGGGGACGTACCGAGGAATCTACCGGCGCGTCCGAGGGCAGGAAATATTTCTGAACCGCAGTGACTTTGTGCGTCAGGAGCATGACTTCACATGACCTCGCATGACGGAACAGGCAGGAAATCGGCAGCCGGACAGGTTGGGGAATCAGGCCAGAGTGACCACAAAGTCTGCCCGCTCGCGGGTGGCACGGATCAGCCCGGCGTTCGGCTCGTCGACCTCGCGCACCCAGGCCTCGGCGGCTGCCGGGGATTTGCCGAAGGCGATGTGCCGCTCAACCAGTTGCCGGATGCGCAGCCGGTCGTCCTGCTCGACGTACCAGACCTCCGTGCACTGGTTACGGACTTGCCGCCAGCCCGGTTCATCAAGCAGAAGGTAGTTACCTTCGGTGAGCACCGTGTGAGCCGTAGGAAAGACCGGAACCATGCCGGCCAGCGGCTGCTCAATGGTCCGCTCGAAACCGGGAGCATAGACCGTGTTCTGCCGGTCGCGCCGAAGCCGCCGGAGCAGCTCGGCATAGCCATGCACGTCGAAGGTTGCCGGCGCGCCCTTGCGGTGCAGCAGCCCAAGCCGTTCCAATTCGACGTCGGCGAGGTGGAAGCCGTCCATTGGGACATGGGCGAACTGCTGATGCTCGGGATCGGGAGTGCCTGCGTTCAGCAAGTCCAGCAGGTTTTCCGTGAGGGTGCTCTTCCCGGCGCCCGGTTCCCCGACGATGCCGATGATGGTCCGCCCGGGTGGGGCAGCCGCAGCCTCGGCAATCATCGAATGGCTGGTGTTAGCGGTCGCCGGAGCCGCAGCGGCAAGCCGCTCGATCCGGTCGGCCAGTTCATGCAACCTCATTCCGCAGCCTCGGGCTCCACCTTGGGCTCCCGGTCCTGGCGCTTCACCGCGTACCCCATATAGGAGAGGGACGTTCGCCTCACCTGCCCGAAATGCAGCCTGCGGCTGAGCTCACCGTACGAGATGCGGCCCCGCCAGGCCTGGACGAAACTATGCAGCATGGCCAGCGGGTTCGCGCGCGGGGCCAGACCGGACAGGCCGGCCGGCTGCAGTCCGTTACCTATTAATAGGGATGCCAGTTCGCTTGGCTTGATGAACTTCTCCCAGACGTGGAGCTCCGTGTCGATGATCCGGGTGAGCGGCCACTCCTGCATGAGCTTGATGGCCAGGATCTTGCTCGTAGCCGTCCGGTTGATCGTGTCGAACAAGTACAGGCCTCCCGGTTTCATCACCCGGGCGGTCTCCGCCAGCACCAGCGGCAGATCGGCGACGTGCTCGAGCACATCGCAGCAGTAAACGACGTCGAACGTCCCATCCTCCACCGGCAGCTGTTCGCCGGCACCCACTTGGTAGCGGATCCGAAGCCCGCTCATTTCAGCATGCGCCCTGGCCGCTTCGATCGCGACGGCGGACGGATCCACACCGACGACGTCGAACCCCAGCCGGGCAAATTCCTCGGCCAGCAGGCCGGCACCGCAGCCCACATCGAGCGCTTTCAGTCCTGCCCCGATCGCACGGGCAACGGCAGACCCGTTGGGCAGGGAGCCGGTCTTGGCCACCCTTCCGACATCCTTGCCAAGTTCGCGCTGCAGGACTTCGCGGAAGTAGGTCATCCGTGCGGAAGTGAGGCTGCCGTGCAGCAGATTGAGCGGATTGGCTTCATCCCACCAGGAACCGCCGAACCGGTTGTAGACGTCGTTATCGATCGGCCCGCTGCTCCCCGTCATAGCAGGAGCATAGCCGCCGCGAGGAAAGGGCAGGCAGCAAAAGGAAAGAAAGGAGGACCAGCAGCGTTGCGGCGATGGTGCCACGGGAACTGGCGGCTACCGGGACGTGGTGCTTGTGCCGCTGGCGCTCAGCCGGATGCGGGACGTGCTTCGAGAATCGACTTGATCCGGGCCAGATCCTTCCCGTTGGCCTTCCTCATCATCATCCCCATGAAGGGTGCAGCCAGCCGGGAGAAGCCGTCCGGTTCGCCGTTGTTCCGCAGTGTCATCCGCGTGGTGCCCCCGTCCACCTCGGTCCAGGCGTAGGTGGTCTGCATCGGGAAGGGGCCCTGGGCCGTGCGCATCACCAGTTTCTCGAGCGGGCGGAACTCGACGATCTCGTAGGTGTAGGAGAGGTGGCGGCCGAGGAAAGCGGCGTCGAAAGCGATGCGGGATCCCACCGAGAGCGGACGGGGCGTTTCCCAGCGGGCCGAGGCGATGTTCTGGTACCACTCCGGGGCGTTGTCCGGGTCAGCCGCGTATTCGGCAACCGTCTTACGCGGGGCAGCAATGACTGTTTCGGTGGTGACGTCGACCATGCTTCAGGCTCCCATATTGGAGCCGGGCAGGCCACTGACGACCGCCGAACACTATGGTTGAGGAGTCAGAACAACTAACGACGGCGTGCTCGCGTGGGCGGCTGGGCTGCGTTGCAACGGGCGGGAGGACTCGAGGAATTTGGCGAGGGACGCAGAGGAAATCCAGGTCTTCATCGAAAAGCTTGCCCGGTTGCCAGTCGGGGCGAGCAGTTGCAACTTCTTCGACCACTCCAGGCCGGAGAACGCCGTCCGACGGCGCAACCTGGAGCTGTATCTGCAGGACATGCTGGAACGCCGGCCCAAGGTCCTGCTGGTGGGGGAGGCGCCCGGCTACCGAGGCATGCGGATGACCGGAGTCCCGTTCACCAACCGCGACATCATCCAGAGCCGCGAGGGCTACTTCGGGCTGTTCGGGCCGGACAGGGGGTACGTCCTGCCGGCCGAGGCGGGCTCGGTTGCCGCCGAACCCACGGCAACGGTGATGTGGGACGTGCTCGCCGGCCTGGACTTCCTGCCGCTGCTCTGGAGTGCCTACCCGCTGCATTCGCACCAGCCCGACCGGCCGTTGTCGAACCGCACGCCGTCGGCCGCTGAAGCGTTGGCGGGACGCCCGTTCTGGCAGGAGCTGGCGCAGCTGTTCGCCGTGGAGTCCGTCGTCGCGGTGGGCAACGTAGGCTTCCGCAGCGTCAGCGCCAGCGGTCTGTCCGTTCCCAAAGTGCGCCATCCGGCCCACGGCGGCAAGGTCAAGTTCCGTGACGGACTGAAGGAGCTTCTTGCCGCCGGGATGGATGGCTAACGGGCGGATCCAGAGCCGAAGGACCAGGAGCAGCTGCCGCGGATCACGTATACATAAGCGATCCAGGAGTGGTGAGTACTTCGCCGGTTTCCAGCCAGGTCTTCAGGCCGGAGAGGATCATAGGCCAGCCGCCGTAAAGCTGGTCGTTGGCGCCCTCTCGCAGCTGGTCGTGGGTGACGGTCAGCCGGCAGGAGTCCGCCACCTGCTCGATTTCCCAAGTGATCCGGGAGGTCCCTTCGGCTTCGACGTCCTCGCCCCAGAACGCGCGCATGCTCTGCACGAGGCGGCGCGGCGGGTCGATCTCCAGGATTTCGCCTTCGCTCAGCGGTCCGTCGGCCTTCGGGTTGGTCATCCGGTAGGTCGAACCAACCTGCCAGTCGGTTTCGATCCGGTTGCCGAAGATGTACTTGCTTCTGGTCTCGCTGTCCGTGATCGCTTCCCACAGCCGTGCCGGGGTGGTGCGGATATAGATCTCGAAGATCTTTTCCATCGGAGTTTCCAATCGTGTCTTGAGCTCGCTGAGGCCAGCGGCCCACGGTTCTGCGTACTTGCCCACCCACCGGTCGTGGATGAGCCGGATCGGCACCGGATTCAGGAAATGGAGCTTTTCGCGGCCTTTGCGTCGCGTGACTACCAGGCCTGCTTCTTCGAGCTGTTTCAGGTGCTTCATGACACCGAAGCGCGTGATGTCGAACTGCGCTTCAAGGGCGCTGAGCGTCTGCCCGTCCTCGCGGAAGAGCTCGTCCAACAGGGCTCTGCGGGTTGGATCTGCAAGGGCTTTAAACACCGCGTCCACGTATTAATAATAGGTGACCATTTGGTCACATGTCGAGGGGTGCGCAGGGTGCAATCAGCGCGCCCCCGCTTCCCGCAGCAGCGCAGCGACCTCCGTCTGGCCCAAGGCCTGTGCATGCTGGAGTGCCGTCACCCCGTTGGCGTCGGGAATGTTGAGGTCGGCTCCGGCGGCGATGACCTGCCGGACGGTGTCCTGGTACGCCTCGCTGCCGGTGCCGAAGACCACGGCTTCGAGCAGGCACGTCCAACCAGGAGTGTTCACATGGTCGACGTCGACGCCAGCGTCAATGAGGATCCGGACCGTCGACGTGTGCGCGTGCTCGCAGGCCGGGATGAGTGCCGTTCCGCCGAAGCGGTTGGTGCTGGACAGATCCGCGCCATGCTTCAGCGTCAGCTGCAGGATCTCGTCGAAGCCCTCGGCACCGGCGTACAGGTAGGCAGAGTCGTCGATGTTGTCCTTCGTGTTCACGTCGGCGCCGGCCTCGATGAGCGTGCGGGCGGCGTCGATGTTGTTCGCCTTGGTGGCGGTGACCAGCGGCGTGCGGCCCTCCGCGTTGCGGTGTTCCAGCTCCGCGCCGCGCTCCAGCAGTTCGGCAATCTGCCCGGCGTCGTTGTCGGCGGCGGCCTGCTGCAGCTGCCGGTTCAGGCGGTCCGATTCCTCGCCCTCGGGAGCCGGGGGAGCGGAGGTCGTGGGCGCGCTGGGTGACGGCGATGCTTCCCCGGACGCGCGGGCCGGACTGCTGAAACCAACGGACGACGACGGCGGGGTGCCGGACGTGCCATCCGTTTCCTCTCCGGCGGCGCAACCGGTGAGCAAGGCAAGGCCCAGCAGCGCGACGGCCGCGGCAGCAGGAGCAGTCGTATAAAAGGTGCGCATGATGGACTCCCAGCTGTCAGGGCAGGCGGTGAAATGCCGGATCCGCCCAGTCTAATTTGCGCAGCCTCACCTCGGGGCGAGCCAGGCGCTACGCTGGGCAGCGTGAAGATCGTGATTCTGGATGACTACCAAGATGTGGCTCTGGCCAGCGCCCCGTGGGAACAGCTCCCGCCGGAGGCGAGTATCGAGCGGTTCACCGACCACCTCGACAATCAGGACGCGCTCGCCGAAAGGTTGCGCGATGCCGACGTCGTTGTTGTCATGCGTGAGCGGACGCCCATGACGGCGGAACTGCTGGAGCGGCTGCCGCGGCTGCGCCTCATCGCCACCACGGGCATGGCCAACGCGTCGATCGATCTGGACGCAGCCAGGCGGCTCGGCATTGCCGTCTGCGGCACCCGTCAGTCCACCAACGCGACGGCCGAACTGGCCTGGGCGCTGATCATGGCCGTGGCCCGGGACATTCCGCAGAACGATTGCGACATCCGCAACGGCAAGTGGCAGGCCGGACTCGGGATCGACCTGGCCGGGTCCACCCTGGGCCTGCTGGGGCTGGGCAAACTCGGCTCGCTGATGGCCCGCTACGCCGAGGTCTTCGGCATGAAGGTCATCGCGTGGAGCCCGCACCTGACCGAGGAGTGCGCGGCCGAACACGGCGTCGAACTGGTGACCAAGTCGGAGCTGTTCCGCCGCGGCGACATCGTCAGCATCCACTTGCGGCTCTCGGACGCCGTGCGCGGGATTGTCGGCGCTGCCGAGCTGGAGCTGCTCGGCCCCGAGGGCAGGCTGGTCAACACTTCCCGCGGCCCGCTGGTGGACGAGGCGGCGCTGGTCCGCGCGCTCAGCGGTGGGCGGATTGCGGCGTCTGCCCTCGACGTCTTCGACGTGGAACCGCTGCCGGCGGACAGCCCGCTCAGGTCCGCGCCGAACCTGATCCTGAGTCCGCACATCGGGTTCGTGACCCAGCGCGCCCACCGGCTCGGCTATACGCAGATGCTCGACGACATCCTCGCCTTCTCCAAGGGCGAGCCCATCAACCAATTGAACTGAGATGTCCTGCAGGCTCCGGTTCAGTCGAGGTGCTCGACCAAACCGTCGAACGCCTCGTTCCAGCCATCGTAGACAAAGCCGTCGCCCGGCTTGCCTTCGATGCCGCGCAAGTGGAACGTCATCTCGGTCCGGTCGCCGTCGAGCTCAGTGAGAGTGACGGTGATGACGGGCACTTCAGCCCGATCGTCGCCCGGACTGCCCCAGGTGAAGACCAGCCGCTCGGGTTCGACGACCTCCAGATACTCCCCGGCGGTGGGGTACTCGCTGTTGTCAGGGGCGATCATGATGTACTCGTAGCTGCCGCCAACGCGCAGGTCCACGCGCACAGACTCACGCGGCGTCCGGACCTCGCGCGGGTGCCACCAATGTGCGGCTTCGTCCGGGTCCGTCCATGCGTGCCAGATAGCCTCGCGGGGCGCGTCAAAGACGCGCGTGATGGTGAACTGCTTCTCTTGTGTGGCCTGGTCAACCATCGGATGACCTCTCCTTCAGTTCGCGGAGCCGCTCGTCCAGCAGATCGAAACGCTCGTTCCAGAGACCACGGTGATGGTCGATCCAGGCCGAAACGTCGTCGAGGGGTTCAGTGCGCAGGGTGCAGGTGCGCCACTGCGCGCTCGTGGTGCGTTCGATGAGCCCGGCGTTCTGCAGGACGCGCAGGTGCTGCGAGATCGCCGGCCGGCTCATCGAGAAAGGCTCGGCGAGCTCACCTACAGTGGTGGGCCCCTGGCGCAGCCGCGACAGGATGGCCCTCCTCGTAGGGTCGGCGAGCGCCGCGAAAACAACACTCAGCTCGTCCGATGCAGCCACGTAAGCAACTCCTTAATTAATGAGTTCCTTAACTATAAATCCGGCTGGTTGTACGGTCAAGAGGCGGGGAGGGGCGGCGCAGCCGGGAGAGCAGCCAAGCGGTCCTGGGGAGCGGGCAGACTATGGCCACTGTCAGCGCCGGTACGAGCGTGGCGCCGACGTCGGGAAACTGGTGGATGATGACGGCAAGATAGGTTTCGAACCGGGCAGGCGCGTAAACGAATGCTAACCAGATGAGGAAGGCATCGAGGGCCATTGCCGCGACAGTCCAGAGGATAATCATCCCTCGGCGCGGGGCCGCGTTGCTGCGAGGACCGGTGCGTTTCTGTGCCAGGACGCGGAGCGCCAGCGCAAGGCTCGCCACTTCGGCAAACAGCAGGCCCAGGGCGACGGCCCAACCGTACTGCTGTAGCCAGTCCTCCTGCGCGGTCAGCGGTTGAGGCGGTTGCCCGTGGAGAATCCGCAGGACGTTGCTGTCCAGCGCCTGGAGCCGGGACGGCGCGGACGTATCGTTCCCGTTGATCAGCAGGGCCAGGCCCAGTCCGGAGGACGGAACCAGAGCCTGATAGGTGTGCGTGTTGCCCCATTCACCTTGGTGCTCCAGCAGTAACGGCAGATCGCCGTCCGCTTGGGGCAGTGCGTCAGGGCTTGTGGATTCCAACAGGGGGCGGGCAAACCATGCCATGGCGTACCTTTTGGACTCGTCCACGCGGACCCGGGGTGTCAGCAGCGTCTCTACACTTTCCGGCCGGAGGATACGGCGGTCCAGGTAGACGCCGCCGTCCAGCAAGGCGGTCAGTTCGTGGCCGAGATCCTGAGCCGAGGAGTACATGGTGGTGGAGGGCATTCCTGTTGCTGCTGCCGGCACGTCCGTCTGCCGCCACCAGGCGCCGAACCACAGCGAGTACCCCGCGGCCAAGCTGTCCGCTCGTGCGGCAGCCCGCGTGGTGTGGCTGTTGGCCATGTCCAGCGGCACGAACACATGATCCTGCATATAGTCCCCGAACGGCTGGCCGGAAACCGTCTGCACCAGGAGGCCGAGGATGTTGTAGTTGGCATTGGAATAGGTGAACCTCTCTCCGGGATCGCTGACCAAGCTGGCATCTGCCAGATCCCGCACGCCTTGTTCCAGAGCATCAGGATCCTGAGTGTCAGAGGCACCGAAGGCCGAGCCGTCTGCCGTGGACAGTCCGCTGGTCTGGTGGAGCAGATGGCGGACCGTGATTGCGGCTGCGCGGCTGTCACGCATGCTGAACCATGGCAGGTAGGTCAGCACAGGCTCGTCCAACTCCAACCGGCCGGCTTCCACCTGCTGCATCACGGCGATGGCGGTCAGGGATTTGCTGGTCGACGCCAGCAGCACCGGCGTCTGTGCGGTCATTGGGCGTCCCGAGTCATCGGCGCTGCCGAACGCCGCCTGGTGTACTGGCCGGCCGTCTTTGATGATGGCGATGGCGACTGCTGGAATCTCCATGGCGTCAATCTGTTCCTGCAGATAGGCGTCAACTGCCGCAAAGGCTCGGTCGGGCGGACCGCGGCCAGGCTCCGGGGCATCAGTTGGTTCCCCGGTCCCGAAGGACGCCGAGCCGGCGGCAGTGACAGCAGGCCAGATTCCGAAGGCCGCGAAGCAGATTCCGACGGCGAGGACGCAAACGGCCGCACAGGCGAGGGTGAAGGCGGCCGGAAACTGAAATGGCGTCCGCCCCCTCCGTTCGCGGATGTTGCCCATGCCCGCTCCTGCGGTTTGGAATGCGGTTCATTCACCGTAGAGCCTGGCGCATCAGAGCACAATGGACGGCGGACGTCCGGCACCCAAGCCAGCCGTCCGCCGTCGTTGTTAGTGGTCTGGAGCGATGCGAGCGGACCTACCGAACCGGGATGACTCCGGCGTAGTCCGTCTGGTAGCCGTTGACGGGCTGGTGCGGGATGTCTTCCCAGCGTTCGGCGTCGGCCTGCTGCACTTCGCCGGTGGCCAGGCCCAGCAGCAGTTCTTTCATCGCCAGCACGTTCTGCCGGATGGACTTGCCGCGCGCCTTCTGGCCGAGGCTGCCGTCGGAGGTATTGCCGGACGTCTCGAAGAACACCACCGGGTTGGAGTGGCCCTCGGGGTTGAGGTTCTGGTAGTTGAGGCCGAGCATCATGGCCGAAACCACGCCGCCCTTAATGTCGATCTCCAGCCCGTTGCCCACCTGGTAGCGGTCCATGTTGATGGAGCCGTACTTGGCCAGCTGGTCGTAGACGTAGACGTGCATCTGGCGGGTCAGCACGTCGTACGCGCCGTTCTCGATCCCGGGCAGCGTGGGGCCGCCGGGCGCCAGCGAGATGCCGAGCGAGAGTGTGACTTCATCGCCGGTTCCCCACTCCTTTTTCAGGCCCTGGTGGTGGATGTCGATCCCGAAGTCCGGCTTGACCGTTGCCCAGTACTCGTAGAACGCCAGCGACTCGTCCGCGACAAAACCGTCCGTAGTCCAGTCCCGGTTCAGGTCGATCCGCTGCTGCTTGCCGTCCGAGCCCAGCTCAGGCGCGTCCGTCTCCTGATCCCAGAGGACCGTGTGACGGATGTTCGCCTCCGACCCGTCCGGGTTGTACATGGGGATGAAGTGGAAGGTGAACTTCTCGCGCAGCAGCGAATAGTCTGAGGAGCCGTTGCTGCCAAGGTCCTTGAGCAGCGTCAGGATGGAGTCCGTGCCGTAGGGTTCGTTGCCGTGGATCCGGCCCTGCACCCACACATGTTCCTCGCCGCTGCCGACCGTGGCCACGTACAGGTCGCGGCCCTGCTCCGAGGTGCTGACCTGCGTGCCGGCTTCTTCCAGCGTGAAGGCGTCCACATCGTAGCGGCTGGTCTGCTCGAGCTTCTGCAGCTCGGCCACCACGTCCGAGTACGTGAGGATGCTCGAAATGTTGGTCTGCCCCTCGGGCGAGGGGAAGTTCGCGTCGGCCGCCGCGGGGGCAAGCGAACCAAAGGGGAGTACGACGGCGATGGCTGCGGCGGCTGCGAGAGTGCGGTACCGCTTGGGCCGGGAGCCGGACTGGGGCTGGGGGTAGTGCGTCACTGCATGTCCTCCAAAGGTTAGGCGAATGATCGCGCCGCCGGTTGGGGCCGGGCAGCGCGAGGCCATTGGTTGGGAAAAACCAATGGCCGAATTCGAACCTAATCGACCGCCCGCGGATCTGCCAGAGCCGCGGTCCGTCAGCAGACGTTTTGCACGAAAAAAGCCGTTGCCGCGGGCAAATGTCTTACAAGCCGGCGCCCTGCCCGGCGCCGGCCGGTGTGAGCGCCAGCGCGTTGTCTTCCACGTAAGCCAGGGCGAGCCGGACGGCACCCGTCGCGACAATCGCGTCGCCCAGCTCGGAGACGGCAACTCGCGGCGGGGTTCCGGTCAACCTCGGAAGTTCCGCGTTGATGGTCGGCAGCAGGGCGGTGGCCGAGGCGGAGACGGCCCCGCCGATGACCACCAGTTCCGGGTTCAGGAACGTGCCGAGCAGGGAGATCACGCGCGCCATGCGGCGGCCGATGCGCTCCAGGATCTCCTGCGCGACGGGGTCATCTTTGGCCGCTGCCTCGAACACAAACCTCGCGGAGACACGCGCGGTGTGCGGGCCCACCAGGTCCCGGATAAGCGTCGGCTTGCCCTCGGCCAGCGCGGCGGTGCCCCAGTGCCGGGCCAGCCGGGCGATGCCGTCCTGGCTGCCGACGCCGTCGACGAGTTCCAGCGTGCCTACTTCGCCGGCGCCGCCGTTGCTGCCGTGGAGCAGCCGGCCGGATTCGAGCAGACCCGTGCCAAGCCGCTCGCCGGCCAGCATCACGGCAAGGTCGTCGACTCCGGCGCCGACGCCGCACCAGTGCTCGCCGAGGGCGGCCAGGTTCGCATCGTTCTCCAGCAGGACCGGCCAGCCGTGCTCTTGCCACAGCTCGGTCTGCAGGCCGATGTCGAAATGCTCACTCAGCTGCAGGCCCTTGGTGATGTTGCCGTGGCGGTCCACTGCAGTGGACAGCCCGATCCCGACGGCGAGCACGGCCGAATGCGGCAGGCCCGCCTCCGCCAGGGCCCGATCCGTGGTCCGAGCTATGGTGGTACGCCGCCCGGCTTCATCGGCGGTCTTGCTGAAGCGCTCCGCGGCCCGGCCGAGTATCTGCCCGGTGAGCCCGGCGACCAGGACGGTGACGGTGGCCAGGCCGACGTCGAGCCCCAGGACGCACCCTGCGGAAGCGTTGAACTCAAAGCGTCGTGCCGGCCGGCCCTTCTGCGTGCCGGAGCTCCGTTCGCCCTCCAGCTCGCGCACCCAGCCACGACGGATCAGGTCGTCGCAGACCGCGATCACGGTGGCCCGGGTCAGTCCTGTTGCCTCGATCAAGTCCGTTCCCGTCATGGCTCCGGCGTCGCGCATGACCTCCAGGACGGCCTTCAGGTTGGTCCGCCGCAAGGCCTGCGGGGTGCTGGCTGTCTTGTCCACGAAAGTTCCTCTTGACGTCGGGCCGGTTGTTCTAGACAATAGTAATGGAGTTTAAATTTAGACACTAAATCAAATGGCGCTGTTGCGCTGAAGGAGAACCTCCACATGAGCACTCGTATTGGAATCAACGGTTTCGGACGCATCGGCCGCAATTTCTTCCGCGCCGCTCTGCAGCAGGGCAAGCTGGGCGCGGACCTCGAGATCGTAGCGGTCAATGACCTCACCAGCCCCGAGACGCTGGCCCACCTGCTCAAGTACGATTCGGTCACCGGCCGGCTCGCCGCCGAGGTCCGGGTGGAGGACGGCAACCTGGTGGTCGACGGCAAGACCGTCAAGGTGCTGGCTGAGCGCGATCCGGGCAACCTGCCCTGGCGCGAGCTGGGCGTGGACATCGTGATCGAGTCCACCGGCTTCTTCACTAACGCAGCGGATGCGGAGAAGCACCTGGTCGCCGGCGCCCGCAAGGTCCTGATCTCCGCCCCGGCCTCCGGCGAGGATCTCACCGTGGTCATGGGCGTCAACGACGGACTGTACGACGACGCCGCGCACAACATCATTTCCAACGCCTCCTGCACCACCAACTGCCTGGGCCCGCTGGCCAAGGTGCTGAACGACAACTTCGGCATCGAGCACGGCCTCATGACCACCATCCACGCCTACACCGCGGACCAGAACCTGCAGGACGGCCCGCACAAGGACCTGCGCCGGGCCCGTGCCGCCGCGCTGAACATGGTGCCCACCTCCACCGGCGCCGCCAAGGCGATCGGCCTGGTGCTGCCGGAGCTGAAGGGCAAGCTGGACGGCTTTGCCATCCGCGTCCCCGTTCCCACCGGCTCCGCCACTGACCTGACCGTCACCGTGGGCCGCGAGGTCACCGCCGAGGAAGTCAACGCCGCCTACCAGGCCGCCGCGGCCGAAGAGCAGTGGGCCGGCATCCTGACCTACACCGATGAACCGATCGTCTCCTCGGACATCGTCACCGATCCGGCCTCGGCCATCTTCGACTCCGGCCTGACCAAGGTCATCGGCAACCAGGTCAAGGTGGTCGCCTGGTACGACAACGAGTGGGCCTACTCCAACCGCCTCGTGGACCTGACCTCGCTGGTGGCGTCCAAGCTCTCTTAAGGTCTTTCCTAAACAACGACGTCGGGTGCCTGGCTCACAAGGAGCCGGGCACCCGACGTCGTTCGCCCAAATGCACCGCACCTTCGTGTTGCCACAGTAGAATCTTCCGGGGCCCTCAGCGTCCCTGCCGGTCCGCCGGCACGGTTCAAGCAGAAGGCAGCCACGGACATGGCCAACAAGATTCCCAACGAGCCGCACAAGGCCGTCCTGAGGACCGCCGTCGGCGCCACGGTTTTGATCGCGATCGGTGCCTTTGTACTCTCCTTCGCCGCCCTGACCGATCTGGCGCAGCGCTCCGGCATCGAACCGCGCCTGGCCTGGATCTGGCCGATCATCGTGGACGGCATGATCGTCGCCTCCACAGTGGCCATAGTCGCGCTGAATGGCCACGGCCGCCGCGCCATGATCTACCCCTGGTCACTCCTCTTCTTCGGCGCGATCGTCTCCACCGCCGCCAACTCCGTACACGCGATCCTCACCGTGGACAAGATGGCCTCGGGCATTCCGCCGATCGTCTCCGCGCTGGTGGCCGCGATGCCGCCGGTGGTGCTGCTGGCCATCACCCACCTGACCGTGCACATGTACCAGAAGCGCGCCGAAGTCGCCCAGCAGCGGGCCGAGGAAGAGGCGATCGCCGAGGCCGAAGCCGCTGCCCACGGCTACTACTCCCACGAGTACGACGGCGATTGGTCGGCTGAAGAAATGATGCAGGCTGCCGCTCCTGCCGTTCCTGCCGCTCCTGTTGCCCCGCCTCGGGTTGCGGCGACCATGCCGCAGCGGACGCCGTCGGCTGGCCCGGTGACCGCCGAAGGCCCGGCACCCCTCTATGACGAGACGGTCAGCGCCCTGGCTGCCGAAGACCCGGAAGTTCTGGCGCAGCGCTAGCAGTTGAAGCAGCGGGCATGCGCCCCGTAGCGTACTGGGGAGGCACATCCACTCGCGAAGGGCATTGTCAGTGGCGAAGAAGAACAAGAACCGCTCGGCCAAGAAAACCACCCGGCGTCCCAAGTCCGGGCACTCTCCGGCGTCGTCGGGTTCCCCTGCCGTCTCGCTGAGCCGTTACAGGGCCGAACGGGAACTGTCCCCACTGGTTCCCGGTTTCGTCGACTGGTTTGGCGGTTCCTTCGGTCCGGCGGAAGAGGCACTGGTCTGTATCGACGTCATTACGTCAGCGGTGGGGGCCTATTTCGAGGTTACAGGCGTCGCTTCTGCCACTGCTTTCGAGCCCGAGGCCATTGGCACGCTCTTGGAAATTGTGGAGGAAGCGGAGCCAAGCCGTGCGTTGATGATTACCACTGTTCTACACATGTTCATCGATTTCCTGCGCGAATCGGGCAACTGGAGCGGAACCGAGGCGGACTACGAAGCCGTGCATGCCTTGGTGCGAGAAGACGCGAACACCCCGCCGGAGCAGCCGGTGATAACCGTGCCCGAGTTGTCGGAGGAGGAAGCCGCAAACGCTCTGGAGTCGCTGCCCTTGATCCAGCGTGCCCGTGCCTTGGTGGAGTGGCTTGGCGAGGGGAAACCTGTCACGGCTACGGGGGTGCTGCGGCTGAAGGACATTGAGGCGGCTGCCGCCTGCGTGGGGGTATCTGCCCGCGGCGCCAGGAAACAGTCGTCTGTTGCTGAAGACGTCATTCCAGGTCTGGCTGATGTCGCCGTAGAACAGCCCTCCTCCGCGACAATGATCGTGCAATCGATGCATGAGATCCGATTGCTGAGCCGGATCTGGAAGACGCTCATTGACACCGAGGTGATTGAGGTCCTGTCCACAAAAGCCGTGCCGCACAAGGATCCGAATGCCTTCCTGGGCGGCAGCCCATCGGAAATGGCAGATGATTACCGCTTCTTTATCGGCGAGTTCCTGCGCAACGCTGTCCTGGAATCGGAAGGTTTCGGGCCTTGGGAAGAGTCGTCAGCCATCCTCCAGGTAGCAGCATTGGCCGCCGCGACCACGGATGATCCGCCAGAGGTCGACCGGCTCCTGGCGGCGGAGGACTATGCGCCGGAAGACGAAAAGGCCATGGCCGGCCACGTTACACGGATGTCCTTGACCCGGCTAAAGGCGCTGGCCGAGCTCGGGCTCCTCGAGATCGACACCCACATTCGGGTTCCGGCACCGCTGATCCAGTGCGTCGCGGAGGCCTTTGAGGACGAGTTCGACCTGGACGTTGTCTATCCGGAAGATCACCCCGATATGGTGGCTGCGCGAGCGGCCTGGGCCGCCGACCAAGCCGCGGAGCGCGAGCAGGGAGCGGTGAAGCGAAAACCAGCTCCCGCCAGCCGTCCAGCCAGCCAGAATAAAACCTCCACCGAAACGCGGAAGGAGGCGCCGCCGTCGTCCGTTTATCAGCTGAAGATCATGCTCAGGAACTCCAAGCCGCCAATCTGGCGCCGACTCCTGGTCCCGTCCTCCGTCCGGCTGGACGAACTGCACAACACCATCCAGGCGTCGTTCGAATGGATGGACTACCACTTGCACAACTTCCGTGAGGGCGACTGGCCGGGAACGCTCTACGGACCGGTGGATCCGGAGCCCTTCGGCGACTCGGAAATCGACGAGCGGACCGTTTCGCTGCATGAAATCCTTGAGGCCGAGGGGGACAAGTTCGTCTACACGTATGACTTCGGCGACGACTGGGAGCACGTCATCACGCTGGAAAAGGTACTGGACCCGTCCGAAGGCGACCAACTCCCGCGCTGTACCGGCGGCCGCGGGCAGGCGCCGCGCGAGGACAGCGGGGGAGTTTGGGGCTGGATGGCCATGATGGAGGCTGCCAACGACGCGCAGCACCCGGAGCACGCGGAGGTGTGCGAGTGGTTGGGGCTACAGCGCGGCGAAATCATCGACCCGAAGGAATTCGACGTCGACGAGGTCAACGAGTCCCTCGAAGCGCTGCTGCTGACCAAATAATGACCCCGGGCCGCGGCAGACCGGTAGGTGGCCGTTCGGGCAGTTGCATCATTCGCGCTCGATTGCCCGCCGGAGTTGAGGATGGTCCGTGGGTCATGGAGCATGGCCGTCTTCGCGGCGACGGTGCACGGCCAAGAATTGCGGACCCAACTCGATGTAGTCAGACTCGTCAAGAACAGCGGTAATAGCCGGCAGATTCACCTCGAAAAGTGACAGAAGCGCGGAGTTGGTGATGTTGCCGGTGGCGACAGCCGCGGGGAGCCCCGCAAGAGGTGGCCGTCGCGGAAGTTGCGATCTTTGGTGAGTACGATGCGTCCTTCCTCATCGGCTAGCTTGACGTCGACGAGGCCAACGAGTCCTTGGAAGCGCTGCGACACCTGGCTGAGGCGGGGTACATGTTCCGCGGGCTATGAACGCTGGATGGGTCAGGCTCTACAGCAAATCAGAGTGCGGGACGTCGTCGATGTCGTAATTCTTCGCCCTAAGTCTTGCAATGTGAGTCAGAACCCATAATATGGGATGATTGCTGTGCTTCCCGTCACAGCTAAACTCGTACGCAGCCTCCAGTGCTGAAGGCTCGACTGAATGGATTCTTCCCATGTCCGATATGGCTATCTTGATCAACACTGCGGTGGCTGTGCTTGCCACCGTGGTGCTGATTGTCAGGTTCAAGGTCAACCCCGTTATTTCCCTGGTCATCGGCTCCGTCTACCTGGGGCTCTCGGCCGGGCTTGGCGTAACCAAGACGGTGGAGACGATCACCGGCGGCTTCGGCGAAATCATGGTCGAGGTCGGCCTGCTGATTGCCTTCGGCGTGCTAATGGGCTCTATCCTCAACGAGACCGGAGCAATCCGCCGCCTGGTGGAGCACCTGCTACACGTCTTCGGCCCCAAGCGGCTGCCCTACACAATGGGTCTGGCCCTCGGCACCGCGCTGCAGTCCATCTTCCTGGACGTGCTGCTGGTGATTTCCGCGCCGCTGGCCCGCAAGCTCGCGCCGAGGATCGGCAAGCTGGGCACGGCGCGGATGGCCACGGCCATGGCCATCGCACTCGAATGCGGCATTGTCTTCATGGTTCCGGGCGTCGCGGCGCTGGCCCTGGCCGGCCTGCTGAGCGTGCCGCTGGGCAAGATGATGATCTTCGGCCTGATCCTGATCGTCCCCACCATCATCATCTCGATCGCCATCATGACGTTCCTGTTCCGCAGGGGCTTCTGGAACGAAGAGAAGGATGAGGACCACATCTACCTCGAGGAGGACGACGACGATACCTCCGCCGCAGGGACCGAGACGATTGCGGCCGGTACAGATACCGGTGCCGGCAGCGGCAGCACCGGCAACGGCACGGGCGCTCCGGGCCACTCGGGCCGCTCCAACGGTGACGGTGCCGTAACTGAACCTGTTCCGGCCGGCGCTTCGGTCGCCGTGGCCGAGGCGGACAAGGAACGCGAAGCTCCGCTGCTGGTGCTCTTCGCCCCGCTGCTGGTCTCGCTGCTGCTCATCGGCGCCGGCGCGATCCTGGAAATCCTGAAGATCGAGATGGCCTGGCTGCAGCTGCTGGGCGAGCCCGTCATCGCCCTGCTGATCGGCCTGATCGGCACCGGCGTCATGGGCCGTTACACGGTGGGCCAGAAGCGGGTGGAAACCGCCATCGCCACGGGCTTCAAGGAAAGCGGACAGATCCTCATCCTGACCGGCGTCGGTGGTTCGCTCGCCGCGACAGTAGGCGCCGCGGGACTGGGCGACATCCTCGGCGGCTTCTTCTCCGCCAGCACGGTGGCTCCGCTGCTCGTGGTCTGGGGCATTGCCGCCCTGCTGCACATCGCCGTCGGCTCCGTGACCCTCTCGGCCATCACCGCCGCGGGCCTGCTGGCCCCGATCGCGCCGGCCATCGGCATCGATCCCGTCCTGATCGCCCTCGCCGCCGGCGCCGGCTCGCTGTTCATGGTGCACGTCACCAGCAACACCTTCTGGCTGCTGCAATCGCTGCTCGGCCAGAGCGTCCGGGGCGCCCTGAAGTCGGTGACGGTCGGCGTGTCGGTGGCTTCCGTCGTCGCAATTTTGCTGATCATGCCCATGAGCCTGCTCTTCTAGCCGCCTGATCGCGGCCGCCAGACGTACTGCACTATCGAGGAAAGAGTTATGACACAGACACCCATCGCCCCGCTGGACGGCGTGCGCGTTCTTGAACTGGGCAACTACATTGCCGCCCCCACCGCCGGACGGCTGTTGGCCGATTTCGGCGCCGAGGTGATCAAGGTGGAGCGCCCGGGCACCGGCGACGAGCTGCGGAACTGGCGCCTGCACAAGGGCGACACGTCCATGCTGTACCGGACCATCAACCGCAACAAGAAGTCTGTGGTGCTGGATCTGCGCACCGACGCCGGCCGCCAGGCGGTGCTGGAACTGGCGGCGAAGTCGGACATCCTGCTGGAGAACTTCCGGCCGGGCACCCTGGAGAAGTGGGGTCTCGGGCCCGAGGTGCTCAACGACGCCAACCCGGAGCTGATCATCACGAGGGTCTCCGCCTTTGGCCAGACCGGCCCGCTCTCCGTACGCCCCGGCTTCGCCGCGGTCGCCGAGGCCTACAGCGGCTTCCGCAACCTGGTGGGGGATCCGGACCGCGCCCCCGTCCGCGTCGGTGTCTCGATCGGCGATTCGATCGCCGGCCTGTACGCCGCCTTCGGCTCCATGATGAGCCTTTTCCAGCGCGAAGCACGACGGCGGAGCTCGGGTTCCGCTGTTGCGTTGCCGGAGCGGATTATCGACGTCGCGTTGAACGAGGCGATGTTCTCGATGATGGAATCCCTCGTGCCGGACTACGAGGCGTACGGCGTGCGCCGCGAACGCACCGGCGGCCGGATGGAAGGCATCGCGCCCTCCAACGCCTACGTCTGCGCGGACGGCGCCAGCATCGTGGTGGCCGGCAACGGGGACGGCATTTTCCTGCGGTACATGGAAACCATCGGTCGCCCGGACTTGGGTTCGGACCCCGGGCTGCAGTCCAACGCCCTCCGCTGGGCACGGCGTGAGGAACTGGATGCGGCGATCGGCGACTGGGCCGCCGGGCTTCCGGCCGCGGACGCCCTCGCCGCACTGGACGCCGCCGGGGTGCCGGCCGGCCCCATCTACACAGCGGAGGACATCGTCGCCGATGACCAGTACGCGGCGCGGAACATGATTCAGAAGTTCGACGTGTCCACCGGCGAGGAAGTGCTTTCCGACGTCGGCTTCCCGGGGATCGTGCCGGTGATCGGCGGGCAGTCGCTGCCCATCCGCAACCTCGGCCCGGATCTGGGCGAGAATACAGACGAAGTTCTCGGCGGACTGCTGGGCATGGACACCGAACAAATCAATGCGGCCTCGAGCCGCGAGGAGGCACTGCAGGCATGAGTTTCACCTTGGAACCCCGCGCGGAACTGCGGGACGTCACGCTGCGCGACGGGCTGCAGCTGACCGGCAAGATGCTCTCCACCGAACGCAAGGTCGAGACCGTCCGCGAACTGCTGCGGCTGGGCGTACCGTCCATCGAGCTCGGCTCCATGGCCCGGGCGGATCTGGTGCCGACCATGGCCAACACACTTGAAGTGGTGCAGGCACTGACGGCGGAGGAACTTCAGAAATGCTGGATCTGGGTGGCAACGCCGGGACATGTGGCCAAGGCCGCGGCGGCCGGAGCGCGGAATTTCCAGTACTGCCTTTCGGCGTCGGACTCCCACAACCAGGCCAACATTGGCCGCAGCACCGATGCCAGCCTCGCCGCACTGCCCGAGGCCGTGGCACATGCCCGCGCCGTCAACGGGCAGATCCAGCTCTGCATCGCCACCTCCTTCACGTGCCCGTTCGAGGGGATCGTGCCCGAGGAACGGGTGCTCGCGATTGCCAATGACCCGCGGGCGGAAGGCACCTGCGACGTCGTTATTTGTGACACTTTGGGCCAAGCGGTCCCGGCACAGGTAGCCAGCCTGATCTCCCGCGTGCGCGACGAGTCCCCGGCACGGCGGATCGTTTACCACGGCCATGACACCTGGGGCCTCGGCGTGGCCAACACGCTGGCAGCCATCGCGGCCGGCGCCACCCTGGTGGACGGGGCCCTGGGCGGATTGGGCGGCTGCCCCTTCGCCCCGGGTGCCAGCGGCAACACCTCCACGGAGGACATCCTATTCGCCACCCGGCCCGAGGGGCTCACACCGGACACCTTCGCCGGACTGGTTGACCTGTCCGAAAAACTGCTGGCGGAACTGGGCGAGCCCAACCGCTCCAAGTCGGCCCAGGGCGCCCGCTCCAAGGCGGAAGCCTTCGAGTGGGTCATCGCCTCTGACCGCGAACCCGTTTGCGACAGGGGGCTCTGAATGGGCGCCCGGTTCCTCGTCACCACGCCCGTTCCCTCGCCCGGCCTGGAGCTGCTTGAGGCGGCCGGGCAGGTCACCGTGCTGCCGGAGCCGCCGGACTATGAAACGCTGGGCGAGCTCTGCGCCTCCGGCGATTACGACGTCGTGCTGACGCAGCTGCGTGATCAGGTTGACGCGCCGCTGTTGTCGCGGGCGCGGCTGCGCGGTGTCTCCAACTATGCGGTGGGCTACAACAATATTGATGTGGACGCTGCCACCGCCAACGGCATCATGGTGGGCAATACGCCGGGCGTGCTCACCGACGCGACGGCGGACATCGCCCTGCTGCTGATCCTCGGGACCGCCCGGCGGGTCGTGGAGGCGGACCGGTTGGTGCGCGAGGGGAAGTTCCACGGCTGGGAGCCCGAACTGATGCTGGGCCACGACGTGTCCGGCCGCGTGTTGGGGCTGGCCGGGTTCGGCCGGATTGCCCGGGCCACCGCCCGCCGCGCCATGGGGTTCGGCATGGAGGTGATCTTCGCGCCACGGCCGCCGGGGGACCGGCCGGTCAGCGACGAGGAGCTGGGCGAATTCGCCGGTAAGGTACGGCAGGTGCCGTGGACCGAGTTGGTGGAGTGCAGCGACTTCCTCTCCGTCCACGTCCCGCTGAATGAGCAGACCCGGCACCTGGTGGATGCCGACGTGCTGGCGCGGATGAAGCCCGGCGCCATCCTGATCAATACGGCCCGCGGCCCGATCGTGGACGAAGCCGCGCTCGTGGAAGCGCTGCGGAACGGTACGATCGCCGGCGCCGGCCTCGACGTCTTCGAGGACGAGCCCCGGCTGGCCCCGGGCCTGGCGGAGCTGCCCAACACGGTCCTGCTGCCGCATGTCGGCAGTGCTACGGTTCCGGTGCGCAGCGAAATGGCGCGGCTGAGCGCGCTGAACGCTGTGGCCATGGCCGAGGGCCGGGTCCCGCCGCATGCCGTCAACCCGGATGCGTGGGCATGAGCATCCTGATCGCGCCGGACAGCTTCAAAGGAACGTACACCGCGGCGGAAGTCGCGGCCGCCGTGGCCTCAGGGGTTGCCGACGCCGGCGGCCACGCGGTCCAGCTACCCGTGGCCGACGGCGGCGAGGGTTCCTTCGAGGCGCTCTGCCGAGGACTAGGTGCCCGGCCAGTGCCCGTGGAAGTACAGAATCCGTGGGGGGAGCCCGGCCCGCGCGGAAATCGGAATCACGGCGGACGGCGGCACCGCCGTCGTCGAACTGGCCCAGGCCAGCGGAATCACCATGACGCACAACGGCGCCCGTGACCCCGTGGCCGCCAGCACCTACGGAACCGGGATGATGATCGCCGCGGCCGCGCGCCTCGGTGCGCGGAAGATTCTGGTCGCTGCGGGCGGTTCGGCAACTACCGACGGCGGTGCCGGCGCGGTGCGGGCAATCCAGGACGCCGGCGGACTGCGCGGCGCCCGGCTGACCGTGCTCTCCGATGTCACCACCACGTTCGTGGACGCGGCACGGGTCTTCGGGCCGCAGAAGGGCGCCGATCCCGCCACCGTGAAAGTGCTTGAGGAACGGTTGGCGCGGCAGGCCACAGAGTTCCCGCGCGACCCGACCTGTGTCCCGCGCAGCGGTGCGGCCGGTGGTTTTGCCGGCGGCATGTGGGCACATTTCGGCGCGGAGCTGGTCTCCGGCGCCGACGCGGTGCTCGATGCCGTGGGGTTCGACCGGGAACTGGAGCAGGCCACCGCCGTGGTGGTCGGCGAGGGGCGGCTGGATTCGCAGACCTCGGAGGGCAAGATCATTTCGGCCATCCTGCAGCGCGTGCGGAAGATCGGCCGCAGCCTGCCGGTCTTCGCCGTCGTCGGCTCCGTCTCGGCAGACCTGGGTGACTACCGGGAGAACTTCGCCGACGTGCTGGTCGCCTCGGACGCCGCCGCGATGCGCAAAGCGGGCACGGACATCGCCGTCGTCGTTAATTCGCTGTCCGACGGCGGCCAGCTACCCGGCGTCGGAATGCTGCAGAACTAGGCCTTTGGCTCGCCGGGGAAGCGTCCGCCGATGAGCCGCGTCATGCGTTCGGCGGTCTGCAGGAGGGTCTCGACCCAGTCCTCGCAGACCTGCCGGGGCATCCGCATGGTCGGGCCGCTGATCGTCACGGCGCCGACCAGGCCGGCTGCGGAGTCGAAGACCGGGGCGGACAAGCCGGATGCCCCGGACTCGCGCTCTTCGGTGGTGATGGCGAAACCGTCGGTCCGGGTCTGCTTCACGACAGTCTCGAGGTCTTCGGAACTGGTGATCGTGGATTCGGTGAGCGGCGGCAGCGGGTTCTTGACCAGTTCGGCCAGCAGCTCCGGGTCCCAGGCGAGAATGACCCGTCCGGCCGATCCGGCATGCAGCGGCAGGATTTTGCCCAGGTGCATTTCCCGCCGGAGGGCGTGCCGGGTTTCCGCCAGGGCTACGCAGACGCGGTAGTGCTGCTCGGCGCGGAAGAAGCAGGCCGTCTCACCCGTTGCATCGCGCAGGTCCTTCAGCAGCGGACCGATGACGTCGAGAACGGCTTTGCCTCGCGTTGCCGGCGCCGCCCAGTACGCCATTTTGAGGCCGATCCGGTAGGCATCCTCCTCGCGGTCGAGGAAGCCCTGGGATGTCAGGTTGGTGACCAGCCGCTGCACAGTGGACGTCGGCATGCCCGTTGCCTCGCGGATATCCGCCAGCGTCAGCACCGGCCGCGTCAGCGAGAAGGCATCGAGGATCGACGTGATTTTGCCCAGCACAAGCAGCGGATTGTTGTTCGCCTTTGCTGTTGCTTTTCCTGTGGGTTCCCCTGACATAAGACTTACGCTAGACGCTGGCCGTAGGGCAGTCCAATGGTGCCTATCTTGCGTCGCCCGAAGGTACGGACAGCACCCCTGCGAGGAAATCCAGGACGATCGGGCTGGCGACCTGGCGGCACTCTTCGAAGTACGCATGGCGTCCGCCGGGAATGATCCGTACTTGGGCATTGGGGATCCGCCCGGCCAGGAGCTCGGCATTGCCCGGCGGAACCATCAGGTCATCGCTGCCGTGCAGAATCAGCGTCGGAACCGCGATGGCGCCCAACTGGTCCCACGCATCGTGACCGTTGCTTGCCCGCCGGTGGCCCAGTCGAGCCTGGGGAGTGGTTGCTTCCCCCAACGTGGCATGGGGCCCGGGGTTCTCGGCGGTCCATGCGGGTGAGTACATGAGTTCGGTCAGGACTGCTTCCTTGGTCGCCGGATCTGCGATGCGGGAGCTGATCTCTTTGGACATCCTGAGGGTATTTGCTCCTCCGGTGGAGGAGCAGCCGATGACGAGGGTGCTGACGCGCGCAGGGTGGCGCAGTGCCAGTTGCTGCGCCACCTTTCCGCCCATGGAGGTGCCGTAGACGGCGCTTGATTCTATTCCCAGATGGTCCAGCAATGCCGCGGCATCATCGGCGAACCTGCCAAGGGAATAGCCGGATGCCGGCGCGTCGCTGCCGCCGGTTCCCAGATAGTCGAAACGGATGACCAGATGGTCGGGCTCGAAATCGGCGACGATCGGATCCCACCAGCCCATCCCATTCCCCTGGCCGCTCAACAGCAGGAGAGGTGCGCCCTGGCCGCTGGTTTGGTAGGCAACATCAAGGCCATCAGGACAGGTGAACTTTGGCATGATCATCCCTCGACTTCGGCGACTTAGCAGAACTGAGCAGGCGTCCTAGTAGGACCGCGGCAGTCCCAATACCTTAGTTCCCACGAAGGCTTTGATCATATTGTTGTTAACCGGCGCCACTTGGAACATGCGGGTTTCGCGGAACTTGCGTTCGACGTCGTACTCGTCGACGAAGCCGTAGCCGCCGTGGGTGTCGACGGCCGCGTTGGCGGCGGCCCAGCTGGCCTCGGAGGCGAGGTGCTTGGCCATGTTGGCCTCCGCGCCGCAGGGTTCGCCGGCGTCGAACAGGCGGGCGGCCTCGAAGCGCATCATGTCTGCGGCGCGGATCTTCATGTAGGCGTCGACGATCGGGAACTGCACGCCCTGGTTTGAGCCGATCTTGCGGCCGAAGACCTCGCGGGTGTTGGCGTAGTCGGTGGAGCGCTGGGTGAACCAGTAGCCGTCGCCGATGGCTTCGGAGGCCAGCAGGATGCGCTCGGCGTTCCAGCCGTCGATGACGTAGCGGAAGCCGTTGCCGACCTCGCCGATGACCGCTGATGCGGGCACGCGCATGCCCTTGTAGAAGACCTGGTTGGTGGCGTAGTTGAACATGGTGCGCACCGGGACGACCTCGAGGGTCTCGGGCTGCTCGGCGCGGACCTGGCGCAGGTCGACCAGGAAGAGGGTCAGGCCGTGGGTCTTGTCCTGGCCTTTTTCCGATGTGCGGGCTAGCACGAAGGCCAGGTCCGTGTCGAGGATGCGGCTGGTCCAGTTCTTGTGGCCGGTGATCACGAAGTCGTCGCCATCCCGTACGGCGGCGGTTTCGATGCTGGTGGTGTCCGAGCCGGCTTTCTCCTCGGTGATGGAGAAGGCCTGCAGGCGCAGGCGCCCGGCGGCGATTTCCGGCAGGTAGGCGTCCTTCTGTGCATCGTTGCCGTGGCGCAGCAGCGCGCCCATCGTGTACATCTGCGCATGGCAGGCGGCGGAGTGCCCGCCCGAGCGGTTGATTTCCTCCATGATGACGCTGGCCTGCGTCAGTCCGAGGCCCAGGCCGCCGTACTCGGTGGGGATCAGTGCGGAGAGCAGGCCTGCCTCGGTCAGGCTGTCGACGAATTCCTGCGGGTAGCGCCGTTCGCGGTCCGTCTCCCGCCAGTATTCGTCGGGGAAGCGGGCGCACAGTTCGCGGGTGCGTGCCCGCAGTTCATCCAGCTGCTTGCCGGCGGCGATAGTCGGGGTGTCGGTGATCTGCGAGCTCATGATGACTCCTTGTTAACGGCGGCTGTTTGTGGTTGATACACGACGATACAGAATATATTGAAGCGATACAAGGGCTTGGGCGGCAATCATGAACTGGCGCAGAAAGCCTTGAAATTTCCCGACAAACAGGGGAAGCTAAGACACGATACAGAACATATTGGACGGCGAAGAGCCAAAACGTCGCCGAAATGGAAGGAACATGATGAACCAGATGGAAACGCAGGCCGAGGCAGCGGGCACACGGGTAGTGGAAGGCTGGACCGGCAGGCTCTTTGAGGACTTCACGGTCGGGGACCTTTACTATCACCCGTTCGGCAAGACCGTCACCGAGTCGGACAACCAGAGCTTCACGCTGATGACGCAGAACGTTGCGAAGACCCACGTCGACAGCAACTTCGCCGCCGGGACCGAATTCGGCCGCCCGCTGGTGAACTCGACCTTCACGCTGGCGCTCGTGACCGGCCAGTCCACCATCGACCTGTCCATGAACGTGTTCGCGAACATGGGCTGGGACGAGGTGCGGATGCCGAACCCGGTTTATGAAGGCGACACCATCTACTCCCGCTCGAAGGTTCTGGCCGTGCGCGAATCCAAATCCCGTCCGAACCTGGGGCTGGTCACCGTCGCCACGGAGGGATTCAACCAGGACGGCGCCATCGTGATCAGCTACCGGCGCACCTTCATGGTCTACCGGCAGGGCTTCCTGCCCAGTGTGGAATCCTCCCGCCCGGACGAGTCCTCGCTGCCGGACGTGGAAGGCGCACGATGAGCCCGGTCCAAACGGCACCGGCAGGCACAGTGCAGGTCAGCACCGGGCAGGCCGTCACGGCGGCGGCTACGGTCCGCGGCGCGGTGACGGCGCTGTTCGTTCCGGGCGACCGGCCCGAGCGCTTCGCCAAGGCTGCAGCTTCCGGCGCCGACGTCGTGATTATCGACTTGGAAGACGCCGTGGCGGCCGCGGACAAGGCATGCGCCCGGCAAGAAGCCGTGGCCGCGCTCACCGCTTTCGGCGCCAAGGGCAGCCAGGGCGTGCGTGCCTTGGTCCGGGTCAATGCCCAGGACACAGCAGAGTACGACGACGACATCCAGGCGCTGCTCGCACTGGCCTCGCAACCGGGACACGGCTTACTGGGTGTCATGCTGCCCAAGGCCGAGGACCCGGAGCAGGTAGCGGAACTGGCCGCAAAACTGCCCGTTCCGTTGGTCGCCCTGGTGGAGTCCGCGCTGGGGCTCGTCAACGCCGTCGAACTTGCACGGGTGCCCGGGGTGGAGCGTCTGGCCTTCGGCGCCATCGACTTCGCCCTGGACATCGATGCCGACGGCAGCGACCGCGTACTGGACCATGCCCGCGCCCAGCTCGTGGTCGCATCCCGCGCCGCCGGAATCGCCCCGCCACTTGACTCGCCCTCAACCGACATCCGCGATACCGCAGCTGTTGCCGCCTCGGCCAAACTGGGCCGGGGCTTCGGCTTCGGCGGCAAGCTATGCATCCACCCGGCCCAGCTGACCGCGGTTTCAGCGGCCTTCACTCCGTCACCGGAAGAGATCGCCTGGGCCCGCAAGATCCTCGCCACCGACGGGGGAGCGGTGCAGATGGACGGCCAGATGGTTGACCGGCCCGTCATCGACCGGGCCCGGCGCATTATTGAACGCACGGGCACAGAACCAACAGGACAGGATTAATCATGGCGACATTGCCACTGCAAGGAATTACCGTTGTCTCCCTCGAACAGGCCGTGGCGGCACCCTTCGCCACCCGGCAACTGGCAGACCTGGGCGCCCGGGTCATCAAAGTTGAGCGCGATACCGGCGATTTTGCCCGCGGCTACGACGACAAGGTCGACGGCATGGCCAGCTACTTTGTCTGGCTGAACCGCAGCAAAGAGTCCATCGTGCTGGACCTGAAATCCGAATCCGGCCTCGCCGTGCTGCGCAAGCTCGTCGAACAGGCGGACGTCCTGGTGCAGAACCTCGCACCGGGAGCTGTCGAACGCCTCGGTCTGGGACCGGACGAAGCCCTCGCCCTGAACCCGCGGCTGATCCACGCCTCCATCTCCGGCTACGGCCGCGGCGGCCCGTACGCCACCAAGAAGGCCTACGACCTGCTGGTGCAATGCGAGTCCGGCATGCTCAGCGTCACCGGCACACCGGAGAACCCCGCGAAGGTCGGAGTCTCCATCGCAGACATCTGCGCCGGCATGTACACCTACTCCGGAATCCTGACCTCGCTGCTCCAACGCGCGACGACGGGACGCGGCGACGTGCTGGAAGTATCCATGCTCGAAGCCCTCGCCGAATGGGTAGCCCAGCCGTACTTCTACGCGGAATACGGTGGGGAACAGCCGCGCCGCAGCGGTGCCGAACACGCCTCCATCGCACCCTACGGCCCGTTCCCTGCCGCCGACGGAACAGTGTTCTTCGGCATCCAGAACGAACGCGAGTGGAAGGTGTTCTGCTCGGACGTCCTGCACCGGCCCGAGCTTTTTGAAGACGCCCGGTTCGCCGGCAACTCCTCACGCGTGCGCAACCGACCGGAACTGCACGAAACCATCAACGCCGTTCTCGCGGCGCTGCCCGCCGACGAAGTGCTGGCCCGGCTGGATGAAGCCGGTATCGCCAACGCAAAACTGCGGACCATGCAGGAACTCTCCGCCCACCCGCAACTGGCCGAACGCAACCGCTGGCGCGACGTCGACTCCCCGGTGGGCCCGCTGCGCAGCATGCTGCCGCCCGTAACCTCCCGGGAAGCAGCCGTGCGAATGGACCGGATCCCGGAAATCGGCGAACACACGGAAAAGATCCTGGCCGAACTCGGCATCCGGCCGTGAGGGGAGGCGCGCCGGTCCCGGCGGCGGGCGAGCTGCCGGAGACAGTATCGTAGGTATTTATGGGAGCGGAAGAAACGGCGGAATCATGAGCGAGCACAAAACGCGAGCTACCCGGCCGCCACAGCTGAGCGACCAGGCCTCGGCCTATGTCCGCGGGCTGATCATGTCCGGCGAGCTGCGCCCGGGCACCCAGGTGCGGCCCGAAACCATCGGTGAAGCCCTGGATATTTCGACGACGCCGGCGCGTGAAGCGCTGCAGTCGTTGCGGGTGGAAGGCTTCCTCGAACTGCTTCCGCGCAAGGGCTTCCTTGTTGCCGCCCTGACGGGCCAGGACATCCGCGACCTCTTCCGCACCCAGGCGCTGATCGGCGGCGAACTTGCCGCGCGGGCGGCGGAAAAGGCCACTTCGGCAGAGAAAGCCGAACTCGAAGCGTTGCACCATGAGCTGATCGCCGCGGCCGCCCGCAACAACGTCGCACTGCTGGAAGAAAAGAACCATGCCTTCCACCGCGAAATCAACCTGCTGGCGGACTCCCGCAAGATCATCTGGGTCCTCGGCCTGGTCACACGCTACGTACCTCGCCAGTTCTACTCCAACATCCCAGGCTGGCCTCAGGCCACGGTGGAGGACCACGCCCGCCTGCTGGAAAGCATCCGCGCCAACGACGCCGCCGCCGCACGCACGGCGATGGAAGAGCACATCATGCACGCCGGCGAACTCCTGGCCGAGCACTTTGACTCGCGCATGGCTGCCGAAACGCCATCGCACGAGGTGAAGCCCGAGGACGCCGCGCAGCCGGTGTAACTGCATCTCTTGCCATCCAGCGCGACCTGGAGGCGTTCGCCGGCTAACCGTGCAGGCTGCGGTAGGCTGCGGCAGCGCCGGAGTGCAGCGGAAGGCCGGAGGTGTAGATCAGGGACCGGGCGTCCAGGTATTGCGCGCCGACGCTTTCTGCGGGCACCAGCTCGGCGGCCTGCGAAACCAGGATCTCCACGAGACTGCCGACGACGTCGTTGGCCAGGTCATGGCGGGCCAACAGCAGGCTGGCGACGCCGATGGTGTCCACTTCGGTATCGGAGCCGTAGATTCCCGCTGGGATCCGGGCTGCCTTGTAGACGGCGCCGTACCTGCGCTGCAACATCTCGAGTTCTTCATTGAGCTCGAGGAGTCGGATCTCAGAGCCACCGGCAGCTGTTCCGGCGCTGATGGCGCCCACCGGAAACCCGCCGGCAAACAGCGCCGCGTCGACAGTCCCGTCGGCCAAGGCACCGGTAATTTCGGCCAGCGCGAGCGGATGGATATCGACGTCGTCCGGCGTTAGATTGGCAGCCGAGAGGATGCGGCGACCGGCAAACTGCGTTCCGCTGTCGTCGGGGCCGAGGCTGATGCGCCGTCCTTTGAGATCATTCAGGTTCCGGACGCTGGAGTCGGCCGGGACGGCGAATTGAAGGTAGTTTTGGTAAACCCGGCCAACCGCGTACAGCCCAGCCGGGTCCGCGCGGGCGGCGTCCGCCAGCGCCAGCGCCAGGGGAACGGTGCCATTACGCAGCAGCTCGAGGTTCTGCACGGTCCCGCTCGTGGTCCGGGGGAGCAGCCGGAATCCGGCACCGGAACGCTCTACTGCAGCGGCCAGCAACGCGGAAAATTCTGAGAAGAAGCCGCCGGGCTCGGCGGCTCCGATCTCGTAGTTCCTGACTTCCGCCGCTGTGCATCCGGTCAAGGTGAGGAAGGCTCCGGCTGCAGCGGCGGAGAGGAAGGTGCGCCGTCCCGGCTTGGCCAAGCTGCCGATGGTCTCAGTCCTCATCGGGGACCTCCCGCTGTCCGCTCTCCACTGGGGTGAAGCGCGGGAAGACCGCGGTGGCGGTCAGGCCGCCGCCTTCCGTTTCGGAGAATTCCAGGACGCCAGCGAAGGATTGCGCGAGGGCCGCGGCGATGGCCAGGCCGAGGCCGGTGCCCGCCCGTGCGGCGCTGTTGCGTCCGGTGTCCCCGGGCGGTCGCGGCCCGGCCTGCACAGCGGCTTGCCTGTCCGCCAGTTCCGACCCGCGATAGAAGCGTTCCGTGAGCCTGCTTCGCGCTTCTGCCGGAACGCCCGGCCCGTTGTCTGCCACCGAAACACCGATCCGGGTGTATCCGTTGGCAGCGGGCCGGCGCTCGACGGCGACCCGGATAAGGCTGGCGCCAGCGGCGTACTTGCAGGCATTGTCGATCAATACGTCGAGTATCTGGGCCAGGACGGTCGCCGGGACGGCGGCCTCGACCTCTTCCAGAGCGTCCTCCAGTTCTTCTGTGGCAGTCTGGAGCTCAAGACCGATTCCGAGTTCGGAGGCGCTGCCCTGCCAGAAATCGACCCGGTCGGCCGCGACAGTCAAGGGCAGGCAGCGGGCAGTTGGCCCATCCGTCCGGCTGCCGGGACTTTCAGCAGCCGCGAGCTTGAGGAGATCATCCAGAATTCCCGCCAGCCGGTGGGATTCCGCCGCGGCCCGCTCGTAGCTGCGCCGGCCAATCTCGGAAACCGCAGGTTCCAGCGTGTCCAGGCGAAGTTGCAGGGCAGCCAGCGGGTTGCGCAGTTGGTGGGCCGTGTCCGCGACGAGCCGGCGCTGCGCCTCGGCCGAGCGGTGAACGTCGTCGGACATCGACTCGAAGGACCGGGTGAGCTCGCGCAATTCAGGCGGACCCCGGCGCGGCAACACCGGGTCCGGTGCTTCTGGTTCGTCTCTGCGCCGGCGGGCGAAGGGAAGGCTCTCGGTCAGCTGTTGCACTCGTCCGCTCAGGCGCTCCAGCGGGCGCAGCACCCAGTTGCTGACGGAGTGGGCGAGGACGCCGAACGCTGCCAGCGCCGCGGCGACGCCGAGAAGGATGTACAACCAAGCGCGAACGATGTCTGCCTTGGCGGCACCAGTGGAGGCAACCAGCAGCACCGCCCCATTGACCTGGGCGTCGGTTCCCACCGGTTTGGCGAAGATCGCCTCGTCCTGGCTCCACGGCTTCAACGCATCCTGAGTTGTGGGCGACTGGTTGCGCAACGCTCTGGAAACCGCCTGCGATACTTCCGGAGAATCGAGGTCGACGCCGAGCGAACGGGCAGGCACCCCGCGGGTTGAGATCACGGCGAGGTCCTCCCCGTACAGCTCGTGGTAGGCCTCCATCTCGTCAAAGAGCGCGCCCGCTCCTTCACCGGTAACGTAGTTCTCGGCGAGGGAGGCGAAGCGCTGCACGTCGCCGTCGCGGGTGAGGACGAACTCCCGGGTCCGGGCCTCGGCGACGGACGCGCCCAGCGGGACGGCGAACGTCGCCACGGTCAGGGTCGCGAGCACGGCCAGCACCAGCAAGAGGCGGCTACGCATTGCTCAGGCTGTCCACCGGTAGCCGAACCCGCGGATCGTCTCGATCACTCCGCTGCGGCCGAGCTTGGACCGCAACGCATTCATGTGGACGTCCAGGCTGCGCGAGACGGTGACAAAGGCATCGCCCCAAATGCGGTCCATCAGCTGCTGCCGGCTCACCGCCGCACCGGGTTCCTCCAGCAGTATGGCCAGCAGTTCGAACTCCTTGGTGGTCAACTGGACCGGTGCGCCGTCGACGGTCACGCTGCGCGAACCGAGATCGACGGCGATATCGCCAAACCTCCATACCGCCGGTGCCGGCACCGAAGAGGTGCGGGCCAGCCGGCGGCCGATCGCCTCGATCCTCGCCAGCAGCTCGGCCATCCGGGCGGGTTTGACCAGGTAATCGTCCGCGCCGCTGCGAAGTGCGCGCACCACGCTGCGTTCGTCGTCGCGGGCGGTCAGGACGACGACGGGGACCAGGCTCACCTGCCGCAGTTGGCGAAGCACGTCGATCCCGTCGGCATCGGGGAGACCGAGGTCCAGGAGGACGACGTCGAAATCCTGGTGCCGGGTCAGCAGGTCCAGTCCCCGGCTCATCCGTACGGACGGGATGCGGTGCATGGCCAGGCCATCGACAATGGCTTCCGCCACGCCGTCGTCGTCCTCGACAATGCCGACCCGCATGCTGCTCCTTCGCTGCTCACGGCAACGTCGGCGGGGCCGCAAGGGCTCCGCCGACGATGCTGGAATATTGGTTTGAGTCTACTTCGTTGGGACCAGCTCCGGCTGCTCGGAAGCAGCGGCCTGAGCGGTGTCAGTGGTTGAGTCTGCGACGGTGTCCGACGTCGTGCCGGTGGCGTCCGAAGGCCTGCGCAGATCCAGCTGGGAGTTCTTCGACGGTTCCTTGACCATGAAGGCGGCGAGCATGGTCAAGGCGATGCAGCCGGTGACGTACCAGAAGAACATCGACTCGACGCCGGCCTGCTTCAGTGCCAGGGCGACCGGCTCCGCGGTGCCGCCGAACAACGCTGCGACGATCGCGTGGGGGAGCCCTACGCCGAGCGCCCGCACCTTGGTCGGGAACATCTCCGCCTTGATGATCGCGCTGAGCGAGGTGTAGCCGGTGACGAAGACCAGGCCGACCATCATAAGGCCGAAGGCTGCGAACACGTTGGACGTGTGGGAGAGCATGGTCAGCAGCGGGACGGTGGCGATGGTGCCGCCGATGGAGAAGAAGAGCATGATCTTGCGGCGGCCGATCTTGTCCGACAGTGCGCCGGCGATCGGCTGGAGCAGCATGAAGATGAACAGGGCGATGAAGCTGATCATGGCCGCATCTTCCTTGGAAATGCCGGAGGTGTTGACCATGTACTTCTGCATGTAGCTGGTGTAGACGTAGAACGCTACGGTGCCGCCCAGCGCCAGGCCGAAGACGGCGGCGAGCTGCTTCGGGTACTTGGCCAGGGCGCGCAGGCCGCCGACCTGCTTCTGGCCATCGGCCTTGGCGCGGGTCTGCTCCTCCTTGTAGTGATCGGACTCGTCCATGCCGCGGCGCAGCAACATCACGGCCAGGCCGGCGACGGCGCCGACGACGAACGGAATGCGCCAGCCGTAGGCGTACATCTGCTCTTCAGTGAGGATGTTCTGCAGCAGGATCATCAGCAGCAGGGCCGACAGCTGGCCCATGATGATGGAGACGTACTGGAAACTGGAGTAGAAACCGCGGCGTCCCGGGGTGGAGATCTCTGACAGGTAGGTGGCGCTGGAGCCGAACTCCCCGCCGACGCTCAGGCCCTGCAGCAACCGGGCCAGCAGCAGGATGATCGGGGCTGCGATGCCGATGGTCTGGTAGGACGGCGAAAGTGCGATCATCAGCGAGCCGGCGCCCATCAGCAGGACCGAGACCGCCAGGGCGTTGCGGCGGCCGAACCGGTCCGCATACATGCCCAGCAGCCAGCCGCCCAGCGGGCGCATCAGGAAGCCGACCGCGAAGATCGATGCCGCCGCCAGCAGCTGCGCCGTCAGGTCGTCCGCCGGGAAGAACGACTTGGCAAAGTAGATGCTGAAGGAAGCGTAGACGAACCAGTCGAACCATTCGATCAGGTTGCCCAGGCAGCCCTTGACGACATTGCTGACCACCCGGGACTTGGGTGGGTTTGGCGCTGCGGTGTGCGTTGACATCCGAGTTCCTCCTCGTGCCCTGGACGGGCAGTTGATTGGTGTTTCCATCAACTGTGTCTCCCGTCACAGGGCACGGCCAGCTTTCGGAGGAATTCTTAACCGCTCCTTAAGAAAGGCCGCTCTCGGTGACCTGGACCGTGAAGGGCGCCGTGAGCACGCGGTCATCCGCCAGCCGGAACTGGCCCCACAGCCGGTACAGGCCCGGCTCGTCGAAGTGGGCGTGGACGGCGAGTTCGGGTCCGAACTGCTGGCCGGGGAGGGCGAAGACCGGGTTGCCGTTGGCGTCTTCGACGTCGGCGTGCTCGTGCGCGAACTCTTTGCCCGCGGCATCCATGATCACCACATGCCCGGCGGCTGCCAGATACGGCTTCAGGTTGCTGAGCGGCTGCCCGGTGGCGGCATCGGCGAAGGCGAAGGAGAGCTCGCTGGTTTCTCCGGCCGTAGCCTCGCCGTCCAAGGTGACGCGGACGCCGTCGTTATTTTGGGTGCGCGGGCTTTCGGCGAGGGATTGCGGATTCGGGGTGGCGGTGGCGCCGACGCGCAGTTGCTGGACGGCGTGGATGTCCTGCATCTGGCCCTGCCGGCGGAACTCGGTGTTGACCAGGTAGGTGCCGGCGGTGGGGAAGTTGAGCTCGACGGCGAGCTGTCCCGGCTGGCCTGTCGGCTCGGGGTGGACGTGGGCGAAGCTGCCCAGATCGTCGCGGGTGACAATCAGGTGCATCCAGACTTCGTGGCTCAGGCCCAGGTCGTCAATCGGCGCGCCGGTTCCGGCGTCGGTGAGCTCCACCAGTACCCGCGTGGGCTCGCCCGGCCGCGTGGCGGTGGGCAGGACTAGCCGGACGTTGACGTTGGCTTCCTCCGCCGGGAGCGGGTCGACGTCGGTAGTCATCATGGTGCTCATGGCCGGCCGCATCGGCATGCCGGTGGATTGGGTCCAGGCGAGCACGCCGTTCATGCCGCGCTGGGCCGCATCGGTGTGGCTGAGCAGGGTGAAGGCGGTTCCCAGTGCGACGGCGACGGCGGCCACGCCGGCGAGGTACGCGTACTGGCCGACCCGGGCCCGCAGCGGCGGATGCAGGATCCCCTGCACGCCGGCCGGTCGGCGGAAGCCGCGCAGCCGCAGGGCGTTGGTGACCACGCTGACCGAACTCATCGCCATCGCGGCCGAGGCCAGGATGGGGTCCAGCAGGAGACCGCCGGCGAAGTACAGCGCCCCGGCCGCCACGGGAATGAGCAGAGCGTTGTAGGCGAAGGCCCAGAACAGGCCCTGCTTGATGGTGGCGACGGTGCGCCGGGAGAGGGCGATCGCGGACACGATGCCGCGCAGGTCGCCGCCGACCAGCGTGATGTCCGAGGCGGCGATGGCGACGTCCGTTCCGGTGCCGATAGCGATGCCCAGATCGGACTGCGCCAGCGCGGGCGCGTCGTTGATGCCGTCGCCCGCCATGGCGACCACATGGCCCTCGCGCTGCAGGGCGCTGATCCGGTCTGCCTTTTCGCCGGGCAGGACCTCGGCCATCACGTGCTCGATGCCGACGGAGCGGGCGATCGCGGCGGCCGTGGCGGTGTTGTCGCCGGTCAGTATCCAGACCTCGATGCCGAGCGCCTTGAGCTGGGCGATCGCCTCCACGGATTCGGGCCGGACGCTGTCCGCGACGGCGAGCACCGCGGCGGGCTCGCCGTCGATGGCGACGTAGACCGGAGTCTGGCCTTGCTGTGCGGCGGCGGTGGCAGCGGCGTCGAGCCGGGCATTCGCGGTGGCAGTACCATCGTGGCGGGCGTTCGCGGTGCCGGCGTGGTCGACCGAAACCACCAGCGCCCGGTTGCCGATCAGGATGTGCCGGCCGGCCACTTCCGCGTCGATCCCATGGCCCGGCAGCGCCTCGAACTTGTCGGCGTCCGGCAGCTCCAGGCCGCGCTCCACCGCGCGCTCGCGGGCGGCGGCAACAATGGCTTCGCCGAGCGGGTGTTCGCTGCCGCGCTCGGCAGCCCCCACCAAGCCGAGGATCTCGTCGCCGTCCCAAGCCCCCGCCGTCGTAATTCCGGTCAGGCGGGGACGGCCGGTGGTAATCGTGCCGGTTTTATCCAGGACGACGGCGGTCAGCCGGCGGGCCTGCTCGAGCGCTTCGCCGTTGCCGATCAGGATGCCCAGCTCGGCAGCCTTGCCGGTGCCCACCATGACGGCCGTCGGGGTGGCGAGGCCCAGCGCGCACGGGCAGGCGATGATGAGGACGGCGATCGCGGTGCCGATGGCCAGCGTCAGCCGGCCGGTGTCCGGACCGAACAGCGCCCAGCCGGCGAACGTGCCGGCGGCGATGAGCAGCACCGCGGGGACAAACCAGGCGGACACCTTGTCAGCGAGCCGTTGCATCGGCGCCCGCGAGCCCTGCGCGTCCTCGACCAGGCGGATGATCTGCGCCAGTGCGGTGTCGGCGCCCACGGCGGTGGCGCGCAGTACCAGGGAGCCGGTCCGGTTGATGGTCGCGCCGATGGCGGTGTCGCCGGGCCGCTTGTCCACCGGCATGCTCTCGCCGGTCAGCATGCTCTCGTCCACCGCGGACGCGCCCTCGGTGACCACGCCGTCGACCGGGACTTTTTCGCCCGGGCGGACCCGCACCAGGTCACCAACGACGACGTCGTCAACGGGCACGTCCAATTCGACGCCGCCGCGGATCACGCGCGCCGTTTTGGGCGACAGCCCGGCCAGCGCCTTGATCGCCGCCGCCGTCTGCTTCTTCGCCCGGCCTTCCAGCCACTTGCCCATCAGCACCAGCGCGATGATGACCAGCGACGTCTCGAAGTAGACGTGCAGCGGCAGGCCCCAGCCCTCGGCCACGCCCGGCCACAGGGTGACGAAAGCGCTGTAGCCGTACGCCACCCCGGTTCCGAGGGCCACAAGCGTGTTCATGTTGGTGCTGCCGTGCCGGGCGGCGGCCCACGCTGCGGCGTAGATCCCGCGGCCAGCCCAGAACTGCACCGCGGTGGCTACCACCAGCAGCAGCGGCATCAGCCAGTCCATCGCGTCGATCGGCAGCGGCACATACATCACGGCCATCAGGGACAGCCCGGCCGCCAGCGCGACCTGCCACTTCCGTTTGAGCCCGGCCAGTTCCGCGTCGCGGCGGGCCTCGCGGTCATCGTCAACGGACGACGGCGGCTCCGCCGCCTTGCGTACGTCGGGGGCCGGCGTCTGCGCGACCTGCCGGAGGCTGCCGGTGTAGCCGGCGGCGGTGACCGCGGCGGTGAGGTCCTCGGGCCGGACCGCGTCCGGATCGTACGAAACCCGGGCCGCTTCGGTGGCGAGGTTGACGCGGGCGGAGGCCACGCCGTCGAGCTTTGTCAGGGCTTTTTCCACCCGGCCTACACAGGAGGCGCAGGTCATGCCGCCGATATCGAGCGTGCATTCGGCCAGAACCGAGGTGCTCACGGTCTTTCCTTTCCGTCTGTTTTGTTCAAGTGGTTGCGCCGGGCCGCGGCTACTTCGGTAAGCAGCGGCAGCCCGGCGAGGGAGCGGTAAGACGGCTCAAGCGTGTTCGTGCGTGTGGTGCTCGTGTGCCTTGTCGACGGAGTGCTGGCGGTGGTGCGCATGGTCCTGGGTGTATTCGTCCAGCCGCAGCAGCATCGCGAGGGCCATCGCCGGCAGCATCAGCAGATGTCCGGCGGCCATCACGGTGTGGCCGTCGATCAGGCCCATCCATAGCGGGACGAAGAGCACGATGAACGGCAGGTACATGGCCGCGCCCATCTCGATAATCGGTGCCCAGCTGTGCCCGCGGAACTTCATCCAGGCACCCATCGCCACCGTCATGTTCGTCGCCATCACCAGGGAGGCCACGTCCGGCCGGTCGAACACGGCGGAGACGCCGGCGGTGCCGGTCAGCCAGTTCCAGACGGGGTCCAGGATGACCATGCCGAGGATCATGGCGACCACCATTTCCAGGTAGTGCCGGGTGAAAAGCCAGACACGCCTGCCGCGGCTAGCGGAGGACGCGGACGTGGAGGTGGAGGTGGAGGTGCCGGTAGTGGAAGCGTGAAGTTCAGTGTTGTTCATTGTTTTTGCCTTCAGTTGTGGAGATGGGATGGGAGGAGGGGGAGTAGCAAGGGGGCGGGCGGTCAGATGAGCGTGTAGCCGGCCTCGGTCACGGCGGCGGCGACGTCGTTGCGGGCGAGCGGACGCTGGCTTACAACGGTGACGGCGCCCGAGGAGAGGTCGACGTCGACGCCGGTAACCGATGCCAGGCTCCCGATCTCGGTCTTGACCGCGGTCTCGCAATGTCCGCAGGACATGCCGGCTACCTGGTACGTGGTGCGGATCAGTTGGACTTCGTCCGGTTGGCTGCGGCGGAATCGGAGGGACATCGTGGCTCCTTGTGGAAATGAGGTTTGACTTGTGGTTTTCTGCGTTTCGGTATGTCGAGTTTCCGGCTCGGGAGGGGTGCTTCGGACCGGTAAAACCACCGGGTTTTCCCAACCGACGTTGGTAGAATCGTGCGGTGATTCAGGGGAGGGCGCGGGAGCGCGCGGTCATTGCCGGGCTGATCGAAGAAGCCCGTGCTTCACGGGGCAACGCCCTTGTCATCCATGGCTTGCCGGGCGTGGGCAAGTCGACGCTGCTCAGCGACGCCGTTGCCGACGCCGAGGACCTGCGCGTGCTGCGGACCCGGGGCATCGAGTCCGAATCCCCGCTGGCCTTCGCGGCGCTGCACCGGCTGCTGCGCCCGGTCATGTCCTACACAGAGCGGCTCCCCGAACCGCAGGCCCACGCGCTCAAGGCAGCCTTTGGCGAAATCGCCACCGAGAGCGTGGACCGGTTCCTCATCTTCCTCGCGGCGCTGAGCCTGCTGGCCGAGGCCGCCGAGCATCAACCAGTGCTGGCGGTCATCGACGACGCGCAGTGGCTGGACGACGTCTCGGCCGCGGCGCTGCTGTTTGTTGCCCGCCGGCTCGACGCGGAACGGGTTGCCGTCCTGTTTGCCGCCCGCGACGGCGACGAGCGCCAGTTCGACTACGGCGATCTGCCGGCTCTGGCGCTCGCGGGCGTGGATGAACAGACCGCTTCGGAACTGCTGGCAGAGCATTCCGGCGTCGTTGTTCCGGCCGAAGTCACCGGCGAACTGGTGCGCAGCACTGCCGGCAACCCGCTGGCCCTCGTGGAGCTGGCCGGGTCCTTGTCGCCCGAACAGCTGGCCGGCACGTCGGGACTACCGCACCATCTACCGCTCACTGCGGGCGTGGAGCGCGCGTTTCTGGACCGCTGCCGGCGCCTGCCTGAGCACGCACAAACCTGGCTCCTCGTGGCAGCGGCGGACGACGCCGGCCAGCTCACCACCGTGCGGCAGGCTGCGAAATCCCTCGGCGCCGGCGATGATGCGCTGGATGCGGTGGAACAATCCGGCCTGCTGAAGGTGGAGGACGGCAAGCTGAAGCTGCGCCATCCGCTGGTGCGCTCGGCCGTCTACGGCGCCGCCACGGCCTACCGGCGGCGGCAGGCTCATGCTGCCCTGGCGCAGGTGCTTGCGCAGGAACCCAGCCCTGACCGCAGGGTCTGGCACCTGGCCGCTGCGGCGGAGGACGACGACGAAGCGGTGGCCGCGGAGCTGGACCAGGTGGCCGAAAGGGCGCGCAGCCGCGGCGGGCACGAGGCCGCCAGCGCTGCCTGGGAGCGCGCCGCCGAGCTAACCCTCGACGCCGAAGCCAAGGCCCGGCGCTTGTACGAGGCCGCCGGCAGCGCATGGCTGGCAGGCCAGGCTGCGCGCGCCCGGGCCCTGAGCGATGCCGCGGTAGCTCTGGCCGGGAGCCCGGGGCTGCGCGCTGATGCCGTCCGCCGTCGTGCCCGGATCGAGTGGAACACCGGTTCCCTCCAGCTGGGCCACCACATGATCCTGCAGGGCGCCCGCGACGTCGCCCAAACGGATCCGGTGCGCGCGCGGGAAATGGCCATGTTCGCCGCCGCGCTGGCCTCCTTCGGCGGCGACTCCGGCATCGGCATCACTCCCGTCGACGTCGCGGTCCCTCCGGAGGCCGGCGCGCCCGCCCGGGAGCACAGCTTCTGGCACCTGCTGGTGGGCCTGCACCACGTGTCCCGCGGCGAGATGGAGCAGGGCGTGCCGGTGCTCAGGGCGGCCTTCGCAGACGGGGTGTCGCTGGAGAACGCGGACCAGGATCTGCTGCCCAACCTGGGCATCGCCGCCCTGCATCTGGGCGATGACGAGGCCTCGCTGAGGTACCACAACCTGCTGCTGGCCCGGGCGCGCGGCACCGGCGCGCTGATCATGGTGCTCTACTCGCTGACCCGGCGCAGCATCACCGACGTGGCCACCGGCAACTGGGACGAGGCGCGGGCCGGCGCGGCCGAAGCCCTGCAATTGGCCAACGGCACCGGGCAACGGGGCCTGACCGCCTCACCGCTGACACTGCTCGCTCTGCTCGATGCCTTCCAGAACGACGACGGCTACGCGCGTCATCTGGCAGCGGCCGACGACGTTGCGGCGAACCATCCGTTGGGCATCGTCGCCGGCCTGACCCACGACTTACGGCTGTGGGCAAAGGCCGTCCACAGCGGCCAGCCCGAAGCCGCCTACCACCATCTGGCCCAGCTGGAACTGCCGCTGACGCGCAGGCTGGCCGCCATCGACTTCTTCGAGTCCGCCGTCGCGGCCGGACATCAGGATGAGGCCGCCAACCGGCTGGCTGACTTGGAGGAGTTTGCCGCAGCCACGGGCAACGCATGGGCGGCTGCCAGCACCGCGCACGGCCGCGCGCTGCTGGCGGATAACCAGGCCGACGCAGAAAAGCTCTACCAGCTGGCCCTGGAACACCACGGCTCGTCGCCCCGAGTATTCGACCGGGCTCGGACCCAGCTGGCCTACGGCCGGTTCCTGCGCCGCGAGCGCCGCCGGGTCGACGCCCGCGCCCAGCTGCAAGCCGCCATGGACATCTTCGCGGACCTCGGCGCCGTCCGCTGGGAGGAGCTCGCCGGCCAGGAACTGCGCGCCTCCGGCAAGACGGCCCGCAAGCGCGATCCGTCCACCGCTGCAATACTGACCCCGCAGGAACTCCAGGTTGCCGGCCTGGTCCAGCAGGGCATGACCAACCGCGATGTCGCAGCCCTCCTCTTCCTCAGCCCGCGCACCATCGACTTCCACCTCCGCAACGTGTACGTCAAGCTCGGCATCAGTACCCGCACCGAACTGATACGCCAGCACCTCGGCCGCACCCCCGCCGTCGTCGTTGGTAGTTAGCAGTTGGTAGTTAGTCGCAGTTTCCGGTGCCAAACCCGGTAATTTCACCGGTTCGAGCAACCCCGCGCCCCGGTAATTTTCCTGCCATGACTACTTCAACAATCATCGGCAATTATCTGTTGGGCGGCGTCATCAACGCCGTGCTCCTGGTGGCCATCGCGTTCCTGCTGTCGCGGTTCGTGAAAGACGCCGCCGGGCGGTCCCTGCTCGCCATCTTCCTGATCATCGCGGGCGGGGCCTACCTCGGATTCGCCATCGCGGGCGAGGCCAGCGGACCCTGGGCCCTCGCGGAACTCCTGCAGGCGCTGGGGCTCGGCGCGCTGGGCATCATCGGCCTGCGCCGTTCGCCCTACTGGCTCGCCGCGGGCTGGGCGCTGCATCCGATCTGGGACGTCCCGCTCCACTACTTCGGCGGGGGGCACGAGTTCGCGCCCGAGAGCTGGGCCATCGCGTGCGTGAGCTTCGACTGGATCGTGGCTCTGTACATCGTCGCCGCCTACCGGATGAACGGCGAAAGCCGGTTCAAATTCCGCCAAAGCGTGGCTCCGGCCGAACCGGTTCTGCCGCTGCAAGCCGGCGCTAAATCCCGCTGACCTCAAACAACGACGGCGGCGCCCGGGTGGGTTTTATGACTCGCCCGGGCTCCGCCGTTGGCTAGGGTTAGCTGGTGACTAATTACTTCCTGCGCAAGCCCTGGCGTGGCCGGATCGGCGCCCTGCTGGGCATCCTGATCATGGCCCTGAGCCTGCGCGCCGCCGTCTCCGTGGTGCCGCCGCTGCTCGGTTCGGTCAGCCCGGAGCTCGGTTTCGATGCCGCCACCATCGGCCTGCTGGCGATGCTGCCGCCGCTGATCTTCGCCGCCGGCGGCCTGGGCACGCCCATCCTGATCCGGTGGCTGGGCCTGGAAAAGGTCCTCACCCTCGCGGTACTGCTGGCCGTCGCCGGGCAGGTCGGGCGCGCCTTCATGGGCGAGGTCTGGCCGTTCCTGGGCCTCTCCGCCGTCGTCATGGCCGGTTACGGCATCGGCAACGTGGTGCTGCCGCCGCTCGTGAAGAAGTACTTCCCGGACAGAATGGGCGTGGTCACGGCCGGCTATGTCACGCTGCTCGCGGTGGGAACCGCGGCCAGTCCGCAGCTGGCCGTGCCCGTAGCGGACCTTGCCGGTTGGCGCGTCTCGATCGGCGTCTGGGCCTCGATCAGCGCGCTGGTCCTGGTGCCATGGGCAGCCCAGTTGCTGCACGACCGGCGGGCAAAACGCGAGAAGAACGACGACGACGCCGCGGCCGCTCGCACAAGTCCCGGGGCGCCGTCGACGTCGGATTCGCTGCCTGCCTCGACGTCCGTTTCGAGTTCCGTCAAGATGCCGCCGGCCAAGCCCACCCCGGAGCATCTGAATCCGTGGCGCTCGCCGGTGGCTTGGGGCCTGGCGATCTTCCTCGCCGGCAACTCTGCCCAGACCTACGTCTACTTCACCTGGCTTCCGCCGTACCTGACCGGGCAGAACGTGGACGCGGCCGTAGCCGGATCGGCCCTGGCATACTTCGCGATCCTCGGCCTGCCGGTCAGCTTGCTGGTGCCGCTGATCGTGCCCCGCATGCGCAACCCGATCATCGCCATCAGCATCTTCGCGGCGTGCTGGGCCGGGGGACACCTGGGCCTGTTCCTCGCGCCGATGGATGGCACCTGGTGGTGGATCACCCTCGCCGGCCTGGGCCAGGGCACCTTCGCCACCGCGCTGCTGATGATGAACCTGCGCTCACGGACCACGCATGGCGCCTCGGTGCTCGCCGGGTTCAGCCAGGGCATCGGCTACGCCGGCGCCGGCATCGCCCCGCTGCTGTTCGGCGTTGTCCAGGAGGCTACCGGCAGCTGGAACGCCTCCTTCGCCATGCTCGGCGTCTGCCTGCTGGTCATGATGACCGGAGCCGTGATGATCAACCGGCCGCGGTACATCGAGGATGTCGCGAAGCCCGCGGAAACTCCCGAACCGGTCAAGGACCCTGCCCGCTAGGAGCCGGTTCCGAGAGTGCCGCAAAGTACTGCTTTGTTTGCCTTTACCTGCCTGAAATCAGCTAGTAGGGAAAGCGCGCTCTAAAACTAGCAATTTCCGATTTAGAAGCGGATGATAGCTATACCGGCGAAAGCCCGGACTTCATGGTCGGCGCTTTTGTTTCTCCGGACTTCTGATCAAGGGGGTGCGTTATGCCGCTGTCGGATGAGGAGCGGGAGCAGCTTCATGCACTGGAGTTGCAGTTGGCCGCCGAGGACCCGGCGCTGGCCCAGGTAATGCGGTCCGGCCTTTTGGGACCCGACCATGGACAGCTTGTTCTAGCGGTGCTTGCCTGGATTGTCGGTTTGGTCTTGTTGATCATCGGCGTGGCCACGCAGCTGATCGTCGTGGGTGTCGGCGGCTTCCTGGTAATGGGCGCGGCGGGTTACTGGGCGATGCGCCTCTACCGCTGGGGAAGCGGAATCGATGATCAAGTCGCAACCGACAAGGGGACGCACGGAGTCCGCTGAGGGTCACCGCCTCCTTGGTGTTCGCCCAGCCAGCTAAATGTCCAGGACAAGTCGTTTACCTAGACACCGCGAGACACAGATCATCATCGTGTCCCCTGCCTTGCGTTCTTCCTCCGACAGCAGCGTGTCCCGGTGATCAATCTCCCCGGAGATCACTGGGGTTTCGCAAGTGCCGCAGATGCCTTCGCGGCATGAATTAAGAACGGGTATGCCACTTTCCATCAGCGCCTCCAAAACGGAGGTGCCCGGCGGAACCAGCACCTCTGTGCCGTCTGCAATTTCTACGCTGAACTCGGTGTCCAATGTCGTGGAGTCGGAGTCGGAGTCGGAATCGGTAATCAAGCGGGAGACGAACCGCTCGGAATGGTAACGGTTAGGTCCTGGCCATTCCCCAGTCAGTTTTTCGAGGGCATTTAGCAGCGGTCCCGGCCCGCAGGCGTATACATGTGTGGATGCATCCAGCCCATCGAGGAGCGGTTCAAGGGGGAAAAGTCCGGACACGTCGTCTGTGTGGATGTGGACACGGTCGCCGTAAACGGCGAGTTCCTCCAGGAATGCCATGGACGTACGATTCCTGCCCAGGTAGATGAGTTTCCAGTCCAGATCTGTCGCGTCGGCTTGCCGGATCATGGGCAGGATCGGGGTGATACCGATGCCGCCGGCAATAAAGAGATACAGCGGTGCAGCCTTCAGACTGAAGTTGTTCCGCGGACCGCGCACCTGCAACTTGGTACCGGGACGCAGTTCGTTGTGTATCCAGGCAGATCCGCCGCGTCCCTGCGGCTCCCGCAGTACGCCGAGACGCCAGAAGCTATCCTCTGGCCGGGAACAGAGTGAGTATTGGCGTAACAGGCCGTTGGGCAGCATGACGTCCACATGCGCGCCAGCCTCCCAGGGGGGCAGCGCCTCGCCGCGAGGGTGTTCAAGCCGCAACGCCAGTACGGAATCGGACGCCGGATCGGTCTCAGTGACCTCTACATCGAAGAATTCGTCATGCATCGGGGTATTCAAGTCGTTCTCCTTAGAAAATTGGCAGCCGGATGCTGGTGATTAAGTCAGCGTGCAATCGGCGCCGCTGGTGGTATGGTCAGCCGCGCCATGGAATCAACTGCGGCCAGTACTGCCGTTGTTGCGCCGCGTTCGCCAAGAGTGACGCGTACTCCTTCGCCGTCGAATGCTCTGACCGAAACGGACTGGGCAAGGCAGGCGGCCTCCAGTTCCAGGGCGCGGCCGCCGACGGGGATCCACACGAAGTTCCCTCCGCTTGCCGGCAACTCGATGCCTCGGTTGCGCAGCTGTGCACTCAGATAACGGCGCTCGTCCACGATCCGCGAGATAGTCTGCGCGGTCAGATCGGGTTCGTCCCAAGCGGCAATAGCGGCGGCTTCAGCAACCCGGCTCACAGGGAAAGGTGGAGCGGCACGCCGCAAGTTCGCCGCGATATCCTGGCCGGCTGCCAAATACCCTGCCCGGAGTCCGGCTAAACCGTATGCCTTGGAAAATGTACGCAGGACAGCTAGGTTGGCGAATCTTTTTAGGAGGTGCGTGCTGTCGTGCTCGGGCAAGGAGAATTCCCGGTATGCCTCGTCCAGGATCACCAGCACCTGCGCTGGTACTCGGTCAAGAAAGTCCATCAACTCTTCGTGGTCGACGGTTGTTCCTGTTGGATTGTTCGGCGAGCAGACGATAACGGCACGGGTGGCTGTTGTTATAGCGGCGGCCATGGACTTCAGATCGTGCCGGGAACCGCCGGTGAGCGGTACTTCGACGGCAGCAGCACCGGTGACTCCGACAAGTATCGGGTACGCCTCGTAGCTGCGCCAGGCGTAGATGACTTCATCACCACTGGCGGCGTAGGTGGAGAGCAGCAGTTGGAGCAGGGCAAGCGATCCAGCTCCTGCGACCACCTGGCCGGGCTCAAGTCCTAGTCTCCCGGCCACGGTCGCCACAAGATTGTCACCTGCGAGACTTGGGTAGCGGTTGGCATCGGCCGCAGCTGCCGCGACCGCATCTTGGACCGCAGGCGACGGCGGCACTGGCAGCTCGTTCGACGAGGCAATCCAGCGGACACTCGCCTTGCCCTGTGAACGAGAGTACTCAGGCAGTGTGGCAATGCCTGGCCGTGGTGATGGGCCGCTTGCACCCCGGCTTGCGCCCCGATGGTCGGACGGTTCCAGAGGCGGCAGGGGACTGGTGATGTTCGTGCTCATGTCTATTCCTTCCGCTGTCATGGCTGGGGCAGGAGTAATCCGGGGATTTCCCTGGATGCATGGGGCAGGGGACGCACGTGCTCTTCATCGAGAAGCTGCATGCCGCGGCGTCGCAGCTCGCTGACGCTGGCGACCCCGAGCAGTTGCATAGTGCGGCGTAATTGGCTAACAAGGAGGTCAGCCAAATGCGCGACGCCGGGTTCACCGGCGGCTGCCAGCGCCCACAGATACGGTCGGCCGATCATGGCCAGGTCCGCACCCAGAGCGATCGCGGTGGCAATGTCTGCACCATGCCGGATACCCGAGTCAACGACAATGGTGAAGTCGTCGCCAACAGCCCGCCGAACCGGGGCGATCAGATCGGCGGGGGCAATGGTGCGGTCCAATTGACGGCCACCGTGGTTGGATAGATGCACTCCGTCAACTCCGAGATCCCGTGCACGGACGGCGTCGGCCGGGCTAATCGGGCCTTTCAACAGCAGGTCGCCGTCCCAGATCGCACGCAGCTCCGCTAGATCACTCCACGTCACGCCTGAGTCGAACTGCGAGCCGATGTTCTCAATGGTGTAGGCATTGCCGTGTGCACCTTCGGAGACATTGGCGAATTCCAAGACGGGAGCGCGGAGCATCCGCATCCAGTATCCGGGTTTGGAGCCGATTTCCAGCAAGGTTGCTGGTGTGAGCCGCGGCGGAATCGTGAACCCGTTGCGGATGTCTCGCAGCCGGTTGCCGGGAACTGCGGTATCCACCGCTATCTCGAGGACTCGGTAACCCGCACCCGCCGCGCGGCGGACCAGCTCGCGGGCCCGTGCCCGGTCTTTCCAGACGTAGAGCTGGAACCAGCGTTCCGCCTCCGGAGCAGGCCCGACGGCCAGCTCCTCCAAGGCGGTGGTGGCCATCGTGGAGAGCACATAGGGTAGGCCGGCAGCAGCAGCGGCGCGGGCCACTGCGGGTTCGCCAGCGGTATGGACCATTCGGGTGTAGCCGGTCGGTGCAAAGCCCAGTGGCGCCGCAGCGCACCGACCGAGGATGCCAGAGCTGGTATCAGCGGCACTGACATCCGCCAGTGCAACGGGAACGAAGCGGTGACGTTCGAACGCCGCGGTATTATTAGCCACACTGAGTTCGCCGTCGGCTCCGCCGTCGATGTACTCCATCACCGGCCGTGGCAGGCTTCGCGCTGCCAGCTGCCGCAGGTCCTCGACGGTGTGGCACCGGGTCAGCGCCCGTTCAACCGACGAACCCGTGGGGAGGTTGACCGAGATCAGCCTCACTGCTTGAGCAAGTTTCATACCGCAGCCCCCGCAGCGCAGCCAAGCGTTATAACCATCATGGCTCTACACCTTTCCCGGGTTCATGCCAACACCTTGGACAGGAAGGCCTGGGTACGGGCCTCCCTCGGGTCTTCGAGCACTTGCCGAGGATCGCCGCTTTCAACGAGGCAGCCATCAGCCATGAAGTGCACCACATCACCCACTTCTTTGGCGAAGCCCATTTCGTGGGTCACGACGATCATGGTCATTCCCGATGCGGCCAGCGAGACCATGACGTCCAGCACTTCCCCAACAAGCTCCGGATCCAAGGCGGACGTCGGCTCATCGAAAAGCATCACAGTAGGCTTGAGCGCGAGGGCCCGGGCAATCGCAACCCGCTGCTGCTGCCCGCCGGAGAGCTGGCCCGGATAATGATTGCGTTTGTCCGCCAGGCCGACCCGTTCCAACAGGTCCATGCCCTCCTCGATGGCTGCTGCCCGGCGGCGCCGCTGGACCACGGTAGGGCCTTCAACGACGTTTTCCAAGGCGGTCCGGTGGGGGAAGAGATTGAACTGCTGGAAGACCATGCCAACGGAAGCGCGCTGGCGGGAGGTTTCATGCTCCTTTAGTTCGCGCAGTCGATTGCCGACCTGGCGGTAGCCTATGGGTTCACCCTGCACCCATAGCTGGCCACCGTCGATCTTTTCCAAATGGTTAATACAGCGCAGGAAGGTACTCTTACCCGAGCCGGAGGGACCGAGTAGGCACGCGACTTCACCCGCCTTCACGTCCATGCTGATGCCTTTGAGGACCTCGACGTGGCCAAAAGACTTGCGCACTTGCCTGGCACTGACGATCGGATCATTCATTTCAGTCTCTCCAGTTCGACGGCGGGGACGGCGGCAGGCAATGTGGCGTGGCCGGATGAAACGTGCACGCCAGCCGGGCGGCTTGTAATCCGCCCTTCCCTGGCAGGACGGATGGGGGAGAACCCTCGTTCGAAGTGCCGCTCGACGAAATATTGGCCTATGGACAACACCGCGGTGACGGCGAGGTACCAGATGGCAGCGACAATCAGCAACGGGATCGTCTCGAATGTCCGCGAGTAGATGATCGAAACCGACGTCAGCAGTTCCCCGTAACCGATGACAATGACCAGCGACGTGTATTTGAGCATGCCGATCGTCTCATTGCCGGTTGGCGGGATGATCACCCGCATCGCCTGAGGCAGGACCACACGCCGCATGTTTTGTGCCCGCGACATGCCGATGGCCTGGGCTGCCTCCGTCTGGCCCCTCGGAATGGACCTGATTCCAGAGCGAACAATCTCGCCCATGTAGGCGCCCTCATTCAGGCTCAAGCCCAGCAATGCTGCCGTAAACGGGGAGATTATGGCGTTGGTTTCAATCTCGAAAAAGCTTGGTCCGAACGGTATGCCGAATGCGATCGTGGGAACGAGCGCAGCCATAAAGAACCAGAAGAGCAGCTGCACCATCAGCGGCGTGCCCCGGAAGAACCAGGAATAGGCCCACGCTGAGTAGGACAGGATGGGATTGCTGGACATTCTGCAGACGGCTACGAGGATGCCAAGCAGCACACCGATGGCCATAGCTATGCCTGTCAACATCAGAGTCCTGCCCAAGCCGGTCAATACCTGCGGTGCAAAGAGGTACTGACCAACGACGTTCCACTGGAAGCGCTCGTTTGTGAAGGCCGCATAGACCATCAGAACGACGGCGACCAGGACCACCCCGGCAGCTACCCACCGTCCCGTGTATCTTGCCGGCAGAATTGGCAGGTCATCGGCGCGGTCGACGTCTACGAGCCGGTTCATTCGGTGACTCCGTTGATCGGGAAATCGTCTACGCTATGGTCAGCCATGTCGTAGTCAGCCAGGATCCGGTCATAGGCCCCGTTCGCTTTGATTTCGCCCATGGCCAGCTGCACGGCCTCCGTCAACTGGTCGCTTTCCTTGGGGAAGACGATGCCGAAAGCGAGGTCCTGGTAGCGCGGACCCTGAACAAGCTGGCCCTTGGAACCGGCTGCAATGACGGATCCTGACGTCGAATCGACCAAGAAAGCATCGGTCCTCGCACTTTGCAGTGCGAGGACCGCCTGGTTCTGGCCAGCGAACACCGTTACCTTCAGCGGATCCTTGCCTGCGGCTTCGCATTCGGCCGACTGCTCGGCGGCGTCGGCGTCCTCCGTAGTGCCCTTCACAATTCCGACAGCCTTGCCGCATAGGTCATCCAAGGTTTTGATCGATTCCGCGTTGGCCGTACCAGTCATGATTCCTCCACCAGCCGAAAAATAGTCGACGAAGTCAACCTGCTTCTGCCGTTCCACGGTGTCTGACATAGCCGACATCGCCATGTCGTAGCGACCGGAGTCCAATCCAGGAATGATGGCGTCGAAGGCAATGTTGTTGAACTCCAGGGTCACTCCGAGCTGATTCTCCAATTCGTCTGCGATGTCCCGGTCAATGCCGACGATCGTGGTCCCGTCGGTGTCGAAGGATTCGAATGGCGGATACTCCACGTTGCTGGCGACGTTGATCGTGCCGGCTTCCTGGACGGACTGAGGCAGCTCTGAGAACAAGGGCGCCTTCGCCCCGGCCGCCGCTGAGCCACTGGTTTCGGATTCTGCCTTAGCATCGGCTGAACCCGAGCAACCCGCCAGTGCGAGGGAAGCAGCCAACCCGAAGGCGGCAACGTTAAAAGTACGTTTAAAAACAGCTGATGAGATCATTTCTTTTGCTCCTAGCTATGTTTAAAAACCTGACAATAAAGCTATATCGTGTGCCCGTTTGAAAAGTCTTCTTCAAACGAGGTGAGAACAGCCTAGAAAGTAAATGAGGATTTCACAAGGAAAGGACATATCTGATTAGCCAACTAATTCTGCGACGCATTTCGCGCGATTTTCGGGCGCTAAGAAGCACTAGCGGGTGAGGATCTCTCCGCTAAATCACAAGTGCGACCACTATTCTTTGGCGACGATGCCGCGGAATGGGGGCCTACGAAAGGCTCATATCTTTTTCCTGATACGCCTCAATCTGAATTTGGGGCGGCCTGCAATTCCTTCTCTGGGGTATTTCTCGGAAAATTATCGGAGCGAATTTCGCTCATAGGTCCCGGCGACGGCAGCATTGGCGGTATCGACGACGGCTCCGCTGTGCACTAGCTCCACAGCCTTTCGGACGCGCGGATACATCACCACATCGCGGCGCAGGTGATCAATCCTCCGCCCATCGGCGGATGCAGTGTTGCGGAGGAGGTCGACGGTTGCGGCACTGGCAGGCCCCGGGGTCCCGGCGGTTTCGGGCAGACCCAGCCGCAGTTCGATGGCTTGGGCCGCCATTAGCAGTTCGATGCCGACTACGATCTCGATGTTGGCAACTATTTGCCGGGCATGTCGGCCGGCGTTATTTGCCATGGAGACGTGGTCCTCCTGGTTGGCACACGTTGGGATGGAGTCCACGCTGTCCGGATGGGAGAGGGTTTTCGAATCCGAAACCAGTGCCGCAGCCAGATACTGAGGGAGCATGTAGCCGCAGTCCATGCCGACCTGTTCGCTGGCCACGAGCATGTCAGGTAAGCCGCGGTTTAGGGTGCCGTCGTCCAAGCGGAATAAGCGGCGTTCCGTGATGTTGCCAATCTCCGTAACAACGATCGAAATGAAGTCCGCTGCGAAGGCGACGTACTCGGCGTGGAAGTTTCCGCCGGATACGGCCTTGAGCTTGCGGGTGTCCGGGAGCGTAGGGAAGATCAGCGGGTTGTCGGTTGCCGCGTTAATTTCGTTGTTGATAATGCCGGCGGCAAAGTCCAGCGTTTCCTTGATGGGGCCGAACACCTGCGGTATGCAACGCAGGGAATACGCGTCCTGCGGCGGCTGGCGGACGGGGTCCGTGGAAGCGTTGCCGTCGACCAGCGTGCTGCCCGCCAGAAGTTCGCGCAGTCGGGCCGCCACTGCGATCTGCCCTCTCTGGCCACGGGCCTCGTGCAGTTCGGCGATGAATGCATCGCCGAATCCCATGAGTGACTCGATGGTCATGGCTGCGGTGACTTGTGCCGTCTCTAATAGGTTCTGTGCATCGAAGAGCGCCAGCGCAGCTTGCGCACAGGAAAAGGAGGTTCCGTTAAGCAGCGCGAGACCATCCTTCGCGCCCAGCGGCAGTCGGTCCAAGCCAGCGCTGGCCATGGCTGCTATTCCACTGATGATCTTGCCGTCGAGGAACGCTTCGCCGGAATCCAGTTCTTCGTCATCTCCTGTGTGCGAACGGGTCATCACGATGGCGATGTGGGCCAGTGGGATCAGGTCGCCTGAGGCTCCGAGGGACCCGTATTCGGGGATGGCGGGGTAGACGCCGTGGTTGAGCATGTCGACCAGCAGCGTGACAATGTCGCCGCGGACACCTGAGTAGCCTTGAGTCAGGCTGACGATGCGGATGAACATGGTTGCGCGCACAACTTCTTCATCGACGTAGCGGCCAACGCCGGCGGCGTTGGAAAGTACCAGCCGCCGTGACAGTTCGGCCGCGTCCGAGGGGTCGGCGAAGGCCTGGCGGCCTGCCAGCGACCCGAAGCCGGTGTTGATGCTATAGATCGGCGGCGTATCAGTGTCCGCCTGCATTCCGTCGACTACTCCGTCCAGCCACTGCTGGCTCGGTTTCATGCGTTCAAGGACGGCAGGGTCGAGGGCGACCGGGCGGCGGTGCCGGGCTACCTGGATCAGGTCCTCCAACGAGGCCGGATCCATGCCGATGAGGACGGTCTGAGTCTCAGCCAGCGTAACTGTGTTCATTCAGTATCTCCCTACTTGATTGGAAACTCGTGGCGGATTCCAGCGACGAAGTTAGGCACAGAGCCGCCTCCTCCATGGCGTTGAAGGCAGAATTTATCCAGGACTTGGAACCGCACCTGGTCTCCGGGCCTGCGATATTCAATGAGCAGACTATTTCGCCGCGGCAGAAAACAGGCACGGCAAGGGATATCGACCCAACATCCAGTTCGCCCCGCGAAATCAGCCGGCCGGCTGAACGTATCTGGGGCAGGCTGGCCTGGATCTGTTGAGCCGTGAGGGTGTTGTCGGTAAAGCGGGGCAGGTCGCGCTCGAGTACCTGCCGGACGACATCGGCCGGAGCCCATGCAAGCAGGATGCGCTGGCCGGCACCGGCATGCAGAGGGAGCAGTTCGTTGACGGCAAAGCTGTATTTCAGCGATTTGTCCGGTTCCGCACGGCGCAGGCACATACCTTGGGTCCCGACCCGAATTACCATGACGGCGGTTTCTCCTACCTCATCAACAATGCTCTTCAGGACTGCGGTGCCGATATCCGCCAGGAGCGATTGTGAATGGTTACGGCCGCTCATTTCCAGCAGGGCACGGCCCGGCCGGTAGCGGCCGTCGTCTTCTTGAACGAAGCCATGCTCTTTAAGGGTCTTGAAATATCTGTATGTCGTGCTTTGCGGGATGCCGAGACGGGTCGCGACGACATCAACTGTTGCGTCCCCACAGGTCGCAATTTCAGCAAGAATCTTAAGACCACGTTCAAACGATGACACTTTCAACCTCCAGACTTATCCCGTGTGAGCTACGCGACACTGCGATGCTCCACCAAATCTCGATTCACGACAACTCGCATTCTCGCATTGCGAGAATGGAATTTAGTCGTGTGAGTCCGCGCCGTTACGTTGTTTGGAGTCCAGCTCCCCCATCGACTTGTGAGGCACCAATGGCACTCGATTTGTCCACAGCAACTGCCCCTGTCTTCACGGAAGACCCTTATTCTGACGACAATTTGAGAGATCCCTACCCGCTTTTTGCTCGGATGCGCGACGCGGGCCCGGCGGTATGGCTGGAGCGATACGGAGTGCCCGCCTTCACGCGCTTTGATGTATGTAAGGAAATTCTCGAGGACTACTCCACGTTCATATCCAGTGCCGGGGCCGGTCCCAAGAATCTGCATCACGAGAAATCTTGGCGTGCCCAAGGGATCATGGAGTCCGACCCGCCGATTCACACGACCATGCGCCAGGCCATGGGAAGTGTCATCTCGCCGCGCGGCATGCGTGCGCTGCGAAACCAGTTTCAGCAGTTCGCAGACGAACTTGTCGATCGCATTCTCGATATGCGGGAATTCGACGCTGCGAAAGACTTCGCTGAAGTATTCCCGCTGCGGGTGTTCGGCGACGCCGTAGGCATTCCCCGCGAGGGCCGGGCCGAGAATCTCCTGGCCTTGGGTGCAATGAACTTCAGCACTTTCGGCCCCGACGATGAGCGGGCGAAGGAATACTTCCGCATGGGCCAGGGCACCAACGACTGGGCGATGGCGAATTGTGCGCGCGAGAAACTGGCAGAGGGTAGCCTGGGCCAGCAAATCTGGGACTGTGCGGACAAAGGAGAGATCAGTTCCGATCAGGCTGCCCTGCTTGTACGGGCCATGTTGTCTGCAGGCCTGGACACGACCATCTTCTCGATAGGTAACGTCATGCGGTTGCTCTCCGTACACCCCGGCGAGTGGTCAAAGGTGCATGTGAACCCCAGGCTGACCAAGTTCGCCATAGATGAATCGTTTCGGCTGGAATCGCCGTTCCAGTCCTTCTACCGCACCACGAGCCGTGATGTTGATTTCCACGGGATGCAGATCCCGGCTGACTCGAAGCTGGCAGTTTTTGTCGGTGCGGCCAACCGAGATCCGCGGCACTGGGGCGAGGATGCCGACAGGTATGACATCGAACGCCAGGCCGGTGGGCATCTGGGGTTCGGCATGGGCATCCACCAGTGCGTCGGACAACCGATGTCCAGGCTGGAAATGGACGTGCTGCTGACCACGCTCGCCGCGCGGGTCAAAGCCATAGAATCTGCGGGTGACGCAGTGCCCTACCTGCACAACACACTCCGGGGCTGGGAGTCCATCCCCATTAAGATCGTGCCGGCATAACAGGCGGGATTAGCGGGCCTTCCGTGTCTCCTTGTCGTTGGCCTTCTGTATGGCGTCGACCAATTCGGACTTGTTCATGTTGGAGCGTCCCGGGACATCGAGCTTCTTGGCCAGGTCGTACAGATGCTCCTTGGATGCGTTGGCATCCACGCCACCGGCAGTCTTTCGGGAAGTGTCCTTGCCGCCTTTGGCCTGCTTGTCCGAGGGGCCGGCCTTTTCCTTGGGTTCCCAATGGTCGCCGACCTTTTCATGGGTGTGCTTTAGGGCACTGTAGGCCACCCGATGTGCGCGCTCCTCGTCGCCGTAGCTCTCGGCCGCCGAATCATGCGCCTCGGCAAAGGTTTCCTGGGCCTTCTTGCCGGAACGCTTGAGAGTGCTGGGCAGTTCGCTCTTCTTCGGCTTCCCGCTCTTGTCTGTCTTGGGCATCAGGATCACCCTCCTTGAATTGTTGGTAGATCCAATTTCCAACGTGGCACAGTTCAGTGCTTCTGCCAAGGGGGTGTGGCTTCGCCTGATACCAAGCCGCCGGACATGGCCCTAGCTTTGTGACCTGCGAGGACATTCCGTTTTGTAATCAAGGTCACTATGACGTAAATTACAATGCACTATTCCAACTTCCGGCTGAACCGCCTATGGTTCGATAAAGCAATCAAACAGGATCGGCGAGGGGAAACGTCCTTTCTGTTTGTACAAAGACGCATATAGGGGAGAAATACATGAACGAGCGACTGGCGGAAGCTATCGCCATCTTGGGCGACATCGAGGCCGACGACGCGAGCAACGATGCCCGCGGACGTCGGGCTCATGCGCGTGTCATCGCCATGATCGAATTCGCCGACGAAGTCTCAGGCATGCGGCGCGAGCAGCGGATCGCTAATCTGCTGACGCTGGCCCAAATGGATAAGAAGGATTCAAAGTCCGCACTCGAAGAGGCGCGCCGACTGCTTGAACTCGATACGGAGTCCCGGGTTCTCAAGACCGCAGCCTGACCCCGGGGCAGAAGAAACTGCCCCGTGAACACCTGATCGATTGAGCGTAGTCTGGAAAGAAGACTTGCAACGTCGGAGGTTGTCATGACACCTGTATGGAAGCGCTGGCTCCCTGCCGCCGTCGTTCCTGCGGTCATAGCGGGCGGCGCCGTGCTGGGCGCCGTCCAGGCAGGCGCGGCGACGGATCTCCCGGATAAGACGCCGCAGGAAGTCCTGGAAATGGTAGCGGACAGTTCCGTCCGTTCGCTGTCCGGAACTGTAGAGCAGACATCCGAGCTGGGCCTGCCGCAGTTGCCCACAGACGGACCGTCCGCGGAGTCTGATGCTTCGTCCGGCGTTCCTTCCGGTGTAGCCTCCGCCCTTGAACTCCTCGGCGGATCCCACACTGCACGCGTTTATTTGGACGGCCATTCACAGGCACGGGTGCAGGTTATGGACCGGCTCGCCGAGCGGGATGTCATCCGCAACGGCCGGGACGTCTGGTTCTACAGCTCCAAGCAGAATGCCGCCACCCATCTGATCCTTCCGGAATACTCGGAGTCCGAGGGCCATCACAGCGACAAAGCCTGGACCCCCGAGAGCCTGAGCGAGCACTTCCTGTCCTCGGTCGAGCCCAGCACGGAAGTGACAGTGGGCTCGGACTCGGAGGTTGCCGGTCGTGCGGCTTATGAACTGGTGCTGACTCCTGATAGTTCGGAGACGCTGGTCGGGTCCGTCTCGATTGCGGTGGATTCGGAAACAGGGTTGCCGCTCAGCGTGGACGTCCAAGCCCGCGGTCAGGACGCCCCGGCTTTCGAGGTTGGCTTCACGGAGCTGAGCCTTGAAGCGCCGTCGGACGATCTCTTCAACTTCACGCCGCCGCCCGGCGCCACCGTCACGGAGCGCGTCGTCGAGGACCATCACGCAAAGCATGCCCAGGGTGACCATGGCGACCGCCACCAGGGCGATGGCAAGCACGATAAGGACTACACCAAGTACGGATCCGGGTGGGAAACGGTGATCGGCCTGCCGGCAGATGAAGTGCCTGCGGAATTGATGGACTCGCCGCTCATCGCCGAAACCGCCCAAGAGGTCGACGGCGGCCGGTTGCTTTCCTCGGCGCTGGTGAACGTCCTCGTGACCGACGATGGCCGGGCGTTCGCCGGATCGGTGCCGTTGGAGCGGTTGCAGGCGGCAGCGGAGGGCCGGTGAGCGGCGCCCTCCCAGCTACCGAACTCGCGATTGAAACCACTGGGCTGACCAAACGCTTTGGCCACCAGACAGCCGTCGACGGCATTGATCTGGCGGTTCCGCATGGCTCCGTCTTCGGCTTCCTTGGTCCGAACGGTTCGGGGAAGACCACCACCATTCGGGTCATGCTCGGCCTCGCAGCCGCCACAAGTGGGTATGTCCGGGTATTGGGGCAGGACATGCCGGCGAGTCTGCGCGACGTGCTTCCCCGCGTTGGAGCCCTGATCGAAGGGCCGGCCTTTTACCCCTTCCTCTCCGGGACCGCCAACCTGCAGCGCTTCGATACCGCAGACCGCCACGCGTCCTCGGCCACCCGGCGCGCACGCGTTAACCAGGCGCTGGACCGTGTTGGGCTGTCCCACGCCGCCGGCAAGAAAGTCCGAGCCTACTCCCTTGGCATGAAACAGCGCCTGGGCATCGCCAACGCCTTGCTGATGCCGCGCGAACTGCTGGTGCTGGACGAGCCCACCAACGGCCTGGACCCGCAGGGTACGCGGGAGGTCCGCAGCCTGGTGCGCTCGCTGGCTGCTGAAGGCACCACGGTTTTCGTGTCCAGCCATCTGCTCGCGGAGGTCGAGCAAATCTGCACGCACGCCGCCGTCATGAGCGCCGGCAAACTGGTGGCGCAGGGGACTGTCGACGAACTCCGGCGGGTAGGCCTCGCCCACGTCAAAGTCCAGACTCCCGATACCGAGGATGCCGGCCGCGTCCTCCAGCGGTTGGGTCTCGCACCTGAGCCGCCACATTCAAACAACGACGGCGGCAGTACAGTCCGCGCCCCGCTCGCCGACCACACGGTGGCACCGGAATCGATTGTCGCCGCTCTCGTCGCCGAAGGTGTCCGCGTCCGCGGCTTCGCGGTGGAAAGCAGCAGTCTCGAGGATCGGTTCGTGGCATTGACGGGGGAGGGGTTCGACGTTGTCCAATAAGCTGCCCGCATCTGCACCAACCGGACCGTCCTTTGGGAACGCCCGGTCACGAGCAGCCGCATCCCGGCCCTCGGCCGGCTGGTCACTCCTAGGATCCGAGTTGAAGGTTCTCTTCCGTCGCTGGCGGACCTGGGCCATGCTGGCGGCGCTCGCTGCCGTCCCGGTCCTGATAGCGCTGGCCGTCCGGCTTTCCTCGCGCGATCCAGGTCCCGGCCAAGGTCCGCCGTTCTTGGACCGCGTATCCCAGAACGGACTGTTCATCGCGCTGACCGGGATGGTCGTCTCCATCCCGCTCTTCCTGCCGCTGACTGTCAGCGTGGCGGCGGGGGACACCATCGCGGGCGAGGCAGGCCACGGAACCCTGAGGTATCTGTTGGCGGCGCCAGCAGGCAGGGTCCGTCTGCTGGCGGTGAAGTATGCTGCCGCCGTCGTCTTCTGCCTTGCCGCAGCGCTCTCCGTGGCGACGGCGGGAGTACTGATCGGTTCAGCGCTCTTCGACGTAGGGCCGATCACGCTGCTCTCCGGCGACACCATCAGCGTAGGGGAGTCGCTGCTGCGGCTGTTCCTCGTGGCCTGCTACGTCGGCCTGTCCCTGCTCGGACTCGCGGCCATTGGTCTGTTCATTTCCACCCTGACCGAGGTCCCTGTCGGTGCCATGGCTGCGACCGCAGTGCTCGCCGTCGTGTCCCAGATCCTCGACAACCTACCGCAGCTCGAATGGCTCCACCCCTGGCTGTTCAGCCACCACTGGCTCGGCTTCGCGGACCTGCTGCGCCAGCCGATCTCCTGGGACTCCTTCGCCGCCAACGGCCTGCTGCAAGGCGGCTACATCGTCGTCTTCTGCGGGCTCGCCTACAGCCGCTTCGCTACCAAAGACGTGCTGTCCTAATTGGCTACAGCCTGGGCTCTGGCCGGTGCGGGGCTGCGCGAACTAAAATCTTGTTGTGGAAGAGCGCTATCTAAAGGCGCTGGGACAGGCCTCGTCTGTCGCAGAGCGCGACAGTATCCGTCGGCAGATTGCTTCCGAGGAACTCGCCGCGCTGCGCAAGGAACTCGATAGACACACCGTGGACAAGGTCCAACGGCAGATGATGAAAATTATCGAGAGTGAACGCCGCCGCGATATTCAATCGCTGAAGAATGCGGGTCTCTGAAAGTCAACAGTAGTTGTCGGGCCTTTGGCTGTAGTTTAAATCATTTCGTTTCGTCCCTAACCGGTCTATCGTCCGTAGCCGCAGTTAGCTCGGCCTCAAGCTCATCGACGGTGGGCAAAGCGCCGGCGAATTCCTCGGGCATAGACTCCTCCAGTTCTGCGGCCCAGTTCGCGACGCCGATGGGTGAGTTGTAGCCGCGTAACGCGTATTCAGCAACTAGTTCATTTTTTGATTTGCAGAGCAATAGACCAATTGTGGGCTTGTCGCCATCCTGCGCCAGTAGGTCGTCCACCGCGCTCATGTATACGCCGAGTTGGCCGAGGTAGCCCGGATCGAACTTCCCGGCCTTGAGTTCGATAACCACGAAGCGCCGCAGCTTGAAATTGTAAAACAGCAAATCGGCGAAGAACTCGTCGCCAGCAACGTGCAGTTGGATCTGCCGTCCGACGAAGGCGAAGCCTTGGCCCAATTCCAGTAAGAACTTCTGTACATGGTCGATCAGTTGGGACTCCAGTTCGCGTTCATTCCGTTGACCGGTCATCGCTACGAAATCGAAGACGTACGGATCCTTGGTCGCCTGCTGCACCAAGTCGGAGTCCGACGGCGGCAGGGTCGTCTTGAAATTCGACGTAGCCTTCCCCGCCCGCTCATGGAGACGGGAGTCGATCTGGTGGGTAAGGACGTTGCGGGACCAGCCGCCCTTGACCGCCTTCTCGGCATACCAGAGGCGCGTTGCAGGTTCCCGAACTTTGTCCAAGAGAGCCAGATGGTGATACCAGGGCAATTGTGCAAGTGGCGCTTGCACAATTGCCGTCTGCGGCCAGGCCTCAGCCAGCGACCGCATGTACTTGAGGTTGCGGGAAGAAAACCCCTTTGCCTCGGGAAAGCGGTCTCGGAGGTCGACCGAAAGTCGGTCGATGACCTTGGCGCCCCAACCCTCTTGTTCCTGACGATTGAGTATGTCGTTTCCGATGGCCCAATAGGTACGCACAAGTTCCTGGTTTGCGGCATTGATTGCTCTGACGCGTCCCGCAGCCACCCTCGAGGCAACGGAGTCTAATAGATCCGGGTACCACGTAGGCATAGCGGATCGTCCAGGCGGTTTTTCGAAGGTCGTGTTCGAACGAGCCGTGGATTGTTCAGTGCCCTTCGATTCCATGGTCTGTGTTTTCCCCTCATGAGAAAGTTCCTGACGCGAACCTATCGGATACTTCTGACAGTTCAGCTACCAAACGGCGACGACCGTTCCGCAGTATCTTTATCCGCTTTTCCTCAGAGCTTTGGCAGCCGTGCGTCCCGAGTTGTGTCCAGGAGGTTTGCCCCGGAGACATCAGACGTCTAATGTTTACGTATGTCGTCCCGGATTACTCAAGCTCCTCATGCACCTACGAATGAAAGCTTGGGCGAGGTTTTGGACGAAACTCTTGCTCCGGAGTTGGACGAACAGCAGATGGCGCCGAAGCCGGCCCCGACGAAAAGGCTTGCGGCCTTCTTGGCGATTGCCGCCGTCGTACTTATTGGTCTGAACTTGCGCGTGGGGGTGGCCAGTGCCGCCGCCCTGTTCCACGATCTGCAGCTCCTATTGGGGTACGGACCGCTGGTGGCCGCCACATTGCCGTCGATTCCCGTCATCTGCTTCGCCGTTGCCGGTGCCGCCACATCCTGGCTGACCAGACTCGTCGGCCTAGAGCGGGCGATTGCTGTTGCCTTGACGCTGCTCACCGCGGGGCTGGCGCTGCGCTTGGTGGATTCGGTCGGCATGCTGCTGCTGGGCACCGTGGTGAGCATGTCCGGGCTGGCCATCTGCAACGTGGCGATGCCTTCCTTCATCCGCAAGCACTTTGCGCACCGGACTTCGACGATGACGGGCGTCTACACCATCACCATGTCGATCGGCGCGACCACTGCCGCTGCGCTGAGTGTGCCGGTGGCGATGCAGCTGAACTCGCCGGTTATGGGTCTTGCGTCGTGGTCGCTCCTGGCCGTCGTCGCCCTGCTCGCGTTCCTTCCGCTGGCTGTGGCTGGCAAGCCGCGCCCGGTGGCCGAAACCGGCGCGAGCGTTTCACCGTGGCCGTTGCTGCTCACCCGCAAAGGCCTGCTGATCACCGGTCTCTTCACCGTGCAGGCGCTGCTGGTCTATACGATCATCAGCTGGCTGCCCTCCATCCTTATCGCCCGCGGCCTGGATCCGGCGTCCGCGGGATTGATGCTCGGCGCCGTGCAATTGATCAGCATTCCCGCCGTAGTCCTGGTGCTGGCGATGGCCAGCAGGCCGCGGCTGCTGCGCCCGGCGTTCATGGTGTCCACCGGCTCCAGCTTCCTGGGCTACGTGAGCCTGCTGGTTATGCCCAACCAGCTGGTCCTTGTGCCGGTGCTGCTGATCGGCATCGGGTTCTCGGTGTTCCCGATCGTCATGGTGGTGATCAGCCGCAGCGGAAGCAACGCGGCGGAAACCACGGCGATGTCCACTCTTGCCCAGTCGGTGGGCTATCTCGTGGCAACCGCGGGACCGTTCGGCTTGGGGCTGCTGCACGCGGCCACCGGTGGGTGGACGCTGTCGCTGGAGCTGATGGTGGCCGTGGCAGTGCTGCAACTGTTCCTGGCATACTGGCTCAGCGCCGGTGGCGGCGCCGGCACCGCTGGTGGAGGTGGGCGTGGGCGTGGCCGGGGCCGGGCCCGCTCGGGTGGAGGTGGGCGTTTGCTTGGGCGTCGCGGCGAGAGGAGCCAAGCATGACACTCGGTTCAGTCCACCGCCCGCAACTGGCCGACGAAGTCACCGAGCGGCTGCGCGAGGCGATCGTCTCCGGCCAATGGCCGCTGCAGGAACGGATCCCGCCCGAGCCCGAGCTCATGGCGCAACTCGGCGTTTCGAGGGGGACCCTGCGCGAAGGCATCAAGGCGCTGGCCCACGCCGGGATGCTGGAGGTGCGGCGCGGGAACGGCACCTACGTCCGTGCGGCCAGCGAAATCCATGGCGCCGCCCGCAAGGCCTACCGGGAGCACGAAGACCAGGATGTGCTGCAGGTCCGCTTCGCTCTGGACACGAAGGCCGCGCGTCTGGCAGCCCGATTAGCTAACGACGGCGACATCGCGGCTATGCGTACGATGCTCGCCAAGCGCCGCAAGGCCTGGGCGGCGGAGGATCTGGAACAGTGGATTGCGGCCGACTGGGACTTTCACCTGAAGGTGGCAGAATCCTCGGGCAACCGGTTGCTCCATGAGCTCTACGGCAGTTTCGGTGACGTCTTCCACGGCACGAAAATGGCACAGCGGTTGCGCAACGGTTTCGACGGCTGTCTGGAAGCCGGGCATGAGGCGCTCGTTGCCGCCATCGCCGCCGGCGACGAGGACGCGGCGGTGGCTACCGTCAACGCTAATCTCAACTACTGCATGTCTTGGATGCCGCAGTCCGGGGAGTAACGCCCGCTCAACCGATCTTGTGCAGCGCCGATCCTTTATGGACTGCTACGTGATCCGTTTTATCGCTCTTGATCTCGAATTGCGGTTCCTCCGGCGAGCAGTGCCGGGTGCGGCCATTGAGTTCGAAGTCCTTGGTGTGGATCTTGGTGATCTTGCCGGAAACTTCGCCGGCTTCTGAGTTCCACCGCACGTGGTCGCCGGTCTTGAACGATGCAGCCATATAGGTGTCCTCTCAGGTCAGCCGGGATTCGGTGGTTGTGTGCAGGTGCTCCCCGCCATGGGGATGGGCTTCGCCGACGATTTCATGCAGCCCTTCGACTGCCTCGACCAGGGACAGATCCGGCTGTGAAGCAATGAAGGGCAGCAGCAGCGTGTTTTCCTTGTCCAGATGCTGCGCGAAGAGGCGCTCAATCGCGGTGGCCAGCGCCGCGGCCTGGATTCCCTGTGCACCGCGCAGCTCCTCCAGCGTATTGGTGATCACCCGGTGTTCGGCGAGCATGCCCTCAACGAGGAGGCTCGCCTCCGGCCGGGAACGGGCACGTTCATAAAGGGCTGATTCTTCTGCGAGGGCGTGCGGAATGAGGTCGTTTTCGCACCACTCCACCAGCAGCGCATGTGCGTCATGTTCGGCCGGCTTCTTTCCGCTTTCCACGGCGTCAACCAACGCGCGGGTCAAGTGGCTCAGCCGGGTCAGCATCTGTCCGTGATGGTGCTCGACGGCGGCAATGGCCTGCTGGTCGCTGTTCACATCTTTGGCTTCGTTGACCATCTCTACCACTGCCCTTCCCGCGTGTACGGCCGCGACCAAAGGGCAATTTGAAGCAGCACCGCTTTGAGCCAGGCCTGCATCATGGCGTCAACCTGTTCGCCGTCGTCCTCCTTGCGCGCCAGGAAAGGACGGACGGTGATCGTGACCGGCCCGGTCAACGCGATGAGGTGCCGCAGCGGCACTACCGAAGTGGACCCGACATGGTCCGTCTCGTTCTTGTGGGCGGGCGTGTGCCGGAGCGCGATCTCGTTCTGGTAATCCAGCCACTCCTGGTCGTAGGAGCGGGAACACGTGTCGCGGATCCATTGCCCGAAGCGCGGACGGACTGCCGCGAGGTATTCATCGATGGGTGGGCCGCCGGGCTGGGAAAAGTGGGCAACCAGTTGCGGTTGGCTGGCGACGAAGCCGTACCAGACATCGAGAATGTCATCGACCTGGTCATCGAGCAGTTCACCCGCCCGTTGCAGCAGCGCCGCATCGCGTTCATCGAGCATCACACTGGCCTTGAGTTCCTCCAACTCGGTCAGCGTGACGGGCGAATGTGCGGCGGTTCCGTAGTTGTAACCGGGAATCTCTGATGTGTTGGTCGACTCGGACGACATGGCCATACCTCCAACTAGTTGGCGTCCCTCATTCGTACCCCCGGGTGCAGCCGGGGTCAATGGTTTGCCGGCTCATCGGAATCGAGAGTGTAATCCGGGTCTGAATCCTCCGGCTTCGAGTAGTGATCTGGCGATGTAGTTGGTTAGGTTGCGGAATCCGAGTGCTGAGCCGCGGAGGTGTTCGAGTCGCCCGTTA
>NZ_JABBCH010000015.1 GCF_012952295.1 Crystallibacter degradans
ACTCAGAGTCCTCCGGCGAACGGCCCGCCTCTTCTCCCAGATGGTCACTAGCAGCAGCGGATCAGACAGCCCTACACAGGCGCCAGCCGATGAATACGCCCGAACTTGATACGCAGAGGTGCCAGTAACAGATTGGCTTTCGCATCTGATGCAATCACTGAGGCTCCCCCTCGTGCTCCCGGGTGGTTCTGAATGATTGACGAGAAGCCTTGGCACCTTGGAGGCGCATCCGCAGGGTCTGCACGCCCGGGCCATCGAGCTCCTCGAGATAAACTTCGCGGCCAGCCATGCTCATCACCAGGGCAAGGGTCGAACCGGTGACCAAAGGGCCGCTACCTGTGGCGAACAGCCCGTCGTCTGCGCGCAACTGCAGATCGGCGACGTGGGTACGGCTGGCAACGGTGAAGTCGCGACGGGCGAAGAATTCGGCCACGGGTGTCAGCGCCTCGACACTTGGTGCCCGGTAAATCCCCAGGGGCCGGCGGATGTCTTGGGCGTGCACGACGACCTCGCCAAGGTAGGCAGGTATGTGTCCGGAGGGTGCCGTTGTACTTCTGAGAACGGCCCGGAACAGGTCCAGCGTTTCTGCCGGTGTCCGGCCGCACTGCTCGGTCAGCCGACGCTGGTTATGCACGTCGGGACGGAAACGTGCACCCAGCATGCTGTGAAGCCACTGCCACTGGTTCAAGCTGGCAGCGGCGGTAAGGTGGGCCACGACCTGCTCGACATCCCACTGCCCGCACAAAGTGCCCTGCCTCCATTGCTCCGCGCTGAGACCCGACAGGTCTTCTGCCAGAGCGGCTCGCTCGGCGTGTGCCAACGCCCATAGCCGGTCATTCTGCCATCGCGTCATATCGCTGTGTCCACTTCTCATCGGTGACGCGATTCATGCCCAGCTGACCTGCCTGCTGCCGTATCGACGAGCCGGGATGCGCCGCTTCCTTTGAGCTTCTCCTTGGCCACCAGGCGCCCGGAGACCGCGAGCAGCAGGTCGATCGAGTCGGCCTCAACCACGTCGCCCTGCCCCCACGCCGCGCCGGTCTTCCGGTCGATCAGCCGCAGTCCAGCTGCACGTTCGCGTCCACCTCCAAAAGAGACAGGGGTGCGCAGTTGGTAGGCCAGGGCCTGGGCGACGGCACGTTCCGGGTAGCATCCGGGAATGCCCAGAGGCCGGCGTATATCCTCGCCATGCACAATGGCCTCGACCAGACGTGTTGCGAGGTTCGCCGGCGGCGTCCGCCTGAGGGCTGCAGCTTCCTGTAGCGCGCCTAGTGTGTTCTGCGGATTCTGCCGCTTCTCTCGGGCAATGCCGTTCACGTTTGCCCGGTCGAAGTCCATGCGGTCGATCAGCAGGTCACGCACGAAGGAGAGCCGGCCGGTCAATGCCGTGTCGACGAGGTGCGCGAGGACATCGTGGATATCCCATCCCGGGCAGAGAGAGGCGACGCGCCACCGTTCGTCGCGCAGCTCGGAGAGATCAGCCGCGAGCAGCCGCCTTTCGGAGTGCACAGTCTCCCAGATAGCTGCCGCGAACGTGCGCATGTCGGCTCCTTCTCGGGGTCGTCAGGTAGATCCCGCTCCTTGGCACTCTAATACTGAAGCGGCCTGCCGAGGAAGGTGCGGGTCTGGCCGGCACTCCCCCTCGGGCAAACCTGAATGATCGCCCCTCCCCCTCATGCTCCTCCCGTGAATGTGCCCCTTGCGGCTTCTCGGTAGGAGGCACTTGGCGGAGTATGGCCCGCTGATCGGAAGGACGCAGTTGCCCGCCTCAGAGCTGTCCGTCGTAGCTTTCACGCAGGGCCAGGGCGGTGAACTTCCAGCCCTCGATAATTCGTGCCAAGTCGTTCCCGGTGGTCGACCTGCCCAACTCGTTGATCAGTTCCACTTCAGCCTCCATGAAAACGGCCATCCCGTCGGCATAGGCGATCAGCTCCCGGATTTTTTCCTGTGGCAGGGTGGGAGGCTCGGGTGGCCGAGGCATCTCGATCATGCTCGCAATCTTGCCAGATGCACTGTCGAATGATTAGGTTCTTGGCCGGATCGTGATCGAACTCCGGCCGGGACGCATCACGGCCTCCGGTCGTGCATGACGCTTATGGTCTCCGTCTCGTCAGGGAGCTGAGCGCCCTATCATTCGGCGGCGCACAAGCCGTAGACTGGCGTTGTAGCGGGCAATGACGCCGGCCATCATCCTGTCCGCCACCTCTTGATAGACAATCGGCGGTCGGCCCTCCCCGCCCGCGCCCGTCGCTTCCGGACGAAGGAGCCCTCGTGAACACCAGATCGACAGGCACCGCGCGCATGACCCCGCAACAGCGCAGGGTGGCAGGGGCCACCATGATCGGCACGACGGTTGAGTGGTACGACTACTTCATCTACGCCAACGCCGCCGCCCTGGTCCTCGCCCCGCTGTTCTTCTCCCCATTGCAGGGGACCATGGCTTCGATCGTCTCATTCGCCACCGTGGGCATCAGCTTCCTGTTCCGCCCCCTCGGAGCGGTCATCATGGGCCGGGTGGGCGATAGGTACGGCCGCCGGGTAGTACTGATCATCACCTTGATCCTCATGGGTCTAGGCACCACCCTCATTGGCGTCCTGCCTACCTACGCCACCATCGGGGTGTGGGCCCCGATCCTGCTGGTCATCCTGCGCATCATCCAGGGATTCTCAGCCGGCGGCGAATGGGGCGGGGCGGCGCTGATGGCTGTCGAACACGCCCCGGCCGAACGCCGCGGCAGGTTCGGGGCCTTTCCGCAGCTCGGCGTTCCGGCCGGGATGCTCCTGGCCTCCGGGGTCACAGCCGTCTTCGCCGCCGCGCTCACCGACGAGCAGTTCCTGGCCTGGGGCTGGCGGGTGCCGTTCCTGCTGAGCTTCGTGCTGATCCTGATCGGCCACTACATCCGCACCCGGGTCGAGGAGTCTCCGGTGTTCCACGAGATGGAGGCCACGAAACAGACCGAGACGGCGCCGCTGTCCACCCTCTTCCGCCACCACCCTAAGAAGGTTATTCAGGCCACGTTCATCTTCATGGGCAATAACGCCGCTGGCTACATGCTCACCGGCGGCTTCATCCTCGGCTACACCACCACACGCCTGGATATGAACGCCGATGCCATCCTCAACATCATCACCCTCGGTTCGGTGGCCTGGATGATCTCAACCTGGGTCTCCGCGGTGCTCTCCGATCGGATCGGCCGGCGCAAGATGTACATCATCGGATGGGCGTGCATGCTCGCCTGGCTGTACCCGCTCTTCCTGCTCATCGACACCGGCGAGATGAGCCTCGTCGTCGCCGCGTTGGTGGTTTTCGGCGCGGTCATGGGCCTGTCCTACGGACCGCTGCCGGCCCTGTACGCCGAGCTGTTCCCGGCCCGCATCCGGCTCAGTGGCGCCTCCATCAGTTACGCGATGGGCGCTGTACTCGGCGGTGCCTTCGCCCCCACGATCGCCACCGCCCTGGTGGGCACGTTCAACACCACGGTCGCCGTCTCGACGTACCTATTCCTGCTCGTGGCGGCCTCTCTGATCGCAACGCTGACCCTGAAGGACCGCACCGGATCCAACCTCTACCCGCAGGACAGCGAACTGCAGCCGTTGGAGGACGACGAAACGCCTGGGCCCACCCACAACCTCTGACCATCCAAAATCGCCGGGACCGTCACCGCTAGAACACGTCCTCCGGGTCGACAGTAGACGTTGCGTACTCCGGACGCCCGAGAGGCCGGTAACTCTGGATGGTTATGCCCCGGGACGTGGTCCGCGAACTGATCAGCTCGAGCGCGACATCCGGGCCGGAATCGGGGAACAGTCGCGTGCCCTGGCCGACAACGACGGGATAGGTGAGCAGGTCGAGTTGGTCGACCAAGTCGTTGGCGAGCAGCCATCGGACGAGATCGCCGCTGCCGGGCACCAGCAGTATGCCGCCTTGATGTGCCTTCAGATCACCGACGGCCGTGGCGACGTCACCGTGCAGGACAGTCGTGCCCGTCCACTGCGGGTCGGCGAGACTGGTCGATGCGACGTACTTGGGCCGGCTGTTCAGCGCGGCGGCGATCGGGTTGGTGCTCGGATCGGCCATCGCTCCCCAGTAGCCGGCAAAGATCTCGTACGTCCGCCGGCCAAAAAGGAACGCGGCCGCCCCGCCGTAGACCTGGTTGAGATATTCTCTGGTTTCCGTGTCAAGAAGTGGGATGGCCCATCCGCCTCGCTGGAAGCCACCGCTGCGGTCCTCGTCAGGACCGCCCAGCCCCTGCATCACGCCGTCCACGGAGACGTTGGTCGTGGTCGTCAACCTCATGCCGTCCTCACCTCTCCGAAACAGCCGCCGTAAATACCGGACACCATCCAGCCTCGTGGGCTGTCATGGAGGCGGCTGCCCCGGCACTCCCTCTGTTGATTGCCTCTCCCCCACGCCATGAGGCGTCTTGGTTTCCTCCACGTGCTGTTTGAGCGTCTGCAGGTGATAGACCCAACCGGCACGATGATCGGCGGCAAGTGCCCCTCCATCAGAGAGCGCTGCGAACCCTGATTCGGTGAGGCAGATCCGTGCGCCCGCTCCGTCTGAGTCAAAGGTGCACTCGACAGTAGTCGGACGCTCCCAATCGCCCTCACGCCATGAGAAGACGAGCCGGCGCCCCTCCACCACGTCTTCGACCACTCCGGTGGCCTGGAACGAAACGCCATCCAGTTCCCAGTGCTCCGTCAGGAGCGAGCCGGCAACGGGCCAGAAGTCCATCTCCGGCCACCATTGGCCTTTTTCATGCACGAACACCGTCCACGCATGGGCGACCGAGCAGCTAAGAAATACTTCTGCCTGAATGCGGTCGACGGCGGCCATGTGCCTTTTATGTCATACGTCCGGTTCAACCGCAATGGCACCCGTCCCCCGCCCGTCGCCGCCAGCCCTACAAACAACGACGACGCCAAGCAGCGCCGCGCCTCCTACCGGAGCAATACGGCGATTCCGCTGGCGGCCGCGGCCCACAGCACGCTGGCAAAGGTTCCCAAGATGAAGCGCTCTGCGGCTCCGGACTGGCCCAGTTCGGAGTATCGACCCAGGCCTTTTACAGCCAGCACTACCGCCAGTCCCTCCGGCCAACCAGCCAGCAGCGTGGCTGAGATGCCCGTCCGCTCCAGTACGCCGATCCAAGCACCGCCGCGAAGGACGGGCTCCTTCTCCGCTTTCTCCCTGTTCTCCGGGTGTAAGGCATTGAAGGACAGCGTGAGGATGCTGACAGTCAGCGGTCCGCCACCCACCGCAGCGGCGGCCACGGCAAATGCATAGACGCCGGCTCCGAGGCCGCCCTCGCTGATGCTGGCCAGCAACGCGGCTACCCCCAGCCAGAGAAGCGAAATGGCACTGAGCGAATACAACCGGGCGTTCCCCTTGCCGCGGAACCGCTCCCCATACATAGGTACCGCAATGAGGGCAGCCAGGCACAGCAGAATCAGGCTGGCGAGACTCACAGATCCGCGCCTTCCAGAAGGGATTCCGCGACCGCACGAACCCTCCTCGATTCCTGCCACAATCCGCTCTGCAGCCTGCTGGAGACGGCCTGCTGGCTGATCCCCAACTGACGCGCAATCTGCTGCTGTGTCAGGCCCTGGTCGCTGAGAATACCCGCCTCGACAGACATGGCACTGCGCTTCCTCGCTACGGAGACCAGCAACTGTAGTAACGCCTCCGCCTGTGCAGCCATCGGACTCTGACCCGACACGGCGATATTCCCGGAAGCATTCTTAGCCGCCGTCACTGCCGCGCGGGCTCGCTCGAACGCCTCTCCGGAAGCGGCGCGCGTAATACTCGGTAAAGGCTTTCGCACTTCACCGATGCCGATGCCAACACTCCACTGCCCACTCACTGCTAACTCCATAGCTATGCTCAGCGTTACGGACGCATCATCAATGAGGCTCTGCATCTCGTCCCCTGCCGTTCGGTCAAACGGGAGAACCAATGGCCGCAGCGCGTCCTTGTTAAGCTCGTCCAGGACGGGGCCTACGAGGTCCTCCCGAGTCCTGGACTTACGCTGATCAACCGTCAGAACATACACAACAAAACAGCATCCTTGTGAGCATACAAACAATGCTACAGCTTTGTTCTTTTGCGAACAAGGGTCATGCCGGAAGATAACTGACCAGGCCAACGGTATTGCCTTCGGAGTCCTTGATGAACGCCATCCATTCGTCGCTGCCGGAGGGACCTAGCTCCCCATCGTCATGGTGGAAGATCATCTGCGGCTCCGCCACTATTTCAACCGCGGCGCCCTTCAGCCGAGCGACCTCCGTGTGGACATCAGGTACCTGCAGATAGATGAGCGCGGAAGGTGCTCCCCTTTCCAGGAGCAACCTGACTCCGTCGAGCACGAAAAAGACCAGTCCGGGCGGGTCAAAAACGGCCGCTGCTTCCTGTCGAAGCAGGTCGCCGTAGAACGCCCGGGCCCGGTCGAGGTCCGAGGCATGCTGGGCAATCTGTGTGATTCTTGCCATATCCCTCAGTCCTCCCCATTGCCAGCCGCCGCCCGGGAAGCGCCGCGGCTCGACGTAGGCTTGAATCGTGAAGACTTCTGCAATCGCTCCCCGGCAATCTACGGCCAGCATAGTCCTCGCTTTCGCGGGAGACATAGCCTGCGTCGCCCTTTTTGCAGCGATCGGACGCGACACGCATGAACACGGCCTGGACGTGCCGGGAATCCTCTTGACCGCCGCGCCTTTTGCCGGCGGCGCTGCCATCGGCTGGCTCCTTGGCCGAGCCTGGCGCAGGCCTCTGGCGCTGTGGCCGGCCGCCGTCGTTGTTTGGCTCTCCGCGGTCGTTTTTGGACTCGTCCTGCGCGGTCTTGCCGGCGGAGGACTGGCGGTGTCGTTCCAGATCGTGACCCTGTTGGTACTGGGTGCTTTTATTGTCGGCTGGCGCCTCGTCGCGGCACTGGTCATGAAGATACGCAAAAGCCGAACCGTGGCATAACCTCGGTTGTAGGCATAAATGGTGCGATGAAAGGCAGTAAAAGTGGTTACAGCGTTTGTACTCATCCAGACTGATGCATCCCGGATCCCGGAGTCCGCGCAGGAGATATCGGAGATCGAAGGCATCAGCGAGGTCTACTCGGTTACCGGTGAATGGGACTTGATCGCCGTTGCCCGGGTCACCAAGCATGAGGATCTCGCCGATGTGATCGCGGACCGGCTCTCCAAAGTTGAGGGCGTTCAAGCCACGACGACGCAGATTGCCTTCCGCTCCTATTCCCAACATGACCTTGACGCGGCGTTCTCTTTGGGATTCGACCACTAATTGACCAATGCGCGGGCCGGAGGAAGCATCCTCCGGCCCACGCGCATTTAAGCTTTTCCTGGGGCCGCCGCTACTGTGTGACCTTGATCCAACGGTCCAATGCCGCAGCGGCTGCTCCGCTGTCAATGGCTTCTACTGCTTGCGCGAGGCCCGCCACCAGCCTTTCCTGAAGGGTTCCTTCGGCAGACTCGTCCAATGCGACCAAGGCAGCAGCAGCGTTAAGAACGACGGCGTCACGCACCGGACCGTGATCTCCTGCCAGTGTGCGCCGGACTACTTCCGCGTTGGCAGCCGCATCCCCTCCGCGCAGGTCATCGAGCGTGGCACGCGCGATACCCAGATCGAGCGGGTCGAGTTCCGTTTCAGATACCTTGCCGTCCCGGACCTCCCAGACCGTCGATGGGCCGGTGGTGGTTAGCTCATCAAGACCGTCCCCTCCTCTGAAGACCAGCGCCCGCTGGCCGCGGGTAGCAAGGACGCCGGCGATCAAGGGGGCCAGCCGGGCGTCGGCGACGCCGATGGCGGATGCTGTGGGATGCGCGGGATTGGTCATGGGGCCCATGAAATTAAACGCGGTGGCCACCCCGAGCTCGCTGCGGACGCGACCCGCGTACCTCATGGAGGGATGGAACACCTGGGCAAAGCAGAAAGTGATGCCGGCCTGGACCGCGGCTTGAGCCACCCTGTCGATGGGTAGATCCAGGCGTACGCCCAGTGCTTCGATAACGTCCGCCGACCCCGAAGACGAAGATGCAGCACGATTCCCGTGTTTGACGATCTGGGCCCCGGCTCCTGCACATACCAGTGCGGCCATCGACGAAATGTTGACGGTGTTCTGCCGGTCGCCGCCGGTTCCGACGATGTCGAGCTTCTCGCCCGGTATGTCAATCGGACGGGCATTGCTGACCATTGCATCGACCAGGCCGGTCAGTTCGTCGACTGTCTCGCCCTTCGCCCGGAGCGCCACCAGGAACCCTGCCATCTGCGCGTCGGTGGCTTCGCCGGCCATGATCGTGTTCATCGCCCAGTGAGTTTGCTCTCGGCTGAGGTCCTCGCCGGCGATCAGCGCCGAGATCAGAACGGGCCATTGGAGGGCGGTCTGGGCATCACTAATAGGGCTCACACACCTAGGTTATCTACGAATTGTAGAAACTGCCTGAATATTAACTTTGCCGACAATCCGCGGAATACCGGGGGTTGGGAACGTTCGGCGCCCGCCACGCGTTCCGATGCATTGGTGAACTGGACGGATTTATAGACATAATGACTATGTGACAACTGCAACCCACGCCCCCAGTACCCCGGCGCATCCTACGCTGAACCGTCCAAACCTCGTTTCCGTCGGAACCGTTGTATGGCTTTCCAGCGAGCTGATGTTCTTCGCCGGCCTTTTCGCTATGTACTTCACCCTGCGAGCCACCTCACCGGAGATGTGGGCCACCGAAACGGAAAAACTCGACGTTCCGTTCGCGCTGGCCAACACCATCATCCTGGTGGCCAGCTCCTTCACCTGCCAGTTTGGCGTATTCGCGGCCGAGCGCCTTCAGGCCCGCCGAACCGGCAGCCCCTTCAATGTCGCCAGGTGGGGAATGGTCGAGTGGTTCCTGCTCACCTTCATCATGGGCGCCATCTTTGTGTCTGTGCAGGCTTACGAGTACGCCCATCTTGTTTCCGAAGGAGTATCGCTTTCCTCCAACGCCTACGGCTCGGCGTTCTACATCACCACAGGCTTCCATGGTCTTCACGTCGCTGGCGGTCTGATCGCGTTCCTGCTGATCATTGGCCGCGCCTATGTCGCGAAGAAGTTCGGTCACTTTGAAGCGACCTCAGCGATCGTCACCTCCTACTACTGGCACTTCGTCGATGTGGTTTGGATCGCACTGTTCATCATCATTTACTTCCTGAAGTAAGCCTTACTTGACTGTTCTTCTACGAAGGACAGAATTTCAAGAAGCTGCATTCGACGCACACGCACCACAGAGTTAGGAACCACGAAGTGAAGGCACTTTCGCAAAAGCGGCGACATCCGCTGGCGGCCATTGCCCTGTTGCTTATGGGTCTGCTGGTCACCGGCGGTCTTTACGCCGTAGCCGGTACGGTCAACGAGGCCCAGGCGACAACCACCACATACTCGGCACAGGACATCGAAGAGGGCGAAAAGCTCTTCGTTGCCAACTGCGCCACTTGTCACGGGTTGGGTGCAGTTGGCGCTCCGGAAGGTGCCCACGGAAATCAGGCAGGTCCTTCTCTGATCGGTGTCGGCGCAGCGGCGGTCGACTTCCAGGTCGGTACAGGTCGTATGCCGATGCAGATGACCGGCCCACAGGCGCAGCAGAAGCCCAAGCAGTTCAATGAAGAGCAGACCATGCAGTTGGCAGCCTACGTTGCTTCGCTGGGCGCCGGTCCGGCCATTCCCGAAGAACAGTACCTCGACGCCAGTGAAGGTGATCCCGCTGCCGGCGGTGAGCTGTTCCGAGTCAACTGCGCTATGTGCCACAACGCTGCAGCAGCTGGCGGTGCCCTCACCCGCGGTAAGTACGCACCGGCACTCGCTGGCGTGAGCGAGAAGCACATCTACGAAGCCATGGTGACCGGCCCGCAGAACATGCCTGTCTTCAGCGATGCCAACATCTCCCCCGAAGGCAAGCAAGACATCATCGCCTTCCTGAAGACCATTGAAGAACAGGGATCACCCGGTGGTAATTCCCTTGGGTCCCTCGGCCCCGTTTCCGAAGGTCTCCTGATCTGGACAGCAGGCCTTGGAGTCATCATCGCCTTCACGATCTGGCTGACCCAGCGGTCATCCTGATCTCCTCCCGGCGGCCGTAGGGCCGCCGGGAAATTTACTGACAACACACGCACTGAAAAATCTTTAGAGACATATCAAGAGAAGGATGAGAGGGATCATGGGCGACCATAGTCACGGCAGTCCGAAATCCTCGGGCACCGTTGCTACGGCTGGTCAGAGCGAAGTGGAGAAGTTCCAGGATCCTGGACTTCCGCCACACCGCCCGCGCCTTGCCGACAAGGATCCCCGGGCCGAAAAGCGTGCCGAGAAACAGGTTGCGATTCTGTTCGTAATCTCCATCATCGGTACCCTGCTTTTCTTCGTGGGATACTTTGCCATCCGTTTGGATGAGACCATTGCAACGCTGCGTCTGCAGAACTTTTTGCTCGGTATGGGCACTGCCTTTGCCATGCTCGGAATTGGCGTAGGTATTGTCCACTGGGCAAAGACCCTGATGCCCGATCATGAGATCGCAGAAGAGCGTCACGCGGTCCGCACCGAAGAAGACCGTGTGATTGCGGAAACGATGGTCACGGAGATCATCGAGGAAACGGGCATCAAGCGCCGCCCGCTGATCCGCAACACGCTCCTCGGCGCCATGATTCTGGCGCCGCTGCCTGCCATTGGGATCCTGCGTGACCTCTCCGAGGATCTGAATCCCGACGTACTCAGGCACACGATGTGGGACGCGGGAGTCCGTCTGACCCGCGACCCGAGCGGTACACCGATCAAGGCCTCCGACGTCACGATCGGATCGGCTTTCCACGTGATTCCGGAGGGCCTGAACGAAGCTGAGCACAAGCTGGAAGAAAAGGCTAAGGCCGTCGTCCTGCTTATGCGTCTCAATCCGGAGGACCTACATGTATCCCCCGGCCGCGAAGATTGGAACTACAACGGCATCGTTGCGTACTCCAAGATTTGCACCCACGTGGGATGCCCGGTCGCTCTTTACGAGCAGCAGACGCATCACCTGCTCTGCCCCTGCCACCAGTCGACGTTCGACCTGACCCAGGAATGCAAAGTCATTTTCGGTCCGGCGACACATGCCTTGCCGCAGCTGCCTATCAGCGTTGATGACGAGGGCTACCTGGTTGCAACCAGCGACTTCCACGAACCTGTCGGACCGAGCTTCTGGGAGCGTGGATAGCCATGAGTGCTTCGACATCATCTGATACCTATCAGCCGAAAACCAATCTCGGACGGGTCACAAACTTCGTCGATACGCGAGTTGGCGGATCGTCCATCGTCAAGGAATTCGGCCGCAAGATCTTCCCGGACCACTGGTCGTTCATGTTCGGTGAAGTTGCGCTGTATACCTTCGTCATTCTGTTGCTGTCGGGAACGTTCCTGACGTTGTTCTTCGATCCCTCGATGGCACATACGCAATATGACGGATCCTACGTCCCGCTCAAGGGTGTAGAAATGTCCGTCGCATATGCATCGACCCTGGATATCTCCTTCGATATCCGCGGTGGACTCTTTATGCGCCAGCTGCATCACTGGTCTGCGCTGCTCTTCGTAGCGTCAGTATCGGTTCACATGCTTCGTGTGTTCTTCACCGGTGCCTTCCGTCGTCCGCGTGAGCTGAACTGGCTCGTCGGCTGTGTCCTCCTAATCCTGGCTTTGGCTGCTGGCTTCACCGGTTACTCGCTGCCGGACGACCTTCTCTCCGGCAATGGTCTGCGGATCATCGATGGAGTTATCAAGGCGATTCCGCTCATCGGTACTTACCTATCCATGTTGATCTTCGGGGGCGAGTTCCCGGGCACGGCAATTGTGGGCCGCCTCTATGTGATGCACATACTCGTAGTGCCCGCGCTGATCCTTCTGATGATCGCCATTCACCTGTTTATGGTTGTTATCCACAAGCACACGCAGTACCCCGGCCCGGGCCGCACGGAAACCAACGTCGTCGGCTTCCCTGTTGGACCGGTCTACGCTGCCAAGGCCGGCGGTTTCTTCTTCATCGTCTTCGGTGTGGTCGCAGTCATCGCAGGGAACTTCCAGATCCTCCCGATCTGGGATTACGGGCCCTATGACCCCTCCCCCGTTTCTGCCGGTACCCAGCCTGACTGGTACATCGGATTCGTTGACGGTGCGCTTCGTCTCATGCCAGGTGTCCTCTGGGGCTTCCCGTTTGAATACGTGATCTTCGGCGGCTTCACCCTGTCGCTGAACGTATTGCTCCCGGCCCTCGTTCCTGCAGGCATACTCTTCGGCCTCATGTTTGCCTGGCCGTGGATCGAACGCTGGGTAACCAAGGACACCCGCGAACACCACATCCTGGACCGTCCGCGCAACGCTCCCTTCCGTACAGCAACCGGTGTGGCTGGCGTGATCTGGTACTGCGTCATGTGGGCAGCAGCAAGCTCCGACCTCATTGCTACACACTTCCTCGTGTCGCTGAACGATGTCACCTACTGGCTCCGCGCGCTGTTCTTCATCGGGCCGATCATCGGGTTCATTGTGACCCGGAGAATCTGCCTCGCCCTGCAGCGCAAGGATCGGGAGATCGTTCTCCACGGCCGCGAGACCGGACGTATCGTCCGCCTCCCGCACGGTGAATTCATCGAGGTTCATGCGCCGCTGAATGACTACAAGCTGCACCGCTTGGTCAGCTTCGAATCCCCAGAGGTCCAGCCGGCAGAGCCGGACGCCAATGGAAAGATCTCCGGCACGGAGAAGCTTCGTGGACGCCTGTCCCGATTCTTCTTCGAGGATCGCGTTGCTCCGGTTACACCCGCCGAACTCGCAGCCGCCCATAGCCATGGCGGCCACGACGAAGTCGAAACCGCAGAGAGCAAGGCTGAAATCTCCAGCCGCTGATCTGCAACATTACGGAGGGCGGCTCCGGACCACTGGTCCGGAGCCGCCCTCCGTTTTAATGCACGCGTATGTGGCTAAACAATCGCGAATAATGGGCAGCGTGGATCCAGAGCGCCCCCGGAATTCCGGTCACCTGCGCGGTCGCAGCCCCTGGCCCAAAAATTCGAGCCATTGGGGGAAAGGATGATTAGACCGTCCGGGGCCATCAACGGATGCCGCCTTATCTCCGGTTTGTGTCGGGCTGCCTCCTCCCAACGTGCATGGCTAGCATGCCCTCGGAAGCCGTCCCCGCAGCCTAGCAGGACCTTAGAACCGCTTGACGTTGTAGGAACGCGGTGACCGCCCGCCAGGCCGCTGGAGAGGCACCCACAGCTTGTAGCGGTCGGCGCGGTAATAGGAAATCGAAAAGTCCGCCATCGTTCTCGACACGTAGGCATGGCGTTGAATCTTGAGCAACGGGGCGCCAATGTCGACATTCAGCAGTCTAGCTATCGACGGTTGCGCTGCTGTCGCCTCGATGGTGTCTTCGCCCCATTCCATCACCAACCCATAGCGCTCACTGAGGACGTTATAGAGGGAGGTGGGAGGCGGATCATCCAGAATGCCAGGAACCCGGCTGGCAGGAATGAAGTTCTCGTCCACACTCATTGGATCGCCATCGGCCAGCATGAGCCGGCGGAAGCGGACTACAGGCTGCCCCTCTTCGATCTGAAGCTCCCGTGCAACCAGCGGTGCGGCACCGATCTGCTCAAAACTCAAGACCCGGGCGTCCGGGACCATGCCACGCCGCTGCATCTCTTCACTGTAGGAAGTCAGCTTCACCTGCAGATCCAATTTGGGCTGGCTCACGAAAGTCCCAAGTCCCACGATGCGTTCCAGCACCTGTTCCGCAACCAGCGAATCAATGGCCTGCCGCACCGTCATACGTGCCACACCAAAACGTTCGGTGAGTTCCCTTTCGGAAGGAAACGGTCCCCCGGGCTCGCAATTCTCTTTCGCATGGCGCCGGAGTATCTCACGCAATTGAACGTGCTTGGAGGTTCTGGACGTGTCGTCGATTTCGCCGGGAATCGCCGCTGCTGCTTTTGATACCAAGACACTCCCCTGCTCCGAGCCGATGCAACGACACTATTCTAGCCCGGTCTAGACCACCGGGTTTCATATTTGTTGCGGCAGCATGCCCGGCTGGAACCACATAGTTGCGCGTTCGCGCCGAGCGGGGCGTGCGCGCCTCCAGCCTCTGTATTGTGCGGTTAAAACCCAAAGGGCCCGGAGCATGATGCTCCGGGCCCTTTGGTCAGTAGTCACTTAGTGTGCGTGATCTCCGCGGCTGTATTCATAAACCCAACCGATGAGTGCGACGATCAGCAAGCCGACGCCGATGTAAGTGATCCAGAAGCCCACGGCCAGGCCGAGGAAGCCGGTTGCAGCCGCAAGGCTCAACACCAGCGGCCACCAGCTCCAGGGGCTGAAGTGCCCCTGCTCGCCGGAACCCTCGTGGATTTCTGCATCCACACGGTCCTCAGGACGGGCACCAACACGACGGCCGGTGAACCACAGGTACCCGCCGATCATCGCTGAAAGACCCGCCGTCAGAAGCAGCGCCAGATAGCCGACAGGTTCCTGCCAATCGACCATGAATCCGTAGACTACGGCGACGATCGCGAAGAACGGGAACAGTCCGATAAAGAGCCATGATTCAACCTTCATGGGCTATGCATCCTCTCGGTCGGCAGGTCCGAAGACCTGGGCGGCCGGAGCGGGCTGCTTCGGCGTGTGTTTGGGAGCGAGCTCCGGATGGTGCAGATCCAGGGCGGGCCGCTCGGAACGGATCCGAGGCATGGATGTGAAGTTGTGACGCGGCGGCGGGCAGGACGTCGCCCACTCCAGCGACGCACCGAAGCCCCAGGGATCGTCGACCTCGACCTTCTTGCCATTACGCCACGTGATGTACACGTTCCAGAAGAACGGAATCAGGGACGCGCCGAGCACGAACGAGGAGATGGTGGAGAACTGGTTCATCGCGGTGAAGTTGTCTTCGGGCAGGTAGTCCGCGTAGCGACGCGGCATGCCGATAACTCCGAGCCAGTGCTGAATCAGGAAGGTGCCGTGGAAACCAAGGAACAGGAGCCAGAAGTGGATCTTGCCGAGGCGTTCGTTGAGCATCTTGCCCGTCCACTTCGGCCACCAGAAGTAGAAACCGGCAAACATGGCGAAGACCACGGTTCCGAACACGACATAGTGGAAGTGTGCGACGACGAAGTAGGTGTCCGACACATGGAAGTCCAGCGGCGGCGACGCCAGGATGATACCGGTCAGGCCGCCGAAGAGGAAGGTGACCAGGAAGCCAAGGCTCCAAAGCATGGGAGTCTCGAACGTAATCGAGCCGCGCCACATGGTGCCGATCCAGTTGAAGAACTTCACGCCGGTAGGCACCGCGATCAGCATGGTCATGAAGGCGAAGAATGGCAGCATGACCGACCCGGTGACGTACATGTGGTGTGCCCACACGGTAACGGACAAGGCGGCGATGGCGATGGTTGCGAACACCAGGCCCTTGTAACCGAAGATCGGCTTCCGGCTGAACACCGGGAAGATCTCGGAGACGATGCCGAAGAACGGCAGGGCGATGATGTAGACCTCGGGGTGTCCGAAGAACCAGAACAGGTGCTGCCACAGAATGGCGCCGCCGTTCTCCGGGTTGAAGATGTGGGCCCCAAACCGGCGGTCCGCTCCCAACGCAAACAGCGCGGCAGCCAGCGGCGGGAAAGCCATCATCACGAGGATGGCGGTGACGAGCGTGTTCCAGGTGAAGATAGGCATCCGCCACATGGTCATGCCCGGGGCCCGCATACAGATGATGGTGGTAATGAAGTTGACCGAGCCAAGAATGGTACCAAAACCGGACAACGCCAGACCGAAGACCCAGAGGTCTCCGCCCACACCGGGCGAGAACGTTGTGCTGGACAGCGGCGCATAGGCAAACCAGCCGAAGGACGCGGCACCCTGCGGGGTAATGAAACCAGCAACTGCGATGGTGCTGCCGAAGAGGAAGAACCAGAAAGCCAGAGCGTTCAACCGCGGAAAGGCAACATCCGGCGCACCGATCTGAAGCGGCATGATCACATTGGCAAAGCCGGCGAACAGCGGCGTCGCGAACATCAGCAACATCACAGTGCCGTGCATGGTGAACAGCTGGTTGTACTGCTCCTTGGTCTGCAGGATCTGCATACCGGGTTCAAACAGCTCGGCCCGAATGACCAGCGCCATCACGCCGCCGAGGCAGAAGAAGATGAAGGATGCGATCAGGTACATGTACCCGATGGTCTTGTGGTCCGTCGAAGTGATCCAGTTGACGACGATACGTCCCTTGGAGCGGGGAACGACGCGCGGCGCTACTGTCGTGCCGGTTTCATCGGCGGTGTACTCGTAAGTAGACACTAGTTCTCCCTGCCTTCCTTACTCAGCCGATTCGGCGTATGGGTTGCGGTCATATTCCTCACCGAGCTGACCGTCTTTAAGCTCGCTCATGCGCTGCTCGAATTCGGCTTCGGAGACGACCTCCACGCGGAATAGCATTTCCGAATGGTATTCGCCGCAAAGCTCGGCGCACTTTCCATCGAAAATGCCTTCACGCTGAGGGGTCAGCGTAATGTAATTGGTCTTGCCCGGGATCATGTCAACCTTCTGCAGGAACGCAGGTACCCAGAAGGAGTGGATGACGTCGCGGGAGTTGAGTTGCAGCTCTACGCTCTGGTTCACCGGGAGGTAAAGGGTGGGCAGAGTCTCCGGGACACCGGTTTCGCCGGTCAGGTGTGCCTGAACGCCTGCGAAGTACTTGTCTTCAGTGACGTAGTTGAAGTCCCAGGACCACTGCTTACCGCGGATATCAATGATCTGGTCCGGGTTGTCGTCCCGGGCCGTGATGGCGCTCATGTCCTTGTCGGTGAAGTAGAACAGCACCATGACCATGACCAGCGGTACAGCTGTGTAGAAGATTTCCAACGGCAGGTTGTAGCTGAGCTGGCGGGGGTAGCCCGTCTCATTCTTCCGGCGGCGGTACGCCACGATGCACCAGATAATCAGGCCCCAAGTGAGGACGCCGATGGCCAGTGCGGCAATCCAGGAGTTCACCCACAAATCGATGACCCGATCGGTGTGGTTGGTCGTACCCCGTTCAGTGGGCAACCATCCCAATCGGACTTCTTCTGAACATCCCGTCAACAACAGCGCGCCTACTACGCCAAGGCCCGTAGCCTTGGTGATTCTGGCGCGCCGACTGCCGGTTCGGTCGTGCGAACTCACAGACGGCCCTTCCTCTTGTTTCGTGCAAGTGATGCGCACGCGGCACGGAAATTTCCGCGCTGAGACCGCGCACGCATATTCAGTTTTACTACTCACTGTAGAGCTTACCCTCACCGATGACGTGGATGTGACAGATTGCCTCAGTGCGTCGGCGTCGGATCCCGGTCCCCGGGCTGCCTACAGGACCCGTTTTAGTGGAACGAGTCTCCACAGGCACAGGACCCACCGGCATTCGGGTTATCGATGGTGAAGCCCTGTTTTGAAATGGTGTCCTCGAAATCGATCGAAGCACCGCTGAGGTAAGGAACACTCATCTTGTCCACGACGACCTCCACACCGTCGAAGTCGCGCACTGCGTCCCCGTCCAGCATGCGCTCGTCGAAGTAGAGCTGGTAAATGAGCCCCGAACATCCGCCGGGCTGTACGGCGACGCGCAGACGAAGATCTGTGCGGCCCTCCTGTTCGAGCAGACTGCGGACCTTGCCGGCTGCAACGTCGCTCAGGGCAACCTCGTGCGTAGGCAGTTCAGCCTCGGTCTGGGTTGTGGTGTCGGTTGCAGTGCTGGTGGTTTCACTCATTGCTATTCCTTATCTTTGACTGGCCAGCAGGTGACCTGCTGCTATCACTCAGCGGTGCTCTGGCTCTCCTTCTATGTTACGACCCGGGCAGTTATTTCGGGCAACCGGCCAATCTTCGGCCTTGGTCTGCTTGCGCGCAGCAATACGAAGCGATTCATTGCCCGGCAACGTTTAGGCGTGCCAGCAGCAGTGCCTCGGCCAGCACCGCGTTACGGAAATCGCCCAGATGAAGCGATTCGTTCGCGGAATGCGCACGTGAATCGGGATCTTCGACGCCCGTAATCAGGATCTGCGCCTGCGGAAACAGTTCGGTCAGATCCGCGATGAATGGTATTGACCCTCCCATGCCTGCCTCGACCGGCTGCGTATTCCACGCTGTTCCAAGCGCCCAGAGCGCGGCCTGTGCAGCCGAGGCGTTTGTGTCGGTGGCAAATGCGTTGCCTCGTTCGCCGGGTACAAAGGACACGTCAGCACCGAAGGGCGCATGGCTGCCGATATGGGCGGCAATGGCTTCCATGGCTGCGTCAGGGTCCTGGCCAGGCGCCAGCCGCACACTGATTTTTGCGCGTGCAGAGGGCAAGAGAGTGTTGGAGCTCAACGCGACGCTTGGCACGTCCATTCCAATGACCGACAGCGCTGGCTTGTTCCAGAGCCGGTCTGCGATGCTGCCTGTCCCTGCAAGTTGCACTGACTCCAGTACCGAACTGTCCCGACGGAAATCTTCCTCGGGGTAGTCCACGGTTGCGGGACCCGCGGAGACCAGTCCCTTGATGGCCACTTCGCCGGCGTCGTCGTGGAAGGTGGAAATGAGCCGGGCCATCAGCGTGGGCGCATCCAGCAAGGGTCCGCCGAACATACCCGAGTGCACGGCGTGCTCCAGTACCCGCAGCTCAATGACCCCGTCTACCAACCCGCGCAGGCTTGTGGTGAGGGCAGGTACTCCTACTTTCCAGTTGGCTGAGTCGGCGACGATGATGATATCCGCGCGGAGCAGCTCCTGGTGCGTTTCCAGGAAGGTGCGGAACGTCGGGGAACCTGCTTCTTCTTCCCCTTCGATAAAGAACGTCACTCCGACACCGAACTCCTCCCCCATTGTCGCCAGCAGCGCTTCCAAAGACGCGACATGGGCCATAATGCCGGCCTTATCATCGGCCGCGCCCCTGCCGAAGAGCCGCCCGTCCTTCTCGGTTGCGGCGAAGGGCTCAGTTTTCCAAAGTGTCGGGTCACCGGGGGGCTGGACATCATGGTGCGCATACAAGAGGACGGTAGGTTTGCCTGGTGCGGCCGGACGCCGGGCCACCACAGCGGGTCCGCCTTCGGTCTCTCCGTTGGAAACGCTGAGGATCTGTACGTCGGTCAGGCCCAGACCACGTATCAGTTCGGCAACAGTTTCGGCGCTGGTCGCCAACTCGGCCGGGTCGAACGCCTCCCAGGCGATGCCCGGTATGGCGACGAGTTCTTTCACGGACGTAATGGTCTGGCCCATCCTGGCGTCGACTGCCCGGGCGAGGGCGTCGACGTCGACAGGTTGGGCGCCTGTTGCCACCGGATGATGGCCGGAATCAGAAGGACTTGTCATACCGGCCACCCTACCCTCGGCCCCGGCACGGGCGGCAAGGACTGCAAGGTATTCTGTAGGGGTGTTTGGACGAAAAAAAGAGGCTCCCTCGCCCCAGGAAACCGTAGACCAGCAGGCCCAGGCCGTCCCGGAACGGGACCAGGTGACGGGCAAAGGCGTGCCGACGCCCAAACGGAAGGCCCAGGAAGCCGCGCGCAAGCGTCCGCTCGTTCCGAACGACCGTAAAGCGGCACGGGCCGCCAGCCGGGATGCGCAGCGCGAAGAACGGATCCGCATGCGCCAAGCCATGGACACCGGGGACGAGCGCCATCTGCCGTTCCGTGACAAGGGGCCGCAAAAGCGCTTCGTCCGCGACTTTGTTGATGCCCGTTGGGTCCTCGGCGAGTTCCTGATCGTGTTCGCGCTGATCTTCGTTGTACTCAGCTTCATCCGCGACTTGAACGTCCAGGCGATCATACTGGTCGGTTTCTGGATCCTGCTCGCCTGCGTTGCGATTGACGCCTTTATCCTGGGACGCCAGCTCAAGAAGCGGTTGGTGGCAAAGTTCGGGGAGTCGGAACGCGGCGCCGTTTGGTACGGCGTGATGCGCGGACTGCAGTTGCGCCGGATGCGTCTGCCCAAGCCGCAGGTCAAGCGCGGCCAGTACCCTTCGTAAGCAACCCCAGTACAACCTCCCGGGGGCCGGATCACCACGATCCGGCCCCCGGTGCTTTAACCGCTCCCAACTCCCAAGCGGCGCAGGTCTTTCAACCGACCAGTCAGCGGGTGGGAGCCGATGGCAGTCAGACGGCGGCCGCCTTACGGCTGCGTGCCAGTTCGCGGTTGATGCGGGCGGCCCAGAACGGACCTTCATAAAGAAAAGCGGTGTAGCCCTGGACCAGGGTGGCTCCGGCGTCCAACCGCTCCTGCACATCTTCCGCCGTTTCGACTCCCCCGACGGCTACCAGCGTCAACGAATCCCCGACGGCGGTCCTTAGCCGCCGCAGCACCTCGAGGGAACGCTGCTTAAGCGGAGCACCGGAAAGGCCGCCGGCGCCACAGGAGGCGACTTTGTCGGCGGCGGACTTTAGGCCATCGCGCGAAATTGTGGTGTTGGTGGCGATGATGCCGTCCAGTTTCAGCTCCAGCGCCAGGCGCGCCACGTCGTCGATATCTTCGTCACTGAGATCAGGAGCGATTTTGACCAGCAGCGGCACATGCCTGCGTGCCACGGAATCGGCGGTCTCCCCTACGGCCTTCAGCAGCGGCCGCAACGTGTCAACGCTCTGCAGCAACCGTAGCCCCGGGGTGTTGGGCGAACTGACGTTGACCACCAGATAATCGGCGTTGGGCGCGAGCAGGCGGGTGCTCTTCAGATAATCCTCCACCGCGTCATCGAGTTCCACTGTCTTGGTTTTGCCGATATTGACGCCGATCACGGGACGGCTGGCACCCAGACGGCGCTGCAGCGACCGCTGTGCAGCGGAAATGCGCGGTCCAACTGCCGCTGCGCCGTCGTTGTTGAAGCCCATGCGGTTGATCACCGCCCGGTCCTCAACCAGCCGGAAGAGCCTGGGGCGAGGGTTGCCCGGCTGGGCAGAGCCCGTGATAGTGCCGACTTCAACGCAGCCGAAGCCCAGGTCGAACAGCGCTTCGATGCCGTGCCCTTCCTTATCAAAGCCCGCGGCCAGGCCGAAGGGCGACGGGAACGACAGGCCCAACGCCTGGGTCCGCAGCGAAGCATCCGGCGCGGTCACACGCCGCAGCAGGGCGCCGGCACCGGCACTGTGGGCCAGACGGATCAGCCGGAAGCCGATGGTGTGGGCACGCTCGGGATCCATCCAGGAAAAGGCGGCACGAAAGAACAGGGGGTACAGGCGCATGATCCTAGTTTTACGGTAATTGCCCCGGCAACCAAACCAGCCCGGTGAAAGGCTTAGCATGAGTGCAAGAAGTGGAAGGAGCCGCATGCCAACTCTCTGGACCGAGGACATTCTCGGCGCGGGTTTCGAATCGGCAACTTTGGAGGTCCCGGCTGCTGATGGCGGCAGCCGGCGCGCAACGCTTGTGCGGCACCTGCCCGAGGCGTCGGGCATACAGCCCGGTCCGCAGGCCGTGCTGTACCTGCACGGTTGGAGCGACTACTTCTTCAATGCCGAACTCGCCGCTTTCTGGCACCGGCAAGGCGTTTCCTTCTACGCGCTGGACGTTCACAACCACGGGCGCAATCTGCGCACCGCTGGGCAGGAGGAGAACGACGACGGCGCTCCCGCCCCCGAAGGTGCGGATCCCGGCGCCAGGACCGTGGGCGCGGGCGATCTGGCCGGTTATGCCAGCGACCTTGCCGACTACGACGACGAGATAGCGGCCGCAATGGATGCGGTGCGGGAGGACACCGCGTCCCGGCTGGACCTGCAGACCGGCGTGGTGAAGACCATCCTGATGGGCCATTCCACCGGCGGTCTGGTGGCAGCGCTGTGGACGGACCGCAACCCGGGCGCCGTGCATGCCCTGGTCCTGAACAGCCCTTGGCTGGAAATGCACCGGAGCTCCCTGGTACGCCGGGCTGCCGCCACCGTCATCGATCCGATTTCACGGATCAGGCCGGAAGCCGAAATCAGGCTCCCGGCCCGGGGTTTCTACTGGCGCAGCATCAGCAGCGAGGCGGAGGGCGAATGGGACCTGGACCCGAAGATGCGCCCGCAGTATGCATTCCCCGTCCGGGCCGGTTGGCTTAGCGCCGTCTGGCAGGGGCAGGCCGCCGTGGACAAGGGCCTGGGTATTACCGTGCCCATCCTCGTGCTGACCTCTGCCCGGAGTGTCTACGGCCCCTTGTGGCATGAGGAAATGAAGTCGGCAGACGCCGTCCTTGACGTCGAGACGATGGCCGCCAGCGCCGTCAAACTCGGCTCAAGCGTGACCGTAGAGCGGATCGACTCGGCCCTGCATGACGTTTTTCTCTCCAAATCCGAGGTCCGGGCGGACGCGTACCGCCGGCTCGAGCGGTGGATCAAAGCCTACGTGCTGGACAGCTAGCGTGCGGCCCGCCCTGCCGGTTTCGCCGCGTCCACTGCGCCGCCGTAACGGCGGTCCCGGCGGGCATAAATCTCGATTGCCTCCCAGAGCGTCCTCCGGTCCACGTCCGGCCATAGGGTGTCCATAAAGACCATTTCGGCGTAGGCGGACTGCCAGAGCATGAAATTGGAGAACCGCTGCTCGCCGGAGGTGCGCAGGAACAGATCCACATCGGGCAGGTCCGGTTCGTCCAGATACCGCCCGATGGTCTTCTCCGAGACCGACGACGCCTTCAGCCGGCCGGCAGCGACGTCGGCCGCAATGGCTGCAGCTGCATCGGCAATCTCGGCCCGGCCGCCGTAGTTCACACACATGTTCAATGTGCAGGTGCTGTTGCCGATGGTCTGCCGTTCGGCCACCTCGAGTTCCTTGACAACGGACTGCCAGAGCCTGGGGCGCCGGCCGGACCAGCGGATGCGGACGCCCCACTCGTCGAGTTGGTCCCGCTGGCGGCGCAGCACGTCTTTACTGAAGCCCATGAGGAAACGCACTTCGTCCGGTGAGCGCTTCCAGTTCTCCGTCGAAAAAGCATAGACGCTGACGTACTTGACGCCGATCTCGATGGCACCCGCCAGGACGTCGAGCAGTGCTGCTTCACCCGCCCGGTGGCCTTCGGTGCGGGGTAACCCCCGCTGGTTTGCCCAGCGGCCGTTTCCATCCATCACGATCGCCACGTGTTCGGGTACGAATGTTGCCGGAACGGCCGGCGCCGCGGCGCCCGAAGGGTGCGGGTCTGGCCTGCGCGGGGTTTTGGGACTCACACTCTCTCCACGTGTTTGAGGGACTTCAGGGATCGTTCCAGGTGCCACTGCAAATAGGCGGCGACCAGCCCGGCCGCCTCGTTCCTAGCCCCGCTAACGGAGCTGTCCGCCGCGGGCCAGTCGGCGCTCAGCAAAGCCGCCAGCAGCGTCATGGTGGCCGGCGCGGGCGACGCCGAACCCGGAGGCCGGCAGTCATGGCACACCGCACCGCCCAGCGGCGCCGAAAAAGCACTATGCGGCCCTGGCTCTGCGCAACGCGCGCAGTCGGTAAAACTCGGGGCCCAGCCGGCTGTGGCGAGTGCCCGCAGCAAGTAAGAATCCAGGATCAGTTCGGGGGCATGGACGCTGCGGCTGAGCGCCGACAACGCCCCGATGACGAGCGCATAGTGCGCGGAGGTGGACTCGCCGTCGATATCAGTCAGTTTCTCGGCTGTCTCGCAGATAACTGCGGCCGAGGTGTACTTTCGATAGTCGGCGGCAATGTCCCGCCCGTACGGTCCCAGCGTTTGGGCCTGCGTCACGATGTCGAGATTGCGCCCCTTCACCAGTTGCAGGTCTGCCACCATAAAAGGCTCCAGCATCGCGCCGAATTTACTGCTCGTGCGGCGCACCCCCTTGGCAACCGCCCGGACCTGGCCATGGCGTTTGGTCAGCAGGATAATGATGCGGTCTGCCTCGCCGAGCTTGTGCGTGCGTAGGATAACGCCTTCGTCCCGGTAGGTGCGGGAGGCAAAGGATCTGTTGGACACGTAGCTATTGTCCCACCGGCGGGCCCGGCTCCGCACAACAGCGCGGAGCCGGGTCTGCACGGGGAACCGGTTGCATCAATCTCGGCCGGCGCGCTTCAGCTGCCGACGGCGGGGGAAGTAGCCGCGGCGTCGCGCACAGCGCGGTTTACTGCCGAGATCACGGCCTTAAGCGAAGCCATCGTAGTATTCGTGTCAATGCCGACGCCCCACAGCACGCGTTCCCCCACGGCGCATTCGACATAGGCCGCGGCCCGTGCGTTGCCGCCCTCGGAGAGCGCATGTTCGGTGTAGTCCAGGACCCGCAGATCCACACCGTCCTGGCTGAAAATATCCAGCAAGGCCGCGATCGGGCCGTTTCCTTCGCCGCTGCGCCGGTGCTGCACGCCGTCGATGACCATCGTCGCCGTCAGATGCGTCGAACCGTCCTCAGCTGTCTCCGTCTTGACCGAACCGAGCGAGTAACGGCCCCAGACGCGCTCCGGCGTCGGCAGGTATTCGTCGTTAAAGACTTCCCACAGCTGCGCGCCGCTGACTTCGCCGCCGACGGTGTCGGTCCGGCGCTGGATGACGCCGGAGAATTCGATCTGCGCACGGCGCGGCAGGTCCAGGCTGTGTTCGTTCTTGAGCAGGTACGCCACACCGCCCTTGCCTGACTGGGAATTCACGCGGATGACTGCCTCGTAGCTGCGGCCCAGGTCCTTGGGATCAACGGGCAAGTAAGGAACGGCCCAAGGGATCTCGTCAACCGTCTTGCCAACGGTGGCGGCATCCTTCTCCATGGCCTCGAAGCCCTTCTTGATAGCATCCTGGTGGGAGCCGGAGAACGCCGTGAAGACGAGGTCGCCGCCGTAAGGCGAACGCTCAGGCACCGGCAGTTGATTGCAGTACTCCACCGTGCGGCGGATCTCGTCGATATTGGAGAAGTCGATCATCGGGTCGATGCCCTGGCTGAACAGGTTCAGGCCCAGCGTCACCAGGTCCACGTTGCCGGTCCGCTCTCCGTTGCCAAACAGGCATCCTTCGATGCGGTCCGCACCGGCCAGGTAACCCAGTTCGGCGGCGGCCACGCCGGTCCCCCGGTCATTGTGCGGGTGCAGCGAAAGAATGACGTTTTCACGGTTGTTCAGGTTCCGGGACATCCATTCAATGGAATCAGCGTAGACGTTGGGGGTGGCCATTTCGACGGTGGCCGGCAGGTTCAGGATGACGTTGCGGTCCGGCGACATTTCGAAAACGTCGGTGACGGCGTTGCAGATCCGGGCCGCGAACTCGAGTTCTGTGCCTGTGTAGGACTCCGGCGAGTACTCGTAGGTCACTTCTGTGCCCTTCAGGCCCTCTTCGTACTTCCGGCACAGCCGCGCGCCCTGCAGGGCAATATCGACGATGCCGTCCATGTCCTGGTTGAACACCACGCGGCGCTGCAAGACGGAAGTGGAGTTGTAGAGGTGGACGATGGCGCGGTCGGCGCCTTCCAGTGACTGGTATGTCCGCTCGATCAGGTGTTCGCGGGACTGTGTCAGCACCTGGATGGTGACGTCGTCCGGAATCCGGTCGCCTTCGATCAGCTGGCGGACAAAGTCGAAGTCCAGCTGGGAGGCGGAGGGGAATCCTACTTCGATTTCCTTGTAGCCCATGCGCACCAGCAGGTCGAACATTTTGTGCTTGCGCTCGGGGCTCATCGGATCGATCAGGGCCTGGTTGCCATCGCGCAGGTCCACGGCGCACCACCGCGGCGCGGCGGTGATCAGTTTGTTCGGCCAAGTGCGGTCGGGCAGTTCAACAGTGATCTGGTCCTGGAACGGAATGTACTTATGGATGGGCATTCCGGAGGGCTTCTGTGCGTTACGCATGTTCGTTGGCCTTTTCTTCAGAGTTCTTTTTGAGATTTTGGCCGGGCAACACGAACTCCGCAGCGAGGGTTCGGCCTGTCAAACAGAAGTTCGCGTGGCCTCGCCGCGGCAGCTAAGAAGAAGCAGATCTGCGCGCACAATTTCACATTAGCACGGTGCGTAGGATGAAGGGGAAACCGTGTCAGCGGTCCGTTACGAAAGGAAGTTTGCCTTGGTTCATTCCGGCATTGCCCTGACCCACGTTGATCCCGCGGTCCGTCCGCAGGATGATCTATTCCGGCACGTTAACGGGAAATGGCTCTCGGAAACAGTCATCCGGGCGGACCGGCCGCTGGAAGGGTCGTTCACCGCCCTGCGCGACGCATCGGAAGCCGCCGTGCGCGAGATCGTCGAAGAGTCGGCAGCCAGCCCTGACCCGCAGTCACCGGCAGGCAAGATCGGCCTGCTCTATTCCGGCTTTATGGATACCGAGACGATCGAATCGAAGAAGTTCGCACCGATCCAGCCGCAACTCGACGCTATCGACGCCGTTTCGGACCGGGATGCGCTACTGGCCCTGCTGCCGGAGTTCACCCGCAACGGCGCCGCCTTCCCGCTGGCGTTCTTTGTCAATAACGACGCCGGAGATCCCACCCGTTATCTCGTCTACCTCTATCAGTCGGGACTGGGACTGCCGGACGAGGCCTATTACCGCGACGAAGACTTTGCCGACATCCGGACCGCCTACCACGCCTACGCCGTCCGGTTGCTGCAACAGGCCGGATTCGATTCCAGCGAAGCGGACGCCGCGATCTCGCTTGAGCACAAGCTGGCGGCCGGGCACATGGACAAGGTCTCGTGCCGTGATCCGCAAAAGACATACAACCTTCGCTCTGTACACGAGCTCTCCGAAGCCCTACCCTGGGTCCAGCCGTGGCTTGCCGGCCTGGGCGCGGAGGGCAAGGACGTGAGCGAAGTCGTGGTGTGCCAGCCGGATTTCGTGAAGACGCTTGGCAGCCTGCTCGAAGATGAGCCGTTGGAAGTCTGGAAATCCTGGTTCCGGCTGCAGGCGCTGACCGCGGCGGCACCCTACCTGCACGCGGAGGCGGTTGACACCCACTTCAGTTTTTACGGCAAGACGCTGAGCGGCATTCCGGAGCTGAAAGAACGCTGGAGGCGGGGTGTGGCGTTCGTGGAAGGCGCCCTGGGTGAAGCTATCGGCCGCGAATACGTGGACCGGCATTTCCCGCCGGCACACAAGCAGCGGATGGAGGAACTGGTCGCGAATCTGATCGAGGCGTACCGGCAGAGCATCACCTCCCTGTCCTGGCTCAGTGCAGAGACGATTGAGCGCGCGCTGGAGAAGCTTGCTGCCTTCCGGACGAAAATCGGCTACCCAACCAAATGGATCGACTACTCCGGTTTCGCCGCCGGTGATGATGTGTGGCAGAACGTGCTGGAGGCGAATGCCTTCGAGGTCCGCCGCAACCTGGCAAAACTGGAAGGCCCGATCGACGCCGAGGAGTGGCACATGACTCCGCAGACGGTCAATGCGTACTACATGCCGACGATGAATGAGATCGTGTTCCCCGCGGCCATCCTCCAGCCGCCGTTCTTCGATGCGGATGCAGACATGGCGGCGAACTACGGGGCAATAGGCGCCGTCATCGGCCACGAAATCGGCCACGGGTTCGACGACATGGGTTCGCAGTACGACGGCACTGGCGCGCTGCGCAACTGGTGGACAGACAGTGACCGGGAAGCATTTGAGCAGCTCACCTCCCGTCTGGTGGACCAGTTCTCGGTCCTGAGCCCCGAAGAAGCCCCCGGCAATACCGTCAACGGCGAACTGACGCTGGGTGAAAACATCGGTGATCTCGGTGGCCTGATCATTGCGTTCAAGGCGTACAGGCTGAGCCTCAACGGGGAGCCGGCACCCGAGATTGACGGTCTCTCCGGTGACCAGAGGTTCTTCTATTCGTGGGCCGAGTGCTGGCGCCAGAAGATCAGGACCGAAGAATCGGTACGGCGGTTGACCATTGATCCGCACTCACCGAACGAATTCCGCTGCAACCAGATCGTGCGCAACATGGTTGAGTTCCATGATGCCTTCTCGGTCAGCGAGACCGACGGACTATGGCTTGCTCCGTCGGAGCGCGTACGGATTTGGTGACCGCTGCGTCTCGTTAAATGCTGTGGGACCTGCCTTTCCGGCAGGTCCCACAGCATTTAACATGCGCTCAGTGCAGTAGCAGCGTGCACCGAGACCTAGATGCCGCCGGACCCCTGACAGGTAACCTGGTCTGCAGTCTGTCCGGTGAAGTTGCCGCTCACTCCCCCGGTCGGATCCAGCCTCTCACCGGTGGTGAAATCCTTCCCGACAGAAACGGTCACGCCGTACCGGGTCTCCGACGACAGGACGTTGGCCTTGGGTACGTTCAGCTCCTCTGCCAGGGCACGCGCAACGTCCTCGAAGCCGGCTGAATAGAAGATCTGGGTAGCAGGGCTGGTGCTCTCGGCCCCGGCCACGGTTTCCGCCGGAGCGCTGAGCAGATATCCCAGCAACTGCAGCTGTTCAGCGATCTCCTCGCTGCGGCCTTCGGCGCCGGATCCGTTAAGGACCTGGACCGGCTGCACCGATGGGTCGAAGGAGAGCGTCTCTTCCGGTTCAGGCTCGGCCGTCTCAGACGGCCCTTCGGTCTCCTCCGGAGCCTCGGTGGGCGAAGCGGAAGGTTCGGGCTCGGAACCAGCGGTCACGTCGCCGTCGTTCCTCAGAATTTCGAACAGCTTCTGTCCTTCTACTTCGTCCATGACCAGGCGGTTCGGATTCGGCTCATACAGCGACGTGGGCAGCGAGACGAAAGCTACTTTGCCCAGGTCGACATTCTTCAGGCGGTCTGCCAGGGCCAGCAGCTTGGTGATATCGGTCAGGCCTTCGTCGACCGTGAGGTTCCTGGCCACGGCGTCGGCGATGTTGTAGAGCCGGGGTACGTTCGTGAGCGTACCCTCAGACGTGATCTTGCGGGCCATCGAGGCCAGGAAGCTCTGCTGTGCGCGAATGCGGCCACGGTCTCCGCCGTCTCCGAACGCGTGGCGCGTCCGCAGGAAAGCCAGCGCCTGCTCGCCCTGCACCGTGCTAACGCCGGCGGGCAGCACCAGGTCGGAATAAGTGTCGTTGATCGGCTCATTGACGCAGACTTCCACGCCGCCGATGACTTGGGAGAGCTCCTTGACGGCGTTGAAGTCCGCCATCATGAAATGGTCGACTTCCATCCCGGTCAGCTCATTGATGGCCGCGACTGTGCAGCCGGGACCACCATAGCTCAAGGCGGTGTTCAGCTGGGCGAACTCCTGTGCGGGATAGATCTGCCCGGTTTGGGGATCCTCGCAGGTGGGAATGTCGGTCAGCAAGTCCCGCGGCAGGCTGACCACGGTCACCCGCTCCCGGTCCGCGGACAGGTTCATCAGCATCATGACATCGGAGTTGCCTTTGCCGTCGGACGAAGGGTCCTTGCCGTAGGCACCGTCTGTATTGGCCCTGGAATCGGTGCCCAGAATGAGGATCTGGACCGGGTCGGTGCTCAGATCCACGGGCAGACCGGTGGCCCCGGTACCCAGGTTCAGGGGCTCGGCCGTAAGGCTGGCGCGCAGACCCATGACCTTTACGACGACGACGCCGATTCCTGCGATCAATGCGCAGGCCAGAACCACCGCAACGATTTTCAGCCAACCCATGCGCTTGGAGGAGCGCAGATGCCGGGCGGTGTCGCGCCGGGGTTGGAGTGTCTGCTCCCCACGTGCAGGGTGATCAGGCGCACGGCCTTCCTGGAACAGTGGATCATCACTGGAACTGCCGCGACGACCCACGGATGTTCCCCCTCACTACGGTTAAGTCAATAGATTGCTACACATATTACGGGCAGAAGCCGTGGAAAGTTCCCCCGGTCTGCTAGAAGCCGAGCCGTACCAGCTGTTTCGGGTCCCGTTGCCAGTCCTTGGCGATTTTCACATGAAGATCAAGATATACCCGCGTACCCAACAGTGCCTCAATGCCACGCCGTGCTTTGGTGCCGACATCGCGAAGCCGGGCGCCGCCCTTCCCGATGATGATGGCCTTCTGGCTGGAACGTTCGACGAAGAGGTTGACCCGGACATCCAGCAACGGGTTGTCCTCACTGCGCCCCTCACGCGGAACGATCTCTTCCACCACCACGGCCAAAGAGTGCGGCAGTTCGTCCCGGACTCCCTCCAAAGCAGCCTCGCGGATCAGCTCGGCGACCATCACGGCCTCGGGCTCATCGGTCAACTCACCGTCGGGATATAGCGGCGGTGACAGCGGCATGCGGGAAATCAACACATTGTTAACCGTGTCGACCTGGAAACCGTCGGCTGCCGAGACCGGAACGACGTCGGCAAAGCCATCCGGAAAGACCTCAGCGCCCAGCGCGGTGACGGCCAGCAGCTGCTCCGCCAGGGCCGCGCGGTCCACCAGATCAGTCTTGGTAACCAGCGCGATGACAGGCTTGTTCGCCAGTGCGGCCAGCTGGTTGGCGATAAAGCGGTCGCCGGGACCGATCTTTTCATTTGCAGGAAGGCAGAAGCCGATCGCATCCACCTCGGAGAGTGTGTCGGCGACCAGATCGTTCAGACGCTGCCCCAGCAGCGTCCGAGGCCGGTGCAATCCCGGGGTATCCACCAGCACCAGCTGGGCATCCTCGCGGTGCACAATACCGCGGATGGTGTGCCTGGTGGTCTGCGGCTTGGCAGAGGTGATGGCCACCTTTTGCCCGACCAACGCGTTGGTCAGTGTCGATTTGCCGGCGTTCGGCCGCCCCACGAGCGAGACGAAACCGGCGCGATAATTCTCCGGCCAGCCTTCGGTTGCCATGGCAACTACTTTGCCTTTGTTTGGACTCATCGTTCTGTCTCCGATTCCGCACCTGCGGGTGCCTGGCTGGCGGCAGCGGCGCCGTTGTCGGCAGCCGCTGAATTCTCTTGGTGTGTGGGTGGCTGAAACCAAACAAGGACATGCGAGACGCGGTTCCGCCTGCCTTCAAGCCGCTCGGCGTACAGGTGGAGCCCGTCGATCTCCACCTGGCTACCCACGATGGGGACCCGCCCCAGGGTTTTGGCCAGCAATCCGCCCACTGTATCGACTTCCTCGTCGTCCAGATCCAGATCGAAGAGTTCGCCGACGTCGTCAATGCTGGTACGTGCGCTGATCAAGTATCGCCCGTCCGGCTGCGGCTCGATTTCGGGGCTCTCGGAATCATACTCGTCGACAATTTCGCCGACGATTTCCTCAATCAAGTCTTCCAGAGTGACCAGACCGGCAGTGCCCCCGTATTCGTCGATGACGATAGCCACGTGGGTAGACTCACGCTGCAGTTCCTTGAGCAGATCGCTGACCGCTTTTGACTCCGGCACATACCGTACGTCACGCGACGCTTCATCAACCATGGTCGATGCCGCCGTTCCAGGCCTCGAATGCAGCCGGGCGGCTACGTCCTTCAAATAGAGGATACCGCGCACCTGGTCCGCGTTCTCCCCGATGACGGGAATGCGGGAATATCCCGAGCGCAGAAACAGGGACATCGCCTGCTGCAGGGTAGATCCGGAATCGATAGTGAGCATGTCGGTGCGCGGCACCATCACGGCACGGACCTTGGTATCTCCGAGTTCGAACACCGAGTGGATGAGCTCCGCTTCCGCGTCTTCGATCATTTCAGCCTCGCTGGCACGATCCACAAGGTCGCGGAACTCCTCCTCTGAGAAGAACGCGGCATCTGCCCGTGGAGCGTTCGGCGCGATCGCGCTGCCCAGACGCACGAGCCAACCTGGTACCGGTCCGAGAATTCCGCAAAGGAAGCGTATGGCGGGAGCCGTCGCCTTAACCACTGCGGGAGCGTGAATGCGGCCAAACTGGCGTGGGGAAACACCCACCAGCACGAAGCCCACCGCCGCCATGGTCACTGTGGCGAGCAGCCCCGCCATCCAGATGTTATCCAGCAGGTCATGGAAAAGCAGGGCGACTGCTACCGCGCCTGCCATTTCAAACCAGACACGCCAGAACCGCAGGGCGTGCATGTGGGCTACCGGCGCTTGGAGCACCATAGCCAACGTACGTACGCGCCCGCTGGCCAGCAGCTGTTCCGCTTCCTGCCTCGGCAGGTAGGTAAAGGCTGCCTCAGCGGCGGTAAGTACTGCCGCGAAGAGCGTAAAGGCCAGCGCCATGCCGGCCAGGGAGCCAATGATCAACGCGTGGTCTCCGTGGGCGCGTCCTTGCCCAGGAACGCAGCCAGCAGTTGCCGTTGGAGGGAAAACATTTCCTGCTCCTCGTCCGGCTCGGCGTGGTCGTAGCCGAGCAGGTGCAGAAGGCCGTGGGTGGCCAGCAGCAGCATCTCCTCGCCAATACTGTGGCCTGCCTTTTGGGCCTGCTCATCCGCGACCTGCGGGCAGATCACAATGTCACCAAGGACCCCGGCGGGACTGGGCTGCGCAGCCGTGCCCGGCCGCAGCTCGTCCATGGGAAAGGAGAGCACGTCCGTGGGACCCGGTTCGTCCATCCATTCGATGTGCAGCCGTTCCATGGCGTCCGTGTCGACCAGGATGATGGAGAGTTCGGCTTCCGGGTGCACATAGAGGCTTTCGAGCACGAAGCGGCCGAGACGGCCCAGGCCGGCTTCGTCGGCGTCGTACTCTGTCTCGTTGTTGACTTCGATTGCCACGTGCTAGCTCTCCTGTTCCGTCCGCCGGCGCCGGGCTGTCGAGGGCTTGCGGTGTTCGTCGTCCCAACGGCCATAGGCGGTTACGATGTCGCTGACCAGACGATGCCTGACCACATCCGTAGCCTCGAGCATGGAGAAATTGACGTCATCCACACCTTGCAGGATTTCACTGACGATCTTGAGTCCGGAGCTCGTGCCGCCCGGAAGGTCAATCTGCGTGACATCGCCCGTAACTACCATTTTCGAGCCGAATCCGAGCCGCGTCAGGAACATCTTCATCTGTTCCGGCGTGGTGTTCTGCGCTTCATCCAAAATAATGAACGCATCGTTGAGGGTCCGGCCGCGCATATAGGCCAATGGTGCGACCTCAATGGTGCCCGCTGCCATCAACCGGGGAATGGAATCCGGATCCATCATGTCGTGCAGGGCATCATAGAGCGGACGCAGGTAGGGGTCGATCTTGTCGCTGAGCGTTCCGGGCAGGAAGCCGAGCCGCTCCCCCGCTTCAACGGCCGGACGCGTCAGGATGATCCGGTTGACTTCCTTGTGCTGCAGAGCCTGGACCGCTTTGGCCATCGCCAGATACGTCTTGCCCGTACCGGCCGGGCCGATCCCAAAGACAATGGTGTTGTCGTCGATGGCGTCCACATAGTTCTTCTGATTCAGCGTCTTCGGACGGATGGTCCGTCCACGCGAGGAAAGAATGTTCAGCGTCAGCACTTCGGCCGGCCTGGCAACAGATTGCTCGCTGAGCATTCGCAGCAGCTGCGCAACTACCTGCGGCGACACATGCGTGTCATTGGCGGCCAGCGTGCGGATCTCCTCCAGTAGGCGCTCCGTACGGTCGACGACGGCGGGCGGGCCGGAGATGGACAGCTCGTTGCCGCGTACATGCAGATTCACGTCGCTGAACTCGGATTCTATGAGCCGGAGCACCTCATCCTGGGCTCCGAGTGCCTTGACCATATGTTCCGACGATTCAAAGTGGATGGAACGGTTACTGGATCCGAGCGGATCCACATCCAGACGTGTTTCCGACATAAAGCGGCCGGCAGGCCTTCCATCTCCCCTTAGCTAGTACGACTGTTGTGTGGGTTTGCTATACATCTCAATGCTACGGCAACGGCCGGATGTCGTTCCCGAAATCCATGCATGACCGGTAGATATCGATCCTGTCTCAATCGTGCATCAGTCCGGTTGAGAGACGGGCCAACCGCGCGTCGCGACGCCGGCAGTATGCCAAGCTGGTTTTTCAGGTACCGACAGGTGCCGCCATCAGACTTCCATTCGCGTTCAGGACGCCGCCATGAGTTGAGGAGGAATCCGGTCATTTCCACCGAGCAGCACCACCGGCCGCACCACGCAGCCCCGCGCCGATTCCGCGCGTGGCTGGCAGTGTTGACCCTTGGCTCCATGGTCATGATTGGTTGCACGCCTTCAGGGAACGGCCCGAACGGCCAGACTTCCATGCCGGCCAGCAGCGGCCAGCCGACCACTCAGAGCAGTCCCCTGGTGACCAGCGCTCCGGTTGAAACATTGCAAAGTACCGCTCTTTCCCCGGTCTACTGGCTGGGCACGAATGCCGAAACCGTGTTCCTCTACCGCGAGTTCCGCGAAGCGGAGGATCTTGGTGATCCGATCACTAGTGCCGTCAGTGCGGTCACCAAGCTGCAGCCGCTGGACCCGGACTATTTCAATCCCTGGCAGCCGGCGTCCAAGGTCGGGGCCTCCATCACCAACGGATCCGTCATTACGCTGGACATCTCCTCCGACGCGTTCAAGGCCGACGTGGACGCCGGAATTGCGGAACGTGCCGTGCAGCAGTTGGTCTACACCGCAACCGCGGCAGCTGCTAATGCCGGTTTGAGTACCGCGGAAAACCCGCTCGACGTCGTCATCCTGGTTGACGGACATTCCGGCTACAAGGCATTCGGCCATGTGGAGCTCGGCGAGCCGATGTCCCGAGACGCTAATCTCAGTGCACCGATCTGGATCATTGATCCACAGCAAGGGGCCACCACTGAAGGACGAGTGGAAGTCTATGGGCGCGGCGTTGCCTTTGAATCCCAATTGTCCTGGCGCATTTCACGGCTGGAGTCGGCAGAAGACACCGGTGAAGGAACCATCGTCGAAGAGGGTACGGTGCAGGTTGACTCGGCTGCAGGTGAAACCGGTGAGTTCCGGTTCAGCCAGGAGCTTGACCCTGGCACATACCGGGTCATGGTCTTCCACCAGGACATGAGCGGCCGTACCGAAGAGCCTCAGAATGCGGACAGTAAGGCTTTCACGGTCAGGTAAGCGGGCCAGGCGGCGTTCAGTTCCAGCGGCCCAGCCGCTCGCTGAGCAGCGCGACGGCGGCCGGCCCGGCAGTTGAGGACCTGAGCACATGCGGTCCCAGGATCACTGGCACCGCCCCGGCCTCACGCATCTGCTCAACCTCGCGATGACTCATGCCGCCCTCGGGCCCAACAATCATGAGAATGCTCTGCTCCAGGGCTGGTTCTGATTCCAACCCACTTCTTTGAACCGCTTCTGCCAGTGACAGCCGCGCGTCCTCATGGAGGATCAGCGCTAACCTGCTCTCGCCGATACGTCCACAAAGCGATTTCAAATCAACCAGCGGCGCCACGTCAGGGACGGTGGCGCGGCGCGCTTGCTTCGCGGCGGACCGGACCGTCGATTCCCACTTCGCCATCCCCTTGGCAGCCTTGGCGTCGCGCCAGCGGACAATGCTCCGTTCGGCCTGCCAGGGAACAACCTCGTCCACACCCAGTTCAGTGGCAGCTTCGATTGCGAGTTCGTCACGGTCGCCCTTGGCCAAGGCCTGGACGAGCGTCAGCCGGAAGGGTGCCGGCGGCTCCGGGGCAACGGTCTCGACGGAGACGGTCAGGCTCTCCGTACCCGTCGAGACGACCGTTCCCGAAAGCCGCATGCCCCGTCCGTCAACGACGTCCACGCTCTCGCCGGGGCTCAGGCGCTTAACCGCGACAGCATGCCTGGCTTCGGCACCGACTAAGACAAATTCCTCACCGGACGCCACCGCTGCCAGTGCTCCAGGTTCGGTGAAGAAAACGGGATTGGTCACTGTTAGAGATTGCCGAGCTTGTCCCGCAGCCGGGCAAACACGCCGCTGCCGCTGCCCGCAAGCTTGCCTTCAGTGAACTGCTCGCCGCGCGACGCTGCGAGCTGGCGCAGCAGCTCCTCCTGCTCGGAATCGAGTCTGGTAGGCGTTTCCACGTGAACATGGACCTTCAGATCGCCGCGGCCGTAGCCCCGCAGATGCGTTACGCCGAGCCCCTTGAGGGTGATGATCTCGCCGGCCTGGGTACCGGGCTTGATGTTCAGCGACTGCGTCCCGTCGAACGTGTCCATGTCCACATCGGTACCGAGGGCCGCAGCCGTCATCGGTACCGCCATCGTCACATGGAGGTCGTCGCCCTCACGGATGAAGTTCTTATCCGGGGCAACACGGATCTCGACGTAGAGGTCGCCCTGCGGGCCACCTGCCGTACCTGATTCGCCCTGCCCGGCCAGCTGGATCCGGGTGCCCGTTCCGACACCTGCCGGAATTTTGATGGTCAGGGAGCGGCGGCTGCGGATGCGGCCCTCGCCATTACATTCATTGCACGGGTCGGGGATGATCGTGCCGAATCCCTGGCAGCTTCCGCAGGGAGCGGCGGTCATAACCTGCCCCAGGATGGAGCGCACGGCACGCTGTACTTGGCCCGAGCCGCCGCAGATGTCGCAGGTCCGCGGGCTGGTGCCGGGACGGCAGCAGCTGCCGTCGCACGTAGGGCAAACGACGGCGGTGTCCACTTCGATCTTCTTGTTGACGCCGAATACGGCATCCTTGAGATCGATGCGGACATTGATCAGCGCGTCCTGTCCGCGGCGCGTGCGCGAAGGGGGTCCGGCACTGCCCTGCCCACCGAAGAAGGTTTCGAAAATATCCTGGAAGGCGAACCCAGCACCCGAATAACCGCCGCCGAAGCCGCTGTCTGTGCCGTTCTCATTGCCTGTGGTGTCATAGACCCGCCGCTTCTGCGGGTCCGACAGCACCTCGTAGGCATGGCTGACCTGCTTGAATTGTTCTGCAGCCTCCGGCCCGGTGTTCACATCAGGGTGGAGCTTGCGGGCCAGCTTCCGATAGGCCTTCTTGATTTCCTCAGCAGTGGCATCGCGGCTGACACCGAGTACGTCGTAGTGGTTGCTCACCTTGTATTACTTCTCTTCCTGGGAATCGGTTGCGGACAGCGGCTCCCGCTGTCCATGTGCTGCTGGTTGGCCGGCTGCCTATCCGGCAAGGATCCGTGACAAATAACGGGCTACGGCACGCACGGCGGCCATAGTAGTCGGATAATCCATCCGGGTTGGACCGAGGATGCCCAGCTTGGCTGAAGAACCCGGACCATAGCCGGTTGCGACCACGGACGTTTCCGCCAACGAGCCGTACGGGTTCTCGTGCCCAATGCGTACGGAAATCCCGTGCGCGTCCTGCTGCATCTCCGACAGCAGGCGGAGCAGGACCACCTGTTCCTCGAGTGCCTCGAGAATGGGTCCGATACTCAACGGGAAATCCATGGTGGAACGGGCCAGATTGGCTGTGCCGGCCATGAGGATACGCTCCTCCTGTGTGGCTGCAGCAAGACTTTCCAAGGCCGCTGAAAGTGGTGGCACGATAGCCTCGGTGCCGGGCCTGGCGTCCTTCAATCCGTTCCGGAGCAGCCCGCCCACCGAATCCAGGGGGTGCCCGGCCAACTCTGAGAGATAGGCCGATCGGAGATCGGATAATTCTTCATCCGTGACGGGATCAGGCAGGGAAATGACCCGCTGCTCAACTTTCCCGTTATCGGCAATCAGGACAACGAGGACCTGTTGCGGTGCGAGCAGGACAAACTCGATGTGCCTGGTGCAGGCCCGACCCAGCCGCGGATACTGGATCACTGCTACCTGATTGGTCAGCTGGGATAACAGCCTCACGGTGCGATCCATGACATCGTCCAGGTCGCCCGCGTTTTCGAGCAGGGCCTGGATAGCACGGCGTTCAGCGGAGGAGAGCGGCTTCACATCCGAAATCCGGTCCACGAAGAGCCGGTAGCCCTTGTCCGTTGGAATGCGGCCGGCACTGGTGTGCGGAGCGACGATCAGGCCTTCTTCTTCGAGCGCAGCCATGTCATTGCGGATTGTGGCCGAGGAAACACCTAAATGGTGGCGGTCAACCAGTGCTTTGGACCCTACGGGTTCACGCGAATGCACGTAATCTTCCACGATAGCGCGCAGCACCTCTAGCCGACGGCCTTCGCTCACTGGGCACCTCCTGATTTCGTACGGCTGCAGCAGACATGTCGGTTAGCACTCAACACGTCCAAGTGCTAAGTCTAATACGTTTGGCACGTTGTTAGCATTGTCAGGCTGCCATGCACCTATCGGCGGCTCCGCTGATCGCCTGCAGCTACCCGAAAGCTGCATGACCGAAGGACTACAACCGATGAGCAGCTACGGCTGGGGACCACAGGATCTATCCGCTCCGAAGTCGCGTCAGCTTCGCAAGGTAGGGGCCGAACCCGGATTGGTACTGGAGGATGTCGAAAGCGGCTGGGTAGGCGCGGTGGTGCGTGTGGAAAAGTCCGGCGGGGTCCATCTGGTGTCGCTGGAGGACCGGCGCGGCAAGAAACGTTCTTTCCCCCTGGGCTTCGGCTTTCTGCTGGAAGGTGAACCCGTGGAGGTAGTTCCTGCCATGGCCGCTGCCGCCGTCGCACGTCCGCAGCGGACGGCCTCCGGATCCGTCAGAGTAGAAGGACTGCGCGCGCAGGTAGCGAAGGCCAGCCGGATCTGGGTCGAAGGCAAGCACGATGCCGAACTCGTCGAGAAGGTGTGGGGCCACGATCTTCGGGTCGAAGGCATAGTTGTGGAGCCGCTTCACGGCGTCGATGACCTCGCTTCGGCAGTATCGGCGTTCAGCCCGGGGCCGCAGCGGAAGTTGGGCATTCTGGTAGACCATCTGCTGCCCGACACCAAGGAGTGGCGGATTGCGCAGGCCGCCATGGCAGTTCCGTCAGCGCGCAACAACGTGCTGATCGTCGGACACCCGTATGTGGACGTGTGGCAGGCCATCAAACCGGCCGTCATCGGGCTGGAAAAATGGCCCGTGGTTCCCCGCGGAACCGATTGGAAAACCGGAATCCTTGCCGGCCTCGGGTGGCCCAACAAAACCCAGATCGACATCGCGCACGGGTGGAAGCGCTTGCTCGGCAGCGTCAATACCTATGCGGATCTTGAACCGTCCCTACTGGGACGTGTCGAAGAAGTCATCGATTTCCTCACGGCCTGAGGAATGCGCATGGCGACAACCCCATTCTGCGCCGGCAGATTGACCCCAGTCCGCTGTTTACCGGTCATTGCGGCTAATCTTAGTTTCGTAGGTAATAGCCATTAGAACGAAAACGAATTCTCCTGAGGTAGGTCCTGTGTCAGACAACCCCGCGCGCAAGAAGCAACCGGATCGTCAGCCGGCTCCCCGGACGCAGTATGAAAGCGCCTCTTCCTCAGCCCTGCCGCTAACGCCGTCCGAAGACCGTCAATGGGCCACTCTGGCTCATTTCGGCGGCATTCTGGGGTGCTTTCCTTCGCTGGTCATCTACCTGATCTTCAAGGACCGGGGCCCCTTCACGGCCCAGGAGTCGAAAGAAGCCCTGAACTTCACGCTCCCGCCAACGATCGTCGCTGTTATTGCCAACGTGCTGATTCTGGTGCCTGTGATCAGCGGCTTCTTTGCCGTCGTTGCAGCGGCAATCTGGGTTTTCCTCACCGTGTTCTCTGTGATGGCAGGCATCGCAGTCAACCGCGGCCGTCCCTACCGCTACTCATTGAATCTCCGCCTGCTCCACTAAGCCCGCAGGCGGAGGCGCGCCGAAGAGGGCTCATCCAGCGTGGTGCTTGTCAGTCTTCCAGGAGGCGGCGGACCACGGCGTCGGCAAGCAGCCTGCCCTGCAAAGTGAGCCGGACGGTGCCGTCGAAAGCCGCGGGTCCGTCCACCAGCCCGTCTGCGATCAGACCGGCTACCGCGTTCCGCCCCTGCGGGCCCAGTTCCTGTGTCCGCAGACCATCAATGATGCGGGTCTGGAGCATCACATGTTCCAGTTTGCGGGTCGCTGCGTCAAGCGTTTCCCGTCCCGCCGCCGGAGAGACCCCTGTTGACAGACGTTGGCCGTACGCGGCCGGATGCTTCACGTTCCACCAGCGGACACCGCCCATGTGGGAGTGGGCCCCGGGGCCGGCACCCCACCAGTCATCACCACGCCAGTAAGAGAGATTGTGCCGGCAACGGTCGGCTTCAGTGCGGGCCCAGTTGCTGACCTCGTACCAGCCAAAGCCGGCGGCAGCCAACCGCGCCTCGGCGAGTTCATATTTGGTGGCGTGGTCATCGTCGTCAATTCCCGGTACTTCGCCGCGGCGGATCTGGGCGGCGAGCTTGGTGCCCTCCTCCACGATCAGCGCATAGGCCGAAATATGATCCGGCTGGCAGTCGATCGCGGCATCCAGACTGGTCTCCCAATCGGCAACCGACTCCCCCGGCGTGCCGTAGATCAGGTCCAGGCTGACATGCAGCCCGGCCTCGCGTGCCCAGCGCACCGCCTGCGGAACGCGTTCCGGATCATGCGTGCGGTCAAGCACCTTGAGCACGTGGGGTACTGCGGACTGCATCCCGAAGGAAACACGGGTGAACCCGGCCGCCGCCAGCGTCTGCAGCGATTCGGGCGTGACGGAGTCCGGATTGGCCTCCGTGGTGACCTCGGCCGCCGGTGCCAGACCCCATAGTTCGGTGGCACGGCCCAAAATGGCCGCCAGATCCGATGCCGGCAGCAAAGTGGGAGTACCGCCGCCGAAAAAGACCGTCGACAGCGGGCGCCGGGGCAGCCCGGATGCGGGCAGCACCTTGGCCGCGAGGTCGAGTTCGGCGTTGAGGGTGCCGGCGTATTCGTCCTGCGAGGCGCCTGAACCGAGCTCCTTGGCAGTGTAGGTATTGAAGTCGCAGTAGCCGCAACGCACCGAGCAGAACGGAATGTGGACATAGAGACAGAAGTCCCTGTCCTGTGCGCCGGCAGCGGCCTGCGGCGGCAGCAAGCCATCGGCCGGTGCCGGGTCTCCCAGCGGCAGGACGCTAGGCACAGGCGACCGCCGCCGTCGTCGTTGTCTTCATCACTACGGTTTTATTTCTTGCTCTTGTCTTTCGATTCATCGGACGACAGCGCTGCGATGAAGGCTTCCTGTGGAACTTCCACCCGGCCGACCATCTTCATGCGCTTCTTGCCTTCCTTCTGCTTCTCCAGTAGTTTGCGCTTACGGCTGATGTCGCCGCCGTAGCACTTGGCCAGCACGTCCTTGCGGATGGCGCGGATATTTTCGCGGGCGATGATGCGCGAGCCGATTGCTGCCTGGATGGGCACCTCGAACTGCTGGCGGGGGATGAGCTCGCGCAGTTTGCCGGTCATCATCACCCCGTAGCTGTAGGCCTTGTCCTTGTGGGTGATGGCGCTGAACGCGTCCACCTGTTCACCCTGCAGCAGGATGTCCACCTTCACCAGATCGGCCACCTGTTCACCGTCCGCCTTCCAGTCGAGGGAGGCGTAGCCGCGGGTCTTGGACTTGAGCAGGTCGAAGAAGTCGAAAACGATTTCGGCCAACGGCAGCCGGTAGCGAAGCTCCACCCGGTCTTCCGACAGGTAGTCCATGCCCTTCATATCGCCGCGGCGGCCCTGGCAGAGCTCCATGATGGCGCCCACAAACTCGTTCGGGGCCAGAATGGTGGCCGAAACCATCGGCTCCCGGACCTCGGAGACTTTTCCGTCCGGATATTCGCTCGGGTTGGTGACCGTGACGACCTTCTTGTCTTCGAGGGTCACCTCATAGACGACGTTGGGCGCGGTGGAGATCAGGTCCAGGTTAAAGTCGCGCTCCAAGCGTTCACGCGTGATTTCCAAGTGGAGCAGGCCGAGGAAGCCCACGCGGAAGCCGAAGCCGAGAGCGGCCGAGGTTTCCGGTTCGTAAACCAGGGCGGCGTCGTTGAGCTTGAGCTTGTCCAGGGCGTCGCGAAGTACCGGATAGTCGGCTCCGTCGATCGGGTAGAGACCGGAGAAGACCATCGGTTTGGGGTCCGCATAGCCGCCGAGGGATTCCGGGGCAGGGTTGTTCAAGGTGGTGACCGTGTCGCCGACCTTGGACTGCCGCACGTCCTTCACGCCGGTGATCAGGTAGCCGACCTCGCCAACGCCCAGGCCCTTGGAGGGCACCGGTTCCGGAGAGCTGACACCGATTTCCAGCAGTTCGTGGCTGGCTCTGGTGGACATCATCTGGATACGTTCGCGGGGCTTGAGTTCCCCGTCGACCACGCGGACGTAGGTCACCACACCGCGGTAGGTGTCATAGACCGAGTCGAAGATCATGGCACGGGCCGGGGCATCGGCATTACCGACGGGGGCGGGCAGGTCGCGGACAATTTTGTCCAGCAGGTCCTCAACGCCCATACCGGTTTTACCGGAGACCTTCAGCACATCCTCGGGATCGCCGCCGATGAGGTTGGCAAGCTCCGCAGCATACTTCTCCGGCTGTGCCGCCGGCAGGTCGATCTTGTTCAGCACCGGGATGATGGTCAGGTCATTCTCCATCGCCAGGTACAGGTTCGCCAGCGTCTGGGCTTCGATGCCCTGCGCCGCGTCGACGAGCAGAACAGCGCCTTCGCAGGCAGCTAGAGACCGGGACACCTCATAGGTGAAGTCCACGTGCCCCGGTGTGTCGATCATGTTCAGCGCATAGGTCCTGCCATCGAGCTCCCACGGCAGACGGACAGCCTGGGACTTGATGGTGATGCCGCGTTCGCGCTCGATGTCCATCCGGTCCAGATACTGGGCCTTCATGTCCCGCTGCTCAACTACGCCGGTTAACTGCAGCATCCGGTCCGCCAGGGTGGACTTCCCGTGGTCGATATGGGCGATGATGCAGAAGTTCCTGATGATCGCCGGATCTGTGGCGGCAGGCACCGGTGCGGTGCGGGCCATGGGTGACACAGCGGTTTCCTAACTCTCTAACGGGGCTTCGATGATGGCTCTTCGATAGATACCAAGTTAACAGTCTCCCATGAGATGACCGCTGTTTCTTCCCGGCAGGTACGGATTCGACGGGTAGTTTTGGTGCATGGCTTTCAACGTGAACACTCTTGGCCGGCTGCTCCGCGGTGCCGCAAAAGTCCTCCGGGCGGTCAACCGCTCTTCAACGTCCAGGCCCCCGGGTGCAGGCCGAGGGCGGCCGCCTGTCAGCCGGCCGGGCCCCGCAACGGAACACGGCCAGGGGCAACTGAGCGCGACGTACCCCGGCGACTTCCGCGGCCGGGCTTCCGTGGCCTACTCCCCCAGCCCGGACGGCCAACCGGATCCGGGGGAAATTGTCTGGACCTGGGTTCCATACGAGGAGGACCACAGCAAGGGCAAGGACCGCCCTGTGCTGCTGATAGGCCATAACGGTCCATGGCTGCTGGCATTAATGATGACCAGCAGGGACCGGAACAACGGTTCAAACAGCCACGAGGACTACGTAGACATAGGGCAGGGATCCTGGGACCCGCGCGGACGGCCCAGCGAGGTAAAACTCGACCGTGTACTGCAGTTGGATCCGCGGGATATCCGGCGCGAGGGAGCAGTCCTGGGCGAACGTGAGTTTTCCCAGGTGGCGGCAGCACTGAGACAGACGCGCGGCTGGAATTAGGCTTCGGCGCGCCGCCTCGGCGGCGGACGCAGCCCCGGAAGCTTTTCTGCTAACATTTATAGCTGTGTGTCCGCGCAGGTCGACGGGCACCTCAGGCCGGCTGCCATTACGGTATCCCCACGCCGCTCAGTCAATGGCCGGTCTGACTGCCCTCACCGACCAGTCCGCAACAAAGAGAGTTTATACGTGGCTAATATCAAGTCCCAGAAGAAGCGCATCCTAACCAACGAGAAGGCCCGCCAGCGCAACATCGCTGTTCGGTCCGAGCTGAGGACTGCTATCCGCGCAGTCGGCAGCGCCGTTGAGTCCTCCGATAAGGACGGTGCAACCGCTGCTCTGGCTACGGCCAGCCGCAAGCTGGACAAGGCTGTCAGCAAGGGCGTTATTCACAAGAACAACGCTGCTAACCGCAAGTCCGCTATCTCCAAGAAGGTCAACGCCCTCTAGGAAGCAGCTTCACCGGCGTTTACCGCCGATGCAATGAAGGCCCCCGCCGATCGGCGGGGGCCTTCATTGCATTAAGAGTAGGCAGCTAGTGGCCAACGCTCGCTGCGATAACCGTGACGGCACGCTCTACGGCGTATTCGGGATCCCGGGCTGCGCCCTTTACCTGGGCATCGGTTTCGGCAAGCATCTGTATGCAGGCAGCCAGCGCAGCCGAGTCCCAGTTCCTCGCGTCCTTACGTGCTTGGTCGAATTGCCACGGGGCCAGGCCAGCGTCTTTAGCACTGACTGATGCTCCCTTTACCTTGGCGATCTGCCGAAGTTTCATGGCCAGGACAGCGACTATCGGCACCGGATCCACGCCTGTGGCCAATGCATGCCGGAGCGTGGACAAAGCGACCGCTCCCCTGCCGGAGACGGCAGCGTCAGCCACTTTGAAGCCGGTGGCTTCCACGCGGCCGCCGTAGTATTTCTCGACCGTCTCTTCCGTGACCGTTCCCTGAACGTCCGAGATCAGCTGGGCGCACGCCGCTGCTAGGTCCGGGAGGGATGCGCCGACGGCAGCGACCAGTGCTTGACCGGCCGCCGGATCAAGTCCGCGCCGGGCAGCTTTGAACTCCCGCCGGACAAAGTCCAGTTTGTCCGAGTCCTTCTTCATCGCCTGGCAGTCGACCACCGGTGCCCCGCTGGCCTTGATAGCGTCCAGCAATTTCTTGCCCCGGACCCCGCCCGAATGGTGCAGCACCAGGGTGACGTCCTCCGCCGGGGCCTGCAGATATGCCAATGCGTCGCCCAAGAACTCATCGTTCATCTGCGCCACACCGTCCACTTCAACCAACTTTGATTCGCCGAAGAGGCTGGGGCTGGCAATCATGGTCAGTTGGCCGTACGAGTAGGATGCAGCCTCCAGCGTAGTGAGCTCGACGTCCGGATGAACTCCCCGGGTCATCGACCGGATACGGTCTCTGGCCCGGTGTGCCAGATATTCTTCGGGCCCGCTGATGAGCACGACCGGAGCCGGTTCAACGTCGCGCCAGGAAACAGTTCGGCCGGCAGTCTTGCTGCCTGCGGCCGGACGGGCCGGGGGTGGATTCACAGGTCAGGTCCTCCTAGTATCAGAGTCAACATTGTCACGGGCAGCCGATTTTCCCAAGCCGGAAACCGCTCATTCCGCCGGACGCACGGCCAGGCTGCCGTCTGCGAGATCGACGACGATGGTACCGATTTGATCCGTCCGGAAAACCGGTATCCGGAGCCGCTCCAAGGCCGAGAGGATCGCGGGCGCAGGATGGCCGTAGTCATTGTCACGGCCAACAGAAATAACCGCCGTTCTCGGCTGCACCCGGTCCAGGATCGCGGTCCCACCGTTACGGGCGCCGTGATGGCTGATCTTAAGGACGTCCACGCTGCCCGGTTCAAGAGCCAAGCCCCGGAGCAGATCTGCCGCGGCCTCCTCTTCCAGGTCGCCGGTCAGCAGTATGCGCAGAGCCCCGCCGTCGGCGCCAGGGACTGTGACCAGCATGACGATGCTTGAATCGTTCTCCGAAGCGCCGGTCCGTGCCGCCGTCGGCCAGAGTATTTCCCACGAAGCGCTGCCCGTCCGGCCCGAATATCCCGCCTTGCCGAGTTCAGGGTCCAATCCGTGTTCGGCCAGCGTGCCGTCGACCAGGTCGGGCAGCTCCTTCTTCGAACTTCCAACGAGCACCCGCGCCACCCTACGTCCGTCCAGCACGCCGTCCAGGCCACCGTAATGGTCCAGGTGCATGTGCGTGAGGACCAAAAGCCCGATGCTCTCCACTCCGAGCGAATCCAGGCAGGAATCCATAGCGCCGGGTTCAGGCCCGGCATCAATAACCATGGCCTGGCCCGTACCTGTGCGGATCACCAGCCCGTCGCCTTGACCGACGTCGCAGACCACGGCATCCCAGCGTTCGGGCAGCGCGGGAACACCCCTGTTTGAGAACAGCCAGCCCAGCAGCGCACCGGCGACGACAGCCGCACAAAACGCAGCCCCCACCCGCTGCTTCCCGGTCCACCGCGCTCCGGCGCGCCGTGTGGTCCCCCTCCCGCGTTGGGCTTCCTGATCCGCGCCCAGGGAGGTCCCCTGGTCTGCGGACGCAGGCAGTTCAGGCGTGTACCGCCGGCCGGAGCCACGGCCACGGCAGGACGTCTGCTCGACCCTGAACCACAAAGAGGAAAAGCCGTCCCGTCCCTGCGCAGCCAGCCACAGAAGGGCGAGAAGGACGACGGCGGCAGCGGCCGCCAAGACCGCGCCGGCCGGTCCGCCAAGCCACGGAAGAGTGGCCAGTGGAAGTCCGGAGAAGGTCCGGGCGATCTGCGCGACCCAGAGGGTGAGAAAGCCTGTAGTGTGGACGAGCCAACCGCCGGGTAGTGGCGCCCATGGGAGCAGCGCCAGGGAGACCATGCCGCCGATGGTGACGAAGGGAACCACCGGCGCCGCCAGGATGTTGGCCGGTATCGAGAACATGGCCAACTCCGGTTGGAGCTGGACGAGGACGGGCGTGCAGAACAGCTGGGCAGCCAGCGGAATCGCCATGGCGTCAGCGAGTAGCTTCGGCATGAAGTGTTGCAGCCATCGCGAGCACGTGCTGCCGAGCAGCACCAGCCCCAAGGTAGCCAGCACCGAGAGAATGAAACTGTATTCACTGGCCAGCCATGGATTGGCCAGAAGGAGGATGAGCACGGCCAGCGCGAGGAAGGACAGCGAAGCTCGCCGCCGGCCGGAGACCAGTGCTGCCACGCCGATCGCTCCCATGACCGCGGCACGCAGGACGCTCGGCTCCGGCCGCACCAACAGCACAAATCCGGCCAGCGCGACAATGCCCAGCACCGAACTCAGCCACCGGGGCGCTCGGCAGGCTGTCGCCAACAGGTAAACAAATCCGAGCAAGTAACTGCAGTTCGCTCCGCTGACCGCCATAAGATGCGTCAGGCCGGTACGGCGCATGGCTTCTTCCAAATCGTCTGTCTGCTGTTCCCTGTCGCCAAACACCATTCCTGGCAGCAGTCCGCGCGCATCCGGCGGCAGGCTCCCGGTGTGTTCGACGAATAAGCTCCGGAGCGCGTTGACCGCCTCAGCAGCCGGCGGAGTCGATGTCACATCGGGCGCCGTTGAGGCACTCAGCATGGCAGCTTCCGACGATCCCGGTTCCATCGGTGCCAGGGTTCCGGCGGCGTGCAACCGATCCCCGTAGCGGACTGTCTGCCATGTCTGGTTACCGATGACAAGCACCGGGGTTGCGGCCTCGAACTTCCGTCCCGCGTGCGATGCCTCGGTGATTTCGGCGGTGACGAGATACCGTGGACCGGAGCCGAACGTCGACGGCGTCTTTGAGCGAGAGGCATCCGAGAGCGCCGTGAGTTCGGCGGTGACGTACGCTCCGGATTCTATGGCGGGCCCGATCGGCCCGCTGAGCCGTTCCGTGTGTTTGACGCCGATGACCAGTGCCAGCAGTCCGACAGTGCACACCAGTAGGATCACTGTGCCGGTCACCGCGGGAATAGACTTCCGCCGGCGTCGTCGCAGTCGGGCCAGCAAGAACGCTGTTACCGCGCCACCACACAGGGCTGCGCCGGTCAACCCCACGCCGGGCGGTAGTCGGAGCAGAACGAGCGCCACCAGCCAGCAGGTTGTCGCCGCGGCGGCTAACCTCAGATCCAGCCGGACCGCTCCGGGACCGCTGTCTCCAGCTCCCGGCCGCAGCGGTTTGGCCGCGGCTGCATCACTTGTAGGTTTTTCCCGGAACAGCCACGCCTTCGAGCTTCGCTTTGCGACGGCGCTCGGGTCGCTGGTGGTGTCCTTGACCGTTTCGCCGGCCATTTCGCGTGCAGCCCGCGCATAGTGCTGCCAGGGCGGCGCCGGGCTCACACGGTCACCAAGTCCACGAGGCTTGCCAGCATGACTTCGCCGATGCCCGGCACTGCATCCAGGTCTTCGGGCCGGCCGAAGCTTCCATGCTGCTCGCGGAAGTCGATGATCCGCTGAGCCAGAACGGGCCCGACCCGGGGAAGCGTCTTAAGTTCTTCCAGCGAAGCGCTGTTGAGATTGATCTTTGCCGCGGGCTGGTCTTCCGCTCCGCCGGCACCGCCCTCGGGACCCGCTGCAGTCGCGCCGCTGCCGGAGGCGGACTGGTGCTCGGGTGAGGAAACGAAGACCTGTTGTCCGTCCGTGAGCGGCGCCGCCAGGTTCAGTGACGCCAGATCTGCGTCTTCGCTGGCACCTCCCGCGGCTTCCAGTGCTTCAAAAACCCGCGCCGATGCCGGTAGACGGACAATCCCCGGACGATCGACGGCGCCGGCGACATGGACGATGATCTGCGCTGCATCGCCGGGATCGGCCTCCGGCCCGGCGGAAGCAGCTTCTTCATTCGTCTCGGCCGGGGATTCAAGCTCGCCGGCCTGCTCCGGGTCCTGTCCTTCCCCAGTGGGTCCGGCCACAGCGGTGGAACTCGTGGCGGGCAGCGACAGCAGCACATCGCTCTCATCCCTGTGGGTATCGGCCGTCAGGAGCAGCACCAGCGCGTAACCGATGGCCAGGCCTGCAGCGATCAGCGCTGCCCCGAGTGCCACCCGCAGACGCGGGCGCCGAACGGACATTTTCAGGCCGTGGCTGGCTTCTGTGGCGGCTGTTCCCCAGCGGTGGCGGCCCATGGGACTACGCTATGAAGCAAATCAACGGCCAGGCAGAATGCTCCTGCGGCTTGTGGACAGGAGCATCCCATCCCGGATTGTGGAGATCAGGACACCGGTTCGGGCATGGCGGGTCCTATGACGACGGCGAGGACTCCCAGTCCGGCATGGGCGGCCAGCACCGACGGTACCGCGGTGACCAGGATTTCATCACCGACATGAGGACTGAGCTCTTCGGCCAGCGACCTGGCCTCTGCTTCATTGCCGAAATAATGGACAGCCAGCTGCGGTGAATACTCGAGCTCTTCGATCCGCCGGACCACCAGCTGCTGCATCCGGACGAGCGCCTTGGAAGCCGTCCTGATTTTCTCCACCTCTGCGATGGCACCGTCGCGGATAGTGAGAATAGGTTTGATAGCCAGCAGCGACCCGAAGAACCCAGCCGCCGGATTGATCCGCCCGCCCCGGCGCAGCTGGTCCAGGCTGGGAACATAGAAGAGGACATCGGCGGCTGCCGCCGCTTCGCGGGCCCGTTCCGCCACCGCGGATACCTCCGCGCCGTCCTGCGCCGCCAGCACCGCGGCGACAACGGCAAATCCCTCCGCCATCGCCACCGACCGGGTATCGACGATCTCCACCCGGATATCCGTCTCTGCCGCAGCCAGCGCCGCCGCTTCCACGGTGCCTGAAAGGGATCCGGAGAGGTGGATGGAGACGATGGCGTCGAAGCCCTGCCGCTGCAGTTCCTCATAGGTCCGCTTGAAGAGGCCTGGCGACGGCCGGGAGGTCTTGACTTCCTTACCTTCAGCCAGACCGACGGTCAGCACGGCGGGGACGTCGTCCACTCCCTCGCCGTAGATCTGGCCGGAAATCATCACCGGCATCGGGACGATCCGCAGCCAGTCCGCGGTTTCCGGTTCGGCTGCCCACTCAGCCGGCAGGGAGGCGGCCGAATCCGTTACCACGGCGACCCTGAGCCGTCCGGATACTTCCTCCGGCTTGCGGCCGGCCTGGTGCAGCAGTTGCCGTGACCGCTGCACCAGCTCCTCAAGCCATGACATTGTCAGCCGCCCTTAGGCCGGGACGATATTGACCAGTTTGGGTGCCCGGACGATGACCGTGCGGACGCTGCGTCCGTCGAGCGTTTTGACCACCTGTTCCGATGCCAATGCCTTGGCCTTGAGCTCCTCTTCGCTAATGTCCGGGGCCACTTCGAGCCGGTCCCGGACCTTGCCCTGGACCTGGACGACGGCGGTAACCGTGGCCTGGACCAGCAGCTGCTCGTCGACCGCCGGCCAGCTGGCGGCCGCAACCGAGGGCTCATGCCCGAGCGCTGCCCAGAGATCCTCTCCGGTGTACGGAGCGAACAGGCTCAGCACTATGGCCACCGCTTCCGTAGCTTCCCGAACGGCGGGGTCGGCTCCGCCGACACCGCTGTCGATCGCCTTGCGGGTGGCATTGACCAGCTCCATGAGGCGGGCGATGACCACGTTGAACTTATGGTTGTCCAGCAGTTCGGCGGCGTCGGCGATGGTCCGGTGGGTCACCGAGCGCAGCGCACGGTCGCCTTCTGCTGGATCGGCGCCGACGGTTGAAGTCACGTCCTGGCCCAGCCGCCAGGCACGGGCCAGGAATTTAGCCGAGCCCGACGGCGAAACGTCGGCCCAGTCGACGTCGTCCTCCGGCGGTGAGGCGAAAATCATGGTCAGCCGGACGGCGTCGACACCGAACTTGTCCAGCTGCTCGCCGAGGTCCACACCGTTGCCCAAAGACTTGCTCATGGCCTTGCCCCCGTTGAGGACCTGGCCCTGGTTCAGCAGCGCGCTGAACGGCTCGTCGAAGTCCACCAGCCCGAGGTCCTTGAGCACCTTGGTGAAGAACCTGCTGTACAGCAGGTGCAGGATGGCGTGCTCGACGCCGCCCACGTACTGCCCGACCGGCAGCCACTTGTTGACCGCTTCGACGTCGAAAGGCCCTTCGGTGTAGTCCGGCGAGGCAAACCGAAGATAGTACCAGGAGGAATCCACGAAGGTATCCATGGTGTCCGTATCCCGGGTGGCAGCGCGTCCGCAGTTCGGGCAGTCCACATTGACCCAGTCCGCGGCGGCGGCCAGGGGCGATGTGCCCTTCGGTGAGAGCGCTTCGCCGCGCAGGTCTTCGGGCAGCCGCACCGGAAGCTGGTCATCCGGAACCGGCACCTCGCCGCACTCGGCGCAGTGGATGATCGGGATGGGCGCACCCCAGAAGCGCTGCCGGCTGAGCAGCCAATCGCGGAGCCGGTAGTTGACCGTCTTCTCACCGGTGCCGGCCGCCTCGACAATGTCGATGGCCTTGGCAATGCCCTCGTCCTTGGACAGGCCGTTGAGGTCGCCCGAGTTGATCAGGCTGCCTTCGCCCGTGGTGGCGGTCCCGCTGACCGCGGGGTCTTCCTCGCCGGTGTCCAGCACCGCCCGCACGGGCAGGTCGAATGTCTTGGCAAAGTCCAGGTCGCGCTGGTCGTGCGCGGGGACAGCCATAATGGCGCCGGTGCCGTAATCCGCAAGCACGTAGTCCGCGGCCCAGACGGGCAGTTTCTCGCCGTTCAACGGGTTGATGGCATAACGGCCGAGGAAGACGCCGGTCTTCTCCCGGTCGGTGGATTGGCGTTCAATGTCGGAGAGGGCCTTGACCTTTTCGCGGTAGTCCATCAGCGCATCATGCTGTTCGGGCGTAACCAGGTCCAGGGCCAGGTGGGCATCAGCGGCGACGACGAAGAATGTGGCGCCGTACAGGGTATCGGGGCGGGTGGTAAAGACGGTGACGCCCTTGGCTTCCCGGCCGTCCGCGGGCTCGATGTTGAAGTTGACGTGGGCGCCCTCGGACCGGCCGATCCAGTTGCGCTGCATGGCCAGCACACGCTCAGGCCAGTGCCCCTTCAGCTCGTCCATGTCATCCAGCAGCCGGTCGGCGTACTCCGTGATCTTGAAGTACCACTGGTTCAGGCTCTTCTTGGTTACCGGCGTACCGCATCGTTCACAGGCACCGTTGACAACCTGTTCGTTGGCCAGCACCGTCAGGTCCTTGGGGCACCAGTTGACCGGTGAATTCTTCCGGTAGGCCAGCCCGCGCTCGTAGAACCGCAGGAACAGCCACTGTGTCCAGCGGTAGTAGTCCGCGTCGGAGGTGTGCAGCCGCCGGGACCAGTCGGCGCTGATGGCGTAGCGCTTGAAGGATGCAGCCTGGGTCTCAATGTTGGCGTACGTCCATTCGGACGGGTGCGCGTTGCGCTTGATGGCCGCATTTTCCGCAGGCAGGCCGAAGGAGTCCCAGCCGATCGGGTGCAGGACGTCGTAGCCCTTCAACCGCAGGTAACGCGCGACGACGTCGCCCATGGCGAACGCTTCGGCATGGCCCATGTGCAGGTCGCCCGAGGGATAGGGGAACATATCCAGCACGTAACGGCGCTCCTTCGAGCCGTCGTCAACGGCCTTGAAGACGCCAAGCTCTTCCCAGACGGCAGGCCATTTGGCCTCCATGGCGGAAAAACTGTACTCGTTCGGTTCGGTACCAGACTGCGTACTCACGTTGACTTGTCCTCGTCCTCTTGGTTGCTACGGCGCACTCCCGGTGGTTGCCGCTTAGACACACAAAAGCCCCTCGACACGGGAGGGGCGGCCGCACGTTACGGAACTGTTCCGTAGGTGCGGCTAGCTAAGCAGAAGTGCGGACATGGAATTACTTTACCGCAGATCAGCCGGAGGCTTCCTTAGGCTTCCTTAGGCTTCGCGTCCGGATCAGGCTCAGCGCACGTCCTCGTCCACCCAGTCGAACGTGCGGGTCACCGCCTTCTTCCATAACCGCAGCTGCCGGTCCCGTTCGGAGGACGCCAGCTGCGGTTCCCAGCGACGGTCCTGGGCCCAGTTCGACCGAAGTTCCGCAAGGTCCTGCCAGAATCCGGTGGCCAGCCCCGCTGCATAGGCCGCTCCCAGTGCTGTGGTTTCGGCGACCTTGGGGCGGATGACCGGGACACCGAGAATGTCTGCTTGGAACTGCATCAACGCATCGTTGGCAACCATCCCGCCGTCGACCTTCAATTCCTCAAGCGGAACGGCCGAATCCGCGTTGACCGCTTCGAGGACCTCACGGGTCTGGAACGCGGTGGCCTCCAGAGCAGCCCGGGCGATGTGTGCCTTCGTGACGAAACGCGTCAGCCCCACCAAGGCTCCGCGCGCATCGGCACGCCAGTAAGGAGCGAAGAGTCCGGAAAATGCGGGCACGAAGTACGCGCCTCCGCTGTCGGGTACCGAGGAGGCCAGCTCTTCGACTTCCGCGGCCGAACTGATGATGCCCAGGTTGTCCCGCAGCCACTGGACCAGTGACCCGGCAACAGCTATCGAGCCTTCAAGCGCATAACACGGCGCGTCGTCGCCGATCTTATAAGCCACGGTAGTTAGCAGGCCGTTCGCGGATTCGACGATCTCGCTGCCGGTATTGACGATGACAAAACAGCCGGTGCCGTAAGTGTTCTTGGCATCCCCGGCGTCGAAAGCCGCCTGCCCGAAAGTCGCTGCCTGCTGGTCGCCGAGAATCCCGGCAACGGGAACGTGCCGCAGCAGCTGGGATCCATGGACCGTCCCGTATACCTCCGCCGAAGACTTGATTTCCGGGAGCAGGGAAGCCGGGACATCGAAAACCTCGAGGATGGACCGGTCCCAGGCGAGCGTCTTCAAGTCCATGAACAGCGTCCGGGAGGCGTTTGTGACGTCCGTGACATGGACTCCTCCGTCCGTTCCTCCTGTCAGGTTCCACAGCACCCAGCTGTCCGTGGTGCCGAAAAGAAGCTCGCCGGCGTCGGCCTTGGCCCGGGTGCCTTCCACATTGTCCAGAATCCATTTCAGCTTGGTACCTGCGAAGTACGGCGAAAGCGGCAGCCCGGTAATTGCTTTAAACCGGTCGGTGCCGCCGTCAGCAGCCAGCGCGTCGCAGATAGGCTGGGTGCGCACATCCTGCCACACGATGGCGTTGTAAACCGGTTTTCCGGTCTTCCGGTCCCACACCACGGTGGTTTCGCGCTGGTTGGTGATGCCCACGGCGGCAATATTGTGGCGCGTCAGATTGGCACGGGCCAGCGCGTTGCCGATGACCTCGCGGGTGTTGTCCCAGATTTCCACCGCATCATGTTCCACCCAGCCCGGCTGCGGAAAAATCTGCCGGTGTTCCATCTGGCCGGTCGAAACGATCTGTCCGGCATGGTCAAAAATGATGGCCCGCGAGGACGTGGTCCCCTGGTCGATGGCCAGAACGTAGTCGGACAAAGCAGACCTCTTCGCTAGGACAGGACGCCGGCGCCGGAAGGGCAGCACCGATTGGGCTCGAACCTAGCCCCGCTGCGGGTGGAGGTCAATTCCCGCCAAACGGTGATGCGCCTCTTTTACGGCCGCGGCTGGCCGCCGACGCCTGCATTGCTCGGTAGAGTCTTGTATATGGGAACGGCAGATAAAACGGCGCTGAACAACGGCGTCCTGATGGACCAACTGGGCTTCGGCCTGTACAAAGTTCCGCCGCAGGACGCCGCCGGGCTTTGCTACCAGGCATTGGAATCCGGCTACCGGCATTTCGACACTGCCGCGCTGTACGCCAACGAGGCCGGAGTGGGTGAGGCGGTCCGCCGGTTCATCGCCGAGGAACCGGAATTCAGTCGCGACGACATTTTTGTCACCAGCAAGATATGGAACGACAGCCACGGCTACGACGCGGCGCTGCGTGCCTTTGACGCCTCGCTGGAAAAGCTTGGGCTCGACTACCTCGACCTGTATCTGATCCATTGGCCACAGCCGGAACGGGCACTGTACGTGGACACCTACCGCGCCCTGGAACGCCTTTACCATGAGGGACGCGTCCGTGCCATAGGCGTTTCGAACTTCCAGCCGGCCCATCTTGAGGAACTGTTGAAAAACTGCGATGTCGTGCCGGCAGTCAACCAGATCGAGCTGCATCCGTGGCTCCAGCAGGAGCAGTTGCGGGAGCTGCACGCTGCTCACGGAATCCGCACGGTCGCCTGGAGCCCGCTGGGGCGGGGCAAAGTGCTGTCAGACCCCGTGGTCGCGGAACTGGCGCAGGAGCTGGGCAGGACTCCGGCACAGGTAGTTCTGCGCTGGCACCTGCAGCTGGGCAACGTAGCCATCCCGAAGGCGAGCTCAATGCAGCGGATCCAGGAAAACTTCAAGGTGTGGGACTTCGCCCTCGATCCTGAAGCCATGCGGCGGCTCGGCGGGCTCGAGCGGAACGGCCGGATCGGTTCCCACCCGGACGAGGTGAACTAGAGCGTGCCTGCCACCAAAGACCGCGCCGTCCGCCATGCCCTCAAGCTCCACTCCGGGGAAGTAGCCTACTGGGAGTACCCGGCCCAGACCCCCAACGGTAAATCCGACATTATGGTGGTTCACGGCTTCCGTGGCGACCACCATGGTCTGGAGCTGGTCGCCCAGTCGCTCCCCGGGCACCGGATCCTCTCCCCTGATCTGCCCGGTTTCGGCGCCTCCGTACCGTTCTCGGGGCGCCGGCACAGCGTGGAAAGCTACGCGGACTTTGTGGCGGACTTCGCAGCTGCTCTGGAACTCGGGCCGGACACCGTTATCATCGGCCATTCGTTCGGCTCGATTGTCGTCAGCCATCATCTGGCGGCGCGCCCGGGTTCGTTCCGGGCAGCCGTGCTGATTAATCCGATCAGCGAACCCGCCCTCAAAGGCCCGAAGGCGGTGGCTTCACGGCTCGCCGAGTTCTACTATTACCTCGCGGCAAAGCTGCCCGGAAAGCCGGGAATGCGCCTCCTTCAGCACCCGCTGATTGTCCGGGTCATGAGCATCATGATGGCCAAGACCAGGGACCGGCAGCTGCGCCGGTACATTCATGGACAGCACGACGCCTACTTCAGCGCCTTTGCCAACCGGGATGTGGTCCTCGAAGCGTTCCGGGCCTCCATTTCCCACGACGTCCTCGAGGTCGCTCCGCAACTGGAGCTGCCGGTGCTCCTGATCGCGGGCCGGAAGGACGATCTGGGCTCGGTGGACAGCCAGCAGCAGCTGGCGGCGCAGCTGCCGGACAGCCACTTGGAAATAATCGACGGCGTGGGCCACCTCATCCACTACGAGGCGCCGGATATCGCGGCGGCCATGATCAGCGAGTTCCTCGAGGGGCTGGAGCGGTGAAGCTTGTCATCGACGCCCGTTATACGCGCACCGACCAGCTGGACGGCATCAGCCGCTACGGTTCCAATCTGATCGCGTCTGCCTCAAAACTGGCCGAGGTGCTTATGCTCATCAACGACGAACGGCAGCTGCAGTTCCTGCCCGCCGGTGTCCCGTGGGTCAAGATCAACAGTCCCCTCTCCCCTGCCGAGCTCCTCGTGGCGCGCCGAATCAATAAGCTGGGCGCCGACGTCGTTTTTTGCCCCATGCAGACCATGGGCAGCTTCGGCAGGCGCTACGGCCTGATTCTGACCATCCACGATCTGATCTATTACCGCCACCCCAAGCCGCCGGGATTTTTGCCGCTGCCGGTCAGGCTGCTGTGGCGGGCTTACCACAAGGCGTACTGGCCGCAGCGCCTGCTGCTCAACCGGGCCGACACCGTTGCGACCATCAGCCGGACCACCCGCTCGCTGTTGCAGCAGACCCGGCTCACCCGGCGCGAGGTCCGGATCGTTTCCAACGCCGCCCAGCCGCTGGGACCACCGCGGGATCCTTCGGCGGCCGTGGGCAAGGACCTGCTCTACATGGGCTCCTACATGCCCTACAAGAATGTGGAGACGCTCATCGATGCGATGGCGCTGCTGCCCGGCTACCGGCTGCACCTGCTCAGCCCCATCCAAGCGCCAAGGCGCGAAGAGCTGACGGACCGCGCGGCGGATGCAGCACAGCTGGTGTTCCGCAACGGGGTTTCCGACGGCGACTACCTGCACCTCCTGTACAACGCCTCCGCACTGGTCACGCTGTCCAGGGACGAAGGCTACGGGTTGCCGCTCATCGAAGCCATGGCCGCCGGAACGCCCGTGATCGCCAGTGACATTCCCATCTTTCGGGAGGTCGCCGAAAATGTGGCGCTCCATGTCGATCCGGACGACCCGGAGGCCTTCGCCGCCGCCGTTCGGGAGTTGGAGGATCCCGAACGGCGGCATCGTGCCTCCGCCGAGGGCGTGCTACGCGCGGCGGAGTATGACTGGGACAGCTCGGCAGCGCAGCTGGTTGCGGCGGCCGAAGAGCTGCTGGCCAGGCGCCGGGCGGGCTAGAGCAGGTCCAGGCCGTCGCAGCGGACCTGGACTGGTTCCGCCAGCCGCTTGGCGGAGACGGCCGCCTTCCTGGCCCGAAGGGCTCCGGTCACGGTATTCCCCTGCTGATAGCTGAAGAACAACAGCAGGCGGTGGTGTCCGGCCGGGGCCGCATAATTGTCCAGCTCCGTGGGACCCACCGTACGAACGTCGCCCGGTAGTTCCAAACCGGACATAAACGTTTCAATTCCGGCGGCCGGCCCGGTAATGGCTGCGATCCTGAGCGCGGGAGGCAGCTGCAGTTCACGCCGCAACGCGAGCTCCCGTGATGCGGCCCCGGCTGGATCCCAACGCACTAGCTGCCCGACAACCGTGTCGTGGTCAGCGGTGATCACCACTGTCCCGCCCTCGGCTGCCGGGCGGACCAGCGATGCGGCCGTGAACCAGCGGCGCAGGGCATCTTCGGGAGCGCGCAGGGACTCCCTGCTCAGCAGCGAGTTTCCGTCCAGCAGCAGGGCCGCGGCATATCCGCCGGCCACCGCCGGCTCCGCCCCGGGCGTCGCCACCACCACCGCTTTGCCGGCCTTGACAGTGGCCTTCACATGATCACCAGCCGAAGAGATGACTGTCGCCCCGGGAAAGGCCCGGCCAAGCTCCTCTGCGGTTCGGGACGCTCCGATGACCAGTGCCCGCAGTCTGCCGGAACCGCAGACACCGCAGCGCCAGTCCGCGGCGAGCCGGCCGCACCACCGGCAGGTCAGCGCAGTTCCGTGACCGGCTTGTCCGAGCGGCCCTTGGCATTCGGTGCAGCGGGCCGGTGTACGGCAGTCCTGGCAGGCCATGGCCGGTGAGAAGCCTGTACGCGCGACCTGTACCAGGACGGGTCCGTGTTCGAGCCCTTCCCTGGCTGCCCGCCACGCCGCCTGCGGAAGCCTGGCGTGGCGCAGCAGAGGATCGCGTTCCTGCTGGAACGTGTCGGCGGTGTTGACTACCCGGGGTGTGAGTGCACGCAGCGCCGGCCGGTCAGCTTGCAGCGGCTGTGCCCAGCCGGTCTCAACAAGCCGCTGGCTTTCGGTACTGCGGGCAATCCCGGCCAGCAGGGCCGCGCAGCCGGTTTGCTCCGCGCGCAGCAGCAGGACCTCGCGCGTGTGCTGGTAGGGGGCGCGCTGTTCGACGTACAGATCATCGCCGTCGTCCCAGATCGCCACCAGGCCCAGCTCACGGACCGGTGCGTAGGCCGCCGACCGGGTTCCGATCGCCACCTTGACGGTGCCGTGCAGCAGTTTCAGGTAGTTCCGGTAGCGCGGGGTCGGACCGTCATCGGCGCTCAGCCGGACGAACGCCTCGGCACCGATCGTTGCCTCGAGCGCCTCTCCCAGCAAGTCAAGATCCTTGGCATCGGGGACAACTACCAGGGCACCGCGTCCGCTGGTCAGCGTCGCCGCCACCGCCGCAGCCAGCTGGCGCGTCCACGATGCCGGCCCATAGGACTTGTGGCTCGAAAGCACCGCCCGGGGCGACTCCCCGGCGGCCAGATGGGCCAGAAATGCCGCAGCGCTGCGGTAGCCGGCAAAGCATGCTGCCGGGTCCGCAGCATCTGCTGGCACGTTGTCCGCGCCGGCTTCCGGGCCCGGCCCGTCCGTCCCCCGGGGCTCTTCCGCTGTCGGTGCTCCGGGCATGAGCCACCCTGCTGCCGCGAACTCCTTGTCTACCTTGGCCACCCGCGGCGGAATGGCAGCGCGGATGACGTCGCTCAGCGTACCGGCATACCGCCCGGCCAGCGCGCCCGCCAGCTCCAGCAGCTCCGGAGTCAGGACCGGCTGGGCGGACACTACTTTCGCCAGCGGGCTGAGCCGGACGCCCTCGGCGGCTTCGGCCTTGCGCCCGATGATGTAGCCGCTGATCTCCTGCCCGCCGAAACGGGCTTTGATGCGTGCTCCGGGGACCGCCTCCGCGGCGGTCTCCTGCGGAACCAAATAGTCAAAAACGCGGTCCAGATGGGGCACCGCGGATTCGATCAAGACTTCGGCCACCGGGTTTTCGCCGGCCGGCACGGTGGCGCCGCGCGGTTTGGCAGGCGAGGCGAATCCGTGCAGCAGCGACAGCTGGACGGCCTCGTCCCGGGGGGCTGATCCGGCTGACACGCTGTTCTCAGGCGTTGAAGTAGCTGCGCAGTGCCTCGGCCCGGTCCGTGCGTTCCCAGGTGAAGTCCTCCTGCTCGCGGCCGAAATGCCCGTGCGCCGCGGTCTGCAGGTAGATGGGACGCTTGAGCTGCAGGTCGTTGATGATGCCCAGCGGCCGCAGGTCGAAGATTTCCTGGACTGCGTCTGCAATGCGCAGCGGATCGACTGTTTCGGTGCCGAACGTCTCCACATAAATCCCGACCGGCCGGGCCATTCCAATGGCGTAGGCAATCTGGATTTCGGCCCGTCGGGCCAGGCCGGCAGCCACTACGTTCTTGGCCACCCACCGCATGGCGTACGCTGCCGAGCGGTCGACCTTGGACGGATCTTTGCCGCTGAACGCGCCGCCACCGTGGCGGGCCATGCCGCCGTAAGTATCCACGATGATCTTGCGTCCGGTCAGTCCGGCATCCCCCACGGGGCCGCCGATGACGAACTCTCCGCCGGGGTTCAGGATATGGCGGACGTCGGAAACATCCAGGTTCGAGTTGGCCAGCACCGGCTCAATGACGTACTTGGACAGATCCTTCCGCAGGTGGTCCAGATCCACCCCGGCTTCGTGCTGGCTCGAAATGACCACGGTGTCAACGGAGACCGGCTTGTCGCCGTCGTATCCTACGGTGACCTGGGTTTTGCCGTCAGGCCGCAGATACGGCAGTGTGGCGTCCTTGCGGACTTCCGTCAGCTTTTCCGAGAGCCGGTGCGCCAGCCAGATCGGTGCCGGCATGAACACTTCGGTCTCGTCGCTGGCATAGCCGAACATGATGCCCTGGTCGCCGGCCCCCTGGGCGTCATAGTCGTCCTGCTGCGTGCCCTCGCGGCCCTCCAGCGAATTGAACACGCCGGACGCGATGTCCGTCGACTGCTGGCCGATGGACACGGAGACGCCGCAGCGTGCGCCGTCGAAGCCCTTGTCGGAAGAGTTGTAGCCAATGTTCAGGATGGTCTCGCGGACAATCTGCGGGATCTCAACATAGCCCTGGGTTGTCACTTCGCCGGCCACATGGACCAACCCCGTTGTGGCGAGTGTCTCCACGGCGACACGCGAGTCCGGGTCTTCGCGGAGCAGCGCATCAAGAATGGCGTCCGAGATCTGGTCGCAGATCTTGTCCGGGTGCCCTTCGGTGACGGACTCGGAGGTAAAAAGCCGCAGGGGGGAAGCAGAAGAAGTCACAGACATACCTTACTTGGTCTTAAGCCGCAGCTGCCGCGCCTGTCAACAGGCGGCGGGGGCGGAATGGTCAGGAGACGAGCTCCGCGGCCACCCGTTCGATGATGGCCCGGGCCACGGTGTCCTTGCTGCCGGTCGCCACCTGCGGGTCAGCGCCGGAGTTGTCCAGAATGCTGATGGCGGTTTGGTCCTGGCCGAACACCAGATCCCGGCCCACCTGGTTCAGCACGAGCAGGTCGCAGCCCTTGCGGGCCAGCTTTTGGCGGGCGTAGCCCAACACGTCGCTGCTGCTGTCCCCGGTTTCAGCGGCAAATCCGACGATCAGCTCCGGGCCTGTTCCGTTGTCGCGCCGAACCTGCACAATTTCCTGCAGGATGTCCGGGTTGCGCACCAGGGTGATGACCGGATCCGCGGCGTCGTCGCGCTTCTTGATCTTGGTTTCAGCTGCCTCCGCCGGCCGGAAGTCAGCCACGGCAGCGGCCATAATAACGACGTCGGCACGCGCCGACGCTTCAAGCGTCGCCGTCCGCAGCTGCAGGGCAGTTTCCACCCGCGTAGTCTTGACGCCCTCCGGCGGAGCAACATCCATATGGGCAGCGACAAGTTCGACCTCGGCGCCCGCGGCCGCTGCGGCGCGTGCCAGCGCGACGCCTTGCTTCCCCGACGAGCGGTTGCCCAGGAAACGCACCGGATCCAGCGGTTCGCGGGTTCCGCCTGCGGTAATGACCACCCGCTTGCCCAGCAGCATGGTGGTGCCGGCAGCCGCCCGGCTTTCAGCGAGCTGCCCAAGGGCGAATTCGAAGATTTCCTCCGGCTCCGGCAACCGGCCGGGCCCGGTGTCTTTGCCGGTCAGCCTGCCGACGGCCGGTTCCATGACGAGGGCGCCGCGGCCGCGCAGGGTGGCGATATTGGTTTGCGTTGCCGGATGCTGCCACATTTCGGTGTGCATAGCCGGCACGAAAACCACCGGTCCCCTGGCCATCAGGAGCGTATTGGTCAGGAGATCATCGGCTAGGCCCGCGGCGGCACGGGCAAGAACGTCCGCGGTAGCCGGGGCCACCACCACCAGGTCAGCGTCCTGGCCCAGCCGCACATGGTTCACGGTATCCACCGCATCAAAAACGGTAGTAGACACCGGCTGGCCGGAGAGTGCTTCCCAGGTGGCGCGTCCGACGAACTTCTCGGCGGCCTCGGTCGGAACCACGGTGACCTGGTGGCCGGCTTCCTTAAACAGCCGGAGCAGGGATGCGGACTTGTAGGCGGCGATACCGCCGCCTACGCCTAGAATGATCCGCATTCCTGCTCCGTTACCGTGTTGAGTTGTTGCCTGTTACTACTCTGCAGCCGGTTCGGCCGGCTTCGAAACCAGCAGGCCCTCGTTGATCTCGCGCAGGGCGATGGAAAGCGGCTTCTCGTTCAGCTTGGTGTCCACCAGCGGGCCAACGTACTCGAACAGGCCCTCATGCAGCTGCGAGTAGTAAGCGTTGATCTGGCGGGCGCGCTTGGCACCGTAGATCACCAGGGCATACTTCGAGTCCGTCGTTTCCAGCAGGGAGTCGATCGGCGGATTAATGATGCCTTCGAGGTTAGTCGACACGTATTCTCCAAAAAATTCTGTAGGTATCTGCTTCACTGACGGTGGCGGTCTAACGCGGGTTCGGTACAAGCCCCATCAGCGAAACAAGCTCTTCTGCCGCCCGCCGGACATCGTCATTTACGACGGTGTGGTTAAATTCGGATTCGGCAGCAAGTTCCAGTTTAGCGGTTTCCAGCCGTTGCTGCTGTTCCTCGGGCGTTTCTGTGCCGCGGCCCACCAGACGGCGGACCATTTCGTCCCAGCTGGGCGGCGCCAAGAAGACGAAATTGGCCTCCGGCATGCTGTCCTTCACCTGGCGGGCGCCCTGCAAATCAATCTCCAGGAGCACCGATTTCCCTTCGGCCATCGCCTGCTCCACGGTGCGCCGGATGGTGCCGTAGCGGTTGCGCCCGTGGACCACGGCCCATTCGAGCATGTCACCGTCGGCTACCATCCGGTCAAATTCCTCGGCGGCAACGAAATAATAGTGGACCCCGTCCACCTCGCCGGGGCGCGGTGCCCGCGTGGTCGCGGATACCGAAAGCCAGACCTGCGGGTAATGGTCGCGGATGAAGGTGGAGACGGTTCCCTTGCCGACAGCGGTGGGGCCGGCCAGGACGGTGAGGCGGGGTTTATCAGACATGCTTTCCATCTGTTGCAGGATCTATTGTGATTCCAGAAGTTCGATCAGGGCCTTGCGCTGGTGCACGCCCAGACCCCGGACCCGCCGTGTGGGGGCGATTCCAATGCTTTCCATTATGGCTGCTGCCCGGACCTTGCCGATGCCAGGCAGCGCCTCAAGCAGTTCAACGACCCGCAGCCTGCCGATCGATTCAACGTTCTTCGCCGTATCAATGACCTCTGCCACGCTGACGCGGCCGTCTTTGAGTCTGGCTTTGATCTCGGCCCGCTCGGCTCTGGCCGCGGTGGCTTTGTTTCGGGCTGCAGTGCGTTCAGTGTCCGACAGCGGTTTCAGGCTCACAGGCTTCTCCACATCGTATCGCTGGCCGCAGCCGCGGCTAGGAAGTAATCAGCTTGCACTGAACCTATCCGCTAGCGCCCGGGAAAATCAATCCTCCCAGGAGCCCGATCCCTGTAGAGCTCAGTCCGCCAGCATCGCCCGCGTGCTGTCGACCGCCGAACGCAGGGCCTGCGGGTCCGGTCCGGCCTTGAGGATATCCCGGCTAGAGGTCCCCAGCACATTGCCGTAGGCCCGGCCGAAGGTGCGGCGCAGGTCCGCGCCGGTGGCGCCCTGCGCGCCGAGGCCGGGCGCCAGGACCGGACCGTTGAGCGCGGCCAGGTCCAGGCCCAGCTGCGCGGGCGCGTCGGCAACCGTGGCACCCACCACGAGGCCGACGGATCCCAGCGTCCCGTCGCGGCCCGCGGCCGCATTGTCAGCGGACGCGGCCCGCACAATCCGGCGGGCAACGGAATCCGCGCCGCCGGCATGCTGGACGCTTGCGCCTTCGGGATTCGACGTCAGGGCCAGCACGAACACGCCCCGCCCCGTTCCGGCAGCCAGATCAAGTGCCGGCCGCAACGACTCGTAGCCCAGGTACGGGCTCAGCGTCACGGCGTCCGCGGCCAGCGGCGAACCGTTCGCAAGCCACGCGTGGGCGTACGCGGCCATGGTGGAACCGATATCGCCGCGTTTGGCATCGGCAATAGTCAGCACCTTCGCCGCCGCAGCGGCGGCGAGGAGCTTCTCCAAGGCCGCGAGGCCGCGCGAGCCGTGCCGCTCGAAGAGCGCCACCTGCGGCTTGAGCGCGGCAACGCCCTCCCCCACCGCCTCCAGAACGGTGAGCGAAAAGCGTTCCAGCCCATCGGCGTCGTCGTTCAAACCCCACGACTCCAACAAGGCCGGATGCGGATCGATGCCCACGCACAGCTGTCCGTGTTTCTGCATGGCGGCCCGCAGCCGCGTTCCGAAGGACGCGGCAGGTCCGGAAGCGGTGGCGTCAGGCATCGACGGCGGCCTTCAGCTTCAGTGCGTGCTCCTGCAGGCTGGTGACGTCCCACTCGTACTGGCGCATGGCTTCGATGGCTTGGATCGCCGCGCCGAATTCGGACACGGTGGTGATGACCGGCGTCCCTACGGAGGTTGCTGCGGCGCGGATCTCGTAGCCGTCACCGCGTGCCTGTCCACCCGAGGGGGTGTTCAGGATCAGGCCGATGGCACCTTCGGTAATCAAATCCACCACGGTGCCTTCGCCGTTGGGGCCGCGGCCTTCGGCAACCTTGCGCACGGTGGTGGACTGGATGCCGTTACGCCGCAGCACTTCGGCGGTGCCGCCCGTGGAGAGGATTTCGAAACCCAGATCAACCAGCAGCTTCACGGGCATGATGATGGACCGCTTGTCCCGGTTGGCCACGGAAACGAAGACCTTGCCTGACGTCGGCAGGGCACTGTTGGCGGCGGCCTGGGACTTGGCGAAGGCCGTGTCGAAGTATTTGTCGATACCCATCACTTCGCCGGTGGAACGCATCTCGGGGCCGAGCAGCGAGTCCACAACGGTGCCCTCGGGAGTACGGAACCGGTTGAAGGGCAGCACGGCTTCCTTCACGGCCACCGGCGCATCCATCGGCAGGGTGGAACCGTCCCCCGTCTCCGGCAGCATCTTGTAGGCCGTGCGCAGCTGGTGGATGGTCACGCCGGTGCCGATCAGCGCGGCGGCCTTGGCCAACTGGACGCCGGTGGCCTTGGACACGAACGGCACCGTGCGGGAGGCGCGCGGATTGGCCTCGATGACATACAGCACGTCCGAGGCGAGGGCGAACTGGATGTTGATCAGGCCGCGCACGCCGACGCCCTGGGCGATCGCGAAGGTAGCCTCGCGGACCCGTTCGATGACGGAGGTGCCGAGAGTGATCGGCGGCAGCACGCAGGCCGAGTCGCCGGAGTGGATGCCGGCTTCCTCGATGTGCTCCATGATTCCGCCCAGGTACATGTCCTTGCCGTCGTACAGCGCGTCGACGTCGATCTCAATGGCGTCTTCGAGGAAACGGTCCACCAGGACCGGGTGGTCCGGGGTGATTTCCGTGGCGTTGGCGATGTAGCGCGAGAGGTTGGGCTCGTCGTAGACAATCTCCATGCCGCGGCCGCCCAGTACGTAGGACGGGCGGACCAGCACCGGGTAGCCGATTTCGTCGGCGATCTTCTTGGCTTCCTCGAACGAGACAGCGGTCCCGTTCTTCGGGGCTACCAGGCCGGCCGTGTCGAGCACCCGTTGGAAGGCACCACGGTGCTCGGCCAGGTCGATCGCTTCGGGCGACGTACCCAGGATGGGGATGCCCGCGTCGGCCAGTGCCTGGGCCAGCTTGAGCGGGGTCTGGCCGCCGAGCTGGACGAAGACACCCATCACGCCGCCGGTACGCTCTTCGGCCGCGATGACCTCCAGTACGTCTTCGAGCGTCAGCGGCTCGAAGTAGAGGCGGTTGGAGATGTCGTAGTCCGTGGAGACGGTTTCCGGGTTGCAGTTGATCATGACCGTCTCGTAGCCGGCTTCGCGCAGCGCCATGGTCGCATGCACGCAGCTGTAGTCGAACTCGATGCCCTGGCCGATCCGGTTCGGGCCCGAGCCGAGGATGATCACGGACGGCTTGGCGTGCAGCTCGACCTCGTCCTCCTCGTCGTAGGACGAGTAGTGGTACGGCGTGTAGGCCGCAAATTCCGCCGCGCAGGTGTCCACGGTCTTGAACACCGGGCGGATGCCCAGTGCGTGCCGGACGCCGCGCACTACGGCCTCCGGCATGTTGGTCAGCTTGCCGATCTGCTCGTCGGAGAAGCCGTGCCGCTTGGCGAGGCGCAGGATCTCCTCGGTCAGGGTGGGCGCATTGCGGATCTCGGCAGCGATCTCGTTGATCAGCTGCAGCTGATCCAGGAACCACGGGTCGATGCCGGTGGCTTCGTACAGCTGTTCCACGGTGGCACCGCCCAGCAGGGCGCGCTGGACCTGCGACAGCCGCTCGGTGGTGCCGGTTTTGGCCTTTTCCACCAGTTCCGGAACCTCGAAGTCATTGACCGGCTCGAAGGTCAGCTGCGAGTCCTTCTGCTCCAGTGAGCGCAGGGCCTTCTGCAGTGCCTCGGTGAAGTTCCGGCCCAGGGCCATGGCCTCGCCGACGGACTTCATGGTGGTGGTCAGCGTCGGATCCGCCGCCGGGAACTTCTCGAAGGCAAAGCGCGGGACCTTGACGACAACGTAGTCCAGCGTCGGCTCGAATGAAGCCGGCGTCTTCTGGGTGATGTCGTTCGGAATTTCGTCCAGCGTGTAGCCCAGCGAGAGCTTGGTGGCGATCTTGGCAATGGCGAAGCCGGTTGCCTTCGAAGCCAGGGCAGAGGAGCGCGAAACGCGGGGGTTCATCTCAATAACGACGACGCGGCCGGTATCCGGCTCGATCGCGAACTGGATGTTGCAGCCGCCGGTATCGACGCCGACCTCGCGGATCACGGCAATGGAGATGTCGCGCAGCCGCTGGTATTCACGATCCGTCAGGGTCAGGGCGGGGGCAACGGTAATGGAGTCCCCGGTGTGCACGCCTACCGGATCGAAGTTCTCGATGGAGCAGACAACCACGACGTTGTCGTTCTTGTCCCGCATCATCTCGAGCTCGTATTCCTTCCAGCCCAGGATGCTCTCTTCGAGCAGGACCTCGCTGGTGGGGCTGTACTGGATGCCGGCGCCGGCAATGCGGCGCAGGTCCTCCGCGTTGTAGGCCATTCCGGAACCGAGACCGCCCATGGTGAAGGACGGACGGACCACCATCGGGTAGCCCAGTTCCTCGGCGGCCTTGAAGGCCTCATCCATGGAGTGCACGATGATGGACTTGGCGGACTCGGCGCCACACCGTTCGACGACGCCCTTGAACTTCTCGCGGTCCTCGCCGAGTTCAATGGCTTCGATGTTGGCGCCGATGAGTTCGACGTTGTACTTCTCCAGTACGCCGTTTTTGTCCAGCGCGATGGCGGTGTTCAGCGCGGTCTGGCCGCCCAGGGTCGGCAGCACGGCATCCGGGCGCTCCTTGGCGATGATCTTCTCGACGATTTCGGGAGTGATCGGCTCGACGTAGGTAGCGTCAGCGAACTCCGGGTCGGTCATGATCGTGGCCGGGTTGGAATTCACCAGGATGACCCGCAGGCCTTCCTCCTTGAGCACCCGCAGGGCCTGCGTGCCGGAGTAGTCGAATTCGGCGGCCTGTCCGATAACGATGGGGCCGGAGCCGATGACCAGGACGCTTTTGAGGTCTGTTCTCTTAGGCATTAGTTTTCTTCCTTGGCGTCGCTGGCGACGGCGACAGTCGTATCGGTGTCTGCAGTGGGTGCTTTGGAGACGTCGGCAGCATCCGTGGTGCCGGGATTCCTCTGTTCGGCCGCCATCAGGTCGATGAAGCGGTCGAAGAGGTAGGCCGAGTCGTGCGGGCCGGCTGCGGCTTCGGGGTGGTACTGGACCGAGAAGGCAGGGATGTCCAGGCAGGCCAGGCCCTCGACGACGTCGTCGTTGAGGCTGACGTGGCTGACCTCGACCCGGCCGAAGCGTTCTTCCGGTGCGCGGGTGACCCCGTCGGTGGGAGCGTCGACGGCGAAGCCGTGGTTCTGGGAGGTGATCTCCACTTTTCCGGTGCGGCGGTCCATCACCGGCTGGTTGATGCCGCGGTGGCCATAGCGCAGTTTGTAGGTGCCGAAGCCCAGGGCCCGGCCCAGGATCTGGTTGCCGAAGCAGATGCCGAAGAACGGCATGCGGGCGTCCAGGACATCGCGCAGCATGCCCACCTGGGTGTCAGCGGTGGCAGGATCGCCGGGGCCGTTGGACATGAACACGCCGTCGGGATTCACTGCCTGGATGTCCGCCAAGGTTGCGGTGGCCGGGAGCACATGGACCCGGACGCCGCGTTCGGCGAAACGCTGCGGAGTCATGGACTTGATGCCCAGGTCCAACGCGGCGATGCTGAAGCGCGGTTCGCCTTCCCAGCCGTGATCTGCCGGCTCGACTACGTAGGCAGCATCGATGCTGACCTCCTCGGCCAGCCGGGCGCCCTCCATGGAAGCCTGCCCGTTGACCTCGGCCAGCAGTTCCGGCATGGGCCGGGCGGCTTCCTGGCCGGAGAAGATTCCGGCCTTCATGGCGCCGCGTTCACGCAGGTGCCGTGTGATGGCGCGGGTGTCGACGCCCTGGATGCCGATGATGCCCTGTTCGATCAGTTCCTCGTCCAGGCTGCGCTCGGAGCGCCAGTTGGACGGTCGGCGCGCGGCGTCGCGGACAACGTAGCCGGCAACCCAGATCTTGCGGGACTCCGCGTCCTCGTCGTTGACGCCGGTATTGCCGATGTGCGGAGCAGTCTGCACCACGAGCTGGCGGGCGTAGGACGGGTCCGTGATCGTTTCCTGGTAACCGGTCATGCCTGTGGCGAAAACAGCCTCGCCCAGCGCCGTGCCCTGGGCACCGTAGCTGCGTCCGCGGAATGTGCGGCCGTCTTCAAGAATCAGCAGCGCTGCATTCGAGGAAGTTGTTTGATGATCTGTCACTGTAGTTCCTAGTCTTCGTCAGGTGCAGCAGTAGGTAGGTAAGAGTTCAGGTGGGCCAGGAGCGGCTTTTTCTCCTCGGCGTGGCGGTTGCGGAACGCGGTGTCCACGTCCCTCCCGCCCAGGTTCCAAGTGATCACGGCCAGTCCGTCTTTCTCCACGAACTTCCCGATCATCCCGCTTTCGGACCGGACGGCCCTGATGCTTCGGGCCGGGATGTAGACATCCGTGGCACCGCGTCGTTCGAACAGCAGCCCGTGGTCGTAGAGGCGCAGCAGGGCGCCGGAGCGGATGCCCAGACCATGGACGGCGAGGCGGTCAAGCCAGTCCCCAGCCGTCGTCGTCACGACGTACTGCCCGTCATACGCCGCTGAAGGATTATCGACGTCGGCCGGAATTTCCGGCAGCGGGGCGATGTCCTGCTGCCGCTTGAGCCTGCTGCGCCAGCCGGCAAAAACCAGCGCCAGCAAGACGATGATCAGGCTCAGTGTGAGGAGCCCGGGGCCAAGGTATTCCACTGAAGCTACTCCCCCTCTGCGGTCCGCGGGGTGTTGAGGCTCCCGTCCAGAACGGTGGGGTGGCCTTGGTAGAAGGTTGCCACCACGCGCCCCGGTAGCTCCCGGCCGGCGAACGGCGAGTTGCGTCCCATGGTCGCCATCTTGTTCGGCTCCACAGTCCAGCGCGCCGCCGGGTCGATCAACGTGATGTTGGCGGCGGAGCCGGCTTCCAGTGGCTGGCCCTGGTCCTGCAGCCGCCCGATCTGTGCCGGCATCCGGGAGGTGATCCGGGCGAAGTCGTCCCAGCCGATCAAGCCTGACTCGATCATGGTGTGCTGGACCACGGAGAGCGCGGTCTCGAGACCGGTCATGCCCATCGCGGCCTGCGCCCACTCGCATTCCTTGGCCTCGCTGGGATGCGGGGCGTGGTCGGTGCCGATGATGTCGATGGTGCCGTCGGCCAGTCCGGCCCGCAAGGCCTGCACGTCTTCATCGGTGCGCAGCGGCGGGTTGACCTTGTAGACCGGGTCGTAGCTGCGGACCAGTTCGTCCGTGAGCCAGAGGTGGTGCGGGGTGACCTCGGCCGTGACTTTGATGCCGCGCTGCTTGGCCCAGCGGATGATTTCCACCGAACCGGCCGTGGAGACGTGGCAGACGTGCAGGCGGGAGTCAACGTGCTGGGCCAGGAGCACGTCACGGGCAATGATGCTTTCCTCGGCGACGGCAGGCCAGCCGGTCATGCCGAGCACGGCAGAGACATCGCCCTCGTTCATCTGGGCCCCGTCCGTCAGCCGGGGTTCCTGGGCGTGCTGGGCGATAACGCCGTCGAACGCCTTGACGTATTCCAGCGCCCTGCGCATCAGTACCGGATCGTGGACACAGATGCCGTCGTCGGAGAATACCCGGACGCGGGCGCGCGAATCGGCCATCGCCCCGAGTTCGGCGAGCCGTTCACCGGCCAGCCCGATGGTAACGGCACCGACCGGACGGACATCTGTCCAGCCGGCCTTGCGGCCCAGGGTGTAGACCTGCTCGACGACGCCGGCCGTATCCGCCACGGGCGAGCTGTTCGCCATGGCGTGGACGGCGGTGAATCCTCCGAGCGCGGCGGCCCGGCTGCCTGTCTCCACGGTCTCGGCGTCTTCACGTCCGGGTTCGCGCAGGTGGGTATGCAGGTCCACCATGCCCGGCACGGCCACGAGGCCCTCGGCGTCGATCACGGTGGCACCGGCGACGCTGAGCCCCGTGCCCGTTTCGGTGATGACCCCGTTGCGGATCAGCAGGTCGGCCGCTGCGCCGCTGCCGATTGCGGCCCCCTTGACCAGATAGGCCGTAGCTTCGTTCGGTGTGGCGCTCATCGCTGGGCCTCCTGGATAGTTGCGGGTGCGGCGTGGGTTTCGCCGGAGAGGAGCAGGTAAAGGGCGGCCATGCGTACGGAGACGCCATTGCGCACCTGCTGCAGGACAGTGGAGCGGGGCGAGTCCGCTGCGGCTGCGGATATTTCCAGTCCACGGTTCATCGGGCCCGGATGCATGATGATCGTTTCCTTCAGGCCGTGCGAATCCAGCGCCTGGAGGCGGCGGTCATCGAAGCCCCAGCGCCGCGAGTATTCCCGGGTGGACGGGAAGAACGCGGCGTTCATCCGTTCGCCCTGAAGGCGCAGCATCATGACGGCGTCCGGGCCGGCGGCCAGCGTTTCGTCCAGATCGTAGCTGACGGTGCAGGGCCACTTCGCAACGCCTACCGGAAGCAACGTGGGCGGAGCGACCATCGTGACATCGGCGCCAAGCGTGCGCAGCAGCCACAGGTTGGACCGCGCCACCCGGGAGTGGAGCACATCCCCGACGATGGCCACCTTCATGCCGGACAAATCAGTGCCGGGGGAAGCCGTACCGTTGATGCGCGCCCAGTTGCGGCGCATAGTGAAGGCGTCCAGCAGCGCCTGGGTGGGATGTTCGTGCGTGCCGTCGCCGGCGTTGACTACGGCAGCGTCGATCCAGCCGGAGGCCGCCAGCCTTGCCGGCGCGCCGGAGGCCCAGTGCCGGATAACGACGGCGTCGGCCCCCATCGCTTCGAGCGTCTGCGCGGTGTCCTTGAGCGACTCGCCCTTGGACACGGAGGATCCCTTGGCGGCGAAGTTGATCACATCGGCAGACAGCCGTTTTGCTGCGGCCTCAAAGGAGATCCGCGTACGGGTCGAGTCCTCGAAGAAGAGGTTGACCACGGTGCGGCCGCGCAGGACGGGAAGTTTCTTGACCTCACGGTCGGACACGGCAGCCATTTCTTCGGCGGTATCCAGGATCCGTACGGCGTCGTCCTTGCCGAGGTCTTCGGTGGAGAGCAGATGCCTCATGCGGTGCGGTCCTCGATGACGACTTCGTTGACAGGCCGGCCGTCCACGGAATCCGTCTCGGCCAGGCGCACCCGCACCTTTTCGGCCGAAGAGGTCGGCAGGTTTTTGCCCACGTGGTCCGCGCGGATGGGCAGTTCGCGATGCCCGCGGTCCACCAGGACGGCGAGACGGACAATGCGCGGGCGGCCCAGGTCAACGAGGGCGTCGAGGGCGGCGCGTATGGTCCGGCCCGAATAGAGCACGTCGTCGACGAGCACCACGACTTTGTCGTCGATGCCGGTAGCGGGAAGCTGGGTGGGCAGCGGAGCCCTGGTTGGCTGGCGCTTGAGATCGTCACGGAACATGGTGACGTCCAGCTGGCCGGTAATGTTTTCGGCCTTCACACCGGGATCGGTGGCCGCAATCTTGGCGGCGAGGCGGCGGGCCAGCGGATAACCGCGGCGCGGAATGCCCAGCAGAACAAGATCCTTGGATCCCTTGTTCGCCTCGAGAATCTCATGGGCTATACGAGTGAGGGCGCGGTCAATGTCCGCTTCGGCAAGAACTACACGGGCTGGTTGCGGCGATGGCGCCGCGGCTGACGTGCTCATATTGTTGCCTCCTCCTTCCCCGCCTCACAGGACGGATTTAAAGGCTGGTTGCGTAGTCAAAACTACCACAGGGCCCGGGGCGGACAGGCCAAAAACGCCCGAAGGTGGCCCCCATCACGGGGGCCACCTTCGAAGCTGGATCAGGACTGACGGCAGCTGCCGGAAATCACGCCAGCAGGGTCGGCTTCAGTTGCTGCAACCGGCCGAGCAGACCGTTGACGAACGACGGCGATTCATCCGTTGAGAGCGTCTTGGCCAGTTCGACAGCTTCGCTGACCGCCACCCCATCCGGAATATCGTCGTTGTACAGCAGCTCCCAAGCGCCCACCCGCAGGATAATGCGGTCCACGCTGGGCATCCGTTCCAGCGCCCAGCCTTGGGAGTAGGTAGTCAGGAACTCGTCGATCTGGGTCTGCATGGCCACGACGCCCTCCACGATGTCCACCGTGTAAGGGTTGATAACCTGATCCGTTTTTTCGCGGCGGTCCCGGAGCGCGTCGAACGCCGAAACGGAACGCTGCTCCGCTTCAAACAGAACATCGACGGCGCGGCGGCGGGCTTTGCCGCGTGCGGAAGTGGGTGCACTCACTAGTCGTTAACACGTCCCAAGTAATCGCCGCTGCGGGTATCGACCTTGACCCGGGTACCGGTTTCCAGGAACAGCGGAACCTGGATCTGGTAACCGGTTTCAACTGTTGCCGGCTTGGTGCCGCCGGTGGAGCGGTCGCCCTGCAGTCCCGGCTCGGTGTAGGTGATTTCCATCGTCACGGAGGCCGGCAATTCGATGTACAGCGGCGTACCGTCGTGCATCGCAATGTTGACCTTGATGTTTTCCAGCAGGAAGTTTTCGTCATCGCCGACGACGGGCCCAGGCACCGTGACCTGGTCATAATCCTGCACGTCCATGAAGACGAAGTCGTCGCCGTCCTTGTACAGGTAGGTGTAGTCGCGGCGGTCAACCGTGGCGGTTTCGATCTTCAGGCCTGCGTTGAAGGTCTTGTCCTGGATCTTGCCGCTGACAACATTCTTGATCTTGGTGCGAACGAAGGCGCCGCCCTTGCCCGGCTTGACGTGCTGGAACTCGATGACGTTCCACAGCTGACCGTCCAGCTTCAGCACGGTGCCGTTCTTAATGTCGTTGGTTGTCGCCACAGTTTCTCTTTCGTCGATTCAACTTGTGTGTGGAAAGTTCATCGGTAATTCTACCTGCTGAGCGCAGACCAACTATTCGGCGATCTCCTGATACGCGGCGAAGAGCAGCGAAGTATCGGGAACATCGAGGATTGCCGGCTTTTCCAAAGCGTCCAGGACAACGAATCGCAGCAGGTCTCCGCGGGCCTTCTTGTCCCGTTTCATTCCATCCAGCAGCGCCGCCCAGCGGTCACGGCGGTACGTGACAGGCAGCTCCAGGGACTGCAGGATCCGCTTGTGCCGGTCCGCTGTTTCATCGTCCAGGCGCCCGACCATCCGCGAGAGCTCGGCGGCGAATGTCAGGCCTACCGAAACCGCCGCCCCGTGACGCCAACTGTAGCGCTCTGCGAGTTCGATGGCGTGGGCCAGGGTGTGGCCGTAGTTGAGGAACTCCCGGCGGCCTGTTTCCTTCAGGTCGCTGGAGACGATCTCCGCCTTGACGGCGATAGAGCGCTCCACCAGCTCCCGCACCACAGCCGATTCCGGGTCTGCCACAGCCGCCGGTGCCGCCTCGATGAGGTCAAGAATGGCGGCGTCCGCAATAAAACCGCACTTGACCACTTCCGCCATGCCGGTGAGCAACTCGTTCTTGGGCAGGGTAGCCAAGGCGTCCAGATCAGCAAGCACTGCCGCCGGCGGGTGGAAGGCGCCGACGAGGTTTTTGCCCTCGGACGTGTTGATCCCGGTCTTCCCGCCGACCGCTGCGTCGACCATGCCAAGCAGGCTCGTGGGGATGTGCACCACCCTGACGCCCCGCAGCCAGGTAGCGGCGACAAAGCCGCCGACATCGGTGACCGCTCCGCCGCCGACCGTGACGATGGCGTCGGACCGGGTGAAATCGTTCTGTCCCAGCACCTGCCAGCAGAAAGATGCCACCTGGATGTGCTTGCCCTCTTCGGCATCGGGAATTTCAGCGGTCAGAGCGGTGAATCCGGCCGCATCGAGATCCTGGCGCACGGCGTCGCCGGTGGCACGAAGCGCACGCGGATGGATGACCAGCACCCTGCGCACACGCTCACCCAGAATGCCAGGCAGCCGATCGAGCAGGCCATTGCCGACAACGACATCGTAGTTTTCGTTCGGGGAGCTGCCGGTGACCTTGATAACCTTTGGCTCGCTCATCGGGTTCGTCAACTGTTTTGCCTTTCGTTGAGCAGCGTGGAAAGTTCTTCGACCAGCTCTGCTTGTGATTTGTTCCGCGTGGTCAGGACCAGGTCCGCCAGCTTCAGATACGTTGGACGGCGGCGTTCGGCCATCTCGACCCAACGGGCCGCGGCATCCCCCGCCAGCAGCGGACGGCCGGTGTCGCGCCGGATCCGTGGAAGCACTGTGTCCAGGTCGGCATCCAGAAACACCACACGGCAGTTGGCCAGCAGTTGCTGGGTGCCGGTGTCGAGTATCGCTCCCCCGCCCAGCGAAATCACGCAGGGATCGCCCGGAGCCGTGAGTAGCGTGGCAACTTCACGCGCCTCGATTTCGCGGAAGCCGCGTTCGCCTTGGGCACTGAAGATCGAGGGAATGCTGCCGTGTTTGGCCACGATTTTCTTGTCGCTGTCGACAAACTGAAGACTATGGCGGGCTGCGAACAACTGGCCCACCGTGGATTTGCCTGATGCCATCGGGCCGATCAGCACCAGATGGCGGTCTAACGCCATAGCCATGGAGTCGGGCACTAGCTGCCGATCGAATCCAGCGATTCCGGAATAGCCTCAATGAAGCTGCGCATGTTGCGTGCCGTCTCTGCTACCGAATCGCCGCCGAACTTCTCCGTAACCGCCTGCGCGAGCACCAGTGCCACCATGGCCTCGGCGACTACGCCGGCTGCCGGGACGGCGCACACGTCGGAACGCTGGTGATGGGCCTTGGCGTCCTCGCCGGTGCTGACATCGATGGTCTTCAGAGCGCGGGGAACGGTGGCGATAGGTTTCATGGCGGCGCGCACACGCAGCGTATCGCCGATGCTCATGCCGCCCTCGATTCCGCCGGCGCGGTTGGTCGAACGCACGATGGTGCCGCTGGAGTCGCGGACGATCTCGTCATGGGCAGCCGAACCCCGGCGGCCGGCGGTCTGGAAGCCGTCACCGACTTCAACGCCCTTGATCGCCTGGATGCCCATTAGCGCCGCGGCGAGCCGTGCGTCGAGGCGGCGGTCCCAATGCACATAGCTGCCCAGCCCCGGCGGCAGGCCGTAGGCCAGGACCTCGACAACCCCACCCAGGGTCTCGCCCTCTTTGTGGGCGGCGTCGACCTCCTGGACCATGGCCAGCGAGGTCTGGGCGTCGAAGCAGCGCAGCGGATCTTCGTCCAGCGCAATGACGTCGGAGGGAAGCGGCACCGGACTTTCGTCGGGAACGGCAACCCGTGCAATCGAAACAGTGTGGCTGACCAACTCGATGCCCAAGGCCTTCAGGAAATTGGCAGCTACGGTGCCAAGGGCCACTCGGGCAGCGGTCTCGCGGGCGCTGGCGCGTTCCAGTACCGGGCGGGCTTCATCGAACCCGTATTTCTGCATTCCGGTGAAATCCGCGTGGCCGGGACGTGGACGCGTCAGCGGTGCGTTGCGGGCCAGTTCGGCCAGTTCGTCCGGGTCAACCGGATCCGCAGACATGATCTTTTCCCACTTGGGCCACTCGGTGTTGCCCACCTGGATGGCCACGGGGCCGCCCTGGGTACGCCCGTGCCGGACGCCACCGGTGATGGTGACGGCGTCTTGCTCAAACTTCATGCGTGCGCCGCGGCCGTAGCCAAGCCGGCGACGAGCCAGGGCCGCCTGGATGTCGGAGCTGTTGAGCTCCACTCCGGCAGGGACGCCTTCAATAATTCCAACCAAGGCCGGACCATGGGATTCACCGGCAGTTAACCAACGCAGCATGGAAACAATACTGCCATGACCACGGCATCCCTTTAACGCCGGGGCGCGCCCACAGCGTCACACATCACATTTATGACTTGCTCCGGTTCGGGCAGCTCCATGCCCGTGAACAGGCGTACCTGCTCGACCGCCTGGTAGATCAGCATTTCCAACCCGGGAACGATGGCGCCACCACGCTCTGCCCAGACAGAGGCGATGCGGCTGGGCCACGGATCGTAGGTGACGTCCAGCAGCACTTGCGAATCCAGCCGGACGCTCGAAGCAGCCAGCGTTTCAGCGATGGGGTCGGCTGCACGCGGGGGCAAGGTAGAGACCGCCACTTGTGCCGAAGCCAGCTCAGCCGCCGCGTCATCCCAGCTGGCCACCCGGCACTCCAGACCTGCGTTGCGTGCCACGGCCAGGATGGGGCCGGCCTTCGCCGGGTCGCGCAGACAGACGCTTAGGCTGTCCACCTGCAGTCCCCCAAGGGCGGCGGCCGCAGCCGCGGCGGTGCCGCCACCGCCGAGAATGACCGCGTGACCGCCCGGGGTAGCGCCGGCATGCCGCAGCGCCTCGATGATGCCGGCCACGTCGGTGTTCTGCCCGGCCAGCTGAACCGTACCGTCCGGCCGCTTGCGCACCACCACGGTGTTGAGAACACCCAGGGAGCGGACGAGGTCGCTTGTCTCGTCCATCAGCGGCACCATGGCTGCCTTGAGCGGCATCGTGACGGACAGCCCGGCCCAGCAGCTGCTCTCCCGCACGCCTGCCATGAAGGCCGGCAACTGCTCCGGGGTCAGGTCAATGGCCTCATAGGCACAGTCGAAGCCAAGCAGCCCGTAGGCAGCCCCATGCAGCAGCGGGGACCGCGAATGGCTGATCGGATGGCCCAGGACCGCGGCCCGCCGGCCAGGCACCGGCTCAGCCACGGCGGATGACCGTGGGAACGGAATTTCCTAGCTGCAACGGCCTTCCTCCTGCTTGCTGCACCAGTTCAGATATTCCTTGGTGTAGGCATTGTGTTCGGCCAGCGTCTCGGAAAACTTGGTCTCCCCGGTGTCCAGATTCACCGTTACCCAGTAGTAGTAGGGCACGTCATCCGGATTGGCCGCGGCATCGATGGCCGGGCCGCCCGGGGAATTGATCGGCCCCACGGGCAGACCCGTATGGGCGTAAGTGTTGTACGGGTTGGACTTGTCGGCCTTTTCTTCAGGCGTGATGTCATAGCCCTTGCGACCCAGCCCATAGGTGACCGTGGCGTCTGATTGGATCAGGCCGTTCGTCTCCGTGTTGTCCGGTTGCAGTCGGTTCTCGATGGCACCGGCAACTGCGCCGTAATCAGCTTCGCCTGCCTCGGCCTCGATGATGCTGGCGACGGTCAGCACACGGAACTGCTGATCGACGTCGGTAATTCCGTCCGCTTCCAGATGCTCGATCGTGTTGCCGATCATTTCGCGCAGGATTTCCTCCGCGGTGATGTCCAGCGGGAACCGGTATTCGGCCGGGAAGAGATAGCCCTCCAGGTTCCGTGCCTGCTCGGGCAGGCCCAGTGCCTGCGGATCCTCGGCGAGCTTCGCGAATTCAGCAACGGGGATCCGGGTCCCCTCGGACAGGGCCTTGAACACTTCTTCCTGCCGCCAGGTCCGGTTGATGGCCGCGTAATGCACGCCTTCGTTGCTTTCCTCCAGCAGGATCGACGCCGCTGCCGCAGCCGGCATGCGGTACTTCAGCGGGTACTGCCCCGGCTGGATTACCCGTCCCTCAGCCTGGTTGGAAACCTCGTCGACGAAGGTATCGGTGGAAGCAATAATGTCCTGATTCACGAGTGAGGCGGCGATCGCTAGAGGACCGGCGCCCTGTTCAACCGTGAACGTTACCTGACCTTCGCCGGGACCTTCATAGTCTTTGAGCTCGTTCATGCCCAACAGGTTCTGCAGGAGCAACACCACGCCGATCAGGCCACCGGCGAAGACGCCAAAGACCACCAGCATGATGACGTTGCGCCGACGCCGACGCTGCCGCTTGATCTTGTTGCGGCGGCTCCGCTTGAGGACCGGCGCCTCGTCGTAGAAGACATCATGATCATCGTCATGCCCATGGTTCGGGTGATCGGACTCATCGACCAACTCGTCAACGGGCTGTTGTTCCGGATACGGAGGATGCTCCGGATAAGTATTGCTCACCGTCTGCTCTCACCATCGCTGTCATGTACGTGTGGAATCTTCGTCTCCTCTTCCAATGCCTGGGCTCCCTTGCGGACTGAATCCGGAACGGCCACAGGACTCCCCACGTCCCGTCCAAGCGCGCGTTGCATGTCCAGCGCCTGCTGGAGTATTTCGACTGCTGCAACCTGATCAACAACTTTACGATGTTCACGGCTGCTCATGCCAGCGCTGTGAAGAGTACGATGCGCCGAGACTGTAGTCAAACGCTCGTCGATCAGGTTGACCGAAACCGCCAGGTCCGCATCCGCCAGTGCCTGTGCCAGCACGTCCGCGTACTCCCGTGCCATCTGGGTGGAAGCAGATTCTCCGCCCTTCATCGTGCGCGGAAGGCCGACGAAGATCTGCACTGCGGAACGCTCGGCGGCCTCCCTCACCAACACGCGAATGTCGCTGTTCTTCTTGGCATCGCGCTTCAAGGTTCGGATCGGGGTCGCGAGGATGCCACCGGGATCGGAGCCAGCCAGACCTACCCGAGCCAGTCCGACATCGACCCCGAGTTTTGTTCCGGCTGGCGCCGCTGCATTGGACACGGGCGGTCCTTAGCCCCGGTTTGCCACGGCATTGACGACGGCGGTGATCGCCTCATCAATTTTCGTTACGTCCGTGCCGCCGCCTTGGGCGACATCGTCCTTGCCACCGCCGCCGCCGCCGAGTACACCGGCAGCAGTCTTGACCAGCGCACCGGCCTTGACGCCTGCGGCGCGGGCTGCGTCGTTGGTTGCCACGAGAATCAGCGGGCGACCGTTCGCCACGCCCGTCATGGCGACGGCCGCCGGGTCTGAGCCGAGCCGTGCACGCAGGTCCAGAGCGAGGGACCGCAGGTCATCCGCTCCGCCTAGCTCGCCGGCATGGTGTGCCAGCAGGCGTACGCCGGCAACATCCTTGGCCTTTTCCACCAGGGAGGCAGCCGAGGCGGCCAGTTGTTCCTTGCGCAGCCGGTCCAGTTCCTTCTCGGCAGCCTTGAGCTTGGCCAGGGTGGCAGCGATACGGTCCGGCAGCTGCGGACCCGGCACCTTGAGCATCTCCGAGAGTTCGGTGACCAGGGCGCGCTCGGCAGCCAGGTGGCGGAAGGCCTCCATGCCCACGAACGCCTCCACACGGCGGTTGCCGGACCCCACCGACTGCTCGCCGAGCAGCGTCAGACTGCCGACCTCCGCGGTGGCATCCACATGGGTACCGCCGCACAGCTCACGCGACCACGCGCCGTCGATCTCCACTACGCGGACCTTGTCCCCGTAGGCTTCGCCGAACAACGCCATTGCGCCGAGCGCCTTGGCATCGGCCAGGCTCATGATCTTCGTCTCAACCTGGTAATTGTTACGGATGGCCAGGTTGGAGACTTCCTCGATTTCCGACTTGGCCGCGGCACTGATGCCTTCGCCCCAGGAGAAGTCGAACCGCAGGTAGCCTGCCTTATTGAAGGAGCCTCGCTGCAGCGCCTCCGGGCCAAGGATCTGGTGCAGGGCAGCGTGGATGATGTGCGTGCCGGAGTGGGCCTGTTCGCCCGCCTGTCTGCGCTGCTGGTCCACGGCAGCAAGTACCTTCGCATCCGAAGGGATCTCGCCCTCGCGGACAATGGCCTTGTGGACGCTGAGTCCCTTGACCGGGCGCTGGACGTCGAGTACCTCAACCACAAAACCGTCGCCGGTGATGAGTCCGACATCGGCGGCCTGGCCGCCCGCTTCGGCATAGAACGGCGTTTCGTTCAGGACCAGTTCGATTTCCTCGCCCTGGCTGGCGAAACCGACGGTGGCTCCGCCGCTGACGATGCCGCGCACGGCGGACTCGGTGGTCAGCTCTTCGTAGCCGGTGAACACGGTCTCGCCGGCGGCCAGCAGTTCGTTGAAGACGCGGACATCTGCATGGCCGAGCTTCTTGCCCCGCGCGTCGGCCTGGGCACGCTCGCGCTGCTCGGTCATCAGGCTGCGGAAGCCGGTCTCGTCAACCTTGAGCCCGGCTTCCTCGGCCATTTCCAGCGTCAGATCGATCGGGAAACCGTAGGTGTCGTGCAGGCTGAAGGCGTCTTCGCCCGAGAGCGGCTTGCCGGCTGCCTTTGACTCCTTGACTGCTTCCTCAAGGCGTGCGGTGCCGGAGGCGATGGTGCGCAGGAAGGCCTTTTCCTCGGCGTACGCGATGCGGCTGATCCGCTCGAAGTCGGTGTCGACAACGGGGTACGTCCCCTTCATCGCGTCCCGGGAGACAGGCAGCAGCTCCGGCAGGCAGGCCTGCTCAACGCCCAGCAGGCGCATGGCGCGGACTGCGCGGCGGATCAGTCGGCGCAGTACGTAGCCGCGGCCCTCGTTGGAGGGGGTCACGCCGTCGGAAATCAGCATCAGGGCCGAGCGGATGTGGTCGGCCACCACGCGGAGCCGAACGTCGTCGGTGTGGTGCGGGTCCTCGTCGGTCTCGGCGCTGGTGTATTCCTTGCCCGCGAGCTCCGCGGCCTTGTCCAGTACGGGGCGGACCTGGTCCGTCTCGTACATGTTCTCCACGCCCTGGAGGATCATGGCAAGGCGCTCCATGCCCAGCCCGGTGTCGATGTTCTTCTTCGGCAGCTCGCCAAGGATCTCGAAGTCTTCCTTGCCGATGCCTTCGCCGCGCTGGTACTGCATGAAGACCAGGTTCCAGATCTCGATGTAGCGCGTCTCGTCGGCGATGGGTCCGCCCTCGATCCCGTATTCGGGGCCGCGGTCGTAGAAGATTTCGGAGCAGGGGCCGGCCGGGCCGGGCTGGCCGGTGGACCAGTAGTTGTCCTTCTTGCCGGACTTCTGGATCCGCTCGACGGGCACGCCGATCTTGTCGCGCCAGATCTGCAGCGCCTCGTCATCGTCCTGGTAGACAGTGATCCAGAGCCGCTCGGCGGGCAGGCCGTATCCGCCGTCCTCCACGGGAGAGGTCAGCAGCTCCCACGCCATCGTGATGGCGCCTTCCTTGAAGTAGTCGCCGAAGGAAAAGTTGCCGCACATTTGGAAGAAGGTGCCGTGCCGGACCGTCTTGCCGACTTCTTCGATGTCGGCGGTGCGGATGCACTTCTGGACGCTCGTGGCGCGGTTGAACGGCGGGGTCTCACGGGCGGTGAGGTACGGAATGAACGGCACCATGCCCGCTACGGTGAACAGCAGCGAGGGGTCCGGCGACACCAGCGACGCCGAGGGCACCACGGTATGTCCCTTTTTCTCGAAGAAGTCGAGCCAGCGGCGAACGATCTCATGGGACTTCATGGTGCCTAAATACCCTTCCGGTGAAACAAAAATGCGGCGCTGCTTCCCAAAAGCGGGAATGCGCCTAGGAAAATCTAGCGGGTGTTGACGTGATCTGCGGAATCGATTCCCAGGGCGGCGCGCAGATCCGCTTCACGTTCGGTCATGCCGGTGCGGAATGTGTGGGTGAAATCCGCAACGCTGTCCGCCAGGGACGCGACCGCGCGGTTGAGCCCTTCGGGGCCGAAGGTCTGCTTGGTCGCGGAGATCTTGCGGACCGCCAGGACGCCGATGGCGATTCCGGCGCCCATCCAAATAAGCCGTTTCATCTGTTTCCTCCCTCAGCCTTAACGGCTGCGACGGCCTTTGCCCTCGGTAGTTCTGCCGGACTGGCCGCGCGAGTTGAATGCGGTGCGCACGCCGTAGGAAAAGGCTGCCACCTTGATCAGCGGCGAGCCGATCGTCGCGGCGACCAATGAGGACAGCGCGGAGACATTGGCAGAGGCGTCCGAGACGTTGGACGAGATGCCGTCCACCTTCCGCAGCTGCTCGTTGGTGGTGGTCACCGTGGTAGTCACTTCATCGATCAGCGGCGTGGTGCCGTCGCTGATGGAGCGGATGGCTACCCGAAGTTCGTCAAAGACTTTCCCCAGCTTCCATACCGGTATGGCCAGCAGGGCCACCAGCACCGCGAAAACGCCCGCAGCGATGAGACCGGCGATATCTCCACCTGACATGGGAGGGAACTCCTTTGTTTGGCATAATTTCAAACCCACCCGCGGGCGGATCCAGCTAACGACGACGGCGCCTGGCACTCGTTGCTTTCGGCGCACCTGTAAGTACATTACCTACTGAACAGCCCGCGGCGCGTGCCACGGGCTGTTCAGTGAGGTTTCCGCCCAAGAGCGGTATGCAGTTTTACGCTGCCCAACTTCCAGGGAGGATTAACTCCCGGAAAGGTTTAGCGTGCGTAGTATTCAACCACCAGCTGCTCTTCGCAGGTTACGGGAACCTCGGAACGCTTGGGGCGGCGGACCAGGCGGGCCTGGAGCTTCTCCAACGTAACGTCAAGGTAGGCCGGAACGTTCGGCAGAACGTCGCGGTGTGCGCCGGCTGCTGCAACCTGGAACGGCGGCATCTTCTCGGAGCGCTCGTGGACGTGCACCAGCTGGCCTTCGGAAACGCGGAAGGACGGACGGTCCACGCGCTTGCCGTCAACCATGATGTGGCGGTGCACAACCAGCTGGCGGGCCTGGGCGATGGTGCGGGCGAAGCCTGCACGCAGAACCAGGGCGTCAAGACGCATTTCCAGCAGCTCGATCAGGTTTTCACCGGTCAGACCGGCGGTGTTGCGGGCCTCTTCGAAGACACGGGTCATCTGTGCTTCGCGGATGCCGTACTGGGCACGCAGACGCTGCTTTTCGCGCAGACGTACGGCGTAGTCGCTGTCCTGCTTGCGACGGGCACGGCCGTGCTGGCCGGGACCGTACGGACGGCGCTCCATGTACTTTTCGGCCTTGGGGGTCAGGGCAATACCAAGGGCACGCGAAATGCGGACCTTGCGGCGGGCTCGTGTGTTGTTAGCCACGATGTCCTTCCAATTCATGCGGTGAGGTGATGTTGCTGGCCTCCATGTGTGGAGAGCGTTGGTCAACCGCTGCCTTCAGCTACAGTCCGGCTTGCTCCCATGCACGCGTGCGCCCCCGCGAACACAACGGATTTCCCACAAGAAACCGTGCACGTACAGGAGTGTTTGCGGCACCGAAGAGTCGGCTTGCCAGTCAGCGCACAATTCTAGCACCTATCCGGGTTCGGATTAGAGTTATCGGATGCGAGCCATTCTTCAACGGGTCAGCCGGGCCAGCGTCAGCGTGGACGGACAGGTAGTCGGAGCCATCGACGGTCCCGGCCTGCTGGTGCTCGCCGGCGCCACCCACACCGACACTCCCGCCGACGCCGAGGTGCTGGCCGAGAAGATGTGGCGGCTGAGGATTCTCGACGGCGAAAAATCCTGTGCCGACGTCGACGCGCCGCTGTTGGTAGTCAGCCAGTTCACGTTGTACGCCGATACCCGCCGGGGACGCCGGCCTTCCTGGTCGGCTGCGGCGCCCGGGGACGTCAGCGAGCCGCTGCTTGAGAGCCTGGTCGAGCAGTTGCGCGGACTCGGCGCCACCGTGGAAACGGGCATCTTTGGCGCGATGATGGAAGTTTCGCTGGTCAACGACGGCCCCTTCACCATCAGCCTGGACACCGCGGACTTTGCCAAGCCGCGCCGCGGCTGAACTGCGTACGGAAGCCGGCATCCGCCGTCGTTATTCGCCGCGGATGATTTTGCGCAGCCGTTCCAACCGTGCCGAAATCTCGCGTTCGACGCCGTTGCCGGTGGGCTGGTAGTAATTCCTGCCGACCAGATCGTCCGGCGGATACTGCTGCTGGGCAATCCCATGCGGGGCATCGTGTGAATAGATGTAGCCCTTGCCGTGGCCCAGCTGCTGTGCGCCGCGGTAGTGCGCGTCCCGCAGGTGGGCCGGAACACCCTGTCCGCGGCCGGCGCGGACATCGGCGACGGCCGCGTTGATCGCATCGTGCGAGGCGGGTGATTTCGGCGCGGTGGCGATGTGCACCACAGCCTGCGCAAGAACCAGCTGGGCTTCGGGCATCCCGATCAGCTGCACCGCCTGGGCTGCCGCCACCGCCGTCTGCAGCGCGGACGGATCCGCCATCCCCACATCCTCGGAGGCGGCGATCACGATCCGGCGGGCGACAAAGCGGGGGTCCTCCCCCGCCTCGAGCATCCGCGCCATATAGTGCAGCGCGGCGTCCACATCGGAGCCGCGCATCGACTTGATGAAGGCGCTGGCAATGTCGTAATGCTGGTCCCCGGCACGGTCATAGCGCAGCGCCGCGCGGTCCATGGCCCGCTCGGCGTGCGACAGCTCTACGCGGACCGGGCCGTCCTCGCCGGGGTTTTCCGCCTCGCCCCAGGCCACGCCCGCGGCCGCCTCCAGGGCCGTCAGGCCGCGGCGTGCGTCTCCGGCGGCCAGCCTGACCAGGTGTTCCAGCGCCTCGTCGCTGACCTCTACCCGGCCCGCCAGACCGCGCTCGTCCGTTACGGCCCGCTGGAGCAGCCCCGCGATGTCCTCCGTGGTCAGCGGTTTGAGCGTCAGCAGCAGCGACCGGGACAGCAGCGGCGAAACAACGGAGAAGGACGGGTTTTCGGTGGTGGCGGCAACCAGCACCACCCAGCGGTTCTCGACGCCGGGCAGCAGCGCATCCTGCTGGGCCTTGTTGAAACGGTGGATCTCGTCCAGGAACAGCACGGTGGTGGTCCGGTGCAGGTCTCGGGCCGTCAGCGCCTCGTCCATCACCCGGCGGACATCCTTGACGCCGGCGGTGATGGCGGAGAGTTCCACGAATTTCCGGCCCGGCCCCCTGGCAATGACATGCGCCAGCGTGGTCTTGCCGGTGCCGGGAGGCCCCCAGAGCATCAGTGAGGAGGGGCCCGCAGGGCCGGTTGCTTGTCCACCGGCAGCCAGCAGCCGCAGCGGCGAGCCCGGCTGGAGCAGATGCTGCTGGCCCACCACCTCGTCCACGGTCCGGGGACGCATCCGCACCGCGAGAGGGCTGCGGGGCCGTTCGATGCCGCCCGCGCCACGTCCGGAACTGCCGCCGGAACCGGTTTCTTCGTCCCGCTCATCTTCCGTGTCGCTGCCGGCACTGAACAAATCACTCACACTGCCTAGGCTATCGCTTATGGCACGGACCAAGACCATCTACCTGCCGCCAGGCCGCCTCCGGGCCTGGGCGGACAAATTCGCCGCCGACCACGGCGAGCCCCTGTGTGAGGTCAACAGCGCCTGGCTGGGTCCCGGCGTCGTTCTTTCGTGCCCTGACGGCTTTAGTGTCCGGCTCTGCCTGCCGTGGGACCAGCTGACCCCGGAGCTGAGCGCGGACGCGTGGGCGGAGCAGCTTGCCGCCGCTGCGGCGGACATCGGAACCTGCGGGCTGATCCTGCTGCGCCGCGGCGGCTACAGCGTTGGTACGTCCGAGCAGGGGCAGCTGAACTGGTCTAAGTCCGGCACCCGGTACGTTCAGTCGCGCACTGCCGCCGGAGGCCGGTCGCAGCAGCGTTACGCCCGCAGGCGCTCCAACCAGGCAGACACGCTGGTGCTGACCGCAACCGAGTACGTGGTTGGCCACTTCCCCGCAGCCAAACCGGCGTGCCTGGCCACCGGCGGCGACAGGGACATGCTGCGCCAGCTGCGGGCCGATGGACGGCTGGCCGGTCTCGCGGCGCTGCCGGAGACGCACCTCGAGCTGAATACTGATCCGCGGCAGCGGCAGCTCACTGAGATCGCGCGGGAGCTGGCGGGCATCAAGGCAGTCATCACGTGGCCGGCTCCCGGCCTCAACGGCTCCCCTTGAGGCGCGCCCGGTGCGAGGCCCGTAAAAACGAAGCGGCCGGTTAACGGACCGCGCCGCCCGGGCTGACCCCTGGGGGGGGCCGGCCGGACGGCGCGCTCCGTTACGCAGGTCAACTTTGGACGCTGTCCTTTTCAGAGTGCTGGGCAGCGTCCTTCTGGCCGTCCTTGGAGGCTTCCTTGACCTGGGTGGCGTCCTTGGCCTGGGTGGCCTCCTTGGCGGCGTCCTTCGGCTTGGGCTTGAAGTCGATGCCGGCTTCCTTGCGCTGCTGCGGGGTGATCGGTGCGGGAGCGTCGGTCAGCGGGTCGTGGCCGCCGCCGGTCTTCGGGAAGGCGATGACGTCGCGGATGGAATCCGAGCCGGTCAGCAGCTGGACAACGCGGTCCCAGCCGAAGGCGATGCCGCCGTGCGGGGGCGCACCGTACTTGAAGCCCTCAAGCAGGAAGCCGAACTTGCTCTGGGCCTGCTCCTGGTCGATCCCCATGACGGCCAGGACGCGCTCCTGCACGTCCCGCTGGTGGATACGGATGGAGCCGCCGCCGAGTTCGTTGCCGTTGCAGACAATGTCGTAGGCGTAGGACAAGGCGTTCGCCGGGTCCTCATCGAACGTGTCCATGAACTCGGGCTTCGGCGAGGTGAAGGCGTGGTGCACGGCGGTCCAGGCGCCCGCGCCGACGGCCACGTCGCCGGATTCCACTGCTGCCGCGGCAGGTTCGAACAGCGGTGCGTCGACGATCCACACGAAGGCCCAGTCGCCGTCGTTAATCAAACCGGTGCGGTGGCCGATCTCCACGCGGGCGGCACCCAGCAGCGCACGCGCCGCGGACTTGTCGCCGGCGGCGAAGAAGACGCAGTCGCCGGGCTTGGCGCCCACGGCATCCGCGAGGCCGGCGCGCTCGGTGTCGGTGAGGTTCTTGGCTACCGGACCGCTCAGCGTGCCGTCTTCCTGGATCAGGACGTAGGCCAGGCCCTTGGCGCCGCGCTGCTTGGCCCATTCCTGCCACGCGTCCAGCGTGCGGCGGGCCTGGGAGGCGCCGCCGGGCATGACCACGGCACCGACGTACGGGGCCTGGAAGACGCGGAAGGTGGTGTCCTTGAAGAACTCCGTCAGCTCGGTCAGCTCCAGGCCGAACCGCAGGTCAGGCTTGTCGGAACCGTACTTCGCCATGGCGTCGGCGTAGGTCATGCGGCGGATCGGGGTAGGAATCTCGACGTCGATCAGCTGCCACAGCGCCTTCACGATGCTCTCGCCCAGCGCAATGATGTCATCCTGCTCGACGAAGCTGGCCTCGATGTCCAGCTGGGTGAATTCCGGCTGGCGGTCGGCACGGAAGTCTTCGTCCCGGTAGCAGCGGGCAATCTGGTAGTACTTTTCGAACCCGCCCACCTGCAGCAGCTGCTTGAACAGCTGCGGCGACTGCGGCAGGGCGTACCAGGAGCCCGGATCCAGGCGCGCCGGCACCAGGAAGTCGCGGGCGCCCTCGGGGGTGGAACGGGTCAGGGTGGGGGTCTCGATCTCCACGAAACCGTCCTGGTGCAGCAGCTCGCGCGCCACCCGGTTGGCCTCCGAGCGCAGCCGCATGGCGGCCGCGGGGCCGGGACGTCGCAGGTCCAGGTAACGGTGCTTCAGGCGTGCTTCCTCGCCGACCTCGACGTGCTCGTCGATCTGGAACGGCAGCGGATCCGAAGTGCTGAGTACGACGACGGAATCGGCTATGACTTCGATCTCACCGGTGGCCAGGGCCGGGTTTTCGTTGCCTTCGGGCCGCTTCTCGACCGTGCCCTTGATCTGCAGCACAAATTCGTTGCGCAGGGCGTGGAAGACTTCCTCTTCGCGCACCACAACCTGGGCAATGCCGGAGGCATCACGCAGATCCAGGAATGCCACACCGCCGTGATCACGCCGGCGGGCCACCCAGCCGGCGAGGGTTACGGTCTGTCCAATGTGCTCAGCCCTCAGCGAGCCGAGGTCATGTGTGCGCAGCACAGCATTCCTTTCAGTAAAACTTCACCGGCGCTATCGCGGAGGCTTCCGCCCCGGCCGGCTGTGATGTGACTAGAGTGTTCTTAAATGGGTCTTGAACGAGTTTACCGTTGATCGGGCTTGGGTCCCGACACCGGGCCGGCGGCCGCAGGATCGACCCGCAGCGCCGATGCCTGGCGGAATCAGGAACAGACGGAGGCAAACTTTGAGCAGCGAATCAGCCCTCGAACGCAGGCTGGGCGGTGTTGACGCCACCACGGTGGGCATCGGTTCCATGGTGGGCGCAGGGGTCTTCGTGGTCTTCTCCCCCGCCGCCGCGATAGCCGGCAACTGGCTGCCACTGGCGCTGGCGATCGCCGGTGTTGTTGCTTATTGCAACGCGATGGCATCGGCCCAGCTGGCCACGGTCCATCCCACCAGCGGAGGCACCTACATCTACGGTCGCCGACAGCTCGGCGAATGGCCGGGCTTCCTGGCCGGCTGGGGCTTCATCACCGGGAAGGTAGCTTCCTGTGCCGCGATGGCACTGGCCTTCGGCCTCTACGCCGCCCCTGAATTTGCGACGGCGGCCGCCGTAGCCGCCGTCGTACTGCTCACCGGCGTGAACCTGATGGGGATCACCCGCACGGCCTGGGCCACGCGCTGGATCGTGTCCATTGTGGTGGCCATTCTGGTCTTTGTGATCGTGGTGGCCTTCGACGCCGAGCCCATCGGCCAGAACCTGCCGGTTGACGGTGCCTCGCCCTACGGGATCCTGCAGGCCGCGGGGCTGTTTTTCTTCGCCTTCGCCGGCTATGCCCGGATTGCCACCATGGGCGAGGAAATCCGCGACCCGAAGAAGCTGATCCCGCGCGCCATCCTGGCGGCCCTGGTCGTCACCCTGGCGCTCTATGCCGTGCTGGGGCTGGCGCTGCTGGACTTCATGGGTGCGGGCCTGCTGGCCGCCACACCGGCCCCGTTGCTGGCGGTCGGCGAAGTTGTCGGCGGCGGCGTGGGCACCACCGCGGTAACGATTGCGGCAACGCTGGCGTGTCTGGGCGCCCTGCTCGCGCTGATTGCCGGCGTCAGCCGCACCATGTTCGCAATGGCCCGCGAGGGGGATCTGCCGCGTGCCTTTGCTTCGGTCTGGGAGCGCTTCAAGGTTCCCTACCTTGCCGATCTGGCCGTCGCCGCCGTCGTTATTTTCCTGCTGCTCACCCAGGATGTCCTGGCCGTGGTGGGCTTCTCCAGCTTCGGCGTGCTGATCTATTACGCGGTGACGAACGTGGCCGCGCTGACCCTCACGGAGCGGCCGTGGCAGGCGCCGAAGGCCCTGAACTGGCTGGGCCTGGCCGGCTGCCTGGTCCTGGCGTTCACCCTGCCGCTGTCCTCGGTGCTGACCATGACGGCGGTGCTGGCTGTGGGGCTGCTGGGCCGCGCCGTGCTCAAACCCGGCAGGCGGCGCAGGCCCCACGCCTAACCGGCCGGGCCGCGGCCGCTACTGTGCGGAAGTGATCTGCGGGATCAGATCCTCTGCCGGCGGCGTCCAGGTCTTGGGATCGGCCGCAACCTGTTCGCCGGAGCGGATGTCCTTGACCTCGTGGTTGAGATTGCCGTCTTCGTCGGTGCTGAACCAGACAAAGGGGATTCCGCGGCGGTCCGCGTACTTGATCTGTTTGCCGAACTTCTCGGCCTTGGCCGCGACTTCCACGCTGATGCCGCGCCCGCGCAACTGCGCCGCAATGTCCTGGGCCTGGGACCAGCTGCCGTCGTCGGCCAGGGTCACCAGCACAGCGGTGGGCACATGCCGGGATGCCGAGGCGAACTCCTGGCTCAGGATCCGCATCACCAGCCGAGTCACGCCGATGGACAGGCCCACGCCGGGGAACTTGCGGTTTCCCTTGGCGGCCAGCGCGTCGTACCGGCCGCCGGAGCAGATCGAGCCGAGCTGTTCGTGTCCGACCAGGACCGTTTCATAGACGGTTCCGGTGTAGTAATCGAGCCCGCGGGCGATGCTCAGGTCAGCGAGGACGCGTCCCGGTGCGCGGTGTGAGGCTTCGCCGATGACCTGTTCGAGCTCGGCCAGGCCCTCGTCCAGAAGTTCGTTGCTCACGCCGAGGGCGCGCACCTGCTCCGCGAAAGAGGTGTCCTCGCTGCGGATGGAGGCCAGCTTCAGCGCGGCCTCGGCCTGCTCTGCGGTGGCACCGAGCTCTTCCTGCAGCAGCTCGGCAACCTTCTGCGGACCGACCTTCTCAAGCTTGTCAATGCTGCGCAGGACACCGGCTGTATCGTCCAGCCCGATCCCCCGGTAGAAGCCCTCGGCCAGCTTGCGGTTGTTCACGCGCAGCTTGAATTCCGGGATGGGCAGCGCGCCCAAGGCTTCCACGATGACCAGGGCCAGCTCCACGTCGTAACGGAACGGCAGCTCACCGTCACCCACGACGTCGATATCGGCCTGCGTAAATTCGCGCGCGCGGCCTTCCTGCGGGCGTTCCCCGCGCCAGACTTTCTGGATCTGGTAGCGGCGGAACGGGAACGCGAGGTGTCCGGCATTTTCCACGACGTACCGGGCAAACGGCACCGTCAGGTCGAAGTGGAGCGCCAGCTTGTCCTCCGCCTTGCCGCCGTCGGCTTCGTCCGCCTGGAGCCGGTGCAGGCCATAGACCTCTTTGTCGATCTCGCCCTTGCGCAGCAGCTGTCCCACGGTCTCGACGGCGCGGGTTTCAATGGAGGAGAACCCGTGCAGCTCAAAGGTCCGCCGCAGGCTGTCCAGCACATGCTGCTCCACGAGCCTCTCCTGCGGAAGCCATTCCGGGAAACCTGACAGGGAGGCCTTACGTGCCATGCGGGGATATCTCCTAAATTGTGGGTCGAAAGACTCATGGGGGCTGACTACTCAGGATAACGGGCCCTTTTGCCCGCGAATGCCTAAACTGGCTGCCGGACCATTTTACGGGCAGGCAGCAGGCCCGGCCCAAAGAATTGACCATCCCATCCGCCGAGGTGGGACCTGAGGGGAAAGGAAGGGCCCGGTGTCCGCCAAGAGCCAGGACCGCGAAACACGGCGTCGCATTGCGCAGATGGAGGCCAAACGCGCCCTGCGTGCAGATCAAATCAAGCGGCGCAAGCGCGACAACGTTATTGGTGCCGTGGTGATCGGCGTCCTGGTCATCTTGGGTGTGCTGCTCCAGCTGACCGTTTTCGGCACCAACCCCACGGCGGGCGAGGTTGACCAGGTGCGCGAGGGTATCGAGGAACCGATACCGGGCGGATCCGCCTCCCCTGATCCCGCCGGCGCACAAACGAATGCGGCCCATATCCCTTCCGCGGATCTGGCGCGTGGCCAGGTGCTCACCGGCACGCTGTCCACCAGTGCCGGCGACATCGGGGTGGAGCTCGACGGCGAGGCTGCGCCGCAGGCCGTTTCGGTGTTCAAGTCCTTGGCCGACGAGGGCTTTTTCGCGGGCAAGACGTGCCACCGCCTCACTACTGCCGCTTCCATGGGCGTACTCCAGTGCGGCTCCGTGGACGGCCAAGGCAGCGGCGACCCGGAGTTCCAGTGGGGTCCGGTCGAAAATTCGCCGGAATCGGGCCTGTATCCTGCGGGCACAATTGCCGTCGCCCGCGGCGAGAGCACGTTCAGCAACGGCAGCCAGTTCTTCATTGCCTATAAAGACAGCAGAATTCCGCAAGATACCGGTGGCTACACGATTATGGGTAAGGTAACCACAGGCCTCGACGTGATCCAGGAGATTGCCGACGGCGGCGTCGAAGAAGCCGGCAGCCAGGACGGACAACCTAAAATGCCAGTAACGATTGATGCGTTTACTCTAGATTGAACTAGTGAAGTACCTGGTGCGCGCGCCTGCGGTGGGTGCACCGAACAACGAGTGAAAGAGTTTTAGCGGTGACAGACAGTCAGAAATCCGACGAAACAGTTGACGGCACGGCCTCCGAAACGCCAAAGCCGCCGACGCCGGCCAGCATGAAACCATCCGCGCGGCCGCGCCCAACACCGGCAGCCATGGCACCAAGGCACGCTGCAGCCGCTACGGTGCAGACTGTTGTCGCCGCGCCACCGGTGCACAGTACGCCGCTTTCCGAAGCCGCCAAATGGGGCCGCGTTGCCGAGGACGGGCACGTTTTCCTGATTCTCGACGGCGAAGAGCACCCCGTCGGGCAGTATCCGGACGCCCCGGCCGACGAAGCGCTGGCCTACTTTGTGCGCAAGTATGACGACGCCGCCGCGCAGGCGGCGCTCCTGGAGCAGCGGGTGGAGGCGAAGGCGCCGTCCACCGATATGCACAAAACCCTTGAGCATCTGAGGGCACAGGTCGCCGAGCGCCACATGGTCGGGGATATTCCGGCTCTGGAGGCACGGCTCGACAGCCTCGACACCGCGATCGCAGCGCTGCAGCGCAGTGAAAAGGATGCACAGGAAGCGCAGCGCTCCGCCGAACTGGCTGCACGTGAAGCCATTGTCGCTGAAGCGGAATCAATCGCCGGCAAAGACCCTGCCACGGTGCAGTGGAAGACCAGCAGTGCACGAATGAACGAGCTATTCGAAACCTGGAAGACCGCGCAGAAGAACGGCATCCGGCTGGGCCGCGGCACTGAGGATGCGTTGTGGAAACGCTTCAGGTCCGCACGCACCGTCTTTGACCGCCACCGCCGTGCCTATTTCAGCCAGTTGGACAGCGACAATGCTGCAGCCAAGTCGGCTAAAGAAGCATTGATCGCGCGTGCCGAGGAGCTCTCGAACTCCACCGACTGGGGCCCAACCGCCGGCGAGTACCGCCATCTGATGGACGAATGGAAGTCTTCCAAGCGTGCCAGCCGGAAGGACGATGACGCGCTCTGGGCCCGTTTCCGTGCCGCCCAGGACAAATTCTTTGCCGCACGCCAGGCCGCCAACCAAGCCATCGATCAGGAGTATGCCGCCAACCTGGTGGTCAAGGAAGCTCTCGTGGCCGAGGCGCAGGCGCTGCTCCCGATTACGGATCTCGGCGCCGCCAAGAAGGCCCTCCAGTCCATCAGGGACCGCTGGGAAGAAGCCGGCAAGGTACCGCGCGGGGACATGCAGCGGATCGACGGAGGCCTGCGCAAGGTCGAAGACGCTGTCAAGGCGGCCGAAGACGACCAGTGGCGGCGCAGCAATCCGGAGACCAAGGCCCGTACCAACAGTGCGTTGAGCCAGTTGGAGACGGCCATTGCCGGTCTCGAAGAGGATCTTTCCAAGGCTGAACGCCAAGGCGATGAGCGGAAGATCGCCGACGCCCGCGAGGCTCTCGAGGCCCGTCGGCAGTGGCTGGATACCTTGCAGAAATCGGCGCAGGACTTCTCCTGAGCGATCCAGCCGAATAACTGACCGGGCGGCATAACCACCCGATCTACACACCGTCTGAGGGCGGAACCGCTTTTCCACAAAGCGGTTCCGCCCTCTCTCGTTGGTCAGCAGGCTTTGACAAGCTGGCATCATGACCATGGGAGAGCAACGGCAGCAGCCATCGACAACCATCACCGCCCCCGGCTCCCAGGGAGGCGTGCTCTATGCCGGGCGGCCGTTCAGCCTGGCCGAACTGCAGGCCATGGCAATCGATGGCCTGGTGGTCAACATTTACGGGCTCATCGGAATCGAGGGTGTAACTAGCGTTGGCGCGTCGGTCCCCGGATAAAAGTCGAGGCCTTTCGATGATGGAAGTTCCTACACTGTCCATCCGAAAGACCTCGACTTGCCTAACGCTACCTT
>NZ_JABBCH010000016.1 GCF_012952295.1 Crystallibacter degradans
TCCGGCCGATGTACGTGGTGAAGTAATCGCCCACGTTCGGGATCTGGCTCTCGTGCGCCAGGTAGACCCAGTTGCCCTCGAAGATGTGCTTCATCTCGAGTTCAAAGATCTCCTCGTCCGTGAAGATGCTCCGCTTCGCCCGGTGGATCCCGTTCTCGTGATCCTCGATCAGGGCGTCCTCGAGGTGGGTGCGGATGCTGTCCAGGGTTTCGGTCATGGTCACTCCATTCAACGTTGGGCGTCGTCGCCCGGCGGGCCTCTTGGCTGCCGGCCTAAATCCGATAACCCACCCTCGCAGTACTGTGACCTGCGTCGCACCAGACATTTGCCTAGTCACGGCTAGGGGGTCCAGCAAGACCCCTGACGTCCTAAAACCACCCTCGACTGTCTGAATCCTTTTGCCCCGGATTTCCGCGGAAAACCGGGCGTATTTCCGCACCGGAAAGACAACGGACCCCGAGCGTCGAAGCTTCCGGGGCCCGCATCGTGATGTGCTCAGACCTGAACTTTGGCGCGCCCGCGCAGGACCAGATAGGACACCGTTCCGGCCAGGCAACCCCAGAACGGCGACACGATGCCCCACGGCGCAACGCCCGACGCCGTCACCACCAGGGTGATCAGCGCAGCTTCCAGGACAGCCGGCGAGGCATGGTCAGCCGTCACGGTGTCCTTGAAGGATCCCTGCAGCGCACCGATCAGGGCCACCCCTGCCAGGGCCGTGAGCATCTCCCCCGGGATCACGGCAAACAGCGCCACGATGGCCGTGCTGAAGGTGCCGAACGCCAGATAGAACAAGCCGCAGAAAACCCCGGCGATGTAGCGGCGCCGCGGATCCGGGTGGGCCTCGGGACCGGCGCAAATACCGGCCGTGATGGCGGCGAGGTTGATGGCATGGGAGCCGAACGGCGCGAACAGCACTGACGCCACCCCGGACGCGCCCAGCAACAGCTTGTCGTTCGGCTCGTAGCCGCTGGCGTGCATCATGGCCAGCCCCGGCCCGTTCTGGCCTGCCATGGTGACAATCAGCAGCGGTATCGAAATGCCCATGATCGCCGTCGCATTGAACGTCGGCATGGTCCACAACGGTCCGGCCAGCGAGAGGGACAGCTGCGGCGCAGCAAGCTCCCCGGTGGAGATGGCAAGAACGACGCCGGCAAACAGCGCCACGAAAACCGCATACCGCGGCAGGAAGCGCTTGCCCGCCAGGTAGGCAAGGACCAGACCGCCGGCTACTAACGGGGAGGCGATCACGGCCGAGGCCGCATTGACCACGAAGGGCAGCAGCACACCGGCGAGGACGCCGGCGAGGATGGGTTTCGGCACCGCGGCCAGCAGCTTGCCGAAGAGCCCGGTGACGCCGAGAACGGTGCCCAGGATGCCGGCGACGATGTAGGCGCCGACGGCATCGGAGTAGGAGTAGTCGCCCAGCGCAGTCAGCAGCAGCGCGGCGCCGGGAACGGACCAGGCGACCATCACCGGCTGGCGCGTGAACAGGCTCAGCACCGTACACACCAGTCCGCTGGCAATGGAAACCGCCCAGACCCAGGAGATGGTCTGCTCGGGCGTCAGCTCCGCGCTTTTCGCCGCTTCGAGCACCACCAGCAGGGGCCCGGCATAGGATACGGCCACGGCGATCAGCCCGGCCAGCACGGCCGAGAACGACATCGCGGAGCGGTGGGTCAGGCGGGAAGAGTCAGTCTTAGTGTTAGCCAGCGCCATAATGTTGCAGACACTATCCGACGGCTGTGGCGCGGCCAACAACTGCCCGGCGGATCCTGCGGATCTGCGTAACAACCTAGGCAATTGTCCTAGCCAACCTGGACATTACGACGGCGGGCAGCGATCGCAGTTAGAACGGTACGCCGCAGCGCAGCACCACGTTGGCGTAGGGCGTGGCTTCCCCGGTGCGGATGATCAGGGCGGCCTGCGGGAGCAGGGCCTTCAGCTCCTCGTGGCCGATCAGGCCGGGCTTCAGTCCGCGCTCTTGCAGCCAGCCCAGCACCTCCGGACCCGTTTCGGCGGCCGCAGTGCTTGCCTCGACTTCGAGCTCGGCCAGCACCGCGTCCAGGACCTCGGCGAACCTGGGAACCCCTTGCACCAGCGCGAGGTCAACCACGGGGCCGGCTGCGGGCAGGGGCAGCCCGCAGTCCGCGATCACTACCAGATGCCCGTGGCCCAGCCGGGACAACCCGGCATTGAGCTCCGGATTCAGGATGCCTGTCTTCTTCACCGTTGGTCCGCTCCTTCGGGTCCTTCGGGTTCAGTGCCTTGACTGATGGCCGGCAGCTCATCGGCCAGCGTCGGATACGAAGGTTGTGCCCCGGACGCCTGCACCGCGAAGGCGCCGACGCGCGCGGCGAAACGGGCGGCTGCCACAAGATCCTCGCCGCGGGACAGGGCAGCGGCAAGGGCACCGGTGAACGCGTCGCCGGCACCCGTCGTATCCACAGCCCTAACCTTTGGCGCCGGAACAGCGGTGACGGAAGCACCGCCGTCGTCCGTGGTTTCTCCGACCAAGGCACCCGCGGCACCCACGGTCATGACCACGGACCGCACCCCGGCGGCAAGGAGCCCGCGGACCAGGTCCTCGTCGCCGTTGCCCGCGGGCTGCCCGCCCAGGCCCGTCAGCGCGAGTTCGCCTTCGTGTTCGTTGACCACCAGCGGATCGGCGGCACGGACCACCGCCGGATCCAGCTCAACCACGGGGGCCAGGTTCAGCATGACCCGCCCGGTGGCCAGTGCCGCCGCGGCCTCGATGCCGGCGCGCGGGATCTCCCCCTGCAGCAGCACGATCTCCGCCGAGGCGATCAGCTCGCGCTGGCTTTCGACGGCGGTCCTGTCCATGGTCCCGTTGGCACCGGGGATCACCACAATGGTGTTTTCGCCGTGCCTGTCCACCTCCACCAGGGCCACGCCAGTGGAGCCGTCCGGATACACCAGGCCCGTGAGGTTGACGCCGGCGGCGCGGAGTCCGGAGAGGGCAATGTCCGCATAGGCGTCATTGCCCACGGCGCCTACCAGCGCCGTTGCCGCTCCCAGCTGGGCCGCGGCAACGGCCTGGTTGGCGCCTTTGCCGCCGGGCAGAACTGCCATCGATTCGCCCAGCAGCGTTTCGCCGGGATTCGGATGGCGGTCAAGGCGGATCAGCAGATCCGCGTTGATGGATCCCACGACGACGGTCAGGCCGCTCACTTGATGAATTCCTCCACATTTTCCTCGTTCACCGTGGTCACCGGGACCGGCACGTTGGATTCGACGGTTTCGCCGGCCAGCAGCTGCGCCATCAGTTCCACCGAGCGCTTGCCCAGCTCGGACGGTTGCTGGGCGATGGTTGCGGTCATGGTGCCGGCCTGGATCGCGGCGAGGGCGTCTTCGGTACCGTCGAAGCCGACCACGCTGACCTCTGTGCCGGCCTTGTCGCCCAGGGCCTGGATGGCGCCGAGGGCCATCTCGTCATTCTCGGCGAAGATGCCGGTCACATCGGGGTTGGCCTGGAGCAGGTTGGTGGCCACGTCCAGTGCCTGTGCACGGTCGAAGTTGGCGGTCTGCTTGGCCACCACCTCGATGTCCGGGTAGGCCTTGATGCCCTCTTCGAAACCGGCGCCGCGGTCGCGGCTGGCGGAGGTTCCCGCCACGCCCTGCAGCACGATCACCTTGCCCTTTTCGCCCATGGCCTTGGCCAGCTCGTCAGCAGCCTGCTTGCCGCCGGCAACGTTGTCGCTGGAGACCAGGGAGGCGATTTCCGCGCCGTTAACCGCGCGGTCCACCGCGATGACGGGGATGTCGTTTTCCAGCAGCGGGCTGACTGCGGCGGCTGCCGAGTCCGAGTCCACAGGGTTGATGATGACGCCCTGCACGCCGCTGGTCGCGGCGGTGGCCAGCTGGTTGGTCTGGGTGGCCGAATCGTTCTGCGCGTCCACCACTTCCAGCGTCATGCCCGCGGCCTCGGCGGCCTCGGTGGCGCCGTCGCGCAGGTCGACGAAGAACGGGTTGTTAAGGGTGGAGACGGCCAGGGTGACCTTCTCGCCGGAGGCGCCCTCTTCGCCGCGGTTGCAGCCGGTGGCTCCCAGCGCCACCGTCAGGCCCAGGGCCAGCACGGCGGTGCTGCGCTTGAAAGACGTGAACTTCATTGTTTTGGATCCTTCTCTAGTGATTGTTCGGTTGGTTCGAGTGTCAGTGGATGGTGTTCTTGCGGCGCAGGACGTCGATGCCCACGGCCAGCGCAATGACCAGGCCGATTACCACCTGCTGCCAGAACGAGGAGACGTTGAGCAGGTTCAGGCCGTTGCGGATGACCACCAGGACCAGGGCGCCCACGAGCGTGCCGGAGATCCGGCCGACGCCGCCGGCCAGGGAGGCACCGCCAATAACGACGGCGGCGATTGCGTCGAGTTCGTAGCCCACCGCTGCCTGCGGCTGGGCCGAGTCGAGCCGGCCGGAGAGCAGCATGCCGGCCAGGCCGGCGAACAGTCCGGAAAGGGCGAAGACAATGACCAGCACCTTCTGGACCGGGATGCCGGAGAGCCGCGCGGCTTCGGTGTTGCCGCCGACGGCGTACATGTAGCGTCCGATCACGGTGCGGTTGAGCAGGAACGAGGCAACCAGCCCGGCGACCACCAGCACCACAATGGGCATCGGGATCGGCCCGAGGTTGCCGCCCAGGAACGAGACCTGATCAGCCGTCCGAACGGGCCGGCCGTCCGAAATCACCAGCGTCAGCCCGCGGGCCACGCTGAGCATGGCCAGCGTGGCGATGAAAGATGGCAGCCGGCCGTAAGCCGTGGCCATACCGCTGGCCGCACCGGCGGCCGCTCCGGTCAGGAGCCCGCCCAGCAGCGCAACCCAGCCGTTCAAGCCGGCGGTGGTAAACATCGAAGCGGAGACCATCGCGGACAGCGCCGCCACCGATCCCACCGAGAGGTCGATCCCGGCCGCCACGATCACGAATGTCATGCCGAATGCCAGCACGGCAATCGTGGAGGCCTGGATGCCGATGTTGAGCATGTTCCCGGCGGTGAGGAAGTCCGGCGTCGCAATAAACAGCGCCAGGCAGAGCACCAGCAGCCCGACAAGCGCCCCATTGTTCGCCAGGAACTTCTTGATGTCCATGTGTTGGCGCTTCTCGGCCTTCACAGCAGTAGTCATGTTCTTAGTCCCTTAACTCTTGTCTTCCAAGTCCCGCACCACGTCCCGGACGGCCAGTGTCATGACCTTGTCCTGGGTGGCGTCTTCTGCTGCCAGTTCGCCGGAGAGATGCCCGCCGCTCATCACCAGGATCCTGTCGCTCATGCCGAGCACCTCCGGCAGTTCGCTGGAGACCATCAGCACCGCGCCGCCGGCGGCTGTAACGGAGTTGATCAGCTCGTAGATTTCCACCTTGGCGCCGACGTCGACGCCGCGGGTGGGCTCGTCGAGCAGGAGGACCTTGGCTCCGGCAGCGATCCAGCGGCCGAACACTGCCTTCTGCTGGTTGCCGCCGGAGAGTGAGCGCACCGTCTGGTCCAGCCCGCTCATCCGGATGCGCAGCTTTCCTGCCACATCCTGCGCCTTTTCCCGCTGGCCCTTGAAGTCCACCAGACCGGCCTTGGCAGTGCTGGCCAGGGTGGCGTAGCCGATGTTCTCGTTCACGGACGCGTCCAGCACCAGGCCCTGAACCTTGCGGTCTTCGGGCACATGCCCCAGTCCCGCCTTGATCCCGGCGCCGATGTTGTGCCGCGGGATTCTCCGCCCCCTGATGGTGACGCTGCCCGAGTCATACGGGTCCACGCCCGCGACGGCGCGGACTACTTCCGTCCGTCCCGCGCCCACCAGTCCGGCAAGGCCAACCACTTCGCCGGCGTGGACCGTGAAGCTCATGTTGTTGACCAGGCCCTTGATGGACAGCCCCTCTACGTGCAGCAGCGGCTCGGACGGCCCGGTGTATTCGCGGCGGCGCGGAAACTGCTGGCTGATGTCGCGGCCCACCATGAGGCGGACCAGTTCCGGCTCGGGCGTGTCCGCAGGCACTTCCGCCACGAACTTGCCGTCGCGCAGCACCGAGACGGAGTCGCCCACTTCGGCAATCTCATCGAGGTGGTGGCTGATGAACACCATGCCCACACCGCGCTCGCGCAGATCGTGCACCACGCTGAACAGGGCGGCAATCTCGCGCCGGGTAAGGGCCGCCGTCGGCTCGTCCAGAATCAGCATGCGGGCATCGAGGCTGAGGGCCTTGGCGATCTCCACCAGCTGCTGCCGGGCGATGCCCAGCTCCCCCACCGGCTGGTCCGGGTCGATATCCAGGCCGATCAAGTCCAGGGCGGCGCGTGCCTGCTTGCGCAGCGCCGCGCGGTCCACCATGCCGAACCGCTTGGGGAAACGACCCATCATGATGTTCTCGGCCACCGACATAGTGGGCACGAGGTTCAGTTCCTGGTGGATCGTGGCGATACCGGCCGCTTCCGACGCGTTGGTGTCGCGGAACTTGACCGGCTTTCCGTCGAGCAGGATCCGTCCGCCGTCGGGCTGGTAGACACCGGCCATCATTTTGATCAGCGTGGATTTGCCGGCGCCGTTTTCGCCCAGCAGCACCTGGACCTTGCCCGGGTGGACGCTGACGGTCACCTCGTCGATGACCTGCACGGGCCCGAAGGATTTGCTGATTTTGTCCAGCGTCAGAATCGGCTGTCCGTTCATCGGTTGACTCCAGTCTTTACAGGTCCGGTTGATTTGCGCACCATCAGGCGGGTCGGCAGGACAACCGGCTCCGGCTTTTGTCCGGCGATTACCTGGTGCAGCAACCGGACGGCCGTGCGGCCCATTTCGTCCGCGTCCTGCGCGATCAGCGTTAGTGCCGGACGCATGATGGCAAAGGCATCGATGTCGTCGTAGCCGACCAGGGAGAGGTCCTCGCCGATGCGAATGCCCAGTTCCTGGCAGACTCTGACAGCCCCCATGGTCATCAGGCCGTCGGCGGCGATCAAGGCGGAAGGCGCGTTGGAGAGTTCCAGGAGCTGCCGGGCACCCGCCGCCCCGCTGCCGGCCTGGAAGTCGCCGAACACCACCAGTTCCGGATCCTGCTCCAGTCCGCACGCCAAGGTCGCGGCCTGGAACGCGGCAAAGCGCTCCCTGCCGGTGGAGGCGGACCGCGGCCCGGATATGTAGCCGATCCTGCGGTGCCCCAGCTCCGCCAAGTGCTGTACTGCCTCGCCCATGCCGCTGGAATTATCTGCGGTCACGCTGGGCAGGTCGATATTGTCAATCACCCGGTCCACGAATACGGCCGGCAGACCACTCGAAGCCAGCATCTCCACATTGGCATTGTCGCCGCCCTGCGGCACCAGGATCAGTCCGTCGACCCGCTGCGCCAGCAGTACGTCCAGGTAGCGGTTCTGCTGCTCAACGCTTTCATTGGCATTGGCCAGCAGGGTGATCAGGCCAAGTTCAAGCGCCTGCTGCTCCGCGGCGTGGGCGAGGTCAGCGAAGAACGGATTCCGGACGTCGGAGATCAGCAGTCCGATGGTGCTGGTGCGGGTGGAGCGCAGCGAGCGTGCCTGTGCGTTCGGGCGAAAGCCGAGCTCTGCGACAGCCTGCTCCACGCGTTCCCGCGAAAGTGCGGAAGTTGCCGGATTGCCGGACAGGACGCGGGAGGCCGTGGCCGGAGATACCCCTGCACGGGCCGCGACATCGCGGATCGTCACACCCCGCACCAGCAGCTCCCTTGCTTGTCAGTTCACGGAAAATACGGCAAGCGTGCGCCTCCACCACAAATCGGTGGAATCGATTCCATGAAATCGTTTCCACGAGTATGAAACAGGTCACCATCCGGTGTCAACCCTGAGGCTTGCAGCCTCCGTCCTCTTCGTACTTCCAACGACCGTTGGGCCCCGGCATCTCCTCAGCAGCAGAGAGACGTGGAACACTGGGAGCGGTACCGGGAGTCAGGCAAGGATGCATTTTCAGCTATCGGAGGGGTCCATGCTGTTCGACACACTCTTCATCAACGGGGTCATCCACACGCAGGACCCGTCCCGTCCCCGTGCCAGCGCGCTCGGCGTCCATGCCGGCCGGATCATCAGCCTCGACGACGAGCTCCCAGCCCCGTACTTCCGCAAGGTTTACGACCTCGGCGGTGCCGCCGTCGTTCCCGGTTTTAATGATGCCCACTGCCACCTGTCCATGGTGGGGCTGGCCGAATTGCAGGTGGACTTGCGGCCGTCCGTTTGCCCGACAATGGAGGACCTGCTCGCCGCCGTTGGTGCTGCTTGCGCCGACGCTCCCGAGGGCGCCTGGGTCCAGGGCGCCGGCTACAACCAGAACTATCTGGAGGGCCGGCACCCCATTGCGGAGCAGCTCGACGCCGTCAGCAACGGCCACCCGGTGTGGCTGATCCACAACTCCCGCCATATGGGCGTGGCCAACACTGCAGCTTTCGAAGCCGCCGGCTTCAGCGGTCGCCGGGGTGCAAAAGCGCCCGACGGCGGTGCCGTACCGATCGATGCAGACGGCCGTGCCGTCGGGCTGCTGCAGGAGACGGCACGTTCGCTGATCACGGACCACATTCCCATCCCGACCGTCGACGACGTCGCCGCGATGGTGGAAGCCGGCAGCCGCAAGGTGCTGTCGTTCGGCGTCACCAGCATCACCGAGCCGGGCCTCGGCGCTCCCGCACACATCGGCCAGAGCCCCACCGACATCGCTGGTTACCAGGCCGCGCGCGACGCCGGGAAGCTGGGCGTGCGCGCCACGGTGATGCCCTACCTGACCACGCTGCATCCCTTGGATGGCTCAGGTGAAACCGGGGCTCCGTGGGGCCTGGATCTGGGCATCCGCAGCGGCCTGGGCGACGAGTGGCTGCGGATCGGGCCCACCAAGATCCTCTCCGACGGCTCGCTGATCGGCCGCAGCGCCTTCATGAGCCGCGACTATGCCCTCGACTCCCCTATAGAAAACGGCAACCGCGGACTGCTGCAGTTCCCGCAGGAGATGCTGCGGCAACGCATCATCGGTGCCCACTGCGCAGGCTGGCAGGTGGCTACCCACGCCATCGGCGACGCCGCCCTGGACGTGGTGATGGACATCTTCGAGGAAGCCCAGCGGCTCTTCCCCCGCGAGGACGCCAGACACCGGATCGAGCACGTGTCAGTAGCCAGCGACGCGCAGATCCGCCGGATCAAGGAGTTGGGCCTGATCCCGGTGCCGCAGGGCCGGTTTGTCTTCGAACTGGGGGACGGCGCGGCCCAGGCCATGGGGCCGGAAAGGGTGAAGCTGACCTACCGGATCAAGGGCCTGCTTGATGCCGGCCTCGAGGTTCCGGCGAGCACGGACGCCCCGGTGGTGGAGGTGAACCCGATCCTGAACATCCACGACATGGTCAACCGCAAGACGGCTTCCGGCGCGGACTTCGTTCCCGCCGAGCGGATCACGGTGGCACAGGCGGTCCACGCCTACACTGTGGGCAGCGCCTATGCCGTCCACGAAGACCATGACAAGGGCACCCTGACGCACGGCAAGCTCGCCGATTTCGTCGCCCTCTCCGAAGACCTGTACGCGGTCGCCCCGGAAAACATCAAGGATGTAGTAGTCACCGCCACCGTGGTCGGCGGCGCACTGGTCCACGGCAAACTTTGAGAAATCTGTGTGCCGCCCGCCACGCCCGAGCTTTCGAAGCCCACGGTAAATCCGTAAACTCGGACATTCAGGCGGTTGACGCCGCCGCACGGCCATCTTCCACGTCATCACCAACCAGCAGGAGAACACATGACTCTTTATGCCGTCACGAACCCGGCCACCGGTGAAACCGTCAAGGAATACCCCACGGCCACCGACGTCGAAATCCAGACAGCCTTGGACCGCACGGACAGGGCCTTCCGGCAGTGGACCCGGAGTCCGCTGGGAGAGCGCGTGAAACTGCTCAACCGCGTCGCCGAACTCTATGAAGAGCGCCGCGACGAGCTGGCCGCCGTCATCACCCGTGAGATGGGCAAGCCCATCCGCCAGGCCGGCTTCGAGGTGGACATCGTCGCATCGATCTACCGCTACTACGCCGAGAACGGCCCCAAGTTCCTGGAAGACGAAGAGCTCGACGTCGCTGCCGGCGGCAAGGCTGTAGTCCGCAGGGAAGGCCTCGGCGTCATCCTGGGCATCATGCCCTGGAACTACCCGTACTACCAGGTGGCCCGCTTCGCCGCGCCGAACCTGATGAACGGCAACACCATCCTGCTCAAGCACGCACCGCAATGCCCGGAGTCTGCCCTGGCCATGGAACAGATCTTCAAGGATGCCGGCGCGCCCGAGGGTTCCTACGTCAATATCTTCGCCACCAACGAGCAGGTCGCAGACATCATCGCCGACCCGCGTGTACAGGGTGTGTCCCTGACCGGTTCCGAACGCGCCGGCGCTGCCGTGGCCGAAATCGCCGGCCGCAATCTGAAGAAGGTCGTGCTCGAGCTCGGCGGCTCGGACCCGTTCCTGCTGCTGGACACCAAGGACCTGGACAAGTCGGTCAAGACCGCTGTCTTCGGCCGCATGACGAACGGCGGCCAGGCCTGCAACGCCTCCAAGCGCTTCGTAGTAATGGATGACATCTACGACGAATTCGTCGAAAAGTTCACCACCGCCCTGTCCGCCATCGCCCCCGGTGACCCGACCGATCCCAAGACCTACCTGGGCCCGCTGTCCTCGCAGGCCGCGGCTGACAACCTCGCCAAGCAGGTGGACTCCGCGGTCGCTGAAGGCGCCGTTGTCAGGACCGGCGGCGGCAAGGTCAGCGACGATTCTGCGTTTTTCCAGCCAACCGTGCTGACTGATGTCACCCCGGACATGGCAGCATTCCGTGAAGAACTCTTCGGTCCCGTCGCCATGGTCTTCAAGGCGTCCTCCGAGGACGAAGCCATCCGGCTCGCCAACGATACGCCGTTCGGTCTCGGCGCCTCGATCCACACCAACGACGGCGAGAAGGCCCAGCGCATCGCCGAGCAGATCGAGGCCGGCATGGTTTACATCAACGAGCCGGGCGGCACCGCGGCTGAACTGCCGTTCGGTGGCGTCAAGCGTTCCGGCGTCGGCCGTGAACTGGGCAAGTACGGCATGGACGAGTTCGTCAACAAGAAGCTGGTCCGCACCTCGGCCCGCTAGGACCCTCCTGCGGCTCAGGCTGCACAACGGCGAAGTGGCGGGAACCTGCGTGGGGTTCCCGCCACTTCACTGCTTGCCCGAGGGCTGCGGCCGGTCTGAGTATCCGAACTTTGAGTTGCCAACGGTTGGCGGTCCCGTAGACGTGCTTTCCTTAATGCATGGCTACCACGCCCGGTGATCACCGCCCGCTTGTACTCGTACATATGGCCGTTTCGCTCGATGGCTCCCTTTCCGGGGTGAAGAAGACGATCGCTGCTTCTAGGTCGCGAACTGCGGTACCGACGTTTTCGAGTTTGATGGGCATGCGTCACACGTTGCCAAGTCGCGGCGACCTGTTCAGGGCGTGAGCTGCCGGTTCGGCGCAGTTGAGATGCGCTGATTGTGGCAAACACCCCCGGGGATTCGCTTGCTTCGAGGTCCGTCCGCACTGTCTCCCTATGAATTCGTCGTCACGAGGATGAACCATGTGTCATTCCTGAAAAGTTCATGCGCCCATTCGCCGCATTCGTTATGTGCCCGGTCAATCGCACCGTGGATCGTTCCTGAGCGCTGACTGCAGTTTGAGCTAGGCTCCCGGTATGAAACCTTCTGTCGGTCATCGCGGACACCTGGAAAACCAGATCCGCAACTGGCTGCCTGGTCGAATGAAGAAGGCCGCGCTGCGGCCCGACGAGTAGGGATACTGCATGGAATTCCTCGAAACAATCCTGTTTCCCTTCAAGTGGTTTGTATCGATCATCCTGGTGGGCTTCCATGAAGGGCTAAGCTTCATCGGCCTCCCTGCGGCTTCGGGCTGGACCTGGGCTCTGTCCATCATCGGCCTCGTGCTAGTGATCAGAGCGGCGCTCATTCCCATCTTCGTGAAACAAATTAAAGCGCAGCGCAGCATGCAACTGTTGCAACCTGACCTGAAGAAGCTGCAGGACAAGTACAAGGGCAAGACCGACCAACTGTCCCGCCAGGCCAGGGCACAGGAACAAATGGCCATGTACAAGAAGCACGGCACTAACCCATTCTCGGCGTGCTTGCCGATGCTGATTCAAATGCCGTTCTTCTTCGCCCTCTTTACTATGCTCGCCGGTGTCGCTAGCGCTTCCCAAGAGGGCAAGCGCATCGGGGCGATGAGCCACGAACAAGTCCAGCAGTTCGAAGAGTCTACAATTTTCGGCGCTCCACTATCGGCGACGCTGCTGCACGGCGGCTTTGAGCACGTTGCGGTCACGGTCCTGACCATCGTAATGATCCTGGCGATGACGGGCTCGCAATTCATCACGCAGAAACAGATCATGGCAAGAAACATGTCGGAAGAAGCCATGGCCAGCCCATTTATGCGCCAGCAAAAGATGATGCTTTACACCCTGCCCTTCGTCTTCGGCATCGGTGGCATCAACTTCCCCATTGGCGTGCTCATCTACTGGACCACCACCAATCTCTGGACCATGGCGCAGCAGTTCTTCGTAATCCGTCGCATGCCGGCGCCTGGATCCCCCGCAGCCAAGGCGCTCGAAGCACGCCGTGCTGCCAAAGGACTCCCGGCCCTTCCTAACCCGGGGAACAAAACGAGCGAAAGTAAGGCGGAGACGGCCGCTTCGACTGAAGATGCGCCAGCGAGGCTACAGCGCATCCAGCCCCAACGTAAGAAAAGGAAGAAGAAGTAATCAGCCCGCCTGTGAAGTGTCGAGGTTGGAGGGTTTGCCACTTGCCAGAACACCCAAACCCAGTTCAAGCAGAGTCTTCGTACTTGATGGTGCGCCTACTTCTAGAGCGCTTCCTCCACGGGCACATTAGCCTGATATTCTCGCCCTTCGGCCTCGCTAAACGCTGTCATTAGGTGCCCTTTTTCCAGTCCCAGTACCGTGCTTAAGGGGAAGTAGCCGGTAATAGTATTCCCTGAATGCTCCACACCGCTGAGGTCAAAGTTCTCCTCGGTGCCGTCATGGCTGAAGCAGTAGAACGAGACAGCTTCGCCGTTAATAAACTCGATTCCCATTCTGCGCTGGTGGGAATGATCCGGGGTGGCAGCCACGAGGCCGACCACATAGGGCCCGGAGCCGGGAATGTTGCCGTCTATATCGAATTTCGCTACCAACGTGGATTCCTTGGCTGCGATGGATACGTGCTTAAGAAGTGCGTTGTGGGAGCTCATGGCTCCATCCTGCTTTCTGCACTCTCTTTCGTCCACCCTTGAAAGAAGACCAACGTCCCCAGCAGCGCAACATCAGCCGTAGATGGAGGTTGAGCAACGGCGGGCAGGGCGGAAGGTGTCCGTTCAGATCGAGAAACAACCCCGACAATTCATTAATCCGACGAGCCCTCGCGGTCAGCTGGACTATTGGCCGATGACTGCGTTCTGTTTGGCGGCACGGCATAACTGCTCTTCGCGCTCTTCCGGCGAAAGTTCGTTCCACCTTGCTGCCTGTGCCTGTATTTCAGCATCGGGGCGCCCCATGGCCTTCATCACCTCAGGGGAAACAATCACGCTGTTCTCCGGGCCGATCATGTTCTGCCTGTCGAGATTAGAGCCTGGTCCATCGGCATAGTCCGTGGAGCATTCAATGAATGGCTCATAAACTCTCGCCTCGGGATCATGCTGAACGTCTCGGGACTCAGATTCGAACGCGGAAGCAGAGGGCGTTCCGAGCGCAGCTGGCGAAGGAGACGAGGGCTCGATTACGGAAGCGGGGAGGCCGTACTCGCCGGAGAGTGTACTGATACCAAGAACCACGCCGGCTGCCAGCAATAAGACAGCAGTCATTCTTACGGACGGTTTCCTAGGCAATTACTTCCCCCATACTTCGTCTTCGCACCATAACCGGAGCGAATGGAACGCCCACCTCCACACACTATCGGCAGGCACGACGAAGCTTCGTACTGCTACTCCCGCCCATGGTTTCGAAGGCGGAGGGCCGAGCCTCACGTCGAGCCCGTCCCTGGTCAGTCGCCGTCGGCGTCTGCACTCCCGAACGCGTCGAGGCATGGACTTGGCCCGGACACTGCGATGCATGTCTGCCCGGAGTCCCCGCCCCGCATTGAGGCGAAGATCTTGTCGAGGTCGCGAGGGTCGGTCTCATCAGCGGCGTAGGCACTGTCGTCGATGCCCGCCCCATCCGGCGCGTACGTGCAGAGCATGTCCGGCGGAATCCGTGCCGCTGAGTCAGCGTCAGCCTGATTCACAGCAACCACACGGACGGGCATTGCCGCGCCGGTCCCATCTTCGCTGGCGTCCACGTCGACCTCCGGATGAAGTAGTTGCACAAGTATGTCGACCTCCGGATGAAGTAGTTGCACAAGTATAAGGGGAGGCTAAGCCGGTTCCATCGAATCCGACGGTTTGCCCCGCTGCAAGGAACCGATATCTCTGTCTGCTGTCCCGATCCCTCCAGGACCTGGCAGATCAGGCACGAGCACTCCGACCGCGACAGTCGGCGGGGAATACCCAGCGGAAGGACCACGAGGCGCAACCTCGGCAAAGGAGCTTCTGGCGCCGGACGGGAGCGAGCCGGAGCCATTCCCATTGCAGATGACACCATCATGGCGTCATACTGATGCTGTGGATATTTCGCGACATGTACAAGACCTTCAGGACCAGCTGGTGGAGACGACCGAACTTGCTGGCGAACAGGCGAGTGAAATCGCCAGTCAGTTGATCCGTTCGCTCGATGCATCGCTACGTCTGGTCATTCTCGAGGTCTTGTCTGAGGCAGCCAGTGACATCACGTCCGAGCTCGCGCCCGGCTCCGTTGATGTGCGGTTGCGTGGGCGGGATCCGGAATTCGTGGTGACACCACCGATGTCACCTGACACCACGGAGACCGCGGTGGCTCAGGAGCCAGCGTCAGCCACCGACTACACCGTGGACGGGCGGACTACCCGTACCACGCTGCGCCTGCCGGAGAACCTCAAAACCAAAGCCGAGGCTGCCGCCGCTCGCGAAGGTCTCTCGGTCAACACCTGGCTGGTCAGAGCGGTCGCAACCGCTCTCACCGACCAGACCACTACCGCTCCGATGCCGCCCACCAACAGCGGCACCCGATTCACCGGCTGGGTCCGGTAAGGAGTTTTCATGCAGTACACCTACGCCGCCTCAAGCATTATCGAAGCCACAATCAACCTCGTGATGGGCGAGTTGATGGTCACCGCCGACGATGTCGACGAGATCACGGTCGACATCACGCCCACCCACGCGGATCGACCTGCCGACGTTCGCGCGGTGGAGAACACCGCCGTCGACTTCGCCGATGGCCGGCTGATGATCACGCAGAAGCGCGAGAACGTGCTGAGGACGTGGGTCAACAAGGGCTGGTCAATCGATGTGCATGTCCTCGTTCCCAAGCGATCCCGCTTCAAAGTGAAGTCGTCCTACGGCAATATCCGCGTCCGCGGGCCTATTGGGCCGTCTTCGCTCACCACCGCCTACGGCGACATCACAGCCGGTGATTGTGCCGAGCTGACCGCCAAGACCGCTCACGGTGAGGTCAGCCTTGAGCGGGTCAGCGGCACCACCGAGCTCACCGGGTCCAGCGTGCTCGTGGGCGAGGTGTATGGCAACACGACGGTGAAATCCTCGCATGGAAACGTCTCCGTTGGGCTCGTCATGGGACGGCTCGTAGCGATCAGTGGGTACGGGAACATCGACGTCCGCACCGTCATGGAAAATGTCGAAGCCCGCGCTGCGCACGGCAAAATCCGGATCAGCGACGCGGTCAGCGGTACCGCCCGGCTCGTCGCGAGCTACGGCGACGTCGAGGTCGGTATCCGCCATGGCACTCTCACCTGGCTCGACTTGAACGCCAAGGGCGGCGCCGTCCGCAACGAACTTGACGTGGCCGAGCCCGAAATCCAGAACGACGACGGCACTGCCGATCGTCTCAAGGTCACTGCCCGCACCAACTATGGCAGCGTTCGCGCGTTCCGCGCGGTGGTGCTCTAAAGGGAACCAGCATGAATGCCACCGCGTCTGGAGCCGGTGCTATGCCTCGGTAGGCGCACCGAACCAGATGGTGAGCGCGTCGGGGAGCCCTGGGTCAGCCAGCTCTCCCACCCAAGCTACGTATCCATCGGGCCGGATCAATACGGCGGTGGGCGCAGTAACCGCCCCGATTGCAGGAAGATCCCATGCACCGATATGTTCCGCGTCGACCAACTGCACCCGATCTGCCCATGGCGTGATGTCGAAGCGGCCGGGTTCGCCGAGGTTGAGGAGCACGGGCTTGGCACTATGCAGCAAAGTGAACACACGTAGCGGACCATCGGCGGTGGCCAGGTCGAGATCGGGCATTCGGCGTCCGATGACCGGATGCCCATCGCCAAAGTCGTAGTGGACATCCAGGCCCGACATCATGGCTCCGAATTGCCTACGCGGCCCGTCCATGCTCAACAGCTCGGAGACGGTGTCGCGCAAGGCCGTGGTCCGGTCGTCGGGTCGGCGAAGCGCGACTTGCGCCATCGCGTTGCGTAGCACGCGGGCAGCAACCGGATGCCGCTCGGCGTGATAGGTGTCCAAGAGGCTTTCTGGGGATGTTCCCTTGATGACCTGGGCCAGCTTCCAGCCCAGATTCACCGCGTCCTGCACACCGATGTTGAGGCCTTGTCCGCCGTCCGGCGGGTGCACGTGTGCGGCGTCCCCGGCCAGCAGGACCCGCCTGTCCCGGTAAGCGGCGGCCTGCCGTGCCATGTCCGTAAACCGGGAAATCCAGGTTGGATTGTGGATTCCATAGTCCGTCCCGTAGACGGCGATGAGCGCTTCGCTGAGATCACGCAAAGTGGGTTCGTCCGTTCGATGGAGGTGCCCTTCGGTCACCATGACCCTTATAGGCCCGCCATCCAGGTAGACCACTTCGCCGTCGTGAATCTCGTACTCCAACTTTCCTAAGCCATGGAGACCGAGGGCATCGCGGCGGACGCCCAGTTCGGGCTCCTCAGCCATCTCGACCTCCGCGATCAGATTGCTGGTCGTCGGATCCCACCCGGGGAAGTCGATGCCGGCCACCTTACGGACCATGCTGCGCCCGCCGTCGCAGCCGACGAGATAATCCGCCCGCAGCTGCCGGCCATCGTCCAACTCGACGTCGACGCCGGTGCCGTCCTGGGCGAAACCTGTCACTTCGCGTCCACGATAGATCTTCACGTCCAGCTCGTTGACCCAGCCGGCCAGGATGCGCTCGATGTGGTTCTGCCACAACCCGAGCCCATAGTTGTGCCGGGTGGGGAAGTCGCTGATGTCCAAACTGCTGCCGCCGAACGCGGCGACCTGCGCCACCTGCCCCTCCGAGAGGAACCGGTCGGCGATCCCGCGCTGGTCCAAGACTTCGATGGTGCGCGCGTGCAAGCCACCTGCGCGGGCGCCGACGAGGTCTTGGCTGGGACGCCGCTCGACGATGGCGACGTCGACCCTCGCCAACGCCAACTCGCCCGCCAGCATCAGCCCCGTGGGACCTCCTCCGACGATCACCACTGCATGCTCGGTCATCGACATTTTGCCACTCCCATTCCCTGAGTTCCAGCATGCCGATTATGCGGCCCTACCGGGGGCTTGCGGCAAGCCCCCGGTAGGGCGATAGATTGGAAATGGAAGGAATGGGTCGCAGACGAGCGCGCTGGCTCGGCAGGCATCAATCCGCGTCGGGTAGCCGGACTTCCTTCTCGCCCTTGAGCGCGCCCTCGATGGTGTCTTGCCAGACCGGGCCGGCCACTTCGGAACCGGTCAGATCCCGGTAAGTGTTGCCGTAGGCCTCCACCCGCGTCAGCGGATACTGCGCCCCACCCCTCGGATCCCCCAGCCAGACGGCAGCCACGAGTTGGGGAGTACCGCCGACAATCCAGTTGGCAGCGAAGTCGTTGGTGGTTCCCGTCTTGGCGCCCGCTTCCCGGCCTTCCGGGCGGAGCCGCGGGCCAAGGGTGCCGGTTCGTTTGAACGGTTCCTTGAGCACATCGGCCACGGTATCGGCTATATCCTTGTCAATCGCCTGATGGCAGTCAGGATCCGGGACCGGCAGCTCTTCCTTGGTGCCGGTACGCACCGCCTTGATGACCGTTACTGGCTGGCAGAGTACTCCTCCGCCCATGAAGGCGGAGTAGGCGTTGGCCATTTCCAGTGGGGACACTTCGTAGGCACCCAGAGCCAGCGAGGCTTCCCGCCCGACCAGCTGATCGACGGGGATGGACGTAATGCCCAATGTTTCGGCCATCTCGGCCGCGTTGATAACCCCGACGCGTTCAATAAGGCGGACGAAATACACATTCACAGAGCTGCGGATGGCCTCGTAGGCATTGATCACGCCATAATCGCGGTTACCGTAGTTGACATAACCGCCGCGCGGGTTATCGAGTTTCGACGAACGGTAGGGTCCGTCAGCGCGTAGCCGGGTGGAGGTCGGAATGCCTTGGTCCAGCGCCTCGGCCAGAATAATGGGTTTCATGGCAGACCCTACCTGGAAGGCGTTTCTGGCGTAGATCACTTCCGTCTTGCCTTTGCCCTCGCCCCAGTCCCGGTTCTGGACGATGGCCGCGATATGGCCCTTGCCCGGCACGATGATTGCGGTACCGAGGGCCGCGCGGTTGGTGTTGCCCAATGCTTTCTCGACCGCAGCCTGTGCAGCATCTGCCGCTTTCCGGTCCAACGTCGTCGTTAGCGTTAAACCGCCTAGGCGGAAGCGTTCCTGACGGATCTCGGGCGTCTTCCCGAACGCCTTGTTCGTCAGGATTTCCTCGCGGACGAGCTCGCAGTAGAAGGGGTACTTGGATTCCCCGCAGCTGGATGGGGCCGAGCCGCGCTTCACGGCCAGCTCCGATTCCAGGGCGGCCTTTGCCTCTTCGGCAGTCAGGACACCTCGTTGCTCAAGCACCGTCAACACGGTGTTGCGCCGTTCCGTGGCACCTTCGGGGTTGGCGAAGGGGTCGAGGTCAACGGGTGCCTTGAGCATGCCGACCAGCAGCGCCGACTGGACATGGTTCAGCTTCGCCGCGGTCGTGCTGAAGTAGATACGGGCGGCCGACTGCACCCCGTAAGCGCCGTTGCCGAAGTAGACGGCGTTCATGTACTGGGTGAGGATCTCATCCTTGGACAGCTGCTTCTCCAGCGCAAGCGCGTATTTGGCCTCGCGGATCTTGGCGTTGTAGGTGACGCCTACAGCCACCTGCTCCTCGACTTCGTCACGCGCGTGGTTGACCAGCATGTTCTGGACCAGCTGCTGCGTGATGGTGGACGCCCCTTGGACGTTCTCGCTGGTCACATTGTTGATCAGCGCGCGGGTGACACCGAGGGGGTCCACGCCCCGATGCTCGTAGAAACGTGCGTCCTCGGTCGCGATCAGTGTTTCCTTGAATGCCTCGGACACCTGGTCCAGCTTCACATCTGTCCGGTTTTCACTGTAAATGCGGGCGAATTCCTTGCCGTCCTTGTCCAGCAACACCGTGTGCTGCGGCAGCGGGCGATCCACCGGCAAGTCGGTCGGCAGCTCCTCCCACATGTCCAGAACGGTGTTGCCGGCGACAGACAAGCCCACCGCCGCCGGCGCCACGATCATGCCGACGCCCAAAGCTGCGACAGCCACGCTGGCCAGCCACAGGTCGATCCGCCCCTGACCGGCACGTCGCTTCGGGGTTCGGCCGGGGCGCGCCTCGGCCAGCAGCTCATCGAGATCGACCGGTTCCGGTTTATTGCGTCCCCATAGCCGCATGATGTTTCATGTGGAAATTCCGGTGCCAACTACACCTGGTGCGTAGCCGGCCGCTACCGCGCATTGTGAGGGGCCGTTGGGAAGGCACCCCTCGGGCGCCGCTGGTTTTCCCACACCCCTCCTTTACCAAGATGGAGCAGATAAGAAAACAGTAGAACCTCCGCCCGGCGTTGACTAGAGCGTCAGGCATAACTTCTGACGGCAATGTGCTCCGCCAGGAAGTCATCCCATGTCCTGCGGCCTACAGTGTGTTCGGGTACCAGATTGGCGCCGTCCCTGAACGCGCGTGCCGCCCCGCCTGGCATCCGAACCGGCACGATGAGTCGGCGGCGGCCGGTCGCGCGCAGGTAGCCTCGGATCAACTCCGCCAACGGGTGCACCTCCGGTCCTCCCATTTCGGGGACTAAGCCTGCCGGCTCGCCGAGGGCCAACTGAACCAAGCGCGCTGCTACTTCTGCAGCATCGACCGGCTGAATGTTAAAGCCGGCAGGCACAGGTATCACGGAAAGCTTGGCCATCCCCTGCGCCATCATCAGCACCAAGTCATGGAACTGGGTGGCTCGCAGAGTCGTGTAGGGCAGCCCGGAATTGGCGATGATCAGCTCTGCCGTCCGCTTGGCTCCGACGTAGCCGAACATCGCCCGGTCAACGCCGCTGGTGATCGGGGTGCGGTCCGCGCCGACCACCGAAATGTAAACAAGGTGCCGGACGTTGGCCACGGCCGCGGCCCGAACCAGATTATGGGCCTTTTCATCGTCACCTTTGCCGCTGCCCGCAGCGTGGACGATGGTTTCCACTCTTTCCACCGCCGCTTCGATGCCTTCCCCCGTGGCCAGATCACCGGTAACGAACTCGACACCCACCATCGGTTCGCGGCTGGTCCGGCTCAACACCCGCACGCGGCAGCCGGCTTCCAGCAGGCGCGGAACGAGATGCCGCCCCAGCGTTCCTGTCCCGCCTGTTATCAGCACGGGCGCCGTCGTGCTGTGCTCTTGATTGGTGTGCAACTGCATTGTTGTCCCCTCTCAGGATAGTTACTCGTTATCGTGGTTCACTGATATGACACTTCCCGGCGGGAGAATGTGACAGATGGACGATCTTGAACAGCTGGCCGAGCAGTTCGAGCCGCACCGGGGCCGGCTCCGCGCCGTGGCCTACCGCATGCTCGGTTCGCTGAGCGAGACCGACGACGCCGTCCAGGAGACCTGGTTACGGCTCAGCGGCACGGATGCAAAAAGTGTCGAGAATCTTGGCGCCTGGCTGACAACCGTACTCGCAAGGGTGTGCCTGAACATGCTGCGCTCCCGCAGCACACGCGGGGAACAGCCGTTCGGGCTGCACATGCCGGACCCTGTGGTGAGCAGTGTCGAAGGGACTGATCCCGAGCAGGAGACGCTGCTGGCCGACTCGATCGGGCTCGCCCTGCTGGTCGTGCTGGACACCTTGACTCCTGCCCAACGGCTGGCATTCGTGCTGCATGACATGTTCAGCGTTCCGTTCGACGAGATCGCCACCGTTATCGGCGCCTCGCCGGCAGCAGCGCGGCAACTCGCCAGCCGTGCCCGCCGTCTGGTGGAGCAGGAATCCTATGTCCCCGACGCCGACCCCGTACGCCAGCGTGAAGCGGTGAACGCCTTTTTCGCAGCCTCCCGCAACGGCGACTTCGCTGCGCTCGTCGCGGTGCTGGACCCCGACGTCGTGCTCCGTTCCGACGGCGGACTGGCCCGTCCCGCTGCCACCACGGTCCTGCGCGGCGCTTCGACAGTGGCCGGACAAGCCGTTACTTACCAGCAGCTCGCACCGTTCGTGCGGCCGGCCCTGGTCAACGGAACCGCCGGAGCCGTGGTGGTTCCGCGCAAGCAGGCTATTTCAGTCATGGCTTTCACCGTCAGGAACGGAAAGATCGTGGCGATAGACGTGCTCGCCGATCCAGCGCGGCTCAACCAACTCTCCCTAGCCGTCTGACCGGAGCCCGTGTCCGCCGTCGTGGTTAGCGGGCACCCGCCCGGGAAATCAGGCTTGATCCGCAGGTAGGGCTGCCGCGAGCGCGTCCAGGATCAGGTTGAGCCCGAACTCGAATTCATCGCCGAAGTCGTAACCGGGTTTCAGCACGTGCTCGGTGGCTATTTCCATGAGGTGGGGGTACTCGCCCTCGGCAAAGAGTTGCACTATCGGTTCGGCGACGATGGCAACGGTATCCGGACCGCTGAAAGGCAGCGCGGCTTCCTGCAGCGCGGAACCGTACACATACGCGTCGAGCAGGGCGTAGGCGTGGGCGGCCATCTTCACGGAGAAGCCCGCGGACCGCAGCGTGCCCAGGATTGCGTCGTGATGCCGCAAAGTCGCCGGCCCCGGCGTAGTGCGCGACTCCATCAGGGCGGTCGCCCACGGGTGTCGCTGCAATGCCTGCCGCGCCGAATCCGCCCGGCGACGTATCTCCACCCGCCAGTCCCCCGCCGAAGACGGCAGCTCGATCTCGCTGAAGACGAGGTCCACCACTCCATCGAGCATCTCGTCCTTGTTCGCCACGTAATGGTAGAGCGACATCGGCTTGGCTCCGAGCTCCTGCGCCAGCGAACGCATGGTGAGTGCCGCGAGGCCCTTTTCGTCGGCGAGGGCGATAGCTCCGCGCAGTACACGCTCCTTGCTTAAAGGAGAGCGCTCCTCGCTTGTTCCAATTGTTTCTTGAGGCATTTCACTTCAGCGTATCGTATTTTCGTACACTGTACGATACTCTTTTCGTACTTAGTACGGCAGCTTTGCCGCACTTCATGAGTAAAGGAAACGGCCATGGCACCTCGTGCAGAGCATGTGGATAAGGGAACCCTGAAGAACGGCCCGGCCAAGGGGGAAGCCACCATGCGCGCCATTGCTCAAAACGTCTACGGCTCCGCGGAAGTCCTGCACCTTACGCAGATTCCACGCCCCGTTCCCGCGGAGCACGAAGTGCTTGTCCGGGTGCGGGCGGCCGGGCTGGACCGCGGCGTCTGGCATCTGACACGGGGACTCCCTTACCTGGCCCGGCTGGCCTTCGGGCTCCGCAAACCGAAAAACCCAATACCCGGGATGGACCTCGCTGGCACTGTCGTGGCAGTCGGTCCGGCAGTAACCAGATTCGCCGTCGGCGACGAAGTCTTCGGAAGCGGTCGCGGCTCCTTTGCAGAATATGCGGTGGCACGCGCGGACCAGCTGGCCATCAAGCCGGCAAATCTGACTTTCGAGCAGGCCGCAGCCGTTCCGGTATCTGCGGTCACCGCTCTGCAGGGCCTGCGCGACGCCGGTCGGCTCGAGCCGGGGCAGAAAGTGCTCGTCATCGGCGCGTCCGGCGGCGTCGGATCCTTCGCGGTACAGCTGGCCAAGGCCTTCGGCGCGCAGGTCACAGGTGTGGCCAGTACCGCAAAGCTCGACGCCGTTCGTTCCCTTGGTGCCGACCATGTCATCGATTACGCCCGGGAAGATTTTGCCGACGGCGCCAGCCAGTACGATCTGATCCTCGACATCGGCGGGAACCCCTCGCTCGCCCGGCTGCGCCGCGCGTTGAACCCGGCCGGAACTGCCGTCATCACCGGCGGGGAAGAAGGCGGAAATCTGACCGGCGGCATGAACCGGCAGCTGCGGGCAATGCTCCTGTCGCCCTTCGTAGGCCAGCGGCTGACCATGTTTATCGGCAAAGTGGGTTCCGCTGACCTTGAAGAGCTGAGCGGGCTCATCGAGGCAGGGAAGGTCGTGCCGAGGATCGACAGGACCTTCCCTCTGGCCGAGGTCCCCGACGCATTGCGCTATCTCGAAGCAGGCAAGGTCTGCGGGAAGGTTGCCATCACCATGTGAGCGGTCCACGGCCAAATGCCGGCCGGAGATTTCGCGATGCAGCGGCGCAGTGATGCGCGTTGGTGGAAGATGGAGCCATGGATGCTGTCGACGCACTCAATGAGATTGCTTTCTGGCTCGAACGCGAGCTTGCTCCCAGCTTCAAGGTGCAGGCTTTCCGCAAGGCGGCCACCGCCATCCGGAGCCTGGACCCCGAGGAGCTCGCCGCGCGGGCCAGGGACGGCCGGCTCAAGAACATGAAGGGGATCGGCAGCAGAACGTTCGAGGTCATCAGCCAAGCGGTCTACGGCGAAGTGCCCGACTACCTCGCGAAGCTGCGGGATCGTTCGGCCAAGCCGCTGGCCGAAGGCGGGTCGGAGTTGAACGCGGCCCTCCGCGGCGATCTGCACAGCCACAGCAACTGGTCCGACGGCGGATCCCCCATCGAGACCATGGCTGACACAGCCCGGATGCTGGGACGGGCCTACCTGGCGCTGACCGACCACTCCCCCAATTTGACGATCGCCAATGGTCTCAGCGCCAAGCGGCTTACCGAGCAGCTGGACGTAGTCGCCGAGATCAACCAGGGGTCCGACGGCTTCCGCCTGCTGGCCGGGATCGAGGTCGACATCCTCGAAAACGGCACGCTGGACCAAACGCCCACAATGCTGCAGCAGCTGGACGTTGTGGTGGCCAGCGTGCATTCAAAACTCCGCTCCGATAAACGCACCATGACCAAGAGAATGCTCGGCGGCATCACCGATCCCCACACCAATGTGCTGGGCCACTGCACCGGACGCCTGGTCAAGGGGTCGAGGGGCACCCGCCCCGAATCGGAGTTCGACGCCGGCCGGGTGTTCGCCGCCTGCGCCGAAAACGATGTCGCAGTCGAGATCAATTCGCGTCCTGAAAGGCAGGACCCGCCGGACAACCTGATCCAGCTTGCCCTGGACGCAGGCTGCCTGTTCAGCATTGACAGCGATGCCCACGCGCCCGGCCAGCTCGACTTCCTCCAATACGGTGCCGAGCGCGCCGCTCGGAACGGTGTCCCGGCGGAACGGATCATTAATACGTGGCCGTTGGACCGGCTGCTGGAATGGACGGGTGCGGGCAAATAAGCGCACAAATGCGGCCCGCAGGAACCGGATTTTTTTGTTGACCTTGAAGTGGGCTCCAAGGTTTAAGCTGAAGTCATGACTGGCTTACAGGCGCCTCACGCGCTGAAAGTTGGCGAATTGGCCAAGGCTGTCGGCGTCTCCACCGACGCGCTCCGCTACTACGAGCGCGCGGGGCTGCTTCCGCCCCCGGACCGGTCCCCCGCCGGCTACCGGCTGTATCCGCCGAGTGCCGCGGACCGCGTGCACTTCATCCAAGGCTGCCAGCGGCTGGGCCTGCGGCTGGCAGAGATAGCCGACCTGCTCGACGTCCGGGACACAGGCCAGTGCCCGTGCGAACCGGCCGAGTCATTGCTCCGCCGGCGGATCGTCGAACTCGACCGGGAGCTGGACCGCCTCACCCGGTTGCGCTCCGACCTGCAGGCCATGGCCGACCAGCTACACGGCGCCGATTGCCCGGATCCGGATCCCGGCACCTGGTGTCCGCCCGGTTCGAAAAATATGAAGGAGGTGACCGATGATGGACATCAAAAGGGCCTGCCCCTGCTGCGATGACCCTGCCTGTGACGGAAGCTGCTGCGGCGGCGGTTGCTGCTGACCACGTACGGCCTCCTTACGGCAGGCCGGGCTGCGCTTGGACGCGCTGTGTTCCGCTTGCTGCAGGGCGCAGCGCCGTCCATGCCACCCAGCCTCCGGCGACCGCCGTCAGCAGCGCCCCAATGGGCTGCGTGGGCAAACTGCTGCCGGTGGTGGCCCGCGCCAGCACCACCCCAAGGATGTAGAAGATCAGGGCCGCAGCGATCCACAGGGCTCCCGTCCACCGCGGCAGGAAACCCGACCGCCACATCGCCACGCCAAGCAGCATGTTGCCCACGAAAGCAAGCAGCAGGCCCAGCATAAAGCTGGCCGTCATGGCAGGCGGGAACTCTACTTGCATGACGCCGTCGATGCCCTCCAGGTAGGCCGTTCCAATAGCTGGCGTGGTGAAGGTGGAGATTGCTGCCGGCACCATAAGCAGGAGGTGTCCGGCGACTGTTATCACCATGGCTGCCAAGGCCAGGCGTCCTGGCCGCCTGCCGTGCAGATAGACTCCGAGCGCGAAGATCCCGAAAACCGCCAAGATGGTACCGCCCGTGCTCCCGATCAGATGGCTTACAAGATAGGAATCCGAGCTGACGAAGCGCGCCCACGCTTCCGGGTCGGTGGTCTGATCTGGCTGAGGATCGAGCGTTGCCCAGACGGTCAGCAAACCGTACACCGGCAGGGCAAGCAGGCCGGCACGAATCCAGTTGGTTGCGCTTTGGCTGTTCATGCCGATCCTTCCGCGGTGGACCGGGGCCGGCAGCAGAGACAACTTCACCGGGACTGTCCTGTTCTTTAGTAGACGCCCGCCGCCGCCGATCGGCAACCTATTTTTCCTTTCAACAACGACGACGACACCCCCGGTGGGATTTTCCTCCCACCGGAAGTGCCGGCGTCGTACGTAGTTAGACTCTTCAGTTGGCGAAGACGTCCTGCAGCTGGCCCTGCGGGGTCCACAGCGCCACGGAGTCGCCGCCGTTGTTCAGCACCGAAGCGGTGCCATCGTTATAGAAGCTCTCCGCGGTGTTGGTGCCGGGGCCGGTGTAGACACGCAGTTCGGCGCCCGGGGCCAGGACGTATCCGTCACCGATGGCGAGGATGTTGTTCGCCGCGTCGCGGATGATGCTGCCGCTGACATCAATGCTGCGATCGGTGGTGTTGCGCAGGAGCACGTGCTCGCCGGTTTCCGCCTGGACGTCGCTGCCGGCCGGGTTGTTGACCGAGTCCACGATTTCGACGCCGTTCGCCGAGGGGAAGGGCTTTCCGCCGTCGAGGTAGCGGGCAGTCTGGATCGGGAAGTCGCCGGTGACGGCGTCGACGCCGAGGTCGATGGAGTGCTGGACGGCCTCGGGGGAATTGGCGGTGTAGACGCCGATGACCAGACCGGCGGCCTTGACGTCGGCGACGTTCTGCGCGGTCAGCGTGCGGTAGTTGGTGCCCACGGAATCGGCGAACTCGGCCCACTGGGCCAGGGTTTCCGGTCCGGGAACGGTGCTGGAGAGCTGCTGCAGCTCGATCTCCGGGGCGATCGAGGCGAAGGTCCGGTTGGAGGCCTCGTCGAAGCTGAGCACCTGGATCTTGTCCGCGGCTACCAGTTTCTGCCACTTCTTATCCGTGCGCAGCTCATCGGCGACCAGCTGCTCGATGCCCGGCGAGTTCTTCGGGGACTTGATCTCGATGTACACGCCGGTCTCGGTGGTGGCGACCTTGGCTGCGTCGTCCAGGTGCGGGATGCGTTCGCCGGCGAATTCCTCGCCGAAGTAGGCGCCGGCATCCAGCTGCTGAAGCTCCGCCCAGGTGAAGGACGTGATCGGATCGTTGGCGCGGTCAGGGAAGACCCCCTCGACGTTGGTGGTGCGGGCCGGAGTGTCGTCGTGGAAGAGGAACGGCACGCCGTCGGCGCTGAGCTGGACGTCGATCTCGAAGAAGTCCGCACCGGAGGCCCGGCCATCCTTGAACGCAGCGACGGTATTCTCCGGTGCCGTGCCGGCGGCACCGCGGTGCCCGATGAGCAGCGGCGCTTCGGCCTGGCTGCCGGCCGCGGTGTCCTTCGCGGCTGCGTCGGCGGTGTTGGCTGTGCCAGGCTGCGGCGCAGTCTGCTGGGCATCGGCGGCGGGCGCCGCGAGCAGGGACAGCGCGACGGTGGCCGCGGCTGACCCGGTCAGAAGCGTGGTGATGCGTGATGCCATAAGAATTGAACTTCCTTCATCCTGGTGGTCGATATCCCCTTGATCGATGCTGGCGCGTGGTTGCATCCGGCACGCCAACGCTGAACCCGGAATGAAGGGCGGGAAAAGGTGGACGCGGAGTGCCGGCCGCCACTAGATTACGAGCATGTCTCAAGATGGGGGAACCAACGATCCTGCCGCTGCCGGTGGCCGGACAGATCCTACCGGTCCGGCACGGCACGATCCTTCGCCGCCGGGACGGCCGCAAAGACCGCAGTTGTCCGACCGGACGCCGCCGCCAATAGGGCAGACACTGCCACCCACCGGCATGGTAAAGGCGGCGAGATCGTTGTGGCTGTTGAGCTTCCTGCTCGGCGCGGTGGCCATCGCCTTTGCCTACCTATCCAGCGACGACCGGCTGGAACGGCTCCGCGAGATCGTGACCGAGGTTGACCCCGCCCAGGACGAAGCGTCGGTCGACGCGGTGGCTGCCCTGGTGCACTGGGGCAGCCTGGGCGCACTGGCACTCATCATTGTGGTCGAGGCGCTCCTGCTGCGCGGGCTGATGCACCGGCGGGGCTCGGTCCGGTGGGTGCAGCTGGTGGTCCTCCTGCTCCACGCCGGAGCGGCGGTCCTGGCGGACGCGTTCCTCGTGGCTCCCGGCGAGGGCGAAGTGTACCTCCGCTGGATGCTGGTAGCGCAGGTGGTGCTAGCCTGTGCGGCGCTGCTGGTCAGTCTGCTGCCCGGCGCCGACGCCTGGTTCCGCGCCAAGCACGAGACGTACGGTAGGCCGCGGGGCTGAGCCGTCCGGCAGCCTGGCGAGGACCGCCTCGCAGCTGCGGACCACAATCTGGCAGGCTTCCGCGGCACTGCGGTCGGTCATCGGGTTCTCGGCCAGTGTGCGCCAGCGGCGCAGGCAGGCCAGGGCTTCGCCCCGCAGTGCCTCCGACGACGTGCCGTCGGGCAGGCCGAGCCGGAGTGCGGGCAATATCCCCCGGCCGCCGATCAGGCGTTCGGCCTCTGACGCCAACTCCTTGGGCAGGTCCAGGCCCGTGGTCCGAGCGGTAGCCAGCAGGCGCAGCTCCCGGAATTCATGGGCACCGGCCTGGATCCGTTCGAGCAATGCTGCCACCCGCTCCGTTCCGGCCCGGGGCCGCTCGCGGAGAAGGGCCTCCACAGCGGCCAAGGCGGTCCGCGCCTTGAGCTGTGTGGCGCGGGCCTGGAACTGGCCGGACATCAGATGAAGCAGGTCATCCAGTCCGCTGCGGCGGGCGAGCTCGTGCGCCAGCGCCGTCGGTTCGCCGATGCCGCCCCGGATAAGAGCCGTTGACATCCGGATTCCGAACAGGCCAAACCGTTCCAACAGGGCTGCCCGGACCTCGGGACCGGCTTCCAGCCCTTCGGCGGGACGGGCAAACCTGTCGGCAGAGAGCAGCATACGTTCGCGTTCCGACCGGTCCAGCCGGGCCAGTTCCAGCAACGCAGTGAACTCCGCTTGACGCAGGGTACGCGCACTTTGGGCCAGCAGGCCAGCGATGGGCACGACGCCCAGGGCCAGTGAGCGCAGGGTGCCGTCGCGCCGGTAGCGTTCGGCGATCTCGCCTGCCGAAAGCAGTGAGTCGATCCGTCCGGCGCCGATCTCATCTGCGCGCGAGAGTACTGCGAGCGCGTTGACTGTCCCCGACTGGCCTGCCGCAGTGTCCTTGAAGGCCTCCAAGAACCTCAGGTCGGCGGCATGCAGGTGGCGCATCAGGTAGACCATGGCGTCGGCTTCGGAGGGCGTATCCCGGGGCGTGAGGAAATCTGTGGAACGCGCGGACACCTCGCCCGAGAGCGAAGCTATGCCCGGGGTGTCGATCAGGGTCAGCTCCCGCAGTCCCTTGGCTGGCCAGTCCACCACCAGCCGGTCGACCTCCTCGGCGCGGGTGGCGCCCATGTCGAAGACCAGCCTGCCCTCAACTCTTCTGATGGGCAGTGTTCGAGGTTCAGTTGCAGGTCCGCCTGGTCCGCCGAGCGCCGGGTACAACGTGATCCGCGGGGTGTCCCGGAAGCGGTACCAGGTCACCACGCGGGTGCACTCGGCGGTGTCGGTGGGCGCGATCTCCTCCCCGATGATGGCGTTGAGCAGTGTGGACTTCCCGGCCTTCACCATGCCGGCGATCGCCACCCGCAATGGTTCGGCAAGCCGGCGCTGGTACCCCTCGAGCGCGCGCCGCGTATCCGGATCATCCGCGTACGCCTCGATGGCCTGCCGCAGGAGATCCGGAACGGCGTCGATGGCGGAACCGTTCGCGCTGGAGCCGTTCACCCCGGAGCCGTTCACCCCGGTGCCGTTCACCCCGGTGCCGTTCACACCTTGCCTGCCAGGGCCGGCTCGCTGTCCAACTGCTGGGCATGTCTGCGCAGGGTGTCGACGCGCTTAAGCACGGCCTTGATCTCCCGGATACGCTGTTCACGTTCGAGCGTGTAGCTGGCCGCGGCTTTTTGCGCGGCGAGCACGGAGTCCGACAGGGAGCGGTGGTGTTCCTCGGCGATTTCGGTGAAGTGGTCGCGCGTTCCGCGCTGGACCAGCCGGAGCCGGTCTTTGAGCTGTTTGCCGACTTGGAAGACGACTTCGTCAATTTGCCGGCGCACCAGTGTCTTCGCTTCGTTTTGGCGCCGTTTGAGTCGGGCTTCCTTGTCTTCGCGGTAGGCTTTCCCGCCGAGCAGCAGACCTGCGCCGACGGAGAGCGGGTTGATCAGCGACATGCCGACGATGCCGGTGAGCAGGCCGAACATCAGCACGCCGCCGTAGGAGCCGCGCATGCCAATGAGGATTTTCTGCAAGGGGCTGAGCCGGCCGGGGTCCAGCGCCGGGACGGGGACAACCGGGTCGAGCACGTCGTCTGTGTCATCGACCTGGAGGACCGGCAGGGGCACTTCGTCCTGGGCGAAGTGTTCGGCGACCTGTCCGGAGAGCCATTGTGCGCGTTCGTTGGTCCAGACGAAGGTGTCCGAGACGGCGGACGCAACGCGTTGTTCCAGCCACTCGGTGAACTGTTCCCAGACCGGTCCCGGGTCTGCTGCGTCGATGGCCTGTTCGGCATCACGCTGGATGCTGCGCAGCCGGTCGCGCAGGTCGTGTTCCATGTCGGCGATGAGGTCGCTGACGCCGTCGTTGAGCGTCGTCTGCCAGCGTGCGGAACGCTGGCGCTGCACGTCGGCGCGTTCCTTGGCCGCTTCCAGCCCGGCGATCATCTGCGGGGTGCCTTCCGGGTTTTGAAGCGCACTGAGTTCGGATTGCAGCGACAGGCGCAGGTGTTCGGTGCTGGAGAGCAGGTCGTGGGCGACGGAGCGGCGCTGGAGCCGTTCGGCCTGGCCGAGGACTTCCTGGCGCAGGTAGGTCACGAGCGCGGGAAAGCCGGATTCGGCGTTGAGTTCGTTGTCGTTATGACGGGCTGCGTGCAGGCGCAGTTCGGAAGAGACCGGCAGCAGCGGGATGTCCGGGCCGACATTATCCAGGTGGCCCCGGTCCAGTTCCGCGACCTGCCGCCACTGCGGGTACAGGTCTGTTTTGGAGAGTACGCAGGCCACGTTGGGGCAGATTCGCATGGCTTGGCGCAGGAACCGGATCTCTGGCTCCGTGTACTCCTGTGAGGCGTCGGAGACCAGCAGCATGGCATCCGCCGTCGGCAGAGCGGTCAGGGTGGTGAACGAATGGGTCGAATTCAGGCCGCCGACCCCGGGAGAGTCCACCAGGGTCAGCCCGCCGGAGAGGAGCTTCCGCGGCAGGGAGACTTCAGCGGCGGCAAGGCGGCGGCGGTTGCCGGGATTGCCGTTCTCGGACACGTAGGCGGCGAGGTCCTCGATGGGCACCTGGCGGCGCTCGAGTTCCGGTTCGCCGTCGCCGTCCTGGCTGCCCTCCCGGGGAACCATGATGGTGGCGGAGGCCGGGTCCCCGTGCCGGACCACGGTTGGCACGGAGGTGGCGATATCGTCGTCGACCGGGCAGACAGGGGCGTTGACGAGCGCGTTGATCAACTTGCTCTTGCCCTGCTTGAACTCACCGACCACGATCACGCGGACATTCGGATCGAGCACCCGCCGGCGGGTTTGCTCCAGCCTGCGGCGCAGATCCGCCCGATCGGCATCCGCCGCCAGTTCGATGCTCTGCTCCACGAGCTTGACCAGTTCTGCCATACCTGCCTCCTCCTGGGTGCCAACGGCCTAACGCACAGACCTGCCCGGCAGGATCCCCCTTCCCTTCCTGCCGGGCCGGCTGTGCACCGTTGAGTCTGAGTCGATGATCAGTCTTGGACTACGACTGCACTTTCCTCGACCTCGTTGCCTGCAACGACGAAGTTGTCTTCGACGTTGGTCGACTCTTCGTTGAAGGACTCTTCGAACTCGACCTCGAGGTCGGTGTTCTGGGAGTTGTCCTGGAACGAATCGTTGATCAACGTGTTCTCGGAGTTGTCTGTGAATTCGTCGTTGTCCTCGAACTCGAACTCCGTGGTGGTTTCATTGCCGACATTATCGAGGTTGTTTTCTTCATTGCCGACGTCGTTGCGGTTGCCATCGATGCCGTCGTTGTCTTCGCTGTTGTCCTCGTTGCCAACGATGTTGTTGTTGCCGTCAATGCCGTCGTTGTCCTGGAAGGAGTCCTCGATCTCGACATCAACTTCGGTCTTGTCGACGTCAACGTCGTTGTTGTTGCCGTCGATGCCGTCGTTGTCCTCGTTGCCGACTTCGTTGCGGTTGCCGTCAATCCCGTCGTTGTCTTCGCTGTTGTCCTCGTTGAAGGATTCGTCGATGTCGACTTCCTTATTGAAGGAGTCCGTGACGGTGGTGTCCTCACTGCCGATTTCGACGTCGGCGTTGCCCTCTGCCTCAATGTCGATGTTGGTGGAGTTGTCTTCGGAGTTGTCCTGGTCAACATCGTCGCCGGCAGCGATGGAATCATCACCGTTGGCTACATTCGCGTCCTTGCCGGCGGCAACCGAGTCGTCACCGGACGCGATGACCGCGTCGTTGTCGAAGATCTGGGTGACGTCGCCATCGGCCCAGATGTTCTGGTTCACGGACTGGTCGTTGATGGTATCCCGGTCATCCACGGTGGAGGTGTAGGAGTACTCGTTGACGATGTGGGTCAGCTGCTGGACCGCGTGGCCGTGGTCGTCGTCGTCGCGGTGTCCGTGGTCATCGTCGTCCCGGCCACGGTCCTCGTCGCGGTCCCAGTCGCGGCCGCCGCCCCCGCCGCCGCCGTCGTCGTTGTTATTTCCCCCGTCGCTGTCCGGATTGTTGTGGTCGATCCGCGAGGAGTTGTCCCCCGTGTTGTACTCGCGGTCGAAGGAAGCACCGACGCCAACCGGGGCGAAGTCGAGCACTACCGGCATGACCGCGTCGACATCGTCCGAGCAGACGTCGCTGAGGCCGGCGTGCTCCAGCTCCCGCTCGGGGTCCTCGCGGAAGGCGTGGGCCGCCTCGGGATCCCGGAGCAGGTTCATGATGAATTCAAGAAGGGTGTTCGCAAGTGTAGGCATGGTATTCCCTCAATCTGAAAGGTGTGTGAACTTGGTTTCGCCGAGCTGGTTGCCTGGCTTGCTTCAAACGTAGGTCCGGGGTGGCGGGGCCTGCATCGGGGTTATCTCCCCCTGTGCGGCTACCCCCAATAGGGGTTTGGACGTCCCCCAGCATTAGGGAGGACCGGATGCTTCCTCGCCCAGCGATAGGCGCAGTTGCGCCAGCAGCTCCGAGCGTGTGGCGGCCCCCAGCCGGCGGCGGATCCTGGCGATGTGGTGCTCGGCAGTGCGAGGCGAGATGAAGATCGCGGCGCCGATTTCGCGGTACGTCTTGCCTTCCAGCACCAGCCGGGCGACCTCACGCTCTCGGGGACTCAGGACCGCACCCTCCGAGCCGGCGTCGGCCGGCTGTCCTGCCGAAGGCCTAACGGTGGTACGGACCGCCGGCAGCGTTGGAACGGGCTCGGTTTCCGCGCTGACGGAGACCACGGATCCGGGATGAAGGTCCCGGGCGCAGGCGAGCAGCCTGGCCATGTCCTTGCGCTCGTCGGCGCGCGGGGCGGCATGGCCGGCCAACCGGGAGCCGTCCCAGGTCATCCCGACCGCGGCCAGCCCGCGTGCCGCAGCTTCAACCGCGTCGACGTCGATATGGCCGGCAAGGACTGCTACCCAGGACCGGCCGGCGGCCGCCAGGACGGAGGCCAGATGGTTATTCCCGGAGGCACGGACCAGCGCCGATGCATGGGGCGCAAGGTCCGACGGCCGCTCCGCCAGGATGGCGGCCTGGACCGCGTGCCAGCGCAGCGGAATCGACCACAGCGGAGGATCACCGAGACGCTCCAGCAACGCCCAGGCCTCGGCGAGCTGCGGCTCCAGCCGGGCCGAATCACGCAGCCGCGCGGCCGCGACGGCCAGTTCACCGAACGGCAGCAGGCTGTAGAGGTCCACCGAGACGTGCAGGATGCGCTCGCGGGCGCGCTGCCAGGCGTGGACGAGGGCAGCGGTGTCATCGGTCCGGCGAGCCAGGCCTACTTCCAGCGCGTCGAACAGCAGCTCGTCCCGGGGCGCGAGCCCGCCCTCGCAGGCGCCGGCTTCGGTGATGGCCGCACGGGCCCGGTCCGGGCGGTCCAGCTGCATGGCCGTCCAGGCGCGCAGCAGCAACAACCTGGGACGCGCCGCCGGGCCGGCCTGCTCTCCGGCCAAGGCATCGTCCAGAACGGAGTCGGCCACGGCCGGTTCGCCGCTGTGCAGGGCCACCAGCGCAGCCAGCGCCGCCGGGACTTCCGGGAGCGGAATGCTGCTGCCGGACGCCGTCATCATGTCCGATGCCCGGATCAGGGCGGGCAGGGCATGGGTTGGTTGCGCCGCAATGGACGCGCTGATCCCCTCCCCCATAAGTCCGACGGCGACAGCGGCGAGCGTGGGCGAGCCGCTTGGCCCCGGGGCCTTGAGCATGGTTTCGGCGCCTTCGCGGTCGCCAATGCCGATCATTGCGACGGCGGCTAGCGAAGCCGAGGGGCCGGTCCTGTCCGCTCCCAGCCACCGGTAGACTTCCGCACTGCGTACCAGCATGCCGCGCTGTGCCCAGGTGGCCGCGGCTACGTCCACCCCGCGGAGGAGGTCGGGGGCACCTTCGCTAGAGAGCAGGTTGTCCAAAATCCGGCCGGCGCCGTCAAGGTCGCCCACGGCGGAGGCGGCCTGGGCCCGGCGGGCCGCGGTAGTGAGTTCGTCGGAGCCGGCGGCGCCCGCTTCATCATAGAGGGCTGAGGCGAGCGCGGGCCGTTCGGCCAGCACGTTGTCGCCTTCGCGCTCCAAGGCCCGGGCGATCCGCGGGTCCCTTAATCCGCCGCGCGCGAGTCCGCGGGCGACGTCGCCGAGTGAACGTCCCTCCGCGGTGAAGGCATCCACCAGCGCCCGCTGCGCCTCGCGGACCCGGTACGGCGGTGTCGCGGCCAGCACGGCCTGGCGCACCAGCGGGACCAGCCTTCCGTCCGCGCGCAGCAGCCCCGCGGCCCGCGCCCTGGTGACCAGGTGGTCGAGGCTTTCCGCGGCCTGGTCCAAGGCTGGCGGCATTTGCCCGGCGAGGTCGAAACCGACGCTCAGGGCGAGCAGCAGGTCGGACAGTCCGCCGTCGATCTTTTCGAGTTCGTAGCCAAGCTGGTCCATCAGACCACGCGAACGGTGCGGTTCAGCCAGGACACTGCTGCCATGCCGGCCGATCGCTTCCACCACCAGGTGCACCAGCCAGGGCATGCCGGCGGTAGCCTCCGCCAACTTGTCCACGAGCGACGCCGTGGGGGCAGCTTCCAGCACTTCCGCAGCCCGCGCGTGGATCTCCTCGCGGGACAGCGGCCCGAGGATCACCGGGGCGTGATGCTGCTCCAAGACGTCGGAGAGACGTCTCAATGCGCCCGGCTGCGGCCAGGGCCGGTACGCAACCACGAGGTTTACGTCCCGCTCCTCGACCACCGAAGCGAGCTGGGCCAAGGCCCTATCGCTGAGTCCATGAGCGTCATCGATCAGCACCGCACCGCGTGCATTGACCGTGCAGAGATCGAGATCCGTGGCGCTGAGGTCCACGCAATTGCGCAGAACATGGAGGCCCATGGCGCTGTACTGTGCTTCAAGATCGTCCAGCAAAACGGTCTTCCCTGTTCCGCCGGCACCAACGATACCGGCCAGCAACCGCGATTCCGGAGCGGCCGCTACCTCGGCCAGGAAAGAGGCAGCAACGGTGGGGCGGAGCGGGCGCGATCCGATCCCCGCGAAACTTGTCTCCACCATGTCACCCTTCCGGTGCAGGAGCCGGTGCGGTCGCGGGCACTTCCGGAGCGGGCGCGGACGGCACCGGGTCAGCAGCCGGTTCCGTGGCCGCGGGCGCTGGCGGCGCGGGTTCAGGCGGCGCAGGTTCAGGCGGTGCGGGGGCGGGCGGGTCGGAGGCGGGAGCCGTCTGTTCCGGGGCAGGTGGCTCGGGCGCCGGCGTCTGCGGGATGTCGGGAGCAGGCGTCACCGGCGGCTCCGCTGTGGTCGGCGGCTGTGTGGCCGGGGGTTGGGCGGGCGTCGTCGGTGCGGGACCGGTTGCCGGCGGCTCCGGCTGTGGCGCCGGGGCGGTCGACTCTTGTGCGGGCTGGCTCGTTCCCTTTGTTGTCGGCTTCGGCGTGCTCGACGAAGAGTCCGGGCGGCGTGCGTTTGTGCCTGCGGTAGAGCCCTTCGGCGGTGTGGCCTTGCCGCCGTCGTTATTTCCTGCCCCCGCAGTCCCGTCCGCGGGCGCTGTCCCGGCGGCCGGACTGCCGTCTGCATCCACCGCCTGCCAATTATCAGTAATCGGGGTCTCGCCGCTGCCGTCCAAGGCCTGTATTCCTGCCGGTCCACCCGCGCCTGATCCCTGCGGTCCGGCAGCGCCGCCGGGCGGCGGAGCCGTCCCCGCTGCGCCTTCCTCTTCCGAAGCCTGTGCCCCCGCTGCCCCCGCCGCCAACGGATTCATCTCCGCCGGGCTCTGTGCCGCTGTGGCGGTCAGGATGGTGAGCGTGGCGACGACGGCTGCTACCGCCGTCATCCGGGCACCCGTCCGGGGGTGCGCCGGTTTAGCGGAAGCCACGGGCGCGCTCGTCCCGATGTCAGTCCCGAAACGGTGACCGTGACTGTGAAGGTCCGCCTCCTCAGACGCGGCCGGACTGGCCGGAGCAGCCTGCGCTCCGGCAGTTACCGGAGCCAGCATGGCCGCGGCGGAGAACGCCGCGCCCAGCGAGATGGAGGCCTTGGGATCGGCGTCGATAGCGATCGGCCGGTTGAACTCCGCCGAGAGCAACTGGGCCACGAGCGGGATGCGCGAAGAGCCGCCGATCAGGAGGATGGCGCTTAGGTCCCCGGCATCGGTGTCTGCCGCCTGCAGCGCACGCTTGAGCGCCTCGATGGTCTGCTGGACGCCGTCGCCGATCATGCCTTCGAACTCCGAGCGCACCAAACGAATCTGGCTTTGGCCGCCCGGAAGAAGTACGGGAATGGAGGCCTCCGAATCCGTGGACAGGGCTTCCTTCGCCTCCGTGCATTCCCGGCGGAGCCGCACAAGCGCCATCAGCACTCCCGGGTCACTGGTATCGAGGCCGGTCAGAGCGTCTGCCGCGCAGGCAGCAACGTGGCGGAAGACGGCGTCGTCGAAATCGGCGCCGCCGAGGCGTTCAATTCCCTCGGGACGCCCGAGCGTGCGGAAAGTCTCCGCACTGCTTTTCTGCAGTACGGCCGCGTCGAAGGTCCCGCCGCCGAGGTCGTAGACCGCGATGGTGCTGCCCTCATCAACCCGTTCCTGCGAGGCATAGTGCACCGCTGCAGCCTCCGGCTCGCTGACCAGCGTTACCTCGGCAAGCCCGACGCCGGCCAGGGCTTGCCGGACCAGGTCTTTTTTATAGCCTCCCCAGCTGGCCGGATGCGCGATGGCGATGGCGGCAGGCGGCTCCCCCTCGCGCTCCTGGGCACGGTCGACCACCCAACGTGCCATGGTGGCGACAATATCCTCGGGCGCCACAGACAGGTCGCCGACGACGATGGGGACGGCATCGCCCACACGACGTTTGAATTCACGTACCAACCGGTCCGGGTGCGTTGTTCCGCGGCGTTCGGCCGCCTCGCCCACCAAGACCTGCCCGTCTTCGCCGAGGAAGATCACCGATGGCACCGCGCCGCCGCGTACACCCAGGTTCAGGACCTGCGGCGCCGGATGTCCTGCACTGTCCAAACGCGCAACGGCCGCAGCGGAAAAGCTCGTGCCAATATCAATACCAAGTACAAAGGCCATGGACTCCCCCAACAATGCGCGATCGACCTCGGTCGTCCCCACCCGTGAACGGGCTTTCAGTCAGAGCAGTGCGATGCTCCCCAATAAGCCAGGCAAAGATCCATGCCATGGATGCGGCATGTCAGCGGACCTCATTACCTCCGCTGCGGTGACGCTCAAAGGTGCTTCAGTGATGATCGCCGGTTCCCAGCCGGCCCACTCGTTGTCTTTGCCTGACCCCAACTCCTTCAGGTTAGGAGCCCTTCTGTTGGAATAGCAAGGGGTTTGGACCCCGTAATCCCGCGGGAAAACACCTTTGTCCGTGGTTAATGGATTAGGTAGGCCTATACGTCTTGAATGGTGCAATCCCTGGGGCTGACGGGCGGGCTATCGATCTCATCCTTCGGACTGATGCCGCCCGCCGTGCGGGAAATCTAGACTCTCAAACGGGGGTTGGAAAAATCGTGGCCGACCGGAAACTGGCTGGCACTGCACCCCGGATGGACCGAGGGAACGGGGGATGCGCGTGGAGTATGTCCAGTTGATGTGGCTTGATTGTGCCGGCCCTTTTGCCCTCTGCCTCAACGCAGGAGCGCTGGTCAGCGTCCTCCGCAGCACCTTCTCTGCGGCAGCCAAAACCGCCTGGGCCTGTGTGGTCCTCCTCGTCCCGGTCCTTGGCGCCTCCTTCTGGTTGGCAGCACATCGCACTCTCCGTAAGAACCAGCGGGGAGATGTCCATTCGTGATGGAATAACCAAAGGCAGCCCGACAAACCGGTTATAGGGGCTGACCAGAATCGAGGCGTCCATTGGCAACCGCACGCCGCAGCACTTCTGTGCGGGTGGGAATCCTGGTTTTCGACGGCGTGAAACTGCTCGACGTCGCCGGCCCGGCGGAGGCATTCGCCGAGGCAAACCTGCTCGGTGCTTCCTATGAACTTGTCCTCCTGTCACCGGATGGGAACGACGTTGTTTCTTCTGTGGGCATGCGGCTGTGTCGGTTGATGGCACGGCGGTCGAGGCGGCGGGCTTTCACACCGTCCTGGTGGCCGGCGGAGATGCCCTGCCCAGGAAACAGGTTTCCGCCGGGCTGGTCGCCGCCGCCGAACACCTGGCCCGGAACACCCAACGTATGTCCTCCATCTGCACGGGTGCCTTCGTTCTTGCCGCGGCGGGGTTGCTCGAGGGCCGCCGTGCCACTACACACTGGAAACACACCCAGGAGCTGGCGCTGCGTCACCCGACAACGCACGTGGAGCCTGACGCCATCTTTATCAGTGATGGCCACATCCACACCTCGGCCGGCGTCACCGCGGGAATCGACCTTGCCCTGGCGCTAATCGAAGACGACCACGGCCCGGATCTGGCCCGGGCGGTAGCCCGTTCCCTGGTGGTGTACATGCAGCGTTCGGGCGGCCAGTCGCAATTCTCTGCCCCGCTACAGGGGGATCCGCCCAAGTCCTCGCCGCTGCGCCCGGTGCTCGACGCCGTTCAGGCTGATCCAGCGGCGGAGCACTCCGTTCCGGCACTTGCCCGCAACGCCAACCTGAGCGTGCGGCACCTGACACGGCTCTTCCGCGAGGAGCTGCAGACCACCCCCTCGAAATATGTGGAGCTCGTCCGCTTCGACACCGCCAAGGCCCTGCTGGACGCGGGCTACAGCGTCACGGAAGCGGCCGAACGCTCCGGATTCGGCAATTCCGAAGCGCTGCGGCGGACCTTCATCGCGAGGATCGGCGTGCCGCCGTCGAAATACCACAGCTTTTTCGGTCGACGGCGAAAAACGGCTGAAAGTCACCGAACGCCATGGCCGAATCTGAGGGAATGTCGTCCTTCGCGACGGGGCCTGTCCCAGCCCCGCCGGACAGTATGGAAAGTGGGTACATTCCCGTGCCCCAGTATTTAAGGAGACATTCATGGCGGAAGTCATTGCCGGCATTACGGTTCCGGACACCGAACTCGTGCGGAACGCAACCGAACTGGTCCGCGGTACCACCGACGACTTATTGTTCGACCATTCCCGGCGGGTGTTCCTCTTCGGCGCGCTCCAGGGCCGGCGCCTCGGCCTCGATGTCGACCACGAACTGCTCTATGTAGGCGCCCTCTTCCACGACCTGGGCCTGACGGATAAGTACGGCACGGACAAGCTGCGCTTCGAGGTCGACGGCGCCAACGCCGCCAAGACATTCCTGCTGGACCACGGACGCTCGGAGGCTGACGCGACCAAGGTGTGGACCGCCGTCGCACTCCACACCACCCCTGGCGTGCCCGAATTCATGGATCCGGAAATCGCGCTGGTGACCGCCGGCGTGGAGACCGATGTCCTGGGTATCGGATACCAGGACCTTGAGCGGACCGACATCGACGCCGTCACCGCCGCGCACCCGCGGCCGGACTTCAAGCGTCAGATCCTGGCAGCCTTCACGGAGGGCAACAGGCACCGCCCGGAGACCACTTTCGGCAACGTCAACGCCGATGTGCTCGAGCACTTCAGCCCTGGTTTCCGCCGCACGGACTTCGTGGAGATCATCCAGAACTCTGCCTGGCCCGAGTAAGTCCCGCCTTCCGCGGTCCGGTTCGCCTCAGTGTTAGCGAGGACCTGTTGCCGTTAGGATCGGAACAGGAGCCCGTAAAGGGGCAGCAACGGGGAGGGGCATACAGTGGCATCGTCACCAGCTGCTGCCGGCCTCCCCGGCCCAAAATCCCCGGGGCTCGCCCTCGCCCGGGTCAGCCTTGAAGCAGGCGGCGTTGCCCTTGTCCCCCACAGGCCCCGCGCTCCGCGGCCCGACGAGGTGGAGCTCAAGGTGACGCTGTGCGGACTCTCCGGCGCCGACGTCGTTGTTTATCATGCCGATCCGGCCTTCGACTGGGTCCGTCCGGGCACGGTGCTCGGGCACGAAGCCGTGGGAGTGGTATCTGCCGTCGGCCTGCTGGTGCCGGAATGGCCGGCCCCGGGGACGCGCGTTGTTCCCGTATCCACGCTCAGCTGCGGCGGCTGCGAAGAATGCCTGGCCGACCGGCCGCAGCAGTGCATTCGGCCCAGCACCCTAGGACTCAACCGTGACGGAACGGCAGCGCGGACCGCCCTGGTTCCGTGGCAGAACCTGCTGGCGGTGCCGGAGGGTCTCCCGGATACGACGGCGGTGCTCGCCGAGCCCACGTCCGTCGCCTGGCGCGCCGCCGCCACCGTGGGACAGATCCGTCCCGGCGACCGCGTGGCGGTTTCGACCACGCGGGCCGTTGGGCTGCTTGCTGCCCTGATTGCCCGGAACCTGGGCGCCGACGTCGTAATGGTGGGACGGCCCGGCCCCCACCATCAGCAACGCCAGGAACTTGCCGCGAGCCTCGGCCTGCGCAACACCACCGCGCCCGAGCCGGAGAGCGTTGATGTCTGGATCGAGGCGTCCGGTTCGGGCAAGCAGCTGGCTTCCGCCGTGGAGGTGCTCCGACCGGGCGGCAAGCTTGTACTGGTAGCCATGTACGCCACGGGTGCGCGGCAAACGGTGAACACGGTGGTCGGCAAGGAGCTGACCGTGCTGACCAGTTATGCTTCCACCCGCTCGGACTTTGACGACGCGCTGGCGTTCCTGACCACCATGCCGGACCTCGGCGAGCGCCTGATTACCGTCTACCCAATAGGGCAGGCCGTGGAGGCGCTGCGGCTGACGGCCGAAGGCGCCCCGGCCGACGATGGCCGCCCGCTGGTCAAAGCGGTGCTCCGGCCGAACGGCTGACTCCGCTGGCTCACCGGCTGACCGGACGAATCCGCTGGTCAGGCAGCTGACCCTTGGGTCAAATTGACACATGCGTGTGACCCGTGACATATTTCTCTGCGTGAACCTGTCAGACAGCTGGACAGCAGGACAGCCCATTGTCCGCGTCGGTGCCGCCGAGGCCGTACTGCGCTCCCTCCGCGCCGCCATCGAAGAAGGCAAGCTCCCGGTCGGCACTAAGCTCAGCTCGGAGGCCGCGCTCGCCCAGCAGTACGCCGTGAGCCGCTCCGTGATCCGCGAGGCGCTGCGGTCCTGCGCGTCCCTGGGGCTGACGGTGACGCGGACCGGCAAGGGCACCTTCGTCATTTCGGACCGCGTGGCCTCGGACCTCACCCTCGGCCAGTACTCCGCCCGGGAACTGACCGAGGCCCGCCCGCACATCGAAGTTCCGGCCGCCGGGCTGGCCGCCGAACGCCGGAGCGACGAGGAGCTCGCGTTCCTGCGGGACGTCGTCCAGGCAATGTGCACCGAGGACGATCCGGAAGCCTGGGTCAGCCTCGACGCCAGCTTCCATTCCGCTATCGCCCGGGCCAGCGGCAACCGCGTGTTCGAGTCGGTGGTGGCGGACATCCGCGACGCGCTGGCGCATCAGTCCGAGACGCTGAACATGGTGGCAGGCCGCCAGCAGAAATCCGATGTGGAACACCGCCGCATCGTCGACGCCATTGAGGCCGGTTCCGCCGCTGAAGCCAGCGCCGCCATGCGCGACCATCTGGCCGCGGTGGGCGTGGCCCTGGACCGCCTGCTGAACGCCAGCTGATTCATCCAGGCGCCTTCCGCCTCGCTCCTTTTTGACCGCATTCCCAACAGAAAGCCGCCATGCTGCCCTTGATATCCCAGGCTGAACCCGGCCAGCCCTGCGCCGTGCCCCGGCCGAACCATGTCCCGCTCGCCGAGCAGACCCGCGACGGCCTGGTGGAAAGCGTCCACTACGGTTCCGTCATCGCCTTGGATTACGACGGCGGCACCCGGCTTTCCGCCGGCCACCCCCTGGCGCTGTTCTACCCCCGTTCCTCGCTCAAGCCGCTGCAGGCCGTGGCCATGGTCCGCGCCGGCCTGGACCTGCCGCCGGACCTGCTGGCCCTGGCCGCGGCGAGCCACTCCGGCTCCAGCGGACACCAGGACGGAGCGATGCGCATTCTCCAATTACACGGTCTCACCGAAGCGGTGCTCGAGAACACGGTTGACCTGCCGTATGGCGATGCGGAACGGCAGAGCTGGCTCCGCGCCGGCGGCGAAGCGTCGCAGCTGGCCCAGAACTGCTCGGGCAAGCACGCCGCCATGACGGCTACCTGCGTGATCAACGGCTGGCCGGTAGCCGGGTATCTCAATCCGGAACATCCGCTGCAGGCGGCGATTGCCGCCGTCGTTCTTGAGCTGACCGGCGAGGAATCCCCGCTGGCCAGCACGGACGGTTGCGGCACGCCGCTCTTTGCCCTGAGCCTGCTTGCAATGGCCCGCGCGTTTGGCCGGATTGCCTCCGCCGCGCCGGGCACGGCAGAGGCCGCCGTGGCCAACGCAATGATGGCGCATCCCGAACAGGTCGCCGGTGCCGGCCGGGATGTCACCGCGCTGATGCGGCTGGTTCCCGGCCTGCTGGCTAAGGACGGTTTTGAGGGCCTGCAGCTGGTGGGGCTCCGCGATGGCCGCGCCGTTGCAGTCAAGATCTCGGACGGTTCAGACCGCGCCCGGCTGCCGGTCACCCTCCACGCACTGGCAGCCCTCGGCCTCGACCCCGGCCTGCTGCAAACTCTTGCCCCTGCACCCATCCTGGGCGGCGGGCGTCCGGTGGGAGAGCTCCGCGCCATCGATTTCAGCACCTCGAACTAAGGAATAAGAACACCAATGACAGCTTCGTCATTCCGTACCGACCACGATCTGCTGGGCTACCGGGACATTCCCGCGGACGCCTACTGGGGCGTCCACAGCCTGCGGGCGCTGGAGAACTTCCCCATCACCGGCCAGCCGCTCTCAAGCAATGCCCACCTGGTCAAGGGCCTGGCGGCCGTGAAACTCGCGGCAGCGCGCACCAACGAAGAACTGGGTCTGCTCGACTCCGTCCGCGCCAACGCCATTGCCCAGGCCTGCCAGGAAATCATCGACGGCAAGCTGCACGAGCAGTTCGTCGTCGACGTTGTACAGGGCGGTGCCGGCACGTCCTCGAACATGAATGCCAACGAGGTCATCGCCAACCGGGCGCTGGAGATCCTCGGCCAGGCCAAGGGAGACTACTCCAAACTGCACCCCAACGACCATGTAAACCTGAGCCAGTCCACCAACGATGTCTATCCCACTGCGGTCCGCGTGGCTACCATCAACAGCGTGCGCAGCCTGCTGGATGCCCTGGCCACCATGGAAGAAGCCTTCGCCGACAAGGCCGCGGAATTCCGCACCGTGGTCAAGATGGGCCGCACCCAACTGCAGGATGCCGTGCCCATGACCCTGGGCCAGGAATTCGGCACCTACGCCGTGACCGTGGGCGAAGACCGGGAACGGCTCGCCGAAGCTACGCTGCTGATCCACGAGATCAACCTCGGCGCCACCGCGATCGGCACCGGCCTGAACGCCCCGGCCGGCTACAGCGAAGCAGCCTGCCGCCATCTGGCAGAGGTGACCGGTCTGCCCCTGGTCACCTCGGTGGACCTGATCGAGGCGACCCAGGACGTGGGCGCCTTTGTCCATCTCTCCGGCGTGCTCAAGCGGGTGGCCGTGAAGCTGTCGAAGATCTGCAACGATCTGCGGCTGCTCTCCTCAGGCCCGCGCGCCGGGTTCGGTGAAATCAACCTGCCGGCGGTGCAGTCCGGCTCGTCCATCATGCCCGGCAAGATCAACCCGGTGATTCCCGAGGTGGTCAGCCAGGTGGCGTACGAGGTGGTCGGCAACGACGTCACCATCACGATGGCCGCCGAATCCGGCCAGTTGCAGCTCAACGCGTTCGAGCCCATCATCGTGCATAGCCTGGACAAGAGCATTTCCCACCTCGAGGCCGCCTGCCGGACCCTGACCGAGCGCTGCATCCGCGGCATCACGGCCAATACCGAACGCCTCCGGCTCACCGTGCAGCAGTCCATCGGCCTGGTCACGGCGCTGAACCCGCGGCTCGGCTACGCCGCCGCTACCGCCATCGCCCAGGAAGCGCAGGCCACCGGCCGCGGCGTGGCCGAACTGGTCCTTGAGCACCAGTTGCTTACCGGTGCCGAACTGGATGAGCTGCTCTCGCCCGAGCGGCTCGCCAACCTCAGCAACTAAGTCCCCTCCCCCGCAATCCGCAACAGCAATCCAGGTCCCCCACCCAGAAGGACAACCATGACTCCCCCACCCCAGGGACTCCAGAACGCCAAACCCGTTCACACCGACCACCCCTCCGACACCGCACTGCATGCCGAAGACCAGGGCTACCACAAGGGCCTCAAACCCCGGCAGATCCAGATGATCGCCATTGGCGGCGCCATCGGCACCGGTCTGTTCATGGGTGCCGGCGGCCGGCTGGCAGACGCCGGCCCCGCCCTGGTACTGATCTACGCCATCTGCGGCTTCTTCGCCTTCCTGATCCTGCGGGCCCTGGGCGAACTGATCATGCACCGGCCGTCGTCGGGCTCCTTTGTCTCCTACGCCCGCGAATTTTTCGGCGAAAAGGCGGCCTTCGCAACCGGCTGGCTGTACTGGCTCAACTGGGTCATGACGGCCATTGTCGATGTGACGGCCGTGGCCCTGTACATGAACTTCTTCGCCAAATACTGGGCACCCATCGGCGACGTGCCGCAGTGGGTCTTCGCCCTCGGCGCCCTGGTGCTGGTGCTGGGCCTGAACCTGGTTTCCGTCAAGGTCTTCGGCGAGCTGGAATTCTGGTTCGCGCTGATCAAGGTCGTCTCCCTGGTCGCCTTCCTCTTGGTGGGCATCTACTTCGTCATCTTCGGCACTCCGCTGGAAGGCCATGAGGTCGGCTTCAGCCTGATCTCCGGCAACGGCGGCATCTTCCCCAACGGCGTGATGCCGGCCATCGTGGTCATCCAGGGCGTGGTCTTTGCCTACGCCTCGATCGAGCTCATCGGCACCGCCGCCGGCGAGACCAAGAACCCCGAAAAGGTCATCCCGCGGGCCATCAACACCGTGATCCTGCGCATCGCTGTCTTCTACGTCGGCTCGCTGGTGCTGCTGTCCCTGCTGCTGCCGTACACCGCCTACAAGGCCGGTGAAAGCCCGTTCGTGACGTTCTTCGGCACCATCGGCGTGGCCGGTGTCGACGCCATCATGAACCTCGTGGTGCTCACCGCCGCGCTCTCCTCGCTGAACGCCGGCCTCTACTCCACCGGCCGCATCATGCGCTCCATGTCCGTCTCCGGTTCCGCCCCCAAGTTCGCCGGGCGGATGAACAAGTCCGGCGTGCCGTACGGCGGCATCGCCCTCACCGCTGTCGTCGCTCTCCTGGGTGTCGCGCTGAACGCGATCGTGCCGGCGAAGGCCTTCGAGATCGTCCTCAACGCCGCTGCCATCGGCATCATCAGCGCCTGGGGCATGATCATTCTGTGCCAGCTGAAACTGGGCCACTGGGCGAAGAAGGGTCTGCTGACCCGGCCGGCCTTCCGGCTGCCCGGCGCCCCGTTCACCGGCTACCTGACGCTGGCCTTCCTCGCCGCGGTACTGGTACTGATGGCCTTCGATACCCCGGTGGGCACCTGGACCGTGGCCTCGCTGGCCATCATCATCCCGGCGCTCATGTTCGGCTGGTACCGCTGCCGCGACAACATCTACGCCATCGCCGCACGGCGCGAGGCAGAAGAGGCGCGGACACAGGCCGAGTACGTTTCTTCCGACGTCTGACGCCTGCCCCTCTGCGGAGCGAAGGTCCGGCAGCGGTGCCCATCCGGGTACGGCTACCGGACCTTCGCCTTGGAACGCGCGATAATCGAGAGATGCGGCCGGAAACCGGCCGGGTGTGCCGGCTGGAATCTGCGGGAGGGCCTTTGCGCGAGAAACTGTGGACCAGGAATTTCGTGCTGGCTATCGGCACTAACCTGTTCATCTACATGGTTTTCTACCTGCTGATGACCTCGATGGCGCTGTACGCGCTGGAACGGTTCCAGGCGGCGGACAGCGCCGCCGGCTTTGCCTCGAGCGCGTTCATTGTCGGCGCCCTGGTGTCACGGTTCTTCGCCGGCATCCTGCTGGACAAGGTGGGGCGGCGCCGGATCCTGCTGCTGGCCCTGTTGGTGTTCGTCGCCGTGTCCGTGCTCTACATCCCTGCCGGATCGCTCGAGTTGCTGCTTGTGCTGCGTCTGGTCCACGGTGCCGCCTTCGGGCTGGCGCACACCGCCGTGACCACCGGGGCGCAGGCACTGATCCCGCAGGCACGGCGCAGCGAGGGCACCGGCTACTTCGCGTCCTCGACAACCATCGCTACCGCCCTGGGCCCGTTCCTCGCCGTGCTGCTGGCCAACGGCGCGGATTTCCAGGCCGTGTTCTGGTTCAGCGCCGGCTGCTCGGCCGCCGCCTTCGCCGTCGCCCTTGCCTTGCGCCTGCCCGAGAACGACGACGACGAGGGTCCCATTGATGGCGAAGCGGAACCGGAGGGGCGCGCAGCCCGCGTGCTGGCCGCCGTCATCGAACCTCGGGCCCTGCCGGTGGCCAGCATCGTGCTGGTGGCGGGCTTGGCTTACTCAGGCGTGCTGTCCTTCCTGACCTCGTACGCGGCAGCGAGCGGCGACCCCTCAGCCGCTGGCCTTTATTTCCTGGTCTTCGCCGCGGCGGTGCTGGTCTCGCGGCTGTCCGTGGGGCGGCTCCATGACCGCAGGGGCGACAACGTTGTCATGTATCCGTCGCTGCTGATCTTCGCCGTCGGGCTGGCAGTGCTGGCGGCCGGGTCCTCGCCGGCGACGGTTACCGTGGCCGGCATCCTGACCGGTTTCGGCTTCGGTACCCTGGTTCCGTGCAGCCAGGCGATCGTGGTCAACGCCGTGCAGGCACGGCGGCTGGGCACCGCCATCGCCACCTATTACCTGATGTTCGACGTCGGCACCGGCTTCGGCCCGGTCCTGCTGGGCCTGCTGATTCCGCTCGCCGGATACCAGGGCATGTACGTTGCCACGGGTGTCCTCATGATCGCCTGCATCGGGCTCTACTTCGCAGTGCACGGCCGCAGGACTCCGAGCGAAACGACCCGTGTGTAGCCAGCGTCTCCGTTCGCTGATCGCAGGATGCATTCTCCCTGACAGTGGCCCGGCGTAAAGTCTGAAGACATGAGCGAACATGTTGGCCATAACCATGGCGAAACGGAAGTGCCGGACGATTTTTGGGAATCCTTCTACGCCGAACGGGACCAGATCTGGAGCGGCAACCCGAACGCGATGCTGGTCCGCGAGGCCTCAGACCTGCAGCCCGGCAATGCCTTGGAATTGGGCTGCGGAGAAGGTGCGGATGCCATTTGGTTAGCCACGCAGGGCTGGCAGGTTACCGGCATCGACGTCTCGGAGCTCGCCTTGGAGCGGGCGGCGAAGCATGCCGAGGACGCCGGCGTGGCGGAGAAGATCCAGTGGCTGAAGCGGGATCTGTCCAGTTGGGAGCCGACAACCCAGTACGATCTGGTTTCGGCCCAGTTCCTGCATTCACCGATCGAGCTGCCCCGCAACAGCATCCTCGCGGCGGCAGCGCGGGCGGTTGCCCCCGGCGGCGCTTTGCTGGTGGTCGGGCACGAGTCCTTCCCGTCCTGGTCCAAACATCCCGAACCGCACGAACCGTTGCCCACCGCCGCGGAGCTTGCGGTGGAACTCGGGCTCAACGCCCCCGACTGGTCGCTGGAAACGGTCGACTCGGTGGTCCGCGATATCACCGGGCCGGAGGGACAGACCGGCACGCTGACAGACAGCGTGCTGCTGGCCCGCCGCGCCGGATAAGACACCTCCTTAACGACAGCGGCACCCGGCCAGGTTCTTACCCTTGGCCGGGTGCCGCTCATCAGTTGCTGAGGCTTAGCCCCACGGGATGGCGCCGAGCAGGATGCCCACGGCGAGCATCACCAGCGAGACCACTGCGGCACGCCAGAGGACCTTCTTGTGGTGGTCGCCCAGCTCGACACTGGCCAGTGAAACCAGCAGCAGGATCGCCGGAACCAGCGGGCTCTGCATGTGCACCGGCTGCCCGGTGATCGATGCGCGGGCCATTTCCGCCGGGGTGATGCCGAAGTGGCCGGCGGTCTCGCTCAGCACCGGCAGCACACCGAAGTAGAACGCGTCATTGCTCATGAAGAACGTCATCGGGATGCTCAGCAGTCCGGTGATCACGGCCATGAACGGGCCCATCGAGTCCGGGATGATGTCGACCAGCCAGGCGGACATGGCGTCCACCATGCCGGTGCCGTTCAGCACGCCGGTCAGTACGCCTGCGGCCATAACCATGGACACCACGGCCAGCACGCTCTGGGCATGGGCCACCAGCTGCGTCGCCTGGTCCTTGACCTTGGGGAAGTTCACCAGCAGGGCAATAGCGGCGCCGACCATGAAGACGAAGGCCAGCGGCACGATGTCCAGCACGAGCACCACCATGACGGTGGCGGTCAGCGCCAGGTTGAACCAGAACAGCTTGGGGCGCAGCGTGGCGCGGTTGGGATCCAGTGCGGAATCCACCAGTGCCGAGTCCGCGTCGATGACCGGCTCCCGCGCGTCCAGCACCGCTACGGAACCGCCGCCGCCCTGGCCGTTCGAAGAACCAACGACGGCGGTGCCTCCGTTGCCGCCGAAGCCGCCGCGGCCGTTGCCGGCACCCGTGCCCGCCGAAGCGGAACCGCCGTCAACAGAACCGGCCGCAGCGCCGCCGTCGTTGTTGGCACTGCCGTTTGCACTGCCCTTGGCGTTGCCGCCGTCGTTCCAGAACTCCGGCTTGGCGTTGGCGAGGCGCTTGCGCTCGTGCAGGCCCAGGGTCCAGGCGAAGACCATCACGATGATCATGCCGGCGATCAGGGACGGGATCATGGGGACAAAAACGTCGGTGGGCGAGACGTCCAGGGCAGCGGCGGCGCGTGCCGTGGGACCGCCCCAAGGGACGATGTTCATGGTCCCGTTGGCCAGACCCGCCACACAGGTCAGCACTACCGGGCTCAGGCCCAGGCGCAGGTAGATCGGCAGCATCGCCGCGGTGGTGAGGATGAAGGTGGTGGAACCGTCGCCGTCCAGCGACACGACGGCGGCCAGCACGGCCGTCCCCATGACCACCTTGGCCGGGTCGTTGCCCAGCGTGCGCAGGATAAAGCGCACCAGCGGGTCGAACAGCCCGACGTCGATCATCAGGCCGAAAAAGATGATGGCGAACATCAGCAGGGCGGCCGTGGAAGTCAGGGACTTCATCGATTCCAGGACCATCTCGCCGATGCCGAGGCCGGCGCCAGCGAAGAGGCCAAAGATAGTGGGGACCAGAATGAGCGCCAACACCGGTGTCAGCTTCTTGGTCATGATCAGTGCCATAAAGACCGCGATCATCGCGAATCCGAGAAATACCAGCACAACAACTCCTTAAAACAGCAGGCCGGGTGCGTGTGACCGGCCTTACAAACTGTAAGGTGGGCCGGATCACGGATGGCGGTTTAGCCCACTTGAGGTGCATACTGCTTATTGCGCACGTTTTGCTCATTTAGCTCACAGGCCTGCCGATCTGCCGGATCCGCGGGCGTAACATCCGCCGGATCCCCAGGAGGAATGATGGAATCCTCCCAATCACGTACCCCGCGGCCGGGCTTTTCGGCCCGCATGCTGCTGATGCAACTGGGCGTGGTGGCGCTGGTGGTGCTGCTCTCGGCCGTGGTCTACGGCTGGCTGACGTATGAGCGGCTCGGCGACGAAGCCGAAGACCAGGCGCTGGCGGTTGCCCGGACGGTGGCGGCGTCCGGTGATGTGCGCTCGGAGGTTTCCGCCTTGGCCGATGCCGGCTCCGAGGAACTAGCCGCCGAGGCGCTGGCCGACGGGGAGCTGCAGCCGCTGGCCGAGGACGTGCGGCTGCGGACCGGCGCGCTGTTCGTGGTGATTACCGACGACGCCGGGCTGCGGCTCTCGCACCCGGATCCTGACCTGCTGGGCCAGCGGGTCAGCACCGATCCGAGCGAGGCCTTGAGCGGACGCGAAGTCACGGTGCAGGAGCAGGGCACGCTGGGCCATTCCGCCCGGGCCAAGGTGCCGGTCTACGCGCCGGGCAGCTCCTCCCGGGTGGTCGGAGAGGTCAGCGTGGGCTTCTCCAGCAAGGACATTCTCGAAGGCCTCGGCGGCAGCATCCTGCCGATCGCCCTCACCGCCGCCGGTGCGCTGGGTCTGGGCACCCTGGCTTCGCTCTGGCTGGGGCGGCGGCTGAAGCGGCTGACCCTGGGCCTGGAGCCGGAGGAGATCGCTGCCCTGACGCAGGATCAGGAGGCGGTGCTGCGCGGCGTGGACGAAGGGGTCATCGGCGTCTCCGCGGAACGCCGCATCACGGTGTTCAACCGCGAGGCCAAGCGGCTGCTCGGGATGGACATCGCTACCGAAATCGTCGGCTTGCCGCTGGACAAAGCCAGCCTCCCGCCGTCGTTCTCCGCGCTGTTGGACGCGGCAACACCGCAGTCCCCCACGGTGGAACAGGTGGTCGGGTCCCGGGTGCTGATCCTGACCGCGCGCGCCGTACAGCCCAGCCGAAAACCGGGCCGCCGCGGCTACCGCCCGTGGGCCGCCGCAGAAGAGCCCGCCGCCGAGAGGGCCGCCGCACCGGAGCTCGGCTGGGTGATCATGCTGCGCGACCGGACCGAGCTGCAGTCGCTCACCCGCCAGCTCGACGCCGTCGGCGCGCTCACCACGGCCCTGCGCGCGCAGCGGCACGAATTCGCCAACCGACTGCACACCGTCTCGGGCCTGCTGGGCATCGGCGACTACGCCGCGGCGCAGAACTACATGGGCACGATCATGAAAACCGGTCCGCTGAATTACCCGGCCGAGCAGTCCGAGCTGCTGCGGGACCCGTACCTGCAGGCGTTCATCGGGGCCAAGAGCGTGGAGGCGGCCGAACGCGGCGTCACGCTGCGGATTGGCCCGGAGACCCTGATCCGCGGCCGCATCACCGACCCGCAGGACGTGACCACGGTGATCGGCAACCTGATCGACAACGCCGTGCGGGCGGCGGTGCACGGCAGCAATCCCGAGCGCTGGGCCGAGGTCGAACTGCTGGACGAACTCACCGAGGACGGCGGCGTGCTGCATCTGGTGGTGGCCGACTCGGGCGACGGACTGGCGCGGCTGGCCCAGGAAACCGGGTCAAACAACGACGGCGGCGACCCGGCCTTCGAGCGCATCTTCAGCGAGGGATTCTCCACCGCCGAAACCGGGGGAGACAGCCTGCAGGATGTGCACGGCCAGGGCTTCGGCCTGCCGCTGAGCAGGCAACTGGCCCGCCGCCGCGGCGGCGATGTCTGGGTGGCCGAACCCGGCCAGCCCGGCGGCCCCGGCGCGGTCTTCTGCGCCAGGCTGCCCGGAACAGTTGCCCCAAAGGAACCAGGAGAGATGCATGACGAATGACCTGCAGGTGCTCATTGTCGACGACGACTTCCACGTTGGCCGCCTGCACGCCAGCTACGTCGAGGCCGTCCCCGGCTTCACCGCACTGCCGCCGGCCGGCACCGCGGAGCAGGCGCTGCGCGTGGTGCACGCCCGGGAACCGGACCTCATCCTGCTGGACGTGTATCTGCCCGACGCCCTCGGCCTGGACCTGCTGCGGACCCTGGATGTTGACGTCATCATGCTGACGGCCGCCGCCGATGCAGCCTCGGTCCGCAAGGCCCTGCGCCGCGGCGCGCTCGGCTACCTGATCAAACCCTTCGCCGCCGACCAGCTGACCCGGAAGCTGCGCGCCTATGCCCGCTACCGCCGGCTGCTCGCCAACCAAAGTGCTGTGGACCAGGACACGGTGGAACGCGCCCTGCACGCTCTCCACCCAGGGGAGGCCCCGGGGTCGGGCCGTGCCCGTTCGGCCACAGAGACGTCGGTACTGGAAGCGCTGGAGCCCGGAACACAGAAATCCGCCGCGGACGTGGCCCGGCAGGTCGGCATCTCGCGGGCTACCGCCCAACGCTACCTGTCGGCACTGGCCGACGATGGCGTCGTCGAAATCCATCTTCGCTACGGCAGCACCGGTCGTCCCGAACACCGCTACGGGCCGGTGGGACCGTAGCCCGAACCGCCGGCCGGCGCTTTCTGGGCGCCGAGCCTTCCGGTTCACGGCACACAGCGAGGCCCCCTGCCGGTAGTGGCAGGAGGCCTCGCTGTTTTTTGTTTGGTCAGATCCGGATCAGAGGATGTTGTTCATCATGTTCCAGCCCCAGCCGATCTTCTTCTTCGGTGCCATGCGGCCCTCACCATCGCCTACGTAGAGGAACAGGTCCCCTGCACGGTCCCGGGTCACCAGGTCAGTCTTGCCGTCGCCGCTGAAGTCGCCGGGTCCGACAATCATGGTCATGCTGTTCCAGCCTCCCCAGCCGATCTTCCGCTTCGGTGCGTAGCTGCTGTTGCCGTCGCCTTCGTAGAGGAACAGGTCCCCTGCACGGTCCCGGGTCACCAGGTCAGCGTCGCCGTCGCGGTTGAAGTCGCCCGGCCCGACAATCATGGTCATGCTGTTCCAACCCCAGCCGATCTTCTGCTTGGGGGCGTACCAGCCGTTACCGTGGCCGGCGTACAGCCACAGATCGCCTGCCTTGTCACGGGCAACCAGATCGTTCTTGTCGTCGCCGTTGAAGTCGCCGGGTCCGACGATGCTGGTCATGATGTTCCAGCCCCAGCCGATCTGTTTCTTCGGTGCGAACCAGCCGGTTCCCTTGCCCGCGTAGTGCCAGAGCTTGCCGGCCGTGTCGCGGGCCACCAGGTCAGCCTTGCCATCACCGTCGGTATCGCCGGTGCTGACCAGGCTGGTCATGCTGTTCCAGCCCCAGCCGATCTGCTTCCGCGGTTCGTAGCCGCCGTTGTTCTTGCCCACGTAGAGCCAGAGCTTGCCGGAGCGGTCCGTGGTGATGAGGTCAGCCTTGGAGTCACCGGTGAAATCATTGCTCGACTTCTCTGGAGCGGGTTCCTCCTCAACCGGTGTCTCCGAGTCAACCGGCGGTTCCTCCGTGTCTACCGGCGGTTCCTCGGTCGCCGCAGTGGTGGTCCAGGCGCCGATCGCACTGGTGTTGCCGGCAGCATCGATCGCTACGGCCCGCAGCGTCTGGCCTGCGGCGAGCTGCACCGGTGCCGTATAGGGCGTGCTAGCGGCAGTAGGGTCTGCACCGTTGAGAGTGAAGAAGATGGACGCACCCTCTTCGGCCGACAGGGTCACAGCGGTGTCCGCGGGGACCTCGCCTGCTTCAACATTGGCGGTCAGAGCCGGCGCCGTCAGATCCAGGTTGTAGGTCTGAGTCACGATTTCCGATGGAACACCGCCGTTGTAAGCGACGAACTTCAGGGTAGTCGTTCCCTCAGCCGCAATCTCGATGGCCCCGGTATACGGTGTGCTCTCAGTGTCCGGATCCGCCCCGTCAAGGGTGTAGAAGATCAGGGCATCGGCAGGCGTGGCTGCCAGTTCCACGGCCTGCACTGCATTGAACGTGCCGCCTGCCACGTTGGCCGTCACCGCCGGCGCCTCCGGCGGGGTTGCTCCCGTAATCTTGCCCTGGACCACGAACTCTTCGGTCTCGCCCAGCACCTCCGGTGTCGACAGCTCGTCGCCGTCGGCCTCGGTCACCTGCTCGACCTTGAAGAAGTTCGTATCGTAGGGACTGCCGACGACGGCGTGCGGCGTGTTGCCGTCGCCGAGGTAGCCTGCCGGAGCGCCCTCGTCCCACCGCAGGAACGGCCCGATCTTGGCCTCCAGCAGATGGGAGAAGTCGCCGGTGCCGTTCAGCGCGCCGAGGTCCTCGGTGTAGTTGAGGTTGCCGTCGACGTCAGCCACGAGCTCCACTGCACCGTAGGGATGCGTGATCTTATAGGTGGCACCCGGCTCGAAGACGCCGTCGCCGCGGACCCTGATCCGGCCGAAGGCCACCTGGTCCCCGTCCCGCACCATGTCGGCCCCGAAGGCTGCTTCCGATGCCAACGTCAGCTGGACCTCTTCGCCCCCGACATCGATGACCGACTCAGAGGCGAACCAGAAGGCCTCACCCGGGAAGTTGTCCGGGAAAGAGGTTGGCTCCAGCGGATTCGGCCGTTCCTCGACGACCGGGCACAGCGGGTCTTCCAGGCACAGGTCCAGCTGGACCGGTTCCTGGCCTTCCCAGCCGTTGTCCCGCAACCATTCCGGGAAGCCATGGTCGCCATTCGGGCCGACCGCCTGCAGATTGTGGACCTTGAACGGGAAGGACCGGATTTCGCCGGCGGTCCCCGTAGCAGGGTCCACGGCGACGGCGCGGAGGTTGGTCGAAGTCCCGATCTGCATCGGTTCCGTGTATTCCCAGGTATTGCCGAGCGGCTCCCCGTCCACAGAGAACTCCGGTGTGGAGCCGTCCGTGGTGTAGTAGATGTCCGGCGCAACAGCGGGATCGTTGGTATTTCCGCTCAACGTCACCATCTGCGGCCCGGCCAGCGGGCCGACGGCGGCATCGGGTGTTGCATCCAGCCAGGGCCGGGTGGCGTCCAGCTCGTACACTTCGGTGTAGATCTCGGTGGACTCATTGGTTGCCGGATCGATCGAAATGTACTTCAGCGTGTTGGTCCCGGGGGTCGCCAATTCCACGGCTACTTCCGAGATGTCCGCCCCGGCTGCCGGCACGAACTCGGTACCGTTGACTGTCCCGTCCGCGTTGACGGCGGGATCCGTCCCATCCACGGTGTAGATGATCTTGCCTTCAGGGAAGGACGAATGGATCTTCACCGTCTGTGCCGAGTTGTAAAGGCCGCCAGGCTTGTCCACGCCTGCTTCGACCGTCGCGATCTTGCCTTGGACGGCGAAGAGGTTTGTCTCTGCTGTGCTGCCGGACGGCCCCGAAACCCGGAAGAAGTTCGTATCGTGAGGGCTGCCCACAACCTCGTGTTCCACGTTCGGGTCGCCGATGAAGCCGTCTGGCGCGGCGGGAAGAACGTCCGGGGCCCAACGCAGGAACGGGCCAATGCGGCCCTCCGACGACTCCTCCCAGGTGCAGGGCTGCTGCATGCAGCCGATGTCCTCGGTGAAGCGGATCCGGCCACGGTCATCGGCCGTCAGGACGTCCACACCGTACGGGTGCGTGAAGGTGTACTGCTGGCCCGGTTCGCCGTCTTCGAGCCGGATGCGCAGCCGGGCGAAGCCGTTTTGCTGGCCGTCTGCCACCTCTCCGGCTCCGCTGAAGGCTGCTTCCTGGGCCATGATCAGCCGGGCCTCGGCCCCGTCGGGCATGGTCAGGGACGCTTCGCCGGACCACCAGAAGGACTCTTCCGGGAAGTTGCCCGGAACCGTCAGCGGCTGTGTCGGGTCGTAGTCGGTACCGATGACCGGACAGGCCACGGCGTCCACGCACAGTTCCAGCCGGACGGGAGCGAGTCCGCGCTCCGGATCGCCGCCGTCGCCGTACCAGTACGGATAGCCATTGTCCGGATTGACCGGGCCCACCCCGGTCGGACCGGTCGGCAAGGCAGCCGGAAGCATCCCCGCCAGCGCGGACTGCGACAGCCCTGCACCGCCTGCGGGAAGCGAGGCCGCCGACGCCGGCGGCAGAACGGACAGGCCCGAAAGCAGGACTGCACCTGCCGCCGCCATCCCCACCGCCCGCCGTCGTTGTTTCCTTCGGCCGTTGGGCGGCCTTAGCTGGATTTCAGGATCGGATGTCATGAGTTCCCCCTCGTGCACAGTTTCCTCGTCAAAGGCGCGATGTCAGTGCGTGCCCCGCAACCAGCTTCCGGTTTGGGCGTTGGGAAAAACCTATGAACGGTTAACCTTCTGACTCACGCAGGGCCAGGGCGGCCTGGACCAGCGCCGCGTGGGTCAGGGCCTGCGGGAAGTTCCCCAGCTGGGCGTGCGTCTGCGGATCCATTTCTTCGGCGAAGAGCCCCAAATCATTCGCCAGCCCGAGCATCTCCTCGAACAGCTCCGCAGCTTCGGCACGGCGGCCCGTTTCGGCGAGCGCCTGCACCAGCCAGAAGGAACAGGGCAGGAAGGCGCCCTCCGTCCCGGGCAGGCCGTCGCGTCCGGGCGGGTAGCGGTAGAGCAGTGGTCCACCGGCGGACAGCTTTCGGCGGATGGCGTCCACGGTACCCCGGGTCCGTTCCGAATCACGCTCCTCGATGCCCAGCAGCGGCAGGATAAGCACGGCCGCGTCGAGGTCGGCGGATCCGTAGCTGCGGGTATATGTGTTCCCCTCCGGATCGAAGCCCCTGAGCCTGATTTCGGCGGCAAGCGCTTCCCGGGCCTTGAGCCACCGCTGCCGCTGCCGCGGCGAGACGCGGTGGGTCCGCCCGATGTTCAGCGCGCGGTCGAGGGCGAGCCAGCCCATCATTTTGGAGTGCACGTGGTGCGCGGCGTCGTCGCGGATCTCCCAGATGCCCGCGTCGGGCTCCTGCCACCGGCGGGCCACCAGATCGGCGAATCCGCGCATGGCCCGCCAGGTCTCCGAGTAGAGCTTGTGCCCTGCTTCCACCAGCACCCAGGCCCCATCGAGGACCCAGCCGTAACCGTCCAGTTGGTGCTGCGTGGCGGCGCCGTTGCCCACGCGGACCGGCGTGCTTTCGGCGTATCCCGGCCATCCCGCCAAGGTGCGTTCCGGCGGAACATGCCTGCCGGTCAGCGTGAGCATCGCGGGCAGGCGCGGCCGCTCCAACCGGCTGGCGTGCAGCAGCCAGCGCAGGAAACTGCGGGCTTCGGCGGCCTTGCCGACACCGAGGAACGCCCCGACCCCGATGCTGGCGTCCCGGGGCCAGGCGTAGCGGTAGTCCCAGTTGCGGATTCCGCCCGGGAACTCAGGCAGGGAGGTTGTCGGAGCGGCCACCGGAGCCCCGGAGGGTGAATAGGTCAGCAGCCGCAGCGTCAGCAGGCTGCGCACCACCGCGTCCCGGTACGGTGTTCCGCCGTCGATCTCCGCTGCCCACGCCCGCCACAACTCCTCGTCCGCCGCCAGCAACTCCCCTGCCGCCTTCGGCTCCACGTGCACCAGCGGTTCCCCGTATGCCACCCCCAGCACCAGGGTGACGGGATGGCCCGGGGTTACCAAGAACGACGCCGGTTTGCCGGGTTCGATCGACAGTTCCGCATCGCTGTCCAGACTTAGCGCCAGCTGGCCCCACACGCAGACCAGGCTCGACCCGGAACGGACCCGTGGCCGGACATGCCGTTCACCCAGACGCGGATCGAACTCCACCACGGCCTCCACCGGCTGGCCCACGGCCGTCAGCCGCCGCACCAGCAGCGTGGCGGGCAGCAGCTGGCCGCGGACTTCGGCCACCATCGCGTCAGTGAGGATTAGCGTGCCCTCGCCGACGGGCCAGGTGGTTTCCAGCGTCGCCGTCTCCGGCCGGTAGCGGCGCTCCCTGGGCGCAGCCGGCGCGGCAGGGCCCAGGCGGAAAGTTCCCGCTTCAGGCCCGCCGACCAGTCGCCCGAACACTGGTTCGCCGTCGAAACTTGGCACGCACATCCAGTCGATCGCGCCGGCGCCGGAGACGAGCGCGGCGGTACGGGTGTCGCCGATCAGCCCGTAGTCCCCGATGTCCGGCAGTCCCGCATCCATCAGCGGACCTGGAAAAGCAGCCCGAGCATGACGCCGTAAACCAGGTGCGCGGCCACCGCCACGGCCGGAGTCTGGATACCGTAGTTCAAAGCCAGCAAGCCCGGCGGTTCCAGTGCGGCGCGGTTCGAGGGTCCTGCCCGGTGCGAGGCCATCCGCGGGTGGACGCCGGGCAGCAGCGGCAGCACCACGGTCAGGGCAACCGCCACATGCAGCAGGCCCAGCAGTCCCCCGAGCCACCAGGTCGCCTGGCCCAGCAGCGCGAACGTGGCCGCGTAGCCCAACGCGAAGATCTGACCGGCAGCAAGATGGATGAAGAAGCCTGCCACCCGCGCGTGGTCGGGATCGGGCGTGACCAGTGTGCCCAGGACCAGTGGCAGGTCGAGCCGGGTCAGTCCGGCCATCTGCGCGGCGATCATGACCATGGTCAGTGCACCCGTTGCGAGCAGTCCGAACACTGCCCAGCCTGCCCAGTCCATTCCGTCTCCGCTCCCCATTCCGCCGGTTTGCCCGGCGGCGTCCTGCCGACACGCCTGTTTCCCCGCCGGCAGATACCGAAGAGGATTCTGGTGGAAGTGTGCGCGGCGGGGCTTGTGGAAAGACTATGGCCACCCGTCGGCTACGGCAACAGGCCGGCGGCCACGCTACGGCCAGCGGCGGAACCTCCATTCAGGAAGTCCCGCCGGAGAGGCCGCAAAGAGGACGCCGCTATTGCCCGCCGTCAAAAACACGGACCGGAAGACCGCCCCTGCGGAGAGGCGACGAGGCCTTCCGCCGTCTGCGGAGTGCCTTGAAAGAGGGCAAGGCCACGGCGGCAGCGGCGATGAACACCAATTGCATCAGCGTTCGCGGCAGCAGCGCTGTGGCGGGTTCCCCGCCGAAGTCGATCCCGGCAACCGCCGCGTAGACGTTGGCCGGGAACATGAGCACCAGCAGCAGCGTCAATCCGGCAGCCGCCCAAGGAGCTGTCCGGCGGTGTAGCAGGCCTAGGGCAGCAGCCAGTTCCAGCACGCCGGTCAGCGTGACCAGAAGCCCGGGGTAAGGAAGCACCGGCGGCACCATCTCGATGAGGTCCGCACGCATTCCGTTGAAGTGGGCCGTTCCGGTCAGGACCAGCATGGCGGCCAACCCGCCGCGCAGGCTCACCTGCCAGGATCGGAGCGGCTTGAGGCCGAGAGTCCCGGCCAGCCGCAGCAGCAGCGTTACTGCCAACAGGGTGATGAGGGGTGCCATGAGAAGTCCTTCCATTGGACATCGTATTTATCTTGACACTGACTAGATTACTCGGATAGACGAACTTGTCAATGACTAGATAGCGGCTACTCTAAGAGGATGGAAACCTCGAACTACCACCATGGAGATCTGCGCCGCGCCATCATCGATGCGGCGCTGGAGGCGATCAGCGAGTCCGGCCCCGCAGCGGTCAGCCTCCGCGATCTGGCCCGGCGCGCCGGCGTCTCCCATGCCGCCCCGGCACATCATTTCGGCGACAAAGCCGGCCTGTTGACCGCCGTCGCCGTGCAGGGGTTTGGCCTGCTCGGCGATGTCCTGCAAAAGGCAGCGGGCCAGCCCGACGGGTACCTGGCTGTCGGCGTCGCCTACGTAGGATTCGCCGTTGAACACCGCGCCCACTTCGAGGTGATGTTCCGGCCTGAGCTCTACCATGCGGACGATCCGGAACTGCTCGCGGCCCAGGCCAGGACATCGCGGATGCTTTACGAGGGTGCCGCGCCGTACGCGCAGGACGGTGGCACCCAGACCCAGGACGCTGCACTGGCTGCCTGGTCACTGGTGCATGGATTCGCTTCCCTCTGGCTCAGCGGGAACCTGCCCGCGGATCTGCCGGACGATCCCCAGGATGCAGCCCGGCAAGTGGCGCGGGTCTTGTTCCCTCACAAGGCGGGCGATATCGCCTGAGTCGCGGCCCGGCGTCGTACTTAGGCATTAGTCTGGGCAGCATGGAATTCAGATACCTGGGCAACAGCGGCCTGAAAATATCCGAAATCACCTACGGCAACTGGCTCACGCACGGCTCGCAGGTGGAAAACGACACGGCAACCCAGTGCGTGCGGGCGGCGTTGGACGCCGGCATCACCACCTTCGACACCGCGGACGTCTACGCCAACACCGCCGCGGAGGAAGTCCTTGGCGCAGCGTTGAAGGGCGAGCGGCGGCAATCGCTGGAGATCTTCACCAAGGTCTACTTCCCCACCGGACCCAAGGGGCACAATGACACCGGGCTGTCGCGCAAGCACATCATGGAGTCGATCGATGGTTCGCTGCGCCGGCTGCAGACGGACTATGTGGACCTCTACCAGGCCCACCGTTACGACGTCGAGACCCCGCTCGAGGAGACCATGCAGGCCTTCGCCGACGTGGTCCGCGCGGGCAAGGCACTCTACATCGGTGTCAGCGAGTGGGACGCCCGGCAGTTGCGCGCCGGACACGCGCTGGCCAGGGAACTGGGCATCCAGCTGATCTCCAACCAACCGCAGTACTCCATGCTCTGGCGGGTCATTGAAGGTGAGGTCATCCCCGCCTCCGAAGAGCTGGGCATCTCGCAGATCGTCTGGTCTCCGATGGCCCAGGGCGTGCTCAGCGGCAAGTACCTGCCGGGCGCCGAACCGCCCGCCGGCAGCCGTGCCACGGACGAGAAGGGCGGTGCCCAGATGATCGAGCGCTGGATGTCCGACGACGTGCTCGAAGGCGTCCAGCAACTGGCGCCGCTGGCCGAGGAAGCCGGGCTGACCATGGCCCAGCTCGCCATCGCCTGGGTCCTGCAGAATCCGAACGTCGCCTCCGCAATCATCGGGGCGTCCCGGCCGGAGCAGGTGGTCTCCAATGTCGCCGCTGCGGGCGTGCGGCTGGACGAAGCGGTGATGGGCAAGATCGATGACGTCATCGGCGGCCTCGCGGAACGGGACCCGGCCAAGACGCGGGCCCCGAAGGAGCGGCTGGCCTGACCGCCCCTAGCGCTGCTGGTTCTGCCGGTGGACCTCCTCGATAATCCTGACGACGGCGAGTGACTCCGCCGGGTCCACCGGCACCGGTGCGCCGGCGGTGATGCTTGCCGCCAACTGCCGGTAGAACTCCGGGTACGCCCCGCGCTCGGCCTTGACTGGCCGCACATCGCCGGGCACCCCAGTGGTCCCCCATGTCTCTTCCGGCTCCTCGCCGTACCCTGCCGCGGATGGCAGCACGCCGCCGTCGAGCGCTGCCTCCTGCCCGTCCATGCCCCACTTCGTAAAGGCACCCTTGGAACCAAGCACGTGGAAGCGCGGGGCCGGCAGCGCGGAGATCAGGTTCATGGAGAGCCGCGAGCGCACCCCTGATTCATGCAGCAGGGACACAAACGCGTCCTCATCCGCTTCCGAAGCACTCGCGTCAGTGTGCCGGGCCGTCTCGCCGTAGACCGTGGCCACGGGACCGAACAGCTGCAGCGCCTGGTCGATCAGATGCGAACCGAGGTCGGAGAGGATTCCGCCGCCCTCGGCTAGCCCGGCCGTCGCCTTCCAGGCGCGCAGGCCGGCCGGCTTCCACCGTTCGAAACGCGACTCAAAGATATGAACCTGGCCGAGTCCGCCGTCGTCAATCAGTTTTTTCAGCGTGAGGAAATCCGAGTCCCAGCGCCGGTTCTGGAAGACCGAAAGTACGACGCCGTTCTGCCCCGCCTTCTCGATCAGCGCCTCGCCTTCTGCGGACGTGGGGACAAACGGCTTGTCCACCACCACGTTGAGCCCGAGTTCCAGCGCGGTGTCTGCGAGCGCGAAGTGGCTTGCCGGCGGGGTCCCGATGACCACCAGGTCCAGTTCGGCGGCGCGGCCGAAGAGCTCCTGCGTACTGGCGAGGACTTCCGCCTCCGGATAGGTTGCCCTGGCCAGGGAGGCGCGCTCGGGATTGCCGGTAACAATGAAGTCCAGCGAGAAGTCGCTGCTGGCTTCGAGGAATGGCGCATGGAAGACCCGGCCGGAAAGGCCGAATCCGATGACGGCGGTGCGGAGTGGTTTAGCGTCGGTCACGAGCGCCATCATACGGGGAGCCCGTGTCTGTTAGCTCGGTTTCCGGGCCGTTGTGTAGGAGGGCTCGCGCAGGGTCCTGGTCCACCGGTAGATGCCCGCGCCGGGCAGCGGGTGCAGCAGCGGATCGAAACGCCGGTCCGTGTCCTGTTGGTTGGGATCAAGTGTCAGGGACAGGGTGGCGAACCGGATCCAATCTCCGCGGAGTGCCGAATGGTAGAGCCCCAGCGTCCAGACGCGGTCCCCGAGTGCCTGCCGGAAATCCTCCGTTTTGGCGGGGAGCCTGGGCGCGGAGTCCAGCGGCCGGGCAGCCAGCAGGACCGGACCTCGGCTGCCTTGGTACGGCATCAAGGTGGTGAAAGCTGCCTCTGAAGCGGATCTGTGCGGAATCAGAATGAAACGGCTGGCTCCGGACATCCCAGTGGACGCGAGCAGCACATCGAAGGAAGCTGAGCCGGCCGGGATCCGCAGCGCCAGCCCCACGATGTCGGGCAGCGGTCCGGGCAAGCCGATCGATCGCGACAGCCGGGCTTGGACCTGAACCTGACCTGGAGTATCAACCCAGGAGATACCGCTTCGCTGTGTGGGCGGAAGCTTGTCGACCGACCCGGTGAGGCTGACGCCCTCCGGGTGGATCGGGCGCTCGGGCCGGAGGGCTTTAATTCCGCGGAACAGAAGCGCAAAGCCGCGTCCCGCCGTCGTACTAATCTGTTCCAACTCCAACTCCAGCTCCTTCCACTACCCCGGCGAATTGCACCGGTCCCGCCGGCACGGTGGTCGGGCGGCCCTATCGAAACTTCCATTGGGAGGAATATACGCCGGCAGGTGCCCTGGGCGGCATCCACAACCTACATCAGCCCCTTGCCAAATACGGACGGCTGGCTAGGCTGAAGGTCAGAGGGAAGCGCAGCGAGACGCTCCCCGCTCCGGCTGATCGGATCTCTGCGGCCCGGCCGCACGATCCAGGAAGGTGGCTTGCTGGTGGAGACCCATGCCCCGGTAACCGCACGCGACATCATGACAACGCCGGTCATCAGCGTTGCCGCGGAAGCACTGGTCGAAGACGTCGTCCAGATGCTGGGCAAACACCGCATCAGCGCCGTGCCGGTAGTGGACAATGAGCAGCATGTGGTCGGCCTGGTCAGCGAGTACGATCTGCTGGCGACACCGGGCGTCACGGCGGCGCAGGTCATGACCAGCTCCGTGATCAGCGTGACCACGGAGACCGCCATTTCCGACATCCGGCAGTTGCTGGTCAACCAGTGGATCGCGCGCGTTCCGGTCCTGGAGAACGGGCGCCTGGTCGGGATCGTCAGCCGCGCGGACATCGTGGCGCTGCTGGCTACCGAGTGGGTCTGCGGTGCCTGCGGCGAACCGGTGCGGGGCGAACACCCGCCCAAGGCCTGCCCCAAATGCGGGGCGGACAGCGAGAGGTTCGTTCTGCACGAGCAGCCGCCGGGTCCTTGACCGGTCCATAAGCTGAACCAGATCCAGGAGATGGAGGTAAGCGATGACTGACCAGGCAGCCCCGGTGACAGCAGGGTCCCAGGCGGCAGGATCATTCCCTGGGAATGAACCGCCAGAGGTGCTCATCGGGTACTACCGCGAGATGGTTCTGATCCGGAAGTTCGAGCTCACCGCGGACCAAATGTACAAGCGGGCTAAAATCGGCGGTTACTGCCACCTCAACCTCGGTGAAGAAGCCACCGTGGTTGGGCTGATGGCGGCACTGCAGGAGAAGGACTACCTGTTCACCAACTACCGGGACCACGGCTATGCGCTCTCCCGCGGGATGGATCCGGGGCGCGTCATGGCCGAGCTCTTCGGCAAGTCCACCGGGGTGGCCAAGGGCCGCGGCGGCTCGATGCACTTGTTCGACACACAGACGCGGATGCTCGGCGGTTACGGCATTGTCGGCGGCCAGCTCCCGCCGGCCACGGGCGCGGCACTGGCCCTGACTTTCCGGGGAAAACCCGGGCCGGACGCCGAAGCGGTGATGTGCCAGATGGGCGACGGCACCACCAATATTGGCGCGTTCCATGAGTCGCTGAACATCGCCGCCATCTGGAACCTGCCCATCGTCTACGTAATCGTCAATAACCGGCTTGGCATGGGCACCACGGTGGAGGCGGCCTCGGGCGAGCCCCTGCTCTACAAGCGCGGCGCTTCCTATCGGATGCCCGGCGAACGTGTGGACGGCAACGACGTCGTCGCGGTGCGGGACGCAGCGACTGCAGCCCTGGACCGCGCACGGGTTGACCGCCAACCGGGGCTGCTGGAGGTCATGAGCTTCCGGCTGCGCGGCCACTCCGTAGTGGATCCCGCACGCTACCGCTCTGCAGCGGACGTGGAAGAGGCCCAGGCCGCGGACCCTGTGCCAGCGTTCCGGGCGCAACTGCTCGCCGCGGGCGTGTTCACCGAGGAGCAGGCAGTCCAGATCGAGGACGACGCCACGGAGAAGGTGGCGTCCGCCGTCGCCTTCGCGGATTCCAGCCCAGCGCCAACGCCTGACGAACTTTTCGACTTTGCCTATGCCACCCCGGTGGCCAACGCGCCGCAGGCCTTGCCCGGCCAGCCGGCCGCGGCCCGGGAACCACGGCTATGACCATCACCGGAGCCAGCACAGGAGACGGAATGCCCACCACCAGCTACCGGCAGGCCCTTAACGACACCCTCCGAGCGGAACTGACGCGGGACGAGAACGTGTTCCTGCTGGGCGAAGAAATAGGCATCTTCGAAGGGTCCTACAAGATCACCGCCGGCCTGCTGAAGGAATTCGGACCGGAACGGGTCAGGGACACGCCGATCGCTGAAGAGGGCTTCGTGGGAGCCGCCATCGGTGCCGCGATGCTGGGTATGCGGCCGGTCGTCGAGATCATGACGCTGAACTTTAGCCTTGTCGCCATCGACCAGATCGTGAACCACGCGGCCAAGATCTACGGGATGTTCGGCGGCCAGACGCCCGTGCCCATGGTCATCCGTTTTCCCGGCGGCGGCGGACAACAGTTGGCGGCCACGCATTCGCAAAACCTCGAAGTCTGGTACGCGCATGTGCCTGGTTTGAAAGTAGTGGCTCCATCTACCCCTGCCGACGCGAAGGCACTCCTCACCGCAGCCATCCGCGACGACGACCCAGTCATCTTCCTCGAAAACCTCTCCCTCTACAACACCAAGGGCGAAGTACCCGACGGCGAGCAGATCGCCGAGATCGGCAAGGCGGCGGTGGTCAAGGAGGGCAGCGACCTGACCGTCATCACATACTCCCGCGGCACGGTCATTGCGTTGGAAACCGCCAGACAGCTTGAGGACGAGGGCATCTCTGTCGAAGTGGTGGATCTGCGGAGTCTGCGGCCGCTGGACCGGGAAACATTCTGTGCCTCGGTGCGCAAGACCAGCCGGGCCGTGGTGCTGGAGGACGACTGGCTGAGCTACGGTATCGGCGCAGAGATCTCTGCTTCCCTCATGGAGGGCGCGTTCGATTATCTGGACGCCCCGGTCGGACGCGTGGCAGCCGCCGAAGTGCCGTTGCCGTACGCCAAAGCCCTGGAAGTGGCGGCGCTGCCGGACGCCAGCGACTTGGTCCGGGTCATCCGCGAAGTCCTCGACGACACCAGTTTCTCCCGATAGGAGCCAGTCATGCCGGAAGTATTCATGCCGCGCCTGTCCGACACCATGGAAGAAGGTGTCATCAGCCGCTGGCTCAAACAGGAGGGCGACACGGTCCATCAGGGCGACGTGATCGGCGAGATCGACACGGACAAGGCCACCATGGACCTGGAGGTGTTCGATGACGGCGTCCTGGAGAAACTCCTCGTTCCCGAGGGCACCACCGTAGCCATCGGCGAACCGGTAGCCATCATCGGCGACGGGAGCGGAACCGGAGGCAAGGAGGCACCCGGCACTCCAACGGCACAAAGTACGACGGCGGCCGAAGCACCGGCAGCACCCAGCGAACCTGCAGCGCCCGCACCATCCGCGGCACCAGCAGCACCGAAGGAACCGGCCAAACCGGCATCGGGCGGCCGGATCTTGACCTCGCCCCTGGCGCGCAGGATCGCCGCCGAGCACGGCCTTGACCCAGCCAACATCACGGGGTCCGGCCCAGGCGGCAGGATAGTCCGCGCCGACGTCGAAGCCGCGGCGGCATCGGGCGAAGGGCGAACCGAGAATACGGACCAAGGCGCCCAGTCAGGGCAACCGGCCCAGCCCGGCCAAGCCGGAGAACCGCGGTCAGCAGCAGCTGCCGGCCGAACGGATACCGGCGCGGACTCCGCCGAGGTGCCCCTGACGCAGATGCGCAAGGCAACGGCGCGCCGACTGACCGAAAGCGCCAGCGCGCCCCACTTCTTCCTGACCAACGTGGTGGGCGTAGACCGGCTGTTCGCGTTCCGGCAGGAAGTAAACCAGCGCTATGCGGACTCCGGAATCAAGGTCAGCGTAACCGACCTGCTGGTGCGGGCCTGCGCGGTCACCCTGCATGCGCACCCGCAGGTCAACTCCTCCTGGGCAGGAGATAAGATCCTGCAGCACGGCCGCACCCATATCGGCGTCGCCGTCGCCATTGAAAACGGCCTCATTGTCCCCGTGGTCAGGGACGCGGATACCAAGGCCCTGGACGAACTCGCCGCGGAGACGCGGGAGCTGGCGGAGAAGGCCCGCGCAGGCAAGCTCAAGCCCGATGAATTCAGCGGCGGCACGTTCACCATCAGCAACTTGGGCATGTTCGGAATCGATAATTTCACCGCAGTGATCAATCCGCCCGAGGCAGCCATCCTGGCGGTGGGCGCCGCTACTGAGGAACCGTTCGTGCAGGACGGGACGCTGCAGAGCCGGCGGATCATGAAGCTGACCATGACCGCAGACCACCGGGTGTTGGACGGCGCCACCGCGGCGGCTTTCCTGCGGGACCTCAAACAGACGCTGGAAGAGCCTCTGCGTATCCTCCTTTAGCAGTTATCCACAGTCTGGATGCGTGGGATAGCGGTGCATTGTCGTAGAGGGGGAAGGTGGACGAACCAGACCACCCTTCACGACGAAAGGCACCAACGTGGGACGAAGCAAGAAGCGCCGCTCCAAAAACACCCGTCCGAATCAGCCTCGCCGCCAGATCCCAAGCCGCGAAGCCGAGATCGATGCGTTGGCCCCGGCATATACCGATTGGATAGGTAAGGACGCAACGGATCAAGAGAGCCATTACGTTTTGGAGTTCGTCAAGATGGTTATGGGTTTCCACCGGAAGCTCCAGCCAGGCTCCAGCTGCACTTCGTTCCGCGCGCTCCCGCTTGAAGCCGCGATTTGCTTGTGTGTTGATGAGATCGCCGAGGGAGATGATTTCCTCTTCATTCCGTTTGTGAGCTCGATGTCGCTGTACACCAATTTCTTGGAGCAGACTGGTCGTTGGACAGGAACCACCAGACAGTTGGAGGACCTGCGAAACTACTATCACCGGGCGCATATCGCATTCGAGGCCGTCGGACCGAACCGCGGTTTCGAATGGTCCGAGCTGGACCCAACAGAACAGTTGAAGTTCCTCGAAGAAACGCCTCTCGCGAAGAAGGCACGAAACTTGCTCGCAGCCGTGGATGCACAATTGCACAGTGATACCGGACCCACCTGGCGCCAAGAATTTTGGGCATCAGTCACAGTGTTCGATCAGGACGCGACCGACAAAAACTCAGCACAAGTCAGGTTCGATATCCTTGCAAATCTGGGCCTCACCCCAACCCAAGGCTCAGCAGAACGATTGGCAGACATTCGGAATACCTTCAGCAACGGGGACAATCCCGACCGTCTGGCCCTTCTCGAAACTCTCGTATACGCATGCTTTGAAAATGAGTTCAGTCGCGACAGCTCTCCTTACAGCGACGAGCTTCCCGTAGGTCAGACTATCGGCCGTATCCTTGCACATGCGGCCGAAACGACAGGATCGGTGTCCGGGCTGATTCTGACCAATCCGGGTGCGCTGATGCCGGGCGGTGCAACTCCGGAAACAGCGGAGTTCTACGCCGAGGTGGGACGGCGTCTGAAGTACCTCCAAGAGTTGGGTCTGAGTAGTGCCCCTTAAAGTGGTGTAGCGCCCACCGGTTGACAGGTAACGCCCCTGAACGGGGCGCGGTCACCGTGGGACTCCTTCGAGGAATCTCCTACAACCCACTCGAAAGGACATCGCTACGATGACCGCTCCTCACATTGTCGACCCTGCCAGCGTACTTTCAGAAGCTTTGGGCGACGCGTCGCCGGATCTGATGCGACACCTTTTGCAAACGATGATCAACGCACTGTTGTCCGCGGACGCGGATGCCGTGATCGGCGCCGAATGGGGCAAGGCCTCACCCGAGCGCGTAACGCAGCGCAACGGCTACCGCCACCGCGAGCTGGACACGCGCGCCGGTACGATCGATGTTGCCATCCCGAAGCTGCGGCAGGGCACGTACTTCCCGGAATGGCTGCTGGAACGGCGCAAGCGCGCCGAAGCGGCAATGATCACTGTCGTCGCGGACTGCTATCTCGCCGGGGTCTCCACCCGGCGCATGGACAAGCTCGTCAAGACCCTCGGGATCCACTCGCTCTCAAAATCGCAGGTCTCCCGGATGGCCGCGGATCTCGATGAGCAGGTCGCCCAGTTCCGGACCCGGCCGCTGGATGATGCGGGCCCGTTCACGTTCGTTGCCGCCGACGCGCTGACCATGAAGGTCCGCGAAGGCGGGCGCGTTATCAACGCGGTCGTCATGGTCGCCACCGGCGTCAACGCGGACGGGCACCGCGAAGTCCTCGGTCTGCGCGTGGCGACCTCGGAGACCGGAGCTGCGTGGAACACCTTCTTCGCCGACCTCGTCGCCCGCGGCCTTACCGGGGTACGCCTGGTCACCAGCGACGCCCACGCCGGCCTGGTCGAGGCCATCGCAGCGAACCTTCCCGGCGCCTCCTGGCAGCGCTGCCGCACCCACTACGCGGCAAACCTGATGTCGGCCACCCCGAAGAGCATGTGGCCGGCGGTCAAAGCGATGCTCCACTCGGTCTACGACCAACCCGATACGGCCAGCGTGAACGCGCAGTTCGACCGGCTCCTGGACTACGTCGAGGACAGACTGCCGAAAGTGTTCGCGCACCTGGACGCGGCCCGCGCCGACATCCTCGCCTTCACAGCCTTCCCGAAGGACGTCTGGCAACAGATCTGGTCCAATAACCCCAACGAGCGTTTGAACAAGGAAATCCGCCGGCGCACCGACGTAGTCGGAATCTTCCCGAACCGCGACGCGGTCACCCGCCTCGTCGGAGCCGTGCTGGCCGAGCAAAGCGATGAATGGGCCGAAGGCCGCCGCTACCTCGGACTCGAAGTGCTTGCCCGCTGCCGCCTGACACCAGCGCACACCGGGATCGAACCGAGCACCGAGCTGCCCGAGCTGGGAGCGGCAGCATGAGCCTTCGCCAACCACACGCCTCACCACACGCACCCGATCTGGCGCTCCTGACCGCCGGCTGCGACACCGGCTGGTGGGACGAGCACGGAAGGCCAGCACCCTGGCCCGAGGACTTCTGGCTCCCCGACGGCACGATCAACCCCATATGGCGCCAGGACACCGGCACCTGCCGAGAGGAGGACCCCGCTACCGCCACCCGATTCGACGGCCACCCCTTCTAACCTTCAACACCTCGAAAGAAATGAACCGTTACACCACCACAGGGGACTTGACCTGGGTCTGATCGTCATCGGACAGGACATCACCGTTCCAACCGCACTGCGGCGCTGCGTCCTCGACGTTTGGGAAGACACAGAACCTGACCGGCTGGCAGCCTGATGCCAACGCAAGAGCTTTAAGGTCTGTACCGAACTCGAGTATCAAACTCTCAGCGCGCACTGGCGTGCTCGCCCAGTTGCTGGGTGATCTTGTGCGCCTCCTCAAGCAGAAGTTTCCCGAGGAATTCCTGCCGTTCCGGGCGGAACCGCTGCTCGATGCCGGTGAGGGACAGAGCCCATGCCGGGTTGCCCTGGCGATCGAAAACCGCGGCGCCCATGCCCCAGCTGCCCTCAAGGATGAGTCCGGGATTCACCGTGTAGCCGTTGCGACGGGTCACTTCCAAATTCGCCCGGATCCGTTCTGCGGTATGGGCCGGGCCGAAGCGTTCGCCGCGCGTACCGCCGTCGTCAAGCAACCGGTCCACCTCCGCTTCCGGGAGGAAGGCCATGATGGCCAGTCCGGCGGAGGCAACTCCCAGCGGAAAGCGGACGCCTTCATGCAGAACGAACGAGCGCACCGGAAAGCTGCCTTCGACGCGCAGCAGACAGACCGTTTCGTCGCCACGCCTAATGGAAAGGAATGCGCTCTCGCCGGTTTCGTCTGCTAAGCGTTGCAGGCTCGGCCGGGCCAAGTCCTCGATGGCGTACCGGTTGGCGGCGACGGCTCCGAGGACATAGATCTCGGGGCCCAGATGCCAGGTGCCCGTCTCGGCATGATGATCCAGCAGCCCCTCGGCCGCCAGGGAGTTCAGCAGCCGGTAGACCGTGGGCCGTGTAAGACCCGATGCCTCGACGATAGCCGGAAGCGCCGCACCTCCTTCAGGGGAGCGTCCAACAATGCGCAGCAGCTGGGCCACCCGCCCGACAACCTGCGCCCCTTGCACCGTTTTCTCTGCCATTCCACTCCTTGAATCCACAATATGGACACTCTACTGCAGCATGTCCATAGTGTGAATACAGCAAAGGTGCCCCTCTTGACGCCCCCTCCGGACCACCGCTAGCCTGCAAGTAATCCACTTGTCCATAAGATGGACAGCACGGCGTGCATGAACGCCAATACTCAACGAGGAGGAAGCATGTCCAAACTGGCAGCAGGTCCCGCGGCCGCACTGGAAAGTGTGTTGCATGACGGAATGACGATCGCAGTGGGCGGTTTCGGACTCAGCGGCATCCCGGCCGACCTGATCGATGCCGTCCGCGACTCCGGCGTCAAGGACCTTACCGTCGTTTCCAACAACATGGGCATCGACGGCAAGGGGCTCGGTGTGCTGATCGAGTCCGGCCAGGTCCGTAAAGTCCTCGCCTCCTACGTAGGTGAAAACAAGCTCTTTGCCGAGCAGTTCCTCGCCGGGACCCTGGAAGTGGAGTTCAACCCCCAGGGCACACTGGCCGAGCGGCTGCGCGCCGGCGGTGCCGGCATCCCCGCGTTTTATACCAAGACCGGCGTCGGCACCCAGATCGCCGAGGGCAAGCGGCACGAGGAGTTCGACGGCGAACTGTACGTCCAGGAGCGTGGCATCGTCGCCGATCTGGCCCTGGTCCACGCGCACACCGCGGACACTGACGGCAACCTGGTCTACCGCTACACCGCCCGCAACTTCAACCCGGTGGTCGCCACCGCCGGCCGCGTGACCATCGCCGAGGCCGAGGTCATCGTCGAGCCCGGCCAGCTGGACCCCAACCACGTCGTCACCCCGGGGGTCTACGTCCAGCACCTCGTCCAGACCAGCGGACGCCACAAGGACATCGAAAAGCTCACCGTCCGCCCGCGGCCCGCCGCCGTCGGCGCCTGAGCAGACAGCACCCGGACACGAAACTGAAGGAGAGAACCATGGCTTGGACACGAGACGAGATGGCGGCCATCGCCGCCACCGAACTGAACGACGGCGACTACGTCAACCTGGGGATCGGCATCCCCACCCTGGTGGCGAACAACCTGCCCGAGGGCGTGCGGGTGGTGCTGCAAAGCGAGAACGGACTGCTGGGCATGGGGCCGTTCCCCTACGAGGGCGAGGAAGACGCGGACCTGATCAACGCCGGCAAGCAAACCGTCACCGTGCAGCCCGGCGGGTCAATCTTCGACTCGGCCACGTCCTTCGGCATGATCCGCGGCGGCCATGTGAAGGTCGCCATCCTCGGGGCAATGGAGGTCTCGGAAGCGGGCGATCTGGCAAACTGGACCATTCCCGGCAAGATGGTCAAGGGCATGGGCGGCGCCATGGATTTGGTCGCCGGCACTCCGCGCGTGGTGGTGCTGACCGACCACGTGGCCAAGGACGGCACCCCCAAGATCGTCAAGGAATGCTCGCTGCCGCTTACCGGCGTCCGCGTAGTCAACCGCATCATCACGGATCTGGCCGTCTTCGACATCAACAACGACGGCGACAACACCTCAAACAACGACGGCGGCAGCCCGGCACTGGTACTGACGCAGCTGGCCCCCGGAGTCACACTCGATGAGGTCCGGGACAAAACCGAGGCACCCTTCACGGTAGCACCTGCCCTCGACACGGAACTGGCTGCGGCCCTGGAAGGAGCACAGCGATGAGCTTGCAGGAACAGTTCGGCAAGGACATTCTGCTCACCGGCTGGGGCCACTCCCGGTTCGGCAAGTTGACCGATGAGACATTGGAATCCCTGATCGTCCAGGTCTCCCGCGAAGCCATCACCAACGCCGGGCTGGAACCGGGACAGATCGACGAGATCTACCTGGGCCAGTTCAACTCCGGTATGCTGCCTTTGGGCTTCGCCTCGTCGCTGGCCCTGCAGGTCTCCGACGACCTGGCCAACGTCCCCGCAACACGGGTGGAGAACGCTTGCGCTTCCGGCTCCGCGGCCGTGCAGCAGGGCGCCAAGTCGCTGCTCGCCGGCACCGCACGCAACGTGCTGGTCATCGGGGCCGAAAAGATGACCCAGGCCGGACCAGACGTGGTCGGCGCAGCGCTGCTCGGTGCCGACTACGACATGGCCGGCAAGTCCTCCACCACCGGCTTCGCCGGACTCTTCGCCGAGACCGCCAAGCACTACGAGAAACGCTACGGCCCGGCGGGCGACGTGCTGGGCTCGATCGCCGCGAAGAACCACCGCAACGGCGTGCTGAACCCCTATGCCCAGCTGCGCAAGGACCTCGGCGAAGAGTTCTGCCGGACCGTTTCGGACAAGAACCCGATGGTCGCAGACCCGCTGCGCCGCACGGACTGCTCCCCGGTCTCCGACGGGGCCGCCGCAGTCGTGCTCACCAGCGGCTCCGCGCCTTCGTCGTCGGCCACTGCACCCGTCCGGCTCGCAGGATTCGGCCAGGCCAATGACTTCATGCCCGTGGAAAAGCGCGATCCCACCGCTTTCGCGGGCAGCGTCGCCGCCTGGCAACGCGCACTGGCCATGGCGGGCGCCGGCTTGGACGATCTGGACTTCGCCGAAGTACACGACTGTTTCACCATCGCCGAACTGATCATGTACGAAGTCATGGGCCTCACCCCTGCCGGCGAAGGCCGCCGCGCCATCGAAGAAGGTTGGGTTTACCGGGACGGCAAGCTGCCGGTAAACCTCTCCGGCGGACTCAAGGCCAAGGGCCATCCCGTCGGCGCGACTGGTGTTTCCCAGCATGTGGTCACGGCCATGCAGCTCAGCGGCACCGCCGGCGAGATGCAGCTGGCCGGTGCGCGCCGCGCCGCCGTGCACAACATGGGCGGCCTGGCCATTGCCAACTACGTCAGCGTGCTCGAAGCGGTGTAGGAAGCGCCGCCGACCGGCGCGATGCCGGGTCGAAGAGCCGCCATCCCGCATAGTGCTATGCGGGATGGCTGCTCTTCGCTTCTCATCTCTACTTGGAGACCTTGCCCGTCCGGGCGGCGATCGGTGTGGTGAAGAGCGGCTTCGTCAGAAACCAGGCGGCCGAGATAACCAACAGGGAGAGTACGAAGATGATCAGCCCCCACCAGTCCACCGCGTCGCGTGACGTGTACATGTGGTTCAGGTTGCGCAGCGCCCCGGTGAAGAAGACCAGGAACACGTGCACGATGGTAAAGGCGACGAAGTAGATCATCACCGGGAAGTGGAGTGCCCGGGCCCACTCCACCGGGTAGGCCTTGTTGAGCCCTGTGGCGCTCTCCGGCCACCAGGTGGAGATCCGGATGCCGGAAATGATCGCCATCGGCGCGGCGATGAACACAGTGATGAAGTACGTCATGACCTGCAGGGCGTTGTAGTGGACCCACCCGTTTTCCGTCGGCCAGTCCAGCGAAACGTACTGGATGCCGGTGGAGAGCATGTTCGGGAAAATATCCCAACTGGTCGGCACGATCCGCACCCACTGCCCGGTGGCGAACAGCAGGATGATGAAGACCAGCCCGTTAAGCACCCAGAACACGTCCAGGCTCTGGTGCAGCCACTGGGACAGGGAGACCTTCTTCGGGGTGTTGCCCTTCGGGGAGAAGAAAGAGTCCTTCTTCGCGGTCCAGTAACCTGGAGGCTTGCGCTCGGTGCGGACCTGCAGGCCCGTCCGGACGATAAGCACGATGAAGAACATGTTGAAAAAGTGCTGCCAGCCCAACCATGCCGGCAACCCCACCGGGGCACTATCCGGCTGAGACGCATGACCGTCATAGGCCGCGATGAACTCCTGCACTGGCTCCATAGTCCGCAGCCAGCGGGCACAGAGCACCGCAGCCAGAGCCAACACCAGAACGACGACGGTCACCACTACCGGCCTAACCCACGTCGGGCGTCCTCCTGTCTCAGCAGCTCCACCAGATGTGGCGGGCCGGTTCGAGGTTGCCGACGGAGTCGATCCGGAGCCGCTCTGGGCCGCCCTTTCTTCGGCGGTCGGCGTGGAGGTCGCCGTCGCGGGCGAAGTCGGTGATCCCATACGTGAGCGGACGGGCGCGGCAGAGTCACTTTGGGCAGGAGCGGGGCTTGCTGCCGCTGTGGCTCCCTGCCCTTGGGTGGCGCCCATGCGCTGGCGGGTGCCGCCAGCGGTGACGGGTTTGACGTCAGGGGACCCGGCCGGTGACGGGGCTGCTCCCATCCGGGTCTTGCCTGATGCCGTTGGTGCGGATTCCTGCCCGGAAGTCGACGGCGCCACCCCCATACGCTGCTTCCGCACGGGCGCAGCAGGTGGTTCATCGGCGGGTGCCGCATCCGGAGGTGCTGCATTGGTGGAGGCGGCGGACTCAACACCCATCCGCTGCTTGCGCACCGGGGCCGGTGGCTGCGGTGCAGCCTGCGACTCCGGCTCCTCGGCGAGAGGTCCGGCGTCGCTCGTGCCCCGCTCCTCCTGCGGCAGGGGCCGATAACCGCCCATCCGCTGCCTCTTCACCGGAGCGACTGCTGCGGGCTGGGTTCCCTGCGACGGCGAGGCTGCCGCATCCTGCGCGGGCGAAGCGGACTGGGCATCCGGCGACCGAGACTGGACCGGTGTCTGGGCAGGCGCTTGGGGAGCAATCTGTTCCTTCTCCGGTGCCTGCGAGACGGGCGCCGCCCGTGCGGCCGAATTCTCGGCAGCGGCCGCCATGGTGCCGGTGGTGTCGACGTCGTCCGCCGCACCATCCGGCTGAGCCTGCGGTGTCAGCGGCCGATATCCGGCCATGCGCTGACGGCGCGCGGCGGGGTCAGCCGCGCTGTTCTCGTTGGTCATCGTGCCTCTCGCCTCCGGGACGGTCAATCGATCACGTGCAGCAGGTCCGGGCCAGGCGTCAGCCGCGGCGGGCGTTGATCTCGTCGATCAGTTGCGGCACCACGGTGAACACGTCGCCGACCACACCAAAGTCAGCGATCTCGAAAATCGGCGCGTCCCCGTCCTTATTAATGGCCACAATCGTCTTCGCGGTCTGCATGCCAGACCGGTGCTGGATGGCGCCGGAGATTCCCAAGGCCACATACAGGTCCGGGGTCACCGAAACGCCGGTCTGCCCCACCTGGAACGACTGGGGCACGTAGCCCGAGTCCACGGCCGCACGGGATGCGCCGACTGCGGCTCCGAGGCTGTCTGCGAGCTGCTCGACCAGAGCGAAGTTTTCCTTTGAGCCAAGTCCGCGCCCGCCGGAGACCACAGCCTGGGCGCCCCGCAGGGCCGGGCGGTCGGTCTGGGCCGGGGCGTCGGTGACCTGGTCGATCCGCGCGCCCGGGGCAGCGGCGGTCGACACCGGAACGGTTTTGACCTGCGGCTCGGCTACTGCCTCGGCCCGCGCATCAATCGATCCCGGTCGCACTGTGACGATCATGAGACCGCCCTCTATCGTCGACTGCGTGGTGAAGTCACCGCCGAACACCGAGTGCTCTACGATGACCTCCTGCCCCTCTTCGTCGTAGCGCACGCCGACCGCATCCGCAGCCACAGAGCCGCCGGCGACGATCGCCAGCCGTCCGGCGACAGTCTTGGAGTCATTGGTATTCGACACCAGCACGGTCTGGGCCGCGTACTCCTGCACGGCGTCGGCCAGGGCTCCGACCTCCGCTGTGCCCAGCTCGGTGGTTGCCGTGTCGGATTCGGCCAGGTAGACATGCGCTGCGCCCAGCGAGCCCAGTTGCGCTGCCAGGTCCGCGCCCTGTCCGGGAGTGGTCACCGCCACGGCCACCGGTGTGCCGATGGTTGCGGCTGCGCCGAGCAGGCCGGCGGCAGTCGGCTTCGACGCACCGGCGGCGGTGGTTTCGATCAGTACCAGGATGTTTCCCATAATGTTTTGCCCTTCCGGTCAATCAGGTCATCAAGTCAGGTGTGCGATCAGATCAACCGCTGGGCGGCGAGGAACTCAGCCAACTGGCTGGCCGCCGTGCCGTCGTCGACGACCTTCGGACCGGCCTCCTTCGGGGGGCGCGCCTCGGCGGAGACCATCACCGAGCGCACAGCGGCCGCATCCGGGCCGGCCTGGATGCCCAGCTCCGCTAGGGACCAGGTTTCCATCGGCTTCTTCTTGGCCTGCATAATGCCCTTGAAATTCGGGAAGCGCGCCTCCGCGGACTTCTCCGTGACAGAGATAGCCGCCGGCAGCCCGGAGCTGAGGCTCAGCGACCCGCCGTCGACCTGCGTTGTCCCGGAGACACCCTCAGCGGTGATGGTCACCTCATCCAGGCTGGGCAGCACCGGCCAGCCCAAAATCTCCGCGACCATCGCCGGGACCATTCCACCGCGGCCGTCGGTGGCCTCATTGCCGGCCACCAGCAGGTCCGGGGCGATCCGCTGCACCGCAGCCGCCAGCACCCGTGAAGTCTGGACCATGTCCGATCCCGCCAGCACGGGATCCGTGACCAACACGGCTGAGTCGGCGCCCATCGACAGCAGTTTGCGCAGCGTCTTAGTCGTATCTTCCAACCCCATGGACAGCGCGACGATTTCGACGTCGGGGTTCGCGTCCTTGTACTGCAGCGCGACTTCCAGGGCACGCTCGTTGATCTCATCCGGCACCGGCTCGGAGGCTTCCCGGTCCAGCATGCCGGTTTCCAAGTTGATCTTGCGGTCCGACCAAGTGTCCGGCACCTGCTTGGCCAACACGACAATCTTCATGACGGGCTCTCCTTACTCACGAGTTGGTCCGGTTTATCAGCAGTCTATCTGCCCCCGCCCGGCGCACTCGACGAGTTCCAGAGCGTGACCGCAACAAAACGACGCCGGCACTCAGGTGGGGGCAAAACCCACCTGCGTGCCGACGTCGAACGTAACTTTGTTGCGGGAGGCGCCGTTTACCGCGCGGACCAGCCGCCATCCATGGTGTAGCTGGCGCCCGTGACCATGGCCGCCGCGTCGCTGGCGAGCCAGGCCACCAGCGAGGCCACTTCCTCCGGCTCGACCAGGCGCTTGATGGCGCTTTCGGTCAGCATGATCTTGGCCAGCACCTCGGATTCGGGGATGCCGTGGAGCCGCGCCTGGTCCGCCAACTGTTTCTCCACCAGCGGGGTCCGGACGTAGCCGGGGTTGACGCAGTTGCTGGTGACGCCGTACTCGCCGCCTTCCAACGCCGTGACCTTGGAGAGGCCTTCGAGCCCGTGCTTGGCGGTGACATAGGCGGATTTGAACGGCGAAGCACGCAGCCCGTGCACCGAGGAGACGTTGATGATCCGTCCGAATCCCTGCGCATACATCTTCGGCAGCGCCGCACGGATCAACAGGAACGGGACCTCCAGCATCAGCGTCAGGATCCGCCGGAAGTCCTCCGGGTTGAAGTCCTGGATGGGGCTGACGTGCTGGATGCCGGCGTTGTTGACTAGGATGTCCACGCCGTCGAGCGCCTCCGTCAGCCGGTCATCGGTGACGGCCGACGGGTCCAGCAGGTCGACTGCCCAGCTTGAGCCGCCGACTTCCCTGGCCACCGCCTCGGCACCGGCCTGGTCCATATCCGCGACGACCACGTGGGCGCCGCGGGCGGCCAGCGCATGCACCACGGCTAAACCGATCCCGCCGGCGCCGCCGGTGACCAGGGCCCGCTTGCCTGCCAGTGGTTGCGCCGCGGACGGGTTGGTCCGTTCGGTTTCGTTGGTCATGAAAGTTCCCTTACGTAGAGCAGGCTGTGCTTGTTGCGGGCGTGGACTGAGTCAGTTGCTGACCCGGGCGGTGTTCAGCCCATGCTTGCGGGCGTCGGCGTCGTCAATGTCATGCAGCGAGGCGCCCTTGGTTTCCTTCAGCGTGATTACCGCGACGGCGGTGATGGCACAGGCCACCGCCACGTAGATGGCCACCGGGAGCCAGGAGCCGAAGTCCTGCAGCAACGCGGTCGCGATGATCGGCGCCATCGAACCGGCCACAATCGAGGTGACCTGGTAGCCCAGGGAGACGCCGGAGTAGCGCATGCGGGTGGGGAACATTTCCGCCATGATGGCCGGCTGGCCGGCGTACATCAGCGCGTGGAAGCACAGGCCGACGGTGACGGCGGCGATGATGATGAACGGGTTTTGCGTGTCGAACATCGGGAAGGCGAAGAACGCCCAGCTGGCTCCGAGCACCGCACCGGCCAGGTAGACCGGCTTGCGGCCGAAAGCATCCGAGAGCCGGCCGACCTGCGGAATCACAATGAAGTGGATGACGTGGGCCACCAGCAGCGCCAGCAGCAACTGGCTCGTGTCGTACTCGTGCTCGGTCTTCAGGTACACGATGGTGAAGCTGACGATGATGTAGTAGAGGATGTTCTCGGCGAAGCGCAGGCCCATGGCGCCGAAGATGCCCTTGGGGTACTTCTTTACAACCTCCATCACGCCGTAGCTGACGGCCTTGTCGGCTTCCACCTGGGCGCGGGCTTCGAGGAAGATCGGCGCCTCGCTGACGTGGGTGCGGATGTAGTAACCGATGATGACGATGAACGCGGACACCCAGAAGGCCACGCGCCAGCCCCAGCTGAGGAACTGGTCAGAGGGGAGGATCCAGGACATGCCCAGCAGCACCAGGGTGGCCAGCAGGTTGCCCACCGGAACGGCGGCCTGCGGCCAGCTGGACCAGAACCCGCGCGATTTGTTCGGGCTGTGCTCGGCCACCAGCAGGACGGCTCCGCCCCACTCGCCGCCCACGGCGAAGCCTTGGACAAACCGCAGGATCACCAGCAGTGCCGGCGCCCAGTAGCCGATGGAGTCGAAGCCGGGCAGACAGCCCATCAGGAACGTGGCCACGCCGACCATGATGATGGTGACCTGCAGCGTGTGCTTGCGTCCGAGCTTGTCGCCGATCTGGCCGAACACAATGCCGCCGAGCGGACGGGCGATGAAGCCCACCGCGTAGGTCAGGAAGGCCGCGATGATGCCGTCCAGCTCCGTGTCCGCGTTGGGGAAGAAGAACTGGCCGAAGACCAGCGAGGCGGCGGTGGCGTAGAGGAAGAACTCGTACCACTCCACCACCGTGCCCACCATCGAGGCTGCCACAATCTTTTTCAGTCCCGACTTCTCCGTCTCCGGGACGTCCGTCGGCTTGTTGACGCTCATCGGCGCACTCCTTTGTTCTGCAGGTGTCAGCGTTGACATCGGCGTTGCGGGGGCCCTGTGTTCCAGCACACAGGACGGCTCTACCGAGTATGGACACAGCCAGCTGTGTGCATCAATGACCAGTTACGCAGAGATGAAGTGCACAATTGCAGATATGAACCTCCAGTCCCCTGGCGCCGCCGCCCCGAACCCCCACGATCTGCTGATCCTGCTCGCCGTTGCGCGGACAGGAAGATTTACGACGGCGGCCGAGAGCCTGGGTTTGAACCACACCACCGTGTCGCGCCGGATCGCCGCGTTGGAGAAGAGCCTCGGCGGCCGGACGTTGGCCCGGACCGTGGGCGGGTGGGAGCTGACGGACCTGGGCCGCCGGGCCGTGCGGGCAGCCGAGGACGTGGAGACCGCGGTGGCAACCATCAACGAAGGCGAGGAAGAAGCGGACCAGATTGCCGGCGTCGTACGCATTTCGGCCACGGACGGCTTCAGCGCTTTCATCATCGCGCCGGCGGTGGCACAGCTGCGGCGGAAACACCCGAACCTCAGCGTGGAGATCGTCAACGTCACCCGCCGGGCGCTGCAGCACCGCTCGGGCCTGGACCTGGAGGTGGTGGTCGGCGAGCCGCAGGTGCACCGCGCCGAAGCGATCCGGCTGGGCTACTACATGCTGGGGATGTATGCCTCGCGCCGCTACCTGGAGGACTTCGGCACGCCCGCCAGCGTCGCCGAACTGAGCGACCACCGGCTGGTGTACTTCGTCGATTCGATGCTGCAGGTGGACGATCTGGATGCCCCGCGGCGGCTGGTTCCGGACATGCTGGATTCGCTCAGTTCCACCAACGTTTTCGTCCACGTCGAGGCCACGCGGGCCGGTGCCGGGATCGGCTTCCTGCCCTGCTTCATGGCCGGCCGCCACCCTGACCTGGTGCGCCTGCTGCCCGAGGATTTCCGGGAACGCCTCCCCTATTGGATGGTGCTGCGCCCGGACTCGCTGCGCCAGCCCGCCGTCGCCGCCGTAGCCGAGGCGCTGCGCCGCCGGACGGCCGCCGTCGAAGATGCCCTGTTGGGTCGCGAACCCCTGGATTACTGAGAACGACGGCGGGCGCGTCGCCGGCCGAAGAGTTCCTTGATCCAGATGAAGCCGACGCCGGGCTGCCAGCCGGCCCCCGGAGCGCAAGTGCAGCGGCGGGACTGCGGAACGTTACGCATCACTTGGTCCACATGGTTGCCGCAGCCCGCCCATGTCGCCTTTCCGCATTTTTGGCATGTCGCCGTCCGGCACATACAAGTCCCTCCATCAAGTTTCGGTAAGTAGCCGCTTTACGTGCGCCAACCCTCATCATACATACCCCGGAGGGTATTCCGAAGAGGCGGACGGGGACTTGCCCTATACCCCCATGGGTATTACCATTGCTATCGAAATAATACCCCCGGGGGTACTTCGGGAATCGACGACAAGGAGACGAGATGCTGCTCGAGCGAATCTATGACCAGGACCTGTCCCAGGCCGGCTACTTCATCGGCTGCCAGCGCAAGCGTGAGGCCGTGGTAGTCGACGCCCGCCGCGACATCGATGTTTACCTCGACCTAGCCAAGGCCAACGGGATGAAGATCGTGGCTGTGGCCGAGACGCACATCCACGCCGACTACCTCTCCGGGACCCGCGAACTGGGCACGGCTACCGGCGCCGGTATCTACGTTTCCGGTGAAGGCGGGACAGACTGGCAGTACGGGTTCGACGCCGAACGACTGCACGATGGCGATGCCATCTCGATCGGAAACATCACGGTCCAGGCCCTGCATACGCCCGGGCACACCCCGGAGCACCTCTCGTTCCTAGTCACCGACGGGGCGTTCAGCGACCAGCCCGGTTACCTGCTCTCCGGCGACTTCGTTTTCGCCGGCGACCTGGGCCGCCCGGACCTGCTGGACGAGGCCGCCGGCGGCGTCGACACCCGCTTCGAGGGCGCGAAGCAGCTCTTCGCCAGCCTGCGGACCAAGTTCCTGGCGTTGCCGGACCACGTCCAGGTGCACCCGGGCCATGGTTCCGGCAGCGCCTGCGGCAAGGCCCTCGGCGCCATCCCCTCCACGACCGTCGGCTATGAGCGGCTGTACGCCTGGTGGGGCAAGTACCTGGAGGCCAACGACGAGCAGGGCTTCATCCATGAACTGCTCGACGGCCAGCCCGACGCACACGCCTACTTCGGCCGGATGAAGCGCCAGAACCGCCTCGGCCCGGAGATTCTGGGCGAACGCGGCCCACTGCCCGAGTTGGACAACCAGGCCGTCGCCGCAGACCTGGCAGCCGACAAGGTGACCTTTGTCGATACCCGCCCCAACGAGCAGGTCCATGAAGGAACCGTGGCCGGCGCCCTGAATATCCCGGCCGGCAACAAGGCCGCCAGCTTCGGCGCTTGGGCCTATGACCCGGAGACCGACGACCGCCCGCTGGTCCTGCTCTCCCCCGACCAGGACGCCGCACAGCAGATGCGGGACCACCTCGTGCGCGTCGGCATCGACAACGTCGCCGGCTACACAACGAGCTTGGACGGGCTGCCCATCGCGGTTCCGCCCCTGATCCGCCCCGAGGAGCTCGACGGCTTCGACGCCGCCCTTGTCCTGGACGTGCGGAACAAGAGCGAGCACACGGCCGGCCACATCCCCGGCTCCAAACAGCTCAGCGCCGGCCGGGTGCTCTGGAACCTGGACCAGCTTCCGGCCGACAGTCCCATCGTGACGTACTGCCAAAGCGGGGCCCGCAACTCCGTCGCCGCAAGCACGCTGCGCCGCGCGGGCTACAACGTCGTCGAACTCGACGGCAGCTACGCCGCTTGGGAGAACTGGCAGAACACGGGAGAGAACGGGCCGGTCCGCTAGCCATTACACGCCAGTAAACAAGAAGGCGACCTCGCGCAGTCCATCGCGCGAGGTCGCCTTGTCCGGCCTGCCGGGGTCAGGCCAAGGAGAGGAAGAGCTTTTCCAGTTCCTTCTTGTCGAGGGAGTTGTCTTGCTTGGCCAGGCACTGCTCCAGGCCGGTGGAAATAATCGCGAACCCTGCCCGGTCCAGCGCCTTCGACACGGCGGCGAGCTGGGTGACCACGTCCTTGCAGTCGCGGCCTTCCTCCAGCATCCGCGTAACGGCGGCGAGTTGGCCCTGGGCGCGTTTGAGCCGGTTGATGACCGGGGTGAGTTCGGTGCTGTCGAGCTGCATGGTGTTCTCCTCGGGATGGAAGTCTTTCCCTATTCTATACCCCACGGGGTTTGTTGCATACCCTAGGGGGTATGTGGCAGAGTTGTGGCGAAACATCCCACACCCCTGGAAAGGAAACTCCCCTTTGGCTTCCGAAACTACGACCGTAACCGCCCTCGACGCGCAGACGCTGCGTGAATGGATGGACCAGCACGAGGACCTGACCGTCATCGACGTCCGTTCCGCCGCCGAGTTCGAGACCATGCACATCCGTGGCTCCTACAACGTGCCGCTGCCGCTGCTTTCCGAGCACACGGACGAACTCGCCGAACGACTTGGGGCGCGGGTTGTCCTGGTTTGCCAGTCCGGCGTCCGCGCCGAGCAGGCCCGCCAGCGCCTGAGCAGCGCCGGAATCGGCTCGGCCTGCGTGCTCACCGGCGGAGTACCTGGCTTCGCTGCCGCCGGCGGCGACGTCTTCCGCGGCGTCCAGCGCTGGGACCTCGAACGCCAGGTCCGCATGGCAGCCGGCACCCTCGTCGTCGGCGGCCTCCTTGCCGGCAAGTTCGTCTCCCCCAGGCTGCGCCTGCTTGCCGGTGCCATCGGCACCGGCCTGACCTTCTCCGCGGCGACGAACACCTGCGCCATGGGCAAGGCCCTGTCCAAGATGCCGTGGAACAGGACCGCAGCTGAACCCACTGCCGACAGCGCCATCCGGCAACTGCCCCGCACCTCCGCCTGACCCCTCCCCTAAGCCGGTTCCCGCCCGGGCCCCACCCAGAGCGGGAACCGGCCGCCACACCAGAAAGACAAATCGCATGACCGTCGCCCTCACGGCCACCCTGCTGCTCTCCGTAGTCATCGGACTCTCCCTCGGCCTGCTCGGCGGCGGAGGCTCCATCCTCACGGTCCCCATCCTCACCTACGTCGCAGGCCTCGACCCCAAGGAAGCCATCGCGGCGTCGCTGTTTGTCGTCGGTGTCACCTCGGCATTCAGCGCCGTCGACCACGCCCGTAAAGGCCGGGTGAAGTGGCGCACCGGCCTGATCTTCGGCGCCGCAGGCATGGCCGGAGCGTTCGGTGGAGGCCTACTCGGCGGACACATCCCTGGCACCATCCTCATGATCGCCTTCGCCCTCATGATGGTCGCGACCTCCATCGCCATGATCCGCGGCCGAAGGAAAAAGACCGCCGCGGCCAACGAGTGCGAACTGCCCGCCCTCAAGGTCATCCTCGAAGGCCTCGTCGTCGGCCTGGTCACCGGACTCGTCGGCGCCGGGGGCGGCTTCCTCGTCGTCCCGGCCCTCGCCCTCCTCGGCGGCCTCGCCATGCCCGTCGCCGTAGGCACCTCGCTGGTCGTCATCGCCCTGAAATCCTTCGCCGGACTCGGCGGCTACCTCACTACAGTCAACCTCGATTGGGGCCTCGTCGCCGCCGTCACCGCGGCCGCGATCGCCGGCTCCGTTGCCGGATCCCGCCTCGCCGGCCGCATCCCCGAAGCGGCCATGCGCAAGGGCTTCGGACTCTTCGTCCTGGCCATGGGCGTCTTCGTCCTTGTCCAGGAACTCCCGGCGCCGGCCAACATCATGCTCACTGTCACCGCCGCCGCGCTGGCACTGGCCGCGCTCATCTGCCGGTTCGCCATCCCTGCGTGCCCGCTCAGCAGAGCCGTCGTCTATCCCGCGCCTGCAGCAACCCGTTAACGTCTGTTCGTCCCCACCTACCAGCCGAACGCACAGCAACCGCAATTTAACGCGCGACGGCGGGGTGCGGCTGTGTGCCGCGCCCCGCCGTCGAGCTTTGCTACAGCTTTGTTACAGCTGGGCGCCGACCTTGAAGCCGCGCTCTTCGCCCGGTTCGCGGGTGTAGGAGAAGCCGTCGGCCCCGATGGTCACGGCCATTTCGGAAGCGTCGGTGCGCTGGATGACCGGCTGGGGGTTGCCGTCCAGGTCCAGGACCAGGGAGGCCTCGGTATACCAGGACGGGACTACCGCGTTGCCCCACCAGTCGCGGCGCTGGTTGTCGTGGACATCCCAGGTGACGGTGGGGTTGTCCGGGTCTCCGGTGTAGTAGTCCTGGGTGTAGATCTCGATGCGGTGGCCGTCCGGATCCAGAATGTAGAGGTAGAACGCGTTGGAGACGCCGTGGCGGCCGGGGCCGCGTTCGATCCGGTCGGAGATGCGCAGGGCGCCCATCTTGTCGCAGATCTGGATGATGTTGTGCTTCTCGTGCGTGGCGAAGGCAACATGGTGCATGCGCGGACCGTCGCCGCCGGTGAGGGCAGTGTCGTGGACGGTCTGCTTGCGGTGCATCCAGGCCGCGTAGGTGACGCCGTTGGAATCCTTGATGTCTTCGGAGACGCGGAAGCCCAGGTCCTCAAGGTACTTGCGCCCGCGCGGGACGTCCGGGGTGACCTGGTTGAAGTGGTCCAGACGGACCAGTTCGCCGGCGCTGTAGAGGTCGTAGCGCTGCGTGAGGCGCTCGACGTGCTCCACGTCGTAGAAGAACTCGTACGGGAAGCCCAGCGGGTCCTCCACGCGGACGGAGTCGCCGATGCCCTTGGAGAAGCCGTCCTTGCGGCGCTCGGTGCGGCACCCGAGTTCCTTGTAGTACGCCTCGGCGGCGTCCACTTCGGCCGGGG
>NZ_JABBCH010000017.1 GCF_012952295.1 Crystallibacter degradans
TAACGGGCGACTCGAACACCTCCGCGGCTCAGCACTCGGATTCCGCAACCTAACCAACTACATCGCCAGATCACTACTCGAAGCCGGAGGATTCAGACCCGGATTACACTCTCGATTCCGATGAGCCCATTTACGGTCCTGCCTACGTCAGCACCGGCGAACCCGTCACCTCCGTGCACCGTGCCTTGGCTGCACATGCTGCCCTGCCGCAGCCCATCCGGCACAAGGTGGTGCTCGGCCGGCTCACGGCAGCCTGGGTCTACGGCTGCTCGCCGCCGGGCAACAAGATCACTGTCCTGCTCGACCACCGCTACCGGGCAACCTCGCAGGGGCGGCACCGAAGCATCCACCTGCACGAAGTCGCACTGGGGCCGCTGGATACGTTGAATATCTCGGGCGTCCGGATCACTTCTCCCCTGAGGACGGCGCTCGACATCGCCGTCTACGCCCGGGACGAAGACGCGGTCCGGGTCCTGCTCGCCTTATCCTCCGACCCCAGGCTGAAGTGCCCCCTGGGCTATATCCGGCAGGCCCTGCAGATCCGGGAGAGGATGCCGGGCAAGAACGTGGCCCTCCGGCGCCTGGCAGCCGCACTCGATCTGCGCCAGCAGCAAGCCGGAGGAAACGCTTAGATACGGCGACGCGCGTCCGTCGTGCGGTACACGTCGAACACTCCGTCGATGCGGCGGACCGCGCTGAGGACATGACTCAGATACTTCGGATCCCCCATCTCGAAGGAGAACCGTGAGATCGCCAGTCGGTCGCTCGAGGTGTGTACGGTGGCGGAGAGGATGTTGACGTGGTTCTCGGCCAGCACACGCGTCACATCGGAGAGCAGGCTCTTGCGGTCCAGCGCCTCGACCTGGATCTCCACGAGGAACACACTGGACTTGGTCGGTGCCCACTCAACATCGACGATCCGCCCGGGCTGGTCCCTCAGGTCGGAAACATTCCGGCAGTCGGAGCGGTGGACGGACACGCCTGATCCCCGCGTCACAAACCCGATAATCGGGTCCGGCGGCACCGGCGTACAGCAGCGCGCCAGCTTCACCCAGACATCGCCCACCCCGACGACGGTCACGCCGGAGTCCGAGGTCTTCGGCCGTTTGGGGGCGGTGGAGATCGGGGCTTCCATCTCCTCGGCCGCCTCCGAGCCGCCGAGCAACGCCACCAGGTGTTCGATCACGTTCTGGGCAGAAGAATGACCGTCCCCGACCGCAGCATAGAGCGCGGCGATGTCCTGATGGTGCATTTCCTGCGCCACAGCCATCAGGGCGTCATGCGTCATCATCTTCTGCAGCGGCAGGTTCTGCTTCCGCATGGCCTTGGTGAGCTGGTCCTTGCCCTTTTCGATCGCCTCTTCACGGCGTTCCTTCGTGAACCACTGCCTGATCTTGTTACGCGCCCGGGGACTCTTAACGAAGCCCTGCCAGTCCTGGCTCGGCCCCGCACCCTCGGCCTTCGAGGTGAAGATTTCCACCCAGTCGCCATGGTTGAGCTCGCTGTTCAGCGGGACAAGTTTCCCGTTGACGCGGGCGCCAATGGTCCGGTGTCCTACCTCGGTATGGACGGCGTACGCGAAATCCACCGGCGTTGATCCTGCCGGCAAGGCCATGACCTCGCCCTTAGGTGTGAAGACGAACACCTCACGGGCGTTGATTTCAAAGCGCAGCGAATCGAGGAACTCTGCCGGGTCGGAGGTTTCCTGTTGCCAGTCCACCAGGCTGCGAAGCCAGCCCATGTCGCCGCCGTCCGCCGCTGTGCCGGAGTTTTTCGCCGCGTCCTTGTACTTCCAGTGCGCGGCCACGCCGTATTCGGCCCGGCGATGCATCTCGTAGGTCCGGATTTGGATTTCCACCGGTTTGCCGCCCGGGCCGATCACTGTGGTGTGCAGGGACTGGTACATATTGAACTTCGGCATGGCGATGTAGTCTTTGAACCGCCCGGGCAGCGGGTTCCACCGCGCATGCAGCGCGCCGAGTGTGGCGTAGCAATCGCGCACGCTGTCCACCAGGACACGGATCCCCATCAGGTCATGGATGTCGTCGAAGTCCTTACCTCGGACGATCATCTTCTGGTAGATGGAGTAGTAGTGCTTGGGGCGCCCGGTGATCGTCGCCTTGATCTTCACGGCGCGCAGATCGTCGCCGATGTTGGTGCGGAGCATGGTCAGGTACTTCTCGCGCTCGGGCGTGCGTTCCCCCACCATCCGCACGATCTCCTCGTACACCTTGGGGTGCAGCGCCGCGAAGGACAGGTCCTCGAGCTCCCATTTGATGGTGTTCATGCCCAGCCGGTGCGCCAGCGGGGCGAATATTTCCAGCGTCTCCCGGGCTTTCTTGGCGGATGATTCCGGCGAGACGAACCGCCAGGTCCGGGCGTTGTGCAGGCGGTCCGCAAGCTTGATGACCAGGACACGGATGTCCTTGGCCATTGCCACAACCATTTTCCGCACGGTCTCCGACTGCGCGGCGTCGCCGAACTGGACCTTGTCCAGCTTGGTCACGCCGTCGACCAACATGGCCACCTCGGACCCGAACTCGGCTCGTAACTGGTCAAGGGTGTATTCGGTATCCTCGACCGTGTCATGCAGCAGTGCGGCGGCCAAGGTCGTCCCGGTCATGCCCAGTTCGGCCAGAATGGTGGCCACGGCCACCGGGTGGGTGATGTAGGGGTCGCCGCTCTTGCGCTTTTGGCCCCGGTGGCTGCGCTCGGCAACTACGAACGCGCGGTGGATCAGGTCGAAGTCCTCGCGCGGGTTGTTCGCCCGCACCGTGCGCAGCAATGGTTCAAGGATCGGCGAGTAGCCGGCGGAGCCGCGTCCGGTCAGCCGCGCAAGGCGGGACATAGTGCGTTCACGCCGCCCGGGGAACGAGTTCCGGACCGGTGCCTGGTCCGGAACGGCCTGTTGTGGGGAGGGCACAACAACAGAACCGGGCCCCGGCTTTACCGCCGAATTGGGACCCTGGTCCGTAGGCCTGCCGTTCTCAGCCAAATCCTGCCCCGCTTTCCTGCCGGCAACGAGGGAGGAAAGGCCCAGCCCGCGTTGTACCTGACAACAGATACATCATCCGATCGTTCTAGTCTATGCCCCACGAGGCATGGCCTTCACACCCCCATGGAGAGCAGAAAGGCCGGTTGCCACCGATGAGTGGCAACCGGCCTTTCACGAGGGCCTGCTAGACGGTAACCTCGTCGCTTTCGGCCGACTCATGACGCCGGCGGGCTTCCACGCGTTTGGCTTGCCGTACCAAGGCAGGTTCCTTCGCACGCAGCCACGCATACATCGGGGCCGCAATGAAGACCGTTGTCACTGTGCCGATGATGATGCCGATGAAGAGGGACAGTGACAGGTCGCGCAGCGTGCCTGCACCGAGCAGCATCGCCCCGATAAACAGGATCGACGCGACCGGCAGGACGCCCACTACGGACGTATTGATCGACCTGACCAAGGTCTGGTTGACCGCGAGGTTGACCTCCTCCGAGAACGTCCGCTTGGTGGACTTATCGATGTTCTCGGTATTCTCCCGGACCTTATCGAAGACCACCACCGTGTCATACAGCGAATAACTCAGGACCGTCAGGAAGCCGATGATGGCGGACGGCGTCACTTCGAAGTCGCTCAGGGAGTAGAGACCTGCGGTAACAATAAGGACCACCGTCATACCGGACAGGGCGGCCACGGACATCTTCCAGGTGCGGAAGTAGATGGCCATCATCACCGCCGCCAGGGCGACGAATACCACCAGTCCCCAGATTGCCTGTCGGGTAACATCCTGGCCCCAGGTGGGTCCCACGAAGGTCGACGTGACCTGGTCCGCTTCCACCTCGTACGCCTCGATCAAGGCGTCACGGACGGCCAGGGTCTGGTCATCGGAGAGCTGTTCCGTCTGGATCCGCATCGTGTTGGGCGCGATGTTCGTTACCTGCGGCACCAGTCCCGGCTCAACCGAGGTGACGGCGTCTTCGCCCCGGGAGATATCGGTGTTTTCCGTTGCCGAGACGGTAAATTCGGAACCGCCGCGGAAGTCGATGCCGAGGTTGAAGCCACCCTTGACCACCGGCACGATGATCGAAATCAGGATGGCTATCGCCGCGATCAGGAACCACAGCTTGTACTTCTGCACAAATGGGTAGGAGCGCTTGCCGGTGTAGAGGTCATTACCGAATGTTGCCAAGCTGGGCATTAGTTGCTCTCCTTATCCGAGCCACGTCCCGGAACAGAAGCCGAGCGTTCCTTCTCTGCTGCGGCCCTCCGTTCGGCAATGGTCTGGCGTCTGCTGGCTTCAGCTGCGGCCTTGGCGTTCTTGGTCCGGACCTTGGGCTGGGCCTCGCCCGGCTGGCGGATCCTGCCGGCGCCGCGGTACAGCGGAACGGCTCCCAGCAGCTTCGGATCCAGCCCGGAGAACCGGTGGCCTTCACCGAAGAACTTGGTACGCGCCAGCAGCTGCATGACCGGGTGCGTGAAGAGGTAGACGACGGCGAGGTCGGCTAGTGCTGTCAGGCCCAAGGTGAATGCGAAACCGCGGACGTTGCCGACGGCGACGAAGTAGAGTACGAGGGCCGCAAGCAGGTTGACCGCCTTCGAAGCCAGCACGGTCCGTTGTGCCCGCTTCCAGCCATTGTCGACGGCGGACACCAGGCCGCGTCCGTCACGAAGCTCATCACGGATACGTTCGAAGTAGACGATGAACGAGTCAGCCGTCTGGCCGATAGCGACGATCAGACCCGCAACGCCTGCCAGGGAGAGCCGGTAGTTCTCGGTCCACCCAAGCAACGCAATCGCCAGGTAAGTCAAGAACCCCGCCACCACCAGCGATGCGATGGTGACAAACCCGAGCATGCGGTATTGGAACAGCGAATAGACGGCCACCAGGGCCAGACCGATCAGGCCCGCGATGATGCCCATGCGCAGCTGCTCGTCACCCAGGGTGGCGGAAATCTGCATTTCGCTCTGGATCTCGAAACTGATCGGCAGGGCACCGTACTTGAGCTGCTCGGACAGCGCGCGGGCGGATTCTTCCGTGAAGTTACCCGTAATCTGGGGTTTACCATCGGGAATCACAGCGTTGGTTGTCGGAGCCGAAATGACGGTGCCGTCGAGGACAATGGCGAACTGGTTCTGCACACCGGACATTCCGAAGAGGCGCTCAGTGACCTCCTTGAAGGTCTGGGTGCCCTCTTCGTTGAATTCGATGTTGACGGCCCACTGGTTCAGCGACTGACCCTGAGTACCACGGACCTGCCCAAAACTGGCGGTCGCAATATTGGTACCGGGAACCTCGACCGGGCCCAGGATGTACTTCATCCCGGTGTCCGGCTCGCACGCCACCATAGGCTGGTCCGCGGGGGCACGCTCTTCCGTAGCAGCAGCAACGGCCGCCGGATCCGTGCAGTCCAAGGCTTCGAACTTCTGATAGAGCTCCGGCGTAATCCAGTTCAGGTCGCTGGCATTCGTCGGTTCAGCCGTTGGCTCCGGCAGTTCCTCTTCCGGTGTGCGGCTTTCTTCCGGGACTGCTGCTCCCTGACTTCCGGCCAGGACCGGCCGGAACTCCATCGCGGCGGAGGCCTGAATGAGTTCCCTGGTCTTTGCATCGGGAACACCGGGCAGGCTTACTACGACATTGCGGCCGGACTGCGTGCTGATTTCAGCCTCGGCGACACCGGAACCGTCGACACGCTGACGGATGATTTCCACGGCCTGCGTCAGCTGTTCGGCGGAAATTTGGTCACCGCCGCCTTGGACCTGTGGAGCCAGAATCATCTGCGTTCCGCCCTCAAGGTCCAGCGCCAGCTTCGGCGCCCAAGTAGCTTGGTTGGACATGACCCCCCCGGCGAGAGCGGCGGTTAGGACGGCAAATAGGACACCCAGCCAGACCAAGGTCCGTTTGGCTGCGGTGGTGTGACCGGATCGTGCCATTGATGATCTTTCTCTCATCAGCTTTGGCCGGCGGTGCTAGTGCACCATCGTGACAATGAGGCGGGGCCCTGCCCCACCCAGTGCCGCGTCGACAAAGCCGTTATCGGCCTACTTGTTGTCTTTGTTGTTTTCTTCGTTGAGACGGTTCAACGGGTCCTCTGCCGGCTCCGAAGCGGCAGTGCTGCCGCTGCTCTCGCCCGTCAACGCCGAGGCATCGTCCGGTACAGCAGGACTTTCGGTGTCCACTACTTCGTTGACAGCCTGCGTATGGACGGTGGCCGTATTGCCCGGCGACAGCTCGATGACAACCTTGTTCTCGTCCCGGTCAACGGAGACAACGGTGCCGTACAGCCCGAACGCGGTCATAACCTGGGCGCCCGGATGCATTTTTTCCTGCAGCGCTTCAGCCTTTTCCCGCATCTGGGCCTGGGCCTTCTTCTGCTTGCGGAACATCATGAAGATGAGCAGGCCGAAAATCACGAACAACGCGATGGTCATGAAGTCGATGCCACCGCCCTGCTGCTGCGCGTTGCCGGCGGTCAAGACGTTTTCGAACACAGAGTTGTTCCGTTCCTTGTTCTGGGTTGAGCCCGAAGTGGCCGGGCCCAGCGGTCTGCGCCGGCATCACTGCGGCCTGAACGGCCCCAGGATGTGCCCGGCATCTCCACTATTCTACGCGTCGTGGCAAACCGGCGCGCATCCTCAGTTGTCGGAGAAATCCGGTTCGTCTTCGGCGAGTACCGTGAACAGGTCTGCACCCGTCCGGACCGCCGATTCCGGCATCTCGATCCCCAGATGGGCCCAGGCGGCCGCCGTGGCTACGCGTCCTCTCGGAGTCCGGCCCAGCAGCCCTTCACGGACCAGGTACGGTTCCGCCACCGTTTCGACGGTCTCGGTCTCCTCCCCCACGGCGATCGCCAGCGTAGACAGTCCAACAGGGCCGCCCCCGAACTTGGTGATCAACGCGCTGAGAACCGAGCGGTCCAGACGATCCAGCCCGCGGGCATCAACTTCGTACATGTCCAGCGCCGCGGCCGCCGTCCGGACATCGATTTCCTCCACACCGTGGACCAGCGCCCAGTCCCGGACGCGGCGCAACAACCTGTTGGCAATACGCGGCGTCCCCCGGGAGCGACCGGCAATTTCCGCGAAACCGGCGGAATTGATTTTCAGATCCAGCAGCATGGCAGAGCGGCGAAGCACCAGTTCGAGCTCCTGGGTTGAATAGAACTCCAGGTGCCCGGTAAATCCGAAGCGGTCGCGCAGCGGCCCGGGCAACAGTCCCGCCCTCGTAGTAGCGCCGACCAAGGTGAACGGCGGCAGGTCCAGCGGAATCGCCGTCGCCCCCGCTCCCTTGCCGACGATAATGTCCACCCGAAAATCCTCCATCGCCATATAGAGCATTTCTTCGGCGGGACGGGACATGCGGTGGATTTCGTCCAGAAACAAAATCTCGCCCTCTGCCAGCGAGGACAGAATGGCAGCCAGGTCGCCGGCATGCTGGATCGCTGGTCCCGAGCTAATGCGCAGCGGCGCGTTCATTTCGGCAGCAATAATCATGGCCAACGTGGTTTTTCCAAGGCCGGGCGGGCCGGAGAGCAATACGTGGTCGGCAGTTCGTTCCCGGATCCGCGAGGCCTCGAGCACCAGGGAGAGCTGTTGGCGGACCCGGACCTGGCCCACAAAATCGGAGAGGTTCTTCGGGCGCAGCGCGGATTCAATGGCCCGCTCCTCCGCTTCCCCCGCTGCCGACACCAGGGAGTCGCGGTCTGCGTCGGAAGCCATTATCTGGCCCCCGCGGCAGTCCGCCGCGCACTGCCGCTGCGGACACCGTCCTGACCCAGGCTACGCAGCGTCAGCCGGAGCATGTTGGCCACATCACCTGCGGCCGCCGCTTCCGGATGCTCTGCGGAGGTGTTGTCCAGGGCCGCACCGGCGTCCTTTTCGGTCCAGCCGAGGCCCTTGAGCGCTTCAAGGACCTGGTCCTCCCAGGCATTCGCTACGGGAGCGGAAGCCTCGCCAAGGGGCACGAGTTTGCCGGCAAGTTCAAGCACCATCCGGCTGGCGAGCTTGGGACCGATGCCGGGAACCTTGCTGAACGTCTTGGTGTCCCCTTCGGCAGCGGCAATCCGCAGGATCTCAGGAGCGTGGACGGACAGAGCGGCCAGTCCCAGCCGGGGACCAACACCGCTGACGGAAATGAGGGTCTCGAAAACTTCCCGCTGGGAGGCGTCCTCGAAAGCGTACAGCGTCATGGAGTCTTCGCGCACAATCATCGTGGTGGACAGTTCCGCCTCGCGGCCGATGTGCAGGGTTGCCAACGTCTGCGGGGTTGCCTGGACCAGCATCCCGAAACCGTTGACATCGACGACGGCGGAATTCAGGCCTACATGGCTGACGATTCCGCGCAACGAACTAATCATGTACCCGCTCCAAAACAGCTTCCGGCGGAGATTGGAGCCACTTGCCGGCATCCGTTCTTCCGAACATACGTACGAACAGCCTACGACGCCGAGCCGCTGAACGCAGCACCGCCACGCCTGATGGTGATCAGCGGATCTTGCGCCGCGCCTTTGCCTCGGCCTCTGCCCACAGTCGCTGGGCGGCAGTCTGGCCGGAGCCGGGCTGGCCTCTCGATCCGGCCGCTGGCGCGGTGCTTCCACGCCACGCATGGGTGATGGCCAGGGCCAGGGCGTCGGCGGCATCGGCAGGCGTCGGCGGCCTGTCCAGCCGCAAAATCCTCGTGACCATTTTGGTCACGGCAGTCTTGTCTGCCTGGCCGTTACCCGTCACCGCGGCCTTCACCTCCGTGGGGGTGTGCAAGGCGACGGTGATTCCGCGGCGTGCGGCTGCAGCAATTACGACGCCGGAGGCCTGGGCCGTGCCCATCACGGTACTGACGTTGAGCTGGCTGAATACCCGCTCGACGGCCAGCACGTCCGGCGTGTATCTATCGAGCCACTCATCGATTGAATTGGAAATGGCGAGGAGCCTCTGCTCCAGTGCGACATCGGCACGGGTGCCTACCACCGTGACACCGACCAGGGTCGCCCGTCGGTTGGGCTCAATGTCCACCACGCCGAAACCGCATCTGGTCAGACCCGGGTCTACTCCCAGCACCCGCAACGTCACTGCAGCACTACGCGTCTTCGGCTTCCAGCGTTGCCATGACCTCTTCGGAGATGTCAGCGTTTGAATAGACGTTCTGCACGTCGTCGAGGTCTTCGAGAGCATCCACAAGTTTCATGAATTTGCGCGCCGCGTCTGCTTCCAGTTCGACCTCCATTGAAGGCACAAACTCGACCTCGTCGGTCTCGTATTCGATGCCGGCTTCCTCCAGTCCGGCGACCACGGCACGCAGGTCGGTCGGATCGGAGTGGACTTCGAAGTTGTCGCCGGATTCCTTGACCTCTTCGGCCCCTGCGTCCAGCACCGCCATCAGGACGTCGTCCTCGGACAGATCGTTCTTGGGCAGAGCGACAACGCCCTTGCGCGCGAACATGTACGCCACCGATCCCGGATCGGCGATAGTGCCGCCGTTGCGCGTGATGGCCAGGCGCACTTCCGAGGCGGCGCGGTTCTTGTTGTCGGTCAGGCACTCAATGAGCACTGCCGATCCTTGCGGACCCCGCGCTTCATAGATGATTTCGGTGTAGTCGATTACTTCGCCGGTCAGGCCGGCACCGCGCTTAATGGCACGGTCGATGTTGTCGTTCGGCACGGACGTCTTCTTGGCCTTCTGCACGGCCAGTTCCAAGCCAGGGTTGCCGGCCATATCGGCTCCGCCAGCGCGGGCAGCAACCTCAATATTCTTGATCAGCTTCGCGAAGGACTTCGCACGGCGGGCATCGATGATGGCTTTCTTATGCTTAGTGGTCGCCCATTTGGAGTGTCCCGACATGCTTACGCTTCTCCTCTAACGATTCGGATAAAAAGTTCGTGGATGCGGCGCTCCCCCGTAACCTCCGGGTGGAAGGATGTCGCCAGCAAATGCCGCGAACGCACTGCGACAATTCTAGCTGTCCCGTGCAATGTGTCCGTATGGGAGGCTTCCTGCGGCTCAACCTGGGCCAGGATCTCCACGCCTTCCCCCACCCGTTCCACCCAGGGCGCGCGGATGAAGACGGCATGGACCGGCGCGGGCTCGGTGCCGGGCCCGGCGGCGCTGAATTCGAGTCCGCTAAAGCGCAAATCCGTTTCGAAGGACTCGCGCTGGCGGCCGAAGGCGTTCCGGCGCACGGTTATATCGAGCCCGCCCAGGGTTTGCTGGGGGTTGCCCTTCAGATCGGTGGAGGGATCGGCAATCTCATCGGCAAGCATGATCATTCCGGCGCACGACCCGTATACCGGCATGCCGTCAGCAATCCGCTTCTGCAACGGGACGGCGAGTTCGAAGATGCGGGTGAGTTTGTCAATGGTCGTTGATTCACCGCCGGGGATCACCAGACCATCCACGGCATCGAGTTCGGCGGGGCGGCGGACCGGGACCGCGGAGGCGCCGCTGTGTTCCAGAGCCGCGATGTGTTCGCGGACATCTCCCTGCAGGGCAAGTACACCAATGTTGACCAACGGCTGTTTCCTCGGGTTTCTCCATCAGGGGCCGGAACTTGAGCGGCCGCTGCAAAAACAGTAACGCCAAGTCTTGGTCCAGCGTTAAATGGGCCGGCGCGCAATCGTCCCCGAACGGTCATGGGCCTCTTGTATAGTTTCTACTCATGCGACACCTCCTTGCGACCCTTGCCGGAAAGGCCGTTAAGACGGTGGCGAAACTGCGCGGAGGTGGTTCCGCCCTCCCCGGCCTGGTCGCGGAGAAGATCGATCCGAACTTCCTGCCGCGCACTTTGGGAAATCTGCCCCAGGGCGTCGTCGTCATCAGCGGGACCAACGGCAAGACCACCACCACCAAGATGGTGGTAGAACTGCTGCAGGGCCAGGGGTTGAAGGTCTTCACCAACCGGACCGGCAGCAATTTCACCCGCGGCGTGGTGGCAGCCGTGCTGGGCGAAACCACCATCGGCGGCAAGCTCGACGCGGACGTTGCGGTGCTGGAGCTCGATGAAGCCCATGCGGTGCACTTCGTCAAACTCGTTGCTCCGCGCTACTGCCTGCTGCTCAATGTCATGCGCGACCAGCTGGACAGGTTCGGCGAGATCGAGACGACCGCAGGCTTCCTGCGGCAGATCGCTGCGGCCACCACCGAGGCTGTGGTGCTCAACCGGGAAGATCCGCGCATTGCCGCCCTGGCCGAATCCGTTACTGCGGAGCGGGTCCACTACTTTGGCTTGGCCCCGCAGCTGCGTGCCATGTTCCCCAATGACGATGACATGCGTTCGGGCGGCGCAGGCGACGCCTCCGGCCTGCCTGCGGCCGACGTCGTCCTCGCCGCCTGCGAAGGCGCCTCGGCGACTTTTACGGTTGGCAGCCGCGATATCGACGCCGAGCTGAAACTTACCGGCGTGTACAACATCTACAACGCCGCCGCCGCCTTGGCACTGGCCCGGACCGTGGTCGGCGCGGACGTGGATGAAGATGCCCTGCTGGACTCGCTGGAGGCAGTCACCCCTGCCTTCGGCCGCGGCGAGAGCCTGACCGTCAACGGCAAGCCGCTGGACCTGGTGCTGGTGAAGAACCCGGCCGGATTCCGTCTGGCGCTGCGCTCGTTCCCGCCGGCAGGCTTCAGCACCATGATCGCGATCAATGACAATTACGCGGACGGGCGGGACATGTCCTGGCTGTGGGACGTGGATTTCGACTCGCTCGCCGCTGCCGGCGTGGCGGAGGTCAGCGGAGTGCGTGCCAACGACATGGCACTGCGGCTGTTCTACGAGGACGTCCCCGTACGGCACGTGGACACGGACCTTTCGGCGTCGCTGCACCGGTTCATCGCGCTGGAACCGGATGCGCCCAAACGTATTTACTGCACTTACACCGCCATGCTCGCGCTGCGCCGGGAGCTGGGGAAGCTGACCGAAGTGGAGGTGGTTTCCTAGATGGATGCCCCCGTGATTGACCTGCTCCAGCTGTATCCGCGCGACATGAACATCTACGGAGACTGGGGAAATGTCCTGGTCCTGCGCAAGCGCCTGCAGCTGCGCGGCTACGATGTCCGGCTGCACGAATACAACCCGGGCGACACGTTTCCGGACCAGGTGGACCTGATTGTCGGCGGCGGCGGCCAGGATTCCGGCCAGAACAAGATCCAGGCCGACCTGCTTCAGCTCGGCGGACGGTTGCGCGAACTCGCGGACGACGGTGTGCCCATGCTCGCGATCTGCGGGCTGTACCAGCTGTTCGGAAACTTCTTCAAGACCCACACCGGCGAGGTCATCAAGGGCATCGGACTGCTGGATATAGACACCGTAGGCGGGCCCAAGCGGTTGATCGGCAACACCGTCCTGGAGAGCGAAGAGTTCGGCACCGTCATCGGCTATGAAAACCACAGCGGCCAGACCTACCTCAAGGGCGGGACCCAGCCGCTGGGCACGATCACCAAGGGGGAAGGCAACAACGGCCAGGACTCCACCGAGGGCGCACGCTACCGCAACGTGGTTGCCAGCTACCTGCATGGTTCACTGCTGCCCAAGAACCCTGCGGTGGCGGATTTCCTGGGCCGGCACGCCGCGCTGCGCCGCCATGGCAGCTTCGACGATGCGCCGCTGGAAATCCCGTTCGAGGAGCAGGCCCGCGAAGACGCCGCCGCGCGCCCGCGCTGAGCGCGCTGCACTGCTACCCGCGTTCCGCCCCGCTAGCCGTCAGGGCAACTGCCCGGCACTACTTGCCGCTGAGCAGCCACTCCTGGGCGCCGTCCTCCGTTGCGCCCATCGACTCCACGGTGTCCTTGGTCCGTTCCCGGCTGGCGGCATCGGCCTCCGCTGAAACGCACGCCGGCTCCACTTCCAGGGCGTCCGCCGCGACCGGACACCAGCGGTGCTCGGGGCCATCAAAGGTAACCGGCAGCCAGGCGAGCCGGGAAACGTCCCAGGGGCCGCCGTCGTCGCTCTGGCTGAACTGCGCGCGCACCATGAGCCCCTCGGTGTTGAGGATATTCGGTGTGGCATGGGCCGCGATGGCATTGCCCAGCCCGTAGACAATCCAGGTGTCCTTGTACTTCTCGATGGGCTGCACTGAGTGGCTGTGGTGCCCGTAGATCAGCGAGAACTCGCCGCTGTCCGCCAGCTTGTGCGCCACCTCCTGCTGCTGCGCGTTCGCGTAGTTGGTGTACTCATCCCCCGCGTGGACGCCGCCGAGGACGATGTCGGCGCCTTCCTCCCGGGCTTGCCTGGCCTTGGCGATCATGGCGTCCGCGTCCAGCATGTCCACCTGCCACGGCTGGTCCGGCACCAGCCCGTTGAGCGCGTACGTTGCCTCGATGACTGCGACCCGGGCGGCAGGCGTATCCATGATCAGCACCTCCTCGGCATCGGCGCGGGTGCGGTAGGACCCCGTATGTTCGAGCCCTGCTTCGTCCAGCGCATCCAGCGTCCGTTCCAGCCCCTCGGTGCCGCGGTCGATGGTGTGGTTGCTGGCCGTGGTGCAGGCGTCGTAGCCGAGCTCCGCGATGGCATCCAGGATCTGCGGGGGCGCGTTGAAGGACGGATACGCCGCGTACGGGCCGCCCGCTTCGGCCACCGGAGTTTCCACATGGCAGAGGGCAAGATCGCTGGTGTCCACGTAGGGTTGCTGTGCCGACAAGATCGGGCCAAAATCCAGTGGTCCCCGGCCCGTTTCCTCCGCATCCTCCGCCGCCTGCCCCCAGAGGGCTTCGTGCAGCAGCAAATCCCCGGTCATCACCACAGAGGTACAGCGGACGCCGGCGCATTCCGGTCCGGCTCCGGCCGTTGCGGACGACGACGACGGCACCTGGCTGCCGCCGTCGCTCCCCTCCTGCGCCGGGCGGGCCGAAGCAGACGGAGCAGCTGCGGCGGAAGATGCCGTGTCAGCTGGCGTTCCATCGCCTGGCCCTGTGCCCGTGGCACTGCAGCCGGCAACCAGGACTGCTGCGACCAGGGGCAGCACCAACCTGGGCCGCCCCCTGCCGGACCTGCCTAAATCCGCCCGTCGCCGCGGACGTGTTTGGTGAGTTCTTGCGCGGCTTTCTGGCATGCCGCCAGTGTAAGCCGCGGCGAGGCCGGGTCCCCGACGGCGCGTCCTTGCAGCCAGTAAATGACCCTAGGAAAACCTGCGGGCATGACAAAGTAGTGCCATGGCAAACCCGTTCCTCACTCCCAGTACGCTCCCCTACGAGCTGCCGGCTTTCGCCGACATCCGCGCAGAGGATTACCTGCCCGCGTTGGAGGCCGGATTCGCACAGCAGCTGGCCGAAATCGAGGACATCGCCGCGAACCCGGAACCGGCGTCCTTTGCCAACACCGTGGTTGCCCTGGAGCGGTCCGGCCGGACGCTTCAGCGTGTGGCGGCGGTCCTGCGCAACATCGCCTCCGCAGATGCGACCGAGGAGATCTTGCAGCTGGAACAGGCCGTGGCCCCGCGGCTGGCCGCGCACCAGGACAACGTTTACCTGCATCCGGAGCTGTACGGGCGAGTCATGGCAGTGGATGAGGGCGCCGAAGGCCTCGCCGGCGAGGACCTGCGCCTGGTGTCTGAGCTGCGCAAGCAGTTCCGGCGCGCCGGAGCCGGGCTCGAGCCCGGCGGGCAGGAGCGGCTTCGCGAGATGAACGTACGTCTGTCGGAACTGTCCACGGAATATTCGCAGGAGCTGCTGGCCGCGGGGAACGCTGCCGCCCTGCACGTGGCGGACCGTGCTCTGCTGGACGGGCTGGCCGAGGAGGACATCACCGCCACGGCCCAGGCCGCCCGGGAAGCCGGATATGACACCGGCTGGCTGCTCACACTGGTCCTGCCGACCGCCCAGCCCGCCCTCGAAGTGCTCACAGACCGGGACACCCGGCGTCGCCTCTTCCAGGCCTCGGTAGGCCGCGGCGGCAACGGAAACCGGACTGTGCTCCTCGCGGCGCGATTGGCCGAACTGCGTGCCGAGCGCGCCGCGCTGCTCGGCTACCCGAACCATGCCGAATATGCCTTGGAATCCCAAACCGCGCCTTCGCTTGAAGCCGTGCGGCAGCTGCTCGCGCAGCTGGTGCCGCCGGCGGTGGGCAACGCGCGGGCCGAGGCCCGTGTCCTGGCCGCCGCCGCGGGGCACGAGATCGAACCCTGGGATTGGCCTTTCTACTCCGAGCAGGTGCGGCGCCGTGACTATGACGTCGATCTGGCGAAGCTGCGTCCTTACTTCGAACTCGAGAGCGTGCTCCATGGCGGTGTCTTCCACGCGGCGGAACAACTGTACGGCCTGAGCTTCGAAGCACGTCCGGACCTGCAGGGCTATCATCCGGATATCCGGGTTTGGGAAGTAAAGAACGACGGCGGTATGGGACTAGGCTTGTTCCTGGGCGACTACTATGCGCGGCCCACCAAAAACGGGGGCGCGTGGATGGATTCGTTTGTCGAACAGTCCGGCTTGCTGGGCCAGCAGGCGGTAGTTGTTAACAATCTGAACATCACCAAACCTGCACCGGGCGAGCCGACCCTGCTCACCTTTGACCAGGTTGTGACGCTCTTCCACGAATTCGGCCATGCGCTGCACGGGTTGTTCTCCCAGGTCAGGTATCCGCGGTTCTCCGGAACCAGCGTTCCCCGGGACTTCGTCGAATACCCATCGCAGGTCAACGAAATGTGGATGCTGTGGCCGCAGATCGTCGCCGACTATGCCAGCGAACACGTCACCGGAGCCGCCCTTCCGCCGGAGACGGTCGACAAGATCGAAGCGGCGCGGCTCTGGGGCGAAGGCTTCGCCACCACCGAATATTTGGCGGCCACCCTGCTGGATCTGGCCTGGCACAGCTTGCCTGCCGGGACGCTCATCGATGATCCGCTCTCCTTCGAAAAGGAAGCGCTTAAGGACGCCGGGCTCGACCTCGACCTCATCCCGCCGCGCTACCGCAGCGGCTACTTTAAGCACATCTTCGCGGGAGGCTATGCGGCGGGCTACTACTCCTATCTCTGGAGCGAAGTGCTGGACGCAGACACTGTCTTGTGGTTCGGCGAAAACGGCGGCCTGAACCGGGATAACGGAGATCATTTCCGCACCGAATTGCTCTCCCGAGGCAACAGCATCGATCCGCTGCAGGCCTTCCGCAACTTCCGTGGCCGCGACGCCGAAATCGGCCCGCTGCTCGCTCGCCGCGGACTCGACGGCAACAATCCGGTCGGCCAGAGGCGCTGATCGTGGTCACTCTGGGCGACTGCCAACGGCTTCAGTCCGCGTGGTTCGTGGCATTGGCTGCGGCAACGGGAGGCAAGACCTTCGATACGCACCAAAGTCATTGGGTATGGCTCCCGGCCCGGCGGGAACTCATGCTGATGTTTCCCGAGGAGATTTCTCCCGCGGGCATCCGGCCTGGCCTCGCCGAGGGCGCCCGGCTCGGGGCGGCTACCGTCGGCATCTGGATGAACAGCACCGTCACGACGTCTATGCTTCCTGGTTTCGGGTTCGAGCACGGCTGGCAGCCGTGGTGGATGACTGCACATTTGGACTCCGTGCTGCTGGACGAACCAGTGGGAATCGGTCTGGAACCGGACAGTCCGGAGATCACGGGGCCCGACAGCGCGGAACTTCAGGTTGTCCGACGATCAGCGCCCGCATCGGCGGGACCGGCGGCAAAGGGAAGCCGGGCCTGGCACGCCGTGGCGCGCGCCGAGGGACGGCTTGTGGGGCACGGATATTCATTCCTGCCCGATGGCGGTGGCAACCTCCGGATTCCTGCGTTGGCCGGAATCTTCAACATGGCCGTGGGCACGGATTACCGCCGTCGTGGCTACGGTTCCGGCATCCTGAGCAGGGTTGCGCGGTCGGCAGGAGCCGCCGGTGCCGAACATTTGGCGCTGAACGCCACTCCCTTGGGCGAGCGGCTCTATTCCCGCCGCGGATTCCAGCTCATCGGCCGCGGGCAGACCTACTGGTTGCATTTGGCAAAGTGATCCGGTTCCCGGTGTCCAGCGGAATCGTCGACGAACAGTGCGATGCTGATTTCACGACCAATAAGGAGATAAGACCAATGCCTGAACCGGCCACCGCGAAGAATTCCATCACCCTTCGGTTCCTCGCCGCTCCCACGGATGTCGGTTACAGCGGGACGGTCGACGCCGGAACTGTCCTTGAATGGATCGACAAGGCTGCTTATGCCTGTGCCGTGGGCTGGAGTAAGTCCTATTGTGTGACTGCCTATGTGGGCAATATCCACTTTGCCGATCCTGTTCGCGTCGGAGACATGGTCGAGGTTGAATCCACGATCATTTACACCGGGCGCAGCAGCATGCACATCCAGACCGTTGTCAGCTCCGGCGATCCCAAGGGCGGCGGCGCCACGATGCGCAGCCAATGCCTGGTGATCTTCGTGGCTGTGGGCACAGACGGCAAATCCGTTCCGGTAGAGTCCTGGATTCCCCGGACGGAGGAAGAAAAGGAACAGGAGCAGCTGGCTATCAAGCGCCTGGACATCCGCGCCGACATAGAGAAGGCGATGTCCCGGCAGGTGTACAGCGAAGCAGGAACAGCTCCCCGTACCGTCCTGCGCTTCCTGGCCGCGCCTGGCGATGTGAACTGGGGCGGGAAGGTTCATGGCGGAACCGTGATGAAGTGGATCGACGAGGCCGCCTACGTTTGCGCCTCGCGGTACTGCGGCAAGGACGTTGTCGCCGTCTTCTCCGGCGGCGTGCGGTTCTACCGTCCCTTGCTGATCGGCAATGTGGTCGAAGTCGAGGCCCGGCTGGTTTACACCGGCAACAAGGGAATGCACGTCTCGGTACATGTGCGCTCGGGCGACCCGAAAACCGGCGAACTTGAGTTGACCACATATTGCCTGACAGTCATGGTGGCGCGCGACGAGACGGGCACTGCGGTACCGATCCCGCCGTGGAATCCGGTTTCCGATGAGGACCGCGAGCTGGAACAGCACGTCCGGGAGATCATCCGCATCCGGAGCCGGATCCCCGGCAACCTGCTTCCAAGCCACCTGCGGGGAAAAGGGAACGCCGACTGACGTCGAGGGGAACGGCATCTTCCGGACGGAACACTGCTTCGGCCGCAATCCGGCCCGATAGGGTGCTAACGCAAGAAGTCCGGAACCGTTGCTTTCAGCGGTTCCGGACTTCCGGCGTCGTTAGCTGTTCCTGGTTTCCTACCAGCCGCGCTCGGCGAGGCGGTGCGGCTCCGGAATTTCGTCCACGTTGATGCCGACCATGGCTTCGCCCAGTCCGCGGGAGACCTTGGCGATCATGTCCGGGTCGTCGTAGAACGTGGTGGCCTTGACGATGGCAGCGGCACGCTCGGCCGGGTTGCCGGACTTGAAAATACCGGAACCGACGAACACGCCGTCGGCTCCGAGCTGCATCATCATGGCCGCATCCGACGGGGTGGCGATACCGCCTGCGGTGAAGAGCACCACGGGAAGCTTGCCGGTCGAAGCGATTTCCTTGACCAGTTCGTACGGGGCCTGCAGCTCCTTGGCCGCGACGTACAGCTCGTCTTCCGGCAGGGCAGCAAGCTTGGCGATCTGCGCGCGGATCTGGCGCATGTGCCCGGTGGCGTTGGAGACATCGCCGGTACCGGCTTCACCCTTGGAGCGGATCATGGCCGCGCCCTCGTTGATGCGGCGGAGGGCCTCGCCAAGGTTGGTGGCACCGCAGACGAAGGGAACCGTGAAGTTCCACTTGTCGATGTGGTTGGTGTAGTCGGCCGGGGTCAGGACCTCGGACTCGTCAATGTAGTCCACGCCGAGGGACTGCAGGACCTGGGCCTCGACGAAGTGGCCGATACGCGCCTTGGCCATCACGGGAATGGATACGGCCTCGATGATGCCGTCGATCATGTCCGGATCGCTCATGCGGGACACGCCGCCCTGGGCGCGGATGTCGGCGGGAACCCGCTCGAGAGCCATTACGGCGACCGCGCCGGCGTCTTCGGCGATGCGGGCCTGCTCGGGGGTTACGACGTCCATGATGACGCCGCCCTTCAACATTTCAGCCATACCGCGCTTAACCCGGCTGCTGCCCGTTACCGGTGCGTGAGTTGAAGTTTCGTTACTGCTGGACACTAAAAGCCCCTAGGAGTTGGTGGGAAGGAGTACATTTCATGATACGCCGTGCCGTCGTGTTTCAGCTCACTCGTGACGGCATGCGGCGCAGGCCGAGTCAGGACCGCTTCATGCTTCGACTTGCGTCTGCCGGTAAACGGCCAGGATGCGCTGGATGACGGTGACCAGGCTGGCGGCTGCCAGCAGGGTCAACACCACGAGCAGCACCACCGGCGGCAGCCCTAGCCCGGTGAAGCCGGTGAAGACCAGCACCGCGACAAGCCGCTCGGAACGCTCTGCTATGCCGACGTCGGCGGTGCAGCCGAGGGACTCGGCTTTCGCCCGCGCGTAGGAAACCAGCATGCCCAGAACAAGGCAGATCAGTGCCGCGACGGCGATGGGAACGCTGGCTCCGCCCGTGAAGAACCATATGGTCACTCCGGCGAACACTCCGGCGTCAGCCAGACGGTCCAAGGTCGAATCCAGGAAGCTCCCCCAGCTGCTGCTGCGGTTGAGCATCCGGGCCATCAGCCCGTCCACCATGTCCGAGAAAACGAACACGGTGATGAAGACCGTGCCCCAGAACAGTTCCCCTATGGGGTAGAAGACCAAGGCACCGATGCACACGCCGAGAGTGCCGATGATGGTCACCGCATCTGGTGAAACACCGAGTTTGATCAGCAGCCGCGCCAAAGGAGAAAACAGCTTCCCGAAGAAACCACGTGCGTACTTATTGAGCATCCGTGCCGCTACCCGGCCGGCCAGGCTTGCGCCACCTGTTGACGGACCTCGTCCAGGGTCTGCGTAATGGCCTTCGTCTGGGCGATGATCGGCAGGAAGTTCCCGTCCCCGCCCCAACGCGGCACCACGTGCTGATGCAGGTGTGCGGCCACGCCGGCTCCCCCGGTGACGCCTTGGTTCATGCCCAGGTTGAAGCCGGTTGGGTTCGCCACCTTGCGCAGCACACGCATGGCTGTCTGGGTCAGCTCGGCGAACTCGGCCGTTTCTTCCACGGTGATGTCGGTGTAGTCAGGAACGTGGCGGTACGGGCAGATCAGCAGGTGGCCCGGGTTGTACGGGAAAAGATTCAGGACAACGTAGTTGAACTTGCCCCGGTACACGATCAAGGACTCTTCATCGGTACGCCCAGGCGCCACACAGAAGGGGCACTCGTCCTTGCCCTTGAACTGGTCCTGTCCGCCTTTGACGTATGCCATGCGATGCGGAGTCCACAGGCGCTGGAAGGCGTCCGGGACTCCGGTCAGCTCGAACTCGTCGGTCATCTGGCCTTCAGGCTGCTGGTGAGGCACACCCGCGGAATCCGTCATAGCTGGTGGTCCCGGTTACGGACGGCTTCAACGATCCTGGCCACGGCATCGTCGACGGGTACACCGTTGTCCTGGCTGCCGTCGCGGAAGCGGAACGATACCGCGCCGGCTTCGGCGTCTTCACCGCCGGCAATAAGGACGAACGGGATCTTGTCCTTGCTGGCAGTCCGGATCTTCTTCGGGAACCGGTCCGAACCGAAATCTGCTTCGGCCCGGATGCCTGCTGCCTTGAGCTTGGCGATGACCTCGCCCATGTAGTCGTTGAATGCCTCCGCCACGGGGATGCCGACGACCTGCACCGGTGCGAGCCAGGCCGGGAAGGCACCGGCATAGTGCTCGATGAGCACGCCCATGAAGCGTTCGACCGAGCCGAACAGGGCACGGTGGATCATGACGGGGCGCTGGCGGGAACCGTCCGCTGCCTGGTACTCAAGTTCGAAGCGCTCGGGCAGGTTGAAGTCCAGCTGGATGGTGGACATCTGCCAGGTGCGGCCGATCGCGTCGCGGGCCTGGACAGAGATCTTCGGGCCGTAGAACGCAGCTCCGCCCGGATCCGGAACCAGCTCCAGACCGGAGGCTTCTGCGACCTCGGCCAGCGTACGGGTAGCTTCGTCCCAGACTTCGTCTGCGCCGACGTACTTCTCGGGGTCCTTGGTGGAGAGTTCCAGGTAGAAATCGTCCAGCCCGTAGTCCTTGAGCAGCGCCAGCACGAAGTTCAGGGTGCTGGTCAGTTCGTCCTTCATCTGCTCGCGGGTGCAGTAGATGTGGGCGTCATCCTGGGTCATGCCGCGGACCCGGGTCAGCCCATGCACCACGCCCGATTTCTCGTAGCGGTAGACGGAACCGAATTCGAACATCCGCAGGGGCAGCTCGCGGTAGGAACGTCCGCGGGAGCGGAAGATCAGGTTGTGCATCGGGCAGTTCATCGGCTTCAGGTAATAGTCCTGGCCGGGCTTGACCACTTCATTGGTTTCGGGATCGCGGGTCTCATCCACGTGGATGGGCGGGAACATGCCGTCGCGGTACCAGTCCAGGTGGCCGGACACTTCGTAGAGGTGTCCCTTGGTGATGTGCGGGGTGTAAACGAAGTCGTAGCCTGCTTCAGTGTGCCGCTGGCGCGAATAATCCTCCATCGCCTTGCGGACAATGCCGCCCTTGGGATGGAACACCGGTAGCCCTGAGCCCAGTTCATCGGGGAAGGAGAACAAGTCGAGCTCTGAGCCGAGCTTGCGGTGGTCCCGGCGCTCGGCCTCCGCAAGGCGCTCCTGGTAGGCCTTCAGCGCTTCCTTGGTGGGCCAGGCTGTGCCGTAGATGCGCTGAAGCTGCTTGTTCTTCTCGTTGCCCAACCAGTAGGCAGCTGCCGAGCGGGTCAGCGCGAAGGCGTTCGAGATGAGCTTAGTGTTGGGGAGATGCGGGCCCCGGCAGAGATCGCACCAGATGGTGTCTCCGCTCTTGCGGTCCACATTGTCGTAGATGGTGATCTCGCCGGCGCCGACTTCTACGTTCACGCCCTCGCCGGCTTCATCTGCCTCTGCGGACTTGTCCAGCAGGATCAGTTTGTAGGGCTCATCCGCCATGGCAGCCCGGGCTTCATCCTCGGTGACCACCCGGCGGGCGAACTTCTGGTTCTGGTTGACGATCTTGAGCATCATCTTCTCAAGGGTCTTCAGATCATCAGGAGTGAAAGGTTCCTCGACGTCGAAATCGAAGTAAAAGCCGTCCGTGATGTACGGGCCGATGCCGAGTTTGGCGTCCGGGCGGAGTTGCTGCACGGCCTGTGCCATCACATGGGCAGTGGAATGGCGCAGGACGTTCAGCCCGTCGGGCGAATCGATGGTGACGGACTCGATCTTGGCGTCTTCGGGCAGCGGCTGGTCCAGGTCCTTGAGCACACCGTCGACGAGCATAACGACGACGTCGCGGCGCTCGAAGAATAACTCCGCCCCGGTAGTGCCCGTGTTCACTTGTTTCTCTTCGCCGTCGACGATGAGAGTCATGTTTTGGGGCGCTGACACGAAGGTCTCCTTATGTTTCGATTTAGGCCTGTACCGCGCCACCATACTTTGGGTGCCACGAGCCTCTTTGATGTTATCCGCTGATATTGAGCCCGACCAACATGGCACGGTCAGGGAGCTGGAGGTGTGGCTGCTCACGGGCAGGCACCGGTGTTTCCGCCGGATGGGCAAGGGGCAGCGTCTCCGGGCGGGAAAGATCCCAGGCGTTGGTGGCTTGCAAACTCATCCCGCGCGGTCCGGTCCTCCTCGTCAGTCCTTGGATTAACATCAGCCTGGTGCCGAACAGCAGGGGCCCGGCCTTGTCCTGCGCCTCATGGAAGAAAGTGCAGTCCACGCAGCCGGTGCCGTCATCCACGCTGATGAACACCACGCGGCGGCCTCCGCGCATGGGCGGAGTTTGGGTGGCGACCCGGATTCCTGCCACCAGGACCTCGGTTCCGTTGCGAAGGGAAAGCAGGTCCTTGGCCGCGGTGACATTCAGTTCTTTCAGCAGCGGCGCGTAGCTGTCCATCAGATGGGCGCTGACGTCCACGGCCAGCAGATCCAGTTCGGTGCGGACCTTTTCCAACATTGTCGGCTCCGGCAGACAGGTTTTGAGGTTGCTCAATTCCAAGTCTCCCAGCGAGAAGGAGAGCTGGCCGTCGATGGGTTCGTAGCGGCGCGGAACAGGGCGGACAGGAGGCTTATCCAGATGATGGACAAGATCCGCGCGGGTGGCTGTCCCCTTGCGTCCGGCCAGCTGGTTAAGTTCGTCGAAGGCTCCCAGTTTGGCCAGCCGTTGCAACGTAGGCCTGCTGACCTTGGCCCGGGCACGCAAATCAGCCAGGGAATCGTAGGGCTGGCCGGCCACAATGCGCTTCAGCTCTGCGGCTGATAATCCGTAGATGCTGGCAAGACTCAAACGGATTCCGAGTTTTTCCGGTTCACCTTTGTCAGCAGGTATGCGCTCAACCCGATACATGTCCGCACTGCGGTTGATATTCAGCGGCAGGATGGGGATTCCCATCCTGCGGGCTTCTGCCACCAGCAATCTACGTGGGTACATTCCCGGGTCATGCTCCCAGAGGCCGGCCAGGAAGGCTTCGGGATGGTGCGCCTTCAGCCAGGCCGACTGGTATGTGGGCACGGCAAAGGCAGCCCCGTGGGCCTTGCAGAACCCAAAGCTGCCGAATGCTTTCAACGTGTTCCAGATCTTGTCAATAATGTCCACTGAGTATCCGCGGTCCATGGCTTGACGGCGGAAATATTCCTCCACTGTTGGCTCTGCTGCCTCGTCCCCCAGCAAACGCCGGAACTCGTCTGCTCTGGCTAGACCGCAGCCGGTAAAAACGTCAAAGGTCCGCAGTACCTGCTCGTGAAAAACCGTGACACCGTGCGTTTCCTTCAGCACGGTTTCCAGATCCGCGTGCGGGTAGTTTTCGGGTGCCCATCCATGGCGTTGTTCCAGGAAAGGGCGGACCATGTCCGATTTCATCGGGCCGGGCCGGAAGAGGGAGATATCTATGATCAGGTCGTTGAAATTGCGGGGGGCCATTTTGCCCACCAGTTCCCGTTGGCCCGGGGACTCGATCTGGAAACAACCAAGGGTATGGGTGCTGCGGATCAGTTCAAAGGTTTCTTCATCTTCGAGCGGAACTGCTTCCAAGTCGATCCGGCCGTCCTCGGCGATATAACCGGGACCATTTCCGCCGGCGTCAACCGGATGGTTCCCGGCAGCGGTAACTGCTGCCTTTCCCGAATGGATACGGACAACCTCGTTCACGGCATAGGCCATGGAACTTTGCATCCGGACCCCGAGCACATCGAGTTTGAGCATGCCCATCGGATCCATGTCGTGTTTGTCGAACTGGCTCATGGGCAGGCCGAGGCCGCTGGGCTGGACCGGCGTCCGGTCCAGCAGGGATTCATCCCCCAGAATCACGCCACAGGGATGCATGGAAATATGCCGCGGCAACCTATCCAACCGCTCAGTCACATCCACCAGTAAATCCAGCTGTTTGTTCTGCTCCACCTGCGCGGAAAAATCACGAAGTTCGGGCTTCTCTTCCATCGCTTCCCGGAATTTCCGGGCGGAGAAACGCCAAAGCTGTTTGGCAATCCCGGAAATGTCTTCCTCTTCCATCCCCAGAGCCAGCCCGGCATCACGGACGGCACCGCGAGCGCGGTAGCCGTTCTGCATGCTCATCAAAGTCACCCGACGGTCCCCGAACCGTGCGAAGATCCGCCGGTAGACGTTATGGCGTTCGGCGCTTTCCACGTCAATGTCGATATCCGGCAGGGTTGAACGGTCGCGGGAGAGGAACCGTTCAAAAATCAACCCATGGGCCAGCGGGTTGACATGGCTGATAAAGAGCAGATAGTTCACCAGGCTCGAAGCTCCTGATCCCCGGGCCGATGCCCTGACCCCCATATCGGTGATTATCTTTGACACCTCTGCCACGGTCAGGAAATAAGAGGCGAAACCTAATCTGGTGATAATCCCCAGTTCATGGGCCAGGCGGTCCCGCAGCTCATGTTCGGCTTTGCCGCTGATGCCGGGGAACCTGGCGGTAATCCCTGTTTCGCACCGTTGAATAAGTTCTGTCACCGGGTCCTGGCCGATCCCGATTACCGATGCCTCCGGTACCACCGGGTTCTTGTAACCCATGTCCTGGTACGGATCCATCCGGCAGCGGTCGGCAACGGTTTCCGTCATCGCTAGCAGTTCCACGGCGCCGGCACGGCCGGTACCTGCCTCCTGTGCGGTTTCCTGCGCCAGGACCTGCATCTGGGCGGAGCTTTTGAGCCAGCCTTGGCCATTGGGCTGCAGATCCGGCAGCTTTGCGAGCGCGGTTAAAGCACGGACGGAGTCCAGCACATCTGCGGTAGCTGCGTCATCCACTTGGCGGTACCTCGCCGCGTTTGTCAACACTGCCGGCAATTTCAGGTCAGCGGCCAGTTTCAACATTCTTACGGCATGGGCCGTACTGAGATTTTCTCCGGGCGGACTGAGGTGGTTGACCACTTCCAGCACCAGGGAACCGGCTGGCATGATGCTGCGCCAACGACCCGCCAACCGGCGGGCCTCCGCATAACGGCGGTGCCGCAATGCCTGTCCAACATCAGAGTACGGGCCCAGCAGCACCGTGAGCACAGCTGGGGAACCTGCATCTGATGATTCCAGGGAACCGGCGGCGCGATGTGCTATCTCCGCTATATCCACACCCGGCTCCCGGCCCTTGGCGCCGCGGCCGGAGGCTGTACCTTCATGCGCATCCGAAATCAACCGGCATAAGGCGTGATAGCCCCTCCCGTTGTTATGACCGTGGGCCAGGACAACCACCCGGCCGGTGCTTTGCCCTTGGGAACCACGGATGGCGAGGTCCACCCCCACAATCGGATCGATCCCGGCAGCCAGACAAGCTTTGACATGCTTGACCGTTCCATACAGCCCATCCCTGTCGGTGCAGGCCAAGGCATCCGCGCCGTCGCCGGCCGCCGCTGCCACTAGTTCATCCGGCCAGGACACACCGTAGTGGGCACTGAAGGCCGATGAAACATGCAAGTGGGTAAAGCTCATGATCATCCAATGAACAGGTAAGAGATGGGGCAAGAAGCTTCCGCGGACAGCGAGACAGGAACGTATTAAGCGCTCAGGCGCTGCAGGGCATCATGGACCCTGATCAGCCGCCAGCGTCCGGTATCTGCCTGATGTGAAAGATCAAGTGTGCGCAGTTCCGAGCGGCTGTTCAGCCTCGCTTGGACCCGCCAGATTTCATGGTCAACCAGTCCCGCTCCCCTGCCGCGTTCGGCCCGGAGCTCTTCGGCCCACCACTTTCGCCGCTCATACCAACGCACCGGTTCCGCAGCAATGTGCCAGTTCCGGTTTTGCCACCGCAAACGGATCGGCTGGCCGGCAGGAGAACAAACAACTTCTACTGATTCGCTGAAAACACCCATGTTCCAGTCACCTTTCTTCTGGAAATACGGGCCAAACACTTCGATGCATGCTCCTGCCGACACGCCCGTCGAAATGGTTGACCTCATCATTCTATTCGAATACGTATTCGATTCAAAGATGAGCTTACAAACCACCACCGACAAAATGTCCGGCACCCCAAGATTTATCCAATAACCGAGGGCCACAGTTATTCCAGCGCATCCCGCGCTATCAGTAACACCTAGAAGTAGCGGTGTCCGAGGGGGACACCTCACAAGGAGCCCAGCATGTCACTCGCACCCAGGGCAGAGTTACCTAGTCGGCCCAAAAATATTCCTGTCAAACGGCTAACAACAACCATCACCGCAGCCGCTATGCTCGCTGCCGTATTTTCGCCACTCTCTATCTCACCTGCCAACGCGGGACTCTCAGGAGTTGGCCCGGTAGATCCCAACAACGGCTACCCGACGTGGTTCTCGGATGGAACCGTCAAGCTTCAGTTCTGCTACACAGCGGAACTCGGCTGCCTGTCCACGCCGCCCAACGCCGGGGCGCCGGCGTCCTACCCGGATAACTTCCCCGAAGAGGCATTCTGGTTCGCAGCCGAAGCCAGCGACGGCGAAAACCTCACGCTTTACGAAGCCGCGCTGGAGGGCGCTCATCTGAACGATGCGGTGGTAGATGGCGAGCAGATCGGATTCGCCAGACTGCGTTTCCGATTGGTGAACCTCGTCCCTAACGCAAGCTACACGATCACGCATCCCTACGGCGTCGCTGAAGGCCTGATAGCCGATAGCGAAGGTGAAATCAATCAGACCTTCGACGAAGGCCTCTGCTCTCCTACTCCTGAATGCGACTGGGAGGCTGTGGGTGACGCCTTCCTCGGGGACTACCAAGTCGGCACTACCGCGACCTTCCTCCGTCAGGTAAACGCACCTGCCGGTACGCTGGGTAATCCCGGAGTCCCCGCCCCGGTGACCGGGGCACCTTCCGGCAACAACTTCGTGCGGGTAGACGGCCCTAACGCTGGAGGCCCCGGTGTCAACACCCTGACCGTCAGCCAGTTCAACATCCAAGGCGTGATCTCGGATGCCGTGGACGGGGGGCCGGGCACTCCGAATCTGGCCGATGCCAGTGACAGTGGGAAGTCGGCCACGGATAACATCACGAACGTCGCCACGCCTACCTTTACAGTGGACGTTCCGGCCGGCACCGAAGTCAGCCTACTGGTGGGCAATTCAACCACTCCTGCCGTGACGGGAACGAGTACCGGCACCGGCTACAGCCTCGCCTTGCCGACGGCGCTCGCCGACGGAGCCCACTCGATTCGGGCAAGGATCGCCAATCCCGATTTCACTACGGACCCGGCAGCGCCGGAGTTCCTGACTTCGACCCCCGTCGCCATCACGGTAGACACCGTTGCGCCAACGGCCACCATTGCCGCCCCGGTGCCGTCCAATCCCTCCGCAGATACGACGCCTTCGTTCAACTTCGGCAGCAACGAGACCAACAGCTCCTACGATTGCCAGCTGATGCCGTCCAACTCGGCCTGGGAGACAAACTGCGCTTCAGGCAAGACTTACGACGCCCAAATGAACGGGGTGGTGTACACCTTCAAGGTCCGCGCCGTTGACACGGCGGGCAACGTCGGGACGCCAGCCGCTCACGGCTGGGGCATCGGAACCACTGCGGGACCGCTGGGAACCGGTGTCCAGAAGGATATGGACGGCAACGGGACCCCGGATTACATCGGTCGCACCAGCGATGGCAAACTCTGGTTCTACGCCGGGAGGAGTAACGGCACGCTTTCTCCGCGCCAAAACATCGGCAACAGCGGCTGGAACGTCATGACCTCGCTCCTGATGCCCGGTGATTTCAATGGCGATACCAGGGCAGACCTGATTGCCAGCGATAACTCCGGCAGGCTCTGGCTCTATGCCGGCGCGGGCAACGGCCGGCTTTCGGGCCGCACACTGATCGGCACAAGTGGTTGGAACTCCATGTCGGAGCTCGTCGCTCCGGGCGACTTCAATGGTGACACTAATCCGGATCTGCTGGCCCGCGACAGGGCGGGCAAGCTGTGGCTCTACCCGAGCGATGGCAACGGCCGCTTCAAGGCCAGGACTGTAGCCGGCTCCAGCGGCTGGAACGTCATGACCGATCTCGCAGGCGTTGGCACCTTCGATGCAGGCTCCACGACGGACATGATCGCACGGGACGGCAACGGCAGACTCTGGCTGTACCCGGGCAACGGCAGCGGTCAGTTCGGCGCACGCTCCATGATCGGTTCGAGCGGCTGGAACTCCATGACATCGCTGGTGGGACCGGGCGCGTTCGATACCCGTGCCAACAATGATGTGATCGCCCGCCACCGGGATGGCAGGCTCTGGCTTTACCCGGGCAACGGCAGCGGCTTGAGCCCCCGTATCCAGATTGGGCATGGGTTCAACATCTTCACCATGATCGCCCAGTAACCCAGGGACAGGAGTAACTAAGGACAGGAGTAACCAAGGACAGGAGCCCGGCCGGGTTCCGGGCACCGCAGCAGCGGTTGCCGGATCCGGCCGGGCTCCTTGCCGTCCGCCTCACGCCCGGGGCCGGAACGTCAACAGTCCTGGCGAAGTGGATGACCTCATCGCGCAGGCACTCGCCGCCGGCGCCACCCTTGTTTCGTCCGCACGCAGCCGGCCGTGGGGTGGTTACAGCGGCTGCTTCGCCGATCCTGACGGCTACCGCTGGGACATCGTCTACAACCCCGGATTCAGGATCGACGACGACGACGGCGTCGTCCACTTGGGTGCCGCAGGCTAACCATCCAGCAGCGAGGGTTGCGGGACGATCAGTTCCGGCGAGTTGTTGCGGACATTGCCCACAGCGGAACCTACCGGTTCCAGCGTCCAGTCAGTGGCGGCGTCGTACGCCCTGTTCCGGAGCATATCCAGCAGGTGCGTCCCATCTCTGACGGTGGGATCCAGCCACGCAGCCATGGTGTCCGTGTCCATCGGCACCGGGTACCTGTCATGCAGCCCCGACAGCTCCTTCAGGACCGGCGAGCCGCTGTCTGCCGGCGGCGCCGGTGCGGTCAGAACGGTCGTGGAGAGCAGCCATCCGTCCCCGGCGTCCGGTGCCTTGGACGGATCCTGCCACCAGCCGTACAGTCCTGCGAAGAAGATCGGCGCGTTATCCCGGCGGTGCACGAAATAGGGCTGCTTGGTCTTGGCACCGAGCTTCTTCCACTCGTAGTAGCCGTCCACAGGGACCGCGCAGCGGCGGGTATGGACGGAATCCTGGAAGGTCGGTTTCTCCGCGGCGGATTCAATCCTCGCATTGAAGGAACGTGAGCCGACGGAGATCTCCTTGGCCCAGCGCGGCACCAGGCCCCAGCGGGCGATATGCAGCTGGCGGCGGACGGCGCCGTCGATCAGCCGCTCCAGGACGATCGGTACGTTGTCCGTGGGCGCCACGTTGTAGGACTCCTTGAGACCGATATCTCCCGGAGCTTCGGCGCCGCATTCCGACACCAGGTCGCCGACAGCCCTTGCCATGACATATCGTCCGCACATGTTTCCAGTCTGCCATCGTGGGCACAGGCGGCGGGAATGTTTGCGGGCCCGCTGCCGTTTGCACCTTTAAATCTGGAAATACAGTTCTGCGAAGGAGTCACCTTGGAATACACCCCGGAAGCCGGCACCATCACCATGTTCTCCACGTCCTGGTGCGGCTACTGCCGCCGGTTGAAGACACAGCTGGATGCGAAAGGCATCGGCTACACGGAGATCAACATCGAAAACGTGCCCGGCACCGCGGAGCTGGTGGAGCAGATCAACGAGGGCAACCAGACGGTGCCGACCGTGCTCTTCCCCGATGGCAGCAGCGCGACCAACCCTTCGCTCGCCGAAGTAGAGGAACGCCTCGCGGCCTGATCCGAGAGAACTTTCCGCAGACCGCGCTGGAGCGTAGATGACGCTCCAGCGCGGTTTGTTACTTAACGGGTGCCTGCGACGAAGGCCGCATTCCGATCAGCCACGGGCGTGGAAGGTAGACAGCGGCCCTAGTTTCCATAACAATCGTTTTGGTAATTGTGATCGGCCCTACATGGCTGCCTAAGATGATGGTGATACGGCCGACCGGCCGACCTGATGACTCCGCGGAAAGGAACGACCCAGGCATGGTTCATAAAGTTCGGGCAGTAATTGCCAAAGAGAAGAATGCCCCGGTATCCATCGAAACCATTCTGGTACCGGATCCGGGTCCGGGGGAAGCGCTGGTGGACATCCTCACCTGCGGCGTCTGCCATACGGATCTGCACTACAAGCAGGGCGGCATCAACGATGATTTTCCGTTCCTGCTGGGACATGAGGCCACCGGCGTGGTCAGCGCCATCGGCCCCGATGTGACCGATCTTGCACCGGGTGACCGCGTCATCCTCAACTGGCGCGCCGTGTGCGGCGAGTGCCGGGCGTGCAAGCGCGGCGAAGCGCAGTACTGCTTCAACACCCACAACGCCACCCAGAAGATGACCCTGGAGGACGGCACCGAGCTGTCCCCCGCCCTGGGTATCGGTGCCTTCGCCGAGAAGACGCTGGTCGCCGCGGGCCAGTGCACCAAGGTGGACGACGACGTCGACCCCGCCGCCGTGGGCCTGCTCGGCTGCGGCGTCATGGCAGGCATCGGCGCGGCGATCAACACCGGTGAGGTCAAGCGCGGCGAGTCCGTGGCCGTGATCGGTTGCGGCGGCGTGGGCATTGCAGCCATCGCCGGTGCCAAGCTGGCCGGCGCGACGACCATCATCGCCGTCGACATCGACGACAACAAGGTGGAACTGGCCAAGTCCCTGGGCGCCACGCATGGCGTCAACTCGAAGGAGCAGGATCCGGTCGAGGCGATCCAGGCCCTCACCGGAGGCAACGGCGCCGACGTCGTTATTGAAGCTGTTGGCCGCCCGGAGACCTACAAGCAGGCGTTCTACGCCCGCGATCTGGCCGGCCGCGTGGTGCTGGTCGGCGTTCCCACGCCCGACATGAAGATCGAGCTGCCGCTGCTCGACGTCTTCGGCCGCGGCGGTTCGCTGAAGTCCTCCTGGTACGGCGACTGCCTGCCCAGCCGCGACTTCCCGATGCTGGTCAGCCACTACAAGCAGGGCAACCTGGATCTGGATGCCTTCGTCACGGAGCGCATCGGCCTGGACCAGGTGGAGGAAGCCTTCGAGAAGATGCACGAGGGCAAGGTCCTGCGTTCGGTGGTGGAGGTCGCATGAGCGTGCAGATCCAAAACCTCGTTACCTCCGGGACCTTTTCGCTGGACGGCGGCACCTGGGACGTCGACAACAATGTGTGGATTGTCGGTAACGCCGAAGAAGCCATCATCATTGATCCGGCGCACAACCCGGAAGCCGTGGCCCAGGCCGTGGCGGGCCGGACGGTCAAGGCCATCCTGCTGACCCACGGACATGACGACCACATCCGTGCCGTCGGCGAAGTGCGGGACCTGGTGAAGGCACCGGTATACCTGCATCCAGCCGACCGCATGCTGTGGGACACCATCTACCCCGACTCCGCACCGGACCATGAGATCAATGACGGCGACACCTTCCAGGTAGCCGGGGCGGAACTGCGAGCGCTGCACACTCCGGGCCACTCCCCCGGATCCGTCTGCTTCCATCTGGAGTCGGAGAACGTACTGTTCAGCGGCGACACCATGTTCAACGGCGGCCCCGGCGCAACCGGACGGAGCTACTCCAGCTTCGAGACCATCATCGATTCCATCAAGTCGCGTCTGCTGACGCTGCCCGCGGAAACGAAGGTGAACACCGGACACGGTGACTCCACCAGCATCGGAGCCGAAGCACCGCAGCTGGACGAGTGGATCGCCCGCGGCCACTGACAACTGCGGGGAAAGCTGCCCGGGGTGCTTGCGAGGAAAACTCGCGGGTGCCCCGGGTTTGCTGTTCCCAGCAGGCTACAGCCCGGGCGGTGTACCGTACAGCGGCTGGGTGAGCGTGTCCGGCACCTCCTGCTCCCAAGGCAAGCGGCCGTCGTCGTCCGCCCAGACGGCCTGTAACGCAGTTGCCCGCGGGCCGTATAACGAGACGGCAGTCAGGACAACACCTTCCGGCCGCTCCACCGGCGCCAGATAGACATCGCGTGCCTCCAGCGGCAGGACCATGCCCGCCATCAGGGTGTGCCCGTGGCCGCGGACCATGTCCACGAGTTCGTTGATCAGCGCTACCGTGTCATCCTGGCAGCGGCCGGTGACCAGAATCTCGGGGTGCTGCAACTTGGTCAGGCCGACGGTGTAGCCAAACGCCGGCTCCGTCGCTGTACCTGAGACCATGACAAGCTGCCAGCCGTACCGGGCTACCGTGCGGACAGTCTTTTCCAAAGCCTCGTCCTGCGTCATCCCGTTGCATATGTCGCACATTTTGCCTCCTGTTGAAAGTGTCATGTGCGACCAGTCTGGCTGCTGCGGCCCTGCGGCAATACCCGCTATTTGCCGTTTGTGGATTACGGGGCGGACCCGGGAATCTCGGCCACGGACGCAAGGTCGGCGAACGGAATTTCCCGCGTCTTCGCATAGGTGCCGAACGCGCCGAGCAGCGCCTGCTCGACCCTGTCCACATCCAGTCCCGGCACCAGGTCCTCGGCCGCACCGGCAGTGCGCGGATCCCAGTCCAGACCGAGCGCATCGTAGCTTTGAACGAGCACTTCGCGCAGCGGGGCGGAATTTTCAACAACGACGACGGAGGAAAACAGCCAGGCTCCGGACACAACCCGCTGCGCAGTTCCCACAAGTTTGATCTGGACCGGGGCGTCCTCCGGATGTTCGCCGTGGATGCTGAACTCCCCGGGGCAGTACTCCCCCGGGATCTCTCCGACCCGCGCAACCAGGCCCGCATCCCGCAGTCCCTTGGCTAGGAGTTCACCGAACCGGGAGAACCTGCTTTTCGCCCCGACGATCGCATCGCGTTCGGGCTCCACATGGTCCAGTACCAGGCACCCCTGATGATAGGCGGCAGCGCGTCCGCCGGCTTTACGAACCAGCGGCTCAAAACCCAAGGCACGGCAGCGCGCGGCGGCTTCGTCGAACCCGGGCAGGTGCGCATCCCGCTGGCCGAAGGCGACGGTCGGCACGGGACGGTACAGCCGCAGCGCAGGCCCCAGCCGGCCCTTCTTGGCGGCATCCAGCATGGCCAGCCCGTACAGCAGGTCCTCCCTCGCACCGAAGGAAGATTCCTGCCGCGTCCAGTCCAGCCGCCGGGCGGCATCAGGCGCAGGCTCAGTCGCAGGCGCAGGCGCCGCTTCCAATTGAGGTTCTCCGGCCAGCTCAGTCGCCAACGGTGACTCCGTTCCAGAAGGCCACGTGGCCACGGATGTTGCCGGCGTCGTGACTTGGATTCGGGTAGTACCAGGCGGCGTCAGCGTTGCGCTCCCCCGCGACCTCAAGGCTGTAGTAGTGCGCCGTGCCTTTCCAGACGCAGTTGGAAGTCCGGTCACTGGGAAGCAGGAACTGCTCGTTCACGCTTCCGCGGGGAAAGTAATGGTTGCCCTCCACCATGACCGTCTCGCCGGATTCGGCGATGACGGCTCCGTTCCAGGTCGCCTTGACCATGTCCACTCCTGCTTTCCTTCGGGCTGCGTGCGGCACGCGCCGGCGCCGACGCCCCAGACACACTATCCAACATTAGCGGTGCCCCGGATCATTCCGCCGCTCCAAGAACTCCCCTGGTGCCGCAGATTCGGCAGGTATCGGACCTGTACGGCTCACGCACGCAATAATGGGCCTGTGCCTTCTCCCCACATCCCGCTCGTCCTGCTCGGCGGCGCCTCCGGTTCCGGCAAGTCCTACCTCGCCGCGCGCTTCGGCCGCCCGCACGTGGAGCTGGACAGCTTCTACCGGGAGATCAGCGAGCACACCCCGCAGTCACCGCTGCCCCAGACGGCGTACGAGGAGATCGACTGGGACCATCCGGACACCTGGAACAGCGAGGCAGCCGCCCGCGCGATGCTGGAACTGCTGCAGACCGGCCGCACGCAGATGCCCAAGTACTCCATTGCCACCTCCAGCTACACCGGCCACCGCTCCCTCCGGCTGGCCGAAGGCCCCGTGATTGCCGAAGGGATCTTCGCCGACGCCGTTCTGGCCCCGCTGCTGGGCCTCGGCGTCTCTGTGGAGCCCATCTTCATCCAGGTCTCCCCCATTACGACGGCGGTGCGCCGCCTCGTGCGCGACCTGCGGGAGCACCGCAAACCCGTTCCTTTCCTGCTCAAGCGCGGCTGGACGCTCTTCCGGACCGAACGGCGCGTCCGGCAACGCTATCTTGACGCCGGTTTCCGCCCCGTGCCCAAGCGGCAGGTGAAACGGCTGCTGGCCGGGATCTAAGTCCGGGCGATGAAGTAGGTGTTGAACGGATCCGAATCGACGTCCTTGGCTTCAACGGTGCTGAAGCCCGCCTCGTCGAGCATGGACAACGCAAGCTGCTGTCCCCAGGCGGTACCCAGCCCGTCGCCGTCGAGCCCCAGCGATACGCTCATGCAATGGAACGTCGAGATGGCATAGAGGTAGCTGGCCCACGGCATGTCCATGTTCTCCTCCACCTTGCTGGATGCCTTGATGTCCACCATGAGGAAGACTCCGTCCGGCCGCAGGGCGCGGCGGATGTTGTGCAGTACCGTGCCGGGATGCGCCTGGTCATGGATGGCATCAAAAGCTGTCACGACGTCAAAGCCTGCCTCGACGTCGAGCTTGGCGACATCGAGCACCGCAAAGGCCGCGTTGGCCAGTCCCAGGTCTTTGGCCTCGCTCCGCGCGCTCTGGATGGCTTCCTCCGAGAAGTCGTAACCGGTGAAGAGGCTGGCGGGGAAAGCCTGTGCCATGAGGTTGACCGCATGTCCGGCGCCGCAGCCGACATCGGCAAGGTTAAGACCGGCCCGCAACCTTTCCGGCAGTCCAGGAACCAGCGGCAGGATCACATCCAACAGAGCCGCATCGTTCACCGCGGCACTCGTCTCTGCCATGTTTTGATGAAACTGCGGGTAGTCCTCGTACGACAGCCCTCCACCGGTCCGGAACCGCTCGATGATCTTTTGTTCCACCTCGCCCATCATCGAGATGTGCTGCATCAGGATGGCCATATTGTCCGGTCCAGCCGCGCTGGTCAGCACGGCAGCATGTTCGCGCGGCAGCCGGTATGTTTTGGCCGCCGGGTCGTAGGTGACAACGCGCGCCGTCGTCATGCCGCCCAGCCACTCGCGTACATAACGTTCGTTGAGGCCCGCCGCATCGGCAATCTGCTCGCTCGTGGCGGCCGGCATTCCTGCCATGGTCTCGAACAGCCCCGTCTGGTGACCAACGCTGGTCAGCACTGCGATCGCAGCATCGTTGAGGATGCCCACGAAACGTCCGACAAACGCCTGAACGGCTTCGGTATCAAGTTCCTGCTTAGCTGAAGCCTTCAGTGATGTGCCTTGACTTTGATCAATTGTCATTGTTCTTTCTCCTGCTACTACGGGCTGTTGCTGCCCACTTGAGGTGACTGCTGGAATTCGGATGAGGGCCCGGACTCGGGCGAATCCTGCAGAGTGCCCGCCGGTGCGGGCGTCGAACCCTGCGAGCGCTTCCTGCCCAACGCTTCGTGCCGTAGGTACATCGCCAGCATGAATCCGGTCGTGACCAGGTAGAAGGCGTGCAACGCCCAGATGGGGCCGGCCGGCAGGCTGTAGATATAAACGGAATGGACCAGGTTGCCCATGTTGCTCAGCAAGAGGCTGCCCAAACTGTAAGAGGCCAGATCCCTGGTCTGCACAGCTTTCACAATCATGGGCATGACACTGCCGGCGAAAATAATGGTGGAAACGCCGCCGGCCAGAACCATCAGGTCGATTTCCATGACCGATTCTCCTTTGACGTCCGTTCGAATAGTTCACTATCAACGCTACGAAGCGGACGAGAGCTGCGCGTCGGGCGAATTACCCATTTTGTTCCCGGGTCCACTGGTGCAGGTCATGCAGACAGCGTCGTTGGTTCGCGCCGTTGCTCACCGGCGTGCTTACCGGCGCGGAGGCAACCCATGTTCGTGTGCCCATGCCGCGGCGGCCGTCCGCGAGGACACGCCGATCTTGGCGAAGATATTGGCCAGATGACGGCCGACCGTCTTCTGGCTGATGAACAAAGCATCCGCGGCATCCTTGTTGCTGGCCCCTGCGGCGATAAAAGAAAGCACATCGGCCTCCCGTTCCGTTAACCCGCCGGGCAAGCGCCGGCCATCAAGCCGCTGGACATCCGGCAGCGCGCCTAGTTCCCGGTAAATGGCCAGCGCAGTAGCGGTGTCCGCGGCAGCGGTGCCGGTTTCTCCCAGCCCGTGGTGGGCCCGACCCAGCAGCTCGTAGACTTTGGCCGTTTCGTACCGCGCGTGCAGTCCGCGGTACTCACGTGCGGCGCTCTGCAGCACCGGCAGAGCCTCTTCGTGCCGCGACTGCGCGATCAGGACGGCAGCCCTGGCCTGGCCGGCCCACGCTCGGAAACCTGCTGTAGCGTACACCGCAGCAGTTTCTTCCAGTTGCCCGCACAACCGCTCCGCTTCCTCCTGCAGCCCGAGAGCGAGGGCAATTTCGACGGCGGATTCCAGCAGCCTGGCGCAGGCCAGCCGGTCACGCCCTGCCAACGCAGCACAAAGGCCGGCCCACGCGGCGTCCTGTTTTCCGGCAGCGTGCTGCAGCAGGGACTCGCCGGGCTGTGGCTCACAGCCGAGCTCTTGAGCCCGCGCGTAGGCTTCACGGGCGCCGCTGAGGTCACCACGCAGACGACGGATCTCGCCCAACTGGTAGTAGGCCTCCCCTGCAACCCAGTTGTTCCGGCCCACAAGCTCCGACCCGGTCCGTTCGATAGCCTCTTCAGCAGCATCCCACCCGCCTTCCGCGCTCTGCAGCTGAAGCCGGTGGATCCGGCAGATGCCGGAGTAAATCGCCTCGCCGTGGAATTGCTCGCACCACTGCTCAGTCGCTTGGGTCCAGGCCCGCATCCGGGACAAGTCAGCCAACGCATGGCAGGCGTGGATCACGGTGCAGTAAATATCTCCAGCCCATTCCGGCGGCAGCTGGCCCGCCAGCACCGGCAACATTGCTTCGTCCAGCTGGGCAAAGCCGGTGGCCGTACTGCCACTGCGCACGTCCGCCAGCCCTGCGAGTACTAGGCCGAACGATGTCAGGGCTGGAGCCCGTAGGCGGCGCCCCATCTCCTGGAGCGTCGCCGCGGCATCCCGCGCCGGCTGGAGGTTGCCGAAGTCCAATGCCACCGTCGCATCCAAATAGACAAGGTAGCCGTGCTCCACGCCTTCGGGCAGTTGCAACAGGATTCTCCTGGCCCGGTTGACCCAGCCGGAGGCTATGACCAGGTCGCCTCTGATGAACCACAGCAGCGCAAGGTTCAAGGCCTTCTTGGCAGCACCCAAGACATCGCCGTCGTCATTGAACCGGTGGTAGACCTCTTCGGAAATCTCCAACGATTCCCTTACCTGTCCTACCCACCAGGCGGAGCTGCCCAGCAGGCTCAGATCGTCGGTCGGCAGTTCCGAGAATGTCCGGGCGTGCGTGAAATTCCGGTAGGCGGCGTACCAGTCCCCGCGGGCGTACGCCGTCCGCGCCGTGGACAGTAACTCCTCGAACTCGTCCATCCGGGCCTCCACCCTCAACGGTAGTCCCGCCAACGCCCGCCGGTCGAGCCGTTTCAAGCGCTGGATCCGCCACTGGAGCTAATCGCTCCGTCTTGGTAGCTTTCAACGCATGGCCATCAAATTTGAGAATGTGGGTATCGCTGTTCGCGACATCGAAGCAGCAATCGCGTTTTTCACCGATCTCGGTCTTACACTCATCGGCCGTGACACGGTCAGCGGCGAGTGGACCGACACTGCCGTCGGACTTGATGGAAACCACGCCAAGATCGCGATGTTACAGACGCCGGACGGTCATGGTCGACTCGAGCTCTTCGAATACATCCATCCTGAAGCAATCGAGTCGACCCCGACCCGTCCCAACGACATCGGTATGCACCGTGTGGCCTTCTCGGTTGACAACATCGATGAAGCCCTCGAAATAGCGGCAAAGCACGGATGCCATCCGCTACGCGGTGTGGCGACCTATAAGGACGTCTACAAACTCACGTACCTCCGCGGCCCCAGTGGAATCCTTGTGATGCTCGCCGAGGAACTGAAGAAAGGCTGACACCCGAATCGGCCCAATTGGTCTTATTGCTAGGCCGCAGGGTCGAGAGACTGCCCGGTCTATGTGGTCGGCGATTGGCAGCGGTTATTGATCGGTTGGCGATATTTGACGGCCGCAATCCATGAGTGCAGCTGTAATATGACAGTCGCCCCACATGACGTTGGCGAAGAGGGAGACCACCATGACAGCGAGTTCGATCAGCGAGTACATCGACCGGTACGACGGCGATGTACGGGATCGGCTGCTGACCGTGTACGAACTGATCCGGTCGGCCGTGCCCGATGAAGCGGTGGAATCGATCAGTTGGCGTATGCCGACCTTCAAACTCGGCACCGAGCCGTTGTTCTTCTTCACCGGAACAAAGCGCCACATCGGGTTCTATCCGACTCCAGACGCGATCGTGCATTTCTCGACAGAGCTGGCCGCATATGGAACCACCGAGCACGCTATCCAGCTGCGCCATGATGCCCCGCTCCCGACCGAGCTCATCCGCGAGATAATCGCGTGGCGGCTACAGCAGCTGCCTTCAGACAGGGTTTGAGTCAGTCGCCTCGGCGCACCGCACCGCGCGCTGAGCAGCGTTCACCGTTTAGCGGCTAGTACCGCCGCGAGACCCTCTTGCAGATCCTTAACGAAATACTCGGGAACCTCCAGCGACGGGAAGTGTCCCCCGATTTCGGGCGTCTTCCATCGGACGATCTGTCGGTACCGCTCCTGCGCCCAGGCGCGCGGACACTTCTCGATGTCGCGGGGGTACATGCCGATTGCTGCGGGGACGTCGACCCGAAGCTCGGGGTCCAGCGCGTTGATACCGCCGTGACTTTCGTAGTAGATGCGGGCCGCCGACGCGCCGGTCCGCGTCAGCCAATACAGGGTGACGTCGTCAAGAATCCTGTCGATGGAAATCGACTCGAACGGGCTGTCTTCGGTATCCGTCCACTCAGCGAACTTGTCCAGAATCCAGGCAAGGAGCCCGACCGGCGAATCAACGAGCGAGTAGCCGATGGTCTGGGGTCGGGTCGCCTGCTGCTTCGCGTACGCCGCGCGGTGGTCCCAGAAATCGCGGGTTTCCTCGGTCCACCTGCGCTCGGCCGACGTCAGCCCGTCCGCGGCCAACCTGGGCGGTGCCTGAGCCAACGTTGTATGAATGCCGAGGACATGCTCCTGGAACCTGCCGCCGAGAACCGTGGTGATCACACCTCCCCAGTCGCCACCGTGGGCGACGAACTTGCCGTAGCCGAGCCGTCCCATTAGTTCCACCCAAGCGGCGGCGATCTTTCCGGTCCCCCACCCGGTGGTGGCCGGCTTGTCGCTGTAGCCAAAGCCCGGCAACGACGGAACGACGACGTGGAACGCCGGCGCATCTGGATCTTTCGGATCTGCCAGCTCGTCTACGACATCGATAAACTCAGAAATGCTGCCTGGCCAGCCGTGGGTCAGGGTCAAAGGAGTAGCATCTACGCGCGCGGATCGGCGGTGCAGGAAGTGGATTCCCAGATCATCAATGGTCGTGCGGAACTGGCCGATGCGGTTAAGGCGCTCTTCGAACGACCACCAGTTGTACCCGGTGCGCCAGTAGTTCACGACATCGACCAGATCGGTGAGAGGAACGCCCTGCTCCCATCGGCGAGGGTCGGGCGCGGCGCGATAGACCGTCTCGGCCTACGGCAGCCGCGCCGCTGCCAATCGTCTGCGCAGATCATCAAGATCTGCGTCAGTTGCGTGGGCTTCAAATGCTTGCACGTCGCTGGTGACACGAGACATGAGTCCTCCTGGCGGTCACGGAACCTGCGAAGACGTGACGCGAACAACCCTAAGTGTAATTGCGGGATCTGGTGATCTACGAGTCCCTGATGAAGTCGGCGCGCTCAGCGCCTCGTCTCGTCTCGTACCTGGTCAGGACCACCCCGCCGGGAAACGTCCGCGTCTCCACCAAGTTCAGGTTCACCCAGCTATCCAGCGCGGTGAAGAACGACGTGCCGCCGCCCACCAGGACCGGATGGGTCATGATCGTGTACTCGTCGATCAGCCCGGCCCGCATGGCCGCCCCGGCGAGCGTTGCGCCGCCAACCCTCATCGGCTCGCCGTCCTCAGCCTTGAGCCGGGTGATCTCCGCGACCGCGTCGCCGGTGACCAGACGGGTGTTCCAGCCGACCTTCTCCATCGACGAGGAGAACACTACCTTCGGCGTGTTCCGCCAGTTCCGCGCGAACTCGATCTGCGCCGGGGTGGCATTGGGCTGCTGATCGCCGGTTGGCCAGTAGGAACTCATGGCCTCCCACAGCTTGCGTCCATACAGCAACAGGCCGATCGCCCGCTCCTGGTCGAGCCACCACTGGAACAGTTCGTCACTTGGTCCGCTCCAGCCGATGTCGTCGCCGGCCGCAGCGATGTAGCCGTCCAGAGTCAGGTTCATGCCGTAGATCAGTTTCCGCACGGTGCCAGCCTTCCGTCAGTCGGTCTCCAGTGTATAGACCGGGCGCGGCGTGGGGAACTCAATCGAAGCGGGCATCTTGACGCTGATAATGGAAAGTGCCGCGGACGTAGTGACCCGCATCTTGACTGACGGACCGTCGAGAAGGCCCTGTCCTGAGCTTGATTTGTCCTGCGTCCGCGGCACAGCCATGGGCTTCGCCGGTACATGACCTCATAGGAGCGTGACCGGCACCATGACCAGGTGGCCCTGTCATGGTAACTGTCCCGTCAGCGTCTTGTCTTGCACTGGTGGAGCTCTGGCCGACCCCTCATCGGTTCAACGACAAGGAGGACCACTTGGTCTTACGGAGCTCTTCTTTCGACCCGACAGATTTGGTCGCGGGAGTCGATACCCACACCGACACGCACACTCTGGCCATACTGACCGCTCAGGGCGGGACCGTCCTGACCCAGACATTCACTGCCGACATGCACGGATACGCCGATCTCATCACGGCACTGCGCGCGGCAGGGCACGTAGCGGTGGTCGGGGTGGAGGGCACGAACTCGTACGGCGCCGGCCTGACTCGGGCCCTCAGGGGCGCCGGGTACGCGGTGAAGGAAGTGCTGCGCCCTGCCCGGCAGGTCCGTCGGATGCGTGGCAAATCTGATCCAATCGAAGCGATCGAGGCGGCCCGCACGGTGATCTCGGGCCACGGTGTCTCCGATGCGAAGGACACCCAGACAGCTACTGAATCCCTCCGATTCCTGCTCACCGCCCGCGCCCAGCTCATCAGCACCATGACTGCACTGGGCAACAGCATCACCTCGATGCTCATCACCGCCCCGGAGACGGTCCGGGCCAAGTACCGCGGACTCGCCACCCCGGCTTTAATCAAACGCCTCACGGCCAGTCGCCCCGGCGAGCAGTGCGACTCTCCACACACCGCAGCCCTACACGCCATGCGGCAGCTGGCAAGAGCCCGAGAGGATGCCAGCAGCAAAGCTGAACACCTCGAACAACAGATGCGCCAGCTGCTGGCAACACACTACCCGCAGGTCCTGGCCATCTACGGGGCCGGAACTATCGTCGCCGCCCAGCTCGTCGTCACTGCCGGCGGCAATCCCCAACGGATCCGCAACGAGGCGGCATTCGCTTCCCTCTGCGGCGTGGCACCGATCCCTGCCTCCTCCGGGCGTACCAACCGGCACCGGCTCAACCGCGGTGGAGATCGTCGCGGCAACAGCGCCCTGCACCGCATCACGCTCATCCGGATGCAACGCGACAAACGAACACAAGACTACGTCGCCCGCAGAACCCGTGAAGGCAAGAGCACCAAGGAAATCATGCGCTGCCTCAAACGCGCTATCGCCAGAGAGGTCTACCGAGCCCTCACCGCAGAACAATCGCCGGCGACGCAGCATGACTTCAAGGCACTCCGGGAGTCGAAGCGCCTTACCCTCAGCCAAGCAGCCGCAGCCCTACGCACCCAGCCGGCCCGCATCTCCGACATCGAGAAACAACGGCGCCCCCTGCCCGAACTTACCGCTCGCTACAAGCAATGGCTCGAAGCCGCTTGACACAGAATAGGATCATCGCTGATCCCCCGGGCTCATCGGTACGCGATCTGGGCTCTCAGGTAGTCCTCGTGCTCGGGCTCAGCGTGGCGAACATTAGAACGCCCCGTCCAAGTGGAGGATCCTCCAATGATCCGTATCGTCGCCCCTTATCTTGGGGAACCGGATCTAGCGGGAGCTCGAAGAATTTCGGGTCTGGCCTTGTCCAAGAGAACATACACAGGCCATGCTGAGGGACCCGGAGAAAGCTAGGTTCCAGTGAATGCATCTGTTAACAGGACGCTCAGTGTCATTTGCTTTGTCCTCGCGTTTCTTGCCCTCGTCGGACTGGCTTTAGTTTGGTGGGGAGGATCTGTTCCAGGCGCCCTCGTCGGGATCCTAATTTTCCTGGGCCTAGTCAACCTGGGGATTGTATTGTTCCGTCGAAGCTAAGCAGCCGTCATCACTTAAAGGCGGCCTCACAAGAATTCCCGGAGCGTCCCATAAGCGATCCACTCCGGGGGATCTCGGGGATCCAACAGCACACGTATTTTCTAGGCGAGGGAAGAGCGAGATAGTTGAGCTTATGGATCAGTTCCCCGAATCGTCCCTGATGCGGCAACGCAAGATGAAGCGGCTAGCCAAGGCTTGTTTCGCTCTCGTTTTGGTGGCCGTTGCCTTGCCTGTCCTAATGGGACTGCTCGGTATGAACCTGACGCTGCCAATGAGTCTCGTGGCCGTCATTCTGTTGATCGTTGGCGTGATCATATGGACTCGATCTGATCCTGCTTATGCGGCCAGGATGCAGAAGCGGGAGTCGCGTTAGCGATCCCTCATCGACACTTCACAGCGGGTACAGAAGTGCTCCAGGGTGGGCGCGGCCATTAGGCTGCTGGTGTGGGGAGAACGCGAAACAGGGAACCGAGGGCGGCCGCTCGGAAGCCGATATACATCGAAACTTTCGTTCGGGCGCCCTTCGACAAATTGTGGGACCTGAGCCAGAACCCGGAGCAGCATCCCCGATGGGACCTACGGTTCTCCAGAATTATTCCGATCAGCATCGGCGATGACGGGCTCACCCATTTCCGGTATGAATTCAGTCTTCCCTTTCATACGATCATGGGAACCGGCGTATCCCTAGGCGACCGGTTCCGGGCCGACGGACAGGCAACATCTGTACTGAAATTCTCCACCGGAGATCCTCTATCGCCCATCGGACCCGGCTCCGGGTACTGGCGCTATATTCCAACGGATCGCGGTATCCGATTCATCACCGGGTACAACTACCACCCGGGCATGGGCATGGCCGGCCGGATCCTGGACCACCACATTTTCCGGCCGGCTCTGGGCTGGGCGACTGCGTTAAGCTTCGACCGTCTTCGCCTGTGGGCGGAAACCGGCCAGGACCCGACAACAGCACCCAACAGGTGGCTCCTTGACGCCGCCGCCCGCGCTGCTGCCCTTACCGCTGCAGCTGTCTATCTTCAACATGCTCTGGCTCAATCTGGCCAGCATGGCACAGCCGGCTTCGCTCTGGCCGCGGCAGCAGCAACGGCTGCCGTCCTGCTTCCGGCTCACCGTACGGTGCCGCGCGCGGGACGATGCCTGCGCCGCCCGCCAGCCAGGGACGTGGCCCGGGCCCCGTCCACACTGGCTACGCTGCCTGCTCCGCAAAATCACCCCGCCAGACCCGAAGGAAAGCGAACAACCGGATCATGACCTCGATCTTCATGAAGGCCCTGGGAGATGACTTCCAGCGGCTTCATCCGATGCTGCAACGACGCTTCGGCGTCAGCGTGGACGCCGGCTATGCCTGCATCGGTTCCGGCGCCTTCGCCGAAGTCCGGCGCGGAGCCTGGTGGACAAATCCTTTCCTGCGTTTTGGCGCGTTCCGCAACATCCTCTTCCCCGACAGCGGAACGAACGTTCCCTTCACGATCGAAAACTACCCCTACATCGACGGCCTCGGCCGGGAAACCGTGACATTTGTCAGAACCCTTCAAATGGGTCCGCGACGAAAGCGCCGCTTCGACGCCACCATGATCTACAGTTCCGAACAAGACCAGATCATCGACTATCTGGGCACCCACCAGCACCTCGCCACAGGTCTGGACCTCAAAGTTCTGCCCGATGGTTCCCTACATCTGACCTCCGGGGCACAACGCTTTTACGAAGGCTCCCTCGGGTTCACCTTTCCGGCAGCATTCACCGGCACCGCCGAACTCCACGAGACCTACGATGAGATACGCCAGGTATTCACGGTACGGATGCATGTCCACAATCCCCGCTTCGGGTTCCTCTTCGGATACCGCGGCGACTTCACCTGCGAATTCCCATCCGTGACACCCGCAAGCATCCCCTCACACCTCAAGCCCGTCCGGGAAGAGTCGCGTCAGTAGAAGCGCGCCATTTGGTGATCCTTTACCGCACTGTCATCGCGACTTCGTCGCGGCTATGAAACGTTCCGATCGGGTGTCGCGTGCGCGGAGTCGGTTGGCAACGTCGAAGGACCCTCTCGAATTGCATTTGAATGTGCGTCGCCGTGCTCGACGACTTCGATCACGACCGAGTCCCATCGGTCAACCTCGGTGCCCGCCGATGGATGCTGCCAAGTGATATAGAAGAGACCTGGCCAAGCGAGTGCGCTGATCGGCGGACCGTCGGGATCAGGATTGGCGAGGGTGACACCTGCTTTGGAGGCCACGTCCCGGCCGACATGGAACGGCATTCCAACCACGTTGGGAACAATGGCTCGTTCTGGCGTCCGCTCGTCCATGACTTAAAGGTACGCGTTAGATTCTTCTCCGACCATGATTCAATGCTCTACTGGGCGCCAGCAATTCGGTGCCCGCGCGTGCCCTAGGACGATCGGCTGATGTGACGGCTCGCTTGAGCAACGAAGGCTCATAGCCCTGCCTAGGAAAAGCACAGGTCGACGTTGCTAACTTGAGCCATGGACGGTTCCGATTCAGACACGAAACTGCGGCGGGCACTTCTCGGGACTTCCTTTGCCTTCGGCATGGCTCTTGTTGGTTCCGGCATGTTCTTGGCATCGCTGATGATGGGCGTTCCTCTCACCGGAACGGCTTTCAACCTGGCCTGGATACTGGTGTCGGTGGGACTTTGCCTGAGTCTTTTCTGGTTCGTGGCCTACCTGCGTGTCATACGCAGAAGATAGGGCCCGCCCTGTTGGAGGGATCCAGAAGGGGACATGCCTTAGACGAACGGCGACGCAGCGAAGGATTCCTTTCCAGCTCTTCTGGCTTCTTCTAGTACGGTTCACGGCTTCCGCTGAAAGTGTTGCCGTCATATGAGGCGTGAAGCATGCTTGGTCTAGATCGGAAGGACGCGGCTTCGGATGAAAGAAGAATAATGGACCGGCTAAAGACGTGGCAGAAGGTTCTTGTCGGATTTGGAATAGCAGTCGTCGCCCTTATCTTGCTGGCCCTGTTCCTTCCCGCTGACTTCCGATGGGGAGCCGCTCTTCCTATGACTCTTGTTCGTCGCATACATGGCCCGTTTAGGCAGTGATTACATGAATCGAAACAACCGCCCTTCGAGGGAAATCGATAATCCTAAGTGAAGGACCTCTAGGCATCGGGAGCAAAACAAATGACTCCAAAAAGAATCCTCATATTCCTTGGCCTGCTGGTGGCCGTGGGAATAGCAGTCTGGATCATGACAGGATTCTCTGGTGACATCCTAGCTGCGGTAGTTATGGCCCTTGGCGTGGCCTTGGCGGCGACGTGGGGCGTCCGGTGGGGAAGCGCCCAGGCACGCGAAACTGAAGAGTATCGGCAGGATCTTATAGCGCGAAGGAAAAAGCCTGTCAAGGGCCAGTATTTCCTGCCCATTGGCGGCCAGGTTATGTGCCCGCCGGTGGCCAGTTAAACTGCCCGGTGGTGGCCAGCAAATCTGCCCACGTCGTGTTCTGCGGGGCTGGCCGTCCACCGGTTCGGGTTAGTTCAGGGCGTTGACTCCTTTCCCGGCGAGGGCCTGGGTCAGGCGGATGGATTTACCGCTGGTCTGGCAGACGTGGGCGTGGTGCAGCAGCCGGTCCACGGTCGCGGTGGCGAGGGTCTTGGGCATGAGCTCGTCGAAGCCGGCCGGGTGCAGGTTCGAGGAGACCGCGACGGAGCGTTTCTCGTAGGCGGCGTCCACGACACGGTAGAGGCCTTCGGCGGCGTCCGCGGCAACCGGGAGCAGGCCGATGTCATCGATCACGACGAGTTCGGCGCGCAGGATCCGGGTGACGGCTTTGGTGACGCTGTCATCGGCGCGGTGGGCGCGGATCAGCGTGCCGAGGTCTTCGAGGGTGAACCACGCGACGCGCATCCCGGCTTCGACGGCCTGCTGGCCCAGGGCTTCGAGGAAGAAGGTCTTCCCGGTCCCGGAAGGCCCGCAAACGACGAGGTTCTCGCGCCGGGTGATCCATTCCAGGGTACGTAGGGACTGCTGCGTCGGTGCCGGGATCGAGGACGCCTCGGGGTCCCAGGCGTCGAAGGTTTTCCCGGTCGGGAAGCCGGCGGCCTTGCGCCGGGTGGCGAGCATGGAGCGGGCGCGGCCTGCTGTTTCCTCGGCGAAGAGGGCTTTGACGATTTCGGCCGGTTCCCAACGCTGGGCGCGGGCGGTGGCGAGCAGCTCCGGGGCCAGCGCGCGGGCGTGGGGCATTTTCAGCTGCCGCATCAGCTGCTCGAGGTCTGCCGGCAGCGGCGGTGCGGTGGTTGTGGGCACGGGGTTCATTCGGTGTCTTCCTTCGCGTTGATGGCGCCGAGGGCGGACCAGGCGGCGGTGCCCTGGGTCAGGGAGCGGGTTTCGCCGGCGGCGTGGGTGGTGGTCCGGCGGGCGCCGGCGTTGAGGATGGAGGCCAGGTCGCCGTGGGCGAAGCGCCCGTTGACGGCGGCGTTGCCCAGCGCCCGGTCGACCGCGGCGGTGCCGGCGATTTTGGCCAGGGTCACGGCTTCGGCCATTTTCACGTTCATCCGGGCTGTTCCGGCCGCGGCGGCTTCGAGGAGCCAGGTCCGGGCGCCGTCGCCGATCGCGAGGAACTCGGCCTCCGCGGCGGTGCGGGCCGTGACCGTGTAGTCGCCGGGGATTTTCTCGCCGCTGCCGGGGAAATGCTCGTCAATGATGGCCGGGCTGCCCGGGCGGGCACGCCGGTGGCGGGCGACCTCGACCGGTCCCGCCGGGCCGTGGTGGACGATGATGACCTGCTCATCGATGCCGGTGCCGTGGGTGCGCACGAACACGCGGGCGCCGAGGGTGCGCCGGCACGGAGTACTGCGCGTTTTCGAACGTGACCATCGGCGTGTTCTGGGGAACCGTGCGGGAGAGCCCGAACGCGACCGTATGCGCGGCGTCCGGGATCCGGTGGAGCCGGGGCTGTTCCTCGGCGAGCATCGCCGCGGGCTTGCGCCGGGTCACCCGGTGCTCACGGTGGTTGACCTCGTCCATGAACGCCTCGCACGCCGATTCCAGCCCGGCGAACGTGGTGTACTCGGCCAGAAGGTTGGTGTCGGTGGGTACGATGTCGGCCTTGGCCAGTTTCACCGAGGCTTCGACGCCGCCCTTCGTCGCCGGATCGGCCGGCTGGCACGTCAGCACGCTCACCCCGTAATGCCGGGCGAACTCCAGGGTCTGCTGGTTACGTACCGGCACCCCGGCAACATGCATCGTGGTGACGGTTTTCTCGTTATCGGTCAGCACATACGTCGGGGCGCCGCCGAGGATGCGGAAGCACCGGTCCAGGGCTGCGAACACGCTCGGCGCGGTCCGGTCCCGCAGCGGGATCACGATCCGGAACCGGGACCAGGCCAGCCACGCGACGAACAGGATCGTCTTGACCCCGCCGATCCGGGGGCCGTCACCGAAATCATACTGAAGCCACATCCCGGGCTCCGTGATCCAGGGCCGGTGCACGCGGGTATGGCCCAGCCGCCAGGCCGCCTTGACCTGATGGACGGCGCGGCGGGTGGAACGCTCGGAGCCCTCGTAGCCGAGCAGGCGCAGCGTCCGGTGTACCTTATCCGCTCGGACCCGGCTGTTGGAGCGGTCGACCATTTCTTCGATCTTCGGCATGAACGCGTCCGTGACCCGGTCCCGGACCGCGCGTTCGGCGATCGGGCGTCCGGCATCACGGGCAGCAACATGTTTGGCCACCGTGTGGTGCGAACAGTCGGCCAGTTCGGCCGCGGCACGGAACGAGCCGGTCAGTTCGTAGGCAGCAAGAATTTCCATGATTTCTCCGTCAGACTTCATACAGGGCCTCTTCCTGGTTCAGTTTTGATGCGCTTAGACACCGTCATCAAACCCCAGGGAGAGGCCCGCACCGCTTAAGACGCGGTCGGTTCAGTAAGAAAGTGGGCAGATTACATGGCCGCGAATGGGCAGTTTTACTGGCCGCCAGCGGGCAATTTCGTGGCCATCTATGGGCAGTTTTTCATGGCCGCTGACAAAAGCCAGAAACAGAAATTCCTCCTGATTCAGAACCAGGATCCTGACGGCCACGATCAACCTCGGTTTACCGGTTGCTCGTCTCATAAGCCGATCCTTAGCCGGACACCCTTTCGGCAGGATTACTGAAACCTTGAGCAGCGTTCCAACGGGAACACAGTAAATCTCGGGAGGCGGTTATGGAGTGGTCAGGTATCGGTTGCGGGTTTCGATCAGACGTCGAAGATATCGGGTAAGGAACAGCTTTTCGACGATTCTGCCGAAGGGGCCGAGCGGTGCGGCGAACTCGATGCGGTCAACCATTACCGTATCTTCACCGTCGTTTAGAAACTCATGAACATGTCGGAAGCTCCGAAAAGGCCCCTTGACCTGTTCGTCGACAAAGTAGTCCGGGACAACCATCTCCGTGATCCTACTGGTCATGTGAATCGGGACCCCGAAGTGCCAGGCCCGCCAGGTTACCTCTTGCCCCAGCGAAATGAGGCCGGAGGTAACACCTGCGACCGCCTTCTCTTTGGATTTCGCCATCGAACCGACATGCGCATCGATACTGCGTGAGAGGTCAAAGAGATCAACCTTGCTGATTCGAGATCGTGTAACGCATTCAAAAGACGGCACAGACAAGTATCGCAGCCATGCACGCTCTAGCGGGCGCAGCATCAACCGAATGGCACGGTGAATTTCCTCAGAAAGCGCTTTCACGCTCGGGTCTAGCGCAATGCCAGCCCCTCGGTGCGATCGCCGCTAAAGCCCCAACATGAGAGTAATGAATGTTGCGATAGGTGCCTACAAGACTGCTCCTACACCAGGCGCCATGCGTTCGGAGTCAAATGCTGATTGCTTCAACGAGAAATAGCAGAGAAGCGCCGCAGGCAGGACAAATACGGCAGCCACAGCGCCTCGGTACATCTGCCAGGAGACAACCTGGATCTTGCAGACACCGGACCCAGCCTCGACGCTGCCGCCCGTCTCGGCACTCTCGTAGCCGGCCGCGTCCCCGTTCGGACATGGCCCTGAGCAGACCCCGCACGTTCCTGTTCCCTGCTACCCCTATTTCGGGGGGGGTTTGGGGATTGATTTTTGGGACTGAGGTTTTTCGAAGAACGGCACGAAAGACTTGTCCTGTCTTGATCGCGGGGAGCCACGGACACCCTAATGCGGTCAAGCACCGGTGCCCGGCCGTATCCCCCAACCACAGCCGGGCACCGGCCCCGACACCCTGGGGTCAGGAGTCCAACCACGAAAATTTGACTTATAAGTTCAAGTATTTTCCAATGATCGGGGAGCATTCCATGACACACGTCAGCATTATCGGTACCGACAACATGGGCCAGTCCATCTCCAGCGTTGTTACCAAGGGCGGCAATACCGTGGAGCTGCTCGTGCACGTCGACAGCGACAGACAAAAGCCAGTCACGGGTGAAAGTTGTAGTCCCGGCCGTGGCCACGGGCAGCTGTTCGACCACGCCCAGACTGTCCGCGGTCCTGAAGATGCGCAAGGAACTTGCAGGCTAAGCCGATTCTGAATCGGAGCCGATCCTTGAGTCGAGGGGGAGAGCATGAAACAAATCTCGATGAGATTTCCGCAGGTATCGTCCAGAACCGCCATCTCGCATGTTCCCGTTTGAACGCGCCCTGGGTGAAACGGACGCCCCTGCGGGTGAGTTGCTGTATGTCGTTGCCACGTCGTCAACTGAAAATGAGGTTAACGGGATACCGTCAACGACGAGTGTCCCTTTTAATACCTTGATCGCCGGGTTTGTGCCGGGCTTCAGAAGCAGGTCCACACCGTCTGGGGCCTCGGCGCTGAACACGGTCAGCCTTCACCTGCCGGCAGGTCAGCTTTCAGCACGAGACCGAGAACTCCGGATAGAAGGCGAGGGCTTTCCCTTGCCGTTCTTCCCCAGCGGCCGCCGGGCACCGGTTCCCCTTCCCTGCTTATGGATTTGGCCCCGCGTCCACGCCGGTCCCGGTGCCCCGGTAGTGGCTTTAAGGCGGACCGGTTAGAAATTCTCCCTGACTACCATCGCAATCTGCGGTCCGAGCAGGACTGCTACCAGCACGATGCCTGCTACCAGCAGCGTTGCAGCGATGATGCCCGTAACAATCCAAGGCAATGCCCCGGAGGTGCGCACTTTCTGATTCCAGTTTTCGGCCATGGTTTCCTCGCCCATAGTGCCTGATCGGCGCTTTAGTTCCTGTTGGAGCACCGATCCTTGTCCATCAATGGTGCTCAGGCGAAGGTGCACGGGCCAGCCCCCCTTTTAGGGGGCCAAATATTGGGCCTACAGCCGTCTTGATGTGTAGTGCCCGGCCACGTCCAGCAGATTAACTCCCGCCCAACGGGAGAAGCTCCCGGCCAGGTCCGTTTATCCCGTGCGTTCGCAGCATGGTATGCGGGGACGCCTCAAGCCTAGGTTCCTCCGCTACGACATGCCAGAGGTCAGGCGCTAAGTCTTTCCGGTGCTTCTGCCGGACAGCGAACCGGAAGACGTGGCTCGGTGCATCGAAGACAAGCTACGGATTTCCCAGGCTTCCCGCGGCGCCAGCTTGCGCAGTCAACTGAAAAGGTTGATACGGGTAACGCCCTCCGCATGGCGGCCGGCCCGGACGGGTGGCAGCCGTGGATGCGGCCCGGGGCCTTGCCCTGATCGGTATCATGGCGGTTAATCTCCTGCCGGCTGAGACGGAGGAAGGCAACCCCCACACTGGAATGGGTCCTGCTCGGTGAGCGAGCTGCGGCCCTCTTCGCCCTATTGGCAGGCGTTTCAACAGCATTCCTCACCAGCGGGCGCAGGTGCACCAAGGGTAGGACTCTGGCCGCTGACCGTTCCGCGCTGGCCCTGCGCGCGGTGCTCATCACCTTGATCGGAGTGCTGCTGGGATACACCGGCAGCCCAAACCTGGTCATCTTCCGTACTACGGGATCCGTTTCCTTCTCGCCACCCCCTGGTGACACTGTCCCGGCGCACGCTGTTGGTTCTGGCGGCCGGGTTCGCGGTCCTCGGCCCGGTGGCCATGCAGCTGGTCCTCGTGTGGTGGCCGGACTACGCCGGGCGCGGTGCGGACTACACCTTCGGGACCATCGCGCAGGACCTGGCCGTTTCCTGCTCGTCATGCTCCTGCCCGGTTTCTACCCCGCTGTGCCCTGGCTGGCCTACATCTGTGCAGGCATCGCCATTGGACGGCTCAACCTCACCTCGAAACGGGTCGCCCTCACGCTGCTGGGCGCCGGATCCGCCCTGGCCGCCTGCCTGTGGACGCTCTCGGCGTTCCTGCTTGGACCGGCGGGAGAATACGAACGCCTGGTCGCGGCCACCCCTGACCTCGGAGCGGACGGGGTTCAGGAGATCCTCGCGTTAGGTGCGGACCTGCCCGCGAAACAGGCGGGTGACTGGCCGTCCTGGACCATACCTCCACGCCGATCCCGATCCTGCAGACCCTGGGAACGACCGTGGCAGCGCTGGGCACCGTTCTTCTCCTCGTTCCCTACGCTGGCATCGCCTTCGAACCGATCGCTGCCATGGGCTCGATGACATTGACCTTCTACTCCGCCCACATCATCATCGTGGCCGCTGGCGTCCTGCCCGCCGACGGGCCGCTCATGTCTCTGGCGCTCCAGACCCTCATATCTCCTCTTCGCCGTGGTGTGGCGCAGGACCGTCGGAAAGGGCCCCTCGGGCATCGTCGCAGCCCTCACGGGTAAACTCCGCGCCTCTGTCACTGGGCACGCCGCGTCCCTTTCCGCAAGGGGCTGGAACCCCATACCGTTAACGGGATATTTCCTTGCCCTGGGGCTTACTCCTGACAGGCAGCAGCAAAGCTTCTCCCATTGTGTAACGCCGGCAACAGTCCGGATCACGGATGTGACGCCTGGGTAATGCGGGGATGACGCTCCCGTTACAGAATGGCGTTCAGGAAGTTTCTAATAGCAGGCACGAACAATGACAGAGGTCCGGATGAGCGCTGGCATGCAGAAACGCGTCTCCCTGACGGAAACAGCCGCCCCTGAAGCCGAAGGGACGGTCCGCGCGAAACGCTTTGCAAGACGTCGTGCCCTTGGTGTTGATATTGCCCGCGCCATCGAAGGAGAACACCTCATCGGCAAGCATCCTGCCGTCGCTGAAAGAGTCGGGGCGGAAGCCCTTCTCACCCTTCCGACCCTGGCACGGCTGCGGGTACACGATCGGACCAGGTACGGCTAGCGGCGCCGGCCTGGAAACGCCCGCTCCGGCAGGTCACACCGCCATGCTAGTCCGGCTGCGCCAGCAACCATCGACGACACGAACCCGATACCCGGGATCACTGACATGCAAACCTCACCGCCATTTACGGCACGGACTGATTAGACCAATACCCCGGCGGAGCACCGCCCGGCCGTGGGCCGGCACCCTTGGGGCGGCCCGGCCGACTTCCCCTTCAAGGAGGACTGCCATGCAGAAGATCTACCTTGTACTGCTTCTCATCCTGCTCACCGGGTGCACGCCAAGCCAAGTCGCCGCCCTGCCGTGCGTGCTCTCTCCGCAAGACATGCCGGCGACCTGGAGGCCGGACGGTGAAACCCAGCGCAGGCTCCCGGCCGGCCCGTGGACGGAAAGGGAAGCAGCTGACGCCACCTACGCCATCACTACCGGGCTCAACGAAATGGTCAACCTGTACAAGGAACGCCCTGCCGCTGTCGAGGACCTTTGGGAGGATTCGGTCGCCTCATTGATCGAAGTCACCTACTCCAATGCCAGCCCCGCTTCGATCAGCGCGACCGCCACCGACGCTGCCCGCCGCAATCTCGACCAGCTGATCCGGCCCTATCTGGAACGGGACCCCGCTAAGGCAGCCTGCAACGAGTACGACGAGCTGCTGCCCCTCGCCGCCTACGCGTACAAGCAGTTCGATGCGAAGGACCCCCGGGCCGCGGCCACCCTGTCCCTGACCAACGCCTCCTTCGCCGACTGCGGCAGCCTGACCAAGGCCATCGGCATGGACTACCCAAGACTCCTGAGCAGCAACAAGGTCACGCTGGAAGAAGCCTTCGACCTGGTTATCTGGAGCCTGCTCTTCATCGAGGGCCAGGTGGTTCCGGGGCTCGATCTGCCGGCCGAGGCGAAGGCCATGCCGGCCCGCCTCTGGGATTTCCTGCGCACCTATCGTCTGCCCAACGCCGACGAATACAGTGACGGCGCCGAAAATGACGAATTCATCGAGGCAGCCTACCTTGCCACGCACATCGCCTACATTCCGACCGGCAACCACCGCTATCCGCTCTACGTCGAAGACTCCCAGCCCCTCTACGATTTCCACCGGGAGAACTTTTACGCCGTCCTCGAGATGGGAGAACTCGACCTCGTCGCCGAGTTCGTCGACTCCCTGCGCCAGTACGGATGCACCCCCGGAAACGACCTGCAGGTTCGTGACGGAACCCGGTACCTCCTGGGTGTCTTCCACGGTGGCCGGGACCGTTGGATGAACTACCGGGAACCGGGCGAAGCCGATGCCGAGGTGGAAACCTACGACTTCATCCATAAAGCCTGGACCGGTGTACTGGGCGTTCGCGACCGCGCCATTGAATCACCCGAACCCGGAACCTACGGCGGCGTCGTGCGCTCTTGGCTCCCCGTGCCGCAATAGGCCTACAGGATCAACCGCATGACGTGGTCAACCGCTCGACATGGAAATGGTACAGCGGAATCTTCTCAGGGCTCACCCGTAAATGGCGGCAAGGTTTGCGAAATCGACAGCGTCGGGAACCGGGTTTGTGTTGTCGGTGGTGACTGAATTCATGACGTCGGAGCGTTCAAGGCGGTGGTCCAGGCCGAGGGTGTGCCCCATTTCGTGAACGATGGTGGCCAAAGCCCCGTTGTCGGTGGCCCGGCCCAGCGCCCGGGTGTACAGGATGATCGTCGCGCTTTCCATATGGGCCCCGCGCCCTTTCCACTCCATCTCCCCGTCCGTGTTCCGTGTCGGGCTGCCGTCTTCGACGACGGCCACACAATTAGCGTCGACGGAGCAGGTCTGGACCGGCACCGCGTTCAGGCATGGACTCTCCGACCAGATGGCCGAAGCATCGGCCAGCAGCCCGGCATAGCGCCCGGAAAGCCTGCTTGTCTCAAACTCCACCACCAGCTCTTCCCCGGCCGGCTTCTGCCACGGCCTGACCGGGGAATCCTCCGGATCGATATCCTGCACGTGTGCGCCCTCTGGCGCCACGCATACGGACGGGGCGTCCTTGATGCTTTCACCCGGCTTGATGCTTTCACCCGGGCTGTCGTCCCGTTCCTGGCCGGAGCTGCCGGAGTTTTCCTGGGTGACTTCACCGGTTTGATCCGCCCCCTGGCTGGGCGTGCCTGCGCAGGATGCCAGGAGCAGACCCGGCCCCAACACCACTAACGCCAGTGCCCTCCTCGCCGAGGCAGCATGCCGACACCGGTAAGGCATCGTGTGCCGGGTACTACGGCTGTCCTTTTCGATCATCATCCTGGCTCCCCCGTGCTGTGGCCTCCTGAATGAAACCCAGCCTAGGAAGGATGGCTATGTTTTTACTGTGCCTGCAGGTTGTTTTTACTGTGCCTGCCGGCCGGGATGAACCGGGGGCTTGGATCGGGATCGCTGGTAGCGGCCCAGCCAGGCCGCCGCGGACAACCCGGCGGGGCCGCCGCCGACGACTAGCGTGTCGACAGCAGAAGGAAGGCCGGAACCCATCGGTCTCCATTTCGTACGTTTGGAAGTCTCTTCTGGCACAGCCCGTACGCCGTCTTCCCGGAACGCGCCGAGACCGGACACAGCCGGGGATCACATCCCATGGCCATCCTTTTCAAGGTCGTATCCAAAGATTCGCCGATCACCGGCAGCCAGCAGGACGACACGCGCACGGACCAGACCGGCAACCTACGTTGAATGAGCCGGAAGGCACAGCCGTTTCACAGCCGTGCCTTCCGTTGCCGTCCGGGATGCGTCTTGTGGTTACGATAAGGCGTCCTTGACCTTGCCCATCAGGCCGTCCTCTCCAGAGGAACCGTTCCCAAGGCTGGCCAGAAGCTCATTGCAGGCCTGCTCGCAGCGCCGGCAGGATTCCGCGCAGACACGGCAGTGCTCGTGCATGGAAGCATGCCGTTCGCACTCATCCGCGCACGCCTTGCAGGTCGCGGCGCAGGCCTGCAGGACAGCCCGGGTCACGTTAGCGTCGTAACCGGTGTGGCGGGAGAGGACGTTCCCGGTCGTGACGCAGATGTCCGCGCAGTCCAGGTTCGTCCGGATGCATTTGGTCAGTTCGGCAACCATGCCTTCGCTGAGACAGGCGTCCCCGCAGGCTGTACACGTCTGCGCGCATTCAAAACACGCTGCAATACACTCCGCAAGCTTCGACTTGTCGATACCTCCCAGATCCTTCGGGTAGGTATCAAGCATTGAGGTGATGTGGCTCATTATTGCTCCTTCTGCGTATCCGTGGATGGAGCGGACGGCCCTACCGGCCACCCCCGCAATCCACAGTAGCCTTACTATTGGGCCGCCGGAACCCCTCGCCGGGGTCCCACGGCCGGGACTTCAAGTTCCCGCTGGACTTCGACCCCGCATGAACCGGGGGTTCGAAGTCCAGCCGGGTGTCCTGTCGCCGCAGGCGGTCTGCGGCGACAGGACAAGCGCTCTGCCAGGTGCCGGGAAGAAATGACGGAGTGCTAGTGCCTGCCTGAAAGCCAGGTACGGAAATCCGCGGCTTCGGCTTCCTGGGTCACGATTCCCGTGGTTGCGGCCACGCGCAGCTCGGCGTGGGGAGCCCGTGACTGCGGCTCGAGGAACTCGATGATTCCGGCTTGATGATGTGGAATCATACGCACCACGAAGGCTTCATCGAAGTCATCGCCGGCTTCGACCCGGCGCAGTTCCCGGATCGTTCGTTTCGTTTCACGGTCCATCTCCCTCATTTCCGCGCGAGCTTCACGCGGGGCCTGCTCCCGGGCTTCCTCAGGGGTCAGCCCATACCATTCGTCCAGCCACCGGGTGAACTGGTCGATCTGATGCTGCTGGCTGGCAATGATGTTCTCCGCATGGGTGCGGATATCAGGGTCCTCACCCCGCTCGAGTTCGAGCTGCGCCATCTCGATGGCAGCTCGGTGGTGCGGGATGATAGCGGCCATAAACGTGACTTCAAGCTCCTCACCTTCCAAGCCGGCAAGGGTTTCCCCGAACTCATAGGCGGTCGGCGACGTCGGTTCCGGCTGCACATCTGATTGTGACGCGGCAGTTTCTGCCGTTGCCGGTGCCATCAGAACTTGCGCGGAGGCAGTTGCTGCAGGGACACCAGCAAGCAGGGCCGCCAGGACAACTGCGGAGGCCGCAGCGGTGCGGCCGCGGCGGCTACCAGGAATGGTTTGCATGGACGTTCTCTCCCTTATCTGGAAGTTGTATTCGGGGTTGTCCCAAGGAGCCGGGCAAGCCGATACCGCCGTTCGCAGCCGGTCTCGCTATTGGTAAAACACCCTCACGCACGGCGCGGACCATGCCACGTGAGCTGGAAGCGCCGGACCGACTGTAAGTCCGCTGATGTATGCGAACAGCGTGCCCGGACGCGTGCGGATAGGTAACCAGCGCTACTTGTCCAACGGGATTTCCACGGCGGGTTACTTCTTGATGGATACGAATCATTCCGCCGCGACCTTCGAATCCTTTTAGCGGTATCACCTCCTGGGGGCGGACGTCTTGAGTGAACGAGTGCCTGCCCTGATTCGACGCTGGTCCTGTCGGGCACTAAGTGCATGTTGTCCCGGCGGTGCCGCCGCGCCACGTGCAGGGCTGGAAATGCTGCTCAGTGCTAGTGAGGGATTCGGCTCATCGGCCCTCCTCCCTCATCACCGCAGCCGATCTCCGGTTAAGCTGCCGGAACCCAGCGGTTGAGCCGGCCCCAAATAAATGAAAATCCTTCACCACATTCCCCCATGGTTGACTCCCCAGGAACAGCCACCGTTTAGGGCGGAAAGCGAAACGGGCCACCCAGGAAACGGGTCGGTTGTTCCGCTTTTCCGGGGAGCCCCAACTTCCCCTTATTTTCGATACTAAGTGCGCTTATCACCTTCGCAGATCGCTTCATTGTGCGCAACCCATCGCGTTGGCTCAAAAGATGTCCCCGTAGCCACCGATGTGACGCCCCCACCGGAGGCCGCCGGTCAGCTACGACACCGCTTTCCACGAGGCACGGACCGTGACGTGCCCGAACGGGACGACCCCGTAAGATCACGGACAAAGGACACGTCCGTTCGGGCCGGCGTGAAAGCCGAGTGCCTGAGCGGGGAAAAGGGCCGGAAGAGCAGGATCGGCGAGCATCACCGGCGGCAGCGCCCACCGCGCCACGGTCGCGGACAAGGCCGTCCAAGCCGACTACCGGCAAGCCGTCCCCTGGTAGAGACGTCCCTGTCCTGGCTTACCGCCCCGGGGCTAATCGGCGCCTGCGCTACCGGACCGCGAAGAACGATGCCTGGTTCAAACTGCGCGTCGGCGGGGTGAACCTCAAACGCCTTCCCCTCCGGGCTGGGCGTCCGGAACGAGGCCTGCGCTCTGGGGCAAGGCCCGCCTCCGGACACCGGCCACACAAGGGCAGGAACAGCCGCAACGCTCCCGGGCCGCTCCACCAGCCACAGGCCCGAACTCTACGCGGCATTCTCCCGCCCGCCTCAAAACCATCAACAGATCGGGCCCCCGGCACGCCCGGATCAGATCGTCGAAATACCCCCGTTCAGCAGCGACGCGCCGCTTACTGTATGAGGTCACGCCGGGGCCCGGCAGCAAGCTTGATGCTTGCTGCCGGGCCGGTGCCGCTGTTCCCCCGGGCTGCGGTCCCCCTTCAGGTGGCTGTCTTAGCCGGCTGCGTGCTCTGCCGCGGGTTCGATCTCAGCCTCGAGGTTGAGCTCGTTGTCTTCGATGATGACGGAGTCATCGATCGGGGCGAATTCGAGGTCGATGTCTCCGACCTCGACGTCGGTATTCGTCGAGTTATCGGAGTTGTCGTTGAACGAATCCTCCAGCTCCACGTCGATCTCGGTGTTGCCCACATTCTCCAGGGAGTTATCGGTCGAGTTGTCGTTGAACGAATCCTCCAGCTCCACGGAGTTATCCGTCGAGTTATCGTTCAGCGAGTCCTCCAGCTCGACCTGCACGGAGTTGTCCGTGGAGTTGTCCTCATTGAACGAGTCTTCCACCTTGATCTCGGTGTTGCCCACGTCTTCCAAGGAGTTGTCCGAGTTGTCGTTGAACGAATCCTCGAGCTCGACATCGATGTTCTCCGAGTGGTCCTCGGAGTTGTCGTTGAACGAATCCTCGAGGTCCACGTCGACGGAGTTGTCCTCGGAGTTATCGGAGTTATCGTTGAACGAATCGTCCAGGTCGACGTCGGTGTTGTAGGAGTCTTCGACCGACTTGTCCTCATTGAAGGAGCCGTCGATGTCCGTATCGATGTCGGTGTTGCCGATCTCGATGTTGGCGTCGTCGCCGGCATGGACGTTGGTGGAGTTATCCTCCGAGTTGTCCGTGGAGTTATCCACCTCGGCGTCGTCGCCGGCAGCCACGGAGTCGTCGCCGGAAGCGATAACCGCGTCGTTATCGAAGAACTGGGTGACGTCGCCGTCGGCCCAGATGTTCTGGTTCACGGACTGGTCGTTGATGGTGTCCCGGTCATCGATCGTGGAGGTGTAGGAATACTCGTTGACGATGTGGGTCAGCTGCTGCACAGCATGGCCGTGGTCATCATCGTGGCCCTTCTCCCCATCCTTGCCGTAATCCTTCTCCGCGTCATTGCCGGAACCCTTGTCGTGGTCCTTCTCTGCGTCGTGGTCCTTGCCGTGGCCCTCGTCCTTGCCGTAGTCCTTCTCGGCGTCGTGGTCCTTGCCGTGGCCCTTCTCGGCGTCCTCGTCCTTACCGTGGCCTTCGTCCTTGCCGGCACCGTTCCAACCGTTGTCGCCGCCGGCCCAGGAGGTGTTGCCGCCGGTTTCGTAGTCGCGGTCGAAGGATGAATCGGCCCGGACCGGGGCGTAGTCCAGGATGACAGGCATGATCGCATCCACGTCGTCGGAGCTGACACCGCCGAGGCCGGCAGCTTCGAGGCTGCCTTCAGGGTCTTCGCGGAAGTCCGCGGCGGCTTCCGGATCGCGGAGCAGGTTCATGATGAATTCAAGCAATGAAGAAGCAAGTGTAGGCATGAGTGGTTTCCCCAGTTCGTGTATGGATGGTGGCCCGCCGGGCGTTGCTGCCTGGCGTGATTCAAACCTAGGACAGGGGGGCCGGGACCGGCATCGGTAGTTTCCCCCCTACTGGCAGGCACCCGCATGGGGATTGCACAGTCCTTGGATTAGGTAGTGAGGGGTTTCGACGTTTCCGCTTTGAGGGGCGGTGTTTAAAAGACGACGAAAAGGAACACCACAAGGTCCGGGATGGTGAAGCCCGCGCCGGGCAAGATAATCCGATGGTGAACGTAAGGGTTTGCGTTTCCCGAATCGCTACGCGCCCGTGCCTGCGCAGATAAAGCGGCGGGCTGTCTTGGCAACGGCCGCTCCTGGCGGCACGTCATTTCAAAGGCGCTCGAATCAGAACCCTTGCGCCGGCGCACAACCGGGAAGAGGGCTGAACGACGACCGGTGGCTGCGATGGCGTAAAACCCCCAAGACTAGCATCACAAATACTGCGTGAGAGCTTTCCTCACGAATCCCCTGCCGCAGACGTTCCAGACTGCCTTACTCGGAATCACAATTCTGTACAACCCCTGACTGTAGGGGGTCCCGGACATGCCTCAAATGTACCAGCGAACTCACTGTTAGCGGGCATGATGGAAGAAGCATTCGTGGGGAATGCGAGATGCAAGGGGGATGTGTGGAGCAATTAACCGCAGGGCACGCCACGCCCATTTCTGTACAGATGATCGGCAATCTTGAAGTCCGTCGGGGCAGAACCGTCCTGACGTCGGCCACGTTGGGCAGTCCGAAGGCCAGGCAGGTCTTTGAAATTCTGCTGCTGCGGCTCGGCTCGCCCGTTTCCAAGGACGAGCTCATTGAGCTGCTCTGGGATGGCAGTCCGCCGGGCAAGGCACTGGCCACACTGGAAAGCTATGTCAGCCTGCTGCGGCGCACCCTGCAGCCTGGCAGTGTGAGGACCGGGCCGTTGCGCACCGCGACCGGCAGCTATGTCCTGGACCCCGGTCTGGTGGAGGTTGACCTGGTCCGGTTCAACCAGCTGGTCGCCCTGTCCCAAGGACGTGAACCGGCGGGTGCCTATCCCCTGCTGGTGCAGGCGCTGAAGCTGGGTTCGGCGCCGCTGCTTGGGGACGAGCTGGACGTTGAGTGGGCCGAAGGGGCGCGTGCCCGGCACGCCTCGGTGGTGACCTCGGTGCAGATCCGGGCCGCCGAGGCTGCCGGGCGCCTGGGCCTGACTGCGGAGGCACTCGGCTGGGCCGGACAGGCCGTGGCGTCGGAACCGTTGAATGAACTGGCCTGGTCCGCGTTGGTTACCTCGCTGGAATCGTCCGGCCGTTATGCCGAAGGTCTGCAGGCCTACGATAGGTGCCGGCGGCTGCTGGACCACGAGCTCGGCTGCCTGCCGGGACCGGACCTGCGCGCAGCCCACGCGCGGCTGCTGCAGAAAACCGTCGAGGAAGACGGCGAACTCACCGAAGTCCTCGAAGCCTTGCTCTACCTGAACGACCGGATCCGGTCCCAAACAATGCGCAGGAGTATGCGGGCGGCCGGGCGCGGCAGGTGTCGCCGCCGTGTGTTAATTCCGCACGCCGGGTCATCAGCTCTTTCCTTGACAAAGCACTAACCGTCGGCTGAGGTGCGGCTCCCATGACGGCTAACCGGGTGGACGGTAACGGGACGTTTCTGTCGGTTGCGCAAGTGGCCGGACACCTGCACGTGTCGAAAATGACCATTTACCGCCTGATCCATACCGGGAAGCTGCCGGCTGTCCGGATCGGCCACACCTACCGTGTCACAGAGAAGGCCGTGGGCGAGTACTTGGAAAACGGTGTTGTCCGGACCGGACCCGCATAGCCTTGCCTCAGGCGGTGGGGTTCGGGCCGTCTTCGGCGGTTAATTCAGGCAGCTTCCGCCTTGTGCAGGAAAACGGGAGACCCTCGAAAAATTTTGCCGGGCTGACATGGCCCCCCGTTGCGCCGCGGCGGGAGGAAACGGTTTTTTCCGTGCCTGTTGCCCGCTCCGTGCCGGGACCCGTTCCTGCGGAAGTCCAAGAGTCCAACACCGTAGAGTTCGTGATGCCCTCCGCCGCCCGGCCGCAGATGTGGCCGGCCCAGGTGTACCGGTGCAGGTGTCGGCGCCAACGCATACGCAGGCAGGCAGTAGCGGAACGTGGGTCGTCCGGCGGCGCGGCAGTGCCGGCAAGGGGTGCGGACACGCAGAAAGGCAGGCGATGAAGCGCACCATCGTCGGATAACGCATCGACGGGCGGGCGATCAGCGGCAGGGTACGTTCAGGCAGCCCGGAGCAATGGTGTGGCCGGGGTGTCGGTTGGCATTCGGGGGCGGCAGTAAGACTTGTGTCCGGGGGGGTCCGGTGGCGGTCGTTGGCCTTAGCCTCATGCCGGCGGTGGCCGGATCAGGCTGTTGCCCGCCGGCTGGGGGCTGGTTCCGCTCCGAGTTTCAGGCGTGCGGTCACCGGCGGCGGGCCCGGGCCGTCGGCTTCCGGGGCCAGGAGCGCCTCGCAGCTGCGGACCACGGTCCGGCACGCTTCGGCGGCCGCGTGGCCGGTCAGGGGGTTCTCGGACACCGTACGCCAGCGGCGCAGGCAGGCCATGGCTGCCGATCGCAGCTCGCCGTCGGTCGCTTCCCTGCCCAGTCCCAGGCGCTGTTGCGGGGCGATGCCTTGGCCGCCGATGAGACGTTCGGCCTCCGCGGCCAGCTCCGATGCCAGGGCCAGGCCGGTTGTGCGGGCTTCTGCCAGCAGCCGCAGTTCGCGGAATTCGTGGGCGCCGGCCTGGATGCGTTCAAGCGAAGCGGCGAGCCGTTCCGTGCCGGTGCAGGGGCGTTCCCGCAGCAGCCTCTCGATGCCGGCCACTGCGGTGCGGGCTTTCAGCTGCGCCGCGCGTGCCTGGAACTGCCCGGAGAGCAAGGCCAGCAGCTCGTTCAGGCCGCTGCGGCGGGCCAGTTCGTGTGCCAGCGGTGTCGGTTCGGTCAGGCCGCCGCGGATCAGCGCCGAAGCGAGCCGGATCCCGAAGAGGCCGAAGCGTTCCAGGAGGGCGGCGCGGACTTCGGGGCCGGCATCTGTGGGCGCGGCTGGGCGGATGAACCTGTCGGCGGATAAGAGCAGCTTCTCCCGTTCGGCGCGGTCCAGCCGGGCGATGTCCGCCAGCGCGTGGAATTCGCTCTGGCGCAAGGTGCGTGCGCTTTGGGCGAGCAGGCCGGCGATGGGCACCACGCCCAGGGCCAGTGTCCGCAGGGATCGGTCGCTGCAGTAGCGTCGGGCGATTTCACGGGCCGAAAGGAGCGAATCGATGCGGCCGGCGCCGATCTCGTCGGCACGCGAGAGTACGGCCAGGGTGTTGACGGTTCCCGAATGGCCGGCGGCGGTGTCCCGGAAGGATTCCAGGAAGTTCAGGTCCGCGGCGTGCAGGTGGCGCATGAGGTAGATGATTGCGTCCGCCTCCGAGGGCGCGTCCTTGGGTGTCAGGAAACCGATGGAGCCGGCGGAGACGTCGCCGGATAACGACGCGATGCCCGGGGTGTCGATCAAGGTGATCTCGCGCAGGCTCTTCGCAGGCCAGTCCACCACCAGCCGATTGACCTCCGCGGCGCCGGTGGCCCCCATGTCGAAGTGGAGTCGGCCGTCGGTCCTTTTCAGGGGCAGGGTCCGGGGTTCCCCTTCGCGGGGGTGCAGCGTGACCCGCGGGGTGTCCCGGTAGCGGTACCAGGTCACCATGCGGGTGCATTCACCGGTGTCGGTGGGGGCGATTTCTTCCCCGATGATGGCGTTGAGCAGGGTCGATTTGCCGGCCTTGACCATGCCGGCCACTGCCACGCGCAGGGGCTCCTCAAGGCGGCGGGCATGGTCCTCCAGTGTCGTGCGTGCGGCCGGGTCGCTGTCGTAGACCTCTATGGCCTCCCGGACGAGTTGGCGGACGGCCGCGTCTGCGGCGCTCACCCGCGCCCTGCCGGGACGGGTTTTTCTTCCAGGGCTTGTGCGTGTTGTCGCAGCGCCTCGACACGTTTGAGCGCGGTTTTGATGTCGCGGATGCGCTGTTCGCGTTCGAGGGTGTAGGTGGCCGCGGCTTTTTGGGCGGCGACCACGGAGTCCGACAGGGAGCGGTGGTGTTCCTCGGCGATTTCGGTGAAGTGGTCCCTGGTGGCGCGCTGGACCAGCCGAAGCCGGTCTTTGAGCTGTTTGCCTACCTGGAAGACGACTTCGTCGATTTGGCGGCGTACCAGTGCCTTTGCCTCGGCCTGGCGGCGTTTGAGCCTCGCTTCCTTGTCCTCCCGGTAGGCTTTGCCGCCGAGCAGGAGCCCGGCCCCGACGGAGAGCGGGTTGATCAGCGACATGCCCACGATCCCGGTGAGCAGGCCGAACATCAGGACGCCGCCGTAGGAACCGCGCATACCGATCAGGATTTTCTGCAGTGGACCGATGCGGCCCGGGTCCAGTTCCGGGACCTGTCCGACGGGGTCGAGCACGTTGTCGGTGTCGTCCACCTGGAGCACCGGCAGGGACACTTCGTCCTGGGCGAAGTGGTCGGCGACCTCTCCGGCGAGCCATTGTGCGCGTTGGTTGGTCCAGACGAAGGTGTCAGAGACCGCGGAGGCGACGCGCTGTTCCAGCCATTCGGTGAACTGTTCCCAGACGGGTCCCGGGTCTGCTTCGTCGATGGCCTGTTCGGCGTCGCGCTGGATGCTGCGCAGCCGGTCGCGCAGGTCGTGTTCCATATCGGAGATCAGGTCGCTGGCACCGTCGTTGAGGGTGGTCTGCCAGCGGGCCGAGCGCTGGCGCTGGGCGTCGGCGCGTTCTTTGGCAGCTTCCAGCCCGGCGATCATCTGCGGGGTGCCTTCCGGGTTTTGAAGCGCGCTGAGTTCGGACTGCAGCGACAGGCGCAGATGATCGGTGCTGGAGAGCAGGTCCCGGGCGACGGAGCGCCGCTGGAGCTGTTCGGCCTGGCCGAGTACTTCCTGCCGCAGGTAGGTGACCAGTGCGGGGAAGCCGGACTCGGTGTTCAGTTCGTTGTCGCTGAGCCGGGCGGCGTGCAGGCGCAGCTCGGATGAGACCGGGAACAGAGCGATACCCTCGCGCACCCGGTCCAGGTGTGTCCGGTTGAGTTCGGTGACCTTGCGCCACTGGGGGTAGAGGTCGGTCTTGGAGAGCACGCAGGCTACGTTCGGGCAGATCCGCATGGCCTGCTGCAGGAACCTGATTTCCGGTTCGGTGTATTCCTGGGAGGCATCGGAGACCAGCAGCATTGCGTCCGCGGCGGGCAACGCCGTGAGGGTGGTCAGTGAGTGGGCCGAGTCCAGGCCGCCGACACCGGGCGAGTCGATGATGGACAGGCCGCCGGCGAGGACTTTGCGCGGGAGGAACACCTCGGCTGCCGCGAGACGCCGTTGGTTGCCGGGGTTGCCCCGTTCGGAGACGTGGTCGGCGAGCTCTTCGAGTTTGACCGGGCGGCGCTCCAGGTCCGGCTCGTTGCCGGCAGTGGCGGAATCCTCCCGGGGAACCAGGACCACGGCGGAGGGCACGGTTCCGTGGCGCACAACAGTGGGTACGGAGGTGGCGATGTCGTCGTCGACGGGACAGACAGGTGCGTTGACCAGGGCGTTGATCAGCTGGCTCTTGCCCTGCTTGAACTCCCCCACGACGATCACGCGGATGTTCGGATCCATCAGCCGGCGGCGGGTTTGTTCCAGGCGCCGGCGCAGGTCGGCCCGTTCCCCGGCACCGGCCAGTTCGATGCCATGCTCCACCAGTTTGACCATTGCGACCATGATCGTCCTCCTTCGGGCTCTTACTGTATGAGGTCACGCCGGGGCCCGGCAGCAAGCTTGATGCTTGCTGCCGGGCCGGTGCCGCTGTTCCCCCGGGCTGCGGTCCCCCTTCAGGTGGCTGTCTTAGCCGGCTGCGTGCTCTGCCGCGGGTTCGATCTCAGCCTCGAGGTTGAGCTCGTTGTCTTCGATGATGACGGAGTCATCGATCGGGGCGAATTCGAGGTCGATGTCTCCGACCTCGACGTCGGTATTCGTCGAGTTATCGGAGTTGTCGTTGAACGAATCCTCCAGCTCCACGTCGATCTCGGTGTTGCCCACATTCTCCAGGGAGTTATCGGTCGAGTTGTCGTTGAACGAATCCTCCAGCTCCACGGAGTTATCCGTCGAGTTATCGTTCAGCGAGTCCTCCAGCTCGACCTGCACGGAGTTGTCCGTGGAGTTGTCCTCATTGAACGAGTCTTCCACCTTGATCTCGGTGTTGCCCACGTCTTCCAAGGAGTTGTCCGAGTTGTCGTTGAACGAATCCTCGAGCTCGACATCGATGTTCTCCGAGTGGTCCTCGGAGTTGTCGTTGAACGAATCCTCGAGGTCCACGTCGACGGAGTTGTCCTCGGAGTTATCGGAGTTATCGTTGAACGAATCGTCCAGGTCGACGTCGGTGTTGTAGGAGTCTTCGACCGACTTGTCCTCATTGAAGGAGCCGTCGATGTCCGTATCGATGTCGGTGTTGCCGATCTCGATGTTGGCGTCGTCGCCGGCATGGACGTTGGTGGAGTTATCCTCCGAGTTGTCCGTGGAGTTATCCACCTCGGCGTCGTCGCCGGCAGCCACGGAGTCGTCGCCGGAAGCGATAACCGCGTCGTTATCGAAGAACTGGGTGACGTCGCCGTCGGCCCAGATGTTCTGGTTCACGGACTGGTCGTTGATGGTGTCCCGGTCATCGATCGTGGAGGTGTAGGAATACTCGTTGACGATGTGGGTCAGCTGCTGCACAGCATGGCCGTGGTCATCATCGTGGCCCTTCTCCCCATCCTTGCCGTAATCCTTCTCCTCGTCTTCCCCCTTGCCGTAGTCCTTGTCCTTCTCCTCGTCCTTCTCGTATCCCTTGTCGTGGTCCTTCTCGCCGCCCTGGTCCTTGCCTGCGCCGTTCCAGCCGTTGTCGTTGCGCTCACCGCCGGCCCAGGAGGTGTTGCCGCCGGTTTCGTAGTCGCGGTCGAAGGATGAGTCGGCCCGGACCGGGGCGTAGTCCAGGATGACAGGCATGATCGCGTCCACGTCGTCGGAGCAGATACCGCCGAGGCCGGCGGCTTCGAGGCTGCCTTCAGGGTCTTCGCGGAAGTCCGCGGCGGCTTCCGGATCGCGGAGCAGGTTCATGATGAATTCAAGCAATGAAGAAGCAAGTGTAGGCATGAGTGGTTCCCCCAGTTCGTGTATGGATGGTGGCCCGCCGGGCGTTGCTGCCTGGCGTGATTCAAACCTAGGACAGGGGGGGCCGGACCGGCATCGGGAGTTCCCCCCCTACTGGCAGGCACCCGCATGGGGATTGCACTGTCCCTGCATTAGGTAGGGAGGGGGTTTGCGCGTTAGGGGTTTTCGCCCGGTACGGGGGATTGGGAAGCCGTCGCGGGGAAGAAGACATCCGGGTTTCCGGCTGGTCGGGTTCGGCCTGGAGCTGATCCGCGCCAGGCACCGGATGCATTACACCTGGCGGGAACCGGCGGCGGCAGGAGTCCATAGCCCCGCAGGCAGCGGGCGCTGCGCAGCCGCCCGCTGCCTGCGGTGTTACTGGCCCTGCGGGGATTCCGAGTCGAGCGCCAGGCGCAGCCGGGTGAGCAGTTCCGCGCGGGTCCTGATGCCCAGCCGGCGGCGGATACGCCCGATGTGGTGCTCTGCCGTGCGGGGCGAAATGAACATCGCCGTACCGATCTCACGGTAGGTTTTGCCGTCCAGCACGTGCCGGGCGACCTCGCGTTCTCGGGCGCTGAGCCCGGTCTGGTCTACCGCGGCGGCGGCCGGGGCAGCCGGAGGCGGTCGGCCGGTTCCGTCCACCGGGTCCGCGCCCCGGTCGGGATGCAGGTTACGTGCACAGGCAAGCAGGCGCGTCATGTCTTTAGGTTCTGCAGCGCGTGCCGCGGCGTGCCCGGCCAGCCGGGCGCCGTCCCAGATCAGCCCGACCGAGGCCAGCGCGTGCGCTGCGGATTCCACGGTCGCGGCCTCAACCCGGCCTCCGAGCACCGATACCCAGGCCCGGCCCGCTGCTGCCAGGACCGCCGCGAGATGGCTGTGGCCGGCGGCGTGCACCAGTGCCTCGGCGTGGGGTGCCAGATCCCGCGGGCGGTCGGCCAGGATAGCGGCCTGGACGGCGGACCAGTGCAGCGGAACCGACCATAGCGGCGGGTCCCCCAGCCGTGCCAGCAGTGCCCAGGCCTCCGCCAGATACGGCTCCAGCCGGTCGGATTCATGCAGTCGCGCGGAGGCCACCGCCAGCTCACCCAGGGGCAGGAGGCTGTAAAGGTCGACGGCTACGTGCAGGACGGCGGTTCGTGCCCGCCGCCAGGCCCGGACCAGGCCTGGCGTGTCATCGGCACGCCGGGCCAGTCCCACCTCAAGCGCGTGCCAGAGCAGTTCGTCCCGTGGCGTGAACCCCTGCCCGCCGGCGGTGGCCTCGCCGATCGCGGCGCGCGCCAGGCCGGGACGGCCGCGGTGCATGGCCGTCCAGGCCCGCAGCAGCAGGAGCCGGGGCCGGGCAACCGGCCCGCCTTGATCTCCCGTCAGCGCATCATCAAGGACGGTATCGGCCACGGCCGGCTCGCCGTGGTGCAGGGCCGCCAGCGCAGCCAGCGCGGCGGGCACCTCCGGGAGCGGGACCGCGGTGCCGGCAGCTGTCATCAGATCCGATGCGCGGATCAGCGCGGGCAGTGCCCGTGCAGGCCGGCTGGTGATGGAATCACGGATACCTTCTCCCAGCCTGGGTAGGAGAGGCACTGGCTGCGGGGGCGGCCAGCACGGCTTCCGCGCCTTCCCTGTCACCGGTACCGATCATGACCACGGCAGCCAGCGCAGCCGAAGCCCCTGCCCGCTCCGGTCCCAGCCACCTGTATGCCTGCGCGCTGCGCGCCAGCATGCCGCGCTGCGCCCACGTGGAGGCGGCGACGTCGACGCCCCGGGCCAGGTCCGGAGGATCCTGGTGCGTCAGGAGCTTATCCAAGATCCGGCCGGCCCCGTCGAGGTCTCCGACGGCGGCGGCCGCCTGCGCCCTGCGGGCTGCGAGGGAGAGTTCATCGGAACCGGCCAACTGCGCCTCGTCATAGATTTTGGCGGCCAGTTCGGGTTCCCCTCCCAGCGCCTTGTCGCCGGCCCGTTCCAACGCCCGGGCCACCCTAGGATCCTTCAAACCTTCCTGCGCCAGCCGGCGGGCGACGCCGTCGATCGGGCGCCCCTCAGCGGTGAAAACATCCACCAGCGCCCGCTGCTGCGCGTGCAGCCGGTATGCCGGCGTTATTTCCAGCAGCACGTGCCGCACCAGGGGGAAGAGCTCTCCGTTGGGCAGCAGCAGTCCGGCGGCGCGGGCACGGGAAACCAGATGGTCGATACTATCCGATGCCTGTTCCAGTGCCGGCGGTACATGCCCGGCCAGGTCGAATCCGATGGCCAGAGCCAGCAGCAGCTCACGCAACTCTGTGTCCAAGGTATACAGGCGCTGGCCGAGGCGTTCCACCAGAGCCGGTGACGTTACCGGATCGGCCAGAGCCTGCCGGCCCTCCAGATGGAAGGCGGCCATAATCGCGTGGACCAACCAGGGCATTCCGCCGGTCATCCCGACGATCCGGTCGACCAGCGCCTGCGGGGCCGGGCCGGCCAAGGCCGCCGCGGCGTGCGCGGTGATTTCCTCCCGGGTGAGCGGACCCAGGACAACCGGTGGATGGTGCTGTTCGAGTGCGGCCGCGAGGCGTTCGAGTGACGGTCGCTGCGGCCAGGGCCGGTAGGCGACGACGAGGTGGACGTCGCGTTCCCTGATCAGGCCGTGGATCCGGGCTAGGGCCCGTTCATCCAGCCGGTGGGCGTCGTCGACCAGCACCGCAGCGGGCGCCGTGCCGCCGCGCTGGTCAAGTCCGTTGTGGCCGCGGCTTACCTGGATGCCCGCTGCCCGGTACTGCGCCACCAGGGCCTCCAGCAGGAGGCTCTTCCCCGATCCCCCACTGCCGGCGATACCGGCCAGCAGCCGTGTGTGCGGATCGTCCGCGGCCTTTTCCAACAAGATCGAAGCTGCCGCACCGTGTACTACCGGCGCAGCGGAGAGGCTACCCGTTCCCATGCCCGTTCACCCTTCCGGCGCGGGAATCGATTCGGCAGGGACCTGCCCGGTTACAGGCGGCGTGGGTTCCGGGGAAGGCACCGGCACCGCCGGCTCCGGCACCGGAGCAGGTACGGGCACGGTGGGCTCGGTCTCCGGAGCAAGTACGGGCACGGTGGGCTCGGGCTCCGGCCCGGGAACGGCACCCGGTACGGCAGGCCCAGGGGCAGGCACCGTCGACGCCGGCCCCGGCTCAGGCTGCGCCGGGGCCGATCCCGGAACCTGGACCGGTTTTTCCTGCTCTGCTGCAGATCGTGTGGCGGATGACGAAGCGGTGGCTGCGGCCGGATCCGCCGGGCCGCCCGGGGCATCAGCCTGGCCTGCCAGCCGCGGTCCTGGCGTTGCGCGTGATGTCACAGCGGCGGATCCCTGGTCTTCATCGGAAACCCGGCCGGGGATTACCTCCGATCGCGTATGCGTGGACGAGGTCCGGATATTCGGCAAGGCGGGGAACAGGGATCCCGCCGCTGCGTCCTGGCCGCCGCCGTCCGGTGCCTGGAGCTGCGGGGTACCGTCCCCCTCCGCTGAGCGGGACTCCTGCGCCGGCACATTGCGATCGCCGCCCCCTGATTCCTCGGTCCCGGCGATGGCAGCGAAAACCTCCAAAGCCGGCGGGCTTTGCGCAGCCGTCGCCGTCAGAACCGTAAAGGCGGCAACGGTGGCAGCGACCACGGCCACGCGCACTCCCCTGCCGTACCGGATCTCCTTATCCGGGACGGCAGCAGCGAGCACAAAGGGCTGCGGTCCGGAGTCGAACCGGCCATGACCGGCCACCTGCGCCGATGCCGGATCTTCGTCTTCTCCGCCGGAGTCAGCTTCCAGGGCCTGGATCCGGGCCGCAGCTGAGAACGCCGCACCAAGGCAGACAGAAGCCTTGGGATCCGAGTCAATGGCGATCGGCCTCCCCAACTCTGCGGAGAGCAGCTGCGTGACCAGCGGGATCCTGGACGAGCCGCCGACGAGCAGGATCGCGGCAAGATCACCTGCGCCGACGCCTGCCGTCTGCATCACATGGCGCAGCGCCTCAACGCTCTGCCGCACGGATGCCTCAATCAGGATTTCAAACTCCTGGCGCACCAGCCGTACCTGGGCCTGGGACCCGGGCAACAGGACCGGGATGGACGCCTCGGAGTCGCACGAGAGCGCTTCCTTCGCCTCGGTACACTCCCTTCTCACCCGCGAGAGGGCCACCAGCACCGCCGGATCGGAGGCGTCAAGGCCGGTGAAAAGATCACCCGCGCCCGCGGTGACATGACCGAACACCGCTTCGTCGAAGTCTACGCCGCCGAGCCGCTCAATTCCCTCGGGACGGCCCAACGGATCGAACGAGCCCGCAGCCGTCTTCCTCAGGATAGCGGCGTCGAAGGTGCCGCCGCCGAGATCATAGACAGCGATCGTGCTCTCCGGTTCCACCCTTTCCTGCGAGGCGTAGTGCAGGGCGGCCGCCTCCGGTTCGCTCAACAGCGTGACTTCGGCCAGGCCCACCCCGGCCAGCGCCTGCCGGACCAGGCCTTTCCTGTAATCACCCCAACCCGCCGGGTGCGTTAGCGTCACCGCCTCAGGCGGCGTCCCTTCACGCTCCTCCGCACGATCCACCACCCAGCGCGCCACCACGGCAAAAACATCTTCCGGTGCGACAAACAGGTCCCCGGCCACGATCGGCACCGTGTCCCCGACCCGGCGCTTGAACTCGCGCACCACACGCTCGGGAGAGGTAGCCGCCCGCCGCTCAGCAGCCTCACCCACCAAAACTTGGCCGTCCTCGCCCAGAAAGGCCACCGACGGCACAACCCCGCCGCGCATCCCCAGCCCCAGACTCTGCGGCGCCGCCGTCGTGCCCGCGCCTCCCAGACGAGCTACCGCCGCCGCCGTAAAACTTGTCCCAATATCAATGCCAAGAACATACGCCATGGATCCCCCGTCACGGGCGGGCACAAAGGCCCCTCCCGCCCATTCGCTATTAAGACTGTCGGCAGGACAACGCCCTGCTTCCCCAATGTGCCCTGCGGTGTTCACATCGCAGGCCCACGTTGCCAGCGGCCAACGTCGCATTTCAACACGGACCGCTGACCAGCCCGCCGGCCATGATGACTTCCCCGCCTGGGACCCGGCCCCCAATACTGCCCGGCCCCCTTTACGCCCAGCCTAAAAGCCGCCCGATCCGAACACAAGGGGGGCCGGGCATGTGACTTTCACCTAATGCAGCGATGCATCAATGAAATTCCCGCAAAGGCAGATGCGAAGCCGATAAGCGGCCAGCCCCCCACAGCCTGGCCGGCTAACAGTTGGAGCTGCAGGGCTGCCGGTCCCGTGCGGCGCTGGCAAGCTTCCACCCGGCAGTATCCGTGCAGGGTGCGGCTGAGCTTCCGGCGCCGGATACGCTGACCGGTTCCGATCACCGGCGCAGCATGACGGATCCCGGCAAGAGCCATGACGAGGCAAAAAGCTTGACATATACCCCGTATAGCTTCGACTACCGAACGCTGTCGCGGACTGCAAGGAGTCTTACGCGGGGAATCCCCCGGTACGGCAGAGCCGGGCTTCCCAGGCCAATTCGGCCACACAGCACCCTCTGCAACCATCTTTGAGGAGATCTATATGTGCGGTTCAACAGTCCAGGAAACCTCCCTGAACGCAAACAGCTCGCCATGCTGCTCCTGCTGCGGCCCGGCCCAGGACTCCGAGCTGGAAACCCAGACTGCAGCACCTGCCGCCACAGAGTCGCAATACCTGGTTGACGGCATGACCTGCGGGGGCTGCGCCTCCCGCGTCTCGCGCGAGATCGGCAGACTCGACGGCGTCGCTGACGTCCAGGTCTCACTGGTACCCGGCGGAACCTCAACGATTACAGTACGCAGCACCATGCCCTTGTCCCGTGAGGCCGTCCATGCGGCGGTGGCCGATACCGGCTATGAACTGGCCGGAAGCAAGTAACCGCTGTTGATGCCGGCCCGCACCGCGGGCCGCAAGGGTCACCCGGCACAGGTGAAAGTGCCGGCGAAGACACATCCCTGCCAGCCGCGATTCCTCCTCCCCCGTTACCCCCTTGCATCCTGCCGACCTATAGCGGCCCGCACGGCGGACGGTCGGCTATGTGGATCCCTTCGGGACGGCGGTAGCCGGTCCCAGACCCTTGGCCAGAGGCACTCTGCTACGCCTTGTAGAATAGTGCGGGCAAACAAGCAGCCCCCACGGGCGGAAGGAACAGGTCCATGATCAGCGCGACGGCAGCACGGGCGGTTCGGTCCTCTGCCGGCATGTTGCTGACCATTCTGGGTCTTGCCGCAGTGGCCGTGGGGATCCTGGGAATGCACGTCATGCCCGCCGGGCATGGATCCGCCGTTCAGGGCGTCGTGGTGGCTCACGTCACCGGAATGGAGCCGTTGGAAGAGACGACCGCCCCCCCTTCCGCTTCAGCACATCTTCCGGGGGCGGCTGCTGTCCCGGACATCGAGGGCACATCAGTTGGCGCCCTTGAAGCCGCACCCCCGGCCATGTCCGTCGCCGAGGGCGGCAACGAGTTGTCCACGGCCGCCAGCTGCCTTCTTGCTCTGACCTTGTTGGGTACAGCCGGTCTCTTGTTACCGTCCGTGCTCGGGCTGTCGGCTGCTCCAGCCCTGTTCGCCTGCCTGCCGGTGCCCCACGGCATTTTTCCCGTGATACGCCCGCCTTCCCTGGTTCAGCTGTCCATCAGCCGTACATAACCCCGGCCCCCGGCGGCCGGGGCTGGTATACGGTCACAGGCCGTTGCCTTGCTCCGGTGCCCCTCCCAACATTTAGCCCGTGTCCGTTTGACATCCGTCCGGCACGTGATTCGACGCCACCGCCTCCCGGCGCGTCGAGCCAACAGCTCTTGAACCTTGGTCCCTCATGGAAAGAAGGCCCTCATGAACCGTCTCCTTACCCGCCGCTCGGTCCTCTCAGCCTCCGTAGCCACCGCTACTGCGGCCGCCCTTGCCGCCTGTTCCAATCCTTCGGCCCCGGCCGGAGCAGCCACCCGGATCCTGCCGACCGATCCGCTGATCGCGGATTTCGAAGCCCGCCGCATCGCCGACGGAACGACAGTCACACAGCAACTCACCGCCGCACCGTTCAACACGAAAATCACCGGAAAGCCGGTATCCACCTGGGGCTACAACGGGTCCCTGAACGGCCCGTTGATCAGGGCTAAAACGGGTGACCTGCTCGACGTTCCCGTAACGAACAAACTCGCGGAAGGCACCAGTGTCCACTGGCACGGTCTGGCCCTGCGCAACGACGCCGACGGCGTCCAGGGCCTCACCCAGGAGGCCATCGCCGCCGGAACCGATTACGGCTACCGGTTCCGGCTGGCCCACCCGGGAACCTACTGGTACCACTCCCACTTCGATATGCAGCGAGAACGCGCCCTTTACGGAGCCCTGATCATCGAGGACCCGAAAGAGGCCCTTGCCTACGACCAGGAGTGGGTCATCATCCTCGATGACTGGCTTGACGGCATCACCGGCACCCCGGAGGAAGTCGTGGAGGAACTGTCCATGGGCATGGACATGTCCGGCGGCAGCATGGAGGGCATGGACCACGAGGGCGGGGGTGGCATGGACATGGGCATGAAACACATGCTGACGGGCGCCACCAGCGACTATCTCGGCGGTGACGCCGGCGATGTGAAGATTCCCGTCCACCTGTTCAACGGAAAACCTGCCCAGGAA
>NZ_JABBCH010000018.1:0-19182 GCF_012952295.1 Crystallibacter degradans
GGCAGCAGCGAATCCCTTCCCTACCGGGTCGCAGGGATCCTGCTCCTGCTCTACGCCCAGCCCCTCGTACGGGTCGCAGCGCTCCGCACCGACGCGATCGCCATCGACCCGGCGACAGGCCAGGCCGCTATAAACTTCGGGGGCCGTCCCGTTCCCGTCCCGGCGCCGTTCGCCAAACTGCTTCTGGACCACATCAAGACCCGGCCCAACCTCCGCACCGGCGTCAGCGAGAGCCCATGGCTCTTCCCCGGCACCCACGCCGGCCACCACCTGCACCCGAACACCATCACGCACCGGCTCGGCTCGCTCGGTATCCAGCTCACAGGAGCCCGCAACCGTTCGCTCGACGACCTCGTCACCCAGATGCCGCCGCCACTAGTCGCGGACGCACTCGGCTACAGCTACCAAGTGGCCTTCAAACACGCCGATTCAGCCGGAGAAAACTGGGCCAGATACGCCAGCCTGAAACGCCAACCGTAACCGGCGACGGAAAGCCAAAGCCCCAGCAGTATCGCCGCACAGAACACTACTCAGAGTCCTCCGGCGAACGGCCACCTGCCCCTCTTCTCCCAGAGGGTCACTAGCAGCAGCGGATCAGACAGACCTACACAGGCGCCAGTCGATGAATACGCCCGAACGTGATACGCAGAGGTGCCAGTAACGACTGCCGCAGCGATCGCGGGGGCTCGGCAGGAGGCCGGCTGATGGATCTGCGCGCGTTCCGGCGTGCAGTTCTTTCTCAAGGAGTCCAGCCGGCCGGCGGAGGTTCTGTCAGCAGCCGTGGTGTGTAGGAGTCTGCCCGGTCGTGGAAGGTGTGGCGGGTCTGGCAGTTCTCGAACGGGCCGTGCTGGGAGAAGAGGATGCGGGTGTGGCTGTCCCAGTGCTGCACCCACCAGGCGGACACGGTGTCGTCGTTGACGGCCTGTGCGTAAGCGGAGTGCAGGGCGCTGAGGCGGCTGACCGCTTCGGGGTGGGCCCACCATTGCGGGCACCAGTACCGCTCGTTCTTCGTATCGGGGACAGACTCCGTGTCGTGGATCATGAGCTCGACCCACATCACGAACTGCTGGACCAGTTCTTCCTCTGTCGGCTCATCGCCTGCAGTCTCCGGCTCGACGGTCACGGCGTTGCTTCCTCCCGGTCAAGGGTTTGTACAGGACCAGGGGAAGCCGGTTTGGCTTGCGCGGGTTCCCCGGCCGCAGGCAGCCCTTCCTTGATGGTGGCCGCGAGTTGCTTGTCCTTGAACCAGGGGAACAGGCTGATGAGAGCGGCCGGAGCGCTGGCGCTGAACAGGAACGCCGTGAAGCCCGGCAGGTTCGCGAAATCCTCCGGTCCCGCCTTCGGCAGGGTCTTGGTGGGCCGGTCCTTCCCCATCTCCTTCTCCCAGGTTCCGATGGTTTCGGAGAGCCCGCGGGTGAATGCCGTTTCCTCGTTCGCGCCCACGAGCCGGAACCCGGCGGTCTGCCAGAGAGTGCGCATACCGTTCTCGCCCCACTCCCCCACGCCTTGGGCGTACGCCTGGAGGTAGACGGTGAAGCACAGGCCCAGGGAACCGAAGTAGCTAAAGTCCTCCGGCAGCGAAGGCCACGGGACGATATTGGCAACTTCGTCCAGTTCCGCGACCAGCGGGACCAGCAGGCGGGCAGCGCCGGGGGCCTGGTTCCTGGCCGCCGTGGTGATGGATTTAACGATGGCGGTGATCACTGCCCCGGTTCCGCCGGGGCGACGTTCGGAGAGCAGGATCAGGGTGTCCTTGCTGCCCAGGAACTTCGTGGGGTCGAATTCGTCAATGCCGGGTGCCGGTGTTGTCCAGTCGCGGAAGGTGCTCTGGGAGAGGTCCCGGCACATCCGTTGCGTGGTGGCGATCAGCGAGCCCCTGGTGCGGTCAGGCCATTTACTGAACCCGAACATGTCTGCTGCGGCAGAGTCGTACCCGGCGTCTTCCAGGATGTCCCTGATCCGGACCAGATCCCCCCGGGCCATCCATTCATGCACGACTGAAAGAGGCTTCTTCTCGATGGCTGCCGCCAGCAGAGCCCAGGCAAGGCATGTTTCGCCGGCCGGGCCGAAGTGGGCGTCATCTTTGCCGTCCCCGTCGCGTGGGTTGTTTTTCTTCGCTGCGGTGATGATGACCGAGGCCAGTTCCATGGCGGTCACTGTGTCTTCCACCAGTGACAGGGGGTTGAAGATGAAGTCAGGGCGGTCCGCTGTCCGGTAGATGCGGTTGGGGTCAAAGATCCAGATGCGGCCCAAGTTGTGCCGGGCTGCTATCACTTCGGGTACGCCGTCGATCTTGTTGGAGGTCATCAGCGCGGCACCGGGAGCGCCGGCCATTCTGGGGATGACGCAGGCGGAGGTCTTGCCGCCGCCAGGCGGGATGATGCTGAGCCCGGTTTGCCGGTAGCCGCTGAACAGCATCTGCCGTTTCCCGGCCAGCGTGTACCCCAGTTTCTGGCCGGGTGGCAGGTTTTCGGCGTCCGGATGCAGTTGCCTGGATTCGCGTGCCCGGTGCTTTTCGGTCAGGGAGGAGAGCCGGGCACCGGTGGCCAGCCGGCCGGCCAGGGCGCGCTGGGACGCGCTGCCGCGGCCTCCCCCGCGGGAGGCCAGGAACGCCGCCCCGAGGAATGCGGCAACCGCCAGGACAATGAGAATCCAGGTTGCGGCGGCCGGCCATTGGAAGCTGCCTTCCTTGAAGCGTGTGATGAGCTGAGGCAGGTTGGTCCAGGGCATGCCGGTGGGTGTCAGGAGTTCGCCCAGGAACGCCGAGACCCAGGCCAGGGCCAGCAGGCCGGCGACGGTGGCGGCGAGGATCAGTTTCAGGAGCGTGTCCGTGGACGTGGGCTGGCTCATGCCGGTGCAACCTCCGTGGCGGGTGTGTCGTCGGTGAAGGCGATGGTGCTGGTGGACTTCATGGCGCCGTCCGTGTCGGTCAGTTCGGTTTCCAGGGGGCTGCGCACGTGGATGGCTTCGAAGGGGTCGTGGCTGCCGATCTTGAACAGGCAGGTTCCCTTGACCAGCTGCGATATGACGCCGGCGGATCCCGGGGGCAGGTTGAACATGTCCTCGCAGGCCAGCGCGTCGGCGGATTTTTGCTGCTTGTACAGCAGGACCGTGCCGCATTCCTTCAGCATGGAAATGGCCGGGCTGGTCTCGGGGATGTCGGAGATGTGATGGAACGCGAACTGGCACGACAGGGACAGGGCGCGGGAGAGTTTGGTGTTGCGCCGGGTCACGGTGGCGACCGAGCCCTGGACGGTGTGCCAGGCTTCCTCGATCAGCAGGATGGTCGGGACCGGTGTCTGCTGGCCGTACAGGGTGTTGGCCAGCCAGGTGTTGATGATCGTCATGACGATCGGCAGTGCCGGGCCGTCTTCGGGCAGGGCCGAGACGTCGAAAACCGTCAGGCCGGCGTTGAGCGCGATGTCCTGGCTGGTGGGGCCGTCGATCAGGCCGGCCAGGTCGTCTTCGATCATGCGTTCGAGCTCAAAGGCCGGGTCCTGGCCCCAGCCGCGCAGTTCCTCCACAGTCAGGCCCACGGCCTCCGCAGTAATCGCATCCGGGGCGTACAGGGCGTGCAGGACGTGCCCGATGTGCGCGGTTTCGGCTGCCGCTTCCGCTTGCCGCAGTGCCTGCCGGTGGGCCATGCGCACGGCCTTGCCCTCTTTGGGGCTCATGGGCCGGGCCAGCGCTTCTTCCATCACCGCGCGCAGCAGCATGGACTGGCCCGCCGGGGTCGAGAGGTCGCCTCCGCCCGGTTCTTCGTTCACGCGGGCGGCAATGCGCGGATCCAGGATGTTGATCCGGGACCCGCCGCCGCCGATGCGGAACCGTACGGGGGCGACGTCCAAGCTCTTGGCCAGCGGCGTGTACTCTCCGGCGCCGAGGTCTTTCTGGAACTTCTTATCGATCACGACCACGCGGCGGCCCAGGATCAGCTGGCGCAGCACGCCCCAGGTTTTCATGGCCGAGGATTTCCCTTGCCCGAGGTCGCCGATGTAGCAGACGTTCGGGGACTCGATGGTCTCCCCGTAGGCGGTGAACGGGTCGTGGACGATCATCCAGCCGGAGCCGGCGTCGACGCCGAACACCAGGCCGCGGTGCGAGGTCGGCGGGGACGCAATGGCCATGTGCGAGAATTCCATCTGCCGGGTGGAGGATTCCACCCCCGGCGCGGCCGGGTCATAGAAGCCCAGCCGGGACGCGAACCCCCATTTCCGTTCATGGTGCCAGCGGGCGGAGGCATTCGCTGTGGCCTCCGCGGACTCGCGCCGCTTGGCGTCTTTCTTCTCCGCCTTCTTCACGGCGGACTTCGACACCGGCCGTGCACGGCCCTGCCCGTCGGCCGCGGAAGCGGCGGACGCGGCGTCCAGGGTCAGCCGCTCAGTGCGGGCTTTTGCCCTGGTCGTCCGCCGGAATGCATTGGCCAGGGCATCTGGGAGGCTGAAGCGTTTGGTGTCGTTCGTGGTGGTCATCGGATTCCCCTTGTGAACGGCATGGTGGTGATCAGGGCAAGGTCGTTGCGGTTATCCATCCAGTCGATGAACTCGATGCCGGCGTCGGCGGCTGCGGCCTCGACAATGTCGGTGGTGGACAGGATCTCGTCCGCGTTCTCCACCGCGAACGAGATATACAGGGCGTAGGCCGCCCCGTGGTGCCCGGAGCCGGGTTTGAGGTCCAGGAGGCGCTGGTGGGAAGCTGCCAGCAGCACTTCTTCGGAACCGTCCGTGACGACGCCGGATTTGGCGACCTGTTTCTCTTTGGCCCGGTCCATGGCCGCGTGGCTGCGGGCCTTGGCCCGGGCGCTGCGCGCGTCCTGAAGTTCCATGACCATGGACACCGAGTGCACCACGGCCGGCTGGATGCCGCTGATCACCGCTTCCAGGGCTTCCACCGGGATGGCCTGGGGGCTGAAGGCCGAGGCCGGCACGTACCCGGTGCGGATGTGCCAGTGCCGGTTGATGACCAGCGACAGCGGCGAGGCGTCGCCGTCCAGGTGCTGCCAGCAGTCCATCAGATCGGCGCCGTCGTGGTCGTCGATGTCGAAGTCGGGGTCCTGCAGATGGCGCAGCAGGGCGGCCATCGCCGCAGGTCCCAGCGGCCTAAAGTCGATGATCGAGCCCATCATCGTGGCCTGGGACATCGCCGAGCGGATTTCCTGGTAGACCGCCTGGCCGATCCCTTCGTCTCCGCCGCCGAGGGCGTCCGCACGGCGGAAGAGCGCCGGAGAGTTCGGGATCCGGAAGGTCTCGTAGGTCCGGTGCTGCTCGGAGCGTGAGCGCACGGTTTCGCAGAGCGCGCCGTAGGATTCCAGCAGGATCGCAGGGACGTCCTTGGCCACCCGCCTTTTGACCCAGAGCAGGTGGTCGGCCGAGTCCATCGGCACGGCCCGGGCCAGGGACTGTACGTGGGTCACCAGCGACTGGCGGCGGGCCAGCCGGGCCAGGTACTGGCCGCGGGCCACGTGCCCGGATTCCTTGCGGTACTCCTCCCGGATCGCCGAGGACGAGCCCATGATTTCCATGGTGGCCGTGTAGTAGGGCTTGGCGACCTTGCCCTGGTGGCGGAAGATGACCAGCGGCCCGTCCGGGGTGTCCACGGTGAAGTGGCGGACCGTGCCCACCATCAGCGGCGCGTTACCCGTGTGGCGGACGGGAACCTCGATCAGGCCCTTCGCATCGGCGCGGGCCCTGTCCTTCCGGCCGGCCTTGACCATCCGCGTGTGCGGGCGGTCTTTGATCGGGACGTACACCAGGGACGTGTTCCGGCGCCGGGCTTTCTTGTGCCGGGACTCCACGAAGAGGGCGCCAAGGGAGCGGTGGCCGGAGAACTTGTTCGGGGTCGTCAGAATGATCCCGGTCAGGACCAGCACGGCGGCGATGATCAGGCTGATAATCCCGCTGCCGCCGGCCATGACGACCAGCAGCGCCGCGCCGACGGCCGCCGACAGGCCGATCCACTCCGGAGCCGTGCGGTTTCCCCCGAACAGGCCACGGCCCTGAACCTCGCCGCCGACAACAACCATTCTTCCCATGACTACCTGCTCTCCCTGCCTGTACTTGGCCTTACCGGCCGCTGATGTGATCGGTATCCGGTGCCATCGATCGCGCGGACTGGCGGCCCCGCAACGCCGCCTGGCGGGCGGCTTCCCGGCCCGCCAGCAGGAACGCCGTAGCGCCGCCGGCCGCGACCTTCACCGAACCCCGGCCCACCGATGCGGCGCCGGCCTGGATGGCCTGGCCCGCTTTTCCGCCGGCGGTCCCGGAGCGGCCGGCCTTCTGCAAGTCGCCGATGGTCTGCGTCTCCTGCGGGTCCTGTCCCTGCCCGGGCGGGGATCCCTGCCCGCCGGACGTCGAGGCTGTGCTTCGCCGGCCCGGATTCCCGAGCCCGGGGGTTTCCTGTTCGGCCTCGGGTTTTCCCTGCGTGCCGGCTTTGCCGCCGCGCTGACGGTTGCCGCCGCCCCCGGAGTTGCCGGACTGGACCTGCGAGGTCCTGCGCGCCCTGATGGCGGAAGATATTCCCGCGCCGGCCCCGGCGACCATGGCGGCCCCGGCAACGGATTGCCGGTCCGAGCCCATACCGGTGGAGGACGAGGGCAGGATCGGGATGTACTTGAAGAGCAGCGGCAGCGCAAAGGCCAGAACCATCATCGCGGCGGCGGCCAGGAACACCGACGTGGCGTTCACCATGCCGTCGTCAACACCCTCGTCGCTGAACGCCGGGCGGGACGCAATGTAGCTGAAGACTGCGCCCATGATCAGCAGCAGCAGCGGCTTGGACAGGGAAATACCGAGCCAAAGGACCCCCACTTTGCCCACCCGTTCCCGGTACTTCGCATGGATCATGAAACCGATCATCAGCGCCAGGCCTAGTCCCAGCAGGTACAGGGCCAGCGGCTGCACCGCCAGCAACCCCAGCATCGCCCACGCCGAGACGAACAACAGGCCGAACAGGACGACAGCCGCCAGCGGGCCGAACGCGCCGCTGGATTCATACGAGGCGAACCGGGAAATAGCGACCCCGAAATCCGTTACCCGGCTGGACGTCCAGAACGTCACGGACTCGGTGATCCCTGTCATCCACCCGTTGACCACATAGCCCAGGGCCGGTCCGAAGAGCACCAGGATCATCGACAGCGGCCCGTACCACAGCAGGGACTGCCGGGCGGAGTCCATGTCGATCTCCTCGTTCGAGACGTCTTTCCAGAGCTTGAAATACATCAGCCCCATGACCAGGATCCCGATCCCGGAAAACGCCGCCCAGGTGTTGCGGAACGAGTCGTCAATCTCGAACGCGGCGACCTTCAACAGGTTGTTCAGCACTTCGTTGGTGGCCGTCACCCCCTCTTCCTTAACGGTGTTGGCGAACCGCTCAAACCCGTCCTTCGCGTCCGCGATGAACGCCACGGTATCCACCGTGCCCAACACCACCTGCCCGCCGGGTATCACCGAGAGGGTCGCACGAAGAGCCACCCCGGCCAGCGGAGAAAATTCTTGCCACGCCGCTCCCTGCACGCACCAGGCGGTGGCTTTCATAGGTGCGCCCACGTCGGACAGGCCGGCGCAGAACGGGCCCGTGTTCGTACCGTCGTAGTCCAGGGACTTTTCGGGTGTCGTCAGGAAAGTCCCAAATGCCTTGGCTGCGACGTTCTCACAATCGTTGCCGCCCATGGACGTGAAGAAGGCAAAGTCGGCGCAGCTTTCTTTGCCCAGCTCGTGGTTGAGCCGGTCCCGGATCTCGTTCCGCTGGGCCTCGGGCAGCCCGGCGAGGCGTTTGAGCTGGTCGGCGTTCAGTTTTTCTGTTGTGGTTACCTCGTCCGCTGCATGGGCGGGGCCGGCGAACACCACGCCGAGGCCAAGGAACATCACGAGCAAGGCTGCGGCCAGGCGGATCGTCCTGTTAGCGCTGAGCGTTTGCATACTCGATCCATCCGTCCCTGCTCTTGTCCTTGAAGAAGGCGCTGACCAGCTCGTTTCGCAGGACCGGGGCCGTTTCCCCATCCATGTTGGTGCCGACGCTCATGGGACCGCCGTCCTTGACGCGGCCGCCGAAGTCCTGGTTGACGGGGACGATTGCGGCGTCGGTGATTTTCCAGTCACCGTCCCAGGCCAGTTCAAAGGTGACGGTCTGGAAGAAGGCGTTGGGGGCCTCGTTCACTCTGGCACCAACGCCACCGGTGAAGACCTGGACGACTGCGCCCTGCTCTTCTTCACAGCTGGCAATCCGGTACATGCCGCCGGCAGCCACATCAGAGCGGGTGTACCACCCGCCATCGAACGCACCCGCTGGCAGACTTTCAGCGTCAGCCAACAGTTCCCCCGCGGAGGTTACTTCTTCGAACCACGGTCCGGGCATCGACACCTCGGTGAGGACCTTTTTCTGCTGCGCCCACGTGCCGAGGTTCAGATCCTTGATGAGGTGTGTGTAGTTGGCTGCGGCCTGGGCTGCGGAGTCGCAGGTGCCGTTGTAGCCGGTGATGGTTTTATCGTCACTTGCTTTCGTGGTTCCGCCTTCCCCGATGTTGATGTCGGAGACGGGGAACCCGAACTTCCCGGAGGCCTGGAGCGGACCGGGGTCCTGTTCCGTGGCCGGTGCGGGGCGGTTGATGAGGATAACGGCAACGGCGACGATCAGGATCATCACCCCTACGGCCGTGAGTGCTTTCCAGTGTTTGCGCATGGGCCAGGCCCCCGCGGCGCTGGTCAGTGCGAGGATGCCGCCAAGGATCACGCTGGCGCCGGCTACGGCCGCGAAGGCGATGCCGCTCTTCTTCGCGCCCGCTGCGCCTTCCTCGATGTCGTCGGAGTGGCCGCGCTGGCGGGCGAAGCCCCACTTGGCCAGGTTCCATAGGAACGCCGCCGCGACGAGGATCATGGCAAGGGCCCAGATGCCGCCCAGGACAAGTTCAATGGCGCTTTGGAACTTCACGCCGAAGACGCTGATGTCGGGCTGGACACCGCTAAGGGGTCGCGAAGAATTTAATTAGGTTTTATGGCGTGTCGGGTGGTCGGAGCGTGTAGTTCCATTCCGGATGGAATTCGTGGCGGGCGATTGGCAGGGCCTCGATGTCTTTGGTGGCGTATTTGAGGCCGGTCGGATACTCGCCGGTGTCCAGAACACACTCGACGGTCAGCCCGGTGGAAGTGGTGGTGTTGCCGATCAGATTGACGATGATCTGGTGGGTGCGCAGCGGCCGGCCGGCCCAGTTGCGGGTGATCTGGGAGAAGAGCCGGTGTTCTATTTTGTTCCATTTGCTGGTGCCCGGGGGCAGGTGGCAGACGGTGATTTCCAGTCCGGTTTCGGCGGTCAGTTTCGCGAGTTCGATTTTCCAGGCCCTGATGCGGTTGCCGTTGGAGCCGCCGCTATCGGCGCAGATGAGCAGTTTCTTCGCGTCCGGGTAGCGTGCGGATCCGGTGTTTTGCCACCAGTTGCGCAGGGTTGCCACGGCGAATGCGGAGGTGTCGTGGTCGGTGCCGACCGAGACCCAGCCGGTGTTGGCCGAGACATCGTAGATCCCGTACGGGATGGCCTTGCCCAGGTCCTTGTCCGGGAAGTCGTGTACGTTGACGCGCTCGGGTGTTCCGGCCGGCTGGTATTGGCGCCCGGCGTTCTTGAAGTCGCCGACCAGCTCCTTCTTTTTGCAGTCAACCGAAATGACCGGTTGGCCGGCGGCGAGGTAGTCGTTGACCTGCCCGGCGAGGTAGGTGAACTGGGCGTCACGGTCTTCGTGTTGCTTGCCCTCGGTGACCTTGGCATTGGACTGCAGGCTGTAGCCGTCATCGGAGAGCAGCCCGGCCACGGTCCGGTCCGAGACCGGGTGCCCGTCTTCGGTCAACGCCGCCGCGAGGGTGCGGGTCGATTTCGTGGTCCAGACCAGCGGTGACATCGGGTCCCCGCGGGTGCCCGGGTCCACCAGCGCCTTCAGGGCCGCGGCGATGTCGGGATCGATGTCGGTCACCGGCTTCCGTCCCGCGCCGGCTGCCCGGATCCGCCCCTGCGGCTCCGGTTCCTCGTCAATCTCTCTCACTCCGCGGGAGATGGTATCGGGATGGACTCCGGTGGCAGCCGCGATGGCCTTGATTCCGCCTCGGCCAAGATGGGCGGCTTCGGCTCCCAGCACCAGACGCCGGTCGCGTTCATTCAGATGCGGCCGCAGACGCTCGTACCTGTCGGCCGAGGCTTCCGCCAGCCGCTTCATCTGTTCCATAGCACAATTCTAAATTCGGCATGCCCCAAAACCCGGCTAAATATCGCGCGCGGCCTAAGCGGGTTCTCGGCGGCAGGGACCGCGGCACGGATGATGATTTCGCTGGTGATCGTGCTGAACATGGTTCTGAGGTCCTTACCGGTTGGTCGTCGTGGCGGAAGTGGCGTGTTTAAGGTCGGTGGCCAGGAGCCCGGCGGCGATTGCGGCCGAGGCCCGTTCGAAGGCGCGGCGGGCCGGGTCTGCGACGAGCTGCCAGTCGATGATTGAGCCGGTGTCCAGTGCCGCGTCGTAGGGGATGTCGATCAGGACCCGTACCGCGGAGGCCAGGTTCTGCCGAAGTTCTGCCTGCTCGGCCGCGGAGACTTTCGCTCCCCCGCCCTGGGTGACCAGGACGACAGCGTTGGCCACCAGGTCCTTGTAGTGCGGGTTGCCGGTGCGCTCGGACATGGATTCGAGCTGTTCGATCATCCTGAGCGCGGACACGACGGCGTTGCGCTTCAACGTCGTCGGGATCACGAGCTGGTCCGTGACCTCGATCGAGGCAAGCCAGCTCGCGGAGCGGGTGTTGTTGCCGGTGTCCACGATGATGGTGTCGTAGAAGCGGCTCACGACCGTGTGGATGCGGTTGAACTCATCGGCACCGATGGACTTCATCCGGTCCGCGTCCTCGTCCGCGACCAGGACGGAGAACTGGTTGTTGCCCTGATGGCGGGTGTAATAGGACAACTCCCCCTTGCGGGCAGTGACCGTCTCGAAGGATTCCAGGACGTTCAGCAGATCCCACACCGTAGAGATGGAATCGTTCGCGTTGGTCCGCACCCCGGCGGTGCCCATCATCTCGTTGTTGTCCCACACCAGCGTCTGCTGCCCGGAATGGATGCCGAACGTGGAACCCAGGCCGATGCTGCACATCGTCTTGCCCACGCCGCCGAGGGGCTGGGCGACCATGATCTGCATCGGACGCGAGTACACACGCTGGATCGCGGACAGGTCCGCCCTGCGGGCCAGCTCCGCCGTGCCGACCTTCGGACTGATCAATCCCAAGCTCACCGCCCGAAGGAACGCCTGCCAGCCGGTAGCCGGCGGCAACTGATCATTAACGTTCTCCTTGCGCAGGACAGTTGCGCTGCGGCGGCCGCTGACCAGCGGAGCTTCACCGTGGTCCACCGCGGCCGCGACCGCCACCGGCTGCCCCTGTGGCTCAACCGTCGCCTGCGCGCCAGGTACCGCGTGGATGACCGCTGCGGACCCGGCTGTTGTTTCTTCGGGCTGCGGATCGGTCAGAGTGATGGGCGCGCGGCTCTTCCGCTCGCTCCCCTGCCAGTTCGTGCTCATCGGATGGTTCCTCTCGCTCGTTCCGGGATCTGTCGTGTCATGAGGCCGTGGCCTGGGCCGGGTCCTGCGGGGTAATGGCTGTCACCAGCCAGGGCTGCTGCTGTCCGGACCGGTGCAGGAGCATCTGCCACCTGCCTGCATCCGTGGAGAACGAGGCAGTGACGGTCCGCGGGTTGCCGGCTTCCCTGCTGATGGCCGGACCGTCAGTGACTTCCCGGATCGGCACCCGCGCCGGGTCGATGTACCGTGCATCCTCCGCGTAGTCCGGTGCCAGGTATGGGGCAAGTTCGTTGAACCAGGCCGCTGCCGGAACGTCGGGCCGGGCGAACAAGCCCATGACCTTGCCTGCCGTGTCCTTGACCGCCGTCTCCGCCGCGGGATCCCAGGTCACTTCCGGGACACCATGGTGTTCGTCCGCGCCGTGATCATGGCCGTCGTCGGCGCTGTGGCTCTCCTGCCCGACCTGCACGGTAGGGACGGATCCTGCCGCCGGCCCGTTCTCGGAGCCCCCGGCGCACGCGCCCAGGGAAAATGCTGCTGCCAAAGCTACCGTAATGGCCAGTTGCTTGCGCATCAGAGAATGCCTTTCTCTTTCAGGATCGGGGTCGGGTCGACGGTGGGATTGACCGAAGCCGTGGGATTGGACGGTGTCCCGGCGAAGAACTCCATGTGCAGGTGCCGGCCAGTGACATTGCCTGTCGCGCCCTCGGTGCCCAGCGGCGTGCCGGCAGCAACGGTGTCCCCCTCCTTGACCTGCAGCGACCCCGCCTTCATATGGAAGAAACTGATGGTAAGTTTCCCGTCTGTGGTCTGCCCGGTCACACCGGTGCCGTACGCACCGTCCGTTTCCCTGGTCTTGACGATCTTCATATCCGTCACGGCTACGATCGTGCCCGGACTACCTGGGGTCGAGAGGTCCACACCGTAGTGGAAATTGCCTAAATTGATGGTCCCTGCCGGAGTGGGACGCGGGCCATATCCGCTCGTCAAGGTCGAGCCCGGAAGCGGGTGGACCCATTTGCCTTCCAGGTCGCCGACGACGGTATTTCCCGCCGCGGGGCATGTGCCGCTGGGATCAATGCCGACAGCGTTTTCCCCGCCGAGAGCCTTCACCAGACCTGTGGCCTGGGTGCGGAACTTCGTGTAGTGATTCGGGTCCGCGTTGCGCTGCACACGGTTGATCGCCCGGCTGGGCTCCAGAGTTTCCCAACCTTCCACCCGTTGCAAAGCCTTGAAGAAGTTCGTTGCGGAAATCATGGGATCCATACGGTCCGAGTAGGACCCCCACGCGCCGTTGTCCCGCTGCTGGAAAAGGCCCCGAGAGTCAGGCCCCGCCCCATCTCCATGGTCAATCACCCTCAGCGTGGATTCACCGATCGCGGCTTGAACCCCCAACAACTGGGCCGAGGCCGGAAGATCCAGTGACTTTGCCGCCCTCATAATCGCGGCCGCGTTCTTCAACTGCTCGTCGTCAAAGCCAGGGACGCTCCCTGCTTGAGCTGATCCATCCTCGGAAACGCCTGCGGGAGCAACGCAGGACTCAGCAGCCTGTGCGGGAGAATTTCCGCCGTCCAAGACAACAACTAAGAACCCGGCCAGGAATGCCGGCGTCAATAAAGCCAGACCGATGCAGCCCTTGTTCGAATTCACAAGCGGACCCTTCCTTGAAAGCTGGACTTCTTCCACAGGACTCCCAGCGTGACGGCCTCGGGCCAGTACTTCTGGTAGTGGTACGGGTCGGCGTTGCGCTGCACCTTGTTGCCGGCGATGGTCGGCTCCATCAGCTCCCAGCCGTCAACCGCCTGCAGCGCCTTGATGAAGTTCGTGGCGCTGGTCACCGGGTCCATGCGGTCCGCATACGAGCCCCACGCGCCGTTGTCGCGCTGCTGGAACAATCCACGGGAGTCAGGTCCGGGGCCGTCGCCGTAGTCCAGGACACGCAGCCCCGACTCTCCCAACGCGGCCATCACACTGATCATTTGCCCTTTAACCGGCAGGTTCAACGTTTGACCAACGATGATGGCCGCAGCATTCTTCACCTGGTCGGTGGAGTAGCCATCAACGTGGATGTCGCTGTCGCTGGCGGCCGAAACCGGAGCACAAGCCGCAGCTGCCGACTTCGAGTCTCCCAACAGCACTAAAGAGAAGACCAGGCCCAGGAACACCGCCGGCACTGACGCAATAGCCCCGATAGTGAGACCTTTCGTATTCACGGACGGTCCTCCTTAGTCATGCCTTTAGACATGTCTAAGGGTAACATGCAACTAAGTTATTACTTCGGGAACCAGGGCTATTTACCCTCGTCCAGCGCTGTATCTATGAGCTTGGCTAGAGAACGGACGCTTTCGGCGTCGTAGACCTCACCCAAGGCACGAAGTGCGAAGGACTTTACTTGGTTCTTCCGCATTGTTTTGAGAAGTTCCAGTTGGGCCTCCACTCGATCCGGCATCTCTGATCCTGGATCGGTCAAGTATGCACCGGGGACACCAAAGAACTCGGCCAATGCCATCAGGAGCTTCTCATCCGTGACAAGTGGCCCATCACCGTCACGCATGTAATACCAGCGCGCGCGGGACAGCTTCACACCTTTCTCTGCTAACGCGGCCTGAATTTCGGTGAACTCATAAGGACGGCCTCCTTCGGCCACCACCACATCGAGCAATACGCGCAACCGTCGGGCGAGTTCTGCTCGACGTTGTTCTGCGTATGGGCTGTTCCTAGGTTTCAACGCGCCGCTTCTCACTGCTCGTATGGCTGTCTGGGTAGTTGTACAAGAGTGTCTCAACCTCTCTAACTATTCCAGCGCTTTGTGGATCCATTGTGTATCCGCTCGTTCGGGCCCTGATCTCAGCGTCTCGAATTTCCGACACCCGTCGCTGGAGACGGGCGACGCTATTGATGCTCAAGAACTCAGCTTTGGAGTACGGCTTCGAATCAATAACGAGATCCATTTCGGCCGAAGCTACGCCTTGCCAGATCGGCTGGATGGTACGCAGCATCTGGGCTGCACGCACGGTTAGGGCGAATTTCTGCGCCACAGCGGTGAGCCTTGGGAGCGAAAGCCCTAATGACACGAGGATGACAATCACTTGTTGAGCCAATTCAAAGAACTGTTCAACTGCTGCTTTGGCTCCTGACCCTGCTGGAAGAAAGTTCCCGTAAAGGCGCAGGCCAGCGATCATGAGGGCGATGCCGAATCCAGCGAGAACCATCCTGAATCCAGCGCGAAACAGGCCTTTCATCTGATTCATTCGAGGCCAGCAGATCCTCAACGCGCTGACGCTCACGGTCATTATGAAAGCCACGGCGAATGTCTGGAAGACAAGGAGGGCTGGATGGGCCCCGTATAGACTCACCATCCACCTGGTGGATTCGGCGGCGTTCCACCAGGGATATGTCAAGAGCATGACTAGGGAACAGAGTGCCCACCAGCGGGCCCATAGACGGTCGCCGGCCGGTACTGTACCGGCGATCGTAGCCAACTGCAAGGAACGCTGAATTTGCCACAGGGCCGCGATGACAAACTCCGAGAGGATAAGGCCGGCAATATTGCCACCTCCCAATGCATAGTCAACCGTCAGGTAGACCGAAGGGACGTAAAGAGTGAAAGCTATCGAGGCGAAGAGAGAACCCCAGAACGCAGGGAGGGCCTCGCGATTGCGCACAGTTGGCAGCCGGACGAGCGTCAGGCCCCAAAGTACCGCTGCCGGTATCCAGTCGTTCATCCGAAGACTCTTCCGAACGCATCAGGTGTCGGAGACCTGCGCGTAGAGGACCAGGTAAGTCGAACGGAGAGCATATCGGCCAAAACCTCAGCCTCCAGCTCTGCGGGGTTATCGAAACAGCGGCGCCGAAGTAGCTGCGCCCTTATCATTCCCGGATCCAGCAGCTGCAGCATCTCGCTCATATCGTCCGGAATATTGGTGAACGGATCGGTTTGCACGTGGCCAAATATGAGGTGCGCGAACTCGTGGCAGAGAACCTTAATTTGGCGGTGGGGACTGGCATCTGCGGGGTATGTAATAACAGCGTGGTTCGAAGTGAAAAGGACGCTACCGGTGACAAGAGGGTCGTCATCCGGGCCAGCCGGCCTTACGGTAATGCTGATACCACGCTCGCGCTCGACTTTCGATTGAAGCATTTCTAAAGACAGCTCAGGAGGCAGCGCCAAATGCTGCAGCTGCTTCTTAGCCGCCTGTTTAGCGCGTCGAAAGTCCTTGCTTTCAGCTGACACGATTACGCGGCCCTAGCTCATCAAGCTCGTAGCCTCCCGGGTACACGCCGCTACCCGCTTGGCCGGGGTTGAACCGGGACCGAGTCCGCGGCCGACGTCGACGAAGCTGAGCGGCTCGAACCCGCAAGCCAAGATGCACGCCTGCCCTCATCACTCGGTTCGGGAGTGGAAGCCCGAGTGACCGGCTCAGTTGAGGGTCATTGAACAACACCGACAGAACGGGTGCAGCTAGTGGGGCCGCTGGGCGTGGAAGGCGTTCCCGAAACAAACTCATCGTCGAGGCCATCAATCCCGCACCCTCTGAACTAGGGGCAGAGAAGCGCCTCTCGTAGTCATCAAGAAATTCGGCAGCATCGTCATAAGAGGTGAAGGCATTGCTGATGCCCATTCGTTTCGCCAGCTCCGCATAGAACACCGTGGCGGCTTTGCGCTCGTCGGGAGTAGTGCCTCGTCGGCCATACACGTCGCAGAAACGGATTGGAACTACCAAGAGCGTGGTCAGCACATAGAGGAAGTCCTCGTTTGTCCCCTTGACTCCCTTGTGGACTCTGTTCAGCAGATCAACCATTGCCCGGCCTCTTGCACCATCGAACCCATCCTCGATGAGCTCGTACATGATAATTGCAGTGTCCATCGAGCGTTTCGACGGCCGTGCGTGCACCTCTCCTGTACCCGCAAGAACTTGGGCAATGTGTGGAATGGAGAAATTCCTGTAGTAAGAGAGAAAAAAACCTATCTCAAACTCTTCGGCGAGATCGAACATGACGGTGCCGCGGTATGCTGCCGCAGCGCCAATGTATGGGAGTCGATCAGTGCTTTCCATGCGTCCATTGTCCCGTATTGACCGGTAGATTGCGTTTTATGCTTTAACCATTACGCTAGACATGTCTAACGTGGAACGGGTCGAGACTTCGAGGGGAACTGTCACCTCGGTGCTCAAGACCGGGAAATCCGCCGCACTGTACTGAAAGCTGCCGGCAGCGTGCTTGGCTAAATGCTTCAACAGCCGTGGCACGAGGACTGTGACGATGACGCGCACAACGAGGAGAAATATATGCGACACGCCACTGATCTGCGACGATATGGCATTTCAGAAACCTAGAGTGCTGAGTATGGCATTTCAGAAACGCGCATCAGGTGGGCGCCCATCTAAGGGCGACCGACACGTTCTGACTACCCGTATCCCCGTTGCAGAGGCAGAAAAACTCTTCGCCGTTGCAGACTATCTTGGGACATCGGCCAGCTCTTTTATCGCTGAAGTGGTGAAAGAAAAGCTATCTTCCATAGACATAGAAACGCTTACTGGTCAGGAGGCTTTGCCCATCGAAAAGGCCAGTTAAACATTGAAGGCCCGCCTAAGCGAGCCTTCAATCTGAAGTTTTCTACTCAATACCGAACGTTTCCGCCAAGATTCCTCGATATTGAGCAACATACAGATGCAGGGTATTTTCATGCCCTCCTCCATATGGAGTTGGTTCCATCATACACGCACACCTTTTTTCGGTGGGTGATGTATCCGAAACCGCCGGAGACGGCGTGTCGGAAACACACCTAGCTCTTTCGCCCCTTGCCGCCCGTGAGCAGGCGCAGGCTGAATGGCATGCCCTGGCCAGCCTGCTTGCTTCGCAACCCCGAGTCCGTCTGTCCAAGGATGGTGGGAAAACCTATCGGGACAGCGGTGAACGCGATCTCACGGATGCCCTGCCCTCGCTCCCTGCGGCTGTTCGCACCTGCGGCACTGATGGGCTGGTCCGGACGATCTGCCTTGACCTGGACGCCAGCCGCGGCGGGCAGGACAAAGTTGAGTCGGACTACAAAGCATTGTGCCACTGGTTTTCCAGCAACGATGTCCGTTGGATCGAGGACCAGTCCCCCAGCGGCGGGCGCCACCTCTATCTCCCGCTGAATTTCGGTGTCGCCTTCACCGACGCTAAGGAATTCGTTCAGGCTGCTGCGAAACGCTTCTCCAGCATTGACCCCGGCCCGCACGAGAACGCCAAGACCGGTGCCATCCGCGTTCCCGGCAGTGTCTGGAAGAAGGGCGGCTACCAGCGGCTCACGATGAGCCTGAACATCGCCTATGACATTGCCCGCCGGAACCGCAACACCTGGACCGGCTGGAGCCAGCTAAGGGAAAGCCTTGTCGACGAACTGGCCGCTGTGCGGCAGCGGCGTGCACAGCCGTTGGAGCTGCTGGAGCCGGCCGAAGCCCTGCCCCTGGCTGGCGGGCCCCGTGCCCTTCCGGCCCTGAAGGAGTACACCGCACGCAGCGGGAACTACGACACCACCCGTTACAGCACTCCCTCGGAAGCACGCCAGGGCGTCATGGCCTCGGCCGTCGCCGCCGGCTGGTCCCTGACCGATGTACAGCGGCGCATGAACCAGAACATCTGGGCCGGCATGGTCGGGTTTTACTCCCGCTACTCCCCCAGCAACAGGCGCAAAGCACTGCAGCGGGACTGGCGCAGCGCGGTCAAGCACGTTGAAAGCTTCCGCAAAAAACCAAACACCAACGGCACGGGAAATGACAGTGGGTATAAAAGCTACACAAGCCCGCCTAATACACACCCCCCTGTACTTACCCTGCTCCACCAGCCCGGTTCTGCCGCTGAGTACCAGTACCTGTTGACCTGGCGGAACGCGCTACGTGCTTACGAAGAATCCGTCACGGGCTCGAGGTCGGGTCTGGGCTACCGGATGCTGTTGCGGGCGATTGGCGAAGCTGCCCATAAGCGCGGCAGCCGGTTCATAGAATTCGGGGTCAGGTCGTTGGCCATCGCAACCGGCACGCACGAAACGACCGTGGCCCGCCAACTTCGGGAATTGTCCAGGACGGAGCGCCCGATGATTCGGCTCGCGCAGGAAGGCCGTGGGCTCCGTGGAGATCTCTATGAACTGGTTATTCCGGATGAGTACCGGACACGGGCTGAAGCCAAAGCGTGGCGCCCGGGAAAGATCCACGCGCTCAGGCCGGTATTCCGTGAACTGGGCGTGGTCTCCGCGTTCGTCTACGAAGCCATCGAACGCGCAGACGGCGAGCTCATCAGCGCGGACATCGCACGGACGAGTGGTCTCTCCCCCAAAGCAGTGACACACGCCCTGGAACTGATGGCCGCCTGGAACATGATCAGCCGCGTTGCTGGACGTTGGCACATCGTTAAAGAGACCAGCTTGCGGACCCTCGCTGAGTACTTCGGGGTCCTGGAAGCCATCGGCCGGCAAATGCAACGCTACCGCTTCGAACGAGCCCAATGGCTGCAGTGGCTCCTGAAACGAGCGCTATCCGGCGAAGCCGTCCTGGCAGGGCCCCACGACGATTACCCGTACTGGCAATACGGGCCCCCAGAGGACGAACAAACGATCGGCGCCCTGCTGTACGCAGAAGCTTCATAGGGGACGAGAGCAGCGG
>NZ_JABBCH010000018.1:19281-69251 GCF_012952295.1 Crystallibacter degradans
CGGCTAGAGTTATCCATTGGTCCCGGAAAGGAAGATCGGGACCGAGAGTGGCTGTAAGCGCCAGCATTCGATACTTGCAAAACTTTCAATACAAGTAATTCCAGTAAGGCAACTAAATACAGTGAAGAAAGTTATGCAACTAGGCCCCTATCCCCCAGCCAAGAATGGCTGCAACCCCTAGTGACCGATGGCTGCTGGAATACGACCGGCCGTGTCGCTGGACGCCGGCACATCGTTAAAGAGACCAGCCTGCGGACCCTCGCTGAGTACTTCGGGGTCCTGGAAACCATTGGTCCCGGAAAGGAAGATCGGGACCGAGAGTGGCTGTAAGCGCCAGCATTCGATACTTGCAAAACTTTCAATACAAGTAATTCCAGTAAGGCTACTAAATACAGTGAAGGAGGTTATGCAACTAGGCCCGTATCCCCCAGCCAAGAATGCAGGGCTGCAACCCCTAGGGGCACTGTCAATGGTGCAAAGCCGTCACACCGGCTATCGCATCTCTCGAAGCGGGGGAGCGATGGGCAGTAGGTGGGGTACTAAACGTGAATCGTCGCACCGGTCCACCTCGATCCCAGATGCGGGAAGAGTCTTCAAGGCTGACGGAAATTACTGCCAATACAAGTGTTTCCAGTAAACCCAGTAATCAATGTAAAAAAAGTAGCGACACTAAAGCCAGCATCCCAAGGTTAGCCAGCAGCCCCCAGTACGCTGGCAGAAACAACGCTTGGATCGAAAGGGAACCCCTTGAACCAGATCGACCGCGCGGCCCTTAGCCGCGTAATAGCAGTCATCAACGGCAAAGGTGGAGTTTTCAAGACGACGCTTACTGCCAATATCGGGGGACTGCTGGCGCAATCCGGCTACCGTGTACTCCTAGTCGACCTCGATCCCCAAGGGAATCTAGCTGAAGACCTCGGTTACACCAGCAAAGAACACAACGACGATGGTAAAGCCCTAGCAGCAGCTATCGCCTTCGATGGACCGGTAACCCCCGTTGAATCTGGACGTGAGAACCTGGACGTGCTACCTGGCGGCCCTTATCTCGATTCTGCTGCCGCAAGTCTCGCCTCACGGACGCAGAAAGACCCTGATGGAGCCCAATTGGCCCTAGCTAGGGTCTTGGCGCCGATCGCTGGTGACTACGACATGGTCATCATCGATTGCCCACCAGGAAACGAACCACTGCAATCTGCAGCAGTGGCAGCGGCCCGCTACGCATTGATTCCAGTAAAGACTGACCTTTCCAGTCTCAAAGGCATGACCGCAGTCGCCAAACGTCTGGATGGAGTGGTCAAGTTGAACCCCATGCTCGACCTGCTCGGAGTTGTCTTGGTCGGAACTGCCAAGAGTGCCAGTAAGGTTCAGCGCGTAGCGCGTGAACACGTCACGCAACTCTTCGGCGTGGACACCGTGCTATTCCCCATGACGGTTCGCCATGCCGAATCCACGGCCCAGGTCACTCGCCAAAAGGGGCTGTTGGCTCACGAAGTCGAGAAGCAAGTCAACAGTGCACCCAAATGGTTCGAAGTACTCAAGGGACAAGCTGATGCAAGCGAGGCAGGGCCCCGCTCAGCAGCCAACGTTGCAGGTGACCTTCATGCAGTCACACAAGAAGTAATCGCGAGAATCGTGGCCATTGAAAGCGAAAAGGAAGAGCAGAACGTATGAGCGATGCAATTGAATCCGATCGTAAGGTCGCCGGCCTCGCGCCGCGTAGGAGCGCATCGAAGACCGATACCGCACCTTCTGAGCCAGCCCCGCTGGGCCGGCTGCTGCGCAAGGTCCGGGATGACGAAGCCCGCGCCGGCCAGGAGCCCGAAGAGCCCATGGTGAATGTAACGATTTCTATCCCCAAATCACTGAGGACTCGCGCCCGCGCCGCATTCAAAGCAACCAGCTATCTTGAGAACGACCACTCCTGGTCGCATATGGTTTCAAAGGCGCTTGAGTCCGAAACCTCGCGTCGAGAAGCGACGCACAACGGGGGGGAAGCATATGACGGCGGCGACCAGCGGTTAGCCCCCGGTCGCAAACTCCAAGACTGAAGTTGGTAATACTTTTCTTACTTGCTTCACCAGCAATACTTGTAAATCAAGGAAAGCAGTAAAGCGCTAGTAGCTCCGGAACGAAGCCCTGCCGGCCCGATCTGGTTATGCGCTAACAATTCGGCCCCTTGCCTGATGGCAAGGGGCCGAATGTGTATAAAAAGACAAGTTCGTCTGAAGGTCAGCCTGGCGTGGCCACCCGCGTCCATCAGCAGGTGGGTGACGGCAGAGAGCCTCTCGTTCGTATCGGGAGTGGTCCTCGCTGCGCTCGGCTGTAGAAGCATTTTTCTTTTTTTGCTGCTGTCCTTATGTTGTTACCGGGCTCAGTTCCGCGGTCATTGTAGGGTCGTGGCTACCCAGGGGAGGCGGGTATGGCTTGGCTGCTGTGGACCGCACGCTTGCACGTGACGGCTCCGTAGGATTGGCCGCCCGCCACCCCGCGATGACCCGACCGCTGATTGAGAGACGCGACATGATCGCCGGATAAGGACACGACGGCGCGGTTATCTGCTGGGCTCTTCTCATCCAACAGACTGGAGGCTGTTCTTGGTGCAATTATGGGCCGGCATCGACGCCGGCAAAGCCCATCACCACTGCGTTGTGATCGATGGCGAGGGAAACAGGCTGCTCTCGCAGAAGGTTCCCAACGACGAAGCGGCGCTCATCCAACTTTTGGGCACGGTCCTGGACTTGTCGGACGGTGGTCCTTTGGTGTGGGCGATGGACTTGAATCATGGCGGACCGGCGCTGCTCATCGCGTTGCTTGTCGGTCATGGTCAGAACCTTCTCTATATTCCTGGGCGGACGGTGCACCACGCCTCGAAGATTTATAGGGGTGACGGCAAGACAGATGCCAAGGATGCCGCTGTGATCGCCGACCAGGCCCGGATGCGGACTGACCTGCAGCCTTTGCGCGCCGGTGACGAGATCAGCGTCGGGTTGCGACTCCTAACGGCCCGGCGGGCTGACAAGTCGGCGGATCGGGTGAGGTCGATTAATCGACTCAAAGCTCAGCTCCTGGAGTATTTCCCCGCGCTGGAGCGGACCTTCGATTACAGCCGATCCAAAGCCGCGCTGATGTTGCTGACCAAGTACCGGACTCCGGATGGGATCCGCCGTGCCGGCCAGGCGCGAACCCAGGCGTGGTTGAAGAAACACGGTGCTCGTTCCTCGGCAGCGGTTGCTGCGGCTGCGGTAGAAGCCGCGAAGTCCCAGCAGACCGTCGTTCCTGCCCAACGCATCGGGGAGGTGATTGTCGCAGCCCTCGCCCGCGAAGTGGCAAGTTTGAACGAGGAACTGGAAGAACTGGATGCGCTGATCAGCGAGAAGGTTACTGAACACCGGCATACCGAGGTGCTGTTGAGCATGCCCGGCTTTGGCCCTGTCCTTGCCGCCGAATTCCTTGGTGCCACCGGCGGAGATATGACGGTTTTTCAGTCTGCGGACCGGTTCGCCGGTGTTGTTGGATTGGCGCCGGCGCCGAGGGACTCCGGAAGGATCAGCGGCAACCACCATCGGCCAAGACGATACGATCGCCGGCTGCTCCGCGTCTTCTTCCTCTCCGGGCTCTCGGCGCTTAAATCCTGCCCGGCCTCACGTGCCTATTACGACCGAAAACGGGTGAAGGGAAATCTCACATCCAGGCCATGCTCTCGCTCGCCCGACGGCGGCTCAATGTCCTCTGGGCCATGCTCCGCGACGGCACTACTTACACCTTGGTATCGCTGGCACCACCACTTACAGCCTGATCTAGCCGTCTACGACCGGCGGCTTGGTAACGAGACGATTCCTGCGCCTGGCGATCATAAGCGTTGTGGGTGCTTGCTGTGGATTGGGACCGGCGGCGCTTTCGTCGTGCCCAGATCCGCTATTGTCCAAGGGGTGGCGACTGAAGATTTTGAAGCAAAGGAAAGCGAAGTGTCAGGCAGCGGCATCGGGTGGACGTTCCTGACTAACCACGCCCACGTACTGTTGACCATTGCCCGTGATCCGCAGATACGGCTACGTGACCTGGCTGCCACGGTGGGGGTCACGGAGCGTGCCGCCCAGAAGATTGCTGCTGACCTTGTCGAGGCCGGCTACATCACCAGGACACGGGCAGGCAGGCGGAACATCTATTCTGTGGTGTTCGGCCGCCCGTTCCGGCACCCTGTTGATGCCGGCCATCAGCTTGACGAACTCCTTGCTGTGCTCGTGCCTGAAAAGGGGCAGCCCGCGGAGGGCACGAAGGCCTAGAACTTGGCCGGCCGCAGGACCTCGACGTCGCTCAGAAACAGGATCATGGCGTAGTCCTCGTAGTAGTGCTCGCGAAGGTGTGCAGCAAGGCCTTCCGCTATCACGGCGTCGCAGACCACCTCGATACGGATATTGCTGTTCGCTTCCCAGCCTGCTCCGCGGACGCCCCGGCTGCCTTTCCCGCGCGCGTCGGTGATGGTGTATCCGTGGGCGTGGTGTTGCTCGATGTCGCGGACGAGGGTTGATTCGAGGACGGCCTCGGTGACGATGGTCAGGAGCTTGCGTCGGTGGCTTTCCATGGCTTTATCCCCTCGCGAAGGTATGGATCCAGATGGACAGGGCGTGGTAGAGCGGGATCCCCACCACCACGTTGAACGGGAAGGTGATCCCTAGGGATGCCGCCAGCGACAACGTGGGGTTGGCTTCCGGTACGGAAATGCGCATGGCCGCCGGCGCCGCGATGTAGGAGGCACTTGCCGCCAGTGTTGCCAGAATAGCTGTTCCGCCCACCGACAGTCCTAATGCCCAGCCCAGCCCTGCACCTATGACGGCTGAGAACAGCGGCATGATGATGGCAAAAGCCGCTAGGAACACGCCGTATTTGCGCAGGCCTCCGAGCTGCGTTGCTGTCAGCAGCCCCATTTCCAGCAGGAATAAGGCAAGGATCCCTTTGAACATGTCCACAAACAGGGGTTCGATGGAGGACAGGCCGTCGGGTCCGGCGATCCAGCCGATGAACAGGCCACCCAGGAGCAGGACAATGCCTTTTCCGAGGAAGACCTCGTGAGCGACCGTTTTCCACCTGGTCTCCTTGGAGACTCCCCGCGCCAAAACTATGCCCACGATGATGGCTGGTACTTCCAGCATCACCAGAAGCAGCGGCATGTGCTCTTCGAAGACGACCTGTCGAGTGCCCAGGTAGGCGATGGCTACGGCGAAGGTACCTACACTGACGGAGCCATAGTGGGCGGCAATGGAGGCTGCGTCGGCACGTTTGAAGCGTCCGAGGTAGCGCAGCACCGGGAAGGCCAGAAGGGAAAGGAAGAATCCCATCGCCACTACGGCCAGGATCTGGGGTAGCAGTTCGCCAAAGGGCTGCTTGGCGAGTTCCACACCGCCCTTAAGGCCAATGGCCAGCAGCAGCACGATGGTGACGAACTCATAGATTGCCGCCGGAAGGCGCAGCTCCGACCGGAGCAGCCCGGCCAGCGCCCCAAGAATGAAGAAAAGGATGATGGGGTCTACCACATTAGGACTCTCTGATTATTTCCCGACGGAGTGAACAAGAGCAGTAATGAACCCTGCCGGGTCCCCTGGACTCACTGGCCGCAGATGCAAGCTCGTGCTGCCAGCATTTCACAAATCGCCGCATACATACGCATTGCTATTCATGAAACGTAATTCGTCTATTAGGATGTCTTCGAAGGTTTGGGGGACTGTCCCGGCCTCGGCACCTGGGATGAGGTGCCGGCCACTTCAGCCTCTGCTGCTCCATGAAAGGTGAGTTGTGACCAAGGCCGAATCTGATGATCCAATCCCGCATGCAATCTATGCCGGTGAACGCGTCGCTCTGCTGACCCAACATGGGAAGGAGCGGGTGCTAGGACCCGCGCTGGAGCATGCACTTGGGTGCCGGGTTGAACATGTCACGGGTTACGACACGGACTTGCTCGGTACTTTCACACGTGACATTTCCCGCGCAGGAACACAATCGGAAACTGCCCGTAAGAAGGCATCGGTGGGCATGGAATTATCGGGCCTGTTGCTGGGTATCGCCAGCGAGGGTTCCTTTGGGCCGGATCCCTACATCGGCATGTTCCCGTGGAACATCGAACTAATCGTTTGGATGGACAACGAGCGCAATCTCGAGGTGGTGGGAATAGGCGAAGGGAAAACAAACTTCAATCACCTGCTCACCGGCGAGTGGGCGGCAGCCCAGGCGTTCGCCCGTGAAGTGCAGTTTCCTGGACACCATCTGGTCGTTCGCCCTGACGGCAAGGACGGAACGTACATCTGCAAGGGAATCGCGAGCTGGCAGGACCTGGAGCGCGCCTTTTCGAGAGCGTTGACTCGATCTTCAAACGGCTTGGTCTTAATCGAGACCGACATGCGTGCCAGCGCAAACCCAACACGCATGGAAGTAATCGGCCTCGCGGCCGAAGACCTTGCCCATAAGCTTCGCTCCTTGTGCCCAGCCTGCGGCACTCCAGGGTTCTGGCGAGTCGGCCGGGTACCGGGGCTCCAGTGCAGTGCATGCGGTACGCCGACCAGCGAGACGCGTGCTGAGACGTTTGGATGCCTCAAATGCCCTTACCACGACACCCGCGACATAGCCGATACAACGTCCGCACCCCCAAGTATTTGTGACTACTGCAACCCCTGACGTTTGCCCCTCCTTCTGCGCCGCCGCCCTACGTGTCAGGTCGGAAACCCTACAGGAGATCGCTTGATCCAGAGGGGGGATCCCCACCCGTGATTCCAAAGCCCCATTGGTGGATCACCTCATTGTGACCGGGGCCCTAACCGACCCGCAGGAATCCGTTGACAACATCATTGAGATTCCTGACGGATCATACGTGTCCGCTCCGTACCGTCAACCGGACTCCGTCCGGCTGCGGACCCGGGATTTTCGTCCGGCATGGCGAGTCCGCGTTTTTCGGGGCCGATCAGGTCGATTTTCATGACGACCGTGGTTGACCAGGTGAGGCCCTGGTTGATGCCGAGCAGGACGTTTGCCGCGACTACCCATCCCCAGTCCGGGGCCAGGATGAGCATCGCGGGGACCGGTACGGCGAAGAGCCAGCCGGTCAGGAGGACGGGTTTGCGTCCGAGGCGGTCGACGAGGATCCCGGCGGCGTAGTTGCTGGTTGCCTTGGTGATTCCGAACGCGGCGATATAGGTGAAGATGACCGTGTAACCGGTCAGGCCGAAGTCCTCGGCGGCCAGCAGGGGCAGGACGGTCTGCTGCTGGCCGGTCGCAGGACTTGGGCTGTGCTCCGTACACTCTTACCCATGGATGCACTTGACGTGGGACGGATCGTGGCTGGGCTGGTGTTGCTGGTGCTGGGTGGGGAATTCCTGGTGCGGGGGGCTTCAGCGCTGGCCCGTCGCGTGGGGATTTCCTCGCTGGTGGTCGGGCTCACCGTGGTCTCGGCAGCCACATCAGCACCGGAGCTCGCCGTGACCATCGGCGCTGTCCTGCGCGACGAACCCGGGCTCGCTGTGGGCAACGTTGTCGGCAGCAACATCGTCAACGTCCTGCTCATCCTCGGACTTTCCGCACTGGTTGTTCCGCTTGCTGTGAAGCAGCGGTTGGTGCGCTTTGACCTGCCCCTGATGGTCGCCCTGTCAGTCGGGGTGCTCCTCGTGTCCCTGGACGGGAGGATCAGTGCCGTGGATGGGTTGGTTCTCTTCTGCGTCGTGGTGGTGCACACTGTGATGACCGTCGTTATCGGCCGCCGCGACGCGAAGATCCCCACGACGCCGGACCCGGCCGGGGGTTCGCCTACCGCCGATTCAGCTACCGCCGATTCGGCCGGAGAGAAAGAGGCGGCGCCTGCGGACTCTTTCGCCAAATCGCTCCTGCTCGTGCTGCTGGGGATCGCCTTACTGGTGGCCGGTGCCACACTGCTCGTGGAAGGCGCGGTGAGCATTGCCGCCACACTGGGCGTGAGCAGTCTCGTGGTCGGTCTGACTGTAGTGGCAGTCGGGACGTCGCTGCCCGAACTGGCGACATCCATCATTGCGGTGCGCCGCGGTGAACGAGACCTGGCCGTGGGTAACGTGGTCGGCAGCAACATATTCAACATTGGGGTGGTGCTCGGACTGCCCGCCCTGATCTCTCTTGAGGGCATTCCCGTATCCGCTGCTGCGGTGGCCTTCGATATACCGGTGATGCTGGCAGCCGCGGTGGCACTGCTGCCCGTCGCGTTCACCGGCTTCGCGATCGCGCGTTGGGAGGGCATCCTGTTCGTGGGGCTGTACCTGGCCTACACCGGATATGTCGTTCTGACCGCTACCGCACACGATGCCCTGGAAGGGTTCACCGCAGCCATGGCCTGGTTCGTACTACCATTGATCGCAGCCACCCTCATCTCCTTCACAGCCTACGAAATCGGGCTCCACAAGGGCCGCCGGAACCCGGACCAGACCCGAACCTCGCCCTAGTCCGGGGTCTTCGGTTCGGGCCGGAATCGACGAGGCGGACACATTACCGGCACAGCGGCAGCGACCGTGTGGGGGCGCTCGCTCCCGGGCCCGCTCCGGTTGCTGGCCATTGCCAGCCGGAGGTGAACCGGACAAGGGGTGGCTGTCGAGGCGGTCCGTGCGTAGACTGTCGATCTGGTGAGCTAAGGAAATCTAGTCGGCATGAGCACATTCGACGAACCCGGAGACCAAGGAGCCGCCCATGTCCAGCCACGACGACCCCACCACTGGCCCGGAGGATCACAGCCACGATAGCCTCCACCGTGGCAGCTACCGCGAGGTGCTCCGTGTCGGGGAGATCCTGCGTAAAGAGACCGTCGGGGGCATACTGCTGGTCGTTGCAGCACTGGCCGCCATCGTGTGGGCGAACTCTCCTGCCGCGGATAGTTACTTCGCCTTGCGTGACTACGAGATCGGTTACGAGCCCTGGAACCTGCGGCTCAGCCTCAGCAAATGGGCGGCCGACGGGTTGCTGGCCATCTTCTTCTTCCTCGTGGGTCTGGAGCTGAAGCGGGAGTTCGTGGCCGGTGACCTGCGCCAGTTCAGCAAGGCCGTGGTCCCGGTCGCCGCAGCCGTCGGTGGGGTTGCTGTTCCGGCGCTCGTCTACGTTGCATTCAACGCTGTGAACCCGGAGACGGTCAGCGGGTGGGCTATTCCCACAGCCACCGATATCGCTTTCGCCGTGGCGGTGCTGGCCATCATCGGCTCCCACCTACCTCCCGCGTTGCGGTTGTTCCTGCTGACTCTTGCGGTGGTGGATGACCTGTTGGCTATAACAATCATCGCCGTCTTCTATACCGATGACGTAGCGCTCACGCCCTTGCTGCTCGCATTGGTCCCGCTGGCAGTCTTCGCCTTCTTCACGCATCGCTTCTCCCGGTTCTTCAGCCGGCACGCCTGGGCATTCTGGATCATCCTGCTGCCCCTGGGACTGGTGGTCTGGGTGCTGGTTCACGAGGCCGGCGTCCATGCCACCGTTGCCGGCGTTTTGCTCGGTTTCGCAGTCCCGGTGATGCGCAGCAAGGCCAGCGGCGGACCTGAGGCCGGCCCGGGTTTGGCTGAGGAATTCGAACACCGCTTCCGCCCCATCTCTGCCGGGTTCGCAGTGCCAGTGTTCGCCTTCTTTTCTGCCGGTGTGGCAGTGGGTGGCTGGGAAGGACTCACCACAGCCCTGACCGCCCCCGTCGCTGTGGGTATCATCGCCGGGCTCATCATGGGCAAACCGATCGGGATCGTCGGTGCCACCTGGCTCACCACCAAGATCACCCGCCGGCGCCTGGACCCGTCCTTCCAATGGATCGACCTGGTGGGCGTGTCCTTGCTGGCAGGGATTGGCTTCACCGTCTCCCTGCTCATCGCCGAGCTGAGTTTCGCTGCAGGCAGTGTCGACACCGACTACGCCAAGGTCGCGGTCCTCACCGGCTCTGTGGCAGCGGCTCTGCTGGCCGGAGCGTTGCTGCAGGCCCGCAACCGCCACTACCGGGCTATCGAGAATCTCGAGTCCATCGACACCGACCACGACGGCGTCCCCGACATCTACCAGAACGATGAAGCCAGGGACGGGCGCCCGTAGGAGCGGCACTCAACACCTGATCCTCGACCGGAACGATCCCTGCACTCTCGGTTCCGGACCGCCCCCAGGGTTTTCGCGATTCCCGGATTCGATAGGTCTCAGGCCGTAGAGTGCCGCGATTAAGTGTGGCTGATCGCTGGCCTCAGGGGGCTCAAGCCCGCCCTTCTCGCAGTTTTCGACCGTTCCCGGAGTTGTTGCTCCTCCGGCGCTCCGCCCGTCATTGACCGGTGTGCTTCTCCTGGGTGAGTTCTCGGGGAAGGACCCGGCACAGGACGTCGGAGAGGGTAACCACCCCGACGAAACGCCCGTGGTGCATGACGGCGGCGAGTTGCTCCCCGGCTGCCCGGATCTGGGCAAGGGCCTCGTAGACCGGTGTTCCGGCGTCGAGCGTGAACGCGGGGCGGGTCAGCTCACTAACCGGCCTTTCCAGCGATTCGAGCAGTGTGTCGCGGACGTGAACGACTCCGGGGATGCCCCCGTCCAGGTCCTCCACGAGGATGCGTAGGTGGCCCGAGCGGGCGGCGGCTTCCTGCACATGGGAGGCCGTGGCTGTGGCCGGCACCATGGTCGGCGCGCCGCCCGGTGCGATCAGCGCTTGGATAGTGAGCTTCTCGAGCTCAAGGACACCGGAGAGCTGGGTGCGGAAGGAGGCGTCGAGGGCACCGACGGACGCGGAGTGCTCAACGAGGTGTCGGATCGTGTCGACGTCCTGGCCGCCGACGACCGCACGGTCCAACGGAGTTACTCCGCTGGCTGCGACCAGCCGGTTGGCGATCTCGTTGACCCAGCTCAGCAACGGTCGCACCAACCAGATGAAGCCGCGCGCGGGCACACCGATGAGCTTGGCCGAGGTTTCCGGGTGCGCGATCGCCCAGGACTTGGGCGCCATCTCGCCCACGACTAGATGCAGGAATGTCACGAACAGCAGCGAGAGGGCGAAAGCGGCGCCGCCGGCAAACTGCTCCGGAGTCCCCCAGGACGCGAGCACGGGGCCCAGCCATGCGTCGATGGCCGGTTTGGTAACCGCGCCGAGGGCGAAAGTGGCTGCGGTGATACCCAGTTGCGCACCGGCGAGCATGATCGTCAGCTCGTTGATGCCGCGCAGCGCCGCACGGGCGGACCGGTTCGTCGCAGCTTCGGCCTCGAGCCGGTGGCGGCGGGCACCGAGCAGTGAGAACTCGATAATGACAAAGAACGCGCTCAGTACGATGAGCAGCACGGTCACGGCGGTCACGATCAGCGGATCACTCATCGATCCTCCTCGGTCTCGGCCTCGGTGCCGATCGCGGTCTCATCCGTGCAGCCTGCGCCGTCAGCGGCGGTCCGGACAAGCCGCACGAGCAGTTCGCTGGGGACGTGCCGGGAAAGTTCCAGCACTTCAACCTCGAGCACACGGTGGACAGGTCGATCCAACACCAGATCACGAGGGTCGTCGGGCAGCTCGACCCGCAGCACCTCGCCGGTGACCGGCAGTTCACCGCGGTGGGCAATGAGCAGACCCGAGATGGTCTCGTAGTCACCGGCCGGCAACTCGTAGCCGACGGCGCGTTCGACTTCGTCGACGTGGATATCACCGCTCATCCGCCAGGTGTTCTCCTGCTCGGGCGTGATGACAGCGGGCGGGTCGTCGTCATGCTCGTCAGTGAGTTCCCCGACCAGTTCCTCGGACAGGTCCTCGACCGTCAGGACACCCGCGAAGCCACCGTATTCGTCGATGATGCAGGCAAGCTCGTTGCGCGACCGCGTGAGCTTGGCCAGCGCGTCAGGCAGCGACATGAGCGTTGGCAGTACGAGCGGGGGCACCATGATGGAAGACACCGGGGCCTCCTCGGGCGCGCGGCTGCGGAGTAGGTCCGTGAGCTGGACGACTCCGAGCGGCTCCTCCGTCTCGGAGATCACCGGGTAGCGGGTGTGCTCCTGCGCCATGAGAGCGCGCAGCTGGCCCATGGTCGTGTCCGGTGTAACGGTGCCGACCTGTGAGCGCGGGATCATGGCGTGTTCGACGGTCCGGTCGGGGAAGTCGAGGATGCGGTCAATGAGCACCGACAGCTCCTCGGGCAGGTCACCGCTCTCCCGGGAGTCAGCGACAATGCGTTCAAGATCTTCGGCTGTCACGCTCGTGTCAACGTCGTGCACCGGTTCGACACGCACGGCACGCAAGAGAGCGTTAGCCGCGTGGTCGAACACCGTGATCAGCCACCCGAACAGCGCGAGATAAATCGTCGTCGACCGGGCAAGAGCGCGGGCGAGAGGTTCGGCGTTGGCGATCGCCAGGTTCTTCGGGTACAGCTCACCGAAAATCATCTGCACAACAGCGGCCACGACGAGCGCGCTCACCGTGCCCACCGATATGCTCAGCGCCGCCGGCACCCCGGCACCACCCAGCAGTACACCCAGGGACTCGCCCACCAGCGGCTCGGCGACATAGCCGATGAGCAGTCCGGTGACAGTGATGCCCAACTGTGCGCCGGAGAGCATGAACGAGGTGCGGCGCGTGACTTTCAGCGCGCGTTGCGCAGCCTTGTCGCCGGCCGCGGCGCGCGCTCCGAGGCTGGCGCGGTCCACCGACATGTAGGCGAACTCCTGCGCCACGAAATAACCGTTGGCCGCGATGATTGCAAGAATCACGATAATCCCGAGAAGGAGCGTCAATACCGCTTCGATCATCGGGTATTTTCCCCTACCCCAGGGAGGCCTGACCGGCGCCTGCGGCCGTTCTCAGATATCGCGGAAGTGGAACAACTATCGCCGGGGTCGTCGGACGACCCGTCTCTGGCGGCTGATCGACCCATGCTACTGCTCTACACTCTCCAAAAATTGACGGGTACGCTCCATGCTAAACCATTCCTACCGAGGTGATCCCGGCAGGAACGAGAGCGCGGTCCCGGCGAGACAGCTGCGGGAGCGGCCGCAACCGAATCCTGATGCGCCATGCACCAACCCGTGGGTCGTTCCTCGACGGCGCAACGACCACCGGTGTGCAGACGCTGTTCTATGTTACGAAGGGAAGCCCGACAAGGTGCCCCGTACGGCGTGCGTGGAAGGGCTACTGCCCCTGAGCCGAAATAGGACGGCTATCTTCACTGCACAACGCGTGGGAAGGACTGGAGAATGCCGATAACGGCCCAATACGTCATCCTGCCAAGGGGAACGGCAGGATGACAGCGACGTACGTGCCGCACATACTCACAGGCATACGTTAGGCCCCCGGTCACGAGCTCTATTCAGGCGTTGTCTCGTGACCGGGGGACGCGGGTAGCGATCCTAACCCACGGTGGGCCACCCCTTTCACAGCTGCCGACGGGGTGCTATTTGGACATGTCTGCCGTGGACATTGTCTTCTCGCCGATTTCGGATTCCTCGTCCCGGCCCTCTGGGTCCGCGGTGATCACCGGTTCGCCCTGGACCAGTGAGCGGTCGTCCTTGTTCTCGTCGCCGCGGGTTTTGAGCAGACTCGCGGCGGTCGCTACGACGATGGTGGCGGCGATAAAGAGCAACGAGAACCAGATGGGGATCTCGGGCACCCAGAGCAGCGGTTCCCCGCCGTTGATGAAGGGGAGCTCGTTGACGTGCAGGGCGTGGAAGACGAGTTTGACGCCGATGAAGCCGAGGATGACGGCCAATCCCTGGGCGAGGTAGACCAGACGCTCGAGCAGTCCTCCGATGAGGAAGAACAACTGGCGCAGACCCATCAGCGCGAACGCGTTGGCGGTGAAAACGATGTAGGCCTCGTTGGTCAGGCCATAAATTGCCGGGATCGAATCGACGGCGAAGATGAGGTCCACGAAACCGATCGCGATGATTGTGAGCAGCATCGGCGTGACGAAGCGCTTCCCGCCCTTCACCACGGTGAGCTTGTCCTGGTGATACTCGTTGGTGACGGGCAGGACCCGGCGCACGAGTGTCATGAACTTGCCCTCGGCCGGGTTGGACTCGTGGCTGCCGAAGGCCTGCTTGTAGGCGAGGATGAGAAGCAGGGCGCCGAAGAGGTAGAAAACCCAGGAGAAGTTCTCGATCAGGGCCGCCCCGATCGCGATAAACCCGCCGCGCAAGACCAGGGCGATGATGATGCCGATCATCAGCACCTTCTGCTGGTACTTCTTAGGAACCGCGAATCCGGCCATCACGATGAGGAAGACGAACAGATTATCGATCGACAGCGCCTTCTCGGTGAGGTACCCGGCGAAGTACTCCCCGCCGAACGTCCATCCCGACACCGTGCCGATTCCCACACCGAACAGCAGTGCCAGCCCGATATAGAACGCCGACCAGCGCGCCGATTCCGCGATGGAGGGCTCGTGGGGTTTACGCACGTGGGCGAAGAACTCGTAGACGAAGAACAGGATCGTCACAGCAATGGTGATGAGCCAGATCATAGGTGTGACCTGCATAAGGGTGGCTCCCAAGGGGGTAGGCGTTGAACGGATACGCCAAGGTCTCCTCCGCCCGGACGACACCGGAACCGACGACCCGAGATGCTTCAGTGCATCCGTAATGACGGGCCGATCACAGACGGGAGTACTCCCCTTGATGAGTAAATTCTAACCTATGCAAAACCGTCATCCTAACCGACACGATCATGCCAGGGAGCATGCCGCATCGTATGACCGTGCGATGTTATTACTACCGTCGAACCCCACGGACGGCGGAGATTAGATCAGATATTTGGGTCTTTTTGATGAGGTTGGACTGGCCTACCGTAGGTATTGGAGCCACCCGGCCCGGGCGACCGAAGCACGGAGGATCCCTGATGACAACGCATGTAGCAGAGTGCAGCGTAACCAACTGTTCGTTCAACGACCACTCTGCCTGCAATGCCGCCGCAATTACCGTCGGTGGCACACAAGACCATGCCTCCTGCTCCACCTTTATCGGCACCGGCACACACGGTGGCCTGCCCAAGGTCCTGGCCGGTGTCGGGGCATGCCAGCGAGCCGAATGCGCGTCCACAACGGTCATTTGATGTGCACGGCGGCCGAAGTCCACGTCGGACCTGGTCCGGACAACGCCGACTGCCTCACTTACGCGCAAAATTAGGCCAGAAGCTGCACGGCGAAAGAAAACTTCAGTTGGAGGATCCTGCTGCTCGCTGGCTGCCAAACATTCGGTGATACCGAAGGGACTCCGCCGTCTGACAGTGGGCTGCTGGAGTGGCGCCCCGCCCCCCCCTTGACGCATGTCTGGTGCACTGGGTCGGCTAACCACCCCTGTTCCAAGTACTGTCCGCGTGACAGCTTCACTCGGCACAGGAATAACATGATGCGTTCTGGCGTGCGCCTGTTGGCTGCGGATAAGTGCCTGTGACTATTAACTTCGAATGGCGGCTTTTCATGACTTAGTTCAGCGGTCCCAGTCGTGATCGAATTTCTACTACGCTGTGTAGAAGAAATCACCAACAGCGTAAGGAGCGGCATGGCTCGCATCACCATCGGACTCGGCGTCGTTCTCATCGCCCTCGGCGTCACCGCTTACATCATCGCCGCCTTCGCCAGCTGGACGGCGCTGATCCCGGCCGTCCTGGGAGGTGTCATACTGATCTCCGGCCTCATCGGCCTGAAGAATCAGAAGATCGGCATCCACATCGCCCTAGTTGTGGCAGTGCTCGGCGTCCTCGGCACCACGATGAACGTCCTGCAGCTCGGCGCTCTCTTCGCCGGGGAGGCTGACCGTCCTGCCGCGGTGATCACCAGCACGATCACTTTCGTCCTGCTCATCATCTATGTGGTGCTCGGCATCCGCTCATTCATCGCCGCCCGCCGCCGGAAATCAGCAGCGGCTTGACCTCCGGTTCCGCCGCAGGCGGGATCAGATCACGGGCTCTTCGCAGAGGAAAAACGCTTCACGTATCAGGGTCAAGAATCGGCTTGCGGGGCAACGATCTGATACCCCTGCAACGTTCAGTCAGCTATCCCCAGTAGACGACAACGGCAACCGGGACTGCCCCCGGTCTTGTTGGACTCCACAGTGGGTTGACCGGTTGCTACCCACCATGATTTTCGGCATCAGGGGGTGGAGTTGTTGCGGGCACCGACCACACCTCCAACGAGTGCGCAGCAAACTGAACTGCGCGGCGTTGGCCCTCAAGCCGAGTTTGGCCGTACCGGCCAGATAATTGCGTGCCATCAGGTGCTCCGGGAGTTGTCAGGGTGTGGGCACGGCAATGGGCCCGCGCATAAGCAGCGGGCCCATTGCCTGTCGGTGGAGTCGGGCTGTTAGCTGACCGAGGTTGATTGCTGGGAGGCGTTCCATGCTGCCCAGCCTGCGTAGCTGCCGTCGAGTTCGATGACGTCGTACCCGGCGCGGCGCAGGGCGCTGGCCGCGACGGAGTTCCGGACCCCGCTCTGGCAGAAGGTAACGATTGTGCCCTCGGAGGGGAGCTGGTCCTGGTGCCAGAGCACCCGGCCGGCGCTGAGTTGCTTGGAGCCCGGGATGCTGCCGGCGGCGTGTTCGGTCTTGTTCCGCACGTCGAGCAGCAGCGCTGCGCCGAAGTCCTCGAGGTCACCGGGTGCGAGTACCTTCGGTGTGGTCATCGGCAGCCCGTCCAGGGTGGGGGTGAAGCCGGTGACGTTGTCGATGCCTACCCGTACCAGGTGATCCCACATTTCCTGCGCTGCTTCCTGGTCCGGTGCCAGCAGGACCAGCGGCCGGTCATCGGTTTCCGGGTCATACGCCCAGGCACCGAAGCTGGCCATCTTCGTCCCGGCGGGGATGTTCAAGGCCCCCGTCACTGTTCCCTGGTGCACCTGACCGTTCGAGCGGGTGTCAACAAAGGTCACGCGGTCTTCCGTCAGGTCACCGGCCAGCGCTTGGTTGTCCAGTTGCGGCAGCTCACTGCGGGGCCCCATCACATCCGGGCCGAGACGGTTCTGCCGCTTCATCCGCCCGAAGTAGGCGTGAGCATCCGGCTGCCCGTCGAGAAGTTCGCGGACGAAGCCTTCCTCGTCATTGGCAGCAAGGTACGGACCCCACCATGCGTACAGGCGCTCATAGCCCACGGTCGTGGAAGGGATCGCGCCCAAGGCCTTGCCGCAGGCGCTGCCCGAACCATGGCCGGGGTAGACCTGCACGTGATCGGGCAGGGTCAGGAACTTCTCCCGCAGGCTCGCGAAGAGCTGCTTCGCGCCGACAAAACGGGTATCCAGCCCGCCGGCGGCTTCATCCAGCAGGTCAGGCCGGCCGAGATCGCCTGAGAAGACGAAGTCGCCGGAGAGGAGGTACCCGGGTTGGTCGCTGAACGCGCCGTCGGTGATCAGGAAGGCAAGGTGCTCCGGAGTGTGACCGGGCGTGTGCACGGCCTTGATCGTGATGTTGCCCGAGGTGATGGTGCTGCCGTCGTAGAGCCGCTCGGCGCCGAAGCCGTACTGCCAGTCATCTCCGCCCTCACCGGAGACATACATGTCCGCCCCGGTGGCTTCGGCCAGTTCCCGCGTCCCTGAGAGGTAATCGGCGTGGATGTGGGTTTCGGTCACCGCAACGATCTTCATCCCATTGGCGGCTGCCAGCTCCTGATACGGGGTAATGTCGCGGCGGGCATCGACCACTACGGCTTCGCCTTTAGCCTGGCAGCCGATGAAGTAGCTCGCCTGGGCCAGATCCTCGTCATAAATACGCTCAAGAAGCATGATCTTCCTTCCGATAGTCTTTCAGATACCTAGGGGGGTATCGCTCTGGGAACAACAATAATACCTAGGGGGGTATCCGCGCAAGTGCCTCCGGACTCGCCCTGAAATACCCCGGCGGGTATTATGGTGACAGTTTGATTCAACGGAAAAGGAATCACAGATGTGTCGGACAACCACCTGCATGTATTGCCGCAAGACCACCTGGAGTGGCTGCGGTAACCACGTCGACCAGGTCATGCGAGGCGTACCCAACAGTGAGCGCTGCACCTGCTCCACGGTCAACGGGCGCACCACCACAAAGGAAAAAGGTTCCGGAGCCGGCAACTGGCTGAGTCGACTGTTCGGACGCTCAGCATGAGCGCGACATCTGAACCCAGGGTGCTGGTCCTGCATCTGGCCGGACCGGGGCACGAGCCCTTCCCGGACCTTGCCATGGCAATGCGGGTCGCCGGCAACGCCGCAGCGGAGCTGCCCGACGTGGAAATCGAAATTCTCGTCCAGGGACCGAGCGTCGGTCAGCTCATCGGAGACAAGGCGATCGCAGAGGTTCCGGAACCCTCAGTATCGGTCTATGCCTGCGGGAACAGCCTCCGGTCCGCCGGGATCGACCCTTCCGCCCTGCCTTCAGGGGTGAAAGTGATCCCCGCGGCCGTCGCGCACATCGCCCACCGTCAGTTCGACGGCGCGGCTTACCTTCGGGTGTAAGCATGGGTCGGGCTGCCGATGGCTAGGGCAGCGTTTACTTTCCCTCATGGCGCAGGTTTCGTTTCGTACAGGGCGTATTCGCGGTCCGTGTTCACGCGTCTGGCGCAGTGACTCAGTCTCACAAGCGGACTCCGGGCAATGACGTTAGTGTCATACCACGGCAATGTTCGCAAATAGCAGTCGAGGCATTCATGGACACTCACCAGCCGTCGTCTTCCCCCACCAGGCTGTCTGCCTCCGGCGGGACCGGCGCGCCGTTGTGGAAGAAGGTCAGCGCCGACCTGATGGAAGAGATTCATAACGGCGTTTTCGCTTCGGGCTTCCCGGGGGAAGTGGAGCTGGCCAAACGCTACGGCGTGAGCAGGGGGACGATCAGGGCTGCGTTGCGCCCGTTGCGTGAGGCTGGACATATCACTGCCCAGCCTGGGCGTAGGCCTGCTGTGGTTGCGGGCAGCAGCACCGCCTACGGCCCGATCTACAGCATCCTGGCTTCCATCCAGGAATCCGGTATGAACCACTCCAGACCGTGGAGTTCCGCCCATAGCCGTGCTTCCCGACGGGACAGCTCTCTTCCCCACAAACCAAAACGGAACATACGCGGTTGCGCATGTCGCCGGAAGTCCATAGGTCTTCCGCGCGAAGATCGGCCCGTACAAACGAGAATTACAGGCACCGATCCATATCGCCGATTTGTCTATAGGAACATCTCCTCCGGCCGCCGCCTGACACGCTGGGGCGGGCACAGCCCAGAACCAACGCCACCACCGCTAAAGCGCTGCCCGGGGAGGCAACAAGCAGGATGGCTGGCCGCTGATTCGGTCACCACGCCGCAGGTGTCCTAGCCAACACGCGCCGTAACGGCGCGAGGGCCGGCGCTGATCTAGGATCATGCTGTGGTGAAGGTAAAGGGCGTTATCCGCCCCATGGAAACAAGAGAACTCGAAGCCGAAGGCGAAGACTACGCGGCGGCGCGCGAAGCACTGCTGGCCCAGGTCCCCGAAGGCTGGCAAGTACTTTCCGTCATGACGACACGCTAACGAGCGCGAGAAGATCTTAGGCGTCGTTGCCGAGGTTGGGGATTGATTCTCTGGCGCTCAGCCAACCGTCAGGAAACTTTGCAGCTGCACACATAAACCAGCGCTAACGTCGTAGACACCTCAAAGGTGCGAGTGAACACGGCACCGGCCATGGTCAGGAGTAATCCCCCAACCTCCCAGACCAGCCGGTGCCCACTCATTTAATCGCTCACGAGCGATTCCCTTTGCGAAGGCCCAGAAACGGGCCCCACGGCAGTGGCAGGGCTGCAAGGTTTGTAGTGTTAGTTTATGGAAACCAGGCTCCCGCCCGGACTGCGCCCACCCGTGGCAGTTGCACTCGCCCGCGTCGCGGAGAACATCCCCAAGACAGCGGGATCCTGGCAAGCAGAGCCGAAATGGGACGGCTACCGCGCGATAATCGCCAGAGACGGGGAAGACACCTCCTTATGGTCCCGCCAAGGCAAAAACCTCGGCCGCTACTTCCCAGACCTCTTAGCGGCAGCCACCCTGCAGCTGCCGCCCGGCTGTCTCATCGACGGCGAAGCCGTCATCTGGTCCAATGACCGGTTGGATTTCTCCGCGCTGCAGCAGCGGCTGACGACCTCAGCCAAGTCCCTGGTCAAACTGGTCCGCGAAAAGCCGGCACACTTCGTCGCGTTCGACCTCCTCGCCGTGGCCGGACACGACACCCGACAGGAACCCCTCAGCAGCCGCCGCGCACTGCTCGAAGAACTCGCCAAAGACTGGGAAGCCCCGCTCGACCTCTCACCCGCCACCACCGACCCCGCACAAGCCCAAACCTGGTTCAAGGAACTGCCGGCCACAGGAGTAGAGGGCTTGATAATTAAAAAGACCACAGAATCCTACGCGGGAGGCCAGAGAATCTGGCAAAAGCTGAAGCACAGAGAATCCGCCGACGTGGTCTGCGGAGCAGTTGTCGGTCCCATCAACCGGCCCGAAGCCATCGTCATTGGCTTGCCCATCGACGGCGAACTGCGCATCGTCGGCCGTTCCGCCCCGCTCAAGGCCGCGGCCGCGAAACTCCTCGGAGCCCAGCTGCAACCGGCCGGACCCGGCCACCCCTGGCCCCACCGAGTGAAATCCACGGCCCTCGACCGGTTCAACGCCGACAAAGACGAAACCGAACTGACCCTCGTCGAACCGATCGTCGTCGAGGTCTCAGCCGACACCGCGATGACCGGCACATCATTCCGCCACGCCGTCAGGTTCCTGCGTGCCCGTCCCGAGTTGCATCCGGAGGAGCTTTCGACACCCTTCGATAAGCCCTGAACAAGTGCGACTTTGCCAGTGCGCGGCCAGAGCTGGAGCCGGACGACGTCTCCATACTTTCAATGTCGGATCAACGGTGCCCTGAACCGCGTCCCAGACTGTCCATAATATCCATTCGTCCTAATGGATACATTTAGTAGGACTTCTTCTTGGCGGCAGGAACGCCACCACCTGTTGACTGCGCTGGTGTTTTTCTCCGGTGTGCAGGAGTCCGATACTCGCTCGCTCGCATCGGGAAGCGGTCCTCGCTGCGCTCGGCTGTAGAAGCGTTTTTTTCTTTTTTGCTGCTGTCCTGACGGATCATACGTGCCCGCTCCGTACCGTCAACCGGCCTGCGGCCGGCCGCGGACCCGGGATTTTCGTCCGGCGCTCCTGCGTCGCTTATTTCCTCCCGAAATTCCCGTGCCCTTGCCCCTGGCGGGGTTGAGCAGTACTCCGACGGGCACAGCTCCGCAAGCTTCGCCAGCAGGCAAAAAACAACGGGGGGAAGAGCAGAGCTGGCCGGTGCAGAACCGCTGCCCCCACCCCACACCTCGCCAAAGGAAAACAACCATGACCCAGCACCTCATCGCCTGGCCCACCGATTCCTCGTTCGTTTGCCGCGCCGACGCGCTCGGGCGCCGCGACTCGCGCCGCGATATCGATCCGACGCTCACGGACTGCCGCAGGTGCAAAGCCTCGCCGGTGTGGCAGGCAGCCCTGGACGGTACTACCGCCCCGGGCTCGTCTTCTTCGATGACTGCGAGCCGGTGAACGTTTTTGTGCGGCCGCGGACGTGGAACGGCTGGGCCATGCCGTGCCTGCCGGCCAGCCTCGCCCCGGCATACCTGACGAAGACCGGGTTCTATGACTTCGAGGTCAAAGCCGACGGGATCCACTACATCAGCGGCAACGGCAACCCCGAAACCGCCCCGGCCATCACCATCAGGGGCATCAAGTGCTACGACTTCAGCACCCAGGGACTCTGCTGGAACACCGCACAACCGGATACATACGGGGCCACGGGTCAGACCGCGCCGGCCGCCTAAACGGCACCGGGTCCACCCCGCGCCGGCGGGGTGGACCACCACCAGGAACAGCAGCTGGGGACGACAGGGGTGGGGGATCGGGACCACCTAACGCAGCAACGCAAACCCGTTGGCGCGGGAAGGGTTCACAACCTGTCATTTTCCATACTCGCCTGCACGGCGGGCCGCCTGTTTTCGCGGTTGTGCAGGCGAGTGTTGAGCGCTGGTTTTTCAATACTCCTCTGCACTAATGTCGATGTTGCTTACTACTCCTCTGCACACCAAGGGAGGTAGCGGAGTGGATGCAGAATCTACACACATTCGTGAGCCGGGCACGTTGACCATGCCCGATGCTTTGTGGGACCGGACGAAGTCAGTTTCGGCGGTGATCACGCCCTTGGCAGCGCACGCGGTCGTCGGCAGGGCGACAGTTGATGCGGCTGCCCTGGCGTTGGGCATATCGCGACGCCAGGTGTATGTGCTGATCAAACGCCATCGCGCCGGGTCTGGGTTGCTGACGGATTTGGCCCCGGGCCGCTCCTCCGGAGGGAAAGGAACCGCGCGTCTGTTGGACGAAGTCGAAGACCTCGTCCGCGAGATCGTGCGGAAGCAGTTCCTGACCCGGCAGAAACGTACCTTGGCGGCTGTGTATCGCGACATCGCTGCAGCGTGCCGCGCACGGCAGCTCCCTGTCCCGGCTCGAAACACGGTCGAGCGGCGAATCCGGGCGCTGAATCCAGTTGAGGTAGGCCGGCGCAGGGGTGGCCCCAATGCGGTGCGGCAGTTGCAGTCTGCCGGGGACGAGGTGCCGGTGATCGGCACAATCTTGGAACAGGTGCAGATCGATCACACGGTCATCGACGTCATCGTCGTCGACGAACGGGAGCGCCAACCGATCGGCCGCCCGTATCTGACTGTCGCGATCGATGTCTACAGCCGATGCATTGTTGGCATGGTCGTCACCCTGGAGGCGCCCTCGGCAGTGTCGGTCGGGCTGTGCCTGGCGCATGCCGGCACAGACAAAAGGCCATCGCTTGAAAGTTTGGGTATTGAGGCGCAGTGGTCCATGAGCGGGAAGCCGAGACAGCTGCACCTGGATAACGCCAGCGAATTCAAGAGCGAGGCGCTCCGGCGAGGATGCGAGCAACACGGTATCCAGCTGGCCTACCGCCCGCCGGGCCGGCCTCACTATGGCGGGATCGTGGAAAGGGTGATCGGCACCGCGATGCAGCAAATCCACGAACTTCCCGGAACCACCTTTTCCAATCCCGTCGAACGGGGCCGGTATGACTCGGACCGGAAAGCGGCGCTGACCCTGCGCGAGCTGGAGAAATGGATGACCCTGGCCGTGACCAGCTACCACGGCACCCTCCACAGCACCTTGGGGCAGACGCCCACCGGTCGGTGGGCAGAAGGAGTGGCGGCCACAGGGCTGCCGGCGGTTGCCTTGAACCCGACAGCGTTCCTGGTCGACTTCCTTCCCGTCGTGCGGCGTACCTTGACGCGAACGGGATTCGTCATCGACCATGTCCACTATTTCTCGAACGTGCTGAAACCGTGGATCAGCCGGCGCGACACGCTTGGGCCGTTTCTGATCCGTCGGGACCCCCGGGACATCAGCCGGATCTGGGTGTTGGAACCGGAGGGGGTTCATTATGTGGAGGTTCCTTACCGGACGATGGCGAACCCGTCTGTGAGCCTGTGGGAGCACAGACACGCATTGGCGCGGCTGCACGAGCGCGGCCTAGCGCAAGTGGATGAGGCGGCATTGTTCCGCATGATCGAGCAGATGAGAGAGATCGCGGCTACTGCGTCGAAAACAACCAAGCGCATGCGACGCGACGCCGACCGCCGCAATGCAGCGACGACGCGGCGCGGCGGGATACCAGCCCCTTTGCTCCCGCCGCAAGCCCTTGCTGATCAGGCGCCGGAGACGGTGTCGGATGCGGCCCGGGTGCTGCGATTCGATCAGATCGAGCAGTGGTGACCATGGCCGACTACGAGGCACCAGAGTTGTCGCACCTGCACCCGAGTGTGCGGGACACGGCCCGATTGCCTGCGAACGAACGGGTTGAACTGATCCGGGCCGACCGGTGGATCGGCTACCCGCGCGCGGTGGAGGTGGTGGCCCGCCTGGAGACCCTGCTGTGCTGGCCGGACAAACAGCGAATGCCGAACCTGTTGCTGATTGGGCCGACGAACAACGGCAAGTCGATGATCGTGGAAAAGTTTCGCCGGGGGCACCTACCTGTGACCGAGGCAGACCGGGAAAACATTCCGGTGTTGTGCGTGCAGATGCCGTCCGAGCCTTCCGTGTTGCGCTTCTACATCGCGCTCCTGGCGGCGCTCGGTGCACCTCTTCAACCACGCCGGCGTCTGGCCGACGTGGAGCAGATCTCGCTGAAGTTGCTGCGTTCAACGGGAGTGCGCATGCTTGTCATCGACGAGCTGCACAATGTCCTCGCCGGGCAGGGCAACAGCCGCCGGGAGTTCCTCAATCTCCTGCGATTCCTGGGCAACGAGCTGCGCATCCCGATCATCGGCGTCGGAACACGGGAGGCGTATCTTGCGGTCAGATCCGATGATCAGTTGGAGAACCGGTTCGAACCCATCGTCCTTCCCCTGTGGAATACGGGTGAGGACACACTGTCGTTGTTGGCCAGCTTCGCCGCCGCCCTGCCGCTGCAGCGCCCCTCGGACATCGCTACCCCCGATATGGCGCAGTATTTGCTAACCCGAAGCGAGGGAACCATTGGCGAACTCACCCGGCTCTTGACCACCGCGGCGATCGCCGCCGTGGAAAGCGGTGAAGAACGCATCAATCGCCGCACCCTGGTCATGGCCGACTACGCAGGACCCACCGAACGGCGGCGCTTGTTCGAACGCGAACTGATGTGAGACCGCCGGAACGCTGGCCCCTGCACCCGGCACCTGTAGAAATGGAATCGTTGTCTTCCTGGCTGCGGCGGATCGCTGCCAGCTACGGCATGTACTCCGACGCGCTGCTCGAATACGGACTCGGCCAAAGGGAACTCAGCGACCCCGAGCTGGATCTGAACCCGCCGACGGACCTGCTCGAAGAGCTCGCCAAGCGCACCGGTCTTGACCAACACCGCGTAAACGCAATGACCATGGCCGGCTGGGTGCCATGGCTCTTCGACAGCCTCATCCCTGCCCCCGGCGCTTACGAAACCTATGTGCACCAGCTCTCGGTGCTCCTGCCGCCGAAGCGGCGCAATATCTACGCCCCGCGGAAGTGGCGGCCATGGCTGCCGGAAACCGGGGCGCGGCGGGGATGCCCGGACTGCCTGGAATCCAGCCCGGCGCTACTGCTCTTCCGGCAATTGCCGCTCATGGCCAGCTGCCTGGTCCACGGGCGCCGGCTCGAAACCTACGAAGGACATCCTCCTGACTACATTCTGTGGGCAACTCCCGCCCATGACCAGCGGCCGCTGCCGGAGTCGCTGTCCCTCATGGACCGGCGGACCTGGCAGGCGATAACCACCGGTTCCGTCGATCTTCCCCGGTATCCGGTTCACGCCGGCATCTGGTTCCGGCTGCTGCGGACCCTCCTGGACGAACTCACCACCGCGCAGGGACGATATGGCCGGCAACTGGAGGACGTGCGTCGTGTCTGGGAACACTGCGGCCACCCTTTTCGGGCCGGCCTGTATTCGTGGCAGCCGTTCGAGACCCTTCATTGGGCCGTCCAGCAGCAGCTGCTCGAAGCAGCCGCCGCCGCGATGGAACTGATCGAAGCCGGCTCACTGACCGCTCTGGGTACCTCCGCGCACCTCCTGCGTCCCGAACCGAACCCCCGGATCAGCGACGGAACACGGCCTGGCACACGGACAGCAACCGCTCAAGAGAAGCCGACTCTCGATGAGCTCTGGAAACAGGCAACGGACGCACCGGAAGTCTGCATCGCAGCAGCCAAAGTAGACCCGCTCGTCGCGCAGCAGCTCTACGACTTCGCACGATACGGGTGCCGGAGTGAAGAATCCGTGGGCAGTCTCCGGGAAACCTTCGCCGAGCTTCACATACCCCTCGACTTTTGTCACAAACAGAGAATCAATGACCCTTTGCCTGACTTAGAATAAATAACGGGTTAAGTGACATCGTCTGATTCCAGCCGGATCCGGAATCGCACTGTCACTTAAACGAACGTATAAATGATGGAGGGCAACCGATGCTGGTCGGCTATATGCGGGTTTCCAAAACCGACGGATCACAGACCACCGACCTGCAGCGCGATGCCCTGCTTGCCGCCGGCGTCGACTCCGGCCAGTTGTATGAAGACAAGGCATCCGGCAAACGCGACGACAGGCCGCACCTGACCGCCTGCCTCAAAGCCCTCCGGGACGGCGACACCCTGGTGGTCTGGAAACTTGACCGCCTCGGCCGCGACCTGCGCCACCTGGTCAACGTCGTCCATAACCTCACCGAACGGGGCATCGGCCTCAAAGTCCTCACCGGACAGGGCGCAGCCATCGACACCACCACAGCCTCCGGGAAACTGGTCTTTGGGATCTTCGCGGCCCTGGCCGAATTCGAACGCGAGCTCATCTCCGAACGCACCCTCGCCGGCCTCGCCTCGGCACGGGCCCGCGGACGAAAAGGCGGACGGCCCTACAAAATGACACCGGCCAAAGTCCGGCTCGCCATGGCATCCATGGGCCAGCCCGACACCAAGGTCGGAGACCTCTGCGACGAGCTGGGAATCACCCGGCAGACCCTGTACCGGCACGTATCACCCACAGGGGAACTGCGTCCGGACGGTGAGAAACTTTTTTCCAGATAGTCTGCCGGGCAGTGAACAGGGAACGGAAAGTGGCCTAAACCTACGGTTCAGCGCCGCGGGGCGGCTAATTGTCCCCGCCGCCGCCCTAATCCCCTATGTATCAGCCTGTGGGGCGGCGGTTTATGTGGTCAATGGGGCGCATGCGGATGGCCACGATGAAGCCGGAGAGCGCAGTCAGGCCGGTGACGGTCAATACGGCTGCCGGGATGCCGTAGGCGTCGGCGATGAGTCCCGAGAGCAGGGCGCCGACGGCGAATCCGCCATCGCGCCATAGCCGGTAGATGCCGACTGAACGTGCCCGCCACCCGGGGTGGGCGACGTCGCCGATCGCTGCGAGCAGCGTCGGGTAGACCATGGCGGTGCCGGCACCGAGCAGGATGACGGCGGCAAGCCAAATTCCAAAGTCATTCCCGAAGGCGACCATGCCCAGCGCCGCGGCCTGGACGAACATGCCGCCGGCGATCAGGGGTTTGCGCCCGATCCGGTCCGAGAGCGCGCCGGTGACCAGCTGCCCGGCGCCCCAGACGGCCGGGTAGAGAGCGGCGAGGATGCCGATGCGTTCGATGCTGAGCCCTGCGGCGGCGAACAGGACGGGGAAAAGTCCCCAGGCGAGGCCGTCGTTGAGGTTGTTTACCATCCCGGCCTGGCTGACGGAGGAGAGGGATTTGTCGCGGAAGCTGGTCAGGGTGAAGACGGCACGGTTGCTCAGCCCGGCCTGGCTTCCGGCGTGGACCGGGACATGGGCGGCGGCTTCGGCCTTGGCGTGGTGGTGGGTTTCCCGCACGGCCAGGACGGACAGGCCGAGTCCGACCGCGATGAAGGCGGCACCGAGCAGGAACGGCCCTGGACGCAGCCCGTAGGTGGAGGCGATGTAACCGGTGGCCAGTGCGGTGCCTGCGACGCCGAGGTAACCGGCTGCTTCGTTCAACCCCATGGCCAGGCCGCGGCGTTCGGGGCCGACGAGGTCCATTTTCATCATCACCGTGGTTGACCAGGTCAGGCCCTGGCTGATGCCGAGCACCACGTTGGCCGCGACGATCCAGCCCCAGGAGGGTCCGTAGATCAGCAGGACCGGGACCGGGAGGGCGATGAGCCAGCCGGCGACCAGGACGGGTTTGCGGCCGTGGCGGTCCGAGAGGGTTCCGGCGAAGTAGTTGGTGGCGGCTTTGGCCAGCCCGAACGCCAGGATGTAGGTCAGGGCGGAGGTGTACTGGTCGAGGTGGAAGACCTGTCCGGCGAGCAGCGGCAGCACCGTCCGCTCCTGGCCAAGGGTGCCGCCGACCAGGGCGTTGACGGCGACGAGGAGCATGAACTGGGCCAGGTTCTGCCGCAGGCCCAGCGTGATGCCCTCTGGGGTTCGGGGCTGCCGGCGGGCGGGGGTGTTGCCTGAGGCCATTGACGGATCCTGTCGGTGTTCGGTGCGGTATCCGGCTGAGCCGACGGCGGTGTCCCTGTGGAGCCGGCCGTTTACCGCCCGTGTCTGTTTTGATTCTGGACGTATCCGCACCGGGGGTCGTAGAGCACAGGTTGCAGAGCCATGCATGGGTTGCAGTGAGTTTTCCCGCGGTCGCTGGCTGGTCAGCGGGCTTGGACGGTGGCCATCATGCCTTGGTCTTCGTGGTCCAGGATGTGGCAGTGGAACACGGTGCGGCCGGAAAAGTCGTCAAAGGCCACCCGCACTTTCACCTGGCTGCGGGCGGGGACGTTGACCACGTCCTGCCAAGTGGGCCTGGTCACGTCGCGGCCGCCGTCCTGGATAATCTGCATGGGCCACACGTGCAGGTGGATGGGATGGTCCATGGGGCTGGAGTTGGCCAGGGTCCACTCTTCCACGGTCCCGGCTGCTGCCGTCTCGTCGAGCCGTTCGGGGTCGAACTCCCGTCCGTTGATGGTGAAGGCCATCATGGTGCCCTGTCCGCTGCCCATGCCCATTCCCCCGCTCATGTTTCCGTTCATGCCCATGGCGAAGTCCAGTGTACGGGCGGCGGTGACCGGTTCGTTCCGCAGATCGCGCAGCGGCTGTCCCTCAGGCACGGGCCCTGGGTCAGTGCCGGCGCTTCCCGAGACGGCCAGGGTGAGTAGTTCGACCGGGTCGCCACCGGGTACGTTGTCACCCCTCATGGCCCCGCTCATCATGGCGTTCATGCTGCCGCGGTCCACGGGGGCCGCGGTGAGGGTGGAGGACCCGCCACGGGTGTCCACGAGCAGCTCAACGCGGTTGCCGGGGGCGAGAACCACTTCGGTGACGTCCTCGGGGACCGGCAGGCGCCCGAGGTCCCGGCTGAGCAGCCGGACCCCCTGGCCCTCCAGTGCCAGGCGCAGGTACCGGGAGGGGCAGGCGTTGATGATCCGCCAGCGCTCCCGCTCCCGGGGCGCGGCGCGCAGTTGCGGGCGGAGTTGTCCGTTGACCAGGACGATCTGTCCCTCGCGTCCCATCATCTGCTGCATCTGGTCCACCTCGGCGAGATTCCCGGAAGCATCCAGGGACAGGTCGGAGACCACCATGACCCGGTCCCGGGTGACCGGGACCGGGTCGGGGTCCTCCACCACGATGGCGCCGTAGAGGCCGGCGGCGACCTGGCCGGCGACGTGCCCGTGGCGGTGCGGGTGGTACCAGTAGGTGCCCGGCGGGTGGTCCTCTGGCAGGGTGAATTCGTAGTCGAAGGACCCGCCCGGGTCGATGCTGACGAAGGGGTTGTCGCTGTTGCCCTGGGGGGAGACGTGCAGTCCGTGCACGTGCAGGTTCGTGGGAGCCTGCAGCCCGTTGCGCATGGTGATCCGGATCGTGTCGCCCGCGCGGACCCGCAGGGTCGGGCCGGGCAGGGAGCCGTTGAACGCCTGGACGGAGGCCTCCCGCCCGCCGACCTGGATCCGTGCCGGCGCGGCGGTCAGGTCCAGCTCCAGTACACCGCCGCGGCTGGCCAGCACCTGGGGTTCGGCCAGGTCCTCACCCCCGGTGTATCCGAAGCCCGGGCCGTTGCCGGTGGTCAGCCACAGCCCGGCGCCGCCGGCAGCGGCAGCGCCGGCACCGACCGCGCCCAGTGCCAGCAGCTGGCGGCGTGTCAACGGCCTCACCGGCCGTCCTCCTCCAGTATCCGCCGCCGTTCCTGGTATTCCTCGGCGCTGATCTCCCCGCGGGCGTAACGCTCCTGAAGGATCTCCCGGGCACGGGCGGGGCCGACACCTGTGCGCGGTGGTCCTTGCATATCGGCGGGTGTGTTGCCGCCGGCGTTGCTGGTGAAGGCTTTGACCAGCACCACGGCGAGCACGACTACGCCCGCGATCAGCAGAAGCCAGAAGATCCAGGCAAATCCCATTCCGCCCATACCAAAGCCGTTCATCATCAAGGGATTCCTTATCTCTTTTCGTGCACGGCCAGGCCGTTCCTGACCGCAGGTTTTCCAGGACGTGCCGGTGGGTCGTGGTTCTAGGCCTTGGCTGACTGATGGGAGTTGTGCCAGGCGTCCCAGGCGGCGTAGCTGCCCTCGAGCTCGACGACGTCGTACCCGGCCCGGCGCAGGGCGCTGGCCGCGACGGAGTTCCGCACACCGGACTGGCAGTAGCTCACAATGGTTCCTTCGGTCGGGAGTTCATCCAGGTGCCACATGGCGCGGCCGCCGCTGAGCTGGTGCGAGCCGGGGACGTGCCCGGCGGTGTGCTCGGTCTTGTTGCGGACATCGAGCACCATGGCGGCGTCGAACCCGTCGAGTTTTTCGGGCTGGATCAGCTTGGGGGTGAAGGTGGGCAGCCCGTCGATGCCGGTGAGGTAGCCGGCGACGTTGTCGATGCCGACCCGTACCAGGTGGTCCCACATGTCCTGCGCCTGCTCCTGGTCCTTGGCCAGGAGCACCAGCGGGTTCTTGTCGGTTTCCGGGTTCACCACCCAGGCGCCGTAACTCGCTACTGACTTGCCGGCAGGGATGTTCAGGGACCGGACCACGGTGCCCTTATGGACTTCGCTGTTGGGGCGGGTGTCGATGAAGGTCAGCGTATCTTCTGCCAGGCCCGCGGCAACGATCCCGGTGGCAAGTTCGGGCAGCGGGGCGCGTTCGCCCATGACGGCCGGTCCTTCACGGTTTTCACGCTTCATCCGGCCGAAGTAGGCATGGGCGTCGGGCTGTCCGTCCAGGAGCTCGTCGATGAAGCCCTGTTCGTCGTTCGCGGCCAGGTAAGGTCCCCACCAGGAGTAGAGCCGCTCATAACCGACGGTGGAGGAGGGGACGGCACCCAGAGCCTTGCCGCAGGCGCTGCCCGCGCCGTGGGCAGGATGGACCTGGACGTAGTCCGGCAGCGTCAGGAACTTATCCCGCAGGCTCGCGAAGAGCTGCTTGGCGCCCTCGAACCGGGTGTCGATCCCGCCGGCTGCTTCGTCCAGCAGGTCCGGCCGGCCCAGGTCGCCGGAGAAGACGAAGTCGCCGGAGAGCAGGTAGCCGGGCTGGTCGCTGAACGCCCCGTCGGTCACGAGGAAGGACAGGTGCTCGGGGGTGTGGCCCGGGGTGTGGAGTGCCTGGATGCTGATGTTGCCTACGGTGATCGCGTCGCCGTCGTAGAGCCGTTCACCGTCGAATTCGTACTGCCAGTCGGGCCCGCCCTCACCCGAGACGTAGATCTTCGCGCCCGTGGCGGCGGCAAGTTCGCGGGTACCGGAGAGGTAGTCGGCGTGGATGTGGGTTTCGGTGACGGCCACGATCTCCATGCCGTTCTTCGCGGCCAGATCCTGATAGACCGCGATGTCGCGGCGGCCATCCACCACGACAGCCGTGCCGTTGGCCTGGCAGCCGATCAGGTAGCTGGCCTGGGCGAGGTCTTCATCGTAAATACGCTCGATAAGCATGTGATGCTCTCCTTCGGGAAGGGATGGGGGAGTTTTCCCCGTTGTTCTGATAACAAGACTAATACCCCCTGGGGTATTACGCAAGGCCGGAGCTGGCCTTGGTCCTGAGGGTCAGGATGTCCGCGCCGCCCGACTCAAGAGGCGGTGCCGGAGGGAACCTAGGGAGCGCCGCCGGTCAGGAGGAGGGTTGTCCGCCGGGGCCGCGGCGTAGATAACGGGGCGGCCGTTGCGGTACCACTCGGTGATCCCGCCGGCGACGTTCACGGTCTGGTAACCCCGGTCCGCGAGGATTTGTGCGGCCTGGCTGCTGCGCTTGCCTGAGCCGCACAGCAGGTGCAACGTTGTGTTCGGCAGGTCCTTCAGCCGGGAGGATATGTCATCCAGCGGGATGTTGAGGCTGCCCGGTATGTGGGCGATGGCGTATTCCTCACGGCTGCGGACGTCGACCACCACGGCTGCGGGCCAGGTGACGGCGAGTTCATCGGCCGTGATGGTCCGCGTGGCTGCCATGTGGTAGTTCCTTTTCAGGCCTGTTGCCGGGCGGTTTCGGCGTGGACTTCGTCCATGTCCAGGTTCTTCACGGCCTGGATGACCTGCTCCAGTCCTCGGGCGTTCAGGGCGCCGGGCTGGGAGAAGACCAGGGTTTTGTCGCGGAAGGCCATCAGGGTGGGGATGGAGATGATGCCGGCCGCTGCGGCGAGGGCCGGCTCAGCTTCGGTGTCCACCTTGGCGAAGACAATGTCCGGGTGCTTTACGGAGGCTGTCTCGTAGGTGGGGGCGAACATGCGGCACGGGCCGCACCAGGCTGCCCAGAAATCCACGAGGACGATCCCGTTGTTCTCCAGGGTTTCAGCGAGGTTCTCTTGGGTGACGTTGATGGTTGCCATGATCCGTTCGTGTCCTTCCGGTGTCGTCCGAAGCGCTTGGAGGATGTGGAGCCCTGAAGGGAGCCCAGATGACGGGGTCAGGTGGTGGGGAGGCCTGCGCGGGTCCAGGCTGTCATGCCGCCGGCCATGGTGTCCGCGGTGTAGCCGGCACCGTTGAGCGCGTCAGCGACCTGGGCGGACCGGTTCCCGCTGCGGCAGACGGCGATGACCGGGACGCTGGGGTCCAGTTCGGACAGGCGGGTCTGCAGCTGTCCCATGGGGATGTGCAGGGCGCCGGGGATCATGCCGTCGGCGACTTCGAAATCTTCGCGGACATCAAGGATCCGGGCCTGGTCGCGGCGCTGGTCGGTTTCGGTGACGGTGATTTCAGCCATGGGGTTCTCCTTCGAAAGTTCGGGTCAAAAGCGGGGTGGTGTGGTTAGCGGACGGTTTCGCCGGCCTGGCGCCAAGCGCCTATGCCGCCGCGGAGGGAGTAGACTTCGTAGCCCTGGGCGGCGAGGAGCCGGGCTGCGGAGGCCGAGCGGACCCCGGAGGCGCACATCGCGATGACCGGCCGGGTTTTCTGGATGCCGGCGGTGCTGGTCTGCAGCCGGTCCAGGGGGACGTGTTTGGCCTGGGGCGCCCGGCCGGTGCGCCATTCCTGGGCAGATCGGACATCGATCAAGGTAGCGCCGGAGGAAAGAAGGTCCTTGGCCTCGGCTACGGAGACGGTTTTGTAGGGTTTGCTGAATGCCTTCTTCAGGGAGCTGATGAGTCCCATGACGTTCATTCCTTTCGTATTGATCGAGTGGCGCCCCGGCGGGACGGCAGCGGTACTGGTTCGGCTGCCGGTCAGGCCGGAGAGGGCTGGCCGCTTCTGTGGGCGCTGTTCCTGTCGTTCTTGCGCAACGGGCAGGAGTTGACGAAAAACCAGCAGATTCCGGCAGCAGTCACGGCCAGGGCAGCAACACCGGCGACGATGATCCAGCGCAGTTCCTCCGGCGCCTGTTGGGTCAGGACAAAGGTGCCCATCGCCAGGACGAACCAGCCGAATGCTTTCCGCAGGGCAGCTTCCGGGATACGGCCCGCCAATTTGGAGCCCACCAGGGTACCCACTATCGCGGCTGCCGTGACGGCCAGGGTCAGGCCCCAGTCCAGGTGCACCGTGGTGAGGTAGCCGGCGAGCCCGGCGAAGGACTTCATGGCGATGACCACCAGCGAGGTTCCGACGGCCACGGACATCGGCAGGCCGCCCAGCAGTGCCAGGGCGGGAACGACGAGGAATCCGCCGCCGGCGCCTACCAGGCCGGTGACCAGACCCACGACGGCGCCGTCCAGCAGCACCCGGCCCAGGGGAAGTTCGTGCTTCACGGGTTCGGCGCCGTCACCCCCGCCTGCCTTTTTCCTGCCGCGGAGCATCGCGACAGAGGTGGCCACCATCATCAGGGCGAAGGCGATCAGCAGGATCTGACCCGGGATCCGGCCGCCGAGCAGCCCGCCGACGAAGGCGCCCGCCATGCCGGCGGCGCCGAAGATCAAACCGGTCCGCCACATTACCCTTCCGCCGCGGGCATGGCTGATCACGCTCACCGCGGAGGTGACGCCGACCACGAACAGGGACGCCGCGATCGCTTCCTTGGCCTCGAATCCGGCCACATAGACCAGGATCGGGACAGTAAGGATGGAGCCACCGCCGCCCAGGACGCCGAGCGAGAGCCCGATGACCACGGACAGGGCAAGGACAAGGAACAGGGTCATGGTCACGACGCTTTGGCCTCGGCTTCTGCGGCCGGGCCGACCGGGAACTGCAGGATGGCGCTTTCGCGGGTAGGCTCCTTGGCGGCCTTGTTCCACGGCATGGCCGAGATCGCCTGGCCCATCGCGCAGGTGTTCGTCGCGGCGGAGAAGGTCAGACCCGTGCCAATGGCGGCGGCAAGCATCCGGATCTTCGGGGAAACGAACTTGCCGCCCGCCAGGCCAAGGACAACAAGGGAGCCGGCGGCCAGGCGTACCTGGCGCTCCAGGTCCCAGCGGTTCTTGCCGCGGACCACGTCGCCGCCGGCGGCCGCGAACCCCGGGACACCGCCGGTCAGGACGTAAGCGGTGCCGATGCCGGCACCGCCCAGGCGCTGCCGTGCCTGCTCGGCGCGGGCACCGGACTGGCAGACCAGCACAACGCGGCTGCCCAGCCGGGCCGCCAGCTCATCCGTGTGCTCGGAGAGCAGCGGCAGCGGCACATTGTAGGAGCCGCGGATGTGCATGGACTCGAATTCGGCGGCGGAACGCACGTCGATCACCACGAGGTCCTGGTGCTCTTTGAACCAGGACTGGAGGGTTCCGGGGGCGAGTGCGGTAACGGCTGTTGCCTTGGAAGGGGACGTCATGGGTGGCCTCTCGGAAGGGGACGGGTGAATACCCACAGAGTATTGCAGATACCCCCGGGGGTAGTCAAAACACCCACGGGGGTATATAGTTGAGGGCAGCACCCCCATCGATGGAGACCCCCATGGAACTAAACCCAACCGAACTCACACCAGTGATCAACCGCCTCAAGCGCGCACAGGGCCAGCTTGCCGCCGTCACCCGGATGCTTGAAGAAGGCCGGGACTGCAAGGACGTCGTCACCCAGCTGGCGGCCGTGTCCAAAGCCCTTGACCGTGCCGGCTTCGCCATCATTGCCACCGGCCTGGAGCAGTGCATTGTCCAGAAGGACGCGACCATGGACCGGAAAGACCTGGAAAAGCTTTTCCTCTCCCTCGCCTAAACAGCGGACCGTCGAGCAACTTCGAGGAGCATCATGACGTACACCCTTGCCACCACCGTCTCCCTTCCCTGGGCGGAAGCGCTGGAACGCACCCGCGGGGCCCTGGCCGCGCAGGGGTTCGGAATCCTGACCGAAATCAACGTCCGGTCCACCTTCGAAGCCAAGCTTGGCGCCGAAGCTGCGGACGCCGTCGGGGATTACGTCATCCTCGGCGCCTGCAACCCGGCCCTGGCCAGCCGCGCCCTCGCCGCAGAGCCCGAAATCGGTGCACTGCTGCCGTGCAACGTAGTGGTGCGGCGGAGCAAGGACGCAGCCGTGACCATCATCGAGGCCATTGACCCGCAGACCATGGTCCAACTCAGCGACACGCCGGCCGTGAAAGAAGTGGCAGACGACGCCGGCACCCGACTCCGTACAGCCTTCGCCGGGCTGAGTGAAGCAACAAAGTAAATGTCCATAAACAGGACGCCGGCAGAAACCGTGAAAGATGGACACGGCAGGGGCTTTCTCATTCACTCCGCTGGGCCGCTTGAGCAGGACACCCTTGCCAGCATCCTCCGCAGCGCCTCCAACGCCCGTGCCGCACTCATCGCGGGAACTGGCATCGAAGTGGTGGTCCAGGGCCCCGGCGTCAAACTCCTCGCCACAAACTCACACGCCACGGAGGCCGTCAATAGCGCACGGCACCTGGACGTGAGCATCCTTGCCTGCGGCAACAGCATGCGCTCAACAGGCTTGGAAGAAAAAGACCTCGCTCCCGGCATTGACATGGTTCCCGCGGCCATCTCACACCTGGCCCAGCGCCAATGGGACGGCTGGGCCTACGCCAGGCTCTAAATTAGGTGGCTCTCCGGACGCGCGCTCCGCGCCGGACAAGGCACAAAACACGATCTCTGCGTAGCCCCGTACAACCCGTGCGGACGACTTCGGACATGCAAGTGCAGACGACTTCTGAAACTAACAGCCTGTTCACCTCCAATTCCTCGGTCGATGTCGCGTTCGCCCCGCCTGAGAAAGCGCCCGGTCAAGGATCCCCAAACAGGACGCGCAAAAGGGCCGCCTGACGCCTAACGTGAAATTTCGTACCGATCCTCCTCAGACCCCGGAGCCCGCGGCATTGAGCCCGCTCAATGCGTAAACCGCCAAGTCCTGTGGTGCCAGGTCTGTCCGAACAGCGCCGGCTTTTGCCGCCTGGCTGATGAGCTCGGCGATGAAGTCCTGCAGGTGCAGCTGTGCATCGGTTGCGTGGGCGTTTTGATGCAGGAAAGCCGCTGCCTCGCCGGCACCGCGGTGGTGGAGCATGAGGGCGTATGCCTCCAGGGCGGCACGGAGCTCGTCGCTCGAACCCGCTGCCTGGCTCCCGGGGGCGGACAGTGGGCGCGCAGCTTGGCGGCGGTGACGATATCAGCCCGGGTGGCATCTTAAGACATCACAAACACGGGTACGCCGGGGATGCCTTACGGTCCCGAATGCCCGGTTCCCTCCTAGCTGGGCTGGAGTTTGTGGTCCGGTTTGACGATTCGAGGAAGAAGTTTGACGTAGGCGACCATTCCGAGGAGTTCGACTAAGGTCTGCGTGACGACGACAAGGGACACGAGGGCGAGTGGTTCGGGCAGGGCCAGGGCCAGCGGGAGGATGACCAGCGAGTTGCGTGTCGCGCCGCTGAAAATCACGGCTTTCGTACTGCCCGCATCCAGCCCGGCTACCCGTGCCGCCGCCTTGCCGACGGGGACCATCAGCACCAGGAAGGCGGCATAAACGGGGATGACTGAGAGCAGTGATGCGAGTTCGTGCCCGACGCCAACGATCTGCGATCCGATGACGACGGCCAGCGTCAGCATCATCAACGGAACCATCAGCCCTTCCATCACCGCCATCACGTCCCGGCCGGCGGCTGCCCGCCGGGACCACCATTGCGTGAGGGCCGCCAGCACGAGCGGGATGATGATCAGCAGGACCAGAGCCTCGATGAAAGGTCCGGGTTCGATGGCTGAAACAAGGCCGGGGCCGATGAACAGCAGCAGGTACAGGGGCAACAGCAGCATCTGTGTCAGCATCAGCAGCGGCGCGGCAGCCAGGAGCCGTTCATTGGCGCCGCCGGCCAGTCCGGAAAACACGATTACATAATCGATGCAGGGAGTGAGGAGCACCATCATCACCCCGATCAGCAGGGCCTGATCATGGGCGATGAACCGCGACAGGCCGAAGACCACGGCCGGGACGACCACGAAATTCAGGACGAGAACGGTGGCCATGAACCGGACATCGCGTACCGCCTGGCTGGTCGAGGCGAACGGGATGCCCAGGAACGTCGCGAACAGCAGCAACCCCAGGACGGGGTTGATCGCCTGCTCGAGGGGCCCAGAGGCGGCAGGGACCAGCCAGCCGAACACCGCGCCGACGATGATGGCCAGCAGATACAGGGCGATCTGATGCCGTTCCATGGTTTTGATCAAAGGCGTTATTCCCACGTACCAAGCCTAGACAGATGCGTACCCGACGCATGACAGCGCACAAAGCCTGCGTGAGGAAACGAGAACCCGTTGGATGTTGCGACTCTTTTATGCGCGGCGATCGGACACTTTGCCCTGCGCGAGGTAAGCGCAGGATTGGCTTAAGCGCCCACGAAAGCGTTAAAAAAGCGAACGACAACCGAGGCTGCCACACCGACGTAGACCACCGCCACGAGAGTCCACGCCCACTCGGAGGCGGCCCTGGCCAGGCCAGCTGGTACTTTGATGACTCCACGGGCCATGTTTCTGACGGTCAGCAGGATGAACATGGGTATCATCGCGGCCCAGACAACCATGCAGTACAGGCACAGGATGTAGATTTCGAAGAGGGCCTGGCCCCATAGCCAGGCAACGAAAACCATGCCCAGTGTCACGCCGGCTTGCAGCCCGAGCCAGTACCAGCGGCTGAACCGGGCGCCCGCGAGTATGGCCATCGCGACGGTGATGATGATGGCGAACGCGGCGATGCCGATCAGGGGGTTGGGGAAGCCGAACAGTTCCGATTGCCAGGTTTTCATGACCCGGCCGCAGGAGACCCAGGGATTGATATCGCAGCTGGTCGCGTGCCCGGAGTCCTTGTACAGTTCCAGCCGTTCCAGGACCAGGATCCCTGAGGCAATGAAACCTATCGCCCCGGTGACCAGCAGGAGGAACCCGAACGGCCGCTGTCGGGCGAAAACCGGCAGGGCACCGCCTGCGGCATTGCCTTCCGGGGCCGCTGTCACGGGACGTGGCGTGGCGGTACGATTTGACGTGTTCACGGGGTGCGCCCCTTGGCCGTGTCGGAGATGAGTGCCTTCAGGGTGCTTTTCTGCGCCACGCCCAGGATCCGGGCTGCCACGCGGGTCTGGCGGTCCAGGACGAGGGTGGTGGGAACGGCCTGCGGCGGTACGTACTCGGTGAGGACGAGCAGGATTCCGCCGTCGGTGTCGTCGAAGCTGGGGTAGGTGGTCCCGAAGTTGCGTTCAAAGGCCGCCGCGGTGGCGGCGGAGTCGCGGAGGTTGACGCCGTAGAACAGCACGCCGTCGTCCTGGAATTCCTGGTGCAGGGCTTCGAGGTCGGCTGCTTCGACGCGGCAGGGGGCGCAGGCGGCGTACCAGAAGTTCAGCACCACGACCTGGTCCGCCCACTCAGTGGAGCCCACGGCTGTGCCGTCGTAGAGCCGGCCGGTGAGCTGGACGGGTTTGCCCCGGCCTGCGGGGGCGTATTCGGAGACCGAGCCGTCGCCGGCGATGTAGTTCTTGTTGTCTCCTGCCTTGGCCTGGGCGGCCAGCGAATCCGGTGCGGCGCAGCCGGCGAGGAGCAGGGCAGCGAATGCCGTGCCGAGCAGGACGCCGCGGCGGCCAGGCCGCGGTGTGCCGGGAGGAACGGGGATGCGGGGGTTCATGGTGGTGCCTTCCGGTTAGACGGGGGTGGTGAAGGTGCCGGCGAGGTTTTGCAGCTGGTAGATCCAGAGCATCCAGATTCCGGAGACCATCAGCACGCCCACGAGGATGAGCAGGGAGCCGCCGATGATGTTGAACGGGCGGATGTGGCGGCGGATGAAGCCCAGGCTTTTCGTGACCCAGTCCAGGCCCAGGGCCACGAGGACGAAGGGTATGCCCAGGCCCAGGCAGTAGAGGAAGCCCAGCAGCGCGCCGCGCCAGGCGTCCCCGGTGGTGGTGCTCAGGGCCAGGACGGCGCTGAGGGTCGGGCCCATGCAGGGGGTCCAGCCGAGTCCGAAGACCACGCCGAGCAGCGGGGCGCCGGCGACGCCGGTCCTGGGCTTGAAGGAGAGTTTTTTGGTGGTCTGGAAGAAGGAGAACCTGCCGACCAGGACCAGGCCCATGAGCACGACGAACACGCCAAGGACGCGGATCAGGGTGTCCTGCCATTGCAGCAGCCACCCGCCGATCACGCCGAACGCTGCCCCGTAGAGGGTGAACACGGCGGCGAAGCCGAGGATGAACAGGCCCACGCCGGCCAGGACCCGGCGCCGGCTGTCCGGCCGGGACGGGTCGGCCAGCCCGGACACGTAGCCCAGATACCCGGGGACGAGCGGCAGGATGCAGGGCGAGATGAATGAGACCAGACCGGCGGTCATGGCCAGCGGCATGGCCACCAGCAGCGCACCGGACTGGACCATTTCGGCGAAGTATCCGCCAATACTCATGTCGTTCCTTTACAGCACGGCGGAGGGCCCGTTGCCGGCACACCGTGGGTGTACCGGCAACGGGAAAGGGCCAGGGGCGGCTAGTTGCCGGCCTTGGCCTTCCTCCTCACGACGAACGCGGTCAGGGCGACGATGAGGACCAGGACCACCGCGGCCCCGATAAGGACGCCGGTGGCATCCGAACCGGTGGCTGCCTGTTCGCTGTCCCCTGCGGCTTCCGTCGACAGTGCTGCGGAGTCCGCGGGAGTGGCCGGTGCCGGAGCAGCAGACGGGGAGGCAGCCGGTGTACTTTCCGGTGTTGCCTGGCTCTCCGCCGATCCGGCAACGGTGAAGGTCAGTGTTCCTTCGATGGGGTGCGAGTCCGAGGACACGGCGCGCCACAGCACCGTGTAGTCACCGGCCGGCGCCCCGGAGCGGACTTCCTGGATCATGGCGTCGTCCACGATGCGGGTTTCGCCGTCGGTCCAGTCGTTGCCCTCGGCGTCCTGGATCAGGACGGTGCTGCCGAGGCCGACCACGTCCGCGGAATAGCGCAGGACGATGTCTCCGGGCATCTGTTCGACGGTGTCGCCGTCGGCAGGGTCGCTGCCCAGCAGTTCATCGTGCGCGAAAGCCCCGGATACCGGCTGCAGCAGGACAAGCGCTGCCGCCAGGAGGAAGGCAAGGGCCGCCGCCGCGGCGCGCGGCAGGCGGAAGGGCATCGGGTTGTTCATGGTTTTTCCTTTAAAGAAACGGGTCGCCCGGCCCCGCGTCGTCTCAGGCAGGGCGGGCAGGAATATAGGTGAAGTGCCGTGCTCGTTGAGCAGCGGGATCAGAGCATGAGCCGGCAGCCCGTTCGGGCCACAGGCGCAGCGTGGGAGCCGGACCAATGCCGGCCGGTGGCCCGCGCGGCGAGTCCCTCCGGTACCCCGTGCGGGCTACCGGGACGGAACCACATGTTCCGGGAAGGACACGGACCGCCGGTATCCACTGCGCGGGCGCGGGCAGGCGGAACAAGGCAAGGAGGCAGTCCGCGGCGAAGCGCAGGGCGGTTTCACCGCGGGCGATCATCAGGGCAGCGACCGCCGCGGCAAGCAGATGCGCCAATGCCATGGGCAGGGCCGGGAGCCCTTCACCCAGATGCAGATGGGCCGCCGGAACGGCATCCGCGGCGGCGGCGCACCACGTACCCGGTCCGGGCCCGTGGTGCGCCGGTGGACCGCCGGCGGGCGCGCATCCCTGGTGCGGGGAGAGCAGACCGAATAGTTCATGCAGGAGCAGCTGGCCCGCGGCCAGCACGGGCAGCAGGGCACGTGCAGGCAGCTGGCGGGAAACCAGCAGTCGCACGGGAAGTAACAGCAATGCGCCCAAGGTGGCAGTGATGCCGGCCGCGGGCAGGGTTCCGCCGCCGGCAGTGTGCGCCCCGGCGGCGAGGGCGATGACCACGACCGTCACCACGATGGTGCGAGGCAGGGCACCCGCGCTCCGCAGGTGCCGGTTGGCCGTGGAAGCGGGCATGGCGGTCAAAGCCTCCGCGTTCGGGTGGAACGCAAAGCGGTGGCAGCGGCGGCGCACAGCAGCGGCACGGCCCCGGCCAGCAGCATGGCCACGGCCCCGGAACGGAAGTCTGCGAGCACCCCGGCGGCGTCCGTACGGCCGAGGGACGCGAACCATTCGCCCTGCACCGGCTGGCCGAGGGCCGCGGTGTGGACCGCCCAGAGCACCAGCAACGCGGACAAGCCCAGCAGTGTGAAGACACCGGCCCGGTTCCCACTGCCCGGGCGGGTGCCGAGCACGGCGGCGGCCAGCACCAGGCCGATGGCCAGGGAGGCCGAGATCATCAGTTCGTGCCCGACATGGTCAGCCAGCGACCAGCGGAACAGCGGGGAATAGTAGAAGACGGCCAGGGCTGCAGCGGTGAGCACGCCCGCTGCGGCCGGCCGGGCCAGCAGCCGACCCGGTCCGGAGTCCGGCCAGGCGCTCATCGCTTCCCGCCATCCGAGGGTGGCGTCGGTGCGCCGGGGGAGGGTGGCCGAGGCCAGCAGATAGGGGCGTGCACCGGTCAGCAGCAGCGGGACGGCGAAGATGAGCAGCAGGTGCGCGGCGGTGTGCATGCCGAACAGGACCGGCAGGTACACCGTGGGCGCGCCGGAGGTCACATAGACCAGCAGCGCCAGTCCTGCCAGCCATGCGGCGGTGCGCCGCCACGGCCAGGACTTTCCGGCGGCGCGGAGCCGCCGGACGGCGGTGAGGTAGGCCAAAGTCAGGATCACGGCGACGGCGATCCAGAGCCAGTCCCAGCGCCACTGTGTCAGCCAGGCGCCGACGCTCACTTCGGGAGGGAGGTCGTAGCCGGTGAGGATATTGGCCGGGGTAGCCGGCGGTTCCGGCACACGGGGCACCGGCGGCGGTGTCTTGCCCAGGACCGCGGCGACGGCCATGACCGCGCCCAGGACGAGGGTTTCCACGGTGATCAGCTGCCAGATGAGACGGCGGCCGGTCAGGGAGCCGGTGTTCCCGGCGATCCAGCGGCGGTGTTCGAAGCCGATGTAGCCCAGGGCCAAGGTTGCGCTGGTTTTGAAGATGACCAGGGACCCGTATGTGGATGCCAGTCCGTCCCAGCCGCCGATCCGGTAGGCGGTGTTGATGATGCCGGAGGCAACGACAAGGGCGAACGCGGTACCGGCCATAATGGAGAATCTTGCGAGAGCTGTGCGCATCAGGTCGGTCCCGGCCGTTAGCTTGCCTGCTATCAGCCCGAGGGTGATGACTCCTCCGGTCCAGAGGCTGGCACCGAGCAGATGCAGGGCCAGAGCGTTGACCGCCCCGTTATGGTCGTCGCTGCCGGCCACATGGCCGATCAGCGACAGCGGCACGACCGCTGTCGCGGCCAGCAGGGCGGTGGCGGTGACGGCGCCGGGGGAGCGCACGGCGAAGGCCAGCGTCGCCACGATGGCTGAAATGACCGTGATGGCCAGCCAGGTCCTGCCCAGGGTGTGGTTGGTCATGTAGAAGGCAAGCTGTTCGGTGAACTCCGGGGAACCGGAGACCGGCAGGCCGACGGTGTCGGCGTAGGCGAGGATGAGGATGGACGCGGCGGCCAGGGCCCATACGGTCGCGGCGGCCGAGGCCACGGCCATGGCGTGTTCCCGCGCCGGATGCGGCCGGCCGTTCCCGGTTGCCGGAGGCAGGACGGTGGCGGCGATGGCGAGGGCGCCGAGGGTGACGGCCATGGCCAGGTGGTGCAGTGTCGTGGCCGCGGGCAGGCCCCAGCGCACGATCGCGCCGGGATCGGCCAGGAGCCGGGGCCCGGCGATTCCGGTCACGGCCGCTGCAATTATCAGGGCTGCCGCGGCGGCCGCGATGATCCCGGTGGTCAGCCGGCGTGGGGCCGGCGTACCGGTGTGCCGGGTGGAAAGTGTTTTCACGGGAACCTGCCATTGGATTGCCCCGGGGATGTTTGGCCGCGCTGCAGCCGGGCGAGGTAGTCGTTGTAGGCGTCAAGTTCGGGGGTGCCGTAGATCTCGGCGTCGGCGTCGGCGCGTTTGGACTGCCGGGATTCGTCGCGCTGCCAGCGGACCATGATGAAGAGCAGGATCAGCAGGGACGGCAGCTCGCCGTAGGACCAGGCCAGTCCCCCCGCGACGCCCTGGTCGGACACAGGGTCCACGCCCCAGGCGTCCGGCGGGTTGGCGAAGAAGCCGACGATGGGGGTGGTGGCCATCATAATGATCACGCCGAAAAAGGCGTGCAGCGGCATTTCCGAGAAAATGTCGATGAGCCGGCCGAAATGGGTCTGCCGGATCGGCAACGGATCCGTGGAAATCAACGGAACGGTGAAGAGGATGCCCGAGGCCAGGAACAGCAGTTCCAGGCCGATATGTCCGTACCAGGTCGGCAGCAGAGTGTCGGCCAGTTCGCTCAGATAGACGCCGTAAAAGGCGACCAGGAACAGCGGGATCATGAACCCGGGATGGATCGCGATCCGGGACAACCGGGAGCGCAGCCCTGCGTGGGCCAGCCGGAGCACCAGTTTTCCCGGACCCTTGTGCGGGGTCGCGCGCAGCAGCAGGGTGCCCGGGCGGCCCAGGATCAGCAGCGGCGGGGCCGCCATCATCAGGGTCAGCTGCTGGAACATAAAGACCGAGAACATCCGCAGCCCGTAGCCTTCGATGCCAGCGCCCATGGTCACCGCGATCAGTGCGCAGCCGGCCAGGAACACCAGGGTCCGCCACAGCGGCCAGCGCCGGTTGGCCGCCCAGAGCCGGGCCGCCCCGGCCAGGTAGGCCAGCGCCATGAGCGCCGCCAGGACCGGGATGAGCGGGACCGGCTGCAGGGTAGGCGCCAGCAGGGTTTCCAGGCTCGGCGGCAGGGCCGGCACCCACACGGGGCCGGTAACACCCGGATCATCCAGCCCGGGGAACGGGGTTTGCCGGAACATCACGGGCACGTCAGGAGCCGTTCGCTGCGGCCTCGACCACGGACCGGAATTCTTCGAGGGACTTGGGCTCGAGGAGTTTTCCGTCCAGGTAGAAGGTCGGTGTGCCGGACACGCCCAGGGCCTGCCCGTCGGCCTTGTCCGCTTCGATCCGTTCCGTGGTGGCCGGGTCGGCGACCGCGGCGTCATAGGCGCCCATGTCCAGGCCCAGGTCCTCGGCGTAGGTGCGGAACAGTGCGCTCTGATCGTTGGAGGATTCGCCCCACTGTTTCTGGGTGTCGAACATCTTGCGGTACATCGCCTCGTACTGACCCTGCTGGGCTGCCGCTTCCACGGACAGGGCAGCGTTCATGGAGTTCTTGTGTCCCGGCAAGGGGAAATACCTGTTGATGAAGGTGACCGTGTCACCGTACTCGGCCCGCAGCTCTTCGATGAAGGGGTACGCGGCGAGGCAGGATTCGCATTCGAAGTCCAGGAATTCGACGAACTGCGCCTTCTCATCCGGCGCCTGGGAGAGTACCCGGCTGTTTTCGCGTACGACCTGGCCGCCGTCCGTGGGTTCGGCAGCGGTGAGGGAGTTCTTCGTGAGGGTGAATCCGATGATTCCGCCGATGACGATCAGGCCCAGAAGGATCCAGAGAAAGATTTTCGCTTTCTTCGTTTTGTCCATGCCGGTAGTGCTCGTGCTCACGTGTTTCCTGTTCTATCGTGCTGGCCGTTAATGGCGGATGGTTTCGGTTCCGCGGTGGGAGACCGGTTCGATCTGGAAGGTGGAGTGTTCGATGGACACCGCGAAATCATCGGCGACGCAGGTCTGCAGATCGGCGAGCACGACGGAGACGTGGTCGGCCGTCAGGCAGGAGTCCCGGACCGTGACGTGTGCGCTGAGCACGGGGGTGTCGGAATCGACGCGGGAGGCGTGCAGGTCATGGACGTCGATGACGTGGGGCAGCGCGAGAAGGCGCCGGCGGACCTGGTCAAGGTCAAGGCCCCTGGGTGCGGTTTCCATCAGCACGTCGATGGTGTCCCGGAGCAGGACCAGGGTCCGGGGGATGATCAGGGCACCGATCAGCAGGGAGACGATGGCGTCGGCGCGGGTCCAGCCCGTGGCGGCGATGATGACCGCGGAGACGATGACGGCGACGGAGCCGAGGGCATCGTTGAGGACTTCCAGGAACGCGGCCTTCATGTTCAGGTTGCTGCGCCGGTCCGCGGCCAGGATGATCAGGCCGATGAGGTTGCCGGCCAGGCCGATAATGCCGAACCAGAGCATGGCCTCCGATTCGACTTCGGGAGGGTCAATCAGCCGCCGGATACCCTCGTAGAGGATGAACCCGCCCACGGCCAGCAGCAGGGCGGCCTGGCCGGCGGCAGCGATGATTTCGACCCGCTTGTATCCCCAGGTCCGCTTGTCCGTCGGGGGTTTCAGAGCCAGCGACGCGGCCAGCAGGGCGATCAGCAGTCCCGCGGAATCGGTGAACATGTGCCCGGCGTCGGCCAGCAGGGCCAGGCTTCCGGAAACCAGGGCGCCGATGATCTCGGCGACCATGACCGTCGCGGTGAGGGCGAAGACCACCGCAAGTTTGCCGCGCCGGCCCCGGGCCAGAGCGCCGTGGTCGTGGTCGTGCCCGCTCACGTCCCGGCTCCTGCAGGGCCCAGCAGTGCCGCGGGTGAGCCGTTCCGGGCCGGGTCGGCAGCCTCGCAGCCGGGGTCATCGCAGCTGCAGACGGGCTCGACCGTGAGGATGGTGCTCAACAGGTCCCCCAGTGCGTGGGCCAGCTTCGGATCGGAGAGTTCGTAACTCATCCGGCGGCCGGCCGGTTCGGCAACCACCAGACCGCAGTCGCGCAGGCAGGCCAGGTGGTTGGAGAGGGTCTGCCGGCTGACACCGATCTGTTCGGCCAGATCCGAGGGAAACGCCGGGCCGTTGCGCAGTTCCAGCAGCACGGCCGCACGCGTCGGATCGGCCAGAGCTTTCCCGAAACGCGCCAGCACATCAGTGGTGGAGAGAATCCTCATGGCCCAAACCATACAGAATTTTCTGAATTCAGTCACTTCTGGCAAACCGGCAAGGGCGATCGGTAGTTCTTGGTATTATCGGCATATGACGATCAATGAATCCTGCGGTGATGCCGCTTCCGGCCTGGATCCGGCGGCTGCCCTGTTCCATTCTCTCAGCGATCCGACCCGGCTCGCGATTGTGAAGCGGATGGCCCGGGGCGAAGCGCGTGTGGGCGATCTCACCGGTGAACTCGGCCTGGCCCAGTCCACCGTGTCGGCGCACGTAGCCTGCCTGCGCGACTGCGGGCTGGTGGACGGACGCGCCCAGGGGCGCAGCGTGTACTACTCGCTGACCCGCCCGGAGCTGATGGACATGCTCGCCCACGCCGAGGTCCTCCTGGCAGCCACCGGCAACGCGGTCAGCCTCTGCCCGAACTACGGCACCGCCGCAACCCGTGCCGCCGGTGCACGCGCCGCGAAGGAGAACGCACGATGAGCGACGCCTGCTGCAGCCATGACGAGGAACCGCGGTCCGGGGCAGAGGCAGCGGAGCATGAGCCCGTGAAGTTCTGGCAGGTGACCGAAGTCCGCTTCGCGCTGACGGCTGGCGTGCTGTTGCTGGCCGGCTGGGTCGCCGGCCTGGCCGGTGCCCCCTCGTGGCTGGTGCTGCCGCTGGAAATCGCGGCGCTGCTCGTTGCCGCCTGGACGTTCGTTCCCTCCACGCTGAAGCGCCTGGCGAAAGGCAAGATCGGTGTCGGCACCCTGATGACCCTCGCCGCCGCCGGCGCCGTCGCTCTCGGACAGTTCGAGGAAGCGGCCATGCTGGCCTTCCTTTATTCGATCTCCGAAGGGCTCGAGGAATACTCCCTGACGAAAACCCGCCGCGGCCTGCGCGCCCTGCTGGATCTGGTCCCGGCCGAAGCGACCGTGCTGCGCAACGGCACAGAGACCACGGTCGCCCCGGCCCAGCTTGTGCCCGGGGACCGGATGGTCGTGCGACCCGGCGAACGCCTGGCCACCGACGGCCGGATCATTACCGGCCGCACCTCCCTGGATACCTCCGCTCTGACCGGGGAATCCGTCCCGGTAGAAGCCGGACCGGGCAGCGATGTCTACGCGGGGTCGATCAACGGCACCGGACCGCTCGAAGTCGAGGTCACCAGCACCAGCGAAGAGAATTCGCTGGCCCGGATCGTGCACATCGTCGAGGCCGAACAGTCCCGCAAGGGCCCGGGCCAGCGGCTCGCCGACGCCATCGCCAGCCGGCTCGTGCCGGGCATCCTGATCGTTGCCGCCCTGATCACCGCCTTCGGCTTCCTGGCCGGGGAACCGCTGCTGTGGTTCGAACGCGCCCTCGTCGTCCTCGTCGCCGCCTCCCCGTGTGCCCTGGCCATCTCCGTGCCCGTCACGGTCGTCGCATCCGTGGGCGCCGCCAGCCGCATCGGTGTCCTGATCAAGGGCGGGGGAGCCCTGGAAACCCTCGGGAAAATCCGCACCATCGCCCTGGACAAGACCGGCACCCTCACCCGCAACCAGCCCGCAGTCGTCGATGTTGCTTCCGTCGACGGTGTCAGCCGGGAGCGTGTACTCGCCTTGGCCGCCGGGCTCGAAGCGCGCAGCGAACATCCCCTGGCCCGCGCGATCCTCGCCGCAACCGACGACAGGGCTGTGGTCACCGATGTGGACACGGTCCCCGGTGCCGGCCTGGAAGGCAGCCTCGACGGTAAACGCCTCCGCCTTGGCCGCCCGGGCTGGATCGCTCCCGGGCCGCTGGCCGCCGAGGTCGAGAGGATGCAGCAGGCCGGTGCCACCGCGGTGCTGATCGAAGAGGACGCGCGGGTGATCGGCGCCGTGGCGGTGCGCGATGAACTGCGTCCCGAAGTCCGCGGCGTCATCGCCCGGCTCGCCAAATCCGGGTACACCACGGCCATGCTCACTGGCGACAACACGATCACGGCCAACGCCCTGGCCAAGGCTGCCGGCATCAGCGAAGTCCACGCCGACCTCCGCCCCGAGGACAAGGCCGAGATTATCCGCACGCTCAAGGCCCGGCAGCCGACCGCCATGGTCGGCGACGGCGTCAACGACGCCCCCGCCCTGGCGACTGCCGATACCGGCATCGCCATGGGTGCCATGGGTACCGACGTCGCGATCGAGACCGCGGACATCGCGCTGATGGGAGAGGACCTGAACCACCTGCCCCAGGTGCTCGACCACGCGCGCCGGACCCGGGGCATCATGCTGCAGAACGTGTGCCTGTCCCTGCTGCTGATTGCCGTGCTGATTCCGTTGGCCCTGTTCGGGGTGCTCGGCCTTGCCGCCGTCGTGCTGGTGCACGAACTGGCGGAAATCGTCGTCATCGCCAACGGCGTGCGGGCAGGCCGGATCAGCCGCAAATCCGCCTTCGCTCCGGCGAAGGCTCCCGTGCTGGAGCCGGCGGCATGAGCGCCGAATCCACGGCCCGGACCGCAACACCGATCCGGGCCGGCCGCCGGGTCCGGGCGGTGCTGCTGGTCTGGGCGGCGGTGCTGGCCGCCGCCGACCTGGCCGTCAAGTCAACGGCCGAGGCCCTGCTCTCCGGCGGAGCGACGGCCGATCTGGGGGTGCTCAATTTCCGGCTGCTGTACAACCCCGGGGTCGCGTTCAGCTTCGGCGCGGATCTGCCGGACTGGGTGATCATCGCAGCCACCGGCCTGATCATTGCGGGCCTGGTCTGGTATGCCCTCTCGTCGGCCCCCACCATGACCCGGGTGTCCAGGGCCGGCGCGGGACTGCTGCTCGGCGGAGCGGCCGGTAACTTCATCGACCGGCTCGACGGACGCGGCGTCGTGGACTACCTGCATACGGGCTGGTTTCCCACCTTCAACCTCGCCGATATCTTCGTCACGGCAGGAGTGGCGCTGTTCGTCCTGGGCGCCTTCCTGCAGCCCCGGACCGGGACCGATACCTGAGGAAAGCCAACGGCCGCCGCAGCGTCGGGCAGGTGGCGGCATCCGGCTTATCCGGCGTACCACTTTTTGTAGAGGAGAAAACCCTTTGAAACATCTCATCCTGGGCGTCACCAATCCTTTCCCCGACCAGGAAACCAAACTGCGTCCCGGCCTCGATCCCGACCAGGTCACCCCCGGAGCACTCGGATTCTTCGCGACCTTCTTCATGGTGCTCGCCATCGTGCTGCTGATGCGCTCCATGGCCAAACGCATCCGCCGCGTCCGCTACCGGGAAATGGCCGCAGAACCGACGGGCACAGCGTCAGCGAGCAGCCCCGGGATACCGGACCCGCCCGCCCGCCCGGGCACAGGCGATTCACTCCCGGACCGGGTCCGAGCCTAGGCTGCAATGGTGTACCACCATGTTTCGCGCCGCACGTTCCTGCTCGGAACGGGGGGAGCCGCAACGCTGCTCCTGACCGGATGCGGCAGCACCAGTGACCCCATTTCCACCGCCGGAACACTGGACTTCGCGAATTCACTCAACATTCCGCCGCTGGCTCCCTCCACCGTTGCCACCAACGGGACAAGGGTTTTCAAGCTCACAGCCGAAGCAGGAAGCAGCCGTTTTCTCCCCGGTGGGCGGACCCCTACCTGGGGATATAACGGAGCCTTTCTGGGGCCCACCCTGCGGGCACGGCGCGGTGAGACAGTACGCGTCGCCATTGAGAACGCCCTCGAAGAGGCCACGACCGTGCACTGGCACGGCATGCACCTGCCGGCCATCTACGACGGCGGTCCCCACCAGGTCATTGCGCCGGGGGATGAATTTGCCCCTGAATGTAACTATTCAGGTCCTCGGCGTGGTTGGTTGATTTTCCCGGCAGGGTCGGGATGCTTGGGGTGTTCGTGACTTTTGATCCCCCGAGGCAGGTTGACGTGCCTGATGTGCCGCCGGTGTCCCCGGTT
>NZ_JABBCH010000019.1 GCF_012952295.1 Crystallibacter degradans
GTCCATGGTCTTCCTGACAGCGCCGGGGAAACGCAGCGTCCAAGCGCCCCGATAACTCCCGGACCCGTAGGCGGCATAACATCCACTGGCCCGGGTGCCCTGTGCCTTGGTAGGCTCACACCTGTCGAAGCGGTCGAAATGCTTAGTTGCCGGAACGCTTGAGGCGTGGCAACGTCGAGGAGGCACAGTGAAGGCACTTGTTTACGGCGGACCGGGACAGAAATCCTGGCAGGATGTACCTGACCCAAGAATCGTCAAGCCCACTGATGCCATCGTGCGGATCGACACGACTACCATCTGCGGTACGGACCTGCACATCCTCAAAGGTGATGTCCCCGCCGTTCAGGCAGGACGGATCCTCGGCCATGAAGGAGTCGGCACAATCACGGACGTCGGCGCATCTGTCGGCAATCTCAAAGTTGGAGACCGGGTCATCATCTCCTGCATCAAATCGTGCGGGCACTGCACCAACTGCCGGACAGGACTGTACTCGCACTGCCTGGGTGATGAAGGACAGTCCGGCATCGGCTGGATTTTCGGCCACCTCATAGACGGCACCCAGGCCGAATACGTGCGCGTGCCTTATGCGGATAACTCCCTGCACAGGCTCCCCGAAGAGGTCAGCGACGAGCAGGCCGTCATGCTCTCGGACATCCTGCCCACAGGGTTTGAAATCGGCATCCAGTACGGCCGGGTCAAGCCCGGGGACACGGTCGCGGTGATCGGCGCCGGACCGGTCGGACTGGCAGCAATCGCCACAGCAGGACTTTACGGGGCAGCGACCATCATTGCCATCGACCTCGATGAGAACCGGTTGGAGCAGGCCAAGACCTTCGGCGCCACTGAGACCGTCATCTCCGGATCGTCCGGGTGGAAAGAACAGGTCCACGCCCTGACCGATGGCCAGGGCGTAGATGTTGCCATCGAGGCCGTGGGCATCCCACAAACGTTCGAGATGGCCACCCAGGTGGTCCGGCCCGGCGGCAACGTCGCCAACGTAGGCGTTCACGGAAAGCCCGTCGAACTGCACCTCGAAGATCTCTGGATCCAGAACATCAACATCAGCATGGGGCTCGTCAACGCCAACACCACGCCCATGCTTCTGAAGCTGGTGGCCCAGCAGAAGATCCCCGCGGAGAAATTCGTAACCCACCGGTTCACGCTGGACAACATCCTCGACGCCTATGACACCTTCTCCCGGGCATCCGAAACCAATGCGTTGAAAGTTGTGATCACCCGGTAGCCGGCTCCCGAAGGGCCGGGGAACAGACGGAGGAAACTACGGAAGAACGGACGGATTCAGCGTCAGTTCCTTGTATCGCTCTCCCGGAGACGTGCACCATCAGAGTCCCTGCCTGTCGCGGGCTTCGCTTTCGCTGGCATTGCCGGACACCGCCGGGTCACGCGTCTTGGACCGACCCGTACACGAATCCGGACACGCCCATGCGAAAATGTGCCGCGGTTTGATGGACTGTTCCCCAGGCAGTCACTGTGACGGGCGGGCGGGTCAGCGCTTTTTCCGTCGACCGGTCCAGGCCAGGTATGAACCCAGCGTACCGGCTGCTCCGAGTCCTGCCCCCATGAGAGGTCGTGCCCAGCGGCGGAACTCGTCCTTGTCCGCGACCACCAGCTCCCCCAAGCCCCTGATGAACGCGGCGGCAATCAGGCCCGCCACCACGCGGTTGCCGATGCGTTCGGCGCGTCCCAGGAGGGGCTCGATTTCGGCCGCGCGCAGGTGCAGTTCAAAGCCGTCCGTATCTATGGCATCCAGGATCCGGCGGAGTTTTCCGGGCAGCTCGGCGCCCAGTTCCGCAGCATCCACGCCGGCCCGTCCCAGCCGCTTGGCGTAGGCGAACGGTGAGAGGCTTTGAAGTGCCAGCCGCTGCGCGTAGGGGTTGAGCGTTTCCGCGACGTTGAATTCCGGATCCAACCGGACCCCCATGCCCTCTGCCATGAGAACCATCTTCAGGATCAACACGATTTCCCGGGGCAGCTGCAGGTGGTGGTCGCGCAACAGTGCGAGCAGTTTGCCGATGAGCGGCGCGATTTCGATCTCGGCCAGCCTGCGGTCCTGGTAAAGGGCCATCACCGCGGCGAGATCCGCGCGCAGCTGCGCACGGTCGACGGGACGTTTTGCCACGGACAGGTCCAGCAGGGCCGGGCCTGCCCGTTCCGGGTCGGCCCGGGCCAGCGCGACCAGCAGGACGGCGAGTTGTTGCCGCAGCTTCTCGTCCACTTCACCAACCATGCCGAAGTCGATCAGGCCTATGCGGCCGCCCGTTTCGATGAAAAGATTCCCGGGGTGGGGGTCAGCGTGGAAGAAGCCGTCCTCGAAGATCATTTTCGCAATCGCGCCGACCGCACGGTTGGCCAGCGCCCGGCGGTCGATGCCCGCGCGGTCCAGGCCATCGAGGTCATCGACCTTCAGCCCGCTGACCCGTTCCAACGTCAGCACGCGGGAGGTGGTGGTGTGCCAGAAAACCCGGGGAATATGGAGGCCTGGATCCCGGGCAAAATTCTCTGCGAACCGTTCCGCGTTGCGCCCTTCCTGCAGATAGTCGAGTTCGGCCCGGAGGGTCCGGGCGAATTCCCCGGCGATACCTGTCAAGTTGTAATCGGCAGCAGCGTCCCACCGGCGGGTCGCCTGGGCGGCGAGATTCTGCAGGATCTCCAGATCCTCCTGAATGCGTGCGACAACGCCGGGTCGCCGGACCTTGACGACGACGGGCGTTCCGTCTTCCAGTGTGGCGGCGTGGGCCTGCCCGATCGAGGCGCTGGCCAGCGGCTCTTCATCGAACTCGGCGAAGAGCTCCTCAGGGCCGGTTCCGAGTTCCTGCCGGATCAATTCTCGGACGGTGTCGCCGGGGACAGGCGGTGCCCCGTCCTGAAGTTTGGCCAGCTCCTGTAGATAGTCCGGGGGCAGTAGATCCGAGCGCGTGGAGAGCAGTTGGCCGAGCTTGATGAATGTCGGCCCAAGCTGTTCCAGGGCCAGCCGAAGGTGTTCGGGGTTTGTGTAGGGTTGCTCACGGGGCTGATGGCCCAGCACCCCGTGGTGAAATCGGACCCAGCGTTCAAGGCCGGTGATTCCGGCGAGAAAGCCAAGTCCATGACGCGCCAAAACCTCGGCGATCTCCCTGTACCGTGCGGATTGGTTGCTCGGGACCACAGGTTCTCCTTGTTGGAAGGGCAGGATCGGCTATTAGGGTCACTGCGTGCGGCGGACGCCGGTCCCGAATGGTCGCGTTGACCAGAGGCCCGCTGCTACGCCTTGTAGAATAGTACCGGTACATGAGCCCCCCCAATGCGGAAGGAACAGGTCCATGATCAGCGCGACGGCAGCACGGGCGGCTCAGTACTTCAGCGATGAGGAGCCGGAGTTGAGTACGAGGACGAGCATGGGTCTGCTTCCTGGGCCGGGCGGTGGGCGGTCAACGTCCGCATTCACCTGCTGAAGCCTGACCGGCATCCATTCTGCCAAAACCAGAACGCCCGCAACACACACGCTGCCGGTCCCTGCAGCCCGCGATCGCGCCCTGTTGCTTAGTTGTAGTCCACTTGTTTGGTTGAACAACCATGGCAGGCCTGTCCCGTATCTGCCACACTGGGTAGGCATGTGCGGGCGCTGAAGGAGGCAGGTCGGTGGACAATGATGTGAGTTTTAAGGTCGTAGTCGGGTTGGACGGGTCGGACGGGTCACAGACCGCCCTCGGCTGGGCAGTATCCGAGGCGCGTCTGCGCAGCGGCACGGTCCACGCCGTGACCGTCTGGCAGCCTCCTGCGGTAACGGCGGGGATGGAGGGCCTGATATGGGACCCGGCATCGTTTGAGGCGGCAGCAAAGAACGAACAAACACGGGTTCTGAAACGCGTACCGGCCGGGGACATCCCTATTAGCAAGCTGCTGGTCCATGGATCACCGGCGGCCGTCCTCCTCGACGCTTCCAAGGACGCGGACCTGCTGGTGGTCGGCTCCCGCGGGCTCGGCGGGTTCAGCGGCCTGCTGCTCGGCTCCGTGTCCACACACCTCATCCATCACGCGGCCTGCCCCGTATTGGTCGTCAGGCCCGGCGAGGATCCGCAGCCCCAGAAACTGCGGCCAATATCCTAGAGCGGATCAGGAAACGGATGAGGAGGCCGCTAACAGGGCCTCAGGTGATGGCATAGAGGCGTCAGACAACCGTCCCGTCCGTACGGTCATCACGGCGGAGTGGGATTCGATGTGTAGCTCCCGTGCGGATGGACACGAGCATCACGCGGGCCAGAGTGGTAAGCCCAGGCTTCGGGCCGCGTAGAACCCAGCTCTATGCACGGTACCTCCTTGATCTGCGGCGTCTTGCCGGTCGCGGTTTTTGGGCGTGGAGATGATGCACCGAACTGCGCGTGCCGAGGATGTCCGATGAAAGAATCTATGTCTCCTCCTTCCAACCGGTTCATGCACTGGTCCGTGATCCCAGGAGCACCGGATGCCCTCGTCCCTTGTCTTGGTCCTAAATTGTCCCGCTGCTTAAACTGTCTGGGAACCGAGGGAGGCTCGGTCGCAACTGATCAGGGCCCCAGCGTCGATAGGCGGGCCGCTTCAACAGCCCCTGCAGCCTGTGAGGTGGTATCGCCCCTCGCTCGCTCTCCCAGAACCATGCTGCAAACCTCTTGATTGGAAATCTTTATGCCGAAGATGTCCCGAATTGAAACGGCGTTTTGCTGTAGCACGTCCTGGCGGCGCTTCACAGGATCTGTCGTCCTGCCTTGGGCACTTCAAGGCAACGATATTAGTGGCGATGTACTGGAACTAGGTGCTGGCAGCGGCGCGATGGCTGCAGCGCTGTTGCAGCGGGCACCTGGAATTCGCCTGACCGTCACGGACCTCGATGAGGGCATGCTCGCCAACGCTCGCGGTCGCTTTCCGCGCCCTGGCCCCAAAGTGCAACAAGCAGATGCAACGGCGCTTCCCTTTCAAAGTGGTTCGTTCGATTTTGTTCTTAGTTTCTTGATGCTGCATCACGTCCTGAACTGGCAGGCTGCCGTAGCGGAAGCAGCCCGGGTCCTAAGACCGGGAGGTATGCTGATCGGTTATGACCTGACTGCCTCGCAGGCAGCAAAGCTGATTCACCTCGTCGACCGATCGCCGCACCGGCTCGTGCAGCCTGCAGACCTGACAGCCACAGCGCGTCTGGCAGGTCTCGATATATCGGTACGCACCGGCCTTATGCGCCAGGTAATGCGGTTCCGTGCTCGGAAAGGCTAAATCGTTGTGCGCCGCTGCTGGTAATCCGCGGCCAAAGCTAGAGCTCCGGCATGGCCACCAAGGCCACGGCACAACGGCATATCTGGGCGGGGCCGATCTCGCTGCACCCGTACATGCAGCACGTGTACCCCGGAGGCTCAAGACGGTTCCCGCCGCGGAACTGGTCCTCGGTGACATCCTGGTGCTGGGCGAGGGTGACGCGGTCAGGGCTGATGCCCGGCTGATCACGGCCACCGCGTTGCGCGTATCGGAAGCCTCGCTGACCGGTGAGAGCGAAGCGGTCTTCAAGGATCCCCTTACCTTGGGCGGGGACGTGCAGCTGGGGGACCGCCTGGACATGGTCTTTAGGGGCACGGCTGTCGTACAGGGGCGCGGCCTAGCGGTTGGCACCGGGACGGGCCATGGAAACCGAAGTGAGCGCCATCGCGGGCATGCTCGAACGGACCGAGTCCGAATCGACTCCGCTTCAGAAGGAAATCGCGGGGGTCAGCAAACTGCTGGGTACTCATTTTATGCTGCACATATAGCTTCCTAGACGCCCGGCAAGGTTCACAATGGCTGGGACGGCTGCATTAGGGGGACGATTCCCGTGACTCCAGCACAAGTGGTTGCGAAAACTTACCCGGCACCGGTTCGTGACTTGGTCACCGGTGTGATCGGCACGTGGCTGCTCCTCGCCGTATATCTCGACGGCTGGGCGCACTTGAATGATGTCGGCACGGAGACGTTTTTCACGCCGTGGCATACGGCCCTGTATGCAGGTCTGGGGATGATTGGTATCTGGATGGCTCTGTTGATGCGGCGTGGCCGCCGGCAAGGGCTGCCGCTCCGCCACTCTCTGCCCAAGGGGTATCGGGGGACGCTGCTGGGAATCGGCCTGTTTGCCTTGGGCGGGTTACTCGATCTGGCTTGGCACGAGCTGTTTGGCATCGAGGTGGCACTGGACGCATTAGTCAGCCCGACACATTTGTTGTTGGGAGCCGGCGGAATGCTGATCCTCGGCACGGGTGTTCGTAGCCAGCGCGCGGTGAGACCGTCCCGGCCGTGGGCTGCCCCGGCGATGTTGTCTTTGCTGCTCGTGACCGGTCTGGCGGCGTTCTTTCTGGTCTATACGTCAGCTTTCATGTTTTCTGCTCCTCTCATGGAGTTTGTTCCTGTCCCCGAAGGTGCCCCGGGGCACGAGGAGGCAGAGCTGCCGGTGATTGCGGCGCTGGGCGGATACATCGTCACCACCATGTTGTTAATCGTTCCGATACTCTATGTGCTCGCCTCCGGCAGCCGGATTCCCCGCCTTACGGTCACCGCGGTGGTTTCGACGGTTGCGTGGCTGTCCGTGGGAATCGCCAGCCTGCCTTCCGCCGCGGTGGCCGGCGCCCTCGGTGCGACCGTGGCAGCAGTGCTGACGGATCTTGCCTTAGCCCGCGTGCCCGTCGAGCTGACGCGGCGGTGGCTCCCCGTTGCTGCAGCGGGAATCGCCGTGTTCATATGGGCGGGTCAGCTGGCAGGTCTTGCCATAGCAGAAGGACTTGGCTGGCCGGTATCGCTTTGGGCCGGTGTGGTGGCGCTGAGCGCCGGTGTCGCTGCCGGTTTAGCTGCACCCTCGAGTGCGGTACCGGAATTGTAGACGCCTGCTGAATTCATTCACTGATTTTGGAACGGGTTGCGATGGTGGCCCGCTCTGGCCTCCGGAGGGGTACCCGGCAGCCTCAGTCCGGAACCCGCCGCCTGGAGCGCCCCTCACCTGATCCGAACAGACATCCTCGGAGCACAGCTCTATCAGGTCCACGCCTGAAGTGTCTCCGGTCAGTTCAACCGTGAGGCTGTTGGACCAGCCGATCGCCGGGCATGCACCCCGTGAGGGCTGCATGCCACCACCACGATCAGGGGAACTGCCATCTTCCGCATGGGAACAGTCTGCCGCACTGACAGCTGTCCGGATCGCGGCGTCGGCTAGGCTGCTGCCATGACTCTTCGACCGGCCCTCGGCGCCCTGGCCGCTGCACTGCTTCTGTCTATGACGGCCTGCGGGCCGAGTCCCGACCCGGGTGAGTGGGCGAAGCAGCAGTTCAGCGAAAAGCGCTGGGGAGCGCCCGGTGTTCACAGTGCAGCCGGCGGCATTGGGCCCGGCGCGGGAATGGACTTCACGCCCGGGAACGCAGGCTGGTACGACATCGGGATCGCCTGCGAGGGAACCAGCTCCATCACCGTGACGGTAACATCTGCGGACGGTGAACTGGGAACCGGAAACACGGACTGTGGCTCCTCGGTGGCAACCACCATGGAACTTCCCGCTAGTCAGATCACCATTGCCGTCGAGGGCACGGAAGTGCAAGGCCAATGGGCGATCGCCGTTGCGCCGGCGGAGGCACCTAAGCCGTAACACAGCGCCCTTATAGATTGGCCAGCCTTGTGGTGGCCATCAGGCAAGCAGATGCAGCCGCCGGGCAGAGGCTACTGCCTGCAGCTGGGAGTGCGCGCCGAGCTTGGCCAGGATTGATTTCACGTAGCCCCGGCAGGTGTTTTGGGTGATGTTGAGTTTTCTGTCCGTGGCCGGCACGTCGCTGCCTTCAGCCAGGAAAGTCAGCACCTGCCTCTCCCGTCGGGTAAGCACGGGGATTTCCTCTGAGTTGACCGATCGGACCACGGGCATGAGCAGGGAAGGATGAACTGTCATTGCTCCCGGACGGGCACTGCGGATCGCGTCCAGCAATCCGCCTAGCGGGCCGTTCATCGGGAGCAGCCCGCTGACTCCTGCGTCCGCGACAGGACGTCATGCGCAGGGCCCGTTGTCAGCAGAATGATTCTCGCTGACGGAACAACAGTGAGGATCCGCTCAGCTGCATCAAGTCCATCTCCGTCAGGAAGCGTGCCGTCCACAACAACGGCGTCTGGAGCAGCCCCGGCACACAGCGCAACAGCGCTTTCGATGGTGACTGCGAACCCTGCCGGGTTCAAATCCTCCTGGCTGTCGACCGCCTCGCAGAGCAGCTCCGCGAACATTGTTTGGCTGCTGACCACTACGACATTTGAAGCTGCATTCCCCTGAGTGCTCATTCGTACTGTCCTGTCCCGGCAACGAGCCCGTGTACGTGCGCACTTACGTGACCCTGCTCCTTCTGCAGCAGAGCATCAGTATTGCTCCCCCGGTGCTGGGCCTTTGCCTGCTTTTCCTCAAGATTTGCTCAAGAATAATGTCTTCCTAGGCGCCGAATAGAAGCGCCGCGCCGACAATGGCGAGCAGCAACCCGATCAAGCTCAGGCTCAGCAGAACCGCCCGCACAGGTCCCAAAGGTTGGCCGGCCGGCGCGGCCGCGAGTACCGGTACATGACTGTCGGAATACCTAAGACCACACCGAGCACAATAAGCACTATCGCCAGCTGCATGGGCCAAGACTAAGGACAAGCTCTGGACCAATGGGCGTGCTCAGGGCCAGAAGGTACTTATCAGTTGCCTGCCGTCCACAGCTTCATAGACTGGTCGCACCAGCCGGCACTCCACAGGATGGGACAGCAATGATCGACATTGATCCTGAGTACCTGATCCTGTCCTACCGGTTGACATACCTGGGCGTGCCCGATCCTCACGAGTCCCCTGAGACTTACCCGCTGGCGTGGCATATCGACATTCGAGCCACGGTCTTTCCGGATGAAGGGGAAGACGGGGAAGAGCACAGCGTCGGTTCCGCCCTCGCCTACACGGTCCTTGACGCCGGGCTCATCGATCTGTTCAAAACTCTCAAAGCACATCGTAGGCTGGCATCGTTCGGAGAGGTCCTCGGGGTCTTGCGCCCCGATCTTTTGGACGAGGCCGGCATGCGGGAGTTCGGCGGGGACCTGATGATCCTGGCCGGCCTGCTGATCAAACCGGAGTACCGGGGACAATGGCTCGGCCACCACGTGCTGTGGGCGGTCCTGGACACCATAGGCCGCAGCGTCGCCCTCGTCGTCCTGCGCGCTGCGCCCCGGATCAAGGATGACGGACCACAGGAGGGAACCCCGGAGCATGACGCCGCCAAGGCAGCCCTGCGCTCCTACTGGGAGTCCTTCGGGTTCATCCCGGTGCTGGATGGCGAGTCCGGTCACTACATGGTCTATTTCACCGGACCCCGCGAGCTTTCCGATGAGGTACTGCCTTCTTGAAGCGTTTTCGCCAATCGGTCTGTGCGCCTAGGCTGGGCAACGTCGACGCTACCCATGAGGAGTCCAGCTATGCGAGATCCGGCACGTCCCTATCGCCTAGGCTGCGAACACATCGGTGAGCAGCTTCGCGGACCGCAGATCGGCCATAAAATGATCCGAGACCTGTACGCGTTCCCCCGCCGTTCACAAAAGCAAAAGCCTAATCGAGCGGACTTCAGCGACCGGGCATGGGAGGACCAAGCCTGGAGGTATCGGGACGACGACCACGCCCAGCACTCGGACGCATATCTGCTCGTGCAGCGCGACAAGGCACTGAGGAACTTCGACCTGTCCATGCGGTACTTCGAGTCCTTGGACCAGGCGGAATTCGAGTCTGCGTTGGAGCACGTCCTGGCCAAGGGGCGGACGTTCAAGCCCGTCGAGTCGCTGCCTGCTTGGGACGATGTTGAGGGCGCGTATGTGATGGTCTTCGACGACTACAAGCAGTTCTACATAGGTCAGTCGAACAACGTCCGCAAGCGGATAAAGCAGCACTGGGTCGGCAGCAAACCGTTCGACCGGCTGATCAATGGCGACGTGTACAACTCGATCTTCCCCGTGGACGAGCTGCGTGCCTTGGACACCACGCGGATCTACGCTGCCCGAAGCACCAACCCGTATGCCCCTGAAGAGCGCGCCGAGAAGGCGGCCGACCAGCGCTTTTGCCTGAACAGGATGACGGGAGGCGAAGCCACTCCACTGACACTGATGCTTACGCACAGTCGGACGCACGGAGTGGCCTCGGCGCCTCTGTCCTTTGAGGAATATCAACGGGAGCGGGACGGCTTGGCAAACACAATTGCCCAGACACCGCCCTCACACCGATCAACGTTGATAGCGGAACTTGCCGGCATGGACATGACGATCTATTCAGTGACACCAGAGACCGGTGCGCCGTTCATGTGGTCAAGGCGGGATGGCATCGCCGGTGCGGTTACCCGAGGCGAGTTGAGCGTGGAGGAGTTCACATCGTTCCTGGGAATGATGGGGGAGAAAGTTATCTGGCCCAAAAACTGAACCCGCCTCCCCAAGGCTGGATGTAAAAAAGTACATCTGACCTGCACCTTTACGGCATAGTGGCAGCCATGGAACCATCCGTCACCGCGATCCTCACAGTTTCCCTGGGCGGCGTGTTCGTAGCCGCCGTCGTCACCGTACTTATCGCTGCCAGGCGAAAGAAGGCAGCGACCGACCGGCGCCTGGACAACGGCCCCGTCCCGCGCGGCGGAGCCTCTTCCGGTGCAGTGGCACCAACATTCCTGGCAGCTGCCACGGATGTCGGCAAGCCGGACGGCACGACGAACGGCTCGTACTCGGATTCCGGATCTTCTCCCTCCGGCTCGGACGGCGGTGGCGGCGGAGGCTGTGACTAGGATGCTTGCCGCTCGTCCTTATCCATGCCGCGATTCTGGCATAGGCAGACAAGGGTCAGGTTTCCGGAAACCGAGCGGGTGATTGCCGCACACATGACGGCAACCGTAGGACCGACTACAGGAGTCACCGTGGAAGCTTTCGTACTCACCGGGATCGCCATCCCGGTTACCGGACTGATCGTCTGGGCGATCTTCGTAGGAAGACGTCCAAGGCCCTCGGCCGCGGAAGAGCTGGCAGCAGTCTTCGCAGACCATCGAACAAACCGGCCCCGCCAGACTTCAAGCAGCAGTGATTCCATCGCGCTCCTTGCCGGTGGCGTCGCCGCCTCCGGATTCATCTCGGGCACCGACGACTGTCCCCCTTCCACTTCAATTTTCTCCGACTCTGGCTCGTTCTCCGGCGGGGACGCCGGCTGCAGCTTCTAGTCGGGAGTAGGGACATGGAACTTTTCGTAGCCGTGGTTGCTGGCCTCGCGATCTTCACCGCGGTGGTTGTGGCGGCCCTCAGACGGCGTCAGCCGGTCAATCAGGAGCACCTCCGACTCCGCCAAGAGCACCGGCGGCGGGGGAAACAGCGGCGAGCCGCGGAGCGGGCCCAACTCAACGCGCGGCAGCGCCGGATTATGGAAGGCTACGAGGAGCAGCGGACGCTCCGGCGCGAAGAACGGAAGTATCGACCGCCCAGCTAGGCATGCCGGTGACCCTCTACGCCGCCGCCGTACACATGGTGGTCATGGGAAACGCCGTCACCTACTCCGCCATCACCGCTGCCGCAGCCGGTGCCATTGTCTGGGCGAGCCAGTTCGTCCATAGCCATGTCCTCCCGGCCTTTGAGGCGGTGGTGTCAGTCCTCGGCCATGTCCAGTAGCACCCGGCGGGGGACCTGGCGCCCGGCCTGTGTGCCCGCCGCATAGGCAAGGCCATGACAGCCCTGACCTTGCTCCAGACACTGGACGCCGCACTGCCGGGCCTCGGCACCCTGATCCCATTCCTCAGCACCGGCCTCGTCGCAACCGTGTGCCTGGTGCTGCGCAGGAGAGCCGCAACCAAAAACCAACCCGCTCCGGCTACCCTGCACGAGACCTCGCAGTGAAGCCCACTAGCCGGACGGCGGCGAAACACGTATGGAGAGCATGAAGCTCGGCCTCCTCGGCGCCATCTGGCTGCTCGTCGTCATGACGGCCATCAACGTCTTCGAAAGCTCCGGAGCCATCGAACCCAACTTCTTCCACGGCCTCATGGGCACCGCCTTCCACTACCTCGGGATGGACGAGCAGGCCACCTACTTCTTCGAGCTCTACCGCGGCTGACTGCCTGCCCGTACACGTGCGCCGGCGCATAGGGCAGGCATGGCTGAGAACTGGAAGGACCGCTTCGGCGGCGACCTTGAAGAGAAGAGCAAGAACATCCAGGACTGGATGTACGGATCCGGCGGCAAAGTGCTCGGGGCGATCCTCGTTGTCCTGGGACTGTACTTCGTCCTGCGGATCTTCCTCTAGGGGCGCGGGCATGGCGAACGGAACCTTCGGCACCGCCGCGGCCGGACTCGACAACGCACACTGGGCGAAGAACCGGGACGTCGCAGCGATCGGCGCCAAGGGTGAACTGCGCACCGCGGAGATCCTCGATTCGTTCGCGGACCGGGCCGCGATCCTGCACGACCTGCGCATCCCGATCAAGGGCATCAGCGCCAACATCGACCACGTCGTCATCAGCGGCCGCCGGGTCCTGATCCTCGACTCGAAGGTGTGGGCGCCGGGCATCTATTGGACGCTCGGCGGGGTCAATCGGCGCGGTATGCAGCGGGTGGTCCACACGCAGAAAAAGACCATGGAAATGGCCTGGTCCAGCCTGGTCCGTTTCCTGGACCGCACGCGGTCCGAAGTGGTCCACCCGAAGGTCGTTGTGTGGTCCAGCCGGACCACCCAGCCGGTCCGGACCATCCTCTTCCAGGTGCCTGGGGCAGACGTCCTCAAGGGCGAAAAACTCGCGCGGACACTGGGATCTTTCATCGGCAGGCAGCCTGCGGACCAACAGATTGTGGACCACCTCTCTTCGCTGTTGGTCCGGTCCACGCGGACCACTATGGACCACCCCCGGACCACTTCGTGGACCACCCAGCGGACCGGTCCGGACCAGCGGGTGGACCGGTCCGGTGGACCACTTGTGGACCACCCCATGTATTCCCGTAGGGGAATGGACGAGAAGGTCCGGGCCAGGCTGGAACGCATGCGCAACGACGACGACCCGTTCGCCGCCTGACCCTCCCCCGACGCACCCCTTTTCCAAGGAAGGACCACCGCCATGGCTGCACGTGCCCAGGCACCGCAGAAACCGGTCACCCTGCCGCTGATTGCCCTCACCATCGCCGCGGCCGGGGCCGCTGTCTGGTACGGCTACCCGGGTCTCGCCCTCGTGTGGGCCGGACTGATCGCCGCCGGCATCACCTACCCGCCGGCACAGTTCACGGGCAAAAAGGACAAGCGGGGCTACGCCACTCCGGCCGACGCGTCCGAGCTGCCGGCGATGAACCGCTACCGGTTCTGGGAAGACGTCAAATACAAGCTGATGCTGCCCAACGCGGACTGGCTGCCGGGCTGGCCGGTCCGCCTCTCCTGGCTCGCCGCTCTCTGGGCGGGAGCCGCCGCTTCCCTGATCCCTGTGACCGATGAGTACACGGCCGGCTGGGGCCAGTGGGTGAACGCGGTCGCCGCCTATGTCGTCGTTGCCCAGCTGGCCGCATCCCGCCGGCGGACCAGTGTGTACGGCGACGAGAGCCCCGGCGCCCGTACCGACACCCTCATCCGGCTCTTCAAGGAGCGCACCGCTGCCATCGCCGGGATGGCCGGCGGCGGTGTAGCCCTGGGCATCTTCCTGGCCGTTGCTGCGACCATCTTCGAGCCCCTCTACAGCAGCATCGTGCCGATCCCGGTCTGGGCACTGTGGTTGCTGCTACCCGTTGGCGGCATCCTCCTGGTCATCTCCCGCACCTGGATCGACGCAGCACTCGAGCACTGGAAGGTCGTGGTCGAAGCCCGCGCCGAATGGGAGAACCGGTGGCCGCAGCTGAAGATTGATCCGGCCCCTCGTCTGATTGACCGGCAGCAGGTTGGACCAGCCACCGTGGACACCTTCGAAGCCCCGGCCTCCATGGGCGCCGGCCAGTTCTGGACCATGGACGCCAAGATCACCCCGACCGTCGGCGGTAACAGCCAGGTCTACGTCCTCGACGTCCCCGACTCGGATGCAAACGGCCAGCCCGTAGCCGGCTCCCGCAGCCCGTTGAAGTTCGACATCGCCGTCTGGCCGGCCGACCAGATCCCCTCCGTCACCGACCCGACCGTCCCGAAAGAGCAGGTAGCCCTGTACGTCCGCTGCGCCCTGGCCAAGGCCTGCGACGCCGGAGCAATGGCCCCGCGCTACATCTTCGACGACATCCACCTGCTCACCGAACCGGCCGCCCCCGCCGCGGAACCGGTGAAGAAGTCCATCGAGGGCCAGGTCGTGGCCTACGGGGAAGACCTGGACGGGGACGGCATTCCCGACGGCCAGCAGGGCAGCGAGGGCTCTCCCGCCATCTGGGCCTTGACCTGGCACAACCACGACACCGCCGGGGCGGTCTCGTTCCGCACCAACGCCTCGGGCGCCATGGCCGGCATCATCCAGGCCCAGGTCCTCGTCGACCACCGTGCCCGCGGCGGTTCCGGTGTCGCCTACTTCGGCGCCATCGGCGACCCGGCCGTCCGGTTCGACCCGAACAGCGGCGTCACCGAGGACGCCCTGCACGCCATCGCTGAGGAAGACAAGTGGAACCGCCACCGGGGCGAAGTCGTCGGCTCCATGGTGAACCCGCCGATCGCCCAGATCCCCACCGGCGCGACCGAGACCCTGCGCAACGGGGTCGCCGTCCACCGGATGGCGTTCGTGACCCGGCAGGGCATGGACCCGATGGAGTTCATGAAGTATGAGAACAAGATGCCGACCGTGCTGAACGCGGCACCGTTCGTCACCCTGACCGGCTGGCCCGGAACCGGCCAGCGGCCCGGCGAACGGCACAGCCAGGCCCTCGCCGTGTACTGGTCCGACGAATCCGTCCCGGCCAACCCGGACACCCTGTCCGGGGCCCGCGGTTCAGAAGCAGCCAAGTGGGTGCTTTCGGGCCGGGTCAACCAGGCGTTCACCGCTGCCCGGCTGCCGCGCCCGGAAATCGCGCGTGCCCTCTGCTTGACCAAGGAAGACTCCCGGAAGCACATCTGGAAGATCGACCTGCGCCTCTACGGCGGCGTCACCCTCGCCGAGGTCCGCGGCGCGGCCCAGAAGATCAAGCAGCACTGGGCTTCCGAATGGCTGCGGGTCACCGAGGCCGCCGACGGCTGCACCATCTACGTTGGAGCGAGCCCGTCCAAGGTGAAGCTGGCCAATCCGCGCTACGAGAAGGACCTTCACGCCCTCGACTGGGAGCAGGCGTTTATCGACGCGAAGATCTCCGGCATCGGCGGGCTCATGCCCAAACTGGTGAAGGTCGACCACATGCCGATGAACCCGCAGGTGAGGATCCTGACCTTCGACCTGGCCGGCACCGGCTTGGACTACGCTGCCATGAAGGAGGCCCGTGCCCGGCTGGAGTCCACGTCCGGCAACTCGTTCGTGGACATCCGACGGGTGAAGAACGATGCGCAGAAAATCCAGATTCTCGCCTCTGAGGTGAACCCAATGCCCGAGCACGCTCCCTACGACTACGAGGCGATCGACGGCTCGAAGGGCATCCCGTTCGCCACCGGTGTCGAAGGCGAGCCGGTTGAATTTGACATCAAATCGCACATTCACCAGATGGTTGTGGGCGGTTCGGGATCCGGTAAGTCCGTGATCCTTCAGGCCTACATAACGGGGGCGCTGCGCCGCGGCTGCGACCTGTACATCGCTGACCCGACCAAGGGCGCAGCCGACTTCACTTTTGCCGAACCGTACGCGAAGGCGTTCTGTAAAGACCTGCTGGAGACGGGCGCCATGATGAAAGGTGTCTATGCCGAGGTCAAGCGCCGCGTGAAGCTGAACAGCGCTTACGGTGTCGGCTCGTACCGTGACCTGCCCGAGGACGTACGCCCGGCCCACATCGTTATTGTCCTGGACGAGTTCACCTCGCTGATCGCTCCGGACGCGGTGGCCAAGCCCTCTGATGACCCGGATGTCGAGGCCGAGCGGGAGATGGCTCTGGCCATCAATGCCTCCAAGGCCGAGGTCGGCGCTTTCACCGCGAAGATCGCTCGCGAGGCCCGCTCCGCCGGTGTCACCCTGCTTCTCGCTACCCAGAAGCTGGTGCAGAAAGATCTTGACCAGATGCCAGGCGGCGCAACGTTGAAGGATCTGGATCTCGACACCCTTATTCCGGTACCGGTGTCAGAGCGCTTCCCTGACGGCTGGGCGAGGAACCGCGATCTGCAGGTCGGTGACCTCCTGTTCGCCGTCGATGGCAGCACCACGCATATCGCCGGTTTCTCCCCGATTATCGACCAGGAGTCGACGTGGGAGGTGGAATTCGATGATGGTCAGGTGGTGCGGACTGGTGCCGGCCACCAGTGGACGGCGTCAAACGAAAACAGCAGGAAATGGTGGGGACGGGTCGCGCGTGACCACGACGGAAACCCGATGTGGCAGCAGCGTGCCGCTACGGCACGATACCTGTCAGAGACTCTTTCCGTCGGCACCTGGGCAGACTACGGGCAGGTTGCCGAAATGGCAGGGCTGGACGAAAAATACGTTCGCATGCTGTCAAGGAAGTTCGGAACACCGGTCATGACCGACACCGTGCTGGGGCTCCAGGATGTGGACTCCGCCGTTCGAAGAGGTCTCCCCGGCCGGCAGTACATTGTGGACTCCCGGTGCCTGACCGCTGTGGCGCGCGACCGCATGGTCACCGAAACAGGCAGCCTGGAATCCTTCATCGGTGCCCAGATGACGGCCCGTCAGATGCTTCAGGCCACCCTGGGCGAAAAGCCCACGGCAATGCAGGCTGGCAATCTTGTGACGCGGTTGGGGGAAGCGGGCGTCCCGTGTCAGCCAGGTGCACATGACCGCCTGGTGATTGACGTTGGTGAGTTCTTCACGGCAATGGCGGACCATGCAGCCCGTTTGGCTCTCATAGGTGCCGACGGCGACGCCCCCGCTTTGGAGAAGGTCGTAACAACTGAAGAGATGGCCGAGAACCTGAAGTGCCACAGGGGTGGGTCCAACTGGGCAGTCCGCCTCCCCAAGGCAGCCGAACTTCCCGACGCTGACTTGCCGGTAGACCCTTATGTCTTGGGCGTTTGGCTCGGGGACGGTTCAACAGGGACAGGAATCATAGCCGCGGGCATGACCGGGGCGTGCACGGACTCCGACGGGACTACGGATCAGGATTTCATGATCAGGCAACTTTGCGGCGCAGGGTTCGATGGGCATGCATTGAAGTGCTCAGATCGTTTGATCGGAACCCGTGGGCTCAAGGTCGCCCTGCGCGGCATCGGCGTCCTCAGCCGCAAGCACATTCCGGTGAAGTACATGCGGGGCTCGGTTGCACAGCGCATCGCGCTGCTGCAGGGACTCATGGATACTGACGGATCTGTGTCCAACGGCAAACCGACCATCACACAAAAGAACCGGGGGCTGGCGCTCCAAGTCTTGGAGCTTGCCCGGTCGCTGGGGTTCAAGGCAACGGAGAGTCGCTACGAGTCCTGGTACAAGGACGACAATGGAGACCGGGTTCCCAGAGGGAACGTCACCAACGTCTCCTTTCATGCCGGGGTGCCAGTATTCCGGCTGCCACGGAAGATCGCGAAGCAGAAGTTGAGCGCAACACGCCAGCTTCGTTACGTCGCCGATGTGCGCCGGGTTGCCCCTGTGCAGACGAGGTGCATCGCCGTTGAGCATCCTTCCCATCTGTTTCTGGTCGAAGGCTTCATTCCGACCCACAACACCAACCTGTCCCGCCTGATCGCCGGCAAGTCCACCCCGGGTGAGCGCATGTCCGCCCTGAAGGACGCGATGAACGCTCCGGCGCTGGGTGATTCCATCCCGCCGGGACGCGCTATCTTCGAGCCTGTAACTTCCGGCCCGGTGCTCATTCAGTGCTGGTACGACAAGCGCGAGCAGGAGGCGCTGGCCGGGTACGTTGGCCTGCATCGGAACCCGCTGGCCGAAGACGAGAAGCTCGACCTGAACGCCTACATGCGCAATCGGCCGCGGCAGGACGACCCGACCCAGTTTGAAGAGCCGGCCGTGATCGACCTGGGCGAGATGGAACTGGACCTGGAGGATCTCGAGCTGGACTGGTCCGACTCCGACCTGGACACAACCGAAGGAGACGACGATGTCGTACCGGAATCAGCTGCGGATGCAGCGCATCAAGGAATCACCGACGACCTGGTGGGGGCGGATCCTGTATCCCATCTGGCTGGTCCATCTGTACGAGATGTACGAGGCGGAGAAGAAAGCAGCCGGGTCGGACCCGCTCTGGTGGAAGCCTCGGAGACGGAAGCAACGGAGGCGCTTGAGGTAGCCGAGTACCCTGAAGCCGTGACGGCTGACCAAGACACCGCTCTTTTCCTGGACGTCGACGGCACTCTTCTCCCGTCGATCACGGGAGAGGGCATGATCCGGATGAACGTTCCGGGCTTCGGTGCGGTCGCGTACCGGCCGGCCGTGGTCCGCACCCTCTCAGCACTGCCGGTGCGTCAGGTATGGCTGACCGACTGGGCCGCGGACGCGCCCAAGCATCTGGGCCCGATGTTCCCGGGTGCCGTCGAGTATTTGCCCCGTGGCTCCCAGGAGTACGGCTCGTGGAAGATCGACGCCGCGGCAGCTTGGCTGGAATCGAACCCGCAGATCGGCCGTGTCGTCTGGGCGGATGATCAGCTGGTCCGCGAGGACATTGCGCTCGGCCTGACCTTCCGGGAACTGGCTGAGGACATGTTCGCCGATCACGGTGTCGAGGCAGTGCTCGTGGTCCCCGATGGCAAGACCGGCCTGAGTGACGCGGAGCTGGCCAGGATCGCTGCCTTTACCGGAGGCACGGCTGCGATTGAGCCGGAGCCGGAGGTGGTGGCCGCCCCGGAGCCCGGACCGGGTCCCGTGGAACCCGAGGGAGATGACCCGTTCGCAGCGGAAGTGCCGGTACCGCGCTTCCAACAGCCAATCGACGACGACCCGTTTGCAGAGGAGACACCGCGTCCGGGTCGCCGCAGGATCATCGTCCCGGACGACGATCCGTTCGCCTGATCGCGGGCCAACGCTCGGCATAGGAACGCCGGACCTGGTCGGCAGAAAGATTCACATGCCCGGAGGCACATAGAGGTTCAGGAAGACGAAGACGGACATGTTGCCGACGTCGACGAGTGCATGTGACCAGAGAGGAACCCGCAGGCTCCCTGTTGCCCGGCGGATAAATGCCCAGGCCAGTCCCATGATTGCAAGGGAGCCGAAAAGCGCTGCCGAGCGGTTGCCTGCCGAGAATACGCCCCACATCAGCGGGTGGCTGAGTACGAACAGTGCAGTCGAGTACAGGGCCATGAGCCAGAACGGCCATCGTCCCCGCGCGTCCAGCAGCAGGCCGCGCCAGTAGGTCTCCTCGACCACTGGGTTCACCAGCGCGAAAACCAGCCAGGGCAGAATCAGTCCCGGATGAAGGGCCAGCAGGTCTAGATTCATCAACAGGATGCCGGCCACCGGGAAAAGACCCAACAGCACCGCACCCGCGTAGACCCACCATTTGACCCGATCTCCAGGCCGGAGCCAGGTCCGGCGCTGTGCAGGAGTGCTGAAGCCGAATACTGCCGCGACCGCCAGAAGCCAGTAAGCTCCTGCTACTACCAGCCACGCGCCGTCGCCGGTTACATCGTCCGCCCATCTAGCCAGGAAATGCACGACAGCGATGACCGCCAGCGGCGAGAGCAGGATCAAGGTACGCCGCGAGGTCGCAGTTACGGGCGGAGAATTCAGCAGGGTCATGCCTTGGAGCGTAGCTCTCGAATCCGAACCCCTCGTTAACGGCTCCGGCGAGACAGCTATGGCACCCCCTCATTTGCCGGGAGGGCGTGCCATCTGCGTTATGAAATTCGGTCAGTCGCCTGTGGCGATCCCGACCGTGTGTGCCAGCTGCCGAGCGGCGGCCTGATCCAGATCGATGACGATCCGGCCGGCCTCGCCGTCCAGATAGATCTGGAGACCGTTCTCGTGCGGCCCGCCCCTCACGGTCGGAAGGGCCAAAGGCTTTGATACGCAGCTCGTATTCATCGGTGTCGAGGTCAAAGCGGCTGAGGATCATGCGGGCCATCAGAGCAGTCCTTCCAGACTGTCGGGGACGACGAATTCGCCCAAGGCCTCGGTCTGATTCCCCCGGGCCTTCTCCACCTGGGCGAGGATCTCGGGCAGTGCGGACCAGACGATCGGAGTCAGCTGGGCCAGGAGTCGTTCCTGGACCACCTTGGGCATCTCGTCGAACGGCTCGGAGTCTTCGATTCGTGCAAGGTAGGCGGTGGCGGCCTGCTTCATGATCGGGGTCATGTCGAGGTTTTCTCGGGTAATCATGGCTTTCATGTGTCGGAGGGTGACGATACATTCGACGGCCACCAAAGCTTCCGGGACACATGTGTCCGGACTAGGATGCGGACATGTCGGCAGGACCATCGCACACACGATACGAAGTTGGGGATCTCCCTGGTTGGGTCCTATATGTTTCCCACAGCCGTGCGGTTCGGCTCGTGGTATTCGTCCACGGCTTTCGCGGGAAGGCTGTCGCGACCTGGGATGAGTTCTCCTCCAGCGGCCACACAGACCTATGGTGGCGCGACACGGATATGCTCTTTGTCGGTTACGACTCCGCGCACGACAACATCACTGCGGTCGCAGACCGAGTCCGCACCAACCTCAGGAAGTTCTACCCGAAACCACATACGCCGGCGATGAATCTAGGCGGCACCACCCCAAGGGATGACACGTCCACGCCGTACGGGGAACTCGTAGCGCTTGGGCATTCACTGGGCGGGCTGGTCCTGCGTCGGGCCATGGCCGATGCCGCCCAGGACAGGCTGGACAGCGAAACGGCCGGAGAAAAGCCGCAACACCAGGAAATCCTGAACGCAAAGCTGAGGCTGTTCAGCCCGGCCAGTGCAGGGTTCCGGCCCGCCGGCATGCTTGGCCTCGTAAAAGCCTCAGGGCTCGGGACCGTCGTCGAAATGTACCTACGCCGCTCCTCCGCCTACACCGACCTACAGCCCGGATCGGAACTTCTCGTGACGACCCGTAACAGGACAGAGCAACTGGCCCCACAATTCAGTCAGCTTCGCGCCCGCATTCTTTGGGCCAACCCGGACGACGTTGTCAACACTGAGCGCTACAACACCGATTTCGTGGCTGAGACCGTAGACCAGCAAAGCCACAGCACGGTGTGCAAACCCAACCCTCAGTACGGCCTTCCACTGCACTTCGGCGCCACCGGGAGAAGGCCGTGACCGACATCCCGCTCTACCGCCTGCGCGCTTTTGAAGCGTCGTTCATTGAGCCGCACATGCTGTTTCTAGAGGAGTATCCCCAAGCACGGGATGACGCCCTGGAGCTGCTAGCCCTGCATCTGATGGCAGGGGACCAATTCGTGCGGGGTGCCTCACACGGCTTACTGCGCATGTGCCTGCTGGTTGAGTCTGAAGCCTGGCTAGAGGCAGGTCGCCGCGCGGGCTACTTCCCTTACGCGGCCGGAACGCCGGAAATCGTGATTGGCGAGGTACCCCTCGATAAACTGGCGGCGCGGCTTGGCTACTACACCGGGCCGCTGCAAGAAGCTTTTTCTTCCGCCGACCCCAATAGGCTGGCTACTCAGCTGGCGTTGGAGGCGGAGGGGCTGACGCCAAGTCGGCTAGAGTACCTGCGGCTGCTGATTTTCGCCGAGAACGACGAACAGCGAAAGCGCATCGAACAGGCAGAGCAGGTGGCTGCTCTTTTTGTACGGCGGCCCGACATAACGATGCCCACCGACGCCATGGATGAGATCTCCTGGGTGCTCCATGGTCCCGACGATGAAATCTATGAAGAAGACGATCCATCTCTGATGGAATGGCCTTCCCGATGGCGCCGTGAACAGTCATGGCATGAACGCCAATGGGCGGAGAACGCGCAAAATCTACGGGACAGGGTAAAGAGGTGCCGGCAGCAGTTTGAGGCAGCAATCGCTCAAGTTGCGTTGGATGAGAGAAGAGCTGGGGAGCTGCAGAACCGGGACGTCAATGCCGCCGCAGAGACAGTAGGTTACTCAGAGGCCGCAGCTGTCGACGCAGACATCCTCTACTGGGATCAGGAAGACGGCATCGGCAATGAGTAGTGAAGCTGTAGAAGCCGCTCAGAGCGCCTGTAAGGAGTTCAGGCCCCCGGAGGGCTTCGGAGGCTTTTAGGGCCGCAGAAGCGGCCGTAGCGGCCCGGGCAGGAGGTAAAACGATCCGGCCTGCGGGTTCAAGGAGTGTTTTCCCGGAAAAACGCCTCGATTTCGTCATCGGTGACCTCTGACGTGAGGATGGTCCAGACCATGTAGCCGGGGATCATGAAGTGCCGGCCCAGGTCTTCGAGCCGCCAGCCCTGCGACCGCATTCTGACCAGTTCATTCCGGTCGGGCAACTCCCTCGCCATGCCGTCCCCCTCCCGCCCCAACCCTGTCGGGGCGAGTCTAGCTACGGGGTAGGACAGAACGGTTAAGACAGCAAACCCTCCAATGCTGTTGGGGGGTCGGATTGGAGGGCCTGCCGGATCCTTGGGGATCTTGAAACGATGCTATCAGCGAGTTTCCTGGCTCTTTTACAGACCCCGGAAACCCGTGACAAACCTCACAAGGACAGCAGCCAGTCCCGCAGCTGGAGCGTGGATTCGCAGTCGTCGAGGTTGTAGGCCAGAATCGAGCCGAGGACCTCCTCCGCTGCAGCGGTGTCGCCTGCGGCGGCCGCGTCAGCGTAGGCCGAGTACGCGGTGATCGAGTCCACTGCGGTGGCGACGCCTTCACGCGCGGCGGGCCGGTAGAGCGGTTCGAGCTTCTTGATGCTCAGCGACTTCTCCGAGATCCGGATGGCGCGCGAGACGACCGGGCGCAGATCCACGAGCACCTCGGCGTTCAGCTCCTCCACCTCGTCGGCGAAAATCCCGTGCCGGGCCGCCAGCTGGGTCAAGGCGTTCTTCTCGTAATGGGCGTAGTGGTAGATGTGCATCTCCGGCCGGGTTTTCCGGCGGGCGGCGACCAGCTCGATGAAGTCCGTGAACGCCTTGCGCTCCTGTTCCCGGTCATGCGCGGTCAGCGGGTGGAACACCGGGGCTGCGTCCGGGTTGGCCAGCGGGCGGGCCAGCAGGCCGAAAAGGTACTCCAGTCCCCAGGTGCCGTCCGAGGGTTCGAGCCGGTTCGGGTCGCCCTCGAAGTCGAAGAAAATGTCCCCCGGGTCCGGTGCGGGCAGCTCCTCCAGGGCAGTGCGGTCGATGACCCGGTCTCGCCGTCGAAGCCGCCGGTGCCGGCCTGCAGCCGGGCCTGGTCCTGCAGGCCGGCCAGCTTCGCATCGGGTTCGTCCAGGGCGGCGGTGGCCAGCCCGGTCACGGTCGTGATGCCCTGGCTGCGCAGCAGCGTCCGGTACTTCTTCGCGCCGGGCATGCCGGCCACGAGCAGCAGGTCATCGGCGGCCGCGGCGGCCTCCTGGCATTCCGGGCAGGTGGAGAGCCGGCAGGCGCCGTCGCCTTCCGGGTCCCAGGCCGCGGGTGCGCGAGTGACCAGATGCTCGGCCAGGGCTCCTGTGATCCGGTCGCGGACCGCCCGGAACTTCGGCAGGATCTTCTCCAGCTCGGCCTTCGCCGGGGTGCCGTCGCGCAGGATGACCCGCGCGTACGGGTGCACGGGGACGCCGGCGGCCAGCAGCTGGTCGGCGTAGGCAGCCAGCTGGATCAGGTACTCGGGCTTGATCTTGGAGGCCAGCTTGGTGTCGTTGACCGACCAGGCCCCGGTGTCCTCGCGGACCAGGAAGTCCGCCTTGCCGTGGAAGGACCCGTCGAAGAAGGAGCCCTGGTAAACGACGTCGGCACCGGAGGACAGGGCGGCCAGGGTGTCGTTGTGCCCCTGCTTGAGCAGCTCCCGGGAGAAGGCGCCTTCCGTCGTGGTCACGGCGGCTACCTCGCGGTCAGCGGCGAAGGTCTCCAGCACCCGGTATTCGTGGGCGCGGCCGCGGTCGCGCAGCAGATCCAGCATCTCCTGGTCCTTGCGTTCCGGCGGCAGCGCCAGGCCGGCGCGCACGTCCAGGCGGCGTTTCAAGGCGAACAGGCAGGCGGAGCCGGCCGCCAGGTCGGAGGCGGAGACGATCAGTCCGGTCGGGTTGTCGGAGTCGGGTGGAAGGAAAAACACGGGGCAGGACCTCCTGGGCAGTGCCGGATCAGAACCATCTGCCCTGGAACATGCGCAGACCGCTGCCCGGTTCCGCACACATGGGCGCAAAGAACCTCCACGGAAAGGAACTCCTTGTCCCGCCAGACCGAATATCTGCTCGCCGACGGATCGCCCCGTTACGGCATCCGTACCGATGACGCCCCGGCACCTGCCGTCTCAAAACCGGTGACCGGAAAGTTGCCGGCCGAGGCTGCTGCGGGCCTGCACCGCCAGCAGCTGGCCATGGCCGCGGCCCTGCGCACCGTCCGGTTCCGCTCCGAGGACGCAGAGGAGCTGGTCGCCAAGCTGCGCTCCGAGCATCCCGCGGAACACGTCGAGGCCCTGAAGGCGGCCGTGGACCACCTTGGGACTCCGCGGAAGTGGGCCCGGGCCTCCCTGTACCGGTTCACGGAGCAGGTCACCGACTCCCTCATGGACTCCCCCGCAGGGGTATCGCGCTTCCTGATTCCTGCGGTGGCTGCCGTACTGTTCCTGCTCGGGATTCCGGCACTGGCGATAGGCCTGCCGCTGGCGGGCTACGAGCTTTCCCTCACACTGCCGGTCCTGGCGCTGTACTTTTTCGTCGGTGCCCGCTTCGTCGGCAGCATGATGGCGAAGGCCCGCTACCCGGAGCGGTTCAAGCTCAACCGGTATCTGGCCGAAGATCTGTACCTGGACGTCGTCGACGCGACACTGGTGCGCATCCTGCAGGACAAGGGCACAGAGATCGATCCGGTCACGGAGCGGATGGCGAACCGCGGCTGGCGCGACATCCAGGCCGTCGCCGCCAAGGTCGAGGAGATCTACTCGCTCTAGCCGCAGCATGAAGAAGCTCCCGCCTGGGTTCCCAGCGGGGGCTTCCTTTGTACTAAGGCAGGTCGGGTCCGCCGGCGTCGACAAGCTCATCGATGACGCTGATCGTCTCGTCGGCCTCGTCGTCGGGGGCCACCTCGCCGACATCCTGCAGCGGTGCCGTTGCCTCATCGTCGGCGAGGTGCGGGTACTTCTCCAAAAGGAACCGCTTCCGATACTCGATGTTGGCGACGTCAACGATCGATTCCAGCGTGGCCCAGTTGAAGGCGCTGCCCAGGACGATTCCGGCGGCGGGCACGACCTTGCCGAGCCCCTGCTTGGTGAGACGGACGGCGAATCTCTCCGCCAGCTTTGTGGAAACCTGAGCGACCACCGACGTGTCCAGGAGGAGCTCCCAGCTCTTGCGACGGACGAGCGCCTGGGTAAGCCGCGAGATGTCGGCCATCGCGGCGGTCTTTGCGCCGGCGGACACTGCCGTCCCGGCATTCACGACAGACATCACAAAGAGCTTCTCGGCAGGCTCCTCGGGATCGTACCCGTAGAGCAGCGAAATATGGCCGACGGCGCGTGATGCCAGACCGAGAACGAAGGCAGTATCACCGACAAGGGCGCCGGCGATCGCCATTCCCGACGGGGCCGCCGATGTTCCAGCCGTAATGGGGACGGCCAGCTGGCCCCCGGAGATGACCAGACCTGCAGTCGCTCCCGACAGTGCAGCGGCAGTCGGGTAGGACCAGCTCGCGCCCCACCCGCGGACAGCGTCGATCTGCTCAAGGTCAAGGCTGCGCAGGTCGAGCAGCCGGGTCACCTCGTGGCCACGCCGTTGGTGGCTGGCCACCACCTTGCTGGGCGAGAGCCCCGCCCGTGACACCCTGCCGACGCCCCGGCGCATGGACCCAAGCGCAGTGTCGCTCCAGTCAGGGAGGGCGTCGGCAGCCTTGCGGGCCCCTTTTCCGACAGCTTGTGCGCCCTTCGCCACAAAATTCTGCCCCTTGGCTACAACCGCTTGAGCTCTCGAAGTCCACGGCCACGATGATTAAACGCTCATCGGGACTGGAAGCTGCGGCCGAACAGCTAAGACACTCAAGTAGTGCCGTGACACGTGAATACTACGTCGAGGAGGAGCTGGTGATGGTGGACAACCGAGCTGTCTTCGATGACATCTTTGGGCAAGGGGGTAAGTAGCCCCACAAGAGTCCGCCGGGCTATTTACGGGCTATTTATTCTGTATCTCACTAGCGCTCACTAGCGCTCGGACCACCCATAAAGGAGTTCTGAAAGGCTATTTGCCCCAGTATCGGCGGGAAATTCCCGAAAACACGCGGAAGGCCCTGAGGGCCGACTCCAGAACAATGGGTTCCGGGTTCGAGTCCCGGGGGGTGCACAGGACAAGAAACCCCGCCTGACCAAGCAAACTACTTGGACAGGCGGGGTTTCTTATTGCCCAAAATCGGCTCAAGGGCTATGTACGGGATATTTATTCTCCGCGGGCGCTCACGACGGTATGCCCGGGCGCAGCTGGCAGCAGTCACTCCGCTCGGGCATTTTCATGCCTGTGCATAGGTTCGGACAGCCCTATCGGAGCAGGTGCCGGCTATTTTTCTGCCGCTTCCTGAACTAGACTGAGATGCAGGAAGCACAGGAAGGAGTGGCTGTGAACACGGAAATCCACCACCGGGAAGACCAGCTGCGGGCCGACTCAGCCGCGCTACGAGATGTACTGGACGGCGCGCTCGTGAACCTGCACCGCAGCATGGAAGCGATCCGCCCGGCCCTCGCCTCACTCCCACTGCCGGTTAGCCCCGAAGTTGTCGCGGGCATGCAGTCGACGGAAAACGCGTGGCGAGCCATTGAGGCCGAGTTCGGCATGCTCACCGGAAGCCAGGTCGGCGAACTGCTCGGTTCCAGGGCATCGGGCCGCAGCTCCTACGCATCAGACAAGCGGAAGGCCGGCCAGCTCATCGGCGTCCGGCGCCGCAATGCCCTGGTCTACCCGGGCTTCCAGTTCGACCAGGAGACTGGCCGGATCCGGGAAGTCGTCCCCGGGCTGATCGCGGTCATCCGGGAACACGGGCGCACCGACGAAGACCTAGCCCAGTGGCTGTGCGACCCCAGCGGCTACTTGGACGGTGACCGCCCCGTCGACCATCTGCACGAACCCGAGCGGGTGCTGGCCGCAGCCGAAGGCCACTACGGGGTTGAGTGGTGACCTCTGAGGATGCATGGAGCCGGCTCGAGGAGCAGGCAGATACGTCCTATGACCAGCTCTCGGAGCAGCAGCGCGGGGAGCGGCTTGAGAAGTTTCGGCGAGGGGAAGTAGAAGCCCAGCAGTGGATCCTGCCCCCTGGATCGCACTTGTACCGGTTGTTCGCCAACCGGCCCAAGCGTCACGCCAACACGTTCAACCCGGGAAGGGGCAGGCCCACCCGTTTTGCCTTCTTCGGGGATCCGCCCGTCCCAACGCTCTATGCCGCCCAGACAGACGAGGCTGCGGTGTGCGAAACGCTGTTGCACGACGTCCCGATTTCCGGTGGCGCGCTGCGGCCCGGCGACTACGAGGACAAAGTGATGGGCCGCCTGCTGCCGCGCCGGGAGTTACGGCTGGCTTCCTTCATGGGAACCGGGCTGCGCACCCTGGGTGTCGAGGCCAGAGACCTCACCAGGACCGAGGCCGACCGCTACCTGGAAACCGCGCTGTGGGCAGCAGCCGCCCATGCCCACCCGGAAGGATTCGACGGCTTGGTCTGGATGAGCCGGCAATGCAACACGGACAGGGCGTACATGTTCTTCGGGGACCGGGTGAGCGAAGACGATCTGGCCGTCGACACCGGGTTCGCCAGAGTGTTCGCCCTGCCGGCCGACTACGGGTGGCTGCACCGGTTCTGCGCTCCCCTGAACGTGGACGTACGACGCTAGCCGGCCCGGATCGGGCAGCAGGGGCCTTCACCTCAATCCAGCCCGTCACCAGGACCTCCGGCCCGCAGAGAGACGAAGGGGGCACAAGGTAGAACGGGTGGCACAGTATGCTCGCCATGCGAAGTGCATGAAGACTCTGAAAAACGTGACGCGCGGCGGAGGTGAGTACTGTTGAGCATCCGGATCGGCACCTCTGGTTGGAGCTATGCCCACTGGGACCATGTCCTCTATCCCGGCGGTACACCCTCCCGGGACCGTCTGGGCCATTACGTGCGCCGGTTCGACACCGTTGAGCTGAACGCCAGCTTCTACCGTTGGCCGCGCGATGGTACGTTCGCCGGTTGGCGCCGGCGGCTGCCCGACGGCTTCGCCCTCTCGGTCAAGGCACCCCGTGGACTCACCCACGCCAGGAAGCTATACGCACCGGAGCTTTGGATTGAGCGAATCACGTCTTCCTGGCACGAGCTGGCCGGCAAGCGCGCGGTCCTGCTGGTGCAGCTTCCGCCGGGCATGGAACGCGACGATGCCCGGCTCGGTTACTTTCTGGACCTGCTACCGGAATGGATCCGGGTCACCCTTGAATTCCGGCACTCCAGCTGGCACCACCCGGACGTATATGCGCTCTTGGCACACCACGGCGCCGCGTACTGCATCATGAGCGGTGCCAACCTGCCGTGCATCCTGGAAGCCACTGCACCTTTCGTCTACGTGCGCCTGCACGGTCCCGACCACAATCACCTCTATGCCGGGTCCTACTCTGATCAAGACCTTGGCTGGTGGGCGCACAGGATTCGCGAATGGGAGGCCGATGGGAAAGACGTCTTCGTGTACTTCAACAACGACGGCCACGGGCACGCCGTCCGCAACGCCGGTACGCTGCGCCACTTCCTCGGCCAAGGCTGAGACGGGCGGGCATTTCCGACAGAGCCTCACGACACGAAGGCCCGCGTCGGGTTCATTGCGACAAAGAAAACGGGAACGCGCCGCGGCCGGAAACCTGGTCCGGCTCGGTGCGTCCCCGCCTCGAAAAAACTCCACAGCTGCAACTACTGCGGCGCTTCAGCTCTGGTCGGGCAGACTCTCGTTAGCCGCCATCCGCATGGTGTCCGGCATATCCACACCCCAGCGGGTAGAACCCAGCCGTCGGATGACGGCCGCCAGCCGGTCGCGCAGTTCCTCCACCCCGACCTCACCGCCGGGAGTCAGGTTCCGTTCAAGCTCCCGAGCTTGTTCAAGCGCCGTCTGGCCCAGGTCCGAAACAGCTACCTGCTGCGAGCGCCTGTCAGCTTGGTTACGGACGCGGGTAATGTGCCCGTGCGCTTCCAGCCTGGATAGAGTCTTCCCCATTGTTTGCGCCTGAACCCGGACTTTGGCGGCTAGTTGGGCCTGCGCCATAGGGCCTTCACCGTCGAGGACTTCCAGCGCGATGACCCCCGCATGGGTCAGGCCCAGGGAGGCGAGCTTTTCATTCCAAGCGTGCTCGACCAATCGCGCGGCAGTTGACAGCAACCGTGGCGTCGGCCAGTTGTTTAAATCCGGCATTATCCGATTATAGCCAGCCTGCTTCTCTCTTGAGGGCCCATGTGCACAATTGGCTAAGCTGGGTGCGACGCACCAACCTACAAAGGAGCTGCCGGAATGGCCGAACGATTGACATCAGGCGAAGACGCCCCCGCTTTTGCACTGCAGGATTCCACCGGGAGCACTGTCTCGCTGGCTGATTTCCGCGGCCGCAACGTCGTCGTCTATTTTTACCCTGCGGCGTCCACGCCAGGCTGCACCAAGGAAGCCTGCGATTTCCGCGACAACATCGCGTCCCTGCAGGGAGCCGGCTACGACGTGGTCGGCATCTCGCCCGATCCGCTTCCGAAACTCGTGAAGTTCGCAGAAAAGGAAGAACTAAACTTCCCGCTGCTCTCCGACGAAGACCATTCGGTTGCCGAATCTTATGGCGCCTGGGGTGAAAAGAAGAACTATGGCAAGACGTATGAGGGCCTGATCCGCTCCACTATTGTGGTGGACCCCGAGGGCAAGGTCTCGTTGGCGCAGTACAACGTTCGGGCTACCGGACACGTAGCCAAACTGCGCCGGGACCTTGGGCTCGACTAACCCGGTTCATATGATCCCGGCGTCCGGCCACAGTGGTCCGGGACGAGCCTGCGCAAGCCGGAGGCCGGGAGCAGGTATAATTGATGCTGGCTTGCGGCTAGGCCGTACAGCACTGCGCGAGTGGCGAAATTGGCAGACGCGCTGGATTTAGGTTCCAGTGTCTTCGGACGTGCGGGTTCAAGTCCCGCCTTGCGCACCAGGTGAAGAAACGGTTCCCGTCCTGACGGGAACCGTTTCGTGGTTAAGCCGCCACCCGGCGTCGTCGTTTCGCCTTACCGGTACCGCTGCTTGCGGTCGGCGGTCACCCCGAGCCACGTGACCAAATTGTGATGATATTTGGACCACGCCAAAGTGTGAAAGCGATGCTTTCCTTTGAACTTGTGACTAGGCTCTCAACAAGCAGACCCGCGTACAACACGGGAGGCCCGGGCGCGCAGACATCCGCGCTGTCCAGACATCACTCGTTGACGAGGAGAAATTCATGTCGTTCAGGGGCACAACACCGGGCAGATGGCGACGCGCACGCAGGCGTACGGCCGCGATCACAGCAGGGCTTGCCGCCAGCGCCCTCATATTGACCGGCTGCGCCGAAAGCGAGCGCGGCGCTACGGGAGGAACCGGAGAGGACACGGGCGTCAATTCCACTTTCATCTTTGCTGCCTCATCCGACCCGAAGTCCCTCGACCCGGCCTTCGCCAGTGACGGCGAGTCCTTCCGCGTCAGCCGCCAAATCTTTGAAGGCCTCGTGGGAGTGGAACCAGGCACGGCAGATCCGGCTCCCTTGCTGGCCGAATCTTGGGACAGTTCCGAAGACGGCTTGTCCTACACCTTCCAACTCAAGGAAGGCGTAAAGTTCCACGACGACACCGCATTCAATGCCGAAGCTGTCTGCTTCAACTTTGACCGTTGGTACAACTTCGAGGGGCTGCAGCAGTCCGAATCGGTCAGCTACTACTACAACTCGCTGTTCCGAGGCTTTGCGGACAGCCCTGACACCGCAGTTTATGGTTCCTGTGAAGCGGTGAGCGAAACGGAAGTGACCGTCAATCTGGCACAGCCATTCGCCGGCTTCATCGCAGCCCTGTCCCTCCCGGCCTTCGCGATGCAGAGTCCGACGGCCCTCGAGGAATTCAACGCCGATGACATCGGCGGGTCAGCCGAAGCCCCGGTCCTCAGCGAGTATGCAAAGTCCCACCCCGTGGGCACAGGGCCGTTCAAGTTCGACAGCTGGGACGTCGGCCAGCAGGTCGAGGTCTCCGCGTTCGACGGCTACTGGGGAGAACAGGGCCAGGTCCAGAAGGTCATCTTCCGAGTCCTCGACGATCCGCAGGCCCGCCGCCAGTCCCTCGAAGCCGGGACCATTGACGGCTATGACCTCGTGGCTCCTGCCGACACAAAGGCGCTGGCAGATGCCGGTTTCAAGATCATCAACCGCGACCCCTTCACCATCCTCTACCTTGGCATCAATCAGGAAGTAAAGGCGCTGGCGGATCCTCTGGTCCGCCAGGCACTGTCGCACGCGATCGACAAGGAAGCCCTGGTGCGGCAGACCCTGCCCGAAGGGACCCAGGTTGCCAGCCAGTTCATCCCCCCGATCGTCAACGGTTACAACGAAGACGTGCCGACTTACGAATACGACCCGGAACGGGCCAAGGAGCTGTTGGCAGAAGCAGGTTATGCAGACGGCTTGACCTTGGAATTCAACTACCCCACGGGTGTCTCCCGGCCGTACATGCCTACTCCGGAACAGGTCTTCACCAACCTCAGTGCCCAGCTTGAAGAAGTGGGAATCACCATCGAGGCGGCTCCGGACAAGTGGTCTCCCGATTATCTCGATCGTGTCCAGGGCAGTTCCGACCATGGCATCCATCTGCTGGGCTGGACCGGGGACTACAACGACACGGACAACTTTGTGGGTGTGTTCTTCGGACGGGAGAAGCCGGAGTTCGGTTTCAACAATCCGGACCTCTTCAATGCCTTGGACGAAGCGCGTCAGGTCAGCAAGCTGGAAGAGCAGACTCCGCTGTACGAAGAAATCAATGCGGACATCGCGGAGTATGTCCCGGCGATCCCGCTGGCACACCCTGCCCCGTCCCTGGGCTTCGCTCCGCGGGTCGAGTCCTACCCGGCCAGCCCCGTCAACGACGAGGTCTTCAACATGATCACGCTCAGCGAATAGCGCCGGCGCTGCCAGCCGGAGTCGTGCTGCGCCGCATCCGTCCGGCCCGGGCCTGAATGTGCCCGGGCCGGACGAGCGGGTCTGTTCAAAATCCACACCGTAAACAGCCGGGCGAAAGGACACAGTGTTAAGAGTCATCGGCAAACGCCTGGCGTTGCTCGTACCGACCCTGCTGGGGTTATCGATCCTGTTGTTCCTCTGGGTGCGGAGCCTCCCCGGCGGACCCGCCACTGCCCTGCTCGGTGACCGGGCAACACCGGAAGCCGTCGAAAGAATCAATGAACTGTACGGCTTCAACCGCCCGCTCATCGAGCAGTACTTCATCTACATGGGCAAGCTGCTCCAGGGAGACTTCGGCACGTCGCTGCTGACCGGCCGTCCGGTGCTGGAAGAATTCGCCACGCGTTTTCCCGCGACTTTGGAACTGACGATCGTGGCGCTCATCTTCGCTATTGGAATCGGCATTCCGCTCGGCTACCTTGCCGCGAAGCATTACGGCCGCTGGCCGGACCACGGCTCCGTTGTCCTGAGCCTGATCGGCATCACGATTCCGGTGTTCTTTCTGGCCTTCATCCTGAAATGGCTCTTCGCCATCAAGATCCCCATCTTCCCCACAGATGGCCGGCAGAACGCCCGGATTAACGCCACCCATGTGACGGACTTCTATGTACTCGACGGCCTCCTGACCCGGGAATGGGATGCCTCCTGGGACGCCTTCATGCACCTGATCCTGCCCGGCATTGCCTTGGGAACCATCCCGCTGGCTATCATCGTGCGCATTACCCGCGCCTCGGTCCTGGAGGTCCAGAACGCCGACTACGTGAGGACCGCAAAGGCCAAAGGATTGCTCGAAAGAACCATCCGCAACCGATTCATCCTGCGCAACGCGATGCTGCCGGTGACCACCACCATCGGCCTGCAGTTGGGTCTGCTGATATCCGGTGCCGTTCTGACCGAAACAGTCTTTGCATTCAGTGGCATCGGCCGTTTCCTACGAGATGCCATCTTTAACCTCGATTATCCGGTTCTCCAAGGGTTCATCATCTTTATCGCCATCCTCTATTCACTCATCAACCTCATTGTCGATATTTCCTACAGCATCATTGACCCGAGGGTGCGTGTCCAATGAGCACAACTCTTCCGCCCGCTCCAGGCGGGAACGACTCCGCCAGCAAAGATCCGGCGTTACCTGACTCCGGCGGGACCAGCCTCTGGAAAGACGCGTTCTACCGGTTGCGCCGCAATCCGCAAGCCATTGCCGGAGCCATCATCGTCATGGCGTTCCTGCTCGTTGCTGCGCTGGCACCGGTGCTGGCTCCCTACGGCGGTGAGGACTTACCGGGACGTACCCACATCACACCGACCCATATCCCGGGGCCGGGGGAAGTTCCCGGCTTTGTGCTCGGGTTGGACCGCTTCGGCGGAGATCTGCTCAGCAAGCTCATCTGGGGTGCGCAGTCGTCGCTGCTGATCGGTGTCGTTTCCACGGCCCTGGGCCTAGCCGGGGGCATGCTGCTTGGAGTGCTCGCGGGCGGCTTCGGCGGCTGGGTAGACAACGTGATCATGCGGCTGGTGGATATCCTGCTTTCGGTCCCGAACCTGCTGCTGGCCGTGTCCATTGCCGCTGCCCTCGGACAGGGAGCCTATGCGATCATGATCGCCATCGGCGTGTCCCAGGTTCCGATTTTCGCCAGATTGCTGCGATCTTCCATGATTTCCCAGCGCGGCGCGGACTACATCCTGGCCGCACAGACGCTTGGCTTGAGCCGCGGCACCATCACCATGAGCCATCTGCTGCCCAACAGCGTGGGCCCTGTCATTGTCCAGGCCACCCTGACCTTGGCCACCGCTGTCATTGACGCAGCTGCGCTGTCCTTTCTCGGGTTGGGCGGCGGGCGGCCACAGACAGCCGAGTGGGGACGCATGCTGACCTATGCCCAGGACGAGCTCGGCATTGCGCCTCAGCTGGCCTTCCTGCCGGGTCTCTGCATAGCCATCACGGCCTTGGGCTTCACTCTCCTGGGCGAGTCTTTGCGGGAAGCACTGGACCCCAAGTCACGCCAGAAATAGGCGATCGATCAGTCCGGGCGCGGCCGGTGGCGCTGCCTGGCCATGTGCAGCATCGCAACGAATCCGGCAATGAACAACAGCTCCAGGATCGCTAGTCCGAGCACAAAGCCCCACTGCCCCTCCCCGGCGAAAATCACGGCGCCGATGATCAGCAGGATCGTGCCGAGGACGAGGACAAACACAGCACACCCGACAGCAACGGCCTCGCTGCGGACTCCTGTCCTGAAACCAAAACCCTCCGGACGGTGTTCGTCGTCAGGAGGCGATGCCGGCGTCGTCACCGTAGATCTCCAACTCATTGCCCGGGATGGAGGCAAGCAGCTGCCGGGTGTAAGGGTGGCGGGGATTCGTAAAGACCTCCTCCGAGGTGTCGGACTCGACGATTTCGCCGTCCTTCATCACGCAGACGTAGTCCGAAATCAGCCGGACCACGGCCAGATCGTGTGAAATGAAGAGGTAGCTCAGACCCATTTCGGCTTGCAGGTCGCCCAGCAGCTTCAGGATCTGGGCCTGGACCAAGACGTCCAGGGCCGAGACGGGTTCATCGCAAATCAACAGTTCCGGCTTCAACGCCAAGGCACGTGCGATGGCCACGCGCTGGCGTTGGCCGCCGGAGAGTTCGGAAGGGTAGCGGCGAAGCATGCTGTGCGGCAGGGCCACCTGGTCCATCAGCTCACGCACACGCGCCGCACGCTGTTGGGCGTTGCCTCTTTTATAGGTACTCAACGGTTCCTCGACGATGCGCCCGACGGTGAACATCGGATTCAGCGAAGAATACGGATCCTGGAACACCGGTTGGACGCGCTGCCGGAAATCACGCAGCTGAACCTTGGTCAGCCTGGCCACGTCCATCCCGTCAAATGTCATGGTCCCGCTGGAGGGCTCGATCAGCTTCAGCAGCATCCGAGCCGTGGTCGTCTTACCGGACCCCGACTCCCCCACGATCGCCACAGTCCGTCCCCGCGGCACATCCAGCGTGACGTTTCTGGCCGCGTAGAAGTCCTCCGACTTGCCGCGGATCTTGTAGATCTTGGTCAAGTCGCGCAGCTGCACGATGTTGTCGGTCCGCTGCGGCTCGGCGGCGGTTGCCGCGTGCTCGGAGAACGTTTCTTCCGCGTGCCGGATCCGTTCGTCGGTACTTGCCGTGTAGGCGCCAGGCTGCAGCCGCACGGCGGCCACACTCGGTGCGGCCTTCACCAGGGACTGGGTGTACGGGTGCTGCGGGTCGTTGAGCAGTTGTTCGGCCGGCCCGGTCTCCACAACCTTGCCGCGGTGCATCACCACCAGATCTGAGGCGCGTTCCGCAGCCAGGCCCAAGTCATGGGTGATCAGCAGGACGGAGGTACCTAGTTCCTCGGTCATCCGGTCGATCTGGTCCAGGATGGTCCGCTGCACGGTCACGTCCAGTGCCGAGGTCGGCTCGTCGGCAATCAGCAGCCGCGGCCGGCAGGCCATGCCGATGGCGATCAAGGCCCGCTGCCGCATTCCGCCGGAGAATTCGTGCGGGTACTGTTTGGCCCGTTCGGCCGCGTCCGGCAATCCGGCGGCCTGCAGTACTTCCACCACCCGCGCGTTGACATTCCTGCCCGTTGCCATTCCGTGAACCAGCAAAGTTTCGGCCACCTGGGTGCCGATTTTCGTGACCGGGTTAAGGTTGGACATCGGATCCTGCGGCACCAATCCAATTTGGCGGCCCCGGATCCTGCGCATTTTATCCTCGGGCAGGCCCACAAGTTCCCGGCCGTCGAAGACGATGCTGCCCGCCGTAATGCGTCCGTTTTTCGGCAACAGCCCGATGATCGCCATGGCCGTGGTCGATTTGCCGGAACCGGACTCGCCGACGATAGCCAACGTCCTGCCCGCGTGCAGGCGAAGACTCGCATCCTGGACGGCGGAGACGTCACCGTAGGTGGTCCGGAAATTGACGGCCAGATTGCTGACCTCAAGCAGCGGCGGGGCCTCGGCAGATTCGCTCATTGCTCTATCGTGCCCCATCTACACTGGATGTGGCCTGCATCTCGCTAAGGTTTTCCGGCTTCTTTATCTCACCGCATATCAATTAGACTGAGAATTCCGCAAATTCGGCCACGAGGAGCTCACGAGTGTCATACCTGCCCGCGCGCCGCAGCTTTCTGAAGGCTGGCGCGGCGGCAGCTGTGGTCCTGCTCACCGGCTGTACGGGCGAGCCTGGTTCGCCATCGACGGGCACGGCCACGCCCTCGGGGACATCCGTACCGGCCACGGACCTGACCTTCACCATGGGCACGGCTGCCAATCCCGCCGGCCTCGATCCCGCGCTGCTGATGGACTCGGAGTCGTTCCGGGTCACCCGGCAGATCATGGAGACGCTGATCGGCGTCGATCCCGACACGGGAGTCCCCAAGCCACTGCTCGCTACCGAGTGGGAAGAGCTCGACGACGGCCGGGCCTACCGCTTCACACTGCGTGAAGGCGTCGAGTTCCACGACGGCACGCCGTTCGACGCCGAAGCTGTGAAGGCGAATTTTGAACGCTGGTACAGGCTGCCTAGGACTGCCCGTCCGGCGGAAGGTGTCTTGTCCTTCGCTTCGGTGTTCGAGGCCTTCGCCGATGAAGATGAGACCTCTCTGTACAAGGACTGCGAGGTCCTGGCACCGAACGAACTGCGGCTGAACCTCAACCGCAGGTTCTCCGGGCTGATTGCAGCCTTGTCCGCGCCGGCCTTCGCCATCGCGTCACCGGCTGCTCTCGCAGAGGGAACTGCCGATGAGCTGAACCAGGAGCGTGGAGGGACCAAGCTCTCCGCGTTTGCGCAGCACCCCGTTGGGACCGGTCCGTTCCGCTTCAAGGCCTGGTCCGACGAGCAGGTCAACCTCACCACCTTCGAAAACTACTGGGGCCCGGCGGCGCAGGTAAGCACGGTTGTCTTCCAGACATTGCCCCATCCGGCTGCGCGGTTGCGGGCGCTGCAGTCCGGCAGGATTGACGGCTATGACCTTGTCACCCCGGAAACATATGCGGGGCTGGCCCGCAGTGGGATGCAGATTCTGCAGCGGGATCCCTTCTCCGTCTCCTATCTGGGCATGAACCAGGAATTCGGCCTGCTGGCGGATCTGCGGATGCGCCAGGCGATCGCCCATGCCATCGACCGCTCCGTGCTGATCGAGGACTTCTTCCTGCAGGGGACCACCGAGGCAAAGCAGTTTGTGCCTCGCAGCCTGGGTGTGACCAGCGAAGACATCCCTTACTTCGAGTACAACCCGGAGCGCGCCCGTGAACTGTTGGAAGAAACAGGTTACGACGGCGAAGAGATTCCTTTCTACTACCCGCTGAACGTCACGCGGGCCTATCTGCCGACGCCGGAGAAAATCTATGCCGAGCTCAGCCGCCAGCTGACAGCCGTCGGCATGAATATCCAGCCCCAGCCCCTGGCCTGGGAGGACGGCTATCTGGACCGGGTGCAGACGTCCTCGGACCACGCCCTCCATCTCGGTGGGTGGAGCGGCAGTTACCGGGATCCGGACAACTTCCTGGGCCCGCTCTTCGGCGCACCCAGCCCCGAATTCGGTTTCAAGAATGTGCAGCTGTTCAACCGGATTGCCCGTGCCCGGACCCTGCCCGCCGGTGAGGAACGCAACCAGGCGTACCTGACGATCAATAACCAGGTGGCCCGGCTGGTACCGGCCGTACCGCTGGCGTTCCCTGTTTCCGCCCTTGCCATGGGGCCCAGGGTGGTCAGCTATCCGGCCAGTCCGATGCTGGACGAGGTCTACAATCTGGTCAGGCTGCGGCCGGACGCCTAAGACCGGTGCGGCGTGTATCAGGCACATATTAACGCCACAGCGCCGAAACGTCTGTCTATTGGGTCACAATGCGCTCGGGCAATTTTAGTCTCACGACAGGGGCGCGGTAGTCTTCTAAGCGCTGGCAAAGCTGCTATGGGAGATGGAAGTTGACTGCTAATACCCCTTCGGGATCATCCAAGAACATCGACGTTGCCCTGATCGGCGGCGGCATTATGAGCACGACGCTCGGCTCCTTTATCAAGCAGCTGCAGCCCGAGTGGAGCATCAATCTCTACGAGAACCTGGCGCAGGCCGGACTGGAGAGCTCCGACCCGTGGAACAACGCGGGAACAGGACACGCCGCGCTCTGCGAGCTGAACTACACCCCGGCTGCTGCGGACGGCTCCGTGGCTACGGCCAAAGCGGTGGGCATCAACGAGCAGTTCCACGTTTCGCGCCAGTTCTGGTCGCATATGGTTTCCCAGGGACACATCGGGTCCCCGAAGGGATTCATCAACCCCCTGCCGCACATGAGCTTTGTTTGGGGTAACGACCACGCGGACTACCTCAAGCGCCGCTACGAAGCGCTCCGCGCCGAGCCGTTGTTCCAGGAGATTGAGTTCTCCGAAGACCATGCCGAGCTGGAAAAGTGGGTGCCGCTGGTCATGCAGGGCCGCGACCCGCAGCAGCGTGTGGCCGGCTCCCGCGTAGCCGGCGGCACCGACGTCGACTTCGGCGCGCTGACCCGCGAACTGGCCGGCTACATGGGTGCCCAGGGCGTTGAAATGCACTACGGACACAAGGTACTCGACGTCTCCCGCGCCAGCGACGGCCGCTGGGATGTGAAGGTCAAGAACAACTCCACCGGCGAGGTCTCCAAGGTCTCCGCCCGTTTCGTGTTCGTCGGCGCCGGCGGCGGCGCGCTGCACCTGCTGCAGCGCTCGGGCATTCCGGAGTCCAAGGGCTTCGGCGGCTTCCCGGTTTCCGGGCAGTTCCTGCGCTCCACCGATGACGCGGTCATCGCCCAGCACAACGCCAAGGTCTACGGCCAGGCGTCCGTGGGTGCCCCACCCATGTCCGTGCCGCACCTGGACACCCGTTTCGTCAATGGCAAGCGCTCCCTGTTGTTCGGCCCGTACGGCGGCTTCTCCCCGAACTTCCTGAAGTCCGGCTCGTTCCTGGACCTGCCGCTGTCCGTGCGGACCCACAACCTGATCCCCATGCTGGCCGTCGGCAAGGACAACCTGGGCTTGGTCAAGTACCTGATCACCGAGGTCCTCAAAAGCCGGCCGAAGAAGGTCGCCGCACTGCGCGATTTCTACCCGGAAGCCAACGGGGATTCGTGGGAGCTCATCACGGCCGGCCAGCGCGTCCAGGTCATCAAGAAGGATCCCAAGAAGGGCGGTGTCCTGCAGTTCGGCACGGAGGTTATTACCTCCGCCGACGGCAGCATCAGCGGCCTGCTCGGCGCTTCGCCGGGTGCCTCCACGGCAGCGCCCATCATGATCCAGGTCCTCCAGCGCTGCTTCCCCAGCGAGTTCAAGGGCTGGGAGCCGAAGCTCAAGGAAATGATTCCGGGCTACGGCGCCAAGCTGAACGAGAACCCGTCCCTGCTGGCGGACATCACCGCGGATACCAACCGGGTCCTCGAACTCGGTTAAGCTTCAGCCATGCATAAGCTGGCCACACTATCCTTGGCCAACAGGGCCCTGATCGCTCTGATCACGGTATTTGTGGCCGTCTTCGGTGTCATCACCATGGGTTCGCTCAAACAGGAGCTGATCCCGTCGCTGGAGTTCCCCCGGGTCACGGTAGTCACCGCCATGCCCGGGGCGTCTCCGGAGGTAGTGGACAAGCAGGTCAGCGAACCGCTGGAAAACGCGCTGAACGCGGTCGAGGGGCTTGAATCCTCGACCGCAACGTCGCGGACCGGACTCTCCACCGTCAACCTGACGTTCGTCTACGGCACCAACCTGGACCGGGCGCGCAGCCAGGTGGACCGCGCCATCTCCAACGCGCAGCAGCTGCTGCCCGAGGACGTCTCCCCGCAGTCGGTGGCAGGCAGCATCAATGACTTCCCGATCGTCTTCATGGCGGTCTCCTCCGACCTGCCGTTGAGCGAACTCAATACGGAACTGCAGCGGCTCACGGTCCCCAGACTGCAGAAGCTGGAGGGTGTCCGCAGCGCCGAAGTCACCGGCGGTTCCGGCCAGCACATCGCCATCCTTCCCGATGATGACGCCTTGGCCGCCCGCAACGTCAGCGTGTCATCCATTGTCGATAGCCTGCAGAACAGCGGCGGCCTCGTGCCCGCCGGCACGGTCGAACAGGAGGAGAAGACCCTTTCCGTCCAGATCGGCAGCCCGCTGGACAGCCTGGAGACCATCGAGAACCTGCCGCTGGCGCCCAATCAAACAACGACGACGGAGCCCGCGCCGCCGTCGTCGGCTTCCGAAATACCAGGACGGGTTCCCGGCCAGTTCCCCGGCGAATCCCAGCCCGCACCGCCATCGCCGGTGAATCCCGCTCCGGTGGATACCGGCGCTGAAGGTTCCGGCGCTGAAGGTTCCGGCGTCCGGGGGCCTGTACGCGCGGCTGCAACCGGAGATCCGGTGACCATTGGCGAGGTCGCCACGGTCCGGATTGTCGACGACGAGCGGACGTCGATAACGCGCACGAACGGCGAAGAGACCCTCGCCCTGGCCGTGACGAAGACGCCGGACGGGGATACGGTGGCCATTTCCAATGCCATCAACGACCTGCTCCCCGAGCTCGAAGCACAACTGGGCAACGGAGCCGCTTTCACCACCATTTTCGACCAGGCGCCCTTCATCGAGGAATCCATCAAGGACCTGACAACCGAGGGTCTGCTCGGACTCGGCTTCGCAGTGCTGGTCATCCTGGTCTTCCTGCTCTCGGCCCGGTCCACGCTGATCACGGCCATCTCCATCCCGCTGTCGCTGCTGGTCACGTTCATCGGCCTCAGCGCCCTCGGCTATTCGCTGAACATCCTGACGCTGGGCGCACTGACCATCGCCATTGGCCGGGTCGTCGACGACTCGATCGTCGTCGTCGAAAACATCAAGCGGCATCTGGGCTACGGCGAGGACAAGCGCACCGCCATCGTGACGGCCGTGCGTGAAGTGGCCGGCGCCGTGACCGCCTCGACCTTGACTACCGTGGCCGTATTCCTGCCGATCGCGTTTGTCGCGGACCTGGCCGGCGAGCTGTTCCGCCCCTTTGCCATCACCACCGCCCTGGCCCTGCTGGCGTCCCTTGCGGTGTCCCTGACCATTGTCCCGGTGCTCGCCTACTGGTTCGTCAAGTCCGCGTCCCAACGGCAGGATCCGGCCGAGGTGCGGTCCGCGGCGGATGCCAAGGAACGCGCCTCGCGGCTCCAACGCGGGTACCTGCCGGTGCTCTCCTCCACACAGCGGCACCCTGTCATCACGCTGGGTGCGGCGGCCCTGGTCTTGCTGGGCACGGTGGCCATGGTGCCGCTGATGCAGACCAACCTGCTCGGTGATACCGGGCAGAACAGCTTCAGCCTGCGGCAGGAACTGCCCGCGGGCACCAGCCTGGAAGTCACCGACGAGGCAGCGTCTCAGGTCGAGGAGCTGCTGGCCGGCACCGAAGGCATCGACGACGTCCAGGTCACCATGGGCAATTCCACATCGGGACTGGGTACATTCCTTTCCGCCGGTGCGTCCGTCGCCCAGTTCACGGTCATCACCGAAGAGGGCGCCGACCAGGTTGCCTTGCGCGAACGGGTACGCAACGACGTCGAGAAGCTGCCGGATGCCGGCACTATCACCCTCAGCACCCAGGGCGGCGGATTCGGCACCTCCAGTTCGGTGGACATCGACATCTCCGCCAGCAACGCCGGAGAACTGCGATCGGCCTCCGACACGCTGGTGGAGGAGTTGCAGGATCTGCCGGGGGCCGCCGAGGTGTCCAGCAATCTTGCTGCCGCCGAACCGGTGGTCCAGGTTTCCATCGACCGGGCCAAGGCTGTGGCGGCCGGGCTGAACGAAGAAGAAATTGCCGGCCTGCTGGCCTCCACCATCAGTCCGCTCCCCGGCGGCACGGTCCGGATTGACACCACGGACTATCCGGTGTTGATCGGCGAAGGAACGGACTTCGCCAGCGTCGATGAACTGCGCGACGTCGAAGTGCCCACGCCTTCCGGCCCGGTGCCGCTGACCGAGGTGGCCACGGTGGAGGAAACCGAGATCCCGACGTCGATCACCAGTTCCGGCGGCGAGCGGACCGCCGTCGTCTCCATCACTCCTGCCGGCGAGAACCTCGGCGCGCTGAGCAGCGAGGTCCAGACGGTGGTGGACTCCGTCCAGCTGCCGGCCGGCGTCACGGCATCCCTGGGCGGGGCAGCGACCCAGCAGGCCGAGTCCTTCGAGCAGCTCGGTCTGGCGCTGCTCGCCGCGGTGGCGATCGTGTACGTCATCATGGTGGCGACCTTCAAGAGCCTCGTCCAGCCGCTGATTCTGCTGGTGTCCATCCCCTTCGCCGCCACCGGTGCCATCGCGTTGCTGGTCATCACCGGGATTCCGCTGGGGTTGCCTTCCCTGATCGGCATGCTGATGCTGGTGGGGATAGTTGTCACCAATGCGATTGTCCTGATCGACCTGATCAACCAGTACCGGCGGCCCCTCGGCGACCGCCCCGGCATGAATGTTGCGGACGCCATCCGGCACGGCGCCCGCCAGCGGCTCCGGCCCATCCTCATGACAGCCCTGGCGACTGTCTTCGCGCTGACGCCGATGGCCCTCGGGCTCACCGGTGAAGGCGGCTTCATCTCGCAGCCGCTCGCCGTCGTCGTTGTTGGGGGTTTGATTTCTTCAACTGCGCTGACGCTGGTCCTGGTACCTGTGCTGTACCGGCTGGTCGAGGGCCGCCGTGAACGCCGCGCCCTGGCCAGAGCCGAGCAGCTGCAGGTCCGCGAGCCGGCCGCCGTGGGGAGCTGACGTCCCGGTCCCGCCTTGATGTGTTGAGCCCCACGACGCTGCCGCGGAATGATTTCCGCACACCGCCAGTTGTGTCAGTAGATGCAAAAGCATGTAAACTGATGTAAGACTTTGCGGTAGAGAAAGAGGCACAGCATGGAAATCGGCGTATTCAGCGTTTCCGATATCACCCAGGATCCGACCACCGGCCGGACCCCGACCGAACGCGAACGCATCAAGGCAGCGGTCAGCATTGCCAAGAAGGTCGAAGAGATCGGCATGGATGTCTACGCCACCGGCGAGCACCACAACCCGCCGTTCTACGCCAGTTCGCCGACCACCCTGCTCGGCTACATCGCAGCCCAGACGGAGCGGATCACCCTTTCCACGACGACCACGCTGATCACCACGAACGATCCGGTCAAGATCGCCGAAGACTTTGCGATGCTCCAGCAACTGTCGGACGGACGCGTGGACCTGGTACTGGGCCGCGGCAACACCGCTCCGGTCTACCCGTGGTTCGGACGCAACATCCAGGATTCGCTGGAGCTGACGGTCGAGAACTATGCGCTGCTGCGCAAGCTCTGGGACGAAGACGTGGTGAACTGGCAGGGCAAGCACCGCACCCCGTTGCAGAACTTTACCGCCACGCCCCGCCCGCTGGACGGCGTCGCTCCCTTCGTCTGGCACGGCTCGATCCGCACCCCGCAGATTGCCGAACTGGCCGCTTACTACGGTGACGGTTTCTTCGCCAACAACATTTTCTGGCCCAAGGAACACTACATGCAGCTCATCGGCCTTTACCGTGAGCGCTATGCGCACTACGGCCACGGCACGGCAGACCAGGCGATCGTGGGCCTCGGCGGACAGTTCTTCATGCGCAAGAACTCGCAGGACGCCGTGAACGAGTTCCGCCCGTACTTCGACAACGCCCCGGTCTACGGCCACGGCCCGTCGATGGAGGACTTCACCGCCCAGACCCCGCTGACCGTGGGCAGCCCGCAGGAGGTCATCGAGAAAACCCTCAGCTTCGCCGACGCCTTCGGCGACTACCAGCGCCAGCTGTTCCTGATCGACCACGCCGGCCTGCCGCTGAAGACCGTGCTCGAGCAGCTGGACCTCTTCGGCGAGGAGGTGCTGCCGGTGCTCAAGCGGGAATTCGCCGCCCGCAGGCCCGCCCATGTACCCGACGCACCGACGCACGCCAGCCGCAAGGCAGCACGGGATGCAGCCCTGGCCGGGGAGACGGTATCCAATGGCTGACGAGGAATCCCAGCCGCAGATCAGGACGACGTCGGAAGCCTGGGAGTCGCTCTTTCGCACCCAGGTGGCGGTGATGCGCCGGATGCAGCAGCTGCCGGAGTTCAAGAAGCTGGCCATGCGTGAATACGACGTGCTGTTCAACCTCAGCCACTGCCCCACCGGGTGGACCAGGCTCAATGAGCTCAACGAGGCCTTGCTGATCAGCCAGCCGAGCCTGAGCCGGATGGTCGAGCGGCTGGAAGCCAAAGGCTTGGTGCAGCGCCGAACAGCCGAGCGGGACCAGCGTGGCATCGAGATCGCCCTGACCGAGGAAGGCCGCGCCCTGCAGCAGGAGATCGGCCGCGTGCACGTGCGCCATCTGCACGAGATGCTGGCGCCGGCGCTCAGCGAGGAGGAGTTCAGGCAGCTCCAGTTCCTCACGGACAAGCTCCGCACGGGGATCAAAGACCGCTGACCCCTGGCGGCGGCCGGCTTGTCTCAGCGCAGCTGCACGGCCGCCGCAGGGTCCGTTTCGGGCACGAAGTCATCCACCACGGCGGTAACTTTCAGCTCCTTCAGGGAAAGGCTGCCGCCCACGGTGGACAGGAAGGCCGTATCCGAGGCATCCCGTCCGGTGGCGATGCGCAGCAGGGTCTGCCGCGGGGCCATGCCGGTGGCGTCCACCACGTGCCAGGCGCCGTCGATATAGGCCTCGGCAACGGCGTGGAAGTCCATCGGGTCCAGTCCCGGGGCGTACACCGCGGCGAGCCGCGCCGGCACGTCCTTGGCCCGCAACAGCGATACCACCAGGTGGGCGAAGTCGCGGCAGACCCCGCGGCGTTCCAGCAGGGTTTCCACTGCTCCGTCCGTGGGCCGGGACGATCCGCTGACGTAGCGCAGCTCCCGCCCCACCCAGGTGCGCACGGCGTTGAGCAGTTCCATCCCGTGCAGCGACCCGAATTCGGCGTACGACGTCGGCAGCAGCTTGTCGGACTCGCAGTACCGGCTGGGGCGCACATACCGGATCAGTTCGGTCCGGTCGATGCGTTCCGGCCCCGCCACGCCTTCCACCGTGACCGCATAGTCCACTTCAACCGTGGACGGTTCATCCACATGCAGGGTATGCAGCCGGCCGGAATGGTTGTCTGCCAGTTCCTCCAGCTGTGCCGGAGCGCCGTCCACCGTCACGGTAAAGGTCTCGTCGAAGGCGGTGTAGCCGGAGTTCCGGGCGGCGGCAATGGCAAACACCATGGAGGTGTTGGCAGTGGTCCTGGCGACGAGACGGGCCGACGCGGCTCGTTTCATGAACGCTCCCTTTGGCCGGATCCGGCGGCGTGTTCGGCGATCCGCAGGGAGGTAATCATCTCCCGCAGCTTCGCAAAGCGGTCCGTCTCCAGATACTCCAGTGCTTCCTGCACGCTGTTGTAGCTCTTCAGCTCCTCGGCCGGCTCGTCCGCTGACGGCACACCGTGCACCGGGGTATCCGAAAACGAGTAAAGGCCCACACTATCCGGTCCCGCGACCGCGTTCTGGATGGCGCAGGCCTTGTTGTCCACACCGCCAACCTTATTCGTGATGCCCATCGAGGCAAAGAACTTATAGCCGCGCAGCATGCGGAACACGAACCGCGGTTCAATGTTGCCGGCTCCGTCCACCGCTGCCACATCGAGGGGCTCGCTGGCCAGCACCACATAGTCGGTCACGTTACCGGGGGTGCACTGGATTTCCTCCAGGATCAACCGGGTGTGCAGCTGGGCCACTACCCTGCCCCCGCCGTCGCTGATGTCCAGATGGACGCCGCCGTTTGATGGCTGCGTCGGTTCGGGCTGCTGCTGCACTGTCCAGTCTTCGGGCAGGTCGAAGCTGAGGGTGCCGGACGGGTCCGCGTAGGTTTTCCAGCCTGCCCTGGCTGTCCCGGAAGGTTCAGCCGAAGGACGCGGCATGGTCATTGACGACGGCGGCGCGGCCTGCGCCGGCGGAGCTGCGGCTCTACCCGCGGCTCCTGCGTCCGGGGCAAGATCCAGCAGGCCGCAGCCGGAGAGCGTTATGCCGGCGACGGCCAGGGCGGCAACTGACCGCAGGCGCCGGGTGGGTCGCGCTGCAGGCAAGGGATCACGTTCCTTCGGTCGCGGCAAGGGGTTTCCTTCCACGGTACCGATCCCCCGCCGCCAAACTGCCGTACCGCGGGACGTGTCTGCGAAGTCCGGCAGGAGAGCTAGGGTACCAGCTTCCGGACGTCTTTCACCGCGCCGACCACCGCCCGCGCGGCGAGGGCAATCTCGGCCTCCTTGACGGATGCGGTGAAGGTCAGCCGCACGGCCGTCTGCGCCACCGCCGGATCAATTCCCATGGCCAGCAGCACCGCGGAAGGTTCATCCGAACCGGCTGCGCAAGCCGAGCCGCTGGAACACACCACGCCCCGCCGCTCGAGCTCGAGGAGGACCGCTTCTCCCGAGGTGCCCGGAAAACAAAAGGAGGCACTGGCCGGCAGCCGCCCCGTCCGGTGCCCGGTCAGCTGGGCCTCCGGCAGCGCCTTCAGCACCTGCTCGATCAGGTAGTCTCGGTACCCGGTGACCCTCGGCACCGTCTCGGCCCGCTCCTTCTCCGCCAAGGACAAGGCGGTCGCGACGGCGACGGCACCGGCCACGTTTTCCGTGCCGGACCGCCGTCCGTTTTCCTGGCCGCCGCCATGGACCAGCGGCTCCAGCGGACGCCGGCCCGAGACGTACAGCAGCCCGCAGCCCTTGGGCGCACCGAGTTTGTGCCCCGAAATACTCAGCGCGTCGACACCAAGACGGCCAACGTCCAGGTCCAGCCAGCCGGCGGCCTGCACCGCATCCGTATGGAAGGGGACCTTCGCCTCCCGGCACAGTCCGGCAATCTCTTCGACCGGCTGAATGGTGCCCACCTCATTATTGGCGTACATCACCGTGCACAATGTGGTCTCCGGCGTGAGTTCTGCAGCCAGGGTTTCAAGATCCACGACGCCGTCTTGGTCCACGGGGACGCGGACGAGCGTAAAGCCGTGCAACCGTTGCAGGTACTCCACGGCCTCAAGCACAGAGGGATGCTCCACGGCACTGGCCACAATGCGCTTGCCGCGGGGCGAGGCCAGGGCCAGCCCCTTGATGGCGAGGTTGTTGGCTTCGGTGCCCCCGGAGGTGAAGATGATCTCCCCGGGCCGGCAGCCGAGGACCTGCGCCGCTGTCCTGCGGGCATAATCCAGAGCCCGCCCGGCCGCTTCGCCGACCGTGTGGTGGCTGGAGGGATTGCCGAAGTCCTGCGTCAAGGCCGGCCACATCGCTTCCAGCACCTCCTGGCGCACGGGAGCAGTGGCGGCGGCATCCAGGTAAATCATGGGATCAGGTGCTGCTTTCGTCAGTGGGAATGTCAGTGGGAGATGTGGATGTCCAGCCCCAGGTCCAGAGACCTGGCGCTGTGGGTGAGCGCACCGGAAGAGATTACGTCCACTCCGGTGCGGGCGATCTCCCCCACGGTTTCCAGCCGGACATTGCCGCTGGCTTCCACCAGGGCGCGGCCCGCCACCTGGGCCACGCCGGCGCGGAGCCCCTCCAGAGTGAAGTTATCCAGCATGATCGTGTCCACCCCGGCCGCCAGTACGGGTTCGATCTGCTCTGCCCGGTCCACTTCGACTTCAAAATGGACCGTGTGCGGCAGCCGGGACTTCGCCGCCCGCAGGGCCTCGGACAGGTCCTTGCGGCCGCCGTCGGTAATCACGGCGAGATGGTTGTCTTTGGCCATCACGGCATCGGAGAGCGAATAGCGGTGGTTGTGCCCGCCGCCGCACCTCACGGCGTAGCGCTCCAGCGCGCGCAGCCCGGGAGTCGTCTTGCGGGTATCGACCACCCGGGCCGCCGTTCCGGCCACCGCTGCGACGAAGGCAGCCGTCTGGGTGGCAATGCCGCTCAGACGCTGCAGCAGGTTCAGTCCCACGCGTTCGGCCAGCAGGATGGAGCGGGCATTGCCGCTGATCACCGCGAGTACCTGGCCGGCGTCGAACGTGTCCCCGTCCTTGACCTTGAACTGTACGGAGATGGACGCGTCGGCCTGGCGCAAGACGGTTTCCAGTACGGGGACGCCGGCGAACACGCCTGGCTCGCGCGCGGCCAGTTCCGCTGTCGCCGTCGCGTCCGCCGGGATCAGGGCGTTAGAGGTGATGTCGCCCCACGGCGCGTCTTCGGCTAGCGCGGCGGCGACAATGCGCTCAAGCGTCGGCTGGTCGGGCGGAAGAATCTGGTTCATGGCTGCTCCTGGCTGGCACTGCTGCCGGGGACACCGGCACGGGAATTGACAAAACTGAGGCGCCCGCTGCCCGCCGGGCGGTCTTCGAAATCTGTGCGGTAATGGGCTCCGACAGAGTTCTCGCGCGCGCGGGCCGCGGCAACCACCAGACGGGCGGTGGCGAGCAGGTTCGCGTCTTCGGCCCCCGCCTGGTCCGCCGGCTCCACGGCCCACTCTCCGAGCTGCTTGGCGGCGAGTTCCAAGGTAGCGCCGTCCCGTGCCACACCCGCTGCCGAGGACATCAGGCGCTGGAGGTCGGCCCGGGTGCAGGGCCCGGTGCCTTCCGACAGCTCCAGCGGGAGCGCCTCGAACACCGGGGTCGACTCCCCGGCGGCGAGGGCCCGGACAGCCCGGCGGGCGAAGACCAGCCCTTCCAGCAGCGAGTTCGACGCCAGCCGGTTGGCTCCGTGCACTCCGGTGCAGGCGGCCTCCCCCACGGTAAACAGGCCCGGCACCGAGGTCCGCCCGTCGAGGTCCGTACGGATCCCGCCCATCCAGTAATGCGAGGCGGGCACCACCGGCAGCGGCTGGGTGTTCCAGTCCAGGCCCAGCGCGGTCACCGTGTTGTGGATGGTGGGGAAACGCCGCGCCAAAAAGTCCGGCCCCTTGGCCTGGCTGATGCCGGTGGCGTCCAGATAGACCTGGGGCGCGTCGCCGCGGGACTCCAGCAGCAGCCGTTGCCGGCAGATCGCGCGCGAGACAACGTCCCGGGGCGCGAGCTCGGCATCCGGGTGGTAATCCGGCATAAAGCGGTGCCCGGTGGAATCCACCAGCAGGGCGCCCTCCCCGCGGACCGCCTCCGAAATCATGAAGGCCGTTCCGTTCGCGGCGGCCGGATCCAGCAACGTGGGATGAAACTGGATGAATTCCAGGTCCGTCAGGACCGCCCCGGCCGCCCAGGCGAGCGCGACACCGTCACCGGTGGCGGTGTCCGGATTAGTGGTTGCTTCATACAGCTGCCCGGCCCCGCCCGTGGCGAGAACAACGACGTCGGCCGGCAGTTGCGTGCGCACCTCGCCTTCGGGCGCGCCGAAGAGTTCGACGCCGGTGACCCGGCCGGCGGTATCCAGCAGGCGGGTCACGAAGCCGTGCTCGCGGAGCTCCAACCGTCCGGCGCCGGCCAGGGACATAACCCGGCTGATCAGCACCTCCGCAATGGCGGCACCGGTGCGGTCGCCGCCGGCATGCAGGATCCGCGCTGCAGAATGGGCGCCCTCGAGTCCCAGTGCCAGCTGTGTTCCCTTTCGGTCGAACGGGACTCCCCATCGAAGCAAGGTGTCGATCTCGGCGCCGGCGGCTTCACACAGAAGCCGCACCGCGGCGTCGTCGTTCATTCCAGCTCCCGCGCCGAGCGTATCCGCCACGTGCGCAGCGACGGAATCGCCCGCGGCCTCGCCCTGCCGGGTCACGGCGGTGATCCCGCCTTGCGCGAACCAGGTGTTGCTCTGCGCGAGCGTCCCCTTGGTCACCAACGTCACGTGGTGCCCGTACGGTTCCTCGGCGGCGAGCGCCGCCGCATACAGTCCGGCTATGCCGGAACCGACGACGACGATCCGCCGGTTCCCCGTCCGACGCCGCGTGTTCACGGCTTGGCTGCCAGCATCCGCTCGAGGGCCACGCGCGCCGGCACCGCCACATTGTCCTCAACGGTGATCTGGTTGAGGACTTCGCCGCGCTCGGCGTAGGCCTCCAGGACCCAGGCCAGGTAGCCGGGGTGGATCCGGTACATGGTGGAGCACGGGCAGACCACTGGGTCGAGGCAGAAAATGGTGTGCTGCGGATACTCCGCGGCCAGCCGGTTCACCATGTTGATCTCGGTGCCGATGGCGAAAACCGTGGGCTCGGTAGCGGCGGCGATCGCCTTGCGGATGTAGTCGGTCGATCCGGCCTCGTCCGCTGCGTCCACCACGGGCATCGGGCATTCGGGGTGCACAATAACCCGCACGCCGGGGTAGTCCGAGCGTGCCTTCGCGATCTGGTCCACGGTGAAGCGCTTGTGCACCGAGCAGAAGCCGTGCCAGAGGATGACGCGGGAATCCTGCAGGCTCTGCTCGTCGTTGCCGCCCAGCGGCTTGCGCGGGTTCCACATGGGCATCTGCTCCAGCGGAACGCCCATGGCCTTGGCGGTGTTGCGGCCCAGGTGCTGGTCCGGGAAGAACAGCACCCGCTGGCCCCGTTCAAACGCCCACGCCAGTACGGTGGCCGCGTTCGACGACGTGCAGACGATGCCGCCGTTCTCACCGCAGAAGCCCTTCAGCGCGGCGGAGGAGTTCATGTAGGTCACCGGGATGACCGGCAGCCTGCCGTCTTCATCCGGCTCCGAGCCGAGCACGTCCGTGAGCTGCTCCCAGCACGCCTGCACGGAGTCGATGTCAGCCATGTCGGCCATGGAGCAGCCGGCGGCCAGGTTAGGCAGGATGACGGACTGGTCCGCACCCGAAAGCAGGTCCGCGGTTTCGGCCATGAAGTGCACGCCGCAGAAGACGATGATTTCCGCTTCCGGCTTTTCTTTGGCGGCCCGGGCCAGCTGGAACGAATCCCCTACGAAATCCGCATACCTGACGACTTCGTCCCGCTGGTAGAAGTGGCCCAGCACCACCAGCTTCTCGCCCAGCTTTTCCTTGGCCGCCATGATCCTGGCGTGCAGCTCGTCATCGCTGCTTAGCCGGTATTCCTCGGGGATTTGGCCCTGCCGCGGGGTTGCAGCCGGGGCGATATCGGCCATGGAGGCACCTGGGCCGTAGGCAGGCGTAGCGCCGCCGTCGAAATTCCACGGCGCCTTGACCAGGTCCGGGCTGCAGCTGCCGGCGGCCGCCGGGCGCGCCTCGGCTTCCTCGCGGGTGATGAGCTCGATGGTGCTGTTGATTGATGCCATGGTCTTCTCCGATTTCTGGCGGTTGGCAAAAGTTCCGGCTGCTTAGCCGAGAGGTCCGTTCCCGGGGCTGGTGCTCCCGGTATAGCGGTAAAGCCGGGGCGGCCGGTGCCGGCCGCCCTGCAGGTATTCTTCGGTGGCCGCGATGTCCGTGGCGGCGCGCAGCTGGCGGCGGAAGTTGGCCGGGTCCAGCTCCTTGCCCAGGACGGCCTCGTAAACCTCGCGGACCTGGGCAAGCGTGAACTTTTCGCCCAGGAAGGCGTAGGCGATGGAGCTGTACTCAACCTTGTTCCGCAGCCGCCACAGGGCGTAGTCGACTATCTGGTTGTGGTCGAAGGCGAGCTGGCCAAGGTGATCGGCACGGAACCACCTCACGTTTTCTGTTTCGCGGGCAAGGGCCGCGACGTCGGGCTTCACCAGCGCCCAGTAGACAATGGAGACGACGCGCTGGACCGGCGACCTGTCCAGGCCGCCGAAGGCGTACAGCTGTTCCAGGTAGCTCGGCTGCAGCGACGTGGTGTCCTGCAGATTCCTCCGGGCAGCGTCCGGCAACGACTCCTCCGGACTGAGCGGTCCGCCGGGCAGAGCCCAGAGATCGCGGTAGGGCTGCCGCGTCCGCCGGACCAGCGGGAGCCAGAGGGTGGGGCGCGCCGAATCCGCATCCGGACGCAGCGCGAAGATGACGGTGGAAATGGCAAGCTCGGGCGGCTGCTGCCTGCGCTCCGAAACGTTCGCCGAGTAGACCACTTCCGCACCTCCTTGCCCTCATCAGTAATAGTCATCATGACCAGAACACATTCTAGCCTGTTAAAGTCGAAGTGACACAATCACTTTTGGTGGTCTGGGGTTTTATGAAGCTGGCCCGCAGGCCGGCAGTGGCGGACTACTCGGAAACAGGCGGCTCCGCGGCAGCACCTGCTGCCTGCACCAACGGTAAAGTGCGGCCTTCGAAATGACTGTTCAGGACAATGACCGACGACGACCGCAGCACAGTATTGGTGCCCGTCATTTCGTCAAGCACGCGTTGCAGGTCGGCGTTGGACCTCGCTACTACGCACGCGAGCAGGTCGCTCTCTCCGGACACGGTGTGCAGTTCCAGCACTTCGGGAATCCTGGACAACGCTTCTGCCACGGCGTCGTGCCCGGATTCCTGGCGGATGACCAGCGAACAATATGCCTTGACCACGTAGCCCAGCTCGGCCGGTGAAAGCCGCGGGCCCCAGCCAGCGATAACCCCGTGGCGTTGCATTTTATCCAGCCGCGCCTGTATTGTGGCACGGGCCACTTTTAGTACCCGCGATGCTTCCAGCACGGACATCCGGGGGTCCTCCGTGAAGAGCGTGACGATCCGGGAATCCAGTGAGTCAATGTTCACGGTGCTGCTTAACCCTTCCAATCTGAGGCACCCACGGCTGCAGGAGTATACAAATTGTCAGCCGGGGCGGCGCATTCACCAAATGCTTCCGCCGCTGGCCCTCAGATCTACAGTTATAAGGCCACAGCCGATGACAGGAATCCGCATGACTCGAACGAGCCCCCACCCCTCCACCTCCGACGGCGGACAGGTGCAATCCAGCACCGATGAAGCCGGCACACCCCAGCCGGGCCTTGGCCAGTCCATGACATCGCGCCAGCTCACCATGATGGGGCTGGGCAGCGCCATCGGTGCCGGACTCTTCCTCGGCTCCGGCGCAGGCATCCAGGCGGCGGGACCGGCAGTACTGATCTCCTACCTGCTCGCCGGGACGCTGGTCATCATCGTGATGTGGGCGCTGGGCGAAATGGCCGCCGCACATCCCAGCAGCGGCGCATTCTCCACCTACGCCGAAAAAGCCATGGGCCGCACGGCCGGGGCAACGATCGGCTGGCTGTGGTGGCTCCAGCTAGTGACCGTCATTGCGGCCGAGGCGGTCGGCGCCGCGGCCCTGCTCGCCTCGGTCTGGCCCATACTGCCGTCATGGCTGCTGGCCCTGGTTTTCATGGTCGTTTTCACCGCCATCAACCTGATGGGCGTCAAGAACTACGGTGAGTTCGAGTTCTGGTTTGCCATCATCAAGGTCGCCGCCATCGTGGCGTTCCTGGCCCTCGGCGCGGCCCTGATCTTCGGCTGGCTCCCCCATGCCCCCTCGCCCGGACTGTCCAACCTGTTTGGCGGCGACGGTTTCGCTCCCGCCGGCCTGGCGGGCATTGCCGCAGGCCTGCTGGTAGTGATTTTTGCCTTTGGCGGCACCGAGATCGTCGCCGTGGCCGCGGCGGAAACAAAGGATCCGCAGCACAGCGTTTCCCGGGCCATCAAGACGGTGGTGTGGCGGATTCTGGTCTTCTACTTCGGCTCGGTACTGGTCATCGCCACCGTGGTCCCGTGGGATTCGGAAGCCCTCGCCTCCCCTTTCGCCGCGGTGCTGTCCGTAGCAGCCATTCCGGGCGCGGACGTAGCCATCACGATCATCGCAGCCTTTGCCCTGCTCTCGGCCCTGAATGCCAACCTGTACGGCGCTTCCCGGATGATCTTCTCGCTTTCCCAGCGCGGCGAGGCACCGGCCCTGCTCCAGCGGATAGGCCTGCGCCGCGTTCCCATCGCGGCGGTCCTGTCCTCGGTGGCCTTCGGCTTCGTGGCGACGGTCATGGAGCTCCTGTTCCCGGAGAAGGTCCTGCCCGTGCTGCTGAGCTTTGTCGGATCGACCTGCCTGGTTGTCTGGGGCATGGTCCTGACATCGCAGCTGATCCTCCGCCGCCGTGCGGACCGCGAGGGCCAGGACCTGCCGATGAGAATGCGGGGCTTTCCGGCCATCACCTACCTGGGTCTGGGCCTGCTGGCTGCGATCCTGGCCGTCGGGTTCTTGTCGCCCGGCACCAGCGCGCAACTGGCTTCAACGGCTGTGCTCATCGCTGGCATCGCCGTTCTGAACAAGCTCTTTGCCCGCCGGCGGTCGACAGTCCGCTAACCACCGCCCAGCAGCCACCTAGCAAATTGCCACCCCACAGTCCGGCTTCGCGGCATAAACTGTGCACGCTGCACGGTGCTTTTCCTCCATATTGCACACTCCACCTGCCCGTGACTATGGTCACTTAGAGGACGGCCGCCGGGCCGCCTGCGGTTCTCGGCCGCAGGCATGGCACCGCGGCCACGCAGACGATATGGAGGAAACAGCATGGCTGATGTTCTTGCTCTGGATGGGACAGGCCGGGCCGAGCTGGCCGGTGAGGAGCTCAGGGAGCTCTACCGGCTGATGGTCGCGGTCCGTTACCTGGACGAATCGGCGATCCGCTGGCAGCGCCAGGGTCTGATCCCCGGGTACGCTCCGCAGCTCGGCCAGGAAGCGGCGCAGGTCGGCAGCGGCTACGCACTGGACATGAGCCGCGACTTTGTCTTTCCCACCTACCGTGAAATGGGCGTTGCCCGCGCGGTCGGCGTGGACATGGTGGAATACATGTCCACCCACAAGGCCACCTGGCACGGGGGTCTCTACGACCCAAAAGCCTCGCGTTTCGCCCCGATCCAGGCCGTTGTGGGCGGCTCCGTGCTGCACGCGGTCGGCTGGGCGCACGGCCAGACGCTTGACGGGACGCCGGCAGGAGAACTGGGAGTGGCGATCACCTACTTTGGTGACGGCGCCAGCTCGCAGGGCGACGTCCATGAGGCTATGAACTTCGCCGCCGTCATGAAGGCGCCGGTTGTGTTCTTCATCCAGAACAACGGCTGGGCCATCTCGGTCCCGACCGAGCGCCAGGTAGCCGGCGGCTCGGTGGCCGCCCGGGCGGCGGGATACGGCATGCCTTCCATCCAGGTGGACGGGAACGACGTCGTTGCCGTCGCCCAGGCGACTGCAGCCGCTTTGGCCCACGCCCGTGCAGGCAAGGGACCGGCGGTAGTCGAGGCCATGACCTACCGGCGCGGACCGCACTCCACCAGCGACGATCCGGGTCGCTACCGCACCCTCGAAGAAGAACGTGCCGACGGCGGCGAGGACCCCTTGGCGCGGATGCGCGCCCGGCTGCTGGCCGACGGGATCGCTGATGAAGCCTTCTTCGAAGAAGCCCTGGCAGCGGCCAAGGCCGAGGAAGAACAGATCCGTGCAGGCATCAATGCACTGGGCCCGCGGCCCGGCACGGAAATGTTCGACTTTGTCTACCAGGAACCCACACAAGCACTAAAGGCACAGGCCAGCGCCTGGCGGGAGGAATCGGAACATGTCTGAGCACACCACCCTGAGCGACCTCGAAGCCGCCCAGGACAACACAACTGCTGCCGACGTACAGCAGGAATCCGTGCAGAACTTTCCGGAGCCCGCAGACGTCGGGGCCACCGAAACCATGTCCATGCAGCAGGCACTGAACCGCGCCCTGGCTGAAGTCATGACGGAGAATCCGCGCGCGCTCATCCTGGGCGAGGACGTTGGCCAGCTGGGCGGCGTCTTCCGCATCACCGACGGCCTGCAGAAGAAGTTCGGCGAGGCACGGGTATTCGACACCCCTTTGGCCGAATCCGGCATCCTGGGCATGTCCGTGGGGCTGGCCATGGCTGGCTACCACCCCATCCCGGAAGTGCAGTTCGACGGTTTTGCCTACCCTGCGGTCAACCAGATCATCTGCCAGGTTGGCCGGATGAACTACCGCAGCCGCGGGACGCTGCCGATGCCGATCACGCTGCGCGTGCCCAGCTTCGGCGGCATCCGGGCGCCGGAGCACCACGGCGAATCCCTGGAAGCCATGTTCGCCCATGTGCCCGGCCTCAAGGTCGTTTCCCCGTCGGGGCCGAACGAGGCATACCATCTGCTCAAGTACGCGGCCACGCGCCAGGATCCGGTCATCTTCATGGAGCCGAAGTCCCGGTACTGGCAGAAGGGGCCGGTCAACACCGGCGCCGACGCAGCCGGCTACAACCCGAACGGTTCCCGGGTGGTCCGCGAAGGCAAGCACCTGACCCTCGTGGCCTGGGGTGCTATGGTGGCCCGCTGCCTGCAGGTTGCCGAGCTGGCGGCCGAGGACGGCATCGAGATCGAGGTCCTGGACCTGCGCTGGCTCAAGCCCATCGACGCCGAAGGCCTGGCGGCTTCCGTGGCCAAGACGCGCCGCGCCGTCGTCGTTCATGAAGCGCCCCGGACCTCCGGGCTGGGCGCCGAAGTCGCCTCGATCATCACCGAGCGCTGCTTCGGCACGCTGAAGGCACCCGTTGAGCGGGTGACCGGTTTCGACGTACCGTATCCCTCAGGAGACCTCGAGGACGAGTACATCCCCAACATTGACCGCATCCTGTACGGGATCCAGCGAGTATTGGAGTATCGCCGTGGCTGAAATTTCCTTCCCCCTCCCGGATCTGGGCGAGGGCCTGATCGAGGCCACCGTGCTTGAATGGCTGGTTACCGAAGGCGAGATGATCGAACGCAACCACCCGCTGGTTGAAGTGGAGACGACCAAGTCGGCCGTGGAGCTGCCGTCGCCGCAGGCCGGCAAGGTGGTCCGGACCTACGGTGAACCCGGCGAGACCATCAAGGTGGGCGACCCGCTGATTGTCTTCGAAGTTCCGGACGACACAGCCGGCATCGTCGGCACGGTGCCGAAGGAGGAGGCGCCCAAGCGACGCGTCCGCCTCAGCGCCAACCTGGACGAGGACTAGTCCGGTGGGCAGGCACCGGGAACAGACCGTCGAGGGCGTGGATCCGCACCTGAACGTGCGGATCCACGAGGCCGCCGAGGGAACCACTGGTCCGCGCCGGCCGGTCATCCTGCTGCATGGTTTCGCGTCCTCCGCCAAGCTCAACTGGGAGGACGCCGGCTGGATTACGGCCTTGACGCAGGCCGGACGGCGGGTGGTCACGGTAGACCTGCCGGGCCATGGCGGCAGCCCTTCCCCGGAGGAAATGGATGCCTACTCCCCCAGCCGGATCCGCGCGGATCTGCTGCAGTTGATCTACAACGCCCACGTCCGGCCGCTGAAGGACGACGACGATTCCACCGGAGTGGATCTGGTTGGCTACTCACTGGGCTCACGTCTGGCTTGGGAGTTCGGCGCCACGCAGCCGGAAATGGTGCGCCGGATGGTCCTGGGCGGTCCCGGGGTCGGGGATCCGCTGGCGGACTTCGACCTGCGCGCGGCCCAGCAGTATCTGGCCGACGGGACGCAGATCGCAGACCCGACGACGGCCGAACTGCTCCGGATGGCCACATTGGTGCCCAGCAATGACGTCTTCGCGCTGCTGACCATGATCGAGGCCATCAAGACAGAGCCCTTCGTCCCGGCCGAGGCGGTGCCGCGGATGCCGGTGCTGCTGGTGGCGGGTGAGAAGGACGAGCTGGCCGCCACGGCGCCGGAGCTAGCCAAGCTCAGCGCCAATGCGGAACTGCTGTGGCTGCCGGCCCGCACCCACGCCAACGCGGTCACCAGCCGCGCGTTCAAGAATGCCGCCATCGAATTCCTCGCAGGCTGAACCGGCTCGCCGCGGACCGCGAAAAACGGAAGGTACGCCCGATGTGGCGTGCCTTCCGTTTTCGCGTTAAGGTGCCTACTGTTCCTCCCGGGAAGGTAGACTACGTACTAGATAAAAACCTTTCATACCCGGCCCTGGAGGCTTAGTGGACTTATTCCTCGGGGGACGCTACAGGACCGGTGACCTTATCGGTACCGGTGGTGCGGCCTCGGTATACCGTGCGACGGATGAATCACTTGGACGTGAAGTTGCCGTCAAATTGTTCGCTCCCACCACCCCGGACGACGACGAATACCGGCGCCAGCACACTGAGACGCTGCTGCTGGCCACGCTGAGCCATCCTGTGCTGGTGACGCTTTTCGACGCCGGCCTCTACCAGGCAGACGACGGCGCCACCACGAGCTACCTGGTGATGGAGCTGATCGATGGCCGGGACCTGCGCAAAACGCTGGCCGCGGTCGGACGGCTGGATCCAACAGCGACGGCAAACATCGGCGCGGATCTGGCGGATGCGCTCAACTACATCCATGAGAACGGTGTAGTCCACCGGGACGTCAAGCCAGCCAACATCCTGATCGCCGATACCGGCAGCCAGGATACGCGTCTGCACCCAAAACTCTCCGACTTCGGCATCGCACGCGTGGTGGACGCTTCCGTCTCCACGGTGCATGGCGCGACCATCGGAACGGCAAATTACCTGAGCCCGGAACAGGCGCTGAGCCATCCGGTGACGCCCGCTTCCGACATTTATTCACTTGGCCTGGTCTTGCTGGAATGCCTTACCGGCGAGAAAGCCTTTCCCGGGCCGATCGTCGAAGCCGCGGTTGCCCGGCTGCTGCGCGATCCCGAAATTCCGGAGGATCTCGGAGCGGCATGGGGCCACCTGCTGCGTGACATGACCGCCAGGGAACCGCAGGACCGCCCCACCGCGCACGATGTCGCCTTGACCTTGCGGTCATGGACGGAAACATCCATGCCGCCCCACCCGGCTCCTGTGCTTGCCCCGGAACCGGCCGCCCACAACGGGGTCGACACGGGCAATGTCACCACGGGCAACGTCATCATTCCGGCTCCGCCGAACCGGGCACCCAGCGTCGGTTAGCTTCGGCTGGCTTCGCTACGCGGAGGTTTTCAGTGAGTCATCCCGAGGGGCTACGACCGCCGGATCATTCGGCGTAGAATCCGGTTACAACCCCTGACGGGCAATAGCTGGGCACGGCAATGAGTCGAGCTTTAGAGCAATGCACGATGTTGGTAGCAGCCATTTCCCTTGCGCTCTGCGCGGGCGGGGCTGTCGGCTTCGCCGAAGTACTCCCGGCAGCCCCGACAGCACTCCACATCAGCGATGCCCCGCCCGACGGCTATCCTCCCCCGTGGGATTACAACCGGCCGCGCCCTGCTCAACACCTTGGTCAAGCGGGCACCTGCGGGTCCGGAGTTCCGGGAAGCATCCTTCGACTACCCGGTGGTCGGACCTGACGGCTGCACCACTGAGGAACACGTCCTGATCGCCAACGCCAGTGACCCGACGATGTCTTCCCCCTGCACAGTAATCAAGGCGCAATGGCCCGCCGTCTGGGACATGCATGTCATAGAGGATCCGGCTGAGGCGGACGTGGTGCACCTTGTTCCGCTGGAAGAGGCCTGGCACTCCGGGGCCTGGGCGTGGACGCCCGAGCAGCGGAGGGGACTTCGCCAACGATTTGACCAACAACCTGACCTTGACCATCCTGTCGGCCGGCAGCGACGAGGAGCGCGGCTCGTCGGATCCGGTGGACTGGTGGCCGCCCTACTTCGGCGTGCACTGCAAATACGCCCAGGAGTGGGTATGGATCAAGGCTCGGTGGAACCTAAGTGTCGATCCCGCTGAATACGACGCCCTCATGATCCAGCTGGACGAGGCGGAGACCAACATGTGCCGTAACATCCCTATCGGTGTTTGTAACTAGTGTCATTTTTTATGGATTTTTATCCACAAATAATGTCTCACCTTCCTGCTAGCGTAACCGTTATGAAACTGCCGCAGGACTCGACGAAGGCCGGAATGGGCTATATCGTGCTGCGTGGAGCCGGTACAAAGCCGGGCACATTCCCGGTGCGTGGCAGGGCGCGGCACCATCCACGTGCCCGGATCCGGATCGCTCATGGCATCTAGGGCCGCCGTCGTGTCAGTGACCCGAGAAGTGGCCGGTGGCGTCCACGATGAACGCCCGAAGCTGGTGAAGCTGCTCCGTTCGGAGGACCGGGGCACACCCGTCGGCAAACACTGTGCCCGGCTCGCCCGCGCCGGGCACACCCGCTTCGACGTGTTCCTCGCCCTGGAAGGGCTCCGCGTCGAGGGGGCGGACCTTGCGCAGACTTCGGATCAGATCGATGGCTACTTGTCCCTGATTTACCCGTTCACCGCGCGCTTGTACGGGCTGCGCGGCTCAAGACGCCGGAGCAAGAACCTCTTCGCTGCCCTTGAAAACGAAGCCGCCGGTAAATGACGGCGACCGGGGCAGCGCAGAAGCAGGCCATCAGGGTCCGGGCGTACCCGCTGCCCACTTTCGCGAACGAGGGCAAACTCGCCCGGGTCCATGCACTGCTGGGTCCGTGGCGCGACGCCCTGGGCGGCATGCAGGCCCAGCTGCACCGGCAAATCCTTACCGGCCAGCCCCTCATGAAGCGCATGCCAACCAAAAGGAAGGACCTGACGTTCACGACCGAACTGTCCGCCCGGCAGGTCAAGTCCGTTTATAACCAGACGTTCCAAGCACTGAACGCATGGACCGGTTCGGTCAGGAACGCCGTCCGGGAGCTTATCAGCGGCTCCGGTCTGGACGATGATGCCCGGACCGTGCTCTACCGGGTGAACGCGAGGAAGGCGTGGTACGCCAAGGAACTGGTGCTCCCGATATTGGTCAACACGGCAACCGGCGAGGTCCGGCACAACGACGGCAAGCCCGGCAACGGCTGGGTCAAAGACGAACTGCCGGTACCACCGTCCCTGTTGAAGCTCTCGCGGCGCATGGCCAAGCAGGTGGGCAGGCATGCTGTTTCGTTGCCGGACCTGTCCCGG
>NZ_JABBCH010000002.1 GCF_012952295.1 Crystallibacter degradans
GATTCAGCCGGAGAAAACTGGGCCAGATACGCCAGCCTGAAACGCCAACCGTAACCGGCGACGGAAAGCCAAAGCCCCAGCAGTATCGCCGCACAGAACACTACTCAGAGTCCTCCGGCGAACGGCCCGCCTCTTCTCCCAGATGGTCACTAGCAGCAGCGGATCAGACAGCCCTACACAGGCGCCAGCCGATGAATACGCCCGAACTTGATACGCAGAGGTGCCAGTATGACGGGCTTCTCAGCGGATCAGTTGCTGATTGCTCATCATCTGATCGCGGACCTGTTCCAACCGCTGCTCATCAACACGCACGCTCTGTATTCGCTTCCACAGCGACGCACCCTGCCGTAGCTTTCGGATCATCGCGCTCACCTCCTTTTGGGCCAAGTAGTTGGGCATGGTGTTTTCGGTGCGGACGGAGTCGCTTTCCTCGACATCGTCGTCGACGGCGGGTTCGGAAGCGCTGATTCCGTCCAGTTCGCGCAGACTGCCGGCGGTGATCAGCTCACCGGGGCCCGCATTTTGTTCGTCGCGCCGTGATTCCGTCGGGGACAGGGCCCGGGAGTCTGCGTACAAGACGGCCTGCGGCTCTGCCGATTCCTGCTTTTGTTTAGGCGGCCGGAGTGACCTTTCCGGAGCGGGTAAAACAGCTGAATCCAGCGGTTTCATGAGTGCTTCCTCTTTCGATGGGTTATCAACCGGGACTGACCGCGCGAAGGGACTCGTGATCCTGGCACGTGTCCTGGCTGTCAGATGGTTTTGGCGATGCAGGATTTTTGGGGATGCAGAAAGCAGCGGGCTATGCCCGTGCGACATTTACTGCGGAAGGTGCTCATGGCGAAGGTCCTCAACGATTGACGTGAGGCCTCCGCGCGTGGGAGCGGTAGAAATACGGTGGTTCTTAGGGAAAGCGGTTTAAGACAGAAACCGGCCCAAGAAACTGAAATCTAGTGCGCAGAAATGGCGGAGGCGGGGCGGACTTTGGCGGTAAATACGCCGCCGAGCGTCTTGAAAATATTCACGGAACCCACCTCCCTTTCATCTAGTGCGCCAATAGAGACAATGCCCGACGAAAACTCGTGATTGAGAAAGATCAATCGGACTCGTTTAACATACCCATGAAGTGTCTGATTTGACCAGCTTCTTTGGGAACTTTCTTGAGGAACTTCTTTTTCAGCGGCGTGTCTCCTTCAACACGCCGACCATTACGACGCCGGCCCTCACCCCGGGCGCCGATGGCCAGAAAATACGTCGCAAGATGGACTATCACCGGTTGGTCCATTAATAGACTGGCCGCAGAGACCGGCCACGTCACACCGATGGAGCAAAATCAGGATGAACAACGTAGTCCCTCACAACACCGCTCCGAATGCCAGGCTCACGGCTTCACGCGTCATTGAATTGGATGCCCTGAGAGCCTTCGCCCTGCTGGGAATTCTCTGCGTCAATATCTGGTTCTTCGCCGATCCCTTTGTCATGACGGGCAATCCCAATCCTGATTTCCAGTCACCACAGGATGTGGCGGTCAAATTCGCCGTCAGCGTTTTCTTCGAAGCCAAGTTCTACATCCTGTTCTCGTTCCTCTTCGGCTACAGCTTTGTCCTCCAGTGGGCCTCCGCGGCGTCCGCTGGACAGTCCGAGGTGCCCCGCACGCTGCGCCGCGCTGCAGGACTGGTCATCATCGGCCTCTTCCACGGGCTGTTCCTTTTCCACGGCGACATCTTGCTGACCTACGGACTCGTCGGCCTCGTCTTGCTGGGCACCCGCATGATCTCCGCCCGGGCCGCCGCTGTTACAGCCGGCATCCTCATCGGAACGATGGGTCTGGTCATTCTGCTGCTGGGGCTGCTGACGGCAGCGGTGGAGCCGACGCTCGGCGGGGCCGACCTCCAAATGGTGCCACCTGCGTTCGACCTCGCCGGAAGTCCGGCAGCCGTCCTGGCCCAGAACATCTCGCTATATCCGATGACGATGGTCAACGCCCTGTTCCTGCAGGGCCCGATCGCGCTCGGTGCGTTCTATGCCGGGCTGGCATGTGCCAAGAACAGGCTCATAGAGCGGGGCCTCTCCTGCCGCACTCTGATGTTGCTGGTCGGCATCGCCCTCCCGATCGGCCTGGCCGCAGCGCTGCTGCAGGGTTACCTCGTCAATTACGTGGGCGGCATGGGTCTCCAAGTTGTCGGCTTCGGTATCTCGACCCTGACCGGGCCCCTGCTGACAGCTGGGTATGTGGGACTGCTGCTCCTGGTGTTCCGCACCAGGCTGGGCCGGGTGGTGCGCAACGCCCTTGCGCCGGCGGGACAGCTTGCCCTGTCCAACTACCTCGGCCAATCCGTCCTGATGCTCCTGCTGTTCACCGGCTTCGGCCTATCGCTGACCAATCAGGTGCCGCCGCTCGGCGTGCTTGGCATTGCCGTCCTGATCTTCCTGACGCAACTGCTGCTCAGCTATTGGTGGGTCAGGAAATTCCGCTACGGCCCGATGGAAGCCCTGCTGCGGGCCGCGACGTACTGGCGGAAACCCACACTGGGTTCCGCGCCTAAATATTCCAGCCGGTAACCGCGGGCGTCTTCTTGTCCCACCCAAGATTGCAGACTGCCGCTGTCTCCAGGACAAAGCGCCGGCCCTCGATCGGCTCCAGTTGCAGCCATCGTGCGGCGAGGACGCGCAGGAAATGCCCGTGTGCCACCAGCAGGACGTTCCTTTGCTGCAATGACGACGGCGAATCCGGCTTGCTCCCGGAAAACGGGGCCGCATCAGGAGTGTCGAGCACTTTAGCTATGACATGGTCGGCCCGGTCCGCCACTTGCTGCAGCGTCTCCCCGCGCACCACGCCATGGGTCCAGATCAGGTAGGACGGATCCTTCTTGCGGATGTCGACACTGCGCTGGCCTTCGTAGTCGCCGTAGTCCCACTCGTGGGCATACGGCACCACCTCTGCATCGGGAAAGCCAGCCAGTTCGGCGGTGCTCCGTGCCCGTCTCAAAGGGGAGGTCAGGACTGAAGCAAAGTTGATGCCTGACAGTTTGCTTCCGGCGGCGATAGCCTGCGCCACGCCCTCGTCAGTCAGTTCCAGGTCGGTCAGTCCTGTGTACTGATGGTTTTTCGACCATTTGGTCTCACCGTGCCGCACCAGCCATAGTTTAGGGAAGTCATGGGCATCAGCAGGTTCGATCATTACAAACCCTTTGTTGAAGCAGGATCAGCAGCATCATGAGTTTTGGTACTGCCGGTCATCGCCTCGGGCTGCTCCGCCCACCAGGCCCGTAACTTCTGTTCCGCGACTTCAGCATCCTGCGGCCCGTTCTCCAACCGCTCCTCCAGCAGGAACTTATAGGCGCGGCCCACCACCGGCCCGGGCTTGATGCCCAGAAAGGCCATGATCTGCTGTCCGTCCAGGTCCGGACGGACAGCATTCATCTGTTCCTGTTCCTGCAGGTCCGCGATGCGCTGTTCCAGATCGTCATAGGCAAACGCGAGCCGCTCCGCCTTGCGCCGGTTCCGCGTGGTGACGTCGGAGCGGGTCAGCCGGTGCAGCCGCTCGAGCAAGGGTCCGGCGTCATTGACGTAGCGGCGCACGGCGGAATCGGTCCAGCCGGCTTCGCCATAGCCATAGAAGCGCATGTGCAGTTCCACCAGCCGCGCCACGGCCTTGATGGTGTCATTGTCGAAGCGCAGCTTCTTCATCCGCTTGGCCACCAGCTTGGCGCCGACCACTTCATGGTGGCGGAAACTAACCGCGCCGGAAGGCTCGAACCGGCGCGTAGCCGGTTTGCCGACGTCGTGCATCAGGGCAGCAAACCGCAGGACAAAATCCGGAGCCGGCACCGCGCCGTCGTCGTCGGTTTCCAGTTCGCACGCCTGCGCCAACACGGTCAGCGAGTGTTGGTAGACGTCCTTGTGCCGGTGGTGCTCGTCGATTTCCAGCTTCAGCGCCGAGACCTCCGGCAGCACATATTCGGCCAGGCCGGTTTCCACCAGCAGATCGATGCCGGTCCGCGGGTCCCTGCCATTGATCAGCTTGGTCAGCTCGTCGCGCACCCGCTCGGCCGAAATAATCTCGATCCGCTGGGCCATGTCCGTCATCGCCGCGCGCACCTCGTCCGCCACCGTGACGTTGAGCTGGGAGGCGAAGCGGGCGGCGCGCATCATGCGCAGCGGATCATCGGAGAACGACGCCGAGGGCTCACCGGGGGTGCGCACCACGCCTGCATGCAGGTCCTTGACGCCGCCGTAGGGATCGACCAGTTCCAGCGACGGCAGGCGCAGCGCCATGGCGTTCATGGTGAAGTCGCGGCGGAAAAGATCATCCTCGAGCGACTTGCCGAAGGCGACCACGGGCTTGCGGGAATCCGGATCGTAGGCCTCGGCGCGGTACGTGGTGATCTCGATGGTGTGCTCGCCCTTGCGCAGGCCGATGGTGCCGAAGGCCCGGCCGATTTCCCAGAAGTTGTCGCACCACTTGCGGATGACGGCGATGGTGGCATCCGGATCCGCATCGGTGGTGAAATCCAGATCCGGCGACACGCGGCCCAGAAAGAGATCCCGCACCGGCCCGCCGACCAGGGAGAGCTCGTGCCCGGCGTCAACGAAAAGCTGACCCAGTTCGACAACAACTTCGGGCAACGGCAGGGCGGACGTCTCGGGATTACTTGCCGAGCCAAAAAGGTGAACCATAGTGATTTAAGGGTGCCAGAAACACGCGGGCGATGTTTAACAATCTCTGCGCCATGTCCTACTCGCACAGCACTCGATTAAAAATCGTTAGAGTGGACTGCATGGCACATCCGGTCCCGAGCGCTCCGAAGCGCACTCCACTGACAGCGTCAGTGGGCAGTGCCGCGCCCGGACACCATTCCCTGCCAACCGTGGAGGAAGTTTCGGCTGGCGGAGTCGTGGTGGACACTTCCACCAAGGAATTCCGCGTTGCCATCATTGCCCGCTTCAACCGCGGCGGCCGGCTCGAGTGGTGCCTGCCGAAGGGCCATCCGGAGGGCGAAGAGACCAACGCCGAAGCCGCGATCCGCGAGATCGAGGAAGAAACCGGCATCCAGGGTGAAGTGCTGGCCACGCTTGGCAGCATCGATTACTGGTTCACGGTCAGCGGCCACCGCGTGCACAAGACGGTCCATCACTTCCTGCTCAGGGCCACCGGCGGCGAGTTGACCATCGAAAACGATCCGGACCACGAGGCCGTGGACGTCGCGTGGATCCCGTTGGGGGACCTGGGCCGGAAGCTGTCCTTCCCGAACGAGCGCCGGATTGTGGATCTGGCCCGCGAAGTCCTGCCCGAGTACCTCTAAGCGCGCGGACAAACACGACGCCGTAACTGCTCGGTGACACTCCGATGACCGGCCGATCACGTTGCGATGGCTGCCCGATCACACTTCGATTGCTCCCGCGTGACGCCGCGCCGTCCCGCATTGCTGGACGTTCGCTGAACAGATCCTGCCCCGTCAAGTGAGACGATAGACAGCGATGTCTGACATGGAAACACAAAGCACAGCGCGCGCCAGCGCCGTCATGGCCGGCGGGACCCTGGTCTCGCGCGTCCTCGGGTTCGTGCGCACGTCGCTGCTCGCCGTCGCCATCGGTGCCAACACCACCATGGGCGACATCTTCGAAAAAGCGAACACCATCCCGAACATCATCTACCTGCTGCTGGCCGGCGGCGTGTTCAACGTGGTGCTGGTGCCCCAGATCATCAAAGCAAGCAAGAACAACAACGACGGCGGCGCCGACTACATCTCGCGCCTGCTGTCCCTGACGCTGCTGGTGCTGGCCGCCATCGCGCTGGTTGTGACGGCGCTTGCCGGACCGATCATCCGGCTGCTGACGCGGGACTGGACGCAGGGCATGCTCGAACTGGGCACCATCTTCGCGCTCTGGTGCCTGCCGCAGATTTTCTTCTACGGGCTCTACGCCGTGGTCGGCCAAGTGCTCAACGCCAAGAGCCGCTTCGGCTGGTATATGTGGGCGCCCGTGGTGAACAACGTGGTGGCCATCGGCGTCCTGGTCCTCTACATCGTGCTTTTCGGGACCTTCTCGCGCGCCACCGACAGCCCCGAGGCCTGGACCTCTGAGCAGACGCTGCTGCTGGCAGGCGGCACCACCCTGGGCATCATCCTGCAGGCCCTGGTGCTGCTTTGGCCGCTCAGCCGGCTGGGGCTCGGCCTGAAGCTGAAGTTCGGCTGGCGCGGCATCGGGCTCGGCCGCGCGGGCAAAGTGGCCGGCTGGACGCTGGGCACCATGGTGGTGGGCAACTCCGCGTACCTGCTGTATGGCACCATCGCCTCCAGCGCCACCGCCGGACGCCAGGAAGTCGAAGGCTCCGGGGCCGGGGTTGCCGGCGAGTACGCCCTTAATACTGCGACCCTGATCGCGATGCTGCCGCACTCCGTCGTCGTACTTTCAATCGCCACGGTGCTGTTCAACCAGCTCTCACGTTCCCAGGCCCACGGGCAGCTCGAAGAAGTCCGACAGACCGTGAACTCGGGCCTGCGGACCATCGGCGTTGCCACCATGTTCGGCGCCGCCGTGATGGTGGTGCTGGCCGGACCGCTGGCACGGCTGTTCGCCGGCTCCGGCCCAACTGCCCCCGCTTCGGCAGCCGCGATGGGCCAGCTGCTGGCCGTCCTCGGGGCCGCGATGCCGTTCATGAGCATCTACTTCTTCCTCGGCCGCGTGTTCTACGCGGAAGAGGACGCCAAGACGCCGCTGGTCATGCAGTCCATCCTGTCCGGCACGTGCGTGGTCATCGCCCTGGTCATGGCACAGCTCATGCCGGCCACCGAGATCGTGTTCGGCCTGGCCGTGCTTTTCGCCGTCTTCCATATCCTGTCGGCGCTGTTGGCGCACTTCTTCACGGTCCGGCGGGTGGGCGATTACGGCGCCGGCCAGGTCGCCGAGACCTATATCCGCATTGGCTACGCGGCCCTCGGCGCCAGTCTCGCCGGCGCATCCGCACTGTGGCTGTTCGGCGGGTACCAGCCCGGCGGCTTCGCCATGGCGTCGATCTTCAGCGCCATCGTCACCATCGCCGTCTGCGGCATCGTCATGGCGTTGGCCTACCTGCTCCTGCTCAAGGCCCTGCGGGTGGCCGAACTCCACGATTTCCTGCAACCAGTCCTCAGCCGGCTACCGGGGCGCGGTTAACAGAACCGCAAGCCGGCCGGTGCCAACCGGTAGCATGTAACCAAACGTCCAGGGCGCCCAAACGCCCAACTATTCCGCCTGGAGGAACACGTGCCGCAACCAGTAGATGTGGGGACCTTGCTCGGCGGCCGCTACAAGGTCACCGCGCAGATCCTCGCGTCCGCCGAGCAGGACCTGGTGCTCAATGGCGTGGACCAGGTCCTCAACCGACCGGTCAGCATCCTCGTCGCCGCGCCGGAGAATGCGAGCCAGGCCGCCATGAGCGCCCGCGAGATCGCCACGGGCGAGCGTGCCGGCAGCGTGCAGGTCCTGGACCTGGGCATCACGGACGGCTACACGTACCTCATCACCAACCAGGCCGAGGCGGCGGACCTCCTGGACCTGGTCATCCAGCAGGATGCCGCTCCCTATGTCGAGCCGTTCTTCACGGACACCCTCGGCTCGGAGATCTTCGGCCAGGCCCGCTCGCGCGAGCCGGAGACCTATGACGAGGATGACTACTACGAGGAAGAGTACGAGGACGAGCCGCGCACCAGCCTCCGCGACCGCCTGAACAAGCTGGACCTGCCCAAAATCGGCCGTTCAAACAACGACGGCGGCGCCAAGCCTTTGTTCGGCCGTCGCCCGGGAGCCGGTACAGCGGCCGGTGCTGGAGCCGCAGGCGCGGCAGCCGGCGCCGCTGCAGCAGGTCACTCGGGAGCCGGTACGGCCGATGACCGCACAACCCACTTCGAGCGTCCCCGGGCAGACAGCTCCGCGCGTGCAGGCAGCGTGCCCCCGCCGCCCCAGTCGCCGCCGCAGTTTTTCGACGACAACAACCATCCGGCTACCGCACCGGTGGACCAGCGGACGGAACACCGGGAAAACGGTGGAGCCCCGAAGGTCAGCCTCTGGTCGGACAACGATTACTACGAGGACCGGCCGCAAACCTCCTATCAGTCGGCCGCTGAACCTGCCGCACCGGCCCCGCCGGCACGCGATGCCCGTTCAGAGGAAGACGAGTACGTCCGCGCTGCCTCGATGTTCCCCGCCGGGGCCCGCGGCAATTCGAAGTCGCGCGAAGAAGACTACGAGTACGACGAGTATGACGACGACGAGAACAACAGCCCGAAAACATCGCGGCTGCTGATCGGCGGCTTGCTTGCCGTCCTGCTGATTATCGCCGTCGTCATTGCGGTCAACCAGCTGAACCTGTTCCGCGGCGGCCCCGTTGCAGGTGAAAATACCGAAGAAAACAACTCCGCGCCGGCAACTCCGGGCGAGACGGGCGCCGCAGAGAGCGCTCCCGCCGAAGACGCCGTGGTGGAGCCTGCAATCGCCGGCCTGGAACGGCTGGTGCCGGATATGCCCAGCCTCGACGCGGAAAACGACGGCAGTCTACCGGAGGCCATAGACGGGAACCCGGCCACCTACTGGGCCAGTTACCAGTACCAGTCGGACCAGTTCGGTGGTTACGCCTCCAGCATGGCCTTGGTCGTCGAACTTGAGGAGTCCTCGAGCATCAGCACCATCGAGTTGACCCAGCTCAGTGGCAGCGGCGGAAACTTCTCGGTGATGCTCAACGATTCCCCCTCGCTGGAGGGTGCGCGGCAGGTTGCCCAGGGCAGCTTCACCGCCCAGAAGACCACCATCCCGGTTCCGGAAGATGAAGGCGCCGCGCCGAAGGCAGAGTACGTCATCATCAACTTCACCCAATTGCCCAGGCTTTCCAATCCTCAGGGCGGTCCGCCCTTTGGTATTCGCATGGCGGAGATCGAAGTTTCGTGATCGCTACCCGCAGTGCCGGATGCCCCGCGGCGCTCGGGACGGAATAAGCTTGGCACTCCGCTCGTTGTGACAGTTGGCTAGACCCGGTCAGGACCGGCCTCTATCCGGGCATGACACCGTAAAAACAGGAAGAGGTTCACAAGCAGTGAGCACAGATACCACCACGTCCGTGCGGGACGTCATCATCGTCGGCTCCGGCCCTGCCGGTTACACGGCAGCTGTCTACACGGCGCGTGCCAACCTGAAGCCCCTGCTGATCGCCAGTTCCGTACAGGCCGGCGGTGAACTCATGAACACTACCGACGTCGAAAACTACCCAGGTTTCCCCGAAGGCATCATGGGACCGGATCTCATGGACACCTTCCAAAAGCAGGCCGAGCGCTTCGGCACGGAAATCCTGTTTGAGGACGTCACCGAGCTGGAACTCGATGGCCCCATCAAGAAGGTCACCATTGGCACGGGCGAGACGTTCACCGCGAAGTCCGTCATCATCTCCACCGGCTCCGCCTACCGCGAGTTGGGCCTGGAAGATGAGAAGCGCCTGGCAGGCCGCGGGATCAGCTGGTGCGCCACCTGCGACGGCTTCTTCTTCAAGGACCAGGACATCGCCGTCGTTGGCGGTGGAGACTCTGCCATGGAGGAAGCGCTCTTCCTGACCAAATTCGCAAAGTCGGTCACGGTCGTCCACCGTCGGGACAGCCTCCGCGCCTCGAAGATCATGCAGGACCGGGCGCTGAACCACGAGAAGATCAAGTTCCAGTGGAACTCTGCAGTCACCGGTATCGATGGAACCGATAAGGTAACTGCACTCAGGCTTACGGACACTGTTGACGGGACCGAGAGCGTGCTGCCCGTGACCGGTGTGTTCGTGGCCATCGGCAATGATCCCCGAGTGGATCTCGTAAAGGGGAAACTGGACCTGACGGCCGAAGGCACCATTGCCGTTGACGGTCGGTCTTCCCGGACGTCTGTCGCGGGCGTCTTCGCGGCCGGCGACGTCATTGACCCGACCTACCGTCAAGCCATCACCGCTTCCGGCTCCGGCTGCGTCGCAGCCATCGACGTCGAGCACTACCTCGCTTCCCTTGAGGATGCCGAACTTCCGGTAGCCGAGCCGGCAACCGTCTAGTCCAACTGTTCAGAAGGAGAATTATTATGAGCAACGCCAAAGATGTCACAGATGCCAGTTTCGACGCTGACGTCCTGAAGTCCGACAAGCCCGTCATCGTCGACTTCTGGGCCGAATGGTGCGGCCCCTGCCGTATGCTGACGCCCATTCTGGACGATATTGCCGCAGAGCATGCGGGCAAGGTCGAGGTCGTCAAGCTGAATGTGGATGACAACCCTGCTACCGCCGCTCAGTATGGCATTACGTCCATCCCCGCTGTCTACGTCTTCAAGGACGGCAAGGTGGCCGCCACCTCAATCGGTGCCAAGCCGAAGCAGGTTATCGAGAAGGAATTCGCTGAGTTCCTCGGCTAGAAATCATGGATAACGACGCTGCAGACCAGAGTCTGCGCCGTTCGGATACCAGCCGGCGCGTGGTGGCCCTGAGAGAGAGGCTGCTGCGCGCCGGCATTTCCATGGCGTATCTGGCACCGGATCAGGTTAACGACCCGTCGGTCTTCGACGACCATGTTGATGCTGCCGTCCGCACGTTCCAGCAGAACCGTGGACTTATGGTGGATGGCGTCGCAGGGCCAGAGACACTAAGGGCGCTGGGCGAAGCACAGTACAATCTGGGCGACAGGCCCATGCTCTGGCAACACGGCATCGACCACACGCGGGGAGACGATGTATCGGAGCTCCAACGCCAGTTGTCCTATCTCGGGTTCTATTACGGCCACATAGACGGCGAGTTCGGCGAACGTACTCATCTCGCCGTACGGGAACTCCAGCAGAACCTCGGTCTTGAACCCACCGGCGTAGCGGATGCCCCGCTCATCGCAGCGATGGCACGCGTGAACCGCAGCATTAGTCCGAGCCAGGCCTTCTCGCTCAGGGACTATGAACGACTGAACCAGGCATCCGCTGCGCTCAAAGGCCGCGTTGTTTGTCTGACCGCCGGCAGCGGAACCTCTTTCCAATCCCCCGTAGCCGACAAGGCTAGCGGCCGTCCTTTGACTGAGAAACTGGTCGCTTCCGACGTGATGCGTCGCGTTGAGAGCATCCTGTCAGGTCTCGGCGCCGCCGTATCCGTTGTCGAAGTCGATCCGGAGAATGCAACGGGCAACCGAGTTCAGTTGATTCGCCAGTCTTCTCCCAGTTTGAGCATTTCAATCAACTGCGACTGGCTTGATCAACCGATGGCCAATGGCGTCTCTGCCTTCTTCTGGGGGAAACCTGAAACAGGCGAAATTCGTTCGCCCATCGGTCACCGGGCGGCAGAGCTGATCCTTAAGGAAGTTCTTGCCCGGACAACGGCGACAGACCTAGGCATTCATGGACGCAGTTGGGACATCTTGCGCCTGACCAGCATCCCGTCAATCCAACTCGACATCGGTTATCTCAGCAATCCTGACGAGGCAGGGAGACTGGCCGACCCTGTATTCCGCCAGGTACTTGCTGACGCCGTCGTTATAGCTATCCAGCGGCTGTACCTGCTGGAAGAGGATGACGAACCGACTGGCACCTTGGCACTCGATGACGTGCTGCGTTTCAACCCCGGGCTCTGAACCAGAGTTTCACGTGAAACGTTGCCTTAGCAGTAGAACCCGGGTTCTTCCCTGAGGATGTTGATTGGGGTTCGCAAGGTCATGCCGTCGACACGACGGCTGGACTCGCCCGTGCCATTGGAGTTCGCCTCCGCCGCTCTTAGACCTAGCAGTAGAGGAGGGACACAATCTTTTTGTGGCGCTACCGCGGGCCACAATCTCAAAGGTAACCCCGTGGCACGTGCACTGCTGCGCCTTCACTGCCAGGAGCCCTTCAGATAGCCAAAGTCTGTGAGCTGGGGTTCAACTGTACGAGCTCGGGAAAGTTCTGCTGATTGTCTTGCGACCTCCCGTGGGGACGTGGCTCATGCAGACGCAGACCAAGACAAATAGATGACCGCAGTCCTCAGTTCCTCCAGGTAGTGGGACGTAGCTGCCCAAGCTGGTATCTCCCTCATTTCGAGGGACCGTTATCACCGGTGACCCACATACCTGGTACTGCTATTCCGTCGGCCGGTGCAGGTCAGGTCATACAGTTAGGCGCTCCCGATCGGAACCCTTTGAAGCCTCTAGGGTTGATTGCGGCTAAGACTGTTGCGTCGGGCTATTCTCAGCAGCTGCTGGAGACTCTAGACTCCGGGCTGCTCCGCCGAAGCATATCAACACGCAGTCCTATCGTGTGGTCGGTACGCCAGCCGATTCATAATGATCAGCGGCGATTGATCTGAAAGGGTATCGATCCACTACACAGATCCGAGTCGATAAACCGGTTGTAGCCGTTGGTGATAACGGGTCGCCAGGACGACAACGAGGTTGCTGAGGGTAGTCGCGTGGGCACTGTAGGTGAGTAAGACGTCGATAATGCCCAATCGGGCAACGCTGAAGGTTGAGCGTCTATTGGTGTCCGTACCTGGCATAGATGTCTAGCTCTTGGGAGCACATCAACTCCCGAGAATAGCGGTACCATCTACGTGGACTGCCATACTAACAATCCCCAACAATCACTGCCGGGTCAACCTAGTCAGTCTCCGACCCAGGAAAACGGCTCCATGCCATTAACGGCGCAATTGAGTGTCGCCAGTAGCAGTTGCTGCCGACAACAGCTTCATTACGTCTGGATAGACTATGGGGTCTGGAAGTGGCAAATGCCCGGACTCTTCGAAGTTCCACGTGAAACAGCAGTGATCTGCAAGGGTACCAACGTCACCCACAGCAACATAGCTTCACCCGCCATCGACAGCCTATGCCCCTGAGCCTCCGGAAGAAGCCTTTTCGGAGCGCTAGTGCGCAATTCCCACTGTCTTGGACTTCCATGGTAAGGTCTTCACGATTGTTCTGGCTGCAACTTGCATTCCGCAGTTAGGACCCGTCGATCGGCCATCGTTAAAGGTCCTTGTATATGCTGCCCATCCGCGAAGAGCTCCCGGTGCTTGAACGAAGAGCAGCGTACCACTGCCGACTCGAGCCTCAACTTGCTGTCACCGTTTCACGTGGAACAGCTTCCCCCGATACGGGGCAACAATCTGATGCGCTGGGGCTCTACGACGTCCTCGAGCGAAAGGAGGGCTGGCTCTATTGGTGGTTCGTTTTGTTCCACCTGAGCGCTGCCATTCTAACGAACGCCGCTGTACGTGCCACAAGACGTCTAACAAACCAGGTGCCCCTGATCGTCTCTGCGGTAGCAGGGTAGGGTTCCAAGTGTTGAAGCAGAACTGAGTGGTGTAACGAGACAACGCGTGAACTCGTAACGGGATTTGCGAAGCGGAACAACCATAATTAATACGCCCGCCCTCTTTAGCCACATCTGTCGAACCTCCCTATTTAGGAGGCCACCTCGCAAGGGGTTCCGTCTTAGAAGAGCGTTCGTGTGGTCGGCGTCAATGGACTGCTTCTCAGCAGGTGTGGGTACCAGCGCAGGAGAACAAATGGTCCGATGGGCATCTGCAGACCGCAGTCTACAAAGCTAGGACGACTGCAGATGGTGTCGGGATTGATTCACTTCCTGCTCTTGTATAGCAGCGGGAGGGCCTCCATCGACACCAACTGGCCTGTAGTCTTGCCTGTCCACGCGGCGACTCCAACCAAACCGCCGCCCTAGGTACCGCGCTCGTTCCACGTGAAACTCTGCATGAGCGGAATCTGTCTTCCTCTCCACGCAATTGTCAACCAAATGCCTACGCGACCCAGTGCGGCTGCCCCCCGTAACAGACACGGCGCGCTGCTGCGCCGCACATTCAGGAGAAGGTCCTCCTACTTTCTCAAGTCAGACTTAGACAGTGAGCTCTGGCCGGCGCGACGTCGTACATGGACGACGTCATTTTCGACTACGTTCCACGTGAAACTAGCCTTCGAGCGATCTGCTCATTCTCAGTAAACTGCCTTGGCCCAAGAATCGTAGTAAGTAGGGCCGCCTTTTCTGAGGATCGTCACTGCAAGGTAGAGCCGGCAATCACTTGATCCGCCGCCAGTGCATAGGTCCCGTTCCGAATGAAACGAGAGCCTAAGCTGCCAGAGTCGGCCAGAGAGTAGGCAGCAGGACTGGACCTGCGCTGCACGCGTCAAACACCCCTACTCCGAGAACCAAAAGGATGTCTGGAAAGCGCTTCAATCCGCAAGTGGATCGGGATTCCAATGAGCCGGGAAATAGAAATAGACCCAGCCCCTGGAACGTGATGCTGCCGCACAGTTGAGGGCAATATCAAGGCACGCAAGCCGCGGCACTATTGTGCTCTATTGTCCACCGGCTTTGGTGAACGAATCCATGCTATTTGCCACACCGAGAGTTCGCATGAGGAGCACGCGCCATGCAGCTTTATAGACGCTCAACCGCTTCCGCCGCTCTGCCAGCTGGCCACTTGTTCCACGTGAAACCTATCTTGCAAATGAGTGATCCGCCGCCGCACACCCCCGCTTGCAACATTGGTCTGCCAGGACGCCGCTCCGAAGAACAACATGGGTGCTGCAAGCTGGCACCGCCGGAACGAGTAGGCGGCCCAATGTAGAGTCGGCTCGACCATATCTGGGATGGAAAGAAAGAATAGCGGCCGTCCACTGCTGGCCTGATACGACGGTTACACGTGAAACATTGCGCTTACTGCCGCAGCAAAAGCCCCATACCCAGAATGAGCGCAGAATTCCAACAGCGGGAGTTAGTACCCATCAGATCGGTTTCGGAGTGGCTGCTCCCGCTAAAGCGTCTGTTTCGACGACGCTAGTGAATTGGAACTACGATGTCAGCACCCTCAAGCAATATCTCGATGACGTGTTCGACAGACAATTTTATGGTTTGCGTTTCATGTGTGCGGCGCGGACAAACCCCATGGAACTACGAGCGGGCCGAACTAGACCGTCCGGTAGCGTCAAAATGGATCCCAGAACCAGCAAGCCGGGGGCCGGAACCGCCGACAAACCTTGGCGTTCCACGTGAAACCAGCAGGATGGCCGGGAACGCGATGCAACACAAGAATCAGAGGGTGCAACACCAGCCAATGAGTACCAAGCTTCGAGATCAATCAATTTTGCTATTAGCAATGGCACCGGGACAATTTACGACCCTGTGATGCTGCGACAACCATAGCCGATCCATCTAAACCAATATCGCCGGTGCCTTCGCAATTCCCGCACCAGCCGACAGATGGGCAGGGGGTCCCACTAAAACTATAGAATCTCATAAGGACTGGTCGATCGGCGTCGATGCTTGACCATCGGCGATCTATAGCACCCACCACTACTGCGAAACACTGCCATCCTGCAACAGCGCTGGTAGAACTACCTACCATTGGTGCCTGGGCCCCTACTAAACAACGAGAAGCGCAGTTGACCGCCGCATCTCAAGGCGCTTGTTCTCGAGCGGCAACATCTCCAGTCCCTTGACGTACAAACACCTCTGGGGCGCCTCCTACACCTGGGCAGTTTGAGGAACATCTGCTCACCGGGACTTCTTACGAAGTCGATCATCGGCGACGAGATTGCATGCCACTCGTTCCTTGTTTTTACCGCGATCGACCGCGACAGGTCTTAGGCCGACCCACGCTAGTGCTCCTCCGCTAGCCGCGAATGCCAGGAACGCGGCACGTTTCACGTGAATCATCTCAACGGACTCCTGGGGCAGTTTCACTAGTGGTTCCTCGTGACCAAAGCTGAACTGTTCCAAACATGTACTGACACTTCTATCCGCAATTCGAGAGATGACGATTGCGTGCGATAGCCTTCCCAACTCGGAAGCCCAAAGGCGGTCCCGCCGTGCGGCACTTTTCGCGTCTGCGTAGGAGAACGGTTATAGGGTTTCACGTGAAACCCTAGATCGGAGCAGCAATAGTGTCCCTGTGATTTTGCTGTTCCGGTTACCCGAACACTGCGCAACCAGATCAACCACGACGGTCCAGCGCCGACAGATGGACAAGGCGGATGTCGGGGAGTCATGAGACCTTTTTAGATCCGCCCTTTCGCATCAATTTTCGTCCGATGAACCACCCAGTTACCCGATGCGAACTGATTGATGAGAACCGAAACCTCACGACCTCGGAAAAATCCCTCGTCTATGCCGCTTCCCAAACTGAATTGACCAGGCTGATGGAATCGTGTCTTTCCCAAGCCGCGCATCACGATCCACGTAACTCAAGCCTAAGGCGGGGCGAGCCGGTAACGTCTCAAGCCGCACCTTCGGTTTCACGTGGAACACAGTACGCCCAAACGCAAGAAGCGTAGGAGCCACGCGATTTCGACAGATGAACCCAGTCGACAGCTCATACCGATCTAAGATTCCCTAAACACCTGGAGTGGTGAAACGGTCTGGTCCTCACCGCCCAGTACTTCAATCAGTCTCATTCACTTGATGACCGCAGCGGCTGGTCGACCCCGGCTACACAGGACCTATCGTTGCATAGGCGTGCTCTATCGACAGACGGCGTAAAACCCAAAGACTACGGTGCCAGCGAGATCACCGTTCTGGAAGGTCTCGAAGCGGTCCGCAAACGCCCCGGTATGTACATCGGCTCCACGGGTCCCCGCGGTCTGCACCACCTGGTCTATGAGGTAGTCGACAACTCCGTCGACGAGGCCCTGGCCGGCTACTGCGACACGATCGACATCACGCTGCTGGCCGACGGCGGCGTCCGCGTGATCGAAAACGGGCGCGGCATCCCGGTGGATATGCACCCGACCGAGGGCCGGCCCACGGTCCAGGTTGTGATGACCATCCTGCACGCCGGCGGCAAGTTCGGCGGCGGCGGATACGCGGTTTCCGGCGGTCTTCACGGCGTCGGCATTTCCGTGGTCAACGCACTGTCCTCCCGCGTGGAGGTCAGTCCGTTTACTGGTCCGCTTGCCAAGATAAGTCTTCAGGCGGTGAACATTATCTAACCGGAATCCGTCACCGTTCCACGTGAAACCAATCGCAAGCTGAACTACGGGGCGACTTCTGCCTGGCTTCTCGGTTTCACGTGGAACAGTACGCACAAGGGCGGAAGGGCAGGAACTGCTTGACTGCGGCCCTGCCCTTCCATGTAGCTTGGTGCTGCACTATCCGTCGTTATTTGGACTCAAGACGGTCATGATCCTGTTCAAGTCGTCGACGCTGGCGAACTCAATACTGACGCGGCCCTTCTTTGCGCCCAAGGTAATCTTGACACTCGTATCTAGCCGATCAGAAAGCGAAGTGGCGAGATAGTCCAATCGCTCATGGCGTGCGCCAGCTCGAGGCTTTGATTCCTTCTTTGGCCTACGAAGTCCATCGCTTAGCGAGACCATCTCCTCAGTTGCGCGGACAGACAATCCTTCAGCAACAATCCGTTGGGCGAGCTTCTCCATTTCAGCGGGATCTGCAAGCCCGAGCAGGGCACGCGCGTGCCCGGCAGATAGGACACCCGCTGCTACACGACGTTGTACCAACGGCGGCAACTTCATGAGTCGGATCATATTACTTACTTGGGGGCGTGAGCGACCGATGCGATCAGCCAGCTCGTCATGCGTGCATCCGAAGTCTTCCAGCAATTGTTGATAAGCCGCTGCCTCTTCAAGCGGATTCAGTTGGCTCCGGTGTAGGTTTTCCAGGAGCGCGTCACGGAGTAGATCGTCATCGGTTGTCGAACGGATAATAGCTGGAATTGTCTCCATTCCGGCTTCTTGAGAAGCACGCCAGCGCCTCTCGCCCATGACCAGTTCATACTTGTATTCGCCACTCTCACCCGATGGTCGGACAACAATGGGCTGCAGGATGCCGATCTCTCGGACCGAGTGCACCAATTCCGCCATGTCTTCTTCATCGAAGACTGTCCGCGGCTGCTTCCGGTTGGGGTGAATGGACAGGATTGGAACTTCAGCGAATGTCGTCCCTGGCACCTCTACAAGAGTTTCACGGGAAACATTCTCATCGGCTTCCGTGTCAGCCGGCAGTTCGATAGATTCCACCATCTCCTGTTCGGCTGCTTCCGACTCATCAGCTGCCACCGCAGTTACGGGAGACGCAACCTGAGTTACCGCCTTTGCCTCAGGATCCACGGGAGCCAATGGCTCTTCATTCCCATTAGCTGTGGAGTCCGGAGGAGTCTCAGTCTTCGTGTCCGCGCTATCAGTGTCCGACGACGGCTTGACCGAAGGCTTCTTCACTGGTTTACGTGCTGATGGGGAGTTTTTTCGGGGTCCTCGAAGGACCTCGGCGACCTGCGCCGCTGAAGAGGCACCGCCTCTTTCCGATTGGGTATTCAGGAACGGCGAGTTATCTTCGTCGCGACGGGAAGCTGCCGGGAAAAAAACGTCGACCGGACGACCACGGCGGGCAGCTGCCGGACTGGGCTCGATATTCTTTTCTTCTGTGGCTACAGGTGAATTCGGAATCAACGCACCCAGGCCCCTACCCAAACCGCGGCGTTTCTCACTCATCAAGGGATCCTTCCTGAATGCACGCGAATGCGAGCATTTTTATGACTAGGAGCTAAGTCTACCGTTGAGAGTTGGAGTTACTTGGTTGCCGCCCGCGCTCGGCAATTTCCGCTGCTGCTTCCTGATACGACAGAGCACCGCTGGAGGATGCGTCATAAGTGATGACTGTCTGCTGATAACTTGGCGCCTCGGAAATACGAACGGACCGAGGTATCACAGCGCCCAGCACCTGATCCGGGAAGTGCTGGCGTACCTCCGCGGCAACCTGAGCAGCCAAGTTTGTTCGACCGTCGTACATGGTCAGGAGAATCGTTGAAACAACCAGGTCGCTATTGAGGTGCTTCTGAATCATCTCGATATTGCTGAGGAGTTGGCTGAGTCCCTCCAATGCGTAGTACTCACATTGAATAGGAATCAAAACTTCTTGCGCAGCTACGAAAGCGTTGACGGTGAGCAGTCCCAGGCTCGGCGGGCAGTCGACGAAGACGTAGTCCAACCGCTCCTGTCCCGCGGCTTCCCGTTCCTTCGCGTACACGTCTATGGCGCGACGCAATCGCTGTTCCCTGGCGACCAGTGAAACGAGTTCAATCTCCGCACCGGCCAAATGGATCGTAGCCGGCGCTACGATGAGGTTTTTGATGTCCGGGCAGGGAGCCAGTACGTCAGCCAACGGCAGATCATTAATCAGGACATCGTAAATGCTGTCCACGTCCGCGTGATGCTCGACGCCAAGAGCGGTCGAGGCGTTACCCTGAGGATCAATATCCACGACAAGAACGTTCAGCCCAGCGGCGGCCAGGGCAGCGGCAATGTTGACCGTCGTCGTTGTCTTACCGACGCCACCCTTTTGGTTACTTACTGTAAGAATCCGCGTTTCGCTGGGCCTCGGCAGGTCGCGTCCCTGCAACCTTTCGCGTCGCCGGTTCTCGCTAGCAAGCTCACGTGCTAGCGGGGTGCTTTCATCGATCGAATCCATAACGCTGGGAACCGTCGACTCGACCTTCATTTCCGTGGCACTGGTAGCCGATGTTTCACGTGAAACCTCGATGTTAGTCATTAATTATCGACCTTTATGAGTTGAGTGAACGAAGAAAACCAGCCTCGGAGCCGGTCCCGTGATGAAGTGAAGCTGCGTCCCGCAGAGCGCTCGTCTCCCAAACCCACCAGAACTCGCTCACTTCCCTTATCTCCGGCTTTAGTGACTCTAGACTATCTGCTGGCACTCCAGAATGACGACGACCCCACGCACGTGTGGGTTATTCGTCAGCGGAGGAATCAGCGGCCAACCACAATACGAACAACGGTCGTGGGTTCCTCCAGGAGATCTTCCCCGACCGTCACAACAGAAGTGTCCGTGCCGCCCAGCTTGCGGATCACCTTGGCCGCCTTCTCGATCTCCTCGGCCGCGCTTCTCCCCTTGATGGCAAGGACTTGCCCATGGCCTTCCAAGAGCGGAATCGTCAGGGGCGCCAGCTTGTTCAGGGCGGATACGGCGCGCGCCGTTACAACGTCTGCTTTGACCTGCCCTACGGCCAGTTCTGCACGGCTGCGCAGGACCTCCACGTTGTCTAGGCCTAGGTCGTCGATAACTTCATTCAGCCAAGTTACCCTGCGCTCCAAGGGTTCGATCAGTGTGAGCCGCAGGTCAGGTCTCGCCAAGGCGAATGTGAGTCCGGGCAAGCCAGCACCGCTTCCGACGTCCGCGACATAAGCGTCGGCGGGGATGAGTTCAGCTACGACCGCACAATTCAGCACGTGCCGACTCCAAAGACGCGGCACTTCACGGGGACCCAGCAAGCCACGTTCCATGCCCGATGTTGCAAGATGCTGCACGTAACGTTCTGCCAGCGCTGTTCGGTCTCCAAATACCGACGACGCCGCTGCCTTCTCTTTCGGCGTTATTTCAACCACGTATATACCTCGATAAGTAGGTCAGGCCAGCGGCCGGCAGGACTAGGAAGCCAGCGAGACGACGATGTGGCGGTTGGCTCCTTCGCCTTCTGACTCGCTGGCCAACCCGAGGTCAGCCACCGCGTCATGGACGATCTTCCGCTCATAGGCACTCATCGGGGCCAATGCGACCTCTTCGCCGGTCTCTTTTGCCTTGGCGACGGCGTCCTGGGCGATCTTGTGCAATTCGACGCTACGTTCTTCCCGGTAGCCGGTGATATCAAGAACAAGCCGTGATCGGCTCTCGGTAGACGTCAGCACGGCCAGTCTTGCGAGTTCCTGCAGTGCCTCCAGGACTTCGCCATCACGGCCGACCAACGCTTGAAGAGCGTCGTTGTCGTCCTCTTCAGAAACGATCGAGATATAAGTACGTCCGTTGCGGACTTCGATGTCGATGTCGCCGTCAATATCGGCGATGTCAAGCAACTCTTCCAAGTAGTCCGCAGCTACGTCGCCTTCTTCTTCCAAACGGCTCGCGTTGTTGGACTGTGTGGCCGACTCTTCGGTTTCGGCTTCCAGGGCTGACTGATCGGCAGATGTATCGGAGACGCTCTCGGTGCTCATTTTCTCTTCCTGTTCTTACGCTGGGGCTGCGGGCGCTGCACCTTGGTGGCAGCCGGGGCCTCGACGGCCGGTTCCTCGGACTTCTTCTCTCCCAGAAGGGGGACCATTGGCAGTCCCTTCTTTGCACGACGTTCAGCCAAGGCCTTGGCAGCAGGCGAACCGGGGGTAGGCATCCGCCTGATCACAAGGAACTGCTGGCCCATTGTCCAAAGGTTGGTAGTGGTCCAGTAGATGAGAACACCAATGGGGAAGTTGATTCCGCCGATGCCGAAGACCAAGGGGAGGATGTACAGCATCATCTGCTGCTGGCGCATGAACGGGCTGGCCAGTGCTTCCTCGGACATGTTCTTGGACATGATCTGCTTCTGGGTGATGAACTGCGAGGCAGTCATCGCCAGAATCATGATGATCGACAGCACGATCACGGCAACCTGGTTGTCGCCACCGCCGCCGTGAAGAAGAGAGGCAGATAGGGGTGCACCGAAGATGGTGGAGGCATCGAACTGCTGAATGTCCTGGGCGGACAAAGCACCGATACCGCGGCCTTCGTCGCTAGCTCCGGAGGCCTGGCTCAGTACCTGGAACAAGGCAAAGAAGAACGGCATCTGGATCAGCATCGGCAAGCAGGCCGAGAATGGGTTGGTGCCGTGCTTTTTGTACAGGGCCATTTGTTCCTGCGTCATCGCCTGACGCGAGAGCTGATCCGTCTTGCCCTTGTACTTCTGTTGGAGCTTACGAAGATCCGGTTGCAGCGCCTGCATTCCCCGCTGGGCCTTGATCTGCTTGACGAACACCGGGATGAGAGCAGCCCGGATGACGAGCACCAGAGCAACGATGGACAGCGTCCAGGTCCAGCCGTTCGCCGCATCCATTCCCAAGGTGGTGAACAGGTCGTGGAACGCCCGCATGATCCATGAGACCACCCACATAAAAGGGAAAAGTATGGTGTTCAGGAAGTCCATTACTCGTTAGCTCCTCGGGCCGCTTGGACGGCCTTCATCGTCGGCCGGAATCTCCGGGTGATTCAGCACAATAATCCGTGGCGTTCCAGCGGGATTCTCCCGAAGCAGACGCTCATAGTATGGGGACAACGGCACGTGATCGACGCCGCCGTCGTTCCAGGGGTGGCAACGCGAAAGCCGACGCACCGCAAGCCATGTTCCCTTAGCGGCTCCATGGACGGTCACCGCTTCCAGCGCGTAGGCCGAACAAGAGGGGAAAAACCGGCACACTTGTCCATATACAGGAGAGACGACTTTTCGGTATGCCTTCAGCAACCCGATCAGCGAGTTCTGCGGCAAGGCCCAGAGAAAATGCGCCGCAGAAGCAGCGGCAGGAGGCTGCACCGGCGAATGGCTTGTTGTGCTCATTCGGCGGGTCCTCCCTGCTCGGCCGCGGGCAGTGCCGCGCGGAACTTTGACGTCGCTGCTGCAAATGTCTTGCGGTAGTCGTTGCTCAGAGCGCCGAAGTCTGCGTTCGCTGCCGGAGGCAATGCCCTGACGACAACAGAAAGCCCCTGTGGATAAGCCCTGAGACTCTGCACCGCGATCTCCCGCAGTCTCCGTTTAACGAGATTGCGGGTTACAGCGTTCCCCACGGCCTTGGACACGATAAAGCCGAAAGTGCTCGGCTGATCCAGGGCAGTGGGAACCGCGTATAACACTAAGTTCCGACGCCCAGAGCGGGCGCCGGAACGTACAGTTGTTGAGAAGTCTGCCGAAAGGCGCATCCGGTTTTTACTGGACAGCATAATAATGAAAGCTGCCTACTCCGGTGCGCGGCTGCTGAAAGACAAAGCAGCCGGATTCGACAAACGGCAGTTGGTTAGGCCGACAGTTCGGTACGGCCCTTGCCGCGGCGCGCTGCCAGGATGGCACGGCCGGCGCGGGTACGCATGCGAAGGCGGAAGCCGTGCTTCTTGGCACGACGGCGGTTATTCGGCTGAAAAGTCCGCTTGCTCACGGTGGTTACTCCAAGACGATCGACAGATGCGCCTCAGCCCGTTGCAACAAGGGGAAGTAACAGGCGGACGCTCTATTGGGCATCTGCTCTGGCAACCTCACAAAAGGCATGGGGGTATGCACAAAGCAGACACGAAGGACTACATAACGGTAGGGGTTCGAACGGCGTTCCGTCAAACCAGCATCGTGCCGTTGATATCCACCGGTGTGGATAAACACCTGTGGACAACCTCCTGCCGACCGCTTTCGCCGGCGCCGAACGCATTAGTTCACCTAGGCCACTTTCCAGCTATCTTCTACCAGAATCATCATCTACTCTTGGCAAGAGCACTTTATCCACGTCTGTGTATAACTCTGTGGATGAAGGTCCTGGATCCGGTAAAACGGGAAGTGGAGGAATTTGCATTACTGCTATTTGAGGGGTTTTCGGTGGATACGGACCAAATAAACGACGTCGGAAGCTCCTGGCGTAAGGTGGTTCGCACCTTGGAACGGGACGACAGAGTCAGTCCCCGGCAACGAGGTTTCGTAGTCCTCGCCCAGGCCAAGGGCTTGATTGGAACCACGCTGTTGGTAGCTGTTCCCAATGAACTCACCAGGGAAGTCTTCCAATCCCAGCAGCTCAAGGAACCGCTGCAGGATGCCCTCCGCGATGTCTTCCAGGACGAGATTCTCTGTGCATTCTCTGTCGATACCGACATGGTCACTGAGTCGGAACCGGAACCCGAACCGGAAGCTGCCCCGTCGCCGGTCAGCACCGCCGGTGACGAAGTTCGTGCGCAGCCCACTCCGCCGAGTACCTCGCATGAATTCGGCCGGCTCAATCCGAAGTACATTTTCGACACCTTTGTCATCGGTTCATCGAATCGTTTTGCACATGCAGCTGCCGTGGCCGTGGCCGAAGCTCCTGCAAAGGCCTACAACCCGCTCTTCATCTACGGCGATTCAGGGCTGGGCAAAACCCACCTGCTCCACGCGATCGGGCACTATGCCCGGCATCTCTACAACGGGATCCGCGTCCGCTATGTAAATTCCGAAGAATTCACGAACGACTTCATCAACTCCATTCGTGACGATGAAGGCGCAAGCTTCAAACAGTTGTACCGGAACGTGGACATTCTCCTCATCGACGACATCCAGTTCCTTGCCAACAAGGATGCAACGCAGGAAGAGTTCTTCCACACTTTCAACGCGCTGCACAACCACAACAAACAGGTGGTCATTACCTCGGATCTTCCGCCGAAGCAGCTTTCCGGGTTCGAGGAACGGATGCGCTCACGTTTCGAGTGGGGCCTGCTGACCGACATCCAGCCTCCCGAGTTGGAAACCCGGATCGCGATTCTGCGCAAGAAGGCCATCAGCGAGGGCCTTTCCGTCCCGGATGAGGTGCTTGAGTACATCGCGTCCAAAATCTCTACCAACATCCGCGAACTCGAAGGCGCGCTGATCCGTGTCACTGCCTTCGCAAGTCTGAACCGCCAGGCCGTGGACATGGCCCTGGCCGAAATCGTCCTCAAGGATCTGATTACCGACGACGGGGCACAAGAGATCACGTCGACCACGATCCTGGGCCAGACAGCGGCCTACTTCAAGCTCAGTCTTGAAGAGTTGTGCAGTAAGTCGAGGACCCGCACGCTCGTGACCGCCAGACAGATCGCCATGTACTTGTGCCGGGAGCTGACGGATATGTCACTGCCGAAGATCGGTCAGGAACTGGGTGGGCGAGATCATACAACCGTCATCCATGCGGATCGAAAGATCCGGGAACTGATGGCTGAACGACGCGCCATCTACAACCAGGTAACCGAGCTGACCAACCTCATCAAGCAGCAGCAGCGCGAGAACTAACACCGTAAAGTCCACTCCCCAGGTACCCTTCGTACCCTTGGCGATTTTCTGAAGCTTCTCTTTCAGATCCTCAAAGACCGTCCGAAATTAACAGGTGTGGATAAAGCTGTGGATGGTTAAGTGGAGAACCGCGCTTCATCAGAGGATAACTACCCAGTCGTCTGTGGATCCCAATAATCACAAGGATTTTTGTCCACACGACCTCACAGGCCCCAACGGAAGAACTGCACATCTTGTGAACAGGGCAATTTGGCCAGCACCCGGGGCTAGAACGAGTTATCCACAGTATCCACAGACGTTATTAACACTACGAATCCCATTTATTCAGGCTTTTCCAAATAACATTTGACCCTTCCGATCCCAGCTCACCGATGCCTGATCCTCTGATCCACCGAAATCACCCTCCGGTGTGAGAATGCCTGTCTGGCGGCTAAGCTTGCACAGAGAATTGTTGTCATTGGTCAACAGCAGCCGCCGGTTCTTTCTGCCGGGAAGAGCGGCAGAGTTGTAACCACTGGCATTCCCCGGCATGTACGTTGTGAAAGGCGGCACACTTCAGTGAAGTTCAGAGTTGATCGGGATGTCCTGGCCGAGGCCGTTACCTGGACAGCCCGCTCGCTGTCACCGAGACCTCCTGTTCCCGTACTATCCGGCCTGCTCATCAAAGCCGAAGCCGGCATGGTCAGCATCGCGAGCTTTGACTACGAGATATCCGCCCGTCTTCAGATTCCGGCGGAGGTAACCGAAGAAGGCACCATCCTCGTTTCCGGCCGGCTTCTCGCGGACATTTCCCGGAGCCTCCCCTCGGCCCCGGTTGATGTCTCCACCGATGGCACGAAGGTGACCCTGACCTGCCGCAGTAGCCGGTTCAACCTGGCAACCATGCCGGTCGGCGACTACCCCGAACTGCCTGCCCTGCCGGATATCAGCGGTGTTGTTGATGGAGAAGCTTTCGCGGAAGCGGTCAGCCAGGTGATCATCGCGGCGAGCCGGGACGACACACTGCCGATCTTGACAGGTGTCCGCATGGAGATCGAAGACGACCTCATCACGTTGCTCTCCACCGACCGGTACCGTTTGGCGCTGCGCGAGGTTGTCTGGCGGCCAACTACGCCCGGTATCTCCACCAGTGCGCTGGTCAAGGCCAAGACCTTGAACGAAGTTGCCAAGACGCTCGGTGGTGCCGGCGATCTGAGCATTGCGCTTTCGGACAACAGCGAACTCATCGGTTTCGAAAGCGGCGGTCGCCGTACCACTTCGCTGCTGGTCGACGGCGATTACCCCAAGATCCGTTCGTTGTTCCCCGAGAACACACCCATCCACGCAACGGTCGAAACCTCCGTGCTCGTGGAAGCAGTACGCCGCGTGTCCTTGGTGGCCGAGCGCAATACGCCCGTACGCCTGGCCTTCACCGACGGGCAGCTTTCGCTGGATGCAGGCACGGGCGAAGATGCCCAGGCTTCGGAGGCAATCGAAGCAGGTTTGTCCGGTGACGAAATCACGGTTGCTTTCAACCCGCACTACCTGTCGGAAGGCCTCAATGCCTTCAGCAGCAAGTTCGTTCGTTTCTCCTTCACAACCCCGCCAAAGCCGGCGGTCATGTCTGCCCAGGATGACCTCGAAGGCGAAGACAAGGAAGACTACCGCTACCTGCTGATGCCGGTGCGGTTGCCGAACCAATAGGCCGAAAGCAGTAAGAACCTCAGTTCAGGCCCGCGCCACCAGTCTCAATCACAACCGGGAAAGAGTGATCGTTATGCACATCGGACTCATTGGACTTGGGAAAATGGGCTTCAATATGCGCCAACGTTTGCGTGACGCGGATATTGAGGTAACCGGATACGATCGCAATCCCGAACGGACGGACGTCGAATCGGTCGATGCGCTGGTGGCAGCCCTTCCGGCGCCGCGCACCATCTGGGTGATGGTTCCGGCGGGGGAAATCACTGATTCGGTTATCACTGATCTAGCCGGAAAGCTTGAAGCCGGAGACCTTGTGATCGACGGCGGGAACTCCAAGTTCACCGAGGACCAGAAACATGAGGCGCTGCTGGCCGAGAAGAACGTCGGGTTTGTCGACGTCGGCGTTTCCGGCGGTGTCTGGGGACTGGCCAACGGTTATGGGTTGATGGCTGGCGGAGATCCAGACCGTGTCCAGGCAGCCATGCCGCTGTTCGATGCACTGCGCCCCGAGGGACCACGGGAAGAAAGCTTTGTTCACGTAGGCGATGTCGGCGCCGGCCACTACGCAAAAATGGTGCACAACGGCGTCGAATACGGACTCATGCAGGCCTATGCCGAAGGGTACGAACTGCTCGAAGCCAAGGACATCATCAAGGATGTCCATGGAACCTTCCGCGCCTGGCAAAAAGGAACCGTGGTCCGTTCGTGGCTGCTGGATCTTATGGTCAAGGCGCTTGAAGAGGATCCGGGCCTGAGCAAGATCGCCGGCTACGTCGAAGACTCGGGCGAGGGCCGCTGGACGGTGGAAGAAGCCATAGCCCACGCCGTTCCCGCACCCGCCATTACCGCCGCGCTCTTCGCCCGGTTCGCTTCCCGGCAGGACGACGCCCCGGCCATGAAAATGGTCGCGGCCCTCCGCAATCAGTTCGGCGGACATGCCGTCCGCACACCCGGCGTGCGCGACGCCGGAGAACAGCACGATGACAACCAGAAGTAGCCGTTGCTAGGTGTTTGTAGAGTATTTATCCCTGACTGATTTCCGGACTTATCCCCAGCTGGATATTCCCTTTACGCCCGGAACCACTGTATTTGTGGGCCCAAACGGCGTCGGCAAAACCAATATTGTCGAAGCCATCGGCTATTTGGCGTCCCTGTCCTCGCACCGCGTCAGCACGGATGGTCCCCTTATCCGCTTCGGCGCGGAACGCGCCCTCGTACGTGCCAGGATTACCCGCGGCGGCCAGTCCACTTCCCTGGAACTGGAAATCAACCCCGGCAAGGCCAACCGGGTCCGAATCAACCGCGCGAACCCGGTCCGTGCCCGCGACGTATTGGGCATCCTTCGGACGGTTCTTTTTGCACCGGAAGACTTGTCGCTGGTCAAGGGCGATCCATCCAACCGGCGTCGTTTTCTCGACGAACTCTTGGCGAGCCTGGTTCCCCACCATGCCGCCACGCGCAGCGACTATGACCGTGTATTGAAGCAGCGCAACGCGTTGTTGAAATCGGCGCGTGCCAGCGGTCGGTTCACCGCAACGCACGAATCTACCCTCGAGGTCTGGGACCAGCACATGGCCCAAGCCGGTGCGGCACTGCTCAAGGCGCGGCTCGAACTGGTCGAACTGCTGCAGCCGCATGTTGCCGCTGCTTACGCATCCTTGACGGACGGTTCGAAAAAGGCCGCCGCCATTTACCGCTCCACTATCGACCTGCAGCTTTCGGACGACGGAGAAATAGAGAACGACGGCGGGACGCCGGATCTCCCTCTGGGTTCCTTGAGCGTTCAGGAACTGGCTGCCAAGTATCTGGAAGCATTCCGGGCTCAGCGCAAAAAGGAAGTGGAGCGCGGTATTTCCCTGGTCGGTCCGCATCGCGACGAGCTGGAGCTCGTTCTCGGCCCGACGCCGGCCAAGGGCTACGCCTCCCACGGGGAAACCTGGTCCCTTGCTTTGTCTCTGCGGCTGGCTTCCTACTATGTGCTCCGCGAAGATGACCAGACTCCCGGGGCTGCCCCGGTACTGATCCTCGATGATGTTTTCGCCGAACTCGATACCCAGCGCCGGGATAAACTGGCCGGGATCGTGGCAGGTGCAGAGCAAGTCATCGTTACTGCAGCAGTAGTGGAAGATATCCCTGCTGCCCTCAGCGGCGAGAAGCTGACCGTCATTCCGGGAGGGGTGGATCAGTGATGGCAACCGGAAAACGCCCCGCGTCCTTACCCAGGGAAAATCGGGGCGACCAAGCGGATTTGCCGGCGCCACGGACCGGTCCCGCGCAGCCCGAGACAACGCATCACGACGAAATTGATGCCGCCAAAGCGATGCTTAACCGGGTCCGTGAAGCGGCCGCAGGCCGTGGTGAGATCCGCACCCGGTCAGCCACACGCCGTCGTACGCCGCCGTCTCATCCTGTCAGCGCAACGTCGAAACAGGATTCCGGCCGGGATCCGAGGGGCGTCGGATCCGTCTTCGGTCGATTGATTCAGGACCGCGGATGGTCCTCGCCGGTGGCGGTGGGATCCGTGATTTCCCGCTGGGACGAGTTGGTCGGGGCGGAGATTGCGGCACATTGCCGGCCGGAGAGCTTCCAGGACACAACGGTCCAGGTGCGCTGCGATTCCACCGCGTGGGCGACACAGCTGCGGTTGATGAGCCATGCGCTGATCAAACGCTTCGATGAGGCGCTCGGTCCCGGCGTCGTCACCAAAATCCAGGTCCTCGCTCCGTCCGCGCCGAATTGGCGCAAGGGCTATCGGACCGTCAGCGGGCGGGGTCCGCGCGATACTTACGGATAAACTCCACAGCATCGAAGCGGGCTCTTGCGAAATGCGCAGGAGCCGAGTAGAGCACTCAGAGGGCCGCCGCCTATACACCGACCCATAACAGGGCCCCTCAATGCGGGAAAAGGCAGTTTCTTGCCCGTCCAGGGCCTGTTCATGCATAATTCGGCGCCGCGACACGCTAGAATTAGGTGGCGGCGCCTTTCCCTGCTGGGAGGGCGCCCAAACATGAGACGGAACTTGAGGAGTCGACGGCAACTGTGGCGCAGGAGAATGAGCTGGAAAATACCGGCGCAGAACCCCAGGAGACAGAGGGCGTAAAACCCAAAGACTACGGTGCCAGCGACATCACCGTTCTGGAAGGCCTCGAAGCGGTCCGCAAACGCCCCGGTATGTACATCGGCTCCACGGGTCCCCGCGGTCTGCACCACTTGGTCTATGAGGTAGTCGACAACTCCGTCGATGAGGCCTTGGCCGGCTATTGCGACACTATCGACATCACGCTGCTGGCGGACGGTGGCGTTCGCGTGATCGATAATGGGCGCGGTATCCCGGTGGATATGCACCCGACCGAGGGCCGGCCCACAGTCCAGGTTGTGATGACCATCCTGCACGCCGGCGGCAAGTTCGGCGGCGGCGGATATGCGGTTTCCGGCGGTCTTCACGGCGTCGGTATTTCCGTGGTTAACGCACTTTCCTCCCGTGTTGAGACAGAGGTCCGCCGGCAGGGATACGTCTGGCACCAATCTTTTGCGGATGGCGGCAAGCCGGTGGGTGACCTGCGCAAGGGCGAAGCCACGGAAGAGACCGGCACCCAGCAGACGTTCTGGCCGGACGCGGGCATCTTCGAGTCCACCGAGTTCGATTTCGAGACGCTGCGGGCCCGGTTCCAGCAGATGGCGTTCCTGAACAAGGGCCTGAAGATCACCCTCACGGATGAGCGCCATCCCGAAGACAACATCTCCGACAGCGAAGACGTGGATCTGGACCACCCGGCCACCGAGGTCGAAACCACTCCGGAGCACCGCAAGGTTGTCTACAAATACGACAACGGCCTGCTGGACTACGTCACGCACCTGAACTCTTCGAAGAAGGTGGACATCATCCACCCGGAGGTCATCGCCTTCGAAACCGAGGACACGGATCGCAAGATGTCCGCTGAGGTGGCCATGCAGTGGACCACCTCGTACTCCGAGAGCGTCCACACGTACGCGAACACGATCAACACCCATGAAGGCGGCACCCACGAAGAGGGTTTCCGTGCCGCTATGACCTCGCTGATCAACCGGTACGCGCGGGAAAAGAACATCATCAAGGAGAAGGATGACAACCTTACCGGTGATGACATCCGCGAGGGTCTGACCGCCGTCATTTCCGTCAAGCTTGCGGAGCCTCAGTTTGAGGGCCAGACGAAGACCAAGCTTGGCAACTCCGAGGCCAAGGGCTTTGTCCAGCGCGTTGTCACCGATGAACTCGGCGACTGGCTGGAGCGCAACCCCGGTCCCGCGCGCGATGTTATCCGCAAGTCCATCCAGGCATCCCAGGCCCGCCTGGCCGCCCGCAAGGCCCGCGAGTCCACCCGGCGCAAGGGGCTGCTGGAGTCCGGCGGCATGCCCGGCAAGCTGAAAGACTGCCAGTCGAAGGATCCGTCGAAGTCGGAAATCTACATTGTGGAGGGTGACTCGGCAGGCGGTTCGGCCGTGCGCGGCCGCAACCCCGAAACCCAGGCCATCCTGCCGCTGCGCGGAAAGATCCTCAACGTGGAACGGGCCCGTCTGGACCGCGCGCTGGGCAATGCCGAAGTCCAGGCCATGATCACCGCCTTCGGTGCCGGAATCGGTGAGGACTTCGACGTCGAGAAGGCCCGGTACCACAAGATCGTACTGATGGCGGATGCCGACGTCGACGGCCAGCACATCACTACTTTGCTGCTGACCTTGTTGTTCCGCTACATGCGCCCGCTGATTGAAAACGGTTATGTCTACCTGGCGCAGCCGCCGTTGTACCGCATCAAGTGGTCCAACCATGCGCACGACTACGTCTTCAGCGACCGGGAACGCGACGAGGTAATCCGCAAGGGGCTGGCCAGCAACCAGCGCCTGCCCAAGGAGAACGGCATCCAGCGCTACAAGGGTCTGGGCGAGATGGACTACACGGAACTGTGGGATACAACCATGGATCCGGATAACCGCACGCTGCTGCAGGTGACCATGGATGACGCCGCGGCCGCGGACCAGATCTTCTCCGTGCTGATGGGTGAGGATGTCGAGTCCCGCCGCACGTTTATTCAGCAGAACGCCAAGGACGTGAGGTTCCTGGACATCTAGCGATGTCCGGCCGGAAACCCTTGCCCTGGTAACACGATGACTTTGACAGAAGGAACGCAACGATGAGCGACGAAGAGACTCCGGACCTCCCCGAGGGTGTTGCCGGGGACATCCCGTTGGAAGGCGATATTCTGACGGACCGGGTCGAGCAGGTCGACCTGCAGACCGAAATGCAGCGGTCGTACCTGGACTACGCCATGGCGGTCATCGTCGGGCGTGCGCTGCCGGACGTCCGGGACGGGCTCAAACCGGTCCACCGCCGCGTGCTGTACGCGATGTTCGACGGTGGCTACCGTCCGGACCGCTCGTTCAACAAGTGCGCGCGCGTGGTCGGCGAGGTCATGGGCCAGTACCATCCGCACGGCGACTCCGCCATCTACGATGCGTTGGTGCGCCTGATCCAGGACTGGACCATGCGTTACCCCCTCGCGCTGGGGCAGGGCAACTTCGGATCCCCGGGTAACGACGGCGCTGCGGCCCCGCGGTACACCGAGACCAAGATGGCCCCGCTTGCCATGGAGATGGTGCGCGACATCGACGAGGAAACCGTCGACTTCCAGGACAACTACGACGGTAAGAACCAGGAACCGACCATCCTGCCGTCGCGCTTCCCCAACCTGCTGGTTAACGGCTCGTCCGGCATTGCCGTCGGTATGGCCACGAACATCCCGCCGCACAACCTGCGTGAAGTCGCCGACGGCGTGCAGTGGTACCTGCAGAACCCCACAGCTTCCCGCGAGGAATTGCTGGAAGCACTCATGCAGCGCATCAAGGGCCCGGATTTCCCGACCGGCGCACAGATCCTGGGCCACAAGGGCATTGAAGATGCGTACCGGACCGGCCGCGGATCCATTCCGATGCGCGCCGTGGTCAACGTGGAAGAAATCCAGAATCGTACCTGCCTGGTGGTGACGGAACTTCCCTACCAAGCCAATCCGGACAACCTGGCCATCAAGATTGCCGACCTGGTCAGGGACGGCAAGATCAGCGGCATCGCGGACCTGCGCGATGAGACCTCCGGCCGCACCGGCCAGCGCCTGGTGATTGTGCTCAAGCGCGATGCCGTGGCCAAGGTAGTACTGAACAACCTGTACAAGCACACCCAGCTGCAGGAGAATTTCGCGGCAAACATGCTGGCGATCGTCGACGGCGTCCCGCGAACCCTGACCCTGGACGCCTTCATCCGGCACTGGGTCGCCCACCAGTTGGAAGTGATCGTCCGGCGGACGCGCTACCGGCTGCGCAAGGCGGAGGAAGAGGCGCATATCCTGCGTGGCCTGCTCAAGGCACTCGATGCGCTGGACGAGGTCATCGCGCTCATCCGTGCCTCGGCCACTACGGAGGAAGCGCGTGACGGGCTCATGGGTTTGCTGGATATCGACGAGCTCCAGGCCCGGGCAATCCTCGATATGCAGCTGCGCCGGCTTGCCGCTTTGGAACGCCAGAAAATCCAGGACCGGCATGCCGAACTCGAGCGGATGATCACCGAGTTCAACCGGATTCTCGCCTCCGAGGAAGTCCAGCGCGGGATCGTCAGCGAAGAGCTGCAGGAACTCACCGACAAGTACGGCGATGACCGCCGCACCCAGATCGCTTTGGGTTACGACGGCGACATGAGCATGGAAGACCTGATTCCTGAAGAGGAAATGGTCGTCACCATCACCCGCGGCGGATACGTCAAGCGGACCCGCATCGATAACTACCGTTCGCAGCAGCGCGGCGGCAAGGGCATCAAGGGCGCACAGCTGCGCGGTGACGACGTTGTCGAACACTTCTTTGTCACCACGACGCACCACTGGCTGTTGTTCTTCACCAACCTTGGCCGCGTCTACCGGGCGAAGACCTATGAACTCGCAGAAGCCGGACGGGACGCGAAGGGCCAGCATGTTGCCAACCTGATGGCCTTCCAGCCGGACGAGCACATTGCCCAGGTCCTGGAGCTGCGCGACTACGAGCAGTCCCCCTATCTGGTGTTGGCAACTAAGCGCGGTCTAATCAAGAAAACCCGGCTCGAGGACTATGACACGAACCGCTCGGCCGGTGTCATCGCCATCAACTTACGCGACGAAGACGAACTGGTTTCTGCGCAGCTTGTTTCCGAGACCGATGACCTGATGCTTGTGTCCCGCAAGGGCCAGTCCCTGCGCTTCACCGCCACGGACGAGGCCCTGCGCCCGATGGGCCGCGCCACGTCGGGCGTGACCGGAATGAAGTTCCGCGAAGAAGACGAGCTGCTGACAGCCGACGTCGTCACGGATAATTCATTTGTCTTCATCGTCACTGAGGGCGGCTACGCCAAACGGACGAGCGTCGGGGAATATCGGGTACAGGGACGCGGCGGCCTGGGTATTAAGGTTGGCAAATATGCCGAGGACCGCGGAAACCTGGTGGGCGCGTTTGTCGTCCAGGAAGAAGACGAGGTTCTGGTGGTCATGGCCAGCGGAAAGGTAGTCCGTTCCTCGGTCACCGGCGTGCCTGCCAAGGGCCGGGACACCATGGGCGTTATCTTTGCCAAACCGGACAAGAAGGACCGCATCATCGCCGTCGCCAAGAACTCCGAACGGGGCCTGGGCGGGGATCCGGAGGAAGATGGCGGGAATGATGAGGTGGAAGTTCCAGGTGAGGCTGCAGAAGCAGCGGAATCTGCGCAGCAGCCTGCTGATGAAGTACCGTTGAATGCAGACCAAATGCCATCAGTTGCCGACGAGGCAGCAGAGGCGCCGGAAGACGGAGGTAACGAGTGAGCACACCCAATACGCCCCGGCCGGGTACCCGGCCGGCTAATGCACCGCGCGTAGGGGCTCCTCGCAACCCGCCGGCGAAGCCTTCGCAGCGTCCGTCGGGCGGCACAGGGCAAAAGCCGGCGGCGGGAGCACGCTCAGGCGGAAGTTCCGGCGCGCGTCCTGCCGGCACGCGTCCGACGGGCCAGGCATCACGTCCAGGACTGGTCCGTCCGGCACCCAAGGCCAAGGCCCGCCGCGCACGCCTGCTAGTCAGCAAGGTGGACCCTTGGTCGGTACTGAAGATGGCATTCCTGCTCTCCGTGGCGCTGGGCATCGTGACAGTTGTCGCGTCCATCGTTTTATGGACCACGCTGGACATCACCGGCATCTTCGACCGCGTTAATGACCTGCTGACTGAAATTGCCGGCAGCGAGGGCGGAGCCTTCGACCTCCGGGCCTATGCCTCGCTAGGCCAGGTGGCGTCGTTCGCGACCATCATCGCGGTAGTCAACGTCGTCCTCCTGACGGCGCTGGCGATGCTTTCGGCCGTGCTCTACAACATCTCTGCCACCTTGGTTGGCGGTATCGGCGTCACCCTCACCGACGACTGAGATCAGTACGGAACAACCCTCCTCCACCACGGATATCCGTCGGTGGAGGAGGGTTTTCTGCATCAGCAGACGCGTCCCGCAGGCACGGTGCGGGCCGATTTGGAGTTGCGTCGGGATGTGCTGTAAAGTCATATTTCGGCCCGACGGGGCAAGGGGGCGTATAGCTCAGGCGGTTAGAGCGCTTCGCTGATAACGAAGAGGTCCCAGGTTCAAGTCCTGGTACGCCCACGGAAAACTGTTCCGACTTATGGAGGACGCTGTGAAGAAGTTGCTGGTTCTGGCAGCTGCAGTCGCAGGCGCCGTCGTCTACAAGAAGTGGCAGGAATCTGAAGCGGAGAAATCCGCGTGGAGCAAGTCGACCGACAAGGTTGATTAGCTCCAAAGCCCGCTAGGTTATACTGGTGAGGTTCCTTTCGGGGGCATGGCGCAATTGGTAGCGCACCTGCTTTGCAAGCAGGGGGTTAGGGGTTCGAGTCCCCTTGCCTCCACCGAACATAAAGATCCCGGTCCATCAGGACCGGGATCTTTTGTATGTGCACCCTTGCCCGACGAACAACTGGGAGTTTGCCGCGTGCACACCTTACGGTGAGGACGTGACTTTCTTCCTCGCCGCGCTGGGTGTCCTGGGCGTCGCCGCTTCTGGCCCCATCATGGCTGCCACGGCTGCACCCGCGCTGGCCATCGCCTTTTGGCGCAACTTCCTCGGCGGCGTAGTCATGGGCGTGCCCGCTGGCCTTACGCGACGGCAGGAATTCCGCCGGCTCACGACGTCGGACGTGAAGTGGAGTGCCATCGCAGGACTTGCGCTGGCCCTCCATTTCGCCTGTTTCATCACGGCACTGCAGCTGACATCCGTTGCTGCTGCTACGGCCCTGGTATGCCTCCAATCGGCCTGGATCGCGGTTTTCAACCTGTTCCGGGGCATCCGCAGCGCTCCGCAGGTACTCGTGGGCCTGGGGCTGGCCCTTGGCGGCGTCGTCGTGATTTCGGGATTCGACCTGCAGCTTTCATCCGAGGCCATCATAGGGGACGTACTTGCGGTCGTTGGCGGGGCCATGGCAGGCATTTACACGGTCGCCGGCAGCAAAGTGCGCCGGACACTCTCGACCGGAACCTACACCACCCTGTGCTACGGGATCTGTTCGGGCATCCTGCTGGTGATGTGCCTCGTGTCGGGGCAGTCCCTTGTGGGATTCCCACCGGAAGCGTGGATTGGCATTCTGGCCGTGACGGCTGTCGCGCAGCTGATGGGCCACACGGTCTTTAATTACCTGCTCGCCACCTTGAGTCCTCTGGTGGTCTCCATGATTATCCTGCTGGAGATTCCTGGCGCTGCCATACTGGCAGCCGTGTTCCTGCATGAGGCGCTGCCCTGGGGCACATACCTCGGCCTCGCCCTCATAATGGCGGGACTTGCCGTCGTCGTTCTGTTTCAGAACCGTTCCGTTCACCGCCGTATGAGAAAGGGCTCGGCCTCCTCCGTCCGGCCCTCGGCACGGCCGCCGGAGTGATCAGATTCCGCCGCGCGGGACAATCTGTTTCGTGCGGGCCTGGTGGACCCTACGCAGGATCTTCGCCGGGTAGTAGACGCTCATGAAGATCAGCGTGGGAACCCTCAGCAGCCGCCGTTTAATCTTGTGGTTCTTGTAGGTCCGGTCGAACCGCGTCACGTAATACCGATAATCCTTGGGTGAGTCCTCCAGCCGGCGGGCGGACATCCCGCTGATCATTTCGGGAACGTACAGGATGCGAAGTGCATGCTCGGCAAGGTGGACGGAGATATCGATGTCCTCATGCATCTCGTCTTCTTCGTCGAGGCACACTTCATTGCGGATGATCTCCCAAGCTCCCCTGCGGATGGCCATGTTAGAGCCGAAAAGAAAGTGATACTGCTTCTTCGCCAGCTTCAGCACGAACCTGCGCATCCGGTCGTCAGCTTGGAGGCCGAAGCGGCGCAGGGGCATGTCGTAGTAGAGCACCGGGCCGGTGGCGGCCATTACTTCGGGATCCAGGAAGGCGTTCTGGAGGTGTTCCACCCAGTCCGGTTCCAGGATGGAATCGGCATCGATCCGCCCCAGCACTTCACCGGTGGCGTGGTCCAAGCCGAAGTTCCGGGTCGGGATAAGGCCTTGTTCCTGATCCTGGGAGAGCAGGACGAGGGGCGCGTCCGGATATTCGTCCTGCATCTGCCGTACGAGTTCGACTGTCCGATCGGTTGATTTGTTGTCCACAACGATGATTTCGGCAGGAGGTTTCGACTGGGATATGGCCGCGAAAAGACACTGTCGAATCACCGACTCTTCGTTGAAGGCGGGAATTACAATCGAAACGCTCGGCTTCGGAGTCTGCATGGGACTGAATCTATCAGCTCCCGTGGGGATTCATCCGGAGTTAAAAATGAGGTCCCTGCCGAAGCAGAGACCTCATTTACCATCTGTGGAAGATGCGTTACTTGTTGCTGTCCTTCGCCGCATCCGAGGCCGTTCCGGCCTTGTCTGCTGCATCCTTGGCCGCTGAATTGGCGACTCGTGCTGCGCCCTCCGCGGCGGAGGTCGTCGTGGCTGCCGAGGCATCGGCAGCGTTCTTGGCGGCCTCGGCGGACCGATCTACTGAATCCTTGGCAGCTTCGGCGGCTTTGTCCGCGTCTGCCTTTGCCTCGGTGGCAGCGTGCTTGGCGGTGCCGGAAACGCTCGCTGCTGCGTCGGCAGTTTTGTCAGCCAACGTTGCCGAAGCGGCTGCGGCAGCTTGCTTTCCTGTGTCTGCGACATCTGCAGTCGATGCAGTCGGAGCGGCCGAAGTGTTGGGAACCGGAGTAGGGGTCGGCGTGACCGGGGTCTTCCAAGGATCTTCAACCGGCCGGGAGGCACGCCATGCTGCGACACCGGCAGCCGCAGCCGCACCAATAACGCCGGCAATAAGCCAGCCCTTGCCCTTGCCGGACTTCTGCTGCTTTTTCAGTTCCTTGGCTGCTTCCTTGGCGGATGCAGCGGCCGCCTTCTGGGCCTTGCGGATCATCTTCTTCGACCCCACGACCTTTACCGCGGCCGACTTGTCGAGGGAACGCGAAAGGTTCTCCCCCGCATTTCCGACCCGCTCGGACAGAGTCGGTATGTACTCGCCGACGACCTTGTCCCGGGCGTGGGTGATGGCCGGAGATGCCTTGTCCAATGTGCCCTGGATGCGCGGAGTGGCGTCATCGACAATCTGGGCAATCTTCGGGGCAATCTTGTCCAGCTCAGCCTGAATCTTGGGGGTCACTGTTGAGACGCCCTGTGACAGGTCATGAGCGGCGCGCTGAATGCCCTCCTGGATTCTGGGAGAAGCTGTTCCGATGCCCTTTTCGATACGCGGCACCGCCCAGTTCAACGCAGCCTCTACCCGAGGAGTGGCCCAATCACGGGCATTTTCCACACCGACAGTGACAGTGCCCTCTAGATCACGGGCTAAACGTTCGGTTTTCTTCACTACTACCTCCCGGAGATGGTGACGGTCCACACTCAGACTACTTCGTGCGTGCGACAAGGTGCTATGCCGGTCCTTGAATAAGGGGCATTTTCACTGAACGCGGAACCAGGCGCCGCTGGCAATTTCCTTGCAGCCGCGTGGAAGAATGGCTCTATGACTGCTATTCCTACAGCTAAAGCAACCATTCACACCAACCATGGCGACATCGTGGTCAACCTCTTCGGCAACCATGCCCCGAAGACGGTCAAGAACTTCGTCGGCCTCGCTACGGGCGAAATCACTTGGAAGCACCCGGCGACCGGCGAAGAAACCAACGCCCCCCTTTACGATGGCGTCATCTTCCATCGCATCATCAAGGACTTCATGCTGCAGGGCGGAGATCCGCTCGGACAGGGCGTAGGCGGCCCGGGCTACCAGTTCGACGACGAGATCAACCCCGATCTGGACTTCACCGAGCCCTACAAGCTCGCGATGGCCAATGCCGGCCTCCAGGGCGGCCGCGGAACGAACGGCTCGCAGTTCTTCATCACGACGACCCCCACAACTTGGCTGCAAGGAAAGCACACGATCTTCGGTGATGTGACCGACGAGTCCTCACGCGCGGTTGTGGACAAGCTGAACACTGTGGCTACGGACATGCGGGACAAGCCGCTGGAAGACGTTGTTATCAACAACATCACAGTCGAGCAGCTCTAAGACCTCAACCATCCCCGTCCGGCCGAGTCCGGGCGGGGACATTTTTCTTAACCAGCTTTCCTCCAGGAGACGCCCCCTCATGTCCTACGGGATGCCAGCGGAACAGCCGCAATCCGAAGTTCCTGTCTGTCCACGCCATCCGGACCGCATTTCCTACGTCCGGTGCCAGCGCTGCGGGCGACCGACTTGCCCCGAGTGCCAGCGGACGGCCGCCGTCGGTATCCAATGTGTGGACTGCGTCAAGGAACAGGCGCGCAATCTTCCGACCCATCGCACGGTCTACGGAGGAGCGGTCACCACCGGCAGGCCGGTGGTGACGCTCACCATCATCGCGCTTTGCGTTGCGATCTATATTCTGCAGTGGGTGTTGCCCGGCGTTATTCAGGCGAACCTTGTCTATGCTCCTCTTTACACTGCGCAGGTCCCGGGACTGCCCTTCGAACCGTGGCGGATGATCACTGCAGGCTTCCTGCATTCAACGGGTCTTCTCCTGCACATCGCGTTTAACATGTATGCGCTCTGGATCTTCGGGCAACACCTTGAACCGTTGCTGGGGCGTCTGAAATTCGTGGCGCTCTACCTCCTATCGATCTGGGGCGGGTCCGTTGCTGTGCTCCTGCTGGGCGAAATAAACCAAGGTGTCGTGGGCGCCTCCGGCGGCGTCTTCGGGCTTTTCACAACCCTGTTGATCGTCCAGTTGCAGCGGAAACAGGACGTCCGCGGCATCCTGGTGCTGATCGGCATCAATGTTGTCATCAGTTTCTTCCCCGGCATCTCGTGGCAGGCGCACATTGGTGGCATGGTCACCGGTGCGTTGGCTGCTGCCGCCATTGCTTTCGTTCCCCGTGGCGAGAACCAGCAGCGGTTGCAATGGGCAGGCCTGGCGGGCATTGCGGTGTTGCTGGTCGTACTGACCTGGATCGGGTCATCAATGGTCACGCTGCCCCAATAGCTCCAAGGGTCAGACGGTCGGTACTGCTGCAGCCGCGGCGGTGCCGGCCGTTCCCGTTTAAGCTCATTCTTAGCCTCCGAAGCTCAGGGAGCACCTGTGGAAACATCCAGCCGGGCGGCTCGGCGGAAGGCGGTAGATCTCTCCTGAGGACCGCACGTAAGTTGTTCACAGTTGTGCACAGAGTTTTCCACAGGGGTGCATAACTCTTTGTCCCGGCCCAGCTTAAATTCTGTGATCACTGTCAGCGCAGTATCCACAGCTGTGGAATTACATGTGTGTAACTTATCCCCGTTGTGCATAACCTCTGTGGATAAGTTGAGGGGACCGCGAAATAAACAGTAGAACATATAATCGAAGGCGTATCCCCACGAAAAGCCAGGGCTGTGGATAACTATCAATGGGAGCCCGCCTTCTGCGGGCCCTCCACGCCGAGGCGCCCCTAGGAGTCCTGCCAGTGGGCTTGAACCGCGTAGCTACGAGGTGCCCCGGCGGGAACGTGGTATTTCCGCCGCTGCGAACCCGCTGATTCTGGTCTCAAGGTTTAGACCGCTCCGCTAGCCACGGGCTCCGCCAAAAGTGGGGGCACAACGGGAAGGCGAAGAAGTTGGTCGCCAGAGAAGGACATTCATCGACTCGCACGCCCGGCGCCATCCCTGTTTTCACATCTTTCCGGCGGTTATCCACAAGAGTTATCAACAGCGTGGATAACTTACACACCTGTGATTAACACAAATGTCTAGCTCCGGAGCGGCTCAACTGCGGCAACAATCCAAGGCCAAGGCAAAGTTTCCCCAAAGTTATACACGCCTGTGGATAACTCCGTGCACAACTTGTGCAAACTACATATTTTGGTAATTTTCGACCGATCTAAAACGAGCGCGCGGTCCGGTACAGCTCTACGTTGCCGGCAAGCCCGACGCGCCGCCGATATTGCTGCTGCATGGCGCGATGCTGGCCAGTGCCGAGTTGTCCTGTCAGCTTGTCGCGCCGGAGCTGGCTGCCCATGGCAGCAGCCGATCACGCAGGAGTTGTGTGAACAAGTTATTTTCGAATTGCTCAGCTATCTGGGCCTGCGACGGATCGCCATAGTGGGGACTTCCAGGGGAGCGGGGCTCGCGATCGGCTACGCCCTGAATAATCCAGGCACTGTAACCCGCTTGGTTCTGGCAGTTCCAGACGGCATCGGGGCCAGACGGCGCGCCCAATTTGCGACGTGGCTGATCATTCATCTGCCCTTCGTGCTGACAACAGCATTCAGATACTTCGCTCGTTCACCTGCGGCCGTTCGAAGGTCGCTTGCTGCTTACCTCACGGCAAGGGCACACACCCATGGATTTGGGCTTCATCCTCCGTCTGGCGAGCTCGAAAGCTATCGCTAGGTGCAGCCACAAGGAGAAGATCCTCGACGAGTGGCAGATCAGCGCCTACGGGCCATTCAGGATGCGCCTCGATTTTCTGCCCCGCCCGGGACAGCTGGACCTTCCCACCCTGTGGATTCACGGCCAGGACGACGATTTGGTGGGACGTAAAGAAATGCAGGCTGCCGCCGCAGCAACCGGAGGGAGACTGGAAACCATTCCGGATGCGGGGCACCTGGCCACCCTGGACCAACCGGAATACTTTGCCGACTTGGCTGCCGAATTCCTCGGTCAGCAGTGAGCGCGTGGATGCGCAGAAGTGGAAGTCGCCCCTAGCCCGGCCACTAGACGAGGTGTCGCGTCACGTTAGCTGGCTTGCCGCAAATTGCGAAATATAGGGAAATTTTTGGGAAACATCCCCGCAGTCGTGGTGCGCTGTCCGGTAACGTATTGAATCGAGTGTCGGCTCGACCAGCCGAAACCGAGACGGTCGCCGACAGGCCAGGCGACGTTGAGCAAGATTTGCCGTGTAATACCGCCATCGGCGTCGCCGCGCACAGCCCGACGGCCCGCCGGTAGAGGATCCGCCTCCTGTATGCATGTGCTGTGATGCCCGACCACCATGCGTTCTTCCGGATCGCCGGATGCTCAGAAAAGGACATACAAGTGACTGCTGAAACCGTGAACTCGACGCCGATCGAGCTGACAACCGAAGAGATTTTCGCTGCCCATGAGGGTGGCAAGCTCACGGTCGGACTGACCGCGCCGCTCAATGACAAGCGCGATCTCTCCATCGCCTACACTCCGGGTGTGGCACAGGTCAGCCGTGCCATCCATGCCGAGCCGGAACTGGCCCAAAAGTACACCTGGGCTTCCCGTCTCGTCGCGGTGGTCAGCGACGGTACGGCCGTCCTGGGACTCGGCAACATCGGTGCCAGCGCGTCCCTGCCGGTGATGGAAGGAAAGGCTGCACTTTTCCAGAAATTCGCCGGCCTGGATTCCATTCCGCTGGTCATTGAGTCCACCGATGTTGACGAGATCGTTGAAACCGTTGTGCGGCTGCGTTCGAGTTTCGGAGCCGTCAACCTCGAGGACATTTCCGCGCCCCGGTGCTTCGAGATCGAAGAGCGCCTCATCGAAGCCCTGGACATGCCGGTGATGCACGATGACCAGCACGGCACCGCCGTCGTTGTTCTGGCCGCCCTCACCAACGCCGCCAAGTTCGTCCAGCGCGAGCTCTCGTCCCTGAAGGTTGTCGTTTCAGGAGCCGGCGCGGCAGGCATCGCCGTGGCCGAGATCCTCATGACCGCCGGTATCTCCGACGTGACGATCCTGGATTCCAAGGGCATCATCCATTCGGGCCGCCAGGACCTGTCCGGGATCAAGGCCACGTACGCCGAGCGCACCAATCCGCGCGGAACCACCGGCGGCAGCGCCGAAGCGCTCGAAGGCGCGGATGTGTTCGTGGGGGTTTCGGCCGGTACGATTCCGGAAGAGCAACTCGCAGCGATGTCCGACGACGCCATTGTCTTCGCATTGTCGAACCCGGATCCGGAGGTTCATCCCGAGATCGCCCGCCGGTACGCCAAGGTAGTGGCCACCGGGCGCAGTGATTTCCCGAACCAGATCAATAACGTTCTGGCCTTCCCCGGTATCTTCCGCGGGGCTCTGGATTCCGGTGCGAAGAAGATCACCTCGGAGATGAAGGTAGCCGCCGCCCAGGCCATCGCCGACATTGCTGCCAGCGATCTCAGCGCCGACTACATCGTCCCCAGCCCGCTGGATCCGCGGGTAGCACCCGCCGTCACGGCTGCGGTGAGCGCCGTCGCCGAGGCGAGCAAGGCGTAACAAAAAATAAAAAAGCAGCGGCCGCCGGAGATAGTTTCCGGCGGCCGCTGCTTTATCCCGCGGTCTGGAAAGCTTCTATGAACGCCACTTGGTGGTCATCAGGAAGCCCGCGATCGCAATGCCGAATCCGATCATGATGTTCCAGGAGCCGGCGGCGGCGATCGGCCACTGTGCCTCGGTGATGTAGAAAACGATGATCCACAGCAGGCCGATGATCATCAAACCGAACATCACCGGCTTGAACCACACCGGGTTCGGCTTGTACTCCGGCGCCGCCGTCGTCTGCGGCCTGCGTTCGCTTCTTTTGCGGGGCTTAGACTCTGGCATGGGTCCTCCTTCACCGGCCTGAAGCATCAGCGAAAACCGGCGGTTGTCATCAGTAGCGGACATTCTCTGCCGACTATAGAAGGTATTCTGCTTGAGAGACCTTTAATCAGCATGTTCTAGCTGTTTAGTCTACTAATACTGTTCTGCGGTTGTGACCACTCCGCTCCTCCCGGAAGTGCGCGGTCACAACACCAACCTGGAGGTGCCGTGGCGGACGCTGTGGATCCTGCTGTCCCGGGCCGCCGGCGACGGCGAAAGGCCAGCGGGCGCAGGTCCCCCGTGCAGGTTGTCGTTCAAGTGATCGGCGAGCTGCTGATCACCTTGGGCCTGGTGGCGCTGCTGTTTGTGGGCTGGGAATTGTGGTGGACCAACATCGAGTCCAACCAGAAGCAGGAAGAGGCCCTCACCTCGCTCTTCGAGGAATTCGAGCTGCCCGCTGCTGCACCGTCCGCCAGCCCGGAAGCGAACAGCGGGGAAAAAAATAACGACGACGCCGAGCCGCCGGTTCTGGACAAGCCCGAATACGGCGAGACGTTCGCCGTCGTCTATGTGCCGCGCTTCGGGGAGGACCACGCCCGGCCGGTAACCAGCGGTGTCGGGGTTGATGTGCTGGACTCGCTGGGCCTTGGCCATTACCCGGGAACCCAGATGCCGGGCGAGGTAGGAAACTTCGCGGTTGCCGGACACCGGCAGACCCACGGGCAGGTACTGGACCTGATCCACACCCTGGTCCCCGGCGACAAGATCTATGTGCAGACCAAGGACGGCTACTACACGTACACCTTCCGCAACAACCAGATTGTGATGCCGGACCGCGTGGATGTCATTGCTCCGGTGCCCACCAAGCCCGAGGCCGAACCGACGGAACGGTATCTGACCATGACCGCGTGCAACCCACGGTACGGTGCCACGGAACGCATCATTGCCTACGCCGTGATGGAGAGCTGGCAGCCCATGTCCGAGGGGCCGCCGGCCGAGATTGCCGAGCGCGTGGCCGAGTATGCCGCCGCTCCGGCAGGAAGCGGGAGCTGATTATGTACGGTTGGATTTTCCGCCATTTGCCCGGGCCGCTCTGGGTGCGGATCATTGTATCCATCCTGTTGATTGCCGGGGCAGTCCTGCTGCTTTTGCAGTTTGTCTTCCCCTGGCTTTCGCAATTCAACCCGCTCACCGATTCCACGATTGGCACGATCGAATAATCATGACCACCACTCCCCGCATCCTGGTTGTCGATAACTACGACAGCTTTGTCTACACCCTCGTGGGCTACCTGCAGCAGCTTGGAGCCGAGACGACCGTTGTCAGGAACGACGACGTGACACTTGCCGAAGCAATCGAGCTGGCCGGAGCGCGGGACGGCGTGCTGGTCTCCCCCGGGCCCGGAAACCCCGCCGAGGCGGGTGTGTGCGTGGATCTGATCCGCTGGTGCGGCGAGAACAGCAAGCCGATGCTCGGCGTCTGCTTGGGCCATCAGGCGCTGGCCGAGGCCTATGGCGGCGTAGTGACCCATGCAGCGGAGCTGATGCACGGCAAGACGTCCCAGGTGCTGCACCGCGGCCAGAATGTCTTTGCGGGCGTCCCCAGCCCCTTCACCGCCACGCGCTACCACTCCCTGGCGGCAGTCCGGGAAACCATTCCCGCGCAGCTGGAGATCACCGCCGAAACCGATGGCGGGGTCATCATGGGCCTGGCGCACCGCGAAGCCCCGCTGTGGGGCGTGCAGTTCCACCCCGAGTCCGTGCTGACCGAAGGCGGCTACCTCATGCTGGGCAACTGGCTGGAATCGCTGGGCATGGAAGGCGCAGCGGAGCGCGCGGCGACCCTGAGCCCGCTGATCACCAAGTAGCCGCAGCCCGGATAGCCTCTAGACCTACGTAGCTTCGGCCTAGAGGAACGGGATGTCTGAGTCGTCGTAGGCGCGGCTGTTACTGTCGTCGCGACCGTCGTTGCCGCTGTCGTCCCGGCCGCCGTCGTTATTTCCCCGGCCGCGGTCATCGCCGTTATTGTTCCCGTTATTCTCATCCGAATCCGTCGGCGGATCCGTGGGCTCCGGTTCCGTCGGTTCCGGGGACGGCTCCGGCGGCGCGACGGCAACAGTAATGACGATTTCCGTGCCCTGCGCAACATTGCTGCCGGCATTGTGGCTCTGCGCGGTCACCGTGCCGGGCTCGACAACCTCGTTTTCCACCTGCTCAACCCGGTAAGGCAATGCGACGGCGGGGTCGTCCTGGAGCAGGCTGATGGCCTCCTCCTCCGTCTTGCCGAGGAGCGCCGGGACGGTTACCAGGCCATTTGAAATGACCAGGTCGACGGTGGAGTCAGTGCGGACCTTCTCACCGGCCTTGGGGTCCGTAGCGATGACATTCCCGCTCGGAACTACGGCGCTGTTGGCCGAGACGTTCTCCCCCGGGACCAGACCGAGCTGGCGAAGCTTGTCCCGGACTTCGCCCTCTGTGCGGCCGCTGAAGTCCTCCGGAATTGTGACGAACTCCTTGCCCTCCGACACGTAGATGATGACTTCGCTGTCAGGCAGGGCTGCTGTGCCGCCCTCGGGGTCGGTGCTGATGACTTCGCCTTCGGCTACTTCATCGCTGAACCTGGACTCGATCTGCGGCACCAGGCCATGGTTGAAAATGGTGTTGGAGGCCTCCGTCTGTTCCATACCGGCCACCTGAGGTACGGCGACCATGTCGGGTTGGGCGTTGCGCAGGTAGTTGAAGAGGTAAAAACCACCGCCGACCAGCAGGAGTATCAGCGCGATCACCAGCACCGTGGTCCACGCGCGTCGTCGGGTACGGCGGCGTGTATCGACTTCTTCGGATTCGTTGCCGACCTGCAGTGCCATCGGGATGGCGGCCGTGTGGGGCGATGCGTTGATGGCGCCGGTCTGGTCCAGTCCATCGGTGTCGTACTGCTCGTCGGGAGATTCCCCGGCTTCGGGCGTGCTGGGGCCGTTACTGCCCGGTGTTCCTACCGGAACGGGGAACGGAGCCGCTGTGAAGGCAGCAGTCGGAGCGTTCTGTGCGGGCATCGCTTCGGTCCGGGCCTCGTCGGCACCGACCACGATGCCTTCTTGGGCGCCTTGAAGGGCCGCACTGAAGGAGGCTGCGTCCTGGAAACGGTCTGTTTTGTCTTTCTGCAGTGCGCGCGCCAACACGGAATCCAAGGCGGGCGTGACGTTCCGGTTGAAGCTGCTGGGCGGTTCCGGCAGTTCTCTGACATGTTGGTAGGCCACGGAAACCGGGCTGTCGCCGATGAACGGAGGGCGGCTGGCCAGCATTTCATACAACAGGCAGGCCGCAGAGTACAGGTCGCTCCGTGCGTCCACCGTTTCACCGCGTGCCTGCTCCGGAGAAAGGTACTGCGCGGTACCGAGGACGGCCTGGGTCTGGGTCATCGTCGCGGCGGAATCCGCCAGGGCGCGCGCGATGCCGAAGTCCATGACCTTCACCTGGTCGTCCGGGGTCACCATGACGTTGGCGGGTTTGATATCCCGGTGCACTATGCCGGAGCGGTGGCTGTACTGCAGAGCTGCCAGCACGCCCAGGGCGTACTCGACCGACTTTTCGATGGTCAGTTCGCCCGACCGGATCAGGTCGCGAAGGGTGCGGCCGCGCACGTACTCCATGACAATAAAGGGTGCTTTGACATCATGGGCGGCTGAACCGGGGAGCTCCTGCTCGCCCGTGTCGTACACCGCGACGATGGCCGGGTGGTTCAGCCCGGCGACAGTCTGCGCTTCCCGGCGGAAACGGGACTGGAAGGAGGGGTCACGGGCCAGGTCGGCACGCAACTGCTTGATCGCCACGGTGCGTCCCAGACGGACGTCACGACCGAGGTGGACATCGGCCATGCCTCCACGGCCAATGAGTTCACCTACCTCGTAACGTCCGTTCAGGACCTGGGGCGCTTCCACTGAGTACTTACCTTCCATGTTCCAGTCCGCAACTGTTCACAACGCTTATCCCTCCGCGTCCGGGACGGTTGTCGGCAGGGTGAGCGTTTCTTCCGGCTCCTGGGTCTCTTCGGGACCGGAAGAGACGATGTAGGTGACGGTGGAGCCTTCCGGGACGGCAGTGCCCGGCGCCGGATCCATGCTGATCACGGTGCCGGCGGGGGCGTCGTTCGGCTCCTCGCCCCCGTTCTGCGGATTCAAGCCGAGCTGCAGCAGGGACTCGCGCACCTGCTGCTCCGACTGGCCGGAGAGCCCGCCCGGGATATCGACGGTGCCGGGGCCCTCGGAATAACTCACCGTGATGGTCGCGCCCGGTTCCACCGAGCCGGACGGACTGATGTCGGTCACCAGGCCCTCCTCGACGTCGCTTTGCACCGGATCACCGACGACGCCGAAACCGTCGTTCTCGAGCTGCGTACGGACTTCTTCGAAGGGGCGGCCCTGGAAACTCGACGCTACGAGCTGGACGGTATCCGGCGTCGAGGGTTCCCGCGTGGTGGTGGGTGCGTCCTGGGTCTGGGCGGGTGTGGTCTCGGTGGCTTCCGTAGTGGTGGCCGTAGCCGACCTGCTGGTTGTCGACGACGTCGCGGCCGGAGGCGGTGTGGACTCATCATCCGTTGCGGTGAGCAGGGGGACCAGCCAGGCGCCGAGGACTGCGAAGAGGATCAGCGCGATCAGTCCGATCAGCGGCCAGGTCCACGGACTGCGTCTTTTGCGAGGGTTCTGCGGCGGCACCTCGCCGTCGTCGTCAATATCAGTTTCGGTCCAAGCACGCTCGGCGCCCACCCCGCCGGCCGCGGCAGCACCTGCAGCAGCGCCAGCGGCAGCACCGCCGACGGCAGGAAGCTGCGAGGTGCCGGCGTCAACGGTCCGCGTGGGAGCCGTCCCTGCGGACGGGACCGGGGCGGTAACCGCGCTGGTAGCCGCGTCGCCGCCGTCGAAAAGGAGCATGCCCGGAACGGCGGCTTCGGCCGCGCGGATATTGCCGGCGCGGATGGCCTCGGCAGCCTCGGCAAGCTTCTCGGCCGTGGCGGGACGGTCGGCGGGATCCTTGGCCAGCATGGACATCAGCAGCGCGCGGATCGGGCGCGGCAGGTTTTCCTGCAGCGGCGGCGGCGTGTCATTGACCTGTGCCAGGGCAATGGCGATCTGCGACTCCCCGGAGAACGGGCGCGCGCCGGAGAGGCATTCGTAGCCGATCACGCCGAGCGAGTAGATGTCGCTCTGGCCTGTGGCGGTCTGGCCGGTGGCCTGCTCCGGAGCAAGATACTGGGCCGTACCCATGACCTGGCCGGTAGCGGTCAGCGGAACCTGGTCGGCGAGGCGGGCGATGCCGAAGTCCGTGATCTTGACCCGGCGGTCCGGCGTGATCAGCAGGTTTCCGGGCTTGATGTCGCGGTGCACCAGTCCCTGGGCATGTGCGACGGCGAGGGCACGCGCGGTCTGCGCGATCAGCGACAGGGTACGGTCCGGCGAGAGCACGCGTTCGCGCTCGATGATCGTGGACAGCGGCTGGCCGGGAACCAGCTCCATGACCAGATACGCGGAGCCTTCCTCTTCGCCGTAATCGAAGACATTGGCGATGCCCACGTGGTTCAGCAGTGCTGTGTGGCGTGCTTCGGCCCGGAAGCGGTTCAGGAAGCCCGGGTCACCGGTGTACTCCTCTTTGAGGATTTTGACGGCGACAATGCGGCCCAGGACCTTGTCCTGTGCCTTCCAGACTTCACCCATGCCGCCAATGGCGATACGTTCGGTGAGCTGGTATCTGCCGCCTAAGGTGATACCCGATGTAGGCCTCACTTATTTAACACCGCCTCTAGGAGTTTCTGAGCGTTCGGACTAGTCAGTTGGGAGCCGGTGGCCAGGTCCACATCTTCAATGACGATGCTGACCACGGCCTCCGGGTCATCGGCGGGAGCGAACCCGGTGAACCAGGAGTTATTGCCCTCGCTGCCGGCCATCAGCTCTGCGGTTCCGGTTTTCCCGGCAACCTCGACGCCGGGAATGGCAGCTCCGTTGGCAATACCGCGGTCCACAGCGTTGACCATCCACTGCTGGATGAGCTCCGCATTCTCTGCGGACAGGGAACGTTGCAGTTCTTCGGGTTCCGGGCTGTCAAGCACCCGCAGGTCGGGAGCGCGGACTGTGCGCACAAGATTCGGCTTCATCAGGACGCCGTCATTGGCGATGGCGGCGCTCACCATAGCTACCTGGAGCGGAGTCACGCGGACGTCGTATTGGCCGATCGCGGCCTGGGCCAGCAGATCGTCGCTCATGCCGGTGGGGAACTGGCTGGCGGTAACGGGAATCGGAATCTTGTAGGCTTCGCCGAAGCCGAACTTCCGAGCCTGCTCGGCAATGGCGTCCTCGCCGAGGTCCATGGCGATCTGTGCAAAGGGCGTGTTGCAGGACTGCTCCAGAGCAAAGGAGAAATCAACGGTGGTACGTGCCGCGCAACCGCCGTTGACATAGTTCGGCAGGGAGATGTTGGTTCCGGGCAGGGGCAGCTCGGCCGGGTTGTCCAGCTCGCTGTCCGCGTCGTATTCGCCTGACTCGAGAGCGGCTGCGGTGTCGACCAGCTTGAAGACCGAACCCGGTGCCAGGAGGCTCTGCGTGGCCGGATTGGTGAACGGCGAGAGACCGGCCACTTCCTCCAACTCGGCCATGTTCGAGGTGACTTCCTCGGTGTTATGTCCCGCCAGCAGGTTGGGGTCGAAGCTGGGCTTGGAGGCCATGGCCAGGATGTTTCCCGTATCCGGTTCCATCACCACGATGGACCCCTTCATCCCGTCGGGGATCATGTCGAAGGCCATCTGCTGAAGCTCCGGATCCAGCGTCAGTTCCACCGAAGCACCTTCGACCTGGGACCCCGAGAACAGCTGCAGAATCCGGTCATAGAAGAAGTCGTTGCTGTTGCCCGACAGCTCCTCATTCATGGCTGCTTCCATTTGCGTGGCGCTGTAGACCAGCGAATAGAACCCGGTGATGGGTGCATAGAGTTCGGGCTCGTTGTAAACGCGCTGGTACTCGAACTCGTCGTCGGACGGGACCGACTCCACAATGGGATCTCCGCCGACCAGAATGGCGCCGCGGTTCTTATCGAAGTTCTTGTACAGGGTGCGGCTGTTCCAGTCATTGGCATTAAGATCGTCCGCCTCAAAGAACTGCACCACGGTTAGGGAACCGAAGAGCAACGCGAACATGGCTATCGCGACTACCCACGTATTTCTGATGGCCTGGTTCATGGCTTCTTCACCTCCACGGTGCGGTGCGGATCCTGGTTCTTCGCGGGTTTGCTGCCCAGGGCTTTGATGCGCGCCAGGCCCCGTTGCCGTGGCCGGCCGCTGCTGATCGGACCGGTCATGGCGGGCCGCCGGGCGGCGTCGGAAATCAGCAGCAGCAGCGCGATGATCAGCCAGTTGGCGAGCAGGGAGGAACCGCCGGCAGCCATAAAGGGTGTGGTCAAGCCGGTCAGCGGGATCAAGCGGGTGACGCCGCCGATGACTACAAAGCACTGCAGTGCCAGTGTGAAGGACAGGCCTGTGGCGAGCAGTTTGCCGAAGGAATCGCGGGTGCCGAGGGCGGCGCGGATGCCGCGGCTGACCAGCAACACGTAAAGCATGACAATGGCCGACAAACCGATGAGGCCGAGTTCTTCGCCCATCGCGGCGATAATCATGTCGCTGTTGGCGAAGGTAACGAGGTCCGGCCGTCCCTGGCCAAGTCCGGTGCCGGTCAAGCCGCCGCTGGCCAGACCGAACAGGCCCTGGACAATCTGGTGGCTGCCGCCGATGCGGTTGTAGACCTCCGGGTCAAAAGCGTTGAGCCAGCCGTCGATCCGGGCGGTCACATGCGGGAAGAGCTTGAAGGCGACAAACCCGCCGAATGCGATCATGACCAGGCCGATCAGGATCCAGCTGACCCGGCTGGTGGCAATGTAGATCATCGCCATGAACAGTCCGAAGAAAAGGATGGAGGAACCGAGATCCCGCTGGAAAATCAGGACGCCGATGCTGACTAGCCAGGCAACCACCATGGGGCCCATGTCTTTCCAGCGCGGCAGCTGCAGGGGGCCCAGCTTCTTGCCGGCCAGCAGGATCAGGTCCCGGTTTGTCGATAGATAACCGGCGAAGAATATAGCGAGGGTGATCTTCGCAATTTCACCTGGCTGGAAGGTGGCGAACCCGAGGTTGATCCAGATCCGCGCCCCGTTGAGCTCCATGCCGATGCCGGGCAGGAGGGGAAGCATCAGCAGGACGGCGCTAACTATCAGGGAAATGTACGTGAAGCGGCGCAGGACACGGTGGTCCCGGAGCAGCCAGATCACAGCGATGAGGACAGCAATGGCCATGCCGGTCCACAGCAGCTGGCGGTTCGCGGCTTGGTCTCCGGTTGCGATGTCAATCCGGTGGATCATGGCCAGACCGAGGCCGTTCATGGCGGTCACGACGGGAAGTATTATCGGGTCGGCATATTTCGCGCGGATGCGCAGCACTATATGCACGGCGAAGACTAGGAAGATGAGCGTGGACCCCTGAACGAAGAAATCCGAGTCAAGGGCCTGGTCCTGGTCCAGTCCGACCAGGAAGTTCGCGCCTACGCCGACAGCAAGGGCAAGAATCAGCAGCAGCAACTCAACGTTGCGGCGGGGCTTGGGGACGGTCGTGATGTTACTCAACGGGACCACCTAGGCATTCGGGCGGAATGGTCGGCGTCGGCTGGGGTGTTGGGGTCCCGCCGGCGGCGGAAGCGGTTGGCCTTGCCGTCGACTCTGCTGCCTCCGGCGACGGGGATGCCGCCGGGGACGGCGGCTCAGAGGGCGAGGAGGTAGACCTCTCACCGCCCGGCGAAGGCGTTGGCGTGGGCACGGGATCAGGACAGTTCCGGCGGCTGGTGACCCGCAGGCTTTCCACGATTTCTTCGGCATGTTCCAGATCCCGTGCCGGAATGCTGGAGTTCAGCCGTTGCTGCTGGTACACGGGCAGACTCTCCAGCCGGATGTTGTAAGCGGTGTCCAGATGGGACAACTCGATGGGACCGATGTTCTGCGAGACCCCATTATAGATGGCGACGCGGCCCTCAAACTGGCTAACGAAATACTGGGTCTGGGTCCAGAGGTAGCCGAACCACAGGACGGCCACCAGGAGTATGGACATCACGGCGAGAAAAGCAGGCACGATCCAGCCGCGCCGTACGGGCTCCTCCGGTTCATCGTCAGCCGGGCTTTCGGCCGAAGGGGCCTTGTGGGTGAGCAGAGCGGCAGCGCGGCGTTGCGTGGAGTGCTGGGTAACGATCGGGATCTGGCCGGTCTCCGTGGCAAGGGCAGCGGCACCTACAAGCACGTGCGGCCGGGTGGAGAGTTCGCGGCGGATCAAGTCGGCCCGTACCGCGCCGATGGGATTGCCGGACAGGTCCACGGCGTCCGCCGCGCCATCCGCGACGGACGCAGCTGCGGCGGTGCCGTCGTCGTTATTTTGCCGGCCGGTGGAAGCAGTGGCAGCGGGGACGGCAGCAGCATCATCGATCAAGGCGTCGTCGGGCTCCGGCTGCGTATTCAACCGGACGGCCGCGGCGGCCAGATCCGCTTCGGTAGCCTCCACTACTTCGACCATGACAACGGTGACATTGTCCGGTGCCCCGCCCTCAAGCGTGAGCTCCACGAGTTTGTCCACCGTGTCCTGAAGCGAATCCGAATAGCGGACGGCGTCTTCGATCACGTGGTCCGGCACGACGGCGTCGAGCCCGTCCGAGGACAGCAACCACTTCTCGCCGGCCTCGGCAGGGTGTGAAGCCAGATCCAGTTCCGGGCTGGCATCCACATCGCCCAAGACCCGCATCAGCACATTGCGGTGCGGATGCACCTCCGCCTCTTCGGGACGCAGCCGGCCCTCATCGATCAACCGCTGGACGAAGGTGTGGTCGATGCTGACCTGTTCGAAGGTCCCGTTCTTGAGCCGGTAGGCGCGCGAGTCCCCGATATGCGCGAACTCGAGCCGGTCATCGTGGAGCAGCAGGGCCGTCACCGTGGTGCCCATGCCGGCGAGCTTGGGGCTGGTCTGCACAAGCTCGGAAAGGATGGAGTTGGCGGTCTGGATTTCGTCTGCGAGGACGTTGGCGGGGTCCTCGTGGTCGCTGCGGTCCAGATGGACCAGGTCCAGGACAGTGGAAGCGGAGGCGACATCGCCGCCCGCATGGCCACCCATGCCATCTGCCACAACAGCCAGATGGTGCCCGGCGTAGGCGGAATCATCATTCTTGGAACGGGACTTGCCTACATCCGACCGCGCCGCGTAGCGCAGGATCAATGCCATGGCTATGGCCTCAATTCAATGACCGTCTTACCGATCCGGATGGGTGCGCCGGGTTCAACCGGCAGGGCGCGTGTCAGTTGCGTATCCCCTAAGTAGGTCCCGTTGGTGGAACCCAAATCCTCGATGAACCAGCGGCTGCCCTGAGGGAACAACCTGGCGTGGCGGCCCGACGCATAATCGTCTTCGAGCACGAGTGTTGCTTCCTGCGCTCTGCCCAGCAGGATCGGACTGGCTGCGAGGTCAAGCGTCTTGCCGGCCAGGGGGCCTTCGACGACGATCAGTCTGTGCGCCTGAACGCGCGGCGGTGCGGCGTGCTGCTCGGCCAGATCCGGATTCTTGCGAGCCTGTCGTGCCGTCGGGGCACCGGTCTTGTCCTTTTTGCCGATCATCAGGTCCCTGCGAAGTGCGGAGATGATGCTGATGATCAGGAGCCAGAGCAAGATCAGGAATCCGAAGCGCAGGGCGGTTACTACCAGATCGTCCATCAGGCCCCGCCGCCCCGTGCCGGCAGCAGACGGAAAGTAATGCGGGTACGGCCCATCGTGATCACGGTCCCGTCAGTCAGGTCCTCCTGGCCATGGATGCGTTGGCCGTTGACAAAGCTGCCGTTGGTGGAGCCGAGATCCACGGCAGTGGCGGATCCACCTTCCGTACGGATTTCAAGATGCTTGCGGGAGACCCCCGTGTCGTCGATGAGGATGTCCGCTTCGGATGACCGGCCGAGAACGATGGAGGGTGCGTTCAAAGAATAGCGCTGGCCTTCGATCTCCAGGACGGGCTGAAGTCTGGTGGGTTGGCGGGCAGGCGCCGCCGGCGCGGCCGGTCTGCGTGGCTGGGAGGCCGGCTCAGCACCGGACTTTTCCGCCGAGGAGTCGATTTCAAAATCCCCAGGCTTGAGTTCGTCGTCGTGATTAAAGGAAACGCGTACAGCACCCTGCAGCGTGTACTTCTGGCTGTTCACGTGGTTGATCACCACATCGCACAGTTCTTCCGCCAGGGTGGAGCCCCACTGCTGGGCCATGGCGTAATCCGCACCGCTGAGCCGGATCTCGAATACATTGGGGGCAAGCGTGCGTCCCTGGGCCAGGGTGATGGAGCGGTTGTCGAGTTCGCGGCGCAGGCGGCTCGCGATTTCCACCGGCTGGACCTGGCCTTTTCCGCCCACCGAGAAGGCACCGCGGACCATCTTTTCGATGCCGCGTTCAACGTTATCCAGTAAGCCCACTGGCTGCCTCCTCTCCTTGGTATAGCGGTCCGCGCATGCCACGAGGGCACGCCCGTAGGACGATTATCCACTTCGATACTACTTGTGACTGGTCCAAAAGGCTTTAACGCTAACGTTTCCCCGCCACCGAAAGTTGCCGTGCAGTGGCGAAGGTCACCTTGGGTGCTCATGCTCCATTTTCCGTCTCCGGCAGTGTTCCAGAGCGAGCGGCGGCGTTCAACTCGGCGTGCGCGTTCCGCTGGCCTGCCCGCGCGAAGCCGTTTGTTTCAGGGGATGCAAGGGCCCGCATCCTGTCCCAATGGACTTGGGCGCGCTTCCCAACACCCCCGGTTTTGGTGCACGAATCCGCCGATTGGGAATTTCGGCAGGTTTCAGGCTAGTATTGATCTCGCTGTTCTTGCAGGAAACGATCTGCAAGGAAGTTGCGCGCGAGTGGCGGAACGGCAGACGCGCTGGCTTCAGGTGCCAGTGTCCGAAAGGGCGTGGGGGTTCAAATCCCCCCTCGCGCACGCAGAACTTCAGCCCCGGTCTTTGGACCGGGGCTGAAGTGTTTAAGGCGTGCCCCCGAGACGCTCCCGCACCTTCCCCGCAGCGCGACGGCCGGGGTAGTCTTCACGGCATGCGTATCAAAATGTGCAGCATCCATGTCCAGAACCCCGCCGAAGCGTTCAAGTTCTACACCGAAACGCTTGGCTTCGAGGAACTCATGGCGATGCCGGAACACCAGTTATTCATCGTTAAGTCGCCGGACGAGGGGCAGGGCGCCGGCCTGCTCTTGGAACCGAGCGACAACCCCATTGGCGAGGCCTACATGAGGGGCGTGTACGACGCCGGTATGGCCGCCATTGTTTTCGGCGTTCCCGATGTGCAGGCGGAATATGAGCGGCTCACAGCAAAGGGTGTGAAGTTCACCGGGGAACCGGAGGTGGATCCCAGCGGTGCGATGTCAGCGGTCTTCGATGACAGCTGCGGAAACCTGATCCAGCTCCACCAGGACTGACGGCCGACCGCCGCACTCTCCGTCCGCCGCGGCGCCGAGAGCCGGACGGAGAGTGCGGTACCGGTTACTTGGCTTTCTTGTCTTCGTCCTTCTTGGCTTCGTCCCTGAGACGTAGCTCCTCGGCACGGACCGCGGCGAACGAAGCACGTTCGGCGACCAGCCACTGCGGCGGGTTCTGCAGCAGCTCGGTAATTTCCGCCGTCGTCAGCGGTTCGGTGACCCCGCCGCGGGCGAGACCGCTGATGGACACGTTGAGTTTCCGGGCAACCTCGGGGCGGGGATGCGGACCGTTGCGGCGCAGCTCTTCAAGCCACTGCGGCGGATTGGACTGCAGTTCGCTGAATTCTTCGCGCGACACCGGGTTGTCCTGGAATTCCTGCGGGGCGGCCGGGAGATAAATGCCCAGCTTCTTGGCTGCCGTGGCAGGTTTCATGGACTGGGAGGATTTCGCGCTTGTCATGGCTCAAGCGTAACTGTCTTGGGCTAAGGTGTTGAAGAGCTTGGTGCGGCCCCTCGCTGGGACTGCCTGCGCGGCCGGCGCCGGAACAGACGAAGCGTCGGCCAGGCCGGCCGGAAGGAGTCGCATGGATGCACAAGTACCGCCGTTGCCGGCCTTGCGGATCGCGATTGTGCCCGGCGTGACGCCTGGGAAGTGGGTCCGGCGTTGGGAAGAACGCGTCCCGGACGTCACGCTCAGCGTTTTCGCTTGCGAAGAAGCCGAACAGGCCGCTGTGCTGTGGGATGGCCGGGCGGATCTTAGCTTTGTGCGCCTGCCGGTGGACCGTGAGGGCCTGAGCATCATCCCCTTATATACAGAGCTGCCGGTGGTGGTCGCGCCCAAAGACCACGACATAGAGCTTTACGACGACGACGTGCCGCTGGCCGAGCTGGACGGCCAGAACTTCCTGGATCCGGTGGAAATGGGCGGAGCCAAGACCGGCGTGGAAGTAGTGGCCTCCGGAGCCGGGCTGATGATCCTGCCGATGTCCGTGGCGAGGCTGCATAACCGCAAAGACGTGGTCTATAAACCCCTGTCGGGTGCCCCCGAAACGCAAATCGGGGTGGCATGGATAACCGACAGGACCAACGAAACCATCGAAGAGTTCATCGGGATTGTCCGCGGCCGCACCGCCAACAGCTCCCGGCAGCCGTCCGCCCAACAGGAGGCCGGACAGAAGGACTCCAAAGCCGGACGCAAGCCTGCCGGCGGAAGCGACGGCAAAGCCGGCCAGGCGAAGGGGAGCCAATCAAAAGGAGGCCAAACGGCGGGCAAGGCCAAGAGCGGTTCCGGCAAAAGCGGCTTTGCAAAAGGCAGGCAGCAAAAGGGCGGGCCGGCAAAGGGCGGCAAGCCGCGGGGCAAAGGCCCGCGCAAGGGCGGCCGCTGACCCGCCGGTGCCCGGCGGCAGAGGCAGACCGGCTTCGCCATTAGGGTGGAGCTATGACTTCACCCGAGATCCCCGAACACCTTGACGACGCCGAACTCGCCGCCTGGCTGGTGCGCTCCGCGGGCACACTGGCGGCAGGAATGCGTGCCGCCGTGGTGACGTTCGAGGAAAAGACGAGTATTTCCGACGTCGTCACCGCAGCAGATCATGCGGCCGAGCAGTTGGTGGTGGAGACCCTGCGCCGGGTCCGTCCCGACGACAGTATCCTCGGTGAGGAAGGCTCCAGCCACACGGGCACGTCCGGACGCACCTGGGTCATCGACCCGGTGGACGGGACCTACAACTTCTTTACCGGCGGCACCTACTGGTGTGCTGCCATCGCCCTCAAGAGCGACGACGGCGGCCTGCTCGGTGCCATCTACCACCCAGCCGAGGATGCGCTGTGGATCGGCGGGGACGGTCTGCCGACCACCCGCAACGGCGTTCGGACCGGTGAGGCCATGAGTGCCCCGTTGGACCAAAGCTGCGCTTCCGCGTACCTCCACCACACGTACCTTCGGGATCCTGCCGCGGCCGCGCCTTACATGGCAGCCGTGCTGGGAGCGGCAACGTACCGTACCTGGGGCTCGGCGTCCTGTGAGCTGGCAGCGACTTCGGCCGGTATCTTCGGCGTGTGGTTCCAGCAGGGCCTGCCGGAATGGGATTGGCTCCCGGGCAAAGCCCTGGTGGAAGCGGCAGGCGGGGACACCGCCGTCGTGCATCTTAATGGTTACCGCTGGTATGTAGCCGGTGGAAAAGCGCAGGTGGCGGACGCCGTCGCGCTGTTGCAGAGCCGGGCTTAGCCCGAAAAGATCCGGAAGGGAATGCCCATGGAGAAGACGTACGAAACCATCCAGCTGGAATGCCTCGGCGAACTGGCCACCGTGGTGATCAACCGGCCCGAGGCGCTCAATGCGCTGAGCACGCAGGTGGTGGCCGACCTGACCCAGTTTGTGGCGGACGTCCAGTCGCCCGAAGGCGCGGAAGTGCGCAGCATCCTGATCACCGGGTCGGGGGAGAAGGCGTTCGCGGCGGGAGCCGACATCCGGCAGATGGCTGACATGACCCCGGCCCAGGCCCGCGACTACAGCGCCGGCATGCAGGACCTGACCCGGTCGCTCGAACAACTGGCTATTCCCGTGATGGCATGCGTGAACGGTTTCGCGCTCGGCGGGGGGCTGGAGCTGGCCATGGGGTGTGACTTCATTTACGCCACGGCGAACGCCAAGTTCGGTCAACCCGAAGTGAACCTGGGCCTCATCCCCGGCTTCGGGGCCACGGTGCGCCTGCCGCATCTGGTGGGGCTGGCCCGGGCCAAGGAGCTGATCTACACCGGGCGGACCATCGGGGCCGAGGAGGCCTACCGGATTGGATTGGTGAACGCGGTGTTCGAGAGCAAGGACGATATGCTCGACGCCGCCGCGGCCACCTGCCGCGAGATCGCCGGAAAGTCTCCGGCCGCCGTCGCCAACGCCAAGCGCACTGTGGATGCTGCCGCCGGTCTGCCTACCGCCGAGGGGCTGTTGGTGGAGCGGAAGGCGTTCGGAGCGGCCTTTGCCACCGAGGACGCCCGGATTGGAACCAAGGCCTTCCTGGCCAAGGAGAAGCCCGAATTCACGGGGAAGTAGGCGGATTAAGTTCTGGAGGACGGACGGCGCCTTCGAGGTAAGTTGACACTTCAACTAAATAAGGGTCATACTAGATGCAAATGCATGATCATCGCAGGGAGGCATCCCAGCATCTACGCCTAGGAGGCACCGTTATGGCTTTTGAACTCACTCCCGGAACCTGGAATTTGGACACTTCCCACACCGAGATCGGCTTTGTGGTCCGCCACGCCGGCATCAGCAAGGTCCGCGGCCAGTTCACCGAGGCCGACGCTACGCTGGTGGTCGGTGATTCCCTGGCTACGTCCTCGGTGGAGGCCACGGTCAAGACCGCGTCCTTCGACTCGAATGACGACAACCGCGACGGCCACGTCAAGAGCGCCGACTTCTTCGACGTGGAGCAGTTCCCGCACATGACCTTCAAGGCCAACCAGGTCCAGGGCAGCCCGGAGGAATTCAAGCTGGGCGGCGAACTGACCATCAAGGACACCACCAAGCCGGTGACGTTCGCCGTCGAGTTCGGCGGCATGGCTGTCGATCCGTTCGGTTCCACCCGAGCAGGCTTCTCCGCCAGCACGCAGATTTCCCGCAAGGAATTCGGCATCACCTGGAACGCCGCCCTCGAAGCCGGCGGCGTGCTGGTGGGCGACAAAGTCACCATCACGGTCGACGCCGCCTTCGTGCTGCCGGCCAACTGATCCGAAAGTACCGGCCGGCTGTGCCGGCCCACTGAGCCGAACGCCCGCTCCCATTCCGGGGCGGGCGTTCGTTTTTTGCCGTATACCGGAGCGGATTCTCAGCAGTCTTACTACTTCGTTGCCGGTACTGGTCATGTTATGTACCGTTGGAAATAGGCGGCCACTCTCTGAAGCCCGACGGTTTCAAGTCAGTATCCAACTGGAAGAGGATGATCATGGCAAGTGTCAATGAAACGATCGATCCTGATGATGCTTCGACCGGAACCTCCGGGACTGCCGGGGCCCATGCGGCAACGGGTGCATCCACGGGCGGGACCGGGGAGAAAGACAATAGCTTGGGCAGCCGGGATTACTACGGCGGCACCGGGGCCGGCGGGTTTCCGCCGGGAGGCACCAACAAGGACGACCTGCCTATCGAAGACCCCGCCGCCCGGTCGGACAAGCCGCTCTTGGATGATCCGGCACTCGGCGAGACCTCCAAGGTTCCGCTCCAGGATGTCCCCGGCGGAACTCTGAATGACCCGGACAATGAGCCCGATCCGGACACCGATGAGACGGGGCGGAACGCAGCAGGGCGCTGACCCACCCCGCCGCGGCCACCAAAAAGGACCGCTGGAAGAAGAAGGTTGAATCATGGCCAAGATCGAGCAGACAGTCGAGATCGCCGCCCCGGCAGCCGAAGCCTACCGCGAGTGGGCCAGGTTCGAGGCATTCGGGCTCTTCATGCACGGCGTGGTGCGGGTCATCCGCGAGGATGACGTGACCCACCACTGGACCACCAAGGTCGGTGGAGTCCGGCGGGAGTTCGAGACGAAGATTACCGAGGAGCTACCGGGCCAGCGCATGGCCTGGGAAACCGTGGAAGGGGTGCCGCACCAGGGCTCGGTGGAGTTCCTTGAACTCGATCCCGGCCGCACGCGGATGGTCGTGCGGATCGACTGGCATCCCGGGTCGATGCTGGAAAAGGCCGGGGCCACCCTGGGTTCGGACCACCGCGAAGTGCGCAACGAACTGTGGCGGTTCAAGCAGTATCTGGAGACTGGCGGCGCGGAAACCCACCATCCTGCCTCCGAGCACGGCCTGGGCAGTCGGGACTACTATGGCGGCACCGCCGGCGGCGGGTTCCCGCCGGGGTTCACCGAGCAGCACGATATACCCGTTCAGGACCCTGCCGCAGGCAAGGACCAGCCGGCCGGCGGCAGTCCGGAGACCGGAGAGTCGACGGAGGCAGGATCTAGCGGGCGCTGATTCTTTCCACCGACTCGATGGCCCGCTCCGAGAGCCGCTCCGAGATCGGGGCGCTCTTGGCCGATTCGGCCGCAACAGCCTGGCCTTCCGGGCTGAGCACGTACTTGGCGAAGGTCTTGATCAGTTCGATCTTTTCCGGATCATCGTAGGTTGTGCACCAGACGTGGTAGGACACCAGCAGCAGCGGGTAGGCGCCTTCGGCCGTGGTGGTCCGGTCAAGTTCCAGTGCGAGGTCGTACTCCGGGCGCCCCTCTGCCGGTTCGGCCTCGTCGAGGGCGATGGCCGCGCCCTCGGAGCTGACCGGCACGTAATCGTCGCCGACTTTGAGGTTTACTTTGCCCAACGGGGGCCCGACCGCAGAATCATCTGCGTAGGTCACAGCGCCTTCGGTACGGGCGACCATGCTGACCACGCCGGTATTGCCCTGGGCGTTCTCCGCAACAAATTCCGGAGGGAAGGCGTCGCTGGGTTCGGCCGTCCAGACATCCGGAGCCACGGCATGCAGGTACTCCGTGAAGTTTTCGGTGGTTCCCGAATCATCGCCGCGGCTCACCCGAGTGATGCGCAGGTCAGGCAGCTCCACACCGGGGTTTTGCTCGGCGATGGCAGGATCGCTCCAGTTCGTGATCTCGCCCTTGAAGATCCCCGCTATCGTGGCCGCGTCCATGTTCAGTTCTGTGATGCCGGGTAGGTTGAAGCCGACGGCGATGGGGGAGACGTAGGCGGGGACGTTGAACGCGCCTTCGGGGCCACAAACTTCCTTAGCGCGTTCCATCTCCTCGGCGTCAAGGTAGGCGTCCGATCCGGCAAATTCCACGGCACCGGCCAGGAATGCGGTCCGGCCGGCACCGGAACCATCCGGGGAGTACTGGACCTGCGCCTTAGGATGAAGCAGGTTAAAGCCCGCGCGCCAAGCATCCATCGCCGCGTTCTGGGCGGACGAACCGGAGCCCGAAAGGGTTCCGGTCAGATCGGAACCGTGCTGGGCAGCGGCTTCCTGCTCCGGTCCCAGCGGATAGTCGGAACCGCAGGCCGTCAAGGCCAGCAGGGCAGCAGAGGTCAGGGCCAAGGTGGGGAAAAGTCGGGGAGCCATCCTCTTTAGGGTAACCGGGAACGAATCGTGCACAAAGGTGGCTCCCTCCGACGTCGGATAGGGCAAGTGGGTTTCTTGCTTACTTCGTCTCCAGATCCCGCGTGGCTGGGCCTTCCAGCACAGCGCCGTCGGCGCTGAAACGCGAGCCGTGCAGCGGACAGTCCCAGGTGCATTCGGCGTCGTTCCAGGACAGCACCCCGCCCAGATGTGTGCAGACCGCACTCACCCGCCGGGTATTGCCGTCCACGGTACTCACGCCCACCGGCCGGGCATTGTCCCGGACCACCGTGCCCTGGCCTTCCGGCGGTGCAGTTTCCGAGGTGCGGACCAGTCCGCCGAGCCAGCCGCTGACCAGTTCCACGCCCACGGCTGCATTGGTCTGTACCGTGGAGAAGGCATCCTGCGGGGCCACCCGCGTCTTGTACAGTGCCCTGGCCCAGGGCTTGGCCCCTTCGAGGATCAGCGAGGTCAGCGACAGCGCGGCCGCCACCGAATTGGTCATGCCCCATTTGTTGTAGCCTGTGGCCACGTAGATACGGTCCTCCGCAAAGGACAGCTTGCCCACATAGGGCACGGCCCCGTCCGGTTTGTAGTCCTGCGCGGACCAGCTGTGCGTCAGTTCGGCGCCGGGGAACGTGTTCTGCGCCCAGCGGACCAGATCCTCCAGCTGTCCTTTGGTGTGCTGCTGCCGGCCCACGCTGTGCCCGTTGCCGCCCACGATCAGGACCTGCCGGCCGGCGTTCTCGGCGGTGCGCAGGGATCTGGCGGGGGAATCGATCGAGAGGTACATGCCCTCGGGAATGGAGCCGGGCACATTGAAAGCGGTGGCGTACGACCGCTGGGGCTTGAGCAAGCCGAAATGGCCGCCGCGGTTCAGGATGGGCGTGCCGGTGGCCAGGACAACGTGGTCCGCGGTCACCTGGCCGGCCTCCGCGTGGACGGTGAGTTTGCGGCCCGCGCTGCCGCCGGCAGCTCGCTTGGATCCGGACGTAGCCCGGGTGCCGGTGACGTTGGTGACGCGTACCCGTTCAACCAGGACGCCGCCGCGTTCACGTAGTTCCGCGGCCAGCCCGGCGAGCACCTGAAGCGGGTGGATCTGGGCCTGGTCAGATAGCCGGATGGCACCGGCAATCGGAAAGGGTAGCTCCGCGGACGTGTCCACGTACTCCACCCCGAGGCCGGCTTCGGCGCTGGCCTCCAACTCCTTCTTGAGGTCTTCGATCCCTTTGCCCGTGTTGGCATAGGTATAAGCGTCACGGCGCTGGTAGTCGATTCCGTGTTCCTCGGCGAAGCGCAGAAGCCAGGACTGCCCTTCGCGCTGGGCGTCCACGTAGGCACGCGCAGTCTCGGCGCCGTGGTGGGAGCTGATGCTGGACATCTGCCGGCCCTGCAACAGGGAGACCTTCGCGGTGGTGTTACCCGTGGTGACGGCCCCGGTGCTGCGGGCCTCAAGTACGGCTACCCGGTGCCCGGCCCGCGCCAGCAGGACCGCGGTGGTCAAGCCGGTAATGCCGGCACCGACAATCACGCTGTCATATTCGGTGCCGGGCTCGTAGGAATCCGAGGCGATGTCCGGCGCCGTGTCTAGCCAAAGGGATTTCATGGTGATCCTTTCCGCTGCTAACTCCACCCCACCTTGTTGCGTGGCTTCCGTCAAGAGATCAGTAAGCTTACTTTCAATACAGACCGCAAAAGAGGTTTCGGGAGGCCGGGCTACGTTATGAATACCGCTGTGCTGATCATCGACATGCAGAACGCCTATTTCGAGGATCCCGCTCTGGGAGAACGGCAGGGACAGTTGGTCGATGCCTGCAACCACCTCATCGGACAGGCGCAAAAGGCCTCGGTTCCCGTGTTGATGGTGTGCACCGAACACGAGCGGGATAAATCCACCTGGACCGTGAGCATGCTCGAGGATGACCAGGGCTTCATCTTTTCCGGCAGTGAGCAGGCCGCGTTCCTCCCGGGGCTGCGGTATGAGAATCTGCCGCGGATGGTCAAGACGCGGGACAGTGCTTTCCAGGGCACCGACTTGCTGCTGCGGCTACGCAATTTCGGAGCGACGCAGTTGGTGCTGGCCGGGGTTTCCATCCACAACTGTGTGGCTCAGACCGCGGCCGATGCCTTCGCCAATAACTTCAAGGTGGCCTATGCCGCGGATGCCATGGCCTCGAACAGGGACGACTACGGACATATGGTGCGCAAGGTGCTCAGCGAGGAATACCGCCAGCCCATCCTTGATGCGGCAGGAGTGGATCGGCTGCTGGCCGGCGGAGATGTGTAGGTCCGCTCCCGGCTATGGCCTGCGGAGTGAATGCTCAGTAGCCTGATAGTCGACGCCAACAACTGCAGGAGGTAACGGACATGGACCAGGAAATCCACCGCCGGATCGAAGAACTCATCGAGCAGGAGCAGCAGCTCCGCGAGGGCGGAACGGTGGACAACGAGCAGGCGGAGGCACGGGCAGGGGAGCTCGCGCGGCTGGAAGAGCAGCTGGACCAGTGCTGGGATCTGCTGCGCCAGCGCCGGGCCAAGCGCCGTGCCGGGGAAGACCCCGATGAGGCCCACACCCGCCCGGTTGAGGAAGTGGAGGGTTACCGCCAGTAGCACTGGCCAGGGCACTCGCGGGGCGGCATGGTGGAGGTATGAATAAATTAGCACTCACTCATATCGGCGGTCCCACGGCGTTTTTCAAGCTCGGCGGATGGACCTTCCTGACCGACCCGACCTTCGACCCGCCCCAGGAGTACCCCACTCCGGCCGGAACCCTCGTGAAGACCTCCGGCCCCGCCGTCGAACTCGCTGACCTGCCCGGCGTGGATGTCGTCCTGCTGTCCCATGACGAGCATGCCGACAACCTGGACAACTCCGGGCGCAAGCTGGTCGAATCGGGCGGATGCACCGTTTTTGGTACGCCTGAGGCCGCCGGGCGCATCCCGGCCGTCACCGGTATGTCGGCCTGGGAGGAAACCACGCTGCAAGCCGCCGGAAAGCAGGACCTCACCATCACGGCCGTTCCCGCCCTGCACGGTCCCGAAGGCTGCGAGCCAGTCACTGGTACAGTGACCGGGTTCGTGCTGTCCGGGGCCGATCTGCCCACGGTTTATGTCAGCGGCGACAACGCCTCGGTGGCTGTGGTGGGGACCATCGCGGAGCGGTTCGCCCCCGTGGACGTGGCAGTGCTCTTCACCGGCGCGGCGCGGATCGGGATTTTCGACAACGCTCCGCTGACCCTCACGGCCGGGGCCGCGGCCGAGGCGGCGGCGAAGCTTCAGACACCGGCGGTCGTGCCGGTCCATGCCGAGGGATGGACGCATTTCAGCGAGGGCCACAAGGAGCTCCGCACGGAGTTCGCAGGCAAGGGACTCGGCGACTCCCTGCGCATCCCCACCCCGGGACAGGAACTCGTCCTGTAGCGCAAATGATGCAAGTACGACGCCGGCACCTGGATTCCGCTGCAACGGAACCCGGGTGCCGGCGTCGTTAGCTTTTTGTTAAGCGCCCTTTTTCGCCTTGGTTTTCGAGGCGGACGTCTTGGCGGCGGACTTCGCGGCCGGTTTTTCCTTGGTGTCCTCCGATCTAGCCGAAGACTTGGAGGCGGACTTGGAGGCGGCCTTGGGCTTGGATTCCGCCGGCTGCTTGCCTTCGCGGTTCTTCTCGACGCTGCGGCGCAGGGCCTCCATCAGGTCCAGGACCTTGCCGCCTTCCTCCTCGCCCTCTTCGCCGAAGGTCGCCTCGGTATCCAGGGTTTCGCCCTGCTCGAGCTTGGCCTCGATAAGGGTGCGCAACTGCTCCTGGTATTCGTCCGTGAAGTCCTCGGGCTTGAAGTCGCTGGAAAAGGACTCCACCAGGGCCGCGGACATTTCGCGTTCCTTCGCGGAAACCCGCACGTCCTCCTCGAGCGAGGGGAAGGCAGCCTCGCGGACCTCGTCCTCCCAGAGCAGCGTCTGCAGCATCAGCACATCGCCGCGGACGCGCAGCGCTGCCAGCCGGGTCTTCTGCCGCAGCGCGAACTTCACCACCGCCGTCCGGTCCGTGTCCTCCAGCGTGCGGCGCAGCAGCACATAGGCCTTGGTCGATTTTGAATCCGGCTCCAGATAGTAGCTGCGGTCGAACATGATCGGATCGATCTGGTCGCTGGGGACAAACTCCACGACGTCGATCTCGCGGTTCTTTTCCACCGGCAGCGAGTCCAGGTCCTCGTCCGTGAGCACCACGGTCTGCTCGCCGTCGTCGTACGCCTTGTCGATGTCCTTGTACTCGACGATTTCCCCGCACACCTCGCAGCGGCGCTGGTACCGGATCCGCCCGCCGTCCTTCTCATGGACCTGGTGCAGCTTGATGTCATGGTCTTCCGTGGCGCTGTAAAGCTTGACCGGGACGTTGACCAGGCCGAAAGCGACAGCCCCTTTCCAGATGGCTCTCATGGATCAATACAACACCAAGCATGCTGGCAATTACTAGCCATCGGCCACAATATTGGCCAGACTAACCCTATGGCCCAGACAAGCTCCAGCCAGCGCCAGCTGGTCACGGTGGACGGACACCGGCTGAAGCTGACGAGCCTGGACAAGGTGATTTACCCCGAAACCGGCACCACCAAGGCCGAAGTGCTGGACTATTACTCGCGGATCGCGGACTACCTGATTCCGCATGCCGCGCACCGGCCGGTCACCCGCAAACGCTGGGTCAACGGCGTGGGCACGGCGGACAAGCCGGGGGAGGTGTTCTTCCAGAAGAACCTGGAGGAACACGCCCCGTCCTGGGTCAGGAGCCACGCGATCGAGCACAAGAGCGGGACCAACGTGTACCCGATGGTCAACGATCTGGCCACGCTGACCTGGCTGGCGCAGATCTCGGCGCTGGAGATCCACGTTCCGCAGTGGAAGTTCGGGCCGCGGGGGAAGATCAACAATCCGGACCGGCTGGTGCTGGACCTGGACCCGGGGGAGGGCGCCGGGCTGGCCGAATGCGCCGAGGTGGCACGGCTGGTCCGCGCCGTGCTGGCCGGAATGGGGCTGGATCCGCGGCCGGTCACCAGCGGCTCCAAGGGCATCCATCTGTATGCCGCGCTGGACGGGAAGCAGACCTCGGAGGAGGTGTCCGCCGTCGCGCATGAACTGGCGCGCGTGCTGGAGGCGGACCACAAGGACCTGGTGGTCAGCGACATGAAAAAGACGCTGCGCAGGGGCAAGGTCCTGCTGGACTGGAGCCAGAACCACTGGAACAAGACCACCATCACCCCCTATTCGCTGCGCGGGCGCGCCCACCCGATGGTCGCCGCGCCGCGGACGTGGGAGGAACTCGATGACCCGGACCTGGCGCACCTGGACTATCTGCAGGTGCTGGAGCGGGTCGACGAACTCGGGGACCTGCTCGAAGGCATGGGTTCCGGGACGGCGGACGAGGAATCGCTGGCCGGGGCGGTGGAGGAAGCCGGGGAGGACCCTTCAAACAACGACGGCGCGGCGCGCCGTTCCGGGGCCGCTTACGGTTCCGACCGGCTCACCAAATACCGGTCCATGCGTGATCCGGCCAAAACGGCCGAGCCCGTCCCCGAGGCTCCGCCGGTGGACCGCGGCGGCAACACGTTTGTGATCCAGGAGCACCACGCCCGGCGGCTGCACTACGACTTCCGGCTGGAGCGTGAAGGCGTCCTGGTGTCGTGGGCCGTGCCGAAGGGCCCGCCCACCAGCGCGGGCAAGAACCACCTGGCCGTGCAGACCGAGGACCACCCGCTGGAATACGGCAGCTTCGAGGGCACCATCGCCAAGGGCGAGTACGGGGCGGGCGAGGTCTACATCTGGGATTCGGGCACCTACGACCTGGAGAAGTGGCGGGACGGCAAGGAGGTCATCGTCATTCTGCACGGCAAGGAGGGCGGCGGGCTCAGCAAGGACGGCGGTCCCGAGGCGCCGCGACGCTACGCCCTGATCCACACCGGCGGGGAAAAGGGCGAGAACAACTGGCTGATGCACCTGATGAAGGACCAGAAGCCCGGGACGTACCGGAAAGGCACGCCGCACGGGCGCCAAGCCGATGACCTGGCCAAGGAGGTGGAGCCCACGTTCATCAAGCCCATGCTGGCAACGCAGGGCTCCGCGGCCGATATCACCGCTGAACACCAGTGGGCGTTCGAGATGAAGTGGGACGGCATCCGTGCCATCGCCATCATCGAGGACCGCGGCGTGCGGCTGATCAGCCGCAACGGCAATGACCTGACCGCCGGCTATCCCGAACTGGCGGACCTGCCGGACCGGGTGCACGCGGAGACAGCCGTGCTGGACGGGGAAATCGTGGCCCTTAACAAGGCCGGCCGCCCGGACTTCGGTCTCCTGCAGACCCGGATGAAGCTGACCAAGAAGCGCGAGATCGATCAGGCCGCGGCGCGGACCCCGGTCCACCTGATGCTCTTCGACCTGCTGCAGCTGGACGGCAAATCGCTGCTCCCGCTGGAATACTGCCAGCGCCGCGAGATACTGGCACAGGCCGTGGATGCCGGCGGCGACGGCCACATCCAGGTGCCGCCGGACATGGACACCTCGCTGCAGGACGCCGTGGACACCAGCAAGGAACTGGGCCTTGAAGGTGTGATGGCCAAGCGGGTAGACAGTACGTACGCGGACGGACAGCGCTCAAGGAGTTGGATCAAGATCAAGAACCAGTTGACGCAGGAAGTGGTCATCGTGGGCTGGCGGCCCGGCAAGGGCAGCCGGGAACGCAAGATTGGCTCGCTGCTGGTGGCCATTCCGGACGGCGCGGACCTGCGTTACCTGGGCCGCGTCGGCTCCGGCCTGACCGAGCGGGACCTGGCGGCCGTAGGCGCGCGCCTGAAGAAGATGGCCCGCAAGACACCGCCGCTGGACGACGTTCCCGCCGCCGATGCCTCGGACGCGCACTGGGTCAGGCCCGCCCTGGTGGGCGAGGTGCAGTTCAGCGAACGGACCGAAGCCGGCAAACTCCGCCACCCCGTCTGGCGCGGCTTCCGGCCGGACAAGAAACCATCCGACGTCGTGGTCGAGGTCTGAGCCGACGTTCCGGCACCACCGCCGCGACAACACCGCACCACCGCCCCCAAGGAGGCTCCATGACTGAGAACAATGCAGTGCTGACCACCAATCCGGGCGCGGACCAGCGGAGCCTGGACGGCGTGGACCTGTGGTGGCGCGCGGCCAACTATCTTTCCGCCGGGCAGATCTACTTGCGCGACAATCCGCTGCTGCGCCGGCCGCTGGAACCCGAGGACGTGAAGGCGCGGCTGCTCGGACACTGGGGCACAACGCCGGGGCTCAACTTCATCTACGCTCATCTGAACCGGGTGATCGCCGAACAGGGCCAGGACGTCCTTTTCGTCACCGGCCCCGGCCACGGCGGCCCGGCCAATGTAGCCAACGCCTGGCTGGAGGGCACCTACTCGGAGATCTACACCCATGTAGGGAAGGACGAAGACGGACTGCGGGAGCTGTTCAAGCAGTTTTCCTACCCCGGCGGCATCCCCAGCCACGCGGCGCCGGAAACTCCCGGCTCCATTAATGAGGGCGGGGAGCTGGGCTACTCCCTGGCCCACGCCTTCGGCGCCGTGTTCGATAATCCGCAGCTGATCGCGGCCTGCGTCATCGGCGACGGCGAAGCGGAAACCGGGACGCTGGCCACCAGTTGGCACTCAAGTTCCTTCCTGGACCCGGTGCAGGACGGCGCGGTGCTGCCCATCCTGCACCTGAACGGCTACAAGATCGCCAATCCCACGGTGCTGGCCCGGGTACCCCAGGAGCAGCTGGCCGCACTGATGACCGGCTACGGGTACGAGCCGATCTTCGTCACCGTGCAGGATCCACGGGACACCGTGCGCGCCCATGAGGAATTCGCGCACGCCCTCGAGCAGGCCCTGGACGGAATCCGGCAGATCCAGGACCAGCACCGCGGCAAGGGCGGAACAGCTAACGACGGCGGTGCTACCGCCCACGGTGGTGCGGCCACGCCGTCGAACCAGTCCCGGTCGGATCAGGCAGCGCCGTCGGAATACGCCCCGCGCTGGCCGATGATCGTGCTGCGTTCGCCCAAGGGTTGGACCGGACCGGAAGAGGTGGACGGCAAACCGGTGGAGGGGACTTGGCGGGCACACCAGGTGCCGCTGTCCGAGGTGCGGACCAACCCCGACCACCTGGCCCAGCTGCAGAGCTGGCTGCAGTCCTACCGGCCGGACGAGCTTTTCGACGGCGAGGGCCGGTTGCGTGCGGAAATCGCCGGGCTCGCGCCGAAGGGCGACAAGCGGATGAGCGCTACAGCCTATGCCAACGGAGGCCGGCTCCTGCAGGACCTGAAGCTGCCCGCCTATGGTGGGCACGCCGTCGTCGTTAATCAGCCGGGAACCGAGCGCGTGAGCCCAATGAAGAATCTGGGTTCGTGGCTGCGCGAGGTGGTGCGGCTGAACCCGGAAAACTTCCGGATCTTCGGCCCGGACGAGACCGCGTCGAACCGGCTGCAGGACGTCTACGAGGTCACGGACAAGGTGTGGCAACAGCGGCTCGACGAGGTGGACGAGCATCTGGGCCGGGCGGGCCGGGTGATGGAAGTGCTCAGCGAAAACCTCTGCCAGGGCTGGCTCGAGGGCTACCTGCTGACCGGGCGGCACGGCGTGTTCAACTGCTACGAAGCTTTTGTGCACATTGTCGATTCCATGTTCAACCAGCATGCCAAATGGCTGCAGGTGCACCGTGAACTGCCCTGGCGGCAGCCGGTCGCGTCGCTGAACTACCTGCTGTCCTCGCACGTCTGGCAACAGGACCACAACGGCTTTTCGCACCAGGACCCTGGCTTCATCGACCATGTGATGAACAAAAAGCCCGAGGTGGTCCGGGTCTACCTGCCGCCGGATGCCAACACGCTGCTCTGCGTCACCGAGCACTGCCTGCGCTCCCGCGACTACGTCAACGTTATTGTCTGCGGGAAGCAGCCGTCGCTGACCTGGCTGGGCCCGGAGGAGGCCCGGAACCACTGCGAACGCGGGATCGGGGTGTGGGATTTTGCGGGCAGCGAGCGTCCCGGCGAGGAACCGGATGTGGTCCTCGGCTGCGCCGGCGACGTGCCCACCGTGGAAGCGGTGGCTGCGGCGGCGCTGCTCCGTGAACAGATACCGGAGCTGAAGGTGCGGCTGGTCAATGTGGTGGACCTGATGCGCCTCCAGGATGCCAAGGAACATCCGCACGGCCTGGAGCACCGGGATTTCGACCGGCTGTTCACTACCGACAAGCCCATCATCTTCGCGTACCACGGCTACCCCTGGCTGCTTCACCGGCTGACCTACCGGCGCACCAACCATGACAATCTGCACGTCCGCGGCTACGTCGAGGAAGGAACCACCACCACGCCGTTCGACATGGCCATGATGAACCGCATTGACCGCTACCAACTGGCTATCGACGTCATCGACCGGGTGCCTTCCCTGGGTGCATCCCGCACCGGACTGCGCCAGCAACTGCAGGATCTGCGCATGCAGGCACTGCGCCACACCCGCGAATTCGGCGAGGACCCGGACACCATCACCGAATGGATCCTGCCCGCCCAATAAATGTTAAAGGTTTCCGTAGCCTTACCCCTGTCAAATGAACCATGAATGGCTACGCTGTTAGCCAGGGGATTAAATTCTGTTGGGGGAGAAGGCAGACGGACCATGGGGAGTCTATTTAAGCCGACCATCCGCGATGTCGCGGAAAAGGCCGGCGTATCACTGGCGACAGTGTCATATGTGCTGTCCGGCCGCAGCGGCGGGTCAACACGGATCAGCGAACCCACCAAAGAGCGTGTCCTCGAGGCGGCCAAGGAACTGGGCTATGTGGCCAACAGCGCGGCACGCGGTATGCGCCGCGGACGCACGGACACCATTGCCGTGGTCATCGAGAACATGGAGTCGCCGTGGGACCGCGCGCTGGCGGAGACCGCCAACCGGATCCTGCCGGCCCACGGCTACCGGGTGGTGATCCTGCTGGGGCAGGAGGCCTGGCGGAACTTCATGCTCTCCGGCGGAGCCGACGGCGTCATCCTCGGTTTCAGCAACGAAACGGAAGATGAAACCCGGACCATCCTGGACCTCGCCAAACGCGGGGTGGCCCAGGTTGTGGTGTCCCAGTTCCTCGAGCCGCAGGGCTTCGATGTGCTCTCGGTGGACGCCGCCGGTGGGATCGCCGAGGCGGCCGAGTACCTGGGCGGCCGGCATAAACGGATCGGCGTGATCCACCGGGGAACTTCGGCCCCGGGTCCGCGCGGCACCAGGCTGGAACTGTTCCGTACCGCCCTGGAGCAGATCGGCGTGCAGCTCGACGACTCGCTGGTCCGTGCCTCGGGCGGGTCCTGGCGCACGGCCTTCCAAGGCGCGCTGGAACTGCTCTCGCTGCCGGATCCGCCCACCGCATTCTTCACCACGGCTGATCTTGAGGCACTGTGCGTCTCCGGCGCGGCCACCTGGAAGGGGCTGGAAATCCCGGACCAGCTGGAGGTCATCGGCGTGGAGAATTCGCAGCTGGGGAAGAACTCGGATCCCGCCCTGAGCACGGTGGGCCCGGATCCCTCCGAGCACCTGGCGGTGGATCTGCTGCTGGCCCGGCTGAAGGGCGAAGCCGGCGAACAAGGACGCAAGGTTCCGGTGCCGTGGAAGATGCGCTTCCGCGGGACCACGCAGCGCCAGGACGCCGAGTCGGGCAACGGGGACAACGGAGTTGTGAGCACCACGGCCGCCACCTAGAGTCCTGCCTATGGACTGCACCAGCTACAGCTACGGACCGGATCCCAGCCAGTACGGCCAGCTGTACCTGCCCGCGCAACGCACACATGACGCCGTCGTGGTTATTATCCACGGGGGCTATTGGCGCTCCCGCTACGCTCTGGACCTGGGCGAGCCCGCGGCCCGCGACCTGGCCTCGCGCGGCTACGTGTGCTGGAACCTGGAATACCGCCGCGCCGGCAACGGCGGCGGCTGGCCCGAAACGTTCGACGACGTGGCGGCCGGCATAGATCTGCTCGCCGAGCTGGGCGGCAGGCTGGCGTTCCCGGTGGAGAACGTGGTGGCGCTGGGACACTCGGCCGGCGGACACCTGGCTGCGTGGGCCGGCGGCCGTGCGTCGCTGCCCGCCGGGGTGCCTGGATCGGATCCGGCGGTTGGAATCTCCGCGGTGCTGAGCCAGGCCGGTGTGCTGGACCTGCGGCGGGCCTGGGAACTGGGTCTGAGCGATCAGGCGGTGGAAAACTTCTTGGGCTGCGGCCCGGACGATGAGCCGCAGCGGTTCCGCTGGGCCGACCCTCTCCAGCAGGTCCCGCTGGCCGTCCCGGTCTATGCGTTCCACTCGGAGGCCGACGACGCGGTGCCGGTGGAGCTGTCCGAAAACTATGTGGCCGCGGCCCAAGCAGCAGGCAGCCGCGCGGAACTGGTCAGGGTGCCCGGGGACCATTTCGACATCATCGACCCGGCTTCGGCGGCCTTCGAGAAGATCCGCACCGTGCTTCAGACATTGGCATAATGCCCTACCTCTACCCCTACCCCTGCCGCGGACTGGCGCGCTCTGCTACGTTGACACTGTGCTGACAGTTATCGGTGAGGCCCTGGTCGACGTCGTCTCGAGCGATACCTCTGCCGAGCGTGTCCACGTAGGCGGCAGCCCGCTGAACGTCGCGGTTGGGCTGGCTCGGCTGGGCCAACCGGTACAGTTCGTCGGGCGGTACGGCCGTGATGACCATGGCGCCCGGATCCTCCACCACCTGCGCGCCAACTCGGTGCTCACGCCGCTGGCTGCCGACGGCGAGCCGACCAGCGTTGCCAGGGCAGCCCTGGACCGGACCGGCGCCGCGCACTACACGTTCGACCTGCTGTGGGAACTGCCGCCGCTGGAGACGGCCCTGCCGAGGCTGCTCGAGGAGACGCTCTGGCTGCACACCGGTTCGATTGCCGCCATGCTCGAGCCCGGGGCGCATACGGTGCTGGCCACGGTCCAGCGGGCGCATCCGCGGGCCCTGATCAGCTATGACCCGAACTGCCGGCCCACCCTGATCACGGACCGGGACTTCGCCCGCCGGCAGGCCGAGAAGTTCGTGGCGCTAGCCGATCTGGTCAAGGCCTCCGAGGAAGACCTCCGGTGGCTCTACCCGGACAGCCCGGTGGAGGAATCGGCGCGTGAGTGGCTGTCCCGCGGACCGGGCATTGTCGTGGTGACCAAGGGAGCCCGGGGGCCGTGGGCCGTGGTGCGCGACGGCGCGGCCGAAGCCCCGGTACCTGAGGTCGACGTGGTGGATTCGGTCGGCGCGGGGGACTCCTTTATGGCCGCGCTTCTGGTGGCACTCATGGAGCGCGGGCTGGCAGGTTCCCGGAGCCGCGAGCATTTACAGAACCTGTCCGCCGATGCCCTGCGGGAAATCCTCGACTTCGCGGCCAGCGCCGCCGCCGTCACCGTTTCCCGCGCCGGTGCCAATCCTCCCACCCGGAACGAACTAGCCCGCTGAAACACCGGGTGACGCATAGACTGGGCTGTATGCGCTTGATTGCCAGTGATCTGGACGGGACCATCATTGGCCGGGACGGGAAAATCAGCGCCCGCACAGTCCGGGCGTTCAAGGACGCGGCTTCTGCCGGCGTCGAAATTGTCTTTGTCACCGGCCGTCCGCCGCGCTGGCTGGATCCGCTGCGCGAGCAGATCGGCCACGAAGGCACCGTGATTTGTTCCAACGGCGCGGTGGTTTACGACCTGGTCCGCAGCGAGGTCATCTCGGCCAAGACGCTGCCGCACACCAACATCTTCCAGACCCGCGAGATCATTCTGCGGCTGCATCCGCGCGCGACCTTCGCCGCCGAAACCACCTTCGGCTTCCAGCTGGAGCCGGGCTTCGTGGAGCAGGGGTCCGTGGAGCTGCTGGACGGAATCGAGCCGATGCTGCTGGAGCAATCCCTGACGGAAGGGGACGCGGTGGTGAAGTTCCTGGCCCGCGGCCGGGACCTGGATCCGGATGCGTTCCTGGCCGAGGTGCAGGACGCGGTGTCCCACCTCGTAGCAGTCACCCATTCGGCGCCTACCGTTGCTCTGCTGGAGATGGCGCAGCCGGGCATCAACAAGGCCGTGACCCTGGCGAGCTACGCCTCTTCGCTGAACATCGACCCGCGGGACGTGGTTGCCTTCGGCGACATGCCCAATGACATCGAGATGCTCGAGTGGGCCGGCCACGGGTACGCCATGGCATCGGGCCACCCCGAGGCGATCGGCGCCGCGCGCTACCAGGCACCGGCTTTCGCCGACGACGGCGTGGCCCAGATTCTCGAAGCCCGGCTCGCCGAGCTGTAGGCGGAGCCGGAAGGTGAGCAGGGATTTCCCGTATCTGCACAATCCGTTCGGGGCCGCGGCCGGCGCCGAACCCTGGCCGGTAGCCTTCGCGCACCGCGGCTTCTCGCCGGCCGGGCATGAGAATTCGATGGCCGCCTTCCGTGCCGCCATCGAGCTGGGTTACGGGTATGTCGAAACCGACGTGCGTACCACCGCCGACGGCGAACTGATGGTTTTCCACGACGAAACCCTGGACCGCATCACGGATGGCTCGGGGCCGATCGCGGAGCACACCCTCGCCCAGCTGCGGCAGGTCCGGATCGGCGGCGTCGAGCCGATCCCCACCATGGAGGAACTCTTGCGGGAGTGGCCGGACCTGAAGATCAACGTGGACGTGAAGGACCGGGCCGGCGGCCCTCTGCTGGCCCGGCTGATCGAGCAGTACAAGGCCCACGACCGCATCCTCGTCACGTCCTTCTCGGACCGGCGGCGGCTCGGGGTCTTCCGCGGCCTGACTTTGCCCGCGGCCAGTTCCGGCGGCGTCGTAGCACTGAGCGCATTGGTGGGTTTGGGCCGGGTGGGGCTGACCAGGGCCGTAGGCCGCGCGGCGCGCATGCACGCGGTGCAGGTGCCGGTGGCCTACGGGCGGTTCCGCGTGGTCACCCCCGCCTTCGTGCAGCGCTGCCATGCGGCCGGGTTGCACGTGCATGTCTGGACCATCAATGAGCGTGATGAGATGAACCGGCTGCTGGATCTGGGCGTGGACGGAATCATGACGGACCGGGCCGAGGTACTGGCACAGGTGATGGACGAACGCGGTTTCTGGCCGCAGAGGGAGCAGGCATGAAGGTTTTGGTGGCACCGGATAAGTTCAAGGGCACGCTGTCCGCGGCGGAGGCAGCCCAGGCGATGGCGGAGGGCGTCCTGCGCGTCTACCCGGACGCCGAGGTGCGGACCCTGCCGGTGGCAGATGGCGGCGAGGGGACGTTGGAAGCAGCACTGGCCGCCGGCGCCGAGGAGCACACCAGCCGGGTACGCGGGCCGCTGGACCGCGAGGTGACCGCCTCCTGGGCCATGCTGGACCGCGGCGGCATCAAAACAGCAGTGATCGAGACCGCCCGGGCCTCCGGGCTGCTGCTCACCGAGCCCTCCGTGCAGACCGCGCTGGCGGCGCATTCCTACGGCAGCGGGCAGCTGATCGCCGCGGCCCTCGACGCGGGCGCCCAGGAAATTGTGCTCGGGATCGGCGGTTCCGCGATGACCGACGGCGGCTCCGGTGCCTTGTGCGCGCTGGGCCTGAAGATTTACGACGACGGCGGGGCGCAGGTTCCGCTCGGCGGCGCCGGCCTGGCCACGGCACACCGGATCGATGCCTCCGGCCTGGACGCGCGGCTGGCCTCGGTGACTGTGCGGATTGCGGCGGATGTGGACAACCCGTTGCACGGCCCGGAAGGCGCCGCGCATGTCTTCGGCCGGCAGAAGGGTGCGGACGCCACGGGCCGGCAGCTCCTGGATGAAGGACTGCAGCGGTGGGCAGAACTGCTGCGGACCGAGACCGGGGCCGAGATCAACGTTCCCGGAGCCGGTGCCGCGGGCGGTTTCCCGGCAGGCTTCCTCGGCCTGACCACGGCACGGCTGGAGCGCGGCTTCGACTTGGTGGCGGAACTGACCGGTCTCGATGCTGCCCTGGAGGGCGCGGACCTGGTGATCACCGGCGAGGGGTCCATGGACGAGCAGTCGGAATATGGCAAGGCGCCCATGGGTATCGCCGATCGTGCGCATCAGAGGGGAATTCCCGTCGTCGTTGTTGCCGGGAAAATCACCTTGACGTCGGAGCAGCTGGCCGCGCACGGTGTGGAGGCGGCGGTCAGCCTGCTGGACCTTGCCCGCACGCCGGAAGAAGCGTTCGCCCAGGCGGCCAAATACGTCACCTGGGGAACGCAGCAGGCCCTCGAGGGAGCGTAAGCGACAGGCCGTTAGTCCTCGGGGACGGGTTCCGGCGGGAGGAAACCGTCCTGGCCCGGATCGTCCTCACGCTCCGGATCCTGCCGTGCCTCATACTCGCCGTCCGGGCTCAGCCCCGGAACCCGCTGGCCGGCGTTGGTCAGTCCGGAGGTGAAGGTGTCGCCGTCGAACTCGGCAGCGGATTCCCGTTCGGGCACTGCAGCGTTGATGTCCTGACGGAGATGCTCGTCCTCGGGGAGGTTCTCTTCTGGTATTTGGGTCATGAATCCAGCCAACCACCGCCGCCGGAAGGGCACAATGGCTTTCGCGTTCCCCGCCTGTGCTGCGGGCCAAAAATTTACTGGCGGGTCAGTGCGTGGTGTCCGCAGCTTTGGCATGCTGGGGACATGGACCAACAGATCACCGTGCTGCCCGGGGGACCGGGGCTGGATGCTGATCTGCACCTGGCGCCCGGGGCCCGGGGGATAGTGGTTTTCGTCCACGGCAGCGGCAGCAGCCGCCGCAGCGCGCGCAATATCCTGGTGGCCAGGGAGCTGCAGCAGGCTGGACTGGGCACGCTCCTCTTCGACCTGCTGACCTCGCAGGAGGAGCGGCGTGATGCCGTCGACGCGTCCCTGCGCTTCGACATCGGGTTCCTGACGGACCGGCTGACCGCGGTCGTGGATGAGGTAGTAGCCCGTCCCCAACTGGCAGGCCTGCCCGTGGGGTTGTTCGGTGCCAGCACAGGCGCTGCAGCTGCGCTCGGCACGGCGGCGGCGCGCCCCGGCGTCGTGCTTTCGGTGGTGTCCCGGGGCGGACGGCCGGATCTGGCCGCTTCAGCGCTGTCCGGGGTGCGTGCCCCGACGCTGCTGCTGGTCGGCTCGCTCGATACGAAGGTCATTGCCTTCAACGAACAGGCAGCCGCGCAGTTGCCGGCGGAGCACCAGTTGTCCATCATCCCGGGCGCCACGCACCTCTTCTCCGAACCCGGGACGCTGGAGGAAGCCGCGCGCCAGGCCGCCGCCTGGTTCAGCCGGACCCTGCCGCCGGCCCCGGGCTAAGCCCTATGGAAAGCCCGGGGCTGTCGGCGGACGTGGTCTCAGCCTTCGTGCCGGAAGCCCAGTTTGATGGTGACCTGCCAGTCCGCAATGGCGCCGTCCTTCAAATGGCCGCGTGTTTCCTTGACCTCGAACCAGTCCAGATTGCGCAGCGTTTTGGACGCCTCCGCGACGGCATTGGCGACTGCTTTTTCCATGCTGTCCGGGGACGTGCCGACGATTTCGGTGACGTTGTAGACGTGGTTGGCCATGCTTCCTCCTTGAAGATGGCCCCAGGACCGGACCCTGAGGCGCGATGTCTGCAACGCTAGTCGCCTAGCCCGAATCGGTCTAGGGCTCCGGCCGCACGGTCAGCCGAGCTTGGACGGTTTTACCCCGGAATCTTCGGCCGAATCCAGCGGTTCCGTGCCCCGCCACCGGGCGATCGCGCGCATGCCGTGGAAGATCAGCAACGCGGCGCCCGTGCCCAGGGCGATGCCCTCGAAGGTCAGTGCGCCGACGCTCCAGGTGAAATTGGCGATGCCGACCACTAGCGAGACCCCGGCGACGGAGAGGTTGATGGGGTTGGCGAAGTTCACGCGGTTCTGCACCCAGATGCGCACGCCCAGAATGCCGATCATGCCGTAGAGCACGACGCCGGCCCCGCCCAGCACTCCCGGCGGCACGGTTGCGATGGCCGCGCCGAATTTGGGGAGCAGGCTCAGCAGCACAGCGATGATTCCGGCCACCCAATAGGCAGCAGTGGAGTAGACCTTCGAGGCAGCCATGACACCGATGTTTTCCGCGTAGGTGGTGGTTCCGGACCCGCCGCCGGAACCAGCCAGGACAGTGGCCAAACCGTCGGCCATCAGCGCACGTCCGGTGTAGGGGTCCAGATCATCTCCGGTCATCGCCGCTACAGACTTCACATGCCCGATGTTCTCGGCGACCAGCACCAGCACGACGGGGATGAAGAGCCCGACGACGGAAAGGTGGAACTCGGGTGCATGGAAGTCCGGCAGGCCGAACCAGGCGGCATCGTTAATCGAGGAGAAGTCCACCTCGCCGCGGAAGATCGCCGTGACATAGCCCGCCAGGACGCCGATCAGGATGGACAGCCGTCCCAGCAAGCCGCGGAAGAGGACGGTGGTCAGCAGGATGGCGACGACGGTGACCAGCCCGGTGATGACGCCCTGCTCAAAGTTCAGCTTCGCGGTGGGCGCCAGATTGAGGCCAATGAGCGCCACGATGGAACCGGTGACTACCGGCGGCATGACCACGTGGATCCAGTGCGTGCCGGCCTTATGCACGATCAGGCCGATGACGAACAGCACGGCGCCGGCCATGACGAGGCCGCCCAGCGCGCCGCCCATCCCGTGCTGGTTCATGGCGGCGGAGATCGGCGCGATGAAGGCGAAGCTTGAGCCGAGGTAGCTCGGAACGCGGCCGGCGGTGATGAGCAGGAACAGGATGGTGCCGACCCCGGAGAACAACAGGGTGGTCGACGGCGGAAAACCGGTCAGCAACGGAACCAGGAACGTCGCGCCGAACATCGCCACCACATGCTGGGCGCCGATGCCGATGGTCCGCGGCCAGCTCAAGCGTTCCTGCGGAGAAACTACTGACCTCGGGCCGATGTGCTTGCCATCGCCGTGCATCGTCCAGCCGAGGCCGAGTTTGGTGGAACCGAGCGTACCCATGGAGAGTCTCCTGCAGATAAGGGGATTTTCTGAGCAAACTTTACCGCCAGCCGCGATACCGGGCTTCCACGGCGCAGCTGCTCAAGCGGGTTTGCTGACGCCCGGCAGCAGTGTGGCGGAAATCGTGACACAGATCATGCCGGATGCCGGACGGTTCAGCGGCGAAAAGGCGTTGGCACCTTTGAATGCTGTATTCCTACGAAAATTCCTACGAAAGGTCCCCATGAGCGCCCAGAGCACTGCCGAACCAAACCTTCAGGACGAACTGGTCCTCGACGCCGCGGCCACCGACGCGCTGTTCCTTGAGGGACGCTCGGCCAACACCTTCACCGACGAGCCGGTCACCGACGCGCAGCTGCACGCCATCTACGGGCTGGCCAAAATGGGCCCGACGGCGATGAACATCCAGCCGCTGCGCATCACCTGGGTCCGCTCCGCCGAAGCGCGCGAGCGGCTGGTCAAGCACATGGCGGCGGGCAACCAGGCCAAGACCGCCGCGGCTCCGCTGGTGGCCGTGCTGAGCTTCGATACCGAATGGCACGAGCAGTTCCCCACGTTCTTCCCGCACGCGGCCGAGCGCAAGGCCATGTTCGACGGCAACGAAGAACTCCGCGCGGTGATGGGCAACAACAACGGCCACATGCAGGCCGCCTACTTCATCATGGCCGTCCGCGCTGTCGGCCTGGCCGCCGGCCCCATGGGCGGGTTCGACGCCGCCGGTATCGACGCCGAATTCCACGAGGGCCTGAACCGCAAGACCTTCATGGTGGTCAATGTCGGCAAGCCGGGCGAGGACGCATGGTTCCCGCGGCTGCCCCGCCTGGACTACGACTTCGCCACCGCCACGGTCTAAGCCCGAACGCCGGATCTCCAACGCACGCAGTCCCGGCTCCGGCACCGGACTACGAGATGACGCCGTCGACAATCGCCTTGGCTTCGGCCTGGACCTGCTTCAGGTGGTCTGCGCCCTTGAAGGACTCCGCGTAGATCTTGTAGACGTCCTCGGTACCGGACGGGCGAGCGGCAAACCAGGCGTTCTCGGTGGTGACCTTGAGCCCGCCGATCGGCGCCCCGTTGCCGGGCGCCTCGGTCAGCTTGGCGGTGATCGTCTCGCCCGCCAGTTCCGTGGCCGTGACGTCGGTGGCGGAGAGTTTGCCCAGTGCCGCCTTCTGCTCCCTGCTCGCGGCGGCGTCGATGCGGGCGTACGACGGCGACCCGAACTTCGCGGTCAGCTCACCATAGATTTCGGACGGCGACTTGCCCGTGACGGCCTTGATCTCCGAGGCCAGCAGCGCCAGCAGGATGCCGTCCTTGTCCGTAGACCAGGGCTGGCCGTTGAACCGGACAAAGGATGCGCCCGCGGACTCCTCGCCGCCGAAGACCCCCTCACCCGAGAGCAGGCCCGGGACAAACCACTTGAAGCCGACCGGGACCTCCACCAGCTTGCGCCCGAGGTCCGCCGCCACGCGGTCAATGATCGAGGAGGAGACCAGCGTCTTGCCCACGGAGGCTTCCGCTGGCCACTGCGGCCGGTGCGTGTAGAGGTACTGGATGGCCACGGCCAGGTAGTGGTTGGGGTTCATCAGTCCCGCATCCGGGGTGACAATCCCGTGCCGGTCCGCATCGGCGTCGTTGCCGGTGGCAATGTCAAAGGAGGCACCGCCGTCGCGCACCTTGGCGATCAGCGAGGCCATGGCGAACGGTGAGGAGCAGTCCATCCGGATCTTTTCATCCCAGTCCAACGTCATGAACGCCCACTGCGGGTCCACAGTCGGGTTGACCACGGTGAGGTCCAGGTTGTGCCGGTCCGCGATCGCGCCCCAGTAGTCCACGGAAGCGCCACCCATCGGGTCCGCTCCGATCCGCACGCCGGCCTCGCGGATGGCATCCAGGTCCAGCACCTGCGGCAGGTCTTCCACGTAGTTGCTCATGAAGTCGTAGCTGCCCACGGCGCCGGAGAGCTGCGCCTGGCCGATGGGGATCCGCTTCACGCCGCGCAGGCCGGATTCGAGCAGCTCGTTGGCCCGGTTCGCGATCCAGCCGGTGGCATCCGAATCTGCAGGTCCGCCATGCGGCGGGTTGTACTTGAAGCCGCCGTCCTGCGGGGGATTGTGGGACGGGGTAATGACAATGCCGTCGCCCTGCGCATCGGGATGCGCCGCGTTGTGCTTCAGGATGGCGTGGCTGACGGCCGGCGTCGGCGTCCAGCCGGTTCGTGCGTCCACCCAGACGGTCACGCCGTTGCCGGCGAGGACCTCGAGGGCGGTGTTCTGCGCCGGATCGGAGAGCGCGTGCGTGTCCTTGCCGACAAACAGCGGCCCGCTGATCCCCTGGCCGGCGCGGTACTCCACGATGGCCTGCGTGATGGCGGCAATGTGCTCCTCGTTGAAGGAGCCCTTGAGGCTGGTGCCGCGGTGCCCCGAGGTGCCGAACGCGACGCGCTGGACCGGATCGCGCGGATCGGGCTTGATATCGAAGTACGCGTCGAGGAGCGCGGTGAGGTCAACAAGGTCGCTGGGTTGGGCCACGGTGCCCGCACGGTTTGCCATTGCACCAGCATGCCAAACATCGGGCCAGCCTAGTGACTTGGGTTACCGGAAATTCATCAGATTACGACGGCGGCGGCTCACCTCCGCGTTATCCACAACAAAGTTCTAAACTAGTAGCGGCGGGCGGCCCGCAGGTAGGCTGTACTGAGCTAAGCGGATCAAGGGGAGCAGGACCATGTCAGGTACGGACCACGGGCAACAGCCACCGTTCAACGACCCCAAGCACCCCAGCTGGTACACGGAGCCGGGTGCCGGAGGCGGCAGTCCGGTCCCGCCATCGTCGCCCGAGGTCGCCCCGAATCCCTACGCGTTCCAGCCCGGCCCGGGTGCCCAGCCTGCACCGCAGTACAACCCGTACGGCGGGCCCGGCTACAACCAGCAGATGTACTACCAGCCGCAGCCTCAGCCCAAGGGCTTGAGCATCGGCGCACTGGTCTGCGGGATTGTAGGCGTGGTGACCTTTGGTTTCCTTTTCCTGCCCCAGATTGCCGCCATCGTGCTGGGCCACATCGGCCTGTCCAAAGAGCCGGCCGGACGGGGACTGGCCATCGGCGGCCTGGTGATGGGCTATCTGGTAGCCGGGCTCTGGGCCATTCTGCTGTTCTTCGGGTTCATCGGCGCGGCCAGCAGCGGTTTCTGACGCGTCCCGCTCCGGCCTCCCGGGCGGTCCGCCCCTAACTGCTACTTCCTGCTACCGGCGTTGCTACTTGGGTTCGGCCAGCACTCCGGCCAGGTTGTCCAACGCTCCCGGCACAAGCGAGAAGTAGGCCCAGACGCCGCGCTTCTCCCGGCGGAGGATGCCCGCATCGACCAGGACCTTCAGGTGGTGGGACACCGTGGGCTGGCCAAGGTCCAGCGGCTCGATCAGGTCGCAGACGCAGGCTTCCGCCCCTTCGCTGGCCGAGATGATCGAGATCAGGCGCAGCCGGTTTGGATCAGCCACTGCCTTGAACTGTGCCGCCAGCGCGGCGGCGCGCTCGGTACTCATGACCGGCGCTCCGGCCGGGGTGCAGCAGGCAGCCTCGGGCTCGATTGGGCCGCTTGCCGGAGCAGCCGGCAGTTCAGTAGTGGACGTCATGCCAACCATTATGCACAGAGATTGACACTCGTCGATATTTCCGGCCATACTCGGAACCGATAAACATCGATTCCCTTCGATGTCTGCGCACCGGCAAGCCCGGCGCCGCAGCCAGCCGCATTCATGCCGAGGAGCTACGTGAGCACCCCTGTCGCAACACCCGAAACCCGTCAGGTCAGCGCCCGGCTCTCCACGCTGGATCGCTTCCTCCCCGTCTGGATCATCGCCGCCATGGCGGCAGGCCTGTTGCTGGGCCGTTTCATCCCCGGGCTGGCCGGCGCGCTGGATGCGGTCCAGGTAGCGGATGTCTCGCTGCCTATCGCCGTCGGGCTGCTGGTGATGATGTACCCTGTGCTGGCCAAAGTCCGCTACGACGAAACCCACCGCGTGATGGCGGACAAAAAGCTCATGGTCAGCTCGCTGGTGATCAACTGGCTCGCCGCCCCGGCCTTCATGTTCGTCCTGGCCTGGATCTTCCTGCCCGACCTGCCCGAATACCGCACCGGCCTGATCATCGTGGGGCTCGCCCGCTGCATCGCCATGGTCATGATCTGGAACGACCTGGCCTGCGGCGACCGCGAAGCCGCGGCGGTGCTGGTGGCGATCAACTCCGTCTTCCAGGTCATCGCGTTCGGCGCGCTGGGCTGGTTCTACCTGCAGCTGCTGCCCTCCTGGTTGGGACTGCCCACCACCAGCGCCGAATTCTCCTTCTGGGCCATCACCGCCAGTGTCCTGGTCTTCCTCGGGATCCCGCTGCTGGCCGGCTTCCTAACCCGTACCGTCGGTGAAAAGGCCAAGGGCCGCGACTGGTACGAGAATAAGTTCCTGCCCAAGCTCGGCCCCTGGGCACTCTACGGCCTGCTGTTCACGATCGTGCTGCTGTTCGCCCTGCAGGGCGACGAAATCACCTCCAACCCGCTGGACGTCGCCCGGATCGCGCTGCCGCTGCTGGTCTACTTCTCCGTGGTCTTCGGAGCCGGCATGGTGATCGGCAAACTCCTGAACATGGGCTACGCACGAACCACCACGCTGGCGTTCACCGCAGCCGGGAACAACTTCGAACTGGCCATTGCCGTGGCGATCGGCACCTACGGCGTCACCTCCGGGCAGGCGCTGGCCGGCGTCGTCGGTCCGCTGATCGAGGTTCCGGTCCTGGTGGCCCTGGTCTACGTAGCGCTTTGGGCACAGAAGAAATACTGGCCAGCAGCCACCCCCGCACTTTCCGCGCCTATCGAAGGACAGACGAAGTAATGACCACAGACGCAGAATCCACTGCTAAGAAGCCGTCCGTCCTCTTCGTCTGCGTCCACAATGCGGGACGTTCGCAGATGGCCGCTGCCTACCTGACGCATCTGGCCAAGGGCGCCATCGACGTCCGTTCCGCCGGATCCCAGCCCGCGGACCAGGTGAACCCTGCCGCCGTCGAGGCGATGCGCGAAGAGGGCATCGACATCTCGGCCGAACTTCCCAAGGTTCTCACCACCGCGGCCGTCAAGGACTCCGACGTCGTTGTCACCATGGGCTGCGGCGACGAGTGCCCCTACTTCCCTGGCAAGCGCTACGAAGACTGGGTGCTGGAGGATCCGGCCGGCAAGGGCGTGGACTCCGTCCGCCCGATCCGGGACGAGATCAAGGGCCGCATTGAAATGCTGATCTCCGAGTTGCTGCCCGCAGCTCATCCCGACGCGAGCTAGAGGAGGAAGCCATGCCTGACAAGGCCGTTCCCACCGCTGTAGCGGAACTTCCCGTAGTCGTCATCGGGGCTGGGCCGGTGGGCCTGGCTGCCGCGGCCCACTTGCTGGAGCGCGGACTGAGGCCGGTCATCTTCGAAGCAGGAACCGTGCCCGGTGCGGCTATCCAAGCCTGGCGCCATATCCGGCTCTTCTCGCCGTGGCGGTTCAATATCGACGCCGCCTCCCGCCGGCTGCTCGAGGCCACCGGCTGGGAGGAACCGCGGCCGACCTCGCTGCCTTACGGTGCGGATCTCATCGAGCGGTACCTCGAGCCGCTGGCAGCTGTCCCGGCCATCCGGGATGCCCTGCACACCTCCTCCCGGGTGATCGCCGTCAGCCGGGCAGGCCTGGATAAAACCCATTCCCGCCGCAGGGACGAGACGCCGTTCCTGGTCAGGGTGCAGGACGCTTCCGGCACGGTGGCCGACCACCTCGCCCGCGCGGTGATCGATGCCTCCGGCGCCTGGGACCGGCCCAACCCGCTCGGCCAGGCCGGACTGCCCGCACCCGGCGAAGCGGAGGCCATCGCCACCGGACACATTACCGAGCCGCTGCCCGATGTTACCGGCGGAGACCGTGCGCGGTTCGCCGGAAAACACATCCTCGTGGTGGGGGCCGGTCATTCGGCTGCCAACACTCTGCTCAACCTCGGCCAGCTGGCCAGGAACGAACCCGGCACTAGAATCAGCTGGGCAGTGCGCGGTGCCGACGTAACCCGGCTCTATGGCGGCGGCGACCTGGACGGGCTCCCCGCCCGCGGCCAGCTCGGCACCAGGCTGCGCAAACTGGTGGAAGACGGCCACATCGAGCTGCACGCCTCGTTCACCATCACGGGCTTCAAGACCGCGGACACCCTCGCCGTTTTCGGGACCACGCCCGACGGCGACGCGCAGCTGGACGTGGACGTGCTGATCCCGGCCACGGGCTTCCGGCCCGACCTGGACATGCTGCGCGAACTCCGGCTCGAGCTCGATCCCGCCGTGGAGGCGCCCCGCCAGCTGGGCCCGCTGATCGATCCGGAGTTCCACAGCTGCGGTACGGTGCCGCCGCATGGCGCCAAACTGCTGGCCCACCCCGAGAAGGACTTTTACCTCGCCGGAATGAAATCCTACGGCCGGGCGCCGACCTTCCTGCTGGCCACCGGCTACGAACAGGTCCGCTCCGTCGCAGGCGCCATCGCCGGGGACCGGGAAGCTGCTGACAAGCTGCACCTGGAGCTGCCCGAAACCGGCGTCTGCACCACGGACCTGGCGGGGAGCTGCGACGCACCCGCGGCCGTTACCACCTCTGGCGCGGAAGAAGAAGCCTGCTGCGCGGCTCCCGAACCGGCCTTCCTCGGCATCCCCACCGGCCTGGTCCACGGACGCTCCGTAACGCCAGGGGGGTGAGCGTAGCGGCCACCCGAAGAGCTTGAACGGACGACGGCGCCGCTCGAGGTGAGTTGGAAAACCCACCTCGAGCGGCGCCGTCGTTAGTTGGTTGCAGTTGCAGAACCGGCGCGAGGCCGGCGAATCAGGTTGGGGTCAGCGTACGCCGCCCATGATTTTCTTCAGGGACGGTGCTGCGATGGCCAGGGCAACGCCCAGGATGATCGCGGTGACGCCGATGAAGCCGAAGTACGGGGCCTCGTTCGCCGGGTCGTAGTAGCCGGCGAGGATGCCGGCCAGCGTGGTGCCCAGCGAGATGGAGAGCAGGAACAGCGCCACCATCTGCGTCTGGAACGCCTTCGGCGCCAGCTTGGTGGAGACGGAGCTGCCGGTGGGGGAGAGGAACAGCTCCGCCATGGTGAACAGGAACAGGATGCCCACCATCGCCAGCAGCGGGGTGCTGTTGGTGCCGCCGCCGGCCAGCGGGATGAAGGCCAGGAAAGCCAGTCCCATCACGGCCAGTCCGATCGCGAACTTCAGCGGGGAGCCGGGCTGCTTGGGGCCGAGCTTGGTCCAGACGGTGGCGAAGATGCCGGCGAAAATGATGATGAACACCGGGTTGATGGACTGCACCCAGGTGGCAGGCATTTCCCAGCCGAAGAGGCTGCGGTCCAGCTGCTTGTCCGCGTACAGCGCCACCACGGTGAACTGCTGCTGGAACAGTGCCCAGAACGCCGCGGAGCCGATAAACAACGGGATGAAGGCGTAGACGCGGCCGCGCTCCAGCGGTGTGACCTTCTTGCTGGAAAGAATCACCGCGAAGTAGGCTACGGCGGCAAGAATCGCCAGCCAGGCCATGATCGGGGCGAGGTTCTCGGCGGTGACCAGGCCCAGTGCCACGGCCAGCACCACGACCACCAGTCCGGCGATGCCGATTCCGGCGACCTTGCCGAAGTGGGTGCGCGGCAGCGGGTTGGCCACGTAGTGGGATTCCTCGGGCAGGTTCTTGCGGGTCAGCGCGTACTGCGTCAGGCCGATGGCCATACCGATGGCGGCCAGGCCGAAACCGTAGTGGAAGCCGAGCTGGACGTGGGCGAGGCCGGTCAGCAGCGGGCCCAGCAGCCCGCCGATGTTCACGCCCATGTAGAAGATGGAGAAGCCCGCATCGCGGCGCTCGTCCTTCTCCCCGTAGAGGGAGCCGACCAGCGAGGTGGCGGTGGCTTTCAGCCCGCCGGAACCGACGGCCACCAGGATCAGGCCGACGGCGAGACCAACGGTGCCCGGGATCAGGGCCAGCGCGATATGGCCGAACATGATCATGATGCCGGAGTAGAAGAGGACCTTTTCGGAACCGAGGAGGCGGTCCGAGACCCAGGCGCCGAGGATGCTGGAGAGGTAGACACCGCCGCCGTAGGCGCCCACCAGCCCGGTGGCGATGCCTTCGTCGATGCCCAGGCCGCCCTCGGCGACCGAGAAGTACATGTAGTAGAGGAGGATGCCCTGCATGCCGTAGAAGGAGAAACGCTCCCACAGTTCTACGGAAAAGAGGTTGGCGAGCATTCGGGGGTGCCCGAAAAATGTCTTACCGCCGGTAGCTTGTGGCCGAGTAGCCGATTGTGAGGTTTGGCTCATTTACGCCATTTTGCCACCGCGCTTTATGCATTGTCATATTCTTGGTTGCCTGCTGCAACCGATGATATTGCGAAAGCCCGGGATCCGGTCGGGGTTCTGCCTGGGTATCCGCCCCGGTCAGCGCACGTTTTCGAGCTGCGCGGCGACCGCCAGCAGCTCGGCTTCCGAACCGGGTTTTCCCACCAGCTGGATGCCCATGGAATGCCCGCGCGAGGTGGTCAGCACGGGCACGGAGATGGCCGGCAGCCCGCACACGTTGATCATGGAGGTGTAGGGCGAGTACTGGCACTGGCGCATGTAGTCCACCTCCGCGCTGGTGGCGGTGTACCAGCCGACCGGGCGCGGCGTCATGGCCAGCGCCGGCGTGAGCACCAGGTCGTAGGCCCCGAACTGCGCCACGGTGTCCTCCTGGAACCGCGCCAGGATCCCCAGCGCAGCTGCCAGCTCGGCCGGGGATTTTTTCAAAGCACGACGGCGGAAGGCCCGGGTGAGCGGCATCAGTTGCGGTTCGCGGCTGGCCGGCATCCGCAGTTGGGCCAGCGAAGAGGTCCACACCGTGGTGAAGGCGTCCGGATAGCGGTTGTCATAACGGAAGTCTGCGTCCATCACGTCGTGGCCAAGGCCGCCGAGCAGCCGGATGCCCAGGTCGAAGGCGGCCCGGGCATCGGGTTCGAGCCAGAGCGGGTAGCTGGCGGCGAACGGCGAGAGCGTGCTGGCACCGATCCGGAACCTGCCCTCCGCCCGCAGCGCGGCACCGAGGAAATCGGGCTTCGTCCCGAAGGCGGCGCGGGCGAGCGGCTCGTCCACCATCGCGTCCATCAGCAGGCCGGCGTCCGCCGCGGTCCGGGCCAGCGGCCCTGCCACCACCAGCCGCCCGGCGTCCTCCCCCGAGGAACCGGCCGGCACCCGGGCCCGTCCCGGCTTGAGCCCGACCAGTCCGGTGGCCGCGGCCGGGATCCGGATGGAGCCGCCGCCGTCGGAACCCGGTGCGAACGGCAGCATGCCTGCCGCAACGGCCGCCGCGCTGCCGCCCGAGGAGCCGCCCGGACTGGTGGCAGGATCCAGCGGGTTGCGGGCCGGCTGGGCAACCCGGTTTTCGCTGTAGGAGGTCAGCCCGAATTCGGGGACTTGGGTCTTGCCCAGGCTGATGGCACCGGCGGCCTGCAGGACGTCCACCAGCGTGTGGTTGGCCGGCGCCGGCACGTGGTCAACGGCTGAACTACCGTGGGTGGTGTGCACACCGGCCACGTCGGTCAGGTCTTTAAAGGCCAGCGGCAGCCCGTGCAGCCGGGGGAGCTGGTGGCCGTGGGCCTGACGCTCGTCTGCCTCGTGCGCGGCGGCGAGGGCTTGCTCCGCAGTGACCGTGATGAAGGCGCCCAGCTGGGGGTTCACCGCCTCGATCCGGGTCAGGTAGTGCTCGGTGAGCTCTCTTGAGCCGACCTCCCCGCGGCGGATGGCGTCCCGCTGCTGCAGTGCCGAGAGTTCGTGCAGCTCGCTCATAAAATTCAGAAGCCCTTCGGTAGCCCGAACCACCATGCTACGACGGCGGACACCCGATCAGACGTCCCGGTTGGCGCTTTCGGGATGCCGGCGGAACACCAGGGCCACGGCCCGCAGCGAAAGGACAAAGCCGGCAAAGAGCAGCGTGTAGCCGAAGAACGCGTGCATCCTGACGTTCTCGGTGAGCATCGGGCCGGTGTCGCTGGCAATGAGCACAATCGCGCCCAGTGTCGCCGCGCTGGCCAGCAGCGCCACCACCACCTGCTGCACCAGGGTGTCCAGGAAATGCCGGTCGCGGTTGTCGGCCAGCATCCGCACATTCATCGAGAAGCGGCCCTGTTCCAGGTCTTCGGTCAGCTTGTTGATGCGGCGCGGCATGCGGTCCAGCAGCGGCAGCAGCTGCAGCATCCGGCTTTCCAGCTGGTCCTTGAGGTTGCCCGGTTTGAACTGCCGGCCCATGATGCGCTTGCCTTCGGTGCGGGCGGCGGCAACGACGTCGAAATCCGGGCTGATCTGCCCCAGCGTGCCTTCCAGCGCGGCCAGGGCTCGGAAGGCCGCGGCAATCTGCGGCGGCACGGCGAAACCGTGCTGCACCAGGAGGTTGAGCAGCACCGAGAACATGCTGCGGCTGCCATGCGCGCCGAATCCGGTGCGGTAGCGGGTCAGCAGCTGGCCGACGCCGCGCTCCAGCGCGCGTTCATCGAGTTCGTCCGGGCGGTCCAGCAGCTCGATGAGGGCGTCCGTGGCCGAAACGCCGTCGTCCTTTTCCACCGCATACAGCAGCGTCCCCAGCGACTGGCGGGTGGCAGGATCCAGCCGCCCAACGGAACCGAAATCCAGCAGGCCGATGCCGCCGTCGTCGCGCAGGAAGATGTTGCCAGGGTGCAGGTCCGCGTGGAACACCCCGGTGTCCACAATCTGGCTCAGCGTGGCCTTGACCAGCTTCTCGGCGACCCCATGCCGTTGCCCCGGCTGCATTGCAGCCAGCAGCTTATGGGCGTGCGAGATGGGCAGGCCGTCCAGTTTGTCCATGACCAGCAGGCGGCTGCCGGAAAACTCCTCGTAGGCATGCGGGACCAGGACGTCCGCGATCCCGGACTCGGCCAGGGCGGCCGCCACGCTGCGCATGTTCTCCAGCTCCACGCGGTAGTTCAGCTCCTCCCGCAGCGAGTCCGCGAATCCCTGCGCGAGGTTGTTGATGCCCAGCGAGCGGGCCCAGGGCGCGGTGCGGTCCAGCCAGCGGGCCATCCGCAGCACAATGTCCATGTCCCGGCGGACCTGCCGCAACGCGGAGGGCCGCTGCACCTTCAGGACTACTACCTGCCCGGAGAGCAGCGTGCCCTCGTGGACCTGGGCAACGGACGCCGAAGCGAGCGGTTCCGGATTGACCCAGGAGAAGACTTCGTCCAGGTCCCGGCCGAGGTATTTGCCGATGGCAGGCCGGATCGCCGACCACGGTTCGGGCTCGGCGTGGGTCTGCAGTTTGGAGAGTTCCCGGATGTAGGGCTCGGACAGGACGTCGCGGCGGGTCGAGAGCATTTGGCCCAGCTTCACGAACGTTACGCCCGCTTCGTTCAGGGCCAGCCGCAGGTGCAGCGCCGTTTCTTCCTCATCCGCGCTCCGGGCGTTGCGGGTGAGCCCGCGAAGCTGCGAACCGAGCCCGTGCTTGAAGGCAATCCGCACCACGTCGGTGTAGCGCTTGGCGCGCTGCCGCCGGGCGCGCCAGCCGGAGAAGAAGCTGGTGAGCTTCGGCAGCGAACCGGTGGGAAAGGCGACCTCCAGCCCCACCAGCACGGCGACGCCGATCGCGAAGACCCACGCCACGGCGAGCACCAAAAACATCAGTACGACGGCGGCAGGAACGTTCAGATCGGTGCCGCCTACGCCGCCCAGGTCCGCCGCGTCGTAGAGGTACCTGGACATGGCGGAGAAGGACAGGATCATGAACACGCCCACCACCATGGAGCGCGGCCAGCCCACGGGCACCCCGAGCACACGGCGCGCAATAGTGGCAGCCAGCCACGCCAGCAAGAGCAGCGTCAGGGCGGCGGCAATGAGCGCGACGGCGGCTCCGAACCCGGACACAAAACCATCGCGTAGCAGCTGCAAATCCATATATCCCCCGTCAGTTCCGCGGCCGGCGATTCCCGCCTCTCATCCGGCAGGCAGCCGGAACCGCGGTGTGTGCATCAGCCCAGGTAGCGCGGCTCGATCGGTTCCTCTACCGCCACGGCTTCCGGGCCGTCCCCGGCCTTGGCCGTAACCCGGTACGCCAGCTTGCCCTTGACCTCGGTGACTGCCTCCGCCAGCTGGGTGCCGTGATAAACCAGCCCCACGCCGTCGTCGGTGCAGTGGGTCTCGCCAAGGGTGCCGTTGCTGACCAGCTGGTGGACCAGGGGCCGGCGTTCAGCTTCGGAGTCGTAGTGGACGCCGTTGTCATAGGGCAACAGCGCCAGGCCGTTGGTGACGGCACGCAGCTCCGGGCCGAACGAATCCGTGGTGCCGCCGCGGAACCAGCAGATGGAGCCGGCGGACACACCCGCCAGCACCACGCCCGCCTCCCAGACCTGCCGGAAGATCGCGTCCAGGCCGTGCACTCGCCACACGGCCAGGAGGTTGGCCACCGACCCGCCGTTAACCCACACCACATCCTGGCCCAGCAGGTGCTCCTCGATGTTGCCGACGTTGGGCATGCTGAACAGGTTCAGATGGGACAGCTCAAAGCCGGCGACCCGGGCGGCCTCGTCCAGCTCGGCGGCGTACCAGCGCTGGTCTCCGCCGGCTGTTCCCAGATGGGTGATTTTCGGTGCCCGTCCGCTGGCGCCGGAGAGCGCGACGGCGTGGTGGACCAGGTGGTTGAACTCCAGCCGGGTGCGGGATCCGGCTTTGTAGCCACCGGAAGTGGCCAGAATGGTGGGCTGTTCAGCGGCCATCAGTACCTCTGTCTGGAAGTCTTGTTAAGGTGCACAGCGTGATCCCACTATAGGCTGGAGAGGACGGCAAGCAGTCCGTCTTACGACTGATTTCTGCGGAGGATTCCCCGATGAGCGACTTCGAGAACGTTGATGTGGACAGCATCGGCGCCGACGCCAAAGTGCTGGACGTGCGAGAAGATTACGAGTGGGAAGCGGGCCATATCGACGGCGCGCTGCACATCCCGCTGGACCAGCTGCCCGAACGGCTCGACGAACTGGATCCGGACGAGGACCTGCACGTGATCTGCCGGACGGGTGGGCGCTCCTACCGCGCCACGGCCTGGCTGGTCGGCAACGGCTACTCGGCCGTTAATGTCGACGGCGGCATGGGTGCCTGGCTTGAGGCCGGCAAGCCGATGGTTTCCGATAACGGACAGGAGCCGACGGTCAAGTAATGGGCGGCACCTATACGTTCCTAGGTCCCGAGGGCACTTTCACCGAAGCCGCCCTGCTGCAGGTCCCGGGCGCCGCCGCGGCACAGCGCGTACCGGCGGCCAATGTCAGCGGCGCCCTCGAACTGATCCGCAACGGCACAGCAGATGCCGCGATGGTGCCGATCGAAAACTCCGTAGAGGGCGGCGTCAGCGCAACGCTGGATGCCATTGCCACCGGGGAACCACTGCAGATCCTGCGCGAAGAGCTGGTTCCCATCCGCTTCGTTTTGGTGGCCCGTCCGGGTCTGGCGCTTGCCGATATCAAGGCTGTTTCCACCCATACCCATGCCTGGGCCCAGTGCCGCAGGTGGAGCGAAGCAAATATTCCTGTGGCAGCATATCTCCCGGGATCCTCTACCGCCGCTGCTGCTGTGGGGCTGCTCGACGACAACTGCCCGTACGACGCGGCCATCTGTTCGCCGTTGGTGGCAGAACAGCGGGGCCTCCACGTGCTGGCCGAGGATATCGGCGACATTTCCGATGCCGTCACGCGCTTCATCCTGGTCAGCCGGCCCAACGGGCTGCCTGAGCCTACCGGGTCCGATAAGACCACGCTGGTGGTTCCGCTGCCCGAGGACCGCCCGGGAGCCCTGATGGAAATTCTGGAACAGTTCGGCACCCGGGGAGTGAACCTGAGCCGCATCGAGTCACGGCCTACCGGCCAGTTCCTGGGCGACTACTTCTTCAGCTTCGACGTTGACGGGCACCTCGCCGAGCAGCGCGTGGCCGACGCCGTCCGCGGCCTGCATCGGATCAGTCCGGATACCCGCTTCCTGGGCTCCTATCCCCGTGCCGACGGCCGAGCTCATAAAGTGCCCGGGCACAATCAGGACAAAGCATTCCGCGAGGCGCATGAATGGGTCCAGCGCCTGCTGCAGCCTGCCTGAGAAGCCGTCGAGCTTTCGCTGGCACGACTTGCTAAGTAAGCTGATCGAAGTTGGAGCCGAGCAATACTGAACGGAAGGTGCCTACGATGACCGAAAGCAACGAGGAACTGCACAGTGAGACCGGCGCCGACGGCGGCCAGTATGACGAGCAGCTGCAGCAGACCAATAGCGAGTTTCGTTCCGGCGATGCCGGTGACCTCGGCAATGACCTGCGCTTGGCTGAAGAGCAGGAAATGATCAAGCACCAGGCCAAGGGCGAATTTCCGAATCCGGAAGACGAGAGCGAAAACCTCGAGGACGTGCCGCCGCTGGACGCAGAGCGCGAAGCCCTTGATGTTCCGGGCGACGATCTGCACAACACGGACGAGGCGGACTCCAGCGACGATCCGTACAACCTCGGCGGCCAGGACACGTAGGACTAGTCCGGCCCGGTGGAACGGCGCCGCAGCTTAGGCCAGGTCCGTCCGGCGGTTCTGGCCTGCTGCGGCGCCGACAGCCGCCAGGGTCTGTGGATCCACCCGCACGCTGAGCGCGGAGGGCCGGACCTGGACGGTCAGTGACGTCACGTCGCCCGAGAGGTCCCCGTCCAGCTGCGTGCCCATCGGTTCATGGGCCGTCACCGTGACCTTGCGCCCTCGGTAATAATCGATGACCGGGATGCGGGCGTTGTGCCGCAACAGTGTCTTGGCGGCAATCCGGATCCAGCCCAACGCGTTACGTGGACTCATCACCACGATGTCCAGTTCGCCGTCGTCCACCGTGGCGGACGGGATGAAATCGATGCCTGCCGGCAGTTTGCCGCAGTTGGCAAACAGGATGCTGCGGATGCTGCGGGTCTGGGCTGGACCGTCGTCGATACAGATGGTCACTTTTTTGCGTTTGCCCGGCAGGTTCCGCACGCCCGCCTCGGAGTAGGCCAGCCAGCCGTACCTGCGTTTGAGATCGTCCTTGGTGTCCGCGAGAACCTGGGCGTCGAGCCCGATGCCGGCGATCACCAGGAAACTCTCCGTGATGCTGCTGCCGGTCACCGAATTCTTCAGCGTGATGGTCGCGGTGTCGATCCGGCGGTCCGCACCGTGCAGGGCCGTGAGGATGTTCGCGTCCAGTTGTCCGGGGTTGATGCCGAGGTTGCGGGCCAGCAGGTTTCCGGTGCCCAGCGGCACCAGGCCGAAGGGTATGTTCGTGCCAGCCAGCTCGCCGGTGACCACGCGGACCGTTCCGTCGCCGCCGCCGGCCAGGACAACGTCGGCGCCGGCTTGCAGCGCCCGTCTTGTCTGCGTGTGCCCCGGATCGTCCCGGGTCGTCTCGAAGACCATCGGCTCGGGCCACCCGGCCGCGGTGCAGGCCAGCCGGATCTTCTCCCGGGCTAAGTCGGCGTCGTTCTTCACGGGGTTGAGGATCACGGCCACCCGCTGCGCCCTGGCATCAAGGACTTCCACCGGCACGCCGGGCACCGCGGCTGCCCGCCGGGCCGGAAGATGGCGCACACTGAGCCAGCTCACGATAAAAACCACCGCGGCGATAACAACAACGAGGCCAACCATCCACTGAGTCTCCATGATGCTCTTAGAATAGCCGCACCACCGGGGCGCGAAATCGAGGTGGCAGCCGGTTGTTCGGTACCCTTAGCAGGTGATCGATGTAAATGAACTCCGCGCCAATCCTGAGATTTTCCGAGCCTCGCAGCGTGCCCGGGGAGCCGATGATTCCCTGGTTGATGCAGTCATTTCCGCAGACTCCGCCCGCCGCGAAGCCATTACCCGCTACGAATCGCTGCGCGCCGAGCAGAACGCTTTCGGCAAGAAGGTCGCCCAGGCCAAGGGTCAGGAAAAGCAAACCCTGCTGGCTGAGGTGAAGGAACTTGCCGCGTCGGTCAAGGCGGCCCAGGCCGAATCGGACGCTGCCCAAACGGAGCAGGAGTCGCTGCTGCGGCGCATCCCGAACCTCATCGAGGATGGCGTGCCCGCCGGCGGCGAGGACGATTTCGAGGTCATCAAGACCGTCGGCAAGCCCCGCGATTTCGGTCCGGACGGGTTCGAGCCCCGGGACCACCTGGAGATCGGCGAGCTGCTGGGCGCCATCGACATGGAGCGCGGCGCGAAAGTTTCCGGCGCGCGGTTCTACTTCCTCAAGGGCGTCGGCGCCCGGCTGGAGCTGGCGCTGCTGAACATGGCCATGGACCAGGCCATCGCGGCCGGCTTTACCCCGATGATCACCCCCACGCTGGTCCGCCCGGAGACCATGCAGGGCACCGGGTTCGATGTGGCGCACGACGAAGAAATCTACCGTCTGGCCGAAGACGACCTGTACCTGGTGGGCACCTCCGAGGTGCCGCTGGCGGGCTACCACGGGGACGAAATCCTGGATCTGGCCGGCGGTCCGCTGCGCTATGCGGGCTGGTCCTCTTGCTACCGCCGTGAAGCGGGCTCGCACGGCAAGGATACGCGCGGGATCATCCGGGTCCACCAGTTCAACAAGGTGGAAATGTTCATCTACACCACGGTCGAGAACGCCGCCGAAGAGCATGCCCGGCTGCTGGCCTGGGAAGAGGAGATGCTCGCCAAGGTGGAACTTCCCTACCGGGTGATCGATACTGCCGCCGGCGACCTCGGCATGAGCGCCGCGCGCAAATTCGATTGCGAAGCCTGGGTGCCGACGCAGAATGCCTACCGCGAGCTGACCTCCACCTCCAACTGCACGACCTTCCAGGCCCGACGCCTGAATGTGCGCGAACGCATCACTGGCGAGGAAAAGAAGGGCACCCGTGCCGTGGCCACCCTGAACGGCACCCTCGCCACCACGCGCTGGATCGTAGCCATCCTTGAACACCACCAGAATGCAGACGGATCGGTGACCGTGCCCGCGGCACTGCGCCCGTACCTGGGCGGCCTTGAGGTCCTGCCCGTACTCAGCTAGTTCGGCCGGTATTCATCAACCGTTAATTCCCAATGTGAGCGCCGCCCTACCGTTTCGGGGCTTGCCTCTGATTCACTGGAACAATGACAACTACAGCTGATAATGCGATTGCTGGCATCGAAGACCAGCAAAAGAACACAGGCCGGAATTCACTGGAGACGGACAGCCAGGTGCGGAAAATGGTCTGCCTGGATGTGGACGGCACACTGGTGAACCATGACGGCCACATGAGCGATGCCGTCCGCGAGGCTGCGCAGGCAGTGGTCGATTCCGGCCATGAAGTGGTGGTCTCGACCGGTCGCTCGCTGAACGCCACGCTGCCGATTATCGAACTCATCGGCCTAACCAAAGGGTACGCAGTCTGCTCCAACGGCGGTGTGACCCTGCGGATCGATACCGGCTTGGAGAATGGCTACGAGGTCATCGACCGCGTCACCTTCGAACCCGGTCCGGCACTGCGTGCCCTGCGCACGAAGCTGCCCACTGCCAAGTTCGCCCTTGAGGACGATGAGGGCAAATTCCTCTCGACCGAGCGCTTCCAGGACGCCAGTTTCGGGGTGGAGGCTGTCGGCGTGGACTTCGAAACCATGCTGGAAGCCTCGGCCGTGCGCGTGGTGGTGTTCAGTACCGAGAACACGCCGGAAGAGTTCAAGGAAGCCATCGACAATGCGGGTCTGCACGGTGTGGCCTACTCGGTGGGCTGGACCGCCTGGCTGGATATTGCGGCGAACGGCGTTACCAAGGCCAGCGCGCTGGAGACCCTGCGCCGCAAGCTCAAGGTGGACCCGGCACGGACCGTGGCCATGGGGGACGGCCGCAACGATATCGAAATGCTCGACTGGGCCGCCCGCGGTGTTGCCATGGGGCAGGCGCCGGAGGAAGTCATCGCCGTCGCCCACGAAGTGACCGGAACCGTAGACGAAGACGGCGCGGCCCCCATCCTGCGCAGCCTGCTCGCCTAGTTCTTTTCGGCCGAAACCGCCCAGGTCGTGGTATCAGATTTGAGAAGACTCCGCGCGCCTGAAGGCGCGGGCAGAGTCCGAAGGTGTTTCGATGCAGGAAGTGGCACTTACTGCACTCCGGCAATATTTGGACGGCGCAACCAGGGCAAAACTGATCGACGAAGCGTTGCAGGATGCGTTGGGCCGCTATGCCACTACATTACGGCGCCTGGGCGAGTGACCATTTATTTGACTCTGGAGGAAGCCCTAGTCATCGCCCGCGGAGCCGTGGGAGGTGAAGTTCAAGTCCGCGACTACGGGCTGCTGGAATCTGCCCTGGCGCGACCACGGACGCAATTGTTTGGCGAAGAGACCTACACCACCTTGGGACTGAAGGCGGCGCCGCTATTACAGTCATTGGTGGGGAATTACCCTCTGCTCGATGGAAACAAGCGATTGGGTTTCGCTTGCACCGCCGTCTTTTTGCACATCAATGGCCATCCGCTCAAGCTGAACGAAGACGAGGCGTATGACCTGACCATGGACGTGGCAGCAGGGCGGGCCGGAGATTTAGCGGAAATCAGCGAAAGGCTGCTTCGCAGCTAGGCAGCGCTGATGCCGAAGAGGCCGATGATCAGCGCCATGATCAAATAGGTGACCAGCTCGTGGGCGCAGTTCAGGACCGTCAGCCCGGCGGGCCGGCCCTCAAAGGCATCGTGGGTGATGAACCGTGCGGCGGTGAAACCGGCCCACAGGATCACCGCGGTGAGCACGGTATTCCAGAGGAAGCTGCCGCCGTAAAACTCCTGCGCGATGGCCGCCGCGCCCGCGAGCACCCAGGCGCTGATGAAGCTGACCACCAGCGTGATCAGGATCGGTTTGACCGCGTCCTTGGCGTCGCCGCTGGGGCTGACCTTGGCCACGCGCATCCAATAGTTGCCGAACACCTTGGGCGTGTACCAGATGGACCCGACCACCATGGTGGACAGCGTTGCCACCAGCACCGCCCAGAAATTGATCTCCGGAATCATCGTCAGCTCCTATTGCTTGTCGGTGTACTCCTTTCTCGGAGTCTAGGCCCCAGCCGCAGGTCAGCGGTATGGAAGGCTCGCCGCGGGCAGCGATCTGGGTCCGTAAACCAGGTCGAGCAGGCGCGCCGCGGCCGGACGGCAGGCCCATTCCTCCACCCAGTGCGAGCGGACCACGGCCTTGCTGACCGCCTGCGTGGTGATGCCGAGTTCCTCGGCGATGAATTTCTGCTGTCCCCGGGCGCCGGGGGTCATCAGGTCCAGCACCTTCCACTCGGCGTCGGTGCGGGTAGAGACGATCTGGCCGATCAGCCGCAGCACGGCCTCGGCCTCGGCGGCGATGTCGGCGTCCGGCCCGGAGACCGCCAGCGGCACCCTTTCGCCGGTCTTTTGGGCCCGCTCCACCGCGCGCCGCGCATAGACCAGCCCGAATCCCTGGGCCTCGTTAACGTCCTCGGGCAGCGGTACCAACAGTTCGCCCACGCCGATCCCGACATGCCAACGCCGGCTCCGCAGGGCGATCATGGCGGCGTCGATGGCAGTCTTCGGGTCTTCCAGCACGCCGATCGCTTCGTCCCCGACCGACCGCCGGAAGGCGATGGCGGTAGGCAGGTGCCGCAGCGATTTGATCAGCTCCGGAACCAGGTCGCCTACCTCGCGGGAGTCGCGCTGATTGATGGTGAGCACGTACATGCCCTAAGTATTGCGGACAAATAGGCCGAATCAACTGATTTCGGTTGGCAAAAAGGGCGGCCCGGTCTGAAAACAGCCCGGACCGCCCTCGAAGCAGCGTCAGATCTAGCGGCCCTGTGCTTCCGAACCGCTGGTGGTGCCTTCCTCGACGTCGCGGCCCTGGGGCTCGTCCGGTGCGGACTCCTCGCCCAGCGCGGCAAAGCGCTTGATCGAGGCTTCCAGCTCGGCCTCTGCGGCTGCACGGTCGGACCAGCCCTCGGCCTTGACCCACTTGCCCGGTTCAAGATCCTTGTAGCGGGTGAAGAAGTGCTCGATCTCCTTGACCAGGAACTCCGGGACGTCGGAGAGTTCCTGGATGTGGTCGAAGCGCTTGTCGGAGGGCACGCACAGCACCTTGGCGTCCCCGCCGCCGTCGTCGGTCATGTTGAACACGGCGATCGGGCGGGACTCGACCAGCACGCCCGGCAGCAGATCGAAATCCTGCAGCATGACCAGCGCGTCCAGCGGATCGCCGTCTTCACCCAGGGTGTCCTCGAAGTAGCCGTAGTGCGTGGGGTACTGCATGGAGGTGAAAAGGACGCGGTCCAGGCGGAGGCGGTGCGTCTCGTGGTCGATCTCGTACTTGACGCGCGATCCCTTGGGGATCTCGATGGTCACATCGTGCTGCATGGAAGTCTCCTTGGTGTTTGGTCTCACTGGCGCGGTGGACAGGGCAGGGCCCGGCGCCGGTCTACGCTTAACGATATAGGTCTTGGCTGCCCGGCCCGACATCAACCGGAGCGGCCGATTCACAAACCGCGTTCCGTCCCGCTGCCGGGCCGGTGACGCGCACGTGCAAACAGGGGGAGGGCAGGATGAACCGTGGCTTCCGGCTGCTGACATCCTGGCTGCTGGCCGCGGCCTTCGCCGTGCTCGCGATTCCCGCCGCCTGGCACCTGGCCCCCGCCCTTGACTGGAATCCCGGGGCGGCCAAACCGGTGGTCACCACGCCGGAGGCCCAGCTGCCGCCGACGAAACTGGCCGCCGCCGAACTCCTGGCCGGCTCGCCGGAGACCGCGCCAACGCCGGATCCGAAAGTGCTGGGCGAGGCGCTCGATAAAGCATTGAAGTACGACGGCGCCGGGGACTTCGCGGCGCTGGTCGCCGATGCGCAGAGCGGCGACGTACTGTATGAGCGCAACGGTTCGGAGCCGCGCATTCCGGCGTCCAACATGAAGCTGCTGACCGGGGCGGCGGCCCTGCTGACCCTCGGCGCGGAGGCACGGTTCTCCACCGAGGTCATCCAGGGCAACGTGCCGGGGACCCTGGTGCTGCGCGGCGGGGGAGATGCCCTGCTGGGTGCTGGCGAGTCGGAGCGGGAGGACGTCCTCGGGCATGCGGGGCTGGCCACGCTGGCACAGGCCGCCGCCGAACGGCTGGCCACCGTCAACTTCACCGGGGAACTGCGGGTGCTGCTGGACGACACCGCCTATGCCGGCCCAACGCTGAGCGCCGCGTGGGATCCGGCCGACATCCAGGCGGGAGAGATCGCGCCGATCTATCCGTTGGCGCTCTCGGGCGGCAGGGAAAACGCGGACGGCAGCGGAGAGCTGGTCGATGATGCGGCCCTCACGGCGGCACGAGCCTTCCGCGCGGCGCTGGCGGAGGAAATGTCCCAGCGCGGCGTCAAGGTGGCGCCCGATGTGGTCCGCGGCGCCGCGCCCAAGGACGGCATAGTGCTCGCCTCCGTTGAATCCGCCACCGTGGCCGAGCACGTCAACTACATGCTGCAGGAATCCGATAACTACGTTGCCGAGGTCATGGCCCGCAACACGGCGCTGGCCAGCGGCAAGCCGGGGTCCTTCGGCGGCGGCACCGAGGCGATCAAGGAGGCCATGGAGAAGCTCGATATTCCCACCTCCGGCCTGCTGATCAGCGATGCCAGCGGGCTGGCCCTCGGCAACGAGGTTTCGGCGGAACAGCTCTCCGCAGTGCTCCGCGAGATCACCAGCGGTTCCAACGAGGACCTGCGGGCGGCCATCGACGGACTGCCCGTGGCGGGATTGACCGGGACTCTTCAGGAACGCTTCGCCGGAAAGACTGCCGGCGGTGCCGGGCTGGTGCGGGCCAAGACCGGCACATTGCACACGGTCACCTCGCTCAGCGGCTACGCGGTGACGGCGGACGGGCGGACACTGGTCTTTGCCTTCGTGGCCAACGGTTTGCAAAACTCCACTCCGCAGGCCCGCGAGGCGGCCGACCGCGCGGCCACCGTCCTTGCCGGCTGCGGCTGCCGCTGACACCCGGCTGTTGGCGCGGGCTCCTGCGGCGCAGGCTGGCCCGCCGTCGAAATTTCCTTCACCGTTGGGCGAACGGCCGGTGACCTGCCGGGCTCCGGTGTGATCTGATGGTCACCATGGACAGCACCGCAAGCACCGGCAGCGCCGGAAACACCCCGTCCGCTCCGGAAACCCCGCCGCGCCTGATCAACTGGGACCTGGCGGCGGCCACCGCGGCCAAGCTCACGCCGGCCGGGCCCAAGATGCCGCAGGCGCAGATCCGTGCAGCCGTGGCCAATCTGCGCGAACTCTCGGAAGTTTCCGTGGACCACGTGCACCGGATCACCGGGCTGGAGGCGGCACGGGACCTGCGGGATTCGCAGGTGCTGATCGTGGACCGGGCCGAGTGGTCAAAGGCCAACGCGCGCAGTTTCGAAGCGCTCCTGCAGCCCGCCCTCACCGAGCTCGCCCGGAAAAAGCCCGAGCAGGTCAAGAGCGCTGCCACGGGCCTGAGCAGCTCGCTCACGGGAACCCAGATGGGCGCCATCCTCTCCTTCCTCTCCAGCAAGGTGCTGGGCCAGTATGACCCGTTCTGCTCGCTGCTGCCCGGCGGCCCGGCGGGCGGCCGGCTGATGCTGGTGGCGCCGAACATCATCGCCGTCGAGCAGGAACTCAACGTCGAACCCGAGGACTTCCGGCTGTGGGTCTGCCTGCACGAGCAGACGCACCGGGTGCAGTTCGCGGCGGCACCATGGCTGCGGGACCACATGATGGAGCAGATCGGCAAGCTCTCCTCGGGCCTGGTGGACAAGGCCGACACGTTCGGGGAGCGGCTGCAGCAGGCGGCCAAGGCCCTGATGTCCGGCAAAGACAAGAACGACGACGGCGCCGGCACCGGCGGCGGGACGGTCGCCGTCGGCGCCACCGGCACCATCATGGACCTGTTCCAGGACCCGGAAGAGAAGGCAATCTTCTCCCACGTCACCGCGGTCATGAGCCTGCTCGAGGGCCATGCCAACGTGGTGATGGACGAGGTGGACGCCAGCGTTGTGCCCACGGTGAAGACCATCCGCCAGCGCTTCAACGCACGCGCCAAGACCCGCGGCGCGCTGGAGTCCTGGATCCGCAAAATCATGGGCCTGGATGCCAAGGCACGCCAGTACACGGACGGGGCGAAGTTTGTGCGCGCCGTGGTGAAGCAAGTGGGCATGGAAGGCTTCAACCAGGTGTGGATCCGGGCTGAAAACCTGCCCACCGAAGAAGAGATCCACAACGCCGACCTGTGGATCAGCCGCATGGACCTCAGCCGTCCATGACCGATCCGTCCACCGCATCCGCAGTCGGCATGCCACGGCGCAAGCAACGGCTGCATCCGCTGGTCGGCACGGCCCGGAACCACATCAAGGCGGCGCTGGAGCTGCTGGATGCGCCGCAGGACAAAGCTGCCGGCACCACAGCCACCGGCGCCGCAGATCCAGCATCGGGCCGGGGCGAACCGCCCTTGCTGCTGGTGGCCTGCAGCGGCGGGCCGGACTCTCTGGCCTTGGCCGCCGTGGCAACCTACTTTGCCCGGCCGTTGCGGGACGGTAGCCGGCGTTACCGGGTGGGCGCCGTCGTCGTCGATCACGCCCTCCAGCCCGGCAGCGCCGAGGTGGCCGAACGAGCCCGCGACCAGCTTGTGAATCTCGGGCTGGCGCCGGTGGAAGTCCGCCGGGTCAGCGTCGGCCAGTCCGGCATGGGGCCGGAAGCCGCCGCCCGGGTGGCGCGCTACGATGCCCTCGACGACGCCGCTGCCGAACATGGAGCCGCCGCCGTGCTGCTGGGCCACACCCTCGATGACCAGGCCGAACAGGTGCTGCTTGGTCTCGGCCGGGGCTCCGGGACGCGTTCGCTGGCCGGCATGGCGCCGCGCCGCGGGAACTATCTGCGGCCGTTCCTGGGGCTGCGCCGGAAGCATACCGAAGAGCTGTGTGCCCTCGCCGGCCTGGAACCATGGCATGATCCGACAAACGCGGATCCTAAATTTCTACGCTCACGCGTACGGGCCGAGGTGCTGCCATTCCTGGAGCAGCAGCTGGGCCCGGGCGTCGCCGAGGCGCTGTGGCGGTCGGCGCAAATTCTGCGGGCGGATGCCGATTACCTGGACGGCCGGGCACGGAGCGAATACCTGCGGCTGAGGATCGATACCGCGCACGGCATAGAACTGGAGCGGACCGGCCTCGAAGCGCTGCCGGCAGCGATGAAACACCGGGTCATCGCGTTGGCGGCGGCCGAAATGGGCGGCGAGAACCCTAGTTACGAGCGGCTCATCGCTGCCGAATCGCTGCTGGCGAGGCAGGGGTCCGCCGGACCGGTGCAGCTGGCCGGAATGGTCAGCGTGTACCGCCGGGTGCGGCGGGAACCGGACGAACAAACAGGCCCGGTTGCGCAAGAGCGCGGCGGCTATGGCAATCTTGTCTTTAGAACAACTGGCTCGCGCCCAGTGACGCCACATCATTAATTACGGGAGTATCTGGTGGATTCCAACGACGTTCAGGCGGACCTCAAGCACGTTCTGTATACCAAGGAGCAGATCCAGCAGCGCGTGCAGGAACTGGCTGCCGAGATCGACAAGGACTACGCGGGCCGCGACCTGCTGATCGTCGGAGTCCTGAAGGGCGCCGTCATGATCATGGCGGATCTGGCCCGCGCCATGCACAGCCACGTGAGGATGGACTGGATGGCGGTGTCTTCCTACGGCTCGGGCACGCAGTCCTCCGGCGTCGTGCGGATCCTCAAGGACCTGGAAACCGACCTGATGGGCAAGCACGTGCTCATCGTCGAGGACATCATTGACTCCGGCCTGACGCTGTCCTGGCTGAAAACCAACCTGCTGTCCCGCGGCCCGGCTTCGGTGGAGATCTGCACGCTACTGCGCAAGCCGGATGCGGCCAAGGTGGAAATCGACGTCAAGTACATCGGTTACGAAATCCCCAACGAATTCGTGGTTGGGTACGGCCTGGACTTCGCCGAGCGGTACCGCAACCTGGACTTCATCGGCACGCTGGCACCGCACGTCTACGAGTAAAACGCACATTTCCGTCTCCAGCTGGAGCCAAAGGCTTGCTTGTACGCCGAGAGGGAACTAATCTTTGCCGCCGTGCGTGAATTATTGCGGACGGTGTATAGCTATATGGGTGACACCACGGGCTGATCAGCAGGAGGGACGGGGCATTGTGCCCTTAGACGCATGAAATTGAAGAACATTTTCAAGGGACCAATCATCTGGATTGTGCTGGTCCTGGCAATCCTGCTTATCGTGGTGCCCAATCTTGCCGGCCCGCAGGCCTCCCGTGTGGACACCAGCGTCGGGCTGCAACTGCTCACCGATGACAAGGTTGAGCAGGCCCGCATCAATGACGGCAACCAGAGCGTTGAACTGACCCTGCGTGAAGACTTCATCCAGGACGGCGCCAACGAAGGCAAGAGCATCACCTTCTTCTACAGCACCGCCCGTGCCGAAGATGTGGTCGATGCCATCAGCGCCTCCAACGTGGACGTGTTCACGGACCAGCCGGTGGAAAACAACTGGTTCACGGGCTTCATCAGCCTGATCCTGCCGATCCTGATCATCGGCATCATCTTCTGGTTCCTGCTCTCGCGCATGCAGGGCGGCGGGTCCAAGGTCATGCAGTTCGGCAAGTCCAAAGCCAAGCTGATCACCAAGGACATGCCCCAGGTCACCTTCGCCGACGTCGCCGGCGCGGACGAGGCCGTGGAAGAACTCCACGAAATCAAGGAGTTCCTGCAGGAACCGGGCAAGTTCCAGGCGCTCGGCGCCAAGATCCCCAAGGGCGTGCTGCTCTACGGTCCGCCCGGAACGGGCAAGACCCTGCTGGCCCGCGCGGTTGCCGGTGAAGCCGGCGTGCCCTTCTACTCCATCTCCGGCTCGGACTTCGTTGAAATGTTCGTCGGTGTGGGCGCCTCCCGTGTCCGCGACCTGTTCGAGCAGGCGAAGAACAACGCTCCGGCCATCATCTTCGTCGACGAGATCGACGCCGTTGGCCGCCACCGCGGGGCCGGTGTGGGCGGCGGCAACGACGAGCGTGAGCAGACGCTGAACCAGCTCCTGGTCGAAATGGACGGGTTCGACGTCAAGACCAACGTCATCCTGATTGCCGCCACCAACCGCCCGGACGTCCTGGACCCCGCACTGCTGCGGCCCGGACGTTTCGACCGCCAGATCGCGGTGGAGGCGCCGGACCTGCAGGGCCGCCACCAAATTCTGCAGGTGCACGCGGCCGGCAAGCCGATGGCTCCGGACGTGGATCTGCGTGCGCTGGCCAAGCGCGCCCCGGGCTTCACCGGTGCGGACCTGGCCAACGTGCTCAACGAGGCAGCGCTGCTGACTGCCCGCTCCAACGCGCAGCTGATCGACGACCGCGCCCTGGATGAGGCGATCGACCGCGTCATGGCCGGTCCACAGAAGCGTTCCCGCGTCATGAAGGAACACGAGCGCAAGATCACCGCCTACCACGAAGGCGGCCACGCCCTGGTGGCGGCGGCCCTGCGCTACACCGCGCCGGTCACCAAGGTCACCATCCTGCCGCGCGGGCGTGCCCTCGGCTACACCATGGTGGTGCCGGAAGACGACAAATACTCGGTCACCCGCAATGAACTGCTGGACCAGCTGGCCTATGCCATGGGCGGTCGGGTTGCGGAAGAAATCGTCTTCCACGATCCGTCCACCGGCGCCTCCAACGACATTGAGAAGGCCACCAGCACCGCGCGTCAGATGGTGACGCAGTACGGCATGAGCGAACGCGTCGGCGCCGTGAAGCTGGGCCAGGGCGGCGGAGAACCGTTCCTGGGCCGCGACATGTCGCACGAACGCAACTACTCCGACCACGTGGCTTTCGTGGTCGACGAGGAAGTGCGGCGCCTGATCGACACCGCGCACGACGAGGCCTATGCCGTGCTGACCGAAAACCGCGATGTGCTGGACCGGCTGGCGCTGGCCCTCCTCGAGCGGGAGACGCTGAACCAGCGCGAGATCGCCGAGGTCTTCGAGGACATCCGCAAGCGCGAGTACCGCGACGTGTGGCTGTCCAAGGAATCGCGTCCGGTCCACAACATTCCGCCGGTCATGAGTGCCAAGGAACGTGCCGAGGCCGCCTCGGTCCAGAGCCCGGACGAAGAAGAGGGCCATTCGGCCGTCATCGTTGATCCGGATCCGGCGCTGCCCGAACTGCCCGTCGAAAACCCTCCCGGCAGCACCCCCGGAACCAACCCGGGCGGGACCGCCGGCGGCAACGGCTAGGATTCACAAGTGACCGAATACGACGATGTAATCGCCGAGCTGGAAATCGACCGCTCGATAGACCTGCCCCGGATCGAGCGCGCAGTGCGCGAAATCCTTATTGCTGTGGGCGAAGACCCTGACCGCGAGGGGCTGGTGGAGACACCCCGGCGGGTGGCCAAGTCCTACGCCGAAGTCTTCGCCGGCCTGCACCAGGACCCGGCGGACCTGCTGGCCACCACCTTCGATATTGATCATGAAGAAATGGTGCTGGTCAAGGACATTCCGTTCTACTCCACCTGCGAGCACCATCTGGTTCCGTTCCACGGCACCGCCCATATTGGCTACATTCCTTCCCATGAAGGTAAGGTGACGGGGCTGAGCAAACTGGCCCGGCTGGTGGAGGTCTATGCCCGCCGCCCGCAGGTCCAGGAACGGCTCACCACGCAGATTGTTGATGCCCTGATGGAGCATCTCGAGCCCAAGGGTGCCATCGTCGTCATCGAGTGCGAGCACATGTGCATGTCCATGCGCGGTGTCCGCAAGCCGGGCGCCAAGACGGTAACGTCCGCAGTCCGCGGTCAGCTCAGGGAAACTGCCACCAGGGCAGAGGCCATGAGCTTGATCATCGGGCGATAAGCGAAACAAGCAGAAACGGTAGACATTTATGGATTCACTCGCAGCAGTGCCCGGAACCGGGCCCGCAACTTCCCCGCTGCCCGTCGTCCGCAAGGTGCGCGCACCCCGAAAGTTTTCGGATCTGCCCACCGACCGCGCCGTGGTGATGGCGATCCTGAACGTCACTCCGGATTCCTTCAGCGACGGCGGCAAGTTCGTCTCCCCGGACAAGGCCATCGCCCAGGGCCTGAAGCTCTTCTACGGCGGAGCAGACATCATCGACGTTGGCGGTGAGTCCACCCGTCCGGGTGCGGAGACCATCACTCCCGAAGAGGAACAGGCCCGCATCCTGCCCGTGATCGAGACGCTGGCGAAGGCCGGTGCCCTGGTCAGCGTGGACACCATGCACGTGGATACCGCGGCCAAGGCGATCGACGCCGGCGCGGGCATCATCAACGACGTCTCCGGCATGACCTTCAGCCCGGAAATGCCGGGCCTGATTGCCGAACGCAAGGTGCCCTATGTGCTGATGCACCGCCGCGGCGATGCGCGCAATGTGGATCCCGCCGCCAAGTACGACGACGTGGTGGCCGAGGTTGTGGCCGAACTCGCCGAGTTGCGGGACAAGTTTGTGGCCGCCGGGGTGGCCGAAGACCAGATCATCCTCGATCCGGGACTGGGCTTCTCCAAGAACGCCGAGCACAACTGGGCGCTGCTGCGCGGGCTGCCGGAGTTCACCAAGCTCGGCCACAAGGTCCTCATCGGGGCATCCCGCAAGCGCTTCCTCGGCACCCTGTTGTCTTCCGCCGGCAAGGTTGCCGCGCCGGCAGAGCGCGACCACGCCACGCTGGCCATCAGCGCCCTGGCCGTTGCGAACGGAGCATGGGGCGTGCGCGTGCACGATTCCGGTGCAAGCCTGGACGCGGTCAAGGTCGCCGCAGCCTGGGCCGGGTAGAACCGGTGCAGACGGGCACAGCCCGGTCCGGCCGCATGGACGTCATCAAACTCTCCGGCATCACCGCCCTCGGTTACCACGGAGTGTTTGACCATGAACGCCGGGACGGCCAGCCCTTCACCATCGACGTCGCCCTGCACACGGACATCCGTGCCGCGGCCGCCGCCGATGACCTGGCCCTGACCGCGCACTACGGCGAGCTGGCCGAGGGTGTCAAAGAGATCATCACGGGCGAGCCGGTGAACCTGATCGAGACGCTTGCGGAGCGGATCGCCGGTTTCGTTCTGGCCACCTTCAGCATTGCCGCCGTGGAAGTGACGGTCCACAAGCCCCAGGCGCCCATCGAAGTGCCGTTCGGCGACGTCACCATCACTATCTACCGGGAGAATTCATGAGTGTACGCGCGGTTTTGGCCCTTGGCAGCAATCTCGGCGAACGCAGCGACACGCTCTCCCACGCCGTCGCGGATCTGGTGGACACACCCAACGTCCGCCTCTGCGCGGTATCCCCGGTTGTGCAGACCAAGTCGGTGGGCGGTCCCGAGAACCAGCCTGATTACCTGAACATGGTGATCGAGGTGGAGACGGACCTGGAACCCCATCGGCTGCTGGAACACTGCCAGAGCGTGGAAAATAAGCACCACCGGACCCGCGAGGTGCGCTGGGGACCGCGGACCCTGGACGTGGACATCATTACCTACGGCGACCTCAAGCTCGACGACGAGGCATTGACCGTCCCGCACCCGCGTGCCCATGAGCGGGCCTTCGTGCTGCAGCCCTGGGCCTGGATGGACGCGCACGCAACCCTCAACGGCGTCCCGGTCGGCGAACTGGCCGAAGCCGCAGGGGACCTGGACGGCCTGGCGCCTTTCGAACCAGGGCACTGAGCCGGATGGGCGCGGCATCGTGAGGACCATCAAGTACAGCTGGCTGGGGGCGATCGCCGTCGTCACCGCGGTGCTGGGCTGGCTGGCCAACCTCGTGACCGCGCGCGGCGGCCTTCCGGTTCCCGTTCTGCATCTGAGCTCACTGGCCACCATGGGCGCCATCATGGTGTTCACGCTGGTCCTCGGCCTACGCGTGCGCAGCTGGCGCAACGGCAAGCGCGAGAAGCCGCTGGATCCCATCCTTGCCGCCCGTACGCTGGTGCTAGCGCAGGCCTGCGCCTACGCCGGTGCGCTGCTGCTCGGCTGGCATGCCGGCATTCTGGTTGACCAGCTGGTACTGCTGACCTACCGGCCGGCCGGCAGCATCCTGCTGCAGGTGCTGGCTATGATGGGCGGTGGCCTGGTCATGGTCATAATTGGTCTGATGGTGGAACGGTTCTGCAAGCTCCCGCCGGAGGATCCGGAATCGGCCGAACGCGAAGACGGTTCGACCGAGGGCGAGGGGGAGTATGCGTAGCGAGCCGATAGATCCGCCGGACATCAGCTGGATCCGGGTGGCGCCGAAGTACATCACGGTGCGGCTGATCGGCTGGGCCGTGTCCGCGCTGATCAGCCTGGCCATCCTCAGCGTCCCGCTGATCCTGCTGCTCACGGGCGTCTGGCCTGGCTTTCCGGCCTGGCTCGCCTGGCTGCTGGCCGGCGGCACGCTGGTCATCCAAGTCTGGATCGGCCTGCTCATTCCGCGTCAGGTCAAGGCCATCGGCTATGCGGAGCGGGACGAGGACCTGCTGATCCGGCAGGGCATCTTCTTCCAGCGCCTCATGGTGGTTCCCTACGGCCGCATGCAGTATGTCGACGTCGCGGTCGGCCCGCTGGAGCGCGCCTTCAAACTGGCCTCGGTCAAACTGCACACCGCCTCCCCGCAGACCAATGCCTCCATTCCCGGACTCCCCGCAGAAGAAGCCGCACGGCTGCGTGAGCAGCTTTCCGCGCGCGGGCAGGCAAGGCTGGCCGGGCTGTGACCATTCCGGAGGGCAACGGCCCGGTTTCCCCCTCGCGCGAGGTGCCGCTGACTCCGGACCGCGCGGAAAACTGGCACCGGGTCCACCCCGTTTCCCCGTTTGTCCGGGGCTGGATCGCCCTGGCCGCTATGGCCTACTTCTTCGGGCGCGACTGGTTCGAAGCGATGTTCCGCGGCGAGCCCCTGTGGTTCCTGACCGAGGGCCGGGGCATCTGGGCCGTCGTCGTACTGCTGGTTGTGGTGCTGCTGCTGGTGGGCGCCTTCGTGCTGTCCTGGTGGTTCACCCGGTACCAGGTCACCGAGGAACACGTCCGCGTCAATTCCGGCATCCTGTTCCGCCAGCACCGCCAGGCCAGGCTGGACCGGGTCCAGGCGATCGACGTTATCCAGCCGCTGCTGGGCCGGATCTTCGGTCTCGCCGAGCTGAAGTTCGAAGTGGCGGACGCCGGCGAATCCGCGGTGCGGCTGGCCTACCTCCCGCTGGCTTCCGCGCAGCAACTCCGTGCGACCATCCTGGCCCGGGCCTCCGGCGTCGAGCTGGACCCCGAGCATCCGGACGAGGCGCCCGAGGCCCCCGAGCACCCGATCGTCCAGCTTTCGCCGCAGCGGGTCGTCGGCGCCACGGTGCTTTCGGGCGCCACGGTGGCGCTGGCCGTCGTCGTCGTTGTTATTGGCGTCGCCGCAACGGTGGGCTTCGTGGCGGACTGGGGCGGCCTGCCGGTGCTGCTGTCGGCGCTGGTGCCCGGCATGATCGCGGTGGCCGCCGGCTACTGGAGCGTTTTCAGCACCGCCTATAACTTCCGCGCGGCCGTGTCCCCGGACGGCATCCGGTTGCGCTACGGGTTGCTGGAGACGCGGGCCCAAACCGTACCGCCCGGGCGGGTGCAGGCCGTGGCGGTGACCCAGCCGCTGCTCTGGCGGACCAAGGACTGGTACCGGATCAAGATCAACGTGGCCGGCTACGGCGTGAGCGCAGAAAACTCCGGCGCGCGCACCACCCTGCTCCCGGTGGGCACTCGGGACGAGGTCATGCAGATGCTGGCCTTGGTGCTCCCGGACCCCGGCACCGAGGACCCGTTCGGCGTTTTCACCGCCGGGCTGGCGGGACAGAACAACGACGGCGGCTTCGTCACCTCCCCGCCCCGGGTGCGGTGGCTGTCCTTCCTCACCTGGCGGCGCAACGGCTTCGCCGTGACGGAGACGGCGCTGCTGGCCCGCTCCGGCAGGTTCGTACGGAACCTGGCCGTGGTCCCGCACGAACGCACCCAGTCGATGGCCCTGCACCAGGGACCGGTTGCGCGGAAGCTGCGGGTGGCGGATCTGCAGCTGCAGACCACGGTGGGGCCGGTCAGCCCGGTGGTCTACCAGATGGACATCGACGTGGCCCGCCGCCTGTTCAACGAACAGTCGGCCCGCGCCGCGGCGGCTCGGCGGCACAGCGTGCCGGAGCGTTGGCTGGAACGCCGGCAGGAGATCGTGCCGGAGCAGGCCGGCGGAGAGCATGGAAAGGCCGAGGATGAACAGCGTTAGACCGGGCAGGCTTGGCATCGGCGTGATCGGCGCCGGCAAGGTGGGCGCCGTGCTGGGGGCGGCCCTACGCGCGGCCCAGCACGCCGTCGTCGGTGTTTCCGCCGTGTCCGAGGCCAGCCGGGAGCGGGCCGAAATGCTGCTGCCCGGTGTGCCGGTGCTGGAGATCCCCGCGATCATCGAGCGGGCCGAACTTGTGCTGCTGGCCGTGCCCGATGATGCCCTGCCGGAACTGGTAGCCGGCCTTGCCGAGACCGGTGCCTGGCAGCCGGGCCAGCTGGTGGCCCATACTTCCGGCCGGCATGGCGTGAGCGTGCTCGCGCCGGCGCAGGCCAAGGGTGCCATCGGTCTGGCCATCCATCCGGCCATGACGTTCACCGGCATGAGCCTGGACCTGACCCGGCTCACGGACTGCGCGTTCGGGGTGACCGCGGCGCGCACGGTGCTCCCCATTGCGCAGGCCCTGGTGGTCGAGATGGGCGCCGAGCCCATCGTGATTGAGGAGCGGGACCGGCCGCTTTACCACGCAGCCCTGGCGCACGCCTCGAACCACCTGGTCACCATTGCCGCGCAGGCCGCGCAAATGCTCAGCTCCGCCGGCGTGGACCAGCCGGACCGCCTGCTGGGTCCGCTGATGCGGGCCTCGCTGGAAAACGCGCTGGCGTCCGGCGAAGGCGCGTTGACCGGACCGGTGGCCCGCGGCGACGCCGGCACCGTCCGCGTCCACCGCGAGGCGCTGCTGGGGTACGAACTCGAGCACGGCAGCACCGACATCCGGCAGGCGTATGAGGAGCTGGCCCGCGCCACGGCCAAGCGGGCGTTCGAACGCGGCCTGCTCAAAGACGCCCAGGCCACCGAAATTCTGGATATTCTCAGTACCCGTTCCACTCCGGAGGACCCTCAGTGAGTAACCGCCCCCAGCTGGCCACCACGTACGCCGAGCTCAACGCCGCCAGCGCGGAGCTGCTGCGCGAGGCCGCCGGCAGGCACCATGCCGGCCACGCGAGCCAGGGCCTGGTCCCGACCATGGGCGGCCTGCATGCCGGCCACGCCGCCCTGGCCACCGCTGCACGCCAGGCGAACGACGTCGTTATTGCCACCATCTTCGTCAACCCGCTGCAGTTCGGCGACGCGGCGGATCTGGAGCGGTACCCGCGTACGGTGGATGCGGACCTGGACCTGTTGGGCTCCTGCGGGGTGGACATCGTTTTCGCGCCGGCCGTGGGAGAGGTCTACCCCGGCGGCGAACCGATGGTGCGGGTTGCGTCGGGTCCACTGGGTGGGAAACTCGAAGGCGCCTCGCGGCCCGGGCATTTCGACGGCGCCCTGACGGTGGTTGCGAAACTGCTGCATTACGGCATGCCGCCCATCCCGGCGGACTACCGCGCCTACTTCGGCAAGAAGGACGCCCAGCAGCTGGCTCTGGTCCGGCGGATGGCCGCGGACCTGAATTTCCCCGTCGAAATCGTCGGGGTGCCAATCGTGCGGGACAAGGACGGGCTGGCGCTGTCCAGCCGCAACCGCTTCCTCTCCGCCGAGGAACACGAGGCCGCCCTGGTCCTGCCGCGCAGCCTGCGCTACCTGAAGGAACAGGCGGACCGGCACGAGCCGCTGGACATCGAGGGTGCCCTGGCCATGATCAAGTCCGCCCGGCTGGTGGAGCTGGACTACCTTGAAGTGGTCGATCCGGTCTCTTTGGAGCCGCTGGCTTTCAACTGCCAGGACACCCCGTTTACCGGCGAAGCGCTGGCACTGATCGCCGCCAAAGTAGGCCCGGTGCGGCTGATCGACAACGTCGACTTGGGCTAGCCGGAGCACCCGGGAAGATCGAATAGGAGCCACCGGAGCACAACCGGTAACCTTAACTACCGTGACCACACATAAAACCCCCACCCCTTCCCCGGAACCTTCGGACGTCTCCGAGCAGATGCGCGTGCGCATGGACAAGCGCGCCAAACTGCTTGAGAGCGGTGTGGAGCCCTATCCGGTGGGTGTTGACCGGACCCACACTCTCAGTGAGGTCCGCGAGAAGTACGGTCACCTTGCGGCCGATGAGACCACCGGTGAAACCGTCGGCGTCTCCGGCCGAGTGGTTTTCGTCCGCAACACAGGCAAGCTGTGCTTCGCCACCCTGCAGGAGGGCAACGGCACCCGGCTGCAGGCCATGCTGAGCCTTGCCAACGTCGGAGAGGATGCGCTGGCCGGCTGGAAGTCCCTGGTGGATCTGGGCGACCATGTGTTTGTGCGCGGCGAGGTCATCTCCTCGAAGCGCGGTGAACTCTCGGTCATGGCCGATTCCTGGTCGATGGTCTCCAAGGCGCTGCGCCCGCTGCCCGTCCTGCACGCCGGCCTGAACGAAGAGACCCGGGTGCGCCAGCGCTACGTCGACCTGATGGTCCGCGACGAGGCGCGCCAGATGGTCTACACCCGCGCGGCGATCATCCGTTCCATCCGGGAAACGCTGCACAACCGCGACTACGTGGAGGTGGAGACCCCGATGCTCCAGCTCATCCACGGCGGTGCAGCCGCCCGGCCGTTCCAGACCCACTTGAACGCCTTCGACCAGAACATGACGTTGCGCATCGCCACCGAGCTCTTCCTGAAGCGCGCCGTGGTTGGCGGTATTGACCGGGTGTTCGAGATCGGGCGCATCTTCCGCAATGAAGGCGTGGATTCGACGCATAGCCCCGAATTCACCACGCTGGAAAGCTACGAGGCTTACGCCGACCAGTTCGTGATGGCCGAGCGCATGAAGGAAATGATCCTCAACGCAGCGGACGTTGTGGGCAGCCGCGTCATCGAGACCGACGCCGGCACCATAGACCTTAACGGTGAATGGCGTTGGTTGGCCGTTTACCCGGGACTTTCCGAAGCCGTGGGTGAGGAGATCACGCCCGAAACCCATGGCAGTACCTTGCGGGCCATCGCCGAAAAGCATGGCGTCAAGGTGGAACCCCAGTGGGACACCGAAAAGACCGTTATCGAACTTTTCGGTGAAATCGTGGAACCGACGCTGCTGCAGCCGACCTTCGTGTACGACTACCCGCCGGCCGCCCAGCCGCTGGCCCGAGCACACCGGAGCAAGCCCGGGCTCATCGAAGCCTGGGACTTGATCATCGGCGGCATGGAGCGCGGTACCGCCTTCTCCGAGCTCATCGACCCTGTTGTGCAGCGTGAACGGCTCACCGAACAGTCGCGCAAGGCGGCCTCGGGTGACCATGAAGCGATGCAGTTGGACGAAGACTTTCTCCGTGCGCTGGAATATGGTGCGCCGCCCATGGGCGGCATTGGCCTGGGTATTGACCGGCTGGTCATGCTCTTCACCCAGACGGGAATCCGGGAGACCATTCTCTTCCCGCTCTTGAAACCTGAATTGGGATAATCATGTTGGAATATTTGTGGGTATTGGCTCCTTCAACCGGTGTCGGCCTGATTTTTTACTTCGCTATGAAAGCCGTGTTCAACGCTGACCGCCGGGAGCGTGAAGCCCTGGCTCAAGCCGAGTACGAGGCCGATCAGCAGGGGCACAGTAATTAGCTTCACCCTCTACATGTCTGTCTCGGCGTATTGAACTGCCCGTTGACAGTCATGGCCAGGCCCGCGATCGAGTCACCGCTGGCCTGGCAATAATTCTTCTACCGGTGTCTGTCGCCTAGACATGATCGGCAGGACCGATATTTACCTGTGCCGTGGCTGATATTCTTCGCCGCAGGGCTAATCATTTAGCAGTGGGTAATGACGGTCCTCTGCGGCCGTGCAACCCCGGCTACCGCTCCGTGTGCTCTAAGGCAGCCGCTATCCCTGGCGCCGAACAGGATTGTGATGGGAGACTTCAGCGTCGCCCGCCGCCTCCCGGAACGTAAAGCAACATCGATAATACTAATTATCCGGGCTATGCAGCGTCGGCCTTCAATTACCTGTGGGAAGCGGATTAGCGGGATTCGCTGAAATCGGCGCGGCTTCCATTTGGGATCGATTCGCATAATCACGAGACTCTTTAGTGCACAGCAGAAACATCCCGTGTTGCCAGCTATTCATTGATAGGCAATAATCAAATTGGTTTTGGGGAAGCCAATGGGATTACTAAAACTTCAATATTGAGGAGCTCCTGTGGCACAGGAAGTGAAAATCATTCTGGTTGATGACCTGGATGGTGGCAGTGCCGATGAAACGGTGCGTTTTGCGCTGGATGCAATCAATTACGAGATTGATCTTTCATCGAAGAATGCTGAAGCGCTGAGAGATGCGATGAAGACTTATGTCGAGAAGGCCAGAAAGGTTCCCACCCGCGCCGGAAAGGTCAAGCCGGCTTCTGCAGGCCGGAGCCAGGACGCATCGGCCGTGCGGGCCTGGGCACGGGAGAACGGCTACACCGTCAGTGAGCGCGGCCGCGTACAGTCCGAGATCATCGAGGCTTACCGCCGGGCCCACGGCGGCTAGCAGCACAGTCCGCCGCCATCACCAGCGTGGGCGCAAGTAGATTTTTATAACTCTTCCATAAAGGGCGGACCCGCAGGTCCGCCCTTTATCCATACGGCAGGCGGGCCTGTCCCGGATCTGGTTTACGGTCGGCCATTATCCCTAGGGCGAACAGACCCCAAAATCGTCTTTCGGCCACGTAGCATCAAAGTACGCAGTAGCTAGGAGTGTGCGAGATGTTTGAGAGATTTACCGACCGTGCCCGTCGCGTTGTCGTGCTGGCTCAAGAAGAAGCCCGCATGCTCAACCACAATTACATTGGTACCGAACATATCCTTCTTGGATTGATCCATGAGGGTGAAGGTGTTGCCGCGAAGGCGCTGGAATTCCTCGGTGTCTCCCTCAATGGGGTGCGCGAGCAGGTGCAGGAGATTATCGGCCAGGGCCAGCAGGCTCCCAGCGGCCACATTCCCTTCACGCCGCGCGCCAAGAAAGTACTGGAGCTCTCCCTCCGTGAAGCTCTGCAGCTAGGCCACAACTACATTGGCACCGAGCACATTCTGCTCGGCCTCATCCGCGAGGGTGAAGGCGTCGCCACCCAGGTTCTGGTCAAGCTCGGCGCGGACCTGAACCGTGTGCGCCAGCAGGTCATCCAGCTGCTCTCCGGCTACCAGGGCAAGGAGCCCGTCTCCGCCAGCGGCCAGCAGCAGGAAGGTACTCCGGCTGGTTCCGTAGTGCTGGACCAGTTCGGCCGCAACCTGACCCAGGCGGCCCGCGAGTCCAAGCTTGACCCTGTTATTGGGCGCGAGCATGAGATGGAACGCGTCATGCAGGTTCTCTCCCGCCGCACCAAGAACAACCCTGTCCTGATCGGCGAACCCGGCGTTGGCAAGACGGCAGTGGTTGAAGGTCTGGCCCAGGCCATTGTCCGCGGCGACGTCCCCGAAACCATCAAGGACAAGCAGCTGTACACCCTTGATCTGGGTTCGCTCGTTGCAGGATCCCGCTACCGCGGTGATTTCGAAGAACGCCTGAAGAAGGTACTGAAGGAAATCCGCACGCGCGGGGACATCATTCTGTTCATCGATGAGATCCACACTCTCGTCGGCGCGGGTGCCGCCGAAGGCGCCATCGATGCAGCCTCGATCCTTAAGCCGATGCTGGCCCGCGGCGAACTGCAGACCATCGGTGCCACCACTCTTGATGAGTACCGCAAGCACATCGAAAAGGATGCTGCACTGGAACGCCGCTTCCAGCCCATCCAGGTGAACGAGCCTTCGGTGGAGCATTCGATTCTGATCCTCAAGGGTCTGCGCGACCGCTATGAGGCACACCACCGTGTGTCCATCACGGATGGTGCCCTGGATGCTGCTGCCCATCTGTCGCACCGCTACGTTTCGGACCGCTTCCTTCCGGACAAGGCCATCGACCTGATCGACGAGGCCGGCGCGCGGCTCCGTATTCGGCGGATGACGGCGCCGCCGGAACTGAAGGAAATCGATGAGCGCATCGCGCAGCTGAAGAAGCAGAAGGAATCTGCCATCGATGCCCAGGACTTCGAAGGTGCTGCCTCGCTCCGCGACAAGGAAAGCAAGCTCCAGGATGAGCGTGCCGACAAGGAACGCGCCTGGAAGACAGGTGACCTGGACGAGATCGCGGAGGTTGACGAGGACCTGATTGCCGAGGTTCTGGCGAACTCGACTGGCATCCCGGTCTTCAAGCTCACCGAAGAAGAGTCCAGCCGGCTTATGCACATGGAAGACGAGCTGCACAAGCGGGTCATCGGCCAGGATGAGGCCATTAAGTCGATTTCGCAGGCTATCCGCCGTACGCGTGCCGGCCTGAAGGACCCCAACCGCCCCAGCGGCTCGTTCATCTTCGCCGGTCCCACCGGTGTTGGTAAGACGGAGTTGGCCAAGGCGCTGGCAGAGTTCCTCTTCGGCGAAGAGGATGCACTGATCACGCTGGACATGTCGGAATACTCGGAGAAGCACACCGTGTCCCGGCTCTTCGGTGCCCCTCCCGGCTACGTCGGCTATGAGGAAGGCGGCCAGCTGACCGAAAAGGTCCGGCGCCGTCCGTTCTCGGTGGTGCTGTTCGACGAGGTAGAGAAGGCCCACGCGGACCTGTTCAACTCGTTGCTGCAGATCCTGGAAGACGGCCGTCTGACCGACAGCCAGGGACGTGTGGTGGACTTCAAGAACACCGTCATCATCATGACCACCAACCTCGGTACCCGTGACATCTCCAAGGGCGTCATGACCGGCTTCCAATCCGGTACGGATACCAAGACCGGTTATGAGCGGATGCGGGCCCGGGTCCAGGATGAGCTCAAGCAGCACTTCCGTCCGGAGTTCCTCAACCGTGTCGATGACACCGTGGTCTTCCCGCAGTTGACGCAGGAAGAGATCGTCCAGATCGTGGACCTGTTCGTCACACGGCTGGAGAAGCGCCTGGCCGAGAAGAACATGACCATCGAGCTGACGCCGGCGGCCAAGGTTCTGCTGGCAACCCGCGGCTACGATCCGACCATGGGCGCGCGGCCGCTGCGCCGCACCATCCAGCGCGAGGTCGAGGACCAGCTCTCCGAGAAGATCCTCTTTGGCGAGATCCTGCCCGGCGAACTCATCAGCGTGGACGTCGACGGCGAAGGCGAGGACGCAAAGTTCACCTTCTCCAGCGCCGGCGCCCCCAAGGCGATCGAGGAAGTACCGGACACCCCGGCACTCTCCCAGTAGGGTCCGCCCGCACGGGCTCCTGAGCAACTAACGCGTCGAATCGGCGGGTCCTGGACATTCCAGGGCCCGCCGGTCGCGTAAACGCTTGGTGCAGCAAGCTGTCCACTGTCAGGCTGCGGACGCGTGCCTATAGTGAGGGCATGACATCTCCCTCGCAGCCGACCGCCGCAGTGCTGCTCGCGGCCGGAGCAGGCACACGGCTGGGCCGCGGACCGAAGGCGCTGCTGGAATACCGCCAGGAACCGCTCGTCGCCCACGTGGCATCTGTGCTGCGGGACGGCGGATGCGCCGAAATCGTGGTGGTCCTCGGAGCAGGCTCCGACCAGGTCCGTCGGCAGGCCGATTTGTCCGGCTGCCTTGTCCTGGACAATCCCGGCTGGTCCGGCGGAATGGGCAGCTCCTTCCGGTTGGGCGCGGCCGCGGTACCATCGGGATTCCATATGCTGGCCGCATTGGTGGACCAGCCCGGCGTCACGTCTGCAATCGTCAGGAGGCTGCGGGACAGTCATAAGCCCGGCCGCGTCACCGCGGCAGCCTATCGGGGAGCGGATGGCGAACTGCAGCGCGGCCATCCGGTGTTGTTCGACGCGGCGCTCGTGGCGCAGGCTGCAGAGGCAGCGAGCGGCGATAGCGGGGCGCGCGGCTTTCTGCAGGACCACACGCATCTGATCGATCTCGTGGACTGCTCGGATGAGTCCGACGGCGGCGACGTCGACACCGTCGCCGACCTTTACCGTCTGGATTGACAACCCGGCCCCGTAAGCAGTGTCGTGGGCCGCTGAAGCCCCGGCGGCAGGTTCGACCGGAAACGGGCCCTAAACTTGCACCATGACTCCATCCTTCACGATCCGGCCCGCGCGTACGTCCGATGTTGCCGAGATCCGCCGTCTGGTGAAGCCGCTCGCCGACAAGCGTGTGCTGCTGGAGAAGGAAGCCGTGGCCTATTTTGAGAGCATCCAGGAGTTTAGGATTGCGGAAGCTTCCAACGGCGAAGTAATTGGCTGCGGGGCACTGCACGTGATGTGGGAAGACATCGCCGAGGTACGCACTCTTGCCACCTCATCGAACTGGCAGGGCCAGGGGGTGGGCCGGGCGCTGCTCGAGGCCCTGCTGGCCGGGGCAGTCAACCTGGGCGTCAACCGGGTCTTCTGCCTGACCTTCGAAGTGGACTTCTTTACCCACCACGGCTTCGAGGTCATGGCCGACCAGTCCGCAGTTGACCCCGAGGTTTATTCGGAACTGCTGCGTTCGCAGGATGAAGGTGTCGCCGAATTTCTGGACCTGGCCCGGGTCAAACCGAATACTTTGGGAAACACCCGGATGATTCGGGCGGTCTAACCGCCACGAGGGGTGGACATCCGAAAGCTGCCTGTGCCACGGTGAAGATGTTGGGAATGACCAGCAAGCGGACGGGCCGATCTCCCGGTCGGTATGTATCTCGATCGAAAGTGAGAACGCTATGGGTATTGACGACATCACCAACGCAGCCAAGGGTGCCTTCGGAAATGAGGGCGGCGACGAACAGGGCGGCGGCCTCGCAGACCGCGCCAACGACGCAGTGGACAACGCGCAGGAGCAGCACGGCGAAAAGCTCGGCGGCTTCGGCGATCAGGCAAACGAAGCTGTCGACGGGGCCCAGGAGCGCTTCGGCGGCGGCCAGCAGGAAGAAGGGCAGTAGCCATGGGTCTGGGCGACAGGATCGAGAACAAGGCACAGGAAGCCAGCGGCAAGATCAAGGAAAAGGCCGGCGACGCTACCGATAACCGCGATCTGGAGGCTGAGGGCCAGCTGGATCAGGCCGAGGCCAAAATCAAGGATGTCGGTGAAGACGTGAAGGACCGCCTGGACGGCGATCCGAACCGCTGAACCTGGAGATCACCCCAGAGAGGGAAAGGGAGGGACGGCATGTCCCTCCCTTTTTCCTGCCGTGTGTATCTACCGTTGATGCAGTCCCGACGCGTCAAGGATCAACGCCAGCTGCTGTGCTTCACCCGGGCAGTCTTCGCCGTTGGGAAACACTGTTTCGGTAGCGACGGAAAGCGGCTCCGTTTCGACACGCGAGCCATCGTGGCGCGTGGTGTGGGCTCGGACCTGAACTTCGCCCGCAGGCAGCGAGTCGAGCTGGGCGAAGCCGGTCAGCGTGCCATCCGGCGTGGAGGTCGCCGAGCACACTGCGTCAGGTTGCTCCGACCCGCACCCAAGGTCCACCATGCGTTCGCCTGGGTGCAGCTCAAGCGGGGCCGGTTCGCAGGTGCCGTCCCAGCAGATCTGTAGCTCCACGTCGCGGACCTTGTCGGCGAGCTCCTGATCAACGGTGAGGCCGATTCCGGATACGGCGCCGATTTCCGTACACGCGTAGCCGCCGGAGCCTGTGGAGGCACCGCAGCCGGTAACCAGTACCAGCAAGGCGGCTACCGCCGTCGTTGTTAGGGAGCTTCCCTCCCTGCGGTTCAGGCGCATACCCGAAGCTTAGGAGCGGTAACTGCTGGAGCCAAGGCTCAATTTGGTAACCGCACGCCGCTGCCGGCCGTTTCGGCGAGGCCGTCAGCGAGTAGGCCGTCCAAGGAACGTGCCAGCTGCTCGTCGCTGGCCCCGAGCGATCGCAGCTTGGTCAGGGGGAGCGCATGCCCCGTGCCGTGGTCCACGAGGTCCACCGTGCCTAGCAGCACCTCGCGCAGGACGGGCGTTTCCGCCTCGCGGAGCACGGCCATCATCGCGCCGCGTACCTGCCGGTCGGTACCGGCCCAAGCCTGTCCCTTGGGCAGGTAATGCGGTTCGGGTTGGCCTGCGGCTACCCAGGCGCACTGCTCCCGTACCGGGCATGAGCCGCATTTGGGGGAGCGCGCGGTGCAGACTAATGCTCCGAGTTCCATCACGGCGGCATTCCATGCCTTGGTCTCCTGGCGAGGCATGAGCGCGGCCGCCAGTTTCATCTCTGCAGACGTCAGGGACGGAGCGGGAAGGGCGTGGCCCGTGACCGCGCGGGCGTGGACCCGGCGGATGTTGGTATCCACCACGGTTTCCGGGTGTTCGAAGGCGAAGGAGGCGATCGCGGCGGCGGTATAGGTGCCAACGCCCGGCAACTGCAGGAGTTCCTCCCGGGTATCGGGAACCTGCCCGCCGTGCCGGTCCACAATCGCTGCGGCGGCCGAGTGCAGCCGCAGCGCCCGACGCGGATATCCCAGCCGGCCCCAGGCACGAAGCGCTTCCCCGCTGGGTTCGGCGGCCAGGGCTGCAGGGGTCGGCCACCGCTGCATCCACTGCTCCCAGACCGGGAGAACGCGAACGACCGGAGTCTGCTGGAGCATGAATTCGCTGACCATGATGCCCCACGGGCTGCACTGGGGCTCCCGCCACGGCAGCTCGCGCGCATTGTCGACGAACCAGGACGTGATCTGTTCATGCAGATACCGCGTCTGACCGGGCGCCGGAACCGGTTTTGCGTGCATAATCGTGTGGTTGGGCAATGGCATTCCTTGTCTGTGACCACCAATACCTTACTGCCTCGGCGTGGTGTTACCGCTTCGGCCGCGGAACTGTCTCTAGCCTTAAGGTATGGCAGGTACAGGCAGTGGATCATCGCGTGGCGGCGGTGCCTCGGCGACCCGCAATACCCCAGGTTCCGGCCGCAAGCCGAGCCCGGCCGTCTACCGCAGACGCAGGCTGGCGCTTCTGATCGCAGCCTTGGTAGTGATGGCTCTGCTTGTTGCTATCGGGTTCTGGATCGCCAGCCTCTTCGGCGGGGGCCAGCCCGCAGCGGACAGCGACGACGGCGGCGGCAGCGTTCCGGTGGTGTCCTCGCCGGCTGCTTCCCCCAGTCCGATGGCCAGCGCAGCCTGCGATGAGTCCAAGATTTCAGTGACCGCATCGACGGATGCCCCTGCCTATGCGGCCGGTGAGAATCCGACCCTGATCCTCGAAGTCGCCAACAAAGGCAACTCGGCTTGCGAGGTCAACGTGGGCACGGATGCCATGGAGTTTCTGGTGACCAGTGGCGAAGACCGCATCTTCTCGTCCAAGGACTGCGCCGTGGACACCAGCGAACTGATGCGGACCATCGAGCCGGGCGAAAGCGAGCGGGCGCAGTTCACCTGGGAACGCAACCGGAGCGCCCCGGGATGTAAGGCGGTCAATGCCAATCCGCAGCCGGGGACGTACGTCCTGACGGCGAAACTGGGGCCATGGACCAGCGACAAAATCGTGTTCGACCTGCAGTGAGCCAAGCAGGCCCTTTGCCCAGGAGCCGAAGCGGGCGGCTTCCGCTCCTACATAAAGCGGTCGAGGAGACTGGTCTCGGCGATTCGGGACAGTCCCTCGCGGATGACACGGGCGCGTTGCTCTCCGATGCCGTCCACGGCCATCAGGTCATCGATGTTTGCCGCCATCAGGTTCTGCAGGCCGCCGAAGTGGTCCACAAGCCGGTCGGCCACGGCCCGGGGAACGGATTTCACTGCCGAGAGCAGCCGATAGCCGCGCGGCTGGACAACCGCTTCGAGTGAGTCCACGCCGGGCTGGAAGCCCAGGACGCTGGCAATCCGGCCCAGATCGATCAGGTCGGTGGAGCTGAACGTGCGCAGGGATTCCAGGGCGGGCTCGACCTCGATGCCACCCTTGACCTCGGCGTAGTCACGCAGAATCATTTCGCTGTCGGGGCCGAGCCCGGAGGTGAGCTCATCGAGTTGCAGGGACAGCAGACGCCCGTCGACGCCGAGCTCCAGAACGTACTGGGAGATTTCCTCCGAGATGCGCCGGACCATTTCCTGGCGCTGCAGCGTCACGGCGACGTCCCGCAGCGTGACCATGGCTTCGATTTCCAGGGCCGAAAGCGAGCTGGTCACCTGGTCCAGGCGTGCGCGGTAGCGTTCCAAGGTGGCCAGGGCCTGGTTTGCGCGGGCCAGCACTGGCTCCGAACCTTCGAGCACATGCCGGATTCCGTCGACATACAGGGCAATGATCTGCATGGATTGGCTGACCGAAATCACCGGCAGCCCGGTCTGGATGGCCACTCGTTCGGCCGTGCGGTGCCGGGTGCCGGATTCCTGCGTGGGGATGGACGGGTCCGGAACCAGCTGTACGGCGGCTTTGATGATGTTCGCCGCGTCCTGGTCGCAGACAATGGCGCCGTCCATTTTGGCCAGCTCCCGCAGGCCTGTGGGCGAGAAGCCGATGCCGATGTCGAACCCGCCGCTGCTGATGGACTCCACCTGCTTGTCATAGCCGAGGACGATCAGGGCGCCCGTGCGACCGCGGAGAATCCGTTCCAGTCCGTCGCGCAGCTGAGTGCCCGGAGCGACACGTGCCAAGGTAGCCTTCAAGGCGTCCTCGGGGCTCTTAGCCATGAAGTTTCCTTTGATCAGTCGGTCGCAGTGCAGTCGGGCGGGAGCCCGCTGCCTCCTGTTTCGGAAGGCTGCGGGAAACAGCCATTAGGCACCATAATAGGCTGACGAGGCGCGCGCCGCCGCCGCGGTTGTGCAGGACTGGTGCTAAGGCGGCGGCTGTGCGCGGGCTGTGGTGCGCCTAATTGGAGCTGGCAGTGCCTGCGCCGAAGAGAAGATCCAGGGCCTCGGCCACGGTGCCGACCTCCTTGACCCGGAAGCCCTTGGGCACCTGCCCGGGCCCGCCGTGGGAAGCAGGGACAACGGCATGGGTGAAGCCCAGCCGTTCCGCTTCCTGGATGCGCCGGGCGATTCCGGGGACGGGCCGGACCTCCCCGGCCAGGCCAACCTCGCCGAAAGCGATCAGGCCCTTGGGCAGCGGCTTGTTGCTCTTGGCCGAGGCGATGGCCAGGGCCGTGGCCAGATCCGTGGCCGGCTCCGTCAGTTTCACGCCGCCAACGGTGGCCACGTAGCTGTCATCTTTGTGCAGCGACATGGCTGCCCGGCGCTGCAGCACGGCCATCATCATGGCCACCCGGGAGGAATCAAGGCCGCTGGTGGCCCGGCGCGGCTGTGCGTTGGAAGTCTCGGCGAGCAGCGCCTGCACTTCGGCCAGCAGCGGCCTGCGGCCCTCCAAGGTCACAGTGATGCAGGTACCGGAAACCGGCTCCGCCGCCGTGGACATAAACAGCCCGCTGGGGTCAGCCAGTCCCTCGATCCCCTCTTCGGTCAGATCGAAGCAGCCCACTTCATCCGTGGGGCCGTAGCGGTTCTTGATCGCACGAAGCAGCCGCAGCCTGGAGTGCCGGTCCCCCTCGAACTGGCAGACCACATCCACCAGATGCTCCAGCAACCGGGGCCCGGCAATGGAACCGTCCTTGGTGACATGGCCAACCAGAATGGTGGTCATGTTCCTGGTTTTCGCCGCGTTGATCAGCGAGGCAGCCACTTCGCGGACCTGGGTGACGCCGCCGGCGCTGCCTTCAACTGCGGAGCTGCTCAAGGTCTGGACGGAATCCACGATGAGCAGCGAAGGATCCGTCTTTTCGATCTGCCCCAGCGCGATGCCCAGATCAGATTCCGCGGTCAGGTACAGGGAATCCGCGACGGCGGAAATACGTTCGGCGCGCAGCTTGACCTGTGCGGCCGATTCCTCGCCGGTGATGTACAGGACATCCTTCGCAAGTCCGGCCACCCGTGCCGCTACGTCGAGCAGCAGGGTTGACTTGCCCACGCCCGGCTCGCCGGCCAGCAGAATGACGGCGCCGGGCACCAGCCCGCCGCCCAACACCCGGTCCAGCTCGCCGATGCCGGTGGCCTGGAAAGCCGCCGTCGAGGCGTCCACGTCCGCGATGCGCTGCGCTGGTTTCGCAACGGCGGCGGCCGGCGTCGTTCTTGAAATGACGGCCCCGGCTTCCTCCACGGTGCCCCAGGCCTGGCACTCGCCGCAACGGCCTACCCACTTAGCGGTGCTCCAGCCGCATTCGGCACATCGGTATGCGGGCGCTTTGGCGCGTGCGGTCTTAGAACTCATGGAATCAGGCTAACGGAACGGTGTGACAATCCCGGCCGGTCACAGTTTGGGCAGGTACGCGGCCGCTTCGTCATGGGTCAGACCGGTTGCTTCGAGGAGGTCGACCATGAGCGGGCGGAAGACGAGGACCAGGCCTTCACCTTCCAGCTTCTGGATGCCTAGGGTCTTCGGATGCAGGAGGGTGGCCACGGCGGCCAGTTCGTTCCGGGCAGAGCTGAGCCTGCGCTCGCGTGCCGCGGCGTCCGGATCCGAGAGGCCGGCGGACAGCACCTCGACGGCGTCCGCGGCTTCCAGCAGCACCTCGCTGAAGGATTCGATGGCGTCGTCCGTCATCGCTGCATGGTTGATGGCCGAGGTCAGGCGCCGGGAGAAGACCCGGCTGTTGCGCATCGCCAGGTCAATCATCTCCGCAGACTTCTGCAGGTCGCCCACTTCTTCGCGGTGGCGGCGGTAGGCGGGGGAAATACGGGCCACTTCCCGCGCGCCGGAGAAAGACGTGCGGACCTCGTCGATCAGCTTCTGCGAGGCGCGGGCACGGACCAGGGCGTGCCAGGCCAACGTGGAGTCGCTGCGGCTGAGCGCATTGGAGCATTCGCGCAGCACCGACGCAAGCTCGCTGAGTAGCTTCTGCAGGTTCGTTTTGGGAGCGGACCGCGGGTCGCCCGGGATCAGCATGGTCACTACCAGCGCCAGGACGCCGCCGACCACGGCGTCCAGGCTCCTGGTGAACGGTCCGCCGTCGGGAGCCGGCAACAGTACTACCAGTACGGACTGGATGCCCATCTGGGTCGAGAAGATGGACCCGCTGTCCAGGAAACGCGCCAGCAGGATGGAAATCAACAGAACGATTGCTGCCTGCCAGATTCCGGAGCCGAGGAAATGCAGGAGCAGGTCACCGACGGCGATGCCCAGGGTGCAGCCGATGGCCACTTCCATAACCTTGCGGAAACGCGGACCGGTGGCGAACCCCAAGGCTACCAGCGACGCCGTTGCCGCGAACAGCGGGCCCTCGTGGCCCAGGAGCTGCTCGGCGATCACGTAGGCGGCGACGGCACAGAGTGTCATCCGAGCAGCCGGAAACAGTGAAGCCTTGCTCCGGCTGAAACCCACGCGGGTGCGGGTGCGCAGGAAAGTACGGGCTCGGGAGAGAGGGCCGCCGGTACTCATGGGTTCAGTCTAGGCGGGAAGCCGGGGGCCTCCGGAACTGTGCCGCTGTGCGTCGCCGGAGCGCCGGGATGGGCAAAGGCGCAGGGGCCCTCTAATACGATTTCCATCACAAAAGCAACAGCATCAGCGGCGATGTTAGCGAATAGCCCGCATCTGTTCACTTTCCGTTCATTTTCACCCGTCAATCTCGTTACCTGACACGAATAGCTTCGTAGAAGTACGAAACCGCACGGCCCTAACCGCGCATTTCGTCCATCTCGTTTGCTAACCCTGAAAGGGACCCAAAGTGAAGGCATTCCGCTTCGGCCGCGCGGCCGCAGTACTTTCCGTAGCAGCACTGGCCCTGACCGCCTGCGGCTCCGACAACGCCACCGGCTCGCAGGCGCAGGCCGGCGGCAGTGCCGCGGCAGCCGAAAGCGTCTCCGGCACCCTGTCCGGCGCCGGCGCTTCTTCCCAGGACGCAGCCATGCAGGCTTGGATGGCCGGTTTCCAGGGGCAGAATCCGGAAGCCACCGTGCAGTACTCCCCGGACGGCTCGGGGGCCGGCCGCGACAACTTCCTGGCCGGCGGCGTGCAGTTTGCCGGTTCCGATGCCTACATGGACGAGGAGGAACTGGAGAAGTCCAAGGAGGTGTGCGGACCCGAGGGAGCCTTCCACATCCCGGGTTACGTATCTCCGATCGCTGTTGCCTTCAACCTTGAGGGTGTTGACGAGCTAAACCTCGATGCCGAGACCATCGCCAAGATCTTCCGCGGCGAAATCAGCAACTGGAACGACGACGCGATCGTCACCCTGAACGAGGGCGTGGAACTGCCGGACACCCCCATCACGGTGGTCCACCGCGCCGATGACTCGGGCACCACCGAGAACTTCGTGGAGTACCTGGCCGCCGCCGCTCCCGAGGTCTGGACCGACGAGCCGTCCGATGCCTGGCCCGCCGACATCGTCGCCGAGAACGCCCAGGGCACTTCGGGCGTCGTATCCGCCGCCAGCGCCACCGATGGTGCCATCACCTACGCCGATGCTTCCGCCGTCGGCGATCTGGGCACCGTCAAGGTCAAGGTCGGCGAAGAGTTCGTCGGCTACAGCCCGGAAGCCGCGGCCAAGGCCGTCGAGGTTGCCACGCCTGTCGAGGGCCGCAGCGACATCGACATGTCCCTGGACCTCAAGCGCGACACCAGCGAATCCGGTGCCTACCCGATTGTGCTCGTTTCGTACCACATCTACTGCACCGCTTACGATAACCAGGAGACCGTTGACCTGGTCAAGGCGTTCGGCAACTATGTGATCAGCGAAGAAGGCCAGCAGGTTGCTGCCGACTCCGCAGGCAGTGCGCCGATCTCCGAAACCCTGCGCGAGCAGGCCCAGACTGCTATCGAATCCATCACGGTGGCCTCGTAGCACCACGTACCCAGGGGAGCCCCGCCGTCGGACTAATGACGTGCGGGGCGCACCCGTGTCAGGGAGCCGACGTTGCCCCCGTGGACAAAACAGTGAAAACTGACAAAGCCAGACCGCTAGACAACAGGGAGCCCGAAGGGTTGTGAAGTGTCCAACACATTGACAGAAAGCGGCAGCAGAGGCCGTGCCGGAGATAAGGTATTCTCCGGCATCGCATTGTTCGCTGGCTGCCTGATTCTCTTCGTCCTTTTCTGCGTGGCGGTATTCCTGCTGTGGCAGGCCCTTCCAACGTTTACCGCGGATCCAGCCGAAATCACCGGCGGCAGCGGTTTCTGGACCTACATCTGGCCGATTGTGATCGGCACGCTTATCGCCGCAGCCATTGCGCTGCTGATCGCTACCCCGATTTCCATTGGCGTGGCGCTGTTCATCTCGCACTACGCCCCGCGGAAGCTGTCCCAGGGGCTCGGCTACGTCATCGACCTGCTCGCCGCCATCCCATCGGTGGTTTACGGCGCGTGGGGCATGACCGTGCTGGCGCCGGCCCTGGTGGGCCCGTACGTCTGGCTCGCGGAGAATGCCGGCTGGATCCCGATCTTCGCGGGCCCGGCGAGCCAGACCGGCAAAACCATGCTGACCGCCGGCATCGTGCTCTCCGTCATGGTGCTGCCGATCATCACCTCGCTCAGCCGGGAAATCTTCCTGCAGACGCCCAAGCTGCACGAGGAGGCCGCTCTGGCCATGGGTGCCACGCGCTGGGAAATGATCCGGATGACCGTGTTCCCGTTCGCCCGCGCCGGCATCATCAGTGCCATCATGCTGGGCCTGGGCCGTGCCCTGGGCGAAACGATGGCCGTTGCCATGGTGCTCTCCGGCGGCGGCCTGATCGCCAGCCTGATCAAGAGCGGCAACCAGACCATCGCGGCCGAAATCGCACTGAACTTCCCGGAGGCTTTCGGGCTGCGCCTGGCGGAGCTGATTGCCGCCGGCCTGGTCCTGTTCGTCATCACCCTGGCCGTGAACATGGTCGCCCGCTGGATCGTTAGCCGTCACAAAGAATTCTCGGGGGCAAACTAATGTCACAGACCGCTACGCGCACGCCTTCGCCGCTGCGTAAGAACACGCTGACCAAGAACCAGTTGCCGAAGTGGGCCATCTGGGCCGTGCTGGCCGGCTCGCTGGTACTGGGCGCTGCCGTTTCCTCCCTGATCGGCTTCCATGTGGTCGGCTGGGCGTTGTTCTCCGCCGTGATCTTTGTGATCGCCGGGTTCCTGGTCACGCTGTCAGTTGAGGGTGAGCGCAAAGCCAAGGACCGCTTCGCTTCCAACATGATCTACGCGGCGTTCATCGTCGCTCTGGTGCCGCTGGTCTCCGTCATCTGGACTGTCCTGGAAAAGGGCCTTCCCGGCATGACCTCCAACTTCCTGTTCACCTCCATGAACGGCATGACCGGCGTGGTAGACAACGAGACCGTCGAGAACGGCACCCCGGTGCTCGGCGGCGCCTACCACGGCATCGTCGGTACGGTCCTGATCACCTTCTGGGCGACCGTCATATCGGTGCCGGTGGGGCTGCTGACCGCCGTCTACCTCGTCGAGTACAGCCGGGGCGGCCCGCTCTCCCGCGGCATCACGTTTTTCGTCGACGTCATGACCGGCATCCCGTCCATCGTGGCCGGTCTGTTCGCGGCGGCGCTCTTCGGACTGATCTTCGGCCCGTCCACGCGTACCGGCTTCGTCGCCGCCGTCGCATTGTCCGTGCTGATGATCCCCGTAGTGGTGCGTTCCACCGAGGAAATGCTCAAGATCGTGCCCAACGAGCTGCGCGAAGCCTCCTATGCCCTGGGCGTGCGCAAATGGCGCACCATCATCAAGGTCGTGGTGCCGACGGCGATCTCCGGTATTGCTTCCGGTGTCACGCTGGCGATAGCCCGGGTTATCGGCGAAACCGCTCCGCTGCTGGTCACCGCAGGCTTCGTCAACAGCATCAACTTCAACGCGTTTGCGGGCTGGATGACCACCCTGCCGACGTTCATCTACCGGCAGCTGATGAACCCCACCTCGCCGACGAACATCGATCCGAGTGCCCAGCGGGCGTGGGCGGCGGCGCTGCTGCTGATCCTGATCGTCATGCTGCTGAACCTCATCGCCCGGGTTATCGCCCGCCTCTTCGCCCCCAAGACCGGCCGCTAAGCTACCACCTGCGTCCAAGAGAAGGAACACTATGTCCAAGCGTATCGACGTCAATGATCTGAACGTCTACTACGGAAATTTCCGGGCCGTTGAAGGCGTGAACATCAACATCGAGGCTCGGTCCGTCACCGCGTTCATCGGCCCCTCCGGTTGCGGCAAATCCACCTTCCTGCGGACCCTGAACCGGATGCATGAGGTGCTTCCGGGAGCCCGGGTCGAGGGCGAAGTACTCCTGGATGGGGAAAACCTCTACGGGCCCGGCGTCGATCCGGTCACCGTGCGCAGCCAGATCGGCATGGTTTTCCAGCGCCCGAACCCGTTCCCCACCATGTCCATCCGGGACAATGTCCTGGCGGGCGTGAAGCTGAACAACAAGCGGATCAGCAAGTCGGATGCGGACGCACTCGTGGAGAAGTCGCTGACCGGCGCCAACCTGTGGAACGAGGTCAAGGACCGCCTGGACAAGCCGGGCTCCGGCCTCTCCGGCGGCCAGCAGCAGCGTCTGTGCATTGCGCGCGCCATTGCCGTCTCCCCGCAGGTGATCCTGATGGACGAGCCGTGCTCGGCCCTGGACCCGATCTCGACGCTTGCCATCGAGGACCTGATCGAGGAACTCAAGACCGAATACACCGTGGTGATCGTGACCCACAATATGCAGCAGGCCGCCCGCGTCTCGGACAAGACAGCGTTCTTCAACATTGCCGGCACCGGCAAGCCCGGCAAACTGATCGAATACAACGACACGCCCACCATCTTCAACAACCCGAGCGAGAAGTCCACGGAAGACTACGTCTCCGGCCGCTTCGGCTAACCAGAGCGCCCCGGTACCCAACCGGCGTCTGCACAGCGGTCCACGGCGGCACCCGGCGGTTTACCCGCCAGCCGGGTGCCGCCGTCGTGCTTTGGCGGAAGCTACAGCAGCGGGTCCAGCGCCAGGTAGAAGACCGCGCCCATGATTGCCGTCGCGACGGCGGTCAGGATCCAGGTCAGGAAAACCCGGTTCGCGACGCGCCAGCGGACGGCGTCGAAGCGCTGATTGGCGCCCGCGCCCAGGATGGCGGAGGTCATGGTGTGCGTGCTGGAAAGCGGGATGTGCAGGGCAATCGCGCCGAAGAACAGCATGGCCGAACTCACGCCTTGTGCCACCGCACCGCGCAGCGGGTCCATCCTCACCAGCCGGTAGCCCAGCGTGTGCGAGAGGCGCCAACCGCCAAACAAGCTGCCGGCGGCCAGCAGGGTCGCCGCGAACAGCTGCACCCACAGCGGCATCCGGTCCCCGGTATCCAGCCCCGCAGCGACCAGCGCCAACAGCAGCACGGCCATGGTCCGCTGTCCGTCCTGGAGCCCGTGCCCCAAGGCAAAAGCACCCGCGAGGATGGATTGGGTCATCCGGTTCGTCTCGTTGGCCCGTTTGGGTGCCGTGTAGCGCGAAATCCAGGTCAGCGGAAACACCACAACGTAGGAGATGGCGAAGGCGATGACGGGGGTGAGCAGCAGCGGCAGGACAATCTGCGTGCCGATGAAGTTCTCCCCGGCGATGATGTTGTGCCCGCCGAGGAAGGCGGAGGCCGCGCCGGAGCCCACCAGCCCGCCCACAAGGGCGTGCGTGGACGAGGAAGGCATCCGCCGCCACCAGGTGTAGATTCCCCAGCCGCAGGCGCTTAGGAGGCCGGCTATGAGGATGCCGAGGCCTTCAGGCCCTTCCGGCAGGCCGATCCAAGCCTCGCTGACCAGCAGGGCCAGGCCGGTGGAGATCATCGCACCGGCAAAGTTGAAAAAAGCCACAAGAACGACGGCGATGCTCGGCGTGAGTGCGCGGGTGCGGACGGCGGTGGCTACGGCGTTGGATACGTCATGGAAACCGTTGATGAAGGCGAAGGATCCGGCGAAGACGACAACTACTGCGAACAGGAACAGCTCCACCTACGATTCCTTGATCAGTATCTGGCCTACGTGGTTCGAAACGCGCCGCAAGTCCTTGGTGACTTCCACGAGCTGATTGGCGACGTCCCGGTGGCGCAGGTAGTTGGGGGTCTTCAGCTCCTTTTGCGCCTCCGCGGTCCAGTTGCGGTGGGTCCGCTCCGCGCGCTTGGCCAGCCGGAGCATTTCCACGTAGTACTCATCCAGATCCAGCAGGGAACTCAGCCGTCCCATCGCGTCCCGGGTCAGCTCCGACATGCGGGCGATGACCTCCAGCTGCTCCGACGCTCTGGTGGAAAGCCGTTTGACCCGGTTCAGGGCGATCAGTTCGGCGGCGCCGTCGAGCTTTTCGTAGGCCTCCACGATGTACCGGGAGATTTGGAACAGGTCCTCGCGGGGCAGGGGCGTGATGAAGCTGGTCCGTACGTGTGTCATCAGCGCGAAGTGAAGCTCGAAAACCTTGGCGTCATGCTGGTGCAGTTCTTCGGCCAGGCGATCGTAGTCATCTGCCGACGCGCCGAGGATCTCGGAGAGCGTGGTGACGCCGTGGGGGATTTGACCCGCCATCTCGGTCAGCAGATCCAGGCTCTTGTTCTCCTGGGGGAAGAGGCTTAGCTTCACTGTTTCACCGAAAGTCTCTAGCTGTGGAAGAAATCTGCGGAGCTGAGGACGTCCGCAAGGCTAAGAGTATCGCCTGAAAGTGAACAAGAATAATGGTGCCGAACTGGGAGCGCCTCTCGGCGGATGGCCGCTCGAAGCGGCTAAAAGTTGGAGCCCGGGGCTGCCACAGTTCGACACCACCTTCAGTTTTCTACGCCGGAGCATCGATGTCAACCACCGCGGAATAACGGGGAAAAAACGCTAAATCTGCTGGAAAATCGGGCCGGGCAGGGCTAACATGCCCCGCGCCCGGCGACGGTGCGATACCGGTGCTGCGGTGCTGTGAGGGACTGGCTGCAGCCCTAGTCCAACTCGCCGCGGCGCCAGGCAACGGCCGCCGCTTCGAGGTCCTCTGCCGTCTTGATCAGGCGGTGGGAGCTCTGTGTGAGTTTTGCTGCATGGTTCTCGTTGGCGGGTTCGGCAGCGTCTGCGTGGTGCGTCTGGCCAAGGGCCACAACGCGGCAGAACGCAGCGGATCGGTCCAACGCGATGTCGAATTCGCCGTCGAAGGCTCCGGACAGAATGGTGTCCGCCATCCTGGTGACTTCGTCCGCCCCGGGAGGTTCGGCGACACCGGCCACCACCTTGGACACTTCAGCGACGTCCTTGCCGGCCTTAAAGAAGGCGGACATGCGCTCGGGGTTCTGCTGGGTGGCGGTGCGCAGGGCGTAGAGCCGCCAGAGCGCGCCGGGCAGCGACCGTGCGGGGCTCTCCGCCCACATTTCCGCGATGGCTTCGAGGCCCTGCTGATCCGCCAGCTTGACCAGCCGCTTGGTGATCTCGGGATCATCCGATTCCCGGCCGTGGTGGACCAGTGCCTGCGCTGCCAGATGGGCCGCTTCGGAAACCCGTGCCGGGTCCGCCCCGCCGGTGAATCCTTCGAAGTCCAACGGAGCAAATGGCTTTGGCTTATGCGGCCGCGGTGCGTCAATTCCGTTGTTTCCGTCCATGCCATGACGATACTCCTACGGTTCATATCGGTCGAGGACCGGCGATTCATCTGTAGGGGCATGGGTGCGATAAAGTAAGTAGCGGTCAATTTGGTCCGGGTCTTGCATCCGGCCGGATGGCTGGCGGGCCTTTAGCTCAGTTGGTAGAGCATCGGACTTTTAATCCGCGGGTCGCGGGTTCGATCCCCGCAGGGCCCACCGCTGCAGCACCCCTGCCAGACGATATGTCGGGCAGGGGTGCTGCCCTTTAACCAGGGCTTCCGAGGTGCGTTAACCGGCCGTTCGCGTGGCCGGCGCTCCCCGGAACCCACCCTTTTGGCCCGATGTGTCGATTTTGTCACACCGCAAATGTCACGGAATGGTAACGATAATTATTGCGACGATCTCCGCCGTCGTCATTTCGCCGATTGCCAATCAAAATAAGGCCAAACCCGGAATGTACCGAAGAGGCTCCGGTAACCCCCTGGACGGCCAAAACCTGTCAAATCCGCCGATGTCAGGTTGATTATCATCCAGATCTCGTTACGGTCGAATAGATGGTTCAAGAACTCGCAGAAACCCAGACACGTCCGAGGCTAGAAGCAAAATTCCGTAAACCAACCCTGAATGACGGCGCCGCGCTGTGGCGCATGGCGAAGGACTCCCAGGTCCTGGATTTGAATTCGTCCTATTCCTACTTGCTGTGGTGCCGCGACTTCGCGGAGACGTCAGTCGTCGCCACCATTGATGATGAACCGGCCGGTTTTGTTACCGGCTACGTACGCCCCGATGAGCCGGGCACCCTCATGGTGTGGCAGGTTGCCGTCAACCAAGCGTTCCGAGGTCAGAAACTCGCCGCCACCATGCTCGACGAGTTGGCCGCACGGCTGGATTCCGACTTCGTCGAAACGACGATCACCGACGACAACGCTGCATCAATGCGGCTGTTCTCCAGCTTTGCCGAGCGCCGGAATGTTCCGCTGGAGCGCGATCCCCTGTTTACCCGGAGCATGTATCCCGACGGCCATGACACGGAATTCCTGTTCCGGATCGGCCCGCTGAACTAGGTAATCAATCCTTGTTCGTCCTGCTTTTCTCCGCAGTTTTGCTCCAGCACAAATTTTGTTAATCCGCGGCTGCGTTGCGCGTACCTCCCAAGAGGTTGCAGCGGCCGCACCACATGAAGGAAGTACTTTCTCATGACTGATATTTTTGAAACGCTTGAATCAGAGGTCCGTGGATATTGCCGCAGCTGGCCCGCCGTTTTCGAACGCTCGCAGGGCAGCACCATGTACGCCGAAGACGGCAAGGAATACCTTGACTTCTTTTCCGGCGCCGGCGCGCTGAACTACGGCCACAACAACCCGCTGCTGCTCGAGCCGCTGCTGGACTACCTGCGCAGCGGCGCCGTGGTGCACTCGCTGGACATGAAGACCCCGGCCAAGCGCCGTTTCCTGGAAACCTTTCAGGAGGTCATCCTCAAGCCGCGCGGCATGGACCACAAGGTCATGTTCCCCGGCCCCACCGGCACCAACTCGGTCGAGGCGGCCCTCAAGCTGGCCCGCAAGGTCACCGGGCGCCAGCACATCCTCAGCTTCACCAACGCGTTCCACGGCATGACGCTGGGCTCGCTGTCCGTCACGGGCAACTCGATGAAGCGCAAGGGTGCCGGCATCCCGCTGACCAACAGCTCCAAGATTCCCTACGACGATTACTTCGACGGCGAGACCGCGGACTTCCTGTGGCTGGAGCGCGTGCTCGAAGACAGCGGTTCCGGCGTGGATAAGCCCGCCGCCGTCATCGTGGAGACCGTCCAGGGCGAAGGCGGCCTCAACGCCGCGCGCCTGACCTGGCTCAAGGGCCTGTCCGAGCTGTGCAAGAAGCACGACATCCTGCTGATCGTCGACGATGTCCAGGCCGGCTGCGGCCGCACCGGTACGTTCTTCAGCTTCGAGGACGCCGGCTTCACCCCGGACATCATCTGCCTGTCCAAGTCCATCTCCGGCTTCGGCCTGCCGATGGCGCTGACCCTGTTCCGTCCGGAACTCGATGTCTGGGAGCCGGGCGAGCACAACGGAACGTTCCGCGGCCACAACCCGGCCTTCGTCACCGGCACCGCTGCACTGAACACCTACTGGCGCGACGACGCCTTCCAGCAGCAGGTCGCTGCGCGCATCGCCCAGCTGCACGACGGTCTGGAGCGCCTCGCCGCTACGGTTGACGGCGCCAGCGTCCGCGGCCGCGGCCTGCTGGCAGGTGTGTTCTTCCCGGACACCGAGACCGCCGGCAAGATTGCAGCCGCTGCCTACGAACGTGGCCTGCTGGTGGAAACCTCCGGCCCCGAGAGCGAAGTTGTCAAGCTTATGCCGGCACTGACGATCACCGCCGTGGAACTGGAGCGCGGTCTCGAGATCCTGCTCGACGCTGCCAGCACCGTCACCGGTGCACGCGAACTGGTCGGTGCGCTCTAACCAGCGCCGCTGCCCGAAGATTTACGCCCCCAAGACCTAAGGAGCATCCATGCTTGTTACCAACCTGAACGATCTGAACGACACCGATCGCGACGTGAAGTCCGAAACCTGGCGCAGCCGCCGCATGGTGCTGGCCGGCGAAGGCGTAGGCTTCTCGTTCCACGACACCGTGATCTACGCCGGTACGACGTCGACGTTCCACTACGCGAACCACATCGAAGCCGTCTACTGCGTGCAGGGTGAAGGTACCCTGACCAACGAGGTCACCGGTGAAGTCCACGAAATCAAGGACGGCACCATGTACCTGCTGGATGGCAACGAGAAGCACACCGTGCGCGCCACTACGGAACTGCGCATGGCCTGCGTGTTCAACCCGCCGGTTACCGGACGCGAAGTCCACGACGAGAACGGCGTCTACCCGCTGGTGGTTGAAGAACCAGCCAACTAAGACCCCCGGTCAGGTAAAAAGTCCGATCAGCCCCAAGCTGGCCGGGCTTTTTCCTTATCGGTAGCAAAAAAGAGAACGAGGAGGATAGGAATGACTGCAACAGCAGAACCGCGCATTGATGTTTATCCGACACGTGTGGCAGGAAAGCCCAGCGTCCAGACCCGTGAAGACAAGGTTGTCTGGGGAACTGCGGCTGAGGGTCCCATGGATGAGGCCACGCTCGCCGGTTACGAGGAAAAAGGCTACCTCACCATCGAGCAACTCATCACGCCGGAGGAACTCAAGACCTTCCGGGCCGAACTGAAGCGGCTTTCCGAAGATCCGGTGGTCCGCGCGGACGAGCGCACTATCGTGGAGGCCAAGTCGCAGGAAGTCCGCTCGATCTTCGAGGTACACAAGACCAGCGAGGTCTTCAAACGGATCGCCAACGACCCGCGGGTGGTCGGCCGGGCCAAGCAACTGCTGGGCTCAGATGTGTACATCCACCAGTCCCGCGTGAACTTCAAACCCGGTTTCGAGGGCAAGGACTTCATGTGGCACTCCGACTTCGAGACCTGGCACGCCGAGGACGGCATGCCGCGGATGCGCGCCGTGAGCATCTCGATCTCGTTGACGGACAACTACTCCTTCAACGGGCCGCTGATGATCATGCCCGGCTCCCACAAGGAGTACATCTCCTGCGACGGCAATACGCCGGAGGACAACTACAAGAAGTCCCTCGTGATGCAGGGCGCCGGCGTCCCGGACAAGGGAATCCTGACCGAGTTCGCCGACCGCTTTGGCATCGATGTGCTCGAAGGCAAGGCCGGCGGAGCGATCATGTTCGATTGCAACTGCATGCACGCATCGAACGGGAACGTCACGCCGTTCTCCCGCTCCAACGTCTTCATCGTCTTCAACAGTGTGGAGAACACCTGTGAAGAACCGTACTCCGCCGGCGCACCGCGTCCGGAGTTCGTCGGGGCAACAGACTTCACGCCCGCAGGCTGATAGCAAGAGTCCGTCTGAAACGGCTGCGGCCCGTCTGGCAAAGGCGGGCCGCAGCTGGTTAAATCCTGGAGCCTAGCGGCGTGGGCTGGTGTAGGTGCCCGCTACCTGCTCAGCGGTCTGCTCCAGCACCCGGCGGAACGCCAGGATGGCCGGCCGGTGAGCGCTGGCGTGGCGGACGGAGGTGAAGACCGTACGCCGCGGCTGACCGGGAAGCTCCAGCAGTTCGCAGCTGGTGCTTCGGCCGGTCCAGACCAAGTCGGGCATGAAGGCTACGGCGTTGCCGGATTCGATCAGGCGGATCTGGGCCTGCAGGTCCGCGGTCTCGTAACGCACGTCCGGTTCGAAGCCGGCGGTGCGGCAGGCCTGTTCCGCCCAGTGGCGGGAGGCTGCGCCGCGCGGCTCCATCACCCATGGCAGGTTGCGGGCATCGTCCACCGAGGCAACGGTGCGGCGGCTGCTGCCCTGCGGCGGGACGGCGAGCCGGATGGCATCCGTGGTGAGCCTGGTCCGGTCCAGCTCAGGGTGGTGCGGGGCCGCATGCCCGGGGTACTGCTCAGCGACCACCAGGTCGAAGTCCCGGGCCCAGGTTTCATACAGCGCGGTTTCCGGTTCCCGCTGCACCATCTCGATCCGCACCTCCGGATAGCCGGCGTCCATGGCGCTCAGGGCATCGGGCATCAGCGCCAGCGCCGCGGACTGGAACACAGCCACGCGCACGGTGCCGGTAACGGTGGTCAGCGACGCGGCCAGGTCCGTCTCGGCCCGCTCCAGCGTCTGGAGCAGCTCGGCGGTGTGGGCCACGAGGACTTCGGCCTGCGGTGTCAGCTGCACTTTGCGCCCGGTCTTGCGCAGCAGCTCAACCCCGGCTTCCTTTTCCAGCAGTGCGAGTTGCTGGGATACGGAGGAGGGGCTGAAGTTCAGCGCCGCGGCGACTTCGGCGAGGGTCCCGCGGATCTTCAGCTCGCGCAAGAGCCGCAGCCTGCGTACGTCCAGCATGGCGCTCCTATTATTCGTAACAACCAACGGATAATGATCGGAAAACATCACTTTATCTAATCGAACGGCGGACGCATACTGGGGGAAGAAGGTACTAAAAGCCCCGTTCCAGAAGGAGCCGAAACGCCATGACCGATGTCCTGAAAGAGCCCGTCGCACAGCCCCAGGCGCTGGCCGACCAGCAGGTCCACGACCTGGCCGAGGATGCCATCGAACTGGTCCGCCACTGGCTGACCGAGGCGTCCAAGATCCCGGTTGATGCCTCCGCGCAGCAGTTGGCCGGGGTCCTGAAGGATCCCAACGGCCTGGAGTTCACGGTCGGCTTCGTCGACGGAGTGATCCGCCCCGAGGACCTCAACGTCGCTGCACGGAACCTTGCGGCGCTGGCGCCCAAGGTCCCGTCCTTCCTGCCCTGGTACATGCGCAGCGCGGTCCGCTTCGGCGGCGCCATGGCACCGGCTCTGCCGCAGGTGGTCATCCCGATTGCCCGCCGGGTGCTGCGCGAAATGGTGGGCCACCTGATCGTGGATGCCACCGATGCCAAACTCGGCCCTGCGATCGCCAAGATCAAGAAGCACGACGTCGGGCTGAACATTAATCTGCTCGGCGAGGCAGTGCTGGGCCGGCACGAGGCATCCCGACGGCTCGAGGGCACCCACAAACTGCTGGCGCGCGACGACGTCGACTATGTCTCCATCAAGGTCTCCTCCACGGTGGCCCCGCACTCGCCCTGGGCCTTCGACGAGACGGTTGAGTACGTCGTCGAAAGCCTGACGCCGCTGTACCGGCAGGCCGCGGACGCCGCCACACCCAAGTTCATCAACCTTGACATGGAGGAGTACAAGGACCTGGAGATGACCATCGCGGTCTTCACCCGGATCCTGGACAAGCCCGAGTTCAAGAACCTCTCCGGCGGCATCGTCCTGCAGGCCTACCTGCCGGACGCGCTGTCCGCAATGATGCGCCTGACCCAGTGGGCGCAGGCCCGCCGCGCCGCCGGCGGTGCCCCGATCAAGGTGCGCGTAGTCAAGGGCGCCAACCTGCCGATGGAGCAGGTTGAGGCCTCGCTGCATGACTGGCCGCTGGCAACGTGGGGCACCAAGCAGGATTCCGACACCAACTACAAGCGGATCATCAACTACTCGCTGCAGCCGGACCGTGTGGATGCCGTCCGCATCGGCGTGGCCGGCCACAATCTGTTCGACGTCGCCTTCGCCTGGCTCCTGGCCAAGCAGCGCGGCATCCCCGCCGAGCAGAAGGCGGTCGAGTTCGAGATGCTCCTCGGCATGGCGCAGGGGCAGGCCGAGGCGGTCAAGCGCGACGTCGGCTCGCTGCTGCTCTACACGCCCGTGGTGCAGCCGCAGGAATTCGACGTCGCCATCGCGTACCTGATCCGCCGGCTCGAAGAGGGGGCGAGCCAGGAAAACTTCATGTCCGCCGTTTTCGAACTGAGCGAAAACGAGGCGCTCTTCGAACGCGAGAAGCAGCGCTTCCTCGCCTCGCTGGCCAACCTGGACAACACCGTTCCGCTGCCCAACCGGCAGCAGGACCGCAACGTGGCGGAAGCCCCTGCTCCCCGGGACAGCTTCCGCAACACTCCGGACACGGACCCGTCCCTGCCGGCCAACCTCGACTGGGGGCGCGCCATCCTGGCCCGGGTGCCCGAGTCCACCCTGGGCATCGACGCCGTGGAAGCGGCAACCCTGCGGACCCCGGACCAGCTCGAAAAGGTGGTCGCGGCCGCCGTCGAGCGTTCGAAGGCCTGGGGCGACATGACCGGTGCCGAGCGCGCCGAGGTCCTCCACCTGGCGGGCGATAAGCTCGCCGCCAACCGGGCCCGGCTGATGGAAGTTGCCGCAGCCGAAGCAGGCAAGACGCTGGACCAGTCGGACCCGGAAGTTTCCGAGGCGATCGACTTCGCGCACTACTACGCCGAGCTGGCGCGCAAGCTGGACTCGGTGGACGGAGCCACCTTTGTCCCCTCGCGGCTGACCGTGGTGACGCCGCCGTGGAACTTCCCGGTGGCCATCCCCGCAGGATCCACGCTGGCAGCGCTCGCCGCGGGCTCCGCCGTCGTGATTAAACCGGCCAAGCAGGCCCGCCGCACCGGCGCGGTCATGGTCGAAGCCATCTGGGAGGCGTTCGATGAGGCCGGCATTCCGCGCGACGTGCTGCAGCTGGTGCAGCTGGAGGAACGGGACTTGGGCCGGCAGCTGATCTCCCATCCTGCCGTGGACCGCGTCATCCTCACCGGCGGCTACGAGACCGCCGAGCTGTTCCGCTCCTTTCGGCCTGACCTGCCGCTGCTGGCGGAGACCTCCGGCAAGAACGCCATCATCGTTACCCCCAGCGCGGACTTCGACCTGGCCGCCAAAGACGTGGTGCAGTCCGCGTTCGGCCACGCCGGGCAGAAGTGTTCAGCGGCCTCGTTGGTGATCCTGGTGGGCTCGGTGACGCAGTCGCCGCGGTTCCGCAACCAGCTGGTGGACGCGGTCACCTCGCTCAAGGTGGGCTATCCGGTGGATCCGTCTACCCAGATGGGTCCGGTGATCGAACCGGCCAACGGCAAACTGCTGGACGGGCTCACCAACCTCGGCGAAGGCGAAACCTGGCTGCTCAAGCCGGAGAAGCTGGACGAATCCGGCAAGCTCTGGAGCCCGGGTGTGCGCACCGGCGTTAAGCGCGGCTCGCACTACCACCTGACCGAGTTCTTCGGCCCGATCCTCGGCGTCATGACCGCCGAAACGCTCGAGGAGGCCGTGGCCATCCAGAACGAGATCGAGTACGGGCTGACCTCCGGACTGCACTCGCTGGACCCGGCCGAGCTGGACTACTGGCTGGAGAACATCCAGGCCGGCAACCTGTACGTCAACCGCGGCATCACCGGTGCGATTGTGCAGCGCCAGCCGTTCGGCGGCTGGAAGAAGTCGTCGGTGGGTGCCGGTACCAAGGCCGGCGGCCCCAACTATCTGGCCGGTTTGGGCGACTGGGAACCTGCCCGCAGCCACTCTGCCGCGGCCGTCTCCCATGACGGCGTCCGCCACCTGCTCGACGCGGCACGGCTTTCCCACACTGCGGTGTCCGCCGAGGACGCGGCGTTCCTGGAGCGATCGCTGTCCTCCGACGCCGAGGCCTGGGCCACCGAGTTCGGCGCCGCCAAGGACGTCACCGGGCTGAGCGCTGAGCGCAACGTCTTCCGCTACCTGCCGCTGCCGGTGACCGTTCGCCTGGCCGAGGGCGAGCCGCTGGCCAAGCTGGTCCGCGTGCTGGCCGCCGGCGTGTTGGCCGGGTCCGAGGTCAAGGTATCCACCGCCGTCGAACTTCCGGCCGCCCTGCGCGCCGTGGCGATCGATAAGGGCATCGAGGTCACCACAGAGAACGACGCCGAGTGGCTGGCTCGTGCGGCCCGGTTTACCGCCGGACGCATCCGGCTGATCGGCGGGAACGCCAAGGCGCTCGCCGAAGCTACCGGGGGGCGGGTGGACCTGGCGGTCTACGCGCACCCCGTCACCGAGGCCGGCCGGGTGGAAATGCTGCCCTTCCTCCACGAACAGGCCGTGAGCATCACCGCCCACCGCTTCGGTACCCCGAACCACCTCTCGGACGAATTGATCTAGGAGGCGGATCCCACCGGGGCAAAAACCTAGTCCAACGCCCGCCGGAGGACTACTATCAGTTCACCTTTAAGCTGCCCGGGGTTGCGGGGGACCCCGGGCAGAAAACTACCGACTCTAAGGTACGCACATGAGCAACCCTGATAGAAGCAAGTCGGTCCTCCGGCGGAAGCCGATCGACCTGGTTGAAGACGAGAACATCGACAGCGGGCTGTTCAAGAGCCTGGGTCTGTGGCAGCTGACCGCAATCGGCGTCGGCGGCATTATCGGTATCGGCATCTTCACGCTGGCCGGCTTGGTGGCCAACGGTGGCGAAGACGCCGACCCGGTGGGGCCCGGCGTCACGATCTCGTTCCTGATCGCAGGCCTGGCTAGCGCCGCCGCCGCCCTGTCCTACGCCGAGTTCGCCGGCATGATTCCCCGCGCCGGCTCCGCCTACACCTACGGCTATGTGGCCCTGGGCGAAATCATCGGCTGGTTCATCGGCTGGGACCTGCTGCTGGAGTACACCGCCATCGTGGCGGTGGTGGCCATCGGCATCTCCGGATACTTCGCGGAGTTCATGTCCGGCATCGGTGTAGACGTTCCCATCTGGATGCAGGGTACGGCGGACACCATCGAGGGCGGGATAGTAAATCTGCCGGCCATCGTGGTCTGCCTGTTCATCACCTGGATCCTGAGCCGGGGCACCAAGACATTCGGCCGGTTCGAACTGGTTGCAGTGGGGCTCAAGGTCCTGTTGATCCTGTTCATCATCGGACTCGGTTTCTTCTTTGTCGACGTCGATAACTACACGCCGTTCATGCCCTCAGGTTTCGGCGCTGTCTTCGCCGGCGCGGCCACGGTGTTCTTCGCGGTCTTCGGTTACGACGCGATGAGCACGGCGGCGGAAGAAGCCGTGGACGGCAAGAAACACATGCCCAAGGCGATCCTGCTCTCGCTGGCAATCGCCATGACGCTCTACGTGCTGGCGACGCTGGTGCTGACGGGGATGGAGAACTACACCGAAATCAGCCCCACGGCGGGCTTCGCTTCCGCGTTCCAAGCAGTGGGACTGCCGGTTATCGCCACCATCATTTCGGCCTTTGCCGTGGTTTCCATCCTGACTGTGATGCTGACCTTCCTGCTCGGCGTCACCCGAGTCTGGTTCTCGATGAGCCGCGACGGACTGCTGCCCACCTGGTTCGCCGCAACGGACCGGCACGGCACACCGCAGCGGGTCACCTGGATTGCCGGCATCGCCTCGGCTCTGCTGGCCGGTGTGTTCCCCATCCGAGCGGTGGCGGACCTCACCAACATCGGTATCCTCGCCGCCTTCGTGGTTGTCTGCGTGGCCGTGATCGTGCTGCGCCGCACCCGGCCCGACGTGCACCGCACGTTCAAACTGCCGTGGATGCCGGTGGTGCCCGCGTTCGGCGTGCTGGCCTCCGGATTCCTGATGCTGCAGCTGCACTGGGAGACGTGGATGAGGTTCGGCGTCTGGCTGGTAGTGGGCCTGATCATCTACTTCTTCTACGGCCGCCGGCACTCGCTGATGAACCCGGAAAGCCCGCGCCACGGCCGCCACAAGACCCGCACCTGACAGGGCGGCTGACGTTCTTCCCGGGCGGGTGAACCGCATACTGGGAACATGCAGCAGGACACCGTCAGGATCGCCACCTACAACGCCAGCCTCAACCGTGCGGCGAAGGGCCAGCTGGTGGCGGATCTGGCCACGCCGGGCCATGCGCAGGCGCGGAATATTGCCGAGGTGATCCAGCGGAACAACCCGGACATCCTGCTGCTCAACGAGTTCGACCACGACCAGGACCATGCAGCGGTGGACCTGTTCCGGGCGAACTACCTGGAGGTCGGCCAGCACGGCCAGGCTCCCGTGAGCTACCCGTACGCCTACACCGCCCCGTCCAACACCGGTGTTGACTCGGGGCTGGATCTGAATAACGACGGCGAACTGGGCACCGCCGATGATGCGTTCGGCTTCGGCGAATTCGAGGGGCAGTACGGCATGGTGGTGCTGTCCAAATTCCCGCTCCAGACGCCGGGCATCCGCACGTTCCAGACCTTCCGCTGGCAGGACATGCCGGGCAACCTGATGCCGGCGGACTACTACTCGGCCCAGGCGCAGGAAGCGCTGCGGCTCTCCAGCAAGTCCCACTGGGATGTGCCGGTGCGGATGGGCGGCAAGATGGTCCACCTGCTCGCCAGCCATCCGACGCCGCCGTCCTTCGACGGGGATGAGGACCGCAACGGGCGGCGGAACAATGACGAGATCCGCTTCTGGGCGGACTACGTCTCCGGCGGCAAGCGGGCCGGCTATATTTACGACGACGCCGGGCAGCATGGTGGCCTGAAGCCCGGCGAACGGTTCGTCATCCTGGGCGACCAGAACTCGGACCCGCGGGACGGCGATTCCTGGCCGGGGGCCATCGACCAGCTGCTGAAGCACCCGCGGGTCCAGGATCCGCAGCCGGCTTCACGGGGCGCGGTGGAGGCGGCGAGAAGCCAGGGAGGCAGCAACATCAGCCATCTGGGTGATCCGCGGCTGGACACGGCCGACTTCCAGGACGACCCGGCGCCCGGTAACCTGCGGGTGGACTACGTGCTGCCCTCCGAGAACCTCCACGTCGGCGGTGCCGGGGTCTTCTGGCCGGCGCCGGGCGAGCCGGGCGCAGACCTGACCGGCGAATTCCCGTTCCCCACCAGCGACCCCCGGCTAGTCTGGGTGGACCTGTTGCTTCCGAAAGGTCCAGCTTGACCGGACTTCGATCCGCTGAGTGGCCAGGTGTCTCACTGCCGCCGGCGCTGCCAGGCCAGGCCGTGGAGGACGAGTGCGGCGGCGAGGGCCGTCAGCCCGCCGGCAATGAGCCCCGGCGAGAGCATGCTGAGGAGGTAGATCCACTCTGGCGGGCCGAAGCCCGAGTTGACGCCGAACGGATCGTTCATGGTCATTACCGGTCCTAGCGCGGCCCAGAATCCCAAGGTGATGGCGCCTGCCCCCAGCAGCCAGAGGGCCAGCAGGAACGGATTGAACTTCGACCGCGGGGCCGGAGCGGCATCGTGCTCCTCTTTCCGCCCGGCCAGCTCGGGCGGAACGACCTCGGAGATGCCCGCCGCGCCGGTCAGGTCAGTGGAAGTGGGATGGGCCGCCGGGGTGGGACGGGGCGCCGCTGCTGCCGCAAATCCGGCCTCAGTGCGCTCGTTGCCAGCGCTAGCCGCCCTGGACCCGTTACCCGCTGTCCGGCCCGCGGGGTCCGCGGTAAGGCCCTGCGGCCTGCCATCGGGCTGGATCCGGTGCCCGCGCTGGTAGATCGGGTCATACCGGTCATCGAACTGCGTCATGGCGTCCCCCAAATCTGTTGGAGAAAAATCTACCCGAACTTAGGCCGCGCTGTTAGGCTTGCACGCATGGGAACACTGATTTTCGAGTAGAGACGGTCTCCGCTGTACCGGCCGGCTCCAAAGCTGCCCTAAAGAAAATCCTGCTTGTTGAGGCTGTGCCTCCGAGTTCTTTTCCCGTACCTCGTGATGAAAAGACCCGTTCTGCCGGGTTCTGTTCCGGCATCTGGCGCACCCTCTCAGGCGTTCATCGTAAGAAACGGAGGAACCATGACCACCATCGACAACAACCCTGACGCGGCCAAGGCCGAACTCAACGTCCATCTTGCCCCCGCTGCCGCTGAGAAACTGAGCAAAGAGCAGCAGAAGCGGCTGACCGATGCCAAGGACGCCAAGAGCCCGGGGGACCTGCCCGGCTGGCACAGCATCGGCAACAGCCACAAGCCCACGCATGCCAGCAACAGGCGCGGGCCGGCCGAGAAGAAGGTCCGCTGGTAGCAGCGGGTCCCACTACTTGCTGCTAACGCCACAGGCTCCGGTTCAGTCGCAGGACTGGACCGGAGCCTGTGCCGTCCCGGAACCGGTGGGACCGGAAACGGTGACGCTGCCAGCGGTAGGTGCTATTCGGCGTCGTGGTCTGTTTCGAGCACCTGCACCAGGGCGTCGAGGGCAGCATCGGCGCCGTCCCCCTCGGCCCGCAGCACTACCTTGGAGCCGTGTTCGGCGCCCAGACTCATCAGGGACAGGATGCTGGAGGCGTCCATGGCCTCGTCGGCGGGGGCGCCTTCCAGCGCGATGGTGACTTCCACCGGCTGGTCTCCGGCGGCCTCGGCGAAAATGGCGGCGGGGCGGGCGTGCAGGCCAACGCGGCTGGCTACGGTTGCGATACGTTCGGGCATGGTTTCTCCTTTGTGACGGGACGTGCTTAGAGTCCGAGGGTTTCGAGCAGGGGCAGTTCGGCGCGCACTGCGGCGCGGGCTTCGGCGGCGGTGTCCGCTCCCAGCGCCAGGGCGGCCAGTTGCTGGGCCCGCTCCAGCGGAACGGACCTTAGCACCGCGGCCACGCCGGCCAGCGAGCGGGCGCTCATGGACAGCGAGTTGATACCGAGGCCAACAAGTACGACGGCGAGGGCCGGGTCCGCGGCCGCCTCGCCGCAGACTCCCACCGGCTTGGGTGCTTCCTGCAGGCTGGCTGCGCCGTCCACGGTGGCCTTGACCAGGTGCAGGACGGCCGGCTGCCAAGGGTCGTTCAGCGCCGCCAACGGGCCGAGCTGCCGGTCCGCCGCCATCGTGTACTGGGTCAGGTCATTGGTGCCGATGGAGGCAAAATCCACACGCTTGAGGACCGAGCCGGCGGTCACCGCGGCGGAGGGAACTTCCACCATGACGCCGGGTGTCTCCAGCCCGGCGGCCTGGCAGAATCCGGCGAACCGGCCGGCTTCCTCGGCTGTGGCGATCATCGGCGCCATCACCCAGACCTCCGCCTGGCTCTGGCCGGCCGCCGTGGCGATGGCCTGCAGCTGGCGCTCCAGCACACCCGGGTTGGCCAGGTCCGTCCGGTAGCCGCGCACGCCCAGCGCCGGGTTGGGTTCGGTGCTGTCGGTCAGGAACGGCAGCGGCTTGTCGGCGCCGGCATCCAGTGTCCGGACCACCACCTTCTTGGCCGGGAAGGCGTCCAAGACGGCTTTGTAGGCGGCGACCTGTTCGTCGATGGTAGGTTCCGCATCGCGGTTAAGGAAGCAGAATTCGGTGCGCAGCAGGCCAACCCCCTCGGCGCCTAGCGCTGCGGCCGCTAGTGCATCGGCGCCGCCGCCCACGTTGGAGAGCAGCGGGACCAGGTGGCCATCCGCCGTCATACCCGTGCCGTCAAAGGGCTGTAACGGTTCGCGGGAGGCATAGGCGGCAGCGAGGTCGCGCTCCGCCTCCCCCGGGGAGGGCGTGACGATGCCCATGGCGCCGTCCACGAAGACCTCGGTGCCCGGAGCCAGACCCGTGGCACCGGTGGCGGCGACGACGGCGGGCAGCCCAAGCGAGCGGGCAATGATGGCCGTGTGGGACTGCGGCCCGCCGCCGGAGGTGACCAGCGCCAGCACCATCGCCGGATCCAGCGTGGCGGTGTCCGCCGGTGCCAGGTCCTCGGCGGCCAGCACGAACGGGACGTCCGAGGCGGGGATGCCCGGGGCCGGTACGCCGCGCAGCTCGGCCACGATCCGGGCGCGGACGTCGAGCACGTCGGTGGCGCGTTCGGCCATGTAGCCGCCGAGCGACTTGAGCTGTTCGGCGACCTGCTCCGCGGCTTCCCAGATGGCGCGTTCGGTGCCGCGGCCGGCCTCCAGCAGCTTGACCGCGGATTTGAGCAGCATCGGATCGGCGGCCATCAGCGCGGTGGCCTGGAGGACCTCGGCCGCCTCCTTGCGTGCCCCGGCGGCGCGGTCCTTCAGCGCAGCCTGGACCGTCTTCGCCGCGGCACGGAGCCTGTTGGCTTCTCCTTCGGCGGTGGCTCCGGCCGGCAGCCCGGCGCCGGGTGCCGGCTCGGCGACGGCCGGCGGCATCTGCAGTACCGGCCCGATCACTCGCCCCGGGCTGACGCCTACTCCGGTAATGCTGGTCATTGCGTACCCCTTGCTCAACTACTAGATGGCTTGTCTGTCAGCGTAGGCTGCTGCGGCCTAGGCCGCGACAGTTTCTGCCGGAGCGGTCTTCTTCGTTGCGTAGCGTTTCAGGGCCAGGACGGCCAGGGCCGAAATGATAGCTCCCACCACAACGGCTACAACAAACATAACCACATTGCCCATCGCAAAGAAGACGAAGATGCCTCCGTGCGGCGCCTGCGAGGTTACACCGGTGGCCATCGTCAGGGCGCCGGTTACCGCTCCGCCGAGCATGCTGGCGGGAATTACGCGCAGCGGATCGGCCGCGGCGAATGGAATGGCGCCTTCGGAGATGAACGCCGCGCCGAGCAGCCAGGCGGCCTTGCCGTTTTCGCGTTCGGCCAGCGAGAAGCGCTTGCGGTCCAGCACCGTGGCCAGCGCCATCGCCAGCGGCGGCACCATGCCGGCCGCCATCACTGTAGCCATGATCATCCAAGGGGCCTGGTTGTCGGCGCTGCCCGCACCGAGACCGGCGACGGCGAAGGCATAGGCCACCTTGTTGACCGGTCCGCCGAGGTCGAAGCACATCATCAGGCCCAGGATGATGCCCAGGGCGGCGGCGGATACGCCGGTCAGGCCGGAGAGCCAGGCGTTCAGCGCAGTGGTCAGGCCGGCGATCGGGCCGCCGAGCACCAGGAACATCAAACCCGAGGCCACAATGGAGGCCAGCAGCGGGATGATCACCACGGGCATCAGGCCGCGCAGCCAGCGCGGGACGGACCATTGCCCGATCAGGTGCGCAATCCAGCCGGCCAGCAGGCCGCCGACCAGGCCGCCCAGGAAGCCGGCGCCCATGAAGCCCGCAACCGCGCCGGCGGTGAAGCCCGGGGCGATGCCCGGCCGGTCCGCAATGGCGTAGGCAATGTAGCCGGCCAGCGCGGGGACCAGGAAGGCCATGGACAGCGCGCCGATCTTGAAGGCGACGGCACCCAGGTAGGTGAGCAGTCCGCCGTCGGGCAGGTTGCCGAAGTTGTTCTCCAGCACCACGGTGTCCGCAACATCGGTGATGGCGTAGCCGCCGAGCAGGAAGCCCAGCGCAATGAGCAGGCCGCCGCCGGCAACAAACGGGATCATGTAGCTAACGCCGGTCAGCAGGGCGCGCTTGAGCTTGGCGCCGATGCTTTCGCCGGTCTGGCCGGTCTGGTGCGAGGCCACGTCCGCGGTGCCGCTGACGCGCCGGGCGTTCGGGTCGTCCGCGGCGGCAAGCGCCTCGCGGAGCATCACGTCCGGTTCGTCGATGGCCCGCTTGACGGGCGACTGGATGACCGGCTTGCCAGCGAACCGCTCCTTCTCGCGCACATCGACGTCGACGGCGAAGATCACGGCGTCAGCCCTGTCGATGACGGCAGGATCCAGTGGTGTTGCGCCGGCCGAGCCCTGGGTCTCGACCTGCACCTCGATGCCGGCCTCCTTGCCCGCGGCGACCAGGGAATCGGCTGCCATGTAGGTGTGGGCGATGCCGGTGGGGCAGGCCGTGACGGCAACCAGCGACTTGGGGCGGTTCGGATCGGCGGCGGCAGCAGCGGCGTGCCGGCCGTGCTGCTCGGTAGCGGTGGCGGTCCCGGCACCTGCCGTGGAACCGGCACCGGAACCCGCAGCGGCGCCGGCCGGAGCACTGCCGGCCGGGGCACCCGCGGCAGCAGTGGCGCTTTCGTCGGGGAAGAGCGCGCCGTTGACCAGTGCCACGATATCCGCCGGCGACTCGGCGGCCCGCAGGCTGGCGGTGAAGTCCTTCTTGATCAGGGAGCGGGCGAGCTTGGAGAGCAGCTTCAGGTGCTCCTTGTCAGCTCCCTCGGGCGCGGCGATGAAGAAGACCAGGTCGGCCGGGCCGTCCTTGGCGCCGAAGTCCACGGCGGGAGCCAACCGCGCCATCGCGAGGGTGGGTTCGAGCACCGCGGTGGAGCGGCAGTGCGGGATGGCGATGCCGCCGGGCACGCCGGTGGCGGTCTTCTGCTCGCGTGCGACGGCGTCGGCATAGAGGCCGTCGAAGCCGCTGGCGCGGCCGCTGGCGAGCACCACCTGGGTCAATTGCCGGATCACATCCTGGCTGGTGGTGCCGAGGTTCTTATCCAGAGTGACAAGTTCTTCGGTGATGAGGTGGGACATGGCGTCCTCCTTGTGGGCTTGGAAGGAATGAAGTCAGGGAGCGGGAACGGAAAGCGAACTAACGACGACGGCGTCCGGCGTCGTCTGTGACAGGGCGGGCAGAGTGGTGCCGGGCAGTGCTGCGGCCGCGGCACCGTGGGCTACGGCCTGGCGGAGGCAGCCCGCGGCGCCCGCGCCCGAACTGTGTGCGAGCAGGTAGCCGGCCAGGGAGGAATCCCCGGCCCCCACGGTGCTGCGCGCACTGACCGGCGGATGCGTGGCGTACCAGGCGCCCTCCCGGGTGACGAGGACGGCGCCCTTGGAGCCCAGCGTGGCCAACACCGCCTCGGCGCCCTTATCCAGCAGGAGCGCGGCGGTCTGCGCGGTGAGTTCCGGATCCGCCTCCAGCGCGGCCTCGCTGTGGACGCCGGCCAGCTCGGCCAGCTCCTCCGCATTGGGCTTGACCAGATCCGGCACGGCGGCCGGGCCGGCGGCAAATGCCTGGCGCAGCGGTTCGCCGGACGAATCCACGGCAATCCGCGGAGCTGCGGACCCGAGTTCTTCGCGGACGCGGATGGTGAGCCGGGCGTAGAAATCGGCTGGTACGCCCGGCGGCAGGGAACCGGCGAGCACGAGCCACGCCGCGCCGTCGCACTTTGCCAGCACCGCCGAGGCGAGCTCCTCCTGCCGGTTGCCGTCCAGGTGCGGGCCCGGTTCGTTGATCTTGGTGGTGGTGCCGTCCGGCTCGGTCAGCGTGATGTTGCTGCGCAGGGCCTGGCCGATGGGCAGCCCCACGTAGGCCAGGCCGTCCTGCCGCAGCCCGGTGATGACGGGATCCTCGGGGTCGCCGGGGAGGATGGCCAGATTGGCGACGCCGGAGGCGGTCAGCGTGCGGGACACATTGACGCCCTTACCGGCCGCCTGCTGGGAGGCGGCCACCGCGCGCTGGACGCCGCCGCGGATCAGGGAGCCGGGCAGTTCGACGGTGCGGTCCAGGCTGGGGTTGGCCGTAAGGGTGATGATCATGCCACTACCACCTCGACGTCCGCGGCCTCGAGCGCCTCGGCCAGTGCGGCCGGGGGTGCGGCGTCGGTAATCAGGGTGTCGATCTCTTCTAGGCCGGCGAAGCGGACCAAGGTTTCCTCCTCGAGTTTGGATGAATCCACCAGCGCGACCACGCGGCGGGCACAGCGGACTATTGCCGTTTTCACGGCCGCCTCCAGGGCGTCCGGGGTGCTGAGGCCGAAGCCGGCATCGATGCCGTTGGCTCCGATGAACGCGATGTCCGGGCGCAGGGCGGCAAACTGTTCCAGCGTCCGCGCGCCGATCCCGGCGCTGGTCAGGCCGCGGACCCGCCCGCCGATCATTTCCAGCTGCAGCTTCGAGCCGGTGGAGATCCGGAAGGCGATGGGGACCGCGTGCGTGATGACCAGCAGGTCTTCGTGCCGTCCGTTGGACTCGGAAGCCAGCAGTTCGGCCAGCTGCTCCGTAGTGGTGCCGGCGTCGATCACCAGCGAGGCCGGGCCGGAGGGAATGAGTTCCAGGGCCTTGCGTGCAATCCGCTGCTTCTCCTCGTGCCGCTGGAGCTGGCGGCTGCCCAGGCTCTGTTCGCTGGTGCTGGCCCGGCCGGCCGCGACGGCGCCGCCGTGGACCCGGCGGAGCACGCCCTGCTGCTCGAGGGTGGCGAGATCGCGGCGGACGGTTTCCTTCGTGATGTCGAAGCGGTCGGCAAGTTCACCCACGGTGGCCCGGTTTTTGGCGGCCACAAGCTCACCGATCTTGCGGTGGCGTTCGGCGGCAAACATGTTTTCTCCTTCGAGAAGTCGGACCGGGAGGGGGAGTGACTGGCATCACGTGAATCTTTGTTTTGACGACTTTATCTGTGTTTGTTTCTGCTTGTCAACGAAAACCAACATAAAAACAGAAAAGCGGGCCTCCAAGGGTTTGGCAGAGCCTCTGAGACAGCTCTTATACAGTGGGTGCCATGAGGGCCGATGTGCGCAGGTTGATGCTGCTCCAGGCCGGCAACGCGCTTTTCCTGGTGGCCGGACTGGGTGTGGTGCTGATTGGGGTGGACGCCCTGACCGCGCTGCTGGTGGGGTCCTCCGGGAACCCGGGGCCGGGCGGGTTCGGCGCCGTCGTGATGATCGGCGGTGGCCTGCTTTCCTTGGTCTTCGGCGTCTTCGCCTACCGCTGGACGGCCCGCGGGGAACGCTACGCGCCGCTGTTCGGCGTGCTCGGCTGGGCGGTGCTGTGGCTGCCGCTGTCCCTCGCCGCGGCCGTGCTCACCGGCGGGCATCCGGCCGCCTCGTTCATCGCCACCGGCATCAGCGGAGCGGGAATTGTGCTCTCACTTGTTGCACTGGGCAGCAAGAAGCCGCGCTGACCGGCAGGCATGGTGCCACTGCCCGGCACGCGCGGTGCCCTCGGCCCGCGGATGGTAGAAGTAGTCCATGACGACTGCCGTATGGTCCCGCCCAGAGGACGAGCGTGCCGGCACCGAGTTGCTGGTGATGATCCACGGCTACGGCTCCTCCGAGGAGCGGGTGCTGCCGTTGTTCGAGGCGCTGCCGGCGAACGTGACCGGGGTGGCGCTGCGCGGCCACTTCGATGTCGGGGCCAACTACGGCTGGTTCCTGCTGGACGCGTTCCTCGCCTCGGACTTTGCCGACGTCGTCAGCTCAGCCAACAAGGTCTTCGCCTGGCTGGACCCGGTGCTCGCATCCGGCACGTTCACCGGGACCAGCCTGCTGGGCTTCTCCCAGGGCATGGCCATGGCGACCACGCTGATCCGGTTGCGGCCCACGGCCTTTCGTGCCGCCGTCGGGCTTTCAGGTTTTGTGCTGGAGAACGAACTGCTGACCCTGACGGATGACCTGGACGGCACGCTGCCGTTTTTCTGGGGACGGGACGCCGCCGACGTGGTGATCCATCAGGACGCGGTGGACTATGCGGCGGACTGGCTGGAGGCCCACACCCGGCTCACGGCGCGCACCTATCCCGGGATGGGGCACAACATCGGGCCGGAAGAGATCCGCGACGTCGGGATTTTCCTGAAGACCTACCTGGGCTAGAGGCCGTTGTCCCGGGTGTCGTCCCGGCGGACGGTCTCCCCGGTGTGCGGATCGTGCAGCTGGCGGCTTTCGGTCACGCGGCGCCTGCTGGTGCCCGCCATGACCACCGAAATGATCAGGCCCAGTACGCCCACGCCCATCAGGATCCGGCCGACCAGCGTCAGGTCGATAAAGTCGACGACGTCCGCCACCGCGAACGCGAGGATGGCGCCGATGGCGATCAGGGCAATCGAAGATCCGATTCTCATAACCAACTACTCCTTGTTCCTGACGCCCGCCTGCCCGTGGCCGCGGACGTAACCGATAGAGGAATACTGCGGTACTTTGCTCAGCATACTGATCTTGTTTCCGTGCGGGGGAAAATTGCCGGTTCCCGGCGTGCTGCCGAACCGGTGATCTAGTGTTAAAGCGAACGGCCATGTCCGCTACCTCAAGGAGGACTTCGTGGCGAAGAACAGGAAATTCAACCCGGCGGTCAAGATGGCTGCCGGTGCGGCTTTTGATGAGAAGGGCAACCCCAAACCGGGTGTTGCCAACGGAATTATGAAGGCCTTGGACGTCCAGCGCCCGCTGGTACTGGCCAACCTGAACCGGCTGCGGAGCAAGTATCCGGAGGCCTCGCCGGCGGAGCTGTCCGCGAAGCTCGAGAAGTACTATTTGTCCGCCATCACCGGGGGCGGGGCGGCCGTGGGCGGATCCGCACTGATCCCGGGCGTGGGCACCATCGCTGCCCTGGGACTTTCCGCCGCTGCGACCGTGGGTTTCCTGGAGGCGACCGCGCTCTACGCCCAGTCCATCGCCGAGCTGCACGGAATCCACACGGACAACCCGGAACGGTCCCGCACCATGGTCATGGCCATCCTGATGGGCGAAGAAGGCAGCGCCCTGATCCGCGAACTGGCAGGCCAGACCAACGGGCGGAACAAGCCGGGACAGGCGTGGGGCAACGTCATCGGCACCAGCATGCCTGCGGGCATGATGGGCACCATCATGGACAGCATGCGCCGGCGCTTCCTGAAGAAGTTCCTGGCCAAGCAGGGTACCGCCCTGCTCGGCCGTGCAGTGCCGTTCGGTATCGGTGCCGTGGTGGGCGGTGCCGGCAACCACATGATGGGACGACGGGTCATCGAATCCACCCGCGAGGCCTTCGGCGAGCCGCCGCTGACCCTGCCGATTCCCCTGGTGGAGGAGCTGGCCCAGCGCAAGCACCTCATTCCGCGCAAGAAACTGATTCCGGGCAGGCGCAAGGAGCTTGGCGCGGGTGCCGGCGGTGCAGCTGCAGGCGCGGCAGTGCGTGCGAGCTCGTTGTCCACGACGCATGCCGGGCCTGAGTCCTCCCAGGCGCCTCGACCCGAGGATCTTGCGGCGTCGCCCGGGCCGGACCTGCCGGCTGAGACGGACCCGCAGACCGGGCAGCACCGCGGGGCCGAGCCGGACGACGTCTAACGAGGCCTCGCTCAGCCGGGGCCGACCAAGCTCCCGGTTCGGCTTCGGATCGGGAATCTGCTGTGCCCGCGTATCGGCTGCAGATCCCCGAATCGCAGTGGATCCCCGAATCGCAGCGGAACCGCGCGCCCCGGAGTCCGCGCCCATTGCGAAGCCCGGGCCCATTTACGCAGCCCGCGCCCATTGCGGAGCTAACCGAAGATGGCGTGCGCGACGGCGAAGATCACCAGGCCGGCCAGGGACCCGACTACCGTGCCGTTGATCCGGATGAACTGCAGGTCCCTGCCGACCTGCAGCTCGATCTTGCGGGAAGTTTCCTCGGCGTCCCAGCGCTCCACCGTTTCGGTGATGACGGACGCGATCTGGGACCGGTAGGTCCTGACCAGGTAACCGGCGGCTTCCTCGATCCAGCCGTCCACCTTGGCGGCGAGTTCCTTGTCCGTGGCCAGCCGATTGCCGAAGTCGCGGACGGCCGTAGTGAACTTGCGGCTGAGCTCGCTCTGCGGATCCTCGACGGCCTCCAGCAGGGCGCGCTTGAGAGTGTCCCACGTCCGGACCGCAAGCTGGCGTACTTCCGGGTCACCCAGCGCGTTCTTCTTGAGGTTCTCCACCCGGGCGATCATGTCCGGGTCGGTCTGCAGATCCTGGGCCAGCGACTGGAGGTAGACGTCAAGCTGCTGCCGGACCTGGTGCTCCGGGTCCGCCTGTACGGCGGCGATGAACTTGTACAGCTCGAGGTGGACCTTGTCGCCCATCAGCGAGTCCACAAAGGAAGGAACCCAAGTGGGGGAGCGGTCCGCCACCAGCCGGGCCACCGTTTCCTGGTTGTCCAAAACCCAGTCAGCTGCACGGTCCAAGAGCAGTTCCACCAGTTTCAGGTGGTGCCCGTCGTCGAGCAGCCGCTTGGCGAGCTTGCCCAGCGGCGGGCCCCATTCCGGATCCAGCAGATGCCGCCGTGCCATCGACTCGATGACGTCCTGGACATCCTCGTCGTTGAGGACCAGCATTGCCGCGCGGATGGCGGTGGCGCCTTCCCTGGCCACCCGGTCCGCGTTTTCGGGCCGGGCCAGCCAGGCGCCGGTTTTCGCGGAGACCCCCAGCGAGGCGATCTTGGTTTTGACCACCTCTTCGGAGAGGAAGTTCTCCTCCACAAAAGAGCCGAGGCTGGCGCCGATCTGGTCCTTCTTGCGCGGGATGATCGCCGTGTGCGGGATCTTCAGACCCATCGGGTGCTTGAACAGCGCCGTGACCGCGAACCAGTCCGCAAGTGCGCCCACCATGCCGCCTTCGGCCGCGGCGCGGACGTACTGCAGCCAGGGATACTGCTCCTGCAGGGCGAAGGACACGATGAAAATCACCGCCATGAGCCCCAGCATGCCGGTGGCCAGGCGTTTCATCTTCGTCAGCCCGGCGGCACGTTCGGCGTCCCCGATAACGCTGCGGCCGTCGTCGTACATCACCTGTGTGCTCATCTGGCCTCCGCGGCAAAAAAAGTTCTGGGACCCGTCAAGCTAAGTTAACCAGTGAGCCGCCGCGAAAGCGGTTTCCAGTCGACAAATTCACGTACGGTGAAAACCATGAAGCACAAGATCTTCGCCCATCGCGGTTCCAGCGAACAGTACGCGGAAAACACCCGGGCCGCCTACCTGCAGGCGATAGCCGACGGCGCCGATGGGCTTGAGTGCGACATCCACCTGACTGCGGACCTGAAGCTGATCTGCTTCCACGACTTCGATCTGGACCGCACGTCCACCGGCACCGGTCACGTCGCCGACCACACGCTCGAAGAGCTGCTGCGGCTGGACTTCTCGTCGTGGCGCGGCGTGCCGATTCCGCCTGAGTACGGGGGCGTGGCGGACCAGTTACTCACGCTGGACGCGCTGATCGACCTCATGCGCGAGGCCGGCCGTCCGCTGGACCTGGCGATCGAGCTTAAGCATCCCAGCCCGTTCGGCCAGACCCTCGAGGACGAACTGCTGAAGTACCTGATGGCGGAGGGGTGGGACCCGGAGACGTCAAGGCTGGACAACCTCAAGCTCTCGTTCATGAGCTTCCACCCCGACACAGCCAAACATCTGGAAGACCATGTGCCTACGGACCACTTGTGCCAACTGCTGGACAACATTGAGGCCGAGGAGATCAAGAGTTCCCTCTTCATGGGCTCCCTGACCGTGGGCGCCGTAACGGCGCTGCTGCGCCGGGCGCTTTCCGAGGGCGAGGCGCTGATCGAACAAGGCGCCGTGGGGATGGCGGGCCCGGGCGTCGACTACATCAGGTCGCACCGGCCGCTGATCGAGCGTTGGCTCGCGGCGGGCCTGCGCTTCAGGGTTTGGACCGTCAATGACCCGGAAGACGTCCGGCTTTGCCACGAGCTGGGGATCCACGAAATCACCACCAACCGGCCCGTGCAGGTGCGGCAGTTGCTGGAACAGCTGGAGGCCGGTTCCTGAGCTGGCGGTGTCCGGCAGACGTTGCGCCCCCGAGGACGGCACCAGCAGCGCGGATAGTCGCGGCAGATTAACCCGGACCGTGGCAGACCTGCTCCTGCCTGTGGTTGAGTGGAGAAATGGCATCTCCAATTGAGGACTACGCGCTCATATCGGATCTGCACACGGGGGCACTGGTCTCTAGGGGCGGCAGCATGGACTGGCTCTGCTTCCCGCGCTTCGATTCAGACTCCACGTTCGGTGCCCTGCTGGGCACGCCGGAGCACGGCCGCTGGCTGCTGGCACCGGACGGCAGCCATGAGCAAACAGGCGTGCCGTTGGGCACGGGGCCCGCAGGGGAGGCGGCGGGTGAAGGCGCCGGGCCTGCCGAGAGCGCCCGCGACGCCGGCAAAGAGATCGCCCCCGACACCGCCGCGAGCGGCGCGGACGCGAAAGCGCGGGACCGGGACGAAATCACGGAGGGCAAAGCGGATGCCGGCGGAACAGCCACGGCAAAAGTCGCTGACCAGAACCAGAACCGGGACCTGAAGGTGGCCGGGCGCGGCACCACCACGGAAGCCGCGCACCGCGGCGGTGAGGTCCGCGGGCAAGCCAAAGACCCGCGCGGAGACCTCGCCGAGCGGGAAGAATCCGTCCATGCCGAGGAAGGCAAACCCACCGGGGCAGACGAGGAAGACGAAGCAGAACGCAAGAAGCGCGCCGGAGCCGCCGTCGTCGTCGAACGCAGTTACATAGACTCCAGCTTTGTGCTCCGTACGCATTGGAAGACGGATACCGGCGAAGCAACCATTACCGAATTCATGCCGGTGGGAGACCGCCGCGCCTCGCTTGTCCGGCGGGTGGAGGGAATCTCCGGCACCGTGACCATCACCCAGGAGGTTGTGGTGCGGTTCGGTTACGGCGTGGTGGTGCCGTGGGTCAACCGGGTCAGGAACGCGGACACCGACGAGGAGTCCATCGTCGGCATCGCCGGGCCGGACGCGGTGGTGCTGCACGGGTCAAACCTGCCGACCGCCAAGGAGCGCCGCCACCGGGGCCAGTTCGAGGTCAAGGCCGGCGAAACGGTGGACTTCGAGCTGTGCTGGTTCCCGTCGCACCGCGAAGTTCCGGACATGATCGACGTGGACAAGGCGCTGGACGAGACCCTGAAGTACTGGCGCGACTGGTGCTCGCGCTTCCCGCCGCAGGGCGAATACCACGAGATGGTCAAGCGCTCGCTGCTGGTGCTGCGCGCGCTGACGCACGAGACGACCGGCGGCATCGTGGCCGCTCCCACGACGTCGCTGCCCGAGCATTTCGGCGGGGAACGCAACTGGGACTACCGGTACGTATGGCTCCGGGATGCCGCCCTGACGCTGGAATCCATGATGACGCACGGCTATGAGACCGAGGCGCTGGAATGGCGCAACTGGCTCCTGCGCGCGGTCGCCGGTGACCCGGAGGACCTGCAGATCATGTACGGCCTGGCCGGGGAGCGCCATCTGGCCGAGCGGGAGCTGGACCAGTTCCCCGGCTACGCGGACTCCAAACCGGTGCGGATCGGCAACGGCGCCGTCGGGCAGTACCAGGCCGACGTGATCGGCGAGGTCATGGTCGTGCTCGAGAAGCTGCGCAACATGGGCGGGAAGGAGGACCACTTCTCCTGGCCCCTGCAGAAGGCGCTGCTGCATTACATCGAGAAGCACTTCGACAGCAAGGACCACGGCATCTGGGAGATGCGCGGCGAGAAGAAGTACTTCACCCACTCGCGCGTGATGATGTGGGCTGCCTTCGACCGCGGTGTCCGGGGCGTGCGGGACCACGGGCTGGACGGCGAGGCAGAGCACTGGGGGAAGCTCCGCGACGAACTGCGTGACGAAATCATGGAACAGGGTTTCAACAAGGAGATCAATTCCTTCGTCCAGACCTACGGCAGCACCGAAGTGGACGCTTCCCTGCTGGTGATCCCCCAGGTGGGCTTCGTGAAGTACGACGACGACGTGATGCTGGGTACCGTGGCCCGCCTCGAGCAGGAGCTGGTTGAAGAGGCCGGCCTGATCCTGAGGTACCGGACGGAAGCCGGCATGGATGGCTTGGAGCCGGGCGAGCACCCGTTCCTCGCCTGTTCCTTCTGGCTGGTGGAGCAGTACGCGCGGTCCGGCCGGATCGAAGACGCCCGCGAGCTGATGGACCAGCTGGTGGGCTACGCCAACGAGCTGGGGCTGATGGCCGAAGAGTACGACCCGGTGAACAAGCGCATGGCGGGCAACTATCCGCAGGCCTTCTCGCACCTGGCCCTCATCCGGGCCGCTGACGCCATCAACGGCCATGCGCAGGAGGCGCTGTAGCTCCTGTGGAGGACTAGTCTGGTGAGGTGAAGTTTTTGCAGTCCCCCGCGGTGAAGGTGGGGCTTTCCATCGCGATCGCCACCGGGCTCTACGGGATTTCGTTCGGCGCCTTGTCCGTGGCTTCCGGCCTGGATTTCTGGCAGACCGTGGCCCTGAGTTTCCTGCTCTTCAGCGGCGGCTCCCAGTTCGCCTTCATCGGCGTCGTCAGCGGCGGCGGCACCGGCATCGCGGCGATGAGCGCCTCGGCCCTGCTGGGCATCCGCAACGGGATCTACGGTATGCAGATGAACGCCCTGATCTCGCCGCGGAACTGGCGGAAACTGCTGGCCGCCCAGGTCACCATCGACGAGTCCACGGCCACTGCCTCCGGCCAGATCGACCCGGGCGAGCAGCGCGCGGGCTTCTGGACCGCCGGGGTGGGCATCTTCATCCTGTGGAACCTGTTCACCGCTGTCGGCGCGCTCGCCGGCAACGCGTTGGGAGACCCGAAGCAGTGGGGACTGGACGGGGCAGCCGTGGCGGCGTTCCTGGCACTGCTGTGGCCCCGGCTCAAGGGCAAGGAGCCGGCCGCCATCGCCGTCGTCTGCGGTTTGGCCACGCTGCTGGCTGTTCCCTTCCTGCCCAGCGGCGTTCCCATTCTGGTCGCCGCGGGCGTCGCTGGGGTCATCGGCTGGTTCAGCCGCCAACGCCTTCCCGCCGGCATGGCCCCGGACATCGAACCCTATGACGAGCCGTATTCCGAGCACGACTGCCACCACATGGTGCTGCCCGAAGACGCCACGGCCAGCCGCGGCCGGGGCAAGAACGGCCCCCAGGAGAGGAGGCCCGAATGAGCCTGTGGTTCTGGATCGTCGTCGCGTGCGTGGTCAGCTACGCCACCAAACTCGTGGGCTATTTGGTGCCGGCGAAGTGGATGAAGAACGAGCGGATGTCCCGCGTTGCTGCCACGCTGACCATTGGCCTGCTGGCCTCGTTGACCGTGGTCAACGCGTTCTCCTCCGGACAGCAGCTGGCCTTCGATGCGCGGTTCGGTGCACTGCTGGCCGCGGCAGTTGCCCTGGTGCTGCGCGCGCCGTTCCTCGTCGTCGTCATCGCCGGCGCCGCTGCGGCGGCCCTGCTCCGACTCGCCGGCTGGGGCTAGGCAGGACCGGGAAATTCTGTGTTCGCGGACCCTTGACGCAGTTGCCATGGCGTCGGAAGGTGGGGGTGTTAAGAGGAGGCGGTGACCATGGAGGAAAAGCGCTGGTCGGTGGAGATCGTCATCGACGAGTATGAAGGGAAAACGCGGGCCGAGGCGAAGTTGAAGGCGGACGACGGAGGAGACCACCGGGGAATCGGATTGGCCCGGCTGAATCCAATCGACTCCGATGTCCCCAGGATCGGCGATGAGTTGGCCGCCGCACGGGCCCTGTCGGACCTGGCGCACCAGCTGATCGAAGCCACGGCGTCGGATATCGAAAACTCGACCAAGGAACGGGCGCACCTCAAAGGCTGATTTGTTCATCCAAGCGACCGGTGGGATCGAGGTCCACCGGCCCAGTTGCGCATGCCCGCGGTTCAGAACCTCCTCGACGAAGGCGCTGGGTACTTCTCCTACAAGCGATTGTTTGACATGTTTCTTAGAGCAGGTCGCCGTCGACCTGCTACCCAAGATAGGCCACGGAAGGGGCCGAGACAAGCAGTAAACGGATTGTCGGATCCAGGAACGGTGGCGTGGTGTCCAGAACGCGCTGGGATTGGAACGCGCCTACACGCTGGCTAAGTGTTATGACGAGGGCAAATATTTATCGGGGACGTTCTAGACCTTCGTCGATTCGATCAAAGTACCGTGCCAAGTGCTGGTAATCAGAGCCCCTAACGAAGTAGAGCCGGACGAGGATTTCTTTCGATTAGCTCTTTGAAAAGCTTAGCGGGTCCCTAATCGTAAAAATTTTGATCGTTTAGCTGATCTTTAACTTGCGTGGACAAAGGACCTTAACTGCCGAGTGCAGCGGTTCCCTCCGTCGGTGCTTCTACGTGTGCCTCGATGAACGGCAGGAGCTCCACCAGTGCGAAGACGATTCCCAAGCCCGCCAATAGGATGTTGTGCGTGCCGTGGATCGAACCCTTGCAGCCTCTGCATGGTCAAGTCGATTGCACCAAGCGTCTAACACACACAGACGATTCGATTTCCATGCTTCAAAACTCGCTTGACTTACAGTTACGTCAGGAACGTCACCCTCAGGAGACGATGGATCGAGACTGATGCCCCGCTCGATAGTCGGCAATCACTCTGTTTCGTCCGAGAACATCGCTTGGTTCTGAAAGTTTTTCACCGACACTCTCAAAATTTTACGATTAGGGGGGTACCTAATTGTAAAATTTGTAGCGGAATGTTGATTCCTTTACATGAGCGAGAGCGAGATGCAGAAGCGATGACCGACGAACTCATGGAACGTCGTGGCGAGCTGTTGGCCCAAGTCCGCAAGTATCTGCAAATCATCGACGAAGGTAAAGCGCTGCATATTGGCGAGCTCGAGTGTGTCGACTTCAAGGAGGAGGCGGGGCGCCGCGGAGCGGGTGGCATCTTGCAACCGGGGGAGAAGCAAAACCAGGTAGCTGCAACAAAACTGGCCGACGAAGTTGCCTGCATGGCAAATACTCCTGGTGGAGGTGCGTTGGTTCTGGGCATTGAAGATAAGACGTGGCAGGTCTTAGGAACTGAATTGGACCTCGAATGGCTTCGGTATCGGATCTACTCTGCTGTAGATGTGGCGCCGCACGTGCACGAGGAGACGGTACGAGGCCAAAGAGTCTTGGTCTTGCTCGTAGCGGAAGCGTCTGAACCTGTCGAAAACACCAGCAACCAGATCCGATGGCGGGTGGCGGACAATTGCGTTCCGGTGGATCGATCAGAGTGGTGGGCCACAAGGAATCAGCGACGGGGTTTCGATGAAATGGCTTCCCCAACGCGGGCGACGCCAGCAGACGTTCGTCCAGCCGCACTCGAGATGGCCAGATCCAGTTTGTTGGAAAACGGTGGCGCTGACGTCCCGGCCGATGTATCCGACTTGGAGTTTCTGCACTTGATCGGCGCAGCCACCCCGGAAGGTCAGCTGACGCAGGCAGCGAAGCTGCTTTTTACGTCAAGTTCGGCAAGTCTCCTGACCCTGACGGTCTTTGATGTACATGGGGGAGAGGTAGAGAGCTTTCACGAGTTTCGACGGGGTTTGTCTCTCTTGGAACAAATTGGCGAAGTTGAGAAACTCATGGAAGTCGTCAATAGGAACAATGTTCTAGGCTCGAATTTTGCAGAGGGCCGCGTGCGAGATATTCCACTGCGAGCAGTGCGCGAGGCCGTCCTGAACGGAGTCATACATCGCGATTGGAATTCAACGATTCCCACTGAAATCGTCTGGATCCGCTTCGACTCGACACTTGTGGTCAAAAGTCCGGGTGGATTTAGTGGCGGGATCAGCGAGAACAACATTCTTAGCGACCGCTTTGCACGCTATCCGGCACTGGCGGACCTCTTCCGGGCACTCCACCTCGTAGACAAACAGGGCATCGGCGTGGATCGGATGTATCAGTCGATGATTGCGCTCGGCCACAGGCCGCCGAATATTCAACAAAACGTCGGACCCAGTGTGACTTGTACACTCATTGGAGGTCGGCCAGTTGTGCCGATTGTCCAATTGATACGTGCCATTGAGCCGGAACCTCGGCAGACGGACTACAGGGTCGCTGTAATTCTCGACCAGTTGCTGCACCGGCCCTTTATTACGATCAGCGCCGCTATGGCCAGCCTCCAAACTGATCGAATGTCAGCCGAGGTGGCGCTGCGTGCCGTCACGAGTTCCACTATCGGTTCAAAGCCACTTGTAGTTCAGTACAAGGACGTATGGATATTGGGTGTCGGCGCCCGAACCATGGCGAAGAAGTCTAAAGACACGATCCATGCGGCGAAATTCGTGGATTATCTGACTACGGACCGACAGAGTCTTAGGAACACCATTCGACTTTGGGGAGAAACTCATGAGGACATTACTAGTGGTGATCTAGCGGAAATTACGGGGATTTCGAGGCCAACTGCCAGCACGGCCTTGGGGGAGCTTGTCGACGACCTGCTGGTGCTGGTGGGTAAAGGACGGACTTCTCGATATCAGTACCTTCGTTAAGCTACGCATGCAAAATCTGGGGAAAGCGCTGCCGTATCCTGATCCGCCTTCCGGCCAGTGAACCGCTGTTTATGGCGGATGGATCGGATCGTAGACTTGCCCACCTACTTCAACGAGTCCGCTGTGGCTGGCTAGGCCGGCCGTCAACTGCCCTGAATAACGACGGCGGCAGCCGCCTCGGCGATGACCTTTTCTTCGTCCGTGGGCACCACCAGGACGGGGATGGCGGATCCGGCGTCGCTGATCACGCGCGCCTCCTCGGGATCGTCGGCGGCCTCGTTGGCATCAATGTCCAGGGTGATGCCCAACGGGCCGAGGCGGTCGACGGCGAGGGCGCGGAACGTCGCGGAATGCTCGCCTACTCCGGCGGTAAAGACCAGGGCCTGTGCGCCGCCGCAGGCAACATGGTAGGCGCCGACATACTTGGCTAGCCGGTAGCTCGCCACCTCCAGCGCGAGGGCCGCTCTGGCGTCGTCGTTGTTTGCCGCTTCGACGATCTTGCGCATGTCGCTCTCTCCGGCGAGAGCTTTCAGACCGGATTCATGGTTGAACAGGTCCTGCAGATCGTCCGGGGTCCGGCCGGCCTGCTGCAGAAAGAGCACCAGCCCCGGATCGAGATCGCCCGGCCGGGTGCCCATGACCAGACCTTCCAGCGGGGTCAGCCCCATGGAGGTATCCACGCTTTGTCCGCCGGAGATGGCGGTGGCCGAGGCCCCGTTGCCCACATGCGCAATCACGGCGCTGAAGGAACCGAGCGGGATGCCGAGCAGCCTGGCCGCCTCCCCGGTGACGTATTCAAAGCTGCTGCCGTGGAAGCCGTAGCGCCGGATTCCATGTTCGCGGTACAGCTCATCGGGCAGCGCATAGCGCCAGGCATGTTCGGGCAACGTGCGGTGGAAGGCCGTGTCGAAGACGGCAACCTGCGGAATGTCAGGCCACTTCTGGCCGATAGCCCGGATGCCTTCGGCGTTCGCCGGGTTGTGGAGCGGCGCCAGCGCGCTGAGGCGCTCGATCGTGGCCAGCACCTCGGGCGAAATCAGCACGGGGCGGTCATAGTCCTCGCCGCCGTGCACCACCCGGTGGCCCACGCAGTCAATGCTGCGGGAGCCAAGTTGGCGGTCCAGCTCCGTGGCCATGGCCTCAAGGGCGTCGGTGTGGTCGCGGACCTCACCGTCGCCGATCTGCTCGATGCTGCCATCGGCCAGAACGCCATTGTCATCCGAGGGGACCTCGCGCACCTGGTACTTCAGGGACGAGGAGCCGGAGTTGATGACGAGGATCAGCATAAAACGTGCCTCCCGGGGAAGTGTGGTCCACCCCATCCTGCCAAAGCCCGCCGCCACGGACTACCGCCATGGCAAAGCCTGTTGCGCCGCAGGTGGCTGTGTAAGACTGGGCTCATGCTTGTAGCCTTCTCTGTTTCTCCGTCCGGCGCGCCTGCCAAAGGGCCCGCACCGCACGACGCTTCGGTCCACGGGGCCGTCGCCGCCGCCGTGAAAATCGTCCGCGAATCAGGCCTGCCCAATAAGACGGATGCCATGTTCACCACCATCGAGGGTGAGTGGGACGAGGTCTTCGACGTCATCAAGCGGGCCACAGAGGCCGTCGGGCAGTTCGGTGAGCGCGTCTCGCTGGTCCTGAAAGCGGACATCCGGCCCGGCTACTACGGTGAGCTGACCGGCAAGGTGGAACGGCTGGAAGCAGCCATCACCGAGGACCGTGCATGAACGCCGGGCCGGGAGAGCGCTGGGTGGAGGTGGAGGAGTACCTCACCGCCACGCTCGTCGGCGAGGACGAGACGCTGGCCGCGGCCCGTGACGCCACCGTGGCCGCCGGACTGCCGCACATCGAGGTGGCCGCGCCACAGGGAAAGCTGCTGATGCTGCTGGCACGGTTGACCGGGGCGCGGAAGGTGCTGGAGATCGGCACCCTGGGCGGCTACAGCACCACGTGGCTGGCGCGCGGTCTACCGGACGACGGCGAAGTGGTCACCTGCGAGTACGAGGCGCGCCATGCCGAGGTGGCGCGGGAGAACCTGGAACGGGCCGGCGTCGGTGCGAAGGTCAGCATCCGGGTGGGTGCCGCACTGGACACGCTGCCGCAGCTCGAGGCTGAAGGAGCGGGCCCTTTTGACCTGGTCTTCATCGACGCGGATAAGGAAAACAACGCCAACTACGTCAACTGGGCGCTGAAGCTGACCCGTTCCGGCAGCCTGATCGTGGTGGACAACGTGGTCCGCGGCGGCAGCGTCCTGGATGCGGACCAGGCCGGTGCGGGTGGGGACGATGCGGAGGCGGCGGCCATCCGTGGCACGCGCGATGCCTTGGCGCTGCTGGGCAGCGATGGGCGGCTGGAGGCCACGGCCGTGCAGACCGTCGGCTCCAAGGGCTGGGACGGCTTCGCCTTCGCGCTTGTGAAGTAGGCCGGTTTCCGGCCGGAGCCGCGGACGTCTTACGATCAACGGTATGACTGCGCCTGAATTCGCCGACCGGAACGGCTGATGGGACGGCGGAACCGCGGCCGGAACCCGGAGCCGGCCGAGACTGCTGCCGGGCCCGCCGAAGGACGGTACGAAATTTCCTCCGGCGTGGCCGAACTCGTGCGGGACGCCGACGGAACGGACGCCTGGCTGCTGAAGATCAACGGGGTCCAGTCCTCGCATGTGGTGATCGGCGAGCCCGAGCGGCTGGACTTCGAGTACATGCGCTGGATGGCGGCGCTGATCGAATCGCACTGGCCCGCAACGGGTTCACTGCGCGCGCTCCACCTGGGCGGCGGGGCCTGTTCGATGGCCCGTTACCTCGCGTCGCGCTACCCGGACGCGCGGCAGGTCGTCGTCGAAATCGATGCCAAACTTGCCGAGCTGGTCCGGCAATGGTTCGACATCCCCAAAGCGCCGCTGGTACGCATCCGCGTCGGCGAAGCCCGCGAGGTTACCGAGTCGCTGTCCGAAAACAGCCGGGACTTGATCATCCGGGACGTGTTCGCCGGCAGTCTGACGCCGGACAGCCTGGTCACGCTGGAATTCACCCAAGCGGCCCGCCGGGTGCTGGCGCCGGGCGGAATCTACCTGGTCAATTGCGGGGATACTCCGCAGCTGCTGGGCGCCCGTGCCGAGGCCGCCACCATCTCAAGCGTTTTCGAACATACCCTGATCATCGCCGATCCGCCTATGCTTAAAGGGCGGCGTTATGGCAATGTCATCATCGCCGGCAGTGACGTTCCGTTCGGCGACGACCCGCAGCTCGTGCGGGCCCTGCTGGGCGGCGCGGTCCCGGCCCAGCTCTGGGGCCGTGGCGAAGTAGCAAAGTTTTCCAGAGGCGTCGCCGTTCTGCAAGACCACGCAACGAATTAGGATCGTTTCACCGAATGTTGTGACTTGTCAGCAGGTTCTGTATTAGATTTAGAACGAACGGTCATGGGAGACCGTAAAAGGCCCGGGAGGGATCCGCTTTGCGGTGAACTCTTCGGAGGCAGACCGGGGACAAAATCGGCTTCGACACTATGGATGGTGGCTGGAGCACCCTGTCTGCTCAACCGGACCTGATCCGGTGCCGGATGCCGGGAGCTGAAGCCTAATCCCCCCAAGTTAGGCCCAGCACCCGGCATCTCGGTTTTAATCCGTCAGGAAACGCCCAGGAGCTGCTCGATCGGGCCGATGCCGAAGAAGATGACAAACGCCCCGGCAACCGCCCACATCAGCGGGTGCACGTCCTTGGTCCGACCCTGCACAGCGCGAATGATGACGTAGGCGATGAAACCGGCGCCCAGGCCGTTGGCAATCGAGTACGTGAACGGCATCAGCGTGAAGGTCAGGAAGGCCGGCAGGGCCACGCCCCAGTCCGACCAGTCGATCCGCCCTACCTGGGCCACCATCATGAAACCAACGACGACGAGCGCCGGCGCCACCGCCTCGAACGGCACCAGGTAGATCAGCGGAGTGAAGAACATGGCGACGATGAAGAGCAGGCCTGTGACAATGCTGGCCAGTCCCGTCCGGGCCCCTTCCCCGATCCCGGCACCGGATTCAACGTAGATCTGGCTGGAGGAGACCGAAGCGCCGCCGCCGGCAATGGCGCCGGCCGCGTCGACCAGCAGCACCCGGTCCACGAGCGGGATGTTGCCTTCCTTATCGGTCAGCCCGGCTTCGTTGGCCAGACCCACCATTGTGCCCATCGCATCGAAGAAGATGCTGAGCAGGATGGCGAAGGCCAGTAGGCTCGCGGCCGTGACGCCGAGTTCGCTGAACGCACCGAAGATGCTGACCTGGCCGATCAGGCTCAGGTCCGGGGCAGACCAGTCCGGCAGGCTCGGAGTCACGAGGGACCAGCCGGTGGGGACGCCGGCACCTTGCGAACCGGGCTGGGCAACGGCCTCCACGATCAGGGCGAACACCGTGGCAGCCACGATGCCGATCAGGATGGCGCCTTTGACCTTCCGCACCACCAGGACCATGGTCAGGACCAGGCCGAAGATGAAGACCAAGGTGGGCCAACCCATGAGCTTGCCGTCGAAGCCCAGACCAACCGGAACGGTGGTGCCGGCAACGTCGGGGACGCGGCGGACGAACCCTGCGTTGACCAGGCCGATCAGCGCGATGAACATGCCGATGCCCACTACAATGGCCGTTTTCAGGCTCGCGGGAACAGCTTTGAAGACGGCCGTTCTGAACCCGGTCAGTACCAGGATCAGCATGGTGACACCGGACAGTACCACCAGACCCATCACATCGGGCCAGGTGAGGCCCGGGTTGCTAGCCACAGTGACGGCAACGAACGCGTTGACGCCCAGGCCGGTCGCGAGAGCGAAAGGGTACTTCGCCCAGGCACCCATGACGATGGTCAGCACGCCGGCCACCAACGCGGTGACGGCAGCAACGCGGGCACCACCGAGTTCATCTCCGTTGGCGTCTGCGCCGCTGAGAATCAGCGGATTGAGCACCACAATGTAGCTCATGGCAAAGAAGGTAGCCAGACCACCGCGGATTTCACGCGAGTAGTTGGAGCCTCTTTTGGTGATCTCAAAATACGTATCGACCTTGGCCAGGAAGCCTTGCTTGGTCTGTACATTTCCCTGTCGGGGCATGGAGAGGTCCTCCGCAGAAGTGATGGGATGGCGCGTTTCCCATGAATCCTAACCCTCGACGTAGGCTGGAGGAGTGAAAAAGCTTTTCCTGAGTGCCTCCGCAGCCGTTAGGTTAGTCACGGCTGTGCTGGTGGCCGCTGCCTTTGTACTGTTTCCCACCGCCGGGGCACAAGCCCACGATGAACTCCTCTCGCAGACTCCGGAAGCCGGTGCGGTGGTGGAGGCCATGCCCGAGGAGTTGACGCTCAACTTCAGCAACGTCCCCGTGGCGCTGGGTTCCGTAGTGCAGATACAGGACTCATCGGGAACCAACTGGGCCGACGGCGAGGTGCAGATCGTGGACACCGAAGTCAGCCAGCCGATCAAGGCCGATGCGCCCGCGGGCGAGTACTCCGTGGTGTGGCGGGTGGTGTCATCGGACGCCCATCCGATCGAAGGGAACTTCACCTTCACCGTGGAATCCGGCGCGGATGATGCGAGTGCGAGTGCAGGTGCAAGCGCCGGGGCGGGCACGGATGCCGAGGCGGGAACGCCCGAGCCGATCGAGACGCAAGAAAATCCGGCCGACGAGCCAGCAGGCATCACGGTAGCGGGCCAGACGGTTCCATGGAGCGTCCTCGGCATGGTCGCCGTGCTCGTCGTGCTTGGCATCGTCATCGGGGTGACGGCGAAGCGCCGTCTCGGCAAGGGCGGCGAGTAGCTCAGGCGAGAAGCATGCGGCCGCCGGCAATGGCGTCGCCGACCAGTTTGGCCTGCCGCACAATCTCCCGGGTACTGGGCGTGAGCAGATCGGCCACGCCGACCAGGTAGAGGCCCAGGGACTTCAACGTTGCCCGGAGGTCTCGGCCGAGGTTGATCCCGAGACCGCGCAGGAACCGGCGGACCTGGTTCTGTGGGCAGTCCGTGAGCACCACGGACTCCGCCTGCAGGATGCCCTGTTCAGTGTGGATGACCCACTTCTGCTGCCGGTCCCGACTCAGTTTGCTGGCCATCGTGCTGGGACGGACGTCCAAGCGGTGGCTGGTGGCATAGCCACGGAGCAGCCGCAGCAGTTCCGAGCGTTCCGTCAGCGAGACCGAGTCCGTCATGACACTCCGGCGCTTGCCGGCCGTGCCCATGCCCTCCAGCACAATGGAGGCGACACCGTGCCTGCTCAATTCACTGGCCACGGCGAGGCCGGGCAGGCCGGCACCGATGACGACGGTGGTGGTGGATTCGATCGGTACGTCTGCGGGGCACACAGCACTCACCGTACAGCCTCCTCGAACGGGTAGGAGAGTGCCACGGCGGCGGGATCCGCATCGGGCACAGGTCACAGGCCGAGGGAGAGCTCGACAGCGATTTCTCGAAGCCTATCCAAATTTGCCCTCCCTGAGAAGAGGCTTCTCTGCGAGTAAGCTGGGAGTAGATGGCAACGGAGCAGTTGCCCATTCGAGGGAGGCGGGAGCAATGACAAACGCAACACCCGGTAATGCCAGCCGCGGCGGAACGCCCCGCGGAATCGTGGTTGGTGTGGACGGTTCGGACCAGAGCCACTGCGCGCTGGTATGGGCAGCCCAGGAGGCACAAAAACGCCGGACCCCGCTGCATGTCATCACCGCCTATACCGTTCCCGTCTTCGCCGCTTCGAGCATGGATGCCGGCTACGCCACTTTGGATGATGCGGTGATCCGCGAGGGCGCGGAAGCCGTACTTGAGCAGGCCGTGGAGAAGCTGGACGGCTACGGCGTCGAGGTTCATGCCACGGTCGAAACCGGGGACGCCGCCGGGGTGCTCCTGGAGCTGTCGGAAGAGGCGGAGCTGGTAGTCGTCGGTACGCGTGGACGCGGCGGCTTCATGGGCCGGCTGCTGGGTTCTGTCAGCAGCGCCGTCCCGGCGCACGCCCATTGCCCCTCGGTGACCATCCCGCTGGCGTGCGCTCCGCGGCTCGAAGGCATCGATTTCGAACTGCCCAAGGGCAAGGACGTCCCGGTCAAGCCCGACGACGTGGAAAAAGTTGTCCTGGTCGGCGTCGATGGCTCGGAGCAGGCACGCATGGCGACGCTCGTCGCTGCCGAGCAGGCCGCGCGCTGGGGTCGCCCGCTGCGCGTCATCTGCGCTCTGCCGCCCTTCACTGGTTCATTGGCCTGGGTGCCCGCGCCGCTGGACCGGGAGGCGCTGTACGCGGACCTCAGGACACAGCTGGACGCCGGCGTGGCCTGGTTGCGCAGCCACTTCCCCGGCCTGCAGATCAGCGGCGAGGTCCAGGACGGATCTCCCGTGGAGCTGCTCATCGAAGCCACGCGCACGGCGGAACTGCTGGTCATGGGTACGCGCGGACGCGGTGGGTTTGCCGGCATGCTGCTCGGTTCCACCAGCCAGGGAGTCCTCCATCACGCCAAGGGCCCCGTCATGGTGGTACCGGACGCCTATGATCCACGGCTCGAGGACCGCAAGAAGTTCGGCCCTATGCCGGAGGAATGATCGGATCCTGCCCGCAACTTCCCGTTTTAGGTCCAGCGGGCTCCATAGCCGTGCAGTTTGCCGTACATGTAGCCGATGGGTGTGACGCGCAGGCCGTCGTTCGGGTTCATGGCGTGAACCACCTGGCCGCCGCCGATGTAGAGCGCGACATGCCAGAAGTTTCCTTCGGTGCCCCAGAACACCAGATCTCCGGGCTGCAGATTGCCCAGCGAAACCTTGTGCGGTGCCTGGTCGTACTGTGCCGCGGCGGTGCGCGGAATCCACTTGCCCGCCGTGCCGAACGCCTGCTGCGTCAGGCCGGAGCAGTCGAAACCCCAAGGTCCGTTGCCGGCCCATTCGTAGTAGGACTTTTTGTTTGAGGCCTTGGCGGTCGCGTAGTTGATCGCCGTCTGTGCCATGGAGTAATTCGGTGCGGGTGCGGGAGCCGGCTCCTGCTTCGGCGGAGCGGGTTTCGGCGAAGGCTTGGGTGCCGGCGCGGGGGCCGGGGGTGGTGCAGGTGCAGGGGCCGGTGCGCGTTCGGGCTCGGGTGCAGGTTGCGGTGCCCGGTCCGGTGCGGGTGCCGGAGCGGCAGCAGGTGGGGCCGGGGGAGCCACCGGTGCGGAAGGCGCCGACGGGGTGCTGGGGGTGGCCGGAGCCGGAGAAGCCGGGGCCGGCGTGATGCCGTCCGCGGCCGGAACGACCATCGCAGATGCCCCCGCCGGGCTTCCGTTATTGCCGGAGGCAGGTTGGTTGGTGGCGCCTGCGGCCGGCTGTGCGGCTGCCTGGCGTTCGGACGCAGCCACCAGAGCCTCGAACTGGCGTTGCTGCTCGGCTTCTTCCAGTGCGGAGATCCGCTGGTTCTCCTCGGCGACGCTGGTGCCGCGGAGTTCGGCCAGATGGTCCAGCAGGACCTGGCGCTGTTCTTCCTGCTTGCTGACGAGCTGCTCGTGGGCGGCGCTGGCGGCCTTGGCGTTCGACTCCGCGGCCTTGGCCGCGGCAGCCGCGTCCTGGGCGGCTTCTTCGGCTTCCGAAACGTGGAGTTCCCAGGCTGCCCATAGCTGGGCTGCCTGCTGGGCAGAGGTCAGGGTTTGGAACCGGTTGTCGGACAGTGCGTCCAGGGTGGACGCCTTGTAGAGCACTTCGTCCGCATCGGCGCTGGCCAGCAGGGAGCTCAAACCCGGGTTGACGCCACCATTGCGGTACAGCTCACCCGCCAGCTGGCCCACCTGGTCCTGAACCGCTTCGAAGTATTCACCGGCCTTCTTCGCCTTGCCGCGAGCGTCCTCCAGCTCGGACGTGCGGTCCTGCTGGATGAGCAGGGCGGTGCTGTAGTTGTTCTGCGACTGCATCGTCTCGTAGCGGGCGCTTTCCAGCTCCCCGCTGGCCGCGCGCAGCTGCTCTTCGATCCGTTCGACGAGCGCCTTCGTCGCCTCGGCGTCCCCCTTGGCCGCGTCAATGTCCTTGTCAGACAGGGCGGGACTGGCGGGAATCTGCACTGTGGACACTGAAACCTGCGGCAGTTCGCCCGTGGGTGCCGCGACGGCCGGTGGCAGGCCGGCTGTGGTGAGCAAAGCGACAGTGGCAGCCGCGAGCGAAATGGTGCGCACCGGCGTCGTGCGTTTTGAACGGGCAGAGCGCCCTTCAGGCATCCCCATGTGTACGGTCCCCCAGCTGCAAGTGAGCAGTGAATGCGCACGTTCAGGAACGGCCGATCACGGGATCGAGGCGGTCTCAGGCCCACTAAGAAGGCCGAACGGGAGACCGGGCTGCATTCACAACTCCTTGAGAATATGCATCCCTAGTCACTTTGGCAACATTTGTCCCATTGGAAACATTAGTAACAACAGTGTAGTTCTGTCGCTATTGTGCAGGGCGTGTCGCAGAAACGGACGTGACTTTGCCAGGGCGATCCGCAGTGGATGGGGTGGGCGGAAACGTCAGTCGTGGTGACGGGTTTCGTGATCGGCGTGGGACACCGGCTCGATCTGGAAGGTGCAGTGTTCGGTATCGAAATGGCTGCCCAGGCACCCGGAAAGCCGGTCCAGCACGCGGTCGATGCCCTCGGCATTAAGGGTCTCGTCGGCCACCACTACATGCGCCGAGAACACCGGGACGCCGGACGTAATGGTCCAGATGTGGATGTCGTGGACGTCCACCACGCCGTCGGCGCTCATGATGTGTTCGCGGATGCTGGCCACGTCCACGTTCTTGGGTGTCGCCTCGAGCAGTACATTGACGACGTCGCGCAGCAGGCTCCAGGCGCGCGGCAGGATCATCACGGCAATCAGGATGGAGGCGAACGTGTCCGCCTGGACGAAGCCTGTCACGGCAATAACGACGGCGGCGACAATCACCGCCACCGAGCCCAGCAGGTCCCCGAGCACCTCCAGATAGGCGCCGCGGACGTTGAGGCTTTCCTTGTGCCCGCCGTGAAGGATCAGCAGGCAGACGAAATTTGCGACGGCGCCGAGCACGGCCGTCAGGAGCATCGCGCCGGTATGGATCTCCGGCGTCTGCCCGAACCGGCGCAGCGCCTCCAGGAAAATGATGACCGCAATGACGATCAGCACCATGGCATTGGCCAGTGCCGCCAGGACTTCGGCGCGCTGGTAGCCGTAGGTGCGTTTGTCCGAGGGTGGCCGTGTGGCAATCCACGCGGCCAGCAGGGCAATCGAGACACCTGCCGCGTCAGACAGCATGTGGCCGGCGTCGGCCAGCAGGGCAAGGGAGCCGGAGATGAAGGCGCCGATAATCTGGATGACCACCACGGCAAGCGTGATGGCGACCACCCAGATGAGCTTCTTGCGGTGTTTGGCGGCCGCGGTGCCGGAAGCGGGCAGTCCGTGGCTGTGTCCGTGGCCCATGCTCAGCCCCACCCCAATTCGTGCAACCGGTCATCGGCGATGCCGAAGTGGTGTGCCACCTCGTGGATCACGGTGACCAGGACCTCGTGGATGACCTCATCCCGGCTCTCGCACATCCGCAGGATCGGTCCGCGGAACACGGTGATCCGGTCCGGAAGCGAGCCTGCGTCCCACCATTGGTCCCGCTCCGTCAGGGGTGTCCCTTCATAGAGGCCGAGCAGTTCCGTTTCGGGATCCTCCCATGGCTGCGGGGCGTATTCCTCCTCGACAAAGATGCCCACGTTGCTCATCTCGCGGGCGATCTTGTCCGGAATTTGATCGATCGCGTCATTGACCGCGTCCTCGAAATCCGGCAGGGACATTTCCATCGGCACGTATCGACTCTACCCGGGCCAAAAACCCGTTTTGGAAAATCCGGATCTAGGCTCTATAGTTTTATGAGTCCACAGCGGGTGACAATCCGAAGTGGTCCTAAGGCCCCCATCGTCTAGCGGCCTAGGACACCGCCCTTTCACGGCGGCGGCACGGGTTCGAATCCCGTTGGGGGTACTCAGTAAGCTGATTTCCAGTCAGCCGGACGTGGTCAAGGCCGCTCCAAAAGACTGGTAAGATGAATGCTGGCAAAAAAGCAAGGCCCTGTAGCGCAGTTGGTTAGCGCGCCGCCCTGTCACGGCGGAGGTCGCGGGTTCGAGTCCCGTCAGGGTCGCTCTGGTTTTCTAGAGTGATTTAGAAAGTCAAACGGTGATCATCGTCAGATGTTCCCAGGCTCTGTAGCTCAGTTGGTAGAGCGTTCGACTGAAAATCGAAAGGTCACCGGATCGACGCCGGTCGGAGCCACCACTAGATCCCCGCCTTCATGGAAGCGCGGGGTTCTTTCATTTAACGCAGCCCTCGCCGAATCCGGCACCTGGATTAGCGGGCATTGTCCGCCCGGCACGGCTGAAACGTTCCCATGGTCTTCACAGAGTGGCCCGATACCCTGCTTGCGTGGGTACGGCGCTATTTTCATTCGGGAGGACAGGACTGTTCCTGGCGAAGCTCGCGGTCATTTTCACGGCCGCGATAGTGGGACTGACTTCCTGCACACCCTTCCCGCAGTCCACGTCCGAGGCTTCGGCCAAATTGACGTCGCCCGGGGTGATCGAACCGGACCCACCGATTGAAACGGAAGCCGGACAGCCGCCGTCGTCCGCTCCCGGCTCCGGAACATTCAGCGATGGGGAAGCCGGGATCCCGGTCGACGAAATGCCCTTGGAGAGCCCGGACGGCGCCAGCAGCAGTTTCGAAGATTCGGCGGCGTCCTCGGACCCCGCCAAGTGGGGAAGTTACGGCACCAGGACCGGAGCCTGCACGGCCGTGGCGGCCAAAGTCGCCGTCCTGATGCTGGCGCCGCTGAGCTTTATTGCGGGCGTGGATGAAGCGCGGCTGGATGAGCTGCAGGCCGAGGTTGAGGATCTGCGGGATAAGGCGCCAGCTGAGCTGTACGACGAGCTGGACGAGGTTGAAGCGGAGCTGACAAAGCACGAGGACCGCACCGATTTTGACGACGAATCATTCCGGGAAGCGGTAGAGCCCATTCAGGAGTGGCTGAGGTCCAACTGCACCTTTTAACCGGGCGCTCCCGCCGCCGTCCATACGCGTTAGGCTTGCTTCAAGAGAAAGCACGGCGATGGGAGAACAGGTGGAGAACCAGAATTCGGCAGGTCAACCGCCGGCGTACCAGCCCGCCGTCCCCGACCCTGCCCTCCAGGAACCGGCTTTGCACAACGCAGGTCCGGAGGCGCCCGGCCGGACAACGATCTCGGATACCGCGGTAGCCAAGGTCGCCGCGGTGGCGGCGCGCAGCGTCAGCGGGGTTTATGCCTTGGGCTCGGGCACGGCGCGTGCACTGAGCGCGCTCCGCGATGCCGTGGGCGGCAGCGATCTCGGCCAGGGCGTCCGCGTGGAGGTGGGGCAGACCCAGGTGGCCGTGGATATTAATCTGGTGGCCCAGTACGGTGTGCCGCTGCAGCAACTCGCGCAGAAGGTCCGTGCGGCGGTCTACAGTGCCGTGGAGCAGTTCGTCGGGCTGGATGTTATCGAAGTCAATGTGGAAATCAACGACGTACACGTGCCCGGCCTCAATGACGCGAAAACAACGGCGGAGAAATCCGCCCGGCAGCCGGCACCGTGAAGGCCGGAGAACCTGGAGGCAGGCCAAAAATGAGCAACACCGTAGTCGGCATGGCCGTGGGCGCGGCCCTGGCGTGGGCGGCACTGGTATTCGAATTCTGGGGCTTCCTGCTGATGGCCGTGTTCCTGGCCGTCGGCGCCCTGATCGGCCGTGCCGCGGACGGCAAACTCGATCTGCGCGGTGTCCGCGACGCGCTGACCGGACGCCGCTCCTCTTCATGACTGCCGCTGATGCCGCGGTTCCGGCCCGCGGAGCAGAGCGCCGGCTCGCCGGGCATAACCGCGTCAGCACGCAGGCCCTGACCAGTACGGCCCAAGGCGTGGCCGGGGAGGTACTTGGCGTTTCCCCCACGCTCATCCGGGCAAGTTGGCGGGATGACCAGGGCTATCTGGCGCTCTCGCTGGCCCTGCCGATAGGCATTCCCTCGCTGACCCGGGTCCTGCAGGATCCGCAGCTGGTGGCCGGCTTCGGCGGCTCGATCTGGGAGCGGGTCCACGCGGCCAAAGGGGAAATCCTGGACCGGGTCACCCGCATCAGCGGATCCACCCTGAGCCGGGTGGACATCCGCGTGACCGGAATCCGGATCCAGGGCGGAGGCCGCGTTCGATGAGCGGCACCGACTACCAAAAGCAGTATGACGGCCAGGCCGGGGACCGCTTCAACGACCGGCTGGCCGTGCGCGAAACCCGCAGTTCCCGTGCCCCGGCAGCGATCATCGCCGCGGTCCTGGTTTCGCTTATCTGTCTCTACGTCCTGCTCGAAGCTGCGCTTAAAGCCATCGGCCAACCAGCCTGGCTGCTTGAACCCCGCGATTTCGCTGCCTGGCTGAACCAACTGCCCCAGAACGTGCCGCCGCTGATCCTGGGCACCAGCGGCGTTCTGATCCTCTTCGCCGGCCTGTTCTTCTTCCTGCAGGGTGTCCTGCCCGGCCATCTGCACCGCCACGTCCTCCCCAGCCGGCGCGGAATCGCCGTCGTGGACGACGAAGTTCTGGCCTCTTCGCTGGCGCGCCGTGCGCGGACCCGGGCGAATGTCACTGAGGACCAGGTGCTCGTGACGGTTTCACGCACGCTTGTGGAGGTCCAGCTGCGTCCTACTTCCGGCATTCCGGTGGAGGAATCCGCCATCCAGTCGGTTGTGGAGGACGAGCTCCTGCGCTCGCATATCGATCCCATGCCCGAGGTCCGGGTCAGAGTCTCGACGTCGGGAGTGGTAGGCCAATGAACGAGACTCCGCGGGCACTCAACCGCGTGCTGCTGACCCTGATCGGACTGCTGCTCGCCGCCGTCGGCGCCACGGCCGTGGCGCTCGCCGCCGCTCCGGCACTCGCCGGCACCTGGCATGCGGTGACGCGGCGGGCCGGGGCAGGTGTGGAAAACGTGCTGGCCGCGACCACCTTGCCCGGCCAGCGCGACAGCTGGCTGTGGATTGTGCTGGCGCTGGTGATGCTGGTGCTGATCGTGCTGATGATCGCGTGGGTTGCGCAGCAAGGCAAGGGCCGGGCCAGTACGTTGGCGGCCGATTACAACGACGACGGCGGCCCAGGCACCGTTGAGCTGGGCGCTGCAGTTGCGGAGCAGGCGCTGAAGGCTGCCCTGCTGGAGCACGAGGAAATCCTGCACGCCACAGTGGCCACCTACGAGTTCCGGGGCACGCCGGGCCTGCGCATCAGGGTGCTGCCGCGCAAGGGCGTGCCGCCGTACCTCGTGGCCGAGCAGGTCTCGGATCTGGTGGAAGCGCTGGACCTGGTGATCGGCCGGGAGACACCGGTGGTCATCAGCATCGGTACCAGCGCGCGCGCCCGGCTGGGGCGCACCGAACGCGTCCACTAGCTCTCCCTAGGCGGTCCTGCCTGGTTCCACGAAGGCGTGGGGTCGGCGGCTCCGTGGCTTGCATCACAATTCAGCATCAAAGGCTACCGGTCGGTAAAACGTTCTTGTCATGCGCAGCGTAAGCGTTTACGTTTCAGATACCCGATCCACACCTGGTGGCTTACTGCTGCTTTGTCCAGTTCACTCGCGGCCACCTGACAAAGGAGTCACAACATGGGATTTGTCCGCTCGAAAAAGGCAGTTCTGCCGTTGGCAACACTCAGTGCGCTGGCCCTCACCCTCTCCGCCTGCGGCCCAAGCGGCCCGGAAGAGGGAGGAGGAGGCTCGGAGGCGGCCGCGGACTGCAGCACCTACGAGACCTACGGAACGTTCGACGGCGCCGAGGTAAGCGTCTACTCAACCATCACCGACCTCGAAGGGGAGCGCCTCGAGAACTCCTGGGTGGACTTCGAAGAGTGCACCGGGATCGATGTAGTGTACGAAGGCTCCAACGAGTTCGAGACCCAGATCGGGGTGCGCGCCCAGGCCGGAAATCCGCCGGATGTTGCCATCATTCCGCAGCCCGGCCTGCTGGCCGCCCATGCCAAGGCAGGCTACCTGAAGCCGGCTCCGGCGGAAGTCGAAGCACTCGTGGATAAAAACTGGTCCGAGGACTGGAAGGGCTACGGAACCGTAGACGGCACGTTCTACGCCGCTCCAATGCTGGCCAGCGTCAAGGGCTACGTCTGGTACGTGCCGTCCACCTTCGAGGAGAAGGGCTGGGAAGTCCCGCAGACCTGGGACGAAATGATGACCCTGTCCCAGACCATCGCGGACGAGGGCACCATGAAGCCCTGGTGCGCCGGTTTCGAAGCCGGCGAGGCCACCGGCTGGCCGGGCACGGACTGGGTCGAGGACGCCGTGCTGCGCCAGGCCGGTCCGGAGGTCTACGACCAGTGGATCAGCCACGAAATCCCGTTCAACGACCCGCAGATCGCCGACGCGTTCAACGCTGTGGGCGACATCGTCAAGAACCCGGACTACGTCAACGGCGGCTTCGGCGACGTCCGCTCCATCCTTTCCACCACCGTCGAAGAGGGCGGCCAGCCGGTGCTGGACGGCAACTGCGCCATGCACCACCAGGCCACCTTCCAGGCAGCCAACTGGCCGGAGGGCACCACCGTGGCCGAAGACGGCGACGTCTGGGCCTTCATCACCCCGGGTGAGGAAGCCGGCGCCGGTGCCATCACCGGTGGCGGCGAATTCGTCGCCGCGTACACGGACCGCGAAGAAGTATCGGCGTTCCAGCAGTACATGGCCTCGGCGGAGTTTGCCAACAACCGTGTGCAGCAGGGAGCAGCCATCAGCGCCAACAAGGGCCTGGACCCGTCGCTGGCGCAGAACCCGCTGGACCGGCAGTCCATCGAGCTGCTGCAGGATGAAAACACGGTGTTCCGCTTCGATGCCTCGGACCTGATGCCCGGAGCGGTCGGAGCCAACTCCTTCTGGAGCGGCATCGTCGAGTGGATCAACGGCAAGTCCACCGAGGAAGTGCTGGATTCGATCGAATCCAGCTGGCCCAGTGAGTAACTGAGTCCACAGGCCCGGCCGGACCGCCTGAACAGTGCACCGGCCGGGCCTCAATCGCTTCATTCCCAGCATCAAGGAGGCTGCGCCATGGAAGATCTTGGCGAGAAGTTTTTCCAGGTGGTGATTGCCCTCGCCATCTTCGCCGCGATCATCGGCCTGATCATGTTGCTGGTCGACAGGGCGCCAAAGTCGTTCCGGGACAAGGCCACGATTATCGGCTTCCTTGCCCCGGCAGCCGTTCTGCTGGCCGTCGGACTGGTCGGCCCTGCCGTACTGACGGCCCTCCTGGCCTTCACGGACCGGAATGGCGACCCCAACGGACTGGACAATTTCGTCTGGATGTTCACGCAGCCCGAAGCTCTGGTCACGCTGCGCAATACGGTGCTCTGGGTCATCCTGGTGCCGCTGCTCTCGACCGGTATCGGACTCGCCTATGCGGTCTTCATCGATAAGGCCAGGGGCGAAAAAGGCCTGAAGGCGCTGGTCTTCATGCCGATGGCCATCTCGATGGTCGGTGCGGGCGTGATCTGGCGCTTCATGTACGCCTACCGCGGTGCGGAGCAGGAACAGATCGGCTTGCTCAACCAGATCCTGGTGTGGTTCGGCAGCGAGCCCAAACAGTTCCTGCTGGACGCCCCCGAAAACACGTTCTTCCTGATCGCGGTAATGATCTGGATCCAGACCGGCTTTGCCATGGTCATCCTGTCCGCGGCGATCAAAGGCATTCCGAACGAGATTGTGGAAGCGGCCCGGCTGGACGGTGCCAGCGCCTGGCAGCAGTTCCGCAACATCACCATTCCGTCCATCCGCGGCGCGCTCATCGTCGTGATCACTACCATCACGATCGGCACATTGAAAGTATTCGATATTGTCCGGACCATGACCGCCGGCAACTTCGAAACCTCGGTCATCGCCAACGAGATGTACACTCAGGCGTTCCGCGCCAACGAGCCCGGCCGCGGTGCCGCGCTTGCGCTGGTGCTGTTCCTGATGGTCCTGCCGATCGTCGTGTACAACGCACGGCAGCTGAAGATGCAGAGGGAGATCCGATGAGCGCCATACCAGCAGATGCGTCCGCGGCGACGGCGGTGGCGACCGAAGATGTCATCGAGTCCCGCCGGCCGGAACCAATGGCCCGACGGGTCCGGCAGCGGCTGACTTCCCGCGGCGCCACGGCGGCCGCGATCATCATCGCCACCATCTGGACCATCCCGACCTTCGGGCTGTTCATCTCCTCCTTCAGGCCCGAAGACAGCATCCAGAACAGCGGCTGGTGGAACTTCCTGGGCGACTTCCAGTTCACGCTGGAGAACTACGGCGACGTGCTGGCCTCCGGCAGAAGCTCTTCGCCCAATCTGGGCCAGTATTTCCTGAACTCCCTGGCCATCGTCATCCCGGGAACCATCTTCCCGCTGGTGCTCGCGTCCATGGCAGCCTATATTTTCGCGTGGGGCAGGTTCAGGGGCAAAGATACACTGTTCATCTTCGTCTTCGCCCTGCAGATCGTTCCGCTGCAGATGGCCCTGATTCCGCTGCTGTCCCTGTTCATCAACCTGAAAATCGGCGAATTCCAGCTGCTGCCCGCGGGCACTTACGCGCAGCTGTGGATAGCGCACACCATCTTCGCCCTGCCGCTGGCCATCTTCCTGCTGCATAACTTCATCTCCGAGATCCCGGGCGAGATGATCGAAGCGGCACGCGTGGACGGCGCGGGCCACGCCACCATCTTCTGGCGGATCATTCTGCCGCTCTCCGTGCCGGCGATCGCCTCCTTCGGCATCTTCCAGTTCCTGTGGGTGTGGAACGATCTCCTGGTGGCGCTCGTCTTCTCCGGCGGCACCGCGGATGTCGCCCCGATTACGCAGCGGCTGGCCGAGCTGACCGGCACCCGGGGCAACGAATGGCACCGGCTCACCGCTGGAGCCTTCGTCTCCATGATCGTTCCGCTGGCGGTGTTCTTCGGCCTGCAGCGCTACTTTGTCCGCGGCCTGCTCGCAGGTGGCCTCAAGGGGTGAGGCTGCCATGACCGGGATCGACGACGTCGCCCGGGCACTGGGCGTATCGACGGCCACGGTGTCCCGTGCGCTGCGCGGATTGCCCGGGGTGTCGGCAGCCACGCGCGGCAAGGTGCTGGCGAAGGCGGAGGAGCTGGGCTATGTGGCCTCCTCTTCGGCCGCGCACCTGGCCTCCGGACGCACCATGGCCATGGGCGTGCTGCTTCCGCTGATTGACCGCTGGTATTTTTCCTCCGCGCTGGAGGGCGTTGACCGGGCACTGCGGGCCGCCGGCTATGACATGGTGGTCTTCAGCCTCGGCGGCACCGGCCTGAACCGGGACCGGGTTTTCCACCGCTCCATGCTGCGCAAGCGGATCGATGCACTGCTGGTGATGTGCATGGAGCTCACCCCCGAGGAACTGGCGGCGCTGCAGCAACTGGACTATCCCAACGTCACCATCGGCGGATACGTGGACGGGCTACGCAACGTCAGCATCGACGACGGCGGGGCGGCCACGGATGCCATGGAGTACCTGATCGGCCTGGGCCACACCCGGATCGCCCATGTACGCGGAGGCGGTGAGTACGGCATCGAGTTCGCCGTCCCGCAGCAACGCGAGGAAGCTTACCGGGCAGCGCTGGAACGCCATGGGCTGGAGGCCAGGCCCCAGTGGCTGATCACCGGAGAATTCAGGTTCCTGGAGTCCAAGTTGGCAGCCGCCCGGCTTTTCGACCAGCCGGGGGAGCGCCCCACCGCCGTCTTCGCATCCTCAGACGAGATGGCCTTCGGCGTGCTGGTGGCCGCCCAGGAGCGCGGGATCCGCGTCCCCGAGGAACTCTCCGTGATCGGAATCGACGACCACGAGTTTGCCGAGCCCATAGGGCTGACAACGGTGCGCCAAAGCCCGGAGGACCAGGGCAGCTACGCGGCGGAACTCCTGCTCGGCGAATTGCAGGGGGCGCCGCGGCTGGCCACGCCGCCCTTCCAGCCGCATGAGCTGATCATCCGCCGCTCCACGGCACCGCCGCCGTCGTCGTAATCATAGGCAGGCCGGGGCAAAGAGACGGCGATGCAAAGAGGGAAAGAAATTTTCGGACCGGTGTCGATTCCCACGTGTCCGGTTCGACGCAATAGTAGAAGGACGCGCACGGCGCCTTCATCCAGACCAGGAGAGAACCATGAAATACATGTTCATCATGCGCAGCACCGCCGAAGCTCTTGACGCCGCCAAGGAGATCCCTTTCGAGGCGATGATCAACAAGATGGGCGCCTACAACGAATCGCTCATCAAGGCCGGAGTCATGCTCGGCGGGGACGGTCTGGCCGACGTGTCCGAGGACGCGAACTTTGTTGTCGACTTCTCGGGTGAGCCGCCCGTTGTCACGGACGGCCCCTACGGCGAGACCCATGAGCTGTTCAACGGGTTCTGGATCATCGAGGTCTCGTCCAAGGAAGAGGCCGTCGAGTGGGCGAGCCGCTGCCCGCTGGGGCCCGGTTCCAAGCTCGAAGTCCGCCGGGTCACCGAGGAGGCAGATTTCGCCGATTTTGCGGACAACGAATACATCCAGAAGGAATCCGAATGGCGCAAGCAGGAAGCGGACCTGAACAGCGAGAACGGCTAGGACCAGCCGCGCGGCGGGAACCTGTCATGACCGGGCGGAGGCAGCGGACAAGCTCCGGCGCCGGATCGATGCGCTGTGGCGGATCGAAGGCGCTCGGATCGTCGCGGTCCTGGCGCGGGCGACCGGGGATGTCGGGCGCGCGGAGGATCTGGCCCAGGAGGCGGTGGCCGATGCCCTGGCCCAGTGGCCGGAATCCGGCATTCCGCGCAACCCCGGCGCCTGGCTCACCACGGTGGCCAAACGCAAGGCCATCGACGGATGGCGCCGGGCCGAGCGGCTCGACGAGCGCTACCGCGATATCGCCCGCGGGCTGCAGGACGAAGACGCGGTGGCTTGGGAACCGCTGGACGACGACGTGCTGCGGCTGGTGTTCGTAACTAGTGTCATTTCTTATGGATTTTTATCCACAAATAATGTCTCACCTTCCTGCTAGCGTAACCGTTATGAAACTGTCGCAGTACTCGACGAAGGCCGGAATGGGCTCTATCGTGCTGCGTGGGGCCGGTACAAAGCCTGGCACATTCCCGGTGCGTGGCAGGACGGGCGCGGCACCATCCACGTGCCCGGGTTCGGGTCGCTCATGGCATCCAGGGCCGCCGTTTTGCGCCCGGGTTTCCTCCGCGCCCAAAAAGGCGGACTGGGAGGGTCAGTGCCCGGCGCATGGCCGGCTACGGCGGCGCGGGGCCTCAGGTCGTGTCAGTGACCCGAGAAGCGGCCGGTGGCGTCCACGATGAACGCCCGAAGCTGATGAAGCTGCTCCGTTCGGAGGACCGGGGCACACCCGTCGGCAAACACTGTGCCCGGCTCGCCCGCGCCGGGCACACCCGCTTCGAAGTGTTCCTCGCCCTGGAAGGGCTCCGCGTCGAGGGGGCGGACGTTGCGCAGCCTTCGGATCAGGTCGATGGCTACTTGTTGCTGATTTACTCGTTCACCGCGGGCTTGTATGGGCTGCGCGGCTCAAGACGCCGGAGCAAGAAGCTCATCGCTGCCTTTGAAGACGAAGCCGCCGGAAAATGACGGCGACCGGGGCAGCGCAGAAGCAGGCCATCAAGGTTCGGGCGTACCCGCTGCCCACTTTCGCGAACGAGGGCAAACTCGCCCGGGTCCATGCACTGCTGGGTCCGTGGCGCGACGCCCTGGGCGGAATGCAGGCCCAGCTGCACCGGCAAATCCTCGACGGCCAGCCCCTCATGAAGCGCATGCCAACCAAAATAACGGACCTGACGTTCACCACCGAATTGTCCGCCCGGCAGGTCAAGTCCGTTTACAACCAGACGTTCCAAGCACTGAACGCATGGACCGGTTCGGTCAGGAACGCCGTCCGGGAGCTTATCAGCGGCTCCAGCCTGGACGATGAGACCCGGACCGTCCTCTACCGGGTGAACGCACGGAAGGCGTGGTACGCCAAGGAACTGGTACTCCCGATAAAGGTCAATACGGCAACCGGCGAGGTCCGGCATAGCGACGGCAAACCCGGCAAGGGCTGGGCCAAGGACGAGGTACCGGTATCCGCGGAACTGTTGAAGCTCTCGCGGCGCATGGCCAAACAGGTAGGCAAGCATGCCGTTTCGCTGCCCGACCTGTCCCGGGCGAACACCATGCTCATGGACGGCACCATCGCACAGGTCGAACCCTCGAAGAACAGCTCCTTCGACTACTGGGTACGCGTCTCCACACTGACCAAGGGCGCCGTGGCATGGATCCCGCTGAAGGCACACCGGTTCTTCGCCAATGCTCCGGGCGAGGTCTCCGGCTTCGTGCAACTCAATGTGCTCAAGGATGGCAGCCTGCAGTTCGTCCTCCAGAAAAAGTCCCCAATCGCCCGACCGCGCCCCGAGGGTGATTACCTTGGCCTGGACTGGGGGATGAAGTCCCTTTTCGCGACCAGCGACGGCCGCCTCTTCGGCGTCGGCGCGATGCCGCACCTGACGGAGCTGGACCGGCAGGCGCAGGACCTCGCCAAGAGCCTGCAACGGCAGGGCATCCGCCTCAAGACCAACCGACGCTACCGCAACTTCCAGCGCCGCATGCGCGAATACATCGTTAACGAGGTCAACCGCATCCTGAACAAGCTCTCGACCGAAGACATCCAGGGCCTTGTCGTCGAGAAGGTCGATGCCAGGGGCGGCGGGATGAGCCGGGACATGCACCGTCTGGTCACCCGCTTCGGCCGAGCGGCCATCAAGAAAAAGCTGGCATCCCTGCAAGAAGACACCGGCCTCGACGTGATCGAGGTCAACGCTGCCTACACCTCCAGGGAATGCTCATCCTGCGGCCTCGTCCATGACGGGAACCGCAAGGGACTCAAGTTTTCCTGCCGCTTCTGCGGCAGGAAAACCCACGCCGACATCAACGGTGCACGGGTCGTTCTGTCAAGACGTTCTTGGCATACCCAAGGCGACTCGAAAACCAAGTCACAGCGTGGGACAGTCCGCCGACGGCTGGACGATGTGTTCAAGGCTCGCTGGGGCTGCGCACCGCCTACCCGAGGCTCGATAGGGATCCGGAAACCAGGCTCCCGACGCCGCCCAGCAGTGCGGCTAGTCACGGCCCCTCACAGGGGCTAATGCGAATACGTGAAGGCATGGTGAAACTTCCATGAATTCACAAACTGTTCACCGCCTGCCACCCCGTCCTCTCGCGCGAGGCCCAGATGGCCCTGACACTGCGGATCGTCGGGAGCCTGACCACGGAGGAGGTCGCGCGGCTGTTCCTGGTGCCCGTCGCCACTATCCAGCTGCGGATTGTGCGGGCCAAGAAGACCCTCGCGGCCGCCGGCGTGCCCTTCGAGGTCCTGGAACCGAATGAGTGGGGCGAGCGGCTCGGTGCGGTCCTCGGCGTCGTGTACCTCATGTTTACCGAGGGGTATGAGGCGACGTCGGGCGACCGCTGGATCCGGCCGCACCACGCGAACGAGGCGCTGCGGATTGGCCGGATCCTTGCCGGGCTGGTGCCGCATGAGCCCGAGGCCCATGCGCTCGTGGCGCTCATGGAGTTCCAGACCTCCCGTTTCGCCGCCTGAAACCGGCCGGACGGAACACCGGTCCTGCTGGCAGACCAGGACCGGAGCCGGTGGGACCGGGCCCCAGATCCGGCGGGGCGAAGCCGCCTTGGCGTGGGCCGACGCGTTGGGCCGGGGGAGGAACAGTTATGCGCTGCAGACCGCGATAGCCCAAAGCCACGCCCTTGCGGCGAACTGCTGGCCCGGCTCGGCCGGCGGGAGGAGGCCCGCGCGGAGTTTACCGTGGCAGAGGCACTCGCCAGGAACGACCGTGAACGGGCGGTTCTCGAAGGCAAGGCCGCCGAGGCCTGAAGACCCGGAAGGCTCAGGAGGCGCGTGCCAGCTGCCGGATCTTGATCCAGCGGGTGGCCAGGCGCCGGTAGGCGGCAGCGGCCCCGGTCATATCGCCCTCGGCCAGCGATTCGATGCCGGCCTGGACATCGGAGGGCGAATCGTCCGGGTAGACCATGTCCGCTACGCGCCCGTAATCCAGTTCCAGCATGCCCGTCAGCGTGAACGTCTCCATCCACTCGGTGATCTCCGTGAGTTCGTCGAGCAGGTCAAGCCCCGGCGCCGCCACCGCGAGGCTGGCCGCTGCGTAACGGGCGCGGTCGATGCACTGCATCAGCGGCGCGCTCAGCCGCACGGTCTCCACGCCGTGGCGGCCTTCGATCACCTCGGCATGGTCGTCTTCACGGAAGAGGACGAACCAGCCGAACGGGATGCCCCAGGTGGAACTTCTGGTGTGCAGCTTGGCCAGCGAATCCGCGAAGGTGTCCGGATCCAGCCGCTGCTGCTGTGCATCGCGGGCCGCTTCCGGCAGGAGCAGTCCCAGCAGCGGGTTGTGCAGGCTGTGCGAAATGGACTCGGCCGCCAGGGTGCTGCGGACGGCCAGCTGGTTGGGGCAGTAGTACGGCGTGGTCAGGCCCTCCGGCGACGGGTAATGCAGCACCCGCACCAGATCCTCGCTGTCGTGCGGGAACGGGTCGGAGACCGTCCGCGTGATGCGGCGCAGCGACTCCCCGCGGTCCAGCTCCTCGGTGATCCGGCGGTCCCGGCTGCGCTGTTCCATGATGAGCAGCTGCTCGTCATCGGAGAAGGCATCCAGGGGCTCGAAGACCCGAAGGTAGGAAACGTACGGGAAGCTGGTCATCATTAGTCCAGTTCCACAATCACGGGCGCGTGGTCGGAGGCGCCCTTGCCCTTGCGTTCCTCTCGGTCAATGATCGCGTCCGTCACCCGCGAAGCAAGCGCCGGCGAGGCCAGCACAAAGTCGATCCGCATGCCTTCCTTTTTGGGGAAGCGCAGCTGGGTGTAGTCCCAGTACGTATAGGTGCCCGGGCCGGGGTGGATCGGACGGACGACGTCGATATAGCCGGCTTCCTCGAAGGCGCGGAAGGCGGCGCGCTCGGGTTCGCTGACGTGCGTCAGTTCCTCGCGCTGGAACTTTTCGATGTCCCAGACGTCCTCGTCCCGCGGGGCGATGTTCCAGTCCCCGGTCAGGGCGATCTGCGCCTGCGGGTCCGCCTGCAGCCACTCGGTGGCGTGTTTCTTGAGCACGTCGAGCCACTGCAGTTTGTATGCCATGTGCGGGTCATTCCGCGCCCGGCCGTTCGGTACGTAAAGGCTCCAGATCCTAACGCCGTTGCAGGTCGCAGCGATGGCACGGGCCTCGGCGTGGACGGCGTCATCGGTCTTGCCGAAGTGCGGCTGGTCCATAAACGTGCGCTCCACGTCGTCGAGCCCCACCCGGGAGGCGATGGCGACGCCGTTCCACTGGTTCAGCCCGAAGTGGGCCACCTCGTAGCCGTTATTTTCGAACAGCTCCCACGGAAAGTTCTCATCGGTGGCTTTGGTTTCCTGGATGGCCACCACATCCACGTCGGAGCGCAGCAACCATGCCTCGATACGGTCGGCGCGGGCACGGATCGAGTTAACATTCCACGTAGCAATCTTCACGCTCACTACGTTACCGAACTGGCAGCCCGGTTGTTCATCGGGTGCCGCGACCGGCCGTGCTGAACGATTCGACCAGCAGGGCGCGGTAGCCCGCCAGCTCGGAGCCTAGTTCCGCCACCAGTCGTCCGACGGGGTCACCGGGACCGTGCGCTTGTGCCGGCTGACCAGGTACCGGTGCTCGATTGCCTCGGCCACCGCCTCCAGCACCTCGCGGCCCTCGAGGTAGTCGTCAATGTGGTCGTAGGAGAGGCCGAGCTCGTCCTCGTCCGTGCGGCCGGGCTGGTCATCGAGCAGGTCCGCCGTCGGCGCCTTCTTGTACAGCCGTTCCTCGGCGCCGAGGTGTTCCAGGAGCTGGCGGTTCTGCCGCTTGTTCAGCCCGTACAGCGGGAGGATGTCCGCCCCGCCGTCGCCGAATTTGGTGAAGAAGCCGGTGACGGATTCCGCGCCGTGGTCGGTGCCGATGACCAGGTAGTTATGCTGTCCCGCCAGGGCGTACTGGGCGATCATCCGGGTCCGGGCCTTGATGTTGCCCTTGTTGAAGTCGGTGATCTTTTCGCCGGTGGTGGTGGTGAATTCGGTTTCGAAACCGTCCACGGCCGGAGCCACATTGAAGGTCCACGACGTCTTGGGGTCGATGAACTTCAGCGCCGCCAGGGCGTCTTCCTCGTCATGCTGCACGTTGTAGGGCAGGCGGACCGCCACGAAGTTGGCCTCCACGCCTTCGGCTTCGAGCTCGTCGACGGCCAGCTGGGCCAGCTTGCCGGCCACGGTGGAATCCAGTCCGCCGCTGATGCCCAGGACAAAGCCCTTCGTGTGGCTGGCCTTCAGATAGTCCTTCAGGAAAGTGACCCGCCGGCGGGTTTCCTCAGCGGGATCAATGACGGGCCGCACGCCCATTTCTGCAATGATTTTCACCTGGAGTTCACGCATGGAGCCAGCCTACCTGCACTCTGTTTCCGGCGCGTTGCCCGCGCCGACATTCAGACCGTGCTGGTTACTGTTTGAAGGCCGAGTCGAAGGAAGCCTCGGGCCGGGTGAAGTCGAACTGCTTCAGGAACGCCAGCGCTTCCGGGGCGCCGCGCAGCCGGTCCATCCCGGCGTCCTCCCATTCCACGCTGATCGGGCCGTCGTAGCCGATGGCGTTCAGCGCCCGGAAGCTGGCTTCCCACGGCACATCGCCCCGACCGGCCGAGACGAAGTCCCAGCCGCGGCGCGGATCGCCCCACGGCAGGTGCGAGCCCAGCCGGGTGTTGCGGCCGGTGATCCGCAGCTTCGTGTCCTTGCAGTCCACATGGTAGATCCGGTCCTTGAAGTCCCAGATCAGGGACACCGGGTCGATGTCCTGCCACATCATGTGGCTGGGGTCCCAGTTGATCCCGAACGCCTCGCGGTGGCCGATCGCCTCCAGGGCCTGCACCGTGGACCAGTAGTCGTACGCGATTTCGGACGGGTGGATCTCGTGCGCGAACCGGACCCCGCACTCGTCGAACACGTCCAGGATCGGGTTCCAGCGGTCCGCGAAGTCCCGGTAGCCGGCGTCGATCACCTCGGCCGGCACCGGCGGGAACATCGCCACGTACTGCCAGATGGACGAGCCGGTGAACCCCACCACGGTCTTGACCCCCAGCCGCTGCGCCAGCCGGGCGGTGAGCTTCATTTCCTCCGCGGCGCGCTCGCGGACGCCCTGCGGATCGCCGTCGCCCCATACCCGCGGGCCGACGATGTCCCGGTGCCGGAAGTCGATCGGGTCATCGCACACCGCCTGCCCCTTCAGATGGTTGGAGATGGCCCAGACCTGCAGTCCGTTGCGCGCCAGGATGTCCAGCCGGTCCTGGATGTAATCGTCGTCGTCCCAACGCCACGCGTCCAGGTGGTCCCCGGACACCGCGATCTCCAGGCCGTCGTAACCCCAGCCGGCGGCCAGCTCGGCAACCTTTTCGAAGGGCAGGTCCGCCCACTGGCCGGTGAAGAGCGTGTAGTTGCGTGCCATTGCTGCTCGCTTTCTGTCTGGACTCATGGATCAAATAACGACGGCGGTGCTCGCCTGGGCGGCGCTGCGTTCCATCGCGTCGAGCACCCGCTGCACGGCCAGGCCGTCCTCGAAGGAGGCCGCTGGCGGGGTGCCGGTCCGGATGGCGGTCAGGAAGTCCGCCGCCTGCGAGGTGAAGGCGTGGTCCCAGCCGAGGATGTGTCCGGGCGGCCACCAGGCGTCCAGGTAGGGGTGCTCCGCGTCGGTGACCAGAATCCGTGCCGAACCCTGCAGCGTTGCCGGCGCCCCGGCGTCGTAATAATGCAGTTCGTTCAGGTTCTCCAGGTCGAAGCGCAGGTGACCGCCCGAGCCGTAGACCTCGATCTCCAATGCGTTGCGCCGGCCGGTGGCGAACCTGCTGACCTCCACGCTGGCCACGGCGCCCGAGGGCATCCGCAGCGTAGCCCAGGCGGCATCGTCCACCGTCACCGGCTCCGGCCCGTCGGGACCGGTGCGCTGCGGAACAAAGGTGTTGATGGTGGCGGAGACGCTGGCCGCGCGCTCGCCGAGCAGGAACTGCACCTGGTCCACCGCGTGCGAGGCGAGGTCCCCCATGGCGCCGGAACCGGCGGTTTCCTTGCGCAGCCGCCAGGTCATCGGCGCGGTTTCATCGGCGAGCCAGTCCTGCAGGTAAGCGATGCGCACCTGCCGGATCTGCCCCAGCTTCCCGTCCGCGATCAGCTGCCGCGCCAGCACCAGGGCCGGAATCCGCCGGTAGGTGAAACCGGTCATCGCGATGATGCCCCGGGTAGCGGCCTCGCGGGCGGCGGCGGCCATCTTTTCGGCCTCGGCCACCGAGTTGGCCAGCGGCTTTTCCACCAGCACATGCTTGCCCGCTTGCAGCGCGGCGATGGCCTGCTCCGCGTGCAGGTGACCCGGCGTGCAGATGTCCACAATCTGCACGTCGTCCCGCGCCAGCACCGCGCGCCAGTCGGTGCTGGTTTCCGCCCAGCCGTAGCGATGCGCGGCCGTACTCAGCTGGTCCTGGTCCCGTCCCACCAGCACCTGCCGGGCCACCGGGGGAGTGTCGTAGAACGCGCCCACGTTGCGCCAGGCGTTCGAGTGCGCCTTGCCCATGAACGAATACCCCAGTACGGCTACCCCCAACGGAGCCGCCGGGGTGGCCGCGGCAGGGGCGGCCGCGGCAGGGGAGCGCGCCGGAGCGGGATCCGGAACGGTTGCGGTCATCTTTTTCCTCTTCTCACGTGCGCGTCACAGCCCGCGCAGAAAGGCCAGGCCGTCCGCGGCCAGCCGGTCCTGGCTGGGCGCCAGCGGCCGCCAGATGGACGCGGCGGTGGCGATGGCGGCGTTGTCCGCGGTAAAACTCTCGATATTCAGCGGGCCGGTGTACCCGACGTCGTCCAGCGCCTTCACCAGTTCCGGCCAGTTGGTCTGGTCCCCGCCCGGTGCCCCGCGGTCATTGCCGCAGACCTGCAGGTGCACCAAGTGCCCGCCGGCCGCGTGGATGGCTGCAGCGCTGGAACGTTCCTCGATGTTCAGGTGGTAGCTGTCCAGCGCCAGCCCCACGCCGTGGCCCAGCAGCGGCTCCAGCGCGTCCAGCGCCTGCTCCACGGTATTGACCAGCGAGGTCTCGTACCGGTTGAGCGGTTCAATACCAATAACGACGCCGGCGTCCGCCGCCTGGGCGGCGAGCGGCGCCAGATTGCGGCGCAGCTCGCGGTACGCCCCGGCCCGCTCGGCCGCGGTGAGCCGCCAAACTCTCCCCGTGGCGGAGTAGAACGGTCCGCACACAGCCGGCGCCCCGACGTCGTACGCCATCTTGATGCAGGCGGCGAGGTAGTCCTGTGTTGCGGCAACGGTTGCGGCGTCGGCCGCGACGAGGTCCCGCCCCGGCGCCATCGCCCCCACAATGAAGGGCTTCAGGCCGGTCGCCGCGAGAGCCTGACGGGCCGCTGCGGCGGTGAAGTCGCCCGCGTTTTCCAGCGGCAGTTCCACCGCGTCGAAGCCCAGCGCCGCGATCTTCGCCAGCAAAGGAGGCAGGTTGGCGTCGGTCAGCGGGGACTCCCACACCCACGTGTTCACTCCGATGAGCCGGTCCGCCATGTCCTGCCTCCTTTGCTGTGCTGGATGGTGCTGGTTTGGTGCAGTGCCGGCGTGTGCCGGCGGCCTGTCCGGGGACGGTCAGGGCATCTGGCGTTCCTGCCAGACCTCCGGGTAGCCGGGCAGGTCCTCGCCGCCGAACTTGGCGTAGTGGCCGTCCGGCATGCCCTCGTTGAGCTCCAGCCACTGGTCGAGTTCATCCGCGGGGATGGGCTCCTGCGGCAGCACCCACTCGGCCGGGACTTCCTCGCCCTTGAAGATCTTCTCCAGCGCCAGCAGCGGGGTGCGCCACTGGAAGTTGGAGTAGACAGGGGCCAACGCGTCGATTCCGGTTTCCTTCCACTTGCGCAGGAAGCTCATCTCGTCCTCGCCGGTCATCACCGGCAGGTCCTTGCCCGCGTCCTCAAAGGCTTCGATCGCGGCCACGGCGCCGTCGCCGGCGTCCATCCAGATACCCTGGACGTCCCCGGTGGCCAGTTCGTCCGAGATGATCTTCTTGATTTCGGTGGGATCGGCGCCGGTGAAGTAGTCCGTGGCCTCGATCCCGTTTTCGGTGAAGATCTTCTCCGCGGCGGCCCAGCGGTGTTCCAGCACGTCCACGCCGGGCAGGATGCGCAGGGCCACTACCTTGTCGCCCTCCTGCAGCCGCTCGGAGAGGAACGTCGCGCTGTCGATGCCCCAGGCGAAGCCGCCGATCGGGTGGATGAAGGTGGTGGCGCAGTCCGTTTCCACACCGCGGTCGAAGACAACCACGGGCTTGCCGGTGTCACAGGCACGCTCCACGGCGGGCGTCAGGGCCGCGGTGGAGTTGGGCGAGATGATGAACGCGTCGCAGTTGCCTTCCTTGATGAAGTAGTCGATGTCCGCGATCTGCGTGTTGTCGTTGTCCTTCGCGTCGCGGGTCTCCATCTCGGAGATCACGCCGGAGTCCTGCAGCACCTTGAGCTGCTGGTTCATGGTGATCCAGCCGGTCTGCCGCCACGGGTTGGAGATGGAGGCGTTGGCGAAGCAGACCTTCTGCGCGCCCTCCACGGCGAGGTCCGAGGTGTCCTTCATCTCGCCGGCGATGTACTGCAGGTACGGCTTCTCCGGATCCCCCACGAAGTCCGCCGTACGCTGTTCGAACTGTTCGTCGTAGAGCGCCTGGTCAAACCACTCCTGCTCGGTGGCTTCCGGCGACGCCGCCGCACTGCCGGCCGGGTCCTCGGTCACGGATGGATCGGTAGTGCAGGCGGCCAGCGCCAGCAACGATGTTGCCGCTGCGAGCGTAACCGCGGTACGGATACTTTGATTGCGCATCAGTATCTGTTTCCTCCCTGTTCGGTGCCCTCAGCGGGCGGTGGTGCCGTTGTGATGTTCGGATTGTTCGGCCTTGTTCGGTGGCTGCACTTCCTGCGCGGGCGCTGCCGTGCCCTTGCGTTTGCGCTGCCAGGTCTTGGCGGCGGCGGCCACGGCGACGATGATGATGGCGCCCTGCACGCTGTCCCGCCACGTCGACTGCACGCCGACGAAATTCAGCAGCGTGAACAGCGACTCCAGCGCAAACGCGCCGGCCGCTGCGGAGAGTACCCAGCCGCGTCCGCCGCCGAGGACAACACCACCAAGTACGACGGCGGTGATCGCCGTAAACTCGTAACCCCGCCCTACGGACGGGTGGACGCCGGCATAGCCGACCAGCAGGATGCCGGAAACGGTAGCGGCCAGCGAGGAGAGCATGAAGGCGCGGGTCTTGATCCACCACACCGGGGCTCCAGTCAGCGCCGCCGCCGTCGGGTTGTCCCCGGCGGCAATCAGCGTGCGGCCGTAGGGCCGGCGCATCAGCCAGAAGGCCAGCGCGGCCACCGCGGCCAGGATGATCACCGGATAGGGGATGACCTCCAGCACCGGCACTCCCTCGATGCCGCCGCGGCCGATCTGCCGGAAGCTGTCCGCCGGGTTGCCCTGTGCGGCGCCGCCGGTCCAGAACAGCACCAGCCCCAGCAGGGCCAGCATCATGCCCAGGGTGACGATGAAGCTCGGCACCCGCAGCAGCGTGGTGACCAGGCCGTTGACCAGCCCGATGAAAGCCCCCAGCACGAACATGAGCAGCAGAACCGGGATGACTTTGGCGTCATCGTCGCCAATGAGGTTGCCGGCGGTGATCACCTGCATTGTCACCACGGACCCCATGGACAGATCGAACTCGCCGGAAACGATGACGAAGTACTGTCCGATCGCGGCAATGGCGATGGGCGCGGTGCGGCCGATGAAGCGGATGAAGGAATTTGGTTCCCCGAAGGACGGATTGACCGCGATGATCGCCGCGAGGAGGGCAACCAGCAGGACGAAGACGGCGCCGCCGGGGGTGCGCAGCGCCCGCAGGAAGCGTTCGCCGCGGCCGGCCCGGTTCTGCTGCAGCACGGCGCTGCGGTCGCTGGGGGTCAGGGTCCGGCTCATGCCCGCACCTCCCGGGCTTCCTCGGTGCCGGGCATTTCCTGCCGGCTGTGTCCGTCGTGCCCGAACCGCAGCGGCCGGTTCACAATCCTGCGCCGCGCATAAACCGCCACGGCCACCACGATCACGATCCCGCGGACCACGTCCTTGAGGAACGGATTGACCTGCATGACCGACATGATGTTGTCCATCATGGCGAAGATCAGGACGCCGCCAAGGGTGCCGGTGATGCTGCCCTTGCCGCCGGCCAGCAGCGTGCCGCCGAGCACTACCGCGGCGATGGACAGCAGGTCGTAGCCGCCTTGGGAGCCGACGGTGGGGCTGCCGACGCCGAGCCTGCTGGCCAGCAGCAGCCCCGCCATGCCGGCCATGACCGAGCAGATGACGTGGGCGGTGATGACCGGGGTCTGGATGCGGATGCCGGACATCCTCGCGACGTTGGGATTCCCGCCGACGGCGTAGATCTGGTGGCCTACGCGGGTGCGGTGCAGCAGCAGCATGGCCAGGCCGGCGCAGGCGAGCATAATCAGCGTGGAGATCGGCACCGGGCCCAGTCCGGTGGCACCGACCAGCCGGAACGAAAACGGTGTCTGGCCGAAACTGCCCTTGAAGTTGGTGGCCAGGTAGCCGCTGATGATCAGTCCCATACCGAGGGTGGCGATGAAGCCATGGACCTTCAGGCCGGAAACGATGAGCCCGTTGAACAGGCCGATCAGCGCCGAAACGCCCAGCGCCAGCAGTACGCCCGCGAGCACGTTGGCGCTGTTGTTCGCCATGACTCCCGCGGCGATCAGGCTCGCCAGACTGGTGACGTACGGGACGGACAGGTCAAGACTGCCGATCAGGATGACCAGGGTCTGCCCGATCGCGATGAAGCCCAGCACGCTGGTGCCGGTGAGGATGCTGGAGATGTTGCCCGGGCTGAAGAAGCTGCGTCCCGCGGTGGCCACCAGGACGGATCCGACGGCGAGGGTCAGCAGCGCGACCAGATAGACGATGTGGGTGGAGGACAGCCGGCTGAAGATGCTGCCGTCGCCGCGGGTCTTGTTCATGCGTTCTCCCCGGTTCCGTTGCTTTCCTCGGGACGGACACTTCCATTGGTCCCGCCGGCGCCGTCGTCGTTATTTGTGCTGTTGGTGGCTGGCCGCGCGCCGGTGCCGAGCTGGAGGATCTGTTCTTCGGTGGCGCCGGCGGGCAGTTCCCCGGCGATGCGGCCGTCCCGCATGACGATGATGCGGTCCGACATGCCGATGACTTCGGGCAGTTCGCTGGAGACCATGAGGACGGCCTTGTCCTCGGCCGCGAGCTGGCGCATCAGCCGGTAGACCGCGATCTTGGCGCCGACGTCGATGCCGCGGGTGGGCTCGTCCAGCAGGACCACGCGGGGGCTGATGGCGAGCCACTTGGCCAGCACGACCTTCTGCTGGTTGCCGCCGGAGAGGTACTGAACCTCCTGGTCCAGGTCCCGGGCGATGACTTCCAGCGCGGAGAAGACGCCGGGAATGTCCTGTTTGACCGCGCCGGTGCTGCGCGGGAAGACGGAGCGGATCACGCCCAGCGCGTTGTCCAGGATGGACTGGTTCAGGCTCAGGCCCTCTGCCTTGCGGTCCTCGGTGATCAGCGCGATCCGGGCCCGGATGGCCTGCCGTGGCGACTTGGGCAGCAGCTCGGTGCCGTCCAGCCGCATGGTGCCACGGGTGAACGGGGCCGCGCCGAAGATGCCCTGGACCAGCTCGGTCCGGCCCGAGCCCTGGAGCCCGGCTACGCCGACGATCTCGCCGGGCGCGATGCTCAGGCTGATGCCGTCCAGCTGCTCGTTGCCGGCGTTGTCCAGTGCCAGCAGCGGGGTCTCGGTCAGCGGCTCGTCGGCCTCGTCGCGCGGGAGTTTGTCGGGGAAGTAGGCGGAAATCGGGCGCCCCACCATCAAGCGGACGAGGGCGGCGTCGTCGAGCTCCGCCGCGGGCCGGGTATCCACAATGCGCCCGTCCTTGAGCACCGTGATGGTGTCGCACAGATCGAAAATCTCGCGCAGCCGGTGGGAGACGTAGAGGATGGCGGTTCCGCGTTCCTGCAGCCGGCGCACAATCTGGTAGAGCAGTTCCACTTCCGGTCCGGCCAGCGCGGCGGTCGGCTCATCCATGGAGATGATGCGCGCGTCGTAACTGATGGCCTTGGCGATTTCCACGATCTGCTGCTCGGCCACGGAAAGGGAACGCACCGCCGTCGTCGGTTTGATGCTGGTGATGCCCAGAGACTCGAGCAGCTCGGCGGTGGTGGCGTTCATTCTGGCCTTGTTGACCAGCAGGCCTTTGCGCGGCTCGCGGCCGAGGTAGATGTTTTCGGCCACGGTGCGGTCCGGCAGCAGGTTGAACTCCTGGAAGACCGTGGAGAGGCCGGCTTCGTGCGCCTGGGTGGGGTGGCTGAAGTGGACCTCTTTGCCGTCCAGCAGGACGGTGCCGGCGTCGCGCTGGTAGACGCCGGCGAGGACTTTCATCAGGGTGGACTTGCCGGCGCCGTTTTCGCCGACCAGCCCGTGGACTTCCCCGGCGTGGAGTTTCAGCGCGGCGTCCTCGAGCACTGGAATGCCGAAGAAGCTCTTGGTCAGTCCGCGGACTTCCAGAACGGGGCCGGCTCCCGGCCTGACGGAACCGGTTTCTGTCGGCGAAGACAGGGCCCCGAGTCCGGCATGTTTGCTGATGATTTCACCCACGCTCCAAGAGTGGCATGTCTCACACACTTCTGTCGATAGTCTGACAAAAGTTGTGCGGAAAACATTTATTAGTCGAGTAGAGACGAACGCAAGTACTGCATGCTTTACTGAAAGTGTGTCGAACTCCCAGGTGGCTTCTCCGCCGCGAAACGCAGCCCTTCCGGCGCCCGGCGCCAGCGATGTTTTCCAGTTGCTGCGCGACGGACAGCCGCGGACCCGGGCCGAGCTGGCGCAGCTGACCGGTCTGGCCCGGTCCACCGTGGCCCTGCGGGTGGACACCTTGATGAAGCTTGGCTTTATCGCGCCGTACGGCGGGGCGGTCTCCACCGGCGGCAGGCCGCCGTCGTTGTTTGCCTTGAATTCCGGCGCGCGGGTGGTGGTCGGCGCGGACCTGGGTGCCACGCATGCCTTGGTCATCCTCACCGATCTGGCGGGCACCGTTCTGGCTGAGGAACGTGCCGCGCTGAACATCGCTGCCGGGCCGGACGAGGTGCTCGGGTGGCTTGCCGCGGCGGTGGGCCGCTTGCTTGAGGCAGCCGGACGCCAGGCGCGGGAACTGGGCGCGATCGGCATCGGGCTACCCGGACCGGTGGAGCACGACACCGGCAGGCCCATCAATCCGCCGATCATGCCCGGCTGGGACCGCGTTGATGTGCCGGGGCTGATGCAGCGGCATTTCGACGTGCCCGTGCTGGTGGACAACGATGTGAACATCATGGCGCTCGGCGAGCAGGCGACCGCCTGGGCCGAGGTGCCGGAGCTGATGTTCATCAAAGTGGCCACGGGCATCGGCGCCGGGATCATCTCCAACGGGCAGTTGCAGCGCGGCGCGCAGGGAACGGCCGGGGACCTCGGGCACGTCAGGGTGCCGCGGGGTGAAGACGTGCAGTGCCGCTGCGGCAACACCGGCTGCCTCGAAGCGCTCGCCGGCGGCCCCGCGCTCGCCGCAGTGCTGTCCAAAGAGGGGCGGACGGCGGCGACCAGCCAGGATGTGATCGACCTGGTCAGGGCCGGGGACCTGCAGGCGATCCAGGTGGTGCGGCAGGCCGGGCGGGACATCGGCGACGTGCTGGCGACCTGCGTGAACCTGATCAACCCGTCCGTGATCGTGATCGGCGGTAGCCTGGCCCAGGCCGGTGAGCACCTGCTGGCCGGAATCCGCGAGGTGGTCTACCGGCGCTCGCTGCCGCTGGCTACCGAGCATCTGCGGATCGCGCCCTCCGTTGCCGGCCAGCGTGCCGGTGTGGTGGGGGCGGCCTCGCTCGCGATCAGCCACGTGCTTTCGCCGGAGGCCATCGAGGCCGCCGCCCGCTGAGCGTCGTTCACGCCGCTGGGCTTCCCGGGGCGCCTGACTTCCCTCCCGCCAGGGCGATTCCCGGCTTCGAGCCCATGTTCAGGCGTAACTGTCCATGTTTAGCTGCCGAAATCCGCGGAACCATGCGGGTGTGGAAAACGAAACATGGGCTCGAAAGCGTAGGCGCAGTGGCCCACGTCTCTCAAACCCACCCCCGCGCGCCCGCCCACTACACTGGTGCCCATGACCCAGACTTCCGCGGATGACCGCGCCCGCCTGCTCGAACTGATCAAAGAACTCGCCGTCGTCCGTGGAAAGGTGACCCTCTCCAGCGGCGCCGAGGCGGACTACTACATTGATCTGCGCCGCGTCACCCTGCACCACGAAGCCTCCCGGCTGGTCGGCAAGGTCATGCTCGGCATGCTGGATGAAGCCGGCATCGAGTTCGAAACCGCAGGCGGACTGACCATGGGCGCCGACCCTGTCGGTACCGCGGTCATGCACGCAGCGGCGGACGCGGGCCGCGCCGTCGACGCGTTTGTGGTCCGCAAGGCGCAGAAGTCCTACGGCATGGGCCGCCAGGTTGAAGGGCCGGGTGTTTCAGGCCGCGGCGTCGTCGTGCTGGAAGACACCTCGACCACCGGCGGTTCCGCGCTGACCGCGGTGGAAGGCGTACGCAACGCCGGTGGTGATGTCAGGGCGGTTGCCGTCATCGTGGACCGGGACACCGGCGCCAAGGAACGGATCGAAAAGGAAGCCGGCGTCCCGTACCTGTTCGTCTTCGGCAAGGACGAGCTGGGCCTGGACTAGGCCCGGGAGGCCCGGCACTTTGGCCGGGCCAGCGGCACGATGAACATCCATGACAGCGAGCACGCCCACCAGCTGAGACTGGCCGCCGGAATGCATCGTGTCTCCCGGCGTTCCTTCCTCATCAGCGCCGCCTTCGGTTTGGCCACCGCGGCCGATCTGACGGTCACGCGGGCGATCCAGGAGCAGCGCGAACTGCCGCAGATCCTCACGCTCCCGGACGAATACGCCGAAACGCGCTTCCCAAAGACCAGTTGGGTCCTGTTCCCTGGGTACAAGACCAGCTGGGAAGAAGGCCTGTTCATCCTGAACTCGCTGCGCCCGGCCCTGACCCAGCGCGGCCAGATGGCGATGGCGGGATATTCCAACCGCGGGTTGGATCTGCAGCATCTGGCCGAGGTGCTGGAACAGCACGTCGCAGAGCACGGGCTGGAGAAGCTCTACTTCTACGGGCACAGCTTCGGCGGGATGGTGGCGGTGGAGATGACCGCGCGCATGCTGGCCAAGGGCATCCCGGTTGAACTGATCATGATGGACTGCACCCCGTACAGCCGGTTCGATGTGCTGGACCGCGCCATGTTCGAGAGCGTGGTGTTCTTCTACGAGGCGGGTTACCGCGTGCCCAGCTACCTGCGCGGCACCTACGAACTGGGCGAGCGGATTGTGCACAAGGACGAGCGCAGCTGGCGCCAGATCATGGACCAGACCATGGAGCAGCTCTCCCCGCTGGCCGTCTCCAGCACCCTGATCCAGTCCCAGTCCTCGTACATTTACCACTTCGATGCCAAGCGTTTCCAGAACAGCATCGGGGACACCATGGTGTCCTGGATGGGCAACCCGGACGACGGCACCGTGGACTACAACACCGCCCGCCGCAGCTGGAGCGTGAACTACTCCTCGTGCCTGCTCACCGCCGATCTGGTGACCGCGGGGGCCCGGCCGGCGCATGCCTCGCCGCAGTGGAACCCGGGCGTCTACCAGCCGCTGATCCTGAAGGTGGAGAAGGAGTACTTCCCGCTGCCGGCCGGCGGCGGACGGCGGATGGTCTTCTGAGTTTCTACAGCTGGGGGAGCAGGTCCGCCACGGACTTGAGCGTCTGGTTGGGCCGGAACGGGAACGCGGAGACGTCCTCCGGCCGGGTAATGCCGGTATAGACCAGAACCGTGTGCAGGCCTGCCTCCATGCCCGCGATGATGTCGGTGTCCATCCGGTCCCCGATCATGGCGGTGGTCTCCGAGTGGGCCTCGATCTGGTTCATCGCGGAACGGAACATCATCGGATTCGGCTTGCCCACCACATACGGGGCGCGGCCGGTGGCCTTGCTGATCAGGGCAGCGACGGCGCCAGTCGCCGGCATGAGCCCTTCCCTCGACGGACCGGTGGCATCGGGGTTCGTGGCGATGAACCGCGCCCCGTCCACGATCAGCCGGATGGCCTTGGTGATGGCCTCGAACGAATACGTCCGGGTTTCGCCCAGCAGCACGTAGTCGGGGTCCTGATCGGTGAGGATGAATCCCGCGCCGTGAAGCGCCGTCGTCAACCCCGCCTCGCCGATGACATAGACGCGCGCGCCGGGCATCTGGTCCTTGACGAACTCCGCGGTGGCCAGCGCCGAGGTCCAGATGTTCTCCTCGGGCACCTCCAGGCCGGACTGGTGCAGCCGCGCCGCCAGGTCACGGGGTGTGTAGATGGAGTTGTTGGTCAGCACGAGGAAGCGCCGCGAGGTGTCCACCCAGCGCTGGATCAGCTCGGCGGCACCCGGAATGGCCGAGTTCTCGTGCACCAGCACGCCGTCCATATCCGTCAGCCAGCACTCGATGTCGGCAGGCTTCCGGCTCTCCGCTTTGGCCATAGATGCAGGACTCCTTGGTGTTCGCTGGGACTGGATAATGTTCAGTTGGTGGTCGGTAGGAGCGGTGCGTGCCCGGTGCCCGGTACGCGCTTTGCGGCTGGCCTTAGTCTGTCACCTACCCTTGAGAGGTGGAAGAGACGAACAACCAGCTCACCGTGGCCGCACCAGCCGCGGAGTCCGAGAATGACTCCGGGAATGTTGCCGCCGCGGCCGTTGAAACCGGGCCGGATGTCCCGACGGTAGGTGTCGGCCCGTGGGAAGGTCCCCTGCCGGAGGGTGAGCACTGGGATCCGGAGCTGCTGGCCCACGGGGACACCCGCAACGTGGTGGACGAGTACCGCTACTGGAAGCACGAGGCGATCGTGGCGGAGCTGGATTCCCGCCGGCACAACTTCCACGTGGCCATCGAGAACTGGCAGCATGACCTGAACATCGGATCCGTGGTGCGCTGCGCCAACGCCTTCCTCGCCAAGGAAGTGCACATCATCGGACGACGGCGGTGGAACCGCCGGGGTGCCATGGTCACCGACCGCTACCAGCACGTCCGCCACCACCCAACGGTTGAGGACTTCGTCTCCTGGGCGCAGGAGGAGGGGCTGCGGGTGATCGGGATCGATAACTTCCCCGACTCGGTGCCGCTGGAAACCTACGACCTGCCGGAAAACTGCGTGCTGGTGTTCGGCCAGGAAGGTCCCGGCCTGACACCGGAGGTCCACGAGGTGGCCGATGCCACGCTCTCCATTGCGCAGTTCGGCTCCACCCGGTCCATCAACGCCTCGGCCGCGGCGGCTATTGCCATGCATGCCTGGGTCCGCCGCCACGTCTTCGCGCAGCACATCTAGGGCTTGGCCCAGCACGAAAAGAGCACTTACCAGGGCGCTTTATGTCGCTTTGGGACCTTGTATGACGGGCCGATAGGGGCCCGCCGCCCGCTCTGCTAACTTCCGATAGTTGGCTCAATGAGGGGATGTGCGGGTGAAGCTGGTCAGACGCCATGTCCGCACGCTGCATTCCCTCGGTCCGGCCAGCAACGATCATCTGGCGGCATTCCGCGTGGCGGTCAGCGTGGCCGTGCCGTCGCTCGCCCTGCTGATCCTGGGACGGCCTGACCTGATCATCTACGCCGTCTTCGGCGCGCTGACGGGGATGTACGGCCGGAATGAGTCCCACCAGCTCCGGCTCAAACACCAGACGCAGGCGGCCTTGTTCCTCCTGTCCGGCGTGACCGTCGGGGTCCTGCTCTCGGTCGCCCACATCCATTCGTGGGGGCTGGTGCTCGTTGAAGCCCTGCTCGCGGGAGTCGGGTCCATGGTGGCCGACAGGCTGCGGCTCCGGCCCAACGGGCCCTTCTTCGGCATCCTGGCCTTGGGTGCCTGCGCCTCGGTCCCCACCACCATTCCGATGCTGGCGGCCGTACTGATTTGCGCCGGATCCGCCGCGTTCTCCCTCGCGGTCGGTTTCGGCGGCTGGATCAGGCAGCGCGCCTGGAACCCGGCAGCCATGCGCGCTGCCGCACCCCTCGGCCGGCAGAAGACCATGGTGCACGCCGCACGTTACATACTGGCCGTCGGCGCCGCCGGAGCAATCGGGGTCCTCAGCGGAAGCGGGCATCCGCACTGGGCCATGGCCGCGGCCGCCGTACCGTTGGCCGGGGCCGACCTGCCCAGCAGCGTCCATCGCGGACTTCACCGGATTGTCGGCACGTTCCTCGGGCTGGCGATTGTCGCCGTCGTACTTTTTCCTGGCCCTGCCTCACCGCTGCAGTTCTTTCCCGGCCAGGAAGCCGCGGTCCTGGCCATCCTCGTGATCATTTTCCAATTCACCACCGAACTGTTCATGACCCGGCATTACGGACTGGCCATGGTCTCCTTCACCCCGGTCATTCTGCTGATGACACAGCTTGCGTTCCCGGAGGACCCGCTGCTGCTGGTGACGGAGCGCGGTGTGGAGACGTTGGTGGGAGCGGCGATGGGCATCCTCGTGGTGGTCGCCGTCCGCGCGCGGCGGGCTGCTGTGGCGCCGGGTCCGGGGGAATCGCGCGACCGGCAGGACCTCACGGTGGCTTCATAGACTAGCTTCATAGACCTATCCGTTTGGCCCGGTGCGCGGGCCGACTGGATAGGATGGAGACAGAGGCCACCTCCCTCGAGAACTCACTTATCTATCAAGGAGTCCGCATGCCTATTGCAACCCCTGAGATCTATACCGAGATGATTGACCGCGCCAAGAGCGGCGGCTTCGCCTACCCCGCCATCAACGTCACCTCTTCCCAGACGCTGAACGCCGCGCTGCAGGGCTTCGCGGACGCGGGCTCGGACGGCATCATCCAGGTGTCCACCGGCGGCGCCGCCTACTGGTCCGGCGCAGGGGTCAAGGACATGGTCGCCGGTTCCCTCGGCTTTGCCGCGTTTGCCCGCGAGGTCGCCAAGAAGTACCCGATCAACGTTGCGCTGCACACGGACCACTGCCCCAAGGACAAGCTGGACAGCTTTGTGCTGCCGCTGCTCGCCGAATCCGAAGCCGCCGTCAAGCGCGGCGAGGACCCGATCTTCAACTCCCACATGTGGGACGGTTCGGCCGAGACCCTGGAAGACAACCTCCGTATCGCCGAGGAACTGCTGGCCCGCACCGCCGCGGCGAAGATGATCCTCGAGGTCGAGATCGGCACCGTCGGCGGCGAGGAAGACGGCGTCGAGAACGAGATCAACGAGAAGCTCTACACCACGGTCGACGACGGACTGAAGACCATCGAGGCGCTCGGCGCCGGTGAGAAGGGCCGCTACATCACCGCCCTGACCTTCGGCAACGTGCACGGCGTCTACAAGCCGGGCGGCGTGAAGCTGCGCCCCGAGCTGCTCAAGCAGATCCAGGACGAGGTCGGCGGGAAGATCGGCAAGGAGAAGCCGTTCGACCTGGTCTTCCACGGCGGCTCCGGCTCCTCCGAGCAGGAAATCGCGGACGCTGTTTCCTACGGCGTTATCAAGATGAACGTGGACACCGACACTCAGTACGCGTTCACCCGCCCGGTGGCTGGCCACATGTTTGCTAATTACGACGGCGTCCTCAAAGTGGACGGCGACGTCGGCAACAAGAAGACCTATGACCCGCGCGTCTGGGGTGCCGCTGCCGAGAAGAGCATGGCAGCCCGCGTGGTCGAGGCCGCCCAGCGGCTGGGTTCGGCCGGAAAGTCCGTGAAGTAGATGGCCGAGTTTCGCAAGAACCTGCTGGGCCCGGACGCTACCGAGCTGCCCGAGGAAACCGAAGTCCTGGCGCGGCTGGACGCCGGCGACGAGGCCCTTGACCTCGCTGCCAAGCACCCGACGTCGTCGTTGGTTTGGGCCATCCTGGCCGACGAGGCTTACGGCGAGGGCCGGACCATCGAGTCCTACGCCTTCGCCCGCGTGGGTTACCACCGCGGCCTGGACGCGTTGCGCCGGGCCGGCTGGAAGGGCGCCGGACCCATCCCGTGGGAGCACGAGCCGAACCGCGGCTTCCTGCGCGCCCTGTATGCGTTGGGCCGCGCTGCCGCGGCCATCGGCGAGGACGAGGAAGTAGCCCGGATCGACAAGTTCCTGAACGAATCGGACCCCGAGGCGAAGGCTGCCATCGAGGCTTCCTGAGGCCTGCCGGTTGCGGCAGAGGGCTGTCCTGAGCCTCCTGACGCAGCAGCCTGACGGACAACTGGAGAAAAGGCGGGAGCAGCGGCGTGCGTAGCGCCCCTGTTCCCGCCACTCGTTTAACAGAGGCCGCAGCGGGAAAAACGTTCCGACTGGCGCATATGCCCCGGATCACTTATATTTCTGCTTAGGTCCGGATGAAGCCGGCCGCAGGGCGCGGAATTCATCGGATTGGCGCGAGTGCTGCCCTGCCTGCACAGCCAAGTTGGGGACAGGACATCCACGTGACATCACGACTACGCTCAGCGCTGCTCACCGGCGCCGTTGCCGCCACACTCGCCCTCAGTGCCGCACCGGCTCAGGCCGACAACCAGCAGGATCAGGCTGCACTTCCGGCAGCGGAACAAACCGCCCCCGCGACCAATGTGGACCCTGCGACCAACCTGGACGCTGCGCTTTCCACCGACGCCGCTCCGACTACCGAAATTGTGCCGGCCGAACCCGTACCTGCTCCGGTGCAGGCGGAAGAGCTGCTGGCCGATGCGGTGATTCCCGTGCTGGTGGAGGAAACCGAAACCAACGACGACGACGGGACGTCCGCCGGGGCCGTCGAGGAATCGTCTGAGGATGTTGACGGTGGCGACGGCGGAGTCGCCGACCCGCCGGAAGACGGCGCGGTCGACGCACCGGACATCGGCTCGGGGGAGGGGCAGGCTCCGGCCATCGACCCAACCGGCCCTGCTTCCGAACTGGCGTCCAGTACCGGATCTGACCAGGAGCCCGCTGCCGGAAGTGAGTCTGCCCGGGTTGTCGAACCAGGCACCACGGCCGCACCCTCGCCCTCTGCTCCTCCGGCCCCGGTTCCTGCCGGCTTCGAGTCCATCGTTGTCGGCGGCCGCACCCTGACCCATGCCGACTTCAACATCCCCGATGACATCGCCGCCAGCGACGAGGAGACCATCGCCCTCTGGATGGAGGAGAACATGGACCTCGTGCTTGAGTCCGAGGGCATGATCTACCTGGTTGATCTCATGATTGGCTACCTCGAAGCGGGAGACCGGGAAGGTTTGGAAGCTCTGATCCGCGAACTGGGCGCCTCCGATCCGGCTGCCGCGGAAGACATCATTCGAGAGCTGGACGGATGGTTCCTATGGTTCGAAGAATGGCCGATGGACGAACCCTTCCCCGCTGCGCCGGCCACCGAACCTGCACCGGCAGTCTCCCCGGCAAGCGTCGAGGTAGCCCCGGCCGCACTGGTGCCGGCCCAGAAGCCAGCCGAAACGGCCACCGCTGCCGTGGCTGCTCCGGCGGGCGAACTGGCAGAGACCGGAGCCGCAGGCACCATTTGGTTGGCCACGGGAGGAGCAGGATTGCTGCTCCTCGGCGTCGCCCTGGTCGCCTTGCGCCGCCGGATGGCCTGAACGTCGCCAGACCGAACCTGAGCCCCAGCGGCGCCGGAGCGCTTGAGCCCCGACGCCGCTGGAACTCTTGAGCCAGGGCTGAACCGGACCGTCATTGCGGATCAGTAGAATCGACTGCTGGACCGCTTTGAAAGGTACGATTTTGGCCAAACTCTATTTCCGGTACGGCGCGATGAATTCCGGAAAGTCCACCGGGCTGCTCCAGGTTGCCTTCAACTACGAGGAGCGCGGGCAGCGCGTGCTGCTGGCCAAACCTCATCTCGACACCAAGGGCGACACCGCGATCGTCTCCCGAATGGGCATGACCCGGGAGGTGGACTTCCTGATCCGCCCGGGCGACAACGTCCGGGAACTGTTCGCCAAGGTCGCCTCCGGGGACGACCCGGACGCCCTGCTGGAGCATGTGGAGGTCAAGCCGGTGGCCTGCCTGCTGGTGGACGAGGCGCAGTTCCTGACACCTGGCCAGGTGGATGATCTGTTCCGCATCGCGGTGCTGGACGGCGTGCCGGTGATCGCGTACGGCATCCGCACCGACTTCCGCACGGTTGCCTTCCCCGGGGCCGCGCGGCTACTCGAACTTGCACACTCGCTCGAGGAGCTGAAGACCATCTGCCGGTGCGGGCGCAAGGCCGTCTTCAACACCCGGCGGATCGGTAGCGAGTTTGTTTTCGACGGCGAGCAGGTAGCCATCGATGGCCAGGACATCGCTTACGAATCGCTGTGCGGGAACTGCTACCTGGAGGCATCCGGCGGCCGGCTCGGCAGCTGAGAGTCGGCCAGCCGCTTCGCCAGGCCCATCGCGTCGTAGGGGGCGCGGACCTTCACGTCGTTGTCGAAGTACAGGTAGGCGTCCCGACCCATTCCGTCAGGGCAGCCGCTGCCGTCCAGCCAGCCGCGGACCGTGTCCGCCCAGTGGTCCAGGTCCGCGTCGCCGTAGCCGCTGACGTAAAGCTCGTCCTTGCCGTGCAGCCGGACGTAGGCGAAGTCCGCGGTGATCTCGTGCAGCATCGGCCAGGTCCCGGCGCTGTCGGCCATCACCAGGGCAATGTTGTGCCGGCGCAGCTGCGTGTAGAAGTCCTCGGTGACGAAGGTGGAACTGCGTACCTCCATGGCATGGCGCAGCGGCCGGTCCTCGGCAACGTCGAACCAGGTCCTGTCCCGCATCAAATCCGTATGCTCGGACGCAAGGCGGGCCGCCGCCGTCGTTGTTCGAGGGAGCAGCGCCAGGAACTCCTCGACGACGTCCGGGTCGTATTTGAGGTTCTCCGGCAGCTGCCACAGGAAGGGTCCGAGCTTGCCGCCGAGCGCCAGCACGCCCGAGGCGAAGAAGTTCGCCAGTGCCCCGCGGGCATCCCGGAGGCGGCGCATGTGCGTGATGAAGCGGCCGCCCTTGACCGCGAAGATGAAGTCCTCCGGTGTGGCATCGCGCCACTGGATCCAGCTGGACGGGCGCTGCAGGGAGTAGAAGGAGCCGTTGATTTCCAGCGAGTCCAGGTGGGTCGCGGCGTATTCGAGTTCCCGCCGCTGGGGGAGCCCCTTGGGATAGAACGTCCCGCGCCACGGTGCGTAACGCCACCCGGAGATGCCGACCCGCGCAACTGGCTTCAAAGTCCCCACGCTCCGCACGCTACTCCGATCAGGCGCGTCCGGCCAGAGTATCCGGGCGCATCCGGCCCGCGCGACGCGGCCAGAGGCGGCCTGGCGCACATTGCGACGTCTCGTGCCGCAGGAATCCGCGGTTAATCGGGGCATCGGCTAAACTTGGCAGGTAAGAGCCCCAGAACTCCATCCGGAGTCGGGGCGTTCTCATGCGCGGCAGATGCTTCCTGCCTCTCCCCTTGGCAGGGTTTCCGCCGCATCGAATGGGGGAGGATCCCATGCCAGCAATTGTGATCGTCGGAGCCCAGTGGGGCGACGAAGGTAAAGGCAAGGCAACGGACTTGCTTGGCGGCCGCGTGGACTACGTGGTTAAGCCGAACGGCGGCAACAACGCCGGCCATACCGTCGTCGTCGGTGGTGAGAAGTATGAGCTCAAGCTCCTTCCCGCCGGCATTCTCAGCCCCAATGCCATTCCGATTATCGGCAACGGCTGCGTGGTGAATCTGGAAGCCTTGTTCGAGGAGATCGACGGGCTGGAGGCACGCGGCGCGGACACGTCCAAGCTCCGCGTCTCCGCCAACGCCCACCTGGTGGCGCCGTTCCACCAGACCATGGACAAGGTGACGGAGCGTTTCCTCGGCAAGCGTGCCATCGGCACCACCGGCCGCGGCATCGGCCCCGCCTACATGGACAAGGTGGCCCGGCTGGGTATCCGCGTGCAGGACGTGTTCGACGAGTCCATCCTGCGCCAGAAGGTGGAAGGCTCGCTGCACCAGAAGAACGAGCTGCTGGTCAAGGTCTACAACCGGCGCGACGTCGACGTCGAAGAGATCGTCGAATACTTCCTGTCCTTCGCCGAGCGGCTGCGGCCCATGATGATCGACTCCACCTTCGTGCTGAACGAGGCGCTCGACGACGGCAAGGTGGTGCTGATGGAGGGCGGCCAGGCCACGTTCCTGGACGTGGACCACGGCACCTACCCGTTTGTCACCTCCTCCAACCCGACGGCGGGCGGCGCGTCCGTGGGCTCGGGCATCGGCCCCACCCGGATCAACCGTGCCGTGGGCATCATCAAGGCCTACACCACGCGCGTGGGTGCCGGCCCGTTCCCCACCGAGCTCTTCGACGAGATGGGCGAGTACCTGCAGAAGACCGGCGGCGAGTTCGGCGTGAACACCGGCCGCCCGCGCCGCTGCGGCTGGTACGACGCCGTGCTGGCGCGCCATGCCTCGCGCGTCAACGGCTTCACGGACTACTTCGTGACCAAACTGGACGTGCTGACCGGGATAGAGCGGATTCCGGTGTGCGTGGCGTACGACGTCGACGGCGTCCGGCATGACGAGATGCCGATGACCCAGACCGAGTTCCACCACGCCAAGCCCATCTTCGAGTACTTCGACGGCTGGACCGAGGACATCACCGGGGCCCGCAGCATTACGGATCTGCCGCCGAACGCCCAGCTCTACGTGAAGGCGCTCGAGGACATCTCCGGCACGCGGATCTCCGCCATCGGGGTGGGCCCGGACCGGGACCAGACCATTGTGGTGCGGGACCTCATCGCCGAATAGCGGTACGCTGTCCGGCCTCCGGTTTTGGGCGTAGCATGCAGGAATGGCGGATGACTATGGCATCCTGCGGCGCACTGCCGAGCTGGCCACCGAGTACCTGCGCTCGCTGCCGGAGCGCCCGGTCAAGAGCGGCATGGCCGCGGCGGACCTGCGCCGCGAACTGATCACGGCACTGCCCGAGACGGGCGATGAACCGCAGGCCGTGATCGAGCATCTGGCCGCGGTGGGCGGCCGTGCCGCGGTGGCCATGGCGGGACCGCGCTACTTCGGCTTTGTCATCGGCGGGGCCCTGCCACCGGCTTTGGCCGCGGACTGGCTGACCTCCACTTGGGACCAGAATGCCGGACTCTACGCGGCCGGACCGGCGGCCTCGGTGGTGGAGGAAGCCGTGGGCGCCTGGCTGCTGGAGCTGTTCGGCCTGCCGCCGGCCAGCGGGTTCGGCCTGGTGACCGGCTGCCAGATGGCGCACTTCACCTGCCTGGCCGCGGCGCGGACCGCAGTGCTGGAGCGGGCGGGCTGGGACGTTACCGGCCGCGGGCTTTTCGGCGCGCCGGAGGTGGAAGTGGTGGTCGGCGACGAGGCGCACAGCACGGTCCTGTCCGCCCTGCAGTACCTGGGGCTCGGCCGCGACCGGGTGCACACCGTGGCCACGGATGGCCAGGGCAGGATCCGGTTGCGGGAGCTCGAGAAAGTCCTCGCGCAGATTCCGCAGCGGGCGCCGTTGATCGTGAACCTGCAGGCCGGCAACGTGAACACCGGCTCCTTCGATCCGATCCGCGCCGCCATTGACCTGGTCCGCCGGCGGGAGGGTGGCTGGGTCCACCTGGACGGGGCCTTCGGGCTCTGGGCCGCCGTGAGCCCGGAACTGCGGCCCCTGCTCGGCGGGCTGGAACTGGCCGATTCCTGGGCCACGGACGCGCACAAGTGGCTCAACGTCCCCTACGATTCCGGGCTGGCGTTTGTCGCCGACGCCGATGCCCACGTCAAGGCGATGGCACCGCCGCACGCCTCGTATCTCGAATACGGGCAGGAGCGCGATGAAGTCTCCTGGGTGCCGGAGTATTCCCGCCGCGCCAGGGGCTTCCCCATCTACGCAGCGCTGCGCACCCTTGGGCGCGACGGGGTGCGGGAGATGGTTGAAAATTGCTGCGCGCTGGCCCGGCACATGGCGGCCCAGCTTGGCCAGGTTGACGGCGTCGAAATCCTCAACGACGTGGTGCTCAACCAGGTGCTGGTCCGCTTTATCCCGTGCGGTGATGGAAACATTAGCGGCGCCGGCGGGGACGACTTTACCCACGACGTCGTACGCCGTGTGCAGGAGGACGGCACGCTCTGGCTCTCCGGCACCACCTGGCACGGCATGGCCGCGATGCGGATCAGCGTCAGCAACTGGTCCACCACGCTGGAGGACGCGGACCGCTCCGTGGAGGCGATCCTGCGCTGCGCCGGACGCTGAAAACCCTTTAGAGATTCCGCGCCGCGGGTTGGGTAGTCTGGAATGACAACGCCGCCAGCGAGACGGGAGCGCATCATGAAGGTCAGTGTGGGGCAATTCGATCCTTCCGGGGACGTCAACGAAAACCTCAGCGTCATGCGTGCACAGGCCGAAGAGGCCAAGGCCGCGGGCGCCGAGCTGATCCTGTTCCCGGAAGAGTCCATGTTCACCGTCGGCAAGGTCGAAGGGAGCCTGATCTCCGCCGTCAACGAGCATTGGAGCGCCTTCGTCCAGAAGCTCTCTTTCATCGCCGCGGAGACCGGGGTCGCCCTGATCGCCGGCGGCTACGAGGCCAGCGGGGAAGAGCGCCCTTACAACACGCTGGTGATCGTTGACGCCGACGGCCGCATTGTGGATACGTACCGGAAGCTGCATCTGTACGACGCGTTCTCCTACCAGGAGTCCACGAAGATCAAGCCGGGCGACGGCGGCCTGAAGCTCGTGGAGATCGGCGGACTGCGGGTGGGCGTGATGACCTGCTACGACGTGCGCTTCCCGGAGATGGCCCGCGGCCTCGCGGACCAGGGCGCGGACCTGATCTGCGTGGCGGCGGCCTGGTTCAAGGGCGACCACAAGATCGAGCACTGGGAGACGCTGCTCAAGGCCCGCGCCATCGAGAACACCTGCTGGGTGGCCGCCGCCGGCACCTCCAGCAGCCATACCGTGGGGCATTCCGCCATCCTGGATCCCATGGGCATTGTGCAGGACTACCTCAACGACGAGCCGCGCGGCGTTGTCACCGTGGACGTGACCCGCCGCCGCATCGACGAGGTCCGCGAGTTCCTCCCGGTCCTGCGGAACCGGCGCCTGGCCAGCACGGTGGAAGTGGTTGAAGCCCACTAAAGGCAGGCACCGGGACGGCCGGGAAAAAGTTTTTCGAAAGTTTTTTGAAACCGCGTAACTTTTCCTCAAGCCGGTTCGATTACTTATATGTAGAGGCCGCGCCAGAGCTTCCCCCCCAACGAGCTGTGGCGCGGCTTTCACATCTTCTGGATGGGCCCCGGCCGAATGTCGGGTGCTGCATCCAGCGCGGAGCGAGTGGCGCGGCTATGATAAGGGACGCCGGGCCAGTCGCTACTTAAAGGAAAAACCGTGGATGGATTGCTGACAGATGAGGATCTGTTGTCAGCTGTTTCCGGAGACGGTCGTTCCGCCGAGAAAATTTACCGTTCGTTGTCACCTAAAGTCATGGGGTACCTGCAGGCCAGGGGCGTTGAGGACACCGAAGCCGTCGCCCAGGACGTCTTCCTGACGGTTTTCCAGAAACTCGACAATGTCACCGGGGGTGTTGCAGGTTTGAAGACGTTCACGTTCTCGGTAGCCCACGCCAGAGTGGTGGACGCCGCCCGCGCCCGTGCGCGTCACCCCCGCCTCGCCGAGTACGACCCGGATTTCGACACCCGGACCGTCTCCTCGGCAGAGCAGGTTGTGGTGGACCGCTCCGGCGGCGACGTCGTCCAACTGATGCAGACCCTGAACCCGGACCAGCGTGAAGTCCTTTCGCTGCGCATCGTGGCGGACCTGCCCATCGACCAGGTGGCCCAGGTCATGGGCAAGTCGGAGGGATCGGTCAAACAGCTCCAGCGCAGGGCACTTGCGAAACTCAAAGACATGGTCGTCGGCAGCAAGGTAGGAGGGGCATCATGACCCAGCAACGTCCCGGCAGCGCGCCGGACGCGGATCTGCTCGCCGACGCGGGCGACTATCCCGAACTGCACACCCTGCTGGCAGAGCTCCGCGACCTCGGCCAGGGCCCCGCGCCCGAACCGTCCCCGGAACTTGCCGCCTTCTTCAAGCCCAAGGTTGTCCCGCTGCGCCGCAAGCGCCGGGGCGCCGTCATCGGCGTCGTCGTCGCCGCCTCCATGAGCCTGGGCGTGGGCACCGTGGCGGCCAACGAGGAGGTCCGCGAGAACCTTTACGCCGCCGTGGACACCGCGGTGGACCTGGTGCAGCCGGATGAGCAGGACCAGCTGACTAACCAAGCTAACGACGGCGGTGCCTCCGACAGCGCGCTGCCGGTACTTCCGCCGGTGGTCGCCATGCCGGGCGGAGCTGACATCGCCGCCGGAGCCGGGCAACGCGTAGAACGTTCGGGCGGCCCGGTGATAGTTGCCGCCAAGGAGCCCGGCAGGCAGGGCGGCAGGGAACCGGGCACCCAGCGCGGCAACGGTGCCGGCCCTGCAGCACCCGCTGCACCGGGTCCGGCAGCGAAGGCTTCGCCCGGCCAGGGCCAGCAAGCCGGCCAAGCCAACGAAAAGGCCAAGGCCAGGGCCAAGGCGAATAACAAGGCCCAGGACAAGCCCAAGGCGAACAAGCCCAACAAGCCCGCCGGCGAGGCGGTCCGGAACGCTGTGCCGAACGCCGGGAAGGCGCAGCAGCCCGTGAAGCGGCTCGTGCGGCGCGCCGTCGAAGGTGCCCCGCTCGTCAACGGGGGCCAGGATAAGCAGGCGCCCGGACAGGCCGAGGAAAAGGGCCGCGGCGCAGCGGAAAAGCAATCCGGCCCGGTCGAAAAGATCGTGGAGAAGGGCGTGGACCCAACCGTGGAGAGGTTGGGCAGAACCCTGGGCAAAGCAGTGGACCGGGACTGAGCCTCAGAAATCACTCGCCGCAGAACGCAGGCAAAAAGCCAGGCCCCGGTTTCCCGGGGCCTGGATTTTAGCTGGCCGGTTCGGCTCAGAACAGGATGCTCATGGCATTCCAGCCGCTGTTGCCGATGACCTGCCGTGGCGTGAACCCGCCGGTGCCGGTGCCCGGGTAGAGCAGCAGCCGTCCGTCACCGTCGCGCGAAACCACGTCCGGGTTGTCATCGCCGGTGAGGTCACCGGGGCTGAAGATGGCGCTCATGGAGTTCCACCCCGTCCCGATCTGGCCCCGCCGCTCCAGCCGGCCGGTGCCGGTGCCCGGGTACATCCACAGCCGCCCGTCCGTGGTCCGTGCCACCACGTCCGAGTTACCGTCCCCGTCGAAGTCGCCGGGGCTGTGCAGGCTGGTGATGGAGTTCCACCCGCTGGTGCCCATCAGCTCGCGCGGCTCGAAGCGGCCCGCGCCGTTGCCCGGGTAGAACCAGAGCCGGCCCGAGGTGTCACGGGTGATGAGGTCCGTGTCGCCGTCGTTGTCCGTATCGCCTCCGCTGAAGACCGCGTTGATCGAGTCCCAGCCGCTGGAGCCGATGAGGATCCGGGACCGGAGCCGGCCCTCGCCGTCGCCGGGGTAGAGCCAGAGCCGGCCGGAACCGACGCTGTCCTTGGCGATGATGTCCGCCTTGTCGTCCCCGTCGAAGTCGCCGGGGCTGGCGATGGCGTTCATGACGTTCCAGCCGCTGGAGCCGAGCACGGAGCGGGACTGCAAAGCGCCCTTGCCGTCGCTACGGTACAGCCACAGCCGGCCGTTGCCGTCGCGCGCCACCAGGTCGGCGAATCCGTCGCTGGTGAAGTCGACGTTCTTGACCGTGGCAGGCTTGCCGGCCTCCGTGGTGAAGCTCCAGGTGGCCGAAGCCACCGGGTTGTTGAAGGCGTCCCGGATGGCCGTGGCGCCGCCGGTCACCGTCACCTGGTACCGGGTGTTGGCGGCCAGGTCGGCAACCGGATCGAGTACCGCCGTCATGTTCTCCTTTGTGTAGGTCACGGTGGCTTCAACGATTGCGTTGGTGGCGGCGTTGCGCAGCACCATGCTGGTGTTGCTGACGTCGGTCACGTGTTCGCTGAAGGTCACCGTGGGATTGGCGCCGATCAGGATCCCTGTCGCCGCATCCGCCGGGGTCTTGGCGGTGACCGTCGGAGCTACCGTCTCCACCGGCTCGACGGCGTTCGACGCAGCCGAGAAGGCTCCCGTGCCAACCGCGTTGACCGCGGCCACCAGGAACCGCAATCGGCTGCCGGCCGGCAGGTCGGTGACCACCATGCTCGTGGCGGTGGCTCCGGCGTTCCGGAGTTCACCCACCTGCGCATTGGCGGCGTCGATAACCTTGACCGTGTAGCCCGTGACTGCCGAACCGCCGTTGCTTGCCGGAGCACTCCAGCTGACGGTGGCCTGCCGGTCGCCGGCGGTGGCGGTGCCGATGGCCGGGGCAGCGGGGGCAACCGGAGCCGGGGTCACCGGCGCACTCGGAGCGGAGTAGGCGCCGGCGCCTGCTTCGTTGACCGCGCGGATCTGGAACCGGTATGCCGTTCCGTTGGTCAGGCTGTCCACCAGCAGCGACGTCGTTGTGGCATCGACCCGCCGAAGCGCGCCGACCTGGGCGCCGCTGGCATCCATGACCTTGACGTCGAAACCGGTGATGGAGGAACCTGCCGGTGCAAACCAGCCGACGTTCGCCGAAGCGTTGCCGCCCGTGGCCGTGACGCCGGTCGGAGCCGCGGGTACCTGCGTATCGGCGAACACCAGGCGCTCGATGTTGCGCAGAGTGTCGATGCCGTCGCCGGTCAGGGCGGCGTCATCTCCGTCAGCCGCGTTGTGCGTGACGGTAGTGATGCTGCCCGCCGCGCCCGGCTGGGCACCGGCCGGGGTGGTGGTGATGGTGTAGTTGCTGCGGATATCGCTGAACACCGCGACGTCAGCGTTGCCCGGGCTGGCGCTGTCGACGATTTCACGAACGACGACGACGTTGCCCGGATCCACCTTGCCGGCGAAGATTGCCTGCTGCAGTGTCTCCGTGCTGCCGGCCAGGTAGGGCTTGGCCAGCGCCGTTGCCGATCCGATCTCGGTGGCTGCGTCGGAAGCGTTGGTCCGGACGCTGAGCCGGACCCGCAGTTCCTTGTCGCCGTCGAGGATGTCGTCGGCGCCGCGTCCCTCGACGGTGTCGTTGCCGCCGCCGCCGAGGATGATGTTGCCTTCGCCCCAGACCGCGTCGCCGGAGGTTGCGCCGGCAGGCAGCAGGGCTTCCAGGCCGCGGATGCGTGCCACGCCGTTCGCGTCCAGCCAGTTGCTTCCGGAGAAGCCCTCGGCTACGGCGGTCCGGGGCACTACGCTGTCGCCGCGCAGGATGTCGTTCCTGCTGCCGCCCGAAAGTGCCTCGACTTCCGCATGGCGGTCGCGCAGGACGTCCACCGGAAGCGGGACACCCAGCAGCTTCAGCTCCAGGTCCGCATCCGCGGGCAGCTCGTCGAACTCGTAGCTGGACCAGTCGAAACCGGCCGCTCCGGCGTTGCGTTCGATGCCGGGACCGGCGAGCAGAATGTCGTCCCCGCCTTCGGCGTCGTAATCATCGTCGCCGTTCTGGCCGTTGATGACATCGTGGCCCGGCTTGTTGGGATCGTCGAAGAAGGGAGCGCCGGAATCGCCCTGCAGCAGGTCGGCCCCGTCACCGCCTTCGACCCAGTCATCGCCGGAGTCCGCGAACACCGTGTCCGCGCCGCCGCCGGCAATGATGAAGTCATCGCCCGGCCCGCCGAAGTGCTCGTTGGTGTTGGCCCCGCCGTTGAGCAGGTCCTTGCCGTCGCCGCCCAGCAGGATGTCCAGACCGGGTCCGGCATCGATGGCGTCATTGCCCGGACCGCCCTTGGGAACGTCGTCCCCGGCAGCATCGGTGATGATGTCGTTGCCCTCGCCGCCCAAGGCGGTGTCGGCGCCGTCGTTGCCTTCGATGCGGTCATTGCCCGGGCCGCCCCAGAACGTGTCATTATCGACGCCGCCCCAGACCAGGTCCCTGCTGTCGGTCCCGTTGAAGACGCTCTGGCCGTTGATGCCCGGAGGATCTATCGAGTTCATCGTGCGGTAGCGGATGGTTCCGTCCGGCATCCGGATGAGCAGCTCGGTTTCGTTGCATTCCGACGCCGGGTCATCCGCGATGTTGGTGCCGGTGCCGCCCAGGTTGGCCAGCTGGAACTTGCAGTCAGCGGTGGAGAAGACGTCGGCCGTGATGGAGTGCGCGTTGGTGTTGCGCATGATCATCTCGCCGAAGGAGTTGCCTTCCAGCTGCGAGAACAGGTTCATGCCCGGTGTGCGCACCAGGTAGTAGAACCGGTCGCCGTTCTGCAGGTCCAGCATCTGCTTCTCGAACACGTAGTTGAAGGTCGAGCCCAGCAGGCCGCCGAACAGGTTGGTCCGTTCGGCCAGGCCGCCCATCCAGAGGTCCACGGTGTCCAGGCCGGTCGGCTTGTCCGCCCAGGTCCCCGTGGCGCCCATAAAGTCGCCCGCGTCGGCAGGAATGGTTTCCGGCGCGGTGTCGAACGGCGGATCCACGATCAGCCGGGCGGCCTCCCGCTTCTCCGCCAGCGTGGTCTTGGACGTGATGGTTTCGTGCGTGCCGTAGGCGGCAACGAAGTTCACCAGCGACTCGGGATGCTTGATGTTCAGGCCGAAGTCGATCCAGTTCTTGTACGGCATGAGCTGGCTGTCGTTGGTCTTGGCGTGCAGTTCCTTGCGCAGGTTGTTCAGTGACGGCAGGCCCGTCTCCCGGGCCCGGGCGATGTTGATGGCGGGAAGGTCCAGCGGCAGGCCCAGCAGGTTGCTGCGCAGCGTGTCGGTCACGAACTCGTCGAGCTCGTTGCCCACCTGGTTGGACATGCCCATGGCGATGCTGCCGGCCGCGGACTTGGAGTCCAGGACGCCGGCCGAACCGCCGTCGGTGTAGGCCACCGGGTTGAGGAAGCCGTTCAACAGCGGAGTATCGTTCGACGAGCCGTCCTCGTTGGTGCGCGCGATGGTGTCGGTGAGCATCGAGTGGCCGAACCGGTACACGGCATGCGCGAACTCGGCGCTGATCGCGGAGTTCACGTCGTCGTGGTAGCCGGAGAACGGTTCGATGAGCGGCTGGACCTTGCGGGCGAACTCCTCGAAGGCCAGGTGCTGGTATTCCATCTCGGTGATGAACCGTGCAGCCTGGAAGATCCGCTCCCCGTTCCAGCCTTCCGCACCGGCCGCGAGCTGCCATTCCTTCAGGGCAGCATCCCCCCGGGCATTTCCTGTGTCCTCGGTGAGGACCCGCTGAATGTCATCCACCAGGCGGTTGTGCTCGGAATGGAAGATCTGGTGGATCGAGGTCAGGCCGATGTTCTCGTTGACGCGGCCGTCACCGGCGACGAAGTGCCGGTCCAGCATCTCGTTGTCGTACGTGCCGGCGGCCTGGCGCGCGGTGGCCGGGGTGATGGCGGTATCGGTGTCCGCGATCAGTCCCGGAGCGGGAACCGCGTTGTGCGCGATGTCCTCGATGAAGGCCTCGCTGACCCGGTCAACGTTGGCGGGTGCGGGCACGGGGGCGGCAAGGTTGCCTTCCACGGTTCCGGTCGGCGTCACATACTGCGGGAGGCCGTTGGGGCCCGGAACGAACTTGCCGTACGGATCGGTGAGGATCACCGGGATGTTCAGTGCATCGGCGTCCACCAGCTTCAGGCCGAGCAGCTCGGCCGCCTGCTTCTTCAGCAGCTGCCAGGTGCCCATGCCGCCGTCGGCGGAGGTCATCAGCTCGCCGGTGGAGACGGGTTTGCCGGCGGTGTTCTTCACATAGGTGCGCAGGAACACCTGGTGCGCCGGGTGGGAAGCGTAGGTCTGGGACTGGTCCACGTAGGGATTGGTCCGGTTGGTGGCTTCCTGGATATCGTCGTCGGTGCCCATCAGGCCGTCGGGGCCGGGCTGGTTGGTTGCCCGGGTTACTGCCATGAACCGCAGGTGCGGCGGCAGGTCATCGGCCGTGTTCAGCTCCCCGTCGCGTCCGGGGATCAGCGGATCATCGTCCTTCAGCGGGACGTAGACCGTGCCGCCGGACTTGCTGACCAGGTCGAGGCCGTGGTCGAAGAACTGTCCGAAGAGCGTGAACAGGCCGTTGTAGGGCGGCGAGAGTCCGACGTCGGTGGTGACATTCGGGATGAACAGTGTTTCCCCTGACGGAACACAGTCCTCGGGAATGCCCGCCGTCGTCGGTGTTGGATCCGTAGTGCAGGGGACAACGCCGTCGGTGCCCTGGCTGCGCAAGGGAAAGCCCGCCGCCTTGACGGCTGCGGGGTTGGTGGACGTCTGGTCCACGATCAGGTTGCTGATGACGCGCGGCTGCGAGTCCCAGACGTCCTTCTTGGACGCGTACCCGGGGTCGGCCGTGGCGGCCACCCGGGGGGACTGGCTGTCTTCGGCCGGCCGGAAGTCCGGCGTGGTGAACCGCGGGAACTTCTCCTGCGCCGCGCCGAACTTTTCGCGGTCTTCCTGCAGGTTGTTGCAAGAACCGTCCACCGTGCGCAGGCCGTAGGAGACCAGCGGGCCCGGCACCTGGTTGGGGCCGTCGCCGAGCAGCGCTCCGCAGGGGCCGGTGGCGGACGTAGTGTTGGCCACGTGGGCCTCGGAAATCTTGATCTGCTTGAGAATGAACGCCAGATCCGCTGGCGTAACGGTAAATCCCTGGCCCACCACCCCAGCGTGGGCCGGACCTGCAAGGGCTGGAAGGCCCAGCGACGTTGTCAGTACAAGTGCGAGCATGCCGGCGACGCCGCGCCGCCGGTACCCAGTTTGTTTCGTGGCCGGTTGCCCGGCACCAGCTTGACGGGAGGAAGATTTGCGCCCCCGCGCATCCTCCCGTTTATTCCCCATAACCCGGTGAGTGAACATCTAAGACCCCTCGGTCTCGAGTGATCGGCTCATCAGTCGACGCGGACTTCATCGATTGTTAATGGGCCGGGGTTAATCGTCTAGGCCCGACCTTGGTAAAAACCTAGAGATTGGGGGTCTCCGGCATCCCCTAAATGAGGGGACCGGTACGCTTTGCGTTGGATTGTAGGGAAAAACAGAGGGGCAAGCGGTTGCCATAGGCACCGCTTGCCCCCTCCAGATGGGTGGATCAGGCTGTCAGCTGGCGTTTCGAGGAGATGACCCCGGTATCAAACCCGGCTAGGTGCAGGCCGCCGTGGAAGCGCGCATGCTCGATCTTGACGCAGCGGTCCATGACCACGTTGAGCCCGGCCGCCTCCGCCTTGGCCGCGACTTCCTCGTGCCAGGAGCCGAGCTGGAGCCAGATGGTCTTCGCGCCGACGGCGAGGGACTCATCCAGCACGCCGGGGAGGTCATCGTGCTTGCGGAAAACCTCAACCAGATCCGGCACCTCGGGCAGGTCCGCCAGCGAGGCGTAGACCGGCTGGCCCAGGATCTCCTTGGCTACCGGGTTGACGAAGTAGACCTTGTACTTGCTCGAGGAGAGCAGGTAGGTGGCCACGAAGTAGCTGGCCCGGCTCGGCTTGTCCGAGGCGCCGACAATGGCGATGGTCTTGGTGTTGCGCAGGATGTTCAGGCGTTCCGGTGCGGACGGCCCTACCCAGGTGCGCTCTTCAACGGCGGTGCTCATGCCCGTGCTCCAATCTCGCAAGCTGCGGCTTCGGAATCGAATTCGCCGAGGTCCAGGTCGCCCGCTTCGGCGGCGGCCACCGCGGCGGTCAGGGCCTGATCCAGGTCCCAGATGATGTCGTCGACGTCTTCGAGGCCCACGGAAATGCGGATCAGGTCCTCGGGCACGCCGGCGGCCTGCAGCTGCTCGGCGGAGAGCTGCTGGTGCGTGGTGGAGCCGGGGTGCAGGACCAGGGTCCGTGAGTCACCGATGTTGGCCAGGTGCGAGGCGAGCTGCAGGGACTCGATGAACTTCTGTCCCGCGGTGCGGCCGCCCTTGACACCGAACGCGAACACGGAGCCGACGCCCAGCGGCAGGTACTTGCGCCCGCGCTCGTAATCCGGGTGCGAGGGCAGGCCGGCGTAGTTGACCCACGAAACGCGCTCGTCGGCCTCAAGCCACTCGGCGACGCGCTTGGCGTTCGTGAGGTGCTCGTCCATGCGCTGCGGCAGCGTCTCCACGCCCTGCAGCAGCTGGAAGGCGGACTGCGCCGACAGGGACGGACCGATGTCGCGCAACTGCTCCGAGCGGAGCTTGGTCAGGAAGCCGTACTCCCCGAAGTTGCCCCACCAGGAAACGTTGCCGTAGGAAGCCACCGGCTCGGTCATCGCCGGGAACTTGCCGTTGCCCCAGTTGAACCGGCCGGATTCGACGACGACGCCGCCGAGCGTGGTGCCGTGGCCGCCGAGGAACTTGGTGGCGGAGTGGATCACGATATCAGCACCGTAGTCGATCGGTCGGATAAGGTAAGGCGTGCTCAAGGTGGCGTCCACGACAAGGGGGACGCCGGCGTCGTGCGCTACCTTGGCCAGGCCCTCAAGATCGGCAATGTCGCCGGAAGGGTTGGCCACAATCTCGGTGTAGACGGCCTTGGTGTTCTCGCCAATGGCCGCCGCGAAGTCCGCCGGGTCCGTCGAATCGACGAACGTGGTCTCCACGCCGAAGCGGCGCAGCGTGACATCGAGCTGCGTGATGGTGCCGCCGTAGAGCTTGGACGAGGCCACGATGTGGTCGCCCGCACCGGCCAGCGCGGCGAAGGTAATGAACTCCGCGGCCATGCCGGACGCGGTCGCCACGGCCCCGATGCCGCCCTCGAGCGAAGCGATGCGCTCCTCGAAGGCCGCTACGGTCGGGTTGCCGATGCGCGAGTAGATGTTGCCGTACTTCTGCAGCGCAAAGAGGTTGGCGGCGTCGTCGGTGTCTTTAAAGACGAAGGACGTGCTCTGGTAGATCGGCACGGCGCGGGCGCCATGCTCGGCGTCGGGGGTTCCGCCGGCGTGCAGGGCGCGGGTGCGGAAGCCAAATGTGCGGTCAGCCATCAGGCGGATGCTCCTTCAAAGTTGGTGGCGGGCAGCAGCGAAGTGTTCAGTTCGGTGCCGTTGGCGCGGGCCAGGTCCGCCTCGAGTTCGCGGACGATCGGCAGCACGTTGCGGCCGAACGCTTCCACTTCCTCCTGGAAATGCAGGTAGCAGGTCAGCATGAGGTTCACGCCGATCTTCTTGAAGTCCACGATACGTTGGGCAATCTGCTCCGGGGTACCTATAAGTCCTGTCTTGAAGCCGTCGTTGTACTGGACCAGGTCCTCGTAGCTCGAATCGGCCCACATGCCCTTGCCGTCCTTGGTGGAGGCACCGGCTTCCTGGACTGCGGCGCGGAAACCTTCGACGGCGGGGCGGTGCGCCTTGGCCACGATCTCGCGCAGGAGGTCCTTGGCTTCGGCCTCGGTCTCACGGGCGATGACGAAGCCGTTCAGGCCGAACTTCGGGGTGCGGCCGACGGCGGCTGCGGCGGCCGTGACGCCGGAGATATTGTCCTCGAAACCGGCCAGGTCCTTGCCGTTGGAGAAGTACCAGTCGGCGGTGCGGCCGGCGGCGGCCTGGGCAGCGGTGGAGTTGCCGCCGAAGAAGATCTCCGGGTGCGCCCGGCCCGGGACGTCCAGCGGGGCCGGGTTCAGGGTGAAGTTGTTGATGTTGTAGTACTTGCCGGACTGCGAGTACTCCTGCTCGGTCCACAGGCCGCGCAGGACGCGGATGAATTCCTCGGTGCGGAGGTAACGCTCGTCGTGTTCCAGCCACTCGAGGCCGAAGTTCACGAACTCGTCCTTGAGCCAGCCGGAGACAACGTTGACGGCAGCGCGGCCGCCGGAGATGTGGTCCGCGGTGATGATGAACTTGGCCAGTACGCCCGGATGCCACATGCCCGGGTGCACAGCGGAAATGACCTTGAGCTTTTCGGTGGCGCCGAGCAAGGCCAGCGAGAAGCTGGTAGCTTCGTGCTGCTTGTCTGCGCCGTAGCTGGCGGCGTAGCGGGTCTGGGTCAGGGCGTATTCGAAGCCGGAGTTCTCGGCGATCCGGGCCAGCTTCTTGTTGTAGTCGAAGTCCCAGCTGGTGCGCTGTTCAATGGTGGAAACCACCAGGCCGCCCGAAACGTTCGGGACCCAATAGGCGAATTTCAGCGGGGTTTCGAGATCAGCGATCTGGCTGACCGAGGTGTTGGTGCTCATGGCGAATTCCTTCAAAGTCTGCGCCGCGGCGCGATGTGCGGGAATCCCGGGCAATGACGATCCATCGGGCGCCAGGCCGGACAGCCTTGCGCCATCCGGATCAAAGATTGCTTGCGCTCTCTCCATCGCTTCTGGCGGTAGCACCTCTCCGGTGGAGTCCGGATGGTTGCTGCGGCGTCAAAGAGCCAGATCTCTCGGCCGCTCGGGATGGTCGCGTCTATTCTCGCAACTGTTACGGGGTGCTACCAAGAATGTTTAGCCGCATTGCGTTCTCCCGTGAGTTTGCCGAGTGCGCTGGATATCGACAATGTTTTCCACAGCTGCGAAGAGACTCTGGCCGTGGAACTGCATGTCCGGACATCCTCTTGACTATGCAGAACGTGGATCCCATCGCAGAGTATGTGGCACGGTACGGGGGTACGCTCCAAGCCGCGGACTTGGCCAAGGCGGGCTTCGGGTCTTACCGCATCAGGGCAGCCATCGCGCAGGGGGACATCGTTGTGCTTAGGAGGGGACTCGTCGGAACGCCGGATGCCGACCCGGTTCTCCGGGCTGCGCTGATGCCGGGCGGGTTGCTCACTTGTGTCTCAGCCGCCAAAGAGCTCGGCTTATGGACCATTAAGGATCCGGGCCAAGTGCATGTGTGGACACACAACGGCCGGCACACCGGCCCGTTCGTCAAGCACCGCGGGCAGCTGTTGGGCAAGCGAGGCCCGGGCAATTACGTCGCAGTCCTCGACTGTGTCCTTCATGCCATCCGTTGCCGTCCCCGGCTGGAAGCACTGGTGATTGCAGAGTCGGCAGTGCGACGGAAAGCAGTATCCCGAGATCAACTGTTGGAACTCTTGCCGGGTAAACGGAACGGTGTCCGCCGGGCAGTGGTTTACGGCATCGGGAACGATGCCGATTCACCGCTTGAAGTCATTGCCCGGGATCTGTTCCGCACGGCAGGACTTCATGTAGAAACGCAGGTGCGGATCCGAGGCCTTGGACGCGTGGACATGATTGTCGAGCGATGCCTCATCGTCGAGCTGGACGGCTTCGACTTTCACTGGGACCGGGCATCCTTTCGAAACGACCGGAAGCGGAACAACGCCGGGGTCCTGAGCGGCTATCCTACTTTGCGCTATCTGTACGAGGACCTGGTATTTACGCCGGAGAAAGTCGTGGCAGAGGTAAAAACGGCAGTTCGTCGAGTGGCCTGAGGCGAGTTATGCGCGAACGATGGATGCTCGAGCCCAAGTTCAAGCCTAACGGTCCATGTTTTGGAACCTGCTGGAGCTGTGACTAGGCATGATGCAGATACCTCCTTCAAAACATGGGCTCGAGCGGGGCCCTGGGCCGGGGGTGGGGGTGGGGGCCGGCTGCGGCGCGGGCCCCCAATCCTGGGCCGGGGCTATCGCGCATCGCAGATCTCCTTGATGTCCGCGATGCAGGGCTCGTTCTGCAGGCTCGTGGTGTCGCCCAACGTGCTCCCCTCGAACAGCTGGGTCAGCAGGCGGCGCATGATCTTGCCGGACCGCGTTTTGGGTACGTCCGGAACAAACACGATCTCGCGCGGTTTGGCGATCGGCCCGATCTGCGTCGCCACGTGCCCTCGCAGTTCGGCAACGGCCGCAGCCTGCTCCGCCGTCGGTTCGGCGGCCGTGGAGGCGACGATCAGCGACTTGTTGGCCGGCACCACAAACGCGGTGGCGGCGTGGCCGGTCTTCGCGTCATACGTGGGGCAGACACCGGCCTCCACCACCGCCGGGTGCGAGACCAGGGCGGACTCGATCTCGATGGTGGACAAGCGGTGGCCGGAAATGTTGATCACGTCATCCGTGCGGCCGAGGATCCAGGTGTCGCCGTCGTCGTCGAAACGGGCACCGTCGCCCGCGAGGAACCAGCCCTTGTCCGCGTACTTCTCCCAGTAGGACGTGAAGTAGCGCTCCGGGTTGCCCCACACCGTCCGCGCCATCGAGGGGCCGGTCTTGGTGACCACGATGTTGCCCTGCACGTTCGCGCCCACCCGGGCACCGGCGTCGTCGACAATGTCGGTGGCCGCACCGGGCAGCGCGCGGGTGGCGCAGCCGGGCTTGAAGGACGCATCCGTCTGCCGCGGGGAGAGGATGGTCGCGCCGGTTTCGGACTGCCACCACGTATCCACCATGGGAACGCCCGATGCCGGATCCGCGGTCAGCGAATCGCGGCCTACCTGCGTGCGCAGCCAGCGCCATGCCTCGGGGTTCACGGCCTCGCCCACCGTGCCGCATAGGCGGATGGAGCTCAGGTCGTATTCGGCGGGGATGCCGTCCGGGAACCAGCCCATCAGGGAGCGGACCAGGGTGGGCGCGGTGTAGTAGCTGGTCACGCCATAGCGTTGGATGATCTCGAAGTGGCGGCCCGGGTGCGGCGTGTTCGGCGTGCCCTCGAAGATGACCTGCGTGACGCCGTTGGACAGCGGGCCGTAGATCTCATAGGTGTGCGCGGTGACCCAGGCCAGGTCCGCGGTGCACCAGTGGACGTCGCCGTCGCGCTTGGCCGGATCCGGGTGGCTGAACAGGTATTCGTGGCTGAAGGAGCTCTGGGTCAGGTAGCCCCCGGTGGTGTGGACCAGGCCCTTCGGCTGGCCCGTGGTACCGGAGGTGTACATGATGAACAGCGGCGTCTCGGCGTCGAAGGCCTCGGGCTCATGGACCTCAGAGGCGGTGTCGACGACGTCGTGCCACCAGACGTCGCGGCCCTCCACCCAGTTGATGTCCGTGTGGCCGGTCCGGTTGATCACCAGCACGTGCTCGATAGCGTTGTCGCCGGCGACGGCTTCATCGGCATTGGCCTTGACCGGGACGGCCTGGCCGCGGCGGAACTGGCCGTCCGTGGTGACCAGCAGCTTGGCGCGGGTGTCCTCCACGCGGAACTTCAGCGCCTCGGAGGAGAAGCCGCCGAAGACCAGCGAGTGGACGGCGCCGATCCGGGCGCAGGCCAGCGTGATGACCACGGTTTCGACGATCACCGGCAGGTAGATGACCACGCGGTCGCCCTTGGTGATGCCCAGGGCCAGCAGCGCGTTGGCCGCCTTGGAGACCTCGCGCTGCAGGTCCGCGTAGGTCACGGTGCGGCGGTCGCCGGGCTCGCCCTCGAAATGCAGCGCCACCCTGTCGCCGCGGCCGGCCTCCACGTGGCGGTCGGCGCAGTTGTAGGCGGCGTTGAGCTTTCCGCCGTCGAACCAACGCAGCTCCGGCCCGCGCCGCGCCTCGGTGTCCACGGGGGTGGAGGAGTGGGCGGTGTGCCAGGGCTCGGCCCAGTCCAGGCGCCGGGCGGCCGCCTCCCAGAACGCGATGCGCTCGGCCTCAGTCTGCGGCTCGGCCCAGACGGTGGCCGGGAGCTCCGGCGCGGGGATGTGTCCGGCGGCGGTTTCGGCTACGTTTATGCCCATCGTTTTACTGCCCATTTCTCCGCCACTCCGAGGAGCGCGTCGGTTATCTTTCCAATCACAGCCAGCAGGACGATCGCCAGCAGCAATCGGTCCGTGCGGCCATTATTCTGTGAGTCTGTCAGCAGGAAGCCTAGTCCCATCGAGGAGGCGATCAGTTCCGCCGCCACCAGGAACAGCCAGGCCTGCGCCAGCGCCAGCCGAAGTCCGGAAAATACCGAAGGAACGACGGCGGGCAGCTGCACCGTGGTCAGCAGCTTCAGACCCTTGAGCCCGAAGGCGCGGCCGGCTTCTACCAGGTTGCGGTCCACATGGCGCAGTGCCAGCGACACCGTGGTGAAGACGGGGAAGAAGGCACCGATCAGGATCAGCGTTACCTTGGAGTCCTCGCCGATCTTCATCCACAGGATCAGCAGCGGGACCCACGCCAGGGACGGGACGGCGCGCAGGGCGCCGATCAGCGGCGCCAGCAGGACATCGGCCCAGCGGGACAGGCCCACCAAGGCGCCGAACGTCAGCCCCAGGGCGGCGCCGAAGGCGAAGCCGATCAGCACGCGCTGGGTCGAGATCGCAATGTGCGTAGCCAGCTCGCCGCGCTGGATCAGGTCGGCCGCGGCCTCGAACACCATGGCCGGCGGCGGTAGCTGGACCACGCTGAAAATGCCTGCGGAGGTGCTCCACTGCCACGCCGCGATGAGTGCGGCGGGGATGAGCAGTCCAAGGAACAGGCGCGCCCAGCCTTTGTCCAGTACCCCGGCCGGGGACCATCCGTTTGCCGGGGAGCGGTCCTGTGAAGGACCCGCCGGACCCGGCTGGGCAGCGCCTGCGGTTGTTATCGTCACACCAGTAGCCTCGAGGCCTTCTTTACTGGTGGCGATAACGCTGTTGCCGGTGGCAGGTAATCCGTCATGACTTCCGATATGCGTCATCAGGATTCCTTGATGGCTGACGGATCAGCCTTGAGCACCAGCGAGTCTACGAGAAGGGTGTCGACGGCGTCGTCGATCTGCTTCTGGCTAGCCACATCGCCGGTTTCGACGAAGGCCGGGCCGATCTTCTCCAGTACGGCGCGCTGCACCTCGCCCGGCGCCGGGTCGACGTCCAGGTTGCTGCGCTCGGTGATCACCGTGGTGGCCACCTCAAGATCCAGTCCGGCCACGTCGGCGAGGATCTGCGCGGTCTCCTCCGGGTTCTCGGCGGCCCAGGCACGCGCCTTCTCGTACGCGTTGACCACGGTCTGCGCGAGCTCGGGCTCCTCCTCGAGGAAGGATTCGGTGGCGTTCAGGAAGCCGTAGGTGTTGAAGTCCAGGTTCCGGTAGAACAGCTCCGCGCCTTCCTGCTCGGCGCCGGCCATGATCGGATCGAGGCCGGACCAGGCGTCCACGGAGCCGTTGTTCAGCGCGCTCCAGCCGTCGGCGTGCTGCAGGTTCTGCACGGTCACGTCCTCGGGAGTCAGTCCGGCTTCCTCGAGGGACTGCAGCAGGAAGAAGTACGGATCCGTGCCCTTGGTGGCGGCCACGGACTTGCCCTTGAGGTCCTCGACCTTCTCGATGCCGGAGCCGGGCAGCGCCACCAGGGCGGACCACTCCGGCTGGGAGTAGAGGTCGATGGTCTTGATCGGCGAACCGTTGGCACGGGCCAGCAGGGCAGCGGAACCGGCCGTGGATCCAACATCGACGGCGCCCGAACGCAGTGCCTCGTTGGCCTTGTTGGAGCCGGCGGACTGGATCCAGTTGACCTCCACGCCGTCCTCGGCCAGCGTGGCTTCAAGCCAGCCCTTTTCCTTGATGATCAGGCTCAGCGGGTTGTAGGTGGCGAAGTCGATGTTCAGGACACCGTCGCCGCCGGCACCTGCAGCGGCGGTGGCTTCGGAATTCTCGCCGGCCACGCAGCCGGTCAGGGCCAGGGAAGCGGAGGCGGCAACGGCAGCGGCGCCGAAGAGGGAACGGCGGGAAAAGCGGCGGGCAAGCGACATGATTGATCCTTCAAAAGTAGTGCGGAACAGGAGACGATCCGCGGAACACGGGTGGTTCGGGCCGCAACGGACCCGGCATAGCTCAGGGAAAACAGGGGAAGTACGACGGCGCTGCTGGCCGTCGTACCAGTCGGACGGCGTTAGTGGCCGTCGACGCCGAGGCTGGCAAGCAGGGAGCTGCGCATTCGGGCCAGCTCCACGGAACCACGGTTACGCGGGCGGTCGCCGGGGACATCGACGGTACGCACGATAGTGGCGCCGTCGTGCTCGGTTTCTTGTCCTGCAGACGCTTCCTTGCCCAGCACGATGATCCGGTCGGCCAACTGCAGGGCTTCGTCGACGTCGTGCGTGACCAGCAGGACGGTGGTCGGTTCGGCGGCGTGGACGTCCAGCAGCAGGTCCTGCATCTTGATCCGGGTCAGCGCGTCCAAAGCGCCGAAGGGCTCGTCGAGCAGCAGGACACCAGGGTTGCGGGCGAGGGCGCGGGCCAGCGAAGCGCGCTGGGCCATGCCGCCGGAGACCTCGCGCGGGCGGTGCTTGGCGAACTTGTCCAGCCCTACCAGCTCCAGCAGGCGGCCCACCTTGGACTTGCCCTGCTTGACGCTGGTGCCCTTAGGCAGTCCGATGGCCACGTTGGCCTGCAGCGTATGCCAGGGCAGCAGGCGCGGTTCCTGGAAGGCGAAGGCGCAGCGCGAATCGATGCCCTGGACCGGCGTGCCGTCGATGTCCACGGAGCCCGCGCTGGGTGCGTCGAGTCCGGCCGCGGCGCGCAGCAGCGTGGACTTGCCGCAGCCGCTGGGGCCGAGGATCGCGAGAACTTCACCACGCCGGACGTCGAAGCTGATGTCGCGGAGCACGGTGTGGGCGGCGTTCCCGTTGCCGAAAGTGCGGCGCAGCGCGCGGAAGGAAACCGGCAGGGCAGAGGCATGGTGGGCCGCGTCAACGCTGCTGGAAGAGTCCGGGCTGGAAGGGGCCGTCGGCCGCACAGACGGGATTACTACAGTCATGAGATCACTCCATCGATCCTGGCAGTAGCACCCTACGGATCAAGCCTTGCGGCGCAGCTTTCGCTTAGCCGTTCCCGTGGCTTGTCACCTCGTTATCGCCGGGAACCAGGGGAGGTTTCCAACGACCAGGGTTGCTGCGGCTTCATCGATCCAGGTCTCTCAGCCGCTCGGGATGGTCAACGCCAACTAAACTGCACGCAAGGCCCATTCGGCAAGGTGGCTGTAACAATGCCGCGTAACAAAAGCTGCGCCTTCCGCGGCCGAAGGCTACTTCCAGAGTCGCTTGGTGGCGAGCTCCGCGCCCTGGCCCAGCGCCTCCAGCTTGGCGATGGCGATCTGCGGGTGCACACGTCCGCCCAGGCCGCAGTCGGTGGAGGCGATGACGTTTTCGCGGCCCACCAGGCGGGCGAAGCGCTCGATCCGGTCCGCCACCAGTTCGGGATGCTCGACGACGTTGGTCGCATGGGAGACCACGCCCGGAACGATGGACTTGCCCTCGGGCAGCTTGGTGTCTTCCCAGACGCGCCATTCGTGCTCGTGCCGGACGTTGGCGGCCTCGAACGAGTACGCACCGGCGTCGATCTGCAGCACCGAATCGATGATGTCCGCGAACGGGATGTCCGTGGTGTGCGGGCCGTGCCAGGAGCCCCAGCAGACGTGCAGCCGGATCTGGTCCTGCGGCAGGTCGCGCAGTGCCCAGTTGGTGGCCTCGACGCGCAGCTGGATGAACTTCAGGTAGTCCTCCAAGCTGGGCTCCGGGTTGATCTGGTCCCAGCTCTCGGCCAGGGACGGGTCGTCGAGCTGGACCGTCAGGCCGGCGTCGATAATCGCTTTGTATTCCTCGCGCATGGCATCGGCGCAGGCGTACAGCAGCTCTTCGTCCGTCTTGTAGTACTCGTTGGCCACGCGGGCGCAGGAGCCCGGGGACAGCGCCGCCACGAAACCTTCGGACAGCCCGGCGGCGTCGAGGCCCTTCTTCAGGTTGGTGACGTCCGACTTCACCAGGTCGTGCCCGGTGTAGGTCAGCGGGCCGGCGATCTTCGGCTGCGTGACGGACTTGCGGTGCGCCAGGATGCCCGACGACGGATCGTTGTAGGCGTCGTTGAACTTCTGCCGGTCGCGGCGGTCCGGGAAGGACGTGAGCACAATGTTGCCGGGGGAGGAGCGGCGCACTTCGGCGTCAGCCCAGCGGTCTACATTGGTCGGCTCCAAGCCGCCCAGGCGGGCGAAGGAGTAGTTCCACCAGGCGCCGTAATCAACGGAGCTGGCCATGGCATGCCCGTACTCGCCGTCGTTCGGTATATCGATGCCCAGGTTCCGCTGGCGAGCGACGATGTCGATCACCGAGGTTTGGAGCAAGTCCAGGAATTCCGGGGTAATTCCGTTGGCGTCCTTGGACTCGTTGGCGGCCAGCAGCTCGGGTGTGCGGGGCAATGAACCGGCGTGGGTGACGCGGATGTGGTCGGTGTTTGAGGACATGGTGGAGTTCCTTTCCATCGGTCCTGGCAGTAGCACCGTTGCCCGTGTTCAGCCTGACGGCTTGTTCAAGGGGGCGGGTTGCTGCGGCTTCATCGATCCAGGTCTCTCGGCCGCTCGGGATGGGTCCTCCCACTAAATGGCATTTGGAGTTGCCGGGGCAAGTCCGCCAACCGCGCCCCGCCATTCCCGAGTGAATGTGACGCGGGTAGGCTGGCGGCATGGCGCATCAGAATGATCCCGAAGTCATCAAGCGGCTGTTGAGCACCCCGGCGCGCTGGGCCGTGGTAGGCCTCTCCAACAATCCCCGCCGCGTGGCGTTGAGCGTGTCCCGCTACATGATGGACCGGCTGAACATGGAAATCATTCCGGTCAGTCTCAAGGGCGACGACGTGCACGGGCAGAAGGGATACAAGAAGCTGGCGGAGATCCCGGGCGAGATCGACGTGGTGAACTGCTTTGTGAACTCGCAGAGGGTCGGCCCTGTGGTGGACCAGGCGATTGAGGTCGGCGCGAAGGCCGTGTGGCTGCAGCTCGGCGTGATCGACGAAGCCGCAGCGGAACGGGCCAAGGCCGCCGGACTCGACGTCGTCATGGACACCTGCCCGAAGATCGAGGCGCCGTACCTCGGCCTGTAGCCGCGGACTCTGTAGCTCCGGGGCCTGTGTAGCTGCTGCGCATAAGCTGTGCCCGCATTCACATAACTTCATCTTTGTTTCGGGGAGCCCGGCTCCTCGGCATACTGAACTCCAAGATCAAGAGTCCCAACGACAAGCTCTGGCTGGTTGGGCGGCAACCCTCTCCCGTAGTGGGGTGCCCCAGATGAGGATCTGGCCGCGCACAAACCGTGTCCGGCAAGTACGGCCCCCTCCCGGCTGCGTCCCCTCCACTTTGGATTGTTGCGCGCCGCAGGCAGGCGGGAGCCTCTGCCCAGGAGTACCTCATGACCACCCCTGTTATCGAAAAAACCGTGCACACCGCTCCGCGTTCGCCCTGGTCGGGACAAGCCAGCAGGGAAGAGCTGGCCCATTGGCGCCAGATCGCCCAGGGCGTCGCGGCAGCGTTGAGCCCGGATGTGTTGGAGCGCGACCGCAGGAACGAAGACCCGCACGCTGAGGTGGAGTTGCTGCGCAATTCCGGCTTGATCAACCTCATCATTCCGCGCGAATGGGGCGGCGAGGGCGGGCACTGGGAAAGCGCGTTGCACGCCGTGCGCATCCTGAGCAGGGTCGATGCCTCCATCGGCCAAATCCTTGCGTACCACTACGCGAACCTGGGCGCAGTCGTTTTCTACGGCAGCCGGCAGGTGCAGGAGCTTTGGCTCCGCCGCTCGGCCCTGGGCCGCTGGTCCTGGGGCGACTCCGTCAATCCGGTGGACCCGAACCTGGAGCTCGTCCCGGAAGGCGACGGCTACCGCCTCACCGGAGTCAAGCACTTTTCCACAGGGGCTTCGGTGGGGGACGCCATCTTGGTCAACGCCGTCGTGAGCGGCGGCGCCGAGAACGGAAAGTTCCTCGCCCTGGCGCTGGAGCATGACCGCGAAGGGATCCATTTCCTCGGTGATTGGGACGCGCTGGGCCAGCGCCTCTCCGCCAGCGGCTCCGTGAAGTACGACGGCGTGCGCGTCACCTCCGCCGACATCATCGGCGAAGTGGGGGATGAGCCGTTCTCGACCCTGGTCACGCCCTACATCCAGCTGGCGTTCGGCAACCTCTATCTGGGCATCGCAGAAGGGGCGCTGGAACGCGGCCGGCAGATCACGCTGGCCCGGAAGAACTCCTGGTTTCTCAGCCCCGCTGAAACCTATGCCCAGGATCCGCTGACCCAGCGAGTCTACGGCGAACTCTCCTCGCGGATCGCCGCGGTCGAAGCGCTCGCAGACAAGATCGGTACGGAGTTCGACGCCGTGATCGCCCGGGGAAATGAACTGACCGCCGAAGAACGCGCCCGCATCGCGATCAGCATCGCGCAGTTGAAGGTCGTCTCGACTGAGGTGGGAGTCGAGGTAGCCAACAGGATCTTCGAGGTCACCGGTTCCTCCTCTGCCAAGTCGGAGACCGGACTCGACATCTTCTGGCGCAACGTCCGCACACACACCCTGCATGACCCAGTGGACTACAAAAAAGTCGAGGTAGGCGCGAACTACTTGCTCGGCGAAGTCCAGCCCATCTCCCTCTACACCTAATCGATTCGAACGAGCCACAGGAGCACACAATGACCGACAACGCATTCTCCAAGGCCGCCGCCAAGTACCGGCCGATCTTCTCCCGTATTGCCGCCGGCGCGCTGGACCGTGAACAGGCCAGGGAACTGCCGTTCGAGCAGATCGGCTGGTTGAAGGAAGCCGGCTTCGGCGCCGCCCGTATCCCCGCGGAACTCGGTGGGGACGGCCTGAACTGGGAAGAATTCACCCAGCTGCTTATCGAGCTCGCCGCCGCCGACAGCAACATCCCGCAGGCCTTGCGTTCGCACATCGCGCTGACGGAGGAGCACCTCTACCACCATCACCGCGAAGACCGCAGCGTATGGCTGCAGCGCTTCGCGAACGGGCAGCTGGCCGGCAACGCGTGGACCGAGCCCGGCGTCGGCGGCACCGGCACCGTGCTGGACGAAGCCGGCGGCAAGCTGGTGTTGAACGGGCGCAAGTTCTACACCACCGGCACCATCTTCGCCGACTGGGTCGATGTGACGGCAAAACGCCCGGACGGTTCGGACGTCTCCGTCATTATTTCCGCCAAGACTGCCGGCGTGGAGACCTTCGACGACTGGGACGGCTTCGGCCAGCGGCTCACGGGCAGCGGGACCACGGTGTTTACCGACGCCGAAGTGGACCCGGCCAACGTCACGGCCTTCGCTGACCGCTTCCCCTACCAGACGGCCCTCTACCAGCACATCCTGCTGGTCAGCCTGGCCGGCATCGCCAAGGCCGTGGTCACCGACGTCGCGGTGAACGTGCGCGAGCGAAAGCGCGTCTTCGGCCACGGCAACGCCCCGCTTGTACGCAACGACGCCCAGATTCTGCAGGTTGTCGGCGAAATCAGCGCTAAAGCCTACGCCGCGGAAGCCACCACCCTGCGCGTGGCCCAGAGCCTCGACCGGGTCTTCGCTTCACGGTTGCAGAACGACGACGCCGAAAAGGCCGCGAACATCGCCGTGGAACTTGAATCCGGCCAGGCGCAGATTGTGCTGAGCGCTCTGGTGCCCGACGCGGCGGGTGCCCTGTTCAATGTGCTGGGTGCATCGTCGACCAGCACGGGGAAAGCCCTGGACCGGCACTGGCGCAACGCGCGCACCGTGGCCACGCACAACCCGTTCATCTACAAGTCGCGGATCGTCGGCGACTGGGAGGTCAACGCCACCGAGCCGCCCTATGTCTGGACCATCGGTGTCGCCGGCGCCGATGCGGGCCGGGAAGCTGCTGCCACGCGTGCCGAAGCCAACTACGTGGGAGCAGCGAAGTGAGCGTTTCCAGCCCGCCGACGATTGCCCCGCAGACAAAGACAGACGCTCCCCGCCTCTCCGGCCGTCTCGGCGTCGCAAGCGTCGTTTTGATCGTGGTGGCCGCCGCGTCGCCGCTCGGTGTCATCGGCGGCACTGTGCCGTTGGCTATTGCCAGCGGCAACGGGGCCGGACTGCCATTCATCTACCTGCTGGCGACGGGCATCCTCCTGCTGTTCTCCGTCGGCTTCACCACGATGACGCCGCATGTTCCCACGGCCGGTGCGTTCTACAGTTACATCGAAAAGGGGCTGGGCCGGCGCGCAGGCTTGGGCGGCGCGTTCGTGGCGCTGCTGTCCTACCTGGCCTTGGAAGCCGGGGTGTACGGGCTGTTCGCGCCAGCCGTCGATGAAGTGGTGCGCGCCTACGGTGGACCGTCACTGCCCTGGTGGTTCTGGGCCGCCGCGGCCCTTGCGGCAGTGGCATGGCTGGGACACCGGAACATCGAAGTTTCAGGCAAGGTACTGGCAGTCCTGCTGGTCGCCGAAGTCGTGATCGTGCTGGTGCTTGACGGCTTCATCGTCTTCGGCGGAGGCGGTCCCGAGGGCCTGTCAACAGGGTTCGTCACGCCGTCCACAGTTTTGTCCGGCGCTCCGGGCATCGCGTTGCTGTTCGCCATCCTCAGTTTCATCGGCTTCGAGGCCACCGCGATCTTCCGTGATGAAGCCCGCGATCCGGACAAGACAATTCCCCGGGCTACCTACCTGGCCTTGATCGTGGTGGGCGGCTTCTATGCCCTCTCCACCTGGTTGCTCATCAGTGTCTGGGGAGACGGAACGATCGTGCAAAAAGCCACGGACGCGCCCGGCACACTGTTGTCCGAAACAACCGCCCTCTACCTTGGGACGGCGGGGAGCCACATCGTCCAGGTGCTGCTGGCCACCAGTCTCTTCGCCTGCATTCTGTCCTTCCACAACATCGGTTCGCGCTACTTCTTCCAGTTGGCGGGACAGGACGTTTTTCCTCGAAAGCTCGCACGGACCCATGCCCGGCACAACTCGCCGCATCTGGCTTCCATCGCGGACAACGCGGTAGTAGCCCTGTTCCTGCTGACGGCTGTTGTCGCCGGTTGGGATCCGATCGTCCAGTTCTACACCTGGTTCGCTGGCTTCGCCTCGCTGGGGATCGTGGTCCTGATGACGTTGACCAGTGTGGCGGTGCTCGTGTTCTTCCGGCGCCGGCAAACAGCAGTGACCGATTGGAAGCGGTCCGTCGCACCGGCGCTCGGATTCGTGGGCCTGCTGGGGATTCTGGTGCTGATCCTGCAGAATCTGCCGTCACTGGTCGGCAACAGCACCGCACTGGCGGTCGCCGTCGTCGTTCTGATCCTGGCCTGCTTTGCTGCGGGTGCCGTCATCGCTTCCAGGCGGGCAGGCGAAAAGCGGCAGGGTGATTACCCGGTATGACGTAGGAATTTCACGCCGCCGTCGGACTGCGGTGGAATGTACCTGTAACCATCCCGAGCGGCTGAGAGACCTGGCTCTATGACGCCGCAGCAACCCTGGTCACGACGAATCTCCCTGGATTCGCGCTGATAACAAGGAACTTGTCGAGGGCTGCGCCGAACAAGCGCAGTAAGACCTGTTCCGTAGGGTGCTACTGCCAGGACCGATGGAGTAAGCGCCTCAACCGGTCCCTCCCACTGCCTTCTGCCGTGGTCCGATCGGAAGTGCGCTGCATCTTCTCGGCTGACGCCACAGGAGAGACAGAAATGAGCATTACCTCAAACCCTTCCCCGCCGAAGAAAATGACCACGAAGGTCGCCGTAGCCAGCTTCATCGGCACGACGATCGAAGGCTATGACTTTGTCCTGTACGGGCTCGCGGCCGCCACCGTTTTCGGGCCATTGTTCTTCGCCCCGGCCGAACCGCTGGTCGGCACCATCGCCGCCTTTGCCACTTACGCCGTCGGCTTCGTCGCCCGTCCGATCGGCGGGATCCTCGGCGGCCACTACGGTGACCGGATCGGTCGCAAGACCGTGCTGGTTGCCTCGTTGCTGCTGACCGGTTTGGCCACCACCGCCATTGGCCTGCTGCCGGTCTACGCGCAGATCGGCTGGGTGGCCCCTGTGCTGTTGCTGCTGCTGCGCGTTGTCCAGGGCATCGGGTACGGCGCCGAATGGGCCGGTGCGGCCCTGATGACGGTGGAGCACGCCAAGCCGAAGCGCCGCGGACTGACCAGCAGCGCCACCCAGCTTGGTCCCACCTCCGGCATGCTGCTGGCCACGGGCGTGCTGCTGGTGCTGGAGAACTCGATGACCAACGAACAGTTCCTGGCCTGGGGCTGGCGGATCCCGTTCGTTGCCAGCTTGCTGCTGGTCGCCGTCGGACTGGTAATCCGGTTGTCCGTCGAAGACAGCGCAGAGTTCAAGCGTGTACAGCAGGTGGAAAAGGTTGCTGACCGCCCGGTGCTGGAGAGCATCAAGACCCACCCGCGGCAGGTTGTGCTCACGACCGGCCTCCGCATTGCGCAGAATGCCTTCTACTACGTCTACACCGTCTTCATCCTGACCTACCTGACCCAGGTCTCCGGTACGGACCGCAACACCGGCCTGGCCGCCGTGCTGATCGCGTCCGCGCTGGGCCTGGTCACCGTCCCGCTGTGGGGCTGGCTGTCGGATGTGATTGGCCGGCGCAGGGTCTACCTCTTCGGGGCAGTCAGCAGCGCCGTGGCCGTCATCCCGTTCTTCTGGCTGCTCGACAGCGGCGTGTTCTTCCTGATCGTCCTCGGCGTGGTGTTCGGCCTGAATGTGGGACATGACGCAATGTACGGTCCGCAGGCGGCGTTCTTCTCCGAGCTGTTCAGCACACGTGTCCGCTTCAGCGGGGTCTCCCTCGGCTACCAACTCGGCTCGGTACTCGGCGGCGGGCTGGCACCCCTGGTGGCTACGGCCCTATTGGCGGCCGGCGGCGGGAATCCGGTCTGGGTCATCGTGTACTTCCTCGGCGTCTCGGCCATCACCATCATCGCCACGCTCAAGGCTCCCGAGACCAAGGACCGTCCGTTGTCCGGGAACGAGCAGGCCGATGCACAGCCGGAACTCGTCTCCGCTTCCTGAGCCAGCCCGCTACCTGCAACCGCACAGCTTCACTGAGAGGGGCCCGTTTTGGCCATCGAGAGTACGCGCTACCCGCAGGGACGTCCCCGTCTGCTGCTGAGCGCCTTCGTCATGAACACCAACAGCCACATCATGGGCGGGCAATGGCGCCATCCGCAGGCGCAGCAGCACCGTTTCAATGACCTACAGCTGTGGACGGATCTGGCCCGGCAACTGGAAGATGCGAAGTTCGACGCCCTGTTCTTCGCCGACGTCGTGGGTCTTTATGGCGACGACGACGGCGGATGGGCCTCGCACATCCGCCGGGGCATGCAGGTGCCGGCGAATGATCCGCTCATCCTGTTGGGCGCCTTGGCCGGGGCAACCCGGGAAATCGGACTGGCGGCGACCTCGTCGGTGATCCAGAGCCATCCGTTCCAGTTCGCGCGGCAGATGTCCACTCTGGACCACATCTCCAACGGGCGCGCAGCCTGGAACATCGTGACCAGCGCCTTGGAGAATGCGCACCGTAATTTCGGCGGCGGCCTGGCCTCGCACGAAGACCGGTACGGCTGGGCCGAAGAGTACGTCTCCGCGGTCTACAAACTGTGGGAGGGCTCCTGGGACGATGGCGCGCTGGTCCAGGACAAGGCGGACGGAGTCCACGCGGATCCGGAGAAGGTCCACAAGATCTACCACCGCGGAGAACGGTATTCGATCGACGGACCGCACCTGTCCTCGCCGTCGCCCCAGCGGACCCCGGTGCTGTTCCAGGCCGGCAGCTCGGGCCGCGGCCAGCAGTTCTGCGCCGACAATGCCGAGGCGACCTTCATGCTGGCGGCGCATCCCGAAGCCGCCGCCGCATACACCGCAGCCGTGCGCAGCCAGACGGTTGCGGCCGGGCGCAGGGCCGAGGACCTGAAGTTCTTCCAAGGGCTGCATTTCATCGTCGGCGGCACCGAGTCCGAGGCGGACCGCAAAGAAGCCGAACTGGACGAATACTTGGACTCCGGAGCGATGATTGCCCACATCGCCGGCGGTCTCGGTGTAGATCTGGGCGGACTGGATCCGGACACGCCGCTGGGCGATTTCCAGACGGAGGGCACCCAGGGACACCTGGAAAGCCTGCGCAAATCGGTCCCCGGAGGCAACCCGACCTTGCGTGATATCGCGGACTTCCGCGGGCGGGCACACAGGCTCAAGGGAACCCCGGAACAGATTGCCGACCGGCTGGAGCAGTGGCAGGACGCGGGTGTGGATGGCATCAACATCATCAACCAGATCCTGCCCGGTTCCTATACGGACTTCATCGACGGAGTATTGCCGGAACTGCGCAGCAGGGGACTGGCGCAGACAGAGTACGCGCCGGGAAGCTTCCGGGAAAAGCTGTTCGGCGGCGGCGAGGGCTACAACGGACCGCAGCTCAACGACCGGCACCCGGCACGACAGTTCCGCGGCGCCTTCGGAGAATTCTCGGCCGCAGCACAGAACAAGGTTTTGGAAGGAAGACGATGACGGAAACTATCGCGAACGAGCGCACCGAGACCGCAGAAGCAACCTACGAGCGGCTGGCCGGCCGCTTCCGGCCGGTCTTCGAACGGATCGCCCAGGGAGCACTGGACCGGGAACTGAACAGGATCCTGCCATTCGAACAAGTTGCGTGGCTGAACGCGGAAGGCTTTGGGAAACTGCGGGTGCCCGTAGAGCATGGCGGCGACGGTGTCTCCTTCGAGCACTTCTTCCGCCTCCTGATCGAACTTGCGGCTGCGGACTCGAGCGTCGCGCACCTGTACCGCTCGCACTTCGCCTTCGTCGAGACAGTAGGCCTGGAAGGCGAGGCCTTTGCCCGCCGCTGGTATCCGCGCATCGTGGCCGGCGAGATCTTCGGCAACGCGGCCACGGAGAAGGCCGGGAACGCGCTGGGCACCACGAACACCAAACTGGTCAGGGATGGCGGGAAGTGGCTGCTCAATGGCGAAAAGTACTACACCACCGGCAGCATCTTCGCGGAGTGGATCGCGGTCATGGCCAGCACCGAGGGTGTCGAGGGGCGGCAGTACGCCGTCGTCAATACCAAGCAGGCGGGTGTGGAGATCGTTGACGACTGGGACGGCTTCGGCCAGCAGCTGACCGGGACGGGGACAACCTACTTCCGCGATGCCGTGGTGGAGCCGGCCGACGTTATCGAACGCAAGCCGTCGAGCACGCACGAACCGGCATTCTTTCAGCTGGTGCTGCTCGCTGTACTGGCCGGGATTGGCAATGCGGCGCTCGCGGACGCGAAAATCCTGGTGCGGAACCGTAAGCGGACCTTTAACACCGGAACGGGCGAACTGTTCCGGCATGACCCGCTGATCCTTCAGCTCGTCGGCCAGCTGTCGGCCAAGGCATTCGCCGCCGAATCGGTGGTCCTGACCGCGGCGCGGGAACTGGATGCCGCGGCAGACAAGTCCCTCCCGCTCGACGACATTCAACGTTACATCCGTGGGGAAGCTGCCGTGGAGAAGGCGCAGATTGTGGTGCCGGAGCTGGTTCTTGATGCCACCGGGCAGCTCTTCGACGTCACGGGAGCAAGCGCGACATCCAAGGGCAAGGCACTGGACCGCCATTGGCGCAACGCACGGACCGTAGCCACGCACAATCCCACCGTCTTCAAGGCGCGGACCATCGGCGACTATGAGGTCAACGGCACCACGCCCGAGGGACTGCACAGCATCGGTGATGCCCCGGCCAAGTCCTGAGCGCGGGCGCCGAGGGCAGCAGCGGACGGCGGGTGTGCGAAAAGCAGCCGGGGGATTACCCGGTATGACGTACGGATTTCGCGCCCGCCGCCGGGCTGCGGTGGAATGGACATGTAACCATCCAGAGCGGCTGAGAGACCTGGCTCGTTGACGCCGCAGCAACCCCCTCTTTGAGGAAGGTGCTACCGCCAGGACCGATGGAGAACCAAGATTCTTTCGGTAGCCGCCGCGGTATTCGGCAACGAAACCGCAGCTACCGGTGTATAGGCTCTTCACGGTCATGAAGGAGTCTGAAATGACATTGGTACCCGCCAGCAGGCAAATCCGCTTCAACGCCTTCGACATGAACTGCGTTGGGCACCAGTCGCCCGGTCTGTGGCGCCATCCCCAGGACAAGTCCGCCGACTACAAGACGATCGGCTACTGGACGCACTTGGCCAAGGTGCTGGAAGAGGGCCTCTTCGACGGGCTCTTCATCGCCGACGTGCTGGGCACCTACGACGTGTTCGGCGGCTCTAATGAAGTAACGCTTCGCGCAGGTACGCAGGTCCCGGTCAATGATCCGTTCATGCTGGTCTCCGCCATGGCCGCTGTGACGGAGAACCTCGGTTTCGGCCTCACTGCCGGTACCGCTTATGAGCATCCGTACCCCTTCGCCCGCCGGTTGGCGACGCTGGACCACCTGACCAACGGCCGCGTCGGCTGGAACGTGGTCACTGGGTACCTGCCCTCCGCTGCGCGCAACATGGGCCAAACGGACCAGATGGAGCACGACGAGCGGTACGCCCACGCCGACGAGTACCTTGAGGTGGTTTACAAGCTGCTCGAAGGTTCCTGGGAAGAAGACGCCGTGGTCAAGGACCGCGAGGCCGGAGTCTTCGTTGATCCGGCCAAGGTGCACGAGATCGGCCACGAGGGCAAGTACTTCAAGGTTCCGGGCATCGCCATCACCGAGCCGAGCCCGCAGCGCACCCCGGTGATCTTCCAGGCCGGCGCGTCCAAGCGCGGGACAGAGTTCGCCGCGGAAAACGCCGAAGCCGTCTTCGTCACGTGCCCCACCAAGGAAATGCTGGCCGCCTCGGTCAAGAAGATCCGCGATGCGGTGGAGGCAGCAGGCCGCGGACGCTACGACGTGCGCATCTACGCCATGCAGACGGTGGTGACCGGTCCCGACAGCGCCACCGCCCAGGCCAAATTCGAGGACTACAAGTCCTACGCGGACGTCAACGGTGCGCTGGCGCTGATCTCCGGCTGGATGGGCGTGGACCTGTCCAGCTACGGGCCTGACGATGTGATCGGCGAGAACGTGAAGTCCAACGCTATTCAGTCCTCCGTGGAGACATTCCAGAAGGCCTCCGGCGACGACGGCAAGCCGTGGACCATCCGGCAGCTGGCCGAGTGGGTCGGCGTCGGCGGCTTTGGCCCCATCACCGTTGGGTCCGGCGAAGAAGTTGCCAAAAAGCTCATTGAGTGGGTGGACGAGACCGATGTGGACGGCTTCAACCTGGCCTACGCCATCACGCCGGGCACCTTTGAGGACATCGTCGAATTCGTGGTTCCGGAACTGCAGAAGCGCGGCGCCTACCCGACCAAGTACGCGGAGGGAACACTGCGCAACAAAATGTTCGGCAAGGGCGACCGGCTGCCGGAGCAGCACCGCGGCGCCGGCTACCGCCTCGGCGCAGCAGTCTCCGCTTCCTGACGCAGTCGGGAAGGATGTCCTGACTCAGGCCCGGGGCGGCGTCAGGAAGCCGCTCCACTTAGGCCCGGCACGTGCCCGCTACATTTTGGCGTAGCGGGCACGTGCGCCCAGGTACAGTCCGTAGCAGATGAGGCCGAGGGCCACCACAATCAGCGCGGCGTCGCCGAAGGGCTGTTCCTGCAGCGCCTTCAGTGCGCCGTCGAGACCCTTGGCTTCCTCCGCATCTTGGTGGAACGCCGCGACCGAGAAAAGAATGCCAAGCACCAGCAGCGCCGCCCCCTTGCCCACGTAGCCGAAAGAGCCGGCCCAGCTGATGCCGATCCTCGCGCCGCCCGGCGGCAGGGATTTCAGATCGTCCAGGAACTTCTGCGTGATGCCCTTGTAGATGTAGAAGGCTCCCGCGATGGCGATGCCTGCGCCGATCAGGAAAAGCACCAGCGCTCCGCCGGGGAAAGCCATCAGTTGGGCGCTTGCGTCCTGCGAGGATTGGCTGCTGTCGCTCTTGCCGCCAAGGGCATAGATGCCGAACGCGAAGCCAATGACGGCGAAGACGACTGCAAGGCAGGCGGCCTTGAACCGTTTGCCCCACTTCTTCTTGGATTCAAACTCGCGGTAGCCGAACGCGGCATCGGCAAGCTGCCACAACGCCAGGGCGGCGCAGGCAACCAGCCCGGCCCACAGCAGGAATGCCCCGCCCGGAGTGCTGGCGAGCTGGGAGAGCGCCCCGGCCTGGTCCGCTTCCCCGGATGCCCCGAGGCCCAGCCGCAGGGCAATAAAGCCAATCAGCAGATGCATCAGCCCGTTGGCGGCCCAGCCAAAGCGGGCCACCACTTCCAAAGTCTTCGACTCCGAGGCTTCCTCGGCACCGTCTTTCGCCCTTTTCGCCTGGTGCTTCGCCTTCTCCATTTCGCCGCTCACGCGCCGCACCTCCGCCTGCCTCGTGCTGCCAAAGGCAACGCGCCCCCAAAAGGGCGTGCCGCCGTCGTACTCCTGGAACCATCCTCCCACCAAAGACTTGGACCGGACTTGGAAAGCCGGGCTTCTCCACAGGCGCACGGCCGATCTTCCTGACCCCGGCCGCCGGCGGTAGGCTCGATGGGTGGACGGATCAACGCTGCGTGGTACTTGCCTGGACCTGCCGGGCGCCTTCGAGGACTTTCCCTTCGGGCCCGAGGCCTCGGTGTTCAAGGTGCGCGCCGGCAGCGGCCCGGCCAAGATGTTTGCGCTCTCGGACCTGAGCGCGGATCCGCTGAGCATCAGCCTCAAGTGCGAACCGGCGCTGGCCGAACAGTTGCGCGCCGCCCATCCGGAGATCACCGGCGCCTACCACATGAACAAAACGCACTGGAACGGCGTCCGCTGCAACGGCGAGCTACCGGATGACATGATCCGCGACATGATCGAGGACTCCTATGACCTGGTGGTGGCAGGCATGCCCCGCCGCGACCGCGAATCCCTGGGCTGGACCAGGCTCGCGCGGGAGGAAGCGTGATTTCGCAGGACCTGCTGGATGACCTGTGGGACTTCTCGGATCCGAAGGGTTCGGAACAGCGGCTGCGGGCGGCGGACACCAATAGGTTTGCGCTGCGTACCGACCGCAACGAGCTGGCCACCCAGATCGCCCGGGCCCTCGGGATGCAGTCCCGGTTCGCGGAAGCGCTGGACCTGCTGGAGCGGATTGACGACGGCGAACCGGTGGTCCTGGCCCGGATCCTGCTGGAGCGCGGAAGGGTCCTGAACGCGAGCGGGTGCAAAGCGGAGGCCGTGGGCCTGTTCGAGGACGCCGCGCACCTGGCCGCCCAGATCGGGCATGACTTCATCGCCGTGGACGCCATGCGGATGGTCGGGCAGGCGGACCCCTCGCTCGCCGAGGAGTGGGCGGAAAGCGGGCTGGCGGTGATCGCGCGCAGCCAGGATCCGCGGTTGGAACGCTGGGCCAGGGACTTCCACACCGACTTGGGCGATCCAATGTACGACGGCGGTGCTGGCCGGAGTGCGTCCGTCCAGTCCCAGCAGGGCCGGGACAGCGGAAAATGACGAGAAGGGTTGACGGTTTCGACGTGGATGCCGAGCTGACTTACGCGGAGCACGGGTTGACGCAGAGCAGCCGCGCGCCGGAGGGCTATCGGGTTGCCCGGCATCGCGTGGTCGTGGGTGAGGGACGGGACGCGTTCACCCGGCTGGCCGAAGGCATCCTGGGCTGGGAGCTGCACCGGCTGGCGGGACTGAGCGTCCGGGCCCAGGCTCCGCGGGCAGGCGAAGGCGTCCACGTGGTGTCCGGCTTCGGATTCGGTAAGTTCCGGCTGCCGGCGCCGTGCCGGGTTGTCTGGGTGGAGGAAGGTACCACAAGGGCCGGGTTCGGTTATGGCACGCTGCCCGGCCATCCGGAAGCGGGAGAAGAGAGCTTTGTGGCCGTGCTGGAGCCGGATGGCCAGGTGTATTTCGAGTTGTTTGCCTTCAGCCGGCACTCCAACTGGTTCTACAAGCTCGGCGGACTAGTTGCCTCGGCCTGCCAGCGATTGGTTACCCGCCGGTACCTGGCAGCGGCGCGAAAGCTGGCATCCGGCATCCCAAAGGATGCGTGAAAGGATGAAAGGACAGTTCTGATCGGAGCCGTGGACCGGCTTCGCCCAACAGGAAGGCAACAATCCGTGATCTTTATTGTGGTCAAGTTCAAGGTCAAGCCCGAGTTCGCAGACCAGTGGCCGGAGCTCGTGCGGGAGTTCACCGAGGCTACACGTGCCGAGCCGGGCAACCTGTGGTTCGACTGGTCCCGCAGCGTTGACGATGCCAACGAGTACGTCCTGGTGGAAGCCTTCCAGGATGACGCAGCCGGAACGCACGTCAACAGCGAGCACTTCAAGAAGGCGATGGCCGAACAGCCGCAGTACCTGCAGGAAACTCCGCGCATCATCAGCCGCCAGATCGACGGCGAGGACTGGGACCAGATGGGTGAAATGACCGTCGCCTGATCCAGGTTGCGTTATTGGGCAGGGGTTCCGGCCGGGGCATACAGCTCGCCGATCAGTTCGCGGGCAATGGCCGCGGCCGGATCCCGCCCATCCGCTGCGGGCGCCAGGTTCGTCCACACCACCAGGGTCAGCTCGTTGCCCGGATCGTGCCCCGCGAATGAGTTGAAGCCGGGCAACTCCCCGGTGTGGCCGTAGAGCTCACCGAACTTCGCTATGGCCAGGCCGTACAGCAGTGAGTTCGGATCGTCAGGATTCACCGGTTGGAGGCTGTCCAACCGGATCTGCTGCATCTCCTCATTCAAAACGCTGCCATCGGCGAGGGCCTCGGCCCAATCAGCCAGATCGCCCGCCGTTGACGTTCCCTGCCCGGCCGCCCACGTCCACGAGGCGTTCTCGTCCGTGACGTCGTTCGGTTCCAGCGTTCCCTCCTGCGCCTGCGCGATCAGGTCCGCCGGCAGCTTGGTGCTCGCGATGGTCATCACGTTGTTCATGAACATATATCCGCGCGAGTGCGGCGAAGGGAGGGGCGTGGTGTCCGACGGCGGGAAGGCCGATTCCGTCAGCTCCAGCGGTTCGAGGATACGGTCCTGAATGGCCTCAGCCAGCGGTTTGCCGTCCAGCTCCTCGGCAATCAGCCCGAGCAGCACGGTATTGGTATTCGAGTAGTGGTAGCCCTCGCCGGGCGGGAAATACACAGGCAGCGGCAGTGCGATCTCCAGCAGTTCTTCCGGCGTCCAGACCCGCTCCGGGGTTTCGTCGAGGGCCAGGCTGAGCTCGTAGGACTCCGAGTAGTTGTAGAGCCCGCTGCGCATGTTGAGCAACTGCTCGATGGTGATGTTCTGGCCGTTCGGCACGTCATCCCGGTACTTAGAGACCGGGTCGTCCAGCTTGAGCTTGCCTTCCTGCACCAGTTGCAGGATGACCGTTCCCGTCCACGTTTTTGTGATGGAGCCGATCCTGATGTGGTCCTCCAGCGTGACGGGGTCGCCGCCTTCCAGCGCGTCCGTGCCGTAGGTGAAAGTGAACTCGTCCTCCGGCGTCCGCAGCATCATCACCGCGCCGGGAACCAGCAGTTCACCGGCCATGCTCTCAAAGGTCCCGCGAAGACTTTCCTCATCCACCGGCGGCAGGCTGGAGGGAGCCGCGGATTCCAGCGGCTCAGCCTCTACCGTCTCCATCGACTGCGGCGGGCCTCCCGAGGTGCATGCCGTCGCTCCGAGGAGGGCGGCCGCTGCCAGGCAAACGGCGGCAAACCAACTGCCGCGGGAACGGTTTTTGGGGCTGGGTGCTTGGGGCATGACAGACTCCGGGTTGAAGTGTTCCGCCCCCTAACGTCGGCGGGCAGCAGGGCACGCCGATCGCTACCGCCAAGATACTCCCTTTGGCCGCCAGGCAGAATAGCTGGAGAGCCGGCCCGGTCGAAAACGCCGAGGAAACAGCTGACGCCCTCCCCGGAAGCGGGAAGGGCGTCAGCGGCGCAATCAATCGGAAGGCGCGGGGACCTACGCGAAGTACTTCGGCAGGGTGCCCTCGTGGGCTTCCTTCAGCTCGGCCAGCGGCAGGGAGAACTGGTCCTGGAAGTCCAGTGCCTGGTTCTCCGTGTCCACCACACCGATGCGGATATGGGCGAATCCGCGGGCGCTGCACATGTCCTTGAAGCGCACCTCTTCGCTCCTGGCGACGCTAACGACGGCGCGTGCCTGGCTTTCGGAGAACAGTGCGGTAAACAGATCCACACCATCGCGCTCGCAGACCTCGCCCAGGCCGATGCGGGCGCCGACGCCGAAGCGCAGGGCCATGTCGGACAGGGCCGCGGCGAGGCCGCCTTCGGAGAGATCGTGTGCGGCGTCGATCATGCCGTCGCGCGATGCGTTGATCAGCAGTTCGCCCAGCAGCTTCTCGGCTGCCAGATCCAGTGCCGGCGGCTTACCGCCCAGGTGTCCGCGCAGGTTGGCCCACTCGGAACCGTCCAGCTCGTCCTTCGTGACGCCCATCAGGTAGATGGCCTGTCCGTCTTCACGCCAGCCGGACGGAGTGCGCCGGGCGACGTCGTCGAAACGGCCCAGCACGCCGACTACCGGGGTGGGATGGATGGCCACGCCGCCGGTCTGGTTGTACAGCGAGACGTTGCCGCCGGTCACCGGAATGCCCAGCTCCTGGCAGCCATCCGCCAGGCCGCGGACGGCCTCGGCGAACTGCCACATGACCTCGGGGTCTTCGGGGGAGCCGAAGTTCAGGCAGTCGGAAACCGCCATCGGGACAGCGCCGGTGGTGGCGACGTTGCGGTAGGACTCGGCCAGGGCAAGCTGTGCGCCCTGGTACGGATCCAGGTAGGTGTAGCGGCCGTTGGCATCGGTGGAGACGGCGACGCCCAGACCGGTCTCTTCGTCCACGCGGATCACACCGGCGTCGTCCGGCATGGCCAGCGCGGTGTTGCCCTGGACATAGCGGTCGTACTGGTTGGTGACCCAGTCCTTGGAGCACATGTTCGGCGAAGCCATCAGCTCCAGCACGGCGGCCTTGAGTTCCTCGCCGGAGGAAGGACGCTCGGCTGCGCTGCTGTTGAACGTGTCGGCCTGCACGCCGTCCAGCCACTCGGGGCGGTGGTACGGGCGGTCGTAGACCGGGCCTTCGTGCGCCACGGTGCGGGGGTCGACGTCGACAATCTTTTCGCCGTCCCACTCGATGATCAGGCGGCCGGTATCGGTGACCTCGCCCAGCCAGGAGTACTCGACGTTCCACTTGTCCATGATCGCCTCGAACGCGGCGACGTTCTCCGGCGTCACCACGGCCATCATGCGTTCCTGCGACTCGGACATGAGGATCTCGCCCGGCGTCAGGGACGGATCCCGCAGCAGTACCGAGGTCAGCTCAACATGCATGCCGCCGTCGCCGTTGGAAGCCAGCTCCGAGGTGGCGCAGGAGATGCCTGCGGCGCCGAGGTCCTGGATGCCTTCCACCACGGAGGACTTGAACAGCTCGAGGCAGCACTCGATGAGCACCTTCTCCGCGAACGGGTCGCCCACCTGCACGGCGGGGCGCTTGGCCGGCTTGCCGTCGTCCTCGAAGGACTCGGATGCCAGCACGGAGGCGCCGCCAATGCCGTCTCCGCCGGTGCGCGCACCGAAGAGGACCACCTTGTTGCCTACACCGGACGCATTGGCCAGTCGGATGTCCTCATGGCGCATCACGCCCACGGCCAGCGCGTTGACCAGCGGGTTGCCCTGGTAGACGGAGTCGAAGACCACTTCGCCGCCGATGTTCGGCAGGCCCAGCGAGTTGCCGTAGCCGCCGATGCCGGCCACAATCCCGTGGACCAGGCGCGCGGTGTCCGGGTGGTCGATCGCGCCGAAACGCAGCGGGTCCATCACGGCAACCGGGCGGGCACCCATGGAGATGATGTCGCGGACAATGCCGCCCACGCCGGTTGCGGCGCCCTGGTAGGGCTCCACGAAGGACGGGTGGTTGTGCGACTCGATCTTGTAGGTCACGGCCCAGCCATCACCAATATCGACGACGCCGGCGTTCTCGCCGATGCCCACCATCAGGTGCTTCTTCATGTCCTCGGTGACCTTCTCGCCGAACTGGCGCAGGTGGACCTTGGAGGACTTGTAGGAGCAGTGCTCGCTCCACATCACCGAGTACATGGCGAGCTCGGCCGCGGTGGGGCGGCGGCCCAGGATTTCGACAACCCGGTTGTACTCGTCTTCCTTCAGGCCCAGTTCGGCCCAGGGAAGGGGGGTGTCAGGAGTCTCTTCCGCGTGCTTGACGGTGTCGATGTTGAACTTGCGTCCCTCAATATGCTCGACGGCGTCCGCGACGTACCCGAATTCCGCGTGCTCGTTCTTCGCCTCGTCGGCGGTCTCCAAGCGGGCGTCCACTCGTTCACTCATTACTTGGCACCTGCAACAATCTTCTTCAGTACAGAGGTGAAAATTCCCAGTCCGTCCGTGCCGCCGCCGAGCTCAACATCGCCAAAGGCGGAGGAGTCCGGGCCGAAGCCGGCTTCCACGGCGTGCTCGGGGTGCGGCATCAGGCCCACAACGTTCCCGGCCGCGTTGGAGATGCCGGCGATGTCGCGGCGCGAGCCATTCGGGTTCACGTCGACGTAGCGGAAAACCACGCGGCCTTCGCCCTCGAGTTCGTCCAGCGTCTTTTCATCGGCGACGTACTGGCCGTCCTGGTTCTTCAGCGGCACCACAATCTCGGAGCCCGCCGCGTACTCGGACGTCCACGCGGTGTCGCTGTTTTCCACGCGCAGCCTCTGGTCGCGGCAGAGGAAGTGCAGGTGGTTGTTCTTGATCATGGAGCCGGGCAGCAGGTGCGCCTCGGTCAGGACCTGGAAACCGTTGCAGATGCCCAGCACGGGCAGCCCGCCCTTGGAGGCATCAATAACCTGCTCCATCAGGGGCGCGAAGCGGGAGATCGCGCCGGCGCGCAGGTAGTCGCCGTAGGAGAAACCGCCGGGAATTACGACGGCGTCAACGCCCTTCAGGTCATGGTCGCCGTGCCAGAGGCTGACGGCCGTGCCGCCGGCGATGCGGACCGCGCGGGAAGCGTCCCGGTCATCCAGCGTGCCGGGGAAGGTGATGACGCCAATGCGGGCACCGGACAGGCCGCTGTCGGGCATGGGCGAGAAGTCGCCGATCAGGGGAGTTTCAGTCATTACTCGCCGGCTCCGATGGTGGCCTCGACGATGACCTCAACGCGGGTGACGTCTTCAATCACCGGGTTGGACAGCAGGGTGGTGGCAGCATGGCGGGCCTGCTCCAGGATCTCTGCGGTCACTTCGCCATCGACGGTAAGTTCAAAGCGCTTGCCCTGCCGGACCTCACTGAAGCCGGTCTGGCCCAGTCGTTTCAGCGCGCCGGCAATGGCTTTGCCCTGCGGATCAAGAATTTCGGGCTTGGGCATGACATCAACAACGATCCGGGGCATCCGGTAACTCCTGTGCTTGGAATCTGGCTCTTCAACGAAGCGAGGCGCGCGGAAACCGTGCCGTCTCACGCTGATCCAGCGCTCCGCGAGCTTGCATCCTCCATTCTACCGGCTATGGCAAACCGCAAATTCTACGTGACCGCGGCCCCAAACCGATGCCAAAAACGCGCACGCACCGTACGATTGCGCCATGCCCGAGAAACCCAAGTCCCTGCTTCTGCCCATCATGGCGGCGGCCATTGCCGGCGGCCTGGCCCGCATGGTGGTCCAAAAGTACCGCGCGGACAAGCAGGCCGAGCGTGCCGCCCACGAGGATCTTGCCCGCAGGTTCAGCGAGGCCGTCCGCAACCCCCGCCGCTAGCCAGCGCCCGCACAATCCAACGACGACGCCGGAACCCGGCGGCCGCCGTCGTCCTCCTTTGCTTTCATCCCTACACCACCGTTGGCTTCCAAGGGACAGGTGCCGTAGTAGGAGGCACCGTCGGGGCGGCCATTGGCGCAGCGGCCGGGCAGGCGCTGATTCCGATCCCGGGAGTTGGTGCCTTTATCGGCGGCGCTGTCGCCGGCTGGATCGGCAGTTCGGCAGGGTCGGCGCTGGGTGGACTTGCCAGGATCTGAGCGAAGGTGAAGATCTCGGGGATGCAATCGGAGATGCAGCAGAGGAGTTTTGGGGCGGATTATGGGGTTAGAGACGATTGCTTTTCTGGCAGTGATTACCATGGTCGGAGCGGGATTCTTCATCGCCGGTTACCTCGCCTATGCCGGACGCTGGCGCAGATGGGCGGCCTACAAGAGGTACTGGGAATTCGGCAAGACTTCCCACTTCGGGTTTATCTGCCTATTCGTAGGGATCGCGGTGCTGGTGCTTCCGCTATCAGCACTGATGGACGAGCTACTGGGGGTTGAAGCAGTTGCCAGGGCAGTGGCGTGGCTGGCGCTTCCCGCTGGTCTGCTGGCTGTGATCAGCTTCGTGGGCCTGCCGGGTATCCTGAAGCCGCGCTGGTACAAGGAATGGGTGGCGCGGGGCGCCATCCAGCACGAGCTTTATCCGCCTGCAGCCCCGGGCGCCGCAGGTTGGTTGCGCAAACGCTAGACTGCTCCGCCGATGCCGCCGAGCAGCGCCTTCATGGCGTTCCACTCGGAGATTTTGCAACCGTCGGTGAGGGAGAAGTGTTTATCCACGGGCTGCCCGTTGAGGGTTCCCGTAACGTGAGCCTGCTGCGGGCCGCCGTACTCCTGGGTGCAGATCACGTTCGGATCCGGCAGCCCGAAGAACACTTTCTCGCCGGCGTTCGCCAGGGCTTCGCAGGCGGCTTCCGGCTCCCGCACCGTCGAACTCTCAAGCGGTTGCGAGTCGGCGCACTCCAGAGTTCGTTCCTGCATGGCGTCGGACCCGGCTGAGGTCAACTCGATTCGCAGGCTGGCATCGACCATGGCGCTTCCTTCCTCTGGGTTGCTCGGCGGGGCGCTGCCGGGGGCGGACGGGGATGGCGAACCCGGCGCCGAAGGCGAGGCGGGCGCCGTCGTTTGCGGTGGGGACGTGGTCGGAGGCGGCTCCTCCTCCGGCGGTGTGCACCCGCCCAGCAGCAGAGCCAGTGCCACCGGCACGGCTAGCAGAGCCCGCGTTGCCCTTGTTGCAGCGCATTTGCCGTTCATGATCTCACCCGTCCATGTGGTCCAGACTGTCAATGTTCTCCAGCGCGGCCAGCAGCCGACCACGCAGTTTTTGGGATTCCTCCGAGAAGCCGCGCTGGGCTGCAGCGTACTGGGCCCGGCCCTCGGCCGTTTCGATCCGGATCGGCTCGTAACCCCAGGCGGCCAGATCGTATGGCGAGGCCTGCATGTCCATTTCGCGGATCCGCCAGGACAGTTCGAAGCAGTCCATCACCAATTCGCTGGGCAGCGCGGGGCTGAGTTTGTAGGCCCATTTGTACAGGTCCATGTTTGCGTGCAGGCAGCCGGGCTGTTCCATGTCCTGCTGGTTCCCGCGGGTGGGCCGCAGTGTGTTCAGCGGCGCGGCCTGGGGTGTGTAGAAGCGGTAGGCGTCGAAGTGCGAGCAGCCGATCCGGCTTTCCTCCACCACGGTGTCCGTTCCCTCGGCCCCGAGCCGCAGGTCCAGGTATTCGTGCCGCACCCCGTTGAGCCGGGACTTGTAGACCATGGCCCATTCGTGCAGTCCAAAGCAGGCGAACCGCGCCGGACGGGCGGCGGTTCCGGCCAGGATGACCCGCGCGTACGCAATGATCTCGGCCCGCTCCCGGCGGAACTTTTCGTGATCAAAGGTGACCGCGCCGCCGTCGTTAGCCGGATCCTCATTTGGCCGTACCAGCGCCCCGCGTTCCCGGGCAGAAAGCGGACGGTAGTACTTCCAGCCGTGCCGTTCCACGGCGGCTTCGCCGGTCAGGACGACGCCGGCGCCCGGGTGCCAGCGCAGCAACTGGCCGGGCTTGTGACTGTAGTAGGTGAAGAGGAAGTCCTCCACGGGATGCTTGCGCCCGGCCGAACGCCGCTGAAGATAGGGCTCCGTAAAGCGGGCAGCCCTGTGCCGGTGCTCCTGCGCCCGGAGCAACCCCTCCTCGGGCGCGAGGATTTCCGGCCGGATCAACTGCCTTTGCCACATGCATCCATTCTCGCAGGTTCGGGCCGCTCATATCACTACGCCTATATCACTATCCCGGGCGCGGCGCTAGACTCAGATCACGGATTGGTGGCGCCGTGAAGGAAGTAGTTCGGAAATACCTGAAAGGCTTCTTTGAGAAAAATATCTGCTGTATTTTGAGCTCACGGGCCCGCTAAAGTGACTCCGGTCACGCCGTTGGGGGGAAGGGGACCGGCTTCGTAGCCGGATCGCACGCCACTCGGTGAATCGTTTCTGCACCGGAGGGCGGGCAGCCTGGCGGGCCTGGGGGCGGATCAAGTTGGTTCGGTCCACAGGATGAAAGGCTTTCCTTCTCATGACCATGCAAAGCAACAGCTTTGTGCGGCGGCGCAGCATCCGCGCCGCCACTGCACTCGCACTGGGGCTGCCGCTGCTAGTTTCCGGACTGGCCGCACCGGCCGCAGCAGCGCCACCCGCCATATCCGCCACGATTCAAAACTCCCCGCTGGCGGAGGTGCCCGAGCTCTACCAGGACGGGCACTACATCGTCATGCTCGAAGCGCAGCCCGTAGCAACATACGACGGCGGGGTGGCGGGTATCGCTGCCACCAAACCGGAGAAGGGCCGCAAACTGGACGTTGGCAACGCCAACGCGAAGAAATACCAGCAGCACCTGAAGAAGAAGCAGCAGGCGGTAGCGGCCGAGGAGGGCGTGGAAATCCGAAGGAGCTTCACCACCGCCGTGAACGGATTCGCCGCGGACCTGACCGGCGTCCAGGCAGCCGCGCTCGCCAAGACTCCCGGCGTGCTGGCCGTCACCGAGGACGAGCAGCACCATCCGGTCTACTCCAGCGTGGATTACCTGGGGCTGCCCGGGAAGAAGGGCGTCTGGAACCAGCAGTACGGCTCGGAGAAGAACGCGGGCAAGGGCACTGTGGTGGGCGTGATCGATACCGGTTATCACCCGCAGAACGAATTCCTTGCCGGCGGGGAAGTTGCACCGCTCAAGGGCAAGCCGAAGGTCGGGGAGCCCTACCTGAACGGCGAGGGCAAGATCGCCATGCTCAAGTCGGACGGCTCCACCTTCATCGGCGAATGCCAGACCGGTGCGGCCGGCTCGGGTTTCACCGGGGCCGAATGCAACAGCAAGGTCCTGAGCGCCCGCTACTTCGCCGATGACTTTCTCAAGTTCGTGCCGCCGGAAAACCGGCACCCGAAGGAGAGCATTTCGCCTCTGGACCTCAACAGCCACGGCACCCACACCGCTTCAACCGCCGCCGGCAACAGCGGTGTGGAAGCCGACGTGGACGGCCGGGACTTCGGCACCGGCTCCGGCGTAGCGCCGGCGGCGAAGGTCTCCGTCTACAAAATCTGCTGGCAGGACAACAACGCCGCGACCGGCGGCTGCTACTCCTCGGCCGCCATCGCTGCCATCGAACAGGCCATCAAAGACGGAGTGGATGTGCTGAACTACTCCATTTCCGGCAACAACAACTCGGTGATCGACCCAGTGTCGATGGCCTTCCTGAGCGCGGCAGAAGTCGGCATTTTCGTCTCCGCTGCGGCGGGCAATGCGGGCCCGGCCGACACTACGGTGAACCACAGCGCGCCGTGGCTGACTACCGTTGCGGCAAGCACGTTCTCCAACGAACTGCAGGGCACGGTTGAACTCTCCGACGGCACCAAGTACCGCGGCACGTCGATCATGAGTTCCGAGCTGGGGCAGACCGCGCTGGTCCTGTCCAAAGACGCCGGCACGACCGCGGCCAAACCGGAGGACGCCGCCTTGTGCACCCCCGGTTCACTGGACCCGGCCAAGGTCCGTGGCAAGATCGTCATCTGCGACCGCGGCGTCATCGCCCGCGCCGAGAAATCGGTGGCGGTGAAACAGGCCGAGGGTGTGGGTATGGTCCTGGTCAACACAGTGCCCGGCTCCCTGGACCTCGATCTCCATGCCGTGCCGACGGTCCACATCGGAGATCCGGGCATCAAGGACAAGGTCGCCCAGGACCCATCACTCACCGCGGCTCTGGTTGATTCGGATACCACCGGCCTGCCGGACAGCCCGGTGCCGCAGGTGGCGGCCTTCTCATCGCGCGGCCCGTCCACGGCCGTAGGATCGGACCTGCTCAAGCCGGACGTTGCGGCCCCGGGCGTCAATGTGCTCGCCGGTGTCTCGCCCGTTGAGGGTGGAGAGAACTACGGCTTCATGTCCGGAACCTCGATGGCCGCACCGCATGTCGCCGGTTTCGGCGCCCTGCTGCTGGGCAAGAATCCGCTGTGGTCGCCCTCCACGATCAAGTCCGCGCTGATGACCACGGCCGGCGATCTGGTGAACGAGGACGGCACAACGAATACGGACAACTTCGCCACCGGCGCCGGACAGGTGGACGTCCGGCGGATGGCGGATCCAGGGCTGGTCTATGACGCGGGCATCGAAGACTGGTACGGCTTCCTGCAGGGCGCGGTGGGCGACATCGGGCTCGACGAAGACCTTGCCATTGAGGCCAAGGACCTGAACGTGCCCTCGATTGCGCTGGGGTCGCTGACCGGTGAAATTTCCGTGACCCGCTCGGTAACGGCGCTGAAATCCGGGACCTACCGGGCCAGTGTTGATCTGCCGGGTATCGAGGCCACGGTCGAGCCCTCGGTGCTGAGGCTGAGAAAGGGCCAGGAGGCCTCCTTCACCGTGACCTTCAAGAACGACGGCGCAGCGTACGGCAAGTTCGCAATGGGCGAGCTGGCGTGGCAGGACGGCAAGCGTTCGGTGGCGTCGCCGATCGCCGTCCGGCCGGTGGCAGTGCTGTCACCGGAGACCGTTGTAGTTGACGGGGCCGCGGGCGAAGGTTCAGCGGCCATTGAGGTCACTTCCGGAACGGACCAGCCCATCGACGTCGCTGTGGAGGGCATGGCGAAGGCCAACGCAATGACGGCTGAACGGACCGCTGATCCGAACGCCATCACACCAAAAAGTGCGATCGTCGCCAGCCTGGTGGTCCCCGAGGGTGCAACCATGGCCCAGATGTCCATCAATGCGGCAGTTCCCACCGCGGACTGGGACCTCTATGTGATCACTCCTGCCGGTGAACAACTGACGCAGGCAACGGCCGGCTCCAGCGAGACCTTGGTGCTGAACAAGCCGAAACCCGGCACCTATCAGGTGATCGGGCATCTTTGGGGCACCTCCGACGGTGCCACTACAAGTACCGGAACAGTCAACACGGTGGCTCTGGCCGGCGAGGCGGGCAACCTGACGGTAAGCCCGGATCCGCTGGAACTGGCCAACGGGGAAACCGGTTCCGTTAAGGCCAACTGGGCCGGTCTGGGATCAGGCAGTTGGGTTGGGCTGGTCCGGTTCGGTGACAGTGCCAGCACTGCACTGACCGTCAACGTCCCGTAGGGGAGCGGCCGTACCAACAACAAAGCGGTGGAGGCCGGCGGGAAGTCGCCGGCCTCCCCCTATGGCTTAGTGTGCGGCGGCCTGGGCGGCGGTAATCAGATCCCGCATGGATTCGTTGAGCGCCACCAGTTGCTCGCGGTCCAGCCCGAGCCGCTGCAACATGGTGCCGGGCACGGCCAGGGCATCTTCCCGCAAAGCTTTGCCCTTCACTGTCAGTCCGATGGCGAGGGCGCGTTCGTTCCCCGGTATGCGGTCACGGGTGATGAGTCCGGCGGCTTCGAGCCGCTTGAGCATCGGCGAAAGCGTGGCGGGCTCCTGGGCCAGGGCTTCGCCCAGATCCTTGACCATCCGGGGGCTCTCTTCCCACAGCGCCAGCATCACCAGGTACTGGGGATGGGTGATGCCGAGTTTCTCGAGGACCGGCTTGTAAGCGCCGATCACGCTGCGAGAGGCTACCGACAAAGCGAAGCAGAGCTGGTGTTCGAGCAGCAGGTCCTCGTCCCGGTGTACGGCCGCGGTCATGCGGATCACATCCTTCAGATAGTTAGCGCACTAAGTGTTAGCCTATGTTGGAAGAAGGAATCATTCCAATTGGCGGAGCAGGCGTAAGGAGGCCCACATGGCCGGCAAGAAGAACGCGGTGCAGAGGTTCATGAACATCACCGGCAAACTTCGCGTGATCTTGGGCCCCGCGCAAAAGAGCGGCGTGGACCATCCCATGACCGAGGACAACCGGCGCCTGCTGCAGGAGCGCGAAGCGGACGCGGCGCAGTGGGAAACGGTGCGCCGGGCGGACGGCAGTACCTACATCGTGCCCAAAAAGCAGTAGAAGTCGTACACTGGTCATACGGATAACAGCCTCGTCAAGAAGGTGATTCAGATGGCTGAGAATTCGCGCTTCCTCCGCACATTCATGCGTATAACCGCGGAGGCCGCCAAAGTGTGGGGTCCAGCAGACCGGATTGATTCTGATACCCCAGTGGTCCACAAGCACGACGACGCCGAAAAGGCCTCGGAGGAGCAGCTTGCGGAAATTGAGGTGGAGCGGGACGCCGAAGGCCATGCCTATGCAATCCGCAAACACCGTGACGTGACCTGAGGCCAAATCCGACTAGCCAACAAAAAGACCGACGGCGGTTCCTGCGTAAAGCGGAACCGCCGTCGGTCTTCGTGTTCGGTCAGTGTTGGATCAGCGTCCGGTGCCGCCGTACACGGTGGCCTCGTCCTCGGTGTCCAAACCGAAGGCAGCATGGACGGCGCGCACGGCGGTGTCCAGCAGATCGGCGTGGGTGACGATCGAGATGCGGATCTCGGACGTGGAGATCATGTCCACGTTCACGCCCGCCTTGTGCAGGGCGTCGAAGAACTTGTAGGAAACGCCGGGGTTGGAGCGCATGCCCGCACCGATCAACGACAGCTTGCCCACCTGGTCGTTGTAGTCGATGCTGTCGAACCCAACTACATCCTGGGAGGCCCGGAGCGCTTCCAGGGCTTCCTTCCCCTCCACCATGGGAAGCGTGAACGAGATGTCAGTCTTGCCGGTTCCCTTGGTGGAAACGTTCTGCACGATCATGTCGATGTTGGAGTGGGCGCCGGCAACAATGCCGAACAGCTCTGCCGCCTTGCCGGGGACATCGGGCACGCCGATGATGGTGACCTTGGCTTCGGAACGGTCATGGGCCACTCCGGAAATGATGGGCTGTTCCATGGGTTCTCCCTCTTGGATCTTGATCTTGTCGTCGGGGCTGGGCAGCACCCAGGTCCCTTCGTTGGTGCTGAACGACGAGCGCACGTGCAGCGGGACACCGAAGCGGCGTGCGTATTCCACGCAGCGCAAGTGCAGGATCTTGGACCCCGAGGCCGCCATTTCCAGCATTTCCTCGCTGGAGATCTCGTCGATCTTCTGCGCATTGGTGACGACGCGGGGATCCGCGGTGTAAATGCCGTCGACGTCCGTGTAGATCTCGCAGGAATCGGCGTCCAGCGCCGCGGCCAGTGCCACTGCGGTGGTGTCGGAGCCGCCGCGGCCCAGCGTGGTGATGTCCTGGCTTTCGCGGCTCATGCCCTGGAAGCCGGCAACGATCGCGATGTCGCCCTTCTCCAATGCCGTCTTCACGCGGTGCGGGGAGACATCGATGATGCGGGCCTTGCCGTGGATGGCATCGGTAATCATGCCGGCCTGGCTGCCGGTGAAGGACTGGGCCGTGGCGCCCTGCTCCTGGATGGCCATGGCCAGCAGGGACATGGAAATTCGTTCGCCGGCGCTCAGCAGCATATCCATCTCGCGTGCGCTGGGGGCGGAGGTAATCTGGTCAGCAAGATCAAGCAGCTCGTCGGTAGTGTCGCCCATCGCGGACACAACAACCACAACTTCGTTGCCGGCAGCCTGCGTGTCGACCACGCGCTGGGCAACCCGCTTGATGCCTTCGGCGTCCGATACTGAGGAACCACCAAACTTCTGCACTATCAAGCTCATGCGCTCTCTAAACAACTCCTGGATTGGCGCCGACCGGCAGCCTGGCACGGTAGGCAATTGGGAAATCTGCCGGTGGATACACGTCGGCTGCAGACGCACTCGGCAAGGAAAGTCTAGCGCCGCGGAGCTACCCGCGGTGAATAGAGTTGGACAAACAGGCCTGTGTGACCTTCGGAAAATCAGGAACAACGACGGCGGCGGGCCGGCTTACGCACGGCAGTTGCCGCCGTCGTTGGTTGGTTTTTATCGGTGTCAGTGCGTGCCGATGTGGCCGTCGCCGCTGCCGAGCACCGCGTGCAGGAATGCCTGCGTCCGCTCGTGCTGCGGGTTGGTGAACATGACGTCCGGCGTGGCCTCTTCTACCACGCGGCCGCCGTCGAACATCATGACCCGGTTGGAAACATCGCGGGCGAACTGCATCTCGTGCGTGACGATCAGCATGGTGATGTCGGTGGTTTCGGCAATGTGGCGCAGAATGCCGAGCACCTCGCCCACAATCTCCGGGTCCAGCGCCGAGGTGACTTCGTCCAGCAGCAGGATGTCCGGATCCATGGCCAGCGCACGCGCAATCGCAACACGCTGCTGCTGGCCGCCGGAAAGCTGCAGCGGATGGGCGTTGGCCTTGCCCGGAAGCCCCACGCTTTCGAGCAGTTCCATGGCGCGCTTGGTAGCCTCTGCCTTGGACTGGCCGAGCACGTGGACCGGCGCCTCGATGATGTTTTCCAGCACGGTCATGTTGGGAAACAGGTTGAACTGCTGGAAAACCATGCCGATGCGCTTGCGGATCTGCTTCTGGGCCTTCTCGCTGCGCGCAACGCGTTTGCCGTCGCGCAGCTCGTGGGTGAGCGGCTCGCCGTCGATGTAGATGTACCCCTCGCTGAGGCTCTCCAAGGTCATGACCAGGCGGAGAATGGTGGTCTTACCGGAGCCGCTGGGGCCGATCAGGGTGACGCGGTCGCCCTTGGCCACTTCGAAATTGAGGTCCTTGAGGACCACGTTGTCGCCGAACCGCTTCTCCACATTCTCGAACCTGATGGCCGGAACGGCGGCTGCGGTGCCGTCACCGGCCGCGGCGTGGGGGTCAGTAGTTGTAGGCAAGGCGCTTTTCCAATCTGGAGATGAGCAGGGAGGTCGGGTAGCTGGCCAGCAGGAAAATCACGCCGGCCAGGGTGATGGCCTCCATATATCTGAAGTTGTTGCCGCCGAACGTGAGCCCGGCCCGGACCATTTCCACCACGCCGATGGTCAGTAGGAACGGGGTGTCCTTGAACATTGAAATGGCGTAGTTGCCTAACGCCGGAACCGTTGCCCGCAGGGCCTGCGGAACGATAACGGCCGTCCAGGCCCGCCGCTTCGACATGGACAGCGCGGTGGTTGCCTCCCACTGGCCCGTGGGAACGGAGTCGATGCCGGCCCGGTAGACCTCGGCCATGTAAGTGGAGTAGTGGATACCGAAGACCACGATGCCGATGGTCAGCGGCTCGATGGTCAGGAAGGTCCAGTACGCGAACAGCAGCTGCACCACGATGGGCGTCATCCGGATGAAGTCGCCGATGAAAGTGATGACGGCGGCAATCGGTTTCGGCACCGACATGCGCAGGATCGCGATGAAGAGTCCGAGCACGGCTGCGATGGCGGTGCTCAGGACGGTGACAATTAATGTGACCTGGACGAAGGCCAGGAGCAGTTCAGGCAGTACCGCCCAGGCGGCGTCCCAATCCCATAAGCCGTTCATGCTTTCCGGCCTCCTTCCGCTGCGGCAGTCTCCGGGGTCTTCGGGGTCAGCGCCTCGCGCAGCGATTCGCCGCGGCCCAGGCGATGCTTGGCCCGTACCTCAAGAGCGTTCATGATCAGCGTCAGGATGTACGCGATGACGAAGTAGATCACCAAGCTCACGCCGTAGGCGAAGAAGGTGTCCGTCTGTTCGCGCAGCTGCTCGGTGTGGTAGGTCAGATCGGCGAGGGTGATGAAGCTGACGATTGCCGTGCCCTTGAGCATGTGGATGAGGTAGTTCGTGAGCGAGGGAATCATCAGCGCCCAGGCCTGCGGGAAGATGACGCGGATCATCTGCTGCGACTTGGACATGCTCAACGCAGTCGTGGCTTCCCATTGCCCGGTCGGAACCGAATTGATGGATCCGCGCACTACCTCGGCCGCGTAGGCACCGTAGTTGAGCCCCAGGCCGAGGATGCCACAGACCATTGCCGGCAGCGCCAGCCCCAGCTGCGGCAGAACGAAGAAGAAGAAGAACAGCTGGACTACCAGCGAAGTGCCGCGGAAAAATTCCATGATCGCCCGGCACAGGCCGCGGAGCACAATGTTGTGCAGCCGCGAGCCCAGGCCGAGGACCACGGCGATAACCATCGCCAGCAGGGCGCCGCCGAGGGTCAGCTGAAGGGTAATCCACAACCCGTCCAGGATCCTCGGCCACGCCTCTGCCAGCGCTTCGAAATTGCTTTCCATGAAGGTGGACTAGCCCAAATCTCCGGAGCAGAGCTGCTCGGTGGTCAGGTCCTCGGGCGGGAGGTTCTCGGCGGTGAAGCCGAAGTCGCCCACTACGTCCACGTAGGTCTCTTCGGACTCGGTGATCTTGGCCAGTTCGGCGTTGTAGGCCTCCAACAGTTCCGTGTCGCCCTGGCGGAAGACCGTGGCGCCGGCACCGATCTGCTCCACGCCGTCGATGACCTGGACGAATGGCTGCGTCACTTCGATGCCGGCATCCGGGTTCTTCTCAGCCAGCCAGTTCAGGGAGATGGCCGTCATGGCGAAGGCGTCAGCGCGCCCTGCCGCCACGGTGTCCATGCCGTCCTGGGCATTGCCGACGGACTGGGGATCCAGGCCCAGTTTGTCGGCGTAGCCGGCTTCGATGCCGCCGGAGAGAACGGCCAGCTTGATGTCCTCGCCGCCTTCTTCAGCAGCCACGATCGAATCCAGGTCCGTCAGGTTCTTCGGGTTTCCCTCCTGAACCATCAATGCGGTGGTGTACATGATTTCCGGGTCGCTGAAGGCGGCCTGCTCGCAGCGCTCCGGCAGGATGGACATGCCGGCACTGACCACGTCGAACCGGCCTGCATTCAGACCCGGGATCAGTGCGTCCCAATCCACCAGCTTCGCTTCAACGTTCTCGACGCCGAGCTCGCTGAAGATTTTCTCGTGCATGGCAATGGTGGCGCCGGTGGCCTCGCCGCCTTCCTGGAAGGAATACGGAGCCTCGCCTGCGATACCGACGGTGACGGTGCCCGATTCCTGGATTTCCGCCAGAGTGCCGCCGGCCGCCGGGCTCGCGCCCTCTCCTTCGCCGCCCTGCTCGATCTGTCCGTCGCCGCAGCCGGCCATCAGCACCAAGGCCAGCACGCTTCCCGCGGCCAGTGCCGCCCGGGACTTAGTGGTACGAGCGTTCATCATGTTCCTCTTTCGGTCGTGAAATGGGCGAAGCCACCCGGTCTACGCACATGCGCACCCCAGCCGACCCGACCCGAATTTGGGATGACTGAGCTCCACGCTAGTAATTTTCGCCACCACATACAATCTGCAAGTCTGCATGTATGATTGTCGACAGCAGTGCGACCCGGGGTATTCCGTCCCGGTTTCGGGCTAAATTCCGCGTACTTCCGCGGATGTCGGCCCTCACACTTATACTGATTACGATTTGGCCACGATGCGGATTCGTCCCCAACCTGTGCACGATGCAGGAGTAATCCGGGTGCCAAACGCAAGACACGTAAGGACCCAGATGCCCCACCCCTCTGCACACCGCAACGCGCCTGCCGTCCTGAGAGTGCATCGTCCCTCGACCGTGGACCTGATCGCTACGGAACTGCGCAACGCCATCTATTCCGGTGCGCTGGCCGTGCGTTCACCGCTGCGCGAAGTGGAAATCGCCCGGCAGCTCGGCGTGAGCCGCAGCCCCTTGCGCGAAGCCGCCCAGCGTTTGGTCCAGGAAGGGCTGCTGACGGCCAAACCGGGGCAGGGGATGCGGGTGGCCGTGGTCGGCGAAGACCGGCTGGATGACTTGTTCGAAGCCCGGGTCGCGGTGGAGAGCCACGCTGCCCGGATGATCATCGATAAGCACGACGACGCCGCTGTCGCCAAGGTTCAGAGCGCTTTCGACCACCTGCTGCGGACGGCCGAGGGCAACGATGCCCGTGCCATCGGTGACGCGGACCTGGATTTCCACTTTGCCCTGGTCGATGCGGCGGACAACGCGCATCTGAGCCGTTACATGTCAACGCTCGTGGTGGAGACCCGGCTCGCGAGCTTCAGCAGCAAGCGTGGCTATGTCGTGCGGAAGGACATCACCCAATCGCACCACGGCATCATGGCCGGCCTGCAGGACTGGGATGCCGAGGCAGCGGCCGATGCCATCAGGGAGCATATGGTGGAGGCAGTAGACCGGCTGACCGGCGTACTAGAAGAGCGCGGCGTTCACGTGGAAACGGTCACCGAAGAGCCCACGCCCGCCGGAGCCTACGCATTGGGGCCGATCACCCAGCCGCTTACGGAGCTTTCCTAAATTCCGGTTAGCTGACCTGGCGCCGGCCTTCGAAGGCCCGGCCTAGCGTCACTTCGTCGGCGTATTCCAAGTCGCCTCCTACTGGAAGGCCCGAAGCCAGCCGGGTGACCTTAATGCCGAAGTCCTTGAGCAGTCGTCCCACGTAGGTCGCAGTCGCCTCGCCCTCCAGGTTGGGGTCCGTGGCGATGATGATCTCCTGGACCTGGCCATCGGCGAGCCGGGTCAGCAGTTCCCGCATCCGCAGCTGATCGGGGCCGACCCCGCCGATCGGATTGATGGCGCCGCCGAGCACATGGTAGCGGCCCCGGAAGGACCGGGTGCGCTCAACGGCCATGACATCCTTCGATTCCTCCACTACACAGATCACAGTGGGATCCCGCCGGGGATCACGGCAGATGTTGCACGTTTCCTGCTCGGAGACGTTGCCGCAGATCGAACAGAACTTCACCCGCTCCTTGACATTGGTGATGGCCTGCACCAGTTGCTTCATGTCGGCCGGTTCAGCTTCAAGGATGTAGAAAGCGATGCGCTGGGCCGACTTTGGTCCGATACCGGGAAGCCGGCCAAGCTCGTCGATTAGCTCCTGGACGGCACCTTCGTACACTGAACCTCAATCTCCAAACAGTTTTAGGAACCGTCGAGGCTCTGCTCCTCAATCAGCCGGCCGCCCAAAATGCGTTCAATGGCGGCGCGGCCTACCAAGCCCGAGTCTTCGATGGCTAAGTCATCTTCACTGGGGATGTCCTCGACGTGCCTCAAGTTTAGGCCACTGCCGCCCTTGCTGCCGAAGCCAGGCCCAGCGGGAGCGCCGGCAGGCCGGCTTTGCGCCTCGGCAGCCCTGGCCTGGTTCAGCAACCGCTGGTAGCGGCTCATGGGTTTATTAGGATCCGGTGCAGCTGCCGCGTCAGGAGTCTGGGCCGAAGCTGGCGCTGGCGCTGGCGCTGGAGCAGGAGCAGGAGCAGGCGCCGACGCCCGGGCTTGGGATGTTGCTGGGGCCTGCGGAGAGGCTTGGGCCGGAGTTGGCGGTGATGCCGGTGCCGAGAGGTGTGGCCGCCTTGGTTCGAAGTCCGGGCTGGCGTCCCATTCTTCCGACGGCGGTTCCTCATCCGAGAAGGGAATGTCGTCGTAGGGCGACTGCGGCACATTCGATACACTCGGCGCAGCAGGTGCTTCAGGCTGCGGCCGGCCGGTCGCAGGACGCTGTCCGTTTTGGGCGGGAGCTTGCGGGGCAGACACTTCACCGGCAGCTTGGGGCGGTTCCCATACGGTTGGCCTGGCAGCAGCAGGTTGTCCCTGGGCGAGGTGGCCGAATACAGGCCGTTCCCCTGGCGCCGGCGGGGGTACGGTGACCGGTTCCGCTGTTGCCGGGCGGGGCGTCGCGGCGGAGGGTGCGCTTGCCGCGGACGGCGCGCTCTGCGCGGAGACGCTGCTGGCTGCCGATGGGCTGCTCTGGACTGAAGATGCGCTCTGCGCCGACACGGCACTGGTGCCCGACGGAGTGCTGGCGGCAGACGGGGCGCTTTGGGCGGATGTTGCGCTGGCACCCGATGGAACGCTGCCCGCCGATGGTGCGCTTTGCCCCGACGCCATGCTGCTGGTAGAGGGCGCGCTCTGTGCAGAAGGTTCGCTGAGCGCCGATGGAGTCCGGGCAGGGAGCGTGGTGGTTGCAGTAGCAGCGCCCGCTGATTGAACACCCGCGGATCCCGAGTTAGCGCCCGGGACAGGAGCCACCGGTCCCCAGACGTTACCGGCATCCTGCGCAGTAACAGGCTGACGGTTTTGGGCAGGCTCAGCTGCAGGCGCCGCAGGGGAGCTGGCGGTGGGCGTGGCCGGCGCGGGCGCGTTCATAGTCCGTGGTGCCGCACCGTCTGCCGGCGGCTGCCAGCTAGTAGGTACTTTTGGGGCGGGTTCACCCGCTGCCCGGGCAGAGCCTCCGGCCGTAACGTCGATCGCACAGTCGACGCCGAGCACCTTGAAGATGCATTGTCTGAGGATTCCTGCGTTCTCCTGCTTGCTGTTGAACGCATTCATCGCACCGGAGTTCGAGAAGGCCACTGTCAGCGTCCGGCCGTCGAAGCCGGCCAGCGAGGTGTGTGGTTCGACTGTCATCCAGAGGAACTTCTTCTCGGTTTTCAGGACATCCATGATTTCCGGCCACGCGCGGCGGAACATCTCTACTGATCCGGTGGCACCAGACGCGGCAGGGCGCTGTTGGGATGGCGCGGCCGGGGGAGCCGATTGCGCCGGCGCCGGGGCTTGGTGGCTTGTCGGGGCGCCCGGCTGGGTTGTGGATCCCGGGCCTGACTGCGCGGGGGAAGCGGGGCCTGCTTGTGCTGCCGCGGGTGCAGCCGGCTGGCCCGGTGCACGCTGCTGTGCCGGTGCCGGTGTCTGCGCTTGTTGGCCTGGTGCTGTCTGTTCCGCAGGAACTTCAGGCCCGGGGGTGGCGGGCTTCGCCGGTTCGGGCTCGGGAACCGCGCCCCAGGTACCGCCCCAATCACGCGAGGCAGGCGGCTCTTCCGCCTGCGGTGCGGCAGGGGCTGCGGAGGTTGCAGGCGCATGCGCCTGCTGGCCGGAGCCGGCCGCCGGTTCTGCCTGGGCAGGCCGAGCCTGGGGCCCAGTCTGGGCGGGCCGGGCCTGAGGACCAGTTGGCGCAGTCTCGGCAGCCGGCTGCGGCTGCGGTTCCTGCGAGGGCTGGATGGGAGCGGGAGTGTTCTGTGGCGCGGGCTCGACGGGGGCCGCGGCGTTCTGCGGCGATGGCTGCGTTTCTGCTGCCGGTGCTGCGTGGGTGCGGGCGGCGCGCAGCGCCTCCCGCACCTTGGCCGCCCCGCCGGCGCCTTCAGCACTTGGCACGGAAGGTGCGGACCCGGCGTCGTAATTGGTTTCGGTGGCGGGCGGAGCATGGTTGGGCGCTCCGGCGGGAAGCTCCCCGGCATACGCGAGCCGGCGTTCGAGCCGGTCCACACGGGCCGCAACGCCTCGTTCGGCCTGGTCGGCGACGGGCAGCAGGATGCGGGCACAGAGCAGTTCCAGATGCAGGCGCGGCGAGGTAGCGCCGGTCATTTCGGTGAGCGCCTGGTTGGTGATGTCCGCGGCGCGGGAGAGTTCGGAGGAGCCGAGCTGATTGGCCTGGGTCTGCATCCGCGCGATCTGGTCTTCGGGGACACCGCGGAGAATGGCGTGGGCGCTCTCCGGCATGGCCTTGACGATGATCAGGTCGCGGAAGCGCTCGAGCAGGTCTTCGACGAAGCGGCGCGGGTCATGGCCGGTCTGCACCACGCGGTCCACGGCGTTGAATACGGTGGAAGCGTCCTGCGCGGCGAAGGCATCGACGACGTCATCGAGCAGCGAGGCATGAGTGTAGCCGAGCAGGGAGACGGCCAGTTCGTAGTCCAGCCCCTCGGGCCCGGCGCCGGCCATGAGCTGGTCCAGCACGGAGAGCGAATCGCGCACGGAGCCGCCGCCGGCGCGGACGACGAGCGAGAGCACGCCGGGGGCCACCGGCACGTTTTCCTGGTTGCACAGCAGTTCCAGGTACTGCATCAGCGGTTCCGGCGGGACCAGCCGGAACGGGTAGTGGTGCGTACGCGAGCGGATAGTCCCGATGACCTTGTCCGGCTCGGTGGTGGCGAAGATGAACTTGATGTGTTCCGGCGGCTCTTCCACAATCTTCAGCAGCGCGTTGAAGCCGGCCGACGTGACCATGTGGGCCTCGTCGATGATGAAGATCTTGTAGCGGTCCCGCACCGGGGCGAAGGTTGCGCGTTCGCGCAGATCGCGGGCGTCGTCCACACCGCCGTGGCTGGCGGCGTCGATCTCGATGACGTCCAGGCTGCCCGGGCCGCCGCGGCCGAGCTCGACGCAGGAATCGCATTGTCCGCAAGGGGTCGGCGTCGGGCCTTGCGCGCAGTTGAGGCAACGGGCCAGGATCCTGGCGGAGGTGGTCTTGCCGCAGCCGCGCGGGCCGGAGAAGAGGTAGGCGTGGTTGACGCGATTCTTCTGCAGAGCGGCCATCAGCGGATTTGTGACATGTTCCTGCCCAATAACGTCCGCGAAGGAATCGGGGCGGTAACGACGGTAGAGGGCTGTACTCACGATAAGAACCCTATCGGTTGCGGCTCGTACTTTGCATCAGGCATCCCGGCGCTGGGGATAGACGTAAAAGACCCCTCATGCACCTGCCAGAGCCCGCTTACCCTTGCTACCTTCCGGTCCTGGGGGAGTTCACAGGATGACACCACATGAGGGGCCGTCCAATAGTCTACCCGAGATGCCCGGGTGGCTGGAAATCGGCCGAGTGCGGAGGGCCCGTGGTGACGTGCATCGCGCGATTCGCCACTTTCGGAAACGGTCAGGTAGTCTTGTACCTGCTCTTGTTGAGCAAAACATCTGGAGGATTCGCCTAGCGGCCTATGGCGCACGCCTGGAACGCGTGTTGGGTTCACGCCCTCGGGGGTTCAAATCCCCCATCCTCCGCGGATAGGAAAAAGCCCCGCCCCTGTGGCGGGGCTTTTTTCTTTAATTGGCGGCCTTGTTTTGGCAGATTCGGTGTTGGCCCGCCGAGGCTAACAGAGATTAGATGCCACTAGCGCTAAAATCCGGTGATACGTACCATCGGCCGGGCTGGCCGTACAAGCAGGGAGCGTTATGTCGAAAGTTGATGTACTGCGACGGATCGTTGCAGGCACACTCCAACATCGAAAAAAGACGGTCGACGCCGCCAACCGGCAGATCAAGCTCCTTGAGGAGCAGAACAAGCTGCTGAAGTCGCTCGTCCAGACCCAGAATTCGCTCGCCCAGACCGAGAAGAAGCGCGACGAGGTTATCGCGAAGCTGCACTGGGAGGCGCAGCGTACGCGTACGATCGCGGAGAACATCCGCGGAGCCGTCATGGCGCCTATCCGCCAGGACATTGCCGAGGTCATGCAGGCCAAGCAGTTGGATCACCTCGAGACGTTGGCGGTCATCCGTGACGAGCGTAAGAGCTTTGCGCGGTTCGGCGACGGAGAGTTCCGCCTGATGTACCGCCGCGAGCACAAGCTGAAGTTCCATAAGAATTCACCGGAGCTGATGACCGCGCTGAAGAGCGTCCTGGTGTCGCCCCATCCGGACACCCTGCTTGGAATGCCGCAGGTGTTCCTGGGGCTGCACTGGTCCATCGTGTTTGCGGAGACCTGGCATTTCGTCGGGCCGCTGGTGGCAACGCAGGAACGTTTCGGCAACAGCCACGTGACCCGCCCTGCCATGTTCGACGAATACGGTCAGGACGCCGTGGAGGCTTGGCGGTCCGTCTGGGCCGGCCGGGATGCAGCTGTCATTACCGGCGAAGGTTCCCGCTTCGACCTGATCGACCCCTTGTTTGGCTCGCTGCGCAGTTCTACGGAGTTCTTCTCGAAGCCGACGGACGCCTTTGATGATCTGCCCCGACTGGTGGACCAGGTTGTTTCCTCCGGGCTGGATCTGGCGTTGCTTTCGCTCGGGCCCGCGGCGACGGTAGCTGCAGACATGCTTGCCGCGCGTGGAGTGCAGGCTCTGGACATCGGACACCTGTCGGCGAGTTACCTGAATGTCCTTGAGGGTGCTGCCTTGCCGGAGGAAATGCCGACTGCACGTCGGGTTGCGGCCGAGAGCACCGCCAAGTAGCAGATGCTGGGCCCCGGTCCCCAACCGGCGCGGCCGGATCCGCGTGACTAGACGGGGTAGGTGCGCTCGATGGCGTGGAGCGCTGTTTCGTAGGCGGCGGCCCAGTCGGTGCCGGGGACGTTGGCGAGCTCGAGGCTGACGAGGCCGTGGACCTGGCCCCAAATGGCTGCAGCAACCAGCGGCACGGATTCTTCGGATCCGGCCGCGGCGAGTGCTTTGCCGACTGCCTGGTACAGGGGCTGGATCGAGTTCGCGGAGGCGTCCGGACTTGGTTCGCACGGGGTCTGCGCGGCTGCGGAGCCGAACATGAGCGCGTAGAACGCAGGGTGGTCCAGGGCCCATTGGCGATAAGCCCTGCCCAGGGCCGCCAAACCGCCGGGGGAGGCGGCGCGTTGGGAATCCCCGAACGAGCGGAAGGCGTCGTCTACCACCGCCGTCAGCAGCTGCGACTTGCCGCCGAAAAGCGAGTAGACCGCCGTCGTCGATGTGTTGGCTGCTGCTGCCACATCGCGCAACGCTACCCGGCTGGGTCCCTGCTCCGCCATGAGGCTTGCCGTGGTCTCGATGAGCCGCTGCTGCAGTTCGGAATCATAAACAGTAGGCCTTGCCATAGCTCCCATTGTTCCATAACATTGTTTTATAACGCTGTTACGAAATGAAACGGCACGAAGAACGTAGGAGAAGGCCATGGGCCAGAGCGTCATTCCCGGAAGGTTTACCGCGGTCCCGGAGACCGAAACCGTGACGGTTTTCCTGATCGGCATGCGGGCCAACCGCTGGTGGAAATTCGGTAAGCTGCTGCCCATGTCTACGGCCATGGCGCGCATGCTCAATCATCTGGCAGCCACGCCGGAAGCGGGCCTGCTGGGCTTCCATTCATGGTTCGGCAGGACCACCATCATGCTCAGCTACTGGGAAAGCCCCGAGCACATCCAGCGCTTCGCCGCGGACCGGACTGCGCCGCATCTTGAACCCTGGCGCAAATTCATGCGGGAATCGGCCGGCAGTGGCGACATCGGGGTATGGCACGAGACTTACCAGGTTGCCGTTCGCGACCAGGAGTCCGTCTACAGCGACATGCCGCCCTTCGGTCTGGGCGCGGCGACCAAGAGCACACCGATCGGCCGCGGCGGCAATACGGCGCGGCAGCGGATGGGGCGGCAGAAGCCGGCCAAGGCCTGAGGCGTGCCGGGAACTTGGGGCCCGTGCCGCGAAAAGTGGATGTTCCCTCCGGGCGCGGGCTGCTAGGAAACGCCGATCTCTTGCTACGAAACGCCGACGCGGGCGATGCGCCGACGGGCAGCCGCTTCGCTCGGGCCAACCTTGCTCAAGCCAAGCCGCACAATACGGAGAACGACGGCGGTGGCCGGCTTGATGAGCAGGCGCACCGGCAAGGGAGCGCGGTCCTTAAAGCCGAGCAGCCTGCGGTACTGGAGGGGCAGCGTTTCAACCGCGGCGGCAAAGACGATCCGGTAGCCCAGCCGCTGCGAACGAGGCAAGGGCGGATGGCTGATGGCACGAACTGCCTCGTCCAAGGGAGCGGAGCGGGCGAGTTCGGGAAGGAAGCCTTCCAGCTGCCGGCGCAGTTCCGCTTCGCTCCGCGGCGGGTCCACAACACCCATGAGTTCACCGGCCGTGGCCCATTCGGCGACATAACGGTCTGCCCCGCCGGGGATGGCGCCGCCGTAGATTTGGTGCGCGGTCAGGAACGCATCGGTGAACGTCAGGTGCACCCAACGCAGCAGGCGCGGATCGTTGGCGGAGTAGGAGCGCTCATTCCCATCGGCATCGAGGAAGGTGCCCCGGATACGCTCGTGCAGTTGCCGGATCCCGTTGCAGCTGGCCTGCGCGGCCGAGGTGTCCCCGTAGGTCACGGTGAAGATCCAGCGGATGGTCCGGGCGAGGCGGCCCAGGAAGTCCGTGCGGAAGTCCGAGAAATCGTGCACGCCCGCCAACGCGCCGGGGTGCAGCGTCTGCGTCAGCAAGGCCCGCGGCCCGGCAACCAGGGCGGTCATGGAACCGTGCACGGCCCAGACGGCGGAATCAGGCGCGAAGAAGCCGGCGTCGTCGCCCTTCTCCAGATCGAGTTCCCATTGCGGGACGGTCTCGCTCTGGCCGGCAAAGGTGCGGCGCAGTTCTTTCCGCCAACGATCCAGAATGTTCTCCACAGTCCCATTATCAGCACGACGCCGGGTGACCGGCGAACGTAGGCTGGTCACCCGACGTCGTACGCGGGTTGAAGAGGCGCCGGTCAGGAAGGTCAAGAAGGCGCGGGAAGCTACTTGGCGAGCAACTCGGGGTAGTACTTTTCGGTCACGTCCGGGTGGGCGCGCAGCCGGCCCTTGAGCATGTTGAGGCCGAAGCTGGCCAGCATCGGGTTGTTCGGATCGTCCGAGAGGCCGCGGGACTCGGACTTCAGCTCGTCCGGCAGCGGGATCGGGTCGATCACGGCATCCAGGCGCGGCGACCAGAAGAACGGTACCGAGTAGCGGTCCACGCCGGGCGGCGGGGCCTGCACGCGGTGGATGGTGGCGGTGATGTAGCCTTCCGTGGCCACCTCCAGCATCTCGCCCAGGTTCACCACCAGTGCGCCTTCGATCGGCTCGACGGGGAGCCATTCGGTGGTGCCGGGAGGCTGGACCTCAAGGCCGCCCACCTGGTCCTGCAGCAGCAGCGTGATGAAGCCGTAGTCGGCGTGGATGCCCACGCCCTGGTCGCCGGCATCCTCCACGACGCCGCCGACGTAGTGCACCAGCTTGCCCATCCAGTGCGGGCTGCCGGCGTAGGCAGCGTCGAAGTAGTCCGCCGGCAGGCCGAGGCCCACACCGATGCCGGAGAGCAGTTCCCGGCCCACGGTGGACATCAGGTCCGCCCAGGCCATGGCCTTCTCGCGCAGATCCGGCTGGACCTGGTCCGGCCACTGGTTCGGCCCGCGCAGCAGCCAGTACTTCTCGTCCTCGGTGTATTCGGCAACCGGCTCGGACTCCGGCGAGTAGTCCAGCTGCTCGCGGGCATCCGCTTTGCCCTGGGTGCGCTCGGTGCCCATCCGGGTGTAGCCGCGGAAGTGCGGCGAGTTGCGGTTGTCCAGCTTCAACCGTTCCTCTAGCGGCAGGTTGAAGAAACGCTGCATGGCGTCGAAGAGCTCGGCCACCTGGTGCTCGCCGGCACCGTAGCCGGTGATCTGGAAGAACCCGACCCGGTGGGCGGCGTCGCGCAGCTGGTCGACGAAGACGGGGTTGAAAGAACCGTCTTCGAGGCGTGCAGTTCGGAGGTCTAGAACAGGTATGGTCCCCTGATTGTTTGACATGCTCGCAGACTAGCACTCGTCATACTTGACATCGGCGCGTCGGTTACGAAATGTGTTTTTCTGCCCGGTTAGAGCGTCTTGGCGATGGCGGCCCAGGTGCGCAGGAAAGCGCCGCCGGAGTACTCGTGGATGGAGTCCGGGAAACCCAGATGCGCGGCGGTCAGCACGGGGTACGGCTTCTGCGGGATGCCGTCCGCGGGCCGCACGTCCACGTGGACCACCGCATGCCCGTTGTAATGCAGGGTGTCCGCCATTGCGTAGTCGGTGCGGGAATCGCCCATGGTCCGCCACGCGTGCGGGATGACCCCGTCCGCCGCGAGCATTTCCAGGGCGCGCTGGGCGCCGAGGTCCTTGCCCAGCCGGATCGATTCGATATCGGTGGAGATGATGGTCGGATCCAGCCGGTAGTCCACCTGGTCATCACTGTCCGGCGCATGGTGATCCAGCCGGCTGGCACCCAAGTCGAACTTGCCCATCAAAGCCAGCGCCTCGGCGTCGAACTCTTCCTGCAGCCGCCGGTACTCGAGGTTGTCCGCCTCGACCACCTGTTCCACCGAGACCATGGCGTGTTTGGTCTCGTCGAAGAACATGTGGCTGGAGTAGCGGGTCGCCACCAGCTGCCGGATCTCCGCGGCGTAGTCCTGCGGGACGGCCAGCGAGCGGTCAACGTGGATGGTGCCCGGGCCCTCGGCGCCGAAGCTGAACCAGACCGCGCCCTTCTCACACACCGCATGGAACCGGATGCCGCTGGGAATGCCGGCGGCCAGCATCGGCTCCATGACCTGCTCGCGGATGAAGGCATCCGAGCGTCCGGTGTTGAAGACCACCGGCCAGCCTTTCGATGCCATGACCAGCAGGGCTTCGAGAATGCTCGCCGGCACGGTGCGGCTGACCGGACTGGCAATCGGACCGTCCACATCCAGCAGGAGTCCGATGGGTGGCTGGGCAGGGCGGTGCGGTGTGCCGGCGGTGAGAGTCATGCTCTCATTATCTCAATCTGCTCCGTTGAGCCGAAGTCCGCCGGCGGACCCTACGTTTTCTCCAAGGTTTTGGCGGCAAGCTGTTGGGACCACACCATCCAGACGTAGTTGGGGATACGGAAATGATGACAGTAGTTGGGGAACATACTGTCGCGCCTGAGTCCGAGGGAACCGAGGTTCCAACAGGCTTGACGCGCAGAGTATTTGGAGTACTAGTAGGTGCCGGCGTGGCCGGCATTATCGGCGGAGGCAGCCTTCTTGCTGCCTCGAAGAACGCCGCAGAAACCGGGGGGATCAGCCGCGGCTCCGGGGTGTGGACGTCCTTCGGGACTGTCCGCATCGCAGCTGCCGAAAGACAATCGCGGATGCCGCAGGATCCCGGTGCGCGCAGTTCTGCCGCGGCCGCTACCGGTGCAGCAGGTTCCGGCCATGACCATGGCGGTGCAGCCGTGTCCGGCACCCAGCCGGCGAACTTCACCTGGGGCGACCATGTGGTGCTGCAGCTGGAAGTCCACAACGGCATGGACCGGCCGGTCCTCTTCTCGCCCGGCCAGCTGCGGCTGAAGGTGGGACCCGACGGACCCACTGTCACCAACAGGTCATCCGGCGCCGGCAAGGGCGCCTTGGAACCAGGTGCCACCAACAACTTCTGGATCAGCTTCCTGGTCCCTTCCGACGTCGAGCAGCTCTCGGCCGAATTCACTGATCCGTGGTCGGACGGCGCGCCACTGGCCCTGGAACTGCCCGCTGTCCTTCGCCGGCCCGGATGGTTGGAGAACGGCCATGGGTGAGTTCGAAAACAAGGGTCAGCAAAACGACGACGGCGGGGCCCTCCTGGGCGAGGACGCGCCGGTGAGCCGCTGGAGCTTTGTGAAATACGGGGCCGCCGCGGGGCTCGGCGCGCTGGCACTGGCCGGTGCCCAGCCGGCCCACGCGCGAACCACGACGCCGACCGAAGAGGCTGAGGCCCCGGAGCCCACCGATCTAGCGACAGGTGCCGCTACAGGTGTAGCTATCGATGAGGCTGAGGACGTGGAGCCGACTGACGAGGCGAGCGACGAAGCTGAGGACCTGGAGCCCACCGACGAGGCGACCGACGAAGCGGAAGCTCCTGACGCAGAGCTGCTTGAATCGGGCCGGGAAGTGCTTGACGTCTACATCAACGAGGGCTACCTCAAGATGGTGGATGACTCGCTGGTCTACTTCCGCGGGTTCGGCGACCGCCCCACCGAGAAGAACGACGCCAATCCCAGCCTCACCATCAAGCCCAAGGTCTTCCTGAAGGACGACACCTGGGTGGACAGCCGCGTCTACCCCGTGGGGGCACCGGAACCACCCCGCGGTACGCCGACGCCGCTGGCGCCGGATCCTCACAATCCTGGCCAATATTATGTCCGCAGGGCCCACTGGGGCAGCTTCATGCCGGAGCGGGTGATCGTTGCCGAAACCGGCAGCAAGATCACGCTGCGGGTCCACAACCGGCTGGCCAAGGAACACGAGTTTGCCATCCACAAGGCCGGCGACGGCGGCAAAGATGTCAGCACGGGCAAAATCGCCCCCGGCAAGTACGGCATGCTGGAGCTCAAGGCGCCGGACCCCGGGGTCTACATTTACAGCGATCCGGGCAACCAGCCGGTGGAACGGACCTTGGGCCTGTGCGGCGCGCTGGTGGTCATGGACCCGTCGGACGCCTGGTGTCTCTCGCCAGGCGCAGCCGAGTTCGAGCGCCAGTGGGTATGGCTCTGCCACGCCGTCGATCCGGTATGGGCCAATATCGAGGCCAAGGGCGGCACGGTGGACCCGGTCCGGCAGAAGGCCGTGCCGCGCTACTTCACGCTTAACGGCCGCAGCGGCTACGAGTCCATGGGCATGACCCGCAACGAGGCGTTGAACCGGGCCTCCGATGAGGAGACCACCATCTCGGGGTATCCGCGGCAGTTCGACGCCCGCGAGTTCGCGGAAGGCTCGGCCATCGGCTCGCTGCGCGGCGGACAATTGGTCCGCATCGTCAACTGCGGGATTGTCTTCCACCAGATGCACTTCCACGGCAACCACCTGTGGACCGTGCGCTGCGATAACGAGGACTGGGGCCGCACCGAGGGCCATGTGGACGAGAACGGCTACGTCTGCATCCAACAGTGGGAAGACGTCATCAAGGTCAGGGGGATGGAGATCAAAGAGGCCATCATCCCGATCAAGCGGCCGCCGGATGCTGTCGACCAGGTCTGGGACAACAGGAAAACCGACTGGGCGTATCCCATGCACTGCCACTCCGAATCCTCCCAGACCGCTGCCGGCGGCATGTACCCGGGCGGCCTGACCTCACACTGGATCATTAAAGCGCCTCTCGAAGGAGCGACATCATGATGGAAACATTGCTCCCGGGCAGAAGGCTGAGCTTCCAGGAGCGGAAGGCTGCCGAGAAGAAGCGCAAGGAGGCTGCAGCCAAGAAGAAGCGGGACCAGGAGGCCCGGCGCAAGCGTGAGGCCGAGGCGAAGAAGCGGGCCGCGGAGGCACGGAAGAAGCGGGAAGCCGAAGCCAAGAAGCGCGCTGCCGAAGCCAAGCGCAAGGCCGATGAGGCGAAGAAGCGGCGCGAGGCGGAAGCCAAGAAGCGTGCCGAGGAGGCCAAACGCCGTCGCGAGGAAGACGCGCGCCGGAAGCAGGCAGCCGAGGAAAAGCGCCGCCGCGAGGAGGAAGAGGCCAGCAAGCCGAAGCCCACTCCAAAGCCGACCGAAACGACGAAGCCGACGCCGGTACCAACGGCATCAGCCACGCCGACGCCAACCGAGACGCCCAAGCCCGAGCCGACCGAAACGATCGACCCGGAACCTATCGAAACGTCGGAACCGGATCCCACCGAAACTTCCGAACCGACGCCGACCGAGACTGCCCAGCCGGAACCTGAGCCGGAGCCTCCGGTTGTGGAGGAAGAAGCCCGGCACATCTTCGACAGCCAGGTGGACTTCAGTTCGAATCAGAACGAGCAGGACAGGCCGGTCACCGAATACAGGATGACCCCGAACATCAGCTACCAGCTCGACTTCTACGGCACTGACCTGAGGTTCGACGACGGTGCCGAAGTGGAGATGTGGAGCTTCGAAACCGACGATCAGCGCAAGTGCTTCCCCGGCCCGCTGGTCAGGCCGAAGGAAGGCCAGATTTTCCACGCCAATTTCAGCCCGAGCAAAGGCAACCACACCATCCACTGGCACGGTATGGAACCGGATCCCCGGAACGACGGCGTGGGGCACACCTCCTTCGAGATCGCCGGGGACTACACCTACCAGTGGCAGCCGGAGAAGGGCAGGCCGGGCGTCGCCGACTACGGGACCGCCGGGACGTACTTCTACCACTGCCATGTGAACACCACCCTCCACGTCCAAATGGGCATGTTCGGACCGCTCATCATCGACCCGATCGAGCATGAGGACTTCCCCGTCACACCGGGGGCCAGGCGGGCATTTGTGGACGGACCGGAGTACGACATCGACACCGAAGCGCTCCTGATCCCGTACAGCCTGGACACGCGCTGGCACGGCATGAACCATGCCGCAGGTCTGTCTGGCGAAGACGCGGGCCTGAACCACTTCCAGCCGAAACATTTCTATGCGCTGGGCGGGGAGCTCGCGCGCCGTCCCAGCGGAAAGGAAAAGGTTTGGTCGATGAAGTCGCTGCGCGCCAACGTCTACAAGAAGGGCGACACGCGCAAACCCACCCTGCTGCGGCTGCTGAACGCCAACTACCTGCCCACCATGCTGCGGTTCCAGGATAAGTACGGCAACCCTGTGGCCATGGCCGAGGTCATCGCCCACGATGGCCGGCCGTACCGCGACACCCATGAGAAGGACGGCGTCTCGCTGCCCTGCCGCGAGGCCGGCTACCCGATGATGACCAGCATACTGGCATCTGGCTCCGCCGAGCGATATGACCTGCTGCTCTTTCCGCCGGCGGCGGGGGAGTATCAGGTGGTGCTGGACTTCAAGGACTGGATCAGCGACGAGGTGATTGGCCAGCGCGTTATCCCGCTGACCGCCTCGTAACCTTTTGGGTACAAGAAGGGCACGCGCCGGATGAAATGTTTTGTTCGGCGCGTGTCTTCTCTACGCTGGATTGGTGATCTTCAAAGCCGTAGGCGACAGCCGCCCATATCCTGACCATGGTTACGAGAGCCCCAAGGACTGGGCCAGCGTAGCGCCGCGCCAGGTCCGGCTCGATGAGCTCATCACCACCAAGAGCACGCTCGACCTGGAGGCACTGCTGGCCGAGGACTCCACATTCTTCGGCGATCTGTTCCCGCACGTGGTCCAGTGGCAGGGCAAGTTGTACCTCGAAGACGGCCTCCACCGGGCCGTCCGCACAGCCCTGCACCAGCGCGCGGTCCTGCACGCCCGGGTGCTGGTCATCGATGACTAATCGCTCGCACCTGCCCCGGAAGCCGAACCGGAAACCAAAGGAAACGCTGCGCTTGCAGGGCCGCAACATCATCACTGAGGACGACCTGGACGAAGTCTTCGCCGACGTCGGCGACGTCGAGAAGCCGGAGGTCTATACCCACCGGAAGATCCTGCACGGAGTTGTCCTGACGCTGCTGGTGGCTCTCATCATTGCCGCCGTCCTTACTGCTCTGGCGGTGGTGCGCGGCGATTTCAAGATTCCGGGCTGGTCCCATACTCCGGCACCGGAGGCGACGTGCCCCGCAGCCGTCCACGAATACCCGCCGAACGATTCCATTACCGTCAACGTATATAACGGCACGCAGGAGGAAGGACTGGCCGGCCAGACTTCCGGTCTGCTTGCCAAACGCGGTTACCAGATCGGCGAAGTCGCCTCGAAACGGATAAGTCATAGCGGCGTCACTGCCGTCGTCATTTCCGGCAAGGCCGGGGAAGCCAACGCCTTCAACCTGCAGCGGAACATTCCAGAAACGGAATACGTTGCGGATCAGCGCGCCGACGCCAGCGTGGACGTCGTGCTCGGGGCGGAGTTCAAGCAACTCGTGCCCGAAGACCGCGTGGACCAGACAGCGGGGCCCTTGAGCTGTCCGCGGCTCTCGCCGGAACCCAGCGAGGTCGCCAAGTAGGATTCAGGTGGCCCTGGGCGGACGGTGCTTGCTGCCATGGACAACGTAATAAAGCACGACGGCGGCAAGCACCAGGACGCACAGCGCGCCGAACATTCCCTGGTAGCCCGTCAGCGGCAGGGGTGCGCTTAGTTGCAGCCGTCCGGGCCGCAGGTGGCGCCGTCGTCGTTGTTTCCGGAAAGCACGGTGAGCGGATTGCGCTCCGCCCAGGCCTGCGCCAGCGCCTGGCTGAAGCTTTCGGTGGGCTGGGCGCCCGAGATGCCGTACTTGCGGTCCAGCACGAAGAACGGCACGCCGGTCACGCCGAGCGCACGGGCCTCCGCGATGTCCGCCTGCACGTCCTCGGTGTAGCGGTCGCCCTCGAGCGCCTCGCGGATTTCCGCCTCATCAAGACCAAGTACGACGCCGGTGCGCACCAGATACTCAATGTCGCCAATGTCTTCGCCGTGTTCGAAATGGCCGGACAGCAGCGCTTCCTTGGCCTGCGCGTCCAGGTTTTGGGCCTTGGCCAGGTGCAGGAAGCGGTGCGCGGTGAAGCTGTTGGCCACCACGATCTTGTCGAAATCGTAGGCCAGGCCTTCGCCGGCGGCCTGCTCCGTGACATGCGCGAACATCTGGCGGACCTGGTCCTGCGGCATGCCCTTCATCTGGCTCAGGTACTCGGTCTCCGTGCCGTCATAGTGCGCCGGGAGGGTGGGGTCCAGCTGGTAGCTGCGCCACTGGACGTCAATCTGGTCCTTGTGCTCGAACTTCTCGAGGGCGTTCTCGAAACGGCGCTTTCCGATGAAGCACCAGGGGCAGGCAATGTCGGACCAGATCTCAATCTTCATGGACACGTCAACATTCCTAGCGGTCGACGTATTCCGGCTGGTCCGTTCCGGCCTCGGCATCCCGACCCGCCTGGTCGCCCTCCGGAGTCTCGCCGACCTGTCCGGTTTCGTCCACCAGCTCGGCACGCACATGGCCCTTGCCCCTGACCCCGAAGTGGTATGCCACGAACAGCACCGCGATCCACCCAACCCCAACAACCAGCGCCACGCGAGTGTCCGGCATGATGCCCAGCAGCACCACCACGAACACCATGAACGCCAGCGCCGCGTAGGACGCCACCGGCCAGAACGGCACGCCGAACTCGGAGGCCGGCAGCTTCTTCCGCGCAATCTCGCGCTTCATGGCGATGTGCGAGAGCAGGATCATCAGCCACACCCACACGGTCGCGAACGTGGCGATCGAGGCGATGATCAGGAACAGGGATTCGGGCAGCAGCACATTGAGGACGACGCCGACCAGCAGCACCGCGGTCATCGTCGCCACCGTCATCCATGGCACTCCGTGACGGGAGATCCGTGCGAACGACGCCGGCGCGTGGCCCTGCTGCGCCAGGCCGTACATCATCCGGCCGGCCCCGAACGTGTCCGAGTTGATGGCCGAAATCGCGGCGGTGATGACCACGGCGTTGAGGATGTGCGCGGCGGCGGGAATGCCCAGCGCGTCGAAGATCTGCACAAACGGGCTGGTCTCGCCGTCGATCTGGTTCCACGGGAAGATCATCATCAGCACACCGAGCGTGCAGACGTAGAAGAGCAGGATGCGCACCGGCACCGTGTTGATCGCCGCTGGAATGGCCTTCTTCGGGTTTTCGGCCTCGCCCGCGGTGATGCCGATGGTCTCGATCCCGCCGAATGCGAACATCACAATGGAGAAGGAAGCCAGCAGGCCCCAGAAACCGTTGGCGAAGAAACCGCCCGAAGCGAGCATCGTACTCAGCCCCGGATTCGCCGCATCCGGAAGCCCGAAGCCGAACACCACAATCGCGGCGCCGCCGGCGATCATCGCGATAATGGCGGCGACCTTGATGACGGAGAGCCAGAACTCGGTCTCGCCGAACACCTTGACCCGCATCAGGTTCAGCGCCGCGATGAGGCAGACGACGGCGAGGATCCAGATCCAGCGCGGCACGTCCGGAAACCAGAAGCCCATGTAGATGCCGAACGCCGTTACATCGGCAATCGCCACGATCGCCATCTCGAACGCGAAGGTCCAGCCGGTAATGAATCCGGCGAACGGGCCCAGATAGCGGCTCGCGTACTGCCCGAAGGAGCCGGATACCGGGTGCCGCACGGCCATCTCGCCCAGCGCCCGCATGACCAGGAAGACCGCGGCGCCGCCGATCGCATAAGCCAGCAGGACGGCCGGGCCGGCAGCCTGGATGGCGGCGGCCGAGCCGTAAAACAGCCCGGTGCCGATGGCCGAGCCGAGGGCCATGAACCGGATGTGGCGGACAGTCAGACCGCGCGCGAGTGCCTGGGCGAATTGTGCCATGGGAAACGTACCTTGTTCCAGGAAGGGGGAGGCCGGAAAGAAAAAAGCGGCCGCTTAATGTTACTCCCGTGCTGATGGACCAATCTCACAGACCGCCGTTCCAGTGGCCAACCCCACAGCGCAAAGGAAGTCTCGTACGCTTCTGGAATGGCCATTATTTACGACGCAGTCCTGAATCCCTCCAAGATCGATCTCCTGGCTTCATGGCTGCCCGCGCAGCCGTGGTTTCCGCACATAGGGGAGCAGAGTACGGATGAAGGGGAGCCCCTAACGCTGGAGCCCATCGGCGCATACCGCTTCGACGACCCCACCGGCGACGTCGGCATGGAAGTGCACCTGCTGCGCCTCGACGACGGAACCATCCTGCAGGTACCGCTGACCTACCGTGGCGCACCGCTGGACGACGCCGAACCGTGGCTCGCTGGCACCATGGAACACTCGGTGCTCGGCAAACGCTGGGTCTACGACGCCTGCGGCGACCCGGTCTTCGCGGTAGCACTCGCCACGGCAATCCTGCAGGGCGGTACCGAGGCCGAGCAGTTCCTCGACAAAGACGGCACGCTCGAACCCCTCGAGCGTTCGGTCACCGTGCGCGGCAGTGGCACGCCCGGCACTGAAGTCCCGCAAATTACGACGGCGGTGCCCGCCACCCTGGGTGCGGTCACCACCATCACCGCCGGACTGCTGGCCCTTTCCCTGTACCGCATTCCCGTTGCGGATGAACCCGGCACACACGGCAACACCCTCGCCGGCACCTGGGGCGGCCATGCTCCGGTGGTTCTGGCCTCCATTCCGTAACTCCCTAATTTTCGGCAGGCACGGCCTATTGACCCTGGCGTCGGGGAGGACTAATCTACAACCAAATGGTTGTAGATCAAGTTTCCAATGCCGAGTTGGACCGCCTGTTCCAGGCGCTCGCCGACGCCACCCGCCGCGACATCGTCGCCCGGGTCCTCACCGATGAGTATTCCGTCTCGGAGTTGGCTGCCGAATACGCCATGAGTTTTGCCGCCGTACAGAAGCATGTGGCGGTGCTGGAGCGGGCTTCCCTTGTCGCCAAGGAGAAGCGCGGAAGAGAGCAGATGGTGCGGATTCATCTCGACGGGTTGAGAAGGGCGCGGCGGCTGCTCGATGACTACGAGGAGATCTGGCAACAACGTGTTGCGCGGATCGACGACATTCTCGCTGAGGGATAGAAAGGGCACCATCATGCCGGTTATCAGTTCGGAAAAGGACGTCGAAGCGCTGCGCTTCACCATCGTCGCGGAGTTCGACGCAAGTGTTGAGCGCGTCTGGCAGATCTGGGAGGATCCGCGCCAGCTCGAGCGCTGGTGGGGCCCGCCCACCTGGCCCGCCACCTTCGAAAAGCATGAGTTCGAGCCCGGCGGCAAGGCCAACTACTACATGACCGGACCCGAAGGCGAGAAGGCCCGCGGGTGGTGGAAGTTCACCGCCATCGAAGCGCCGAACCGGCTCGAGTTCGACGACGGGTTCGCCGACGAGAACTGGGCGCCTGTCGAGGACATGGGCATCACCCACGCCGCCGTGACTCTGGAAAATGTCGACGGCAAGACCCGAATGACCACTGTGTCTGGTTTCGAGTCCGCCGAGCAACTGCAGAAGATGCTTGCAATGGGCATGGAAGAAGGAATGAAGGAGGCCATGGGCCAGATCGACGCCGTCATCGCCGCGCCTGCCCCCGCCTGACTTTGAATCGGCAGTATCTTGCCGTTTTGCCCAAATCAATGCCACTTCGCCCGGTGAAGGCACCTATATCGGCAATATCTTGCCGGTCGGAAACTACTGGAACGCGGATTACATCAGATCAGGGTCAACACGGCGAGTGCCCCGGACCGCAATGGTCCGGGGCATCGCCATGAGTTTACTGGGCGAGTACTTTGGCATGACTCGGTACGTCCGTGATGCGAAGCTGGCTGATTCCTTCTGCCACGGCCATCTGGACGTATCTGCTGGCTTCGGCGCGGGCAGCCACTATTGAGGGTGCGACCTCTGTTAGTGCAACTGCCACTTGAACGCCGGAAATCGCAAGTTCTTCTCGCGACAGACTCAACAGTCCTGCAACGGCCAGCGTGGGGATATCCCGCGCTGCGGCCAGTGCAGTTGCTGAAAGCGGTGCCTTTCCCTGCGTTGATTGCATGTCGAGGGATCCCTCACCAACCACCAACAGGTCCGCCTGGTCAAGTGCTCTTTCCAACCCCACGAGTTCGGAGACAAGGTCAAAGCCTCGCTCAACTGTGGCTGGTGTCAGTGCCAGGAAGCCTGCAGGGAATCCGCCTGCAGCGCCGGATCCCGAGCGTAAGAACCCGAGCCCGGGTTGTGCTCCAGCTGGGGCAGCAACTGCGAGCAAACCCGCCCAGATACGCAGGGCGGCATCGAGGTTCTCGACGACGGCTGGGGAAGCACCCTTCTGCGGTGCAAACAGGTACGCTGCGCCATCCTGCCCGTACAACGGAGACTCCACATCTACCGCCAGCCGGACCCTGACCGTTTGCAATCGCGGGTCCAACGCCGTGGTATCTAGGCTTGCAGCTTTGGCTAATCCGGAACCACCCAACGGGACCTCGCCTCCAGATGCATCCAGAACCTTAAGGCCCAGCGCCCGGAGAGCGCCTGATCCGCCGTCGGTCATTGCAGAGCCCCCGAGACCGACTACTATCTCCCGGGCTCCTGCATCCATCGCTCTCTGAATCAGCTCTCCAACACCGAAACTGTGTGCCCGTTGGGCGGACAGCGGACTCGGATCCACGAGATGCAACCCACCTGCTTCTGCGGATTCAATAACAGCTATTGGTGCTGCGGATCCCGCACCGAGAAGGGCCCAACGAGCCATGACTCGTTCACCAACAGGCCCCTGGACGGACGATCGGAACTCGGTGGCCCCAGCTGCAAGTGCAACATCCAAGGTTCCTTCGCCGCCGTCCGCCAGGGGCATCCGCACGACCGAGGCTTCGGGGAAGACTTCGTGCACGCCGGCCTCCATGGCGGCTGCCGCCTGAGCGGCTGTGAGAGTTCCCTTGAATTTGTCAGGAGCAACGACGACGCATGGCCGCAGCCCCGCGTCCCCGGTCCTCCACCCTGACGTCCCGGTCATCGACGAAGGCATGCTACCCGCGACCTTCCAGTGCAGGAAGTACCAGGTCTTCCCAACGTTCCTTCATGGTCTTCACCGTCAACGTGGGATCCTGATCGAAGACCTCCTGATTGAAAATCTCTACCTCCACGGGACCCGTGTAACCGGCTGCTGCCACCCAGCTGCTGATGGACGCGAAGTCGATAATTCCGTCACCCATCATCCCGCGGGACAGCAAAGCGTCGGAAGCGATCGGCAGGTTGAAGTCACATACTTGATAGGAGGCTAGGCGGCCCTCTCGCCCTGCGCGGGCAATCTGCTCTTCGAGCTCCGGATCCCAGAACACATGGAAGGTGTCGACCACAACGCCGACGGTGTCCGCAGGATGCGGAGCTGCCAGGTCAAGGGCCTGCTTCAGGGTGGACAACACCGCGCGGTCCGCCACGTACATGGGGTGCAGGGCCTCAAGGACTAGGCGAACGTTGTGTTCCCGGGCAAAAGGCACCAGTTCCGCGAGTCTGTCCGCGACTCTCGCACGTGCTCCCACAATGTCCTTGTCGTTGTGGTCGCCCCTGCCGCCAAGCACGTGCGCAGCGGCGGGCAGACCCCCGACCACCATGATTAGCTCCCGAGTACCCAAGGTCGCCGCTTCGACAATGGCTGCGCGGTTGTCTTCCAACGCGGCTTTCTGTCCCGCCTCGTCGCCGGCTGTCAGGAAACCTCCACGGCAGAGACTCGACACCTTCAGTCCGGCGTCTGCAATCATCTTCGCTGCGTTTTCGAGGCCGGCCTCGGCGACCCTGTTGCGCCAGACTCCGATGTACTCCAATCCGGCCTCCGCTGTAACGCCAACGGCGTCGCACAGTGTGATGTCCCTGGTGGTTCCGGTATTGAGCGATAGGTGGAAGCTCATGCAGCACCCCCTACAGCCAGCAGCGCCCGCATGCGGAATGCCGCCTGCTCGGGATCCAACAGCAAGCCTGCTCGGTCGGCCAACTTGAAGGTGCGGACCAGATGGGTCAGTGAGCGGCCCGAGTGCAAACCGCCCGCCAGCTGGAATCCTGGTTGTCTGCCGTTAAGCCATGCCATGAATGCCACCCCCGTTTTGTAGTAGTAGGTGGGAGCACTGAAGATATGCTTGCCCAACTCCCGGGTGGAGTCGAGAATGCGTCGGCCTTCGGTGCGGTTTCCGGCGTCGTACGCCTGTAGCGCAGTAGAAGCGGCCGGATAGATGGCAGCGAAGATCCCCAGCAGCGCATCGGAATAGTTGGCGCCGTCTCCGTCGATCAGCTCGGGATAATTGAAGTCGTCACCTGTGTAAAGCCGGACACCTTCCGGCAGTTGTGTCCGCAGCCGGATCTCATGCGAGGCGTCCAGCAGGGATACTTTGACTCCGTCCACCTTGGCAACGTTGTCCTTTATCAAGGCCAGGAAAGTATCGGTAGCGGCGTCGACGTCGTTGCTGCCCCAGTAGCCGGATAGGGCGGGATCGAACATAGTTCCCAGCCAGTGCAGAATGACGGGCTGGTCCGCCTCGGCCAGCAGAGTGGAGTAGACGGAATGGTAGTCTTCAGGACCCCGCGCGGCCCGGGCCAGTGCACGCGAAGCCATGACAATCACTTTGGCTCCGGAGTCCTGAACGACCGCAAGTTGCTCACGGTAGGCTGTCAGAACCGCATCCAGCCCGGCAGGGCCCGGTTCGATACCCGAGGGATCCAGCTGGTCGGTCCCTGCGCCACAGGCGATGAGGTCACGGACCGTCAGGCCGGCTAGTGCGGGATTGCCGGTGCGGAGGATGGCTCCGGCTTCCGACGCAGACCGTCGAATAAGTTCTTTGGTGGCTGTCCAATCAAGGCCCATGCCTCTCTGTGCAGTATCCATCGCATCTGCTACGCCCAGGCCGTAAGACCACAGCTCGTGGCGGAATCCCAAGGTCGCATCCCAGTCCAAAATGGCTGGTGCGCCTGGGGTGTTATCGGCATGGACATGCGGTGTGACGTGAGCTGCCGCGTACGTTTTGCGTGCCGTGAGCGGCGCCCGCGGTCGCGTCCAGTTCTGCGGGTCGGAAAGCGCATATTCGGACAGGTTTCCGAACGCATCGGGCAGGAGCAAAGTAGGAGCCGCGGCTTCTACATTATTTAGGCTTGAGGAATTCACAGCTGAACCTCCGGGATGTCGATGGTGCGTCGTTCTGCCGAAGACTGCAGGCCGATTTCTGCCAGTTGTACGCCACGGGCGGCGGAGAGCAGGCCGAAACGGTGCTCGCGTCCTGAAACGACATCGCGGAGGAATTCTTCCCACTGCAATTTGAATCCGTTGTCGAGTTCAGCGTTTGCTGGGACGTCCTGCCACTGGTCGCGGAAGGATTCGGTGACTGGCAGGTCCGGGTTCCAGACCGGTTTGGGGGTGTGCGCCCTCTGCTGGGCCACGCATTTGTTGAGTCCGGCCACGGCGGAGCCGTGAGTACCGTCGACTTGGAATTCGACCAGCTCGTCGCGATAGACGCGGACGGCCCAGGATGAATTGATTTGACCGACAACTTGGTCACCTGCAGGTGTCTCGAGTTCGAAAATGCCATAGGCGGCGTCGTCTGCAGTGGCCGCGTATTCGCGACCTGCTTCGTCCCAACGCGTGGGAATATGTGTAGCCGTCTTGGCGCTCACGGACTTGACCTTGCCTATGATGCCCTCAAGAACGTAATTCCAGTGGCAGAACATATCAGTGGTCATGCCACCGCCATCTTCCTTCCTGTAGTTCCAGGAGGGACGCTGCGCGGACTGGTGTTCACCTTCAAAGACCCAGTACCCGAACTCCCCGCGCAGCGAAAGGATCCGACCAAAGAAGCCTTCATCAACCAGTCGGCGCAACTTGACCAGGCCAGGGAGGTACAGCTTGTCGTGCACGACCCCAGCAGTGACGCCTTGGGCTGCAGCAATCCGGGCCAGCTCGACGGCCTCTTCCAGCGTCTCTGCTGTTGGCTTCTCCGTGTAGATGTGTTTGCCTGCGTTCATGGCCTTCTTGAGCGTCTCCGGACGGAGGCTGGTCATCGAGGCGTCAAAAACGATATCAACAGTGGGGTCGTTAATGATTCCGTCGAGGTCCGTAGTCCAGTGCTCGACCTTGTGCAAGCGAGCGAGTTCTCGAATCTTTTCTTCGTTGCGCCCGACGAGGATCGGCTCGACCTGAATCTTGGTGCCGTCGGAGAGAGTGATTCCACCCTGATCGCGGATCGGGAGGACTGAACGTAACAGGTGCTGGCGATATCCCATCCGACCGGTAATGCCATTCATGGCGATTCGTAAGACGCGAGTCTTCGACATGGGTTCTCCTCGGTGTATTGGCCGTTCGGCGGCGAACGGCAACAAAATAAGTGACGAAGTTCCAACTAGGAAAGCGCTTTCCAATCTAGGCCTGGGATAATCTTTCGTCAAGAGGGTGGGAAAACGTTATCCAAAAAATCTTGCTCCTTTGAGGATTACTCCGGTGGAAGGACGCACATGTCGGCAGTCACGCTTTCCGAAGTGGCAAAGCAGGCTGGGGTTTCCCTCGCCACAGCTTCTAGGGTCCTCAATGGGTCAGAACGTCGTCCGGCGGAGGTCATCGCCGAACGTGTGCGGACAGCTGCCCTGGAGCTGGGATACGTAGCAAATGCGCAGGCCCAAGCACTCGCACGTTCGTCCACGGGATTGGTCGGCCTCGTCGTCCACGATATTGCGGATCCGTACTTCTCCTCGATCGCCAGAGGGGTTCAGCAGGCTGTGCAGGAAGTCAGGCGCCAGCTCCTTTTGGCGGCTGCCGAGACCGGCGATTCCTCGGTACTTAGCGCTGTCACGGCCTTTGCTGCCCACCGTACGGATGTCATCATCATGGCGGGCTCAAGGTCCGTGCGTCCTGATGAACGCCTGATGAACGAGCTCAAGCGGTACCGCGATAACGGCGGACGAGTAGTCACCATCGGCCAAGCCTGGATGGAGGGAACCGGAACGGTGTTCGTAAACAACCGCGCCGGTGCCGAAGAATTGCTGCGCGTTCTGGCCGGAACTGGCCAGAACCGGTTCGCCTACTTGGCTGGTCCCGACCATCTCGTAACCGTCGAGGACCGGCTTGCAGGCTTTCGGGATGGTCTGGAACGGACCGGCGCTGAAGAGGTAGCCGTCGTTCACGGCCCCTTCAACCGTGATGGTGGGTATCAGGCTGCACGAGCCCTTGCCGAGCAACTCGGTGGCGGCGGCCTCCGGGGGCTGACGGTTCTGGCCGCAAATGATGTCATGGCACTCGGTGCGATATCCGCTTTCCGCTCAATGGGGTTGCAGGTCCCGAGGGATCTTCGGGTCGCCGGATACGACGACATTCCGACACTGTCGGACTACACTCCGTCACTGACGACGGTCCGACTGCCCTTGGAGGAAATCGGACATCTCGCCGCAGACCTCGCTTTCAGCGAGATGGCGAACGCCACGCGAAACATCTCAGGCGCTGTCGTTCTTCGGGAGAGTGCTTAACAATCGGGCTTCCGCCTCTGGAGGGGCGACCGACGATCTGCCTCTCACGCCCCTGAGCAAGAAACATCGAAGCGATCATTGACTTCGTGAGCTGAATCACTCTAGATTGGGACACATTCCATTTGGGAAAGCGCATTCCAACTCTATGAGACACACAAATGATGCAGGAGCCGACATGTCTGTCGTTGCAACTCAGTCCCATTCAAAAAGCACGAGTCAGGGCGGACCACCCGCATCCGCTCGATCCCAAGCGGCAAGCCGCCGTGGTACGCGTCTACTGGCGGAGTTGTGGCGGCCTGCTGGGTTCGTCGCAGTGCTTGGTTTCCTGTGGTGGTTGTCCACGAACCGGGGGTGGGTAGAACCGTTCATTCTTCCCAGCCCGCAGGATACATGGACCACAACTTTCGAAAATGCCGGGTATCTGATGCAGCATACGTGGGTCACCACGATCGAAACGGTGATCGGCTTTGCTATTGCCTTCCTGCTGGGTGAACTCGTCGCAGTACTGATGATTTATTCGAAGTCGGTCGAAAAGACGATGTATCCACTGATCCTGTTTGCCCAGGTCATTCCCAAGATCGCCATCGCGCCGCTATTTGTTGTGTGGCTGGGCTTTGGCATGGAGCCCAAGATTGTTGTAGCCGTCCTCATGGCCTTCTTCCCCATAGTTATTTCCGGGATGGCCGGGCTCAAATCGGTAGATCCGGAGATCCTTGAGCTGACTTCGACGATGGGTGCAAACCCCTTCAAGACGTTCATGAAGGTCCGTTTTCCGTCTTCCCTTCCCCAGTTGTTTTCTGGGCTAAAAATTGCCGCGACACTCGCGGTAACCGGCGCTGTAGTCGGCGAATTCGTAGGGGCCAACGAAGGTCTCGGCTACGTGATCTTGCAGGCCAACGGAAATATCGACACGGCCATGTTATTTGCAGCGCTAATTATCATGTCTTTCCTCGGTGTCTTGCTATTCGCGCTGATTCAGGTTCTGGAGTGGTTCCTGATTCCCTGGCATAGTTCCCGACGCTCTAGCAATTAGCACATAAGCCACAATTTTCTGCTCATAAATATTTGGAGAACAAATGAAACTTTCTCGTCGCTCAATGTTCGCAGCCGGCGCTGCATCTATCGCTCTGGCATTGTCTGCCTGTGGCGGAGCCAGCAATGCAACCTCGCCCCAGGATGGAGAAACACAACCAGTTAGCCTGATGCTGAACTGGTATCCGTACGGTGAACACGCTCCGTTCTATTACGGTGTGGAACAGGGGATCTTCGAAGAGCACGGCATCGATCTGACCATCAAAGCCGGCCAAGGATCAACGAAGACTGTTCAGGCTGCTGGCCAGGGCCAGGTTGATTTCGGTTGGGCGGATACCCCCGCCGTCCTCGCCAATATCGACAAGGGCGTGGCAGTCAAGAGCCTGGGAGTGTACCTGCAGACAACGCCTTCGGCGGTTCAAGTCTTCGCGGATTCGGGGATCACCAGTCCAGAGGATTTGAAGGGCAAGACCATCGCGGTCTCTGCGGGGGATGCACCTACGACTACCTTCCCTGCATTCTTGGAGGCGGCTGGACTCAGCGATTCAGATGTAAAGCAGCAGAACCTCGATGCCGCGGGCAAGATGGCTGCGATGATGACAGGTCAGGTTGATGGGCTGATTGGATTCGCACACGACCAGGGTCCAACAATTGCGAGCAAGTCTGGCAAGGAGATGACTTACCTACGGTATGCGGATGCGGGTGTTAGCTTCTACTCCAATGGCCTGATCTCATCGGATGACTACCTCTCCGATAACCCGGAGGTAGCTGAACGGATGATGGCTGCTGTATCGGAGTCGTTCGAGGCAGCCATTGCTAATCCCGAAGCTGCGGCCGCAGCGATGGAGGGCAAAGACCCGCAAATACCAGCGCAGGATGTCGTGCTGACACAGTGGGAAGAAACGATGAAGCTGCTCCACACCGATGCGACTGAAGGACAGAAGCCAGGGGTTAATGACCCAGCCGACTGGGCAGCAACAATTAAAACTTTGTCAGAAGCCGGGTTGTTGGCGTCGGCAGGCGATGTCAATAAGTACTTCGACTCGGCATACCAGCCGAAGTAAGGCTCAAAGATCATGACTTCAACATTCATGGAACAACCCCAAGTCGGCTTAGCTCCAGTAGTCGACATCGAACAGCTCTCAGTGAAGTTCTCTTCCAAAAGGGGCGAGGTTACAGCTCTGGACAACGTTGACCTCACCATTCCGAAAGGCGAGTTTCTCTCCATCGCTGGACCGTCCGGTTGCGGGAAATCCACACTGCTCAAAGTAGTGGCAGGACTGACGCAGGCGAGCTCTGGCACAGCTAAATTGAGGGACACGATCGTCGAAGGTCCACGCCGTGACATCGGCTACGTTTTTCAACGAGCAGCCTTGCTTGAATGGCGCAATGTCCGTGGAAACATCCTGATCCAAGCTGAAATGCGCGGCATGGACAAGGCCAAAGCCGCGAACCGGGCGGACATGCTTATCGCGATGACGGGACTCTCCGGCTTCGAGAACGCCATGCCCCATGAACTATCCGGCGGCATGCAACAACGTGTTTCCCTGTGCAGGGCGCTGCTGCACGAACCCGATGTGCTCCTCATGGATGAACCGTTTGGTGCGCTTGACGCGCTGACTCGTGAACGAATGAACATTGAACTGCACAGAATCTGGCGGGAAACCGGAACGACAGTAATCCTGGTGACCCATTCCGTTGCGGAGGCCGTTTTCCTGGCTAACCGGGTTGTCGTGATGAGTCCACGTCCTGGACGAATTCTCGAAACCATCAATGTTCCGTTGGGCAACGATCGGGACTACGGCGACACGATGGAACATCCGGAGTTTGTGCGGATCGCGGCGAGGGTTCGGGATTTGCTGGGCGCAACCCACGCATCCGACTGAGAAGGTGGGGTGATTCGCAGCACGTTCACTGCACATGGCACTCGCGGGACCTCTTCGTAAAGCAGCGAGAGAGGTCCCGCGTTTCGCGTATGAGGGCACTAATTCTGCATGGCATTCCCAATTATCAAGGGCGATAGTGTGGCTACGAGGTTGCTACTTGCGCATATGAATATGTGCGAATAGACAGAAACTTACAGATCTTTCGATTTCTACCTGCGAGGCGAGGATGATTCTGATGGAATCGGCAGCATTCTGCCGCCTGTCGAGTACCGACAGCTAGCACGGTTGAAAACGAATGCAGAAAACCCCGGACCGTAATGGGCCGGGGCATCGCTCCTATTTACTTAGAGACTGCTTCCGCACAGCCATCCGGCCCGCCCGGCTTTCGGGCAAACTGTGGCGAATGATGGACCGGACGGCTCTGCGGAAAGTTCAGGCCGGCGGCGGGGAGGCAGTTGCTGGCCGATGGTCCTCCCCGGCCGCCGGACGGTTTAGGCGGCGACGAGCTCTTCGCGCTTCTCGTGCAGGTAGCGCTCGTACGCCGGGACGGTGAGGAAAGCGGGGAATTCTTCGCCCAGGGCCACTTCCTCGAAGATGTCGCGTGCGTCGTCGAAGAGGTCGTCCTCGAAACGCGGCAGCTTGGCGAATTCTTCATCCAGCAGGCGCTGCACCCAGTCCAGGCTGATGATCTCGCCTTCATCGGTGATGGCGGACTGGCGGATCCACTGCCAGATCTGTGAGCGGGAGATCTCCGCGGTGGCGGCGTCCTCCATCAGGTTGTGGATGGCTACAGCGCCGTTGCCCCGCAGCCAGGACTCGATGTAGCGGATACCTACCTCGATGTTGGTGCGGATGCCGCGCTCCGTGATCTTTCCCTCCGTGCCGGCGATGTTCAGCAGGCCGCGGTCATCGGGCGTGACGTCGTCGCGCCGGCGGTCGATCTGGTTGGGCCGTCCGCCCAGGACGGAGTCGAACACGTCGCGGGCCACCGGCACCAGGTCCGGGTGCGCCACCCAGGAACCGTCGAAACCGTCGTTGGCCTCGCGGGTCTTGTCCGCGCGGACTTTCTCCATCGCGATGGAGTTGGCTTCCGGGTCGCGGCGGTTCGGGATGAAGGCCGCCATGCCGCCGATCGCCATGGCGCCGCGGCGGTGGCAGGCCCGCACCAGCTGCTCGGTGTAGGAGCGCATGAACGGAGCGGTCATGGTCACCTGCGTGCGGTCCGGCATCACGTACCGGGCGCCGCGGGTCCGGAAGTTCTTGATCACCGAGAAGATGTAGTCCCAGCGGCCGGCGTTCAGGCCTGAAGCGTGCTCGCGCAGTTCGTAGAGGATCTCCTCCATCTCGAACGCGGCCGTGATGGTCTCGATCAGCACGGTGGCCCGGATGGTGCCCTGCGGGATGTCCAGCATGTCCTGGGCCAGGATGAAGATGTCGTTCCACAGCCGTGCCTCGAGGTGGTTCTCGATCTTCGGCAGGTAGAAGTACGGTCCGCGGCCCTGGGCGATCAGCCGCTGGGCGTTGTGGAAGAAGTAGAGCCCGAAGTCAACGATCCCGCCGGCCACCGGCTCGCCGCCGACCAGCATGTGCTTCTCCGGCAGGTGCCAGCCGCGCGGCCGTACCACAATGGTGGGCAGGTCGGTCAGCTGCGTGCCATGGACCTTGTACTCCTTGCCCTCCGGCGAGGTGAAGTCGATCTTGCGATCCAGCACGTCGGTCAGGTTCAGCTGCCCGTTGATGACGTTGGACCAGGACGGGGTGGAGGAGTCTTCCATGTCCGCGAGCCAGACCTTCGCGCCGGAGTTGAGCGCGTTGATGGTCATCTTCTTCTCCACCGGCCCGGTGATTTCCACCCGGCGGTCCTCCAGCCCCGGCGCGGGCGGGGCAACCTGCCAGGACTCGTCCTCGCGGATACCGCGGGTTCCGGGCAGGAACTTCGGGTCGTGGCCCTTGGCGATGCAGCGGCGGCGGTCCTTGCGCAGCTGCAGCAGTTCCTCGCGGCGGCCGGCGGTGGCCTTGTGCAGTCGGGCAACGAAGTCCAGTGCCTGCGGGGTCAGGATTTCCTCCTGGCGCCGCACGGGCGTAGCGGTCAGCGTGATGCCGTTCAAGGTGATCGGATCGTTCATGGCACTTACTCCTCAAAGCTGGGGGACAACGACGGCGGTGCAAGCCTTGGCGGCGGAACGCACCGCCGTCGTCGTCGTAATTTTTAGTGGAACTGGCCTTCTTCGGTGGAACCCACCAAAGCCAGGGTGCTGCCATTGGGGTTGAGGGCAGTTGCGATCTGGTCGAAGTAGCCGGTGCCTACTTCGCGCTGGTGCTTGGTTGCGGTGTAGCCGCGGTCTTCTGCGCCGAATTCCTTTTCCTGCAGCTCGACGTAGGCGCTCATGCCGTCACGGGCGTAACCGTGGGCCAGATCGAACATCGAGTAGTTCAGGGCGTGGAAGCCGGCAAGCGTGATGAACTGGAAGGTGAAGCCCATGGCACCGAGCTCACGCTGGAACTTCGCGATGGTGGCGTCGTCCAGGTGCTTCTTCCAGTTGAAGGACGGGGAGCAGTTGTAGGAGAGCATCTGGTCCGGGAACTCCGCCTTGACGGACTCGGCGAACTTGCGGGCCAGCTCCAGGTCCGGCGTCCCGGTCTCCATCCAGATGAGGTCGGAGTACGGGGCGTAGGCCTTGGCCCGGGCGATGCAGGGCTCAATGCCGTTGCGGACCTTGTAGAAGCCCTCCGGGGTGCGCTCGCCGGTGATGAACTCGCGGTCCCGCTCGTCTACGTCCGAGGTGATCAGCGTGGCCGCTTCCGCGTCGGTCCGGGCGATGATGACGCTCGGCGTGCCGGCGACGTCGGCGGCCAGGCGGGCCGCGTTCAGCGTGCGGATGTGCTGCGCGGTGGGGATGAGGACCTTGCCGCCCAGGTGGCCGCACTTCTTCTCGGAGGCGAGCTGGTCTTCCCAGTGCACGCCGGAGGCGCCGGAGGAAATCATGGACTTCATCAGCTCGTAGGCGTTCAGCGGGCCGCCGAAGCCAGCCTCGGCGTCGGCCACGATCGGGACCAGCCAGTCCTCAACGCTCTGGATGCCCTCGGAGTACTCGATCTGGTCGGCGCGCAGCAGCGCGTTGTTGATGCGGCGGACCACCTGCGGCACCGAGTTCGCCGGGTAGAGACTCTGGTCCGGGTAGGTGTGGCCGGAAAGGTTGGCGTCGGCGGCGACCTGCCAGCCGGAAAGGTAGATGGCGCGGAGCCCGGCCTTGACCTGCTGCACGGCCTGGTTGCCGGTCAGTGCGCCGAGGGCGTTGGTGTACTGCCCGGTCTTGGCTTCCTCGGTCAGCTGGTTCCACAGCTTCTCGGAACCGCGCTTGGCCAGCGTATGCTCTTCCTGCACACGGCCACGGAGGCGGACGACATCCGCTGCGGAATAGTCACGAGTGATGCCCTCCCAGCGGGGATTGGCGGCCCACTCGAGCTCCAGTGCCTTAGCTGCTTCTTCAGCTGTCTGCGGTGCCGGCTCAAATGATGCTGTCATTGCGCTTCTCCTTGGTTTCCCCGACGTCCCTGCCGGGTGACTTCAGTTACGGCTTGAATGCCGAACTTCTTCGTGAAAACGACTATTCCGTACCTTGCAAGGGGTTATCTAGACCAAAATGCTGGAAAGATTCGCGTTTCTTCGCGTATCCTCAAGAAATGACCTCTGCAAGCTGGAACCACCCCGCAAAGAGCAAGACGGCTACCGCCACCGCCGCCGGCCCCGATGATTTGGACATGATCAGCCTGGGCCGCCGGGTGCGCCACCTGCGCAAGAACCTCGGGCTGACCCTGGACGAGCTCGGCGAGGCCGTCGGCACGGCGCCGTCGCAACTGTCGCTGATCGAAAACGGTAAGCGCGAGCCCAAGCTCGGCATGCTGCAGTCGCTGGCCGCGGCCCTCGGCGTCGGGATGGACCAGCTGCTCGGCACGGAGCCGCCCAGCCGGCGGGCGGCGTTGGAAATCGAGCTGGAACGTGCCCAGCGCGGGCCGCTCTACCAGTCGCTCGGCCTGCCCAAGGTCCGCATCGGTTCACGGCTTCCCATGGACGTGCTCGAGTCGCTCCTAGGCCTGCAGGGCGAGCTGGAGCGACGGCTCAACGAACAGCTGGCCACCCCGGAGGAGGCCCGCCGCGCCAACGCGGAGCTGCGGAAGAAAATGCGCGAGCAGAACAACTACTTCCCGGAGATCGAGCAGGAAGCCGAGCGGGTGCTCAAGGCGGTTGGCCACACCACCGGCCCGCTGTCCCACCACCTCGTCGCGGACATCGCGGCCCACCTGGGTTTCAGCCTGCACGACGTGTCGGACCTGCCGCATTCGACCCGTTCGGTGACGGATTTGAAGAACATGCGGATTTACCTGACGCAGTCGCAGCGCTCCGAGCACAGCACCCGTTCCATCCTCCTGCAGGCCCTGGGCCACTATGTGCTCGGTCATGAGACGCCGGAAAGTTATGCGGAATTTCTCCGGCAGCGTGTCGCGACCAACTATTTTGCGGCGTCGCTGATGATGCCGGAGAAGGCCACGGTGGACTTTCTGCAGCAGGCCAAGAACGCCAAGGAACTGGCAGTGGAGGACATCCGCGACGCGTTCGCGGTTTCATACGAAACCGCCGCGCACCGCTTCACCAACCTCGCCACCGAGCACCTGGGCATTTCGGTCCATTTCCAGAAGGTCCATGAAAGCGGCATCATCCACAAGGCTTATGAGAACGACGGCGTGAACTTCCCGTCGGATCACATCGGCGCGATCGAGGGGCAGAGCATCTGCCGCTACTGGACCTCGCGCGCGGTGTTCGAGGTGCCGGACCAGTTCAGCGCCTACAACCAGTACACGGACACGTCGGTGGGAACGTTCTGGTGTACCGCCCGCACCGAACGGTCCGCTGCGGGCAAGTTCTCGCTGAGCATCGGCGTACCCTACGTCCACGTCAAGTGGTTCCGCGGCCGGGACACCACCGAGCGCTCCACTTCCACCTGCCCGGACGAGCAGTGCTGCCGCCGGCCACCGAAGTCGCTGCTGGACCAGTGGGCCGGCCACGCCTGGCCAAGCGCCCGCGCCCAGACCCACCTGCTGGCCGCCATGCCCCAGGGAGCGTTCCCCGGCGTGGACGAGACGGAAGTGTATTCCTTCCTCGCCCAGCACTCGCCGGAGGACTGACTCCCGTCGATAGGGACGACGATATTCCTGCCCGGACGGGAATGTGAGGTGTGCTTGAACTCCCCCGGAGCGGACCTACTATGACAGCCCGGCAAACTATGTTGTCGGGCAAATTTGTGCAGAAGGGCTTTACGAAGGCGGTCGAGGAGAAGTGGCAACAACCTCCACCACGGCTCCGGCGTTTCGGAACTTCTCGACTTCAACGGCGCTGGCTCCATCATCAGTCACTAAAGTCCACGGACCGGGAAGCCGCACCCAGGCGTGGAATGGCCGCTGGCCGAGCTTCGAGGAATCGGCCAGCAGGTAGACTCGCTCAGCGCGGCGGGCCATGAGCTCCTTAAGACGAGTCTGGATAGCGTCGGCCTCACAGATTCCATCCTCGGCGGTGACCGCGTCGGCTCCAAGGAATACTCTGTCGAATGTCATTCGTTCAAGCGCCGCCTCGGTCAGCGGCCCCACGAACGTCTGGCTGGCCTCGCGGAGCAATCCACCCAAGCAGCGCACTCGGACGCCGGTGGCCCCAGCGAGCTCGTGAATTGTGTTCAAACCGACGGTGGAAACGTCCAGATCTGCCACGGTTTTCAGCTGGTGCGCGAGCGCAGCGACCGTGGATCCGCCGTCCAGCAGTATGTTCTCGCCGCGCTGGATCTCCTGGGCGGCCCATCGGGCAATCGCCTGTTTTTGCTCGTATGCCAGGCCAACGCGCTGACGCAGCGAAGCCTCGGGGTGCGCCTCGACGGGCATAGCCCCGCCATAGGTGCGGGCTAGGCGCCCGTCGTCCTTGAGTACGGCAAGGTCGCGGCGGATCGTCGACGCGGTGACACCGAACCTGGCAGAGAGGTTCTCTACCGAGGCCAGGCCTGTCGTGACTGCCAAGTCATAGATGGCCTCCCGCCTGGCACGTGCCGATCGTGTCATTCCTGCCCCTCATCGGATTTCCTGATTTACCTGCCCCCTAGTGCCGGGTGGCCATCTCCGCTGCCTGCCGAAGCGCCTCCACCATGCTACGGGAGTCGGCGATGTTCTTTCCGGCGATATCGAAGGCCGTGCCGTGATCTACCGACGTCCGGATGACAGGTAGTCCCACCGTGATGTTGACTCCCGCCTCGATCCCCAGCACCTTGACCGGGCCGTGTCCCTGGTCGTGGTACATAGCCACTACGAGGTCATAGTCGCCACGCCCGGCCAGGAAGAATAGAGTGTCTGCCGGCAGAGGGCCGACCGCGTCAATTCCTTGCTCGCGGGCTGCCTCGATACCAGGAGTGATTTTGAGTGCTTCTTCGTCGTTGCCAAAGAGCCCATTTTCGCCGGCGTGCGGGTTGATAGCGCATACACCGATCCGCGGGCTCTCGACGCCGGCCCGCCGTAGGGCCTCGTAGCCGCGCTGGATGGTTCGCTGGACCAGTCCGGGCTCGATGCGCGCCACCGCGTCAAGTAGGCCGATGTGAGTTGTCACATGAATGACCTTCAGTTTGGGTGTGGACAGCATCATGGAGACCTCTTCGGTTCCCGTGAGAGTGGCCAGCATTTCGGTGTGCCCGGGATAGAGGTGGCCGCCGGCGTGCAGGGCCTCCTTGTTTAAGGGTGCGGTACAGATTGCCTGCACCTGCCCTGTCATGGCGAGCTCTGCGGCTACCTTGATGTACTGGTACGCCGCGTCGCCGGCTACTGGGGAGAGCTTTCCCCACAGAAGGTCTCTCGGCAGGAGCCCCAAATCGATCACGTTGATGCGGCGCCCCTCGAAGACGGCTTCGCTTATGTCGCCGATCGCCTGAATCTGGGCGTCGGAGCCAATAGTCGTGGCGGCTGCCTGCAGGCGGGTCGCATCTCCGATGACGATAGGGCGGCACACGGCGAGAATGTCGGGATCTACCGCAGATGCAACCGTAACTTCGGGGCCGATGCCGGCACCGTCACCCATTGTGACGGCTATATACGGGATGCTCATGAAACGCCCTTCCTGATATGCACGTTTTGCAGTGCATTGATGGTTTGGAGAATGCGGGTGAGACTGTCATCGGACCCGTAGGAGCCAGGACGGGTGGCAATGAGCCGACCGTCGGAGGCAAGACTGACCACGGCGCCCGGATGTGCCTGGGCGAGTGGAACGAGCTCGGTGACGCGCAGTTCGTCCAGTGCGGCCCGGGCAGTTGCTCCGCCGCTGAGCACAAGATGCCGGCCGCCACCTTCGCGGGCGGCTAGCTCGGCCAGGTCCCGCTCCAGACGCACTGAGTGATCGGGCTCGAAGGTGCCCTCGAGAACCACGGCAGCAGTGCAGCCCCGTGGCAGACGCAGACCCGATACGTCACCCGGTCCAACACGTACCACGGCGACCTCCGCCTCCTCTAGATGAAGCGCTTGGCGTCGAACTACTTCGCTTGCGCTGCCGAGGATGAAGAGAGTGTTCCTTTCCGGGCCGAGGAGCGCGGACAGTTCTTCTCCGCGATGGTCACGGTGGCGGTCTTCGGGAGGAACCTGCTGATGTACCCAAGCAAGTCCCAGACCCGCTGCACCGGCGAGGATGAAGCGTCGTTCCGCGGCGGCCTCGGCAAGCAGGGCGAGATCGGAATCATTCTCGGCATCGCAGATGACCACATTGTCGTTCGCAGCCGCCCTTTCCAGACGATCGGCACGATCTGCTGCACGAAGCGAGGCGAGGCTCAGTCGTGCAGTCTTCACGCCCGCGAACTGTCCCGCTACGGTGGCTGCCGGTGCAGCTGGTTCTGCCTGCCACAAGGAAGTGTTGTGCAGGGGCTGGTCGCCGATGAACAGCACCCCGTCCACTACTGTGCGACGGTTGCTTGGCACCGCCGGACAGAAAACAACGGGAGCAAAATTGCGCGCAACGCGCAATTCGTGGGCGAGGTTTCCTCGGAGCAGCGAGTCGAATTTGAGGAACAAGGGCGCCCCGCCGTCGGCGGACCACTTACTTAGTAGCGCAGACATCGCCGCTGCAGCCGATTCGGGCCTTTTGGGGCGGTTATTTGAATCAAAAACGTGGGGTCCCGAAGTATGAGCAGAGGGCTCGTTTGCCGCCAAGGACACGGCGACCGTAGGGCGTGACGGCGCCCAAGCTTGGCCAGCCCCAGTGTCGGGAACGTCGGCCCAAGCCGCCGCGATTTCCGTCGCCCCCGAAAGGTCGTCGGCAATGGCAGTCGGTAGCATCATGGCCTCCTTCGGTTATCAGTTCGCGCTGAATGCTTGCGTGAATCACGCTATTCTAGTTGCGGATTTCGCGCAAGTGACATAGCGTGATTCACGCAACAACAGAATGCCATCCCACGCCGCGTTGTGGTGTACCGACGAGAAGCTTTGAGTTCGGTGGGCACAGAGCGACTACGATTTTTTGAGTCAAGGGAGACTGAAATGACTGCAACACCCACCCGGGCGGAAACGGGCGCATTGCCCGCCGACCCATATGCGCTGCGCCCCGAAGACGTGCAAGCACCGCCGGTTACTTTCCGAGGCCGCTTCCGGTATCTCGGACCCGGCATGGTGCTATCCGCCGCCGTCGTCGGTTCCGGCGAACTCATCACCACCACCGCACTGGGCGCGCAGGCCGGCTTCGTTCTGTTGTGGCTGGTGATCATCTCCACGGCCATCAAAGTCTGGGTGCAGATGGAACTCGCACAGTGGGCCATTCTGAGCGGCAAGACCGCTCTGGAAGGTTATAGCCAGGTCAAACCGCGCACGCGCCGTGGCAGTTGGATCAACTTCCTGTGGATCCTGATGGACTTCGCCAAGATTCTGCAGCGCGGCGGAATCATCGGTGGCGCAGTCGCGGCCATGTCCATCATGTTCCCGGTCATGAGTGACCCGCTGGAAATGCCGTCGCTGACGTTCTGGACCGTCATTGTTATGGCGTCTGTGATCACGCTGCTTGTGAGCGGGAAATACAGCGTGGTTGAGCGGGCAGCTTTCGTTGCCGTGGTGGTCTTCACTCTCATCACCGTGGCTCTTGCTGTCGGCCTGCCTCTCACTGATTTCGCCTACAGCGGCTCCGACGTCATGTCCGGCTTGACGTTATCCCTCCCGGCCGGGGCGATCGGCTTCGCCGTTGCCATGTTTGGCCTGACTGGTGTGGGGTCAGACGAAATGACCACTTATACGTACTGGTGTTTGGAGAAGGGGTACGCCCGCTGGACCGGACCTGACGACGGCACCGAAGAACGCGCCAAGCGTGCCGAGGGCTGGATCAAAGTAATGCGTCTGGACGTGCTGGCGTCCTGGATCATCTGTACGTTGTGCACGCTGTCTTTCTACATGATCGGCGCTTCGGTACTGCACCCGCAGGGGCTGGTTCCCAAGGGAAACGACATGATCCTCACCCTGTCCCGGATGTACACGGACACGATGGGTCCATGGGGCCATTGGATCTTCCTGGTCGGCGCATTCGGGGTCCTGTACTCGACACTGATCGCTTCGACGGCTTCCGTACCTCGGCTGTGGACGAACACCCTTGCGATCCTGGGCTTTTTTGACTGGACCGACGTGCGCAAACGCCGACGCATCATTTCGACGCTCACTATTGTTATGCCCATCATTTGGGCCTCGACATTTCTGGTCATCAAGTCCCCGGTCATCATGGTTGTCATTGGCGGCATGGCCTCCGCAGGTTTCCTCGTTGCCGTGGTGATTGCCGTTTGGGTGCTGCGTCGTCAAGTTGACCGCCGCTACCGGCCCAGCCCGGTCTGGACAGTGTTGCTGGCGGTCAGCAGTACGGCCATCGCCCTGATCGGCATCTACTCTGCGCTTGAGGTCTTCGGTGTCAGCATTGGTTAATCTGTCGACTATGGGAGATCCAACGGATACACCGACAGTGCCATTCAGTGATGTGCTGATCACCACCCCGAGCTTCGGACAACAGTCGTCCCTGCCGTGGGACGAGTTGGAGCGGCTGGGCTTGAGCCACCAGGTGATGACGGGAAACCACCCGCTTTCCAGCGAGCGGCTGGCAGCGGCCCTTGCTGGAAGTCGTGCGGCGATTGTCGGACTGGACGAGGTGGGGCCGGAAGTCTTCGCCGCCAATCCGGAGCTACGGGTGGTGGCTAAGCACGGCGTCGGGGTGGACAACATCGACTGTGAGGCTGCCCGTGCAGCCGGGGTCCGCGTGATAAATGCGCCGGGTTCGAATTCGGACGCGGTCGCGGACCTCACGTTCGGTCTGATGCTGGCCTTGGCCCGGCAGTTGGTTCAGGCCCACAGCAGCATGCTGGACGGACGTTGGGATCGCTTCCACGGCGTTGAACTGGGAGGCCGGACGCTCGGCCTGCTGGGCTTCGGCCGCATCGGACAGGCCGTGGCCCGCCGGGCCGGTGCATTCGGCATGAACATCATCGCTTATGACCCGTATCTGCAGGACGAAGCGTTCGCCAACCAGGGCGTACAGCGGGCCGGTCTCGATGAATGCATTTCCAACTCCGACTTCCTCAGCCTGCATCTGCCCGGTTCGGCGGGGGATAGGCCGCTGTTGGATGCGGCACGGCTGGATGCAATGAGAAGGGGAGCTTTCCTGATCAATGCCGCCCGCGGCGGACTGGTGGATGAAGAACATTTGGCTGGTCTGCTGGACGACGGGCATCTGGCCGGCGCGGCGCTAGACGCCTTCGCGACCGAGCCTCTGCAAGCGGGCAGTCCCTTGGCACTGCTGCCAAATGTCATCCTCACGCCGCATATCGGCGCTTTCACGGATAAGGCGAACGCCACCATGGGTGCCATGGTGGTGGCAGATATCGCCCGCGTCCTCCGCGGCGAGGAACCCGTCAACGGCATTGCCTGATTCAACCGAACACACGTGTCCGGGGTAGCGCCCCGACCCCATTTCATGAGGAGAACAATGAAGACCAGACAACTGCCGGGACTGGAAAAACCGCTTTCCACCATGGTGCTTGGGACCATGACGTTCGGCGACACGGTGGACGAACAGGGGTCTGCAATCATGCTCGAGTCCGCGCTTGAGGCGGGAGTCACCGCTGTCGACACGGCCAACGGCTACTCAGGCGGGCAAACGGAAGAAATCCTCGGAAGGCTGTTGAGCGGGCGCCGCGACGACGTTGTGCTGGCCACGAAGGCAGGTATGCCGCACGTGGACGCTGACGGACATGCCCCCCTGTCGCGACAAGGGCTGCGCTGGTCACTGGAGGGCAGCCTGCGTCGATTGCGGACGGAGCATGTAGAGATCTTCTATCTCCACCAGCCGGACAGAAGCACGAGCCTCGACGAGACGATGGATACGCTGGCCGCGCTCGCCGCAGAAGGAAAGTTTGATGTCCTGGGAGTATCGAACTTCGCGGCTTGGCAAATCGCTGACGTGAACGTTGCCGCGGACCGGGCCGGGCTCTCCCGGCCGGTCGTCGCCCAGCAACTCTATAACCTCTTAGCCCGTCGCATCGAGGAGGAGTACGCCGAGTTCGCCCAGGTCACGGAGCTGCACACCATGGTCTACAACCCGCTCGGGGGCGGTCTGCTCACTGGCAAGCATCAGTTCGATGCCGCGCCAGAGGGCGGGCGATTCGAAGGCTCGCGACTGGCCGAAATGTACAAGGAACGCTACTGGGACAGTCGGCTCTTCGATGCCATCTCAGAGCTGTCTGCCATCGCTGATGGTGCCGGTATCTCCCTTGTAGAGCTTTCCATGCGCTGGTTGCTATCCAAGCCGGCCACAGGCTCAGTTCTACTCGGGGGATCGAAACCGCACCAGTTGCAGTCCAACATAGACATCCTTCACCGCGGGCCCTTGGCTCAGGACATCATCAAAGCCTGCGATGAGGTTGGCGCTCAGTTGCGCGGGCCGATGCCGGCCTACAACAGATAGCCAATCAACATGCGTCCCCTCATACCCTTCCTACCCACACGAAAGCCGGAGTACACAGTGAATCACCCAGCCGCAGATGTCATCGCCCAGGCCAAGCAGGGAAAGGTGACGGTCGGCTACTGGTCCGTGCTTGACTCACCGATCTCTAACGAGCGTGTGGCCATGACCGGCTACGACTACATCGCACTCGACGGCCAGCATGGGCTGATGGGCTACTCGGGCATCTTAGCCAACCTCATGGCCATCGACGCAGCCCACGGACCGGCCGGCATCGTCCGGGTGGAGGCAAACAATGCGGCCGTCATCGGGCAGGCGCTGGACGCCGGTGCCCGTGGCGTAATCGTCCCATTGGTCAACAATTCTGCTGAGGCCGAAGCCGCAGTCCAAGCCACTCGATACCCGGGTACCGGCATGCGGTCCTACGGTCCCATGCGCTCAGGTCTGCGGGTCGGTCCTACACCCGCAGATTCCGATCGGTCCGTGATCCTGCTCGTGATGATCGAGACCGCTGAGGGGCTGGACAACGTTGAAAGCATTTGCGCGGTTGAAGGCGTCGATGGCGTTTACATCGGTCCCTCGGATCTCTCCCTTGCTGTCGGTGGCAACCGACCAAACGACCCTGACGTCGCGGAGGACTTCAATGCCGCAGTCAAACGGGTGCTTCATGCTGCCAAGGCGGCAGGGCGGATTGCAGCCATCCACACACCCAACGGTGCTGTGGCTCGCCAGCGCATCGAGCAGGGCTTTACCTTTGTCTCAATCGCCTCAGATCTGACACACCTGGAGCAAGCAGCGCGAGACCATCTGGCAGCCGTTCGGTAATGGTGAGGGTACGCCGGGTAGGCCGCTCCTAGTCAGCACAAACAGCGGCAAATATGGCATTCAGAAGGACGATGGTGAACTGTCCTCGGTATTGTGGGGCTCGAGGCCCCGTGGGCACGAGCACCAGCGGGCGAAGGGACGCCGCGGACCGTCTGCCGCGTCTATCAGAACGGAGCATGGCATGGCACAGTTCACGGATAGGGTAGCCCTCGTTACTGGCGGCGGCTCAGGCATCGGCGAGGCGGTCAGCAAGGAACTTGCGGCAAAGGGCGCCAGCGTAGTGGTGACTGACATCAACTTGGATGCCGCGCACCGGGTAACCCAGGAAATTATCGACGCCGGCGGCACGGCTTCGGCCGTAAAGCAGGACACTGCCAGCAAGGAAGACAACGAAAAGGTCGTCCGCCACGCGGTCGACACCTACGGCGCCCTGCACTTTGCGGTGAACAATGCCGGCATCGGCGGCAAGCAAGCCCCCGCCGGCGAGACTGACCTGGACGACTGGGACAGGGTCATCGACATCAACCTCAACGGCGTGCTGTACGGCATGCGCTACCAGATCCCGGAGATGCTCAAGGCCGGAAGCAGCAAGAGCGCCATCGTCAACATGGCGTCCATCCACGGCTCGGTCGCGGCGCTGGGCAACGGCGCCTACACCGCCGCCAAGCACGGCGTGGTGGGCCTCACCAAGAACGCCGCCGCTGAGTACGGTCCCCAGGGGCTGCGCATCAATTCGGTTGGGCCCGGCTATATCAAGACCCCGTTGGTAGAGCGCAGCCTCAGCGCCGAGGTCCGGCAGGCCCTCGAGGGCAAGCATGCCCTGGGACGCCTCGGCACTGCGGAGGAGGTTGCCCACCTCGTGAGCTTCCTCTTGTCGGACGACGCCTCGTTCATGACCGGTGGTTACTACCTCGTCGACGGCGGCTACACCGCCGTGTGACAGCACTCGCCGGAGGACTGACGTCCGCCGTCGTCGTTCGTGGTTTGACGGGCGGGGGCGGTGACGTACGTCATAATGGGTGCTGGTGTTTCCAACCCGCACCCTCGGCTGGTAGTGATGGGCGGACACAAAGCAACGGTGCCGTCGCGCGCGGCCTGAGCCAATGGAGGCTGGATAGATGCGATACGTGGTCGGCTGTACCGAGGACGAACGCGGTCGCGAAGCCATTGCCTTGGCGCGTGCCCTTGCCCGGGCACCCGGAGCAGAGCTCGATCTGGTGCATGTCCTCCCCGGCCCGGGGGACCAGCTCCGGCTGGCGCAGGAGCGCGAATACCAGCAGTACCTCGCCGGACAGGCCGACGCTTGGCTGGACAAGGCGCTGGCGCTCGTGCCCGCGGACGTCACCGCCCGCAAGCACATCCGGACCGCGGATTCCTTCGCGGAGGGCCTGATCGAGGCGGCGGAGGAATTCGGCGCGAAACTGATCGTGGTCGGCGCCGCCAGCAAAGGGTTGTTCAAGCGGTTCACCGTCGGGGCGGTAGCCAACGCGCTGCTGCACGCCTCGCCGGTGCCGGTAGCGCTGGCTCCCTCCGGCTACCGCCCGCCCCGTGACATCACCAGGCTCACGTGCGCGCTCGGAACCCGGCCCGGCGCCGAGACCTTGCTCGATGTGGCGGTGGAGGCGGCGGCAATGCGCCACGTTCCGCTGCGGGTAGTTTCCCTGGTGACGCTCGACGCCGGGCATAGCCGCTCGGCAGCAGAGGTGGAGGGCTGGGCAAAGCGCCATGTGGAGATTGCACTGGCCAAGGCCGTGGAGGGCGTTGCCAGGCGGACGTTGGTGACCGCTGCCGTCGCGAGCGGCGACTCTATCGAGGATGCCATCGAGCGGTTGGACTGGGACGAGAGCGAAGTGGTGGTGATCGGATCCAGCCGGCTCGCGGTGCGCAGCAGGATCTTCCTGGGCACGACGGCGAACAAGATGCTGCGCGCATTGCCGGTGCCCATGGTAGTAGTGCCCCGCGACCATGTCCGGCTGGACGAGCACCCCGGGTTGCCGGCAGATAGTGATTAGCGCCGGAGGCAGGGAGCCGGACCGGCAGGCACGGGCGCAGGCGCAGGTATCCGCCGTCGCGTCCGCCGTCGTACGCACGCCGATCTCCATCAACGAAGACAGTACCGCGCCGCTCTACCGGCAGCTGCGCGAGGCACTGGAACACCAGATCATCAGCGGCGGTCTGAACCCGGAGCTGCCGCTGCCCTCCTCGCGGGAGCTGGCGCGTGAACTGGGGCTTTCGCGCAATACGGTCAACGCGGCGTACCAGGAACTGCAGGCGCAGGGCATCATCGAACCGCACGCTCGGCGCGGGTTTTTCGTCAACCTGCAGATGCTGCAGGGCGCCGCTCCGGCCGATGGCGGCACGGCTGCCCGCGCCGAGAAGGTGGACTGGTCGCGGCACCTGGGCCGCCGGCTGGACGCGGGGATGCCCGAGATCACGAAGGTGCGCGACTGGGTCTCCTATCCGTATCCGTTTGTGGCCGGCCAGGTGGACGAGAAGGACTTTCCGCGGCTCGGCTGGTCCAAGGCGCTGCGCGACGCACTGGACCCGCCGCACCTGCACTACAGCCTGCGCGACGGCGTCGACGAGGACGATCCGCTGCTGGTCCGGATGCTCTGCCAGCAGGTCCTGCCCGCCCGCGGCATCGAAGCCGCTCCGGAGAATGTCCTGATCACCTCGGGGTCGCAGCAGGGGCTGGACCTGCTGGCGCACACCATCATGGAGCCGGGGACCGTTGTCGGGGTGGAGGATCCGGGCTACACGGATGCACGCCACACCTTTGTCCGCGCCGGCGCCCAGCTGCGCCCGCTGCCGGTGGACGACGCCGGCCTGGTACCTCCGGAACGGCTGGACGGCATCGGGTTGCTGTACCTGACGCCCAGCCACCACAGCCCCACCAACGTGACGCTGTCCGGCGCGCGCCGGCACCAGATCCTCGCCGACGCCCGCGCGGCCGATGCCCTGATCATCGAGGACGACTACGACAGCGAGTTCCGCTACCGCGGGAAACCGACGCCGGCGCTGAAGGCGCTGCCCAACAGCGAGCGGGTCATCTACCTCGGTTCCTTCACGAAGTTCCTCGCCCCGGGGCTGCGGCTGGGCTACCTGGTGGCTGACGCGGAGCTGGTTGCCGAACTGCGGAATCAGCGACGCTACCGCTTGCGGCATATCTCCGGACACCTGCAGCGGGCCATGGCCCTGCTCATCGAATCCGGCCAGTACCGCCGGACCATCCGACGACGGCGGACCCAGCTGCAGCGCAAATGGACCGTCCTCACCGAGGCCCTGGACGAGGTGCTGCCGTGGAACGTCAACGCACCGCCGGGCGGCGTGAGCATCTGGCTCCGCGGGCCTGCGGGACTTGACTGCGTCCGGCTCGCCGAAAAGGCGCTCGAGGCCGGAGTGGTGATCGAGCGCGGCGACGTGTTTTTCGCCGATCCGCTGGCCAACCGCGAATGCTTCCGGCTCGGCTTCGCCGCCATCGACATCGCCGACATCCGGCCGGGCGTCGAGCGGCTTGGCAAGGTCATCGCCGAACTGGCGGATTGAAGCCTGCTGGTACCTGAACAATGGGGCCGGACTGGCCCTGTCCGTAGCCGATCCCCGTGACCCACAGTGTTGATACCGGGTGCGCTCCTGTGCGCCCTGCGCCTCCAGACAGACCCACCAATGCACCCGCAATCCCACCCGCACTTCCACCGATAAAAGGAGCAGACATGACGGAAACACTGGCCGGCCGGCCCGCTGCCCAATCCGCCACTTCGGCGCCGCACCCGCAACGCGTCGCCATCATCGATCTGGACGCCATCAGCCAGAACGTCGCAACGCTGCACTCGGTGGCCCGGTCCCCGGAGCTGATGACCGTGGTGAAGGCAGACGGGTATGCCCACGGCCTGGTGCCAGTTGCCAATGCCGCGCTGGCCGGCGGCGCCACCCGTTTGGGAACAGCCGTACTCGAAGAGGCCTTCGCGCTGCGCGACGCCGGTGTCACCGCGCCGATCTTTTCGTGGCTCGCCTCGCCCGGAACGGACTATGCCGCGGCCATCCGGCGGGACATCGAGCTGGCCGCCTACGGCACGGACCAGCTGGCCGAAATCGTCCAGGCCGCCGAGGCTACAGGCGCCCCCGCCGTCGTTCATTTGAAGGCGGACACCGGGATGTGGCGCGGCGGGGCAGCACCGGCGGACTGGCCGGAGCTGGTGGCGGCGGCCCGAAGAGCGGAAGCGGACGGGCTGGTCCGCGTGGTGGGGCTCTGGTCCCATCTGGCCTGCGCCGACGAGCCCGGACACCCATCCCTCGCGGCCCAGCTGCGCGTCTTCGAGGAGGCCGCCGACATTGCCCATGCAGCCGGCCTCCGCCCGTCGCTGCGGCACATCGCCAATTCCGCCGCGACGCTGTCCCTGCCCGCAAGCCATTTCGACATGGTCCGCCCTGGGATCGCGACCTACGGTATCAACCCGATTCCCGTGGAACACCGCGCGGGCATGCCGCAGCTGCGCCCGGCGATGACCCTGGCTGGAGCAATCGTCCAGACCAAACGCGCTCCGGCCGGCTCCGGCGTCTCCTACGGCCACACCGAAATTCTGCAGCAGGAAACCACCCTCGCCGTCGTGCCCTTGGGGTACGCCGACGGCGTTTTCCGCAGTGCCAGCGGGACCGGTCCGGTGCAGGTTGGCAGCGGGCGATACCGCGTCACCGGGCGCGTCTGCATGGACCAATTCATCATCGATGTCGGCGATGACCCGGTGTTGGCGGGGGACAGGGTGGTCCTGTTCGGCCCCGGCGACGACGGCGAGCCGAGCGCGGATGACTGGGCTGACGCGGCCGGAACCATTCCCTACGAGGTGCTGACCCGCATCGCGGCGAGGGTGCCGCGGGTCTATCGGGGATCTGGTACCTAAAAAGTCATCCCATTCTGGGTCTTTGGTGGGTCCTGTCAATAGTCCAGAGTGATACACACCACGCCATGATCCGGTCATGGTGGTCCGATCAGCCCAGTGCTGATGCATCGTAAAGAATTCGACTGGAGGGTCCCGTGACTAACTCAGAGAACCGCACGCTTGCCCAGCGGCACCTGTTTCCGCACTTCACCACCGGTAAGGCCTGGCGGGACCCGAACCTGCCCATCATTGTCAGCGGCGAGGGCTGCTACCTCATCGACGAGGACGGCAACCGCTTCCTGGACGGCCTGGCCGGACTGTTCTGCGTGAACATGGGCCACGGCCGCACCGACATCCCCGCCGCAGCCACCAAGCAGATGTCCAAGCTGGCCTACTGGACCAACTGGGGCTCCGCCCACCCGGCAGCAGTCGAGGCCGCCACCACGATCGCCAGTCTGGCGCCGGGCGACCTGGACGTGACGTTCTTCGTCAACTCCGGCTCCGAGGCCGTGGAGTCCGCGATCAAGTTCGCCCGCCAGTACCACCGCAGCCAGGGCCAGCCGGAGCGGACCAAGATCATCGCCCGCAACATGGCCTACCACGGCACCACCCTGGGCGCGCTCGCCGTCACCGGCATCCCCGCCTACAAGGAAGCGTTCGGTGAGCTGATGCCCGGCGTGCGGCACGTGCCCAACACCCTCGGCGAGACCATCCCCGAGGGCGGCACGGCGGCGGATCTGCCCAGCATCCAGGCCATCCTGCAGGTGATCGAGGAAGAGGGCGCGCACACCATCGCCGCCCTGTTCGCCGAGCCGGTGCAGAACTCCCGCGGCGCGTTGGTCCCGCCGCCGGGCTACTGGCAGGAACTGCGCGCCATCTGCGACCGCTTCGGCATCCTGCTGGTCGCCGACGAGGTCATCTGCGGCTTCGGCCGGCTGGGCGAGTGGTTCGGCAGCACAAAGTACGACGTCGTTCCGGACCTGCTGACCTTCGCCAAGGGTTCCACCTCCGGCTACGCGCCGCTGGGCGGAGTCCTGATCCGCACCCCGCTGGCCAATGCGCTGCTGGATTCCCCGGCGGCCGGCATCTTCACCCACGGCGCCACTTGGGGCGGACACCCGGTATCGACGGCGGTAGCGGTGGCCAACCTCGGCGCCCTGCAGGAAGAGAACATCCCGGGCAATGTGCGCAGCCTTGAGCCGTACTTCCAGGCCGGCCTCAACCAGATCCGCGACGCGCACCGCAGCGTGCTGGAGTGGCGCGGCACGGGCTTCTTCTACGCGATCGAGCTCACCGGCGACCGCGAGACCGGACGCACCCTGACGCCCGAACAGTCCCAGGAGCTCCTTGGCAGCGTGATGCCCAAGGCGATGCGCGAGGTCAACCTCATCACCCGTCCTGACAACCGCGGTGCCACCATGCTGGTACTCTCGCCGCCACTGGTCGCGGACCAGGCCGTGCTCGATGACCTGCTGACCAAGGTGGACCATGTCATGTCCGCCACGGACAAGCATCTGGGGCTCTAGGCAATGAAGCAGCTCGACACTCCCGGGCCGGTGGGGCGGTGCACGGCATGACCACGCAGGTGGCCCGCCCCAAGCCGGCGGCAAAGCAGTTGGCGGACAAGCGGCTGGCGGACAGCCAGCTGCAGGCCGGCTGGTGCTCCCGCCTCGCCGGGGACCGGAACCGGGTGGTGCTGGCGGACGGGCGGGACGAACGCGTCCTGGCCGCGGCCGTCGAGTTGGCCGGCCTGGGCATCGTGCCCGTGCTGGTCGACGAGCCGGCCGAAATCCGCCGCTCGGCCGCAGCTGCCGGCGTCAGGCTGCCTGCCGACGTCGTTATCCTGGCCCCGGAGCAGGTGCGCCGCTCCGGGGCGGGGGAACTGCTCGCCGAGCGCGCGGCCGGGCGCCAACCCGGAACGGCCGAGGGCTGGCTGGCGGATCCGCTGTACCTGTCCATGGCGGCGCTCGCCGCCGGCGACGCCGACGCCTGTGTGGCCGGAGCGAACCGGCCCACCGCCGACGTACTGCGCGCGGCGTTGCGCGTGGTCGGCACGGCGGAGGGTTCGGACTGCGTGAGCAGCAGCTTCCTGATGCACCTGCAGGACGGCCGGACGTTCGGCTACGGCGACTGCGCCGTTCTGCCGGAGCCCGACGCCGGGCAGCTCGCCGAAGTGGCGGTCGCCACCAGCCGCACCTTCGCGGCCCTCACCGGCGAAGAGCCGCAGGTGGCCATGCTCTCCTTCAGCACCATGGGCAGCGCCGACCATGCCAGCGTCTCCCGGGTCCGCGAGGCCACCGCCATTGTTCGGGACCGCGAGCCGGGGCTGGCCGTCGACGGCGAACTGCAGTTCGACGCCGCCCTGCTCGAATCCGTGGCCCGCAGCAAAGCGCCGGACTCCGGCGTCGCCGGGCACGCCAACGTATTCATCTTCCCCAATCTTGCCGCGGGCAACATCGGTTACAAGATCACCCAGCGGCTCGGCGGAGCGGCAGCCTACGGGCCGATCCTGCAGGGACTCGCCCTGCCCGTCAACGACCTCTCCCGCGGCTGCACCGCGGCAGACATCGTGAATGTAGCGATCATCAGCGTTTTGCAATCCCAAACCAGCGTCACCAGGCCCGGTCCCTTCGGACTGTAGCCAGCACGGGCAGATACCTCTGTCCCTGGAGAATGAGGTTTACATGAAAGCAACAACTGAGACCGGCAACGTGGCCGGCAGCGGAGCTTCGACCGGACCGGCGGCAGCCCCCGGACCCGACCAGCCCGAGCGGCTGGCCAAGACCCTCAAGCCCAGCTGGGTCTGGGCCATCGCCCTCGGCTCGGCCGTCGGCTGGGGCGCGTTCATCCTGCCCACCGACTGGATCGCCGCGGCGGGACCGGTAGGCGCGATGAGCGGCTTCCTGATCGGCGGCGGGCTGATGGTGCTGATCGCCGTCAGCTACGGCTTCCTGATCCGCAGCTTCCCCGTTTCGGGCGGCGAGCTGGCGTTCGCGCTGGTCGGCTTCGGCCGGACGCACGCCTTCTTCTGCGGCTGGTTCCTGACCCTGGGCTACACCTGCATCGTGGCGCTGAACGCCTCGGCGCTGGCGCTGCTGTTCCGGAAACTGCTGCCCGGGGTGGTCCAGCAGGGCTACCTCTACACCATCGCCGGTTACGACGTGTACATGGTGGAAGTACTCATCTCGATCACCGCGCTGGCGGTCTTCGCCTACCTGAATATCCGCGGCACGGCACTGTCCGGCCGGGTCCAGTTCATCGCCTGCGTGATCATGCTCATCGCCGTCGCCTGCATCCTGGCCGCCGTGCTGGTCCACCCCGACAGCCTGGTCAGCAACGCCGCGCCGGCCTTCCCCGAGGGCGTCTCGCCGCTGACCGCAATTCTGGCCATCGTGGCCATTGCGCCGTGGGCCTACATCGGCTTCGACAACGTCCCGCAGGCCGCCGAGGAATTCGACTTCCCGCCGAGCAAGGCCATGAAGCTGATCGTGCTGGCGCTGCTCGCCGCGGCCCTGCTGTACGCGGCCATGATTGCCGCCGTTGCTGTTGCCGAGCCGTGGGAACAGCTTGTCTCCGGGCAGTCGGCCTGGGGCACCGCCGACGCGGTAACCGGTCTGCTGGGCGGCGTCGGCATGCTGCTGCTGGCCATCGGCATCACCATGGGCGTGACCACCGGCCTGAACGGCTTCTACGTTTCCGCCAGCCGCATCCTGCTGGCCATGGGCCGGGCCCAAATGATCCCGCAGGTCTTCGCTAAGCTGCACCCGAAGCACAAGACACCGTATGTGGGCATCCTGTTTGTCGGCGCCTTCTGCCTGGTGACCCCGTGGTTCGGCCGGGCCGCGCTGGAATGGGTGGTCAACATGTCCGCCGTCGGCGTCACCGTGGCCTACCTATACACCTGCCTGTGCGCGTTCAAGCTCTTCCGCAGCTCCGGCTCCGCACCCCGTCCGGGCGATCTGGAGGGCACGCGTTCGACGACGAAGAAGGTGCTCAGCATGGTCGGCGCGGTCATCTCGGTGTCCTTCATGGCGCTGCTGCTGTTGCCCGGTTCGCCCGCCATGCTGGGCCCGGAGTCCATGACGGCTCTGCTGATCTGGATTGTGGTGGGAGTGGTCTTCTTCCTGCTGCGGCGCAAGCACAACCGGACGCTGACCAACGAGCAGGTGGATCTGCTGGTGCTGGGCAAGCCCCGGCCGGAAGGCTTCGCCATCAAGGACAAAAACGCGCACCAGGCCCAGGGCGACACGACGTCGGTCTAGCCAACGCTGCAAGGCCGGTGCGCCGCGGGCACTCCCCGCGGCGTACCGGCCGCCATGAACGGAAAGGAAACGACTATGGTGAACACCGTGACACAGACGGTAAAGGGCGGTCCGGCCGGGAAGCAATCGCGGCTGCGCTCGCTGGCGGACTGGCTGCGGCGGAACTGGCCCGGCCTCACTGCCTGCGCCGTTGCCGTGCCGGCGGCGTTCGCCCTGCATCTGCTGCTGCCGGCCGTGCCGGTGATGACCCTGGCCGTGATCATGGGCGTGCTGGCCGCCAACCTGCCCGGCATCTCCCGCCTCACCGTCGGCCCGTGGCGGAAAGGGCTGGATTTCGCCGGCAAGCGCCTGATGCGTGCCGGCATCGTCCTGCTGGGCCTGAAGCTCAGCGTGGTAGACGTGCTGGAACTGGGCTGGGCCACGTTCGCGGTGATTGTCGCCGTCGTGCTTCTGGCCTTCGGCGGTACATACCTGCTGGGCAAGGCCTTCCGGCTGCCGGGCGACCAGCCGCTGCTGATCGCTACCGGCTTCTCCATCTGCGGCGCCTCGGCCATCGGCGCGATGAGCGCAGTGCGCCAGTCCAAACAGCAGGACACCGTGATTCCGGTGGCGCTGGTGACCCTGTGCGGCACGCTGGCCATCGCGGTGCTGCCGCTGCTCATGCAGCCGCTGGGGCTGGGTCCGGTGGCCTTCGGCCAGTGGGTGGGCGCTTCAGTGCACGACGTCGGCCAAGTTGTTGCCACCGCGCAGACCGCGGGAACCGCCGCGCTCGCCGTCGCCATCGTCATCAAGCTGACCCGCGTGCTCACACTGGCGCCCATGGTGGCCGTCACCGGCATCATCAGCCGCCGCGGCCATAAAGGGACCGCCGGCTCCGAGAACCTGAAGCTCCCGCCGATCGTGCCGGCCTTCATCCTCGGGTTCGTCGCGCTGGTGGCCGTGCGCTCCCTGCTGCCGGTGCCCGATGGCGTGCTGGAGGCGGCGACCATTGTCCAGGACGTGCTGCTGGCCGCCGCGCTCTTCGGGCTGGGCTCGGCCGTGCGCATGCGCGAGCTGTTCAGCTCCCGCGGCAGCGCGGTGCTGATGGCCCTGTGTTCCTGGGCGCTGATCGCCGGCCTGGCCTACGGCGGGATCCTGCTGCTGCAGTAAGCTTCTTTCTCCGAGCAACACTTTGGAAGGAAGCGATGACCGTCCCCACCCCAGCCACCCCGCAGGTCCACGCTGAAGAGGACGTCGACCGGTACGACGCCGGCTACCGCACTTGGCTGGCCGAGGCGCTGGCGAAGGTCCAGGCGGACGCCAACCGCTCGTCCGACACGCATCTGCTTGCCGTGCCGCTGCCGGAACAGTGGGGTGTGGACCTGTACTTGAAGGACGAGTCCACCCATCCCACCGGCTCGCTGAAGCACCGGCTGGCCAGGTCGCTGTTCCTGCACGCCCTGTGCAATGGCTGGATCCGGCCGGGCAGGCCGGTCATCGAAGCCTCCAGCGGCTCCACGGCCATCTCCGAGGCGTACTTCTCGCGCCTGATCGGCGTACCGTTTATCGCGGTCATGGCCCGGTCCACCAGCCAGCAGAAGGTGCAGCTCATCGAGTTCTACGGGGGCCGGTGCCACTTCGTGGAGAACCCGAACGAGGTGTACGAGGCGGCCGCGGCCCTGGCCCGGCAAACCGGCGGCCACTACATGGACCAGTTCACCTACGCCGAGCGGGCCACCGACTGGCGGGGCAACAACAACATCGCCGAATCGATCTTCGACCAGATGTCGCAGGAGCGGCACCCGGAGCCTGCCTGGATCGTCGCCACTGCCGGTACCGGCGGAACCTCCGCCACGCTCGCCCGCTACGTCCGCTATACCGGGCGGGCCACGGGAATCTGCGTCGCCGATCCGGAAAACTCCGCGTTCTTCCCGGCCTGGCGGGAGCAGGATGCCAGCGTCACTACGGCCACCGGATCCCGGATCGAAGGGATCGGCCGCCAACGCGTCGAAGCCAGTTTTATCGGCTCTGCGATCGACCGGATGATGCGCGTGCCCGACGCCGCGGCCATGGCCTCGATCCGCCTGTTGGCAGAATTGCTGGGCCGGCGGACCGGCGCGTCCACCGGAACAGGCCTCTGGTCCGCGTTCCGGATCATCTCCGAAATGATCAACACCGGCCAGCGGGGCAGCGTCGTGTCGTTGATCTGCGATCCGGGGGACAGGTACCTCGACAAGTACTACTCCGATGAATGGCTGGCGGAGAACAAGATCGACGTCGGACCGTACTACCGGCGATTGGAGAATTTCATGAACACAGGCACCCTCTCCTGAACGAGGAGTAAGACTGTCCAGGGACCGCCTACCTCATCGACGTAGGTCATCTGGATTGTGGAGATTCCTACCTGCGGGCGTTTCGCCATCGGTGCGACAAGCCAGTCAAAAGCAACAGGACACGGTGATTCCGGTGGCGCTGGTGGCCCTGTGTGGTATGCCAGCCATTGCTGTGCTGTCGTCTTATACCCGCTGAGGGAGCGAATCCGGTGTTGAACATGGGCGGAGCAATGGAAATGGAGGCGCAGCGGAAGCGGACTCGTGAGACTGGAGGTCGCCCGCTCAGGATGCGCTTCGGGTACCATACCTGCCAAAAACTACTAGCGGCGGACCGCTGGCTTAGTTCAGAATAAGCGAGCGCAACCGTGTGGTGGCGTTGCTTAGCTACACATCCAGATTCGTAGCAGCAGCTGCCACCGCATACATCTATGGCCGCTCACGGGGCTGCCAACGCCTCCGTTACAGGCACTCGATGCAACTCAAGGTGGACGAAGGCCAGCGAGCGTGCCAAATCGGCCTGTCCTGCGGCGATCGCCTCTAGGAGAGCGCGGTGCTCGCCGAGCTGCTCGACATCATGGGTTTGATTGGTGAGATTGAAGATCCATTCCATCCGGCCCAGGAGAGGGCGGAACATCTCCTCTAGGAGCCGGTTACCGCTCAATCGCACGAGCTCCTCATGGAAGTCGATGTTGAACGGGGCGGCCTGGTCCGGACGCTCGGACTCGATGGCGTGCGCCGCCTGAGTTGTAATACGGCGCAGCGCGGACAAATCGGCTGTGTTGCTAGCAGCACGAGTGGCGGCTAAGTACGCCGCGTGCGGTTCGATGCAGAGCCGCACTTGATAAAGTTCCTGCACATCCCTGTAACTGAGAAGCCGGACTATGGCCCCACGGCGGGGCGCGCTTTCGACGAATCCTTCCCTCTCCAGCCGATGAATGGCTTCGCGGATTGGGACCCGCGAAACGCCGAATTGCTCGGAAAGGGTGCGCTCGCGCAGCCGACTGCCCTGTTCGAGCTCGCCGGCGATGATATTGCGCAGGATGCCGTGGTAAATGTCGTCGGACAGGCTCAGAGGGGCTGCGCTGTTCATTGGGCCGCTCCTACCGTCCATTAGCGCCGTCTTCATGCCGTTCCAGCCTAGCGGGTCGCAGCGGCTCTCGCGCCAGCGAACGGGCCGGACCTGCCTTCAAACGAGCTGGCCATCCGCTCTGCCAGTCGCTGCGTCGGCATCCTTTCAGCGTCCGGTCCGGCTCAACTTGTTTCTTGTGATGCCGATGTCTGCAGCCGATTTCCCGCCGATGGGTGGCGCGTGGACGGGGGTGAGGCGTTTCTCCTCGGCCTAGGAATCCTGCCTCGGGCAGGCCCGCCTTGACCCGCCTGATCTTGCGAGAGCCGGAAGCGATGATGGTCGTCGTGGATTTGCCGAAAACTTCAGATGCCCTGCCTATCGAATCGGGTAACTGGACGGAAGCAACTCATCCAATGGCCGTTTCGCGTAGTCGGAGATCGTCAGCGACGCAACGTACCGCTCCATGAAGTCCTGCGCCCGCTCCAGATAGTCACTCGTGTCGACGGTGATCACGTTGCCGTCTTCGACTACGGTTCTTCCGGCCACCACAACCCGGGTTATGTCGCGACCGTCGCAATTCATAACCATGGTACGTATCGGGTCCAAGTGCGGCCCGACGTGCGGCCCGGACAGGTCCAGCACAAAATAGTCCGCCTGCGCCCCGACGGCTAGCCGGCCCAAGTCATCCCGCCCGAGAGCCTCGGCTGGGTCTAGTGTGGCTGAACGAAACAAGTCGGCGGCCGATGCGCTCGATCGCTCAGCCGTAAAAGTCTTTGTCATGCCCATTCCCAGATCCATCGCCCTGATCATGTTCGGAGGGGCGGAATCCGTCCCGAGGACGACCCGTACGCCTTTCTGGCGATAGGAATCATACGTGTGCAAACAGCCGCCGTAGTGGGCCATAGGGATGGGGCAAAAGAGTACGTTCGTTCCTGAGTCCGAAAGAAGGGCAACATCGTCACCTTCGCCGAAATTCTTCGGCATATGGGGATGACCGGGAACCGCCCATGCGTGGGGGATGAACGTCCGCGGTTTCAGGAATCCAATTTCGGCGAGGTACGGCAGCGGACGCAGGCCGCTCCGCGCCCAGATTCGCTCCACTTCGTATAGGCCCTGTGCTGCATGAAGCCGCACCGGGATGTTTAGCGCATCGGCGGCTTCACGAGTCGCCCGCAGCGTACCTTCACTTTGTGTTTCGATCCGCGCAGGCAACAACGCTGTGCGGATGAGATCCTCTGCAGCGCCTTCATAATCGCGGGCGAAACGGACGGCCTCGTCCAATCCGCCTAGACCCCGGGCCTCATTCACGTGGAGGAGCAGACGTTTCCCGTCGGTGTAGGGCACCGCCGTTCGATAACTTGGCCCAAGATACGCACGGAGGCCGAGTGCCGTTACGGCGTGGGCCATATCGGCCATATCTTCGTAGTCTTCGCACCATTCCTTGTAGGATTCCGAGGCTATGGGCATCAGCGTTGTAACGCCGTTCCGCGCCAATTGAGACAGCGCGAACTCGCGTCGAAAGACCTCTTCCTCCCGGGTGAAAACCGGACCGTGATCCCGCAAGTACTCCTCGGACCATACGAGACCCAGGCGACGGTCTGGTTGAGTCCAAGAGTCAAAAAGTGCGTGGTCTATGTCGGATAGAGCGTTTAGATCGATGAATCCGGGGGCAACAACCGAGTTGCCCGCATCAAACTCCACGTCCACCCGGCCAGAATAACCCCGCCCCACGTGCAGGATCCGAGTGGCCTCGTACACCAATTCGGCATCAGGAAGAATGCAATGGTCGCCATTCTCAAATCCGATAACGTACTTCGCCTTCACGCGCGTAATCATGCCGGCCTGCCGTAAAAAAGGTGGCCGTCACTTGGCACCGGTACGCCACTGGCGCGCACCCTGCGGTTAGAGGGCTTAGCCCTGACCACAGGGTGCATCGTGCGGGAGGCCAGAAGTAGGACCGCATGTGCTGTAATTCCGATGTCGAATCCACTGCGAGTATCGTCACAAACCCCGGATTCGTGGGATAGGACCTCGTCACCGGATGTGCTCCAGGAATTCCTGCGCGCGACTTCAACCCGTCCTGCTTCCACACGAAGGTTTAGCAGCACGGCCCGTTCCAGCGGATCCGCTTCAGCAATCGTGGAGGTTGTGTTCCCTACCTCCCTACTGGAGACCTCGGGTGATTCCTTTTTCACGTTGCACGTCCTTTCATCTGCGGGATAACGGGGCGGGGCGAGGTCTCAGCCAGGTCGCTGGAAACTACGGGCGCGAGAGTATTAGTTGAAGTTGTTTACGATGATTCGTCCGTTTTTGACCACCAACGCCCGTTGCGGATGAGCAACCACTGCTTCCGCAAGGTTTCGCGCAGGAACCAGCACCATGTCTGCAGCGCAACCGACTTCGAGTCCATACGCTTCCAAGCCCAGGATCCGTGCGCCGTTGTAGGTCGCGGCGCCAAGAGCCAATTCGATGTCCTCGTCCCGGCGAAGGTCATTGCGGTATGCAACAAACATCGCACGCTCAAGCATGTCGCCGTTCCCGTAGGGGGACCAAAGATCGCGTATCCCGTCGCTTCCGCATCCCAGGTTGATACCTGCCTCGAACAAGGTCCGAACGGGTAGCACGGGTTTGCTGAAGACAGCTGCCGTTGTGAGGGAAATGCGGGTCTCGGCAAGCCCGTCTAGAACGCCCGCGGCTTCAACTGCAGGGGTCGTGCCCAAGCAGAAAGCATGGCTGATAGTTACCCTTCCCTCCATTCCAGTTCGCCGCGTCCAGTCGATGATTGCCTTCACTTGCCACATGCCTAGTTCACCTGGGTCGTGGAGGTGGATGTCGATCTCGGAGTCGAGGTCGCAGGCGAGACCGAAAATCGCTTTTAGCTGGCCTATCGGGTCGTCGTCGAATCCAGCTGGATCGACTCCGCCAATGGCAGTGGCACCCATTTCGACGGCGTCCCTGAGCAAAGAAGCAGTGCCAGGACGCGTCACTACCCCCTGCTGGGGAAACGCGACCTGCTGGACGTCAATGCGTCCGACCATCGCGGCCGCCGCGGCCGCCACCTCTTCCATGCCCCGCAGTCCGACGTCGGGATCGACATCGGTATGGGTGCGGATATGCGTTGTCCCGCTGTTGGACATCTGTTCCAAGAGGGCCCTGATGCGGTTGCCAGAGGGGTAGCCGACGTCGAAGCGGCGCTCGCGCTCGTTGGCAATGCGGTCGGCGACGTCCGGTCCTGCTGTATGCGCGGTCCACGGTCCGCCCCACATGGTCTTGTCTACGTGGCAGTGGCTGTCTATGAAACCCGGTAACAGCAATGCTCCCCGGGCATCGATCTCCTCGTCTCCCGGATCGGGGGCGGATTGCCCTCCGATGGCTCTAATTCGCCCGTCGGCAATATGGATGTCGGTTGGTTCTTCATCCTGTGGAAGCCGCACATTTCTCAAGTGGAGCGGCTGGTTCTCAGCGTGCATCAATCCTCCTTGGAGGTATGGGCGACCGCACCGACAACGGCGGCAGTGGGCACGGGAGCGGGAGATCCCAAGGGCGGTATTTCTGTTGCGGCTGTTTCGGAGGCAACGCCAAGAATTTCGCGGGCGCGCTGGCTGACCGGCTTCTGTTTGGATGCTCCGCCCTTGAAGATCAGGCTGAAGACGATCACAACCGCGAAATTCACGGCCAATGCGATCAGCCCGGTATTGACATTCCAAGGGGTCAGCTTGGAGAAGTAGAAGAACGTCACGAGTACGCAGCCGACAACCAGACCGATCGAAAGCGCAAGTGCTTTGAACTTCCTAAAGAACAGAACTCCGAACCACGCGGGCACCAGTTGGGCGGTCAAAGCGAGTGCCACGTTCAGGAATGTAAGCATGATGGACGAAGCAAAAGTCGAGAGGACCGCAGTGAAAACAAGGAACAGGCCCATTACGACTTTGACTCCGTGAGAGGTCTTGGCCTGCCCCAAACTGGGGGCCAGGTTGCGGGTCAGCACGCCGCCGAACATGAGGGAGTTTCCTGCCAGGACGATGAGTGCTGACAAACCAGCGCCCGCTGCCACGAGACCGACGATCCATTCCGGGGCCAAATCACGGGTCACGGCGAGGAATACACTGTCCGCGTTTTCTAGGTTGGGTGCATGGCTTACACCGTAGTATGCGGCAAACACCAGGAGCGGATACATGAGCATATAGAGGGGCATCCATATGACCGAACCCTTGATTGATGATTCGGACCGCGCTGAAAAGAGGAACTGTGCCGGCAGCGTCAGATAGAACTGGATGGATTGCACAACGATCGTGCTCATCGCGAACACCAATGCGCCGCCGGTGACAGTGGTAAGTTCCGGCTTAGTTGCCACCACCTCGAAGATTCCAGGAATTCCCTTGGCTGCAACGATCGCAACGATGCCGGCGAGTGCAATGCCCAGAAACATAAACAGGTCCTTGACAATGGCCACGAAGGCGGTGGAGCGCATCCCGGAAATTGCTACGTAAAGGAATGCGATCGCTGCCGAGCCGACGATGATGCCGAACCGGTTCAAAGGGAGCCCCAGACCGCTGAGAACGGTCTGCAATCCGATGAACTGGAAGATCGCCCAGGGGATCAGTGCCAGGACGAACGTGCACGCCGAGAGTTTTTCGAGGATTCGGCTGCGGTAGTGGCCATACATGACGTCGGGAACAGTAACGGCTTGGTAAGCCTTACCAGCTCTCCATACAAGTGGGGCCAGAAAGTATCCGAAGATGTATCCGAGGAGGATATAGCCTATGAACCACACCCCATACGACGCCCCTTTGGCATAAATTCCGCCCGGGAATCCCAGCATCGTGCCCACGCTGTAGATTTCCCCGACGGCGAGGAAGAAGATCAGCCAGGCCGGAAGCGAACGGCCGGCAATGAGGGTGGCTATTGGCCCGCGGCCGGTGACCCCACGCCGTGCAGCGAAGGCCACACCGATCGATACGGCAATGACTGCAAAGAATACGGACGCGATCATTTGAAGTCTCCTTCCAGGCGCCGGTAGGCGTCCCGTTCGAGATACCGCCATGACACCCAAAAGCAAAGAGTCGTAATCGGCAGCAGGGCAAACAGCCAGGCAAACACCATGGGAATCCCCAGGATGGTGTTCGCGCTCTGACTGAACAGAGGAATTCCCAGAAGTACCGCCATAGCGGGGATGCCCATGCCGACGATAAGGGACCAGCGATTTCCAACCATGAAAAATGTCTCCTTTACGTGAATTGGTCTCCAGCAGCTGCGCATTGATCGGTCCTTCATATGGTGTGATGCAGATCTCCTAGAGATGAATCAACAGTACGTTTGGAATACCAAACGTGGCAGAACCAGATGGGCATCGTTTTTATGGGTCCAGTTCGGGTTGCTCCTCACGCAACACCCTTCTTTCGGAAGGACTCGCTAAATTGGAATGCCCCTGAGTCCAGTAGCTTGCTGGCAGCAGGCTACTGGACGGCCCGGCCCTCACCTTGGGCCGTCATCATCGTGCGACTGTGGTGCCAGGACGCCATTACTGCAATCGCCCGTTCCTGAGAGCGGCTTGCATGGCCCAGCCAGCGCGGGATCGTTCGCCCCGAACGACACGCGGTTTCGCTGGGCTTCCCTGGCTATGATCCGCATGTCCTTGCCACAAAATACACATCCTGGTCTGCGTCGCTCCACGCCAGGCATCCGCGCCATGAGGATAGCTCCTCGCGTCGTCGCCTAACCTCCGACCGTGCATTCGAGCCGCCCAGCTCTGGATTCACGATTGATAGATTCAGGAAAGCGGCGGACCACTGCCATTACGATGAGCGGCACTCTGGCAAGTTTTTGTGTGCTTGGTATACCATCTGTTGAATGAAGTAGGTAAAGAAGGTTTCCTGGCTTCATTATTGACGGCGAGAATCGCTCCTGCCGCGGTAGTCGTACTAGAGCCGTTCCCAGGCCGCAGGCAAGGCAGTCCCGGGACACGACTGGTTGGCTCTGCGAGTTTCGGCGTCTGGCCCAACCTTTTGTGCTTTCCGGCCGGTAATACCGTCGCTATCTGAAAGAGGCTATGGGGCGAACTGCCATCGGTTCGCCGCTCTCTGAACCGTTGCCGACAACCCTCCAGCCCTGACCAATTCGAAGGACATCGACATGACCCTTATCCTCACTGCTTCACAGCTCACTGAGCTGGCGAACATGCAGGCGACCATTGCCGCCGTAGAGAACGCTTTCGGGGACATCTCGCGGGGCACCTCGCATCAGCCAGCTCCCACCACTCTGCAACTGCCGTCGTCTGACGCGCGCTTCATACCTATGACGGCCCTTTCTGATGCTAGTTGCGCCGCCTCCGTCAAACTATTAGCGGATCTGCCCGGAAATGCCGAGCACGGACTTCCCACGCAGCGCTCCACGATCGTACTTGTGTCACAATCAACGGGCGAGACCCTAGGATTCCTGGACGGACGTGTGCCCACTCGTGTCCGGACGGCCGCAGCCAGCGCGGTGGCGAGTAAGCATCTTGCTCGTCCTGAGAGCACCACGCTCGGCCTGGTTGGGGCCGGAGCGCTCGCCGTGGCTCACGTCGAAGCGATGCTTAATGTGCTGCCCATCAAGACCGTCGTCGTGTGGTCGCGAAGCACCGCTACGACGGACTCCTTCCAAGCCCTCATCGCTCACCACCAGTTGCAGGTTGTTGTTGCCACGTCGGTGCAACAAGTCGTCGAATCGGCCGATGTTCTCTGCACGCTCACCCCGGCCACAGAACCGCTAGTGCAGGGAAGTTGGTTCACCCCCGGGCTTCACGTCAATGCCGTGGGGTCACGCCCGCGCCCAGAGCATCGTGAAATTGATTCAGAAGCCGTGCGTCGCGCTTGCATTTTTGTGGACAGCCTATCCACGGCCAGAACGAAGTCCGGTGACCTGATAATCCCCGTTAACGAAGGGGTTCTGAGCTTTGAGGACGTCATCGGTGAGCTTGGAGACGTCATCACTGGAAAGGTTGGTGGGCGCAGCGGAATCGAGGACATTACGCTTTTCAACTCCGTTGGCATCGGGCTGCAAGATCTGGCAATTGGCCGGCTGCTCTACGATGCTGCACTGGAGCAGGGTGTGGGGCTCGACGTGGATATGAGTCGTTAGGATCACCGGCGCAACATTGTTTTGATTCGGGGCTTTGTAACCGGTGCCGGCGGCGCTGCGCAGCGAGCCGTCTCCATGGCCGCGCGTGCGGCAGCAGCCTTCCTTTTCTCCTCTGGCTTGGCCTCGGCTGTACGCTCCTCAAGCGCCTTGTGCTGTGTACCGGGCGGTAGTGAGGGAGCATCCCAGCTTTCTCCCGGTCTCCATCATCGCCACAGCGTCCAGCGCCGCGACCACCACGGAATGTTTCTTCTTCTCTGCAAGCGTTAACACGGAACTAATCACGAGGACGGTGGCTGAAGACGGATATCCAAGGGTCGCGCATTAAGCTGACGATGTCTCGCCTGACTGCATAAGTGACGACCTGTCGGCCGAACCCTGAGCGGACGATCTTGGCCGTGCAAGGTCAGGAGGCCGTCGGCTTCGTCGACAAACATTGTAGAGAGCCGATGCGTGCCTCGGACGTTTAGGGCAGACTGGTGCCGTGAGCGGAATCTCATGGGTGCTGCACGTCGATCTCGACCAGTTCATCGCTGCGGTCGAAGTGCTCCGGCGGCCGGAGCTTGCAGGCAAGCCGATCATTGTGGGCGGTCGGGGCGACCCCACGGAACGAGCCGTGGTGTCGACCGCATCTTACGAAGCCAGGGCGTTCGGCGTGGGTTCCGGCATGCCCTTACGAATTGCGGCCCGGAAAGTGCCCGACGCGGTGATCCTGCCCGTCGATCAGGAGGCTTACCTCGAAGCCTCTGAAACGGTGATGGCTACCCTGCGGGCGCAGCCGGCCGCCACCGTGCAGGTGCTGGGTTGGGATGAAGCTTTTGTCGGCACGGAGACAGAGGATCCGGAAGCCTACGCCCGGCAGGTGCAGGCCGCTGTCCTGGAGCGAACGCGGTTGCATTGCAGCGTGGGTATCGGCGACACCCTGGTTCGAGCCAAGGTCGCCACAGGTTTCGGCAAGCCGGCCGGCGTCTTTCGCCTTACTGCCAAAAACTGGCTCGACGTCATGGGCAGCCGGCCCACCAAGGATCTGTGGGGCGTCGGAACCAAAGTGTCGGGCCGGCTGGCCAAACTCGGCATCAACACAGTCGCCGAGCTCGCCGCGGCCGACCCGCAGGACCTGGTCCCGGAGTTCGGCCCCAGGATGGGTCCTTGGTACGCGGAGCTCGGACGCGGGGACGGCGCCAGCGTCGTGGACGACACCCCGTGGGTTGCCCGCGGGCACAGCCGGGAGATCACCTTCCAGCGCGACCTCACCGAGCCCGCCCAAGTGGACGATGCCGTGCGGGAGCTGACGGCACGAGTCCTTGAGGATGTTGTGGCCGAAGGAAGGCCCGTGGTTGGGCTGACCCTCAAGGTCCGGTACGCGCCGTTCTTCACCAAGACCCACGCGAGGAAGATTCCCGAGACCTTCGACCGGAACGAAATCCTCGCGCGGGCCTCGGATCTTGCAACGTCAGTTGAGGCTGGCCGGCCGATCAGGCTCCTAGGCCTGCGGGCCGAAATGACCATGCCCGACGACGCCCGAAAAGGACATACGCCGACGCGCGGCGGTTGGTAAGACGTCCAGGCATGGTCGGCGTGCGGATCACGGTTGCGGTCGAGACGCCTGGCCGGTTCGGAGGCCGAGCCTGCCGCGCGGGCAAACAGCAGCATCGTGCCGCAGCGACCGTGCTTTCGTAAAGCCTTGCTGTATCTGGCCGAGAAGAAGCAGGTAAGGCAAGTGCTGCCGGCATGGAACAATGAAACGATGTGGAATGAGAGAAGCGGGATCATCGGCGTTGGCTACGAAGGCAGCGACATGGAGTCATTCCTGAATGGACTAGTTGGATGGGGTGTAAACACGCTGGTCGATGTACGGCTCAATGCCATTTCCAGGAAAAAAGGCTTCTCGAAGCGAGCATTGAAAGAAGGGCTCGCACAAGCAGGGATCAGCTATCTTCATTTGCCTGCCCTTGGCAATCCGAAAGACAACAGGGACGGCTTTGCCTCGCCTGGCGGCGCCGATAATGCCGCACATGCGCGGTACAAAGAACTCCTGCAAACAGGCCAGGCACAGGAAGCGCTTCGCGAGTTGGCGGACTTGGCCACCCAAGAGCGCGTGGCCGTTCTATGCTTTGAAGCCTCGGAGCTAGGCTGCCATCGACGGTTCGTTCTCGATGCTGTTAAACAAAGCATGCGGGAACGAGCAGTGGCCTAGAACAGTGAGTCCTCTGGTCTTGAGCCAACTGGCGGCCAGAAAACTCCGAGCACCATAAAGCTGCCCGGGTTTTGATGTTGATTCCCGATGAAAAAGTGAACGTCCTTTTCCCTGGAGCACATCTCTTCGTAGAATTTTCTTTCGAGCTGGCTCCGGACGTCACCTGCCTTTCCATCGCGCCATTTTAGACCAGCTACGCCGACTTCCCAATCAATGAGTGACTGTGAGTGCCCTTTGCAGGAGCGGTGTTGGCAGCGGTAATCATATCGGAGTTTATAAGGCGCTGCCTTAAGAACTTCCTTCTCTGTTTCGAACAAATCTGGCGCGGCCGAGGCTTGGGCCGCAGCCGCTGTGCGTTCGTCAAAATCTGGGTTTTCGGATATGGATACACCGGAGATGTCCGCTGGTTTGATTAGCGCAAGGGATTTGGAGTTCTGGCCGACAGCCGCAGCTCTACTCCTGATTTCGCAGGTCGTCCCCTCGCCAGCCAAATCCCTAAGCAGCTCCCACCGCTCACGCCACTTCCGCGATGTGTCTATGGTGTCGCCAAGTACGAGCGATCCTAGATCTGGTTGCCAGCTCTCCGGACGGCGATCTGTCGATCCTTTCTTCGCGCGCAGAGAGACGTGCTGGTATTTCTTGAACTGTGAGGATGAAGGAAGGTCACGATAGCCAACTGGAAATAGTCTAATAAATTCAGGTGTCTCGGTGTCTGTTCGAACTCCAGCAACGCAAACAGATTCACCATACTTGTTGCTCATGGCCGGATACGCTTTCACGGTAACCACCATTTGCACTGTTTTCCATATACCGTTCGGCGCTTCTGATGACATAGATCCCCAAATCCAATCACTTGTTGTAGAGCTGCGTAGCTTTCATGAAGCATTTTTAGTAGGTCCTTGGTAAAAGGATATATACGTTTCGCTCCATCCAGGTTGTTGACCGTTTACAGCCCCTCCATCGAGCTCTTCGATATGGGCGCCGTGCGCAGTACGCCGTGGCTAGCTGGAGGAGATCGGGGCGCGTGTCGGTGCTGCCTCATGATGTGGGCGATGCATCGGAAGGTACCCCACGGCACTAAGCGGCAGATCGCTAATGCAGCGGCGGGAGCGACCGCTCCAGCAGGCCGGTCAGTTCGCGCACGCCTTCGGACTGGCCCAGCCGCTCGGTGTCGAGAATCAGCGAGCGGGAGAAGTAGGGGCTCATGTCCAGTCCGAGGCCGACGCCGAAGACGTTGACCGCACCCGAGTCCTCCAGTTCGCGCACCACGGTGGCGAGGTGCTGCTGCAGGTAATGCTCGTCGTTGGCCAGCGCGGTGGCGCCGTCGGCCGGGCTGCCGTCGGAGAGGACAATCAGGATCCGGCGCTGTTCCGTCCGGTCGGCCAGCCGGCGCGCGGCCCATTGGACCGCCTCGCCGTCGATCCCTTCGCGGTAGAGCGTGGTCTTCAGCAGCGCAGCGATGCCGGGCCGGGCCTTGCGCCAGTTGGTGTCCGCGTCCTTGAAGATGAGGTGGTTGACCTCGTTGAGCCGGCCCGGGCGGCGCGGGGAGCGGGCACGCTTCCAATCGCGCGCGGCCTTGCCCCCGTTCCACGCCTCGGTGGTGAAGCCCAAGACCTCGCTGGCCACCCCGATCCGCTCCAGCGCGCGCAGGAAAACGTCCACGTAGGCCGCGATGCCCTCGCCGTGCTGCTTCATGGAGCCGGAACAGTCGATGAGGAAGCTGACCACGGTGGCGGGCCTCGCCTCGTGCCGCTCGGTCTGGAAGAGGCGGCGTTCGGCGGGGGAGCAGACCAGCTGGCTGAGCCGGGCGCCGTCGATCATTCCTTCTTCCTGCCCGCTGTTCCAGCCCGAGGTCACCGGCACGCACAGCAGCGGCTCGAGCCGCCGCGCCAGCAGGGCCACGTTCACGCCGCTGTCCGCGATTCGCCTGTCCAGCCGGCGCCGGTAGTCGTGCAGCAGCTCGGGCCGCACCAGCGAGGCAGCTTGCAGGACCCGATCATAGGCGGTGGTGAAGGCGCGGTAGGCCCCGCCGTCGTCCGCCAATGTGGGGCTGGCCCCCGAGGCCGCGGTCTCCGGCAGCCACGCGTCCTCCTCCGCGTCCACCAGCAGGCTGAACTGCTCGCGGGCCTTGCGAGCGGACCGTTCGGCGCCGCCGTCGTTGTCCGCCTGCGCGGCATCGGCCAGGGATTCAATAACGACGGCGATCGCCAGCGCCGGCTCGGCGTAGTCCGCCTGGCGGGTCCGCGTCCGCCGCAGCAGGGCCAGGTCCCCGCCGAGCAGGGCCGACAGCCTGCCGCGGGTCTGCTCGATCAGGTCCTCGGTCTCGGCGACCACCGGCTCGCCGGTCACGCGGGACCGGCAGACCTGGGCCACCGTGTAGAGCAGCAGGCCGAGGGACGTCTCGGTCAGGCCGGAGCGGTGGAACTGCGTGGACCAGGCCTCGTGGCGCAAGCGCATGTTGCTTACCACTCCGGGCTGGTCCGCGAGGGACTCCGTCCGGAACTGTTCCAGCAGCTCGAACACCAGCCGGGCCGTCTGGCCGGCAGGCCGGAGCCGGGCGTGGAGCGAAGCGTCGGAGTGCAGCAGCCGCAGCGCCATCCCGTCCGCCGCGCCGCGGAAGGAACCGAAGCCGTCGGACGAATGGTCCGGGTAGAGGTGCGGCGCGTTCAGCGGGAGCACCGTGCGGCCGCGGTAGAGGTGGTCGCCGCGGAAGTCCAAGGCCTGGTCCCCGGCCAGCGCGCGGATGCTGGCCGCGCAGAGCTGCCGGATCTGCTGCTGCCGGCGCCGGGCGGCGGTATCTGCCGTCACCGTGCGATCCGTCGTCACCATCGGGTCAGGCGTACGCGGGGGCGAGCTCGAAGGATTCCTCGAGTTCGGCGTCGAAGCAGCGCTGGAAGTACTCGGCCACGACGGTGCGCTCCGACTCGTCGCACTTGTTGACGAAGGAGAGCCGGAACGCCAGCGCGGGGTCGCGGAAGACCGCCACGTTCTCGGCCCAGCTGATCACGGTCCGCGGGGACATCAGCGTGGACACGTCGCCGGCCAGGAAGCCCTGCCGGGTCAGATTGGCCACCTCCACCATCGAAGCCACCAGCGCCGTGCCGGGACCGTCCGCCAGGGAAGGAACCCGGGACTGGACAATGGCGATCTCCTCCGCAGCGGGCAGGTAGTTCAGCGACGCCACGATGTTCCAGCGGTCCATCTGCGCGTGGTTGAGCCGCTGCACCCCGTGGTACATCCCGTTCAGGTTGCCCAGGCCCACCGTGTTGGAGGTGGCGAAGAGCCGGAAGCCGGGGTGCGGGCGCAGCACGCGGTTCTGGTCCGTCAGCGTGAAGGAGCCGTCGCGTTCGAGCAGTCGCTGGATGACGAACATGACGTCCGGCCGGCCGGCGTCGTACTCATCGAAGATCAGGGCCATGGGCTGTTGCAAGGCCCACGGCACCACGCCCTCCTGAAAGCGGGTGACCTGCCGGCCGTCCTCGATCACCACGGTGTCCTTGCCTACCAGGTCCAGCCGGCTGATGTGGCCGTCCAGGTTCACCCGGATGCACGGCCAGTTCAACCGCGCGGCCACCTGTTCGATATGCGTGGACTTGCCGGTACCGTGCAGCCCCTGGAGCAGCACCCGGCGGTTGTGCGCGAAGCCGGCCAGCAGCGCCAGCGTCACGTCATGGTTGAAGCGGTAGGCCGGATCGATCTCCGGCACGTGCTCGTTCGGCTCGGGGAACATCGGCACCATCAGGCCGCTGTCGATGCCGAAAGCGTCGCGGGCCGAGACCATCAGGCCGGGGCGGTACTCCATGCTCATCCTCCTGCCAGTGAGAGGGCGAGGGAGGGCCCATCCGACATTTGCTGTTCTTCGATCCGGCCCAGGGTTTCCGCCGCGGCGCGCAGCGAGGGGAGCAGGCCGACCAGGTCATCCGAGGACATCCGGACAATGGGCGCCTGCACCGCCACGCACATGTTGGAGCGGGTGGTGGCATTGGGCACGAGGACGGCGATGCAGACCAGCCCGTCGAGGAATTCCTCGCGGTCCAGCGCGTAGCCGTCCAGCCGGATCTGCCGCAGCTCCTCCTCCAGCAGCGCCGGATTGGTCTGCGTATGCCGGGTGAAGACCTTCAGCGGCTGCATCGCGATCACGCGCTCGCGCTGGGCGGGACCGAACTGGGAGAGGATCATCTTGCCGCTGGCCGAGCAGTGCACCGGCACGCGGGACCCCGGGCCCAGGTGGATGCGCAGCGGCTCCGTGGTTTCCACCCGGTCCAGGTAGATCACCTCGTTGCCGGAGAGCGAGGTGATGTTGCAGCTTTCACCGATCTCGTCCACCAGGCTCTTCAGCACCGCGTGCCGGGAGCCGTGCCGGGTGTCGTTGAGCAGCACGTCCTCGGCCATCCGCCGCATTCGGGCGCCGGTGCCGTAGTGCTTGCCGTCGCTCTGGCGCATCAGCAGGTCCGCCCCCTCCAGTTGCTGCAGCATCCGGTGCAGCGTCGGCTTCGGGATCCCGGTCTGGTCCACCAGGGACTGCAGGGTGAAGAGCTGGTCACGCGTGGTGATGAACTCCAGCAGGGCGAACAGCCGCAGTGCCGGCGTCTCGCCCTGGACGCTGCCTACCGGACCGAGGTCCGGCTCCGTCAAGCCTTCCATGGTGCCTCCTTGCCGAGAAAATGTTCCGCTGTTTCAAAAAATAGTATCACTGGGAAGAAAAAACGGAATATGTGTTGACCGATGTGAGCCACACCGCATATGTTGGTTCCAGTCCCGTTTTCGGGAGCAATCCGAACCATTTTTTGGAACTTCTTATCGCCCAGCGCGGCGGCACGATTCAAAGGAGAGTTGTTATGAGCGAACAGAACACGGGCCGCGAGGTCGTCGAGGGCGTCCAGAAGATGACCCCGTCGGAGGCCTTCGTCGAGACCATGGTCTCCAACGATGTCACGGACATTTTCGGCATTATGGGTTCGGCGTTCATGGACGCCATGGACATCTTCGCCCCCGCCGGCATCCGGCTGGTCCCCGTGGTCCACGAGCAGGGCGCCGCGCACATGGCTGACGGCTACGCCCGGGCCAGCGGCCGCCACGGCGTGGTGATCGGCCAGAACGGCCCCGGCATCAGCAACTGCGTGACCGGCATCGCCGCCGCCTACTGGGCGCACAGCCCGGTGGTCATCGTGACCCCGGAGGCCGGCACCAACGGCATCGGCCTGGGCGGCTTCCAGGAGGCCAACCAGCTGCCCATGTTCCAGGAGTTCACCAAGTACCAGGGCCACGTGGTCAACCCCGCCCGCATGGCCGAGTTCACCGCCCGCTGCTTCGACCGCGCCATGAGCGAGAACGGGCCCACCCAGCTGAACATCCCGCGCGACTACTTCTACGGCGAGATCACCACCGAGATCCCCAAGCCCCGCCGGGTGGACCGCGGCGCCGGCGGCAGGGAGAGCCTGGAGGCGGCGGCGGAACTGATCGCCACGGCCAAGGCCCCGGTCATCGTCTCCGGCGGCGGCGTGGTCATGGCTGACGGCGTGGAGGAGTGCAAGGCGCTCGCCGAACGCCTCGGCGCCCCGGTGGTCAACAGCTACCAGCACAACGATTCATTCCCCGCCAGCCATCCGCTGTGGTGCGGTCCGCTGGGCTACCAGGGATCCAAGGCGGGCATGAAGCTCATCTCGGAGGCCGACGTCGTTATTGCCCTCGGCACCCGGCTGGGCCCGTTCGGCACGCTGCCGCAGTACGGCCAGGCCTACTGGCCCGAGAACGCCAAGATCATCCAGGTGGACGCGGACCACACCATGCTCGGCCTGGTCAAGAAGATCGACGTCGGCATCTGCGGCGACGCGAAGGCCGTCGCCACCGAACTGACCCAGCTCCTCGCCGACCGCACGCTGACCAGCGACGCCACCAAGGCCGAGCGCGCCGCACGGATCAAGGCGGAGAAGGACGCCTGGGAGCAGGAACTCAGCGCCTGGACCCACGAGCAGGACGAGTACAGCCTGGACGTCATCGAGGAGGCCAAGCACGAGGAGGGCAACTGGCTGCACCCGCGCCAGGTCCTGCGCGAGCTGGAGCTGGCCATGCCGGAGGACGTCATGATCTCCACGGACATCGGCAACATCAACTCGGTCGCGCACAGCTACCTGCGCTTCGAGAAGCCGCGCAGCTTCTTCGCCCCGATGAGCTTCGGCAACTGCGGCTACGCCCTGCCCACCATCATCGGTGCCAAGGCCGCCGCCCCCGAGCGTCCCGCCGTGGCCTATGCCGGCGACGGCGCCTGGGCCATGAGCATGGGCGAGGTCCTCACCGCCGTCCGGCACAACATCCCGGTCACCGCCATCGTCTTCCGCAACCGTCAGTGGGGCGCGGAGAAGAAGAACCAGGTGGAGTTCTACAACCGCCGCTTCGTCGCTGGCGAGCTGGATAACGACGGCGAAAGCTTCGCCGAGATGGCCCGCTCCATGGGTGCCGAGGGCATCGTGGTGGACCAGCTGGAGAACGTCGGCGCCGCGCTGAAGGACGCCCTGAACGCCCAAATGAACGATGGCGTCACCACGGTCATCGAGGTCATGTGCACCCGCGAACTCGGCGACCCGTTCCGCCGCGACGCCCTGAAGAAGCCGGTCCGGATGCTTGAGAAGTACAAGGACTACGTCTAAACCGGGCAGACGGTTCGAAGCCAACGGCTCGAACCAGCTCCACCTAGCAGGACAGGCAGGCCGGTGCCCCGTGGGGGTGGCACCGGCCTGCCGCACACAACACAGGATTGGCACCAACTGAAGCACTGATCGGAGAACACAATGGGCAACTCGAAGGCGCCTGAGCAAGTAGTGGTGGTAGGCGCGGGCATGGTGGGATTCTCCACCGCCTGGTACCTGCAGGAACGCGGCGTGCAGGTCACCGTCGTCGACAAGGAAGGCGTCGCCGCCGGATCCTCCTGGGGCAACGCCGGCTGGCTGACCCCCGCGCTGACCCTGCCGCTGAGCGAACCGGCGGTCCTGCGCTACGGCCTCAAGGCCATGCTCGATCCGTCCTCCCCGCTCTACATCCCGCTCTCCGCCAACCCGCAGCTGCTGCGCTTTCTGATCGGCTTCGCTCGCCACTGCACCCCGGGCAAGTGGCGCGAGGCGATGGAAGTCTTCACCGAGGTCAACCGCATCGGCATGGACGCCTACGACGAACTCGCCGAAGGCGGCAACCTCCTCACCACGTCACATCAAACAACGACGACGGCGGCCGGCACCGCCGGGGGCAGCGCAGCCTCAGGAACCACCGGGACCACCACCCGCGCCGGCACCACCACCACCCTGACCGCCGCGGCCACTGCCGACGGCGCGGTCCGCGAGCCCACCAAGGTCGCCGACCCGTTCCTGGCCGGCTTCGTCTCGCACAAGCACCGCGACGCCCTGGTCCACGAGTTCGACGCCGTCCGACGCGCCGGCGGCACGGTGGACTACAACCTGGTGGACGGCGACGAGCTCCGCGCCCTGGAACCGACGCTGGGCTCCGGCGTCCGGGCGGGCGTGCAGATCCGCGACCAGCGCTTCATCAACCCGCCCAAGTTCATGGAGTCCCTCGCCGAGTCCGTCAAGGCCCGCGGCGCCGAGATCGTCAGCGGCTTCGACGTGGTGGACATCCGCGACGACGGCACCGGCGTCCGCGTGATCGCCGCGGACAGCCGCCTGCTCCAGGCAGACAACGTGGTCATCGCCAGCGGCGCGTGGATGGGCAAGCTCGCCCGCCGCTTCGGCGTCAAGCGCGTGGTCCAGGCCGGCCGCGGCTACAGCTTCACGGTGGTCCCCGAGGTCATGCCAACCCATCCCATCTACTTCCCGGCCCAGCGCGTGGCCTGCACCCCGCTCGGAGACCGCTTCCGCGTGGCCGGCATGATGGAATTCCGCGACGCCGACGCACCTCTGGACCCCCGCCGGATCAAGGCCATCATCGACGCGGCCACGCCGATGTTCAAGGGCATCGACTGGCAAGACCGCAAAGAGGAATGGGTCGGCTCCCGACCCTGCACCACCGACGGCCTGCCGCTCATCGGCGCCACCAAATCCTCCCGCGTCCATGTGGCCGGCGGTCACGGCATGTGGGGCGTCGCCCTCGGACCGCTCACAGGCAAAATGCTCGCCGCCTCCATCACCGGCGACACCACCCCCACCGTCATGCGCCGCTTCAACCCGCTGCGCTGACCCAAACCTGCGATTGCGGCACAGCCACGCCCCTGTGCCGCAATCGCCATTTAACACGCGGACTGATTTTCCTCCTTACACTCCTGAGGGTCACATTCCGATGGGAAGCGCTCCTCCCGGCTACCGCGTCACATGCGCTGTTATCGGCGGAATGACGTCCGTCCAGGCATGCGCAGGTCTACCAGCAATGCCTCACCCTTCCTGGGCTGAAACGTGGTTAGCCAGTGGTCTGCCATTCGCCGAGGTCCATGGCTACCAGTTTGTCAAACAGAGACCGGTAGCGATGTGCTCGATGAGATCAAGAGACAAGATTGCCGGCGGAGACGCTCAGACCAGAAAATTCTGCAGGCGCTGCAAGATCTGTGATGAGGTCTCGCCGCCACCGTTATCGAGCACGGGGGCGCTGACGGGGTTAGGGAACGTTGTCTTGCGGCTCGTCGGGCTCTTGCTCGTTGTTCTCGCCTTCGGCCTCGAGGGGCGGTGGGCCCACCAGAGTGGCCTCCGTCCATATCCGCTCGTACTCGTCCCGCAGCGACTCACGCGCCGGCGACGGAATCGGCGTCAGGACAGTGGTCGTGCGTCCAACACCATTAAGAGACGTGCCGAGGGTTAGCACATCCGCGTCGTCGGCGAGGAGAACTCGGTCATGTAACTCAGCAGAGGACCTCACCTCGACTTGACGCCCAAGACTGGGGCTGTCGAGGTACGCCTGCATTGATGAAACAACACTCTGGTTGTTTCGCTTTCCTGACACGAGGAGCCGGGTGAGCTGAGTGCTGACAACGATGGTATGAACGTCGGCGAGCTTCAAATAGGGGTCAACGAGGAGACCGGGACCAGCCGCGGCCAGCTGCCCAACCAGAGTGGGGTAGGCGAGAGGGTCTTCCTTGCCTAGGAGCACGACGCTGACGTCCTCGTCGGCGTCGTCGTCGGTCTCTACATCACGGAGGAGTGCTCGACTGAGGTCGGTGAGCCGGAGACCTGGAGCGCCGCCGCTGGGAGAGGGAACTTCCTCAAGCCACGTCAGACGGATAAGATGCTCAAGGAGGGTCTCGGCCGGCTTTACGAGTTCTCGATCCGTCATTATGCCGGCGGTGATTGATCCGAGCTGGGCAGCGAGTCTCCTGTTCTGCATAAAGCTCGCTGTCAAAGCCTCTTGCAGTGGCCGAAAGGATCCGCCCATTGTGGCAGCGATCATCCGAGACAGAGATGTGTCAAGCGGTAAGACGGGGGTTGACAGCCCACTCTGGCGGCGTACGGTCCGGTATACAGCTTGTGCAGGCGAGGGGTTGTCACGCCAGAGCATGACCTGCTGGCCTGTCGGATTGTAGTAGTTACGGTTGCAAGCTCCGATGAATGCCAGCACCTGGTGCTGCTCGTCCGTCAGGATGTCCATCATCCGATGATAGAGGACACCTCTGGCTGCCCTGTGAGAGCTTCGGTGATGCGCTGGGTGCAGCATTGGGGTATGCCCTAACTGGAGTTCAGGCTGTGCAATCGACCATCAGGAATAGGTCGATTCTCTGATTCTAATCAATGCTTCAAGCTGACACTTGCGCTGTTATCGGCATTGAAAATGCACCTCGCCACTGAAGGGGTGAAGCTCACGATTTTTCTGCCGATCCGCGGTGATTGCGGACGTCGACTTGCTTTTCGGCTTCCTGGCGACCACTCACTTGCTGTCCTTGGTGGCAAAGGATGCGGGACGAGTTCGCGGCTGGGGAATCCTAGCGTCGACGACGCGCCATTTAGTCGTCTAGACCGAATGCTTCGGAGACCTGGGCGATGGTGAATTGATTTCGCAACTTTGCTGCTGTGTTCTGGTTGGCGAACATGCCAGGCTTCCATAAGCCTTGATCGCGGGGGATGGCGTGCGTCCACTGCGACGTCATCTTCGCGATGCTGCGCGACGGCACACTCTACGAGGCCCCCGCAGCCCAGGCCGCCTAAAAAGACCCGCACGTCAGCCGGAGGCAACCGCCGCCGGCCGATACCCCCTGCCCAAAAACGCCGACCCGACGCAGCAACGAAAAACGGCCGAACCGCTTGACAAAGAACATAGGGACACCCCCCCGTGTATGTTGTCGCCCCAGAGCAGATTCGGCATGGACTTCACCGCCGCCGACAAGCTGGTCGACCTGCTCACGGGTGCACCACATTCCACGATGGTTGTCTCTGGTCGATTCATGCCGATACCGACTAGGAGGAATGACTAAGTGGACTGGTCAGCCTCGGAACCCTCCACCGAGCGAGGAGTCCATGTGGGCTTTGGTGTCCTGCACCAAATGTTCAGTGCTGAACGCGCGGAGTGCCCGCACCTTGGCATTGTTCTGAGCTCCCGGCGCGTAGACCAGTTGTACAGCGTTGGTGGGCAGTTCGTCGGCGATCCGCTTGTAGACGAGTCGGTCTCCTCGGTATGACCGATCACCCCGCGGGCGCCCCATGATGATCGAGTATGCCAAGCCACATCCGACGACCGACCGAATCGTCTCGACATTCCGCGATCGCCACCGAATGTTCGGCTGGTACCCTGTCGCTTCGATCGTGGCGACGACGAGGTCTGGGGCGGGCTTGAGGGCGAGCAAGATCGCCGGGTCGTCTTCCATCTCAGCGAAATGCACGGAATCCTGGCCGGCGAGCCGGTGGCCTGCGGGCAGCACGAGCTGGAGCCTGACGTCTGAAACGGCGGTGCTGTCCAATGCGGCGGTGGTGTGGAGGCGGTACATGAAAGCAGCGTCGAGCCGGCCGCCCACCAACAGTCTTTGAAGTTCATCGGAGGATGACTCCTGGAGGATTACCTCTACCTGTGGATGATGCTCTGCGAAGTACTCCAGGGTGGGCGGCACGAGCCACGGGGAGAGGGTGTCAAAGCAGCCCAGGTGCAGGGGGCCGGAGAGTTCGCCACGGATAGCGCCGGCGGCGGACTGCATTGACTCAGCGGCCGACAAGACCTGCCGCGCGTGGGCCAGCAGCTCACTCCCAGTCGCGGTCAGTGTCACACCTTTAGCGCGCCGCCGCACCAAGAGCTGGACTCCGAGCGACCGCTCGAGGGCACTGAGCGCGCTGGACATGGACCCTGGCGTGATGAACAGCTTGTCGGCGGCCAAGGCCAGTGAGCCTTCCTGCACCACTGCCGTGAAGTACTCGAGCTGGCGTAAGGTCACGTCCCTATTCATCGACTTATCCAAACTAGTTGTGAGATTCTTTTGCATTTCCATCGTACGTGTTGTGGGTCATAGTGGGTGGAGACCGCCCCTGCCACGTTCGGAGTTCCTCTTGCTTGACCTGCATCCGCGCATCATCACTCTCGGTACCGCTGGCGGACCGCGGTGGTGGCCGGCCGTCCCGGGCCAGGCCCCTCGTCAGGGGATTGCAACGGCGGTCGTCGTCGGTGATGCCCTCTATCTCGTGGACTGCGGTCGCGGCGCCGGGAGCCAGTACGCTCGAGCCGGGTTGGCCCTCGACCGCTTGCGGGGGGTATTCCTGACCCACTTGCACTCGGACCACACGGTGGACCTGCCGGCCCTGCTGTTGTTCGGGTGGATGACGAGCGACCGCCGGCAAGGCAGGCCGGTGCGCATCATCGGGCCGGGGGACCGTGGGGCGTTGCCGCCCACGAACGCGAACGCGGCCTCTGCCGTCTTAGCGCTCTTCCCGGACACCCCGACGGCCGGCACCACGAAGATGATCGAGCACCTGCTCCGCGCTTACTCGGCAGATACCGCGGACCGGATGTTCGACTCCTTGCGCCCCTCGCCGTACACCGTTTTCTCCACCGAGGATGTGTCCCTGCCGGAGGGCATCGGTTATGACCCGAACACCAATCCGAGCCCGGCCGGGATGGCGCCGTTCGAGGTATATCGGGATGAGCTCGTCACCGTCACGGCCACGCTGGTGCAACACCCGCCGGTGGCTCCAGCCTTTGCCTTCCGTTTCGACACGGCAGAGGGATCCGTGACCATCTCCGGAGACACGGCCCCATGCCAGAACCTCATCACCCTGGCCACCGGGACCGACCTGCTGCTGCATGAGGCGATCGACTTTGACTGGGCCGCCAACGCCTACGCTGAGGCCGACGAAGCAACCCGGGCGGCCACTCTCGAACACCACCGCAAGTCCCACACCTCCCCGGCCCAGGCGGGCGCCCTTGCCCGGGAAGCCGGCGTGCAGACGCTGGCCCTGCACCACCTTGTCCCCGGGGATGGGTTGGCCACCGCCTTCGAGGCGGCTCAGGACACCTTCGGTGGGTCCGTACTGATTCCTGACGACCTTGACGTCATCAGCTTCGCCCGCCGAGCAGAACCCGCCCTCACCGGGGCGAACGTCGACAACCACTGAGAGCACCCCCGGGCCGGCGCGTGGAGAAGCCGCCACCGGTTCCCGCCTGATTTGGAGAACAGCAGATGACCTACGCACCCATCGCCCAGCAAGCAGTGACCACCCCTGGTGACGTGCTTGCCTACGCCAACCTGCCCTTCCTCTGGCTGGTCGCGGTCGGCGTTTTCGCCGTGATAATCGGGCAGACCGTAATCTACATGCGCGCCGTGCGCAAGGCAGCGCCCGCGGCGGAGATGAGTACCGGCGACATTTCCACTTCCGTCCGCGCTGGCGCCATCTCCGCCATTGGCCCATCCTTGGCCGTGGTGGTCGTGGCCATCGCCATGCTCGCGACTCTGGGCACGCCGGGAGTCTTGGTGCGCGTGGGGTTGATCGGCTCAGCCAAGTACGAAGTGGGAGCGGCCTCGATTGCCGCCGGCACTGCCGGCGGCACCTTCGGAGGTGAGGGATACACTCCCGAAATCTTCGCCATCGCCTTCGCCGCGATCAGCCTGGGCGGTGCGATGTGGCTGATCGGCGCCCTGGTCCTGACGCCCCTGCTGAAGAAGGGCGATGTTGCATTGAGTCGCACTAATCCCAAGTTATTGAGCATCATTCCGGCTGCAGCTATGCTCGCCGCCTTCTTCTGCCTCGGGTTCCAGCAGTTCGTCATCTCCAGCACCCATATCTTCGCTTACCTGGGCTCTGCCGCCGGAATGGCTCTGTGCATCTGGCTCACCCGATTCACCGGCAAGAAGTGGATCGCCGAATGGTCGCAGGGCATTGCGATCGTCGCCGGCCTGGCCGTCGCGTACTTCATCACCGTTGCAAGCTGAAGGAGCCACCCATGACTACTAATGCCATCCCCACTGACGCTAAGGTCTCCGCGGACGGCCTCGCCGTTTTTGACCGCACCACCTCCCGATGGGGCCGGCTCACCATGCTGATGGGCCTAGCACTGTCCTTGGCCGGCCCGATCTACATCGTGTTCTTCGCCGGGCTCGATGTCGGGATCAGCCAAGTCCTGGTGGCTTTCCTGGCGGTAGCCGCAACCTTCGGCGTCCTCTGGGTGATTGAACCGGTCACGTACTATCCAATCCTGGGCCAGTCCTCGATGTACCAGGCCTTCATGATCGGCAATATCGCCAACAAGCTCATCCCAGCAGCACTGACGGCTCAGACCGCGATTGACGCCAAACCCGGGACCCGCCGCGCCGAGCTCTCGGCGGTATCGGCCATTAGCGGCGCCGTGATCATCCACATTGCCTCGCTGCTGATCTTCGTCGGCTTGCTCGGCACCTGGCTGCTAAGCAACCTCCCCCCGGACATCATGCAGGTCATGAAAACCTTCATCGTGCCCGCCGTGCTTGGTGCCGTCCATGTCCAGGCACTGATGCACTTGAAGCAGCCACGCACCGCTCTGATCGCCGTGCTCGTCTCCGCCACCGTAGTCTTCGTGATCAGCCCCATGGTCCCCGGCTTCGGGATGTACGGCACGGTGCTGGCAGTGCTCTCCACCGTCGCCCTCGCCTGGTTCCTGCGTAAGCGCACCACCCCAACGGATGCGCAAGCTTCATGACCACCCATCCGGATCTCCCTACCGAAACCGTCGGCTCCACGGAGCCGACCGCAGATCCACAGCTGCGCCTGGACTACGAATGGCTACACCGCTATCCCGAGCTCTCCACGCAGGAACACCACACCGCCGCGTTCGTGGAAGACCGACTGCGCCAAGCAGGTCTCGAGCCGTTCCGCTGTGGTGGCACCGGAGTCGTGGCCGTCCTGCAAAACGGGCAGGGCCCCGTAGCGGCCTTCCGAGCAGACATTGACGCCCTGCCTGTACAGGAGGACACCGGACTGCCCTACTCCAGCCAAGCAACGGCGACCAATGAGGCAGGAGAGACTGTCCCGGTCATGCACGCCTGCGGTCATGACGCCCACACCGCCATGGCCTTGGCCGCCGCGCGAAGCCTCGCCACCCGACGCGATACCTGGAGCGGTACAGCGGTATTCATCTTCCAGCCCGGAGAGGAGACCGCGCAGGGCGCCACCGCGATGGTTGACGACCGCCTCTGGGACCGGGCCCCGCGCCCGGACGTCCTCTTTGCCCAGCACGTCACCGCATCCGAGGCAGGAACCATCCAGCTCTCTCCAGGTTCTGCGTTCTCCATGGCCGACGCCTGGTCGGTACAGGTCCACGGCGTCCAAGGGCATGCGGCCCATCCACACCAATCCGTCGACGCGGTCGTCCTGGCGGCACACATGGTGGTCCGCATGCAGTCGATCGTCTCCCGCGAGGTTCCTCCACTGGAATCAGCCATCATCAGCGTCGGTACCATCCACGCCGGCCTCAAGGAGAACATCATCGCCGGACGGGCCGAGTTCACCGTCAACGTGCGCACTTTCGACCCGACAGTCCGCGAACGGGTACTAGCGTCCCTGCGGCGCGTGATCTCCGGAGAGGCCCACATCTCCGGTGCTTCGGAACCCGAGATCACCGAGCTCTACCGCTTCCCGGAATCCATTAACGACCAGTACCACGCGACCGACACGGCAAGGCACCTCGGTGATGCACTGGGGCACGATCGCATCACCATCACCGGTCCAGCCACCGCCAGCGAAGACGTCGGACACCTCACAGCACCGTTACAGATCCCGCTTGTGTACTGGCGACTGGGCAGCATCGCAGCCGCAAGGATTAATCAGGGCCCCGTGCCGGGCAACCACTCGCCACAGTTCGCACCCGACCCTGAACCCACGCTGGCAATGGGACACCGGGCCGCGGTCGCTGCGCTTCTCTCGGTCCTGCAGTACTAAGGGAACTGGCGTGGGTGGTCCCTAGCCGAGTGCAGAGCCCGCCCGTTTCTCGTTCGACATTGTCGACAACGAGTCTGCATGCCTTGATCCATGCCATCCCGATTGCCTCAACAATCGATCGTTTAGGAGGACGGCCCCACCCGAGGCTGTCACTTGTGACTGTTGGCTTCGGCTGGAGGCTCATCGGATGTGACGCTTAGCCGATGAGCTTATTCCGTGCAGATAGAACCGCGGCGATGCACAGGACAAGCATGCATCCCGCGGTCGCGACCAGAGGAAGTGTCCAGCCTCCGCTGAGGTCGTGAAGGGCGCCGAAGGCAACGGGACCGGCTGCTGCGATGGCATAGCCGATGGATTGGGCCATGCCCGAAAGCGCCGCCGCCTGCGTGTGGTGCGCCGTGCGCAGGCTGAACAGGGACAAGGCGATGACGATGAGACTGCCGCAGCCAAGGGCAGCCACTACGCACCAAAGCAAGGACAGCTCCGGGGCCAACGCCAGCCCGGCATAGGCGCTGAAGGCGAACATGCTGGTCACCAGGGCCAGCGACCGCTGACCGGCGAAGCGATGCAGCAATGCACCGGCGCCGAGGCTGGCCAGCGTCCCCGTGAACAGGAACACCGAAATATGCATGCCCGAGGCAGTCTGTGAAATGCCCTGGTCCTGTTCAATGCTCGGCAGCCAGGCCATGAGGATAAAGAAAGCCATGGACTGCAGGCCCATGAAGACGGTGATCTGCCAGCCCAACGCGGATTTCCACGGTGAACGGTATGTTGGGGCCGGGCCGTCGGCAGCCGGTCCTGCACCGGAGGCGCGGCGGCGGATCCGGGGCAGCAAGGCGGCCAGGGCTATCAGCGCCAAACCGGCCCAGATTCCCAGTGCCAGCCTCCAGCCCGAGTTCGTCGCGTGCGCAATGGGCACGACGAGCGCAGCGCCGCCAGCCGAGACGGCGCCCTGGGCGGCGGTGTAGATTCCCGTCACTTGGCTGACCCGGGCGGGGACGTCCCGTTTGACCAAGGAAGGCAGCAGGACATTTAGGAACGCGATCGCAGCCCCAAGAAGAGCGGTTCCGACCCAGATGGCTCCTTCCACGGGGGCGGACCTGGCGAGGATGCCGGTCATGAGCAGCAGCAAAGAGATCCACAGTGCACGGTCCAGACCCAGCCGAATTGCCAATCCCGGGGCGACGGGAGAGAAGAGCGCAAAGGCGATAAGCGGCAGCCCGGTCAACAGTCCTGCGGTGCTGTTGGACCAGCCTCGGTCGCTGCTGATCTCCGTCAGCAGAGGACCGACGCTGACAAAAGCTACGCGCAGGTTCGCCGCTATGACCATGATGCCCACGAACGCGAGTCCGAACCGCACCGTACTTTCTGTCTTCACTCCTTCAACAACCGGCATTTAATCCTTATCCTCAACGCGGTGCAAACTCAGCGCATAGCCAGGCCGGCCCATGGCATTCGGAAAACCAACTGCCACGCCAGTGTCGCATCCACACTAGGGAATCGACCGAATATGACCCTATTCACGGTCATTTGCCCGGGCTTATACTCGACCGGGATACCCCCGGTGACCTCCTAATCGCCGGTGACGAGCGCTCCGTGAACGAGCTCCCTGGCGACTTCTGTCAGCAAATCGACTCCGGCCGTCATATCTTCATCCGTTGTAAATTCACGTTCGCAGTGGGAAACTCCATCGACTGACGGGATGAACACCATCACTGACGGAACGATGCGGTTCAGGGCGACCGAATCGTGACCGGCCATGGTTTGCATTCGACGAACGCCCAACCCCAGGTTCGCGGCCAGTTTTTCGGTAAGTTCGACACCGGATTCCGGGTAGTACTGGTTCTCTCGGATATCGAAGTCGCGGGCATTGATCTTTACTTGGTGTTCGTCCGAGAGGTCGCTGAGCTGCTTGAGCAGGGACGACCGGGCGGCTTTCACGACCTCGGGTGAATTGGAGCGAAGGTCAGCTACCAGCTGCACTCTTCTCGGGACAACTATGGGGGAGTTAGGTTCCAAGGTCATCCGGCCAACCGAGGAAACTATCGCCTCGGGCTCAAAATCGTCCACTACGTCGTGCACCATGAGTATGACCTTGGAGGCAGTGACGAGCGCGTCGCGTCGATCGGCCATGGCTGTAGCACCGGTGTGCGATTGTTCACCGAGTATTTCGATATCGAGTTTTTGGGTATACCAGGAAGAATCAACCGCCCCGATTTGCAGGCCTTCCCGCTCCAGGATGCGGCCCTGTTCGATGTGGATTTCGGCATAGCTTGCTGCTTCCGGCGGGGTGTCACTGCCTAGATAACCGATGCTGCCGAGGGCTTCTGCGACGGTCGTTCCCTCGAGGTCCCGTACCTCCAGCATTTCCCCGCGGTCCATGATTCCGGCGTAGACGCTGCTTCCCATGATGGAGGGGGCGAACCGGCCGCCTTCTTCGTTGAACCAGTTGACGACGGCCAGGTTGAACATCGGCAGTTCTGAACCGTTGTCCACGCTTTTTGTCAGCCGTTCTGCGGCGTGCAACGCGGCGAGGACGCCATAGGCTCCATCGAAGCGGCCGCCGAGCGGCTGGCTGTCGAGGTGGGAGCCGATGACGACGTACTTGGCGTCCTTGCGCCATGTTATGAGCGCGAATTGATTGCCGACGGCGTCTACCCGGGATTCCCACCCCCGCTCGGTGGCGAACGTACGAAACCAATCCCTGGCGCGGCGGTCGTCAGGTGTGGCTGCCTGTCGGTCTACTCCGTGATTGGGTGTGGCGCCGATGGTGGCGACATGGTGAAAATCTGAGAGAAAATTTTCGGCGTTCACTTTCGTTGTCTCCTGTGGTGGACCGTATTTAGGCGTTCACTTTTAGTTCTGTGGAGGGCATGTAGATGTCCTCCAGCAGTGGGTCCAGACCTGGTGATTTTTTGTCGGTAGGCCGGTCGTAGCTGTTGATTTTGCTGGTCGTGATCCCGTATTTGACGCATGATTCAGCGAGTGGGACAGCGCATGCCACTCCGTCAAGAACGGGGACTCCCAACTCCTCCTGCAAGCGCTTGTCGAGTGGGCCCATGCCCGCGCAGCCCAGGGTGATGGCTTCGGCTCCGTCTTCGCTGATTGCTTTTCGCGCCTCTGCCGCGATGAGCGTTGCAGCCCGTTCGAGGTCGGCATCGATGTCCAGTACACCCAGATCAACGCCGCGGACTGAAGCGCATCGTGAGGACAGTCCTGCTGCGTGGATGACGTTTTCGACGTGGTTGACTCCGCGGCGAAGTACGGTAACGACAGAAAACTTCGGGGCGACCAGGCTGGCCATATGGGCGGAGGCTTCTGCGATTCCTATAACAGGAACGTCCAGGACTTCCCGGAGTGCCTCAAGTGCCGGGTCGTAGTAGCAGGCGATGATTAGGGCGTCATAGGGCTCGGGGTGTGTCGTTGCCGCTTCTATGAGCCTATAGCCTGCGACGATGTCCTCTGCGTGGCTTTCGATTGAGGCAGGGGCCAGCGGCGGGGAGATGGTTGAGATTGTTGTTCCCGGGCCGGCCATGCTCTTGGCCATGCGGTCGATGTTCTGCGTCATGGCTTTGTTCGAGTTGGGGTTGATTACAAGAATTCGCATCGTCTGTCTTTCGCCGGATTTTAACAGGTCTTGGTCTTTGGCAGGTGCCGAGCCGTTTGGTTTTCGGCACCTGCCGCTTGCCCTGCAGGGGATTACCGTTCCTGATTGGCTGTTTGTACGTCTTCAGCTGGTGCGGTTTCGCTGGAGCTGGAGTAGGCCGGACCGGACACGATGTCGCTGCGGGAAATGAAGTAGTACATTCCGGCACCGACCAGCACACCTACGGGCCAGGCCAGGGGCGCCAGGCTTGCGAAGGCCGGGATGATGGACATGACGATCGTGAAAAGGCCTGCCACTAGCAGGGACCAAACAGCCTTGGGATTGTATCCCTTGGTGTAGTAGTAAAGGCCGGTCGGTTCGGCGTTGAAGAGTTCATCGGTCCGAATGTGGCACTTCTTGACCAGGTAGTAATCGGTCATGATCACGCCGAAGAGCGGTCCCATGAGAGCGCCTACGCCTCCGACGAACTGGTTGACGATGACTGGGTTCGCGAACAGGTTCCAGGGTGTGATGACGATGGCCAGTACGGCGACGAGCACGCCGGCGCTGCGGAAGGTAAAGGCCTTGGGCCATACGTTGATGAGGTCATAGACCGGGGAGACGAAGTTCAGAATGATGTTGATGCCTGCGGTGGCCAGACTCACGGCGATGATGGCGATGAGAAGCAGCGTGATGCTGTCGATGTCTGCGAGCAGGGCGATGGGATCATGGATCGCCTCTCCGTAGACTTTCACGGATGCAAGCGCAATCACGACTGAGATGATGCCGAAGGCGATGGCGTTAATCAGGAGGCCGAGGGCGTTTCCCTTCTTCACGGAGGCTTCAGAAGGGGCATTGCGGGTGAAGTCGGCGAAGTTCAGCGACGGTCCGGCGAAATAGGCCACGATGATGAAGATCGCCGAGGCGAAGCTGATGGTTTGGGCGCCGGCGCTTCCCAGCTCCGTTAGTGAATAGGTGAAGTCGATGCTCCACTCGGCCCGGGAGAGCACCCAGATGGCCAGGGCGAGCATTGCGATCCAGATGGTTGGTCCTGCGAAGTCGGAGAGCCGGCGGACTGCTTCCATACCGCCCAAGAGCACGAGGAGCTGGATGAGCGAGAGCCCGAGGAAGCAGATCCATCCAAGTGCTGAAAGGCCCAGGAAGCTCAACTCCTGAAGGTCGGCGGCTCCTGGCACTATTTTGATGGCAAGGAGCATGACGACTGCCGAAGCAAGGTAGGTTTGGATTCCGTACCAGGCGATGGCAACCACGGCCCTGAGCAGTGCCGGGATGTTTGCTCCGTACACCCCGAAGGAGGCGCGGGCGAAGACGGGGAAGGGCACTTTGACTCGTTGACCCGCGACGCCGCTGAGGTTGTTGACGAAGTACAGGATGATGATGCCGATGGAGAAGGCCAGAACGACCTGCCATCCCATCAGCCCCAGGGCGAAGAGTCCGATGGCTACGGTGTAGCCGCCCAGACTGTGCCAGGCAGACATCCACCAGTTGAACAGGTTGATGGTTTTCCATGTCCCGGAGGCGGACTCGGGGGACAGTTCCTTGTTGTAGAGCGGAGAGGCCTTTTGCTGTGAAACAGACATTGAGCGTTCCTTTAGTGAGCGGTCTCCATTGACCGGTAAATAATTGTTGAGGTTGCGAAACCTGCAGTGCGGTGTCTACCGCTTGATGAATTCGCCGCGGCCGCGGGTGCCGACATATTCGCCTTTGACGCTGATCAGGTCGCCACGCGAGAACACCTGGTCGATGGAGCAACGGATTTTGAAGCCTTCGAACAGCGTGTAGTCCATGTTTTGTTTTTGGGTGTCGGCACTGATGAGGGTTGTTCCGTTGGGGTCGACCACGATGATGTCTGCATCGGAGCCCGGTGCAATTGTTCCCTTTTTCGGGTACATATCGAATTGCTTGGCCGGGTTCTCGGCAGTCACCTCGACGAATTTCTCGATCGTCATTTTTCCTTCCGCGACACCCGTCTCGTACATCACGAGCATTCGGTGCTCCACGCCGGGCCCGCCGTTGGGGATCTGCCGGAAGTCATCTGCCCCCATCCGCTGCTTTTCCTCAAAGCAGAAGGGGCAGTGGTCGGAACTGACGACGCTGAGCGCACCGGTGTTAATGCCTCTCCACAACGCGTCCTGGTGTTCCTGTGTGCGCAGCGGTGGTGTGAGGACAGCTTTGGCCGGCTCGAATCCCGGCTGGTCGTAGATGTCCCGGCTCAGCGACAGGTAGTGGGTGCACGTTTCGGCGCTGATTGGCCATCCTGTCATCTGCGCGGCAGCTACTTCCTCGACGGCCCCCTGGGTGGAAAGATGCACGAAATACAGCGGCACCTCGGCCATCCGGGAGATCTTGATGGCCCGGCTGACTGCTTCGACTTCCGATTCCGGCGGGCGTGCGATCTCGTGGGTCCCGGGCCCGGTTTTTCCTTGGGCGTAGAGGTCGGCGGCGATCCTGTCGATGACGTCGCCGTTCTCTGCGTGGACGCATAGTTTGGCACCGCTGGAGCCGACTCCCTTGAGGATGTCGAACAGTTCGCCGTCGTTGATCATCAGGCTTCCGCGGTAGGCCATGAAGACCTTGAAACTGGAGATTCCGTCCTGTGTCAGTTCTGCCATATGGGAATCGAAATTGTCATAGAGGTTCGTCACGCACATATGGAAGCCGTAATCAATGACGGATTTCCCCTGCGCCTTTTTGTGGTGCGCGTCTGCGGATTCCAGCAGGTTCTTGCCGGCGAGCTGCTGTCCGAAATCGACGATGGTCGTTGTTCCGCCGGTAGCGGCTGCAATCGTTCCGCTGACAAAATCATCGGCGGTGGTGGTCCCCATGAGGGGGGAGTCGATGTGGGTGTGAACGTCGATACCGCCGGGCATGACGTATTTGCCGTCGCAGTCAACCCGCTCAACTGTGTCCGGCGTCGCGGCGTCCAGCATGCCGACAGCGGCGACTTTGCCGTTTTCAATCAGCACGTCGGCTCGGATTTTGCCGGTCGAGGAAACAATAGTGCCGCCAACAAGGAGTTTCGCATCCATTTGGTTACCGTCTTTCCTGTTCGTTCTGTCTCTTAGTCATTCACGTTGAACGGGACGGGCAGTGGGGCGCCCCGCCCTTTCCTTTCGGCGATGATGCCGTATGCGTCGGGGCGCCGATGGGCGGCGAAGTCGAAGACGCTTTCCTTATAGGGCTTGCCCATGTCGATGTCTGCTTTCACAACGACGACTTCATCGCCCTCGCCGGCTGCTTTTGCCAGGATTTCGCCGCTGGGCGCGGCGACCGCTGATCCGCCGATCATGTGGTGCCCGTCTTCGAAGCCCGACTTGCCGGCAGCCGCCACAAATACCGAGTTCTGGTATGCCCCTGCCTGAAGTGAAAGAAGGTGCGTGAACATCTTCGCGTGAGGCTCTTCCTGCCAGCCGGGAACGAAATCGGGGGTGTTGTAGCCCAGGACGACGAGCTCTGCTCCCTGCAGGGCCAAAGAGCGGTAGACCTCCGGCCATCGCCGGTCGTTGCAGAGACACATTCCGACCTGCACGCCGTGGAAGTCGAAGACACCGAATCCGAGATCTCCTTCGCGGAAGTATTTCTTTTCAAGGTGCTGGTTGGGTAGTCCTTCCCGGTTATCGGCGTGGCCCGGCAGATGCATCTTGCGGTACTTGCCGACGATGTCGCCGTGCTTGTTCACCAGAATTGATGTGTTGTACCGCTTCTCATCACTGGTCAGTTCCGCGTATCCGAGGTAGAAGCCCACGCCAAGGTCTTTGGCGCGTTCGAAAAGGGGCGCGACGTCGTCATTGGGCATGGATTTCTCGAAGTATTCCTCGAAGTCGCCTTCTTCGAACCAGGTACGCGGGAAGAACGTGGTCAGCGTGAGTTCGGGAAAGACCACCAGTTCCGCGCCCTGGGAAGCTGCTTCTTCCAGCAGGGCAATCAAGCGGGCGACGACTTCGGGTCTTGATTCCGAACTATCGATACCGCCGACTTGAGCGACCGCGAGCATCAAGTTTTTCGCCAATTTGTTTTCCTCTTCTTCCGGTTTGTTTCCTAGATCTGTTTTCCTTTGAAAAGCGCCTGTTCAGGGCCGTGACTCGTCGACCAGACGGACGCTTTTTTCGAGTACCGCAATGCCATTGATTATGTCTTTTTTGGGGGTAAACTCTTCCGGGCAGTGGCTTCGGCCGTCTATCGACGGGATGAAGATCATGCCCATGGGGGCAATTCCCGTCATGTGCACCGAGTCGTGGGTCGCGCCGCTTGGAACCGCTGTCCAGGACAGTCCCAGGATCGTGGACGCAGCGGCAATGGTTTCCTGGAGCGTGGCATCGGTGTGGGCGATTTCATTATCGAGAAACCACTCGAGGTCCAGCTCGCAGCCGAACTCCGTCGCGCGCATGGACAGCCGCAGCGCGAGGTCTTTCTCGATAGCTCCAAACCAGGCGGAATCGGTTGAGCGTAGTTCCGCCCGGAGCTCTGACCGGCCGGGTACAACATTCTGGGCTAGCTGCAGGGAGTCGATATGGGTTGTGGTTGCGACCGCATATTCCGGACTTCCACAGGCGAACTCATGAAGCGCCAGGGCGGAAGAAGCAGCAGCAAGCAGCGCGTCTTTTCTGCTCTTCATCCGGGCGCCGCCCGCATGGTCGTATTGGCCCATGTACCGGCCTACCAGCCGCTTGATTCCGGCGATGGCCGAGACGACGCCGATATTGCATCCTGTCTGATCCAGCGTTGAACTTTGTTCAATGTGCAGTTCGAGGTAGGCGTGCCAGCTGCCCCGCACCGGGTGCTTGCCGCTGACGGCACGCGAGGGGTCCAGGCCGAAGGACTGCATCGCATCGCCCAAACGCTTGCCCTCCGGGCTCACACGCTCCAGGTCCTTCACCGTCAGACTGCCCGCAAGCGCCCTGCTTCCGAGACAGGTAAGCCCGAACGGGTTCGCCTCTTCCCCGAAGAAGTCAATGACCATAAGCGGCCGGTTGAGGACGCTTCCGGATTCCTTAATCCGTTGGGCTACCTCGAGTGCGCCCAGGACGCCAACGATTCCATCGAAACGGCCGCCGCGCTCGACAGTATCCGTATGGGAGCCCAGCACGATGGGCTTGGCGGTACTGTGCCGTCCGGGCAATATCCCGACGATATTTCCAAAGTCATCGGTATGCACATCTTCGAGCCCCGCCCGCTTGAATTCTTCGACCATCCAGGAACGCTCTGCCTTATAAGCAGGGCTAAATACAGTCCTTGTCCAGCCGTCAAATGCGGGATCAACAAAAGCTTCAATATCTGCAAATAATCTATCGATTCGACCTGTAGAAATGCCGTCAATTGTTTCCATAGAGAGTGCCTTTGAGAGAGCGGAATAGCAGCATCATGGCAAGACTAAAAGTGATCCCCATCACTTTTAATGCCTCTGGACAACAACTTTAGCGAGGCCTGCCCGGTATTGCAATCGATTGCAGAAACATTTTTAAAAGGGTCAGGTAAGTCTGCGAGTGAGGATGGGAGTGCGTGCTGAGGAGGCCGGTCTAGGGTGCGGTGCTTTCGCTACACGGGTACCCGTGGCTAGGACGACCGTACAGGTGGCAAGCAGCCACAATGATGTGGACCGGCGAGGTATGGGTGGCCCAACGCATCGGTTCGCCGCGCACGTTAATCATCTTCACGGCCAAAGCAGGAGCAGATGCTTGTTCGAACAGGACCACACCAAGGGCCTGTTCGAGAAAACGTTCAGGTGTTCAGGGTAACGAACGCAAGAGTTGATTCCCTGGCCAACAGGCGCGGAGTGAGTTGTAAGGAATCTGGAACCCTGCCCTCGATCACCTCAATGAGCGTATCGAGGCTTCTGGCTCCAACCTCGTGCAAGGGCGACGCAATGGTTGTCAGGGGGACCGGCAGATGCTTGGAAATTTCTATGTCGTTGTAGCCAACCAGTGCGACGTCGCGACCTATCGATATCCCTGCCTCCCGAAGTCTGAACATGATGCCCGCCGCGGTTAGGTCGTTGCTTGCAAAGATGGCCGTGGGAAGTTTTGGCCAGCCAAGGAGTGTTTCTGCGGCGCGCTGGCCGGACGCAATATCGAATCCCGCAGGGACTATCCGCGAATCGTCTATCTTTGTCCCCAATTCCAGCATGCGGCGCCGAAAGCCTTCGACTCTGTCCCTACCTGTGCTCACTGAACTGTCGGGTGAAATTATTGCTATCTCGGTATGTCCAGCTGCCGCCAGATGTTCAGCAGCTAACCGTCCACCCAGCAAATCATCGACTGCGACTGAGAGCTCGTCGTCGTTCTTCCGCAGACACATTACGTGTGGTATGTGGCGCTTCCGCAATGTTTCTGGAAGGAGATCACCCTCAAATGTGTCTTGGATGATGATGCCTTCAACACGACTGCGGATGAGGTTGTTTGCACGGCTCGGAGAGCGATCATTAAGATTCGCCGACATGCTGAGCATGGTCGAGTAGCCTCTGCTCAAGGCCTGTTTATCGATGCCTTCATAGGTGATTGCGTGAACTGGATCGGTCAGGCTCGGGACCGTGACGCCGATGAGCCGGCTGCGGCGTGTTCGCAAGCGCGAAGCTGTGGCATCTGGCTGAAAATCGAGTTGGTCAGCCAGCTCCCTTATCATGAGGGTGGTTCTGTTGTTCGTGTCTTGTCGCGGTTCCTGCAGCGCCCGGGAAACAGTCGAGACGTGCACTCCAACCCGCTTGGCAAGGGTCGCCATAGTAACGGGTGAAGTATCCCGCTTATCTTCCATGGGACGCTCCCCGTCATCGGTGATTTCCCGTATTAGTTTACCGCCACCGCTGTGCGCCCGAATTGGATTGGACACAGTACCGAGGTTCTTAGTCATGGCTGATCCCTTTGTTGAGGGGGCATCTTCCTCTATGGGCATGAGGGTCTAATGAGCATAGATGTGGTTGATACTTATAAGGGGTATTCGTGGGAAGTGCCATGATGCGTGTCGATGAATCGCTGTGGATGACGAACCGCTCCGGCAACTTGCGGATCGATGGTGGTTGCACTGTTCCGTGCCGTCATCGGTTTTTGGACCGTGGTTCTCAACTTATAACTCGACTTCAGCGCGAAGCGGTCTGCAGGGAAGAACCCATAGCAGGCAGATACTAGGGCGTTCGTTGAACGATGCGGTACACCGTACTTCTGGCGACTCCGAAGCGTTCTGCGATTTCGGCGCTTGTGTGTTGACCTCCCTTATATAGGGAGACGAGGTGGGCTTCCTGGCTCTGGGAAAGTTTGGGCTGTTTCCCGCGGAGTCGGCCTTTGGCCTTTGCGACCTGCATGCCCTCTCTAGTCCTGGCACGGATGAGGTCGGATTCGAACTCGGCGGCCATGGCCAGGACGTTGGACAGCAGCCGGCCGACGGGGTGGGTGGGGTCGTGAACGGATCCGCCGATGCTCAGCTTCACCTTCCGAGGGATTCGACGGCCATGAGCGTGATCGCTGCGTCCATGTGCGCGGCCTTGCCGAAGAACCTGTCCTCGACGATGCCTTTGCCCGCCACCACTTCGATGCGGTCGAGATCTGATGTGGGGACGCTGGCGGCGCCGTCGTTGGCCCTGCCGAAGTAGGAGTGGCCGGATGACACCAGCAGGTGCAGGATCTCCACGCTGTACCTGTACGTCGTCGTCATTTCACCGTGCTCTCCCGGACTGCTCCGCGTGCCTTTAGGGCGACCCTATCGGTCGGGAGTGTGTCGTGAATGCGGCGACGTCCTGCGGAATCGGTAGTTGTAGTCGACTATGTGACGGGCAGGGTTTCGGGGCTGGTGGTAACCGGAGGGCGGTTTCCGGTGCGGGTTGCGCCGATGCCGGCGGTGATGACCAGGGCGATCCCGAGGATCGCGAAGCGGCTGGGGACTCGGCCGAGGAGGGCGAGGCCGACGACCATGCCGATGGCCGGTTCCAGGTACATCAGCGTGCCGAAGGCGGCGGCGGTGAGCCGGCGCAGGCCAGCCGTTCGAGGGTGAACGGCACCACCGGCAGCAGCAGGATGTAGGCGGCCCAGCAGAGGGCCGCGCCGAGCGCGAAGAGTACGCCCACGCCGTCGGTCTGGCCAGGCCATGGCTCGATCAACGCTGCGCAACGACCGATTGGACAGCGGACTGCCCGACCGGCCGTTGCAACTCAGTAGCGGTCCTATAAGTGGCGGCTCAGGCGCTTTTCGGTCAGCACCGAAAGCCATGTGGCTGGGATGGAGATTGCCGCGTACAGGAGGCCTGCGGCGATGAACGCGGGGAGGTACTTGAATGTCGAGGATCCCGTCGAATATGCCTGGCTCATCAGTTCGGGAACTGCGACGGTGTAGGCTAGCGACGTCGCTTGGAACAGCAGGACGGCGAAGCCCATCAGGGACGGCAGTGCGATGCGCATGCCCTGCGGGATGACGATGAAGCGCAGCCGGTCGCGGACGCTCATGCCAAGTGCGTCGGAGCCTTCGATCTCGCCGTGGGGCACCGACTGGATTCCGCCGCGAATGAGTTCGGCGGTGTAGGCCGCCGTCGTCCACACCAGGGCCAGGCAGGCAGAGACCAAGGACGTGAGGGTGATCTGTACGTTCGGCAGGCCGTAGTACATCAACTGCAGCAGGACGAGCGCAGGGGCGCCGCGTCCGACTTCCACGAAGAACACGGATATGTAGCGGAAGATCTTGTTATCCGCCGTGACGCCAAAGGAAAACAGCATGCCGAAGGGGAGGCCGAAGAGCAGGCTGAAGAACGTCAGTGTCAGGCTGATCTGCAGTCCGCCGAGGAGCGTCGGGAGAATTGTGGCGATGTCTGGGAGCAGCGCATTCATCGGGCAACCGCCTTACGCATCTTGGTGTCCAGGTGTCGGGAGAGCATGCCCAGCGGCATGCTGAGCAGGATGTAGATGCCGGCCGCGATGAAGAAGACCAGGATGCCTTCTCCGGACTGGCGGGCGTATTGGTTAGACATGAAAACGATCTCGGCGACGCCGATGGTGGAGGCGATCGAGGAGTCCTTCAGCAGGCCGATGCCGTACGTCGTGTAGGCAGGGATGGCAGTCCTCCAGGCCTGCGGTCCGATAACCCTGCCCCAGGCGGTGCCGGTGCGGAACCCGAGGGCCGAGCTGGCTTCCCACTGGCCCTGGTGTACCGACCCGATGGCGCCGCGGAAGATCTCTGCTAGGTACGCGGCGGCGACCAGTCCCAATCCGATGACGGCGGCCTGCAGGGCGGACATGCGCAGCGCCCCGATGGACACGCCATAGTAGAGGATGAACAGCCACACCACGGGCGGGATGCCGCGAAGCAGGTCAATGGTGCCGCGGGTAAGCAGCCAGACGAGGCGGTTCCCGCTCCGTAGGCCGGCTACCAGGGGGATGGCGAGCACGGTACCGATGGCCAGCGCCAGGATGGTGACGAGTATGGTCAAGGGGAGACCGACGGCGATCGCTTGGAGCATCTGCATGGCGATCAGCGCTCCAGCACTGCGCGCAGAAAGCGGCGGGTCCGTTCGTGCTGCGGATCGCTCATGATCTGCCGGGGATCACCGCTCTCAATGATGCAGCCGTCGGCCATGACCACCAGCTCGTTCGAGACATTGGCGGCAAATCCCATTTCGTGGGTGACCACAACCATGGTCATCCCTTCGCTGGCCAGTTCCTTCATCACCTCAAGCACCTCGACCCCGACCTCGGGATCCAGCGCCGACGTCGGTTCATCGAACAGCATGACCCGCGGGCCAAGAGCCAGGGCGCGGGCGATGGCGATCCGCTGCTGCTGGCCGCCGGAGCATCGTGCGGGGTAGTGGTCTGCCTTGTCGCCCAGCCCCATCCGGGTCAGCAGCTCCATAGTCTTGGTGTTCGCCTCATCCCGACTGCGGCCGAGGATCCGCTCCTGAGGCAGGCTGATGTTGCGCAGGACAGTCATGTGTGGGAACAGGTTGAAATGCTGGAACACCATTCCGGCGCTGCGCCTCAGCGCAGCGAGGTTTTTGGGCGAGATTTTCTTGCGGGCGTTGATGACGTGCCCGTCGATCTCGATCTCTCCGCTGTCCGGCTTCTCGAGCAGATTCATGCACCGAAGCACAGTGCTCTTGCCCGCCCCGCTCGGGCCGATCATGGCGGTGACGGAACCTTCCGGGACAGAAAGCGAGACGTCACGCAGGACAACGTTGTCCCCGTAGGCCTTCGCCAGATTCCGGACCTGTACTACGTTTCTGATCTTGGTAGGCGCGGTGTGCGACATGGTTGATCCAATCCTTCGTTGGGTGATGTCGGCCGCTCAGCGGCTGGTGCCGGGACCGGGGCCGCCGACTGCGGGGTGGGCATCCACGATGGCGCGGGCCAGAGCGAGGTCCTGCCAGGGCATCCCGGTGGTCTTGAAAACAACGGGCCGGCCCCTGGGAATGGGGCGTTTCCCGGTGACCAGCTCCGCCAGGGTGATCAGCTCTCCCGGACCTGTGAGGGCGCCTGAACTGAGTGCCTGGATGACGTCACCTGCCTCCCGCAATGCGCTGTCAACAGATTCAACGACGACGGCGGCACGTCCCATGAGGGCGTCGTCGAGTTCACGACTGGTCGGCTCGTGGGCACCCATGGCCACAACGACGGCGGAATCGGACACCAAGGTGCCGTCGAACAGCGGTTGGTCCGCGGCGGTGCAGCAGATCACCAGATCTGCAGCAGCGACGGCGGAAGCATCGGCCGCGCGGGCGGCGAGGCCTAGCTCCGCTGACGCCCTTGCGGCCAGTGCGGCGGCAGCGGCGGGCCTCCGTCCCACTATTGCCACGTCTTCGAGCTCGAACACGTCGTTGAACGTCTTCAGGTGTTCCCACGCCTGGACGCCCGTACCGAAGACCACCAGCCGTTGTGGGCCGGGAGCCGCCAGCAGCCGCGCTCCCAGGGCGGAAACTGCGGAGGTGCGGAGATTCGTCAGTTCCATGCCATCAAGTACTGCTTGCGGTTGACGTGTCTCGCCGCCAAAGAGCACGTATAGGCCCTGAATGACCGGGGCGCCGAGCGCCGGGTTGGCAGGAGTAATGGTCAGCAGCTTGGTGCCTACCGAATCCTGCCATGCGGAGGGCATCTGCAAGAACTGACCGACCCCGGTGTCCACCCGGCTTCGCGGTGAATCCCGCTCAGGATCGAGGCCGGCAGAAAGGACGGCTTCGAGGGCGTCGACGGCGGCCGAGGGCGGAAGTATCTCCCGCACGGCCCGTCCGTCAATGAATGCGATGTGGCCGTTGCCGGCGATCGTAGCTGTGGTTTCCATGGGTTAGCCTCAGCTGCCCGACTACTTGATCAGTCGGGGTTCGCCGGTCTCGGCGGCGGTTTCGGGAAGTTCATTGGCGGCCAGAACTTCCACCACCTTGCCGTCTTCCTTCATCGAGTCGATGCTCGTGTTCAGCGCCTCAGTGAGGCTGGTATTTCCCTTGGTGTGGGGGAAACCGATCTGGGCGGGTTCCTTCGAAGCGATGACGCGGTCGTCGGGGTCGACGCCGTTTACGGTGAACTTGGCATCGTCCTTGTACATCATGGCCGCAGATCCATAGCCATCCAGCCCGACCTGGATCCGGCCTGACTTAAGGTCTGCCTGCATCTCCACAGCGCTGGGGTAGATCGTCAGGTTGTCGCCCATCACGTTCTTCATGTCCGTGACCCACAGGTAGCCATCGACCGTGCCGACTTTCTGCGACTCCATGGCCGCAATGGAGGTGGTGCCGTCGGCCGAGATGGCGGCCATCTCGTCGGTGTAGACGGGGTTGCTCATGTCGACAACTTCGGCCCGCTGCGCCGTGCGGTAGTAGCAGCCGATGGCCACGTCGGCGCGGTTGCTCTGCACAGCCGGGATGGTGCCGGCATAGGACGTCTGTTCCATCTTCACTTCCAGGCAGTTCGCCGCTGCGAACTCCTTGATGAGCTCGGCATCCACGCCCGTTGAGTCCCCGTTGGACACCGAGGAGAACGGCGGGAATTCCGGCGCGGCAACGGTGAGGACTCCGTCCTGGAGGGTCTTCACGTCGCTCTGGGGTACACAGTCTTCGGCAACAGAGGTAGCGGTGGCTCCCCCGCCACAGCCGGTCAGGGCCAGGACGGCGATGGCACTGGAGGCGCTGAACGCAAACACGGAACGAAGTTTCATGATTTTTCCTTAGGAGAAGGTGAATCGAGTTGCATGTGATCTGTAATACACAACCGGTTGTCGATTACTCTTGCTGGTAAGCGTTGTCGCTGTCAAGGGTCGGGATGTAAATTTTTGATGACGCGGAACGACTCCGGGCAGGCGGCGAAACGCGTAATTGTTGGCATACTCGAAGGAAAATCAGGCTCAAAGGAGCGCTCCAATGCAGGACAGCATCAATGAAGTCGCCGGTTTCAGGAGTCTCGGGCTGAACCGCGGAACGCTTAAGGACGAGGCTGTCGAGGTCGTCCGGCAGGCGCTGATGTCGGGGGACATGAAGCCGGGGCGGATCTATTCTGCAAATTCCCTCGCCGTTCAACTCGGTGTCTCTAACAGCCCGGTCCGTGAAGCCATGATGGAACTGGCCACCAAGGGGTTATTGGAAGTTGTGCGGAACCGGGGCTTCCGGGTCGTCGAGATGAGCGACGCCGACCGTCGGGAGGTCTACGACCTGCGAATGCTCATTGAAGTTCCCGCCGTGGTGCAGGTGGCCGAGAAGAGATTGGCGGCACCGCACGAGAAGCTGATGCGCAGCTTGCTTCAGAAAACCCTGGATACCGCCCGTCCCGAGAACATGCTGGAGTACCTGGATGCCGACCAGGCCTTCCATATGGGGATCGTTGGCCTGCTGGGCAACCGTCGGCTGAATGCCATCATCGAGAACTTGCGTGACCAGAGCCGTGTGCGCGGCTCCTACCACCTTGCGGAGCGGGGCGTGCTACGGCAGAGTGCCGAGGAACATGGCCCCATCGTGGAAGCGCTCCTCGCCGGCGACACCGCGCAGGTTGAGCTGTTGATGGTCAGCCACCTGGACTATGCGCGCCCAGAGGCCCAGGCGTAGGTTTGGCGGCCGGCCTTTAGCCGGGGAGCTTTTCTGCCGCCTGCCAGAGAGCACTTTCTACCCGTGCAACGCTTGGACGGCTGATGACGGCGTTTCTCGCGAGAGTCACCATCTTGCGCGAGTGATTGGCCGGCAGGGCAATGCTGGGATTGCCGGTCCGGTGGAAATCCAGCATCGTCTGCGTCGCGACGGTGTGTCCGAATCCGGCTGCACACAACCCCAGGGAAAGCGCTGTGTCGACGACGGTATGCAGGGCCTCGGCCTCGATGCCTTCGGCCATGAGTGCCAGGCGGGCCGCCCGCCCAAAAGTGGTTCCTTGCGGCGGCAGCAGCCATTCAGCGTCGGACCCCAGTTCGGCGAGGGATTCCCGCCATGCCGGGTCACCCGCCACGCCTTCCGCACCGGTGTGAGCACCCCGGGCCTCGGGGAAAACCACGCGGAGAGGCTCGGTGAGGATGGTCCGCTTGGCAACGGTCACCGGCACCGGTAGGGGCAGTCCTGAATATTCCAGTCCCAGGGCGAGGTCGACTGTGCCAGCGACGACAGCCGCAACCATTGCGTCCGGATCCAGCTCCTGCATCCGGACCCGGATGTGCGGATCAGTATTCCTCAGCTCCTTGATGGCCGGTGCCGCGCAGGCAAGCGCCCCCGAGCCGAAAATGCCAAGTCGAACCGTTGAGTCGACCCCGTTTGCGAGATCCTCCAGGGCGGACGATGCCGCAGCCTCTGCTGCCAGGATGGTCTGGGCGTGGCGGTGGAGCAGATGGCCTGCGTCGGAGAGGCTCAGGCTCCGCCCGTCTTTGATGAACAGGGGTGTGCCGGCCTCCTGCTGCAATCCGGCCATTTGTTGCGAGATGGCACCGATCGAATAACCGAGCCGTTCCGCCGCGGCGCTCATCGTCCCGCTTTCGACCACAGCGCAAAGCATCCTCAGCTGATTCAGTGTCCAGGTCCGCACGGCTCTCCTTTTAGTAAACCTAAACGAATTCGATCAGTAACTATAGCTTGACGTGACATTCCTCATAATTGAAGCTGTTATATATAACCCGTTACCGATTGTTCGAGTGCGGACTTACACACTTCTCTTGCAAGGAGGTCCCATGGACTGCCAAATAGTTCCGCTCTCACTTCCAGACGGCCTGCAGCAGCCGCTTTCCGCCGACGTCGTCATCATTGGCGGAGGCATCATGGGCGTCAGCTCGGCATTCCATCTGGCTGAGGCTGGCGTGAAAAACGTGGTGCTCATTGAACGCGGAGAGCTGGGCACGGGCTCTTCGGCCAAGCCGCTGGGCGGTGTCCGGGCGACGTTCTCCGATCCGGCGAACGTTGCCCTGGGAAAGCGGAGCCTGGACGCATATGGCCGGTTCGCCGGGCGCTTTGGCGTTGACATCGGCCTGCGCCGCGTGGGCTATCTGTTCCTGTGCCGCAGCAGCGCCGAAGTACTCGATTGTGAACGCAGCACGTTGGTGCAAAACGAATTCGGTAGTAACAGCCGGATGGTTACGCCTGACGAAGCTGTGGAAATCAACCCGTTCGTCGCGAAGGAGGCCCTGCTGGGCGCTTCGTATTCGCCCGAGGACGGTTTCGCCGAGCCGGCCAAGGCAGTGCAGGCCTATGCCGCCGCGGCGACAGCCCTTGGCGTGAAGATCCTGACCGGAACCGAGGCGTTCGCCATTGAAACCACCAATGGCTCTATCAATTCGGTCGTCACGAACCGGGGCACCATCCGCACTGAATCCGTGATCTGCGCCGCCGGTGCCTGGTCCCGAAAGATCGGTGACATGGCCGGCGTCGAACTTCCTGTCACTCCGGTGCGCCGACAGATCGGGATGACCCGCCAGCAATCGGTTCCCTACCCGGAGGTGCCGTTCACGCTGGACTTGTCCACCACGATGTACTTCCACAACTACTACAACGGGATGCTGCTGGGGATCTCCAACGACGAGGATCCAGGATTCGGCCGCGACTACAGCCATGAGTGGCTGCCCGAGTTCAACGCCGCTGCCCGTGTCTGCGCACCGAGCCTGGCTGAACCTGACCTGGAGTTCGGCTGGGCCGGGTTGTATGAAAACACGCCGGACCACAATGCGCTGATCGGCGCCTCCTCCGAGGTGTCCGGCTTCTATTACGCCACCGGCTTTTCCGGCCACGGCTTCCTGCAAGGACCGGCTGTCGGTGAACTGATACGTGACATGTACTTGGGACGGCCAGGCTTCATGGACGCTTCTACATTCTCTGCCGACCGCTTCAACAATGACCTCGCGCTGGTCCGCGAAGTCCACATCATCTGACAACCCGCTTGCGCACCACCCACGAAAGGAACGACAGCCATGAACTTCAAGAGCTCGTGGGAGCTCCGGGCCAAGTTCGCCCAGAGCCTCTCGACAATGTATGGCAAGGAGGTGCCCGCCTACAACACCTTGGTCGAGGTCTCCACCAAGGTGAACGAGGAGTACCTGCGCCGGCACGGTGCTGCAGCGGAGCGGTTGGGCAGCATCAACCGGGTCACCGCGGAGCGCCACGGTGCCATCCGCGTGGGCTCCGAGCGCGAGATGTCCCAGGTAGCCCGGGTGTTCGCCGCTTTCGGCATGTACCCGGTGGGTTTCTACGACCTGCGGGACGCCTCATCATCCGCGGTACCCGTGGTCTCCACGGCGTTCCGTCCCATCGATACCGACGAACTGGCCAAGAATCCCTTTCGGGTCTTCACCTCCATGCTTGCCGTTGAGGATCCGCGCTTCTTCAGCCTGGACCTGCAAAAGGAACTGACGGCATTCTTCGACAAACGCGAGCTCTTCGGCGATGAACTCCTGGAGTTGTCCGACCGTGCTGCGGCCGATGGGGGACTGGCCGGGCCTGAAGCCGACCGGTTGCTGGAGCTGGCCACCGCCGCTTTCGAGCTGTCCGCGGATCCGGTAGACCACGACTGGTACCGCCGGCTTGAGGCGATTTCGGCTGTAGCTTCCGATATCGGCGGCGTCACCAGCACCCACATCAACCACCTGACCCCGCGCGTTCTCGACATCGATGCCCTTTACTCAGGCATGGAGTCCTTGGGCATCAAAATGATCGACGAGATCCAGGGTCCGCCCGGTTGGGACGGCCCGGATGTGCTGCTGCGCCAGACCTCCTTCAAGGCTCTTGGCGAGGAACGCCTGTTCCGTCACGCGGATGGCTCCATCAAACCGGGGGAGCTGCGGGTTCGCTTCGGCGAAGTGGAAGCACGCGGGATCGCGTTGACTCCCGCCGGCCGCGATGTCTACGACCGGATGGTTGCCGAGGTGGACAACCGTCTGAACGAAAGTCCGGGACAGGCCCGTCAGGAGATCGCCCGCGCCGTGTGGGAAGAGAACCTGCCGCGGACGGAGGCCGAACTCGCGGCGAAGGGCCTGGCATTCTTCACCTTCGCCGCACACCCCGAGAAGCTCAGCGGCGCGCAGACCGGTCCCGTCACACTGGCCGAACTGATCGCCACCGGTGCAGCCGTCCCGCAGCCGATCGTCTACGAGGACTTCCTCCCTCGGTCCGCGGCAGGGATCTTCCAATCCAACCTCGCCGACGAAGGATCCAAGAACGAGGCCGAACGGGCCGCCGACTACGACATCCACCGGATGACCCGCATCGTCGGACGAGAGGTCCGCGATCCCTACGAGCTCTACCAAGCCCAGCAGGATGCGTCCGTCGCCGAAATCTCGGCTGCGCTCGGCGTCGAAATCGTCCCGGACGCCGTCGTCGTTTCTGCCAGCTGAATCTAGACCACCAACGTCCCGCCCGATTTCAGGCGGGGACCCAGAAGTACAACACCGAACAGGAGCAATCCCATGACTGAGACCCTGACCGAGACCAGCAAACTTACCGAGCGCGTCCGCGCCTCCCTTCAGGCCTGCGGCGTCGCCGCGGAAGCCTACGGCGATGACCATGACTCGTTCTCCCCGCTGACCGGCGAGCGGCTGGCCACCCTCCGCAGCAGCACCCCGGAGGAAATCGACGGCGCCATTGCCGCCGCCCACGAGGCTTTCAAGACCTGGCGCAACGTTCCGGCACCCGAGCGCGGCAATGTGGTCAAGCGCTGGGGTGAACTGCTTACCGAACACAAGCAGGACCTGGCCAACATCGTCCAGGCCGAAGCAGGCAAAATCACCTCCGAGGCGCTGGGCGAAGTCCAGGAAATGATCGACATCTGCGACTTCGCCGTTGGCCAGTCCCGCATGTTGTACGGCAAGACCATGCCCTCCGAACGTCCGGGCCACCGTCTCATGGAGACCTGGCACCCCCTGGGCGTAGTTGGAGTCATCTCCGCCTTCAACTTCCCGGTAGCGGTCTACTCCTGGAACACCGCGCTGGCCTTGATCGCCGGCGACACCGTGGTGTGGAAGCCCTCGGGCATGACCATGCTCTCTGCACTTGCCGCCGACGCCCTGCTGGCGCGCGCCGTCGCCGAGTCCGAGGCTCCGAAGGACATCCACCAACTGGTGGTCGCCAACCGCGAAGGCGGCCAGAAGCTCGTAACGGATCCGCGCGTTGCCCTTGTTTCCGCTACGGGTTCTGTCCGGATGGGGCGCGAGATCTCGCCGCAGGTGGCGGAGCGCTTCGGGCGGGTCATTCTGGAACTCGGCGGCAACAACGGCGCCATCATCACACCCAGTGCTGATCTGGATCTGGCCCTGCGCGGCATCGTCTTCTCGGCCGTCGGCACCGCCGGCCAGCGCTGCACCTCCATGCGGCGGCTCTTTGTCCACGAATCCGTGGTGGACCAGCTGACCGAGAAGCTCGTGGCAGCGTATGGAACGTTGAGCATTGGCAGCCCGCTGGAAGAGAAGAACCTGGTGGGCCCGCTGATCAACGAGGGCTCCTTCCAGGCCATGCAGCAGGCGCTGTCCGACGCACAGGCCCAGGGCGGCACGGTGCTCACCGGCGGCAAACGCGTGCTGGCTGACGAGACTCCGAATGCCTACTATGTCGAGCCGGCCATCGTGCGCATGCCCGGGCAGAGCAAGGTGGTCCATGAGGAGACCTTCGCTCCCATCCTGTATGTGATGACCTACTCGGACCTTGACGAGGCGATCGAGATGCACAACGCGGTTCCGCAGGGCCTGTCCTCCGCCATCTTCACGCAGGACCAGGGCGAGGCAGAGCGTTTCATCTCCGCCTCGGGCTCGGACTGCGGCATCGCCAACGTCAATATCGGCACCTCAGGCGCGGAGATCGGCGGCGCATTCGGCGGCGAGAAGGAGACCGGCGGCGGCCGCGAATCCGGCTCCGACTCCTGGAAGGCGTACATGCGCCAGGCGACCAACACGGTCAACTACTCGGGCAAGCTGCCGCTGGCCCAGGGCGTCGAGTTCATCTAACCCGCAAAATCCAGGTACGACGACGGCGGTGCCAGCGCCGCCGTCGTCGTACCTCGGGCGCGTCCCGGCAGCGGCCGGTTCAGGAAACCAGATTCACCGAAGGAGTAAGCACCGTGGCTAACGTGTTCGACATGATGGACGAGTGGGGACCGGAAAAGATTGTCGCCGTCAGCGACGCGAAGACCGGGATGAAGGGTGTCCTGGTCATCGACAACACTTCCCGCGGCATCGGCAAGGGCGGCACCCGGATGCAGCCCACCGTGTCCGTGGAGGAAATTGCCCGGCTGGCACGCGTGATGACCTGGAAGTGGGCCGGTGTGGACCTCTTCTACGGTGGCGCCAAAGCCGGCATCCAGGCCGATCCGAACTCTCCCTATAAAGAGGAGATCCTCCGAGCGTTCGTCCGCAGGCTGCGCAACGAGGTGCCGGAGGAATACGTTTTCGGCCTCGACATGGGACTGACCGAGAACGACGCAGCAATCATCAACGATGAGCTCGGCACCCGGGGCGCCGCCGTTGGCACGCCTTACGATCTCGGCGGCATTCCCTACGACCAACTTGGGATCACCGGCTACGGCATCGCCGAGGTTGTCGACGAGGCAGCTTCGGCTATCGGGCTGAGCGGGAAGCGCGTTGCTCTTCAGGGCTTCGGCGCGGTCGGCCACGCCGCAGCCGAGCGGCTCCACCGGCTTGGTTATCAGGTGGTGTCGGTGTCTACCGCGGCTGGTGCGCTGCATGACCCGAACGGCCTGGACGTTCCCGCCCTGCTTGAGCTGCGCCGCGACCTCGGCGACGCCTTTGTCAGCGCCCTGCCCGAGCTGAAAATCGAGGCCGGCAGGGAACTCTTCGTCGATGCAGACATTGTGGTCCCGGCCGCCCTGCAGGACGTGATTAGCGAATCCAGCGCCGCTGACATCAAAGGCCGACTGCTGGTTGAAGGCGCGAATCTGCCGACCAATGCAGCAGCGCAGGCCGTCCTGCGTGACGCAGGAATCACAGTGGTCCCGGACTTCATCGCCAATGCCGGTGGCGTGGTCAGCGCAGCCTTCGCGATGGACGCCCGCTACTCGGCGTTCCGCCCGGAGACCGGCCAGATTTTCGAGGCGGTTTCCACCAAGTTGCGTGCCAACGCAGTGCAGGTACTGGACGAAACCGGGCGCCGCGGCGGAACCAGCCACGAGGCCGCCCGCGGCTTGGCGCAGGAACGGGTGAAGCGCGCCATGGAGTTGCGCGGCAAGTCCCTGCGCGCCGACGTCGTTCCCGACTAGGACCCGGGAACAGGACGGAAAGGACATCATGAACATCGAAGCCGTGGTCCGCGAATTGGAACAGGCGCTGGAAGGTGAAGTCTCGGCCGACACCGGACGGCTGGCCCAGTACAGCACCGACGCATCCAACTACCGGATCCCGCCGCAGGTCGTCGCCCTGCCGCGAGGGGAGGACGACGTCGTCGCCGCGGTGCGCATCGCAGCGTACCACGGGCTGCCGGTCACCGTCCGCGGCGGCGGCACGTCCTGCTCAGGCAATGCAGTGGGACCGGGCCTCGTGCTTGATGTCAGCCGGCATATGAACCGGGTGGTGTCCATCGATCCGGAGGCCCGCACCGCCGTCGTGCAGCCCGGGGTAGTGCTGGCCGATCTGCAGACAGCCGCTGCTGCCCATGGACTACGGTTCGGTCCTGATCCCTCCACCGCTACCCGGTGCACCCTCGGCGGGATGATCGGCAACAATGCCTGCGGTCCGCACGGACTGGCCTATGGGCGCACCGCCGACAACGTAAGGAAACTTCGCTGGTTGACCGGGACCGGCGAAGTCCTCGAACTTACCGCCGGCCAGGATTCTCTGGATGCGGTACCCGGCCTCAAGGACTTCGTGATGGCCAACCTTGGCCTGATCCGCACAGAGTTCGGCCGCTTCGGCCGCCAGATTTCGGGCTACAGCTTGGAGCACTTGCTGCCTGAGAACGGCTGGAACATCCCCGCCGCGCTCGCCGGCACCGAGGGTACCTGCGGCATCATTCTCGAGGCCGAGGTGGATCTGGTGCCGCGTTCGGCTGCACCTGCCTTGGCGGTGCTCGGTTACCCTGACATGGCCAGCGCCGCGGACGCGGTGCCGGCGCTCCTGCCGCACAAGCCGCTGGCTTTGGAAGGGCTGGACGCCGCGCTCGTCGAGACGATCCGGAACTCGCCCCGCGGTGCCACCATGCCCACTCTGCCCAAGGGCAACGGCTGGCTCATGGTGGAAGTGGGCGGTGCGGATGACGCGGAGGCCCTCGCCGCCGCCCAGGCACTTGTGCGCGACGCAGGCGCTCTCGACGCCGTCGTACTGCCATCCGGTCCCGAGGCCAAGCGACTCTGGCAAGTGCGCTCCGATGGAGCCGGGCTGGCCGGGCGCACGGCAGCCGGTGCCCAGGCGTGGCCAGGGTGGGAGGATTCGGCCGTCCCACCGGAGCACCTGGGCGACTATCTGCGCGATCTCGCGGCCCTTATGGAAAGGCGGAACCTTTCCGGGCTCGCGTACGGTCACTTTGGTGACGGCTGCGTCCACCTGCGTATCGATTTCCCTCTGGAAGCAGGCGGCGAGGCCATGCGCGGATTCCTCACCGAAGCCGCGGAACTGGTAGCCCGCTACGGAGGGTCACTCTCCGGGGAACACGGCGACGGGCGTGCGCGCGGGGAACTCCTCCACACCATGTACTCGCCGGAGGCAATCGCCGCGTTCTCCACCTTCAAGACGTTCTTCGACCCCGCCGGCGTGCTCAACCCCGGCGTCGTCGTCGACCCGGACCCGCTGGATGCCTCGCTGCGCCGTCCGCAGGCCGTGAACCTTCTGGCCAGTGACGGCTTCGCCTTTGCGCACGATGGCGGGAACATCACCGATACGCTGCACCGCTGCGTCGGCGTGGGCAAGTGCCGGGCCGATCTGCGCCAGGAAGGCGGGTTCATGTGCCCGTCGTTCCAAGCCACCCGGGACGAGGCACAATCCACCCGAGGACGAGCACGCGTGCTGCAAGAAATGCTCAACGGCGGGATTGTGGAGATCGGCTGGTCCTCTCCCGAAGTCCACGACGCGTTGGACCTCTGCCTCAGTTGCAAAGCCTGTGCCAATGATTGCCCCACGGGCATCGACATGGCCATGTATAAATCGGAAGCCCTGCACCAGACGTACAAGGGCCGCCTGCGTCCCTTGGCCCATTACACCTTCGGTCGGTTGCCGCAGTGGTTGCGCCTCGCCGGCCCGTTCGGACCTCTGATAAATACGGTCAGCCGCGTTGAACCGCTGCGGAAGCTGATGATGCGGCTGGCCGGCGCCGACCCGCGTAGGGGACTGCCGGTGTTCCCGGAGCGGCCCTTCCGGGCTTTGGAGGCTGCGCCCATTGCTAAGGTGGCCGTTGCCCAAGCGGACAGCAGCTCCGCCATGGCGGAAGGAACCGGGGGACACCCCGTGCTCCTCTGGGTCGACTCGTTCTCCGATGCAATGGGCCCGGAGGTTGCACTGGCTGCCGTGAAAGTGCTCCGCGCAGCAGATTGTGACGTGCAGCTTGCCGGGCCCGGCGTCTGCTGTGGCCTGACCTTGATCACCACAGGGCAGTTGACGGCTGCCAAGGCCAAATTAACCAAGACGCTCGATGTGCTTCACCCGCAGGTGGAAGCCGGCCGCACCGTCGTCGGCCTCGAACCGTCCTGCACGGCCGTGCTCCGTTCCGACCTGCTGGAACTTCTGCCGGATGATCCGCGGAGCCTCGAGGTGTCACGCGCCACGAAGACCGTCGCGGAATTTCTGGGATCGATAGGGTGGACGCCACCGGCTGCGGCTGAGAAGCTGCTGGTTCAACCCCACTGCCACCAACACTCGGTCATGGGATACCAGAAAGACCTCTCCCTGCTGCAGACGATGGGATGCGACGTCGAGGTTTCCAGCGGTTGCTGCGGCCTGGCGGGAAACTTTGGCATGGAGAAAGGCCATTACGAGATCTCGGCCAAGATCGCCGAAGACGGCATCCTCAAGAAGGCGTCCGCCGATCCGGAACGTGCCATCATGGCCGACGGCTTCAGCTGCCGAACCCAAGTGGCTGACTTAGCAGGTCTGGATTCCAGACACTTGGTCCAGGTCATCGCGGACGCCCTCGATAAGGAATCAACCCTGTCGCAAAGCGCGTCCAGTCGACCAGTCTCTGCTCGCTCGTGTCTGGATTGAGGAGCGCAGCTACAGAAGCAAGAGCGTAGTCGCCGAGCTTCAGCTTTCTGATGTTGGTGATCTGTAGCCTGATACTGATGGTTTCGGTAATTTTGTGGCCCCCTATGTAAAGTGCTGCCCTTGAGGAGAGCCCTTGCGGTCATGCAATTGCAGGCTATGGACTATGGTTGCCGCTTTGCCCGATATGTTCCCTCTACTCGAGGTTCGTCTTCCTATCACGATTGGGCTGGGGTCAGTTCGTAGGTCAGGCGAAAGGTATGGAATCGATCAGTTCCAGGGTGTGTAGTGGCTGGTTGCGAGGACGCCACGCCGGTCCCCGCGGAGTGCGCGGTACTGGAGTGTCTGGGAGACCTAATCCAGCATGTGCTCGGCCCAGGCTGGGGTGCTAGCCGTGATCCCGATGTGGAATAACGGGAGTCTGTTCATCATGGAGGTTCCTTGTCATGTGGCTGCGTTTCTAACCTACGCAGGGCAGGCGCAGGCGTTCTGCCGTATTAACGGGGATTGCCTGTCAGCAAAGAGCTGACAGGCAATCCCACTGACAACGTTCAGTGGACGGAGCAGGTGGTGCGGCGCCGTTCTGCTCTCGGTGTAGAGGAAGTGTCATCAGCCCATACAAAACTAGGGGTGGGCGGGCTGAGTTAGACCGGATCAGGAACTTCGGCGGCCTCCTGGGAGAGATCCGCTGTCCGGGAATGGATATTCGGGCGTGCGCGGTTGATCACAAGGCACATGATCGCGCCGAGAAGCGTCCCGATCGGCCATGAGAACGCATGGACTGCGGAGAAGACAGGAATAAGGGCGAGGCACAGGGTAACTATGCCTGAAATGGTCAGTGCGTATACGGAGTTGAGGTTGGTCCCGCGCGTATAGAAGTACTTTCCGTCCGGATTGTCCTTGTAGAGACTGTCTGCGTTTACCTGGCCCTTCCTGATCAGATAGTAGTCGGCCATGATGATGCCAAAGAGAGGACCCATGAGGGCGCCGATGCCGCCCAGGAACATGTTCACCACAACCGGGTTGGAATAAAGGTTCCATGGCAGTATCACAATTGAAAGGACGGCGGTGATCACTCCGCCTGTTTTGAAGCTGATGTATTTCGGCGCAAGATTTGCGAAATCGTATGCCGGGGATACGAAGTTCAGAATGATGTTGATGCCGGCGGTGGAGACGCCTATGGCAATAATTGCAAGCAGCAGTACGGTGATATTGTCGATGTCGCGAATCAGCACGATCGGGTCGTCGATTGCTTTTCCGTAGACTTCTGCCGAAGCCAGGGTGATCACCATGGCGACCAGGCAGAACGCGATGCCGTTGATCAACAGGCCCAAGCGGTTTCCGTTGACTACGGTCTTGCGGTTGGGCGCTAAGCGTGTGAAATCTGCAAAGTTGAGTACCGGGCCGCTGAGGAGGGCAACGATCAGGAAGACTGCTGATGCCATGGCCACTATGGAGGGGCCGAAGCTTAGGGGGGCGCTTCCAATGTGGTAGCTCCAGTCCAGGGTCCAGTTGGCGCGGTTCAACGTCCACACGGCCAGGGCTATCATGGCCACCCAAATGGCGGGTCCGGCAAAGTCGGAAAGTTTTCGGACGGATTCCATGCCGCGGTAGAGCACGATCAGCTGTGCTGTCCACAGCGTGAGAAAACATATCCATCCCAGGGGCGATAAGCCAAGGAAACTGGACTCGGTAAGCGCCTCGGATGCGGGCATTATTTTCAAGGCGAGGATCATGATGACTACGGAAGCCAAATAGGTTTGGATGCCATACCAGGCGACTGCCACAACTGCCCTTAGCAGCGCCGGAATGTTTGCGCCGTAAACGCCGAAGCTTGCCCGGGCAAAGACGGGGAACGGGACGCCAAGTTTTTGTCCTGCGACTCCCATCAGGTTGCTAATGAAATAGATGATTACGACACCGATACAGAGAGCAACTGCCAGTTGCCAGCCCATCAGGCCCAGTACCAGGAGGCCGACGGCCGCGGTGTAATCGGCGAGGCTGTGCCAGGCTGACATCCACCATGCAAATAGATCCCAGGTTTTCCACGTTCCCTTACCTGTGCGTGGTGCAAGATCTTCGTTGTACAGGCGGTCGCTATAGCCTTGAGGTATTTCTCCCATGTCTACTCCTTTGTAATGCGTGGGCAGAATGAATTACCGAAATGTAGTGACGTGCAAGATGAATCACGTGTTCGTGAAAAGAAAGAGGCCATGCGGACAAGATCTTCGCAACAGGCACGCGGTCTTATCTTGTGGATCTGCTGAAGCCGGTCGCCATGAAGCGGCTGTTGTTTCAGGGCCTCGTCGGTGAGCCGTTAATGCAGGTTCGTTCGTTCAAAGGCGATTGAGTCCAGGGTTTCACCGGACAGCCCGGTTGCTCCTTCGACTTCGGATTCGCTGAGTGCGCCGCATTGGAGGCCGCGGATGATGAACCAAGCCAGGGCGCGTGCGGTGGCCGGTTCGTCCGTGGATGCGCCGGCGCCGGGGCCACCCGTATATGCTGCGATCCTCCGGGCCGCGGCCGCGAAACTTCTCCGGTAAAAGGCGAACGTGACGGCGTACCTCGTCACCAGCTGGGCGGGATGCATGTCCCAGCCCTGGTAGTAGCCTCTGTGCAGGGATCGTTCAACGAGCTGCGCGTGGTGCCGTAAACCGAAGCGTATTTCGTCGTCGCTGCCGACGGGGAAAATGATGCTGGCACCGTCGGAGAGGCGGACGCCCGTGCCCGCGGCAGCGACCTGCATCACGGCTTTAGCATGATCTGCAACGGGATGGGCCATGCTCTGATGCTCAGCTGCGATACCGCAGGCGGCGGAGTAGTCATAGGCGCCGTAGTGCAAGCCCGAGCAGCGGCCGGAAGCCACGGCAATCATGCGGGCGACGGCCGCGGTGCCATCTGAAGAAAGTATTGACTGCGGCGTTTCAACTTGGATCTCAAATCGCAGCGCACCGCGGCTCAAACCACCGCTATTCTCCAGATGTTCGCAGACGGCCACCATGGCCTCTACTTGCTCAACGGCCGTCACCTTCGGAAGCGTAACGGTAAAACCCTCCGGCAGCCTGCCGTCCGTGACCATCAGCCCGACAAATCGGGCAAATGTCTGGATGCCGCGGCGCCGTGTCGGTTCTTCGAAGGACTTGAACCTGATGCCAAAGAACGTCGGAGCCTCACCTTCCTCGATCGCAGCCTTCAGGGAGGCGGAAGCCTCCTCGACGGCAGCGTTCTCGGCATCATCGCTACGACTACCGAAACCGTCTTCAAAATCAAGGCGGAGATCCTCGATTGGTTCACGCGCCAGTTTCGCACGAACGAGCGGAAGCACTTCTGACGCGAGCTCCAGCGGAGCATTAATGATCGAGGCCAGGGCATCGGCCGTTCCGGCGAATGAATCCAACACCTCTGTTGCTTCCCGGCCCCATTCCCCGGGGATGCCGGGATGGTACGTATCGGCCGGAATGTAGCAGGTGTGGACAGGCTGGCGCGTCCCGCGGTCGCCTGGATAACTCGTGCGCAGCCGGGCATCCACGTGCCAAAGGCTGCGGTCAATCGAATCCAAAAGATTTTCCATGGGATCAACTGCCGCAACTGCGACAGACGATGATCTAGCGGTAGGAGCGTTCATGATGCGTTTCTTTCTGATGGGTTCACGAGGTCCGGTATGAGAAGTGGGGGCACGTGAAGCGGTACTGGAGAGATACGGCAGGATCTGAATGCGGCTGCCCGGTGAACACGGGAATCTCTTCATGGGAGACGGTGCCCGATGCAGCTTTTCGGTAGTCAAAGTAAAGAATGAAAGAGCCATCCTGTCAAGCAGTTGCTTACCAAGATTTTTCCGCGAGGAACTATCTGTACTCCGGGAGGAACTACCTGTACGGAGATGGCAAGCAATCGTGCTTGTGAAATTGTTTAAGCAATTGCTTGACAAGTTCCGGTTTTCGTCGGTTCAATGAGAGCACCATTCAGTTGAGGCGTGGCTCACACCGGCACGTGTGCGGGTGGAATTCCTACACGCCTCTTCACCTCAGAGGAAGACAATTCATGGAACAGATGGACCGCTTGCACATTCCGGGGCCTGCGCGCGATTTCGTAGGGTATGGACCCGCGGTACCCAAGGCGTTTTGGCCGGAGGATGCCACGCTGGCATTGAATTTTGTCATCAATTACGAAGAAGGATCCGAGTACTCCCATGGCGAAGGGGATCGGAGGAATGAGGATGGGGCGGAATTGCCGGCCGGGTGGGGCATGGATCCACAGGATCGGGACTTGTGCGCGGAATCCGTCTTCGAGTACGGCAGCCGCGCTGGCATTTGGCGCCTGCTGCGCCTCTTTGATGAGTACGGGCTGAACGCAACGCTTTTCGCTTGTGCCCTTGCCGTTGAGCGTAATCCTGCTGTTGGCGAGTGGGTCCAAAGGGCCGGCCACGATGTCCTGTGCCACGGTTGGCGCTGGAGCAAAACGTGGGAGCTTTCTCGTGAAGAAGAGCGGGAGCGCATTGCCCTGGCGGTTAAATCCATCACCGATACCTGCGGAGCACCACCTTCCGGCTGGTACTGCCGTTACTCAGCCAGCGTTAATACACGGGAGTTGATCGCCGAATATGGAGACCCCTTTATATATGACTCCGATGCGTACAACGACGACCTGCCGTACTTTGCGGATGTCAAGGGAACCCGTCAGCTGATAGTGCCGTACAACAGCCTGCCCTATAACGACGCTCGGGTAACGAGTGGCATGACGCCTGCGGATTATGTTGACATGTGCAAACGCGGTATCGATGAATATCGGCGGGAGGGCCTGGCCGGGTACCCAAAGATGATGACAGTGGGGCTCCACGCGCGCTGGGCCGGACAAGCGAGCCGAGCCTCAGCTGTAAGGGAGATAATCGAATACGCGCAGAGCCTGGGGGATGTGTGGATCGCCAGGCGCCTTGATATTGCCAATTGGTGGCTCAAAAACCATGAATCCTTTGGTTCATAGGACTGCTCCTCACCCTTCCTGTCTCATGGTTAAACTGTATGGCCGACGGCAGAGCCGTACCTAATGGATATATCCCCATGCCCCTTGTCGATGTCGCGGCAACCATCGACAAGGGGCAATCCGCATGCGTGCGGCCTTGCATCGCGTCATGCGAAGCGTCTCGAATCGTGGCTGATATCTGCATCGTCTCGCAGCCAGACCCATTTTTGTTTGAGCTCTCCGTGAGTATGACGCCTCAGTGTCCGACCCTGGTCTCACCGACTGGTTTTGAAACTCGTTTATCTTCGCAGGTAGCATCCGGGCGCATATTGCGGGAAGCTCCGGCGGTCGTTCCCGCGTCCAGTAACCGCGAACTGGAGGCGGAACCAACTGCACATGAAACAAGGCACCGACATCCAGTCGTCGGGTCAGGTTCAGCTACGGCTTTCGCATCGTGACATCATGAGTATGTACAGCAAAGCGGCCAGTGTTGACGAGTTTTGAAAAATCAAGCGTTGCCCGAACTACATCGGAGCCAGGCATAGGAGCGGAGGCGTTGAACATCGATAGTGCGGTATCCCCGGACTTCACACATACCAGTGATGTCGGACAGCGTCTACGTTTCCTGCGTCAACAAAGAAACCTCACTCTTCGTCAGCTCGCACATCGTCTGGGGATCAGCGCCAGTGCCCTTTCCCAAATGGAGACAGGGCGTCGGCGGCCTTCCCTTCAGCGGCTCCATCAGATAGTCGCTGAACTTGGGTTTCCGCTAACGGCAGTTTTCGACAACGAGCCTCAAGGCTCCGTAAACGTACCCAAAGCAAAGCTGGCCGATGCAAACACACTTACTCCTTCTGTCGAAATACGCGGTGCGCTCATACAACGCGCGCAGCAAGCACCGACCATGATTCTTAGCGGCGGAATCGAATGGCGTGGGGCGTCGCCGATCCATATGGAGGGCGTTGACGTACTCCGGGTCACGTACCCACCCCATTCCGCTCCTTCAGGATTGATGACGCATGAAGGGGTGGAAATCGTGCATGTCATATTTGGAGCCCTGGACTTTGAGGTAGGCGGCGAAACCCACCACTTAGAAGAAGCGGATTCAATAATGTACCAGTCCACTACGCCGCATAAAGTCAGCAACCCAAACAGCAAAGCAGCCAGCGCGATTTGGGTGGTCAGCGGGGACAACTGCGCATTCGAAGTTGGAACGTAATTGTGCTTGTCTCGCGTTAGCTGAGACCAGGGCCGCCGCAACAAGTCATACCACCTGCAGGTCACCGGCGAGCCGTTGACGTTGGGCTAGGTCGACCTAGGCCTTCTAACAGCATTTTATATTCATGCCCGCGTGCTCATTAGCTCAGTACCAAGGCAGCGGCCGCGGAGGCGGGGCACCAGCGCCTGTCCTCGGGTTCTGCCGCGGTTCTGTCGCGCGGTGCGGCATGATCATGGCGGGGCGCCCGGAGGGTCACGCTGGAGACGTTTTCGGGTGCTTGGGGTCCGTCGCCGGCAGGTTACCGGTCTGTTCATTGTCGAAGGCGTTCAGGTGCGCCAGCCGGTACGCCAGGCGCATTGCTTGGCGGGCGGCTGCGATTTCGGCTTCGGGGCTACCGGCGCTTTGGTGCAGGTCGGCTGCCCATTTCGAATTCCTGCGCCGCCTCCAGGTGGCGGCCTTCTTCGAGGAGTCGGCGCCCGGTGTGGTGGTGGACGCCGGCCTCCGCGGCCGGGGTCCGGGCCAAGCGCAGGGCTTCGCCCTGCAGCCATGCTGCTTCGTCCCAGCGGTACTGGCATTGGTAGATATGTGCCAGCAGCAGCAACGGGCCGAACCGGTTGTCGGAGCTGGCGAGCAGTTCTTCGGCCCCGGCTGCTGCCTCATTGAGGCGTCCGTGCTGGCACAGCGCCCAGATCCGTTTCATCGGCGTGCCCTCACTGGCCTGCGCCCGGGCAGCGTCGGGTTCCAGGAGCAACTTGCGCAGGGTGCCCTGGTCCGGGACCCCGAGCGGTCCGGGGGCTTTCTCATCCATGGCTCTAGCGGGCAGGCTTTCTGGAACGGGAAACAGGGAACGGCCGCGCGGACCGGATATGTCAGCGTAAGGCATTCCAGGGTAAGTTGAAACGTTTTATGTATTTTGCTCCAGAAATTAAGGTAGGCGTCCAGCTCTGAGCCTCACTGGTGCGCCAGCCTGTTCGGGCTGGAGCGGTACCGGGCTGAGTAGCACTGCAGGCCCGCGGTGAAGGACGCCGTTGGACAGCGGCTGGCAGCGCAAACCACCTCGTCCGCGCATAGCGGCGTGGGCACCGGGAGCCAACATCCGGTCCATCCAGACACAGGGATGGGCATGCCGTCCGCCCCGCAGCTGCACGATTTCGCCACGGGATTCCAGCGCGAATTCTTCGCCGATCAGCGGCGCCAAATGGGCACCGCGCAGGACCACGTTGCGACGGGTCAGCAGCGGGTCAAATCGAGCTCGGCGGCGATGGCCTCGAGGGATTCGACGGCCATCAGCGTGACGGCTGCGTCCATATGCGCTGCCTTGCCGAAGAACCTGTCCCCGACGATGCCTTTGCCTGCAATCACTTCGATCCGGTCGAGATCCGCGGTGGGAACGCTGGCGGCGCCGTCGTTAGCCCTGCCGAAGTAGACATGGCCCGACGACACCAGCAGGTGCAGGATCTCCACGCTGTACCTGTACGTCGTCGTCATTTCACCGCCACTCCCTGACTGCTCCATTTGTCTGTAGGGCGAACCTATCGGTTCGGAGTGTGCCGTGTATACGGCGACGTGCTGCTGCGGATTCGGTAGTTGTTGTCGGCTCTATGTGATAGGCAGGGTTTCGGGGCTGGTGGTAACCGGAGGGCGGTTTCCTGTGCGGGTGGCGCCGATGCCGGCGGCGATGACCAGGGCGATCCCGAGGATCGCGAAGGGACTGGGCACCTGGCCGAGGAAGGCGAGGCCGACGATCATGCCGATGGCCGGTTCCAGGCACATCAGTGTGCCGAAGGCCGCGGCGGTGAGCCGTCGCAGGGCCAGCAGTTCGAGGCTGAACGGTACTACCGGCAGCAGCAGCGCAAGCCCGACGCCGACCAGCAGCAGGCGCCAGTCGAGGTGGGCGAACGCTTCCGGCCCCACCGTGAATGTTGCGACGAGCGCCGCGACGGGCATGGACACGGCCAGGGCGCCAAGTCCTTCGGCGGCATCGCCCGCCCGCTGGGTAAGGAGGATGTAGGCGGCCCAGCAGAGGGCCGCGCCCAGCGCGAAGAGCACTCCCACGCCGTCGGTCTGGCCATGCCAGGGCTCGGTCAACGCGACTACGCCTGCGCCGGCTACGAGTGCCCACAGCCGCGACACCCCTCGCCCGCGGACCAAGGCCACGCCCAGCGGGCCGAGGAACTCCAGTGCGACGGCGGTGCCCAAGGGCAGTCGTTCGGCCGCGGCCATGAACAGGATGGTCATGCCGGCCGTGGCCACGCCGAGCAGGACGCAGGTGCGCAACGCAGTCGCGCTGAAGCGGATCCGCCAGGGGCGGGCGATGGCAACCAGGATCACGGCCGCCCAAGCCAGGCGAAGCCACGCGACGCCTCCGGCGCCGAGCCGGTCGACGAGTCCCACGGAAACGGCCAGACCTATCTGAACGCAGCACATCGCGGCGAACGCCATGGCGGTGCCGGAGGTCGTGCCGGAGATGCGGAGCGCAGTTGTCATCCCACTAGTAGAACCGGATTCCTCCATCCACGTCCACGTGATAATCATGTGCATACCGTTCAGGAAACATGGACAATCAGAAGGGTGGATATTCGACGGCTCCGAACGCTGCTTGAGCTCTCGCGCAGCGGCTCGATGCGGGAAGTGGCCGACCTGCTCGGCACCACCACCTCGACGGTCTCGCAGCAGATCGCGCTGCTCGCGCGCGAAACCGGTGCGGTGCTTTTGGAGCCTGAGGGTAGGGGAGTGCGCCTCACGCCAGCCGGACGGCGGCTTTCCGAGCACGCGGCCACTATCCTCGCCGCGGTCGAGGCCGCGCGGGCCGATCTCGATCCGGAAGCCGCGCCTTCGGGCACCCTCCGCGTGGCCGGTTTCGCCACCGCAATCCGCAGGAACATCATCCCCACCGTCAACGAGGCCGCGGTTAGCCATCCAGCACTGCGGATTGCCGTTCAGGAACATGAGCCCGCCGAGGCGCTCGAAATGCTCCTGGCAGACAGGACGGACCTCGCGCTGACCTACGACTACAACCTCGCCGCGGTACTCGACGATCCCCGGCTCGACAGGCTTCCTCTCTGGTCCACACCCTGGGGCCTCGGCGTCCCCGCGGATGACAAGCAAACGGTGCAAGGCAACGCCCCCGAGGTTTTCAGGGCGTTCCGCGACCGGGACTGGGTCGGCAACTCCCGCAATCTGGCGGACGAAGTGGTGGTGCGGTCCATCGGTTCCCTCGCCGGCTTCGAACCCCGCCTTCGCCACGAAGCCGACAGTCTCGATCTCGTCGAAGACCTCATCCTTGCAGGCATGGGCGTTGGACTGTTGCCCGCGGATAGGAAGCCGCCACCGGGCGTCGTAATCATCCCGCTCGCCGAGCCCGAAGTCCGGCTACGCGCCTATGCCCATACGAGGAAAGGGCGCACCACGTGGCCGCCGTTGCGCTATGTGCTTGCCCGACTCGAACCGGGCGACCTAATCGAAAGGTGAATGGGTCCCAGCTACGATCGCGATTTTTCCTTCATTAATATGCCTATCGGAGGACGTCTTCTGCCGTTCACCTCGGACCCCCCCCAGAGTGGTGGCTCATCCGTTGGTTGCCCTAGGGCGCCGCTAGGATTAGGGAGACTTGACAGGACGACGGACGGAACGACGGCATGAGCTACAAGAACGAAGGGGAGATCAAGCAGGCGCTTGGTATCGATTCATGGCGGAATCTCTCCAAGGACAAGATAATCAAGTTCGCAGTCATGATGCCTCACATGGACACGGAGCTGGCTCTAAAAATCGTTGAGCAGTTCCCCGTGTTCAAAGAGTTCGCCATCGATGCTGTGGATGTGATGGAGAAAGTGCACGAGTCCACGCTCTCAGCCAACAAGCAGAGTCAAGAGCATGTCCACCAAGCCTTCCGGGAAATCAGGGAAATCCTCAAGGGCGAACTTAGCAAGGACGGCCTGAGTTGGGACGAGAAGAAGTTTCTCATCGAGCAAATTCAGGAGACTGGAAGGCTAGACTTCCAAAAGGACAGTGAGAATAAGCAGCTCTTGGACGGGTGGCTCAACAAGGTGTTAGTAGGTGCTGGTGCTGCACTCACCCTGGGCGTAATTTTTGTCGGCGGCAAAGTCATGTCCGAAAGTAAAGACAGCCCCGATGGACCCCTGGAAGCCTGAGCGTCAGCGCGGCATAGGCTGCGTCCGAGAAACTGTCCTTGAAGTCCGCACTTCTTACTTGACTAGGTGCAGGTAGTGTCGCGACGGTGTTGATTCGGTGAAACTGGTACGCCTGCCGAATTCGATCTCGTTGCAGTCCGGGTAACGGAAGGCGCCTTGCGGACGTCGTTATCGTAGGTTTCGCACGCTTGGTGGCGGGAGCATGATTTTGCTTCCGCCAACAACGGTTAGACGAGGGACGCGCTGAGGTTCGCGTCCGCCGTCGTTGTTTGAATGGTTTGGCTGGCGCGGATGAGGTCGGCGCAGCGCTCTCCCATCATCATGCCCGTGAGGTTGGGGTTGACGGTCACGTGCTCGGGCATGACCGAGGCGTCGGCGACGCGCAGGCCGGTGCGGACGAGGTTGTGTTGCGGGTCCATCGGTTCCCTCGCCGGCTTCGAACCCCGCCTGCGCCATGAAGCCGACAGTCTCGACCTCGTCTAGGACCTCATCCTTGCGGCATGGGCGTCGATCTGCTGTCCGCGGATAGGAAGCCGCCGCCCGGCGTCGTAATTCTCCCGCTCGCCGAGCCCGAAGTCCGGCTTCGCGCCTATGCCCATACGAGGAAAGGGCGCACCACGTGGCCGTCGTTGCGCTACATTCTTGCCCGCCTCGAAGCGGGAGCGCGCCAGAGGCCCTCCCCGCCGCCGCGAGGAACGGGTACCGCTACAAGCCTCGGTTTTCCAATCATCGAGGTTCGGCCGTTCCGCCTCCCAACGTGATGCCCTTGCCACGGCGGAGAGGTCATCGCGCGCGGACGAATTCGTACGGTTCCACCAATAGGGAGGACCTGAATCTGGGCTAGGCGTAGGGTGGAATCTAGACGATAGGAGCACTTCATGAAGAAAATCCTCATGGTACTGACCAGCGTTTCCGAGATCGGCGATACGGGCGAGAAGACTGGCTACAACGTGGCCGAGGCTGCACATCCCTGGAAGGTCTTCAAAGATTCAGGGCATTTCGTCGACTTCGCGTCCATCCAGGGCGGTCAGCCCCCGCGCGATGACGTGGACTCGGAAGATCCTATCCAGGTTGCCTTCACGAAGGACGAGGTCACGCGGGCTGGGCTTTACAACACTGCCCGCGTTGACGTCGTTGATCCCAGCCAGTACGACGCCGTCTACCTCGTGGGAGGTCACGGCACCATGTGGGATTTCCCGGATAGCGAAGGCTTGCAGAATCTGGTGGCCAGCGTTTACAACGTCGGCGGCGTGGTGGGCGCGGTCTGCCACGGGCCGGCCGGCCTGCTGAACGTGGAATTGGAGAACGGGCTTCGCCTCGTCGAGGGCCGGAGGGTGGCGGCATTCACCAACGAGGAGGAGGTGGCCGCAGGGAAGGACAAGGTCATCCCGTTCTTTTTGGCAGACCGACTTGAGGAACAGGGCGCCACCCACGTCTCCGCTGATGTCTTTGAGGAGAAGGTTGTAGTTGACGAACGGCTGGTGACCGGCCAGAACCCGGCTTCAGCCGCCGGCGTGGCCAAGGAGATGGAGAAGCTCCTTGCGGAGGTCATCCACCAGGAAAAAGCCGAGGAACAGCACGAGACGGAGACTTTGCGCGCCGAGAAGGACGCCGAGAAAAACGCCAAGAAGGCTGCCGCAGAAGCGGAGCACTAACACCAACAGCGCGCTGAAACCGACGGCCACCCTGACGACAGGGCGGCCGCCAGTTGGCGTACAGGCCGGGAACTTTTTAGACGAGGGACGCGCTGAGGTTGGCGTCCGCCGTCGTTGTTTGAGTGGTTTGGCTGGCGCGGATGAGGTCGGCGCAGCGCTCGCCGATCATCATGACGGTGAGGTTGGGGTTGACCGTCACGTGCTCGGGCATGACCGAGGCGTCGGCGACGCGCAGGCCGGTGACGCCCTTGACGCGCAGCTCGGGGTCGAGCGGCGACATCGCGTCCTCGGGCGGGCCCATGCGGACGGTGCCGACGGGGTGGTAGACCGTGTTGTGCGTTTTGCGGATGTAGTCGCGGAGTTCCTCATCGGTCTGTGCCTCGATGCCGGGGGACAGCTCGCGGCCGGCCCATTCGGCCATGGCGGGCTGGGCGGCGATTTCGCGGGCCTTGCGGATGCCGGCGACCATGACGCGCATGTCGTGGCCCTCGGGGTCGGTGAAGTAGCGCGGGTCCACCATCGGCTTGTCCCGGAAGTCGCGGCTGCGCAGCCGGACGGTGCCGCGGGAGCGTGCGTGCGTGACGTTCGGGGTGAGGCTGAAGCCGTTCTCCGTAGTGGGGTAGCCGTGCCGCAGGGTGTTCATGTCGAAGGGCACGCTGCCGTAGTGCATCATCAGGTCCGGGCGGTCCAGGCCCTCCTCAGTGGGCGTGAAGATGCCGATCTCCCACCACTGGGTGGAGGTTTGGACCATCGGCTGCTTGGCCTCGAACTGGACGACGCCTTCGGGGTGGTCCTGCAGGTGTTCGCCGACGCCGGGGGCGTCGACCAGGACGTCGATGCCGTGCTCGGCGAGGTGGGCGGCGGGGCCGATGCCGGAGAGCATCAGCAGTTTCGGCGTGTCAATGGCACCGGTGGAGACGACGACTTCCTGCCGGGCAGTGAGCCGGTGCGTACGCCCGAAGGCGGAGTCCACAATATCGACGCCGGTGCAGCGCTTCTCGGCGTCGAACACCAGTTGGCGGGCGCGCAGGCCGGTCAGCAGGGTGAAGTTCTCGCGTTCCATGATCGGGTGGATGTAGGAGACGGAGCTGGAGGAGCGGGTGCCGTCCGCGCGGCGGTTGATCTGGAAGAAGTTGGCGCCATTGACTACGGTGGTGCCGTTGTTGAACTTGGCCCGCGGAATGCCGGCCTGTTCGCAGGCGTCCAGCAGGGCGACGCCGGCCGGGTCAGCCGGCGGGACGTTCATGACGTGCACGGGGCCTGAGTCCCCGTGGTGCGGGGCAGCCGGTCCGGCGTCCTCGTTGGTTTCCAGCCGCTTGTACAGTGGCCAGGCGTTCTCCGCGTTCCAGCCGGTGGCACCGTGCTTGGCTTCCCATTCGTCCAGGTCCTCGCGCGGGGCCCAGAAGGCGATGCAGGAGTTGTGGCTGGAGCAGCCGCCCATGACCTTGGCGCGGGAGTGCCGCATGAAGGAGTTGCCGTTCTCCTGCGGCTCGATTGGGTAGTCCCAGTCATAGCCGGATTCGAGCAGCTCCATCCAGCGGTCCAGCTGCAGGACCTCGGGGATGCTGCGGTCGTCGGGGCCTGCCTCGACCAGTGCCACGGTCACTTCGGGGTCTTCGCTCAGCCGAGCGGCGACGGCGGCGCCGGCGGACCCGCCGCCGATGACGATGTAGTCGAACTCCCGGTCCATCAGGTTGTCGATGTTGTCGAGATGCATTTAGTTCTCCTTGCCATGGTCAGCGAACCAGCCGGTTACCTGCGGGCTAGTGTTCTGGTAGATGTGCTTGGCTTCCTGGTACTCGGCCAGGCCGGTGGGGCCCAGCTCGCGGCCGACGCCGGACTGGCCGAAGCCGCCCCACTCGGCCTGCGGCAGATAGGGGTGGAAGTCGTTGATCCAGACGGTGCCGTGGCGCAGCCGGCCGGCCACGCGTTGCGCCTTGCCGGCGTCCTGGGTCCAGACCGCGCCGGCCAGGCCGTAGATCGTGTCATTGGCGGTGGCCACGGCCTCGTCCTCGGTGCGGAAGGTCTCGACCGTCACCACCGGGCCAAAGGCTTCATCGACGACGACGGACATTCCCCTGGTCACGCGGTCCAAAACCGTCGGCTGGTAGTAGAACCCGCCGTCGTACTTGTCCCCTTCAGGCGCCGCGCCGCCGCAGCGCAGCCGCGCACCCTCCTGCACTCCGCGCTGGACGTACGCGTCCACCTTCTCGCGGTGCGCCGCGGAAATCAGCGGTCCGGTCTCCGCGGCCTCGTCGAAGGGGCCGCTGAGGCGGATACCCTCGGCGCGGCGGACCAGCTCGTCGACGAAGCGCTCGGCGATCGATTCCTCGACCACCAGCCGTGCCCCGGCGGAGCAGACCTGCCCGGAGTGCACAAAGGCGCCGTTCAGCGCATTATCGACGGCGGCATCGAAGTCCGCGTCGGCGAACACCACGTTGGGGTTCTTGCCGCCCAGTTCCAGGGCCACCTTCTTGACCGTGCCGGCCGCGGCCGCGGCGATGCGCTTGCCGGTCTCCAGGCCGCCGGTGAAGGAGACAAGGTCGACGTCGGGATGTTCCGAAAGCGGTGCGCCCGCCTCCGCGCCGGGGCCGGTGACGAGGTTGGCGACGCCGTCCGGCAGGCCGAGGTCCTGAAGCAGCTGCATGGTCAGAATGGCCGTGGACGGGGTGAGCTCGGAGGGCTTGAGCACAAACGTGCAGCCGGCGGCCAGCGCGGGCGCGATCTTCCACGCGGCCTGCAGCAGCGGATAGTTCCACGGCGTGATCATGCCGCAAACGCCCACCGGCTCGTGGACAATACGGCTAACGACGGCGGGATCCCCGGCGTCGACCACGCGGCCAGCGTCCTGCCCGGCGAGCTTGCCGAAATAGTCGAAGCAGGCGGCAATATCGTCCATGTCGATGCGGCTTTCGGCCATGCGCTTGCCGGTGTCCAGCGACTCGGCGCGGGCGAACTTCTCGCGGCTTTCGCGCAGGCCGGCGGCGACCTTGAGCAGGAAAGCTCCGCGCTCGGGCGCCGGAACGGAGGCCCAGACACCCGAGTCGAAGGCGGTGCGGGCTGCGGCGATGGCGCGCTCGGCGTCGGCCCGGCCGGCCTCGGACACCCTGGCGACCAGTTCGCCGTCGGCCGGGTTGCGGATTTCCCGCACGGCATCGGATGCGGCCGGCTCCCAAGCGCCGTTGATGAACAGGGTGGAGGCGGTATCGGTCATGTTGTCTCCTTTGTAGGTGCGGCGACGGATTCGTCGACCGTGTTGTAGTCGGTTTCCCAGTCCGCCTTGGGCGGGACATTTTCGGCGACCGTGCTGTAGGTGAGGGTGTCGCAGTGACGTTGCAGGAATTCGAGGTGCACTTCGTAGTGGTCCAGTACGTCGGCGATGACCTCGTCCTTGCTGTAGCCCATGAGGTCGTAGCCGTGGCTGCCCTCGAGCGAGAACACCTCGATCCGGTAGTACCGCCCGCCCGCGGCGCTAGACAAGGCATGGGACGGGACGTTCCGCTGGACTGGGTAGATCTGGTACTTGAAGGTGCGCTCGCCGTCGAGCTCCACGCACAGGTCTGCGGTATCGATTCCGAAGGCCTCCACGGTGCTGGTCTCCAGCGTTGCCTTCAGCCCGCGGGCACGCAGGTCGTCACACACCTCGTTCAGCGCGGGAACCGCGACTGTGGAGACGAAGTTCTGGACCTGAGGGTGCCGGGGATAGTTCATGGCCCGGGCCAGACGCTGGCGCCAACCCCGGCGGCTGTCCGCGCCTCCCGGGACGTTCGTGCGCGAATTGAGCACGGAGTGCAGGCTTGTTTGGTAACTGTCCACCAGAGCGGTTTCCAGCCGCAGCGCCTTGTAGAGGCCCAGCATGATGAAGACCAGCACCACGGAGAACGGCAGCCCCATGATCACGGTGGCGCTCTGCAGCGTGGGGACCCCGCCGACCAGGAGCATTCCCAATGTCAGGAGGCCGGTGGCTACGGCCCAGAAGACACGCAGCCACTTGGGGCTGTCCGATTCTGCATCCTTCAGGTGCGAGCTGAAGTTGGCCATCACGAGGGCTCCGGAATCTGCACTCGTGACGTAGAACAGCAGCCCGGTGAAGGTGGCCACGGCCGCGCTGAGCGGGGCCATCGGGTACTGCTCGAGCAGCCCGTAGAAAGCGCGCTCCGGGTTGCTCATCGCCATTTCGCCGAACTCGGCGTTGCCGCCCATCACGATCTCGAGGGCGCTGTTGCCGAAGATCGAGATCCACAGCAGGATGAAGCCGAACGGCACCACCAGCACCCCGAAGACGAACTCACGCAGCGTGCGGCCGCGGGAAATGCGCGCCAGGAACAACCCCACGAAGGGAGCCCAAGCGATCCACCAGGCCCAGAAGAACAGCGTCCAGCCGTTGAGCCACTCGTCCGGCCGGTCGTAGGCGAAGGTGTTCAGCGCCATCGACGGGAAGCGGGACAGCGTATCGCCGATGTTGTTCACGATGCCGTCGAAGAGGAAGCGCGTGGACCCGGTGACGAGGATGAAGATCATCAGCGCGATGGCCAGGATGATGTTGAGCTCCGACAGCCGGCGGATGCCCTTCTCCACTCCGGTGAGCACCGAGACGGTCGCCATCACCACGGCCACGGCGATCAGCGCGATCTGCACAAGGGTGTTCTCGGGAATGCCGAACTGGAAACTCAGTCCGTAGTTGAGCTGTGCGACGCCGATGCCCAGGCTGGTAGCGATGCCGAAGATCGCGCCCAGCAAGGCAGCAATATCGACGGCGTGCCCCAGCGGCCCGTGGATCCGCTTGCCGAGGATGGGGTAGAGCGCGGAACGGATGCTGAGCGGCAGGTTGTGCCGGAAAGCGAAGTACCCGAGGGCCAGTCCCATCAGGGCATAAAGGCCCCAGCCCAGGATGCCGTAGTGGAACAAGGTCCAGACCATGGCCTGCCGGGCGGCTTCAATAGTGGAAGCTTCGCCTCCCGGCGGGGCCAAAAACTGGGTCACGGGCTCCGACACTGAGAAGAACATGAGGTCGATCCCGATGCCGGCGGCGAAGAGCATCGCCGTCCACGTGAACATGTTGAAGGTCGGGCGCGAGTGGTCCGGCCCGAGGCGGGTTTTTCCTACTCTGGATACAGCCACAAAGAGGACGAACGCGAGCACCGCGACGACGATCAGCGAGTACCACCAGCCGAAAGTCTCGCCCACCCACGTCACGGCCGTGCCGATCACGGCATCTGCCGATGCGCGGTCCAGGATGGCCCACAGCGCGATGCCAAGGACGCCTGCCGCCGAGCCGACAAAGACGGTCTTGTTCACCCGCGTCGGCGCTGCGGGATCGGGTCTTGGTTCGGGTAAAGGCTGAACGGTGTCCGTTGCGGGACGTTTATTGTCTTCTTCGTCGAGCCGCGGCTCGACAGTCTCAGGCGGCGTGCTCATATCGGTCTCGTACCTCGCATCGATAGCTGGTGCTGGTCGCGGTCTCGCTGATAGCCAAGGCCTCATCAGGGCGGAGCCCCAATGCGAGCAACAGTGGAAATCAGTTGCTCTCTGATGTGATCTGGCTCATAGAGTGGAGAGTAGTCGAGTTTGAACATCTGTTCAAGACTAGATTTGAACAGATGTTCAAGCTAAATTTGCTACAGCGATGCCGCGTAACCATGAACTGTCCGCCGGCCATGCAAGAGTGTGCCGTTGGTGATCGGCAGAGGGTTACGTATCGTGTGGGATCGGAGGTACTGTTCTTTCCGCTAGGGGGCGAAGGCGATCTCTTCTGTGCGGTTGATGCTTCTCTCGGTGGACGCCCGGTCCAAGCCAAGGAGCGCCGTCAGCCACATGCCATTTTGGATTACCACTATGTCGTCTGCCCGTTTCCTGCATTCTTCAGGTGCCAGATCAAGCCTGGCCTTCCCAATCAAGGCAGCGAGCCCGTCGACGTAGCGCTCGAACGCTGCGTCATTTATTGCAGCAAAGTCTTCATTGGCCTGCGCCAGCGCCCATAAGTGGAGGCGTAACGACAAATATGGCGTGGTCAGCAGTTCCGGATCGGCAACGCGCCGAAGGGCCTCAAGGAGCCGCTCCTTTGGCGGCGACGCCGGATCGGGTTTGACCAGCGCAATGTCATGCTCGTCAACGCGCTTCAATGCCGCCCGGATCAGGCTTGTCTTGTCTTCGTAGTAGTAGTTCACAAGCCCCAAGGCGACGCCGGCTTCTCGCGCGACGGCACGCATGTTAACGCCCGAGATGCCATGGCGCGACAGCAGGTCCATGGCGGCCTCAAGAATGCGCGCCTGCCTGTCAACCCGTTCGCCGGGCTTCACGGTGCTTGTATCCATGCGGCCAGACTATTGCGAAAACTCCGGATGAGTGAATTGTGCTGGTCTCATGGAACCCACCTCGCCGGCCGCCGTCGATATTCCAACACTGACGAACGGTTGCACCGGAGCTAGGCAGGGACGGCCGTGTTTGGCGACGCCGGGGTACGGGAGGATGCCGACCGAGTCCGAAACGCCGTCACCCAGCGGCCCGCCATGCCCATCGCCCGCATGGACAGGGCCCAGTACGCTACTCCTGCCGCCAGCGAAGCGGCCACCGCCAGGGCAGGACTGACGGGCGCCAGTCCCGGGTAGACAAGCCAGTGGGTGACGTAGGCATACAGCGACGAGGCGGCAAGCACTCCCAGCAGTTGGTGGAGGCAGGACAGGACCGGGACCGCGGGCAGCCAGGTGAGCAGGAGGATGCCGGCGAGGATGGTCGCGTCGCGATACGGGTCACCGAAGAAGCTAGGTACGGTGAGCACGGCAATGGCCGATACCGCCAGCCGTCTCGGCAGGTTCCTGGCCCGCGCCACCGCCCAGCCCAGGGCGAAGAGCCACAGCACGGGTGCGGGGTTCGGTGCTGGCGGGTTGAGGATCTCGAAGCGGGTCAGCAGGCCGACGGCGGTCAGGCCTAGCGCAAACGCGAAGGGGAAGCGGCTCTCCGCCCGGGCCGCCCAGGGAATGGCGAGCAGCGCCGCCACGGAGATCAGCACATAGACCAGCATCTCGATGAACCAGAAGTCCCAGCGGGTGGTCCACGTCTCCGGCCCCACGAAGGAGTTGAGGAGCGCCAGATTCTCCGGGCCGTACCTGTCGGTGAGCACGTAGGCGACGGCGATGAAGGCCACGCTCGGCACGATGATCCTTCCGAGGCTGCGCAGTTGCCGGCGCAGACGTGGCATGCGGTCGCCGTTAAGCTGGAAGCGGGCGAAGTTGTAGCCAGCCACTGCGAAGAGCACATGGGCCATTCCCGGCCAATGCAAGAGCTGTGCATGGGTTCCGATGATCAGGACAATCCCCGCCGCCCTGAGCAGGATGCCGGTCTCCAGCGGCGCGAACCAGCGTCTTCCGCGCCCGGCTGCCCTCGGCCGCGGTGCCAGTTCGCCGATGGGTGTGACGTGCCAGTCCGGAGGCAGGTGCCCTAGCGCTTTCTCCAGCCGGACCGAGGCCGCCACGTAGGACAGCGAATCGCCGCCCAGCGAGACGAACGTGTCCGTGTCCTTGACGTCGTCGCACTCCAGCGCCTCGGCGAAAATTGTCCGGACGTCCGCCGGTCCAGCTGGGGAGCGCTCTGGTGCCGCAGGTTGAGGTTCAGGTTCCGGGTTCGGCCGGGCGAGGGCCAGCACGGCCTGGTAGTCAACCTTGCCGTTCGCCAGGCGAGGGAAGCTAACGACGGCGTGCAGTTCCACGGCACCGCGCGGGAGTCCGAGTTTTTGGGCCAGCACCTTGCCCAACAGGGCCGCGTCGTGGTCACCCTCGACTGCGACCACGAGGCCCCTATCGGATCCGGCGCTGGCTGCTGGCACCCCGAGCTCGGCGAGAATCTTCTCCACCTGGCCGAGGTCGATGCGCAGGCCGACGATCTTCACAAACCGGCTGCGCCGTCCCACCACCTCGTACACGCCGGACGCGTGCCTCCGGGCGAGGTCCCCGGTGCGCAGCTCGTCACTCGTGCGGCCGGCCGCGAGGTCTCCGGGGCACTCGGCGTAGCCCAGCATGACATTGGGTCCGGTGTAGACAAGCTCGCCGTCCTCCAGTCCGGGCACCGGATCGATACGGAAGGCGCCGCCCGGCACGGGAATGCCGATGGTCCCCGGGTTCTCGGCTGCGAGCTGCGGCGGGAGGTACGCCATCCGTGCGGTGGCCTCGGTCTGCCCGTACATCACGAACAGGTCCCAGCCGCCGCGCTGGCCCAGCTCGCGGTACCGGTGCGCGGTTGACGGATCGAGCCGGCCGCCAGCCTGGGTCACGTACCGCAGGCCCGGAAGGTCCATACCGGCGAATCCGACCCGGTCGAGCAGCTCGAAAGTGTACGGAACTGCCGCAAACGTCGTCGCGCGCTGCTCCCGGAAAAGGTCCCAGAAGCATGGGTCCACCACGGACAGGTCCGTGAGCACCAGCCCTGCGCCGCGCAGCAGGTGGCTGTTGATGACCGAGAGTCCGTAGCAGTAGGACATCGGCAGCGTCGTGGCTGCGCGGTCGCTGGGTTGGATGTCCAGATACTCGGCGATTGCCCCGGCGTTGGACTGCAGGTTTTCCCGGGAGAGGCGCACCAGCTTGGGTGACCCCGTGGAGCCGGACGTGCTCAGCAGCAGAGCCAGCTCGGGGTGGAGCTGATGGGCCGTTCCTTCACGCCGGACTTCCAGCACCGGTTCCCCAGTGCCCGAGCGCATGACGACGTCCGGATCGTAGCTCGCCAGGATCGATCCGAGGGCAGCAGGCTTATCGGCCGGAACGAGGATGAGCGGGTGGCCGCCGGACAGCGCGGCCAGATAGGCGACGAGCGAATCCAGGTCATTGGCCGCCGCCAGCACGGCCAGCCGCCGCACTGGTCCCAGTCGCTCCGCGACGTCGTCGACGCGGTTGGCCAGCTCTCGGTAGGTCAGGACGCGGTCCTCTATGAGGACGGCGGGTTGGTCTCCGTGGCGCGCCAGATCGGCGGCGAACGAAACACGGGCAAGGTCCAACTGGATAGTCACCGGGAAAGCATAGGCAGGTAAGCCTTACCTAACCTCATAGGTTACGGAACTGTTGCAGCGGACACATCTGGGGCCACCCTTGTACCTACTGCGGGAGCAACAGGAATCTCCGCAGGAGCGTGCCCGACACTTGGCTTCCGCGGTTGACCGGAGGACGATTAAAGGACCGAGATGAAGGAGGTTCGTGATGTGCTACGCCTCGAACAAGGATTTCGGTTGGGGCTTCAGAAAGGAAACCGCGCGCACGCCGGAAACCCGTCAGGGAGACCAGGATGCCAGAGACGAGACCTGGACGAAGTCCGATGACTCCGAAGTGAAGGCTTTCCTCGACAAGTCCGAAGTGGAAGAGCCGGCCAGCGACCGGGCCCCATAGCCGAATACCGTACAGAACAATGAAGCCCCGCAGGGTTCTGTGGGGCTTCAGACGCGCCAGGCCTCCCGATAGTGGCACCAGCGCGTAGATTCGGTCAGACTGGTGCGCCGCCGAAGCCGATCTCGTTGCCGTCCGGGTCTCGGAAGGTCGCCTTGCGGACACCGTTTTCGTAGGTTTCGCGCACAGCCGGCTCGAGTCCCCGCTCGGCGATCTGCGAGATGCGGGCGTCAAAGTCGCCGAGGAAGACTGTGTGCATGGCGTGCCCGGCATGCCCGGACCGCACTTCGATGAACAGATACCGGTGCTCGGCGAGCTCCCAGACCGCCTCGGTGTCGTTGGGCAGGAACGATGGCGGGGCTCCCAGGAGCCGCTCATACCAGGCTGTCGCTTCGGCGTAATCGCGGACGGGAATGCCGGCAAACAGATCTAGGTCCATGGCTTCCTTCTCAAGCAGTTGCTGAGCAGTACTTTCCGGCACCGTACTCCTGAAAAGTCCTGGAGACTATCCGTTGGGCTCGACGGAGCGCCGTTGTCACCGCGGGTTGACAGCGGCCGACATGGTTTGAAGGTGGTTGAGGCAGCGGCGTGCCAGGCCCTTGCTGAGGCCGGTGCGCCGGGCGAGGTCGATGGTGTTCGTCCTTCTGCCTGCCTGTTGTTCGGTTTCGAGTGCGCCGGCGACGCGTTGGACCGCCCATCCGGGAGGAGTGGAACGGCGGTGCGCAAGGGTTCCTTCGATGACAGGCATTGACTTTCCTATCGCGGGGCGGACTTGATCGAGGGACGGCTGCCGCACCTGACCGGGGCCAGGCGCGGCAGCGGTGTCAGCGCTGGCCGTTGACCGTTTGTGGCACGTTGAGCGGGTTGCTGTCCTGCAGCGCCTCGGGCAGCAGATGCTGCGGGAAGCCCTGGAAGGCGACGGGACGCAGGAAGCGTTCGATCGCCGCCGTGCCCACCGATGTGGAGCCCGGTGCGGTGGTGGCCGGGTAGGGGCCGCCGTGCTGCTGCGCGTAGGTCACGGAGACGCCGGTGGACCATTGGTTCCACAGCACCCGTCCCGCCTTTTCGTCCAGCACCTGCACCAGCTCCGCCACGGGGCAGTCATCCTCAGCTTGGATCGTGGCCGCCAGCTGGCCCTCAAAGGACTCGGCCAGGGGAACGAGCTGGCTTTCGTCGTCGTACTCAATAACGACGGCGGTGGGCCCGAAGCATTCCGCCTCCAGCTCGCGCGGTGCGGCGAGGACGTGTTCGGCGCGGGTCAGCAGCAGTGTCGGCGAGGGCGGATCGGACAGGGGATCCGGGCCCTGTGCCAGGACACTGATGTGCTGGTGCGCGGAAAGCTGCCGGAGGGATTCGAGGTAGCCGGACTGGATGCGGTCATTGAGCAACGCCGCGCCGTCGGGCAGGGCGGCCGACCGCAGGTACTCGACCATGCGGGAGCCCGAGGGAACGAAGATTGTCCCGGGCTTGGTGCAGAACTGCCCGGCGCCGAGGGTGAACGAGGCGACGAACTCCTCGGCGATCCTCGTGCCCCGTGCCGCTGCCGCCTTCGCAGTCACGAAGACGGGGTTGTTGCTGCCGAGCTCCCCGTAGAACGGAATGGGGTCGGGGCGGGAGACTGCGATGTCCATCAGCGCACGCCCGCCCTGGATTGAACCGGTGAAGCTTCCGGCCTTGATCCTCGGGTCCCGCAGGGCCGCGCTCCCGGCGTCGGTGCCCTCGATCAGGGCGAAGACACCCTCCGGGGCTCCAGCGGCGCGCAGTGCCGAGATCACGATCCGGGCTGTTTGGACGGAGAGCTCGGGGTGGCCGGAATGGGCCTTGAGGATGACAGGGTTGCCCGCGGCCAGGGCGGAGGCGGTGTCGCCGCCGGCTACCGAGAACGCGAAGGGAAAGTTGCTCGCCGCGAAGACCAGAACCGGGCCGATGGGTCGCTGGACCCGGCGCAGATCCGGCCGCGGGGCGCCCATGGGCCAGTCGGGGTCGGCGTGGTCGATCCGGGCATCAAGGTATCCGCCATCGCGCAGGACTTCGCCGAAGAGGCGCAGCTGGAAGGTAGTGCGCTTCAGTTCCCCGGTGAGGCGGCCGTTGGTCAGATGAGTTTCCTGGGCGGCCAGGGGAATGAGCTCCTCGGCCGATGCATCCAGTGCAGCGGCCACCTGGTCAAGGATGTCCGCCCGCTGTGCCGGGCGAAGGGCGCCCCAGAGACCGGCAGCCCCATGCGCGGCGGCCAGGATGTCTTCCAGCTCGGTGGCGGTTGTGGCGGTGGAAGCGGTTGTTATGGTCATGAATTTTCTCCTTCTCAGGCCGCGGCACTCTCGCGGAAACCGCCGAGGCGGCCGCCGTGGAAGACGAGGGGTTCGCCGTCGGCCTCTTGCATCTCCTGGACGCTGGCGACGATCAGCAGGTGGTCGCCGCCGTCGAGCTCCTGCTTGATGGTGCAGTCGATCCAGCCGAGGGCGCCGTTGATGTGCGGATTTCCCTGCCGGGAATCCTCCCAGTCGATCGCCACGAACTTGTCCTCCGCCTTGCTCGAGAGGGCCTTGCACACCGCCTGCTGGCCGTCGGCGAGCAGGCTGACGCTGAACGATCCGGAGCGGGCGATCTTGGGCCAGCTGGTCGAGGTCCGGGTGACACTGAAGGTCACCAGCGCCGGTTCCATGGACAGCGCCTGGAATGTGCCTACGATCATGCCGCAGGGCTTGCCGGTCTCCGGGTCGATGGCGCAGACGGCTGCGACGCCGGTAGGGAAATGACGCATGACGGAGCGGTAGTGGTCCGGCGCGATCGCCGGGGAGAGGGTCGCGATGCTCATGGTTCTTCCTTAGGTTGCAGGGGTGAGTTGGGCGGAAGCGGTGATGGCGGCGTGGATTTCGCGGGCGGCGTTGAAGCCGCTTTCGATGGCGCCGTCGATAAAGCAGGGCCAGACGTTGGCGTAGTCTGCGCTGGCGAAATGCAGGGCCCCGGTGTTCTGCTGCTGGGCCTCGAGGTACTGGGTGAGCTGCCGCGGCTGCTGGATCAGCCAGGTCTCCTGGGAGTATTCATCGGCCATCCAGTCGTGGCCCGTGGTCTCCAGCACCTCCAGATCATCACGCCATACCTTCAGAGCTCCGCGGACGGCGTCGATGTCGTTGACGTCGAGGCGCGTGGAGTCCGCGCCGAAAGCCACGAGTACGGCTTCGGTTTCGCTGATGTACTCCGTGCGCACCACGGAAAGCGGGTGGTGCTGCGTGGAGTAGGCGAAGAACGGCTTGATGGGGCCGCGGACCCGGATCCAGGCCTTCACGCCGCGTGAGCCGGTCTTCTCGATGCTGGGGCGGATCTTGCCTTCGGGCAGCGCCGGGAAGACGTTGAGCTGGTGCAGCGTGTTCATGGGGACCGTGATGACCACCTTGGCGGCCCGGATCGTTTCGCCGGCACCGTAGGTGATCTCGGCGCAGTCGGCATTGTGCACGATCGAGCTGACGGGGGAGCCGAGCCGGATGTCCGCCCCGGAGTCCTGGGCGATGGCATCAACCAGGCTGCGGGTGCCGTTGGCGAGGCGGAAGATTGCCGACGCCTCGTGCATCAGATGCCAGGATCCGGCCGCAGCGGCGGTCCAGCGCAGCGCGTTGGTGTAGGCGCACTTATCCAGAGGACCGTTGAAGTGCCCCACCCAGGCCGCCTCGTTGGCGTTGCGCTCGTCCACGGACAGGTCCAGTTCGTCGAGCATCTCCTGCAGGTTGAACTGGTCGACCTCCGCGATCTCCCGCACCTTCAGCGGCTGGTCGGGCCGCGGGATCCACTTCATGGTGTCTTCCAGCAGCCGGGTCATGCCCGGGTCGATGAGCTCCATGAAGTCCTCGAGCGCGCCGTGGCGAACCTCGTCGCCGGCGAGCCAGAAGGTCTCCTCGGAGCGGGGGCCGCGCGTCACGTCAAGGCCGTAGCGGGTGACCTCGGCCCAGACATGCGGCTGGGTCCAGTGCAGCCAGGTACCGCCGATCTCCAGATCATGGCCGAGCCGGTGATCCGTCCAGGTGCGGCCGCCGATCCGGTCACGTGCTTCAAGGACGACGACGTTCAGGCCTTTGCGGGTGAGCTCGCGGGCGGTGATGAGCCCGGCGACTCCGGCGCCGACGACGACGACGTCTGTGGTTTCAGTCATGGGGTGCTTCTCCTGCTTGTGTTGTTGTCTTGCCTGGATCCCGCTAGGAAGCGAGGGCGACGGCGGGGGCGTTGCGGTATTCGGTGGCGGCGTGTCCGGGCAGCGTGTACTGGTTCCCGGGACCGTAGAGCTTCTCGCGGAGCGTTAGCTGCTGTCCCGGGGAAGTCTCGGCGACGAGGCCCTGGCGGCGCAGTTCGGGCAGCGCGTGCTCGATGAAGCGTTTCCAGCCGTCGGGCTTGGCGGTGTAGCTGAGGTTGATGCCGTCGACGTCGGCTTCGTCGCGCCAGCGTTTGATCTCGGCGGCGACAGTTTCGGGCGAGCCGACAATGGTGCTTCCGGTGCCGCCGATACCGAGGAACTCGGCGATGGCGCGGGGGGTCCACACGCGGTCCGGATCGGCCTTGGAGAACATGTCCACGATCGACTGGACACCACGCGTTTTCACGTGGGTGAGCGGGGCGTCCAGATCGGCGGTGGACAGGTCGACGCCGGTCCATCCGCCGAAGCGGGCCAACGTCCCCTCGACGGTGACGTTTGCAAGCGCCTGCCGGTGAAGGACCTCGGCTTCTTCGTCGGTCGGCGCGGTAATGACTGTCAGCAGGACGACGACCTTGATGTCATGCGGATTGCGGCCGTTTTCGACGGCGGCCTGCCGGATCTTTTCGACGCTTCGGCGGGCCTGTGCTACCGAGACGGCGTTGATGAACACGACCTCGGCGTGCCGTCCGGCGAAGGCCATGCCGCGGGGAGAGGCGCCGGCTTGGAACAGCACGGGAGTCCGCTGCGGCGAGGGCTCGCACAGATGCATGCCCGGAACGGAGAAGTACTTGCCCGAGTGTTCGATGGGTCGGACGCGGGACGGATCGATGAAAGTGCCACCTTCCGCGTCGCGGACGACGGCGTCGGGCGCCCAGGATCGCTCCCAGAGCTTGTAGAGCACTTCCATGTATTCCTCGGCCAGCTCGTAGCGCTCGTCGTGGTCGAGCTGCTGCCCCGTCCCCAGGTTCTTGGCTGCGGACTCGGAGTACGAGGTGACGACGTTCCATCCCACGCGTCCGCCGGTCAGGTGGTCGAGGGTGCTGAAGCGCCGTGCCATCAGGTACGGCTGCTCATAAGACACGGAAGACGTGACGCCAAACGCGAGCTTTTCCGTCACAGCGGCCATGCCGCTGATCAACAGCATCGGGTCGTTGACGGGAAACTGCGCAGCATCGCGCAACGCCGCGTCGGGCCGGCCTTCGTAGACGTCGTGGTAGCCGACGGTGTCGGCGAAGAAGATGCCGTCAAAGCCGGCACCTTCGAGCATCCGGGCGACGTCCTTCCAGTAGGCCAGGTCGGTGTAGCGGTGGCCCTGATCAGCCTTGTCACGCCACGAACCCGAGGTCAGATGGGCGGGGGCGTTGACGTCGAAGGCGAAGAGGCTCAGTGGTTGATTCTTCATAGCAGCGTGACTTCCTTGGACCGATGCAAAAGGGAAACTTTGGACGTTCAATTTCTGAACGTGGTGTTCAATTTAGTTGTCGCCCACGTCACTGTCAAGAGTTGATTTGGGTAGAAAAAACCACTTGACGATCTTGTGATCCGTGTCATATCTTCGAACGTGACGTTCAACTTATGAACGCGCTCAGCGCGAGCGGCGGGCTCCCGAAGCTACTACCAGCCGTTGTGCTCCTCGCGCCCCTCAGACAAGACAAGGATTTCCACCGTGACCTCCACACGTATGCAATCGCCGCCCGGCAAATCCACGATCCAACCCTTGCAGGGGAAGCAACGTCGCTTCCTCGGCAAGCTGAGCCTGGTCATCGCCGGAGGCATGTTCATCGACGGGTTCATCCTCGGAGGCATCGGCGTCGTCATGCCTTCCATTACGGAAGACCTGCAGCTATCCGCCGCCTGGCAGGGACTCATTGGTGCCTCGGCCTTGATCGGCATCTTTTTCGGCGGGCCCCTCGGCGGCTATCTGGCTGACAAAGTCGGTCGCAAGCCGATGTTCACGTTCACCCTGGCGGTCTTCCTGATCGGCTCGGTTGCCCAGTTCTTTATCGCCGACGCAGCGATGCTGTTCTTCGTCCGGCTTCTGATGGGCATGGCCATTGGTGCCGACTACGCCATCGGATGGCCCTTGCTCGCCGAGTTTGCGCCGGCGCGGCTACGCGGGAAACTGCTCGCCATCCAAGAGGTCGCGTGGTACGTGGGCTACCTGTTCTCCTACGCCATGGGCTATGCCTTGGTCAGTTCCATCACAATCGACTGGCAGGTGGTCCTGGGCCTCAGCACCATTCCGTCCGTTATCGTCTTCCTCATGCGGCTGGGCACTCCCGAGTCCCCTCGTTGGCTGATGAGTAAGGGGCGGATCAAGGAGGCCGAAGCGATCGCCGCCGAATTCATGACCGAGGAAGACCAGCGCGACCTCATGGAGGAAAAGGTCCGCAAGTCCAGCTTCCGCAGCCTGTTCTCTCCCGAGCACATCAAGACGACTACCTTCGTCAGCGTTTTCTGGATCTGCAACGTCACACCGTACTTCGCCATTGCCACCTTTGCCCCTGTCGTACTTTCGCAGTTCGGTCTTGAGGACGGCTTGACCGGGGCGCTCGCGTTGAACGGCATCGTAGTGCTCGGCTCGATCCTTTCGGTTGTGCTTATCGAGCGAGTCGGCCGACGCAAGCTGGCGATCCCGCCCTTCTGGATCTCGGCCGCGGCACTGCTCCTTGTGGGTCTGTTTGCCGGAGCTTCGCCCACTGTGGTGATCCTTTGCTTCCTGATCTTCTCCTTCTTCAACGCAGTCTCCACGGCCCTCTGTGGCGTGTACCCCGGAGAGGTGTTCCCTACCGAAATCCGCGGAGCGGGCGTAGGTTTCGCGACGGCAGCATCGCGTGTCGGCGCCGCTGTAGGCACATTCGTCCTCCCGATCTCGATGCAAGGACTGGGTGTCGCCACCACTATGGTGTTTGCCGCTGCAGTCTCCATCATTGGCGGGATTGTGTCCCACTTCCTGGCTCCGGAGACCAAAGGCCTAGTCCTCAGCGAAGCTTCCGGCAGCAGTCGGAAGTAACCCCTAAACCGGCGGGGCAGCACAGCGGCGGGGGCCACTGTGCTGCCCCATCTTCCGGATTCCCATCCAGTCGAAGGAGCACTTCACGGCGGGGCTAGGGTGACTGTCCACCGCATAAGGTGGTGTTGCTGCAATCAAAGGGTTTGATGCCCGCCCGAGAGGAAAACAAGATCATGCCGGGAACCGAACCGACCAACGAATCCGCCGAAGCGCCGGACCTCACCAACAAGTCCGTCGTCAAGGCCATGACGCTGCTGCGCGAGCTGGGCCGCCATCCCCAAGGGATCACGGTCACTGAACTGGCCCAGATCGTCGGGATGACACGGCCCACTGCCTTCCGGCTGCTGCTGAGTATGGAACAGGTTGGGTTCGTTGACCGAACCGAGAACAACTACACGCTCGGCTGGGAGATGGCCAGGCTTGGACGGCTGGCGGACCCCACGGCAGGGGTGGCTGCGAAGGTCCAGCCGGTCCTTGAAGGGGTCGCCCAGGAGATCAGCGAAACCGTCAGCTTCGCGCTCGTCAAGAGCGAGACTGAATACGAGATCATTGCCGAGGCCTCGGCCTCAAGGCTGTTGCAGGTCTCGAACCTTTACGTGCGCCGCCAGTACCCGCTGCACGCCAGCGCGACGGGGAAGATTCTGTTGGCAGATCTCGCTGACGCGCGGGTCTCCCAGCTCCTCTCCGGGTCTCTGGCGTCCTTCACCCCGCAAACCATCACCGATAGCAAAGTGTTGTTGCGTCAGCTCAAGGAGATCCGAGAGAACGGCTACGCCGTGATTGACAACGAACTCGAAGAGGGGCTGTTCGCTGTCGCGGTCGGAGTCCGCGACGTCGACGGGCTTTTGCTCGGCGTGGTCACCGCGACTGGTCCGGACCAGCGGATGAAGTCCGGACGCCTTGCCGGTATCGTCGATCAACTCCACAACACTGCTGAGGAAATCGGCAAAACCCTCGAATAACCGGCCCTAGTCCGGCGGTCACACGCTGTTCGCGTGACGTGCCGATTCATCCGTTCCAATGCGGTGGCGTTGGTCGGCCTTGGACAAGTAATGCTGAAGTACGACGGCGTCGCGGCCGGCGTCTGCGCAGCTCACGTTCTCGAGGACGCAGGTAGACAACGACGTGCCTGCATGCACCGTGCGGTAGGACGATGCCGGCCCATCCAGCCGGAGGTTCAGCCGCTGTTTGCGGCCGGTTCTCTCGAGACCTGCCTCTTGGAGGCCCGACCAGGGAACCATGAACCGGTCACGAATGTTGTGCACCACCACGTGGTCGGGCGTGAGCGTCATCGACGCATGGAACTTGCCTAGGCTCTGCCGTTCCTGGCGCACGATGAGTACAGATGAGAGTGCCAAGCCGATGCCCAGGACGAACGCCACAGGCCGCGGCATGTTCCCTCGGCTGCCTGGCGAACTGGTCTCCGGAGCGCCGATGGCCATGAGGTATCCGCTGTATATCGCCACGCCGCCACCGAGTAGCACCACGAAGATGCAGATGGCGATCATGACACCCGGCAGCCGGCTGGAAGGAGCCGGATCGCTGGGATGCCGATCAGCCAGGACCAATGCGTCCCCGGTTGCGTGCCATCCCTGGGTCTGTCGCTTCGAGAACACTCCTACAGCGTATCGAGGTTCATCTGCCGTCACGGACTAGCGTGATGTGGGCTGCCGACGCCGAACTGGCGATGTCCGCGCGCCGGTAGTGCTGTATCTGATCGCCAAGATCGGTGAGCAGCCGTTCGCCCGAACCGAGCAGGATTGGCACAATGCTGAGCTGCAGTTCGTCGACGAGCCCGGCCTGCAGGTACTGCCGGATAGTCGACACTCCACCGCCGAGCTTCACATCGAGGCCACCGGCGGCGTCGATCGCCTGCTCGCGGGCGGCGTGGATTCCGCCGCTGACGAAGTGGAAAGTGGTTCGACCCTCCATCTCAAGCGGGGCGCGTTCGTGATGGGTGAGGACGAACACGGGGTGGTGGAAGGGCGGATTATCGCCCCACCAGCCGGTCCAGTCGTCACTGTTCTCCCACCGACCCCGGACGGGTCCGAACATGTTCCGGCCCATGATGGTGGCCCCGATGCCGGCGTCCGAGCGGTCGGCAATGTCGTTATCGACACCCGTTTCGCCGTCGTCGCCCATGCCGTGTTTGCTCCGGAAGGCCCGGGTGGGCAACACCCACTCATGCAGACGTTCGCCACCCACACCAAGCGGGTTCTCCGCGCTCTGATCCGGCCCGGCACCGTAGCCGTCGAGGGATATGCAGAAAGGAGCTACGCGCAGCTTCGCCATCATGTTTCCTTCGTTGCCAGCCCGTTACTCGGTCGCTTCGGACTCCGGGGTCTCTTCGAGGTAGCGCTCGCCGTGGCCGGCATCGCGCACGGTGAATTTCTCTTCCATGTACTCCATTGCCGCGGCATCAACGGGACCCGGAGGCGTGACGGGGTCATCCGTGTTGGTGCGGTCCGCATCGCCGTAGACCTGGGCGAGGCCCTTTGCATCCGGAGTGACTTCGCCGGGCGAAAGCACTTCTTCGTCCCGTGACACGCGGCCTGCGTCGTCCGAGTTCTCTTTCCGTTCCTGGCTCATGGTTCTCCTTCGTTCAGGGCAGGTACGCCCGGTTCCAGCTAATCACTCCGGCGCCGGAAGTTGGAGAGAACAGGGTAAATTCCCAGCGAATTGGTTGTGGCGTTCCGGCGGCGGTCCTCCCCGCGGAAGGCCTAGGAGCGGTCGCGGACAGTGAACCGCTGCTTGTGATGGGCCGGGCGCTCGATCTCGTCGAGGATGGCCTCGGCCATAGTGCCCGACGTCGTGTGGGAGGTTCCGTCGTCGGCGACCAGGAGCTGGTCGATGCCCAGGACAACGCCCCGTGCCTCGCCCGGTTCGAAAGTGGCCGACGGGGAAACGCCGACCCAATCGACGTCGTCCACGGTGCGCAAGTACTCAAGTTCCTTGAGCTGGTTCTCGGGGATGGAGACCCAGGCCTCAGCTCCCGGCACCTTGCGGATGTCCTCCACGAAGAGGTGTTTGCCCTCGCCCGTAGTCAGGCTGCCGGCGCCGAGGATAAAGACCAGACGCAGCGACTCATTGCCGTCCGCGTGTTTCACCAGTGCCCGGGCGAGGTCGACGTGCTGCTGGGCCTGGTCCGGAGTCGTGCCGACCGCATTAACAACGACGTCGAAGGCCTCCAGATCTTCGGCGGTCAGGTCGAAAGCATCGCGGGCCAGGACGGGGACGCCTCCGCCGAACAGCTCAGCGGCCCTCGCCGGATTCCGGACGATGGCGGTGGTCTCATGGTCGCGCGAGAGGGCCTCCATGACGACGGCGCGCCCCGCCTTGCCCGTTGCTCCGATGATGCCGATCTTCATGAATGATCCTTCCCCTGTTGCCTGCCAAGCAGCGGCCCACATTCTAAATTGTGCCGCGCCGTCGCCTAACGTCACGTTCTGTCCCCAACATACTCCTGCAGGTACTGCCCGATGGTTGGCACCCCACCGGCGAGCTTAACGTCCGGTCGTAGCCCGTACCTAGCCAAGGCGGACCTGCTGGAATTTCCACAGGCCGACCCTGGGCTCGAGGACGACCGGGAGCAGCTGGCCGGCGACTCAACCGATGACCTTGGCAAAATTCTTTGATCGGCAGGTCGGCGCTGCGGTATCGGCTGGCGGCGGCCGCCGTCGTTCTTTGCGCTTTGGTTTTGGCGTTTAGCGGTCGCGGCAGGGCTGGAGTGAGGAAGCCCGTAGGTTTCGCGCAGGACGGCGGTGTTGGGCTCTGGCGTGCGGTGATAAAGTCAGAGACAAGTATGCCGTCCCGCAGTTGTTGCTGTGGGGCAGGCCGCCGATCCGTCGCAGGGCGTCTCGGCCCCGGAATTTCACTGCCGGTAAGCCGGCTTGGGGCGTTGCCGTCCCGCCATTGCAGAATCACATAGAGATCGGATCCCATGACTAGGACTTCACGCCACTCCGCACCCGCTGGGCCGCAGACACCCCCCAAGCTGGACAAGGGTGCCATGCGCATCGTGTCACTGGGCGGGCTGGAGGAGATCGGCCGCAACATGACCGTGTTCGAATTCGGCGGCAAGCTGCTGATTGTCGACTGCGGCGTACTGTTCCCCGAGGAGCACCACCCGGGCGTGGACCTGATCCTGCCCGACTTCTCCTACCTGCGCGACCGGCTGAACGACATTGTCGGCATTGTGCTGACCCACGGGCACGAGGACCACATCGGCGGTGTGCCGTACCTGCTGAAGGAACGCTCGGACATCCCCCTGATCTCCGCGAAGCTGACGCTGGCGTTCATCAAGACCAAGCTGCAGGAACACCGCATCACCGCCAAGACCGTGCAGGTCAAGGAGGGCGACCGGAAGAAGTTCGGGCCGTTCGACCTGGAGTTCCTGGCCGTGAACCACTCCATCCCGGACGGCATGGCCGTGGCCATCCGCACCGGCGCCGGACTGGTGCTGGCGACGGGTGACTTCAAGATGGACCAGTTCCCGCTGGACGGCCGGATCACCGACCTTGCCGGTTTCGCGCGGTTGGGCGAGGAGGGCGTGGACCTGTTCCTGCCTGACTCGACGAACGCCGACGTGCCCGGTTTCCAGATCTCCGAGCAGGATCTGGCTCCGGCGATCGACGAAGTGTTCCGCACCGCTCCGCGCCGGATCATCGTCTCCAGCTTCGCGAGCCACATCCACCGCATCCAGCAGGTTATCGACGCCGCCCACCTGTACGGGCGGAAGGTGGCCTTTGTGGGCCGCTCGATGGTCCGCAACATGAAGACTGCCCGGGAGTTGGGCTACCTGAACGTGCCGCGCGGCATGCTGGTGGACTTCAAGGAACTGGACAAGATGGCTCCCACGAAGGCCGTGCTGATCTGCACCGGCTCGCAGGGCGAACCGATGGCGGCGCTGGCACGCATGGCGAGCCAGGACCACATGATCGACTTGACCGAGGGCGACACCGTCCTGCTGGCCAGCTCGTTGATCCCGGGCAACGAGACCTCCATCTACCGGCTGATCAACGACCTGACGAAGCTCGGCGCCAACGTGGTGCACAAGGGCAACGCGAAGGTCCACGTTTCCGGCCACGCCAGCGCCGGCGAGCTGGTCTACTGCTACAACCTGGTGCGCCCGCGCAACGTGATGCCGGTGCACGGCGAGCATCGCCACCTCAAGGCCAACGCCGAACTGGCCGTCCGCACGGGTGTGGACCCGAAGCGCGCGCTGGTGGTCGAGGACGGCACGACGATTGACCTCAAGGACGGCGTGGCCCGCGTGTCCGGCCAGGTCAAGGCGGACTACGTGTACGTGGAGAACATGATTGCGGGAGCCGCTACCGAGGAGTCCCTGCAGGACCGCATCCGGTTGGCCGAAGACGGCGCGGTGACCGTGCTGGCGATCGTCAATCCGGATTCCGGGAAGCTGGAGGAGGACCCCGAGTTCTTCCCCGTCGGCTTCGCGCCTGCGGCAGGCGAGCTGGAGAAGGCCACCGGCATCGTCGAGAAGACGCTGGCCGGGCTCAAGGGCGACAGGACCGGCCCGGATGCCGAGAAGGCGATTGCTGAGGCGCTGGTGCGCTGGTCCGACCGCCAGCTGCGGCGCAAGCCCGTGGTCACCGTGGTGATCGTCGAGGCCTGATTTGGCTTGAACACGTGAAAACGCCCGGCCGGGTAACCTTGGCCGGGCGTTTTCTGCTTGGCGGGCTGTTTGGAACGTCAGATCGTAAGCGCCGTCAGACTGACGCCTGTCAGCGCCGTTCCGACAGCCGCACCGCCAGCAGCCCGCCGACGGCGAAAGCCAGGGTCGCGGCGAGGACCAGGAACAGCGGTGCGGACCAGCCGCCGGTGACCGAGTTCAGCCAGCCGGCCAGGGGCGGGGCGCACGTAGCCGCCAGATACCCGCCTGACTGGATGCGGGCAGAGGCCGAGGCTGCCTCTTTGTCGCTTCGGGCGATGCGCGGGATGAGGGAAAAGATTGCGGTGAAGCCGCCGCCCTGGGCAATGCCGCCGATGATCGACCAGAGTACGTAGGCCTCCGGCGCGATGAGCAGTCCGATCGGCAGCGTGATCCAGCAGAGCCCGATCACCGCGACCGGAATCCAGGTGCGGGCCCGCGCGGCCAGCAGCGGCACGCCGAACGCGCCCGCGATAGCGGCGACTTGGAACAGCGAGGCCGTGGCACCTGACGCCGCGAGGCCCAGTCCCCGCGTCTCGGACAGCAACAGCGGCAGCCACGCGGTGGTGGCATAGTAGGCGGCGGACTGACCGCAGAACGCCAGGATCAGCAGGCCGACAATCCGCCGGTTGTGGTTCCCAGCCATCGCCGCCCCGGGGCCGTCCGAAGCGGGTTCCGCCGTCGTTCGCTTGGTTTGCGTCCCCGCGGGAACGGACTTTGCGGCGGCCGCACGGGTGCCGAGCTGATGCCGTCCCCACACCAGCCAGTAGGCCAGACCCGCCGCGATGACCACGCCCCACGAAGCGATCGCCCACCGCCAGCCGAAGAGTGCCGCGAGCGGCGCCGTACCGAGCAGCGTGGCCATCGAGCCGACATTCATCGCTGCCGAATATGCACCGGTGACCGTGGAGACGTGCCGCCACGACACGTCGCGCCGGATGATGACCGGCACAACGATATTGCCCAGCGTCATGGAGATGCCGATGAGCGCGGTCCCCGCCAGTACGACGACGGCGGGGCCGGCCGAGCGGATGATCGTTCCGGCAAGCACGCCGGCCAGGCACAGGACGACCGTTGCCTCCGGGCCGAAGCGGCGGATGGTGCGGGTGGCCAGCGGGGTGGCCAGGGCGAAGAGCAGCACCGGAAGCCCGGTGAGCAGGCCGGCGCCGATGGCGTTGAGGCCGGTGCCGGCCTGGATCTCGCCAATCACCGCCGTCGGGGCGATGATCGGGGCGCGCAGGCTCAGGGCCAGGACCACAATCCCGGTGATCACCCAGGGCAGGGCGGGGCGGGCGGCTGATGGGCGGTGCGTAGGAGTCTCCTTGGCGTTGGTGGGGCGTCGGTGCCGCGGGCGGAGCTGTCCGGGTCCAACAAAACCATATGCCACGTGGGGCCGGGAACGTCTTCCCTGCCGCCGCGGGTGGCGCTAGCCTCAAACTGTGACCCCTGATGAACTGGCCAACCTGGCGCATCTGCGCCGTGCGCGGGATCTGATCGACCGGGACTACGCGCGGCCGCTCGATGTGCCGACGATGGCGGCCAGGGCGCTGATGTCGCCGGCCCATTTTTCCCGCCGGTTCAAGGCCGCGTACGGCGAGACTCCCTACAACTACCTGATGACCCGGCGGATCGAGCGGGCCATGGCGCTGCTGCGCTCCGGCATGAGCGTCACCGATGCGTGCATGACGGTGGGGTGTACATCGCTGGGTTCGTTCAGTACGCGCTTCACCGAAATGGTGGGGGAGAGCCCGAGCGCTTACCGGGGCCGCGAGCATGCCGCGATGGAGGCGATGCCGCAGTGCATCGCCAAACTGCTGACCAGGCCGCCGCGGTTCGGATCGAGCAGGATTGAAGAAGCGGCAACCTCAGCGCGGACGTAGCTTGGCTACATGACTATTTCACTGCAGTACTGCCAAATCACTGTCAACGATCCCGAAGAGTCCCTCCCGTTCTACCGGGACGGACTGGGACTGGAAGTCCGGAATGATGTGTCCGGCAATGGCTTCCGCTGGGTCACCCTCGGCAGCGCCTCGGAGCCCGCCGCCGAGATTGTGCTGTCCGCACCGCATGCCGGCCGCTCGCAGGCCGACGGCGACATCCTCCAGGAACTGCTGGTCAAGGGCGTCCTGCCGATCATCGTGTTCCGCACGGACAACCTGGACGCCGCCTTCGAGAAGCTGGTGGCTGCCGGGGCGGAGGTCCTGCAGGAGCCGATGGAGCAGCAGTGGGGGCCTCGCGACTGCGCGTTCCGGGACCCGTCGGGCAACACCGTGCGGATCACGCAAAACGCCTAACCTTCCCCTTCCGAGACCGGCGGCCGTCCACCTTAGGTGGGCGGCCGCCGTCGTACTTGGCGCAAGGTCAGGCGGGGAGGCCGAGCATTTGGGCGCTGGCTTCCCAGTGCCGGCGGACGAGGTTGTCGTCGGCGGCCTGGGGATTCGTGCGGCTGATCCGGCGGCGGTCGCTGTAGTAGCGGCCGGATTCCCAGTCGGTGCCGGGCGTGCCGGTGCAGAAGTAGGCGAGGTTGGCACCGCCTTGCTCGGGCGAGATGAGGAAGCGGCTGAGCGCGGTCCGGTAGACATGGCGGAGGTAGCTGGTGGTATCCGCGGCGAAGTTGGTGGCGACGTTGCCGGGATGGAACGCGACCGCCGAGAGGCCCTGTGCGCTGTAGCGCTGATGCAGGCCGCGGGTGAAGAGGATGTTGGCGAGCTTGCTGTTGCCGTAGGCCTTGTTCGGCGTGAAACCGTTCCAGGTGTTCAGGTCGTCGATGTTGATCCGGCCGAAGAGCTTGGCCGCGACGCTTGAGGTGTTGACGATGCTGGCGCGGCTGTCGAGCAGGACATCGAGGAGCTCGTGCGTGAGCAGGAATGGCGCCAGGTGGTTGACCTGGAACGTCTTCTCGAATCCGTCGCTGGTGCGTTCGGGGCCGGCGAAGAGGCCGCCGGCGTTGTTGGCCAGGACATCGATGCGTGGGTACGCGGCCTTGAGGGTTTTCGCGAGGGTGCGGACCTGGTGGAGGTCTTGGAAGTCGGCGGTGAACCAGTCGGCGGCCAGCGGCTTGGCCACGCGTTCGGTCTTCTCCGGGGAGCGCCCCACGAGGACCACCTTATCGCCTTGGGCATGCAGGAGTCGGGCGGTGGCCGCGCCGATGCCGTCGCTCGCGCCGGTGATGACGATGGTCTTCGGTGCGGTCACGTGCGTACTCCTTGGCAGAGGTTTCAGAAGTGGCAAGGACTTCTCTCCTTAACCGTAAAGCCAAGCACCGCCGTCGTAATTCGGGGCAGAATGAAGCCAGTAGCCGGAACCCGACAGGAGGCGCAGGTGGAGGATAGCGAACGCAAGGTAGTCGTGGTGGGACAGGTGGCGCGGGACCTCGTGTTGTCCATCGACGACCTGCCGGAAGAGGGCGGCTCGGCCACGGTTCGCGAGCGGCGGGAGATGCTGGGAGGCAAGGGCGCAAACCAAGGCGTTGCCTGCCGTCAGCTCGGCGCACGTGTGGAACTGGTCGGAGTTGTCGGGGATGATGCCGCAGGGCGGGAGGTTCTCGAGCAGGCCGTCGACGATGGGATTGGGGTCGCGGGTGTGGTGCGGCGCGCGGGCGCGCGGACTGCGCTGCTGCTGGACCTCGTCGGGCCGCCGGGCGTCCGACGGCTGGTCGAGGACGTCGATGACCAGGTGCTGCTTCGCCCCGATGACGTGGAAGGGTGCCGGGAGTCGCTGCGCTCCGCCGACGCGGTCCTCGTCCAGCTCCAGCAACCGGGACCCGCCGTGGCGGCCGCGCTTGACGCGTGCGCGGAGGACGCACTGGTGGTCGCCGATGGGGCGCCGGCAGATGAGGATACCCGCCGGCGGGTGCTCTCGCGAGCGGATGTGGTGCGGGCCGACTCCGCCGAAATCCAGGCACTTGTCGGCTGGAAACCGGATGGCGAACAGGACGTGGTCCGTGCGGCACAGGAGCTTCTCAGCCAAGGTCCGCGCGTCGTCGCGCTGTCCGTTTCCGGCGGAGGCGATGTTATCGCCTGGCCCGACGGACACGTGGTCATGCCGCTGTTGGGCGAGGAACCCGTGGACCCGACCGGCGGCGGCGACTCCTTCGTTGCCGCGCTCACTATGGCACTGCTGGCCGGAGAAACACCCGAGCTTGCCGCATGGTGGGCCGCCGTGGCGGCGGCGGACGTTGTCCGAAGGCCTGGCGGCCGTCCGGAGCTTGACGCGGACCGGCTGCGCACCGAGGCGCGCCGTGCCTACGAGGAAGCTGCAGCCACGACGGGATAGCGTAGTTCCGTGGCTAACCGAACCTTCACAACGCATCCCTGGCAGGTCCAGGAAACCTCCCTCGATCCGGAATCCCTCGGAGCGGCGGAGTCCGTCTTCGCCCTGGCGAATGGCTATGTGGGATTCCGCGGGACTTTGGATGAAGGGCAGCCGAGTGCGTCGCGGGGAGTGTTCCTGGCCGGCGTCTACGAGTACAACCCGCTGTCCTATCCGGAAGGCGGCTACGGGCACCCCGAGTATGGCCAGACCATGATCGGGGTGGCCGACGGGACCGTGATCCGGCTCCTGGTCGACGGCGTGCCGTTGGATGTGCGGGAAGCGGCCGAGGGGAAGCACGAACGGGTGCTAGACCTGCGTGATGGCACCGTGCGACGCGAATTCGAGTGGCGCACGCCAAGCGGCGCCCGGATGCGGCTGGTTTCCACGCGCCTGGTGTCGCTGTCCCACCGCTCGGCGACGGCCATCCGCTATGAAGTGCAGGCCGTGGACCAGCCGGTGCAGGTTGCGATCCGCTCCGAACTCACGGTCAACGGCACGCCGCCACCGGTGGACAACAGCGATCCCCGGGTGGACCAGGCACTGCGCCGTCCGTTCGAGCCCTGCCTGCGGGGTTCGCGCGGAACCGGAGGCCACCTTGTGCACCGCACGCGGGGGAGTGGAACGTGCGTGGCCGCCGCCGTCGAGCATGAACTTGTCCTGCCGGAAGGCGCTGACGTGCACACCACGGACAGTGCGGACCAGATAGCCACGAGCGTCGTGGCCGAACTGCCGCCGGGCAGAACTGTCGGATTCGTGAAGTATGTCAGCCACGCGTGGTCGCGGGAGGATCCCGCCGCGGACCTGCGTGACCAGGCGGCGGCGGCACTCGATAGTGCGCGGCAGTTGGGCTGGGAGGGGCTGCTGGCAGAGCAGCGGCGCGTCCTCGATGACTATTGGGATGCCGCGGACGTGGAGCTTGACGGGGATCCGGAACTCCAGCACGCCCTGCGCTTCGACCTTTTCCAGCTGCTGCAGGCCTCCGCGTGCGTGAATGCGGCGCCGGTGGGCGCCAAGGGTCTGACGGGTTACGGCTACAGCGGGCACACCTTCTGGGACATCGACGGTTTCCTGATCCCTTCCATGGCCCTGCTGCGGCCTCAGGACGCAGTGCGGATGCTGCGCTGGCGGTCATCCGGGCTTGACCAGGCACGCGAGCGGGCGCAGGTTCTGGGGCTGGAAGGCGCCTCCTTCCCGTGGCGGACTATCGACGGCGGGGAAGCGTCCGCCTACTGGCCGGCCAGCACCGCCGCGGCTCACATCAACGCCGACGTTGCCCGGGGCTTTACGTTCTGGGCGGATGCCACCGGCGGAAAGCTCGACGACGTCGGCGGACTGGACGTTCTCGTGGAAACCGCCCGCGTCTGGGCCCGGATGCTGCATCGTGACCACGAGGGGCGCTGCCACCTGTACGGCATGACCGGCCCGGACGAGTACACCGGCGTCGTCGACGACAACGTCTTCACCAACCTCATGGCCGCGCGGAACCTGCGCTGGGCAGCCGACGCGTGCGACGACGATCCGGCGGCGGCGCAACGGCTCCAGGTGACGACGGCGGAGCTGGGGCGCTGGCGGGAGGCCGCGGACTCGATGTACGTCCCTTACGACGACGTCGTCGGGGTGCATCCGGCGAACGAGGGGTTCACCACCTACCGCGAATGGGACTTCGAGGACAGGCAGGACGCCTACCCGGTGCAGAACCATGCGCACTACGCGAAGATCTACCGGCGCCAGGTGATCAAGCAGGCAGACCTGGAGCTTGCCCTCTGGTGGTGTTCCGATGCCTTCACGCCGGAGGAAACGGCCCGGAACCTGGACTACTACGAGGCACGGACCGTCCGCGACTCCTCGCTCTCAGCCGCAGCCCAGGCTGTGGTCTGCGCGCGCGCCGGGCACCTTGACTTGGCGCTCGCCTACCTGCGTGAGGCTGCCTTGGTGGATCTGCGCGACCTGCAGCAGGACAGCGAGCAAGGGCTGCACCTCGCGTCGCTGGCCGGAGCGTGGCTGGCGCTCGTCTGCGGTTTGGGCGGGCTGCAGATCGAAGGAGGTGTCCTCCAGCTGGCACCGCGGCTGCCCGCGCGGCTCGGGCGCATCGCCTTCCGCTTCCAGTGGCGGGGACACCGCTTGCGTGTGGAAACCACCGCCGAGGGCACTGTCGTCCGGCTGCTCGATGGCCACCCGACGACCACGGGTCTTGAGACGGAGATCGGTCTGTCGATCGACGGCAAGGACTATACGGTGACACCCGGACGGCCCGCGGTAGCTCCGCTTTGTTCGCCGGACCCACTTCTCCCGACGCCGACCCAGCCTGTGGGGCGGGCGCCGGACGGGATGTAGACATTGGAACGTAAAGCCAAGCACCGCCGTCGTAATTCCTGCAATAAGGTTGGTGCATGCCCGAGATGCCCGAAGTGCAGGGACTCGTTGACTTCCTGCGGCTGAAACTCATCCCGACTGACGCCCCGCCGGCCACGATCGCGCAGGTGGAGGTGCTTTCCTTCTCGGTGCTGAAAACCGCGGACGTCCCGCTGGCCGCGCTGGGCGCCGAGCCGCTGTCCGGCGTCGAGCGCCGCGGCAAGTTCATCGTCATCAGTGCCGGAGGCGTGCATCTGGTCATGCATCTGGCGAAGGCCGGGTGGCTCCGTTGGTCGGACGCGCTGAAACCGGGGCCGCTGCGGCCGGGCAAGGGGCCGATGGCGCTGCGCGTGCGGTTCGCGGTCGAGGGTGAGGAGAAGCCGGGGTTCGACCTGACGGAAGCCGGTACGAAGAAGTCGCTGGCTGTCTACGTGGTCAAGGATCCCCTCGACGTGCCGGGTATCGCACGGCTGGGGCCGGACGCGCTCGACGTCGACTATGCGGCTTTCGCAGAGATCGTGGCCTCGCATCGTGGCCAGATCAAGGGCCTGCTGCGGGACCAGTCCACGATTGCCGGCATCGGCAACGCGTATAGCGACGAGATCCTGCATGCAGCGCACCTGTCGCCGTTCGCGAATGCCGCCAAGCTTGATCCTGACGAGGTGACAAGGCTGTTCGCGGCTATGCACGCCGTGCTGGAGCATGCGATTGCCAGCGCTTCGGGCCGCCCGGCAGCTGAGCTGAAGGACTCGAAACGGAAAGCGATGCAGGTGCACGCCCGCACCGGCGAAGCCTGTCCGGTGTGCGGGGACACCATCCGGGAAGTCTCCTTCGCGGATTCCTCGCTGCAGTACTGTCCTACCTGCCAGACCGGAGGGAAGTTGCTGGCGGACCGGAGGACGTCGAAGTTCTTGAAATAAGCCGCGGTCTCCGCGTCGTCCCGGCGCAGGCGCTCGGTGGCATAACCGTAGGCTGGATCAAACACGTGAGTAAGCGGGAGGGTGGAATGTCAGAGACGACGGTGGCCGAGGTGATGGCCGAACTGGCAGCGCTGGAGGATCCAAAAATGCGCGAGGCAAACGAGAAGCGCGGCGACGACCACGGGGTGAACCTCAGCAAGCTTCGGGCGGTCGCGAAGCGGCTGAAGACGCAGCAGGACCTCGCCCGCGAGCTCTGGGCGACGGACAACACAGCGGCGCGGCTGCTGGCCCTGCTGATCTGCCGGCCCAAGGCCTTCGAGCAGGACGAGCTGGACGCCATGCTGCGCGAGTCGCGCGCCCCCAAGGTGCACGACTGGCTGGTGAACTACGTGGTCAAGAAGAGCCCGCACGCCGAGGAATTACGGGTGAAGTGGACCGCGGATGCGGATCCGGTGGTCGCCAGTGCCGGCTGGGCATTGACCACCGAGCGGGTGGCGAAGAAGCCCGAGGGGCTTGACCTTGCGGGGCTGCTCGACACCATCGAGGCGGAGATGAAGGACGCGCCGGACCGCCTCCAGTGGGCAATGAACCACACCCTGGCGCAGATCGGGATCGAGCATCCGGAACACCGTGCCCGGGCGCTGGACATCGGCGAACGACTGGAAGTGCTCAAGGACTACCCGACGCCGCCGAACTGCACCTCGCCGTTCGCGCCGAGCTGGATCAACGAGATGGTGCGTCGGCAGGCCAGTGCATGAGGTAGGAAGGTGCGCAACCTAGTGGTCAGCGCCGGGTCCGGCGACCGGAGACTGTGAGGCGCCGCGGACACGGGAGCTTCCTGTCGTGCTGCTTGCCGGTGTCTCCCTTGTCCGTACACGGGATAGCGATGATAATACAGCTCATGGAGGGACCATGGCCTCCTGCGCGGAGGACCGCACCGCCTGTGCGGAGGCACCTGTTCCGGTGCGCCGGCACAGGGTATGGGCCTGCGCCTGTGGGACTTTGAGCTGATTCTTGGATGCGTACGTTCGGTGTCGAGGAGGAGCTGCTGCTCGTGGATCCGGGCAGTGGCGCCGCCATGCCCGTGGCCGGGCACCTGATGGACCTGCACGCCCGCGGCGGCACGACCACAAACGCCAGCGGATCCGGCGGGTCCGGACCTGGCACGCAGTGGGCGCCGTTGGTGCACGAGTTCATGCATGAGCAGATCGAAACGCACACGGGCGTGCATATCGGTCTTGAGGGGCTGGCCGGAGATATCAATGCCGGGCGGGCGTGGGCGGATTCCCTGGCACGGGAATCCGGCGCGAGGGCTGCCGCCCTCGGCACCGCCCCGCTGCCGGCGGAACTGCATACCGTGGCGCTGCCGCGGTATGAGGCGATCCGGGAGCGGATGGCATTCACCGCTGTCCAGCAGCTGACCTGTGCCTGCCACATACACGTCGGCATCGCATCCCCGGACGAGGGCGCGGCCGTGTTGGACCGTATCAGGGTGTGGCGGCCGGTCCTGGCGGCGTTGAGTGCCAACTCTCCGTTCTGGGACGGCACCGATACCGGATACTCAAGCTTCCGCACCCAGCTCTGGGACCGCTGGCCGGCCACCGGCCCCATCGAGATCCTCGGCTCCGCCGGCGCCTACCGGCAACTCGTTGACGCACTCCTGGCAACCGGTGTGCTGCTCGATGAAGGGATGGTTTACTTCGATGCGCGCCTGTCACGGCACTATCCGACGGTAGAGATCCGCGTCGCGGACATCTGTCTGCGGGCCGGGGACGCGGTGCTGATCGCCGCGCTGTCCCGGGCTTTGGTCGACACGGCAGCCAGGCAGTGGCGCGAAGGCGTTCCTCCCCCGGCTGCGCCCGCTCCCCTGCTGCGGCTCGCGTCCTGGCAGGCCAGCAGATACGGCATCGAGGCCGAGTTGCTCCACCCCCTGACCGCTGTCCCCTGCCCGGCACGGGAGGTCATCGCCGTGTTCATCGGGCATGTACGGGCCGCCCTAGCCGAGAACGGCGACGAAACGCGCGTCGCCGGGCTCCTGCACAACCTGCTCGCCCGCGGCACCGGAGCCAGCCAGCAACGGACCGCCTTCCGCCGCACCGGCTCCTTCACCGACGTCATTGCCGAATCATTCCACTCCACCGGCTGATTCCGGGACGAGACCTACCCGGCTGACACGGTTTGACCAGCGTGTACGTCCGGCGCGGCCCGCCCCAGAGCAAGCGCAGCGGTGGGCCACCAGCCGCCAGCAATGCATCCAGCCCGGCCAGGGCACTGCCCGCGGCAAGAAGCGGCAGCGAGTTAGCAGCAGGATCCGTGATATGACCGCTGGTCCCTGACCGGGCCTTGCTTGGAGGGACAGGGAACGGTGCCGTATGAGCAGAAAACGCAGCAATCGCCCTTAAGGGGCCGCACCCGTTCGCTGCACGCCGGGCATGTCCAGAAGAACCGGCATGCATCGGTTGGCATCTGCAGGGTGGTTTCCTGCCGACATGCCGGACAGGTCAGGGTGGAGATCAGCTCGATAGTCATGTCTTTATTCTCGTCGGTCGGCCTGTGGGATTAGCGTTCGATTCCGCATCCCGGCGGTGCGCCCTGATCGGCCGGTGCCAGGGATGCACGCAATCTCCGTGGATGTCCTGAGAACGTTCATTATCGGACGTGCCGAGGCCTGGCATTGGATATTTGACCCTACGCGGAAGCCCCGGACCGGAAGCCGAAGAGATGCCTGAGCCCGCGATGCTGGTTCCGCCGTCCCTCAACCGGGATCTCGCCGGACCGTGCTGGCTGCCTTCCGTGTGGTCCGGGGAATTGTCTCGCCCCAGCGGGCGGCGCCAAGCATGCGGATGATAACTGCCAGCCGCTCGCGCAGTTCCTCCACACCGGCATCGGCGCCGTCTGTAAGCTCGCGCTCAAGCTCCCGCGCCTGCTCAAGCGCCGTCTTGCCAAGGCCGGTAACATCCACCTGCTGGGAGCGCCTGTCAGCCGGGTTCGTTACACGGGTAACGTGCCCATGTGCCTCCAACCGGGACAAGGTGTTCCCCATCGTCGAGGCCTGCACCCGTATTTTAGCGGCAAGCCGGGACTGGACCATGGGCCCTTCGGCCTTGAGGACTTGCAACGCCGTGACGCCCGCGTGGGTCAGGCCCAGGGCGGCGAGCTTTTCATTCCAGGCATGCTCAACCAACCGGGCGGCAGTCGAGAGCAACCGTGGCGTCGGCCAGTTGTTCAGATCCTGCATCATCCCAGTATAGGCAGCATGCTTACATAGGCAGGGGTCGGCGCTCGTTGGGCGGTTCAACAGTGCCCGTGGGTATCGCTGCCGGCTTCCCCCGGCCACGGGTCGAGCCAGCGATCGTCCGCGTCCTGCCCGCCCGGATGTTTGGCGCCGTAGCGTCAGATCAGCAATATGACCCACAGTCTCAACAAGCTGCCGATCATCGGCATCGAGCCTGCCTGAGGCCTGAATCGACCAAAGCCGGTGCCCGCCAAAGGAGGAATTCCCGCTAAGGCGGGCAGCGCCGTCGTTGGTTAGCTGGCGGTGGCCGGTTCGGTGGAACCGCGCACGATCAGCGAGCTCTCCAGGGTGAGCTGGGGTTGCTCGAGGTCGCGGCCTTCGATCAGGCCCCGCAGCTGTTCGCCGGCCTTGAGGCCCAGGCGCGCGGCGGGAAGGTGGACGCTGGTGAGGCCGGGATTGCTGGTGGCGGAGTAGGGCAGGTCGTCGAAGCCGGCGACGGCGAGCTCGTTCGGGATCCGCACGCCGGCAACGCGGGCTTCCTGTAGCACGCCGTACGCGTGGGTGTCGGTGGCGCAGACCACGGCGGTGACGCCTGCCTGTTGCCACTGCGGCCAGGCCGCGGCAAACGCCTCGGCCGACGCGCCGACGTCGATTGTGGTGCTGATTCGGTGTGCCGGATCCACGGTCATCCCGCGCGCAACAGCCTCCTCCATGAAGGCCGTACGGCGGATGGCGAACGTCGCCGTTCCGGTCACGCTGTCCAGGTAGGCCACGCGCTGGTGGCCGGAAGCGGCCAGATGGGCGGCGAGTTCGCGCGCGCCGTGGGCCACGTCGAGGTTGACCGAGGGGGCGTAGGCCTCCAGCCCCGGCGCATCGAGCAGCACCATCGGGCCGGTGGTGGAGAGGTCTTCGAGGAACGCGGCATCGGGAGCATCCACCAGCAGGCCGGCCGGACGCAGCGCGAGGATCCGCCGGATGTCGTCCGCGCGGGGAAATTCGCCGGCCTCGGTGACGGAGAGCAGCAGTTGGAAGTCCGCGCCGAGCGACTCGCGCACGCCGGCGATGACCTTGGCGAAGAACGGGTTGGAAATGTCCGGCGCCACCAGGACCACGATGGAACTGACGCCTCTCGCCAGCGAACTGCCGACGCTGTCCACCACGTAGCCGAGCTCGGCGATGGCCTGCCGGACCCGGAAGATGTTGTCCTCGGAGACCCGGCCGCGCGTCTTGCCGTTGGCCACCAGGGAAACCGTCGCCGTGGAGACGCCGGCGCGTGCCGCCACCATCGCCGCGGTCACCCGCCGACCGGGAGGCGGCGGCTGCTTCGGGGGGCGCGAGGAATCCATGAGCCCATGATAAGCGCGTTCAAGTGCCACAAGGCATCAAGCGCTTGACGTCATTAACGTCAAGCGTTTGACGTCACCGGAGGAGAGGTGCCACACTTCCTGTGACTGAATCCCGCCGCGGCGGGCCCCGATGACGTGGAGAGAAAACATGGACGCCACTTCCGTGACCCCTGGACCGAAGAAGATCATCCTGGACTGCGATCCGGGGCACGACGACGCCGTGGCGCTGCTCCTTGCGCATGGCAACCCGGACATCGAGCTGCTCGCCGTGACCACCGTGGTCGGCAACCAGACCCTGGCCAAGGTCACCAAGAACGCCCTGGCCGTGGGCACCATCGCCGGCATCACCGGTGTCCCGTTCGCCGCCGGCTGCGACCGCCCGCTGGTGCGCACCATCGAAACCGCGCCGGACATCCACGGCGAGTCCGGCATGGACGGCCCCGCGCAGCCCGAGTCCACCATCGAACTGGACCCGCGCCACGCCGTCGATCTCATCATCGACATGGTCATGGCGCACGAGCCCGGCACGATAACCCTGGTCCCGACCGGCGGCCTCACCAACATCGCGATGGCAGCCCGCAAGGAGCCGCGCATCGTGGAGCGCGTCAAGGAAGTTGTCCTGATGGGCGGCGGCTACCACGTGGGCAACTGGTCCGCCGTCGCCGAATTTAACATCATTATTGACCCGGAAGCCGCGCACATCGTCTTCAACGAGAAGTGGCCGGTAGTCATGGTTGGGCTGGACCTCACGCACCAGGCGCTCGCCACTCCCGAGGTCGTCGAGCAGATCGAAGCCGTTGGCACCGGCCCGGCGCGCTTTGTCCGCGAGCTGATGGACTTCTTCGCGCAGACCTACAAGGACGCACAGGGCTTCGATTACCCGCCGGTCCACGACCCGTGCGCCGTCGCGTACGTCATCGACCCCAGCGTCATGACCATCCGCAAGGTCCCGGTGGACATCGAGCTGCAGGGCAAACTGACCCTGGGCATGACCGTCGCCGACTTCCGCGCCCCCGCACCGGCGGACTGCCACACGTCCGTGGCCGTGGAGCTGGACCGCACCAAATTCTGGAACCTCGTCACTGATGCGCTGGTCCGGATCCGCGAAGTGGACCTCGGCACCGCCAACACCAGTACGACGGCGGCCCCCGCCTCTGCTGCGCCCGTCACCACCGGGATGGCCACGAAATGAGCACCGTTCTCGACGAAACCAAGACTACCCGCGGCGGCACCACCGCCCTGATGGTTGCCCTGCTGACGGCCTGCGTGGCCTTCCAGCTCAACGCCTCCATGCTCAGCCCCGCCCTGGTCACCATGGGCGAGGAACTGCAGACCGACCAGGCCGCGATCGGCCTGTCCCAGACCTGGTTCTTCACCACCGCCGCACTGTTCTCGCTGTTCCTGCCCCGGCTGAGCGACATCGTCGGCCGGAAGCGGATCCTCGTCGGGATGATGCTGCTGACCGCCGCCGGTTCCGTGATCGCGGCGCTGGCCCCGGACGTCACCTGGCTCTTCGTGGGCAGGATCATCCAGGGTGTCAGCGGACCCACCGTGCCGCTGTGCCTGATCATGCTGCGCACCGCCGTGCCCAACCTGCGCACCTACGGCACGCTGATGGGCGTCATCCTCGCGGTTAACGGCGGCGTGGCCGGCGTCGATTCCTTCCTCGGCGGTTACATGGCCGAGCACTACGGTTTCCGCAGCATCTTCTGGTTCATGGTGGTCCTCGGCGTGATCGCCGCGGTCCTCGTCGCCGTGCTGACGCCCGAGAGCAAGCCGCAGGCCGGGACCCGGATGGACTGGACCGGCGTCGTCTTCATCGTTGTCGCCGTCGGCGCCCTGCTGACCGCGCTGAACGAGGCCGCCAAGCTGGTGGGCGCCTTCTCCATGGGCACGCTGGTGCTCTCGCTGGTCCTGATCGCCGTGGCCGCCGCCGCGTTCGCCGGCTTCTGGGCCACCGAAAAGCGCGCGAAGGAGCCGATGGTCGAGATTGTCCACCTGCGCCAGCGCTCCACCTGGGCCCCGCTGCTGACCACGGTCCTGACCATGACCGGCATCTTCGCCGTCATCAACGGGATTGTCCCCGCCTACGTGCAGGCCGCCGCCCCCGGCTTCGGCATCGGCCCCACCGAAACCGCGCTGCTCATCCTGACTCCCTACGCGCTGCTGGGCTGGGTTTTCGGCCCGATCAGCGGCCGCCTCGCTCCGGTGCTGGGCTACACCAACGTGCTGCGCATCGGCATGATCGGCAGCATCGTCTCGCTGCTCATCATCGTGCTGTTCGGCCTTGACAGCCTGCCGCTGATGGTCGCCGGCACCGCGCTGCTTGGCATCATGTACGCCGGCACTGCGAACATCATGCTCAACGGACTCGGCGTGGTGCTTTCGCCTCCGGGCAACCCCGGCTTCCTGCCTGGCATGAACGCGGGCGCCTTCAACCTCGGCGCCGGACTGAGTTTCCTGGTGCTGCCCGCGGTGCTCGTGGGCACCTCGGCCCTGGGCGGCCGAGCCTCCTACTTCACGGTAGTAATGGTCGGGCTACTCATCACGGTCGCGGCCTTCGCGGCCTCGCTGCTGATCCCCAAGCCCGTGGACGCCGAGGTGGAAAAGTGAACCAGCAGGCCGGACGCATCGTCGTCGTTGGTTCGCTGAACGCGGACCTGACCATCTACACCGAGCGGCTGCCCAACCCGGGTGAAACCCTGCACGGCGAAGGCTTCGCCGTGAATCCGGGCGGCAAGAGCGCCAACCAGGCGGTGGCCGCGGGCCGGCTGGGCGGCAATGTCGCCCTGATCGGGGCCGTGGGCGAGGACTCCAACGGGGACATGCTGCTGGCCTCCGTGGCCGGGGCCGGCGTGGACGTTTCCCGCGTGCGCCGTACCGCCGATGCGGAGACCGGCGTCGCCGTCATCACCGTGGATGCGCAGGGCGAGAACACCATCATCTACTCTGCCGGCGCCAACGCCACGGTCGCGCCGGGTGACATCGAGTCGGCACAGGACGCGTTCGACGGCGCTTCCGTAGTCTGCCTCTGCCTCGAGGCCGGGCTGAAGACCGTGGAAGCGGCAGCAAAAGCAGGGCACGACGCCGGCGCAACAGTGCTGCTCAACCTCTCGCCTTACGCGCCGGTACCGCAGAGCCTGGCCGAGGCCAGCGACGTCCTGCTGGTGAACGCGCACGAGGCATCCCAGTTCTTGGACGGCGCCGACATGCCCGGCGCCGATGCGGACGCCGCTGCCTGGAATGTGGTGCTGCTGAAGTTCGCTGCCCACGGGCTGGACCGCGCCGTGGTCACGCTAGGCGCGCACGGTTCCGTGGTGCTGGACTCACTGGCCGACGAGGGCAGCCGGATCACCCGGATTGCCCCCACTAAGGTCGACGCCGTGGACACCACGGGAGCCGGCGACGCCTTCACCGGCTCCCTCGCCGCTCGGCTTGCCGCGGGGGAGACCCTGGCCGAGGCTGCCGCGTTTGCTTCGGTCGCCGCGGCCCTCGCCGCCACCAAGAAGGGAACCCAGGCCGCCTATCCGCGACTGGAAGACGTGGCGCGCACGCAGTCCCGCGGCTGACATTGCCGGTCCGACGCCTGACCCTGCCGGTCCCACGCCTGACATCCAAAGGCCCCGGCCTGAAGTAAGACCTCAGCCGCGGGCGGCCGCACCCTCGAACTCTGCCAGCACCTGGACCTTGGCGGCGGAGGCCGAGGTCGGGTCGAAGGTGTAGCCGATCCATTCCTTGGCCAGCCGCCGTGCCAGCTCCAGCCCGATGACCCGCTGGCCCATGGTCAGGATCTGGCAGTCGTTCGAAAGGACGGAACGCTCCACGGAGAACGAGTCATGGGCCGGCGCTGTGCGGCCTAGTACATGTGGCTCCCGCCGTTGATGTCGAAGGTGGAGCCGGTCAGGTAGGAGGCATCCTCGCTGGATAGGAACGTGATGACGGCGGCGACTTCCTCGGTGCTGCCGGTGCGGCCAAGCGGGATGTCCCGGGCGATCGCGGCTTCAAGTTCGGGGGTGGTGCCGACGCGGATATTGGTGTCCACCGCTCCGGGGGTAACGGCGTTGATGGTCACGCCGCTGTCGCCGAGCTCGCGGGCCAGGGCCTTGGTGAAGCCGAGGATGGCCGCTTTGGCCGAGGAGTAGGGGACCTTGCCGAAGACGCCGCCGCCGCGCTGGGCGGAGACCGAGGACATGTTCACAATCCGGCCCCACTTGTTCTCCAGCATCCCGGGCAGGAAGGCCTTGGTGACCAGGTAGGTGCCGGTGGCGTTGACGGCCATGACCTTGTTCCACAGTTCCAGGCTGGTCTCCAGGAACGGGACGGGAGAGGTGATGCCGGCGATGTTGGCCAGGGCGCCCACCGGTGGCAGATTGCCTCCGCGGACTTCCGCTTCCACCGCGGCCTGCGCTGCGGCTACCGAATCTTCGCTGGTCACGTCGATCTCGTAACCGAAGGAAGGCACGTTGAGCTCGTTGCCGATCTCGCGGGCCACCTTGGCGGATTTTTCGCCGTCGAGGTCCAGAACGACGACGGCCCAGCCTAAGCGGGCGTAGCGGCGTGCGGTGGCCATGCCGATGCCGCGGTCCGAGGTGGCTCCGGTGATGACGGCGGTGCGCTGAATAGTGGTCATGATGTCTCCTTGGGTGCTGTGATGCAGGGTTAGATGAGGTTGGTGATGGCTGCCGCGGCGCGGGCGGCGGCGGCAGGGCGTTGATCGTTGGTGACGTCGCGGGTCTCGAGTTCAAGTGAAAAGTGGCCGGTGTAGCCCTTGTCCGCCAGCGCCTTCAGCCCGCCGGCGAAGTCCGCCTGGCCGTTGCCGATGCTCAGGTTGATGTCCCCGGGCACCGCATCGCGCAGATGGACGTGGGCGATCCGTTCATGGAAGCGGTTGATGAAGTCCTCCGGGCTGCCGCCGGACGCGACGATATGGCTGAAGTCCATGACCAGCCCCACGCCACTGCCCACCAGCCGGTCGGTCAGCTGCTGCGCGCGCTCGGTATTGAAGCAGAGCCGGAAGAAGTGCAGGGATTCAGTCCAAATTTCGACGCCGGTGCCTGCCGCCCGTACGGCGGCTGCGGTAAGTTCCGCCGCCACCAGGTCCAGGTCATGGTCAAGGGCGTCTACGGGTTCATGATCGAGCGCACCGCAGGGCAGTACCAGGGCCTGTGCCTCGGTCTGCTCGGCGAGGGAGAGCAGCATGTCCAGGTGCCGCGTCCGCTCCACCCGCGCCTGGGGACTGAGCGGCCAGTTGAGGTCGCCGACGTCGCCGTTGACCGAGCGAACCTGTAGGCCGGAGGCGGCCACGGTCTTGGCGACGGCAGCAACCGCCGGCTCGTCGAGTATGTAGGGCACGTGGTCGCAGACACCGGGGAGCGCACCGAGGTCAATCTCCGTGAACCCGAGCCCGGCGATGGTCTCCAGCGCACCCGGCAGATCCAAGTGCCGGAAGCTGATGGTGGAGCAGCCTAAACGGGGATGGAACGTCATTCTTGGTCCCTTGCGAAAGTCGGAACGCCTCTAAGGGTGGGTGCCCAATGGATCCGCGCCTTGTGAGAAGTTGTGATGCGAACCACGCTAAAGGAGTCGACTGTCAACAGTCAACCTTTAAATAAAGTTTCTGTTGACTGTTGACATCGCTGAGTGGCGCGACTCACACTGGTTGGCATATCCTGTTGACTGTCAACAGTGACGGAGGCGGACTCCCCCCGCTTCCGGCATCGCTTCGAAAGGTAATTCCATGGGCAACGAAGCTCTGACAATGCGCGGACCCGTTCACGGCACCAAAGACGCCAAGCGCGTGGCCATCGGCTCAGGTGTCGGTGCGGTCATCGAGACCTACGACTTCATCGGCTTCGGCACCGCCGCGGCCCTCTACTTCGGCACGGCGTTCTTCCCCGGCGCGGATCCGCTGACCGGAACACTGGCGGCCTTCGCCACCCTGGGCGTGGGTTTCGCGGCCCGTCCGCTCGGCGGTATCGTCGGCGGCCACCTCGGTGACAAGGTCGGACGCAAGCCGGTCCTGGTCGCCTCGCTGATCCTGATGGGCCTGGCCACCTTCGCCATCGGCCTACTGCCCACCTACGAGCAGGTCGGGCTGCTGGCGCCGGCCTTGCTGGTTTTCGTGCGCATCATCCAGGGTTTGGCGTTCGGTGCCGAGTGGGGCGGAGCCATCCTGATGAGCTACGAACACGCCCCGTGGAAACAGAAGGGCAAGTACACCGGCATTGTCCAGGCTGGCTTCCCGGTCGGTCTGCTGCTGGCCAACCTGGTCTTCCTCTTCAGCGTCCAGTTGGGCAACGAATGGGCTTGGCGCGTGCCGTTCCTGGCCAGCATTGTGCTGGTGGCTGTCGGATTGATTATCCGGTCCAAGGTTCCGGAGTCCCCGGTGTTCGACGAGGTCAAGGAACACGGCGAGATCGTCAGTTCCCCGATCATCGAAGTTATCCGTACCGACTGGCGGACCATTCTCCGGGGCATTGCCCTGCGGATCGCCGAGACGGCCGGTTACGCAGTCTCCATCACCTACATGATTTCCTACCTGCACACCGCGGAACTGGCTAACAATACCGAGACCTTGACTGCCCTCTGCATCGCGTCCGGCATCGGAATCTTCGCCACGATGGCGTGGGGACGCCTCACCGATAAGATCGGCCGGCGTCCGCTCTACATCTTCTCCTGCGCCTTCGCTGTCCTGTTCGGTATCCCGATGTTCCTGATGGTCAATACCGGCATGTTCCTGTTCGTCATCGCCACGATTGTGCTCTCCTACGCTGTCTGCCAGAACTCCCTGGCCGGCGCCCAGGGAGCGTGGTTCCCGGAGCTGTTCCAGGCCAAGACCCGCGCCTCCGGTGCCTCGCTGGCCTACCAGATCTCCGCCATGGTCTCCGGCTTCACCCCGTTCATCACCACGCTGCTGTTCATTGCCCTGGGCTGGATGGGACCGGCACTGCTGTTCAGCGTGTATGGGGCCATCGGCCTCTGGGCCGCGCTGATTACCCGGGAGACCTGGGGTAAGCGGGAGCGCCAATTGGCGGACGAGGCCGAAGCTACTGCCAGTCCGGCCAAAGTAAGCATCTGATCTTTTCGCCGTCGTACTTTTTCATCTAAGGAATCCACGTTGACACTGACAACCAGCATCCACAGCCCGGAGACCACTGAGTCCCGGCGGGAACGGGTCGAGGCCGCCGCCTACCGGATCCGGCACTACGGCCTGAACATGGGGGAGGTGCAGGGCCAAGGCTACGTAGGCCAGGCCCTGGGCGCCGCGGACATGTTCGCCGCGGTGTACGCGGATCAGCTGCGCCACCGCCCCGAGGACCCGGAGTGGGAGGGCCGTGACCGGTTCCTGCTCTCCACCGGGCACTACGCCATTGGCCACTACGCGGCGCTGGCCGAAGCCGGGATCGTTCCGGTCGAGGAACTGGACACTTACGGATCGGACGATTCGCGGCTGCCGATGTCCGGCATGTCCACCTACACACCCGGTATGGAGATCTCCGGCGGATCGCTCGGACACGGCCTGACGATCGCCGTCGGTACGGCCTTGGGGCTGCGCTATCAGGGATCCGAAGCGCGCGTGTTCAACTTCCTTTCCGACGGCGAACTGGACGAAGGCTCCACCTGGGAAGCCGCGATGGGCGCGTCCCACCACCAGCTGGGCAACTTGACGGCGATGGTGGACATCAACGCGCTGCAGGCGGACGGCAAGACCGACAGTGTGCTGCGGACCGAACCGGTGGCGGACAAGTGGGCCGCCTGCGGCTGGTTTGTGCAGCGGGTGGACGGCAATGACATGGGCGCCTTGCTGGCGGCGTTTGACGCTGCGGCCGCCCAAGCGGGGCCCGAGGGTAAGCCCTCGGTCATCCTGTGCGACACCAAGGTGGGCCGCGGCGTGCCGCTGCTGGAGAACCGCGAAAAGGCGCACTTCATGCGCATCGAGGAACACGAATGGCAGCTTTGCCGCGAGCAGCTGACCGCCGGGTACGAAGGAGAAACCAAGTGAGTACCACCGCCGCAACCCCCGCCAAGCCGCGGCTGAAGACCTCGGCGATGATCGCCTCCTTCGCCGATCCCGGCCAGAAGACCGCGCCCGCCCCGTTCGGCCACGCGCTGGTGAAGGCCGCGCAGGAGAATGAGAAGATCGTCGGTCTGACCGCGGATCTGGGCAAGTACACGGACATGCACATCTTTGCCCAGGCCTATCCGGAACGGTTCTTCCAGATGGGCATGGCCGAGCAGCTGCTCTTCGGCGCCGCGGCCGGCATGGCCCAGACCGGGCTGGTCCCGTTCGCGTCCACCTATTCAGTATTCGCCGCGCGCAGGGCCTACGACTTCCTCTGCCTGGATGCGGCCGAACCGAACCTGAACGTGAACATCGTGGGCGGCCTGCCCGGGCTGACTACCGGCTACGGCCCCTCACACCAGGCCACCGAGGACATGGCGATTTTCCGCGGCATGCCCAACCTGACCATCGTGGACCCGTGCGACTCGGTGGACATCGAGCAGGCCGTGCCGCAGCTGGCCGCCAGCGAGGGCCCCACCTATCTGCGCCTGCTGCGCGGCAACGTGCCCACCGTACTGGATGAGTACGGCTACACCTTCGAACTGGGCAAGGCCAAGGTCCTGCGCGGCGGCGCCGACGTCGTCTTCGTTTCCAGCGGGCTGATGACCATGCGCGCGCTGCAGGCCGCGAAGGACCTGGCTGCGCACAACGTGGACGTTGCCGTGGTGCATACCCCGACCATCAAACCGTTCGACGCCGAAACCGTTCTGGCCGAGGTCAATACCGACCGGCTGGTGGTGACACTGGAGAACCACACCGTCATCGGCGGACTGTTCGAAACCGTTGCGGCCGAGGTGGTCAAGGCGGGACTGGGCAAGCGGATCGTCCCCGTTGCGCTGCCGGACGAGTTCCTGCACGCGGGCGCCCTGCCCACCCTGCACGAGCGCTACGGACTCTCCGTGGACCGCATCATTGCCACGGTTCTCGGCGAACTTGAGGTGTGATGAGTGCGGTGAGCCGCGGGACGGCCGTAAGATCGACTGTTAACAGAACAACTGTCAACAGTCGTTCCCGGCCACACCTGAGGAAGTTGAACACCATGGCTGCAGAATCGATGTCGCTGCTCGGGCTGGAAAAAACCAGCCTCCGGCAGCAGGCCCTGGCCGCACTGCGCCGTGCCATCACCACCGGCGAGCTGGCTCCGGGCACACATCTGGTGGAGACCGAGTTGTCGGAGACGCTGCAGATCAGCCGCGGCACCCTCCGCGAGGCGATGCGCGAGCTGCAGCAGGAAGGCCTGATCTCCGCCGGGGCGCGCGGGCGGCTCTCGGTCCGCCACCTGGACGCCAAGGAGATCCGCGACATCTTCTCGGTCCGCGCCGCGCTCGAGTCCCTGGCCGCGTGCGAGCTCTGTGCGCTGGAGGACCGCGCCAGCGTCATCAAGGAACTCCGCGCAGCTATCGACGAAATGGCCGAGGCTGCCGAAGACGGGCTGGAAGGACGGATCGAAGCGGACCTGAACTTCCACCGGACCATGTGCCGGCTCACGGGCAACGAAACGCTTCTGCACTCCTGGCGCTCCCTGGAGGGCAACATCCGCATGTCCATCATGTTCGCGGGGCTGGAACGCGCCGTACGGAACATGGACGTTAAGCGGCACAGCGACATCGTCGACGCCCTCGAAACCGGGGATGCGGCGAAGGCCACCGAGACGATTGGCGCACACATGGAAGGCGCAGCCAGCGTCCTGGTGGGCTAGTCCCGCCACAGCTCTTTCCAACGCACGACGCCGGCCGTTCAGTTCCGTAATTACGAATTCGAACGGCCGGCGTCTTTTTTGCGCTATGTGAAAGGCGCGCCCTCGCCTAAGCCTTCTTGAGCTGGCGTGCCCGCAGGAGCGGGGCGAAGAATTCGGCCAGCTCCGCAGTCGCCGTCAGCGGCAGGATGTTGGCCACGTACTGATCCGGCCGGACCACCACGACGACGCCGCCGCGGTCGAGGCCGCGCGCTTCGAAGATGTCCTCGTCCTTGGCAACGCCGAAGACCTTCTCGAGGTTGGTCAGCTGGAACGGTCCAACCTGGGGCTTGAACACGTTCGGCACCGCATTGATGTCGACGTTTTCGTGCTTCTGCTGGTAGATGACCTTCACATCGAACCAGGCGTCGAGGTCCGCGCCTTCCGGGGTGGCCGCGAGCGGCGAGTCCGGGGCGTTCTTCAGCCACTCGGCAAAGTCGGCGACCGGCGAGGCTGCCCCGGCCTTCGCCTGGTCAGCGAAGACGTAGATGCGCCAGCGGCCGTCGGCGGTGGCCAGGTGTCCGAGGTGGAGCGGGTTCGTGTCGCAGACGCGCGAGACCTTGGCGGACTTGAAACGCTTGCCGAGGGGGAACCCGGTGGCGAGGTCCTGGTGCGCGTTCTCGCCGGTCAGGATCGAGGGCGCGTACTCGGTCATGAAGCCCGCGGGGAACTCGGCGGTGCGGACGTAGAAGTCCTCAAGCTCGGAGGGGGAGCTGAACTCTTCGGGCTTCTTCGCCATCAACGTCGACCATTCCTTGTCGAAGTCGATGAGGTTCTTGGCCACAACCTGGCGCTCCGCCGAGTAGGTGGACAGCAGGCTCTCCGGAGCGCGGCCTTCCAGCACATGCCCGAGCTTCCATGCGAGGTTGAAGCCGTCCTGCATGGACACGTTCATGCCCTGGCCGGCCTTGGCGCTGTGGGTGTGGCAGGCGTCGCCGGTGATGAAGACGCGCGGGGTCCGGGTGCCGAGGTCCTCAAGGTGCACGTCGTCGAACCTGTCGGTGAGGCGGTGGCCCACCTCGTAGACACTGTGCCAGGCAACGTTCTTCACATCGAGGGTGTAGGGACTCAGGATCTCGTTGGCCTTCGCGATGATCTGCTCGATGGAGGTCTTGCGGACCGCACCCTTGTCATTCTCGGGCACGACGCCGAGATCGACGTACATGCGGAAGAGGTAGCCGCCTTCGCGGGGGATCAGCAGGATGGAACCGCCGTCATGCGACTGAATGGCGCACTTGGTGCGGATGTCCGGGAAGTCGGTGTTCGCGAGGACGTCCATGACCCCCCATGCATGGTTGGCCGCGTCTCCCGCGAGGGTGCAACCGATGGAGGCGCGGACCTTGCTGCGGGCGCCGTCGCAGCCGACGACGTACTTGGCGTGCACCACGCGCTGTTGGCCTTCGTCCGGTCCGGCGCTGCGTACCAAGGTGACCTTAACGGGGTAATCGCCCTCGTCGGTGACCTCCAGGCTGCTGAACTCCCAGCCGAAATCGGGCTTCAGGCGAGCCGGGGAGTTGTGGGCAAACTCGGCGAAGTAGTCCAGCACGCGGGCCTGGTTGACGATCAGGTGCCGGAATTCGCTGACGCCGTGCTCGTCATCGAGGGCGCGGCCGCCGCGGACGATGTGCTTGGGGTTGTCCGTGTCCGGGCGCCAGAAGTTCATCTCCGTGAGCCAGAAAGCCTCGGCAGTGATCTCCTCGGCGAAGCCGAAGGCCTGGAAAGTCTCGACGCTGCGGGCCTGGATGCCGTCCGCCTGGCCGAGCTCCAGCCGTCCGCCGCGGCGTTCGACCAGGCGCGTGTTGATGTTCGGGAACTGGGCGAGCTGGGCGGCAGCAAGCATGCCTGCCGGCCCGGAGCCCACGATGAGGACGTCGACCTCGTCGGGGAGTTCCGAGGGGCGGTCGATGCCGACACCGGCAGCCGGCTGGACTTTCGGGTCACCTGAAACGTAACCGTGGTGATGAAACTGCACGGGCTTTCCTCACTTCGTTGTGCCGTTGTCGGCTGGTTCAGTGTTCGATAATCGAACATGACGCTCGATAATCGAATAGCTTTCGGTGTAAATACTGTAAGGCAAACATGACGCACGTAACAACTACTGTTTCGGCGAAAGGGGGAATGTGGGGTATGCCGGCCCCTGGCCCGCTCGGCGAGTAGGGCGCACCAGGAACTGGCGTCCTTCTTCGCTGGTGTGCTGCAGGCCTAGCCGAGTCAAAGTTCGACGACGACGACAACGACGACGGCGGATGCGTACCGATTGGTGCGCGTCCGCTAAGGCGCGGGATTTCCGACGATGTTGACGCCGAGAGCTTGGAACCGCCGGGTGAGCCAATCGAGCTGGTCCGGGAAGGCGAACGCGCGTTTGCCATCCTCTCGCGGCGCCAGATCGCTGCCGGCGACGCGATCACCGAAGAGAATATAGGCGCGCGAGGTATCGTGCCGGTTACTCATCCACACAAGCCCGTCCACGCCACCGGCGTGCAGGGCCTCCGCCCACCGGACCGTGTCGCCGTAGCGGGCCGCGGGAGTTACGGTCAGCTCCGTCCGCTCCACACCCAGACGGCGGAAACCGTCCCCCAGCAACGCGGCCAGGCGCAGTTCCCGCCGGACAAGCAGTGGGGACAGGACCTTCCGCTGGACCAAGCGGAGTTCAATTTCGCCGCCCGATACAGGTATGTCGTGGAGCAGTGTCTCTGCCACAGCAGCCGCCTCGGTCTCGGCTGCGGAGAGGGCGGGAACCGGAGGATCGCCGAAGAATGCGAAACGGGACCGACCATAGCCCGGATTGAATTCGGTGGCAGCCAGCTTTGTGTCGTGCACCCGGTAGATGGTTGTGCCGGCGGGGAGGACCTCGACGAGCGGTTCGGTCTGCCGCCCGTCGGGGGTCGTGATCACCAATTGATCCCGAAGTGATCTTCAAAGGCGCGGCACACGGCGTCGTCGTTGTTCAGGTTGTCCACCGGCCGTGACTCGTCTTCAAACCACGTGCTCGGCGCTCGCATCCACAGCAGGACGGTTTCCTCATCGACATCGAGTTCATGGGCGAGTGCGGCGAGGCGCTTCATCAGCGGCCGCACCCGGCCCTCGGCATTAAACTGATACCCGGGGTAGAGATAGGCGTTGCGGCGCTTGACGGCCATCAGCTCACCGCGCCTGCGCAAGTCGCTGGCGAAGCCGCCGGCGTTTTTGGCGCGCGAGCCGAGCCGGGCGGCGACTTCACGTCCAGTCAGCAACCCGAACTCCTGCGCGATCAGTCTCCATATGTTCTCGGTTGCTTGACTGCGTGCAGCCTGCTCTGGGCTCACCGTTGAGGTCAAACGCTCCAGACTTTCCTGCAGCGCCCGGACGGCACGCAGTTGCTCGCCGACAAGGTGCAGCAGCGAAGGCGTCAAGGCAGCCGCCTCGGTGCGGTCGATTCCGAGTTCCCTGGCGATCGAGTCTTCGATGGTCATGGCGACCCCATTCCGTCGATTCCGTAGATCCATCATATCTTCGTAAACCACGTCGTCGACGTGCCGGACAACCAGACCTGACCGTTCGAGTAACTAAGGAGGGCGAACGACGACGGCGAGGGCCCACTTGGGTGGCGCTCGCCGTCGTATTTTTGCTGCCGAACTCTGGATTAAGTGTGGAGAACCGCCCTTAGACTGCCGGCGCCGGCGGAACTGCTGCCTCTGCCTCGAAACTCCGCGGCTGTGTTGCTCTGCCTTCAGCAGTTCGCCCTGTGCGCGCAGCAGCAATTGAACGGCCGGCGACGTCGGCACAGAATCCGAGGACGAAGAGAAGCATCAATGATGGGATGCGTCCGGAGTTGAGGGAAGTGTGCAATGCGGCGGTCTGTTCGGACAGGACCGGAATCGTGTCCGCGACAAACCAGCCGTTAACGACTTGCTGTTGCGGTGCACCTTCGGTGGAGCCATCGTTGATGATCTTGTTGGTTTCGGCCGCGGAAATGCTCGACGACCAGTCGGCAGCCGAGCCGCCCTGTGGAGCCGCGAACCACACAATGATCGCCAGGACAGCGACGACCAGCCAGACTGCGGCGCGGTAGGCGTCGGCGTTGAACGTTTTGGCTTTCTTTGCCTTAACCGTCTTCTGCATGTTGGCCATAAAGGGCGCCGGCGCTTCCGGTCTAAGTGGTGGGTTCTGATTCTGGGCAGGGTTGTATGCGGGAAAGTCGGTCATGGAAAGGCTCCGTTGAGTCGTGCGAGAGGTGGGACGATGGTCCGCTGCTGATCGTAACAACGAGCGCCGACGGTTTCGGCGGAAAATGGTTCCGTTCCGCTAACGGTTTGCACATCCACATGCTTTGCGTCGGATTGCCCCGTTTCAGTTGGCCAGCAGATCTCCGAGCGGGCTGCTGGGAAGATGGATCCAGCCTTCGTGGCGGGCTGCTTCGAGATGTTCGTCGCCCGGCAGCAGTGTTGCTCCCATGAGGGCGGCGCGGGTTGTCAGAGATGCGATGAGAGAATCCAGCAGGTCGTCTGACCCAACCAAGGCATCCCGATGCGGTCCGAGCTTGAGCCACGGCGCCATTTCTTCCAGCTGTTTCAGAATGAGGTGGCGGACCTCTGATTCGGGCCTTCCCTTACCCTTGTACTTCCGCGCTTCGATGTTCCATAACTTGAGGGAGGCGGCCGGATATATTTCCATGAGCCGGCCCGATCCATCAAGAGGTTGGTAGCCGTATTCCTTGGCAATTTTGGCCTGAATGACCGCGCAGCGCATGGCTGGATGGGCCAGCCGATCCGCCGAAACGCTCAGCGGAATCAGGCCGGTGATGCTCGTGACGAACCGGTCGCAGTCCCGGTAAGCGAGGAGACGGCGGCCGGCAATTCCGTCGTGCTGGAGCACGGCACCCGCGTTACGATGCAGGTGGCCCGTGAGGAAAGGCAACAGTGCTTGCGGCCAGCCGACAGGGCAATCAACTCCCGTGGCATCGGCGCTCGTGAAGAGGTCGACAACGTTCTCGTCGGTGACGCCGAGCTGCAGATGGGTCAGCCGTGCGGCATCCGGTACCCAGTCGAGGACGGCCGCAGCGGTTTTCTTCGGATCTGCGGCAAGATCGATGCCGAGGGTCTTCATACGCCTACTCTATTGGTGGCCTGTAAACGGAGTACGGGTCCGGCAAATGATGGATCTACAACTCGGCAGGAGGGCGCTTGAGTGAGTGACGCCGGTGAGTTCGTGGACGCTGCTCTCCAGCGCGAATCATCGTGGGAACGGGCCGAGGCGTGGGAAGCGCAGATGGGCAACGGCCTGAGTTACTACGGAGCATCGGTCGGGGCGGTGCGCGGGACCATTCGCGACGCCGGAAGGCGTTACCCCAAGCTGTCGCACGACGAGATCACGGCGCTGAGCTCCGAACTGTGGGCGGTGCCTGTGTTTGAGCGCCGCCTTGCCGCCGTCGTTCTGCTGCAATCCAACCTCCGCCTGCTGGACAATTCCGACCTCACACGTCTGGAGGGTTTTGTGCGCTCGGCGCGATTGCGTGCCCTGGTCGATCCGTTGGCCGTGGACGTCATCGGCCCCATGATCGAGGGGCTGGATGCACCGCTACGTATCCGTGCGGATGCGGTGTTGGACCGCTGGGCGGAGGACGACGACGTGTGGCTGCGTCGCGCCGTCGTGCTCTCGCCGCTGCGAGCCCTTCGGAAAGGAGGAGGGGACTGGGACAGGTTCGCCCGGCGCGCGAAGATCCTGCTCGAACAGTCCCAAGACGCCGGCACGGAGGGCGAAGTGGTTCGCGAAGCGGTTGCCCTGGTGCTCGCAGAAGTGGCGAAAACCAGGCCGGAACTTCAGCTGCCGCCGTAGGCCTCCGGGACAGGCCCTCTCCAAGTCTGGGAGGCAGATTTTTGATGGAACCGAAGCGGCAGCGGGTATAAGATCAGGCCTCATCGGGCCGGAAAGCCGGTCCGTCCTGGCGCTTCGGCCGGGAGCAGGCCGAAAGATTGCCGGGCTGAGCAGGAAGGCCAGCCATGGAGCACGTTCGGGCCCTTGAACAGTCGATGAATCCCTACCCCCACTACGAAGCGATGCGGGAAACCGCGCCGGTTTTCCATGATGAGCAAACCGGCATCTGGCACGTTTTCAAGTACGACGACGTTCACCGCGTCCTGTCCGAGCACGCCACGTTTTCCTCCCAGATGCCGCCCGGTGATCAGTCGGAGACGGGCCAGCTGTTCGCGGCCAGCCTGATCAACACCGACCCGCCGCGGCACCGGCAGTTGCGCTCGCTGGTCAGCCAGGCGTTCACGCCGAGGGCGGTTGAGGCGCTGGGCCCGCGCATCACGGGCATTACTGGGGAACTGCTGGACCAGTTCGCCTCGGCAGGAACGGCCGACTTAGTCCAGGAACTCGCCTATCCGCTGCCGGTGATCGTGATCGCCGAACTGATGGGCATACCGCCCGAAGACCGCGACCGTTTCAAGGTCTGGTCCGATTCCATCGTCAGCCAGACCACGGGCGGCGACGGCGAAGCCGACCATGCGCTCTTCGGTGAGCTGGTCGAGTATTTCCTGAACATGATCGAACAGCGACGGCGAACCCCGGGACACGACCTGATCAGCGCATTGCTGGCTGCGGAGATCGACGGGCAGCAACTGACCGTCCCCGAACTGCTGGGCTTCTGCGCCCTGCTCCTGGTGGCCGGCAACGAAACGACTACCAATCTGATCGGCAACGCAGTGCTGACCTTCACCGAGCATCCCGGCACTGTCGAGCGGTTGCTGGCCGAACCGGAACTGCTGCCGCACGCGATCGAGGAGGTGCTGCGGTACCGCTCCCCGGTGCAGGCTATGTATCGGGCAACTGTCGCCGATGCCACGCTGGGGGACCAGCGCATTCCGGCCGGTTCCTTGCTCATCGCCTGGATCGGTTCGGCCAACCGCGACCCGCGGCAGTTCGAACGGGCGGAAGAGTTCGACGTCGACCGCCCACCATTCCACCACCTCGCCTTCGGACAGGGGGTCCACTTTTGTCTCGGCGCACCGCTGGCCCGGCTTGAGGCCAAGATCGCGCTGCAGGCCGTGCTCTCCCGCCTGCCCGGACTCACCGTGCTGCCGGCGCCGCCCCTGGAACGGGTGGACAGCACGATCATCTACGGCCCCAAACAACTCCCGGTCACTTGGCGGCCGGAGTGAGCGCACCCCGACCGTCTGCCCGGCAGGAATTTCGGCTCCCGCTGGCTCAGGCTGGTCGCCGGGGCCGTCGGTTCTTGAGGTACTCGGCTGGCATTCCTGGCCCGATCCGCACCTTCACCTCGGCGGGATCTATCGGTCCGCATTTGGCACATACAGTTGCCTGCCTGACCTCCTCGCCGCATGCCGAGTGGTCGTAGAGGATAGGTGGCTCTCCGGGAGCTGCCCAGCGGTCTCCCCATTGCGTGAGTGCGATCAATGCAGGGGCAAGGTCGCGGCCCTTGGCGGTCAGCAGGTATTCGTGCTGCGCCGGCTGCTCGGAGACCTGACGTCGCTCCATGATGCCAGCCGCGAGAAAGGCATCGAGGCGGGACTGGAGGACATTGGTCGCGATGCCCAGGTTGTGCTGGAAATCGTTGAAGCGGGTCACCCCTGCAAAGAGTGCATCGCGGACGATCAACAAGCTCCAGCGTTCACCCACCACCTCAAGGGCGCGGGCGATGGAACAAACCTGGGATTCATACATTTTGCCGAGCATATAAAGATCATAACCAGAGTGCTTGCATGATGAAAGCGCCACGGAGTAGCATGACTTGCATCACACAAGTAGCGCGTCGATCCGTTGGCGCAACTCATGGTCGGCGCGAAGATGATTGGAAGCCATCATGAACAGCCTCACTAAGACCTTTTCGGTCGACCGGACTCCCGAGGAAGCCTTCCGCGCAATAACCAATGTGCGCGGTTGGTGGTCAGGAGAAATTGAAGGAGGAACCGAGACTCTCGGCGACGAATTCACCTACCGCGTCCAGGACATCCACTACTCAAAATTCAGGATCACCGAGCTGGTCCCAGCGAAGAAGGTCTCCTGGCTGGTCCTGGACAGCTATCTCAGCTTCATCCACGACAAGGAAGAATGGACCGGGACGACGGTCAACTTTGAGCTCTTCGAACGGGACGGCCGCACGCAGCTGAGCTTCACCCACGAGGGCCTGCTGCCCGCGCACGAATGCTTCGACGTCTGTTCGGACGCGTGGGGCGAGTACATCAACGGGAGCCTGCGGCAGCTGATCACAACCGGCTCTGGCCTGCCCAACTCGTACGAGCGCGATGAAGTGATCGAGGGGGTCCGCGCAAGAGAAAGCAGGCTTTAGGCGAGTGATTCCAAACGACGACGGCGGGGCGCACCAAGGCGAGCCCCCGCCGTCGTTGTTTGACGGGATACGGTGCCCGGCTGCTTCGGTCTTGAGCGCTACTGCTGCGGCAGTTCCTGGACGATGAGGAACATGGCACCGGTGGGATCGGTCAGGGTGGCAACGCGGCCGAAGGGGGTGTCTTCTGCCGGTTGGACGACCTGGCCGCCGAGTGCGGTTGTCTTCTCGATTGCGGCGTCGGTGTTTTCGACGGCGAAGTAGATGCGCCAATGGGCAGGGATGCTTTCGGGCAGGAACGAGCTGACGTCCATGATGCCGGCCTTGGCGTTCTCGCCCGCGCCGAGGGTTGTGTACTTGAACTCGTCGGTGTCGCTCAAGACGTCCGTGTCCCAGCCGAACACGTCCTGATAGAACTTCACTGTGGAGGGGTAGTCGCGCGTGAAGATTTCGTGCCAGGCCGGCGATCCCGGTTCAGCAGCGAGCTGGAAGCCGGTATGGCCGCCGAATTCCCAAACGCCGACGGCGGCCCCTCCGGCGTCGCTGATCATCGCCATTCTGCCCTGCTCGGGAACCTCCATCGGCGGCATGAGGATCTGGCCGCCACTGCTGGCCGCGGCCTGGGTGGTGGCGTCGATGTCATCCACGCGCAGGTAGGTGGTCCAGACATCCGGGTAGCCGGACTGGCCATCGTTTTTCATTAGGCCGGCGACGGACTGGCCGTTCTTGGAGGCCATGATGTAGCCGCCGTACTTCTCCTCATCGCCGGCCTCATAGGTCCAGCCGAACAGTTCGGTGTAGAAGTTCTTGGCCTTTTCCGGGTCCGAGGTCATCAGATCGATCCAGCACGGTGCTCCGGGGGCGATATCGGGCTTGGGCATAGCGGTTCTCCTATCGGTGGTGTGGAGATGGCAACAGGGGGAGTCTATGCCCGGCGCTGACAAGCGGCAATGGTTGCTCGGCCGTCTTGTCCTATCTAGGTCGGCTCGGCGGCGAATGAGCCTGATCTCATTCCTCGAGCCGGTTTTAGCGATAGCTTGATGAAGCCGGCGACGTTGATGCCGGCGCTCAAATTCAAAGGGGGAACGATGCCGTACAAGGCTCTGTTCAATGTGTCGATTGATCATGCGGCTACATATGTCAAGCACTACTTTTCTACTTGGGACAACGGACGCCCGAAGTTCACGGGCTCGCGGTTCGAGACGCTTGCAAACGGCGGTGATCTCACTTCTCCGAATGCTGTGACGGCTGACGATCTGATCGCTGTTGCGATGCTTGCCGTACACGTGCCGGGGCAGGCCGCGTTGGGCATACTCAACGGACTCGCAGGAGAGCTTGAGCCGCTGTGGGACCAATTGCCGACGGACGCCAAGTTCGAGGATCTGGACGGTGCCTCACACACGAACCTCCTTGGCCCCGACGGCCCTGGGCAGAAGATCTGGGATACGCTGCGCCAGAACAACGGTGGGGTTCCATGGGGCGTCGGACAAACAACAGCCAGCAAGATCATGGCACGCAAGAGGCCTCACTTAATTCCCATCTACGACTCGGTCGTCGGAAAGCAAACGGGCATGAAGAACAGCTCCGGCCAGTGGAACCAGTGGTTTGAAGCGTTTCAAGAAAAGCGCGACGGCGGCGGCCTTAAGGAGCGTCTGGAAACCATTCGAGAGCGCGCAGGGAAGCCGCACCTGTCGCTACTCCGCGTGCTGGACATCGTGCTCTGGATGGACGGGAGGGGCCCTGAGACCACGAAAGAGGTCGTCGATCTGAGCGAAGCCGGTGAGCGGTAAAAGCACTGCCTGCCTGAGGGACGCCCGGGGGCGAAGATAGCAGGAGCCACCGCCGAATAGACGGTGGCTCCTCTCGAGTTCAGCGAAGCTTGTACTCAGTCCGCCGTCTGGTCCCAGCCGTAGTCGGGGTAGTCGAAGAAGTCGTCGCCGTCGAGCGAATCAACTTCCCCGGTGGCCATTGAATCAACCAGCGACTCCAGCCCGGTCTGGACGGTCTGGACAAGCATGCCCTTCATCTTTTGGCCGAAGTCGTCGGACTGGCCCCGCACTTCGAAAAGCACGGTCGCCGAGCCGTTCAGCGCAAATGCGGAGCGGCCCTGCCCCGCATACTCCCGCTCCGCCGGATGGAAATAACGTCCGACGGCGGCAAGAGGAGACTGCGAGCCGTAGCTGTCCTTGATCCCATCGGCTACTGCCAGCGCATACCGGCGGGACTTGTCCTGGTCGAGTAGCGGCCAGTCCTCCTGATAGGCGGCGCCGTCGTTGACACCCAGCGGCGGGTAGTCCAGAGCGACGGAAATGTGCTTGCTGTCCTGGTCGCCTCCCGTCTGCTGGTCGCACGGTCCCATATGGTGCAGATCGACGACGGCGTCCACCTCGCCGAATTCTTCTTGCAGGTCTACGTAAACATCCCTGATGGTCCGGGACTCCGGCGCGAGGAAGAATCCTGCATCCTCCTGCAGCCCCGGGAGATCGCCTGGCTGAGGCACGTAGTCCAGGTTCGCGTTGAAATCGCGGTTCAGGTCGAAGCCGGGCAGGTTGATCCCGCCGTTGCTCGGACGGTGGTACCAAGCTGGCTGCGATCCCTCGAGTTGCGGATACAGGTTTTCGACGTCGTCCCATGACATGACGTTCGTGCGGCGGTTAAGTTCGCCGCCGTCGGGATTCACCATTGGCATTGCGACCAACGTGACGCCTTCGAGTGCTCGCCGGGTTTCCGCATCGTTGCTGGAGCCCAGCTTCTGGAGGATCCCCAGGAGAGCCTCGGTGCCCGTCCGTTCATTGCCGTGGATGGCGCTTTGGACGAGCAGCACTCGGTCACCCGTTCCGACCCGGGCCGTGTAGAGGTCACGGCCGAGCGCAGATTGGCCTACCACTTCGACTTCTACACGGCCGCTGCTGTTCTTTTCAATGCGCTCGAGCCGTGGACCGAGCTCTTCATAAGTGGTCCATCCGCTGAACTGGGGATCATCGGAGGTCTTGCAGGTACCCGCGCCTGGCGCGCTTGATTCTCCCGGAGCGGCTCCAGCCGGGACAGCCGTAACCATCGTGCACAGCATCGTCGCTGCGCCAATGGCGCCGAGTAATCTGCGGGGACTTCTGGCGAAATTGCTCACTGGTTTCTCCTCGTGCGAGTGATTGGGACAAGCCAAGCGTTGCCAGAGCCTGCTCCAGGGTCAAGGGTGAGCCGGTGAAATCGCCGTGCAAAGGGCAGGCTGTTCCTGGAGGGCCAAGGCTGGGGGTTCGGCGGCTCAGTGGACGTTGAAGCCAGGGATCCATGGAACGTGCCCGGACGCTACGGCTGGATCGGCGGTACGGGAACCGCTGCGCACGTCACGCCGTCCACTGGCGCCGTGACGATACTGCTGAGCCAAGTGGAAATGACCGGACCCGCCGCCCCTGTGATCATGCGGGACTTCTGGCGGTACGCCGCTGGCTCCTGAAGTGAGCTGCGTTGCGGCACAATGGACGCATGTGCGGACGCTACGTAATGGCCAAGGCCACGGCTGACCTGGTTGCCTCGTTCCGGACCGACGAGACGGTGGGGGACGATGTGCCGCCGTCGTGGAACGTCGCACCGACCGATGGGGTGCGGATCGTGACCGAGCGGCTGAACCACGACGGCGAGTTGTCCCGGCGGCTCGCCACGGCGAAATGGGGTTTGGTTCCCGTGTGGGCCAAGGACCCGAAATCCGGTGCCAAGCTGATCAACGCGCGGATGGAGACGGTCACCGAGAAGCCGTCGTTCCGCAAGGCCGCCGTCAAGCGCAGGGCGTTGGTCCCGGCCGCCGGCTACTACGAATGGGAGAAGAAGGACGACGGCGGGAAAATCCCCACGTACCTGTTCTCCGAATCGGAGCCGCTGATCGCGTTCGCTGGCCTCTACGAATGGTGGCCTGATCCGGCCCTGCCTGAGGACCATCCGGAAAAGTGGCTGATGTCCTGCACCATCATCACCACCGCTGCCGCAGACGCCCTCGGACACATCCACGACCGGACGCCGCTTATTGTGCCGCGGGACCTGCAGGAGGATTGGCTGAACCCGCAGCTGACGGACAAGGCGGAGGTGCAGGGACTGCTCGACGCCATTCCGGAACCGCATCTGGTCCCGCGCCGCGTCAGCAGCAAGGTCAACAGCGTCCGCAACAACGGCCCCGACCTCATCGAGGAAGACCCCGACGCCGGTTAAGTGGCGTGCTTGGGGCGGGCCCGAAGATGCGCCCGTTCTCCCTGCGGTCCGAAGAGCGCGAGGAACTCGACAGGTTCTTTATCCGCGTTGCCCGTCCAATGGGGGAGCCGGGTATCGAACTCAGCTGCCTCGCCGGGTACCAGTACCAGTTCCTTGTCGCCCAGCACCAGGCGCAGCCGCCCGCTCAAAATGTAGAGCCACTCGTAACCCTCGTGCGACCGCGGATCGGGCTCGGCCGGGTGGTCGACGGCGGGCAGGATGTACTTGTACGCCTGCAGTCCGCCCGGCCGCTGGGTGAGCGGCAAGACCGTGGCGCCGTGATGTTTGATGGGGCGAAGATGGACCCGCGGATCACCGGTCGGCGGGGCCCCGACCAATTCGTCGATCGGCACCGCGTAGGTCTGCGCCAGCGGCAGCAACAACTCCAGCGTGGGCCGCCGCTGCCCGGACTCGAGCCGGGACAGCGTGCTGACGGAGATGCCGGTTGCCGCCGACAGGTCAGACAGCGTGGTCTCCCTTTCCTGACGCAGGGACTTCAGCCGCGGGCCAACGGCGTCGAGCATTGAGCCCAAGTCTTCGTTCATGGACTCCATTTTGCCATTCCAGCAAACTTACTTGCCACTTTTCGTCCCCAGGGCGAACACTTAAGAAACCGCCGGATCTCCAGGACCGGCGGGACGGCTTGAACATGGAGGACAAAGACATGACTGAAACAATGGAAACTGTGCCAGCCAAGGAGCTGTACGACGTCGTTATTGTGGGCGGGGGTGCTGCGGGGCTGGGTGCCGCGCTGACGCTGGCCCGCGCTCGCCGCTCGGTGCTGATCATCGATTCGGGCGAGGCGCGGAACGCCCCGGCCGGCCACGTGCACAACTACCTTGGCCGCGAGGGTACTCCGCCGGGCGAGCTGTACGCCATTGGCCGCGAAGAAGTTCTCGGCTACGGTGCGGAGATTGTCTCGGGAACGGTGACCACCGCGCACAAGGAGAACGGCGGCGGATTCCGGGTGGGGATCGGCGGCGGACGTTCCGTGCGGAGCCGGCGTCTCCTGGTAACGACAGGTTTGGTTGATGGTCTGCCTGCCATCGAGGGTCTCGCGGATCGGTGGGGACGCGACATAGTGCACTGCCCGTACTGCCATGGCTGGGAAGTCCGCGACCAAGCCATCGGGGTCATCGCTGTGAACATCGGGTTGGCCATGCACCAAGCGCTGCTGTGGCACCAGTGGACCGATGACGTGACACTATTCCTGCACACCGCCGAGGCGCCTTCGCCCGAGCAGGCGGAGCAGTTGGAGGCACGCGGTATCACGGTGGTTACCGGCGAGGTCGCCGCGGTGGAGACGGAGTCGGACGTGCTGGCAGGTGTCCGGCTGGCAAGCGGGGAAGTCTTTGCCCGGCAGGCGGTTGCGGTCGCGACCCGGATGGATGCGCGGGTTGGCTTCCTTGACGATCTGGGACTGGAAACAGCGGAGCAGAATTTCGGCGACTTCGTGATGGGAACCTTCGTTCCGTCCGAGCCGACCGGGGCCACGTCCGTGCCGGGCGTCTACGTCGCCGGCAACGTCACCAACCTGTCGGCCCAGGTGATTGTGGCCGCAGCCGCGGGCGTCAATACGGGCGCCATGATCAATGCCGACCTGATGCTCGAAGACACGCGGCTGGCGGTGGAAGCCCGGGCAGTGACTGTCTAGTTTGAGCCGGTTATCCTGCGCGGCTTTTGTGCTGCGGCAGGAGGCGCCGCTGGCGGGACACGGGAAATTCGTTCCGGACGCTCGTGACGGCATCCAGCGGGATGTCCGCGACGATCAGTGCGGGATCCACACCGAGCTCCTCGATGACGGCACCCATGGGGTCCAGCAGCACGCTGTGCCCAATGGAGACGGGCGGAGCCTGGCACGCTCCGGCCAAGTAGACGCCGTTCTCTATTGCGCGGGCGGCGGTGAGCGAGCGCCACTGGTTGGTCTTATGCTTGCCGGGAACCCAGGCGGCGCAGGTGAGCAGGACCTCAGCGCCGGCGTCGGACAATGATCTTGCCAGCTCCGGGAACCGCAGGTCGTAGCAGGTCATCAGGCCAAACCGGACGCCGTCGAAATCGAAGAACGTCGGCTCCACTAAAGGCGCCGGCTTGATGAAGGTGGACTCGGCGTAGCCCTGCGCATCGAAGAGGTGGATTTTCCGGTACACGGCCAGCCGTCTGCCGTCCGGCCCGAAGGCCACCAGCGTGTTGTAGGCGCGGCCGCTCTCGTCGCTGGTTTCGACCACACCGGCGACGAGAGCGATGCCATGCGCCTGGGCAATGCGCGACAATTCGGAGCAGACCGGCCCGTCCAGCGGCTCGGCTACCTCCGGGAAGGAGGCGTCCAGTACCTTCTTCTCGTACGTGGCGTACTCCGGCAGGATCAGGATCCGGGCGCCGCCCTCAGCGGCTTGCCGGGCAAAGCCTGCGATGGCCGCGAGATTGCCAGTGATGTCCGTTCCGGACGCCAGCTGGCCTAGAGCGATGCGCACGGTCCGCGCTCCTTCCGTCGTGATAACAGGTGCAGGCTCAGGCAGCGACTTCTTCGGTCGCCTTCATCTCCGGCGGCGCCTTGCGGAAGCCACGGGTGATGACGGCAAGGACGATGACGCCGACCGCCAGCCAGGACAGCCCCAGCGTAATGGCGTTGCTGTCCAGCCGGGAGAGCAGGTACGCGCAGACAATAGCGCCGACGGCGGGAATCACCACGTAGCTGAGCGGGTTCAGCATGTTCCCGGCACGTCGCTGCCGGACAAAGTGGAAGACCACCGAAAGGTTGACCAGGGTAAATGCCGTGAAGGCGCCGAAGTTGATGAACGACGTCGAGGTCGCGACATCGAGGAAGATCGCGATGAGGCCCACCGTGCCGGTGATGATCAGGTTCAGTACCGGCGTGTGGAAGCGCGGGTTGAGCCGACCGAACACAGCCTTGGGGAGCACCGAGTCCCGGCCCATGGCGTAGAGCAGCCGCGAGGCGCTGGCCTGTGCCGCCAGTCCGGAGGCGAACTGGGCAACCACCAGACCGGCGAGGAAGACGGCGCCGAAAAGCTGGCCGCCGATCTGTACCGCGATCTCGCTCGCCGCGGAGGCAGAGTCTTCGAAAACACCACCCGGGTGGACCAGTTGGGTGAAGTACGAGACGACGATGAAAATGCCGCCGCCGATCAGCGCGATCAACATGATGGCGCGCGGCATGTTCTTGCGCGGCTCAACGGTCTCCTCTGTCAGGGTGGTGACTGCGTCGAAGCCGAGGAAGGAATAAGCGGCGATCGCGGCGCCGGCGGTAATCGCGCCGAAGCCGGAGTCCGGATTCATGAACGGCTCCGGGCTGACGAGGGCGCCGGCGCCGGAATTGCCCACCACGTGCCCGATGGACAGCGCCACGAAGAAGACGATGACCAGCAGCTGGAATGCCATCAGCAGGTAGTTCGCCTTGTCCGCCACTTTGATGCCGAGGACGTTCAGCGCCGTCGTAATCAGGATGAACCCGACGATCCACAACGCAAACGGCACACCGGGGAACTGGGCAGACAGGTAGGCGCCGCCGATCAGCCAGATCACCATCGGCAGGAACAGGTAGTCCAGCAGGATGGCCCAGCCGACCAGGAATCCTGCCCGCGAATCGATCGACTTGCGGACATAAGTGTAGGCGGAGCCGGCCACGGGATAGGTGACGGCCATGCGGCCGTAGCTGTGCGCCGTGAAGAGCATGGCGATCAGGGCGACGAGGTAGGCCGACGGCGAGGCGCCGCCTGTGGCCTCGGCGATGACGCCGAAAATGCCCAGCACGATGAGCGGGGTGAGGTACGCCAGTCCGAAGAGCACCAGCGAGGGCAGCTTCAGGGTGCGGGTCAGCGTAGCCGATGAGGTTGAGGTTGGAGTGCTCACGGATTGTTCCTCAAATCGGGGGACTGCGGGGTCCAGGTGGCTGGATCGATGCGGCCTTGATAGACGGGGAAGCCGATGGCGGGCTCGCCGGAGTTGAACTGCGACCACATCCGGTTGACGCCTTCCGTGCCGTGCGTCCTGACGCGGTCGACGGCGGTCAAGTCCAGATCCGCTGCCAAGAGGGTTGGTTCGGCGTCGGGGGTCTCGACGATTGCATTGCCTTCCGGGTCAACAATCAGGCTGCGGCCCTGGCCGGTTGGGCCGGCGCAGTTGACGCTCACCACGAAGACCTGGTTCACGATGGCGTTGGCGCGTGCGAGCACTACTTCCTGTTTGCGGTCCGGGGAAGTGGTTTTTACGACATTAAGAATGACTTCCGCGCCCATCCACGCGAGCTGCCGGGTGGTTTCCGGGAACCACGCGTCGTAGCAGATGTTCAGGCCGACCCGCGTGGTGCCGTCCAGATCGACGACGGCGAAACGGTCGCCCGGATCGTACGGCTCGTGGGGACGCCACGGAAAGATCTTGCGGTAGTAGCCGGCCAGCTCGCCCTCGGGCGAGAGGACCAGTTGGGTGTTGAACAGCTGGCCTTCGGGTCCGCGCTCGCAGACGCTCCCCGGTACTAGCCAGATTCCAAGGTCCCCGGCCAGCTGCCTGAGTTCGGAGACGCGGGGTCCATCCAGCGGCTCGGCACTTTCCTGTAATGCCTCGGTGCGCTGCAGGTCGGGGTCGCCGTCGCCAAACAAGTGCAGTTCGGGGAAGACCACAAGCTTTGCGGACGGGTGATGCTCGAGGGCTTTGCTGGTTTCCTCGACGAAAGCGGAGATCGGTTCACCGATGAGGCGGGGCGGCGCCTGCGCGGCGACAAGGGGGAGGATGCGTTGCATGGTGCGGGCTTCCTGTTGATTGTTGTGACTTATGACATAATAGATCAAGTTGAACCAATAAGGGAAGTGGTGCATGTGCAGCTCGTAAGGTGGTGTCTATGAGCACCACAGTTGACTTGGTTGCGTCCCCCATCGAGGAGGGCCCACTGGCCGGTATTGATCGCAGGAGCGCAATCGATGCCGTCAGGTTGCGCATCGGTATGGCGATCCTGCTTGGGTTGCTCAAGCCGGGGGAACGGTTGCCGGACCAGAAGGATGTAGCACTCGGCCTCTCGGTCAGCCCGATCACGGCCCGCCGTGCGCTGACTTCCTTGGCCGAACAGGGCATAGTGGTGCGGCGTCGAGGACGGGGCGGCGGCACCTTTGTGGCGGACGAGCCCCCGCGCGAGATTCTGCAGGAGATCGCAGCTGCGCCCAGCGAGCTCGCGGCCATCCATAAGTTGGTGGACAAGAGACTGCTCTTCGAATGCTCGGTCTCCCACTTCGCCGCTCTCAATGCGAGTTCCAGGCAGCTGGATGAGCTGGAGAAGCTGACCGCTACGATGGCTGAGGCAACAGGGTGGTCCGAGTACCATCAGGCCGACGACGAGTTCCACCGCCTGGTTGCGAGTGCATCGGGGCTAGGCAGCGCAGTCGACGAGTACAACCACGCGCTGGCAGAGCTGTACGCCTACTTTTTGCCTTATCCCATCGAGCATTTGCACGCTTCAAACCGCGACCATATCCGCCTTGTCGAAGCACTTCGGGGGAGGGACGTTTGCTCCGCCGTCGAGGTTTCCCGCAATCATGTCGGCATCCTGCATCAGACCATGTTCATGGGGCTGTTGGAGGAGCGGCAGGCGGATCCGTAGATGGCGCAGCGGATGCTACAAGGTAAACGGTGTGAGGACGGTTTTCCCGCTCGTGTTGCCCTCCATGTTGGCGCGAAACGCGTCTGCGGCCTGTTCCATTGGGTAGGTCCGACCGACATCTACAGCCAGTTTGCCTGCGTCGGCCAGGGCGGAAAGGCGGTCGAGTTCCTGCGCGGAAGGGCGCACCCACACGTAGCTGCCACCTCGTTCTGCGGCACCCGGATCCGCGATCGATGCATGTCGGCCCCCTTTCCGCAGCAAGGCCAGCGTGTCTTCCAGGGCGCCGCCAATGAAATCCGCCACGGCGTCGACTCCTTCGGGCGCGAGTTTCCGGACGCGGGAGACAAGACCATCGCCATACACCACGGGTTCCGCGCCCAGTTCGCGCAGCCGCTCGTGGTGCTTCTCCGATGCGGTGGCGATCACGCGGGCGCCTCGTTCCACGCCCAACTGAACCGCGATCCGGCCAACGCCGCCGGACCCATTGTGGATCAGCAGTGTCTCGGTAGCGCGGACTGCCAAGGTGTCCAGCGTCCGTTGCGCGGTCATCCCGGTAAGCGGCAGCCCCGCGGCCTCCTCCCAACTGAGTGACATCGGTTTTCGAGCCACCATGTGCACGGGGAGGGCGACCAGATCGGCGAACGTGCCGCCGCTCACCGAGTCCCGCCGACCGTAAGCGTAGACCTCGTCGCCTGGGGAGAATTCCGGAGTGTCGAAGCCCGTTGCCTCCACCACTCCAGCCACATCCCAGCCGGGAATAACCGGGAAATGAACGTCCATGATTGCATCCAGACCGCCGGACATCACCTTCCAGTCCACAGGATTTACTCCAGCGGCCTTCACCCGGATCAGGACCGAGCCCGGCGCAACTTTGGGCGCCGGAGCCTCTGAAACTGCCAGCACTTCAGGTCCGCCGTAGCGTGCATATGTCATAGCCTTCATGGTCGCCACCCTACCGTCGGAAGCCGGGATGGATGGGCCGTCGTCCAATTCTGCGCAGCGTCCCATGTTTCAAAAGGACCCGCGATGTTCCCACATGTCAGCGCCTTGCTTGAAGGCTAAAGATGGGAAGTCAGGCCGAAACTTGGGAAGTTATGGCTTCGAAAGTGAACTTCGGCGCTGGTAGACAAGGGGCCTGCCGGGAAACACAAGACGGTGCACTGTGGTCCAAGGCACAGTGGGGAGTGAGCGACTACCGCGCCGGAGTCAGACCGGCGCCGATTGAACAGGAGACGTCAATGTCGGCCCAGACCGAGACCCAGAGCACCGCCTTCCAGACCTACCAGGACCTGCTGGCCGCAATCGCGCCGACGGGGGAGTCCCGGCCGATCAAGGATCCGGCCACGGGCGAAGTCGTCGCCGAAGCCCCCGTCCACACCACCGAGGATCTGGATGCCGCCGTCGCTGCCGCCCGTGCGGCTCAGCCGGAATGGGCCGCGTTGGGGCACGAGAAGCGCAGTGAGTACTTGAACAAGGCCGCGGACGCCATTGAGGCTTCAGCCGAGGCGCTCGCAGAGCTGCTCTCACGGGAACAGGGCAAGCCGCTGAACGGCCCGAACGCGCGCTTCGAGGTCGGTGCCTGCGCCGCCTGGCTGCGCGCCACGGCGTCGTTCGTCCTGAAGCCCGAGGTTGTGGTGGACGACGGTGAAAGCTACGCCGAGGTGCATTACCGCCCGCTCGGCGTCGTCGGTGCCATCGGCCCGTGGAACTGGCCGATGATGATCAGCGTCTGGCAGCTCGCGCCCTCGCTGCGGATGGGCAACACCGTGGTGGTGAAGCCGTCCGAATACACGCCGCTGAGCGTGCTGGCGCTGGCCGCGGTGATCAACCAGGCGCTGCCGGCGGACCTGCTGCACGTGGTCTCCGGCGGCCGCGAGGTCGGCGAGGCACTGGCCTCCCACCCGGAGATCGACAAGGTGATGTTCACCGGCTCCACCGCCACCGGCAAGGCCATCATCCGCTCCTCCGCGGACACCGTGAAGCGGCTGACCCTGGAGCTCGGCGGCAACGACGCCGGTATCGTGCTCGAGGACGCGGACCCGAAGGCCATCGCGCAGGATCTGTTCTGGGGCGCGTTCATCAACACCGGCCAGACCTGCGCCGCGCTCAAGCGCCTTTACGTCCACGACTCGCTCTACGACCAGGTCTGCGAGGAACTGGTCGAGGTCGCCAAGGCCATGCCCATGGGTGTGGGGCTGGACGAGAACAATGTGCTTGGCCCGCTGCAGAACAAGGCCCAGTTCGACATCGTCGCGGACCTGGTCCAGAAGGCCAAGGACAGCGGGGCCAAGGTGCTTACCGGCGGCAACCCGGAGGCCGGCCAGCCCGGCTATTTCTACCCGACCACCCTCATCGCGGAAATCGAGAACGACAACCCGCTGGTGGCCCAGGAACAGTTCGGCCCGGCTCTGCCGATCATCCGCTACAACACCGTGGACGAAGCCATCAGCATGGCCAACGGGCTCGACGTCGGCCTCGGCGCCTCGGTCTGGTCCTCTGACCCGGCCAAGGCCCGCGAAGTCGCCGCACGGATCGAGGCCGGGACGGTCTGGATCAACAAGCACGGCGCCGTTGACCCGCGCGTCCCGTTCGGCGGCGCCAAGCAGTCCGGCTACGGCCTCGAATTCGGCATCGCCGGCCTCAAGGCCCTCGGCACCCCGCAGGTGATCAGCCAGTGAACGCCGAGGAGTTCGACTACATCGTTGTCGGTGCAGGCTCGGCGGGCAACGTTATCGCCCGCCGCCTGCTCGACGCGGGCAAGCGCATTGCCGTCCTCGAGGCCGGCGATGATGACACCAATCCCAACATCGCGCACCTCTACAACCTCGGCGCCCTCTGGCACAGCCCGCAGGACTGGGACTACCAGACCACCGAGCAGCAGGGGTGCTCCGGCCGCACGCTTCACCTGCCGCGCGGCAAGGTGATGGGCGGCTCGCACGCCCTGAACGCCACCATCTGGGTCCGCGGTGCCAAGCAGGACTACGACACCTGGGCCTATCTGGGCTGCCCCGGCTGGTCCTGGGAAGACGTGCTGCCGGTGTTCAAAACAATTGAAAAGTACGACGGCGGCGCCTCCGATACGCGCGGAGCCTCGGGTCTGCTTGATGTCACCCAGGACTTCCCGCGCAATCCTATCCAGGAAGCCATGCTGGAAGGGGCGGTGGAAACGGGCATCAAGCTCAACGAGGACTACAACTCGGGGGACGTCGAGGGTGTGTCCCGGATGCAGCTCAACGTCCGGGACGGGCAGCGCTTCAATACCTGGCACGCCTACCTCAAGCCGGTGGTCGACAACGCGAACCTCACGCTGCTCACCGGCGCGCACGTCCGCCGGCTGATCATTGAGAACGGCACGGTTGCCGGCGCCGAGTTCGAGCACGATGGCGAAACAAAGACGCTGCGGGCACAGGAGACCATCCTGTCTGCCGGTGCCATCAACTCGGCGGAGCTGCTGCTGCGCTCGGGTATCGGACCGGCCGACGAACTGCGCGAAGCCGGCGTCCGCCCGGTGCACGATCTGCCCGGCGTGGGGAAGAACCTGCAGGACCATCTGCTCTCCCCGGTGGTCTTCACTACGAGCAAGCCGGTGCCGGCTTCGGAAGTGGCGCCGGCGGAGGTGCACTTCTTCGCGAAGAGCCAACCGGATCTGGCGGTGCCCGATACCCAGCCGATCTTCTTCTCGGTGCCCATGTACTCGCAGGGCTACGGGAAGGGCGAGATGACCGGGCCGGAGAACGGTTTCTCGATGCTCGGCGGGCTGGTGCGGCCGCAGAGCCGCGGCGAAATCCGCCTCACCGGGCCGAAAGCCAGCGATCCGATCACCATCGACCTCGGCGCCCTGTCGGAACAGGCCGACGTCGACGCCCTGGTTGCATCGGTCCGGCAGTGCCGGGAGATCGGGCGCAGTTCGGCGCTGGCGGACTGGGGCGCGGAGGAATTCTATCCCGGCCCGGAGGTCTCGGACAGCGACGAGGACCTGGAGCAGTACGTACGCGATTCCGTGGTGACCTACCACCACCAGGTCGGTACTTGCCGGATGGGGCTGGACCAGGACGCTGTGGTGGATCCGCGCACGCTCAAGGTGCATGGACTCAACGGCGTGCGGATCGCCGATGCGTCCATCATGCCGCTGGTGCCCACCGGGAACACCAACGCCCCGACGATCATGATCGGCGAACGCGCCGCGGCCCTGCTGGTGAACGAGGCAGCTGCCGTGACCGACGAGGCTGCGGCTGTACCAAGCGGGGCGGTCACGGTCTAAGAGGCCGCAAGACGTAAGCAACCCTCCGCCGTCGTTAGTCAGCGGAGGGTTGCCTGCGTCCCCGGTCATTCGTTCGGGTTCACCAGGATCTTCACGTGTTCCTCGTTGTTGTTGATGAGCTGCTCGAAGCCGCCGGAGATGAGTTCGTCCAGCGGAATCTTGGCGGTGATGAACGGGGCCAGGTCGAGCTTGCCCTCCTGGACCAGCTTGATGGTGCTGGCGTGGTCATTGGCGTAGCCGATGGTGCCGCGCAGGTCGATCTCCTTGAGCACGAGGGACGGCATGTCCACCTCGGGCTTGTGGCCCCAGATCGAGACGTTGACGATGACGCCGCCGGGCCGGACCGCGTCCATCAGCATGTCCAGGACCACCGGAACGGAACTGCACTCGAAGCCGACGTCCGCGCCCTTCCCGCCGGTTAATTCACGGACCTTCGCCGCGACGTCGCCTTCCCGCGGGTCGAACACCTGATCGGCCACGCCGGTGTCACTGGCCATCTTCTTGCGGGCCTCGCTGAGCTCCGAGATGTAGACGGTCAGGCCGGAGGCTTTGAGCACTCCGGCGGTCAGCAAACCGATGGGACCCGCGCCGCCGACAATGGCAGTGTCGCCCGATTTCGCCTCGCTGCGGACAAAGGCGTGGTGCCCCACCGACAGCGGTTCGATCAGGGCAGCCTGATCCAGAGGAATGTCCCCGATCGGGTGCACCCAGCGCCGCTCGACCACGATCTTCTCGGACAGTCCGCCGCCCCGGCCGCCCAGCCCAATGAAGTTCATGTCCTTGGACAGCTGGTACTCCTCGCCGGGACCGGTGTCGACGTCGTCGTGGATGATGTAGGGCTCGACGACGACGTTCTGGCCCACTTCCAGGTCGGTCACTCCGTCCCCGAGGGCGGTTATCGTGCCGGAGAACTCGTGTCCCATGGTCACGGGGGCCTCTTCGCCGGAGATGGGGTGGGGCGAACCCTTGGGCGGAATGAAGATGGGGCCCTCGAGGTACTCGTGCAGGTCGGTGCCGCAGATGCCGCACCAGGCGACGTCGATGGCGACAGTTCCCGGTTTGAGTTCCGGCTCCGGAATGTCCTCGATCCGGATATCCCTCTGATCGTAGTAGCGTGCAGCCTTCATGGCGGACCTCTTTCTTACGACGTCGGAATCTTCAGCCTACTGAGGATAGGGGACATTTTGAATGGCCGGCCGAAGGGGAAGCGCGACGCCGCTGGGCGAGAGGCTGCTCAGTCCGTGGCGGGCCCGACGTCTTCGGCCCCGCCCGCAAGCGGAACCCGCCAATCGAACCTCAGGGACAGCACCCGCAAACCGAAAACGAGGGCAGCAATCGCGGATCCGGTGTAGGCGTTGAACCAGCCCAGGTGGGAGAACAGGGTGACCAGCGAAGCGCCGAGCATGGCCGGCACGGCATACACACCGTGGGGGTTGAAGATCTGGGGCACCTCGTTGGCCACTACGTCGCGCAGCACGCCGCCGCCCACCGCCGTCGTAATTCCGAGCACTGCAGATGTCACCGGGCCCATGCCGGACTCCAGGGCCTTCAGCGTGCCGGTGACGCAGAACAGGGCCAGCCCGCCGGCGTCGAAAATGAGCAGTGTCCGCCGGAACCGCTGCACACCGAGTACATGGAAGTAGACCACGACGGCGGCCAGGACCGGGGCGAGCAGGTAGATCGGTTCGACGAAGGCTGTCGGCACGGACTGGGAGATGATCAGGTCGCGGATGACGCCGCCGCCGAGCCCCACCAGGGATCCGAGCAGCAGGGAACCGACAATGTCGAAGTTCCGGCGGGCGGCCAAGAGGCAGCCGGACATGGCAAAGAAGAACGTGCCGAGCAGGTCCAGTATCAGCAGGATGTCCACGGCTGCGTTCCTTGCTGCTTAACGCCCAAGACCGACCTTGGACAGGATTGCCGCCACGGCGGCGCGGGCACCGGTGGAGAGCGTCGGTTCCATCACCGGGGCGAAGAGCGGCGAATGGTTGACCGGGATGTGCTCGGCGGCCAGGGTTTCCGCCGGGTGGCCGCCGAAGAACCAGTAGACGGAAGGAACGCCGATGGGCTCGACCAGGTTGCCGAAGTCTTCCGAGGCCATCACCGGTTCCCCCTCGATGACGTTTTCTTCGCCGAGCTCCTGCCGCAGCGCTTTGACGACGTCGTCGGTTGCCTCTTGGTCGTTGGAGTTCGGCGGGAAGGAGTAGAGCTCCTCGATGGTTGGTTCGGGCGCGTTGGACGCATCGGCCTCCGCTTTGATGATGCGCCGCAGCGCGCCGAGCACAGTGGCGCGCACCGTCTCGTCGAAGGTGCGGACGTTGAGGGTGAATTCGGCGCTGGCGGGAATGATGTTTTCCTTCAGCCCGCCGTGGAAGGTGCCGACGGTGACCACGGCCGAGCGGCGGGGATCCACCTCGCGGGACACGATGGTCTGGATGCGGGTGATGATGTGGGCGCCGAGCACGATCGGGTCGATGGAGTCCTGCGGTTGGGAGCCGTGGGACTGGCGGCCATGCAGGGTGACCTTCCAGGAATCCGCCTGCGTCATGGGGTAGCCGTGCACGTATTGGACGGTGCCTGCCAGCCCCGGCATGACATGCTGGCCGAAAATTACCTCCGGCTTCGGCGCCTTCGCCCACAGGCCGTCCTCGACCATCGCCTTGGCACCGGCCGCGGTTTCCTCACCGGGCTGGAAGATGAACACGATGGTTCCTGCCCACCGGTCCTTGGCGCCGGCGAGGAGTTGGGCGGCCGTGAGCAGAGCGGCGGCGTGGGCGTCGTGGCCGCAACCGTGCATGACGGGAACTTCAGCGCCGTCCGCCAGGGTGCCGGTAGCGGTGCTGGCATAGGGCAGGCCGGTGTCTTCTTTGATCGGCAGCGCGTCGATATCGGCGCGGAACGCCACCACCGGTCCTTCGCCGTTGCGCAGCACGCCGACGACGCCGGTGCCGCCGCATAGGAAGGTATCGATCCCGCATTGCTCCAGCTCGGCCTGTACCAGCGCGGCGGTCCGGTGCTCCTGCATGGAGAGCTCGGGATGCTCGTGCAGCTGGCGGTAGAGGTCATGCATGCGGGCGCGGTGCTCGTCGGTCAGCAGGACGGGTGCTGGCATTGTTTCCTCGGTTTCTCCAGGCGTTTCCACGGCAGTTAGCGGCTGCACAAGATGCCTGCGCCCAGCGGAGGGCGCGGTTCGACTCATCGTAACAACGGTCCCCAGTCCGGAGGCTTCATTACCGGTGCGAAGCGTTTGCGATTGTGGCAGCTGAAGGTGCCTGCCTCGCTTGACGCATTTACTGTCGATGGTTGACAAGTTAACTTGGAAACGTGTGGACCGAGCCGATGCCATGCGGGCGAGGAAGAAGTTTCTGAGGTGATAAAAATGCCGCGATCTGTGGAAGAAATTCTCAAACATTCCGAGGAACTGGCCAAGAGGTTCGAGGACTATGAACCTCGCGCCGACGATGAACGCGACGTTGATGCAGTGGTGTCGCTCCGCGACGCAGTCATGGAGCGGTCCGAGGCGGAGCGGCATGTGGGTGAGGCGGTTGCAAAGGCGCGAACTGCGGGACTGCCTTGGTCCACGATCGGAACCTTCATCGGGACCTCCGGAGAAGCTGCGCGTCAGCGCTACGGCAAAGCGCCCGCTCGATAAGCCCCTGGCGCTTGTTCAGGCGGAGGGGTGCGCACGGCCGACCGTGGACGGAGAGGAGAGGGGCAGGTTCAGAGCAGTCGCGTGCGCCACGCCCAAACCACGAGTGGAACCTGCAACGGCAGCCGGAGGCTGTGGATGATGCGTGCCCGTTTGGTGCCATCCGGCCCGAACGCGCGCTTCAAGGCACTTAGGTGTCCGGCGGTGAAACCGGCGAACATCACCGAGGTGCAGGTGCCCGCCGCGTGCCTGGTCTGCGGGATCAGCAGCCCGGCGGCGGCTGCGAATTCCAAGACTCCGCTGATCCGGATCCAGCCATCGCGGGTGAGCGGCCCCGAGGCGAACGTGATGGCCGGCGGCACAACAGGGTAGTAGAAACCCGGCCTGACGAAGTGGTTGGCTGCGCTCGCGGCGAGCAGTGCGGCTAGACCGAGCACGCCGGCAGGGAGCTTGGCGGCCGCCGCGGAGTTCGAAGGAGGCGTCATCTGCTCACTGTACGTGGAAGCCGGCCACGTGCCGCCGTCGTTGTAGGGACATGAATTGTGGCGGAGCTTCCATAAATCGGATGTGACCCTGCGGACATTACGCACGCCACGCCATGGTTTTGTCCGTTGCAGACCTGATTGCGGAGGTGCACTGGTCTCGTTTCCCTGCGTCTGGCAGTGTGGAAGAAGTCAGTACTGGCCGGTGCCTGCAGGATCAAGGAGATATCTCGATGGTCGATTCGCTTTCTTCGACGGAACACCTTGACGACGGCTCTGGCGGTGGCCCCGAGGCTGCCGAACTTGATGCCGTGCAGGAGGAAGCGCTCGAGGCGCCCATCCCGGAGATCAACTTCGATGAGCAGTTCTATCCGGCGCGTCCGCGGGCTTTGCGTCCCAAGGCCCGGCGGCGCCACTTCAATCCCGGGCAGCCGCCGTTCGAGCCGGACGCCCGCAACAACGTTTACGTCGAGTGGCTGCGGAACCAGTCCATGCTGGGCGACGCCAAGGTGCTGGCCCGCCAGCTCTCGGGCCAGGCCAGTATGTGGCAGAACCCCTTCGCCTGGCCGAACCCGCGGGCCGCGGTGGAGCGCGCCTCGGTGTGGTTCACGGCGTACCCGCTGTCCTTCATGACCAAGCCCGGGCAGTCCTTCCTCGGGGCTTTGGGGGATGCGGACCTGTGGGAGGCGTTCGAGAAGATCGGCATCAACGCCATCCATACCGGGCCGGTGAAACTCGCCGGTGGGCTCACCGGCTGGGAGCAGACACCCAGTGTGGACGGCCACTTCGACCGGATCAGCATGGCTATCGATCCGATGTTCGGGACCGAGGACGAGTTCCGCGAGATGTGCCAGGTTGCCAACGACCATGGCGGAACGATCGTGGATGACATCGTGCCCGGGCACACCGGGAAGGGCGCTGACTTCCGGCTGGCCGAGATGAACTTCAAGGACTATCCGGGCATTTACCATATGATCGACATCCCCGAGTCGGACTGGCACCTGCTGCCGGACGTGCCGGACGGCGAAGATGCGGTCAACATCGACGCCGAAACCGAACGCGCTCTCCAGAAGGCCGGTTACATCATCGGCGAACTGCAGCGGGTCATCTTCTACGAGCCCGGCGTCAAGGAAACAAACTGGAGCGCCACCGGCCCGGTCCTGGACACCACCGGCCAACTGCGGCGGTGGGTGTACCTGCACTACTTCAAGGCGGGCCAGCCGTCGATCAACTGGCTGGATCCAACCTTCTCCGGCATGCGCCTAGTGATGGGCGACGCCCTGCACTCGCTGGTGGACCTGGGAACCGGCGCGCTGCGGCTGGATGCCAATGGTTTCCTGGGTGTGGAGAAGAGTGCCGAGGAGACGCCGGGCTGGTCGGAGGGCCATCCGATTTCCGAGGCCGCGAACCAGATCATCGGCAGCATGGTCCGCAAGGTCGGCGGGTTCACGTTCCAGGAACTGAACCTGAGCATCGACGACATCAAGTCCACCTCCGCCAACGGCCCCGACCTGTCCTACGACTTTGTCACCCGCCCCGGCTACCACCACGCCCTGGTCACCGCGGATACCGAATTCCTCCGGCTGACCCTGCGCCTGGCCATGGAGATCGGTGTGGACCAGGCCTCCCTGGTCCACGCGCTGCAGAACCATGACGAACTGACCTATGAGCTGGTGCACTTCACCACCAAGCACAAAGACGATATCTATGAGCTCGACGGCGAGGAGCTGACCGGAGCCGAACTCGCCTTCAAGGTGCAGCAGACCTTGCGTGACGGCATCACCGGTGAAGCCGCTCCTTATAACTTGGTCTTTACCGCCAACGGCATTGCGTGTACGACGGCGAGCGTGATCACCGCGGTACTGGGCATCAAGGACCTGAGCACTATCACCCCGGAACAGACCATCGAGGTCCGTAAGGTGCACCTGCTGCTGGCCATGTACAACGCGCTGCAGCCGGGAGTCTTCGCGCTCTCCGGGTGGGACCTGTGCGGCATGCTGACGCTGGACCGGTCACAGGTTGCCCCGTTGCTGTCCCGCGGCGATACGCGCTGGATCAACCGGGGTGCCCATGACCTGATGGGCGTCAACAACACCGGACAGGCTCCGACCTCCGGCATGCCCAGGGCCGTCAGCCTGTACGGGACGCTGCCGGACCAGCTCGCGGACGAGTCCTCCTTCGCCCGGCAGCTGGCCAAAATCCTGGCCGTCCGCGAACAGTACGGCATTGCCAAGAGCGCGCTGCTCGATGTTCCGGATGTCTCGCATCGGGGCATGCTCGTCATGGTGCACCAGCTCGAATCGGGTCACTGCGAAGTCACGGTCCTGAACTTCTCGGACCAGGAGATGGCTGGCACGGTGCGCTCCGAGCAGTTGGAAACCGGAGCTTTGGTGACCGACCTGTTCAGCGGCGAAGAGGTGGGCAGTGTGGATGACCTGCACAGTTTCTACATCCAGCTGGAGCCGTACCAGGGGACCGCACTGCTGGTGACCCTGCCCGCAGAAGAGGAACCCGACGCTGAGGCAGAGACAGAGGCAGAGGCGGGCACGGATAAGGACGCAGGCGCGGCTGCGGACTAAAGCTGCCGCCGCAGCACGGAGGCCGCTGCCACGTCCTGATCTGGCCTAATGGTGTCCATGTTCCGAATGTGATGAGCATCTCAGGAAGAATCGCGGCAGGCGGGGAACTGGTTCGGGAGAGCTGGCGTTACCTTTCCGTAACACTGCCTACCTGAAGTGTGTGTGAAATGGCCGAAGACTCCTCTGCCGACGACAAGCCGAAACTCCTCGGCCTCAACGGCGCCCAAACTATTGCCTCCGCCCTGGCCGCTGTGACCTCGGCCTTCGCGGGTTCCTTTCTCGGTGTCGCGGGCACGCTGATCGGTGCTGCCCTTGGTTCGATCGTCGCCACCGTGGCCGCCGCGATCTACGTCAGGACGCTGAGTTCGGCTGCGATCGCGGCCAAGAAGACGCTTCCCGTGCCGCGTCTGCGCGGCCTGCGCAACGGCGGCCTTCCGGCGAGCGACGATGGAACCGAGCGCGCCGGTGTTCCCCGCGCCGTCGCGGATTTCAAAGCGAAGCTCGCCAGCCGCCGCTTTACACCCAGGACCTGGGCCAAGATCGGAGTAGTCAGCGCCGCCTCCTTCCTGATTGCCATGGCCGGCATCACGATGGTCGAGCTGGGAACCAGTAAGCCCATTTCGGCACTGGTTGCATCGTCGTCCAGCAGCGCCCCGGCCGCGGAGCAGCAGACAACCCTGGGCCGCGTCCTGACCGGGACTGCCGCCCCGGCCGAGGATGACGGCGGAACCACGGAACCCGGCGAGGCCGAGCCCGGGCAGGTCGACGACGGCGCCGGCCAGACCGGGACCACCGGCGAAACCTCCGGCGGTACAGACGGCTCGACGGGAGTCGAGGACCCCGCCACCGGCCAGACCGACGGCACGGCGCCGGTGGAGACCGTGCCCGAGTCGGTTCCAGCGCCCGACTCTGGCAACGTTTCGGAGCCGGATGTCATCACCGACCCGGGCGCCGGCGAGCAGGACACCGGACAGGAGGCCGTGCCTGAAGACAGCGGCGCCGTCGATCCGGCACCGCTGGACGGCGGTCAAGCGGAGACCGGCCAGACCGAAACCGGGCAATAGCGTTTGCCCATCCTCCCCGCCTTTCTGAACCCTCAGGGTTCGACGCCGGCACTCAGGTGAGTGCCGGCGTCGAACGTTTCCTGCAGGGGATCTGCCGCTGACTAGGCGGTTAGGAAATGATGTTGCGTTCCCTCCCGCCCTGCCGCTAATGTGTGTGAGGCGGGTCACGAAGCTGTGGCCCAACGCTTATGATCTGCGGCGGGAGAGTCCTGCCGGTACGTTCGTCAGGCGCCGTAGGAGCAACTCCTCCCCAGGAATCTCTCAGGCCCACGTACCGCCGCGGCTAGGCAACTCTGGAAAGCAGCCGGGCAACCGGCTCACCGACGGTGCAAGCGGCCCCCACGGGCGGCGGAAACTCTCAGGTCCCAGACAGAGCGGGGAGGAACCCGAAATCATCGTGGCGTGTTGTGCGCTGCCTGAAACATGGAGTTCCTTATGACGATCCAGTCACCGTCCACCCTGGCCGGGCACCCTGGCACCGCTTCGGCTGCTTTCGAGCAGGTCGTGTCCCCGAGCCTGAACAGCCAGCTGTCCGAGCTGGACCCCGAGGTCGCCGCCAAGATCGACGACGAACTCACCCGACAGCGCGACGGCCTCGAAATGATCGCCTCCGAGAACCACACCGCCGCCGCAGTCATGCAGGCCCAGGGTTCCGTGCTGACCAACAAGTACGCCGAGGGCTACCCGGGACGGCGCTACTACGGCGGCTGCGAGCACGTCGACGTCATCGAACAGCTGGCCATCGACCGCGTGAAGGACCTCTTCGGGGCCGCCTACGCCAACGTCCAGCCGCACTCCGGTGCGCAGGCCAACGCGTCGGTCATGCACGCGCTGATCAAGCCCGGCGACACCATCATGGGGCTGAACCTGGCCCACGGCGGCCACCTGACCCACGGCATGCGGATCAACTTCTCCGGCAAGCTGTACAACGTGGTTCCGTACCAGGTCCGCGAGGAAGACCACCGGATCGACATGGTGGAAGTGGAACGCCTGGCCCACGAGCACAAGCCGCAGCTGATCGTGGCCGGCTGGTCCGCCTACGCCCGCCAGCTGGACTTCGCCGAATTCCGCCGGATCGCCGACGCCGTCGGCGCCTACCTGATGGTGGACATGGCCCACTTCGCCGGCCTGGTCGCCGCCGGACTGCACCCCAGCCCGGTGCCGCACGCCCACGTCGTCACCTCCACCACGCACAAGACGCTGGCCGGCCCGCGCGGCGGCATCATCCTGACCAACGACGCCGACGTCGCCAAGAAGATCAACTCGGCAGTGTTCCCGGGCCAGCAGGGCGGGCCGCTGGAGCACGTCATCGCAGGCAAGGCAGTGGCCTTCAAGATCGCCGCATCGCCGGAGTTCAAGGAGCGTCAGGAGCGCGTACTGGCCGGAGCAAGCATCCTGGCCGAACGCCTGATGCAACCCGACGTCGCCGCCAAGGGAATCTCCGTGGTTTCCGGCGGCACTGACGTGCATCTGGTGCTGGTGGACCTGCGCAACTGCGAGCTGAACGGCCAGGAAGCCGAGGACCGCCTCGCGGCCATCGACATCACCGTCAACCGCAATGCGGTTCCGTTCGACCCGCGCCCGCCGATGGTCACTTCCGGCCTGCGGATCGGTACGCCGGCGCTGGCCACGCGCGGCTTCGGCGAAGCGGCTTTCTCCGAGGTAGCTGACATCATTGCTGAGGCGCTGATTGCCGACGACGAGGCCAGCCTGACTCAACTGCGTAACCGCGTGGAGGCTTTGGCCGCCGCGCACCCGCTCTATCCGGGCGTGGCACCGCTGGCTACCGCCGGCGCCTAGCCCGGAAGCAGGGACCGCGGGGCCCCTGTGCGGGGTGCCGGTCGCCGACCTGGGGGAGGCAACCGGCACCCTGATCACCCTGCATGCAAACCCCCAAACCGGGCCATGCAGCCATGCGAAATACCCTCGCTTTGAAGGAGTAGTAAATGAAAGAGGCACCAGTGCAGTCATCCGGCGCACCCCATCTGGAAAGACAACTGAGCAACCGCCACATCCAGCTGATCGCGATCGGCGGTGCCATCGGCACGGGCCTCTTCATGGGCTCTGGAAAAACCATTTCGGCAGCCGGCCCGTCGGTGATCTTCGTCTACATGATCATCGGCTTCATGCTGTTCTTCGTGATGCGGGCGATGGGCGAACTGCTGCTGTCCAACTTGCACTACAAGTCCTTCAGCGACTTCGCCGGCGACCTGCTGGGCCCCTGGGCCGGGTTCTTTACCGGCTGGACCTACTGGTTCTGCTGGGTGGTGACCGGCATTGCCGACGTCATCGCCATCGCCGGCTACGCCAACGAACTGGTTCCGGGCATTCCGCTGTGGATACCGGGCGTGGTCACCATCGGCATCCTGCTGGTGCTGAACCTGGTCACGGTCAAGGCCTTCGGTGAGACGGAGTTCTGGTTCGCGCTGATCAAGATCGTCGCCATTGTGGCCCTGATCCTCACCGGTCTGTTCATGATCCTTTCGGGCTTCAAGTCCGAGGCCGGCCCGGCCACTGTCGAAAACCTGTGGATCCACGGCGGCTTCTTCCCCAACGAGTTCATGGGCTTTGTGGCTGGCTTCCAGATCGCAGTGTTCGCCTTCGTGGGCATCGAGTTGGTGGGCACCACGGCTGCCGAAACCAAGGATCCGGAAAAGAATCTGCCCAAGGCCATCAACTCGATTCCGGTCCGCATCCTGCTCTTCTATGTAGGCGCACTCATCATCCTCATGGCCGTGACTCCCTGGACCCAGTTCGAGGCCGGACACAGCCCCTTCATCGGTATGTTCTCGCTGGCCGGGCTGGGCATGGCGGCAACGGTGATCAACCTGGTGGTCCTGACCTCCGCCATGTCGAGTGCCAACTCCGGCATCTACTCAACTTCGCGCATGGTCTTCGGCCTGGCGCAGGACGGCGACGCTCCGTCACTCTTCGGCAAGCTGTCGTTGCAGAAGGTGCCGCGCAACGCGTTGTTCCTGACCTGCGTGCTGCTGTTCGCGTCCGTGGCTCTGCTCTACGCAGGCGACGACGTCGGCAAGGCCTTTGGCATGGTGACCACGGTTTCCGCCGTGTGCTTCATGTTCGTCTGGTCCATCATCCTGGCCAGCTACCTTGCCTTCCGCAAACGCCGGCCCGGCCTGCACCAGGCTTCCAAGTTCAAGATGCCCGGTGGCCCGGTGATGGTGTGGGTGGTCTTCGCCTTCTTCGCCTTCGTCCTTTGGGCGCTGACCACACAACCGGATACGTTGCTGGCCCTGCTGATCACGCCCATCTGGTTCGCGGTGCTGGGAGCCGCATGGGCGATCCTGCGGCGCAACCCGCTCCATGCAGCCCGCTACGAAACGTTCAAGGCCGGCGTCATCGCAGACCATGCCGAGGTGAAGGAAACCGCGTCCGTTTCCAGCTAACGACGGCGGAAAGCTAACGACGGCGGAAAGCGGCTACCTGACGGCGGCCGGGCATGGTGAATCCACCTGCCCGGCCGCCGTTCCGGCTTAGGTCCAGGGTTGCTCTCAGCCCAAGGTGCCGGAAGCCGGCCGTTAGAGCCGCCAGGCGGACTGGTAGCCGGCATGGGTTTGGTAGGGCAGCGCCATATGCTGCAGGAAGGCCAGCATGTAGTCGTAGTCGCTGGCCGGTTCGTGGTCCCAGTCAACGTCCTTCACGTGTGCGATCATCCGCCGCTTGGCATCGCACTCGGCCAGATTCTGTGTCAGGTGGTGCCGTAGGACGGTTTGTCCCACCATGCCGACGTCGGTCATCAACGCCCTTGTCCGAGCTTCGTCCTGCTGGATTTTGGCTAGCAGGAAATCGATAAGATCGCCCATGTGGCCATCTTGGACCATTACGTAGGTAAAAGGCCATGGGCCATAATCGAGACCATGGGTATCACCGAGACTGACCTTGAACACCTGCGCCGATGCGTTGACCTGGCGCGCGAAGCACTCGAAGATGGCGACGAGCCGTTCGGATCGGTCCTCGTCGACGCAGGGGGCCGCGTGCTTTTCGAGGACAGAAACCGGGTCAAGGACGGCGACCAAACACGGCATCCGGAGTTCGAGATAGCCCGTTGGGCCGCCAACAACCTGAGCCCGGTGGATCGTGCAGCGGCCACCGTCTACACCTCCGGCGAGCACTGCCCGATGTGCTCTGCCGCGCACGCCTGGGTCCGGCTGGGACGGATTGTCTACGCGGCGTCCTCCGAGCAGCTTGGCAACTGGCTGGGGGAATGGGGTGTGGCTCCGGGACCGGTCAACCCGTTGCCCATCCAGGCCGTGGCGCCCGGAGCGGAGGTCGACGGCCCGGCGATGGAGCTGGCCGACGACGTCCAGGCACTGCACCGGAAGTTCCACTTCCCGCAAGAATCCGCGTAGTTCCGATCGTCCCGCCGATACGGCGTGTGGCGAATCGCCCAGTTCCCATTGACCGGCAGGGTCCGGTGTTGTGCACTGTTGAGGTGGACACCCATCACAATGTGCTGATTATCGGCGGCGGCAATGCCGGTATTTCGCTGGCCGCCCGGCTCCGGCGCTATAAGGTCGAGGATATTGGGCTGGTCGAACCGAGCTCCTGGCACTACTTCCAGCCGTTGTTTTCCCACATCGGTGCCGGGGCTGCCCAGATGAAGGAAGCGGTCCGTGAGCAGCGGAAGGTGATGCCACGCGGGGTCAATTGGATTCGTGGATCGGCTGCGGACATTCAACCTGATGACAACGCGGTGGTGCTCGCTGACGGCCAGCGGGTGCATTACAGCCATCTGGTGGTTTGTCCGGGACTGCAACTGGACTGGCATGCCGTTCCCGGAATGGCCGAGGCCATCGAGTCCCCATACGGAACGTCGAATTATGAGTCACGGATGCCGACCAAGACCTGGGAGCTGGTGCGCCGCCTGCGGTCGGGAACTGCAGTTTTCACGCAGCCCCCGGGCCCGGCCAAGTGCGCCGGGGCGGCACAGAAAATTGCTTACATGGCGTGCGACTTCTGGCGTGAGCAGGGAGTCCTGGGAGACATCAGGGTGGTGCTGGTGGTGCCAACGCCTACTGTTTTCGGAGTGGAGGGCGTTGATGCTGTGCTGGAGCGCAAAATTGCCGAGTACGGGATCGAACTCCGCACCTCCACCACCGTGTCCTCCATAGAGGCAGCAGACCGGGTCATCCGGCTGCAGGGCCCAGGACGCGGCGATGACCTCCACTACGACTTGCTCCATGTGGTGCCTCCGCAATCTGCGCCGGACTGGCTGAAGGCCACAACGTTGCCGGCCCCGGACGACACAAGTGGTTGTGTAGAGGTGGACCCGGAACTGCTGCGGCACCCCCGCTACCCGAATGTCTGGTCCTTGGGAGATGCCGCCGCAACCCTGAACTCAAAGTGCGGCGGTGCCCTGCGCAAGCAAACGAAGATGCTGGCACTGAATCTGAAGGCCGTACTGGATGGGCGCGGGCCGGAGAACCGGTACAACCACTACGGCGTCTGCCCCTTCACGCTCACGCGCCACACCGTTCTTTTCGCCGAGTTCGACCACCAATACCGCCCGATGCCCAGTATCCCGTGGCTGAACCCAGCCAAGGAGCGGCGCTGGGCATGGGTGCTGGACAGGCGGATCTTCCCTCAGATCTACTGGCATTTGATTCTGAAAGGCCGTGCTTAAGGAGAACATGACAACGACGACGGCAAACCACACCACCCGAATCGTGCTGGCCGAGCGGCCCCACGGCGTGCCGACAGATCGGACCTTCCGGACCGAGATGGCAGAGCTTCCCGCGCTCGCCGACGGGCAACTGCTGGTGCGCAACCGGTACATTTCGCTGGACCCCTACATGCGCGGGCGGATGAGCGCGGCGAAGTCCTACGCCACGCCGACGCCGGTAGGTGACGTCCTTCCGGCCGAGACAGTTGCCGAGGTCGTCGAAAGCCGAGACCCCGGCTATAAGCCGGGCCAGCTGGTGGCGACGTACGGCGGTTGGCAAAGCGCCGCCGTCGTTCCTGGTAAATACTCGCGTCCGGTCAGCGACAACGGGCAGCCGGAATCGACCGCGCTGGGCGTGCTGGGCATGCCGGGCTTCACCGCCTATTCCGGGATGGCGGAGATCGGACGCATCCAGGCAGGGGAGACGCTTGTGGTCGCGGCGGCAGCCGGACCGGTGGGCTCCGCCGTCGGGCAGTTGGCCCGTGCGGCGGGAGCGCGTACGGTCGGCATCGCCGGCGGGCCGGAGAAGTGCGCCTACCTGGTTGATGAGCTGGGGTTCAACGCCGCCGTGGACCACCGCTCGGATTCTTTCGCGGAGGAGCTGAAGGCTGCCTGCCCGGACGGGATCGACGTGTACTGGGAGAACGTGGGCGGCAAGGTGCTCCAGGCGGTTCTGCCGCTGCTGAACCTGTACGGGCGGATGCCGGTGTGCGGGATGGTTGCGCAGTACAACGCGACCAGCGCTCCGGAGGGGCCGGACCGGCTGCCAGGTTTCATGCGCACCGTGCTGAACCAGAGCCTGACCGTGCGCGGTTTCATCCAGACGGAATTCCGGGCCAAGCACTGGGACAACTTCCAGCGGGACATGGTTGAGCTGGTCGCGGACGGCAGGATGAAGTACCGCGAGGACATTGTCGACGGGTTGGAGAACGCGCCGTCGGCCTTCGCCGGGCTGCTCGAGGGGCGCAACTTCGGCAAGCTGCTGATCCGGGTCTGAGGGTGCCCTGGCGGTGTTGGCGATTTCCGCCTAATCAGCAAGGCAACCGTAGCGGTAGGAGCGCCGGGCTGGTGGTGATGCGCCCGGTTGCGCCTCCATAGGCCCTGCAAACTTGGAGTCCCTTGTCTTCCAATCCCTCCTTCATCCGGTCCAGGGCCCTTGGGTGGAAGCCCCGCCATTGCATGTGCATGAGGATTGTGCCGCCCTTGCGGCCTAGGGCGACGACGGAATCGACCACCTCGCTCCTGGACAGGCCGGTCCAGTCCCTGGTGCTGCCGGTCCAGAGCCAGGGCAGCATGCCGACTTGGCGGTAGCCGCAGAGGACGGCCTCGTTGAGCCCGCCGTGCGGCGGCCGGCCGAAGTTGGTGACGACCCCCGGGGCCCGCAGCTCGGCAGCCGCTCCGGCACAGTCGAACTGCCGGAGATCCTTGTGGCTGATGCTGTGATTGATGACGTATTGGCCATGGCGCCTGGCCAGCCGCACGATGTCCACCTCATACTCGCGTACGTAACTGGTGATGCAGTTGCCGGAAGGTGCCAGCACCAGTCCGATGTTCTCCCGTTGAGCGTAGTTCAGTACTGATCTGTAGGCGGAGAGACTCTGTGGGCAGTCGTCGAAAGTCAGCACCACGCGTTCGGTGTAGTTGGGCCCGTTGCGCGTGTTGTACGCCGGAGCGGCGTTCGCCGCGGTAGGGAGGATCTGCCCGGCGAGGCTCAAGGCCAGGATGGCCAGGAATGCGGCGATTCGATGGCGGCCTTGCATGAGGCACCCGCTTTCCGCCGGCGGCACATAACGCCGGGCCAGCGTTCCCCAATGACCAGCCGGATCAGGCAAGTATCCGCCCGGCTCTCGCCTGGGTCAATACCTTGGAACCGGGCAAAATCCTATCAGCGGACAATGCAGTATGATCGGCATCACTTGCCGGAGGAAACGAAGGAGTCTTCGTGGGAATGGATGTTGCACCCGAGGTCCTGGGAGCGTCAGCCGCCGTCCTGGATGCAGCCCGCAGCTCATCGGCTGACTATGCGGACCGCGCGGCGGTGAATACGGACCGCTCGGGCTTCGTCCCGCAGTCCCTGCCGGACGGGGTGGTGTTCGCCGAATCGGTGGCGGATGTGGTGCAGGCGGTGAAGCTGGCGGCCGCGCACAAGGTTCCGCTGGTGCCGCGGGGTGCCGGAACCGGACTCGCAGGTGCATCCTCAGCGTCGGCGGGGGAGGTGGTGCTGGATCTGTCCCGGATGAACCGCATCCTCAGCATCGATCCGGTCGAGCAGGTCGCCGTCGTCGAACCCGGTGTTCTGAATGCTCACCTTAACCAGGCCGTGGCCGAGCACGGGCTGTTCTACGCGCCGGACCCTGCCAGTACGGCCATCTGTTCGATCGGCGGAAATATTGCCACCAACGCGGGCGGCATGCGCTGCGCCAAGTACGGCGTGACCCGCGAATCGGTTCTCGGGCTGCGCGTGGTGCTGGCCGACGGGCGCGAACTGCGCACGGGCCGCGACACCATTAAGGGCGTCACCGGCTACGACCTGAACGCACTGATGATCGGGTCGGAAGGCACTCTGGGCGTGGTGGTTGAAGCGACGCTCCGCTTGCGTCCACTACCAATAGCGACGGCGACGGTGGCCGCCTTCTTCCCCGACGTGGCCGCCGCAGCCTCGGCAGCTTCGGCTGTGATTGCCGCGCGGCTCCAGCCTGCTGTGCTGGAACTGGTGGACGGCCCCACCCTCGCCGCTATCGACGCCGCGCTGGGAACCAACTACCGCAGTCGCGGCGGCGCTTTCCTGCTCGCGCAGACCGACGGCTTTGGCGCCCACCTCGAGATGGACGTGCTGGTCAACGCCGTTGAGCCCTTCGCCGCCGAACTGGAGCGTGCGGCTGATGCAGCGGAGGCAGAGGCACTCCTGACGGCCAGACGCGAAGCCATTCCTTCGCTCGAAAAGATGGGGCGGGTATCCATCGGGGACATCGGCGTGCCGCGCGGCCGATTGGCCGAAGCAGTCACCGGACTGGCGGACATCTCCCGGCGGACCGGGGTTCGCATCTTCACGATTGCGCACGCCGCGGACGGCAACCTGCACCCCATTATCGTGGTGGATCCGCATGAATCAGTGACTGAAGGGCCGGCCAAAGCGGCACTGGGCGAAATGTTCCGGCTGGCCCAGAGCCTGGGTGGAACGCTGACCGGCGAGCACGGCGTGGGCCTGCTCAAGCGCGACTGGCTCCGGGACGAACTCGGCGATGTCTCGCTTGAGGTCCAGCACGCCATCCGCCGCGCACTGGATCCGCAGGGCATCCTCAACCCCGGCAAGGCGATCTAGGTAACTCGATTCGAAGGCGCAGCGGGACGGCGGGCTAGCCGGAATTACTTGCGCGATTCGGCATCCTCGTCCCCGATGTGTCCGGCCGCGTTGGCGTCGAGGACACGCTGGACGAAGGCGCAATACTCGTCCATGTAGTGCCGCAGGAATTTCTGCGTTGACTCGTCCTTGACTTCGCCGTCGTCGCCGTAGGCTTCCGGCTTGAAACTGATGTAGGCCTCGGGGGTGTTGAGCTGCGGGGCGTCAAGAAAGCTGAGAACGCTCCGCATGTTCGATTGCATAACGGCCGTGCCGATGCCGCCCGGCGAAGCACCAATGATGCCAGTGGGTTTGCGCGCGAAGGAGTTGGTTCCCCACGGTCGCGAGCCCCAGTCGATCGCGTTCTTCAATGCGCCGGGGATGGACCGGTTGTATTCGGGCGAGATGAACAGGATTCCGTCTGCGGCTTCAATTGCTTCCTTCAGTGCCCGGCCTTCGGCGGGGAAGTCGGCGTCGTAATCCGAGCTGTAAAGGGGCAGGTCCTTGATGGGAATCTCCTTGAATTCCAGGTCCTTTGGAGCGAGCTTGATCAAAGCCTTCGAGAGAGTGCGGTTGATGGAGCCGCTGGCCAGGCTCCCGACGAAATAACCGATCTGGTAGGTGGGCATAAGTACATTCCTTCCACGGCGGCCGGCCGGAGCCGAACTGTTGCGGCTGATGGACAATCCCGGCGCGGCGGCAAAGCGGAGCGCCAGCCTCAGTCCAACACACCGCGCGTGTATCGTCCATGGCTTTTGGTGCAACGGGACGCAGGTGATTTGCCGAGGCCCGAATGCGGCTCCCAACCGTGCTGAAGCATTTTCGACTTGATCCGCAGGCCGAACCTGTCCTGGTGGGTTCCCACCGGAAGACCGATGCTGCGCTCGTACCGATCCGCCATTACCGAACCTTGTGCGCCAGTCAAGCAAGCGCATCCTGAGGAGTCCTCGACTTCTTGAGACAGCGGGTGAAACTGGTCAAGAAGCTCGCAAATATAAGCCGCATCGAATCTATCGCGGTATTCGGGTCGGTCGCACGCGGAGAGGAGCGACCTGACAGCGATGTGGACCTCCTCGTCATGCCCAATCCTGAGGCGAGCCTGTTCGACCTGGCACAGTTCGCCGAGGACATGGAGGAGTTGCTGGGCCGTCGGGTAGATGTGGTCTCGCGCCGAGGGCTGGATCCGGTCCGGGACCGAAACATTCTTTCTGAAGCCTTGGAACTGTAATGCCCTCTCCCATTTGGCGTCAGGCGGCCAGAAACCGGGACTTCGTCGTGCACCATGACGATCGTGTGGACGAGCAGGCACTGTGGACCACCGTCTCGGTGAGCTTTCCCGAGTTGCGGCTCCACCTGGAGGAATAAACATGGGAAGAACTACCCATGAGTCACAGCCTGCTGATGTCTGTGCCCCGGGCCAACAGCACCAGCTTATCCGGGTTGCGGACAATGTAGACGCCGGTGACCTGTCCGCCGTGGACTTCCACCATGGCAGCCAGATCCAGCCGGCCTCCGCTGAACACCAGCAGGCCCGGCAGGTTGTTGAGGGTGGAGAACTCCACCCGCATGTCTGGCAGCGGTCGGGATTGGACCCCGACCAGGAACCGGGCAATCTTCTCCGGGCCGTGCACGGGCCTGCGTGCAGCGGAGACCTTGCCGCCGCCGTCGGCGAGCAGAACGGCGCCCGGTGCCAGCGCGTCCATCAGCGACTGCAGGTCGCCGCCGAGGGTTGCCGCCATGAACCGGTCCGCCACCTCGCGCTGCTGCCGCGTGCCAACTTCGAAACGCGGCTGCCGCGCGCTGACATGCTCTTTGGCCCTGTGCGCCAGCTGACGGACCGCGGCTTGGGACTTACCGGTGACCTCGGCGATCTCGGTGTAGGGAAAGTCGAAGACTTCGCGGAGCACAAAGACGGCGCGCTCGTCCGGCGTCAGGGACTCGAGCACCACCAGCATGGCCACGGAGAGTGCCTCGCCCAGTACGGCATCTTCGGCCACATCCGGTCCGGTCAGGATCGGCTCGGGCAGCCACGGCCCCACGTATTCTTCCCGACGGCGCTGGGAGGACCTCAGCGCGTTCAGCGCGGTGCGCGTGGCGATCTTGGCGAGGTAGGCGCGGGGATTGCCCACGCCGTCGTCGTTCACCTCGGCCCATTTCAGGTAGCTATCTTGCACCACGTCCTCAGCGTCCACTGCGGCGCCGGTGATCTCGTAGGCAATGGCGAAGAGCAGGGAGCGGTGCTGTTCGAAGACCTGCGGCGAGCCCATCTACCGCGCCTCCGCAAGTTGTGACTGCGCTGCCCGCGGGCCCTTCGGCCAGCTGTAGGACCCGCTGCGGCGAAGCTCGTCCCGCATCCACCTCAGAGCCAGGCGGCACACCTGTTCCTTCACGAAAGCGCCCGACCGCCGGCCGATGGCTAGCGGGCGCGGCCGGTCGTCGGCGTGCACAAACTGGATGAGGCCGGCCGTACGTCCAAGGCTGATGCACCTCGCCATAAACCCGGAGGAGAAGGCTTGGGGAGCATGCTGCTCCAGCCGGGCGATGATGTTGTCCGCCGCGTGCGCGCCCATCGGCATGGCAACGGCGCAGGCCATCCGCAGGTGCGCGGCCACCGAATCCGGCGGGCGGACGGCGTCACCGGCGCCGAAGATTTCCGGAAACTCCGGGACGGACAGGGTTTCATCCACCAGCAAGCGGCCGTCCGGATCGGTGGGCAGACCACTGACGCGGGCGAGGTCCGGCGTGCTGAAGCCTGCGGTCCACACCGTGCAGTCCGACTCGAGCCTTGCTCCGGACGACGTCGTTAGTTGGCTTCTGTCCGAATTTTCCACTTTGGTGTTTTCCAAGAGTTCGACGCCGAGCGCGCGCAGCGTCCGCTGCAGTTCCCGCCGCCCGGATGTGGACAGATCCGCGCCGATACCACCTTCGGATACCAACCGGACGCGCAGCCTCGGGTGCCGCTCCGCGATTTCGGCGGCAGTCTCGATTCCGGTCAAACCGCCGCCCACCACGGTGACCACGGCGCCGGCTTCAAGCTGCTCCAGCCTGCTCCGCAGCCGTGCGGCTTCTTTCGCAGACTGCACTCCGTAGCCCTCCGGCCCGGCCTCGGCGGTTGCGCTGGCGCTGCCCACCGCGTACACCAGCCGGTCATACGCCAGCGGGTCGCGGCCGTCCGCGAACTGCACCAGCCGGGCGTGCGGATCGATCCGTGCGGCAGTTCCAACAACGACGGCGGCAGCCGGGTTCAGCAAGGAAGCCATCGGCACCGCTGCCGACTCGCGGCTTCCGGCGGCCACCTCGTGCAGGCGGATCCGTTCAATAAACTCCGCCTGCGGATTGACCACTGTCACCTGGACTTGACCGGCGAGGCTCTTGCTGCCGGCGAGGCGGTTGGCCGCCATAACCCCCGCATAACCGGCTCCGATAATGATTACTCGCTGATATGCAGACACCGTTCTCTCCTTTGCTGATGGCGATGTACACATAGGACACCGGCAGGCCCCGATTTGTGACACCCTGGGCAGCTGGATCGGTTCGGCGATCACGCACTTGCGAACTCCATGACTCGCCACTCGTCGATAAAGCCGTCCCGGACGGAAACCTGCCACAGGGCCGGGCCATCCAGCTCCGGGACGCTGCATTCCGAGCGGCCCTGCACTTCCACCATTCCGTTCGCCACTGACTGCACCTCATCAAAGATGTTGCGGTAGTCCGGAAAGGCCACGAAGAACCGGCGCCAGGCGTCGATGCAGGCGTCCTTGCCTTCGATCGCTGCACCTGACGTATCAATGAAGCGGTGGGTTGGTGTCATCAGCGCGGCCAAAACATCGAGGTCCCGGCGGTTGATCGCGTCGTTGAAGGCCAGCACAAGGGCTTTGTCATCGTGCATGCTCTTGCCTTTCTCGGGTCTCTTGTTCAAGAGATCAGGAAACGCTCGATGTTCTACGTTCGTGTGGAATTTCATCTCGGTGTCGGTTTGGGTCCGTTGCCGCAGATTTTCACAGTTGTTATGTGCAAAGTCAGCGATTGTGTGCAGTTAGTTGCGAGCCTATGACTTTGGCGGTCTCAGCAACTGCCGCGCCAAACTCTTCGTACTTTTCGGGGACGATACGGTTGCTCGGACCGGAGATAGAGACACTTCCGACAGGAACTCCTAATGGGTCAACGATGGCCGATCCCAATGAGGTGATCCCATCGCTGAGACCTCCTTCGTTGACGGAGTAGCCGCGCGTTCGGATTCGTCTCAGCTCGACCCAGAGGTTTTCTCGATCCGTGTGCGTGCGAGCCGTGCGTTGTTCCAAGGGGCTCTCAAGGTATTCCTCGACAAATGAGTCTGAGGACGCAGCGAGGAATGCTAGTCCGGTGCCGGATGCGTTCAGCGGAATCCGGGTACCGAGTGCCAAGAAGGCACGAAGCACATGCGGAGTGTCCAGACGCTCGATGACGATTAGAGATTCCCCGTCCGGTACGCAGAGGTGCACAGTCTCCGTCGTGTCCAATTGGAGATGGTTCATTGGGCTAAGGGCAACGTCGCGCAGATTTGTGCCGACACCGCTCCTGGCCACGACGGCGTATGCATGGAAGGTGATCGCCCAACTGGAGGCCGGCGGCGCACTCTGGGAGACCCAACCCAGTTCTTCGAACGTCGTGAGGACCCGCAGGACAGTCGCCTTTGAAAGGGAGAGGTGGCGGGCTATTTCCGACAAACCGACAGGCTGCAATTCAGATATCGCCTCTATAACTCGAATGGAGGTCACGACGCTTTGTGTGCTCATGCAGCAGAAAATCTCCGATCATTGACGGCCCCTTCAATGTGGGCTAGCTTACAGCAACACCATATTTTGAACCAATGGTTCACATAGTGAACCGCGAGTCTTTGAAGGGAAGAAGGCCTATGCTCGAGTCAATCGTCGCCTTAGCGCTCTTTGTTGCTGTCTTCGCGTTAGCCACCGTGCGCAAAGTCCATCTCGGCGTCATAATGTTCGCCTCCGCTGCTGGGGTTGGAATTTGGCTGGCAGGAATGGAGATGGACGACGTCATCGCCGGATTCCCCGTGTCTATCCTCGTGCTTCTCGTGGGAGTGACGTACTTTTTCGCAATTGCTCAGGCTAATGGCACCGTAGATAAGATCATCACGTTTGCCATTTCTCGTGTAGGCGACCGCGCAGCGCTTCTTCCGCTGGTGTTTTTCGGCCTGACGGCGGGGATCGCTGCCATGGGATCTCCTCTCGCTGGTTTGGTTATGACTCCGATAGGAATGCCGCTGGCCAAAAAGTACGGCATAGACCGCATGCTAATGGGGTTGGCCATTGGTTGCGGCCTGAGCGCTGGGGGATTCGCACCAACGAGCCTTTTTGGAATCGTGACCTATGGAACCGCACATTCTGTTGGAATCGACCTGAACCCGCTTACTCTCTTTTCTATCGCGCTCGTTGCGAACCTGGTTCTCCTGCTTGCCGCCTACATGATGTTCGGTGGGTTAGGCCTTCTGCGCCGCCGGCACACGGGACAGTTTGGCGATGGCCAGTTGCCGAATCTACAAGGGAAGGTGACCCTGCCCGGCCATCCGTTTGAGCGAGAGGGTTTTGCTCAGCGGAGTCAACGCGTGGCGCAACAGGTTCAAGTCATCGACGATACTGTTGGCGAAACCACTCCTGAACGGTTCACATGGGCGCAACGCACCACCGTACTCTGCATGGCAGGTCTTGTTGTGAGCGTCATTCTGCTGGCGATCATCGGCCTTGATCCGGACATCGGCATTCTCTGCTTCGCCTTCGCGACCGTCATGACACTCGTTGATCCGAAAACGGGCAAGACTGCCGTCTCGAAGATTGATTGGTCAACGGTACTTATGGTGGGCGGCATCATCACCTTTGTAGGAGTCCTTCAAGAGATCGGGGCTGTGGACTTGCTTGGCGAAGCCGCCAGCCAGGCCGGTGCCCCCTTGGTCGCTGCGCTGTGCATATGCATTATTGGCGGGCTAGTCTCGGCCTTCGCTTCTACTACAGGCATGCTTGCAGCCCTCGTTCCACTGGCCATTCCATTGGTTGCTGACGGCAATATTGCCGGCTGGGCTGTCATCGCAGCGCTGGGAGTCTGCTCGTCGGTCGTAGATGTATCACCCTTCTCCACCGTCGGGGCGACGTTGGTCGCGACTGTGGACGAAGAGGAAAGGCCTCGGATAACCAAAGTATTGACGCGTTGGGGACTTTCACTGGTTGTCGTCGGACCGGTCGCCCTTGTCGGCACACTCGTGCTGCCCACAATGCTTTAGAACGCTGAACAAGGAGTCAGAATGCCGCTGCAGGGAATTACCGTTATCGACTTGAGCCGCGCGCTCGCCGGACCATACTGCACCACGATGTTGGCCGACATGGGTGCCGAGATCATCAAAGTGGAAAGCCCCCGAGGAGGAGATCCGTCCCGTGCATGGCCGCCATTTGAAGGCGAGCATAGCTTGTACTTCGACTCGGCTAACAGAAATAAGAAGTCCGTAGCCGTCGATCTGTACACAATCGACGGGAAGGCTTTGCTAACCCGAATGCTTGAGAACGCTGACGTGCTGGTCGAGAACTATAAACTCGGAACTCTCGATGCAATGGGATTCGGCCCTGAGGTGCTGCGCCAAATCAATCCAGACCTGATTCACATGTCAATCAACGCCTATGGGAATAAGGGTCCGCTCATGACGCGGCCGGGTCTCGACCAGGTTGTCCAAGGAATCTCCGGCTTGACCTCAGTCACAGGAGATGAGGATGGGTCTACGTATAGAGTCGGCCTGCCAATCGTCGACATTACCTCGGGTATGACCGCGGCCTTCGCCGTAGTCTCTATGCTCCTTGGTAGGGAACGGGGCAACCAATCCCGTGAGGCTTCTACTTCTCTTTTCGAAACTGCTCTGGCCCTGTCAGCATTTCAGGGTCAGGCTGCGCTCTCTTGCGGCGTCGCGCCGACGCCGCAAGGTAACAACCATCCGAGCATCGCACCTTATGGTGCCTTCCCGACAGCGACGGAACCTGTGATCATTGCAGTTTCGACCGAGCGCCATTGGTCGTCCTTTTGCAGCCTCATCGGTAGGGCAGAGCTGGCGGATGACCCGCGCTTCTCCACCGGTCGTACCAGATCGATCCATCGGCAGGAGCTGTCGGAACTGATCGAGGAGGTCCTGCGGCAGGAAGGGGCAGACGTGTGGATTGACGGCCTGAGCGAAGCGGGAATTCCGTGCGGTCCCATCTATAACTACGCCCAAGTGATGGACTGCGAGCAAACCCAAGCACTCGGCATGGTGCAATCCGTTCAGCGAAGTGACGGTTCCGAGCTGCGCTTACTTCGCGGCCCGATCAGCGTGGATGGTGTTCCTGCCTCAGTTCGAACGGCACCGCCGTCTCTTGGAGAGGACACGAGGGCCGTCCTCGAGTCCATAGGCATCTCCCCTGAAGAGATTGGTCGCCTAGAGAACAGCGGGACCGTGCAAGCAGGGACGCGAATGGCGGCAACGGCAGGAGCAAATCAATGACAGCGCAAGCGTTACCCTTAGCCGGTAACGACGGGGCGACTGTGGGCGTCGTCGTCGAGGGAGCCATCGCAATCGTCGTTCTGAACCATCCGAAACGGCGTAATGCTCTCACAAAGGGGATGTGTCTTGGTCTAACGGAAGCCATGGTCAGACTAGATAACGATCCGCAAGTCAAAGTTATCGCCCTCCGCGGTGCAAACGGCGACTTCTCCGCCGGGGCAGCATTGGATCAGCTCGATCACGTGTTGTTTGACAAGGCGGATGAGGCACTAGGAGCCGACCGTTTGAGCGAAGCAGACGCAGCAATCTGCTCCGTCCGAAAACCAACCGTGGCCCTGGTCGAGGGTATCTGTATGGGTGGAGGCTGGCAGATTGCGTCCGCTTGCGATGTCCTGCTGGCGGCAGACGATGTCAGGCTCGCTATCACGCCATCAAAGCTCGGGATCCTCTATCCCCGAGCCGGATTGGAACGGCTCGTCCGACGGGTGGGTGCAGACCGGGCCAAGTACTTGCTGTTCAGTGCAGAGGAGATCGCCCCGAATAAGGCCGCTGAATGGGGGCTCGTCAGCGACCTGGTGGCAGCGGGTGAGTTTGAAGAAGTTGCAATGTCATTCTTGCGAACCGTCTCGCGACGGTCGCAATACTCCAATGTGACGATGAAACAGTTGATTCAAGCTGATGAGAGTCAAGAAGACGTGGAAAAGCGTTGGGATACGGAGTGGTTGCATTTTCCAGACAACGAGGACTTGGCTGCTGGACGAGCAGCCTTCATGGCGAAGGAGAGGCCCGCGTTCACCTGGAGTCCCACTACTCGGGGTCTAAGTTGAGCAGCTGGCTCTACCTCGCCTGGACAGTGCCAGATTGTCGCTGAAAGGTGACCCTTCCGAATAGCTAGATGGGAGCCGGCCGGGAAGAGTTTCATCTTCCCGGCCGGCTCCTTTGGTTCGTTGGCTGCTCAGGTAACCGGTGCCGCGGACTTTACGCAGCCAGCGGTGCTTCCACGCTTGCGGAAACCCGCAGCTGCCCGCCGTCGACGCCCACGGTGACTCGTCCGCCGTCGTGCAGTGCCTCGGTGACCAGCAGGTCCGCGATCCGGTCATCAAGCTCGCGCTGGATGACGCGGCGCAGCGGCCGGGCGCCGTACTCCGGTTCATAACCGGCTTCGGCGATCCACGCCACGGCTTCCTCGCCGACCGCCAGGCCGATGCCCTGGGCCTGCAGCCGGGCTTCGGTCTTGCCCAGTTGCAGCCGGACGATCTGACGCAGCTGCTCCTGGTTGAGCTTGCGGAACAGCACGATCTCGTCGATCCGGTTGATGAACTCCGGCCGCATGCTCTCGCGCAGCCGGCCCATCACCCGGGCCCGCAGCTCCGGTTCGGAACCGAAGCCGTCGCCGTCGTCATTCGCGGTGAAGCCCAGGGCACCGCCCTTGCTGGCCAGGAACTCCGAGCCGAGGTTCGAGGTCATGATGACCACGGTGTTGCGGAAGTCGACCGTGCGCCCCTGGCTGTCGGTGAGACGGCCGTCGTCGAGAACCTGGAGCAGCAGGTTGAACACGTCCGGGTGCGCCTTCTCGATTTCGTCGAGCAGCACCACGGAGTACGGCTGGCGCCGCACGCGTTCGGTCAGCTGGCCGGCCTCGTCGTAGCCGACGTAGCCCGGGGGAGCACCGACCAAGCGGCTGACCGTGTGGCGCTCGCCGAACTCGCTCATGTCGAAGCGCGCCATGGCCTTCTCGTCGCCGAACAGCGACTCGGCCAGCGCCTTGGCGAGCTCGGTTTTGCCCACGCCGGTGGGGCCGAGGAACAGGAAGCTGCCCACGGGCCGGCCTTCGTCACCCATGCCGGTCCGGTTGCGCCGCACGGATTTGGCGATGGCGGCCACCGCGTCCTCCTGCCCGATGACCCGCTGGTGCAGGTCCTCCTCGAGCCGGGCGAGGCGCGCGCGGTCACCGTCGGTCAGCCGCGCGGCGGGGATGCCGGTCGCGCGGGCGATGATCGCCGCGATCTCGGTCTCACCCACTACTGACGGTGAGCGTACGACGCCGGCGCTCGCCCCGCCGTCGTTAGCTTCCGTTGCGCTGTGGCTGGCCTGGGTTCCCTCCGCGGCGGCGATCTGCTGGTTCAGCGCCTCGATCTCGTCGCGCAGGCGGGAGGCTTCCTCGTAGTGCTCCTCTGCCACCGCGGCGTTCTTGGACGCCTCCAGTGTTGCGGCCTGTTCGCGCAGCGCAGCGACGTCGACGCGCGGGTCACGCTGCAGGCTCAGCCGGGCGCCGGCCTGGTCGATCAGGTCGATCGCCTTGTCCGGCAGGAAGCGGTCCGTGATGTACCGGGCGGACATTTCGACGGCGGCGCGGATGGCCTCGTCGGTGTAGGTGACGCCGTGGTGCTCCTCGTAGCGGTCCTTCAGCCCCGCGAGGATCTTTACGGCATCCTCGATGCTGGGCTCGCCAACAGTTACCGGCTGGAAGCGGCGTTCCAGCGCCGGATCCTTCTCGATTTTGCGGTACTCGCCGAGCGTGGTGGCGCCGACCAGGTGCAGTTCGCCCCGGGCCAGGCGTGGCTTGAGGATGTTGCCGGCGTCCATGCCGCCTTCGCCCGAGCCGCCCGCGCCGACCACGGTGTGCAGTTCGTCGATGAACACGATCATGCTCTCGCTGTTGGCGCTGATCTCGTCCATCGTCTTGTTCAGCCGCTCCTCGAAGTCGCCGCGGTAGCGGGTTCCGGCGAGCATGCCGGGCAGATCGAGGGAGACCACGCGCTTGCCGCGGAGTTGCTGCGGGACGTCGCCGGCCTCGATCGCCTGGGCCAGGCCTTCCGCGATGGCAGTCTTGCCCACGCCGGCTTCGCCGATCAGCACCGGATTGTTCTTGGTGCGCCGGGCCAGGATCTCGATGGTTTGCTCGGTTTCCTCCGCCCGGCCAATCACCGGATCGAGCTTGTTCGCGCGGGCCAAGGCTGTCAGGTCGGTGCCGAACTGGTCAAGCATAGGGGTTTCCGAATTTTCGGTGCCCGCGGTTGAGCCCTGCTGGTCGCCGGCACCGTTGGACTGTGCTTCCCTGGCACCTTCCTGCAGCGACTGCGGCGTAACGCCGGCTGCCGCCAGCAACTGTCCGGCGGGCGACTCCGCATTAAGGACAAACGCGATGAAGAGGTGCTCGGGATCGATGTAAGTGGACCCGAAGGAGCGGGCCACCTGATGGGCGTCCAGTAGCACCCGCTGGGCCGACTGGGTGAGCGACGGCGGAGTGTCCGGCTTTTCGTCCGACTCTTCCGGCAGGCGCTGCTCCGCTGCCTTGGCAATGGCGGCCGGTTCGGCACCGGCCTGCTTGAGGTGGCTGGCGGTCGGCTCCTGTTCCACCATGACGCGCAGGATGTGCAGCGCGTCGACCTCGGAGTGGCCGTGGTCGGTGGCGAAGCGGGCCGCGTGGCCGAGCAGCTCGTGCGAGCGGCGGCTGAGCAGCCGGGTGATGTCGATGGGGCGCCGGGCCTGTGCAGCCCGCTGGCCCTGCAGGTAGCGGGCCAGGAATTCGTCGAATGAGCCGCTGCCTGATGCTGCGGGTCCGAAGAACAATGGCATGTATCCTCCTCAGGAACTTGAGTACCTTCGACTCATGTTAACGCTGATGTTGGAGAATTATTCCGCCGACCTGTAAAAATTGAGTGAAGCAGACTCAGGTCTGTGGTTTGCCGGCGTCGTCCGTCACTGAAAGACAATCCGGGTGAAACCCGCAATTAACGTGCCGGCGCCAGACTGGAGGCAGCACCGTTATGGCTGGAGTCCCAGCACGAACCGTCGACAACGAAGATCGGTTGGTAGAGATGAACGCCCAAGAACCAGATCCCGCAGCCCCGCAGTCTCATCACGTAGGCCAGGAACGGCCCGACTTGGCCAACCTTCATGTCCGTGAAGACTTAGCGCGGACCGGCCGCTGCGCCAACCTCCACCTGCCGACCGGCCGGACCTGCCTCTTGCCCGAACGCCACCCCGGTACCTGCGACTTCACCGAGCCGCGGGAAGCGGGAGAGGCCCTGGAGTGAATGCCTAACTTCGTCCCGCCGTCGTACTTTTAATCCGTGGTGCGGTCAGGCGCCGGGAGCGCGGTAGCGGACCTGGTCGGCGTGCCGCAGCGCCTGCATCGTATCGTCGACCGTCATCAGCACGGTTGTTTCCAGGGTGCTGAGCGCGCCGCCTCCGGTGATGGCGAGCGCCACGGCGGCCATGGAAACGTTGTCCGGGGCTTCCCAGAGCGTGTAGCCGTCATACGAACCGAAGGCGTACCAGAAGCCGTGCAGCTTGCCGCCAACCGCCTCGATGTACGCCTGGGCAGCCTGGCGCCGGTCCTCTGGTTTGCTGATCAGCCTGGCCCAGGTCTCCGGCGTGTAGCTGAACTTTGAAAGATAGAGCGGCATGTCTAATCCTCTCGTCCACCGGACCGGCGAAGTTGCGGTTCGGCTTAAAGTCTAGATCCGGCAGCCGCGAAAAGATCGGGTATCTACGGTCTGATTGGCGGCTCTTTCTGCGGGCTGACGGCAGCAGTTTCGGTTCGGCCCGTACCAATTGCGGGTGGGCCAGCGTAGGGTACCGGGCATGGATATCATCCTTGTTCCCGGATTCTGGCTGGACGCTTCATCGTGGTCGGAGGTTACGCCGCCGCTGGTCAAAGCAGGACACGGAGTGCACCCGCTCACGCTGCCAGGGTTGGAGTCTATTGACGCACCGCGCGAGGGCATTGGGCTGCGGGACCATATCGACGCCGTTATTGCGGCGGTCGACGGGATTGACGGGCCGGTAGTACTTGTCGGTCATTCCGGAGGCGGCGCCATCATCCACGGAGCGGTCGACGCGCGGCCGGAGCGTGTGGCCCGCGCCGTCTACGTGGACAGCGGTCCGCTGGCGGCGGGAGGCGTCATCAATGATGAGCTGCCGGCAGAAGGGGACGAAATCCCGCTGCCGCCGTGGGACGGCTTTGACGATGCCGACCTCGTGGATCTGGACAACGAGCTTCGGGCTGCCTTCCGTGCACGGGCCATTCCGCAGCCGCGCGGGGTGGCGTACGACAAACAGCACCTGACGGACGAGCGGCGCTTCGATGTCCCAGCCACCGTCATCGCGTGCGAGTTCCCCTCGTCGGTGCTCACCGAATGGGTCGAGTCCGGACACCCCTATGTAGCGGAGCTCGCAAGGATTCACGACGTCGAGTACGTGGACCTGCCCACGGGGCACTGGCCGCAGTTCACGAAACCTGCCGAGCTCGGCGCGGCCATTCTTGCCGCCGTCGAGCGCTGATTTCAGCACACCAAAGGAACAGACGTCCGGATTAGCTCCTACTTGCCCGCTCCGAGCACCAGGCCCTGGAGGGAGGAAAGCGGCAGCGTACCGAAGTCGCGGGAATCGATGGAGCGCTCGCGGTTGTCTCCCATGACAAATACCTCGCCAGGTGGCACATGCCGCAAGGAGAAGTGGGTGCCGTCAATGGTCTCGTGGTCCACAAACGGCTCATCCGGAGCGATGCCGTCGACGTACAGTACGGCGTCCCGAACTTCCACGGTCTGGTCTCCCACTGCCACCACCCGCTTGATCATCGTTGAGTTGTCCTCGGGTGACTGGAAAACCACCACGTCTCCGGGATGGATCCCGGATAGCTGGGGTGCCGCTTTGAAGACAAACACCAGGCTGCCCGGGTGAAGCGTGGGCTCCATGCTGTCCGAATCGACGACGGCGGGTTCCATCACCCAGATGCGGACGGCCAGAAGGCTGGCCAAGCCCAGCAGGATCAGTCCTCGGCCCCTCCGTTTCCGGGGACTGGAAACGGAGGGACGTTGTGTCGCGCCGGCAGACATAACTGCCTAGTCCGGGTCAGTGTCGAGTTCCGCCATGGCCGCCGTCATCGGATCACAGGGGTCCGGATCGTCCTCGCCCAGGCCAACCCGGAACTGGAACATCATGGAATGGTCCTCGTGCGGCAAATTGTGGCAGTGGACCATGTAGCGGCCCTCATGCGGGCCGAACCTCATGACCAGGTCCACCTTTTCGTTCTCGCCGACGTAGACCACATCCTTGGGCCCGCGCTCCCAGGCGAACGGCGCCTTGCCGTTGCGGCTGAGGACCCGGAAGTCGACCAAGTGGATGTGCACCGGGTGGAACCACCCGCCGGACTTGTTCTCGATCTCCCACACTTCTACCGAGTTGAGGGCCGGATCTGCGCTCGCCAGTTTGAAGTTGCTGGCGATCACGTCTTCCCAGGTGACGCCGTTGAAGGTCCACGGTTCAACCACTCCGTCCTTCTCCAACCGGAAGCGGCGCTTTTCTTCGGCGTCGTCGTCGGTCAGGGACATGACTTCGCTGTCCACCAACTTGGTGGGAATGTGGTTCCACTTTGGGTCCGATTTCATGTCGGGGGCGGCAGCAACGACGTCGAACCTCATCACTTTGTTGGTGTGGTCGTAATCGCGGTTGTTGTCGTTCGAGAGGTTCTTCAGCTCCACCCGCGTTCCGGGCGTGTATTTGCTGAAGTCAATCAGGACCTCGTACCGCTCGGCCATGCCATGGCGGAAGTTCTTGACCGACTGCGTTGCCGGCATCAGGCCGCCATCCGTGCCGACCAGGTGGAAGGGCTGGCCGCTGCTGAGGGCGAACCGGTAGGACCGCGAGATGGAGGCATTCAGGATCCGGAACCGGTAGACGCGCGGCTGGACCTGCATCACCGGCCACGGCCGCCCGTTGACCAGGATGACGTCGCCCCACAGGCCGGAACGCTCGCGGTCGTCATAGGCTAAGGAGCCGTTCGCCGCGAACATCGCGTCGCTGACCACCAGCGGTACGTCGAAGTCGCCCTGCGGCAGCAGGTCCCGTTCCACCGGATCATGCATCAGATACACACCGGCCAGCCCGGAATAGACGTTCTGCGCGGTGTAGTGCACGCCGTGGTCGTGGTACCAAAGAGTCCGCGCGGGCTGGAAATTCGGGTACCGGTAGTCCTTGCAGAAGCCCGGCTGGATGACATCGCTGGCGTAGCCGTCGTAGTGCGGCAGCGACGCCGAACCATGCAGGTGCGTCGATGCCGCCAGCAGGTGGTGGTTCCACTGCGGATGGTTCTTCGGCATTCTATTGCGCATGTGCACCACGGCCTTGGTGCCCTGGTCCAGCTCGATTGTCGGGCCGGGAAAGATCCCGTTGTAGCCCAGAATGCCCGTCTTTTTCGTCGGCAGGATCTGGGCCTGCGCTTGTCGCATCGCGATGGTGTAGTGGTTGACCGGGGTACCGTCGGACTCATACGAGACTGAATCCGGCTTGAGCTTTGGCGGTCTAGTAAACGTGGCCTTATACGGCCTGGGCATGTCCCGCGAACTGAGTTGGCTCGCCGACTTGGCGGACACGGTGGAAATGGGGACGGTAACTAATCCGGCCCCGACAACTCCTAGACCTCCCCAGGTGAGGAGTTGTCGTCTTGTTACTGACATATCGAGTCACTTCCCAATGATGACTTTCTGGATCTGGCTGGGCTGCTTAGCCAGCCGTATGATGTTCGACGCCGAGGGAGAGCCGGCTGCCTGCAGCATCTTCGAGGACCAAGGCGATGGCCTTGTCCGGAAGTTCGAACACCATGGTGGTATTGACGGATTCGCCCTGCGCCAACATCGTGGAATACGACGAGGTCCACAGCGGGCCGGGCTTTCCCGAGCCCAGTCCGTCAACGAAAAATCCTTCCGGAACGAGCGGCAAGCCGGCCTTGTCCAAGGCAGTGAATTGCACCTGGATGCGGACGCGGTGTGCACCTTCCTGCGGATCTTTCTGGAGGGCGGCCACAGGAGAAGGCGGCTGCCATCCATCGCTTTCGAGCGGAATGACCCCGGTAATACTGGCCACTCCACCCTCAACTTCAGCAGATGCACCCAGCGGAGTGCTGGTTTTGACCTCTGCTGTGAGAAACAAGTACCCGAACACAAGTCCGAGCACAGCCACGAGCGCCAAGGGAATGACGATCATGCGGCGGCGGTCGGTTTTTGCCCGGCCGTCAGTGCTGACATTTATTGCTGACATGTCGCCATGATTCGCCGAAAACTTGCAAAAAACTTTGGCCGCGCCGCGTTGAGCCCGCGGCTTTCCAAGCGGTGTATTTCTTCCTTCAGCACTAGGGTCTGAGGTCCCGGGTCCTTCCCCCCGAATTTGAGGGTGTACCTCACCCTTAACCGTGGGCTGGTGAACGGGCGGCAGTGCGCCGACTATTAGGTCAGATGCCTGCTAGGGCATTGGTTTATCGGGGGTTGGGGCACATCATGAACAGATCTATTGGTCCATCCGTGGGTATTTCCATCAAACTCATCGGTCCTTTGCGCGTGGAGCGTCAGGGGCAGGTATTGACGGCCGCCAAGCTTGGCAGTCCGAAGGCCCGCCAGATTCTGGAAATCTTGGCCCTTCAGCTGGGTCGGCCGGTCCCGCGGGAACAAATCATCAACATTCTCTGGCACGGCAATCCGCCGTCGGCGGCCAGCGCCACGGTGGAGAGCTATGTCAGTGTCATCCGTAGGAACATCCAGCCAGGGCAGGCGAAAAACGGCCCGCTGCGCACGGATAAGGGAAGTTACATTCTGGACCCGAAGCTGGTTCAGGTTGATCTTGACTTGTTTGAACGGACCATCGGCGCGGCAGACGGCACCAAACCGGCGGAGGCTTATCCCAAGCTCGTCAGCGCGCTCGACCTGGCGTCAGCGCCCTTGCTGAGCGATGAGTTGACCTTCGAATGGGCGGAATCAGCCCGCGCCAGGCACGCGGCGCAAGTCGCCGACTGCAGTGCGAGGGCGGCTGAGATGGCAGTGAAGCTGGGAAAAACGGACGAAGCCGTCCACTGGGCGCGGCAGGCCGTTGCCGCGGAGCCGCTGAACGAACGCGGCTGGACCGCTTTGGTGGATGGGCTGGAACAAGGCACGCGCTACATCGAAGCGCTGCAGGCCTACGACAATTGCCGGCTGCTGTTCCGACGGGAGCTGCACTGCAACCCGGGACCACTGCTGCAGGCCGCACATGCCCGATTGCTTCGCTGCACCTCTGACGAGGATGCGGAGCTGGAGGAGGTGTTGTCCGCGCTGCTCTGCTTGAACGACCGGGTCAAGAGCAGGACAGGCAAAGCCTGCACGTTGAAACAAGCCAGCGGCCATGACACCACTGTCTACGTGACGGCCGGCAGCGTGATCGACTCGTTCCTGCGCAGGGCTCTCGCCTCTGCCTGAGGTATTTCCATCGTCCATGGTCATAAAGGGCAACAAGGCATTGTGAACGTGATGAGCTCATGCCTAGTCTTGAAGCGGTGAAGCAGGCGCCGCAATTCCCATTCCTTTGAGAAGGACTAATGGAACATCGTTTGAATGTCTGCGTGTGCCTCGATACCGATATGTCTTCGGTCCGCATTGAAGTGCGCGGCTGTGTATCCATGCGGAACTATAAAGCGCTCCTGCGTCTGCTGGCCCGTACCAAAGGCCTGGCCGCTGATGCGCAGATCAGTCTTGACCTGCGGGAGGCCGATCATCTGGACTCGGATGTCCAGAACGCCCTCGGCTACACGGAGTTGGGCGAACTGGCGGACAGCAGCCAGCCGATCAGGCCGGCACAGCCGGCAGCAGCGTAGGTGTTTCGATGACTGCCAGCAGTCTGCCGCCGGATGCGACCTTCCCTGCGGACCTGACCACGCTTTCAGACACGCGGCTCCATGTGCTCAACAGCCTGTTGCACAGGCAGTTGGATCTGGAATATCAGCGTGCAGGTTTTCCCGACCGTGAGACCGAATTCCGCGTCGACGAGATCCGGCAGGAACTCGACCGCAGGGACGCGAATGACCTCCTGCGCAGGGCCACAAACGGACGTCCGGCTGGGGCTCCGGTGTAGGCATGGCGTTCCGGTTCGCTTAGTGTCCGACCGCCTGCCGCCGGAGCTGCGGCCACCGCTGGACGTCGCATTGGCCCGTAGCGTCCCGACGACCCCCAAACCGGGCGCCCTGCCCGGCGGGTGCCTTTTTGAACCCAAATGGGACGGCTACCGGCTCCTCGTCTGCAGGGACGGCGATGCCACGGCCCTGCAGTCCCGTCAGGGGAAAGACCTCAACCGCTACTTCCCGGACCTCTTAGCGGCAGCCGCCGTGCAGCTGCCACCTGGATGCCTCGTGGATGGGGAGGCGGTGATCTGGTCGAGGACCGGCTGGACTTCTCGCTGTTGCAGCAGCGCTTGAGTGTCTCCGCCCGTTCCTTGCCGCGTCAGGTGCAGGACAAGCCCGCGCACTTCGTCGCCTTCGATCTTCTCGCGGTGGCTGGCCATGATATTCGGCAGGAGCCGCTGCGCGACCGCCGCGCGACCGCCGCGCCCTGCTTGAGGAGCTGGCCAAGGAATGGTCCGGCCCGTTGGAGCTATCCCCGGTAACTGCCGATCCGGAAAAAGCGGCCGTGTGGTTCCGGGATTTGCCGGCAACCGGCGTAGAAGGTCTGGTCATTAAAGGCGCCGGCCAAAGTTACGACGGCGGCCAGCGCCGGTGGCTCAAGGTCAAGCACAGGGAAACGCTTGACGTCATCTGCGCAGCCGTCATCGGTCCGTTGGCCAAGCCGCAAGCAGTCGTCGCCGGCCTGCCCATCGATGGCGAGCTACGGATGGTGGGACGGTCCGTTCCGCTCAAGCGGGCAGCGGCAAAGCTTCTGGGGGCGCGGCTGCAGCCTTCCGGCACCCCCTGCGCTACTTGCGTGCCCGTCCCGAACTGGACCCGGCTGACGTCTCGGCGCACCCCGGTAACCCCTGAACTCGGTTCCCTGCTCGGTATCTTTGACGTTCGCCGGCGGTTTGCCTAAGTGCGGGATCCGGAGTCCGGCGGGCTGGGGCGAGCTTTCGCCGGACTCCGGAGTCTTGATCGCTTCGGGACCAGTGTCAGCGGTTTCTGGGGATCAAGACTGGACCCAGCATGCCTTGCCATTCTTTGAAAAATCTCAGTCCCAAAAATCAATCCCCAAAGGTCCCCCTGTTTTGGGGATGGTCTCGACTACATTCCGGAAGCTGACCTATAACTCAGCACGTGGGGGATTTGTCCAGCAACGTCGATTGGGGCGCCGCGGGCGAAATCGGCCCACAACTTTCGAATCTTCTTGCCGTAGCCGTCGATAGCAGCCCATGTCGCACCAGCTAGCAGCTGCGATCCAGCCCAGGCTTGCTCGTTGCCGAACAGCAGTGGCAGGTCGATAGTGTGGGCGGCGCCGTATGGGTTGCCAGGGGCTGCCCAAGAGATCACGTACGTGTGGGCTATACCGCCGGCGCGGGCATGGCGCCTAGCGAACCGGCGGATTGCGCGCGAGTAGACTGCCGCCGTTACGACCTTTACTGCAGCGCGGCGGATCAATGGCCCGATCAGTGGGACACCGACGACCCGTATCAGGGCAGGCACCGTGGGGAGATAGAGCCGCGCCTCCTCGGCAGTGTGACCGATGAGGATGTCGATGTGCGGAGCTGCTCGATCCCAGACGGTCTCGATCTCATTCTCGGCGGGCAGGGGGTGATGCCCGTACTGGGTGCCGAATGCCATCTGCCCCATGAGACCGTATGAAGAAGCGCGCTTCTGGACTTCGGCCTGCAGCGCCACGACCTCGTCTGCTGACATGTCTGTAGTGACGACCTCGGCGGCCTGTGCCATGGCCGCGTTCATCTTGTGGCGGCCGCGGGAGATGCCCAACGGAGGACTTTGGAGAATAGCGCGCCGGAACAGAGAAATGGACTCGGGGACGGCCATTAGGTGTGCGACGGCGTCACCGCCGGAGGACTGACCAAACAGCGTAACCTGATCCGGGTCGCCGCCGAAGGCGGAGATATTGCGCTGCACCCAGCGCAATGCCTCGAGTTGGTCGAGCAGTCCAAGGTTGGCTGGAAGGGCGTCGTCTGAACCCAGATAACCGAACAAGCCCAGCCGGTAAGTTACGGCCACGACCACTACTCGTTGTTCTGCCACCAGCCGGGCCGGGTCCATGATGTCCGCATCGCCGGCCCCGGTGGTGTACGAGCCACCATGGATCCAAACCATCACCGGCAGCCTTTCATCCACGTGCAGATCGTGGGGCAGTGTCACCGAAAGCCTCTGGCACTGTTCGTCCCGCGGTAAACCGGCCAGCGGGTCTCCGAGTACCTCGCTGAGGAATCGTGAACGGACTTGTGGGCAGGCCGGCGAAAGCTGCGTGGCCTCAAAAGGTTCCGTCCAGTCCCTCGACGGAACTGGCGCGGCGAATCGGTCGGCATTTGCATAGGGAATACCAGTCGCCCGAATGACGGCGCCGTCCTCCCAGCCGCATACGGGACCGCAGGGTGGCGTGAACGCGCGCGTTGTCGTGGGCATGCTTCCAATTTCTACCACTGAACGTCGTCGCGGTCCTTCCGAGCAGGCCGCTAAACCGGCTGGCTCGGTTCCAGCAGCTGCATCCGCCTGGCCACGGCCACCGCTTCCAGCTGCGTGTGCGCGTCCAGCTTGGACAGAACGGACTTCACGTATCCACGGCAGGTGCTGATCGTGACATTCAGCCGCTTGGCCGAAGTCTTGACGTCGCAACCTTCGGCCAGCAGCGCCAGCACCTGCCGTTCGCGCCTGCTCAGCGTCGGCAGGCCGGGCACGGCGGCGGGTGGCGTGACCGGTACGAGGAAGGACGGATGAATCACCATGGCGCCGGGCCCCGCGTACTCGATCGCATCGAACAGCGAATCAACGGTGCCGTGCAGCGGCAGCAGTCCGCAGATGCCCAGGTCCGCCGCACGTCCAAGCAGGTCGTGGGACGGGTGCGCGGTCAGCAGGATGATCCGCGTTGCCGGTGAATCGGACAGGATCTGCTCGGCCGCCTCCAGGCCCTCCCCATCAGGCAGCCGATAGTCAAGGACCACAGCGTCCGGCTGCACGCCACGGCACAGCTCGATGCCTTTGGCCGCACTGCCGGCAAAGCCTCCCGACATGAGGTTGTGGGAGGCAAGCGCCCCGGACAGCAGTTCTGCGAACAGCAACTGGCCGCTGATTATCACAATGCATGGACGGTTGTCCGTCGGTTCGTTCATCTGAGGGGCCCCCACCCTGTATGACTCAGCCGAGGAGGTGATCGGGGCTCGTGCCCGAATCTGTGCTGTCTCCATCGGCTGTGGATCATCATCGTGCCAGCGGCAACTCAAGCGCGGGCCCGGTTCTTGCGCAAAATTGGCTCAAGAAACTGCCGCCCCACCCGGTGGTAAGGTTGTCTATCGAAGATAGATTCGAAGGGTGGCGGCTGCTGTGTTCGGTATGGAGACGCCTTCACCATCCGGTCCAGACCCGGAGATGAACGACGGCGGCGGGCCCGGGGATGCGCGTGGGTTCCCTTCTCCTGCCCAGGACTATTTCCACGGCGGCATCGACCTGAACCGGCATCTGATCCGCGACCGTACCTGCACCTTCATCATGCGGGTGAGCGGCAATTCCATGGCGGCGTCGGGCATCAGCGACGGCGATGAGCTCATCGTGGACCGGTCGCTTACTCCGCGGGACGGCTCCGTGGTTGTGGCCGTAGTTGACGGTGAACTGATCATCCGGCGCCTGTATCTCTCCGGCGACCACGTCAGGCTGCAGACGGACGACGGCGGAGTCCCCACCGAAGTGCCCGAGCTCGCCGACTTGAGCATCTGGGGAGTCGTCACCCGGTGCTTGCACCATGTCTAGCGGACAGCCGCCTTCCGGCGAACGGATCGCGCTCGTGGACGTCAACAATTTCTATGTCTCCTGCGAGCGGGTCTTCGATCCCGCGCTCGAGGGGCGTCCCGTCGTCGTACTTTCCAATAACGATGGTTGCGTCGTGGCGCGCTCCGAGGAGGCGAAGCAACTGGGCATTGCCACCGGAACGCCCTGGTTCAAGGTGGCTCCGGAGGCCGGGCGGTGGGGGCTGGTGGCCCGTTCCAGCAACTATGAGCTCTATGGCGATCTGAGCGCGCGGGTGATGGAGGTCCTGGGCCGGTTCGGCAGCTGGCAGGAGGTCTACTCCATCGACGAGTGTTTCCTGGGGCTGCCCGGGGATGAGCGACAGCTGTCCGAGACGGCGGCACGGATCCGGGCGGCAGTCATGCGGCACGTCGGTGTTCCGGTGTGTGTAGGAGTAGCCGGGACCAAGACGCTGGCCAAATTCGTGAACCACATCGCCAAGCGCAACCCGCACATGCGAGGCGTCTGCTCGCTGGACTCCATGCCGGCCACGGAGGTCGCCCGGATCCAGTCGCGCGTGCCCGTCACGGGGCTGTGGGGCGTGGGCGGCCGGACCGCGAAACGGCTGAATGCGATCGGGATCGAGACCGTTGCGGATTTGAAGGCAGCGGATCCGCAGCTGATCCGTAAGCGGTTCTCTGTGGTGCTCCAGCGGACGGTGCTGGAACTGAACGGGACCGCCTGCATCCCGCATTCCGAGGAGCGGGCCGACAAACAGCAGATCATGTTCTCGCGCAGTTTCTCGATGCCGGTAACCACCGCGGAGGAGATGGACCAGGTGATGGCGGTTTACGCCCAACGCGGCGCCGCCCGGATGGCGGCCGAGGGTCTGAGCGCTTCGGTCCTGACCGTGACCGCGGGAACCAGCAGGTTCGCCGACGGGGAGAAGTCCTTTCCATCTGCCAGCGCCCGGCTGCCGGTGCCGACGCAGGATCCAATCCAGCTGACGCGCGCGGCGGTGGCGACGATGCGCACCTGCATCACTCCCGGGACCCAGTATGTGCGGGCAGGCGTTTTGTTTACCGGACTCGAGCCGGCCGACGGGCAGCAGACGCTGGATCCGTTTGTCAGCGACCTGGACCAGCGGCACATCGGCGACCTGCTGGGCAGCGTCCGCGCGAAGTTCGGTGAAGCGGCCATCGGCCTCGGCCAAGGCGGGCTGGCGGTTCCGGCCACATGGTCGATGAAGCGGGACTTCTCCTCGCCTCGCTACACCACCGAGTGGAGCGACTTGCCTGTGGTGCGGGCCTGAGCGGCCTTAAACAACTCGTCCCCGGGGCATCGCTTACGTGCAATGCCCCGGGGACGAGTTTCATTTCCGGTTAGTTCGCCTTGACGGTAAGGACCGGGCAGCCGGCGTCGAGCAGGATCCGCTGCGCATGGCTGCCGAGGATGAGCTTCCCCACCCGGGAACGTCGGCGCAGGCCCAGGACGATGAGTGCGATCTTCCGCTCCTGCTCGGTCTGCAGCACCAGGTCCGCTGCGTCATGGACGACCAACGACGGCGGCAACACTGCAACCGTACGGCCCTCGCTGCTCAACGCGGCCGGATCGATGTCCAACTCTGCCAGCGACAGCTCCCGCCTGTCGGTGTCGATATTCGCTATCAGTACATCGGAGTCGAGCCGTCCGGCTTCCTCGACTGCGCGGCGGACGGCGGTTCGGCCTTCTGGAGTGTCGGTAAAGCAGGCGAGGATTGTCATCGGTGGTTCCTTTCGTTTTCGTATCGTTCACTGGCTCAGCCGACAAGCTGGCTGAGCCAGCCCTGTGGCAGATCGATGGGCAGCAGCGTCGGCAAGGCCAGTAGCACCACGTAGAGAACCGCCGTGTAGATGATCGTCGTCTTGGTTTTGGCCCGGGCGACGATGAGCAGGAAAGCCGGAACGAAGATCATGACGGCAATGAGGTAGCCAAGGATGCCGATCAAAATCAGGAACCCTGCCATCCAGCCGAACGTCTTGAAGGCGAATCCTGCCTCTTTGGTCCAACCAGGCCCATGCCCTGCGGACGTCTGCCCGTTCGCAGGTGCGTCGCTGGCTACGGATTCCGCAGACGGCACAGCCGTGGCCACGGCGCCGGCGGCCCGGCGGGAGCCCGTCCCCGTACCTGCCGAGGTAATCGGTTCGGTGGAGGTTGAGCCGGGGCCAGCAGAACCCGTGGCATCAGTTGAACCAACGGCGTGAGCGGAACCCGGGGAACTCATGACGACGGACGACGGCGCCGCCGCTTCCGCCGCACCCTGCGCGGGCATGGCGGCTTGGAGCTGCCCGGCCCGACGCCGGATCACGATTTCCTGGCCGAGCAGTGCAAGGCCCATGATGAGTCCGCCCCAGCCGACCAGCTGCGGTACCAGCCGTGCCTCCGGTGAGAACCCGGAGGAGATGACCAGCGAGCCAGCAAAAATCACGATGACAACCAGTGAAGTGGCCAGCGACCAGGTGGAGTTCTTCAGCGGACTTTCGGCGTCGACAGCATTCTCATGCTTCGGGTCGTCGTCGCGGTCCAGCCGGCGGCGGGCACGGATCCACTTGAAGATGTTCCACAGGATGGGCAGCACTAGGATCGCCAGGAACACCATGGTGCCCGGACGCAGCATCCACTCGAACCCGTTGTACAGGCTGTCCGTCAGGAAGTAGTAACGCTCCAGCGGAATGGCCAGGACAAAGCCGATCAAGAACGGAGCACGCGGGAAGCCTGTGGACTTCAGAACCCAGCCGGCGATGCCCAGCAGCACCATGACCCAGAGGTCGCCCAGCTGGCCACCTTCCTGGAAGGAGCCAAGCAGCATGATTGCAACCAGGCCGGACGCCAAGACGGCGAACGGGACCTTGGTCAGCGAGGCCAGTGGGCGCACGGTCAGGAAGCAGAACAACGCGCCGAGCACGGAGGCAATGGCGAAGGACCAGACAATCAGGTACATCAGATCGAGGTGGTCGGTGATGATGGACGGTCCGGGCTGGATCCCGTAGGTCAGCAGCATGCCGAGGAGCATCGCCGAGGGAACGCCGCCGGGGATGCCGAACAGCAGGGTGGGGATCAGGTCCCCGGCCTCGACGGAGTTGTTGGCGCTTTCCGGTCCGACGATCCCGCGGGGATCGCCCTTGCCGAACTGCCGCTTGTCTTTCGCCGTGGCCACGGCCTGGCCGTAGGCCAGCCAGGTGCCGGCGGTGGCACCGACGCCCGGGAGGACGCCCGCCCAGATGCCGATCAGCGAGCCACGGAGGACCTGCGACCAGTGGGTGAGCCACTCGCGGATACCCGAACCCCAACCGCCGGTGACCTTGACCGGGGCAATCTCGCCGCGGCGTTGGCTGGCGCGGGAAGCGATCTCCGCGAGGCCGAAGATGCCGAGGGCGACTGCGACCAGAGAGAGCCCGTCGCCGAGGAACAGGCTGCCGAAAGTGAAGCGCTCCTCGGCCGTTGTGGGCGATGTCCCCACCATGCCGAGCAGGAGGCCCATGAGGCCGGCGACCAGGCCCTTCACCACGTTGCCGCGCGAGAGAACCGCGGCCAGCGCGACACCGAGGACGGTCAGCATGAACAGTTCCGGGCTGGCAAAGGAGAGCACCAGCGGCCGGGCCAGCGGGATCGCCAGCGTCAGGCCAACGGCACCGATGAGGCCGCCCGCCATGGAGGAGAGGAAGGCAAGACTGAGCGCACGTTTGGCCTGGCCCTTGCGGGCCATCGAGTAACCGTCGAGCATCGTCACCGATGCCGAAGCCGAGCCCGGTGCGCCGAGCAGTACCGCCGAGACGGTGTCCGAGGTATGGACGACGGCGAGTGCTCCGATGAGCAGGGCCAGCGCCGGGGCGGGCTCCATGCCGAAGGTAATGGGCAGCAGGATCGCCACCGCTCCGGTGCCGCCGAGGCCCGGGATGAGGCCCATGACCAGGCCTGCCACAACGCCGACAAGCAGCATTAACAGCAGCGCCGGGTCCGCCAATGAGGCCAATGCGGCCATAGCTGAATCAAGCATTGTTATTCCTTAGTCGACTTCGATGTCGTAGGTGTCTTTGAGCAGGCGCAGCACATATTTCTTGGTTGCATCCGTCACCGTGTAGGCCTCGGCCACGCGTGCCGGCAACTGTGCATCGGCCGAAATGGGGTAGCCGCCCAGAATCTTGTCCGCCTTGGCGTTGAAGGCCTTGTCCGAGGCCATCTTGTGCGCGGACTCGCGCAGCAGCTTTACGGCTTCCTCCGGGGTGCCGGCAGGTGCCCACAGGCCCTTTTGATACGTGTAGGTCAGGCCAAGCAGTGTCTTGTACGCTTCGAGCTTTTCGCCACTCGGCTCGGAACCGTGCAGCTCGCGGTAGACCTCGACAACGGTGGGGACGTCGGGGAAATTCGGATCGCGGACAACCTTGCCCTCGGCGTCCAGCTGGCCGAAGGACATCAGCACAACGGCCTTTCCTTCCTCGGCGATGCCTTCAACGGCCGAGCCGTAGGAGGAGGTGGTCGTGTAGTCGATGTCGATCTCGCCGCGCTGGAGCGCCAGGTTGACCGGCCCGCGTCCCTCGAAGCCGAAGGTCGCGGTGGTTTCCGCCTCGAGCAGGTCGAAGGCGACGAGCGTAGTGAGGTCGAGGCCGGTCGCACTGATGCCGCCGAAGACCAGCGGCTTGTCGCGGCCGATGAGATCCTTGACGGACTTAATGCCAGCGGCGGTCCGAGCGTAGATGACTCCGCCGGTGCCATTGACCAGAACCGGTGTGAGGTCGCTGAAGGAGTACTTGACCGCGTGCCGGCCGAGCACCCAGGGGACCACCGTGGTTGCGGTGCTGACAAGCAGCTCCGTGCCATCGTCCTTGGCGGAAGAGGCGAAGTGGTTGCTTCCGGTGATGCCTTCGCCACCGGACTCGTTGGTCGGTGCGAATCCGGGCATACCGGGAACAAAATGGACCATTTCCGTGCCGATGAAGCGGGCCCAGGTGTCGGTGCCGCCGCCCTCCGCCAGCGGGATGACCATCTTGATGGTCTCGCCGGAGTAGTCTCCGTCGGCTGTCGTCACAGGCGGCCGCAGCAGGCCGCCGCCGAATACGGTGGTACCCAGGCCGAGCGCCGCGAAGAGCCCGACGGCGGTCAGCACAGTGCGGCGCGAATGCTGCGGTGGATCGGCCAGTTCGCGCAGCTCGGCCAATTCGTTGTCGGCGGGCGGCAGATCATCGCGCCCGCGGCCGCCGTCGTTATTCGGCGTTTTATGAGGCAGCTGGACCATAGGTGTCTCCTTTGACTGGCTGTGCCTTGCAGGTTCCAGGGCGTGCCCTTCCGCAGCACGCAGTGGGGGCAGCGGAAGCGAAGCGCGGGCAAGGACCCTGGCGGTGCGGACGGAGCCGACGATTTCGCTGCCGTCCACGGTGCTGCGCCACGTGGAAATGATCCCTGCCGGCGTTCGAATATTCAAGGATGTGTCCACCGGCGACATCAAGGCGCGTTCGACAACTGTGCCGGGCGTACCCGCCGCCATTGTCAGGCCGATGCTTCCGGTGATTGCCAAGGCGGGGTGGGGATTGCCCATGGAGAGCATCATGATCTGGACATCGGCTTCGCCCGCGCTGTCCGGTGGCGCCGCGATAGCTAGCTTGGGGATGGCACGTTCGGCGCTCTCCGGCGTGGTGGACAGGCCCATGGCGACGGCGCCGGCGCGGCGGATCGCGTCCAGATTCTCCAGCTCGGGGAGTACTTCCAGGCCCCACTCCCGGAAATCCGTCTCGCCGAGCCCCGCCGTGGTTGCTGAAATGATCACCAGCGGCGCGCCGGCATCAACCAATGACGCCTCAACGGCGCGGCCACGCACCATCAAGACGTCGGCGGCGTTGCCCGTTGGCAGAAGGCTGCCGGTGGTCTTGCCCGCCGGTTCAACGAAGCCCAAACCTACTTCGGTGCCACGGAAAGGTACCCCGGGAATCATCGTGTCGAGTTCCGGTTGCCACCGACCGCCCGGCGTCGCAACCCGCTGCACAATCTGCTGTTGTGTGTTCGTGTTGAGGGCACGGACCAGTGTCTCGTCGCCTTGCGGCTGGACCCAGCCGCGATCCATGGCGTAGAGGGCGACGACGGCGGAACAATTGCCGCAGTTGCTTCCCCAATCGACCTTGCCCTCGTCAATGCCGACCTGGGCGAAGGTGTAGTCAATATCGGTCTCGGGTTTCTGGGAGCGGGACAGGATGACAGCCTTGCTGGTTGTCGAGGTCCCGCCCCCCACCCCGTCGACCTGCCTCGAATCCGGGCTGCCGAAAAGGCGCAGCAGGACTTCGTCCACTGTGTAGCCGGGGATGTTCAGCTGGTCTCGCTCGAACACCCAGCACTTGCTGGTTCCGCCGCGCATCCAGACGGCGTTGACTGACCTGGTAATTGTTCTCACCTACTTTGCGAATCGGGAGTGGAGACGCCCAGATGTGATGGGGCCCACGAAGTTTGTTGATTCGATAGTGAGGGCAGCGAGAGTTAATTACCAGTTACCAAAAGTAGACTTCCATGTAGTGCTCCTTCAGTCACTAGTAGTTGAGGGCCAAGGGGGTGCTGTTCGGCGGAAAGACGTCCTGCCGCCAGCCGCGAAATGCGTAGGGGAGCGGGATGCGTGTAGCCGAAATGCGTTTTCTACAGTATGTTGAAGCAGCGCTTAAGGAGGTGGGACATGCTGGATATCAAGAGACTGCAGATATTACTAAAAGTTGTTGAGACGGGTTCGGTTACGGCGGCGGCGGACGAGCTGTTCTACACTCCGTCAGCGGTGTCGCAGCAGTTGCGTAAACTTGAGGAAGAGGTGGGGCAGCCGCTGCTTCAGCGTCGCTCCCGCGGAATGGTCCCCACCGACGCCGGCCACGTTCTTGCCAGCCATGCCCGCTCCATCCTGCGCGAAATGGACGCAGCCGTGGCTGACCTTGCCCAGATCGCAGGGCTCAAGCGCGGCAGCTTGAGCTTGGGCACCTTCCCAACGCTGGGCGGATCGTTCCTGCCGATCGTTATCAGCCGGTTCCGCCGGGAGTATCCCGCCATTCGGCTGGACGTTCGAAGCAGCAGGCTTGAAGGGCTGGTTGAACTGCTCGCCAGAGGAGAGGTGGGACTCTGTCTCCTCTGGGAGTACGACTGGCACCGGCTTGATCCGAAGATGTTCGAGCTCACGCAGGTCTTCGTCGAACCCACGGTGCTGGTGGTTGGCGCCGAGCACAGGCTGGCAGGGATGGGCAAGGTGGAGATGGCCGATCTTGCCCAGGAGCAGTGGATTGTCCGGGCAAACGAGCATCCGGTGGCGGAGGTTCTCGAACGGAGCAGCAATTCCGCCGGCTTTGCGCCACATATTGCTTTCCAGGCCAACGACTACCAGGAGGCACAGGCCATGGTGAGCGTTGGCCTTGGCATCGCGCTGGCGCCGCAGACCGCCGTCGTCAATCAGCATCCAGGCGTCAGGGTTCTGCAGTTGGGTGACTCCGTGCCATCGCGGCGGGTCATGCTGGCCCAACGCCATGACAGGGTGAGGGCGCCGGCGGAGGTGGCTTTCCAGTCGCTGCTGCTTGCGGTCGGGGAGCAATGGAGTGCCGGCATCCACGCTTGATGCAGGCGCTGGCGCAGCTAGCGGTGGGCGAAACTCAGGCCAAGCCGCTTCTCGCTCAGGTAGAGGCTCAGCCCGATCCCTAGGGCAGCGAAGGTGCAAGTCATCCACCAAGTGGAGTCCCAGCCGCCGGTAGCGGTGGCGAGCCAGGCGACGATGGCAGGCCCGGTAAAGTTGCCAACGTTGAAGATCTGCTGCATCAGGCCCATGGCCGCTGGCGTGGAACCGCCGGGCGGAGCCAGATCCACTGCCATCCGCGTGAGCGTGGACGGAATCGCGGCACCCACCAGGGAGAAAGCCGCCACACAGGCAAACTGGATTGCAATGCCTCCCGGCACCGCGGTCCAGTCCACCGCGAAGGTGAGCAACGACGTCGTACCCATGAGGATGAAGGTGGGGATGATGAGCCGGCGCGCGGTGACGCCGCGCTGCAGCAACGGGGCCGTGGCGATGGCGCCGACCGCATTGAGGCCGCCGACCACCGCGCTGAGCACACCCGGCCAGATTCCGGTCACGCCGTTCTGCTGGTAAATAGTGGGCAGGAAGCCAACCACGGCCATCCACTGGATGGTGTAACAGCCGAAGACGACGCCGGCCACCCACGGTTTCGGCGAGCGCACGGTTACGCCGATCCGCCGTACCGCTGCCTTTAGCCCGCTGCCGTCGCCCGTTGGATCCTTCGGGACAAACGCGAGCACCAGCGGCACCGGCACCAGAGTCAGGGCCGCCATGATCCACCACCAGGTATGCCAGTCCGTCACCTGAAGCACCAGTGCGCTCGCGATCAGGCCAACGAACGTGGCGCATCCTTGGTAGGCGCTCCAAAAACCCACCGCGGTGTTGACCCTGCGCAGGGGAGTGTTGGCGCGAATCAGTCCGGGCGCGACGACGGTGGCCAGCAGGAATCCGGCGCCTTCCACTGCCCGGCAAGCCATCAGCAGTCCGGCGGTCTCCGCGAAACCGCCCACCACGGAGCCGGCGAACAGCAGGCCCAGCCCGATCAGCAGGCAGCGGCGCGCGCCGATCATCTCGGCGAACAGGGAGACGGCCAGTCCGCCCGCCATGCCGGCCACCTGCACGAGGCCCAGCAGCACGCCGGCCTCCACCAGGGACATGTCCAGCTCGGACTGGATGACGGGGATCGCCGAGGGCAGCTTCCAAATGTGCATGGCTGCGGTAATGCCCGCAAGTACGACGACGATCCACGCCGCGTCCGTGCGCTGCCGAGTCATGACCGGAGCCGCCACAGCTCTCCTTCCGCCTTCGGGTCTGTCCGTCCAGATTATCCGCAGGCGCGCAAAGGCGACGCCGGTCAGGTAAGACGCGTGCCGACGTCGTAATAATGCGGTGTTTGGCCCGGGCGGGGGTGCCGCGCCGGGCCGGTCGGAGGCCCCTCAGTCCTTGGGTGTTGCCTTGGTGGGATCCACGAAAGGTTTCTGGACGACGGTTCCCGAGCGTTCGCCGTCGGGCGTATGGATGGTAAGTTCCGTGCCGAGTCGGCTGTGGGCGATCGGGACCATGGCCAGGCCGATGTTGCGCTCCAGACGCGGGGAGTGGCAGGCGCTGGTGACTTCGCCGGCCGGGACGCCGCCGTGCGTCGTGACACGGAACGGTTCGATCATCGATCCGTCGTTGTAGCTGCCCAGCGGGTCGCCGCCGATTTCCACGCCGACCATGAGCCGGCCGATCCCTTCGGTGCGGGCCTTGCGGAGCGCCTCTCTGCCAACGAAGTCGGCCTCCTGGTCCAGATCCACCATCCAGTCGTAGTCGTAGCCGACCTCCAGCGGATTGGTGTTCAGCGTGATGTCGCAGCCGTACGCCAGCATGCCTGCCTCGATCCGGCGGATGTGGCAGGGGCCGATCACGCGGAGGTCATGAGGTTGCCCGGCTTCCCAGATCGTATCCCACAGCTTCCCTGCGTTCAGGGTGGCGTTGTCAAGGTAGATTTCGTAGCCGACCTCGCCGGTGTAACCGGTGCGGCTGACTACGACGTCCATCCCGTTGAGCGTGTGGTGCTGCAGGTGGTAGTAGGGCATGTCGAGGATCTGCGGTCCGAAGAGGTCGCTCATCAGCCCCTTGGCCTTGGGGCCCTGGATCTGGACCGGGGCGACGTCGACCTCCTCGACGGTGACGTCCCAGCCGCCGGCGTGCGCCAGGCCCATGGCCCAGAGGTGGACGTCGCTGTCTGCGAGCGAGAGCCAGAACTTATCCTCCGCCACACGGAGCAGGATGGGATCGTTGATGATCCCGCCGTCAGGAGCGGTGATGAAGACGTACTTGCACTGGCCTACCTGGCACTTGGCCAGGTCGCGCGGGGTGAGCATGTTGGTGAAGTCGAAAGCCTGCGGGCCGCTGATCTGCAACTGCCGCTCCACGCCGACGTCCCACATGGTGACATCGTTCAGCAGGGACCAGTATTCGCTGACCGGATCGCCGTAGTGGCGCGGGTGATAAGTGTGGTTGTAAACGCTGTAGGCGGCGACGCCGTGCTCGCGGGACTTCCAGAAGTAGGGTGATTTCCGCAGCCGTGTGTAAAGCGTGATATCGGGGTGGGGCACAGGGCCGGGCAGGTTCGCCGCGGCCTGCTGGGCGGGACCGGAACCGGGAACGGTTTGCGACATGAGGTGCTGCTCCTTCGAGAGTTTGGCGCCAGTCCGAACTCTTCAGTTGCGCATGCTGCGCAACGATGCGCCATGTGCACTTCATCGTGGCAGTCGTTGCGAGGGACAGTCAAGGGTTAGCGCGGTGCGGCTTTACTGCTGGAGCTGCGGCCGCGGTCAGCGTCGTCGGTCTCGAACTTTTGGGCCAGGGCTAGCTTCGCTCCGCCACCGTCTTTACGCCTTGGACCAAGCTGTCCCACATGCCCTTCGAGTGCTCCGCCTCTTCGGCGCTGGCGTTGTTGTCTTGCGAGAGCGTCAGCTTGGTCTTGTCTGCCTTGTTCTCCAGCGTCCAGGTCAGCGTGTGGTAATTCTCCGGCACGTTCGCCTGACCGGAGAGCGGGCTGAAATGTGTGTGCACCAGCCGCTTTCCGGGTTCGACCTCAAGGATCACGCCGTTGTCTTCGTAGGCCTTGCCTTTCCACTCGCCCCGCCAGCTGATCGGGCTGCCAACGGTCCAGTCAGTGACGACGGTGGTGCCGAACATGAACTCCTGGATCGATTCGGGGTCCGTGATGATGGACCAGACTTGGCTCGTCGGAGCATCGATCAAGATTGTCGAGGTAGCGACATAGTTCACGGGCACAGCCTTCTCCTTGGTCGAAGCATCGTCAGCGCTGGCCCTAGAGTACCCCTGCTAGGGGCAGCGCGGGAGGGCTGGCTGTTCCACTCCCCGTCCAAAGTGGGCCCGCGCAGACCTATCGCAGGCCTGCCGGCGGTTGACGCCCGGGGATGGCTGGGACAAGATCGCGGAATGGAGCCACTGAGCAGCCGCGTACTCCTGCGGCCTTCCGACCCGGCGAAGAGCCAAGCCTTTTACCGCGACGTCCTGGGGCTGGCCGTTTACCGTGAATTCGGCGATCCCGATAGCCCCGGCATCGTATTCTTCCTCGGCAACGGCCTGCTCGAGGTGTCCGGGCAGCGCGGCGACGAGGGCGCCGGCCGGCTGGAGTTGTGGATCCAGGTCCGCGATATCGAGGCTGAGTGGAAGAAGCTGGTGGCCGCAGGAGTAGAGATTCTGCGTGCGCCGGTGGAGGAACCGTGGGGTCTGCTGGAAATGTGGATCGCCGACCCGGACGGCGTGCGCATCGTGCTGGTGGAGGTCCCGACGGATCACCCGATCCGGCGCGACACGCGAAATCCCCGGGATCTCTGACCAGCGGAATCCCGGGACCTTTGCCCCACATGGCCCTCGGCGTCGTCGCTCGACCTGGGTTTGAGCCTAACAGCCCATGTTTAAAACGCGTGCAGAACATCGTCCCAAGTCAGAGGGGATGCATGAAGCCTAAAGTTGGACTGATAAGCCTGAACGTGGGTCTGAACAGGGCGGGTAGGGGCGGAAACGCGTGAAAGGCGACCGGACCGGCCGCCGGATCCCCGCCTCAGCCGCCGAAGCCCTGCCACAGCGCGTCGAACGGGGCGTGGGAGGAGACGCGCGCCTTGATGCCCTCGGTCACGAAGGCCTTGGCGGTCCGCGCGGCCTCCAGCGGAGTGGCGCCCTTGGCCAGCTCGGCGGTTACGGCCGCGGCCAGCGAGCAGCCTGCGCCGCTGACGGCTACCTCGCCGATCTTCGGTGCGCTGAGTACTTCGAGGGTCTCGCCGTCAAAGAACACGTCCACGGCGTCCGGGCCTTCGAGGCGCACACCGCCCTTAGCCAGCACCGCTGCGCCGGAAGCTTCGTGGATGATGCGGGCGGCCTTCTCCAGGTCCTCGACGTTGTTGATGGTGATGCCGGAGAGGGACTCGGCCTCGAAGTGGTTCGGTGTGACGAAGGTGGCCAGCGGCAGGACCTGGGCTTTGAGTGCCTGGTCGGTGTCCAGTGCGTGGCCGGGTTCCTGGCCCTTGCAGATCAGGACGGGGTCCAGCACGATGTTGTCCCACTCCTGGTTGCCCAGCGCGGTGGCCACCGTGTCGATGGTGACGGGGGAGCCGAGCATGCCGATCTTGACGGTCTTCAACGAGCCCTCGTAGCAGGTCTGGATGGCTTCGAGCTGGTCGGCGATGACGTTCGCGTCGACCGGGACGAAGCGGTGGTTCCAGTTGTCCTTCGGGTTGAAGGAGACGATGCACGTCAGGGCGGTGATGCCGTAGGTACCGAGCTCCTGGAAGGTCTTCAGGTCTGCCTGGGCACCCGCGCCACCGGTGGCTTCGGAGCCCGCAATGGTCAGCGTGATGGCAGGACGGGCAGTCAGGGCAGCGTCGGTGGAAATGTCAGTGGAAGAAGGCATGCGTCCATTTTCCACCGTGACCCCCGCCGATGGCCAACCGGCGCGGTCCGCCCGCTGCACCGGCGTCGGCATCGGACCCGGCGCCCTTCAGTCGTAGACGGTCACGAGCTTCCACACGGAGGCCCTGCCGATGGCTGCGCACAGCCCGATCAGCGCGGCCAGCAGCAGCGTCTCCCATGCCGCCCCGCCGTACATCACGCTGAAGATCAGCCAGGCCACCAGGGTAATGACCACGAAGAACACCAGCACGTGGACCCATTGGCGCCGCACCGGCCGCAACGCCAGGCCCAGCAGGAAAGCGATGGGAGCCCCGATGATCAGGCCGATGCCGGCGGCGTAGAGCAGCACCACAAACGCCATACCGAAGGTCGGCCAGACCTGCCGCCAGCTGAACGTGCCGCCGATGATCGAGATCAGCATCAGGGTGAGCGAGAAGGCGGCGATGGTGACGAAGAATCCGGTGAAGAACGCCAGCGGGCCGAACGTGACGCGATGGCCGGGCTTGTGATCCAGCAGTTGGTCAGCGAACTGCTCGTCCTCGGGCAGCCCCGGTTCGATAGGATCCGCGTTGGTCCCGTCCTGCGTCATTGCGTGCCCCTTCCGAGGTCAGTGACAGTCGCCGCGGCACTGTCCTCTGCCGGCGCCGGACTGAGGGTCATCTACCCCCAGAATAGATCGAAGCGCCCTTAACACAACCGCTCAAGCTGCGGCGTGGGAGAATTGATGCCGGTCCGGGTGCAGACGGGCCCAGTGTTAATACAGCCAACGCTTTCGACGCCGGCACTACCGGCAGCATCGCAGCGTTGCGCGAACCACTACTTCCCAAAGGTACAAAACCACAATGACTGACCTGCAGAAATCCCGCCCCGGCCACGCGCCGGCCAAGTTCGCCTCGATCGGCAGCCCCTACTTCGGCATCATGCTCGCGGCCATGGCAGTGGTGCTGATCCTCTCCAACATCGGCGCGTCCAAGGGCGTGGCCATCGGCCCGATCATTACCGACGGCGGTTTCTTCCTCTTCCCGCTGGCCTACATCCTTGGCGATGTGGTCAGCGAGGTGTACGGCTTCAAGGTGGCGCGCAAGGCCATCCTCACCACGTTCGCCCTGTCCGTTTTTGCCTCGCTTTGCTACTGGGTCATCATCGCGCTGCCCGGCTTCAACGACGATTTCGGCATCGCCAAGCAGGAAGCGCTGGAACTCGCCCTTGGCCCGGTGCCGCTGATTGTGCTCGCGAGCCTGCTGGGCTTCCTGGTCGGCCAGACACTGAACTCGTGGGTGCTGGTGAAGATGAAGGAGCGCTTCGGGGAGCGCAAGCTCTGGGCGCGGCTGATGGGCTCCACCGGCGTCGGCGAATTCGCGGACACCCTGATTTTCTGCTCGATCGCGGCCTCGGTCATCGGCATCACCGACATCCCCACGTTCGTGAACTACGTCGTCGTCGGCTTTGTCTACAAGACGCTGGTCGAGTTCCTCTTCGTTCCACTAACGACGGCGGCCATCGGCTGGGTGAAGAAGCGGGAACCTTCGTACGGGGTTGCGTCCTAAACGCAGGCAGCATCCTCAACCCTGACCGTGCCCTGATGGCAGGGTCCTAGCGCGCGGTCCGTTTGCCCAAGGCCGCGGCGATCCGATCGGCAACGTCGTGCCAGTGATCGAGCATCTCCTCCCGCTCCGCGGCACTGGCCAGCTGCTCCTGGTGGAAGCCGATGGTGGTGCCTGCCTGCACCTGCATCAGGGTGATCTGCAGGATGGACTCGTGGTCCCAGGCCTGCGGCTCCCAGGTCAGCCTGATCCGCTCGTGCGGGTGGAATCTGCGGATTTCGCCCCGGGTACCGTCCGCGGTTTCATATTGGTCGCGGCGGCGGGCGCCCAGGGTCGTTTCGCCCAGCCACAGCGGCAGTCCCTCGCCGATGAGGAAGTCCCAGACCTGGGGCAACGGTGCCGGAACTGTCTTCCGGACGCCCATCTCCCAGCCCGCATCCTGCGTTAATCCTGTTGGAGTCATGTAAACCGGAATACCCGCTCGCAGGGCACGCGTCAATGGTCCGGACGACGGGAAAGTGCGGCGGGGAAGTGGGGGTGGAGAACTGAGCGGTCATCCTTAGGCGAGCGACAGCACGAACGACAGGACAAAACCGGCGGCGGTGCTGAGCGCAACCGCCGGGCCGCCGTGCTCGAACGCCTCGGGCATGAGTGTGTCCGCGAGCGACGCGATGACCGCACCGGCGGCGAAGGCCAGCGGCAGGGAGATCGTTTCCGGGTCGCTGCCCGAGAGGGGACCGGCCCCAATAACGACGGCGACGACGAGCAGCACGGCGCACGCCAGCCACAGGCCGAGGATGGTGCCCGTGGATTTGCCCTGGCTGCGCATGGAGGAGGCGCCGACGAGGGACTCCGGCAGGTTGGACACGAAGATCGCGGCCAGCAGGGCCAGCCCGCCGGTTCCTTCCGTGAGCGAGACGCCCAGTGCGACGTTCTCCGGCACGCCGTCGAGGGTGACGGCGGCCAGCAGGGCCATCCCTGCCGCGCCCCGGGTGGACTCCTTGCTGGGCGCGCGGTCCTCGGCGGCAGCGTTGGTGTCCAGTTTGGCACTGCCCTGGTATTTGTCGGCCGGGGTTGGCCGCTTCTTGGGCTGGGCCCAGCGGTCAAGCAGGGCGCTCAGGGCCGTGAAGACGGCCGCGCCCACGAAGAGCCCGATGGCTGCCCGCCAGATGCCGCCGTGCTGGTAGGCGTCCTGGAAGAGCTCGAAACTCAGGGCGGTGATCAGGGCGCCCGCCGCGAAGGACAGCAGCATGGCCAGGAAACGCTTGGGTAGTTCGAACTTCACTCCGATGAGCGCGCCCAGCACCAGTGCGCTGGAAGCCACGGCGCCAAAAACCAGCGACGGTCCCATGGCGCCAGTATAGAAGCCTTTGGCCACGTCAGACCCACAGATTTGGCATTACTCTTATGCCATGTTCGAAATCCTGACCGGCACGGGATTGTCTGCGGCAGCGGGACTGAATGCGTTCATTCCGATGCTGATCCTTGGCCTGCTGGACCGCTACACCAACCTGGTCCAGCTGCCCGCCGAGTGGGCGTGGCTGGGCAACGGGTGGGTGCTGCTGATTGTGGGCCTGCTGCTGGTGTTGGAGATCGCCGCTGACAAAATCCCGGTGGTAGACAGCATCAATGACTGGATCCAGACCGTCATCCGGCCCGCTGCCGGCGGCATCGTCTTCGGCAGCGGGGTGTCCTCGGAAACAGTGACCGTCTCGAACCCGGATGCCTTCTTCGGCAGCGACACCTGGATCCCCGTGGTCATCGGCATAGTCATCGCCTTTGCCGTCCACCTGGTGAAGATGATGGTCCGGCCGGTGCTGAACGCCGCGACCGTCGGCACGGCGGCGCCGGTGGTCAGTACCGTGGAGGACACGGCGAGCCTGTCGCTCGCCTTGGCTGCCGTGATGTTGCCGGCGCTCGTGATCGTGGTGATTGCCGCCGTCGTACTTGGTTTGTGGTTGCTGTACCGCAGGTTCCGCCGGCCGGGGGTCAGGCGTAGTAGCGTTCCAAGATCTCGGTTTTGAAGTCGAAGAAGGAGCCGTCCTCGATGGCCAGGCGCGCGTCATCGACCAGTTTCACGGTGAAGCGCTCGTTGTGGATGGAGATCAGGGTGTGGCTGACCATCTCGTTGGCCTTGAACAGGTGGTGGATGTAGGCGCGGGTGTAGTTGGCGCAGGCGTAGCAGTCGCAGCCCTCCACCAGCGGGCTGAAGTCCCGCTTGAACTTGGCATTGGAGAGGTTTTTCCGGCCGTCCGGGGTGTAGAAGGCGGAGTTGCGGGCCACCCGGGTGGGGGAGACGCAGTCGAAGGTGTCCGCGCCGTTTTCGATGGCGGTGAAGATGTCGTCGGGTTCGGAGATGCCCAGCAGGTGGCGCGGTTTGTCTTCGGGCAGTTCCTCGTTGCACCAGCGCACGATGGTGCCCAGGTTCTCCTTTTCCAGCGCTCCGCCGATGCCGAAGCCGTCGAAGTTCATGGCGCCGAGATCGCTGCTGGCCTTGCGGCGCAGGTCCTCGTACTGGGCGCCCTGGATGACGCCGAACAGTGCCTGGTACGGCCGGTGCGAACGCTCCTTGGTGAGCCGCTCGTGCTCGACGATGCAGCGCTCGGCCCAGAGCCGGGTCCGCTCCAAGCTGAGCTCCTGGTAAGCGCGGGAGTTCATCAGTGTGGTCAACTCGTCGAAGGCGAACATGATGTCCGCGCCGAGCTGATGCTGGACCTGCATGGAGATTTCCGGCGTGAACCGGTGCCGGTCCCCGTTGAGGTGGGACTTGAACCAGACGCCGTCGTCATCCACGTGGGCGAGGCGTTCCTTGCCCGCCGCCACACGGTCATCGGCGCCGGAACCGGCCCCGGCCTCGGCGGCCGCGTCCATATTAATGACCTTCTTGAAGCCGGAGCCCAGGCTCATCACCTGGAAGCCGCCCGAGTCGGTGAAGGTGGGGCCGGCCCAGTTCATGAACGTTCCCAGGCCGCCGGCCTCGTCCAGGATCTCCGGGCCGGGCTGCAAGTAGAGGTGGTACGCGTTGGCCAGCAGGGCCTGGGCGCCGAGGTCCTTCATGGACTCGGGGAGCACCGCCTTCACCGTGGCCTTGGTTCCGACGGCGATGAAGGCCGGCGTCTGGATCTCGCCATGCGGGGTGGCGATGGTGCCGGTGCGCCCCTTGAATTCACCGCCGTTGACCTCTACCTGGGCTGCGGTGGGAAGGGCGGTTTCGGACAGGCGTTTGCCTACGGTGAAGGAAAAATCAGATTGCGGCACCTATCCATTTTGCCTTATCCAGCGGGGCGGCCGGTTCCGCCGGGGCCTTGCCTGACCGCCTCCGGCGCAGGCAGCTCTTGTCCTCCTGCCGTGCGTCCGGCCGTGGCAGGCTGTAGAAATGTGATGAAAGGTGGTCAGCCGCATCGTGAAACATCATGTGCGCGAGTTTTTCCGCGTGGGTCCGGCCCGCCGGGACCATATTGTGGCCACCCGCTGTGCCGTCAGCGTGGGACTGCCGCTGCTCATCCTGCTGGCGACAGGCCGCTTCGACCTGATGATCTTCGCGGCTTTCGGTGCCTTTACCGGTATTTACGGCCGCGGCGAGGCCCATGGGGTGAGGCTCCGGCATCAGGGCCAGTTCGGGGTGCTGATCCTGCTGGTCATGCTCGCGGGCGCGCTGACCTCGGCGGCCGGCGCCGGCGCCTGGGGAATCGTTTTCGGCACCACCATTGCGGCCGGGCTGTGGTCGCTGGCGGTGAACTACTTTCAGCTGCGGCCGGCCGGCGTCATCTTCTTTACGTTCGGCTACGCAGCCATCGGCTCTATCCCGCTGACGCCGCCGCTTTGGCAAGCGATGCTGACCGGCCTGGCCAGCGTGGTGCTGGCCATGCTGATCGGCATCAGCAGCCGCTTGCGACCGGTCTGGCGGACCTCCATGGCCGCGCCCGAACGCCGCATCCTGACTCCCGGGCGCTGGCGTGAATTTGGCGTCGAGGCCGGCGCCAACGCCGTTGCGGTCCTGGCCGCGGGGTCGCTGGCAACAACGGTGGGCCTGGGCCACAACTACTGGGCGATGGTAGCTGCCGTGGCACCGATCGCCGGCCCGAGCCTTGCGCAGCGCGTAAACAAGGGCGTCCACCGCATTCTGGGTACGTTTGCCGGTGTGGTTGCAGCCGGGCTGCTGCTGGCCCCGCATCCGGCACCCTGGGTCATGGTGCTGATAGTGATCGTGTTGCAGTTCGCTGCGGAGATGTTTGTGCTGCGCCACTACGCCCTGGCGCTCATCTTCATCACGCCGCTGGCACTCTTGATGACCGAACTGGCGGCACCTTCGGACCCGACCGTCCTGATGGTGGACCGTGCCATCCAGACGGCCATCGGCGCGCTGGTAGGCCTTAGCCTGGTGTACCTGATGCATCAGCGCACGCTGCGGGAAAAGACCCGGCGCCGGCTGCGGAAGCACCGGGATCCCGAGGCCTGAGGGTACAGGTCCCGGACTCAGCGCGCTTGCCGGCAGTTAGCGGACGGGCAGCTCGTCGCGGGAGCGGCTGCGGGTGGACAGCGGCTCCGAGGAGGGGAAGTACTGCGTCCGCCAGCCGTCCCAGGCCTCCCGGATGGCGGACAGTGACTTGGCACCCAAGCTGTAGGTGGTAATCAGAACCTGAATACCGCCGTCGGGCCTTTCATCCATGAGTTGGGGCATGGTGGCGAGGATCAGCAGGCCGTCTCCGTACTCGGCATAGGACTGGACCGTCAGCCCGAGTTGCGCTTCCGTGCGGAACCAGACCTTCCCGCTGATCGATTCGCCCGTGCTCAGGGTTGCCTCGTACGGCTCGTCGGGCTCCGGCAGGTCCGCCAGGCCCAGGCTCTGCAGGAGGCCGCCTTCGGGCACGGAATCAGCCGAAAAGTACGTGGTCTGCCGCGGCGTGTTCGGGTGCCGTTCGAGCATGAAACGCAGCTGCTGCAGGAACGTGGTCCACCCTTCGGTGAGGTCCTTGTCCCAATGCGCCATCTCCGATGCCGGGTCCAGGAGCCCGCGTTCGAGCGTCAGCTGGACGCCGTCCTCAACCGGCTCGATGATGAAAGTGTCGCCGTTGCCCAACGTGAGCTTCTTATGGTCAGGGCTTTCGACGGCACCGGCAAAGTAAATCTCTTTGATCTCCTCATCGAGACCGTCCAGCTCCCAGCCGTGCCATTGCGCAAGCCGTTTCGGCTCGCGCAGCATCACCCATACCTGCTGGGCGTCTGCGTTGATGTGGACGCTGAGCTTGCGGGGACCAGATTCTGTTTTCACAGCGCTATCCGTCATGAGGCCGACTTTACCCCGGGCCCCTTGGACTGGCCAGAGGTCTGCGCAGGCCGGGGATCAGGGAGCGGTCAGCTTGCCGTTCAGTGCGCGGATGGCCACCAGTTCATTGGCGATGCGGCGGTCCAGCTCGGCCGGCTCGAGGGTCTCGGAGCCGCCATGGGTACGCAGGTACATCAGGGTGGACAGGCGTTCGACGCGCCATTCGTGCTCCGCAGATTGGTCTCCGGAGGCCATGGCCCGGTGAATCTCCGAGTCGTAGAGGTTGGGCTCGTTGAGCTGGCGCTGGCGCACCACTGCGTTCATCTTGGCGCGCAGCGGATCTTCTTCTTCCGCCTCATCCGGGGCACGCATGGCGTCGCCGAGCCGCTGGGACTCATCGATGTCCCCGGCCTCATGGGTGATGTAAGCGGCGATGGCCAGCGTGGACTGGATCCACTTCCAACGGCCGAAGTTGCCGTCGAAGGGCAGGTCCGTCACCAGGCGGCAGACATTGAGAGCGTTGTCCTCATCCGCCAAGTCGACGAACAGCCGGTGGGCCAGATCCCGTACATCCTGCAGATTGCTGCCGGCCTTGGTGTTCAGTCCCTTGCTCAGGCGGGCGGCGAGGCGCTGGACCCTGATGTCCTTCGGGTGGGCCCGCGCGGTGCCCACGATAACCGCCTCTGGCGTGCCCTCCTCGGCCGGGATCAGCTCAAGATCGCTGTTGGTCAGGACTGTCGGAGCCTTCTGGAAGGGCCGCGTGGAGGCAACCCGGATGCTCGAACCGTGGGCGATGCGGACCTGCGTTCCGTCGGCCAGCTTGGCAATCACCAGCGCCGGCGACCCGAAGTCATCCTTTTCGACGGCGGAGGACACCACCGCGGCCGATTGCTTTCCGCGCCGGCGCAGAAACATATGGCCCGGTTCAACCGCCTCAGCTTTGACATTGTGGACGTATGTCTGTGGCTGTTGCTCGGTCATTGGGTGGTCCTCCAAAGCTCAGGGTCAAACCTCAGTATATGAATTTGTTACCTCGCAAGCCGAAGTTGCGCCACGCCGGTAGCACGTGGCAGCAGCCGGCGTCTTTTACGACGCACGGCTGAAGACGGCTGTCGCTAAGGACGCTGGTTGTCCTGCCCGGATCTGACGGCACGCCTGCACGCGGCCCTGCACCGAGCAGGCACCTGGCGTGAGGTCAACCGGCGGTCAGCGGCACCAGCCGGCATGGGCCAGCGCATGGCGCAGCAGGTTGCCGCGCCCGCCGACGAACTCCGACTGGACCTCCGGGCTCAGGGCGTCGTCCGGCGTCATCCAGGTCAGTTCCAGCGCGTCCTGCCGGGGCTCACACTCACCGGTGACGGGTATCAGGTAGGCCAGCGCGACGCAGTGCTGGCGGTCATCCGTCATCCCGGTTTCCGACGGCGAGGGGAAGTACTCCGCCACGGTGAAGGGCACGGGGGAGGCCGGCAGCTGCGGGAACGCCAGCGGCCCAAGATCCTTTTCCAGATGCCGGATGAGCGCCGCACGGATGGTCTCCCGGTACATCACCCGCCCCGAGACAAAGGTCCGCACCATCTGCCCCTCGTCGGAAGCCTGCAGCAGGAGCCCGACTTCGGTCACATAGCCGAGGGAGTCCAGCCGTACCGGAACGGCCTCCACATAGACCATGGGCAAACGCTGCCGGGCCTCGTAGAGATCCTCTTCGGAGAGCCAGCCTGGATACGGGTCGGGAGTGCGAACATTCATGTACTTGTTGTACCGCACCGCTGATGCACCCGTCACGCGTGACCAGCCGGGAGGCGGCGGGTTTTCCGTAGAGCGTAAGCCGGCGGTGTGTGTTCCGGATGAATCGTTTGGCGTCCGGAGATGCCTGCGCAGGGGCGGGAACCCGGGATCAGGCCTGCTGCGGGCGTGTCTCACGGATGCTGATGTTGCCGCCGCCTGCGCCGCCTGCACTGTCAGACCCGTCCGGGTCCGGCACGAGGAGGACGCGGCCACCGGCATCCTCGGTCAGCCGCGACTGGAACCCAGCCGAGGCCAGCCTGTCGCGCAGAACCTCTAGCCCGCCGTCGTACTCGAAGCCGATGGCGATCCCGGCAACAGTGCCCTGCTGCACCATGATAATCCCGCCGTTCTTGGCCATGAAGTCAGCCCGGCCCACGTCTGTCAGATCGCGGTCCACCTGCCTGGAATCGGTCTGGCCATCATCCCGTGCCGTGGAACGCCGGCGGGCGCCGATATCCGTGAGCACCTTGGCTGCGGCGGACAGCTCGGTTGTGGTCCACAACGCGGCTACCGTGAGCGACGGATCCGCGTCGTGCGGTTCGGCCGCCTCGTTGGCCCGGTCCACCAAGAACACGGTGCCCTCCGGCGAGGTGACCTTCACGCTGCCGCCGTGGTCCGCCGAGAACGGTTCGGCCCGCGTTCCGGCTTCCTCCGTCCGGCGGCGGAATTCCTCCAAATCCCGCGCCTCGAAGCCGAGCGAAGTGACGCCGTCGTCGGGCCCTGCGGGCATGGCGTGGACCGCGAGCCGCCCGTGGCCGGCGTCGAACTCCATCCAGGTCTCGTAGTCCGCGGTGACGGCGAGCCCGAGCGCGGTCAGCAGGGCCTTGTACTCCTGCATGCGGGAGGTGTAGTGGACGGGGCGGACACGCAGCATTTTTTGTCTCCTCGGTAGCGGCCTCTTCCCAGAGTATGGTGCGGCGGCCGGTTGCGCGGCTAGTGTGTGCGCATGGCCGCCGAACTCCCCGAACTGCTGCTGCCCGACGCCGCCACCTGGCGCGCCTGGCTGGAGGAGAACCATGACAGCTCGCCCGGCGTGTGGCTGGTGCTGCACAAGAAGGGCGGAACCGTCACCACGCTCGACTATGCCGGTGCCCTCGAAGAAGCGCTGTGTTTCGGCTGGATCGACGGGCAGGCCAAACGGCGCGACGCCGAGAGTTCCTTCCAGCGGTTCAGCCCGCGTGGCAAGCGCAGCATCTGGTCACTGCGCAATGTGGCGCGGATCGAGCAGCTGGAAGCGGCAGGCAAAATGCACGACGCCGGACGCGCGGCTGTCGCGGCGGCGCAGGCCGATGGGCGGTGGGACAAGGCCTATGCCGGACCGGCTACGGCGGAAGTGCCGGAGGATCTCGCGGCTGCGATCGCTGCGGAGCCTCAGGCTCAGGCCATGTTCGATGTGCTGACCTCGCAGAACCGGTTCGCGCTGATCTTCCGGCTCAGCCAGCTCAAGACGGAGGACGCCCGGCGGAAGAAGATTGCCGGTTTCGTGGAGATGCTGGCCCGGCACGAGGCGCCGTACCCGCAGAAGAAAAAGCCATAGCTCAGGCAGGGAAAGCCACGCCCTCGCCGATCACGCGCAGGAACAGTTCAGAGCCGGGCTTGGCCAGCGTCGCGTTCCAGTGGCGGATGGTGATGGTCTCCCCGCGCTGCGTGTTTCCCAGGGCGTCCTCGGGTCCGTGCAGTTCCAGCCGAACCGTCACCTCGGGGCCGAAGAAGTCAGTCTCCAGCACGGTGCCTCTGATGGGGCCGGCGTCGGAAATGCGGATCTGCTCCGGGCGCAGCATCAGGTGCACCTTCCCCTGGCAGGTGGGCCGGCGGACCGGGATCCCGCCCAGCGCGCAAGTGGCCAGGGAACCCTGCAGCTCCGCGTTGAGGATCACCGCATCGCCCAGGAACTCCGCCGTCTCCCGGTCCGCGGGCCGGGTGTAAACCACAAAGGGGTTGCCGATCTGGGCCAGGACGCCGCGGCGCATCACCGCCACCTGGTCCGCGAAGGAGAGCGCCTCGGCCTGGTCGTGGGTGACCAGGATGGTGGTCACGCCGGCCGCCGCGAGGGTACGGGCCACCGCCTTGCGGGTGGCTACCCGGAGGCCTGCGTCCAGCGCGCTGAAGGGTTCGTCCAGCAGCATCAGTTCCGGCTCGCGGGCCAGCGCCCGGGCCAGGGCGACGCGCTGCTGCTGGCCGCCGGAGAGCTCGTCCGGCCGGCGCCCGGCGTGCTCGGGTTCCAGCGAGACCATGGCCAGCAGCTCCGCCACCCGGCCTTCCACCGCAGCCTTGGAGCCGAACCGCTTCTTCTCCAGTCCGAAGGCGATATTGCGGCCCACGCTCAAGTGCGGGAACAGCGCGCCGTCCTGCGCCACGTAGCCCACGTTCCGCCGGTGCGCGGGAACCAGGCTGCCGCCGTTGGCCACCGCTGCCCCGTCGAGCGTAATGGAGCCGGAGTCCGGTGCCTCGAACCCGGCAATCAGCCGCAGCAGCGTGGTCTTGCCGCTGCCCGAGGGGCCCACGATCGCCGTCGTAATTCCGCGGTGGACGGACAGGCTGACGCCACGGAGCACGGACGTGTCGCCGAAGGACTTGGTGACGGCGTCGATGACCAGGTGGCTCTCCGACGTCGGCGTGTCAGCGGGGCTCACGGGCTGGTTCCTTTCACGAAGGTCATTGCCCGGCAGCTTTCTGCGACTGGGTGTATAGCAGGTAGGTCATCGGCAGCGAGAGCAGGATCAGGATCAGCGCGTACGGCGCGGCGCCGGTGTAGTCGATCTCCGAGCTCAGCGCCCAGAAGCGGGTGGCCAGCGTGTTCACGCCCGTGGGCGCCAGCAGCAGCGTGGCGGTCAGCTCGTTGGCGATGCCCAGGAAAACCAGGGCGGCCCCGCCGGCCGCAGCGGGGGCGGTCAGGCGCAGGGTCACGCGGAAGAACGTCTTGGACGGCGAACTGCCCAGCGACCGTGCGGCTTCTTCGAGCTCCTGCGGCGCCTGCGCCAGCCCGGCCCGCAGGTTCACCAGGGCCCGCGGCAGGAAGAGCAACACGTAGGCGGCGATGACCAGCGGCACCGTTTGGTACAGCGGCCGCGCGAAGTTGATCGCCACGGTGATAAAGGCCAGCGCCACCACAATGCCAGGCAGCGAGGACGTGATGTAGTTGGTGCTCTCCAGCATCTTGGTGAACCAGCCGGGATACCGCACGGCGAGCCATGCCACGGGGAACGCCAGCACCACGGTCAGCAGGGCACCGGCCAGGCCGAAACCGAGGGTCTGCAGCAGCGTCTCGCCGATCACGGGCAGGTTCCAGATTTCGGCTCCGCCGGCCACCAGCCAGCGCAGGATGTTGCCCAGCGGCACCCCGAGCGCCAGCACCGCCAGGGCCAGCACACCAACGACGGCGGCAACCCGGTACCGTCCCAGCGGCAAGGCAGGCGGGCGGCTGGCCACCCCGGAACCGATCCGGGCGTAACGGGCGTTGCCGCGCAGGCGGGATTCGGCGAGCAGCATCAGCAGGCAGATAAAGACCAGAACGCTGGCGAGCATATTGGCCGCCGCGCCGTTGAAAGTGGACTGGTACTGCTCCATGATCGCGGTGGTGAAGGTGGGGAACCGGATCATCGAAAACGCCCCGAATTCGGCCAGCAGGTGCAGGCCCACCAGCAGCGCGCCGCCGGTGATCGGCAGCCAGAGCTGGGGCAGGATCACGCGGAAGAAAGTGCGCCAGCGTCCCAGCCCGAGGGACGCCGCGGACTGCTCGAGCGCGGGATCCATCCGGCGCAGGGCCGCGGCCGCGGGAATGTAGACCAGCGGGTAGTAGGAGAGCACCGAAATCAGCGTGCCGCCGCCAACCCCGCCCAGCGACGGAATGGTGCTCACCCAGGCGTAGCTGTTGACGAAAGCGGGTACGGCCAGCGGCGCGGCGAGCACCAGGGACCAGAACCTCGCGCCGGGCAGCTGCGTCCGCTCCACCAGCCAGGCCGCCGCAATGCCGATCACGATGCACAGCGGCACCGTCGCCAGCACCAGCGCCACAGTGTTGAACAGCAGCTCGCCAACACGGGGCCGGAAGATCAGCTCGGCCGCCGTTTCCCAGCCGGTGGCCACCGTCATCACGATGACAAAGCCCAGCGGCACCAAGGTCGCCAGCGAAATAACGACGGCGGCCGCTACCGTTCCGTACGGCGCTCGCGCACCGCTGCGCCTGCGCTGAAGGGCGCGTCGAATCGGAGACGGGGTGCCGGGCAGCTGAGGTCCGGACGGAACGGAGTCGGCCGGAACAGTGCCGGATTGAACGGCACTGGACGCAACCGTGGCTATAGGCAGAGCGTCGGTCGCCGTCGGTAAGTCCGGCCGCGCCAATAGGGACGGTCCATCCGAAACGTCAACAGACGGCGCACCGGTAGCCGGGACCGCAGGGCCCCGGCTACCGGTGTACGTTCGTGGATGAACCGACATGGGCAGTTCTACAACAGGCCGGCATCCGTCATGAGCTCAACAACCTTCTGGCTGTTCAGCTTGGCGGCGTCGACGGAGGGAGCTTCGAGCTCCTCGAGGGGTACCAGTCCTTCGCGCGGGGTGACATCCTTGCCCACCGGGTATTCGTAGTCGCTGCCGGCAGCCAGAGATTCCTGGCCCTGCTTGGAGGTGATGAATTCAAGGAACTGCATCGCCTCTTCCGGGTGCTTGGAGGACTTCAGGACGCCGCCGCCGGAGACGCTGACGAAGGCACCCGGGTCCTGGTTCTTGAAGTAGTGCGGGGCGACGTTGCCCGAGTTCTCGGCCGTCTCGGCCTGGTCCGCCGTGTAGTAGTAGTGGTAGATGACGGCGCCGTCGACCTCTCCGGTGTTGACGGCCTTCATGGCAGCGCCGTTCTTCGGGTAGGCCTTGGCATTCTCCTTCATGGCCTTGAGCCATTCGGCGGTGGCCTCTTCGCCTTCGAGCTCCAGCATGGCGGAGACGATGGCCTGGAAGTCCGCTCCGCCGGGAGCAGCTCCCCACTTTCCGGCCCACTTGTCATCGGCCAGATCCATGATCGACGCCGGCAGGTCGGCTTCCTTCACCGCGTCCTTGTTGTACACAAAGACCGTGGACCGTGCCGCGACGCCGGACCACTTGTTCGACGACGGCCGGTACTGTTCGGGCACGTTCTCCTGGACGGTGGAGGAGATGTCGGCGAAGAGCCCGGCGTTTTCCACCTGGGTCATGGCCGGGGAGTTCTCGGTGATGAAGACATCGGCGGGGGAGGCCTCGCCCTCGGCGATGATCTGGTTGCTCATCTCGGTGTCCTTGCCCTGGCGGACGTTGACCTTGATGCCGGTCTCGGCCTCGAACGCGTCCACCCAGGCCTGGGTCATCGACTCGTGCTGCGCGTTGTAGACGGTGATTTCGCCCGCTGCAGCGGCGGAGCCTTCGGGGGCCGGCGAGGCCGAGCCGGAGCCGCAGGCGGACAAGGTCAGTGCAGCGGCGGCGACAATGGCGGCTGCGGAAAGCTGCGGGAAGCGGATCTTCATGGAGAACCTTTCAGGAAAATGAGGACCGGGTGCGGTCCCCACCGCAGAACCCGGAAAACAAGTTTAGGTTAGCCTTAGCTCACCTGTGCTCAGCCATTGTGGCAGAAGTCAAACGAAATAAGCAACAGCCACATGACTTATTGTCGAATCATGACAACGACGCCGGTTGTCAGGCGACGGAGGCGGCCGCCTCGAGCGTCATCCAGGCTTGCAGCTGGGTGGAAAGCTGCACCCGGCTGCCGGGCGGATAAGTGGTCTTGGCCGGCAGGACGGGATCCTTGGAAAACACCAGTACTTCCCATGTGCGGTGGTTCTCCAGCCGGCGGCCGGACCAGAAGGCGGCGGCGGTGTTGGCTACCAGCATGCGCGCCTGCTCCCGGGTATCTGCGGGCAGCCGCTCCGAGTTGGCGGCAACCGCCAGGTAGCGCGCCAGGATCCCGGTGAACAGTCCGCCGTCGCCGTCGCCGTGGGTGCGCAGCACGGGCAGGCCGTCATGTTCGATGGTTAGCCCTGCGGCCACCGCCTTGATCAGTTCCGCGGCCCGCTGCAGGTCTGCCTCCCGGCCCACTTCCAGCAGCGCCGCCAGCACCGGGCCTTGGTTGTAGCTGTAGATGTCCGGCACCAGCACCGGCTCGCCGCCCACGATGCGCAGCCCGTCCTGGTACAGCCCGGAATCGCCGTCGTAAAGTTTGTCATCCAGCCAGTCCAGCAGGGCCGCCGCGCGGTCCGTCTGGCCGATGCGGGCAAAGTGGAGGGCGGCCGGCGCCGTGGCGGGGGTGTTCTTGAAATCGCGCGTGGTGTTCCAGAACAACCCGCCGCCCAGGTCCGCGGTATGGGCTGATTCCAGCGCCGGCAGCAGGGCGCGGGCAGCGGCCCGGTTGCGGCACCGCGGCTTGCCCGTCGCGGCAGCCAGCGCGTCCAGGCGCCCGACGGCCAGCGCCAGCCAGGCCATGTCGTCGTAGTAGGAGTTGGTGAACCGGAAGCAGTTGCGCCACTTGATGCTGCGCAACAGACGCGCACCGAGCTGGCCGGCGCTGACGCCGAACCCGCCGTCGTAATGCTGCTGGCGTTCGAGTTCGCGCCAGCCCGCATCCACCAGGCAGTCCAGATAGTGCGCCTGCCACCAGTAATGCCACGGCCCGACCAGCGGCAGATAGCTCTGCCGCGGCCTGGCCACCCCACCGAGATGGGTGAACGGGAGGCCCAACAGGCGCTGGCCGAAGTGCCGGACCACAGCGACGGCGGCCTCTTCCGCCCGGCCCGCGGCGAACTTGGGCTGGGGCGGGTGTTCGCCGGGAAGCTTGTTGGACTCTGCGACCATCTGACCAGCGTAACTGTCCCGGTCCGGGTATTCACAGGGACGTTGTGCCCGGTCGGCAGCCGTCCGAATGCGCTGTGCGCCGGACCACACTAGGCTGGCGGAAAGGATTCATTTCAGGAGGTTCATGTGGAGATTGCCAATTCCGTTGCGCTGGTGACCGGGGGTGCGTCCGGCCTGGGGGCCGCCACTGCCCGCCGACTGTACGACGGCGGTGCCTCCGTTGTGCTCGTTGACCTCCCGGGATCCGCGGGGGCCGAATACGCGGCGGAACTGGGGGAGCGGGCTGTCTTCGTACCGGCCGATGTGACCAGCGAGGAAGATGTGCAGGCGGCGGTTGATGCGGCCGTTTCGCTCGGCCCGCTGCGCGTCGTCGTCAATTGTGCCGGAGTTGCCACCCCGGGCAAGGTGCTGGGGCGCGGCGGCGTGCTTCCGCTGGAGAACTTCAGCAAGGTGGTGCAGATCAACCTCATCGGGACCTTCAACGTGATCCGTCTGGCCGCCGCTGCCATGGTCGACACGGAACCGGTCAGTACGGACCTGGGCGGGCCCGAACGCGGCGTCATCATCAACACCGCGTCCGTGGCTGCCTTCGACGGGCAGGTCGGCCAGCCGGCGTACGCCGCTTCCAAGGGAGCCGTGGCTGCCATGACGCTGCCGATCGCCCGCGAACTGGCGCGCTCGCTGATCCGCGTGGTCACCATTGCGCCGGGCATCTTCGAAACGCCGATGATGGCCGGACTGCCGCAGGAGGCGCAGGATTCGCTCGGGCAGCAGGTGCCGCATCCGTCCCGGCTGGGCCGGCCCGGCGAATACGCCAACCTCGCTGCGCACATCATCGACAACGCCATGCTCAACGGGGAGGTCATCCGGCTGGACGGCGCCATCCGGATGGCGCCACGCTAATGCCGGGCACGGAGAATATTGTGAATAGCGCGAACATGGCGGACCTGCTGCGGCCGGACTTCTACGGGTTCGAGTCCCTGCTCAGCGACCGGGAGCGGCTGAAGCTGGCCCAGCTGCGCGAGTTCCTGGCCGCCGAGGTCGAACCGCATGCGGTGGACTGGTGGAACCGCGGCCGCTTTCCGGTGGAGCTGCTGCCGGGGCTGGCCGGGCTGGAGCTGAGCACACCGGTCCAGCAGGGCTACAGCCACCTGTTCGCCGGGCTGGTCATCGCGGAAATGACCCGAGCCGACACGTCCATCGCCACTTTCTTCATGGTCCACCACGATCTGTTTGTGCAGGCGCTGTACGAGTTCGGCAGCACGGAGCAGAAGGCCCGACTGCTCGAGGACGCCCTGGCCCTGCGTATCACCGGTGCCTTCGCGCTGACCGAACCGGACCACGGTTCCGACGTCGCCGGCGGCATGGCGACCACTGCGCGGCGCGAGGGCGACCAATGGATCCTCAACGGGGCCAAGCGGTGGATCGGCAACGGCACGTTCTGCGACTACATGCTGGTCTGGGCCCGGGACGAAGACGCCGACGCGGTGCGCGGCTTCATTGTGGATTCGACGCTGGAGGGTTTCCGGGCGGAGCGGATCGGCAACAAGATCTCGCTGCGCACGGTGCAGAACGCGGACATCATCCTGGACAACGTGCGCGTTGCGGAAGCGGACCGGTTCGCCGGGATCAGCAGCTTCGACGACACCAAGCATCTGCTGCGGGGCTCGCGCATCATGGTGGGCTGGCAGGCGGTCGGCCAGCAGCTCGCGGCCTACGAGGTGGCCCGGCGGTATGCGCTGGAACGCAAGCAGTTCGGCCGCCCGATCGCCGGTTTCCAGCTGATCCAGGACCAGCTGGTGCGGATGCTCGGAAATGCCACGGCGTCGCTGGGCATGCTGGCCCGGGTCGCCCAGTTGCAGGAGGAAGGCCACACCGGCCCGCAGGGCACCCGGCACAGTGGGGCCGACATGGCGCAGGCCGCGCTGGCCAAGTCCTACACCTCGGCGCGGATGCGCGAGACCGTCTCGCTGGGCCGGTCCATTCTGGGCGGCAACGGGATTGTGACCGACTACCTGATGGCCAAGATCTTTTCCGACGCCGAAGCGATCTACACCTACGAGGGTTCGTACGAGATCAACAGCCTGATTGTGGGCCGCGCGGTGACGGGGATTTCCGCGATCGTCTGAGCGGCCTAAGAGCCAGTAGCCTGTTCAGACCGGCAGCTTCTCGCCGGCGGTGACGGCGAAGGGCAGCTGGTTCGCCGCCACCGGCGCCGGGCATACCGCGTACTCGGTGAAGGCAAACGGGTAGTTCTGCGCGCGGTTGAAATCCAGTAGCACGGTTCCGTCCAGCGCAGGTGGCGGCACGTCGAGGAAGCGCCAGGCCGCCGTATCAAGTCCATTGGTCGCGTCGCGGAAGGTCACCCGTAGCGCGCCCGTTTCCGGTTCGAACTCGGCTTGCAGCCGGTAGCTTGAGCCCTGGTAGTTGAACGTGATCCCGCCGGCCAGCACCGCGGTCAGCGAGGTATCGCTGCGGGCCGTAGAGATGCGCGCAACCTGGGGCGAGAGGTACGGAACATAGCTGCCCTTGATGATCCAGTCCGGATCGAAGTCGAAGACCGGCACGCCGCTGAAATCCTGCTGTGCAGGGGTGGAGGCGGCGCGGGTGCGGATCAGATAGCGGCCGTCGCGTCTGGCCAGCTCCACCGCCACAGCTTCCGTGCCGCCGCACCAGCGCACCCACATCGTCTGGCTGCGCTCGGCCACCGTCTTGGTGAGGATCCCGCGGACCGGTGTGCCGCCGTCGTACGTCACGAAGCCATCCGAGGCACCGGCGTTCAGGGCCGCCACCCGGAGGTCCGCGCTCCACAGCCCGGGGACAAGGTCGACGGCGGACGGCTCGGCGGCGAGCCACTGGAACGAGGTGAGGGTCAGCAGCCCGAAGTCTTCGGCCAAAGCGTCGTTGCGCTTTCTGTGCCAGGCATCGAACTCGGCTTCGGCCGTAGTGATCTCGTTTTCCAGGCTGGTCAAGACGCTCCTTGGGGCTGGCTGGGGCTGTCACCGCCCACCCGGGGCTGTATCAGCACAGTCTGCCCCGGGGGCCGCTGCAAGACAAGCCGCACCGGGAGGTCCGCGGGAGGTTACCGGAAGCAGTGCCGGGCGCTAGCCTAGGATCCATGATCACTTCCGTGCACACGCTGATCTACTCCGACGAGCCAACGGCTACCCGGGCGTTCCTGCGCGACGTACTGCAGTGGCCCTCGATTCCCGACGCCGGCTCGGGCGAGGACTGGCTGATTTTCAAGACCGGTCCGAGCGAGCTGGGCGTCCATCCGACCAGCGGTGTCTGGGAAGGCGAGGAATTTTCCGCCCCGCGCCACCACCAGATCGCCTTGATGTGCGACGATCTGGCGGCCACCATGTTTGAACTGGAAAGCCGCGGCGCGAACTTCCGTGGGGAAGCAACGGACATGGGCTTCGGCACCGGCGCGATGCTGCAGGTGCCCGGCGCCGACGACATTCTGCTGTACCAGCCCTCGCACACGCCCGCGTTCAATCTGTAGGGGCGGTTGATGGCACAGGAGGGTTTTCATGCCTGAAGGGGATCTCGATGCCAGGCTCCGCGCGGATGTCCGCCGCGTCAGCACGCTGCTGGGGCAATCGCTGGTGCGCCAGCACGGCCCGGAGCTGCTGGAGCTGGTGGAGCAGGTGCGGCTGCTGACGAAGGAGTCCAAGGAGGCGGCCCGCGGGGGCGGGGAGGCCAGCGGGCCCTGGACGGCGCGGGACGTGGCGGACCAGGTGCGGGAATTGCTGGCGGGACTGCCCACTGTCCAGGCGACGCAGCTGGTGCGGGCCTTCGCCTTCTACTTCCATCTGGCCAATGCGGCCGAGCAGGTCCACCGCGTCCGGACCCTGCAGACCCGGCCGGAACAGGACGGCTGGCTGGCCAAGGCGGTGGCGGACGTGGCCACGAAGGCGGGCCCGGCGGCGCTGCAAGAGGCCGTGGACGCGCTGGATGTACGACCGGTCTTCACCGCCCACCCCACCGAAGCATCGCGCCGTTCGGTGCTGGATAAGCTGCGCAAGCTCTCCGATGTGCTGGCGGTGCGGACCGCAGAGGACAGCGTGGCCAGGCGGCGGCAGGACCGCAGGCTGGCGGAAATTATCGACCAGATGTGGCAGACGGACGAGCTGCGGCAGGTGCGGCCCAGCCCGGTGGATGAGGCCCGCAACGCCCTCTACTACCTCGACAACATTTTCCGCGGCGCGGTCCCGGAACTGTTGGCCGACCTGGCGGAGCTGCTGGACGCGCACGGCGCGTCCCTGTCCGCCGAGCGCTCGCCGCTGCGGTTCGGCAGCTGGATCGGCGGCGACCGGGACGGCAACCCGAACGTCACCGCAGACGTAACGCGGGAGATCCTCGCCCTGCAGAACCAGCACGCCGTGCGGATCGGGATCGAGCAGATTGACGAGCTGATCTCGGTGTTGTCCAACTCCACGGCGCTCGCCGTGGCGGAGCCGGAGCTGCTGGAATCCATTCAGCAGGATCTGGAAAAGCTGCCCGGGCTGGATAAGCGCGTGCTCGTGCTCAATGCCCAGGAGCCGTACAGGCTGAAGCTCACGTGCATCAAGGCGAAATTGATGAACACCTCCGCCCGCGTCCGGAACGGCACCGCACACCAGCCTGGGCGGGACTACGCCTCCGCCACGCACGTGCTGGACGAGCTGGGGCTGCTGGAACGATCGCTGCGTGCCCACGGGTCCTCGCTGGCGGCGGATGGAGCGCTGGCGGGGGTGCGGCGGATCATGTCCGCCGTCGGACTGAACCTGGCCACGCTGGATGTCCGCGAGCATGCCGAGCGGCACCACGCCGTCGTCGGTGTGTTGATGGACCGGCTGGGCGAACTGCCCGGGCGTTATGCGGACCTGGAGCGGGCGGAGCGCCAGGTTCTGCTGTCGAAGGAGCTTGCCTCCCGCCGTCCGCTGGCGCCGGTGCCGGCTCCGCTGGCAGGCGAGGAAGCCAAGACGTACGCGGTGTTCGGCGAAATCCAGCGGGCTTTGGAGACCTACGGCTCGAACGTCGTGGAGACGTACATCGTGTCCATGACCCGCGGTCCTGACGACGTGCTGGCCGCCGTGGTGCTGGCGCGGGAAGCCGGCCTGCTGCGGCTGCACGGCGGGGACGCGTTTGCCCGCATCGGCTTCGCGCCGCTGCTGGAAACAGTGGAGGAGCTGCGCCGGTCCGGGCGGATTCTGGACGGGCTGCTGGCGGATCCGCAGTACCGCGAGATTGTCCGGCTCCGCGGCGACGTGCAGGAAGTTATGCTCGGGTACTCGGATTCGAACAAGGAATCCGGCGTGCTGACCAGCCTCTGGGAAATCCACCAGACGCAGCGGGTCCTGCGCGATGTAGCCGCCAAACACGGTGTCCGGCTGCGGCTTTTCCACGGCCGCGGGGGATCTGTGGGCCGTGGCGGAGGGCCCACCTACGACGCCATCCTCGCCCAGCCGAACGGCGTGCTGGAAGGCGAAATCAAGTTCACCGAGCAGGGCGAAGTCATTTCGGACAAGTACTCACTGCAGACGCTGGCACGGGAGAACCTGGAACTGGCGCTGGCGGCTGTGCTCGAAGGCTCTGCGCTGCACCGGGAGCCGCGCACCTCCGCCAGTGAACGCCAACGCTACGGGAAGGTGATGGAGACCGTCTCCGACGCGTCCTTCCGTTGCTACCGGGAGCTCATTGAGGATCCGGACCTGCCGGAGTATTTCTTCACCTCGACGCCGGTGGAACAACTGGGCTCGCTGAAGATCGGCTCACGTCCTTCCATGCGGCCGGATTCAGGCGCCGGACTGGAAGGGCTTCGCGCCATCCCGTGGGTTTTCGGCTGGACCCAGTCGCGGCAGATCGTGCCCGGCTGGTACGGCGTCGGTTCCGGGTTGAAGGCCGCGCGCGAGGCCGGTCATGGGGAGATGCTGCAGGAGATGGCGGACCGGTGGCACTTTTTCCAGACCGTGGTCTCCAATGTGGAAATGACGTTGGTCAAGACGGACCTGGACATCGCCGCGCACTATGCGGCCACGCTGGTGCCTGCCCGGCTGCAGCACCTGTTCGACCGGATCCGCGAGGAGTTCGAGCTCACGGTGGCCGAGGTCCGGCGCCTCACCGGCGAAGTGCGGTTGCTGGACAACCAGCCGGTGCTCAAAAAGTCGTTGGAGGTGCGGGACCAGTATCTGGATCCGATCTCCTACATGCAGGTGGAGCTGCTGCGCAGGATGCGCGAGAACGGGACCTCGGGCGGCGGTGCACCGGATGAAAGCCTGCAGCGGGCCATGCTGATCACGGTCAACGGGGTGGCGGCGGGCCTGCGCAACACGGGCTGAGGCCGGCATGGTCAGTGGGTGCACCCACGGACAGGAAATGCCCGGATGGAACCTCCATCCGGGCATTTCCTCTTCAGCTGTTCGGTGCGGCGGCGTCAGTCGAGGTTGACCTTGGTGCCTTCCGGCGTGGCGCGGACGGCAATGGTACCGGCGAGGATGACGGAGATCCAGAACGCTCCGACCAGCCAGATGCTGCCGTTGACCGCGATCATCAGGCCGGTGGCGATCATCGGGGTGAAGCCGGCACCGAGCACCGAAGCGCCCTGATAGGACAGCGAGGCGCCGGTGTAGCGCATGCGGGTGGGGAACTGCTCGGCGATGTAGGCGCCGATGGGGCCGAAGAGGGCGCCCTGGACAATGCCGTTGCCGACCACGATGGCGACGGCGAAGCCCCACAGCGTCCCGTTGCTCAGCAGGATCAGCAGCGGGTAGGCCAGCACAATGCCGGTGATGCCCGCGACGGTAAGGACCTTGCGGCGGCCGACCCGGTCACTGAGCCGCGCGGTGTAGAAGCACATGATCAGGGTGAGGACGGCGCCTGCCGCCTTCCAGTTGAGTACCCCGGAGCGGTCCACTCCGTTGCCGACGGCGATGGAAACGCCCCACACGGTCAGGATGCCCTGGCAGGCGTAGAAGCTCATGGTGGCGATCAGGGCAACAACAACGGCGCGCGGATGGTTGCGCAGCACGTCGAAGAGCGGCATGCGCTTCTTTTCGCCGGCTTCCTGCAGCTTCTGGAACATCGGCGTTTCAGCAACCTTGAGCCGGATGATCATACCGACGGCGATCAGTACCGCGCTGAGCAGGAACGGGATGCGCCAGCCCCACTGGAGGAACGCATCGCCGGTCAGGGCGGACGTCAGCGAAACCACCAGGGTGGCGAGTACGGCACCGGCGGGGCCGCCGGCGGTGGCGAAGGAAGTGGCTAGGCCTCGCTTCTTCTGCGGTGCGGACTCCAGCGCCATCAAGGCGGCGCCGCCCCATTCGCCGCCCACGGCAACGCCCTGGATGACGCGCAGTGTCACCAGCAGCACCGGGGCGAGGATGCCGATCACGGCGGTGGTGGGCAGCAGGCCGATGAGGACCGTCGAGGCGCCCATTAGCAGCATGGACAGCACGAGCATTTTCTTGCGCCCGACCTTGTCGCCGAAGTGGCCGAAGACGATTCCGCCGAGCGGACGCGCCAGATAGCCGGCGGCAAGCGTCGCGAAAGAGGCGAACAGGCCGAAGGCGGGGCTGAGATTGGCAAAGAATACGGTATTGAAAACGATGCTGGCCGCGGTCGCGTACAAGATGAAGTCGTAGTACTCGATGGCGCTGCCGATGAAGCTGGACGCGAGGATCCGGCGCATGTCCTTCGTGTTCAAGGACTCGGAGCCGGACTGGTGCTGCGGTGCGGACGGTGCGGACTGCGTAACGGTCGTCAGTGACTCGGACACAATTCCTCCTGATGATGAGGTCGAGGGATCTGGGGAGGGGTTCATGGATGGAGCGCTAGGAATCAGCGGGACGGGCGGAGTTCGATGTGTTCGAGGTCCGCCGGTACGTGGAAGGTGCCGTGGAAATGTTCCGCGGCCTGCTTCCAGACGGAATCGTCGGCCATGCCGGGAACGAGGTGGTGCAGGGCCAGTTGTTTGGCGCCGGCCTCGTTGGCGACCTTTGCGGCGTCGCGGACGCTGGTGTGCGACTTGTAGTGGTGGTCCCTGGCTGCCCGGGAGCCTTCGTCCGTCTTGTCCGCGTACAGAGCCTCGACAAAATCGAAGTCGATAGCCTCGTGCAGCAGCAGGTCGGTGTCCTGCGCCAACGTGACCATGTTCTGCGTGTAGGTAGTGTCGCCGGAGAACGTCACCGAGCCCTCCGCAGTATCGAAGCGGAACCCGAAGGCCGGTGCCACCGGAGGGTGCTCCACCAGGATGGCCGAGACCTTGACGAGGTCGTCTTCGTAGATCACGAACGGATCCATGGCCGGCGTCGGGTTCTCGTTCGGGTGGTAGCCGATGTCCTGCGGAATCTCGATATCGGACGCTTCGAACAGCTCAAACGGGGACGGGCGCAGGCTGTCGATGATCCTGTCGTTGAGATCCGTGGCGTGCGCGTACATCAACTGCTCGAACATTTCGTGGGTTCCGGGAGTCGGACAGTGCGGGGCCACCGGGACGGGCTCAACCGTGGCGCGCGGTGAGGTGTACGGCAGCATGCCGCGGTTGCCGGGACCGATGATCCGGACGGGATCATTGCGCCGGTCGAGAAGGTCGTACAGCCCGAAAATGGCAAGGCTGGCCAGATCCACGGTGTGGTCGGAGTGCAGGTGGGTGAGGAAGATGCCGCGCAGGTTGGCCAGCTTCAGGCCGGCCTGGCTCAGACGCCGGCCAACACCGTGTCCGCAGTCCACCAGGTAGAAGGAATCCCCGACGACGACGGCGGTGGCGATTCCGGTCCGGTTGTTTTCCTCAGCGGGCGTCCACCACCGGGGCCCGCCGGCCGTGCCGAGCGTGACGATGCGGGGCTTGAGGTGCGACGCGGTCATGGATACTCCTCGAGATGAAGAACGCTGATTTCTTCAAGTGTGTCTGCTGTCACATAATGTGTATAGTCAATCAATTTGATGAAGTTCATAAGGGGAGTTGATGGCAGAGTTCACCATTCGCCAACTGCAGTACTTCGTTGCCGTACTGGACCACGGCTCCGTCACGGCGGCCGCGAAGGAATCGAATATCTCGCAGGCGGCGGCCTCCATGGCCATCGCCCAGTTGGAGCACGCCGTAGGTGTTGATCTGCTGATCCGGACCCGCGCGAAGAAAGTGGTGGCAACGCCGGCGGGAGTGGAGCTCGCGGCGAGGGCAAGGCACATCCTGAGCATGATTGGCGACATCGAGGGGGCCGTTGCCGGCGGGTTTGATGACATGCGGGGGCCGTTGCGCGCGGGCTGCAGCCCCACCCTGTCCCCGCGCTTGTTGCCTGGTCTGGTGGACTATTTCAGCCGGGAGTATCCGGCGGTGGACGTCTCATTTCATGAGGACAGCGCTGCCGAACTGCAGCAGGAGGTCTTGGAAGGGCGGATCGATCTCGCCCTGATCTACTCGCTGCAGGCCGTCGACGGCGTGGAGCTGGCGGAAATCGCCCGGGTGAAACCGCACCTGATGCTGTCGGCGACGCATCCGCTGGCAGGCCAGGAGTCCATTACCTTCGCCCAGGTACAGGATGAATGGGCCATCCTTCATGACGTGCCGCCCACCATCGAAAGGGTGACCGGCATGATGCGCGCCGTGGGCGTCGAGCCGAAACTCCGCTGGCCCAGCACGGACATGGAAACCATCCGCTCCCTTGTTGCCCGCGGCCTGGGCTATTCCATGGTCAATACCCGCCCGGTAAACGACACAACGGGGGACGGGCTCAAGGTCGCCTATGTTCCGCTTGCCGACGAGCTGCCGCCTAACGCCGTGGTCGCCGCCCTGCCGCCCGGGACCCGCGTCCCGCGGCGGGTCAAAGAGTCGATCCGTTTCCTCCGGGAGACTGCATCGTCCGCTCCGTCCGCCGGCGAACCTGGAGAGGGTGCCGTGCCCCGATAAAGTGGACGGATGCCTTCCTTCCGAGCCCAGCTCAACATCACTGGCCTGCGCCCCGGACACGTTCCGGAGCAGGTGATGGAGGCCGCTGTCGCTGCCGTCGGCTCCGCCCACGTGGTCGAAGCGAACCAGCTCGACGTCGTTGCCGGGGTTCCGCGGATCACCGTGCGTTTCACCGTGGATCCGAATGCGTACGACGCCGAAAACCGCCAGGCGCTGCAGGCCGCTGCCAACATGCGCCATGCCGTGGAGCAGGTCGCCGTCACAGAGAGGCTCGCAGTCCTGCGCCGCAGCCGGGGAACGTGGCAGACGCTGCGCTGACCTCGACCTGCAGCTCCCCGATGTGCCAGGGCTCCGGGGCGTCCCGGAGCAATTGCACTTCGGAGCCAGCGCCCAAAACGGAGCCAAAGAGGCAGCGCGCGGTCAGATCTCGGGAACGTAGCCGCGGCGAAAGGCCCGGCGCTCCTCGTGCCCCACCCGGAACCGGCGCGATGTCCCGCAGACCAGCACAAAGAAGAAACCGAAGCCCGCCGCGATGACCACCGGCACGGAATCCAGATCACCCAGCAGCCGGGACATCGCGATCCAGCCCAGCCCCCAGCACAAGGCCACCACCGCGGACATGCGGCCGCGGTGGGTCATCGCCACCACCGCTCCGGCAAAGGAGACCACGCCGAGGGTGATGACCGCCCAGACGTCGGCGCCCCAGCCGAACAGGTCGATCTCGCGCAGCGTGAGCCAGCTGGCTGCGTTGGCGCCTGCCGCCACCAGAATCCAGCCGGTGTACAGCCCTACCGGAGCATCTGTGAGGAGCCCATCAACGAGGGACTTTGTCGGATACCGGGTCAGGAAGTAGACCGCGGCCAGCAGCACGGCCAGCAGCAGGATCATGACGATCAGGCTCAGCCCCACATTCGAGGCCTGCGCGCTCAGGATCCAGCAGGCATTGAGGACCAGCGAGGCAGCCACCAGCCAGCCGGCGGCGCGCTGGCGCGGGGCGCGGCGCTGTGCCGGCCACCACTGGAAGATGGTGTAGCCGACCAGCCCCAGGTAGATCGCCGACCAGATGCTGAACGCGCCGGAAGCCGGGGCCAGCAGTGTGAAGTCGGGGGCGAACGCGCCCCCGGCCGTGTCCTTGATGGCTGTGCCGCCCAGCAGGCCGCCACCGCGCGCGCCCATCAGCAGCGCGAACACCAGGCTCGCGCTGACCGCGAGTTGGCGGGCCATGTCGGTGGCGAGGATCGTCCGGGTCTTGTGGAGGTAGGGTTTCACGGTGTCCATGGCGGATTGGATCGAAGCGGGGCGGTCACTTCTGCTACTCCTCGACGTCGACTGCACCCCTGAACACCGGCGCCGGCTGGCTGCGGCGGCGCAGGCTGATGACGGCAGCTATGGCCGTGCCCACCAGTATGCCAATCACCGTGCCCAAAACAAGATTCACCCAGAACGGCAGATCCGTGGCGAGCCCGGTGGCCAGCCCCAGCCCGGTCATCCACAGGGCCCAGATGGTGGACCCCGAAGCGGACAAAACCAGGAAGGTGTTCAGGGGGACGTCTGCCAGCCCCGCCGCCGCGACAGATGCGGTCCGGCCGCCGGGGATAAAGCGGGCGGCGACAATGGCCGCATAGGTGGAGGACCGGCCGGCCTTCTCAAGCGCCTGGGTGACTGCGCGGTCGACCCTGCGGCCCCACCGGTACCGGTTGAGCAAAGTGTTAATGCCGCCGCGGAACAGCAGGAACAGCAGCACGTCCCCGGCCATGCTGCCGGCAAACGCGGTCAGGACCACCAGCGGCAGAATCAGCTCGCCGTGGGCCAGCAGCGTGCCGCCGCCGATGACCATGATTTCCGACGGCGCGGCAGGCATGGGGGCATCCAGAACGACCATGAGCAAGGTCATCGGATAGTACAGCCATTGCCACGGCCCTTCGGGGATTTCCACCTCCCCAATCTACCGGCAATGCCCCGCCGATGGCAGAGTACAAAGAATGGAGATCAGGATTCTCGAAGGGGACATCACCCGCCGCGAGGTGGACGCCGTGGTCAATGCGGCGAACTCGAGCCTGTTGGGCGGGGGAGGTGTGGACGGCGCCATCCACCGCGCTGCCGGTCCGGAGCTGCTGGCCGCCTGCCGGGAACTGCGGTCCTCGCAGCTGCCGGATGGTCTGCCGGTCGGTTCCGCCGTCGCCACGGAGGCCTTCCGGTTACCCGCCCGCTGGGTCATCCACACCGTGGGCCCCAACCTGCACGCCGGCCAGAACGATCCGGCCCTGCTGGCGTCCTGCTTCCGCGAGAGCCTCCGCGTGGCCGATGAACTCGGCGCCCGGTCCGTGGCCTTTCCGGCGATCAGCGCCGGGGTCTACGGCTGGGACGGCGGCAGCGTTGCACTGGCGGGGCTGGGTGAAGCCATGAAGTACGACGGCGGGGTCCAGCTCATCGAGTTCGTGCTGTTCTCTGCCGGGTTGGCAGAGACCTTCCGTGCCGTCCACCGGAGCCTGCTGGGCTAATAGCGCGCTCGCAGTGGAGTGTTGCTTGGGGCGGCCGCTTCCTCAGGCGTCGCGCGGGTTTCGCACGGGGTCACGCGGACTGTAGTAGCGCCGCAGCCAGCGGGACAGGCCGTCGGTGACGTCGGACATGGTGGAAAAGATCGCGGCCTGGTTCACAATGCGCTCATCCAGCGAAGGCGGTTCGAAAAACAACGGGATGCTGCGTCCGTCATCGTCGCGGAACCGGTCGAACTTGGAGAGGGTGTAGGCCGAGCGCGTGAGCATCTCCGTGGTGAAGAGTCCGCCGCCTGCCGGTTCGATCTCGCTGCGCAGTTCCGGCGGCAGCAGCGTATGGGCTGCCGCATAATCCACGCACCAGACCGCACCGGCTTCCTCATACCGGGAGGTGTTCCCTGGTGGCAAAGTGCAGCGCGACGTAGGGGTGAATGGCTCCAGCCCAGCAGCCGCGTGGGCAGGTCGCGCTCCGCGGAGGTGTGGCCTCGGTAGCCACCGCGACACGGATGTGCGGACGGGAGGGCTGCCACCGGTCCTGCGTCAGGGCGGCGATCAGACCGTAGAGATCGTCCGGATCAACCTCCACGACGGATTCCATCGCGGACTTCCCTCCTTCCCGCCTGCCCTGCTGTCCTTGCCGTCCCCACGGCCGGTGCTACGTGGCACCCCGGCGCACGGCCTCGTCCACCGCGGTGGCGATCCCGCCGCGGTACGGTTCACCATGGCCGGGCAACGCGGTGCCGGCGCCGGTCTCGGCCAGCAATTCCAGCGATTTCAACGCCTGCCGGGTGTCTGCCGTGGCGGCAGCGGAGACAATGTGCGGCCCGCGCTTACCGGTGTACGGATCAAGGGTGACCAGGGCATCTCCGGTGATGATGGTGTCCCGTTCGGGGAAATGGAGTGCGCAGTGGCCCTCGGTATGGCCGGGGGTATGGATAACCGCCGGCGCGCCGGGCAACTGCAGGCCCGCCTCGGCGCCCAGCACACGAAGATCCGTGACGCCCCGGACATTGAGCGCTCCGGCCAGCGTCATCCGGGTCAGGATGGGAACGCAGGCGGGGTACTTGAAGGGGTAGGCCAGCCGGTTCTTTTCGTGCTTGTACCGGTACGGGTGCTCGGCGATATAACTGTCGCCCGGATGTGCATAGACCGGCACATCGAGGTCATGCTGGACCCTGGCGGCGAACCCAAGGTGGTCGAAATGCGCGTGCGTGAGGACCAGCGCGGAAATGTCCCGGGTTGAACGGCCAAGCTCGCGGATGGCAGCGACGGTCATCTTCCACATCGCGGGCAGGCCGGAGTCGACCAGCATGATCTGGTCGCCGTCCTCGACGATGTAGCAGTTCACGTTGGCATGCTCGATGAGATGGATCTTCTCGGCTACATTGCGATGGAACATGGCAGTGCCCTCTTATCGGTGTTTGGCACCGGCCGGCCGGACCCTTCGCCGCTACCGCTCACGGCCCGATCGGACAACGGCTCGTTGACTCGACTCTAACCACGTAGGGCCGGCCGTGTAAGGGGCTCGGCCAAAACGCGCATTTCGCTCGCGCAGTTTGATCGCTCGCTCTGCTCGGCTCGGCCCGGCGGCCCGGCTGCTCAGCGGCGGGCAGGCTCCGGAGCGGCGGCGGCTGCCCACTCGGAGAGCTCCAGCCGACTGCGGTATTCGACCGGGGCGCCGGAGAGCGGATCGGTGAACCTAACGCCGCGGGCCAGCAGCTGCAGCGGCCGGCTGTAATCGTCCGGGGCCTTGTCCAGCAGGACCGGGTAGAACGGATCGTGCAGGATGCCCACTCCCAGCGAGGCCATATGCACGCGCAGCTGGTGGGTCTTGCCGGTATGCGGTTCCAGCCGGTACTTGCCAAGCACCCCGCGGGCTTCCTCCAGCTCGATCCGGGTCTCGGCGTTGAACTCGCCGGCCACCACCTCGGCCAGCAGATAGGTGCGGGACTTGACCATCCGGTTGCGCACGACGAGCGGGAACTGAAGCCGCTGGTCCACCGCCGCGATCGCCTCGTACTCCTTTTCCACCAGGCGCTTTTCGAAGAGCACTTGGTAGTTGCCGCGGGTGGCCGGATTGGTGGAAAAGAGCAGCACGCCGGCCGTAAGGCGGTCCAGCCGGTGCATGGGAATCAGGTCCGGGATGCCGAGTTGGACGCGCAGGCGGACCAGTGCCGACTCGCTGATATAGGTTCCGCCCGGCGTGGTCGGGAGGAAATGGGGCTTGTCCACTACCAGGATGTTCTCGTCCTGATGCAGAATGTTCAGTTCCACCGGCAGCCGTTCCTCGGCCGGCAGCGTCCGGTAGTACCAAATGAAGGTGTGCTCCTCCAGCAGGGTGCCCCGGTGAAGCCGCACACCGCCCTCGCCGACAATCTCGCCGCGGTCGAAACGGTCCTTGATGCCCTCCGGGTCCACGTGTCCCCAGCGGTGCAGCATGTAGTCCAGCGCCGTCTGCCACGGCCCGTTGCCGGGCAGTCGCAGCCTGGTGGCGTTAACGCCGTCGCGCACGGGGAGGGGGGATTTCATCACCCTTCAAGGGTACCGGCGCCCGGCGCAGCCGTCGTCCGGCCGCTGCTGCCCAAACCCGCCGCCAGCGCCGCTGCCATTCCGGCCGAAAGAGATGACAGCAACCCCTGGCCCTGCCCTATAGTGGGGAACCAACGTTCTTGCGGGAGCGTGCTGAAGCGTACGAGGACGGTCAACAGTTGAAAGTGGAGGCCCGCGATGGCGACAGATTACGATGCACCGCGAAAGTCGACCGAGGACGAGCCCGAAGAGTCCATTGAAGAGCTGAAAGCACACAAGACTGACAACCGGTCTCCGGAAATCGAGGTGGACGAAGCGGACGCGGCCGAAGGCTTCGAACTGCCCGGCGCCGATCTCTCCGGCGAGGAGCTCCAGGTCAGGATCATCCCGCCCGGCGAGGATGAATTCACCTGTTCATCCTGCTTCCTGATCCGGCACCATTCCATGCTCGCGCGGGAGCAGGACGGCCTGTTCTACTGCAAGGACTGCGAAGGCTAGCTCAGCTGCAACCGGTGATCCGGTAAAGAGCCGCGTCTCCTTCGCTGTCCATGAGCTCGAAACCGTTCTCCGCACCCAGGTCCCGCAGCCCCGGCTGGATGCTGGTTTCGCCCGGGTGCACCGAACTCGTGCCGAAGTCCAGGACAAACTCCACGCCGGTCGCCCGCACAGCTTCGCAGACCGCCGGGTCCGTGGCCATCTCGTCCAGCTTCTGAAGAATGAGCTTCCCGTTGACGGCTGGGGAGGTAGTGCCGGAAGGCAGCAGCGTCTGGATCCCCGTGTACGAGTAGGACAAGGATGCCCCGGTCATCGGATTGCCAACGACGACGGCGTCCGCCGGTACCTGCTCGGGCAGCCGTTTGATCAGGGCGAGTTCGTCCTCGGTGAGCAGGTACGAATCGTCAGTGAACCGGTACTTGAACGCCGCTTCCTGGATGCTGCGCTGGGCGGCGAACAGCGGCGCGACCGCCAGCGCCACGATGGTCAGCACCGCCGTGGCGGCCGGCCGGAACCACACCGGCTGCTTCTTCTCCTTGCGCGCCAGCCAGGCCCGGAAGAAGGACCGTGCCGTCCCGGCCAGCGCCACGCCGCCTAAGGAGGCGATCAGGATGCCGGCCACCGGAAGCATGGCGCTGATCCGGAAAAAGTCGTTGTACCAGATCCCGGCCACCAGCCAGCGGATCAGCGGAGCTTCCTTCCAGTTGCCCACCACGAAAATCACGGCGGCGACCAGATAGATCCCCAGGACCCAGCGGTGCTTGCGCACATTAAGTACGACGGCGGCCCCCACGATGGTGAGCACCGTCGCCAGGATTCCGATGGGCCGGTAGAGCGGGGCATGCACCACCACCTCCCAGAGCGCCAGGAGCGCGTTGCCCATGTTGTCCCAGTTTTCCGAGCTGCTGCGCGCCGGCCGGAGCAGTGCCCACAGGACGCCGAGGACCACCAGGTAGGCCACGGTGCCGAGCCCGGCCTTCGTCTTGTCGCGGGAAGTACCCGAGCGGGAGACGCGGTACGCCGCAGCCAGTACCATCGGCGTCGCAAGCGCCAGCAGTCCCATCACGGTGGCCGGATGCGCCAGCGCCATGCCCGGTACCAGCCCGGCCAGCAGCAGGACGTTGCCCTCGGTGGAGATGGTGCCGGGCAGGCCGATTCGCAGCAACTGGATCACCAGGCCGAGGGCGGCGGGCAGGATGGCGATGGAGAGCATGAACGGATAGACCACGCCGAATTCCAGCAACAGGTAGGGAAAGCTGCTGAAGGCGGTGGAGAGCACCGCGGCCACCAGCAGCGGCATCATCCGTTCGCCGGTAATGCGGCTGACCAGGAAGAGGCAGCCGGTGCTCCAGATGCCGGTGATCAGGACAATGTTGGTGACGTTGATGGCGGCGGCCACGGGGAGGCTGGCGGTGGTCATGACCAAGGAAACGACGGCGTGCCAGCCGGCCGGGTAGAAGACTCCCTGGTCCGTGGTGCCCAGGTAGCCCAGCGTCAGCGAGGAGGCATTGGAAGTGTCCGCGATGTAGCGCAGGGCATTGAGGTGGAAGATGTTGTCGTGCGATTGGGCGATGTTTTCCGGCGACCCGATGATCCAGAACATGTAGCCGGCCAGCGGCACGGCCGAGACCGCCCAGGTAATCGCGACCGTCCGCCAGGGCGCCGGGGCCGATGCTGCGGTGTGTTCGCGGTGCAGCCGGTTCCGCATCAACCGCCGCAGCCACCACAGGGCAACCGCAACCACCACGGTAACCAGCAGCAGCGTTGGCCAGGCCCAGGGCAGTCCGGTCAGGCCGCCGAGTTCCGCGGCGACCACCATGGCGGTGATGCTGAACGGACCGGCCACGGCGACCAGCGCCAGGCGGCGCAGGCCCAGGACACTGCCCCAGAGCAGGCCGGGTCCGAAGACCAGCACCACGGCCGTCACGAAGGCCGGGATGGTCTCGACCCAGCTCATAGTCCCCCTTCTGGAATTCTGTTGCTAATCATATGGTCTCGGGCTGGCAGCGCGGGCAGAAATACAGGTCCCGCTCCGTTAGCTCCGTCTCGCCCAGCTTGGCATGGACTACCGGGGTGCGGCAGCGCAGGCAGGGCTGCCCGGCCCGGCCGTAGACCCAGACCGGACTCGCGTTCCGGCCTGCCGGCCCGCCGGTGGTGTTGCGCCGGTTCCGGTCTTTGTTCGCTTCAAGCAGGGTCTTGGCCAGCTGCACGATCCGGGGCAGGTCCGGTACCTGGCCTACCTTCGCCAGCGGGTGCACGCCGGCCAGGAAACAGAGCTCGCAGCGGTAGATGTTGCCGATGCCGGCGAGGTTCCGCTGGTCCAGCAGCGCCAGGCCGATGCCGCGCTCCGGATCGGACCGCAGCCGCCGCAGCGCTTCCTCCGCGTCCCAATCCAGGCCCAGCAGATCCGGCCCCAGATGGCCCACTGCCTTGGCTTCCTCCGCCGTCGGTATGACTTCGAGGATGCCCAGCAGGAATCCGACGGCGGTGGCCGGCTTGGTCTCCAGCACCACGCGGGCCTGGAACGCGGGCTTGTTCCACCGCTGGCCGGGAGCGTAGATCCGCCAGCTGCCGTCCATCAGCAGGTGGGAATGAATGCTCAGTTCCCCGGCGGGTCCGGAGGCGCGCATCAGCAGGTGCTTGCCGCGGGAGATGACGTTGTCCACGGTGTTGCCCGCGAGGTCCAGGGTGGCCAGCTTGGGCACGCGGAAGTCGGAGCGCAGCAGCACTTGCCCGGCCAGCGCGGCGTGCAGGCTGCGCGCGGTGCGCCAGACGTTGTCCCCCTCAGGCACGGAACCTCAGTCCCCGCGGCGTGGTGTAGAAGCCGGCGCCGGTCAGTGCCCGGGCCACGTCCGTGTCGAGCACGGGTGCGCCGTTCACCTTCTCCACGGCCATCTTGTCCGCGGCGCCGCGGCGGATGATGCCGACCAACGCCTCGGCACACAGCGTCAGCGCGTCCGGATCCTCGGTGAAGGTCAGCAGCGTCTTGCCGCCGCGCTCCACATACAGGGCCAGCTCCCCGTCCACCAGCACCACCAGCGCACCGGCCTTGCGGCCCGGCCGGTGTCCGCCGTCCTGCACCGGCCAGGCCAACGCCGCCCCGTACGGATTGGCCGGATCCGTGGCGGCGAGCGCGAGCGCGGACGGGGCCTGCTCGCCAAGCTGTGCATCGCGGTTGAAGGAGCGCAGCCGGTCCACGGTGGCGGGTACGGCGAACTGCGCGGCGCCGAGGTGCTCGATGAAGTAGCCGCGCCGGCAGCGACCGCTTTCCTCCAGCCGCGCCAGCACCTTGTAGAGCAGCCCGAAGCCGCCCGGAATCCCTTCATTGGCCACCGAGCCGCGGGTCACCACGCCGTAGCGGTCCAGCATCAGTTCGGCGGTGGCATGCGCGTGGATGGTCGGATCCGCTTCCGGCGCCGGCAGCAGCGACCAGCGCCCGGCCGCGAGCGGAAGTGACGCTCGTCCAGGGTGTCCCGCTCCTGCGCCCGGCCTCAGCCCGGCACCCGAGCCAAAGCCGCTCCCTGCGCCGAGCCCGTGAATCCGCCCGATCCGGCCCAGCCGTGCCGAGCGGGCGCGCGGCGCGGACGGCCGCTGCTTGTGTGCGGTGGTTCCGCCGGCGAGCAGGGCGCGCACCGGGGTGAACGTGTCATTGGTGATCCGCCCGGCCCAGACCAGTTCCCACAGGGCCGTCACGACGTCGGCGTCCGTGGCCTGCGTGCCGGCGGCCGCCAGCGCGTCCGCGAGTTGGCGGAAGAAGAAAGCTGCGCCGCCGAACTGCCCGCCGGAGGCAAGCAGGTTCAGCAGTTCGTACTGCAGCACGCTGGGCTCGAAATCGGGCTGCGGATTCAGCGTCAGCGGGGCGTTCTCGGCCAACTGCAACGTGATCCAGCCGTCGTTTCCCGCCAGTGAACCGGCGCCCGCCCACAGCACCTCGCCGGTGGCGGTCAGCTCGTCAAGCATCGACGGCGCGTAATTGGCCACGCGGGTGCCCAGGATCAGCGGCTCCCAGGCCGACGCCGGCACGGGCACGCCGGAGAGCTGGTCGATCACGGTGGCCACACCGTCGAGTCCCCGCAGGCCGGAGCCGACGTTCTGCCAGACCGGCAGGAACCGCGCGTAGGTGGCCGGATCCACCGGCTCCACTTCCTGCCGGAGGGCGGCCAGCGAACGGCGGCGGATCTTGCGCAGCACCTCGACATCGCACCACTCCACCACACCGGTCACCGGCGGGACGGCGCTTTCCGGCGGACGGAACTCACCCTCGGCCACGCGCCCGTCCTTGAGCAGCCGGCGCAGCGCGGTGTCGACCACGGCCACGCCGAGCCCCAGCCGGGCCGCGCATTCCGGCGCGGTGAACGGTCCGTGCGTGCGGGCGTACCGGCCCACCAGGTCCCCGAGCGGATCCGCCACCGGCTCGATGAACGCCAGCGGCACCCCCATCGGCAGCGGCACCCCGAGTGCGTCGCGCAGCCGCGCGGCGTCTTCGACGGCGGCCCAACGCCCGACGCCGGCAATGCCCACCTTGAGTGCGCGGTTGGCTTTGGCCAGTTCCGCCAGCAGTGGCTCGACATAGGCCACGGCGGCATCGTCCACCGCAGCCTCGCTGTCCGGCGTCGTGGTCTCGGCTGCTGCCGGCCCCGCGCCCTCGGGGAGATCGACGCGCAAGGCGATTTCCGCCGTCGTGAGCGGTCCGAGCAACCGGAGCAGGTCCGCGATGCCCTCGATGCCGCGGACCTTCCGGTCCTCGCTGAGGCGCTGGAGCTCGCGCTCCGTGCGGGCGATGATGTCCGCGTCCAGCAGTTCGCGCAGTTCCGCCCGGCCCAGCAAGTCATTGAGCAGCGACGGATCCAGCGAGAGGGCCGCCGCGCGCCGCTCGGCCAGCGGGGAGTCGCCTTCGTAGAGGAAGGACGCCACGTAGCCGTAGAGCAGCGAGCGGGCGAACGGGGACGGTTGCGGCGTGGTGGTCTCGAGGATGCGCAGTTCCCGACGCTCGATGGAAGAGGCGATGTCTTTCAAAGCGGGCAGGTCGTAGACATCCTGCAGGCATTCGCGCACGGTTTCGAGCACGATGGGAAAGGTGGGGTACTTCCGGGCGACATCCAGCAGCTGGGCCGAGCGCTGGCGCTGCTGCCACAGGGGGGTGCGTTTGGCCGGGTTCTGCCGGGGGAGCAGCAGGGCACGGGCGGCGCACTCGCGGAACCGGGACGCGAAGAGTGCCGAGCCGCCGACCTCGGCCGTGACGATCTGGTCCAGCTCCTCCGGATCGAACAGGAACAGCTCCGCGCCCGGCGGCTCGTCCTCCATCATCGGCACGCGCAGCACAATGCCGTCATCTGCGGCCATGGCGGAGCCATCCATACCGTAGCGCTGGTGCAGCCGGGCGCCGACGGCGAGGGCCCAGGGCGCGTGCACGGGCATGCCGAACGGGCTGTGCAGCACCACCCGCCAGTCGCCGAGCTCGTCATGGAAGCGCTCCACCACCAGTGCCCGGTCGCTGGGCACCACGTCCGTGGCCTGCCGCTGCTCGGCCAGATAGGCCACCAGGTTGGCGGCGGCCCATTCATCCAGGCCGTTGCTGCGCAGCCGTTCCAGTGCCGGCTCCTCGGCTGTTGCGGACAGCTCGCGCACAAAGGCGCCCAGCGCGCGGCCCAGCTCAACCGGGCGGCCGAGCGAATCGCCCTTCCAGAACGGGAGTTTGCCGGGCTGGCCGAAGGCGGGGGAAACCAGCACCCGGTCATGGGTGATGTCTTCGATCCGCCAGCTCGTGGCGCCCAGCGCGAAGACATCCCCGACGCGCGATTCGTAGACCATCTCCTCGTCCAGCTCGCCGACCCGCCTGCCGCCCTTGCCCGCGCCGTCTTCGGAGCCCACGAGGTACACGCCGAAGAGCCCGCGGTCCGGAATGGTGCCGCCGGAGGTGACCGCGAGCCGCTGGGCGCCGGGTCGCCCGGTGATGGTTCCGGCCACGCGGTCCCAGATAATCCGCGGGCGCAGCTCGGCGAACTCGTCCGAAGGATAGCGGCCCGCGAGCAGGTCCAGCGTGGCCTCGAAGGCTGAGCGCGGCAGCGTGCCGAAGGGTGCGGAACGGCGTACGACGTCGAACCATTCCTCTACCTCCACGGGACCCAACGCTGTGGCCGCCACCGTTTGCTGGGCGAGGATGTCCAATGGGTTCGCCGGAATGTAGAGCGGCTCGATCCGCCCGGCCAGCATGCGCTCCACCGTGACCGTGGTGTTGACCAGGTCCTGGCGGTGTTTGGGGAACAGGACGCCCTGCGAGGTCTCGCCGACCTGGTGCCCGGCCCGGCCTACGCGCTGCAGCCCGCTGGCCACCGACTGCGGGGATTCCACCTGGACTACCAGGTCAACGGCGCCCATGTCGATACCCAGTTCCAGGCTGGACGTGGCGACCACGCAGCGCAGCCGGCCGGACTTCAGGTCATCCTCGATCAGCGCCCGCTGGTCCTTGCTGACCGAACCGTGGTGGGCACGCGCCAGCAGCGGCTCCGCGCCGGAAACCGTTCCCGCCTGGGCCATGATCTGCGCAGGCATGCGGGACGGGGAGCCGGTCATGGCCGGGCTGGCCGCTGTGGCACTTCCGGCGCCGGCCGAAGGCCCGTCGGCCCCGGCGGCATTGTCCGGTGGCTGTTCCGTCGCCCAGACCTCGGCGGCCGCCTGACGCTCTGCCCAGATTTCGTTGAAGCGGGCCGTGAGCCGTTCGGCCAGGCGCCGGGAGTTGGCGAAGACAATGGTGGACCGGTTTGCCGCGATCAGGTCCACGATCTTCTCTTCGACATGCGGCCAGATGGATGCCGGCTGTGCGCCCGGCCCGAGCTCCTCCGCCGACGGTGCCGCCAGCGCCGTCATGTCCTCCACCGGGACGGAGACGGTCAGGTCCCACTTCTTTTGCGACGGCGGCGCCACGATTTCCACCGGCGAGCTGCCGCCGAGGAAACGGGCCACCGTCTCCAGCGGTTCAACCGTGGCCGAAAGCCCGATCCGCTGGGCCCGCTTCGGCAGCAGCGCATCCAGCCGCTCCAGCGAGAGCGCCAAATGCGCCCCGCGCTTGGTCCCGGCCACGGCGTGGACTTCGTCCACAATGACCGTGTCCACCGCAGCCAGCGTCTCGCGCGCCTTGGAGGTCAGCATCAGGAACAGGGATTCCGGCGTCGTAATCAGGATGTCCGGCGGGTGGGTGAGCAGTCGGCGCCGGTCCGACGCCGGGGTGTCCCCGGACCGGACGCCGACAGTGATGTCCGGGGCGGGCAGGCCCAGGCGCCTGGCAGTCTGGGTGATGCCGATCAGCGGCGCGCGCAAGTTCCGTTCCACGTCCACGCCCAGGGCCTTCAGCGGGGAGATATAGAGGACTTTAGTGCCGCGGGAGGGTTTTTTGCCGCGCTTGCCTGCCGGAAGTTCTTCGATCGGCAGCTCCGGGGCCTGCTCGGCCGCGGTGATGAAGCCATCGAGCGCCCAGAGGAAGGCTGCCAGCGTCTTGCCGGATCCGGTAGGAGCGACCACCAGCGCGTGGGAGCCGGCCGAAATGGCGTTCCAGGCGCCCTCTTGCGCATCCGTGGGCGCGCTGAAGGCCCCGGCGAACCACGCGCTGGTGGCCGGGGAGAACCTGGAGAGAACCGGCGAGCTGTTTTCGATAGTTCGAGACTATCGCCCGCCGCCGACAGGATGCATCCGCCGGCGGTTATGCGGCCACAAAAGTGCCGACCGTCATGAGCACCACGGCCTCGTTGGCGCAGCCGATCGTCTCCTGCGGCGCGGTCAGCCAGGCGGTGTCATTCGGCGAGTAGACACGCACTCCGGCCACATCCGCCTGGTTGCACTCGGGACCGTAGTTGCCGGCGTTGGTCTGCTGCAGCTGGGCCACGGCGGATTCGCCCGGCGCCAGCGCCACGGTCACCTTCTCCGCTGCGGTATCCCGGTCCGCCGGCGCGCCGACCTGGTTGCCTGCGGCGTCTACGTAGGACACCCCGGGGTAGCCGCGGACGGTGCAGTCTTCAGAGTCGATGTTGGTGACCACCAGGCTGCGGTAGACGCTGCCGGCCGCCCCGGCACCCGGCTCGGTCTTGATGGCAGCTTCCAACTGGTCTGCCTTGCATTCGCCCGTTTCGGCGATTCCCTCGGCTGGAGCGTCCGTCGCTTCGGCAGCCGGGGCGGAGGTTTCTGCTTCCTCCGCCGGCGCACTTTCAGTCGCGGCGGAGCCGGATCCCGACGCCGAACCGGAGGCCTGGTCCGAGGCCTCGGGGGCGGTGGACGAGGTGGCAGGAGCGCTGCCGGCGGGCTCCTGGGATTCCGACTGGCCGCAGCCGGCCAGCAGTACAGCACAACCCATCAGAACTGCCGCTGCTGCACCGGGCAGCTTGTTACGTTTCACCATGACACCAGCGTAAGGCCAGCTGGCCCGGAGTCAACGAAACCCGGCCGCCAAGGACCGGGTTTCGCAGACTTTTTGCAGAGCGTTCGTTACTTCTTCACTCCGCGGGTGCGTACCAGTGCCGCAACACCCGCGAGCAGCCCCAGCAGTCCGGCCCCGAGGCCGACCCAGCCGGCCGTGCCCGCACCGCCGTCGTTGTTTCCACCGCCACCGGCCGCGGAGGTGCTGGACGCCTGCTCCTTGTCGGCGGAGCCGCCTTCAGCCGTGCCCTGGCCGTGGCCGGCTGCCTCGGCCGCGGTCACCGCGAACGACGGCGCAGGGGACTCAAGGTCGTGGGAGTCCTGGCCCGCTTCGGCCACCTGCGCCCAGTCCGTGGCGCCCTCGGTGCAGGTCTGCAGTACGGGGAACGTCAGCGTTTCGCCTTCGGCCACGGGCAGTTGCACCTGGATCTGGAGGGCATCTCGGACGCCGTCGGCCAGGGGTTCCTTGGCGGTGTAAACAATTTCGCTGACCCGCTTGGTGATGGTGGTGCCGTTCTCGAGCTTCTTGGGCGTCTCCAGGGCCTCCTCGACCTTCTCGACCTCCCAGCCCGGATGCGCCGTGGGCGTGGCGTCATCGATCTGCGCCGGCAGGCTGATGGCGATTTCCGTGGTGGGCGCACTTTCGCAGCCGTGCGCAAAGTCGAAGGTGAGCAGGGACGAGGATCCGGCGGCCGTGCTGTCCGGGGTGACATGGACGTGGGCCGAGGCCGCGGCGGCACCGACGCCGAGCAGTCCGATGGTCGCGGCGGCGGCAAGCCCGGTGCGCAGGGTGCGCGCCGTGCGGCGGGTGGTGCGGGCATCGCCGGCAGTGCGGGCGGTGTGCGTTATCTGGGTGGTCATGGCTATTACCTTTCAGGGTGCGCCAACAGGGCGCGGTGAGCTGGATGGCCTGCGCGATGGCCGGGCTGTTGCCCGCAGGGCGCCGCAAGCCGGATGGCTTAGTGAAAGGAAAATGCCGGGGGCCCGCGCAGCGGCTCCAGCTTCAGTTGGCATAGGGTCCGGGGGCGCAGCAGCGCACCTGGTGCCGGCGCGGTATGAGCGGGACGAATGGGAAGAACGACGGCGGAGGGCAGCTTGGCGAGCGGCCGCAGCCAGGCGGCAAGCGCCCAGACGGCCTCTTCGCCCCGGACCAGGAGCAGTCCGGTCAGCGCGGCGGCGAGCATGTGGGCGCCGACCATGGCGGCACCATGCCCGGCCGGCCCGTGTGCAGCAACACCAGCAGCGCTGGCGGCACCGGCCACGCATTCCAGCGACCCGGCCCCCGCATAGGCGTGGTGGCCCGCTTCGGTGCACACCGCCGTCGTACTTAGTACGGTGAAGGCCTGGTGCAGTGCCAGTTGGCTGCCCGCGAGAATGGCGGCCATGGTGGTGGGGCCGAGTTTGCGTCCGGCTAGCAAGGTCACCGGCAGCAGCGTCAGCACGCTCAGGCCAATAACGACGCCGGTGGCCGGCATGGTGCCACCGCCGGCCACGTGCGCGGCGGCGGCGAGGCAAAGCACGGTGGCGCTCACGGCGGCGGCACGGAGCAGGCGGAAGGGGGCGAGGCTGACAGCGACAGTGCTGACGGGTGCCGGGCCCAAGAGTGCCGCGGAATGCATGGCTGCCTCCCTTCCTGCCCTTCTTCTACAGTCTGTAAAAGTCTAGCCGCCAGGGACCCGCGCGCCTCAAATCATGTGTCCGGCAAAGCCCCTGTTGCCTCACTCGTGATGGTAGGGGCGGCCGCTTGCAATTTCCTGAGCCCGGTAGAGCTGTTCGATCAGGATGAGCCGGACCATCTGGTGCGGGAACACCAGCTTAGACAGGGACCAGACGAAGTCAGCGCGCTGGTGGATGCTCTGGTCCACGCCGTAGGCGCCGCCGATGATCAACGTGATATTGCGCGAGGTATCCAGCGGCGCCTGCAGCGTGCGGGCCAGTGTGGGGGAGTCGATGTTCTTGCCGCGCTCGTCCAGCAGGATGACAAAGTCGTTGGCGTACTTGCCGCCGAGCTTGCCCAGCAGTTGCTCGGATTCCTCCTTGCGGGCAGCGTCGTGCTCGCGGGCGGAGTGCGGGATGGGCAGCCAGGTGACATCGAACGGCTTCTTCATCCGCTTTTCGTAGCGGTCGATCCCCTCGGCCACCCAGGACTCGTGCTTGCGGCCGACGGTCAGAATGCGAAGTGCCATTGGACTATCTTGTCACCCGGCTGTGGACCGGCGGGCCAAGAGACGCCCAGCCGAACCAGGAGCCTCCCCGCCGAGCCAGGGGACTTACCGCTAACTGCCGGCGTGCTCGTTGTTGTCAGAGGCCGCAAGCAGATCCGTGCTGGTTCCGGTAGCCCCCGCCTTGGATGTCTTTTCGGCGGTCATGTTCCGGGCGACGTCGGTCAGATCCACGCCGGTCATCGTCTTGAGCATGGAGAGCGTTTCCACCAGGTTGGTGGAGATGTTCTGGCTGAGCTTGCTCTCGCCGTCGTTGGAGATGACGTTCAGCTCCGAGATGTTGGCGTAGGGTGCGGCCAGTTCGTGCGCGATCAGGGGGAGCGTGTCCAGCATCCGGTCCAGCACTGCGGCGTCGTTGAACTGCTTGTAGGCTTCGGCCTTCGCAAGTGTGGATGCGGCCTCCGCTTCACCCTGCGCGCGGATGGCGGCGGCCTTGGCTGCACCTTCAAGCTCCACGGCCTTGGCTTCGTTTTCGCGCCGCGCCAGTTCGGCTTCGGCGGCCAGCATGGACTGGGTCTTGGCGGCCTCGGCGATCTGCACCTGGCGGTAACGCTCGGCATCGGCCGGCCGGCGCACTTCGGTGTCCAGTTGCTTGGCCTTCAGTTCCGCCTGGCGGACGGCGACCAGTTCTTCCTGCTCCAGGATCCGCTGGCGTTGCGCGGCTTCGGCCAGCGGGCCGGCGGCGTTGGCTGCAGCCAGCCGGGCGTCGGTCTCTTCCTTGATATCGGCCTGCTTCAGGGCCAGCGTGCGCTGGGCGATGGCAACCTTCTCGTCGGCCAGCGCCTGTGCTTCGGAGGCTTCGCGCGTGGCCGACGCCTCGGCGATAGCAGCCAGCTTGGCCACCTCGGCGGCCTGCGGGCGGCCCATGTTGTTGATGTAGTCGCCCTCATCGTCCACGGCCGAGATCTGGAAGGTGTCGATGACCAGGCCCTGGTTGTTCATGGAGTGCTCGGCCTCTTCGGAAACCGAGGCGGCGAAGGACGCACGGTCCTGGATGATCTGCTCCACCGTCAACGTTCCGACGACGGCGCGCAGCGAGCCCGCCAGGATTTCCTGCGTGTAGTGGTCGATCTGGTCCTGCTGGTTCAGGAAACGCTGGGCGGCCCGGCGGATGGAGATATCGTCACCGCCAACCTTGACCTGCGCAACGCCGGTGAGCTGGAGCTGGATGCCGTTCTTCGAGATACCGTCGATTTCCACCCGGATCTGGCGCGAGGCCAGCGACATGGTGTAGGCCCGCTGGATGAACGGGTACACAATGACTCGTCCGCCGGAGACCACCCGCTGGTCATCCTGGCCGCCCCGGCCGGTAATGATCAGCGCCTCGGAAGGACCCGCCACACGGTACGCCCGCATGAAACTGAAAATAATGATGAGAACGACGACGACGAGAACGGCTGGCAGAACTAACTCCACGGCGGACTGCTTTCTTTGCGAGACTGGCAGGACAGACAACCGCCGTTGTCTGGTGCGTCACTCCGGCGGCCCCACTTCGATCCTAGGGCATGGGCATTGGAAGCTTTCACCTGCCTGTGGAGAACCGCCAGCCTGTGGAGAAAAGCCGGTGCTTACCGCTCGGGGAACTTGCGCACGGTGAGGATCTGCGCTGCCTTGCCCACCAGGCCCCGCTCGTCGTAAAGGTCAGTGGCGGTCATGCCGACGCCGGACGCGCCGAAGTGCACGCGGGCGTCCATGCCGGTCCATTCGCCCTCAGGCTGGCGGAACAGATGCACGGTCAGGTCCAAGTTGGGGAACATGTACTCCCGCGGGCTTTGCCGGACGGCGATGCCGTTGGCTGTGTCAACATGGCCCAGGAAGCGGGCAATGGGCTCGGATTCCTCGCCGTCGACAATCGCGTACGGCGTGCGCATCCAGGCGGCCCCGCTGCCCGGGCCGCGGTCCTCGACGGACAGGAATTCGGTGGAGCGGATGAAGCCCCCGTCCCAGACCGACTCCATTTCATAGGGCCGGCATTCGGCCGGCGGCTTGAGCCGTCCGCCTTCGCCGCCGGCCACTTCGCTGGTGTCCCCGGTGAGGAGGCGCCAGACCAGGGCGCGGATGGCCGGGCGGCCGGTGCCGCTGAGCGTCGCCTCGATCAACTCGATCGTGCGGCCGGGACGGACCACTTCCGTTGTCACTTCGATTTCGCCGCCCGGGATGACCCCGAGGATCTCGAAGGTGACCTGGCTCAGCGCCACTTCCGGCCGCGGATGGTTCTGCTGCACCGCATGGATCAGCAGGCCCGAGGCGCTGGCCATGTGCTGCTCGTGCGCATTCCAGGCGCCCTGCGAGTGCAGGGTCGAGTGGAAGCGGGTGTCGTCCAACCGGATGTAGTAGGCGTCCGGAATCGTTTCGCCCGCGGCACCAATGTGTTCGGTCGTGGTGGTGGTGAGGGAGTCGGCCATGGTCCAACTTTAGTTACCGCCGCCGAGGATGTGGAATCGCTCAGGCCGCGGCGGGTTTCGGCCGGGTGGCGCGGCGGAAAAGCGTGGCGCGCAGGTGCAGGCACATAAACGTGAACGTGGTGAACCAGACGGCGCAGGCCACCCAGATCCAGACCGCGCCGATGCCCTCGACAATCGGGAGGCTGTCCGCCTGGCCCAGGGTCAGGCAGGCGACCGCGTACATCCCGACGGGAAACACAATGCTCCACCAGGTGGCGTCGTACCGCAGCGGCACGCGGTGCCGAAAGTGCCGCCACCAGCCGGCGGCGATGAGGGCCGGAATCAGCCAGGTGGCGAAGGACCAGCACACTACCGAGAGCCCGGCCACCAGACCACGCGTGGCGGTGACCATCGGGGCATCGTCCATCTCCACAATCCGGGCGCCGGCGACCACGGAGATCGCCATCGCGCCCATCGCCACCCAGTAGGGCGGGGTCAGGTCCTCGGGCTTGAGCCGGTAGAGCATCATGCGCAGCGCCACGAAGATGCCGCACGCCGCGTAGAGGAAGATGCCGATGGACCAGCAGAACAGCGCGACAACGGCGAGCTCGCGGCGGAGCGACGGCAGGGCCGGTTCAATGGTCGCGGCGGCCACGGCGCAGGACTGTGCGGCAACGGACCAGATGAACCACGTGCCGTTCGCCGTCGCGGTCACCGGGCGGGCGGTTCTGCCCAGCACGGCTGTCCAGGGCACCACGTAGCCGAGCAGCAGCCAGGCGATGAAGCCGAGCCCGAGCAAACCTGTTGTCCAGCCGATCTGGCCGTCCATGGAGAGCCTGATGCCCAGCACGTTGGTTCCGGCGACGAAGGTGAAGAATCCGAAGCCCCTGCGCGGATCGTTGAAGTCCTCGGAGAAGTTGTGGCGGTGGCGGACCAGCCGGAGCACATGCAGCGCCAGCAGCAGTACGTAGCCGGAGGCGCAAACTGCCAGCAAGATTAACGACGGCGTCGTGAAGCCTTGGATCTGCAGCGCGATGGAGACGATGCCGCTGCCCATCACCAGCGCGAAGTAGCCCGGCGCCAGCGTCGCGACAGCCTGGTCCATCCTGCTGCTCAAACCCGTCTGCACTGCTCCAGCTTATCCACGGTCCTGCGCTGGGACCGGGCCAGGGCAAAACAATAGCCCCGCAACCGTGGGGATCGCGCCCCTACTGACACCCCCGCCATCAAGCGTCACACCCCAAAAATCGCTGAAATTACGGGGTCTTGCAACATTTACTCACAGGCCCAAACGCCCTCTCGCACCGACGAAGAATCGGCCTGGCGGCACACAATTCAGCTATGGACACCGAGTCGAAGTCCGCGCCGGAATCGACATCACAGGTAGGTGAAACGAGCGTCGTAATCGGTGGCCATGCCCGCGACCACTCCTTCGAGCAGCGTGTTGACGTCCACACCGGCCTTAGCCAGTGCCGGTAGCACGATCGCTTCTTCCTTCTCAATCCGGAGTGCGATGAGCACTACCAGGGCCCGGGCACACCGCGCGGCCTCCTGCTCGGTGTCCGCCTGCTCGATCTCCTCGACGAGTTTAAGCATGAACTTGTGATCAGTTTCCAGCGTTGCGACGAGGTGTTCGGCGCCAATGCTGCGAGCCTCTTGGTACACGACTCCGGCCTCAGTCTGCAAATGGGCCAGGACGTCGCCGTGGAGGAACTCCACGAGGATGCTTCGGGCCTGCCGGTCGTCCTCGCGACCATCCGCCGCTGCCGTGAGCCTGTCGGCGCGGTCGACCAGTGCCGCCCACAGCCTTTCATGGTGGCTCCGTGAAGAATGAGCGGTTGCGCCGACGTCCTCGTCGGGCTGGTCCGCGTCGAATTCTGTTGAGTGTGTCATTTGATGTCCTCCATCGTTGTCGTCATCGACCGTCCGGTGTAGTACTGGCGCGTTAGTGCCTATTGGATTGACGATACTGCGCTGGCTCCGGCGAGTACATGATTCAGATCAGGCTCATTCACCTTGTGCTACCACCATCTGGTTGGGTAGGCCCGAAAGCACGTCGTGGTTAAGTTGGGAGATCATATCGAGCGGGATTCCCGCGGGGCAGACCGCTGTGCATTCGCCGATTATGTGTGCAGCCGCCGAACCCTTCCGCGTCGTTGTGGGCGGTCATGAAGACTGCGCGTGAACCGCGTTCAGGCCGCCGCGCGGTCCAGGATGAGGTCTTTGATCACCTATCTCTCTCTGGCGGAAAAACCTGGTGAGAGCTTGGGAATGGCAACCCGGTGCAGCGCACTATCGTGTGCGCCGCACCGCCGTCGTTGTTTGTTGCCGGATACGCGACACGTGGCTGCGGGCGTGTTTCACCGCTGGTTCCATCTCTGCGAACAGGTGTTTGTGGTGGCGCAAAGATTCCAGCACGCCCACGTGTTTTGCCAGCTTCAGGTGCCGCTCCTGGATCCCCTTGATGAGGACCGTGATCCCGCGGCGTTCCAGGGCCGTCACGAGTTCGGCGATGACTCTTGCCCCGGTGGCATCGAGGATCTGCAGCTGGGACATCCGGATGATGACCACGTGGACATTGCGGATGGCGCTCACCCGTTCCAGCACGCGCTCGGAGGCCCCGAAGAACAGAGCCCCATCGAGGCGGAAGAGGGCGATCTGTTCATCTCCGTCCTGTGCCGGACCGGGAAGTTCTTCGCGGTGCACGCCGCTGGTTTTGACCAGTGAACGCAGTGCGAAGAAGGCAGCGACGACGATGCCGATTTCCACCGCCTGGATCAGGTCGAAGGACACGGTAATGACGGCCGTGACGAAAAACGTGACGGTGTCGGCACGGGTAGATCCGATGACGCTGCGCAGGGTCGCCGGGGAGATCATCCGGAAGGCCGTCACCATCAGCACGCCGGAGAGCGCGGCCAGCGGGATTTGTCCCACCGGCCCGGTGGCCAGGTAGACGACGCCGAGGAGTACCAGGGCGTGCACGATCGTGGAGGCGCGGGTCTTTGCGCCGGCCCTGATGTTGACGGCAGTCCGGGCGATGGCGCCGGTCGCCGGCATACCGCCGAAGAAGCCTGAAGCCACGGATGCCAGGCCCTGGCCCACCAGCTCCCGGTCCGGATCATAGGGGCCTGTGTCCGAGATCGACGCGGCGACCCGAGCCGAAAGCAGTGACTCGATGGCCGCCAGCGCCGCGATGGTCAGGGCGGGAGCAAGCAGCGTTGTGACCAGGGCCAGGTCGAAGAAGGGAACGGACGGTGCCGGCAGTGAGTTCGGCAGGTCACCGATTCTCGTAACGGGGAGCCCGGCCAAACCGGCGACCAAGGTGGCGACAATGATGCCGATGATGGAGCCGGGCAGTTGCGGATGGATCTTCGGGGCGACAAGCATGATTGCGGCGACAATCAGGACCAGGACAACGGGCCAGAATAGGGTGGAGAAGTCTGTGTTCTGCAGTGATTGGAACGCAGCGACGGCGGCATTGGTGCTGTCGCCGGCTGGAACGCCGAAGGCAGCCGGGACCTGCTGCAGGAAGATGATGATGGCGATGCCCAGGGTGAAGCCCTCAATCACCGGCCACGGAATGTAGCCAACCGCGCGGCCGAGTTTCAGGGCGCCGGCGACCAGAACGACGACGCCGGCCATGATCGTCACGAGGGCCAGGGACTGCATGCCGTGCAGGGCAATAACCGGGGCGAGCACCACTACCATGGCACCGGTCGGGCCAGAAACCTGGACATTGGAACCGCCGAAAACAGCGGCCACAATCCCGGCCACGATGGCGGTGATGAGTCCGGCGGCGGCACCGGCTCCCGAGCTGACGCCGAAGGCCAGGGCCAGCGGCAGGGCAACGATGCCCACCGTGATCCCGGCAACCAGATCATTCTTCCAACTGCTCTTCAGCGGCGCATAGTCTGCCTTGCCCGGCAGCAGCTGGCGGGCCGAGCTCAGGAGGTTCACGGCCGGTCCTCTGCGCTCGCCGGTCCATTGGGGAGGGCCATGGACAGTTCAAGATTCTTCTGGGTGGTGGTCAGCACTTCGGTCAGCAGGCTGCGGGCCACCGTCAGCAGGTCAGCGACCTGCGGGTAGGCCAGCCGGTAAAACACCTGCAGGCCGCGGCGCTCGGCCAGTACCAGATGATGGCGCCGCAATACGGACAGGTGCTGCGAAAGGTTCGAAGCTTCCTGGCCCGTGCCGGCAATGAGGTCGGCTACGGAAACCTGGGGCGACTCCGCCAGGAGTTCCAGCACGCGGATGCGTACCGGATGGGCAAGGCCTTTGAAGAGGTTCGCTTTGACCTCGTAAAGCGGGGCGTGGAAATCGGGTTGGTCGACCATGGGCAGCTCTCTTAATTCATTGATTTAGGATTCCATCATATAACAATCCGCGAATGGGAAAGGCCCCTGTCGGACCGAGGAAGGCTATCGATGCAAGTCGCGTCCGCGCTCTCCGCTGTGCGTCGTGTGCGGGCCAGGCTGGCGCGTCGGTCCCGGGCAGGCATTGAGGCCCCAAGGGTGGAAGTTCTCACACTGCCAACCTGGACCCGGGGCTAAGCCAGGGACAAGGGCCGCGGTCGCCATTGTCAAGACCGGCCTGATTCTTTGCTCCACGCATGCTCATATGGGTATATGATGGTTGCATGGCACGAGCAGCGACAACATCGGATGTATTCAACGCGATCGCCGAGCCGCGGCGTCGGGAGATCCTAGTGCTGCTGCGGGCGGGTGAGCGGCCGGTGATCGAGTTGGCCCAGGAGCTGGGGATACCCCAGCCGGGGGCATCCAAACATCTGCGCGTGCTCCGAGAAGTCGGGCTGGTGCGGGACCGCAAGGCTGGCAAGCAACGCATGTACGGCCTTGACGCTCGTGGGCTGCGAGCTGTCCATGAGTGGACCGGCGGGTTCGAGCAGTTTTGGAACGAGAGCTTTGACCGTCTGGACACCTACGTGCAGGAACTCAAGCAGGCAAAACAGGAGGGGTAGCTGATGAGCCAGGTTGGACGAGGAACTCCGGCGCAGTCCGCGACGGCCGACCGCGAGATTATGATCTCCAGGGTCATCGACGCCCCACGGGACCTGGTGTTCGAGGCGTTCACCGACGTGCGGCACCTGGCGCGGTGGTGGGGGCCGGAGGGGTTCACCACGACCACGCACTCGTTCGAGTTCCGCGTCGGCGGGGAGTGGGACTTCGTGATGCACGGACCGGACGGGACGGACTACACCGAGTGGATCACTTGGACCGAGATCGCACCGCCGGAGCGGATCGCAATGCTGCACGGTGAGTCCCGCGGCGACCCGAACGCCTTCCGGTCGGTCCTGACGTTCGAATCTGACGGTGCGGCGACCCGGATCGAGATGTGCACGGTGTTCCCCACCAAGGAGCTGCGCGACGAGGCTGCCGAGAAGCATCACGCAATCGAGGGGGGACAGCAGACCCTGGGCAAACTGGCTGCATACGTCACCGAGATCGTTCGGAAGGGGGCGGAGGGCTGATGGCCGGGAAGGTGTTCTTCAGCGTGTCGATGTCGTTGGACGGGTTTATCGCACCCGAATCCTCCGAGGAATTGATGGGGCAACAGTGGATGGAACTGCAGCAGTGGATCTTCCCGCAGCGGTTCCTTCGGGAGAACCTGAAGCTTGGCGAGGGCGGCGAGGAGGGGCGCGATAACGACATCGTGAGGGAGACGTTCGAGCGCACGGGCGCGAGCGTGATGGGCAAGCGCATGTTCGACGCCGGCGAGCATGCGTGGCCGGAGGAGGCTCCGTTCCACACACCGGTGTTCGTCGTGACGCACGAGAAACGTGACCCCTGGGAGCGTCCGGGTGGGACCACCTTCCACTTCGTCAACGACGGCTTCGAGTCCGCGCTCGACCAGGCCCGCGAGGCCGCTGGCGACCGCGACGTGCGCATCGCAGGTGGCGGCGCGACGATTCTGGAGTACGTAAACGCCGGCCTGATTGACGAGTTCTCGATCGCGCTGTCACCCGTGCTGTTCGGCGCCGGAATCCGCCTGTTCGAGGGCGTGGACGCGGGCCGCGTGGCCCTGGAGCCGGTCCGCGCGGAACCTTCGCCAAGGGTGGCGCACCTGACCTACGCAGTCCGGGAGCGGTAGCCGCACGGCGGACGAGAAGAAACACCCACGGCTTGGGCATGATTTGATCAGAGACTCGGCCACCTTTGTAAGCGGGTCGATCGCAAACTGCCCGTTGCCCTGGCGATGCCAAAGCACAGACCCCTCGATGATTTTGTTACCGCCGCCTTACTGCGTGGCGGATTCCTGGGCAAAACAAAGCCCCTGCTTCCCTTTGTTCATATACGGAAGCAGGGGCTTGCTAATTGGCGGTGACGGTGGGATTTGAACCCACGTTGGCTTGCACCAAACAACATTTCGAGTGTTGCACCTTCGGCCGCTCGGACACGTCACCAGACGCGTCAACTTTACCGGTAGTTGGGCTGTGGCCCAAAACGGCGCGTCAGTAGCCAGTCCGCAGCCTGGCGCAAGCTCTGATTTCCGCAAAAAGCGCGGCTACATTTCGACGACGTCGTTCTTGCCGACGTCGGGCTGTTCACCGGTGACCATTCCTTTGGCGAGCTTGAACAGCGTGGCAACCTTCGGGGAGTCCGACGCCCAGTATTCGGCGGTGTCTGCCGCGACCCGGATCAAGGCCACCGTGGGATCATCCTTCCCGTTCTCGAACCAGGGCTCGACGGCGGGGCTCCACAGGTCGTCGATCTTCGGCCTGTTGTGCACAATGTCCGCGGTACCGGAGATGGAGAGGTAGCCGCCGCCCGCATGGACCGAGACGTTGACCTGCCGGTTGGCGCGGATCTCGTCGGCCTTGGGGGAGGGGTCCTGGGTGAAGAACCAGAGCAGGCCGTCGAACTCCACTGACTGGAGGGCCAGCGGACGGCTGACCAGCTGGTTGTCGGCGTTCACAGTGGTCAGCACCGCGATGTCGGCGTCCTTGAGGATCTTGGCTACTTCTTGATGTCCGTTTTCTTGGTTAGTCATCGCTATCCTTTCGGGTTCCGGAAATGCCAAGCCTACTTGCTGTTAGCCCGATGGCCCATCGCGATGGGACTCGAAGAACTCCCGCAGCACGTTCCCGCACTCATCGGCCCGGACCTCGGGATAGACCTCTACCCAATGGTTGAGCCGGCGCTCGCGGAGAATGTCGAACACGCTGCCAGCCGCTCCGGCCTTTTCGTCCCAGGCGCCGAACACTACTTTGGGAACCCGGGCGAGAACCACCGCGCCGGCACACATGGCGCACGGCTCCAGCGTGACCACCAGGGTGCAACCCTCCAGCCGCCAGGAGTCCAGCTTTCGCGCCGCCTCGCGAATGGCCACCATTTCCGCGTGTGCGGTGGGGTCGTGGTGGGCTTCGCGCTCATTCCGTCCCGTTCCGATGACCGTGCCGTCCGGACCAATAACGACGGCGCCGATGGGTACGTCCGCGGTCGCGAGGGCGAGGCGCGCCTGTTCCAGCGCGAGGCCCATCCACTCGCTGTGCAGCGGATCGGCAGGCATCATGTGCTCAATTGTTGCCGCGGGCGCTGGTTCGGACAACTTCGGCCGGACCCGGGGCAACTCTGGACAACTCCGGAGAGCTCCCGGCAACTTGGGGTTGTTTGTGCTGCCTATCCGCATGACTGTAACTTTGACGCATGCGCGTACTCGAAGTGGACCACCCTCTTGTTGCCCACAAACTCACAGTTCTCCGCGACAAGACCACTCCGTCGCCCGTATTCCGCCAGCTGACCGAAGAGCTGGTGACGCTGCTGGCCTACGAGGCCACACGGGACGTGCGGACGGAACCGGTGGAAATCGAGACGCCTGTGACCAGGACTGTCGGAACCGCCTTCACTAAGCCCACCCCGCTGGTGGTGCCCATTCTCCGCGCCGGACTCGGCATGCTCGAGGGCATGACCAAGCTGGTTCCCACGGCGGAGGTCGGCTTCCTCGGGATGGCACGCAATGAGGAGACGCTCGAGGCCATCACCTATGCCGAACGTCTGCCGGCCGATCTGACCGGCCGCCAGGTCTTCGTGCTGGATCCGATGCTAGCCACCGGCGGCACCCTGCGCGAAGCGATCAGGTTCCTGTTCAAGCGCGGCGCCGCCGACGTGACCTGCATTTGCCTGCTCGGTGCTCCCGAGGGCCTGAAGATGCTCGAGGCCGAACTGGGCGACGCGGACAACGTGACCATCGTGCTGGCTTCGGTGGATGACCGGCTGGATGAAAACGCCTATATCGTTCCCGGTCTCGGCGACGCGGGGGACCGGCTGTACGGTATCGCCGGCTGACCTGAACCTGAGAAGCACCTCCAGCCGGTTGTGCTACGGGCCGGGACCATGCGCTGAGCAGTCCATATAGTGGGACACTTGCATCTTTGCAGGCATCTATGATCGTTCAAACTGCATATGCATACTGTCAACGTGCATGAATATGCCCTGACTCCGCGCCGTATCAGCCATAAGGCACCTTATAATTATTCAGGTCCTTGAATGTGAGTTGGAACACAAAAGGGGCGGAAATCTCACGATGCGAGACGAATCGGCTTTTGTTACTTGCACGTACCGTTTATTACGGACAAAATCAGAGACGTGAACAACATTTCAACAGCATCTGCAGCCGCAGCAATCCTGCCCGGATCCCATTCCGGATGGACCCCGTGCTGTTGTCGAATGCAGGCCTAACTCACCACCCAAGAGTTATCCAGGCAATTCATCTGTCCGATGGCGGGCAAACAGCATCCCGTGCGGGCATACCATGCATTCGCGCCGCGATGACGGCCATTCACATATGAGGTTTTAGAACATGTCAGTTTCATCCGGATACGTCCACATCTCCGTCCGCAACGCCCAAAACCGGGCCGCCGCAGCGCAGCGTCAGGGCTTCAACCGCCCGCAGTACGGCGCGCCCCAGGCAAATCCCGGCCAGCAGTACCGTGTGCTCCGCGCTGTTCCCGGGCAGTTCGACGGCGATGCCGCCAACCCGACCACCGCTCCCACCCCGGTGATCACCCCCAATGGGGAACCAGGCCCGCAGGCAGTGTCAGCTGACACTGTTGCTCGCGGGTTTGTTTTGTATGTAGGCCTGGACGAGTCCGCAGCCGCGGCAGCCGGTACGTCTCTGACACAGCTTGCTTCCCAGATCCGCTCCTATGTCCAGACCCTGGTTCCCGGAGCGCAAAGCCACGCCGCGGTCGCACTGGCACCTGCCGAAGCGCAGGGCGAGAATATCGACGTCGTCCGCCAGGCACTGGGGGATCCGACCGTCAGTCGCCGTCCCCGGACCGAGGTCCAGGCGCGGACGGTGCACGCGGCGCAGCAGTCGAGCCGTCCCAGCGGTGTGCTGATCGACCTGTCCCGCCGCGAGGTCCATCTGGATGGCGAAACCCTGAACCTGACTTTCAAGGAATTCGAACTGCTGAACTACCTGGTGGAAAATGCCACCCGGACCGTGGGCCGCGACGAGCTGCTCTCCGGTCTGTGGAAGAACGCCGAAGAGGTGCCGAACGAGCGCACCATCGACGTGCACATCCGCCGCCTGCGTTCCAAGCTCGGGCGCCTGGCCAACACCGTGCGCACCGTCCGCGGCCAGGGTTACCGGTTCTACGAGCACCCCGAGGTTGTTGTCTGGGCCGCTCCGGAGTACTCCATCTAACTCCTGCTTATGGCCCGAGGGCGTCTCCACAAGGAGGCGCCCTCGCCGCTTTAAGTCCGGCAACCGCTTGCGCCGTTTAGAGCCCGGTTAGAGTCCGTATTCCTCCAACAGCCGGAGCCAGACTTCGCTGATGGTGGGGTAGGCCGGAACCGCATGCCAGAGGCGATCCACCGGAACTTGGCCGACGACGGCGATGGTCGCCGCGTGCAGCAGCTCACTGACATCGGGCCCGGCGAAGGTGGCGCCAAGAATGACTTTGCGGTCCTCGTCGATCACCAGCTGCGCCCAACCGTCATATCCGTCGGCGTGCAGCGCGGAGCCGGCGACGGCGATCGGCAGTTCTACGGCCGTGGCATTGGCGCCATCCTCCCGCGCCTGCTCAAGTGTCAGCCCGACCATCGCCACTTCCGGATCCGTGAAGACCACGGACGGTACCGCAGCCTCGTCCGCGGTGGCCGCGAACCGGCTCCACGGTTCCGGAGTGCCGCCGCCCAGGTCGCCCGCGGCCCTTGCAGCGATCGCCTCTCCGGTGGCACGGGCCTCGTACTTCCCCTGGTGGGTCAGGAGCGCCTTGCCCGCGGCGTCTCCGACAGCGTAAAGCCAGCCGCCCTCGACACCGGCCACCTGGCCGCTGGAGTCGGTCTCGAGTTTCTCGGGGACCACGCCGACGGTTTCAAGCCCCAGGTCAGCCAGGGCCGGATGGCGCCCGGTGGAAACCAGCAGCTTGGCGCCACTGACAATCGAAGGCGCGGCGCCGCCGTGGTTCTTAGTTGGCGCCAGCGTCAGATGGATGCCTGAGTCATTCTGCGTGGCCTTCTGGGTGGTGGTATGCAGCCGGACGTCGATGCCCTCCTCGCGCAGCCCGGCCTCCACCAGGCGGCGTGCCGGCTCCGGATAATTAGCCAACAGGTCGCCCCGGGCAACCAGCGTGACGGCCGCTCCAAGCCGTGCATAGGCCTGCGCCAGTTCCGCCCCGGACACGCCGCCGCCGAGCACCAGCAGGTTTTGGGGAATCTCCTGTGATGCGGTGGCCTCCCGGGTGCCCCAGAAGTCCACACTGTCCAAACCCTCGATCGGCGGGACCGTGGGCACCGAGCCGGTGGCGAGTACGACGGCGTGACCAGCCTCGATGGAGGTGGCCGTGCCGTCCTCCGCGGCCAGTTCCACTGTGCGGGTACCGGTCAGCCGGGCGGCGCCGCGGAGCAGTTCGATGCCCACGCCGTGCACCCATTCCACCTGCGACTTGTCATCCCAGTGCGAGGTGAAGCCGTCCCTACGCTTGAGCACTGCGTCGACATCCAGCGTCCCGGTGACTGCCTGCTTGGCGCCGTCTATGCTCCGCGCGGCATTCAACGCGGTGCCAGAGCGCAAAAGTGCCTTTGAAGGCATACATGCCCAGTAGGAGCACTCACCGCCCACCAGCGCCTTTTCGAGCAGGACGGTCTCCAAGCCGCCGCGCGCGGTACGTTCGGCAACGTTCTCGCCAACGGCACCAGCGCCAATAACTACTACATCCACCTTCATCGTCTGATCCGCCATGCTCCGAGCCTTGCAGCTGCTCCGCCCGGGCACAAGGGACACAAAGGATCGATTAGGCGCCGCCGCTAGACTCGGAGGATGAGCGAGCACCACATCAAGAAGCTGCTGATCCTGCGCCATGCCAAGGCGGCCTGGCCGCTGGGCGTGGAGGATCACGAGCGGCCGCTGGCGCAGCGAGGGCACAATGAGGCGCCGCTGATCGGCCGGTGGATGGTGGAGCAGGGCCACATTCCTGACTTCATTCTGTGCTCGTCCGCGCTTCGGACCCGGCAGACCTGCACCTGGATCTGCAACGAGCTCGGCGACAAGGCGCCCACCCCGATGCTCTCCGACGGAATCTACGAAGCCTCAGCCACGCAGGTACTTAGCGAGATCAACCAGCTCCCGGACACCATCACGAGCTTGCTGGTGATCAGCCACATGCCCGCGGTGCAGAACCTGGCCATGCGGCTCGCCTCGGTAGAATCGGACGAGGAGTCGGTGATGGACATGGCCTTGCACTACCCGACATCGGGCCTGACGGTCTTCGAACATGAGAAGAGCTGGGCCGAACTTGATGGACGCGACGCCAAGCTGACGCGGTTCGTCGTGCAGCGCTGAGCCGGCAAGCCCCAGAACCGCCGACGTCCGCTGAGGAATAAGGCACAGACGCCAGAGCAGTTCGGAAAAGCTCACTAATGCTCCCACTCAGTATCCAATAACGACGGCGTTGGCTTGCCCTGCTCTAATGCGCGCTGCAGGGCTTACGGCCCGCCGCAAGTACTTCGCCCATCGCATGCCTTCGGCCAGTCGCAAGAACCGGTGCCGAAAAGTTTTCTGCTGTTTTCTGCCCTTCTCCATCCAATGGTGTGTGCGTGGTCACAAACTGTCGGTGCTGGTTCATAGGGTGGGTGTATGGAAGATTTCCAGTTTGATTTCATACCGGCGCCGGACCGGGACCGTGGCCTGCGGGCGCTCGGTTTGGCGGGGAGTTCGCTGCTGGAAATCATGCTGCACAAACTCCTCCTCGATGCGTGGGCCGAGGAGAATCTGGCCTTCGGCGGCCGGCGCTCGGAGCCCTTCGACGAAGCCGCAGAGGAGGCCGGCCAGGTGCTGGCGAAGGCTGCGGTGCTGCCGGAGGCGCCGGGCCTGCCGGAAGGCTGGGAGGACCTGGCGCCGGAGGCGCTGACTGCAGTTCTTGGGCGGATTGATCCGGAGGCCCTGGATGATGTCGGGACCATTGATTACCTGCAGGCGTCCGCGAAAACCGTGGCGTGGCTGCAGTCCGGCCGGGTGAAGGCGTTGAACCGGTTCACCGAGCTGCGCCCGGACGAGGGCGCGGAGACCGGCAACGCGCACGGGTTCTCCTCCTGCGCCGCGACGGAGATCGCCGCTGCCCTGGCCCAGCCCCGCGGGGCTGCGCAGAAGGACCTCGCCGAGGCCGCGCAGCTGTGCGGGCATTTGCCGGCCACGGTGGAGGCGATGGCCGCCGGGGAGGTGGATCTGCCGCGGGCGACCGCGATCGCCCGCGGCTCCGCCGACCTGCCCGAGAACCTGCTGCCTGCGTTCGAGGCAGGGGTCCTGCCTAAAGCCGGCAAGGTCACCGTGGAGAGTGTGCGGGCCCGTGCGCGTAAGGCGCGTGAACGGCTGCACCCGGAAAGCCTCACCGTCCGCCACGAAAAAGCGAACCAGTCCCGCAACGTCGGTCTCGTGCCGCAGGATGACGGGATGGCCGAAGTCTGGTTCCGCTGCAGCGCGGACAAGGCGGTGATGGTGTTCAACCTGGTCCAGGCCCTCGCGAAGAAGCTGCAAGGCCCCGACGAGGCCCGGACCCTGCCCCAGCTGCGCGCCGACGTCATCACCGACCTGGTCCCCAACAACTCAGGCGCGTGTAACGGCACAGGCAACACCACCGGCACCTGCACGGGCGCCGGCGCAGCTACCGGTACCGGTAACGGAACCTGTACCGGCGCGGGGACGGGCAACGGGGCCGGGGCCGGCGTGACGGCCAGTGTCGCGGTCACGTTGTCGTTGGAAACCGCGGCAAGGTTGAGCGAGGAGCCCGGCGAACTCGCCGGGTACGGGCCGATCCCGCCCGAAATGACCCGGAACCTCGCCGGACTGGCGAAATCCTGGCTGCTGGTGCTCACGGATGAATACGATAAAGCGATCGCCGCGGCGAAAGACCTCAGACACCCGCCCGAATGGCTCAAACGACTCGTCCGCTTACGTGACGGGCACTGCAGCGGACCCGGCTGCCGCGTGGAAGCCCGATTCTGCGAAGTAGATCACACCATCGCCTGGGAAGACGGCGGCAAAACAGTGCTGGAAAATCTTAAGGCCGCCTGCAAACCCGACCACATTTCAAAACACGCCGGCGGCTGGAAAGTCACCCAGAATGCCGACGGCAGCACCGTCTGGAAATCGCGCACTGGCCACGAATGGACCAGCACACCCGAAAACAGCTGGTCCATACGCCCGCCAACCGAACCACCACCACCGGACCTCTACACCCCACCACCGTTCTAGGAATGATTGACGCCACCAAGTCGTCAACGTACCCTGACGGCATGGCCTCAGAAACTGGTCTCAGCCAAGCAGAAGGTGGCGATCCGCTGCAGGAACTCGGCGCTATTCGCAAGGCCCGACAGCAATTGGAGCGGCAGGAGCACTACTGGGTGCTGCAAGCTCGGAACGCCGACGTCGGTTGGGCGGCCATTGCCGCAGTCCTGGGTGTGAGCAAGCAGGCGGCTCATCAAAAGTTTCGCAAGCGGCCGGCCGAGTGATGTAAGAGAGTCGACTGACGCAGGGGATCAGTCTGATCGCGCACCGTCTGCAGACAAATGGTTCCGGAAACAAAAATGAGGCCCGGTCAAATATTGACCGAGCCTCATCTCGAATGGTGCGCCCAGAGGGATTCGAACCCCCGGCCTTCTGTTCCGTAGACAGACGCTCTATCCAGCTGAGCTATGGGCGCTTTGGCCTCGCGGCCGGATATAACTCTAGCGTGTTTCCCTCCGGTCACCAAATCGGCGCTGGGGTGAGGATCGCCACCCCTCAAAACTCGCGGGATCATGCGGATGGCTTGCCATTGAGGCCCTCGATGACTAATGTGAACTAGACCGGTCTATATGACCTTTATCACTTAAACCGTGATGCTCGAAAGGAAAAACCCTGATTTTCCGCGGTTGACAGGACTACCCATCAGTGTTCCGCGTTACAAAGCTGCAGTCCGGTCTACTCCATGGCCCATAGCATCAATACACACCACTGGCCCGAGAAAGGGAAGAGTCATGGGCGATAACGCGCGTCAGCCGGTTCTTGACGAAACACTCAAGAACGCACCAACTACACACGCCAAGCTTCTGGCCTGGGTTGCCGAAGTTTCCGAGCTGACGCAGCCCGACTCAGTCTATTGGGTGGACGGTTCGGAAGCCGAGAACAAGAAGCTGACGGATGAACTGGTCGAGGCAGGCACGCTCAAGCGGCTGAACCCCGAGCTGTTCCCGAACTCCTTTGCCGGCTCCTCCGATCCCAAGGACGTGGCCCGCGTCGAGGAGCGGACGTTTATCTGCTCCGAGAACGAACGCGACTCCGGCTTCACCAACAACTGGATGGATCCGGCCAAGATGAAGGGCATCCTGCGGGAGCGCTTCGCCGGCAGCATGCGTGGCCGCACCATGTATGTGATTCCGTTCGTCATGGGACACCTGGACGCTGAAGATCCGAAGTTCGGCGTCGAAATTACCGACAGCGCTTACGTGGTGGCTTCCATGCGCATCATGGCCCGCATCGGCTCGGATGTGCTGCGCAAGATCGAACAGCTGGATGCCTTCTTCGTGCCGGCCCTGCACTCCGTAGGCGCTCCGCTGGAGCCGGGCGAGCAAGACGTTCCGTGGCCGTGCAACGAGGAGAAGTGGATTGTCCACTTCCCCGAGGAGCGTTCCATCTGGTCCTACGGTTCCGGCTACGGCGGCAACGCGCTGCTGGGCAAGAAGTGCTACTCCCTGCGCATCGCGTCCGTCATGGCCCGCGACGAGGGCTGGCTTGCCGAGCACATGCTGATCCTCAAGCTGACCAGCCCGGAGAACAAGGCGTACCACATCGCCGCTGCCTTCCCCTCGGCCTGTGGCAAGACCAATCTGGCCCTGCTGGATCCGACCATCGAGGGATGGAAGGCCGAGACCCTCGGCGACGACATCAACTGGATGCGCTTCGGCAAGGAAGGCGAGCTGCGGGCGGTCAACCCCGAGTTCGGCCTGTTCGGTGTTGCGCCGGGTACGGGGTGGAGCACCAACCCCAACGCCATGCGCGCCATTGCCAAGGGCAACTCCATCTTCACCAACGTGGCGCTGACCGACGACGGCGGTGTCTGGTGGGAGGGCATGACGGATGAAGTTCCCGAGCACCTGACCGACTGGCAGGGCAACGAATGGACCCCGGAGTCCGGCCGTCCCGCCGCGCACCCGAACTCGCGGTTCTGCACGCCGATCGACCAGGTCGACATGCTGGCACCGGAGTACCACGACCCGCAGGGCGTGGCCATCGACGCCATCCTCTTCGGCGGACGCCGCAAGACCACCATCCCGCTGGTCACCGAGGCCCGCGACTGGACCAACGGCATCTTCATGGGCTCCACGCTGTCCTCGGAAACCACTGCCGCTGCAGCCGGTGCCGTGGGCGTGGTCCGCCGCGATCCGATGGCGATGCTGCCCTTCATTGGGTACGACGCCGGTGACTACCTGCGCCACTGGATCACCGTTTCCGGCAAGGGCAACCAGGAGCGTCTGCCCAAGATCTTCTTGGTCAACTGGTTCCGCCGCACGGCCGACGGTGGCTTCGCGTGGCCGGGCTTCGGGGACAACTCCCGAGTGCTGAAGTGGGCCATCGAACGGATCGAAGGCAAGGCCAAGGCCACGGAAACGCCGATCGGCTTCGTGCCGACGCCGGACTCCCTCGATCTCACCGGTCTAGACATGACGCCGGAACAGGTTGAGGAAGCCGTCAAGGTTGATCCTGCTGAATGGGCCGAAGAGCTCAAGGGCATCGAGGAATGGTACGCCCGCTTCGGGGAGTCCCTGCCGGAGCAGCTGTCCGCACAGCTGAAGGTGCTGCAGGAGCGCTTCGCCGCTTAAGGTTCCCTGCCGCTCGGACCGTACGGAAGCAGGTCCCGACAATTGAGTCGGGGCCTGCTTCTTTCAATCGGCTTCCGGCGTATCTTGTAGAGGACCGGCCGTCCGCGACCTCGGAGGATCCTCAGTATGACTGAAAGCGCATTGGTGGGACGGCTGGCAGGGTTCGGCGCCGGGGATATCGCTTTGGCAGGCGGCAAGGGTGCCAACCTCGGTGAGCTGATCCGCACCGGCTTTCCCGTGCCGGACGGCTTCGTCATTACCACCCGGGCCTACGCCACCCTGCTGGACTCCACACCACTGGGCGCGAAACTGGCGGAACTGCTGCAATCCGGCGCGCACGGCGCCAGTATTAGGGCGGAATTTGCGGCCACGAGCGTTCCGCCAAAGATCCGGGCGGCAGTGGCGGATGCGTATGCACTGCTGGGTTCGAAGCCAGTAGCCGTGCGGTCGAGCGCCACCGCCGAGGACCTGCCGGGCGCAGCCTTCGCCGGCCAGCAGGACACCTACCTCAATGTTGTCGGCGAGGATGCAGTGATCCAGGCCGTTGCGGATTGCTGGGCCTCGCTCTGGACGGACCGGGCGATCACGTACCGCCAGCGGCAGGGGATCGACCCGCACGAGGTGGCTATCGCCGTCGTCGTTCAGGAGATGGTTCCGGCAGAGATGGCCGGCGTGATGTTCGGCGCGAACCCCGTGACCGGTGCGCGGGACGAGATTGTCGTGGATGCCAGCGGCGGGCTGGGGGAAGCCGTGGTCTCCGGCCTGGTTACTCCGGACCACTATGTCCTCGACAGCGCTGGGCGCCTGAGGGATTATGCCCCTGGCCGACGTGAAGTAGTGATTCACGCGTACGACGACGGCGGAACCGGCGAGACCCGAGCCGCCAGCGAGAACGGCGGGACTAGCGATGTCCCCGGTGGCAGCGAGGGCCGCGGTCGCGTCCGGGCCAACGAGGGCCTGCAGCCATCGCTTAGCCCGGCACAGCTCACGGAACTGGCGCGGCTGGCGCGGCAGGCGGCGGAGCTGTTCGGCCGGCCGCAGGACATGGAGTGGGCGGTAGCCGGGGACCGGATCTATGTCCTGCAGTCACGTCCGATGACAGCACTGCCGCCACAGCCGCTGAAACTGAACCGGTTCCAGAAGCTGATGGGGCCGTTCTTCCTCGAAATGTTCACGCAGCGGCCCTACCCATTGGATGCCTCGGGCTGGATGGATCAGGGAATCGGCGCCATGCTCCGGGGAATGGCGGGCAGCGTCGGCGTCCGGTTCCCGACCATTGAACAGCTGCTGCCGGAAGAGGACGGGGTGGTGGTCCGGCTGGTCCCGCCGATCCCGCGGCCAACGCTCCGGACCCTGGCCGCACCCTTGTCCATCGCCCTGCGCGTCCGCCGGTTCAAGCCGGACAAGTGGACCGAGGACGGCCGGTTCACCGCGTTCCTGGCTGAGGTGGACCAGCTGAATGCCAGGGATCCGGAGCTGCTGCGCTGGCACGAAGTCATCCGGTTGGCCGAGGACGCCTTCGCCGCGATCCACTGGATTACCGAACTGCGGGCGGCCTATCTGCCCGGGGCGTTTGTCCCGCAGGCGAAGCTGCGCTTGTTATTGCTGCTGCTGGGCAAGCCCCGGCTGGCCTCTGGGCTGGTCGCCGGCGCCGAAACCCGCACCAGCCAGGCCAACCGTGCTCTGGAGCAGTTGGCGGAGGGCGTCCAGCGCGATCCTGCTCTCTCCGCGGCGTTTGATGAATTGGCCACAGCGGAGCTGCTCGTCCGGCTGAATGAGCCCGAGTTCGCCGGCTTCCGCGCTGATTTCGACGCTTTCCTGACAGAGTACGGCCACCGCGAGACAGTCAGCATTGTGCTCAGCAGCGCACCCACCTGGTCCGGCGCTCCCGACGTGGTGCTCGGCCTGGTCAAAGCGATGCTGGGCGAACGGCACCAGGGCGCCGACCAGACCGGACAGGCCTTGCGGGAGCTGGAGCGGCATCCAGCCCTCCGGTTCGGACCGCTCCGGCGCCAGGTCCTGGGCGCCGTCGCGGGCGCGAAAGCCGGCATGGCGTTCCGCGAAGACACCCACTTCTACGCCACCAAGCTGCTGCCGCCGCTGCGCCGGGCGCTGCTGGAGCTCGGGCAGAGGCTGGCCGCGGCCGGCGTGCTGGAGTCACCGGACCAGGTCCACCACCTGCGCTTCGACGAACTCCAAGCGATGACAAGCGGGGGCGGAGGCGGTAGCGGTGGCGGCGCGGTACTGCCGGCCGCCGAACGCGAGCGGTACCGCCGCGTGGTGCTGGCGCGCGAGGCAAAGCGCCGCGAGCTCGAAGGTATTCCGCTGCTGCCGACGGATGCCCTCTTCGCCGGCAGTCGCCGGCACGGGTATGCCCTGGTTTCCGGCACAGCGGCCAGCGCAGGCCGGGCGGCCGGACGGGTCCGGGTGATCCGCTCGCCGGTGGACTTTGGCACCTTGGTGAGCGGGGAGATTCTCGTGTGCCCGTACACCAATCCCTCGTGGACGCCCTTGTTCCAGCGCGCCGCCGCCGTCGTGGTGGACGCTGGCGGCCTTGGCTCGCACGCCGCGATCGTCGCGCGCGAGTACGGCATTCCCGCGGTGATGGGAACCGGTACCGGAACGGATGTGCTGCGGGACGGTCAGCAGGTTCTCGTGGATGGTTCGGCCGGTCTGGTCCTGCCCGCCGGCGATGAGCGCGCCTGACGCTGGGTGCGCTTAACAGCGACGGCGGCCCGGACGTTTCCGGGCCGCCGACTGTTGGGATGGTGGCTGGTTTTTTTCGAGGGGCCTTAGTTGGCCGAGGCGAGCCAGAGATCCGGGCCGAAGACCTCGTAGTGGATCTTGGTGGCGGGGATGCCGGCGTCGATCGCCTGGTTGCGGATGGACTTCATGAACGGCAGCGGGCCGCAGACGTAGACGGAGGCGTCGGTCGGCAGTTCCACATCCTGCAGGGTCATGAAGCCTGTGCTGGCGCCTTCGGCCGGCTCTTCGAGCCACAGCTTGAGGTTGGCGCCGTCGAGCTTTTCGATGTCGTTGACCATCTGGTCGCGCAACGCCCAGGCTTCCAGGTTCTTCTCCGCGTGCAGGACCATTACTTCGCGGCTGGAACCCTGCCGGGCCAGGGAGCGCAGTGCGGATGCGGACGGGGTGCAGCCGATGCCTGCAGTGGCGAAGACTACCGGGTTGTCGCCCTCGTCCAGGGTGACGTCGCCGTAGGGATTGGACAGCTCGAGGACATCGCCGACCTGGACGGTGCGGTGGAGCACGGGGGAGACCTCGCCGCCGTCATCGAGCTTGGTGGTGAAGACCCGGCGTTCGGTGGAGTGGACGTCAGCGGAGAGCGAGTACTGGCGGACCTGGCGCAGGCCGTCGGGCAGCTGGACCTTGACGCTGACGAACTGGCCAGGGCGGGCGACGGTGACCGGGGTGTCATCCGCCGGCTCGAGGACGAATGTCATGGCGCCGGTGCCGGCCGGGTTCTTCTCCACGACCTTCCACGGCGTCCACATCTTGTCATTGGCCTGCTGTGCGTAGAGGCCTTTTTCGATCTTGATCAGGGCGTTGGCCATCAGCCAGTAGACCTCGGTCCAGGCTTCGGCGATCTCGGCGGTGATCACATCGGCCAGCTCTTCGGCGATGGCTTCGAAGAGGTACTTGTAGACGATGTCGTACTGGTCTTCGGTGATGCCCAGCGAGGTGTGCTTGTTGGCGATGCGGCTGAGCATGGTCTCGGGGATCAGATCGGGGTTGGCGACCAGGGCTGAGGCGAAGGCGGCGATGGAACCGGCCAAGGCCTTCTGCTGCTCCCCGTTGCGCTGGTTGGCGCGGCTGAAAAGCCCGTCAAGGAGTTCCGGATGCGCCGCGAACATGCGGCTGTAGAAGTTCGGTGTAATGCTCCCCAACCGTTCGCCCACGAGGGGGAGGGTGGCTTCAATGATGGGGCGGGATTTCTCCGAGAGCATCGTTACTCCTTGGGTCAGAAGGTGGTTGATGCCTCAAAAGTAGCATCCCAAATGCTGGTTTAAATCCACATTTCTACTGCGTGTAGAAAATTCCCTGATTTTTCGCGGCTAGGCCGGGCGGCGTGTGTTCAACATCACAAATACCGGCTCCATTTGGCCCTGATGCGGCAGGCTCGAGACGACCAGATCGTCGAGTTCGCGGTAGAAGGCTTCGCGGGCGCGGCGCAGGGCCCCGCGCAGGCCGCAGTTGTTGCTCATCGGGCAGTTGCCGGCGGCACTTTCGCAGTCGACGAGGTCTTCGCGTTCGTCCAGTTCGCGCAGCAGCCAGCCCACCGTCGTCGTACGCCCTTTGGCGCTCAAACGCACGCCTCCGGAGCGGCCGCGGACAGCGTCCACGAGGCCGAGGGAGCGCAGTTTCAGGACCGCTTTGCTGACGTGGTTGTAGGGAGTCCCGACGCCGTCGGCTATGGCCTGGGTGGTCAGCAGTTCGCCTTCGGGCGAGGCGCTGAGCAGCATGAGGGCGCGCAGGCACACGTCAGAGAAGGCATTGATCCGCATGCAGGCATTCTAACGCCGCTGCGTTGGTGCTCCGTCCGGTGGTCGCTCCGTCCGGTGTTAGGCGGGCGGCCAGACGATCCGGTCCTGCGGATCGATGAACGGATCGGGGTAGGTCCACTCGCCGTCGTCGTCGTGGCTGTAGGGCTGGATGGCCGCGATGGCCGCTCCCCACGAATGCTCGGTGGCGACATGGATGGCGTCCGTGTCATTGTCGGGCAGGTAAATGTCGCTGATCACCGCGATGGCGCGGAACTGCGACTTCTCCTGCTGCAGTGCGGTGTAGATGTCCTGGATCATGGCATCCGCGTCCACCTCGTCGGATTCCTCGTCGCCCTCGATGTCCTCGGGCTGGACGGCGATCAGCCGCAGCTCGCCGTCGGTGGTCATGACCAGGCCCACCGGCAGGAAGGCGCCGTGTTCTTCCAGCTGCTCCTGCGCCATGCCCAGGCCGGTGCCGAAGAGCGTGTCGATGTCGTTCAGGACTTCAGGTTCTATGCCTTCGCGCCACGAAGTGCCCTCTGTGCTCATTGGTTATTCCCTTACCAGTCCCAGGACGGTGTCCCGGACCTTATCCAGTGTTGCGGTGTCGATGGCTTCTGCGTTCAGGCGCAGGAAAGGTTCGGTGTTGGACGGGCGGAGGTTGAACCACCACGAACCGTCGCGGGCGGTGAACGTCACGCCGTCGAGTTCGTCAATGTCCACGTCCTCGCCGGCGAACCGGGCGCGGACGCGGCCAACGGCGGCATCCTTGTCCTCGATCTTCGAGTTGATCTCGCCGGAGGAGACGTACGGCTCATACTCGTGCGCCAGGGCGGAGAGCGGTTGTTCCTGTTCGCCGAGGGCGGCCAGGACGTGCATCGCGGCGAGCATGCCCGTGTCGGCGTTGAAGAAGTCGCGGAAGTAATAGTGCGCGGAGTGCTCCCCGCCGAACACGGCGCCCTCGGCAGCCATGACGGCCTTGATGAAGGAATGCCCCACCCTGGTGCGCACGGCCCGCCCGCCGTCATGGGCGACGAGTTCGGGCACGGCGCGGGAGGTGATCAGGTTGTGGATGATGACCGGGGTGTCCTCGCCGGCGGCCTTGGCGCGGGCGATTTCGCGGCGGGCCACCAGTGCGGTGACCGCGGAAGGGGAGACCGGGTTGCCGGTTTCGTCGATCACGAAGCAGCGGTCCGCGTCGCCGTCGAACGCCAGGCCGATGTCCGCGCCGTGGGCGACGACGGCGGCCTGCAGGTCGCGCAGGTTTTCCGGTTCCAGCGGGTTGGCCGGATGGTTCGGGAACGTGCCGTCGAGCTCGAAGTACAGTTCGATGATCTCCAGCGGCAGGGCCGGCAGCACGCCGTCGCCCAGGACCGCGGGGGTGGTCAGTCCGGCCATGCCGTTGCCGGCGTCGACCACGACCTTCAGCCGCCGGGAGCCGGAGAGGTCCACCAGGGAGCGCAGGTAGCCGGCGTAGTCGGCCAGCACGTCCTGCTCGCTGAGCGTGCCGGGGTCGGAGGCGGGGAAGCCGTCGGTGAGGTAGCGGGCGGCGGTGTCGCGGATCTCGTAGAGTCCGGTGTCGGAGGAGACCGGGACGGCGCCGGGCAGGGCCATTTTCATGCCGTTGTATTCGGCCGGGTTGTGCGAGGCGGTGAAGACGACGCCGGCCGCGGACAGGGTGCCGCAGGCGAAGTAGAGCTCGTCCGTGGAGATCAGGCCCAGCATCTTCGGGTTCGACCCGCGCGCCGCGGCGCCGCGGGCGAAGGCCTGCGCGAACTCGGGGGAGGACGGGCGCATGTCGCCGCCGACCAGGACGGTCTGTCCGGCCAGCCCGAGGACGTCCACAAAGGCGGCGCCGGTGGCCTCGACCGTGGCCGCGGTAATCGTTTCGCCGACGATGCCGCGCACGTCGTACGCCTTGAAGGACTCCTGGAAAGAAACACTAAGATCGAGACTCGTCACCGCCCTAGCTTATAAGGAACCCCTGTGGATAACCGACAGGGCTGTCAGGCGCGGCTGTAATACTGGGGTAATGGCTGATTTGCAGAGCATGACCGGACAGGTAACCGACCTTCGGGAAGAAGCAACCGAAATCCTCCGCCGGCTGGTGGGAAATCCGGAGGCACAGTTCCATTCGGGGCAGTTCGAGGCTGTGGAAGCTCTGGTTGCCGGCGGCCGGCGGGCGCTGGTGGTCCAGCGGACGGGCTGGGGAAAATCCGCCGTCTACTTCGTGGCCAGCCTGCTGCTGCGTGCCCGGGGTGCCGGCCCGACCCTGATCGTTTCTCCGCTGCTGGCGCTGATGCGGGACCAGGTCTCCGCGGCCGAGCGCGCCGGGGTCCGTGCCGCCGCCATCAACTCGGCCAATCAGCTGGAATGGGACGATATCCGCGCCAAACTGGCAGGCAACAGCGTGGATGTCCTGCTGGTCTCCCCCGAGCGACTGAACAATCCACGGTTCCGGGAGGAACAGCTGCCGGAGCTGATCCGCAGTTCGGGCCTGCTGGTGATTGATGAGGCGCACTGCATCTCGGACTGGGGGCATGACTTCCGCCCCGACTACCGGCGCATCCGGGACCTGATCGAGCAGTTGCCCGCGACCGTGCCGGTGCTGGCAACCACCGCGACGGCCAACTCCCGCGTGGTCCACGACATCGAAGAACAGCTCGGGGCCGCGGCCCTTGCCGGTGACGTTGCGGCCGATGGGCAGGTGCTGACCATCCGCGGTCCGCTGGCGCGGGAATCGCTGCGGCTGGGCGTGCTGCGCCTGCCCAATGCCAGGGCACGGCTGGGCTGGCTGCTGACGCATCTGCACGAACTGCCCGGCAGTGGCATCATTTACGCCCTGACCGTTTCCAACGCCGAGGATACTGCCCGGCTGCTGCGCGAGGCGGGCCACGAAGTGCTCGCGTACACCGGCCGGACGGACCCGGCAGACCGCGAGGCTGCCGAGACGGCGCTGAAGGACAACCGGGTCAAGGCATTGGTCGCCACCAGCGCCCTGGGTATGGGGTTCGACAAGCCGGACCTCGGGTTCGTAGTGCACCTCGGGGCGCCGTCGTCACCGGTGGCGTACTACCAGCAGGTGGGCCGCGCCGGCCGCGGAACGCCGAACGCAGATGTCTTGCTGCTGCCGGGCCGCGAAGACCGCGACATCTGGGCGTACTTCGCCACCGCGTCCATGCCGAACGAGGACATCGCGCTGGCCGTCCTGCGGGAACTGGCGCAGCCGGGGACGGTTCTCTCCACCGCGGCGCTGGAAACCCGCGTCAACCTCAAACGCTCCCCGCTGGAGCTGCTGCTCAAGGTGCTGGCCGTGGACGGGGCCGTGCAACGGGTCTCGGGCGGCTGGGAAGGCACCGGCCAGCCCTGGGATTATGACCGCGAGCGCTACGAGCGTATCGCCAAGGCGCGCGTCGTGGAGCAGAACTCCATGCTGGACTACGAGAACACCACCGGCTGCCGGATGGAATTCCTCTCCCGGGAGCTGGACGATCCAGCGGCCGCACCGTGCGGCCGCTGCGATAACTGCGCCGGCCGCTGGTATGCGGACTCGGTGGCCGAGTCCGCCACGGAAAGCGCCGATGCCGCCCTGCACCGGGTGGGCGTCGAGCTCGATCCGCGCGCCATGTGGCCTACCGGGATGAACCGGCTGGGTGTGGAGGTCAAAGGCAAGATCGGGCCGGGGGAGGCGAACCTGCCCGGTCGTGCGCTGGCCCGTCTGACGGATCTGGGCTGGGGTAGCAAACTGCGCGAGCTGCTGTCCGAACAGGCGCCGGACCAGCCGCTGGACCAGTTGACCCTGCAGGCCTGCGTCCGCGTGCTCGCGGAATGGGGCTGGGCCCAGCGGCCCGTCGCCGTGGTCAGTGTGCCGTCCCGGACCCGCCCGCAACTGGTCGGTTCGCTGGCCGAGGGCCTGGCCAGCATTGGGCGGATGCCCTACCTGGGCGCACTGTCCATGCCCGGCGGCGGTCCGAAGGGCGGCCCTGGCGGCAACAGCGCGTACCGGCTGGCCGACGTCTGGGACCAGTTCGAGGTGCCGGCTGGTGGGGCCGAATGGTTCGCGGGCAATCCAGGGCCGGTCCTCCTGGTGGACGATCTGGCGGACAGCCGGTGGACCGTTACGGTTGCCGGCCGCACGTTGCGCCGTGCCGGAGCCGAAGCCGTGCTGCCCTTCGCCTTGGCTCTGAAAGCCTGATGTTCAGGGACTTGATGTCCAGGGACTGAGAAGGCCAACGCCCGCGCGCCCCGGTCTCCGGGCGGGCGCGGGGCCACGGACCTGTGGAAGCGCCGCCCGGAAACGCAAAAGGCCCCTGCAGTTCCTCGCGGAACTGCAGGGGCCAAACGCGGAGACGGGGGGATTTGAACCCCCGGTCGAGTTTAACCCCGACCCTTCATTAGCAGTGAAGTCCATTCGGCCGCTCTGGCACGTCTCCAAGATGCTGTTGCCAGCCCATCAAGATTACCCAGATAACCGGGCCAGATCAAAACGGGCGCCAACAGGTGGTCTCCGCCGCCGATCTGCAGGCCTCAACCGGTGAGCGCGTTCCACAGGAACGTGTTGGACAGAGTCTGCAGGCGGGCGGCCTGCTTATTGTCGCTGGCGCCGGCATGGCCGCCTTCGAGTGCTTCGTGGAACCAGACATTCTGCACGCCCATGGCCCGCATCCGGGCCGCCATTTTCCTCGCCTGCACCGGTCCGACCCTGTCATCGGAGGTCGCCGTCCAGATCAACGTGTCCGGGTACTCGGTTCGCGGCTCAAGCAGGTGGTAGGGCGAGAACGCGCGGATGAAGTCCCACTGCGCCGGGTCCTCCGGGTCGCCGTACTCGGCAATCCACGAGTACCCGGCGGAGAGCTTGGTGTAGCGGGCCATGTCCAGCAGCGGCACCCCGCACGAGACCGCCCCGAACAGGTGCGGGTACCGGGTGAGCATGTTCCCCACCAGCAGCCCGCCGTTGGAACCGCCCGAGCAGCCCAGACGCTCCCGCCGGGTCACGCCGCGGTCCATCAGATCCTGCGCCACGGCAGCGAAGTCCTCGTACGCGCGGTGCCTGTTCGCCTGCAAAGCGGCGCGGTGCCAGGCCGGGCCATACTCGCCGCCGCCTCGGATGTTGGCGACCACGTATACTCCGCCGCGCCCGTCCGACGTGCGCTGCTGCAGCCAGGCCCGCCTGACGGTCCCGCTGTAGGCGGGCGTCCTGCTGACCTCGAACCCGCCGTAACCGGAGAGCAGCGTGGGATTGCCGCCGTCGTACGTGAGGTCTTTGGGCCCTACCTGGAAATACGGGATCTTGGTGCCGTCCTTGGACACGGCGAAATGCTGCTCCACCATATGGCCGGAGGCATCGAAGAACGACGGCGACGACTTCACCGCCGTGGCCGGCCCACCTGCCACAGTGCCGCGGGAGAGCGTGGACGGCGTGAGGAAGCCCGTGGCCACCAGCCAGTAGTCGTCGCTGTCCTCATCGTCCACGGCCGAGGCGTCCACCGAATGCAGCGGCGGGCAGGCATCGAGTTCCGCGGCCGCCCAGTTCTTCGCCGGGTCCAGAACCAGCACCTGCGAGGAGACGTCCTGCAGCAGGTTCAGCAGCAGGAAGTTCTGCGTCCAGCTCCAGGACTGCAGCGAGGTGCCGGCGTCCGGGGTGAAGAGCGCGATGAGGTCGCGGCTGCCGGCGAGGAAATCCTCGAGCCCGGCGGCCAGCAGCGAGCCCGCCGGGTAGGTGGTGCTGGTGCCGGCCGGCTGCCAATCGGTCTGCGGACGCAGTGTGAGCCACTGTTTGTGGAAGCCGACTTCCACGTCCGTGGGCACGTCGATGGGCAGCCATCCGCCGTCGCGCCTGAGGTAGTTGCGGTAGTTGAAGAAGTCGATCACGTCCACCGCGATCTCCCGCTCGAAACCCGGAGTGGAATCGTGGACGGCCTGCGCCAGCATGTGCTCGGCGGGCACCTCGAAATACAGTTCGGCGTCCGCCGGTTTCTGGCCCCGGCGCAGGATGCGGCTGGTGCGCGGGTAGGAGGACGTGGTCATGCTGCCGGGTCCGAAGTCCGTTCCGAGCAGGATGGTGTCTTCGTCCAGCCAGTTGGCGTAGGTTTTGGCGGCGGGAATCTTGAAGCCGCCGTCCACGAAGCTGCGGGTTTCGACGTCGAACTCCCGGAGCGTGATCGCATCCCCGCCGTCGGGAGAGAGCCGCAGCAGCGCGCGCCGGTAGCTGGTGCCGTCCGGCGGGCGGAGGAACTGCGAACCGGCGAAGACCCACTCCGTGCCCTCGGCCGCGGCCAGCGCGTCCACGTCCAGCAGGACATCCCACTCGGGTGAGTCCTGCACGTAGCTCTCCCAGGTGGTGCGCCGCCAGAGGCCGCGGGGATTCGCCTTGTCCCGCCAGAAGTTGTAGTAGAAATTGCCGCGCTTGGTGACGGCAGGAATCCGGTCTTCCGAGTCCAGTACCTCGAGCACGTTCTGCTCCAGCTCCAGGAACTTCTGGTCTACCAGTTTGGTTTCGGTGCGGGCATTCTGGTCCCGGACCCAGTCCAGCGGTTTCTCGCCGTAAATGTCTTCGAGCCAGCGGAATTCGTCGTCGGGCAGATGGTTGGGCTCCTGAGTCATGCTTCCCATCCTAGGCAGGGCCGGGCAACCAAGCCGTCGGGGTCAGGGCAACCGGGCGGTCGCCGCCGGGAGGAGCGGCAGGCAGGGGAAGGTCCGGATCAGGCCAGTGCGCGGCCCCGGTTACGCTAGAAGGCATGGAATCTCAGCGCGGCTACCGGGTGGCAATCGTGGGTGCAGGCCCCCGGGGTACCTCCGTGTTGGAACGTTTGGTGGCCAATCACCGGGACCGTGGCGAGACCGGCAGGCTGCACATCCACCTCATTGATCCCTATCCGCCGGGCCCCGGCCATGTCTGGCGTGCCGGCCAGTCCCGCCTGTTCCTCATGAACACGCCCTCGCTTTTTCCCACCGTGGTGCCCGCCGGCGAACTCGACGCCGCGCCCGTGGCCGGAATGCCCTTCGAGGCATGGCGGTCCGCCGTCGTTGCCGGGAGCATCAGCGATGTGCCGCCGGAGGACGCGGAGGAGGCCCGCTCGCTTTCGGCCGCGGACTTCCCCAGCCGGGCACTGTACGGACGGTACCTGGCCTGGACGTTCGCCCGGCTGAACGAGGCGGCCGGAAACCACGTAGTGGTCCACGTCCACGAGGCCGAGGCAACCCACCTGCACCGGATCGACGGCACCAGCCGGCTGGTCCTCGCGGACGGCAACACCGTGGACGCGGACGCCGTGGTGCTGGCGCTGGGGCATCTGCCTGCCGCGCTGAATCCGGAACAGCAGAACCTGCAGGACGAAGCCGCCCGGTACGGCCTGCACTACCTGCCGCCGAATGTGCCCGCGGACCTCGACTTCAGCCGCATCCCCGCCGGCCGCACCATGCTGGTCCGCGGCATGGGCCTGAACTTCTTCGACGTGATGATCAAACTGACGCAAGGCCGGGGCGGCACGTTCCTGCCGGCGTCGAACACTGAACCCATGCGGTACGTGCCCTCCGGCAAGGAACCCAAACTGGTGGCGGGCTCCCGCCGCGGCACCCCGTACCGCGCCAAGGCGAGGCTGCAGGGTTACCTGCCTGCCGGCGTCGAACTTCGCTATTTCACCCCGTCAGCCGCGCGGCTCTTTGCGGACGCCGGCGTGCAGCCGGGTTTTGACCACGACTTGTGGCCGCTGTTGCAACGCGACGTGCTGTGGACCTACTATTCCACGCTGGCAAGGGTGGAGCCCGGGTGCATCAACGGGCATCCGCGCGAGTTCCTGGCCGGGCTTCAGGAGCTGCTGGGGCAGAAGACCGTGCCCGGCAGCCCGACCCTGCGGAACCGCATCCGCGGGTACCTGGACGAACAGGTCGAGCCCGGACGGCTGCTGGATGTCGAGGCGCTGGCCCGGCCCTTCGCCGGGCGGAAGTTCGCCTCCGCGCAGGAGTACCAGCAGGCCATGGTCGCTTACCTTGAGGCGGATGCGGCGGGCTCGGCGCTGGGCGAGGACGACCCGTTGAAGATGGCCATCGGGGCGCTGAACGCCGGGCGGAGCCTGCTCAAGGAAATTGTGGCCGACGGCGGACTGACCGACGAGTCCTGGCTCGCCGAGCTGCGTGGCTGGTTCGAGCCGCTGGTGGAAGGCCTCGCCAGCGGGCCGCCGGCCCAGCGCATCGAGCAGCTGGCTGCGCTCGCCCGCGCCGGAATGGTCGAGTTCGTGGGACCGGACCCGCAGTTCGAGGTGGACCCGGAGACCGAACAGTTCCGGGCCACCTCGCCCTGGGTTGACGGTGCTGCCTACTCGGCGACGTATCTGATGGAAGCCATGATGCCGGCCAACCGGGTGACACAGAACCGGTCCGCGCTGCTGCGCCACCTGATGGAGGCCGGGCTGGTCCGGCCGAAGCTGATGCTCGGCGCCGAGGGCGCACCGGTTCCGACGTCCGGACTGGATGTCACCCGGCCGCCGTACCGCGCCATCGGGGTCAACGGCCGGCCCGTAGAGAACCTCTATGTGCTGGGGCTGCAGCTGTCCTCGGTGCAGTGGGGAACGTCCATTGCCGCGGAAGCCGGTGCGCCGGTGCGCCAGGGCGGCCGCACCCTGAAGGACGCGGACGATATTGCCCGCGCCATCCTGGATGCGGCCGCGCCTGCCGGTGCCGGCCGGGTCAGGGCCGGGGCCGCTGCGGGTCCGGCCTGACAGGTTCCCTCCTGCCCCTAGCGCCTGCCGTGCGCCTTGTCCCGTGCGGTCGGCAGGTCCAGACCGACGACGATCGGGTCATGGTCGCTGGCCCGGAACATGTCCGGGGCGTAGAAATCGGTCACGTTGTAGCTGTACCGGCTGTATTCCAGCGCGATCGACTCGACCGAGTTGATGTTCCAGATGTCCGCGCCTTCCACTACGGCATCGGCCTCGGGCGAAGCGAAGATGTAGTCCAGCGAGCCCACCATGCCGTCGAAGTTGTAGCTGTGCTCGCCGGTCTTGGCACCTTGATTGATGTAGCCGGCCTCGGCCAGGATCCGGATCGGGTCTTCCTGCGCATAGGAGTTGAAGTCGCCGGTGAGGTAGACCTTGTCCGTGCTGAACTTCTCCTGCATCGTCCCGGCGAAGCCCACCAGGGATTTTGCCTGCTCGGTGCGGGCAGCATTCCACGCACCCTGGCCGTGGTCCGCGTTTTCGCCCGAGGACGGAGCCGAGCCCTTGGACTTGAAGTGGTTGGCAACCACAATGAACTTCGTGTCCGCGCCGCCGTGCTTGACCTTGAACGTCTGGGCCAGCGGCCTGCGGGCGTTGGCGAAGGCATCGGTGTCGTTATGGATGACGGACTCGCCGATGGTCTGCACGGCGTCCTTCTTGTAGATGAAGGCCGTGCGGATGAAGTCCTCGTCGGACAGCTCAGGCAGCTCTTCCGGCGACCGCACATAGTCCCATGCTGCTGCTGCTGCGTCTTCGCCGGCGGCGAGGCCCTCGTTCAGCGCGGCGGTCAGCGCGGCCAGGGCGTCGTCGCGGTCCTTGCCGAACTGTGCGGAGTTCTCGATTTCCTCCAGAGCGACGACGTCGGTATCCAGGGCGTTGATCGCGGCGACGATCTTGGCCTCCTGCCGTTCCAGGTTCTCGGCATCGTAGGCGCCGCGGGCGTCGCAGTTCCGTGCGGTGACCGGGTTGCCGTCCCGGTCCGTGTAGGCCTTGCACCCGTCCAGCTGGTCGCCGGTGGTGGTGAAGTAGTTCAGCACGTTGAAGGAGGCGATCTTGACGTTGCCGCCCACCTCTTCCGGCGCCTGAGCGCGGGTATTGGGGAACGACGCCGGCTGGACCGTTCCGCTGTTGGCCGCGGTCAGTTGGGTCAGCGGCTGGAAACGCCAGAGACCGAACCGGTAGTCGAGCACCACCGAGGTGTCGAAGGACGCCGCTGAGCCCACCCGGACCGGAGTCTCCGGGGTCAGGTACGGCAGCGGGATGTCCTTGTTGGCGTCGGAGCCCAGGTAGTTGATGCTGGCCCCGTCGTCCAAGGTCACGGAAAGCGCGGCATTCTTCTCGGTTTCGGCCCAGAACTCGTCCGAACCGTACGTGCCCACGGCGGCGGGCTGGACCAGCGGCTCATCTCCGGCGGCCAGGCCGATCTCGCCGTACTGGTTCAGCGAGTAGTTGTCCGTCACGGTGAAGCCGCCCTGCGGGTCGAGCAGCATGCCTTCGAACTTCTCCCGCTCGGCGTTGCTGGCGGGCCACTCGATTGTGGCAGGCTTGACCTCCTCGGCCGGTTCGTCCAGCAGGACCAGCCCGCCCTCATCAACGGTCAGTTCGGTCAGCCCGTGGTATGCGCTGACCCCGCCGGTAACCTCGACGTGGTCGCCGAGGGCCACCTCGTCCACGGTGGAGGGGGAGAAGACGAAGATGCCGTGGGAGGCCGCATGGTCTTCTGCGATGTCGCCGCCGGTGCCCGGGGTCTGGATGTAATACCCGTTGAACCCGCCCTCCGGGTACACCGCCGTCACTACGCCGCGGGTTGTCACGTCCTTGCCTGCCAGCGGCGAGACGTCCGACGTGCCCTGGATTTCGGCGATGTCGGCGGGAAGTTCAGCCACCGGGATCTCGATCGGCAGCCGCACCAGCGTCCCCGACTCGGCCGCGGTCAGGGTGAACACGCCGCCGCTCAACTCGTCCGGAACGGTGAAGGAAACGGTTGCGGCGCCGTCGGCCACGTCGAAGGTGCCCAGCGTTGCGGGCAGCGCCGCGGCAGGCACAGAACGGGTAAAGGCGCTGGCTCCGCTATCGGCCGGTTCGTAGCGCAGGGTCAGTTCGGTGTTGACCGGAGCGCCCAGCGAGGTCAGGTCCAGTTTGGAGACCCCGAAGGACACCTGCTGGCCCGGTTCAACCGTGGCGGGCACGCCCGTCAGGGCCACCGCGCGGCGGTCGAAGGACGGGGACAGCGGGCTGTTCTGCTCCAGATAGGCGATCCACGCGTCACGGTCGATCAGGCCGGAATCCCGGGTGTCGGTGCCCTCAGTGAAGACATGGAAGTTGTCTCCGCCCTGCGCCAGGAAGCTGAAGGTGCCGATCCGGTATTCGCGGGTTTCATCCAGCTGCTCGCCGTTGATCCACACCCCGGTGACGTGGCTGCCCTGTTCGGCGTTCGGATCGTAGGTGTAGTTGACGTTGTCCGAAAGGCCGAGGTGCAGGAACGGGCGGCTGGGCACATTGCCGTCGGCATCGAGCTGCCACTGCTGCTCCAGCAGCGTCTTGAACTGGGCACCCGTAAGCGTGGTGGTCCACAGGTTGTTCACGAACGGCAAGACGGCGTTGGCTTCGGCGGACGTAATGGTTCCGTCCGGCGCATAGTAGAGCTCGGAGCGCAGGCCGCCCGGATTGACCACACCGATCTCGGCGCCGCCCAGTCCTTCGGCGGAGAGCGTTTCCATCAGCGAGTCCGCCACCAGGTTGCCCAGCGTGGATTCGCTGGCACGGTCGTCGCGCTCCGGCAGCGTATCCTCGTCCTCGCCGTCGGGGGTGAAGGCCGTGGTGATGTCGCCCGTCACCGAGCCCACCGGACGTGCCCCCACCACCTCGGCTTCGGCCAAGGCGGCGACGACGATCGTCCGCACCTCGGCTACCCGGGGATAGGTGTTGGCCAACTCGTCATCGAGGGCCTTGTTTAGCTCGTCCGCGTTCGCAGCGTCATCGTCAGGAATCGCCTTGCGCGGTTCAAGGGCCATCTCGTAGCTCGTGACATCGAAGGTCGCCTCGCCGTTTTCCTCGCCCTCGGTGACACTGAGCTGGATCTGGCCGACGTTCTCGCCGTATTGCCCGGTCTGGACGATGGGCCGGGTTTCACCCGTTGTGCCCGGTACCGGCGCATCGAAAGTGTAGACCTGGTGCGTATGACCGGTGAAGATCGCATCCACCTCGGCGGAGGTCTCATCGGCAATGCGGGCAAAGACCGCGCTGTCCAGCGCAGCATCGAGGCTGGCACCGGTGGCCGCTCCCTCATGGAAAGACGCCAGAATGATGTCGGCTTCATCGCCGGTGCCGTCCGTTAGTTCAGCAGCCACGCGGTTGACGGCTGCCACGGGATCGCCGAAGTCCAGCGTGGAAATGCCGCCGGGACTGACCAGTGTCGAGGTTTCCTGGGTCACCACACCGATGACGCCAACAGTCAGTCCGGCCACCTCGACCAGCGCATATTCCTGCAGCGCGGGAGTCGTGGTGCCCTTCGAATACACGTTGGCGCCAAGCTGCGGGTAGCTGGAGTTGGTGGAGACCCGCCCGTTCAGGTCTGCGAAGCCCTTGTCGAATTCATGATTACCGACGGCGGTGGTCGCCAATTCCAGAGCGTTCAGGACATCGATGGTCGGCTGGTCATCCTGCGACGCCGAGGCGAACAGGGACGCGCCGATGTTGTCGCCGGCGGAAGTGAAGAGCGTGCCATCGGGGTTCTGCGCCCGTAACTCTTCGACGGTCCCGGCAAACTTCACCGTGTTTTCGTCGATGCGGCCGTGGAAGTCGTTGATGCCCAGCAGGTTTAGTTCGTAGGTGTCGCCTGCGGCCTGCGGTTCGATCTGCTGGTCTTCAGCGGGCGTTTCCAGAGCGGCCTCCGCAGGTTCCGCGGGCGATGAGGCCGTGGTCGGCTCCGGGTCGGTTTCGTTCGCCACGGCGGGCAGGGCTGCGAAGGGAGCGGCCAGCAGGCCGATCGACATTGCAGCGCCCAGCGTGGCTTTCATAGATGATGCAGCCTTTGGCACGGTATCTCCAGTTTTCGGTTCCCCATATGGTGTGCCGGAGGACGGCACCCAAGGCGAGCCGGTCCGGCAGCAAGGCAGTGATGGTGTGCGAGCGCACCTGACCATCCCAGTCCAGCAGGATGAACGAGAGGTTACCGCGCGGGTGGTACCAAGGGAATAGTTTTCTGAAAGAAGGGTTTTGTAACTCCCTGGACGCCGGAAAGTCTTGACAAGAATCCTGGTGTGCGAAAGGGTGCCCGGGCTTAAACAACTCAAGGGCCCCCGAAACCGGAGGCCCTTGAGTTACAGGGAGCGGAAGGTATGGGATTTGAACCCATGAGACGGGGTTACCGCCTACTGGTTTTCAAGACCAGCTCCTTCGGCCGCTCGGACAACCTTCCCTGCCTAGTAGTGTGTCACGGAGGGGCCGGAGATATCAAAACTCCGGCCGGGTTTTGGCGTGCATCAGGAGGCGGGCATGAAGGCGGTTTTTTACCAGGGATCAGGCGGCCCCGAGGTCATCGAGGTCCGTGAAGTCCAGCCGCCGGTGCCGAAACCGGGCGAAGTGATTGTCGACGTCGTTGCCGCGGGTTTGAACCGCGCGGATGTGCAGCAGCGCCGCGGACTATACCCGCCGCCGCCCGGCGCCTCCGACATTCCCGGCCTCGAGGTTTCCGGCCGCATCGCTGCCCTCGGTGAAGAGGTCACCGGCTGGCAAGTCGGGGACGAGGTCTGCGCCCTGCTGGCCGGCGGCGGTTATGCCGAGCAGGTCGCGGTGCCGGCCGGGCAGTTGATGACCGTACCCGAAGGGGTGGACCTGGTCACTGCGGCAGCGCTGCCGGAAGCGACTGCCACCATCTTCTCCAATCTCTTCATGGCGGCCGGAGTGCAGGCAGGCGAAACCGTGCTCATCCACGGTGGCGGCGGCGGCATCGGCACTATGGCAGTCCAGATGGTCCGCGCGTTCGGTGGCCTGCCCATGGTGACCGCGGGCTCCCAAGCCAAGCTCGACGTCGTACGTCCCCTGGGCGCCCAGGTCCTCATCAACTACAAGGAAGAGGATTTTGTCGCCAAGGTCAAGGAAGCCACCGGCGGCCGCGGCGCGGACGTGATCCTCGATGTCGTCGGGGCGAAATACCTGCAGCGCAATCTGGACGCTCTGGCCACCTCAGGCCGGCTGGTGGTCATCGGCCTGCAGGGTGGTGCCAAGGCGGAACTGAACCTCGGCCAGCTGATGTCCAAGCGCGCCGTCGTCATCGGAACCACGCTGCGGTCCCGGCCGGTGGAGGAGAAGTCCGCGATCGTACGGGCCGTCATGACCCATGTCTGGCCGTTGGTCGCCTCGGGGGATATCGCCGCGCAGGTGGGCCGGACCTATCCGCTGGATTCGGCGGCCGAGGCGCACGAGTACTTCGACTCGGGCGAGCACATCGGCAAGATCCTGCTCACCACCGCGGCCGCCTAGCAGGGGAACCAGCGCCCTCGTCGGGGGCCGCTGGGCGCATACTGCGGCCTGCTCGGCTATTGGTATGCAGAATCCCTGTGACTTGATGCACGCTGCTGTTAGATTGCTGATAAGTAAGCTTTTTATCCGCCGTGCGTCTCAACAGGGAGCAATGATGAGCCATACACCCACAGCAGGATCCGCGCCGGATCCGGACCGTGACTCACACGTCCTGGTCCAGGATCCGAACCTTCCGCCGGTAGCCCTCGACCCGGAGATCGCCGCAGCCGAGGAGCGCCGATGGCCGCCGCTGAAGATCGCCATCTGGGTGGCTATCGCGCTGCTGGGCGGCGTGGCGTGGACGATGCTCGCCTTTGTACGGGGCGAAACCGTCAACGCCATCTGGTTCGTCTTCGCCGCGGTGTGCACTTACCTGATCTTCTACCGCTTCTATTCGAAGTTCATCGAGAACAAGATCACCAGGCCCAACGACAAACGGGCCACGCCGGCGGAGTACAAGGCGGACGGCAAGGACTATGTGGTCACGGACCGCCGGGTGCTGTACGGGCACCACTTCGCGGCGATCGCCGGGGCCGGGCCCCTGGTGGGCCCCATCCTGGCCGCCCAGATGGGCTACCTCCCGGGCACCATCTGGATTATCATCGGCGTGATTCTGGCCGGTGCGGTGCAGGACTACCTGGTGCTGTTCTTCTCGATGCGCCGCGGCGGGCGCTCGCTGGGCCAGATGGCCCGCGAGGAGCTGGGCCTGATCGGCGGTACCGCCGCACTGATCGCCACGCTCGCCATCATGATCATCATCGTCGCCATCCTGGCCCTCGTGGTCGTCAACGCACTGGGAGAATCCCCGTGGGGCGTCTTCTCGGTCTCCATGACCATTCCGATCGCCATCTTCATGGGCGTCTACCTGCGCTTCATCCGCCCGGGTAAAGTCAGCGAAATTTCGATCATCGGCTTCGTGCTGCTGATCGCCGCGATCATCGGCGGCGGCATGATTGCCGATACCGAATGGGGCGTGGCCGTCTTCACGCTGGACCGCATCACCATCGCCTGGGGCATCATCATCTACGGCTTCATCGCGGCGGTACTCCCGGTGTGGCTGCTGCTCGCCCCGCGCGATTACCTCTCCACCTTCATGAAGATCGGCACCATCGTCATGCTGGCGGTGGCCATCGTGCTGGTCCGCCCGGAGATCAATATCCCGGCCATCAGTGAGTTCGCCGGCCGGTCCGATGGGCCGGTAGTCCCCGGCTCCCTGTGGCCGTTCCTGTTCGTGACCATTGCCTGCGGCGCGCTCTCCGGTTTCCACGCGCTGATTTCTTCGGGCACCACGCCGAAGATGGTCCACAAGGAGAAGCAGACCCGGTTCATCGGCTACGGCGGCATGCTGATGGAGTCATTCGTGGCCATCATGGCCCTGGTCGCCGCGATCTCCATTGACCGCGGGATCTATTTCGCGATGAACGCCTCGGCCGCCGCGACCGGTGGCACCGTGGAGGGTGCGGTGGCCTTCGTCAACAGCCTGGGCCTGGCCGGGGTGAACCTGACTCCGGACATGCTGACCCAGCTGGCGGCCAACGTCGGCGAAGAGTCGGTGGTCTCGCGAACGGGCGGCGCCCCGACCCTCGCCGTCGGCCTTGCCCAGATCATGCAGAGCCTGATCGGCGGCCTGGGCCTGATGGCCTTCTGGTACCACTTCGCCATTATGTTCGAAGCGCTGTTCATCCTGACTGCTGTGGATGCCGGAACCCGGGTCGCCCGCTTCATGCTGCAGGACACCATCGGCAACTTCGCTCCCAAGTTCAAGGACATGTCCTGGCGCCCAGGGGTCTGGATCTGTACGGCCATCATGGTGGCGGGCTGGGGGTACATCCTGATACTCGGGGTGACGGATCCGTTGGGCGGCATCAACACGTTCTTCCCGCTCTTCGGCATCGCCAACCAGCTCCTGGCGGCGATCGCGCTCGCCGTCTGCATGGCCATTGCGGCCAAGAAGGGCGTGTTCAAGTACCTGTGGATCATCGCCCTCCCGCTGGCCTTTGCGTCGGTGATCACCATCTGGGCGTCGATCCTGAAGATCTTCTCGCAGGACGTCCGGGTTGGCTACTGGGCCAACCACTTCGCGCACCAGGAAGCCCTGGCCAACGGCGAGACCAGCCTGGGCAATGCGGGGTCGGTCGAAGCGATGGAAGCGGTGGTCCGGAACACCTGGGTCCAGGGCACGCTGTCCATCGTCTTCGTGGTGTTGACCATCATTGTCATCGCGACCGCCATCATCGCCACCATCAAGTCCTGGCAACGGGGCGGCGAGAAGTCCCATGAAGACCCCGCCGTCGTGTCTGCCACCTATGCGCCGGCCGGCTTCATCGCCACACCGGCGGAGCGCGAACTGCAGAAGCGCTGGGACGAGCTGCCCCAGGACAAGCGGCTGGCGCGGTCGAAGCACTGATGACCATGTCCACAAACAAGGCATTCAACCAGGCCGCCGGCAAAGCACACGCCGGCTGGAAGGGCTTCGTCTGGTACTTCAAGTCCCTGATGGGTGAGAACGCTTACCAGGCGTATCTCGACCACCACGCGCGGACCCACACCGGCACGCCGCCCATGACGGAGCGCGAGTTCTGGCGGGACAAGACGGACCGCCAGGACCGCAATCCGGAAGGCCGCTGCTGCTAAATGGCCCGCAGCTGAATAACGACGGCGGCACCCGCCTCGAGCTCCCCAGGGAGACTTCGGGGCGGGTGCCGTTTGTTGTGCTGCTGGCTGGATTTAGCTTCGGCCTCTGGCAAGATGAAACCATGAGCGACGAGCAGATATCTCAGACGGAAGAACCGGCCATCGAAGGAGCTCTCACCCCTGACGAGCAGCGCGCGGAGGAAGCCGAAGCCCGGAACGAACCGGGACGGAACGGCAAGAAGGGCTCGCAGCTCCATGACCTGGTGGATGAACCCGCTAAGGTCATGCGGATCGGGACCATGATCCGCCAACTGCTGGAAGAGGTCCGCAGCGCCCCGCTGGATGATGCTGCTCGGAACCGGCTGGCGGAGATCCACGAACGCTCCGTGAAGGAACTCGAGGATGGTCTGGCCCCGGAGCTCATCGACGAACTGCACCGGATCAACCTGCCCTTCACCGATGACTCCACGCCGTCGGACGCCGAACTGCGGATCGCCCAGGCCCAACTGGTCGGCTGGCTTGAGGGGTTGTTCCACGGCATCCAGACCGCCATCGCCGCGCAGCAGGCCGCCACCCAGCAGATGGCCGCACGGATGCAGATGCGCCAGCTCCCGCCCGGCACGGTCATCGCCCCCGGCGTCGTCATTGGCAACGACGGCGAACCGCGCCGCGCTGACGGCGCGGAATCGGAAAACCCGTCCGGCCCCGGCACCCACACCCCGGGCCAGTACCTCTGAGCCCGGTGGCGCTGTTCGGAGCGGCCCGCCAAGCCCGGCGGGACGACAAGGAACTGGGCAAAGGCATCTGGCGGCGCACCCATGACCGGTTCCGCCGCGGGCTGGACCGCTACCACCAGGTTCTTGAAGGCGTGCAGGACGAGGAACTCTACGACGAGCTCCTGGTCATCGCCGACGAACTCGCCGCGCTGCTGCCCAAGGTCCGCGCGTCCTGCATGACGGCCCAGGAACTGCATCCTAGCGACGGCATGGACATCCCCGGCGGAAATCTGGCCGCCGTCCACCGGTGCCTGTCCAAGGCCGGCAACTCACTCGCCGCGGCCGCTCAGGCCGCAGCCATGATCCGGCTGGACCCCAAGCACTCGGATACGCCGTCCGGCGGGTCGGCCAGTGTTGAAAACGTACGACGGCGGGCGGACATTGTGATCGAGGACGTTGCGGACGCGCAGCGCTACCTTGAAACCCGGTAGCGGCGCCGTCGTCATTTGGTAAGTGCCAGTGCAGCTACAGGCGGGGAAAGAAGATCCCGCCACATCTGTTGATGTGACGGGATCTTGGGTGAGCCCCCTGCCAGAATCGAACTGGCGACCTTTTCATTACGAGTGAAACGCTCTACCGACTGAGCTAAGGAGGCCGGGCTTCCACGCCGGATAACCGGCCAGAATCCACAAGGAACAACTATAGGAGAGCAAGGGCGCGCTGGTCAAAACCGGCTTAGCAAACAGTGCCCTCGTCCGGCATTGTGCCCTCGATGAAATAGCTGTCCACGGCGTTCTGCACGCAGCTGTCGCCGCGGCCGTAGGCGGTGTGGCCCTGCGCCTCGTAGGTCAGCAGTGAGGCGGATTCCAGCTGCTGCGTCATGGAAACGGCCCATTCGTACGGGGTTGCCGGGTCGCCAGTAGTGCCGATGACCAGGATCGGATCGGCTCCGGCAGCGTCGACCGGTGCGGGCGTGCGCACCGGGTCCGCCGGCCAGTTCTCGCAGGTCGTACCGCCGTAGGCGAGGTACCGGCCCAGCGTTGGCGAGGCTTCCTCCAGCGCCGCCGCATTTTCCTTCATGCCCGCCAGATCGGATTCCATCGGATAGTCCAGGCAGTTGATGGCGGTAAAGGCAGCGGTGCTGTTGGAGGTGTAGTTGCCGTCCGCCTGACGTTCAGCGCCCAGGTCCGCCAGGTACAGCATGTCCGTCGGATCGCCGTCGAAAGCGCCGTTTAGGGCGCGGGTCAGCAGCGGCCAGTTCACGTCGTTGTACAGCGGGACGATGAACCCCGAGACGAAGGTGCCCACGGTCACCAGACGGCCGTCCTCGGCGGTCAGCGGGTTTGCCTCGACGGACCGGATCAGGTCCTGGATCTGGCCGACGGCCTGGTCCACGGTTCCGGACAGGGGGCACTCCGCGGACGCCAGGCAACTTTCCGCGTAGCTGCGGATTGCGCCTTCGAACGCCTTGGCCTGGCCGAGGGTGACCTGCTCATTGGTCAACGACGGATCCAGCGCCCCGTCGAGCACCATCCGGCCCACCCGCTCCGGAAAGAGGTCCGCGTAGGTTGCGCCGAGGAAGGTGCCGTAGGAGAAGCCCAGGTAATTCAGCTTGGCGTCCCCGACCACGGCGCGGATGATGTCCATGTCCTTGGCGGCGCTGGCGGTGTCCACATGGGCCAGGACTTCGCCGGTCTTCGCCGCGCACTTCTCGGCCAGTTCGGCCGCGTCTTCAGTGGCTTCCGCGATGCCCGCGTCGCTGTCCAGGTCATACTGCACCTCGCGCGCGGCATCGCGCTCGGCGTCGGTCATGCAGGTGACCGGCGCCGAGCGCTTCACGCCGCGGGGGTCGAACCCCACGATGTCGTAGCTGCCGCGCAGTTCCTCGGTGGTCATCTGCTCCAGCGAGCCGCGCACGGTGTCATAGCCCGAGCCGCCGGGACCGCCGGGGTTCAGCAGGATGGAACCTAAGGAATCGCCGTCGGTGGTGCTGCGGATCGCGGCAATCTTGATGCTCTTGCCGTCCGGATCGGCGTAATCGACCGGGACTTCGATGTCCGCGCACTCGAACCGGCCTTCGCAGCTTTCCCAGCTGACCGACTGGTTGTAGTACGGCATCAGCTGCTCGTCCACGCTGCCGACAACTTCAGGCGACGACGACGGCGGGGCATCCGTCGTCCCCGGCAGCAGCCCGCACCCGGCCAGCAGGAAGAGCACGACGGCGGCCGCTGCGGTTTTGGCGCTGAGGCCGGATCGTCGCGGGAAGGTGCGCATCAATTATTCTCCTGGCTTGTGGTCAAGAATCTAGAGCAGGCTGACTGCCATGGCCTCCATGGCCAGTACCGGGGCCACGTTGGTGCTGAGCCGTTTGCGGGTCTGCGCGATGGCGTCCAACCTCTCCAACGTCTTCTCGGGGGTCGATTGTTCCGCGTAGGACGTCAGCTCCGGCCGCAGGTATTCGTTGACCAGGTCCGACGAAGCGCCCAGCTGGAGGGCCAGCACGTCCCGGTAGAACGTGGTCAGGTCGATCATGACGCGGTCCAGGGAATCGCTCACGCTGCGCTTCGCCCGGCGCTTCTGCTCATCCTCCAGCTGCTTCAGCTGGCTGCGCATCGCCGGCGGCAGCGTGCCTTTCTCCGGCGCGCCGAGGCTGTACAGCAGGGCCTCGCGCTCGGCGGCGTTGCGCTGTTCGGAGGCAGCGGCGGCGTCCGCATTGGAGATTTCCACCAGCTCGCCGGCGGCCATCACGGCATCCGAGACCCCGCGCAGCCGCAGCGGCAGCCGGACAATGGTGTCCCGGCGGCTGCGGGCGTCCTCATCGGCGGCAAGCCGGCGGGCCACGCCGATGTGGCTCTGCGACACGCGGGCGGCGAACTCGGCCAGCTCCGGTGTGGCGCCGTCGCGGCGGACCAGCAGCTCGGCCACATCGCCCACCGGCGGAATACGCAGGCCGACCGGGCGGCAGCGGGAGCGGATGGTGACCAGCACGTCCGCCGGGCTTGGCGCACAGAGCAGCCAGATGGTCCGCGGCGGCGGCTCCTCGATGGCCTTGAGCAGCACATTGGTGGTCCGCTCCGCCATGCGGTCCGCGTCCTCGATGATGATCACGCGCCAGCGGCCGGAGGACGGTTTGTCCTGCGCCTTCGTGACCCAGTCGCGGACCTCGCGGATGGTGAAGGACACATTCTCCGTCACCATGGCCGACACGTCCGCATTGGTGCCGCCCAAAACGGTGTGGCAGGCGTGGCACTCGCCGCAGCCGCGGGCGGCAGGATCGGGCTGTTCGCACAGCAGGGCGGCGGCGAAGGACCGCGCGGCGTTGGAGCGGCCGGAGCCGGGCGGACCGGTGAACAGCCAGGCGTGGTTGGGCCGCTCGGCGGCTGCGGCACGGCTGAGCTGCTCCACCACGGCGGTCTGGCCGGGCAGATCGGACCAGACGCTCATGCCAGCAACCCGCAGATGCGCTCGAGGATGGCGTCGGTCAAGACCTCGCGTTCGCTCCGTGCGTCCAGCACCATGTAGTCGTCTGGGCGGGCCGCGGCCAGCTCCAGGAAGGCGGCCCGGATCCGCCCGTGGAAGTCATCCGGTTCGGATTCCAGCCGGTCTTCGGCGGCTTCACCTGCCAGCCGCCGGTCGCGGGCGTGGTCCGGCGCCACGTCGAGCAGCACCGTGACATCGGGCAGCAGCGAAGCCGTGGCCCACAGGTTGATGTCCCGCACCGCGGCAATGCCCAGTTCCCGCCCGGCACCTTGGTAGGCCACGGACGAGTCGATGAAACGGTCGCAGAGTACGATCTCGCCGCGCTCCAGCGCCGGGAAGATCACCTGCTGCACGTGGGCCGCCCGCGAGGCGGCAAAAATCAAGGCTTCGGTGCGGGCATCGATCTCGCCGTGGCCGTGGTCCAGCACCAGGGAGCGCAGCTTTTCGCCGATGGGCGTGCCACCGGGCTCGCGGGTCCGCAGTACAGCGTGCCCGGCGGCTTCCAGCCGGGCCTGGACGGCAGCTGCCTGGGTGGACTTGCCTGCCCCGTCGCCGCCCTCGAACGCGATGAACAGCCCCGCGCGGGCGCGAGCGGGCGAGGGGGTACCGGGGGAAGTCACCCAATTAGCGTACCGTTGTTCGCTGCTGCCACAGAGTCATGAGTTAACCTGTGGACGGCCTGCGGGATTAACCTTGCTGTCATGAGCCAGAGCGCATCCCAGCATCCAGACCACCTTGCCCAGGACACCGTTGTGGTTTCCGCCGGCCGCCCGGAGCGGACCCACGATTCCCCGGTGAACGCGCCGGTGGTGCTGTCCTCGACGTTCTTCGGCCTCGGCGAAGTCGTGGCGGGTGACCGCGCCTACGGACGCTACTCCAACCCCACCTGGGACCCGTTCGAGGAAACCCTGGGTGAGCTCGAGGGCGCCGAACTGCCTGCCCTGGTCTTCGCCTCGGGTCTGGCCGCCGTGGCCGCGGCGCTGTCCCTGGTTCCCGCCGGCGGCGTTGTGGTCATGCCTCAGCACAGCTACCAGGGCAGCCTGGCCCTGGCCGAAGACCTGGCCGGGCGCGGCGCAGTGAAGATCCGCACCGTGGACATTGCGGATACCGAGGCAGTCAAGGCCGAACTCGAGGGTGCCGACATGTTGTGGCTGGAAAGCCCCACCAACCCCATGCTCGAGATAGCCGAGCTCGGCATCCTGGCCAAGGCAGCGCACGACGCCGGTGCTTTGGTGGTTGCCGACAACACTTTTTCCACCCCGCTGGGACAGCGCCCGCTGGAGCTCGGCGTCGACGTCGTTGTCCATTCGGTGACGAAATATCTTGCCGGACATTCCGACGTCGTTCTTGGCGCCGTGGTCACGTCCAATCCGGAGCTGCAGGCGAAGCTGCTCACGCACCGTTCCCTGCACGGGGCGATCGCCGGGCCGTTCGCAACCTGGCTCGCGCTCCGCGGGGTGCGCACTTTGGCGCTGCGCGTGGAGCGTTCGCAGGCGACGGCGGCGGAGCTCGCCGCGAAACTGCAGCAGCATCCGCGGGTGGAAGCCGTGCGCTACCCTGGCCTGCCGGGCGATCCGGGGCACGAGCGCGCCAAGGCGCAGATGAACGGCTTCGGCTCCATCATCGCCATCCAGATCCGCGGCGGTTCGGCAGCCGCTGAAGCTGTCATCGAGGCACTGCAGTTGTGGCTGCCCGCCACCTCGCTGGGCGGGGTGGAGTCGCTCATCGAGCGGCGCCGCCGGCACGTCAACGAACCGGAGAGCGTACCCGAAAACCTGCTGCGGCTGTCTGTGGGAATCGAGAACGTAGCCGATCTGTGGGCCGATCTGGACCAGGCCCTGCAAAAAGTGCAGGACTGATAGGCGCAAGAACAGTTAGGCTTGGAAGGTGCTACTTGTCTACGCGTTCCAGCATTGGCTGTATTTCGGCCTGGGGATTCTTGCCCTGGGCATTGAGTTGTGGGCACTGGTCGACTGCCTCGGCCGCAAGGGCGAGCACTTCCAGGCCGCCTTCAAGCGCACCAAGGGGTTCTGGACCGGTATGACCGCCGGTTCCGTCGCCGTGGGTGCCCTGTCGCTGCTGGGGACCGGACTGGGCACCTGGATGCTGTTCCAGCTGGCCGCCGTCGCCGCTGCCTCCGTGTACCTGGCGGATGTGAAGCCGGCGCTGAACGAGCTCAAGGGATCCGGCGGCAGCGCCTACGGCCCCTACGGACCCTGGTAAACGGCTTCTACGAGCCTTGGTAACCCGGCGCCACCGCAGCCCAGGCCACCGTCACTTCACCAAGTCGCCATCGCGAGGGCCCGTCCAGCACGGGCCAGCCGGCTGCAGCCATGCTGTGGCACATGGCCAGCCACCGCTGCCGGTTGCCGAAGGACGCCAGCACGGAGGCCTCCGCCCAGGACCTGTCCAGCGCCTGCAGGTAGCGGTGGATTTTCTCGCCCGGGAAATTGTGGTGGATCAACGCCTTCGGCAGCCGCTCGGCCACGTCGGAGGGCCGGTCGAAGGCGCCGAACCGTAACGAGATGCTCAACGACACCGGCCCCTCGGGCGCAATGGCCACCCAGGTGGCGCGCCGGCCGATTTCGTCGCAGGTGCCGTCGATGAACAGCCCGCGCGGTGCCAGCCGCGCCCGGACCATGTCCCAGTGCGCGGCGTACTCCGACTCGTCATACTGGCGCAGCACGTTGAAGGCGCGCACCACTGCCGGACGGCGCCCCGCTACCGGGATCTCAAAGCCGCCCTGCCGGAAACTCAGCCCCGGCCGCTCCAGGGCTTTGGCGCGGCGGACCCGCTCTGGTTCGATCTCGATCCCGATCACTTCGACGTCGGGGCGCACCTTGGCCAGCCGATGGTGGAGTTCGACGGCGGTGATCGGCGCGGCGCCGTAGCCCAGGTCGATGACCAGCGGATCTGCTGCCTTCTTGACGCTCGCCGCGCTCGGGCCGGAGAGCCAGCGGTCCATCCGCCGCAGCCGGTTCGGGTTGGTGGTGCCCCGCGTGATCGAACCGACCGGTTTCCCTGGCCTGCCAGGCCCGCCCCTCAGGTACTCCACAGTGTGGCCGGACGCGGCGGGGGCAGTCTTCAGGCTGGGCACAAGGAAAAAGAATAAGTGCCGCCCGGAAACACGAGATGACGACGGCGGCCGCCCATCGCCGTCGTAATTCCCCTTGTTGGGAACTAAAACCGCAGGTCACAGGCAGGGAAGGCCCACATGGCGACGGCGGGGCGCGGCGCAGCAGCGTGCGTAACGTCACGGTCGCGGGCGGCTGGGAAAGGCGTGTAAACGCTAGGATTACAGCCATGACTGCCTCTTCGAACTTCAAGCTGATTCTGCTGCGGCACGGCCAAAGCGACTGGAACGAGAAAAACCTCTTCACGGGCTGGGTGGACGTTCCACTGACCGAACAGGGCCGGGCCGAGGCCAAGCGCGGCGGCGAACTGCTGGTCGATGCGGGCATCCTGCCCGACGTGCTCTACACTTCGCGGCTCAAGCGCGCCATCGTCACCGCCAACATTGCCCTCGAGGCGGCGGACCGGGACTGGATCGACGTCAAGCGGGACTGGCGCCTGAACGAGCGCCACTACGGCGCGCTGCAGGGCAAGGACAAGGCACAAATCCGCGAAGAGTTCGGCGACGAGCAGTTCATGCTGTGGCGCCGTTCCTACGACACCCCGCCGCCCAAGCTGGATGACTCCAGCGAATGGTCGCAGGTGGGGGACCCGCGCTATGCGGACCTCAACGGAAACCTCCCGCGCACCGAGTGCCTCAAGGACGTGCTGGATCGGTTCCTGCCGTACTGGGAGTCTGACATCTCGGTGGACGTGAAAGCCGGCAAGACCGTGCTGGTGGCCGCGCATGGCAATTCGCTGCGCGCCCTGGTCAAGCACCTTGACGGCATTAGTGACGACGACATTGCCGGCCTGAACATCCCCACCGGCATCCCGCTGGTGTACGAACTGGACGAAAACCTCAAGCCAGTGAAGGCCGGCGGCACCTACCTCGACGCGGATGCCGCCGCGGCGGCCATCGAAGCCGTGGCCAACCAGGGCAAAAAGTAGCCGACTGCCTCGCAAACGCCGAAGGCCGGCCCCAGCGCAGTTACTGTGCTTAGGGCCGGCCTTCGCTTTGCCCGGACCGTTCTTGAGTCCGGACGGTGGCAGCCCGGACCGCGGAACGGACTAGCGGGACTCGCCGTTCGGTGCCCATTCGCCGGTCACCAGGTAGGTGACCTTGCGTGCCACCGAGACGCCGTGGTCCGCGAAGCGTTCGAAGTAGCGGCTGGCCAGCGAAACGTCGACGGCGGTGGGAGCCGTGCCGGAGAAGTCAGGAGCCGCAATTGCCTTGAAGATCCCCGCGTGCAGTTCGTTGATGCGGTCGTTGTGGCGGTTGATATCGCGCGCCAGATCGAGGTTGCGGGTGTCCAGCAACTCCGTCAGCTTCCGGGCGATGGCAATGTCGTTCTCGGCGAGCTCTGCGAAGGTGGGGCGCAGCGACTCGGGGATGACATTCGCCGGGTAACGCATGCGTGCCAGCTGCGCGATATGGCGGGCAAGATCGCCCATCCGCTCCAGCGACGCGCTCATGCGCAGCGCCCCCACAATCATGCGCAGGTCCGAAGCCACCGGTCCTTGGAGTGCCAGGATCTCGATGGCACGTTCGTCCAGATCGTTCTGCAGGAAATCGATCCGCGCATCGGCGGCGATGACCTCCTGGGCGAGTTCGATATCGGCGTTAACGAACGACTGGTTCGCCTTCTCCATCGCTTCGGCTACGAGCCGTGAAATCTCGATCAGCTGTTCGCCGACCTGGTGGAGCTCCGCCTGGAATACCTTGCGCACAGGGCGTCCTTTCGCTTGTTGCAATACGTGTGGTCACACTTACCAAGCAGACTTTCAGTGCCCGGTGAACTGTTACCCGTCTCTAGGTGAACGTTAGTTGAACCCCTGTTTGATTACTACTGGAACGGGTAATTGTGGCGCTTTCGTAGGCATAAGCTAGAGGCGTGAGTGCTCTGATGATCGGCCTGCTGGCCGGACTGGCCGGCATCGTGCTGGGTGCCTTTGGTGTGCTCGCCTTCAGGCTGAGCGAGAGCCAGCGGCGGGACCGCATCGAAGTTGCCGAGCCGACCATTCCTGATGGATCGGCGGAAGTGTTGTCCGTGGTCGGACGCGCCTACGTGATTGTTGACGTGATCGACGGCGTGGTGCGTGCCAGCCCAGGGGCCTATGCCTTTGGCCTGGTCCGCGGCCACACCGTGGTGCACAAGGAACTGCTGGAACTGACCGCCCGGGTCCGCCGCGACGGTGTCATCGAAGAACGCCAGCTGGAACTGCCCCGCGGACCGTTGGGCCAGGGCATGATCATTGTGCAGGTGCGGGTGGCTCCCATCGGGGACGAATACATCCTGCTGCTGGCCGACGACCGGACCGAAATCACCCGCACCGAGGCCATGCGCACTGACTTCGTCGCCAACGTCTCGCACGAACTGAAAACCCCGGTCGGCGCCCTGTCGCTGCTGGCCGAGGCGATCGAGGAGGCAGCGGATGACGAGGTGGCAGTGCGCCGGTTCGCTAAGCGGATGGAGAAGGAGTCCAAGCGGCTCAGCGCGCTGGTGCAGGACATCATCGAACTGTCGCGGCTGCAGAGCGCGGACGTAGTGCAGTCCGGCGAGGCCGTTGACCTCAACGCGGTGGTCGCCGAGGCCGTGGACCGCAACCGGCTGCCGGCCGAAAGCAAGGACATCAAGATTGTTGTGGGGGGCAAGCTGGACAACGAAGTCTACGGCGACGCAGACCTGCTCATGACCGCGCTGCGCAATCTCATCGACAACGCCATCCGCTATGCGCCGGAGAGCTCCACCGTGGGGGTCGGCATGCGAACCCGCGACGGCCTCGCCACGGTGTCCGTTACGGACCAGGGGCCCGGGATCACCCAGGATGAGCAGGACCGGATCTTCGAGCGCTTCTACCGGATCGATGCCGCGCGGTCGCGGCAGACCGGCGGAACGGGGCTGGGCCTGAGCATCGTCAAACACGTCATTTCCCAGCACGGCGGCGAAATTTCGGTCTGGTCCCAGCCCGGGCAGGGATCGACGTTTACCGTCCGGCTGCCGGAGATGGAGCAGTCCGATTCCGAGGACGAGGCCGGCGATGAACCGGCCCGGGAAACACCCAAGGGCGCAGGCGCCCGTGAGCAAGGAGCTATTGCTTGACCCGCATTCTGGTTGTCGAAGATGAAGAGTCGCTGAGCGATCCGCTGAGCTATCTTCTGGGCAAAGAAGGCTTTGAAGTACAGGTTGTCGACAACGGCTTGGACGCCGTGGTGGAGTTTGACCGATCCGGTGCGGATCTGGTCCTGCTGGATCTGATGCTGCCGGGCCAGTCCGGCACCGAGGTATGCCGGCAGCTGCGCCAGCGGTCCAACGTGCCCGTGATCATGCTGACCGCCAAGGATGCAGAGATCGACAAGGTGGTCGGCCTGGAACTAGGCGCCGACGACTACGTCACCAAACCCTATTCCTCGCGTGAACTGGTCGCCCGGGTGCGCGCCGTCCTGCGCCGCCAGGGCGAGCCGGAAGAGCTGATTTCCAACACGGTCCAGTCCGGCCCGGTACGGATGGATGTTGAGCGGCATGTGGTCAGCGTCAGCGGTCAGCCGGTCTCGCTGCCGCTGAAGGAATTCGAACTGCTGGAAATGCTGCTGCGCAACGCCGGCCGAGTGCTCACCCGCGGCCAGCTGATCGACCGGGTCTGGGGCTCCGACTATGTGGGCGATACCAAGACCTTGGACGTGCATGTTAAGCGGCTGCGCAGCAAGGTGGAGCCGGACCCGTCCGCCCCGCGATACCTGGTCACCGTCCGCGGCCTCGGCTACAAATTCGAGCCGTAAATCCGGCTACGCACCGGCCTGGCTCATGGCCCAGGCCGGTGCCCTCCGCAACGGCTCAACCCGCCGTGCATGGACAAGAAGGACCGCACTCCTTGCGAGTGCGGTCCTTCTGTATCGCCCAGTCCGGGCTGGCCGGTGCGGGCTAGCGGTTAGTGCGACGCCGTTTCGGCTGCTGCCTCGGTGGCTTCGGGGGTAGCGCTTTCGGTCGGGGTGCTGGTTTCCCCTTCGGTAGGAGTGCCCGAAGGTACGAACTCGGTGTATTCGGCGAGGGTGCCGTCCAGGACCGGTACGCCGATAACCTGGGAGTCCGAATTGACCTGAACGGTGACGTCAACGATGGAACCGGGAATGCCGCCCGGGTTGCTGAGGATCGTTTCGTTCTCATCCTCCTCGAAACGGATCTGCCCGTTGGCCGGAACGGTAACGCTTGCGGTGCTGCCGGCGACGGCCAGGCTCAGCTGGACGGGGGAGTCCGAGGTGTTTGCTGCGGTGCCCAGCACCCGACCCGGCGATTCGGCATCGGCGGCAATGATCATCAGGTTGCGCAGGTCGATCGGGCCGATGTCGGCCACGACGCCGTCGCTGGCCGCGTAGGAGAACGTAGTCGCCTGTTCGTTGATGGCGCTGCACCCTGCGGTCCCCAGCAGGGCTAGTGCGGCGGCGCCGGCTATAAGGGCACGCTGCACACGGTTCTTCGGCGCAATCTTCACAGCAGGAACTCCTCAATCAAAAGGCTTTGTAGATGAGTGGCGGTTGCGCGGACAGAAAGCACAACACGGTCACTAGCCTAGCCGTAATTGCCCAAAAACCAGGACTCGGCACCCGTAAAGAACACTTCAAGCCGACCCCGGGATGCATCAAATGCCGGATCCGTCAAGACCATAATGCGGGTCATTTTGCCCCTCCGAGGGCCTCTGACCAGCGCAAACTCGGGGAAGTAGGGCCTTTTTCCGTGGTAAACTTGTAGGCGGGAAAGGGGAAAGTCCACATGGTATTTGAGGTCGGCGAGACGGTAGTTTACCCTCACCACGGTGCAGCGAAGATCGAAGAGATCAAGATGCGCACCATCAAGGGCGAAGAGAAGATGTATCTCAAGCTCCGCGTGGCTCAGGGTGACCTGACCATTGAGGTTCCGGCAGAGAACGTGGATCTGGTTGGCGTTCGGGATGTAGTGGGCAAGGAAGGCCTGGAGCACGTGTTCGACGTTCTCCGTGCCGAGTTCACTGAAGAGCCCACCAACTGGTCGCGTCGGTACAAGGCAAATCTGGAAAAACTGGCCTCCGGTGACGTTATCAAGGTAGCGGAAGTAGTCCGCGACTTGTGGCGCCGGGAGCAGGACCGAGGTCTTTCGGCAGGCGAAAAGCGCATGCTGGCCAAGGCCCGCCAGATCCTGATTTCCGAACTGGCTCTTGCGGAAAAGACAGACGAAGACAAGGCAGCTGAAGTGCTCGATGAGGTCCTGGCCTCCTAACCCAGCAGCCTGCAAGGCATAATGAACGCAAAGCGGCCGGTCCTGATGGACCGGCCGCTTTTTTGGTGCCGGTATAGGCTTGGGCCGTGTCCAGAAGTTCCAAGCCGCGGATCGGCGTCATTGTTGTTGCAGCAGGCTCCGGCCAACGCCTTGGCTACGGGCTGCCCAAAGCCCAGGTGACACTGGCCGGGCGCACGATTCTCGCGCACGCACTCGAGGGCATCCTGGCTTCAGGCGTCGCGGAGCGGATTTGCGTGGCCGTGCCGCCGGGTGATTCCGTGCTGCGGGCCGTCTGTAGCGCGGCGTCCGGACAGGTTCCCGTGACAGTGGTGGAGGGCGGTACCAGCCGTGCCGCTTCCGTGAGCCGGGCACTGGCAGGGTTGGGCCCGGGCCTGGGCGGCATCCTGGTCCACGATGCCGCCCGCGCGCTCACGCCTCCGGAAGTTTTCGGCCGCGTGGTCGAGGCGCTGGCCGCCGGGGCGAAAGCCGTCATTCCCGCAGTCCCAGTAGCGGACACCATCAAGACCGCCGTTCCCTCCGGAGCCGGGCAGCAGGCCATCGCGGGCGAAAAGGTGGCCGGGACCCCGGACCGTTCCAGGCTGCGCGCAGTACAGACCCCGCAGGGTTTCGACGCCGCCGCCCTGCATGCCGCGCACCGCAGCTTGGCGGCGATGGGGCAGCTGGAGGCCGAAGCAATCACGGATGATGCGATGCTGCTGGAAAGCCAAGGCACCGAAGTGTTCCTGGTGCCCGGATCGCCGGAGGCACTGAAGATCACCACGGCGCTTGACCTGATGACCGCCGAAGCGTTGGTGGCAGCTCGGTCCCGGACCGGACGCCCGGCCGTCGAAAACGAGCGTTCCTCTGTAAACCATCCTGTCCCGACAATGGAGGATTGATCTGTGGCCACGTTTCCCTACCCGCTTCCGCGCACCGGCATCGGCGTGGACGTCCACGCTTACGCACCCGAGGATGATCCGCAGCCGCTCTGGCTGGGCGGCCTGCACTGGGAAGGCGAACGCGGCTTGGCCGGCCATTCCGACGGCGACCCAGTTGCGCACGCAGCCGCGGACGCCCTGTTCTCGGCCGCCGGCGTGGGCGATCTCGGCACCCACTTCGGCACCGACCGGCCGGAATATGCCGGCGCGTCCGGGCTTACCCTGCTGGCCGAAGCCGCCCGGATTGTCCGCGATGCCGGGTTCGAGATCGGCAACGTCGCCGTGCAACTGATCGGCAACCGGCCCAAGTTCACCCCGCGGCGGGACGAGTCCGAAGCGGCCCTCACGCAGGCGGCCGGCGCGCCAGTGAGCGTCTCCGCCACCACCAGCGACCGGCTGGGTTTCACCGGCAGAGGTGAGGGGATCGCGGCGGTGGCAACCGCCGTCGTTGTTTCGGTTCGCCAGCCCTGGCGGCTAACCTGGAGCGGTGAGCCTGAGATTCTATGACACCGCCAGTGCAGAAGTCCGCGATTTCGTCCCGCTGCAGCCGGGCAAGGTAGGCCTCTACTACTGCGGTGCCACCGTGCAGGGGGATCCGCACGTGGGCCACATCCGCTCCGGCATCGCGTTTGACCAGCTGACCCGGTGGCTGCGTTACAGCGGCTACGAGGTCACCGTGGTCCGCAATGTTACGGACATCGACGACAAGATCCTGGCCAAATCCGCCGCCTCCTACCTGCCGGAAGCGCTGGAGGACCCGCTGGCGATCCCCAACGAGCCGTGGTGGGCGCTGGCCTACCGCTACGAGCAGGCCTTCGAGCGCGCCTACGACATCCTCGGCGTGCAGCGGCCCACCTACGAGCCGCGTGCCACCGGGCACATTCCGGAAATGCACCAGCTCATTGCGCTGCTGATCGACCGCCGCCACGCCTACCCGGCGCTGGATGGCTCCGGCGACGTCTACTTCGACGTGCGCTCGTGGTCCGAGTACGGCTCGCTGACGCGGCAGAAGATCGAAGACATGCAGGCAGCGCCCGACGCCGGTCCCCGCGGCAAGAAGGATCCGCGCGACTTTGCGCTGTGGAAGGGTTACAAGGAGGGCGAGCCCGCCACCGCCAGCTGGCCCAGTCCGTGGGGCACCGGCCGCCCCGGCTGGCATCTTGAATGCTCGGCCATGGTCACCAAGTACCTGGGCCCGGAGTTCGACATCCACGGCGGCGGGCTGGACCTGCGCTTCCCGCACCACGAAAACGAGATGGCGCAGTCACGAGCCGCCGGCCACGGTTTTGCCAATTTCTGGATGCACAACGGCATGGTCACCTACGAGGGCGAAAAGATGTCCAAGTCCGTGGGCAACATCGTCACCCCGACCGAAATGCTGGAGCTGGCCCGGCCAGTGGTGGTCCGCTACTACCTGGGCCAGGCGCAGTATCGCTCCGCGCTGGACTACAACCCGGGCTCGCTCACGGAGGCCGCGGCCGCCGTCGAACGCATTGAAGGGTTCCTGCAGCGGGCGCTGAAGTTCCTCTACGGCGAAGACTTCGGCTTCGTGGGCAGCGATGTCCCGGAAGCCTTCCGCGCCGCGATGGACGACGACCTGAACGTGCCGCAGGCGCTGGCCGTGGTCCACGAGACCGTGCGCGCCGGCAACACTGCCCTGGACGGCAAGGACAGCGCGGGGATAGAGCGGGCGCTGCACCAGGTGCTCGCGATGACGGATGTGTTGTACATCAATCCGTTGGATCCGCACTGGAACACCGGCGGGACGGACATCGCCGCCCGCGAGGCGCTGGACACCCTGGTCAAGGCGCAGCTCGAGGAACGCCGGGCCGCGCGCGAAGCGAAGGACTGGGCCAGGGCCGACGCCATCCGCGATACGCTGGCAGCTGCCGGCGTCGTTGTGGAGGATTCCGCGGACGGCCCCACGTGGACCGTGGCAGCCCGGTAAACTCGTACGCATAGGCAAGACCTGGACGACGGGAATCGCTAAAAACTGATCCCGCGCCGACCGGTGCGGACATTTGACTGACCGAAGGTAAAACCATGGCCAACAAAGGACGCCCCGGAGCGGTGCGCAAGACCAAGAAGGGCCCCACCACGGGGACCGGAGGGCACGGGCGCAAGTCCCTCGAAGGCAAGGGGCCGACCCCGAAGGCTGAGGACCGGCCGTACCACAAGGCTTACCGCGGCAAGGAACTCGCCGAGCGTTCCGCCGCCAAGCGGCCCGCAGGCCGGGCCGGCGCCTCCCGAGGACGCAGCAAGACCGCCGAGGAAGTCGTCACCGGACGCAACTCCGTGGTGGAGGCACTGCGCGCCGGAGTACCGGCGAAGGCATTGCACGTTGCGGTCCGGGTGGAAATGGATGACCGGGTCAAGGAATCCCTGAAGATCGCCGCCGAACGCGGTATCCCGGTGATGGAAACCCATAAGCCGGAGCTGGACCGGATGACCGACGACGCCGTCCACCAGGGCCTGGTCCTGCAGATCCCGCCGTACGATTACCAGGACGCGCTGGAACTGGCCGAAGAGACCATGGCCAAGTTCAAGAAGGGCTACATCCGCAACGCGCCGCTGTTCGTCGCGCTGGACGGCATCACGGACCCGCGCAACCTCGGTGCCATCATCCGCTCGGCCTCGGCCTTCAGCGGTCATGGCGTCATTGTGCCCGAGCGCCGCTCGGTCGGCATGACGGCCTCCGCCTGGAAGACCAGTGCCGGTGCGGCCGTGCGCGTCCCGGTGGCCCGGGCCTCCAACCTGAACAACGCGCTCAAGGCTTTCAAGGAACTGGGCATCTACGTCCTGGGACTCGACGGCGGCGGAGACGTTTCGCTGCCCGGGCTGGAACTGGCGACCGAACCGATGTGCATCGTGGTCGGTTCCGAGGGCAAGGGCCTGTCCCGGCTCGTCCGCGAGAACTGCGACCAGATTGTCTCCATCCCGATCGACTCCGACATGGAATCGCTGAACGCCTCCATGGCCGTGGGCATCAGCCTGTACGAAGTATCCCGGCAGCGCGCCGCGCAATAGTGCCGCCGTACCAACAGAACAGGCAGATTTTGGCCGATCCCGTCACTCCCGTCAACAGCACCGCCAACCCGAGCGTCGGCAGGCAAACCGCCGGGCACCGGGGGAGCGAGGGCCGTTCCTCCCGGATCTCCAGTCCCGCACCGCTGGGCGTCAGCGCCGGTGCTGCCGGGCTGTTGGCCGGGGAGATCAACGTCGCGGTGTTCGCACCGGCGGTTGACGCGCTGGACATCCATTTCGAGGACGCCGACGGCCGGTGGGTTTCCGCGCTGCTGCCGGAGCTGACCGACGGCGTGCACCACGGGATCGTCCGGGGTCTGCTTCCAGGCAGCCGCTACGCGTTGTGGCCGCACGGCAAAACACTGCCCGACGGCGGTGCGGGGCAACTGCTGCTGGATCCTTACGGCCGGGCGATTGACGACGACGGCGGCATCTTCCGTTCGGTACACGTGGACGCCGGGTTCGACTGGGCTGCAGATACACCGCCCGACGTGCCGTGGCGGGACACGGTGGTCTATGAGTGCCATGTCAAAGGCCAGACCAAGCTGCACCCGCAGGTTCCCGAAGAGCTCCGCGGAACCTACGCGGGCCTGGCGCACCCGGTCATGCTCGAGTACTTCAAGAACCTGGGCATCACGTCCGTCCAGCTCCTGCCGGTGCACTTCCATATCGATGAGCCGCACCTGCAGGAGCTGGGGCTGTCCAACTACTGGGGCTACAACACCCTGGGCTTTTTCGCCCCGCACGCCCGTTACGCCACCACGGCCGCCCGCGCGGCGGGGCCGAAGGCTGTGCAGGACGAGTTCAAGTCCATGGTCAAGCGCCTGCATGAAGCCGGGCTCGAAGTCATCCTGGATGTGGTCTACAACCACACCGCCGAGGGCGGCAAACACCAGCAGACCTACTCGTTCCGCGGGCTGGGTGACGAGGTCTACTACCGCCACGACGGGCACGGAAACTATCTGGACACCACCGGCTGCGGCAATACCCTCGATCTGAATGAGCCGCAGGTCCTGGCCCTGGTGCTGGACTCGCTGCGGTACTGGGTTCAGGAATTCCATATCGATGGTTTCCGCTTCGATCTGGCCGTCTCGCTCTGCCGCGACCCGGACGGACATTTCAACCCGCGGCATCCGTTTTTGCGTGCGACGGCGGAAGACCCGACGCTGTCCCGGGTCAAATTGATTTCCGAACCGTGGGATGTGGCGCCGGGCGGCTGGCAGACCGGTAATTTCCCCGTCGGCTGGGCGGATTGGAACGATCGCTTCCGGGATACCGTCCGGGACTTCTGGCTCGGCGACCAGCATGCGATGAGCCAGGGCATGCCGGGCGGATCGGTGGCACGCCTGGCGAGCCGTCTGGCCGGCTCTGCCGATGTCTTCGCCGGTTCCGGCCGCAGCTCGCTGGCGTCGGTAAACTTCATCACCGCCCATGACGGTTTCACCCTCGCGGACCTGACTTCGTACGACCGCAAGCACAACGAGGACAACGGCGAAGAAAACCGGGACGGAACCAACCACAACCGCAGCTACAACCACGGGGTCGAAGGTCCCACGGGTGACGCGGCCATTTTGGACGCGCGGGCCCGCTCTGCCCGGAACCTGATGGCCACGCTGCTGCTCTCGCTCGGCGTCCCCATGATCACGGCGGGGGACGAGCTGGGTAAATCCCAGCATGGCAACAACAACGCGTACTGCCAGGACAACGAGCTGTCCTGGCTCAACTGGGTGCTCGACGACCGCCAGGAACAAATGTTCAAGACCACGCGGCGGCTGCTGCGGATCCGGCAGTCCTTCCTGACCAGCCAGCCGCACAGTTATCCGACCCGGGAACAGAGCTCTTACCTGCTGTGGTTCAACGAAGCCGGCGAACCGATGACGCAGGAGCAGTGGACCGATCCCGGCAGCCGGACGGTCCAGTTGCTGATGGGCTCGCCGGACGGCGTCATCGACGGGCTGGTGGTGATCAACGGCCGGTACGAGCCGCGCAAGATCACTATGCCCAGCGCCGGCGCCTTGAAGGATTTCGGCGTCATGGACGGCCACAACCGGATGTTTGAGCTGGTCCTGACTACTTCGAAGCTGGATGACCAGCGCCGCGGCGCCAAAGTGCGCAGCGGGGAGCGGGAGATCATCGGCGCGGATGCCCTCAGCGTCTACCGCGCCTGGCTCCCGGGCGAAAACTAGAGAACGACGGCGGTGTGCACCACCGCCGTCGTTCCCCCTTACCCGTCTTGGCCAGGTTCCGCTCTGCTACAGTCGCGGACCAATCCGGAGCGGATACCCCTAAGCCGCCTACATCCGGCCGGCCGGCGGCTCCTGGACGTGCTGCCGTGCCGTGTCAGCGCGGTCCTTGACGTCCTGCGCTGCCGTCTGGCCTTCGGCCTTGACGTGCTCCGTCGATTCCTTGGCCGAAGTCTTCAGATCCTCGGCCGCTTGCCGGGCAGGTTCCTTCATGTCCTGAGCCACCTGCTGGGCGGAGCCCTTGACCTCTTCAACCAGGGGCTGGGCCTGCTCCTTCACCTTTTCGGCCGCCTGCTGCTCCACCTTGCTGGCGGGGAACAGCGAGGAGACGAGCCAGCCGGCGCCGAAGGCGATCAGGCCGGCGGCCAGCGGATTGCCTTCGGTCTTGCGGGCAATCTGGTGCGGTGCGTCGCTGACTGCCTCGCTGGCGTCGTGCGCCATGGAACGAGCTGAGCCGCCCGCGTCATCCTTGGCACCCATGACGGAGTCCTTGGCGCCCATGACCTTATCCTTGGCCCGGCCAACGGAGTCCTTCACCTTGTCCGTCTGCCGGTGCACAATGTTCGAGGGCGAGGCCTTCTCTGCGACGGCGTCTACATCCGTGCCAAGCCGTGCCCGGGTACGTTCGATGTCTGCTCGGATTTCTTCTGGTGACTGGCTCATCGTGCTTCCTCACTGGGCTTGAGAGTATCGGGTATTTTCTTGACGGACTCCGTGGTGCGTGGCATCCCTTGGACGGTCTTCATCTTCTTCTTGCCGACGGCGAAGAGGATGGCGCCGATGATTGCCCAAATGACGGCGACAATCACCGCGGACCAGCCCCAGCCGATGAGGGAGCCGAGGGCATCCCAAAGGCCGATAGAGAGGAACAGCAGGACGAAGTGGCCCGCGACCGCGGCGCCAACCATCATCCCTACTCCCTTGCCGGCCCTTGTACCGGATTCCTTGAGTTCGGCTTTGGCCAGTTCCAGTTCCTGGCGCATCAGCAATGAAAGGTCACGGCTGACTTCGCCGAGCAGATCGCCCAGCGACTCGTTCTCGGCCTTGACTTCTGCGCGCGTGGGCGGAACCTGACCGGGATCGGGAACGCGGTTCTCGGTCATCGGCTCCCACCGCCCTCATACGGGTCCCGTTCCGGAATGGCCGTGCCCCGGCCGCCCGTAGGCGGTTCCTCCGGGTAGCTGATGGTCTCCGGGGTGCCAGCCGCTCCGCCGAGTCCGGAATTTGTTTCCTGGCGCTCGGTGGCACCGGTCGGGGTGGCGGAGGGATACCCGATGGTTTCCGGGGCTCCGGCCGCTCCGCCGAGTGCCGAGCCTGTCTGCGCACCCGGGGCCGCGAAGCCCGCGGCACTTTGCGTGTCGTAGTCATAGTCGGATACTGCCGGAGTTCCGCGATGGGCGCCGCCCTGCCGCATCGCGCCCTGTCCGGTCTGTCCGGATCCGCCGCTGTCCGCGGTCATGCCGCGGGTGAGGCGGCCGGCCAGCAGTCCGGCGCCGGCCGCGATCGCGAGGAAAGCGCCGGGGCGTTGGCGCGCAAAGCGCTTGCACTCGTCGAGCAGCGAGCCCGGATCACGGTTCTCCAGCCAGCCCGCCATGGAGCCAGCCTTGTCTGCGGCCTGACCCACAAGATTGGTCGCCGTGCCGGAACTTTCGGAGTTTTGGGACATGGAGCGGAGCTCGTCGCCGATGGAGCGCAGGCCAGATGCCACGCGCTGCTGCTGGCTGCTGGCCTGGCTTTTGACGTCGTCGCCGAGCTCGGACATCAGGCCGCGGGCCTTCTCCTTGGCCTCGTGTGCTACCTGCTTCGCCTCGCCCTTGGCCGTTTCCTTGACGTGCTCTCCGGCGGCCTTGCTCTCGCGGCCTACTTCTCTGGCCTCTTCCTTGGCGGTATCGCTCTTGGACTGCTGGCCTGCCGGCGTGGCATAGGGATCCGGGGCGTAGGGATCCTGGCTGACCGGGCCGCCGGGCTGGTTGGAGCCGGGAATGCCGTCGTCGTAATTGCCGGTATTCGGATTCGTAGTCATCGCAATTCCTTTTCCTCGTCGGTTTCTTCCTGCGGAGCAGATGATGGTTAGCCTGGGCCGCCGGAATCATCCTCGGTCTGGGCGTACTTGCGGCGCAGAGAACGGCCGCGCTCTATGTCCTCCTTTTCTTTTTCGAGCTGCTTGTCGCTCTTGCGGGTATCACGAGGGGGCAACTGGATGGTTTCCTCCGCCTCGATGCCTGCCTGCAGCTGGCGGCCGCGTTCGGTTTCTGCATCGAACTCGGCGCCGAAGAGCAGGGACAGATTGGCCAGCCAGAACCACAGCAGCAGCACGATCATGCCGCCGATAGCGCCGTAGGTCCGGTTGTAGTTGGAAAAATTGGCTACGTAGAAAGCAAAGCCGGCAGTGGCCAAAGCCAGTACCAGCAGCGCGATGAACGCGCCCATGCTCATCCAGCGGAATTTCGGTTGTTTCACGTTAGGGGTGGCGTAGTAGAGCAGAGCCACCACCAGCACGGCAAAGGCAACCAACACGGGCCACTTGGCAATGTTCCACACCGTCAGTGCCACGCCGCCCAGTCCGATGGCCGAGCCCAGGCCTTCCGCAACGGGACCGGACAGAATCAGGATGAGCAGCATCAGCGCGGCCAGTAGTACAACCACGAGAGTGATCAGCAGCATGACCGGACGCAGCTTCCAGAACGGCCGGCCCTCCTCGATTTCATAGATCCGGTTCATCGCGCGGCTAAAGGCGTTCACATAACCGGAGGCGGACCACAGTGCACCGACGACACCGACGATCAGCGCAAGCCCGGCGGTGGGTGCACTGGCCAACTGCTCGATCGGCTGGCGCATGGTGTCTGCCGCCTGTCCAGGTGCGACGCGTTCGAGCATGTCTGTCATGAATGTGGTGGTCTGTTCGCCCTGTCCGAAAACACCGAGCAGTGAGACCAGCGCCAACAGCGCCGGGAACAAGGACAGCACCGCATAGTAGGTCAGGGCGGCAGCCAGATCCGTGCACTGGTCCGCAGAGAATTCGCGCATGGACTTGCGGAAGACATAGAGCCAAGACGGCTTCTTAAGGTCGCCGGGGGAGCCGGGTTTCCGGGAGTCTTCGGGCGATGGCGCCTTGGAACCCTTTGCCGCCGTTTCTTCGTGTGTCATGATCACCTCCTGGGGAGAGCCCAACATGGTCGGACAAATTCCATCGTATTGGTAAGTATGCTTAGAAGTAAGGGGTTCCCCTGGAACAGGAGAAATAATGAAAATGCCTACGCCTCGCGGACCGGTGAGCTCGATCCTGATGGACATCCTCGCCACGGCACCGCAACACCATGTACCCGCGCTGGCGCGGCTGGGCCCCGCCATGGAAGCGGCGGCCGGTGTGCAGCTAATGGACGACGACGACCTGCAGCTTGCGCTCTTCTGCCTCTACGAGCTGCACTACGGCGGCATCGAGGGCGTGGACGACCGGTGGGAATGGCATCCGGAGCTGACCGCGTTCCGGCTGGAGCTGGAACGCCGCTTCGAGGGCGTCCTCCGCCGGATGACCAAGGTGCCGGACGCTCCACCGCCCGTAGCCGCGGACGTGGCGGCGGCGCTTTTCAAACTCACGGGGGACGACGACGGCCCCAGCGTTTCGAAATACGTCGCCAGGGAGGCGACTGCGGAGCAACTGCGGGAGTTCCTGATCCACCGGTCCGTATACCAGCTCAAGGAAGCGGATCCGCACAGCTGGGCGATCCCGCGGCTGACCGGACGGGCCAAGGCGGCCCTCGTGGAAATCCAGGCGGACGAGTATGGCGGCGGCCGGCCGGAGAGGATGCATTCGGCTCTCTTCGCCCGGTCCATGCGTGGTTTGGGGCTGGACGATCAGTACGGCACGTATGTGGACCTGATCCCTGCCGTGACGCTGGCCTCGGTCAATATGATGTCGCTGTTCGGCCTGAACCGGCGGCTGCGCGGGGCGATCGTGGGCCATCTGGCGGCGTACGAAATGACGTCCTCCATCCCGAACAAGTTCTACAGCCGGGGCTTCCGCCGCCACGGCCACGGCGAGGATGTGACCGGCTACTTCGACGAGCATGTCGAGGCCGATGCCGTCCACGAACAGATCGCCGGGCGCGACCTGGCCGGCGGGCTCGCGGAGGCGGAACCGGACCTGCTGCCGGACATCCTGTTCGGGGCCGCAGCGGCTTTGGCCGTGGACGCCTTGGTGGGTACGCACCAGCTTTCGGCGTGGCAGGCCGGGCGTAGCTCGCTGCGGATCCCGCTGGATCTCGCCGCATGAGCGGCGGCGGTCCTGTCCGTGGGCAGGCGGGCGGGGCACCGGCATGACCGGAACTGAGGGCAGCGGGCAGGAGGTGCAGCTGCCCGAGGCGGAGTATATTCTGCCGCTGCGCTGGTTTTCGGACGAGGGCCTCGACGAGCTGACCGGCTACCTTCGCATGCTCTCCGGCTGGATCCGCATCACCGTGGTGGACGGTTCCGCCCCCGATCTGTACGAGGTGCACGCTGCGGCGTGGGCCGGGCTGGCGAAGCACCGCAGGCCAGAATCCCGGCCGGGACGCAACGGCAAAGTCGCGGGTGTAATGACAGGGGTCCGGCACAGCAGCAAGGAGTACCTGGTGCTGGCCGACGACGACGTCCGCTACACCCTCCCCGCGCTCCGCCGGCTGGTGGAACTGCTGGCGGAGGCAGACGTTGTCCGGCCGCAAAACTACTTCCTGACCCTGCCCTGGCATGCCCGCTGGGACACCGCCCGCACGCTGCTCAACCGCGCTGTGGCCTCGGACTTCCCCGGCACGCTGGGGGTCCGCCGCAGCGCACTGGACGCTACGGATGGCTATGACGGGGACGTACTGTTCGAAAACCTGGAGTTGATCCGCACGGTCAAGGCCGCTGGCGGACGGGAACTTCGGGCGGACAATCTTTTTGTCGGCCGGATACCGGCCACGGCCGCACATTTCAGGGGCCAGCGGGTCCGCCAGGCCTACGACGACTTCGCCCAGCCAATCCGGCTGGCCGTGGAACTATCGCTGCTGCCGCTGACGATCTTCGCGGTCCGCCGGCCGTCCCGCTGGATTCCGTTGCTGGTTGCGGCCGTCACAATAGCGGAGGCCGGGCGACGGCGGAAAAACGGGCGCGCTGTCTTCCCGCCGACCTCGGCGCTGTGGGCACCGTGCTGGCTGCTCGAACGCGCCGTCTGCATCTGGCTGGCCGTGGGGCAGCGGCTCGGCGGTGGCGCGAAATACGCCGGCAACCGGATGCCCACGGCCGGCACGCCCCGCTACCAGCTGCGGCGGAAGTACGCCGCCCAACGTTTGCAGCACGCCTCATCACCGCTCCCGCCACGGGACCAGGAAAGGAACATTCCATGCAGCCAGCCGAGCCGATCGAGTCAAACGAGCCAACCTGCAACGAAGCAGCCACCGATGAAAGTGTCGGAGCGTCAGGACGCCCTTGCAGCGCCGCACAGCGAACTGCCGAGCCGGACAATGTCCTCGTAGCCTGCCCGGACGGGCCCTTCCTGCTGCGCGGCGATGTCGAAATCGTGACGCCGGACGGTGAACCGGTACCGCGCCGCCGGAAGACCGTAGCGCTGTGCCGTTGCGGAGCGTCCTCGATCAAGCCGTACTGCGATGGCACGCATAAGTTGATCGGCTTCACCACCGCCGTCGGCACAGCGGAACGGTCTTCCTCGGAGACGTAATTCGCGGTGGGGGCCAACCGCCTAATTTGCGTTGGCCACCAGCCACCTAATTTGCGTTGGCCACCAGGCCGAGCTCTGCTTTCGCCGCCATGGAGCCATGCAGCGGCAAGACCCGTACGGTGTAGCCAAAGGAACCGGAGCGGTCGATCACGACCTCCCCGCAGAACAGGAACCTGCCCTCGCCCAAGTCCTCTTTAAAGGAGAGCGGATCGAAGCCCGTCTGCTCCAGTTCATCTCCTTCACCAACCTGGCCGTGGGCTACCTCAACGCAGACATCCGAAGGGTTGAGCTTGCCCAGGCGTACGTAGGCATTGACCCGCAGCGGGTCCCCGATCTGCGGATTGTCGGACACCCCGAGCGAATCCACATGTTCCACCGACACGTCCGGCCATGCCGCGCGCACCCGCCTGATCCAGGCCGCAAAATCCCGGGCGACGGCGAAGTCCGCGGCGCGGGCGTCGCGGCCTGCGGCGCAGGCGGGCGTGTAGAGCTGGCGGACATAGTCCTCGACCATGCGCTCGGCCGAAACAGCGGGCCCCAGGTTGGCCAGGGTATGCCGGATCATGGCAATCCACTGGTGCGGCAGCCGGTCGGAGGGTGCAACCGGCGCGGACGGCCCGGCGGCAGCGGCGCCCTCGGTAGCCTCCCCGTAGAAGCGCGGGGCCACGTGGTTCTCCAGCAGGTCGTACAGGGCGGCGGACTCGATGTCGTCGCGGTCCTCGGGGCTGACCACCGAATCCGTTCCGGACGTCGTGGAAGGATTGGCCGTCGGAATCGCCCAGCCGTTGTCGCCGTCGTACATTTCATCCCACCAGCCATCCAGCACGGACAAGTTCAGCCCGCCGTTGATGGCAGCCTTCATGCCCGACGTTCCGCAGGCCTCGAGTGGCCGCAGCGGGTTGTTCAGCCAGACGTCGCAGCCCGGGAAGAGCGTGCGCGCCATGGCGATGTCGTAGTTGGGCAGGAAGACAATCCGATGCCGAATTGCCGGGTCATCGGTAAAACGGACCAGGTCCTGGATCATCCGCTTGCCCTGCTCGTCGGCGGGGTGCGACTTGCCGGCGATGACCAGCTGGATGGGATGCTCCTTGTGCAGCAGCAGTGCCTTGAGCCGGGCCGGATCGCGCAGCATGAGCGTCAGCCGCTTGTACGTGGGCACGCGCCGGGCAAAGCCGATGGTCAGCACGTCCGGGTCCAGTACGTTTTTGGTCCAGGCCAGCTCGGCATCCGTGGCGCCGCGTTTCTTCCACGAGGAGCGCAGCCGCCGCCGGACGTCGTCGATCAGGGTGGAGCGCAGCTCCCGGCGCAGGTTCCAGATCTCCTCGTCATCGACGTCGTAGACCTTGTCCCACTGCCGGGCCACTACGGACTCGGTGCCGAACTTGGCCTTGGCCAGCGCGGCAATCCGGGCGTCCACCCAGGTGGGCACGTGGACGCCGTTGGTGACCGAGGCGATGGGCACCTCCTGCGTGTCGAACCCCGGGAAGAGTCCGGAGAACATGCCGCGGGAGACCACGCCGTGCAGCTTGGCCACGCCGTTGGCCCGCTGGGCCAGCCGCAGGCCCATGACGGCCATATTGAATTTGGTGGGATCCCCGCCGTCGTAATTTTCGGCGCCCAGGGCCAGGATCTTCTCGATGGGCACATTCGGAGCCAGGCCGGCGCGGAAGAAATGCTCCACCTGCAGCTTCTCGAAGCGGTCGATCCCGGCCGGGACGGGGGTATGCGTGGTGAAAACCGTGTTGGCGCGGCCCGCGGCCTGCGCCTCGTGCCAGTTCAGCCCGGTGTCCATCAGCTCGCGGATCCGTTCGACGCCGAGGAAGCCGGCATGGCCTTCGTTGGTGTGGAAAACTTCCGGCGCGGGTGTGCCCGTCAGCCGCTCGTAGATGCGCAGGGCCTTCACGCCGCCCATGCCCAGCAGCAACTCCTGCTGCAGCCGGTGGTCGCCGCCGCCGCCGTATAGCCGGTCCGTAATATGACGCGCGGACTCGTCATTGCCGGCCACGTTGGAATCGAGCAGCAGCAGCGGCACGCGCCCGACGTCGGCACGCCAGATGTGCGCCAGCAGGCGGCGCTCATTGGGCAGCGGCAGTTCCACCTGCGCCGGCGTCCCGTCCGGTTCGCGCAGGAGGGTCAGCGGCAGCCCGTCCGGATCCAGCACCGGGTACGTTTCCTGCTGCCAGCCGTCGCGGCTGAGCGACTGCTTGAAATAGCCGGCCGCGTAGAGCAGGCCGACACCGATCAGCGGCACGCCCAGGTCCGAGGCGGCCTTGAGATGGTCCCCGGCGAGAATGCCGAGCCCGCCCGAGTACTGGGGCAGGACCGAACTGATGCCGTATTCGGGGGAGAAGTACGCAATGGACGACGGCGCGTCCTCGCCGAGGGTCTGGTACCAGCGGTCATCGCTCAGGTACCGGTCCAGGTCTGCGCTGAGCGCCTGGATCTGCTCCACCAGTGCGGCGTCGGCCGCCAGCGCCTGGAGCTGCTCGCGGTTGAACGAGCCCAGCAGCGCTACCGGGTCGTGGCTTTTGGCCCACAGCGCCGGGTCAAGGCGCTCGAACAACTGCTGGGTGGGCTGGTGCCAGGACCAGCGCAAATTGCCTGCCAGCCGGCCCAGGGCGGCGATGCTTTCAGGGAGAACAGTGCGGACCGTAAATCTGCGGATTGCCTTCACCCGGCCTACGGTAGCGCAGATGTAACCATATGTCGGTTTCAAATACGTAAACGCTTGAGTAACGATCCGAATTTGTACCCAGTTCGTCCAGAGGCCTTAGCAAACCGGCACATTTGTCGCTAACGTCTAGTCTGTGAGCACATTCACTGAGGAACCGCGTCCGGCACCGTCCAACTCACGCCTGCGCTTTGGCAGGATCCCCATCACCGGGGTCTCTCCGGTGGTGGATTGCGGGCGTTTCCCCGCCAAAACCGTACCCGGCGAGGACATCGAAGTCGCCGCCACGGTCTTCCGCGAGGGCCATGACCGCCTCGGCGTGACCGCCGTGCTTTACGATCCGGACGGCCACGCCGTGCAGCGGACCCACCTGCGTCCGCTCGGCGGCGGAACCGACCGCTGGGCCGGAACCCTGCGGCCCACGTCGCCGGGAAACTGGACCTTCACCATTGAAGGCTGGGGCGACCTCTACGCCACCTGGCACCACAACGCCGAGGTGAAGATCGCCGCCGGCGTGGACGTGGACCTGATGCTGGCCGAAGGCATCCGCCTGTTCAACCAGGCCGCCGGACAGGACGGCCGCCCGGCCGAGAACGCCGAGGTCCTGCGCCGGGCTGCCGGCGCCATCGCGGATGAGGGCCGCTCCACCGAAGACCGTCTGGCCGCGGGAGGCTCGGAAGAGGTCCTTACGGCGGTGCGCACCCACCCCATCCGCAGCCTCGTCACCGAGTCGCAGCGGTACCCCATCCTGGTGGAACGGGACCTGGCCGGGCGCGGCGCCTGGTATGAGTTCTTCCCCCGCTCCGAGGGCGCGGTCTTCGATCCGGCCGCCGGCAAATGGACGTCAGGAAACTTTACGACGGCGGCAGAGCGGCTCCCAGCCGTCGCCGACATGGGATTCGACGTCATTTACATGCCCCCGATCCACCCCATCGGCGTGACGAACCGCAAGGGCCCGAACAACACCCTTACTGCCGGGCCGGATGACCCGGGCTCGCCGTGGGCCATCGGCGCCGCCGAGGGCGGCCACGACGCCATCCATCCTGACCTGGGCACGTTCGAGGACTTCGACCGGTTCGTCCAGTCCGCCGCGGACGTGGGGCTCGAAGTCGCCCTGGATCTGGCGCTGCAGTGCTCGCCGGACCACCCCTGGGCCAAGGAGCACCCGGAGTGGTTCACTACCCGCGTGGACGGCACCATCGCCTACGCGGAGAACCCGCCGAAGAAGTATCAGGACATCTACCCGCTGAACTTCGACAACGACCCCGAGGGTCTGTCGGAAGAAGTGCTGCGCATCGTCCGGCTGTGGGTCAGCCACGGAGTGAAGATCTTCCGAGTGGACAATCCGCACACCAAGCCGGTCTGGTTCTGGGAGTGGCTGATCGGCGAGGTCAACGCCACGGACCCGGATGTGGTCTTCCTGGCCGAGGCATTCACGGTGCCGGCGATGATGCATGCGCTGGGCCGCGCGGGGTTCCAGCAGTCCTACAGCTACTTCACCTGGCGTAACCGGAAGACCGAGATCGAGGAGTACCTGACCCAGATCAGCCATGAAACCGCAGCGTTCTTCCGGCCGAACTTCTTCGTCAACACTCCTGACATCCTGACCGAGTTCCTCCAGTACGGCGGCCCGGCGGCGTTCAAGATCCGCGCGGTGCTGGCCGCAACGGGAAGCCCGCTCTGGGGCGTCTATGCCGGCTATGAACTCTACGAACATGTCGCCCGGCCCGGCGCCGAGGAATACATCGACAATGAAAAGTACGAGTACAAAGCGCGGGACTTTGCCGGCGCGGAAGCGGAAGGCCGCTCGCTGGCCCCGTACCTGACGCGCCTTAACCACATCCGGCGCGCCCACCCGGCGCTTCTGGACCTGCAGAACCTGACCGTCCACCGGAGCACGGATGACGCCACAGTGGTCTTTTCCAAGCACAAGGAAAACCTGCCGGCCGCGGACGGCAGCGAGGGCACCGGGAAAGACACGATCATCGTCGTCGTGAATGTGGACCCGCACAGCGTCCGCGAATGCACCGTCAGCCTGGACCTCGCCGCACTCGGCCTGGACCCGGCGGACCTGAACGAGGACGGCACCTTCTGGGTGGACGATCTGATCAGCGGGGAAAGCTGGCGGTGGGGCGAGCACAACTACGTGCGGCTGGACGCGCATTTCGAGCCCGCCCACATCCTGCATGTCCGTAGGAGCAGCTAGTGGCCAGTCCCTTCCAACTCCATGCGCCGGGGCTGGCGCATGACCCCCACTGGTATCGCAAGGCCGTCTTTTACGAGGTCTTGGTCCGCGGTTTCGCAGATGCCAATGGGGACGGGTCGGGGGACTTCTCGGGACTGATCGACAAACTGGACTACCTGCAGTGGCTGGGGATCGACTGCCTGTGGGTGCCGCCGTTCTTCAAATCCCCACTGCGCGACGGCGGCTACGACATCGCCGACTATTACGATGTGCTGGACGAGTTCGGTACCATCACCGACTTCAAACGGCTGGTGGCCGAGGCCCATGCCCGCGGCGTCCGGGTGATCATCGATCTGCCGTTGAACCATACCTCGGACCAGCATCAGTGGTTCGAGGCGTCGCGACGGGAACCGGACGGGCCGTACGGAGACTTCTATGTCTGGAGCGACACGGACGAGAAGTACCAGGACGCGCGCATCATCTTCGTCGATACCGAGGAATCCAACTGGGCGTTCGACCCGATCCGGCGGCAGTTCTTCTGGCACCGGTTCTTCAGCCACCAACCGGACCTGAACTACGAGAACCCCAAGGTCATCGAGGCCGTTTTCGACGTCGTCAGGTTTTGGCTGGACCAGGGGATCGACGGTTTCCGCGCGGACGCCATTCCCTACCTCTTCGAAGAGGACGGGACCAACTGCGAAAACCTGCCGGCCACACACAAGTTCCTGCAGGACCTGCGCGCCCTGGTGGACTCGGAGTACCCCGGCCGGGTCATCATCGCCGAGGCCAACCAGATGCCGCATGAAGTCGTGGAGTACTTCGGCGAAAAGACCGACGACGGCGGTTTAGTGCCGGAATGCCACATGTGCTTCCACTTCCCGATCATGCCGCGGCTGTTCTACGCGCTGCGCGACCAGAAGGCCGCACCCATCATCCAGACCATGGAAGAGACACCGGACATTCCCGCCGGCGCACAATGGGGCACGTTCCTGCGCAACCATGACGAGCTGACGTTGGAAATGGTCACCACTGAAGAACGCGAGGCCATGCTCGGCTGGTACGCGCCGGACTCCCGGATGCGGGCCAACATCGGTATCCGGCGCCGGCTGGCCCCGCTGCTGGATAACTCCCGTGCCGAACTCGAGCTGATCCACGCGCTGCTGTTGTCGCTGCCGGGCAGCCCGTTCCTGTACTACGGGGACGAGATCGGCATGGGCGACAACATCTGGCTCGAAGACCGCGATTCCTCCCGCACACCGATGCAGTGGAACCCGGACCGCAATGCCGGATTCTCGACGGCGGACCCGGGCAAGCTTTATCTGCCGGTGGTGCAGTCCCTGGTCTACAACTACAACTACGTCAATGTCGAGGCGCAACTGGCCCACAGCAGCTCACTGCTGCACTGGGTGCGCCAAATGCTCGCGGTACGCAAAGCCCATCCTGCCTTCGGGCTCGGCGGCTACCGCAATGTGCCCACAGAAGCCGAATCCGTCCTGGCGTTCATCCGCGAAATCCCGCCGGGCAACCGCGAAGGGGCGGAACCGGAGGCGCTGCTGTGCATTTTTAATCTGTCCCAACACCCGGTGGCCGCGCCCCTGCGGATGCCGGAATTTGCGGGGCGGGGTCTGCGCGACTTGTTCGGCGGACTCCCGTTTCCCGCCCTTGACGACGCCGGTCAGCTGACCCTGACGCTCGGCAGCCACGATTTCTTCTGGCTGCGGGTGCGTTCGGCCCGGTCCAATCCGGCGTCGCCTTTGACCGAAGCCCTTCCCGTGCTCACTTCGGTGAACACCCGTTCTGAGGTGGAGAGCCCATGACAAACACCGTTACCAATGCTTCGCAGTCCTTGCCCGAACTGCTTCACGACTGGTTGCCGCAGCAGCGGTGGTTCCCGGCCAAGGGCAAAGAAACGGTGCTGCACCGGCTCGGCGGCATCCGGCTGCAGGACCCGGCAGACGTCGTCGCGTTGGAGGTCCATATTGTTGCGGTCCACACCGACCAGGACGTCTTTATCGTCAACGTGCCGGTCAGCTTCCGGCCCGAACCACTCGAGGGCGGCGAAGCGGCGCTGATCGGGCAGACCGGATCCGAACCGCGGCAAGGCACGGAAAACTGCTGGCTGTATGACGGCACCCACGACCCGGTATTCGTTGCCGCGTGGCTGGAACTGATGCGGCGCGAATCCGTGACCGCGGATGGCCGCACCCGGGGACACGCCGGCGCAGGCTTCGGCGACTGGCCGGAGTTCGACGCTCCGCTGAAGGCCTCCGTGCTCGCCGGCGAGCAGTCCAACACCTCAGTGGTCGTGGAAACAGACAAAGCATCCCTCATCGTGAAGTTCTTCCGCGTCCTCGAGGCCGGAGCCAATCCCGATGTCGAAATCGGGGCGATGTTGAGCGAGCTTGGCGCCAGCGAAGTTCCCGCCACCTACGGCTGGGTGACCGGAGGCTGGCACACGCCGGGCCAGCACACGGATTCGAATGCGGACAAGCTGTGGGACTCCGGGCATCTGAGCGTGTTGCGCGAGTACATCGCGAACAGCAAGGACGCCTGGCGCACCGCCTCGGCGGCGGCCTTGGACGACGCCGATTTCACCAAGGAAGCCGGCGAGCTCGGCCAGGTTACCGGCCGGATCCACCACCAGCTGCGGAAGAGCTTCGGCGCACATCAGGCTACGGAAGAGGAAGCTTCGGCACTGGCAGGCGAACTGCGCGAGCGGATCCGCTGGGGTTGGGCGCAGGCAGGATCCGCCGTCGGCCCCCTGGACCAGACGGTGGATGGGCTGCTGCGCCGGCTGGAAAACCTCGAGGAACGCCCCGAGCTCCAGCGGATCCACGGCGACTATCACCTCGGCCAGGTCCTTCATTCGGCCGAACGCGGTTGGGTAGTGCTGGACTTTGAAGGCGAACCGCTGCGTCCCATGGGCAGCCGCGGTACCGATGATGTCGCGCTGCGCGACGTCGTAGGCATGCTCCGGTCCTTCGACTACGCGGGCGGCGTCGCGGTCACCACCGCCGAGGGCAATGAATCGGGACAGGTGGAAGCCGCCGCAGACCGCTGGACAGCCGCGGCCGCCGACGCCTTCATCGCTGGTTACGAACGGGAGACCGGGGTCCGCATCGACACGACGTCCCCGCTGTTCCTGGGCTTGTGGCTGGACAAGGCGCTCTACGAAGTTGTGTATGAACAGCGCAACCGCCCGCGCTGGGTCGGCGTGCCGGTCAAGGCAGTCCGCCACGCGCTGGAACAGCTGCAGGCCGCCAATTCTTCGACCGCCAACTCTTCTACAGCGAGCGACGGCGATACGACCGCAAGCGGTTCCGCGGCAGAACGGGCCTCCTCCTCGGAGACGGCACAGGCGGTCGGACCCGCAGCGGCGACGCTTGCCGAAGGCCGGGCCGAAACGTCGGCGACCTCCGCCACCAGCGCCGGCAATCCGGTGCCGGTCGACCAGAGCACGCTGTCCGCCGTCGCGCATGGCAGTTACTTCCAGCCGCACGCCGTCCTCGGTGCCCATCTGGATGACCACGGCCATGTTACGGTCCGCTCCCTGCAGCCGCTGGCGGACTCCGTCACCGTCATCACCGCGGCAACACGCGTGTCCATGCAGCATGAGCAGGAAGGGGTCTGGGTTGCCACCCTGCCTGCCGAGCGTGCGGGCCATGTGCCGGACTACCGCCTCGAGGTGGTGTACGACGGCGGTGCTCCCCTCCTGGTGGACGATCCGTACCACTACCTGCCGACGCTGGGCGAAATCGACCTGCACCTGATCGGCGAGGGCCGGCACGAAACGCTGTGGACGGCGCTGGGCTCGCATGTCCGCCACTACAATTCCACGCTGGGCGATGTCACCGGCACCAGCTTTGCGGTATGGGCGCCGAATGCCCAAGCTGTGCGGGTCAAGGGTGACTTTAATGGCTGGAACGCCGTCCGCCATGCCATGCGGTCCATGGGCGGGTCCGGCGTTTGGGAAATTTTCATCCCGGGTGTCGCATCGGGCTCGATCTACAAGTACGAGCTGCTGGGCCGCGACGGGCACTGGCATGAGAAAGCGGACCCGATGGCCCGCTGGACCGAGGTGCCGCCGCTGACCGGCTCACGTGTCGTGGATACGCGGTACAACTTTTCGGACGGCGAGTGGCTGGCCCGGCGTGCCGCTCGCGATCCGCACAACTCGCCGATGAGCGTGTACGAAGTGCACCTGGGTTCCTGGCGGGTCGGTCTGGACTACCGCCAGCTGGCAGAACAGCTGGTCGACTACGTCACCTGGCAGGGCTTTACGCATGTCGAGTTGATGCCCGTGGCCGAGCACCCCTTCGGCGGGTCCTGGGGCTACCAGGTCACTTCCTACTACGCGCCGACATCGCGCTTCGGCCATCCGGATGACTTCAAATACCTGGTGGACAAGCTGCACCAGGCCGGCATCGGCATCATCCTGGACTGGGTGCCGGCGCACTTCCCCAAGGACGAGTGGGCCTTGGCGCGGTTCGACGGCCAGCCGCTCTACGAACACGAAGATCCCCGGTTGGGCGAGCACCCCGACTGGGGCACGCTCATCTTCGACTTTGGCCGCCGCGAGGTACGCAACTTCCTGGTAGCCAATGCGCTCTACTGGTTTGAGGAGTTCCACATCGACGGGCTGCGCGTTGATGCTGTCGCCTCCATGCTCTACCGCGACTATTCGCGTGAAGAAGGCCAGTGGTACCCCAACATCCATGGCGGCCGCGAAAACCTCGAAGCCATTTCCTTCCTGCAGGAAGTCAACGCCACGGCATACAAGCGGGTGCCTGGCATTGTCACCATCGCGGAAGAATCCACCGCGTTCGACGGCGTCACCAGGCCCACCAGCGCCGGCGGGCTCGGTTTCGGGCTGAAGTGGAACATGGGCTGGATGCATGACACCCTCCAGTACATTTCCGAGGACCCCATCAACCGGGTCCACCACCACAACAAGGCCACGTTCTCCATGGTCTACGCCTACACCGAAAACTTCCTGCTTCCGATCAGCCATGACGAGGTCGTGCACGGGAAGGGCTCGATGCTCCGCAAGATGCCGGGGGACAGGTGGCAGCAGCTCGCGAATCTGCGCGCCTACCTTGCTTTCCAGTGGGCGCATCCGGGCAAGCAGCTGATTTTCATGGGTACCGAGTTCGGGCAGGAAGCAGAATGGTCCGAACAACACGGCCTTGACTGGTGGCTGTCCGAGAACGTTCCGCACAAGGGATTGCAAAAGCTGGTGCGGAACCTCAACGCGCTCTACCGCAAGACGCCTGCTCTGTACGAACGGGACAACGAACCTGCCGGCTTCCAGTGGATCGACGAAAACGACGGGACGCGCAACACGCTTTCCTTTATCCGCTGGGACAACCACGGCAACCCGGTGGTCTGCATCGCGAACTTCGCCGGACACCCCCACACTGATTTCCGTATCGGGTTGCCCTGGGCCGGTGACTGGCAGGAAGTCCTGAATACGGATGACCCGGAATACGGGGGATCAGGCGTCGGGAACACGGGACTTGTCGCAGGGGCTGAAGGCGCTTGGAATGGCCATCCGGCCTCCGCCGTGCTGACGGTACCTCCGCTGGGAGTCCTCTATCTGAAGCCGGCGAGCTAAAGCTGCCGCAGCGAAGGCCCCTGGAGTTCCGCGGGTCTTCGCTTGCCGGCAACCTTGGATTTACATTGGGCCGGGATCGGTGTAGAGTTTATATCCGCGCTGAAGGAACAGTTGAACAGCTCGAAACCACATAAGGCCTAGGTCGAACCTCGTTGAGAGGTGTGCGGTAACGGGTGGATTTGACACGAACAGGCAGCGCGGGTAAATTTGAAAAGTTGCTCCGGAGCGATGGAGGGCCTTGAAGAAGGGTCCGACTGGTGCCGGGTGCTCCTGTTGTTTGAGAACTCAATAGTGTGCCAAGTTTGTTGATACCAATTATTTTATTGGTTGAATTATTGTCGTGGGGCACCGCCTCCGTGGTGTGCCGCGATGTTTTTTAGCCTGGTTTGAAT
>NZ_JABBCH010000020.1 GCF_012952295.1 Crystallibacter degradans
TCCGGCCGATGTACGTGGTGAAGTAATCGCCCACGTTCGGGATCTGGCTCTCGTGCGCCAGGTAGACCCAGTTGCCCTCGAAGATGTGCTTCATCTCGAGTTCAAAGATCTCCTCGTCCGTGAAGATCTTGCGTTTGGTCCGGTGGATCCCGTTCTCGTGATCCTCGACGACGGCATCGTCCAGCGTAGCGCTGACATCGCTCAGTGCCTGGGTCATCTTCGTCTCCTTCATCTATGTCCGCGGCCACGCAACCATGTGGTCGCAGTCACGCGGGGTCTTGACATTTAGCGACCACTCTTCCAGCCGGAGGCGTACCTCACACTAGGGGCGCCCCTAGGGTTGACCTAGGGTGGAATTGAAACGACACACATATCAATACGGCTGATTTTCGTATTTGTCCGTCCTAAACAATGTGGTTAGGGTTACAGCAACACGTTTTTCTGTATCGCTGCTCACCAAACAGCAGTGCGGGGCGCGGCTTGGGGAACAGGGCCGCATCCGGCAGCGGTACCGCCAAAGGAAAAGAAGGAAACGACATGACACAGGAAATTCAGGCCACCGCCGCCGCCTCGGGTGCCAACGCAACCGAGCGCTTCCGTGAGAACAAGAAGTTTGCCGCAGACACCAGCAAGGAACGCGTTAACCTGCTGGCGTCCCGGGTGATCGGGGCGATCAACGACACGATCCTGGAAGAGAAGGTCACCTACGACGAGTACAACGCGCTGAAGGCGTGGCTGATCCAGGTTGGCGAGGACGGCGAATGGCCGCTGTTCCTCGACGTGTGGGTCGAGCACTCCGTCGAAGAGGTTGCCAGCGAAGACCGCGAGGGCAGCAAGGGCACCATCGAAGGCCCGTACTACGTTCCGGATTCCCCGTCCCAGCAGACCCCGGCCACGCTGCCGATGCGCGACGACGAGCCGGGCACGCCGCTGCTGTTCCAGGGTCGTATCACCAACGTCGACGGCGAACCGCTGGCCGGCGGCATCGTGGAGATCTGGCACGCGGATGACCAGGGCTTCTACTCCCAGTTCGCACCGGGTCTGCCCGAATGGAACCTGCGCGGCACCGTGGTTGCCGATGCCGACGGTTTCTACCAGATCAACACCATGCAGCCGGCCCCGTACCAGATCCCGACGGACGGTGCCTGCGGCAAGCTGATCGCCGCCGCCGGCTGGCACGCCTGGCGTCCCGCGCACATCCACGTCAAGGTGCACGCTGCCGACCACCAGCTCATCACCGCCCAGCTGTACTTCGTGGGCGACGAGCACCTCTCGGACGACATCGCCTCGGCCGTAAAGCCTGAACTGGTCCTGGACCCGCAGGACAAGGCGGACGGCACCGGCCGCGAAGTCACCTATAACTTCGTGCTTGACCCGGCCAAGTAAAACCGGCACCGGTTTTTGCGGCACCGTGAGCGGAGATGGATCCGTTCGCGGTGCCGCTGCATTTAAGCCTGCGAAGTTGTTGTGTCCGGCTCGACAGCGGATCTGGATCCGCCACCGGCACTATTGGCGATCAGCATGCCGAAGTCGCGGCCCCGGGCCAGCCGGTCCTGCCAATCGTCGTCGTTCTTCGCAGCATCCCAGGAATGCACCATCATGGATCGAGAGTACGCCTGCTGATCGTGCGCGGTCTGCGATACGGTCAAAGCTGGCAGCGGCAGCGGTAGCCGCAGGGACAGTGGCAGTGGAGGAAGGGGCCGGCAATGACTTTAGTGGGGTCTGCGGCGACAGTGGTGCTGCTGCGCGATTCCCTGGCCGGACCGGAAGTGCTGCTGCTCGAGCGGCCACGGCATACCGGCTCCTTTGCCGGCGCGTGGGTTTTTCCGGGCGGCCGGGTGGATCCGGAGGACTATGCCGGCGCTTCCGCGGATACCAATAACGACGGCGGTGCGGACAGGTCCGGGGATGAGGCGCACGAGCTGGCCGCCGCCCGCCGTGCCGGGGTGCGGGAAACCGTGGAGGAGACGGGCGTAGTGGTTCCGCCGGAGAGCCTGACCCACCTGTCCTGCTGGATCCCGCCGGCTGAGGCCTCGAAGCGGCTAAAGACCTGGTTCTTCCTCGCATCTGCCCCGGCGCAGGAGATACAGCTGAACGAGGGCGAGCTGATGGACTATGCCTGGCTGACACCTGCGGAAGCACTGCGCCGCCATCAGGAAGCAATCATGCAGCTGGTCACGCCAACCTGGGTGACGCTGCACTTGCTGCTGCAGGATTCGACCGTGGCCGGGGCTCTGGAGCGGGCGGCTTCGGGCGAACCGGAGACCTTCCAGAGCCGCCGGCTGGCGACGAGCGGTGGCAGCCAGGTGATCGTCTGGGCCGGCGACGTCGACTACGAGCAAAGCAGTCTCGCGGCGCAGGCCACTGGCAAGCACCGGCTGACGATGAATGGCTTGAACTGGATCTACGAGCGCAGCTAGCCAGCCCGCTGACCGAATAATCAGGCGTTGGCGGTGTTGCCCGCGCTGCCGCCGGATACCTTGTAGCTCCACAGCTCCGCGGACATGCCCACAGGCTTCTGCGGCGGCGCGCCCTCGCCGCCTTCCTGCGAGTGGCCGTGGCCGAAAGCCTTCGAGCTCTTCCACGCCTCGAAGGACTCCTCGTCCCGCCAGCGGGTGATGACCAGCCAGGTGTTGCGCTCGTCAGTGGGCTGCAGCAGTTCGAAACCCTCGAAGCCGTCCTGGTTGTCCACGGCGCCGGCGCGCGCCGCGAAGCGCTTGGCCAGCTCGTCTCCGGAGTCGGCGGGTACGGTAATGGCGTTGATTTTCACGATGCTCATGGGCCTATTATGCTCGGACTCACTGACCATAGACTGGGTCCAGCCCTATATGACGGCCCTTTTATGACAGGAGCGCACGATGGCACGGAAGAAAAATTGGAAGGAACTCAACAACGGCCAGAAGGCCCGGGGCGCGCTGATGATCGGCGTCCAGTTGGGACTGCAGGCCGTGGCGCTGAAGGACCTGAAGCGCCGCTCCGCCGCGGAGGTCAATGGACCGAAGGCGGCCTGGGTGGCCGGCACGTTCGTCAACTTCCTGGGCCCCATCGCCTACTTCCTTTTCGGCCGCAGGAAGGTTTAGCTTTTCGGCCAGTCGCGGTAGGGGATTCGGTCGATCGTGACGATCTGTCCCAGCCGGCTCCACTCGTTGAGCCCCAGCCGGGCCAGTGGCTTTAGCCTGCGCGCCTCCGGATGCTTGCCGTCCAGCATCTCGTGATTGACGACGGCGTGGCTCACCTCCCCGAGGACCAGCCACGAATTGCCCACCGGCACGATCCGGTGCAGCTTGCATTCCAGCGCCGCCGGCGATTCCGCGACCCTCGCCGGACGCACGGTGAAGCTCGACTCCATCGCCAGTCCCACGGCGTCGAACTCGCTGATATCGGCGGGAAAATTGGTGCCCGTGCCATTGATCTCCGCGAACAGGTCTTCGGAGGCGAAGTTGACCACGAATTCGCCGGTGGCCTCCACGTTGTTCAGCGAGTCCTTCCGTGCGGTCGGGGTGAACTGGACGATCGGCGGATCGGTGGAGGCGACCGTGAAGAAGGAATGCGGGGCGAGATTGGGAATGCCCTCGGCGCTGAGCGTCGAGACCCAGGCGATCGGGCGCGGGATGACCACGGATGTCAGGAACTTGTAGAAGTCCCGGGAGCCCATGTCGTCAGGGGAAAAGTCCACTCGCATGGTTTCATAACACCATAGCTACCCGCATCCGGCGGAGTGATCCGCGAGGGCTGGAGGCTGCGACGATGGACCTGAACCTGCTGCGCACGTTCCTCTCCGTCTACGAAACGGGCAGCCTGACCCTGACCGCGCGGGCGCTGTTCGTCACGCAGCCCTCGGTCAGCCACACCTTGGCCCGGCTGCGGCAGGAACTCGGGGACGAGCTTTTTGTCCGCGGCGGCCGGCGGATGGAACCGACACCGTTGGCGCGCGAACTCTACCCGGTGTTCCAAGAATCGGTCAGCAGGATCGACCTCGCCGTCGACAGCGTCAGGACCTTTGACCCTGCGACGTCGGCGTACCGGTTCCGGCTCTGCCTTTCGGACCTGGGGGAGCTGGGTTTCCTGCCGCAGATCCTGCGCCGGATCTCTGCCGAGGCGCCGGAGGTGGAAGTCGAAGTGGTGCCGATGGAAATCGAGTACCTTGCCGAGTGGCTGGCCAAGGGGTCGGTGGACGCGGCCATAGCGTCCTGGCCCATCAGCGGCAGCTTCGAGAGCGTGCTGCTGAAGAGGGAAAAGTATGTCTGCCTGCTGCGCAAAGACTTCCCGCTGGCCGGTGAACACCTCAACATGGCGGAGTTCCTCGCCGCCGGGCATGCCATCGTGGCGCGCAGCACGGGACACCAGCTCGCAGAGCAGGCAATGGACGCTCTGGGCATCGTCCGGCGTTCCACCGTCATGGTCCACCATTTTGCGGTGCTGCCCGCCATTGTCTCGGAGTGCAATCTGGCCGCTATTGTCCCGGAGTCCATGGCGGCCGGATGGCTGCAGCAGTGGCCGCTGAAGATCGAGGATCTGCCCTTCGACGTACTGCCCCTTGAGGTGACGCTACACCGGCGCGCGGCGGACCGGGAGTCGGCGGCGTTGGCCTGGTTCCATCAGGCGCTGCTTGAAGCCCTCACCTGACTCCCGTGACTATTAGCTGTATCTATTTCAACTAGTCATATTATTCAGTGGTCTCATGGATCACAGCTTCCTAGACTGGAGCCGACTGCGGACCTTCAGCTTCAACACAAGGAAGTGCATGATGAAACGACTGGTCACTACAATTTTCGCCGGGGCCTCACTGGTCCTCCTGAGCTCGTGCGGTTCCGGCACGCCGTCGGGAGCGGGCAGCGGGCCCGCCAACGGCGATGCGGCGGCGGGCCTGACCGAGGTGACCGTCGGCGCCATCCCGATCGGCGATGTTGCACCGATCCACCTGGGCAAGGCGAAGGGCTTTTTCGAAGAGGAAGGACTGGACCTGACCATCGAAAACACCACCGGCGGCGCGGTCGCCGTGCCCGGCGTGGTCAGCGGCAGCTTCGACTTCGCCTTCGGTAACACCGTCTCGTTGATGGTCGCCCGTGACCAGGGGCTGGACCTGAAATACGTCGCCAACGGAACTACGACGGCGGGTGGAGACGAAGGCGACTTTGCCGGCGTCGTTGTTGCAGCGGATTCGGACATCCGGACGGTCGCCGACCTGGAGGGCAAGACGGTGTCGTCCAACAACCTCGCCAACATTGGCGACACCGCGGTCCGGACCGCGGTGGACAAGGCCGGCGGGGACGGTTCCAAGCCGACCTTTGTCGAAGTGGCGTTCCCGGACGCGCTCGCTGCAGTGGAGAACGGGCAGGTCGATGCGGCGCTGATTCTGGAGCCGTTCCTGACGCCGGCGATCCAGAGTGGTGCCCGCGTGGTGTCCTGGCCGTACGCTGAGAGCCATCCGAACCTGGACATCGGCGGGTACTTCACCACTGAGCAGAAGATCGAGCAGGACCCCGGGATGGTGGAGAAGTTCACCGCCTCCATGAAGAAGTCCATGGAGTACGCGCAGGAGAACCCGGAAGAAGTCCGCGAGATTATCGGCACCTACACGCAGATCGACAAGGAACTGCTGGACGAGATCGCCCTGCCGCGCTTTACCCCGGAGTTCCACCGGGACGCAGCCCAGACCCTGGGCGAAGCGGCCCTGAAGTACGGCACCATCGACAAGGCGCCGGACCTGGACGCGCTGCTGCCATAGCCAACAAACCATAGAAAAGGATTGATATGAGAGTCGCAGAAGCTGTTGGACGCACTTTGGCCCAGTTGGGTATTGGACACGCTTTCGGGGTCACCGGAAGCGGCAACTTCCACGTAACCAACGCCCTGATGGATGCCGGCGTGAAGTTCACGGCGGCGCGGCACGAGAATGGGGCGGCCTGCATGGCCGATGCCTACTCCCGTGCCAGCGGCCAGGTTTCGGTGCTCAGCGTGCACCAGGGCTGCGGGCTGACCAACGCCATGACCGGGATCGGGGAAGCGGCCAAGAGCCGGACGCCTCTGCTGGTGCTTTCCGGCGAGACGCCGCCCACGGACAAGGCCTCCAACTTCTGGATCGACCAGGCGGGTGCCGTTGGCGCATTGGGGGCCAAGGTGGAGCGGATCCATTCTGCCCGGACGGCGGTTGCGGACGCGGTCCGGGCCTACCGGCTGGCCCGGGATGAGCGGCGGACTGTCCTGTTGAACCTGCCGCTGGATGTGCAGGAAGAGCAGATCGACTGGTCCCCGGAGCTGGTGCCGGACATTGCGCCCCGGCTGGCGGCCGGCCCCTCGCCGGAGGCGATTTCCCGGCTGGCAGACCTGCTGGAGGAGGCCGAACGGCCGGTCCTCGTGGGAGGCCGCGGGGCTTTCGGCGCGAAGGGGGAAATCCGCGCGCTCGCGGCACGGACCGGCGCGCTGCTGACCACCTCTGCCGTGGGCCGTGGATTGTTCAACGAGGACCCGTGGCACCTGGACGTGATGGGTGGCTTCGCCAGCCCGGTGACGGCCGAGCTGGTCCAAGGGGCCGACGTCGTTGTTGCCTTCGGTGCCAGCCTGAACCGCTGGACTTCGCGCAGCGGTTCCTTGCTAGAGACGGCCACCGTGGTGCAGGTGGACGATACGGCCGAAGCCATCGGCTTCCACCGGCCCGTCGAGTTGGGGGTCATCGGAGACTCGGCCCTGGTGGCCGCGGCCGTGGACGCCGAACTCGAGCGGCGGGCGGTCAGCAAAACGGGCTACCGGACCGAGGACGTGGCGGTGCAGATCAAGTCCGGCCGGCGCTGGCGCGATGTCCCGTTCGAGGAGATTGCCACGGCGGAGACCATCGATCCCCGGACGCTGACTATCGCGCTGGATGACTTGCTGCCGATGGAGCGCGTGGTGGTTCCGGACGGCGGAAACTTCAACGGCTACCCGGCCATGTTTTTCCAGATTCCGGATGAACGCGGTTACTGCGTGCCGCTGGCATTCCAGTCGATCGGCTTGGCGCTGCCGTCCGCCATCGGTGCCGCCCTGGCAACTCCCGGCCGGATGGCGGTGGCCGGGATCGGCGACGGCGGCTTCATGATGAGCTTGACCGAACTCGATACTGCGGTACGGCTGAAGCTGCCGATGGTCGCGGTGGTCTACAACGACAACGCTTACGGCGCCGAGGTCCACCACTTTGTCCACGAGGGCGCGTCGATGGAGGCGGTGGAGTTCCCGGAAACGGACATTGCCGCCGTCGCACGCGGTTTCGGCTGCACGGGGGTCACCGTGCGTTCGGTCCAGGACCTGCAGGGTGTGCGGGACTGGCTGGAGGGGGAGCGGACCACGCCTCTGGTGATTGACGCGAAGATCAGTTCCTTCCCGTCGTGGGTGCTGGCCCATACGTTCGACGACGAGTAGGGGCTTTCTGTCCGAGGCGGTGCGTCACGATGTGGACAAGATCCGACTCGAACCGTTGACCGGCACTATGGCCATAGGTATTGTGATGCGGGGCACGCTTTGGGGTCTTTGTTCGTGCCTTTGCTTTGTTGGGAACCGGGATTTGGAGAAGCAAGTGAAGAAACTTCGTGCAGCCTTTGCTCTGACGGCCGTGCTGGCCGTGACCGCCTGCGGTGGCGGCAGTCCCTCTGGCGAGGAAGGCGGCGGTGGATCGCCCGGTGCCGGCGGGGAACTGACTCCGGTCAATGTCGGCGTCATCCCCATTGTCGACGTCGCCCCGATCTACCTGGGTGAGAAGGAAGGTTTCTTCGAGGAGGCCGGGTTGGATCTTGAGCTGACCCAGGCGCAGGGCGGTGCGGCGATTGTTCCGGCTATCACCAGTGGCCAAATGGATTTCGGCTTCAGCAACGTCACGTCGCTGATCATCGCGCGGTCCAAGGGGCTGCCCATGCAGATGGTCGCGAGCGGCTCGTCCACCACCGGGGATGAAAATGAAGACTTCGCGGCCGTGATGGTCAAGCCGGACAGCGGTATCGAGGAGATCAAGGATCTTGAGGGCAAGAAGATCGCCGTCAACACGCTGAACAATATCTCTGACTCCACCATCAGCGCCGCCGTCGAAGAGGCTGGCGGTGACCCTTCCAAGGTGGACTACGTGGAGATGGCGTTCCCGGATATGCGGGCGGCCCTGGAGCAGGACAACGTCGATGCGATCGCCGCGGTGGAGCCGTTCCTGACTCTCGCCCGGCAGGACGGGGCAGTCCCGGTCTTCTCCAACTACGCGCATCCGGTGGAGGACCTGACCGTGGCCGTCTACTTCACTTCGGACGAGATCGCCGAGCAGAAACCGGAAGTCACCGAGGCTTTCGTCAGCGCGATGAAGAAGTCCCAGGCTTTCGCCGAAGAGAACCCGGACAAGGTGCGGGCAATCCTCCCCGAGTACACCCAGCTCGATCCCGCCATCATCGAGGAGCTCACGCTGCCGAAGTTCGCGCAGGAAGTAAACGCGGAATCCATCCAGGAGATCGCCGACATATCCCTCAAGGGCGGTTTGATCGAGGAGATTCCGGACATGGAAGCACTGCTTCCGCGCTAAGCGGAGATTCCGACGAAGGGCCCCTCCACAGTATTACGGGAGGGGTCCCCCTTGTGGCGCAAGCAGGACTGGGAGTGTCGGACCAACAGCAGCTTGATCTCAAAGTGACACGTAGAACAATCGCGGTAGAGGTTGTAAATGATCACAGTGGGCCCTTACATGCCCGTGGATCTGGTCAGCAGCGAGCTTGAGGCAATGTAATTCGGTATTACCTTGGGATTCGGCAATGTTCATAAGGGGCGTTGGCTTGGAGGGGGCCGACCGGGGGTGCTCCAATGCTGCTCTCCCCGGGACGCCGGATGAGTTGGTCGAGCGCATCGCGGGGTTCAGGGAAACACTGGGGGATTCGAACTGGTTTGGCACCAACCTATGGCGCCATGCCTTATGGCTTGGCACGGCAGAGCGTGCGGCTCGTCGCCGCTGAGGTCATGCCGCGTGTAGCGGGCCTGACAGGGGTAAAAGCCGCCGCAGCGGTGTAGTAGGCATTGGCGTTGATGTTCGACATGCTGCCCGGACTCCGGCGTGCGCCCGAGCGCCGTTTCGGGTTCTGGGTATCCCTCGGCCGGGTACGGGCCAGCTCGGCGATGTTGACCGACCGTTGATTATGAACAATCCAACTATGGATTAATTCAATGGAATTGAACGCTAGCAGTCGCGGAACTCCTAGCGTCCCCAGGCATTCGGAGCCATGCGCAGACAGTCTCAAATTGAGACAGTCTCGCCGTGGACACTCCAGTAGCGTCATGTGTGTCAGTTCACAAATCGTGACGGGAGAGATAAATGCAACCGAAGGAAGGACACCGGCGAGCTACGCTATGACGCAAACGATCGAGAGTCTGAGTACGAGGTCCCTAGAGACCGTGCGCATTCCCATGCGGGACGGCGTACACCTGTCTGCTGTTGTTTACCGCGCTTCCTCGGATCAGGGGCAACCAGTCCTTTTGGTCCGTACGCCTTACAACGAGCAGATGTCTCGCTCCTTGCCTATTCTGCCGGCGCTTGAGGCAGGTTTCGCCGTCGTTGTTGAAAATTGCCGGGGCACCGGTTCCTCCGAGGGGGAACTACGGGCGTTTGAGAACGAAACCAACGACGGCCTCGATTCCATCGCCTGGCTGGTGGACCAGCGGTGGTCGTCGGGGCAGATCTGCATGTTCGGTGCCTCCTACCTCGGCATGTCGCAACTGGCAGTTAGCGGCCACCGTCCGGAGGGCCTCACCGCCATCGTTCCAATCGTTGCCACCAACAGCTACCGGGACGGTCTGGTCTACAAGCAGGGTGCGCTGCAGCTCGGACAGGGACTCGGCTGGCACACGTTGAAAACAGCGCAGACCTTAGGAGAACGTGCCGCACGGGGCGAAGATATCGCGGCAAAAATGGGTGCCTTCATTAGCATGACGCGCGACATGGAAGCCACTTATCGCACACTGCCTTTGACGGACTTAAACGCCATCACTGATGTCCTGCCCAGCTGGAAGGACTGGCTGCATAAGGAAACGGATGCCGATTACTGGAAGCAAATCGGCTACACCCAACATCGGGCCAGGACTGAAGTGCCGGCCCTGCACGTCGGCGGCTGGTTCGATCTGTTCCTCGGCGGAACACTCGACAATTACACGACGATCGCGCAGAAGGCGGAGTCCCCCGAAGCCCGTAGGAACCAGCATCTGATTGTTGGTCCCTGGACCCATACAGACCAGAGTGGTGCCGCGGGTGAACTGCATTTCGCGGCCGGCGCGGCCCAGGCCATCCGGCTTGAGGAACAGCAGCTGCGCTTCCTGCGCGAGAGCGTCGACGGCGATGCTACGTCTTTGCCTCCGGTCCAGATCTTCGTCATGGGGGCAAACCGGTGGCGTGCGGAGGAGGAATGGCCGTTGGCCCGAACGCAGTGGCAGAAGTGGTACCTACAGGCCGACGGCGGGCTGGGGCAAGAGCCGGGCGGAAAGAATGCCATCGTTGAATTTGTCCATGATCCGCACAACCCGGTACCGACCGTAGGCGGCGGCACACTGATCAACGGCGGGCCTGATGGCGGTATGGAATATATGCCTGGCGCGCGCGATCAGAGAGTCTTGGATGGCCGTAGCGATATTGCAAGATTTACCAGCCATGTCCTTGCAGACGAGTTGGAAGTCACCGGTCCGTTAACCGTCACGCTGCACGCGTCGACATCAGCACACGATGCTGACTTCACCGCGAAGTTGGTGGATGTCTGGCCGGATGGCAGGGCCATGGGGGTGGCCGACGGCATCGTTCGGGCCCGTTATCGCAACGGGATGGATGACGCCGTGATTGTCGAACCAGGGGAGGTTTACGAATACACGATTGATCTGGTTGCAACCAGTCAGGTCTTCAAGAAAGGCCATCGGATCCGCGTGGATATCGCGAGTTCCAATTTTCCATGCTACGACCGGAATTCCGGGATCAGGAAACCAGCCGGCGACGTCACCGAAGAAGACTTCGTCACGGCGGTACAACAGATTTCCTGCACGGCAAGTCAGCCCAGCTACATCCAATTGCCTGTAATTCCTTCATAAGGAGAACTATCTATGCATGCTCGACGACGCGCACTTGCTCTTGCGGCTACAGCCGCACTTTTGATGACCGGTTGTGCCGGCACCGCTGTCTCTAACAGCGGCGGCAGCGCCGGTGCCGACGGAGGTGCCGGTCCCGAAGCCTTGGTCAGCGTTCCGGGTTTCGACGCGGAAACCAAGACCATTACAGTGGGGAATTTGGTGCCGACCTCCGGAGTATTCGCTCCGGCGGTTACCAATGTCACCGGTCAGGAAGCGTGGTTCCATCGGGCAACGCAGCCCGGCGGCCCTTTGGAGGGCTTCACCGTGGAGGTGGAAAACTACGACACCGAATACAACCCTTCGGTTGCCGTCCCGCTGTACAACTCGATGAAGAACGACGTACTGATGCTCACGAATGTGCTGGGCACCGCCATTGTCCAGGCGCTCCTCCCTCAGCTCGAGACCGATAACATGATGGCAATCCCCGCAGTTGCGGTTGAGGATTTGCTTCAGCACCCCAACATTGCCCCGTTCGGCCCGGTTTACGCGACCTACCATTCGGCGGCGGTCCAGTACTTTGCTGACGAGCAGGGTCTGCAGGAGGCTACGTACTGCGCGCTGTTGCAGGATGACGACTTCGGAGACCAAGTGGAGCACGGCTTTGACTACGCCGTTGAAGAGCTGGGCCTCAAGAAGGGTGTTGCCGTTCGGTTCCCGACGGCGCATCAGGACTTCACTCCGCAGATTTCCCGCCTGAAGAGTGCAGGCTGCGAAGTGGTTGATCTCGGCGGGGCCGGTGCCGTAATCCAAAACGCCGCTGTCCGCGCCGTGCAGCTGAACTTCGATGCAAAGTGGATCGCGGGCAACACCGCCTACAACGAGAGCCTCGCCACCGGGCCCGCCGCTGACTACATCAAAGAGAACGTAAAGTTCTTCGTCACGGGCACCGAATGGGGCGATACATCGGTTGAAGGTCAGAAGATGTTGGAAGAGGATCTGGCCGAGATAGACCCGGACCATAAGCCGATGGCCAACAGCTATCAGACGGGTTACTTGAGCGGCATGGTGGCTACTGCAATTCTCGAACAGGCCATCGCCGACGGCGACCTGTCTCGCGAGCACCTGATGGAGGTTGCAAAAACCCTCGATACGGTCCCGGACTATGGAATGGGCGGCGGCGACTACACCTATGGAGGCGACCCCGCGAAGCGCAAGTCAGGTCACTTCATCTCCGTCTTCACAGTCAACGAGGACGCTGCCACAGGCCTAAAGCTGGAGGAATACAACTACGATTCGGCCGTTGCCAAGCAATTCAACGCTACCGAAGTCGGTAAGTAAAACCGCCGGACCCGGTACGGCTCTCACTAAAGGAGACATGATGAACGCCCAGAGACGGCACATCAGACAGAGTCCAGATCGCTTAAGCGCTTCGAAGCTTTTGTCAGTTGAAAACTTATCCGTGGCCTACAGCGGCGGTTCGATTTCGGCGCTCGAAGGCATCAACCTTGATGTGCATGAAGGCGAGATCGTGGCACTCCTGGGAGTGAACGGAGCAGGTAAGACGACCTTGCTTCGCGCCGTATCGGGTCTGTTAGGCCTGCACGGAGGCGCCGTACGAAGCGGGTCAATCAGCTATCAGAGGAAGAACCTGGGCGATGAAAGCCCGTGGGGGAGGGTACGCAAAGGAATCTCCATTTCCCTGGAAGGACGGCGCGTCTTCACTGATTTGAGTGTCCAGGACAATCTCAAGGCGGGCGGATACACACAGTCGAAGTCAGCTGCTGCCAAGGCCTATCAGAACGTAGTCGAGCTGTTCCCGGTCTTGGCGCGGAAGCGGGATCTGGCGGCCGGGTTATTGTCCGGTGGAGAGCAGCAGATGCTCGCCGTCGGCCGCGCACTCATGCAGGGGCCGAAATTGTTGCTGCTGGACGAGCCGTCATTGGGTCTTGCCCCCTTGATCGTCAATCAGATCAGGGACATCATTGTGGAAATCAACGGTCAGGGATGCAGCGTATTGCTGATTGAACAGAATGTGGGAACGGCTCTGTCCATTGCCGATTACGCCTATGTGCTGGACAGCCGCAGGGTTGAGCACCATGGCACGGCACAGGAAATGCTTGCGGATGATACCTTGCGAGATCTATACCTCGGTATCGCTGCCCCGGCGGCAGGCCGGAAGCTGAACAAGGAAGCGGTGCGCTGATGCTGAACGTTGAATCCCTCAGGCTGGAGTTCGGGGGCGTCGTTGCCCTGAAAGACGTGGACTTTTCGGTCGAAATGGGCGAACTCTTCGCCATCCTTGGTCCCAACGGAGCTGGGAAGACCTCTCTGTTCAACTGCCTCAGCGGCCTAGTGAAGCCCAAAGGCAGCATCCAGGTCAATGGCAATGAAGTCATTGGAAAGAAACCGCACGAAATCGCGGATATGGGCATTGCGCGGACCTTTCAGAACCTTGGATTGTTCGGCTCTATGACCGTTGCGGAAAACATCCTTGTCGGCAGCCACCTGCAGATCCAGGGCGGTGCGTTCACTGCCGCCATCCGTTGGCCCAGCGTGTTCCGCTCTGAGCGGCAGGCTCGCCGGAACGCGGATGAGTTGATGGAGTTGATGAACCTGCTGGAAGTCCGCGATTCCGTGGTGGACACGCTGCCGTACGGCATTCGCAAGCGGGTGGAAATCGCCAAAGCCGTCGCGTCCAAGCCTTCATTGCTTCTGCTGGATGAACCCGTGGCCGGTATGAACCATGAAGAGACCGAAACTTTCGTTGAGTATGTGCTGGAACTGAAGAAACAGTTGGGATTGACGATCGTCCTGATCGAACATGATGTGGCGATGGTTATGCGGATCGCGGACCGGATCCTTGCACTTGATTTCGGAGAAGTCATCGGATTGGGGACACCTGCCGAAATCCAACAAAACGAACGTGTCATTGCTGCCTATCTCGGCGCAACAGACGAATCCGACGCGCAGACAGAGTTGCTCATGGAAGGGGCGATCAGTGAATAACTTCATCCAACTGACCGCGTCCGGCATCTCGCTAGGCATTCTCTACGCCCTGGTGGCCATCGGATTTGCAGTACTGCTGAAGGCAACCGGCCACTTCAATATGCTGCCGGGGGCGCTCGTTCTGCTCGGTGCCTACCTGACCTACCAGTTTCACGTCCTGTGGTCGCTGGGATTCATCCTTGCCGTGGCTCTGGCTGCGGTTGTCTGCACGGCGTTAGGCATATTGGGCGAGCGATATCTGTTTTCCAAGCTCAGCGGCAAGGGGCACAAGTCTATCGAGCACCTTTCCGTTCTGTTGGTCAGCCTGGGATTGATCTCGATCGCGCAAGCCGCCGTGGTCAGCATTTGGGGTCCGTTGAATTACCTGATCAATGATCCATGGGGCCTCGACGTTGTCCGGCTGGGCGGAGTGGCCATCGCTGTCCGCGATATTTGGGCCGTTGTCCTCAGCCTCGGCTTGCTTGGAATTTTTTACTACATCATCCAGCACACTAGGGTCGGCGTTGGTATGCGCGCCGCGGCCAACGATCCGGAGGCCGCGCGTGCCCAAGGCATCAATCCGCACGTTATTTCAGCTACAGCCTGGGCAATGTGCGGTGCGGCCTCGGTGCTGGCTGGCATGATGTTGGCTACCGAAATCGGCGGGGGACTTGTGCCGACGCTGGACCAAGTCGCTTTCACTGCCCTGCCGGCCCTGATCCTCGGCGGCCTCTCGTCACTTCCCGGCTGCATTTACGGTGGACTGGCCCTGGGCCTTGTGCAGACTTATGCCTCCGGTTATGTTCCCGAAAGCTTCGGCCAGGGCTTCGCATCGGCCTTGCCCTGGGTTGTGCTCATCCTGCTGCTCGTGGTCAAGCCCAGCGGATTCGCCAAAACACTTGAAACAAGGAGGGCGTGAGCGCCATGGCCATTACAGAAACGGTTAAGCCGGTCAGGACAGCCCATGTCCAACGGGAAAGAAGTCGGACGAAGGACGAATCGCAGCTCTGTGTCTCCAAGGGGCAGCGAATCGGGCTGGCCGTCGGTTTCCTGTTGATCTTTGCGGTGCCGCTTAGCGTCGGAAACCCCTTCCTGATTTCCCTTGGCGTGACCATCGGAATCTATGCAATTGCTGCCATCGGGCTCAACGTGCTCTCCGGCTATGCCGGGCAAATTTCGCTGGCGCAGAGTGTTTTTGTGGGCGTCGGAGCGTTTGCTGGCGTCGCGTTGGCTGGCCTGGCTGAACTGCCGCTGCTGGTCTGGCTTCCGGCCACCTTTATCATCGGGGGCTTGGCCGCGGCCATCGTGGCGCCGCTGACGCTGAGGCTGAAAGGTGTGTTCCAGATTGTCTTGAGTCTCGGCTTGATTTTCGTCGGTACCTACATCTTCGTGAACTCGACGGTCTTTACTGGTGGCAACAGCGGTATATCTGCTTCTCCCGCGTTGTCCCTGGGCTTTATGGACTTTGGCAATCTTGTCGTCGGCGGCATGGCCTACGGCTACCAACAGGGCCTGTTCATCCTGGTGTGGCTGTGCGTGGCGGCCAGTATGATCGCAGTAGTCAATATGCACCGCACCAGATTCGGGCGGTCCATGATCGCCATTCGGGAGGCTGAGACGGCGGCGCAGATTGCCGGCATCAACACCAACGGCGTCAAAGTCAAAGCGTTCATCATCGCCGGAGCATTCGGCGGCTTGGCCGGCGGGCTGTTGCTGGCGCAGCTTCGGTATGTGCAAACCCATCAGTTCGGTATCAACATGGGGCTGGAACTATTGATCATCGCCGTCGTCGGCGGTTTGGGTACCACCTGGGGCCCGGTTATCGGTGCCGCGATTATCAGTGCCATTCCGGTCCTGGCCACCCAATACGCGGAGTACATCCCCTTCCTGCAGGAGGATTTCAGCCAATCCGGTGAAATCGGGATTCCAGTTGGCCAGGTTGGACTACTGATTTACGGTCTCGCCCTCGTGCTGGTCATGGTCTTCGAGCCTCGGGGTGTCTCGCACTGGTTCAAGATCGGCGGCGAGAAACTGCGCTCCCTCGGCTCAGGCAATAGGGCAGTAGTGGACGTCCGCAAGCCTTCATAAAACCCCTCTGCTTCGGCCCGTATGTGAGCTCGAATCGACCGTAAATTCCCTGCGGTCGGATCGGGCTCACCTGCGGTTTTTTCCACTTTCTGAAGGGTTGAGAGACCGGATCGTTGACAGTCTCAAAGTGAGACGCAACGTCGGGACTGGCCCCGATACTGTGAAACCAGATACATCACCTAGTGATGTGGATTACGGAAAAAGACAGCACACTGAAAGGACTTGAACGATGCTGAACATCGGAATCAATCTGGGCTTCGGGAAGCTTGATGAGAACCTGACCGACGAAGAGATGTACCACGGCGAGATCGATCTTGCCGTCCGCAGCGAGGTGCTGGGATATGACAGTGTCTGGGCTGTAGAGCATCACTTCAGCGATTACTCGATGTGCCCGGACAACCTGCTGATGATGGCGAATATCGCAGGGCAAACGAAGGAAATTAAGCTCGGCACCGGTGCCGTGATTGTTCCCTGGAATGATCCGCTGCGTGTCGCAGAGAAAGCCCTGATGGTGGACGCCATTTCCAAGGGCCGTCTGCTGCTAGGTGTCGGCCGAGGCCTGTCCCGCAAAGAATATGTGCCGTTCCGTATTCCGCTGGAGGAAACGCGGGATCGCTTCGACGAGGCGTCTGCCATGATTTTCGAAGCTGTTGAATCAGGCACTATCGAGGGTGAGGGGCCGTACTACCCGCAGCCGCGCACCGAGCTCCGTCCGGGACCTAGAGGGTCATTCGTGGACCGCCGCTACTGCGTCGCCGGATCGCCGGATTCCATCACCTCGGCAGTAAACCTGCGTGCACGTCTCATGTCATTTATTGTTCGACCGGTTCCGGACCTAATGGGCAATTTCAACACCTATCGCGAGAAGTACGAGGAACAGCATGGTGAGGTTGCTCCTCCTATCTGCCTTAACGTCAACATGTACTGCCATGAAGACGATGGACTGGCCCAGGAACGTCATTTCGAATACATCTCCCGGTTCTTCCACTCGAATGTGGATCACTACGAAATGGCCGGCGACCACTTCGCCACCACCAAGGGATACGAACGCTATGCCGATGGCGCGAAGCGGATCAGGGAAGCCGGGCTCCAGGGCGCTGCCGACAAATACGCCGAGACGGCCCTCTGGGGCAACCCCGAGCGCATCCTTGGTCAGATCGAAGAGATTCGCGACGTTCTCGGAGACTTTGAAATCATTGTTGCCCCGTGCTTCGGGGGCATGCCATACGACCAGGCCCGCGACAGTCTTGAGCTGTTCGCACGTGAAGTCATGCCAAAGGCGCGCAGCCTGAACGGGAAGAGGGCCAGCGTCGCGGCGTAGGGTTTCGGGAACCGGCGGCCAAAATCGCCGGTTCCCGGTGAACCTTTAGGGATCAATCGAGGGAAGGAAAGCGATTTTGTTGACGCGGAGGGATAAGGCATGAATGTCCAGTTACTCAATTCCGGGCGTCAGGTCCCCTCCACTGCAGCTGAATGGGGCCGGGTACACGAGAGTAAACTTGAGGTGCTGAAACAGGACGCGCGGAGGATTGACCCGGCCGATTTTCCTGATGTCCGCAGCGAAGTCGTCATGTCCTGGAAGCGCTCCATGCTGGCCGGGGTGGACCCCTGGGACGCAGAGATTCCCTTTGACCAAGACTTCACCCCCAAGAGCCGGCTGGCCCAGGTGGCCCAACCCATCCTGAACCGCTTGGAAGACCAGATCTCGGACCTGAGTTCCTGGGGATTCATCACCGACCGGGCCTGCAGGTTGCTAACAGTTGTCGTCGGGGACTCTCCACAGGCCAAAAGGCTGCGCCAGGTCGACCTACGGCCGGGTCTGTGCTTCGCCGAAGACGCGATCGGAACCAACGGCATCGGCTGCGCTCACGAAGAGCAAAAAGCCTTCATCGTTTCCGGTACCGAGCATTTCCGGATGAACACGGAAATTCTCACTACAACCGGTGTCATGATTCGAGATCCCTATACCAAGCGCTACGTGGGAACCCTGGGTGTCCACTGCCGCCGTGAGTACGGTTCCGCCGCATTGCTCCCGTTGGTGACCGAAATCGCCCGTTCTATGGAAACGCAGTTACTGGCCAGCCGTGCGGACGGTGAACGTGTTTTCTTCGATGTTTTCCTCCGAACGCAGCGACGCTTCAGAGGACCGGCGGTAGGTATTACCAGATCCCTCTACCTTGCCAACACGCAGGCACGTGAAATCGTTCGGGAAGCGGACGAAGACCTGCTGCGCAGGCTGGCCGAAGAAGCGAGTGTTCGGTCCCGTCCGAGGACCGTGCGGCGGCGATTGAGCTCGGGACACGCAGTGACCATCCAGATAGTGCCTGTAGAGCAGGTGAGAGGTGATTTTGCAGCTGTCCTTACTCTGGAGCCTGAACTCGAACGAAAAAGCGTTCACTTCGGCGGTCTTCAGCTGGAGGGCGGCACTGCAGACCGCCCCGATTTCCGTACACAGCTCACTCAGGGCCTGAACGCCGGCCATGCAGTGCTGCTGACGGGTGAAAGGGGAACAGGCAAGCGCTTCACTGCTATGGACGCTTTACGGCAGCAGTCGAGCATTGAACCAGTGGAAATTGATGGTTCCGTGGTAAATCTGGGTCCCGCCGAATGGCTGAGGGCACTGCGGTCAGTGGTAGAAGTTCTGGAGCGACCGGTCATTCTGAGCCATATCGAGGAAATCCCACTGGACCTAGTGACGACCGTCGCGGATCTCGTCGCGAGGGCCTCATGCACACTTATCGGGACGACCTCGGAAGAAGCGGATGAAGATAGCCCGACGGTTTTCGTGCATGAGAGTTTTCCTGTCGTGGTCCCGGTACCGCCGTTAAGGGATCGTGCGGATGAATTTGCGGCGCTGTGCCGCAGCATTCTGGCTGACCTCGAGGCAGCGGACGGCAGGACCGGCACCCTTGCCACGAAAGCCTTGGCGGCGTTGGTCGCAGGTGACTGGCCCGGTAACATCCGCCAGTTGCGGCAGGTCCTTGCCACGTCACGTGTACGGGCCACCGGCCACGAAATAAGGTTAGGCGACTTGCCACCGCGCTATGGAAACGGGCAGAGCGGAAGATACCTGGGGGAGATGGAACGGGTGGAGCGGCAAACTCTCATCGTGGCCCTGAGGGAAGCCGGCGGCAACAGAAACATTGCAGCAGAGAAACTCGGGATCTCCCGCGCCACCATTTACCGCAAGCTCAAGCGCTACGAGCTGCACTGATCCCGCAACACCAGCAGGCAAACGGGAACAACAACAGCACAACAGCCGTACTGCGCATGCAGTCAGCAAAGAAATGGGACAGAGATGAACAGGACTGTGGATTTCGCCGGAACGACGGCGGTGATTACCGGGGGTGCCTCGGGCATCGGGAAAGGAATTGCCAAAAGCTTCTTGGCCCGCGGCTCCAACGTCGTCATCGCCGACATCGATGAAGCATCCCTTGCGAGGACAGCCAAGGAATTGGGTGTGCTGGGCCTACGGACAGACGTCACGGATCCCGAAAGCGTCCAATCGCTCGCCGACAGGGCGGTCGGGGAATACGGCGAAGTGCACGTGATCTGCAACAACGCCGGTGTAGGTCCGATGTCTGCGATGTCCAGCCTTACCCTGGAGGACTGGAAATGGATGATCGACGTCAATCTATATGGCGTCATCTACGGCGTGCACGCCTTCCTGCCGGTACTTGAAAAGAACACGGACTGGGGACACATCGTCAACACCTCCTCGATGTCGGTAGTTGCGCCGCCGCCGAACCTAGGCGCCTACGTGGCGGCCAAGGCCGGCGTGCTGGGCCTTACCGAAGTGCTCGACAAAGAGTTGGAACAGAGGAATTCCGTCGTACGTGCAACCGCACTTATTCCGGGTCCGGTGCGGACCAACATCATGAATAGCCTGCGGACCAGGCCGGCGGCCGGGAACAGCTCGCTCTACGACGTCGACATAGCAGACAACGGCAAAAACTTCCGGTTTCTGGAACCAGAGGCTGTTGGTCAGATCGTCCTCGACGCCATTCGAAGCAACGCAACCTTCACTGCAACGCACGCCGAGTGGCTGCCCCAGGTAGCTGACCGGCACACCCGCATCCAGCAGGGTTTCCCGCCCTGCAAAACGCCTGAACAGTTTTCCACGGAAGGAAACAAACCATGACGAACGCGACCAGCGAACCGCAGACGCAAGCCCAGACCGCGACTGATGCCGCCATGGAACTCAGCAACCGGGTCCGGGCAGTGCACCGCCAGTATCCCACCGGTGTCACGGTGGTGACCGCTGCCGTCGGGGGAAAACCGTACGGTCTGGCCGTGAACGCCTTTTCCAGCATTTCGCTGGAGCCGCCTCTGGTTCTGGTCTGCGTCAACGAGTCATCTCGGTCCTATCCGGCGGTCTTCGAGAGCGAGTACATCGGCATCAATATCCTTGCGGCTGACCAGATGAATGTGGCTGCTACCTTCGCCAAATCCGGTGGTGACAAATTCGCTGAACTGGACTGGACGCTGAGCGAGTTGGCTGTGCCTGTTCTCAACGGCGTGGCCGGGCATTTCGAACTTGAAGTCAAGTACAAGATTCCGGCCTACTCGCACACGATCTTTATCGGCCAGGTTGTAGAAGCTGCTTCAGCACAGAAGGCCCCGCTGGTCTATCAGGCAGGGAAGTTCTTTGACGGCGCCCTGCTGGAGCCAGTTCTCTAGCCTCTCATCGAAGCGGAATCAACGAGGAGTTTACCCATGAGCATTACCCAGAACAGCATCGAAGACAGCAACCGGGAGCAGCTGCTGCTGGTTCTAGACCACAACGGACCGGAGGGCGCGCTGGAGTCCCTGGATAAGTACTACACCTCAGACTTCGTGCGCCACGGTGACAAGGGCGACTACGACAAAGAGCGGTTGCGCGAAGGGCTACGCCGTTTGTACATCGGATTTCCTGATCTGAAACGCATGCAGTTCGACATCATCGCGCAAGGGGACAAAGTGGCTTACCGGTGGGAAGCCACCGGAACACATCTGGGTGAATACCTCGGCGTGCGCGCCACCAAGCGGCCGGTCATCGCCCGAGGCATGGTGATGTGCCGCTTTCAGGACGGCATGGTCGCCGAAGAGTGGGCATCGTGGAACAAGGCGAGCCTGCTGCACGACCTTGGCATCATTCCGTTGGACCGATAGGAGCATTCTGTTGAAAGAATTCAAGGGGAAAGTTGCGTTCATTACCGGCGGCGCTTCCGGCGCAGGCTTTGGCCAAGCGCAGGTCTTCGGACAAGCAGGGTGCCGAATCGCCATAGCGGATATAAGGCAGGACGCACTCGACGACGCTGCAGTCAGGCTGCGCGAGGAAGGCATTGAAGCCCACACCATCCGGTTGGATATCTCGGACCGTGCAGCCTACGCGGAAGCGGCTGACGAGGTGGACTCGGTTTTCGGCGGCCCGCCGCAACTGCTGTTCAACACCGCCGGAGTTAACAGCTTCGGTCCGTTGGAAAATGCCACTTACGAGGACTTCGACTGGATCTTCGGGGTTAACCTCAACGGAGTCATCAACGGCATCCAGACTTTCCTGCCACGGATGATCGCCAGCGGCCGGGACGGGCACATCGTAACAACGTCCTCCATGGCCGGTTTCGAGGGAAGCCCGACGGCGGCAATATACGCAGCGACGAAGGCGGCGGTTTTCAACCTGATGGAAAGCTACGCCCTGGCGCTACCCAAATACGGCATAGGCGCGTCCGTCCTGTGTCCGGCGAGCATCCGCTCCAATATTGCCCATGCGCAGCAGACCCGCCCAGAGCATCTGGCCAAAAACAGCGGATTCCGTTCAGACGAGGAATTCATTGAACTGCAGCATCAGCTGTACAGCGGCGGTATGGATCCCGTGGTGCTTGCCCAGCATGTCAAGCGTGCTATCGAGAATGACGAGCTGTATGTCCTTCCCTATCCCGAGACGAAGGAGGGCATCCAGGCGCACTTCAACACGATCTTGGATGCCTTTGCTGATCTGGACAGTGACAGGGAAGGCGCCGACCAACGCGCCCGGGCCTTTGCGGAGTACCGGGCAAAGGCTGCCCGGAGCAAGGCAGCCCACGAAGCTGCCTCAACAGGGAGCGCGGCTCTAGCCAACTGAGGTGAAAGGGATGCAACTCGCCCCGCCGCTGTGCCATTTGACCAATCAAGGGAGTTTTCATGGCTGTTGTGCCACTCAAAGAAATCGTGGCCGTAGCGTTCGAGGAACGCTACGGCGTCCCCGCGATCAACATTTTCAATGACCTCACGCTGGAAGCGGTGCTGGCCGGTGCGGTTGAGGCGAACTCGCCGGTGATCGTCCAGACCTCAGTGAAAACCGTCAAATCGATCGGTTCCGCGGTGCTGTTCAAGATGTGGGAAGCGATGACCGCCGGGATTGAGGTACCAGTGACGCTGCACCTGGACCATTGCCCGGACCGCGCGGTCATTACCGAGTGCCTGGAGCGGGGCTGGAATTCCGTGCTTTTTGATGCTTCCGAACTGCCCGTGGAGGAGAATCTGCGGCAGACCATCGAAGTTGTCGCAGAGGCGCGAAAGTTCGGCGCCCATGTAGAGGGGGAGATCGAGTCCATCACTGGTGTTGAAGACGGCATCGGCTCCGATGATGAGGCGGCAAGGCAGCCGCTGGAGGTAGCGCTGGACTTCATCCGCCGGACTGGCGTGGATGTCTTCGCGCCAGCCATCGGCAACGCTCATGGCAAGTACAAGCGGGAACCGGTGCTGGATTTCGAGCGGGTGAGTGACATCGTGCACGCGCAGCCGGTGCCGATCGCCCTGCATGGCGGCAGCGGCCTGTCCGATGAGCATTTCAACGACCTCATCTCCCGCGGCTGCGCAAAGGTCAACATCTCTACGGCCCTGAAGGTAGAGTACATGCGTTCGAACCTGGAGTTCCTCAAAGCTGCCGAACAAGCGGATAAGTGGGATCCTCCGTCGTTGTTCAAAAAGGTCAGTGGCGATGTCAGGGACATGACCATCGGACTGGCCAAACAGTTCGGCAGCGCCGGAAAGGCGTGGTGACCGTGCCTGCTCTAATCTTCGACTGCGACGGTGTTCTAGCCGATACGGAACGCTTCGGCCACCTGCCGGCGTTCAACCGGACGTTCGAGGAGTTCGAGCTGCCAGTCAGATGGAGCGAAGCGGACTATGCACTCAAGCTGCGCATTGGGGGCGGCAAGGAGCGAATGGCCAGCCTGCTCACCGAAGAGTTTGTCGCAGCCAACGGACTACCAGCGGACGACGCAGGGCAGAAGGAAGTGCTGGCTGCCTGGCACAAATCCAAAACGTCCCATTACACTCGTGCCGTTCAGGACGGACTGATGCCGGGGCGGCCGGGCGTTGTGCGGGTAATCGATGAAGCGCTCGCCGCGGGATGGCAGTTGGCTGTCGCTTCGACATCTGCAGAAGCGTCGGTCCGTGCCGTGCTGGCACATGTAGTTGGCACCGAGCGGGCAGCGAATTTCAAAGTCTACGCGGGGGATATTGTGCCGCGGAAGAAGCCTGCTCCGGACATCTACGAACACGCCCTTTCGGATCTGGATGTGGCCCCTGATGAGGTGATTGTGGTCGAAGACAGTGGAAACGGTCTCCGCGCGGCACTGGCCGCCGGCCTGAAGACCGTGGTGACCGTCAGCAGCTACACGGCCGCTGAAAATTTCGACGGCGCAGCCCTGGTGGTCTCGTCCCTTGGCGACCGGGATGAACCTGCCGAAGCCCTGCATGACCCGCTTCGCCTTCAGCCACACGGCGAAGTAACCCTTGAAAACTTTAGGTCAATCCTGGCCGCCTCGGAGGTGAAAGCACCATGACAACCCAGAGTTTCATCGACACCGAATTCATCGTCAAAACCATTGCCCAGACCGCTGTCGACAGCGAACAGGAATTCTGTGACCTTGACGCCGTTGTCGGGGATGGGGATTTCGGCTACTCACTGGCCCGCGGTTTCGAAATTGTGCTGCAGGACTGGGAGAGCTATGACCGCACCGACATTGGAACATTCGTGCAGCGGGTCGCCATGGTGATTTCAGCACGTATCGGAGGTACCTCCGGTCCGATCTGGGGAACCGCGTTCCTGCGGGCAGCCTCCGTGGTCAAGGGTAAAGAAGCAGTCAACGGCGCTGATGCTGTTGCCATGCTCCGCGCCGCGGTGGAGGGAATTAAGGCACGGGGCGGTGCGGAGGTCGGGGAGAAAACGCTGCTGGACGCCCTGGTGCCCCTGGCCGACGCGCTGGAGCAGGCTAACGCAGAAGGTGCCGGAATAGCAGCAGCCATCGAAAAAGCAGCGAAGACGGCCCGCAGTGCCGCTGAAGCGACCAGCTCGATGGTGGCCAGGCGCGGACGGGCGAGCTACAGCGGAGAACGCAGCATCGGTTCCCCCGACGCCGGCGCCATGGCCGTGGCGATCATCCTCGAACGCATCAACGCCGAGTTGCCTGCACGTTAGGTAAGCAACCATCACAAGGAAGTGGAGCAAGCATGAAAAGGTTTGTCAATGACCCCAAAGATTTCGTTCCTGAGATGCTCAAAGGCATCGCGCTAGCCAATCCCGAGACGCTCGCCTATATACCGGAGTACAACCTCATCATGCGCAAGGATGCACCGCGGGAGGACAAGGTCACTATCATCCAGGGCTCCGGCTCCGGCCATGAGCCCGCCCACGTGATGACGGTGGGGAAGGGCATGCTCGACGGCGCATGCCCGGGTGACGTCTTCGCGGCACCTCCCGCACACTATGTTTACGAAACGACCAAGACCCTGGCCTCATCGAAAGGTGTGCTGCTGCTGGTCAATAATTACACCGGCGACAAGATGGCATTCGAGATGGCGCAGGAAATGGCCGAAGCGGACGGCATCAAGGTGAAGACATTGTTCATCAACGACGACGTCGCCGTTGAGGATTCGACGTTCACTGTAGGGCGCCGCGGTGTCGCCGGAAATTTCTTCGTCATGAAGGCTGTAGGTGCCGCTGCCGAGGCCGGTGCAGACTTGGACGAGCTGATCCGCATCGGCGAAAAGGTCAACGCACGCACCCGCACCATGGGCGCCGCACTCACCGCCTGCACGCCCCCGGCCAAGGGGACGCCGTTGTTCGAGCTCGGCGAATCGGAAATTGAGATGGGCGTCGGAATTCACGGTGAACCAGGCCGTCGGCGGGCGCCGCTCACGTCCGCCAACGAGATTGTGGACGAGCTGCTGGACAGCGTGGTCATGGACCTGCCTTTCTCCCGCGGAGACCGAGTGGCATTGATGATCAATGGCCTCGGAGGGACCCCGATCAGTGAACTCTACGTCCTGTACGGCCGGGCCCATGAGCGGCTGGCTGCCCGGGGCATTACCGTTGCGCGCAGCTATGTGGGCGAGTACTGCACTTCCCTGGATATGGCCGGCGCATCTGTCACTCTGGTCCAGCTTGACGACGAGATCCAGGAATTGCTTGCGGCCCCGGCTGAGATCGCGGCGCGGATCTTGTAGCAGCCCCGGATGGCTGCCGCGCTCGCAATCTGAGGTGCGTTGGTGCCGGTCCGCTTCTCTTGTGGACCGGCAGTCCGGCACACCCGGACTGCCTCACCCATCGCTTTTGCAACTATTGACTTTTTCAACTAAATGTATCTACCTTAGAGTGTTCCCTGCGGCTGTGCTCACGGGATCTGTTGGCTGAGGGAAGTCTTCCGGGTGCCGGAACATCACGAAGGGTACGTGTAAGGATGCACAACCAAGGGTTGGGTTCATGGATTCACAAGCGCCGCGTTAAGTCCGCGGGTAAAACCGCCATCATCAGCAGTGCGGGCCAGCTGACGTATGACGACTTTGCGCTTCGCGTGGACCGCCTTGCCAGTGCCTTCGCCGACCGAGGTATTACGAAGGGTGACCGGGTGGCCTACCTGGGCGAAAACCATGCGGCCTTCCTCGAGACGTTCTTCGCCTGCGGAACCCTGGGAGCGATTTTCGTCCCGCTGAACACGCGCCTGGCACCGCCGGAGATCCAGTTTGCCCTGCAGGATTCCGGCAGCAGGATCCTGGTCCACGCGTGCACGCTTGAGGGTCTTGCCGTCCGCGGAGGCAGGGAAACGGCAGTGACGCACCGGCTGGTCGTCGATGACGGGCGGGCCGCCGTGTCGCCGGACGACGAGATCGAGTCTGGTGACGCCGTCGAGCTTTTTGAAGACGCCATTGCTTCGGGCTCCGATGAGCACCGCGATGTGGACGTCTCGCTGGATGACGCGGCGATGATTCTTTACACCTCGGGGACAACGGGCCGGCCCAAGGGCGCCCTGCTGACGCACGGCAACATGACGTGGAACAGCTTCAATGTTCTGGTGGACTACGACATGGCCAGCACGGATGTGGCCCTGATGATCGCCCCGATGTTCCACGTGGCCTCGCTCGGCATGGGAGTGCTGCCGGCGCTGCTCAAGGGGGCCACGGTGGTCCTGGAGCCCAAGTTCGAACCGGGCCGGACCCTGCAGCTGATCGAAAAATACAAGGCGACGAGCATCAGCGGTGTACCCACCACCTACCAGCTGCTCTGCGAGCATCCGGACTGGGACAAGACGGACATCAGTTCGCTGCAGAAGCTGACCTGCGGCGGCTCCGCGGTGCCGATGCGGGTGCTGGAGGCCTATGAATCCCGCGGCCTGTCCTTCTCCGGTGGCTACGGCATGACGGAGACCGCGCCGGGAGCCACGAGCCTCGCGCCCAACAAGTCACGAGAAAAAGCCGGATCCGCAGGTCTGCCGCACTTCTTCAGCGACATCCGCATTGTGGATCCGGTCGGTGCAGTCCTGCCCGCCCGCGAGGTCGGCGAGATCCAGATTTCCGGACCGAACGTGATTAAGGAGTACTGGAACCGGCCGGATGCCACGGCGGAGAGCTATGCCGATGACGTCTGGTTTAAGTCCGGGGACATGGGCTATGTGGATGACGAGGGGTACCTGTTCATTTCGGACCGGCTGAAGGACATGATCATTTCCGGCGGCGAGAACATCTACCCCGCTGAGGTTGAGCAGATCATTGTCGAGCTCGAGGCGGTCAGCAGTGTCGCGGTGATCGGCGTTCCGGATCCGAAGTGGGGCGAGGTGCCCAAGGCCATCGTGACGGTCCGCGACGGTTTCACCCTGTCGGAAGAGGATGTCCAGAATCATCTGCGGGACCGGCTGGCCCGCTATAAGATTCCCAAGAGGGTGGTGATCGTGGAGGACCTGCCGCGCACGGCCAGCGGCAAGATCCGCAAGGCGGACCTGCGCAAGCAGTTCTCTGGCTGATTCCATCCGGGGCGCAGTAGGGAATGCTGATCCTGCCGGGCGGCAGGGTCAGCTTTTCCCTGAGTCCGCTGTCTCCGGCTCCGCGTACAGCTCGTCGATCAGGGCCAGGCCGCGGTTGGCCCAGGCGATTTCCTGCTCGGCTCGCGCTATCAAGCCCTCGTAGGTGAACTTCTTGAAGGCCGCTGTCTTGCGGCGCTGCTCCACCGGGGCCTTGGCCAGGCGCCGGTTGAGCATGGGGCTTCCACCTTCTTCGATTTCGCGCACTTTGTCGTGCCACTGCCGCAGCAACTCCGTGTGGTGCCGGATGTGCGCCAGCATCTGCTCCCGGGCCGCCTCCGGCGCCGCCCACTCCAGATACGCGGCCTTAAGGTGCGCGGGATCCCGGACCCGCGCATAGTCCAGAGTTCCGTTCATCCAGGTCCGGAAAGCCTCCACGCCAGCTTCGGTGATGTGGTACTGCCGCTTCTTGCCGCGCTGGCCCCAGGTGATTTCCTCGCCTTCGAGCAGCCCGTCCTTCTCCATCCGCCGCAGTTCCGGGTAGATCTGCGAATCCGGTGCATGCCAGACATGGCCGACCGACGATTCGAATTCCTTGTATAGGTCGTAGCCGGTCATCGGCTCAACTGTCAGCAGCGCCAGCAGGGCGTAGCGAAGACTCACGCATCAACCTTTTCTCGTCGGTGTGTTGCAAACCACTATATCCATAGATATGCTGTGTGCCACGGCACTACCTATGCGCATAGATAGATGAATCAGCCAGGTAGCGCCGCCCCACTCTTACTCAACTTGTACTTACTCAATTCCGGGTACCTTCTGTCATAGCAGATGGAAGTGTCCGGTGACCGGAAGGAATCACCGTGACCGCAGTGCAGTCCACCAGTTCCACGACCAACAAAGTCCTGGGCCATCCGCTCAACGCCTGGTACGTTGCGGCCTGGGACCACGAAGTGACCCGCAAGCCCATGTCCCGCCGCGTCGCCAACCGTCCGCTTGCGCTGTACCGCACCGAAGACGGCAAGGCTGTAGCGCTGGCCGACGCCTGCTGGCATCGCCTGGCCCCGCTGTCCATGGGCAAGACCATGGGCAAGGACGGGATCCAGTGCCCGTACCACGGTATCGTCTACAACTCGGCTGGCCGCTGCGTGTCCATGCCCGCCCAGGAAACTATCAACCCCAGCGCCACCGTGCCGTCCTTCCCGGTGGTGGAGCGCTACCGCTATGTCTGGGTCTGGTTGGGCGATCCCACCAAGGCCGATCCGGATCTGGTGCCGGACATGCACCAGATGTCCTCCGAAGAGTGGGCCGGCGACGGCGAAACCATCCACGCCGACTGCAACTACCAACTGGTGCTGGACAACCTCATGGACCTGACGCACGAGGAGTTTGTGCACTCCTCCTCGATCGGCCAGGAAGAGCTCAGCGAATCCGACTTCGAGGTCACCCACGACGGCAGCACCGTTACGGTCTCCCGCTGGATGCACAATATCGATGCGCCGCCGTTCTGGCTGAAGAACATGCGGGACAAGTTCCCCGGGTTCGAGGGCAAGGTGGACCGCTGGCAGATCATCACGTTCCAAGCCCCGTCCACCATTAACATCGACGTCGGCGTGGCCAAGGCCGGCACCGGCGCGCCGGAAGGCGACCGCAGCCAGGGCGTCAACGGCTTTGTCATGAACACCATCACGCCGGAGACGGACCGCTCCTGCCACTACTTCTGGGCGTTCATGCGCAACTACCGGCTGGAGAGCCAGCTGATCACCACCCAGCTGCGCAACGGCGTCCACGGGGTCTTCGGCGAAGACGAGGAAATGCTCAAGGCCCAGCAGGCGGCCATCGATGCCAACCCGGACTACGAGTTCTACAACCTCAACATCGACGCCGGTGGCATGTGGGTGCGCCGCCTGATCGAACGCATGCTGGAAGCCGAAGGACGCCTGGTTCCCACCGCGTAGGGGCCAGCCACACGTGAGACAGGTTATGAACTAATGGCAGCAACAAACGTCGAGGTCTGGCAGCAGGCAACAGTTATCGAGACCCAGTCCATCGCTACCGACATCCAGCGCATCGTACTGGAGCCCTCCGCGCCGAAGAAGGCGGAGCCGGGTTCGCACGTGGATCTGAAGGTCATGATCGACGGCGAACAGGACAAGCGATCCTACTCCGTTGTCGAGTCCAGCGAAGACGGCAAACGCCTGGCCATCAGCGTGATGAAGGCCCCGCAGTCCCGCGGGGGGTCGCTCTTCATGCACACGCTGAAGCCGGGCGACACCCTGGAGATCACCCAGCCGCTGCAGAACTTCCCGCTCCGCGTGGGCGCCGAACGCTACATCCTGCTGGCCGGCGGCATCGGCATCACGGCCATGATCAACATGGCCCGCGTGCTGAAGAACCTGAAGGCCGACTACACATTCGTCTACGCCGGGCGGAACCGCGCAGCGATGGCGTACCTGCCCGAGCTGCAGGAGCTGCACGGCGACAACCTGGTGGTCCACGTCGATGACGAAGGCACCTCGCTCAAGGTGGACGAACTGGTCGCCTCGGCAGATCTGGAGACCGAACTGTACATGTGCGGTCCCATCCGGCTGATGGACGTTGTCCGCCGCGCCTGGACCGAGCGGGAGCTGAACCTGCCGGACCTGCGCTACGAAACCTTCGGCAACTCCGGCTGGTACGACCCGGAAGAGTTCATCGTCCGGATCCCGCGGCTCGGCGTCGAAGCCAAGGTCGGCCAGGGCCGCTCCATGCTGGAGACCCTGGAAGACGCCGGCGTGGACATGATGTTCGACTGCCGCAAGGGCGAATGCGGATTGTGCGAGGTGAGGATCCTGGAACTGGACGGCGCCGTGGACCACCGCGACGTGTTCTACTCCGAACGCCAGCAGCACGCAGCGGCAAAGATGTGCTGCTGCGTCTCCCGCGCCGTCACCTCCAAGACCGGCGCCAAATCGGACGCCGACCCGCACCGGGGACCGGCAGTCGTGACCATCGAAGTCTCCTGACCCAAGCCGCTGGCAACAGCGGGACGCCCCTCAATTTCGGGACTATTTCGAGAAAGACAGTATTAAATGGAACTGCGCGAGCGGATCAATAAATCAGCCATGTCTCCTTACCAGTGGCTGATCATCGGACTGTGCGTCCTGCTGAACGCACTCGACGGCTTCGACGTCATGGCCATGGCCTTCACCGCCACCAGCGTGACCAACGATTTCGGCCTCAGCGGCACCGAACTTGGCCTGCTGCTGAGTGCGGGGCTGGTAGGCATGGCCATCGGCTCCCTGGTGCTGGCACCGTTTGCCGACGTCGTAGGTCGCCGTCCGATGATCCTGGTTTCGCTGGCCCTGGCGGCGGCCGGCATGTTCCTGTCAGCGCTGGCGAACTCCGCCGTCGAACTGGCGCTGTGGCGGGTGGTCACGGGCCTTGGCGTCGGCGGCATCCTGGCCTGCACCAACGTCATTGCGAGCGAATACTCCTCGGACCGGTGGCGCGGTTTGGGCATCGGCATCTATACCGCTGGCTACGGCGTCGGCGCAACGCTGGGCGGCATGGCTGCAGTGTCGCTGCAAGGCAGCTACGGTTGGCGTTCGGTCTTTGTTTTCGGCGGCATTGCCACCGCGGCCGCGCTGGTGCTGCTGGCCGTTCTGCTGCCGGAGTCCGTGGACTTCCTGCTGACCCGGCGCCCACGCAAGGTGGTGGAGCGGCTGAACCGGATCGCCCGCCGCATCGGCCAACCTGCGGTCACGGGCCTCGGCGATGCCCACGGAGCCGCGGGACAGGCGAAGGGACGCAACAAGGTCGGCGACCTGCTGGCCCCGGCGCACCGCCGCACCACGCTGCTGATCTGGCTGGCATTCTTCGCCACGATGTTCGGTTTCTACTTCGTGAACAGCTGGACACCGCGCCTGCTGGTCGAAGCCGGCATGACCACCGAGCAGGGCGTGGTGGGCGGCCTGATGCTGACCCTCGGCGGCACCTTCGGCTCCATCCTGTACGGTGTGCTGGCTACCAAATGGAGCAGCCGCGGCGTGTTCATCTGCTTCGCCGTGCTCTCGGCGGTGTCGATGGTGCTGTTCATCAGCTCCGCAGGCATCCTGATGCTCGCGTTCATTACCGGTGTGGGCGTCGGCATGCTCATCAACGGCTGCATCGCCGGCCTCTACACGGTCACGCCGGCACTCTACGCCACCGAAACCCGCAGCACCGGCGTGGGCTGGGCGATCGGCATCGGGCGCATCGGCGCCATCGTTGCCCCGATGATCACCGGATCCCTGCTGGACGCCGACTGGAGCCCAGTCCAGCTGTACCTGGGCGTCGGCGCGGTGGTCCTCGTTGCCGCCGTCGCGGTCCGCATGCTCGGGCCGGTCCGCGAGAGCAGCGCTACCAGTTCAGTACTGACGGATGCCTCCGCCAAATAGGCAAACAACGACGGCGGTCCCCACCTTGGCGCGCGAAGTCCAGGCTTCTCCGCACCCCAGGTAAGGGGCCGCCGTCGTCGTTATTGGTAGTGGGCGGGCCGGCTAGGCTTCCGCCGCTTGGTCTGCCGTTGCCAGCGTCCGTTCCAGCGGGTGCTCGATCTCGTTCCGCAGCAGCCGGCCGCAGGCAATCGCGATCACGGACAGCACCGGCGACGCCAGCCCGACCAGCAGGAAGATCAGCCAGATCGGAATGATCTCGCCCAGCGGGCCGGCCAGCGCCATGGACACCGGCATCAGCGCCAGCGAGACGAAGAAGTCCAGGCTGGAGATGCGGCCGAGCAGGTGGGACGGGACGCGGCGCTGGAGCAGGGTTCCCCAGATCACCATGCCCGCGCTGCCGGTGGCACCCATGACGAACAACGCGGCGGCCATGACCCAGAAGCTGTCGGTCAAGCCGAGGATGGCCAGCGGCATGATGCCGGCACCCCACATCATGATCATCACGCTCAGGTAGCGGCGGGGGAGCGGCAGGGAGGCCGTCACGATGGCGCCAGCAGCCCCGCCTGCTCCGAAGATGCCCAGGAGGAAGCCGAAGGTGCTGGCGTCGCCGTCGAGTTGCGCGGCCACGGCGAAGGGCAGCAGCACCTCGATCGGCCCGATGAAAATGAGCGTCGCGACCACGGCCCACAGCAGTGTCCACAGCAGCCAGGGTGTCTTGACCGTGTAGGCGACCCCTTCCCGCAGGTCCGACAGGACGGAACCCTTCGCCGGCGTGACGGCTCCGCCCTCCGGCACGGGTTCGGCGCCGAGGAAGCACAGGATCACCAGGGCCGCGAGGTGGCAGAAGCTGATCCAACCGATCGCGGCCGCAGGCGAGAATGCCGCCACCACCATGCCCGCGGCGGCCGGACCGGCGGCCTGCTGCAGCAGCGGGCGGATGGTTCCTTCCATACCGTTGGCTGCCAGCAGGTCCTCCGCTGGCAGGATCCGCGGCAGGATCGCCGAGTAGGCCGGGAAGTAGAACGCCGCGCCAACACCCAGCAGGAAGGCGGCGGCAGCCAGATGCCACAGCTGCAGCTGGTCTGTGAGCGCCAAAAAGCTGACCGCGCCGATGGCGGTGAGGTTGGCCGCCTCCACGGCCAGGATGAGCCGGCGCCGCGGCAGCCGGTCGGCCGCGATGCCGCCCAGCAGCACAAAAGCCAGCAAACCGACGCTGGAACAGGTGGCCACGATGGACAGCTCGGCCGGTCCGCCGCCCAGGTGGATGACCTGGTACACCATGGCGACGGCCCACATGCCGGTGCCGAAAATGGAGATCGCCAGGGCGGCGATCAGCACGCGGTAGTTGTGGTGTGCAAAGGGGCGCAGCGCGCGCGGCACGGACATGGTGTTCCTCGGATGGTTGAGCGGAAGTACCAGTATCCGCCTAAGTGATTGGGAAAATCAAATCACTTTTGGTCGTTTGGTGGAAAACAACGTCCGACGGCGGCACTTTGGTGAGTGCCGCCGTCGGACATTTGCTGTGGTTCAGACGCCGGCAGCCGTTTCAGCGGGAGCGGCCGGCCGCCACGGTTATCTCTCTGTAGCGGTCACGGGCGCGGGCGCCGGCGCCGGCGCATTGGCGCGGACCACGGCTTCGTCGAATTCCGCTTCGATCTCGGCATTGGGCTTGTAGGTCATCAGGCTGACCACCACCGCAACGATCACGTTCAGGATGAATCCTGGAACGATCTCATACATGGTCTCCGTCAGCGCCGAATTGCCCCACCAGAAGACTGTAACCGCACCGGCGACCATACCGGCAAGGGCGCCGGGCATGGTGAGCTTGCGCCAGTAGAGCGAGAGGATGACGGTCGGGCCGAAGGATGCGCCGAAGCCGGCCCAGGCGAAGGCCACCAATCCAAGGATCGTATCGTTCTGGCTCCAGGCCAGGGCCATGGCGATGAGGGAGACGACCAGCACGCCCATCCGGCCCAGCATCACCTGTGCTTTGGCCGAGGCCTGCTTCTTGCTGATGATCTTGTACAGATCCTCGACCAGCGCAGACGAGCAGACAATCAGCTGGGACGAGAGGGTACTCATGACCGCGGCCAGGACGGCAGCGAGCACCATGCCGGCGATGAATGGGTGGAAGAGGATCTGGGCCAGATCCAGGAACACGGATTCCGGATCCGCCAGCGTAGCGTCCGGGTTCTGCTGGAAGTAGGCGATGCCGACGAGGGCCGTTGCGACGGCGCCAAGTACGGTGAGGATCATCCAGCCGATGCCGATGCGGCGGCCGGCCTTGGCATCGGCGGCCGAGCGCATCGCCATGAAGCGGACAATGATGTGCGGCTGGCCGAAGTAGCCCAGCCCCCATGCGGCAGCCGAGATGCCGGCCACGAGCGTACCGCCGGCGAACAGGCTCAGGAAGGACGGATCCACCTCGCGGATCGAGTCGAAGGTTGCGCCGATGCCGCCGGTGGCGAAAACACCCACAATCGGGACGATCAGTAGGGCCAGGAACATCAGGATGCCCTGCGCAACATCCGTGAACGTTGCGCCCATGAAGCCGCCGAAGAGCGTGTACAGCACGGTGACGCCGCCGACAAGCAGCATGCCGGTCAGGTAGCTGGAGCCGAAGGACGCCTCGAAGAACACGCCGCCGGCCACCATGCCCGAGGAGACGTAGAAGGTGAAGAACGCCAGGATGATGACGCCGGAGGCGACCCGGAGGATGTGGGTCTTGTCTTTGAGCCGGTTATCAAAGAAGCTCGGCACCGTGATCGAGTTGTTGGAGACCTCGGTGTAGGCGCGCAGCCGCGGAGCGACGAACTTCCAGTTCAGCCAGGCTCCGATGGTCAGGCCGATGGCGATCCAGGCCTCGAACAGGCCGCCCACGTAGAGGGCGCCGGGCAGACCCATCAGGAGCCAGCCGGACATATCGGAAGCACCGGCGCTCAGGGCCGCCACCCCCGGATGCAGGCCGCGGCCCGCGAGCATGTAGTCGTCCAGGTCGTCGGTGCGCCGGAAGGCCCACCACCCGATCGCAAGCATCCCTGCCATGTACAGCGCCATGGCGATGATCTGATATATCTGGTCGTTCACGAGGTGTCCTTCCGGGGTGACCGGGTGGGGTTGAGTGAGCCTGTCCAGTATTCCAGCGACCTGCATGTGACGCCAATAACGATGACCCGGCAGCTTGTCCAGCGTCCGCTCCCAATACGTGCCACCCTACGCCGAAAGTTTCGTCAGGTCAGCCGGTCCCGCGCCCATTCCCACTGGATGTGCTCCTGTTCCAGCCGCATTGCGGTCCCATACGTGTGGTTGCCCAGCGCGGCGTAAACCTCAGCCTCGTCAGGGGACAACCGGGTCAAGACCGCCCGCGAGGGCTTGGTTTCGGTGCCCCAGAATTCCTTGTGTGCCAGCAGCGTCTCCAAATCCATCATGACGCTGCGGACATGCGGATGGTTGGACCGCAGCTGGTCCAGGATCCGGAAGCCGTGGGTATCCAGGTCTCCCCAGTAGAGCACTTCGCAATCCCGGAGCCAGCCGGCCTCGCTGAGGGAGGAGAAACCGTAGCCGCCGCCAAACAGCGCCAAGGTACCGGGCCGCTCGGGCAGCGCGAGGAAGTTGACCTGGTTTTCGGTCACGATCACGGTCCGGACGGGAAGGTTGAGCGTGGCGAACGCGGCAGCGGTGACGGTCAGATCCCGGGCGGCGCCGAGCAGGGGCAGGTGCGGGTCAAGCATCCGGAAGCGCACCAGCTCCGGTGCGGACAGGAAGCCGTGCCGCGCGGCGAACCGGGCTCCCGGGACGGGGCCGGCGGGATCCGCAGCATCGCCGCCGGGAACAGCAGCGGGACGAAGAACGGACACCATCTCGTCAATGGTCCGCCGGTGGTTCTCGATGAACTTCGTGTGGACTCCGGGCAGGCTGAGCTGGCGTAGGTAGATGCCCGGCTGCGGATGATCGCGGAGCCAGAGGGCAACTTTCGCCGCCGTCAGCGCCGCCGTGTCGAGCTCGAGCAGCGCAATCGGCCGTTTGGCTGCCCACTGCTGGAGGGCTGGTTCCAGGTCGGCGAGCTGCGCCGCGAGTCCCAGAAAACGGCCGGCTTGGCGCCGCTTGCCGATGAAATCGATCTCGTCCTGCGCCGTCTCGAACACCACGGCGGCCGGAACACTGTTGGCGCCAACGGTAGTCCGGCCCACTGTGGCCGTTTCCACGGCCAAGCCGGACAGGCCGGCATACAGTGCGGCAGCCCAGCCGCGTGCGGCAGTGTACTCGTCCCGCAGTTCGGTGGCGCTGGGGTGTTTCAATGCACGACGGCGGGGATAGGCTTCCGTGGGCAGCAGCAACTCCCGCAGCAGGGAACCTTTGTGCCAGGCCTTTTGCGAAGCAGCCCGCAGATCATCGAGCGATGTCCAACGGGCAGAGGCATCAGCCGGCACGGCGCTCGCGTTCCTCGCGGTACTCCTGGATGGTCATGTTCCGCAGCTGGGAATCGTCCCCGTTCGGGTTGGCCACAAAACCCACATTGGAGACGTGCGGTTCGATGACATGGATCTTCTGCAATGGCGTGACGATGAGCAGCTGGAGCTGCATCCGCCGGAACAGTTCCAGGCCGTAGCGGGCGGACTCGTCCGAGCCGCGGCCGAATGCTTCGTCGATGACCACGAAGCGGAAACTCCGGTTGCTCCCCGACTGCGCGCCGGCCTTGAGCGCGGAGCCAAGCCCGAACTGGAAGGCCAGTGCCGCCGCAAGGATGGTGTAGGCCAGCTTTTCCTTCTGGCCGCCGGATTTGCCGCCGGAGTCCGTGAAATGCTCGTGCTCTTCGCCGGTCTCGGTCCATTTCTCGGAGGCGGAGAAGGTGAACCAGTTCCGCACGTCGGTCACCTTCGCGGTCCAGCGTTCGTCCAGGCTGGTCAGCCCCTCCCGGCCGCGGAAGCGGTTCACCAGCTTTTCCACCTGCAGGAACTTCTGCTCCGAGTACTGGTCATCATTGCCGAGCGTGCCTTCGGAACAGGCACGCAGGTCGATGCCGAATTCGCGCACGTCCGCGTCCGTGGTGTTCTGGTGTTCCAGCTGGATGTGCCGGCCCGGGTTGTACTCGATGGTGGCCAGGGAGCGGTTGATCTCCCCGATGCGGCTCATGATGTCCTGCCGCCGGGATTCGAGAAAGGCGTTGAAGGCGACCACCTCATGGATGGTGTTCTGGTTCAGCGATTCCTTGAAATGCTCCTCGAACCGCGGCAGGTCATTGCTGACCAGTTGGTCCAGCAGCCGGTTGTACTCGCCCGCGGCATCCAGGGCGGCGTCGATCTCCGTGGTTTCGTTCGGATACTTGTTGCGGAACGCCTGCATCAGCCCAACCGTGCGTTCGGCGGAACGGGCGATCTGTTTGTTTAGGGCGTCGATGGTATCGGTGAGGCCGGAACGCACGGTGCTTTCGGTGCGGTCGGTGTTTTTGTAAGTCAGTGTTGCCTCGCCGCCGAGGGCAGCGGAGGCGAGCTTTTCCAACTCGGCCAGCAGACCGGCGTCGTTGGTCAGCGGTGTCTCGGCCAGGATGGACCGGCATTCGGTGATCGCCTCGGCTATGTCTTTGGCGGCGTGCTTGTTGGCCCCGATGCGCTCTTTCAGGTCGTTGGACTTCTTGTCCTGCTTCTCCAGCCGTTCGCTGGTTTCCCGCTCGCGGGCAGCAAGCTGCTGGAGCACATCGTTGGCGGCCTCGAGTGCAGCTTTTTCCGTCTTAAGCTCTTCGATCCGGCGTGCCGTGAGCTGCCAGCTGAGCTCGGCGAATTCCTTGACGCCGCGGACAGTGCCGAGCTGCTGCTGTTGCTGGCCCAGCTCTCCGAGCGCCGCGTCGACTTTGGTGAGCCCGGTGTCGGCGCTGCGGATCTGCCCCTGGGCTTCCTCCAGCTCGGTGTGGAACCGGCTGATCTTGGCGTGGTTGTCCCAGCCCAGCACGTAGTTCCGCCGATCCTGCAGGTCCCGCCTGTCATCCTTCTCGTGCCGGCCGCGGCCACCCTTGAGCTGGCCGTTGATGGTCAGCGCCTTCGGGAAGCGGCGGAAATCCTCCAGCGATTCGCAGCACATGTGGTTGTAGCGGTGATTCAGGTCGTTGAGCAGGAACTCGCGGAACGGTGTGCCTGGCTTGATGCTGATTTTCGACGCCAGGGTGCCCGGCTCTGCGGTCTGGATCACAGGTGCTTGGCCAACTTTGAGGTACACCAGCCGGGCCCGCAGATTGTTCGCGTCCACCCAGCCGCTCACGGCAGCGTAGTGTTCCGCAGGTACCAGCAGGGACAGTGCGAAGCCGTGCAGGGTCCGCTCCGCGGCACCCTCCCACGCCGACTCACCGTCGCGCAGCCGAAGTAGTTCCCCAGCGAAGGGCAGGGCCGAATCGGGAATGCCGGTGCCTTCGCAAAGTCGGCGCCGGAGCTCAAGCTGCGGCCGGGGCAGGAGGTTCTGCCGTGACTGCAGGCTCTTGAGTTCCGCCCTCAGGTCCTCGGCGCGGACCATGCCGGCGTCCCGCTTTTTGGACAGATCCGTGCGCTGTTCCTGCAGTTCGCCGGCCCGCGTGGCCAGCTGCCGCTCGACGCCGTCCAGCTGCGCCGCGTTGCCGTCGAACAGGACCCGGTCTTCGGGGACCTTGAGCCCGAGCGCTTCGGCGGCACGCGAGTAGTTCTCGAAGCGTGCCCGCTGCGCCCGGGACTCCGCTTCCAGCCGCGTGATTTCGGCGTCGATCGCTGCGAGCCGGCCACCGCCGTTGGTACGGATGTCCTCCTGGATTCCGGCCAGCTCGTGCCGGAGCCGGGTCACCTCGGCGGCGAGCTTATGTCCCTCTTCCTCAAGCCGGGTGCCCGTGCGGGCCAGCTCCTGCTGGTGCTCCAGGCTCAGGTCGAGTTTCTGCGCGGTGAACCATGGGTGCAGCTGGTCCCGCTGCGCCCGGCCGCGCCGGTCCCGTTCTTCGAGTTCGGCATGTTTGGCGGCACCGTCGCGGATGGGGGTGAGCAGCAGGATCTGGTCCTTGGCCCGCAGCACCGCGTCATGGGCCTTCTTCAGGTCATCGAAGTGGTGGATCAGATTCTTGATCCGGGAGCCTACATTGTCTTCTTCCAGCATGTTGGTGCGGACGAAATGCGTGATGTTCTCCACCTGCTTCATGGAGACCGTCCGGTGGAACAGATCCATGGCCTGGCTACTCGTGATGCCGAACTGCCGTTTGAAGGCAGCCGCGTAGGGGTCGAAGGAATCGTGGACGGTGACGCCGGCGGCACGCAGCTTCTTCTTGAGCTTGGCCGGATCCTTGCCGAAGTCCGCGAAGTCCGCGACGATGGTCTGCTCACCTTCGGCCAAGGAATAGAAACGGTTGGGCTGGCCTGCCTCCTGCGTGGCCCAGAGAGTGATGGCCAGCGTGACGGACTTGCCCAGGAACTCGTTGTGGAAGACGCCGAGCACCACCGAATAGGAGCCCGGCCCGCGCAGTGCTACGGGTTTGGAATGATCTCCCGTGCCGCTGCGAGCGCTCTTGTGGAAGCCGCGGACATAGGACATCAGGCTGCGCTCTTTCTTCTGCGCGCCGGCGGCCTTGTTGTATTCGATCCGGTTCGCCGGCAGCAACAGGGTAGTGATCGCATCCACCACCGTGGACTTGCCCGAGCCGATGTCGCCGGTCAGCAGGCTGTTCTCTCCGCCCAACCGGAAAGTGCGCACGCCCTGGTGGAACGTGCCCCAGTTGAGCAGTTCCAAGCGGTGCAGGCGGAACCCCGGGGCCGGCTTGCCGCCGTCGTTGTTGAGGTCTTCGAGATTGAACAGGCTGGTCTGCAGTTCGGCGGTCATGCGCTGTTCCTTTCGGCGTGGGGCGAGCCGTCCAACGAGGCGCGGTAGTCCGCTAGCCGGGCGTCGAATTCCTCCAGCCACTGGGCGTCCACGTAGGCCTTGAGGATGCGCGCCACTTCGTACGTGCCGTTCTGGCCGCGGAGTTTGCGCAGGAAGCCCAGATCCACCACTTTCTTGATGTTCGAGGCCAGCTGGTCCAGGATGCGGGCCTCGTTGCTGGACTCGGGCAGGAACACCGAGACCATGTCCGCAATGTCCTGGTCCGTCATGATGAGGCGCGTTTCGCCGGTCTGCTGGTCGAACTCGGCCAGCCGCGCCCGCAGCAGGGCCAGCAGCAGGCTGACGTTGAAGGTCAGCTGGCGGCGCGGAACCAGCCGCGGAAGGGCCGCATCCACGTCCTGGCGCGAGGTCAGAAAGGCATAGCCTTCGGACTCGTCCAGGACCAGATCCAGGCCCAGCACCGCCACGTAGTCCCGGACATGGGAGGCCAGCGGCAGCAGCGACTGCCAGATCTTCTCATCCGATTCGGCGTACACCACGCCCTTGAAGAGTTTGCTGACGACGGCGGGAAGTTCCTCCGGGTGGGTCCGGCCCGTTTCGTTGGATTCAGCGGTCATGTAGGCCTCACAAAGATGATCTGTTCAACTGTTGCCTCGCGGATGCTGCCGTCGGGCAACGTCCAGGACAATTGCTGACTGGTTTCCGGGTTGATGCTCGCCCACGGGGAATCCGAGGCCAGCTGGAAGTAGGCGACGATTTCGGCCAGGCCCTGGCTGAGCGGGAAGGCATCGGCAACATCCGCCAAGGTGGCCTGCCCCGACTCTTCCAGCACCATGGCGATATTGTCCTGCAGCCGCTCCTTGTCCACGTGGAACTGCTCGAAGAGCGCGCCGGAATCCACCTCGGCATCCTCGGCCGTGAAAACCTCGTCGTCCAGTTGCACTCGCGTGCTCGGTTCGTAGAGCGGGCGCTCGAACGGCAGCACCACATCAACGGCTTGCGCATCGACCTCGATAAAGGTGCCGGACGGCGGCTGGTTGCGCACGGCCAGCGCATTGCCCTCGATGCTGCGGATCAGCTGCATGATCCGCTTGTTTTCGAGGAACACCTTGTCATCGAGCAGGCGGCGCATCTGCTGCGAGAGCTGGCGGACTGTCGCCTGGGTCTGCTCGACGGCGGGGAGCCAGTCGCGGTGCAGATTAGCGACCGTGTCGATATTGTCCAGCCGGGCGAGCGCCTCGATCTGCATGGCACGTTCCAGCAGGTCCTGCAGCTCGGTCCGGAGCTGGGGCGACATGAGGTAGTCCCAGAAACCTTGGAAAGTCCGGCCCTGGATGGACCCGGAAATGTCCTGTTGGTTGGCGAAGATGGACTCCAGCAGTTCGCCCTGGGTGCCGTCCCAGGTTGCGATCTGTTCGCGGACCTGCCGGTCCAGCGAGCGGAAGTTCTGCTCTACCTCGCGGAAGTCGGCGAGCAGATCCTTGGCCAGGGCGGTCAGCTGCTGGAAGTGGTCCAGCGCCTCGGGGCCGCTCATCACCTTGATGTGGCCATCCCGGATCCGCTGCATTTCGGCGTCGATCCCGTCCCGCTGCTTCTGCAGTTCCGCCAGCCGCACTTCCGGATCCGTTTCGGATTCCTGGACCAGAGTCTTGAGCAGCTGGAAGATGCCGGTCAGCCGGGACTGCGTGGCCACAAAATCGCGGCCGCGGAGGTTCTCCACCCAGCGGACAACATCCTCGGCGGTGGCGGTCAGATCATAGACCGGCTCATCCTGGCCAGCGATATAGTACTTTCGCAGCCAGGCTTTTTCCGGCGCGGCCCAGTCGTCCAGGTACTCGGCCGCCGGGCGGGGAAACTTGTCCTCGCCCAGGGAATCGCGGAGCCCGAAAAGGACGTCGTCCAAGGTATCGATCAGTGCCTGGCGGCCGATGTTGCGCTGGTTCGGTCCAGTGAAGGCGGCGATGAAAAAGGCCAGGGCCAGCGGGGCATTCTGGGCGCGCAGCAGGGCCCAGCCTGCGTGGTTTTCACGCAGCGAGTTGAGCGCGTAGTAGTCCATGCGGTCCCCAGGGTTCGAAGCGTTGAGTGCTGGGACAATGCTACGTGCTGCCGCCGACACTTTGCCCGTCCGCCAGCCCAGATCACGTTTCGGACCCAGCCATTGGTTACTCCATTCGATGGAGGTAGCATCGAGCCATCGTGCGCATCAGGCTTCGCTGCCCTTGAGATCGTGACCGGCATCGAGCCTGCGGATCAAAGGAGAACCATGCGTGGCACCAGGAGCACCTCCGTAAAATCATCGCTGTCACTGATTGCAGCCGGCCTGCTGGTGTTGACCGGCTGTTCTGCCGGTGGCGGGGGAGGGGATGCGGGCGCTGGCGATGAGGCCACGTTGCGCATCGTGTACCAGAAGTCGGGTGAAGGTTCGCCCCTGGACACTTTGATGCAGGACGTCAAGACCCAATTCGAAGCCGGAAACGAAAACGTCACTGTCCAACTGGAGCCTGTTGAGGGCAGCGATGAGGATTACGCTACCCGGCTGGCGCTCTCGCAGCGCTCGCCGGATACCGCACCGGACGTGTTCTACGAAGATACGTTCAAGGTGCGATCCGACGTCGACGCCGGGTATCTGCTCAACCTTGATCCCTACCTCGCTGAATGGCCGGACTGGGAGCGCTTCAACGAGGGCGCGAAAGCGGCGGGCGTGGCAGACGACGGCGCCACTTACGCAGTCCCGCTCGGCACCGACACCCGGGTGATCTGGTACAACAAGAAGGTCTTGGAGGCCGCAGGGGTGGAAGTGCCATGGGCGCCGAAGACCTGGGAGGACATCCTGGCGGCCGCACGCCAGATCAAGGTGTCCCAGCCGGACGTTGTCCCCTTCAACATGTATGCCGGGACGGGCACCGGCGAGGGCACTGTCATGCAGAGTTTCTACGAACTGTTGTACGGCACGGACAGCCAGCTTTACAACGAGGACCAGCAGAAATGGGTGGTCGGTTCGCAGGGCTTTGTGGATTCGCTGGCCTTCCTGAAGACGCTCTATGACGAGGAACTGGCTCTGACCCCGGCACAGGCGCTGGATCCGAACATCTGGCAGGCGGTGTTTGGCGAGTACCTGCCCGAGGACAGGATGGGCGGTGTGGTCGAGGGCTCCTATTCGCCGAGTTTCTGGCAGGAGGGAGGCATGTTTGAATGGGCCGACTACGGTGACGTGATGGGTGTGGCGCCGTTCCCCACACAGAACGGCCAGGAGCCCGGCGCGGTCAGCATGTCAGGCGGTTGGACACTGGCCATCGGAGCCAACTCCCAGAACCCGGACCTGGCTTTTGAGTTCCTCAAGACGGCGATGAACCAGGAAAACCTGTTGAAGTATACGGTGGACAACTCACAGATCGCCGTCCGTTCCGACATCGCCGACGACCCAACGTACCTGGAGTCGAACCCGTTCGTGGCTGACGTCTCCGAAGTGGTGGACGTGACGCATTACCGCCCCGCCACCAGCGACTACCCGGAAATTTCGACGGCGGCGCAGCAGGCGACGGAAGCAGTCATCACCGGGGAGCGCACGCCGGAGGAAGCCGCGGCGGACTATGACGCTGCCGTGCGGGACATCGTTGGAGCTGAAAACGTCGTCGAAGAGTGACCGCATGACCGCCGGGACCAGCACCCGGCCCGCGCTCCGGCCGGGCGCCGGACCGGGGCACGGGAACAGCGGCAGGACCGGTGCGCTATGGCTGAAGCTGCTGCCCCTGGCCCCGGCGATCGCACTGCTGGGGATTTTCCTGGCTGGGCCGATCATCTTCTCCATCTACGGGTCGTTCACCAATGCCGCGCTGACGGGCAAAAATGCCAAGGACCCGCAGTTCATCGGGTTCGAAAACTACGCCGACCTGTTCCGCGACCCGAACTTTCCGCAGTCCCTGTGGCTGACCGTGCTGTTTGTGTTTGCCTCGGCCATCGTGGGGCAGAACCTTCTCGGCCTCGGAACCGCCCTGCTGATGAACAAGGCAACCAAGGCGATTGCCGCCGTCGTCGGCGTCTGCGTGGTGGCGGCGTGGGTGCTGCCGGAAATCGTAGCCGCCTTCGTTGCCTACGCCTTTTTCTTCCGCGAAGGCACCCTCAACCAGTTGACGGCCACCGTCGGAATCGCACCGGTGGACTGGCTCTTCGAACACCCCATGCTGGCAATTATCCTGGCCAATATCTGGCGGGGAACCGCGTTCTCCATGATGGTCTACCAGGCGGCGCTGAACGATGTGCCGCAGGAAATCAGCGAGTCGGCGATGATCGACGGCGCCGGCGGGGCGCTGCGGCTCTGGTACATTACGCTGCCGATGATCCGGCGCAGCATCGCCACGAACCTGATGCTGATCACCCTGCAGACCCTGGCGGTCTTCACCCTGATCTACGTGATGACCGCGGGCGGGCCGTCCCGGCGCAGTGCCACGCTGCCGGTCATGGCCTACGAGGAAGCCTTCCGGTACAGCAACATCGGCTACGGCACGGCAATCGCCGTCGTGATGATCCTGATCGGTGCGGTGTTCTCCGTGGTGTACATCCGTCTGCTGAAGGAGAAGTGAGCAATGTCCCCGACACCAGCAGCAACACCTGCGCCCGCAACTGCGGCCGCTACTTCGTCCGTCCCTGCCCCGGGACGGCGGCCGCGCCCCGGCTTGTCCGTTTCCTCCGCCCGCAGGTCAGCGTCAAAAACTCTGGCCAATGCGGTGCTGATCCTGCTGGGGCTGTGTTTCCTGATCCCGCTGAGCTGGCTGGTGCTGGCGTCGCTGGACCCCGAGGCCGGCTACACCACCGAGCTGCCGAAGACCTTCACACTGGATAACTTCGCGGCGGTGCTGACCCCGGAACTGGCGTTTGTGCCGCTGCTGAACAGTCTGCTGCTCTCGGCCGGGGCCGCCGCCCTCACCGTGGTTGCGGCCGTGCTGGCGGCATACCCGCTGTCCCGGTACCAGTTGCGCTTCAACAAACCGTTCCTCTATGCGGTGCTGTTCGGCACCTGTCTGCCCATCACCGCGATCATGGTTCCGGTCTACAGCCTGTTTGTGCAGCTGAACCTGCTGGACTCGTTGCCGGCCACCACGTTTTTTATGGCCGCAACATTCCTGCCGATGGCCATCTGGATGACCAAGAATTTCATGGATTCGGTCCCCATCAGCCTGGAGGAAGCCGCCTGGATGGACGGCGCGTCCTCGATGAAGGCGCTCGCCCATGTGGTGGTGCCACTGATGCGACCGGGACTGGCCGTGGTGTTCATTTTCGTCTTCATCCAGGCCTGGGGGAACTTCTTTGTGCCGTTCATTCTGCTGCTCTCCTCCGGCAAGCAGCCCGCCGCCGTGAGCATCTTCCGCTTCTTCGGCCAGTATGGCACCGTGGCGTACGGACAGCTTGCCGCATTTTCCATTCTTTATTCGATTCCCGTGATCCTGCTTTACGTGCTGGTCGCGCGCGGCATCGGCGGCTCGTTCGCCATGGCCGGTGCGATGAAGGGGTAGTTCGTCGCAATAGTCCTTAAGGAGCATTCATGCACGACAACCGGTTACTGGTCGAGGCGCGGATCCAACGGTTCATGACGGAGCGGCTCGCAGCGCAGCTCTACCGGGAGGCTGTGCCGCTGCTGGTCGAGGCGTGGGCCTGCCCGGACGAGCCGGTCCCCTGCACGGAGGCGATGCTGCAGGAGTTCGAGCCCTTTGCCGTGGGCCGGCACTGGGGGCTGCCGTGGGGGACCACCTGGTTCCGGTTCACCGGCGAGGTTCCCGCGGATTGGACCGGAAAGTACGACGGCGGCGCCCGCCTCGGCGAGGAAGGTTCCGTTGGGTTGCCGGCGGGAGAGGGCGATGGCGCCGCGCGGCTGGAGGCGGTGATCGACCTCGGCTGTACCTCCCTGCTGCCCGGCTTCCAGGCCGAAGGGATGGCCTATCGCCCGGACGGCAGCATCATCAAGGGCGTTGAACCGCTGAACATGCATGTCCCGCTGGCCCCTGGATCTGATGGCAGGATCGAGTTTTATGTGGAGGCGGCGTCCAATCCCAACGTCGCGGACGGATTCCTCTTCGCACCCACGCCGCTGGGGGACAAGGCCACCGCCGGGAGCGAGCCGCAGAACGTGCTGGCCCGGGCGGATCTGGCACTGCTGGATGTGCAGGTATGGGAACTGATGCAGGACTTCCGGACGCTGGACGGCCTGATGCGCGAACTGCCCGAGGACCTGCCGCGCCGGCATGAGATCCTGCGGGCATTGGAACGGGCGCTCAATGCCGCCGATCCGCAGGACCTCGCCTCGACCGCCCCGGCAGCGAGGGCTTGCCTGGCCGAAGCGCTCAAGGCCCCGGCGTATGCCAGCGCGCACCGGGTCCATGCGGTCGGCCATGCCCACATCGACTGCGCCTGGCTCTGGCCTGTGCGGGAGACCGTGCGCAAAGTGGCCCGGACATTTTCCAACGTGCTGGACCTGATCGAGGAGCACCCGGGCTTCGTCTTCACCGCCTCGTCGGCCCAGCAGTACGCCTGGCTGAAGGAGCACTATCCGGAATTGTTCGAGCGGGTTGCCGCAGCGGTGCGTGGCGGCCGCTTTGTGCCGGCCGGCGGCATGTGGGTAGAACCGGACACCAACATGTCCGGCGGGGAGGCGCTGGCCCGGCAGTTCGTGGCCGGCAAGCGCTTCTTTCTGGAGAACTTCGAGGTGGAACCGCTGGACGTGTGGCTGCCGGATTCCTTCGGCTACTCCGGCGCACTGCCGCAGATCGTCAAGGCCGCCGGCTCCCGCTGGTTCCTGACACAGAAGATCTCCTGGAACGACACCAACCGCTTCCCGCACCACACATTCCAGTGGGAAGGGATCGACGGCACGCGGGTCTTCACACACTTTCCACCTGCGGACACGTACAGCTCGGACATCTCCGCGGCACAATTGGCCCATGCCCAGCGGAATTACCGTGAAAAGGGCCCAGCCAACACCTCGCTGCTGCCCTTCGGCTGGGGCGATGGCGGCGGCGGGCCCACCCGCGAGATGCTGGCGGCGGCCTACCGGACGGCAAATCTCGAGGGTTCACCGCGGGTGCAGCTCTCCGGTCCGGAAACGTTCTTCCGCGCGGCCGAGGCAGAGTACCCGGAGCCGCCAGTCTTTTCGGGCGAGCTGTATCTGGAATTCCATCGCGGGACCTATACGTCGCAGGCGCGGACCAAGCGGGGCAACCGGCGCAGCGAGCATCTGCTGCGCGAGGCCGAGCTCTGGGCCACCACCGCCGCCATCCGCAAAGGTATGCCGTACCCCTATGACGAGCTGGAGCGTGCCTGGCGGACGGTGCTGTTGCAGCAGTTCCATGACATCCTGCCCGGCTCATCAATCGCCTGGGTCCATCAGGAGGCCGAGCGCAACTATGCCCAGGTGGACGAAACGCTCGAAAGACTGATCGCGGAGGCCCTCGCCGCCGTCGTCAATCCGGACAGCGGCCCGCTCAGCGTCAACGCGGGTCCTTACGCGGTGGCAGGGGTGCCCGGGCTGGGCGGCGGTACACCAACAGAACCTGTGCCGGTCCAGTTGGAACACGGCGAGGGCGGGTGGACGTTTCGCAGTGAAACGCTGGAACTGACAATCGACGACGCCGGACTGCTCACCTCGCTGCTGGACCGCGGCGCCGGACGGCAGCTGGTGCCGGCCGGACTGGCGGGCAACCTGTTCCAGGTCTTCCGCGACATGCCCAACCAGTGGGATGCGTGGGACCTCGACGAGCACTACAAATCAACCGTGGCCGAGCTGCGCAAGGCGGACTTCGTGGAACCGCTGGAGACGGACGGGACGCCCGGGTTGCGGATCAGGCATTCGTTCGGGGACTCCGTCCTGACCGAGCAAATCCGCCTGAGCCAGGACGGAACCGCCGTCGAGCTTGGCATTGAAGTGGACTGGCACGAGCAGCAGAAACTGCTCAAACTGGCGTTCCCGCTGGACGTGCACGCGGAGCGTGCTGCCTCGGAAGTCCAGTTCGGCCATATCTACCGGCCGACCCACAGCAACACGTCCTGGGACGCGGCCCGCTTTGAAACGGTGGCACACCGCTGGGTCCACGTCACCGAGCCCGGTTACGGCGTGGCCCTCGCCAATGACGCCACCTACGGCTATGACATCGGCCGCGCCGCGCTCGCGGACGGTGCCGGGACGTACACCTCCGTCCGCGCGTCGCTGCTGCGCGCGCCGCTGTTTCCCGATCCGGGGGCCGACCAGGGACGGCAGTCCTTCCGGTTGTCGCTGCGGCCCAACGCCGGGATACCCGAAGCCGTGGCGGAGGGGTACCGGCTGAACCTGCCGCTGCGCACCGCCGGCGGATTAGGGTCCGGCGCGGATGCGGATGCGGATGTCGATGCCGGGGACGCCGGGATCGAGCCGCTGTTCGCGGTCGATAATCCGGCGGCGGTCATCGAAGCGGTCAAGCTGGCCGAAGACCGCAGCGGCGACGTGGTGGTGCGCTTGTACGAGGCGCACGGCGGCCGGGCCGACGCAGTGCTGCGGCCCGATTTCGATTACGACGGCGTGGCCGCCACGGATCTGCTGGAGCGCGGGGTGCCGGCTGACTGGCTCCAGGACCTGGGCTCCGCAGTCCAGGTGCGGCTCCGGCCCTTCCAGCTGGCCACTCTCCGGTTCAGCCGCTAGTGGCTTTCTCCGCCGGTTTCTTCCGTGGGTTCGGCTGCCATCGAGACGGAGGATTCCGGCACCCACATCACGTCGCCGTGTTCGGCGTTGGCCCCGCGCGCCATCACGAATAACAGGCCGGAAACGCGGTTCATGTAGCGGGCGCAGTCGATGTTAACGGTGTCCGGGTGTTCCTCGACGGCGCGCCAGACGGCAACCTCCGCGCGCCGGACAACCGAGCGGGCCTGGTACAGCAGTGCCCCGGCCAGGGTCCCGCCGGGCAGGAGCATGCCGCTCAAATCCGCGGCTTCCTGCTCGAAGTGTTCCACTGCGCGCTCGATCCGCTCAATGTGGCCGGGGATGATCCGGGCTTTGGCCGGTGTGGGGCTGTCGGTAGGGATGCTGAGGTCCGTGGCGAGATCAAACAGGTCATTCTGCACGCTGACCAGCGTTGCCACCAGGTGCGGAGGCAGGGCACCTCCCGCCAAAGCAACGGCGATTGACGCATTTGCCGCGTCGCACTCCGCGTACGCTACGACCCTCGAATCCGTCTTGGGAATGGTGCCATGTCCGCCGAAGTCCGTTTGGCCGGAGTCGCCGCTGTGCATGTAGCCTAGCTCGTTCATGGCTGCAACTATACTAACGATAGATTCCGGGGCAGAAGTGGCACGCGTAGAACAGGGCTTAGTCCCGTTGCAGCAAAGCAGAACAACACGGACCAGCGAGGGTTTCCATGAGTGAACATCAAGCGGGTAAATCGCCGGAAGCGCAATTAGGTGATGCGGTCTCCGACACTCCGGCCCATGGATGGGCCAGCATAGACAAAACTGTTTTCGGCGTCTCCCTGGTGATCGTCGTCGCCGTCTGTATTCTCGGCATCTTTTTTACAGAGGCCATTGAGGCGGCCGCCGGCGCGGCCCTCGGCTGGATCACCAGTACCTTCGGCTGGCTCTTTATTTTGGGCGCCACCGGATTTGTCGCTTTCTCCCTGGTCCTGGCGTTCGGCCGGTACGGGAACATACCGCTCTCCCGCGAAGGCGAGGAAACGGAATTCTCGACGCTGTCCTGGATCGCCATGATGTTCAGCGCCGGCATGGGCATCGGCCTGATGTTCTTCGGTGTCTACGAACCGGTCACCCACCTCGCCTCGCCACCGCCGTTTGTCGGGGCGGAAGCAGGCACCGAGGGCGCCGCGAGCTCGGCCATGGCCTACACCTTGTTCCACTGGGGACTGCACCCCTGGGCCATCTATTCCGTGGTGGGACTCGCGCTGGCCTACTCCACGTACCGGATGGGCCGCGGCAACCTGATGAGCGCGCCGTTCCACTCCTTGCTGGGCAAGGAACGGATTGAGAAGGGCTGGGGCAAGCCGATCGATATCCTCGCCATCATCTGCACAAAATTCGGTTCGGCCACCTCGCTGGGGCTGGGCGCCCTGCAAATTGCCGCGGGACTGACGCTGCTGCGGACGGGCGAGTTCGACGAAAACCCCGGGGCCGCGCTGCCCATCATCATCATCTGTGTCCTGACCGTCGGCGTGGTCTTCTCCGCGGCCAGCGGGGTGTCCAGGGGCATCAAGTGGCTGAGTAACACCAACATGATCCTTGCCGCCGTCCTGCTGGTGTTCGTTTTCGTTGTCGGGCCTACGGTGTTCATTCTCGACCTGTTGCCTAACTCCATTGGCACCTACCTATCCAGCCTGGTGTCGATGAGCTTCCATTCGGCTGTCTTTGGTGGCGGGGATTGGCTGGCCAGCTGGACCATCTTCTACTGGGCCTGGTGGATTTCGTGGACGCCGTTCGTTGGCACCTTCATCGCCCGGATCTCGCGTGGCCGCACCATCAAGGAATTTGTCCTCGGTGTGTTGCTGGTTCCCACCGCCGTCAGCATCATCTGGTTCACCATCTTCGGCGGCGCCGGCATTAACGCCCAGCTGAACGGGCTGGATATTGCCGGTACCGGCAGCGAGGCCGCCGGATTCTTCGCGCTGCTGCAGCAGTACCCGTTCTTTATCGGCGCGGCGATTGTGGTCATGGTCCTGACCGCAGTCTTCTTCGTCAGCGGCGCCGATGCCGGCTCCCTGGTGCTTGGCACGTTGTCCTCGCGGGGCAAGAAGGAACCTTGGAAACCGCTGGTCATCATGTGGGCGGTCCTCACCGGCGCCGTGGCAGCGGTCCTGCTCTTTGTCGGCGGGCTGGGTGCGTTGCAGACCTTCACCATTTTGGCGGCCACGCCGTTTGTGCTGATCATTATCGGTCTGTGCGTCGCCCTCTATGCGGACCTTCGAAAGGACCCGTTGCGGCAACGCCGGATGGGCCCGGTCCGCGGTGCGACTGCCGTCCCGAGTACGGTTCCGTTTGCCCAGCCCGTAGACACCGGCTCCATCGACACCGTTGGCAGCCCGCCGAAGAGGGAACCAGACAAGTAACCTCGCAAGGCAGCGCAACGGTAGGCATCCGAACCCGCGGGTGCCTACCGCGGGTGCAGCGGCGGGGAACCGGCAACGCCCTGGCCGGCTGCAAGCCCGTCGAGCACCGACTGCAGCGCTTCGATGGAGCTGTACCGCGGGGTCCAACCGAGCTCGGTTCTGATCCGGTCCGTCTTCATGATGGGAGCGTTCCGGGCCATGTCGATCCAGCCTGGGTCGGAGGCCTGCAGCCGCACAGCCCAGGAGAGGCCGACGGCGGCACGGATCAGTCCCACCGGGACGTTCAGCACCCGCCGGGCACCGAGCATTCCGCCGAGCAGTTCGGACGTAAACACCGGATCCGCCGCGACATTGAACGCGCCGCCGGCGCGCTGGTCAACCACCCGCCAGTAGGCATCGGCAATATCGTCGGCATGGACCACCTGGAACTTGAACGCCTTGGGGATGGGCAGCAGCGGAAGCCGGAGCTTGTCCAGGAAGAACTTCGGGATCAGCGGGCCGAGGAAGTAGCGTCCGATCTGGGCTCCGGCGTCTTGCTGGAAAATGAGGCCGGGCCGCAGCCGCGCCACCAGCATCTCCAGGTGCCGGCGTTCGAATTCGTCCAGCAGCAGCTCCTGCTCGCCCTTGAACCGGCTGTAGTGCGAGGAGGCTATGCCGCGAGCCGGCCAGCTTTCATCCACGGGCCGGCTCTTGTCCGCGGGCCTGTAGGCAGCGAGCGACGAGGCGCAGACAAAGTGCCGCACTCCTGCCTCAGCCGCCGCGGCCAGAGCGTTGGCGGTGCCGTGCACGTTGATCCGGCGCATGAACGGTTCATCGTGGTTTGGCTGGAGCACCCAGGCCAAATGCACGACGGCGTCACAGCCGGTCAGTGCCTCGGCCAGCCGTTCGCGCGCCGTGTCCGAGGCGACGTCGACGGAATGCCAGGTCACGCCGTCGTACGGTTCCCGTGGCAGCTCCGGCAGGCGGCGGGCGATCCCCACGATCTCCAGCCCGTCCGGATCCGCTGCCCTCGCCCGCTGCATGCGGCGCAGCAGCGCGGTTCCCACGTTCCCGGTAGCCCCGATCACGGCAACGCGCATGGCGGCCCTCCTCTGGAATCAGATGCCCTTACCCTACGCGGAGCGCGGCCGGCGCAACAGGGCCGCAGCCACGTCCGCGCCAGCTAAGTTACCAGCGGGTAGCATGTGGTCCATGCATCTGATTCTGCGCACCCTCTTCCATTTGTTCCGCTCCCGCCGCCGGCCGAAACTCGGCATCTGGGACACGTCGTCGCTGCCGCTGCGCGTGCTCCCCACTGACGTGGACATGGCCCTGCACATCAACAACGGGATGTACTTCTCGCTGATGGATCTGGGCCGGTTCGACCTGATGGTCCGCAGCGGAATGTGGGCCGTAATGCGCCGCAACGGCTGGAACCCCATTGTCGGCGGGGAGACCATCAGCTTCCGCAAGCCCCTGAACCTCGGCGCCAAATACACCATCGAATCGAAAATCATCGGTTTCGACGAGCGGGCCATCTTCTTCGAGCAGCGCATGGTCAGCAGCGGCGAAATCTACGCCCGCGCCTACATCTGTGCCCGCCTGGTCTCCAAACAGGGCCCGGTCAGCAACGAAGAAATCTTCGCCGAGACCGGCCGGCCGCCGTCGGAACTGGTCCTGCCCGAATGGATCCACCAGTGGCGGCTGAACAACTCACTGCCCAGCACCCGCCGCCCCGCGCCGCACGCCTGGCTCAAGTGAAGACCGCTAACGACGACGCCGGGGCGCACCTTTGGAATCTGCCAGCTGCTATTCCTTGGCGTGCTGGGCCCGGAGCACGAACCGCTGCAGCTTGCCGCTGGGGGTTTTCGGCAGCTCATCGACGAAGTGGATTGTCCGCGGGTAGGCGTGCGCAGCGTACTGCTGCTTGACCAGCTGCTGCAGCTCGGCCTCCAGTTCGTCCGAGGCGCGCGAAGGATCCCGGAGCACCACGTAGGCCTCCAGCCGTTCGCCCCGGAGCTCGTCCGGCACGCCGATGACGGCGCTTTCCTGCACGAGCGGGTGCGTGGCGAGGACGGATTCCACCTCGAACGGGCCGATCCGGTAGCCGGCCATGATGATCACGTCGTCGTCGCGCGAGGAGAAATAGGTGTAGCCGTCCTCGTCCAGCTGCCCGGTGTCCCCGGTGTAGTACCAGCGGCCGTCCGGGCTGAACCGCCCAGCGGTTTTGGCCGGATCGTTGGTGTAGCCGTTGAACCAGAACAACGGGCTGGCCGGAACATCCAGCGCCACCCGACCCTTCACGCCGGGAGCCGCGGCCTCGTCGGAGTCCATCTCCAGCACAGTGCTCGTGTAGCCGGGCATGGCAAAGCCCATGGACCCCGGCCGGACCTCGCGCGCGGCTGATTCCTCCCAGCAGTTGATGATGCACATGCCCATCTCGGTCTGCCCGTAGTGGTCGCGGACCGGCGCACCGAAGTATTTCGCGGACCAGGCAATCGTGTCCGCATCCAGCGGTTCGCCGGCGCTGGAGGCCCGGCGGACGGCGAGGCCGTCGATGCCCTCGGGCCGGGCGGCGCGCATGGACCGGAAGATGGTGGGGGCGGCAGCGAAGTTGGTCACCCGGAAGTCCCTCAGGATCTGCCAGCACAGTTCCGGGTCGAAGCCACTGCGGAGCAGGAGGTTGCGCCGGCCGGCATACAGCGGCGCCAGCAGTCCGTAGTACAACCCGTAGGCCCAGCCCGGATCGGCCACGTTCCAGAAGACATCGTCCTCGCGCACGTCCAGCCCGTAATGCAGGTAGGCGTGGAAGGTCTCCAACGCCTTGACCGGAACCGGGACGCCCTTGGGCTCGCCCGTGGTCCCGGACGTGAAGATCTCCACCAGAGGATCATCGAGCGAGCGTTCGACGGCGGGGAAGCCCGTGCCTTGGGCGTCGAGCAACGCGCCCAGGTGCGCCGCGCCGCCGTCGTTATTTGCGGTCTCGGGATCGGCGCCGGCCACGATCACCTGCAATCCGAGCTTGTCCCGCAGGCCATCGAGCTTCTGCAACTGCGCTGCGTCGGCGACGACGACGGCGGCACCGCTGCGGGCCAGCCGCACTTCGATGGCAGGCGTGGCGAACGCGGTGAACAGCGGAACGTGCACGGCGCCCAGCCGCCAGAGGCCAAGGAGGACGGCAACCAGATCCGCACTCTTGCCCATCAGCGTCGCCACCCGGTCTCCCGGCTGCACGCCCAGGGCGGCGAAGGCAGCCGCGGCCTGCTCCGAACGGTCCTTCAGCCAGCCGTAGCTTAGGTCCGTCGAGCTCAAATCCGGTTCGATCACGGTGAACGCGGTGTCGGCCGCCGGGTGCCGGTCGCAGAGCAGCTCGGCTGGTTTCACCGGTTCGGTCAACTGGGGCACAGCGGCGGGCTCTGGCATGGAGGACTCCGTTCGGAACGACTTTGGCCTGATCGGGATCAAGACGGGCTGGTTACCCGGTTTGCTCCATGCTAGCGACTCTGGCTGTCCGTTTGTGGCCGCAGCCACGGCGCAGGCGCCGTCGGCTAGGCGAAGAAAGCCAGCAAGGGCCCGGCCTGCTCCCACAGCAAGACCGCGCCCAGGACGATCATGATGGTGCCGCTGGCCAAGGTAACCCGGCCGGCGGCGGCCGGACGCGAGGCGAGCAGCTTCCTGGCCGCCAAGGCGACCAGGGTGTAAACGAGTGCGGCAGCCGCGACAAAGGACAGCCCCAAGATGCCGGACTGGACCGATGCGGGCAGGGACGCTTGCGGGCTGACGAACTGCGGCACCAGCGCCACATAGAGCAGCAGCCCTTTGGGATTGATCCCGCTGGTCCCCATCCCGCGGAAGAAAGTTGCCACCCTGCCTGTGGCGCTGGACCGGTTGTCCGCCTCTCCGCTGCTGAAGCTGGCGGCGCGCCAACTCCGGGCCGTGCTGATTCCCAGCCAGAGGAGATAGACGGCGCCGGCGACCGTCAGCCAGCCAAGGAGGGACGGCTGGCTGGCGATGAGGGCAGCGAGCCCGGCGGCGACCAGAATGGTGTGCAGCACGTAGCCGCTGCACAGCCCCGCAACTGCCGGGGCGAAACTGCGCTGGCCAAGGCCGGCCGCAATCGAATAAGCCCAGTCGGCTCCCGGGGTGCAGGCCAGCGTAAAGGCAACAACGGCGAAGCCGAAAAACAGCTGCTGATCCATGGGGAAACTCCTGCTCGAAGCGGTGGCCGATTAACTGGAATAACCGTATGAAAAATCCGGTGAGAAGTGCTCACCTTTTTATTGCCGAACTGCAGGTCTGGAGTAAGATTCTTGCGTGGTTGACAAGATTGATAGAAGTATTTTGCGCAGTCTCCAGCAGGATGGGCGAAGGACTGCCACTGCGCTCGCCAGTGACATCGGGCTGACGGTGGCGCCCTGCCACCGTAGGCTGCGCGAGCTGGAGTCTTCCGGGGTGATCCGCGGCTACCGTGCGGACATTGAGCCGTCCGCCGTCGGCCTGGGTTTTGAAGCCATCGTGTTTGTCACTTTGCGCCAGGTGGACCGTGCCACGCTGGCGGAGTTCGAGCGCCAGGTTATCGACAATCCGCACATCATTGAAGCGGAGCGGCTGTTTGGCGACATCGATTACCTGCTCAAGGTAGTCGCGGCGGACCTGTCCGCTTACCAGCACTTCTACGATGAAGAGCTCTCCGCGCTGCCTGCTCTGGAGCAGCTGACCTCCACCATCGTCATGAAAAACCTCAAGGCCGGCGCGGGGCTGCCGCTCTGACGGGGCGGCTGTACAGCTCGGTCAGCAGCTTGACGATGGCCGCCATTTCCCCGGGCGGGCGGGACTTCGGCCAGGCGGCGTAGACCGGAAGCGCAGAGGCGTCCCGTACCAGCCGATAGGCCAGCCCCGGCCGCCGGTACTGGTGCATGGTGGCCTCGGCGGTGATGCCGCGCGCTTTGCCGCTGCTGATAACCGTCAGCCAGTCATCGATGTTGCGGATGCTGATAGTGGACTTGGGCTGCCCGTCTGCCGGCCATAGTGCAAGGTTCGTGCTGCCGGTGCGTGTATCGAGCGCAACGGTGCCCTCGGCGATCTGGGCGAGGGTAACCGTCCGGCGTGAAACCAAAGGGTCGTCCGAAGCCATCGCGCAATAGCGCTTCTCGAAGCCGATGCGCTCCATGCCGAAAGCCTCGGGGTCGGGCTCCCGCCGGAGAATGGCCAGGTCGGCGACTCCTTCGGCCAGACCTGCAGTTGAAGTGTTGGTGCGGATGAGCCGGAGCTCTGTATGGGGATGTGCATCCGCCCACCTGCGTTGAAACTCGACGGTGTGCTTCCCGAGGGCAGACCAGGCATAACCCAGCCGGACCACCGCATTTTCAGACCGGGCGTCCCGTCCCAGGTCGTCGAGGACCAAGAGGAGACGGCGTGCCTGATTCAGCGTCTTCTCGCCGGCCGGAGTCAGCTCCAGCGAACGCGTTGTGCGGTCGACAAGCCGGACGCCGAGCGCATCTTCGAGGCCGGCGAGATTGCGGGAGATGGACGCTTGCGAGACGCCGAGCTCGATGGCTGCATCGGTAAAGCTACCCGTCTCGGCGAGCGCAACCAGGCAGCGCAAGTGCCGGATCTCAACATTCATGCGCTCAGTGTATAAGTCGTCCGGGTCGTGCATTTCTTGATCCGCATCCGTAGCGGCACGATGGCCGCATGGAAGCAAACGGCAGGACGAGGAAGCGCGGGTGGGCCGGCGTGCTCACCCTGCTCGGAAGCACGTTGTCGAACCAGACCGGCGCGGCAGTCGCCTCCTTCGGCTTTCCGCTGATCGGCGCGGTTGGGGTTGTCGCGGTCCGCCAGTTTGTCGCCGCGGCGATACTGCTTCCCACAGTCCGGCCGCGCCTGCGGAGTTTCACGCGCCATCAATGGTGGCCAGTGCTGCTGCTGGCTCTGGTTTTTGCGACGATGAACCTCAGCCTGTACTCCGCTATTGAGCGCATTGGCCTGGGCCTGGCCGTTACGCTCGAATTCCTCGGCCCGCTTGCTGTTGCCCTCTTCAGCTCGCGGAACTTTGGCACCGCAATCGCCGCACTTTTCGCCGGGGCCGGGGTTGTCATCATTACCTGGCCCGAGCCCTCAACCGACTATCTTGGGATCGGGCTCGCGCTCGTCGCCGCGTGCAGCTGGGCATCGTACATTTTGCTGAATCGGTCAATTGGACACCGCATTCCGGGCATCGAAGGAACCGCGGCCGCGACGGGAGTCTCGGCGATGCTGTTCGTTCCGGTGGGCATCGTCCTCTTCCTGAACAATCCGCCGAGCTTCTTCGCCATTGCCTGTGCAGCCTGCGCCGGCGTCATGGCATCCGCGGTGCCCTACGTAGCCGACCTCATCGCCTTGCGTCACATATCCGCCCACGTCTTCGGGCTGCTGATGAGTGTGAACCCCGTCTTCGCCGCGGTGATCGGGATGCTCCTGCTGGGCCAGGCATTCGGAGCCACCGAATGGCTCGGCACCGTGCTGATCGTCTGTGCCAACGTCAGTGTCCTGCTGCTCGGTGGTCCTGATAAAGATGATCCGGCTCCGGTAAGGCAGGCGGAGGGCTTCCCCATGACGGACTATGCCGGCGGCGGCTCGACGGGGATCCCTATCCGGGATTAAACGAGCGGACCGCTACGGTGATTCGGCAACTGCTCGGGCAGGCCATCATTCACGGGATAGCAATACGCGCGTAGCCTGAAATCATGAACTCTACGTTGGTTCGGCCCCGCAGTGGCAAAATGATCGCCGGTGTCTGTGCAGCCCTCGCCGCCCGGTTCGGGATTCCAAAGCTGCTTGTACGGATCGGGTTCGTTGTCTTTGGCCTAGTGGGCATTGGCGAACTCGTCTATATCCTGCTGTGGATCATGATTCCCAAAGCGCCCTGAGCCGCTCCCAAGTGCAGCCGCAGAAATAAGCTGAGCACCGCCGTCGTTGTCTATGGTGTGCCCGGGCAACAAAACCGGGAAATCGGCGTCGCGCCGCAGGCAAAACTACGAAAGGCTGGCTTACCAGTGACTGTTCCTCTCTCGATCCTCGATCTGGCAACTATCGGCAAGGGCGAGACGGTGCGGGACAGCCTTGAGGGCAGCGTCGCCCTCGCGCAGCGGGCCGAAGAGCTGGGCTACCGGCGCATCTGGTACGCCGAGCACCACAACATGTCCTCGATCGCATCCTCCGCCACCAGCGTGCTGATTGCCCATATTGCCGCGCATACCGAGAGCATCCGGCTGGGCGCCGGCGGGATCATGCTGCCCAACCATGCTCCGCTGACCATCGCCGAGCAGTTCGGCACGCTGGAGACGCTGCATCCGGGGCGGATCGATCTTGGCCTGGGCCGTGCGCCGGGCAGTGACCAGAACACTATGCGCGCGATGCGCCGCGACCCGATGAGCGCCGAAAGTTTTCCGCAGGACGTGCAGGAACTGCAGGGCTACCTGACCGGGCAGACGCGCATTCACGGCGTGGAGGCGACGCCGGGCAAGGGCACTAACGTGCCGCTGTACATCCTCGGGTCTTCGCTCTTCGGCGCCAAGCTGGCCGCCGCGCTCGGCCTGCCGTACTCCTTTGCCTCGCACTTCGCGCCGAATGCGCTGCAGGACGCGGTGGCCACCTACCGGCGCGAGTTCCAGCCCTCCGAGCAGCTGGCCGAACCGTACGTCATCGCCGGCGTAAACGTCATCGCCGCGGACTCGAACGAGGATGCCCGGGCGCAGCACCACATCACCAAGCGCTCCCGTGTCTCGCTGCTCTTCGGCCGCGACCGCACGTTCACTGACGAGGAAGCGGACATGATCCTCGAGTCCCCGCAAGGCCAGCACGTCGAACAGATGGTGAAGTACTCCGCGGTCGGCACGCCGGAAGCGGTCAAGGAGTACTTGGACGGCTTCGCCAAGCATGCCGACGCCGACGAGCTGATTGTCGCGCACCAATCACCGACGACGGCGCAACGGCTCCGCTCAGTGGAGCTGACGGCAAAGGTCAGCGGGTTGGTAACTGCCTAAGGGCGATGCCCGCTCGCGGGTCCGTTCGCAAGCCACGAGGTGCCCTGGACCGATTGAAATCGACCCGGGGCACCTCGTGATTAACGGTTTCGTACTTTCGTGTCACAGGTCCGAGCGCCTCCACGACATGGGCGTGTGAGCTATTGACAGCGACGCGTGTCTTCGGTCACCATAGATCGTATACGATTTCAAATCCGAAACGTTCTCGCCCTTGGAAGAAAACCCCTTGAACGAGGGGGGAAGGATCACGCCCGTGAGCAAGCACTTTGTCCCGGAGAACCTGCCCGACCACATCCAGCACTACATCGACGGCAAGTTCGTCGACTCCATCGGCGGCGAGACCTTCGAGGTCCTGGACCCGGTATCCAACCAGACCTACGCCACGGCCGCCTCCGGCCAGACCGAAGACGTGGACCTCGCCGTCGCGGCCGCCAAGCACGCCTTCAAGGAAGGCCCCTGGCCGAAGATGCTGCCCCGCGAACGCTCGCGAGTGCTGCACAAGATCGCCGATATCGTCGAATCGCGCGACGACGAACTCGCCTACCTCGAGAGCTACGACTCCGGCCTGCCGATCACCCAGGCCAAGGGCCAGGCCCGCCGCGCCGCAGAGAACTTCCGCTTCTTCGCCGACCTCATCGTCGGGCAGGAGGACAACGCGTTCAAGGTGCCCGGTCGCCAGATCAACTACGTGAACCGCAAGCCGATCGGCGTTGCCGCGCTCATCACGCCGTGGAACGTACCTTTCATGCAGGAGTCGTGGAAGCTCGCCCCGGCACTCGCGACTGGCAACACCGTTGTCATGAAGCCGGCCAGCTACACGCCGCTTTCCGCCGCGCTGTGGCCTGAGATCTTCCGCGAGGCAGGTGTGCCCGAGGGAGTCTTCAACCTGATCTTTGGCTCCGGCGGCGTCGCGGGTGACTACCTCGTGAAGCACCCGGATGTGCCGATCGTCTCGTTCACCGGTGACAGCTCGACCGGTGCCACCATCTCGACCGCGGCCGCTCCCCAGTTCAAGAGCCTCTCGCTCGAGCTTGGCGGCAAGAGCCCGGCTGTTGTCTTCGCCGACGCCGACATCGAGGCCGCCCTCGACGCCACTGTCTTCGGTGTGTTCAGCCTGAACGGCGAGCGTTGCACCGCCGGCAGTCGCGTGCTCGTGCAGCGCGACATCTACGACGACTTTGTGGCTCGCTTCGCCGAGCGGGCGAAGAACATCGTGGTGGGCCTCCCGAGCGATCCCGGGACCGAGGTCGGCTCGCTCGTGCACCCGAATCACTTCGACAAGGTCATGAGCTACATCGAGATCGGCAAGTCCGAGGGCCGCCTCCTCGCCGGCGGCGGTCGTCCCGATGGCTTCCCCACGGGCAACTACGTTGCACCGACCGTGTTCGCCGACGTTGCCCCCGATGCCCGGATCTTCCAGGAGGAGATCTTCGGGCCGGTCGTCGCGATCACCCCCTTCGACACCGACGAAGAGGCGCTCGAGCTCGCGAACAACACCAAGTACGGCCTCGCAGCCTACGTATGGACGACGAACTTGAAGCGCGCCCACAACTTCGCACACGCCATCGAGTCGGGCATGGTCTGGCTGAACTCGAACAACGTGCGCGACCTGCGCACCCCGTTCGGCGGAGTCAAGGCCTCGGGCCTCGGACGCGAGGGCGGCTACCGCTCGGTCGACTTCTACACCACTCAGCAGTCGGTGCAGATCACCCTCAACGAGGCCCACTCGCCCAAGTTCGGCGTTGAGGCCAGCCGGGAAACCGGCGACGCCTAATTGCTTGTCCGGCTTGCTCCGGACGCTTGACCGGGTTCGACGCCGAGCCCAGACCTCCGTCGCTAGCGTCGGCCCCCGATGGGAGTGGGCACGGGTCCATGGGCCCACCCCCTCACCGATCCACAAATTCTAAGGAACCATCATGAGCAACGAAATCCTCAAGCCCAGCGTGCCTGCTCCGGACATTGTCCGCTGCGCGTACATGGATCTGGTCGTCACGGACCTGGCCAAGTCCCGCGAGTTCTACGTGGACGTCCTGGGCCTGCAC
>NZ_JABBCH010000021.1 GCF_012952295.1 Crystallibacter degradans
CGAATCATGAAAATATGTCGAGAATCGTTCCGGAGGAAAAACCAGCCAGATCGCCCAATGTCCGCGCGGAATAAGGAGTCAGCGCTCTCAATACGAACTGACGGGATTCGAGATAGCGACCGTCCACTGCGCACAACAGGCCACCAACCAAAGCGCCGATGAGCCGGCAGGCGAGGCCGCAGGTGTGCATCCGGTGGACCTGCTGCCGATCAGCCCGCGCTCATACGCGGACGAAGACGCCTGGTTCGGGAAAATCGCCAACCCCGAGGGCCGGGGCAAACCGGCCTCGCGGGAGGGCGGGCACGCGCCGGCAGAAGAGCCGGTGTTTAAAGGACTGGCACTGCCGCCGGGCATGCTGACCGGAAACGTGCAAACCGCCGGCCCGACAACCCCGGCACCGGTCGGGAACGTGGACTGAACCTCTTCCCAGGAAGGGTGAAAGTAAGGCTCTGGCCGCGCGGAACATCGTTGGGGGGAATGTGTCCGTGCGGCCAGAGCCAACAAGAAGCTCCGGGGCCGGATAAAACCAGTTTGGGGGAAACCATCATCAACAGCCCCGGAACCATCAAGGAGGATACATGAGTAAGGGGAAACCTTCATCTTTCACCCCGTACTTCACTGAGGACGACGCCGGACAGGTCCGCGCGGCCTTCCTCGCGGCGGGCCACTGGGAAGGCTACGCCTCCATTTCGGAACTCATCGAAGCAGCCACCCTGCGCGAAGTCCGCCGGTTGGCACGTAAATACAATCACAACAGGACATGGGAACCTGCCCCGCCCGGAACCCTGCGGCCAGGACAACGAACACGGGAAGAACAACGATGACCGACACCCCCGCCCAACGCAGATTCCTCAAACTCGACGACGTGATGGACATCCTCAACATCTCCCGAGCCCAGACCTACGCCCTGGTCCGCTCCGGAGACCTCGAAGGAATCCAGATCGGGGGCCGGAACATCTGGCGGGTCGAGGAAACAAAACTCCAGGAATTCATCGACGAGTCCTACCGCAAGACCGCCCAAGCCATCGCCAAGGGCGAGATCGACGACGAACCGGCAGAAGACTGACCCACCACCAGGCCCCACGCAAGAAGACCAGCAATCAGGGTGATCAGTAGCGAAGCCGTCAGCCCTCGGCCGGCCACCGGCTTTAGGCCGCTGTCCAACTTGGGGGCCGCCCCCACTCGGCGGCAAGGGACAGCAAGCCTCTGCGCTTGTCGCCAAGTAGTAGTAGGATTAGTACTACTACTACTACTACTATGTTGCGAGGAAGGCTCTCCGAATGGCCGAGACGTCCGTGAAGGACCGCGTGTACGCCGCCGCGGAGCAGATCAGCGGCGAACGCAATCCCACCGTGTCCAGCGTCCGGCAGGCCGCCGGGGTCTCCAGCGCCGACGCCACCAGGTTCCTGAAGGAATGGCGGGAGGAGAAAGCCGCGGCCGGTACGCAGATCGCCGCGACGCCGCAGGCTGTCCTGGAACACGCCGCCCGGCTGGCGGGCACGGTCTGGGCCGAAGCCGCCAAACTGGCCGATGAACGCCATGCCGGCCTTGAGGCCCAATGGTCACGCGAACGCCAGGAAAAAGACCACGAACTCGCCGAGCTCGGCGCCGACCTCGACCGGACCGCCGCCGAAAAAGACGCCGTCACCGCCGACCTCACCGCCCAGCTCCAAGCCGCTGCGGCACAGCTGGAAAGTGCCGAAAAGAACGCCGCAGACGCGCTCAAAGCCGCGGACGCCGCACGCGCCGAAGCCATCCGCCTGAACATCGACCTCTCCGCGGCCGAAGCGCGGGCAGAGACCCTCCAGCAGGCCCTCGACGCACTGCTCCAACGCGTCACCCCCGAAGCACAGCAACCACAGGCCGGCGACACAAAGGACTGAAACAGGCAACCCACCCAGGGAGGGCGACTCCGCCGCCCCCATGCCAGCCAAAACCCGATCCAGGGACGGCGCCTCGTCGGGGGTGGGTCGAACCCGTTCGGGTGAAGACGTCCCGGGGGACCGGAGCCCCCCATGCAGCGCCTATCAAAATCCGGCCTACCCTAAAACGTCAGGAGGTCTTGACTTGTGTTTGCTTTGTCACGTTGACTTGACGCATGACAAACGCGGACACGCACAATCTCCCGCCCGATCTTCGTGAATACATCAAAACTTGGGATGCATACGGGGCGCGGCACATGTGGAACCGGGTGCTCGAGCTGGGCGGTGACGCGGCGGTGGCGCGGGCAGCGCTCGAAGAACTTCCCGAGGTCGACGCACTTGAAGCACTTGCCGCGAACGCGGCAGCCGTTAACCTCCTCGTTGGCCGGCGCTGGTACATCATGCAGGAGGCGCGGGAAGCCGGCGCGACGTGGGAAGCGATCGGGAAGGCGCTGGGGATCACCAAACAGGGCGCCCAGGACTACTATCGCCGCCAGATCGAGAACCAGGAAAAGTACGTCGCGGACCTCCATGATGCCGCCCGGGCGCGAGCCGCACTCGACGGGAACGACGACCCTCAGTAGCGGACCTACCGTGCGCTGCCCGGTGACGCCCAGGATGAGCTGCGTTCCGACTGGAAGTACCGGACCGGGCCCACGTCGGAAAAGCTGAGGCTCCGGGTGAAGCGCGTACCGGCTATCTGCGCAAGCAGTAAAGCGCTGGATCGGGCAGCAGGCCAATAACCTGCGGGAGTAACCAGCTTCAAAAGCTTCCGGCCACAAAGAGCCAGGCCGGCGCACGATCCCTTTTGGCGAGGGGAAACAGGAAGGCCCGCACGCGGCGGGCCTTCCGCCTTGAACCTCTTAGCTCTTGGTTATCCGCGCCGGGTCTGCCCGCGGCCGGCCAGGACCGGCCGGCGTGTTCGGCCACCTCGAACCAGATCTTGTCCTCAAGAGTGAGCGCGTTGGCCCTGATGGCCTCAATAACTTCGATTGGCGTCGTCGTTGTCATGATGATGCGATTGATGACCACGGCAGATGCGGTCCGCTGTGCCAGGAACTCCAGCTGCTCTACCGTGACATCCCGGCGTTCGGTGATCACGAGCTGAACCTGTTCGTGCAGCCCGGGCTGGTTCAGGATCGCAGCCAGCACCGCGGGGTCCACAATCGGCCGGGTGATCACGGCGATCTGGGCGCGCCAGTCTCCCTCCAAAGCGCGTTGCTCGCTTCGGGCGGCGTCGTAGAAACCCCACCGGTTGTCACTCATCGCAGACCCGCGTCAGGTGCCAGCCTTCCCAACCGGGATGCTTCCGCAACCTGGCTTCGTCCAGGGGATCTATAGCGGCGGTATGCCAGGAACGCGCGGTAAGTTGCTTGATCACTGATGGCGCCCGCACATCAGAACGACTCTCCCGGAGGGGCAGGACTCGCCGGGCACTTTCTGTGGACGGTTTATCCACTGTCCGGCGAGCCTTTGCACCTATACGAGGGCGGTCGGTGTGGACACTCTGTGGAGGGGTGGTTTAGTGCGGGAAAGCGCAGGGCGGGCCTTTGTGCTGGCGGGCCTAGGATTGTTCCTCCCTAATGAGAGGAGCCGCCCGTGTCCCTGGACCAGGACCGCCGCAATAATTCGTACCGGCTGCAGGTCGCCGGTGTATGGATCGGCGGTGCGGGACTTGTCGTTGCCCTGTTCCGGGCCGTCTTCGACCTTTGGAACGCCGCTGGGCGTTGACGGAGGATGCCGTTTTTTGGAAAACTCCAGACGCAAGCGCTACATCGTTGTCTTGAGCAAATCTTGAGATAATCCTGCGGCAGTCTTGAGCTGGTTCGGTCACGCTTGGAGCAGCAGATGGCGAGAGTTGAAGCCGGAGTCCAGCTACTGGGGAGTGCACGGACTGTCAGCGGCCGGCTCGTCTCGGCTCATCGGGTGCGGGGCACGGGCAGGACTTTGGGGAGGCCTGCCGGCCCCGGCACTCGGATTCAAGCTGTGGGCACCGACCACACGTGACCTGTACGGACTCATTGCAAGCGGAACCACCTGAACCCGATCCTGCAGAGCGTTCTGAGCTCGAGTGAGAGCTGACCAACAGCGTCATCTGTGCAGTTATTGGTTTTCTAGCCATGACATAGATGCGCAGTTTGTGGACGTAACGTCGGACCGAACGCTGGCTCTTCCGTATCCAGCAGCGAGGGTTTGAACATTGCCGCAGTCGGGATCTGGTGGAACGTTGCCGGAAACTTCCTCCAAGGGCAGCTTGCTGTTTATGTTCGGCCGCAGATTTGAAGCTGCAATCAGTTGGTTGGTTTCCCTGTTCGGGGCTGGTTAGCGGAGGGGGCGTGATGGTGCTGGATGTTGCGGTTTTGTGGCTGTATACCACTGGGTGAAGAAGGCGATGATCAGGGCGATCTCGATTAGATCGCCCCCGTAGTACATCAGTAGTCCGCTCCTCTCTGCGTCCAAGGGCGACGTTCCCGGTGGAGGGTGAATGTAGATGTACTTGGCAAGGATCGAATGAGCGGCGACCACGAGAATGAGCACAGTCATTCGGAGCCGGAAACTTGCCCGGTGCGGTGCGGGGTCGATACTGACGATCGAAACAGTGAAGAGATATCCAGCTGCAAAGAAGTGGGCCAAAAGCAGGTAATGCAGTATTGGGTTGGCAAGCATTGCCTGGCTGAGCGGGGTGGTGTAGAGCACCCACAGCGAGCCGACGTTAAGGGCCGCAGCCGGGATCGGATGGGTCAGGAACCGGGCCAGACGGCTGTTGAGGAGATGCGACAGGCGGCGGGCGGACTCGACATGGATGGTGCGAAGAGCCAGGGTGATGGGGGCGGAGAGCGCGAGAAGCAGCGGGGCGAGCATTCCGGCCAGCAGGTGGGCGGCCATGTGTGCGGCAAAATCGGTGTGGGCGCGTTCTGCGAGGTGCCCGGCGAGCGTTGCCGCGATCACTGCCAGTCCGAGCAGCCAAAGAAGGCTGCGGTGGGCCGGCCAGGTCCTGTTGCCGCGGCGGTTCTCGGATAAAGCAGCCCCGAGGTACAACAAGGCCGCAAGGCCGAGCGGGATGAGCAACAACATACCCGGATCGAGAGTAATTTGTCCGTGTCCCTTGTGCCCGTCCATGCCCTAGCCACCCGTGCGGTGGCGGCGGAGCGCTACCGCCGTCAGCAATATGCCTGCGGTGAGAAGGGCTAGACCGAAGGCGTTCCAAGCGAGGTCGTAGGGGAGAATCTCAACGTCGTAGCGCACTTGGTGCAGGCGCAGGACCTTGTGATCGATGATGCCGTCCCAAAGTTGGAATGCCCCCAGGCCGATGAAGAATCCGGCCCATGCCGTAATGGGGGAGAACGAGTTCCGGCGCCGTGCGTCTGCCAGCAGGAAGAAGCCTGCAACGAGAGCGACGAGTTCAGCGGCGTGCAGCAGGCCGTCGGAGAGCAGGCCTATCTGCAGCGTGGCGTTGTCATAGAAGTGATGCCAGGCGAGTACTTGATGAAACACGATTTCATCGACCCCGGCCATCACCGCGAGACCAATGAGAAACGTTGACCAGTATGACTTGTTGCGCAATACCGACGCTCGGTCGGTGCCCGAGGTGGGCGGTGTCATTGTGTTCTCCCCTTTCATTTCCCCGGAACAGGTGTGCCGTTACCAGCGGTTACGGTCCCTCCGCGGGGGTTTGTTCGGCTAACGCCTATCGGGAGAGGGTCTTCAAGGCCGCTGTCAGCCGGCTGTCCGCGTCGTCGGCCACCTCGCGGACGGCCTCGCTGTCGGCAAGCTGGACCATGGTTTGGGGGTCGACGGTTTCCACCGTGGTCTCCGAGGCGTCGGGGGCGCGGCGGACGACGACGTTGCACGGCAGCAGCGCGCCGAGCTGGGGCTCGGCGGTAATGCCGCGCTGGGCAAGTTGGGGGTTGCAAGCGCCCAGGATGATGTAGTCACCGATCTGATCGCCGGCGTCCTGACCGAGCTTCTGGGTGAAGGTGGCACGGACGTCGATTTCGGTGAGGACGCCGAAGCCTTGGCCGGCCAGGGCTTCACGGGTGCGGGCGACGGCGTCGTCCCAGGCGAGCGGGACCGTGATGGAGTGTGTGTAGGCCATGTTGTTCCTTCCGGTTGAGGCTCAGTGCCGGTTATCTGCCAGGTTAAGTCCGGCTTTCTCCGCATCGTTGAACTTGGCGTCAATGTGGACGACGTCGTGGCCGGCGCGCTGCAGCAGGCTCGCCGCGACGGACGCGCGGTAGCCCGAGCCGCAGTGCACCCACAGCCGTCCGGCGGGCACTTCCCCCATACGCCGGAGCAGTTCGTGGAGCGGGATGTTGACCGCTCCTTCGATGCGGGAGTCCTCGAATTCGTCGGTGCGGCGGACGTCGAGGATGGTGTCCTGGGCAGGTTTGTGCAGTACTTCGTCCCATACGACGCTGTCGTAAGAGGAGGTGGCTGCCGTCGGTGCCAGGTCGGCCGGTCCGGTGCCGATGGCAGCGTCGGGGTTGTCGATGCCGATGCGCGAGAGGTCCCGGATGGCGTTTTCGACGTCCTGGCGTTCTCCAACGAGGGTCAGCTGTTCGTCCCAGGGCAGGACCCATCCGAGGAAGGCGGTGAATTTCGTGCCGTCGCCGTACTCGAAGCTGACGCTGCCGCTGAGGTGGTTGCTGGCAAAGGCGACCCGGTTCCGCAGGTCCACGACCCACTCGCCCTGCTGCAGCCGGGAGCCTAGTTCGTCCGGGTCCAGGGAGGCGGGCACGTCCAGGTTCGGCGGGGTGGGGCCGGCCATGTTGATTGGCGCCATGTGGGCGTAGTAGGAGGGGTACGCGGTGAGGTTGTCGATGAGCTCGCGGACGAAGTGGTCTTCATCCTCATCGGTCAGGGCGTGGTTGTCCCGCAACTGCTCGCCGATGGTGGAGGAGTCCGCACCGCTGGCCGGACCTGAGGAGCAGAACGACCCGAAGCCGTGCGTGGGGTAGAGTCCCGCGTCTTCTTTTGTTTCGTGGACGAGCCGCCGCACCGAGGCGTACTGGTGGCGGGTGAGCGGGACGGTGTCCTCTTCGCTGACCAGGTCGGTGCGGCCTACCGAGCCGTAGAGCAGGCTGCCGCCGGAGAACACCGCCTGCCGGTCGCCGTGCGTGACGATGTAGGACAGGTGGTGGTGGGTGTGCCCGGGGGTGGCGACAGCTTTGAGGGTCAGCTTCCCGACCTGGACCGTTTCCCCGTCCGAGATCGGCTGGTGGCTGTAGGGGACGTCGTCGGCCGCGTTGACCAGGTACACCGCGTCGTGGTCCTTGGACAGCTGCAGCCCGCCGGTGACGTAGTCATTGTGGATGTGGGTCTCGGCGACGTGGGTGATCCTCACACCGGCGTCCGCGACGGCTTTCTCCACCCGGTCGGTGTCCCGCTGCGGGTCGATGACCACACCGGCCACGCCGTCGTGGACCAGATAGGTGCGGTCGCCGAGCTGGGGGGTTTCGATCGTGATGACTTCCATGGCCGGATTCCTCCTTGATGGCGGTTGATCTGATTCCCACGTTACCGCCCCGGACTCCCGCCCGGTACCCCCAGGGGTGTCTTCACCGGGGGGCGGCCCCTGGCTGTGCAGGAGGCCGGCCGCAGGAGCAGGACAGCGCCGGCTTCGGCGAGAAGCGGGTCAGGCCGGTGATCCCGAGGGCGTCCGACGAGTTGACGTAGAAAGACAGTCATCACCGCGCTAAGCCGTCAGATGCGCCGCTGATTGGTTTTTGCCCGGAATCCACGATGTCTGCGTGCGCGGGGGTCAGCGCTGCGCTGCGGTCAGGCGCAGCAGGGCGACGGCTGCGGCGGTGATGAGCAGTGCTGCCATGGCGCTGAGGCCTGGGTATCCGATGGCGCCCATGGCGGGTCCGGCTGCTGCGCTGCCGGCGGCGCCGGCCAGGGACATGGTGGCGTCGGAGAAGCCTTGGGCGGGTACGCGCTGGACGGGGGTCAGGGAGGAGACCAGCAGGGTGGAGCCGGCGACGGTGACCGCGGACCAGCCCAGTCCGAGCAGGATCAGCCCGGCGGTGACGGCGGTCATGTTCGAAGGCAGCAGCCCGGTCAGCGCCACCGCGGTGATCAGTGTTCCCATTCCGGCCAGGACGGTTGTTGCGGCGCCGGTGCGGTCGGTGAGCCAGCCCATGAGCGGGGAGAGGGCGTACATGCCGGCGATGTGCAGGGAGATGGTGAAGCCGATCAGTGCGACGGTGTCCGGGTGCGCGGCGGGTTCCCCGGCGTGGTGCTGCATATGCAGCGGGGTCATTGACATCACCGCGACCATGACCGCGTGGGCGGCCAGCACGGCCGTTACCGCGGCCCGCGCGGTGGGATGTTCGCGGATGACCTGCCAGCCGGCGCGCCAGGGGCTGCGGTCGCGGGCGGCAGGCCGGGGGTCGTGTCCGTCGAGGGCGCGGCGGGTCAGCAGCGGGTCCGGGCGCAGGAAGAGGCCGATGATGGCGGCCCCGATGAGCATCCCTGCCGCTGAGATCAGGAACGGTCCGGCCTGGGCCGGGATGCCCAGCCACCGTGCCAGCACGGCGCCGGGGCCGACCATGTTCGGTCCCGCGACCGCGCCGATCGTGATGGCCCAGACCACCAGGGACAGGTCCCGTCCGCGGCGGGCCGGCTCGGCCAGGTCCGTGACCGCGAAGCGGGCCTGCAGGTTTACCGCGGAGGCCAGCCCCACCAGGAACGCCCCGGCGAGCAGCACGGGGAACAGCCCGGTGATGACGGCAGCGACCATTGCCGCGGTGCCGGCAATGGCCGCGGCCAGTCCGGCGGCCAGCGCGATGCGCCGCCCACGGGCCAGGGCCAGTTGGGACAGCGGGATCGCCGTGGCAGCGGTGCCAAGGGTCAGGGCAGTGTTCACGGACCCGGCCCAGGCCTCGGAGCCGGAGAGGTCCACGGCCAGGATCGAGCCCAGGGCAAGGGTGGAGCCCGTGCCCAGCCCGGAGAAGATCTGGGCGCTCGACAGCGTCCACACGATGCGGCGCTGGGCGGACCGGGCAGTTGACGTTGCAGCGTTGTTCACGGTCGGGGCCTTCCGGAGGCGAGGGCGGACGGCGGCTGCCGCACGGATCGAGCCGGCCGCAGGGGCCGGGGGCAGGCGGTGCTTTAGGCCCGATGCCCGGCCCGGTGGGCGGTCCCGGTCGAAAGTTGGGTCATGTCCAGGTTTCGGACGGCCGTGATGACCCCGTCGAGGCCGGCTGCCGGCAGTGCTCCGGGCTCGGAGAAAACGAGCACTCCGTCGCGGAAGGCCATCAGCGTGGGGATCGAGCTGATGCCGGCCGCGGCAGCCAGGGCCTGCTCGGCTTCGGTGTCGACCTTGGCGAAGACGATGTCGGGGTGCTTTCGCGAGGCGGCCTCATAGACGGGTGCGAACATCCGGCAGGGGCCGCACCAGCCGGCCCAGAAGTCGACCAGGACGATGTCGTTCTCCTGGATGATCGGGGCGAAGTCGTGTTCGGTGATGTCGATGGTGGTCATGGATTTCTCCGTTTGATGGGTTGACGGGATGGGCAGGGGTCAGCGGGCTTGGGCCGGCTCGGCCGGGGTGATGGTTTTGCGCAACGGGCACCCGGGGATGGCGTAGCGGCAGGTGAGGGCCCCTGCGGCCAGAACGGCTGCGGTGGCGGCGAGGATGAGGTTGGCCGGTTCGGGGAGTTCCTGGACGAGGACGAAGACGCCCATGGCCAGGACGAAGATGCCGAAGCCTTTGCGCAGGGCGGCTTCGGGGATGCGGCCGGTAAGGCGCGCGCCGATGACGGAGCCGGCGATCGCGGCTGCGGTGACGGCGGCGACGAGGCCCCAGTCGAGGCTGACGGTGGTGAGGTAGCCGCCGAGCCCGGCGAAGGACTTCATCGCGATGACGACCAGGGAGGTGCCGACGGCGACGGGCATGGCGAGGCCGCCGAGGAGGGCGAGGGCGGGGACGACGAGGAAGCCGCCGCCGGCGCCGACGAGCCCGGTGACCAGACCCACGACGAGGCCTTCGAGGATGACTTTGAGGACGGGCAGTTCGTTGTTGTGGGTGGTAGCGGTTTTGTTTTTGCGGCCGCGGATCATGGCCAGGGAGGTGGCGACCATCATGAGGGCGAAGGCGATCATGAGGATGGTGCCGGGGATGTGCCCGCCGAGCAGGCCGCCGGCGAAGGCTCCGGCCATGCCTGCGGCGCCGAAGACCAGGCCGGTGCGCCATTTGACCCGTCCGTTGCGGGCGTGGGTGATGGCGCTGACGGCCGAGGTCGCACCGACGACGAACAGGGAGGCGGCGATGGCTTCCTTGGGGTCGAGGCCGGCGACGTAGGTGAGGATGGGGACGGTGAGGATCGAGCCTCCGCCGCCGAGCAGGCCGAGGGAGAGTCCGATGACGACGGAGAGCAGCAGGGTGGCCGTGAGGGCGAGGCTCATGTGATCTGTCCTTCTCTAAGTATGTGGCCGGCAGGGCGGTCAGCGGACGGGCAGGCCCGCGGCCTGCCAGGCGGTCATGCCGCCGGTCATGGTGTCGGCCGTGTAGCCGGCGGCGTTGAGGGCGTCGGCGACGCGGGCGCTGCGGTTGCCGCTGCGGCAGACCACGATGACGGGGCGGGCGCGGTCGAGTTCGGACAGGCGGGCGTTGAGCTCGCCCATGGGGATGTGCAGGGCCTCGGGGATCATGCCCTCGGCGGTTTCGAAGTCTTCGCGGACGTCGAGGATCTGGTCGCGGCTGCGGCGGTCGTTGGTGTCCTGGATGGTGGTCTCGGCCATGGCGGGCTCCTTCGAAGGTGTCGGATGGGGTGGTTCCCGCCCGGGTGGGGGAGACCCGGGCGGGAACCGGTCTGGGGGAGGGGTGGGTCAGGCGGAAGCGGGCAGTTGCCGGATGGCGCTGTCGGCGGTGGGCTCGGCTGCTGTCTTGTTCCACGGCATCCTGGCCAGGGCCTTGCCCATGGCGCAGGTGTTCGTCGCCGCGGAGAAGGTCAGGCCGGTGCCGATGGCGCCGGCGAGCAGGCGCAGCTTCGGGGAGATGAATTTGCCGGCCAGCAGGCCGCCGACCACCAGGGTGCCGGCTGCCATGCGGACCTGGCGTTCGAGGTCCCAGCGCTGGGCGCCGCGGACAACGTCGCCGCCGGCGGCCGCGAAGCCGGGTACGCCGCCGGTCAGCACGCGGGCCGAATCAATGCCGGCGGTGCCCAGCCGCTGGCGGGCCTGTTCGGCGCGGACACCGGACTGGCAGACCAGGACCACCCGGGCGCCGAGGCGTTCGGCCAGTTCGTCGGTGTGCTCGGAAAGCAGCGGCAGCGGCACGTTGTAGGAGCCGCGGATGTGCATGGTCTCGAACTCGGCGGCGGAACGGACGTCGAGGACGATCAGGTCCTCGTGCCGGTCCATCCAGTCGCGCAGGGTCTGCGCGTCGAGGGCGGTCACGGTGGAAGTCTCGGAAGCCAAGAGGGGGTTCCTTTCAAGGGAAGCGGATGTTTCGCTACAAGTCTGCCACATACCCCGTGGGGTATGCAAAACACCCATGGGGGTATAGAATGGAGGGAGACTTCCACCCCCTTTGCCAAGGAGAACATCATGCAGCTCGACAGCACCGAACTCACCCCGGTCATCAACCGGCTCAAACGCGCCCAAGGCCAGCTGGCCGCGGTGACGCGCATGCTGGAGGAAGGCCGTGACTGCAAGGACGTGGTCACCCAGCTCGCCGCCGTGTCCAAGGCACTGGACCGGGCCGGGTTCGCGATTATTTCCACCGGCCTGGAGCAGTGCCTCGCCAAGCAGGACAACTCCATGGACAAGAAGGAACTCGAAAAGCTCTTCCTCTCCCTCGCCTGAGCCGGCGTCCACCAGGCCGGACAAGGGCGGCCCCGCGCGTTGGTGAACTGAACTGCTCGCGGGGCCGCTTTTTTGCGTGCGCGGGCGTCCGTGGTGTTGGTGTGCCGGGTCTACCCGGTGCGGGGCGGAAGCGTCTCGTACATCCTGGCTGCCACCACTACCGCGGTGGCCGCGCTGAGGACCGCTGCTGCCCAGACTGCGGCGTGCAGCCCCAGCAGGTCAGCGGTGATTCCGCCCAGGACGGCGCCGAAGGCGTAGCCGAGGTCGCGCCAGACCCGGTAGATCCCGACCGCCCGGCCGCGCCACGCCGGGTGGGCGACGTCGCCGACCACGGCGAGCAGCGTCGGGTAGACCATCGCCGTGCCGGCGCCCAGCAGTACCGTTCCCGCGGCCCAGCCGGCGAAGCCGTCGGAGGCGGCGATGACGGCGATGACGGCGAGGGCGGCGGCCTGCAGTGCCATGCCCGCGGTGATCAGGTGCTTCCGCCCGATCCGGTCCGACAGTGCGCCGGTGACCAGCTGGCCCGCTCCCCAGACGCCGGGGTAGAGCGCGAACAGCAGTCCGATCTGCGCCGCCGGCAGGCCGGCGGTGGCGAAAAGCAGCGGGAACAGGCCCCAGGACAGGCCGAAGTTCAGGTTGTTGACCAGCCCGGCCAGGCTGGCCGAGGACAGTGCCGGTTCACGCAGGCTGGCCTGGGCCAGGATCTGCCGGCCGGTCAGGTCCTGATGCAGGTGGTCGTGGATCCCGTCCCGGCGCGGAACGTGGGTCCCTGATTCCAGGCGTGCGTGGCCGCGTGTTTCCCGCACGAAGAGCCCGGAGAGCAGCAGCGCCAGCGCCGTGTAGGAGAGTCCGAGCAGGAACGGGGCCGGGCGCAGGCCGTACTGCCCGGCCAGGTAGCCGGCCAGCAGGGAGGACACGGCGACGGCGCCGTAACCGGCCGCCTCGTTCAGTCCCATGGCCAAGCCTCGCTGCCGCGGTCCCACGAGGTCGATTTTCATCACCACGGTGGTGGACCAGGTCAGGCCCTGGTTGATGCCCAGCAGCACGTTGGCGGCAATGACCCAGCCCCAGTCCGGGGCGAAGATCAGCATCAGCGGCACCGGCACCGCGAAGAACCAGCCGCCCAGCAGCACCGGTTTGCGCCCGTAGCGGTCCGAGAGCATGCCGGCGAAGTAGTTGGCCGCGGCCTTCGTGACCCCGAAGGCGGCCACGTAGGTGAAGATGAAAGTGAACCCGGTCAGGCCGAATTCTTCGGTGGCCAGCAGCGGCAGGACGGTCTGTTGCTGGCCCACCATGCCGCCGACCAGTGCGTTCACGGCCACCAGCAGGCTGAACTGGGCCGCGTTGGCCCGCAGGCCAAGGGCAGGCGGAATGTTCCTGGCATGTTTGGTCATGGATGCCTCAATAGCGTGGAGTGATCATAACGCCGAAACGGGCCCGCACTCTCTCGTGCGGACCCGTCCGGATTGGGCGTGCAGCGGTTAGCGGGCCGGGGCGCTCTCCCGGGAGTTCTGCCAGTTCTCCCAGCCGGCGTAGCTGCCGTCGAGTTCGACGACGTTGTAGCCCGCGCGGCGCAGGGTGCTGGCGGCGACGGAGTTGCGGACCCCGCTCTGGCAGTACGTCACGATGGGGCCGTCGGCCGGAAGCCGGTCCAGGTTCCAGAGCACCCGGCCGGCGCTGAGCTGCCCGGAACCGGGGATGTGCCCGGCCGTGTGTTCGGTCTTGTTCCGCACGTCCAGCACCAGGGCGGCGTCGAAGCCGTCGAGTTCCTCTGGCTGAATCAGGGCCGGAACCGTGATCGGCAGCCCGTCCAGGTCCGGGGTATAGCCGGCGACATTGTCAATCCCGACCCGGATCAGGTGGTCCCACATGATGCGGGCCTGTTCCTGATTCGGCGCGAGCAGGACCAGCGGGCGGTCGTCCGTCTCCGGGTCGTAGGCCCAGGCGCCGAAACTGGCGGCCTTGTTCCCGGCCGGGATATTCAGGGCGCCGGCCACGGTTCCTTCGTGGACCTGCCCGTTGGGGCGGGTATCGACAAAGGTTACCTTGCCGGCGGCCAGGTCCGCGGCGACGGCCTGGTTGTCCAGCTCGGGCAGGGGTGCGCGTTCGCCCAGCACCTCCGGGCCGAGGCGGTTCTGGCGCTTCATCCGGCCGAAGTAGGCGTGCGCGTCGGGCTGGCCGTCGAGCAGTTCATCGATGAAGCCCTGCTCGTCGTTCGCTTCCAGGTATTTGCCCCACCAGGCGTACAGCCGCTCATAGCCGACGGTGGTGGACGGGATGGCGCCCAGGGCCTTGCCGCAGGCACTGCCGGAACCATGGCCCGGGTAGACCTGGACGTGGTCCGGCAGGGTCAGGAACTTGGTCCGCAGGCTGGCGAAGAGCTGCTTCGCGCCCTCGAAGCGGGTGTCGATGCCGCCGGCAGCCTCGTCCAGCAGGTCCGGGCGGCCCAGGTCGCCGGCGAAGACGAAGTCGCCGGAGAGCAGGTAGCCGGGCTGGTCGCTGAACGCCCCGTCGGTGACCAGGAACGAGAGGTGCTCGGGGGTGTGTCCGGGCGTGTGGAGGGCCTGGACGCTGATGTTGCCGATCGAGATCGTATCGCCGTCGTGCAGGCGCTCGGCGTCGAACCCGTACTGCCAGTCCGCCCCGCCCTCGCCGGAAACATGGATCCCGGCGCCGGTGGCCGCGGCCAGTTCCCGGGTGCCGGAGAGGTAGTCGGCATGGATATGGGTCTCGGTCACGGCCACGATCTTCATCCCGTTGGCCTTCGCCAGGTCGAGGTAAACGCCGATGTCGCGGCGGGCATCGACCACCACGGCCTCGCCCTTGCGCTGGCAGCCGATGAAGTAGCCGGCCTGGGCCAGGTCCTCGTCATAGATCCGCTCGAGCAGCATATCGTCTCCTTCTGATCGCTCTTAGTACCCCGGGGGGTATCCCTTCGAGTACAACGATAATACCTGTGGGGGTATGCGCGCAAGTCTCGTTCCGGTGCTGATATACCCGAGGGGGTATGTAGAATGGTGGGGTGCCGCACGCAAGCGGCTATGAACCGAGACGTGATGGAGGAATGTGTATGTGCCGGACGGCGACATGCCAGAAATGTACAAAGGCAACGTGGGCAGGCTGCGGCAACCATGTCGAGCAGGTGATGCGCAACGTTCCGCAGTCCCGCCGCTGCACCTGTGCAGCCGCTGCCGGCCGGCAGCCGGGCGCCGGGTTTGGCTGGCTCAGGAAGCTGTTCGGCCGTTAGGCCGCAGGCACATGTTAAGGTGACGCGCATGGAAACATCCGATTTGATCCTGCACCTCGCCGGCCCGGGGGCGCAGCCCTTTCCCGACCTTGCCGCAGCCCTGCGCGTCGCGGGCAACGCCCGGGCGGAACTGCCGGGCGTGCGCCTCGAAGTCGTCGTCCAGGGTCCGGTTGTCGCGCAGCTTGCCGGCGACGCGCACAATGCCGCGGAAGCTTCCGCCCTCGCGGCCGAAGACGGCGTGACAATAACCGCTTGCCGCAACAGCCTGCGCTCGGCAGGAATCGACGAAGCCTCCCTGGCGGCCGGAGTTGCCGTCGTTCCCGCAGCCGTCGCCCATATCGCCCGGCGTCAGTTCAACGGTGCCGCCTACATCCGCATCTAGGCGGGAATTGCGCCGGCCCCTGTCCGACCGGCGGCACGGGAGCCGGTACACGAAAAGCCCGGCAGGCCGGTTGCGTCCGGCCAGGGCAGTGGCGGCGGCATGAGCGGCGGCCGGTTCGGGCGGACTTGTCCGTTAGCGCGGCGTCCGGGTGCCGAACGTTGTGCTGACGGTGTAGTTCTCGGCCAGTACATAGCTGCGCCGGAACTCCACCGGCACGCCGTTGGAGCAGCCCAGGCGTTCTATGAACAGCAGCGCCGCTCCGGGCGTGCAGTTCAACGATGCTGAGAGCTCCGGGGTGGCTGCGACGGCAGTGAGTTTTTCTTCTCCGCCGTCGAGCCTGATCCCGCACCTGGTCTCGAGCTCCTCATACAAGGCGCTGTTGGAAAAATCCGCCGCCAGCAGGGGCCGGCACCGGCTCGCCTGCAGCCATACCTCGTCCACGGCCAGCGGAACGCCCTGGGCGCAGCGCCTGCGGGCCAGGCGGAACAGCGGCTCCCCGGCCGGCAGGCCCAGGCGGGCTGCGGCGGCCGGGTTCTGTTCAATCTCCTGGGCCAGGATGTCGCTGGAATGTTCCAGCCCGGCCTCCTGCAGGGTGGCGAAAAGGCTGTAGACCGGCCCGTAGGCCTGGCTCTTTCCGGCGATCACCGGCGGCAGGGCCACCGGTTTGCGCCCGCGCTCGGCACTGACCAGTCCGGCTTCACGCAGCGGGCGCAACGCGGCGCGGATGCTGCCGCGGCTGGCGTTGTACTCACTGGCCAGGGAGAGCTCGCCGGGAAATCCGGCGGTGAATTCACCCTCCTGCAGCCGGCGGCGCAGATCCCGGCTGATCGATTCCCACAGCGGGACCCCGGTCCCGGCGGCACCGGATTCTCCCGCAGACGGTTTTACATGGTCCTGCCCGCTCACGTAGCCTCAATCATAATGTATAGACATTTCGCGGCCCTGTGGGGCCGCAGCGAGGAGTACGCATGCCATCCCAGCGATCCGATCCGGCCGGCACTTCCCGCCGCCGTAACCTTACCGTGGCTGCCACCGTGCTGGGAGTAGCGGTCCTGGTGCTGTTTGTGGGCATCTTCGCCTTTCAAGGCGGCAAATCGCAGCAGGCCGCGCAGGCAGGCCAGGACACGGCGCAGAGCGGGGCGGTGCTGGATATGTCCCGCCGGATCGCTGATGATCCGGCCGCGCTCGGGGCCGTGGACGCGCCGGTGGTCATGGTCGAATATGCCGATTACCGCTGTCCCTTCTGCGGCCTTTTCGCCCGGGATGTCCTGCCCCCGCTGGTGGAGAAGTATGTCGACAGCGGCCGGCTGCGCATTGAATGGCGCGATCTTCCGGTCTTCGGCGAGCAGTCCATGGAAGCGGCCGTGGCCGGGCGCGCGGCCGGCGAGCAGGGCAGGTTCTGGGAGTTCAACAAGGCGGTCTTCGCGGTTGCCCCGGAGCGGGGCCACGCCGAGCTGGACCGGGAGAGGCTGATGGACATCGCCAAGGAAGCCGGTGTCCCCGACCTGAAGAAATTCGAGCAGGACCTGGACTCGCCGGACCTGCGCGAAGCCGTGGGGAAGGACGTGCGCGAAGCGGCGTCGCTCGGTGCCTCGGGAACACCGACGTTCCTGGTCAACGAGACCCCGTTCGTTGGGGCCCAGCCCTTGGAAGCCTTCGAAAAGGCCATCGATGAGGCCCTGGCCGAGGCGTCCCGCTGATGGAAATAGGGTATGCCGGGGCGTTTCTGGGCGGGGTGCTGACGCTGCTCAGCCCCTGCTCGGCACTGCTGTTGCCGGCGTTCTTCGCCTATGCTTTCTCCACAAGGACCAGCCTCGTGGCCCGCACGGCGCTGTTCTATGCCGGGCTGGGCTCCACGCTTCTGCCGCTGGGTATCTTCGCCGGCGCCCTGGGATCGCTGGTGACCGTGCACCGGAATTTTCTCGTCACGGGCGCGGCGGCGCTGGTCATCCTGCTCGGCGTGCTGCAGATCCTGGGCATCCGGATGCCGGCCCTGCTCCGGAACACAACACAGGCCGGTTCCTCCCGCCTGTCGGTGTTCGTCCTCGGCGCGGTGTACGGCGTCGCGGGCGTCTGCACCGGCCCGATCCTGGGATCGGTCCTGACCGTAGCCGCCGTCGGCTCCAGCGCCGTGTACGGTGCGGTCCTGCTGGCCATCTACGCGCTCGGCATGGCCCTGCCGCTCTTCGTGCTCGCCCTGTTCTGGGACCGGATGGGAATCACCCGCCGCCGCTGGCTGCGGCCGCGCCCGGTGAGCATCGGCCGCTGGTCCAACTCCTGGATCATGGTGATCTCCGGAATCCTCTCGGTCGCGATAGGCATCCTGCTGCTGCTCACGGACGGTACCGCCGGCCTGGGTGGCGTACTCAGCGTCGGGGACCAGTTCCGGCTGGAAAGTTCCGTCAGCGCCGGGGCCGCCGGCATGTCCAACACGGTCTTCGCGCTGATCGCTCTGGCAGTGCTCGCCGCTGCCGCCGTGCTTTTCCTGAAGAACCAACGCACCACCAACCCAAGCCGCACTCCGGTCCCGGACCGGGTGCCGCCGAGCGATAAGGATTCCTGATGAGCGCAGACCGCGCCGCCGGACACCAACGGTTCCTCTCCGCCCTGGCGGCCTGGCCGCGACGGCGCTGGCTCGCGGCCGGCGCCGCGGCAGCCGGGGCCTGCCTGCTGATAGCGGTTCCGACCGATCTGATCGATACACCCTTTTTCAGCCGCGAGGTGCCGCCCACCTGGTGGTCCTTCCCCGTCCTGGCCGTCACCGCGGTCCTGGCCGGCCTCGTCACGGCAACCTACGTCTCCCGGATACCCTCACCCGCCGAAAGGAAAACACGACTGGGCGCGGCCGGAACCATCATGGCCTTCTTCGCCGTCGGCTGCCCCGTCTGCAACAAACTGGTCCTGCTGGCGTTGGGAACCTCGGGAGCGATGCAGTACTTCGAACCCCTCCAGCCGCTGCTCGCCGCACTGTCGATCGGACTGCTCGGCTGGGCGCTCTATAAGCGCACGACGTCGGAAGACCGCTGCGCAGTACCGGCCAAACCGGCCCAAGCTGCCGTACCTGTCGAGCCGGGCGGGTCGCCGGTCCAGGACCCGCCCGTCAACACCACAGACCGCTTCCCGACAGCCGGCCCGTAACGCACGCCCTCCTGCCGTCTGCCACCGGGGTCCGGCTCGACCCCGCTAAGCCGCCTGCTCTGATACCGGCGGACGTTGCGTCGTCAGCCGTTGCCCGCCGGCCCGTCGGGTACGGCCAGGGCAAACGTGCTCTGCTTCCGGGTGGGAAACAGGGCCGTGCCGTTCGGGAGGACGGACACCGGAAGCCTGGCATCACCGGTGTCAAGGATGGCCCCGGACTCAACATCGATTCGGGCTGCCACGCCGTTGAGCAGAGCAAAGACGGCGCCGCCGCCGATGGAGGAGACGCGGGCCTCGTCAAAGGATTTCCGCCAAAGCAGGCCGGCGCCGGGCCTGAAGGCCCGGAGGACGCGGGACCCGTTCCGGGCCTCCGAGGTCAGCAGCACCGTGCCCGTTGCCTCATCCACGGCGGCCGCCGCGGCCGGCTCGCCCGGAACCTGCCCCAGTTCTTCTCCGGAGCGCAGACTGTACGCCACCGGCACCGGTTCCGCGTCCCCTGCGTCCCATTCCAGGACGACGATTCCGCCTGTCGAGGGGCCGTACGCGCCGGTAAAGCGGACCGTGGCTTCCGGATCTGCCCCTGCCGGCCGGCGCAGATCGGCGGACGACCACAGGATGTTGCCGGAACCGGTATCGAAGGCCGAAAATGATGTTTCGCTGCCAGCCAGGGCAGTGCCATGATGCTCATAGAGCGCCGTTCCGGTGCCGACCTCAACGACGGCACCGGTATCGGCATCAAGCAGGACACCCGGGGGCGGGTCGGCCGTGAGCGCCTTGGGGGTATCGGCAAAAATCAGCCCGGATCCAGCAGACGGACCGGGCACCCGGGTCGGCCCCCACAGCACCTCCGCATCATCCGCGGCGAACGCCGTCGCCACGACGACGCTTACCGGGCCCTGTCCGTCCGTCCTGGCATCGGAATCCAAAATGACGACGGCCGGCTCGCCGTTAACCTCGGTCACCACCGTGCCCACGCAGGACGGGTTCGTGTCCACCCGCCAAGCGGTCTTCGCGGCATTGAACCCGTAGAAGCTCAGGTCCGCCCTGCCGTTGCCGGGGAAAACAGAGCCAAGGAAAACCGTTCCGGCCTCCGCAGGGGCGCTGTCGACCGACACACCGGACACGGGGCGGAACCCCGGAAAATACTGTGTGTCCCCGGCGGGTGCGGAAGACCCCGCCAGCGGTCCGCCTGTTTCAACGCGTTCGGCGCCCGGGGAGTCCGGGGCCAGGGTACAGGAGCTCACACCCAACAGCACTGTCAGGGAAAAGCCCAGAAATTTCAGCCGGTAATGTTTAGACATTTCGTGTGCCACGTTACCACGCAGACCCAGCCCGTTCCGCGGATAACCCGTCTGACCAATCAATAAGAGGGGAGTCCCAAGAGGTGCATGGGCGCGGCAACTTCATGCCGACGAGGGTCCGGGGGCGAAAACGGCAGTATCAGCTGCAAACCCGACCGCTGTGTTCAAAAGGCACCCCGGCAGAACCATTCAGGCCGTCCTGATCTTCATGGGCATCAATGGGGGTCCGCTACCTGCTCACCGGCGGTTGCCTCATCGGCTACACGATGGTGAATATGCTTGGAACGGCCATGACGTGGGCAAGCGCACTCCGGCCGGCTGTACTTTGTCAGCTTGTGGGGTGTCCTTCAAACTGGAGACTGCCTTGGCGCCGGTAATTTTTGGTCATGTTGCTGGACGAGCGCCGGGGCAATTACTAGAGTCTCTGACTACGTAAACCGGCAGGGTGCGCACAGCGCCCAGGGAGGAGGAGCGCATCACCGCTGACCAATACCAAACGTCAACTGCCCAACCCGCTGAAAGCCCCTCCCGAGGGGCTTTCCCTATTTATCCGCCGGTATAAGCCGACACAGTCCTCGGTCCGGCACCTCAGCCGTTTCACGATAAATGCCTGGAGTTGCATGGGGGCATGTGTTGGTCAGGAGTGCATATCTGTTTCCAGGGACTGCAGCGTATTTGCCGCGGTTGAAACCGCCGGCTGCTTGACGGCTCCAACGGAGCCCGGACCGGTGTTTAGGTGGCCGGTGGCCTGGTATTGCGCGGGAACCGCCGGTTACGGAAACTTTCGGATTCAATCTTCCGGCTGTTCTTCTGATCAGCAGCGCTTTTACCGGCGCGATTGCCAACTGCCCCGGCATGCGCCAAAGTGTCCGCTGGAGGACCGCCTAACGCGACAGCGGGAAGGTCTGCGAGGTCCTGGGCAGACCGGGGGAGGTAAGGCAGGTGCTGCCACTGGCGAGGGGCTGCCGGCGCCCGAAGCTGCACAGGCAGAGATCAATGGGGTCTTAGTTGATAGGGGGTGCGGCAGGCCTGTGTTCCTTAGAGAATTTCCAAGTGCACTCCGCCTGGTCTGCGGTCGTATGGGCTGTCTGGACCTGTGAAGGGCTCCTGAGATGTTCAACGCAGCGGCGGGTTAGGCTCTTGCTCAAGCCAGCACTTCGGGCGAGGTCTTCGTTGCTCCAGTACTTCTTTCCGACCCGCTCCTCTGCGGTGAGGAGGGCCGCTACGCGTTGAATGGCCCATCGTGGCAATGTCGAGTTGGTCAATTCAATTCTCCGTTCCGCATGAATCTCAAGATCTGCGCGTCTCGTTCCCCGATCAATAATCTGCAGGGAAACTTCTCCTTGCCTTCGAGCCAGATGAGCTGTATGGATGTGGGCAGTGGTCGTCTATTCAGGCATTGAGCGGCTCCTGGATAGGCGCGACAAGCGGAGAGGGGATGCAAAGAAGAAGTCAACAAGTGGAAGGTTTATCGTGGTTAACAAGCGGCCCAGGCGCCGGCGGTTTGTTGACCCTTCGCCTATCCCCGTCTCGCCCACCCCGTCGATCCTCAGCAGATAGCGCGAAGGCCGGTCCTTCGATGAGGGACAGGTTCGGGTGGTGACATCACCGACGTCAGTGAGGCTTTGGCCCCCGGGTACTTTGCTTGTCAGATGTGTCCGGGCCTATGACTGCACAGTGGTTAGGCAACGCCCATGGAACACGAGCGGTGCTCGTTCCTCATCACTTTGCGCGGACTCGAGTTCGACGACGACGAAGTCGTGGTCGCCGACCCGGGTGACAGAGCGGATGGGTCCAGTCATATGGGTGATTCCACCCCGCACGAGCATTTCCCCTCGGGGGCCTGACGCCCAATTATCCTCATCGAAACGTCCCGCGTGCTTCTTGGTGATCGCCCGCACCAGCTCATGGTGCTCGTTGCTGAGCACCGAAATGCCAAGCCGGGAGCAGGCTTGAAGATGTGGCCAGCTCGTGGACTCGAGACCGACGAAAAACCCGATCAACGGGGGGTCGAGGGAGATGGACACAAACGAGCCGACTACGATAGCGGCCGGAGTGCTGGTGCGGTCACCGGCGACTACGGACACGCTTGTAGGAATCGCTGCCATTGCTGTGCGCATCTGCGCGGGATCCAGGATCCGGGCCTCGCTGTGAACGATGGTCATCATGCACTCCTTAGTAATCCGTGAAACAGGATGTGATCTGTTGCACTTCACGCTACGAGCGTGCTTGCAGGGGTGTCCAAGTCGCGTTTCCGAACCCCGGCATAGGCTCCTCCTATCGACAGGCTGCAGTCGTCCTCCTCGTCGCGGAACCACGCTGCTCGGATTACTTGCTCCGGCAGCTCGTGCTGCCATGTGAAGACGGGCATCTGCCGTCGTAACCGGTAGATCAGGCGTAGCGGCCTTCGCCGGTGCCCTGGCTACCAGAATCATGCAGCTGAAGCTCAGCTCGGCAAACAAAGGCATTGTGGAACCCCTCAAGAGCTAATTGGAGACCTCCTTCCTTCTCCGGAGGTCCTACACGTCGAGCCGCACGATTTCAACGTCCAGCTGGCCGTCTGGCTGCCTAAGGCCAACAGTAGAGTGGTTCGGAACTCCGGTTGCCGCCCGGTAGCTTCGAATGGTAGGGACCATGCCGCGACGCTGCCGCAACCGGATTGGGACGACCTGGACGCGACCAGGATCTCCGGGTTATTTATCCATCTGGAGCACGAACGGCACAAAGCGTCAGGACCCGCAATGTCCGTCTCACGGCAATATGCTCGCTGTTCTTCTCCGGGGTGCCGCGCCACCCCGAACATGCTCTGCTGATCCAGCGCGTGCTCGCCATCCCGCCGAAGCGGTTCGACGAGCGCACCGTGACGTTTCTGACACCACCCGAGATCAACGCCCTCGTCGCCGCGCCGGATCAGTCCAGATGGGAAGCCCTGCGGGACAAGGCCCTGATGCTTCTGGCCATCCAGTCCGGCCTGCGGGGTTTCCGGACTCGCGAACCTGGGCTACCGCGACATCACGCTGGGTTCCAGGGCAACGTCCCGCTGCGAAGGCAAAGGATGCAATCAACGCGAAGGTTCCGCTCGCCGGCCCGTCGAGGCGTTGCTGCGGGTCGCGCTACAGGCCAACACGCACGCGAGGACTGCTGCCCAACAATGTCCCTCACTGCTGGGAGGAGCATCCACACGCACGTGTTTCGTCGCAGCCGCGCCATGTCCCTTTTTCAAGCCGGCGTCGACACCTTGGTAATCGCATTCTGGCTCGGCCACGCAGACATCCGATCCACAGACGCCTACGTCCAGCCGACATCGCTATCAAGGAGAAGGCCCCGCCCTCACCAGACCCGCATCGGCAGCATCAGGTCGCTACTAAACAACGGACAAAGTCTTCGCGTTCCTCGAGAGCCTGTGACTACGCCGAGGCTTGCCACAGCAGGACGCTGAAGACCAGCCCGAACTGGCAGCTGCTCGGTATAGTCGGGGGCGCGGCAAGGTCGACCTATGCGGAGCCAACGCCTGGCCTCAAGCGCAATAGAACAACAGCCGTGGCCATTTTCAGCTGGCGGAAATGGTCCTATTTTTCGGAGCTAACATTCAGGAAGGGCGTTCATTGATTCCCAACCTCTTTAGCTGCAGGTTATTGACGTCCGGCAGCTCAATCATGACATTGTTCAGGGAGCGCTGGACCAGCCATGACGAGACTCCGAATCATCCATCCGGTGACCGTGGCGAAATGAACTGGTGACTACGCTGGGTGGCACCAGTTCGGAAGCGGTGGCAGTGGGTTTATTCCTTTTCCCTGTGGGCGCAAGAGCACGACGATCGAGGCCTCGGTCCGGAAGACGCCGGCGGCCAGATGCGGCGGTAATTTCGCGTTTCAATCTAACCGGCGTCATGCTTGAAGGAACCGGGTAGCGCTGGCCATGTATCCGCCGTCGATCAGGAGATCATGGCCAGTGATATAGGAGGACGCTTCCGAAGCCAGGAACACCACCCCATCGGCAATTTCTCTTGGCTGGCATGCGCGACCAATGGGCGCCAAGGACGAGAACGACTGGACGAGCGCGGGAGCGTCTTGAGTCAGAGGCGTCTCCACAAAGCCGGGGCAAACGGTGTTGACTCGAATCCCTGCTGGAGCCAATTCGTTCGCAGCTGCCTTGCTCAGTCCACGTACAGCCCACTTGCTTGCTGTATAGGCTGCCGCCTCATAACCCGTGAACGCTGCGAAGGAACAAATGTTAACCACGGCGCCTCCGCCGGAATCTCGCATGACCGGCGTTGCGTGTTTCATACCAAGGAAAACACCGGTCTGGTTAACCGCAATCACCCGCGACCAATCCTCGACTCTGGTGTCCAGCACCCCGGCTCGGTTGGTCACGCCCGCATTGTTGACCAGGACGTCAAGGCCGCCGAGTGTGGATGACACCTCTTTCATCGCGCCGTGCCATGATGCTTCGTCACTTACGTCCAACGCAATCCCAAACACGTCCAGCTCGGGCTGGCGCAACCGCCCGACGGCCGTAGCCACACGTTCGGAGGTAACATCGGCAACAATCACCGCCGCCGCACCCTCGGCGATCGCGGCATCCACCACCGCTGTTCCGATCCCCCCTGCCGCGCCTGTGACCAGGACCCGCAACCCATCCAGTTTTCCATTCATGCGTATCGCTCTTTCGTGATGAGGACAATTTCGGATTTGATTTCTGCCAGTGCGCAGGTTGGCGCTGCTCGTGCTTGAAACCGCCCCCGAGTGTGCGTGGCTGCTCGATCCGGGCCTGCGTTTCCGCCCTTCGCTGGACAACATCGGCGGCGATCCAGCACGCCCGAGGTCCTGGTTCAGATAGGGGTCCGGCAGCCAGACCCGCCGACGCCGCTTACAGCGGTGTTTCGCAGGACGAATGATGGCCCCGCTTGAGCGCGCGCTCGAACGGGGCCATCACGCCTGTATGGGCAGACTCAGTACTGCAGTGACTTGATCTCCAGGAATTCCTCGAGACCGTGGACCCCGAACTCACGGCCGTTTCCTGATTGCTTGTACCCCCCGAACGGTGCATTCATGCTGAAGTCTCCGCCATTGATGGCGATCTGGCCGGTTCGCACTTGCCCAGCGATCGTACGCGCCCTGTCGGTGTCCTTCGACCAGACAGCGCCTGCGAGGCCGTAGGGCGTGTCATTGGCGATACGAACGGCGTCCTCGTCCGTGTCATAGGGAACGATCGACAGTACCGGCCCGAAGATTTCCTCGCGATGGATGGTCATCTCAGGCGTTACTTCTGAGAACACCGTCGGCTTCACGTAGTAGCCGCTCTCGAGGCCAGGTACCGGTTCGCTGCCGCCAGTAATTAGCTTGGCACCTTCCTTGACGCCCTGCTCGATATAGCTGCGCACCCGGTCCTGCTGAACCTTTGAGACAAGCGGGCCGAGCTGGACACCTGGGGTTGTCGGGTCGCCAACCTGGAGGGACTCCGCTGCGTCCTTCGCCGCCTTCTCAGCGCGGCCCAGCATCTGCCTTGGAACAACGAGCCGGGTCAAAGCGGCGCAGGCCTGGCCGCCGTTGAGATATGCCCACTGCATCGCGTGCGGCATCAGTTCATCGATGTCAGCGTCGTCGAGCACGACGTTAGCGCTCTTTCCACCGAGCTCGAGCGAAACCCGCTTGATCGTCTCTCCCGCAAGCGCGGTCACACGCTTGCCGGCACGGGTGGAACCGGTGAAGGAGACCATATCCACGTCAGGGTGGGAAACCAGGGGCTCGCCGGCCTCGGCTCCAGTACCCGTTAGCAGGTTGAAGACTCCCTCGGGCAGCCCGGTAGAGTCGATAATCTCGGCTAAAAGACAGGCAGACAACGGCGCAATTTCGCTGGACTTGACGACGATGGTGCTGCCACCGGCGAGAGCGTAGGCGACCTTCCCTGCGATCTGGTGGAGTGGGAAGTTCCAGGGAGTGATGGCTCCAACGACTCCGACCGGCTCGCGGATAATGGTTGAGGAGCCCTCGTTGCGTTCGAATTGATAGGCCTCTGCGATATCTGCGGCCAGAGCGAAGCTTTGGATTGCCATGGGGACCTGCATTGCTGAGGCGAAGTCGATGGTAGTCCCCATCTCACTGGTAATGGTGTGTGCCAGTTCGTCTGAACGTTCCTTCATCCCGGAAGCGATCGCCCGCAAGTAGGCAGCGCGCTTGTCCACGGAGGTACTTGCCCACTGTGGGAAGGCTTCACTTGCTGCGGCAACGGCAGCGTTGACATCATCGGCGTTGCCGGCAGGAACGGAGGCAATTACGTCCTCGGTGACGGGGCTGATCACATCAATCTGGCCACTACCGCGGGCGGGGACCCACGATCCGTTGATGTAGAACTTGGAGTAGTGTTCATTTGTCATTGCTGACTCCTTAGTAGTTTCGGCTACAAAATAATCAAAACTGTTTGATGTTGGCGGATGTGTGGATGTGTGGATGTTGAGCTGTTCGGGCATTCTGGCGGTGATACTCGGCGAATCGAAGATTTCCTTATCAAGCTCCGGCGCACGATTGTTTGAAACGACTCCGGAATTCATCTTGAAGGAATCCGGAAGAGTGCAATTTGTCAGAAAGATCCCGTCACGTGGAATCCTCCGCCGCTGATATCAAGGTGTGCGCCGCTGATCCAGGAAGCCTTGTCCGACATCAACCACATAATCGCCTCTGACACTTCGTGTGCTCGACCCACGCGACCTATAGGGATCGACTCTTCGATGGATTTTTTCCGGCGAGGATCATTGAGTATCTCGCTGGTCATGCCTGTATCAATTAATCCAGGACGTACCGCATTCACTCGTATATTCCATTTTGCTACCTCTTTTGCCATTCCCGTGGTAAAAGAATCTACTGCAGCTTTCGACGCTGCATAACATGCACCGCGGGCGCGCCCACCGATAGTTGCCCCCATGGAAGAAACGTTGACAATACTTCCGCCATTGTTTTCGTTTCCCATCATGGAACGGGCGGCTTCCCTTGAGCACAGCATGAGTCCGGTTACATTCACAGCCATTAATGCCGCAACCTTATCCGCCTCCAATTCGGTGCAGTCGGCGGAGTAAATAAGGCCGGCAGCGTTTACGAGACCGGAAACTGGTCCGAGGTCCGCTTCTGCCCGCCGGAAAAACTCTACGACTTCCTCCTCGACGGTGATGTCTGTAGTCAGCGCCACGGCCTTCGACCCCTGCGCTTGCAGCTCATCTACCAGGGTATTTGCTTCATCCATCGTGTCAGCGAGACTTGCGATTGCTACATGATATCCATTGCCAGCAGCAATTCTGGCTGTGGCCATACCAATTCCAGTCGCACCACCGGTAATTACAATCGTAGACATAATTTCCTGTTCAATCGGTCGAAATTCGACGAGGGTGGGGTTGGGTTTTCAGTGAATGCAAGTCGCGATTTAATATGCCGCTGGGAATGGACATCTACTCGAGACGCAAGTCGCAACAAGAGCAAAACCATCGTCAGCAGACATCACGAGTGATGTGTGGTCGAAGTGAAACACCCGGGAAATCAAGAAACCCGCGTTGTGCTTGGCGCCGCGGTCCGGCACCGGCTCTTATATAGAAGAGTCGGTGCCAGACCACTCAACCCTGGACGGGCTCCAGTTCCTGAATCAATGAGGTAGCGTGCTCGACATTGGCATTCTGTTTCGCAAGGTCATCTGCGAACAATGGCATGACCAGTCTGCCGAAACGCTCCGCTTCCTCCGCATGGGGGTAACCACTCAGGCAGAAGCTTGAGCAACCAGCATCCATGAATCGACGGATTGTCCCTGCAACCTGCTCGGGGTTACCTACAATTGCGACTCCAGCTCCTTCACGCACGGTCGCAATGCCGCTCCAGAGATGCTGATCGATCATATGGTTCTCGACTTTGGCAAGCTCTTTCATGCGGTCATTCGCTACCGACTGATCGCCTAGCGCTGCGCGTTCCTGCTGGAGTTTAGGAGTAGCGTGGGCAATGAGCGCCCGCGCCGCCGCCCAGGCCTCGTCTTCGGTCTCGCGGACGATGATGTGCAACCGCATGCCGTAACGCAATGTACGCCCTACAGTCGCGGCACGCGCGTTCATCTCAGCGACGCGCTCTGCGATTGTGTCAGGTGTATCCCCCCAGAACAGATGCACGTCTGCATGCTTCGCGCAGAGGTTCTTGGCAGCTTCCGACAGTCCTCCGAGGTAGATGGGAGGGAAAGGCTTCTGATAGGGCTTGGGCTTGACCAGAATCTGGTTGGCCTTGAAGTACTTGCCGGCAAAGTCGAAGGGTTCTTCTTCAGTCCAGGCCCGTTTCATGACATCGAGCGCCTCGTCAAACAACTCATAGCGCTCGTCATGGCTGTGGAACGATCCGTCGGCTTCGCATTCGCTGGAGGTTCCTCCAGCGATTAGATTGACGCGCACCCGTCCCTCGGTCAGCTGGTCGAATGTCGATAGCATTTTTGCCATGACCGTGGGCGCGATAAAACCGGGTCGCGCCGCGACCAGGGGAATGATTTTCTCCGTCTTTGCGGCGATCATGGCACATGTGATGTATGCGTCCCAGCAGTTAGTTTGCACGGGGACTAGGATGTACTCGAAACCGGCCTTTTCTGCGGATTGAGCAACTCCGGAGAAAAGCTCCATGCTGGGCGCCGCTTCAGCTTCGGGGACTCCAAATGCGGCAGTATCTCCCCAAGTGGGAATGAACCATCCAAACTCGACCGTCATGGCCGCCTCCTGCGATTTGATCGGTTGTCGAGGATCTGCCTCGAATAAATTTCATTGGCAGTGACTTTGAAGAGCTATTTGCTCTTGCTATCTGCCCTTCCCAAGCTATGGAATGAATCACACCGCGGCTAAGTCGTTTCTCTTCTGCCCTCTATACGGTGGGCTTATCGCCGTGGCCCTCGTCCTTGGTGGAGACGTGGAGGGAGCGCACACTTGTAACAGCAGTACTCGGACTTCAAGAGTCGATGGTTTCGTGCAGGGAAGTTGGCCACGTGCGACCTCATCACCGGACCCGACACTTTACGCATCGACGCGGGGGACAGCGTCAGTACAAGGGAATTACCTCGACCAACGCGAGGATGTGGGCGTGAGGTCCCTGTAAGGGTTCTAGTATCGTAAGGGTTCCCTCCCGGTAGATCTGCACAAGGGTACGGGTACAGGTCACGGCGGGTACAAGGTTTAATACTGTGAACGGCAGGTCCACAGCGACAGGCCACAACAGATCGTTATTGCGCTTTGCTCGCGATCTTAGATAGCGCGACCGAAGACGAAGGAGTCCACCGTGGAAGTTCGCCAGGCACGGCACTTCCTGGCAATCGTCGATCATGGAACTACCGGACGCGCTGCCGCGGAATTGCATATGACCCAACCGGCTTTGTCTCAATCCATAGTGAGTTTAGAAAGAGTGCTGCGGGTAAAACTGTTCCAACGTTCGACACGGGGGATGCAATTGACACCCTCCGGGGAGGCGCTGGTATGGCCGGCTCGGCGACTGGTTGAATCCGCTATCCGAGCCGTTGCTGCAGTTGACGAGAGTAGAGACGTACCCCGCGGGACTTTGAATATATCCGCAATGCCTGCATTGGCAGCGACGCCCGTAGCTGTCTGGGTCGCCCGATTCCGGGAGCGCTATCCGCAGGTATCGGTACATCTTGATTCTTATTTTGGGGAGGATAATATTGTCAAGCATTTCGACAAGAACCCTGTCGAAATACTTGTTTCGTTTTCCGACGAAGAGGTGTCGGGAAGTGTAAGGCGTCGGAAAATAGGCTCTCAAGATATGGTGATCGCGTTACCTCCCGGAACGGTGGTTAACGACGGGCCAACGGTGCAATTCAGGGAACTTGCTCAGCAAAATTTTGTTGTCGCACCTCCTCGCACATCAATGCGTCGCATCCTCGATCAAGAGTTCGCACGGGCCGGGGAGGAATTGAAGATTTCCATCGAGTCACCCTTTATGGACACGCTTCCCATACTGGTCGCGGGTGGCGCAGGCTGCGCTTTAGTTCCAGCCCAAGGGGCGGAGGTAGCACGTGAACTCGGTGCACTCATAAAGTATCCGGACCCTCCCATAGAACGGCCTTTCTATATCTATTACCACACCCAACGGTTGTCCTACGCGGCGCAAGCATTTATTAGAATGGCGAAAGACGATCAGCACCAAATCACAGATTAAGTGAATCGTGCGCTCTTCGAAAACTGCCACTGAATCCAACTGAACCTTGGCATTTCACGCTGGCTCGCGCCTTGCGTGATCATGTTTGAAATCACTCGCTAGCACCGATCTCTTCTCTTTCGGGGGAAACACGTATCCAAGAGACTGTGGGGCGATTCGAACCATTCAAGGTCTGCTATCCGGCTATCCGTCCCACCTGATGGCCCATTGCCCGGCACCGTGGTTGGCTTCGCCCCCCCGTTACCCCCATGTGAGAGGGCGCCAAACTGGAGCGCTCCAGTCCCGGAATTGCATTTAAAGACCCTCATGATCCGAAGTGGCCAGGTAGGCCGTCATAAGTGGCATCTATGACCTGGGAAGGAAAAACCGATTTGATCCACGTCACATCGCCAGTCACTATGAACAGACCGCGGACAGCAGATATGAGCGTGTATCAATTCGGGGCACCGCACCATTGGCGAACCCCCGCACGGTAGTCATCGACGGGGTCGTGTTGGGGCGCGAGGGTTATGAAAGACGGTTTTCGGGCTTCCGCACGCATCAGCATCGACGCCATTTCCAAGAGCTCATCATTACTGCAGGGTCCTCAGCACAGTTATGTCATTCCAACCGAAGGAGTCACAAAGTGGACAAAACTACTGATCTGGTGCGGCCTGATCCCGACGGAGGGACGTCGTCGCCGAAGACCGAGCAGAAGAACGGGATCCGAAAGGTCATCGCAGCGAGCACGGTCGGAACCTCCATTGAATATTACGACTACTTCATCTTTGGAACCGCTGCAGCAACTGTCTTCCCGCAACTCTTCTTTCCGCAGTTCAGCCCCCTTGCGGGCACACTTGCAGCTTTCGCAACCTTCGGTGCCGGATTCTTCGCTCGACCTCTCGGCGCGGCTATAGCTGGCCACTTCGGAGACCGTATCGGCCGCAAATCCATGCTGGTCATGACTCTCCTCGTCATGGGCGTCGCGACGTTCGCCATCGGCCTTTTACCAGGCTACGACACCATCGGCATATGGGCCCCGATCCTCCTAGTGGTACTTCGTCTGATTCAAGGATTCGGAGTGGGCGGCGAACTTCCCGGAGCTCAGTTGATGTGCGTGGAGCACGCGCCAGCGAACCGGCGAGGATTTTTCGGCAGCTGGCCGCAAAGCGCCTCGCCGATCGGTCTCGCTCTTGCTACCGGGGCGTTCGTGGTCATCGGCAATATTGTGGATGAAGAACAGTTCATGGCATGGGGATGGCGGATCCCGTTCCTCTTCAGCGGTGTACTCGTTTTGGTGGGGATCTTCGTACGACTGTCAACTCACGAGAGCCCTGTATTCAAGGAGGCTCAGAAGCTCGGTCAAAAGAGTGCCCTACCTATCGGAGAATACTTCAGCAAGAACCGTGTTCAGGCACTCCGTGGTATCGGCATGTACCTCGGCGTTACAGTCATTTACTACATTGTGACGACATTCATGATGTCTTACACCACAGGGCAACTGGAGATGAACCGTTCAGACGTACTGAACGTCGTCCTCCTGGCCCAACCTGTCTTCTTCGTTTGTTGTCTCGTCGGCGGCGCGCTCTCGGACAGGATTCCACGTCACCGTGTTTATGCACTCAGCTCATTGGGTGTAGGAGTTGTCGCTTTCCCCTCCTTCGCGCTGATTGATCTTGGCACTCCGGTAATGCTCTTTCTCGGGGTAGTACTCCTGGGAGGGTTCTTGTTCCTTTACTGCGGCGTCCAAGGGGCTCTTTTCGCCGAGATGTTCGACGTTCGTATCCGGTACACGGGGATGTCGTTGTCTATTGCGCTAGCGACCCTGATTGGCGGCGCGTTCACACCGGCCTTGGGCACACTTCTTGTTGAATGGTTCGGCGGACGAAGCTACGGCGTGTCTCTCTTGGTGATAGCGATCGCCCTGATCGCTGCGGCATCGGCGCACAGTAGCCGAAAAGCACAGGCGTTCAGCAAGTAGAAACAGGGCAGATAGAAAGCTGCCCGAAAGCGGGTCTCCTCGACACTGGTGTTCTCGGACTCATCACCAGTTGGGCAGAGGGGGCCCGCTTTTCTGCCCTGGCGTAGGAAGAGCCGACAAAGGCCGTCCTGCAATCAGGACGACCGCGGGACGACCCAGACCATCTCGGCGTTTCCAGATGATTACCTGTGGTGCCCTACAAGTGTCGGTTGTTGACCACTCGATCCATTCGAAGGTCACGTATTCAACGTCCTGGACGGCTTGCAGCGACCGGCGTGAAAGGGGCCGAGCCGGATGCATTCTCGTAGAGGCTGACCAGAGTCTCGGCAAGCGCGTTGTCGTAGCATCGCCGACGTGCCGATGGAAGCGGTCAGGCCTCCGAGCAGCAGATGATCGGTGACGGCCCCCCATTTGAATGATGATCAGGATGCCCGCTGGTCAACGTGGTTGAACAGCGGGCCCAAACACAGGGAGGGATTGACGGAACTGAGCGCCCGGCGCGAGGTGAACCCGCAATCGATGTCACAGAGTTCCGTGACCCCGCTCGGGCCGGACCGGCCACCAGGCACCGGTTCGAACCTGCTCCACGTGGATGTCGAGAGACACTTGGCAGGATTCCCAACGGTGGCGGCTGGCGCGCACGGACTTCGTCTCGCACGTCCCGGTTGGCTATCTGCTTCAGAGCGCCGTGGGGCAGCTTGTGGACCGGGCTATGGCGTGGGCGTGGCCTGCATGGCGATGTCGAGGAAATGTCCGGCGGCCCCGGTTGGCCGGCGGCCGCCGAACCAGATTGCCCGCAGGTCGCGCTCCATCGTTCCGCCGGTAACCGGGACCTGGAGCAGCCGCCCGGCTCGGAGGGCTCCCTGCACTGCCAGATTGCTCAGCACCGTAGGTCCCAGTCCGGCGATGACGCTCTGGCAGATCGCCGAGTTGCTGTTCAGCTCGGCGATGGGCTGGGCCCTGTTGGAGCCGATAACCGCGTCAAGCGCGGCGCGGGTGCCCGAACCTTCCTCACGCTCCACCAGCGGGGTGCCCGCCAGCTCTGCAGGCGTAAGCGGTGCCGTGCGAGCGGCCCAGGGATGGTCCGGGGCGATGACGACAACGAGGCAGTCGGTTACTATACGCACACTCCGGATGTCGCCGGGGATGTCGGGGGTTTCAATGAAGCCGAGTGCCACTCCTCCGGAGCGCACCCCGTCGATCACGTGCCGGGAGTTGTGGATGCGTAGGGTCGTACGGACGTCCGGGCATTCGTGGCGGAAGGTGCTGATCCAGCCCGGCACCAGGTACTCCGCGACGGTCATGCTTGCCCCGACCACCAGTTCAGGGGCCGAGGTGGCCCCCAGTGCCTCGGCCCCAGCGGAGAGGCGGTCGACGGCGTCGAGCACCTCGCGCGCCCATTCGACGGTCAGTGCCCCTTCGGTGGTTAGCCGGGACCCTTGTGCGGAGCGGTTCAGCAACGGGTAGCCCAGACGTCGCTCGAGCGTCGCGAGTGTGCGGCTGGCATTGGACTGGGCCATGCCGATCGAGCGAGCCCCCGCACTCAGGCTACCGGCATCGGCCACGGCAACCAGTACGCGGATCGCCGGCAGCTGTAGCCACTGATGGACCGGCGAATTAGGGAACGACATATCAGAATTATATGCCTGGCATGGCGCGAAGACGGCTATTGCCTGCAGGGCCCCCATGACACGGTACAAGGTATGAACCCCCAGAATCCCACTTCCGCCCCGCCGGCAACGCAACCGGAGGCTTCCAAAGCGCCGGTACGAGGGACAAGCTGGACCCGGATCCTGCCGGGGCTGGCCGCCTGCGTGGCTGCGGCCGCTGCCGTCCTGGCCGCCGCCCAGTTGCTGCCCGGGATCAGCCCCCTGTTGCTTGCCATCCTACTCGGCGTGGTCTGGCGGAACCTGGTCGGCGTGCCGGCGTCCTGGGCTGCGGGGGTGCAGCTCTCGGCCAAGAAGCTGCTGCGGACCGGCATCGTGCTGTTGGGGCTGCAACTGTCGCTGGCCGAGATACTCGGTTTGGGCGCTGGCGCCCTGCTGGTGGTGGTCGCGGCCGTCGGCCTCACCTTCGGCGCCACCATGTGGATCGGCCAGATACTGGGCATCAGTCTGACTCAGCGGCTGCTGATCGCCTCGGGCTTTTCCATCTGTGGGGCAGCCGCCGTCGCCGCAGTTGAAAGCGCCACCGACGCCGAAGAGCAGGAAACGGTTACCGCGATCGGATTAGTGGTGCTGTTCGGCACTTTGATGATCCCGCTGGTGCCCTTCCTCGGCGCGCTCCTGGGCTTGCCCGACCAGTCCTTGGGCATGTGGATCGGGGCCTCGACTCACGAGGTCGCCCAGGTGGTCGCTGCTGGCGGCGCCGTCGGCGGGGCGGCCCTGACCGTGGCTGTAACCGTGAAGCTGGCGCGCGTGCTCATGCTCGCGCCCATCATTGCAGGCATCAGTTGGCACCGTCGCCGTACGCAGCCCGGGGGTGCCGTGGCTAAACGCCCGCCGATCGTCCCGCTGTTCATACTCGGCTTCATCGCGGCCATGCTGCTGCGCACCACTGGCGTCCTCCCTGTCTCCGTCCTAGATGCTGCGCAGTGGCTGCAGGCAGCCCTGTTGACTGCGGCCATGTTCGCCCTGGGACTGGGTGTACATTTCCGCGGACTGGTGACAGTGGGCGGCAAACCCGTGCTGCTGGCCGCAGCCTCCACGCTGGTCATCCTGGCCGTCGCACTGGCCGGCACGCTCGCCTTCCCGCCTGCGGACTGAGCCCGCGCCGGCGCCTGAACAGAGGGACCCGGACGGGGGCCCTGCACGCGGCCAGCTTCCCGTGTCGGTCCGGAACCGGAGCATCAACACCGGTGCCGAATGGCTCCGCGATGCGGCTCTGGCAGTCGTCCTTTGTGCCTCCCATTCGAGAAAGCGCCCGCTCAAGGGGGTCGGTAGATGCAACATAGGAAATCCGAGTGGGGCCGGGTTGGGGTGTACTTGAACTGGAGGCTGCCTTGCGCCGGTAATTCTTGGTCATGTTGCTGGAAGGACAGCCGGGCAATTATTAGAGTCTCTGACTACGGAAACCGGCAGGGCGCGCACAGCGCCCAGGGAGGAGGAGCGCATCACCGCTGATCAATACCAAACGTCAACTGCCCAACCCGAGGAAAGCCCCTCCCGAGGGGCTTTCCCTATTTAACCGCCGGTATGAAACGGACACAGTCCTCTGTCCGGGCACTTCAGCTGGTCCACGATGAAGACTCGCAGCTGGTTTGCGGATGCGTCGTTCAGGAGTGCATATCTGTTCCAGGGCTGCGGCGTGTTCCCGCCGTCGAACCGCTGGCTGCCTGGCGGCTCCAACGGAGCCCCGACCGGTGTTTCGGCGGCCACGACACAGGCGCCGTTATCGGCGTCTACAGCTCTTTTTCTGGATGCCTTACGAGACCAAAATGCTCGCATAGCTGTGAAGGGGGCAACGGATATGCGTTGCTAAGGTGTTGATTTTATGTTGCTTATCGAAGCTCAAGATGGAATCATTGGCTTATGGAGGCCACTACACGCAACGAGATTTATCTGGATGCTACGCGGATGAACATCCACGACTTGGTCCGGGAGCTGAACGAGAACGTTGGCGCTACAGTCGTGCAGACTATGGCAGGGGTGAAGGACCGGACCTCTCCCTATAAGTGGGCCAAGCCTGACGGACCTGAGCCCCGGGCTGAAATTGAGGCCCGCCTGCGGCTCGGCTACCGGGTTTGGAAGACGCTTGAGATGGCCGAGGGTAAGCATGTGGCCTTGGCGTGGCTGATGGGTGCTAACCCGCGCCTGGATGAGAACCTGCCGGTGCTCTATGTCCAGCAGCAGCACAGCCGCGAAGTCATCGGCGCTGCAGAGGCGTTCATTAGCGATACCTACGCCGCGTGAGTGCAATCGTCGCAGAGCGCACGTGCGAAGTAACCGGTTTCCGCGTCGTGGCTGCGGGCGCCGAGAGGTCGTTCCGCGTGGCCAAGGACCGGCGCGGTGCGCTGACTGTTCACCGCAACTCCATTGTTGGGCCGTTTCCTTTCAGCTCCGATCCCGCGGACCGGAGGGGCCGTTTCGACACGATCGGATCTACGATCTATTTGGCGGATTCCCGCAGGTGCGCATATGCCGAGGTCTTGCTTGGCTTTCGCAAGAACCGGGCCGCGATCGCCAAGGCGGCAGAGTCTATTGGCTGGGACGCCAACAGGTATATCGAGCAGGTGCTCGCGGACGCCAGGACCAACGGGGTCGATGCGCCCTGGACCATCGCGATTGATTGGCAAATGGACCGGTCGATATACGAGATTAAGCTGCCGGGCGAGGGCTGGTGGGTCAGGATCGACCATGTGGACACCATTGCCGCATTGGAAAGGCTTACCCCGACTGTGGCCGGGATGACCGAGCAGGTCAAGCTTCTGACTTCCGGAGCAGTGGAGAGTGAGAACCGCGACCTGACGACTTTGCTTGCCCAAGTCATCCGGCAGCAGCACCTTTTCGATGGGTCTGAGCCGCTGGGAATCTCGTACCAGTCAAAAACACTTATGGGGCGATGCTGGGCTTACTGGGATCGCCGCGCCGACGCCGGCATCGCACCGGGAAGTAACGACCTCGTACAACTCATCTCCGAGAACGTCGGCCCCGATCCGGAATTCCACCGGGTAGCTGACCACTACCAGCTGCCACGAATGGGCGCCCGCTGCTGAGAAGATATGCTTCACATCCAGTCGGGTGGGCGGCCCGCCGTGCCCCGGCAAACCTCGAACGGGGAATGGAAGAGCCGGATCGGGTCGGCTGTAGGGGTAGCCAGAAGCCCAAACACACCTGTGTGGGTTTTGCTGTCGTGCGGACAGCCTCCGCGATGGAGTTGCTCAGGATTCAGTAAGGTCCGTAACAGCTTCTTCTGTGATGCCGTACGGCACGTTTTCGCTTAGTTCCACGGTGGATTGGCCCGGGCCGGTCTTGGTGACCAGGATGCCATGCGTTCCCTCGCTAACGGCAAGGTGCCGAAGTTCTTGCACCACGATATCGAGCAACCTCTGTGCTTCCTCCGCCGTGGTGGCCGTGACCTTCTTCCGGGCATGCGTCGTGGTCATGGAATCCATTTTCCCTCAAAATTTCTAGGTCAGAGGTCCCCGGCCGGATGCAATTTCATCCCGTGTTCCTGCGTGCCGCAACGAAAAGCTTCACGAGAGGGGAGTGGCCAGGGCCGGTAATGGCTGAAGCCATCTGCTTGACCCAGCTCCCACCATGGTCTCTGCTTCCGCCGATCAAACCGAATCGATGGAGACTTCCACGGCGAGAGCCCGTCATATGCGCCGTTATCGGCGTTGATGAACTTCAAGCGCAGCATTGGCTTGGGGTGGGAAACGCGGAATCCTGCGTAATTCCGGGCTTTGCACTGTTGGCTGTAGCGGGCGGAACCGGGCCGTTTGCGGATTTGCTGCGGAATTTTTTGCGGACTGGCGGACAACGGCACCTGTCACAGGTTGCTAGCGTGGCGTCGGGGCGACCTCTCATCTGAAGGCTGGTCCTGCCTTATCGGGTGATGCTAGTCCTGTACTGGGCGTTCCTCATTCTGCTCTTGAGCCATTCGACGGGCTAACCGGCTTGGAAGATTCGTCCCGTCATAGACATCTCCGGCCGGCACATCCCGCCGCGGAGCCGCATAAACCGTTCGTCGCACTTCCGTCAAGGCGGCGTCAACAGCCCTGAGAACCGCCGCCCGCTCTCCCTTCTTGGGCGGGGACGCAAATATCGCCGCTTCGTCACGATCGAGCTTTCCGGCGTTCACTATGAAGGGCCACATCTCGTCCTCCAGGACCTCGGCTGCCCGCCGCACGTCAGGATCAGGATGGCCGAATCTGACGAGTCTCGTACGGCGCAGCAGGTCGCCTTCCCACGTCTCCGAGATTTCCGCTTTCGTGCTCTCCAGTTCGTCGGGCTTTGGCCCGACTAAGGTGCGGGCGCGCATCTGCCGCACGAACAAGTCAAGGTCTGCTACCCACGCCACTGTCTCTGGGTGCATGGCTCTGATAAAGTCCCGCAACTCCTCACGGACTTTGGCCTGTGTCTGAAACGAGAGCATTAGCCGCTGCCCTGCCAGGGTGAAGACCGCCGCTGCCAATGCCAGAAGGAATCCAGTAGCCAAGTCGCTAAAGGTCACGTCGTAAGCCCTTTCGGCCCGTTCTCGGGACCAATCGAATAGCGGTGACAAAATGAAAGCGACCACGCCCAGAACTATGGCGCTCCAAATGAGCGCGACAGTGATCCGTGATGAGGTCATGGGCCGTAGTCTTCCATAAGGAATGAGGCGTCCTGTACAGAGCGGAGAGGAGCGTGTTCCGGCGGTCGCCGTAGCTTCTGACGCAGACAGGACCGGCCGAGAGACCGTCAGCGCGGACAAATGCACCGCGCCATAAAGTCCTCTAAATACTGCCTTTTCCCCGGCCATTCTTATTGGGAAACAGTGATACTGCGACGATACCCATGATGATGGGTGGCCATCGCCATGGCCTTCATGATCAGGGACGGAACCGGCACTCGTTGGCGATCAGTGCTTGTCGCCCTCGTTGATCTCCACCGTCAGCCCGAGGGCTGACGCGACCTTCACGAGTGTCGCCGTCGAGACGTCATCACCTCGCTCGATGCGGGCGATGGTCGGGCGCGACACGTCGGCGCGTGCGCCCAGCTCCTCCTGAGACCAGCCGCGCGATTGGCGTGCTTGACGGATCCGAGTGCCAAAGCCTCGGTTGTCCATAGGACGCATTGCCATGAGTCCTACCGGTTGCCCTTGGCACGGTTATGCATCTGACACAGCATGGTGAGGTTCGACAGGTCCGTCGAGCCGCCCTTCGACCATGCGGTGACGTGGTCGGCGTCCATCTCCTTGAGCTGGTAGATGCGCGAGTTGTTGTTGTCGTTGCCGAGCGCGCACAACGGGCAGTTTGACGTGCCGTCGACCTTCGCCTTCTGCGTCTGCTTCTCGTAGCCGGCCCGCTTGGTGCTCTCGTCGAAGATCCGGATGTCGAGCAATTGGGTCCGGGTCTTGCCGTCGAGCAGGTACTCGTAGATGCCCTTGGCGTTCTTGACAGCGTGGTCAGCCCGCAGCCTGTTGACGTCGACCTCGACCTGGGCGGTGTCGTAGGCCGTGGTGTGGTGTTCCTCGTAGAGTCGGCCCCATTCGAGCCCGCGCATCTCCCTGTCGGGTGGACGGACGAATACGCTGCTCACCCAGTCGATGACAGAGGTGAAGTAGTTCTTCAGTTCGGTGATCTCGGTATCGCGACGGTGGTGGGCTAGGTAGGCGTCGATGGTCTTTCCCTGGGCTGAGGAGACCCAGTGCAGAGCCTCTTCGAGGATCTCCTGACGTTTGGGGTCACCTTTCACATAAGCGGACCACTTCTGCATATTGGCGTTGTTCGAGTTGGAGAACTCGGCTTTGGCCTTGGTGACGAATGAACCGGAGTAGATCGCGTTGAGCATCTCCTGTTTGTTGAGCGGGACGCCGGCGATGTTGATGGTGCGGAACCACTCTTTGATCTCGGTCTCGGTGCCCTCGCACTGATAGACCAGGAGAGTGCTCTCGCGGATCTTCTGCTGATCCTCCGGAGGCAACGAGCTGAAGGTATGCTCCTTGCCGTCGACCTTGATGGCGAACTTGCCGGTGACGAACCGGCCGACGCTCGTGATGCGCTGCTGGCCGTCCAAGACCTCGAGCTTGTCACCCGCCACGTTGAAGTAGATGAGCCCGATCGGGTAACCCTTGAGCAGGGAGTCGATAACGGCGACGTCCTTCTTGCCGTCGTTGTAGATGTAGTGGCGCTGGAACTCGGGCTGGATCACGAGCTTGCCAGACAGGCCAAAGAGCCCCTTGCCTTCGAGTTCGTTGTAGACGAAGCCCTCGGTAATCTTCTCGGCCGAGTAGTGCTGGAGAGTGGTTTTCACGACTGTGCCTTCCGGTGGCGGATGAAGATTCGCTTGTAGATGCGCCTGACGGGATAACCGACGTCGAAGTAGTTCCCGGGGCCGAACGACTCGCTGCGGATGTAGCACCCTTTCGAACCGGTGTTGGACTTGGACGGGACCCCGTTCACGACCTTGCGCTTGGATTTGTAGGTTTTCGTCGGCGGGTAGTCGGACTCGTCGGTGCCAAGTATCTCGAACTGATCGGGGTTGTACTTTGCGAGCCAGGTGATGGGCACGCCCATCACGCCGTCGTAGTCAGAGGGAATCGCGTCCGTGAAAGGGACTTCAATCGCGTCGAAGTTGTCGTACTGCTGGTACTCGGCTTTGCCGTCAAGTGTGCCGATGAGCTTCTTGTTGTACCGCAGGTTATCCGCCATGGTCATGAGCTGAAGTGGCTCGTGCCGGCGTCCGTGCTCTATGTTCGTGAACCACTGGACACCCGGAACCCTGACGATGCCCTCACCCTTCTGCTCGACCCACGGACTGTGGACGGAATATGGGGTGTGGAAGTGAGCCATGTTGCGCGGAAACCCCTTCCCGAGCCACATGCGATTTTCCTTGATCAGTCGGAAAATTTCCTTGTAAGCGATCGCGTTCTGATTGCCGATAATTGAGAACGCCACGTCGCCCTGGACGACCCAGTCGATGAACTCGCGAAACAGCGAGAAGGGCGGATTCGTGATCACCAGGTCGGCCTCGTCGCGCAGCGCGGTGACCTCGAAGTTGCGGAAGTCGCCGTCGTGCTCGAGGTACTCCCACTTGAGGTCGTCAATGTTGACGACGCCGTCGCCGTTGACGTCGTCGCGCTCGAGGACGAACTTCTTGCCGTTTTGGCGGGTCTTCGTCGCGTCGAACCGCGGGTCGCCCATCTCGAAGAGCGTCGGTGTGTAGTAGGAGCCCGCAGGATTCTTGTCCGGAGCGTATGACGTCGAGATGAGTTTCTTGAGTCCGTAATCGACGAAGTGCAGGGCAAAGAATTTCGTGAAGTTTGACCACTCGGGGTCGTCGCAGGGGAGCAGGACGACCTTGTCTCGGAACACGTCGGCGTCGTACTCGAGGTAGGCGTTCATCTCCCGCTCGATGTCGACCCACTGGGTGTAGAACTCGTCGTTTTTCGCTGCCTTGGCGGCGTTCAAGATCGAAGATCCACTGGTGGTCGTAGTCATGCTCATGCTCCGTGTGCCGGTCGTCGGGTTGTATCAGAAACTTTACAGGGCTGACCTGCGCGATCTCGCACGACGCGGCGGGCCGCGCTCTCGGGCTGGAACTCATCGGTACAGCGGGGGTACCGAAACTCCTAGGCTGGCGGAGAATTCCTTTGGGGGGAGTACCTTGGCTAAGCAATTATCGATCTGAGCGAAGTGGGGTCCTCCAGCTGGCTCCTTCCTTCAGCGGTCGTTCACGACGCGACTACCCGTCGCGAAGACCTCATCAACTAGATTGGTGAACATGGAGAAACTGAATGTTGCGCTGAGAAACTGCCACGGGATTCGAGAACTCAACGCGACCTTCACATTCGAGAAGGGTAACGCCGTCGCGATATATGCGCCGAACGGCACGATGAAGACCTCTCTTGCTCGAACACTGGGGGATCTGTCTTCAGGCGAAGAGACAACAGATCGCATGTTTCCGAGTCGGGACACCGAACGCAGCGTTACCGATGAGGCGGGTAATTCCCTCGACCCGAACGATGTGGTCGTTGTGTTGTCGTACGACGAGGAATTCGGGCCGACGGAATCCACGTCAACTCTCCTCGTCAACCCCGAGCTGAGGAAGGAGTACGAAGCGCTTCAGGTCGACCTCTTCCAGGCGCGGGAGCAGCTCGTGAGTGCGCTTCGGGCTCAGTCGGGAACGAAGCAAGATGTAGTTCGCACCATCTCGCGGGTATTCACACGACAGGACGATAACTTCTTTACGGCACTGGTCCGTATTAGCTATGAGGTCGAACAGCAGGAGGACGCCCCCTTCGCTGAGCTGCCCTATGACGTGCTGTTTAACGACAAAGTCGATGTGATCCTGCGTTCGCCCGCTCTTCAATCGGCCCTCGCACAGTACGTGACACGGCTGAACGAGCTTCTCGACGAGTCAACGTTTTTCAGTCGTAATTCTTTCAACTTCTACAACGCCACCAACATTACGAAGAGCCTCGGCGACAACGGATTCTTCGCCGCGAATCACTCCCTACTGCTGCACGGCAATGGCGAATCCCACCCTGTCACAAGCCGGGACGATCTGGATGCTCTGATCGCCGAGGAGAGGGGACGCATCACGGACGACAAGGCCCTGCGAAAAAAGCTCGACGCGGTTGAGAAGGCTTTACAAAAGAACGTCGACACTAAGAGGTTCTTCGAGTACATCAGCAGCCATGAGGAACTCCTGCCCGAGTTCGCGAACGTCGATTCCTTCCAGCAGGCTGTGTGGAAGTCATATCTCAAGACGCATGAGGAAGCATTTCAGCACGCGGTGAAATGCTACAAAGACACCGAGGTCCGCCGGAAGGCCATTGAACAACAGGCTGCTGCCGAGAGTACGCAGTGGGAGAAGGTCATAAAGATCTTTAACGATCGATTCTTTGTCCCATTCAGGCTGAGCGCTGAGAACAAGCACAAGGTGATGCTAGGCCAAGAGACAATGCTCAAATTGGTCTTCCAGTTCGAGGATGGAGGCGACTCTCGAGGAGTCGAGCGGGACGATCTTCTTCAGGTGCTCAGCAACGGTGAGAAGAAGGCGCTCTATATCCTCAACGTGCTCTTCGAGATGGAGGCGCGCAAGGCGGCCGGCCGCGAGACCCTTTTCGTTATCGACGATCTTGCCGACTCGTTTGACTATAAGAACAAGTACGCCATCATTCAGTACCTCAAGGAAATGGCGGATCACACGAACTTTAAGTTGGTCCTGCTTACGCACAACTTCGATTTTTTCCGAACATTAAGGAGTCGCGGCATCGTCGGTTACGACCGATGCTTCATGGCTCAGAAGGGGGAGTCAAAGGTCATACTGAGCAAAGCCCAGCACATCAACAACCCCTTTATCCACGGCTTCAAGAACAATTTCTTCGCTGACGGAATGCAGAGGGTGGCGTCCATTCCCTTCGTACGAAACATCCTCGAGTACACCAAAGGCACCGACGACGATGACTACATCAAGCTGACCTCCCTCCTTCATTGGAAGAGCGATTCACGTCTCATCACGCAGGCTAACTTGGACCGGATCTTCATTGACACGTTCCGTGGTTTCGACAGTAAGGCCTGGGGGACGCCGAACGGTTCCGTCATCGATCTGTTGATCGAGCAAGCCGACCTCGCCGTTCAGGCACCTGAAGGAGTGAACTTTGAGAACAAGATCGTGCTAGCTATAGCTACTCGACTACTCGCAGAAAGTTACATGGTGGCGGAGCTAGCTGACCCGGATTTCACAGACGCCATCACGGGGTTACAGACCCAGAAATTATTCCAAGCATTCAAGAGCCGCGATCTTGGCACGGCTGAGTCACGGGACATCCTCGACAGTGTCGTACTTATGACGCCTGAGAATATTCATGTGAACTCGTTCATGTACGAGCCCATCATCGACATGTCAGACGCGGCACTACGCGGACTGTACTCCGAGGTCAAGCGACTCAGCCCTGGCTTGAGCTGACCAGCGGAGAACATGGATGAGTGATCGAGAGACATATTTTCAGCAGTTGACCCAGCGCGACTCCGAATTGGCGGGGGCGGGCATGAGATTCGATTTCAAACGAATCGAAGAGTGGCACCGATCTGGCCAGAAAGCTTGGAACGTCGGCTCTGGATCAGTCCTAGATATTGCGGACGCCCTGACTGAGCCACACCAGGTCTCGCACCTTATCGGCTACCTGCTCCATACTGCAGTGGACCATCTGCATGCGCTGAAGGCTCTGTTGGCTGATGCCGAAGCCCAACATACATTCGCGCCGTACACCCTAATTCGAGGCTCTATTGAAGCAGCCTCAACTGCTCTGTGGATCCTTCGAGATGCTGATCCGCGACTCGTTACGCGAAGGGCTCTGCATCTGGAGTACCAGAATTTGTGGGATCAAAGGCGCGCCACAAGGTTGGTCGATAAAGACGCCGATTTTGACGAGGAACGCTCAGCTCTTCTTAAGAAGGTCCTCGATCGAAACAATTTGACCACCGCAGTGGTCAAGAAGCCGCTCCACGTCAGCGAAGTAATAGCGACTGCGGCCGAAGTCTTCGCCCTGCCAGCTTCCCGTTTGACCTGGCAGATGTGCTCAGCTGCAGCCCATGGACGCCCGTGGGCTAAGCAGTTCCTTACCCTTTTTGAAGCCCACGATGACGACGGAATTTCCAAGACCCTCAGCGGACAGCTCACTTCCAATCAGCTAGCCATGGCGATTTCCCTCAATAATGCCTGCGAGGTCTTCGATAAAGCACGAATCGTCCGCAACAAACACTCACGCAATCCCAACCACACTGGCTCAAGCTTCACCAATCCATCGCCTGGGCTGCATCTTGTAACCAAGAGGCTGTTCACACCGAGATAGCCGCTGACCTGGCGCTTCCGGCGCTCTAGTTCTCGCCATCCGTCAAGCGCTAACCCATGAACCCAGATGCGCTCCTGCGCCGCCCAATTTTCAGTGAATGCATCAATACTGCTGTTCGGTTCCCTGAACCGACACTCGCAACTATCGATGAAAACTAACCCGAATACCGGTGCAACTCACAAATCGATGGCCCCCGAACCGCAGGTCCGGGTCTCGCCAAAGGATCGTTTGTTATGATGACGGGCGGTGACCCTCAAACACCACTCGAAGTCCCGAAATCTCGGAACCTGCCTCGTCTCATTAATATGTCTCACTTCTGATACTCTCAGGAAAAGGAAAAATAACCTTTAATGCGACGGGGGGCGGCATGGCAAGCATCGGATACGCCAGGGTCAGCACCCTGGACCAGAACGCAGATCTGCAGCACACGGCGCTGAGAGCTGCGGGCTGCAAGAAAATCTTCACGGATCATGGCGTTAGCGGAACGAGAGCCAGCCGGCCCGAACTGGACAAGCTACTCGATCACCTGCGCGACGGTGACGAGGTCGTGGTCTGGAAGCTGGACCGGCTGGGTCGGAACACCCGAAACCTGCTGGCCCTCATCGATGATTTGGAAGGACGTGGCGTGCACTTCCGCAGCGTCACGGAAGGCATCACCACGACAGGGCCCATGGGCAAGGCCATGCTCACTGTGATGTCCGCATTCGCCCAGCTGGAACGTGACCAGCTGGCCGAGCGCACCAAAGCAGGCATGGCCGCAGCCGCCGCCAACGGACGCAGGGCAGGACGGCGCGAAATCAGTGCTGGGGACCGCAACGTCAAGCGCGCCCGCGAGCTGAAAGCGCAAGGCCTTAAGCCTGCCGATATTGGCAAGATCATCGGAACCAGCCGCGCCACCGTCTATCGGTATCTGAGCCTGGATGCCGACTAGTGCGAAATCCGGGTTAGCAGTGAATGTCACGTGGACGACGCTTGCTGAGACTACGCCGAGGAATTATTACCGTGACGCTGATCAGCTAACGGACCCGATCCGGCTCTCCAGGGGAATTGACCAATGGAAAGCTGCGTGGGCGCGGGGATTGTGCTGCCGCGGGTACCTTTAGCCTGACTTGGTTCTTCCCTGGGCTGATCGTCTGGCTGTGGCTAGGCGTCTAGGACCAGCTTCGGGCACTTGGAGCGGCTGACGCATATGAACATGGTGTCGTTCTTCGCCCGTTCCTTTTCGGACAGGATGGTGTCGCGGTGCTCGACTTCGCCCTCGAGGACTTTTGTTTCGCACGTACCGCAGAATCCTTCTTCGCAGGAGGACATAAAGGAGGGGTTCACTTCGAGCACGACGTCCAGTACAGACTTGTCGGATGGAACTGTCAGCGTGCAGCCGGACTGCCGCAACTCAATTTCAAAGGGCGCATCTGTAGCCGTATCCGCTGTACCCGTGGTGCTGGCGGGCGGCGTTGCGGAGGCGAAGTGTTCGGCGTGGAAGGCGTCCGCACCCAAGGTATCTACCGTGATTTGTTGAAGGTCGGCGAGGAGCCGCTCCGGTCCGCACGCATAGACGGCCGTTCCGGTGGGTGCATCCTTGATTTCGGTGAGTAAGTCGGCCCTGCCGCGCTCGTCCTTCGGATAGACCGCGAGGGAATCTCCCATGATCTCCTGGAGTTCATCGATGAACGCCATTGTCTGGCGGCTGGACCCGCAGTAGACAAGCCGGGTGCTCTTGCCTGCGGCCACGAGTTGACGTGCCATGGCCAGGATGGGTGTGATGCCGATGCCGCCCGCGACCAGGAGGTAGTGCGCTGCGCCATCCTCGATTTTGAAATGGTTGCGTGGTCCGCGCGCCATCAGTGTTGTCCCTAGCCTGGTCTGTGAGTGAATTTCCTCGGACCCGCCCCGCCCGTTGGTTTCGCGCAGAACGGCTAGACGGTACCGCTGCAGATCACCCGGGTCGGAGCACAGGCTGTACTGCCGCACCGTGCCTGAAGGCAGGACGATGTCCAGGTGGGCGCCGGGCTGCCACTCGGGAAGTGCGCGGCCGTCGGGAAGGGCCAGTTCGAGGGACATGACGCTGCTGGATTCCTGGCGCAGGCCGCGGACGACAAGGTCAAACGACTCGGTGGACATGATTAGACTCCGGGAGTGGGAAGTTGGAAGAGTTTGCCGGGAACGGCGTCCTTGGTTCCGCCCTTGAGGACCTCGATGAAGTCGCGTGCGAGGTCGGCTTTCCTCACCGTGACGAGCATGTCGAGCTCGCGGCGGAGCACCATCATGGAAGTGGAGCCGGGTTCGGAATCCCAGCCGCCGACGCCGACCAGGACACCTGCGAGGAGTGTTCCCTGGTTCCGTCCTGCGGTAGCCATGACTTCCACGAAATCGTCGGGAGTCTCCTCGAGCCGGGATCCGAGGAACACCATCATGTCCGTGGTCGCGGCGAGGTCGCTGACGGTTTCCGTGGAGGGATGGGCCGCCGGCGAATCGATTTCGCGGAGGAGGACTGCGTCGGGATGGCTGGCCGGTGCCGCGACCAGAACTTCCCGCAGGCCGGCGTCTGACATGGACGAGACGAGTGCGGCGCCGGAAGGTCCCAAAGGGACAAGAAGGATGCGGGCCTTGTAATAGGCGCGCGACGTCAGATAAGTCATGGTCTTTCCTTAGATTGGGGTTGTCGCAGGTTAGAGCGCCGGCCGGACGACGACATGCGGACTGCTGGGCCCTGAGCGGTCCAGCAGGGTGCGGAACAGGTCGTCAACGCCGTCCAGGCCGACGTCGATGCTGGGTACGTGCTCCAGACCCGTATTTCCGGCGGCAAGAAGTTCGATGCTCCTGGTAACGGCTTCCGGTGAACGCCCCCGCACGCCGACGACTCCGGACGCGCCCCGCACGAGGGTTTTCAGGTTCACTTCGGCGACGGGAGTATCTCCCAAGCCGGCCAGGACTAGACGTCCCAGCTTCCTCAGATGCTCCGTGGTTTCGAGAGCAGGTCCTCCAAGACCGACGGTATCAACGATGACGTCGAATCCGTTGCCCTTGCCATGCCTGCCCAGCGCCGCCGAAGTTGACTTGGCGTCGTCGTTAGTGACGATGGAGGCGCCCATGGCCTCGGCAATCTCCAGGCGGTCCCGACTGGTGCGGGAGTTGCGGCCCAGCACCACGATCTCCTCGGCGCCGACCGCCGTGGCTGCGGCTACCGCGGCGACACCGTGGTAGCCGGGTCCGATGACGGCCACGCGCGATCCGCTCTTGGCACCACCAATGTTGATGACCCAGTCGACTGCGTTTGCAAAGGGCTGGGTCCAGGCAGCGAGGTTCGAGTCAAGGTCCCGGGGCAGTTTGTGCAGCACCGTCCGGGTCGATAGCTCCAGGTATTCCGCGTTGCCGCCGTGAAGGCCGGAGCCCTCGTGGAGGCCGAGCATTCCGACGCGGCGCTGTCCGCCCCATAAATCCGCCTCCGGGCAAAACCGGTATACGTCGGGCCGTGAACAAGCTTCACAGCTGGCACGTCCGCAGGGCAGGTATTCCTCGAGCGCTACTCTGTCGCCGACTTCAACGTCCCACGACCACTGCATGGCAGGACTGAGAGAGACGATTTCGCCGACGACGTGGTGGCCCATGACCGTGGGATGGCCGAGGCCCTGCTGGTAGAGATCCAGATCTGTCCCGCACAGGGCCGAAGATTCTACCTTGAGCCAGCCGGCGGCGGTGGTCGCCAGGGCCGGATCGAGCGTCTCGACCGCCGTCGTTGAATCAGGCAACGAGACGGCGGCCCTGACAGCAGCGGGGAGGGGTGCGCCCAGTGCCAGAGCCGTTTCGAGAAAGGCGACGGGGGAAGCCTGGTCCTTCATGCGGAACTCCTGTCGGTCTCGGATCTAGATGGAAACGAAGTCGGTTCCGGGGACCACTTGGATGGCCTTGTTCGCACCTTCATGGAACGGGATGTCTTTGGGCAGCAGCATTGACGTTGAGCGGACACGCTGGTCCGCAGTATCGATGCCGGGGAGGGCCTCGTCTTCCATGCTGTCCAATGCTGCGAGCAGGCGGCGCCGGGCCAGGATGATGGCAGCGTCCGAAGTGCCCAGACGCTCCTTGGTGCGGTCCGCGATATCGCCCATGCTCTCCTGAAGGGAGAAGTCCTGCGCGGCGATGCCCTCAATGCCGGAGAAGGTCTTGTTCTGCTTCTGAGCCTCCCGGTCCATGAGGTAGTCGTTGCTCTTATTGGCAAGGGTCCGGTACGTTCCCGGGATGTACTTGGCGTGGATGCCGTCGCCGTTGCGCATCTGCTCGAGTTCGTCCTCCCGCAGGTCCCGGGTCGGGTGGTAGTTCCACGACCAGGCCCAGCAGGTGGTTTCGTCGATCGGGACCCAGGCGTGGCCGCCCATGGGGTTGTGCGTGCCGAAGGGGGGAATGATCGTGTAGAAAGGCATAATCCACTGCGTGATGCGCCAGTAGAACTCTTCCTCGTTCGCGTTGCGGCGGGCGCCGATCAGCAGCCCGCCGTCGCTTTCGGCGACCTCGAATTTCGGGCGGGTGTCAGCCTTGATGTAGTCGTTACCGGCCGTGCCGGAGTGCATGGGGTCATCGTCCAGATTGAAACGGTGGGCGAATGAAACGTGGCTGGAATCAATGCCTCCCTCCATGGCCTGGAGGTAATTGGTCTCCTGGAGGCGTTTGGAAATGAATCGCTGCCCCTCGCCGAGTAGGGCCCACTCGAGCTCCGGGAGTTCTGGCATGTGTTCGGCAGGTCCCATGTATGCCCACAGCACGCCGCCCCGTTCCACCAGGGGGTACGACTTCTGCTTGATCCGGCACTTGAACTTGGAGTCCTCCGGCTCTGAAGGCATGTCCGTCAGGTTGCCCTCCACGTCGTACTTCCACCCGTGATAGGCGCAGCGCAGTCCGTTTTCCTCGTTTCGTCCGAAGTAGAGGGAGGCCGTCCGGTGTGCACAGAACTCGTCCAGGAGGCCCAGCCGGCCAGAGGTATCACGGAACGCGATGAGCTTCTCGCCCAAGAGCTGGACGCGGACCGGGGGGCAGTCGGCTTCGGGCAGCTCCTCGGCAAGGAGCGCGGGGAACCAATACCGCCGGAACAACCGCCCCATGGGCGTTTCCGGTCCTGTCTGGGTCAACAAAACGTTCTGTTCTGAAGTAAGCACTGTGCGGGCCTTCCGGTACGAGTCAAAATCAAATGTCCGTTGTGCGCGCAATTGCGCGTTATGCGGTTTGACTAGTGTTGCATGGGTCTCTTTTGCCCGTCAAGGAGGACGCTGACGGACGGGCGGACAGTCGTCCGGGGCAATGGTCTAGATTCAAGATTGTGAATTCATCAATGCCTTCCGCCGCAGAGGCCGCAGTCAAGGACCCCGACCATGTCGACTCCCTGGAGCGGGGACTGAGCGTCCTCGGGGCGTTCAGCATGCAGGAAGGGGCGCTCTCGGTCGCCGACTTGGCGGCTCGCGTGGGCATCACACGTACAGCGGCCCGCAGATTTGCCCTGACCTTGGAGTACCTGGGCTACGCACACCAGTCGGCGGAGGGTTACTCGCTGGCGCCCGGCGTGCTCGAGATCGGTGATGCATACCTTCGCAGCAATCCGCTGCCGGACGCCGCGCATCCCCATCTGGAAGAACTTGTCCGGCTGGTGGGTGAAACGGCTTCCTTGACCGTCCTGCACAAGAGGCGCGTCTACTACACGGCCCGCGTAGCCGCCGACAGGATCATCACGGCAAACATCACCCTTGGAACCAACGTCCCCGCCTACAGCACGGCCACAGGGCGGGTTCTGCTGGGCGGCCTTGATCCGGACGAACTGGAGGACTACCTGTCAACCATCGAAGCCGCCTCCGGCTTCGACCCGGACTACGTGCGGGCGAGGATCGTCGAAGCCCGCGAGCAAGGCTGGGCCGTGGCCGATCAGGAGATGACGACTGGAATCCGGTCCGTAGCCGTCCCTCTGCGGAATCCGGAGCAGCGGATCATTGCCGCACTGAACATTTCCGCTCACGCGACGCGCGTGCACACCGCGGTGCTCGAGACCGACTTCGTTCCGCTGCTCCAGTCTGCCGCGCAACATACTGCGGACACGCTCTGGCCGAGTGCCGGGTTAGCTCCCGGCCGACCAACCATGCCTCCCGCACACGTCGCGCGTCCGATTGCTCGCCCGACCGATGCCATCCAGTCAGTAGAGCGCGGATTGTGCATCCTCACCGCTTTCGACGAGGGCCACCCGACTATGAATCTGGCACAGATATCCGAACGGTGCCGACTCCCGCGCTCGGCTGCACGCCGCTTTGTACGGACCTTGGCCTCGCTCGGCTACCTTGAACCGCAAGGGCGCAGCTTCGTCCCAACTCCCCAGCTCCTGGAACTGGGATACTCCCTGCTTCCCAAGCTTTCCCTTGCGGACGTGGCCAAACCACGCCTCGAAGCGCTGGCACGAAAACTCGGGGCATCCGTTTCGATCGGTGTCCTCGACGGCAAGGACCTGCGGTATGTAGCCAGGGTGAGTGCGCCCAGCCCTCTGACCGTAAACATTCGCGCGGGCAGCCGCGTCCCCGCGCACCGGACGGCGATGGGCCAGGTTCTACTGTCCCTGCAGCCGCCCGGGACCTTGCAAGACTTGCCGCGCTCCTCGGGCGGGGACAACACCAGTGGCGGCCTGGCCGAACTGGCCGACACGCTGGCACTGGTCCGAGAGCAGGACTGGAGCTACGTAGACCAGCTGCTCGAAGTGGGAATCCGCGCCGTGGCGGTCCCTCTTCGCAACCGCCGAGGAGAGGTGGTGGCCGCTTTGAGCGCCTCTCTACACGACGCATCCACCCCGGATCAGGACATGACCAACACGTTCCTGCCAGCGTTGCGGACCGCCGCCGACGATTTCGTCATGGATCTCAGAGACGGCCTCGACATCTAAATAGAGTGTCCGTCTAGCGCGCAGTGTTACACTAAGCGGACGAAAAACTTGTCTGCGGTGGTGCTGGTTGTTATATTCATCACCTAACTCTCAGCGGTTGCGCGATGTCCCCCGGCAACCATGCCCCTCAGATGGAATACACATGACTACACTTGCCCCTGCAAAAACTGCCACCGAGGCTGATCCTTCCAAGCGGCCTTATCGGTGGCTTGTCCTCGTGCTTTGCTGGCTCGCTTTCACCATGACCTCCGTTGACCGTTCGACGTGGGGCCCTGCGTCGATCTTCATTGGCGAAGACCTCGGTGTACCGTTGGCAAGTTTGGGGCTTTTCGCCACCTTCTACTACATCGGGTACGTCGTCTCGAACGCCGGCAGCGGATTCCTCACCGACAAAGTGGGCGGACGTCTTCTCATTACGGTGTCCCTCGTCGGTGCCGGCGCTTCCATGATGTTCTTCGGGTCAACGACCTCGGCGGCAATCGGGATGACCGTCCAGGCGGCCATCGGACTCTTCGCCGGAGCTGAATATGCCGCAGGCATCAAGCTAATCTCCAGCTGGTTCCGTCCCGAAGAACTCGGCAAGGCCATGGGGATCTACACTTCAGCAACATCACTCGGCGTCGTCGTGGCTAACACCGCCGTCCCCTACCTCATCGAGCATTACTCCTGGCACGCCTCCTATTTGCTTTTCGGAGGCATTTCCATTGTGGCGGGTTTTGTTTGCTACACCATGCTGAGGCCCGGCCCCGTCGTGTCCAGGAAGACCCGCAGTGCTGAAGGCCGGTCTGCCCTTCGCGAACTGGCACGCAATAAGAACCTTCTGCTCCTGGCCCTGGCAGGATTTGGCGGTTTCTGGGGAACCTATGGATTCATCACGTGGTCCAACGCCCTCATGATCAAAGGGCACGGCATCGACCCGGTGGTCGCCGGAGGCATTGTGGCAATCTACGCAGCCCTCGGCGTCCTCGGCAAGCCCCTCATCGGCTGGATCGCCGACAAGTTCAACGGCGCACGCAGGATTCCTGCCATGGTGGTCCTTGGCTGCTTCTCCGTCATGCTCGTCATCTTCGGCCTGCTGGACAACGCCCTGGCCTTTTTCATCGCTGCCCCATTACTGGGGCTAGGAGCCTACTGTTACCTTCCGCTCATCGTTGCCCTCGTGCCCCGGCTCGTCAGCAGCAGCGTTGTCGGCAGCGCCGCCGGAATGACCAACGCCATGTGGCAAATCGGCAGCGTTCTAGTTCCATTGGCAGTTGGCGCCGTTTTCGCCGCTACCGACAATTCCTTCATGGCCGCCCTGATCACACTTGCAGCCGGCCCCTTCCTTGGCATGATCATCATGTACTTCGTCAACGAGCGCCCAGATGATGTTGAAATCGCTGTGAAGGCGGAAGGAAAGGCTTAAAACACCAAAGACCGGCTACTCCCTACCTACCCGGACCAATCGGCCCGGACTCAAGGCCGCCCGGAGGACCCGGGAGCGGAACGAGCGGCCTGGGGAAGGAATATCTCCTCCGCTTGCTCAAACGGGGGCCGGGCCAGGTCTGGTTTCCTCGAATGCGCCTTGTCCGTTCTGCGGTACGAAGGATCGGTCGCGCTCTGCGCGACTCAACTGGCTGAGAATACCGGCCTCGCACGGAACAGCCGCACGCCGCATTGTCTGACCCTCCAGGACCTTACCTCTGCGTCTCGGCCGGCTTGCCTGTGCCGCAGCATGGTGATTCCAGCACAGGGACCCGGCTCCGCGCACTTACCCATCAGCATCTTTTCATCCCTTATGAGGCGGTGGTGGGGGAGGGGAGACTGCCGCACTGACTGTTCTGCGCCATCGGTGTGTGTCGCCGATAGCGGTCCGTGCCGCGGCTGAACGCGTGGGGACCGCCAAATAGCTGGGCGCTGTCAGTTTAGGGACTCACTCGGTCGTATCGATTGCCATTCCGGCTCCTGAAATGGCAGCCGACGTCGTAGCAGAATTCATGGGTCATCCCCGGCCGCTCAACGAACGGTCCTGCCCATGCTGGAGAAGTGCCACCCGCTCCACCGAATCGGGCACAGGAAAGTGGCTTCGAAACGGCCGAGACGGGCGCAATAGGAACCGACAATGCCGACACCTCTTGGCACAGGCTCGATGGCCGGCGTTCCACGGCACGAGGGGAGGTGCAATTGCAGGGCAAGGCCTGCCCGGGGTTTCCTGCGCAACTTGCATTACTTTCGACATATCGGGTGACAGTGTGTGCTTCCAACTGTCACCCGCGGTCTTGGCACCTATACAATGGGTGTTCAATTTTTCGTGGCCATGCTGGATGGGTGGACGTCATTACCTTGGGCCGAGTGGTGCCCCCCAAATGATCTGGGAGGATCCACTGGACTGATCGGCACGAAGAGGCCAGGGGAGAAACATCGGAGAGGATTCGGGTTGAGGATTGGAGCTGTCTGCTTTGGAGGGGAGGGGCTGCTGCCGAATGACCCCGCGAATATTAGCTGAACTAGTATTTGCTCCTCTGCACAGCAGGAATCGCGGCCAAATGCTCGGATACATCTTGTGCTGGTACTCGTGCGAGCAGAAGGGCGCGCCGGCTCGTGTATGCCGGCGCGCCCTTCCTCATGCATTGATCGGTTACTGGTCCTTAGCCACGGTGGTCAGTGTGATCTGGCTGCCTTGGAAACAGCCCTTTCCTTGGCCTTTTCCGCGCTGTCATTGACCTCCTGCTTGAGCTGTTGCCAGATGTCGTAGACCACCTCGCCGTATTCCGGGCGGTGCCGGAGTTCGAGTACGTCCCGGGGGCGTTCGAATGGAACGTCCACAAACGCCTTGACCCGGCCAGGCTGCGAGGTCATGATCATGATCCTGTCGCCCAGGGTCACTGCTTCATCAACGCTGTGGGTGATGAAGAGAACTGTTTTGCGGGTTTCATCCCAGATGCGCAGGAGCTCCTCATGCAGAAGTGTCTTGTTCTGCTCGTCAAGGGCCGAGAACGGTTCATCCATGAGCAGGATATCCGGGTCGTTGGAAAAGGCACGGGCAATGGAGACACGCTGGCGCATGCCGCCTGAGAGCTGGTGCGGATAGGCATCCGCAAATGCAGTCAGACCGGTCTTACTCAGGTAATGGCCCACGGTGTCCTTGATTTCAGACTTGGGCACATTCCGCATATTCAGGCCGTAGGCAGCGTTCTCCCACACGGTCATCCACGGGAAAATGGAATCTCCCTGGAACACCATGGAATTCTCCGGACGGTTACTTGCAGCTTCTTTGATGGAGAAGGACCCGGAAGTCGGTTTTTCCAGGCCGGCCAGAATGCGGAGCAGCGTTGTTTTACCGCATCCGCTGGGGCCGACGATCACGAAAAACTGCCCTTTGTCGATGGTGATGTTTATATCGTCAAGGGCCGTGAATGTCTTGCCTTTGGAATCAAACTGTTTGGTCAGATGGTCAACGGAGATTTTGACTTCACTGGTCATCGTGCTGCTTTCGTTTTGAGCCCCGCGGCTGTTCAGATGCGCGCGGTCGGCTTTAACAGTTGTCATGGTCTGCCCTGTCTGTCAGCGGAGACAGCGTATGTCCCCGTGCTCGAATGTGGAATGAGTTTCATCGTTTCCACGGCATGACCCACTTTGCGACTTCGGCCAGGAAGAGCGCGATGATGTACCCCATGACTGCGATGACGAAGATCCCGACATACATGGTTTCGACCGAGAACAGTTGCCAAGCGTTCCAGATCATAAAGCCGAGGCCTTCTTGTGCGCCCATCATTTCGGCAATGGCAATGAGGATCAGGCCCAGGCCGGCGCCGAGCTCGATACCAGTCATGATGCTTGGCATGGCACCCGGAATGGCGACGGTTTTGAAGACCTTCCACTTGCTGGCTCCGTAATTCTTGGAAACGTCGTAGTAGATGGGGGCAACCTGGACGACACCGGACATGGTGTTCATGACGACCGGATAGAACACGCCGATGGCAACCATTACGACCTTGGACATTTCGCCCAGACCGAAGATCAGCAGGATCAAGGGCAACAACGCGCTTTTGGGGATCGGGTACGTACCGGACACCAGCGGCGACAACGCGGACCTGATGGGGCGGCTGAGCCCCATCAGTACGCCGAGCACGATGGCGGGGACAAGCCCCAGCCAGAATCCGTAGAAGAGGCGCTGAATGCTGGCCCACATGTGCATCCACAGTTCACCGGAGGCAATCAGTTCCCCCATCCGCATGAAGATGCTGGACGGTGCAGGGAAGAACCGGGCATCGATGGCGCCGAGATGAACAAAAGCTTCCCAAATGAGGAGCAGGACGACCGGCGTGCCGATTGCCAGGACCCGGTCTGAAACCCCGAATTTGTTTTTCTTGGGACTCCGTCGGGCAGGGTTAACCACCTGGGCGGCCAGCGGAGCTGATGTTTGTGTCACGATAATGTCTTTCTCGTAGCGGCCGGGCTAACCGGCGAATTCGCCGAGTTCGGCCGCGGCGGTCTCGGCGAAGGAAGTGTCGATGATGGAACTCAGCTCGATTGGCTCGCCTTCGATGACTCCTTGGCCAATGAAGAAGTCGTAGTCCTTCTGAAGACTCGCCTGGTCAAGCTTGCCGTCGGGATCGATGTAGTTGGGAACAATTTGACGGTAGAGGTCCGGCTTGATGCCGGTGGCTTCGGTAACGATATCGACAACAGCATCGGCCTTTCCGCTATCCAAGCGGCCATCTTCGAAGGCGCCGACATAGTCGCGCACACCCTTGAGGTAGCCCTTCATAAAGCAGTTGCCTACCTCGGTGTTTTCAGCGAAAGCGGCACTGTAGAGGATGACCGCCAGCTGCTGGGAGCCGTAGGACTCGGACGGGGATGCGAAGCGCACGGCGACTCCTTCCTCTTCCATGAGGGTGGCATTGGGCTCTGTGGTCAGACTGGCGTCGATGCCGCCGTTGGCGAAGGCAGCCAGATGCTCGCCGAAGCCGAGGTAGGAGTGCTCAACGTCGTCATAGCCCAGACCTGCGGACTCGAGCATGGAGGAGAGCGAAGAAGCGGTCGCGGTTGCCTGCGCCGGTTCAGCAATCGCCAAGCCCTTCAGATCTTCCAGGCTTGAAACCTTGCCGTCCTCAACCAAGTCCGTGCGCACCATCATCGGCATGTACGTGTGTTCTTCGTTCATGGTGCCCTTATCCGCGACGATCTTTAGACTGACGTCACGGGCAACGGCGTTGTAGAAGCCGGCGGAGGGGGCTCCGCCTCCAACATCCAAATCGCCCGAGCCCAGGGGCGCAATCATTTTCGCCGCGGAGTCAAAGCTTTGAAAATTAACCTCCAGACCTTCTTCCTTGAAGTAGCCCTTGGAGTCGGCGATGAACATCGGCGCGTCACTGGCGGAGGTCACCACGCCCACATTGACGCTGGTTCCTTCACACGTTCCCTCAGCGGAAGCGCCCGCTGAATCGCCGCCACCACTGCCGCAACCCGTTGCGAGCAGGGCTATCGGGATCGATGCGGCAAATACGCGGGCAAGGGTGGATCGGGATCGACGCATGTGTAATGCCTCCTGTTGAAAAGAACGGAAAATTAAAGGACCTGCCCCAATGCTGCGTGGCCCCGGCTTTGCCCCTTTGCGGGGCGCCTCAGGAAGAGTGTGACACACATCATCACCAAAATGCACGCATTCTGCGCAACTGCGCGCCATGCGGACGAAAATAGAGGGTTTGCCGTACGGGGCGGTCTCGTATGCCTCTCCAGAAATGGTCGATGCGCTATGGTTCCGGATATGGAGCCAGACGAGAAACGTTCGCAGGCGGGGTTTGCGCAGGCCCGGACGAACCTCTCAAATTCAGACCCCGGAAGCAGTGTCAAGGCGCTGGATCGGGGGCTCAAGGTCCTTGCTGCCATCTCTGATGCAGGCCGGCCAAGTAGCGTCTCGGAAATAGCCCTTGCCGTCGGCATGACCCGAACCGCGGCCCGTCGTTTTATCCTTACCTTGGAGCACTTGGGCTATGTCGCATCCCAAGGGCAGGGGTACGTCCTCCAGCCGCGGGTACTTGAGCTGGGCGAAGCGTACTTGAGCAGCCAGCCGTTGGCGGCCGCGGCTCACCCGCACCTGAAGGAGCTTGCGGCAGCAGTTGCCGAGACAGTGTCGCTGACTGTGCTCCATCAGGGCCTCGTTACCTATGTGGACCGCGTCCAGGCATCGCGCATCCTGTCCATCAATATAGTGGTTGGCTCCCGCGTCCCGGCCTATGCCACGGCCACCGGGAGGGTTCTGCTGGCCGGCCTGGAAGAGGCCGCACTGGTTTCTTACTTCTCGGCCCTGCAGGCGCAGTGTTACACGGCAAACACCGAAACCGACGCCGGGGAAATACGCAAAAAGGTATTCGAGGCCAGGGATCAGGGCTGGTTCCTGGCCGACCAGCAGTTCAGGTCCGGAATACGCTCCCTGGCTGTGCCGGTCAAGGATGGCCGAGGTGCCACGTTGGCCGCCATCAATATTTCAGCATCCGCCTCCCGGGTTACTGCTGAGGACCTCAAAAACCAGTATCTGGAACCACTGCGCCAGACCGCGGAGGAGATTGCAGCCGCCGTCACCGGCTGACTCCAGCGTCGGTGGCGTGAGCTTATCCCACAGGCGTATCCGGAGTCAGCTCCACTCCTATCCGTCGTGCGGTTTCTTCGACATGGGGCAGCGAATCGCGGACGAATGCCTGAATCGGGCCAGCGGCATTATTAGTTGCGGTGCTCAACGCTGCAACGATGTTCCCGTCACGATTCCGCAGCGGAACAGAGACGGCTTGGATGCCGACCTCCATTAGCTGGTCCACGGCATTCCAGCCGCGAGAGCGGGTCAGCTCAATGTCCTGCCGGAAATTCGCCAGCCACAAACCCCCGGGCAAACTCCCCGCCCGGACATACTCCTCGAACATGTCCGTCTCGAGCTGGGCCAGGAGGACGCGCCCCAAGCTGGTCTGGTGTGCAGGCAGCCGCGTTCCTTCGGTTACAGTCGGCGCAAATTCACTAGCTGCCATGACACGGCAGATATACCGAACGTCCGCCCCTTCAAGGACGGCTATCGAGGAAGAAGTTCCGAGATGCCGCGCCAGAGTCTGTAGGTGCGGACGACAAATGTCCCTCACCGTTACATGCTGCTTGTGAGTGTATCCAAGCCAAAGCACGCTGGGTGCCAGCTGATACCGTTTGCCAGCGGTTTGGACATAGCCCAGATCCACCAGTGTCATCAGCAACCGCCGCACCGCAGATCGGGAGAGCGCCGTACGCTCCGAGATTTGAGCCAAATTCATCGAAGGGGACTCACCGAAGGCCCGAATGATTGCCAGACCGCGTTCCAATGATTGGACAGCATCGACCGGCCGGGGAGGTTTGCGTTCTTCCGGCAACCGCGTCGAATGAGATATCAAGCAGGTGCTCCTGGCGTTTAGTACCCGGCGTGGATCTGGCGTGTTGTAAGCGACGGTCGCCGGTACGTTCACTTTGCACCGAAGGGTGTCCCATGCCACAATCTTACTCAGCGCGCAGTTGCACGCAATGCGGACGCCCGAGGTCCAAGGCGGGAAGCCGCGAGTTCGCTGGAATTACGTTCGCCAGATGTGGAATCGGCAGACGTCATGTCACCGTCGCTGCCTGCTGAAGACCTGATTCCGAGGGCCGGTCCCGACAGCGGAAAAGCCGGTGCGTCCCCACCCACGTCCGACCCTGACTTTAGGAGCCCATACTCGATGGTCGCAAGACGGGCAGATCGAGCGCCGGCCGGAGGTCTGCTCGTGGTTTTGGCGTGCGCAATGGGGGTAGGTCCTCTCATCATGTACGGCCTGAGTGCAGTTAGCAGCGTAGTCATTGACGACCTGAAGATCAGTGCCGCCCAGTTCGGCTGGCTGGCTACAGTCTGCTTTATTGCTGCCACCGCTTCTTCCGTGGGATTGGGCAGGATCAGCGACCGTACGGATGGCCGGACGCTGATCCTCATTATTTTTGGCGGCGCGGCGGTCGCATTAGCAGTAGCAGGACTGTCCACCGGCTATGCCTGGTTGCTGGTTGCAGTCGGCCTTTCCGGAGCAGCGCAGGCTATGTCCAATCCGGCCACAAACCGGTTGGTGAGCACCCACGTGGATCCGGGAAAACAATCCAAGTGGATTGGGATCAAGCAATCAGGTGTGCAGGGCAGCCAATTCATCGCGGGGCTGTAACTATTCAGGTAGTGGTTGGAGTCCGAGTGGTGGGCAGCGGATTTGGCCGGTGGTGAAGCGGCCGGTGGGTTCGTCGAGTTGGATGACGGCGCTTTGACCGGCCCAGCCGGTAACGGTGCCGGT
>NZ_JABBCH010000022.1 GCF_012952295.1 Crystallibacter degradans
AACCGGGGACACCGGCGGCACATCAGGCACGTCAACCTGCCTCGGGGGATCAAAAGTCACGAACACCCCAAGCATCCCGACCCTGCCGGGAAAATCAACCAACCACGCCGAGGACCTGAATAGTTACGAATCGTGGGACCTGGCGACGTTGACAGCGTGTCCACGGATTTGTTCACTGCGAGTAGCTCCTTAGTGAGGCAGCGGCCATGGAGTCTTTCAACGGGCCGGCTGCGGGAAGTTGTGCCCCCGACACCGGGTCAGACTGTAGACCGGGGTCTGCCGTCTGACCCGCGCTGGCGAGCGCTTCGGCACCGAAGTGGTCGAGCACCCAGTCGGGCTGGTAGATGGTTTCCAGGTATGGGCGGCCCAGGTCGGGCGAGATGGTCACCGCGGTGACGTCCTGGGCATCGTGGTCGGCGAGCCATGCCATGGCGCCGTGGACCACCGTCCCGGTGGACCCGCCAAGCAGCAACCCGCCCGCGGCCAGGCGGTGGCAGGCGCGCACCGTGTCCGGCTCCTCGACGAACACCACGTCATCGAGCAAGGACTCGTCGAGTTGGGGCGGCCGCACGCTCATGCCGAGGCCGGGAATCAGGCGGGGCGCCGGCGGACAGCCGAAGGAAACAGATCCGACGGCATCGACAGCGACGATCCGGACGTCGGGGCGGTACTCGCGGAAGTACCGCGCGCAACCCATTAGAGTGCCCGTGGTGCCGGCTCCGACGAACAGCACGTCGAGGTCGGGGAATTCGGCGGCGATTTCGGGGGCCGTCCAGCGGTAGTGCGCGCCCCAGTTCCCGGGGTTGACGTACTGGTTGAGCCAGACATACCGCTCATCGGACGCGCACAGTTCCCGGACGTGGTTGAGCCGGGCCCCAAGGAACCCGTCGACGGGATCCGGTTCGGTGACCAGATCAACCTGTGCCCCGAGCGACTCCATCAACTGCCGGGTCGTCGGATTGCAGCGCGGATCGACTACGCACACAAAGCGGTATCCCTTGCTGGCCGCGATCATGCTGAGCGCGACGCCGAGGTTGCCCGACGAGGACTCGACAAGCGTGGAGCCGGGCCCGATCAGCCCCTCCCGCTCGGCCCGCTCGACCATTTCCCGCGCGGGCTTGAGTTTGATCGAGCCGGCGAAGTTGAACCCCTCGATCTTCAGATAGAGGCGGCGGCCAAGCACCCCTTCCAGGTCGACGAATAGGCTCTGCTCGTTGAACAGGTGCGGATCCTTAATAATCGACATGGTCTCCCTCGTTCTCCTGCCGTGAGCTTGGTCACGAGGGTCGCCAGGGGGTGGCGGGTTGCATCAGTGCGCATCGCTTTTCTCCCCAAAGAACCCCATGAAGCTGCAAGTTTGCAATGTGTTTACAGTGGACGCCCGGCCCCGTTATCGCGCCGTTATCGCGCCGTTATCGGCACGATAGGCCGAAAACCGCCCCGCTTCGCCAATGACATTGCTGTGGCAGGATGTGCTCATGGGGAGGACCGACGTCATTCCGTCTTGGCTTCGTCGAACGGGCATCGAACTACTCGGCTGGGCCCTCATCGCCGTCGGACTCGCCGCACTTGTACTGCCTGGACCGGGGCTTCTTGCCCTCGCCGGCGGATTGGTGGTTCTGTCCCTGCGCTATGCCTGGGCCAAGCGCCTGCTGGTGCCGATCAAGGCCGAGGCGCTCAAAATAGCAGAGAAGCAGGTGCGGACGTGGCCGCGCATCGTTGCCAGTGCCTTGGGAGGGCTCGCGGCTATTGCTGCCGGAATCTTGTGGGGTGTTCGGGCCCCCCGATGCCGGACTGGTGGGCATTCGGTGACCGTTGGTGGCTTCCAGGAAGCTGGATCGTGGGATCTACCTTGATCGTCTCCGGTGTGGTCGCCCTTGCCCTAATGATCTACAGCTTCCGCAGATTTCGCCGGACGCGCGCCTCCTCCCACCGCGGGGACCCTTCCCGATGATTTGATGTGGTCGGGTAGCAGAGGGGCGGCCGTAATTGCGAGCAGCCCGGGAACACCGGGAATCGCGGCCGCAGCGTAATTGCTTGCCCTGAGGCGGGTGCCGGGGCGGGCGGCCTCCCCAAGGACCTGCCCGTGCCCCGCACCGGACGAGCCGAGACGAGCCGCCCGCGAATGTCCCTGCACTCCCCAGTAGCTGGACTCCGGCTTCAGCTCTCGCCATCTGCTGGTTCTAGAGTGAAGGAGCAAGCTCAATGCCCGCGCACTGTTAGCTCAAGATTTGCTCAAGATGTGCGGGAGTGCCTGTCAGGGGAAGCTTCGGTGGACAACTCTTCGCGGAAAAGCCCCGGCCCGCCCTTGCCGAGGCTCTTCTAGTTCCGCAACTGAAACGCACTGGTGGCCACGCCGTACGGCTAGACCTCCGCTGCGCGCTAGATGACAGAAACGATCCAGATAATCAGGGCAATGGCCAACAAAATGCCAACGATTGTCCAGACAAGGTTGCTTCCGCGCATGTTGCTTCCTCCGTTCATTAGCTACCGACGACTCCATTGTCACCCCTGGCAACCGTTTCATTCATGAAATCAGCAAAAGCTTTCGACAGGAATCTGTAGCTGTCGTTTGATGGCGCCGTTCGGTTTGATCCTGCGGTCCACGCTGCGGCGCAGACCTCAAGCCGCGGAAACGGCATCAGTAATCACAGCCCGCGACATCCAGCCGGCAGGTCCCGAGTGCCGGGGCGGGTAGCCTCCCCAAGGCCTGCCCGTGCCCCGCACCGGATGAGCTGAGACGAGCTGGCCTTGTAGATCCGTGTACTCCCCAGTATTCGGACTCCGGCTTCAGCTCTCGCCATCTGCTGTTTCAAGGATGGCCGAGTAATCTCAACGCTGTGCCCTGCTTTAGCTCAAGATTGGCTCAAGATCCGCGGGCTGCACACACTCCGTCCAACGTGGACACAAAGAACGACGACGGCGGGAGGCCGCCGTCGTTCTTTGTCATCGCATGTTAGATTCCGGCGCCCCGGTTCCTGCCGTCGTCCTCGATGTCTTCACGCACGCGGTCAGACTTCGCGGCAATCTCTTCCGGGGTGAGGGCCGCGCCGGTGTCGACGACCGGCTCTGTCACGACCGGCGCAGTCTCCACCACAGGTTCCACTACGGGCGTGACTGTCGTGTCTTTGTCATCACGGTCCTTCTTTGCGGCAGCCACGCCGGCTGCGGCCGCGGCTGCCACACCGACCCCGGCGGCAGCAACCTTGCCTGACACGCCGGCCTTTCCGCTGTCACCGCGGGATGCGGCAGCGTCCTCGACGCCAGGAGTCCCTGTTGCGGCGCCTTCATTGATTGAGCCGCGCCAGGCACCAGTGGCGTAGCCCTCAGCCTCGATGAACTCCTTGAATTTTTGCAGGTCCGCTTCTGCCTGCTTCTCCACGACGTTGAGCTTATCGCCCACTTTCTCCAGGATGCCCTCGGGCTCGTATTCGAGCGTCATTCGAACGGATGTCTGGCCGCCACCCACATCCTCGAATGTCACTGCACCGGCGTTCGTGGCGCCCTCGGTCGCCGCCCAGGCGATCTTCTGGTCCGGCACCTGCTCAACAATCCTCGCCTCCCACTGCCGGCGGACTCCGCCGATCTCGGCAACCCACTCCAGCCGGTTATCGCCGAGCTGCTTTACGCTCTTGACGCCGCCCATGAAGTGGGGAAATTCCTCGAACTGGGTCCACTGGTTATAAACCGTGCTCACCGGCACGTTCACCATGACTTGCTTCTCGACCTTCGTGCTCATTGCGTCTCCTTTTGTTGGAAAAGACCGTAGAGGCCTGCGATTGATCAGCATGCTTACCATATCGTTTCTGTCTCTTCTGGGCTAGTGCGCAAGCACCTTTCAGATTCTGTCAGTGCGGTATGCCACGGTAAGAGTCGATAGAATTCGTCGGATCTACTGGAACGATAAACCGAACCTTCGGCGGCGGAACCAGTTATTGAAAGGAACCTGTTCATCATGCTGGGAGCCCATCACGCCGCCAGTGGAGCCGCTGCTTGGATAGCGCTCACTACCCAGTTCGAAGTTTCCCTCGGGCCCTTGGCGGAACCGCTGGGTCTCGGCGGCCATTCGATACTGCTGGGCATGGGCCTGCTGGATGTGGGACCCATCGGCATCATCTCCGGGGCGCTGGTCACGGCCGGGGCTGCCCTGGTTCCGGACGCGGACCATCACCGGGCCACCATTGCCCATTCGCTTCCGCCTGTATCGAATGCTGTTTGCGCCGGCGTGGGCACTCTGGCCGGCGGCCACCGCAAGGGAACCCATTCCATCATCGGGATGTGCGTCTTCATCCTGATCGCTTGGATGGCGGGCTTGGTGACATGGGAGACGGAGCGGTTTGGCACCATCTACCCGGCTGCCGGCGTCCTGTGCATCCTGCTGGTCGCCTTCGCCGCCAAAGCCCTGAGGTTCATACCTGACCGGTTGAAGAAGACCCCTTGGGCGGTCGGAATCTTCGTGGCTGGATTCATCACCTTTTTCGCCCCCGAACAACAGAACTGGTTTCCGCTGGCGATGGGCATTGGGGTCATCATGCACATCCTCGGTGACATGGCGACAACAGGCGGAGTGAACTTGGCCTGGCCGCTGCGGATCAAACCGCCCAAGGCCTGGCGACGAATTCCCATTTTACGCTGGATCTGGCGTCCCAACGGATACTTTGCCCTACCGATTCTTGGGAATGCAGGTTCCTGGCGGGAGTGGCTGCTGCTGATTCCGGTCAGCCTCTACGTTGTGCTGGTTCTCGCCGGTGCTACCGCCGACCTCGGGCAGGTAGGCATGTCCACCTTTGTCGCTTCGCGTTAGTCCGTGTGCAGGAGTCGCTGAACAGGGTGCGGTTCGGCAACATCGTGGTGGAACTCGCGGTCCGCGCAGACCGCTATGCCATCCGCACCCGCGACCTCGACTCCCCCGTCTACACCGGATTCAAGGGTGTGCCCATTTTTGATTTCGATCCTGGTGAAGTCAGTTTCGAGCTCCGCGGCGCCAACCACCGGCTCGTGGCGGAGCCGGGCACCCTTGGCGGCCTGACACTGAACTTCCACGATCTCACTAACGGCACCAGTACCTACGATTGGCGGAAGGTCACCACCGCGAAGCTGCGTCCGGACGGCAGCGTCATCATAGATTTCAACCGCGCAATCAACTATCCCAGCGCCTTTACCCCGTACGGCACCTGCCCGCGGCCCATCTGCGGCAACCAGATGGACGCGCTCGTCGAGGCCGGCGAAAAACTGCCCCGGCGTTAGCGGGTCCCGCTGTGGTTGGCGCTGTCCAGCCGATGCTGTGATCATGAACCTATGAACCCGGAGCAGCCAACGCGCAATTCCGTCCACCGCGCCCTGTCCTGGGCGAAGGCCGGGCTGGCAGCTCCGCGGCTAATGCTGGCCATCAAGGCGGCCATTGCCGTCGGAATCGCTTGGTTTGTGGCCGGGTACATGCCGGGCGTGGTCGACGACTATCCGTACTACGCGCCGCTCGGGGCGCTGGTCAGTATGTACCCCACTTTGATGGGCTCGGCCAAGGCCGGGTTCCAAACCCTTCTTGGATTGCTGATCGGGATCCTGTTGGCAGGCGTCATTGTGTTGTTCGCGGAACCGAACCTCCTCACCATTTCGCTGGTGGTCGGCGTTGCCGTCCTGGTCTCGGGGCTTCGCTGGCTCGGCCATGGCAAAGACTACGTTCCGATGGCGGCACTTTTCGTCCTGATCATCGGCGGGCAGGATATCGAGTCCTATTCCATTGGCTATGCGGTCCAGATGGCGGTCGGCGTAGGATGCGGGCTGCTGGTTAACGCCGTGATCCTGCCACCACTGAATTTTAACGCGGCAGTTTTGAAGTTGTCCCGCTTCCGGTCCATGCTGGCACGTCATCTGGAAGGCATGGCTGACGCGCTGACCGAGGAGTGGCCGCCGGAGCCGGAAAAGTGGACGAGCTACAATGATGAGCTCTCCACCGCCGGGCATGATGTGAGGGAGGCGGTTTACCAGGCGGATGAGAGTCGCAAAGGCAACCCACGGGCCAAACTGCATCGGCGCAATCTTTCGCAGGACTACCGCGACCTTCGGGCCTTGGAATCGGTGTCGTTCCACGTTAAGGACATCACTGACACCCTTGCCGGCGTCAGTGATGGCGGCACGGATCCGTTGTCGAATGAACTGCCCACCGAGCTGCTGCAGCCGGTCAGTGTGGCGCTCCGCGGCACAGCCGAAATCCTGAAGGCCTGGGAATCCGGATCGGAGATCCCGGCCCGGTGGGAGGAAGCGGAACAGGCCTTGAGCGCACTGTTCGACCAAGTCGATGCACACGGCGAGGCCGGAGCGGCGGCCCTTAGCCCGGCCTCCAGCGTGGCAACCGCGGTACGGCGGATTCTTGACACCCTGCAACCTTGCATCAAGCAGGATGCGGAGGCAGCGTAGCAATCCTCAGGAGAAGTTCGATTTCTCCTGGTCGACATAGGTCCGGAGCAGCTTTTGGGCGCGGCCCGCAGACTCGGTGCTCTCCTGTCCTAAGGCCTCGAGCATGGAGCCGGCCTTCTGCTCGCCGGCGGGGAAAGGCGGAAGCAGCGGGGTTTCCGGATCCGTGACGACTTCAATCAAGTACGGCCGGTCTGCTGCCAGTGCGGCATCCCAGGCGGCGCCAATCCGCTCCGGATCATCGACCCGCTCGCCATCAAACCCCAGCAGTTTTGCATAGCCGGCGTAGTCGAAGTCCGGCAGAGCCTGGCTGGCTTCGTAGCGGGGCTCCCCCTCCATCTCGCGCTGTTCCCAGGTCACTTCGGCAAGCTCCCGGTTATTCAACACGCAGATAACAAAGCGCGGGTCCTGCCAGGTCTGCCACAATCTGCTGACGGTTATAAGCTCGGCGATACCCATCATTTGCATGGCGCCGTCACCTGAGACGATCAGCACGGGGTTCCCCGGCTGATCGAGTTTGGCAGCGATGCCGTACGGCACCGAACAGCCCATGCTGGCCAAGGTGCTGGATAAGTGGGCAGGCACGCCGAGCGGCAGCCTCAGCTGCCTGGCGTACCAGTAGACCGAGCTGCCAACATCGACGGCGAGCCGACCGTCTGCGGGAAACCTGCTGTTCAGCTCAAACAGCACCCGCTCCGGATTGACCGGATTTGCCTTGGTCATGGCGCGCTCGGCGGAAAGCTCGTGCCAGTGCGAGACCCACCGCTCCACCTGGCCCCGCCACGGCAGATCCCGCTTGTCTTCCAGCAGGGGCAGCAGCGCTTGCAGGCTCCGGGACGCATCCCCGGGCAGCGGCACCTCCACCGGGTACCGGTTGCCAATGGCGCCGGAGTCCGTGTCGATTTGTACGGCGCGTGCCGCCCCCGGCGGTGGGTAAAACTCGGTCCAGGGGTCATTGGAACCAATGATCAGCAGCGTGTCGCACCCGCCGAGCACCTGCCCGCTGGCGCTGGTACCCAAATGCCCCATGGTGCCGGCAACATGCGGCAGCGACTCGTCCACGTATGGTTTGCCCAGCAGGCTCGTGGTGATGCCGGCCCCGAGACGTGCGGCCATCGCGGCAACCTCTTGCCAGGCGTGCCGGGCGCCCTGCCCTACGAGCAGCGCCACTTTGCTGCCGGCATTGAGCACCTCCGCTGCCGCCTTAAGGTCATCGTCCACGGGCAGGCTGGCGGACTGCTCCCAGCGCGGGGCCGTCGCAATAATGCCGTGCTCGTGCTCCAGTTGTGGTGCCGGCATCTTCTGCACGTCATGGGGAACAATAACGACGGCGGGGGCCCTGTTTGCGAGCGCGGCTTTGAAAGCCCGGTCAAGCACCATCGGCAGCGCTTCCGGTGTGTTGACCTGCTGGCGGAATGCCGAGGCCACGTCCTTGGTCAGGTCCATCAGATCGACTTCCTGCATGTAGCCGGAGCCGAGCACGCTGCGCGACTGCTGCCCGATAATGGCCACCACGGGAACGCTGTCCAGCTTCGCGTCGTAGAGGCCGTTGAGCAGGTGGACCGCCCCTGGTCCCTGGGTTGAGGTCACCACGCCCACGCCGCCGCTGTATTTCGCGTGGCCCACCGCCATGAAGGCCGCGTTTTCCTCATGACGGGCCTGGACGAATTCCACTGTTCCGGCCCGCCGGAGCGCGCCCATGAAACTATTGATGCCGTCGCCGCTGTAACCGAAGACGCGCGGTACCGCCCACGCCTCGAGCCGTTCGACAATGGCATCGGCAACGAGACGCTGCGGCATCCGTTTCCTCCTGAGGCCTAGTAGGAGATGAACTCGACGAGTTCCCCGACCCTGTCCTCGGGGTAGTTGCGGGCAACGTCTGCCTGGCTGAGCATGCCCACGAGGTCGTGGCCGTCGATCACGGGCAGCCGCCGGACCTGATGCTCCTGCATCGTCTTGATGGCCTCTTCGATGCTGTCGTCCGCGCCAATGGTCACCGGTTTGCCTTCACCCAGTTCCCCCGCCTTCACACTCCGCGGATCGCCGCCCTTGGCCAGGCACTTCACCACGATGTCCCGGTCGGTCACAACGCCCTTGAGCCGGTTGTCTTCACCGCAGATCGGCAGCGAACCCACGTCCAGGTCCAGCATCTTCTTGGCGGCCTGCTCCAAAGTTTCATTCTCGCCAATGCACTCGGCGCCGCCTGTCATGATTTCGCGTGCTGTCAGCATCCGTATCAACTCCCGATCGTAGGCTTTACTAAGGATACTTACTGTCTACCACTGACCGAAGCGGATTTGAACCCACTCCCGGCCCTCAACCCTCCTGAACGGATCCGGCGAGCCACGCGGTCGTATCCGGGGGCAGTTGACCTGCCGCCAGCTTCGAACTGCTGATGAGAACCTTGCCCGGCGGCAGGGCCAGCGGTTCACGGCCAAAGTTCGTGATCGACTGCCATTGGCCGGGACGGCTGAAATGCAGCGTCGATCCGCCGGTCCCGCCGATCCACTCCAAGTCCTCATAGCTCTGCAGTTGCCCCCGCAGCTTCAGGGCATGCCGATAGAACTCCAGCGTGGATCCCGCGATGCCGTCCTGTGCTTCGACGGAGAGTCCGCCGAACCAGGCCGGCTGCGGCAGGTGGGCTCCGTTGGTCCCGAACCCGAAGGATTCCCCCTCCTGGGTCCACGGCAGCGGGACACGACAGCCGTCGCGGCCCTTGCGCTGATGTCCGGTTCGGTGCCAAATGGGATCCTGCAAGGTCGCCGCCGGCAGATCCGGCACCTCGAACAGGCCCAGTTCCTCGCCTTGGTACAGATAGGCCGATCCCGGCAGGGCAAGCATCAGGAGGGTCGCGGCACGGGCACGGCGGAGCCCTGTCATCTGATCCACCTCAGGTTCGGAGCCGTCCGCCATGAGCCATGGGCCATAGTCCAGACCGGCCGGCAACCCATAGCGTGACGGATGGCGTACGACGTCGTGGTTTGAGAAAACCCAGGTTGAGGACGCGCCTGATTCTTCCGCCTGGGACAAGTTGTTGGTGATGATGGAGCGGAACTGCCCCACGTCCCAGTCCGCGCGCAGCAGATCGAAGTTGAAGGCCTGTCCCAGTCCTTCCGGGCTCGCGTACGCCATCCGGCGCGACGCGGGAACCCAGGCCTCCGCAACCGCGGTGCGGGGCGGATCATACTCGTTGAAGACCTTGCGCCATTCGGCGTAGATGTCGTGGACCTCGTCCCGGTCGAAGAGCGGATCCTTGCCGTCCACCGGGGTGAGTTCGTCCGCCACGCTCGGTTTGCTGCGCAGCGGTTCGCTCATGTCCTTGGCGAGGGCATGGGCCACGTCCACGCGGAAGCCATCGACCCCGCGGTCCGACCAGAACCGGAGCGTTTTCAGGAAGTCTTCGCGGATTTCCGGATTCTCCCAGTTCCAGTCCGGCTGTTCCTTGGCGAAGAGATGCAGATACCACTGGCCGGGCTCGCCGGAAGGCTCGGTGATCCGGGTCCAGGCGCTGCCGCCGAAGTGGGAAACCCAGTCCGAGGGCGGCTTTCCGCCGTCGGCACCGAGACCATCGCGGAAGATGTACCGCTCCCGTTCGGGTGATCCCTTCCCGGCGGCCAGCGCCTGCTGGAACCATTCGTGCTGATCGGAGGAATGGTTGGGCACGATGTCCGCGATCAGCTTGATCTGCGCGGCATGCAGCGCCGCAACCATTTCATCAAAGTCCTCCAACGTGCCCAGACGCGGGTCCACATCGCGGTAATCGGACACGTCATAGCCGCCGTCCGCCAGCGGCGACGGGTAGAACGGGCTGAGCCACACGGCGTCGATGCCCAGCGCCGCCAGATAGGGAATTTTGGCGGTGATGCCACGGATATCGCCCAGTCCGTCGCCATCTGCATCGGCGAAGCTTCGCGGGTAGATCTGGTAAACAGCTGCCTGCCGCCACCAGTTAGCGTCCGGTGCGGGCTTGAACTGGTCAAAAGTGTCGGTCACGGTCGGTTCATTCCTCTCCTGCCGCGGAAACGGCGGTATCGGCTACGCGCATGGTCACTCCGTCCGGCTCCGTGCCGTTGCCCCTTTGTCTAGCACCGCGATTAGGCCTTGTCGAGGTGCCTCAGGATCGTGTGCCCGAATTTGCTGACAAATCAGCAGCAGCCTTACTAAAATGGAATGCTCTAGTCAATTAGTTTCTGCGGGGGCCTGCAGGAAGGACACACGATGAAAGATCCAATACCCGGCGGCTCCCTTCAATATGTATTGCTGCCCCAGAAGTTCGGCCGGCACCAGACCGCGGTCACGGAATTCACCGTGTTGTGCGTAGAGATCTGGAGCACCGGCATCGTGGTCAACCTGCAACTGCCGCCCGCCAACGGTTCGCAGCCTCCGCAGCCACGGATTGCCGTTCAGGACCACTTCGGCACCGAGTATTCGCTGGAAAGCAGCGCAAGCATCGGTTCCCGCCACCTGCAGGTCTTTACGCCGTCCGTTCCCGCCGGAACCAGAAGCCTGACTATTACGTCAAGGGACGACGACGGCGCCCGCTTTGTGGTGGCGCTGGCCGTTCCCGCGGGCAACTTCCGCGGCGGCCGGCTCAAAGTAGGCCACATTCACCTGGCCGGGTTGCCCGATCTGCCGTCGCCCGAACAGGGACAACGGGACATGCAGCAGGGGCCTGATCTGTCGGAGCATAGGGAAGCTGGCTGAAACCTCAGCCGGTGCGCCCGAATCTGCCAGCGTCTCTACTTCGGGCAGCCGCAGGCCGGACAGTCGGCGGACTGCCCGGCCGCAGGGTTCTGGCCGCAGGGGCCGGCATCAGCCGCTCAGGAGTGGCCCAGATTCTCCTCGGGATCGGTACCGGTGGCGGGTCCGTCCGCGAGCGCACCGCCTTCGCCTGCCCATTCTCCGCCCGGACGGTCATCCATCGCCGGGTCGGATGAGACATCCCGCCTTGTTTCCGGCCGCCCTGCCGCCGCAGCAGCCCCGGCGTCCGCGGCGCCGGAGCCTGCTGCTCCGGTCCGCACGGAAGAAGCACCGGCGTCGCTGTTCCACGCATTCCCGGTCGAAGCGCGGCGTCCCGCCCGCGAGCCCGTTGACGAACCGCTCCGCACCGGATCCTTTTGGCCTGCGTTCCTGGAAATATTGCTGGTCCACAACTCCTGCGCGGCGTCCCTCAGTTGCTCGTAACTGCCACGGCCCGAACGTGACCCGAGGACGAACCCTGCCGCGAGCCCGGCTCCGAAAATGAGTTTGTTTTTCATAGCCTGCTACTCCTCATGGCCTTGGTCCGAGCTCATCTGGTCCTCTGCGGGAGGAGTTTCCCCGGGCGGGACTCCCCCGCCGGGTTCCAGACCGGTGATGTTCTCCGTCTCCGGATCGGGGTTGACCCTGTCCGCTTTGTCCTGCGAAGACCTGCCCTCTTTCACCGGCGGCTCCACATTCGGAACGCTGCTTTCCTGCTCTTCCATACTTCTCATGATCCTGCCCTTCGTCGTCCTAAACCAGGTCTCTGGGTATCGCACGCTGCCAGTTCTCGGAGTAGACACGGGGATTCCCGCGCTGGGTATCGAGTTCATAGGCATCGAGCTGTGCGCTGATGTGGAAGTCCGTCGGTGTTGACGTCAACACCGTCCGGGTCACTATTTCCACCCTCCAGTCATCGCGCTCGAAGCGGCGGACCGTCCGGGTTTCGCCGCGTACGGAATTTACCTCGTTCCAGCGGAAGCTGTACCACTCGTTGGTGCTGCGCCGGACTATGGTGTCCGTTTCGTCGATCCGGAAGCTGCCTTGGTCGTTGGCCACCTCCAGGGTCGACACATTTGTGACCAGATCGCGGGAAACACGCCAGTGGTGCTCGCCCGGTGTCAACGGGGTGATTTCTAGGTCCGGCGCCGCTTCGGGCTCGCCGAATTCCCGGAGGGCGGCATCCTCCGGCCGCGGGGGGCGGACCGGCAGGGTGAGGGTGCTTGCGCCGGTCGTCAGCGTCACCATGGCTGCCTCCGGCGACGGCCAGGCCAAGGGCCAGTATGACGTGGACACCGAGAGCCGGAGCCGGTGACCCGCTGGGATGGTCTGTGCGATCCCGTTCAACTGGATTTCCACCTGGTACTTGCGGCCCGGTTCCAGCGGCTGCGGGTTTTCGCTGCCGTCTCGGTGGGTGAGGTTGAGCAGACCGTAGGTGAACCGCGTAGCTTCGCCGTTCGGCGCCACATCGGACAGGCGGACCGCAAGCATCGCGACGGGCTTGTCTGCGGAGACTTCGAAGGTGACCGAGGGCAGCCCGAAGATCTCCATCGTTTCCCGCAGCGGATCGGTCTCGTAAACGAGTGCTCCGCCGTCTTCCTCGCGCTGGTCGAACGGAAGATCGGGGGTGGCTGCGTACGAGGCCCATTTGCCGGCGAACATACCCACGCTCAAGGGTGATTGCAGCGTGACTTCGTGGCCCGGTTCGTCCTTGGCGTCACCTTGCTCGATACCATGGCGGCCCAGATGGTAGCGGCGTTTTTCAATGGCCGGCGAGGGCCAGCTGTCCTCGGCGACCCAGCGGCCGGGACGGTCTGCGTAGGACGGCTCCGGAGAGACGCTGTCCTGCATCCAGGCACGCAGCATCGGCTCCTCCATGAGGCCGGTGTCCTTGCCCTTGAGCCAATGGTCCCACCACCGCACGACTTCCTGGAGGAAGCCGATGGCCGGGCCGGGAATACCGATGTGGGGATATTTGTGTCCCCACGGACCGATCAGGCCCTTGCGCGGCACATCCAGGTTCTCCATCAAGCGGAAAATGGCGTTCGTGTAGCCGTCGGCCCAACCGCCTACGGCCATCACTGGAACCTGGACATCGCCGTAGTCTTCGCAGACCGAGGCAGGTTTCCAGTAATCGTCGCGGCGCTGGTGTTCGAGCCAGGTTTCAAGCCAGAGCCCGCTGCCGGCGAGGCGTTCGTGCCACATGTCGCGCCAGCGGTCCCCCACGATGGCCGGATCCGGCGGCAGCGAGTTGAAGGCGAACATGACGGTGGCTTCCGACAGGTTGTCAGCCAGCAGGCAGCCGCCCATGTAGTGCATGTTGTCCACGTACAGGTCATCGGTAGCGGAGGCACTGATGATCGCTTTCAACGCCGGCGGTCTGCGGGCGGCAATCTGCAGGCTGTTGAAACCACCCCAGGAAATGCCCATCATGCCTACGTTCCCGTCGCACCACTGCTGTTCTGCGAGCCAGGCAATGACGTCCTCAGCGTCCTCATGTTCCTGTGGCCGGTATTCATCCACGACGACGCCGTCGGAGTCGCCGCTGCCCCGCATGTCCACGCGGACCGCGACGTAACCGTGCCCCGCAATGTAGGGATGGTTTATGGCGTCCCGGCCGCGCGTGCTGTCCCGTTTACGGTAAGGAAGGTATTCCAGCACGGCCGGAACGGGAAGCTCCTCGGCGTCGACCGGCAGCCAGATCCGGGCTGCTAACTGGGCGCCGTCGCGCATGGGAATGAAGGTGTTTTCGATGACCCGTACTTCGTGGGGAAACTCGGTGATGGTCTTCATGCGGCTCCCTCCTGGCCGGCGGTCTGATCTACCGGTGCGAACTCAAACGGCAACTCGGACAGGATGGCGTTGTACCGTTCCACCAGCTGCTCCCGGTTGTCGGCGCCGATGTAAAGCTTGCCCAGGATGTAGCGGTAGCTGTCCTGGCCGGGCAGGTCCGAGAGCTTCTCCCCTTCCTTGACTTGCAGGGTCACGGTTGTTTCCGGGTAGCGTTCCCGGATAGCGGCCTTATCTTCGGCGCTGGGTACGCGCGTCACGATGGCATCCTCGTCGTGGAAGATCATGCATTGTGATGCGACGGCGAAGTTGCCCTTGCGGCGCGGCATCTTCGGTTCGTGGCCCAGCGCAATGTCGATAGCTACTTCGTGGTTGGAGACGCCGTCCACCTTCGCAAAGAGGTCGCTGTGGGACTGTGAGATACGGGTGTTGATTTCCACGAGCCACAGCTTGTCCTCGGCTTCGTCCCACATGAATTCGGCGTTGAAGCAACCGTTGTCAAAACCGACATGGTGCATGTAGCGCTCGGTGAGGTCGATCATGCGCTGCTGTACGCTCTCCGGGACGCTGTTGGCCGGATAATCGAGCCGTTCAAAGCTCGTCCCTGCTTCATCCTTGTGCATGTCGAAAACACCATGGACCTGGAATTTTCCGCCGAACATCGTTCCTTCAGGGGCGGCCTGGATGCCGGAAATGAACCCCTCGGCCAGGCAGGTGTTGCCATCCGCGTTCTTCAGTTCCGGCGGCAGGTCCACCATGGCGAGTACGTCGTTGAAGGCGTCGCCAATCTGTTCTATTTGGTCGCGGATTTCCTGGACAGCTTCCCTGAATTGGTCCTCGTTCTGGATTTCGAAGCCGAGGTTCGAGGAGTGCGATTTCACCGGTTTGACCCAGAATGGGTAATCGATGTCGATCTTCGACAGTGCGTCGTCGTCGAACGGGTCGAAAGAGGCGAACTGCGGAACGCATTCGGGTATCGAGGCTTTTTGCTCGAGCCGGCTCCAGTACTTGTGCTCGCATTTGAGCAGGCTCTCCAACGAGGGTGCAGGCAGTCCGTGTTCCTTCGCCAGCAACGGCCCAATCACGCTGGCCGGGAAGTCCCAGTGCGTCACGATGGCATCTACAGGCCCATCGAATTCCTGCAATTCACGTCGCGCTTGGGCTAGGAGGCCTTCGAAATCGATATCGGGAGTGTTTACTACACTCTCGTAGTCGAGCAGGTTGCGGAATGCGTAGTTTTCGGCGCCGTTGACAGTTTCCAGTTCCCCCCGCTGAACATCAGTCAGTGCAAGTACGAATACATTCTTGGCTGTCATTGTGCCGTCCCTTCTCCGTTGGCAGGCGAGTTGCCCGCCGCGGTCTGTAATGCCCCCAACGTCTGCTCAACCGGCTTGCGCCGGCCGCTGGTATTTCGCGAGGAGGTTGATGACTTCGGCGTCATCCACCTGATCGAAATGGTCATAGGCTTGGCCGACGGCGACCAGATCCTGCGGGTTCCAAGGGCACACCACTTCATCGGCGATCCTGCCAACATCCTTGCAGGTGCCGCTGAGTCCGACGGGAACAGCTGCCACGATGCGCGCCGGCGATTGTTCGCGCAGCACGGTGATCGCCGCCCGCATGGTGGCACCGGTAGCCAGTCCGTCATCCACCACAATGAGGGTCCGGCCGACGACGTCCAGCGGCGGCCTGTCTGCGCGGTAAACGCGCTCCCTGCGGTCCAGTTCCGCCCGTTCCTTTGCAGCAACGTGGTCGAAGGCGCCCGAGTCACCGAAGCGCTTGGCGAATTTGGCCAGGACGTCCTCATTGCGCACGGTGTCGATGGAACCGGCCACCGATGCGATGGCGCCCATGGCGACCTCCTGATGACCTGGAACGCCGATCTTGCGGACCAGGACTACATCCAGCGGAGCCTCCAGGGTTTCGGCGATGACCGCAGCTACGGGGACGCCGCCCCGCGGCAGGCCGAGTACCAAAACATCCCGGCGTCCGCCATAGGAACCCAGTTCCGCGGCCAGCGTCCTGCCGGCGTCCCGCCGGTCGGCATAGCGCTCCCTGCGGTTCCGGTTGGTAGTCATTGCACTTCCCATCCCTGGCAATCGGTTCCGTAATCCATGCCGGCGGTTGTTCAGTTCGTGGCGTTTCCTCCACCGTATGACCGATACCCGGAGGTGACAAGGAGCGTTGGCAAGGTGTGACAGGGGCCATCGACTGCATGCCACGGCGGGCGCCAGCACGAGGTCGCGAACAACGATGTCGTCTGTGAGGACGGGAGCTGATCGGCACCAAGCCATTGTTTTCCGGACCTGGCTCCTCTAAGAATGAACTATGCCGGTCACCATGAGGTCCCTTGAAACCGCCGTTCCCGAAACCGTTCTGGTCCAGTCCCAGGTGCGCGACGTCTTCGCAGCCCAGCCCGGTCTGACCCGCCTGGGCCAGAGGCTGGTGGGTACGTCTTTTGACTATTCCGGTATCGAGACGCGCTATACGGCGGTAGAAGAACTGACTTTGGAGTGCCGCACCGACAGTCCGGTCTTCTTCGACCCGGAGAACCGGCTCATCCTGAGTCCCAGTACGAAGGTCCGCAACGACAAGTTTGCGGATGCAGCCACTCCGCTATTCATCGAGGCGGCGACCAAAGCCCTGGCCTCCTGTCCGGAGATCTCCGCCGCCGACGTGACCCACGTGATAACGGTTTCCTGCACGGGATTCTTCAATCCCGGACCCGATTACAAGGTAGTGCGGGCTCTCGGGCTTAGCCCAGCCGTCCAGCGCTACCATCTAGGCTTCATGGGCTGCTATGCAGCTTTTCCCGCCTTGCGAGCCGCGAAATCCTTCTGCGAGGCCGATCCGAACGCAGTTGTCCTTGTGGTGACCGCGGAACTGTGCACGCTGCACGTACGCACCTCCAATGACCCGGATACCATCATGGGTTCGTCCCTGTTCGCCGACGGCGCCGCCGCGGCGATTGTCACCGCCCGGGACCTGGCGTTGTCGTCCCCTGGTATTGTGCTCGATCATTTCGAGACGGTACTGACCCCTGTCGGCGAGGAATCCATGGCCTGGAACATTGGCGATGAGGGCTTCGAAATGGTGCTGGGCACCTATGTACCGCACATCATCGACGAGCATATCGTCGGCGCGCTGGAACCCCTGCTGGCCCGCGATGCCGCGGTTCATGGCCGACCCTATGAGGAGATCGAGCATTGGGCCATCCACCCCGGGGGACGCAGCATCCTGGACAAGGTGGAAGCCAAACTGCAGCTGCGCGAACACCAGCTGGTCCCGGCCCGGGAGACCTTGCGCGACTACGGCAACATGTCCAGTGCCACCGTGATGTTCGTGCTCAAGCACATCATGGACGCGCCGTTCGCCGGAGACGACGAACGGATCTGTTCCATGGCCTTCGGCCCGGGGCTCACCGTGGAAACCGGCCTGTTCACCAAGAGCGGCGCACCGACGCTCACGACGCCGCGGGCAGCGGCCAGCGAACCGGCCACTGTCTAGGCGCGGCAGGCAGCAGTAGTGGGTTTTCTGGCCGAGCGGGCGGTCGATGCCGTCGAGGAGATGGACCGGCCTGACTGCGATGAGCGGAAGCTGGAGCGCACCTACCGGCAGTTTCCGCTCATTAACTGGGCCGTGTCGGGCTGGCATGGCGTTTACCGGCGGCAGCTGCGCCCGTTGCTGAGGCCGAACGGTCCCAACACCTTGCTGGATATCGGCTCGGGCGGCGGCGACATTCCCCGGGCGATCGCCAAGTGGGCCGCCCGCGACGGCATCCCGCTGGAGATCACCGCGATCGACCCGGATGAGCGAGCGCATGCCTTCGCCGTCTCCCTGCCGAAGGTGGACGGTCTGGTGTTCCACCGCGCGCTCAGTTCCGAACTGGTGGCGCAGGGGCGCACCTTTGACCTGGTGACATCCAACCACCTGCTCCACCACCTGGATGCCGCCCAGCTGATGGCGCTGCTGTCAGACTCGCAGCGGCTGTGCCGCCGCGCCGCCATCCACAACGACATCCGCCGCAGCCCGGTGGCGTACGGCCTTTTTTCCGTCGGGACGCGGCCGTTCTTCCCCGGTTCCTTCATCCGCGTGGACGGGTTGACGTCCATCCGCCGCAGCTACACCTCCAGCGAACTTGCCCGGATTGTGCCGCCAGGCTGGACGGTCAGCACCAAGAGGCCCTTCCACCATCTGCTCACCTACAGGCCGCCGAACCGTGCATGACGTTGCCATTGTGGGCGCCGGTCCAGTAGGGCTGCTGCTCGGAATTCTGCTCCGGCAGCGCGGCCTCGACGTCGTTATCCTTGAGCAGCGCAGGCGGCGGAGTGATCATTCGCGTGCGATCGGGATCCACCCGCCCGCGCTCGCCGTCCTGGCCGAAGCCGGCGTTGCGGAAAAGCTGATTGCCTCCGGTGTGCAGATCAGGGAGGGAGTGGCGCGGCGCAGTGGCCGCGATATCGCCACCCTGGACTTCGGATGCGTGCCCGGACCGCATCCGTACGTGCTCGCGGTGCCCCAGGTACTAACGGAGCGGATCCTGGAGCAGCAGTTGCACACGCTCGGCGGCAGGGTCCATTACGGCAGGACGGCCCAAAGGATTGACGACGGCGGGGGCCGGGTGACGCTGGAAGTCAGCCGCTGCGGCGGGACCGCTGGCAGCGCCGGCAGCAGCACCGACCCAGGACGGGAGAAGGTCTACGCCGCCCGGCTGGCCGTGGCGGCCGACGGCGCCCGTTCCACTGTCAGGGGCCTTCTGAAGGTGCCCGTGGCATCGCGGCGCTATCCCGATACCTACCTGATGGGCGACTTCGCCGACAACACCTCCGACGGAGCCACCGCCGTTCTCTACCTGGAGCCGGAGGGCATCGTCGAGTCCTTTCCGCTGCCCGGCGGCCTGCGCCGCTGGGTGGTCCGGACCCGCGCGCTGGATCCTGAGCCGGAGCCGGGCAGGCTGGCCGGTCTGATCTCCGGGCGCACCGGCGGGACCGTGGACGTCGCCACGAATTCGATGCTCAGCTCGTTCGCCGTGCGCTCGCGGCGGGTCCGCCGGATGGTCCACGGCCGCGTTGCCCTGATCGGGGACGCCGCGCATGAAATCAGCCCGATCGGCGGACAGGGCATGAACCTGGGGTGGCTGGACGCTGCCGCGCTTGCCCCGATCATTTCCGCGGCACTTCAAGGACAGGACACCGGCGAACAATTGCGCGTGTTCGACCGCAGTCGGCGCGCCGCAGCCGCCACGGCAGGCTGGCAGGCCCACCTGAATATGGCGCTCGGGCGGCCGCTTCCGCCAGCGGTGCTGGATGCCCGGAACAGCTTGCTGCTGCCCGCCCTGGCCATCCCCGGTGCAGCCGCAGTAGTGGCCCGCCGGTTTACCATGCACTAGCCCTCGCTGAAGCTGCCTTGCCACACGGCACGGGCACCGGATTCGCCCACCTGGACAATCATGACCGTGGCCCCCACGCACACGGCTGCAACCGCCAGCACGGCCAGGGCAGCGAGTACCCAGGTCCCGACCTTGCCGAGCTTGCGGCGGATGCCGGCCGCCGCCGTCGCGCCGTAGCGGAACCACAGCCATTGGCCCAGGGCGGCGATAAAGATGCCGATCACCCAGGGCAGCATCATTTCGCCCAGCGCTTCGTGCTCCTGGACCAGCCGGGTTTCATCGATCCGCTCCAGCAGCCACTCGCCGGCCTGCTGGGTGATCGGGACCAGCACCAGGGCGGCCAGGGCTATCAGCGGCGTCACAATGCCCAGCCGTCGCCGCGCCGTCGGCCAGACCAGGCTCAAAATGGTGCACAGCGCTGCAACCGGAATTACGATGACCGTGGCATGGACCAGCAGTACGTGCATCGGCAGTCCATTGACTTCGTACTCCATGGCGGTGCTCCCCTTAACTCCGATGGCTTTCGTCGCCGCGCCGGCTGTGACGTTTCATCGGCCCGAGCGCGTTTACTGATCCAGACGCGTGCGGCCGGCAGAAGGTTCAGCAGCGACTAAAGTTGATGCTACGTCCGCCAGCCCTGAGGGAAGGAAGCCCATGCGCCCCCTGCGCCGAATCGCGGTCCTCTCCCTCCATACCTCGCCGCTGGCCGTGCCCGGCGGCGGAGACGCGGGTGGCATGAACGTTTACGTCCGGGCGGTTTCCCGGGAACTCATCGCGATGGGCGCCCAGGTTGATGTCTTCACCCGCTCCACAGTGGAGGATCAGGAGCCGGTTGAGTATCCGCGGCCCGGGGCGCGCGTCATCCACCTGCCCGGTGCCCCCGCGGACACCGTGCCCAAAGAGGAACTCCCGGGGCTGCTGCCGCGGCTGGAGGCAGAACTGCGCAGGTTCACGGCCGCCGACAACGCCGGACCCTACGATGTGATCCATTCCCACTACTGGCTCTCCGGCGCCGTGGGGCTTCAGCTCCAGCGCGATTGGCGGGTGCCCCTGGTGCATTCGATGCACACCTTGGCCAAGGTCAAGAACCGCCACCTGCAGTCCGGCGAATCCCCGGAGCCGCAAATCAGGATCGCCGGTGAACAGGACGTCGCTGACGGCGCGGCCCGCCTCATAGCCAACACGCTCACTGAGGCCACCGAGCTCAAGGAGCTGTACGGGTCCGCCGGAGACAAGATCGATGTGGTTCCGCCCGGTGTGGATCTGTCGAACTTCACGCCGGAAGGCCGGGACGCGGCGCGGCGCAGCGCAGGCATCGCCCTGGACGTTTTCCACATCTGCTTCGCCGGGCGGATCCAAGCACTGAAGGGGCCGCAGGTATTGGTTCACGCCGCGGCGCGGCTGAAGGAGCTCTGCCCGGACATGCGCCTGCAGATCACCGTCATCGGTGAAGCCAGCGGCGCGAGCAAGCTGGACCTGGGACCGCTGATCCACCAGCTCGGCCTGGAGGAGACGGTCCGGCTGCTGCCGCCGGTGGGCGCTGCCGACCTGGCCGAGCACTTCCGCAGCGCCGACGTGGTGGCAGTGCCCTCCTATAGCGAGTCTTTCGGCCTCGTGGCGCTTGAGGCACAGGCCTGCGGTACACCGGTGGTCGCCACCAACGTCGGGGGCCTGCCCTCGGCGGTCAGCCACGGCGTTACCGGGCTGCTGGTGGACGGGCACGCGGCACAGGACTGGGCCTCGGCCCTGCGCGAGCTGTACGAGTACCCGGACTTCCGCCACCGCCTCGGGGCCAGCGCGGCGATCCATGCCGCCGCCTTCGGCTGGGAACAGACCGCTGCCCTGACCGCCCACAGCTACCAGCATGCGGTGGACCACTTCGCGTAGCGCCGCCGTCGCCAGGCCGGTCCCGTCCGGCTTGGCCGTCGGCTGACAGCCGCGATCAGCCGAGCGCCAGTTCCGCCTCGATCGCTGCCACGCCGACGTACACTTCTTCGAAGCTGGTGGACAAGGGCGACAGTCCCAGCCGCAGGCCGTCAGGTTCGCGGAAGTCCGGAATGATTCCCTGGTCCCAGAGCCTGCCCACCACTTTCTTGAAGGACGGATGGTCGATGGTGATATGGCTGCCGCGCTGCGCGGGGTCCCGAGGTGAGGAAATAGCGACGCCGTAGCCCGCCAGCAGCTCGTCCGTCACCTCGACGGCAAATTCCGTCAGGGCCACGGACTTGGCGCGGACATTGTGGATTCCGGCGGTGCCGATCAGGTCCACCATGTCCTGGATGGCCGTCATGCCGATGATTGGGGGTGTCCCGCTTGCAAACCGGCCGATGCCCGCTGCCGGCTCATAGCCCTGCCCCATCTCGAAGGGCTCGGCGCTGCCGATCCACCCTTGGATCGGCTGGCGGAAATGCTGATGCTCGGCCCTGACATAGGCCCAGGCCGGGGCGCCGGGACCGCCGTTGAGGTACTTGTAACTGCATCCGACGGCGAGGTCCACGCCCCAGGCGTCCAGCTCCACCGGGACGACACCAACGGAATGGCACAGATCCCACAAGACCAGGGCCCCGGCGTCGTGCACTGCCTGCGTAATCGCGGGCATGTCGGCCAGATACCCGGACCGGTAGGCCACATGGCTGAGCAGTACCAGCGCCGTATCCGGACCTACGACCGACCGGACCAGTCCGGCGTCCACGCCGCCATCCTGCGGTGCCTCGAGCCAGTCCAGTTCGAGTCCGCATTCGTCCGCGATGCCCTCTACGATGAACCGGTCGGACGGGAAATTGTCGCGGTCAATGACAATCCGGTTACGTCCGGGGCGGGCCTGGATTGCGGCCCGGGCCAGTTTGTACAGGAGCACTGTGGTGGAATCCGCCACGATGCACTGGCCCGGCGCAGCGCCCAGTGCCACCCGGCCCAGCTCGTCGCCGATGCTTTTCGGCAGCTGCAGCCAGGCCTCGTCCCAGCCGCGGATCAGGCGGCCGCCCCACTGGTGCACCATCAGTTCCTGGACCCGTTCCACACTGGCTTGGAGCGGGCGTCCCAGGGAGTTACCGTCAAGATAGGCGGGGACCGTGGCGTCGTCGTGCCCCAAAAAGCGGGCCCGCAACGACGCCAACGGGTCCGCTGTGTCCAGCTCGCGGGCACGCTTCAGAAATCGGTGGTCTTCAGTCATGGTGCCAAGCATACTTCCGGCGGGTCAGAGCGCGCGGACACTGCCGCTGAAGTGCTTGCGGTGGCTGCGCTCGCCCCAGCCGGTGAAGTCCGCAGAATCCCACCGGCCGTCCGCTTCGTGGTCCTCGATCCGCAGGGCAACCGTGGCCGGCAGGAACACCGGTGCGGCGAACTCGATGTCCCAGGCGAACGGCTCCGCTGCGACGGCCTCGACACTGTTGATGACCCTCGCGGCCAGATACATGCCGTGCGCGATTGAACGTTTCAGACCGAGGATCTTGGCGGACAGCGCGCTCAGGTGGATCGGGTTGAAGTCGCCGGAGACGGCGGCATACTCCCGTCCCGCTTCCGGGCCCAGGCGCCATTTGGCTGTCGGCTGGGGCGGCACGAAGTCCTGCCTTTCGGGCCGGCTCGCCTTGTCCAGCCCGGGAACGTACAGTCCCTTGGCCAGGTAGGTGGAGGTGCCTTCCCAGACGTTCTCCCCCGCTGCCTGGACGTCCACACGCACGTCCACGCAGGTGCCGGCGTGATGGCCGGCCAGGTTTTCCGCCCATGCAGTGACCGCCAGGGGTTCGCTGAAGTCGATGCTGCGCAGGTGCCGCACCCGGTTGCCCAGATGGACCATGCCCAGCAGCGGTAGCGGGAAATCCGGGCGCGTCAGCACACTCATGACTACCGGGAACGCTACCGAGTGGACGAACACGGAGGGCAGGCTGTCCCGCACCGTGCCGTGCAGCAGGTGCTGGAACGTGGTGACGTGCTCCAGGCTGACCTGCACATCCGTGACAGTGTGCTGCACGTGGGGCAGGGCATGGCTGCGTTCCAGCGCCCCCAGCTTGGTCCGCGCGGCCGTCGACAGGGCGCTGACATACAGCTTGGACAGGGACGGCAGTTCCGGGAGCGCAATAGCTTCGCGGGTGCTCATGCGCCCACCAGGCTCTGGCCGCAGACCCGCAAGGTCTGTCCGTTAATGCCGCCGGCCGCATCGCTGACCAGGAAGGAGATTGTCTCGGCGACGTCGAGCGGAAGTCCGCCCTGCTGCAGGGACGGCAGCATCCGGCGTGCGATTTCCCGCGTCGCCATGGGAATCTTTGCCGTCATCTCTGTTTCGATGAAGCCGGGAGCGACGGCGTTAATGGTGCCGCCGCGTTCGGCGAAGGCCGCCGCGGAGGCGGCAACCATGCCGATGACCCCGGCTTTAGAGGCCGCATAATTAGTTTGCCCCCGGTTGCCGGCGATGCCGCTGGTCGAAGCAAGCGAGACCACCTGCGGAACCTGCGGGAACAGCTCGGAGGCGAGCAGTACCTCGTTGATCCGCAGCTGGGAGGCGAGATTGACGCTGATCACCGAATTCCACTTTGCTTCATCCATGTTCGCCAGCAGTTTGTCCCGGGTAATGCCGGCATTGTGGACCACGATGTCCAGCCTTCCATAGCGGCTGTGGGCGTGATCCAGGATTTTCTGCCCGGCGGTTTCACCGGTGATATCGAGCTGCAGCGCCGTTCCGCCGGTTTCATTGGATACCTTCACCAGCTGCTCGCCGGCGGCCGGTACATCCACGCAGATGACCCGGGCGCCGTCGCGGTGCAGGACCTTGGCTATGGCAGCGCCGATGCCACGGGCTGCACCGGTAACGACGGCGACCTGCCCTGCCAGCGGCCGGTCAAAGTCTGCCGGCAACTCTCCTTGTGGCGACCCGACGAGCACGAACTGACCATCCACGTAAGCACTGCGTCCGGACAGGAAAAAGCGCAGGGCTGCCAGCGCACTCGGCGCCTGGGCGTCTACGGCGTCGTCGAGCAAGATGCCGTTTCCGGTAGCGCCGCCACGCAGTTCATGCGCCAGGGAGCGCAGCGCGCCCTCGATCCCCTGCCGGGCAGCGGCCCGTGCCGGGGCATCCGCAGTGGAGGCCGGACGCGAGATCGTCACGACGCGCCCACCCGGGAGGAGGCTCCGCAGCGAGGAGCCGACGGCCAACATGGGCTCGGCAAGGTCCTCGGGATCGGATACCTCGTCCAGCACAGCGATGATCGCCCCCAGCTTGTCCTTGGGCCCGGCGTGCCGGCGCACATCGAGTCCCCAGGCCAGCAGTTCCGTGGCCAGCGCCTCGGTACCGGCACTGCTGCCGATCAGGAGCACGGGTCCGGGGACCAAGGGCTGGCCCGGGTGGTAGCGCCGCAGGATGGCCGGCCGTGGCAGGCCAAGCTTCTTTGCAATGTTCTTGGACAGCCCGCTGTTGACGAGCGTCAGGTAGGAATCCGTCATGGCTTAGCGGGCCTCCAGGATGGCTACGACGCCCTGTCCGCCTGCTGCGCAGACCGAAATCAGTCCGCGTCCGCGGTTGCCCTCCGCTGCCGCTTTCTCATGGAGCAGCTTGGCCAGCGCCGCTACAATCCGTCCCCCGGTCGCTGCGAAGGGATGACCGGCCGCGAGCGACGAACCGTTGACGTTGAGTTTGCTGCGGTCGATGGCGCCGAGCGGTTTGTCCAGCCCGAGCTTGTTGCGGCAGAATTCTTCGCTCTCCCACGCCGCCAGATGGCACAGCACGGTGCCGGCAAAAGCTTCGTGGATCTCAAAGTAGTCGAAGTCATCGAAGGTGAGGTTGTTCCGCGCCAGCAACCGCGGCACGGCGTAGGCCGGCGCCATCAGCAGCCCTTCCTTGCCGTGCACGAAGTCCACGGCTGCCGCTTCCGAGTCGACTATGTCCGCAAGCATAGGCAGGTCGTGCGCGCGGGCATAGTCTTCCGAGCCGATCAGGACCGTCGAGGCGCCGTCGGTCAGCGGTGTGGAGTTGCCGGCGGTCATTGTTGCTTTGTCGCCCAGGCTCTTGCCGAATACCGGTCCAAGCTTGCCGAGCTTCTCCAGCGAGGTGTCGGCGCGAAGATTCGCATCGCGGGTGAGGCCATGGTACGGGGTGACCAGATCGTCGAAGAAGCCGCGGTCATAGGCGGCGGCAAGGTTCTTGTGACTGGCCAGGGCCAGTTCGTCCTGTGCTTCCCGGGAGATGTTCCAGGCGGCAGTGGTGAGGGCCTGGTGCTCCCCCATCGACAGCCCGGTACGAGGTTCGGCCGTACCAGGGGCGTTGGGTGCCAGGTCCTTTGGCCTGAGTTTGGCCACAGCCGTGAGCTTCTGCTGCAGGGTCTTCGCGCGGTTGAGCTCCAGCAGTACTGCGCGCAGTCCCTCGCTGACTGCTATCGGTGCGTCCGAGGCGGAGTCCACACCGCCCGCAATTCCCGATTCGATCTGGCCCAGTTTGATCTTGTTCGCCAGTCCCATGACCGTTTCCAACCCAGTGGCGCAGGCCTGCTGCAGGTCGTAAACGGGCGTCTCCGGTGAGAGGGCGGAGCCGAGCACGGCTTCGCGGGTGAGGTTAAAGTCCCGGGAGTGCTTGAGTACCGCCCCGGCGGCGACTTCGCCGATACGTTCGTCCTGCAGGCCGAAGCGTGCAACCAGGCCATCGAGTGCCGCCGTGAGCATGTCTTGGTTGCTGGCGTTGGTGTAGGCGCCATTGGCGCGGGCGAAGGGGATGCGGTTTCCACCGATGACTACCGCCTTGCGGATTCCCGCACCAGCGGCGGAGTCAGTGGAAGCGGCGGATACATCTGGTGAAGCAGCCATGGGGGCATTCTCCTCGGAGCTTGGTGGCAGATCAGGTATTACTGCTACCTAGCGTACCTGATACGCTAGGTATCGTGAATACAGCTCTTGCGCACGGACAACCTGCAGCAGATGGAAGATCGGCGCGGTGGGATGCCCATCGGGTGACACGGCGCCGGGAACTCATCAGGGCGGCTCGGCAGGCTGTGCACCGGCTGGGTCCGGACGCTTCGATGGAAGAGATCGCCGCGGCGGCAGGCACCTCCAAACCAGTCTTCTACCGCTATTTCGGCGATAAGGCAGGTCTCCAGCGGGCGGTCGGCGAAGTGGTGATCGGACGCATGCAGAACAAACTGCAGGAAGCGGCGGAGACAGCAACAACGGCCCGCGAAGGCCTGCACGCGATGGTTTCGGTCTACCTGCAGATGGCTGAATCATCGCCCCATGTCTATGCCTTTGTTACCCGGCCCGGCGGAGCAGACCCATCTGCTCCAACGGGAATCGAGCCGGACGGCGCCGGTGGCGCAGCGGTCCTGAGCCACTTTTTCGCGGCCGTGACGACCATGATGGCGGCTCCGTTCCGTGCCCATCTGACAGCCGGCATGAGCACCGAAGCCCAGCTCAAAGCCGCTGCATACTGGCCTCCCGCCGCCATCGGCATGGTCCGTGCGGCTGGCGAGCATTGGCTCGGAACACCCGAAGGTGACGATAAGCCCAGCAGGGAGCAAATGACGGAGCAGCTCACCGGTTGGCTCTTTGACGGTATCGCCCAGATCGCGTCGAATGCCGGCACCAGCACTAGCAACAAGAACAAAACCACCAGCTGAAGGATCAAGGATGACCCAAGTGACAGTCCCCCAAACAAGCGCCCCCGAACTCCCGGAAGACGGCATCGCGGCCCCGGCCGCCGTCGATGTTGCCGCTCTGGGCGGCCATCTGCTCGGCAAATGGGCGGACATCCGACGGCAGGCACGCGAGCTGGCCGGCCGCCCCGAGGTTCAGGGCATCGACGGGCTGACCATGACCGAACACCGGGAACGGGTAACCGGTCAGCTCAAATACCTCGTGGACAGCGGTGCCGTCCACCGCGCGTTCCCGAAACACCTCGGCGGAGAAGACAACCACGGCGGCAACATCGCTGGCTTCGAGGAACTCGTGGTGGCGGATCCGTCGCTGCAGATTAAGGCCGGTGTCCAATGGGGGCTCTTCGGCTCAGCAGTGCTCCACCTGGGCACGAAGGAACACCACGACAAGTGGTTGCCGGGGATCATGAACATGGATATTCCGGGCGCCTTTGCCATGACGGAAACGGGGCATGGCTCCGATGTCGCCAGCATCGGCACGACCGCCACATACGATCCGCAGAGCCAGGAATTCGTGCTGCACACTCCGTTCCGCGCGGCCTGGAAAGACTATCTGGGCAACGCCGCCAAGGACGGGGTTGCCGCCGTCGTTTTTGCGCATCTGATCACCCGCGGGGTTGACCACGGTGTGCACGCCTTCTTTGTGCCCATCCGCGACGAACAGCGCAACTTCCTGCCCGGCGTCGGCGGTGAGGATGATGGCCTCAAGGGTGGTTTGAACGGCATCGACAACGGCCGGCTGCACTTTGACCACGTCCGCATTCCCCGCACCAACCTGCTCAACCGCTACGGTGACGTCGCCGCAGACGGCACCTACAGCTCCTCCATTGCCAGTCCGGGCCGGCGCTTCTTCACGATGCTGGGGACTCTCGTGCAGGGCAGGGTGTCCCTGGACGGTGCAGCCGTGGCCGCAAGTAAGGTAGCACTGTCCATCGCGATCAAGTATGCCAACGAGCGTCGCCAGTTCAACGCAGCTTCGGACACTACCGAGGAAGTGCTGATGGACTACCAGCGCCATCAGCGGCGCCTGCTGCCGCGGCTCGCGACGACATATGCGGCCTCCTTCGCCCATGAGGAACTGCTCGAGCAGTTCGATGGTGTCTTTTCGGGAGCCCACGACACCGACGAAGACCGACAGGACCTGGAGACGTTGGCCGCGGCCCTCAAATCCTTGAGTACCTGGCACGCCCTTGACACCATTCAGGAGTGCCGCGAGGCCTGCGGCGGCGCCGGATACCTCGCCGAGAACCGGCTCCCGTCGCTGTACGCCGATCTGGATGTCTACGCTACCTTCGAGGGGGACAACAACGTCCTGCTGCAGCTGGTCGCCAAGCGTTTGCTGGCGGACTACGCCAAGGAATTCCGCCATGCCGACTTCGGCGTGATGGCCCGCTGGGTGGCCCACAAGGCCGCCGACGCCACGCTGCATAGGACCGGCCTGCGGCAGGTCGCCCAGACCTTTGTGGACAGTGGCTCCGAGAAGAAGTCCGCCAATTATCTCAAGGATGAAAACACCCAGCGCCAATTGCTGACGGAGCGGGTGTCCGCGATGGTCAAGGAGGCGGGCAATGCCTTGCGCAGCGCCAACAGGATGCCCCAGGCCGAAGCCGCAGCGCTGTTCAATGAGCACCAGAACGAACTCATCGAGGCGGCGCGGGCCCATGCCGAGTTGCTGCAGTGGGAGGCCTTCACCAGGGCGCTGCCCGGCATCGAGGACCGGGACACCCGCCAGGTCCTGACCTGGGTCCGTGACCTGTTCGGGCTGGGTCTGGTGGAGAAGAACCTCGGCTGGTACCTGATGAACGGCCGGCTCTCCGCGCAGCGCGCCAGGACGCTCGGCGACTACATCAACAGGCTGTTTTCCCGTCTGCGCCCGTTCTCGCTGGACCTTGTGGATGCCTTTGGCTACGGCCCGGAGCATTTGCGCGCGAAAATCGCCTCCGGTGCGGAAGGCGCGCGCCAGGACGAGGCCATGGCCTATGCACGCAGACGCCGGGCCAGCGGCGAGGCTCCCGTGGATGAGAAGATCCTCATCGCCCGCCAGAAGGCGGCGGCCAAGCGAGAGAAACGCCAGGCCGCGGCCGGGAGCTGACAAACGCCCAGCCCCGCCGGCCAAAGTTGCCGACTCGGCGGGGCCTAACGTTCTACTTCAGTACGCTGCGGTAGACCTCAAGAGTGGTCTCCGCGATGGAATGCCAGGAGAAATGCTCCTCCGCCCGGCGCCGTCCGGCCTCGCCCTGCTTCCGGGCGCGGGCCGGGTCGTTGACCGTCTCAGTCAACGCGGCGGCGAAATCCTGCACGAACTTTTCGGGATCCAGCGGCGTTCCGGTGCCGTCCTGGACCTGCTCCAGCGGAACCAACGTGCCGGTGACGCCATGGTCGACTACCTCCGGAATGCCTCCGGTGGCGCTGGCGACGACCGCGGCACCACAGGCCATGGCTTCGAGGTTAACGATGCCAAGGGGTTCGTAAATGGACGGGCAGGCAAAGGCGGTCGCATGGCTGAGCACCTGGATGAGCTCGTTCCGGGGAAGCATCCGCTCGATCAGCACCACGCCGTCGCGTTCCGCGCGCAGGTCTTCGATCAAGGCGTTGACCTGGGCCCCGAGTTCCGGCGTGTCGGCCGCGCCGGCGCAGAGCACAACCTGCACCTCAGGCGGAAGCAGTTTGGCCGCACGCAACAGGTAGGGCACGCCCTTTTGACGGGTAATCCTGCCCACGAACACCACGCTGGGACGGGACGGATCAATACCAAGGGCGCGAACGGCGTCGTCGTTTTCATCCCGCTGCCACAATTCGACGTCGATGCCGTTGTGGACGACCTTCACCTTGTCCGGGTCCACGTTGGGGTAACTGCGCAGGATGTCGTTCCGCATTCCGGCGGACACCGCGATGATTGCCGCCGCGGCCTCATAGGCCGTCTTCTCAACCCAGGAAGAAACCGCGTAGCCGCCTCCGAGTTGCTCGGCCTTCCACGGGCGGAGCGGCTCGAGTGAATGCGCGCTTAACACGTGCGGAATGTTGTGCAACAGGCTGGCCAGATGCCCGCCCATGTTGGCGTACCAGGTGTGTGAATGGACCAGGTCGGCGCCCTCGATTCCCGCGAGCATTTCGAGGTCAACTCCGAGTGTCTGGACCGCCGGATTGGCCTCGTTCAGGGACGCCGGAACCGCATAGCTGCGCACCGTCGCCCCATGGAAGTCAGCGGGGCGGTCAGCCCCGAATGCGTGGACGCGCAGGTCCACTTTGTCTGCCAGCACACGGCTGAGCTCGGCCACATGAACACCGGCGCCGCCATAGATGGCAGGGGGGAATTCCTTCGTCACAATATCTATCCGCACGAAACCTAACGTAGTGCACCCGGGGGTTCTCCTCTAGTCTGAAGTCGTGGGGGACTTCATAGTTGGTTCACGGACGAACTACGCGACTGAACGGGGAAAATGCAATGCCACAGAAGAAAGTTCTCGCCGTAGTCTTAGCAGGCGGCGAGGGCAAGCGGCTGATGCCATTGACGGCAGACAGGGCCAAACCGGCCGTGCCGTTTGCGGGCAGCTATCGGCTGATCGATTTCGCGCTGTCCAACCTGGTCAATTCGGAGTACCGGAAGATTGTGGTGCTGACCCAGTACAAGTCGCACAGTCTTGACCGGCACATCTCCGAGACCTGGCGGATGGCAACCCAGCTGGGCAACTACGTGGCATCCGTGCCGGCGCAGCAGCGCCGCGGCAAGAGCTGGTTCCTGGGCAGCGCCAACGCCATTTACCAGTCGCTGAACCTGATCCATGACGAAAACCCGGACATTGTCGTCGTTATCGGGGCGGACCATGTGTACCGGATGGACTTCTCCCAGATGGTTGAGGACCATATTGCCAGCGGCGCCCCGGCCTCCGTGGCCGCGGTCCGCCAGCCGCTGCGGCTCGCTGACCAGTTCGGCGTGATCGAAACCGACCCGCAGGCGCCGGCGCGGATCAAGGCCTTTGTCGAAAAGCCCGCCAGCACACCGGGCCTGCCGGATGATCCGGACAGCTTCCTGGCATCCATGGGCAACTACGTGTTCAATACCGACGCGCTCCTGGCCGCCTTGGAAGCCGACGCCGAACGCCTGGACACGAACCACGATATGGGCGGGGACATCATCCCGTATTTCGTGAACCGCGGTGAGGCTGCCGTCTACGACTTCACGGCCAACGACGTTCCCGGTTCCACGGCTGCCGACCAGCAGTACTGGCGCGACGTCGGAACGCTGGATTCCTACTACGACGCGCACATGGATTTGATCAGCCCGCTGCCGGCGTTCAACCTGTACAACCTTGAGTGGCCCATCTACACCCGGCAGTCCGTCTCGCCGCCGGCCAAACTGGTCCGCGGTGTCAGCGGTGCCGCCGGTACCGCGCTTGATTCGATCCTGTCCCAGGGTGTTGTGGTCTCCGGTGCCGAGGTCTCCGGCTCGGTTCTCGCCACAAATGTCTTTGTGGCCGAGCGGGCAGAAATATCGGACAGCGTCCTGATGGACAAGGTCACGGTGGGCGAAGGCGCTGTCATCCGCCGGGCCATTCTGGATAAGAATGTGCACGTGCCTGCGGGCGCCAGCATCGGCGTCGATGCCGCGCTGGACCGGTCGCGCGGCTTTACCGTGACAGATTCCGGCTTGACCGTCTTGAGCAAGGGCCAGGAAGTCCTGCTCCAGGACCCGTCGCCGGTGGCCACCCCGTAAGCAGGTCCTTGCCCCCGGGTTCAACGGACACAGCCCGGGGGCAGTAAACTTGGCAAGGCCCGGTATTAATGCGGGCCGTCCCCTGCCAAGTCTTCCGGAGTGAAACAGCACCACATGAGCAAGCCAGACCTGACCCCGGAAGAAATCGCCGCATGCGTGAAAGTGCTCGAGCAGATCCATGTGCTGGATGAGGACCATCCGGACTATGTGGCAGTGCGCCGCGCCACCGGGAAAATGTTCAAGTCCGTCAAGCGGCACCGCAAGGTCCAAAAGCGCGACGCCGTTGCTGCCGCCGACCGTGAGGTCATGTCGCGGACTGCTACCGCGGCCGAGGACAGGATCGACGACGAAACCCAGGGCCTGCAGCTGACCTCCTCCGCCCGGGGCGACGTGGCAGGGCACCTGATCCGGCCGCGGAACTGCTACATTTGCAAGCAGCCGTACACCCAGGTGGACGCCTTTTACCACCAGCTCTGCCCCGAGTGCGCCGCATTCAGCCACGGCAAACGGGAAGCGCGGGCCGACCTGCACGGCAAGCGTGCCCTGTTGACCGGTGGCCGCGCCAAAATCGGCATGTACATCGCTTTGCGGCTGCTGCGCGACGGCGCCCACACCACGATCACGACCCGCTTCCCCAAGGATGCCGCGCGCCGTTTCATGGCGCTGGAAGACAGTGCGGACTGGATCCACCGGCTGCGCATTGTCGGCATCGACCTGCGCGATCCGGCACAGGTCATTGCTCTGGCCGATTCCGTCGCCGAAGCGGGTCCGCTGGACATCCTGATCAACAATGCCGCCCAGACCGTGCGCCGCTCCCCCAACGCCTACCGGCCGCTGGTGGACGCCGAATCGGAGCCGCTGCCCGCTGGATCCGGCGCTGCCCCCGAACTGGTGACCTTCGGCCACGCCCATGACAAGCATCCGATCGCCCTGGCCGGCTCGGTTTCCTCCCACCCGGTGCTTGCAGCAGACGAGATTACCGCCCTGGCGTTGACCGCCCGTTCCGCGACGCCGGAGCGGATCAGCAACGGAACGGCGATCGACGCCGGTGGACTAGTACCGGACATCACGCACATCAACAGCTGGACGCAGGTTGTCGACCAAGTGGATCCGCTGGAAATGCTCGAAGTCCAGCTGTGCAACGTGACCGCGCCGTTCCTGCTGGTCAGCCGGCTGCGGCCCGCAATGGCTGCCTCGCCCGCACGGCGGAAATACATCGTGAACGTGTCGGCCATGGAAGGCCAGTTCTCGCGCCGCTACAAGGGTCCCGGCCATCCGCACACCAATATGGCCAAGGCATCGCTGAACATGCTCACCAGGACCAGCGCCGAAGAAATGTTCACCGAGGATGGCATCCTGATGACTGCCGTGGACACCGGTTGGATCACCGATGAGCGGCCGCACCACACCAAGATGCGGTTGGCCGACGAGGGTTTCCACGCCCCACTGGATCTTGTCGACGGTGCGGCCCGTGTCTACGATCCCGTGGTCCAAGGGGAAGAGGGCGTGGACCTCCACGGCTGCTTCCTGAAGGACTACAAGCCATCACCATGGTAGCTCCGGCTACAGGGATGCAACCTTGTCGCGTTCTACTCGTGCTGTTGCCGCCACTGTTCGACCTCGGCCAGCAATTCGCGCCGACGAGTGTCCGTCAGGAAGGCTGACCTGACGGAATTGGCCGCCAGATCGGCCAGCTGCGCGGTACCGAAACCGAAGGCCGCACGCACCTGGCGGAAATTCTCGTCCATATAACCGCCGAAGTACGCCGGATCGTCCGAGTTCACGGACACGTTCAGGCCACGCTGCAGCATCCGCGGCAGAGGGTGCGCGCTCAACGTTTCCACAGCCCGCAGCCGCACGTTGGATAGCGGGCACACCGTGAGCGGAACCTGTTCGGCGGCGAGGCGCTCCACCAGTTCCTCATCCTCCATGCACCGGATGCCGTGGTCGATCCTGTCCACTGCCAGCAGATCCAGCGCCTCGCGGATATAGTCCGGCGGCCCCTCCTCCCCCGCATGTGCCACGCACTTGAGGCCCGCTTGACGGGCCCTTTCGTACAGTGCCACGAAGTTTCGGGGCGGGTTGTCCCGCTCGGCTGAATCCAGGCCAATACCGATGATCGGCACTTCCATCTCAAGCAGCTCGTCCAGTACGGCGAGGGCCTCTTCCGCGGGGCGATCCCGTAGGAATGCTGCTATCAGTTCAGTGCTGACTCCGAATTCGGATTCACTCTTCGCCAGCACTTCGGCAACGGCTCCCACCGAGGTAGTCAAGGGGATTCCGCGGGACAGGTGGGCCTGCGGGTCCATCATGATTTCCGCGTGGCGGACACCCGCGGCAGCCGCGCGCGCCAGATACGCCCTGGTCATGTCGGCGAAATCATCCGCGGTCCGGAGTACGGCCATATTGCTGTAGTACAGGTCCAGGAAGGACTGCAGGTCGATGAACTCATAGTGCCGGCGCAGCTCTTCGATATCTCCATACGGCAGCTTGATGCCGTTGCGTTCGGCGAGCCGGAAGATCAGCTCCGGCTCCAGCGTTCCCTCGATGTGGATGTGGAGTTCCACGGTAGGTAGCTCGGTCATTTCGCTCCTCTGCGTCTTCATGCCAGCCGGGTTACCTCGACCTGCACCTTGAGTTCGGACCTGCCGCCGCCGGAGAGTATGCCCTTCAGCGGAGAGACGTCGCGGTAGTCCCTGCCGCGTGCCACGGACACATGCAGGTCACTGATCGGGACGGCGTTGGTAGGATCCCAGCTGCGCCATTCTCCGTCCCACCACTCCAGCCACGCGTGGGACTCCCCTGTTACCGTCTCGCCGATCCCCGCGTCCCGCTTGGGATGCAGGTACCCGGAGACGTACCGGGCCGGGATACCGAGGCCACGCAGCGCGCCGATGCCCAGGTGCGCCAGGTCCTGGCAGACGCCCTTGCGGTGATTCCATACTTCTTCAGCGCTGGACTGCACACCCGTGACACCGGGGACATACTGCATTTCCGCCTTCAGCCAGGCCATGAGGGCATGTGCGGCCTCATGCGGCGGCAGGCCTTCCGTCAACGCACGCACCGACGTCTGGACTTCTTCCCCAGGCTCACTGAGACGGGTCTGCGGCAGCCAATCGGCATAGTCGTCCAGGACCGGATCCGACCGCAGCACGTCCCAGTCTGCCGTTTCCTCCACGGCCGGAAGCCTCTGGCTGCGGTGGACCTCTACTGTGGTCAGCGAGGTGACTTCGAGGAAATCGTGCGCCGTCTGCATGTCGAAGGCCGTCACCCGGGTGCCTCAGTAGTCGCGGTAATTGCTGACGACGGCGCTCGATGGGCTGACCGTCAGGGATGATTCCAGCACCACTTGCTGGGAGTCGGTGAGGGGCGTCATCCGTGCCTCGTTATAGGAGAGCGTGACGTCGCGGTCGTAGCGGTATCCGGTCCGGTGTTCGATGCGCAGGCGGCTCATGAGACTTCCCCTACCCAGGACAGATCAATGGGCTGGGCGAAGTAGGTCCGTGTGACGGCATCCGAGGCCTGGGCACAGGCCCTCTGGACGCGGTCCATGTGCTCGGGCAACTCGGCCAGCAGATCAACGGGCTGGTGGAACTCCAGGAAGGTGCGGGCCTGGCCGACAATCCTGCGTGCGTCATTGATGAAGCCGATCCGCTGGTACGACGGATCCAGACGCTCGAGGGCCTTTTCCGCGTCGCTCAGCGCATAGACAATGGACCGCGGAAACAACCGGTCCAGCAGCAGGAACTCCGCGGCCTGTTCTTCGCCTGAGGCCCCGCGCCGGGTGCGGAGGAAGGACTCGTAAGCCCCCGCGCAACGCAGCATATTCACCCAGGACAGCCCGGCAGAGAGCACCCCCTGGGTGGAGAGCATGCGGGCCGTCATGTCCGCCCTTTCGAGGCTGCGCCCCAGGGCAAGGAACTGCCAGCTCTCGTCGTGGCTCATGGTGGTATCGGCCAGGCCTTTAATCATGGCTGTGCGTTCCAGCACCCAGTGGCAGAACCGGTACGTGCCCACCACATCCTTGCGGTGCTGGCTGAGCCCGTACCAGGTAGTGTTCAGCCCTTCCCAGAGCGTTGAGGAGACCGTTTCGCGCGCGCGGCGGGCGTTTTCGCGTGCGGCCCCGAGGGCGCCGGCGATGGACGTCGGACTTACCCTGTCATAGGCGAGCTTGTTCAGCAGATCCCCCAGGCCGAAGTCATCGCTGTCGGGCCGCGCACCCATGATCCCAAGCAGCTGCCGCGACACCAGACGCTGCTCGTCCGGCTGCAACTGGTTCAGCCGCTCCAGATTGACGTCCAGGATGCGCGCCGTGCCATCGGCGCGTTCCACATACCTGCCTATCCAGAACAGGGATTCCGCAATGCGGCTCAGCATCGGTTCCTGCCTCCTTGGTTCAATGTCACAACGTCCTTCACTGTTCCGGCTGGTTGTCGGGCCAGTTTGAATCCACGGGCCAGACACTCGCCTGTTCCCGCGCCGGCGGTGCAGGCACAACGGCAGGACGGCCGGTCGTTTCGACCTGCGTGTCGGGCGCATCGTCGGCGAGCACCCAGGTGTCTTTGGAGCCGCCGCCCTGGCTGGAGTTGACGATCAGCGACCCCTCCTTCAGCGCCACCCGGGTCAATCCGCCGGGCAGCACCCAGACGTCGTCGCCGTCGTTGATCGCAAAGGGGCGTAGGTCCACATGCCGGGGGCTGAACTGGCCGCCGGACATGGTGGGCACCGTGGACAGCTGGAGCACCGGCTGGGCAATCCAGCCGCGCGGATCCTGGAGAACCTTGGCGCGCAGCATCTCGAGCTCCTCCTTGGTGGCATCCGGCCCGATCACCAGCCCTTTGCCGCCCGATCCATCCACCGGTTTGACCACCAGCTCATCGAGCCGGTCCAGGACTTCTTCGCGGGCCTGGGGTTCCTCCAGCCGGAAGGTGTCCACATTGGGGAGGATGGGCTCTTCGCTCAGGTAGTAGCGGATCAGGTCGGGCACGTAGCTGTAAACCAGTTTGTCATCAGCTACACCGTTGCCCACCGCATTGGCGATCGTCACGTTGCCGGCCCGGGCCGCATTAACGATGCCCGGGCAGCCCAGCATCGAATCGGACCTGAACTGCAGCGGGTCGAGGAACTCGTCGTCAATCCGCTTGTAGATCACGTCCACACGCTGTTCGCCGCCGGTGGTACGCATGTAGACGCGGTTGCCACGGCAGATCAGGTCCCGTCCCTCGACCAGCTCCACGCCCATCAATCCGGCCAGCAGGGTGTGCTCGAAATAGGCGCTGTTGAAAACGCCGGGAGTGAGTACGACGACGGTCGGATCCTCGGCGCCGGAAGGTGCGGTTTTGCGCAGCGCCGTAAGCAGCCGCCGCGGGTATTCCTCGACCGGCCGGATGGGTTGCTGCCCGAATGCCTCCGGCAGGCCCTTTGCCATGGCGCGGCGGTTCTCGATCACGTAGCTGACGCCGCTGGGAACTCGGACGTTGTCCTCCAGGACACGGAAGGTGCCGGCCTGATCGCGGACCACGTCGATTCCGGCGATATGCACGCGCACGCCGCCGGCCGGATCGAAGCCGTACGCTTCGCGGTGGAAGTTGGCGCTCGAGGTGATGAGCCTGCGCGGGATGACGCCGTCCGCTACCACTGTCATCCGGTTATAGACATCGTCCAGGAAGGACTCCAGTGCCCGGACCCGCTGGGTGACACCGCGCTCGAGGATGTTCCAGTCGGACCCGGAGATGATCCGCGGCACCAGATCCAGCGGAAAGGGCCGTTCCTCGCCGGCGAAGTCGAACGTGACTCCCCGGTCCAGGAAGGTACGGGCCATGGAATCTGCCCGTGCGGTGACATCCGCCAACGTCAATTCGCCCAGCGCGGCCGCTACATGCGCATACTCGGCCCGCGGCATCTGGCCCGCGCCGAACATCTCGTCGAAGGCAGGGCTGCGTTTTGCCGCGGTAGCGTAGTCCTCAAACAAGTCCGACATGGCAAAAGCGTTTCACGTATTTGGCTCCGGAACACGCTTTTGCTCCACAACAGCGTGTTCACAGCGGAGCGGTGCGAGTTCTAGCGATCGGTGCAGCGGCCACCGTGGTTAAATGGGCCGGGTGAAGAACGAGAATCTTAGCCGCTCAGAAGCCCGCCGACGGTCAGAACTCGTCGCAGTCGAGAACTACGACGTAGCGCTGGATCTGCGAGGTGTCCTGGACCCGGAGTCAACCGGCTACATTTCCCGCTCCGTCATCACGTTCAAGTGCAACGAACCGGGAGCCGGGACCTTTGTGGACTTCATTCACGATGGCATCCACTCGGTCATGCTGAACGGGATCCAGCTGGATCCGGACGCCGTCGTGGACGGCTCGCGTATCCACCTCGCGGACCTGGCCGCCGAAAACCAGGTCACGATCGTCGGCACTGCTCTCTACAGCCGCAGCGGCGAGGGGCTCCACCGGTTCGTGGACCCCGCGGACGGCCGGATCTACCTGTACACGCAGTACGAACCGGCCGACGCCCGCCGGGTCTTCGCGAACTTCGAACAGCCTGACCTCAAGGCCAGCTTCACCTTCAATGTCGCCGCGCCGTCGGACTGGCAGGTGTCCTCCAACAGCCCGCTGGCCGTGTGTGAAGAGATGACCTCGACGCCCGGGTTCTCGATCCGGCGCTTTGCCCCGACCCAGCCCATCTCCACGTACATCACCACCGTCCTCGCCGGCCCGTACCACTTCGTCGAGGACAGCTGGAAGCGCACCCTTGCGGACGGCACCGAGCTGCAGGTGCCGCTGGGCGCCTATTGCCGCACGTCGCTGGCCGAGGCCTTCGACGCGGCGGATATTTTCGCGATCACCAAGGCCGGACTGGACTTTTTCCACGAGCTGTTCGAGTATCCGTATCCCTTCGGCAAGTACGAGCAGGCCTTCGTGCCCGAATACAACCTCGGTGCCATGGAAAACCCCGGGCTGGTCACCTTCACCGAGACCTACGTCTTCAAATCCCGGGCCACGGGTGCCCAGTACCAGGCACGCGGAAACACGATCATGCACGAGATGGCCCATATGTGGTTCGGCAACCTGGTCACGATGCAGTGGTGGGACGACCTCTGGCTCAAAGAGTCCTTCGCCGACTACATGGGGTCGCTGGCGCTGGTGGAAGCCACCGCGTGGAAGGACGCCTGGGTCGCCTTCGCCAACCGCCGCAAAGCCTGGGCCTATGTCCAGGACCAGCTGCCCACTACGCATCCGATCGTCGCCGACATCCGGGACCTGGAGGCCGCCAAGCAGAATTTCGACGGGATAACGTATGCCAAGGGCGCCTCGGCGCTCAAGCAGCTGGTCGCCTACGTCGGCTTCAACGCCTTTATCGGCGCCGCCCGCCAGTACTTCCGGGACAACGCCTACTCGAACACCACCCTGGACGATTTCCTGACCGTCCTCAGCGACGCCTCCGGGCGGGACATGCGCCGCTGGTCCTCCCTGTGGCTGCAGACTGCCGGCATTTCCACGCTGGTTCCGGAGATTGAGTACGACGGCGATCGGCTGGCTCGGGTGCGGCTGCTCCAGGATGCTATTGATCCCGTTACCGCCCGGACCGTGGACCGGCCGCACCGGCTCCGGCTCGGTCTCTACGACTTCGACGCCGGTGGTGCGTTGGTACGCACCGATTCAGTGGAGCTGGATCTGGCCGGAGCGGTCACGGACGTTCAGGAGCTCGCGGGGCGGCCCGCCCCGGCGCTGCTGCTGGTCAACGACGACGACCTGACCTACGCCAAGGTCCGGTTCGATGCTGCCTCGCGGCAGACCGTGCTCTCTTCCCTGGACAAGGTCACTGACCCGCTGGCCCGCGCCCTGTGCTGGTCAACCTTGTGGAACATGACCCGCGACGGACTGCTGACACCGGCCGACTACCTTGGTGCCGTGGATCGCTTCGCTCCCGCCGAGTCGGACAACGGGGTGCTGCAGGTACTGCTCGACTGTGCCGGGACCGCACTGGACCGCTACCTGCCGGCAGATGAGCGGACGACGCAGCGGGAGCGGTTTGTTGACTCCGTCCGGCTCCAATTGGGCAAGGCCACAGCCGGCAGCGACCAACAGCTGACCTGGGCCCGGTCGCTGGCCGCGCTATCCCGCTCGACTCCGCGCTGTGCCGGCTACATCGCAGAACTGCTGAACGGCACTGCCAGCGTTGGCGGGCTGACGTTGGACTCCGAGCTGCGCTGGCGTTTCTGGCAGGCCCTCGCCGCCACCGGCCACGCCGCCCAGGAGCAGCTGGACACGGAGTTGGCGTCGGACCTGACCGCAGCGGGCAGAGCCGGCCACCTGACAGCCATGACAGCGCGTCCCGATCCTGCGGTCAAGGCGCAGGCCTGGGCTGACGCAGTGGCCGGCTCCGAGCTGTCCAACCAACTGCTCGATGCGACCATCGACGGGTTTACCGCCGCCGACCATGAACTGCTGGATCCCTACGTCGAGCCGTACTTCCAGAGCATCGAAAGCGTCTGGGCGCAGAAGAGCATCGAGATCGCCAGCCGTATTGTCAGGGGTTTCTTTCCCCTCGCCCAGGATCTCGAGCCGGGCACGGAGCCGCGGCAGCACGCCGTCGTTGTCCGTAGCGACGAATGGCTGGCCGGACACAGCGAGGCGCCGGCCGCCCTGCGCCGGATCGTCATCGAGCAGCGCGACCATCTGCTCCGCGCCCTCACGGTGCAGGGGCGGCAGTTGGTCCAGGCATTCTGATCAGGTTATCCAGGCCTCGTTGACGCGTGAGTCCGGGAGGTAGACGCAGTAAGCCCCCGTCCGGATGGCCCGCTCGAGGTGCTCCGCCAACGGCGGGTCGTGCTCACGGATCCGGTCCATGGCATGGCGGATTGCCCGGGTCACGCTGACGCGGGCGCGTTCGGAGGCGGAGCCGGCGCGCCGGCCACGCCCGCTGAGTCCGAAAGCCCTCGATAGCTCGCTGATGAGGAACTCGCGTTCCGCCTCCGCCTGGACAACGCGGCCACGGTCCCGCATGAGACGGGCCTCATCGAGGTCCTCATCGATCTCCGCAAGCCGCCGACGATAGGCGTTTTTCGCCTGGTCGTCCAACATCGCGCCTGCGTCTCCCCAGCCGGAAGACGCGAGCTCGGGATCAAGCAGACCCGCATGGACCGCAGCCGGATCAGTCCCGCTCGATACGAGGTCGAGCACGTGGAACTCCCTGCCGGGATGCGCGAGGAGCCGCGCCAGATAGTGAAGCCCCTTCAGATCGCGCAGGGCAACAGTGTTTTCCTCAAATGAGATGAACCAGTAGTCGCCTGTCCGGCGAAAGGAGTTGGGCCCGCGTTTGCGCTCTTCTGCCTTATGGCCTGCTCCCAGGATTTCGACGGCGGCATCGGCAGCCGCCACCTCAAGGCCGGCACTGATTTCATCCCCCGCTGCGGGGTGCGCCTGTGCGAGCCCGGTGCGGGCCAAGGCGACTTCATAGGGTGCTCCTACCAGGCTCCACAGCTGCACGGCACTCTGGAAGGCACTCCGGGCGCCGGGAACGTCGCCGGCGGCGAGCCGCACCCGTCCGTTCGCCATAGCCGCACTGGCAGACAATGCCCTGCTTTCGAACGATGCGGCTACCTGGGCAAGTTCGTCGGCGGAGTCGCGGGCGGCCACGAGATCTCCGGCCGCCACTTCGATCTCGACCCTCGCGGCCAGCAGCGGAGCCCGGCGTAGTCCGGTGTTCGGCGGGAGTTCCTTGGAAGGGACGGTCACGGGATGATCGAGTGAGTCCCGGATGGATGCTGCCGCCAAAGCCACGTCGCCCTGAGCCAGCCGCACAAGGGCGAGTCCCGGTTCCGGATCCCACCCAGCCTGGCGAGCTGCGAGGAAAGCCTCCTCCGCACCATGGAGATCGCCCAGCTGGTATCGCACGCGGCCCAATTCTGTAAGTGGCCACCCGAACTCACGCCGAAGATATGGCCGGAGCTCCGCGCAGGCCGCTAAGGCCACCTGCTCCGCTTCGGCGGTTGCTCCGCGCAGCCGCAGGATCTGGGCGCGGTGGACACGGCAGCGACCATGGGCGCTGCCGATACCGTTTCCGTGGCGCCACCGCTCCATGGCCTCCGTCCACTCCTCGGCGAGGTCGTACTGAGCGAGCCCCTGGAGCATGCACACGAGCTCGCAGTAAACCATTCCCGTCGATACGGCATCCAGTTCACCGGAGACAGCGGCCACCGCCGCTTCGTCGGCAAGTATCAGGCCTCGGCGGACGTCCCCCTCCAGAATTACGGCGTGAGCCTCTGCCACCCTGCCGACGGCAGCCGCTGCCGGGTTGCAGATCGATCCCACCTCGACGGCCCGGCCGGCCCATTCGCGCGCGGCGCCAACGTCGCCTATCATCAGGCGCTCGTAGCTCCTGATGACTGCCAGCCAGGCATGGACCGGCGTCTCCTCATGCCCCACCAAGAGCCGCTCTGCCCGTTTGACCCACCCGCGGATCGGCGCCATCAGCGCAGTATCAATGAGCAGATGCAAGGCAACGCGGGCAGCCGCAGCGGCCGCTGCGATCGGGTCGCCGAGACGCACAGCCTCCGCATGCGCGCGTTCCCATGCCTCGATCGTCACGTCGAGATGACCGGCGGCATAGGCGGCTTCGGCCAGAAGCCCCAGGTCCTGCACCGAAAGCGGAGCGCGCGCGTCCAGTCCGACGAGCAGGTCGTACGCCTGCGACCACTCGCCGCTGGAGTATGCCTCGCGCGCCCGCTCCACCAGCGGCGCTTCGGCGTCGTCGTACATCGTTCACCGATCCGCAGGCATGCCTGCTCAGACCCGGCCCCGGCGTAACACCGGGGGTTACCCATGTAACAGTGTTCCTCACGCATAGGGGTTACCAAGCCCGAACCCTGGCCGCGGGAGACGCCGCGAGCGGATGACGGGTCACGCACAAGGAGCATCAAAATGAACACGAACCAGACAAAGCTGCCATCATCGGGCACGGTGCAGACGAATGGGCAGGTGCTGTATTACGAAATTCACGGCGAAGGACCTGCACTCGTCCTGGTGATGGGAATCGGCTACGACTCGACGCTCTGGACGCTGGCGCAGGTCCCGGCCCTGTCCCCCCGGTTCCGGGTGGTCTTGGTCGACAACCGGGACGCGGGCCGCAGCTCGAAAGCCAGCCACCCGTACACCATTGCAGACATGGCAGATGACCTGTCCGGCCTGCTTGACGCGTTGGGGATTGCCCGAACCCACCTGTTGGGGCTTTCCATGGGCGGAATGATTGCCCAGGAATTCGCCCTACGGCACGCCGACCGAGTGGACCGGCTGGTGCTCGCCGGAACGGGAGCTGCGCCGGCAAGAAGCGCCGTCGACCCGATCCAGATCTGGAGCTGGGTCAAGGCGAACGACGCTACGGGGAAGGTGTTTGGCGGGCAGCAGTTCGTGTCGCTGTTCTCCACAGCCTTCCTCCGGAACCACGAGGCCGTGCAGGACACTGCCGCGCTGTTGGCAAGCAATCCCTATCCGATGAGTCCCGAGGCCTACGGGCGGCAGGCAGATGCCTACCTGCGGTTCGACGCCCTGGACCGGCTGGGCGCAATCACGGCACCCACTCTTGTCCTCGTTGGCGAGCAGGACCTGCTGACGCCACCTTGGATAGCCCGCGAGGTCGCCGACGCCATCCCCGGCGCCCGGTTCGAAGTCATCCGCGGAGACGGGGCCTCGCACGTTGCGGCGATCGAGCGCCCCGACGACTTCAACCGCCTCGTTTCGGACTTCCTCGCACCGAAGGTTCAGGGCACGCGGTTGAGCCATTCGTCGGTGGCGAACTTGGTGGCCGCCAGTTCCTTGGCGGCAGCGAGTTCCTCTTCGGAAACCCCGGCTTCCACCGCCCCGTAGCGGTCTTTGAAGGTATCCATCATGGTGGTGATAATTTCGGTGCGCGACAACCCGGTCTGCCGGCGCAGCGGGTCTACCCGTTTTTTGGCACTGCTGATGCCCTTGTCGGAGATCTTCTCCTTGCCGATCCGCAGCACGTCGGTCATCTTGTCCGCGTCGATGTCATAGGACATGGTCACGTGGTGCAGCATGGAGCCGCTGGCCAACCGCTTCTGCGCGGCCCCGCCGATCTTGCCTTCCGGCGTCGCTATGTCATTGAGCGGCTGGTAGAACGCCTCCACGCCCACCTTCTTCAGTGCAGCCATGGCCCAGGCGTCCAGAAACGAATACGAGGCTTCAAAGGACAGCCCGTCCACCAGCGTCTGTGGCAGATAGAGGGAGTACGTGATGGCGTTGCCATGCTCCATAAACATGGCTCCCCCGCCGGTGATCCGCCTGACCACCGTGACGCCGTGGCGCTCGGCTCCGTCCGGATCCACCTCGTTACGCACGGACTGGAAGCTGCCGATGACCACGGACGGCTCGTCCCAGTCCCACAAACGCAACGCGGGCGGCCGTTTGCCTTCGCCCACCCGCCGCGCCAGCACCTCGTCCAGGGCAACGTTGAGGTGGATGGGCAGCGCCTGCGGCCCGATGACCTGCCAGTGATGGTCAAGCCAGCCGGTCGCCTTGGCCAAGGCCCGGCGTACTGCCACTGCCACCGCATCGGCCGAAAATCCGAAAAGCACGACGTCGGCAGCCAGCGCGGCGGAAATGGCTGCGGAATACTCGCCATGGCCGGCCTCCGCGGACAGGCCGTTCAGGGCTGCGTTGATGTCCCCCAGAGCCTCGTCCGGTTCCAGGAAGAAGTCGCCGCTGATCGAAACATTGGCCAGCCGGCCATCGAGGACATCGAGGTCGGCGACGACCAGCTTGCCGCCGAGGACCTTGTATTCACCGTGCCGGTGCTCTGACATCTGCGCTCCCTATTCCACGCCTACCAACCCAACGTTTCAGTCTTACCATCGACGGCGGCCAGTGCGCGAAGCGAGGCAGGTCAGCTGCGCAGGGTCTTCATCGCGCCGGCCCAGGCAATGACCTGGTCGAAGAGCGGGGTGAGGGCCTCGGTGGCCTCGTCCGTGGGGACGAAGTCCTGGTCGTCGTCGAATTCATCATCGAAGGGCAGGAAGACCTGGGCCCTGACGTCGGCCAGCTGCAGTTCGGCCGCGATCCCGCGAAGATGTTCAACCACGCGGGTGCCGCCGGCGCTGCCGTAGCTGACAAATCCGGCGGATTTGTTGTTCCACTCCGCGTACAGGAAGTCGATGGCGTTCTTCAGGGCGCCGGGGACCGAATGATTGTATTCCGCGGTGACGAAGATGTAGCCGTCGAACGGGGCAATCTTCGCCGACCAGGCCTTGGTATGGTCCTTGCTGTACTGCCCGGTGGACGGCGGCATCGGCTCGTCGAGCAGAGGCAGGTTCTGCTGGGCGACGTCGATCAGCTCGAACTCGGCATCGGTACGCTGGCGGGCGTGTTCATAGACCCAGTTGGCCACGGGTGAGCCGGTGCGGCCGGGGCGGGTGCTGCCGAGAATGATCGCGATTTTCAACATGGCGGACTTCTCCATTCGACGAAGGCGGTTCAGTCGTGCTCGTGTCTGCGGCCGGTGGGCCTAGTCGCATCCTAACCTCCCGAGGGCGTGAGGTTCCGGTTAATGCACGAATGCCCGTACCGAAGCGGTACGGGCATTCGCGGAAAGCTGCGGGCGAAGAATTACTTCTTGCCGAAGCCCTTGAAGCGTGCGTTGAAGCGCTCCACGCGGCCGGCGCTGTCCATGATGCGCTGCTTGCCGGTGTAGAACGGGTGCGATTCGGAGGAGATTTCAACCTCGATAAGCGGGTAGGTGTTGCCGTCTTCCCACTCAACAGTCTTGTTGGAACCAACAGTGGACTTGGTCAGGAAGGAAACGCCGGACGCCAGATCGCGGAAAACAACCGGGGCGTACTTCGGGTGAATATCAGACTTCATTGTGTAACCTTTGATCGCGCCCCTGGATTTTGCCAGCGGCTTTAAGGATTGGAAAGAGAGCAGTCCACACAGGACCAGCAATAAACACTACCGTATCCAAGCCCGCACGTCGAAACCGGACGGCAACCCGGCTTGGCAGCGGCCCCTTCGCCGCGGGCATCCATGTCCCGGGCATTTCAGTCAGGGCGGCAGGCCCAGAAAGCCACCGCACTGGCAGCGGCCACATTGAGGGAATCCACGCCCGCACGCATGGGGATCATGACTTTCAGATCGACGCCGGCCAAGGTCTCCGGCAGCATGCCCGCACCCTCGGTCCCCAAGAGCAGGGCCAGCTTGTCGAAATCGCGTGACTCGAGTTCATCGAGGGTGATGGCGTCCTCGGTAAGTTCCAGCGCCGCCGTCGTAAATCCTTCTTGGCGCAGCAGGGCGAGTTCGCCCGGCCAGTTGTCCAGCCGTGCCCACGGGATCTGGAAGACGGTACCCATACTCACCCGGATGCTCCGGCGGTAGAGCGGATCCGCGCAGCGGGGGCTGACCAACACCGCGTCCATGCCCATCGCGGCGGCGGAACGGAAAATGGCACCGACGTTGGTGTGGTCCACGATGTCTTCCAGCACGGCCACGCGGCGGGCGCCGGAGAGAACCGCGGCCACCGGCAGAGGGGCAGGGCGGTTCATCGCGGCCATTGCACCGCGGTGCAGGTGGAAGCCGGTGATCGCTTCGAGGACCTCGGGTGCGCCGATAAACACCGGAACTTTCGGGAACTGCGTGATCACATCCTCCAGGTCCGCCAGCCATTTCTCGGCCAGGAAGAAGGACCGTGGGGTGTGGCCGGCAGCGATGGCCCGGCGCAGGACCTTGGAACTCTCCGCGATGTACATGCCTTCGGCCGGTTCGCGGCGCCGGCGGAGCGCGGTGTCGGTCAGCTGGGTGTAGTCGGCCACGCGAGGATCCTGGGGCGAGGACAGGTGCTGCAGGTTCATGCGATGAGGTTCGAGATCATCACGTACAGCGCCACGAGGCCAAGGACAACTATGATGCCGCGCAGGACAATGGGCTTGAGCCGCCGGCCGACGGCGGAACCGACCAAGGCGCCGATGAGGGAGCTGACCGCGATGATGAGTACCACCCACCAGTCGATCCGGTCGAACGCGAAAATCATGTACGAAATGGCGGCAATGATGTTGACGCCCAGCACCAGCACGTTCTTCATGGCGTTGGCCTGCTGGATGGTGCCGTGCAGGAACACCCCCAGGATCCCGACCAGCAGGACGCCTTGGGCCGCAACGAAGTAGCCACCGTAGACGCCGGCGAAGTAGACCAGGAACAGCAGCACCCAGGGGTGGCTCTTCTCGCGGGCCTGGGCGGCCTCGCGTTCACGCACCCACTTCTGCAGCCGGGGCTGGAAGACCACGAACAGCAGGGCGATCACAATCAGGAACGGGGCGGCGTATTCAAAAACTGCTTCGGGCAGGTTCAGCAGCAGGGCGGCACCGGTAACGCCGCCGAGCAACGAGGCCGGCAACAGGACCTTGAGGGTGCTGCGGAGCCCGGAAAGTTCGCGCCGGTAGCCGTAGACTCCCCCGACGTTGCCGGCGATCAGGCCCATGGCGTTGGAGATGGTTGCCGTCACGGGGGCGAAGCCGAGCGCCACCAGGACGGGGAAGGTGACCAGCGTGCCGGAACCGACAATGCTGTTGATCGTTCCGGCCCACAGCCCGGCCAGGGCAATGATTCCAGCCTGCAGTAAATCCATCTAGGGGCGGAGCTTAGCTGCGCCGGGCGACGGCGGTGTAGCGGCCGCCGTCTTCCTTGAGCTCAAGCGGCATATCGAAGGCCGAGCTGAGGTTCTCTTCGGTCAGGACGTCGGCAATGGGACCCTGCGCCACCACGCCGCCTTCGCGCAGGAGCATGGCATGGGTGAAGCCCGGCGGTACTTCTTCGAGGTGGTGGGTGACCAGGACCAGGGCCGGAGCTTCCTCGTCGGCGGCCAGTTCGCTCAGGCGCTGCACCAGGTCCTCGCGGCCGGCCAGATCAAGTCCGGCGCCCGGCTCATCCAGCAGCAACAGTTCCGGATCCGCCATCAGTGCACGGGCGATCTGCACGCGCTTGCGTTCGCCTTCGCTCAGGGTGGCGAACGGGCGGTTCAGGAAGGTGGACATGCCCCACTGGTCCAACAGTCGGAACGCGCGGCGCTCGTCCATCTTTTCGTACTGCTCGCGCCAGCGGCCGGTGACACCGTAGGAGGCCGTCACCACGACGTTGAGGACCGTTTCATGCTCGGGTATCTGGTTGGCCAGCGCCGCCGACGCCAGACCGATCCGGGGCCGCAGCTCAAAAACATCCACCGAGCCCATGGTCTCTTCCAGGATGCCGGCTTCGCCCTTGGTAGGATGGAGACGGGCACCGGCGATCTGCAGCAGCGTCGTCTTGCCGGCACCGTTCGGACCGAGAATAACCCAGCGCTCACCATCCTTGACCTGCCAGTCCACGCTGTCAAGCAGGGTCTTGCGCCCGCGGACAACGCTGACTCCGGCAAATTCAAGAACATCGCTCATAGGAGTAGACATTAGGCTAAAAGCCGTAGCATTCGCCAAACGCTACGCCGGTTACCGATGATGGGATCCGGCACATTTCCCCGTAGTTTATCCGTCCGGCCCCGCCGTGAAGACAAGGATCTATCCCGCATGCTCTCGCTTTTCCGCGTTGTTTCCTACGGCGTCGAACTCCCCGACGACTACCTTGCCGCCGTCCAGCACGCCGTGTCCGAAGCCGGCGGGGACATTGTGGAACTGGAAAACTTCAAGAACGACCGCTTCAAGGCCACCATACTGACCGTCGGGTACGACGGCGATACCGCCGCCGGTCTCTCGGCGCTGCGGGCGGCGGTCAAACCAGTGATCACCGAAACCTTGGGAACGGCGGTCATGCCGGCCGAACTGGCGGGACCGCACCGGAAGATGCTGATCATGGACGTGGACTCCACGCTGATCAAGCAGGAAGTGATCGAGCTGCTGGCCGAGCATGCCGGCACCCATACGGAGGTCGCTGCCGTGACCGAAGCGGCCATGCGCGGCGAACTGGACTTTGCCCAGAGCCTCCATGCGCGGGTGGAGACGCTGCGGGATCTGCCCGTGGACGTGACCGAGCGGGTCCGGGAGACGGTTCAGCTCTCTGACGGAGCCGCCGAGCTTGTGGAGGCATTCCTGGACGCGGGCCATGTTGTGGGGGTGGTATCCGGCGGCTTCAGCCAAATCCTCGACCCGCTGGCCGCGGAGCTGAAACTCCATTACTGGCGGGCCAACCTGTTGGGTACGGCGGAAGGTGCGCTGACCGGACTGGTGGATGGCGCCGTCGTCGACCGGGCTGCCAAAGAAGCCTCGCTGCGCGAGTGGGCCGAGGCCGAGAACATCGACCTGGCACAAACCATCGCGATCGGTGACGGTGCCAACGACCTCGACATGCTGGCCGCCGCCGGCCTTGGCGTGGCCTTCAACGCCAAACCGGCCGTGCGCGATGCCGCCGACGCCGCGATTAACATCCCTTATCTGGACGTCGCCAGGCTCTTCGCTGGTGTCTGACCGGCTTCGAGAGGTTCCGGGTCTCTCCGGCGGCACCGCCTGGCAAACCGCTTAAGCAGCCGGCGGCTGCCGCGGAAATATTCCGCTGCAGCCGCCGGCTCAGGTCCCGGTTGAGAGACTCAGGCCTGGGCGTTCTGGAACCAGTCGGCTCCGCCGACCAGCTCGGTGTGTCCCGAAGGAACGTCCGCCGTCGCCATCCTGGCAATCTCCACGGCAAACTCCTCAACCGAATAAAGCTTTCCTGCCGCCTCACGGCGGGCCTCGATGGCCCCGGGCGCCGCGCGGTCCAGCAGCGTAGCGGTCACGGTGCCTTCGATCATGTCGCCGGAGACCACCACCAGCGAGATGCCCTTCTCCGCCAGCGTTGGCAGTTCGGCCCGCAAGGCGTCCTCGCCGGCCCGCTTGCTCCGGGCCACCGGCTCGTACTCGGGCATCGTGGGGACGGTGTCGATGAAGTGTGCCTGGTGGCTGGTGACGAAGACGACGCGCGAACCCGAGGGCATGACGTCCACGGCGGCCTTGAGCATGTTTACCTGGGCGTCACGGTTCAGGCGCATGGCGTAGTCCTCACCCAGCCCGGTCTCCATGCCGCCGGACGCATTGAGGACCAGCAGGTCCAATCCGCCGAAGTTTTCCGTGGCCGCGTCGACCAGCGCCTGCGCGCCTTCCGGCACGGTGAGGTCCGCCCCGACCGCCACAGCGCGGCCGCCGGCTGCTTCGATCTGCGTCACTACTTTGTTGGCACGGGGCGCCTTCTGGCGGTAGTTGATGACCACGGACGCGCCCTCCGCGGCGAGGTTCTTCGCTACGTCTGCGCCGATCCCGCGGGACGACCCCGTCACGATGGCCGATTTACCTTCCAATGCGCCCATGGCTGCTCCTCAATTTTTGCGGGGGGACTCCCCTGCGCCTCCTTGTAGGAAACGCTTAACGGTAATGGTTGTCTGCTTCCATACTGCCAGTCCGCGAAGCCGGACCTGTTGTAGGAAACCGACAAAGCGCAGCCGAAGCAGCCTGATCGGCGCTAGTGCCCCATGCCGAGGCCGCCGTCAACGGGGATGACGGCGCCGGAGATGTAGGCGGCCTCGTCGCTGGCGATCCAGCGGACCACATTGGCCACCTCCTCCGGTTCGGCGAAGCGGCCGGCGGGAATGCTGGCAAGGTAGCTCTTCTGGGTATCCTCGGGCAGTTCCGCCGTCATATCCGTGTTGACGAACCCGGGGGCCACCACGTTGGCGGTGATGCCGCGCGAACCGAGCTCGCGGGTCAGCGACCGTGCCATGCCGACCAGGCCGGACTTTGACGCGGCGTAGTTGATCTGGCCGGGCGAACCGTACAGGCCGACAACGGAGGAGATCAGGACAACGCGGCCCTTGCGCAACCGGATCATGCCCTTGGACGCCCGCTTGATGACGCGGAAGGCGCCGCCAAGGTTCGTGTCCACGACGTCGGTGAAATCGTCTTCGCTCATCCGCAGCAGCAGCGTATCGCGGGTGATGCCGGCATTCGCCACGACTACTTCCACCGGACCGTGGGCGGCCTCAACCTCGGTGAAGGCTGCGTCAAGGGATGCGGTATCGGTGACGTCGGCCTTGACGCCCAGCAGACCCTCGGGAACGTCACCGCTGCGGTAGGTGATGGCTACCTTATCGCCGTTGGCCAGAAAGGACTTGGCGATGGCCAGGCCGATCCCGCGGTTGCCGCCCGTGACCAGGACGCTTCGCCCGGTCTGCTGCTCGTTGCTCACATTTACCTCCGTTGAACGCGGTTTATTTCTAAAGAATCCTAGCCCTCTGCCGGCTGCGGACCCGCATGTGACCATACCCATCACGGCCATCCCGGCCATCGACTTCGTCTGGGTTCCGGCACGTGGGAGAATTGAAGTGGGTCTTTGGAGCGTGATGAATAAGCAGCCAGATGATGATCGGGAAGTCCTCAGCATTACGGATGTCCCCGAAAGCCACACAGACGAGATGCACCGTCGGATGGTCAAGTATTCCCTTGCGATGGGAATCCGCTTGGCCTGCCTTCTGCTGTTCTTTTTCATCGACGGCTGGGCCAGATGGCTCTTTGTTGCCGGTGCAGTCTTCCTGCCTTGGATCGCTGTCATCATCGCCAATGGCGGCAGCGACCAGAGCAATCTCAAGCACAGCGATGCGTTGCTGGACCGCGCACCCGCCGGCGAACTGGAGTCTGCGGAAGCCGCTGCGAAGGCCGCTGAGCCCGTGGTGGTGCCCGGCGAGATCATCGACGAGGAGCAGGAACCCGATACGGCGGCTGGCCAGTCCGCCCCCGGAGAAGGAGCGGGACGGGCAACCGGTTCGGAAACCATTCACCGGCGTGCGGGTCCTGCCGCACATGTTCATGATAGCTATGAGGTCTTCGAGGGCAATCTGAGCCCGGTGACGAAGCGCCGGAAGGACGAAAGCGCCGCGTGAGTATTTTTGACCAGCTATCCGGAGTCGGGCAGCCAATGCCGGCTGAGACCGTGTGTTCCAGAAAGGGCTGCCGCGCTGCTGCAGTCTGGCAGGTGCGGTGGAACAACCCCAAAATCCACACGCCCGAACGGCGGAAGGTCTGGCTGGCCTGCGAGGACCACCGCGGCTGGCTGGAAGACTATCTCAAGCTGCGCGGGCTGTGGCGCGATACCCAGCCCCTGGACGCTCCGGTAGAGGGAAGCTAACCGATGTACCGTTTTCTGTTCAGCGCGAAATGGCTGGGCTGGCTCCTTCTGGTCGCGGTCCTCGCCTCTGTCTGCGTTCTGCTGGGCAACTGGCAGATGGACCGCAGGGACCAGGCCCATGACGTGATTACCGCGATTGAATCCAATTACGACGCCGACCCTGTCGATTTTGAGGCCGTGCCGGATATCTTCGCCGAAGCCGACGACGCTGATGAATGGACGCCTGTGGTGTTGCGCGGCGAGTATGACCAGGCCGGCCAGCGGGTTGTGCGCAACCGGCCGCTCAACGGCCGTCCCGGATACGAGGTCCTGATCCCGTTGAAGCTGGATTCAGGCCCGGCGGTCATTATCAACCGCGGTTGGCTGCCGATCGGCAATGACGTGGCCGGCCACCCGGACACGATCCCGGCAGCCCCGGAAGGTGACGTCACCGTCGTCGCACGCGTCAAGCCGGGCGAGTCGTCAGTGGACCGCGGGGCCCCGGAGGGTCAGCTGGCATCGATCCAGCTCGACGAGTACGCAGCCGAGCTGGGGTACCCGGTCTTTACGGGAGGATACGGCTTGATGGCGGCCGAGAATCCGGCCCCGGCTGAACGTCCCGCCCTCATGCCCAAGCCGGCGATCGATGAGGGTCCGCACCTGTCCTACTCCATGCAGTGGTACGCCTTCGGTGTGCTGTTCTTCGTCGGCTACGGCTATGCCGCACGGCAGCAGGCAAGAATGGACCGGCTGCAGGAGGAAGATGAAGAAGCCGGCTACCACGAAGCCAATCCCGCTCCGCGGCCGGCAGCGCAAAAGCGTTCCCGCAAGCGCCCTAGCGCCGAGGAAGAAGAAGACGCCGTGCTGGACGCCCAAGGGTTCCGCACGGATGGTTCGCTGCTGAGCGAGCGGGACTAGGCCCGCCGCCGGCGGCCGTAAAGTACGCTATGCGAGCGTGACCAGGTCCAGATAGCTCTCGTTCCAGAGGTCCTCCACGCCATCGGGCAGCAGGACAACGCGCTCCGGGTTCAGCGCTTCCACTGCCCCCTCGTCGTGGCTGACCATGACCACCGCGCCGCTGTAATTCCGCAGCGCGCCGAGGATCTCGGCACGGCTGGCCGGATCGAGGTTGTTGGTTGGCTCGTCGAGCAGCAACACGTTGGCCGAGGACGCAACAATGGTGGCCAGCGCCAAGCGGGTCTTCTCACCGCCGGAGAGTACGCCTGCAGGCTTGTTGACGTCGTCGCCGGAGAACAGGAACGAGCCCAGGATATTGCGCACTTCGGCGTCCTGCAGATCCGGGGCGGCCGTGCGCATGTTTTCCAGGACGCTGCGTTCGGTATCGAGCGTTTCATGCTCCTGCGCGTAGTAGCCGATCTTCAGCCCGTGCCCGGGAATGACCTCGCCGGTATCCGGTGAATCCACCCCGGCGAGCATCCGCAGCAGCGTGGTCTTGCCTGCACCGTTCAGTCCCAGAATCACTACCCTGGAACCGCGGTCAATGGCCAGGTCCACATCGGTGAAGATTTCCAATGAGCCGTAGGACTTGCTCAGTCCCTCGGCCGTCATCGGGGTTTTGCCACAGGGAGACGGGTCCGGGAAACGCAGCGCTGCGACCTTGTCGCTGGCACGTACGGCATCCAGTCCGCTGAGCAACCGCTCGGCCCGCTTGGCCATGTTCTGCGCTGCGACGGCCTTGGTGGCCTTGGCCCGCATCTTGTTGGCCTGGTCCATCAGCACCCCGGCCTTCTTCTCCGCATTCGCGCGCTCACGCTTGCGGGCACGCTCATCGGTTTCGCGCTGGAGCTGGTAGCGCTTCCAGTTCATGTTGTAGATGTCGATGGTGGCGCGGTTGGCGTCAAGCAGGAAGACCTTGTTGACGGTGGCTTCGAGCAGCTCGGTGTCGTGGCTGATCACGATCAGACCGCCGTGGTGGTTCTTCAGGAACTCACGAAGCCAGGTGATGGAGTCCGCGTCCAGGTGGTTGGTGGGCTCATCCAGCAGCATGGTGTCGGCGCCTGAGTACAGGATTCGGGCCAGTTCAACACGGCGGCGCTGGCCGCCGGAAAGAGTCTTGAGCGGCTGGTTCAGGATCCGCTCCGGCAGCGCCAGGTTGGAGGAAATCGCGGCCGCTTCGGCCTCCGCAGCGTAGCCGCCGCCTGCAAGGAACTCGGCTTCGAGCCGGTCGTAACTGCGCATAGCCTTGGCCTGGACGTCCGGATTCTCGCTGGCCATGTCGGCCTGTGCGGCGCGGAGTTTGCCGGAGACGACATCCAGTCCGCGGGCGGAGAGAATACGGTCACGCGCCAGCTGGTCCATGTTCGGCGTCCGCGGGTCCTGCGGCAGGTAGCCAATGTCTCCACTGCGGGTAACCTGGCCTGCGGCCGGAATGCCCTCGCCGGCGAGAACCCGGGTCAGCGTGGTTTTGCCGGCGCCGTTGCGGCCCACCAGCCCGATCTTGTCGCCCTTGTCCACACGGAATGACACCGCGTCCATGAGCAGACGGGCTCCAGCGCGCAGCTCAAGATCATTAACGGTAATCACAGGTAGGACCTCTTCAAGGGGAATATAAGGGGTTATAAGGGGATATGCAGTACAAGATGCTGTAGAAATCAGCCTTTCCAGTCTACCGGCCCGTATGACTTCGAAGGAAACCTGCAAACACTCCCTGCCCCGCAGGCGCTATTCTCGGTAGTTGGGGTAGACACGTTGTCCCCATGCCATAGAAGGAGCTTTCGATGCCGAAGCAGTCCGCCCACAATCGGAACCTTGTAGCCTCCGACGTCGTCGGCGGCTCCCCTGCCGCCGGAAACGCGCCGCGCCGCCGTTCCTGGAACGGCACAGATCTGGCCCTCATCGGCGTCTTCGCCGCGCTGACCGCCGCATCGATCGCGGTTCCCCCGATCCCGGCCGGCAATATCCTCGGTGTGCCCATAACGCTCCAGACCATGGTGGTTGCCTTGGCCGGACTGGTCCTCGGCGGCGCCCGCGCGTTCGCCGCGGTGGGACTGTATGTGCTGCTTGGCCTTGTCGGCCTGCCCATTTTCGCCGGCTACCAGGGCGGTCTGGGCGTGCTGGCGATGGGTTCGGCCGGTTACCTGCTTTCCTTCCCCTTCGCCGCTGCACTCATCGGGGTGCTGGCGCGGCCAGCGCTCCGGCGGGTCCGCAAGCTGACCACGCTGACCACGCTGTGGCTGTTCGCGGCTGCGACCGCAGGCACCGTCCTGACGCATCTGTGCGGGATTGCAGGCATGATGCTCAACGGGCAGCTGGCCTTCGGTGCTGCGCTGGTTGCCGACCTGCCGTTCGTCCCCGGGGATCTGGTCAAGAACGCCGCGGCTGCTGCGATCGCCGTCGGTATCCACAAAGCCTTCCCTGATCTGCTCCGCCGGCCACGCTGAGATGATCAAGTTCCGCGACGTACTGGTCCGTCCCGACTTCGCCGAAGACGCAGCCCCGATCCTGTCTGTGCCGCAGCTGGCGCTCGGGGAACAGCGCATCAGCATCATCGGCGCCAACGGCTCCGGTAAATCAACCCTGCTTAAATTGATCAACGGACTGGTCCTCCCCGACGCCGGAACCGTGGGCGTGGACGGCCGCGATACCGCAAAGCACGGGACGGCGGTACGGCGGAAAGTGGCCTTTGTCTTCACCGACCCTCTGTCCCAGCTGGTCATGCCCACGCCGCTCGAAGACGTCGAGCTGTCGCTGAGGCGGACCCACCGCAACCGTACCGACCGCCGGAACGCGGCCATGGAAATCCTGACCGGCTTCGGACTCGCTGCCCTGGCCGACCAGAGCATCTACCAACTCTCCGGCGGGGAGCGTCAGCTGGCCGCCCTGGCCAGCGTGCTGGCGGTGGATCCGGATGTCCTGGTGCTGGACGAGCCCTCCACCCTGCTTGACCTGAAGAACACGCTGCTGCTGCGGGGCCGGCTTGCCTCGCTACCGCAGCAGGTCATCCTGGCCACCCACGACCTGGAACTGGCCCTGGACAGTGAACGAACCCTCGTCGTGGACTCAGGCACAGTGATTTACGACGGCGATCCGCCCGCCGCCGTGGACTACTACCGCAAACTCTGCGCGGGCATCCGGGAGCGGACGCCGTGAGAGGGCGTGCCCACCTGATCAGCGCCTATGTACCGGGGCGCAGCTGGCTGCACCGGGCGCCGCTGCTGCTGAAGTTCCTGCTGCTTGCCGCGGCCGGCATCCTGGTGCTGGCCCTGCCCGGTGCCCTCTCCCGCACGGCGGTTCTGGCCGTCGTCGTTGTCCTTCATGTAGCCGCGGGCCTTCCGGTCCGGAAACTGGTGACGCCGCTGCGCGCCATGTGGCTTTTCCTGCTGGTGGTGGTCGCCTACCGCTGGTGGGTCGACTCGCCGGCCGGGGCCCTGGCTGTGGTAGCGGCCCTGCTGACCTGCATCTATGCGGCCAATTTGCTGACCTCCACCACCGAGACCCAGCGGCTGCTCGACGGGCTGGTTGCGGCCGTCTCTCCCTTGCAGCGGTTCGGCGCCGATCCCGAGCGTTTCGCCCTGACTATCTCCTTGATGCTGCGGAGCATCCCGTACCTGCTCGGGTCACTGCACGACGTCCGGGATGCGGCCAAGGCCCGCGGGCTTGGCTCTTCCCCGCGCGCCATCGTGCAGCCCGTCATCATCGGCGCGGTGGCTTATGCCCGGCAGACCGGAGACGCCCTAGCCGCACGCGGACTCGGGGAAAAGGAACAATAGCGCCTCCACCGGCGGCCGGCGGCGCTATTCTAAGCCCATGAGTTTCAATCAGGGCTCCCGGCTGGACACGTCCCAGGTCCAGGACCGGCGCGGCGGCATGGGCGGCAAGATCGCCATCGGAGGCGGCGGATTGGTGGTGCTCATCGCCTCGCTTCTGGGGGTTCCACCGGAACTGCTGCAGGGGCTCGGACTCGGCTCCGGAACTTCAGTGCAGCAGGAGGCCACTGGGCCGGACAGTATCGCGGCCCAATGCGAAACCGGTCAGGATGCCAACGTGCGCCGCGACTGCCGGGTAGTGGGCACAGTCAACAGCCTCAACCGGTTCTGGGGCGAGGAGCTCCCCCGGTTCAACATGACGTATCCACGGCCGTCCGTAGTGCTGTTTGACGGTCAGGTCAGTACCGGCTGCGGCACGGCTTCCAGCGCCGTCGGACCGTTTTACTGCCCTGCCGATACCACTGCCTATTTCGACACCGGCTTCTTCGACCAGCTGACCGACCAGTTGGGCGCCGCGGAGGGCCCGCTGGCGGAAGAGTATGTGGTGGCGCACGAGTTCGGACACCACATCCAGAACCTGACCGGAGCCATCAATTACTCTCAGCAGGATCCGCAAGGAGCCGCCTCCGGCGCCGTCAGGGTCGAGCTTCAGGCAGACTGCTATGCCGGTGTCTGGGCCGGTAACGCCACCGAGCAGATCGATGAGACGACCGGCCGGCCTTTCATGCAGCCCATCGGCCGGGACGACCTCCGGGACGCGCTTTCGGCGGCTGCCGCCGTCGGCGATGACCGGATCCAGCAGGCCAGCACCGGCCAGATCAACCCCCACACCTTTACGCACGGTTCGAGCGAGCAGCGGCAGGCGTGGTTTGTCCAAGGCTACGAGACCGGCGATCCGGCGCAGTGCGATACCTTCGGCGGCACCGACCTGGACAACCCCTCGTAGCAGCTTCAGCCCGCCGACGGTTCGCCGGATTCACTCTTCCTGCTGTCGGTAACGCCGTCATCGTCAGGGCCGGAACCATCGTCGGGACCAAAGCCCGGGAGGTAGCCGTCCGGCTCCCGACCCATCCGGGCGTCGAGGAGCAAAAAGAGGAATCCGGACCCCAGCCAGATCAGCAGCAGCAACAGGCTATTAACAACGACGGCGGCAAACGGGTTGGCTGCCCCGTCGAACGGAGGATAGGGGTACCAGCCGGTGGCGGCGCCGCGGATCAGGCTACCAATGAGCCAAGCGGCGGGATAAACCAACGACCAGACTATGGTCTGCAGGCCGATCCGTGGGCGCGGCCCGAAGATGAGCCAGCCGGTCACCGTCAGCACCGGCACCGCATAGTTCAATATCCGGTCCGCCATTACCGCCGTGCTGCTGAGCGCGGTGAAGTCCGGCAGTCCCCGGAACACCGTGAACTGGAACAGGAATACGAGCAGGACGGCTATCAGAGAGACCGCGCGCACCGCTCGCCAGACCGGACCCGCCTCGCGGGCAGAGTCCATCAGCAGGCTCAGGGAGACAATGAAGACCAGCACACTTGCCTGGACACTGAAGTAGCCCAGATAGTTCCACCACAAGTGGGCCGGTTCAAGGGCGTAGGCGGGCGATTCGAGCATCGCGATGACCTGAAGCACCAGGCCGAGGACGGCGGCCAGCGCCACCACCCCGTGGTACATGCGTGCCACGAAAACCTCGTCGTACCGCCCGCCGGCGGATCTGGTCGCGGCGACTTCACCCATAAGTTTGATGCTAGCGCCGAAGGGCGAGTTCTAGCGATCGTTGCAACATCCCCGATATTCGGGAGTTTCCTCGATCATGCAACCGCTATCAATTCCAAGTTCTTCCTTAAGGGAAAAATCGGGTTCTTCGTCCGTGGGCCAGGCGGCC
>NZ_JABBCH010000023.1 GCF_012952295.1 Crystallibacter degradans
AGTGAACAATGCGGGCAAACCAGCGGCCACTACCGGGCAGTTTTCGTGGCCATACGCGGGCAGTCCCAGTGGCCGTCAGCGGGTAATTCCGTGGCCACCTATGGGCAGTTTTTCATGGCCGCTTACATGCCTGGTTGGTGGTGGAACGGATTTGTTGTCCACATAGATGCCTTTTGTCGGGATGCCTCCGGTCTGGAGCGCATCCATCGGGCGGTCTGGATCCTGATTGGCCGTGGAAACACGCGCATTGTGTAGGCGCTTTGGCCGTTTCTCACGTGGTGATCTGCGTGTCGCAAGAAACTATTGTTTTTCAAGACATCGAATGGGCTTGGGAAGAGGACTGATGTTTGCTTCGTTGGCGGTTAACCGCATTTGGATTGGCGGTTCTCATCGCTGAGCGGGCTTTATATCGGGCGGTACGAGCGGAACATTCAAGTCGGTTAGCTAAAAGCGTACGACCGCTCAGGGCGGTCCTGCTCAGTCCGTGGGGCACTGGCGTTCTGCGGGCTCCTGGTAGTCGGGGACCGGTCGGGCTTCTGCCTCTTGGGCTGTTGAGGCCACTCCATTGCGTTGGATGTCTTCGATCAGCCAGTCCATCTCAAAGATCTCCCGCCGCTGCGCTTCGCTGATCTCGACTGCCAGTTCACACACCCGCGCGTCTGCGAGTTCGGCGCGCTCGGACCGGGTGATGGCCAACGAGTGGTGCGGGATCATCGAGCTCATGAACCCCGTGTCCTGCACGGTGGTCTGGCTGCGGTCGAGGAACGCTCCGCCGCCGAGGAGCAGGAGACTGACCACCACCACGGCCACGTTCGCTTTCGTGTTCCGGTACATCTTCAGCATCCAGGCGAGCATGATCAGGCCCATGGTCCCGCCCATCGTGAGCGCCATGAACATGCGGCTCTCGCTCCAACGCACATGACCCCACTCATAGGAGCCGACGAACATGGCCGCGTACATCACCACCATCGCCGTCAGAATCATCGCCCCGAAGCGCAGGTACATCTTCCTGGCGTCGTGGGGCTGGTGTCCACTATGACGTTGCTCGTTAACCTTGTCGTTTCCCATGCTTCTTCTCCTTTTCATGGCTTCGCCTACCGTCTGGCGGTTCCTGCCAGCATGGTTGCCGGAGCTGCGGCGGAGACCACAGCAGCAGCAGCGCATCCGCGCCCGGCGTGGTTATTCTGCTTCTTCTTATGTCTCGTTCACGCTCGTTTTTGCTTCCGTCCGATACCTGGACATTCCCCTGTACGGGGGTTCCGGTACCCGGCCGGCCTGGGCGCGGGTTAGCCTAATGAGTCCAGCAGGTCGGCGCAGGCCTTTTCGCAGCGCCGGCAGGCCTCGGCACAAACGCGGCAGTGCTCGTGCATTGACGCGTGCCGTTCGCATTCATCGGCGCAGGCCTTGCAGGCGGTCCGGCACGCTTCGAGGACGGCGCGGGTGATATTTGCGTCGTACCCGGGGTGGCGCGAAAGCGTGTTTCCTGCCGTGGTGCAGATGTCGGAGCAGTCGAGGTTGCTGCGATGCACTTGGTCAATTCCGCGACCATGTCTTCGCTGAGGCAGGCATCCGCGCAAGCCGTGCAGGTCTGTGCGCATTCGAAGCAGGCCTGGATACACTCGACGAGTATTGCCTTATCGATGTCTCCCAGGTCCTTGGGATAGCTATCGAGCATTGTCTGTACATGCGTCATTGTTCTTCTCCATTAGTTGCTGCCAGCGGAGGGGTCCGTTCTCCGCTGTTCCTGTGAGGGGCGTACTACTGTCGCTGATCCGATCCATCGTCGTGTTTCGGATCCTTGCAGAGACAGCCTTTGCTGCCGCCGCCCATGTTCCGTGCACCGAAAGCCTCGTCAGGCCACGTGGACGTTATCAAGCACTGACGTCCCTGTTTGGTTGAGTCACTCGGTCGGTCGAGTCCTCTTGGCAGCCGCGGAGCGGTTTTAGGTGCGGCTGATCGACAGTTGGATGAGGGATGGGGCCCGCGGAGCCGGGCCGGCGATTCCCGGCGACTGCGTATGACTGGGCAGGGGCGGATCGGTCAGCACAGGTGCGGGCACGGCCGGAGGCGGGTGCTCTTCGGATCGCTGGACTACTGCCTCGATGGTCGGCGGAACCTGGTGTGAACAGCAGTTGTGGCGGCGGTCTCGGCCATGAGGCTCTGAGTCCACCGCGTCCACCGATGGCTCGATCCCCTGGCCGGCTTCACGCTTTTCAAGATGGTCATGCCCGGCCGATGGAGCTTGGTCCACAGAAACCCGCTCACCGGCATTCAAGTGCCCGCTGAAGCACACAGACACCACGCCCGCGACGAGGAGCATGAGGGCGAAACCGGCAAGGATGCTTCGCCAGGAGCCCACCCGCTGAAGCATCGCTGCTGGACGTCTCGTAAGCCGGATCATGATCCTTCCGTAGTGGACGAGCATGTGCGGCCCACACTACCCACGCACCGGAGGTCCTGCCAGCCCAAAAGCCGAATGCGCCCGTAAAGACGTGAGGCCAGAACGGTAGCAGCATTCTTGACTTATGCCGAGTTCCTTGAGATAGGCACCCCCGAACAGATAACGGCGCATCCCGTTACCTGATTTACTTCAGTCTCGTTATTGTCTGAATGCATTTTCTGTTACGTTCCCGGACCAACTGCAGAACGTACCGTTATGAATGCGAAGCGTCACAGCCCGCGGTAAGGTCAGGCAGATTTATGTGTATCGGGCTTGCTGTAACGCAAGCGCAGCGCCCTGTAAAGAAGCCCGGCGGCAAACATCGCCAGTCCCGCGAGCACGGATTCCCAGGGCAGGGTGACCACCAGAATGACACACGCGAGGGAACCCAGGACCTGAAGGAACTTCGGATAGAGGCGATCAGAGCCGGTTTGCGTGAATGCCGAAAGATTGGCGATCAGGTAATAGACCAGGACCCCGAATGAGGAGAATCCAATGGCCCCGCGCAGATCAGCGATGAGAATAATGACGCAAACAGCGGCACCGAGGGCCAGTTCCGCACGGTGAGGAACCTGGAAGCGCGGATGGACAGCCGCGAACCAGGTCGGCAGATCCGCCTCCCGGGCCATGGCCAGCGATGTCCTGCCCAGACCCGCCACCAGCGCCAGCAAGGCACCCAATGCGGCCAGCGCCGCCCCGATCCTCACGACCGGGCCGGCCCACCCCCATGAGCCGGCGGCCACGGCTTCAGCCAGCGGAACAGGAGTGCCCGCCACCCCGGCCGGTCCTAGGGCGGACAGAACACTGAGCGCGATGACCGCGTAGATGACGACAACCATACCCAAAGCGATCAGAATAGCCCGGGGAATGGTCCTGCGCGGCGCGGTGACTTCCTCACCCATCGTGGCGATCCGGGCGTAGCCGGCGAAGGCGAAGAACAACAGGCCAGCGGACTGCAGGATTCCGTACCAGCCATGTCCCAGCAGGCCCCCGTTCCAGAGCCTGGACGGGTCAGCAGACCCCGAACCCCACACTGCGGCCACGACGATCGCAAGCGCGATGAGCACGGCAGTAACGATGAGCTTGGTCAATGCCGCTGTGCGGGTCACGCCACGGTAGTTCACGGCCACGAGCAAAAGCACAGCGGCAACCGCCACGGGCCGCTCCCAGCCAGGGGGCGCAGCATAGGCGGCAAACGTCATGGCCATGGCCGCGCTGCTGGCGGCCTTGCCCACAATGAACCCCCAGCCCGCCAGAAAACCCGGCCACGGCCCCAGGCGTTCCCTCCCGTAAACATAGGTCCCGCCCGAAGTCGGATAGGCTGCGGCAAGCTGGGCCGAAGCCGTCGCGTTGCAGTACGCGACGATGGCCGCGAGGACCAACCCGATCAGCAACCCGGCTCCTGCCACCTGCGCCGCAGGAGTGAAAGCGGCAAAGATGCCGGCACCGATCATGGAACCGAGGCCGATCACCACCGCGTCGAAGGTTCCCAACCGGCGGGCGAGAGCAGGAGTCTTATTCATCAATGATCTGCCTTTCGCAGTAACGGGGACACTCCGACCTTAGCGGGAAGCAGATCCGCCACATGAAGAAGCAAGCCAGCGGCGGGTGCAGGAAGCTACCACAAGCAACACTTGGAAAGGAGACCCAGGAGGAAGGCATCTGCCCGTGAACGGAGACCCCAACCCCTCCTCCATAGACCGTTCTGAATGGCCGCCCATGGCCACGTTTTTACCAAGAACCCGGACCGGTGAGACCCGCAGGTGCAGGACCGTCGACAACATCAACGGACGAGGGCCCGGTGCCGCGCCAGACTTGTTTTCAACGAAAGCAATGAAAGCACTGTTGTCTGGGAAGTTCCACCCCGGCAGATAGCGGGCCGGTCAGGGTCCGGCGAAGAGGGCTCTATTCGCCGGGCCCCGAAGTCTTGAACGCTCCTGACCGAGCATCGGCTTCCCGCACCAAGACCGGAACCAGCTTCCCACGCCGCCCTTCCAAAAACCCTGAGTCCCATAGGTGCGCACCATATCGTCCCCGGTTTAGTGTCCGAGAGCGGGAGAACGTATGGGAGGGCCAGTCAAAAAGGCGATCCAGTGTACCTAATGAGAGAGCAACAGAGTTTTGGCGGCTAATCGGAAGCTGCGCTAAGGCTGTTACAGCTCCTGTGGCCTCACGTCGCGCACTGTCCGCGGCTACAGAGAGAGTGCCGATCCATGGGCTGCGACGGCCGTTCTTGACAACGAATGATTCCAAGGACGTCTTCAATTGAGAATTGCCGCCCGTGCCCTTGGTCGCTACGGTGCGGCAGATCCGGGAAAAATCTCACTCGTGATGTCGTTTTCTGAAGCCGTCTGTACCACCAACCCCGGCATGACGGCGGCCGATGGAGGGGCCATCCTGGTTGGCAAATTGGGGCCCGGTCCTTGTTGGATCAGATGTAGCTGCAGATCTGTTCCGCATCACAGCGCTCCGGATCAGCTGCCTCGGCGGTTGCATATTGTTCGGCCACGGTTGCCCGTAGCGCTCTCAGTTCGGCGATTTGCCGGTCCAGGTCTATAAGTTGTTTCCCCAAAACGTCCCGCACATGGGTGCACGGCGTCAGACCGTTATCGCGGATCTGCAGAATGCCCTGGATCTGTGCCAGTGTCAGTCCGGCAATCTGGCTGCGGCGGATGAATTCAAGGCGACTGAGGGTGTCGTGGCCGTAGTCACGATAGCCGTTGGCGCAGCGTTGAGGCCGCGGGAGCAGGCCCCGGTCTTCATAGAACCTGATCGTCTTGGTTGTCATGCCTGCAGCGGCAGCAGCTTCGCCGATTCGCATATCGGATCCTTTTTTTCCCTCCGAAATCGCATATGACTCTTCCACCCTACTGGAAGGTTCCCGCGTCGGGCCGCGCCCCGCCTGCTCCGTTGATCTGCTTGACCTTCCCCTTCGTCGGCAAGTCATTGCCTGTGGCGGATTGTCCGGTCCGGATTTCGGTTGCAGCGAAAAACAACAAATAGTGGCCCTCGCCCTTGACCTTCCAGTGCGGAGGAAGGTGCAGACTGAGGGCAGCACGCGCAAGAGAACGCCCCGGGGGTGTTTATTTCTCCATGGAGGACCAATGCCTGAGACACTTGATTTGGCCGTGATCGGTTCCGGAGGCGGTGCCTTCGCCGCCGCCATCCGTGCCACCAATCTGGGCAAGCGGGTCGTGATGATCGAACGCTCCACGGTGGGCGGGACCTGTGTGAACACCGGGTGTGTTCCCTCCAAAGCCCTGCTGGCCGCCGCCGAAGCCAGGCATGTCGCTTTGGACGGCGCCGGAAGGTTCCCCGGAATCAGCACTTCGGCCGCACCGGTGGACATGGGTGCACTCGTTGACGGGAAACGCTCCCTGGTCGAGGGCATGCGCTCGGATAAATACGTGGATCTGGCCGCCGAGTACGGGTGGGACCTGCGTCACGGTATCGCGGCATTCGCAGGCACCCGGGGGGAACCGCTCCTGGAGATCACCGGGCCTGACGGTGCCCGCGATTCCCTGACCGCCGCACATTATCTGGTCGCGACCGGTTCGGCCCCGTGGGCACCCCCTGTGCCGGGACTGGATGAGGTTGACTACCTGACCTCGACCACCGCCATGGAACTGGACGAAGTTCCGGAGTCCCTGATCGTGTTCGGCGGCGGGTACGTGGCCCTGGAACAGGCGCAGCTTTTTGCCCGCCTCGGATCGAAAGTGACCCTGCTGGCCCGCTCCCGGCTGGCGTCGCAGGAGGAACCGGAAGCATCCCGTGCCCTGATGGGCGTCTTCGCCGACGAGGGCATCCGCGTGGTCCGCCGCGCAGCCGTGACCTCGGTGCGCGCGGATCCCGCCGGGGCAGAAATCGCTGTGACCGCCACCGTGGCCGGGGGCCAGGAGGAATTCCGCGCCGCGAAGCTGCTGGTGGCCACCGGACGCCGCGCCGTCACTGACGGGTTGAACCTGGACGCTGTCGGCGTTAAGATCGGCGACACCGGCCAGATCCTGGTCGAGAACACCCTGGCCAGCTCCAACCCTAGGATCTGGGCAGCGGGTGATGTGACCGGGCACCGGGAATTCGTTTACGTCGCGTCCGCCCACGGGACCCTGATGGTGGAGAACGCGTTCAACAATGCCAGGCGCCAGGTCGATTACCGGCACCTGCCCCGGGTGACGTTCACCAGCCCGGCCCTGGCCGCGGTCGGCATGACCGATAAGGAAGCGAATGAAGCGGGCATCCGGTGTGAATGCCGGGTCCTGCCCCTGGAGCATGTTCCGCGGGCGCTGGTGAACCGGGACACCCGCGGTTTCATCAAAATCGTCGCCGACAACAGCACCGGCCGCATCGTCGGGATCACCGCAGTCGGAAAGGAAGCCGGCGACCTGGCCGCGGCCGGGGTGTACATCCTCGAGGCAGGCATGACCGTTGACCAGGTCGCCAACCTCTGGTCCCCGTACCTGACCATGGCCGAAGGCATCAAAATCGCCGCGCAGTCCTTCACCACTGACGTTTCCAAACTCTCCTGCTGCGCCTCCTGACCGCGCCAGGCCCCAACCCCCAACTGGAGGGAATAACAATGACGAACAACGTCAGCCAGGTCACCGACCGCCTCGCCTCCTCCGAAACCGGCATCCAGCCCTGGCTGTGGCTGCCGCTGCTGAAACTGCTCGCACTGGGCGACCCCGTGGGCCCAGCGGACCTTGCAGCCGCCACGGGCCGTCCCGCCGAGGAAGTCCGGGCCGCCTTTGAGGCCATGACCGACGCCGAGTACGACGGATCAGGCCGGATCGTCGGCCTGGGACTGACCCAGCGCCCCACCCGGCACCGCTTTGAAGTGGACGGTGAACAGCTGTACACCTGGTGCGCGCTGGACACCCTGATCTTCCCCGCCCTTCTGGGCACCTCCGCACGGATCGAATCCGCCTATGACTCCGCCAGCACCCCCGTGCGCATTCATGCCGGCAGCTCCGGCGTCACCAATATCGAGCCGGCCACAGCGGTGGTCTCCCTGATCAATCCGGAAGACATCAGTTCTGTCCGCTCCTCCTTCTGCAACCAGGTCCACTTCTTCGCCTCACCCGAAGAAGCCGGACCCTGGCTCAAGGACCACCCGGAGGGCACCGTGATCCCCGTGGAGGAGGCGTACCGGATCGCTTCGGACATGGCCGGAAAAATGCTCGCCCGGGGCGAAGCGCAGATCACCGGACCGGAGGATACGGCGCCCAGCTGCAGCAGCTGACCAGGCGCGGGCCCCGGGCACCACCGTGCGCGCCGAAAGACGTTTGACGAGAAGAACCCGAAAGATCAAGCCAATCTGAAGGAGATCAGCGTGAACGAACATTTCGATGTAGCCGTACTTGGCATGGGGCCCGGCGGGGAGGTCGCCGCGGACCGCCTCCTGAAAGTAGGGGAAAAAGTAGTCATCTTCGAACGGGAACTGATCGGCGGGGAATGCGCCTACTGGGCCTGCATCCCGTCCAAAACAGTCCTGCGCCCGCCGGAAGCACGCATGGAGGTACAAAAAGCCGCCGGCGTCAGCGCCGCCGAACTGGACTGGGACGAAACAGCCAAATACCGGGACTACATGATCCGGAACCTGGACGACAAAGCCCAGGTGGACGGTTACGCGAAGCAGGGCGCCGAGGTGGTCAAGGAAGAGGCACGGCTCACCGGGCCGGGCCGGATACGCGCCGGAGACCGCGACATCACCGCCGAACGCCTCATCATCGCCACCGGGTCCGAGGCGGTAATACCGCCCCTGGAAGGCATCGAAGAGATCACAACATGGACCAACCGGGAGACCTACACCGCCTCAACCCTCCCCAAACGGGCAGTGATCATCGGCGGCAGCGCGGTCGGGGTTGAAACAGCCACGTTCCTGGCACGCTTCGGCGTCAAAGTCACCCTGGTCCACCGCGGACAGCGGCTGATAAACCGGGAAGATCCCCGCGTCGGGGAACTGGCCCACACATACCTTACGGAAACCGGCGTCGACGTCCACCTCGGAGCCTCCGCTGCCCGCGCCAGGCGCGAGGGCGCCGACAGCATCATTGAACTTCACAAAGCAGACGCCGAAGACGGCGGAGAAGTCGCAGCCGACGTCGTAATCTTCGGCACCGGCCGAAAGCCACGCACCAAAGGCCTGGGCTTTGAACATTCCGGGATCGGCTTGGGGGACCGCGGCGAAGTGCTGGTCGATGAGCACTGCCGCGCCGCGGAGAACACCTGGGCCATCGGGGACGTCACAGGCATCATGCCGTTCACCCACGTGGCCAAATACCAGGGCAGGATCGCCGCCGACGCCATTCTCGGCCAGCCCCGCGCCGCCACCTATGACGGCATACCGCGAGTGGTGTTCGCCGACCCCGAAATCGCCGCCGCCGGGCTGACCGCCCGCCAGGCACAAGAACGCGGACTCCGGGTTGCCGCGGCCGAAGTCGATCTTGCCCACGCCATCGCCCGGCCCTGGACCTACGAGAAAGATCCGCGCGGACACCTGGGCCTGCTGGCCGACGCCGACCGGAAAATCCTCATCGGCGCCTGGGCAGTCGGGCCCATGGCCGGTGAATGGATCCACCACGCCTCCCTGGCCATCCGGACCCAAATACCCGTCGACACCCTCCTGGACCAGGTCGCACAATTCCCCACCTACCACGAGGCCTACCACGCGGCACTGGAAAAACTGGACCTCGGCTAGGCGTGTTCGCACATGCAGTTCGACCTCAGCGAGGTCAAAACGGCGGATGTCCCGCATCGGTTGCTTTTACCCCAATGCCGGCGAAGACGGCACGGCGGACGTCTGGCTCATCGGTGAAGGCCCAACTACCCAGCAGCCGTCCCAGCAGGGCGGCGGTACGAGGAAAACTGTCGGGGTGAAACGCGCAGTAACCGGCCTCACGAGGGTACGGTGGAAATTTCTTTTGATGCAACTCCAGTCCGCGCCAACGAGTCGTCGAACCAGGGACGCTCCATGAACTGATCGCGCACTGCCGCAATTGCCTCCGAAGTTGCAGCGAAGACTATTCCAAAACCAAGCTGAGCAGGCAGGGGAATGCTTTAACGAATTTCAGCTCCGCTGTTCCACGGCTAAGGAATCGCCCGTCGGTTATCTCCCCCTCACAGTGGGGCTCGTCAAAGCTGACCGACATTCAACCGGGCAGCGATGAACGCCGATCCAGTCGACGTCGTCATGCCGGCCGGACGGGTGGGGCGAACTTGATAACCCGCTGTTCGAGGACCCGGGACCACGAGATGCTTTGCAAGCGGCATTGGGCGGCCCTGAGAACGACCCGGTTCTACTGACCTCTGCGAGATCGCCGACAGGCTCAAGCCTTTCACTGGCCGCCCAGCCGGTCTCGATGCGCCGGATGGCTCACACGTAAGGCGAAGGGACCCTGGCGAAACGGTCGGAGGACCACGAAGATCGGACAGAGGTCACACCGTCGCCGAATGCGAATCTGACCCGGCACCCACGTCTCCGGTACTGGCACGGCTGGTGGTCATGGCGGCGACAAAAACGGTCGCCAGCCTTTTCTGCTTCCGGGCTCTTTGCGAACTCCCGCTCAAGCCACCCGCCGTTGCAGATGCACAGCTCCTGAATTACTATGAGACATAGTAGAAGGGCGTCGCACTCTTGGCCGCGCCGACCGGCCGCCTCCTACGCACAAGCGGGCTACTGGTTGTAACCACATCACCGAACCCCGCCCGGCTGACTTCACAGCAGCGCGTGCAGCTTCCACCCACCGCCGTATCAACGACTAAGGATCACATCGTGAAAGACACGTCCCGTACGCCCGCAGCACCAGCCGAGAAGCAAAAGAAAGCCAGTGCTGGCCGGCGCCAGTGGGTAGCGGCAGCAGTAGCCGCTGCTGTTATCGCCGTCGGCGGTGGGATTGGTGTCTTTGCGGCCACCGGCGGGAAAGATGCTGCCACAGAAGCATCAAGGGCTGCAACCAGTCCCTACGTTGGCGGAGATCTGCACATACTGACCTCGCTCGGGGGGCGGCTTTACGTGGGCGGCCACGACGGCGGGGGTGTTTCCACCGATGGCGGTGTCACCTGGACACAACTGCCATCACTTAAAGGGACCGATCCGATGGGGGCGGCAGCAACAGAGGAACTAACACTCATCGGTGGCCACCCTGGCCTTTACCGGTCCACCGACGGTACGTCCTTTACGAAGGTCACAGGTGAAGGGGCACTCAATGATGTGCATGCCCTTGGCGGCGCGGGTGAAATCTTCTACGCCAGCACGACAGAGGGTGGGCTACAGGTCAGCGACGACGGCGGGAAGAACTGGACAACCCGTAACACTGAGATCGGTCAGTCTTTTATGGGAGTCATTTTGGTGGACCCAGCCGACCCCGAGCGACTGATCGCGACGGATATGGCCAACGGCCTGGTTATCAGTAACGATGGTGGCCGCACGTGGGAAGGCCTGGGCGGACCCGGTGGGCCGATGGCCGTCACGTGGGACCCTACCAACACCGCGCGGTTGGTGGTTTCAGGGATGGCCGAAAGCGCCATCAGTAGTGATGGCGGCGAGACCTGGGCCCCTTTGGCGGCACCTGAGGGCACTACCGCCACCACCTTCTCCCCCGACGGGAAGACGCTCTTCGCCGCCGTCCGCAACGGCACTAACGCCAGTGTTTACGCCAGCACCGACGAGGGCCGGTCTTGGACGAGTCTGGTTTAGGGCGGCGAAGTTTCACCCGGGCAGGGCACTGCCGCAAACTCGCGCCAGTTCCCCCTGCCATCCCTGGCGCGCGGCCGGTGCCCTCGCCCCCACTGCCGTAAGCCTTGATGAGTCAGTTCGGAGATGCAGCCCCGTTGGTTAGCGCTCCCGGGCTCTTCTGCTCCGCAAGCCGCTGCTGGTGTGCCACCGGAGGTGATTGGCGGCGGCGCGGGCCTTATCTCGAACGGCAACGGCAGACTCAAAAAAATTCCGCGCTTGTTACCGCATGGCGGTCAATTCGCGGGAGCCCAGCTGTTTGCGGGATGGAGCGTCACGCTATGTTCCGTCGGCCCAGAGACCTTATCCCTGTTGAGCTCCATGTGCTTACCGTGCAACTGTTACCGGCAGGCAACAGCGCACCACACCAAATGACCAGCAACACTTATCTCCATGCCGATGCCGACCAATATGACGGGTCCGCTCTAAGGTCCCGCCAAGTCCAAGGAACTACTATGTTTGTTAGTATTGATACTCGGTTCGAGTTGGCATCTCCGACCCCGGCTACGCCAGACTCTTAGCGCCGTAAGTACTGGAGCCGAGCTTGGAGTGCCTGGAGCTGAAGCTGGCCTCCAGATGCCTGCGCCGACGACTATGGAGAGAACTTTTGACGGATCACCAGCAGGTGGGGCTCCTGCCGCAACCAGCCGGCACCGTATTAGACGCCGGCAGGGGAGGCAGTATTCCCGGAGATTCCTCTTGGCGTTCGCCCCTGGGCTCCTCGGCCCGCAGCGGCTGGCGGCTGTTGGTCATTGCAGCGCTGGCTGGTATTGCGTTACTGGGCGGGGCCGGTCCGGCTTCTGCCCATGCCAATCTTCTTTTTACCGCTCCGGCAGCCGGTGCTGCCGTTGCCGACGCCCCGCAGGCCCTGACCCTTCTGTTCGATGAGCCGGTATCTGCCGGCGGCACGGTGGTTGAGGTGTCGGGCGGCGATGCAGGTATCGCCACGGGCCCGGCAACACTTAGCCATGAAGGCCGGGCCGTGGAAATGCCGATCGACGGTGCAATGGCACCCGGTGTTTATGTGGTGGAATGGCAGATCACAGCCCGTGACGGGGACGTGATGGGCGGCAGCTACCGTTTCGCTGTGGGTCCGGCCGCAGCTTCCCTAGATCCCAGGCAGTCAACGCAGACGCGGGGATTCTGGATCACGGCTGGTTTGCGATGGATCGTTTTTGCCGGCCTGGCTCTGAGTCTCGGCGAGCTGGTTCAGGCCCGCATGTTGCGGCGCGAACCGGGCGCCAGACCGCGCACCTGGATGCTGCCGGTGCTGCTGTCGGGTCTTGCCGCGTCGGCAGGCCTGACTCTGGTGCTGGCAGGCAACGGCTCCCTTGCCCAAGGTGTCCTCAGCCCGGATCCGGAAGCTTTGTTTTCTTCACGTCCCGGGATTCTGGCGTTGGTCACCGCCGGCGGATTCGCCTTGGCCGCGGCAGCCGAACTCGTGTCGCGCCGCTGCTGGCTGTGGCCTGCCCTGTTCATGGTGGTCGCGGGCGAGGCCCTGCGGGCGCATCCGCAGCTGGTGAATCCTGTTCTCGGCATTCCGCTGTCCCTGGTTCATCTGGCCGCCGCGGCGGCATGGGCGGGAACGCTGGTTTACGCCCTGCGTACCGCAGCAGCGCGGCGGCACGCGCCGCAGGGTGTCCGTACAGTCTTTGCCGCCTATGCGGGCTTGGCAGTGTGGCTCTTTGCCGCCGTCGCCGTGACCGGAACCGGTTCCGCGTTGCTCCTGGTGCCGCCGGATGAAATCGTCACCACGGATTACGGGCGCGCTCTGGCCATCAAACTTCTCCTTGTCGCCGCCGTCGCCGCACTGGCCTTCCTGGCCCGGCGGCGGCTTCGCCGCCGGGCAGCGTCTGTAAAGATCATCCGCCCGGCCCGGGCGGAAGCGGTGTCCCTGCTGGTGCTCCTGGGCGTATCGGCGCTGCTGACGGTGCTGCCGATGCCGGGGACCAAGGATGCATCGCTGGCTTTTCCGCCGCCGGCCACGGGACCGGCAGTCATCACGGGGGCACTGGCGGGCAATGTGGGCATCACGGCCACGGCCAGCGAAGGCCAGCTCGTGGTGCAACTGACAGCACCGCAAACCCCGGACGGCACCGGCGGCAGCGATCAGCAGTACAGCTTGAGCGGGGCACTGACGGGCCCGTCCGGCAGGACGCAGGAGCTGGACATGCGTGCCTGCGGCGCCGGCTGCTACGTCAGCGCCGCCACCTGGGAAAACGGGTCCAGCCGGCTGACACTGACCGTCACGGCCGAGGGCTGGACCGGGGGCCGCGCAGCCCTCACTGTCGCCTGGCCCGCATCGCCTGCCCCGGAACTTCTCACGGAAGTCGTTTCAACGATGGCTCAAATCCCGGAATTCACGGTGCACGAAGTCGTGACCAGCGACACCACCCAAGGCCTGGGGACACCCACATCCCTGCAAATTGAAGGCCCTGGGTTCCTTGAGCGGGCTCTTTACGGGTCAGCGACGGCACCGTGGACCAACCGGTTGCCTGACGAGGATGGCCACCGGCGCCTCGCACTGGCCTACCCCGCCGAAAACGCCTATTTCGAACTGACGCTGGCCGATGACGGCAGGATCCTTTCCGAAACTCTCGCCGCTCCGCACCACCAGGTCACCCGCACCTACATCTACACCGGACATGAGTAGTGTTGCCGTCCCGCCGGGCGTAGACGTCCTGACGCAATCCTTCCCCCGCGGAACACCGCCATAAGCATGTGACAGGTGGTGAATTCGTAGATGTAATCCCACCAGTATCTGTGCGCTGCCTGTAGAAGCCCTCGTGCGGAGGGTCTGCAGGCCGTGCAGGCGTCAATGATTACTGCGGGCAGGAGCAGATGCCCTGCCAGCTGAACCTGAAGATCAGCGAACAAATTCACGTACGGGTTTTCGTGACCGAGTGTCATGCCAGCTACTATGTAAGGTAGGAATAAAAGCCAAGCGCGGGGGTAGAAGGTGGTTGTCGTGCGTCAGCTGGGACAGCTGGAAGCTGCGGTGATGGAGCGCGTGTGGTCTGCAGATGCTGCCGTCTCGGTCCGCGAGGTGCTCGATGCTCTGCAGCAGGAGCGCACTATCGCGTATACAACGGTCATGACGGTGATGGACAACCTCCACACCAAAGGCCTGCTGGTGCGCCAGAAAGAGGGCCGGGCTTACCGTTATCGGGCTGCCCGGACACGCGAGCAGCACGCTGCCGAGTACATGCAGAACGTGCTGGCCTCTGGCAGCGACCGCACCGCAACACTCCTGCATTTCCTTGAACAGATGCCCGCCGATGAAGTTGCCGAACTGCGGCGGGCACTGGATCAGGCCGGGAACGGCGAAGCCGCAACGTCATGACTGTCCCGGTTGTCCTGGTCGTTTTTGCCATAGTTGCTTCAGTTTTGGGGCCGCGGCTGCTTCGGCGCGGCGACTGGCTCTCCAGGTCGCCGCGGATGGGCATTTTCGCCTGGCAGGCGCTGAGCGGTTCCGTGTTGCTCTCGGCACTGCTGGCCGGGGCGGCGCTGGCCGTGCCCGCACTGCCTGCAACAGCCAGTCTTGCCGAGTTCCTGCAGTCCTGCCTGATGCTCCTGAAGGCACAGTATTCGACTCCGGGCGGAGCCGCGGCAGGAATCACGGGCGCGGTCCTGGCCGTGACTGTCCTGGCCCGTTACGGCTTCTGTCTGGCCAGATGCGTGGTCTCGGCCAGGAGCAGCAGGCTGGAGCAGCTTCGATCGCTGGCGCTGGTCGCCCGCCGGAATGACAGGTACGGCGTGCTCGTTGTGGACCACCCGGTCGCAGCCGCGTACTGCCTGCCCGGCCGTGGACGGCAGATTGTCCTGACCACGGCGGTACTGGACGCCCTGGACGAGGAGCAGCTCAGCGCAGTACTGGCCCACGAGAGGGCGCACCTGCGCGGCCGGCACGATCTGGTTATGGCCGGCGCCGAGGCCCTGGAACAGGCATTTCCCCGCGTTCCCGCGTTTCGTGCCGCCCGCCTTGAACTCGCCCGGCTTATTGAGCTGCAGGCCGATGACACCGCTGTGCGCCGCTACCCGCGACTTACGGTCGCTTCTGCCCTGGTCCGTCTGGCCGAGGGCGGCGCGGCGCCCGCCTCCGCGCTGGGGGCCGGAGGACATAGCGCACTCATGCGCGTACGCCGTTTGGCGGCACCGTCAAATCCCCTGGGCCCCGGGCGCAGGGCGGCCATAGCGCTGGCCGCAGCCGCCCTGCTTGCCGGACCGGTCGTCCTGGCTGCCGTACCCGCTGCCGGCATAGCGCACGATTATTCATGCCCGCCCGCCGCCGTTGCAAGCCATGAAGACATGGCGGCCCTTGGTTGCCTGCCGGCGGCGCAGGCATGCCCGGAGGGAGCAGGCCGCAGTTAGGATCCCGACGGCTTCCAGGCGCTCTCACGTTCGTTGGTAGCCCTGCGCAACTCTGCGATTTCCATCCGAAGCAGCTCTTCCTCCGAGAGGCTGTCTGCCGGCCCTTGAGGTTTGGATGCCGCCCCTGAGAGGGCCGCAAGTGAACAGCCGGCCCGCCGCATGGGCCGCAGGCACAGGAAATACATCGCGGCCACCGATGCCAGCAAAAGCGCGGCGGCAAACACCGTTTCCATTAGCGAACTTCGGCCGCATCATAACCGGTGACGCCGGGTTCCTGCCGGGACTGCCGGGAACCGCGAAGGCTTTCAACTTCCGCCCGCAACCTGCGGATCTCGTCCGGGGAAGCCGAAGCCTCCGGGGCGGCACCCTTTGCACCCTTTGCGCCCCTCATCATGAACCACATCATCAGGCCCATCCCCACGGGGCAGGCAAGCAGTGCCAGGGCATAAAATGCTTCAGCCATCGTCATTTCCCTTCGGTACGGTCGGCAGGGGTCCCGGCCTGGCCGGTTTCGGCCATCATCTGTTCGTGCATCCGGGCCATGCCCGGATTCTCGCCCATCATCTGTTCGTGCATGCGCGCCATGCCGGGGTTCTCCCCCACCATCAGTTCATGCATCCGTGCCATGCCGGCCCCGTTCATTTCGGATACGTCCGGGGTCATTTCGGATACGTCCGGGGCTGGAGGCGGAGCGGTATCGGCCGCCGGTACGGAGACGGCGGTTCCCGCGGCGAGTGCCACGGCTGTTGCGGCAAGTCCTGCGAAAGTTGCAGAAATCATGATCACCTTTCCAATCTACTATGCTTGATAGTAGTTGAACGGGTGGCGGGCTGCAATGGTTCCCGCCGGCGGGCCTCCTGCTGCAGCACCCCCGGGAAGGTCAGCGGCCGGCTCCGGAAGCCTTCACCTGGGCCGGTGCCGGTACCGTTCCGGCGTCGCCGGGTTCTTCGGCCGGTTCTGGGGCGAAGCGGTGCAGCCGGCTGGCGTTGACCACGACGCTGATGCTTGAGACGGCCATGGCGGCGGCAGCGATCATGGGTGAGAGCAGGGCTCCGGTGGCCGGGTAGAGCAGTCCCGCGGCGATCGGGATGGCGGCGGTGTTGTAGCCGAAGGCGAGGAAGAGGTTCTGCCGGATGTTGCGCATGGTGGCCTTGGACAGGGCTACCGCCGTGACCAAGGCCTGCAGGTCCCCCGACATCAGGGTGATGTCGGCGGCTTCGATGGCAACGTCGGTGCCGGTGCCGATGGCGATGCCGACGTCGGCCTGGGCCAGTGCGGGTGCATCGTTGATGCCGTCGCCGACCATGGCCACAAGTTTGCCCTGGTCCTGCAGGGTGCGGATTTCCGCTGCCTTGTGTTCGGGCAGGACGTCGGCCAGGACCCGGTCAATGCCTACTTGGCCGGCTACGGCCCGGGCGGTGGCGGCGTTGTCCCCGGTGATCATGACGACCTCGACGCCGAGCCGGTGGAGGGCGGCCACCGCGGCGCGGGAGCTGGGTTTGAGCGTATCGGCGACCGCCACCAGGCCGGCCGCCTGCCCGTCCACGGCAACGTACATGGGGGTTTTGCCCTCCTCCGAAAGCCGGGCGGCCTGCTCGCCGAACTGCCCGGTTTCGATGGCCGCGTCGGAGAGCAGGCGGATGTTTCCGATCAGCACCTCCCGGCCGTCGACGCTGGCCCTCACTCCCTTGCCGGTGACGGAGTCGAAGGCGCTCACGGGTGAGAGCCGCAGCCCTTTTTCCTGCGCGTTGCGGACGATGGCCGCGGCCAGCGGGTGTTCGCTGTCTGCTTCTGCCGAAGCGACGAGACGCAGCAGTTCGTCCGGGTCCTGGCCCGCAGCCGGAACCAGATCGGTCAGGGAGGGCTCGCCCCTGGTGATCGTGCCCGTCTTATCCAGCACCACGGTGTCGGCCTTGTGCGCGGATTCAAGCGCTTCGGCGCTCTTGACCAGGACGCCCATGGAGGCGCCCTTGCCGGTGGCAACCATGATCGACAGGGGGGTGGCCAGGCCCAGCGCACACGGGCAGGCGATGATCAGGACGCTCACCGCGGCGACCACGGCCAGGGTCAGGGCCGGACCGACGACGAACCAGACAACGAAGGCGATAACGGCTATGAAGACGACTGCGGGCACAAAGTATCCGGCGACGGTATCGACGAGGCGCTGGATGGGTGCCTTCGAACTCTGGGCTTCCTGGACGAGCTTGATGATCTGCGCCAGGGCGGTCTCGGCACCGACACGGGTAGCGCGCATGGTGAATGCCCCGGTCGTGTTCACCGTGGCCCCGGTGACCGGGTCGCCGGCGCCTTTGCTGACCGGGACGCTTTCGCCGGTGATCATTGATTCATCAATGGTTGACCGTCCCTCGATGATTTCCCCGTCGACGGGAATCTTCTCCCCCGGGCGTACGCGGATTTTGTCGCCGGCCTGCACTTCATTAGCGTCGACTTCGACTTCCTGGCCGTCCCTGAGCACCCTGGCGGTGGCCGGGGTCAGCGCGAGGAGCGCGCGGATGGCCTCGCCCGTGCCGGAACGTGCGCGGGCTTCAACCAGACGGCCGAGCAGGATGACCGTCACGATGAAGCTGACGACCTCGTAGTAGACCTCGCGGACCTCTTCGGGAAAAGCCCCGGGGAAGAAGGTCACTGCCAGGCTGTATCCGAACGCGGCCGCGGTTCCCAGGGCGATAAGGCTGTTCATTTCCGCCGAGCGGTTGGCCAGGGCGCGCCAGCCGATGCGGTGGATCGGCCAGCCGACGATGAACATCACCGGCAGGGTCAGCACCAGCTGCGTGTACGGGTTTTCCAGGAAATCCGGGACGTACCGGCTTCCGATGAAGTGCGAGACCATGGCCGCGTAGAGCACCGGGACCGTCAACACGGTTCCGAGCGCCACGCGCCATTTGAGGTCCCGCACCTCCTGGTGCTGGGCCTCCGCTTCGGCTTCCTCGGTCGGTTCGCTCCCCGGATCCGGGCGCAGGCGGGCGGGGAAGCCGGTAACGTCGGCGACGGCTTTTTCGAGCTCGCCGGTGCTCGAGCGCTCCGGGTCGTACATCAGCACGGCACGTTCGGCGCCGAAATTGATCTCCGCTGATTCGACGCCGTCGATACGCTGCAGCCGGGATTCGGCTTTCACGGTGTCGATCAGCATGCTGCGCAGCGCGCCGGGGAGCATGAACTCGGCGCGTTCACGGGGCTGGTTGGCCTCCAGCCGGGGTCCGACGCCGACGGCGCGGGCGGTTTCGGGTTCTTCTTCCCGGCCGGTATCGGCCGGTGCGCTTCCGGCAGGTTCGGCGACCAGGCGTCCGTGCAGCATGTTCATCCCGCAGGCCCATGGGTACTCTCCGGGCTCCTCAATGACCAGATCAACCGTGGTGGTGCCGAACGCCGCCAGCGATGCGCTTTTGCGCAGGTCGGGAAAGACGACCCGGCTGGTGCAGTCGCTGTTGTCCTGCCGGTTGAACCGCAGCCTGACGGGAGTGCCTGCCGTAACATGCACCAGATCCGGTGTGTATCCGCCGCGCACCGCAATGTCGACTGTCTGGACGCCGCCGGAAACCTCGGCGCGCGTCGCTTTCCGGGGCCGGAAAAAGTACCAGGCGAGGAATCCTATCAAAGCGGTACCGGCGGCAATGACGGCTAAATCGAGCGTATCCATTTCTGCTTCTCCATCCGCAGTGCGCCCGCCCTGAATCGGCCTGCCGCTGCTGCTGTTGTCCGCGAAAACACCTTTAAGTAGCTACTATGTAGATTAGTACATATAGCAGGACGTTTGGCTCCGGCTAAGGAATTCGCTGCTTCCACAGACAGGAAGGAACGAAACGAGCGCCAACAGCAAGGCTGCGAAAAATGTATCTACCAGAGGAAGCTAGACCATGAAACCAGCCATTGGCCCTGCCTTACCCGCAGGCATCCCGAGTCCTGACTGGACCGGCTTCACCATCGGCCCCTTGACCGTACATGCCTACGCACTGTGCATCCTGACCGGAATTGCCGCCGGCCTATGGCTGACCTCCGCCCGCTGGAAACAGCGCGGAGGACCGAAAGACGCCGTATGGGACATCGCCGTGTGGGCAATCCCGTTCGGCATCATCGGCGGCCGCCTCTACCATGTCGTTTCATCACCGGACGCCTACTTCGGCCCCAACGGCGACCTGTCCCTGATCCCGCAGATCTGGCGCGGCGGCCTGGGAATCTGGGGCGCCGTCGCTCTGGGACTGCTCGGGGCATGGATCGGCTGCCGCCGCTCCGGAGTACGGCTCACCGCCTTCATGGACGCGGCCGCACCCGGGCTCCTGCTCGCCCAGGCCATCGGCCGCTGGGGAAACTGGTTCAACCAGGAGCTGTACGGAGGCCCGACAACACTGCCCTGGGGGCTTCAGATCGACCCCGGCAACCCAGACTACCCTGCCGGCCTGCCAGCACGTACCCTCTTCCACCCCACGTTCCTTTATGAATCGCTGTGGAACCTGCTCGGGGTCGGCATTCTCCTGTTGCTGGACCGGCGTTTCGGCTTCCGCGGCGGCCGTCTCTTCTGGCTTTACGCCGCCTACTACACGCTCGGACGCGTCTGGATAGAGGCAATGCGCATCGACGAGGCCGAACTCGTGCTGGGCCTCCGCCTCAACATATGGACCAGCATCCTTGTCTTCATCTTCTCCATCGCTGTCTTTATCGCCCTCGGGCGGGAGCAGCGGAAAGCCGGGCCGCCACGGAGCGTATATCTTCCCGGCCATGAACCCGCCGAAGACGGGAACGCGATGGAACCTGAAGAAAGCCGGAACAAAAACAGTACAAACGACGCTGCCGGCCGCCACAAGACGGATCCGGCCCAAAACCCTGAAAGGAGAAACCCGGAATGATGGACTTTATGGGATTCGGCATGGCGTGGATGTGGATCTTCGGCCTTCTGTTGCTCGCGGGCCTGGTCCTGCTCATCGTTTTCCTGGTACGTGCCCTGTCCGGCGGCCCCAACCGAGGCAGCCGCAGGAACGGCGAGGCTACACATGCCCGGGACATTCTGGAGGAGCGGTATGCGCGAGGGGAGCTAAGCGCAGAAGAGTACCGGGAGCGCCTGCGCATCCTCAATGAGAATTCATAGCCGAGCGTACGAAGCATTGCTGGATAAAGTTTCGTGCCCTTGCAATGAGCCCTGCCGTTACAGCCAGCCGTAGAGCCTCACCCCACCTTGACCAGCTGATCCGCCTGAGGGGAAACCAAGGGTACACGGGATCCACGGGGAGTCCATGTTTCTCGGGTAGCCGCCCCAGTCAGGGCAACCCTGGTCATCGTCAGGCAGACCTGCGCACTATGCTCACGGCCGGCAGGAACACCGACGGAGCTACTCTCCTGCCCTATTCGGTTGGCACAGCATCCCTCTGAGACGGCGCGATGATAATGCTCGAAGGAGCAGCGGCCTCAAGCAACAATGGCCCGAAAGCAGGTTCATTTTTCTCCGCTTCCAAACTTTTCTACAAGGTCGCCGCTGCAAGCTGTCACAATCACCATCCATACGTAATTGGGGTACGGAAATGATGACAGTAGTTGGGGAACGTACTGTCGGGTCTGAGACCGAAGGAACCGGGGTTCCAAACGGCCTGACGCGCACGATATTTGGAGGACCAGTAGGGGCCGGCGTAGCACTCGTAACGCTTTGCGAGCCCGGTTGGTTGGAGCACGGCCATGAATGAGCTTGAAAACAACGGCCAGCAAAACGACGACGGCGGTGCTCCCTTGGGCGAGGACGCGCCGGTGAGCCGCTGGAGCTTTGTGAAATACGGGGCGGCCGCGGGGCTCGGCGCGCTGGCGCTGGCCGGTGCGCAGCCGGCCCACGCGCGAACCACGACGCCGACCGAAGAGGCCGAGGCGCCCGAGCCCACCGATCTAGCGACGGGTGTTGCGACCGGCGTGGCGACCGAAGAGGCTGAGGACCTGGAGCCGACCGACGAGGCGACTGATGAGGCTGAGGACCCGGAGCCCACTGACGAGGCGACCGATGAAGCGGAAGCTCCTGACACAGAGCTGCTGGAATCGGACCGGGAAGTGCTCGATGTCTACATCAATGAGGGCTACCTCAAGATGGTGGATGACTCGCTGGTCTACTTCCGCGGGTTCGGCGACCGCCCCACCGAGAAGAACGACGCCAATCCGAGCCTCACCATCAAGCCCAAGGTCTTCCTGAAGGACGACACCTGGGTGGACAGCCGGATCTACCCGGTAGGGGCACCGGAACCGCCACGCGGTACGCCGACGCCGCTGGCGCCGGATCCCCACAACCCTGGCCAATACTACGTCCGCAGGGGCCACTGGGGCAGCTTCATGCCCGAGCGGGTAATCGTTGCGGAAACCGGCAGCAAGATCAAACTGCGGGTCCACAACCGGCTGGCCAAGGACCACGAGCTGGCCATCCACAAGGCCGGCGACGACGGCGCAGATGTCAGCACGGGCAAAATCGCTCCCGGCAAGGTCGGCACGCTGGAACTGAAAGCACCGGAACCCGGGGTCTACATCTACAGCGATCCGGGCAACCAGCCGGTGGAACGCACCCTGGGCCTGTACGGTGCGCTGGTGGTCATGGACCCGTCGGACGCCTGGTGCATCTCACCGGACGGCGCCGAGTTCGAACGCCAGTGGGTCTGGCTCTGCCACGCCGTGGATCCGGTATGGGCAAATATCGAGGCCAAGGGCGGCACCGTGGACCCGGCCAAGCAGAAGGCCGTGCCACGCTACTTCACGCTCAACGGCCGAAGCGGCTACGAGTCCATGGGCATGACCCGCAACGAGGCGTTGAACCGTGCCTCCGATGAGGAGACCACCATCTCGGGGTACCCGCGGCAGTTCGACGCCCGGGAGTTCGCCGAGGGCTCGGCCATCGGCTCACTGCGCGGCGGTCAGCTGGTCCGTATCGTCAACTGCGGAATTGTGTTCCACCAGATGCACTTCCACGGCAACCACCTGTGGACCGTGCGCTGCAACAACGAAGACTGGGGCCGCACCGAAGGCTTCGTAGACGAAAACGGCTACGTCTGCATCCAGCAGTGGGAAGATGTCATCAAGGTCAGGGGGATGGAAACTAAAGACTCCATCGTCCCGATCAAGCGGCCGCCGGACGCGGTCGACCAGGTCTGGCTCTCCCGGAACGAAGACTGGGCCTACCCCATGCACTGCCACTCCGAATCCTCCCAGACCGCTGCCGGCGGTATGTACCCGGGCGGCCTGACCGCCCACTGGATCATCAAAGCACCCGTCGAAGGTGCATCATCATGATGGAACCGCTGCTCCCGCGCCGAAGGCTGTGCTTCCAGGAGCCGAAGCGAGTCGCGTGCCACGGGGTAGTTCAGACCGACAGGTCCGCCTCCGATGCTGGGCGATCCCCGGCCGGATGAAGCCGGAGAAGGAAAACAGCTGCACCAACCGATCCTGGCGGGAGCAAGGTTGCTCTTCGACAATCGTGGATGTCAGTTGGATGAAATGGGAGCAGGCCCGTCTACTGCCTCCAGCGCCCTTTGCCATCCGTCCGTGAACAGTGGCTAACCAGCAGGATCCGGTCGCGGCGGCGGGCCGCGGGAACCCTGGGGAGGCAACCTATCCGTTCGGCAGAAGCGGTCCAATAACATCCAGAACAATGTGAGAGGGAGATACCCCGTACACCTGCCGGAGCCTATGGCAAAGAGACAGGCAACCTTGGAAGGCGCCTTCGCGTTGTTCCCTTCTGCCAGCTGACATTGCATCAGCACCGTGTGTGCTTCCGCTCAACGGCTCAACGGCAGCGCATGCTGCCTCCACTGGCCGCATCGAAGTCCCCCTTAGCTTAGTCCTGCACGGAAGCAAGGCCGGTCGCGCGTAGGTCATCGAGCCTCTGCCGCGGGCAGATGCCTACAAAGCTGACGCCGGCCAGACCCTCACCTCGGAAGCGCCAGCCGCGTGGACGGCTCGCCTAATTTCACCTCAACGCATGTGACGGACAGAAAGCGCCCGGGGTGACGGGTACATTCCAAGGATGAGTAAGTCTGAAAAGATTTCCCCTGGCCCTATTCTGGTGTCTAATCGGTGTAGGTGATGCTGAACAGCTGGTGGGAAAAATGCCTGGTTTAAATTTCGGAAAGCGAGGCTGGCCCTCAGCCCGCTTGGACGGAGCAGAGCAAGAAAAGCAAGAGCGTATCCGTCAGTCTTCCAGTGGCCGTATCCCGCAGTGGGCAATCTATGAATCAGCCGGGAAGAACAATGGCCCTGTTACCACTGGGGACAGGGCAGCTACAAACCGTCGTACCACGGGAAAGAGCCCGTCCAGGTTTCGCCGCTATCTGCGGGGCGGTCTCCGGACTGGTTTAGGCATTGCTTTGGTCGTAAGCCTCTACTCCAGCCCTGCGTTGTTTGAGCGATGGGTGATGCCAGCGGTCCTGCCTTATTTGCCCGGTTCCAATGTCCCGCCAAGAGGGTTTGAGGCTGCGGCTGCGCCGCTGGGCGTACCTCCTGCCGTATCACCTTCGCTGGAGTACCGGTTGCTGCCTTCACCGGATTCGTCTCAGCCTTTCGTAGCCTACGACCCTTGCCGCCCGGTCCATTACGTCGTCCGGCCAGACAATACGCCCGCAGGTGCTGATCAGCTGGTTCAGGAAGCGGTAGCGGAAGTTTCTGCTGCAACCGGGCTGCAGTTTATATATGACGGAATAACGACGGAAGATCCCAGTGAACAGCGGGAGAAGTATCAGCCTGACCTATACGGCAAAAGGTGGGCGCCTGTGTTGATCGCCTGGTCGACTCCGGAGGAGAGTCCCGGTCTCGCCGGTAACATCGCAGGCCTGGGCAGCAGTGCCTATGCCCATACCCCGGGGCATCCTTACGTTTATGTTGCGGGACAGGTAAACCTAGATGCGCCGGCTCTGGCGCCCCTCATGGAGCAGCGGGAAGGACCGGATCATGTTAAAGCAATCCTCATGCACGAATTCGGGCATGTCCTCGGCCTGGACCATATTGATGATCCGGGCCAGCTAATGCATGGGGAAGGAAATGGCGTTACTGAGCTCGCTGACGGCGACCGTGCGGGTCTGGCTCTACTAGGGACCGGGGAGTGCGTACCGCAACTGTAAAAGATTCTCACTTCCTATCGATGACCCTATGTCTGGGCCGGAGATGCCTGCATTCCACAAAGGGTATGAAACGAAAAACCGCATTCAGGGTAATAATGTCCTTGAGCTACTAACAACAGTCGAACAGATAGCGATAGCCCGTAGTTCTTCCCCAGGTACATAAGTCTCTAGGGAATCAACGCGACCTGCCGCACAGAAGGTTCCCTCCGCAACGGTGACGCCCTCGCCCACCACTGGCCTCGGAATACCTGGGCTAGCTGATAACCGAAGTCATAGCTAGCTGGGTCTGAACTCCTGGCATTTCCATCAAGCATCCACAAACTTTTGAGCGGTCACCAGACTTTCAACGCACGAGCTACGTCCGCTCCCCCGGCGTCCAAAGGCTGTGGCAAACGTGGAGCCATGAAAGCAGAAATATGAACGCGCCGATGGACGGACTGTTGGACTCTGAGGACCATCTCAACAGCGCCCCGGTAGGGCACATCGCGCTGCGCAATGCTGGCGATCTCTCGCATCTGGTCGATCATGCCCAACAGCGCCTGCTCGTTGACCTGCCTACGGCCCTGCTCGCTCAGCCACGCAAGTGTCTGGCGGTGTTCCCACAAGTTGACGGCCGGATGGGAAAGGTCCGGCAGGACCATCGACATAATTCCGCCCGTCCGGATCCAGCCTGAATGCGGCTGATGTCCCGCGGGTCCCGGCGGATAACGAACTTTGTCAGCTGGCCACGCCTGCCGCGGTCCTGCAGGTCGTCGCGCCAACGGGGCATCACCGGTCGGTTCTCCATGGCCACCGCTCACTGCCGCCCGCTGTTGGATCCGTCCGGTTTTTCGCGGCCGCTGCCCAAGAGTGGATCGACCTTAGGCGAATCCGCAAGTCCAGTGGCTGATGCACCGCGCGTGGTGCCGGTGGTTTGGCCCTGCACGGTTTGCCGGATATTCCGGGCGGCCGCGGCGACCATTCTCTCCAACGGCCCTTGACCGAACTTCCGGTGCCAGACCCAGGCGAATACGGCGGCGGCAATCAGCTGGAAGACGAACCACAGGGCGGGTTCATCGTAGTGGAGTTCCGGGGCCAGCGCGATCAGGTGGGCGGAGTAGAGAGTGAGGGTCATGGCACCCATGACGGCCAGGGGCTTCAGCCACTGCCCGGCCTTGGGTGCTATGAGCAGGAAGACCCCGGTCACCAGCAGCCCCACGCCCAAGCTGGCGGCGATAGCCAGGGGGGTATTGGTGTGCGGGGTAGCGATGGCCAGCCACCAGGCAGAGGTATCAGAGTGTCCTTCCGGACCGAATATGAGTGCCCACTCAAGATCGCTGCTCGTCATGCCCGGGGTGGCCAAGCGCCTCGTATCCGCCGGCGACCTTGAGCAGCAGGAATGACGCCAGGTTGGCCAGGACGGCCAAGGCCGCACCGGTCCCAGCGATGAGTCCCTGGACCCGGATACTGCGCAAGTCCAGCCGGCCCAGGCCCAGCCCGACCAGGAGATAGCTCATATAGGCCAGGGCCGGATAGGAGCCGGTGAGCAGCAGTTCCGAGGCCGTGCCGAGCGGCTCGGTGACCAGGTTCACCACGGTGTGGTTCCAGACCGAGGACTCCGGCAACACCGGACCCAGCAGTTGACGCAAGATCGGGGCGATGATGCTGAAGGCCGCCGCAGTGAGGAAGAGCATCAGAGGACGCAAATGCAGGAACGGAATGGCCATCAGGAAGAACACCGCGTAGTACAGCAGGATGCCGTAGGCCGCGGGGTCCTCGGGCATGATCGCCGAGATTACCAGCCCTATGGACCCGATCACCACGGCCCGCGCCGCCAGGCCGATCCTGTCCGCAGCCATCCGCTTGCCCCGGTGTGGGGCGGAGCCGCCGGATGACAGGGCCAGCCCCACCCCGGCCAGGAGAGCGAACAGCGCAGCCGAGTCTCCAGAGAACAGGTTCCACGCTAGGGTCGGCTCGTGCGTTACCTCGTCCTCGGACGGAAAAAGGTGGATGGCCATCAGCCCGATCAGCGCCAGGCCGCGGGCCGCGTCGATGCCGATCAGCCGCTTACCGGCCCGGACCGATAGTGTCGCGGGTGGATCCACGGTGGACTTCTGCGAGACCTCATCTGCACTCATCGCGGATCCTTGTCCTCGTTCGTCATGGGAGGCTCCTCGGGTCTGGCTTGTCGTGTGCTTGTTCGATTACCAGCGAGCACCGTTGCCTAAGTCCTACCTATGCCATTGCTGTGCAGAACCTGTGACCAGCCCGCCTGGGTTGCCACGGGCCGCGCCGTCTTCAGCGCCGGGCCGCCCCAGGTCCGTGCCGAACGACAGGTCCACGCCCTATCGTTCGGCACAGATCCAACGCCGGTACCCTTTGCAGGGTGGAGCTGATCCTTCGACCAGTCCTCGAGTGAGTCCCTGGCTCAATGGTCGTAGTCGCCGGTGCATCCGGCCAGATCGAAGTGTTTAACCGTCTGATGCGGAACCGGGCAAGGCAGCTGGGTGAAATTAACCAAATGAGCTTCTCCTCCATGGCGGGGCTACCCACTAGCGCAGTATTTGCCGCTGACGGCAACGCGGTGGCGCCACGGACGGCGTTTGTCTGACCCTGTTGGCAGGGGGCAGTCGTGGATGGTGCCGGTCAGCTCTGGACATCGCAACTGCATAGGGGCTGGTGTTGGTGTGAGCCATGTGCGCAGCTGTGCGAACGCATGATGGAGCATGAGCTGGCAGCCCCCGATAACCGCGGCCAGGACGGGAAACTTCACGGCAGGGCCGGCAGTGGCCGTGACAGCCGACATGCTCATCGCTGAGAGCCCGTGGACAATCCCGGCTGGCGGCAGCGTGCCGCCGCCAATGACATGTGCCGCCGCTGAGAGCGATAAGATGACGACAGAGACTACAGCCGCTGCGGAGCAGACGTACATGCTGATCCCGCATGACCGCCCCCCTTTTTCTATCGGCTGTAGGACCAGCGTCCTCTTCTAGGCTGGCTGTCATTTTCTTTGGCGACCTCATCCTGGAGGATACACCTTGGGAAAATCTTGCTCCTTTGTGTCCGCGTCCAGCTGCAGCTGCAGCTGCAGCTGGCCCGCCTCGTTCCTAGGGTGTTCATTAATTCCCCATATCGGTCGAACGTTAGGTCCGGAACGAGGTAGAGACCGAGCGTGCCATCCAGCAGAATGGTTGTCTACGCGGAGTGGCAACGATGCGTTCTCTCGCCTGAGGCAGCTACGGGGCCTCCTGCATGTAAAGGAGTTCTTATGTCTGTAGTTCGAGCAGGCCGTGTGCTGGTGGTCGAAGATGAGGTCACTTTGGCCCGCGTGGTGGAAAAGTACCTGCGCAAGTTCGGGCTGGAGGTGTCGGTGTGCCACGACGGGGCGAACGCGGTGGAGGCGGTGAGGGCTTTCACACCGGATGTGCTGGTACTGGATTTGGGCCTGCCGGGGATGGACGGTATCGAGGTCTGTCGGCGGGTGCGCACGTTCTCGGACTGCCACGTATTGATGCTCACGGCCCGCGACGATGAGGTGGATAAGGTCGTGGGACTGTCGGTGGGGGCCGATGACTATATGACAAAACCGTTCAGCCAACGTGAACTGCTGGCGCGGGTGCAGGCGAGGTTGCGCCGGATCCACCAACTCGACTCGGCACCCCGAGTTGAGCCGACGTCGGGCGATCGGACCGTGACAATCGGGGATCTTGTGGTGGACCGTGCCGCACGCCAGGTCCACGTGGACGGAGAACCGGTGCCGTTCACTCGGATCGAGTTCGACCTGCTAACCGCCCTGGCGGAGCATCCCCTGCAGGTGCTCAGCCGCCGGCAGCTGGTAGACATGATCTGGAACGCCCACTGGAACGGGGACGAGCACCTCGTGGACGTCCACATCGGGCGGATCCGCAAAAAGCTCAGCGATCCTGCCGCCGCGCCCCGGTTCATTCATACAGCCCGCGGGGTCGGATACCGGATGGGAGATGGACGATGACGAGCACCTCCACGCCTTCTGTGACGTCCTGGCAACCGTTGACGCTGAGGTTGATGTTGGCGCAGGCCTTGGTGCTGCTGGTGGGGTTGGTCCTCACGCTCGTGACGGTGATGTGGTTCGGCCCGTCGATGTTCGTCCACGAGCTGGCGGTGTCCGGCCATGCCGAGGAGGCGGCGCATGTGGGTGAGGAAATCCTGCAGGGTGCCTTCCGCACGGTCAGCTTCAGTGCCGTGATTGTCGGGGGGCTACCTGCCCTTGTTATCGCTGTATTGCTCAGCTTCTACCTGTACCGGACGATAGGCCGATCACTGACGGCGTTCAGCTCCGCCGCCGAGCAGGTGGCATCGGGCGACTACCAGGTCCAGCTCACGTCGCCGGGGTTGGGTCCGGAGTTCGACACCCTGGCGTCCTCGTTCAGTGACATGGCCGCCCGGCTTTCGGCGGTGGACACCACGCGGCGCCAGATGCTGGCCGATCTGGCTCATGAGATGCGCACCCCGCTGGCCAGTATCAACGCCCATGTGGAGGCGATCGAAGACGGGGTGCTGGAGATGGATGAGGAGATTACCCGCATCCTGTACTCCCAAACTGGCCGGCTCGAACGATTGGCCGGGGACATCCGGCTGCTGGCCCAGGCCGAAGAAGGTCTCGTCCATCTCCAATTGGTTGCGCAGTACCCGGCGGAGGTGGTCGCCGAGGCGGTAGCCTCGGTGCAGCAGGAAGCCGCGTCCAAGGACATCACGCTCATCACCACCATGTCCGGACTGGACACAGGGCCAGTGCTTTTGGACCGGGAACGGATCGGCCAGGTGCTGGGCAACCTGCTGGTCAATGCGCTGCGCCATACCCCTGCCACAGGGAGTATCACGGTGCACACCGACCACGCCCCGGACGCGGTGACGATCGCCGTGACCGACACCGGAGACGGGATCGCAGCGGAGCACCTGTCCCATATCTTCGACCGGTTCTACCGTGCCCGTGCCGGGAGGGAAGCCGGCCCCGGATCGGGCCTGGGATTGTCGATCAGCAGGGCACTGGTCGAGGCCCATGGTGGGAGACTCCAGGCCAGCAGCGCGGGTGTGGACCGTGGAGCGAGCTTCGAGCTGCTCTTGCCCCGCTCCGTGCGTTCCTGAGTCCGCGCGAGCTCCGCCACGGTCCGGTGCCGCCGCCCAGGCCGAGGTCACTGGGCTCCTCGACCGGAGACAACGGCCAGCACATCGATGGACGGGTAGTGCTCGGCCATCGCCACGCGCGTGAGCGAGTCCATCATCAGCATGTGGCGGCCTCGTCCCGGAAGTGTTCAGCCATCCGGGTGGCCGTAAGCGCCGCTTGGAGGCGCATCATGGCCGGCTCTTCGCGGGTGGCACGGACCACCCGGAGCGGGCTAGCCCGGCTGGGCCGGGGTTGTTCTCCAGGAGGTTGCGTACGTGGCGGCCACACTCTCCCACCAGGGCGATGACCGAGACCCCGGCGTGCCGCATGCCATCATCGACAACAACTAAGACTTGCCCATCCGCCGATCAGGCCGATCTGTTGGCCCCCTGCCCAAACCGGTGAAGGTGTCTACGGCCCGCATATCGGTGCCCGTGATCGGCCCGTCCCGTCGATCGGATGACCGAGGACGTGGACCATGCGGCCAATCACCCGTCTCCTACGGTTCCAGTCCACCGTGGCGCGAGAGCACCACTCTGGTCCCGACCAATGGGGTCCAGCCCCCGACCAGCGGTACGACGGCGGCCTCGGCGCCGTTCACCGCCACCACCTCCGCCTCGACTCCCGCTTCATAGCAGCCAGGCCGTCGGGGGCCCTTGATGGCCTCCCAGCCGGAGATAGCCACCACGTCCCCGACGGCGACGTCGAGCCCACCGATGGTGGCGTACAGCCCCTGGGAGGAGACGACGGTGCCGTAGGCGACCGGGCCGGCCGGATCGGCGGCGGCGTGATCCTTCTGGATGCGCCGCCACCGCAGCAGGGAGGCGATACTGAACTTGGCCATCAGGCGGCCCTCCCGTCACGATGGGCGGCGTCCGGGGCCGCAGACAGGGCGGTGAAGTCGTCCATGTCCCGGCGCAGGAATCCCCCGATCGACGTGTTGCGGAGCTGGACCTGCGCCCCAGGCTGGGATTTCCCGTTCACCTTGATCACTTTCACACATCCTCCTTGTAGGTGCGACCGCCACCTGTCCGTTAGAGGAGGCCGGCAGGTCCTGAACAGGACCCGCATCATCAGAATGGCAAAGCGCCTATGCGCTGGCGTTGCGTGATTCTCACAATTCTCTCAAGGAAGACCGGGATCTAAGCGGCCATGAAAAACTGCCCGTAGGTGGCCACGGAGTCTTGTGGCAACGTCGACGCGGGTTTTGCCAACTAAAGTGAGAAGGACGACCACAAGGTGCCTCACTTTAGTAGCAATTCCGTAGGAACGGCACCTTGGTGGATTTTTAGCAACAGCCCCGGCATCTCGGCGTCTCGAACTCCTTGAGGAGCTCATCACATCCGACGACCGGCTCAGGGGTGGCTCCGGCATTCGGAGTGATTAAGCACCACGGCAATGAAAGCCAGTTTACTCACTTTAGGCAGCTTTATCTGATCCTAATAAACGTGGCTAAATCCTAAAGTCACTCTTGTCGCACCACCCCGCTGCACAGTGCTGGTGCGTTTAAGCAGCCTCGCATGTCGAGGCTTCAGGAGCCTCAGCTGATAGCGCCCCGTCGCAGCCTTCAGTCATCGCTGCGAGGACGGTCCGAAGGACATGATCATCGCGAAGCACTGTCATCCTGCGTGTGACGCAAACGCCGATAACAGCAAATAGGGGTCTTGTACTTCCAGGAGTACCTGGCATCCTACTGGGGTGGCGTGCGGCTGGGCTTCTGAAGTCTCCTGCACGATTAGGCGGGAATGCCCTCGTGCTTGCCCGGGTTTGTTCTGTGGTCTCGCGTCGGCCTCCCCAGTCCCATCCGGCGGATGGCGCGGTGACGGGGGATGCGCGGAAGTGTGACCTGGGACGGCAGGTACACGCTGCTGTCCCTTATCTCGCGTGCCGGATTGGCGCCGTACACGGCGTTTTCCGGGACTTCTCCGCCCTTCATCAGGAAGGAATCGGCCAGCAACGTCGACCCGTTCCGCATGGTGACTGCGTAGTTGACGAAGGACGCGACGCCCAGTGAGCAGCGGTCACGGAGGGTGATGTAGTCGGATTTGAAGGTGCCGTCTTCCATTGAGTGGCTTTGGATGGCAGTGCCTTCATTGAGCGCGCAGTCGTCGCCGATCGAGACCAGAGTCTTTTCCGGAATGTCGCAGCCGGCATCGTAGAGCCGCTTTCCGACTCTCACGCCGAGCAGTCGCCAGATCATGGGTTTGAAGGGCGTGCCGCTGAAAGGTGCCACGGCCAGGAGTTTCCACAGGCGTTCGTGGTGCCAGAAGTAGGGGTCGTAGATGGAACAGTATTGCGGCTTCAGCCGGCCGAAGCCCAGCACGGAGCGCTCGGCCACGATGCTGATCAGGATGCCGACGATCAGGAACGCGATGGTCGCAAGTCCCACGGCCAGCGCACCGAAGTCGTCGTAGAAGGTTACGGCGATGGCCGCGAGCAGTGTCGCCTCGAAGAACAGGAACCACCGCACGAACAGGAACAGCCCCATGGTCACGATGTTGTGCTTGTTCTTGGCCTGAATGAGCGGCTTTCTGATTTCTTCGTTCTTGAGTTCATCGAATTGTCTGTCCCGGTCGACGATTCTGGGAATTTCAAACGGTGGGGATCCGAGCAGGCCCACGCCTTCCCTGATGGGCCCGTCGATCGGGACCATGACCTTGGTCGCGAGCAGGCAGTTATCTCCGGTGCGCGCCGCGAGTGGGAAGGTGATGTCGTTGCCGAGAAAGTTCCGTTCGCCGAGGGTGACGCGTGAGACGCGGAAGGACGAGCTGGAAAAGTCGGCGTTCATGATGTTCAGGCCGTCCGAGACCATCGTGCCGGAACCGACGGAGCTCAGGTAGGGCGTTTCATGTGCGACTTCGGGGCCGAAGTTCGACCCGGTTTGCTCGACTTTGCCCAGGTCGTATCCCAGTGCCTGCAGGAAATACACGATGTATGAGCTGTCGCCGAAGAGGTCTTTATACAGCTTGGCGTTCGTCATGCGGGCGATCATCCGCTGGATAGTGAAGTGCACGCCGTAGAGCGGGTAGACAGTGTCGGGTTTCAGCGCCCGGTTCAGGATCCTGGGGACGGTGAGGACGAAGACGAGGCCCGTGACGAGGCCGGTGGCGAACAGCACCACGGTCGTGGCCAGCACGTCGAGGTAGAAGCGCGGATTGTTCAGCTGCAGGTGTTCGGTCTCCAGGTAGTCCGGGAGCAGCGCGGCCAGGCCGATGAGGCCGACGGGGAGGACCAGGACGAAGCGGTTGAACAGTTGCAGCAGGCTGTAGATGACCCTCCGGCGGGTGGTACAGCTCGCCGGTTCGATCGTTCGGTAGTTGGCGTTCGTGGGGACGGCCGGGGATCCGTGCCAGGTCTGTCCGTCCGGCACTGATTGTGAACTCTGCAGTGAAGACGCGTGCCCGAGCTGGGTGTTGTCGCCCATTGAGGATCCGATGTCCAGAGTGGTCTTCTCGGAAATGAGGACGTTTCGTCCCAAGGTCACCGGACCGGTCTCGATGGCGCCGGAGCGGGCCCGATAGCCGAGGAAAAACGAGTTCTTGTGGATAACGGTGTCTGCCCCGATGGTGATCAGATCGGTACAGACCGGTACGGTGCGGGAGAAGATCACCACGTTCTTCCCGATCTTCGCCCCCAGCGCGCGCAGGTAGAGGATGTAGAGGGGTGAGCCGACGAACATCACGAGGGGGTTGGCCCGGGTCAGTGTTTTGACGGCCCAGAACCGGATGTAGGCCATGCTCCAGAGCGGGATCTCGGCCGGCTTCCATCGCCCGACCAGTATCCATTTCATGATGATGGGGGCGATGGAGAGCGCCACGAACATCACAGCCCCGAACCCGACGGAACGAACCCACATGTCGATCAGACTGGTGCCTTCGGAAACCCACGTGAATCCGAAGATCAGCAGGAACGCTGCGTACGTCGTGTAACCAAGGAAAATCAGCAGCTGGATGGCGCCGCACAGAACGAAGCTGCCGGTGCCGGGCAGCGGGCCGGCAGGCACGGCTTCAGGCAGTCCTGAGGATTCCGGTTCAAGGTCCGCTGCGGACTGTGCCGCAGCCAGGACCACGGCCAGTTGCCGGACCGTCGGGGACTGGTAAACGTCCTGCATGGCTATCGGCGGCAGCCCGGTGTGTTTCCTGACCCTGGCGCTGAAATGCGCGAGCAGCAGCGAATTGGCACCGAGGTCCTCGAAGAAGTTCGCCTCGGCGGACACCCGCTCCAGGCCCAGGACTGCGCCGAGCTGCGTTGCCAGGGCTTCCTCTGTTTCGGTCGCCGGGGCAGTGTAGCTTTCGGGACCGGTGAGGCTGCGCCTGTTCGTCGGGGCGGGCAGCTTCTTACGGTCCGCCTTATCACTGGCCATCATAGGGATGGCATCGAGACGTTCGAAATACGCCGGCACCATGTAGCCGGGCAGGAGCTTCCTCAGCATCTCGTGGATCTTCTGCTCATCGGCGTCCCTGTCGTTGCGGACGGTGTAATACGCGACAAGCTCCACGAATCCCGGCGCCGGCTCATAGGTGCCCACGACCGCCTGGGCCACGCCGGGGGCCTTCAGCAGTACGGACTCGATCTCTGTCAGCTCGATCCGGTAGCCGCGGATCTTGACCTGGGTATCGATACGGCCGAAGTACTCGATCTCGCCCTCCGCGTTGATCCGGCCCAGGTCGCCGGTGCGGTAGATACGTGCCGACGGGTTGTTCCCGATCCCCAGGAAATCCGGAATGAACGCCTTTGCGGTCAGGTCATCCCGGTTCACGTAGCCTCTTGCCAGCCCTACGCCTGCCAGCCCGATTTCACCTGTTTCGCCCGGGCCAAGCGCCCGGTTCTCCTCCGGGTCGAGGATGACGGCCGAATAGGTCGGCAGCGGCACGCCCAGCGTGACCGGACGATCCGGATCCACCACGTTCCACGTCGCGGTGACGGTCGCTTCGGTCGGGCCGTAGACGTTGAGGAAGCGCAGTCCTGGCCGGTGCCAGCGCACGATCAAGTCGCGGGGACAGGCTTCCCCGGAGACCAGCAGGAACCGCAGATCCGGCAGCTCCTCCTCGATGGTAGCGAGCAGGGTCGGCACGCAGCACAGCGCGGTGACCTGTTTCTCCGTCAAGAACGCTGAAAGTTCGGTCCCGAGCAGGCTCGTCCCGCCGGGTTTGGGCACCAGGGTTGCCCCGGCCAGCCAGGGAACCCAGATTTCCTCCACGGAGAAGTCGAAGGCCAGTGTCATGCCCTGATAGACACGGTCCGAGGGCCGGTATCCGTAGACGTCCGAGGCCACACGGACAAAGTTGCAGATGCTGGCATGGTCAACGGCCACGCCCTTGGGCCGGCCGGTCGAGCCGGAGGTGTAGATGATGTACGCCAGATCGGTGGGTGTGCCCCAGTCCGACAAGTCGGTCAGGCGCGAGGATTCGCACCCGGATATGTGCAGATGCTCGTGGTCGAGGCACACCACGGGAGCTGCGACCTCAGGAAGCAGGTCCTTCAAATGGCTGAGCGAGAGCACCATCGCGGCGTCCGCGTCCTCAACGATGTATTTCAACCGGTCGGAGGGAAACGCCCGATCCATCGGCACATACGCGGCACCGATCTTCAGTACCGCCAGCATGGCCACATAGGCACGCCACGGCTGGTCGAACAGCAGAGCGATGCGGTCTCCGGGACGTGCTCCCAACACCAGCAAGTGCCGCGCGAGCTGGTTGGCGCACCCGTCCAGGTGCCTGTATGTCAAAAGGACATCCCCGGCGTCCACTGCCGGGTGGGCGCCCTGTCCATGTATCAGGAACTGGTCGCAACGGTCTTCAAAAAGCCGCTCCAACCGTTCACCTGGACGCCAGCGGATGGACTGGTCAGGGGAAGCTGAGGTCAAAACGGCGCCCTCCCCCACCCCCTCCCTCACAGAGATCCGGCCCTGAAGCTCCACCGGGCGGTCTGCGACCACGTCAGTTCTCGCCTTTTTTCCCATATTGCTTCTCCCCATCGCATGAGAACCCACAGATAGGGCCTAGTGGAGCGCACAGCCTGTTATCCGGTCGTCACGGTGCCGTTACTGAGGGACAAAAACGTGAGATTCCGGTATGCAACTATGTGAAGTTAGAGGACCTTAGGCGCACCATCTCCAGCATTATTGTGTTCGAGGCCAAGAGGCAGGCACTCAGGATTTTCCAAGTTTTGGACTTTAGGTTGATCCGGAAGGTCGGATACCGACATTGCCGGGCCGGATGCCTCTGTTCCGGCACTGCTGTCCCTGAGGAGCGCCTGTGCCCAAGGCAGATGACACCCATGAAGGGGTCCAGCTGCCGCATTCCTCTGAGCAGGCGGCAGGAATCCGCACGCCCCGGGTGAGGGGTGTTGACGCAGCCCGCGGCGTCGCGTTGCTGGGGATGCTCGCCGTCAACGTGCTGCCAGCCGAAACAGCCGGTCACCAGCCGACAACGACGACGCTAATATTGGCCGGGCACGCCTCGGCTCTGTTCGCGGTCCTCGCCGGCGTTTCACTGGCATTCATTTCCGGCGGGCGCCGCCGGTTCCTCGGCCGCCCGCTGTTGGCGGCAAAGGCCGGGCTTGCGGTGAGGGGCGTACTCATTCTGGGGCTTGGCCTGTTGATCAGTTACGCTGAACCGGGTCCGGCAATCATTCTGGCCTATTACGGTGTGATGTTCCTGCTGGCGGTGCCGCTGCTGGGCCTGCCACCGTGGGCATTGGTCCTCCTTGCGGTCGGCTCCGCCACACTGGCACCCGCTCTCCTGCTGGGCCTGCAAGGGGATCTCCCTACAGTGCAAACGGACAACCCCACGTTCACTGACGTTGTTGAAGAACCGATCGGATCGGCCGGCCTCCTGACCTTCACAGGCTACTACCCGGCAGTACCGTGGATGGCTTATATCTGTGCCGGCATGGTGATCGGGCGGCTCAATCTCTCTTCGCGCCGATCCGCGGCCCGGCTTCTGGTAGGCGGTGTCCTGCTCGCACTCTTGGCATGGGGTGTCTCGGCGTTCCTGCTCGGGCCCGCCGGCGGCTTTGGCCAGCTCGTTGCTTCGTCGCCGGGCCTTGCTGCGAATGACGTGAGCGAAGTCTTTGTCTATGGCCCGGACTCGGGCTTGCCCAGCGGGTCCTGGTGGTGGCTGGCGGTAATGGCGCCGTACTCGGCGATGCCTTTGGAATTGTTGCATACGATCGGTACGTCTGCGGCAGTACTTGGGCTCGTATTGCTGCTGGGCAAAGCGTTCGATCCAATTATCGGCGTCCTGGCCCCGGCGGGGAGCATGACCCTGACCCTGTATTCCGCCCATCTGCTCTTCGTCTCCACCGGGTTCCTCGGCGACAGGCCCTTTGTCTCGCTGGCTGTCCAGGCCGGCGCAGCGGTCATCTTCGCCGTGGTCTGGCACAGCACGAAGGGGAAAGGGCCACTGGAAAGACCGCTGAGTGCGTTGTCCGAAAAGGTCCGCAACCGGATCAGACATCGGCACCGGGAAACCCTGGATCCGGCCGCCGCGGAGTAGACACTTCCGGACACGCCAAGGCTTCGGGGATATTTTCAGTCGTTGTCACTTATCGTTCGCCCGTACACTGCTTACGCCTGGTAAATCTGCTGCACCGAAAGTTGCTGGCCGAGCGGTGGCTCACGGAGAACGTTTTTCGTAGCCGCAAGAAAGTCCCGATTCAGCTTTCAGGCTGATCTTCCAGGGGCTCCTGCAGTATCAGATACGGCCAAAAACCTTCTGCGGACTGGGTGCAGTATCGGGTCCGGGTCAGCCTTGGGCACCTTGGCCGTGGTCGTTCGCGTAGGCCGCGAAAACGTCTTCGGGGTTCTCGTCCTTGGGTACGAAATCCTCTGCGAGTTTTTTCGCCAACTGCTCCAATGCGACGGAGATCCGCCGGCCGCTTAGCTGTAGGTCCTTGCTTGGGGAAGCCGCCGCCGCATCCCGCAACGCAAATGCGTACGGCAACTGCCGGGCCAGGGAAAGGTCCGGGTCCTCCTCTTGAAAGTAGTAGCTCTCCGTGTACTGGGTGAAGTCGATGCGGACCTTCTCAAGCTGGGCCGTAAGGGTGTCCAGGATACGGGTGGCTACAGCATGATCAACTTCGTCGAGTGTCTCGGCGTAATTGACGTCGGCCAGGCCTTTGAGCTCCAGGGCCAGTGCCCGGCGCCGGGACAGCGGAGGATAGACCTGGGTGAACCAGGTCAGTGCCGCGGTCAGCAGGGCGAAACCGGCCAGCCCCTGCAGCGGGGAGGCTAGGCGAACCCAAGGGTCGGTGGCGACAACATCCCCAAAGCCCAATGTCGCCAGGGTCACGAGGGAAACATAGAGTGCCTCCGCGATGTCAGGATAGTCTGCCGGATTCACGCCCGGGGAGTACATGAAACCGCCCGGGACATGCGGGTAGTAAATCAACGCCCAGCCGATTGCCTGCAGGGCCACCCACAGCAGGATCACGGCGACCATCGCCGCAGGTCCCACGGCAGAACCCCACCGGTGACCGGTCGCCTTAGACGCCTTCCAGACACCCGAGAGCACCAGATGGCTCAGGTACCCTTTGCCGCTTGGGTGCAACAAGCTGTGAAACATGTCGCCCAATCCCAGTACGGCGAGTAAAATTCCTGCAACTGTCAGAAGTACATCCACGTCGGCCTCCGTCTTTGGTGTTGTTTTTCCCTGACGCCCGGTAATCCGGTCATGTGACTTGTAAGAGGCGGGCCGTCTGCCACTCCAGCCCCATAACAATTCACGATCCTGCAGGGGAAGCCTTCATATGTAGGTGTTGGTAACGGGATCCTCGTGTTGCCGCCGCTTCTGCACCCTCGCCCGGCGGCCTCCGTTAAGAGAAACAGCACCAGCTCCACGACGAAGATCACAAGTCTCAGTAATCTAGCAGTACCGAGGACAAGAGGAACTTACGATGCAGAAGAAGTTGTTGGGACAAACCGGCCTGTTCGTTTCTGAACTTGGGTTTGGTGCGGGCGGGTATTGGGGTTTCGACTCCTTTTCCGAAAAGAAGGCGGCCACGCTGATCGACGTAGCCCTGGAGCACGGAATCAACCTTTTCGATACTGGCCCCAACTACAGCGCCGGGAACGCCGAAACCAGGTTGGGCAGAATCCTTAAGGAAAGGTCCGCAGAACCCTTCGTGGCTACCAAGGTGGGCACCAGATTCGTCAACGGCAGGCATATCAAGGATTTCACCCCGGACGGCATCGAAGCAAGCATTGTCTCCAGCCTGAGAAACCTTCAGCTGGAGCAACTACCGCTTGTTCATTTCCACGGATTCCCCCGACCGGCAGGACCGGCTATCGACAAACTCCTGGAGCTCAAGGACCGGGACCTGATCGGCCATATTGGCGTCTCCGCAAACGGCTCCGGGGGCCGGAAAACTGTAGAGATGGACGTCTTCGATTCGCTGATGATCGAATATAACGTCATCAACAGGGCCGGCCCGGCAAAAATCATCGACACCGCCGGCAGCCGGGGTATGGGGGTTCTGGTGAAATCCCCGCTGGCGCAAACCCTGTTTTCGAACGATATTTTCAAAATCAGGCGCCGAAGCGACATCTGGTATCTGCTCAGGGCAATGAAGAATCACAGAAGCAAGTTCACGCGCGGCCGTAGCTACCGGTTCCTCAACCATATTGACGGCATGACCGGCAGCGAAGCGGCCCTCAACTTTGTGCTCGCCAACCCTCATGTCACCAGCGCCATCACTGGAACCGTCAACCCCTACCATCTTGTCAGCAACATCGAGGCCGCGGGTAAAGGCTTGCCGCCGGCACTGCTGAAGAGAATCGAGTCGATCAGGTAGGCCCGGCCGAAGGCGCAACCGGCGCTTATAGCGCGAAGACCGGGTTCCCAGAGCCCTACCCGCGCATCGGCAACCTAACCGGGAATCCATGACGCCGGCCTGTCTGGGGGATCGGCGTGGACATGTTCCGTCGTAGTCAGCGTGCTGACCAAGGGCGCGGTTTCCAGCTAGCGGCGGGCCTGCCGTCTGCTGAGGGCAGCCAAGCCGAGCAGGCATACCCCGGCAATCAGCCACACTTCAGCGAGGTTGAAGTCGGGAAGCCATCCTGTATAGAAGTATTCGATGTGACCGCGTCCCTCCACCCGGCCCACCAGCTCTGCCGTCGCCCCGCCGAGAATCAACGCGCTGGCTAGCAGATCCGGGGTATGCCCTGCCATTGCAGCATGCAGTGTGAAAGCACCCAGGATGATGACAGCCAAACCCATTCCTATGAGGAGTATCCGGTCAGGGAATTCAACAGCGTCAGAGTCGGATTGCGTATCGTAGGTCGGTCGCAGCTGCAGGATTCCGAAATCGAAAACTTGGGCAGCAGGCATGCGGGCCATTGTCCAGGATTTTAGGCTCAGATCCACGACCGCCAGAAGAGCTGCCGTGGCATAAACCTGCACCAGGCGGCGAAAAACCGGAACGCGTTCCGAAGCCTCTGGCCCAGTCATTGGAGTCCTGCCTTTTGTGTCTTATACAAGATACCGGTGTTCAGCGAGGAGAGCCGCTGGCCGTCCGGCTTGCTGTCTGCGTACTTAGTCTACGACCAGGCACTCCGGCAGCCCGCGGACCAGGGAGGCCGTGCGCTTTCCACGGGTTGGAGTGTACAAGGGCGGAAGGCGAAGGCCCGGTTTCTTCTTCTACCCGGCTTGGTGCCGGGCTTCGTCCGACTTATGCGTTTCCTGTTGCGCTGTCAGGGAACTTCAGGCCGGACATGATGACGGCGACGAGCCGGTGGACGGCTTCCTGGGATGACAGGGTGTTTGCCGCTGCGAGGGCGTGCAGGCAGTAGACCGCAAGCTCCTCCGGCGCAACATCATTCCGCAGGTCACCGGCGGCCGCCGTCTCGCCGATAAGATCCCGGATGAAATCCTGGAGATGCTGTTGGGCTCGGGAAACATGCCCGCCATGGTGCAACAAGGCAGCGAGTTCGGTGCCGTGATGCTGATAAGAGATTCGCGCGTAGGCTTCCAGGACGGCTTTGAGCCGCTCGGCAGGGTTGCCGGCCCCGTGCCGGATCCCGGCCAGCTGTTCAAGATGGCCGGTGACTTGGCGTTCGTGCCAGGCAGCCATGATCGCATCCACATCCGGGAAATATTTGTAAAGCGTGGCTCTTCCGATGCCGACCGCCTCGGCGACCTGGGTCATCGTCACCGAGGCAAGCCCGTGCCTGTGCACGAGGTCTGCAGTCGCCTCCAGTGTTGCAGCCCGTACGGCATCGCGGTGGGCCGCTATCGTCTCGTTCCACAGTTTGGGCACGCTTTTAGTTTAGGGTGCGCGGTAAGACCGGCAGCGATCAAGACACTTTGTATCGTAAAATAATGTTGTCGACCGCCGTTGATGCCAGCCCTTTAAGAGGAGAACCCCGCTCATGGACGAACCGCACAACAATCCCCGGCAGGACCCGCAGACCGGTTCAGGCCGCGATTCCGCTCCGCGGACGCCGCGCTGGGTATACGTCTTCGGAATCATCGCCGCCGTCCTCGTCCTGGCGTTTGCGATCTTCCACCTTGCCGGCGGTGGCCTCGGCAGGCATGCTCCGGCCTCCAGCGGCTGGGAGTACGGCGTGCAGCAGTCATGAAAATGCCTCCGCGGCTTCGGAAACTGGCCCTCACCGCCCACGTCACGGCGCCCGTTGGCTGGCTTGGTGCCGTGGCCGGTTTCCTGGTCCTGGCCATCGCGGGCCTGGGCAGCAGGGATCTGCAGACCGTGCGCGCTGCCTACATTTCCATGGAACTCATCGGCTGGTTCGCCATCGTCCCGCTGAGCCTTGCGTCGTTGCTGACCGGAGTTATCCAGGCACTGGGCACTGTTTGGGGGCTGTTCCGGCACTACTGGGTGCTTGCGAAACTACTGATAACCGTCGTCGCCAGTTTCCTCCTGGTCGTACACATGCAGCCGGTCAGCCTAATGGCCGATCGGGCTGCCGGGACGTCCTTGTCCTTCGCCGACCCGGACGGACTGAAGGTCCAGCTGCTCGCTGACGCCGGCGCCGCCTTGGCTGTTCTGCTCGTGGCCGTAGTGCTCTCGATTTACAAGCCCCAGGGCAGGACCCGGTACGGGTGGCGCAAACAGCAGGAACAGCGCGCGGCGCTGCTGCCGTAAGGCTGCGCCGGCACAGGCGGGTACGCGACCTTCAAGCCTTCCACCGCTGCCCCACCGTGGCGCCCGCATTCGTCCCTGCACCGGCATAATGAGTCTGGCTGGAAGCAGCCGTTTCCATCATTTCATTCGGTTCCGGCCGGTTTAGAGAACGAGGACACTAAACATGAACGCTCTGATTTGGGCCGTCACAAACCCGTTTCCGGACCAAGGAACGGATTTACGCCCTGGTCTGGAACCGGACCAGGTGACCCCCGGTGCCCTCGGTTTCTTCGCCACGTTCTTTCTGGTCGTCGCCGTTGTGTTACTGATGCGCTCCATGGCTTCCCACATTCGGAAAGTCCGTTATCGTTCAATGGTCCTCGAACGTCGGGAGCCAGGCTCCCCGCTGCCGGGATCCCAACGGTCGACACCGCGGATGGGCGGTCGATCAGGACAGGCGGCAGGCCGTTCTCCGAGGACACCGCTTTGACAGGCGTGAAGACGGACTGAGTTGCTGCGGCAAGCCCGGCAGGTAGCTTGCCCTGACAGCCCTTGCTTGCCATCGGGAGCTGAAAGAGTGACAGCAGTCAAGAATCGACCCTCCCACGCCCCGGCCCCGTTGAAGATTGCCGGAGACCGCCGCCCGCTTCGTTGTTCACGGATTTGTCCGGCAACGGCGAGAGGGCTTGCCGCTCCTCCTGGAATGATTCTCATTTACAATGTAGAGGTTGAACATGATTCCATTCCCTTGACTTTGAGGATTTTCCAATGCGCCGTACCCCTGCCCTTTTGCGCATCTCCGCCGCTGCCGGTGTCCTGCTACTTTCTGCCTGCAGCCAACCCACGGGTGGATCTGCCGGGCCGGAGACATCCGATACCTCCGCGGCGATCAGCGTTGTGACGAGTACAAACGTCTATAGCGACATCGTCCGGACGATCGGCGGGGACCAAGTCGAGGTAACGCCCATCATCACTAAAATCAGCCAGGATCCGCATTCTTATGAGCCCACGGTGCGGGATAGGCTGGCGGTCTCGGAAGCCGACCTCGTTGTCAGCAACGGAGGAGGTTACGATCCCTTCCTCGACACCCTTACTGACAGTCTTGGTCTTGGTCCGGCCAAAATTATCGATGCGGTGGAGGTCTCCGGCGAACACAGCAGCGGCTCCAACGAGCATGTCTGGTATGACATGCCATCCGTTGCGGCGGTTGCCGATCTGGTTGCTTCGCGGCTCGGTGGCCTTGATGCCGAAAACGCCGAACTTTTCACCGAGAACGCTGAACGCTTCAAGGCCGACATCGGGCAGATCTCCGACAAACTGGCGGACGTTAAGTCCACGCATGAGGGAGAAGGCGTAGCCCTCACCGAGCCGCTGCCGGCATACATGCTTGAAGCTGCCGGGTTGGTGAACCGGACCCCCGAAGATTTTCTGGAAGCGGTCGAGGAAGGCAATGATGCACCGGCAGGGGCCTTGAAGGAAACCGTTGACCTCATGTCATCCGACAGCGTACGTTTCCTGGCCTTCAACAACCAGACTTCCGGTCCACAGACCGAGTCGGTCCGGGAGGCTGCCGATGTAGCCAAACTGCCGGTTGTCGAGTTCAGCGAGACGCTGCCCGAAGGTACAACATTCGTTCAATGGATGAATGAGAATGCCGACAACATCGCTGGCGCCCTTCGGTCATAGCAGCGGGGACAATGATCGACGGTCATGCCGCCGGACCGTGAGCCCGGCGGCATGACGCAGCAAGCTTAAAGGCGCGGTTCAGTCCTCCCCCTCCTGTGCAGAGAGCCAGGTGCGGAAGTCCACAACTTCCGCTTCCTGATTCAGGATTCCAGTAGCCGCAGCCACCCGCAGCTCGGCATGGGGCGCCCTGGACTGCGGCTCCAGGAACTCGATGATCCCGCCCTGGTGATGAGGGATCATACGCACGACGAAGGCTTTATCAAAGCCCTCGCCTTCTTCGACCCGGCGCAGTTCTTCGATCATTTGTTCTGTTTCACGGTCCATCTTTGCCATTTCCCGACGGGCTTCACGGGGAGCTTCCTCCTTCGCCTCCTCGGGGGTCAGGCCGTGCCATTCATCCAGCCACCGGGTGAACTGGTCGATCTGGTGCTGCTGGTTGGCGATGATGTTCTCGGCATGGGTACGGATGTCCGGGCTCTCGCCCCGCTCAAGGTCGAGCTCAGCCATTTGAATGGCGGCACGGTGATGCGGAATGATCGCCGTCATGAAGGTTACTTCGAGGTCTTTGCCTTCCAGATTGGCCAGGGTTTCGCCGAACTCGGCTCCGGCTGCTCCCCCGATTCAGCCGTCCGGCCTGTGTCAGCACTGTCGCCGGCACTTCCGTTGCGGCAGTTGCTACCGGGGTGCTGCCCAGCATGGCGGCGGAAACTACAGCCGCGGCGGGCGTGATTACTTTGCATCGTCTTACGTTTTTCGTTCACGTTCGTGTTTTGGTTCCCGCCACCGGGCAAGAGGACGTCCCCCTGGGACCTCCCCTCACCCTGGCGGGACTTGGGCCGCTGGTTAGCCCAGTGAGCCCAGCAGCTCTGCGCAGGCCTGTTCACAGCGGCGGCAGGCCTCGGCGCAGACGCGGCAGTGGTCGTGCATGGAGGCGTGCCGTTCGCATTCGTCGGCGCAGGCCTTGCAGACGGTCCGGCAGGCTTCCAGGACGGCGCGGGTGACGTTGGCGTCGTACCCGGTATGGCGGGAGAGCGTGTTGCCGGTGGTGACGCAGATGTCGGCGCAATCGAGGTTGGTGCGGATGCACTTGGTCAGCTCCGCGACCATGTCTTCGCTGAGGCACGCATCCGCGCAGGCTGTGCAGGTCTGTGCGCATTCGAAGCAGGCCCGGATGCAGTCGGCAAGTTTGGCCTTGTCGATGTCTCCCAGGTCCTTGGGGTACGTGTCGAGCATTGTCTGTACATGTGTCATTGTTCTTCTCCGATTCGTTCTAGGTGTCACCGGTGTGGCGGCTGTGCCTCCACCGGTTTCGGTACGGTGCGTTTTGCCTGTTTTGTTGCCGGATCCTGTCTGCCCCCGTTGAAAACGCCGAAACGGTCGCCAGCGACGGCATCCAGCGGCACGGGGCCCGGTTTATGTCCGGCTGATCGACATCTCGATAAGGGATGGGGACGGCGGAAGCGGCCCCGGAACCATGGCTATCGGTGACGGTGCTGCTGCGGGCGGATCCGTCAGCGCAGGCTCAGGCAGGGCCAAAACGGCCTGCCCTTCCGGGCGCTGGGCGGCTGCATAGGTGGCCGGCGTCGCGTACTCTCCACAGCAGTTGTGGCGGTGGCCTTCGCCATGAGGTGCCGGGCCTGCCGTGTCCAGCGCGGGTCCGTTGCCCGGAGCCGTTCCAGGCTTTACGTGGTCGGCATGCCCGGTTGCCGCTGCTGGCTCCGCAGAAAACCGGCCACCTGCTTCCGGCTGCCCGGTGACGCACACGGACACCACACTCACAACGAGGAGCGTGAGGGCCAAACCGGCAAGGATGTTTCGCCAGGACTCCACCAGGTGAAGCATCGCTGCAGGACGTCTCGTAAGCCGGATCATGATCCTTCCGTAGGGACGAACATGTGTGGCCCACACTACCCATGCATCTCAAGTCCGGCTACCCCAAAAGTCGAACCGGCCGCCCACTAACGGAGGTCCGTTCGTAGGCCTGCAACACCTTGACTGATACCCCACCGGGGTATACAGTGGGATGTACCGGAAACAAGCGTCGGACTTTCCTTTCCCCTACGCCCTGACGGTCCACACAAGGCTAAAGCGGAGCCTCCCGCTCGGTGGAGGTGCCCGCAGGACCTGAACTCGGAACCCCGTTGAGGAGATTATTATGTGTGGTACATCCAACCGTGAGTTGCCCGTGGCCCGGATGTCGGCTCGCTGCTCCTGCTGCTCATCGGAGCGGGACACCGGGACCGAAAACGAGGCAAAGGCCGAAAGCGATAAGATTTCGGCGCAGTTCCAAGTCACCGGCATGACGTGCGGCCACTGCGCCTCGAGCGTCTCGGGAGAACTGGGCAAACTCGAGGGCGTGAGCAACGTCGCCGTAGCACTCGTACCCGGGGGCAGTTCCACCGTCACCGTCTACGGCGGCGGAAAGCCGGACCGGGAGGCTCTGCGTGCTGCTGTTGCGGAAGCAGGATACCAACTCGCCGAAAGCAAGTAGCAGCTCCGTCCACGTAGCCCGCAATTCGCCGGCTACGTGGACATCTGCTACGCGTTGGAACGACAAGGGAATCACGAAGGCTCCCCTGTTCGCTGCGAGCCTTGGCCGCATTGCTGCCGAAGGCTAATGGCAACCCGGGAGCATACATGTATGCTCAGAGCTGGAGCCCGGCGTGATTTTCGGATCGATGATCAGGGGGTAAGGACTGTGCCTGGAGAGCGGCGCGGCAAGCGCTCCCCTTTGTCTGCATGGCTCACGGCCCTAGCCGTGCTCGCCCTTATTGCCACAGGCATAATCGGCTTGCAGATGAACTCGCATCAACGGTCCGAGACCTTCGGATGGAGCGATCACCTCGCATCGTTCACCCTGATGAATTCGGAATCTGACGAGGGTGGTCACAACCTCTCCGAAGACGTGGGCTCCGCCGCGAACGACATGACATCAGTTACGCCCGGGGACTTGGCGCCCTCTGGCCATTGCCCACACGGCGACGGCCAGGAAGCCAAGTGCTCTACTGGCATAGCCCCTGCGGTGTTGACGGAGTCCTTGTCAGATAGACCCGATTTCAGCCCCACCTTCATGGTGGCGGGTCCGCCGGCTGCTACGGCTGACACATCCAAGACGCACGCGTACCCCGTCTCCCTCCTTCAGCTTTCCACCAGCCGCGTTTAGGACAACTTTGACCTCATCTGTTGGTGCTGGGCACCAGCGGATCGGGCCCTTTCCGCCACCGCATGTTCCTGGCGGGCAATCACGCTGAGCTGGAACTTCCGCATCGCTTGAGCAACGTCAATTCCGAGAGGAACAAATCCCCGTGAATCGAAAAACCCAAACCGCGGTCATGGAGGTATCCGGTGTCCACCGGGCCT
>NZ_JABBCH010000024.1 GCF_012952295.1 Crystallibacter degradans
GGCCGCCTGGCCCACGGACGAAGAACCCGATTTTTCCCTTAAGGAAGAACTTGGAATTGATAGCGGTTGCATGATCGAGGAAACTCCCGAATATCGGGGATGTTGCAACGATCGCTAGAACTCGCCCCTGTTGCCGGTCGGCATGTTTAAGCGTCCCGACGCCCATGTGCTACTCACCTGCTCCCTGGCCGATGTTGAGACCGAGACCAGCTCCAGCGGAACCCGCGGTGTCCCATCCGTCGCCCGCCGCAACAGCGAGACAGTGACGCGGTCGCTGGTTGGTCTGATCGGGACCTACCGTGAGTTCTTCAGCCTGTCCGGGGGCGCGGGACTTTTCTTGAACCCGTCGGACTCGGAAGCCTCGGAGATGGGTCTGCTCAAGGACTTCAACATACTGAACAGCGTCTTCGACCACCACGTATACCTCGTTGCCGACCAGGCATTCGACGTCAGGGAGGCCCTGGAGCACCTGCGCCGGTGGAGGGGCCACATGACCCGGCACATCGTCTGTCCGCCGTTCCTCATCGAGCGGCTCCTCCGGTTCCTCGAGCAGGAGAAGATCAATGTGCGCTTGGACCCGTACAGCATGATTATCACGCTCGGCGGTTGGAAGCGGCACACGGCCGAGGCTATCCCTGCCGAAGGCTTTCGGGAGCGGTGCCACGACCTGCTCGGCGTGCGCCCCGGGAACGTGCGCGACATGTACGGGATGATCGAGTCGAACATGCTCGCTGTCGAATGCCACCTGCATCGCAAGCACGTCCCGCCGTGGTGCTACATCTCCATCCGGGACCCTGGCCAGATCGGCAAAGAGCTCGCTCCGGGGGGCACCGGCATCATCGCCGTACTGGATTCCCTCAACACCAGCTACCCCGGTTTCCTCCTCACCGATGATATGGGCGACGTCGAGACCGGCACCTGCGGGTGCGGGAGGACCGGCCAGGTCATCAACTTCCGCCGTCGGGGTCAGGGCGGCGGGCTTGGTCACTGCCCCGTCAGTATCGAGCGCTACCTCGGCACGGGCACCACCGCCAACGATGAGGCGGCGGCCCTCGTGAAGGCCTGAGTTCGCGGCGCCGCCAAGCACGAACGCGTCATAGTCCGAATCCCCGATGAGCCCGAACGGCAGCGCCTGGGCCCCTTCGGCGGGCAGGATATGCCGGAAACACCGCCGCGTTCTAGGGCCCCAGGGAGGTCAATATTCTGTTCCATGATGGGGACAAGCCTGTCGGTCATGCTTCTCACTTTGTCCAGAACATCGTAGTTTCGGCGCCGCCCCACCACGGGGGACGGCAGGACGGCGCCGGAATCCAACACTATTTTCCGGGGGAGGGGCCGCACTGCAGGGCGCGCGTCTTGAGCAAATCTTGAGTTAAGACTTCGCAGCCTTCATCCTCAGGCTTTCCGCAGCTGTCGTATGTCCGCAGCCGCCTGGGTGAAAATCAGTCCCGCTCGGGGACGGGCAACAAAAAACCCCGGAAACCGTTAAGTTTCCGGGGTTTTCCCTGTGCGCGGAGGGGGACTTGAACCCCCACCCTCAATAAGAGGACTAGCACCTCAAGCTAGCGCGTCTGCCATTCCGCCACCCGCGCAGGTGGTATTTTCGTTCAGTTTCGGCGAACCGATTCCTTCGAAAGCAGCGAGAAAAACTCTAACACGTTTTGGCCGAAGTGTTGAATCGGGGACTTTCATACCCCCGTTCCGGCGGGTTTCTATGGCAAGGGGCTGCCACCACTGATGCAGATCGATAGGCTGGAGCCAATCATCCCGTCAGCAAGGAGCCTGAAATGCCTGCCCTCCTCCCGCAAGATGAAGTCGTCCGTATTTGCCAGGAACTGATCCGGATCGACACCTCGAATTTTGGTGACAATGCGGGTCCGGGGGAGCGGGCAGCCGCAGAGTACACGGCCGGCTTGCTGGAGGAAGTGGGTCTGTCCACGGAGATTTTCGAGTCATCTCCGGGACGTGCTTCAGTCGTCACCCGCATGGCGGGGGAAGATCCTTCCGCGGACGCACTGGTAGTCCATGGACATCTGGATGTTGTGCCGGCGCAGAAAGAAGACTGGCAGGTCGACCCGTTCAGCGGCGAGGAAAAGGACGGTCTCATCTGGGGCCGTGGAGCGGTGGACATGAAGGACATGGATGCCATGATCCTGTCCGTGGCCCGCGATATGGCCCGAACCGGAACCAAGCCGAAGCGCGATATCGTATTCGCTTTCTTCGCCGACGAGGAGGCCGGCGGAAAATACGGGGCCCGCTGGGCGGTCGATAACCGACCCGAACTTTTCGACGGCGCCACGGAAGCGATTTCGGAAGTCGGTGGCTTCTCTGCCAACATCGGCGGGCAACGTGCCTACCTTCTGCAGACTGCTGAGAAAGGTATCGCATGGCTGCGCTTGGCCGTCAGCGGCCGGGCTGGCCACGGCTCGCAGATCAACACGGACAACGCGGTGACCACGTTGGCAAGCGCCGTGGGACGGATCGGCGCCCACCAGTGGCCCATCGAGCTTACGGACACGAGCCGCCGTTTTCTGGACGGCGTAACGGAACTCACCGGCGTCGAATTCGATCCGGACAATCCGGACATTCTGCTCAAGGAACTGGGCACAGTGGCACGTTTCGTCGGCGCCACGCTTCAAAACACTTCCAATCCGACCGTGCTGAAGGCCGGGTACAAGGAAAACGTCATACCTGGCCTGGCCGAAGCTCGGATCGACGCGCGGACTCTGCCCGGCCAGGACGAACTGGTGCTGGCCAAGATCCAGGAGCTGGCAGGGGAGGACGTGGACATCTCCTACATCCACCAGGACTCGGCGCTCGAAGTTCCGTTCGCCGGAAACCTCGTGGACGCAATGGTGGATTCGCTCAGGCACGAGGATCCGGACGCAGTGGTTCTGCCCTACACGCTTTCCGGGGGAACGGACAACAAGTCGCTGGCTCGGCTCGGGATCACCGGATACGGGTTCGCGCCCCTGCAACTGCCCGATGATCTGGACTTCACGGGTATGTTCCACGGCGTGGACGAACGCGTTCCCGTGGACTCTCTGAAGTTCGGCACGCGCGTGCTGCACCGGCTGCTGACCACTTACTAGCGCGGGACGGATCGATGACCAAGACAGTTGAAGACCTGCTGCCGGAGGCGATGCTCGCCACGTTCCGCTCCCGGGCGGCCGGTTATGACGAGGCGAATTCCTTCTGCCACGAGGACTTCGCTGATCTTCAGGCCGCGGACTATTTGAAAATGCTTGTGCCGGAGACCGATGGCGGGCTCGGGTACGGCCTGCGGCAGGCCTCCCTGGCCCAGCTCCGGCTGGCCAGTGCCGCCCCGGCCACAGCATTGGCTGTCAACATGCACTTGGTCTGGACCGGCGTCGCCCAGGTGATGCAGGCCCGCGGGGACCGGAGCCTGGACTTCGTGCTCGAAGAAGCAAGCCGGGGTGAGATTTTCGGGTTCGGCGTATCCGAAGCCGGAAACGATCACGTGCTGTTTGACTCCACCACGGTCGCCACGCCACAGGGCGACGGCGGGTATTCCTTCACGGGAACCAAGGTTTTCACCAGCCTCTCGCCCGTATGGACGAAACTGGGAACTTTCGGGCGAGACGACGACGGCGACGAGCCACAGCTGGTTTGGGCCTTCATCGACAGGGAAGCTCCCGGCTTCCGCATCAAGGACGACTGGAACACGCTGGGCATGCGGGCCAGCCAATCGAATACGACAGTGCTGGAAGGGGTGTGCGCCCGGCCGGAACGGGTCTTCCGGAAGCTCCCGGTGGGGCCGAATCCGGACCTGCTGATCTTTGGCATCTTCAGCTGCTTCGAGATCCTGCTGGCCTCGGTCTATGCCGGCATCGGGTCACGGGCGGTGGAGCTGGCCGTGGAGAACGTAGGCCGGCGGACGTCCCTGAAGACCGGCAGGAGCTATGCGCAGGATCCGGACATCCGCTGGCGTGTCGCCGATGCTGCGATCGAAATGGACGGGCTCTATCCGCAGCTGGAAAGTATCGCCCGGGACGTCGACACTCTCATCGACCACGGGACGATGTGGTTTCCCAAGCTTGCGTCAGTCAAGGTCAGGGCGACGGAAACAGCGAAGCGCGTAGTCGAGCACGCCGTAAGGGTCTCCGGCGGCGGCGGGTACTTCCGCGGCAGCGAGCTGGAGCGTCTGTACCGGGATGTGCTGGCCGGGCTCTACCATCCCTCAGACGACGAATCAGCGCACGGCACGGTGGCTAACGCCTGGCTTGGCCCCATCGAGGACTAAGCCCCGTCACCAGCCTTCCCATAGGCAGGGAGGGACCCCGGGGGAGCAGGTCAGACAGTGGCCTCTACGCGGAGGACTTTCCGGCGCATCCAGTACTTGCGGCTGCCGCCCATGTAGAAGCGGGTCCGGATCAGGTCCCACTTGCCGTATTCGGCATGCTCAGCCAGCGCCCGGCGGGCCTCCTTGACAGATTCGCCCTTATTGACCGTCAGGACAAGATATTCATACTGGCGGAGGTGATCGCGTTCGCGCTGGATAGAGCCGGTGCTAATTTGTTCTCTCATTGGCCCTCCAATCTCTTCACTTATTCTTCCCACAACAGCTAACGTCTACTACATGGCAATTGATCCGCGTGTCGCACTCCAGTCGTTTACAGCTGCCCTTGAGGAACATCTTGCCGCATCCGCCAGCCGGCGCGGTGAAGATGATCCTGCGGTGGAGGCCGCGTTCTCCTCCATAATGGAAACCTTCGAAGCCTATGAAGACGCACTTTACGACGCGTACGGTGAAGTTACGCCGCTCGTCATTTACGACGAGTCCGAAGACGAGGACGACGACGGCGATGACGACTATGAAGAGGTCGCTGACCCCTTCGACGACGATCTGGAAATTGAGGAGAAGTAGACCCTCCCGCAGCTACGTTACGGTGTAGGCACTACGGTACCGAGATATCGTCGAGCGCAGAAGCGATCTCGGGCGGAATGCTCTTCGGGGCAGCCTTGAGGATCTGTTCGAGCTGGCCGGGTGTCCGTGGACCGATCACGGCAGTGTCGATACCGGGCTGTTCCAGTGTCCAGCCAAGGGCCAGCTCAAGCGGCTGCACATCCAGGCCCCGGGCTGCGGTTGCCAGCGCCTCAGCGATCCTGGCGGGCCTTCCGGAAAGATAAGGCTCCACAAAGCCCGCCCTGTTTTCGGAGGCCCCCCGCGAGTCCGCCGGTGTGCCGTTCCGGTATTTTCCGGTCAGCACACCGCGGCCAAGGGGGGACCAGGCCATGACTCCGGTGCCCAAAGCCCGTGCCGCCGGGATAACTTCCCGTTCTGCCGTTCGCTGGAGCAACGAGTATTCGGACTGCACGGCCACCAGGGGGACGGCACTGAGCGACACGGCCCGGGCCAGTTGCCAGCCCGAGTAATTGGAGACGCCCACATAGCGTGCGCGGCCGGAAGAGACGGCGAACTCCAAGGCAGAAAGCGTTTCCTCCAGAGGCGCGTTGTCGTCCCAGACATGCGCCAGCCATACGTCGAGATAGTCCGTGCCCAGACGCGCCAGGCTGGCGTCGAGAGAACGCAGCATTGCGCCCCGGGAGGTGTCCACTTCCCTTGCGCCGTCGCGGCGGACCATCCCCGCCTTGGAAACCACAGTGACTTCCTGCCGGGGGACCAGTTCACCCAGAAACGTACCGATGATCGCTTCGCTGCGGCCTTCGGCATAAGCAGCCGCCGTGTCGAGGAGGGTCCCTCCTGCATCCAGATAGGAGCGCAGCATCGTTGCCGCGCTCTCTTCGTCCGTCTCCTGGCCCCACGTCATGGTGCCTAACGACAGGCGCGGTACTTTCAGCCCACTATGACCTAACCGATTCTGCTCCATGGGCAAAAGCCTACGGCCTGCCCCGCCGCAGGCGGGAACTGACCCGCGGATGAGTCGCGCATGTGGTTCGCAGGTCATACCGTAGGAGGATCTTTGTCACGGCGACGGTGTCCGGTTCTGCCGCAGCGGTGGTCGTGCTTTAAGGTCTAAGTTGTGACTTGGCTAGAAGCGGCCTTTCTGGGACTCATCCAGGGCCTGACCGAATTCCTCCCGATTTCCTCCAGCGCACACCTGCGCGTTGCGGGTGAACTCCTGCCCGGTGCCTCCGACCCCGGCGCCGCGTTTACCGCCATCACGCAGCTAGGCACGGAAACCGCAGTCCTGGTTTATTTCTGGAAAGACATCGTCCAGATCGTGAAGTCCTGGTTCGGCTCCCTGACTGGGAAGGTGCCGCGCAACGACCCGGATGCCCGGATGGGCTGGCTGATCATCATCGGTTCCGTCCCCATCGGTGTGCTCGGACTGCTTTTCGAGGACCAGATCGAAGGGTCCTTCCGAAGCCTGTGGATCGTGGCGACCATGCTGATCGTCTTCGGGTTGTTCCTGGCCATCGCCGACACAATCGGCAAGCAGGTCCGGACTCTGGATAAGCTCAGTTATAAGCACGGCATCCTGTACGGTCTGGCCCAGGCGCTGGCGCTCATCCCGGGTGTCTCGCGTTCTGGCGGAACCATCACGGCCGGCCTCCTCATGGGCTACACACGTGAGGCGGCCGCCCGGTATGCGTTCCTGCTGGCGATTCCGGCGGTATTTGCCAGTGGGCTCTACCAGTTGGCCACCAGCTGGAACGAACCCGGACCGTATGGTGGGGGTGAAACCGCTCTGGCGACGCTGGTGGCCTTCGTGGTCGGTTTCGTCATCATCGGATGGTTCCTCAAGTACGTCTCGACCCGCAGCTACAAGCTCTTCGTCTGGTACCGGATAGCGCTTGGGTTGCTGCTGTACATCCTGCTTGGTATCGGCGTTATCAACGCTTAGCAACGCCATAAGTACGACGGCGGTCCCCGCCGGACCGTGATTCTCACCGGAAGGAACAGCCATTGTTTGGTTGGAATGCGCGCCCAGTGCCTCAGATCGCCGGAGGCCATAACACGCTGGCCCTCTTTGATACGGCCGCGGGGGAGATGGTCCAACTGGATCCCGCTCCCACCGGTTCGTTGTATGTCTGCGGTATCACTCCTTACGACGCCACCCACATGGGCCATGCCGCCACCTATGTCAGTTTCGACCTGCTGAACCGCTACTGGCGCGATGCCGGCCGGGAAGTCCAGTACGTGCAGAACGTCACTGACATTGACGATCCGCTGCTCGAACGGGCGAAGGCCATGGGCGTGGACTGGGAAGCGCTGGCCAAGGACCAGACCGACCTCTTCCGCGAAGACATGGAGGCGCTCAATGTGCTGCCGCCGGACCATTACATCGGTGCGGTGGAGTCCATCGAATGGATCATTCCGGCGATCGAGCAACTGATCACCGAGGGGCTGGCGTACCGGGTGCCCGGCACCGGCGGCGAACCGGACGGCGACGTCTACTTCGATTCCGTCGCGGCAGCCGGTGAGGGCTGGCACAACGGCATGACCTCGCGGCTGACCGAGGAGGAAATGCTGCCGCTCTTTGCCGAGCGCGGCGGCGATCCTGAGCGACCCGGTAAGCGGCATCCCTTGGACGCGCTGCTGTGGCGCGTGGCCCGCGAGGGCGAGCCGAAGTGGCCCGGAAGCTCACTGGGCGAAGGCAGGCCCGGATGGCACATCGAGTGTTCCATCATTGCCCGGAAGTTCCTGCCGGAAACCTTCGACATCCAAGGCGGCGGCTCCGACCTGAGCTTCCCGCACCACGAAATGAGTGCCGGGCATGCATATGCCTTGACCGGAACGGAACTGGCACGCCACTTCGTCCATGCCGGCATGGTGGGCCTGGACGGCGAAAAAATGAGCAAGTCCAAGGGCAACTTGGTGCTCGTGTCGAAGCTTCGCTCGGAGGGCGTGGACCCGTCTGCCATCCGTACTGTGCTGCTGGGCCAGCATTACCGCAGCGACTGGTTCTGGACCGATGACTTGCTGCAGGCTGGAACCGAGCGGCTTGCGCGCTGGCGTGCCGCCGCAGGCAACTCGGATGAGGAATCAGCCGCCGCCCTGGCTGACAGGATACGGGCGGCCTTGGCAGAGGACCTGGATGCACCTGCCGCGCTGGCCGCGGTGGACGCCTGGGCCGCGGCCTCGCCCGGCGGCAGTAGCCAGCGTGAAGACCCCGCCGGAAGCGCCGTCGCCAAGGTGCTCGACGCGTTGCTCGGCATCGTCCTTTAACGCTCACGGCTAAAGCCGGCCGGGCGGAGCCTTTTTTGGCTGCCGCCCGGCTACTCCTTCCGGCGCTTTTTCAGGTAGCGCTCAAATTCACGGGCAATGGATTCGCCGGTCGCCTCCGGCAGGTCCGCCGTGTCCTTGGCCTCTTCAAGCTGCCGGACGTAAGCGGCGACTTCCGGATCCTCCGTGGCTAGTTCGTTGACGCCGCGCTCCCATGCCTCGGCCTCCTCGGTCAGCACGGCGGTATCCAGCGGAACCTGCAGAATATCTTCCAGGCCTTGCAGGATCGCCAGCTCGGCCTTGGGAGAAGGAGACTGCCCTACGTAATGGGGCACGGCTGCCCATAGGGACAAGGTAGGGATTCCCGCCAGCGAGGCCACCTCGGCAAGCACCCCGACAATCCCGGTCGGACCCTCGTACTGGCTGGCTTCCGTATTCAGAGATTCCCGGACCGTGTCGTCTTCGCTGGTAACGGTCACCGGGATGGGCCGGCTGTGCGGAACATCGGCCAGCAACGCCCCGACCAGCACCAGGCAATCGACGTCGAGTTCAGTAGCGTGGGCGAGCAACTCGGCGGTATATGCCCGCCAGCGGTATGACGGTTCGACGCCGTGCACGAACACAATGTCTATGTCCGTATCCGGAACGCTGCAGCGTGTCAGCTTGGTGGTTGGCCATTTGATCCGTCGATCGCCGGAGGCGGTGCGCCGGATTAACGGGCGGGTGAACTGGAAATCGTAATACAGGTCGGGGTCGATACTGGCCACTTTAACACCGTCCCACAACCGGCTGAGGTACTTCACTGCATCGGTTGCCGCCTCGCCGGCATCATTCCAGCCTTCAAACGCGGCGAGCATGATAGTCAGCCGCCGCTCGTCTCCGCCCTCCGGCTTCGGGAACAAGCGCCGCAAGCCCCGAGCCTCATTACTGTCCATAGTGCTCACGTCTTCACCCTAAACCCAGCCCGTGGAGTTGTCAGTGAGCGGTACCGTGATTCGCGTAGAGCATAGCCAGGGCATCGAGGCGTGCCCGGCGCCGGCGGGACCGTAGACTTGGAGCATGTCTGCTTCTCCCGACCGCCTTGGTGCGCTGTCTGAAAATCGAACGCGCGTACAGGCTGTTCTCTGGGATATGGACGGAACCCTCGTGGACACCGAACCGTACTGGATCGAAGCCGAAACCGAACTGGTCCTCAAATTCGGCGGGGTCTGGACTGATGAGCTAGGCCGCGGACTGGTCGGCAATGCGCTTCCGGTTTCCGCTGCCGTCCTGCAGGAGGCAGGCGTCGACCTGAGCGTCAGGGAGATCATCGACCAGCTGCTGGACGCCGTCGTCGCCAAGGTGCGCCGCGAGATTCCATGGCGGCCGGGGGCCAGGGAGCTGCTGAAGCAGCTTAACGACGCAGGGGTACCGACCGCGCTCGTGACCATGTCCGAGACCATCCTCGCCGAAGAGGTCGTCCAGTCGCTGCCTGCGGGCAGCTTCCGCTTCATGATCACCGGCGACATGGTGGAGCATGGCAAGCCCAATCCGGAACCGTACCAGCGTGCCTTCGACAAGCTGGCGGCAACTGAGCCCGGATTCGATAAGTCACGTGTCGTAGCGCTTGAAGACTCTGTGCCGGGTGCCACCTCGGCACAGGCTGCAGGACTGGTGACCGTGGCCATCCCTCACGTGGTCGAGGTCCCGGATGATCGGGGCCGGTACCGGTGGGAAAGCTTGGCAGGCAAGTCCTTGGCGGACCTGGACCTGCTGCTGGAGCAGGATGTCGTCAACGTCCAGGGTGCCGGGAGAGGCGCATGAGCATGTCGCCGGACACTGGGAACAGCCCGGACACCAGCAACTCCCCGCCTGAATCCAAACCGCCGGTCCGCCGCGAGGGGATACCGCTGGGCAGCATCGGCGGCGTTCCCATCGTGCTGGCCTATTCCTGGTTCATCATTGCCATCTTCATCGTTTTCGCCTTCGGGCCCCAGGTCAGCAGGGCCATCCCGGGACTCGGCAGCGCATCCTATGTGGTGGCCTTCGGCTATGCCGTGCTGCTGCTGCTCTCTGTCCTCGTCCATGAACTCGCCCACGCACTCAGCGCGCGCGTCTTCGGCTGGCCGACCGCAAAGATCGTGCTCAACCTCTGGGGCGGCCATACCCAGTTCGAAAACTTCAAGGCCACTCCGGGCAAATCCCTGATAGTTGCCTTGTCCGGCCCTGCAGCCAATTTCGCGTTGGCCGGTTTTGGCGCGTTGGTCATGCCCGTCATGGAGGCCAATGCCGTGGCCTGGGTCCTGACGGACATCTTTATCTGGGCCAACCTGCTCGTTGCGGTCTTCAACATCCTCCCTGGCTTGCCGCTGGACGGTGGCAGATTGGTGGAGTCGGCTGTCTGGGGCATCACCGGCAGTCAGGAAAAGGGCACATTGGCCGCAGGCTGGGCCGGACGCGTCATCGTCGTCCTCATCGTGGTGGGGGTCATCGGCGTGCCGCTGGCCATGGGACTCCAGCCCGACCTCCAGGTAGTGGTGATCATGGTTCTGGTGGGCGGATTCCTGTGGATGGGTGCGAGTGCTTCCATCACCAACGCCAAATTGCGGCTGCGGCTGCCGCACGTCAGTGCCGGCGCTCTGAAACAGCCCGCCATCAGCATGCCTGCCAGTTCTAATGTGGAGCAGGTGCAGGCCGTAGCACGGAGGGCACCGCAGGCATTCGTGATCCTGACAGCCGCTACCGGCCAGCCCGAAGCGATCGTCGACGGCCAAGCGCTTGAACAGGTTCCGGAAACTGCAGCTGCCCGCACACCGGCGGCCGCCGTAAGCCGTGCTCTGGCCCCCGGCGCCTACATACCTGAATGGGCTGCCGGACAGGAACTTGTGCAGTACCTCGCCGGGCTTGCCGGAACCGAGTATGCGGTCACTGACGCAGACGGGCGGGTTACGGGGTTGCTCAGCCAATCAACTGTTGTACGGGCCATCACCGGCAAAGCCTCATAAGCAGTATGCCGCCCCAGTTCCCAGCCGATAATCACTATCCACCGATCGGAAGTAGCGCCAGCATGAGTTCACCGACCACACCGCACGGAGCAGACCAGCGCCGCGGCCCGTTCCGTTCCGGAGAGCGCGTCCAGCTCACGGACGAAAAAGGCCGGATGAACACCATTACGCTGACCCCCGGCGGTGCGTTCCACACCCATAAGGGCTTCCTGACACACGATGTCCTGATCGGACAGCCGGAAGGCTGCGTGGTCAGCAATGACACCGGCCACAAGTACCAGGCCCTGCGGCCCCTGCTCTCGGATTTCGTCCTGTCCATGCCGCGTGGCGCCGCCGTCGTATATCCCAAAGATGCCGGTCAAATTGTGACGATGGCCGATATTTTTCCGGGCGCCCGGGTGGTTGAAGCCGGTGTGGGCTCCGGCGCATTGAGCATCTCGCTGTTGCGCGCCGTGGGCGACCAGGGCTACCTGCATTCGTTTGAACGGCGTGAGGAATTCGCCGACATCGCGCGGGGAAATGTCGAAACCATTTTCGGCGGGCCTCATCCAGCCTGGCAGATCTCGCTGGGCGACTTCCAGGACGAAGTGGTCAAGCAGGAGGCCCCGGGCAGTGTGGACCGCGTCGTGCTGGACATGCTTGCCCCATGGGAATGTCTGGACGCCGTTGCGACCGTGCTGGCTCCGGGCGGAGTGTGGATCAGCTATGTCGCCACTGTTACGCAGCTGTCGCGGACTGCGGAAGCGATCCGAGCCGACGGCCGCTTCACCGAACCCGACGGCTGGGAGTCGATGGTGCGCGGCTGGCATTTGGAAGGGCTGGCAGTTCGCCCGGATCACCGTATGGTCGCCCACACCGGCTTCCTGCTCACTGCCCGCCGGCTGGCCGACGGCGTCACCGGGCTGACGCCCAAGCGCCGCGCCTCCAAGTCGGAATTCTCGGCAGCGGACCTGAAAACCTGGGCGCCTGACGATGAGAAGTGGGATACGGAGGCGCTGGGGGAGCGGGCGGTGTCGGATAAAAGGCTCAGACGTGCTGCCAAAGACGCCGCTTCCACTGTGCAGCGCGGCGCCTTCAAAAATGCCGATCAACCCGACGGCGCCGGCGGACAGGTTACAGACCAGTAACAACTAGGTGTTCATACTGCTATCAGCGGAATTCCCCGAGCGGCTCCGGCGTTTCCTTCTCAAGTAAGTGTTGCACTCGGGGCATCGGCGGCTAGGGTCTTACCAAGGGACCCGATTCCAGAGAGCAGGTTGCGGTGATGAACGAAGACCAGAACCAGACCAATCAATCGGCACCGGCTGGAGAGACAACCGAGCTGACTGTTGCACAGCGCCAGATCAATGTTCTACGGGACAAGATCCGGAACCTGGACAAGCAGTTGGCCTCGGCCACGCAGAACAACGCTCGGCTTGTCTCCATGCTGGAGTCTGCCAAGGCCGAAATCGTCCGCCTCAAGGACGCTCTGGAGCGCGACGGCGAGACCCCCTTCAGCTTTGCCACCATCACCCAGGTCAACAGGCGGCAGCACCCGCGCACGGGTGCGACCACCACGGCGACCACGCAGGAAAGCGTGGACATTATCCAGTCCGGCCGCAAGCTCCGTGTTGCCGTCAGCCCGCTGATCAACCTCGCGCAGCTGAGTCCGGGCCAGGAAGTGCTCCTGAACGAATCCCTCACCGTCATCGCGGCCCTGGGGTTTGAGCGCGCCGGCGAACTGGTCACCATCAAGGAACTGCTCGGTGCGGACCGTGCCCTGGTTGTCGGACGGGCGGACGAGGAGCGGGTGGTCAAACTTTCCGGCACCCTGCTCAAGGTGAAGATCCGTGTCGGGGACGCCGTCTCCATCGACGCGCGCAGCGGCTACGCGCTCGAAAAGATCCCCCGCAGCGAGGTGGAGAACCTCATTCTGGAAGAAGTTCCGGACATTTCGTATCAAGACATCGGCGGCCTCGGGCCCCAGATCGACGAAATCCGCGACGCCGTTGAACTCCCCTTCCTCTACCCGGATCTCTACCGCGAGCATGGCCTCAAGGCACCCAAAGGCATCCTGCTTTACGGGCCTCCCGGCTGCGGCAAGACACTGATCGCCAAGGCCGTGGCCAACTCGCTTGCAGCACGGGCCATCGAGCGCAGCGGCACGGAGGAAACGCGTAGCTACTTCCTGAACATCAAGGGACCCGAACTGCTGGACAAGTACGTCGGTGAGACCGAGCGGCACATCCGGCTGATCTTCGCCCGGGCGCGGGAGAAGGCTTCCGACGGCAGCCCGGTGGTGGTTTTCTTCGATGAAATGGACTCGCTTTTCCGTACCCGCGGCACCGGGGTATCGTCCGACGTCGAAACGACGATTGTTCCCCAGCTGCTCAGCGAGATAGACGGAGTCGAGAAGCTCGAAAACGTCATTGTCATCGGCGCCTCGAACCGCGAGGACATGATCGACCCAGCCATCCTGCGACCCGGCCGGCTGGATGTGAAAATCAAGATCCAGCGCCCGGACGCGGAAGCGGCGGCAGACATCTTCGCCAAGTACATCACCACGGATCTTCCCATTCATGTGGAGGATCTTGCCGAGCATGGCAATGACCGGCAGGCGACGGTGGACGCGATGATCCAGCTCACTGTCGAAGCGATGTACGCCACGGAGAAGTCAACGGAGTATCTGGAAGTCACCTACGCCAGCGGTGACACCGAGATGCTTTATTTCAAGGACTTCAACTCCGGCGCCGTGATCCAGAACGTGGTGGACAGGGCCAAGAAGAACGCGATCAAGGACCTCCTGACCAGCCAGCAGAAGGGCCTGCGGATCGAGCATCTGCTCCGTGGCGTGGTGGATGAGTTCCGCGAGCATGAGGACATGCCCAACACCACCAACCCGGATGACTGGGCCAGGATCTCCGGCAAGAAGGGCGAGCGGATCACCTACATCCGCACCATCATCCAGGGCAAGGCGGGTCAGGAAGCCGGAAAGTCGATCGAGACGACAGCGAATACGGGGCAGTATCTGTGAGCGTGAACCGTGTGATGGGAACGGAAACGGAGTATGGAATCCATGCTCCGACTGATCCGCTGGCCAATTCGACCGTGCTCTCCTCCCAAATCATCAATGCCTACGCAGCCACCGTCCGCAGCGGTATGGGAAACCTGGCGGGAACTCGCTGGGATTACACCGACGAAGAACCTCTACACGACGCCCGCGGCTGGTCAGTGGCACGGGAGAATGCGGATCCGTCGCAGCTAACCGACATGCCGCCGGTCCTTGACGCCGAACAGATAGCCCTGTCCGGCGGACGCACACCCTCAAACGACTTCTACTCCGAAGAGTCCGCAGGCTCCGGCGTCTTGATGAACATGGTGCTCAGCAACGGTGCCAGGCTGTATGTCGACCATGCCCATCCGGAGTACTCCAGCCCGGAAGTCACCAATCCCCGTGCCGGTGTGCTGTGGGACAAAGCCGGTGACGTCGTCGTACTTCAAGCTTTGAAGAAGATCGCGCGGACGCCCGGTTTCGCTCCGGTCAACATCTACAAGAACAACACTGATAACAAGGCAGTCTCGTACGGCGCGCACGAAAACTACCTGATGCCCCGCAGCCTGCCGTTCGGGCAAATAGTGACCGGGCTGATCCCGTTCTTCGTCTCGCGCCAGGTCATTTGCGGCTCGGGCAGGGTAGGCCTGGGCATGACCGGTCGGCACCGGGGCTTCCAGATCAGCCAGCGGGCGGACTTCTTCGAGGCGGAAGTAGGGCTGGAAACTACCATCCGACGCCCCATCATCAATACCCGGGATGAGCCGCACGCCGTCGCGGACAAGTACCGCAGGCTGCACGTCATCATCGGAGATGCGAACCTGAGCGAGGTCTCCACGTACTTGCGGCTGGGCACCACGGCATTGGTCCTCTCCATGATTGAGCACGGCGAGGCGCCCCACGTGCAGCTGAGCGAACCGGTCCAGGCCTTGCAGGCCATCAGCCATGATCCGACACTGCAGCAGAAAGTTGCGCTCAAGGACGGCGCCATGGTCACGGGTCTTGATCTGCAGGAAATCTATCTCGAAGCGGCTGTGGCGCACTGCCGCAGACACGGTACGGACCAGGGGCAAACGGCCGATGTCCTGGCGCGGTGGGGTGCGTTGCTGTCGACACTGCGGCGCGATCCGATGGAGGCGGCCACCCAGCTGGACTGGGTCGCCAAGCTCAAGCTCCTGCAGGCTTACCGGGACCGCGATGGCTTGGAGTGGTCGGACTCCCGGCTGGGACTGATCGATCTGCAGTATGCCGATGTCAGGCCCGAGAAGGGGCTGTATTACCGGTTGGCCCAGCGGGGAAAGATGGAGCGGCTTCTGACGGATGACGAAATAGCCGAGGCAGTGCATGAGCCGCCGTCGGATACCCGCGCCTACTTCCGCGGCAAGTGCATCGAGCGTTTCCCCAAGGAAGTGGTCGGCGCCAGCTGGGACTCGGTGATCTTCGATCTGCCGAGCCGCCGGCGGCTGCAGCGGATCCCTACCCGAGAGCCGTTGCGAGGCACGCGCGAGCTCACCGGGCCGCTCTTCGATCGGGCCGCTTCAGCCGAAGAATTTATTTCGGCGCTGCTCGGGCCGGAAAGCGCCCCTGACGTGGCAACATAAGGAATAAGAACTCAATAGCCGTCGAATCTGACCAAGGAGGCAGTCATGGCAACGCAGGACCGCAAAAACGTAGAAGGCCGCACTCAGGAAGAAGAGTACGACGAGGCGCCCGAAACACCCGAGCCCGCCCCTGCTGCGGCCGCACAGGCAGAAACCGAAGGCACGGACGATCTGCTCGACGAAATCGACGGTGTCCTCGAGCAAAACGCGGAGGAGTTTGTGCGCGGTTTTGTCCAGAAGGGCGGACAGTAGCCCATGAACTTGCCGGCTGGCGGACATAGTTCCACATTTTCCCAAATTTCCCATGCGGCTACGGCGTCATTCTCCGAGTATCTGTCCCGCAGTGCTCCTGACCTGCTGCCCGGACGCGGTTCGGTGACTGGCATCACGTCGAATGCCGAACACCTGGCGCCGCATGCCACAACGATCGTCGCCATGACCTACGCCGGCGGCGTGATCATGGCCGGCGATCGGCGGGCAACCATGGGAAATATGATTGCCAGCCGGCACATCGAAAAGGTCTTCCCTGCCGATAATTACTCAGTCCTGGGTATCGCCGGCACGGCTGGTATCGCCTTGGACGTCACCCGCCTCTTCCAGGTAGAGCTGGAGCACTACGAGAAGATCGAAGGCACGTTGCTGAGCCTGGAGGGCAAGGCAAACCGCCTGGGTGCCATGATCCGCAGCAACCTGCCGATGGCGATGCAGGGCCTGGCAGTGATACCGCTGTTTGCAGGATTCGATACAGACCGTCATATGGGGCGGCTCTTTTCCTACGACGTGACCGGCGGGCGCTATGAGGAACTCGAACACCATTCCGTAGGTTCCGGGTCCGTCTTCGCCCGCGGAGCATTGAAAAAGCTCTGGAAGCCCAATATGGACGAGGACCGCGCCGTGTCTGTCGCGGTTGAATCGTTGTATGACGCTGCTGACGACGACTCCGCGACCGGCGGACCGGATATAGTGCGGCAGCTGTGGCCGGTGGTCTACGCGGTAAATTCGGCCGGAGCCAAGCGCATCCCGGAACGTGTACTTGCCGCCGCCGCCGAAGCTGTGATTGCTTCGCGCGCCGTGGCCGGACGGGAGGCATAAACCATGACCCAACAGTTCTATGTCTCGCCAGAACAACTGATGAAGGACCGGGCGGATTTCGCCCGGAAGGGAATCGCGCGCGGCCGCTCCGTTGTAGTGCTCAGCTGCAGCGAGGGGATCGCCCTGGTCGCCGAGAACCCGTCCCCCTCGCTGCATAAGATCGGCGAAATTTACGACAGGATCGCGTTCGCTGCCGTTGGCAAATACAACGAGTTCGAAAGCCTGCGCCAGGCAGGAGTTCGGTACGCCGATGTACGGGGCTATTCCTACGATCGGGAGGATGTCACCGCCCGCGGCCTCGCCAGCGTCTACGCACAGAGCCTAGGCGCCGTGTTCACTGCCGACAGCAAACCCTTCGAAGTGGAGCTTGCCGTGGCCGAGGTAGGACTTCGGCAAACGGAAGACCACCTCTACCGGCTCACTTTCGACGGCTCCATCGCGGACGAACCGGATTACGTGGTCATGGGCGGCGAGATCGACGCGGTGAATGAGACACTGCGGTCGGATTGGGATGCGGGTCAGGACTTTGCCGGGGTCATCCGCGCGGCTGCGGGGGCTTTGGAAGGGCACCTTCCTGACAACGGAGGGGCTTCCGGCCAGCGCCGGCTCGGCCCGGAAATGCTGGAAGTAGCGGTCCTTGACCGGGACCCTATGTCCAGCCGCGGCAACCGCCGGGCTTTCCGGCGGCTGTCCATTGCAGAGGTGACGGATATTTTGGGGGACTGACATGGACAGACGGATCTTCGGCATCGAGACTGAGTTTGGCATCTCCTATTCTGCGCCAGATTCGCGTCCGCTATCGCCAGAGGAAGTGGCCCGCTACCTGTTCCGCAAAGTAGTGACATGGGGACGGTCTTCGAATGTCTTCTTGACGAACGGCTCACGGCTGTATCTCGATGTCGGATCGCACCCTGAATATGCCACGGCAGAGTGCGACGATGTAGCGCAATTGATCGCTCAGGACCGCGCTGGAGAACTGATCCTCGAAGACCTTATGAATGAAGCGCAGGACCGCTTGCGCCACGAGGGCTTTGACGGCAATGTCTACCTCTTCAAGAACAATACGGATTCCGCCGGAAATTCCTACGGCAGCCACGAGAACTATCTGATCCCGAGGAAACTCGAGTTCTCCCGGCTTGCGGACATTCTGATTCCGTTCCTGGTCACCCGCCAGATCCTGGTTGGGGCCGGCAAGGTGCTGAAAACCCAGAACGGGTCGATCTACGCGTTTTCGCAGCGGGCGGACCACATCTGGGAAGGCGTCTCTTCCGCTACTACGCGTTCCCGCCCCATCATCAACACCCGTGACGAGCCGCACGCGGACGCCGAGTACTACCGCCGCCTACACGTCATCAACGGGGACTCGAACATGTCCGAGACGACCACCATGCTCAAGATCGGTTCGGTGGATCTTTTGCTGCGGATGATCGAAGCCGGCGTGATCATGCGCGACCTGCGGTTGGAGAATCCGATCCGCAGCATCCGTGATATCTCCCACGACCTGACCGGCTCCAAACCGCTCAAACTTGCCAATGGGAAAGAAATGAGCGCCCTCCAGATGCAGCAGGAGTACTTGGACAAAGCCCGGGAGTTCGTTCGTGCCAACGGCGCGCACAGTCCCCATGTGGAACGGATTCTTGACCTGTGGGAACGTACTCTCGCCGCGGTTGAAGCGCAGGATTATTCGGGAATTGACACAGAGATTGACTGGGCGATTAAGAAGAAGCTCATTGACCGCTTCAGCCAGCGCCACGGGCTGGACCTGGATTCAGCCCGGATTTCGCAGTTGGACTTGACCTACCATGACATTTCACGGCGGCGCGGGCTGTTTTTCCTGCTTCAGGCGCGTGGCGAAGCCGCTCGTGTAGTGCAGGAACCCGAGGTGAAGTCAGCGGTCGACAATCCGCCGCAGACCACCCGCGCCAAACTCCGTGGGGATTTTGTCCGTGCCGCGCGCGAACACGGGCGGGATTTCACAGTGGACTGGGTCCATCTGAAGCTCAATGACCGTTCCCAGCAGACCATCCTGTGCAAGGATCCCTTTAAGAACGTTGATGACAGGGTCGAGGCTCTGCTGGCCTCACTTTGAGGAACTGTCCAGCTATCTCTGTCACAATATGACCAACGCGGGTCCATCGGATCTGCCGTGCCCCCGACAGCACCTCACGAAAGTTGAAATGTGCGCAAAATACTAGCGACCATGCTGCCCTTTGCGCTGTTGCTTACTGCATGCAGCAGTGCCGACAGCGAAGGCTCCGGCTCGGACAGTCTGGATGACGTGACGATCACCGCAACTGATGCCGGTTCCGCCCCCAAGGTTGAGTTCGACGCACCCTTGGAGCTGCCTGAATCAGCGGCTCAGGTAGTGAATGAAGGCGAAGGCGAAGGCGCTGTTGACGGGCAGTGGATCCGGTTTCATTTTGCCCAATATGATGCCGTAACAGGCGAATCCGCCGGAGGCACCTATGATTCCCCTACAGCCCAGACTTTTGAGCTAAATGAGCAGATGAAGTCGTTGGAGCCTTCACTGTACGACGCTCTACTGGGTTCAAAACCTGGCGATAATGTGGCTTATTATCAAAAGCCGGCGGAATCCACCGGTGCGAGTGCTGCGGCGCAGAATCCTCAGTTGCTGGTCCTTACTGTCGATCGAGTCAAAGACAAGGGCGTAAAAGCGGAGGCCTCAGAAGTGGCCGAACTGGAAGAAGCCGGCAAGCTGCCCGAAATATCATTCGATGACAAGGGCGTTCCGTCCGTCAAGATTCCGGAGGGCGTCGACGCGCCGGACGACTTGATCGTTCAGGTCATTGAGGAGGGCGATGGCAAGGAAGCCACCGCCGAGAGCACAGTCAAGGCGAACTATGCCGGCTGGAACTGGGCCGAAGGCAAGGAGTTCGACTCGAGTTTTTCCCGCGGCGAGCCGACCGAGTTCCCACTCAATGGGGTCATCGAAGGCTGGACCAAGGGCTTGACCGGGCTCAAGGAAGGGGCAAAAGTTATGCTGTCCATTCCTACGGAACTAGCATATGTCCAGGGGCAAGGGGACGCTTCGGGAGACTTGATCTTCTACGTCGAACTGGTCGAAGTAAAGTAACAACCAGCCATAACCGCTAGGAAAGGTACCTACAGATGTCGTTTGGACAGCGCGAATACGATCGCAAGAAGCCCGAAATCGATTTCCCGGGCACGGATGCGCCCACGGAGCTGGGCATCGAGGACATCATCGTCGGCACCGGCGCAGAGGCCAAGACCGGGGACACCGTGTCCACGCACTATGTGGGTGTGGCCTGGTCCACCGGCGAAGAATTCGATGCGTCCTGGAACCGCGGCGCGCCGCTCGACTTTCGCGTAGGCGTGGGCCAGGTTATCCAAGGCTGGGACCAGGGCCTGCTGGGTATGAAGGTCGGCGGCCGCCGCCGCCTCGAGATCCCCTCGGAGCTTGCCTACGGCGAACGGGGCGCAGGTGGCGCCATTGCACCGGGTGAGTCGCTGATCTTCGTAGTCGACCTGCTGGGCGTGCGGTAACCGCATCAGACGCCCAGCGGCGGGCGGAGTAACGTTAGTTCATCGTTACTCCGCCCGCCGTCGTTAACTTCGCTTGCATCGGGAAGCTGGAAGTACCCTTGAGGCTATGTCCGCGTCCAAAACCGAACGCCTGCTTAATCTTCTGATCGCCCTGCTGGAACGCAGACGCGGGTACAGCAAAGAAGAGCTACGCGCGCTCATACCTCCGTATAGGGAGGCTTCGAGCGAGGAGGCCTTTAATCGGCTGTTCGAACGGGACAAGGACGACCTGCGCGAGATGGGCATTCCGGTCCAAACTTTCATTGAAGATGCGTTCTATGACCTGGACTCTGGTGTCACGCGCTACCGTATCGACCGCGAAACCTATCGTCTCCCCGAACTCTCCTTCACTCCGGAGGAATCAGCTGTCCTTTCGCTGGCTTCGCGCATCTGGCAGCAGGCGTCGCTTGGCTCTGCCGCAGCCAGAGCAGTGCGCCGGCTGGACGTCCGCGGCGCCCTCGCAGAAGGTGATTCCCTTATCGGAATTGAACCGCGAATCCGCACAGCTGAGCCTGCGTTCGACGAGTTGCTGAAGGCTGTCATGGACAGGTATCCGGTGTCGTTCGAATACCGGGCGGCCAGTTCGGGCGAAGTGTCGGTACGCAGGGTCGAACCATGGGGTTTGGGCAACCGCTTCGGCCATTGGTATCTGGTGGGTAATGACCTTGACCGCGGAGACGAACGCACCTTCCGTTTGACGCGGATAAGTTCGAAGGTCAGGAAGCTCTCCGGCAGCTATCTGGTTCCCGAAGAGTTCACGATGCGCTCGGCGCTGGCGTCGTTGGTCCCCGACAGACAGCAGGGAACCGCCACACTGCTCCTTCGGCAAGGACATGCGCACTCCCTTCGGACCACCGCATTGTCTGTGGCTGCAGGGCCGAACGGCTGGGACACCGTGACCTGCACGTTCGGCGACATCGAGACATTTGCCGAAGAGGTTGCCTCGCATGGAGCGAACGCCGTTGCGGTAGATCCGATCGAGCTGAAGGACGCCGTGATCCGGCGTTTCAACGGTGCGCTTAAGTCGATAACCCACGCACCGCCGTCGTACGATCTCGGCCCCGTAGCGAGACCGGCACGGACAAAATCTTCGTCCTTGGACCGCCTTCCGCGGCTCCTCGATCTGGTGTCCTACGTGAGTGCCCATCCAGGTGCACCTCTGAACGAGACCGCAGAGAAATTCGGAGTGAGCCCGGATCAACTGGGCAAGGATCTCAGCCTGCTTTTTGTCTGCGGGGCTCCCGGTTATGGGCCGGACCAGCTGATCGATGCTTACTGGGAGGACGGCTCTATCTATATCGGCAATGCCGACGAGATCGCCCAGCCCGTTCGGCTGAGTATCGACGAAGCGCTTTCGCTCGTGGTGGGCCTGCAGGCCCTGGAAACAGTTCCGGGAGTGGGGGAGCGGCCCGCGCTGCGCAGCGCCCTGAGCAAACTGCTGGATGCGACCGGGGGCGACCATGGCATGCACCGTGCCATTGCTGCGGACTTTGACGCCGATACCCGGACGGAGGAAGTCCTCGCCCTGCAGGATGCTGTGGCTGCCGGTGAGACGCTCACCATTGAATATCTGGTCCCTTCCCGGGATGAAATGACGGTTCGGGAGATCGACCCGGTCCAGGTGTTTGCTGTCGATGGCCACTGGTACACCGAAGCGTGGTGCCATGGCCAACAGGCAATCCGGCAGTTCCGTGCGGACAGGATCCGCTCGCTGCGCAGGACCGGACAGCACTTCCAGCAGCCGGAGGCGCGCAGTTCGCAATTTCCCCAGGCACTCTTTACCCCTAGAAACACGGACGAACTCGTGGTGTTGAAGATCTCAGCTCGGCTGGCCGAGCTCGCCGAACACTACAACGCCGAACGCCGCGTCGTCCTGGACAACGGCGACATTGTGGCGGAGCTTCGCCTGGGTTCGACGGCGATCATCACACCTTTGGTGGCCCGTCACGGCGGTGAAGTTGCCGTCCTCGAGCCAGCGAGCCTCGCGCTGGCTGCCCGCGAGTGGCTTGCAGCTGCCATGGAGGTCTATTCGGAAAATTCAAAGCTCGACGGACTAGACTCATAGGCATGTCATGGTGGTTTTGGATTCTGCTCTGGGTTGCGCTTTGTGCCCTTGCGTTGCTCTTCGTTGTGTACCTGGGTTTCCGGCTCTTCCGCCAAATGAAGGCGACTATGCAGGATTTCGGGGCAGCGGCAGACAAGCTCGGTTCGGGTTTCGACGTACCCGATAACAGCCAGACTGCAGAGCCGCGCACCATTGTTTCGGGAGTCTTTCTTGACCCGGCGGAGGCACGGGAAATCTACGTTTCGGGGAAGGCGGAACGACGCGAGGCTAGACGGCTCAAGCGGGTAGCCAGAAGGGCTGCCCGCGGACAGAGGCAGTCCCTCAGGGACGTCAGGCTTTCATAACGTAGGATGTACTCGAAACGAAAGGAACCATCCAATGGGACGACTCTTCGATAACCCCTGGACAATCATCATTCTCGTCATCATTGTCCTGCTGCTCTTCGGAGCTCCCAAGCTCCCGGGTCTTGCCCGCAGCGTGGGTCAATCGATGCGGATCTTCAAGTCTGAAGTCAAGCAGATGAAGGATGAAAACCCGCCCAAGGATGACGCTGACGACGACGCCGTTGAAGGCCGCGTGGTGAATCCGCCGCGGAACCAGAACAACCGGGATCAGGCACCGAACGCGAACGGCGGAACGCCGCCCAGCCAGCAGTAAGGCCAATGTCTCGAGGTAAAAGCCGCAAAGCCAATCCTGAAGGACGGATGGCGCTCAAAGAGCACATCAAGGAATTCCGGAACCGGCTGATAGTATCCGGCATTGCTATTCTTCTGGGCGCCATCGGAGGATGGATCCTTTACGATCCGGTCATGGAAGCCATCCAGCGGCCCATGTTCGAAATCTCTGCGGAGCAGGGCAGGGTTGCGGAAATCAACTTCGGCAGCGTTGGTTCACCATTCGATCTGAAGATCCAGGTTTCCATATTCCTGGGATTCCTCGTCAGCTCGCCGGTCTGGATCTACCAGCTTTGGGCTTTCATCACTCCCGGGCTGAAGCAAAAGGAGCGGCGCTACACCCTCGGGTTCATGCTTGCGGCAGTACCGCTGTTTCTGCTGGGCATTTTCTTCGGCTGGATTGTGTTGCCTGAAATCGTCAAGGTGCTAACGATGTTCACTCCCGAGGGCGGTTCCAACATCATCCTCGCAACGGACTACCTCACATTCGTTATGCGCATGCTCCTGTCCCTCGGCATTGCGTTCCTACTTCCAGTGGTCCTGGTCGGGGTCAACTTCGCTGGCCTTGTCAGCGGACGGCAAGTCATCAAGAGCTGGCGCATCGTCGTCTTCGTCGTGTGTGTGGTTGCCGCGATGGCAGCGCCCGGTCCGGATGCCATGTCCATGTTCCTGCTGGCGGGCCCGCTGCTGGCCCTGTTCTTCCTCGCCGTCGGCGTTTGCCTTCTCAACGACAAGCGGCGTGCACGGAAAAAGAAGGAACGCGAGGAGGAAGTGGAAGCGTCTGCAGACAAGGCAACACCGCTGACTGATCTTGAGGGTCCTGCGGAGGCCTGAACCGGTGGAAGCTCTCTTCCGCTGCGAATGCCATTAGGCTTCTAATATGAGTTCCCCATCCGAGCGGTACAGGGCGGCAACAGCCAGGGCAGCCCATTCCAAGACCAAGCTCTTCGCGTTTGCGCAAACCCTGGGATTCGAACTGGATCCCTTCCAGCGTGAGGCCTGCGAGGCACTGGAACGGGGCAGGGGAGTGCTGGTGGCAGCGCCGACCGGCGCCGGCAAAACGGTCATCGGCGAGTTCGCCGTCTACATGGGACTGCAGCGACGCCTGAAGGCCTTCTACACCACCCCCATCAAAGCGTTGAGCAACCAGAAATACACGGAGTTGGTCCACGTCTACGGTGCCGAACGCGTCGGGCTGCTGACGGGGGATGTTTCCATCAATCCGAACGCTGACGTGGTGGTGATGACCACTGAAGTTCTGCGCAATATGCTCTACGCGAATTCCCAGACACTGGACGAACTGGCCTACGTCGTGATGGATGAGGTCCACTACCTGGCCGACCGTTTCCGCGGTGCTGTCTGGGAGGAGGTCATCATCCATCTGCCCAGCAGCGTGCAGTTGGTATCGCTGTCGGCCACCGTATCCAATGCAGAGGAGTTCGGCGCATGGCTTGATACCGTGCGCGGGGATACGGACGTGGTGGTATCGGAACACCGGCCGGTGCCGCTGTGGCAGCATGTGATGGTCGGACCGGATATTCTAGACCTCTTTGCCTCGGACGTTGCTTTTGATGAGGCGGCGCCGGCACTGTCGGCCGGAACCGGAGCCGCGGACCGCTTCGAGGTGAACCCCGAGCTGCTGGAGCTGGCCTACTCCGAGCAGAAGCTCAACCGGGCGGCCAACTGGGGCCGGGCTGGAGCACGCCGGGGGAAACGCGCACCGACAAGGCCCCAGCAGCCCATGAGCCGGGTGCGCAGGGCTTCACGTCCGCAGGTCATTGCGCGACTCGATAAGGAAGGCCTGCTCCCGGCGATCACCTTCATTTTTTCGCGGAACGGCTGTGATGCGGCGGTCAGCCAATGCCTGGATGCCGGATTGTGGCTGACCACCGAGGCTGAGCGCGATGAGATCGTTCGGCGGGTGGACGAAGCGGCCCAGGATATACCGGAGGAAGATCTGGGCGTGCTCGGTTTCTGGACCTGGCGCGAGGGGTTGGTGCGGGGCCTGGCGGCGCACCATGCCGGTATGTTGCCGACCTTCAAAGAAGTGGTGGAGAAGCTGTTCGCGGACGGCCTGGTCAAGGCCGTCTTCTCCACCGAAACGCTGGCTCTGGGCGTGAACATGCCCGCCCGAACTGTCGTGCTGGAAAAGCTGGACAAGTTCAATGGCGAAGCCCACGTCAACATCACGGCCGGCGAATACACCCAGCTGACCGGCAGGGCGGGCCGCAGGGGTATCGACGTCGAGGGCCACGCGGTGGTCCTGTGGCAGCCGGGAACGGATCCTGCGGCGGTGGCCGGACTTGCCTCGCGCCGAACCTATCCGCTCAATTCCAGCTTCCGCCCGACCTACAATATGTCGATCAATCTCATCGCCCAGTTCGGCCGGCCAAAGGCTCGCGAGATACTGGAAACTTCCTTTGCCCAGTTCCAAGCGGACAGGTCCGTGGTTGGTCTGGCGAAGCAAGTGCGCAGCCGGGAAGAATCTCTGGCCGGGTACGCCAAATCCATGACATGCCATCTCGGCGACTTCACTGAGTACGCGCGGTTGCGGCGGGAGCTGAAAGAGGTGGAAACCCAATCGGCAAAGTCCCGGACCCGGCACCTGCGTTCCGCCGCAGCCGCTTCTCTCGAACGTCTGCGACGGGGCGACATCATCGATATTCCCGGCGGACGAAGCGAGGGATACGCCGTGATCCTGACCCCGGACGCGTCCGGCTTCGAGCCGCGGCCCACAGTCCTGACGATGGACAAGCAGATCCGGCGAATTTCGGCCCAGGATCTCGAAGGGCCGGTCGAGGTCCTGTCCACTATCCGGGTGCCGAAGACGTTCAATAGCCGTAGCCCCAAGGAACGCCGTGATCTGGCGTCGTCATTGCGCAATGCGCTGCATGAAAACAGGCCGCCTCGGAGGGGAAGCGACCGTCAGAACTTTGCAGTGGCGGGTTCGGAACGGCAGGAACAACAGATTACGGAGCTGCGCCGGAAACTTAGGTCCCACCCCTGCCATGGCTGCAGCGACCGTGAAGACCACGCCCGCTGGTCCGAACGCTGGTGGAAGCTCCGGCGGGAGACGGACCAATTAATGGGGCAGATCCAAGGCCGTACCAATACCATCGCCAAAACGTTTGACCGTGTCTGCGACCTGCTGGACACCTATGACTACCTCGAAACACATCCGGATGGAAGAGTCACAATCAGCGCGGCCGGCAACAGACTCCGCCGGATTTACGGCGACCGCGACCTGCTCGTGGCGTTGTGTATTGAAAACGGTGCTTTCGAAGACCTGGATGCCGCCGAGTTTGCCGCTTTTGTCTCCTGCCTGGTTTTCCAAGCCAAACGGGAGGAGACCGGAATCCGTCCGAAGATGCCGAGCGTGTCGCTCGAATCCGCGGTCGATATTGCGGTTAAAGAATGGTCGGTACTGACCGACAGGGAGGAACAACACAAGCTGCCTCTCAGCGGCGAACCAGAACTTGGCCTCATCTGGCCCATGTACAAGTGGGCGCAAGGACGGTCTCTGCTGGCTGCCCTCCAAGGGACTGAACTCGCGGCAGGAGACTTCGTGCGTTGGGCAAAACAGGTCATCGATCTACTTGACCAATTGGTCAAAGTGCCCGACATTGACCCCAGGATGGCGGCACTGAGCCGGCAGGCGATCGTTCTGGTCCGGCGCGGTGTGGTGGCCTATTCCTCAGTCGCGGAATAGGCCAACCGTCCGCTCAGAAGGGCAATTGGTCCACCGAGTCCGTCGTCGTCGACGCTGTGCCGACTGGTTCCGGCGTGATGTTGAACTTTTTGTTGATTTACCTTTGATTGGAGTTTCATGAGTGAGTCCCAGCTGCCTGAACGCCCGGCAGCATCCGGTCTTTCCCTGTACCGCAACGGTTCCGTGTACAGCCCTGCGGACCCCTATGCCACAGCCATGTTGGTCGACGGCGGTACGGTTGCGTGGATCGGCTCCGAAGAGGCAGCAACGTCAATCGCCGACAGCAAGATGGAGATTATCGACCTGCAGGGCCGGCTCGTGGCCCCGGGGTTCGTAGATTCCCATGCGCATGTCACGGATACCGGTTTGGCTTTGACCTCGCTCGACTTGTCCCATTGCAACTCCTTGGCCGAGCTCCTCGACGCCGTTGCCGGCGCTGCGCGTTCCGGCGCGTCCCCGGTGCTCGGACATGGCTGGGAAGAGAGCCGCTGGCCCGAAGGCCGGCCGCCTTCAGCTGACGAACTTGAGCACGCCGGTTGCGGACAGGACGTATACCTCAGTCGGGTTGACGTGCACTCGGGAGCCGTTTCCGCCTCCTTCGCCGCCAGGCTCGGGTTGCAGGCTGAGGAAGGCTGGGACGGCACCGGGCTGGCGCGTACTCGCGCCCACCAATTGGTCCGCGCAGCCGCGCATAACCCTTCGGTCGGCCGCCGGAAGGACCTACAGCGCCTGGCGTTGAACCACGCCGCGTCGCGTGGGTATGTGGCCCTGGCGGAAATGGGAGCCCCGCACATTGCTCCGGCCGAGGACCTGCAGGAATTGATTGCGTTGGCGGACGATGAATACCGGTCGCTCCCCAGGATCCTTCCGTACTGGGGGCAGCTGGCGGAATCGGCGGAGCAGCTGCAAGATATCCTCGAGCTGTTCGGAAACAAGCTCAGGGGTTTGGCCGGCGACCTCAACATTGACGGGTCCATCGGCTCACACACCGCCTGTGTGCATGGCGGCTACCAAGACCGGCCCGATGAGGCCGGACAGCTATTCCTCACCGTGGAACAAGCAGCCCGGCACATCGAGCTCTGTTCCGTAGCGGGGATCCAAGGCGGCTTCCATGTCATTGGTGACGCAGCGCTCGACCGGGCCATCGAGGCCCTGCAGATCGCAGCCGATCGGGTCGGAAGTGCCCCGGTCCGCTCGGCCCGGCACCGGTTCGAGCATGTTGAGATGATGTCGTCCGGAGCAGTCGACCGATTGCTGGAATTCGGAATCACTGCAAGCATGCAGCCGCTTTTCGATGCCTATTGGGGCGGCACGGACGGTATGTACGCCGCCCGGCTCGGGGCCCGGGCTTCCCTGGGCATGAATGCCATCGGGACGCTGCAGACGGCAGGCGTTCCTGTCTGTCTGGGATCGGACGCACCGGTCACGGAGCAGAGCCCGTGGGCGACGGTAAAAGCTTGTCTTGAACATCACAACCCGGAACAGCGGATCTCGGCACGGGCTGCTTTCCTTGCCCATACCCGGGCCGGCTGGCGGGCGGCGCGAGAGCCGAATCCCATGCAGGGCCAGTTGGCGCCCGGCACACCCGCCACGTTCGCCGTGTGGGAAGTGGCCGAGCTCTCGATCCAGACGCCTGACAGCAGAGTTTCGTCCTGGAGCACGGACGCGCGGGCCGGCACACCCATGCTGCCGTCGCTGGACGCCGACGTCCTGCCCGTTTGTTCACGCACCGTAGTGGACGGGTACGCGGTCTACGACGCAGACGGTCGCCCGGCTTCCTGAGCGTGTACCGGCCAACCGGGCGGACGGATAGCCCAAAAAAGTCTTCATGCCGCCGCATTCCGACTTGCCGTACTGACCTGCAGAAATGGGAGAACACACAGGTCAAAGCCACATTGACACCCAGTTCTGACCACGTAAGCTTTTAGCTCAATGGGTCGTTTTGGGATAAGCCAATGACCCAGGCCGGGCTCCGGGCCAGATCGATGCACGCCAGCGGCAGAGTGAAGATTCTGCCCGGCGGCTGGATGTCCGGTGCTTCCAACGGGTAGGTTTGCGCGTCAGTAGAAAACAGGTTCCGTCCGCTTCGCGGATCCGGTTCCTGGCCCGAAGGCGCGCAGACCTACCCTCTTCCATGCTGACCCGTCGCTCTGCGCGGCTGGAGCAAGGAACGATGACATATACTGGACCGTTGGCGTTCGGCCCGGTCCCGCGGACATGCCCGCGCCATAATATGCGGCAACAGTAGCGAGATTGAAAGGCAGCTGAGTGCGGGTCCTGACCATCATTCCGACGTACAACGAGATTGAGTCCCTGCCTCGGACCCTGGACCGGCTCCGGGCCGTAGCGCCCGACACCGACGTCCTGGTAGTCGACGACAACTCTCCCGATGGCACCGGAGCGGCGGCGGACACCGTTGCTGCCGCGGACAGCGCAGTCCATGTGCTGCACCGGCAGGGTAAGGAAGGACTCGGCGCGGCCTACATCGCCGGATTCCGTTGGGGTCTCGACGCGGGCTACGACGTTCTGGTCGAAATGGATGCCGACGGTTCCCACCAACCCGAAGAGTTGCAGCGTCTGCTGGATGCTTTGGACCGCGGTGCGGACATGGTCAAAGGCTCACGGTGGATCCGGGGAGGCAAGGTGGTCAACTGGCCGCTGCACCGGAAGCTGCTCTCACTCGGCGGCAGCTTGTACTCGCGGATCCTGCTCGGTGTCCGGGTCAAGGACATTACCGGTGGCTTCAATGCTTTCCGTGCGGAGACACTGAAGAAGATCGATCTCGATTCGGTCGAATCCGTGGGCTACTGCTTCCAAGTAGATCTAACCTGGAAAACGCTCAAGGCCGGACTCGATGTACGGGAAGTTCCGATCACTTTTGTAGAACGCGAATTCGGGGACTCGAAGATGAGTGGCGGGATCGTGTTTGAATCGATCATCCTTGTCACGAAATGGGGACTCCGTTCCCGCTGGCACAAGCTGACCGGCAGAGCTTAAAGGCTGAGGGAGGAGACCGTTTCCAGTCTCCTCCCTCAGCTACGCCTATGTTCTAGGCGGAGCGGCGTTCGCCGCGGCGTTCACGCAGAATGTTCAACCGGTCCTCGAGAATCTGCTCCAGTTCTTCGACCGAGCGGCGTTCCAGCAACATATCCCAGTGGGTCCGGACGGCCTTCTCATTGCTGTCGTCGGGCTTTTCGCCATTGACGAGCAACGCTTCCTTGCCGGTCTTGGAAACCCAGGTCGGGGGGATCTCAGCCTCGGCGGCAAAGGTAACAAAGACCTGCTCGCCATCCTCGCAACGGTACTCCACCCGTTGACGCGGCGCCGGCTCGACACCGGATTCCGTCTCCATGCTCTGCGCTCCGAGACGCATACCCCGCAGGCTACGATCGCTCATGATCTCTCCCTCTTGTCTTATGGTGGGGCGGTGAAATGCACCGTCCCGGCATGACCCGCACTACCTTCAACGCTTCCGGACCATCAACTGTTCCCGGTCGGCAGCGGGCATCAGCTTCGCGGCAAACAACCAATTATAGTCCGGAATGGCCGCAAGGGTAAAGGCGAACATCTCACAACAGGCCTCGTGTCGGACTGGCTGGCTCTTCGCCCGGTTCGCCGTCGGCAGCATCAGGGCTTGCCCCGTCGGGCGTCGCCGCCCCCAGGACACTGCCGACACCCTTGAGCGCCTCGCCAACTTCGCTGGGGATGATCCACAACTTGTTGGAGGATCCGTCCGCAAGTTTGGGCAACGTCTGGAGGTACTGGTACGCGAGCAGTTTCTGGGTCGGATTGCCTTTGTGTATGGCGTCGAAGACTTTCTGGATGGCCTGCGATTCACCGTCGGCACGGAGAATGGCTGCTTTGGCATCGCCCTCAGCTTTGAGGATGGCCGCCTGACGCTCACCTTCAGCGGTGAGGATCTGCGACTGCTTGACGCCTTCAGCTGTCAGGATTGCAGCCCGACGGTCCCGGTCTGCGCGCATCTGCTTTTCCATGGAATCCTGGATGGAGTGAGGAGGGTCGATCGCCTTGAGCTCCACGCGAGAAACGCGGATGCCCCATCGGCCGGTAGCCTCATCCAACACACCGCGCAACTGGCCGTTGATCTGGTCCCGGGAAGTTAGCGCCTCTTCGAGGTTCAGCCCGCCCACAACGTTTCGCAATGTGGTGGTGGTCAGCTGTTCGACGGCCTGGATATAGTTGGCAATCTCGTACGTCGCGGCACGCGGATCGGTCACTTGGAAATAGATGACCGTATCAATGGAGACAACGAGGTTGTCTTCGGTAATAACGGGCTGCGGCGGAAACGACACGACCTGTTCGCGCAGATCCAGCAGGGGCAGGAGCCGGTCAACGAACGGGATCAGGATGGTCAGTCCGGGGTTGAGGGTGCGCTGGTATTTGCCCAAACGTTCGACTACGCCGGCGCGCGCCTGCGGAATGATCCGGACGGCGCGGACCAACACAATGAACACAAAAATGATCAGGACCAGCAGCACTATCCAGATGCCGATATTGCTATCCATAGCTCCCCTTCAATTGTTATTCGCATCAGCTTGTGGTCCGGATGCTGAGCCATCCGTGAGGCTGAATGCGTTGATGCGCCCTTGGATCTTTGCCGGTTTACTGGGCCGGGTAAGGGCCTGGCTCCGCGGCAGGGTAGACGACGGCGGTGGCCCCTTCGATCCGAGCCACGGCTACCCGCGCTCCGGCCGGGATTGCCGAACCGTCGCTCGAACGTGCCGTCCAGGTGTCGCCACCGATCTTGACCATGCCGGAGTGGTCCGTGACGGGTTCCAGCGCCATGGCCGATTCTCCGATCAACCGGTCAACGTTGGTGGCTTGGTCCCGGGGACCGCGGCGCAGGTGGCGCAGCCCTACGGGACGCACCACGAGAACCATGAGCAGCGCCACTACGCAGAACACGACCACCTGGATCCAGAAAGGCCAGCCGAGCAGCGCGGTGAATAAGGCGATCAGGGCCCCGAAGGACATCATGATGAAGAATAGGTCGAGCGTCATCATCTCGACGATCGCCAGGACAAGGAACAGAGCCAGCCATAGGACCCAGCTGTTGATGACGAGCCATTCAAGCATCGGTTCCCCCTGTTGCAGGTAGAGACGCGGGACCACGAACATGCCACAGAGGACATGTGGTCCACAGCACCATCATGCCCGATTTGCCGGAGGTTGTGGCGCTTTCCGGGCCGAACTTCGCTGAAGCGCGGAAACTGTGGCCAAGTCGTGACCACAGCAGGCACAACACGGGAAATGAGCCTCGTGGCCTACGGCGCTAGCGGGCGCCCTTTCGGAAAATGCTGAGGGTAAACCGGGCTTCGACCGCCAGCGGTGTCTCCGGATCCTGGAGCACAATTGCTGCCTCGCCCTGCTCAAGAGCTGCGCCGGCATGGTGGGCGTTCGGACCCATCATCACCGCGTTCCGTATGTCTTCGCCCTTGAGCTGCATGGGCACCGACAGGGAGTCCGCAGACACCGGCGTGAAGTCCTGCGCCAGGGAAGCAGCGAGCTTGTCAGACTTGTCGTCGTCGACGGCAAGCAGGGGGAGCCGTGCCCGCAGGGCGTCTAGATGCCCGGGCGCCGGGGTTACCACCAGCAGATGGCCGCCGGGTTTGAGGATCCGCGCGTATTCTTCGGCATTGCGCGGGGCGAAAACGTTGATGATCAGATCGACGGCACCACCGGCCAGGGGAAGGGGCCGCCAGAGGTCCCACACCAGGCACAGCCCCTGCGGAACGGAACGCACAGCGCGGCGCAGGGCAAACTTGGACAGATCCAGCGCCACCGCCCTGGCCGCAGGCACGGCCCCAAGGGCGGCAGCCAGATAATGGCCGGTGCCGGCCCCGGCATCGACGATGACTGGCCGTTCGATGCCTTCCAGCAGTCCCGAAACGGTTCCGGCGACCTGCTGGAGCAACGGGTCATAATGTCCGTCGTCCAGGAACGCGGATCTGGCCGCAACCATGTCTGCAGTGTCCGGGATGAAAGATGTACCCCGCCCAGTCAGCAAGTTAATGTAGCCCTGTTTGGCGCCGTCGAAACGATGGCCTGCGGCACAGCTGATCCCACCCGCAACCGAATCCTCGTTGGGCCGCATGTCCTCCGCGCACACCGGGCACAGCAGGAGGTCGACCGATTCCAAGGGCACGCTGAGTGAAGGCATAAACCGATCCTAGCGAGACGACGGCCGCCGGCGTTACCGAAAGGTGACTCGCCCAAGCGCCGGGCCTGAGACTAAGCTCACAAAGATGAAGTCTGAAGAGATCGTTTTACTTAATTCCGTTTCCGCGCCGTCCGTCCATCCCCGGGGAAACCGCGCCGTGGTGTCGGTTACCCGCCCGGACTTCGCTGCCGACGCTTACGTCGGACAGTTGTGGGAGATACCGCTGGACGACGACGGCGGTGCACAGCGCCGCTTGACCCGCGGCTTCCGTGATACCGCCCCAAAATACGCGCCCGACGGCGGTGCCTTGGCTTTCCTGCGCGCTGCGCCCGGGGAAGCGCCCCAGCTTTTCGCCGTGGAGAGCGGAGGAGGGGAACCGGTCCGGCTGACCGACCGGAAGCTCGGAGTCTCCGGTTTTGCCTGGTCGCCCGATTCGGCGAGTCTGGTCTTTGCCGCACCGGTACCGGAAGAAGGACGCTACGGCACGGTGGAGGGGCTTGGCGCCGACGCTGAGGACGCCCGGCTGATCACCGGCTATAAGTTCCGCATGAACGGAGCCGGGTACACGAACGACAAACGCGCCCAGCTCTTCCGCCTGGATGCGCCCGATCTGCAGGCCGAACCGCCGATAACCCCGACAGGCCGGGCGAAGAAGCAGGCTGAAGATCAGGGACGCAAATTCCAGCCGGTGCCGGAACCGGTCCAGCTGACCCACGGCGCGGCGGACCACCAGTCGCCGCGCTTCTCAGCGGACGGCGGCCGCATCTACTTCAGCGCCGCCCTGCATACAGAGGCCGACAGCGACCTGGTCTCGGACATCTACTCCATCGACACGGACGGTCTGGATCTGCGCAAGCACACGAACCTGCAGGACCAGCCGACGGCGCGGGTAACCGCAGACCTGCCGGCGCCCAGCCCCGACGGCCGCTGGCTGTTCTTCCTCGGCAGCGAACTCGGCGAGAGCGGCACCGACTTCGTGGCACGAAACACCGGCCTCTATGTGGCGCCCACGGATACCAGCGCTCCGGCCCGCAGGCTGACCGACGCCGAGACAATCGACCTGAGCACTACCAGCGGTGAGCTGGTAGCGGTGGCCGATGACGCCGTCGTCGTTCTGAACAGCACGCGCGGATCCGTGGAACTGCTGCGTCTGAGCGCCGCCGGAGAGTTGCAGGTTCTGGTGGAGGGCCAACGCCAGGTTACCGGCGCAGGTGCTGCCGGCGGTGCGCTCGTGGTGAGTTTTACCGATCCCGGCACCGCTGGGGACGTGGGCCTCGTGACCGCCGCGGGCCTGCAGGTTCTCACCGATTTTTCGTCCGCCCTGCGTGCCGAGTCGCCGCCGGCCGAACTGCGGGAGGAAACCTTCACCGCGGCCGATGGGTACCCGGTGCACGGCTGGGTGCTGCTGCCCGAGGGCGAGGGTCCGCACCCGGTGCTGCTGAACATTCACGGCGGGCCCTTTGCCCAATACGGCTGGGGGCTTTTCGACGAGGCCCAGGTCTATGTGGAGGCCGGGTATGCCGTGCTGATGTGCAATCCGCGTGGCGCTGCCGGCTACGGGCAGGCGCACGGGCGGGCGATCAAGGAGGCCATGGGAACCGTGGACCTGGTGGACGTGCTCGCGTTCCTGGAGGGGGCGCAGGCGAAGTATCCGCAGCTGGACCGCGACCGGATGGGCGTGATGGGCGGTTCCTACGGGGGCTACCTCACCGCCTGGACGATCTCCCAGGACCACCGTTTCGCGGCCGCGATCATTGAGCGCGGCTACCTGGATCCGCCGTCGTTCGTGGGATCCAGCGACATCGGCTGGTTCTTCTCCGGCGAATATACGGGGACCAATGAGGAGGGCATCCGCAGCCAGAACCCGTTTGCCCAGATCGGCAACGTTCGGACGCCGTCGCTCATCATCCACTCGGAAGAAGACCTGCGTTGCCCGCTCGAGCAGGCCCAGCGGTACTATTTAGCGCTCAAACAGCGCGGCGTGCCGGCCCAGCTGCTGATTTTCCCGGGGGAGAACCACGAGCTTTCGCGCACCGGGACGCCCTGGCACCGCAGGCAGCGGTTCGACGAGATCTTGCGCTGGTGGGCCACCTACCTGCCCACCGCCCGGAACCGGCTTGGGCAGCCCGAGTCCCGCGAAGCCGCGGAACTGGAGCCCGCCGCCGGCTAAGGTTCAGAAGTCCAGTTCCGCGCGGGCGCGCTCGATAGTCGGCTGCGCCCAGCGGCTGCTGTATTCCGCACTGGTGCACAACGAGCGGGTGGCGGCCTTGTCGATGTAGACCACGCCGTCAAGGTGGTCTGTTTCGTGCTGCACAATGCGTGCCTGCCAGCCGGTGAATTCTTCGGTCCTGACCGTTCCATCCACGCGGAGATACTCGAACTCCACTATCCGGTGACGCTCCACGGCGGCTTGGTAGCCGGCGAAGGACAAACAACCTTCAAAGAACGACGCCGTGTGCTCGCCGATGGTGCGGACGTGCGGATTGATCGCGGCAAAATACGGCAGCGGTTGCCGTTCGCGTGCGCTGGCTATCTCGGGCCCCACGGTGGCGGGATCTTCCAATACCGCCAGGCGCAAGGGGATGCCGATCTGCGGCGCCGCGAGGCCGACGCCCGGTGCGGCGTGCATGGTCCGGCGCATCAACTCCAGCAGGGCGTGGAGTTCGGCGTCCTCGATTTGGCCGTCATAGGGAACCGCAGCCTGCCTCAGGACCGGGTGTCCCAGCTGGACAATCTGCGGCAGCTGCTCCCGCTCCAGCACTGCTGCCACTGCTGCGCGGATGTCTGCTGCCTTCAATCCTGACACGATGCGGTTTCTCCATCCGTTCCGGTAATGTCCGTCAGCCTTGATCCTATCCACGGCCCGGGCGATCGGTGGCCTGGGCGGAGGCTGCCGGTGCGGAGCCCACGCCGCATTGCTCACGAACTGATGGAACAGAGCTCACGCCTTTCTGGAACAGTGGTACTGGTAACGGGCTTCCAACACACCCTGGGGATCGGCGGCGGCGACTTCCACGGTCAGCGATCCCGTTTCGGCCCGGTCCACAGTGATGGCAATGGTCGCCTCAGAGTGATCCGGGTCCTCCTGGCAGCGGACCGGTTGCAGGGCGGCCAGTACGGACAGGCTGTCCCCGGGGCTGAGCCGCGTTCCGCCGGCCCTGTCCGGCACCCAGTCCGTGCCACCGCTGAAGCGCGGTGAGTACAGGGTCACGGCAAGCACAAGCACGGTAGCCTCGGACCTATTCGCCACTGTCAGCAGCACAACGTCGTCGTCGTTACTGCCCTCCGCGGCCCCAACAGACGCGCTCAGCTGCTCGACGGTGGCCGGCAGCCGGTCCTGCGGCGCGGATTGCCCGCCTGACGGGTCCGGGGACGCGGCATCGCGAGGGAATTCCGGATTCCCGGAACTGCAGGATGCCAGCGAAAAAGCCGCCAGCAGAAGCAGCAGGAATCCCTGCCATCTCCTGGCCTGTAAAGGCAGGAGCTGCCGGCCCGTCCACATGCAGCCATCGTACGTTCCAATCACGACGGCGGCGACGTCGATTAAGGTAGACAGTGGACCGTTGAAGCACTGCACGAACCTGGTCAGACCAATCCGGACGACGCCGTCGAAGACAGCAGAGGCGTCTCCGCATGACAGATGGAGACACGATGAGCATGGTCACCAACACGGACACCCAGTCGCCTGCGCTGCCCGTTGCCGACAGCCACGACCTGATTCGCGTACAGGGCGCACGCGAGAACAACCTCAAGGACATCAGCGTCGAGCTCCCGAAACGCCGGTTGACGGTGTTCACCGGCGTCTCAGGCTCGGGGAAAAGTTCGCTGGTCTTTGCCACGATCGCCGCGGAGTCCCAGCGCATGATCAACGAGACTTACAGCGCCTTCGTGCAGGGCTTTATGCCGACGCTGGCACGCCCCGATGTTGACTATCTGGAGGGCCTGACAACAGCGATCATCGTCGACCAGGAGCGGATGGGCGCCAACCCGCGCTCTACCGTCGGCACCGCCACCGATGCCAACGCGATGCTGCGCATTCTCTTCAGCCGGCTTGGCGACCCGCACATCGGCTCGCCCAATGCATACTCCTTCAACGTGCCCACGGTGAAGGCCAGCGGAGCGATTACCGTCGAGCGCGGCAACAAGACCAAGGCAGAGAAGGCGACCTTCAACCGGTTGGGCGGCATGTGCCCGCGATGCGAGGGCATGGGCGCCGTCAACGACTTCGACCTGACGGCGCTTTACGACGAAACCAAGTCGCTCGCTGAAGGAGCGCTCACGGTTCCCGGCTACAGCATGGACGGCTGGTACGGACGCATCTTTAGTGGCGCCGGTTTGGACATGGACAAGCCGATCGCGAAGTACTCCAAGAAGGAGCTCCACAAGCTGCTCTACTCGGAGCCGACGAAGATCAAGGTGGAAGGCGTCAACCTCACCTTTGAAGGCGTGATTCCCAAGATCCAGAAGTCGATGCTCTCCAAGGACGTCGAGGCAATGCAGCCCCACATCCGTGCGTTCGTGGAGCGCGCCGTGACCTTCACGACCTGCCCCGAGTGCAACGGCACCCGGCTGAGCCAGGAAGCCCTGTCCTCCAAAATCAAGGGTAAGAACATCGCAGACCTTTGCGAGATGCAGATCAGCGATCTCGCCGATTGGATCAGGAAACTCGATGAGCCCTCGGTGGCCCCACTGCTCAACGGGCTGCAGCATCTGCTCGACTCCTTCAAGGAGATTGGATTGGGCTACCTCTCGCTTAATCGGCCGGCTGGCACCCTGTCTGGCGGAGAGGCACAGCGCACCAAGATGATCCGCCACCTCGGGTCCTCGCTCACCGATGTCACGTACGTCTTCGACGAACCCACGATCGGCCTGCACCCGCACGATATCGAGCGGATGAACCAGTTGCTGCTGCAGCTGCGGGACAAGGGCAACACGGTACTCGTCGTCGAGCACAAGCCTGAGAGCATCGCCATCGCCGACCACGTCGTCGACCTTGGGCCCGGCGCGGGCACCGCGGGCGGGAGCGTCTGCTTCGAAGGTTCTGTGGAGGGGCTGCGGGGGAGTGACACCATCACCGGCCGCCACCTCGATGACCGGGCGAGTCTCAAGGACGCAGTACGCCCGTCTTCCGGTGCGCTGGAAGTACGCGGCGCGTCGATGCACAACCTGCAAAACGTCGACGTCGACATCCCGCTGGGGGTGATGTGTGTTGTCACCGGTGTCGCCGGCTCCGGCAAGAGCTCGCTGATCCACGGTTCGGTTGCCGGCCGCGACGGTGTGGTGGTGATCGACCAGGGTGCTATCCGTGGCTCGCGGCGGAGCAATCCTGCAACATACACGGGCTTGCTCGAGCCGATCCGCAAGGCGTTCGCGAAGGCCAACGGCGTGAAGCCCGCGCTCTTCAGCTCCAACTCCGAAGGTGCCTGTCCCACCTGTAACGGCGCCGGCGTTATCTACACCGACCTGGGCGTGATGGCCACTGTGGAATCCACCTGCGAGGACTGCGAGGGGAAGCGTTTCCAGGCAGCAGTGCTCGAATACACTCTGGGTGGCCGGAACATTGCCGAAGTACTCGCGATGTCGGTGACAGAAGCCGAGGCGTTTTTCAACGAGGGCGACGCACGCACGCCTGCCGCCCACAAGATCCTCGACCGGCTTGCCGACGTCGGGCTGGGCTACCTCAGCCTCGGCCAGCCCCTCACCACGCTCTCCGGCGGCGAACGGCAGCGGCTCAAGCTCGCCACCCAGATGGCGGAAAAGGGTGACATCTACGTCCTCGACGAGCCGACCACCGGGCTGCACTTGGCCGACGTCGAACAACTGCTCGCGCTCCTCGACAGGCTCGTCGACGCCGGCAAATCAGTCATCGTCATCGAACACCATCAGGCGGTCATGGCGCACGCCGACTGGATCATCGATCTTGGCCCCGGCGCCGGCCACGACGGCGGGCGGCTCATCTTCGAGGGAATACCCGCTGACCTTGTCGCCGACCGCGCCACCCTCACCGGCGAGCACCTCGCGGCCTACGTGGGCGCTTGATCTCCGAGCGCGGCGACTACTGGGCTGCGGGTCTTCACCGCCGGGACCCACGGCGGGCATTGGCCGGGGGAGTAGTGCCGCGTGGCCTACCTACGGCGGCGCCGACATTCCCGATCAGCACTGCCACGCGTCCCTGAACCTGCTTGCCATCCCGAGAAGGCCCGTCGCGAATTGCTCAGCAGGTCCTGCGGCCCAACCAAGCCGCAGGACCTGCTCAGTCCAACGACGACGACGGCCGGGCATAGACGATGGTGCAATAGTTATGTCAAGTTGTGCTGAGCGTGGGGTATCTAAGCCGGCACGCATGGAGTAAAGCTCTCAGCGATGCGGCAGCAGTTCAGGAAATTGCCACAGCATAGAAATACGCTCACGCAAAGTGACGCGATGGATCGTCGTCGTTGACGGACTGCACTGTGGATAGCATCAGCAAAGTTGCTAAGAAAGCGTCGTCGTCTGGTGGAACCGAAGTTCTCGTGGACGTGGCATCATCTACGCCATCCAGCCATCGAGCAACGCTGATATTCCGCCACTCCCAGACACTCAAATAGTTCGCCGATAATCTACATTATGTCAAGTAGTAGTCTGCGTATTTCATCTGATGAATCATGACGCCTCCTCTCCCCGCTGTGATGTGGGATGCCCCTGGAAGGGCGAGTTTACGCGGGTCATTGGCCGACCCCGGCTCTGTTGTCGGCTTCGGCCCG
>NZ_JABBCH010000025.1 GCF_012952295.1 Crystallibacter degradans
ACCGGGGACACCGGCGGCACATCAGGCACGTCAACCTGCCTCGGGGGATCAAAAGTCACGAACACCCCAAGCATCCCGACCCTGCCGGGAAAATCAACCAACCACGCCGAGGACCTGAATAGTTACGCGGGGCTGGCTTTTCCCGTGATGGCTCTCCTGATCGGTTGGCGAGGGACCGCGGGCATCGCTGCCGTGGCCGTACTCGTCCTGCTGGCCTGCTCCTGGAACGTGGTTCCGGGCCGCGCTGCTCTTCCCGAAGGACCAGGTGCACGTTCCGCTAGCATCCGCCCACGGCCCGCTGCGAATCGTGGGAAAGGCAAAGGCGCGGTCAAAACCGGAAACCTGCCCGTTTATGCGATCTATGCATTTCTGTCGGGAGCAGCGCTCCAAGCTACCAATGTCTACCTTCCCCTCTTTTCCCAGCGTGAGCTGGACTTTTCGCTGTTGCTTGGCGGCATGACTGCGGCTGTTGCCGGTGGGGTAGGCATTGCCTCGCGCATCGCTTGGGGCCGCATTATTGCAAAGCGTGAGGACAGCTTCACGCTCCTGCTGGCCCTAGGTCTGGGGTCAGCACTGGGCTCCGTCCTGCTCCTCGCTGCAGGGATACTGCATTGGAGCGTGCTTCTCTGGTCCGGCGTGGTGCTGCACGGCGCCATGGCTCTTGCCATCAATGTTGTGCTCATGGTCGCCGTGCTGCGCGATGCCAGCGGACAGAACGTCGGCGCATCCTCGGGAATCGTCGCGCTCGGCATGTACCTCGGGTTTGCCTTGGGGCCGCTGGCTATGGGCCTCGTTCTTGAATCCAAGCAGGGGTTCCTAGCGGGCTGGGCAGGCGCTGCCGCCACCTACTTAGTATGCGTCTTGCTGGTCACGGTAACAGCGAGGCGCCTCGGTGGTGCTGCATCCGTCCCCTGAGTTGGACTTCCGATGCAAGAAGATCCACGTACGGGAGCTGTGGACGTATCCGTGATTGGGGTGAGCATTCTTCAATGCTCGTTTCTGGAATCTGCTGGCCATTACCACCGGCACGCCGAAATGAGATGTGTAGTCACTAGGGGATGCAGCAATTGAGGAACCCGAGCGGGCATTATTGCAGGCGGGGCAAACGCGAATCAAAGATGCCCGTGCCTGTAGGGAAACTCGATCGACAGCAGAGGGCTGTTTGTGTCGCGGTGAAGGACCGGCTTATGGGATAGCAATACGTTGAGCTGCGGCGTCGTACGGTTGCCGGAAGTCCGGTAGGAGATTGGAATCCCAAGATTGGCCGTTCGGGGACCGATAACAGATCTGCGTTGTCCTGATGGCGGGCGTTCGGGAGTCGGCCGAACCTCGTCGACGCTGGATGCGGTGACGTTAGCGACCATTGGGCGAAGTGCCGGGCTAATCACTTGGAAGGACGGCTTGAGGTTTGCAGGTGAGGGGATCAGGCCTCGGAGTGATGGATCTGGTATTCGTCGGTGGAGAGCATTCTGCGTTCCCCGGTCCGCAGGTCCCGGATCCACACGACGTTCAGCTGCGGCATCGCGTCCTCCACGTATCCGTTGGAGCTGTGTCCATTCCAGCGGATGTCGACACGATCGCCGGATCGAAAAGTGGTGGAGTCAAGGGTGCCAGTGTTGTCCGTCATTGATGAGGTTTCCTTTTTCTAGTGGTAGTCGAGCGGAGGCGTTGTGCGTCGGGAGGGGGCTATCGGAGGCACGGGCGATCCGAAGCAGGGGAGGCCGGGAAGCGCCGGGGCTGCCAGCACAACTCGGGGTCAGGGAGGCGTATGCTGAACCACGGTCCTCCTAGCCGGTCGAAGGCTGCGGTGGAGACCAGCTTCAGCGCCGGCTACCCGGAGGGCAGCGCAGAAGTGGCTTCTACGCCTAGAGAGTGATTGAACCCAAATCTGAGCGCTCCTGGTGCGGCAACAGAGCGTCCCGAATCAACCGGTTCTGCCCTGACTGTTGGAAGCGAATCGTAAGAGAAGACTTATCCATTCGGTCCGCGCGTCGTTTTCCGCATATTATGCGTGGGCATCGAATCCTCACGAACCGGGATGAGCAACAACAGCTGCCCCAGCATGCCGCATGCCCACGAAATCAGTGGCAATGATGACGTCTGCAAAGTTGTGGCCATAGTCTCCCAAATCTGTGGATACCGAACCGACAACGGCAAACACAGGAATATTTCGTATGGAACGCTGAACACGTGTCAGGATGGCCGAGAGGATTTTCCCTTCCCCCGTCTGGGAGTCCAATCGCCCCTCACCCACGATGACGGCGTCAGCGCAGGAGAGACTGTCATCGAATCCTAAGGTGTCGAGCACGTAGTCCGCTCCGGAAACCAATTCCGCTCCAAAATGCGCCCACAGTCCGCCTGAGAATCCGCCGGCCGCCCCCGTACGGGGTTCCGATGAGGGATCACGGGGGAATTCCCGGGCTTGTTTCTGGAGCCTGTTGGTGAGTATTTCCACACAAGCCGCATCGGCGCCCTTCTGCGGGCCGAAGACGCGCGCCGCATCCAAGAACGGGGTAACGACATCTGACAGGATGATGACACGCGATCCGCTCAGTCCCCCGGCTTCTTGAATCGCGCGAACCGCACCTGCCCCGCCGTCCGTGGTAGCCGAACCCCCGGCAGCAACAAGGATCTCCCCGGCGCCCCGTCGGACAGCTTCTACGATCATCATTCCGGTACCGTATGTGTCCGCCGTCAGGGGATCTCGGTAACCAGCATGCGGAACGGTGAGACCGCTGGCTTGCGCGAGTTCCACGACGGCCTTTCCGCTCTCTGACAGTCCGATGAACGCATCTATGTCCGCTCCCCAAGGGTTGCGCGCCTTTACGGGTATCGCTTTCGCCCCAAGAGTGTGTGAGAGGACATCGAATGTGCCTTCGCCGCCGTCGGCCACAGGAATCAGCAGTGGCTCGGCCTGGGCTTCGGATACACCCCCTGCAATCGCCCCTGCTACCTCCATCGCAGTGTATGTACCCTTGAAACTGTCGGGGGCAATCAGTATCTTCATCTCCATGCCTCCGGGTTCACTGCATGGTGCGGTATCCTCCTAGCGGCGATGGCTATCGCGTTCTCTGCGCTGAGCCGGGACATCTCGCGGCGCACTGGAACCGTGGCGCTGCCCAAGTGCGGCAGCAGAACTGTGTTCGGTAGTGCCGCGAGACCCGCGGTCAGGTGCGGCTCTTCCTCGAATACATCCAGGCCGGCCCCAGCGATCTGCCCGTCACGCAGGGCTTTCACCAACGCCTTCTCATCGACAATCGGGCCGCGGGCAGTGTTTACCAGAATGGCATTCGATTTCATTCGACGCAGAACACTCTCGTCAACCAGATGCCGGGTCTGTTCGGACAGCGGCACATGTATCGATAGGAAATCACTCCGCTCCACCAACTCCTGCCAAGGCACTTGTTGGGCCTTGCCGGCGAACTCCCCCAACTCTTCCTCACCCATCGCCCGGTCACCTGGTGGCCGAGGGGCGAAGATCACCTCCATCCCGAACCCCAGAGCCCTGCGTGCCGTGGCCCGCGCGATACGTCCGAACCCGGCAAGTCCCAGCACCTTGCCGGAAACATCATGCCCCAGCATCAATTCCGGCTCCCAGCCTCGGAAACCGCCGTCGCGGACTAAGCGGTCCGCTTCCACAATTCGACGGGCGGTGCCTAGGATGAGCAATAATGCGATGTCGGCCGTGGCGTTAGTCAACACTCCGGGGGTATTGCCGACCATGATGCCATGGCAGGTGGCCGCGTTGATGTCGATGTTGTTGAAACCCACGGCATAGTTGGCGATCCCTTTTATCCGCGCCTCGGCCAGTAGCGGTTCATCTACTTGGTCGCGCAGTTGGGTCAGCACTACGTCGAACTCGCCGGAAGCGCACAGGGAACGCAAGGTCCGGTAGTCCGGCTGTTCAGACAGGACGGTGACTGACCCCGCTTCCTCCAGTAGGGGAATCCCTGGATCGGGAATAGGCGTGGTGACAAGATACTGGCTGCCCACGATCAGCAGCTCCTGTAGTAGACGTCTGATGCAGATGACCCTGTAGCCGGTTCCCGGGCCCCAACCGTTTGCGCGTCAATACCGGCGGCTTTGTTCGAGTGTGGCGGAGTACTGTCAGATAGTGGATTCGTTACCATGAGACCTGAGCCTATATTTCTTCTACATTGCTTCGGATCAATATAAGCAGATCAAATAGGATAATTACTCCTATCCGAGATTGGCCCGAAGGGATCGCATGGAACTTCGCGAAGCCCGCTATTTCCTTGCCGTTGTGCGCACCAAGAGCTTTAGTAAAGCGGCACGGGAACTGCAGATGACGCAGCCTCCGCTGAGCCAGGCTATTCAGAAAATCGAGCGGGATACAGGCCTGGTCTTGTTCGAACGAAATAGCAGGACTGTTACCCCCACCCAAGCGGCCCGCGCCATGGTACCGGAAGTGGAATCTCTTCTGCGCCGCAGCCAGGAGCTCGACATGCTCGCAAGGAGGTTGCGAGATCATCCCACCGAGACCTTGCCTCCATTGATTGTCCGAATTGGTTGTGTCCCGAGCGCACTGATCGGGTTCCTGCCTGGAATCATGCCTCTTATCTCGGGAGTGAGTCCAGTCATATATGAGATGAATTCGGTTGACCAGCGGCGAGCCATCGATAGAAACGAAATCGACGTGGGATTTCTCCGGGACTGGCCAATCAATGATTCCAGGGTCCGGTTACTTTTCACAGAGCCCATGGTCGTCGTGCTGCCTGAAAAACATCCCTTGGCCGCATTTGAAACTGTCGCCTTAGCGGATCTGTCGCAGGAAGTATTCGTTCTTTTCCCCCGGGAAACTGCACCTGCAGCCTTTGATGCCATCACTGCTGCGTGTGCCGGGGCTGGGTACGCGCCTAATGTGCAGCACCTTGCTGCGAATGATCAGGCAATCTTCGGCCTGGTGGCCTGCGGCCAAGGGATTTCGCTGATACCGGCAATGTTGGGACGCCTGCATTTTCCAGGTGTGGTCCTGCGACGACTGAACACAAATGATACGGCCGTGCCTCTGGGGGTGATTGCTCCCCGCAATGATCCCCAGAGGCACGGTGACGTATTTTATTCAGCTGGCATCGAACTTATAGGCCAGGAACAGCCGTGGGTTGCAGCACCCGAGAAGGTGCAAAGGCCTCCAAGTTAAACCCCGTTTCTTGATCGGTTGAAATGCGGGCCGCGATATCACCGATAACCGGGGCGAGTTTGAAGCCATGCCCAGAAAACCCGGCGAGGATGATTCCGCGTCCAGTTGATTCGAAATTGCCGATGATCGGGTTGCGCTCGGGCAGGTAGGAATCGAGATGGACAGTGTGACGTACTGGTTCAGGGAATACCCCCGGGACCAATTCCGCCACCCTGTGACCGATGGCGCTGACAGTTTCAGCATCAAAATAGCGAATTAGGGAATCCGGGCTCTCAATCGGATCGAAGATATCGTTGACGCTGATCTTGACGCTAAATCCGTCAAGTACCGGCGCGCCAAAAATGTGGAAATCTTGGGTGTCTCGGATGAATGTAGGGAAAACGGCCGGCATGAATTCTGAAATCCGCAGTGGCGTGAACCAGGTCAAAAGCAGCGGTTTAATGACGAGAAGTCCTTTAAGTTCCGGCAGCAAACGATCAGTCCAAGCGCCGGAGGCAATGATGACTTTTCCGACTACATAGGTTCGGCGCTCCGTAGTGAGGTGGACTCCGTCCTCCTCGAATCGGATCTTCATGACCGGTTCATGTGCATGGAGATCGGCCCCGTTCTTCTTTGCCTGCTCCAGCGCTGACGTCACGGCCAGTTCTGGCCGAATCCCTCCTCCGAGGTGGTCTAGCACCCCAATCTCGCCTCCGGTCAACTTGTGCTGCGGGAAACGGCGCGCCAAGTCTGCGGAATCAAGGATCTCGTGCGGTAGATCGTAGTGGTCCACTGACGCAAAAACGTTTTCTAACTGGGGGGCATCGCCGAAGCCGATGGATAGTGTGCCGGTTGGTAGGAACAGCTCCCGCATGGACTTTTCCGATAGCTCCTGCCACAGCTTGCGTGCCTGGAGGAGGAAGGGGACAAAGCCCGGGTCCTCATGGTAAGCGGCGCGGAAGAGCCGGGATTCGCCGGCGGCAGATCCGTGGGCATGTCCCAGACCAAACTGTTCGAAACCCAAAACCCGTAACGAAGTTTGCTGGCTAAGACGCCAAGCTGCCATGGACCCCATCGTTCCAAGCCCCACCACTGCTACATCTGCATCCACTTCTAACTCCGTTCATAGTCAATTGTGGATCAATTTCAGCATGGCAAACCTCAGCGAATCAATAGGGAATGCATATGAATAAGCGATGGCTCTAGTTGACTCGAATATAGGGTGGTGTTTCTTCTCCGCCCGCCTCAGGGAGCCGTGTGTAACAGCATCGTTCTTGACAATATAAGTAGTCTCTTATGCAGGGATATTAAAAAAAGTATTAGACACAATAGTCAGGGGTGACGCAGAGTACATAGCAACCACCGATGATCCAGAGAGGAAATTCATGAGTTGGCGAATTGGCGTTGACACAGGCGGCACCTTCACAGACGTTTGCCTGTACGACGAAGAAACCCACGAGGTGTCTGTCGCGAAGGTCTCGAGCACGCCTTCTGACCCCGGCAGCGCCGTTATTGCCGGCGTCCGTGCCGCCCTCGCAATGAGCGATGACACCGCCGGGTTCCCACGGATCAGTTATCTAGCGCACGGTACGACCGTCGCCACTAATGCCCTGTTGCAGACCAAGGGCGCCAAGATAGCTCTTATCACCACGGCAGGGTTCAGAGACCTGCTGGAGCTTGGACGTCAGCGCCGGCCCAAGTTGTATGACCTGCAGGCGCAGAAGCCTATTCCCTTGATCCCTCGCGACCTGCGGCTGGAAGTCAAGGAACGCGTGACCTACGACGGAACGATTGCCATCGACGCCGAAATCAATGAAATCCGCGAGCAGGTCCGCAAGCTCAAGGATCAGGATATCGAGGCGGTGGCCGTGTGTTTCCTTTACAGCTATTTGCGGCCTGAACATGAAATGCTGGTCCGCCGGGTTCTCGAGGAGGAGCTGCCCGGGACTTTTCTCTCTATCTCCAACGAGGTGCTCCCCGAATTCCGCGAGTTTGAGCGCCTCTCCACGACCGTCATAAATGCGTTCATTGGTCCGACCATGTCAACCTATCTGTCCAGGCTGCGTGGAAATCTCGAGTCAGAAGGCCTGAGCACGGTCCCTAAAGTGACCCAAAGCAATGGCGGCGTCATGTCGTTCAAGCTGGCCGAGCGGCTGCCGGTCCGCACGGTGCTCTCCGGGCCGAGCACCGGGGTGGTCGGGGCGGCACGCCTGGCCAGCCAATCCGGGATCGGTAATATCATCACTTTCGATGTCGGAGGGACGTCTTCTGACGTTGCACTGGTCCGTAACGGGCGGCCCACCGCTGCCAACGGCATGGTGCTGGACGGCCGCCCGATCCAATCCCCCATGCTCGACATTAACACCGTCGGTGCCGGCGGTGGTTCTATTGCCTGGGTTGACGATGGCGGGCACCTCAAAGTGGGCCCGCAGAGTGCCGGTGCTTACCCTGGACCGGCCTGTTACGGACTAGGCAACGAAGAACCGACCGTAACCGATGCGAACGTCGTCCTCGGCATCCTGAACCAGACGCATCTTCTGGCTGGCGAAATGCCCATCGACGCTTCCAAGTCCTTCGCCGCCATCAAACGCCTCGGGGACAAACTGGGGATGAACGCTGTGGACACTGCGCAAGGCATTATCAGCGTTGTCACGGCGAACATGGCAAAAGCAATCCGGGTCATTTCCGTTCAGCGTGGCTACGATCCCGGCGACTATGCTTTGGTGGCCTTCGGCGGCGCCGGGCCGCTGCACTCTTCGCGCCTGGCAGCCGAACTTGGCATGAAGCGAACCCTCATCCCGCACCGCCCGGGTGCGATGTCCGCCATGGGCATGCTGATGACCGACCTGCGCTCCGACTACACCCGGACCGTGCGCGTGCCACTTCAAGAAGCCAACCTGGATGTGTACATCAGCACGTTCAAGGCGTTGCAAGCCGAAGCAGAGTCCTGGTTCTCTGAGGAAAAGTTACCTCTTGAAAAGCGGAATCTGCATCGCGTTCTGGACGTACGCTACGTGGGCCAGAACTACGAAATCGGCATTGACGTTCCCGAGGGAGAGGTTAACACTGCGTGGCTGGCAACGATCCGCCAGTCATTCAACGCCGCCCACCGCGCGCGCTACGGCTATGACAACCCTGAAGCAGCGATAGAGGCCGTGACCTTCAGGCTCGAAGCCATCGGCGAAGTTCCCCAAGCGAAGTTCCCCCGCCACGGCAGCGCAAAGGAGTCCATCGAGGAGGCCGTCATGGGCCAGCGCGATGTCTACTTTCCGGAACTCGGTGAATACGTGGACTGCCCGGTCTATGACAGGCAGAAACTCGGAGCCGGCCATGTGATCCACGGGCCGGCCATCATCGAACAATACGACACCACGACCCTTGTCCTCCCGAAAATGAAGGCGCGCGTGGATGACTATCTGCTCATTATCATCGAACCCCTTGACGACTAACGGCTGAGGAGAACATTTCAGTGACTACTATCAACACTCCTTTGGACCCGGTGCAGGTCGAGGTAATCGGCTCCGCCCTAACATCCATCTGCGATGAGATGGGCGAAGCGCTTGTCAAGGCTTCCTATTCCCCCAATATCAAGGAGCGCCGGGACTGCACCACATGTATCTTCGACATTGACGGCAACGCCCTAGCCCAAGCCGAACACATTCCGCTGCACCTTGGATCCCTGATGGGCATCGTTGATGCGGTGCTTGCCCGCTATCCGCTAGACAGCATCCGAGACGGCGATTCCTTCCTCGGCAACGATCCGCACACAGGTGGTGGAACGCACCTGCCCGATATCGTGTTGGTCACCCCGATCTTTGTTGATGGCGCACTTGCCGGATGGGCCACAAACCTTGCCCACCACGCCGACTATGCAGATCGAGGCCACGAGAACATATTTCAGGAAGGTATCCGCATCCCTGCGGTACGCATCGTCCGTGACGGCGAATTTCTGGACGATATCCTTCATCTGATCCTGACAAACATGCAGGTTCCCTTGGAACGCATCGCTGACTTCAATGCCCAGCTGGCTGCGAACAAGCTGGGCGTTGAACGTGTCCGTGAGATCGCCGCACGCTATGGTTTGGAAACATTGAAATCCGCAGGCTTGGCGCTGCTGGACTACACGGAGCGCAAAGTCCGGGCTGGCATCCGAGAGCTGCCCAACGGTATTTACGATTTCACAGACAGCTTCGACAGCGACGAATTAGACCACACTTTTGACATCTCCGTACGAATCACCGTCGAGGATGAGTCCATGCACCTGGAGTTCAAGGCTCCGGAGCAGGTGCGCGCCAGTATCAATATGGTCCGGACCGCGCTGCTGGCAACGGTCTACTACGCCGTCAAGACCGTTGTCGGGCCGGACATCCCCGCCAACGCGGGACTCTACCGGGCAATCACCGCGCACGCACCGGAGGGATCGGTGCTCAGCTGCGTCAGTCCGGCAGCAGTTAACGGACGGACCCAGCTGTGCCAGCGCGTCGTCGATCTGGTCCACGGGGCACTGGCCCAGGCAGATCCCAGCAAGGTTATCGCCGCCTGTTACGGTTCAGTTCCGGCTACCACTTTCTCCGGCGTCAATCCCCGCACCGGCGAATACTACGTCTACCTTGAGACCATTGGTGGCGGACTAGGGGCCGGTGGCTGTTGGGACGGTTTGAACGGAGTGCAGTCACACATCACAAACACTTCAAACCTGCCCATAGAGAGTCTTGAAGCCGAGTACCCGCTGTTTGTCGAAAAGTACGAATTGGTAAACGGTTCCGGGGGTGCAGGCGAGCACCGCGGAGGCATGGGGATCCACCGCCGCATCCGTTCCGAACATGACGATTGCATCTGCGACGTCAGCGTCAGCCGTCTAAAATCCCGGCCCTGGGGTCTGCAGGGGGGCCTGCCTGGCGCATCACTCCGGGTTGAAAAGAACGATGGCGATACCGTGACGGAGAGCGTTACACGGTTGAATGCCGGCGAAAGTATCGCGGTACTGACCGCCGGTGGCGGTGGATACGGCGATCCCAGCAAGCGTCCGCATGAAACGGTTCTCAGGGAAATCCGTGAAAAAAGGATCACCCCGGCCGAGGCGACCGAGCTCTACGGCCTGGACCCGAAGCTGCTCTGAGCCCGTTTTGTTCAAAGCCGCTTTTCTCATCCCATATAGATCAAGGAAACAGGGTATGTTCGGATATAAAGCACCGGGCCGCACCACAGGTGCCGTGGCAGCAGGGGTCGCGATCGGCCTCCTCTTGTCCGCCTGCGGAGGGTCCTCATCCTCCCAAGATAGCGCCAGCGGGGAAATCATCGAGGACGGCGCCCTCACCATGGGTCTCTCGGCAGAACCGGCAAACCTGCCGGCCGGCAAAGACACCGGTCAAGTGGGGTACACCTTGAACGCGCTCCTGCATCGTGGACTCATGGCGTATGACTCCGACGGGAAGCTCACTGAGGGCCTTGCCGAGTCCTACAAGGTCGTTGACCCCAAAACCTACGAATTCGACCTGCGACCGAATCTAGAGTTCTCTGACGGTACTGCGCTTACCGGCTCCAACGTTGAACAGACGCTGGAATACCTGAGTGACCCCGACACCGCAGCCCACGCGTACGGCGGGCTGAAAGACATTGAATCCGTTGAAGTGTCCGACGAAGACACCGTTGTGGTTCATCTGAGCCAGCCAAACAACGCGTTCCTGCAGTACTTGGCTGTGCCGACGGCTGCCATCGTTCCACCGGATGCTCTTACTGGTGGTGTCGACGCGTGGGTCGGAGCCGGACCGTTTGTGCTCGAAGAGCACAACAAGGGCACCAATATGATCCTTAAGCGCAACGCAAAGTACTATGCGGCCGACGAAGTGCCCCTTGAGACCTTGGAACTGGCGTTTTACCCAGACGGCAAGGCGCGTACTAACGCCCTGCTCAGTGGAGACGTGGATCTGATCGACTATGTTCCTTGGGAAGACTTTGACCGTGTCAGCAGCACCGACGGCATCACCCTGGATGCCCAGGACGGTCCGTTCATGTACCTCCACTTCAACGTCACCGATGGGCCGGTCGCCAATCCGCTGGTTCGTCAGGCGATCGCCCACGCCATCAACCGTGACAACGCCGTCGCCGCCGCGTTCTCTGGCCATGGAAGCCCGCTCTCGGGTATGCCGGTGTCCGAAGACGACCCGAACTACGATGAAGCATGGTCAAACATGTGGAGCTATGATCCGGATCGAGCCAAGGAACTACTGGCCGAAGCCGGCTATGAAAACGGTCTGACACTGAGTCTGCTGACTTCCTCCCAGTATGCCTTCCACCAAGACACCGCGCTGTCCGTCCAAGCTGACCTCAAAGCAGTTGGAATTAATGCCGAACTGAATAACCCGGATTGGGCCGCCCGCGTCGAACAGGGCAATGCAGGCAAATACGATATCGCCGTCAGCGGCAATGTCGGAACGGTGACAGATATCAGCTACATCAGTGCCTTCGTGGACGGCCCTGCCAACTACACGCGCAGCTTCGGATACAGCAACGCCAAGCTCAACGATGCGTTTAGCAAGGCCATGCTGACACAGGATCCAGGGGAACAGCAGAAGTTCTACGATCAGGCGCGGGAGATTTTCGCTGAAGATGTGCCGTTGACAACAATCAGCAGTCGCGCGCAGGGCTATGCCTACGCGAATACGGTGACAAACTTCAAGAACCTGCCGGGTTTTCTCTCGTTCTACAGCGGTTACTCACTGGCGTCCATGGCCGAGGTCTCGCAGTAACGCATCTTAATGCCTAATTAATGCAAGTCGTCCTGCGGGAGTGTTTTCGGGCCGGGAAATACTCCTGCAGGACAGCCAATCGGGACCGGAGGCCTCGATAATGATTAATTTCCTGCTCAAACGTGTCGCCACGGGAATCGTCCTTATCTACGTGGTGCTGACCCTCATCTTCCTGATGCTCCACGCGGTGCCCGGAGACCCTGCGATGCAACTGCTTGCAGGCGATGGTGCAGCGCAGGTCACGCCGGCCGCCTTGGAGGCTGCAAGGGAACGGTTGGGTTTGAACGCTCCGTTGCCCGTCCAGTATTGGAACTATCTCGCCGGTGCCGTCCAGCTGGACCTTGGCACATCCTTCCAGGACGGTGCACCGGTACTGGATCTCGTCAGCGAACGCTTGCCGAACACCTTGGAACTGGTGCTGCTGGCTGTACTGATTGCGCTGGCCGTGGGCATCCCCTTGGGATCGGTTGCCGCACGTCGCGGAGGATTCGTAGACTCGGCCATTTCGGTGGGCACGAGCATCGGCATGAGTGTGCCGGTCTATGTGGTCGGCGCGCTCTTCGTCTTGTTGTTCGCGCTGAAGCTCGGCTGGTTCCCCGCCGGTGGCTATGAGGAGGCGGGCGGAAACTTCGTTGGCCACGTCAGCCGGGTCGTCCTACCTGCGGCCGCCCTGTCGTTCGGTATTGCGTCGATTATTGCCCGCATGACGCGTTCTGCAATTCTGGACAACTACCGCCAGGACTGGGTGCGAACGGCCCGTTCCTGGGGTATTGGACGGCGCTTGGTCTTCCGCAAGCATGTCCTGCGTAATTCTCTGACCCCCGTGGCAACGGTCACGGCGCTGCAGATTGGCACCCTTCTTGGTTCCACTGTTCTAGTCGAACGTATTTTCAATTGGCCCGGCATAAGTGCTCTACTGGTCGACTCGGTGATCGAACGCGATTACCCAGTTGTCCAGGGAATCGTCATCATCCTGTCGGCCATCTTCATCTTCATCAACATTCTGGTGGACGTCCTGTACGGGTACCTGGATCCGCGAGCGAGGGTTTCATGAGCACCACAATTGTTCAGAAGAGTCCGAAGAAAGTCACCGTCTCGGCGGCCTTGAAGCGTGCTTTCACCCCGGTGCGTCTTGCTGCCGCGGTCATGGTTCTGGTCTTCATCCTGGTCATGATCCTGGCCCCGCTGATAGCTCCGGCCGATCCCTTGGAGCAGAACATCGCCATGAGGTTCGCTCCGCTTGGCACGCCCGGATATCTTCTGGGTGCCGATGAACTCGGCCGCGATGTATTAAGCCGGGTCATTTTTGGTATCCGCACCGAATTGCTCGTCGCACTTTCCGCAACACTTGTTGCTATGGTCATCGGGACCGTGCTCGGGTTGGTCGCAGGCTATTTCGGGGGCATCATAGAAACGTTGAGCATGCGCGGCGTGGATGTCATTCTTGCCTTCCCTCCTATCATCATCGCCCTGCTGGCCACGACGCTCTATGGTCCCGGCCCGGGGACGCTGATCGCCGTAATGGGTGTGCTGTTCATTCCTGCCTTTGCCCGGATCGTCTACGGTCAGACACTAAGCGTCGGCCGCGCCGAGTTCGTCGAGGCGTCCGAGGTGTTCGGGGCACGTGTCTTTGTCCGACTATTCAGAGTCATTCTCCCCAACGTGATCGCACCCGTCTTCGTCCAGTTCTCCCTGACTATGGCAACCGCAATCCTGCTTGAATCCGGCCTTAGTTATCTCGGTCTGGGAATTGTTCCTCCGGCACCTTCATTAGGCACCATGGTGGCCGAGGGCCAGCGTTATATGAGCACTGAACCTGCTGCGCTCCTAGTTCCTGGCACCATCGTCAGCCTGACAATCCTCGGTTTCAGCCTGCTCGGCGATGCACTGCGGGATTGGTTGGATCCCCGCCGGTGATCACCGCCCCCCTGTATAGAGAAAGGCACAAGCTATGAGTGCTCCTAGCATCTCTCCACTGCTTCAGGTCCGCGACCTGTCGGTTACATTCGACGCAGGCACAAATAACCTTCAGGTCACCGACGGGGTCACCTTCGACATTTCTAACGGCGAGACCCTGGCTCTGGTAGGGGAGTCCGGCTCCGGGAAATCCGTGACGGCCATGTCCATCCTGAATCTCCTCCCGCACAACGCCCGGGCCTCTGGAAGTGTCCAATACAAAGGCCGCGAACTGATCGGCCTTGCCGAGCGACAGCTAGACAAGGTCCGCAGCCAAGATATCGCCGTCATCTTTCAGGACCCCATGACTGCGCTTAATCCTGTCTACACCATCGGCCAGCTCTTGGCCGACGCATTGCGGAGCCGGAAACTGTCCAAAGCTCACCTGCGCAGGAGATCTCTTGAGCTGCTCGATCATGTGGGCATACCGGAGCCTCAACGGAAGATCGACCAGTATCCGCACCAGTTCTCAGGCGGGCAGCGTCAGCGGGCGATGATCGCGATGGCCATTGCATCTAACCCCGGGCTGCTTATCGCGGACGAGCCCACTACGGCGCTGGATGTCACGGTGCAGGCAGAGATCCTCGATCTACTCATAGCGCTGCAACGCGAAAACGACATGGGTATCCTCCTGATCACACATGACATGGGTGTAGTAGCGGATGTGGCAGACCGAGTGAACGTGATGCGCCACGGCCGAATACTCGAGGCAGCGGACACACTACCGATCTTCGAGGCTCCGAAGCATGACTACACCAGAGAACTTCTGGCCGCGGTGCCCAAACTGGGTACGGTCAGCCACCCTCGGCACGATTTCGAGGAACTGCCCGCGCATCGTACTCCCAGCCTGTCATTCAGGGACGTGGTCGTTGAATTCCCCACCAGGCTCAGGCGTCCGCCATTCCGCGCCGTCGATAAGGTCTCGTTCGATGTCTTCCCTGGGGAAGTGGTCGGCTTAGTCGGGGAATCCGGTTCCGGTAAATCAACGCTCGGACGTGTGGCAGTTGGCCTGCAGGCAATCGCTGCCGGGCACGCTAGGATCTGCGGTACAGACCTGCTCACAGCCAGCCGCAACGACATCCGGCAGGTTCGCCGCGAAGCGGCGATTGTGTTCCAAGATCCAGCGTCGTCCCTTGATCCTCGCATGACAATCGGCCAATCCGTCGCCGCCCCTTTGAAGTGGAACGGGCTGGTAACCCAAAGACAGGCTTTGGCCAAGCGGGCACATGAACTACTTGATATGGTGCGCATTCCGTCGGATTGGGCATCGCGCTATCCGCACGAGCTCTCGGGCGGGCAACGGCAACGGGTAGGCATTGCGCGGGCACTGTCCCTCCAGCCGAAAGTCATGGTTGCAGATGAACCGACTTCCGCCCTGGACGTCTCCGTGCAGGCAGCTGTCCTGGACCTTCTCAGGGAGCTGCAGGCATCGTTGGGATTCTCCTGCCTGTTCATCAGCCACGACCTTGCGGTAGTGGAGATGTTATCGGACCGAGTGGTTGTGCTCAGGAGCGGCCAGATTGTAGAGCAGGGACCTACGGGAACAGTCCTTGCCGAACCAACGGATGATTACACGCGAAAGCTCGTTGCCGCTGCGCCCGTTCCGGATCCGATCATGCAGGCGTGGCGCCGTGAGCAGCGCTTGCTGGCCAGCTCGGCTTGAACTCGTTGAGCAACGAAAGACAGCCGGTACAGGGAAGGCAGAGGAATCGTGGAACACAGGCAGCTTGAGTACTATGTCACGCTCGTGGACGAAAGGAGCTTCAGCAGGGCGGCTGGGCGTCTCTATATCTCACAGCCGGCACTGAGTCAGCAGATCCAACGGCTGGAGGAGAGCGTGGGGGTGGAGCTCATCGACCGATCGGTTCGCCCATTTGAAATGACACCGGCCGGCGAACGAGTGTATGTGGAAGCACAGAGGGTGCTGGGAACGGTCAAGGACATCCGTCGGATTTCGGACCAGGCACAGAACGGAAGCATCGGCCGGGTCCGTGTCGGCATCGCCCCCTCCCTGCTATTCGGCCCCATGCCACCGGTTCTCCGGGATTTTCAGCAGCGGTATCCGGACGTGGAATTTGTTCTAGAGCGCATGCCGACCAATTCTCTGCGCAGCCTCTTTGTCCAACGGCGCCTAGACGCTCTGTTGATGTTCTCGCCGGCAAAGCTGCCAGACACTGAATGTCAAGTGCTCTACCGTGAACCGTTTCTGGCGGCCCTGCATCGGGACAATCCCCTTGCCGCGTTCCCCTACATCCGCCTTGCACAACTACGCGATGAGCAATTCCTCTGTGTGCCTCGGGAAGAGGCTCCGGAGAATCACGATGCCATCGTGGGGGCCTGCATGAACGCCGGATTCTCGCCTCGGACCAAAATCGTCCTCGGGACGTACCTGGAACACATCGGGTTCGTCTCTGCGGGCTTTGGAGTGGCCATCGTCCCGGAAACCATCTCCCGTTATTCTGCCCCTGACGTCGTATTTCGGCCCTTGGCAGAACCCGTCATGAGCCTGGAAATCAGCGTCAGTTGGCTGGAGAAATCAAGGGATCCCGCCATCAACAATCTTGTTGCATTCCTGAGTGCAGAACTGACAAAGCGCGGATTCGCCAGGGATGAGTCTGTCTTCCCCGCACCTGAAGGAATCCCCGCCCTATGAATTCACACCCTAAGGCAATCATCACTGGCGCCTCACGCGGTATCGGCTTGGCCGTTGCGCGCTCCCTAGCCGATAGCCATCATCTACTGCTCGGCGGGCGCGACTACGAGGCTTTGTCTACCCTGGCGGCAGAATTCCCTTCAGCTGTTCCGTGGGCCTGCGACTTGGGTGACTCTACGAAAGTCCAGGAGCTCGCGTCGGGAATCGACAGCGTCGATGTTCTGGTTCATTGTGCGGGAATGTACACACGAGGACTGGTCGCGGACCGTGACCGGGAGGACTGGAGGAGGGAATTCGAGCTGAACCTCTTTGCCCCTGCAGAACTGACACGATTTCTACTTCCCGCCTTGAGGAAGTCACGGGGAATTGTTGTCTTCCTCAACTCCGGTGCCGGGCAGTTTTCCTACAGCAAGGGCGCGGTGTATTCAGGCACCAAATTTGCCCTGAAAACGTTGGCCGATACCCTCCGCCTGGAGGAACGCGAATCTGGCTTGCGCGTCACCTCTATCCACCCCGGACGGGTGGATACGGACCTCGTCCGTACGGTCGTCGAAGCCGAAGGAGGCACCTACGACCCCACCGGATATCTTCGTGCAGAGACAGTTGCAGAAGCCGTTCGGCTGGCAGTCACTGCCCCGGCCGATGCAAGTTTTGACTCCATAACCGTGCGGCCAGCATTTCAAAGCGGCCTTTAGACACGCTGCAGCCTGCCGATTCACGCAACCAATCCCGTTATTTCAAAGGAGAATCATGACCACCAGATACCACAACTATGTCGACGGAACATTCGCTACAACGACTGCCTCCTACAAAGAGGTGACCAATCCGGCAACCCACGAGATTCTCGCACTGGTCCCGGAGACGGAAGCAGCCGAAGTAGACGCTGCAGTCGCTGCAGCGCGTCGGGCACAGCCAGCCTGGGAAAAGCTCCCGGCTGTCCAACGGGCCGAATATCTGCGTCAAATATCGGCAGCAATCCGGCAGGAACGTACCAGGTTTCGTGACATCATTGTTCAGGAACAGGGGAAAACGCAGGAACTCGCGCAGGTTGAGGTCGATTTCACAGCCAATTACATCGACTACATGGCTGAATGGGCCCGGCGGATTGAAGGCGAGGTCATCCCCAGTGATCGACCGGACGAGACTATCCTGCTCACACACAAACCACTCGGCGTTGTTGCGGGAATTCTGCCATGGAATTTTCCCTTCTTCCTAATCGCCCGGAAACTCGCACCCGCATTGCTGACCGGCAACACGATCGTCATCAAACCAGCTGACGAAACCCCCATCAATGCCTTCGAATTCGCGCGCCTTGTTGACGGCACCGATCTGCCGGCCGGCGTCTTCAACCTTGTTGGCGGTTCCGGGCGAGTTACCGGAGAGGCTCTGATCTCTAACCCGGATGTCGACCTAATAACCTTCACGGGCAGCGTCTCGACAGGCAAGCACATCATGCAGGTCGCCGGCAAAAATCTCACACGGGTCAATCTCGAACTCGGTGGAAAGGCACCAGCAATCGTGCTGGCAGACGCCGATCTGGACTTGGCAGCCAAGAGCATCTGGCAATCCAGAATCATTAACACCGGCCAGGTCTGCAACTGCGCCGAAAAGGTCTACGTCGAGCGGAGCGTTCATGATCAGCTCGTTTCCAAGCTGACAACCCTGTTTGAAACAACTCGGTTTGGGAACCCATCCGCGGAAGCGGAACTCGATATGGGCCCCCTTATCAATGACTCCAGCTTGGAGGGCATTGCGTCGGCGGTAGAGAAAGCGAAAATCGACGGTGCCACTGTCATAACCGGAGGAAAAAAAGCTGCCCTCGCCCAAGGGTTTCACTACGAACCGACCCTGCTCACCGATGTCACGTCCGGCATGAGCATTATGCGCGAAGAGACATTCGGTCCGGTGCTTCCAATCCAGGCCGTTGACGGTCTGGACGAAGCCATTACCCTCGCCAACGACTCCGACTACGGCTTGACGTCCTCTATTTACACAACAAATATCAACGCCGCATTGCGTGCAGCAAAAGAACTGCAATACGGCGAGACCTACATCAACCGCGAAAACTTCGAAGCTATGCAGGGGTTCCATGCCGGACGCAAACAGTCCGGCATCGGCGGGGCGGACGGTAAACACGGCCTGATGGAGTTCACGGAAACCCACGTTGTGTATATCCAGGGTCACTGACACAGAAAGTTCAAGTTAGGCGGCGGCCTAGCCTGCCCTTATGGGCAGACTGGCCGCCCGGCTGTAGCCCGATCAAGATACGACCTCGGATAGAGAAAGCGTCCAAGAACGGTTCGAGTAAGCCAGTCAAAGTTACGCTATGCGGCGGAACGTTCAACTGCTCTGGCGGCCGAGCAGACGGTACCACCAATCGTTCCTTCACCAGGACTGTGAACACTGATCAAACAAGAAAGTTGCCATGAGCCACAACACACCTCCCGCCCTCAATCGTCGAATGCCCAAAGTTGCGGACCTTGCCCCGCTCATGCAATTCAGCAAACCAGCCATCGGTACCGCGGCGCGGCTGAGAAAAGCGCACACAATCGGGGACCTGCGTGCCATCGCCAAGCGACGGACTCCGAAGGCACCCTTCGACTACACCGATGGGGCCGCGGAAGCCGAAATCACCTTGGCCCGCGCCCGCCAAGCTTTCCTGGACGTGGAATTCCGCCCGGGCATCTTGCGCAACGTTGAACAAGTGGATGTCAGCACAGAGATCCTAAGCGCTACCTCGAGCATGCCGTTCGGCATCGCGCCCACGGGATTCACCCGTATGATGCAGTCCGAGGGCGAGTATGCCGGGTGTATGTCCGCGGCGACCGCCGGTATCCCCTACACACTCTCCACGATGGGCACTGCATCAATCGAGGACGTCGCTGCCGCTGCACCGACCGGCCGAAATTGGTTCCAGCTCTACCTCTGGACGGACAGGGACCGCTCGATACAGCTGATCGACAGGGCCGCAAAGAGTGGCGTTGACACTCTTATGGTCACAGTGGACACGCCTATCGGAGGGGCCCGACTGCGTGATATCCGCAACGGCATGACGATACCTCCGGCGCTAAGCGTCCATACGGTGCTAGACGCCTCCTACCGGCCGGCCTGGTGGTTCAACTTCCTGACGCATGAGCCCCTCGCCTTCGCCTCGCTCTCACGCTATTCCGGAACTGTCGCTCAATTGATCGACGCGATGTTCGACCCAACGCTCACCTTCGACGACCTGGCGTGGCTGCGGGAAACCTGGAAGGGCAAGCTGGTGGTCAAGGGCGTCCAGACCGTCGAGGATGCAAAACGCGTGACCGATCACGGCGTGGATGGCATCGTGCTGTCTAATCACGGCGGCCGCCAGCTGGACCGCGCACCCGTTCCGCTGCATGTGTTGCCGGAGATTGCGTCAGCGCTCAAAGGGAAAACTGCGATTATGTTGGACACTGGCATCATGAGCGGTGGTGATATCGTGGCCGCCCTAGCCTTGGGCGCAGACTTCACCTTAATCGGCAGGGCCTACCTCTACGGCTTGATGGCTGGCGGACGGGCTGGAGTTGACCGTGCCATCGAAATCCTGCACACAGAGATTTCCCGCACCATGCGCCTGCTCGGCGTCAACAAGATCAGTGATCTGAACCCTGACCACGTTCGCCTGCTGGGCGTCTAGGAATCCGCTGACAAATTCTGGAATTGTGGTTTCCTGACGGAACTTCGGACTTGGGTATGACCGGCTGGTTTACCGTACGGGTGGGCACACATATCACGGCCGAGAGGCCGAGCCGGTTAAAATATCAACCGTGGCGAGTGGCACGTCCGGAGTCTTCTGACGGTTGCCACCCACACCACAGCACTCCCGCACCTCGCCCGCAGGGTCGCTATCGGGCGGATACACGCCACCGGGACATCGGCATCTCCGTCGGCATGACCCGCGCGAGGATGGGATTCTTGCCGGGACCGGGGCGGGCAGCGCGAACCTGACAGATGCGCAGGTGCAGCGGCTCGTTGAGTACGCCTGCAGCAACGCCCCGGCGGCCATCAACGGCGTGTGCCGTCCGGATGAGCAGATCGAATCCGTCCTGTAAATGGTGGTCTGCGTGAAGTATTCACCAGGGGCGTTCACTGCCCGCCGTCGCGGACTTTGGAATCCCTTCCGGGCGATGCACCCCTTGGAGTACAGATAATCGCCGTCGTCGCGCCCTGACGATCGGCCGGGACAAGGCCAGGTAAGCCAACCTCCCCCCGCCGGGCCAGGAGCTCCCTCAGCACGTCGGGTCCGACATGCTGAGGGGTTCGGAGGGGCGGTCCGTCGCCCCGTGCGAACCACAGCAACCACTCACCGGCGGCGGACCGTCATCACGCGACCAACCAGCGTGGCACCAAAAGCCGCGCCGCCGAAATATCGGTCCGCCATCCATACCCCGAGGCGCCCGCATGAGCGTCTCGATGACGAGGACTCTCCCCGCGACGCCCCAGGGTTCCATTTCTCAGGAACTGGAACCGCGGCACTGTGGCGGCATTATCCGGCCGCCTGGTCCGAGGCGTTCTTTGCCTTTTGGATGGCTTCGCGTGCATCACGTGAGGCTTCGGCCTGCTCCCTTGTCGGGCAGGCTCCTTCCCTCCAGCCGGAGCGCAACCAGTCTTCGGCGTCACCAAGCAGCGCGAAGGCGTGACGTCTCATATCTTCAAGGGTTGGTAGTTCGCTCATCGATTTTCCTTCAGTTGAAACCGTCGTTACTTAACGGTTGATTCCCAGACTGGAGGGCACGATCAAGGAAGCCCGCAAATACCCACATCGTGCTCTGGTCCATCGCTCGCGCTGCCCAGTCGACACTTTGCTTGTCGTATTCACCGAGGGGAAGGCCGTCGACCGCTTCACGCCAGCGGGCATTGGCGGCGACAACACTGTCCCCGCCGTACCGAGCCGCTGCAGCCTTTATTTCCTGGGTTGGCTCTGAATCATACGGCCCCGCAACCAGTTCCTATATGCCCGAATACTCCCATCCCGCAGTGACAATTTGGAAGGCCGCGTACGGCCGGCTCCAGACTTTTTATCGCTGCCTTTTGGTCAGGGAAGCGGATCGTCCGCTGGCGCGGCCGGCTGTGATGTCCGGGCCCGTTGTCGCAGCGCTCCGCCGGACCCCGACCAGTTGTGTCTACGACGTTTTTGCTGCTGTCCTTCGGATTCTACGTGCCCGCTCCGCACCGTCAACCGGACTCCGTCCGGCTGCGGACCCGGGAATTTTCGTCCGGCGCTTCGCTTTTTTCCTCCCGAAATTCCCCGTGTCCTTGCCCTGCGGGTTGAGCAGTGACTCCGACGGGCACAGCTCCGCAAGCTTCGCCAGCAGGCAAAAAACAACCGGGGGAGAGGGGAAGCTGGCCGGTCACCGCGACTGCCCCGCCACCCGGATTCCTCAGCAAAGGACGAAGAACGATGAATGATGACCGTACAGCACGCGCCGCACTGACCCGCCTGTTCGAACCCGGCGACACCGTGGGCCTTGCCCTGGTCGCCAAACACGGTGCCCACGCTGCGTTGAGAATCGCGATCGGCGCCCGCCCGGCCCACCCGTTCGCAGACGTGACAGCCGAACAGCTTGCTGATGCGCTGGGCCGGTGGGCGCCGCGCGTCCGGACACTGGACGCTAACGCGGACCTTGCCGCCATCGAACACCTCCGCGGCGGATTCCTGACCCCGGACGACCCGCAGTGGCCCGCCGCATTGAATGACCTGCCGGCCGCACCGTTGGGGCTCTGGTACCGGGGAAACATCACGCACGGTGTCCCCGCCCCGGGACAGTGCGCTGCCGTGATCGGCTCCCGCGACAGCACCGCCTACGGGGCATCCGTGGCCGGGGAAATCGCCCATGGGCTGGCCCAGCGCGGAATCTGCGTCATGGCTGGCCTCGGCTACGGAATCGACGCCCAAGGCCACAGGTCGGCACTGGCCGGACACCAAGGCACCGGCCCGGCGACCATCGCCGTTCTGGCCGGCGGGCTGGACCGCGACTATCCGGCCGGGAACGCCGACCTTGCCGCCGCCATCCGCGAGACGGGATTGACGCTCTCGGAACTGCCGCCGGGATCCGCGCCGACCCGGTACCGGTTCCTGATGCGTAACCGGATCATCGCCGCACTCGCGGGTGTGACTGTCGTGGTGGAGGCGCGCTGGCGTTCCGGTGCCCTGAACACGGCACACTACGCAGAAAACCTGGGCCGGCTTGTTGGGGCTGTACCGGGCAGCGTCCACAGCGCCAATTCGGCAGGGTGTCACCGGCTGCTGAAAGAAGGCAGCGCCGTGCTGGTCACCGGCGCGGCCTACGTCGCGGAACTGCTCGCAAGCTAGAACCGCCGGTGGCCGGCCTTTATGGGCCGGTCACCGCGGGCGGTCCGCCGCAACGGGCCGGATTCTCCTGTTGGTTGTCGGCGGCGGACCGCCACCCGCCCAGGTCATCACGGGGGAACCGGAGGGTACGCGGCCCGCCTAGCCATCGCGGGAACCTGAGGTGAAAGCCGGGGTACTGGAGATGGGGCTCGCAAGCCTCGCCCGGGAATCGGATCGTCCGCTGGCGCGGCCGGCTGTTGAGGTCCGGGCCCGTTGTCGCAGCGCTCCACCGGACACGGACCAGTTGTGTCTACGACGTTTTTTTGCTGCTGTCCTTCGGATCGTACGTGCCCGCTCCGCACCGTCAACCGGACTCCGTCCGGCTGCGGACCCGCGGATTTTCGTCCGGCGCTTCGCTTTTTTCCTCCCGAAATTCCCCGTGCCCTTGCCCCTGGCGGGGTTGAGCAGTGACTCCGACGGGCACAGCTCCGCAAGCTTCGCCAGCAGGCAAAAAACAACGGGGGGAGAGGGGAAGCTGGCCGGTCACGCGACTGCCCCCGCCACCCGGAATCCTCAGCAAAGGACACGAAAACCCATGAACAACAAGATCAAAGCTGTTAGCGCCGCCGATATCCTCAGCTACGTTCCCCACACGCTCGGTTTCCAGCCGAAAGACTCGATTGTGCTGGTCACCCTGACCGGGCCGCTGCTCGGCGCGACGCTGCGGATGGACGCACCGACACCGGGCAGCGATGTGCGTTCGTTCGCGCAGACGTTGACCTCGTTTGTGTGCAAGGACGAGGCGGCGGACGCCACCTTGTTCATCGTCTACAGTGACGAGAACACCCTGTCAGGCGCACGCCCCCACGCCGACCTGATCGACGCCCTGCGCGAAGAACTCGAGACGGCGGGCATGCCGATCCGTGACGGCTGGATCGTCACCACGGGCGGGTGGGCGAATTACCGGTGCGAGCCCGGCTGTGAGGTCCCGGACTGCACCGGCTGGCAGGACACGTCCCTGATTGAGAACAGTATCGTGAGCGCGGAAATGATCTACCGCGGATCCAACCCCGGCACCACCGAGCACGCCCCGGCACCGGAGTTCAGCAGCTCCACCAGCAACGCGGACACCATCGACCTCCTCACCGGGAATTACATGGTGGCCGATCCGGTCGACTTCACGACCGAGCCCATGCTCGCCGCCCGCCACGCCTTCGATGCCGCGATCGGCAACGGCGGCGAACCCGACGAGCCGGAAGCGCTCGAGCTTTGCGCAGCGTTCCAAATCAAGCCGGTGCGGGACCGGCTGATGGCCGACATCATCGACACCAGCGATGACGAAACCGTGTTCGGGAAAGTCGTGATCGGCCTGGCCGAGACGGCGCCGGACTGGGAACGGGTAGACGCAGCGGAGCGGTTGCTGGTGCACCTGCTGCGGTTCGCCCCCGGCGTGTACCGGGCGCCGCTGTTGACCGGGTTGGGTTGGATCAACTGGTACAAGGGCAAAGGCACCCCGGCCGGGCTCTACACGGACAAGGCCCTCGCCGCGGATCCCGGTTACCGTTTGGCGGAACTGCTGCGCAAGTTCTACAACATGGGCATCCTGCCCCGCCCGGCCCTGAACAAGGAAACCGCCTACAAGCACTAACCACATCAGGGAGGCCCGCCCGCACGGGCGGGCCTCACCCGGTTTCGGAAATGGTCGGCCGGCTGCCTCCGCCGCTGCGCTCCCCCGGCAGCCGGCCGACACGCTGGCGCGGGCGCAGCCCCTAACAACCGACAGGGAAACCAGAGTGCCAGACTGGAGGGAAAACCACTCCGAAAGGCCTCATCCATGGGATCCGATTACCGGCGGCCCGTCGCCGACGTCTACTACTGCCAGGACAGCAGGGCGGACAGTATCGCAGAAGAGCAGCTGGAAGCATTTACCCTTCACGGTTCCGGAATTCCCGGCCCGGTCGATGCCGTGTGGGTCGACCGGCGGAACGTTCCCTGACCCGTACCCCAGAAGAACACGGTGCCGCCCGAGGAGAGCCTGCGTAGTGTCAGGGTGGCTGGGTAGAGTTCTGCAGGGAAGACCACCGGCCCGGGCAGCCGTGGCACCGATGCAGCACCACAATTTTCCTTTTGCTGAGGGAAACGAAGGGAAGGGCCGGCACCAGGTGCAGGCCCTTCCCTTCCTCTTTAACCGCCATCAAGACCAGACATTCGCAGGCGCACATGGATACAAGATGCAGCTGAATCAGGCAACCAGGGCGGGCAGCCCGGGACCTCGACCAGGGGAGTAACGATCGGACCGAATACTAGGAGCGCACCATTGTTCATCCTGATCTTCCTCGCAGTCTTCGCCGCCCTCGCCCTGGGCGGGTGGACGGTCTTCGCGCTAACACACCCGGTAACCGCCGGCCGGGGACTCCTGATCTTCCTGTGCAAAGCCGCCGGCGTCATCGCCCTCATCTCAGCTGTAGGGACCTGGCTCGGCCAAGACCTGCTCCACGCGTTACCCGGACTGCTGTTTACCGTGGCCTTCTTCGTCGCCGCCAACAGGCTGGAACGCCGCTGGCCGAGACGATGAACCGGCCATGAGCGTGTCACCGGACGAGGCCCGGTTCTGGCCCAAGATCATCAAAGGACCGCGGACGAATGACTGCTGGCTCTGGACCGGAGCCGTCGGCGATGACGGCTATGGCCGCTACTGGATCAAGACCGCCGGCGGGCAGCAGGCCCTCCGCCCGCAACGCTTCGCCTACCTGCTGCTCACCGGCGAGCAGCTGCCGGCGGAAATCAAGCTCATGCACTCCTGCGACATCCCGCTGTGTGTCCGCGCCACCGGCGGGAAGGACAGCCACCTGTACCCGGGAACCCAGGCAGATAACCTTCGTGACCGCTCACACAAAAGACGCCACGCCAACGCCCATACATGGCGCTGGCGCGGCACCGGACGCGCCAACTTCGCCGCACAGTCCCGGCAGCTCCGCGACGCCCTCAAAGAGCACGGCTGGGACGAATCAGTGATCCGACCCCTCATGTCCGGACACGACCCCAACGCCCCTACTCTCTTCTGAGCCCTCGGCACCGGTGCCGCCGCTATCGGCGGCGGGCTTGGGCTTCTTGGACGCTGCCACGTCGATGCTCCGCACGTAGGACACGCTGACGTCCAGGAGCTCGGCGATGCCCTTCCGGGTTTCCCCCGTAGCGAGCATCTTCCGCACCGTTTCCTTCGCATCCTCGACGGCGGCTTCCGCGTTTTTCTTCGCGGCAGCGATCAGCTCCGCGGCCTGACGCTCGGCTTCCTCCACCGTGGCCTCGGCCATCATCGTCGCCGCATGGTAATCGGTGGCCAGCGAGTGAAGTTCCGCCTCACGCTCGCGCCGCTTCGCGGCCAGCTCTTCGGTCTTGCGGCGCGCCTGAACCATCATCGAATTGCGTGCCTTGCCAGCCATCACGGCCCCCTCGGGTTGTCGTCGGGTTATACGTTCTTCCACCCCATTCTGACAGAACCCGGCAGGACACCCGACCTAACGGTTAGAAGCCGGACCCGTGTTGTTCCGGACGCCCGGGCAGACAGGCGCTGACACTCGAGCAGGGTCACCGCCGGGCAATAGCCGGCCGCTTGCCGGACCGGCGGCGTCAGCCCCCGGTGCGGGCCGCTGGCAGGGGTTACACACACCTCGCGTGAGCCGGACCAGGAACCCCTGTGGGTGACCGAGCTGTGCATAACCCTTGCCAGCGTGTATCAACAATCGAAGCTGACGCTTCTCATATGGATACCCGCACCAAGACTGATGGACCGAATCCGATGTTTTTCGAACCGATACTCGCACGCTCGCATCAGACTCAAAACGCCGAATCCAGTCACACCTCTTGCATTTCGAATAAACGAGGCCGATTCCGTTAGAGTCGGGTCATGATGTCGCTGCACGTTCTCAGTGCTGGCACCGGCTACCTGTACTACACGCAGGAGACCGCCAGCGGTGATGAACTGCGCGCCGGGGACCGGCAGCTCGGCGACTACTACACCATGGCCGGGCTCCCGCCGGGGCAGTGGCTGGGCCGCGGCGCGACCGCACTCGGCGTCCGGGGGAACGTCACCGAGGCGCAGATGGCGAACCTGTTCGGCAAGGGCCGGCACCCGGAGTACGAAGCCATCCTTCACGCCAAGTCCGCTTCCGGCATGGCGGCCAAGGCAGCCGAAAAGGCCGCCGAGAAGGAAGCCAAACTTGGGCGCAGATACTACGAGTACGCGCCTAAGGACAACAGCCTCGCGCAGGACATCAGCGTCCGCGAAAGCGACTTCGTACGCCTGCGCGGGCGCAAGCCGAACGCCGCGGAACGGCACCGGATCCGGGCCACCGCGGGCGCGGTGATGTTCCGCGAAGGGCACGGGCGGCCTCCCGCGTCGAAGGAGGAACTGGGAAAGTTCATCACCGCCGCGCTGCGGCCGCAGCAGAGCGCCGTCGCCGGCTACGACCTGACCTTCACCCCGGTGAAAAGCATCTCCGTGCTGTGGGCCCTCGGGGATGCCGATACCCGCCGGCTGGTCGAGGACGCCCAGCAGGCCGCGCTGAATGACTCGATCGAGTATCTGGAAACCCACGCCCTGGCCACCCGCCTGGGCACCAACGGCATCGCCCAAAGCTCCGTCAAGGGCGGACTCATCGCGACCGCGTTCCGGCACCATGACTCCCGCCTGGGGGACCCCAACCTGCACACCCATGTCGTCGTCTCGAACAAGGTCCAGGACCTTCAGGGCAACTGGAAGAGCATCGACGGTAAGCTCCTGCACCGCTCCGCCGTGGCCGTCTCGGAGCACTACAACACCCGGATCCAGGCCTACCTGGAAGAGCACGGCGTCCGGTTCGAAGCCCGCACCGTGAATGGGTCCAGGCAGCCCGTCATGGAGATCGCCTCAGTCCCGCGGGAACTTGTTTCTTTGTTCTCTAAGCGCAGCGAGGGTATCCGTTCCAGCCTGGCCGAACTGCGCCAGGCCTACGAGGAACAGCACGGGTACAGCCCCGACCGTGCCGCCCTGATCAAGCTCGCCCAGGCCGCGACACTGGACACCCGGCCCGATAAAGAAGCACCCAAAACCCTCGCCGAGCAGGCCATCACGTGGCGGCAGGAAGCCGGCACCCTCTACACCGGGGACGACCTCGCTCGGATCACCGGAACCCGCTCCAACACCATCCGGCCCATCGCAACAGGGATCGACGTTGACGCCGCAGCCCGCCGGATCATCGACGCGGTCTCGGACAAACGCTCCACCTGGACTGCGCAGAACGTCATGGCCGAAGCCAACCGCTGGGCCAAGGAATACGCCTCCGAACATGGGCCGGTTCCGGCCGGAACGGTGGCCGATGTTGTCTCCCGCAGCCTTGGTGCCGCGTCCGTGCGCATCACGCCGGACCAGGTCCACGGACGCTTCGAGGCACTGACCCGCAACGCCGGCACGGCCGACTTCAACCACCGCACCGACACCCGCTACACCTCCAAGAAGATCCTCGAAGACGAGAACCTGCTGCTGCGCGCCGGACGCAAAGACGTCATCCCGGCCGCCTCGATGCAGGACTTCGACGCCGCGCTGGCCGCCTACCACCAGGCCGTCGCCACGGGCGAGAAATCCCACCCGCTGGACACCGGGCAGATCGCCCTCGCCCGCGAGTTCGCCACCTCATCAAAGCTGCTCAGCGTCGGCATCGGCGCGGCCGGCACCGGCAAATCCAGCTCCATGGGCCTGGTCCGCGCCGCGATCACCCACGCCGGCAGCCGGGTCATCGGGCTCGCCCCCTCCGCCGTCGCCGCCGCCAACCTCGGCGGGCAGCTCGGCGTGGCGGCAGCGACCACGGACAAATTCCTGCACGCCAACCGCCACCCCGGCCAAGACCCCAACCAGGACCCGGACCGGGAACGGACCTCGATGGCCGGTCCGTTTACGGTTACTCCAGGCACGGTCGTGATCGTCGATGAAGCCGGGATGCAGGGCACCGGCAAACTCGCCGACGTCGTCCGGGTAGTCGAGGCCGGAGGCGGACTCGTCCGGCTCATCGGCGATGACCGGCAGCTCTCAGCCGTCCAGGCAGGCGGCGCCCTGCGCCTGCTGATCAACGAAATCGGCGCCACCGAACTCGACACCATCCACCGGTTCAACAGCCCCGAAGAAGCGGCAGCCTCCCTGCTGCTGCGCACCCCAACGGCCCACGAAGCGGACCCGTTCGCCTGGTACAAAACCAACGGCCGCATCCAGGCCGGGAACATCGACATTGTTGAAGGCCTCGCCTTCGCACGGTGGCAGGCCCGCCTGAACCAGGGCGACGCCGCGGTGATGATGGCACCCACCAACGAAAGCTCCCAGCGCCTGTCCGAACGCGCGCAGGCCTACCGCATCCAGACCGGCGAAGTCGCCGGGACAGGGACCTGCGTGCAGCTGCGCGACGGCTCCCGGGCATGGGCCGGCGACCACATCGTCACCCGCTCCAACAACAACGAGCTGAAGGTCAAGCGCGGCCGGGACGTCGTGAAGAACGGCGACCTGTGGACCGTCGAACAGGCCCACGAAGACGGTTCCCTGTCCGTGGCCCACCTGGACCACGGCGGGAAGATCCGCCTGCCCGCGGAGTACGTTTCCGTCCACGTCCACCTTGGCTACGCCCTGACCACCCACCGGGCGCAGGGCATGACCCGCGACGCCGGCATCCCGATCCTCGACGCGGCAACGTCACGGGAAAACGCCTACGTCGCCGCTACCCGCGGACGCGACGAGAACGTCCTGTTCGTCGCCGTTGAGGAAGGACAGGACCGCGACACTGTTCTTGCCGCGATCGCCGGGAACCACAGCCAGGATTCCTCCGCGCACGAAACCCTGGCCACCGAATACGACCGGATCAACTCGCCGCTGACCCTGGCCGACCAGTACCGCTACGTCACCGAGGAAGCGAACACTATCCGCATGGCGGCCATGGTCCGGGACGTCCTGGGACCGGACGCGGAACCATTCATCACCGCCGAATCATGGGGAGCAGTGGCGACCCACCTGGCCGGCGCCGAGCACGGCGGCTGGGACCCGGCCGGGCTGCTGCGCACGGCGGCAGGCCAACGGGAATTCGACAGCGCAGAGGACCAGTCCGCCGTGCTCGCGTGGCGGCTGGAAAAGATCATGGAGAAGGCACCCGAACTCCTCGCCCAGGCAGGGGAGCGCCCGCTCCAGCAACTCACCGACGACCAGCTGGCCAAGCTCCGCACCGATGCGGAAGCCGCCGCCGGCACCGCACGGGAAGGCGCCGCAGGCGACGGCCCCAAACCGGCCGGGCACTGGGCGAACCGCCGCCACGGCAAGCTCACGGACGCCGAGCTGGAACGCAGGATCTTCACCACCCGGTTCAGCGCGCGGGAACAATCCTCCATCAACGACGCCGCCGCCGCCCGGCAGGCACATCAACAGCTCCGTGCACTCCAGGACGAGCACCGGATCCGCACCCAGCAGCTCAAAGACGGACAGCGGACGGCCGAAGCAGCAGAGCGCGGGAGCCGCACCCAGCACGGTGCCGGTGATCCCGTGGCCGCCGCCGGCAACCAGAGGGCGCTCGGGCAGGAAGCCATCGCAGCACGCGCCCGTGCCGAAGAACGACTCCGCGCCCTCACCCCGCGCCCTGACACCGCCACTGATGTGCCGGACCGGCTGCCGGAATGGCTGGCCCCCTCACGGGCAGCAGCAAGTGAGTACCTGCCCGGGCCGTGGCGGGAAGAACTCGCCGCACGGCGTCAGGTCCTCGCGGCACGGTTCGAGGAACGTGGGCACCTGCTGGCCGTCGACCCCCCGGAATGGGCACAGAAACTCGGGCCGGTGCCGGCACGCCCCGACGCTGCCCGGCAGTGGCGCGACACCGCAGCAACCCTTGAGGTGTTCCGTGCCCGCTACAACATCCCCGAAACCCAGGCCACACCCGTGCCGGAGCGGTTCAGAAACGACGACATCGGCCGCCAGCTCCACGAGCAGGCCGTGACCGTCAGCAAACGCTCCCGCGCACTGCCGGACCACGCCACCGACCAGGACCGGACGCTGGACGCCATCAACGCCGTGGAACGCACCAAGAACACCCACGCCCTGCAGGCGCCCGCGCAACAGGCCTCCGACACCGACCGCAAGACTCACGGCCAGGAGCCAACAGCCATCACCCCGGCGCAAACGGAAAAGCCGCGCCTGATGACCAGGATGGAGAAAATGGTCGCCGAACAGCAGGCTAAGAAAACCGTGGAGCAGAAACCGGCAGAGCAGAAGGCCCCGGAAACCGACGCCCAACGGCAGGCCAGGCTTGCCGCAGAACGCGCCGTGCGCGAACAACAGCGGGCAACAGACGAGCTACGCGGTCCGGGACTCGGCCTGTAGCACTATCGAAATCCCTATGAAGAGCCCACATTCCAGATTCACCTGTCTGGGCCAACTGTAGTGAGACAAAGTCGCGAAATCCCGTCTCACTTAAGTTGAACCACCCGCAGGAAATCAACGTCTGATGGTCCAACTTGAATGAGACAGGACACTTAGTTTTGCTGGCAGTATCGCTGTCTCACGGAGGCCGGCAACGAAAGGGCCAACTCGCCTTGCGTTCCCTACCAAACGCATCCCGCGGCTACCCAGCACGTCCACGTGCACATGGTCAAGGTGGCGCAGGATTTCATTGCCGGGCTCCGGTGCCTCATAGTCCTGCCACTGTCCTCGAGGGCTGTAGACGCTCCAGAACCGGTCGTCGAAAATGATGTACTGGATGTCCAGCTCCTCGGCATGAGCGACGAGCCAGTGGGCCAGCATCCACCCCTCACGCCGGTTCTCCTCCGTCACTGGGCGGAAGAAGATGTCAATGGCCCGGCCGTCGTAGTGCGTCGAGTCCGCTCCGTGTCCCTGATCGATGCCACCCGGAGCGAACCCGCCCAGGCTTTGGTCGCCGAACACCTCGGTCATCGCCTCGCGCAAATCCTCGGCGCGTGGTGTCAGGCCGGTGGCAGTCAGCTGCTGTTCCTGCAGGTCACCGGCGGATGAGCCCTGGCAGGTCAGACTGGGGCCAGCGTCCCCGGGCGGACCGGCGGCCAGCCGCTGCAGCACGGCCTCGTCGATGCCGGAGGTGTCCGGGGCCTCCATGCCGCGAGCCAGAAGCACCACCGCCGTCGTGGCCAGCTGCGCCTCATCACGGTCGAGCTCGACCTCTCCCTCCAAGGTCTCGACCGTGCACTCCGGGCCCCCTGGCAGCAAGCCGGGACCGAGGAGCATCAGCGCTGACGCGAGAATCCCGAGCGAGAGAAAGCCCAAGAGCAACCAAATTGGGCGGTGCTGACTCCCATGCGTCTCGTTATGGGTCATCACGAATACAGGCATGCGTGCAGCATGATGGCCTCTTCAGTGCCGGTACCGGCCAGCTCACCGGCCAGGGCTGATCCGAGGACTCCAGCGCTGATCACGGCGATCCTGCTTACGATGAGGCGCCCCTTTCGTTGCGTGGCGATGCTCCAGCTATAGCAGAGGAGGGCACTGCTAGAGGTTCAGCGAGCCACTGGGACTGCTTCCCTACGCGGTTAGTCAGAGCCGGATTATATATTGTCTCAAAACTCGGTGGTGTGCTCCGTCCGGGGGCGCGCTGACGGTGTTAGCTGCATTCGATCCGTGTCGCGCTAGCGGGCCTGGGCTGGGCTCTCGTTGGCCTTACATAGCTGTCTCCTGGCGACGGGTGGTGAAAACGTAGACTAAGTGAGCCTGTTGGGTTATCACGGCATGTCTCATGCCCGGGACCCGCAGCTCCACAAACCCGGGGAGGAAGATCAGTCTCACTGAGACTAACTGGCCGGTGCGTGCGAAATCCTTTCCGTCCGCCGACGGGCCACGCCGCCGGCCATCATCGACCCTACCGGCACCGGCAACCTCTTGACCGGGCAGATGCTCGAGGCGTAACGACGTTGCATCCATTGCTTTCGTCTGAAGACGAGATGTTCCTGCCGATATCGTAGAGGTCATGGCTGCCCGTGAGATTGCCCTACCCGACGACTATCAGGATCTCCTTGGGTTACTAAAGGAGCGGGTTCGCAGCATCCGCGCTCAGGCTCTGCGCACTGTGAACACCCAGTTGATCGAGCTGTACTGGTCCATCGGGCGGGACATCCTTCAGCGTCAGGAAGTCCAAGGGTGGGGTAGCGGCGTTGTTGGCAGGCTTGCCGAGGACCTGCGGGCGGAATTCCCGGAGATCTCCGGCTTCTCCCGACGGAATCTGCAGTACATGAGGAGCATGGCCGAACTCTGGGGGAGCGGACCAAATGTGCCACAGCTTGTGGCACATTTGCCCTGGGGCCACATCCGTATCCTGATCGACAAGCTCGATGACCGCAAAGCGCTGGACTGGTACGCCGGGGCAGCTGTTGAGTACGGGTGGTCCCGGAACGTGCTGCTGAACATGATCATGGGCCAGGCGATGGAGCGGACAGGTTCCGCGCCCTCGAATTTCGCGGAAGTGCTTCCGGCGCCGGGGTCGGAGTTGGTACAGCAGGCAGCGAAGGACCCGTACAACTTTGAATTCCTGGGCCTGACCGGTGAAGTGGCAGAGCGGGACCTCGAGCAGCGGCTGACTGACCGGATTGTCGAGACGCTGCGCGAGCTCGGTCCGGGCTTCGCATTCGTTGGGCGGCAGGTGCATCTGGAGGTCGGGGGCGACGACTTCTATATCGACCTGCTGTTCTTCCACGTCGAGCAGCTGCGCTATTACGTCTTCGAGCTGAAGACGGGCAGGTTCCAGCCCGAGTATGCCGGCAAGCTGAACTTCTACGTCGCCGTCGTCGACGACCTCATGAAGCGCCAGTTTCACAACGAGACGGTCGGGATCCTGATCTGCGGCAGCAAAAACGATCACACCGTCCGCTACAGCCTGGGACATTCGACATCGCCGATGGCCGTTTCCACATATACATATGAGCAGTTGCCGGCCGCGGACAAGGCGCTGGTCCCGGGGGAGGACCAGCTCACCGCCGCCTTGGACCAGCTCCCAGCGGACGACTCCTAACCCTTCCCAGTCTCAAATCACCTGTGTGGGGAACCCCGGAGCCAGGCCCGGCCAGCACCTGTCAAGGCGAAGCACGGCCATCAATCGCACCTTATCGAGAGGTACGAGTCGATCAGCCTACGAGGCCCTTCCGCCGCGGAAGCGGGAAGCGCTTCCTTCTCTGCAGTAATCACGGCGGCGCTGGAACACGGAACCGATGGGAGAACCGGGTGAAGCGGAGTGAGGCACGGGAACGGTTTTGACGCCGCGCGGCGCTCGAGGAACGCCTGGCCGCGGGTGCGGGTAGTCCGCCTGTAGGTCACGGCGGGGGAGTGGATCAGCGGGCGTAGGGCGTTACATGTCTCTCTTCGTTGAATGGTTCGAACCAGTGCTCGAGTGCCATGGGGGCCAGCCGCAACTGCTGGTTGAATCCTTCATCGTGTTGGAATCCGTCAAGGCTTCGGTCGTACAGCATGTCGCTGTCGGTGTCTTCGAGGATTCTCTCGGTGAGCATGCCCCGCCAGTCCGGCTCAAGCTCAAGGTCGTAGGTGTCCGCGGTGACCTCGACCTGGTCCAGCAGGCACCGTACGGCAAGCTCCTGCGCCACGCAGGTCGGGTACGTCCAGTCGGCTGCCAGCTTGGTTGTCATGTCGGCGGCCACGATCAGGAAACGCTGGGCGAAGAGCCCGTTGTACTTATCCGCGTACTGCCCCGGCAGGCCCGAAAGAACCCACGTTTCGTCGATGTCCTCGCGCGTGATCGGCCTCTTGCCATGCAGCAGGTGAATATCTTCGAACAGTTGGTCGATGAGGATGATGGAGGCGTGCCAGATGGCCCCGGCCAGCAGACGGGCCTGGTCCAGCCTCCGGGCCCGTTCCGCCTCCGGTATCGCGGCCATCCATGCCAGCGTCTCGGCATCCAGGCCGCCCCGCTCGTCGTCGGAGAGATCCCGGGGGTGTGGAATGTAGCCGAGGTCTTCCAGACTGAGACCCTTCAGCCGGCCGGCATCCGCGTAGAGCCTGGCAATGATGTTCTCTCGTCCCGTGTCCATTCAGCAGATGTTACCGCTGGAGGCGCCCTATAAATCCCACCGCGGAAGTGGAACCTGGCGCGCATGCCAACGGCGCCGGGGACGGCCCAACCGTCCCGTCCACATGAGTTGACGAGCGTCCTACTTCGCTGCGGAGGAAAGGGCGGACAGCTCACGGTTGACGGCCGCGACGTCCAGAAACTCCGGATCAAACGGCTTGTCGGTTCCGGTGGTTTCTGCGACCCGGGCCGAGAGTTCGGCGTGGTCCGGGTGGGCAGGATCGGCCAGAGCATCGAGGAGGTCCTCGTATCCGGGGAAGCCGCCACAGTCCTCCAGGGGGCCCCGGCGGGCCCCGTCGGTCAGCCGCGCCGGCGGTGTGCCCGGTTCTGCCGGCCGGCGGGAGAGCAGTTCGAGTCCGTGAAGCCAGCTGTCGCCAAAGTCGTACTCGTAGAAGGCTTTCCCAGAACCCCGGGCCAGAAGCTGCTCCAGGGAACAGTGCTCCTCCGGCCTGTCCGTGGGCTCTTCGCACCATTCTGCCGGGAGCCACTGGAGAGGCTCGGGGAGCGCGCCGTCGGCCGGACGCAGCGGCGCAAACGGGTCGCTGTCGGTGAACCGGTGCAGATGGACATCCTCCCAGCCGAACGCCACCTGAAGGATCCGGTGTACCTGGGCGAGCTGGACGGAACCGCGGATCTCCAGCAAACGCCAAATTTCCGGCTCCGTGCCGACCAGCCGGACACGAATCTGCAGAATCCACTCCGTGCCGTCCGCGGTCTTGGCCTCGTCCTGTTTCACCCGACCATCGTCTCAGGCTGACGGCCGGTCCGGGGATCTGTCGAGGCGGTCGGAGACTTACGGAATCAGCCCCCGGGGAATGCGGTTGGCAGACTGCTGGCCATGGCTCCGGCGATTGAGGTGTCCCAGGACACTGGATCTGCTCAGGGTTCAGGCGGAAGCGGCGGATCAGCCGCTCGGCGACTACGTGCATGCCCTGGCAGCGGCGGCGGACCGGCGGCACGTTTCAACCGGCTCGGTGAGGCGATACGGAAAACGACTGCGGACCAGGTCGAGTCCCAGGCCGCGGAAACGGCGGCCTGGGAAGCCACCGAACTGGCTGATCCGCAGAAGCAAGGAACCTGGTCAGAAGAAATGAGGGTCGCGGCTTTTGCCGATAGTTGTCTTAGGCGGCGATTTACTTGACATAACGTTCGTTACGGCAAAAACTCACGGGAGTAGAAGTAGCTGCGAGAACTCCCGTTCCATGGCCGGTCCCGTGCCACTGTCCTTTTCCACTGCCTGTCTCATCTAAAGTGGCCCAATCTCATTTGACGTGGACCATTAGCGGGATCTGTTCACCACAGTCGGCCCATTGGCGCTTTCTGCCAAGCGTTTGTGGCTGTTGGGATGACGGTATTCGCCAACCGCTGAGACTTTTGGACAACTCGGTTATGATTTGCACGTGTCGCCTGTGAAACAACACGTGAATTTGTCCGATAACAGCCGAGTTGTCGTGAGTGTCTGGCTACTTGTCCAACAGACGAGCGTGGATTCAGGGGTGCTCAACCGGGTGTTGTGACGGCCGATCTGTCCAAACCTTTGGCTGGAGAGTGAGCAGACCGATTTTTCTGTGGCCGTCAGTAGCCGCGAACGCAGCCGGGCCGCAGGTCGTCGAGGCTGACTCCGAACTCGGCAGTTCTGCTGGTAATGATGTCGATTGCGATCTCGACGAGTTCGTTGGACACACCGCTGAGACTTTTGGACAACTCAGTTGTAATTCGGACATGTCGCCTGTGAAACAACAGAATTGTGTCCGATAACAGCCGAGTTGTCGTGAGTGTCTGGCTACTTGTCCAACAGACGAGCGTGGATTCAGGGGTGCTCAACCGGGTGTTGTGACGGCCGATCTGTCCAAACCTTTGGCTGGAGAGTGAGCAGACCGATTTTTCTGTGGCCGTCAGTAGCCGCGAACGCAGCCGGGCCGCAGGTCGTCGAGGCTGACTCCGAACTCGGCAGTTCTGCTGGTAATGATGTCGATTGCGATCTCGACGAGTTCGTTGGACACACCGCTGAGACTTTTGGACAACTCAGTTGTAATTCGGACATGTCGCCTGTGAAACAACAAATTGGCCAAAAACCCCTTCTGACTAGGCGTTTTGTTTTGCCGATAATGGAGATTATGTCAAGTAAAATGGGCGCGGTAAAAGAAGCGCTTGGCGAAAGCGTTGAAAACAGTATCGCACCGCTCCCCTTCCCTAAGCAACTGGAAGGAGCCCGGGCCGGCAGGCAGCTATGCTTCCCGGGTTCACTGACACGTCCGGCCACGCGATACCCGTTGCGTGAACCGTTGCAGCTGAATACCGATAACGGCGCATATGACATGGCGTAGTCTGCGTATTTCATCTGATGAATCATGACGGCTCCTCTCCCCGCTGTGATGCGGGACGCCCATGGAAGGGCGAGTTTACGCGGATCACTGGCTGATCCCGGCTCTGTTGTCGGCTTCGGCGCGGCATCCGCTTGAGGGCGCGGCGCAGTCTTGTTCGGACTCGGAAACTGTCTCTGACCTGCAGGTTTGCCTTGAAGTCTCATCTGATGAATCATTGATTCGTTTGTTTGTGCGGCGTCTGGAGGCGGAAATTGGGTGTGGACCGGTCAGGTCGGGTGCTTGTTGTGGCGGGGTCGGTTCCGCTGCTGCATCCCGAGCAGCACACCGTCGAGGAAATGCTGGACGGGTGGCGCAACCAGCAGCTCTCGCGCAACCTGCAGTTCGACACGATCGCCCAGCGGATCCGCTATGTCCGCCGGTTTATCGAGCACATGAACGAGTTTCCGTGGAACTGGACGCCGGCCCATGTCGAGGAGTACTTCGGCGATCTGCGCTCCATCAAGCGCCTGTCACACTCCTCGGTGCGGGCCCAGCAATCCGCCCTGAGGGCATTCACCTCCTACATCGCCAACCCCGACTACGGCTGGGACCGACGCTGCGAAGAGCTCTTCGGCACCCACCCGGCCCAGGTGTTCTTCGAGTGGAACAGCGCCCCACACGTGCAGGAATACGAGGGCGGGCCTGCGAAGCGCCCGTTCACACGCCGGGAGCTGCAGATGCTCTTCGACCACGCTGACGACGAGGTCGAACGCGCCGCAGCCTCCGGAAAGAAGGGCTGGCAGTCGGCCTACCGGGACGCGGTCATGCTCAAGGCGGCCTACTCCTACGGGCTGCGGTTCAACGAGCTGAGACACCTGCAGGCGGTGGACTTCGCCGCCAACCCGCACGCCCGCCGGTTCGGGAGGTTCGGGGTCTGCAAGGTCCGCTTCGGCAAGTCCCGCAGGGCTTCCCCTCCGAAGCCCCGCAGCGTGCTGACGGTCTTCGACTGGACCCCCGGGATCTTCGAGGACTGGCTCGCCAACGGCCGCGGCACCCTCGACACGCTTGACCTGTTCCCCAGCGAACGCGGTGGGCTGATCAGCGAATCCACTCTCCTGCGGCGGCTGCGCCGCTATGTCCAGGAGCTCGGGATCCCCTCGGACGGGTTGGACCTGCATTCGTTGCGGCGTTCCTATGCGACCCATCTTCTGGAGGATGGATGGGATCCTAGGTTTGTGCAGTATCAGATGGGACACGAACATGCCTCCACGACCGGCATCTATCAGTTCGTCAGCGACGACTTCCGCGCCACGACCCTGCGGACCGGGCTCGAGCGGACCGTCACGGAAGCCTTCAGGCGCCCGGGAGGTGACTGGTGAAGCGGCAGGTTGAGTATCGCTGGCGCCTTGCGGAGCTGATGGCCGCGCGAGGCCTTCACAACACCACCGACCTCATACCGCTGCTCGCCGAGCGCGGGATCGTCCTCTCCCGCCCCCAGGTCTATCGGCTCGTGAACCAGAAGCCCGAACGCGTCGCACTGCAGCTCATCTCCGCGATCTGCGACATCTTCTCCTGCGGCCCGGAGGACCTCATCACGGTCACCGCAGCAGACGTAAAGGCCCGCAAGACCG
>NZ_JABBCH010000026.1 GCF_012952295.1 Crystallibacter degradans
CGTGCGCGACGGCTACACGCCCGTCCTGGCACTGCCGGAAGGCAAGGAAGGCAACGCCTACGGTTTGATCAGCACCGGAATCGGAACACCTCCCCCGGCAGGGCGGATGCCCAAGACGCTGGACGGAGCCGTTACGGATGGCAGCCGCCTGAAAGCAGACGAATCGGTCCTGTTCGCGCCCAAGCCGCCGGACCGGGTCCACGAGATGCGGCTGACCGGTTCCATGGAGAAATACGACTGGGGCATCAACGGGCGCCGCTTCGACATGGCCAAACCGCTCGACGGGGCCTTCGACCTCCGGCTGAACGAACGCGTACAGGTCAAAATTGTCAACGACACCGACATGTGGCATCCCATGCACCTGCACGGGCATACCTTCCAGCTTGCCGACAACCGTGCCCGCAAAGACACCGTCATCGTCAAACCAAAGCAGACCGTGGTCTTCGAATTTGATGCCGACAACCCCGGCCAATGGCTCACGCACTGCCACAACGCCTACCACGCCGAACGCGGCATGATGGGCGTCTTCTCCTACCTGCAGTAATCCTTCCGTTTGCCGGCTTCCACGGAACCGGCAAGCGCCGATGCATTGGAGCACCATGACAACGTCCCTCCCGGCGGAACTGTTTATTCCGTCCCCGACGATCAGCGCCATCCAGGTCGGCCCGCTGACCATCCACTTTTACGCTCTGGCCATCCTCACCGGAATAGTCCTGGCCACCTGGCTCACCGACCGGCGTCTCACCTCCCGTGGCGGCGATCCGGGACAGACCCTGGACGTCATCCTTTGGGCCGTCCCCTTCGGCATCGTCGGTGGCCGCCTTTACCACGTCATTACCGACAACCAGCTGTACTTTGGTCCCGGCCGAAACCCGTGGAACGCCCTGAGGATCTGGGACGGCGGGCTTGGCATCTGGGGCGCCGTCGCCCTGGGCATCGTCGGTGCCTGGATCGGATGCCGCCGGCACAACGTTCCCCTGCCCGCATTTTTGGACGCCGCCGCACCGGGGCTGCTCCTGGCCCAGGGCATCGGCCGCTGGGGAAATTGGTTCAATAATGAACTCTACGGCGGGCCCACCGACCTGCCATGGAGGCTCCAGATCCACGACATGGATCTGGCCCAGGGCCGCGCCGTGCTGAACGCCGACGGGGCCCCCGTCGTATTGGGCTACTTCCATCCGACCTTTCTCTATGAATCGCTCTGGTGCCTTGCTGCCGGGCTGGCGCTGCTGGCCATCGACCGCAGGTTCAAACCGGGTGCCGGCTCCGTCTTTGCCCTGTACGTGACCCTTTACACAGCCGGCCGCTTCGGGTTCGAGCTAATGCGCTCCGACTACGCGAACACGATCCTCGGCCTGCGGGTCAACACCTGGGTCTCCGGCCTGCTGTTCCTCGGCGGCCTGACGGCCTTCCTGATGCTGCGCCGGCACCCCCGCGCAAGTATTCCCCCGTCCGAAAACCGTTCCGCTTCGACCGCCAGCGAAACCGAACCAGCCAAAAAGAAAGAGAGCGCGCCATGACCACTCCCGAAAGTCAGGACAACTCCGCACCGGAACCCAGCAGTGTCGACGCAAACCGTGACGCCGCAGGCAGAACGCTCTATGAGGAGCGCCAGGCAATGCTGGGAGGACTCTGGATGCCGGAGGCACCCGCCTGGGACGCGTTGCCCGAGCCGGTCAAGGAACGCTGGCGCACTTATACAGACCGGAAGTAAACGTACGCCCAGGTTCCACTTCGAACCAGTATCAACGCACTATCTCAAATACGACACAGATAAAGGAGTCCGCCAGTGACCAACCCCAAAAAGCAGGACAGGGACGCACGCAGGGAGCAGATACAAAAACTCAAAGCACAACAACGTGCACAGGAACGGCGCCGGAACTTCCTCATCTACGGAGGAACAGGGGTCGTCCTTCTGGGCCTCGTCGTCTGGGTCGCCGTCGTCATCAGCGGGGAAGCCCGAAAGAGCCGGGAACTGTCAGAAGCTGCGGCACAGCCCATAGCCGGAGTGCAGACCTACGAAGACCTGTCCAACCGGCATGTGGAGGCGGCGGTCGAATACGACCAGAACCCGGGTGTCGGCGGGGACCATTCGCCCGTATGGACAAACTGTGGAGTGTACACCGAACCCGTCAATGAAGGCCGGGGCATCCACTCCATGGAACACGGGGCCGTATGGATCACTTACCGCCCGGATCTTCCGCAGCGCGAAATCAATCTGCTGACTGACCTGGTGGGTGAGCGCAGCTATGTCCTGTTGAGCCCGAATTCGAATCAGGATACACCGGTTGCCGCCAGCGCGTGGGGAACCCAACTGACTGTTGATACTGCTTCTGACAGCCGGCTTGCGCCGTTCCTGGCGAAGTACGTTCAGGGAGAGCAGACACCGGAGCCCGGCGCGGCCTGCACCGGAGGCGTAGACGGGTAACAGGGCGGTAACTGGTATCGGTCTTGCTTGGAACCCGGTATGGGTGCTGAACGAAGGCGCCCGTGCCGGGTGCCGCGCACCTGCCGAGGGCATGGTCTTTGCCGGTTACCCGATCTTCCCGCAGGTGTCAGCGGTGTTGGACTGGGCTGGTGGTAACGATCTCCTTCCAGGGGCCTTCGGGTACGTTTTTCGCTTCGACGAACTGCCAGTCCACGCGGTCCTGGGATCCGTTCAGCTGACTGAATTTCAGGCAGCCGTTCAGCGCCGGGGATACGTCGAGGCCGGCCACGTTGAATCTTGTGTTGGCGGGTCGAGGGTCATCTTCTCCGAACACATAGGCCGCGTCATCATAGACGTTGGGGCCCGCGTCCTGCACCTGCCCGTAACAGATCCGGTCGCCTTTCTTGAGCCGTACCCACCGGTTTTTCATGTAGCTGAAGGACTTGTCGGTTGCCTTGCCCGCGTAGCCGGGCTGGTCTGCCCACGGAATCACTTTCGCCCGCGTCGCGAACGCTTGGGGGTTGTTGAGATCGTCGAACGGCAGATCAAGGTAGAAGTAGTTTTCCTTTGGCTCCATGTTCAGTGGCGCGTAGCCGTTCTCTGCTGTGCGCCGCTCGGTGTTGCAGACCCCGTCGATGACCACGCCGTCGCAGCCACCGTAGCTCTCCATCCAGTGGCTGTCGTAGGTGGACAGTTCCTGACTTCCGTCCGACGTACCGGGGTCGAGAATCTCGCCCACCCAGAAAGTAGTGGCAACGATGTCCGTGTGCCATGGGTAATCATCCTCGCCGGCCAGTTCTGCGGAGCCCGGGCCGCTCTGCCGGAGTGCGGTCCCGCCAGGCACCGCGCAGGCCGCGAGTGCCAGACAGCACAGGAGCGTTGCTGCCGTTCCCGGTTTCATCGTGCTGGCCCTTCAAGCGGGGGTGCGCCCTCGGAGTTGTAGAGGGCATAGTCGTCCGTGGTCAGCTCGCCGTTGCCCAGCAGAGCCAGTCCGAAACTTAGGGCGGTGGCGTCGTCGGGTACGGGTGGTGTCGTCCATTCTGCCTGGGTGAAGTCGTCGCTTGCGGGTAAGTACGGGCCGGCAGTCCAGTAGTGCCACAAGCCGATCCCGTCGCGGTAGTAAACGCTGAACTGGGTCCGCGCGTCGGCCCGGTACCACGCGCGAAGGGAGTACCGCTCGTCAGGGGCTACGGCCGGGGCGCACTCCCCCAGATCCTGTTGTTGTACCAGCTTCGCATCTCCGTCGACGTAGCCTTCGACAACCACCCGGGTGCCGGAAGACCCGCTTCGGCCTTCTCCCGTGCTGAATTCCGCCTTGTTCAGACCAAACCCGCCCTCCATCCAGCATACCGGCGTGCCGGTGCTTCCCCGCTGCTCGAGCCCGGGGTTCTTGACGCCGTTGACGCTACTGTCCGCCGGCGACGGAGAGGACCAGATGACCGGTTCACGGTTCGGGCCGCCGATTACCTCCTGAACAGTCCTTGTTACAGTAGTCCCGCCGGCATTAAGCTCGGCCAGCCAGTCGACGAACTGGGTGAACGTGTCCTCTTCGACACCGATCTCAGTGCATTCGTACGGGCACAATCCATGGAACGTCAGAATGACCCAGCCGCCATCGGATTCAGCGGAGGTAACGGCTTCCTGCATATCTGCAAGTGTCCAGTTGTTCTCAACTTCCTCAGGTGCCTGCAGGCGGTAAGGTTTGGCTGGACGCAGCGATTCTGCCGTAGGACACCCCTCGCAGCTGAACCGGGTCCGGATGTCCCCGAGGCTGCGGGCGCTGTTATAGCCGCATTCCCTGGCGCTGTTCTCCACCTGCTGGTTACGGGACGCGAAAGGGAAAGCGAAGTTCGTCACGGAAAACCCCCACTCCACCAGGTTTTGACGGTCGACGCAGATCTGTCTGGCAGCCTCGTCCGCCGACAACTCGCGGACGTCCGCGTGGGACAACGTGTGCCCCCCGATTTCGTGACCGTCGAGGGCTATCTCCTTGGCCTGTTTTAGAGTCAGGTATCCGGGTTTGTCCAGGTTGCCTGAGTTGATATAAAAGGTGCCATCGAGCCCGGCCTCGGACACGATCTCGGCAGCACGGTACTGGCCGGCGAACCCGTCATCAAAGGTCAGGGACACCACGGTTTGGCCGTCTACCTCAGGCATCGGTTCTGCGGGTTCGTACTCGGGCACATCGATCGCGGCCGCCGCTGCCCGGTTCCCGGGAACGGGCTCCGGACTGACCGTCGGTGCACCGCCAGGGCCAGGCCCGGCAATACCCTCTGCAGCCCGGCTGTTGTCCCCGGACGCCAGGAACTGACCGCCGAACAGGAGGAAGGCCGCAGGCAATGCCAGCAGCAGCATCCCGGTGATCCATTGCAGCGAGCGTTTGGGCCGTGTGCGCACGTATTCCGGCTGCGCATTGCTTTCGTTGGAGCTGTCACCGCGGCGATACTTGCTGAGACCCATGATGTTTCCTATCGACGCTTCCGTTGTCCACGATCATGGAGCCGGCTCTCTTGCTGACAGGGATCCGGCAGGGCCAACCTCGGCAAGCGCCCTGGCCTGCCCTGATAGCAGTCATACCCGGAAAGGCCAGCTTGTGCTCTGAGCAGGACGCCGGGCGGAACACGCCGGAGAGCCGACATTCGGCCACATGTTGCTGCCGCTGACTTTGTTTTCATTTCCCGGTCCCCCGCCCCAAGCGGTGTTGCACAGCGCCCGGAGTCGTGTCCGCACTTTCAGTGACCGGGTTTCTGAGCTTGTCTCAGCCCCGTCTACCCGACATTGACAGACTAGAAGGCCTCAAATGCTGTCGCACGAGTACCCCTTACCCGTTTTCGCATCCTTGCTACTCGTTTGCAGGGGGTGTGGAACGGGCTCGAATCCGGGCGTCGGGCTGAAGTGTGATGCGCATAAGGGCATCGATGCGGAAGGGGCAGTCACCCGGACGGCATATAAAAGCGGGGCTGCACACCGACGTGTGCAGCCCCGCAGATCGTCTATGGTTTATAGCCAGCCGGCCGGGTCGACCGTTTCCTCGTTCACCAGTACCTCAAAATGCAGGTGGCAGCCCGTTGAGTTACCGGTCGTGCCAACGCCGGCAACCCGTTCTCCCGCGGCGACTTCTTGTCCCGCCTGCACGGCGATGCTGCCCAAGTGGTTGTACGTTGTCTTCAGTCCGCCGCCGTGGTCGACTACGACGCGGTTTCCATAGCCGGCCGCGCTGGACGAAGCCTCGACGACGGTTCCTGCAGCTGATGCCAAAACAGGAGTTTCGCAGCCGCTGGAGAAGTCAGTGCCGTTGTGGAACTCGCCTGATGCGCCCGTAAGCGGGTTGGTGCGGTAACCGAACGGCGAGCTGATGTTCATTTGTGCCAACGGCCCGGCCAGTCCGGTGACCGGCTGCCCGGTCTCGGCGGGTGCTTCCGTTTCCGGTTTCTCGGCTGGTTGTTCCTTTGCACGAGGCTTATCCGCTGCCGGTTCTGCTGCATCCGCAGAGGCCGCAGAGGCTTTTTGGTCGCTGCTCGGCTCGGTTTTTGCCGGCGCTGCCTTGCTGGAAATTTCGGAACGGCTGAAGTCCAGTACAACGTTCGCCGCGGCCACGGCCGTACTGGCCGGTACGTTCGAAACCGTCTCGGAGTCGAGGTTGTGGCTCGTTTGAGCCTGGGCCGCCGGCAACGCCACTACAGCTACCAAACCGGTTGCCACTGCTCCGAGAGCCACCTTTCGTGTCAGGCCCTGAAGGGTTGCAGCAGGCTGCGGCTCTGCTCTCCGACGTCCGGCTTGAGTGCGGTTTCGTAAAGGGCTTGCTGAAGGAGCGACGGCGCGCCTGCGTCCGCGCTCTCCTGTGTGATTGCTCAAGGGGTCCTCTCCGTACGCCTGCGAAGTTAGCTGTCGGATTCGAGTGAGAGTTCAACTCGGTCCGGGCAGCAAGCACCCCCGTTAAAAGGAAGTAGCTGACCGGACTTCACCCCAAGGTGCCCCAAGGCACCGGATGTGGTTCCTCCGCCCCTGTCTGGTATTTCGAACGGACTGGTCTGCTGACAGGGCTAGGCGGACAGACCAGGGCCATACCCGCGATGGGTATGCGCGGCCTCCAATCTACAGGAAAAAACGTTGACGTTACAATTCCGTGACCTGCCCCTGTTGAGCCGCGCCGGAACGTGCACCGGCCGTCAAGGGCGGAGCTTTCTTACTTGGCAACGCGCACTGCGGGAACGGGTTCGCGACGAGGCGAAAGGACGGGGCGGCCATAGCGGTCCCGGGGGTCACGAATACTGCCGCCCCCGGAGCCGCGTCGGAATCCGAGAGGTGTTTACAGGCGAAGACAGGGAACAAGCCAGCCTTGATCGCGGCGAGCGATGCACTTGGAAGTTCGGCGGCTGGCCCCTCTGGATCATCGCGCTCACCACGGTAGAGGCCCGCGGTTTCGGTTAGCCGTTCAGGCGTTGTTGGACACGACCTGGCAGCCGGCCTCGGTGACGGCTTCGCTGATCTCAGCCGGGTCCAGGGCTCTCCCGGACGTGATGGAAGCGGTGGAGACGCCGTCCTTCTTGAGGTCAACGGTGACGATTTCGACACCGTCAAGTTCCATGAGTTCTTCAGCAACCGAGGCGATGCAGTGGTTGCAGGTCATGCCTGAAATGCCGACTCGTGTTTCCATGAGGGTGTTCTTTCTGGATCGTGGCGGCTTCAAGTTGCCGATGCGCCTAGCGCAGCAGCCTGCCGATAGCCGCGGAAGCCTCGGCAACTTTCTCCTGGACAGCCTGGGGATTGCCCGTCTCTCTGGATTCGTTGGCGGCCCCGACCACACAATGGGCAATGTGGTCTTCAAGCAAGCCCAGACTCACGGCATGGAGGGCCTTGTTGATGGCGGAAACCTGGGTCAGTACGTCGATGCAGTACTTATCCTCTTCCACCATTCGGGCGATACCCCTGACCTGGCCCTCAATACGCTTCAGTCTGCGCAGGTACGCTTCCTTGTCCGAGGTGTAACCGTGATCGATACGATCGTCAATGACAGCCTGCTCACTCATGGCATCTCCTATCCATAGACACTCCATCTTATACCCTGCTGGGGTATAATTCAAGTCCAGAAATCCTCGCTGACCCTGCCTTTGAACACTGGCATCCACGGAAGCCGGACTAGGGCACCAAACGCCCCCGGGACAGTTGCGCGTTCCGCACCCCTTTGCAGATGCCGGCGGCTGCTTAGACGGGGCGTATGGCAAAGGGTGGAAGCCGGGCACAGCAGATCCGGAAGCGGGAGCCAGTTCGAGGGTGACCTTCTACCCGTGAGGCCCGGCCTCCAGCGCGATGAGTTCTGCGATGGTTTGCCGTCGGCGGATCAGGGTTGCCCGGCCGGCATCTACCAGGACTTCCGGCGCCAGCGGCCGCGAGTTGTAATTTGATGACATGCTTGCTCCGTAAGCTCCTGTGTCGTGGATGACTACGAGGTCGCCGACTTCAGCACGCGGCAGCGGCACTGGGACAACCTCGCCGCCGGCAGTCTGGGTGAACACGTCTCCCGACTCGCACAGCGGTCCGGCCAGCACCGATTCCCGGTCGGCGTCGCTGCGGAGTTCGCCTTCTGCCGTCAGCACCGAGATCCGGTGGTTGCTGCCATACATTGCGGGCCTCACCAGGTCGTTGAATCCGGCGTCGACCAGCACAAAGTGGTTCCTGCCAACTGGTTTCTGTGCCCGAACTTCGGCCACCAAAACGCCTGCTCCGGCGACGAGGAAACGCCCGGGTTCGATTTCAAGACGGATCGGGTGACCCAGTTCGGCGGCAAGGTCCCGACGCGCTGCATCCCAAAGCCGGAAGTACCGGTCGGTATCCACTTCAGCCTGACCGGGTGCATAGGGAAATGGCAAGCCGCCGCCGGCAGAGATTGCCTTTACGTCCTGCCCGATGCTTTTGGCTTGGGTGACCATCGCCTGGCAGACGGCCTCCAGATGGTGGTAGTCGGCGCCGGAACCGATGTGCATATGCAGGCCGATGAGGTCGAGTCCGTACCTGTTGACCAGGGCAACGCTTTCGGACAGGTGCTCGTGCCATATCCCATGTTTGCTGTGTTCGCCACCGGTGTTGGTCTTGCGGCTGTGTCCGTGCCCGAATCCTGGGTTAATCCTCAGCCATACGGGATGACCCGGTGCGGCCTGCCCGATCTGCTCCAGCATCTGTGGGGAACCGGCGTTGACTGGAATTCCGAGTTCGACGACCCGATGCAGGGTCTGGCGGTCCAGTATGTCTGAGGTGAACACAATTTGCTCGTCAGGAGTTCCTGCTGAATAGCCGGCTGCCAGTGCCCGTTCAAGCTCACCCGCCGAAACTGCATCAACGGCAACGCCTTCACCGCGCATCAAAGCCAGAATGTGCACGTTCGAATTTGCCTTCTGGGCAAAACGGATAAGGTCGAACTGGCGAAGCCGGGCAATCTGCGCGCGGATGTTGCCGGCCTCGTACACCCACACAGGGGTTCGGTGCTCTTTGGCCAAGCCGGCGATCAACGGCCCGGTCAAGGTCCCGGGAAATTCTCCTGATCCGGTAGACAGAGCTGCTTCCATGGTCGTTGCTGCCACGCCGGGCGTTAGCCCAGGCTCTGTTTCGACAGGGGGGCGGTTGCCGGGCCATGCAGTACTTCACCGTCCGGATTGAAACGGGAGCCGTGGCAGGGGCAATCCCAGCTCTTCTCGCCATCGTTCCATCCCACCGTGCACCCCATGTGGGTGCATACGGCCGACACTGCATGTAGTGCGCCGTTCTCGTCCCGGTGGGCTGCCGTCTGCTCACCGTCGACTTTGAGTACGGCGGCGTCGCCGGGCTCCAGCTCTTCAGGCGATCCATTCGGGGGTCCGCCGACCCGGTCTTTCAGCCACATCTTGCCGATATGGAGGTTGTGCTTAACGAATTCCTTGCCCGGTAGACTGGTTTCGGCCCGGCGGGCATCAAATGTAGCCGCCCAAGAGTTGTCCCGTTCAAGGATGAGGTCCCGCATGAGCATGGCCGCTGCCGTGCCGTTCGTCATTCCCCACCCGTCAAAACCTGTTGCCAGAAGAAGCCGATTCGAGCCGGGAGCAGCAAACCCAACGAATGGGACGTGGTCCAGGGTGCTCGTCTCCTCTGCTGACCAGTGGTAGCGAAAGTCGGTGACACCATAACGCTCCTGCGCCCACTGCTGCAGCCGGGCCCACCGCTGTCCCGTCTCCGAAACATGGCCGACACCGTGGCCCTCTCCGACAACAATGAGCAGCTCCTCGCCGTCGAGCATGACCGTCCGGGTTGAGCGCGTCGGGGAACCTGCGTTGATGGCCATTCCCGCATTGCTCCCTCCGGGCAGCACCGCGGCTATGCCATAGGAACGTCTGGCCGTCATTCTGCTGAACTGCCCGCCGCGGTCCAGAAACGGATAGTGCGTCGCGACGACGACGTGGGCAGCGGCCAGTTTTCCCGCCGCAGTGCCAACAGTGCAGTGGTGGCTTTCTTCGCTCACTTCCCGGGCCCGCACCCCTTCGATGATGTTGCCGCCCCCATGGACGAATGCTTCAGCGAGTCCGGCAAGGTAGCGCCCAGGGTGGAAGTGCGCCTGATCCGTGAAATGAAGGGCAGCGGCGACCTCGAACGGCACCGGCGCCTCTTGGCCAAGCGTGACAGGAAGCCCGATCCTCTCCGCGACCCTGGCCTCAGCCTCGACGGCCTCTACTTCCTCAGGCTGCTCGGCGTAGATCACATGCGGGTGTCCGCGTTCGAGCATGCAGTCGATGTTAAGGTCACGTTCAAGAGCGAGGATCTCCCCGAATCCGGCAACGTTCGCCTCCGCGTAGGCGGCTGCGGCATCGAACCCCCGCTTCTGCTCGATCTTCGAGTACAGGGTTCCGTGACCGTAGGTCACCTTCACGGTCGAGTGCATGGTCACCGAGCCGGCCAGACGTCTCGCCTCAACCACTGTCACCTTCAGTCCCGCGCGCTGGAGCAGGAGCGCGGTGGTGATCCCTGTGATGCCCGCTCCGAGGACCAGCACGTCAGATGCATCGTCCCGGAATCCTGTTGGCCCCAGTTCCGGTGGTGGCAGGGTGTCTACCCAGGGGGAGATGTGGCGGCTGGCAGGAAAGCTCACTTGTTGCTCCTTTTCTCAAGTGCTCCTCGTCAAACTGGTCAGGCTACTTGTCATCACACTACGCACGGGTTCACGAAGCTGGCTAGAGGCATTGACCGCGATGAAAGACGCGGCCTAACGTCGTTTACATATGGCGCGACGAACGAGGAGTGTGTAAATAATGAGCGAGACCCAGAGCGGGCACGGGGTGCATGAGTCCCATGGCGAGCACAAGCACGGTGACCAGTGCGGGCACGAAAGCCGCCAGCACGGTGACCACCTCGATTATCTTCACGATGGTCACTGGCACGCGGAGCACGACGACCACTACGACGAGCATTAGATCGTTGACGGCATACCCAAAGACCGCAGGCTCATGACGACGGAGACCTTTCAGGGATACATCGTGGATCTGGCCTGCCTCCGCAGGTATCCGCACGCGGAGCTGCTCAACCGGGCGCGCCGGCATACCGTGGAATGTGCCATGATGGGCCACTGCGTGGAAAGCGGGTACGCCCTCGTTGGCAACGAGGGCGGGCTGTTCCTTCTCGATACCGGGGCCACCCCGCTCGTTCTTGCAGCACTGAGCCGTACCGCTCGTCGGGAGGGCGTAGCACTGCAGAGCCGGCGCGAACTGCAGGACGGCGAAATGAAGACAGTTGGGATTGACCTCCTCTAGCCCCTTCTCCGTCCGGTGCGGCGAGGAGAACAACGTGTTCGCGCCCTTCCTGCGACTCCCCGACCTCCAGGACCGGGCACGTGTCGATGCGCATGCTTTTGTGCTGCGTGGGTTCATGCTTTCGACCAAGCCACAGGGCCGGATTTTCACCCTTTCAAGCTACCGCTCCCACCGGCCCCGGGCGCCACGCGCTTGCGGACCGGACAGCACCACCGTGAAAGCTTTTTCGAACCGGCCGCTCCGGCTTCATCAGCAGTATTGACCGCTGGAGCACTTGACGGAACAACGAATAGTAAGGTTACTGTGCTTAAGGACGGCCGGCGCCGTCGACCAGAAGCCTACGGATTGGAGCAGGATCATGACTCACATCACTTCGATGCTCGAAACGTACCCGAAAAGCCTTGGCAGAGTGGACCGGCAGAAACTTGCAGAGTGCATTGCCGCGTGTTTTGAGTGCGCTCAGACCTGTACCGCCTGCGCCGATGCCTGCCTGTCCGAGGACATGCTGGCGGAGCTGACCAAATGCATCCGCACCAACCTGGACTGCGCCGACATCTGCGCCGCTACCGGCAGCATTCTCTCGCGTCATACCGGCTATGACGCCAACATCACCAAGGCGGTGCTGGAAGCCTGCGCCGCAACCTGCAAGGCATGCGCCGATGAGTGTGAACAGCACGCCGGAATGCATGAACACTGCCGCGTCTGTGCAGAAGCATGCCGCCGCTGTGAAACGGCCTGCAATGAATTGCTCGGCTCCCTAGGCCGCGGAGCCTCCGAGTAAAAGCTCTTTGCGTTTGTCAGGCGGGGCACCGACCAGGCGTCCCGTCCTCCCCACTGCACTCCCCCCTAGTGACCCGGAGGTATGGAACCCGTGCGGAAAAACAGGATCAGTAAGCGAATTCCCGCTGCGGCGGCGTCAGCCGTACTGGCGCTTGGCGCGGTGGTAGGTACCGGAGCGGTTACCGCCCCTGCTGTTGCCGATGCGCCGGCCCAGAGCGAGGCTGCTGCCAGCTACGAGGTGGGCTTCCTCCAGGACATGATCGACCACCACGCGATGGCGGTAGCCATGTCCCAGACCTGCCTGCAGAAAGCAACCCACCAGGAGCTGAAAGAACTGTGCCAGTCCATTCTTGAAGCCCAGCAGCAGGAGATCGGCCAGATGCAGACCTGGCTGCACGACTGGTACGGCATCACCTACGAACCCAAAATGAGCGAAGGCGATATGCGCTCCATGGACAGGTTCGAAACCTACACCGGCGCCGAGTACGAAATCCGGTTCATGCAGTCCATGATCCGCCACCACTGGGCCGCCGTCCGGGAAGCCGAAGAATGCCTTGAATCGGCCGAACACGCCGAGCTGACCGAACTGTGCTCGAACATTCGAGAAGTCCAGCTTGCCGAAATAAGCCAGATGCAGACCTGGCTGGAACAATGGTACGACCGCAGTGGTGGACGGCCGGCAGCCACAACCTGAATCAGAAGGCCGCCGGATGCATGGTTTGCCGCTTTCATCCCGGCAGCGGCAAACCATAGCTCCCCGCCCGCACCCTCCTGCGAATCAATAAGAGGCTGTTGATGGCGACCTCGCCCCTCATGAGGGCGCATTGAACTTCCCGAAGCCAGACATTGCCGCTGATGCCTTTTCCATTCTCCGCGGGTTGCCGTCCGCCTTGCCCGGCCGTCGTCGCTGTTGGGCGATCAAGATGCCTTGCCCGTCCTTAGGAAAAAGGAGGAGGGCCACGGCGAAGTTGGTACGCCCGCCTCCTCTGACCGGAATTCCGGATCCACAAATGCCCAGCCAAAAGGCCTTGAGCCGCTTGTGTCCGAGCGGGTGCCAGCCTGGCTTAGACCGGCACAGGACAACACGCACGGCCAGCTGGACACAGCAAAAACATAGGCTCTTTTCGTAGGGTGGGGTTCAGGCTAGCGCACACCCTCCAAGGGAGCCATGATAATGACGGTAACCAGCAGCCGGGGTACCCCACTTCCGATGTCCCGGCGGACCTGCGGCTCCACACTCGCGAGGCGATTTCCCGCCTTGGTGTTGGGGCTGTGCCTGTTCCTAACCGCCTGTGTGTCCTCCCCCAGCCAAGGGGATCCGGACGATGGACCCGCACAAGACACTGTTGGAAACTTCGTTCCGGACCGCGACGAGAGCTTGCGCGAAACCCTCGAGGACAGCCCGCCGAAATGCGTGGCCGAGGCAGGTGCGGACGTACGGGATGTCGATCCGGAGGACTCACCGGTCAAACCGTGGCAGAAGCCGACCGGAGCGGAGCTGGTAGTGGAGTTCGAAACCGGCCAGCTTTCCGTGCGGTACGCCCGGCTCGTAACCGAGGCTGCAACGATCTGGTCCGAGAGTCCCTGCCTTAAGGCCGTGACCGCCCAGTCCTGCACCGCCGGCGCGAACTGTGTGGCCATCGTGGAAGATGGAAGCCGTTCACGTGGTTCGGACGGGGAAATGCGATGGGAAGAGAACGGGGACTACATGGAAAGTGCAACCATCACCTTGTACACCCAGCCGTTGGACAGGGCTACCGACAACGGTGCGCTGGCCACCGTCGTCCACGAAATGGGGCACACCCTCGGCCTGGACCACCGCCTTGAGCGCTCGGACGTGATGAACTCCGTCACCGGTGACAACACGAACCCGGTTCCGGACGCTATCGATTTCGCTAACCTCGTCGCCATCTACGGGACCTGACCGAGTCGAGTATTGAACACAACGAATAATGGCTGCGGTGCAGGCAGGTGCCCCCGGGATGCTCACGGTCGCCCGGGAGATGGCGGCCATACCGTGAGGCTGTTACCTACAATATCGCAGGTTGAGGATCTGGAGCAGCCCCATCGTTTGCTTCAGCATTAGGCGCACGCGTAAGTCAATCACGGAACGCCAACCGGCCACATGCGGACGCCGGTCACGCTGGCATAACTGACTGTCTGGAACTCGTCGTCGCGTCCCCAGACGAGTCGGGTCGGAACAATCGACGCTTTGAGCGCGGGAAGCAGTCCAAGTGTGTATTTGGAGTCCGCGGCAGCGGCCATCGCGATCCAGGACCGGTCCCCTGCCGGACTCTGCCATGGGGAGAGGTAATCTGCCAGCTCATCATGGGCGAGTTCCCTGGCAACAGCACGTAGGGTGGCTTCCACTTGACCGCGACGAAGAGGGCAAGCATCGAGAAACCCGCTCAATGTGGCCGGAGCACCCGCTCAGAGCCGAGGTGTTCTATTGTTGCGGCGGCGACTTCATCGGGCGAATCTTCCGTAGGGATCTGTTTACTTTCGACTTCGACAAGGTCGCTTGCCGCACCTCGTCCACGTAGCGACGGCCCCGGCAGTCCATCTGGCAGCGGCACCGGCGTTTCAGCAGCGATGGGACCCTGATGCGATCCTGTCCCGCCTGCTTGCCGAAGCCGATGCAGCCGGGCAGGGCGATTGGGAAGTCTCGGCCCATTCAACCATCAACCGTGCCCACCAGCACGCGACCAACCTTCCCCGCGCCATAGGGGGCCTTGCCAAGTTACAAGAAACTGTTTGAGGAACCTGACGACCACGCGATCGGCATGTCCCGCGGCGGATTGACCACGAAGATCCATAATCTGCGCGACGGGAAAATGCACCCGCTGGTCATTCTGGTCGGCCCCGGTCAGGGCGGTGACGCGCCTATGTTTGCCCCGGTTCTGGATGCCCTCAGGGTAGGTCGGTTCGGTCCTGGCCGGGCAAGGACGAGGCCGGACCGCGCGTTGGCCGATAAAGCCTACTCGTCAAAGGCGATCCGGGATCTGCTTGACAAGGAAGCCTACAAGCGCCGCAACGTCGTCGAACTCTCCTTCAACGTTTTCAAACAATGGCGGGGATTGGCTACCAGGTACGACAAACTCGCCCTGACCTACCGCGGCGGAGTCGTCCTCAGAGCCATCACCATCTGGCTCAAGGACAGACACGACTCAAGCAATCTAGGCGCCGTCCAGCACTCCGTCCTCGTCGCGCTGGTCTACACCCTCGACCGGGATGAGACCTCCACGAGCTGGGTCCGGTACTTCATCGAGCGGCACAACCCCGAACGCCGCGCACGCCGCCTGGTCAACGACCCACAACGGCTCGCCCAATTTCGCCTTAGCTCATATCACCTCTAAAGTTCGGAGAATCGCATCTGATGCACTCGACGGGGATCGGTAAGGGTAGCCAACAACTCCCTGCTCCGAGTCACTTAGTCTCGCAATTTTTGGGCACCGTTTTCTCCTGTTGAGATCATGGCAGCCGGCTCACTGGGGGCAATTTCTTCTCAATCCGTGGGACATTGGCGTTCTGCTGGCTCCTGGTAATCGGGGACCGACCGGGCTTCTGCCTCTTGGGCCGTCGCGGCCACTCCATTGCGTTGGATGTCTTCGATCAGCCAGTCCATCTCGAAGATCTCCCGGCGCTGCGCCTCGCTGATCTCGACCGCCAGCTGGCATACCCGCGCGTCTGCGAGTTCGGCGCGCTCGGACCGGGTGATGGCCAGCGAGTGGTGCGGGATCATCGAGCTCATGAACCCTGTGTCCTGCACCGTGGTCTGGCTGCGGTCGAGGAATACTCCGCCCCCGAGGAGCAGGAGGCTGATTACAACCACGGCCACGTTCGCCTTCGTGTTCCGGTACATGTTCAGCATCCAGGCGAGCATGATCAGGCCCATGGTCCCGCCCATCGTGAGCGCCATGAACATGCGGCTCTCGCTCCAGCGCACATGGCTCCACTCGTAGGAGCCGACGAACATGGCCGCGTACATCACCACCATCGCCGTCAGGATCATCGCTCCGAAGCGCAGGTACATCTTCATACTGTCGTGGGACTGGTGCTCAACGTGACCCTGTCCGTTCTTCTTGTCGTTTTCCGTGTGCGACACAGAACTGCTCCTTCTCTTATCCGTGGCTTCGCGCTTGTGGCCTGCAGCCGCAGCGGTTCCGCACCGGGCCTGGTTATTCTGCTTAGTCTTATGTCTCTCGTTCACGTTCGTGTTTTGGTTCCGGCCACCGGGGTACCGGGACATTTTCCTAGGGACATCCCGGTACCGCGCGGGCCGCGTGCGGGCGAGGTCCGCCCAAGCCCAGCAGCTCGGCGCACGCCTGTTCACAGCGGCGGCAGGCCTCGGCGCAGACGCCGCAGTGGTCGTGCATGGAGGCGTGTCGTTCGCATGCCACTCGATCGGCCGCGGCCTTGTGTCAGGGCGCGGAGCGGTTTAGGTACGGCTGATCGACAGTTGGATGAGGGATGGGGCCGGCGGAGCCGGGCCAGCGTTTACCGGCGACTGCAAGGGCTCGGGCAGGAGCGGGTGGGTCGGCACAGGCGTAGTCACGCCCGCAGGCTGATGCTCTTCGGGACGCTGGGCGGCTGCTTCAGCGGCCGACGAAACGTGGTGTGCACAGCAGTAGTGGCGGTGGTCTCCGCCATGAGGCGCCGGGTCCGCCGTGATGAGTACGGGTTCCATGCCCCGGCCCGTTCCAGGTTTTAAATGGTGGTCATGCCCGGCTGCCGCCGCCGACTCCGCAACAAACCGGTCGCCGGCATCCGGATGCCCGGTAACGCACACGGACACCACGCCCGCAACGAGGAGCGTGAGGGCAAAACCGGCAAAAATGCTTTCCCAGGACCGCATCCGGTGAAGCATCGCTGCACGGCGTCTCGTAACCCGGATCATGAGCCTTCCATAGGGACGAACATGTGTGGCCCACACTACCTATGGTGTGCAGGTCCAGCTACCCCTGCGTCGACAAGAGACGCCTGCGCGGTTCTCCGCAGCGGAGCTGGCATTGCTTCTTCTCTCACCGTTGAACCACCATCTTTCGCGATACGCAATCGATGGACAGTCTTTCAGGGCTGGATCCGGCCAACACTAACAACGGAGCCCGAGTGCGCCTTCGGGCCGTAGCCACGGCACACCCGGATAACGGCCCGATTGCTCTCCTTGTCGGCTTCAGCGAACTGTCCCGAGGACCGATAGGCTGACGTAACCCGCAGCGTTCTACGTCCATCGGCCCGTCGATGAGTGGGCGATAGACCGACCTCCGAAGCAGTGGAACGGATGGTCCTAGACGAGGGGCGGCGGTTTCCAGGAAATGCCGGGTCCGAAGGGCCCTTGCGCCAAGCCCATCTGCCGCATCTTGTGATGTGTCGGTTGTAGAGACGGAATGTCTACCGCCGCACGAAGGTAACCAGTGGGAAGATGTCCGAGCCATCATGAATCGGTCGGTCAAGGATTCCCAAGCGGAGTCCGGAAGAGGATGCAGGGACTGCAATTGCTTGAACTTGTTGGGGGGCCGGGCGGCCATCAAGTACTCCCAGTGGGCGTTCACCGCATAGGGATGTCCCATTTTCTAGACAACTTTGTACGCGGCCAGCCAGACGAGCGGCACAGGCTTGGGTTGATGAAAGACTTCATTGACTACATGCAGGTTCTCAGAGGTCACGGTTTGCACATCGACACGTGCCTCGTCGACGGCAGCTTCGTGACCAGCAAGCAGTACCCCGCGGACCTGGACTGCACGCCGCTGATCGATGGTGGCCGGTCAACTCCGCCGGCCGGGATACTGGGCAGCATCCACGACCACTGGGTTAGCCCCGGAAGCCGCTACAAAAAAGTTCCGGTGCCAGGCCTGGGCCGAACGGTCGAACTCGATGTCTACGGCATTGTCAGGATTCCCCAAGAGCATCGAAACCACGCACTCGGATCGAAAGCCGAACAGAAGTGGGAAAAGTTCTGGCAGATGTCCAGGGGGCACGGCACGGATGCGGTCAAAGGAAGCGTGGAGGTGAGCCTGGATGACTGACCGAGACACCGGACTATCGGCCTTTCTCCGCGATGTCGAGAATCTTCTCTACGAGTACGAGGAGAATTCCTCCGACGACTGGATGACCCGGTCGAACCGCGAAAGCATGACCGGATTACAAACTGCTCTTGAGTCGGCATGGCTGGAATCCCGTAAGGGCATTCGTGCCCGCTTCCACCAAGGAGCCATTCAGGGCCATGCAGGGCCCGCAAACCAGTTGCTCAAAGCGGTCCTGGCCCTCAACGAAACAGTTGTGGCCTTGGTGAATAAAACCCTGGACAAGCCCTATACGACAATCGATGACAATGTGCGTGGCCGGCTCGGCCTGTGGGCCATTCCTGCAACAAGAGGTTCCTTCATCATGGAACTCATCTGCCCGCCTACCGGGGATGTGGAACCCAGAGCCAACGAAAAGCCCATCGACGGACAGACAACGGTTCCGGAGCTTGACGACATGGTCGTACCGGGGGCTGACGCAGTCGACCAGGTTATGGGCGTACTCCACGAGTTGCTGGAATCGGGCAAAGGTAAGGTCCTCCAACTGGAGGAGAAACTCATTGATCTTGGCGCCCACGCCACGACACAACTCGGAAAATTTGCCGACCGCTGCAGTGAACTCGGGGTGTCGGTTGACGTGGACGACCGGACACACCAGAACAAGCCCCTGGTCATCCGCCCCCAAGATGCGAGGTTGCTAAAAGGAACCATTAGAACTCTTGGCCTGGAGGAGGAACCCCTCGTCATTGAGGGCGAATGGTTGACCAGCAGCAAGATCCGTGGCGTCTTTGACATCCGGGACAAGGACGGCATCGTCAGGAACGGAACGGTCCCCAAAACTCTTATGACGGACTCCGTGTCCGCTTTGGAGAAGTACGTCCAAGCTCAGATCAGAGTCATCCACAAGGGCGGACCGGATGGCCAGGCGCGCATGGTTCTTGAGAAGGTGACAGTCCTGGCGGATTCGGTGCCCGCGGACTTCTATACCGCGGTGAAGAAAGAACACGGTGCTGACGCATGACAGCCGGCAACCTGCCTTTTGCCCTCGCGCCCCGGCCGCTGGGAACGAAAGCCCTCCGCCGACTGGGAGAAGCCATCCGCGATGGCAACCTCAATGAAGACCACATCGACAGCTACGACGAGGTCATGGCCTGGTACAACGACCTTGCCGAAGGAGTCCATGAGATTCTGGAAGACCACGACTGGAGTGAAATCCTGCCCAGCTGCACGCCGAAAGTCACATCACGGTCGAAAACCATCGACACCTTGCGCGAAAAACTGCAGCGGGACCACAATACTCCCTTCGGCAATATCCAAGACGTTGCAGGGGTCCGGGTTGAGGCTCCGATGACATTGGATGACCAGGTCAAGGTAGCTGCTGAAGTTGCCAGGATATTCGACCACGCAGACGACTGCATCCGCGATCTGCGTACCACGCCCCACAGCGGCTATAGGGCAGTGCATGTTTGGCTACGAAATCCAGGGCGAGTGGAAATTCAGGTGCGTACCCGCCTGCAGGGCGCGTGGGCCAACATGTATGAACGCGCGGCCGACTACATTGGCCGTTACATACGGTACGGGGAGCTGCCCTCAGACCCGGAGACGCGAAAAGCGATCGAAGAACTTCAGGACATATCGCTGACGCATATCAAGGATCTTGAGGAGATCTTAACGCTGCTGGCCGAACTTCAGAGCGACCACCAACGTGCCCTGAGCTACGCCGAACAGGTCTTCGTCTCCCCCGCACGGGTCCCGCCCGATGTCGCTCGCCAGCTCAGAAACCAGGATGACAAGGTCAAAGAGTTTGAATCCAAGATTGAAAAAGCGCAGAATGGGATGCTACGCAACGTAGAGTCGCTGCAGAACCTGTTCGAATCATTCAAGAAGGAGCACTAGGGAATGTCCGGGTACCTCATACAGTACAACCGCCGTACCGGTCGCTCCGACGTTCAGGAGTTCCCCGGTGCTGACGGCTCCCGACAGGCTATGCGGATGCGCCTTCGCCTGGAGCGGGAACGCCTCGACGAGGACGTCGAAATCGCCTCCATTAACGCAGCTTCCCTGGAGAGCCTGCAGGCCACTCATTCGCGCTACTTTGGCCGAGCGGATTTTCACGGAAACGTGCCAACACCAGCTTAAGCAGCCCACTTGCACGACTGTGGCGGATGCCCCTTAGCGGGCATCCGCCACAGTCAATGCTGATCGGCGTATCAGCGGCGATTAGCGTCGCTCATGCTGCGATGGCCTCTGCGAGCCATTCAAACCTTCTGCGCACCGCCGGCGAGCTTTCCTCCGGTACAGCCTCAGCTACCCTTCCCAGATAGACGTCCCCGCTTTTAACCGCATTCCTGACGGCAATGATGAGCGAATCCCAGCCCGACTCAACGGTGGCCGGTTCACGCAGAACCTCCAGCAAGGCGATCTCAAGAAACGAGAGGCCGTGCCGACGAGCGTTGTTGCGCTTGTACAGCTTCACACCGTCTATCCCTTGTTTCAGCGAACTTATAACGGCAAGTTCGACTCTGGCCGGCACCTGTGAGGTCAGTCCGAAAGCCCGCGCCGCCGAATACCCGGCGGGACCGGTCCCTTCGGCTCCCAGCACCTCCAAGGCAACTTCCAGAACGCCGGGCCTTGTCATACCGTACCGGGTCTTCGGGCCCTTGAAGTAGAGCCCGCGCGAACAGCGTACGACGTCACCGCGCTTGGCGGCGCGGAAAAGAGCATTGCGGGCCGCCGCGGGCGAGCCGGGGAGCTCCTTAGCCCTCACAAAGGAGCGAACCGGGAGTTCCTTCAGCACTTGGCCGGGGGTTTTCGTGGAAGCGCTCATGCTATGAAATCGTACGGAATTCGTCGCATGAGGGCGGCAAGCTGCTGTGGGTGACGGTGAAAGAGCTCTGCTGCCAGTGGGGCAACCAGGGGACGAGCGAAACCAGTAGTCCACTACCTTTGGACTGAAGAACGAGGCCAAAGCAGCGGGTTGAGGAGTCCGCGATAGTGGGACGCACTAAGGCTCAAGGCTGCCCCATCCTGCGCGCTGCAGGCTTCGGCGCCATCTCCCCAACGAACTCTGACGATTCAGCATCCGGTTCAGCCTGGCAATTCTGGGGTATCAGCGCCATCAGCCGCCCGATCCGATCTTGTGATATGTCACGCAGAATTCCAGGCAGAAGGATCTGCCACATATCCCGGATGCGTTCCATGACGTCTTCCCTGCCCGTCCGCACATCGGACACCATTTGAACGCCGGTAAAGGAAGCCACCACGAATTTCGCCAGGACGGACGGGGCAACGCCTTCCCTGATCGTTCCGTCAGTTATGGCTTGGGTGGCCAGATTTTCCATCACTCTGATCCAGTCTTCATAGGGCTCGCGAACCGAACGGCCGAAAGAAGAAGCCTCGAACGTGAGCCGGATACCTGCCCTGACCACCGGATCATGGAGGAGCCGAAGGCCGAACTCCCGGCACATGACAATCATGGCATCAAGAGCCGGACGCCCCTCCTGCAGGACCGTCAGTCCGTCGTGGACGACGAGCCGGTGCTGCTCCTCGATGACGGCCTTGGCGAGATCCTGTTTGGAAGCGAAATGGAAGTACAGAGCCGCCTTTGTCACTTGGGCACGCTCCGCTACTTGGATGAGGCTGGCGCGCCCGTAGCCGCTCTTCTCGAACACTTCCGCGGCTCCCGCAATGATCGTTTCACGGGTTGCACATGAGCGATCCTGCACCGCCACGATCAATACCTCATTCCTGTGTGACCTCATGGAGCACGAATTATCGAACCATAACAGGAGCCAACGGCAAGCCGGTTTTCCCATGTGGTTCACCTGTAGCGGAGCGACTGGCCGACAAGACCGACAGACTCTGTCGCCCGCTCCCATCGGCCTGACCGGCGAGGATATGGAAACCAACAGGTTCGGGCCCAGCCCGCGCGGCAACAACAAAACCCCGGCACCGTTCGTAATGTTCGGGACTTTGCTGCGTGGATGGCTGCCTGTTGCCAGTCCCCAAAGTTCACTGTTATCACTCTGCCGTCGCCAGAGGGTTCGACCCGCTGTACCCTGTGCCCTCCACCGGGGGCCGGCGGCACGTCGGCGCGCCGTGAGTCGCGCCGATTCGAAGTTCTCCATTCTGCAGACGAAGCGGCCGTGAAAGGATGTGCCCATGGGGAGAAGGATCGACGCCGTCCCCCGGTGGCTGCGACGGACCGGCATCGAGGTGCTTGGCTGGTCACTCATTGTGCTAGGAGCAGCGATGCTCGTATTGCCGGGTCCGGGCCTGCTCGCAATCGTGGGCGGCCTGGTCGTGCTCTCGGTGCACTATGTATGGGCGAAGCATCTGCTTGGCCGGGTCAAGATCCGTGCGCTCAGGATAGCGATGAAGGAAGTGCGGACGTGGCCACGCATCGTGGCCGGCGCCACGGGTGGGCTTGTGGTTGTTGCTGCAGGCATCGCCTGGGCTGCCCAACCGCCCGTGCCGGGCTGGTGGACCATCGGCGACCAATGGTGGCTGCCGGGAGGACGGGGTGTCGGACTGGCCTTGATTGCCTCCGGACTGATCGCGCTGCTCCTTCTTCTGTACTGCTTTCGCAGATTTCGCCGGCCACGCATCTCATCACGCCAGTTGATGACCCGGGGCTACTTCACCGTGGGTGACGATGATGAGGACGACGGCTCGCCTCAGAGCCAGCAGGAATGAGCCAAACCCTTCTTCTTAGGGCAACCAACGGATAGTGTTGGTTGCATGACGGGCGACTCAGAAATCCACACAGTCCTCATTCACTTTGAGGGCAAGTCCATCCCGGCAGTAGTGAGGGACGGCGCCGTCCTCCTGCCAAAAAACCTTGCATTTCCTGCTCCCCGTTCCAGGTCCTACAGAATACTGGGGCCAACAGGTTCCGCACAGGACCTGCGGGTACGGTCCGTAAAACCCTCAGCGTCCTATTCGACTGCAGCCGTTGCCAAGCGGGTCATCGACGTCCTTGGCAACAACACCGTGGCGGCGTTGCTCGGCGTCAATCAGGACCGCCCTGGTCGCTGGGCTTCGAGCAAGGCCGAGCCGACCGGGGAAAACCGAATGCAACTGGCAGATCTGGACGCTTTCACCGGTCACCTGCTGGCGGCTTTCACACCTGGGCAGGCAGTCCTCTGGCTCGAAGGCCACGACCCGCACCTAGGTGCCCGACCGCTTGATGTGTACCGTTTGGAAGGTGCGGCGCCGGTAATCCAGGCCATGAAGGCCCATGAGCAAGGAGCATTCGCCTAGTGCAGTTTTGGCGCGTCTTCAATTGGAATCCGGAAGCCAGCACTCCACAGAAAAACGGACACCCACTCTATGTCTGGCCCCATCAGGGAAATGGGCGGGTCGATGACCCGGAACACGACTATCTCGTCCTGTATGTCGCCGACTCCCCTGAAGGTGCGGCGGCGGAAGCCTTCGGCCACTATGTCCGTTGGACACCGGCGGTTCTTGACGTCCCGCCTGGAGCGCCTGCCGGCAGCATCAAAGCGCTAGCCCAATACGAGGGTGAACCGGCAGTCCTGGACCTTGACGATCCGTACAACCTGCAGGACTGGGGGCTGCGCCCGAGCCAGGTCGTTCAGCGTGACCGGCCGTCCACCCAGCGCTGGGCGCGGGCCATCTACGATGCCGGAGACCACAAGGGCGTCTCCTGGTGGTCTTACTATGAACCGCGCTGGGCCAGCATCGGACTCTGGGACATCACCGGACTGGAGTTGGCGGCCGAACCTCAGCCCCTGACATTGAGCCACGCAGCCGTTCTTGGAGCTGCTGAAGCGATTCGCCGCATCGTCGAGAGCCCGCCAGCACGCGCCCAAAAGTGAGCGGACAGGCGGAGAGCCATAGTGGCCGCTGCTTGCTACCGGTTGTTGATGCCGGCCAGCTTCACAACCCGCCGGTGCGGAAAACCAGGCTCATGTATAGGCCGCTGCGCTGCAGGCTGCCTAGCCCTGGCTTATCCGGCACGAGCACTATTCCGTTTCCGGTCGCGCACAGGTTGGTCTGCGAAGTTGGTGAAGAATGGCCTACGCTCATTCCTGTGAAGAAAGTCCCGCGCCATGAGTAGTCCCGCCCCCGAATTGACGCTGCTTGTCGACGCACCGGACGGATTGATGATTCGCCGCGTGCCCAACGCTTCGCTGCTTCCAACGGATGAGGAGCTCGGCCCGGTCGCGGAAAGTTCGACCCGCGATTCCGCCGCCAAGTGGGGTCTGCCCGACTTCGTATTCCTCCCCGAGCAACAACGGCAAGGGGCCGGTGTCCGGGAGCGCGGCGACGGCCTCGTCATCGCCGACGACATCGCCGCGCTCATACAGGTAAAAGCGAGAAACGCCGTTCCCGGCTCGGCTGAGCGAGAAGCAAGCTGGCTTACCAGCAACATCAAGAAAGCCATTAAGCAGGCCAAAGGCAGTATCCGCCATCTTGCACACCGCCGGGAGAAACTGACAAGTGCCAGGGGACGGCGGGTCGAGATCGACGGCGCCCTGTACAGCTGGATCGCCGTCGTCATTGTCGAACACCCGCAGCCTCCAGCAGATTTCACCCCTTCCTTAGAGGAAGCCGGCAGTGTGCCATGCGTGGTTCTTCTCCGGCGGGACTGGGAGTTCCTCTTCGACCATCTTCGTTCCACCAGGGCCGTCCTTCACTACCTTTCCCGTGTTGCCGGCGAAGAACAGGAGCTTGGCGGCGAACCTGCCCGCTACACCCAAGCCGCATTGGCCGATGCTGATGCACTGCCTAAAGAATTACCGGACGCATTGCGGCGCCTGGCCGGTCCCGCTGACGCAGCACCGGCATATTCTGCGCCGCTGGCTCCGCTGGAAGCCGCCGATGACAGCTCGATGCTGTTCCGAATCATCCTGGAAGATGTGGCCAACACCGACATCGGTGAGGACTCGGAAAGCGACCGGCTCGAACTGCTGACAGCCCTGGATACGTTGCCTGCCTCCTACCGCCCGGAACTGGGTGCGGCGCTCCTCAAGTTCATGAAATCCGTGGCTCAGCACAGGGGCGAAAAGGTCCGCTCAGAATCCCGGGTATTCATTCCTTACCCCGGAGACCAGGTTCCGATGGTATTCATGGTGACCTCCGCCCACTTTTCCAGGGCACAGCCGCTGCTTTCCATGAGAACCCGGTTGCTCCACCATGAATACTGGAGCAGCCTGCAGGAAGGCGCGGGCTCAACTGTAGGAGTCATGCTGACGCCGTCCCGTCAGAAGAATCGGGCTTGGGACACCTCCACAATCTGGCTCAAGGGCCCGACCGGGCTTACTGAGGAAGATGCCCAGGAACTTCGAAAACATATAACAGGCCGGATTTAGCACCAAGACGTGCACCTATATGGGCTGCATTTGCCGTGCACTCCCGGATCCTCTCCCGCCACAGTTCGGGGGCGGCTCCAAAGTCCCGAAGGATTTCCCGAAGGATACGGTGCGCCAGATATGTAACATTTTTACCTCTGGAAGGAATGTGCCAAATATGTCGCTTCTGGCGCAACTTTAGATATGAACCTTGCCTGCATCCTGCGATCGCCGGCACGAGAGGGTCCCCGTTGTGATGGGAGCCGCAGGCTTGCCGGCGGCACTCCGCAAAAACTGGGTCAGGTCAACGGCAACCGGTATTTTCAGTTTCCAGGGCAACCTTCTGTGGTGGATCCGTTTCGACGTCGATCTCCAACCCGGAAGACGCATCCGGTCTCGCTGGGGCCAGGGCGCGGTCCGTACGCGGTTTAGCAGTACTGCTTCGATACGGTGAGAGCATGACTGAAATATTGAATGACTTAGCCGTCGGAGAGTGGATCGGCCTTATCTCGCTTGCCGTGGCCGTGTTCCTTGGTATTCCCGGCCTCATTCTGGCTTGGTTGGCCCACAAGCGGGAACGCGACATGGAACCATGGAAGCTGACGAAGCTAAACACCGACGTCTGGGAGTTGGAACGGCGTCAGAAAATGCCGGTCTGGATTACACACCTGCTCAACTTTTCCGGCGCCGAAGTACAAGTGCTGAACGGCGCGGGCGCTCCGGTGTTTCCGTACGAACGCGGCAAGAAAGTATCCCTCCGCATCTCTCCGTCCATACCCGGCACGCAACTTACCGTCTTTTACAGGCCGGTCACGAGGAAAGAGCGCGTGGACGACCTCAACGTAGCTCCTGAGTACAACACTCCCGAAGGCATGGATTTGGAAGCCGGAATCGAGTTTTGGAGCGCCAGTGTCTACTGAGGGCATGGCAGTGAGGCAGCCGGGCAGCACAGCAATTGGTTCATAAAGCCTAACGTAGATTAGGTTTTATGAAATCTGCGACGTCGGGAATCATTCCGCTTCTGGTTCCGACACCCAAGGCAGGTTGCTGACGGAACTCTTGAAGCCACGAAACTTGCCCACCCGAGAAGCACTTCGGCTCAGAAGCGGCGGGCAGCGGCCTTAACAATTTCCCGAAAATCTACTTGCACCCAGGTTTTCAGTCCCAGGCTTTCGGCTTCAGCAATCTCTGCACCGGATTGCAGGACCCTGGCTGCTTTCTTCACGACCACGCTCCATGCTTCGTCGCTGCTAATACCGTCCGTTTCGAATACTACGTTCTCGTTGATGGTGATCTCCGCGAGCTTCGTGCCCGGTGCGCTGCGCATGAACAGGACCCGTCATGGACCAGATAGTTGATCGGGAAAATATCCGTCTCACCGGCCGCTGCAACGGCACCGCCCGCACGGTCCCCAGTGCTGGCTACGCACGAAGCCCTCTGACCACGTGGCGGGGCCGTCCGGAAATTCTCCCCCATAGGTCGCCCTCATGATTCCGGCTGGCAATAGAAGCCAGCGGACGGAACCCCGGGGAACACAGTCCACGATACTGCTTGGGTGTGAGCCAGAACGCACAGCAAAGACCTTGACGCATACCCCCGGTGGGTATACCTTTGGATTATCGGAACACGCTGTCTCAGACCCGAAGGGTCCTACGCGATGAAGGTCCCCGCAGTGCGGCAGAGCCGGTCCCTCCCGGGTCAAGTCGGCCCACTGCACGCTTTGCCACCAGCTTTGAGGAGATCAATATGTGCGGTACAACAGTCCAGGAAACCCCCAGGAACACCAACAGCTCGCCAGGCTGCTCCTGCTGCGGCCCGGCCCAGCACTCCGAAGTGAACATCCAGACCACAACCCCTGCCGCCACAGAGTCGGAATACCTGGTTAACGGCATGACCTGCGGGGGCTGCGCCTCCGGCGTCTCGCGCGAGATCGGCAGGCTCGACGGTGTCGGTGATGTCCAGGTATCGCTGGTTCCCGGCGGCACCTCGAAGATTACGGTTCGCAGCACCGGACCGTTGTCCCCTGAGGCCGTCCGCGCCGCGGTAGCCAATGCGGGCTATGAGCTCGCCGGAAGCAAGTAGCCGCTGTTGATGCCGGCCCGCACTGTGCGGGCCGGCAAGGCTGACCCGTCACAGTGAAAGTGCCGGCGAAGACACATCCCCCGGATTCCCAATTCCTCCTCCCCCGCGTGCCTCCTGCCGCCATATGGCAAAGACCGGGACGCACGGCGGACCGTTGGACACAAAAGCTCAAAGCCCTGAGTGCGCATGTATGCTCGGACTTGGGGCTTGCCCCGGCGGGACTTTCAGATCGAAGATCAGGGGGTGAGCACTATGCCTGGAGCACGGCGCCGCTGCATTCGCTCCCCCTTGTACGCGTGGCTGGCGGCACTTACCCTGCTCGCCGTTCTTACCGCCGTGAGCATCGGCTTCCCCACGAATTCAGGCCAATGGTCCGAAGCCTCCGGATGGGGCGCTCAACTCGAATCGCCCGCGCTGGCGGGTTCAGATTCCACGGACCACGGCCACAGCCTCTCCAAGGACAACACCGCTGCGGCGAACGTCACTGCCTGGGTCCTTCCCGACAGCTTGGCGCCCCCTGGCCATTGCCCGCACAGCGACGGCCAGGAAGCCAAGTGCTCTACTGGCATAGCCCCTGCGGTGTTGACGGAGTCCTTGTCAGATAGACCCGATTTCAGCCCCACCTTCATGGTGGCGGGTCCGCCGCCTGCTACGGCTGACACATCCAAGACGCACGCGTACCCCGTCTCCCTCCTTCAGCTTTCCACCAGCCGCGTTTAGGACAACTTTGACCTGATCCATTGGTGCCGGGCACCAGCGGATCAGGTCCTTCCGCCACCGCATGTTCCCGGCGGGCAATCACGCTGAGCTGGAACTTCCGCATCGCTTGAGCAACGTCAATTCCGAGAGGAACAAATCCCCGTGAATCGAAAAACCCAAACCGCGGTCATGGAGGTATCCGGTGTCCACCGGGCCT
>NZ_JABBCH010000027.1 GCF_012952295.1 Crystallibacter degradans
CGTTCATCGACCCGGGATCGCCCTGGCAGAACGGGTTCATCGAATCATTCAACGCCCAATTCAGAAGGGAACAACTCTCCGGAGAAATCATCGACACCATGGCCGAAGCAAAGTACTTGGCCGACGAATGGAAAGACATCTACAATCATGAACGGCCCCACGGATCCCTGGATGGAATGACACCATCCAACTACTGGAATCAGTGGACCGCAGACCACCAATCAGCTATCGCATAGCCGCTGGACTGCTAAAGGGGGCCCAATCATATCGTCCGCTGATACAGCGGTATCCGGTTCAGGGAGTTCTCTGATCATGGCAGCCATCCTGCGGACGGCCTCTGCATTCTGTTCCCACGCGCTCCCATCAGCCGTACATGCCCGCATGCTTCTCACACCGGCGGCCTCAGCTGCGCGGCGGAGTTCCGACCACGCGTCTTTCAGGTCCACCAGCTGCTCAGGCGTTAGCTGCTCGGGTCCTTCGGTCGGGTTTGGTGCAGCAGGGGAGGAGTCCCTCACGGCGGATATTGGGCGCCATCTGAAGAGGCTCCGGATTCGCATGGTTCTCTCCCTCGTAGAGGATCCAGCTCTGGGGCTGGGGGAATAGACAGGACAGCGCTACGGTATCAAGCCGCCGTGTCAGCTTCGGCCATATGCATGCTCGCGGGGCTCGCACCTGACAAGGACGTCCACTGCGCTCCGCTTCGTGGCCGGCTGTTCGGGTCCGGTCCCGGCTCCGCAGGGCTCCGCCGTGCCCGGACCTGATCTGTCTACGACGTTTTTTGTGGCTGTCCTGGCGGATCATACGGTTCCGCTCCGGCTCAAGCTCCTGGCCCCGTCGTTCCTCCGGGGCCCTGCGGCACCGCAAATCTTCGACGGCGCTCCTGCGTCGCTTATTTCCTTTCGAAGATTCCCGGCACCTTGCCCTGGGCGGGAGGAGACGCCTCCGTCGGCCCCGTAGAGCACTTCGTGCCAGCAACAAAAACAACGCGGCGGGGGCAAGGGGAAGCCGGCCGGTCACCACGATCGCCCCACCCCGCCAACCCTTTCGGCAAAAAGGAGCAACACCACCATGAACGCAGTCACCATCAGGACCGTGACCACCGCCGACACCAGCGAAACCATCCACGGTCTTCCCGTGCTCGTGGATTACCACATGAACGACGGCTGCGACTGGATGGACGTGATCAGCGAACACGGCTGGTCCGTGATCCCCAGCTGGGGCTGTGACGGCTGGGACCTTGGCCAGTGGCCTTATGTCATGGTCGCGGGCATCCGCACCGCCGACGAGACCGGCAACCTGTTCGGCATGGCCACGTACTGCGAGGGCGACGTGCGGACGACCTTCTACCGGACCAAGGCGCGTTTCTGGGAAGCGATCACGGAGCAGGCGTTCTTCCACTGGAAGAACGGACAGGCACAGGGCCCGCAAGACCTGCCCGAGGCTGCCGCCGAACTGCCCGGCCGTTACCGCACGCCCTGCGTGATCCACGACGCCGCCTAACCGCCCCTCACACTGCGGTGCCCCGCCCGGAGCGGCGGGGCACCGCGCCACCCCCAGAGACGATTATTTGAGAGGACTAAATCCTGATGAGCACCTGTACCGCCCTGATCATCCCGGCCGACCTGAACGAGCCGGCCCGCGTGGAAACCATCGACGCCGGTTTGGAGACTCTGCAAACCCTTGTTGGCGGCAACATTGAAGCCGTGAGCGGTGGTGACTGGCATTTCTACCTGAACGAGGAAGGCAAAATCCTGGGCCTTGACTGGAACCGCCGTGCTGCGCTGCTGGTCCTGCAGGAAACCGGAGTGCTGGCCGACCTGTACTGCGGGAATACGGTGTTCCTGGGTGAGACCCGCGACGGGGACGAGGGTGACGTACCCCGGGACCTGATCGACCTCGCACAGCAGCTCTTCGGACTGCACCAGGCAACGGCCTAGTTAACCGGGCACCCGCTTACTCGGATGAGTAGGTGGGTGCCCGGTCATCGCCCCTTTCGAAGGTGCGCGGGCGGTCCGCCGCCAGTGGTCGGGTCGCGCGACTGGTCGGCGGCGGCGGACCGCCATTCCCGCCAGATGCACACATCACCTGATGTGCGCGGAAAGACTTGATCGGGGCGAACCTTGGCGGGATCCGTGGTGACCGGGAAGCGGGTGCTCGCGGGGCTCGCACCTGACAAGGACGTCCACTGCGCTCCGCTTCGTGGCCGGCTGTTCGGGTCCGGTCCCGGCTCCGCAGGGCTCCGCCGTGCCCGGACCTGATCTGTCTACGACGTTTTTTGTGGCTGTCCTGGCGGATCATACGGTTCCGCTCCGGCTCAAGCTCCTGGCCCCGTCGTTCCTCCGGGGCCCTGCGGCACCGCAAATCTTCGACGGCGCTCCTGCGTCGCTTATTTCCTTTCGAAGATTCCCGGCACCTTGCCCTGGGCGGGAGGAGACGCCTCCGTCGGCCCCGTAGAGCACTTCGTGCCAGCAACAAAAACAACGCGGCGGGGGCAAGGGGAAGCCGGCCGGTCACCACGATCGCCCCACCCCGCCAACCCTTTCGGCAAAAAGGAGCAACACCAACATGAACGCAACACCCACCCTCGAAATGCTCGACCCGGCCACCCTGACCGTGGACGTCAACGTCCGCAAGGACGCTTCCCTGACGGCTGATTTCGTGGCCAGCATTCGGGAACACGGCGTGATGGAACCGGTGATCGCGCACCGCAAGGACGACGGTACGGTGCATGTCCTGATGGGCCAGCGCCGCACCCGCGGCGCGGTGGAAGCCGCACGGCCCCTAATCCCGGTGATGATCATCGAGTCCCCCGAGGAAGCAGAACGCATCGTGACGCAGGTGGTGGAGAACATCCAGCGCGCGGAACTGACCGAAGCGGACGAAGCCGACGCGTACCACCAGTTGTCCCTGATCGGGGTTTCAGCGGCCGCCATCGCGAAGAAGACCGGACGGACCAAAACCAGTGTCGAAGGCGCGTTGAAGGCCAAAGCGTCAGAGGCCGGAGCCGCCGCCCTGGGCAAGGGATGGTCCATCGAGGAAGCGCTGATCATGGCCGAGTTCGAAGGGGACGAGGACGCCACAGCCGAGTTGGAATCCGTTATCGCGGACGAACCGGACCAGCTGCTGCATGTCGCCCAGATGCTGCGTGACCGCCGCGACAGTTCCGCGGCCCTCGCCGCGTTCCGTGAAGAACTCACGGCCCTGGGCAAGAGGATCGTGGAGGACGCCGGACACTACGCCGAGGAAGAGAACCTGTATGTCTCCGCAGCCTTGCGGGCGGACGGGGAACCGGCCACCGACGAGGACGCCAATGTCTATGTGATCAGCACCGACTACCGGGGTGAGCATCACGCGAAGCCGGCCATCACCGGGTGGAAGGACCTGGGCTTCACCCCGAGATACGAGCGTTACGACGGCGGCACCGGTTCACGGAAAGGGCCGATGACGGATGAGCAGAAGGCCGAGCGGAAAACCCTGATCGAGAACAACAAGGCCATGGTCTCGGCCACGACGGTGCGCCGGGAATTTGTGAAGTCCCTGTTGTCGAAGAAGCAGGCCCCGAAGGGCTGGCAGTACTTCACAGTCCATGCGATCACGCACCACGCGGAGACGGCCAGCGGCTATGACGGCCAGGTGGCCGCTGGCATGGTCGGAGCCAAGGCCGAAGGGTCCAAGACGTGGGGATGGAACCCGCTGAGGGACCACGTGGCCAAGTCCACGGCACGGCCTGAGTTTTCCCTGATCGCGCTGATCTGCGCCGGGTATGAGAAGACGATCGCCAAAGACTCATGGCGCTCCCCGTCCCAGACCCACCGCGACTACCTGACACAGCTGATCACATGGGGATACACCCCGTCGGAGGTTGAGCAGATCATCCTTGACAGCGGCACCCCGGCCGAGGACGAAACAGCGGCCTAAGACCCCCTTGCCGGGCGGACCCCACCGCCCGGCAAGGAGCTCAGCCACTCACCGCAAACACGCCGGAAACCTCCCACGCGGCGGGCGGTCCGCTGCCCCGGGGGCGAACCCGGGAGGCTGCTCACCAGCGGCGGACCGCCGTTGCACGCCACCGGCCACCCGGCCATCCGAGTGCCGCGCTGCCAGACGCAGTGACGATGCCCGTGCGGCGCCCAAACCACGAGCGACGTTCAGCTAAGCTGAAGCGAGATTTCCTTTTGCCGAAGGACGGAAGAGGGCTGGCCCTAGCCGGCCCTCTTCCGTTTAAGCACCCGTCAGCCCAAAGGCTGTGCGTTGCCCTGCGCACGAAACCTCGTCGTGGCGGTCGGGAACCGGCAGCGTTGCGTTTTGGGACATGGGAAAGCTGACCGCCCCCGGCCCCGCGCGTCAGAGGCTGTGCACGGCCACCGCTCGCCCAACGCGACGGCACCCCGGTGGTGCCGTGGTGGCTGTGTGCAGGCGGTCAGCCGGGTCCCGTCGTCCACATGGGTGCGGGAAAAGCCCGAAGGAAATAGCTTTTGCCGTGCCCATGTGGACGAGGGGCTACTGCCTGTCGGAGCTTGCTGTCCCTAAAATTCAGGCGGGATCGCCAGCTGTTTCCATGGTCGATGCGGGCGACGTTTTAGCCGGCTGTACGGCGGCCCGTTTGCGGCGTTTAGCGGCTGCGTTCTCCAGCCCGAGTTTTTTGAGTTCTTCTTCACTCCATCCGTCGCGCGTGGCACGGACATAGGCGCGTTTGTCTTCGCGTTCGGCTTCGGCCAGCTGCTCCCTGAGGTCAGCGATTCGCTGACGGGCCTGCACCAGCGCGGTGACGGATTCGATGCGCGAATTGAGGAGCTGCCGGGCTTTTTCCTGAGTGTGTTTAATGCTGATAGTCGCCATGGTTGAACCTTAGAGGGCCCGACAGAAAAAGTCGCCCGAAGGGTGCGTTCAATGGCGCCTACACAAGAGTGCTTAGAAGCTCGAAGCCTTGAGTAGCAGTCCTCTCCGCTGCCCCAGGCCAGCTTCCTCTGTAGCGGCGCCCCGGCAGAGCAAGCTGGGAACTTAGCCGGGCTAAGTTCGTGTCGCTCCGGGCAACTGCGTTCCGGTTGCGGCAGACTGGTGTCTGGTCCCGGGGTTTCCGGGTCGCTGCGCTGGCAAGGTAGGGGAGGGCGGAACAGATGACTGAAGGTAACGGCTTCGCAGGTTGGAAGTCCCGCCGCCGGCGCGCGAACGTTGATGGTGGAAGGATGCACCGTCACGAGGTCAAGGTCAGCCCTGAAGAAGAGGCCCAGCTGCTTGCCCTGGCGGAGAAGCACCGCGTCACGATCCCACGGCTTCTGATCGAGGCGGCTCTCAACGAGGACAGTGAAAGTCCGTCAGAGCGGCGTGATCAGTTCATGCAGCTTTCGAACCTGCAGCGCCTCGTCGGGTCTGTGGCGAACAACATCAACCAGATCGCCCGGCACGCCAACGCGACAGGGGAAGTACCAGCGGATGCGGCGCCCGCGATTGCGCACGCCAGAAGCGTCATCATCCGGATCGACCGCCAGCTCGCTGACATGGCCGGCCGGTGATCCTGACGTGATTCCGAACATCACCCAAGGCGACCGCATGGCGGGCCTGATGATCTACCTTGCGGGCCCGGGACGTGCCAACGAACACGAGGAACCGCACCTCGTTGCCGGTGACTCTGCGCTCATGGCGTGGCATGACGACAACGAACTGAACCGCGACGCGGCCCTGGATATCGCCAACGCCCTGGACCGTGCCAAGCAGTTCTACAAGACCGAGGTCGACGGCGGCCACGTCTTCCACTGCTCACTGAGCATGGCAGCCGAAGAAGGCCAGCTCACCGACGAACAGTGGGGCGCCATCGCCAATGACTTCATGAAGGACATGGACTTCACCGAGGACGGCGGAAAGGCCCCGGCCCGTTGGGTTGCCGTCCGCCACGGACTGAGCAAGAACGGCAACGACCACATCCACATCGTGGCCAGCATGGTCCGCGACGACGGCACCAAATGGAACAGCTGGAAGAGCAAGTACAAGTCCCAACAGGTCGCCCGGGCACTGGAGAAAAAGTACGGACTTACCGAACTCGACGCCGTCCGCGCCGAACGCGGATACACCCCGGCGGAACAGGCCAAAGCCACCCGCCAGGGACTGCCCGAGGTCGAACGCCACAGCCTCGCACGCAAGGTCCGCACCTGCGCTACAGCATCAACGGACGAAGCCGAGTTCGTTCGCCGCGCCCGCCAAGAAGGCCTGCTCGTGCGGCCCCGCTACGCTGCCGGCCGCACCGACGTCGTGACCGGGTACTCTGTTGCCGAACGGCCACGCAAGGGGGAGCGGGCCGTCTGGTTTGGCGGTAACTCCCTGGGGCGGGATCTGGCCCTGCCCAAACTCCGCAGTGATTGGGAAAGCACCCCCGAATCGGCAACCGCGGCCGTCGCGGAATGGAACGCCGCAGCCCGCAACCGCAGACCCGTTGCACCGGGTAAGGAGACGCTGCAGCCTTCCGCGGAGCTGTGGAGCAAATACGCCAACGACATCAGCGCTCTCCGCGAGAAACTGGCCACCACCCCGCACAATGACCACGCCGCCTGGGCGCAAGCCGCCCGCGAAACAGCAGCCGCATTCGGTGCATGGTCCAAGCGCATCGAACCCACCCCCGGGCCACTGGCTGACGCCGCACGCGAGCTGTCCAAATCAGCCCAGCTCCGCCGCTACCCCAAGCGGCCGGCAGCCGCGTTGCCGTCCGCACGCGGCGCGACAATGATCCTGCTGGCGGCCACCTCAAAGAGCGAACGGGCAGCCTACGCCCTGATGTTCCGGCAGCTCGCCCAGACCGCCCGGGCCATCCACGACATGCACAAAGCCACCGACGACCTCCGCCGCGTCAGAGGTCTCGCCGCAGCCGTGACCGCTGCCAGCAAAGCCGTTGAAGCCAGCGCCACAACACAGACCATCGAGGCACAGCCCGTGACCATGGAAGCACTGCGGGAACAGCACCCGGGAGCCAGCGAAGAAGCCCTCCGGGCACGGCTCATCGCCGAACGGTCCCGCGGCGGCTCTCCCGTCCCGACGACACTCACCAGCGCAGAAAAAACACTGCAGCAGACCGGACCGGCCGGACCGCCCGAACTAAACCGGGACCACCATTTGAAACCAGGCATCGAGCGATAGGGGAAGAGCATGAGCGAAGCAGACGGAATGGACGAAGCAGTAGACGGCGCAATGCGTACCGGGCTGATGGTCGCCGCTCGCATCGGCGAACAACTGGCACGAATGCGGGAAGAAGAACAACGCAACATCGCCGCCGCCGAAGAACACCGCGCACGCCAGCTCCAGGAACGCTTCGACGCCCAACGCGCAGTCGCCCGCGCCCAACTCGCACCGACCGCCAGAGACGACTGGTGGGACAAGGCCACCCCCCAAATGATCGAACACGCCCACCAGACGGCCACCGCATGGAAGGGATACGACCCCGAAGCCTTTCAGGCATCGGAACACATCCGGAACCAGGTACAGGCCCGGTACGGCATCGACGTGAACAACACAGGGGCGGACGAGGCATCCGTATCTTCCGCTCTCGCCCGGGCGCAACAAGCCCGTACAGAAGCTGAAAACGAACGGACCAAAGCCTCGGCTGCACGCACCGATGAAGTGGTGGCCGTAGCTGCGGTGGCTGGCGCCAACAGGCAGGACCAAGCAGCACAAAAGGCACGGGACGAACCGGGTTACGATTCCCCGGAGCGGCGTCAGCAGCTGGCGGAAAGCCTCGAAGGCAAGGGCGATCGTGAAGCGGTCAGCTCCCGACTCCTCGCGGACAAACACCAGGGCACGCCGGCGACTGCGGCCGTCACTCAAAAGCCGTCTCTTGCTAAGACGTCCAAGATGCCCAAGCAAGCGGGCCAGGGGAGGACCCTGGAACGCGGAGGACTCGAACGCTAGCGGTGACTGTCACTTCCCGCCCGGGGCCAGGGCAGCGCCGATCGGGATCCAACCCTCCTGCGAGGTAGACCCACCAGCCAGACTCCCGGACCGGCCGGTTGCGCGAAATTGCACCACAATTGAGGTAGCATTACACGCAACGGCAATTAAGGAGCATCATGGTAGTGCTATCTTCGATCGCATCTGGTTCATGGAACCATGAACGACGTCTCGCTGATTTTGGCCTGTCCACCGAGCTGATCCACACCGCTCTGCGTCCTGGTTTGACCCGTGCCACAAATCGCTCGTCCAAGGCGCTCCGTTCTACGCCGGGTACAGATATCTACAACGACGCCATGGAACAGTTCCACCAGCTCCTCGCGGAAGACGGCTGGAGTCTGACGTATGTCGATCAGCAGCCCCGTCTGGTGCATCCCGATGGCTTGATCGCGTTTACGGTTGCTGCCGGACGAAATGTAGGAAATGGCGACGTTCGCATTAAGCCTCGGACTGGGCGCAAGGGCAAAGCCACACGCCAGTCACTCCAAGTAAGTCGGACCCAGGTACCGATGCTGTTCGGTGCGGAAGAAGCCTATCTGGAAGCAGAATTGGACGCCTCAGCGCGCACAGCTCCGTTGTGGCTGCTCGTCCATGAGCGCACCAGCAGCGGACTGAATCTCGAACTGTCACGTCCGAGCGCGATGACCCCTGGTGGGATCGTGAACGATTGGGCCGAACAAATTCCCATTAAGTTCCTTGATTTGGACGGGGACTTGTCGATCTTCGACGTTCCTGATGATGATGGAGACATCAATGTCTCTGTCGAACCGCTTTGAGGGCGCTTTGATGTTCAACCCATCTCGCTTGAAGCTGGCGCGTCAGCGTTTGGCCCTTACCTTGACCAAACTTGCGGATCTAAGCGGTGTTTCTCTCCGCTCATTGACTAACTACGAGAACGGCAGGCTCGCGCCCAATGACGAGAACTTACTGAAGTTGGCTCGAGCGCTATCCGTGTCTCCAGGCTTTTTTGATCGGGAAACTTCCGAAGTGATCCCTGTCGAGGCCGCCAGCTTCCGCAAGTTAAGCAAAACCACCGCGGCTCGGCGCGACGCTGTCTTGGCTAATGCAAGTCTCGCTGTCGAGTTTTTCAACATCATCGAGGCTCGGTTCAAGCTACCTGCTGCCGACACTCCGTCATTGGACAAGTTCAAGCCTGAACAAGCAGCTGAACTCGTTCGTCACCGATGGAACTTGGGAGATCGTCCCATAGCGAACATGGTTCACCTCTTGGAATCGCGGGGTGTACGCGTAGCTGCGCTGAGTCACGACTACACGGATATTGATGCCTTTTGTTTTATTCGCGATAGTAAGCCATATGTCTTTCTAAACACGTCGCGGTCGGCGGAACGACAGCGCTTTGACGCAGCACACGAGCTAGGCCATTTGGCCCTTCATGGCGAGCAGGACATGGACCCAAGCACGTCAAAGGAACGCGAATCAGAGGCAAATAGCTTTGCAGCAAGTTTCCTCATGCCTCGCACTGCCGTGCTCTCTCAATCCATGCGCAGTGCCAGCCTGGAACGAATCCTTGCCGCCCGGTCGTTCTGGAAAGTTTCTGCGATGGCGATGACTCATCGCCTGCATGAGCTTGAACTTCTCAGCGACTGGCAATATCGGAGCCTATGTGTGGCCTTGTCCGAGAAGGGCTACCGATCGTCAGAGCCGGGAGGTATTACCCCTGAGAGTTCGCAGCTTCTTCGCAAGGTCATGTTCGGATCCGGCCTAAAGGTGAACGTGCACGATGCAGCGATAGATCTAGACCTAAATCCTGGTGACGTTCGTGACTTTGTCCGAGGGCTCGTTCCTGTGGCTGCCTAAAGGGTTTCTTGGATGTCGCTCACGTGAACGAAGCTGATTCGCGGGCTGATTGGCTCCCAATTTCCAGCCGTGGATAACCGAATTGACCCCAGCCATGGACAGCTAGAAGTCGGCTCAGCTCCGGCTGTGCGGTCCGGGGCAGCAAAGGCTTCAGCGTGTCCCTCGTTCTTTTCATCTGATCGTGAGCATCCAGCGGTGCTAGTCAAAGATTCCTGCTTCGGGGGCCTTATGGGGAAGAGCAGTTCTGTCCCGGGCGGGGGTTTTGTGTCCGTCGTAGGCGCATTTTTTGAAGGGGCCTTCTTTGTCCATGAGGATGCGCATGTGCGGGTCGGCGTGGTTCAGCCACCAGGTGCTGACCCCGAGAGCAGGCTCCAGCCGTAAGTGTTCCCAGGCGCGCCAAATGGCTTCCATCCGAATAAGGGCTTCGGGATGTTTGTACCACTCAGGGCACCACGCGTAGGCTGCGCCCTCGTTGACTTCACGGACGTAGGACTGGGCCATCAGTTCTGCGAAGAACTCCACGGCGCTGGAGTACACCAGTTCCGGTTCGGGCTCAGCATGGCTGAGCCCGCCGGTCGGGGACTGCTCCTCTTCGTCGCCGAAGGCGTCCCCGAACTCTTCACTCACGCCTTGTCCCCGTCCGTCCATGGATTGTGGGCGGCAACAGCCACAGGGGCACGCTCAATTGTTTCCTTGGCTGCGAGGGAGTCTTTGACCTTTTGGGCGTGCGGTCCGTTCATCCAGGGAATCGTTTCGATCATGGTGGCCGGGGCACCGGAGGCGAGCAGGATGGCCCGGAACCGTGGCAGCGCTGTCAGGTCGGCGACGGACAGGATCTCGTCCTTGCTTTCCTGCCGAGATGAGGAGGCCCCTGCCTTGCTGTGGCTGCGGGAGACATTGATGTAGCTGTATTGGCCGATGAGGCGGGAGAGCTCGTCGAGGTAGCCGACTTCGGAGACGCCGCCGCCGTAGATCTTGACGTTGGATGCTGACCAGAGCTTCCGCATTCCTTCGAGGTTCCAGACTTCCACGCCCTGGGACCAAGACTGCAGGATGGTCATGAGGATGATGCCGCGGGAGCCGTAATGGCTGTACTGGTCCGGCAGGGCTTTCCACCGGCAGACGTTCGCGGCTTCATCGAGGATCCCCAGCAGCGGCGTTGCGAGGCGCCCGCCGGGTTGGGAGGTGGCGTACTTTTCGGCCGCTTCGACGACGGCAACGGTCAGGGCGGTGACGAGCGGGCCTGCGGTGCCGACGCCTTCGCGGGAGAGGCTGTAGAGCGTGCCCTTTCCGCGCACAAAGTCTTCGGGGACGAACTGCGGACGGGGGTCGGTGGTGACGGTGGTGCCCGGTGTTGGGGTGACCCATTGGCTGACATCCCGGTCTGTGAGGCAGGAAACCATTTGCCGGGCGGTGCCGTAGACACCGGCCCGCTGCTTCTCCGGTTCCCTGATGTGCCCGATGACCATGTCGGCCAGCAAATCAAAGCCAGCGGCACGCAGGATGTCAGCCGGTGCTTCGTCGTGCGGGCGGGTCAGCCAGGTGTACACCTGGGTAATCGGGGCGGCGCTGATTGAGGCGGCGAGCAGGAGGGCTTTGAGCAGGTTTTGCCCGGCCGGGTCGAAGTAGGCGTCGGGTTTTGTTCCGGGTTCCCGGGAGCCTGCGGCGAAATGCTGGGCCATGTTCCCTGCCGTGGCTTCGTTCTTCACGTATGACAGCGGGTTCCACCACCAGGTGGGTTCCTCCTCCGCGACGGCCTGCGGGTCAAAGACCCACACTTCGCCGGCCTCGGAGCGGATCGGATGGGTGACGTCCACGATGTCGCGCTTGTTGGAGGTGGCGATCACCGCACCGGGCGCGTCCAGTATTGCCGGGACGGCGTAGGACGTGGTTTTCATGGTGCGCGGGCCGGCGATGAGGATCAGCATGTCTTCCCAGGACGCCCAGAGCGGGCGATTCCCTGCCACGCTGCGGCCAAGGCGGACACCGGTGGAGTTCTCGACACCGAGGCGCACGGCCGTCGCCGTGGCGCCCTTGGTGGACAGGTGGTTCAGGTCCTTGCCGCGCCCCATATGGACGGCGGCCTTGTCCACCCTGGTGCGTTTGCTTGTGGTCCGGGACCGGACCACCAGCACCGTCACCAGCAGTGCGATCAGGACCCCTGCCAGTATGCAGGCTACGGTAGTTGATTGTTCTGGCCAGGGCACCCGGCCCTTGGCCAGACCGGCGACCAGGTCAATCGGGTGCGCAGGCGGGGCGGCGATGCCGGCCATCCAGGACCCGAGGTGGGCGGCGACCCAGGTGCCGCCGCCGAAGATGGTGGCGGCGCCGATGGCGAGCCATATCCCGAGCGCGTCGCCTAATCCGGTTCCCTTGCGGTTCGGTGCACTCACAGTCCACCACCCGCGTCCCGGCCGGGAGCAGCGGGTTCGGTGCGTGTTTGCGCGGGTTTGTGCCATCTGGTGTCGGTGTCGTTCAAACCGTCGCTCTCAAGGGAAGTCAGTCTGATCTGCACGGGGATGCCGGGGCGGCCGCCGACCTTGATCAGGAACTTCCCCCGGCCCGGGGGTTCGGTGTCGAGGCCGCGTGAGTCCCAGGCGGGCGGATCCTGCCAGGAGATGAGCTTCTGCTGCTCCTGCCGAGAAAATGGGATGGCGGAGGTCAGCAGCGGCATTTCGGAGGCCGGCAGGCCTGCGCAGATCACCATGCCGGAGCGTTCCACGAAGCCGCGGGCCTTCATCCGGTCCTCTTCTGCCGGCAGCGCCAGCAGGTCGGACATGGTGTGGGAGATCATGATCTGCCCGACGCCGACGGACCGGTTCAGACGGGTGAGGGCGTCCACCCGGTCGACCATGCCCTTGCCGGAGCGCAGCGCCCGCCACAACTCGTCCAGGACCACGAAGTAGTTCCGGCGCGGCTCCAGACCCGCGTCCGCGAGGGCGTTGGCGACGTTCACGGTGCCGAATCCGTAGGACCAGCACGCGAGCAGCACGGCGGCCTGCAGATCGGTCTCGGTCTCGTCAATGCTGGAGACGTCGAAGACCACAGCCCGGTCCCGCTTCATCGGGTTGGTGGTCTGGGCGGAGAAGATTTCTCCCAGCTTCCCTCCCCCGGTCAGGCCCAGCAGGGTCGCTTCCAACGCCCGCGTCTCCTGCAGGTAGACGGTCATGTCACCGCGGTCCAGGGCGACCTGCCGCAGCTCATCCGGCGCGGAGACAATCACGTCCAGGAGGTCCTTCAGCACCGGGATGCCGTCGAACCGCTCATCGAGGACTCGCAGCGCCCGGTCCAGGATGGTCTGTTCCTGATCCGTGGGCGGATTGTTCCGGCTGATGGTGATCAGCGAGACGACCATGTTCAGCCGCCGGCCATGCGCGTCGGCCCGGACCCGGGTGGCGGCTTCGTGGTGGCCGTGGCCCTCGAGGAGCCCGGCTGCCTCGACGGCCTGGCCGGGATCGAGAATGTTCAGGTACCCGGCACCGCGGCCGAGCTTGATGACCTGCCCGTTGAGGGCCTGGACGGCTTTGACGTGCTCACCCTTCAAATCGCCGAGGACCAGCGGGTGGATGCCTTGGGCGGCAAGGCCCAGGAACATGCGCCGGACCAGCGTGGACTTACCGAGCCCGGGTTTACCGAGGATGAACGCGGACGGGTTGGAGATCAGCCGTGCGCGCTGGAACCAGCTGATCGGGTCGCAGCAGACCGTGGCCTGGGTTTCTTCATGGCGGCCCAGCGGGACGCCGATCATGGGTGAGGACGCGCCGGAGGAAAACGGCCACAGCCCGCAGACCTGGACCGTCGTCCCCCTGTACTCACGCACCGAGGGGACGAGCTGTGCCATGCCTCCGCCACGTCCGGACCAGCCGCGGGCGCCCGGCCCGGCTTCGCGGGGCTGCCGACTGATCTTCTGCGGCGCCTCCTTAGCCGGTCCGGCGGTCTTCCCGGCGGGACGGGCGAAGAGCTTCAGACGGGCCATTACAGGGCATCCTTAATCTCGGAGGGCAGCATGCTGTGCTTGGGCAGGACCAGGCCCAGGGGAAGGGAGGCTGCGAAGGCGGTGTCCTGGGCACCGTAGGCGCGGCGCAACAGCACCCGGGCAGGGCCGGACGTCTGCTCAATGGCGGCGACGGCATCCGGGAGGCGTTCGGCGTCGGTGACGGTGGCGGTGACGACCATCCCGAAGTTCACCAGCCCGGCGCCCCGGGCTTCTTCCTGGGCGGTCTGCTCGGCGGACCGGAAATCGACCAGGGCCCGGGCACTGGGCCGGTTCCCGGAGGTGATGCGGACGTTCGCGTTGTTCTGGTCGCGCTCCACTATGACGGGGGCCAGGGCGGAATCCATCGGCCGGTACAGCAGCGACACCCGTTTGCGGTCGATGTCCCCGTGCGGGGCCAGCAGCCGGGAAAGGACCGAGGAGTTCACGGACCCGCGCGGGGCCCCGGTCATGGTCCAGGATGCCGAGAACGCGCTGTCGTGCCGGCAGGTCTCCCAGTTCGCCTGTGTCGCGGTGGGGCCGGCCTCGCCCCAGGTCAGGGATACCGGGGTACCGGCGGCGTGGGCCTGGTCAATGATCAGCGCGGCGGGGGGATCGTAGGCGACCCGGACGACTTCGCAGAGTTCCTGAGCCGGCATCGGGCGGGCGATTCCGGCTCCGGTGGACTGCAGGCGGGCCGACAGTCCCGGGATCCGGGAGGCGAGGTCACGGGCCACGTCTTCCGGTGTGCGCTTCTTTGACCCGGCCCGCAGGCAGGCGTTGAAGGTCAGGGATACCCAGGCGCGGACGGTGGCCGATCCTTCCGGGTAGGTGTCCACGACTTCGCGCAGAATCGCCGTCGCGAAGTCCGGCGCGTTCGGGTCGATGTTCATGTGGACTTCGTTGCGCAGCCGGTACCCGGAGTCCGGGGCGGTTTCCACCGTGACGGCCGCGGCGTCCAGCCCGGCCTCATCGGCCAGGCCGGCGAGCCAGCCGCCCCAGTTGGCTACCCAGGCGTCGACCTGTTCGGGGTCCACCAGCGAGGCGCCGTCAGGTTCGGTGGAGAAGACCACGGTGAAGTGGCCGGTAGCGGGCACGTGCAGCAGGGCGAAGGGGCGGTTGTAGGAGTCGGTGAACTCGTAGAGTCTCGACTGCGCGGCCAGCCCGGGCAGCTGGTACATGCCCCACCCGGTCACTCCGAGGGGTCCGGAGCGGTAGAGGTTCGTACCGGCCGATCGTGCGAGGCGGAAGCTCATCCGGGTGCCGAAGCGGTCGACCATGGATTGCCCGTGTTTGTCCTTAACCGTCAGCAACAGGACCAGCAGTCCGGCTGCCGCCAGGACGCCCAGACCGGCGAAGAGCCCCCAGATAGCGAAGCTGACGATGCCCAGCAGCAGTCCGACCATGACGATGCCGGTGCCGATGGCGCCAAGGTCTCCCAGACCGGCGGAGCGCGGGACCCGCCAGTTTCCATAGGACGGTTCCTTGTATTCGGTGTTAATTGCTGCCACTGGGTCCCTCCCCGGTTGAATCCTGCGCGGTTTTTTGTGCGGCCTCGCCGGCTTTCGTTGCCAGCTTGATCCCGGTACTTGCTGCCAACGCCACCGGTCCGGCGGCTGCCCCGGACGAACCTCCTCCGGCTGCGGATGCGGCCGTCGGCGCTGCCCCGCCCTTCGACCCGTTCTGCCTCGCACCGCCGGGCGTCGGTTTGGCGTTCGTTGCGGTGCCGCCGCTCTGCCCGGTCTTGCTGGCTCCGGTGTTGACCTTGCCCGCGGTGCCGGATCCAGGGGCTTGGCTCGGCGGAGTTGGTGATGCGCTGCCGCGTCCGCTGCCGCTGCGTCCCAGGTTGATTGCTCCGGTGGCCAGTGCACCCACCGCAGCTCCCGCGGCCGCGCCTGAACCTGCACCTGACCCGGCAGCAACAGCGCCGACCAGAGGAGTGACGAAGCGCATCAGAGCCGGGAGGGCGAGGACGGCGAGGATCATGAGGGAGATTCCGGTAATGGAACCGAGCAGGGCGTCCTGGCCGGTACTGAATTCCATGAGCACGAAGGCGGCCCCGTAGACCATTGAAGCGGCGGGTTTGTAGAGGATGAAGGCAAGGGTCCAGCCCACGGCCTTCTGGAACCATTGCCTGCCCATCTCCATGTTGGTGAAGGCAGCCGTTGTGGGGAGAATGCCGGCAAGGATGACGAGCATCCCGCTGCGGACAATCATGAGCACAATCTGGACCAAGGAAGTCAGCAGGCTGATCAGGCCGAGAACAATCAGCAGGAATATGGCGTCGCCGTCCTGGATGACTGCGATCTCGTTGATCGCTGTGGCGAATCCTTCGCCGTCCGTTGCCGTATTGATGATTGTCGTGGAAAAGACATCCGCGGCTTCCACGAGGATGGCGATGACGGCAAGGCCCATGCCGGAGACCAGGGTGAGCGTGAGCAAGGACCGGAGCAGGTCCTTCAGCGGTGCGCCGCGTTGTTCCCAGACCATGCGGGTGCCGCCGATGATTACTGACAGCACAGCCAGGGACAAGGTCCAGAGGACCAAGCCGTTCTCCAGGAAGGCAACAGTGACGCTTGGGGACACACCGTCGGGGGTCGTGAGGTTCGGTGTGGGCATATCGACCCAAAAAGTGGCCAGCGTGGTCACGATTTTGCTCAAGGCCTCAATAATGGCCTGGCCCAGGTATTCGATGCCGTTGTTCCCGACGTCGGTGATGGCGTCCTCTGCTGCGGATTTACCCGAGCAGATGAGGTCATACCAGTTGCACTGTTCGTCGTCCGCCATGTCAGACTCCGGCCCAGGGAATGTAGGAACCCATATCCGGGATCTGCCGGAAGGGGTTCCCGCCGGCAGCAGGAGGCTCCAGCTTCCAGTCGCCCTTTTCCCAGACCAATGACGCCGAGAGTGATCCGAGCGCACCGGTTTCGGTCTTTACCGCGAGGTCGACTACCGCTGTCTGGGGCGAGTAGCTGCGGATGATGAAGCCTTGGATCTGCATTTTCGGTGCGCTTCCACCTCCAATTTCCTTCCCTGCTTTTATTGCTTGGAGGGCAGCGTCTCTGGCCGGGCTGTCAGCGGTGAGGTCCTGGTAGACCAGTGTTGCGTCACCGTAGAACGATGTTGCCCAGATATTGGCTGCGGAATAGAGCGCGCCGGCCGGCGAGTGGGCGAAGCAGGACTTGAGCCCGTTTGAATTCGTTGTTCCCGGTCCAACAGTGGAAGGGTCGGACGGGACAGCCATGCCGTCTTGGAGAACCCATGTCGTTTGCGGGGCCACACCCAAAGCGGTGCCCTCGCTTTGCGGAAGGCCGCAGACGCTTTCCTCAAGACCGGAGGCCGGGGCGGAATTGCTGGTTGCATCCGGTGCCGCAGGGTTGCCCGGTGGCTGGGCTTCAGTACTTCCCCTCGGCACGGAGAAGATCACGATTCCGGCGGCAACTATCGCCAGGATCAGGGCGGCCGAGATGATGAACCCGGGGCGGGTAAAGGGATTTTGTTCGGTGTTCTCTTGCCGGGATCCGCTCATGATGATCCTCCTTCCGGTAGCTGCTTTAGACGAATGCGCGGACGATGCCTGAAGCGCCGGTGATGATGATGCAGCCGGCGAGGACCCAGCCGAGCTTGCCGATGGATTCTCCGCCTTCGCCCCGGCGCAGCTGGATGACCATGCCGATGCCGACGATGATCACGCCCAGGACACCGAGGACGAGGCCGATACCGGACGCCCAGTCCAGGACGGTCAAAAGGCCCTCCGCTTGCGGAGGAACTACGGGTGTCGGGTCGGGGATGAAGCTGAGGGGAAGTAGAAGAGCGCTGTTCTGCATGGTGGGACCTTTCGTGAGACTAATGCTGTTGCGGGGTGGTTGGTGGCTGGTTGGTCAGGGATATGAGATCGGTGGCGAAGCGCTGGTACTCGCGGCTCGGCATGTCTGCCGTCACGTCCCCGTGCCGCCAGGCTTCGACCCAGGGCAGGATCCAGAGGCGGGGCGCTCCTCCGCCCACGAGAAAGGCGAACTCTTTCAGGGCCTTGGGCAGTTTCCCGGGCGCATCGGCAAGAACTGCCAGGCCCAGCAGATCAACGGCGGGAGCCGCGCCGGAAGCCCACTGGATGAGGGCGCTTTGAGCGGCTTTCAGACCCCGCGTATCCGAACGGCAGACCAGGAGTACAGCCGGTTTCCGTTGGTCATCATCGAGTACGGGCCAGCCGTGGCCGGTGGCGCGTGCGCCGTCTAGGAGGCCTGCGATTGTGTTTTCGCCGGCTCCGCCGTGAGCGCCGGTGATCCACAGCGTTGCAGGTCCTGTCATGGTGCGGCGGGGCAGTCGGTCTGCTGTGTCGGGTTCGACCATGCCCCTTAGCGGTGCGCTGATGACTGCCGGCGGCGGCACGTATGTTTCCGGTGCTTTTTCTGATGCGTTGTCGGGCCCGGCTTCACTGGTGATCCAGGGGTTCAGGGACTGTTGCATGGTTCCTCCTTCCGTTCGGAAGATCGGTGGAGCGTGTGCGTGCCCGTACGTGGGCCACGAAGACTCATTGATGGGCCGGGGTGTTTCGGTCTTTGTCGGTCACGGGTCAGAGGCCGCGGGCGACCGCGGCTGCCGCCCGGAGCCAGGCCCTGCGCGTTGCGGGGTGGAGGGCGCCGAATCGGATCTGGCCGGACTTCAATGCCGGGTCGAAGGGCACCACGACGACATCGCGGATGTAGGGACGGAATTTAGCGGCTGTTTCCTGCGAGAGGCGGGCTTCGCCTTTCTGCCGCTCGGAGACGATCACGACGGCGTTGGTCGTGAGTGAGGCTGAGCGTTCGCTTTTCAGGTCCAGGCCCTGCAGTGTCAGGAGGGCAGCCTCGACGCGGTCTTCTTCGTTGGTGGTGGGAACCACCAGTTGGTCCGCGTGGTCGATCATGCGGTTCCACTCTGCGCTTCGGTGGTTGTTGCCTGAATCCATCAGGATGAGCCGGTAGTACTTGGAGACAACCCGGTGCAGGATGTCTACTTCTTCGGCGGTGACTTCGTGGGTGCCGTCCACATCCGCATCGGAGCGCAGCACGTCGTACTTATCGGTGCTCTGGTGGTGAACGAAGGCGTTGATATCTGCGGACTGGGCAGTGGGCGAAAGGAGGGCGTCAGCGGCAGCGATGACGTCCAGGGCGCTGCGGGTGTGGTCGCCCTGTTCTGTCCGCCAGCCAAGCGTTCCGGTGGTCGGGTTGTTGTCCCAGGCCACGACGCTGCCGCCGTTGCGGCCGAACACGGCTGCCAGATCGGCGACGGTGGGTGTCTTGTTCGATCCGCCTTTCTGATTGACCACGGCAATGGTGCGGGTACCGGCGAAGTGCTTGGAGGCCAGCCGGATATCCTCGCGTTCACCCAGTTCATTCGCTGATGGTGCCAGCGAGAAACCCAGGTTGTTCAGCATTCCCCTGATGCCTTGGGTGGCCGGTTCAACGGTGCTCGGCGCGGCCAGGAAGCTCCCTGCCTCCCGAAGGGGGCGGCGCGTAGCCGGTTCCGGCAAAGAGGACACAGGGCCGGAAGAGACAGGGCCGGGCGGCCAGGGCTCTGCGTCCTTCGTCGCGGGAGCGGCGGAAACCGCGTCGGGCTCTGCGGGTACTGTCTCCGGTTCGGGGGCTGGGACCGTGTCGATCACGGGCGGCGCCGCCTCCTGGCGTGTGGTTTCCGGAGTTTCCGTCCGGCTGCGGGGCTCGTACGAGACTGATTCGATGTTCTTATCCGGGTGCACGATCAGTTCACCGTGCCCGTCGGGGTCCTCGATCCGGACCCTGACGGGGCGCTGCAGGGTCCGGGCCTCTCCCACCACCAGGTCCAGGGCGTTGTTGCGAAGGTCCTGCAGCGATTCCCCGGCAGGAACGAAGCGCGAGTTTCCGGCGACGACGACCTCGGCGGTTCCGTTGTCGCGGACGACGGCCCTGATGTTCGGAAAGGCCAGGACCTCGGTCGGTGTCATACTCATGAACTCTTTTTCCTTTACGTGTGTGGGACGGGGCAGGTGCGGCGTTTAGGACGTGGGTGGGGTGAGGCGGTTGACCTTCCACGGGGCCTCTTCGCCGGTGCGGAGCAGCTGCAGCGTGTAGGTGCCGGCGTTGGTGGGAACCAGGGCGGTGACGCCGTAGCCGTTGGTTTCATCGACGCTCAGCGTGGCGGGGCCGGTGACGCGGTGTGCCGGGACGTTGGCCGGGTCAACGGCCGAGTAGTCGGCGGTGGCCTGCGGGGTCAGCCAGCGGGCAAGATCATTGGCCCACCGTTGTTCCTCCACGCCGGGGCGGGCGAAGTCGGCCATGGCCTGCTCGGCGGTTTCCCTGGCCTTGTCCTTGCTGGCCTGGTCCCAGCTGATGCCGGTGGTGGCCGGGGCTGTGCCGCCGGGTGCCTGCGGGCCGCTGCCTGCGCTGAGCGAAACGGGCGCGGATGGCCCGGCTGTGGTTGGTCCTGGCGGTGCCGGCGTGGTGTCCGCTGCCGGTGCGCATCCTGCGCAGAGCAGGGCCGTCGCGATGAGGGCCAGGGGCTTTTTCACTTTTTCTCCTCGTGAACGGGCAGGTACAGGAAAGCCGAGGGGGCGGTGCTGTTGACCGTCCGGGTGTAGTAGTTGTGGTCATCGGGGGGCGGGTTGCCGTTGTAGCCCTCTTCGATGAAGGTTCCGTCGTCGTTGACTTCCTTGACCACTGCGACGTGGCCGAACGTCGGGTCCGCTCCCCCGGTACCGGGTGCGTACCAAACGACCGCGCCGACTCGGGGTGTGGTGCCGGTGGGCCAGCCCTTGGCGTGCCAGCCGGCCTTCCACGTCACCGCGGAACCCAGCCGCTTCCCGTCCGGGCGGAACGTGCCGTTGAGGAACTTGAACGGTGCGCTGGCCGAACCCATCTGCTGGTTCACCCGCCACAGGGCGAAGTCCACGCACTCGCGGTAGTACATGTTCAGCGGGGACGTGCTGGCTTTGTTGGCTCCGACCTGCAGCCAGGTCGGCGAGTCTTTCCACGGGTAGTCATCCCCGGCACCTGGCCGCCCCGGAACGGCGCAGCCGCCGTCTTGCAGCGGGGACTTTTCGTCCGCGAGTGCCTGGACGAGGTTGACGGCCTCGGGCCAGTACTTTTGGTAGTGGTACGGGTCGGCGTTGCGTTGAACCTTGTTACCGGCGATGGTCGGATCCAGCAGCTCCCAGCCGTCAACGGCCTGCAGGGCGTTGATGAAATTCGTGGCGCTGGTGGTCGGGTCCATGCGGTCCGTGTAGGAGCCCCACGCGCCGTTGCCGCGCTGCTGGAACAATCCACGAGAGTCGGGCCCCGGTCCGTCGCCATGGTCCAGAACACGCAGCCCCGACTCCCCCAAAGCGACCATCACACTGATCATTTGCCCCTTCGCCGGCAGGTTCAAGGTTTGACCAGCGTTGATGATGGCCGCAGCATTCTTCAACTGGTCCGCGGAGTAGCGATCAACGTGGATATCGCTGCCGGTGGCGGCCGAAACCGGGGCACAAGCCGCAGCTACCGGCTTTGACCCTCCCAGCAGCACTAAAGAGAAGACCAGACCCAGGAACACCGCCGGCACTGACGCAATAGCGCCGAGTACGAGACCTTTCGGCTTCATGGCTGATTCCCCTTAACGCCAACATGAGCACTAAACCCTAAGAACAACACTTTAAAGATGATGCTAGCATCACTTAAAAAATGATGTAACTTCGACGGGTCACGAAGGTAGGCGAGAATTGTGATGTGCCCCGAATCTACAAGCCGCTTCCCGGACTGCCGCCAGAGGTTGGAAATGCGTTGAGTGTTTTCAACGCCAACACTCTTCGGGCAGCCATCATCCGGGATCTGGCCCAGCATCCCGGCGGTGATACAACGGGAAACATCGCCAAGCGAATCGGCGTGGATTACCGGCAGGTCTACGCTCACATCAAGACGCTGGAAGCTGATGGTCTCGTCTCTGCTGAGGGAGAAGTAGGTGAGCGCAATGGGAGACGTGTCCGTTATTCCATTGATCTTGGCAACCTGCGGGACCAAGGTGTCATATACATGAAGTATCTGCTGGGGGAATGAGCAGGATCCCTTGGTCCGCGCTTGGAATGTGGGGCAAGTGCCAGAGTTGAGTTCGCTGGAGACCGGGATGTCGGCGGCGAAGTTTTGGGGACCGTTGGCGTGAGCCTTGATCCCTCTGAGGTTTGCCGGCACGCAGGCCTTGCTACCCACCGAAGTGGCCAGGGCGCCTGCGCCAATTAGGCCACCCAGCGTGCATAGGCAGGCCGGGGAGGGCGCTGGGGCATGTCATGCTCCAGAGTCTACTGAAAAAATTTCAGTAATGAAACTTTTTCAGTCGGGCGGGCCTTGCGTATCTGGGCGCGGCGGAAGGTTACGCAGTGCTTCGGTTACTGCACGCAGGGCGTCCACATTAACTTCGCCCAGCACACGGGCCGCGAAATGCTCAACTTCAGCGATGCGGTATGCCTCGATCAGGCGAAGCTCCGCCTCGACTCTTTCAGGGATGGGTCCGCTGCGCTGAAGGAGATAGTTCTCATCTACGTCAAAGAAGTATGCCAAGGCTTTGAGTAGTTCCGGATCCCAACGGTTGTCCGGAGAACCTGCCAACAGACGATGCCATCGGGTCTTCGTCAGCGTGAAGCCTCGTTCAGCGAGACCTTGGCGAATCTCTTCATAAGTGAAGCTGCCTGCGTCCTTGGCATGGACAATGTCCAAAAGGAGCTGAATCTTGGAGGCTAGGACCTCCCTATCAGTCCGCGGATCCACGGGCCTTTCGCTCTCGCTCATACTTCCTGCTTTCGTGTGCAACAAGTGGTTCGTGCCTGATCAGTTTCTGTCAGTGGCAACGAGTCCACTCCCCCAATTTGTGCACCATAGTCATTGAATTCCTCAGCTGCCGAAGTTCGGCTGGTCTTGGAATCGTAAATAACTATTGTGTCAGCCTAGGATAAGGCCGCATGAGACGCCGAAAACAATGACGCCTGTTATAAAACCTACGCTGACTTGGGAAGTTGTGTGATCTCCGAGGTAGACACGGGACCAGCAGACCAAGGGCGCTGCCACAACGAACGGCAAACCCCACCATCCAAAAATCAGGACGGAGGCCGTTGCCGTGCCGCCAAGTGTTAGGGCATGACCGGACATCTTCCAGATGGGGCTGATCACGATCAACGTCAGGATTCCGCACAGAATGCCGGCAATAAGTGCCCAGACCTGGGTCGACGCGCCAATCGTTGCCAAGATTGCGCAGCCGATCAGTGCAGAGCCGAGAGTCCAAAGCATAACGGGCCGTCTCTGCTTCTTGTCCCCCACGTGGTGATCTGTCAAAGTGCCCCTCTTGGCCAGCACAACTACGGCCAGTAACGGCACCAGGCAGATCGTAAGAGCCGCGATCATTCCTGGCATGAGCGAAACATGCCATGTCGTATCTCCGCCTTTCACCGAGGCGAGGATGAGCAGGAGTGATAGCACGAGAGGCGGCTGCGCCACTTCCGTAGCCACCCTGGCCACGCGGGCAATCCCCTTCACGGGCTGGTATGCGGGTGGAGTCTGGGATGTTGCTGTCATGGCTTTGCTTTCGTTTGAAGCTCTGAATGCAAGGAACAAGGGTCGCCGTCGAACCGAGACTGCACGGAGGTCAAGACCCGGCTAGCCAACCATGGCGTCGGTTTCCCGGTAGGGGCTATCCGATGATCGCTGGCGCGGATCATGAATTCGTAAAGCCTGCCGGAGGGATCCTTCGTCGTAAAACTCTCCCCCACCTTGTGCAACCAGGTCGTGGGACCAAGCTCCCAATAAGACCTCGACAGCATGAGGGTCAAGACGAGCAGTGCCGTTCGGTCCTGAAGTTGAAAATAGCGACCAGCCTTGACCATGGGCGGAATCCCAAGCCCAAGGGATGTCAGCAGAACACCAGTGTAGAAGAGCGGCGAAAAAAGCATGTAGAGAATACCCGTAAGTTCGCGGCTAGTGCTGACGAACTCCAGCGACAAGAACAATATTTCATCAGTGCACGCGAGCACGATTAAGGTCATGCCAGTGGCGACCACTGCAGCACTTACCCGAACAGGGCGGCTATCCTGGCGACGCAAACAGACTTTTAGAACCGACATTGCAAGAAGGCCCAAAAGTCCCATGTACACGACAGCGTAGATAAAGACAGCAGGTTGGTTGAGGTTTTCCGGAAGATACTCCGAGGTTGTGGGGACGAACTGTTGGAAGGTGAAAGGAATAGCAATCGCTAATGCCATAAACCCCACTACAGCAGGCCTGTGACTCAACTGCCGTCGGTAACCGTCGCCGTCAGAGTAAGCGGAGAAAATCCCCTCCCGTACGAGCCAGACAGCCACGGTAACGCATAAATTGCGCACAAGGTGCAGGACGTTGTGTCCGCCCATGGCCGCATCAATAGTTGCCTCGGGTACGACTACCCCAGTTGTGAACAACCCGAAGACGCCGACCCCCGTTGCGGCCAGGAAAGCTGTAGAGGAGCGCCACCGCGTCACAAAATACAAACGCACTGCAAACACTGTGGCCAATATCCAGAAGGCTGCGGCGGTCACAGCCCAAAAACCCTCTCGGCTTTGGAAATAGACTTCTTAGGCGCCGATTGGAGAATCTGAGCCAACCCGAAAGCCAAGTTTTCTGCAGCTGCTTCGGCTTCATCCAGAGGCACGTCGACTGCGCGGCACATCCAGCTGACCCCGCGTCGTTTACCGACCCCCGAAAAAAACCCAGCAGATAGCATGCCATCGAAGGGCTTACCTTTGTGTCCCAGGAGGATGTGGCTCAGTTCATGGAGTACAACGTGCCGGCTCCATGACTTCACTCCGGGAAGATAGCGCACAATGCCATGCGTGGGCGTATCAATCCAGTGACCCGTAACGCCTTCTCCCAGGGTTTCTGGTGAACCTTCCTCAAACACAAGCGGCTTTCCGTATTTACCCTCGACGGCGGCAACAAGATGGCTCAGATTTGGGTACTGGGGCAGATCCAGGGATTTGAGGACTTCCATCGTCAGCGAGGACCGCTCCATAGGGTCGGCTCCCATAAGTTACTTGCCCTCCCACCGTCACTGAAATTATTTCAGTAGTGTGTAGTATGAAAACAGCGCCCGTCAGGTAGGCCTGCAAGGGGCCACCCTACCAATGAAGGGTAACGACTGCTTGTTCAACGGCAATCTTGAAGGAGAACCTACTTGAAGATGACAGAGCCTGCAGCCGTGAGCACCTCCGGGACTTTAAAGAAACGTTGCGACACGCCTACCGCCATCGCACGTTTCGTTAATCAAAAACGATTAGATGACATTATGGCAATCCAAAAGCTCAGTCAGGGTGGACGCCCTTCAAAGGGCCCGCGGCACACATTTGTGGTCAAACTCGATATTGCGCGTGCCGAAAAGCTTCGCGCAATCATGGAACTCCTCGACACAAACGCGGTGGAATATCTGACTCCGCTCGTTGCCGAACACATTGATTCGATCAATCTTGATGAGCTGAGGAACCAGGAGGAGTTACCGATCCAACGCAGCGCATAGAAAAAGGCCCGTCCTTGCGGACGGGCCCTCTCAAAGTTTCCTACTCAATACCGACCGAAGCCGCCAAGTTTCACCGGTAATGAGCAACTTATAAACCGGGGTATTTTCATGCCCTGATCCATATGGAGTGATTCCATCATACACACACACCTTTTTCCAGTGGGTCATGTCGACCTGCCCGCCAGAGACGGCGTGTCGGATATCAACAAGCTCCCAAGGTCCCCGGCAGAACGGGAACAGGCGGAAGCTGAATGGCGCGCTCTGGCCAGCCTGCTTGCCTCGCAACCCCGGGTCCGTCTGTCCAAGGACGGCGGCAAGACATATAAGGACAGCGGCGAACGCGACCTCACCGACGCCCTTCCCTCGCTCCCGGCGGCAGTTCGCACCTGCGGCACTGATGGGCTGGTTCGGACGATCTGCCTTGACCTGGACACCAGCCGCGGCGGGCAGGACAAAGTCGATTCGGACTACAACGCACTGTGCCACTGGTTTTCCAGCAACGGCGTCCGCTGGATCGAAGACCAGTCCCCCAGCGGCGGCCGCCACCTCTACCTTCCGCTGAATTTTGGTGTCGCCTTCACCGACGCAAAGGAATTCGTCCAGGCGGCCGCGAAACGCTTCTCCAGCATCGACCCAGGCCCACACGAGAACGCCAAGACCGGTGCCATCCGCGTTCCTGGCAGTGTCTGGAAGAAGGGCGGCTTCCAGCGGCTCACGATGAGCCTGAACATCGCCTATGACATTGCGCGCCGGAACCGCAACAACTGGACCGGATGGAGCCAGCTAAGGGAAAGCCTTGTCGACGAACTGGCCGCTGTCCGGCAGCGGCGCGAAGAGCCGTTGGAGCTGCTGGAGCCGGCCGAAGCCCTTCACCTGGCTGGCGGACCCCGTGCCCTTCCTGCACTGAAGGAGTACACCGCCCGCAGCGGAAACTACGACACCACCCGTTACAGCACTCCCTCGGAAGCACGCCAGGGCGTCATGGCCTCGGCCGTAGCCGCCGGCTGGTCCCTGACCGATGTACAGCGGCGCATGAACCAGAACATCTGGGCCGGCATGGTCGCGTTTTACTCCCGCTACTCCCCCAGCAACAGGCGCAAAGCACTGCAGCGTGACTGGCGCAGCGCAGTCAAACACGTTGAAAGCTTCCGCAAAAAACCAAACCCCAGCGGCACAGGAAATAACAATGGGTATAAAAGCTACACAAGCCCGCCTAATACACACCCCCCTGTACTTACCCTGCTCCACCAGCCCGGCTCCCCTGCTGAGTACCAGTACTTGCTGACCTGGCGGAACGCGCTACGTGTCTACGAAGAATCCGTCATCGGATCCAGGTCGGGACTGGGTTACAGGATGCTGTTGCGGGCGATCGGCGAAGCAGCCCATAAGCGCGGCAGCCGATTCATAGAATTCGGGGTCAGGTCGCTGGCCATTGCAACCGGCACTCATGAAACGACGGTGGCCCGCCAGCTTCGTGAACTGTCCAGGACGGAGGCTCCGATGATCCGGCTCGCGCAGGAAGGCCGTGGACTTCGTGGTGATCTCTATGAACTGGTCATTCCGGATGAGTACCGGACACGGGCCGATGCCAAAGCATGGCGCCCGGGAAAGATCCATGCGCTCAGGCCGGTATTCCGTGAACTCGGCGTGGCTTCTGCGTTCGTCTACGAAGCGATCGAACGCGCAGACGGCGAACTTATCAGCGCGGACATCGCCAGAACCAGCGGCCTCTCCCCCAAAGCCGTAACACAAGCCCTGGAACTCATGGCCGCCTGGAACATGATCAGCCGTATCGCTGGACGCTGGCACATCGTCAAAGAGACCAGCCTGCGCACCCTCGCCGAATACTTCGGCGTCCTGGAAGCCATCGGCCGGCAAATGCAACGCTACCGCTCAGAACGAGTCCAATGGCTGCAGTGGCTCCTGAAACGAGCGCTATCCGGCGAGCCCATCCTGGCAGGCCCCAACGACGATTACCCGTACTGGCAATACGGGCCACCAGAGGACGAACAAACGATCGGCGCCCTGCTGTATGCAGAGGCTTCATAGCTGTGGACCTCTATCGATAGTCATCACCACCTAACGGGGAAAATCACGACTCGCCGCCGAGCCTGATGTATGCGCTCGTCAAGTTTTTGAGACAGTTCATCGTTGATTTTGGTTATGCGGCCAGGGGTTCCTGGTCGCGGGTTTGATGGGCGGCGAGGGCTGCCGCGGGGGCTTTACCGCCGGCTCTGGCGTTGGGC
>NZ_JABBCH010000028.1 GCF_012952295.1 Crystallibacter degradans
CGATCGGACGACCCGAGGAACGCACCAGTTCCACGGCGTCTTCCTTGTACTTCTGGGTGTACTTCTTACGATCCGACATTAACGTGAGGGCTCCTTACAAGCTGTCTCACAAAACCATACGGCCGCAATCCAGGGGCGGGCGTGGACGAAAGCGTATGCGGCCTTCCTGGTAGCGATATTACGGCGCTTGGTAGTGCTCCGGAGAGCCGATGGGAACTTGTCGGTAAGGTAGCGGCGCCCGTTGATCCTCAACATGGGCCGGGACTCGTCGATGAAACCGGATTGCGCTCTTGCTTTGCCCGTTCTCCCACGGGTGCGCTTTTCGCCGCCGCAAATATTCTTGCGCTCGGTTCCACAGGTGATGCCGAGATTCAGAAAGGCATGATTAGAGACTTAACGCTGCCCGGTCCGGGCCGCGACAAGGCAATGGAGGATTCGGAAGGTACACCTTCCGAATCCTCCTCGCTGCAGGTTGCAGGATTTCAAATTGACTCCTACTCACCACAAGAAGCCCATATCGACATCGCCTTCCGTCTGGACAATACGGCTGTGGGACACATCAATATGCCGCTGCGATGGTCGGAGGGAGATTGGAAGATCCAGATTGGAGATGCAGGCCAACTCATCAATGACCCTGTTCAACTCAATGACTTGAGTGGCTACATTCCCTGGTCCGGAGTCTGACATGCCTGAGCAGGAATGCGGCCTTTTTGAATTCAGCTGCAAGACCGGCAAATTCGTAGCCAGGGTCGCTACTGATGGCATAGAAGGTTTAGCTGCAGCGATCATGGATGGCCTGAGCGAGATGGTCAGCGCGCTGTCCGTATTTTGGGTCGCAATGCCTTCGATAAATCTCACCACCGTTGATGGCCAGTCACCGTCACCCACTGTTGATTTCCTCCAGGATGGGCTTTGGTATTTCACTGCTTCCCTGGCCGTTCTGGCTGTCATTATCGGCGGCATGCGGCTGGCATGGGAACAGCGTGGGGAGCCGGTCCGCAGCCTGCTGCGGGCCATGCTGACCTTGACATTGGTTTCCGGTATGGGCCTGGCAGTGGTTGCCCTGCTCGTTGTCGCTCTCGATAAATTCTCAATCTGGATCATCGAGGATTCTACCGACGGACTAGGCTTCGCTAACGCCTTGCGAATTCTAGTACTGCTGGACCAGCAACACGTGGGTACCTTTCTGCTGATCGTCCTCGGTCTGATCGGCATCCTGACCACGCTGGTCCAAGTTGCGCTGATGATCGTCCGCGGCGGAATCTTGGTCATCTTGGCCGGAATCCTGCCCACGACAGCGTCGTTCACGAACACGGAGATGGGCCGGCAATGGTTCCAGAAAGCCGTGGGATGGACGATCGCTTTCATCCTCTACAAGCCGACGGCCGCCGTCGTTTACGCTGCAGCGTTCAAACTCATGGGAACCGACATGGGCACCAGTGCGAATGTCTTGGTCAATTCCATTACCGGCCTTGCCCTGATGATCGTGGCCCTGTTGGCCCTGCCGGCGTTGATGCGCCTCGTTGCTCCGATGGTCAGCGCTGTTGCTGCCGGCACTGGTGGCGGCGCATTTGCCGCCGCCGCCCTCGGGGCGGCCGCGACCGGCGCCGTCTCATTGGGCCGTTCTGGAAGCGGACGGGGAAATTCTTCCCCTATCCCGGGCAGCGCCAGCAAGACCGGCGGGGACAAAGAAAACAGTTCCGCCGCAACCCGTTCGGCTACAGGCAGCGTAGGCAAGGGCAGCACTGCCGCGGGCAAATCCTCCGGCTCCTCGGCGGCTGCCGGGGCGGGAGGCAAGACGCCTGCTTTCAGCGGAGCATCATCTGCGGGTTCCTCTGCCGCAGGCGCCTCGACGGGGGCGAAGGCTGGGGCCGCCGCAGGACCGGCCGGAGTAGCGGCAGGAGCGGCTGCCTCGGCCGCTACGCAGGCTGCCAAGGCAGCACAACAAGTCTCGGAAGAAGCAGCGGGGGAGGGTCCCAGTGGCAGCAACAGGTAGTGAGTACAAGGAACCGACGTACGGGAACTGGCGGATTCCACGGTCGGCGGGGCTGGGCAACTTCAGCGCCATCGGTACCGGGATCATCCTGATCGGCATGATCACCGGCATCATCTGCTTTGCGATCTGGGGCCTGTTTCCAGGCCTGGCGGTCATGGCCGTTTTCGGGATCGTCCTGCTGCTGCTGTCCATCAGGGACCGGCACGGCCTGACCCCTTTGGACCGGATCGGTGAACGCCTCCTTTTCAACCGCTCCCGGCGCACCGGCAGCAACCTCTACCGGTCGGGACCGCTGGGACTGACCGGGTGGGGGCTGTACCAGCTGCCGGGACTGGCGTCGAAGTCCCGGCTGTACGAGTTTCACGACTCCTACAGCCGCCCGTTCGCCCTGCTGCACCTGACCAGCACGAACCACTACAGCGTGGTGTTCTCCACCGAACCCGACGGCGCGTCCCTGGTCGATCCGGAACAGATCGATAACTGGGTCGCGAACTGGGGCGGCTGGCTCGCCGGCCTCGGCGACGAAGCCGGCCTGGAAGCCGCCTCCGTCACGATCGAGACCGCCCCGGATTCCGGGTACCGGCTGCGCAACGAAGTCGAGCTGAACATCGACCCGCACGCCCCGCAGATCGCCAAGGACATGCTGTACGAAGTCATCGGCACCTACCCCGAAGGCTCCGCCACCGTCCGCGCCTGGATCACCCTCACTTTCACCGCCGCCCTGCGACCGGGCTCGCGCAAACGCACCCCGGAGGAAGTTGCCCGGGACCTGGCCTCCCGCATCCCGGGCCTAGGGCAGCGGCTGCAGTCCACCGGCGCCGGAATCGCCCGGCCCATGCCCGCGCAGGAACTGTGCGAAACGGTCCGGGTGGCTTACGACCCGCCCGCCGCGCTGATCATTGACGAAGCCCACGCCGCCGGGCACCCTGTCGCCCTGTCCTGGGACCAGGCCGGGCCCACCGCCGCGCAGGCGGACTGGGATGCCTACCGCCACGACGGCGCCTGCTCGGTCTCGTGGACCATGACCGGCGCCCCGCGCGGCTCCGTCCACGCCAACGTCCTGTCCAGGCTGCTGGCCCCGCACGGCGACGTCGACCGCAAACGCATCACCCTGCACTACCGGCCGATGGATTCAGCCCGGGCCGCGCAGGTCGTCGAATCGGACCAGAACAACGCCAACGTGCGCATCACCTCCGGCAACCGGCCCTCCGCCCGCGCCCTGGTGGACGCCCGCTCGGCCGCGCAGACCGCCGCCGAAGAAGCCGCCGGGGCCGGACTGGTGAACTTCGGCCTCGTCGTCACCGCCACCGTCACCGACCCAGGACGGCTGCCCGATGCCGTGGCAGCGGTCGAACAGCCGCGAGGCTGGTGCTGCGCCGGGCCTACGGCGCCCAGGACACCGCGTTCGCTTCGACCCTGCCCATCGGCCTGGTGCTGCCCAAACACGTCCTGCTGCCCAGCGAGATCCGGGAGGCCCTCTAAGAATGGCACCACTGCTCATCCGCAAAAAACCCCGCACGGCCCCGGCGACGACGCCGGAACAAAAGCCGAAACAGGCCAAGAAGACTGCACCCATGGTGCGGGAAAAGCTTCCCGGCCAACGCGGGTGGCGGGGCCCCGGCGGCGGAACCGCGGCCCTGCTACCGGCAATGAAGGAGTACCGGGGGACCACGGTCCAGGTCTGCGGGCTCTGGCCGTTCTCCTCCGGGACGTCGTCGCCGATGATCGGCGTCCCCTTGGGCCGGCACGAGGAAACACAGGCTACCGTCTGCTGCGACCCGATCAGCTGGTTCCAACGCGCCGGGCTGATCTCCAACCCCTCCGCGTTCGTGCTCGGCAAACCCGGACTGGGCAAATCCACCCTGGTCCGCCGGATGATGCTCGGCCTCGCCGGCCAAGGCACGCACCCGCTCGTCCTAGGCGACCTCAAGGGCGAACACGTCGACCTCGTCCGCGCCACCGGCGGGCAAGTCATCCCCTTGGGGAGGGGGCGGGGCTACCTGAACATCCTCGACCCCGGCGAAGCCCTCGAAGCCGCGGAACGGCTGACCGGCGATGCCCGCGCCCGGGTCCTCGCCGACGCGCACGCCCGCCGCCTGAACATGGTCATCGCCCTGATCACCATCAGCCGCAACCAGCCGCCGACCGATCAGGAACAAACCATCCTCGACCGCGCCCTGCGCTGGCTCGACGAGCACTTCGACGGCGTCCCCGTCCTCGCCGACCTGCTCCACGTCATCCAGCAGGGACCGGATGAGCTGCAGCAGGTCGCCCTGAACCGCGGCGACTGGGACCTTTACCAGGCCGAAACCCGCGGCCTGGAAGCGACCCTGCTCGGCCTGACCGGCGGAGGCAAGCTCGGGGAGATCTTCTCCCGCCACACAACCAACCCCATGCGCCGCGACGCCGCCGTGGTCTTCGACGTCTCCAGCATCGACGAAACCGAAACCGACCTGCAGGCCGCGGTCCTGCTCGCCTGCTGGTCCTACGGCTTCGGCACCGTCAACGTCGCCAACGCCCTGGCCGACGCCGGCCTCGAACCCCGCCGCCACTACCTCATCGTTCTCGACGAGCTGTGGCGGGCGCTGCGCGCGGGCAAGGGCATGGTCGACCGGGTCGACGCGCTCACCCGGCTCAACCGCTCCTACGGCGTCGGACAAGTCATGATCTCCCACACCATGTCCGACCTCCTCGCTCTCCCGAACGAGGAAGACCGGATGAAAGCCCGCGGCTTCGTCGAACGCTCCGGCATGGTCATCTGCGCCGGACTGCCCGCCTCCGAAATGCCCCTGCTCACCGCCGCCGTCCCCTTATCCCGGCAGGAACAGCACAAACTCATCTCCTGGCAGGACCCGCCCGCCTGGGACTCCCGCGGCGTCCAGGCCGAACCGCCCGGCCGCGGCCGGTTCCTCATCAAGGTCGGCGGGCGCCCCGGTATCCCCGTCCACATCGGACTCACCAACGTCGAAGCCAAACTCAACGACACCAACAAACTCTGGCACCAGACGGACACACCTTTGATGGCCGAAGCCCCTGCGGCCGGCACCGGGGGAGGGGAAGGATCGTGAGCGCACCGAACCGGAAAGGCGGGGCCAATGACTTCACCGAAGGGATCCTGCTCTTCATCGTTATGGGCCTGCTCGCCGCCGTCCTCGGCGGCACGTGGGCGGCCGCGCACTGGGGTTCGTCCCTTGCCGGTCTCCCGGAGCCCCCGAATCATCCGGCCGTGCTGGTCTCCGGATTGGTCAAGGGCGAGATCCCCTGGCCCCTGGAATCCACGCTGGTTGCCACCGGGATGGTTGTCCTGTTGCTGCTGATCGCCATCCCGATCACCGTGATGGCGGTGCGGCGTTCCGGTAAACGGGCCCGGGTGGATAAGGCCGCCTCCTATCTGGGACGGGGCAAGTCACTGGCCGCGTTCTCCGAACGCGGCGCCCGTGCCACTGCCGAAAGGCTCGGCGTCACCGGCAGCCCAGGCATCACCGTCGGACGCGTCGTTGCCACCGGACAGAAGTTCATCCAGCCGTGGGAAGACCTCAGCCTCGACATCTGGGGGCCCCGGACCGGTAAAACCACCTCCCGGGTGATCCCGGCGATCCTCGACGCCCCCGGCGCCGTGGTCTCCACCTCGAACAAGCGCGACGTCATCGACGGCACCCGCGGCGTCCGCGACAAGGTCGCACCGGTGTGGGTGTTTGATCCGCAGAAAATCGCCCAGGGAGAACCCGACTGGTGGTGGAATCCGCTGTCCTATGTCACAGACGAGGAGAAGGCTTTCAAGCTCACGCAGCACTTCGCGGTCGGTTCCCGCCTACCCGGGGCCAAGGCCGACGCTTACTTCGACCCGAAGGCCGAAGACATCCTCTCTTCCTACTTCCTCGCCGCCGCCCTCGGCGGCCTGTCGATCATCGAGGTGTATCTGTGGGTGACGGAGCAGGTCAGCCGGGAACCCATCGAAATCCTCAAAGACCACGGCTACGAACTCCAGTACCGAGGGCTGGAATCGACCCTAAAACTCGCCGACAAGCAGCGCGACGGGATCTTCGGGACGGCCGAGAAAATGATCCAGTGCCTTAAAAGCAGGAACACCCTGCGCTGGGTCGCACCACAGAACGGCGCCACGGTGGCCTCGGATCCGAGGCCGCAGTTCGACCCGGTCGCGTTCGCCCGGTCCCGGGAAACAATTTACATTTTGTCGAAGGAAGGGGCCGGTTCCGCGGCACCGCTGACCACGGCGCTGACGGTGGCCATCGCCGAAGCCATGGAAGAACGCGCCGAACGCAGCGGCGGCCGGCTGGACTCCCCGGCGGTCTTTGCCTTGGATGAACTGGCCAACGTGGTCCGCTGGGCGGCCCTGCCGGATCAGTTCAGCCACTACGGGTCCAAGGGCCTGATCGTCATGGGCATCCTGCAGTCCTGGTCCCAAGGGGTCGAGCTGTGGGGTGAGGCGAACATGCGCAAAATCTGGTCGGCCGCGAACATCAAGGTTTACGGCGGGGGAGTGGCCGAAGACGGCTTCCTCCGCGCCCTCTCCGACCTCATCGGCGACTACAGCTACACCAACCACTCGGTCTCGAGCGGTAAGAACGGGCGCAGCCGCTCCCGGCAGGAAGGCAAGGAACGCATCTTCGATGTCTCCAACCTCGCCGAACTCGACCGCGGCCGCGCCGTCGTCCTGGCCTCAGGCGCACCGGCCACCCTGGTCAAGACCCTGCCCTGGTACACCGGCCCGCACAAAGAAGCCGTCGAAGCATCCCTCACAGCCCACAGCCCGCGCAAAGAAACCGACGAACCAGCACTCACCGGACAGGTACAGGCATGAGCGTCGAAATCGGCCTCTTCGCCGGCACGGAAAACGGAAACAGCCAGGACACACCAGATCCGGTCGACGGTAAGCAGCCGGAGCTGGTGTTCGGGTCGGCCGAAGAGTTCCTCTTCGAACAGCTCCTGCCAACGTATGTGCGTGATGTGGACGGACGTTCTGCCAAATGGTGCATCGAATGGTTCTTCCACCCCGAAGCCGTCGCACGTGTGGAGGCGCTCTGGCGATCCTGGGAACACCTCCGCCTCGACGGCGCCACCGGCGCCAGCGTCTGGTGGCGCGACCACGCCGACCACCACATGCGCGTCCTCCTCGACCCCCACGGCCCCTTTTACAACTGCGACATGAAAACCCATCGCGACCCTGACCGGCTGGACCCGCGACGGGCGCCGACAGGCTGGTTCCCCGACGCCAGGGATACGGCTAGTACGCCAACGGCTGTGCGATGAACGTCAGAAAGCCATGAGCAATAGTCCAAGGGACTTTGGACTATTGCGGTGGCAAGCCAGACCGAGACCACCCCGAGTGTCCAGAGCATTTTGGACGATCCGCTACGTCGACGCACACGGTCATTGTCCAATATCGAGCGTGCCGGCTAGGCCGAGGTAGCCGGCTGCTTCGTTCAGGCCCATGGCGCGGCGGCGGCGTTCGGGCAACAAACCGAAGACAGCATAGGCTGTTTAGGCGTCGAACAACATGACCGCGCCCATAGCAGCGCACAGCAGTCCGATTAGACTCAGGCTGAGCAGAACCGCCCGCACAGGTCCGAACGGTTCGCCGGACCTGCGGGGCCGCGAGTACCGGTACATAATTGTTGGAATGCCCAGAACCAGCCCGAGCAGGATAAGTACAACCGCCAAGTCCATGGGCCCAGATTAGAGCAGGCTCGAGGAGGAGACGACGAGGTCTTCAAAGTCCGGTTGGGCTCATAGAGGCAAGCTGTCACCTGCATCGTGGTCGTCGTCCCGGCCTACGAAGTAGACCAGGTAATCACCGTGGTCGTCTTTGAGTACCGGGATGAAGCCGAAGGATTCCCAGTACGACCTCAGTGCCGCCTTGGCCGCCTCGTGCTCCGGTGGCAGTTCGTCCGGTGCATCATCTTCCAGCAGAGGCGCCGCGCGCAGCACGACAAGGTCCGTGTTGCGTCCGATGGTCTCCAGTACGGCATGCAGGACATGATGTCCGAGCTTTTGCCCCTGGTAGTCGGGTTTGATCTCCACGTTGGACAGAATCAGTAGATCCCCGCCGAATACGGTCATGCCGGCTTCTTCCAGGACGTCGGGGCGCATGATCCCGAGGACCTCGCCGAAGGAGGCCAGCTCCTGGTCGACGGCGTCGAGCGTGTCGAACAGATTAATCAGCCCGGCGTCCGGAACGGTGTGGGCCACCGCGGAGCCGATGCTGTGCTCTTCTCCGTCACCTTCGTCGTCTTCAAAGACGTCGGCGCTGATGTCGATCTGCCACGTTAACGGGTAAGTCTCCGGATACCCGCGGTGGTCTGGCACACCCTGGTATTTCAGCCGGTAGGACAGGGACATGTACTCAGGCTCGACGACGATCATTGTGTCCCGTTTCTGTTGAGTGCCGATTGCCACCAGTGTATGGGCGCGTTCCGGAACTGCGGGTAAACCTAAATCCTTGAGTCCCCACGGCGCGATGAAGTTCGTGGCAGGCGGAATCTGCGAAAGCAGTAGAGGAGAATCAGCAGTGCGATCAGGCCGGAGGCGATCAAGGCCAGTCCGACACCCCATCTTCCTGGGAGCCACCACTGCTCGCCGATGGTCCACCAGCCCGGCATAGGCGCCAGTCGCCTACTGCCGGCCGCCGTCTTGAGGCTAAAATCAGCGGCGCGGTCCGGCTTGAAGGCGTAAATGAGCATGGCGATGCTCACTGCCAACTTCGGTGACAACGGACAAAGAGCACGAGCCTCCTGGCACGCCATCACCCCACCACCGACAACAAACGTGACTTCTGATCGATTCGGATGTCAGGGCCACGGAACATACTCGCCACCATCGGCGTGGAGTAGGCACACCTGTAGTTCACGAGGAGGAGCGGTCAGCGGGCGTAGGGCGGAACGTGCCGTTCTTCGTTGAATGGTTCAAACCAGTGCTCGAGTGCCGTGGATGCCAGACGCAACTGTTGATTCAGTCTTGCTGCTGCCTGATTCGGCTGTAGGAGCGGAGCGGCGAAAGCGTCACTGCGGTGATGTGCCTGTCGCAGCGATCCAATTCCGCAGATGTTGAACGAAGGACCGTATGTGCTCGGGCGGCCACCAGTGCCCGGCGTCCACCTCCACGACTTCCAGCTGCGGAACCCATTCCTGCACCCCGTCCACCAGGCGCGGCGAAAGAAACGGGTCGCGCCGCGGCACGACAACCTGCACCCGAACGCTGCACCGGCCCGACAGCTGCTGGCGGCGGAACGAGTTCGCCCGGTAGAGGGCCAGGCCGCGGACTCCGTTGTCGCCGATGCCGCGGCCGGCAAATTTCTCGAAACGGGCGGTCAGGAATTTCCGCCAGAGAAGTTCGGGCAGCACCGGCAGCTGGAAGAAGGCGACATACGAGCTGCGCAACATCTGTCCCAACGCCTGCGGCCACAACAGCGGCCGACGAAGCCGCTGTTTGAACCAACGGCGCAGATGCCCTAAGTCCGGCCCGGAGATGCTGGTGAAGCTCAGGATCCGCTCCTTGGCACGGGGATCCTGGATCGCCGCCCAGCCCTGGATGGATCCCCAGTCGTGGCCCACCAGATGGACCGGTCCCGCCCCCGCGGCGTTGATCACGGCGAAGAGGTCATCGACCAGGGCCGGCAGCCGGTAGTAGTCCAGTTTTTTACTAGTGGTGCGGGACGCACCGGCATTGCGGGTGTCGTAGGTGATGACACGGCAGTCAGTGCTCAGCGCCGGTACGGCATATTCGAAGAGCGTATGGTCATCCGGGTAGCCGTGGACGAACAGGATGGTTGGTATTCCGGGGGCCGGAGCAGGGCCATAGCTATAGACGGCCAGTGTGGCGCCCGGCCGGATCACCGTTCGACGTTCCTCTTCCATCGGCTGCCTCCTTGCTTCCAGCCGGTACAGCCAGCGTACGACCGCGAGGCTGCCGCCGCGAGCCTTCGCTCCCGCCGGGCTTCCCACTACTACGCTTGATCGGTGAGATCCGCCCGGTCTCCCGTACATATGAGGACCATGCAGAAAAACCGCTACCGCCTGTCGCTGACCGCCGCCCTGCTCGCCGCCATGTCGCTGGCAGCCTGTACCCCCGCCGAGACCGAAGTTCCGGCCCCTGCAAGTGCCGCCGAAACTTCTCAGAGCGCTGCTCCGTCTGCTGCGATTTCCCCGGCCCCGACCAAAGATCCGGCCAAGGAAGCTGCCAAGGCTGAGGTACCTGCTGCGTCCGGGACCGCGCTGGAGCAGCTGGCCACCATCGACATCAAGGGCCGCGCGCCGAAGACCGGTTACTCGCGGGAGCAGTTCGGCGACGGCTGGCTGGACCCGGACCGCAACGGGTGCGATGCGCGCAACGACATCCTCCAGCGCGACCTGGTCAACGAGACCTTCAAGCCCGGCACCAGCAACTGCGTGGTGCTGACCGGCACCTTGGCCGACCCCTTCACGGCGACCACCATCGACTTCGTCCGTGGCAACAAGACCAGCACGCTCGTCCAGATCGACCACATCGTCGCCCTCTCCGACGGCTGGCAGAAGGGCGCCCAGCAGCTCACGGCCAGCCAGCGTGAAGCCTTCGCCAACGACCCGCTGAACCTGATGGCCGCCGACGGCCCCACCAACGGTGCAAAGTCTGATTCCGATGCCGCAACGTGGTTGCCGCCGAACAAGGGCTTCCGCTGCGAATACGTGGCCCTGCAGACCGCGGTGAAGGCCAAGTACGACCTGTGGATGACCCAGGCCGAGCACGACGCCATCAAGAACATCCTCACCTCGTCCTGCCCGGACCAGCCGGCTCCGGCCGACAACGGGGGAGTGGCAGTGCCGGTAGCCATGAAGGAAGCCCCGGCCAAGCACGCTCCTGCAAAGGAATCGGCCGCCAAGCAATCAGCGCAGAAGCAGCAGGCCCCGGCCGCCCAGCAGAAGCAGGATGCTCCGGCCGGGTCGGACGAAGAAACAATCGTGTACGAGAACTGCGCGGACGTGAAGGCGAACGGCGCCGCCCCGATCAAGGTCGGCGACCTCGGTTGGGATCAGAAGTTCGATCGCGACGGTGACGGGGTCGGCTGCGAAAGCTGACCGGTGATGCCGGGTAGCTTCGCCGGAAGCTGCAGAATCAAGGGGGACAGTATGAAGGCAAGCGATACGGGTGGGAGTACCGGGAGACCGGGGGCGCGGATCGGCGCGGGTGTCGCCGCGCTCGTCCTGGCTGTCTGGTCCCTGCTGACCTCGCTTGCCGGCATCAACACGGTCATGTCCCATCCGACCGATCCGCTGGCCCTGCTGCTCAGCGCCGTACTCAGCGTCGGGGTGATTTCCCTCGCCAGCGGCGTCATCGCAATCGCCGCCGCCGGCTGGCATCCGGGACTGACCTTGCTGGTGACACACGGAGTCCTGAGCCTCATCGTGACCGCTGTCTTCTTTATTGCTGTCGCCGCGAGTCCGTGGAGCGCTGCCGGTGTCGCATTGTCCGCTGCAGTTCTTGCCCTGGGGCAGCTCGCGAGGTAGCCAAGGCGTAGCCTGGCCGTCGGCTGAGCCCGGCCTCTGGCAGCCGGTCGAGCGAGGGCTTCGGGCCGGACCGGCACGTCGAAGGAATGCTCTGCGTTGTCGGGGCGGGGGACGGTCTGGGTCCTGGTCCAGGTACACGTAGGAGGAGACAGTGGTCAGCCAAGGGCACCCGCGATAACAGATTACGCCGGCTTTCTCCCACAATGGCGGACGGCCCGTTGTCCATGTCTACCGTTGTGCCGGGGAAGGCAATTCCGGATACTGGATGGTGCACGCCGATGATTCAGCCACGGCACCGGGCGTAGGGTTGGACGCATGCAAATCCCCGATCAGCCCGTCGAAGCGTCCATCCACATTGCCATCGACGTGGACATCACCGACCCGGGGGAGCTACAGAACTACGCCGTCGCCAAGGCCCAAACGCCGGAGCATCTGGCCATGGCCTCGTCCGGCCCTTTCGCGGCTCTGGCTGTCTCCCTGGATCCGTTGGCCGTCGCCGCCGAGGTGCCGGGTATCCGCCTCCTACGCGGCAAGGTCGAACCGGCCGAAGGCCACGGTCTGGCGGACCTAGTGATGCCCAGCGTGACTGGGGGAGAGGATGAGCGGGAGCCGGCGGACACCGGGCTCGGCGACAATGCGGTCGCCGCACTGCTGGAAGCCTCGGAGCGGGCCGGCGGGATCGAGCTCGAGCTCCTTGGCCACAAGCCGGATGCCCCAGAGGCTGAACGTGAACCGACCAGGCACCGTGCCCTGGTGCTGGCCGGATTGCTCTGGCATGCGGGTGCGGCCATGGTTGATGAGCTGTTCAATGACATTGACCTGCTCAGGGACCGGAAGCCCACTGCCGCGGACATCGACGAGACGTATGTGATCGGCGGCCTGCCTCCGCAGTACGCCCACCGCTACGACGTGCGTTTCGCTGCCCGGTTCCTTGCGGTCTGCAACGACCTCACCATGAATCTGGCCGCCGGCTGGAAGGAGCCATCCTGTGTTGCCCAGGAGCTTGCCGTGCGCTGCCTGCTGGACGAGGCCGAATACCTGGCCGACGACCTGGAGCTCGAAGCGGAGCTACCGCCGGACTGGGTGGCCATGCTGGAACAGCGTTTCCTGCGGCTCGCCGACTCAATGATGCTGTTCGACCCGGCCATGGACGGCTTCGAGAACGATCCGGAGGCCAGCCCGGAAGGGGCGCCGTCCATGAAGTTCGAGGACTGGTTCAGACCGTTCAGCCCAAACCACCACGTGCCGCCGTTCGCCGAACGCGGCTGACCGCAGGGGGCGCAGGCCCTATTGAGATGGTACCTACTTGGCCTGGTCCGGATCCCAGTCGCTGGGTGGGTCCTGCTTCTCCAGCTCTTCGATCAGCGGCCCGAAATTCGTGTCCGGGCTGGCGGCCGTAATGGCACGCAACTGCTCGACCACCTCCCGCCACAGGTCAGGGGCCCAGGCTCCCGTGCCAGTGCCGTTCTCGCGCAGGAACGCATCCATGGCTGACCGCCGGTAGATCCGGGGCGACCCGCGCTATTCAATAACCGGGCCTCTGCCTATCGCCTTCAGGCTGTACATGAACTTGGTGCTGATAGTGTGCCCGACGGGGCCGCTGAGGTAGGCCGCAGCCTCCTTGGTCGTCATCTCCATATCAGGCAGCGGGTCGTCCAGGGCATCGGAACTCATCATTGCTCTTCCCATCGCTTTGATCTGTCGAACCCAGTGGCTTGTGGCTTCCGAGCATAGTCAGAATAATGGCTTCGTGGATGGCTTCGATTCCGGCTACATGCTGGACGATGAACGAAACCGGCTGGGGCAGGATCAAGCCCGACTGGCAGACCAGGAACTCATTCGTGACCTGCGGGACCTGCTCGGCGCCAAACTGGTCGCCTACATCGCCTCGGTGAAGGAGACCCGCACGGTGGGGCAGTGGGCCGAAGGTAAAAGGACGCCCTCAGCCCAGGTGATGCAGCGCCTGCGCACCGCGCATGATGTGGCCGCCGTGATAGGGACGAAGGATTCCCGTGCGGTTGTTCAGCCTGGTTCCAAGGCATGAACCCTCATTTGAACGACGTGTCTCCGGCAAGGCTGCTGCGCGAGGGGCCACCGAACGAGGCAAGGCGGGCCGCGTTGGCTGCAGCCCGGGTTTTCGCCGCGCCAGGCTGATTAGCCTAATTGTCCAGAGGCTGTCTGGACAATATGTTCGAGTGCCCAAATCACTGATCAGCCAGCTGGCGCGTCTCCGGGCGCCAGCTCTGGGAGAGCCACTCGGAGGCCAGAGGCCGGCGACGGGAACTCGCGCGGCAGCATTCTCAGCCGAAGGTGTTGTGGCAAGATGCACGATGTCCTATCTCAATTTAGTTGGCCACGCTGACGTGGGAAATGGCCAACTAAATTGAGACGAACTGGCTCCAAATCGTCTCATTGGAGTTGGCCATTCCGTATTACTAGCCTTGGGATATTTGGGCGCCGTCGGCTGGACACAGTAGGCCCGGATGCGGTGCACCGACGTCTGCCAGTTCCCCAGATCGCCTTAGGTTCGCGGACCGGCTCGAATGGTTCGGACTGGCGGCTGTGCTGTATGCGCTTGGCCATAGAGGCCGCCTTAACTGAGACAGGTCCCAAGAATCCGTAGGAGGCCAACTAAAATGCGAGAGTGGCCAACTAGTAGATTGAGACAGGACACCCGAGCCGATACAATACCCTAAGAGTATCAATACCCCGCTATCGATGCTCTACTGGTAACCCGGCATATGCCTAACCGGCCAATTCCTATCACTTCGGGCCGGATTCTTCGCTTCCTGCGCGTGTCAGGGTGGCTGGGGCTGCCATCCCTGATTAGTCCTTGCTTTGGATCTCACAAGTTCGGGGTACGTTTTCCAGCGGGCACCAGCGCGTTGTTCGTGGATGTCCATCACCTGATAGCTGTAGCCCAGGGCATCGGCTGCAATGGCCGGCGGCATCGACAGGACAAGTTCCTGGAGGGTTGCATTCTTTGCTCCCTGCAAATCTATTCCGGCCTCACGCAATCGAATCATGAGGCGGTTCGCGCTAATGTGTTCGCCCGGGCTGAATCCGGGAAAGCACCAGGGCGAGCCTGGGTTGGAGGCGGTATTCGTATTTGGCCGGTTGGCGAGGTAGTCCTTGAAGGCTGGGATGAAAACGGCTGGGACTTCGATCGGGTCCTCGCCGAAAACGACCTGCAATCCACCGTCGTCGGAGTGCAAAAACTGCTCCATCTTCATGGCGGCGACTCGTGTGAGGGGCTGGCCGAAGAGGAGCATGAGTAGGCATGCAGCGCGGTCGCCGGAGTCAAGTTCATCATCGTCTAGAGCACGGCGAATCAACTCCAGACGACGGTCTTGGCTAAGTCGGGGAAGCGTCTTGGCTACGCGGTACGGGAAGTCGAGTTTAGGGATGTGCCGGGCTTCCATGGCCCATCTGGCGAACGTGCGGGCGAGGCTTCGGGTTGTTGGCCCTCCCGCCAGCCAATCGTTGATGTCCTCCTGGGTGCATTCACCAGGGTCCCTTCCGCGCCCGTCCAAGAACCCGAGGAACTCGATGGCCGTCGAGGTGGACTGACGAGCGCTCAGCAGGGTGCCCTCCTTGAGGCTGTTCTGGCTGGCCAGATGGCGCATCCGGTTCAAGTGGACGAACCTCGCGAATTGCGCGATTAGCCGCTTGTGCTTCGGGGAGGGGACTTTCAGCAACTTCTGGTCGAGCCAGATTTCAAACCGTTCGATGCGTCCGTTGCGCTCCTCGATCATTTCCAGACTCATCATTAGTTTGCGCAGATGCTGAACTTTCCCCGGTGTCGGGTGCTGAGTAAATGTTTCGTGTGTGAGGGAGGCTGAGCCGGTCCCCAGGGCGCGCAGCAGCTCTTTCGCCGGCTTATTGGTAATCATCCAGACCCTGGCACTGCGCGCGTTCGCCTGTGTTGTTAGTGCCCGATAAAGCGGGAGCATATGCTCAGCGATGCCGCCGTGCTCATCGCGCAGCAGATCTCCGAGGTCATCTTTCAGGCAGCAACGCGCGCAGAGACCCGTCCGGACAGGCTCATCCTCAACTCCACACCTGGTGCAGTGGAAGTTTGCCGGAATTTGGGCGCAATCCACGCAAACAGTCTCCCCGGAAGGGGAGAGGCCGGGCAGGAGCCGCTGTTCCCCGCAGCCGTGGCAGACCCCGTGGATGCGAGTGATCCGCTGATGACAGCGCCGGCAGATGCTGCCTTCCGGCCACGTCACGGCAAACTTCACACCAGTGCGGGTGCAGGTCCGGGGACTGCTGTTCATCGGTCGGTGGGGCGGACCCGTGCACGCCGTGGCCGGATGGTTTCATTTAGCGATATGGGCTCGGCCGTGCTGCCAACGGTCCGTCGAAGCCGGCTGTTGGATGATACCGCTTCGAAGTGGCAGAGATCCTCGACGGAGCATTCCAGGGCGTCGGTAATCGCACCCAGCAGCGCCAATGACATACGTTCCGGCTTCTGCCCTACCAGCCGGTATATCTGTGAGTCCGACAAGGTGATGCCGCGGTCAGTGAGCAAGGGGAGCAGGTCTGAAATGTTGTTCAGGCCTCTGGCTGCCATGATCTCCCGGAGCCGCCATTTGTATTCGATACGCCGATTCATTCCCTGCCTCTCATTCCGCTGTCTGGCCTAGTTCGGCAGCCATTTGGTTGAAGGCTTGCTGCACCACGCGGTTCCGGTAATCGGGGGATACGCCAGTGTAGATCGACGTGGTGGAGCCATGTTCATGCCCGACCTGTTGCTGCACGAAGAACGCGTCGTATCCGTCCTCGACAAGGTGTGTGACGTAGGAGCGGCGCAGTGAGTGGAAGTCCAGGCCGTCACCGAGGCCTGCTTCTCTCCGGATGACGGTGAATGCCCGGCTGAGGGCATCAGCTGTCATCGCTCCGTTGCGCTCGGATGGGAACACGTAGTCGTTGGTCTGAGCTGAGCCGATTCGGGGTCTAATGTCATCGATCCAGTCCCGGAGACAGTCGACTGCCCAATCGGCTTGGGGCACGGTGACGACCGTTCGGTGCTTGGGCGGCGATCCGGCCTTGGCTTTCCCATGGCGCACGTAAACCATGCCGAAACCCCGGAAACTTTTAGCGGCCGGGTTGCGCCCGAAGTCCGCGAGCTCCAGTTGCCGGACCTCATTGCGTCTCAGGCCCCATGCATAGGCAGTTTTCATCATCGTTGCGAGCCTGAACCAGGCCGCCCAGCCTTTGTGGCCGGACCGCTGGGCAGCCACGACGTGGTCGTCCGCGCAGTCAAAGAGCACCTGCAATTCTTCTCGCGTGTAGGGGCGCTTCTTCGGACCGCCCATAGAGTCTTCGCGATGCCTTGCCGTGTTCCATTCGAAGGCTATTTGCGCAGGATGTGTTCCGAACCGCTTCAGGCACTCTTCAGCCCAGCCGTAACTTGAATCAGTCAAATACTCGATGAAGAGCCGGACCGATCCCTGATAGTTGAGCATCGTCGAGTGGCTAACACCGCGGACCCCGCGAAGTTCAAGGGAGAAGTCATCCATGTCCTTCACCTCCCAGTGCCACGGGTACTTTTCCGCGAACCGCCTGAACCGTTCGATGTTCGCGATCCGCTGGTCGATTGTCGTGAAGGACAGGTTTCGGCCGAGCTGCTGGTTGCGCCATCCATTGAGCATCTCCTCCCAAACGAGTTCCTCGGGATGGAGTACGGGCAGGCCCTGGGCCAGATGAAGGGGGACAACCCCGGGCGGTAAACCCGTCATATTCGCTTCTGCGTCATGTGCGAAACTTTCGCATATTATGCGAATTGGGTCAATCGTCGTAGTAAAACGCCCAGTCAGACGCCGGTTTGGGCAGGCCGCCCGCGTCGACGAAGAATCATCCAGCGTTCTTCTTCGGGCTGTCCTTACGCCTTGTTCCCCGGATTCACGCGCCAAACGGGGCAGGTGTCGGGGGACCGGCCTATTCGCACTTTCCGGGAATGTGCCGTCTTCAGCTTGACATAACGTACGTTATCGGCGTTCAAAAACAGCCGGGGGAGGAGGCCTGCGTGCATGTCTGTCCGTTGTCAGTTGAGTTGGCAGATTTGTCAGAAGACACGGCAGCTTATGGGCTGGCAGCGATTGTGTCAGTTAATGTGGCAGCGTGTCTTTGCTTGGTGCTGTCAGACCCTGGTCGCCCCAAGAGATCGCGTCATTGCTCGTCCCCACGAGGCTGGCGAGCCGCCCTGAGCCGCGGCTCAGGGCGAAGACTCACCGCGGGAGCACGCCCGCTGCGGGGATTGAGTGACCTTGGAACCAGACACCCACAAACCGTGAAATCACTCAGGATGCAACTACTACGTACATACGGAACTGCCAAATCGAATGACAACCAAACGACGGACCGCTGTCAGTAGAACTGGCATTTTCCCACCTCAGCGCTGCCAGATTCACTGACAACGGACAATGTCACCGGAGCGAGCTTGTCCGAGCCCTGTCAGGTTGACGGAATATCCCTTATCGGCGTTTAAGTCACGGGAGTAGAAGTAGCTGTGAGAAACTCCCATTCCATAACTAAATCGTCTCCACAGGTCAGGCGCTTGGCTTCCACAAGTCCAGGTCCAACCAGTCAGCCGGGAAGCCCATGCTGACGTTGGGAGATAGGAGCTCGGTCCCGTCCGGGGCTGGAAGTTCGATGTCGAGCTTTTTGATCTGCGTCTTGAAGGTCAGATGCCAGTTGGAGCCACTGCTGCGCGACCTGAGCATGAACGCCAGGACGGCGGCGTAGATGTAGAGCCTTTGTCGTGGTTTGGGTGTGTTCGTGAAGTCGGAGCCGACCAGGTGAGTCAGAAGGTCGCCGTGGGTGTCGTGTTGCCCGAACGCGATCGGTCGTTTGAAGGCGCGGTTGAAAAGGCGGGACCCGTGCGCGCACGCATTGCGGAAGTCGACCATCATGCGCAGCATCGCCCCAAACCGGCTGGGGTGGGCGAACCCGAACATGCGCGCTACCTCGCGTGCGTCCGGGGTCTGCATGAGCTCAAAGAGATAGGGCAGGTTTCCGAAGCTGAGGACCTCGGTTACGGCCCAGATAGGCGCGTCCTGGTGGGGATACTTCAGTAGGTGGTGCTTAAGGAAGTCTTCGTCTTCGGCGCCGGACTTAACCGCGTCCCGCCAGGTCGTGGTCCACGCATCGAACTTTGTACGTTTGCCAAGGGATTGATCTCCGCTGAGCTGGTCGCAACTGCGCGCCTCGAGGAATTGCTTGTCCGCGTGGGCTGCAACGTTCTTCGCCGCGAGCGTGTGGGCCATGGCTGCCCTCAAGCGAACTTCGAAGTCCAGCAGGCCTTCCTGGCGGACCCGGGCCAGCTTGAAGTCGAAAGCTTCCAGCTTCAGGACGTGCTCAATGCTCGCCCCGGCTATGTAGTCATCGGAACGGTATTGGTGCAGACGCGCATCGATCTTTTCAGGTGGAAGCAGCCGCCGGAAAACGTACCGGTACGCGCCAGAGCGGAAGTAACCAACACGGGTGAGGAAGTTAAGCGCTGCGGTGGGGTCAGGAATGGCGAGGCCACGGGCTTCGAGTTGTCCCAGTAGCTCGTCGCGCTCTTTAAATTCCTTCGTATACTCCACGCATCACCGTATGTCGCTTAATGAAAATTGCCCCCTTGAGCCGGAGCTCAGAGGGGGGCAATGTCTGATGGCAAAAATGTAACACATTTACCCGGGTAGCGGGTAAACGCCCTCGTTTAGGGTTGCCACGTCAAGGTGAAGGGCGTCCGGGGCCAGGTCGGTCGGGTGACGCTTCAAGCGGTCGCAACGTCGGTTACCGCTGGAACTTTCGGCAACTGATGGCCCAACGTAACCTCTGGAAAACCACCGAGTTCCTCCCCCTCCTCAAAGCGCGGGGCATCAACCTCTCCAACGCCCAGGTCCACCGGCTCGTCACCGGAACACCCGAACGCATCCCTGCCCAGACTTTCGCGGCCCTCTGCGACATCCTGGAATGCACGCCCAACGACCTGTTCGAACCCTTCGTGCAGATGCGTGCCGCCAAGACCGCCAATGCCCAAAAAAGGCCGGAAGACCTGGGAATCGCACCCGGCGCACCGAGCGCCCGCCGGATCCGCGTGCTGCCACCGGACGAGGATGCCTAGGCCCCGAAAAGCCGGGGTCTCCACTTTCGCCATTATGTTCGCTGCCGCGGCAGGAGCCCGTGTGCGGCGACGTCTTCGAGTGCTGAAAGCTCACCGCCGCCCGTGCCATCAGCGTCGACGAGGGATTTCTCTACACAGATCTTGAATGGGTCCAGCAGGTGCTCGAAGCTACCGGAGGCGGTGTGGACGTCATCATCAACGGTGCCGGTGCCAACCTGGCGGAAGCCATGGGATGTCTGAAACCAGGAGGCTGGATCGTCGTAGTGGGCTCAACTGCCGGGAGCACGGTTAGGACCGAAGTCCCGGACCTCTATTTCGGGCAATATCGATTCTCGGGCGAACCTTGGAAGCCCTGATGATTTTGCGCAGATGCTCGATCTGGTCGACAAGCACCAGATCCGCCCGCTTATCGACTCCGTCTACCCGCTGTCGGAGGTCGCCGAGGCGCACCACCATCTCGAATCCAGAAAACATCTTGGGAAGCTCGTCCTAAGCCTTGGCTAAAGATGTTCGCGCTGTGACGACCGCGAGGCCGGCGTTTTCCTAGAACCTTAGCGGACGAGGTTTAGTGCAACATTGACGATGGATTCTTCGTCGATGCCGTGGATCCGGTAGGCGTCCTGCAGATCAGAGGACTGGCCGAAGTCCTTCACTCCCAGGGAGATGGTTCTGTCGCCGCGGGCTCCGGCCAGGAAGGACAAGGTGTGGGGGTGTCCGTCCTGGACGGTGACGAGGGGCGTGGGGGCGTGCCGGGGAAAGAGGGCGTCAATGATGTCGAATCCGCTCCCGATGGTTCCTTGGTTGAGTGAGTTGCGGCGCTGGAGGGATTCGAAAACCAGGTCGGGGCTGGTTAGGCAGACGACGCCGGCGGTGATTCCGAGCACCTTCAGCCGCTGGGCTGAGGCGATGACTTCCGGCATCATTGCCCCGACGCCGACAAGCGTGACGCTGTCCTCGGCCGGGTTGTGGTCGGTCAGCCGGTATCCGCCGGCTACTGCGTACAGCCGCAAGGAAATCAATAGAAGCATCGCGAACTCTTGCCTTCTCGCACGCAGAATCGTATTGTTGAGGACAGAGTAACTTAGAGTCGCCGAAGGAGACCAGCTATGGACTCAGTCAATATCGAAACCCCCGCAGCCACTCAGGCCGAAGCACTCGCAGCATTCGACCAGCAGGCAGCAGGGCAGTACTTGCGCGGTCAGTGGATTGCGGAGGAGCACCTGATGCGGGCCATTGGCGGGCCTCGCCCCGCAGGCATCCCTTACCGGTGGGCATGGGACGATGTCGAGAAGGCCCTCGCTGAGGCGACCATTGCACTCGGGCCCGTCGACACGGCGAGGCGGCACCTCACCTTCGTCAACCCTGGTCTCCTCGATCGCGGAAGCGCCACCACGCACACCATCTCTGCCGGCTTCCAGCTCGTGAAGCCGGGCGAAGTATGCTGGTCGCATCGACACACCATGGGCGCTGTGCGATTCATTACGAAGGGAGATCCGGAGGCTTTCACGACCGTCGACGGCGAGCGTCTGCCCATGGAAGATTTCGATCTTCTGATCACCCCGCGATTCTCGTGGCACGACCACCACAACCCGAGCGACTCCGACGTTGTCTGGCTCGACGGCCTCGACATAGGCCTTCTCTTCGCCCTCGGTGCAGTCTACTACGAGCCCTACGGCGACGACAGCCAGAACGTGCGCCCTTCGAGCAGCGAAGGCATCGGAACCCGCAGCCACTGGCTGCGTCCAACGTGGGAACGCGGTCGCGAGAGCAGACTGCCCGTGCGCTATCCCTGGAGCGAAGTCAAAGCGCGCCTCAATCTCTACGACCTCGACGCGGGCAACCCTTACGACGGGCTGGCGCTGCGATACGCCAATCCGGTGACTGGTGGCCCGACGATGGCCACCATGGACTGCTGGGTGCAACGCCTCGCCCCAGGGTTCGATGGCAAGGCCCACCGCCGTTCATCCAGCGCGATCACTTACGTTATCTCTGGCTCCGGCTCGTTCGTCACCGATGACGAGACGATCAGCTTCGTGCCCGGCGACGTCATCGCGCTTCCGAACTGGACTAACTTTCGATGGGTGAATGCCTCCCCGACTGAGTCGGTACAGCTCTTCTCGATGCACGACATTCCTGCACTGCAGGCTTTTGGCCTGCTCTACGAAGAACCGGAATCGATTCTCAACGCGACACCCGCGCCCGTTAACCCTACTCCGCCACTCAAGCCAATCTACCGGGCTGGCGCCTTCTACGATCAGGATGAACTATGACGGCTCGAGGCATCACCGCAGCCGATATCACCGGTATTGTCGGCATCGTTCCGACGCCGTCGAGGCAAGGCTCAGACTCCGCTCAAGCTGTCGACACGGTCAATCTCGACGAGACCGTTCGCATGGTGGATCTGATTGTCGATTCTGGAGTCGATGTTTTATTGACGAACGGCACCTTCGGCGAGGTGGCGACACTCACCTACGACGAGCTGCTTGCCTTCAATGATGCCGTCATCAGCACCGTCGCGCATCGCATACCGGTTTTCTGCGGGGCCTCAACGTTGAACACCCGCGACACAATTTCTCGCGGCAAGAAGCTGATGAGTCTCGGAGCTGACGGTCTCTTCGCAGGTCGACCGATGTGGCTTCCCCTTGATGACGAGCAAGTCGTTGCGTACTACTCTGCACTCGTCGAAGCGATGCCCGATGCGGCGTTCGTGGTCTACGACAATACGGGCGTGTTCAAGGGAAAAATTTCGTCTGAAGCTTACGGACAGCTGGCAAAGCTCCCGCAGATCGTCGCTGCGAAACACCTGGGTGTGCTTCCGGGAAACGACGCATACAAGAATGATCTCGAAGCAGTGCATGGCAGCTTTCCGTTGTTACCGACCGCGGACAACTGGCTGACGTCGCTCAACGCGTTCCCGGGCGAGGTACCAGCGGCATGGAGCGGTGACGTTGCCTGCGGTCCGGAGCCCGTGCTGGTCCTTCGGGATGCCATAGCGGCGGGCGCTTGGGATGACGCTCAAGTCGCCCACGATGGCATCGTTTGGGCTACCGACCCGCTCTTTCCCGATGGCGACATCACCAAGTTCATGCCATATAGCATCCAGATTGATCGAGCTGAGTTCGAGTCTGCCGGATACATCACGCCAGGTCCGGCCCGCCACCCGTATGGGACCGCTCCCTCAGCATATCTCGAGGGCGGTAGAGAAGTAGGAAGGCGGTGGGCTGAACTAAGAGCGCGGTACGCGAAGGAGCCTAAGCACGTTGGTGCCGGGTACGCAACCTCGGTCGTCGACTTCAGCGACAGTGTGTAGCAGGTGCTGTGAGCCCGGGCGCCGACATCGCTCCTGCTTTGGTGTGCGCAGTTCACGGGAACGAGATAGCAACTCGCTACCGCCTGGCTGGAGTGTGCCCAACGAGCTCCCGCTACACCTTGCGGTGCTTCGCAGTCGGCATGAGATGCGTGCTGTTGTGCATGCGCACCCTCCCGCCGTCGTGGCAATCACTCTCGTCGGCCAGCGCATCGGCCCATCATCGGGGCCCTCAATATTCCGGCAATGCATCTCGCCACCGTAGGAATCCCCGTGTATGAGAGTTCTGCACTTATTCGCATCCCCGAACGCGGTGCCGCCATGGTTGGCTCAAAGGGGCGAAGCCACGGTGGTGCTACAGGCTGGCTATGGGCTCACGTCTGCGGGAACAACGGTTTAACGAGCTGTTATCCAGGCTCTTAATGTCGATGCTCTCGCCAAGATGCACCTAGCCGTGATAAGGGCGGGCGCGGTGCCGACCGACATCGATGGCGGCGATCGCGAAGACCTTCCCGATCTAGGGTCCGGCTTCGACGACGACACCGTGTGGCGGTTCCCTCGCCGCACTCGAACACAAGGGACTTTCGATCCCGTGATTCAGGAGACAGCATGAACCAGCAGTGGATCGGACAAAATAAGTGGAACGTGATTGTCGACAATGAGCCGATCGACGTCACTGATCGCTACGAAATCGAGAATCCAGCCACCGGCAGGCCGCTCGCCTTGGTTCCCGACTGTTCGGTGGCCGACGTCGACCGTGCTGTAGCTGCGTCGAAGGCTGCGCAGAAGTTGTGGGCGGCTCTCCCACCGCGGCAACGAGCAGCACAGCTCCGCACATTCGCCGAGGTCGTCAAGTCACACGCAGAGGAACTGGCCATGCTCGACGCAGTCGACGGCGGATTCTCTCTCGCTATGATGCGGCGAGACGTCGAAGCCGGACTCGAACTGATCGACATTTTCGCAGACATGGCCCTCGACCTTGGTGGGCGAACCGTGCCGGTCAGCGAAAATCTCCATTTCACGACGAACGAACCCTTCGGCGTGGTTGCTCGCATCGGGGCGTTCAATCACCCGATCTTTTTTGCTCTCTCCAAGATCGCAGCGCCTCTGGTCGCCGGCAACTCGGTTCTTCTGAAAGCTCCCGATCAGACTCCCCTCTCGTCGCTGCGACTCGCGGAACTCGCAATTGGAGTACTGCCGACCAACCTACTCATCACGATCAGTGGCCGAGGTTCGATCTCTGGGCGCGCGATCGTTCGGCACCCCGATATTAGGAGAATCGGCTTCATCGGCTCCACCGCCACAGGGCGCTCCATACAACGCGACGCGTCGGAGGTGGGGGTGAAGCACATCTCGCTCGAGCTGGGGGGCAAGAATGCACAGATCGTCTTCGCCGACGCCGACCTCGAGAAGGCGGCTCACGGTGCGGTCAACGGCATGAACTTCACCTGGACGGCAGGTCAAAGCTGCGGGTCCACCAGCCGCCTTCTCGTTCACAGTTCCGTCGCTGCGCAGCTGACGGAACGCGTCGCTGAACTGGTCCGCGCTATTCGAGTCGGACTCCCTCTCGACGAGTCGACTCAGATGGGTCCACTCGTCTCCGAGGCGCAGTATCAGAAATCTGTCGACGCGATCAGCACTGCGGTGAGCGACGGCGCCAGGATTGTCACCGGAGGTGCGAGGCCCGAGGGCTTGGGAGAGGAAGGATGGTTCCTCTCCCCCACGGTGTTAGCTGACGTCGTGCCCGGATCGTTCGTCGAGCAAACCGAGATCTTCGGTCCTGTGCTATCGATCGTGACGTTCGAGACTGATGACGAGGCATTGCGCATCGCGAACGGTGTCGAGTACGGACTTACTGCGACAGTTTGGAGTTCGAACACCACGCGAGCGCTTACGGTGGCTCGACAGGTCGACGCCGGCTATGTGATCGTCAATGGCGGTAGCAGACACTACTGGGGCCTACCATTCGGTGGAACAAAAGCGTCGGGTGTCGGCCGTGAAGAGTCGATCGATGAACTCTTGTCGTATACCGAGGTGAGGACGACCACGGTGGTTCTGGACTGACGTCGGCCATCTCTTTGAACGAGCTCAACCGCGCATCACGTGAGTTCCGCAGCTTTCGCTGCAGCAGCCTGACGGATTCTCCGCTGGTTTGGCAGACGTGGGCGTGGTGGAGCAGCCGGGCGACGGTGGGCGTGGCGATGGTCTTGGGCATGAGCTCGTCGAACCCGGCGGGGTGGATGTTGGAGCTGATGGCCAGGGACCGCTTCTCGTAGGCTGCATCGACGACGCGGTAGAACCCTTCTGCAGCGTCGGCGGTTACCGACAACAGGCCGATGTCATCGATGCAGATCAGATCGGCGTTGGTGGCCCGGTCGATGACTTTGTTCACGCTGTCATCGATGCGGTGCCGGCGCACGAGTGCGCCGAGGTGTTCCAGAGTCACCAGGACTCGGTCATGCCTTCGTCGATCGCTTGTTGCCCCAGTGCTTCGAGCAGCAGTGTTTTGCCGGTGCCGGAAGGCCCGCAGGCAATCAGGTTCTCCTTCCGCTTGACCCATTCGAGGGTGCGCAGGAACTGCGTCGTTGCCGCCGGCACCGAGGACAGCGCTTCGTCCCAAACGTCGAAAGTCTTGCCGGTGGTGAGGTGTGTCAAGATGTGAGACAGTCGGGTAGTTTCTTTTCGGTCAGGCAGCAGCGGGAAGCTGTTGGTTTCTGGTTGTGAAGTTGGCCATCGCCGTCGCCGGCGGCAGACCATCGTTGTTGGTGTGAGGCCTCCAGCGGTTGTAGAACACTTCGATGTAGCGCATAGTGGCCCGTCTGGCGTCTTGCCGCGTGGTGAAGCTGTGGTGAGGGTAAAACTCGTTTTTCAGCGATGAGAACAGCGATTCCGCCACGGCATTATCCCACCACACCCCGGTGGCCCCCAAGGACTGGCGCACAGCGTTTCCGGTGCACCGGGCGCCCATTTCCCGGGAGGTGTACTAGACGGATTCAACCGGTCGTCGCAACACCTCGATTCTGGAGGTAGCGATGGGCAGGCCAGCAGATTGGATGAAAGTGGCGACGGGCAGGCCTGTCATGAAATCGCCAGGGAAGCCGTCGTTGAGGCGGGACACCGAGCGGGCGTTCTGGCGTGAGATCGCGACTGGGTGTACGAGCGAGCGGGCGGCGATATTGGCTGGCGTGTCGCAGGCGGCCGGAACGCGCTGGTTCCGGGATCGTGGCGGCATGCCGACGTTCCTGCTTGCCCCGCTCAAAGGCCGGTACCTTTCGTTCGAAGAACGTGAGGAGATCGCGCTGTTGAACGCGCAGGGCACCGGTGTGAGGAAAATTGCCCAGGAATTGAAGCGGAGCCCGTCAACGATTTCACGGGAACTGCGCCGGAACGCAGCTACTCGCGCTGGGAAGCTCGATTACCGTGCGTCTGTTGCGCAATGGAAGGCAGAACGGTTCGCTCAGCGGGCGAAGACCGTCAAGCTTGTAACGAATGAGCGGCTGCATCAGTACGTGCAGGACAAGCTTGCCGGTGTCGTCCGGGCACCTGACGGTCGTATCGTCGCCGGCCCTGGTGCGCCGGAGTGGAAGGGCAGGAACAAGCCGCACCGGGGTGACCGCGAGTGGGTGACGGCGTGGAGTCCGGAGCAGATTTCGAACCGGCTCAAGGCTGATTTCCCGGATGATGAGTCCATGCGTATTTCCCATGAGGCGATTTACCAGGCGCTTTACGTTCAGGGCCGCGGAGCGCTCAAACGCGAACTCGTTCTGCACCTGCGCACGGGGCGTGCACTGCGTGTGCCAAGAGCTCGGTCGACGCGGCAGTCCTGGGCTCATGTCACTGAGGAGACGCTCATCAGCAAGCGCCCTCCCGAAGTCGCCGATCGCGCCGTTCCCGGGCACTGGGAAGGTGACTTGGTGATTGGCCTGCAACGATCGGCGATCGGCACGCTGGTCGAGCGGACGACACGGTTCACGATGCTGATCCACCTACCCCTCGGAGAAGGCTGCGGCGTAATCCCACGGACGAAGAACGGACCCGCGCTGGCTGGCTACGGTGCGGTGACGATGGCAGACGCCCTCGCCAAAACGATCACGACACTGCCCCAGCAACTGCGACAATCGGTGACTTGGGATCGCGGCAAAGAACTCTCCGACCACGCCAGATTCACCGTCGACACCGGAGTAAGGGCGGATTCTAGGGGTCGATGCAACACCCGTGGTCAGCTGGCTATCAGTAAATCACGAAGTTGCTCTGCGGGAGTGTCCCAGCCGAGGGTTTTGCGTGGTCGGGCGTTGAGTTGCTGGGCGACGCG
>NZ_JABBCH010000029.1 GCF_012952295.1 Crystallibacter degradans
CAATGGGAGACTCGAACACCTACGAGGATCTGCCCTCGGCTTCCGGAATCTCACCAACTATGTCGCCAGATCGCTGCTGGAATCCGGCGGATTCAGACCGAAACTACACTCTCAATTCTGAAGAGCCGCTTAACCTCTCCCGATACCTGCGAGGTGAGCTGTCGGATGCGGGTGGGAGTCACCCGGCCGCCGGACGTACCTGCCGGCGGCTTAACCCCGAGGATTCAATGTCGAATCCGTATTTTGGTTCCCCCGCCCCTGCCGGAGCTTGTGATGTATGGGCCTTGGCGGGCGGCTGGGCTCGGTAACAGGCCAAGGGTGCAGCGCCCGGTGGGCGGCACGGGCCCAATCTACACAGAAAAATCACAAATGTATAAACATTTGGGGAACGGCTCGGCGGGGAACTTTTAGGGGGTGTCGGACGTACCGCGGGTCATTGCAACTTCGCACGTGCCGGGCTGGTCCGTGGGGAAACGGGGCGGTTCCGTCACCATCGCCCCGGACCTCAACGCTGCGGGTATGATACCCCTAAGGGTATACGAAGCTCTGCGCGGTGCGCGCAGGAATACGCACGCCAGGAGGATAGGCATGGACACGGAGGAGCGCCCCGGAGGCTTGAGACCGGGTGGGGGCTTGAGGCCTGGCCTGGTCATTCCTTCCGGCGAGCCCGGTATGGGGAACCAGCGACTCCAGCGTCGCATCATCCGTGTTCTGGTCGGTGGGCAGGTTCTCGGTGGCATCGGTATGGGCGCCACGTTGTCCTTGGGTTCTCTGTTGGCCTCGCAACTCTCCGGGTCCAACGCCTGGTCCGGCATGGCCGCCACGATGAGTACCCTGGGTGCCGCATTCGCCGCCGTCCCGTTGGCCCGGCTGGCTAGAGCCCGCGGTCGCCGGATGTCGCTGTCCTTGGGCGCGCTGATCGCGGGCGCCGGCGCCGTCACGGCCATCACCTCCGCGGCCCTGGGACTCTTTCCCTTGTTGCTGCTGGGCCTGATGTTTCTTGGTGCAGGTTCCGCGGTGAATCTGCAGGCCCGTTTCGCCGCAACTGACCTTTCTCTGCCCGGGTCCGGGGGCCGGGACCTCTCGATAGTGGTGTGATCCACGACGATCGGCGCCGTCCTGGGTCCGAACCTCTTCGATCCGGGAGAGAGCGTCGGCGCCTCCCTTGGCCTGCCCCCGCTGACAGGGGCTTTTGCCTTTTCCGTGGCCGCCCAGCTTGCAGCCGCCGTCGTCTATGCGGCGGGCCTGCGGCCGGACCCCCTCCTGACCGCGATGTCCGCACGGGTGCCGGACCTTGCCGCGCCCCGGCCTCAGAGCGGCTTGCAGATTCTGAACACCACCCCCCGTGCCCGGTACGCGGTAGCGGCCGTCGCCCTCAGTCACGCCACGATGGTAGCGCTCATGTCCATGACCCCTGTGCACCTGCGCGACCACGGGGCCAGTCTCACCGTGGTTGGACTGACCATCAGTCTGCACATTGCAGGCATGTACGCGCTGTCTCCCGTTTTCGGCTGGATGTCAGACAAGGTCGGGCCGCTGCGCACCATTCTTGTGGGCCAGGGGATGCTGCTGGTTTCGCTGGTGTTGGCCGGGGTCGCTGCCGACTCCCGCAGCGCCGTAACCACGAGCCTAATTTTGCTGGGGCTCGGCTGGTCCGCGTCCGTGGTCGCCGGGTCAGCCCTGGTCGCTGAGTCGGTGCAGCTGCAGGACCGGCCCGCACTTCAGGGCATCTCCGACCTGGGCATGAACGCCGCCGGAGCCGCCGGCGGGGCTTTGGCCGGTCCCGTGCTGGCCGCCGCCGGGTACTCGGGTCTCGGGTTCATCTCTTTGGCCCTGGTAGCCATCGTCATCATCTGGTCTGCCCTGCAACCGCGGCAGTCCACCCGGAACCAGGAGCTGCCATGATGGCAAACAAACAGCGCAGGAAGAGCGTCCCCCGTCGCCGCCTGCGGCAGTCACCGGAAGTGCTCGCCAACTGGTCGCGGAAGCGGATGACGGTGACCGTCATCGCGGCCGTTGCCTCCGCCGTCTTCCTGACGGCCGCCACGGGTATGATCTTCGGCGCCGGAACCGGCTGGGCAGGCTACGCCCTGATAGGGGCGGGTTCGATCCTGGCAGGCTTCCTGGCAGGCAGTTATACGGTCGCGCCAATCGGTGCGGCGCCTACCCTTTGCGATCTGCGGTGGCCTGTTATGGGCTTGCTCGGCCTGATCTGGGCCGGTTCGCCCAGGGAGGCCCTACCCTCGGTCCAGGGCATAGTCGGCTTGCTGGCCCTGACCATAATGGCCTGGTCCCTGCACGCCCGGCTGGAACTTGAACGCAAAGTTACTTTGGCACGCGGACCGCAGGATTCCGACATCAACGTCTGCACGGATTGTCGCCCGCTGTTTCCCACCAAACTGCCGCCGCGCTGACTTGGTGGGAATTGCAAGCAGCCCGCGGGAAGGCGCGAACCTGATCGCCAGCCGGCGCTAGACACGGTATGCCAGCTGGAAGGGAAGGAAACCGCCTTGAACAGTGTCTTGAAAACCAACAGCTTTTCGAGACATTCCATCGGCCTTCTCTGGAGCCAGGCAAGTCGTTGGAAACACTGCCCTGCCCGCGTCTCGTAAAACCGTCTCACTGCAAGTCGTCTCGCTGGGGGCACTGTTGGGGCTTTTCGAGTCAGAATTGCTGTGTGAGGCTACTGGGTTATACCCGCGTGAGTACTTCAGGCCAGGACGCCCAGCTCCAGCTGGACGCGCTGGTTGCCGCTGGTGTGCAGAAACGGGACGTCTTTGCCGACGTGACCTCCGGTAGCAAAACGGCGATCGAGCGGCCCGGTATGAAGAGGCTCCTCGAGTACGCCGAGGAAGGCGACACCGTTGTTGTGTGGCGCGTCGACCGGCTGGGCCGGTCGCTGATCGACGTGCTGAACACGGTGGCCCTGCTGCGCGGCCGCGGTGTCCAGGTCCGGTCCATCTCCGATGGCATCGACCCGGCAACTTCGACCGGCCGACTGATGTTGAACATGCTCGCAACCCTTGCCGAGTATGAGCGCGAGCTCATCGTCGAGCGAGTCAATGCCGGCATCTCCGCAGCACGTCAAAACGGCACACGCTTCGGCCGGCCGCTGTCCGACCCCGCCGTCATCGCAGACAAACTCGCGATCGCCCAGGAGGCTCGCGCCAAGGGGCGCACCGCCGAAGACGCCGCCCGTCTCGTTGGCTGGAGCCGCGCAACGCTCTACCGCCACCAGCAAGCCAGTGCCACACGCGAGAGCACCACAACCTAGCCCGGCGGCCACGCGCTGCCTGAAGACTCCGGTTTCCGGCCTCACTTAGCCAGCGCCCAGGTCTACTGCACGGACCTCGCTTCGCTCGGGCTGTAGAAGCAGTTTTCTGTTTTTTGCTGCTGTCCTTCGGATCGTATGTGCCCGCTCCACCTGCTCAACCGTCCTGCGGACGGCTGCGCAGCCGATGGATTGTGTCGGCGCTTCGCTTATTTCCTCCCACAACCCATCCTCTGCTTGCCCTTCGGGTTGCCCCGGCTCCGTCGGGCACAGCTCCGCGATGCTCCGCCAGCAGGCAAAAAACGCCCGGGGGAGAGGGAAAGCTGGCCGGTCACCAAAGCCGCCCCACCCACCGGATCCTCAGCAAAGGACGAAAGAAACCATGAACGATCGCATTGCACGCGCAGCCCTGACCCGACTCTTCGAACCCGGCGACCGTATCGGGCGAGCCCTCGTGGGCAGGCTCGGCGCGTACGCCGCGCTGAGGCTCGCCACCGGCGCGCAGCCCGTACACGCCATACCAGAGGCCACGGCCGAAGAACTGTCGGAAGCGTTGAGACGATGGGCCCTGCGTGTTCCGGAGGTCGACCCGGAAAAGGACCTGGCCACCATCGAACGCCTGGGCGGCGGGTTCCTCATCCCAGGAGATGAACACTGGCCCGAAGGCTTGGACGATCTGCCCGACGCCCCCTACGGGCTTTGGTACCGGGGCAACATCGACAACGGCATCCCGGCACCTTCAAAGTGTGTGGCCCTTACCGGTTCACGGGACGCCACCAGCTACGGCGCCTCCGTTACAGGGGACATGGCATACGGGTTGGCCCAACGCGGAATCTGCGTGATCTCAGGGCTGGCCTACGGCATCGATGCGCACGCGCACCGCGCCGCGTTAGCCGGGAGCCAAGGAGAAGGACCGGCGACCCTTGCGGTACTGGCCGGAGGCCTTGACCGGGACTACCCGTCAGGTAACGCTGACCTCGCGGCCGCGATCCGCGGCAACGGCCTGACCCTCTCAGAGCTCCCGCCCGGTTCCGCCCCGACCAGGTATAGGTTCCTGCAGAGAAACCGCATCATCGCCGCCCTCGCAGGGGTGACCTGTGTCGTGGAAGCCCGCTGGCGCTCAGGGGCGCTAAACACCGCGCACCACGCCGAAACTATTGCCCGGCATGTCGCGGTGGGGTTACCCGCAAATCGTGGACAGTTGATCAGGCGGCTTGTGCCGGCTGAGGTCTATTCGTGCTGAGGAGTCGTTCGTGTTCCACGGGTGTGGAGTAGCCCAGGGCTGAGTGGAGCCGGGCGCGGTTGTAGAACTCCTCGATCCAGCGGCCCGTTGCACGGATCGCGTCGTGCCTGGTCGCCCAGCGGCGTCGGTCGTAGAACTCGGTCTTCAGGGTGGACCAGAATGATTCCTGCATGGCGTTATCCCAGCACACCCCGGTCCTGCCGACGGACTGTTGGATGCCCAGTCCGGTGCAGACATCGTTGAGCTGGGTAGAGGTGTACTGGGTGCCGCGGTCGGCGTGGAACACGACGCCGACCGGGCCGCCGCCGCGCAGGATGTAAGCCATACGCAGTGCGCGTTCGACCAGGGAGGTGGTTTGGACCGAGTCCATCGCCCACCCGATCACACGCCGGGAGCAGGCGTCCCGGACAGCACACAAATACACCCAGCCTTCATCAGTGCGCAGATACGTGATGTCCGAAATCCACACCGCGTCCAGGGCCCCGGTATCCCACTTCCTGGCCACAAGATCCGGAATGGAATGCACCCGGGCCTCACCGATCGGGGTCACCGGGCGGAAACGCCGTGGGGAGATCCCTTCCAGCCCTTGGCGGCGCATCGAAGAGGCCACGGTCTTCCTGTCAACGCCGGTCCCGTTCCGGGCCAGGGACGCCTGGACCCGAGGAGCCCCGTAGATGCCGTACGAATCCGCATGAGCCCGGCGGACCTTCGCATCCACCTCGGCCCGCACGATGGCCCGCTCCGAGGACTCGGAGCTTCGGCGGCGCCAGGCGTAGAACCCGGACCGGGACACTCCCAAAAGCCGGGCCATCCGCTGGACCGGGTAGTTAGCCTTCTCCGCCTCCATCAGCTCAAAGCATTCCGATTCTGCTGCTTGGAAGCGAAGAAGGCTGCGGCTTTTCCCAGGAACTCGTTATCCATCCGCAACTGCGCGTTTTCCCGCCGCAAACGTTCCAGTTCAGAGTTCCCCGGCTCAGCTGCCGCGGACTCCTCAGGAGCTCCCAGCCGGGCCCGTTCCTGGGCCACCCACCGGCCCAGCAACTGCTCGCCCAAGCCCAGTTCACGGGCCACCGGCGCGACCGGCCTGCCCGTATCAATCACAAGGCGCGCTGCCTCCCGCCGATACTCCGGAGTGAATTTACGTCGTGTCGTGCTCACAAGAACACCTTCCCGCAGAATCCAAGGATCCCGCTACTTCAGGTGTCCACCAACAGAGGTTAACCCCAGCGGCCGTCCCGGGGAGCGTGCACAGCGCCAACTCCGCAGGATGCCACCGGCTCCTAAAAGAAGGCGCGGCAGTGCTGGTGTCCGATGCGGCCGAACTGGCCGAACTCCTCGCAACCTAATCCCTCCAGGTGACCGTCCCTTTGCCGGGGCGGTCACCGGTGGCGGTCCGCCGTCGTGGCCGGCTTGCGCGGTGGGTCGGCTGCGGTGGACCGCCATTCGCACACCCAGGGCCGGGGACAGGGGGCGCGCGGCCGCCAAAGTCAGGGACGCCGAAAAAAACCCGGGCTGCTGATGGAGGGTTCGCAGGGCTCACCAGGAAAAGGGCGTCCGCTGGCGCGGCCGGCTGTGGGGCCAGCGCCGGCTCCGCAGGGCTCCGCCGCCCCTGGCCTTGTTCTGTCTACGACGTTTTGGCTGCTGTCCTGACGGATTGTACGTGTCCGCTCCGGCCCGTCTAGCCCCTCCTTCGTCGGGGCCCGCGGTGAGGAATTCTTCGACGGCGCTCCTTCGTCGCTGATTTCCTTACGAAGATTTCCGCCCCTTGCCCTGCAGGTAGACAGGCCTCCGTCGGCCACAGCTCCGCAAGCTTCGCCAGCAGCCAAAACAACGGGGGGAGAGGGGAAGCTGGCCGGTCACCTAAGCCGCCCCACCCACCAATTCCTCAGCAAAGGACGTAGAACCATGAACGATGCAATCCGTATCTCCAGCCCCGCCGACATCCTCGGTTTCATTCCGCACTCCCTCGGGTTTGTACCGCGGGAATCCTTTGTGTTCCTGACCATGCGGGGCAAGACGCTGGGCGCGACACTCCGCGTCGACGTCCCCGCGTTCGCCGAACCCGCCGGGTTCGCCGGGTCCATGGTGGACTACCTCGCACTGGACACTCAGGCCACGGCGGTGCTGCTGGCCATCTACACAGCCAGCACCCCGACACTCGGACAGTCCCGCCCTTTCCACGACCACGTTGAGGCTGTCATTGAAGCGCTGGAGGGTGCAGGTACCCCACTGCAGGACGCGTGGCTGGTCACCCCGTCGCAATGGCAAAACCTGTTGTGCGACAGTGACGCCGGGTGCTGCTCGCCCGAGCCGCTGGAATCCATCACCGACGGGCAGCTGAACGCGGAGATGGCGTTCCGTGGCAGCAGCTACCAAAAGGCTCCAGGCACCAGCTACGCACCGTTCGCAGGCCCGGCAGACAGGGAGGAGCAGATCCGCCACGCCCTGCCGGGAGTGCTCGGCGCGGAGCTGCGTCCGGGCCGGGAACTGTGGGCAGAGGTCCTGACCCGGGACGGGTGGATGGATCCGCAGACAGCGGTGGAGCTGCTGGCATGCTTTCAGCGCCCGGACTTACGCGACACGTTGCTCTGCAACGTCATCGATCCGGAGCTGCCGGACGCCGAGGAAAGCGCGAATCTGCTCATGGGGGAGGGGATCGCCCCCGACTGGGACCGGGTGGACCGGGCGCAGGAAACCGCGAGGGACCTCATTGACGCCGCGCCGGAAGGGTACCGTGCGCCCCTGCTGACCTTGATCGGATGGCTGGCGTACCTGAAGGGTCAGTCGTCAGTAGCTGCAGACCACTTCAAGCTTGCTCTGGCTGATACACCGGGCTATCGGCTCGCAGAACTGATGGACCAGCTGGTGAGCCGGGGAACCATCGCCCCAGTCGCGAAGAACCAGGCAACCGCCTACAAGCGGCACCGCTAGACGAATGGGGGGCCGGGCCGGTAACGGCTCCGGCCCCTTAGGTGCGTCGGCGGCCTCCCCCGCATGCGCTCCTCCGGCCGCCGATAACGCTGCCGCGGGCGCAGCACCACAAGCGGCAACGGCCGGACGCCAGGCTACAGTGGAAAAGGAACACGAACCACTAACAGCCTGGGAGCAGCACATGAGCCACGAGTACATCCTCACGGATGAAGACGCAGCACCTGCAGATGCCACTCATGCCCAGGACGTTCTCGAGCTCTCGATGTTGACCATGCCGCAGCCAGGCGCCCCCATCGTTGATATCTCCTGGGAAAAATCCCCGCTCGACCTGTAAGTTTCCGCAGTGATGACCCTGCAGCACAAGTTTCCTTTTGCTGAGGGAAAACTGAGGCCGGCCCCAAGGGGCCGGCCTCAGCCCTACAACTGCTGAAACGGGCCTCGCTTCGCTCGGGCTGTAGAAGCATTTTTCTGTTTTGGCTGCTGTCCTGACGGATTGTACGTGTCCGCTCCGGCCCGTCTAGCCCCTCCTTCGTCGGGGCCTGCGGCGCACGAAATGTCCCTGCGGCGCTCCTTCGTCGCTGACTTCCTCCGGGAATTTCCCGACCCTTGCCCTCACGGGTAGACAGGCCTCCGTCGGCCACAGCTCCGCAAGCTTCGCCAGCAGCCAAAACAACGGGGGGAGAGGGGAAGCTGGCCGGTCACCAAAGCCGCGTCCGCATCCGTTTCCACCCGCTTGACAGACATAGAAGCGTCGGGGGGAAAGGGAAGCTGGCCGGTCACCTAGGCCGCCCCACACCCCCCACGTCTCTGCAAGGACAAAAACCATGACTGAAAAACTGACCATCTCCGGTTCCGCTGACCTGCTCGCCGCCGTCCCGCACCTGCTGGGCAACCAGCCCAAGGAGTCGTTTGTCGTGCTGACCTCCCGCTTCGGCACCCTTGGAGCAACCCTCCGCATGGACGCACCGGCAGAGGCAGCACCACTGGATTACGCCCAAATGATGGCAACCTACGCCGCCAACGACGAGAAGGCCACGGGCAGCTTCGTGATCGTTTACACCGACGAGAAACCGGCCTACGGCTTCCCCTACGCCGCCCACGTGCTCGCACTCAGGACCGAGCTGGCCACGGCACGGATGCCCGTAAAGAAGGTCTTCCTCGTGACGGGCACCTACTGGGCAACCTACGGAACTCCGGAGAAGAACTCGCTGGATGAAATCCGCGACAGCAACGCCAATGTCACCTTGACCTATTTCGGATCCGCCCCCGATATCGACGTCTACAACCCGGAACTGCTGAACACGTAGGTCGGGGCACCCTCCAAGATCCGGAACGTCCGATCCAGCGCCGCGAACACGCTCGGCGCTGTCCGGTCCCGCAGCGCAATCACGATCCGAAACCGGCACCACGCCAGCCAGGCCACGAACAACACCGTCTTGCGCTCGTCGATGACGGGCCCGTCGCCGAAATCGTACTGCAGCCATTGGCCATCTTGCTCTCCGCACAACAGAAACGTATTATGATTGGAAGAGTAGGTTCGCCTAGGGTCGGCCTAGGGTCGAAGGAGACCACCCATGGATTCGAGCAACACCGGAACATCTGAGGCGGTACAGGCCGCGACGCTCGCAGCTTTCGATAAGCGCGCGGCCGAGCAATACCTGCGCGGCCAGTGGATCGCCGAGGAACACCTCATGCGCGCGATCGGGGGCCCGCGCCCCGCCGGCGTACCGTTCCGCTGGTCGTGGGACGACGTGAAGGTTGCCCTCGATGAAGCGACCACCGCGCTCGGCCCGGTCGACACGGCCCGTCGCCATCTGACCTTCATCAACCCGGGGCTGGTGGACCGCGGCAGCGCCACTACCCACACCATCTCGGCGGGCTTCCAGCTCGTCAAACCTGGCGAAGTCTGCTGGTCGCATCGACACACCATGGGTGCGGTTCGCTTCGTGACGAAAGGTCACCCGGACGCCTTCACGACCGTCGACGGCGAGCGGCTGGCAATGGAGGACTTCGACCTTCTCATCACTCCACGCTTCGCTTGGCACGATCACCACAACCCGAGCGACACCGACGTGGTGTGGCTCGACGGTCTCGACATCGGCCTGCTGTTCGCACTCGGACAGGTCTTCTACGAGCCCTACGGTGATGACAGCCAGAACGTGCGCCCGTCGTCGAGCGAGGGCATCGGCACGCGCAGCCACTGGCTGCGCCCGACGTGGGAGCGCGGCCGCGACAGCCGCCTGCCGATCCGTTACCCGTGGGCCGAGGCCAAGGCGCGACTCGACCTCTACGATCTCTCAGCCGGGAATGAGTTCGACGGACTCGCCCTGCGCTACGCCAACCCCGTGACGGGCGGGCCCACCATGCCGACCATGGACTGCTGGGTGCAGCGTCTCGCCCCCGGGTTCGATGGCCGCACGCACCGCCGTTCATCGAGCGCGATCACCTACGTCATCTCGGGTTCGGGCACGATGCAGACTGACACCGAGACGATCACGTTCTCGGCAGGTGATGTCATCACGCTCCCGAACTGGACGAACTTCCGGTGGACGAACGACTCCGCCACCGAGCCGGTTCAGCTCTTCTCGATGCATGACATTCCCGCGCTGCAGGCGTTCGGACTGCTCTATGAAGAGCCCGAGTCGATCCTCAACGCGACCCCTGCGCCCGCGAATCCCTCGCCCTCGCTCAAGCCGATCTACCGTCCCGGCGCGTTCTACGACCAGGACGAACTGTGACAGGTCGCACGGTCAGCTCCTCCGACATCGTCGGGCTGGTCGGCATCGTACCGACTCCCTCCAAGCCGGGAGCCGACCGTGCGGACGCGATCGACACCGTCGACCTCGAAGAGACCGCGCGCATGGTCGAGCTCATCGTCGCTTCCGGTGTTGACGTGCTGCTGACCAATGGCACCTTCGGCGAAGTCGCTACCCTCACTTATGAAGAACTACTGGCGTTCAACGACACGGTCATCCGTACGGTCGCTAATCGCATCCCCGTCTTCTGCGGGGCCTCGACGCTGAACACCCGCGACACGATCGCCCGCAGCCTCGCCCTGATGGGGCTCGGTGCGGACGGTCTGTTCGTCGGGCGACCAATGTGGCTGCCTCTCGACGACGAGCAGCTGGTGTCCTACTACGCGGCCGTGTGCGATGCCGTTCCGGCTGCCGCCGTCGTCGTCTACGACAACTCTGGAGTGTTCAAGGGCAAAATCTCCTCCGCCGCCTACGCGGCGCTGGCGGAGATCCCGCAGATCGTGGCATCGAAGCATCTCGGCGTACTGTCGGGCAGTGACGCCTACGCGAACGACCTGGCCGCTGTAAAAGGCCGCTTTCCTCTGTTGCCCACCGCGGACAACTGGCTCCCCTCACTCGAGGCCTTCCCAGGCGAGGTGCCGGCGGCTTGGAGCGGTGACGTGGCCTGCGGCCCCGAACCCGTGATGGCGCTCCGCCGTGCGATCGTGGAGGGACTCTGGGACGACGCCCGTACCGTGCACGAAGACATCGCGTGGGCCATGGAGCCCCTGTTCCCGGGCGGCGACATAAGTAAGTTCATGCCATACAGCATCCAGATCGACCGGGCCGAGTTCGAGGCCGCCGGTTACATCGTGCCCGGCCCCAGCCGGCATCCCTACGGCACCGCCCCAGCCGCCTACCTCGAAGGGGGCGCGGAGGTTGGCCGCCGTTGGGCGGGCATTCGCCAGAAGTACGTCGCAACTCTCGCCGAACCCGATCACCCGATCACCCAATCGCTCCACCCGCAGTAGAGCCGCGACTGCCTCAGCTGTGGGCAGAGCGGTCGTCTGATTATTCACATTACGGATCAACGGGGATCCCGTCTGAGTGACGACCTTCCCGGTGATTTCTAGATTGGAAAGGCGCCACCATCATGAACACAGTCCCCACACCTCCGACGGGCGTCCGTGCCTTCGTAGACTCGCTGCCCATCGGCCGGCGCCAGCGCATCATCGTGCTGATAATGTTCTTCGTCATGATCGCTGATGGCATGGACATCACAATTGTCAGCCATCTCTTTCCTCCGGTCATCCGCGACTGGGGCGTGCCAATTTCGGCGGTCACCCTCGTTGTCTCCGGCGGGGTCGTCGCAATGGCGATCGGAGCACTGGTCTCCGGCCCGCTCGCCGACCGCTGGGGCCGGAAGGGCGTGACGGTGGTCGGCTTCGTTTTGTTCTGCCTTGCCACTGCCGGGCTCGGACTGACAGGCGACATCTACTCTTTCGCGGCCTTCAGAATCATCTCGTGCTTCGGGCTCGGGGCCGTGATGCCGGTCGCTCTCACGATCGTCGCCGATTGGGTGCCCGCGGCAAGGCGGGCCCAGATGGTCAGCATCGCCTTCGCCGGTGTCGGACTCGGCAGCATCATCGGCGCTTACCTGGCTGCGGCTGTCATTCCCACACTGGGTTGGCAGGTCATGGTGCTGATCGCGGGCCTGACGCCTCTGATCATCCTGCCGTTCTTCATCGTGCTCGTGCCCGAACCGGCCATCATCTCTGTTTCGCGCGGCATTCCGGAAGCCCGCATCCGAAGCGCCCTCGCTCTCGTGGCGCCCGACCGCGACATCGCGGGTGTGGATCTCACCCGTGCGGGTCTCACCCTCGGTGCCGGCGAGGCGCGCGCGAAGGCTTTGTTCGCCGAGATACTGTCGCGGCCACTACTCGGAGTGACCCTGCTGATCTGGGGAGTGTTCTTCGTGGTGCAGGGGTCGGGCCTGCTGGTTCTGCAGTACATGCCGGTTCTTCTCCAGGCCCCCTCCCCCGGTCTGTCGACGGCCGAGAGCGGACTGATCGTCGCCATGTACGGCTGGGGCGCCTTGATCGGCCAGTTCGCGATCGCGTTCATCCTAAAGCGCTTTGATCGCTTCATCGCTCTGGCAGGTGTCACCCTCTGGGGCGTGATAGGCCTGCTGATCGTGGCCGCCTTCGGCACCGGCTTCGGCTTCTTCGGCTACTTCGCGCTGCTGTTCGCGATCGGATTGTCGCTCCCCGCGGGTGCGGCTGCCATGCAATCCATCACTACACTGGCCTACCCGGACCAGTTCCGAGCGACGGGAATGGGGTCGGCAGGATTCGCTGGTCGGCTCGGTACCCTGACCTATGGTGCACTCGGCGGGACCCTGATTGGCGCGGGCTTTGGCCTCACCACGATCTCGCTCGTGCTCGCCGTTCCGCTCGCCGTCTCGATTGGTCTAGTCTTCGGTCTGCGCGCCCTGTCCCGGCGTGCCGGGATCGCCGCAGAACCGCAGCAAATTCCCCCGGAGGTGGCCGATGCTGTTGTCAGCACCTGAGCTCGGTCACACGACGTCGCTATATACACCGCGCCGGCAGAGGCCCCGGCGTCCGGGCACTACCGCAGGCTCACAGGAAGGATATGGTGGCGGGTGGGTGCAGGGCCGCGAAGCGGAGAGGAACAGGGCGCGCTTGAGTTTTTGCTCCCGCGCTGGCTCGAATGCTCGCCGCGGATGAAAAGTAGTAGTCGGAGTAGTAGAGTTACTACTCCTACTACTGTTACTGGAGAAGCCGCCACGATGACGAGTGTGAAAGACCGCGTGTTTGCCGCCGCCGAGCAGATCAGCGCCGAGCGCCGCCCGACCGTCTCGACGGTCCGTGCCGCTGCGGGTGTCAGCAACGCGGACGCTACCCGGTACCTGAAGGAATGGAACGAGGAAAAGCTCGCTGCCGGGGGACAGGTGGCCGCGACGCCGCCCGGCCTGCTCGAACAGGCGACCCGGCTCGCCGCAGCCGTCTGGGCGGAGGCCTCCAATCAGGCCGCCGAACGGCACACCGCCGTCGAGATGGCCTGGGCGCAGGAACGCAAGGACAAAGACCAGGAAATCGCCGAACTGGTGGGGGACCTGGACAAGGCCGCGGCGGAGAAGGAATCCGCGGCCGCCGACTTTCAGGCCCGCATCACCGCTTTGGAGTCCGGGGTGAAGGCTTTGGAGCAGCGGCTGGCCGCCCTGGGTTCGGAGCTCGAGGAAGCACGTGCGGCAGAACGCGCTGCCGCCGGCGCGGCAGCGGAGGCGGAGAGGAAGCTCGCCAGCGCCGAGGCGCGCAGCACCACCCTGGAGGCGGTACACACCGCGTTGTTGCAACGCGTCGCCCCGGAGACCAAGGCTCCCGGTGCCTAAGAAGAATAAATCCTTCTCGCCCTACTTCACTGAATCCGACGCCGACCAGGTGCGCGCGGCCGTCCAGGAAGCCGGCCACCTCGAGGGGTACGCGTCCATCACCGACCTGATCGAGGCGGCGACGCTGCGGGAAGTGAAGCGGCTGCAGCGCAAGTACAACGGCGGCAGGAAATGGCCGGGGGTCCCCGCGGGGGAACTCCGGCCTGGGCAGCGCACCCGCGAAGAAATCCGACACCGGAACGAGGACAAGTAAGCATGCCGAAGTGGAGCAAGGACATCGAGCGGACGCCAGCACTTGAACCGGAGAAGCCGAGGTTCCCGCGGCTGCTGACTCTCGCCCAGGTCAAGGAGATCCTGAACGTGGGCATGCCGGCTGTATACGCCCTTGTTTCATCGGGGGAGCTGCGCGCCCTGCAACTGAGTGGAGGCCGCCGCATGTGGCGTGTCAGCGAGGATGACCTGGAAGCATACCTGGAGCGCTGCTACCAGGAGACCGAGGAACGCATCGCCGCCGGAACCATCAAGGCTGAAGCCCTCGACGGCGAGGACTGAAGCGATGGTCATCGCCTTGGCTGTCAGTGCCAGGTGAAAGGATCTGACAATGGACTTCGAACACGCCGTTCAGGCCTGGACCGTAGGGCAGTTGCGTGACGCCCTCGCTGGGCTGCGACGATGACCTGCCAATCATCGTCGACGTCGCCGAGGAACCGGGTGGCGATACCGTTCAGGAGCAGGTTGTCGTCCATGCTGGCTTTGGTCACGGAGTCGATGGCCGGGGGGAGCCGTTCGCTGGAAGGGATTTTCGGATCGGCTGTGAGTTCCCATCGGGAACTTATCTGCAACGCGACCGATAACGGCCACTATCCGGAAACAGAGTCTTCCCGGCCTAACAACAACGGATTGGAGCAGCGACAAGCCATGAGCGACAACGAGACGAACCACGTAGCTGGCCTTGCAACGCGCTGGGCGATGACAACTGAAACGATTGATACGACTGCTTCGGAGATTCCCCGGCTGAGGTTGCTGCACGGGCACTCCATCCCACGCTTAGGCCTGGGTACCTGGCCGATGCTGGAGGACGAGTGCGAAGCTGCGGTATGTTTCGCAGTACAGAGCGGTTACCGGCTAATTGACACAGCATTCCAGTACAGGAACGAAGAAGCGGTAGGTCGGGGGATCCGCACCGCGGGCGTCCCACGGTCCGAGCTGTTCATATCCAGCAAGTTCAACAAGGAGTCCCACAGCATTGATGGAGTGCAGCGGGCCTACGACGAGAGCCTGCGAAAACTCGGCCTCGACCATTTGGACATGTTCATGTGCCACTGGCCGGTGCCTGCCCTGGGCAAGTACGTGGACGCGTGGAAGGGACTCGTGAAGTTATTGGAGGAAGGCCGTGTTAAAGCCATCGGTGTTTCAAACTTCAAACCCTCCCACTTGAAAGAAATCATTGATGCGACCGGAGTGGTTCCTGACGTGAACCAAATCCAACTGAGCCCTGATATTGCACGGACAGAGCCGCGCGCCGTCCACCGGCTATTGGGAACTGTCACTGAAGCCTGGAGTCCCATCGGCAGGTCCTCCGGACTGCGGGCGCACCCGATGATCATTGAGATCGCTCAGCGCCTGCATAAGTCTCCAGCCCAGATCCTGCTGCGATGGCATGTCCAACAGGATGTTGTGCCCATCCCGCAGGCTTCAGACCCACTCTGGCTCACAGAAAACCTGTCCGTGTTCGATTTCTCGCTCAGCGCCGACGAGATGGCCGCGATGCGGCAATTGGACAAGGGCGAGGGGGCCGCCCGCGACTCTGATCTGCCTGAAAACGGCCACTGATGCCGGACGACGCTTCTCCACGGAAGTGAGAGGGGTTGACGAACCTCACATTTTGCGCGATCCTCTCGAATACAGAAACATTCTCTGCAAAACAGAGAAACATGCGGGCCCAACGAAGGAGACCTTCCATGACAGACCAGACAAGCGTTATCCAGGACGTGCAGCGCGGCATGATTCCTGCGCACATTTACAACGATAAGGAGATCTTCGAGCTCGAAAAGGAGCGCCTTTTTGGCCGGAGCTGGCTCTTCGTTGCCCACGAATCCGAGGTGCCCGAAGCCGGCGACTACGTTGTGCGCCGAGTACTCGAGGATTCATTTATCATTTCCCGAGACGAAAAGGGTGAGATCCGTGCTCTTTTCAATATGTGCCTCCACCGGGGCATGCAGGTGTGCCGGGCCGAGATGGGAAACGCCTCGCACTTCCGCTGCCCCTACCACGGCTGGTCCTACCGCAACGATGGACGCATCGTGGGTCTGCCCTTCCATAAAGAGGCCTACGGTGGGGAAGAAGGCTTCAAGAAAAAAGGTCAGACCCTGCTCCCGGCTCCTTCACTGGGCATATACAACGGTCTGATTTTCATCAGCCTTGACCCTGACGCGGAACCCCTTGAGGACTTCCTGGGCGACTTCAAGTTCTACATGGATTACTACACCAAGCAAAGTGCTGACGGCATCGAACTCCGGGGCCCCCAGCGGTGGCGGGTCAAAGCGAACTGGAAGATCGGCGCCGAAAACTTCGCCGGGGACATGTATCACACGCCCCAGACGCACACCTCGGTGGTGGAGATCGGCCTGTTCCGCGAGCCGAAGGCGGAAAAGCGCAAGGACGGCACCACCTACTGGGCGGGCAACGGCGGCGGCACCACATACAAGCTCCCCGAAGGCAGCTTGGAGGACCGGCTGCGCTATGTGGGCTACCCGGACGAGATGATCGGGCGAATGAAGGAGCAGTGGACCCAGCAGCAGCTTGACGTGGTGGGCAAGGACGGGTTCATGGTCTCCGCCGCCTCGCTGTTCCCCAACATGAGTTTCGTGCACAACTGGCCGCGCGTGGAGGAAGGCTCCGATGAGGTCCTTCCCTTCATCTCCATCCGCATGTGGCAGCCCATCAGTGAAAACGAAACCGAAGTGCTCTCCTGGTTCGCCGTGGACAAGAACGCTTCCGAAGAGTACAAGGCTCTTTCCTACAAGGCCTACCTGATGTGCTTCGGCAGCGGCGGCATGTTCGAGCAGGACGACGTTGAAAACTGGGTGTCCTTGACCAACACCGCCGCCGGCTCCATGGCGCGGCGGCTGCTGCTCAACGGCCGCATGGGCCTGTTGGAGGACGGCCAGAACGTGGTGGAACCGCTGACCGCCAAAGAGTATTCCGGCCCCGGCTCCACCCGCATTGGCTACAGCGAATACAACCAGCGCGAGCTGCTGTTCCGTTGGGCGGACCACCTCGAACGCCCGGTCCAAGCCGCGGCCCAGCTGCACGTCGGAATCGATCCGGTCCAAGCCGGCGCTGTGGCCGGCGGAGATGCTGCCCCGTCCGTAGGCAGTGCAGCAACCGTGCCCGCAGCGATGATGTCCCAGGAGGCCTAGAAAAATGACAGTTAACACGGCACACGAAGCCAGCGGCACGACACTGTCAGAACAGTCGGCACTAGGAGCGCATGCACCACGGACCCAGCGGACCGGGCGGAGCCTCCCCTTCAATGACGAACTCCATCTGGAGGCCCACCGCTGGCTTGTGGACGAGGCCTACCTGCTCGACGAGCAGGACTACGATGAGTGGCTGTCCCGCATTGCCGACGACATGCACTACCTGATGCCGGTGCGCGTCACCACCGCCCTCGGCGCCGGCTACTCGACATCCCCCGGCATGGCGCACATGGACGAAAACAAATACTCGCTCAGCCGCCGGGTGGCCCGCTTCGCCACCGAGCACGCCTGGACAGAAGATCCGCCTTCGAGGCTGCGCCACTACGTCACGAATGTGCGCACCTTCCGCACGGAGAAGGCCGATGAAATCATCGCGGAATCGGCAGTCCTGCTCTTCCGCAGCCGGGGCGACGTGGGCGAGGCCGCCACTGTATCGGCCGGACGCGAAGACCTCCTCCGCCGCACCGCAACGGGCTGGCAGCTTGCCCGTCGCACCATCATGCTGGACGAGGCCGTGATCCGGATGCAGAACCTGGCCATTTTCCTATGAAACTCGAATGGGAAGGCGAGGAAGATGACCGGCTCGCAGCGATCCGGGCGGCCGAGGAGCGCGTCCGGCTCGAAGCCCGCGCGACCGGAGAGCCGATAGTTATCGCCAACGAATTCTCCGAAGTTCAGGTCACCCGGGTCGAGACGCGGAACGGGTCCCGCCTGATGATCAAATCCCCGCGCTCTGGCCAGTGGGTTTCCCTGTGCCCGCTGGAACTCGAGTCGCTGACGTGGCAGGCGCCGGCAACGTTCTCGGCCATGATCGGCAATCCGTTCGGTCCACTCATCCCCGAAGATGAACGACCGCCCCAATTCAAGAAGAACAGCAACATTTAGGCCAAGGAGTTTGAGCATGCCAGTTGTAAAAGCAGACCTAGCAGCCTGCCAAGGGTACGCCAACTGCGTTGTCGGGGCGACCGATTATTTTGATCTGGATGACGACGGGATCGTAGTCCTCCTCAAGACTGAAGTACCCGAGGCTGACCGAGCCCGTGTCGTAGAGGCAGCCCGCAGCTGCCCCGTTTCCGCCCTTATAGTGGAGGACTAATTGGATACAGTAACTGTCATCGTAGGTTCCTCCATCGGGGGTGTGCGCACTGCTCAGTCCTTGCGCCTGGAGGGATACGAAGGGCGCATCGTCCTCGTCGGCGAAGAAACGGAACTACCCTACGACAAGCCGCCGTTGTCTAAAAGTGTCCTGGCGGGTACAGCGACGGAAGCCTCCATCTGTTTGCTGAACCACGATCAGGCGCGGGAACTAGAAATAGAGCTGCAACTTGGACATGCTGCTACCGGAATCGACATCGCAGGAAACTTGCTGCAGCTACAAGGGCAAGAAGCTCTGCACTTCGACAACCTTGTTATAGCCACAGGCGCCTCCGCCCGGCCATCTCCGTGGGGCAACCGGCCTGGCATCCATGTTCTGCGTACCATCGACGACGGCCGCAGCCTGCGTGCGGACCTCGCAAAGGGCGGACAGCTGGCTGTTGTCGGCGCAGGTTTCATCGGCGCGGAAGCGGCGGCGACAGCGCGGGCGCTTGGTCTGGAAGTAACAGTCATCGACCCCCTCCCAATCCCTATGAGCCGCATCTTCAATCCTGAAGTTGGACAGTGGTTCGGAGACCTTCACCGCAGTAACGGCGTGACGACAATCTTCGGTACCGGAGTTGAGGCCATCGACGGTGAACAGGGCTCCTTTACCCTGCGGCTCACCAACGGCCAGAAACTGGAGGCCGCCACAGTTCTGGTCGGCATTGGTGCCGTTCCCAACGACGCATGGCTCAGTTCTTCGGGTCTGCTCGTGGACAACGGACTGGTCCTTGACGAATACTGCCGAGCCGTCGACGCCCCTCACATTTACGGCGTCGGTGACGTCGCAAGGTGGCGGCACCAAAAACACGGCGAAGATATCCGGATCGAGCACTGGACGAACGCCGTCGAGCAGGGCGCGTGTGTGGCTTACAACATAACCCACCCTGAGAGCCCGCGCGCCTACACCCCGGTCGAGTACGTATGGAGCGACCAGCACGACTGGAAGATCCAAGTCGTAGGCCGGGTAGGCGGAAAGGCCGAACACGTCATTATCGGACATCCGGAACTTCACGGCCGCTTCGCCGCTCTCTATACGGTTGACGGCATCAACCTCAGTGGTGCCGCCATCGTGAACTGGCCTAAGGCGCTTCTAGCCTGCCGACGCGGCATGGGGCCGGGAATAACAGTTCAAGAACTCCGGAAGAAACTCGAACCAATGCTGGACTCCCAGCCATTGGCGGCATCCTGATGGAACAGACTCAGCCACCCCTGACACATACAGGAGAGAGGGAATCCATCGCTTTGGCCTGCCGTGTGCTGGCGCACCGTGGCCTGGCCGACGGCATCCTCGGCCATATCAGCCTTCGACTCGGTGAGAACAAATTACTCGTCCGCTGCAGGGGCCCCCGGGAGCGGGGCTTGGCATTCACCGAAGCCGCCGACATCCGCCTGGTAGACCTTGACGGCAATCCTGCTGCTGAGGGGGAACTGGAAGGGGGCTACACCGTACCCAACGAACTCCCCCTACACACCGAGCTGCTAAGACAACGCCCAGACATCAACTCGGTCGTCCACGCCCATCCACCGCGGGTCGTCGCAGCTGACCTCGCCGGGCTTGGCGTCCGCCCGATCGTCGGAGCCTTCGATATTCCCGGCAGCCGCCTGGCAGCAGGCGGGGTACCCGTGTATCCCCGGGGAGTACTGGTCAGGAACCGCCAGTTGGCGGCGGAAATGCTCCACGCTATGGGTGATCGTCCTGTCGTGCTGCTCCGCGGACACGGGTTGACCAGCGCCGCGGAGACCGTTGAGCAAGCAGTGCTTCAGGCAATCAGTGTAGATACCCTTGCTGGGTTGTCGCTTCAGGTCACGGCAGCCGGGGGAGCACTGAAAGATCTTCCAGACTCGGACATGGCTGAACTGCCAGACCTCGGTGGGTCGTTCAACATGCAGATGGCCTGGAGGCATGAACTCGCTCGGATGAAGGCATCTGGGTGAAGCTCGCCGACAGGAAAGTGCAGCGACTGACGCCCGTGCTGGGTACGATGGCAGGCATGCAGTCTACAGAAACGGGGACGGCGTCCAAGTACGGTCCCCCACCGCAGTACCCTATCGAGTCTGTTGACAATGCATTGCGGCTCCTCCTGTTATTCGAAACCCAACCCAGTATCCGTTTAACAGATGCGAGCAACTATCTAGGCGTTGCATCGTCGACGGCGCACAGGCTTATGGGGATGTTGCTCTACCGCGGCTTCGTGCGGCAAAACCCGGCTACCCGCGCCTATGAACCAGGCCAAGCGCTGAGCTCCATCGCCTTCGCCATCAGGCGCCAGATGGACATAAGGACGCTCGTTCGTCCTGTACTTGAACAGCTGTTCAAAGAAACCGGTGAAACGGTCCACTTCGCCAGGCTCGAGGGGAAAGACGCCCAATTCCTTGATGCCATAGAAAGCTCAAGGGCAGTGCGGGTGGGTTCCCGCCAAGGCATGACTCTGCCAGCCAACTGCACTGCTACAGGAAAGGCGATGCTGGGCCGGCTCACCCAGGAGCAGCTACGAGCCCTGTACCCAAACCAAGACCTCCCCAGTTTGACGGAAAATTCAATCACGTTACGGGCGGACCTTGAGGCCGAACTCGACAAGATTCGCCGGATAGGATATTCCACAAGTCAAGAAGAAAGCGAAGACGGTGTCACCTCGGTTGCCGTATCCATCACGGGACCAAGCGGCACACTTTACGGAATCAATGTTTCCGTACCGGCTCACCGAATGTCTGACAGTTTGCGAGCCGAACTTGGGGGAAAGCTCGGTGTAGCCGCTGAGCATCTGCAGGGGCTGCTGCTTTAGCCCATCCGTACCGGTTCTTTGGCCGCCCACCGTGTCCTGCGCGACCGGCGCACCCCCGGACGTCCATTACGCAGGTCACGGATGTATGAGCGGGGAGGATGCCAGCCATTTTCTTGGGGGAACTTGGACTGGATCAGGTCTGAACACCGGGCAGGATGAAAAATGGGTATCTGATTTGATTGCCAAAGATCACTCCGGAGAGACGAATGCAGGAGCTGCGCCAGGCCTCAGTCGCTATACCTTTCTATAGGGATAAAAAGGGGAAGCTTCGCCTAGTACTGATAAAACGATCAGAACGCGGACAACACAGAAGCCAAATTTCTCTGCCCGGAGGTAACCGGGGGCCAAAGGATGAAGGGCCCTGGGCCACGGCCCTTCGAGAAGCTAGCGAAGAGCTTGGACTGAACGCCGAGCAGATTGTTTTGCTGGCTCAACTCGAACAAATCGAGACTCATACAACCCACTACCGAATTTCACCTTTCGTAGTGCAATTGCAAGGGATAGCACCAAGCTTTACCTGGAAGCCTCAAACGATGGAGGTGGACGAGGTGCTCGATGTCTCGGTAGATGTGCTGGCATCCGATGATGCAGTAGGGGAAGATGAAGTCGACTTCCCAGGCTGGAACTCTCCGAGGAGAGTTGCCGTCCGGAGGGCTCACGGTCATACAATTTGGGGCCTGACTCTCCGGATCCTCGAACCTGTAATGCCTCAGGCACTGGCAGGTAGATGGAACATAACGTGACCCTACCAAGTCCGCGCGCCACTCTTTGTAGGAGAGGTTTCTCGTGGTTGCTGCGGAGTTGACCGCATTGGTCCGGGGATGGAGCCGCCCTTCGTGCGTTGGGCAGGAGCGGGCGCTGCGCTGCCTGCTTGACCGGGTCGAAGTCATATTGGACTCCTACGACCTGGACTTGGCGGACGACTGGCGGGACAGGCTCGAAGAGCAAATGTTCGAGGACATGGACAGCGACATGCGCTACCAGAACGCCATGGACGGTTTCGAAAACGACGTCGAGCGCGGGCAGGATCCGGTTGTGAGCCGGATTGCCCCGGAGGTGCTCAACCCGCCGGCGTCTTGGGAAGCTCGTTGGAAGCCGGGCGGGAGAGTTCGATCTCTCGGTCACCGATTCATTGAGCAGCGGCTCTCGGGCCGGGTGGAGTCGGTCAATATCTTGATCAGGCGTTTTAGCCGCAGGTCGGGCGGGTCATTTGGCCTGAGGAGCTCCGTCAGATCGGTGGTGAGTACGCAGGTGATGCAGTGACCGCCGCGGAAGCGCTCGCCTTCGCGGCCGCAGTTGTCACAGGTAAGGTTCGTCGTGATGCCGGCGCACTCGCGGCAGGTGTCCTCGCCTGTATCGGTCCGGCTGGGGAGCAGTCTGTCGGCGCTGCAGCGCGTGCATTGACCGTATCGGTGGGTTGCGTTGGTGAAGCAGATGCCGCAGATGCCGCAGATGCCGCAGATGCGTCCGTCTGGCCAGGGACCCGGATTTATCCGGTGGTTTTCCCGCAGCGGTCGCAGCCCTCGCTCGTCGTATTGGAGCGGGGACGGCCGCACGGCTTGAACTCACTGCTCATGGGGTGGGTAATGCGCGCCCGGACCGGCCGGTAGGCGGCCAGCAGGGGGCATCCGTGCCGTCGCCGACAACACGGCTTGAGTGTCTATCCGTGGAGCGCCGGATGCGATGAGAGTCGCACGTCCGGTGCGGAGGGCGGGTCGGAGAAACGAGCCGGGAGCAATCCCGGTGTCGCGCTCCGGCCCGACCCTACATCACCGGGGCCCACAACAAAACGGCCATCGCCACCCTCGTGGAACGCACCACCCGCTACGTCATGCTCGTCCACCTGCCCGGCGACCACACCGCCGAAACGGTGCGCGACGGCCTGATCAAAACCATGGGCTCCCTGCCCGCGCACCTGCGCGGATCGCTCACCTGGGACCAAGGCGTGGAAATGGCCAGGCACAAAGCCTTCAGCATCGCCACCGACATGGACGTCTACTTCTGCGCCCCACACAGCCCCTGGCAACGCGGCT
>NZ_JABBCH010000003.1 GCF_012952295.1 Crystallibacter degradans
TGATGGCGGTGGCGGCCTCGGCATCAGCCGCGTCGTTGGTGCTACTGGCGTCACCAGTGTCGGCCGCATCATTGGCATCAGCGGCATCACCGGCGTCGCTGGCGTTGGTGCCAGGGTTGCTGGAGTTGGCGGTGGCTTCGAAGAGGCGGAACCAGTCGGCGGGGGTGCCTTCGGTGATCCGGCGCAGGCGCTCGGCGTAGTACTCCCCGTGCGTTTCGGAGAACAGTTCCGCGGGCAGCCCTTCGAGGTCTTCGGCGGGGCCCCAGTTCTCGGGGAACGGGCCCGACGGCGGCCAGCTGGACCAGGTTTCCTCGCGTTCCCAGGCCGCGAAGTCATCGAGGCCGGCGCTGGCCCCCAGATGCTCCGGCTCCCCGACCCGGCCGGGAACCTCCTGCCCGGCCAGCGGATCCTCGCCGTAGAATTCCAGCTTCGGCGGGTCAAGGACCGGGCCGCGCGCCTCGGCGTAGATCTCCTCCATATAGCCGGCCATCGTGGCGTGCTTCGGCGGTTTCCCGGCCGCGATATATTCGCGTGCCTGTGCCAGGCCGCGTTTGCGGTCCTGCGCAGCATGGATATCCAGCCGCTCCAGGGCTTTGCGCAGGGCTTCCTGCCGCTGCGCAGCGGTCACGGGCCGGCCCGGCTGAAGGCACCGCAGCGAAAACGCCTGCTCCGCGGGCCCCTGTCCGGGGGCCGGGGAACCGGAAACCGGTGCCGAATGATCTTCCGTTGCCATGACTTCAGTCCATCATCCGGCCATGACAATACGGACGCTCAAACACATCGTCTGACGGGTTCCACGAAATTTCTTCAAAATTCTTTTCCGCACCAGTTTCCTTGAGCACCGCAGGAAGCACACCGGCACCGACCACACGGCACGGCGCGCATTTCGGCAGTGGATATCCAGCGAGCCAGTAAGCCGCGGGTACCCCGGGAACCGGTGCCGAATGATCTTCCGTTGCCATGACTTCAGTCCATCATCCGGCCATGACAATACGGAGACGTATTCACATCGTCTGAGGGGTTTCGCGAAAGTTCTTTAAAATTCTTTTCCGCACCAGTTTTCGAACCTCGCGGGAAGTACTCCGGCAGGAACCATACAGCCAAGCTGCAGCCCGGCCGGGGGGATCCCGCGAACCTGTGAAAAGGGCTCTGCCAACGACGGGCCGCGCTAAATAGTGGCGGGAACGCGATGAAGATAGCGCTATCGCGTAGAAGAACAGTTACCTGCTATAGGCCGCTGAGATCGCGAAAGGCTTCACGGATGGCTACCTCGTGGGCAACTGCGTTGAACCTGAACATCGTTTCAGTGTCCGCGACCAGCCGTTCATTGCACTCTTGAAAGAGTTCCTCATTAACACGCCTCTGCAAAACCTCCAGATCAGGCTCGGACAGGCTCGACAGATCTTCCGGAAACTCGTCCGATGGCTTTAGAGCAGAGAACGGCATGTCAGATCCCTTCTCCAGCTACACCGCGCTGGGCCCCCTCCATGAATTCGGCGACATGGCTGTTGCCGTGTCGACTTCTCCATTTGACCGCCGTTCCGCCAAACTGGCAATAGTTGCCGCATGTGAAGTACCCCAAGCCTCCGACAGAGCCGGCAATATCTGAAAAGGTACCGCCCTGAACGTCCGGCGGAGAGGTTCCTAGACGTTCCACAACCGCCATGCCAAGGTGGTGCCATGCAAACCGAGGACGACGTCCGCCGCATCTGCTTGTCATTTCCGGGAGTCACCGAGAGGCTCAGCTGGGGCAATCCAGCATGGTTCGCGCGGACATTGATGGCCCGCTTCTGGGAGGATGGCGTGCTCACGGTCAAGACCCGGGAACGCGACGCCCTCGCCGGAACGTCCCCGGATACCTTCTTCTGGACGCCGCACCATGAACGCTCGCCCGAACTGGTGCTGGTGCGGCTGGAGCAGATCTCCGCTGATGAGTTGGCCGAACTGCTGGATGAGTCGTACCGGATCGCCGGCACGGTCAGGAAAGCCCGCTAATCCAGCTTCCGGTACATGACATGCAGTCCCACCAGCCCATCAGCTGGATGGTCGAAGGCGTCCGGAATGGTCGCCAGGATTTCGAAGCCCAGGGATTGCCATAGCTGCACTGCCCGGACATTGGAAGCAACGACGGCGTTGAACACCATCGCGTGGTAGCCGCCTGCCCGCGCCTGCTCCAGGACGTGGTCGGCCAAGGCTCTCGCGATGCCTTTGCCACCGTGGTCCGGGTGCACCATGAACCCGGCGTTGGCTACCCGGGCCGCAGCCCCGCCGTAGTTCGGGTGGAGCTCGGCAGTCCCGGTGACCGCACCGCCGTCGTCAATTGCTACAAAGGTGCGGCCCGGGCCGGACAGATGCAGCCACTTCGCGCGAAGCGACTCTTCCGAGCTGTCGGGGTCCAGCGTGTAGGTCTCCCCCGCCCGGATGATCGGTTCCATGACGGACCAGATGCCGGGCCAGTCGTCAGCCGTGGCGTCGCGAATGTACATAGTGCCCTTCTCTCCAGGCCAGCCGCCGGATGGTTGCACGGCGGGCGGCAACTTTCGTCCGCCGTGCAAAAGATGTCAGCTTCCGATTAGCGGACGGATGCTTCCTCAAGCGTATCCGTGGCGCCGTCGGCTGCTGCGGCGGCAGGACCGCCCGAAACCAGCTTGGCCCCTTCGACATCAACATCGGGCAGGATCTTGTCCAGCCACTTCGGCATCCACCACGCCGACTTGCCCAGCAGATGCATGGCCGCGGGGATCAGCGTCATGCGCACCACGAAGGCATCCAGGAGCACGCCCAGCGCCAGCGCGAACCCGATGGGCCGGACCATGGTCAGGTGGGAGAAGATGAAGCCGGCGAACACGGAAACCATGATGATCGCGGCGGCCGTGACTACCTTGGCGCCATGGTTGAAGCCGCTGACCACTGCGGTACGCGCATCCTCGCCGTGGGCGAAGGATTCGCGCATGCCCGAGACCAGGAACATCTGGTAGTCCATCGCCAGGCCGAAGAGCACCCCGATCAGGATCATCGGCAGGAAGCTCAGGATCGGGCCCGGATGATGGACGCCGAACACCTCGCTCAGCCAGCCCCACTGGTAGATCGCCACCACGGCGCCGAAGCTCGCTCCGAGCGACAGCAGGAAGCCGGCGGTCGCCAGCAGCGGCACCAGAATGGAGCGGAAGACCAGCAGCAGGAGGATCAGCGAGAGCCCGATGACAATGGCCAGGTAGACCGGCATGGCATCCGCGAGCTTATCCGAGACGTCGATCTGCATGGCGGGCTGGCCCGTCAGCGAAACCCCGACGCCGGTGCTCGCCTCGAGCACGCTGGCTTCGGCCCGAAGATTGTGGACTAGGTCCTCGGTGCTCTGCGCGGCCGGGCCCTCCTCCGGGATGACCTGCAGGACCGCGGTACGGCCGTCCTCGCTGGTGCCGGTGGGCACGGCGGCGGACACATGCTCCATGGCGCGCAGTTCCTGCGACAGCTCCAGCAGCGCCTCGTCCTTGGCAGTGCCTTCAAGTCCTTCCGGCAGATCCGCCACGATGATCAGCGGGCCGTTGATGCCTTCGCCGAAGTTCTCGCCGAGCTGCGTGTAGGCCTGGTACGCCGTGGAATCCGCGGGCTCGGAGCTACCATCGGGCAGGCCCAGCCGCAGTTCGGCGGCGGGAACCGCCATGAGCCCCAGAACGGCGACGCCGGCCACCAAAGACAGCCACGGATGCCGGGTAACGGCCTTACCCCAGCTTCGCTTGGGATCGTTGTGGAACTCGCGCACCGCCGTCGTTGTTTGAGCGGTGTTTTCACTGGCGGGGCCGCTCATTCCGGCCTTGGCCCAGGCCCGCTTGGATAGGATCCGTTTGCCCATGAAGGCCAGCATGGCCGGGGTCAACGTCAAAGCAACGACGACGGCGACCGCCACCGTTGCGGCGCCGGCAAGTCCCAGCACGGTCAGGAACGGGATGCCCGGGACCGCGAGCGCGGCGAGGGCGATGATCACGGTCAGGCCCGCGAAGAGTACGGCGTTGCCCGAGGTTCCGGTGGCGCGGCCGATGGATTCGACCAGCGGGACGCCGGAGAGCAGCTGCGTGCGGTGGCGGTTAACGATGAAGAGCGAGTAGTCGATGCCCACAGCTAGGCCGAGCATCAGGGCCAGGACCGGCGAGATCGAGCTCATTTCCACGACGCCGCTGAGGGCCATTGTGCCGCCGACGCCAACACCGACGCCGATCACCGCCATCAGCAACGGCAGTCCGGCGGCGATAAGGGTGCCGAGCATAAGGATCAGGACGGCTGCCGCGACGGCGATACCGATGATTTCCGCGGCGCCGAAGAGCTGCGAAATGTCCTCGACGATGTCCTTGCTGTACTCCGCCTGCAGGCCCGGAACGAGGCCCGCCTCGGTGATCTGCTGGACCTGGTCGCGGTCGGCTTTGGCGACCTCCATCATGGGCTGTTCGAACTGGACCTGCACAAAGGCGGCGGATCCGTCCTCGGAAACAAAGCGCAAGCCCTCGGAGGACTGCTGCTGCAGCTTCGCTGCTTCAAGATCGGCGAGACCGGACTCGTACTCCGCGCGGCCGTCTTCGAGCTGCCGCTCGGCTTCGGCCAACTGGGCCTGGGCCGCTTCCAGCTGTGCGCGCTGCGGCTCCAACTGGGCGCGGGCCTGCTCCGCCATCGCGGTTTGGCCAGCGGCCTCGAGCTGCTGGATCTGTGCCTCGGCGGTCTCGAGCTGCTGCTGGGCCGGTGCCAGCTGGGCTTTGCCGGCGTCCAGCTCGGCCTGGCCGGCCTCCAGTTGCTGCTTGGCGGCGTCCAGCTCGGCTTCGCCGTCGTCGATCATCTCCGGCGCGTTGTCCAGGGAGCTCTGCAGTTCGAGCGGATCGGTGGCACTCTTGACGGCGTCGTTCTCCGTGAGTTCCTCGGAGATCGCGGCGATCGCGTCTTCCTGCTCGGGCGTGAAGACCTTGCCGTCCTCGGTGGTGAAGACAATGGTGCCGAGGCCTCCTGAGGCCTCCGGCATCTTCTCCTTCAGCTCATCCAGCACACCCTGCGCAGGGGTGCCGGGGATGGTGAAGCTGTTGGACAACGTGCCGCTGAAGGCCACGAGGGAGCCGCCGACTGCCACCATGATGGCCAGCCAGGCGGAGACGAACCACCACCGATTGCGGGCGGCGAATTTGCCAAGGGAATACAGCAACGAGGCCATGCGTCAGGAGTCCTTCGAAAGTGAATTGAAGCCGGTGCGGAGCATGCCGATGCTTACCAGCAGATGCTTTTGGAACGAGCCCGCGTCCGGCGAGCGGCCGGCGGTTTCGGCGGCGGCCTCGCGCATTGCGGCCTGGCCGCACGCGATCAGGGCACCGGCGAGCGAATTGATCAGCAGGTCGCTCTCGGACCGGGGTAAACGGACGTGCAGGCCCTCTTCGAGTTTCTGCTGGGCCTTGTTCCAGACCTGCAGCTGCATCCGTTCCAGCTGGGGATCGTCCTCGCCCATGGCGTAGATCTCGCAGAGCAGCGCCATCTGCTCCTGGGACACATCCCCGCCCAAGGTGGCCAGTACGGCGTCCATGATCGGCTCGTCGGCCGGGCGGTCGTAGAGCTGCGCGAAGGCGCCCTCCAGGAACTCCTCCACCGGGCGCGTGAGTGCGGCTTCGATGGATGGAAAGTAATTGAAGAACGTGCGGCGGGAGATTCCGGCCTCGTCGGCAAGCTGGTCAACGGTGAAGCCGCCGGGCCCATGGGCGCGGGCAAGGCTGAGCGCCGCCGTCGATATGGCGGTGCGGGTGGCGCGTTTGTTTAGCTCGCGCCGCCCGCCCGAGTCGGCTGTTAGTGGTTGTTCAGATGTCACCTGTCCACAATAAACCCTAACTTGCACACCATGCAAAGTTGCACACGAGGCACTGCCTACGGTCAGCCCTGGTAATTCACGAACCGCTTCACTTCGTCGAGCTCCTGCTGGAGATCTTCGATGGTCTGCTTGCAGCCCACAAATTCTGCTTTTTGCTGCCTCTTCTGGACGTAGCTGTAAACGAGGGCGAATAGCGCCAACGGAATCACCGCCAAGCATCCCCAGCCGGCCGCTGTGAAGAAGTCGAGGGCGACCGGAATGGCCTGCTGATAGTCCCTGAAGTCGTTAATCCCTTCCACCACACTGTCCATAACAAGGTCCAGCGGTTGCAGGTGCTGCCCGATCATCGGGGCATCAGATAATGATGGTGCTGACAGCGATGGGTCATGTGTCCAACGTGGATCCTTCGGATGCGCGACCACATATATCCCGAAAGCGACGTTGGCCGCGATGAAGGTGAACATGGCACCAAGCGTCGCCCATTGCAGTTTTCGCGGATGCCACAGGTACATCGACAACCCCATCAGGATGGCCAGTATCCAGCTGACCGCGCCAAGTTGGTCGATACTGATTTCACCCAATGCATCCATCGGAATAACCGCCCCTGCAGTCAGCGCCAGAGCCAGTACCAGAGCACTAACGCTCAGTGCTTTCCTCAAAATATTTCTCCCCAACAGTGCGAATAACGTTAGAAGACTATGCGACACGGCATTTATCGAGTGACCGTACTAGGAGTGTTACGGTCACAGATTGCGATTCAAGTCGGCAGACGTGCGATGAGATGAGTCGAGTGCGGTACTGCTGCTCCCTGGCTCACCGCCAGTGCGAACTGACACGATGGTTACATGGCATCACTTCACGGTGGGGAGAAGGAAGAAGGACAGGCTGCACTCCAACAGCCTCCTGCCGACTGGTTTATCTTGCTGGAGCGAATCACGGCTGAGATCACAGAGCTGCTGGAAAACCGGCGCATGTGGTTGAGAATGACTGCGCGTTCTACAGAGCAGGAGACCGACAGGCACTTCCAGATTGCCGATGGATGGGACACTGCTGCAGCTTCACCTGACGGGCAAAGCTGGCTGGCCTCGCTCTACTACCGCGATGCAGCACTGGGAATTCGGCGGATGGTCGACGGCGACCGCCGGACCGGTTCGCTCAAGCGTCTCCTGCAGAAGATGGCGGAGGAGCCTAAGTTGTTGGCCGCTGAATGGTTCCTCGGCAACTCAACCGGGGAACGCCGTCGTGAATTGGATCTTGCTTTCAAGGCAGAGGCAGACACGCTGGACTTCGGGCACCTGAATCCCACTGTGCCTCGCGCGGATCTGGCCGCGCTGACCGGGAAGACCGCGGGGATCAAGTGCTATGTAGACCAGCATGTGACCCACGCCCAGCTCGACCCGCACTCAACCATGCCACCGCCGTCGGACGTAGATGAGGCGTTGGATCTGCTGGCGCGGTTGCTGGACAAGTACACGTTCCTGCTGCGTCCTCCGCGGAACCGTTCAGGATCCGACGATTCCGGTCCTGGGGAGACCGGGACCGCTGTGCCTGACGCTACTGCTGGGCCCAGAGGTTGATGCCGGATTCCACCGCGTACTGGTCGATCATGTCGATCTCCTCCAGGGAGAACTCCAGGTTCTCGACGGCGGCCAGATTGTCCTCGAGCTGTTTCACGCTGGAGGCGCCGATGAGCGCCGAGCTGACCGGGCCGCCCTTGCGCTGCTCGCGGAGCACCCAGGCGATGGCGAGCTGCGCCAGGGACTGACCGCGGCCGGCGGCAATCTGGTTCAAGGCACGGACCCGCGAAAGCCGGTCTTCATTCAGCCAGTCCGCAGCGAAGGACTTGTTCTGCGCAACCCGCGAGTCCTCCGGGATCCCGCCGAGATAACGGTCGGTCAGCAGACCCTGCGCCAGCGGAGAGAAAGCGATGGAACCCAGGCCCTCTTCCTCGAGGACTTCGAGCAGGTTGGGGCTGCCGTCTTCGACCCAGCGGTTGAGCATGGAGTAGGAGGGCTGGTGGATCAGCAGCGGCGTGCCGAGCTGGCGCATGATCCGTGCAGCCTCGCGGGTCTGCTCCGGTGTGTAGGAGGAGATGCCGGCGTAAAGCGCCTTGCCCGAGCGGACGGCCTGGTCCAGGGCACCCATGGTCTCTTCGAGCGGGGTCTGCGGATCCGGACGGTGGCTGTAGAAGATGTCAACGTAGTCCAGTTCCATCCGCTTCAGGGACTGGTCAAGGCTGGAGAGCAGGTACTTCCGCGACCCCCACTCGCCGTACGGGCCGGGCCACATCAAGTAACCGGCCTTCGTGGAGATGATGAGTTCATCGCGGTACGGCAGGAAGTCTTCGCGCATGTGCCGGCCGAAGTTGGTCTCGGCGCTGCCGGCCGGCGGGCCGTAGTTGTTGGCGAGGTCGAAGTGGGTGACGCCCAGATCGAAGGCGCGGCGCAGGATGGCGCGCTGGGTTTCGAAGGGCTTGTCGTCGCCGAAGTTGTGCCACAGGCCCAGAGAAACCGCCGGGAGCCGCAGTCCACTGCGTCCTACCCGGCGGTATGGAATCTTCTCGTAGCGGTTGCCCGCGGCCTCAAACGTCATTCGTCCATCATGCGTTTACCCTCCGGTCGCTTTCAAGTCGAAAATTCAGTGCTTGTCGCCAGAGGACAGGCGGTTTAGGGCCAGAGCGCCGACGAGGAGTCCGAAATCACGCAGGGCGACATCGAAGTAACCGGGCACCAGCAGCAGGTTGATGATGATGCCGGCGAGCCAGGCAGCGACGACCAGCGAGCCAATCCGCGGCTTCCATGCCACGAGAATGCCGGCGAGGATTTCTATAACGCCGACGGCATACATGAATCCTTGCGGAGAAACCGGAATGATGTCGGTCGCGATGGGGGCCAGGTACGTGGTCCAGTCGACCATAACGTTGAAGAACTTATCGAGGCCGAAGAGAATCGGCGCGATGGTGAAGACGGTACGCAGCAGCAAAAAGGCCTGGTGCGTATGGCTGCGCAGACCGGGGCGGTCTGCGAGGCGGGGCTGGTGGGTGACCATGACCGTTCCTTTCTAAAAGTAGTGATACTTGACTTTAGAAAGTGCAGGCTGTTATGTCAATGGTTATTGTTTTTAGAGTAAAATCACTGGTATGAAAGCACGCACGGAGTCCGATTCGGTCAGCGCAGTTGCCGCGTTAGCGGATTCCTCCCGGCGCAGTGTCTACGAATACATCCTCGACGCGGAGGGACCTGTGAGCCGGGACGACGTCGCGGGCGCCTTGGGCATGGTGCGCGGCACGGCGGCCTTCCATCTGGATCGGCTGGCGCGGGAAGAACTGCTGACTGTCAGCTACCGGCGGCTCACCGGCCGCAGCGGGCCCGGGTCGGGTCGGCCGACCAAACTGTATGCCCCGGCGGTCCGGGAAGTCTCGGTCAGCCTGCCCCAACGCCATTATGATCTGGCGGCCGAACTCCTTGCGGCCGCCGTCGAGAATTCGCACCGCACCGGAACGCCGGTGGACGAGTCCCTGCAACGGGTGGCCGCCGAGGCCGGGAACTCCATCGGCAAGGACGCGGACAGCTTGGAGCAGGCCCTGGAGAAGTACGGGTTCAAGCCCGAGACGGAAGCAGACGGCAGCATCGTCCTGCAGAACTGTCCGTTCCACCGCCTGTCGCAAAGCCACACCGCCACCATCTGCGGGCTGAACCTGGATCTGTTGTCGGCAGTGACCGGCAAGACCGGCCCTGCGGGCTGCACCGCGGTGCTGGATCCCGCGCCCGGGCGCTGCTGCGTCAGGATCCTGCCGCCCGATCCCGCCTAAGGTTCGGCAGGTCGGCGTGAACTTTAGCCATCCTGCAGGAGATTCAGCAACGTCCGCACGGTTTCCGGCAGGGCGCGGCTGATGTCAGATGCGGCGACGGGTCCTCCGGCAGCGGCTCTGGTTCCGGCGATCCCGTGTACGGCGGCGGCCATGGCAGCCACTGCCGCCCAATGGTCCGGTTCCGCTATGCCGGCTTCGGTCAGGAGTTCGCGCTGGATCGTGGCGGCGAGCGCACCGAGGATCCCGGCCAACGTGTCCCCGGAACCTGCCGTCGCCAGCCAGGGCGTGGCGTTGTCCTGGGTAAAGAGAGCACCGGATGGTGAAGAGATGACGGTTGTTGCGCCCTTCAGCAGCACGGTGGCACCGGTCAGCCCGGCGGCAAGGCGTGCAAAGTCCGACGGCGATGCCTCCACCTGCTCGCGCGTCACCTCCACGTCCTGCTCAGCAAGGATACGGACGAGTTCACCGGCGTGCGGCGTCAGGATGACCTGCGGACCCAGATCGGAAGGCAGGCTGTCCAGGGCACCGGCGTCTGCTACCACCGGCAACCCGGAAGCGAGCGCGTCCCGGGCGCGGGCCTGCTGGTCCGGGTCCCCTGTGGCGCCGGGGCCCACCAGCCAGGCCTGCACCCTGCTCTCCCCCACGCTGCCCTGGCTGCAGACGGCTTCCGGCGTCGAGAGGTTTACCAGGCGGCAGATCTCCTGCGGCCCCAGATAGCGGATCATGCCCACGCCGGTGGCCACGGCAGCCTGCGTACACAGCAGTGCGGCTCCCGGATACTGGACCGACCCCGCAACGATGCCGAGCACGCCGCGCGTGTACTTGTGGCTGGTTCTCTGCGGCACCGGCCACCAGCCTGCCAGGTCCGCCGGTTCCAGCTGCCGAAGTTCCGGTGCCGGGAGATGCGGACCGAGGCCGATGTCCACGGTCCGCACGCGGCCGGCGAGTCCGGCAGCGGGATCGGTAAGCAGCCCGGCCTTGGTTCCGCCGAAAGTCACGGTGAGATCGGCTGGCAGGACGGGCCCGAAGACTTCACCGGTATCGGCAGAGACTCCGCTCGGCAGGTCGCAAGCGACGGTCAGTGCCGGGGTGCCCAGCGCAATAATGTCCTCCACCAGATCCTTCGCCGGGCTGCGCAAACCGCCGGAGGCGCCGGTGCCGAGAATCCCGTCGATCAGCGCATCCGCACGGGAGCAGATGGCTGCGGCGGCGGAGACATCGGTGCCCGCGGCAGTACCGTCGTCACCCGCGACCAACCGCAGCACGGTACCGCCGGCGTTTTCGAACGCGGTCAGCGCCTGCCAGTGGCTGCGCGCCGAGGTGAGCACCGCCGTCGTGCTCATTCCCCGTCGCGCAAGGGCGGCCGCGGCGAAGAGCGCGTCTCCGCCGTTGTTGCCGCTACCGGCGAGCACCACTAACCGCGCGCCGTAGATCCGCCCGCGGGTTTCCCATACCGCGCGGACCACGGCGTTGGCCAGCCCGTGGGCGGCGGTGGCCATGAGCCGGTCGCCGTGGCCGGCGTCGAGCAGCGGTTGCTCGGCGGCGCGGATCTGGCCACCGGTCCAGGCGCTAATCATGCCCCTAGCCCTGCCCGCGGATAATCGCGGCGGAGTTAGCCGGCAGTGTCAGTACGCCGTCGAGCTTCACTTCGTCCTCGGTGGCCAGCAGCAGTCGCCCCGTTCCCGCATCGAGGGTGAGGGTTCTGTCCGCGAAGTTGAAGCACACGTTGATCCGGCCGCGGCGCAGGATGAACCAGCCGTGTTCCTCGTCGAAGTCCACGTAGATGGAAGCGAAATCCGGGTCCGTGAGTTCCGGGGTCTGCCGGCGCAGCGCAATCAGGTCCTTGTACAGGGCCAGCAGCCGTGCGTGGTCCCCGTGCTCCGGCTCGGACCAGTCCAGCTTGGAGTTGGTGAAGGTGGATTCCGCTTGCGGGTCCGGCACGAGGTCAGGATCCCAGCCCATCCGCTCGAACTCCCGGAGCCGTCCGGCCGAAGTGGCCTCGCCCAGTTCCGGCTCCGGATGGGAGGTGAAGAACTGCCAGGGGGTGGACGCGGCGAACTCCTCGCCCATAAAGAGCATCGGTGTGAACGGCGATGTCAGGTTCAGCACGGCGGCCATCGCCAGCCGGTTGTAGCCCAGCGTTCCGGACAGCCTGTCCCCCGCCCCGCGGTTGCCGATCTGGTCATGGTTCTGCGTGCAGACCACCAGCTGGCGCGCGTTCACCCGCTCCTTGTCGATCGGCCGGCCGTGGTGCCGGTGCCGGAAGGAGGAGTAGGTGCCGTTGTGGAAGAAGCCCTCCGTGAGCACCTTGGCCAGCACGTCCAGGCCCTCGAAGTCCGCGTAGTAGCCGGCCGTTTCACCCGTCAGGTTCACGTGGACGGCATGGTGGAAATCGTCGCTCCACTGCCCGGTGAGCCCGTAACCGTTCACGCTCCGCGATTCCAGCAGCCGCGGGTTGTTCAGGTCCGATTCCGCGATCAGGAACAACGGCTTGTCCAGCTCCCGGGAACATTCATCCGTGGCGGCCGAAAACTCCTCGAGGATGTGCACCGCGCGCTCGTCCTGCAGCGCGTGGACGGCATCCAGCCGCAGCCCGTCCACGTGGTAGTCGCGGAACCACATCTGCACGTTGTCCAGGATGTAGCCGCGGACCTCGTCCGACTCCGGGCCGTCCAGGTTCACCGAGTCGCCCCAGCTGTTGCCGCCGGCAGCGCTGAGGTAGGGGCCGAAGCGCGGCAAATAGTTCCCGCTGGGGCCCAGGTGGTTGTAGACCACGTCCTGGATCACGCCGATGCCGTGGCGGTGCGCGGCATCCACAAACCGCTGGTAGGCCGCGGGACCGCCGTAGGTTTCCTGCACCGCGTACCAGTGCACGCCGTCATAGCCCCAGTTGTGCGTCCCGTTGAACGCGTTGACCGGCAGCAGTTCCACGAAGTCGATACCGAGCCCGGCGAGGTAGTCCAGCTTCGCCGCGGCGGCATCCAGCGTCCCCTCCGGAGTGAAGGTACCGAGGTGAAGCTCGTAGATCACGCCGCCGTTCAGCCCGGGCGACTGCCAGCCGCCGTCCGTCCATTGGTGGGCACCGGCGTCGAACGTCCGGGACAGCCCGTGCACGCCGTCCGGCTGGCGGCGCGAGCGCGGATCCGGCAAGGGGGTTGTTTCCCCGTCCAGCAGGTAGCCGTAGTCCGTCTCCCCCGCCGGCGCAGCGGCCGGATCGGCCAGCGTCCACCAGCCGCCCTCGCCCTGAACCATGGCCAGCAGTTGGCCGGCCGCCTTCAGCTCGACGGTTTTGGCCAGCGGCGCCCAGACGGCAAAGCGCCCTGGGGCAAATCCGGTGCTCATTGTTCTTCCTCCTTGATCAGCAGGGCCACGGGCAGGCCGGCGAACACGTCCACCACGGGGAGCGCCCCGGTGCTGCTGAAGACCAGCCCGGTCAGCACGTCCTGGTAGCGTCCGGCCGGAATGACGACGGCGGTGCCCCGCCATCCGCCGTCGCGCTGCAGTCCCAGCGGCAGACGGGTGGCCAGCGTGATGGCTCCGCCGCGGTCGAAACCGAAGACATGCTCGGCGGCAGGCCCCTCGGCGTTGACAGCTTCGTAGCCGGTGAACAGGTCCGGCCGGTCGCGGCGCAGCCGCAAAGCCCGGGCCACCACCAGCATCTTGGCTTGGGCGCCTTCGTCGATCGCCGGAACGGTCCCCTCGCTGAGGCGGGCGAGGGCCTTGTGCCGGGCATCGAAGTCCACCGGCCGCCGGTTGTCCGGATCCACCAGCGAATGGTCCCAGAACTCCGTGCCCTGGTAGACATCCGGTACACCGGGCATGGTCAGCTGCACCAGCTTGGCCGAGAGCGAGTTGGTCCAGCCGGGCAGCTTGGTCTCTTCCGCCAGTGTGCTCAGGATCCGGTTGACCTCCGGATTGTCGAAGGCTGCATCCACGGCCGCGTGCAGCTGTTGTTCGAACTGCTCGTCCGGGTTCAACCAGGAGGTGCTGTTACCCGCTTCACGCGCCGCCTTCTCCGCGTAGGCATGGGCGCGCTTGCGGCTGAACGGCCACGCGCCCAGGGCCGCCTGCCACAGCAGGTCCGCGAACGGCACATCGCCCAACGGCGCGGCCGCATCCAGCTTCGCGAACTTTCCGGACCACTCGCCGGCCATCTCGGAGAGGACGCTGATCCGGGCGCGGGTGTCCTCGCTGCGCTTGGTGTCGTGCGTGCTCAGCGCGGTCATCGCCAGCGGTTGTTCCAGCTGCCGGCGGACCAGCTTGGTGTGCAGGTCGAACGGCTCGATGGCGAAAATGGACGGATCCGCGCCGACCTCGTTCAGCGAGGTCAGCCGCGAGTAGCGGTAGAACGCGGTATCCTCCACGCCCTTGGCCATCACCATGCCCGAGGTCTGCTGGAAGCGGATAGCCAGCGCTGTCAGCTCGCCTTCAGGGTTCAGCAACGGCTGCAGGGCGGTGATTGCTTCGGCAAGGTCCGGGCGGCGGACCTGAGCGGCGATCACCGCTTCCTCCAGGTACTCCGCGCCTTGTGGCAGGTAGCTGCGGTAAACGGGAAAGCAGGCCAGCAGTTCGGCGAGCGCGTCCGCCGCGACGTCCTGCTCCAGGTCCGCTTCCGCGGGGATGAGCCGGGTCAGCCGCAGCACCTCGGAGCGCAGGATGCCGTCCGTGATGGCGCGCTTGGTGTCGTGGATCATGTGCCGGTAGGGCTCCATGGGGGCGACGTCGGTCAGCTGCTCCCGGCCCTCCGGATCCACGAACAGCCGGTCCACGTCTGCGAGCGCGTCGTATCCGGTGGTGCCGTGGCAGAACCAGCCCGCGGGCAGGCTCTCCCCCGGTTCCAGGATCTTCTCCACCAGGACATAGGCCCCGCCGGTCAGCTCGTGCAGCTGGCGCAGGTAGCCGCCGGGATCCGCCAGGCCGTCCGGGTGGTCGATGCGCAGCCCGTCCACCAGGCCCTCGGTGAACCAGCGCCTGATTTCGGCGTGCGATTCCTCGAACACCCAGGGCACTTCCACGCGCACTCCGGCGAGCGAGTTCACGCCGAAGAACCGGCGGTAGTTCAGCTCGCTGTCCGCACGGCGCCAGTTCACCAGCTGGTAGTGCTGGCGCTCATGGACGGTCCGCGCATCGGCCCCGTCATCGGCCGTTCCCGCGGCCACGGGAAAACGGTTCCCGTAGTAGCGCAGCTCGCCGTCCACCAGCTCCAGCGCGTCCAGTTCGGTGTCGCCGTCGCCTAGCACCGGGAGCCGGAGCTTCCCGCCCGCGGCGTCCCAGTCGACGTCGAACGCCTCCGCATACCGCGATCCGCGCCCCTCGGCGAGCAGCGACCACCACCAGCGGTTGTTCACCGGCGTGGCCACCCCCACGTGGTTGGGCACAATGTCCACCAGCACGCCCATCCCGGCCGCGTGGGCAGCCTCGGAGAGTGCCTTCAGCCCCTCGGCCCCGCCGCGCGCGGGGTCCACCATGGTGAAGTCGACGACGTCGTACCCATGGTCCGAACCGGGCTCCGCGGTGAGGATCGGCGAGAGGTACACCCAGTCCGCCCCGAGCTCGCGCAGATACGGCACCAGCCGTGCCGCGTCGAACAGGTTAAAGGACTCGCGGATCTGCAGCCGGTAGGTGGAGAGCGGCGTTTTCACGCGGCCCCCTTGCCAGTGCCCTTGGCATCCGCCATGGCCGCCAGCGACGCCGCCACGGAATGGTCCGGATCCTCGGTGGGCGGGGTGTGCGCGCGCAGCACCACCATGGCCTTGGCCTGCACCGTCATCTTCTTTCCGGCCGCAATCGGTTCGGAATCAGCATATTTGCCGGCGGTGTCAATAACCTCGTCCCACTTTTCCGCGTACTCCTTCGGCGGCAGGACGAACTCCACATCGTTGTCGTCCGCGTTGAAGTAGATCAGGAAGTTCTCGTCCGTGATCCGCTGCCCGCGCTCGTCCCGGCCCTGGATCCCCTGGCCGTTGAGGAAGACGCCGATGCACCGGCCCAGGGCCGCGTCCCAGTCCTCGGGCTCCATCAGGGTTCCATCCGCGGTCAGCCAAACAATATCCGGCAGCGCCTCGCCCTCGCCCCGGCGGACCGGCCGGCCATCAAAGAAACGACGACGGCGGAACGTGGGGTGTTCGGTGCGCAGCTTGTTCACCGCGGCGACGAACTCGAGCAGCGGTTGGTCCACCTTGTCCCAGTCCACCCAGGACAGCTCGGAGTCCTGGCAGTACACGTTGTTGTTGCCCTGCTGGGTGCGGCCCAGCTCGTCGCCGTGCGCGATCATCGGCACGCCCTGGCTCAGCAGCAGCGTGGCCAAGAAGTTCCGTTGCTGCCGGGCGCGCAGGCCCTGCACCTTCGGATCGTCCGTCTCCCCCTCCACACCGCAGTTCCACGAGCGGTTGTGGGATTCGCCGTCGTTATTGTCTTCGCCGTTGGCCTCATTGTGCTTCTCGTTGTAGGAGACCAGGTCCCGCAGCGTGAAGCCGTCATGGGCGGTGACGAAGTTGATCGAGGCCACGGGGCGGCGGCCGGAATCCTCGTACAGGTCCGCCGAACCGGTGATACGGGAGGCAAACTCGCCCAGGGTTGAGGGCTCTCCACGCCAGAAGTCCCGGACGGTGTCCCGGTAGAGCCCGTTCCACTCCGTCCACAGCGGCGGGAAGTTGCCCACCTGGTAGCCGCCGGGGCCAACGTCCCACGGCTCGGCAATAAGTTTGCTCTGCGACACCACCGGGTCCTGCTGGCAGAGTTCGAAGAAGGTGGACAGCCGGTCCACGTCGTAGAACTCGCGCGCCAGTGTGGAGGCAAGGTCGAATCGGAAACCGTCCACGTGCATCTCTGTCGCCCAGTACCGCAGCGAGTCCATCAGCAGCTGCAGCGAATGGGGGTGGCGCACATTGAGCGAGTTTCCGGTACCGGTGTAGTCCATGTAGTACTGCTTCTCATCTTCCATGAGGCGGTAGTACGCGGAGTTGTCGATGCCACGGAAGGACAGCGTGGGGCCCATGTGGTTGCCCTCGGCCGTGTGGTTGTAGACCACGTCCAGGATGACCTCGATGCCGGCCAGATGCAGCTCGCGCACCATGGCCTTGAACTCCTGCACCTGCTGCCCGGCGTCCCCGGTGGAGCAGTACGTGTTCTGCGGGGCGAAGAAGCCGATGGTGTTGTAGCCCCAGTAGTTGGACAGGCCCTTTTCCTGCAGGGTGCTGTCATTGACGAACTGGTGCACCGGCATCAGCTCGATCGCGGTGACGCCCAGCTTCTGCAGGTGCGCGATCACCGAAGGATGCGCAATGGCGGCGTAGGTGCCGCGCTGCTCCTCGGGAATGTCCGGGTGCAGCTGCGTCAGACCCTTCACATGCGCCTCGTAGATGACCGAGCGGTGGTAGGGAATGCGGGGCTTGCGGTCCCCGTTCCAGTCGAAGAACGGGCTGACCACCACGCCCATCATCATGTGCGCGGCGGAGTCCTCGTCGTTGCGCGAGTTCTCGTCGCCGAAGTTGTAGCCGAACAGGGACTGGTCCCAGTCGATCTCCCCGTGGACCGCCTTGGCGTACGGGTCCAGCAACAGCTTGTTGACGTTGCAGCGCTGCCCGCTCGCCGGGTCATACGGACCGTCAACGCGGAAGCCGTACTTCTGTCCCGGCAAAACATGCGGCAGGTAGCAATGCCAGACGTAGCCGTCCACGTCCTTAAGCTTGACTCTGGTCTCCTCGCCGTCCTCGTCAAACAGGCAAAGGTAAACGTGCTCGGCTGCTTCACTGAACAGGGCAAAGTTGGTTCCATTGCCGTCGTAGGTGGCACCCAGCGGGTAGGCTTCTCCGGGCCAAACTTCCATGTACTGCTCCTGACACTCGAGGCTCTTGTATCTTTCATACAGTATGCGAATGTCAGTTTGATGATGATTCGGGAACATCGGACGAATTACGACGGCGGGAAGCGGCTATCGCTCGAATCCCACCAATCCAGGAAGGAAGGACCGGATCATGACGGACCGGGACCGGCCAGGCAACCAGGCCTCGCTTGCCCTTCTGGAGACGCTCGCGGCGCGGTTTTCCGAGGATCCTCTGGTCGAAAGCGGCACCATGTTCCGCAGCCCCGGCATGAAAGTCGGTGGGAAGATCTTCGCTTTCCTGGGCGGCGGTGACCGGCTGATCGTGAAGATCCCGCGGCACCGCGCGGAGGCGATCATTGCCGCCGGCGAAGCAGAGCCGGTCACGATGGGTACGCGGACCATGAAGGAATGGGTGGCCTACCCGGCCGTCCCGGACGAGCCGCAGGAAACCGAGCAACGCTGGTCCCGCGCGGTTGACGAGGCGTATGCCTACGTGAAAAGCCTCGGCTCCGAGTGAAGCTTCGGGAAGCTAGCGGCTAGTCGTCGGCTTCGCCGCCTTCCCCGTCCTGCTCGTTGCCGCCCTCTTGGCCGCCGCCTTCGTTGTCGCCGCCCTCGCCGCCGTCGTTCTCTTGTTCCTCGCCGTTGTTCTCGTTCTGTTCCTGCTGGACGTCCTGGTTGTTTCCTTCGTCCTCGTTGGGGTTGTCACAGCCGGTCAGGAGCAGCGCGCACAGCGCTACGAGGGTGGCGATGCCCTTGGAAATCTTGGTCGTCATGGGGCGTGCCTTTCGATAGTCGTTTGCGGGGTCAGGGCCGGTGGGCGGATTCGAACAGTTCGATCAGGTTCCCCGCGGGGTCGGCGAGCAGGATTTGGCGCCCGCCGGGTCCGGTAACCAGGTCGCTGCGGAACGACAAGCCGGCACTGCGCAGCCGCTCGATCTCGGCGTCGAGGTCCTCAAAAATCAGGTGGATGCGGTTGCCTCCGGGCGCGGCGTAACCCTGCGGGGTGGCGCGGGCGCCCGAGCTTGCCGGCCCGGAGAGCAGCAGCCGCAGCGGGCCGCGGACCACGTCGGCAAAGGCGGGGGCCTGCATGTTCACGGTGAAGCCAAGGTGGGTGGTGTAGAAATCGACCGCCGCCTGAACGTCGTCGACGAGGTAGCGGACACTTGCGTACTGGTCTGGTGTTGTCACGGCTTTTCTCCTTCGAACGCGTTTTCAACACTCCCCTGTTGCGGTGATGATCGCAAGCGTATCGTTGAGCTAGCAGCATTCTTTATCGAGGTGGGCTGGCCATGACTGGCAGCGATGTGGGGTCTACATTCTCGCGGCGGCAGTTCAATGCTGCGGCGGCCCTGACAGTGCTCGGTGCCGCAGGTCTGCTGGGCGGCAGCCTGTCCAGGGCGGTGACGGAGACAGGTCCACGCCCGCTCGCGGTCAGCCTCGCCGCGGCCGTCCCCAACCGGGTCTACCGCATCACCGCGCGGGAGCGCGCCCGGGTCACGGACGCGCCGAAGCACGAGTTCCGCGGCTTCTGGCTCTCCAGCGTGGTCAACATCGACTGGCCGTCCAGGTCCGGTCTGACCGCAGCCGTCCAGCAAACCGAGCTCCGCGGCTGGCTGGACCTGGCCCGCAGCCGGAACCTCAACGCGGTTCTGCTGCAGGTCCGCCCGGCCGGCGACGTCTTCTGGCCGTCCAAAGTTGGCGAACCGTGGTCCCGCTACCTGACCGGCACGCAGGGCAGGAACCCCGGCTATGATCCGTTGGCCTACGCAGTCAGCCAGGCCCATGCCCGGAACCTGCACCTGCACGCCTGGTTCAATCCGTTCCGCGCGGGCATGACGGCGAACCTGGCCGACCTGATCTCCTGGCACCCCGCGCGGAAGAATCCCAGCTGGACCTTCGCCTACGGCGGCCGGCGCTACTACAACCCCGGCATCCCCGCCGTGCGCAGTTTCATCATCAAGGTGATTGCCGAGGTCGTGGCAAAGTACGACGTCGACGGCGTGCATCTGGACGACTACTTCTATCCCTATCCGGTAACCGGCCAAAGCATTCCGGACTCGGCCGCCTACAACGCCTACCGGCTGCCGGGCGAAAGCCTGGCGAACTTCCGGCGGCGCAGCGTGAACGTTTTTGTCCGCGACCTGAGCACCAGGATCGCCGCCACCAAGCCACGGATGCTGTTCGGCATCAGCCCGTTCGGGATCTGGCGCAACCAGTCGACGGACAGCCGCGGCTCGGCCACGTCCGGATTCCAGAGCTACGACGGGATCTTCGCCGACTCGCGGCTCTGGGTGAAGCAGGGCTGGCTGGACTACGTGGTGCCGCAGCTCTACTGGCACCAGGGCAATCCGGCAGCGGACTACAACACGCTGGTCAACTGGTGGTCGGCGCAGGTCAACGGCACCAACTGCAAGCTCTACATCGGCGAGGCCGCCTACAAGGTCGGCGACCCTGCCCAGGGCGCCGACTGGCAGGACCGGCGCGAGCTGTACAACCACACCGCCAAGTGCCGGGCGACGCCGCGGGTCAGCGGCCAGGTGTACTTCTCCGCGAAGTCCGTGCGGGCCAACAAACTGGGCAGCATCACTCTGGTGAAGGACAAGTACTACAACCGGGTGGCGATGACGCCGGTCATGTCCCATCTTGGCGCCCAGCGTCCCTACACCCCCGTGATCAGCAGTGCCCGCTGGAACGGCTCCGGCGTCGAGCTTATTTGGCGCGGTTCAAACAGCGGGACCCTGCCGCGGCATTACGCCATCTACCGCTGGGAAGCCAAAGCGGATTCCAGCGCTTTCATCCCCTCCCAGGCCGGTGCCCTGCGACGCGTGCACCGCCGCCGCGGCAATCCCGAGAAGTTCGTGGACACGGGAGCGGTGCGGGGACGTACGTACTGGTACGTCCTCGTCGGGCTAAGCGACCTGATGGTCGAATCCGCGGCCGCCTCCGCGATCTTCATCCGCGCCTGAGGGAGCCGGACGAGCCAGGTGCCCGCTTGGACGGCCTGGCCATCAGCTGGTCCGCAACGGCCAGGGCCGCCAGCCCTCCGGAACTTCTTGCAGCTTCAGCTCAGCCTCGCGGAGCCGGATCCCGGCGACGGCATCGGGCTCTCCCCTGCCGCCTTCCTCCCAGGCACCGTCCGCCGCCGTCAACGCATATTCGCTCCACCCGCGCCGGCCCACCGGATACCGCTCACCGTAGCCGCCGGCGGCTACCGCAAGCACCAGCCGCTCCAGCCGGTCGGCCTCCGATTCGGCAGTTTCGTCGCAGGCGTCGCAGCCGCAGGACGGGAAGATGAACTCGTGCAGCAACCCGGCATGCACCACCACGCCGGGGTAACTGGTAAACCCGATAGTCAGGACCGCGGCGCCAGGGTCGCGGGGACTTAGCCGGACCGCTTCCCGCACCTCATCGGAGTGCACCAGCAGATCCGGCACGTGCTCAGGGTCAGGATCCACATCGACGTCGTAGACCTCACCAAGGTGCTCGATCAGTGCGCGGGCCACGGTGTGCAGTCCGGCGAAGCGCTCAGTATTGCTGTCCATGCTGTAGGCCTCGGGCAGCGGGCCGTCCTCGCCCCACCTGCTCCCGTATGGAATGGGCTGTCCGTCCGGCGAGCTGAACACTTCCACCGGCAGCGCCGGCCGGATGTACGGGGGTTGGTCTGGCGCAGGCTGCGCCGGCCGCGGTTGCATGGCGGGCAGGTTTTCTGCCTCTTCGCTCTCCCACTCCTGGATGACGGAGATGAATCCCTGCAGCCACTCGGCATCGGCATCGCGGATCCGTCCGGGCAGACCCTCGATCTCGAACTGCAGGTCATCGTTTCCGACGGTCGGTGAACCACCCTCGAAAGTCCGCCACTGGGCGTCCGGCCGCAGGCTGGCCAGCACGTTTCCAGCGAATACTCCTGCCGCGGCTTCGAGCGCACTGTCATTGGCGATCGTGGCACCGGACGAGTGCATTAATTCCACGAGCCGGGCCGAATCGGATGCCAGCTGGCGTGCGTCCACGTCCTGTTCGATGCAGAAGGCGACGAATGGCCCGTACCCACGCGCGTGCCGGACCGGCCGCTGGGTTTCGGACTCCGGCCGATAGAGCGCCCGCGAGCGCCGCATCGGTTCAGGCAGTTCTACCGCGGGTCCCTCGAAAACATCCTCAGCATCTCCCATGACCAGATCCTAGCCCGCATCGTCCGGATGTGGGCACCGAGGGTGTGCGGGCTGGCCGCGCTGCGTCTGGCCATATGCGTAGCGGTCCTGTGATCATTGGACCATGGCCGTGGAAACAGATGAGCAGGCCAGCGGCTGGAGACGCGGCTGGTCATGGGTAAAGTCGAAGCTGACCGCTCCCCGTACACTGTTGGCGTTTAAGGCTGCGCTGGCGGCAGCGCTGGCTTTTTTCATCGCAACGTTCATGCCGGGCGTCGTCGATGACTACCCGTACTACGCCCCGCTGGGCGCCGTCATCAGCATGTATCCAACGCTGATGGGCTCGGCGAAGGCAGGACTGCAGACCCTGACCGGCCTCGCCATCGGAATCTTCCTGGCCTCGATCATCCTGTTCACTGGAATCCCTTCGCTGCCGGGGGTTGCTTTCGTCGTCGGGGCCGGGGTTCTGATCGCGGGCAGCAAAAGGCTCGGCAATGGGCAGGAGTATGTGCCGGTAACGGCGCTGTTTGTCCTGATCATCGGCGGCCCCAATGCGGAGGCATTCTCGCTCGGGTACATCGTCCAGATGGCCGTGGGTATTGCCGTGGGACTGGCCGTCAACGCCCTGATATTCCCGCCCCTGAACTTTAGCGCGGCAGCCCTGAAGCTCTCGGACTTCCGTACTCTTCTAGCACGGCATGTGGACGAGATCGGAGAAGCACTGACCGAACGCTGGCCGCCGGAACATGAGGACTGGTCCACCCGAAGCCAGGCCTTGATGGAAGGTGCCGCTGCGGTCCGCAGCGCGGTATCGAAAGCAGACCAGGGACGCAAGGGAAACCCCCGCGCGTTGCGATACCGCCGGAACCTGCAGACCGACTTCGCGGACCTGTATGCCTTGGAAAACATCACATTCCACGTCCGCGACATCAGCGACGTGCTCTCCTCAGCCGTCTGGGGAAAGCCGTTTCCAGCCGAACTCCCACCGGAAATGTGCGCGCCCATCAGCGACGCCATGCACGCCGTTGCCGCGCTGCTGCGCGCATGGGACACCTGGACCGAGGATCACCCCAGTCTCGCCGAAGCCGACGCCGCGCTTGCGATGCTGCAGGAAAAGATGGATCAGGAACGCCAGCAGGGCGCCGCCGCATTAACTGCCACCGCCTCGGTAGCGATGGCCCTCAAACGCATCATCGACGGAATCCGCCTACGCGTCGTGCCGGATGTCACGGACGCCCGGTAGCGGGTGCGCCGAGGGCGCGTGGTGAGCACCGCCGTCGTTGGTTGGAATTGCACCGGCAGACTGCCCCGGCTCGACGACCACGAACTGGCCCATCATGCCCTCGTCTTCGTGCAGCAGCAGGTGGCAGTGGAACATGTACGGCAGCTGCGGATCCGCGTAGTCCTCGAAAGTCATGATCAACCGGTAGGTTTTCTGCGGCGACAGGTACACCGTGTCCTTCCGGCCGGCCAGGTGAGCGGGCGGGGCTTCGCCGTCGATGCTCAGGATCTGGAACTGCACGTCGTGGATGTGGAAGTTGTGCGGGAACAGGTTCTTGTTGCGCACCTCCCACACCTCGGTGGCGCCGAGCGTGACGGTTTCGTCGATCCTGCCCATGTCCATGGTTCGGCCGTTGATCTTGCGCCCCTCGAGTTCAAAAGAGCGGGTCACGGAGGCGTCGAATTCGTCCGTCCCGAAATCACTCAAGGTGGGGGAAACAGCGGACGACGGCGCCAGCTCACCGGCGGCGCGCAACTCCAGGACGTCGAAGGAATCGTTGGCACCGAAAGCGAACGGAGCGGCCACCGCACCAAGATCCGGCTCCGAGGAGCGCAGCATCGCCGTGGTTCCCGGTTCCACCGCCACCACAATCTCGGCGCGCTCTCCCGGCGAGAGCTGGATGTTGCGCTGCTCCAGCGGCGAGCGCAGCAGCCCGCCGTCGGTGGCCACCAGTTGGAACGGCCGGCCGTCCTCAAAGCCGAAGTTGTAGATGCGCGCCGTGGAGCCGTTGAGCAGCCGGAGCCGGACCTTCTCAGTGGTCACCTTGTGGTGCGCGCCGATGGTCCCGTTGACCATGACCGTGCTGCCGAGCAGACCGATCTCGTTGCCATCGTTCTGCAGGGTCAGCTGGCCGTCCTCGGTGAACTGCTTGTCCTGCACAATCACCGGGATGTCGTCCACGCCGTATTCCGAGGGCAGGCCGGAAGCGGCGGTGTCCTCATCGTCGAGGATGAACATGCCGGCCAGGCCGCGGTACACCTGGTCCTCGGTCTCGCCGTGCGGATGCGGGTGGTACCAGAGGGTGGCGCCCGGCTAGTCGATCAGCCACTCCGGATGCCAGGTCCCGCCCGGTTCCATCTCCTGGTGCGGGCCGCCGTCCATCGCCGCGGGCAGGTGCATGCCGTGCCAGTGGACGCTGGTGGTCCTCTCCAGCTGATTGCTGAAGTTCACGGCAACCTTCTCGCCGCGCTTGGCCCGGAGCGTGGGCCCGAGGAAGCTGCCGTTGAAGCCCATGGTTTCAGTGGCGGAAGTATCGGTTGAGAAGTAGTTTGAGAAGTCGGTTGTGCCGGACTGGGCCGTCAGGTCGAAAACCCGCGTGCCGTCGTCGTCAATCCTGGATTCAGCCAGCGGCGGGATGTGCAGCGGCTGGTCAAAGTCAGCCGGCACCGTCACTTCGGAGATTGACCCGCAGCCGGCGAGCGCCAGCATCACCGCGGCGCCGAGCGCCAGGAGTCTGGGAGAACGCCGCTTCATCGCGCCTCCCCAGCCTGTCCAGCCTGCACGCGCCGCAGCCCCTGCACGCCCCACGCCAGCAAACCCGCAACCAGCCCGTAGAATGCGTTGCTCAGTACCAGCGGGACGAGGACAAACGGCATCGCCAACGGCCCGCGCAGCTCGCCGGTCAGGATCGGCGTCAGGAGGGCGCTGATCACCATCAGGTAGACCGCGTACGCCACACCGGCCAGCACGAGCGTCAGGACGGGGCGTCCGACGTTGCCAAGTCCGACAATCAGGATCCAGGCCAGCGCGATCGCGAGAATCAGGATCGGGGCCACGGCCCGCATGCCGAGGGCCTCGACGACGCCGGTCATGCGCGCGAGGGGATGGATGAGGCCCAACGCGCCGAGCCCCAAAATCAGCGGCCATTGGAGGGAGGATTTACGTGTTTGTTCCATGGCTTCAACGCTAGGAAGCGGACGGGCCAGCCACATCGGCCCCCTGCCGTCACTTGCAGTAGGCAGGTGTGTGGCGGATTGTCGTTGAAAAGCGACAACGGGATACTGCAGCAGGCGGACGCGCCCCGGCGGCAACTCCTACGATGGCAAGCATGGACAGAACTGCCAGGACCGAAGAGGCCCATCCCCGGCTGGTCGATGCCCTGCTGGCGGTCGGCATGGCACTGGCGGTCTCAGTGGTCATCGCCGCGGATCTGGAAGGCACCGACCAGACCCAGCCGGCGGCGTATCTGTTCGCGGTCTGCTTCGGCCTGCTGATGCTGGCCCGGCGGCGCTTCCCCCGGATCGTCCTGGCGGCGACCATCCTCGGCATCTTCGCCTACTACGCCCTGGGCTACCCGCCCATCGGCATCTCGCTTCCCGCCGTGGCCGCCGTCTATTCCGCGGCCGAGGCAAACCGCACGCGCTGGGCCGCCGGCGCGGGCGCGGTGCTGATCGCCGTCTCCGCCTACTTCCGGATCAAGGAAGGCCAGCCCACGGCGTACCTGGTCAGCTACGAGCTCATCACCAACATCGCCCTCATTGCGGCGGCGATCGCCCTCGGCGTGACGGTGCGGATGCGCCGCGAGTCCCGTGCCCAGCAGGAGCGCCTGACCCTGCTCACCGCCGCCCAGCACGCGCGCGAGGCCGAACAGCGCATCCACGAGGAACGCATCCGCATGGCCCGGGATCTGCACGACGTCATCGGCCACACCATGTCGGTCATCTCGGTCCACAGCAACGTAGCCGCAGAAGCGATAGGGAACGACGACGGCGCCGCCGCCCGGGCCATCGAACAGATCCGCACGGCTACCTCGGAGACGATGAAGGAGCTGCGGTCCACGGTCAAGCTGCTCCGCTCCCCGGAGTCCGGCAACGGCCGCACCGCGGTGGGGCTCGACGGCGTGGAGCAGCTCTTCGGCTCGGCGCGCGAAACAGGGCTGGCAGTGGATGCCGCCATCACGGTGGCTCCCGGCGAGCTGTCTGGCACCATCGATGCGGCGGCCTACCGGATCGTCCAGGAGTCGCTGACCAACGTGATCCGGCACGCCCATGCCTCCCGTGTGGAAGTTTCGGCCGGTGTGGAGGATGGGGTGCTCCGGCTGGAGATAACAGACAGCGGTCGTGGGTCCGCGTCGGCCGATGCTGGAGCAACCGCTGACCCTTCCGGCCACGGACTGATCGGCATGCGGGAGCGGGCCACCCAACTCGGCGGCTACCTCAGCGCGGAGAAGACCTCGGCCGGATTTGTGGTCCGCGCGCAATTACCCGCGAGACTGGAACCATAATCCGGATAGTGCTGGTCGACGACCAGGAACTGGTACGCACGGGACTGCGCACCCTCGCCGAGCGCGACGGCGATATCGAGGCCGTGGCGGAGGCCGACAACGGCGAGACCGGGCTGGACGCCGTCCGCCGGCACAAGCCCGACGTTGTGCTCATGGACATCCGGATGCCGGTCATGGACGGCTTGGAAGCGACGTCGAAGATCATCGCCGATGAGTCGCTCGCCGGAGTGCGCGTCCTGATCCTGACCACCTTCGACGAGGACGAGAACGTCTTTGAGGCCATCCGGATCGGCGCCGCCGGCTACCTGCTCAAGGACATCTCGCCAGCCGAGCTCCGCCACGCTATCCGGGTGGTGGCCGAGGGCGAGTCCCTGCTCTCGCCCTCGATCACCCGCAAGGTTATGCAGTCCCTGGCCAGCGGTGCTGCGCTGAAGGTCGACGACCGGCCCTTACTGCACCTGACGGAACGCGAGCGCGAAGTCCTCGCCCAGATCGGCCGCGGCCTGTCCAACGACGAGCTTGCACAGAAGCTCTTCATCAGCCCTGCAACCGCCCGCACCTATGTGAGCCGTTTGCTCGCGAAACTACACGCCCGCGACCGCGCCCAGCTGGTAGTCCTTGCCTACGAAACAGGCCTGGTCTCGCCGGGGTCAGCCGAAAGGTAAGACCAGGAGAACTGTCGTGTCCACTCGCGCGGCGTCGACCGCCCCGAACTGCCGGGAGTCCACGGACTCAAGCCTGTTGTCTCCCATCAGGAAGAGCTGGCCGGCGGGTACGCTCACCGGCCAGAAAAATATGCCGCCCAGCTGATCACTGTTGACGTAGGGCTCACCCAAAGAACAGGGGTATCGGCATGTAGGATTTCCAGAACTCGGACCTGCTGGACGCGATTACGATCGTCCGGCTCCTAGACCGAGGCAGGGACCGCGACGTCGTAGCGTTCCTTGTCCCTATACCGTGGACGAGCTACGCACCGTTTCCCTCGCCTTGGCGACGGTGGCCCCCCTCCTGACCAGGAAGCCGGCGGACTTAAAGCCGTAACGTTATCTGTCTCTGATCGCCGCGGGGAATGGCGAAACAAACGAGGGCAGCAGACCGGTGCCGATAGACTCCGAGCATGGATTTGTGGGACTGGGTAGAAACGTTGCTCGACGGGCTGGTCGGTGCCGCAGTCGGCGCCGGCGTGGCCGGCATCACGAAGCCCAGCTCGTCAAGCAGGAAGACGCGCTCGCCATGCAAATCAGAGCACAGCAGTTGTTTGACGAGACGGACCGCATGCACCAGGCCGCCGCCGATCTGCTGGCCGACTTTGCACTCTTTGCGCGGGCAGCCACCGACCCCCAGGACCGCGAGGAGTACGATCTGGTCGTAATCTCCCAGAAACTGCACATAGACCTCAACCGCGTCTACTTTGACCTTAGGGCGGAGGATTACGGCTTCTACGATGTCACGGCCGATTGGGTGAAATTCCTTCTGACGCGGAAGCCGCACCATCGCGCTATGGCCGAAGTCAGGGACAGAGACATGGAGCAGAGCGGAGCCTTGGGGATTTCTCCTCAGGTGGACGAGGAGGAAATAGTTCGGATTCAGTTCGCAGCTTCCGTGACCACCGCCCAAGTGTCCTGGCTCTCCATGCAGATTGCCTCCTGGGTCCGGGCTCCGTTCGGCAACCGCGCCGGCATCGTGGAGACAATGAGGGCCTCCCTCAACATCGCCAAAATAACGGACGAGGCGTGGGACGCTCACTTCCCCCCAGACAACAGCGGTCGGGAAGCACTTCCACTCTTCTATTAATTTCCGCCAACCACGTCCAGAATAGGGCGCGAAGCAACACTGAAACCGGTCAGCCAGCCCCGCATGGCCTGCCTAGCCCGGTCCGCCTCGGTAGCTTCCCAGCCAGGTAGCTGGCTGTTTCGCGTGACCCGCCAAGCCGTAACCCGCCAGGATCCCCCTTCCCCTAATGCGCCCCTCACGCCGCCGGCCTGCCAAAGCAGACCCGAAGTCGGCCATCCATTCGGCGCACCCGGGTTTGGGAGAGACGGACCATCATGGATCCCCGAACTGAACGCGACAACCTGCTCAAGAACGTCCGAGCCCTCGCTGCGAAAGCTGATGCCTTGCGCCGCGACTTCACCGGCGCCGAGCAGGCAAAGATGAGACGGACATCGACCGGGTGAAGGAAATCAACACCATCCTGTCCAAGGCAGCCGAGTCCAAGCGGCTCATGTACGAAGTCGGCGACCTGCTTAAGGCCGAGGCCGACTTCAACCCTGCTAGCCCGGATGGCAAGGGCGGCACCCCGACGGTGAACGCAGCCAGCCGCTCCGGCTGGGGTAACGGTGGCGCGAAATACGAAAACGCACAGGGCGCCTTCACCGCTGCACCCCGTTCACCACCGGCATCGAGCAGGACATCATTGGTCCGACCCGGCCCTCGGCGTCCTCGGCCTCGTCCGGTTCGACGAGTAAACCTTCTGTGAAACCAACCAGTTCGCCTCCCCGCGCGAGTTCACGAAGATCACCAACGCCGCCGCCGTCCCCGACGGTACACGGAAGCCGGTCTCCGAGTACGAGCTGAAGGAAGTGCACGACAAGCTGAAGTTCATCGCGCACATCAGCGAGCCGATCCCTTCCTACCCGCTACCTGGAGGACTACAACGCCCTCAAGGAGTACCTGCAGGTGAACATGGCCCACGACCTCTACCGCGTCATCGGCCGGGAAATCATCAACGGAGAAGGCTGGGACACCGGGCTCACCGGGCATCCTCCAGACCAAGGGCGTCCCACAGAGGGCCTACGCCGCTTCCCTGCCGGCGACGACGCTACGGCGAGCCAGGACCACCCTCGCCAACGTGGACGAGCGCCCGAACGCCTGGCTCGTTAACCCGACGGATGCCGAGCAGATCGACCTCTTCACCGACGACCCGGGCCGCTTCCAAGCCCTGCGCGAAATCCTCGGCAACCTACCCGTCTTCCAAGACCGAAAGTGCCCGCAGGCCAGGCCGTCCTCGGCGACTGGAACCCGGCCGCCGTTGTCTCCAAGGCCGGGGACGGCGTCAGGCTCACAGCCATGGACGGTACACCGCACCGCAACGCCGAAGGCCAAATCTACGGCTCACTATGGGAATTCAACGAAGTCGCGCTCTGAACCGAAATTCGCGGTTTGAGGCCCCGCGGTCACGCGGCCCCAAGCATCTACCGTGGTGGGTCTGATGACCCCATGAACTGTCCGGATAGGCCGACATGATTCCCCGGCGTCGGCCTACCGAACTTCCGCATGATCGTTTAAGCCGATGGTTAGATAACCTTAGAGCTGGGCTTGACCGTGAGGGGAAAATCGTGCTGCGTAAAGAATTCGATGGCCATGATGTGTGGCGACAGATAAAGGCTATCAAGACTGCTGTTGGAGCGATGCCTGAAGCACTGGCGACACAAGAACAGGAACAACTCGACGCAATCTCGGTTATCGCAAATTACATCAGCAGCTTCAAAACTCTCGGAACTACTCACAGCCCGCTGTTCACGAAAGGAATGCTGGATTCAGTAGTCGCCCCGCTTGCCAGTGCGGCCACCCAGTTGAATGCACGCCAGAACGCAGCAAACCCGAACCATACTCAGCAAGCTTTGGCGCAAATAGAGTCTGCCCTCGTGACCATGGCGCCATGGCCTCGCCCATATACCAAGGGCGCCCAGGTAACACAAATGACTACCCTTTTTGAGGGTCTCCTCGATCGGCAAAAAGCAGAATCGGAGAAACTCAAGGATCACTATTCTTCCCTTCGCGATGAACTGGATGCTTACAAAGAAGACGCTAAGGCACTTCGGCAAGACGTGAATCGAGCGGAAGAAGACATTGCTGCGGAAGCAGCGGATGTCGCGAAGTTAATCACGGATCAAAAAGGCAGGATCGATACGGTCGTTCAGGACGGTTTGCAGGCAGTCGAAGGATTGACCGCCGCGAACCAAAAAGCTTTCAATACTTGGACTGAGGGAAGAGCAGTCGAATGGGAAAGCAGGGTTCAAGGCAACGTCGACCAGATACAAGGCTGCTTAGATGAGGCCACGGCGTCTCTGAGGGAATTGCAAAGCAAAGAGACTGAATACGCCAATCTAACCAGTGCCGTTGCGGCGACCAAGATGGCCCAACACTTCGAAACAGAGGCCATGTCCGGACGCATACAGTCTTGGATATTTTTCGGCTTCGGTGTGCTGTTTATAGTGGGTGCAGTTATCCCGCTGATTCTTCAAGCGTTCTCTCCCGGCGAGGGTGACCCATGGGTGTCCTTTGCGATAAGACTTTCTATCGGCGCGCTGCTTGCCACCGGAGCGACGATTGCTATCCGCCTTGGTTCAAAGAGAATGGACGAAGCTAACGCCAGCAAGCGAATGGAGCTTGAGCTCCGTACCTTCGGCCCCTTCCTGGCAAATGTGGATGACAAGGGCGACGTCGACAACGCCCGTCTCGAACTGGTGGACCGTGCATTTGGAAAAGGTTATGTGCAGTCCGTGGGCGCAGGGACACAGGAAGAAGTCGTGACGGTATCGGCTATGTCCGAGATTATTTCTGCTCTCGGGAAAGTCGTAAATAGGTAGATAGGCAAGTTGGCCATGTGTCCGAACTGCTACGCCGTCAAGACAAGAGGGTCTCGGACTGGTTTGGCGGGAGGAGTTGTTGAAGGTAGCCCGTCGAGCTGACGTCTCAAGCTCAGGCCTCCGCTGAGAACTGTTAATCGTGCACCTTGACGACCTTCATTGTGTTTTCTTTTCCGAACGCTCCCCGCGCCGGCAGCACTCGAGAATCCGTCCATCTGTTACTAAACGTGCGTCGCCGAGGGGACACTACAACCTAGCTACCTCTCGGCGACAGCCATCGCGGTCGCAAGGTCGCCATCGTGGCTCATGGACAAGTGCCAGAACTTCACACCCTTAGCCTCGGATGCAGCCGCCACCGTCCCGGTGAACTCCGGATAGGGGTCTCCGCCGTCGTCGACGCAGATGGTGCAGTCCTGCCAGTTCATCCCCACCGGCGCACCAAGAGCCTTCGCAATCGCTTCCTTAGCTGCGAAGCGCGCCGCCAAGGAGCGCGTATTCAGCACCCGTTCGGCCGGTGTGAACAACCGGTCCACCAGTCCCGGCGTCCGCTCCAGTTGCTTCCGGAAGCGCGACACCTCCACCACATCAACGCCGATTCCCACGATCATGTTTCATACCTATCCATGCAGCGGCCGCTCAGGCCTTGAATGAACAATAGCTGCCCGTTGGGAGATCCCATCGGACAGCTATTGTTTACGTCAGTTATGGCTTGAAGCCTCTACTCGACGGTGACGCTCTTGGCCAGGTTGCGCGGCTGGTCTACGTCGTAGCCCTTGGCGTTGGCCAGTTCGCAGGCGAAGATCTGCAGCGGCACGGTGGCCAGCAGCGGTGCGAGCAGGGTCGGGGTCTCCGGGATGTAGAAGACGTGCTCGGCGTAGGCCTTGACCGCTTCGTCGCCCTCTTCGGCGATGACGATGGTCTTGGCACCGCGGGCGCGGATCTCCTGGATGTTGGAGACAACCTTGGAGTGCAGCGAGTGGCGTCCGCGCGGCGAGGGCACGACGACGAAGACCGGCTGGCCTTCCTCGATCAGCGCGATCGGGCCGTGCTTGAGCTCACCGGCAGCGAAGCCTTCGGCGTGGATGTAGGCCAGTTCCTTGAGCTTCAGCGCGCCTTCCATGGCGACCGGGTAGCCGACGTGGCGGCCCAGGAACAGCACGGAGCGGGTTTCGGACATTTCGCGGGCCAGCTTCTTGATCTGGTCCGCGTTGTCCAGGACGGACTGGATCTTGGCCGGGATGGCGGCGAGGTCGGAGAGGATGTCCTTGATCTCGCCCTGGAACATGATCCCGCGCAACTGCGCCAGGTACAGGCCCAGCAGGTAGGCGGCGGTGATCTGCGCAAGGAACGCCTTGGTAGAGGCGACGGCGATTTCCGGGCCGGCGTGCGTGTAGAGCACGGCGTCGGATTCACGCGGGATGGTGGAGCCGTTGGTGTTGCAGATCGCCAGGGTCTTGGCGCCCTGCTCCTTGGCGTAGCGCACGGCCATCAGGGTGTCCATGGTCTCGCCGGACTGGGACATCGAGACGATCAGGGTGCGCTCGTCCACGATCGGGTCGCGGTAGCGGAACTCGTGGCTGAGCTCCACCTCGGTGGGGATCCGGACCCAGTGCTCAATGGCGTACTTGGCCACCTGCCCGGCGTACGCGGAGGTACCGCAGGCGAGCACGATGATCTTGTTGACGTTCTTCAGCTCCGCCGGGTCGATCCGGACCTCGTCGAGCGTGAGACGGCCATCGGCGTCGGAGCGGCCCAGCAGGGTCTGGCCCACGGCCTCGGGCTGGTCGTTGATTTCCTTCTCCATGAAGGAGGGGAAGCCGCCCTTTTCCGCGGCGGCAGCGTCCCAGTCCACGTAGAACTCGGTGCCCTCGGCCGGCTTGCCGAAGAAGTCGGTGATCTCGAAGCTGTCCGGGGTGATGGTGACAATCTGGTCCTGGCCCAGTTCCACCGCGCGGCGGGTGAAGTCGATGAAGCCGGACACGTCGGAGCCCAGGAAGTTCTCGTTCTCGCCCAGGCCCACTACCAGCGGGGAGTTGCGGCGGGCGGCAACGACGGCGTCGGGCTCGTCGGCGTGGATCGCCAGCAGCGTGAATGCGCCTTCGAGCTTCTGGCAGGCCTGCTGCATCGCCTGGGCCAGAACGGCCTTGCCGCCGTTGGAGTTAGCCAGCGAACGGTAGATGTCGCCGAGCAGTACGGCGGCTACCTCGGTGTCCGTTTCGGAGAGGAAGGTGTGGCCCTTGGCCAGCAGCGATGCCTTGACCTCGGCGAAGTTTTCGATGATGCCGTTGTGGATGACGGCGAGCTTGCCGTCATCGGCCAGGTGCGGGTGGGCGTTCTGGTCGGTCGGTCCGCCGTGCGTGGCCCACCGGGTGTGGCCAATGCCGGTCAGTGATACCGGCAGCGGACGCTCTTCCAGCTCGGTGACCAGGTTGCTGAGCTTGCCGGACTTCTTGCGGGACTCGATGCCGCCGTCGGCAATAACGGCAACGCCGGCAGAGTCATACCCGCGGTACTCCAGGCGCCGCAGCCCCTCCAGCACCACGTCGAGGGCACTGTGGCTGTCAATTCCAGGAGCAAGATCAGCACTGCTGCTTCCGGCCGGCAAGTCGCGGCGGCCTACATAACCTACGATTCCACACATGCCATAAAGCGTACCTGCCCCACCGCCGGAGAGCCGCACCGGCCGGGCATGAAACGCGGCACCACCAGCTAGCACCCGATTCTTGACGCCGGGTATACGTCGTCTTGATTTTGGGTAATGTGCCGCCCAACAGGCACAATTCGTTAAGTGAGTGATGAGACACCGAAGACGGCGTCGTCCAATGGTGAGAGTAACGTCACACCTTTTGTCGAGCTGGACCGGCAAACATGGTCCCGACTTTCCAACGAGATTGAACAGCCCCTCAACCAGGAAGATGTCGAGCGGCTGCGCGGTCTGGGCGAACAACTGAACATGGACGAGGTGCGCGAGGTCTACCTCCCGTTGTCCCGGCTGCTGAACCTCTACGTGGGCGCGGCCGGCGAACTCCACAAAGCCACCACCACCTTCCTTGGCGAACAGACCAGGCGCGTGCCGTTCGTTATCGGCGTCGCCGGTTCGGTCGCCGTCGGAAAATCCACTACCGCCCGCGTGCTGCGCGAGATGCTCCGCCGCTGGGAGGGCACCCCCAACGTCGAGCTGATCACCACGGACGGTTTCCTCTACCCGAACGAGGAACTTGAGCGCCGCGGCCTGATGGACCGCAAGGGCTTCCCCGAGTCCTATAACCGCCGCGCCCTGCTTCGCTTTGTCAGCGAGGTCAAGTCCGGCGCCGAGGAAGTCCGGGCTCCCTGGTACTCGCACCTGACCTACAACATTGTCCCGGGCAGGGAAGTTGTGGTCCGCCGTCCCGACGTGCTGATCGTCGAGGGGCTGAACGTGCTCCAGCCGGCACGTCCCCGCGCGGACGGCCGCTCCGGACTGGCGCTGAGCGATTTCTTCGATTTCTCCATTTATGTGGACGCTAAGACCTCGTATATTGAACAGTGGTATGTCAACCGGTTCCAGAAACTGCGCACCTCCGCGTTCGCGAATCCGGAATCGTACTTCCACCGCTACGCCTCGCTGACGGACGAGGAAGCCGTGGAAACGGCGCTGAGCATCTGGCGCCGCATCAACGAACCGAACCTGGAGCAGAACGTGCTTCCTACCCGTGGCCGGGCACAACTGGTGCTCACCAAGGACGCGGATCACTCGGTCCGCCGAATGCTGCTGCGGAAGACCTGACATGAACCCGCCCAGGATCGCTTCGAGGACGGTCGCCTTCGCCGCGGCCGTTGCCGTGCTCACCGGCTGCGCAGGTCCCTCCCCTGAACCTTCCAACCAAAGTATGACGGCGTCATCCGCCGTTGCGTCGTCACCGTCACCTTCGGGGGCGGGGCGCGACGAGGGAACAGCCGCCCCTGAAGCGGGAGAATCCAGCGTGGCCGAGACGGACGAGCCCCAGGCCCCTGCGGAGCCGGAGGAGACCAGCCGGCCCGAACAGCCGGAGGAACCGGGCCAGCAGACTGACCAGCCCGGCGCGGAAGGCCACGACGATCCGGCGAGCATCGACGTCGTTGTTAATAAGGCCCGGCCGCTTGAACCGGCAGATTACTCCCCGGCCGACCTGCGCTCCCCCAACGTGACCACCGGCCCGGGCGGCGCCGGTGCGCAGTTGCGGGAGGCCGCGGCCACTGCCGCCGAGGAAATGTTCGCCGCCGCCGCTACGGAGGGCGTGGGCATGACCATCGTGAGCGGATTCCGCTCCTACGACACGCAGGTCTCCACCTACCAGCACTGGGTCAACGTCAATGGCAAGGCCGGCGCCGACGAGGTTTCGGCGCGCCCGGGCTACTCGGAACACCAGACAGGCCTGGCCCTGGACATCGGCGACAGCAGCGGCGCCTGCAACCTCAGCGCCTGCTTCGCGGACACCGCCGCCGGCAGCTGGGCCGCGCAGAACGCCCACCGCTTCGGTTTTGTGGTCCGTTACCAGCCCGGGCAGCAAGACATTACGGGATATTCACCCGAGCCGTGGCACCTGCGTTTCATCGGCAAAGCCGACGCGGTCGACATGTACAACAGCGGTGCGAAAGCCCTGGAGACTTACTACGGATTGCCCGCAGCACCTGATTATCTTTGAACTGTTTCCCTAGAGCCCGCTAAAGATCCATTGCAATCGGTACGACTCGCGGTACATTAGGCGCATGTTACAAGGATTCAAAGAATTCATCATGAAGGGCAACGTCATTGACCTTGCCGTCGCTGTTGTCATCGGCACCGCTTTTGCCGCCGTGGTCAACTCCCTCGTCGGGGATGTCCTGATGCCGCTGATCTCGATGCTGGTCGGAACGCCCGACTTCAGCAACTTCCTGGTCTTCGGTGCGGTCAAGTTCGGCGCTTTCCTCACCGTCGTCATCAACTTCCTGCTCGTAGCCGCCGCCATCTACTTCGTCGTCGTCGTTCCCATGAACCACATGATCGAACGCCGCCACCGCCGCCTGGGCATCTTGCCTGAGGACGAACCAGCGGATCCGCAGGTCGTGCTGCTGACCGAAATCCGCGATTCCCTGCGCTCCCGCCAGTAAGAAACCGAACAGTTCAAACAACGTAGGCCTCCCCAGCGGGAGGCCTCCGTTCTTGTCAGGCGGCTCAGTCCGGAAGCCGGCGCCGCCTGGGACGAAGTGGCCCCCATTCTGTCAGGACGGGGACCACTTCCCGGGAGCTTTCCTACCGGTTTGTTACCGTCCCGGTCGCAGATCCGCCGCGAGTGGACTGGACCAGAACCGAGCGCACCGCCTGGCTGGGCGGAGGCCGCATCCGCAGGGTCCAGTTACCGAGCGTGTCGACCTGGGCCGTCCCCAGCTTCTTGATGGCCCGGCCCGGCGTGTTGTCGTAAATGACCACCGAAGTTGCCGGCGTCAGGATTGCGGTGTTGCCCGCAAGGGTCGAGGTCCCGTTGACGCGGAACTCCCTGCCCTGCCGGTAACGGGCATCCGCACCGATAGTCACCGTGTCCGTTTGAATCGCTAGTTCCACGGTAGCCGGAGCGCTTTGCGTCCCATCCTCGCCCGTGACAATCAGCTGCAGCTGGACGGGATCATTGTCGAGAGTTGCCGGCGCGGTGTCCGAGGTCTTGACAGCGTACGGCACCGTGACCGTCGGCGTCGCTGTGGTTTCATCCTTCCAGGTCACCTTCGGGCCGCTCGTCTGAGACCAGGTGAAGGCGGCGGCGCCTGTGGAGGTGCTGCCATCGAGCACCACGCTGGCACCTCGTGCGACGCTCGCCGATGCTGCCGTTGCCACGGCTTCCGGTGCTGCCGGGGTCTCGGGCTCTGCGGGGGTTTCAGGCTCCGTCGGCGTCTCAGGCTGAGTTGGCGTCTCAGGTTCGGTCGGTGTGGTTCCGCCTCCGGTTTCGGTGACCGGTCCGGGATCGGGAGCCGGAGTAGTCGGCTCCAGACCGATCGGTGTCGCGGCTCCCGCCGTGACCATGACCGGCAGGCTTGCTGTGTCACCGTTCGCAGCCGTCACGGTGACCTTGGACGGCGGCGCCTTGACCGGCCACGACACGGGCTGAGTGTCGGGGAGGTCTCCCATACCGGTCACGGCCAGCGGCCATCCAACGGCGGAGCTGGCGGCTACCGTCAGCTGTGTGCCGTCGTAGGTTGCCTGAGTGACGCTGATACCGGTCGGCTTTGTCACGTCGACGATGTTGCTGCTGGCTGGTTGGTCACTGATGTTGGTGATCTTGATCTGCGTCGGTGCCGTTTCGCCCGTCAACTGGATCCGGGCGTAGAAGCGGTTGGATCCGTCGTCGGTCACCATCGGGGTCGTGGCAAACATTCCCTCCTGCCCCTCGACCTGCAGCTGCGTGCCGCCGCTGGTGGCGAAAACGTCAATCATGTTGCCGTTGACCATGGCCTGGTCTGCCTGTACACCGTGGTTGGTGGCGATTTTGCCCTGGACGGTGAAGAGGTCGGTTGACAGATTGATGCCTTCGCCGGTGGCTGCGAACTGGTTGAAGTTTGACGGGCTGCCAATCACCTTGTGTTCCACGTCGGGATTGCCCAGATAGCCCTCGGGGGCTCCCGTATCCCATTTCAGGAAGGGTCCGATGTTGCTCTTCAGGGCAGTAGTGAAGTTACCGTTGGCTGGCGAAATGTCCTCCACCAACCGGCCGTCGCCGCTGGCATCCGTGTCCACGGTCACCGTTCCGTAGGGGTGCTGGAACGTCAGCGTGGTGTTGGCCGGCCCTTCCTTGACGACAATGCGCTGGCGGCCGAAGACGACTTGGTCGCCCGCAGTCACCGTATTGGAGAACGCGGCTTCCAGTCCGAGGGTCAGAATTGCCGAGCCGCCGCCGGGCAGGTCGAGCTCCGATCCTGCGAGCATGTAGAACGCTTCCTCCGGGAAGTTTTCCGGGAACGAAATCGGCGACTCCGGGGCCGGTATTTCGTCGAGCAGGAGTCCACAGAGGGGGTTCTGGAGATCGAGGCACAGCTCCACTCGAGTGCCTGTGCTGTCGCCATACCAAGCGGGGAATCCGTGCTCGGCATTGACAGGTCCCACGGTCGTGAGGTGATCGGTGTTTTTGACGGTGACTTCCGTTGCGGCGATTGCCGCACCTGCTCCGGTCGCGGTCAGTGCCACCGCTGCGAGAGTGGCGACAGTGCGTCGCCCTGGTGTGCGCCGGGCTGCCACCGGCTTTGGGGGTTGTAGCAAACGTGCTTTTAACATGACTTGCTCCTGCAATGGTTTGGTTAGGAGGAGGCCATCGTGGCTGTTAAATGTTGAAAAAAGCCTGAGGTGCCGGCTGCCGCGTCCGCAGTGATCCGGGAGGCTACGCAGCGGAAGCCCTGGGAATAGGTGTCCCGGACCTCGTTGCAGGTCGAGGTCCGGGACACTTTCTACCGAGGTGCTCCTACGCTGAAAAGTTTCAGCCACCCCGGCATTTGTCGTCTTCGTCCGTATGCGAGTGAACGGTGACGACGGTCTAAGGCCGTTACAGCTTGCGGCCTAAGAAGATCAACCGCCGAACCGAAGGTTGATGGTTTAAATGCTAAGTCCGTGTTCCTGCGGAAACCTTGGGACCAATCCCCCTGTCAAGCCCTTGGCATTTAGGGGTCGCTGAACCCCGAGCTTAGGGCTTGCGTTCGCCGCGGGCTCTGCCACTTGGACCAAGTAGCCGGCTCAGTGCGCGTGCTGCTTGTACGGATGTCCGGGTGTTCCTACCGGTTCCGTCCCGGTATATCCGTGGTCCTCGTCCATGGTGGTCTCATCGAAGGGATCGGCCCCGGCGAGCACCCTGTCCACCTGCTCCGGATCCATTTCCTGGGTCCACTTGCCGATCAGGACCGTGGCCACTGCGTTTCCGGTGAAGTTGGTCAAGGCACGAGCCTCCGACATGAGCCGGTCGATGCCCACTATCAGGCCAACACCTTCCACGAGATCCGGCCGGTGGGATTGCAGGCCGCCGGCCAATGTTGCGAGTCCGGCCCCGGTGACGCCGGCAGCTCCCTTCGAGGCGATGATCATGAAGATCAGGAGCGAGATCTGCTCCCCCAGCTGGAGGGGTGATCCTGTTGCCGCAATAACTGTCCCACCGGGCAGATTCCAGCACCATAGAAAACGTCCATTTACAAGGGTCAAAAGCCTTCTTTCCCGCGTAGCATTGGAGAAGACACTGGGAGCCCGCTCCGTGACTCCCGGACTTCTTTCCGCACGGAGACACCCATGCACAACAACCCAGCTTCAATCGCCTCCCGGCGCCCGCGGGTCGGCAAGACCGTCGCCGGAATTCTCGGCATGGCCGCCCTGATCGCCTCGGCCGGCCCCGTCTCGGCCCACCCCGGTCACCATGACCGTCCGGACAATCCGCCGGACAGCATCGAACTTCCCGACGCCTCCTCGGCCGAGGGCATCACCGCCGGAAGGGGCAGTGCCTTCTACGCGGGTGACCTCTTCGAGGGAGACATCTACCGCGGCAGCCTGCGCAGCGGAACGGCCGAGGAGATCATCGACGCTCCGGACGGCCGTAAGGCAGTGGGCATGGACTTCAGCAAACGGCATGATCTGCTTGCCGTTGCAGGCGGCGATACCGGCCAGGCCTACTTCTACGACACGGACACGGGCGAAACCGTGGCCAAGTACCAATTGGCTAAAGCGGGGACATCGTTCATCAACGATGTCACGCTGACCCGACGCGGTGCTTGGTTCACCAACTCGCTCCAGGGCGAGTTGTACTTCGTACCCATCGACCGCCACGACGGCGATCTTGGGAAGGCGAGAACACTGGATTTGAAGGGACCGGCCAGCCAGACACCCGGGGACTTCAACCTCAACGGCATTGCCGTGGCCGACGACGGCCGCACCCTGGTAGTCGCCCACTCGGCCAAGGCCGCACTCTTCACGGTCAATGCCCGAAGCGGGGAAAGCAGGCTCATCCGCAACCTGGACCTGCCCCATGTGGACGGTATCGTCGTCGACGGCCGCAATATCTGGGCCGTTCAGAACATGATCAACCAGGTAAGCCGGATCAGGGTTTCCGATGACCTGCGCCGCGGTGAAGTAAAGGAAGTCATCACCGACAAGTTCTTCCAAACACCGACGACGGCGGCACTCATCGGGGATGAGCTGGCCGTGGTGAACGCCAAGTTCGACACCGGGCTCCCACCGACGGCCGATACCTATGAGGTGGTTATCGTAGATGCCTTCGGCGAAGACTAGCGGCTAGTCTGCGGCGACCGGTTGCGGCAACCCGAGGTGCTGCTTGACCGCCGCTGCGAGCTGGTCTGCCGTGGTCTGGGCCGTGGCCATGTCGGCTGCCTCGACCATCACGCGGACCACGGGCTCGGTGCCCGAGGGTCGCAGTAGCACCCGGCCGGTTTCGCCGAGAACCGCGCTGGCGGCGGCGATGGCGGCCTGCAGCTCGGCGTTGGTTTTCACCGCGGCCTTGTCCACGTCCTTGACGTTGATCAGTACCTGCGGCAGGTGGTTCATGGCCTTCGCCAGCTCCGAGAGTGGTTTGCCGGTCTTGGCGACCTGGGCCGCGACCTGCAGGCCCGTGAGGACGCCGTCGCCGGTGGTGGCGTAGTCGGAGAAGATCACGTGGCCGGACTGCTCGCCGCCCAGGGAGTAACCGTGGGCGCGCATGCTTTCGAGCACGTAGCGGTCCCCCACCGCGGTCTCTTCGATCCGGACTCCGGCCGCCTGCAGCGCCAGCTTCATACCCAGGTTGCTCATCACCGTGGCCACCAGGACATTGTCCTTGAGCCGCCCGGAGTCCTTCATGGCCAGGGCCAGGATGGTCATGATCTCGTCACCATCAACCACGGTGCCGTTCTCATCCACGGCAAGGCAGCGGTCGGCGTCGCCATCGTGCGCGATGCCGAGGTTCGCGCCGTGGGCCACCACGGCCTTCTGCAGCTCCTCGAGGTGGGTGGAGCCCACGCCGTCGTTAATATTCAGGCCATCGGGCTCGGCGCCGATGACAACGATCTCGGCACCGGCGTCGGAGAAGACCTGCGGGGAGCAGCCGCTGGCCGCCCCGTGCGCGCAGTCGAGGACAACCTTGAGGCCGTCCAGACGCGCCGGCAGGGTCTGCAGCAGGTGGACGATGTAGCGGTCCTCGGCATCCGCGAAACGGGAGATACGCCCGACCTCGGCGCCCGTGGGACGGCGGCGGGGGTTCTTCATCTCGGTCTCGATGGCGTCCTCGACCTCGTCGGCCAGCTTGTGGCCGCCGCGGGCGAAGAACTTGATGCCGTTATCCGGCGCCGGGTTGTGCGAGGCGGAGATCATCACGCCGAAGTCCGCGCCCAGGTCCGCCACGAGGTAGGCGGCCGCAGGTGTGGGCAGCACGCCGGCGTCGTAAACATCAACGCCGGCGCTGGCGAGCCCTGCGGAGACGGCAGCGCTAATAAACTCGCCGCTGGCACGGGGATCCCGTGCGACGACGGCGGTGGGGCGCTTTCCGTCTTGAACCTGCCGGTGGCCAAGGACTACTGCGGCGGCCTGGGAAACTTCCATGGCCAGTTCTGCAGTGATCAGTCCATTGGCCAATCCGCGGACACCGTCGGTACCAAATAATCTAGACACAGGAGACCATTTTACGGGAGGGAAACAGAGCAGCATGACATATGGCTCGCAAAGCACCTCTTAAAGCCAAAACCCCGCCCGGTGGAATCCACTGGACGGGGTTTTTGAAGCAGTCCGGAGTAGCGCTGATAGCGCTTCCCGGAAAGCGCAGATTTAGCGCTTCGAGTACTGCGGTGCCTTACGGGCCTTCTTCAGACCAGCCTTCTTACGCTCGATGATACGGGCGTCGCGGGTCAGGAAGCCGGCCTTCTTCAGTGCCGGACGATTGTTCTCGCGGTCGATCTCGTTCAGCGCGCGGGCGATGCCCAGGCGCAGCGCACCGGCCTGGCCGGAAGGGCCGCCGCCGTTGATGCGTGCGAAAACGTCGTAAGCGTCATTCAGCTCAAGAAGCTTGAACGGGTCATTGACTTCCTGCTGGTGCAGCTTGTTCGGGAAGTAGTTGGCCAGCTCGCGACCGTTGATGGTCCACTTGCCGGAACCCGGAACGATGCGGACGCGGGCAATGGCTTCCTTGCGGCGGCCAACGGCGGCACCGGGGACGGTCAGGGCCGGGCGCTCCTTGGCAACGGCCTGGGTTGCCTCGGTGCCGCTTTCCGAGGTGTAGCTGGTGAGGTTCTCGCCAGCGGTGTTCAGCTCTTCAGTATTCTGAGCCACGATTCTCCTTGAATAAATTCTTTAGTTTGGTGGCCAGGACTACTGGGCGACCTGGGTAATTTCGAAGGTCTTCGGCTGCTGGGCAGCGTGCGGGTGCTCGGCACCTGCGTAGACCTTCAACTTGCCCAGCTGCTGGGCAGCCAGGGAGTTCTTGGGCAGCATGCCGCGGATTGCCTTCTCGACTGCGCGAACCGGGTTCTTCTCCAGCAGTTCTGCGTAGTTGACGGAGGACAGGCCACCCGGGAAACCGGAGTGGCGGTAGGCACGCTTCTGTTCGAGCTTGGCGCCGGTCAGGGCAACCTTCTCGGCGTTGATGATGATGACGAAATCGCCCATGTCCATATGCGGAGCAAAGGTCGGCTTGTGCTTTCCGCGCAGCAGTGTTGCGGTCTGGCTGGCAAGACGACCCAGGACAACGTCGGTGGCGTCAATGACGTGCCACTGGCGGTTGATATCGCCGGGCTTCGGGGTGTACGTACGCACGGTTTTTGCCTTCGTTTGTTGTTCTCAGGGTAGCGGCGCATCCGTAGCGGACACGCACGCAAGTTCATCTATGCGCTACCGGAACTTCAGGTGAGGACTGAAATGTAACCAGTGGTCCAGAGAATCTCGGCTATTTCCATGGACCAGGTGACTCTGCAACTGAGCCGTCTCACGGACATAGACGTATCGAGGTTGGACACGCACAACGACTACCAAGGTTACCGTGTTTGAGTGGATCAGGTCAAAAGGACCTGCGTGTTGCGCCACTGGCTCCTCGCGTACAGCCGTCGGGAGACGCAAACGCGTCCGCAGTTATTGCCGGAACGGGGCCGGATACCGACCTGTTCCAAACGGTTACTGCGGACGCGTTGGGTGCGAGGTGCCTGGTTAGCGTTCGATGTCGCCGCGGATGAAGGCTTCGACCTTGTCGCGGGCGATGTCGTCGTTGTACTGCTCGGGCGGGGACTTCATGAAGTAGCTCGACGCCGACAGGATCGGACCGCCCACCCCGCGGTCCAGGGCGATCTTCGCCGCGCGCACGGCGTCGATGATCACACCGGCGGAGTTCGGCGAGTCCCAGACCTCGAGCTTGTATTCCAGCGACACCGGGGCGTCGCCGAAGTTGCGTCCCTCCAGCCGGACGAAAGCCCACTTGCGGTCATCGAGCCACGCCACGTAGTCGGACGGGCCGATATGCACATCGTCCGCATGCATCTTCGCCTCGACGTTGGAGGTCACGGCCTGCGTCTTGGAGATCTTCTTCGACTCCAGCCGGTCCCGCTCGAGCATGTTCTTGAAGTCCATGTTCCCGCCGACGTTCAGCTGGTACGTCCTATCCAGGGTCACGCCGCGGTCTTCGAACAGCTTCGCCATCACCCGGTGCGTGATCGTCGCACCGATCTGGCTCTTGATGTCATCGCCGACAATCGGGACACCGGCGGCGGTGAACTTATCGGCCCACTCCTTGGTGCCCGCAATGAAGACGGGGAGCGCGTTGACGAAGCCCACGCCGGCATCGATCGCGCACTGCGCGTAGAACTTCGCGGCCGCCTCGGAACCGACCGGCAGGTAGCAGACCATCACGTCGACCTTGGCCGCGCGCAGCTCGGCCACGATGTCGACGGGCTCGTCCGGGGCCTCGACGATGGTTTCGCGGTAGTACTTGCCCAGGCCGTCCAGGGTGTGGCCGCGCTGGACCGTCACGCCCGTGGCCGGGACATCGGCGATCTTGATCGTGTTGTTTTCGCTGGCACCGATGGCGTCCGCCAGGTCCAGCCCGACCTTCTTGCTGTCCACATCAAACGCGGCAACGAACTCGACGTCGTTCACGTGGTACTTGCCGAACTGCACATGCATCAGGCCGGGAATGGTCGAATCCGGATCCGCGTCCCGGTAGTACTGGACGCCCTGCACCAGCGAGGCCGCACAGTTACCAACGCCAACGATCGCGACCCTGATGGGATTCTCTGCCACGGTTCTCCTTTGACAAACACTGCGATTTGGGGCCGCGTCCGGTGGAAGCGGCCTGTCCATTCTAACGGCACGAAAACGGTGCCCACGTGCGCCATCTTCGTGCCTGTGAGCGCGACTATCGCTGGCTCGAACTCCTTGGCTGCAGGCTACATCTCGGCCTGGCGGGCTTCGATCAGCTTCTGGACCTGCGGGAAAAGCGGGTGCTCGGCCGTCAGGCGGGTGATCAGTTCCGTTGCTTCGGCAGGTTCAGAGTCGGACAGGATCCGCGCCAGCTCCTTGGCTTCCGTGTCTGCCGCGTCGTCGAAACGCAGCGCGGCCGCCATTGCCTCGAGCAGTGCCACGGGCACCACGCCGCGCTCTGCGAGTTCGGCTGCCGGGCCGACGAAGCGCTCGTGCCTGCTCAGCTTGCGCAGCGGGGCCCGGCCCACCCGGTTCACGGTGTCCGGAAGGTACGGATTGGTGAAGCGGGAGAGGATCTTCTGCACGTAGGCTTCCTGCTCGGCCTCGGCGAAATCGTGCTTGGCCACCAGCAGCTGTTTGGTCTCGTCCAGCACCGCGCGCACCTTCGCCGCGACGGCTGCGTCCGCCATCGCGTCGGAGATCTTCTCGATTCCCGCCGCGTAGCCGAAGTAAGCGGCCGAGGCATGCCCGGTGTTGACCGTGAACAGCTTCCGCTCGATATATGGCCCCAGCTCGTCGACGAAGGTGGCGCCCGGGATTTCCGGCGTGGCCGCACCGAAAGGCGCGCGCTCGATGGCCCACTCGCAGAACGTCTCCACGGTCACGTCCAGGCCCTGGCCTTCCGCTTGGTTGGGCACAATCCGGTCCACGGCGGTATTGGCGAACACGGCCACGGCGGACAGCTCCCCCGCCGAGGCGTCCCAGACGGCCTCGATCTCCTGGCGCAGGATGTCCGTGGCATTGATCGCGTTCTCGCAGGCCATGACCTGCAACGGCGGCAGTTCCGGTCCGCGTCCGGCCAGTCCGCGCGCAATGACCGGTGCCACGAACTTGAGGATGTGCGGGCCCACAGCGGTGGTGACCACGTCCGCCGTCGTTATTTCCGCGACGACGTCCGCTTCCTGTTTGCCTGAGTTCAGCGCACGGAAGTTGTTCACGGTCTTGGTCGAAGGGTTCTCCCCCACCTGGTGGACCTCGTAGGAGGAGGCCGCGGCGAGCTGGTCGATCAGGGCGTCCGCCACGTCGGCGAAGACCACTTCATATCCGGCTTCGTGGAGCAGCAGCCCCACGAAGCCGCGGCCGATATTGCCGGCTCCAAAGTGCACTGCCTTCACTATGCGTTCACCTTTCCGAAGAGTTCCATGACTTCCTCCACCGTGGTGGCCTGCTCAAGCTGGGCCACCTGCGCCTTGTTGGTGAAGATCTTGGCGATGGAGGCCAGGATCTGGAGGTGCTCGTTGTTGACGCCGGCGATGCCGACCACGAACTTGACCTGCTTGCCGTTCCAGTCGATGCCCTCGGGGTAACGGACCAGCGAGACAGCCGAGTGCATGATGTGGTCCTTAGCGGCGTTCGTGCCGTGGGGGATGGCCAGGAAACTGCCCATGTAGGTGGAGACGGATTCCTCGCGCTCATGCATCGAGTGCACGTAGCTCATATCGACGGCGCCGCGGTCCAGCAGGAGCTGGCCTGCCTCGTCGATCGCCGAGTCGCGGTCCTTCGCGGTGCCGGTAAGAACAATGCTCTCCTCCAGCAGGACTCCCCTGCCGGTGGCTGGCTCCGCGGCATGTGCCCCCGAACCAACCTCGGCGGCTGGAGCTGCGGCCACAGCTGCAGGATCGGAACCGGCGGCGGCAACTCCATCTGCAGTCAGCTCTTCGGCTGCAGCTTCGGCAGCGGGCACTCCATTGGAACCTTCGGCGACTGAACCTTCCGCACTGTCCTTGACCAGTTCAACGATGTCGTCGTACCGCGGGCTGTTCATGAAGTTGTCCACGGACACGTGTACCGCGCTCGAGGTGACCGGACGGGCACGCTCGGTCAGGTCCTGGTGCGTTACAACGACGTCGTACGTGTCGCTCAGGTTGGCGATGGCCGAGTTGGTGACCTTCACGTCCGGGAAGCCTGCGGCCTTGATCTTGTTGCGCAGCACCGAGGCGCCCATGGCGCTGGAGCCCATTCCGGCGTCGCACGCGAAGACAATGTTCCGGACGGGACCGGCCAGGACTGCGGTGTCCCCGGTTCCGCCGCCCAGGGTGGAAGCAACCGAGCTCTTCTTGCCCTTGAGGCCTTCCATCTTGGCGGTTGCCTCGCCGAGGCCGTCCACGTCCGTGGTCTTGCTGGCCTTGAGGATGACGGAGGCGATCAGGAAGGAAACGGCCGCCGCGAGCACCACGGACAGCGTCACGCCGAAGTAACTGTCGCTCGCCGTGGCCGCATAGACCGCGAGGATGCTGCCGGGGGCGGCGGGCGAACGCAGGCCGGCACCGGTGAGCACCAGGGTGAAGATGCCGGTCATGCCGCCGGCGATGGCAGCGAGAATGATGATCGGCTTCATCAGGACGTACGGGAAGTAGATCTCGTGGATACCGCCGACAAACTGGATCAGCGCCGCACCGGGCGCCGACGCGCGGGCCAGCCCCTTGCCGAAGACCATGTACGCGAGCAGGATGCCCACGCCCGGGCCGGGGTTGGCCTCGAGCAGGAACAGGATGGACTTGCCTTCGGCGAGCGCCTGTTCGGTGGCGAGCGGGGTCAGGATGCCATGGTTGATGGCGTTGTTGAGGAACAGCACCTTGGCGGGCTCGATGAGGATGCTGGTCAGCGGCAAGAGGCCGTTATTGACCAGGAATTCGACGACGGCGGCAGCAGCGTTGCTGAAAACCGTCACCACCGGGCCGATCACCAGCATGCCGACAATGGCCATGATGGAGGCGAGAATGCCGGCGGAGAAGTTGTCGATCAGCATCTCGAAGCCCGGCTTGACCCGGCCTTCCCACACCTTGTCCAGCTTCTTCATGATCCAGGCCGTGAGCGGCCCCATGATCATGGCGCCGATGAACATCGGGATATCGGTTCCCACGATGACGCCCATGGTGGCGGCTGCACCCACCACGCCGCCGCGGACGCCGTGGATCATCCGGCCGCCGGTGTAGCCGATGAGCAACGGCAGCAGGAAAGAGATCATCGGCCCGACCAGTGCGGCCAGGGTCTCATTGGGCAGGAACCCGTCCGGGATAAAGAGGGCCGTGATGATGCCCCAGGCGATGAAGGCCCCGATGTTGGGCATGATCATGCCGGAGAGGAAGGTGCCGAACTTCTGGACACCCACGCGCAAACTTGTTTTGGGCTTCGCAGCGGTCTCTGTTGCCATGTGAATTCCTAACGTGAGTCCCGCAGCGATGCGGGGTCAGCCGATACCTGTCGAAGGAGTGAGCTCATGACGAGCTGCTCGATATTCTGTGGAGCCATTCGAGGAAGAGCCTCAATTCCGAGCCGGATAGTTGGTCCGAATGCGAAGCCTGGAGGGCCGCATTCAGGGCGATGGCTGCAACGACGACGGATGACTTGCCCGAGTCTTCCGCTGCAGCCGCATTGGCCTGATCGGCCGAGATCGCGGAGATCATGGAGTCCCGGGTCATCGTGGACAACTCCAGGTTCCGCTCCTCGGCAGGTTCCGAGATGAGCATGAGGGTCACGCCCACGTTGGCCGCGAGGGTGCTCCGGGCTGCCTCGCGGGGCGGCACATTGAGCTTTCCCGCGATTGCCGCCTTGTTGAGCATCTCCTCCATGAGTGCCTCGGCATCGGCCACGAGGGCCGGCCGGCTCTCGGGACGGATGTTGCCGAACATCACCAGGTAGAGGTGCGGCTGGCTCAGGCCGAACTGGACGTGGTTGTCCCACATCCTCTTGATGTCCTCCAGGGAATCCCCTGTCGGGGCGAATTTCCGCTCCCGCGCCACATACTCCTCGAAACCGCCGGCAACGACGGCGTCGAAGAGGCCTTCCTTGGTGCCGAAGTGGTGATACAGCGTTGGCGCCGTAACGCCCGCCAGCTTCGTGATCTGGCGAGTAGAGACCGCTGAGCACTGCGAATTCGCCAAAAGCTCTGCAGCCGCCCGAAGCAACCGGGTCTTAGCCGGAAGCTGGTCATCGACACTCATAGCCGCTACCCTAGCACCTATAGCATCGCTATATGAAGTGAATCACAACTAATCTTCACTTCCACAAGTAGGCGTCAGCACCGGCCGCGTCATCGGCATCGTCCGCCAGATGCCCAAGCCAGTCAGCGAGCCGCCTTCCGGCGAGCGCCTCGATGCCTCGACCAGCGCGGAGACCGCCGTCGCTGGCCTCAAAACGGCAGCGCAAGCCGTGCACGACGAGCTCAAGGGCCGCGCGGATAAAGCCAGCGGAGACGGCAAGGCAGTACTGGAAGCCACGGACCTGATGGCCAAAGACACCATGCCGCTGAAGTCGGCAGCCAAGCTCATCAACGCAGGCACCTCGGCCGAACGCGCCAGTTAGGAAGCCGGTGCTTCCGTCGCCGAGATGCTGCACAATTTGGGCGGTTACATGGCCGAACGCTCTACCGATGTCCTGGACGTCCGCGCCCGAATCGTCGTCCGGCTGCGCGGCGTGCCCGCTCCAAGCATTCCAGCCTCGGACACGCCCTTCATCCTGGTGGCCGAGGATCTTGCCCCAGCCGACACAGCGACGCTGGACCCCGTCGTGCTTGCCCTGGCGACTTCGGACGGCTAGCCGCAATCCCACGCTGCTTTCATCGCCCGCTCACTCGGACTGCCCGCCGTCGTCGCCGCTCCCGGCGTGGACGAACTACCGGATGGCACGGAGGTCTTTGCGGACGGAGCGGCCGGCAACATCACGGTTGATCCGTCGGGCGAGCAGCGCGCCCGCCGCCAGGGCCTCGGCCGAAACGGCCGCCACCCTTGAGGTCTATGACGGCAATGGCACGACGGCGGACGACCATCTGGTCCCGCTCCTCGCCAACGAGGGCGGAACAAAGGACGCAGGGGCCGATGCAGCGCTGGGAGCTCAGGACGTAGGGCTCCCGCACGGAATTTTGTTTCCTTGAACGCGATATCGAGCCGAGCGTTGAGGAACAGGCCGCCGTGCACCAGGGCGTTTTCGACGCCTTCCCGGGCAAGAGAGTGGTGCTCCGAACGCCCGACGCTGGCGCCGACAAACCCTTGCCCCTCCTCACAGACGCCACCGAGCCCAATCCCGCCCTCGGCGTACGCAGCTACCTCACCGACTTCACCACCCCGGTGTCATGGAACACCAGTTGGAAGCAACTGCCCAGGCCGCCAACGTATCTTCCGCGGATGTCTGGGTCATGGCCCCAATGATTTCGACGGCGGATGAAGCAGCCCGGTTTGCATCGCTGTGCACTGCCGCCGGAATCCAGACGCCCGGCGTCATGGTGGAAGTTCCGTCCTCCGAACTGACCGCGGCCTCGGTGCTTAGCCACGTGGGCTTTGCATCCATCGGCACCAACGGCCTGACCAGTACGCCATGGCTGCAGACCGGCAGCTCGGGCCGCTGGCCCAGCTCAACTCCCCGTGGCAACCCGCCGTCCTGCGACTCATCCAGCTCACGGTGGGGGCGCGTCCTAGAAAGGTAACGGCAAACCCATAGGTGTCTGCGGTGAGGCAGCGGCCGACCCGGCCCTCGCCGTCGTGCTGGTTGGCCTCGGCGTTTCGAAGCTCACGATGACCTCCCACTCCCTGGCCGCCGTCGGGACCGTGCTGAAGTCGGTCACGCTGGAGCAGGCGCAGGAGCTTGCCCGCTTGGCACTGAACGCCGCCGACGCGCTCGACGCGAGGGCCCGGTCCGTTCCAAACTCTCCATCCTCGAAGGACTTGACCTCTAACCGTCCTTACCTCAGGAGAAATTCCATGCATGAACGCACCGCTATCATCGCCAGCCGCTCCGGCCTCCACGCCCGTCCCGCTGCTCTCTTCGCCGAATCTGCAGGGAATCGCCCCTTGACGTAAGCATCGGGATGGGGGGGCACGCCTGCCCATAAAGCCCTCGACGCGGCAACATCCTCTCGCTCATGACACTCGGCGCCGCACCAAGGGGACTCTGTGGCTCTCAGGGCCGAGGGCGACGGCGCCGCAACAGCTCTGGATTCCTTGGTGGCCTTGCTGCAAACAGACCTCGACACAGAGCAAGCCTCCTCAACGGGGGCGCGGCGGGCGCATTCGAGGGGCGGATCTACCATGACGATGTGCCGCTCTGCGGCCGTCCAAACCTCTGCTTCAAGAGGGCGCACCTCGTCCAATAGCCGCTCCCGCCGCAAAAGGTGATGACATTTTTATAACGGTTTTATAACGGTGTCAGAAAAAGTTGGTGAAACCTTCCAATTACCCCTTACGATATTCTCGGTTGGGGGCAATCAAACAACTCCTTTCGAGACTTCCCTTCTCGAATTAGTTGGGGGCAATTTCTGCAAAACCTCCTGCCATTGGTCTATATCCGTCCAATGGCCTTTATGGTCATTTGCTTTTCAGGAGTTGAATCTCATGCTCGGTCTGTACATGAACGCTCGCAATTTCGTTTCCGGCCTCCTTTCTCGCGAAGAAAAGGGCGCCACTGCCGTCGAATACGGCATCATGGTCGCCCTTATCGCTGTTGTCATCATCGTGGCCGTTACTCTGCTCGGTGGCACCCTTGACCAGATGTTTACGGATGCGGCTTGTGAACTGGGTGGCACCCCGGTCACCGGCGCAACTGCCTGCACCCCATAGTCCTTCAATCTTCAAGATCGAACTCATTGGCAACTTGTGTGGTGGTGGCTAAGCCGCCGCCACCACACAAGTTGCATGGCCGGCTTGGGGCGGAGCGTGAATGAAAAGCAAATCCGAGAATGGAGCAGCGGCCGTAGAATTTGCCCTGGTTCTGCCTTTGCTACTCCTAGCTCTCCTAGGAGTCATAGAATTCGGACGGGCCTACAACGTTCAAATCTCACTCACTCAGGCGGCAAGAGAGGGTGCCCGCTACGCCGCCATTCACCACGACGCCAGCGATTATGACGTGGCCGCTTACGCTACGGAATCCGCCCCGTCTTTGCAGGGTCTTGCATTCACTGTGAGCGACGGTGGGGTGCCGTGTTCTGCTCTCGATTCCGTAGAGGTGACCACGAGTGTCTCGCTCTCCTCGATGACCGGACTCCTTGAAGCAGAGTTCCTAGGCCTAGGTCCGCTCTACCCTATCCAACTGGAAGGTAAGGCAGTGATGAGATGTGGCGGTTGAGTGTCGAGAAGAAAGATGAGCACGGACTAACTGCTGTCATTGTAGCCATCCTAATGGTTGTCCTCTTAGGCACAGTTGCCCTCGTTGTCGATGTTGGTCGGCTTTATGCCGAGAAGGCCCAGCTTCAAAATGGCGCCGATGCTGCAGCGCTTGCCATAGCAACCGACTGCGCACAAGGGAACGAATGTAGTCAAGCTGTTGCCGACAGTACTGCGGTTCAATTCAGCAATGACAATGCAAATGACGGCACGGCCCACTTGATAGAGGCGACGTTAAGCAGCGGGACGGTCAGGGTTAATGTGGGCGCCCAAGTAAGTGATGGAAACGCAAACGAGCTGCCATTGTTCTTCGGACCAATATTTGAACTCTTGGATCCTGCAAGTTCCTTTGATAATGCAACCGTTGTTGCAGGCGCCACCTCTCAGTGGGGAGGCCCGTATTCCGGAGTTCCATATCTACCGGTCGGGTTCGGGCAGTGTGAGTTTGATTTAACTGGCGGTCTCAAAATGATCCAGACTCACGGGGGTAACGATTGCTCTGCAAGAAATCCTTCCGGTGCCCATCTGCCTGGGGGGTTTGGATGGCTTAAGACTGATGGTACGTGTAGTGCGATATTGATAAAAATATCAGACACGGAGTTCATCGGTGACAGCTCATCGGGCGCACCTCCGCCGTCTTCCTGCAGCGGTTTCTTCGACAAAGATGAGTTACAAGGCAAAACTGTTGTTTTGCCTATATTCGCTAACGCCAGCGGTGCGGGTGACGAAGGCAAGTTCACGATCAAGGGCTGGGCTGCATTCGAATTGTGGGGATGGAATCTGCCCTCTGCGACCCCTGACGCCAAGGTTGATCCTCCGACCGGCATGGGCTATGTGTCAGGCGGTAACAACTCCAAAAAGGGATTGATAGGACGCTTCATTGAGTATGTCTCCAGTGAAGATGGCCTGACGACTGGCGGAACAGATGAATTCGGTGCAACTGTCGTTCAGCTAAGCGACTAGTAACACGAACGACTGAAGGTCAATACGTTGCCCATCCAAAACGATTCCCGCGACGAAGCAGTGGAGTTGGGATCAAGCCAGGACAACGAAGGCGCCGTCGTCTTGTGGTAACTCGATAGGAATAAAACATTGTGAAATCTAGATTGATTGCCGGAGCCTCCGCCATCGTGCTGGCATTGGTGGGCGGCATTCTCGTCTTCGCTTACACGGCGAATGCCGACAGCAGAGCTATGGCAGGGCTTGAGACCGTCAATGTAGTGGTCGTACAAGAAACCGTGCCGGCGGGAACACCAGTGGAAGAACTGGCCGAGTCTGTCGACATTGAACAGCAGCCCGCGACAGCCGTTCCTTCCACGGCCCTCGCGGACCTAACTAGCAGCGCCGGAAAAGTCACGGCGGTAGAACTGGTTCCAGGAGAGCAACTCTTAGCTGAGCGTCTACTAGCGCCGGAGGAACTTCAAATCCTTGGAGCCGTTGAGATACCCAAGGGGCTTCAAGAGGTGTCCTTCCAGCTGGAGCCGCAAAGAGTTGTTGGTGGCAGAGTTATCGCGGGTGATCATGTCGGCGTTTATATTTCTCTTGACGCCGGCGCTATCGAGGGCAGGCCAGAGGAACCTACGACTCAACTAGTGCTGCACAAACTATTGGTCACCGCGGTCCAGCGCGCCCCACTTCCCACGACGGAAAATCCCGAACAAGATGCGCAAGCGTTGCCGGAAGGATCCTTGCTCCTGACAGTCGCCGCCACCGATACAGATGCCGCGCGACTCATTTTCGCCGCTGAATTCGGTCGTATATGGCTCAGCAAGGAACCGCTCGAGGCGAAGGAAAGTAAGCCAGAGGTCATTGAGAAGTCAGAGGTTTATCGATGAGCCGATTTATTCTAGTCGGATCGGATGGGTCCTTCGAGCAAAAGCTGCGTTTGGCTCTTGCCGGTGGTCTATCGGGAGATATTACTACAGTCGGGCCAGATGTCCTCAATTTGCAGCCGCAGGAGTTCTTTACACTGGTGACCGGTGAGCGACCTGAAGTTCTGATCCTTGGCCCCAATTTGCCCGCAGAGGACGCTCTACGGCTAGCAACCATTCTAGATGTTCAGTTTCCGGCGCTCAGCGTCGTACTTGTGGCTGAGTCGACTCCGGAGCTGATACTCCAAGCGATGCGAGCTGGAGTCCGCGACGTACTGAGTCCGCTGGCTGACATTCCATCGATCCGAATCTTGTTGGAGCGTGCTTGTCAGGTTTTCGCCAGCCGCTATCGCACAGACCAGCCTGGAGCAGCAACGCATAGCGAGCGAGGAGTTGTCGTGGGCGTCTTTTCGCCGAAAGGTGGAGTAGGCAAGACAACAATTGCCACCAACGTTGCAGTAGGACTCGGGAAAGTGGCTCCGATGAACGTAGTCATCGTTGACCTAGACCTCCAATTCGGAGATGTAGCCTCAAATCTGTATTTGCACCCCGAGCACACGATGACCGATGCCGTGTCTAATTCTGCCAGTCAAGATGCCATGGTTCTCAAAGCGTTTCTCACCTTGCACGCGGCAAACATATATACGCTTTGTGCACCTCTGGATCCTGTTGCTGGAGACCTCATTACAGCCGAGCAAGTGACTCACTTGCTTCAGCAACTGTCGACACAATTCAAGTACGTTGTGGTGGACACCGGACCCGGTCTGACGGAGCATACTTTAGCCGCACTGGAACAATGCACCGATGCGATCTGGGTATCCGGTATGGACGTTTCCAGCGTCAGAAGTTTACGCACAGGCTTGGACGTTCTGAGGAAACTTGAACTCATTCCCGAAACCCGGCACGTAGTGCTCAACTTCGCCGACACTAAGACCGGACTCAGTGTCCAGGACATTGAAGCTAGCTTGGGAGCGCCCATCGACGTTGCGATCCCACGGTCAAAAGCGCTTTCTTATGCGACAAACAGAGGAGTGCCTGTCCTGCAGGAGCCCATCAGAGACCCCGCTGTTAGGGGATTGACTGAACTGGTTGAACGTTTTGATCCGCAATGGCGTGACAAGCGACGCAAGCTTCATCGACGGGCGGTAGTTCAGTGAAACTCTCAGAGCGAATGAATGCCGCCCGGATGCAAGAGGCATCAGATGCGCCAGATATGCACATGGCGGCCAGTCTTATCCAAGAATCTGCACCTGCTCTGCCTGTCACAGCACGTCAAGCGCCCCTGCTGAGCGGGGAATCTACTGCCATTCCAATCGATGCGCTAGCTAGCCTCAAACACCGTGCTGCGACAGCCCTTTTTGACCGAATGGGTGCCCGCTTCAACGACGCAACGCTCAGCGAGGAGGACTTGCGTTTCACGGCACGCGAGGAACTTGGACAGATTATCGACGAGGAGCAGGTGCCTCTGTCCGCCGATGAGCGCCGCCGCCTTATCCGCGACGTTGCCGACGACGTTATGGGGTACGGCCCACTTCAGCGGTTTCTCGACGACTCCACCGTCACTGAAATCATGGTCAACCGGATGGACCAGATTTACGTGGAACGTCAGGGCCGCGTCATGTTGACTGACTCCCGCTTCAGCTCTGAAGACCATTTGCGCAAGGTGATCGAGCGCATCGTGTCCAAAGTCGGACGCCGGATCGATGAGTCTTCCCCACTGGTTGACGCTCGCTTGGAAGACGGTTCACGCGTGAATGCCGTGATTCCTCCGCTAGCTGTCAACGGATCATCGCTGACCATTCGTAAGTTCAGCAAGGTACCACTCACAGTCCAGAACTTGATCGACTTCGGCACAATGACCCTCGAAATGTCTGAACTGCTTGACGCCTGCGTCAAAGCGAAATTGAACATCATTGTTTCGGGCGGTACCGGTACTGGCAAGACGACTCTATTGAACGTGCTGTCCTCGTTCCTGCCCGAGTCGGACAGAATTGTCACAATCGAGGACGCCGTGGAACTACAGATCCAGCAGCAGCACGTAGTGCGGTTGGAGAGCCGTCCTCCGAATACGGAAGGAAAGGGGGCAGTTACGATCCGCGATCTGCTTCGCAACTCATTGCGTATGCGTCCAGACCGTATAGTGGTGGGCGAGGTGCGGGGTGGCGAGTCTCTCGACATGCTTCAAGCCATGAATACCGGACACGACGGTTCGCTCTCCACCGTTCATTCGAACTCCCCTCGTGACGCTGTCGCCCGGTTGGAAACTCTTGTCCTGATGGCCGGAATGGATCTACCGCTGCGCGCTATCCGCGAACAGATCGCTTCAGCAGTAGATCTGATTATTCAGATTGCGCGTTTGAGGGATGGCACGCGACGGATCACGCATGTGACCGAAGTGCAGGGAATGGAAGGGGACGTCGTGACACTCCAGGATGCTTTTGTCTTTGACTATTCTGCCGGCCTCGATCCTCAGGGAAGATTCTTGGGTAAGCCCATTCCTACCGGCATTCGGCCACGCTTTATAGAAAAGTTCGAAGACATGGGGATTACTGTATCGCCGGCAGTCTTCGGCCGACCCATGACAGTTGGCGGACAGCGCCAGTCATGAACGGAATCTTAGTCATGGGTCTCGGCCTCATTCTGTTAGCCATCGGGCTCGGCCTGCATGCTGTTAGGGCGCAGAATTATACGATTCCACGTGACCGCCGGCGCCCTTTTGAAGAGCAATCCACCTCTCAGCTCTCACGCTTCGCGGTTACGGCGGTGCGTCTCGTTGAAGAACAGCTCTCCAGACGTCCCACACGCATTTACCGCAAGGAGCTACTGGAGCTAGCAGGGCTGAAACTTAGCCAGGCTGACTTCGTCATTCTGGTGTTGGCTGCGTCGCTTGTCACGGGATTGGCCGGCTTACTCCTAGGCGGCCCGGTACTCGGACTGCTGTTCGCGGTAATCGCGCCGTTTATAGCTCATCTTGTGCTCTCGCAGCTTATAAGGCAACGCCGCTCCAAGTTCGATGCGCAGTTGGGAGACACTCTTCAGCTACTTACCGGCGGTCTCCGCGCTGGGCATAGTATTCTCCGCGCGATTGATGCCGCGGCAACGGAAGCGGACAGTCCTACGTCAGAAGAAATGCGTCGCATCATCACCGAAACAAGTTTGGGGAAGGACCTGCTCCAGTCTTTGAACGATACTTCTGTGCGGATGGCAAACGAAGACTTCATGTGGATCGCCCAAGCCATTCAGATCAACCGCGAAGTAGGAGGCGATCTCGCAGAAGTACTCGACCAGGTCAGCGGAACTATCCGTGAACGGACCGAGATCAAGGGGCAGATCAAGGCGCTCGCCGCCGAGGGAAAGTTCTCCGCCTACATTCTCATGGCTTTGCCCATCGGCATCGTCGTCATGCTCAGCGTGGTCAACCCGAACTACATTGCCGTACTTTTCACCGAAGTTCTTGGTTGGGTCATGATCGGTGTATCCGTCATTCTCATGATCATCGGCGGTCTATGGCTGCGCAAGATCATCGACTTGAAGTTCTAGGAGCGGCCTCATCATGGATTTGACCGTTGTTATCGGAACCATCCTGCTCAGTACTTCGCTCGGATTTCTCTTGTGGATGATTCTCTCGAGTGAGCAAAAAACGAGATCAGCCATTCGCTCCAACCTTGCTCGTGGCTTCGAAACTACCGAAGCTGTACGGCACCGTGATTTGGGGTTGCTTTATCGGGTAGGCCAGCAATTGACTCCTCCTAGTTACACAAGAAAATTGGACAGGTTACTCGCATTAGCAGGGCGCCCGGCCTCAATGCCACTTCAGAGACTGCTTGCGGCAAAACTTGCTCTCACTTTTGCTGGCGGACTGCTTGCGTTCGTTATGATTAGATCTAATCCATCCTCCACCATGATTTTGCTCGGAATCTTCCTCACGGTGCTCGGGTATTTCATCCCGGACCTGATGCTCTACAGCAAAGGGCAGGAACGTCAGAAGGCCATGCAGTTGGAATTGGCCAACACCCTTGACCAGATGCTGATCTCTGTCGAGGCGGGTCTTGGCTTCGAAGCGGCCATGGCTCGAGCCGGTGCCAACGGAAAGGGACCTTTGGCCGAGGAACTGGTCCGGACCCTGCAGGATATGCAGGTGGGCAGAAGCCGCAGGGAGTCATACCTAGCTCTGGCGGACCGGACGAATGTGCCGGAACTCAGGAGCTTCGTGAAAGCTATAGTTCAGGCGGATGCGTATGGCATCGCGCTCAGCGGCGTGCTCCGGACTCAAGCCAAGGTCATGCGTGTCAAGCGGCGTCAGCGCGCCGAAGAAAAGGCTATGAAACTGCCAGTCATGGTCCTCTTTCCGCTGCTGTTCTTCATCTTTCCAGTGCTCTTCATCGCCATCCTGGGACCCGCAGCGATCAACGCTATTGCAACCTTCAGCGGCCAGTGACTGGCCACTTTAGGCTCGTATAGTGAACATCCTACTCATCGCGGCCTGTGCCGCCGTTGGACTTGCAGCCGGCAACGTGGCGTTTCCCCTGGCTCAGCGCGAGGCGCGGACCGCGCTGCCTGCCCGATGGCGCCTGCCGGTGGCGGCGCTGGCCGGGTTGTTCTGCGGATTCCTTGCAGTAATCTTCGACGCAGATCCCGCGCTGCCAGCGTTCCTCTACCTTGCGGTGATGGGGATACTGCTCGGTGCGATCGATGCCCGGCACAAGTTGCTGCCGAACCGGCTGGTTCTGCCGTTCCTGCTCGGCGCACTCGGCCTGCTCGGAGTGGCCAGCCTGATGAGTGGCAGTTGGGTGCAGTTGCTGGGCGGAGTACTGGGCGCGGCTGTTATGTTCGCTGTCTATCTGGTCATGGCGCTGATCAAGCCGGGCGGTATGGGCATGGGCGACGTGAAACTGGCCGCTGTCGTCGGGCTTTATGCGGGTTACCTAGGTCTGAACGCCTGGCTGCTGGTTCTGGTGGGAGCGTTCGTCCTTAACGCAGTGGCCATAGTGGTTCTCGTGCTTGGGCGTGTTTTGAACAGGAAGTCTGAGATCCCCTTTGGCCCGTCGATGATCGCCGCGACTATCTTGGTACCGCTGGTTTCAGGAGTCGGGTGACCGGCGGACTTCAATTCCGCCGTCGATGACGCGCGCTTCGTAGACCGGCTGCGGATTGCTCGCCGGGCCGCGGACGATGCCGCCATCGGACAGCCGGAAGGTACTGCCATGCCAGGGGCAAGTGACACAGCCTTCGCTGACAGTTCCCTCTTCCAACGGACCGCCCATGTGGCTGCAGACGCTGTCCAGCGCGTGGATCTGGCCGCCGTCGCGGTAGAGCACCACGGACACTCCGTCCAGATCCACCTTTCGCAGGCTGCCCTCGCTCAGCTCGGCTTCCGCAAGCACGGTCTGCCATTCGGTTGGCCCTTCGCGCCAGGCGGTGCGGTTGACATTGACGCCCTTGGAGTAGGACAGGTGGCCGCCAAGGTAGCCGCCGGTCATTAGGACGCCGAACCCGGCCAATCCGAGGACCTTGCCTGCTCTCCGATTGCCTTTCTTGCGGGCAATGAGGGATGCGACGTACAGGCTTACAGCGGTTGAGTTGGACAGGGCGTGCACCAGCCCGACGCGGCGCTCCTTGCCCTGCGTATCGGACCAGTCGTTAGAACCGGATGCGGCAGTGGGAATCGCAGTGGCAATCCCGGCCATGACCAATAAATCGGCTGCCGGTTCGGAAGACTCTCCGCCGAGGTTATCGAGCAAGGTAGCCATAGTCCACGCACCGATGGGCAAGTCGGTCAGCAGCGGGTGCAACGGGTGTCCTAGGTACGTACCGCTGAGCAGGCTACGCAAATATCGCGGCTTTACTATGCGGCCCATGGTGGCGGCGTACGGTTCGGCTACCTTGTCCAGGAATTCGAGGCCTTCCAACTTCTCCACGACCTGATGCAGCACGTTCATTGCAGCCTCCTGAAGCCTCGACTCACACGTCCGTTGTAGGAACGAAGCCATCACAGCGGGCATCATCCCGATCCACTGAGTCTGCCATCGCACCGGGAGGCGGGCAAGGGTCAGCGCACGCTAGGAGGGAACTGACCGAGTTGAAGTCCGCTGGCCGGGGCGTCAGTCTTCGGAAGTGCGCAGGGCGCGGGTCTGCTCAGCGCGGCCGAACAGGGCGGCGTCATCCGGGTATTTCACTTCTTCCAGGACGAGCGGATGCGGCGGAGCCAATATGGTCTTGGAGTCCCGGACCTTGGCTACGAGGCGCTCGTGCAGCCACTCCGGTTTCTCCTCGCCCGCGCCGACCGCCAGCGAGGCGCCGATCAACGCACGGACCATATTGTGGCAAAAGGCGTCCGCGCGCACCGTGGCGACCACTACGCCGTCGTTATTGCGGGTGAAGCTGAAGTCCTGGAGTTCGCGGATGGTGGTGGAGAACTGGCGGGGTTTGCAGAAGGACAAGTAGTCGTTCACCCCGAGGATGCGCTCCGCCGCGGAGTTCAGGGCGTCGACGTCGAGGGCGTGCTTGTGCCAGAGGGTGATATTGCGGGTCAACGGATCCCACGATCCGGCGCGGTCAGCAATGCGGTAGCTGTACCGGCGCCAGAGGGCGGAGAACCGCGCGTCGAAACCGATGGGCGCAAGTTCGGCCGTGTGGACTTCGATGGCGCCGGCGAGATCGCGGTACGGCACCGGTGCGCCAACCCGGCCACCGAGGACTTTGGTGATGACACCGCGCAGCCGGCGCAGCAGGGAGGCAGACGGGTCGATCATCTTGCCACGGGCCAGCGACTCCCACTCCCCCGGTTCCAGATCGAAGTGCACCACCTGGCCGCGGGCATGGACGCCGGCGTCGGTCCGGCCGGCCACGGTCAGCCGGATGGGCCGGCGTAGCAGCGTGGCAAGCGCTTCTTCCAGCGCACCCTGGACGGTCAGCAATCCCGGTTGGATTGCCCACCCACTGAACGGACCGCCGTCGTACGCTAAATTCATCCGGACACGCAGAAGCCCGCTGTCCGGTTGCGGGACAGCGGGCTTCTGGGAATGCATGCTCTAAATGCTAGCCGGATTCAGACTCGAAGAATTACTTCTTCTCGTCAGCTTCCGGAGCCTCAGCAGCTTCTTCGGCGGAAGGAGCCGAAGGAGCGGAAGCCGGCGAGTCAGCGGACTCAGCCGAAGCAGAGGAAGCGGATTCGGCCGAAACGGGCTCTTCCTCAACCGGAGCCGGAGCGGACTTGGCGGCAGCCTTCTCAGCTTCGGCCACAACGGCCTGCTTCGGGGAAACCGGATCCAGGACCAGTTCGATGACAGCCATGGGAGCGTTGTCGCCCTTGCGGTTGCCGATCTTGGTGATGCGGGTGTAGCCACCATCACGGTTCTCGACGGCAGTAGCGATGTCGGTGAACAGCTCGTGGACGATGCCCTTGTTGCTGATCAGGGACAGCACGCGACGGCGCGAGGCCAGGTCTCCGCGCTTGGCGAAGGTAACCAGGCGCTCGGCGTACGGACGCAGACGCTTTGCCTTGGTAACGGTGGTGGTGATGCGCTTGTGCTCGAACAGAGCAGCGGCCAGGTTGGCGAGCATCAGTCGCTCGTGCGCCGGACCGCCTCCGAGGCGCGGACCCTTAGGGGGGGTAGGCATTATGTTTTCTCCTCAAATGGTGCCGCTCTTGGCGCTACAGAGCACCATGACGGCAGAATTCTTGCGATTTAGAGTTCGTCCTCGCCGAAGGCTTCTTCGTCCTCTTCGATGGCTGCGGCACGTGCGGCAAGGTCAAATCCTGGAGGGGAATCCTTCAGGGACAGACCAAGCTCAACAAGCTTTGCCTTGACCTCATCGATGGACTTCGCACCGAAGTTGCGGATGTCCATGAGGTCAGCCTCGGAGCGGGCAACGAGCTCACCCACGGTGTGGATGCCCTCACGCTTGAGGCAGTTGTAGGACCGCACGGTCAGCTCAAGGTCCTCGATCGGCAGAGCCATGTCAGCTGCCAGGGCGGCATCTGTGGGGCTCGGGCCGATTTCAATACCTTCAGCCTGGGTGTTCAGCTCGCGTGCCAGGCCGAACAGCTCGACCAGGGTGGTTCCGGCAGAGGCGACGGCGTCGCGCGGTGCAATGGAGTCCTTGGTTTCGACGTCGACAATCAGGCGGTCGAAGTCGGTGCGCTGCTCAACACGGGTTGCCTCAACCTTGAAGGTAACCTTCAGTACCGGCGAGTAGATGGAGTCAACCGGGATGCGGCCGATCTCCGAGTCGCCGGACTTGTTCTGGCTCGCCGAAACGTAGCCACGGCCGCGTTCGATGGTCAGTTCGAGCTCGAACTTGCCCTTCTCGTTCAGCGTGGCGATGTGCAGGTCCGGGTTGTGGAATTCCACGCCGGCCGGCGGTGCAATATCCGCAGCGGTGACAACACCGGGTCCCTGCTTGCGCAGGTAGGCGACCACGGGCTCGTCATGCTCGGAGGAAACAGCCAGGTTCTTGATGTTCAGGATGATCTCGGTGACATCTTCCTTCACACCCTGAACGGTGGTGAACTCATGCAGCACACCGTCGATCCGGATGCTGGTTACAGCAGCACCGGGAATCGAGGACAGCAGGGTGCGGCGAAGAGAGTTTCCCAGGGTGTAGCCAAAGCCCGGCTCAAGCGGTTCGATAACGAACCGTGAGCGGTTGTCGGCCACTACTTCTTCGGTAAGGGTGGGGCGCTGTGCAATGAGCACTTAGATTTCCTTTCAGCGAGCGTCCGCTATATGACGCAGCACGAATTGGTGGAAAAGAACGGCTAGACAGCCGGGAGCGGAACCTTCAGCCGCCGTCGTAATTCCCATATACATGGGAACCGACGGCGGCCGAAGGAACCAAAAGGCGGCTGGTTAGACGCGGCGGCGCTTCGGGGGACGGCAACCGTTGTGGGCGCTGGGGGTGACATCCGAAATGGAGCCAACCTCGAGGCCAGCGGCCTGCAGCGAACGGATTGCAGTCTCGCGTCCGGATCCCGGACCCTTCACGAAAACGTCGACCTTCTTCAGGCCATGCTCCTGGGCACGCTTTGCAGCGGACTCAGCAGCCATCTGCGCTGCGAACGGGGTGGACTTACGCGAACCCTTGAAGCCAACCTCGCCGGCCGAAGCCCACGAGATGACAGCACCGTTCGGGTCCGTGATGGACACGATGGTGTTGTTGAAGGTGCTCTTGATGTGCGCCTGTCCGAGCGCAATATTCTTTTTGTCCTTGCGACGCGGCTTACGTACCGCTCCACGAGTCTTGGGGGGCATATATTTCTCCTACAAAGTTGGTTGGTAGCTAGCAGACCGCTGTTTAGCGAGTCTTCTTCTTACCGGCGACGGTGCGCTTCGGGCCCTTACGGGTGCGAGCGTTGGTCTTGGTGCGCTGACCGCGAACGGGCAGTCCACGACGGTGGCGAATACCTTCGTAGCTACCGATCTCAACCTTGCGGCGGATGTCGGCGGCAACCTCACGGCGGAGGTCACCTTCTACCTTGTAGTTGCCCTCGATGTAATCACGCAGCTGCACGAGCTCTGCATCGGTGAGGTCCTTGACGCGGGTGTCCGGGCTGATGCCGGTTTCCGCGACGATCTGCTCTGCACGGGTCTTACCCACGCCGTAGATGTAAGTCAGGGCGATAATTACCCGCTTTTCGCGGGGAATATCTACGCCAGCGAGACGAGCCATATGGCGGTTCTCCTTGTTGTATCCGGAGGTCTGAAGCAATGCATCCCTGTTACCAGGTCCCCGGCCTCCGAGCCCGGGGGTGTGCAGGAAATCCTGCTGCACTGCCTATTGAATTACTACGCGTGGGTAGTTCCTGCTTCGAAGCAGGAAGCTTAGCCCTGGCGCTGCTTGTGGCGCGGGTTCTCGCAGATCACAATGACGTTGCCCTTGCGACGAATCACCTGGCACTTATCACAGATCCGCTTGACGCTCGGCTGGACCTTCATGGTTATCCTTTGCGTTTGCAGTTGTCGCTTGCGTAATTACCTATTACCGCGGTGTCCCGCGGAGCTAAGTCTTTACTTGTAGCGGTAGACGATACGGCCCCGTGAGAGGTCGTACGGGCTGAGTTCCACTACAACACGGTCCTCTGGGAGGATCCTGATGTAGTGCTGACGCATCTTTCCCGAGATGTGAGCAAGCACAACGTGTCCGTTAGTCAGCTCAACGCGGAACATCGCGTTGGGCAGAGCTTCCTGCACAGTGCCTTCAATCTCTATGACACCGTCTTTCTTAGCCATATCCTCCGCTAACGTCAGTAACCACCACTTGCGTGGGGCTAGTTTTTGGGTGTTGCTTGCCACTAGACTTCCGGTGGAATGCGCTCGTTGAGCGGCCCCCGGCCCGGGAACGGGCACGAAAGTAGAGACAACCAACAGATAACTGTACTCCGCGAGCCGCTTTAAGTTAAATCGGGATGCTTTGCAAGTACGACGGCGGGGGTCTCCACAGTCTCGGCACTCGCCACCGCGTCAAGAATGGCAAGGCGGACGGCTTCCGCCGCCAAAATCTGCAGTTCAAGGACCGGGGTCACCGGGCCCTCTTGCACCAGCTGCTTCTCGCCGGTGGCCAGGCCGAAGACCACGTCCCCGTCGCCCAGCGTGTGGGACGGGTTGAGCGCCCGCGCCAGCCCCGCGTGCGAGGCGGACGAAGTGCGCTTGACCTGCGCGGGATCCAGCACGGCGTTGGTAGCTACGACGCACAGCGTAGTGTTCAGCGGCGCCTGGCCGGGTGGTGGAGCCTGAGTATCAGTAGATCGCTGTGTCTGGCCGGGCAGCGGCGGCAGCTCGGGGGCAGCGCGCAAGACCTGTTCCGTGCCGAGTCCGACAGGTGCACCGGCTGCATTGACCACGGCGATCGCGCCGATGACCACTTCGGAGTTGACGCCGCTCATCCGCAGCGAAGCGCTGCCCACTCCCCCTTTATAGCGCTGGTAGTCCAGCGCGGCTCCGGTGCCGGCGCCGGCGTTGCCTCGCTGTACCGGCGCAAAGTCTGGGGAGGCACCTGCTGCAGCGGCGGCGTCGTACCCCATCTGCTCGGTTGGTCGGGCCTTGGCGTCGCCGCCGCGGCCGAGGTCGAAGATGGCTGCCGCGGGCACGATGGGCACCACGCCGGCATCGGTCCGGAAGCCCCTGTCCTGCTCCTCGAGCCAGCGCTGCGCACCGTGGGCGGTAATCAGCCCGAAGGCGCTGCCGCCGGTAAGGACCACCGCATCCACCGTGGGGACCAGCGTGGTCGGGTCGAGCGCATCGGTTTCATGGGTGGCCGGGCCTCCCCCGCCCACGTGCACGGACCCGATGGTTCCCGGCGGCGGCAGCACCACGGTCACGCCGGACAGCCAGCCCTCGCCGATCCGCTGGACCTGGCCGACTTTGATTCCGGGAACATCGGTGATGGAGGAAGTCATGCCTTCACTCTAGAGGGCGGCCCGGATCAGATCGGCGTTGTCGCTGAGCCAAGCTTCGGCCCTGGGCATCCGGTCCTTCACGCCTTCGTCCCACCAGCGCCGGAAGACAGGGTCGGCGTCGGCGGCAGCCTTGGCGGTGAGCGAGGCGTTGCGGCCGCGCTGAATGGCGACGTCAACCAGCCGGCTTCTTTGCTCGGCGTTCATGCCGTAGGCGTCGACGAACAGCCGCACCCGTGCCGGGATGTCCGCTTCCTTCAGCGAGGGCCCCCGGTCTGTCGGATGCAGGAGCGGCGCCCACCAGTAGAGCGCGTTGACGATGTCGGCGACCCGGGTAGTCGGCCTGGCCAGGTCGAAGTCGATCAGGGCCGCCGGAACGCCGTTGCGGAAGACGACATTGCCCGGGCAGTAGTCCTGATGGGAGACCAGTTCGGGCGTAGCGAACAGTGGCTTAACGCCTGGCGGACGGATACCGGGGAGGCTGCCGAACACCGCGCCTTCCGGCGGCGCCCATCCCTGTGCAGCATCATGCAACCGGCGGATGAGCCGGGCCAGCGCGGCCAGTACCTCCGGGCCCGTTGCCTCTGCGGGCAGCGGTTCCACCGGGATGTCGCCCGGGACATAGGAGAGGACTTCCCGTCCGGCGTCGTCGTAACCGAGCGGGACCGGAGCGGCCTCGAAGCCTTGGGCGTGCAAGTGCGCCAAGTACTGCTGGACGGTAGCGGTGAACGGGCGGACCGGACGGCGGACCGTGTCCCCGTTTCTGACCACCTCGGTCCAGCCGCCCTCCCCCAACTGCCGCCCGCCGTCGTCGTTCATTGGATCCTCGATCGTGTGAACCCTTCCACAGCTCCGTCGTGGGGCTTTTGAAACGGCCATTCGTTCGCCCAGCGCCCCGTCCGCCTATCGACAGCAACAACGCCGAAGGCAATAGGACACAATTATCTAATGTTGTCTTGGACCCTGAACACCGAAAGGCGCAACTGAATTGACCGAGGATACCGTCGCATCATCGCCCAACGAACAGGCCGTTGTGAGTGAACAGTCAACAGTTGTCCCGCTCCCATGGTCCTCTAGGATTCTTGCAATGCCCTACATGCCAGGTGGTGGCAAGAACCAGGTCCAGACCTTGGAGACGTTATTGTCAGCTGTCGTTACCCAGGAAGGGCGCGTTGCCGCCATGGTGGACTTGGGCGACGGAGTTCAACGCGAGCTCCGTGACGCTGTGAAACAGGTCGCACCGGCAGGGCTTATCGCCCATCTGGATCGAGAGCACTTGGACGTATCTGAGGAGGCGCGGTTATGGATGTATTCACGTGACCCCCATGACCTCCTCGCAATCTTCCACCGTCATGTGCGATTCGTCGGTGAACTCCTCCATGCCCTTGCAGATGGGGCTAGGACGGTGCGAGAACTAATGGATGTGGCAGCGAGGGAGTACCAGTTGCAGTGGACGACACTGGATCAGGTCCGAAGACGCGTCACCTGGATGTCGGCTTTGGGGCTAGTGGAGTACAAAACCAACACGCACATCGGATTGACCGACGCTGGGCGGAAGGCGGTGACTGGCTTGCAACTTGGCGGCCCCGAGCAAAGGCCACGGACGGCAGCAACCGTCACGAACGTCCCTGAGCCGCCTCAACCGATCGCTGCGCTCGTCAAGGGCCTGACACCGGAGGTCCTGATGGGCAGAAACTCGTCCCTTGGGTACATACCACGCGGGAACGGTGAAACCGAGATTGTCGAATCCCTATACCTGCTGGTCAATGCTTCATCCCCAAGCATCTCAAGGGCCGACCTACTCGCCTTTGCACAAAGAACTTTCGAATTGTCTGAGAGCTCCTTCAGCGCTGTCATGACAACCCTCAATAAGTCAGGCCTCCTCGAACAGACCGGGTTTAATATTTACTCCCCGTCCGAGCCCGCCACCGCATGGCTGGAGACTCAAAGCACCTTAGACCTCGTGCTCATCCTGCACCGCAGATTCCTGTTCATGCTAGAGATCATTCCGTTGCTGGCAGAGTTTGATAGGGCTCCCGACCTCGCTCGGGCTGCGTACGCGCACTACGGTATGGCAAGGGTGGATGTTGGAGGGGTCAGAACCCGACTTCAGCTTCTCAAGGCAGCCGGCCTCATCGAGGAGCGTGCTAACTGGAGGTACCAGCCAACGCCGTTGGGAGAACGCATTGCCCTCGAAATTCCTATACAGACTGCTTTAGACGAGTATGACGACGAGACCAATGGTTTTGACCAGCCGTCGAGAGACCACGGCCCGTCGCCGGCAAACAAATTGGCTCTCGAGTTGGAATCTGCGGCAGTGGCCGGCGATTCCCCGATCCGTTTGGAGAAGGCTGTGGCTGAATCCTTCTCCTACCTGGGATTCGAGGCGCGGCACATCGGAGGTGGAGGTAAGACAGATGTGCTCGCCACCGTCGATAATCCCGACGGGAAACCGGTGCGGGTGATTCTTGATGCGAAGGCTGCCCGCAGTGGGACGGTTAATGAAGGAGCAGTCTCTTTCGACACTCTCTCGGAGCATAAGGAGAAGCACCACGCCGACTTCGTCGCCCTCGTCGGGCCAGGTTTCGATAGTGGCCGTGTCCGCGCTCGGGCCGAACAAAACGGCGTTGCCCTCGTCACGGTGAATGAACTCTGCCGGACACTTCGACGACATGAAACGACGCCACGGTCCCCCTCTGCTTACCTGGGTCTCGTGGATTCCCGCCCAGGGGCGCGAAAGGACCTTGAAAGTGGGTGGTCGCATGCCGAGCGCCGGATCATGCTGCTCTCTCAGGTCGTGGCAGTGCTCGCTCAGGAAGCCCGTGAAGCAGATGATGTAACGCACGGTGCCCTATCTGCGGACCAGATCTACCTCATCGTCAGGGACGAAATCGACCCCCGGCCCTCAACCAAAGACATCGAAGAGGTATTGCAATTTCTCGAACACCCCCTGATCGCTTCCATTGCCCACGCGACTGGAAGTGCGGGACGATCCATCACCTATCGGCTGATCGATGCCCCGGGGTTGGTCGCAGCCAAGGTTGAGGCGCTCGGACGAAGCATCGCCCGCGTTGATATGGAGAACTAACTCGCTGCGCGTGAAACGCCCACATTAGTGCGCGTTGGCCAGTTCGGTCCGCAACTCCTCTTCAAGGGCAGCGAGTGCCTCGGCAGCGCCCACGATGGCCTGGATTTGCTCGGCCGGAAGCTTCAGCAGGGCCGTGCTGATGGATCCGGACCACGCTTCCTCAATGAGCCTCTTGTTTTTCTGTGCCTTTTCACTCGGGTGCAGCAAGGCCAGCCGACGGTCGGTCGGGCTGGTTCTCCGCTCAACCAGCCCGCGGTCAGCCAGCGCCTTCACGGCAGCGCTGGCATTACTCTGGCGCAACCCCAGTTGCAGGGCAAGCTCTGAAACGGTCAGGCCCGGTTCCCGGTGGACGCGCATGAGCACCACCAGCTCGGAGGTGGGCAGCGGATCAAGGCCGGCCGCCGAGGGAAGAATGCGGTGGATGGTCCAGGAAAGGGAGTGGAGCAGCGAGCCCAATTCGTGGGAGGGAACGCTGGTTGTGGTCAACGGCATAGCCCAATCTTAGTCCACATCTTGATATATATATAAAAACATAATTAAGTTGGAGGCCAACCCAATTCTCTTCCTGGTTAGGAATCCCGCTATGACCATGGCTCCCCCACGCGATGCCCCACGTTTGACGGGCGCGGTGATCGGGGTGCTGGCCCTGCTGACCGCGGTGAGCCCGCTTGCCACCGACATGTACCTGCCGGCCTTCCCGCAAATGGCAAGCGACCTGGGGGCTTCGGCCACCAGCATCCAGTTGACCCTGACGACGTTCCTGATCGGGCTGGCGCTCGGCCAGCTAATCATCGGTCCCTTGTCCGACGGCACGGGACGGCGGAAGCCGCTGCTGATCGGCACTGCCATCTGCCTGCTGGCCAGCATCGGCACTGCCGTTGCGCCCAGCGTCGAACTCCTCATCACAGCGCGCTTCGTGCAGGGTTTGAGCGGCGCCGCAGGCGTGGTGCTCGCCCGCGCCGTTATCTCCGACTCCGCCAAGGGTATCCAGGCTGCCAAGGTGCTGGGGGTCATGATGATCATCCTTGGCATTGCTCCGGTTCTGGCTCCGGTGCTCGGCGGCGCCATCATCGCCGGCTTGGGCTGGCGCGGTGTCTTCTGGGTGGTTGCGTTCCTGGTTGCCCTGATGTTCATCGCCGCACTGTGCTTCATCAAGGAAACGCTCCTGGCGTCCGAGCGCCAGGGCGGCGGGCTCAAGGCCATGCTCCGCAGCGGCAGGACCGTGCTCGCCAACCGGAACTACGTGGGCTACCTGGTCACCTTCTGTTTCGCCTTCGGCGCCATGTTCGCCTACATTTCGGCGTCGCCGTTTGTCCTGCAGAACATCCTGGGCCTGTCCACCACCACGTACTCGCTGGTCTTCGGGCTCAATTCCCTGGCCATCATGATCTCCGCGATCATCGCCACCAAGCTGGCCGGGCGCGTGGACTTCCGCAAGATGCTGGGCGGTGGCGTCATCGCCCTCGTCCTGGCAACCCTAGCCCTGCTAACAGTGGTGTTCACCGGCGTCGCGATGACCCCCACCCTGCTGCTGCTCTTCGTCTTCCAAGGCTCGCTGGGGTTCATCTACGGCAACGCCACCGCCCTTGCCCTGGGTGAAGCGCGGCACCACGCGGGCACCGGCTCGGCGTTCCTCGGTGCTTTCCAATTCATCCTTAGCGCCGCGGTTTCCCCGCTCGTCGGATTGGCGGGCGAGCACGATGCCCGCCCCATGGCGATCGCCATGGCCTTAGCCGCGCTCATCTCCGCAGCCGGCTTCTTCCTGCTGACCTGCAGCCGCTCCACTGAGGCGAGCGACGCCGAAACAGAGCCTGCCCAGCCCGAAATGAGCGAAGCGGCAGCCCGCTGACTCAGAGCTTGGTGACGTCGATGGTGCCGGGCTTCATGTCGATGGCTTCGCAGAACTGCTCGACGTTGGCGGGCAGACCGTCCGGCGTGGCGAAGACGGCGTAGCGCCAGTCGTCCCGGATGCAGGTCACCATGGCCGGCGGCTCGTTTCCCGGCGACTGCTGGTCCTGCCCTTCCAGCGGTGCTTCGCTCCAGAGTGCCCCGCAGAGTTCCTGCGGGTCGATCCGCTGCGGCACGCCGGACAGGTCCACCATGACGCTGCCGTCCGGATTGGTGCCCACTATCTCGCCGCCGCTGGCAAAGCCGGCCTCCTGCTGCGGGACATCGGGTGTGGAGCCCATGTAGCAGATGGCGGTGAAGCGCTTCTGGTCGTCGGTGAGGTTCAGAATGGCAAAGCCCGCGGTGGCGGAACCGGCCAGCACCGGCACGGCGACCGCGGCGGTGAGCACCCGCCGTCGTCGTTTGTGGCGGGCGATGTCCTGCGTAATCCGGGCACTCAGCGCCGAGCGCACCCGCGCTTTACTGACCTGGAGTTCGTCCATTCCTATTCACCTTCTTCCGCTGTGAGCACGTCCGAAAACTGGTTCTTCAGCCGGGTGCGCAGGCGCAGCACCCGGTTCTTGACCGCGGCCTTGGTCAGGCCGAGTTCCTTGGCAATATCACCGTGCGGGCGGCCGCCGACGAAGTGGACCAGGAAGATCCGCTGGTCTGCTTCCGGCATGGCCGACACCGCGCGGTGGACCCGGTTGAGGGTGTCCTGCGCGATGACTTTCTCTTCGGTCGAGACCTCGGCAAGAACGCGCCCGATGTCCAACCGGTCGATGTCCAGCATGTGCTGATTGCCCTTTTTGCGCAGGTGGTTCGCCGCCAAGTATTTGGCTGTGGTGTAAAGCCACGGAAAGACAGAGCCGTTGATGCACTTGATCCGCTTCGCCTTCTCCCACATGAGGAAGAACGTTTCCTGCGCCAGCTCCTCCGCGGCCCCGACGTCGCCGGTGATCCTGCCCAGGTACCGCAGCACACCGTCGGCATGGCGATCGTAGAGCACACCGAACGCGTCTTCGTCCCTGCGCCCGCACCGCCGGAGCAGCGCGGACTCATCCGGCGGCGCTTCGGCCGCCGGCTCGTCATTGGCTGCCATTTAGCCGAAGAAACTGGCTGACGAAGCCCGGTCATTGAAGGCACCGATCCAGCTCGAGAACCGGTAGTCACCATAGGTCGCCCCTTCGCCGTCGCGGTTTTCGTGCAGCCGCACCGTGCAGCCGTTGTAGCCGCGGAAGGATGTCACCCGGTCATTCCAACCGACATCGGCCAGATTGATGAAGGCCGAGCCGCCTGCGGAGCAGCCCCCGTAGTTCAGGATCCGGTATGAGGCGCCGGAGTACCCAGCGTTCGCGTACACAATTCCCGCCGTAACCAACGACGACGACGACGGCGCCTCCTCGGTCACGGGCGCCGGCTCAGCTGCTGGCTGGGTTGCCATCGCGGGCTCTGCTGTTGCCAGCGATGCCGCGGCCGGTTCGACGGTTCGCTGCGTGGCCGCTGCCGGCTCCATCGTCTGGGTCCTTGTGGCCTGCTGGTCCACACCGAGCTGCTCCAGCGCCGTGTCCAATGCGGCTTCAGTTCCATAGCATTCGGACGCGGAGGTAGCGGCGTTGAACCAGCAATGTTCCGCCCCGGTGGACTGCTGAACCGAGGTTGTCTCCGAGGTTCCGGCGGGAGCCGGGCTGGCGGCGACCGCCGGAACGGCGCCTATTCCCATCAGTCCTGCTGTGATCACTGCCGCGAAGACGGCATGCTTGCGCTGTTTCAGTACTTTGCGGCCCATAATTCCACCATATAAGAGCCCCTTCCCGGGCTCCTAAAGCCCTGTGGATTGGAAGGAAAAGGGTGTGGCCGGCCAACGGAGCGGTGAGCCGTTCGCTCCCACCGCCCCGCGGCCATACCCTCGATGACCCTCTCTCCATGCAATGCATCCTGACGGGCCAAGGCCGTTCGTTCCTCAGCCGGAATCAGGTCCCTTGCGGGCCATCTACTTGCTTAATGTGCCGGGGACGCAAAAGGTCTCGCCTGGAATGAAAGTTTTTTCATCCCGGGCGAGACCCGCGGAACGTAACGCTCGAAGGCCAGCCAACGGCCGCCGTCGTTCGCTTGAAAATTGGGGCCGGTCAGTCCAGCGGAACCGGTGTGACGCCCAGCGGCGCCAGTTTGGCAGCGCCACCATCTTCGGCGGTGAGAACCCAGATGCCCTTGTCGTGCACGGCTACCGTGTGTTCCCACTGGCATGAGCGCGAGGCGTCGGTGGTGACGACGGTCCAGTCATCGTCCAAGGTTTTGGTCTCGATGTCTCCGCGGACCAGCATGGGTTCGATGGCCAGGCACAGGCCCGGACGGATCTTCGGCCCGCGGTGGCCGGTGCGGTAGTTCAGCACGTCCGGCGCCTGGTGCATGGCGGTGCCGATGCCGTGGCCCACGTAGTCCTCGAGGATGCCCAGCGGCTTGCCCTCGACGCTGCTGACGTAGTCATCGATGGCGTTGCCGATGTCGCCGACGCGCGAGCCGTTGGCCAGGGCAGCGATCCCCCGCCACATGGCCTCCTCGGTCACGTCGGAGAGCCGCTGGTCTTCGGGATCGGCCGTACCCACGATGACGCCCCGTGCGGAGTCCCCGTGCCAGCCGTCGATGCTGCAGCCGCCGTCGATGGAGAGGATGTCCCCGTCCTGGAGAACCCTGGGGCCGGGGATGCCGTGGACAACTTCCTCGTTCACCGAAACGCAGACGGTGGCCGGGAATCCGTGGTAGCCCTTGAAGTTGCTCTTGGCGCCGGCCTCATTGATCACGGCTTCGAAGGCAGCGTCCACATCGCTGGTGGTGGCACCAACGACGGCGGCGGCCACCGCAGCGTCGAGGGCGCGGCTGACCACCAGACCCGCTTTGCGCATTTTGCGGATCTGGTCCTTGGTCTTGTACTCGATGCTGGGCTGGCCGAATGCCATGGTTTCTGTGTTCCTTCTGTTCTGCGAAATGCCGCAGGCCCCGTCCAACGAATCCGAAGGATCAGGGCCTGGGCCTAGGTTGGAGCGGCAGCTCCGTTGACTAAGCGGTAACGCTCTTAAGCGCGTCCATAATGCGGTTGGTGACATCGTCGATGGCGCCCAGTCCGTCTACCTTGGTCACGATGCCGCGTCCCTGGTAGCGGGAGACGACTGCCTCGGTCTGCTCGTGGTACAGGTCCAGACGGTGCCGGATGACGGTTTCGTTGTCATCGGCGCGGCCTTCCTGCTCCGCGCGGCCCAGCAGGCGCTTGACCAGTTCCTCGTCGTCGGCAGTCAACTGCAGGACAACGTCCAGCTGGTCTTCGCTCTCGGCCAGGATGCTGTCCAGCTCATCCACCTGTGCCGTGGTCCGCGGGTAGCCATCGAGGAGGAAGCCCGGTTCGACGTCGTCCTTGGAAAGGCGGTCGCGAACCATGTTGTTGGTGACGCTGTCCGGGACGAAGTCGCCGTTGTCGATGTACTTCTTGGCTTCGAGGCCCAGCGGGGTCTCTTCCTTGACGTTGGCGCGGAAGATATCACCGGTGGAAATGGCGACGATGCCCAGCCGCTCGGAGATACGTGATGCCTGGGTTCCTTTGCCGGATCCGGGCGGGCCGATAATGAGCATCTTTGTCATCGCAGTAGTCCTTCATAGTGACGTTGCTGTAGCTGGGCATTTATCTGTTTCACGGTTTCCAGACCAACACCAACCATGATGAGGATCGAGACGCCGCCAAACGGGAAGTTCTGGTTCGCGTTGATCAGCACCAGGGCGATCAGCGGAATCAGAGAAATCACGCCGAGGTAGAGCGCGCCCGGAAGGGTAATCCGGGACAGCACGTAGGAGAGGTATTCCTCGGTGGGGCGGCCGGCCCGGATCCCCGGGATGAAACCGCCGTACTTCTTCATGTTGTCCGCCACTTCTTCAGGGTTGAAGGTGATGGCCACATAGAAGTATGTGAAGAAAACGATCAGGCCGAAGTACACGGCCATGTAGACCGGGTGGTCGCCGCTGACCAGGAAGGTGTTGATCCAGTTGACCCATTCCGGCGGCGGGGTGGTGCCGTCCGTCGGGGTGTTGAACTGGGCTACCAGCGAGGGCAGGTAGAGCATCGACGAAGCGAAGATGACCGGGATAACGCCGGCCATGTTCACCTTGATCGGAATGTAGGTGCTGGTGCCGCCCAGCGTGCGGCGGCCGATCATACGCTTGGCGTACTGGACCGGGATGCGGCGCTGGGACTGCTCCACGAAGATGACCGCGGCCACGGTGAAGAGGCCGATGATGATCACGCCGATGAAGATGTTGACGCCCTGTGCGCGCAGGATTTCACCCAGCGAGCTCGGGAAGCCTGCGGCGATGGAAACGAAGATCAGCAGGGACATGCCGTTGCCGACGCCCTTTTCCGTGACCAGTTCGCCCATCCACATGATCAGGCCGGTACCGGCCGTCAGGGTCAGGATGAGCAGCACGATAACCATCAGGCTGTCTTCCGGGATGATCGGCACCGGGCAGTCGCCCAGGAGGGCGCCGGAGCGGGCCAGCGAGACGAGTGTGGTGCCGTTGAGCAGGCCAAGGGCTATGGTCAGGTAGCGGGTGTACTGGGTCAGCTTGGACTGACCCTGCGCGCCTTCCTGATGCAGCTCCTGGAAGCGGGGAATGACCACCCGCAGCAACTGCACGATGATGCTCGCCGTAATGTACGGCATGATGCCGAGGGCAAAGATGGACACCTGTAGCAGGGCGCCGCCGCTGAAGAGGTTGACGAACTGGTACAGCCCGCCGCTGGTGTTGCCGAGCGCCAAGCATTGCTGCACGTTTCCGTAATCAACACCGGGGGCAGGGATGAAGGCACCCAGGCGGTAGATGGTGATGATACCGAGGGTGAACAACAACTTGCGCCGCAGGTCCGGCGTCCGGAAAACCCGGCCAATTGCGCTGAGCAAGCGTCCTCCTGAAAAGTCTTTGATGCCGCCGAGCGGCGATGCACAAGAACCGAGTCTATCTGCTCGGCCGCGTCCGGAATAACTCGCGGACTAAAAAGTAAACTGCCTTTAACCCAACGAAACTCTTGGTGGCCGGAATACACCGACCACCAAGAGTTTAGTCATTGGTTGTGAGAGATCACTACCGAAGCCGTTTGGCTACAGCTCCGTGACGGAACCGCCGGCGGCGGCAATCTTCTCAGCAGCACTGGCGGAGAAGGCGTGAGCCTTCACATCAACCTTGACGGTGATGTCGCCGGTGCCCAGAACCTTGACGAGCTGGTTCTTGCGAACCGCGCCCTTTTCGACCAGGTTATCCACGGTGACCTCGCCACCCTCGGGGAACAGCTCGTTGAGCTTATCCAGGTTCACAACCTGGAATTCCACCTTGTACGGGTTCTTGAAGCCACGCAGCTTCGGCAGGCGCATGTGCAGCGGCAGCTGGCCGCCCGCAAATCCTGCCTTGACCTGGTAGCGCGCCTTCGTACCCTTGGTACCACGGCCGGCAGTCTTACCCTTGGAGCCTTCACCACGACCAACACGGGTCTTGGCGGTCTTGGCACCGGGGGCAGGACGCAGGTGGTGGACCTTCAGAGTGTTGTTCTCTTCTGCCATCTCTACTTCGCCTCCTCGACCTTTACCAGGTGAGAAACAGTGTTGAGCATGCCCACGGTCACGGCATCGGCGTTACGGACAACGGTGTGTCCGATACGCTTCAGGCCCAATGAACGCAGCGTGTCGCGCTGATTCTGCTTGCCGCCAATGACGGACTTAATCTGGGTGATTTCCAACTGTGCATCAGACGCAACCAAGTTGTTACGAGTCGTCTGGATCATTACGCACCTGCCTTTTGCTGCTGCATTGCGCGGAGCAGGATCGGAGGAACAACCTCATCCAGCGGCAGGCCACGACGGGCTGCTACTGCCTGAGGCTCTTCGAGACGGCGCAGTGCGTCTACCGTTGCGTGCACAATGTTGATCGCGTTGGCCGAGCCGAGCGACTTCGAGAGCACATCGTGGACACCGGCACACTCGAGTACGGCGCGGACCGGGCCACCGGCGATAACACCGGTACCGGCAGCGGCCGGACGGAGCATGACGACGCCTGCAGCGGCCTCACCCTGGACACGGTGAGGCACCGTGCCGCCGATGATCGGGACGCGGAAGAAGGACTTCTTGGCTTCTTCAACACCCTTGGCGATTGCTGCGGGAACTTCCTTCGCCTTGCCGTAACCAACGCCGACCAGGCCGTTGCCGTCGCCGACAACTACCAGAGCGGTGAAGCTGAAGCGACGACCACCCTTGACGACCTTGGAAACACGGTTGATGGTGACGACGCGCTCGAGGTACTTGTCCTTCTCGGCGTCGCGTGCGTTGTCGCGGCCACCACGGCCACCACGCTCGCCACGGCCACCGCGGTCGCCACGCTCTCCACGACGGCCGCCGCGGCGGTCATCCTGGGAAGAAGCAGCTTTATCGGCGGTACCCGCGGCTGCGGTGGTCTCAGTTGCTTCAGTCACCTGAGTATCCTTTTCGTTATTCTCTGCGGTCACAGTGCCAGCCCACCTTCACGTGCGCCTTCGGCAACAGCTGCGACACGGCCGTGGTACTTGTTACCACCACGGTCGAAGACAACGGCCTCGATGCCGGCAGCCTTGGCGCGCTCGGCTACGAGCTCGCCAACGCGCTTGGACTTAGCGGTCTTGTCGCCTTCGAATCCGCGCAGATCAGCTTCCATGGTGGAAGCCGAAGCCACGGTGATGCCCTTGCTGTCATCGACAACCTGGACGAATACGTGGCGTGCGGAGCGGTTGACTACCAGACGCGGACGGACCGCGCTGCCGGTGATGCGCTTACGGACGCGCAGGTGGCGGCGGCCGCGTGCAGCGGACTTGCTCTTACCCTTAATTCCGAGAGCCATGGTTACTTACCAGCCTTTCCGACCTTGCGGCGGATCTGCTCGCCTGCGTAACGGATGCCCTTGCCCTTGTAGGGGTCCGGCTTCCGCAGCTTGCGGATGTTGGCAGCAACCTCGCCGACCTGCTGCTTATTGATTCCCGATACAGAGAGCTTGGTCGGACCCTCTACTGCAAAGGTGATGCCTTCGGGTGCCTTGATGGCAACCGGGTGGCTGTAGCCCAGGGCGAACTCGAGGTCCGAGCCCTTGGCCTGTACGCGGTAACCGGTTCCAACAATCTCGAGGTTCTTCTTGTAGCCTTCGGTCACACCGATGATCATGTTGTTGATCAGGGTGCGGGTCAGGCCGTGGAGGGACCGGGATTCGCGCTCGTCGTTCGGGCGGGACACGGTCAGCGTGCTCTCGTCCAGGGCCACCTGAATCGGGGAAGCAACCGCGTGGGTCAGTTCTCCCTTGGTGCCCTTGACGGAGACAACGTTGCCGTCGACCTTAACCTCTACGCCGGCGGGAACGGTGATGGGGAGACGTCCAATACGTGACATTTTATCTCTTCCTTTCCGTTACCAGACGTAAGCGAGGACTTCGCCGCCCACGCCCTTCTTGCCGGCCTGACGATCAGTCATCAGCCCGGAAGAGGTGGACAGGATTGCGATACCCAGGCCACCCAGCACGTGCGGCAGGTTGGTGGACTTCGCGTAAACGCGGAGACCGGGCTTGGAAATGCGGCGGATACCGGCGATAGAACGCTCGCGGCTCGGGCCGAACTTCAGTTCGATGGTCAGCTTCTTGCCAACCTCAGCTTCCTCTTCCTTCCAGCCGGCGATGTAGCCTTGCTCCTTCAGGATGTCGGCAACGCGTGCCTTGAGTTTGCTGTACGGCATGGACACGGATTCGTGGTAAGCCGAGTTTGCATTGCGCAGACGAGTCAGCATGTCTGCGACAGGATCTGTCATAGTCATTGTGGGCTCTTGCCCTTCCTCGTAACGGTTTCCTTGTTCCGGCAGGCTCAACCAGCGGAACGGGACCTTTTACGTAGTTGAATTAATCTTCGGTCTTGAACGGGAAGCCAAGCGCCTTGAGCAGCGCACGACCCTCGTCGTCAGTCTTTGCGGTAGTCACTACAGTGATATCCATACCGCGGACGCGGTCGATCTTGTCCTGATCGATCTCGTGGAACATCGCCTGTTCGGTCAGACCGAAGGTGTAGTTACCATTGCCATCGAACTGCTTGCCGTTGAGGCCGCGGAAGTCGCGGATACGGGGCAGTGCCAGGCTGACCAGGCGGTCAACGAATTCCCACATGCGGTCGCCGCGCAGTGTTGCGTGCGCACCGATCGGCATGCCTTCGCGCAGCTTGAACTGTGCGATCGACTTGCGGGCCTTGGTGACCTGGGGCTTCTGGCCGGTGATCTGGGTCAGATCGCGCACTGCACCGTCAATGAGCTTGGAGTCCTTGGCGGCATCTCCAACACCCATGTTCACAACAACCTTGACAAGGCGCGGAACCTGGTTGACGTTGACGTAATTGAACTCGTCGCGCAGAGTCTGCTTGATCTCTTCTGCGTAACGGGTCTTCAGACGGGGGACGATCTTGGTGACGGTCTCAGTCATTACAGATCCTTCCCGGAGCTCTTGGCAACGCGGATACGCACAGTGCGCTCACGGCCATCACGCTCGACGGTCTCGGTGCGGTAGCCAACGCGGGTCGGCTTTTTGGTCTCGGGGTCAACAACGGCAACGTTGGAGATGTGCAGCGGGGCCTCTACGGTCTCGATGCCACCGGTCTTCGTGCCGCGCTGCGACTGACCGACCTTGGTGTGCTTGGTGACGGTGTTTACGCCTTCAACCAGTACGCGGTTGGTCTCCGGGAAAACCTTGAGGACCTTGCCCTGCTTGCCGCGGTCGCCGCCGCGTTCCTGCTTGGCACCGGTGATGACCTGAACCAGGTCACCCTTCTTGATCTTGAACTTTGCAGCCATGAACTACAGCACCTCCGGAGCAAGCGAGATGATCTTCATGAACTTCTTATCGCGAAGCTCACGGCCAACCGGGCCGAAGATACGGGTACCGCGGGGGTCGCCGTCGTTCTTCAGGATCACTGCAGCGTTTTCATCGAACTTGATGTAGGAACCGTCCACACGACGGCGTTCCTTCTTGGTACGAACGATGACAGCTTTGACGATGTCACCCTTCTTGACGTTGCCGCCGGGAATTGCGTCCTTGACGGTGGCAACGATCACGTCGCCAATGCCTGCGTAGCGACGTCCGGATCCACCGAGAACGCGGATGGTCAAGATTTCCTTGGCACCCGTGTTGTCGGCGACCTTAAGCCGCGACTCCTGCTGAATCACTTATTACTCCTGTCGTCGCGCTGGTTCTCATCATGTGAGCCTTGCGGAACGGATATGGGATACCCCCACCCCGTGCTCCCCCTGCCCGCGCGCAAGTGCGGACCGAAGGCGGAAGTGGGAATTTGCCTATTCTGTCCATACGGAAAGGTGGATAGTCTTTCCAAACGGCACAGGCAAGATTACTAGTTTATTACTAAGACACCCCAGACGCGAAATTCACCGGTTTTTCCCGAGAACTAAGCGGCCAGGGGCTCGTATTTTTCAAGAGGATCGCTCCCCTTCAAACCCGGTCCCGACCGGCTTGCGGCATCTGCCGCAAACCAGCTATGGGCGGGAAATCTAAGGGGTCGGGCCCGCCCGTCGAAACGGACGGGCCCAACCGTAAACCCTAGGGTCTACTTGGCCTTTTCGACGATCTCGACCAGACGCCACCGCTTGGTAGCGGACAGCGGCCGAGTCTCGGCGACGACGACCAGGTCGCCGATGCCGGCGGTGTTCTGCTCGTCATGGGCCTTGATCTTGGAGTTCCGACGAAGAACCTTGCCGTAAAGGGCGTGCTTCTTGCGGTCTTCGATCTCGACGACGATGGTCTTATCCATCTTGTCCGAGACAACGTAGCCGCGGGCGGTCTTCCGGTTGCCACGAGCCTGTGCTGCTTCAGTCACAGATGCTTCCTTCTCACTCATTTGGCATCATCCTCGGTGGCCGGAGTCTCTGCATCTTCTGCAGGCTCAGCCTTCTTGGACTTCTTTGCCTTCTTCTCGGTCTTAGCTTCCTCAACGGGAGCTACGACGTCGGGGCGGATGCCCAGCTCGCGCTCACGCAGCACCGTGTAGATGCGGGCGATGTCGCGCTTGACTGCCTTGAGGCGGCCGTGGTTCTCCAGCTGACCGGTGGCGGACTGGAAACGGAGGTTGAACAGTTCCTCCTTGGCCTTGCGCAGCTCTTCTGTGAGACGGTCCTTATCGAAAGTCTCGAGCTGGTCAGTTGCCAATTCTTTTGAACCAATTGCCATTTCTATTCACCACCTTCGCGACGCACAATGCGTGCCTTCAACGGGAGCTTGTGGATCGCCAGGCGCAGTGCCTCGCGAGCTACCTCTTCACTGACACCGGAGAGTTCGAACAGAACCCGGCCCGGCTTGACGTTGGCAACCCACCACTCCGGCGAACCCTTACCGGAACCCATACGGGTTTCGGCCGGCTTCTTCGTCAGGGGGCGGTCCGGATAAATGTTGATCCAGACCTTACCGCCACGCTTGATGTGGCGGGTCATAGCGATACGGGCTGCTTCGATCTGCCGGTTGGTGACGTATGCAGGCGTAAGCGCCTGGATACCCCACTCGCCGAAGCTGACCTGGGTGCCGCCCGTTGCAGCGCCGGAACGACCCGGGTGGTGCTGCTTACGGTGCTTGACTCGACGTGGGATAAGCATTTAAGCCTGTCCTCCTTCGGCAGCCGGAGCGGCAGCTGCTTCAGCAGCCGGAGCCTCGGCCTTGGGAGCTGCATCGGCCGAAGCCGGCGCAGGACGGTCATTACGACGACGGCGTTCGCCACCGCGGTCTGCCGGGCCGCGGCCCGGACGGTCTCCGCCACGGCCGCGGGACGGAGCTGCAGCCTGCTGCGCAGCCAGTTCCTTGGCAGTAACGTCGCCCTTGTAGATCCAGACCTTCACGCCGATGCGGCCGAAGGTGGTCTTGGCTTCGAAGAAGCCGTAGTCGATGTTCGCGCGGAGGGTGTGCAGGGGCACACGGCCTTCGCGGTAGAACTCCGAACGGCTCATTTCGGCGCCACCCAGGCGGCCGGAGCACTGAACGCGGATACCCTTGGCGCCGGCCCGCTGTGCGGACTGCATTGCCTTCTTCATCGCGCGGCGGAAAGCCACGCGGGAAGTCAGCTGCTCGGCGATGCCCTGGGCAACGAGCTGTGCTTCGATCTCGGGGTTCTTGACCTCAAGGATGTTCAGCTGTACCTGCTTGCCGGTCAGCTTTTCGAGCTCGCCGCGGATGCGGTCAGCTTCTGCACCGCGGCGGCCGATAACAATACCGGGGCGTGCGGTGTGGATGTCCACGCGGACACGGTCACGGGTGCGCTCGATCTCAACCTTGGCAATACCTGCCCGCTCCATGCCCGTGGACATAAGCTGGCGGATCTTGACGTCTTCGCGAACGAAGTCCTTGTAACGCTGGCCGGCCTTGTTGCTGTCAGCGAACCAGTGGGAAACGTGGTCGGTGGTGATACCGAGTCGGAATCCGTGCGGGTTTACTTTCTGTCCCACTTACTGGTCCTCCTCTTTCTCCGGGGTAGCGACAACAAGTGTGATGTGGCTGGTCCGCTTGTTGATGCGGTAGGCGCGGCCCTGGGCACGCGGCTGGAACCGCTTCATGGTCGGGCCTTCATCGACAAATGCTTCGCTGATGTACAGGTCGCTCTCGTCAAAGGCGACGCCGTCACGGTCCGCGAGAACGCGGGCGTTGGCGACTGCCGATGCGAGTACCTTGCTGACCGGCTCTGAAGCTGCCTGCGGGGCAAACTTCAGAATTGCCAGAGCCTCATTCGCCTGCTTGCCACGAACAAGGTTGACGACGCGCCGGGCCTTCATAGGCGTCACGCGAATATGGCGCGCAATAGCCTTGGCTTCCATTGCTTTCCTTCTCTCGTCTTCTGCCGTACGAGCAGGCGCCTAGCGGCGCTTGCCCTTACGGTCGTCCTTCACATGGCCGCGGAAAGTCCGCGTCGGGGCGAATTCGCCGAGCTTGTGCCCGACCATCGACTCGGTGACAAACACCGGAATGTGCTTGCGTCCGTCGTGTACGGCGATCGTGTGCCCGAGCATGTCGGGGACGATCATCGAACGGCGGGACCACGTCTTAATGACGTTCTTGGTGCCCTTTTCGTTCTCTGCAGCTACCTTGACAAAGAGGTGCTGATCGACGAAGGGGCCTTTCTTCAGGCTGCGTGGCATGTCTCCAGGCTCCTATCGCTTGTTCTTGCCAGTACGACGGCGACGCACAATGAGCTTGTCGCTTTCCTTGTTGGGGCGGCGGGTGCGGCCCTCAGGCTTACCGTTCGGGTTGACCGGGTGGCGTCCACCGGAGGTCTTACCTTCACCACCACCGTGCGGGTGGTCGACCGGGTTCATGGCCACACCGCGGACGGTCGGGCGAACGCCCTTCCAGCGGAGGCGGCCGGCCTTGCCCCAGTTGATGTTGGACTGCTCGGCGTTGCCGACCTCACCGATGGATGCGCGGCAGCGCACGTCAACGTTGCGGATTTCGCCGGAGGGCAGACGGACCTGGCCGTACTTGCCTTCCTTGGCAACGAGCTGTACCGAGGCACCGGCGGAGCGGGCCATCTTGGCACCGCCGCCAGGACGCAGTTCAACAGCGTGGATAACAGTACCCACGGGGATGTTGCGCAGCGGCAGGTTGTTGCCGGGCTTGATGTCGGCGCTGGCGCCGGCCTCAACAACGTCGCCCTGCTTCAGCTTGGCTGGAGCAAGGATGTAACGCTTGGTGCCATCAACGTAGTGCAGCAGTGCGATACGGGCGGTACGGTTCGGATCATATTCGATCTCGGCAACCTTGGCCGGCACGCCGTCCTTGTCGTGACGACGGAAGTCGATCAGACGGTAGGCGCGCTTGTGGCCACCACCCTTGTGGCGGGTAGTGATCTTACCGGAGTTGTTACGGCCGCCCGACTTGGTCAGGGGACGAACCAACGACTTTTCCGGCGTCGATCGCGTGATTTCAGCGAAGTCGGCAACGCTAGAGCCGCGTCGGCCCGGCGTAGTCGGCTTGTGTTTACGGATTCCCATAGTTTATTTCCTCGTTAAAGTGGTCTCCGCTTAAGAAAGCGGACCGCCGAAGATGTCGATTGTGCCTTCCTTCAGGGTGACAATTGCGCGCTTGGTGTTCTTGCGCTGTCCCCATCCGAAACGGGTGCGCTTGCGCTTCCCGGCACGGTTGATGGTGTTGATCGAGTCGACCTTGACGGAGAAGATTTTCTCCACGGCCAGCTTGATCTCGGTCTTGTTCGAGCGCGGGTCGACCAGGAAGGTGTACTTACCTTCGTCGATCAGGCCGTAGCTCTTCTCCGAAACGACGGGTGCAATGACGACGTCGCGGGGATCCTTTGCGGTGGTCGCGCTCACTTGGCGTCCTCCTTGTTGACGAAAGCCTCGTAGGCTGCCTTGGTGAAGACCACGTCGTCGGAAACCAGCACGTCGTAGGTGTTCAGCTGATCTACGTAGATCGTGTGAACTTCCGTGATGTTGCGCAGGCTCAGGGCCGCAACATCGTTGGCGCGCTCGATAACAACGAGCAGGTTCTTACGGTCAGAGATAGACCGCAGGGACTCGAGGGCACCCTTGGTGTTCGGCTTCTCGCCGGCAACCAGGGACTCGAGAACGTGGATGCGGCCGTTGCGTGCCCGGTCGGACAGGGCGCCGCGCAGGGCAGCAGCCTTCATCTTCTTGGGGGTGCGCTGGCTGTAATCGCGCGGGGTCGGACCGTGGACAACGCCACCGCCGGTCATGTGAGGTGCACGGATGGAACCCTGACGGGCGCGGCCGGTGCCCTTCTGCTTGAACGGCTTGCGGCCTGCACCCGAAACCTCGGCGCGGGTCTTGGTCTTATGCGTGCCCTGGCGGGCGGCAGCGAGCTGCGCGACGACAACCTGGTGCAGCAGCGGCACGTTGGTCTGTACGTCGAAGATCTCTGCAGGCAGATCGACATTTACAGTGTTAGCCATTGAACTAGGCTCCCTTCACAGCGGAACGGACGAGAACGACCGAGCCGCGGGCACCGGGAACGGCACCCTTGATCAAGAGCAGCGACTTCTCAGTGTCCACAGCATGAACGGTCAGGTTCAGTGTGGTGTGGCGGACGGCGCCCATGCGGCCAGCCATCTTGAGGCCCTTGAAGACGCGGCCCGGGGTGGATGCGCCACCGATGGAACCGGGCTTGCGGTGGTTCTTGTGGGCACCGTGGGAGGCACCAACACCATGGAAGCCGTGACGCTTCATAACACCGGCGAAGCCCTTACCCTTGGAGGTTCCGACGACGTCGACCTTCTGGCCGGTCTCGAAGGTCTCCACGGAGAGCTCCTGGCCCAGCTCGTAGGTGTCTGCATCTGAGGTGCGCAGTTCAACTACGTGGCGGCGGGGGGTAACACCGGCCTTCTCAAAGTGACCAGCCAGCGGCTTGGACACCTTGCGGGGGTCGATCTGGCCGAAGCCGATCTGGACGGCGGTGTAACCATCAACATCTGCATTGCGCAGCTGAGTGATGACGTTGGAGTCAGCCTGGACGACAGTTACCGGCACAAGGCGGTTGTTCTCGTCCCAGACCTGGGTCATGCCGAGCTTGGTGCCCAGCAGTCCCTTTACCTGGCGTGTAGTGGTAGACATATTTATCCGCACTCCCCTACAGCTTGATTTCGATGTTCACGTCAGCAGGCAGGTCAAGACGCATGAGCGAGTCAACGGCCTTCGGCGTGGGGTCAATAATGTCGATCAGACGCTTGTGAGTACGCATTTCAAAGTGCTCACGGCTGTCCTTGTACTTGTGCGGCGAACGAATAACGCAGTACACGTTCTTCTCGGTGGGCAGCGGCACGGGGCCGACTACCGTTGCGCCTGCACGCGTGACCGTCTCAACGATCTTCCGTGCTGAAACATCAATGACCTCATGGTCATATGACTTCAGACGGATGCGGATTTTCTGTCCCGCCATGGCGTCTCCGCTCTCTTTCTCAGTGCTGCTCTGTTAATTTCCGGTCTGCGCCCCTCCGGCCGGATCAAGTCCATGCCTGGCGCTCCTCCAACAGACTGAATCCGGAAATTTCCGGGTTCCTCACCCTGCCGAGGCTCCGACCCCCGCGCTCGGGCGTGTCGCGAATATTCTGCGCACGAAACCCATGCAAAATTGGGGCGGGTTATATTTGGGCTTCTCCGCCTAAGTGGAACCTGACCCTGGCCCCGGGCATTATCCCGGGCGGGACGCGGTTTCGCACGACGACATAAGGAAGCGCTTGAACAACTCATCTAGTGTGGCAGATATCGGCATGAAACGCCAATCTGCGCCGGGTTGCCGGGCATCTGCACCGGCCGGGTATACACTCCGGTCCGACCTGAACATCCAATGTGTTCTCTTCCCCAGCATAGCCATTTGTCTGCACACGCCAAAAATTGCCGTGACGTGACGGGCTTGAAGTGAGATGCTTCTGATTATCGACGGCTCCTTCGGCCGCCGCCTGCTTGTTCTAAGGACATAGTCATGGGCATGACACCGCAGAGCCTTGCAGCACTGATCCCGCCGGACTTCACGCTGGGAGTTGCCACGGCCGCCTTTCAGATCGAAGGTGCCGTGGCCGAAGACGGCCGCGGGCCCTCGGGCTGGGACGCCTTCTCCCAGCAGGATGGCCATATCGTCAACGGTGACCGGGCCGACGTCGCCTGCGACCACTATCACCGGATGCCCGAAGACGTTGAACTGCTGCATGCCCTGGGCGTCGACTCGTACCGCTTCTCCCTTTCCTGGCCGCGTATCCAGCCGGACGGCCGCGGTCAGGTCAACCAGGCGGGCATCGATTTCTACGACCGGCTCCTCGATCAGTTGCTGGAGCGTGGCATCTCCCCCATGTGCACGCTCTACCACTGGGATACCCCGCTGCCACTCGAGCAGGCCGGCGGATGGCTCAACCGCGATACCGCTTACCGACTGGCCGACTTCGCAGGCCTCGCCGCGGAGGCCTTCGGCGACCGGGTCCACCGCTGGGTCACTATCAATGAGCCCACCACCGTAACCCTCAACGGCTATGCCCTGGGCATCCATGCCCCGGGTTATCCGGGCCTGTTCGAAGCCTTGCCGGCAGCGCACCATATGATCCTGGCCCACGGGCTGAGCATCCAGGCGCTGCGCAGTGCCAATGTTCCCGGTGAGCTGGGCATTACCAACGTGTATTCCCCCGTGGTCTCCGCCCGCGGCGGCTTTGCCAATGACCTGATGGTGGAGCTCTTCGACATCCTGCACAACGCAATGTTCTCCGACCCGGTCCTGCTGGGCCGGTACTCGGACTTCAATCCGCTGCTGACACCGTTCCTGCATTACCTCACAGATGTTTCCCCGGAGGATCTGGCGATCATGAGCCAGCCGCTGGATTTCTACGGGCTCAACTACTACTTCCCGACCAGGATTGCGCCCGGCTCGGGACCTAACACCGGTCCAGATGCCATTCCGGAGGGGGTGCCGGAGCACATGCTCGAGGACAGTCCGGACCTGCCCTTCCACATCACCGGCTGGCCGCAGTACGATCGCACGGCTTTCGGCTGGCCGATCGCGCCGGAGTACCTCGCCGTGGCCCTGACGGAAATGGCGAACAGGTATCCGGGGTTACCGCCGGTCTTCATCACCGAGGGCGGCGCCAGCTTTCCGGATGTTGTGGTCCAGGATGCCCTGACATTGGAGCCACACGTTGCAGATGTAAACCGCATCAGCTACCTCGGTGACCATCTGGCGGCGGCCCTGAACGCCACCGCTCCCGGCGGACCTGCCGAGTCGATCGACCTGCGGGGCTATTACGTGTGGACGCTGATGGACAACTTCGAGTGGGCCGCCGGCTACAGCCAACGCTTCGGGCTGGTGTACGTGGACTTCGAAACCCAGCAGCGCATTCCGAAGTCCTCCTACAACTGGCTGCAGGAAATCACCTCGCTACGGGCTGCCGACACCAGCAGTCTCCGTCGCTGATGTGCCGGCGACGGCAGTCCGCAGCCTCCGACGCAGCATCGGCCGGCACTTCGCGCCCCGACCGCGTACGCGCTTAGCGTTCGCCGTCCTGGTTGGCGCGACGGATCCGCTTGGCCCGGTCGATTTCATGCCGGAAGTACTTGCGGCCCCACACGGCGGCCCCGGCTACAGCCACCACAATGCCGATAACGATCCAAAAGACTATCCACTCCATGGTCCGATCCTACTGCCGCTCCGCGTCCTGCTTGCCGTGCCGCATCAATTTCCAGACGGCGAAGGCCAACAGAGCCAATGCGGCGAAGGCCAGCAGCAGGAACGTAAAGCCGCGCATAAACCACAGCAGCGCCAAAGCAATGCCCACCGCTCCCCACACGGTGAACAGTCTCCGCGACAGCACAACTCCCGCTACGAGCAGCCCGCCATGGCCCAGCAACGCCCAGATCTGTTTGCCGGCGTCGCTCAGAATGATCGTTCCGAAGCCGGACAGCGACAGCCCGCCGGCAGCGGCGGCCAGCACGATCGTCCCACGTTGATCCCGACCGCGGACGAACTCGTAGGCAGCAACCAGAGCGCCGGCAACAATCCACCATTGCAACGCCCAGAACGGATCGATCCAGCCGGCGGCAACTGCATAGAGCCGTTGCACAGCAAGGACGAACACAAAGAAGGCGCCCTCAGCCGCCGCCTCGCGTGCCCGCTCCGGCGTTTCGATCACAGCCAGAGCGGCCGCCACGATGATGGACAAGGATGCCGCAATAGCAGTAGGCCCGGGGAAGATGGCCAGCATTGACACCAGACCCAGCACACTAAGAGCCACACCGGTCAGGATGACCGCCCGCACCGGATCCGCATCTTCGCGTTCACGCAGCGTGAGCCGGAAGCCGTACAGCAGTACTGCCGTGAGCCATGCTGCGGCCAGCCATTGTGCGGGCCCACTGGCAAAGTCCAGCAGTGCCACTTCCTGCAGTCGCTGCATCAAGGCAAACGCGGCTGCCAGGACTGAAACGGCACCACCGGCGTAGAGCCAGGGCAGCTGCTCGCGGTGCGACAGTACGAAGAACAGCACCGCCGCCCCGAACAGGGCCACCGGCGTCATCCAAGCATCTTCCACCAGCGACAACGCCAATGCCTCCAACATGAAAACGGCCGTGGCGGCAAGGAGCAGATAGCGCAGCCGCTCCCCCCGCCTGAGCACGCGCAGAACTGCGGCAACGGCCCCGAACAGCAGCGCTGCCAGCGCGCCGCCGTCCGCCGACAGCAGGGCCGGCAGCCAGCCCGTCTCTGCCAGCGGCGCCGCGTCGGTGATCACGGCAGTAAGGGTAGCCAAGCCGTACACGCTGACGTACCCGCTGGGCCCGGCGCCCTGCTGCTGCCGTAACCGGGCAGCGGCTACGGCGATCAACAGGAGCAACTGCACTACGACGACGCCCCGCTGCGGCGCAGCAACTGCCGCGCTATAGACCCACGGCAGAACCACGAGCAGAACAAGGCCCAGCCACGCAGAGACTCTCTGCAGCCCGTACTCCCCCAGCCGCCCCCGGGCGAGCAGGCGCGCGGCCTCCTGGAGTGCCGTTGTGCAGGCGACAAGGACGAAAAGCACATGGATGCTGGCGTCCAGATCCTGCCCGATCAATGCCACCAGCCCGGTCAGCGACAGCTGGGCCGCGAGCAGATACACGCCTTTGCCTCCACGGTTCCGCAAGATGGCTACCATGGCCGCGGCGTAAACCAAGACGACGCCGACCAGGATCTCGTATCCCCGGACGCCGAGGAAAGATGTCCCCAGCAGCGCGCCGGCGGCCAGGATAACGGGAGCCAGCGGTTCCATCAGTCCGGCCGGGGCATCCAGCGTGGTCTCTGCCCGTTTGCCGAGGTTGGCGGGTTGGTGCCGGCTACGCGGCGTCAGCACGAAGGAAGACGCCACTCCGGCGGCAGTCCAGGCCCAGAACACCAGGTACCCCAGGTGGACGCCGCCGTCTTGAACACCCGGGTCTGCAGGGAGTTCCGCGGCTATGAGCCCGCATGTGGTCGCGAAGCCCAGTACTGCGGAGACGAGCACAGTCAGCCGGGGTGCCGCACTGCCGACCCCGCGGTCCAGCAGCACGGTGCTGGCGACCTGGTTCACCACCAATCCCAGAGCCAGGACAAGCAGCGCCGTGCGTCCGGCCAGGTCCTGTTCCATGCCGAGTTGCGGCAGATGGGTCAGGGCCGTGGTCGGCAATAGCAGCGTCGCCGCGCCGCGCGCCGCGGAAACGACCCAAAGGCGCTCCTGCCCGGCCGACGCGCGGATGCGGGCCAGCAAATAGACCAGGGCCAGTCCCAGTAGCAGTTCCTGCCGCCATGGATTACTCCACTCCAGCAGGACCGCGGCTGATAGGGCCGGCAGCGCTATCAGCGACTCCGCCCAGCCACGGAATTTCCAAGCGATGGTGAAGGCGGAAGCGGCAAGGACCAGCAGTATGAGCACCGGCTCCGGCCCGGGTCTGCCTGTTGCGCCGATGCCATCGAGGACCTGGAGCAAGGTCAGCAATGCCTGCAGGGCGAAGACCGTTCCCAGATCAATACGGAAGATCGATGCGGCCAGTCCGGCACCGTCCGCCGTCCGGTGCCGGACCCACGGACGGTCCTTGAGGAACCGAAGCCAGACCGGGGCGAACACCGCCAACGCCGCCGCCTGAACCGCCAGCACTGCGGCCACGGTGAACAACGCCCAGGGCCAGTTGCCGCCGGCCGCCACAACCAGATACATGGCGGCCAAAGACACCGCGATGCGGAGCCCATAGATATTGGCTAGTTTGTCCTGCGCTCCGCCTGTGAACAGCATGGCGCCGTAGTAGCCGACAGCCATGGCGAGCAGCAGCGCGTAGTCGCCCGCCTGCAACTGGTCCCCCACGAAGAACGCGGCCAGCACGGCCAGGGGTGTGAGGTAACGGTGCACCGCTACCAGGGCCGCGCCATACACGCCGGGCACCCACCGGGGGCGGAAGTAGGAGACGAGGCTGAACGTGGCCGCCAAGGCAATGGAAAAGGTGAAGTACCAGACCAATGCACCGCCCAGCACGGCCACGGCCGACCAGGCGATGGAGATAAAGAACGGCAAGCTCAGGTATGCCACCACCCGGCTTTGCATCCGCACGGCGGCGTAGGCGTAGGCTGCCGTGCCGACGAGTGCCGTTATCAACCAGCTACCGGCGGCGTCGGCGAGGACGAAATTATACAGCGCCAGGCCGGCCACGGGCAGCAGTGCCAGTCCGGTGCCGGTGAAGGCAATGCCGGCCGGACGCAGCCGTGGTGCTCGCGTATAAACCGCCAAGCCGGCAGCGTAAAACAGCAGAGTTACGGCAAATATCGTCACCGCCCGGGCACTGGCAGGCAGGGCGGAACCGATGAACAGCGCCGCCGCGGCCACGAGCAGCAGGCTCGCCGAGTAGAGGGTGATGTTGATATTGCGCAGGTCCCGCCGCTGCTTGGCCCGTACCCGCTCTCGTTCCTCTTCTTCACGATGACGCGCGGCCACTGCAGGATCGAGGACGGGAGCCGCCTGCTCCGAAACGTTCGGAACGGGGTGTTGCCCTGGCACGGGATGGTAGCCGGGCAGAGGCTGTTCCGGGTGAAGGCCGGGCTGATGCCCAGCCAGAGGCCCCTGCGGCAAGTCCTGCGAAGGCGGCCCGAAGGCGGGGTTTGGCTGCGCCGTTGTGGTCTGCGGTGCAGGTTCCAGTTGCGTAGCAACCGGGGGTTCCGGAGCCTGTCCTGCGGATTCCGTTTGAACACCGCCCGCGGGCACCATGGCCGCCTGTGCATCCAGGTACCCCTGGTGGTAGCCCTCCTCGTAAACCTGGGCCGGCGGAGGCAACTTGGCCGCCCAGGTTCCCTGGACTTCATTGGCACCGGCGCGGCGGAGGCTGATGAACCATCCCGCAATAAACGCCACGCCGGCCAGCAGGATGACCGCGAATAGCTCCATATCCCCCGGACCTCTTCATTATTGAGACTGTTCTGCTCAGTATATGAGCCATCTGGCGGGGCACCACACCGGATTCCGGGGCTGTGGATAAGCCGGAGCTTGTCCACGATCCCGGTCCTATCGAGCAGCCTGTGGCGTGCTGAAAATTGTCGCTAATCGGCAGGTTCATCGCGCCCGCGGAAGACTATTCTGTAGATGTCCGCACGCCGATTGCACGAAGGGAGTTGGACGCAGTGCTCAGCACTACCAAAATGACAGCGGTCCTGCCCGTGAAGGATCTGGACCGCGCACGCGATTTCTATGAGAAGTCGCTTGGTCTCGACCCTCAGGGCCTCATGGACGACGACACGTTCATTTTCTCCACCGACGGAGCCACTGCACTCGAACTGCTGCGCCGGCCGGATGCCACTCCGTCGCAGAACACGGCCGTCAGTTTCGAGGTAGCGGATCTGGAAGCCGAGATGAAGGATCTCGAGGGCCGGGGCATCAGGTTCGAAGACTACGACCTGCCGGGTCTGAAGACCATCGACCACATCGCGACCAGCGACAACCTCCGTTGCGCATGGTTTGCCGACCCGGAAGGGAACGTTCTCTGCCTCCACCAACCCGTCTGAGAGGAGTTCAGCCAGTACGACCGTCCCGGGCCGGTATCGGCCGGAGCCAGCCAACGGGAGTTAAGACAGAAAACCCCCGCTGTAAACAGCGGGGGTTTTCCTGATCTCAAACCGGTGCAACTGCACCGGTACGATTACCCAGGAACCAAGTAATTACTTGATGATCTTGGTAACGCGACCTGATCCAACGGTGCGGCCACCCTCACGGATAGCGAAGCCGAGGCCCTCTTCCATAGCGATCGGCTGGATGAGCTCAACGGTCATCTCAGTGTTGTCGCCGGGCATAACCATTTCCGTGCCTTCCGGCAGGGTGATAACGCCGGTTACGTCCGTGGTACGGAAGTAGAACTGCGGGCGGTAGTTCGAGTAGAACGGGTTGTGGCGTCCGCCTTCATCCTTGGACAGGATGTAGACGTTGGCCTCGAAGTCGGTGTGCGGGGTGATGGAACCCGGCTTCACAACAACCTGGCCACGCTCTACGTCTTCGCGCTTGATGCCGCGGAGCAGCAGACCACAGTTCTCGCCGGCCCATGCCTCGTCGAGCTGCTTGTGGAACATCTCGATACCGGTAACCGTGGTCTTCTGGACCGGACGGATACCGACGATCTCGACCTCGGAGTTGATGGCGAGGGTACCACGCTCGGCGCGGCCGGTAACAACGGTACCGCGGCCGGTGATGGTGAAGACGTCCTCGATCGGCATCAGGAACGGCTTGTCCTTGTCGCGGACCGGGTCCGGAACGTTTTCGTCAACGGCTTCCATCAGGTCCTCAACGGACTTGACCCACTGCGGGTCGCCTTCCAGAGCCTTCAGGCCCGAAACGCGGATGACCGGAGCGTTGTCGCCGTCGAAGTCCTGCGAGCTGAGCAGTTCGCGAACTTCCATTTCGACGAGGTCGAGGAGCTCTTCGTCTTCAACCATGTCGGACTTGTTCAGCGCGACCAGCAGGTAGGGAACACCAACCTGGCGGGCCAGCAGAACGTGCTCGCGGGTCTGAGCCATCGGACCATCGGTAGCGGCAACCACGAGGATTGCGCCGTCCATCTGAGCTGCACCAGTGATCATGTTCTTGATGTAGTCAGCGTGACCGGGGGCGTCTACGTGTGCGTAGTGGCGCTTCTCGGTCTGGTATTCGATGTGCGAGATATTGATGGTGATACCGCGCTGGCGCTCTTCCGGGGCAGAGTCGATAGCTGCGAAGTCACGCTGCTCGTTGAGATCGGGGTACTTGTCAGCAAGCACCTTGGAAATAGCAGCGGTCAACGTGGTCTTACCGTGGTCAACGTGACCGATGGTGCCGATGTTGACGTGCGGCTTAGTCCGCTCGAACTTTGCCTTCGCCACGGGTTCCTCCTAGAACGTTTTGAGAAGAATTGCTCTTCGGTAACGCTTTTCGTTACCGAAACCTGAACAAGTCTACTTCGGGCTTTTGTATTTGGTGAAATTACAGATTTCTTCAGGTACCGGCAACTTGCCGTTACCCTCGGCCTGCGGTGCAGTGGGCCGTCCACCGGAGTGACCGGCCCACTGCCTTTGGTGTTGTCCCGGCGAACCGGGACGCTACCGAAATTTACTCGCCGCGCGTCTTCTGGATGATCTCGTCGGCAACTGCCTTCGGGACCTCAGAGTAGCTGTCGAACTGCATCGAGTACACAGCACGACCCTGCGTCTTGGAACGCAGGTCGCCGATGTAACCGAACATCTCGGACAGCGGCACGTTGGCGCGGACAACCTTTACGCCCGAGGCATCTTCCATGGACTGGATCATGCCGCGGCGGGAGTTCAGGTCACCGATGACGTCACCCATGTATTCCTCAGGGGTACGTACTTCAACGGCCATCAGCGGTTCGAGCAGGACCGGGTTGGCGCGCTTGACGCCTTCCTTCAGCACCTGGGAACCGGCGATCTTGAACGCCATTTCCGAAGAGTCGACGTCGTGGTAGGCGCCGTCAAGCAGAGTGGCCTTCACGCCGACCAGCGGGTAGCCGGCCAGCACACCGAGCTGCAGGGCACTCTGGATACCTTGGTCCACCGAGGGAATGTACTCGCGGGGGATACGGCCACCAGTGACCTTGTTCTCGAATTCGTAGAAGACGCCTTCGGAAGTGTCCAGCGGCTCGAAGGCCACCTGGACCTTTGCGAACTGGCCGGATCCACCCGTCTGCTTCTTGTGGGTGAAGTCGACCTTGTCGACAGCCTTCTTGATCGTTTCGCGGTACGCCACCTGCGGCTTACCGACGTTGGCCTCGACCTTGAATTCGCGGCGCATGCGGTCCACCAGGATGTCCAGGTGGAGCTCGCCCATGCCGCCGATTTCGGTCTGGCCGGTATCTTCGTTCAGGCTGACGGTGAACGTCGGGTCCTCAGCGGAGAGTTTCTGGATAGCTGTGGACAGCTTCTCCTGGTCGCCCTTGGTCTTCGGCTCGATGGCCACGAAGATCACCGGCTCCGGGAAGGACATCGATTCGAGGACGATCGGGGCATCGGGTGCACACAGGGTGTCGCCGGTGGTGGTGTCCTTGAGGCCGATGACGGCGTAAATGTGGCCGGCATGCAGCTCGTCGACCGGCATCTCCTTGTTGGCGTGCATCTGGAACAGCTTGCCCAGACGCTCCTTCTTGCCCTTGGTGGAGTTCAGCAGCTGCTGACCCGCCACGGCCTTACCGGAGTAAACGCGGATGAAGTTCAGCTGACCGAAGAACGGGTGCGCGGCAATCTTGAACGCAAGCGCGGAGAACGGCTCGTCCTCGCTCGGCTTGCGCGTCAGTTCCTTTTCCTCGTTCTGCGGGTCGTGGCCGATCATCGACGCAACGTCCAGCGGGGAAGGCAGGTAATCGATGACGGCGTCCAGCATCGGCTGCACACCGCGGTTCTTGAACGCGGAGCCACAGAAGACCGGGTAGATCTCCGAGTTGACAACCATCTTGCGGATGCCGGCCTTGAGCTCCTCGATCGAGGGCTCTTCACCTTCGAGGAACTTGGTCATCAGTTCGTCGGAAGATTCTGCAACAGCCTCGACCAGCAGGGCGCGGTATTCCTCGGCCTTGGCCTGCAGGTCCGCCGGGATATCGCCGGTCTCGTAGGCGGCACCCATGGTGACGTCACCCTTGGAGTCGCCGGGCCAGGTCAGGGCCTTCATGGTCAGCAGGTCCACAACACCGACGAACTCGCTCTCGGCACCGATCGGCAGCTGCATAACCAGCGGCTTGGCACCCAGGCGGTTGATGATGGTGTCGACGGTGAAGTAGAAGTCCGCACCGAGCTTGTCCATCTTGTTGACGAAGCAGATACGCGGCACTTCGTACTTATCGGCCTGGCGCCACACGGTCTCGGACTGCGGCTCGACGCCTTCCTTGCCGTCGAAGACTGCAACGGCACCGTCGAGGACCCGCAGGGAGCGCTCGACCTCAACCGTAAAGTCCACGTGGCCCGGGGTGTCGATGATGTTGATCTGGTTGTTGTCCCAGAAGCAGGTCACCGCGGCAGAGGTGATGGTGATGCCGCGTTCCTTTTCCTGTTCCATCCAGTCGGTCGTCGAAGCGCCGTCGTGCGTTTCGCCGATCTTGTGGCTGACACCCGTGTAGAACAGGATGCGCTCAGTAGTGGTGGTCTTGCCGGCATCGATGTGGGCCATGATGCCGATATTGCGGACCTTATTAAGGTCGGTAAGCACGTCGAGTGCCACAGTTTCTCCCTTTTTAGGTGAGCCCCAACCAACGACGGCGGTGGGCAGCTGAGCGATCCAGCCGCCGTCGTCGGTAAAGGTTTTTTACCAGCGGTAGTGGGCGAAGGCCTTGTTGGACTCGGCCATCTTGTGGGTGTCTTCGCGACGCTTCACAGCGGCACCGAGACCGTTCGAGGCGTCCAGAATCTCGTTCATGAGACGCTCGGTCATGGTCTTCTCGCGGCGGGCCTTGGAGTAGCCAACCAGCCAGCGCAGGGCCAGAGCCGTGGCACGGCCCGGCTTGACCTCAACGGGAACCTGGTACGTGGCGCCACCGACGCGGCGGGAGCGGACCTCGAGGGTAGGCCGGACGTTGTCCATGGCCTTCTTCAGAGCGGCAACGGGATCGCCGCCGGTCTTGGTCTGGACACCTTCAAGGGCACCGTAAACGATGCGCTCCGCGGTGGACTTCTTGCCGTCGACCAGAACCTTGTTGATCAGCTGGGTGACCATGGGGGAACCGTGGACGGGATCTACAACTAGCGGCCGCTTGGGGGCCGGACCCTTGCGGGGCATATTACTTCTTCTCCATCTTCGCGCCGTAGCGGCTACGAGCCTGCTTGCGGTTCTTCACGCCCTGGGTGTCAAGTGCACCACGGACGATCTTGTAGCGGACACCCGGCAGGTCCTTAACACGGCCGCCGCGAACGAGCACGATGGAGTGTTCCTGCAGGTTGTGGCCTACACCGGGGATGTAGGCGGTAACTTCGATGCCACCGTTGAGGCGGACACGGGCTACCTTACGAAGAGCGGAGTTCGGCTTCTTCGGGGTGGTGGTGTAAACGCGGGTGCAGACGCCGCGCTTCATGGGGCTGCCCTTAAGCGCGGGCGCCTTGGTCTTATTGACCTTGGGTGAGCGGCCCTTGCGGACCAGCTGCTGAATCGTAGGCACTTTCGTGATCTCCGTTTTTCTAGGCTTTGCCCCGCCACTGTTGCGAGGCCAGGCACTTTCCAGTCGTCTCCACGCCTACTGCGGAATGAAACGACCGTAGGCATGCAAAGGTGTGGCATTCACCGCGCAAGAACCCCGCGGACCGGAAACAGGCTCCATCCCCAAATTCCCAACCTGCGGAAACTTCGGAACGGCCTTCATCCACTGCCACACAAAACAATCGGGTAATAGTCTATCAGAGATTAGGGAAGCGGCTGACCGCAGGCTCACTGCGCCTCTTCCATGGCTGCCAGCAGCTCCTGCTCAAGCCGCGGCGCCAGCGTCTTCATGTAGGTTCTGGTGATGTGGTTCTTGTCCGCGTAGAGCAGCACGTTGCCGATCACGGCCGGGCAGGAATCCTCCCCGCAGAAGGCGTCCGAGAGGTCCAGCACCCGGGCCCGGGGCGCCAGTTCCGCGGCTTCCCGTGTGAGGTCCTGGTCGTCGAACCCTTCGCTGCGCGGCTGGCCGCACTCCTGCGGATCCTCATAGGACTGCGAGACGCAGTCCGGGACTATGGCCCCTTCGCGCGGCCGGGGCGTATCCATCAGGGGATAGACCTCGATCCTGGCGTCGGCCAGCGCGTTCCAGTTCTCGGCAAAGCCGGCAGCTCCCGGGCGGTGTTCCGTACCGGAAGCCACGAAGTTCACGTTGGCGTAGTAGGAGGTCACGACGGTGTCCACGTCTCCCCTGTCGATGATCCGGTCCAGGGTTCCGCGGTTCGGCTCGGTGCACTGCAGGTCCTCGTCCCGTTCGGCCACCCGCATTTCCGTGGTGAAGGGGCACGAGTTGTGCAGGTATGTCACCAGCCGCCAGTCCTGCTTCTTGGCAACCGGCTCCAGCGCGGCAAACCATTGCGCGGCGTGCGAGTCCCCGACCAATGCCACGGTCTTCTCCGCGTCCTCGTCCCCGAATTCGCACTCCTTCGTGTCGGGGTCCGATGCCAGCGAAGCGCAGTCGCCGACGTCGAAATTATCTTCCTTCGCCACCGTAGGGTCCGGCACGATCACATCGGACTCAGCGGCGAACGCGCGGTCCGCTGCCGGTGACATTGCCTCTGCTCCGAAGTCCTTCGGAGGTGCGGCCAGCAGGGCCGAGGTCTGGACCGCGCGCTCCGCCAGGATCCGCTGCTGCTGGTTGCCCGGGACGAAGGCCATCGTGCCCACCAGCGCGGTGGCGGCAGCTCCCGCGGCCAGCGGGCGCCAAGCCTGGGCATTCAGCCAACCGAACCGGCGCACAGGGCTCTCCACGTAGTAGTAACTCAACGCGGCCAGGCCGTAGGACACCGCCAGCAGCATCAGGCTGGCCACCGGCCCGGGCTCGCGGCCGGCCACCGTCTTGTAGAAGACGATCAGCGGCCAGTGCCACAGGTAGAGGGAGTAGGAGATGTTGCCGGTCCACTGCACGGGCTTCAGGTCGACCAGCCGGTGCAGCGACAGCTCGCCGCAGGTGCGGCCGGCGGCAATGATCGCCATTGTGCCCAGGACCGGGAGCAGCGCGGCGGTGCCGGGGAAGGGCGTCGAACCGTCCAGCAGGAAGGCCGCTGCCAGGATCGCGGCCAGGCCCGCGGCCGCCAGGAGGCTGCGCAGGTGGGGCAAGCGGTCCGTGTAGGTCAGGGTGAGTGCCAGCAGCCCGCCCAGCCCGAGTTCCCAGATCCGGGTGGGCGTAATGAAGTAGGCAGCCGGGCTGCCGCCTGCGGTGTACCAGATCCCGAAAACCAGCGAGGCCGCGGTGACCAGCGCGAAGAGCAGGCCCGCGCAGCGGGTGACCGAGTAACTTGCCCGGCGCAACTGCCCGCCGGACTGCAGCCGCGCATTGGACTTGCGGACCAGGTAGGCCGCCAGCAGGACCAGCAGCGGCCAGAACACATAGAACTGTTCCTCCACAGCCAGGGACCAGAAGTGCTGCAGGGCGGTGGCGGACTCCGTGGCAGCAAGGTAGTCCACCGAATTGGTGGCTAAGGCCCAGTTCTGCACATAGAACGTCGAGGCCAGCGCCTGGATACCGATCTGCGGCCACTGCGTCATCGGAGCGATCATCAGCGTGACCACCAGGACAACGACGACGGTGAGCAGCGCCGCGGGCAGGATGCGCCGGATGCGTGCGGCCCAGAAGTGGCGCAGCGAGATGGTGCCGGTTTTTGCCACCTCGCGCAGCATGTGTCCGGTGATCAGGAAGCCGGAAATCACGAAGAAAACGTCGACGCCGACAAACCCGCCGGGCAGCCACCGCGGCTCAAGGTGATAGGCCACCACCATGAGCACCGCCAGAGCCCGCAGGGCCTGGATTTCGGGCAGGAACTTGCGTACTTTTCCTTCCGTCTGTTTGGTCTCCATGGGTGCTAAGTCAGTCATGCCCAGATAAACAGACGGTGCATTCGACATGAACGCGGCATATTTCCGCTTAGGTTTTACTCCGCCTTGGCGGCCGCGAGCTCCTCCCCCAGCCGGTCGACCAGGGTCAGCATGTAGGTCCGGGTGACGTGGTTAAAGTCCCGGTAGAGCATGACGTTGCCGATCACCATCGGGCAGGAATCCGCGCCGCAGAACTTGTCCGAGAGGTCGACCACCCGGGCCCGCGGCGCCAGGGCGGCCGCCTCGCGGGTGATGTCCTTGCCGTCGAAGCCCTCGTCCCGCGGCTGGCTGCAGCGCTCGGGCTCGCCATAGTGCAGGTCCACGCAGTCCCGCGGGTCCGCTCCGGGCCGCGGTGCCGGCGTGTCGACGATCGGATAGACATCGACGCCGGCATCGGCCAGCGTGTTCCAGTACCCGGCCATGCCTGCAACTCCGGGACGATGGCCGGTGTCCGTGTCCTCGAAGACCGACGAAGAGAAGTAGGACGTGATGACCGCGTCCACATCGCCCCGGTCGACCAGCCGCTCCAGGGTCCGCATGTTGGGTTCGGTGCAGACGGATTTGCCCTCGGCCTCAAGCACCCGCCGCTCCGGCGTGAAGGGGCACGAGTTGTGGATGTAGGTGACCAGGTTCCAGCCACGCTCCTTGGCCAGGACGTCCAGTGCGGGCGCCCACTGCCCCGCGTGGGAGTCCCCCACCAGCGCAACGGTGGGTCCGCCGTCGTTCTTGCGGTAGTCGAATTCGCATTCCGGCGTCTCGGCGTCGCGCTGCTGCGCCACGCAGTCGCCGAAGTCGAATTCGTCCTCCACGGCCTTGTTCGGATCCGGCACGATGGCTTCGTTCGCGCCGGCGAAGCTCTTGTCGGCACTGGCATCCATCGCCTTCGCCCCGAATTGCGACGGCGGGGCGTCCAGCAACTGCTGCGTCTGCACGGCGCGCTCGGCCACCAGCTGCTCGCGCTGCTGCCCCGGGGCCAGTGCCAGCGTCCCGATCAGCCCCATCGCCACAATCCCCGCGCCGATGGGACGCCACGGGTGCGCCGACAGCCAGCCGGCTTTGCGGACCGGAGTCTCGATGAAGTAGTAGCTTGCCGCCGCCAGTCCCAGCGAGGCCGCCAGCAGGAGCAGGCTCTCCCACGGTCCCGGCGGCCGGTCCGCGAGCGTGCGGTAGTACACCACCAGCGGCCAGTGCCAGAGATAGAGGGAGTAGGAGACGTTCCCCAGCCACTGCACGGGCCTGCGGTCGACGACGGTGTGCAGCGACGCGGTGCCGGTGGTGCGGCCGGCGGCGATGACGGCCATGGTCCCGAGCACGGGCAGCAGCGCGGCGGCGCCGGGGAAGGGCGTGGTGCCGCTGAAGACCAAGGCAGCGGTGAGGATGGCGGCGGCTCCGGCCAGCGCCAGGACCTTGCGGGTGCGCAGCCAGCGGTCTGTGTAGGTCAAGGTCGCGGCGAGCACGCCGCCGAGGGCGAGCTCCCAGATCCGGGTGGGGGTGATGAAGTACGCGGCCGGATTGCCGGTGGCCGTAAACCACATGTTGAAGACCAGCGACGCCGCCGCCACCGCGGCGAAGACCGGCACCACGGCAGGCAGTTGCTGCCCGCGTTTGACCCGCCAGCGCCGGCCGAGTGCCACGGCGAGGAGCATCAGCAGCGGCCAGAACAGGTAGAACTGTTCCTCCACAGCCAGCGACCAGAAGTGCTGCAGCGGTGTGGCGCTGTTGCCGGCCGCCATGTAGTCGGTGGAGTCGGCGGCGAGCAACCAGTTCTGCGTGTAGAACGTGGAGGCCAGCGCCTGCGAGCCTATCCTGCCCCACTGGGTTGCAGGGCTCAGCAGGAAGGTGGCCAGGCAGACCGCGGCAATGGTCACCAGGGCTGCGGGCAGGATGCGCCGGGCCCGCGCGGCCCAGAACGCGGACAACGAGAGCTTGCCCGTCCGCTGGACTTCGCGCAGCATGTGCCCGGTGATCAGGAAACCGGAGATGACAAAGAAGACATCGACCCCGACAAACCCGCCGGGCAGCCAGCCGGGCTGCAGGTGGTAAATCACCACGAGGAGTACGGCGAGGGCGCGCAGGGCCTGCACTTCGGGCAGGAATTTGCGCCGCTGCGGCTTGGCAGCGGGCTGCTGTCCCCCGGTTTCGGCGGCTTGTCTGGTCAGTTCAGGCATAGACAGCCAATATAACAAAAAGATAACAGGCAGCAGCCGGGCGCGGTCCGGATCGTCCGCGGAATGGCCGTGGATTCCGCCGCGGGCAGAAAACCGCCGCGAAGCTGGCGGCAGAAAACTAGTGCTGGGCTACTAGTGCTGGGCTCGCAGGGCGTCGGTGATCTTGGCGGAGACAGCCTGGAGCTTGGGCAGCGCCTCGACGACAGCCTGGTCCAGGTCCGTGCCGTCGGCCAGCGAGGCTTGCATGGACATGTTCAGCGCGGCCACCACCGTGCCGTCCGGCTGCAGGATCGGGACGGCCACGGAACGCAGGCCGTTTTCGAGCTCCTGGTCCACCAGCGCCCAGCCCTGCCCGCGGACGTTGTCCAGTTCGGTGCGGAGCCGCGCGGGATCGCTGATGGTCCGCGGGGTGAGCGGTTTGAGTTCCGCATGGGACAGGTATTCGTCCAGCTGGTCGGCCGGCAGCCCGGCGAGCAGCACCCGCCCCATCGACGTGGCGTAGGCCGGGAACCGCGTGCCCACCGTGATGCCCACCGTCATGATCCGCCGGGTGTGGATGCGTGCGATGTAGACGATGTCGTCGCCGTCGAGAATTGAGGCCGAGGTAGATTCGTGCAGTTCCTCGGAGAGCTCTTCGAGCAGTGGCTGCACCAATTGGGGAAGGGACTGCCCGGACAAGTAGGAGTATCCGAGCTGTAGCACCAGGGCCGTCAGTTCGAACACCCGGCCGTCCGTCCGCACGTACCCCAGATCAACCAGGGTGTGCAGGAAACGGCGGGCGGTGGCGCGGGTCAGTCCCGTTCGTTTGGAGACCTCACTGAGGGTCATGCTGATGTGATCGGCGTCGAAAGCACGGATCACGGCAAGGCCACGGGCGAGCGACTGGACGAACTGGTCGCCCGGCAGTTTGGTCTCGGTCATCATTCCCTACTGCGCAGTACGCAGGTCAGTTGCGGTTATTCGGCCGGAAGCAGCTTCACTTCCATCTTGGCCTGCAGTTCCTCGATGGTGGTTCCGAAGGTTTCGCGCACGCGGACGCCGTCCTTCGTAATCAGGAATACAGCCTCATTAGTGTATATGCGGGTCACGCAGTTCACGCCCGTCACCGGGTAGGTGCATTCCGGCACCAGCTTGGACTGGCCGTCCTTGGTGAACAGGGACATCATCACGTAGACGTCCTTGGCACCGGTGGCCAGGTCCATGGCCCCGCCCACGGCCGGGATGGCGTCCGGGGCGCCGGTGTGCCAGTTGGCCAGGTCGCCGGTGGCGGAGACCTGGAAGGCTCCGAGCACGCAGACATCCAGGTGGCCGCCGCGCATGATGGCGAACGAGTCCGCGTGGTGGAAGTAGGACGCCCCGGGCAGTTCCGTGACCGGAATCTTGCCCGCGTTGATCAGATCTTCGTCGATCTCGTCGCCCTGGGCTACCGGGCCCATGCCCAGCATGCCGTTCTCGGTGTGCAGGGTGATGCCCTGCTCCGGGGTCAGGTAGTTCGAGACCAGCGTCGGCTGGCCGATGCCCAGGTTCACGAAGGATCCCGGTTTGATGTCCTTGGCTACAAGTTGGGCCAGCTCGTCGCGGCCGATTTTCTCGCTCACTTGCTTACCTTCTGTTCTGCCGCGGCGGTTGCGGGCGCCGCAATCTTGACGACGGTGTCCACGTAGATGCCCGGGGTGACGACCACCTCGGGATCCAGCTGCCCGGTTTCCACAATCTCGGAAACCTGCACGATGGACTTCTTGGCGGCGGCGGCCATGATGGGGCCGAAGTTGCGGGCGGTCTTGCGGTAGACCAGGTTGCCGGTCTTGTCCGACTTCAGGGCCTTGATCAGCGCGAAGTCCGCGTGGATCGGGGTCTCGTAGACGTAGCCCCGGCCGTCGATCTCGCGGGTTTCCTTGCCCTCGGCCAGCATGGTGCCGTAGCCAGTGGGGGTGAAGAAGCCGCCGATGCCGGCTCCGGCGGCGCGGATGCGCTCGGCCAGGTTGCCCTGCGGCACCAGTTCCAGCTCGATCTCGCCGGCCCGGTACGCGGTGTCGAAGTGCCAGGAATCGGACTGCCGCGGGAAGGAGCAGATGATCTTCTTGACCCGGCGCTCCTTGATCAGCAGCGCCAGACCGGCGTCGGCCTGGCCCGCGTTGTTGTTGACAACGGTCAGGTCCGTGGCGCCGCATTCGAGCAGCGCGTCGATCAGCTCCATGGGCTGGCCGGCGTTGCCGAAGCCGCCGATCAGCACGGTGGCGCCGTCATGAACGCCCGCCACCGCTTCCTGGGCTGTTTGTGCAATGTTGAGCATGCTCAAGCCTCTCCTAATTACTTACTTGGCGTTGACGTTTTCAAGCACGACGGCGAGGCCCTGGCCCACGCCGATGCAGATTGCGGCCACGCCCCAGCGCTGGCCGCTGGCTTGCAGCCGGCGGGCCAGGGTGCCGAGAATGCGGATGCCGGAGGCGCCCAGCGGGTGGCCGATGGCCACGGCGCCGCCCCAGGCGTTGACGACCGCCGGGTCGATGTCCCAGGCGTCGATGCAGGCCAGCGACTGCGCGGCGAAAGCTTCATTGAGTTCGACGGCGGCAACGTCGCCCCAGCTGATGCCGGCCCGTTTGAGGGCCTGGTTGGCGGCCTCGACCGGCGCGAACCCGAAGAACTGCGGTTCCAGGGCGGCGGCGCCGCGGCCGGCGATGCGGGCCAGCGGTTCCATGCCGAGCACCTCGGCGCCGGCCTCGCTGCCCAGCAGTGCCGCGGAGGCGCCGTCGTTAAGCGGTGACGCGTTGCCGGCGGTGACGGTGCCGCCCTCGGGGCCGTCACCGGCCGGGCGGAACACGGTCTTCAGCCCGGCCAGGACGTCCGGCGTGCTGGTGGGGCGGATGCTCTCGTCCCGGGTGAGGTCCGTGCCGGGGACGGGAACCACGAGGTTCTCGTACTTGCCCTCGTTCCAGGCGGCATCGGCCAGCCTGTGCGAGCTGTAAGCGAATTCGTCCTGGCGTTCGCGGCTGATGCCGTGCCGTTCACGCAACTGCTCGGTGGCCTCGCCCAGCGAGACGGTCCATTCCTTGGGCATGTTCTTGTTCACCAGGCGCCAGCCGAGCGTGGTGGACGCCAGCGTCATATCGCCGGCCGGGTAGGGCTTGGCGGTTTTCGGCAGCACCCAGGGGGCGCGGCTCATGGACTCGACGCCGCCGATCAGCGTGACGTCGGCTTCACCGGCGTTGATCTGGCGGGAGGCGATGATGGCTGCGTCCAGGCTGGAGCCGCAGAGGCGGTTCACGGTAGTGCCCGGGATGGAGGTGGGCAGGCCTGCCAGCAGGGTGGCCATGCGGGCCACATTGCGGTTTTCCTCGCCGGCACCGTTGGCGTTGCCGAAGATGACTTCGTCGATGCGCTCCGGGTCCAGACCCGGCGCCCGCGATACGGAGGCCTTGACTACCTCGGCGGCCAGATCGTCAGGCCTGACGCCTGCCAAACCACCGCCGAATTTGCCGAAAGGGGTACGGATAGCGTCATAGAGGTACGCCTGGTTCACTACGGGCTCCTTAGACCGCCGCCCTTCGCTCGGGCGCGGATTCAGTCCCGGCCCGGCCGCGCAGCCTTGCTCAGGTTGTGCGGCCGGGCCGGATGAGGTGCTGAAAAGTTCTCGCCTCTGTCCGCAGGCTGAACACCGAGACTAGGTGTTCGCTTTACGAACAGATGTACGTGATATGAACTATAGCTACTTCGCCTGATCCTCGTCAAGGGTGGCGAACACGCCCTGGGCCACCTTGAAGGCGACATTGGCGGCGGGAACACCGCAGTAAATGGCGGACTGGAGGATGACTTCCTTGATCTCGTCCCGCGTCATGCCGTTGGTGAGTGCGGCCCGCACATGCATGGCCAGCTCCTCCCAGTAACCGTTGGCGATCATCGCGGTCAGCGTGATGGCGCTGCGCGTGGTCCGCGGCAGCCCCTCACGGGTCCAGATGGTCCCCCACGCGTAACGCGTGATCAGTTCCTGGAACTCCTGGGTGAATTCGTCGATCGAGCTGTTGGCCCGGTCCACGTGCGCATCGCCGAGCACTTCGCGGCGTACCTTCATGCCGCCGTCGTACACGTCCTGCTGGGTCTGGGCCGGATCGAATATCGGGGTTGTCTCGCTCACCGGTGGTGCTCCTTGTTGGCTTGATGGTGGTGGTTCTCTTCAGGTGGCTTGCGTTGGGTGGCTTGGTGTTGGCTGCTAGCCGGCGAGGAAGAATTCGCGCAGCAGCTTGGCCGTCTCCTCGGGCGCCTCCAGCGGTGCCTGGTGTGCTGCCGAATCGACGACGGCGGCACGGCCGTTGCGTACGCCGGCCGCCGTTGCTTCGGCGAAGGGCGGCGGGCAGACCTCGTCCTGGCCGCCGGCAATCGCCAGCACCGGGGTGGAGATTCCGCCCAGCTGCTCGCGCACGTCGAAACCGGCCAGCGCTTCGCAGCAGTGCGCGTAGGCAAAGCGGTCCGCGTCCTGCAGGGTGTGCAGCAGGCGGGTGGTGGCCTCCGCGTTCTTCTCGATGAAGCCCGGGGCGAACCAGCGCTGCGCCGACCCGGTCACCATGGTGGGCGTGCCGGAAGCCCGGACGGTCTCCGCGCGGTCCAGCCAGGACTGCGGCTCGCCGATCTTGGCTGCCGAGCAGATGACGCCGATGCCGGCGAAGAACTCGGGGTAGTCCAGGCCCAGCTGCAGCCCCAGGGCGCCGCCCAGCGAGACGCCGGCGTAATAGACCTTCTGGTCCGCGGCGATGTCACCGGCCGCGCGCAGCTTCTCCACCGCATTGACGACGCCGGAGGCGAGCTCGGCCACGGTGAAGGTTTCGGTTGAAGCTGGGCTGGCACCGTGGCCGGGCAAGTCCACGCCGACTACCTGGAAGTCATCCAGGAACGGCACGGCGTCGATCCACAGGGCCTTGGTCCCTGTGCCGAGGCCGGCGCCGGCGATCAGGACCGGCTTGCCGCGGCCCTCGGACAGCAGGGTGGGGGTGATCTGGGGAATACTCATGCTTGGCTCCAATCTGAAAAATGTTCAATGATCCGGGTGATCAGTTCGTCGCTTTGGCCCAGGTAGCCGGCCGGGTCCAGCAGCGCCTGCAGGTCCGCCTCGGACAGCTTGTGCTGCGGCACGGCACCGCGCAGCAGCTGCGTGAACGGTGTCCCGCCGGAGAGGGACTCGTTGACCAGTGCCTGCACCTTGGGCTTGCCGGATCCGGCCGCACCGTCGTCCAGCAGCGGGGCGACGGTGGCCATGATCTTCTCGCTCACGACCAGCGGACCGGTGATGGCCAGGTTCTCCTGCATCCGGTCCGCGTGCACCACCAGGCCGTCCGTGAGTTCGGCCAGTTTGGCCGCCGCTCCCCCGGCCAGCCGCAGCAGCTGGCGCAGGGCCTGCCACTCCACATGCCAGGAACCGTCCGGCCGCTCGTCGATGGCCCCGGCCGCGGCGGCCTGGACCTGGGCCAGGTGGCCCGGGGCGGCCAGGGCGGCGCTGCGGATCAGGACGGAAAGCACCGGGTTCTGTTTCTGCGGCATGGCCGAGGAGACTCCGCGCCCCTCCGCCCGGGGTTCGGACAGTTCGCCGAATTCGGGGCGGCTGAGGAGCAGCACGTCATTGGCCACCTTGCCCGCGGCGGCGAGCACGTCGGCCAGGGCCGCGGCCAGAGCGGTGACCGGCAGCCGGTTGGTCTGCCACGGCGCCACCGGGTCGGCCAGCCCCAGGCGTCCGGCGAGCTGCGCGGCCAAAGCCAGCGCCCCGCCGTCGTTATTTGCGGTTTTGTTTTGGGGGCCCTTGGCGGCCATGGCCGTCAGTGCTGCCATGGTTCCGGCGGCGCCGCCCCACTGCAGCGGCAGCCTGCCGGCCACCTCGGACAGCTGCACACCGGCCTGGCCGACACCTGAAAGCCAGTTCGCGGCCTTGAGCCCGAAGGTGCTCGGCAGCGAGTGCTGGGTCAGCGTACGCGCCACCGTGACGGTGCCGCGGTGCGTATCGGCGAGCCGCGCCAGCGCCGAAGCGGTGGTCTTGAGGTCCGCGAGAATGACCTCGAGGGTACGGCTGGCCATCAGCAGCAGGGCGCTGTCCAGGATGTCCTGGCTGGTGGCGCCCTTGTGGATGGCCGCCGCGGCCGCGGGTGAGGCCTCCTTCACGCGGGCGCGCAGGTCGCCGAGCAACGGAATAACCGGGTTGCCGCCGCCCTGCGCACGTTCGGCCACGGACGCCGCATCGTACTGCTCGGCGGCGGAGGCCGCTTCGACCGCGGGGACGAGGCCGGCGTCGATATAGCCCGCATCCGCGAGGACGCGGACCCACTCGAGTTCGACGTCGAGCATGGCCTGGATGAACTGGTAATCGCTGGTTAAACGGGATGCTGCTGTCCCGGCCGAAGCCGGGGACAGCAGCCCGAAATCAGCGTTGTCCGCTGGATTCATCTGTAGTTATGCTCCCGGGTAGCTCAGGAAGACCGTCTCGTTTTCACCCTGCAGGCGGATGTCGAAGTACAGATCTCCGTTGGCCTCGCGGGTGGCGATCAGGGTTTTGCGGCGCTCTTCCGGCAGCGAGGAAAGCAGCGGATCGTTGGCCAGTGCGTCGGTGTCCTCCGGCAGATAGATGCGGGTGTGCAGCTTGTTCAGCAGGCCGCGGGCGAAAACCACCAGCGAGATGAACGGGGCTTTGCCCTCCTGCGTGGCGCCCGGGTTGACCGTGGTGAAGGTGTAGTGGCCCTCGTTGTCCACCGCCGCCCGGCCGAAGCCGGTGAAGGTATGGTCATCGCGCACCAGCGAGCCGGTCTCCCGGGAAATGACGCCGGTTTCGTCGGCCTGCCAGATTTCCAGCAGGGCGTCGGGGATGGGTGTGCCCTGGCCGTCGTAGACCACGCCGTGCAGCCGGATGGAGCCGGCGTGCGCGCGGTGGACCAGCTGGCTGTCCTTCTCGTACGGCAGCGCATAACCGTAGAACGGGCCGATGGTCTGGCCGGGGGTTGCTACAAGCTGTGTGGAGTTCTGCGTCATTACTCTGCGTCCTCGTCTTCCATCCAGGTGCGGTTGCTGCCGGAGAGCACAATGTCCCAGGTGTAGCCGGTGGCCCACTCGTGGCTGGTCACATTGTGGTCGTAGGTGGCGACCAGGCGGTCGCGGGCCTGCTGGTCCGTAATGGACTGGTAGATCGGATCCAGGGAGAAGAGCGGATCACCCGGGAAGTACATCTGTGTGATCATGCGCTGGGTGAAGTCGGTGCCGAACAGCGAGAAGTGGATGTGCGCCGGGCGCCACGCGTTGTGGTGGTTCTTCCACGGGTACGGTGCCGGCTTGATGGTGGTGAACTCGTACGAGCCGTCGTCGCCGGTCAGGCAGCGGCCCACGCCGGTGAAGTTAGGATCGATCGGGGCCGGATGCTGGTCGCGCTTGTGGATGTAGCGGCCGGCGGCGTTGGCCTGCCAGATTTCCACCAGCTGGTTGCGGACCGGGCGGCCGGCGCCGTCGAGCACCTTGCCGCGGACCACGATGCGCTCACCGAGCGGCTCACCGTTGTGCTGGATGGTCAGGTCCGCTTCCAGCGCGTGCACATCGCGGTGGCCGAAGGCGGGCGACCACAGTTCGATGGTTTCCGGATCCGCATGGTGCAGGTCCTTCGTGGGGTGGCGCAGCACGGAGCTGCGGTACGGGGCGAAGTCGATCCGCGGCTGCGTTTCCTCCGGCCTCCCCTCGGCCTTGCCCTGCTGGTACTCATCGTGGATCTTGTTGATCTGGTTGGTGATGAAGTCCTGGCTGTCAGCGGCTGCGTCGGAATCAATCACGGCGCTGTCATTTTCGATCACGTGGCTCTCGTCGAACGTCTCGTCGGTATTTGCTGTCATGGTCTCGCTCCTTTCCTGGAATGTTCAGTGGTATCCGTTAGCTGTGCGGCCAGCCCGTGTAGGACTCGGCAAGGTACTGCTGCCCGTAGCGCGAGCTGGTCACGGTCTCCAACTCCCCGAGCGCGCGCTTGAGCGTAAACGCGTCGGCGTTCGGCGAGGTGTGCAGCATGGAGGTCATCCAGTAGGAGAAGTTCTGCGCCTTCCAGACGCGCTTGAGCGCCAGGTCCGAGTACCCCTGCAGCAGGGCGTCATCCTTGGTGGAGTAAAAGGAGTCGATCGCCTCGAAGAGGACCTTCACGTCGGCCAGCGCGAGGTTCAGGCCCTTGGCGCCCGTCGGCGGAACGGTGTGCCCGGCGTCGCCGACGAGGAACATGCGCCCGTGGCTCAGCGGTTCACGGACGAAGGAACGGAAGCCCAGGACCGTCTTGTCGAAGATCGGGCCGGTCTTCAGCTCGAAGCCGTCCGGTCCGTGCACGCGCTTCTGCAGCTCGGTCCAGATCCGGTCATCGCTCCACTGGTTGACGTCCTCGTCCGGGCTGCACTGGAAGTACATGCGCTGGACGGTCTCGCTCCGCTGGGAGATCAGCGCGAAGCCGTGCGGGGAGTTGGCGTAGATCAGTTCCGGGGCGCTCTTCGGTGCTTCGGTGAGGATGCCGAACCAGGCGAAAGGGTATTCGGTCTTGTAGTCCTGGGTGCCGGGAACGGCGCGGCGGCAGAAGCTGCGGGAGCCGTCCGCGCCCACGAGGATGTCGCAATGGACTTCGAAGGCGGCGCCGTCCTTGTCGGTGAAACGGAACTTCGGCGTCTCGGTCTCCAGGTCAAACACCTCGGTGACCGCGGATTCGTAACGTACGTCGCCGCCGTCGCGCTTGCGGGCCGCTGCCAGATCGACGAAGACCTCGTTCTGCGCGTAAAGGGTGACGGTGGCGTCAACCAGATCGCGGAAGTCCAGCGGGTGCGACTCGCCGTTGAACCGCAGGTCGATGCCGGCGTGCTCATCGCCCTCGGTCAGCACGCGGCCGTCCACGCCGGTATCGGTGAGGAGCTTGACCGAGCCTGCCTCAAGAATGCCTGCGCGATGGGTGTGGGTGATCGTGTCGTGGTCGCGGGATTCGACCACGATGTTCTCGACGCCGCTCTTCGCCAGCAAGTGCGAGAGCAGCAGGCCGGCCGGGCCGCCGCCGACAATCCCGACCTGGGTCTTGATGATCTGAGCATTGGCAGCCATAGAGAATCTCCTCGAGGAATGTGGGGCACGTCTTGAACCAGTGTGACTGCGGCGACAGCGTTCCCGCGCCCCTGTTCGCATTGAATGAGAATTACGACGACGACGCCGGCAGCTCCCCCACGGCACGGGCGATGCCACGGGCCCCGGCCATCAACACCGGAACAATCGCGGAAAGGTTCTCCAGGCCCAGCGGCAGCACCACGCCGATCGCGGCGATGGCCTGCCCGTGCTTGCCCAGGACGGGAACAGCCAGCCCGGTAGTGTCGGTGTCCACCCGCCCGTCGAAGGCGGCATAGCCCCGCTTGCGGATGTCCGCCAGATGCCGGCGGAAGTCGAAGGAAACCGCGTCCACCACGGCCACCGCCTCGGGGTGCCGGGCGAGGTAGGACTCCTGCACGTGGTTGGGCGCATAGGCCAGCAGCACCATGCCCATCGCCGTGCGGTGTACCGGCATCCGACCGGCGATTTTGGCCTGGTTCACAACCGATCCCCTGCTCGAAAGCCGCTCAATGATCAGGACCTCATCGTCCTTGAGCACCGCCAGCTGGGTGTGCTGGCGGACCACGGACTGGATGTCCTCCATAAATGGCATGGCCGCCTGGCGCAGGTCGACCGCCGGCGAGCTGCGGTTGGCCAGCTCCCACAGCCGCAGCCCGAGCCGGACCTCCCCCGACGGCTCCCGGCTCAGCAGTTCATGACGTGCCATTTCGTCCACCAGCCGGTAGGTGGTGGCCAGCGGTACCTCTGCACGCCGTGCCAGCGTGGCCACGCTCATGGAGGAACGGGTGGCGTCGAAGGCGCTGAGGATGCGCACAAACCGCTCCAGCATGGAGTCACCCGAACGCGAATTGGCCATGGCATCAGGTTCTCACAACTGCCAGCTCCCGCGGGAAGGGTGCACGCAGCCCACCCCAAGCAAAAAGCGACCCCGTGGTTAACGCAGAGCACCCCTTGCGCCCGTTTCCGGGTACAAGGGGTGTTCTGTTGCTACGTGCCTAGAGGGCCCCGGGGTGGCGGCAAAGCCGACACGCCCGGGTCCGGTTCCTAGCGGTAGTCGTTGCCCATGTCGTAGTCATCCAGCGGGATGGCGTGGAACTCAGGGGTCAGACCGCCGTCGACACCGGGGTAATCGAAGTCGCTGAACGCGCTCGGGCCGGTGAACAGGTTGGCCTTCGCTTCCTCAGTCGGTTCAACGGTGACGTTGTTGTAGCGGTCCAGGCCGGTACCGGCCGGGATCAGCTTACCGATGATGACGTTCTCCTTCAGACCCAGCAGCGGATCCGACTTGCCTTCCATGGCCGCCTGCGTCAGGACGCGGGTGGTCTCCTGGAAGGATGCCGCGGACAGCCACGACTCGGTCGCCAGGGAGGCCTTGGTGATACCCATGAGCTCGTCACGGCCGTTGGCCGGGGTCTTGCCCTCGGATACCGCCTTGCGGTTCTCCTTCTGGAAGCGGCTGCGCTCTGCCAGTTCGCCCGGCAGCAGATCCGTTTCACCGGATTCGATGACGGTCACGCGGCGGAGCATCTGGCGGACGATAACCTCGACGTGCTTGTCGTGGATACCAACACCCTGGCTGCGGTACACCAGCTGGACCTCGTCTACCAGGAACTTCTGTGCCTGGCGCGGGCCGAGGATACGCAGAACCTGCTTCGGGTCGATGGCACCGACCACCAGCTGCTGGCCGACCTCGACGTGCTGGCCGTCTTCGACCAGCAGACGCGCACGGCGCAGCACCGGGTAGGCGATTTCCTCGGAGCCGTCATCCGGAGTGACGATGAGGCGCATCTGGCGCTCCCCGTCCTCGATGGTGACACGGCCGGCAACCTCGGAGATCGGAGCAACACCCTTGGGGGTACGTGCTTCGAAGAGCTCCTGGATACGCGGCAGACCCTGGGTGATATCGCCTGCAGAGGCAACACCACCGGTGTGGAAGGTACGCATGGTCAGCTGGGTACCGGGCTCACCGATGGACTGTGCCGCGATGATGCCGACGGCCTCGCCGATGTCCACGGTCTTACCCGTGGCCAGGGAGCGGCCGTAACACTGTGCACAGGTACCGACGGCGGACTCACAGGTGAGTACGGAGCGGACCTTGATGTCGGTGATGCCGGCGTTGAACAGCTCGCGGATGAGCACGTCGCCCACGTCGGAGCCGCCTGCTGCCAGTACCTTGCCGTCGGCGTCTACGACGTCGGTGGCGAGGGTACGTGCGTACGCCGAGTTCTCCACGTCCTCATGCAGGTGCAGCTCGCCGTTGGCGTCCGCTACTGCAATTGGGGTGTTCAGGCCGCGCTCGGTACCGCAGTCCTCTTCGCGGACGATGACGTCCTGGGACACGTCCACCAGACGACGGGTCAGGTAACCCGAGTTGGCGGTACGCAGAGCGGTATCGGCAAGACCCTTACGGGCACCGTGGGTGGCGATGAAGTATTCCAGAACCGACAGGCCCTCACGGTAGGAGGACTTGATCGGCCGCGGGATGATTTCACCCTTCGGGTTAGCCACCAGACCACGGATACCGGCAATCTGGCGGACCTGCAGCCAGTTACCACGTGCACCCGAGGACACCATACGGTTAATGGTGTTCTCCTTGGTCATGTTCTTGCGCATCGCGTCGGCAACCTCGTTGGTGGCCTTGTTCCAGATGTCGATCAGTTCCTGGCGGCGCTCGTCATCCGCAATCAGGCCCTTGCCGTACTGGGACTCAACCTTGGCAGCCTGCGTTTCGTAGCCCTCCATGATGGCGGCCTTCTCGGCCGGCGCCTCGATATCGGAGATAGCCACGGTCACACCGGAGCGGGTAGCCCAGTAGAAACCGGCGTCCTTAAGGTTGTCCAGCGTTGCCGCGGTAACAACCTTCGGGTAGCGCTCGGCCAGATCGTTGACGATCGTGGAGAGCTGGCCCTTGTCCGCAACCTTCTCTACCCAGGGGTAGTCATCGGGCAGCGTCTGGTTGAAGATGACCTGGCCCAGCGATGTCTCGAGGAGCACGGGCTGGCCGTCTTCCCAACCTTCCGGAGCCGGCTGGTCCACGCTGGGCACGTACCCGGAGGAGATCCGGATCTTGACCACGGAGTTCAGGTGCAGCTCCCCGGCGTCGAACGCCATGATGGCTTCGGCCGGCGAGGTGAACACGCGGCCTTCGCCTTCGGAACCTTCGCGCTTGGTCGTCAGGTGGTGCAGACCGATGATCATATCCTGCGAGGGCAGGGTGACCGGACGGCCGTCCGACGGCTTCAGGATGTTGTTCGAGGACAGCATCAGGATGCGGGCTTCAGCCTGTGCTTCGGGGCTCAGCGGCAGGTGGACTGCCATCTGGTCGCCGTCGAAGTCAGCGTTGAATGCGCCACAAACCAGCGGGTGCAGCTGGAGAGCCTTACCTTCAACGAGCTGCGGCTCGAAGGCCTGGATGCCCAGGCGGTGCAGGGTTGGTGCACGGTTCAGCAGGACGGGGTGCTCGGTGATGATCTCTTCGAGCACGTCCCAAACCTGCGGACGGTAACGCTCCACCATGCGCTTGGCGCTCTTGATGTTCTGTGCGTGGTTGAGGTCAACCAGGCGCTTCATCACGAACGGCTTGAAGAGCTCCAGCGCCATCTGCTTGGGCAGACCACACTGGTGCAGCTTCAGCTGCGGGCCAACAACAATAACGGAACGGCCGGAGTAGTCAACACGCTTACCCAGCAGGTTCTGACGGAAACGCCCCTGCTTGCCCTTGAGCATGTCGGACAGCGACTTCAGCGGACGGTTGCCCGGTCCGGTGACCGGACGGCCGCGGCGGCCGTTGTCGAACAGCGAGTCAACAGCTTCCTGGAGCATACGCTTTTCGTTGTTCACGATGATCTCGGGGGCACCGAGATCCAGCAGGCGCTTCAGGCGGTTGTTGCGGTTGATCACGCGGCGGTACAGGTCGTTCAGGTCCGAGGTGGCGAAACGGCCACCGTCGAGCTGGACCATCGGGCGCAGTTCCGGCGGGATCACCGGCACGGCGTCCAGCACCATACCCAGCGGGCTGTTGGTGGTGGTCAGGAACGCGTTGACAACCTTCAGGCGCTTCAGGGCACGCGTCTTGCGCTGGCCCTTGCCGTTCTTGATGGTGTCGCGCAGTGACTCTGCTTCGGCAACCATGTCGAAGGTTTCCAGACGCTTCTTGATCGACTCGGCACCCATGGAGCCCTCGAAGTACAGACCGTAGCGGTCGCGCAGTTCGCGGTACAGGCCCTCGTCACCTTCGAGGTCGGCGACCTTGAGGTTCTTGAAGCGGTCCCAGACCTGCTCGAGGCGCTCGATGTCGGCGTCCGCACGCTTGCGGACGTTGGCCATCTGGCGGTCGGCGGAGTCGCGGGCCTTCTTCTTCTCGGGTGCCTTGGCGCCTTCGCCCTCGAGACGGGCAAGCTCGTCTTCCAGGTCGCGGGCGATCGCGGCGATGTCCGAGTCGCGGGTGTCGGAGAGCTGCTTCTTCTCCAGGTCGTGTTCGGCCTGCAGGTTCGGCAGTTCTTCGTGGCGGCGCTCTTCGTCCACGCTGGTGATCATGTAGGCGGCGAAGTAGATGACCTTTTCGAGGTCCTTCGGTGCCAGGTCAAGGAGGTAGCCCAGACGGGAGGGCACGCCCTTGAAGTACCAGATGTGCGTGACAGGTGCGGCCAGTTCGATGTGGCCCATGCGCTCACGGCGTACCTTGGCGCGGGTGACCTCAACGCCACAACGCTCGCAGATGATGCCCTTGAAGCGCACGCGCTTGTACTTACCGCAGTAGCATTCCCAGTCCCGGGACGGGCCGAAGATCTTCTCGCAGAAGAGTCCGTCCTTCTCGGGCTTGAGGGTGCGGTAGTTGATGGTTTCCGGCTTCTTGACCTCGCCGTAAGACCAGTCGCGGATTTCATCCGCGGTGGCAAGGCCAATTCGCATGAGGCCGAAGGAGGATTCGCTGGACATATGGTCCCTGTTCTCTCTTGTTCTCTAAATCTGAATGTCTTGTGTCGGGTACGGAAAGAGGTACGACGGCGGCAACTGGCACGGGTTCCGAAGGTTCCGTGCCAGCCCGCTCATCTAGACCTCTTCGACGGAGCTGGGCTCTGCACGGGACAGATCGATACCCAGTTCCTCCGCGGCCCGGAAGACTTCTTCATCCGAGTCACGCATTTCAATCGTGGTGCCGTCGGTGGAAAGGACTTCCACGTTCAGGCACAGCGACTGCATTTCCTTGATCAAGACCTTGAAGGACTCCGGAACACCCGGTTCGGGGATGTTCTCGCCCTTGACGATGGCTTCGTAGACCTTGACGCGGCCGTGGATGTCATCGGACTTGATGGTCAGGAGTTCCTGCAGGGTGTACGCGGCACCGTAGGCTTCCAGCGCCCACACTTCCATCTCACCGAAGCGCTGGCCACCGAACTGGGCCTTACCACCAAGCGGCTGCTGGGTGATCATGGAGTACGGACCGGTGGAGCGTGCGTGGATCTTGTCATCGACAAGGTGGTGCAGCTTCAGGATGTACATGTAGCCCACGGCGATCGGGTCCGGGAACGGCTCGCCGGAGCGGCCGTCGAACAGACGCGCCTTGCCGGAGGAACCGATCAGACGTTCGCCGTCGCGGGTCTTGTTGGTCGAGTCCAGCAGGCCGGTGATCTCGTACTCGGAAGCACCGTCGAACACCGGGGTGGCCACCGTGGTGGAACCGCTCTCGCGGGGCAGGTTCGGCAGGTTCTTGACCCATTCCGGGTCCCCTTCGATGGTCCAGCCCTGCTTGGCGGCCCAGCCAAGGTGGATTTCCAGTACCTGACCGACGTTCATACGGCCCGGAACACCCAGTGGGTTCAGGACGATGTCGACCGGGGTGCCGTCTTCCATGAACGGCATGTCCTCGATCGGCAGGATCTTGGAGATGACGCCCTTGTTGCCGTGGCGGCCGGCGAGCTTGTCGCCGTCGGTGATCTTACGCTTCTGTGCCACGTAGACGCGGACCAGCTGGTTCACGCCCGGGGGCAGTTCGTCGTCGTTGTCGCGCTCGAAGATGCGCACGCCGATGACCGTACCGGACTCGCCGTGCGGAACCTTCAGCGAGGTGTCGCGGACTTCGCGGGACTTCTCACCGAAGATGGCGCGCAGCAGGCGCTCTTCCGGAGTCAGCTCGGTTTCACCCTTCGGGGTCACACGGCCAACCAGGATGTCTCCTGCTTCGACCTCGGCACCGATGTGGATGATGCCGCGCTCGTCCAGCTGGGAGAGGACCTCTTCGCTCACGTTGGGGATATCGCGGGTGATTTCCTCGGCACCAAGCTTGGTGTCGCGGGCGTCAACCTCGTGCTCCTCGATGTGGATGGAGGTCAGCACGTCGTCGGAGACGATGCGCTGGCTCAGGATGATCGCATCCTCGTAGTTGTGGCCTTCCCAGGACATGAACGCAACGAGCAGGTTCTTGCCCAGGGCCAGTTCGCCCTGGTCCGTGGAGGGACCGTCGGCGATGATGCTCTTGACCTCAACCCGCTGGCCTTCGGCAACCAGCACACGCTGGTTGTAGGCGTTGCCTTGGTTGGAGCGCGCGAACTTCATGATCGGGTAGTGCGTTTCGGTGCCGTCGTCGTTCAAGGTGGTGACCATGTCAGCCGAAACCTCGGTGACCACACCGGCCTTGGCGGCAACCACGGAGTCGCCGGCGTCAACAGCGGCGTAGCGCTCCATGCCGGTACCAACCAGCGGAGCCTCCGAACGCAGCAGCGGCACAGCCTGGCGCTGCATGTTCGCACCCATGAGGGCGCGGTTGGCATCGTCATGCTCGAGGAACGGGATCAGGGCGGTTGCCACGGACACCATCTGGCGCGGGGAAACGTCCATGTAGTCGATCTCGGCCGGCTCGGTCAGGATCGGCTCGCCACCGCCACCGCGTTCGCGGCAGAGGACCAGTTCTTCGGAGAAGCGGTTGTCTTCGTCCAGCGGCGCGTTGGCCTGGGCGATGACGCACTCGATCTCGTCGTCTGCAGTCAGGTAATCGATCTGGTCCGTGACCAGGCCCTCCACGACCTTGCGGTACGGGGTCTCGATGAAGCCGAAAGCGTTGATGCGGCCGTAGGAAGCCAGCGAACCGATCAGGCCGATGTTCGGGCCTTCAGGGGTTTCGATGGGGCACATACGTCCGTAGTGCGACGGGTGGACGTCACGGACTTCCATGCCTGCACGGTCACGGGACAGACCGCCCGGGCCCAGCGCGGACAGACGGCGCTTGTGCGTCAGGCCGGCGAGCGGGTTGTTCTGGTCCATGAACTGGGACAGCTGGGAGGTTCCGAAGAACTCCTTGATAGCTGCCACAACGGGGCGGATGTTGATCAGGGTCTGCGGAGTGATGGCCTCCACGTCCTGGGTGGTCATCCGCTCGCGGACGACGCGCTCCATACGGGAAAGACCGGTGCGGACCTGGTTCTCGATCAGCTCACCGACGGCGCGGATACGGCGGTTACCGAAGTGGTCGATGTCGTCGACCTCGACGCGGATCTCGTGGTCCTCGCCGTCGCGCTTGCCTGCGATGGACTTATCGCCGGCGTGCAGGGCAACGAGGAACTTGATCATGGCGACGATGTCGTCATTGTTCAGGACCGATGCGTCCGGATCATCCAGCGGCTTGTCGATGCCCAGCTTGCGGTTGATCTTGTAGCGGCCAACCTTGGCCAGATCGTAGCGCTTCGGGTTGAAGTAGAGGTTGTCCAGCAGGGACTGGGCAGCTTCCACCGTGGGCGGCTCGCCCGGACGGAGCTTGCGGTAGATGTCCAGGAGTGCGTCTTCCTGGGTCTCGGTGGTGTCCTTCTCCAGCGTGGCGCGGATGGAGTCGTACTCGCCGAAGGTCTCCAGGATCTGGCCTTCGGTCCAGCCGAGGGCCTTCAGCAGGACGGTGACGGACTGCTTGCGCTTGCGGTCGAGGCGCACGCCGACCTGGTCGCGCTTATCGATCTCCAGCTCGAACCAGGCACCGCGGGACGGGATGATCTTGGCGGTGAAAATGTCCTTGTCACTGGTCTTGTCGGCGGAACGCTCGAAGTAGGCGCCCGGGGAACGGACCAGCTGGGAGACGACAACACGCTCGGTGCCGTTGATGACGAAGGTACCCTTGTCGGTCATCAGCGGGAAGTCGCCCATGAACACGGTCTGCTGCTTGATTTCGCCCGTGTTGTTGTTCATGAACTCCGCCTTGACGTACAGCGGAGCGGAATAGGTGGCGTCGCGGTCCTTGCACTCCGCCATCGTGTACTTCGGGTCAGCGAACTCCGGCTCGGAGAAGCTCAGGGACATAGTGCCCTGGAAGTCCTCGATCGGGGAGATCTCTTCGAAGATGTCCGCCAGACCCGACGTGGTGGCCATGCCCTTCTGGCCTTCGGCCAGCGCCTGCTGAAGGCGGGTCTTCCAGCGCTCGTTGCCGACCAGCCAATCGAAGCTGTGGGTCTGCAGGGCGAGAAGATTGGGAACGTCCAGAGGTTCGTGAATCTTAGCGAATGAGATCCTGCGGGTGGCGCCATCGTTCGATGAAGCGTCAAGCAGGCTGTTAGCGGTATCAGTATTAGAGGTGCTCGAGGCGACCAAGAGAGGGATCCTTCCACAGACCTTCAGGCTTGTACGCGCTTCCGCACTACCGGCATCATGAGATGCCAAGCACAACCAGACCGGATCCGCTATATGATCCAGGCCCGCCCGAATTCCTGTTAAATACAGGAAGGCGTGGCAAAGCCCACCGCTATATGAAGGCTGAAGGTTAAGAGGGAAGACGCAGATTTATACTCTACGCCACGTCCCCTAAATTGTCCAGCAGGCAGACTATCCCCTTGCCTGTCCGTGCCGGTGAACTGCATCCGGCGTGTCGGGCGGCGGAAGCCGAATCGTAATCTCCGGCCCCGGCCCTGCTCCCCTGCCAACGGAGCGCCTGTCTTCCGCGCGGCTCCCCTACAGCAGCTTCCCTGCTTATCCTGCGGCGGCCATCCCGCGGAACATCTGCGGCTGTTGCCGCGTTCCACAGATTGGAAGCTTATCGAACTCCCGCGCCAGCTAACTGTAGCCTGTCGGGAACAGCTATTTCAAGGATGAAAGCGAGTACAGGACAGTGTCAGGTAACAGAAACGACGTGGTAATTCTCGGCGGCGCCCGCACTCCCCAGGGCCGGCTCAACGGACAGCTGGCAGGTTTCAGCGCCGTCGAACTCGGCAGCAAGGCCATCGCGGCGGCCCTCGAGCGCTCCGGCGTGCCGGCGGAGAACGTCGACTCGGTCATCATGGGACAGGTGATCCAGGCCGGCGCCGGGCAGAATCCGGCCCGCCAGAGCGCCATCGGAGCCGGCATCGGCTGGGACGTCCCCACCGTGACCATCAACAAGGTTTGCCTCTCCGGCCTGGCAGCGGTCACCGATGCAGCCCGCTTGATCCGCGCAGGCGAGGCAGAGGTAGTAGTTGCCGGCGGCCAGGAGTCCATGACCAACGGACCGCACGTCCTCCCCGGTTCCCGGCAGGGCTGGACCTACGGCAACATCAACGTCGTCGACTCGGTGGCCCATGACGGACTGACCGATGCTTTCGACCACGAATCCATGGGCGCCTCGACGGAACGGCGGAATGCCGAACTTGCCATCGACCGCACCGCCCAGGACGAGGTTGCCGCGGCATCGCACCAGCGCGCCGCCGCTGCCACCGAGTCCGGGGTGTTCGCTGCGGAGATCGTCCCGGTCACTGTCCCCCAACGCAAGGGCGATGCCCTGGTACTGACCAAGGACGAAGGTATCCGCCCGCAGACCACGGTGGAATCGCTGGCACCGCTGAGGCCGGCCTTCGACAAGGACGGCACCATCACGGCGGGCAACTCCTCACCGCTTTCCGACGGCGCAGCCGCCGTTGTGCTGGCGACCCGCGGTTATGCCGAGGACAACGGACTTGAGTGGCTCGCTGTCGTCGGCAAACCGGGTCAGGTGGCCGGACCGGACACCTCCCTGCACTCACAGCCGTCCAACGCCATTGCCCAGGCCCTGAAGCGCGCCGGCTGGAGCACTTCGGACCTCGACTTCATCGAAATCAACGAGGCCTTCGGTTCCGTTGCCGTGCAGTCCCTGAAGGACCTGGATTACCCGCTGGAGAAGTGCAATCTCCATGGCGGTGCCATCGCACTTGGACACCCGATCGGCGCTTCCGGCGCACGGCTGGCCCTGCATGCGGCCAACGAGCTCAAGCGCCGCGGGCAGGGCAAGGCTGCCGTTTCACTGTGCGGCGGCGGAGGGCAGGGCGAGGCGCTGCTGCTGTACCGCGACGAGGAGTAGGCCTGTGGCTGACATCGTTGCCGGCAAGGACAGGTTCCTGGCCGACGCGGGCGACCGAGGGCTGGACGTGGAGCTGATCGCACGCCCGGCCGCTCGGAGCCTGGTGGAGGCGGCGCAGCTGCTCGGGATCGCACCGGCGGACATCGTTAAGTCCCTCGTGGTAAAGCACAAGGACGGCACGTTCCTGTTTGCCCTGATTCCCGGTGACCGGCAGATTTCCTGGCCGAAGCTGCGTGCCCTGATCGGGGTGAACAAGCTGTCCATGCCTGCTGCCGACGTCGCCTTCGAGGCCACCGGCTACCAGCGTGGCACCATCACGCCGCTGGGCAGCACCACGGCCTGGCCGGTCTATGCAGATGCCGCGATCACCGGGCGGCGCATCTCCATGGGCGCCGGGGAGCACGGCTACTCGGCTTTTGTGGATTCGGATGCCCTGATCAAGGCACTGGATGCTACCGTCGCGGACATCAGCGACCCGGAATAACGCCCCGGCATTCCGCCAGAGCACACAAAAGAGCCCCGCACCTGGGTGCGGGGCTCTTTTGGATGTTGCGGAAAGCTTACTTGACCGTGACGGTGGCGCCGGCAGCTTCGAGAGCTTCCTTGGCCTTGTCGGCAGCTTCCTTGGTTGCACCTTCGAGAACAGCCTTCGGAGCGCTGTCGACAACGTCCTTGGCTTCCTTCAGACCCAGCGAAGTCAGGGCGCGAACTTCCTTGATCACTGCGATCTTCTTGTCGCCAGCGGCTTCGAGGATGACGTCGAATTCGGTCTGCTCTTCAGCAGCCTCAGCGGCGCCACCGGCAGCGGGGCCGGCAACGGCAACGGCAGCAGCCGTGACGTCGAAGGTCTCTTCGAAGAGCTTCACGAAGTCGGAGAGCTCGATGATGGACAGTTCCTTGAAAGCTTCAATGAGCTCTTCGTTGGTGAGCTTCGCCATGATTGGCGTCCTTCCTATAGGTGGTGTTCAGCGCATTGGCCGCGCACCAAGAGATTTGGATTGGGAAGAGAGTCTTACTTCTCTTCGGCAGCAGCCTCGGCCGGAGCCTCGGTTGCCTCGGCAGCGGGAGCTTCTTCAGCAGCAGGTGCTTCTGCGGCCGGAGCTTCGGCAGCAGCAGTGTCTGCCGCACCGCCGTTCTCCTCCTGCTTGACGCGCAGTGCCTCGACAGTGCGGGCCAGGGCAGCCATCGGAGCCTTGAGGACGCCGGCAACGCGTGCCAACTGGAACTCACGGGACTCGAGTGCGGCCAGCGCTGCAACACCGGGTGCATCCAGGGCTTTGCCCTCGAAGAAACCGGTCTTGATGACGAGCTGCGGGTTGGACTTTGCGAAATCCGTCAGGGACTTTGCGGCTGCAACAGCGTCACCCTTGATGAAGGCGATAGCAGTGGGTCCGGAGAGCTGGTTATCGAATGCATCGATGCCGGCTTCCTTGGCTGCAATGCCAGTCAGGGTGTTCTTGACGACAGAGAACTTGGTCTCCTGGCCGAGAGAAACACGCAGCTCCTTGAGCTGTGCAACGGTAAGCCCGCGGTATTCGGTTAGGACTGCAGCGTTGGATTCTTTGAAATCAGTGGTGATCTCTTCAACTGCTGCCACCTTGTTTGGCGTTGCCATAACCCTCCTTCCGGGGAATAGTGCCGGTGGTTCGGGTCACACGCATAAAAAACGCCCCGGGCAGATGCACGGGGCTTGGCCTTCACACATCCGGCAGTACCGGAAATGGAGGATTGCTTCGTTCACCTGCGCAGGCCGTCCCAGGCATGGGACTTTCGGTTGAATTCTTAGGGGAAATCAACGACCGACGGTCTTTGGTAGTTCAAGCTTACGCGAAGGGGTGACCACGGCCAAATCGACCGTTCCTGCCACCTCGCTGTGATTGCTGCCGCATGGCGTGCAGTTACCGCCGCACCGTACCTGTTACGCAGTCTCGGGCGCGGATACCTTCCGGGACGGCTGCCGCTTCAGGTAGAGCCAGGTGTACAGCAGCGCCACCAAGGCCGTGGCCGCGAGCAGGAGCAGCCCGATGGCATAGCTGTTGTCCTCCGCGTTGTACGTGGCGCCCATGACCAGCGGCGGGAAGTAGCCGCCCAGTCCGCCGGCCGCGCTCACAATTCCGGTTACGGACCCTACCCGTTCGGGCGGGGAACTGGTGCCGACCCAGGCAAAGACACCTCCGGTGCCCAGCCCGAGGGCAAAGGCCATGCCCAGGAATGTCAGGCCTGCTGGGATTTCGCCGTCGGGCCGCAGGTTGACGACGAAGGCCAGTACCGCCACGGCAGCCAGCGAGACCAGTACAACGGGCTTGGACCCGATCTTGTCGGCAAGGATGCCGCCTACCGGCCGCGCCAGCACGGCCGCCAACGCGAACCCGGCCGTGCGCGTGCCGGCTCCCGTGGGGTCCATCTCGTAGATGTCCCGCAGGTAGGTCGGCAGGTAGTTGCTGAACGAGACAAAGCCGCCGAAGACCACGGCATAAAGGAAGCACATCTGCCATGTCACCTTAAGCTTGGCGGCTGCCAGCAGCTTGGGCACAACTGGTTTCGTATTCGGTGTCCAGCCCGGGGCTTCACGCAGGAAGAACCATACGACGGCGGCCATCGCCACCAGCAGGACCGCGACCAGCAGGTGCGTGGGAAAGTAGCCGATCCAACCCACCAGGCGCGGGGTCAGAAACGCGGCCAGCGCCGTGCCGCCCATGCCCGCACCGAACACGCCGGTAGCAAAGCCGCGTCGGGACGCCTCGAACCAAGGACTGACAAAGGGAATACCGACGGCGAAGATGGTGCCTGCCACGCCGAGCAGGAAGGCGAAAATGACCAGCAGCAGGTAGGACTGCAGGACACCGGCCAGCGCGACCAGCAGGACTGCCGGCGTGGTAGCCAGCAGGACAGCCGTGAACATCACCCGTCCGCCAAAGCGGTCCGTCAGCGCTCCCATAACAATGCGGCCCAGCGAACCGACGAAGACCGGCATCGCGACGACGATGGACGTCTGGGTGGAGCTCAGGTCCATCTGCTGCGTGTAGCTCGCGCTGAGCGGGGCGATGATGGTCCAGGCCCAGAAGGCCATGACCGAGGCGAGAGTGGCAAGGACAAGGTTACGGGTCTGGCCCGGAGCGCCTTTTTCCACCGGAGATCCTTTCTACTTCCGGTCGCGGTCCCGGGTGCCTACCGGCTGCCAGCCCGGCTGCCGTGCCCGGCTTCCGGGGGCGGGGCCGACATCGCGGCTGCGGTAGACGATGTAGGGCCGGAACAGGTAGTGCAGGGGCGCTGTGAAGGCGTGCACCAACCGGGTGAACGGCCAGATGCAGAACAGCAGCATGCCCACCAGGGTGTGGAGGTGGAAGGAGAACGGAGCGGCGGCCATGGACGCGATGTCAGGCTGGAAGATGAACAGGGACCGGAACCACGGCGAGACGGTTTCGCGGTAGTTGTGGCCGTGGTCGCCTAGGAAGACGCTGGCCAGCGTTGTCCACAGCCCGAACACTATCGCCGCTACCAGCACCACATACATGAGCTTGTCGTTCTTCGTGGTGGCCATGAAGACAGGGCCCGTAGTGCGGCGGCGGATGATCAGAAGGATGATGCCGCCCAATGTGCCGATGCCAGCGATGCCGCCGACAAACAGGGCATTGAAGTGGTAGAAGTCCTGGCTCATGCCGATCGCTTCGGTCCAGGACTTCGGAATGACCAGGCCGAAGAAGTGCCCGGCGATGACCGCCAAGATACCGAAATGGAAAATCGGCGAGCCGATGCGCAACAGCTTCGACTCGTAGAGCTGCGAGGAGCGCGTGGTCCAGCCGAACTGGTCATATTTGTAGCGCCAGATACTGCCGCCGACCAAGATGGCGACCATGACATAGGGCAGCACGCCCCAGAGCAGAATATCCATCATTGCCCTCCCTGCATCGGAAGCAAACGGGGATCATACGGTTCCAGACCCACACTTTCAGTGGGCGGGCCGTAGCCAGCCATCTTCATCACTTCCTGCCGGTCAGTCGGCGAGGCGCCCGGCAGGGTATCGCAGATAGCTTGCAGGACCTGTGCGTACGGGAGGTTGTCGTCGACCAGCGCCAGGCGCAGCATTTCGAGACTCGGCCGGTACTGGATCAGCAGTTCCCGCCCGGCTGCCATGTCCACCGTTGCCGCGAATTCCAGGACCATCGGCAGGTAGTCGGGCAGTTCGCCGTGTGTATTGACCAGCATTCCGCTGTCCCGGTAGACCTGCTTGAAGCCAATCAGGACCTCACCGCGGCGGCGCGTATCGCCGTCGGTCCAGTAGGAAAGGTGCAGGGCGTGCCTCTTGCTGAGGTCAAACTCCTGGACGTACCAGGCCTGCACTTCGGCGAGCGGTTTGGCGGTAAGCGCGTTCAGGACGTCGTCGAACGAGCCGTCAAGCCCATTGAACTCAGCCAGCGCGGACCGGATGAGAGGCATCCGTTCCAGCAATTCCTCATCCGGGTACCCCAGGCACCAGGATGCTGCCAGGTAGGTTACTCGTTGCCGCTGCATCATGGCTCCCGGGGTGGTTGGCTCTCCAGCGGGTTTCCGCTCGGTCCGGCTTGGGAACTGGGCCCTCCATAGTCCGGCCCCGGACCTGCTGCACCACCGCCATGGGCAGGAGAGTCAGGTGACATTTGCGGATTGTCCTCGGTTTTTGGGAACAGCCCCCGCGGGACGCCCCGGCCGTCCCAGTTAAGCAGGTTGACCCTTCCCCGCAACTCCCCTGGTTCCGTCTGGCCATCGGTGGTCTGCCGTTGTTTCAGTGCGTAGAAGTTCTCCACTGCTACAGGTGTGGGCTTGCCGCTGGCTTCACCGAAGGGATCGGAGGGATACATGCCCGGTCCGTCGTCGAAATCCAGGGAGCAGCCCATCTCTTCGAGATTGTGCGCCTGTTCAACGTGGGCCTTGGGGATGACGTAGCGTTCGTTGTATTTGGCAATCGCCATCAGCCTGTACATCTCGTACATAGCCTCCGGTTCCATGCCCACGGCTTCCGGTATTGAATCATCCGGATCATTGCCCAGGCTGATCCCGCGCATGAAGGAACGCATGGCGGCAAGCTTGCGGAGTACACCGGTGACAATCTCGGTGTCCCCGGCGGTGAAGAGCTCCGCCAGATATTCAACCGGGATGCGCAGCGATTCGATGGCCCCGAACAGGTTCCCCGCGTCCTCGGCGTCGTGGCCCTGCTCGCTGAGCAGATCGACGACCGGGGACAGCGGCGGCACGTACCAAACCATCGGCATGGTGCGGTACTCCGGATGGAGCGGCAGTGCGACCTTGTAAACCTTGGCCATCTTGTAGACCGGCGAGCGCCGCGCGGCGTCCATCCAGTCTTCCGGGATGCCCTCGGCGCGCGCTCCGGCGATCACTTCCGGATCATCGGGGTCCAGCATGAGGTCCAGCTGGGCCTGATAGAGCTCCTTCTCATCTTCGATCGAAGCGGCCTCGGTAACCCGGTCCGCGTCGTAGAGGAAGATGCCGATGTAGCGCAGGCGGCCCACGCAGGTTTCGGAACAGACCGTCGGGATGCCCACCTCGATGCGCGGGTAGCAGAACGTACACTTTTCGGCTTTGCCGGTCTTGTGGTTGAAATACATCTTTTTGTACGGGCAGCCCGTGATGCACTGCCGCCAGCCGCGGCAACGGTCCTGATCCACCAGGACGATGCCGTCTTCTTCTCGCTTATAGATGGCTCCGGATGGGCAGGAAGCCATGCAGGACGGGTTAAGGCAGTGTTCGCAGATCCGGGGCAGATAGAACATGAACGTCTGCTCGAACTCGAACTTGATCTTTTCCTCGGACTCCTTGCGGATCTTCTCGACAATGGGGTCCAGATGGCCCAGCTGCGAGGTGCCGCCCAAGTTGTCATCCCAGTTCGCAGACCACTCGATCTTCATGTCGTTGCCGGTGATGAGCGACTTGGGTCTGGCCACCGGAAAGTCGTCCCCGAGCGGGGCATCCGTCAGCGTTTCGTAGTCGTAGGTCCAGGGCTCGTAGTAATCGTCCAGCTCCGGCTGGACGGGGCTGGCGAAGATGCCGAAGAGCTTCTTGAGCCGGCCGCCGCCCTTGAGCTTGAGGCGGCCCCGCCGGTTCAGCTCCCAGCCGCCCCGCCATTTCTCCTGGTCCTCGTAGCGGCGCGGATAGCCCTGCCCCGGCCGGGTCTCAACATTGTTGAACCAGACGTACTCGGTGCCGGCGCGGTTGGTCCAAGCCTGTTTGCAGGTCACCGAGCAGGTGTGGCAACCGATGCATTTGTCGAGGTTCATCACCATGCCTACTTGAGCCATGACTTTCATCAGTACCTGACCTCCTGCGAGCGCTTGCGGATTGTCGTGACCATGTCCCGCTGGTTTCCGGTGGGGCCAAGGTAGTTGAAGGCATAAGCCAGCTGGCCATACCCCCCGATGAGATGCGAAGGCTTGACCAGCAGCCGCGTATTGGAGTTGTGGATACCGCCGCGGCGGCCCGTGGCCTCCGACTTCGGCACATCGATAGTCCGTTCCTGGGCGTGGTGCACGAACACCACGCCCGCGGGCATCCGGTGGCTGACGATGGCCCGGCAGACATAGACGCCGTTGGCGTTGACGCACTCGACCCAGTCGTTGTCCGTGACATTGATGGCCGCGGCGTCTTCCTTGCTGATCCAGCAGGTTGGCCCGCCGCGGGACAGCGAGAGCATGAACAGGTTGTCCTGGTATTCCGAGTGGATGGACCATTTGTTGTGCGGGGTCAGGTACCTGACCGTGATCTCGGCCGACCCGTCCTGCCCGAGGCGGGGTTCGCCGAACAGGCGGTGCATGTCCAGCGGCGGCCGGTAGATCGGCAGTGCCTCGCCGAGATCCCGCATCCAATCGTGGTCCAGGAAGAAGTGCATCCTGCCGGTGAGTGTGTGGAAGGGCTTGAGCCGTTCGATGTTCGTGGTGAACGGCGCGTAGCGGCGGCCGCCGGTTTCGGAACCGGACCATTCCGGCGAGGTAATCACCGGCACCGGCGCGGATTGTGTGTCCGCAAAGGTAATGTGTTTCTCTTCCGATCCCAGGGCCAGGTCGACCAGATCACGGCCCGTCTGTTTCTCCAGTTCCCGGAACCCGTGGACTGCCAGTTCGCCGTTGGTGGTGCCGGAGAACGTCAGAATGGCTTCCGCGAGCTTGGAATCGGTCTCGATGGCCGGCCGCCCGTCCGCCGAACCGCCGAGCATCACCCCGTTCTTCTTGGCGAGCCAGTCCAGCGCATGGTCCAGCTTGTAGTTGATGTTCTTGACGGTAAAGCCCAGCTTGTCCGCCAGCGGGCCGACCGCGGCCATCTTGTCCGCGATGGCCGTGTAGTCGCGTTCGACGACGCTAAAGACGGGCATGGTTTTGCCTGGCACGGCAGGGGTGGTCCCATCCCGCCAGTCCCGGACCACTCCCCCGGGCTGGGCTATCTGTCCCACGGTGTCATGCTGCAACGGTACGCTGACCAAATCCTTACGCACTCCGAGGTGCGTCTTCGCCTGACGCGAGAATTCTTCTGCCAGCTGGTGGAACATTTCAAAATCGGATTTGGCCTCCCACGGTGGATCGATGGCAGGGGTGAAAGCGTGGACAAACGGGTGCATGTCCGTGGAGGACAGATCGTGCTTCTCGTACCAAGTGGCGGCGGGGAACACGATGTCGGAGAGCAGCGTGGTCGACGTCATCCTGAAGTCGGCCGAGACCAGCAGGTCCAGCTTGCCCTCGGGAGTTTCCTCGTGCCATTTGACTTCCTCGGGGCGTGTCATCGAAGCTTCGGCGGCGTTGCCCATCACATTGTGGTGCGTGCCCAGCAGGTTCTTCAGGAAGTACTCGTTGCCCTTCGCCGACGAGCCCATCAGGTTTGAGCGCCACAGCATCAGCGTCCGCGGCCAGTTCTGCGGTGCGTCCACGTCTTCGACGGCAGGGCTGAGTGTCCCCTCTTGCAACTGGTTGGCCACGTAAGCCGCGGCATTGGCGGCCTGTCCGTCCTCTACCGCCTGCTCCGCTTCGGTTGCCAGGTCCAGCGGGTTCTTGTCGAACTGGGGATAGAACGGCATCCAGCCCAGCCGCGCAGACTTAGAGATGGTGTCCGCGGTGTGCATGCCCTTGAGGTGGCCCTCCGCCAGTGGCGAATTCAACGAGTCCGCCGAGTAGCCGTCATTGCGCCATTGGCCGGTGTGCATGTACCAGTACGAGGTCCCTGTCATCGTCCGCGGCGGGCGCGACCAGTCCAGTGCATTGGCCAAAGATACCCAGCCGGTAATCGGGCGGGTCTTTTCCTGCCCGACGTAATGGGCCCAGCCGCCGCCGTTGCGGCCCATCGAACCGGTGAGCAGGAGCAGTGACAGGATGGACCGGTAGGTCGCATCCCCGTGGAACCACTGGCAGATTCCGGCACCCATGATGATCATGGATCGGCCGCCGGACTGCTCAGCGTTCCGGGCGAACTCCCGCGCGATCTTGATGCACATCTTGGCCGGTACGGAAGTAATCGCTTCCTGCCACGCCGGAGTGTAAGGCGTGGCGCCGTCGTCGTACTCTCCTGCCCATTCGCCCGGCAGGCCGTCGCGGCCGACGCCGTACTGGGCCAGCATCAGATCGAAGACGGTGGTGACCAGTTTGTCGCCGATGCGGCGCACTGGCACGCCTCGGCGCAGAACGGAACCGGAGCCGTCCGGCGCTTCGAAGCACGGCAGTTGGACCTCGACATTCTCGCCGCCGGACTCGTACATGCTCAGACGGGGTTTGACATCCCCGAGTTCCAGATTCCATTTGCCCTTGCCGGACTCGCTGTAGCGGAAGCCCATCGATCCGTTGGGGACGACCGGTTTATCCGTGACCTCGTCCAGCAGCACCGTCTTCCATTCGGCGTCCTCGCTCCCCGCCAGGTCCGGCAGATCGGCCGAGGTCAGGAATTTGCCCGGGACCAGCGACGAGCCGTCCGGCGAGGGCGTGAGCGTGATCAGGAACGGCAGGTCCGTGTACTGCTTGACGTAATCCGTGAAAAAAGGCACGTGACGCTCAACGAAAAATTCCTTGAGTATCACGTGCCCCATTGCCATGGCGAGTGCTGCGTCCGTCCCGGCCTGGGCCGGCAGCCAGTCGTCCGCGAACTTGGTGTTGTCCGCATAGTCCGGGCTGACCGTGACCACCTTGGTGCCCCGGTAGCGGACCTCCGCCATCCAGTGTGCATCCGGCGTCCGGGTGACCGGGACATTCGAACCCCACATCATCAGGTACGTCGAATCCCACCAGTCGCCGGATTCCGGCACGTCCGTCTGGTCACCGAAGACCTGCGGGCTGGCCACGGGGAGATCCGCGTACCAGTCGTAGAACGAGGTCATCACCCCGCCGATCAGCTGGATGAACCGCGTACCCACCGCGTGGCTGACCATGGACATGGCCGGGATGGGCGAAAAACCTGCGCACCGGTCCGGTCCGTACGTCTTGATGGTGTGGACATGCGCGGCTGCGGCCATCTCGATGGATTCCTGCCACGACACCCGGACCAGGCCGCCCTTGCCGCGGGCCTGCTGGTACTTCTTCCGGCGCACTGGATCCCCGACAACGTCGCCCCAGGCGAGAACCGGGTCCTTCAGGCGCGACTTCGCCTCGCGGTAGAGCTCCAGCAGCACACCGCGGGCATACGGGTAGCGCACGCGGGTGGGCGAGTAGGTGTACCAGGAGAAGGCCGCGCCGCGGGGACAACCTCGCGGCTCGTATTCCGGGCGGTCATTGCCCACGGACGGGTAGTCCGTTTGCTGCGATTCCCAGGTGATGATGCCGTCCTTGACATACACCTTCCAGGAGCACGAGCCTGTGCAGTTCACCCCGTGGGTGGAGCGGACCACCTTGTCGTGGCTCCAGCGGTCGCGGTAGAAAACATCACCCTTCCGCCCGCCTTCTCGGTACACCGCGCGTCCGTCGTCGCTTTGTTCCCAGCGGGTAAAAAACCGCCCCACTGCCAACATCGCGTCGGAAGCGCTGCCATCGGTTCCAGGTTTGATCGGTCCGGCTGCCATGGCTTCACCCTACGAAACGAATTTGACTAAAGCCATAGCTTCTGGAGAACGGAAAAATAACGAAGGGTGACGCCGGCGCCTGGGAGCTACCAGCGCAGCCTTGGCGTTGCCCCCGGTTAGGCGCGTGCGCCCAGCCTTTTCTGCCACGCCGCCTCATACCCGGCGGGGACAAAACCAAGGGCATCGTTGATGGCGAGCATGTGCTCGTTCTCGGCCGCATTCCAGGTCAGCAACCGCTGCCCTTCAGGCCAGAGCCTGCCGACCTGCAACAGATTATGCGCCTTCATGAGCATTCCCAGACTGTGGCCGCGGTGGGTGCGCAGGACCAAAGTGTCCTCCTGGTAAACGACGTCCGGCTTCTCCGGGTAGCAGTCCAGAAAAGTATGTCCGGCAAGTTCCCCGCTGTGCAGATGCAGGGCTGCGACGACGAGGGTACGACCACCTTTCCGCCGAAGTTCCTCTTCGCCTTGGCGGACCCTCGCGCGGTCCCAGGCCTCCTCCTCATAATCGATCTCACCCAACGGCACGTCCGTGCTCATTCTCTGCCGCAGCAAGGCATATTGGTCGACGAATTCCTCCGGGCAAGTGTCTTCCCAGACCAGCAGCCGGTACCCCGCCGCCTTCGCAGCCGCCTGCGCCTCCAGAGACGCAACCTTGGCGGCGTCCGCCGGCAGCCCAAGTACGCTGAAGCGCTCCACCTGCTCCAACTCATATCCATGGGACTGGGCGAAGCGGACGGCCGCCGAATTGCCCGGCAGCGAGCCTGTACCCGTCCTCGGCCGCAGGACGTCCGCCCCGTCCGGATCAAAGTCCGCCGGGTGCTCGCTATATGACTGCAGCACCCTTCTGCCGTGGTCTTGGGCCGAGGCTTCAGCAGTCCTCAGCAGCTCACGTGCGATCCCCTGCCTGCGGAAGCCTGGATGGATCATGACGTGGACGTAGGCGTTGTGCAAGTTGTCCTGCTTCGTCATTTCCAGGACGGCACGGCCAACGTGCCTGTCCCCGTCCTTGGCCGCCCACAGCAACGACTGCTCGTAATCGTTGGGACGGGCGCCCTCCAGCCGCACGGCAGGACTGACCCAAAGGTCGTTATTGCCCCACAGCAGGCCGGTCACCAAGTTCGCCAGCTCGGAGGAGGCAACGAAATCCTCAGCATCCCGAGACTCCAACGAGCCGGGGATGCGGATGGGATGTATGGTGATCGACGTCGTCGACATGGCGTCCCTCGCTCAAGTGATTGATCTTCCCCAATCAGATTACCCGCTCGCCTAATTCGATGCCAGCGGACCGGCATGTTCGATTTCCTGAAAGCCTTTCCCTGGTGACCCTCAACGGCTTTACCATGCACTATGGAACTCTTGAGCGGACACGCCGGAAAACGAGCGGTCGCATTCATCGGCCGCGGCATGCTGGCAGGAATGGCGGGGACCGCGGTGATGACAGCGTTCCAGAAACTGGTCGAGATGCCGCTCACCGGTCGCCCGGACAGTTATGCACCGGCGGAACTCGCAGAGAAGTTCCTGCCGGTGAAAGTCGAGTCCATCCGCGGACGCAAGCTGCTGAACAACAGTGCACATTTCGCCATCGGGGCCATGTGGGGCGCAGCTTACGGCACCGCCGCAGCACTGGGGCTGCGCGGCCAGAAGGCCATCAATACCGTCTTCGCCGTGGTGTACGGGGGTGGGTTGCTGGGCGGATCGCTATCGGGTTTCTCCCGGCCGTCCGAATGGAGCGCACAGGACTGGGCCGTGGACGTCGTGGACATCTATGTCCAGGCCCAGGCAACGGGGCTCGTCTTTGTCCGCTTGCTGGCGCCTAAATCCCTACCGCATGCGGGCAACCGCGGCCGGGTCAACGCCGCTTAAAAGAACAGAACGGCCGCAGCGCGATGCTGGGCCGTTCTGTTGCGGAAGATCCGAAAAGGATTACTTCCTTAGGCTTCGATGGAAACCTTGGTGACGTTCGGGTCCATTGAGATGCCCGGGCCGAAGGTGGTCGCCACGGTGGCCTTCGAGATGTAGCGGCCCTTGGAAGCGGACGGCTTCAGGCGAAGCACCTCTTCCAGTGCGGCTGCGTAGTTCTCCACCAGCTTGTTGGTGTCGAAGGACACCTTGCCGATGATGAAGTGAAGGTTGGCGTGCTTGTCGACGCGGAAGTCGATCTTGCCGCCCTTGATGTCGTTGACAGCCTTGGCCACGTCCGGGGTCACGGTGCCGGTCTTCGGGTTCGGCATCAGGTTACGCGGGCCAAGAACCTTACCGAGGCGTCCAACCTTGCCCATCAGGTCCGGGGTTGCCACGGCGGCGTCAAAGTCGGTCCAGCCGCCCTGGATCTTTTCGATCAGGTCATCGGAGCCAACGAAGTCGGCGCCAGCCGCGATTGCGGCTTCAGCCTTGTCACCGGTGGCGAAAACCAGGACGCGGGCGGTCTTACCGGTGCCGTGCGGCAGGTTGACCGTACCGCGGACCATCTGGTCAGCCTTACGGGGGTCGACGCTGAGGCGCAGTGCAACCTCAACGGTGGCGTCGAACTTGGAAGGATTGCTTTCCTTCGCCAGGGTGATTGCCTCGATCGGGGCGTACTGCTTGTCCGCCTCGATCTTGGCTACAGCTGCCTCATATGCTTTGCTGCGCTTTGCCATCTGCTTTTTCTCCTTGTGCAGTTGTGGTCTGCGGACCGCGCCCGGCCCTGCCACTACGACGGCGTTGCCACCTTCAAAAGGTGACGTTTCGGCGCCGTCGTTCTTTAGTTTGTCTTGTTTGCTTCACAGCCCAGGAAAACCTGCAGCCGTTCAGCGGTTATGCCTAGGGGAATTAGCCCTCGACGGTGATGCCCATGGAGCGGGCGGTGCCGGCGATGATCTTGGCAGCAGCCGCGATGTCGTTGGCGTTGAGGTCATCCATCTTGGTGGAGGCGATCTCTTCAACCTGAGCCTTGGTCAGCTTGGCTACCTTGGTGGTGTGCGGGGTTGCGGAACCCTTCTGCACGCCAGCAGCCTTCTTGATCAGCTCTGCAGCCGGCGGGGTCTTGGTGATGAAGGTGAAGGAACGGTCTTCGTAAACCGTGATTTCAACCGGGATCACATTGCCGCGCTGGGCTTCCGTTGCGGCGTTGTACGCCTTGCAGAATTCCATGATGTTGACACCGTGCTGACCAAGTGCCGGACCAATCGGCGGTGCCGGGTTGGCGGCGCCTGCCTGGATCTGCAGCTTGATGAGGCCGGTGACCTTTTTCTTCGGGGCCATATCGGGTCCTTCTCTAATTTACGTACCGCAGACACAGGAGCGTGCCGACGGTGGTTTGGCCGCCATGGCGTGGCGGCCGCCCGCGCAGGTCCGGCTAAAGCGGGCCGGGCTGCGCGAAGTCTTTACTACTGGATCTTCGTGACCTGGTTGAACGAGAGCGTAACCGGGGTCTCGCGCTCGAAGATGGTCACCAGCACCACCAGCTGCTGGGATTCCGGCTTGATCTCGGAGATCGTCGCAGGAAGGGTCTCGAACGGACCGTCGTTGACCGTAACCGATTCGCCGACCTCGAAGTCCACGGTGATCGGTGCCGAAGGCTGTGCAGCCTTGCCGGGCTTGCCACCCTCAGTCTTGCCGGCGGTGACGGTATGCTCCAGCATGGAGAACACTTCGTTCAGGCTCAGCGGAACCGGGTTGTGGGCGTTGCCAACAAAGCCTGTCACGCCGGGAGTGTGGCGGACAGCGCCCCACGAAGCGTCAGTCAGTTCCATGCGCACGAGCACGTAGCCGGGGATGCGCACGCGGTTGACGATCTTGCGCGTGGTGTTCTTAATTTCCACGACCTCTTCCATGGGGACCTGGATCTCGAAGATGTAGTCCTCCATGTTCAGGGTCTGGATACGGGTCTCCAGATTGACCTTCACACGGTTTTCGTAGCCGGCGTACGAGTGGATGACGTACCAGTCACCCTCCTGGCGGCGCAGCTTGGCCCGGAATGCCTCGACCGGGTCCTCTTCAGGGGCTGCGGCGGGCTCCTCGGCGGAAGCTTCGTCTTCTGCTGCGTCGGCGTCGGCCGGCTCGTCAGCTTCGGCCAGCTCGTCACCGTCGGCCGGTGCGGTTTCAACGGTTGCTTCGTCGGCCGGTTCCGTTTCCTCGGAAACTTCCCCGGGAACGTCGGAAGCCGGTGCCTGATCGGCACCGGTCTCAGTAGCCTGATCCTCGGCTTCCAGATCAGCGGTTTCCTCGGTGGTCTGCGACTCGAGTTCCTGCTCGGACACTTAGCTTCCTGCTTTCTTCTTCAGCTCTGTTGATTCAATGGCGCCTGACTCTCAGGCCCGGCGCGTTGCCGTCTCCGGTGCACACGGCAGAACCCTGAGCAAAGACGCTACCGTTCGGGCGCTCCGTCACCGAAGATGTAGAGCGAGCCCTGGCCGAAAGCCAGATCCAAAACTGTCACGATCAGCATCATGATGACCACGAACGCGATCACCACGAGGGTGTAATTCAGCAGTTCCTTGCGGGTAGGTGTGACCACCTTTTTCAGCTCACCGATTACCTGGCGGACAAAAAGGACGATCTTGCCGAAGAATCCGCGCTTGTCGGACTTCCTGCCTGAGGGGCGTCCCTTGGAGCTGTTGGCAGCCGTTTCGGTCAACCTGTGCCTCACTCATCTAGTCCGGTACACGGCCCGCCGGCGGAGGCCGGCAACGCCGCTAGCTTCATACTTTGGATTGCTGAACTGCTGCTTCCCGTCCAAGACGGTTATGCGCAGGGCAGACAGGACTCGAACCTGCAACCTGCGGTTTTGGAGACCGCTGCGCTACCAATTGCGCCACTACCCTATGTGTTGAAACCAAGACGTCAGCGTCCGAAATACGGGCACAAACCATCATGGCGTTTTTCAACACCGAGGTCTAAGTCTACGTCAGGGAAACCCTCACGTCGAACCAGCCCTCATGCCGCCTTCACCAAGCGACTCTCCATTATGCAACATTTCCGGCGTCGTCATTAAACCGAACGCTCGGCGGGCATTCATCTGGACGCATTTCCCGCTCGAAGGCAGGACAGGCCGCGGGGCAAGCCCCTAAACTGGGCCATGGACCATTTGTTCTGACGCCTCAAAGACGGGAAATCAATGCCTGCCAACGCGCGCATCTCACAGCGCATAGCCTCCATCGCCGAATCCGCCACCCTGGCTGTTGACGCAAAAGCCAAGGCACTGAAGGCGGCCGGCCGGCCGGTTATCGGCTTCGGCGCGGGCGAGCCGGACTTCCCCACTCCGGACTACGTTGTCGAGGCCGCCGTGAAGGCCGCCCGCGAGCCGCGGTTCCACCGCTACTCCCCCGCCGGCGGGCTTCCGGAGCTGAAGCAGGCTATTGCCGAGAAGACGATGCGGGACTCGGGCTACCGGATTGATCCTGCCCAGGTGCTGGTCACCAATGGCGGCAAGCAGGCCGTCTACGAATCCTTCGCCACCCTGCTGGATCCGGGCGACGAGGTTCTGGTGCCGACGCCGTACTGGACCACCTACCCGGAAGCAATCCGGCTGGCCGGCGGTGTCCCGGTGGAGATTTTCGCCGGTCCCGAACAGGGCTACCTGGTGAACATCGACCAGCTTGAAGCAGCGGTGACCGAGAACACCAAAGTCCTGCTGTTTGTTTCGCCGTCCAACCCCACCGGTGCCGTGTACTCGCCGGAGCAGGTTGCGGAAATCGGCCGGTGGGCCGCGTCCAAGGGCTTGTGGGTCATTACCGACGAAATCTACGAACACCTCACGTACGACGGCGTGCCGTTCACTTCCATTGCCACGGCAGCTCCGGAGCTCGGAGACAAGGTGGTCATCCTCAACGGTGTGGCCAAGACCTATGCCATGACCGGCTGGCGGGTGGGCTGGATGATCGGCCCGAAGGATGTCATTAAGGCCGCCACCAACATGCAGTCCCACGCCACCTCCAACGTCGCGAACGTCTCGCAAATGGCAGCGCTGGCCGCCGTCTCCGGGCCGCTGACCGCCGTCGACGAGATGAAGGTCGCGTTCGACCGCCGCCGCAAAGCCATGGTCGACGGCCTCAACGCCATCGAAGGCATCGAATGCCCGACGCCGAAGGGTGCCTTCTACGCCTACGCGGATGTCCGCGGGCTGCTGGGCAAAGAGATCGACGGCGTCCGCCCGTCCACCTCGGCCGAACTGGCTTCGCTGGTGCTGGACAAGGTGGAGGTAGCCATCGTTCCCGGTGAAGCTTTCGGCCCGTCCGGCTTCGTGAGGCTCTCCTACGCCCTCGGCGACGAAGACCTGGCCACAGGCATCGGCCGGCTGCAGGACTTCCTCGGTACCGCCAAGTAAGACAAGCGCCGCCTAACCGGGTGCCGGTCTCCTTCGGGGAGGCCGGCACCCGTCATTTAACTCCGTTCAGAGAATCCGGCGGTCCACTGCCCAGCGGGTCAACTCATGGCGCGAGGACAGCTGGAGTTTGCGCAGCACGGCCGACACATGGGTTTCCACGGTCTTGATGGAGATGAACAGTTCCTTAGCCACCTCCTTGTAGCTGTAACCGCGGGCGATCAGCCGCATAACCTCCAGCTCGCGGGCCGAGAGCTTGTCCAGCTCGTCGTCCACGGAAGCAACAGCGGCAGTGCCGAAGGCATCAAGCACGAATCCGGCCAGCCTCGGGGAGAAGGCCGCATCTCCCCCGGCCACCCGGACCACCGCATCCGAAATCTCCGCTCCGGAAAAGGTCTTCGTGACATAGCCGCGCGCACCGGCACGGATAACGGTTACAACGTCCTCGGCGGAGTCCGAAACACTCAGTGCCAGGAACCGGGTAGTGGCCAGCAGATCCGCGCAGCCGGCAACCACTTCGGCGCCCCCGCCGCCGCGGCCGCCGGGCAGATGCACATCAAGAAGAACGACGGCGGGCCTCGCCTCATGGATGACGGCGATGGCTTCCTCCACGGTTGCTGCCTCCGCTACGACGTCGATCCTGGAGTCCAGGTCCGCCTTCAGTCCCGACCTGAAGATGGCGTGGTCATCGACCACGACGATGCGGATGGGGTCGGTCATGAGTGGTTTCCTTCCTCAGGATGCTTCAGGCCCAAATGTACTTCGGTGCCGTTTCCGGTGTTGCGGATACGTGCCTCGCCGCCGTGGCGCTGCATCCGGCGGATCAATGATTCCCGGACGCCCAGCCGGTCGGCGGGCACATCGGCAAGCTCGAATCCAGGCCCGCGGTCGCGGACGAAGACGTCCGTGCTGCCCGGCGTCTTCTCCAGGTAGACGGAGATGCTGCCGCCGGCGTGCTTGGCCGCGTTCTGCACAGCCTCCCGGGTGGCATGGATCAGGGCTTCGTACTGTTCCGTCATCGGTGCATCGCCCACCGCCACCACGTCGATCGGGTGTCCGTACGCGTCCTCGATTTCCGCTGCGACGGCTTTGATCCGGTCCACCAGGTTGCCTTCTTCCTTGCGTTTGTCCCGGTACAGCCATTCGCGCAGTTCGCGTTCCTGAGCTCGGGCGAGCCGCGTGACGTCCTGTTCCGAGGCGGCCCGGTTCTGGATCAGGGCCAGCGTCTGCAGCACCGAATCGTGCAGGTGCGCCGCGATTTCGGCCCGTTCCGTCTCCCGGATCCTGCCGGAGCGTTCGGCTTCGAGATCAGTCCAGTACTTGACGACCCACGGGGCCAGGACCAGCCCAACGCCGGCCAGGACGGCCAGCGTGGCCAGCAGCGTCGGCCACATCACGTCCCAGCTGATGGAGCCGGAGATCAGGATGAAAATGCCGGCCACCACGAAAACGAGGCCTGCAATGAGCCGTACTACACCCTGCGCGCCGGTGGCCCCGGCACGGTCCATGATGCCGTTGCGCCTGGAGTTATCCAGCTGCATCCAGGCCAGCACGGCCCCGGTGACGATGGCGAGCATGGGCAGCCAGGTTTCCCACGGTACGTTGAAGCCTGCCAACTGGGCGATGAAGGCGCCACCGGCCAGGACGAGCGCTGCGCCGACCGCGATTTCCCAGCCGCCGCGCTGCATCAGTTCGGCGGTGCGGGTTCTGCCGGTGGGACCAGCGGCTGCGGCAGCCGGATCGTCGGCCGGGCGCTGTAGAGGCTGCGCGCCGGTTCCCGGTTGCGGCCCGGGCTGCGCTGGAATCCCCGCTGGCCTCGGTCCGCCGAAATTGCGGGCGAAGTTCCCGGCGATGTTGCGCGGGTTGAAGGCCGCGTTTTCGGCCCGGGCCGCCTCGTCCGCCGTCGGAACCAATAGCCATAGCCAGGCATAGAGCAACAACCCGGCGCCGCTGGCCAGGGTGAGCACGACCATCGAAATCCTGATCACCTTGACCGAAAGCCCCAGATGGGCTGCCAGCCCGGAGCAGACGCCCGCAATAATGCGGTCGGCGGGACGGACAAGAGGAGCGTACATAGGTCAATCCAAGCACGCCCGGCCTCGGGTCTGAACCAATCCTCGCGGATCTCAGGGCCCCTCAGCCATCGGTCAGGGAAGCTTCAGGGTAGCCCCCCATAGAATCAACCGGCGCGGCTTGGAATGATCGAACTATGACCTCACACCCCTCTGAACCGTCCCGCCCGGAAGGCTCTGCCGACCTTCCCGGCGACGAGGACGCCCGCGGTACGGATTCACCGACGCCTCCTCCTTACCTGCCCCCACAGCCGTCCGGCAGCAACAGCTTCTTCGACTGGTTCCGCCGCCTGGGCACGCCCCGCGGACAGGACCGCTGGATCGGTGGCGTGGCCTCCGGCATCGCCCACCGGATCGGGCTCGACCCGATTCTGGTCCGGGGCATCTTCGTGCTGCTGTTCATTTTTGGCGGCATCGGCGTGCTGCTGTACGGCCTCGCGTGGGCGCTGCTGCCGGAACCGGATGGCAGGATCCATGCCGAAGAAGCCGGCCGGGGCCGCTGGACCTCAGGCATGACCGGAGCACTGATCGTCACCGTCCTCGGCCTGTTCGCATGGCCCTTCGGCTTCTTCTCCGAGGGCTGGGACTTCGGCGGCTTCCTCTGGGCGGTGATCTGGCTAGGTGCCATTGTCTATTTCATCTACTGGCTCGCTACCCGTAACCGCAGCACACCGCCGCCGGCTTACGGTCCGTACGGACCTGCGCCGCAGGGCTTCGCTGCCCCTGGCACTCCCGGAGCTCCGGTTCCGCCGGCTTATGGCCCGGCTGCCGGTGCCGCCTATGGCCCTCCTCGCGCGGCGGGACGGGACCAGGATCCGACCATCCCGCTGGGTCCGCTTGACCGGCAGCACACCGCTGCTGCCAGCGAAGACCCCTACACCACGGGATCCCACATGGGATCCCAGCCGGCAACGGAACAGCAGTGGCCCGCTTACACCCCCCGGCCGGTTCGTCCTCCGGTCCCGCCGAACCCTCGGCGCCGCGGTCCCTCCGGTGCCGATATCGCCCTCACGCTGGGAGCAGCGCTGCTGGCGGGTGGCATCCTGCTGGCCCTGAACCAACTGGGCTACATTGCCTTGGGCGGCGCCTGGCTGCCCGTGGCCACAGCAGCCGCACTGTTGTGCATCGGCCTGGGCATCGTGGTTCTGGGCATCCGCGGCCGCACCTCCGGCATCCTCGGATTCCTGGCAGCCGTCGGCGTCGTTCTCTCGCTGGTCTTTGCCGCCGGCGTGCAGTGGCAGACCGCCAACTATGCCCTCGGTACGAACACCACCTGGACCGCCGAATCGGGCGCACCGGCCAGCGAGGGCTACAGCATTGTGGCCGGCAACGGAACGGTGGATCTGACGGGTGTCACCGCCAGTACCTTCGGCGGCCCCGTGGTCGTGCCGGTGAACGCGGCTGCCGCTTCCGTGACGGTGATTGTGCCCGAGAACGTTCCGGTAGAAGTCCAGGCCGCCATGGCCATGGGCAACGTTGAATACGAGGCGGGCGGCCAAAGCCGGCAGACCGCGGGCATGTGGCAGCCGGGGTCCTTCATCATCAACGACGACGGCTCCGGGCCGGACATCATTCTGCGGATCAAGGGCGCAGCCAGCGATGTGAACATTGTTGAAGCGCAGGGAAGGGAAGGCTCGCAATGAGCACTGAATCCAACGACGGCGGCATCACCGGCCCGAGCACGGGCACCATTGTCTGGGGCCTGATCGCGATAGCAGTGGGCCTGCTGGTCCTGCTCAGCGTGCTCTGGGATATCAGCTTCAATGTCGGCCACGTCCTGATTGCCCTGCTGATCAGCTCCGGCATCGCGCTGGTGGCCGGGGGCATCTGGAGCATGCTGCGCAACAAGGACAATACGGCCGACGCCGACGACAAGTGACAATCAGTCCCAAACACGAAAGCATTGAACCCATGGACACCCTTTATAAAACCCTCCGTTCCATCCCGGTCCGCCGCGGCCCCAACCGCTGGGTAGGCGGCGTCTGCGGCGGCATTGCCGAAAAGTTCGGCTGGGACGCCACAGTGGTCCGCATCGCTACCCTGTTGCTCTTCCTCTTTCCCGGCATCGGCGTCGCCGCCTATCTGGTGGCCTGGCTGCTGCTGCCCAAATACGACGGCAGCATCGCGCTGGAGAGGCTGCTTCAGAGCAAGGGCACCCGCCGCCGCTGAGCGCACCCATCGCCGGCTGCTGCCGCCGGCATTGCCGCTGGCTTTTGCCGTCAGCTCCTGCCGCACTACGGCCGGCTGAAGGTCCCCGCGAGATCCGCGCGGGGACCTTCAGCTGTTCCCATGCGGCGTTTTTTTGGGCTCTGCGGCAGGCGTATGCAGCGTCAGGGGTGCCCTCGCCGGTGGAGTTGCCTAGAATCGAAGGGAGCCCGACGGTGCGCTCTGGAGACGATTCGGCAATTCCCGCGACGAAAGTTGGACCTGAGTGAAAATCGGCATCATGACCAGCGGCGGCGACTGCCCCGGCCTGAACGCGGTGATCCGCGGCGCTGTGCTCAAGGGCATCAAGTCCTACGACCATGAGTTCGTCGGCTTCCTCGACGGCTGGCGGGGTGTGGTCGAGGGCGACTTTATCGAGCTGCCCCGCCATCGGGTGCGCGGCATTTCCAAACAGGGCGGAACCATTCTGGGCACCTCCCGCACCAATCCCTACGACGGGCCCAACGGCGGACCGGAGAAGATCGCGGCCACGCTGGACCGGCTCGGCGTGGATGCACTCATCGCCATCGGCGGCGAAGGAACGCTGGCCGGCGCCCGCGAGCTGACGGACGCGGGCTTGCCGATCATCGGTGTCCCGAAGACCATCGACAACGACCTTGACGCCACGGACTACTCGTTCGGTTTCGACACGGCCGTCCAGATCGCCACCGAAGCCATCGACCGGCTGCGCACCACCGGCGAATCGCACCACCGGTGCATGATCGCCGAGGTCATGGGGCGCCACGTCGGTTGGATTGCCCTGCACGCCGGCATGGCTTCCGGCGCCCATGCCATCCTCATCCCGGAGCAGAAGGTGACCACGGCCCAGGTCGCCGAGTGGGTCCGCGAGGCTCACGACCGCGGCCGCGCCCCCTTGGTAGTGGTGGCCGAAGGCTGGGTTCCGGAAGGCGACGCCGAGCCGTGGGCCGAACGCGGCACTGATGCTTCCGGCCGTCCCCGGCTGGGGGGCATCGGTGAACACCTCGCGCCGGAAATCGAGGCGCTGACCGGAATCGAAACCCGGGCCGCGACCTTGGGGCACATCCAGCGCGGCGGCGTCCCCTCCGCCTATGACCGCGTCCTGGCCACCCGGCTCGGCATGGTTGCAGTCGACGCCGTCTCGGACAAGCGCTGGGGAACCATGGTTTCCCTGCACGGTACCAACGTCGTCGTTGTTCCGTTCGAAGAGGCGCTGGGTAACCTCAAAACAGTGCCGCAGCACCGCTACGACGAGGCGGCAGTCCTCTTTGGCTGAGCCAGTGTGGAACTGCGTCGATGCAGGGCGGCAACTATGAAACTGGACTCGGGCACCGCGGATATTGTGATGCTGGCCTGGGCACGGATGCTCGGTTTTGAGGATTCCGCCTTCGCTTCGCCGTCGGGCCGGTTGACCCGGATAGATAACGACGCCGACACCCTCACCTTTGTGCGGCTGTTCGGCCGGTCGGCGCTGGTCGGTCCGGGATGGGCTGTTGAGGCCGCGGCAGGCCATTCCGACGCCGAGCTGGCCGAGTACCAGACGCTGCTTCAGCTGACCAAAGGCCAAGGCGGCCACGGTCTGGGCAAGTCCCAGCTGTACTTCGCCGATGACCTCCCGATGGTCCAGCCGGACGAGGACGTCATGGTTTCGACGGCCGTTCAGGACGCCTCACGGCTGGAGGCGTTGTGCCCGCCGGATGACATCCACGAGGTGGCCTTGGCCGCGATGGACAAGTCCTTTGTCCTGGTCAACGGAACCGAGCCGATAGCCGGTTCCGGCTACAAGGAGTGGCAGCAGATCCTGGGGCATATTGGTGTGCTGACCGCACCAAGATACCGCCAGCGCGGTATCGGAACGTTGATCGGGGCCGTTGCCGGCCACGAGGCTCTCACGGCTGGACTGATCCCGCAGTGGCGCTGCCACGAAACCAACCAGGCCTCGCGGGCCACGGCGCTGGCGCTGGGCTTTGTCGAATCCGGCACGCAGACCTCTGCCTACCTGCAGGCAGGCGGCCAGGGATAAATCCCGGTCCTGCCTGCAGGTACCGGGTCAGCGGGGTCCGCCGCGCAACAATCCCTTGGGCCGGCCAACTACCGAGCCGGCGTCCGGAGCCACGATGACCTCCTGCGCGGCGTCGTACAGCGTGTCCTCATCTGCCACCAGCAGCTGTGTTTCCGGGTCAACGGAGCGCTTAATGACTGCCAGCGCCACCGGGCCCATCTCATAGTGGAGGGCCGCGGACGTTACCGTCCCGACCTTGCGGTCCGCGAGCCGGACTTCGCTGCCGGCGGCGGGGAGGGTGTGCTGCGTACCGTCCAGTTGCAGGAACACGAGGCGGCGCGGGGGGTGGCCCAGGTTGTGGACCCGGGCAATGGTCTCCTGGCCCTTGTAGCAGCCCTTGTCCATATGCACCGCGGTGCGCATCAGGTCCAGTTCGTGCGGGATGGTCTTTTCGTCGGTCTCGGTCCCGAAACGCGGCCGCCACGCGGCAATGCGCAGGGCTTCCACGGCCAAGGTGCCTGCCAGTTCCTTGCCGTCAACTGCCGCTTCGAGTTCCGCTGCGGGGACCAGGTATTCGAACCAGGTCCGGTCCAGGCCCGGGTGCTGCGGCTCTTCGATCCTTGTGTAGGCGTAGCCGCCCGCGCCGATCTCCGGCCACGGGTCCCGCCACACAAGCCGGTCCTCAAAACCTGCTACAGCTTTCGCGGCCCCGACAACAGCCCACTGTGCCGAGACGTCCGCGATCTCCACGCGGAGCATGAATTTCATTTTGTTCAGCCACTCGGCGAGGCCTTCGGCTTCGAAGGCCTCGCCGATGAGCCACGTTGTTTCGCCGTCGTCGACCACGCGGGCGTCGTATTCGATCCGGCCCTGGACGGTCAGCAGCAGGGCTTCGCTGGACTCCCCCGGCTTGAGCCCGAGCAACAGCTGGGAGGACAAGGTATTGAGCCAGCTCAGGCGGTCGGGTCCGGTAACGGTGACAACACCGCGGTGGGACAGATCGGCAAGGGCCTCGCCGCGCGCGAGCAGCCGCTGCTCGCGCATTGGGTCCCCGTAGTGGGCGGCAACGCCGGCATCGGGGCCGGTGGCCTCGACGGCGCCGGGACGGGACAACAAAGGGCTTTGATAAGTCATACCAGCGTCAACGTCCTAACGGCTGCGGTATTCCCCGCGGCGTCGGTGCCGGCGGGACGAGGGATAGTCAGGAGACCTTTTTGAGGATCGCCGAGGCATGGGCTTCGAGCTCTTTGCCCTGGGCGGCGGCGACGTCCCAGCGCCAGAACAGGTCCCCGTTGACCAGGCCGAAGATCCGGGTAGCGGCGTTGTATTCCTTGGACTGGGAACCGCGCATGACCATGTCCGTGGCCAGCTGGATCTGCGGACCCTTGATCTGGCCGTAATACAACTCCGAAATGCCGCCAGGGTGGACGATGGTGGCCGTGATATCAAAGCCGCCGTTGCCGTTGCGGAGTTCTTCGACCTCGTCCGCTGACTTCAGCGCGGGGACAATATCGGCCGGGATCAGGCCCGGTCCGACGTCGGCGTCGTTAAGTTTGCGTTCCAACGCCCAGAAGCCTGTTTCCACGGTCAGCGGACGCAGCTTGGTCCCGTCCTCGTCCGTGAGCCAGCTTTCCGCGGTGTACTGCAGGAACGGCAAGCCATTGTGCTTGAACGTGGCCGATTGGAAGAAATGTTCCGATCCCTCGTCACCGGCGCCAAGCCGCCCCGAGCCCTCCCAGGTACCCAGAAGCCAGGACAGCGGAACGATTTCCGGTGTCAGGTCAGTAGGTATTTCCATGGCCATGGCTTGGAGGGGAAACCTTTTACTTCTGGCCCTTGAAGAGGCGCCAGACCACCAAACCGGCGAACCAGGCCATGGACAGACCGGCGACAACGAGCAGGCTAATGAAGAAAATCTCAAGTGCTAGATGCGACATGCCTCCATACTAACCGGCGGCTGCCGGTGGTGCCGCCGCATTACGCACCGCGCCGTGTGACCTCGGTCAACCCGTGGCAGCGGGGCGTGGATCAGCGGAGCAGCAGCTTTTCGAGGAAGTACACCAGCGCTCCCGAGGCCATGATCGGGGCCGACCCGATGGCGAGGATGGCCGGGATTTTGCGCGGCCCGCCGTCGGCGAGGACCAGCCGGCGGAAGCAGACAATGACCGTGCCGCCGAGCGCACCCACCACCGCGGCCGGCAGGAGCGAAATGCTCGAACTCAGCGCGGCGCCGAGCGGCGCTGCCAGCGTTGCGAGGACGACGCCGAGCGGCGCCACAAGCCGGTCGGGCCAGGGCAGCACACACACGCCGATGGCCACCAGCATGCTCACGCCGGTGATGAGCATCATGCCCGAATTCGCGGAGTTGGCGGCCAGGCGCTCCGCCGCCACCCAGCCCGCGCCGAGGGTCGCCAGGACCAGGCCCGTACTCGCGCCGAAGGTGGATTCAAGCCGGTGGGGCTGTCCCGTCCCGCGGACCAACTGGACCAGGAAGACGGCCATCACGCCCAGCGCGACCACCACCACCGACCACGCCATCGACATCCCGGTGGGCGCAACGGCGGAGAGCAGGACAGCGGCAATACCGCCCAGCGAGATAACGGTTGCCAGCGTCTTCTTGGCGGGCACGCCGAGCAGTTGCGGCCAGCCGATGCCAACGAGCAGGACTCCCACGCAGGCCACCACGACAACAGCCGTCTGCGACCAATAGGAGGCACCCACCAGGGCACACAACACTGCGGCTGAAGCGACCGCCACCATCCAGATTCTCACCCTTGTCATCCTGCCTTATCTCAAGAATGAGTGCGAGAACACGGTGACGCGGACCACCGCGGCGTTATACTTATGCGCAACCGTCCGGCAGCTCCCACGGTCTCAGGCAGGTATCTGCCGGGCGTTCGCCCGATGATGTGCGCCTAAATGATCCCTGGAGGAAAACATGCCGCACATTCTGCTCTTGACCAACGCCCCGGGCCCTTCCGTTGGCGTCCTCCCTGCCCTTGAGCTGCTGAACCACAAGGTGCATGTCCTCCCCGCGGAACCGACCGCGCTGCTGGAGACCGATCCCTCCGATGTGGTGATGATTGACGCCCGTAAGGACCTGGTGGGCGCCCGGTCCTTGACCCAGCTGCTCAAGGCCACCGGCCTGACCGCGCCCCTGATGCTGATCCTGACCGAAGGCGGCATGGCAGCCGTCTCGGCAAACTGGCTCGCGGACGATGTCCTGCTCGACAGCGCGGGTCCGGCCGAAGTGGAGGCACGGCTGCGCCTGGCCATCGCCCGGGCCAACCAGCACGACGAGGAGGCCAACAGCGAAATCCATGCCTCCGGCGTCGTTATTGATGAGGCCAGCTACACGGCCCGCGTGGGCGGGACGCCGCTGAACCTGACCTACAAAGAGTTCGAGCTGCTAAAATACCTGGCCCAGCACCCGGGCCGGGTCTTCACCCGCGACCAGTTGCTCCATGAGGTCTGGGGATATGACTATTACGGCGGCACCCGCACCGTGGATGTCCATGTGCGGCGGCTGCGGGCCAAGCTCGGATCGGACCATGAACAGCTCATCGGGACCGTTCGCAACGTGGGCTACCGGTTCACGCTGGCGCGCAGCCCGGAGCCCAACGCCGCGGACCTGGAGCAATCCGCGTAAAGGTTCCTCCCGCAGCCACGGCACGCGGGTTACGCTGAAGGCATGAGTGCACAGACTTCTGCTGAATGGCCCGTGTTGAGCATTAAGGGCTCGCCGGATCCGGAGGTGCTCGGCGACATCCGCGCACTGACCGACGCAGCCGCGGAGGCGGACGGCAACCCGCCGCTGTCGGAACAGACCTGGGTCAATCTGAAATCCGTGGACCCCGACAATCTGCTGGTGCTCGCCTCCTATGCCGGCGAGGAACGCTCCGATCCGTCCACCGCCACATCGCTGGCCGGCGTCGCCGTCGTTAATCTGCCGGCGCACGGCGAATCCAACGGGGTCCTGGAACTGGTGGTGCATCCGACGTACCGCAACCAGGGCGTAGGCACCGGGCTGGTCACCGCCCTGCAGGAACACACGGAACTGCCTGCCCTGAAGGCCTGGTCCCACGGCGACCACGAGGGAGCCGCGAAACTGGCCGGCCGGTTCGGTTTCGCCCCGGTACGCGAGCTATGGCGCATGCGGTTGACGCACGTGCCGCAGCTGCCCGACGTCGTGCTTCCGGACGGGGTTTCCATCCGCGCCTTCGTTCCCGGCCAGGATGAGCAGGCCTGGCTGGCGGCCAACGCCGCGGCCTTTGCGCACCACCCGGAGCAGGGGTCCGCAACCCTCGCGGACCTGCAGGCACGGATGGCGGAAGACTGGTTTGATCCCACGGGTTTCCTGCTCGCGGTGCGGAACAACGACGGCGCCCTGCTGGGCTTCCACTGGACCAAGGTGCATCCGCGCACGGGCACGCATCCGTCCATCGGCGAGGTGTACGTCGTCGGAGTCACCCCCGAGGCACAGGGCACAGGGCTGGGCAAGGCCCTGACCATTGCCGGCATGAAGCATCTGCACGAACAGGGGCAGCAGGCGATCATGCTGTACGTGGACGCGGACAACAAGGCTGCGGTCGCGCTCTACCGCAAACTCGGCTTCACCCGCTGGGATACCGATGTCATGTACGGACCGGCCGGGACCGAGGGCAGCTGAAAAGCGGTTAATCTTGTAGGTACTGCTGCCCCATAACAATGTGGGCTCCCCCAGCAACAGCACAGGAGACGCCATGGCCACTGAATCGGTAACCCCGGCCCCGGTACGGCTCGGATCCTCGGAAGTGGCACCGGCCCGCGCCACGCAGGACCGCATCGACATCCCGGAATTCGCGCCCTCGCTCCTGCCCGACGGCAACTTCAGCCTGGACGACCGGTTCCTGGACCGCGAAATAAGCTGGCTGGACTTCAACGCCCGGGTGCTCGAACTGGCCGAGGATCCGGACCTGTTCCTGCTGGAGAGAGTGAACTTCCTCTCCATTTTCGCCTCAAATCTGGACGAGTTCTTCATGGTCCGCGTCGCTGGTTTGAAGCGGCGCATCGCTGCCGGCCTGGCGGTACCGTCCGCTGCCGGGCTCAGCCCTATCGAGCAGCTGGAACAGATCATGGTGGAGGCCCACAAGCTGCAGGTGCGCCATGCCCGTATCTTCGCGGAGATTATCCGGCCGGAGCTGGCTTACGAGCACATTTACATGGTCCGGTGGGAAGAGCTCACCGATGGCGAGCGGGATTGGCTGACGAAGATGTTCCGGGAAAAGGTGTTCCCGATCCTGACCCCGCTGGCGGTGGACCCGGCCCATCCGTTCCCCTACATTTCAGGTCTGTCCCTGAACCTGGCCGTGGTGGTCCGGAACCCGGTCAGCGACAAGGAGCTCTTTGCCCGCGTCAAGGTTCCCGACCAGCTGCCGCGCATGATCTCGCTGGACGGCCCCCGTGCCGGCTCGATACCCGGGCGGACAGCCCGTTTCATTCCGCTCGAAGACGTCATCGCCCAGCACCTGGACCTGCTGTTCCAGGGCATGGAGATCCTGGAACACCACAGCTTCCGGGTGACCCGCAACGAAGACCTCGAAGTGGAAGAGGACGACGCCGAAAACCTGCTCCAGGCGCTGGAGAAGGAACTGTTGCGCCGCCGTTTCGGTCCCCCGGTCAGGCTCGAAGTCACCACGGACATTAACCCCAGCATTCGCGAACTACTGGTGCGCGAGCTCGGTGTGGAGGAGTCCGAGGTCTACGCACTGCCGACGCCGCTGGACCTCCGGGGCCTGAGCGTTATCTCCGACATCGACCGCAGTGACCTGCACTATCCAAAGCAGTTGGCGCATACCAGCCGCCACCTGAACGAAAGCGAAACGTCCAAGGCAGCGAACGTCTTTGCGGCCATGCGCCGCCGGGACATTTTGCTGCACCATCCGTACGACTCCTTCTCCACCTCGGTGCAGGCCTTCCTGGAACAGGCTGCATCGGATCCCAAGGTCCAGGCCATCAAGCAAACTCTCTACCGGACCTCCGGCGACTCCCCCATCGTCGATGCGCTGATCGACGCCGCGGAGGCCGGCAAGCAGGTCCTGGCGCTGGTGGAAATCAAGGCCCGCTTCGACGAGCAGGCCAACATCGACTGGGCCCGCAAGCTTGAGCAGTCAGGTGTGCACGTGGTGTACGGCATCGTCGGGCTCAAGACGCATTGCAAGCTCTCGCTGGTGGTACGCCAGGAAGGCGACCGACTGCGCCGCTACAGCCACATCGGCACCGGCAACTACCACCCCCGCACCGCCCGCTACTACGAGGACCTGGGCCTGCTGACCTCCAGCGACCAGGTGGGCGAGGATCTGTCCAAGCTGTTCAACCAGCTCTCCGGCTACGCCCCCAAGTCCACGTTCAAACGGCTGTTGGTGGCACCCCGGTCGGTGCGCAGCGGTCTCATTGACCGGATCGAGAAGGAAATCACCAACCGCAAGGCCGGTTTGCGGGCCCGCGTGGTCATCAAGGTCAACTCGATGGTTGACGAAGCAATTATCGATGCCCTGTACCGCGCATCCCAGGCAGACGTGCAGGTGGACGTCATCGTCCGCGGCATCTGCGCCGTCCGGCCCGGAGTGCCCGGCCTGAGCGACAACATCCGGGTGCGCTCCATTTTGGGACGTTTCCTGGAGCACTCACGCGTGTTCGCCTTCGCCAACGGCGGCGACCCGGTGGTGTTCATCGGGTCGGCGGACATGATGCACCGGAACCTGGACCGCCGGGTGGAAGCGCTCGTGCAGCTCAGTTCGAGTGAAGACGTCGCTGATCTGGTGGCCCTGATGGATCGGTACATGGACCCGGGCACAGCAAGCTGGCATCTGGACAATCAAGGCCGGTGGACCCGGCACCACAAGGATGCCGAGGGCAACCCGCTCAGCGACGTGCAGTCATGGCTGCTGGCTTCGCGCGCGCGCCAACGTGCAGTGACGCGCCGGTGATCACGGAATTGAAGACAACGGACCTGACCGAAGCCCACGCCAAAATCAGCGTCACCGCGGCCGGCGCATTGTGCTGGCGTGTCAGCCAGGGGCGCCTGGAGCTATTGCTCATCCATCGCCCGAAGTACAAGGACTGGTCTTGGCCCAAAGGCAAGCTGGACAGCGGGGAAACCAATCCCGAGTGCGCTGTCCGCGAGGTTGAGGAAGAAGTCGGCGTGCGTGTGAAGCTTGGCATCCCCCTGCCCACCATCCACTACCAGGTACCCTCGGGACTGAAGGAAGTGCTGTACTGGGCAGCCAAAATGGACAAGGCGACGCCCAAACCGGACGGCAAGGAAGTGGACCAAGTCCGCTGGAGCACCCCGGAGGAAGCAGCCGAGCTGCTGAGCAACCCCTCGGACAAGGAACCGCTGGCTGCGCTGGTCAAGGCCTACGAGAACGGTGACCTGGAGACCTACCCCTTCATCGTCGTCCGCCACGCCAAAGCGAAGCCGCGGTCGTCCTGGACCCGGGCTGAGGGTGAACGACCGCTTGCTGCCACCGGACTGCGGCAGGCGCTGGCGGTCTGCCGCCTGCTCGCGTCCTGGCAGCCCAAACGGGTGGTTTCCAGCCCCTGGCTGCGCTGCATGCAAACCATCACGCCCTACGCCAACTCCCAAAAAAGCAAGATCCGTTCGGTCGAGGCCATCACCGAGCACAGTGCACACCGGAATCCGCAGAAGGCCCGGTCGGCCATCGAGTATCTGCTGGATAAACGCAAGTCCACGGCAGTCTGCACCCACCGGCCGGTCCTGCCCCAGGTCATCAAGGTCCTGCGTGACCGGCTGCCTGAGGAGCTTGCAGAACAGTTGCCCACGAGAGACCCGTATTTGAAGCCCGGTGCGATGCTCGTCTGCCAGATCAGCGTCAAAAATCCGAACAGAATCGTCTCCTTGGAACACTTCGACGCCTACGACGACTGACACGTCCCCGTGCGGCGAGCGGCCAGCGGTCAGTCCGTTGTAAGGTCCGGCCACGGGAAATCTGGCTAGCCTAACCTGCCTATCCAAGACCCAAGTTGGGGTCCTAGAGTGCTTGCATGAGCACATTCAATGAACTTCTCGCGGACCAGGTCGGCAACGAATTCGCTGCCTCGCAGCAGTACATCGCCATCGCCGTCTGGTTTGATAACGAAGACCTGCCCCAGCTGGCCAAGCACTTCTACCGGCAGTCGCTCGAGGAGCGCAACCACGCCATGATGCTGGTTCGCTACATGCTGGACCGGGACCTCAAGGTGACAATTCCGGCGATTAACCAGGTCCACAATGATTTCGCCAATGTGGTGGAGCCGATCAGCTTGGCCCTGAAGCAGGAAAAGGAAGTCACGGCCCAGATCGAAGCGCTGTTCGCAGCTGCCCGGGCCGAAACCGATGCCTTGGGCGAGCAGTTCATGCTGTGGTTCCTGAAGGAGCAGGTCGAGGAGGTCGCTTCGATGTCTACCCTGCTGGCCATCGCGGAGCGTGCGGACAACCTGTTCGACATCGAGAACTTCCTGGCCCGCGAATCCGTGGGCGATGAGGGCCGTGACTACGGCGCACCGGAAGCTGCCGGCGGCTCCGTCTAGGCACACCTCTTGGGCATCACCGCTGACCAGGCTCGACCCAGCTACCGCCTGGTCTAGACTGGTCAGCGTGAATGCCATTCCCACCCCGTACGAAGACTTGCTGCGTGAGGTCATGACCTCCGGCACCGAAAAATCGGACCGTACCGGCACCGGAACGCGCAGCGTTTTCGGCCGGCAGATCCGGTTCGATCTGGCCGAAGGTTTCCCGCTGATCACCACCAAGCGGGTGCATTTCAAATCCGTCGCCTTGGAGTTGCTCTGGTTCCTGCGCGGTGATTGCAACGCGAAGTGGCTGCAGGAACGCGGCGTGAAAATCTGGAACGAGTGGGCGGACGAGAACGGTGAGCTGGGCCCCATCTACGGTGTGCAGTGGCGCTCCTGGCCGACGCCGGACGGCGGGCATATCGACCAGATCGCCGACCTCGTCGAGGGTTTGAAGAACAACCCGGACTCGCGCCGGCACATCGTTTCTGCCTGGAACGTGGCCGAGATCAAGAATATGGCACTGCCTCCGTGCCATGCGTTCTTCCAGTTCTATGTGGCCGATGGCAAGCTGTCCTGCCAGCTGTACCAGCGCAGCGCCGATATGTTCCTGGGCGTTCCGTTCAATATCGCATCCTATGCACTGCTGACGCTGATGCTAGCCCAGCAGGCAGGGTTGGAACCCGGAGAGTTTGTCTGGACCGGCGGCGACGTCCACATCTACGACGACCACGTGGACCAAGTGACCGAGCAATTGGGCCGCGAAGCGTATCCCTACCCGCAGCTGCGCATCGTGCGGAAGCCGGCGAACATCTTCGATTACAACTTCGAAGACTTCGAGCTGCTGAACTACCAGCACCATCCCGCTATCAAGGCACCGGTGGCCGTATGATCCCCGCCAATACCCCCTCGGGCACCCATGCAGACCGGAAGGAACCGGTACTGGGCCTGATCTGGGCGCAAAGCTCCAATGGCGTGATCGGCAAGGACGGCGACTTGCCGTGGCACCTGCCCGAAGACCTGGCCCACTTCAAACGGACCACGAAGGGCCATCCGGTCATCATGGGCCGCAGGACGTGGGACTCCTTCCCCGCGAAGTTCCGCCCGCTGCCGGGCCGGACCAATATTGTCATTAGCGGCAACCCGGAACGGCGGGAAGAGCTGGCCAGTTCCGGCGCGGTCGCCGTCGGGTCCCTCGAGCAGGCACTGGCCGAGGCCGCAGCCAGCCCCGGCAGCGAAGAGGTCTGGATTATCGGTGGTGGCGAAATCTTCCGCAACGCCACCGCTTTGGCGAACACCGCCGTCGTTACCGTGATCGATCTGGAGACGGATGGCGACACTTTCGCTCCAAAGCTGGGGGCAGGATGGACTTTCGACGCCGCGGAGCCGGCCGAGGGCTGGCTCACCTCTTCCAACGGCACCCGGTACCGCATCGCGTTGTGGACACAGCAGGTGGATCCGGCCCGCTGAGGACCACTCCGGCCGCAGGATCCGTGGCAGGTACATTGGCCCTGCCGCCGGACCGCCGATGTGGCTAGGATCGGACTACGGGCGCCAACAGTGCCGCCGGTCCAATGCGCAGGAGGAAGCATGTCTGTTTCACACGAGAACCTCACTCTGGTCCAAGACTCCAGCCGGGGTCGCTATGAGCTCCACTGCGGCGATACGTTCATCGGATTCGAAGGCTTCGAGACAGACGACGACGGCGTCATCACCCTGCAGCACACCATCATCGACGAGAAATACGGCCGCCGGGGCTTTGCCCGCGCCCTGGTCACGATGATCCTGACGGACATGCGAGCCAAAGGGCAGGTCATGGTTCCGCTGTGCACGTATGTCCAGTCGTATCTTGAGCGTTTCCCGGAGTACGGGGATCTGGTCGTCGAACACGCGCGCTGAGTTACTACGACACGCAGAACAATAGGTACAGACCGACCACAATATGGTGGTATACGTCACCTATTTGGGGGTCGGGCCGGAAACTGTCCTAAAATGGAGCGTATGACTTCTCCCGCAGCAAGTTCCACTGTCCAATCAGTCGGCCTTATCGGCTGGCGCGGAATGGTCGGCTCAGTCCTTATGCAGCGTATGCAGGACGAGGGCGATTTTGATCTGATCAACCCTGTCTTCTTCTCTACGTCCAACGCCGGCGGCCAAGCCCCCGCGTTCGCCGCGGGAGCCGGGACCCTGCAGGATGCCTACGATATCGAGACGCTGGCCAAGCTGCCGATTATTGTCACCGCCCAGGGCGGGGACTACACCGCCGAGGTCTATCCCAAGCTGCGCGACGCCGGCTGGGACGGTCTCTGGATTGACGCGGCCTCTACCCTGCGGATGGACCAGGATTCCATCATCGTGCTGGATCCGGTCAACCGCGACGTAATCGACTCGGGCCTGGCCCGCGGCGTCAAGAACTACATCGGCGGCAACTGCACCGTCTCCGCCATGCTCATGGGCCTCGGCGGCCTGTTCAGGAACGGCCTCGTCGAGTGGGGCACCTCCATGACGTACCAGGCCGCGTCCGGCGGCGGTGTACGGCACATGCGCGAACTGCTCAACCAGTTCGGCAGCCTGAATTCCGTAGTGTCCGATGAGTTGGCGCACCCTTCCTCCGCCATCCTGGAGATCGACCGGAAGGTGCTGGCCGAACAGCGGAACCCGGAACTGGATGCCTCCCAGTTCGGCGTGCCGCTTGCCGGTTCGGTCATCCCGTGGATCGACAAGGATCTTGGCAACGGCCAGTCCAAGGAAGAGTGGAAGGCCGGCGCGGAAACCAACAAGATTCTTGGCCTCGACGTTGCCGAAGGCAGCCGGATCCCGTTCGACGGGCTCTGCGTCCGGATCGGCGCCATGCGCTCGCACTCCCAGGCGCTGACGCTAAAGCTCCGGGAAGATCTGCCCGTGCACGAAATCGAACGACTGATCGACGCCGACAACGAATGGGCCAAGGTGGTTCCCAACACCAAGGAAGCCACCATGGAGCAGTTGACCCCCGTGGCCGTCAGCGGCACCCTGGAGATTCCGGTCGGACGTATCCGGAAGCTTGAAATGGGGCCGGAATACATCAGCGCCTTCACTGTCGGCGACCAGCTGCTGTGGGGTGCGGCCGAACCGCTGCGCCGCATGCTGCGGATCGCCACCGGCAACCTCTAACCGGCTGGGCGTCCCAGCCGCCCTTCCAACCTCTACAGCAGTCCGTTTCCTTCGGGAAGCGGACTGCTGCCGTTAACGGCGATTCCCACACGGCTTTGGACCACCGGCCGGCACCGTACCTCCACAGGCCCGACCGTGAGCACTTCGGTCCACATACTTAGAATACCTGTTCGATCCCATTTATTCCCCGGCATAGCGTGAAGGCATATCAGAATCCGCACGCCGGGAGGGGCTATTTCGATGAAGACGCCAACAGCAGGCGAACTGCTGCACCAGTTTCTGGTTCAGTCGTGCGCCTGCAAACAGGAGGCGACCGCAGAACGCTACCTCCTGGTCCACGCACAGCTGCACCGCTATTTGGAAGAGGCCGGACACCGGATCCTGGAGACACAGCAAATCCCCTATTTCCGCAGGGAACAGCACAAGGATCCTTCCGATGCCTTCTGCCGGTCGTTCTATGCCGAAGAGGTCATCTACGCTCTGCCCGGCTTCCTTGATCCGCCATGGCTCAACAGCAACCCGACGGACCGCCGCATTCAAATCAGCCAGACTGCTCGTCTGATGGGCTGGCTGTGCAAGAGCGGCTACGTTGACCGCTTCTGGCACAGCTGCGCCTTGCTGGAGGTAGAGGGAGCAGTCCGGAGAGCAAGGGCTGAATCATGACTGGCAGCCCCAACGTCGACAAGTTGCTCAGGATGTTCTTCCTCAGGTACAGCTTGAGCCAGAAGCCGGTAACCGTAGACCGGTGCAACAGGATCGAAATCCATCTCCGGCACTTCCTGGACCTCTGCGGCGAGGACTACGTAGCGCCCGAGCAGCGCCAGCTGCTGGAGCTGGAACGCCAGTTCCAGACGCATGGTTCGGCTTTCGCGCGGCTGATGCATGCCGGCGAGCTGCTTGCGGCACTGCCCGAATTCCTCGCCCCGTAATGGCTGATGAACCATGGGGTAGACCGCAAGGTACAGATCAGCCACAGCGACCGTTTGGTGCGCTGGATCTGCGGGGAACGGCTGGTGGACTTCCGGGCCCACCGGATGGATCTGCTGCACTTCCGGAGCGCCCATGACCAGGCACTACGGGTACAGCCGTGATGCACGGTCTTACGCCAGCGTCAGAGAGCGCAGCCGATCAGCAGCGGTTCGGGAACGAGCCGGATTCCAAACTTGTCCTGGACCCCATTCCTGACCGTACGGGCAATAGCCACGATATCCTCGGCAGTAGCGCTCCCGCGGTTCGTGATGGCCAAGGTGTGTTTCGTGGACAGCGACGCCCTGCCTCCGGCGACGGAATATCCATCCACGCTGCCGTTGGCGGTGCCCTCAAGTCCGAAGCCCTTGCCGAAGCCGGACTTGTCGATCAGCCAGGCGGCGCTGAGCTTCATCTGGTCGCCCACGGGCCACCGCGGTGACGTCTCAGGCAGTTGGTCGGCCACTTCGGCAGCGACGATTGGATTGGTGAAGAAGGAACCGGTGCTGTACGTATCCCGGTCGGCCGGATCCAGGACCATGCCCTTCGAGGCACGCAGCCGCAGGACCTCGCTGCGTACATCATTCGCCTTGGCCCGTTCACCGGCTTCAACACCAAGAGAACGCGCCAGCTCACCATAACGGATGGGCGCGCTCATCCGGCTCGGTTCCAGCTGGAACTGGACCGTCAGTACCACGAAGCGCGGTGACCCGTTGGTTGTTGTCTGCTTCAGGACGGAGTCACGGTAGCCGAACCGGAGGTCCGAGTTGGCAAACGTCTTAACCGCGTTGGCTTCCCTGTCCCACGTCCGCACACTCGCAATGGTTTGCGAGACTTCCGCGCCATAGGCTCCCACGTTCTGGACCGGCGTAGCTCCAGTCAGACCGGGGATTCCAGACAGCGCCTCCAGCCCGGACCACGCGTGCAGAACGGTGGCCTCCACCAGCTCGTCCCACGGCTGCCCGGCCCGGGCGGTGACCATGACGCCGCCGCAGGTTGCATCGGCGTCATCCACGTCGTAGCCGGTGCTGGCAATCCGCAGAACCGTTCCCGGATACCCCTCATCCGCAATCACGAGGTTGGACCCTCCGCCGATAATCAGCAGGTCTTCGCCTGCCTCATCCGCGGCACGGACGCCGTCGATGATCTCCCGCTCCGTTGTGGCTTCGACGTAGCGCCGGGCGGGTCCGCCCACTCCGACCGTAGTAAGAGGCGCCAGCCTCATGGCAGCCTCACCAGGCACGGACAACGGCCTGCGCCTTGACCAGGACCTTCTGCCCGGCGGCCGTTACGGTGAGATCCACGCGGACCGACGAATTGGCCTCGTCGATGGCTCCGATGACTCCAGTGACCCCAAGAGTGGCCCCGCCGGTGTCCAGGTTCTCCACAACCACCGGTTTGGTGAATCTGGTTTGGTAATCGACGACAGCCGCGGGGTTGTCTGCCCAATCTGTAACCAGCTGGACAGCTGCCCCCATTGTGAACATGCCGTGGGCGATCACTCCGGGTAGTCCGACCTGCTCGGCAAAACGGTCGTTCCAGTGAATCGGGTTGAAGTCACCGGAGGCACCGGCGTACCGCACCAAATCAGCCCGGGAAATATCGATGGTCGTGGAACCGATTTCCTGTCCGACGGACAGATCGCTCAATGTGGGCATCACTGGCCTTCCCCTCTCACCAGAATCGAAGACGTTGCAGTGGCGGTCTTCTCACCATCAGCAGTGCTGATCTCCGCGCGGGTGGTGATCATGGCTCCGCCGCCCATCGCCCGCACCTGGTCCACGTGCAGTTCGGCTACCAGCTGATCGCCTGCCACGATGGGACGGTGGTGGACGAACCGCTGGTCGGCATGGACAACACGGGAGAAATCGATGCCAGCCTCGGGATCTTCAACCAGTTGTGCGTCTGCCCGTTGCGCAACAATGATTGCGAATGTGGGCGGCGCAATCAGGTCCGGGTAACCCAGGTCCTTTGCGGCTTCCACCTCGAAGTGGGCCGGATGCGTTGCCTTAACAGCCCGCGCAAACTCCCGGATCTTCTCACGGCCTACAGTGTAGGCTTCCCCGGCCGGATAAACGCGGCCGGCCAACTGCGGGTTGACCCCGATCTGTTCTGACATGGATCTCCTTCTCAAGGGCAGAAAGTCTCTTCAAAGCCTAGTGCAGGGGTGCATCAATTCTTCTGCGGCCGGGCGGCAGCCCGGCGGGCCCTGGCGTCCCGCGCCCGCACCACCAGTCCGGCCAGATGCGTGAGCAGGCCGGTGATAATAATGGCCAGCGCTGCCCATACAAGGGGCTGAAGGCCGGCACCGGCGGCGATAATGGACAGCAGGATACCGGCGCCGATAAGAACCATGGCTGAGATGACCAGTTTGCGGTAGAGCGGCGAGCCAATATCCCAGGGGTTCATACTTCAAGATTAGCGGTTCAGAACAACGAAACCTGCACCGGGGGCAGCTGTGACTGATAGACGCCCAGCTCGATCCGCCTGCCCTTGAGCCCGTTCAGGTCGGCCAGATATGCCGGCCCGGCCTCCCCGGTCCGGACCAAGGCAATGCTGCCCAGAAAAGCCTCCAGCACCAGTCCGTGAGTGCCGGCCGCCAGCTCCAGCGGATAAGCCGTGCGTGAGTCCGAACCGATCACCCGCCTGCCGGGTTCCGGCAGTTCCCACGTCTGGTCGACGGCGGCAAAGCCTTCCAGCTCCACTCCCGGCAGCAGATTCCGGACAGTGCGGGCGTGGTCGGCGTTGATGCTGTCCAGCTCGGCCGGGCTCCGCGGCGCCTGAAGACCGGACAGTTTCGCTGCAGAGCGCACGGCCTGGGTCAATTCCGTTTGCTGGGAAACCATGTCCTCCAGCACGCGGACAATTCTGCCGTCCTCGGCTCTGGCCACGTAGCGGGCAGCCACGGCTCCTTGTTCGGCTAGTCGGAGCCGCTTGCGCAGGTCCGAGGAGGTGCCTACCTTGCTCGTACCGGAGGCGAACGTTGCCACGTACAGCCAATGCGGCTGGGCGAGGTAGGCGCGCAGTCCGTCCGGAGCCGACCCGCTACGGTGGGCGTCGTGGAGGAAGCGCAAATCATCGTTCAGAAAGCAGCTGATGCATTGGTAGCCGCGTTCGGCGGGTGCTTGAAGGGGGCATGGCACATGGTGCCTGGCCTGCGGTCCCTGGACCCGGTGGCTGCCCAGGCAGAACCTTCCTGCTTCTAGAACCCGGAAGCCGAGCCGAGTCCCCTCGGCGACATCCATAGCGGCAGTCGTGCCGTCGGGTCTTGCCAATGCCAGCCGTGGCCCCGCCGTGTTCCAGATTATGCCGTGGCACAGGAAAGTGTCTTCCATGTAACTACTCTAAGACGCAGGCTCGCCCGTCATACCCCCGACATCACGCCATGGCAAAGCCCGACGACGGCCGCACTCGCGAGCCGTCCGCCGTCGGGCGTTGAAAGTCCTTGGACCCTACACGGACAGCCCTACGTTGTCTGGCCCCGGTGCCTGCCTTCGGCGATTTCTTCCACCAGCTTGGCGTTGAAGGCGGGCAGATCATCAGGATTCCGGCTGGTCACCAGCCCCTGGTCCACCACTACCTCCTCGTCAACCCACTTGGCTCCGGCATTCTTCAGGTCCGTGGCCAGGGTGTGATACGAAGTGAGCCTCCGGCCATCGGTCACTCCGGCCTCGATGAGAACCCAGGGGCCATGGCAAATAACGGCCACAGGCTTCTGGTTATCGAAGAAGGAACGGGTGAAGTCGACGGCGGACTTTTCCGCGCGCAGATGGTCCGCATTCACGACACCGCCGGGAATGACCAGCGCGTCGTAATCGTCAACGCGGGCCTGGTGAGCGGTCACGTCCACCGGGAAGGTGTCGGCCTTCTCGGTACCCTTGAACCCCTGCACGGTCCCGGATTTGGGTGCGACAAGGACGGGCTCTCCGCCGGCATCCTTAACCGCTTGCCAAGGGCTGGTCAGCTCGACTTGCTCTACGCCGTCCGTGAGCAGGAAGGCTACCTTCTTACCGGAAATATTCTGTTCAGACATCATTCCTCCACTTCCCAGGGGCCGGATCGGGGCCAGCCCCCGTACCCTCCACGCTAGCCACAGAAGGATTCAGTAAGCAAGCTGATCATTGAGGTCCGGCCAAGCTCGACAGCGACGCCAGGATTGCCCCTGGGTACTTCATGAGCCGGTGAATAGTTCAATCTCCCAACCATGTAGCCTTTTGAGGAGCGCCAGCAAGGGAGACCATGAAGAAGGGTTTTGTCGTAGTAGCCGGGTTGATACTGGTCGCGGGATGTTCGGCACCGGCCGAGGATACGTCCACGCCAGCGGCTGCGGAGACGTCCCATCAAGCGGAACCGACACCGGAGTCGGCCGAACCGGACCCTTCGACCGAGCCGACGCCAGAAGCAGACCCGCCCGATCCCCCTGTCGGGCAGGGCTCCGAACCGGGCGACTACGAACTATTCCTCACTGCCTACAGAACCACTCTGGAATCGGGCTTGGAGAAGCGAGTAGAGCAACAACGCACCGACCAGGAGGCCATGGAGCTCGCATCCTATACGTGCCGGCTAATCAATGCTGGCGAGGACCCTGCGCGCCTGAGGCTCGTCTACTCCATGGGTGCCGTTGACCCGGAACCAACAGAAGACATGGTCCGAGACTATTCTGCGATTGTGATCGCGGCAGAGGAAACACTGTGCGCTTACGAAGTCGATTTCGTGGTCGCGCCGTAGCCTCGGCAGCAAGTTGGCAGAAGTGCTTGCCGCCATGTTCCAAGCGTTGAGGGGAAGGCGTTGGTTCGGTTGCCCGATAAGGGCAATAGAAAAGGCCCCTACTAGAATTAACTCCTAGCCAGGGGCCTTCTTTGGTAGCGGTGCCCGGACTCGATCCGGGGACCTCACGATTATGAGTCGTGCGCTCTAACCAGCTGAGCTACACCGCCACGAATAGGAACGCCCGCACTGCGTCTTTGCGACACAGACGCGGGCTTCGCTATTCAGAGCCCCCCACCGGAATCGATCCGGTGACCTCGTTCTTACCAAGAACGCGCTCTACCACTGAGCTAGGGGGGCAACGGAGAAAAACTTTACCAGCAGTTTAGCCCCGTGTGAAATCGGAACCGGCGGTTGTGGCCAGCCCCACAATTCCGGCCGCTAATACCGGCGCTGTTTCGCCTCATCAAGGGCCCCAAAACGGCGGCTAATCGTCTCCGCCGTCGTCCTCCCAGCCATCGTCGACGTCGTCATCCCAATCGTCATCGTCAACAACAACCGGCGGCGCAGGCGCGACCTGTTCCGGCACCGGGGCCGGGGCCGGCTGTGGCTTGGGGGCGGAGTCTTGCGCCGGCTTGGCCGGCTCATCCTTGCCCTTGGGCTCCTGAGGTTCCTTCTCGGGCGAAGGTTTCGCCGGCGCTTCGGGCTTGGGATCTGCACTGGCATCGGGATCGGCAGCAGGGGTCGGTTCCGGCGGCGACGACGCCTGCTGCAGGTGCGAGACGTCGATGGTGGAATCCTCCGGCTGTGCCACGGCTACGTTCCACAACATCACGCTCGCTGCGCCGACCAGCAGCAAGGCCAGTATGGACGAGAAGATCTTCACGAGATTCCCTTTCTTACCTGGGGCGCCAGCAACCGGTCCAACCATGACTGGGCAAGATGCTGCCATTGCGGACGGAAGGCGTAGACGCAGACCAGCCGCAGCTCGGTGGCCACGGTGTAGAGATGCAGCCGGCGGGCCGTCACCGACAGGTCTGCAGCGGCTGCGTCCACCGCTGCTTCAGCCGTCTTGCGGGCCAGCGTGGTGACCGTCCCCTGGTCTGCCCGCAACCGCAGGTGGACGGCCAGGTTCGCCAGATCCAGTGCAGGCTCGGCCAGCGCGGCGGTATCGAAATCCAGCAGTCCAAGCGTTCCAGCGTCTGCACAGCAGAGCAGCTGTTTATCGTGGAGGTCCCGGTGCGCAAGGCCAGCTTCCCCACGGCCGCTCCCCTCCGCCAGGGCTCCACACACCTCATCGGCGAGGCTTCGGACAGCAGCCGGATCGGCTTCCAGCGCTTGGAAGTCCAGCAGATGGGCCACCCACTTGCGCACCGTGTCCGCTTCCGCCGTTCCGTCATGCAGCGGTAGCTCCTGCGCCCCGGCACCGTCCCGTACCAACGACGGCCACCGCTCTGCCCAAAGCTGCCAGGCCCGGTCCCAGGTGCCCGAGGCATCCGCGCCCCCGAGTTCATGCAGACTAGTGCCGGCCAGCGCAGTGGAGACCACCCGGTCCGGTCCGCTGCGCATGACCTCTGGCACCGCGAAGCCTGCGCGGGCACCTGCTTTGTGCATCAGCGCGGACTGCCCGGCAACCGTGGCGGCCTTACCGGGCGCCAGCAGCTTGGTGTAGCAGGCTCCGTCCTCGGACCGCAGCACAGCGCGGCGCTTATAGCGGTGGACCAGTAACTTCCCGCCGGCCTCCCCCAGTCCAGGCAGCGCGGGGTCCGTTCTGAAACGGGCAACGGTGGCTTTCCCGCCGTCGTCGATCGTGCCCGCCCGAAGGCGGCCGTATTCATCCACGGCCTCGAAGGTGAGCCGGCGTCCGGGCTTGGGCCACGCGCGGCGGATCGACACGGGTGCGCCGGCCTGATCACAAACTGTTGAAGGAACGACGGCGGTCATGCCAGCATCCCCTCAATCTGTGCCAGCCGGTCGAGAATGCGTTGCCGCCAGTCCGGCTCGCAGGAACGGAACGGCTCCAGAATCCTCGAGAACAGGTGGCAGGCTGTCCAGACGTTCAATTCGTCGGCGTCCAGCCCGACGCCGGACATTCCGCCATGGCCTTCCTGGTATCCCTTGAGCAGGGCAGCCGTCAGGGTTCCCGTGCCGGTGTCCAGCAGTTCGACCGCGGCGAAGCAGCCCAGATCCGACACCACTGCACCGTAGCCAAACCGGTCCAGGTCGATAATGCGCAGGCCTTCGCTGCCGACCAGGATCTGGTCGGCGGAGAAATCGCCGTGCACAAAACCGGCCCGGCCCGGCCGGCGCAGCCGCACGGTCAAAAGGTCGGCGGCATGATGCAGACGCTCGCCAGCTGCTGGCACCAGCTGGCCGGTATTGGCAGCCAGTTTCTGCAGGCCCGGCATTGCAATGTGGCCGGGCGCGGGAACCTTCGCATCGGTGCCGGTTCCGCCTTGACCCGCTGTCGGTGGCTGGGCGGCGTCAGGGCCGGCCCACGGCGGCTGGGCGTGGAGGAAGGCCAGGGTCCTGCCCGCCTCGGCGGCGAGCGCCAACGCATCCGGGCCGCCCCGCTCAGGTGCGCCCTGCTCAGGTATCACCGGCTCAGGTGTCCCCTGCTCCTGCTCCTGCTCCTGCCGGTGCAGGAGCTGCAGGTCGGTTTCGCCGAACCAGGGGTAGTACACGGTGTGCCGGTCCTCGGCGCCGTCCGGCCGGGCATCCGGGTTCTCCTCGGGAGATTGTTGTTCCAGGACCGGGACGCCGGCGTCCTGCAGCCGTGCCAGCATCTCTGCGTGAACCCGCGCCCGTCCGGCCGTGACCTTGGCGACCCTGCGCTGGTCGCCTTGCCCGAACGCTGCGACCAGACGTCGGTGGGGGTTGTAGTTCAGCACGTCGATTCCACCGGCACGGCCGGACAGCAGCCCGGTCCGGGCGAGGACGCGGTGCAGTTTGGCGTCCAACGCCAGCGGCCCGGAAACCACCAGATGTCCGGGGGCTTCGGGGAGCTCCACGGATTCAAGCTGCACCCCTTGCCGCTCGGCGCGTTTGAAGGTCTTGGCCAGCTTGGAGTCCTGACTGCGTGAGTATCCGGCAATCCAGGCCAGCCCATCACTTCCGGAAAGCCGTGCCACCACGGACACACCGGGCTTATAACGCAGATGCCCCGCGGCTACCGGGCGGCCGAACAGACTGCTCAGCCGCTCCGGGTCCATCACGGCGTCCAGCGCCGGAAGCGCAGGATCAACAACGGAACCGCCCATCTAGACCACCTCCGTCACCTGGCCGCCGGCGGGATGGCCGACGTCGACGCGTGCCTCGCTGGCATTGGCCGCCTGCTGCTGTTCCACCCAGGCTTTGAAGGTGCCGGAAGGATGACCGAGCAGGTCTGCGGGAGTGCCGTCCAGCACCACATTGCCGTCCTGGACCCAGAGAACACGGTCGGCGGCCAGTGCCGGTCCGGCGTCGTGCGTAATCGTCACAGTTGTACGTCCTTCGGTCAGGGTGCCCAGAGCTGCGAGCACTTCACTTGCTGCTTCCGGGTCCAGTCCCGTGGTGGCCTCGTCCAGCACCACCACCGGTGCGTGCCGGAGCAAGGCACGGGCGATGGCGAGCCGCTGGCGTTGTCCGCCGGAGAGCGTGCTGCCGCGCTCCCCCACCACGGTGTCATAGCCGTCCGGCGAGGCCATAATGAAGCCGTGGGCCTGGGCACGCCGTGCGGCCTCCTCCACCTCCTCGTCCGTGGCCTCCATCCTGCCGTAGCGGATGTTGTCGCGGATGGTGCCGGTGAAGAGCACCGAGTCCTGCAGCAGCAGGCTCACCTGCGAGCGCAGCGAAGCCAGCGTCACCTGCCGCAGGTCGTGTCCATCGACGCTGACGCAACCGTGCACCGGATCCATCATGCGCACCAGCAGCGAAGCCAGCGTAGACTTCCCGGAACCGGATGGTCCAACCACGGCCACCTTCTGCCCGGCCGGAATGTGCAGGTTCACGTGGTGCAGCACGGGACGTCCGTCACCATAGGCTGCGCGCACACTCTGCAGGTGGATCTCGCCCCGGACGCCGGACAGCTCCACCGCGTCCGGCGCGTCCTGGATGTCCACGCGTTCGTCCAGCAGGTCGGCGACGCGTTCGCCTGAAGCCGTGGCACGGGCGATGCGTCCGGTGTACTTGGCCAGGTCCCGCAGCGGCTTCATGGCGGTCTTCAGGTAGGTCAGGAAGATGACCAGATCCCCGGGTGTCATCGCTGCTTCGGCCACCCGCATGCCGCCGCCGAAGAGTACTGCCGCCGTCGCGACCCCGACAATCACATCCGTGCGGCGTTCCAGCCCGGCGGCCAGCCGGCGTGCCTGCACCCCCTCGGTCAGGGCCTGCTTGTTGCTGTTGGAGAACTTGCCGGCGAGGATCCGTTCCAGGCCGTAGGCCTGCACCACGCGGATAGCCCCGAGGCTCTCCTGCGCGGTGTTGGCCAGCGCGCCTTCGCCCTTGCGGGTCTTCCGGGAAGCAGCGGTGATTTTGCCGGTGCTGCCGCGGGAGATGAGCAGGAAGGCGGCCGCCGCGAGGACCACCACGAGGGCCAGCAGCGGATCCAGCCAGAACATGACGCCGGCCATCACAACCAGGGTGATGACGTTGGCCACCAGCGGCAGCCCGGCGGTGACCGCCACTTCCTGGAGCCGGCCGATATCGCCCACCAGCCGCTGCACGGTATCGCCGGTCCGCGCCGAGGAGTGGTACCGGTCGGACAGGGCCTGGACATGGGAGAAGACGCGCACGCGCAGCGCCGCGGCGACCCGCGAGCCCGCGAGCGCAAAGGCGACGGTGGCCAGATAGTTCGCCAGCGCGCGGAAGCCCACAATGCAGATCGTGGCCAGGGCACAGGAAAGCAGCAGCGCCGGAGTTGCCGCGGGCCCGCTGCCGGCAAGATCCGCACCGAGGCTGCGCGTGACCGCGTCCACCACAAACTTGACCGGCCACGGCTCGAGCACCCTGAACACCACCTCGAACAGCAGGGCAGTGATGCCGCCGCCCATCAGGAGCTTGTGCCGGCCCAGGTGCGGCCTGATAATTCCGAGGGTGCGGCGCAGGGCCGCCGGGTTGGCTTGTTTCCGGCTCATACCGTCAGCTCCTGGTTTCCGGCAGGCAGGCGGATTCCGGCCAGGCTGCGCGCCAGCACCTGGTGCCAGCTGTGCCGGGCGACCGCCTGCTCCCGGGCCGCCAGCGCCATGGTCTGGCGCCGTTCGGGCTGGGCTACCAAGCGGTCAATCGCGGCAGCCAGCGCGGCCGGATCCGATGGTTCCACCAGCAGCCCGGTTCCGCCGTCGTCGATAATTTCCGGAATCTGGCCCACGTTCGAGGCCACCACCGGCAGCCCAGCAGCGAGGTACTCATAAATCTTCAGCGGCGAGAAGTACTGGTCCGCGTCCGAGTCCATCGCCGGGTAGGGTGCGGCGGCGAGCGAGCAGTCTGCCAGCACCGCGGGAATCCGTTCGGGTACCACGGCACCGGTAAAGTCCACCGCCACGCCCAGTTCCCCGGCACGCCGCTGGAGGCCAGCCGCCAGCGGGCCATCGCCGACGATGCGCAGTTGCCACACCTGCGAGGCCAGCGCGGCGGCTTCCAGCAGCACCTCCACCCCGTGCCACGGTTTGAGCGTGCCGACAAAGGCCACTACCGGCACGGCCTCGGAGTCGGAGCAAGCAGGCAGGATCCGGTCCGTGTTCACACCGTTAGGTACGACGGCGATGCCTCCATGGTGGGCAGCGTCAGTTTTGCTTTCCACCCACCGGACGACCGGTGCGGAGACGCATACGGTGCGGTCCGCCGCGGCCACCTGGGCGCGCAGTGCCGCGGTGGCGGTAGCTTCGTCATGCAGGTAGCGGTGGGTGCGCTGCTCGTCGATCAGCGGGGCGTTGACCTCGAGGATGCCGGGAATGGCCAGTGCGGCGGTGGCTTGGGCCAGTCCGGTGCCGAAGAGGCTGTAGCGCTCGTAGACGAGGTCGGCGCCGTCGTCGATAATTTTCCGGGCCAGCTCCGCGGCCGCCGCGGCCTGAGCAACTTCACGCTCTGGTCCCTGGCTCTTGGGTACCTTCAGCCAGGTCACCGGGAGGTCGGCCAGGTCCGCGGGAATGTCGTCGCCGGTGCGCGTGCAGTACACACGTACCTCGGCGCCGCGTGCCCGCCAGGCGCGGATAATCTCCTGGACGTGGACCGAAGCTCCCTTGGTGCCGAAAACCGGAATTCCCGGGTCAGCGCACAGATATGCCACTCGCATTACGCCGCCTCCACGCTTTCCGCGGCAGGAACGGTGGGCACCGGGGCCTCCACGAGCTGCCGCAGCCGCCGTGCCTGCTTGGTGGAGTCGAAATTCGCTTCGATGGACTGCCGCGCGGCTGCGGAGATGCCCTCCCGGTCAAAGTCCGGCCGGGCCGCCTCCTCAAGTGCGGCGGTCAGGTCCGCCACCACACCGTTGCGGATCAGGATGCCGGTCCGCGCCGCACCGCCGTGGGCCGGATGAATGACCTCCGGGATGCCGGTGACATCGCTGGCGATGGAGGGCACGCCCATGGCCATGGCTTCCAGCAGGACGGTGGGCAGCCCGTCGGCATTGCCGTCTTCTCCGATCACGCAGGGCGCGGCAAAGACATCTGCCCAGCGCAGCAGGTCGGCGACTTCCCGCTGGGTCCGCGGGCCCAGCAGGCGCACCGTGCCGTCCAGACCGAGTGAGGTGATTTGTTCGGCCAGCTCGGTTTCGAGCATGCCGCCGCCGGCAATCCGGACATCAAGCCGCAGGCCGCGGCTGCGCAGTTCGGCCGCCGCTTCAATCAGCAGGTCAAAGCCCTTCTTCTCCACGAGGCGTCCGACGGCGGCAACCCGGAGCGTCTGTCCGGGTACCTGCGGCGCGGTGTAGGGAAAGCGCTCGAGTTCCAGCCCGTTATAGACCAGGTGCAGGTTGGCCGTTTCCGCGGCGTAAGTGGAGCGCAGGTAGCGGTAGTTGTACTCGCTGATGGTGACAACGTGCGACGCGTTGGCCAGGGTCCGGGCCAAGCGGCCGCGGTCCACCTCCTGGTGGAAGATGTCCTTGGCATGGGCGGTGAAGGAATAGGTGATGCCGGACAATGCGGCCGCAATTTCCGCGGTGCGGGCTGCCAGCGAGCCAAAGTGGGCGTGCAGGTGCGTGATGCCGCGCTCAAGTGCCATGGTGGCCAGCTCGATACCCTGGTGCACTTCCGTAGGGTCGTAAGCGGCGAATTCCGGCAGCAGCTGCGCCCACCGTCCGGCGAATTCCGGATTCAGCTCCTGGGCGCGGGCGACAATGGCCCAGCCTTCGCTGAGCTTGGCCGGCTTGGGCACATAGTTGACCGGGGCCTGTACCCGGGCCAGTTCCGGGTGGAACCGCGGATCCGCCGGCGGCCGCAGCGAGAAGATCTCCAGCTCTTCGCCGGAGGCTTCCCGGGCCAGGATCTCCGTGACAATGAAGGTCTCGGATAACCGCGGATAGACCTTGAGGACATAGCCGACTCTGGGCGTATTGGGCTTAGCCTGCAACTCGGTTCAACTCCTTCTGCCCCGCAGGGCTCACTGTGTCTTCGGCGCGGGCGGTTCCCAGCAGACCCGCGGCCAGGCGGGCCACCGAGGTGAGCCCGTCCAGCTCGATGCCGGTGCGGCCGGCAGCTGTTCCGGCAACGGTTTCGAACCAGTTCCCGAGGACTTTGCTGCTCAGCTGGGCCGGCTCGCAGACGTCCACGAGCCGGCGGCGGCTGAGCGAACGTGCGCGGATCAGCTGCTCCTGCCGGGGCCAGACCCGCGGCACCACGAGCGCAGGGGTATCCGTACTGAGGATTTCGCAGACCGAGTTATAGCCGCCCATGGTCACGATGGCCGCCGCGGCATTGATCTCGACGAGCGCGTCCGGGACACTGGCGATCACGTCGGTCCGCTTCCGGGCGGCCCGTTCGACCTGGCGCCTTTGGTCTGCTGCCATCTGCGGGCCGGTAATGACCAGATGGCGGTACCCCGCAGGAACCTTGGCCCGGGCCGCCGCCATGGTCAGATCGAACCCGTCGGAACCGCCGCCAACCATGGTCAGCAGGTACGGCTTGCGGGCTTGGGGTTTCCGCGAAGAGCAGGGCCGGCCGGCGGCCAGATAGCCCGTGAAGCGGACCTTATCGCTGAGTGCCGCGGGAATTTCGCCGGAGGCCACCGGATTATGCACGGCCGGGTCGCCGTAGACCCACAGCTCGTCGAAGGTGCGCCGCACGTGGCGCAGGTCCCCGAGCGCGGCCCATTCGCGGGCTGCAACGACAGGATCGTCAAGGACCTCGCGCAGGCCGAGGATGACCTTGCATCCGGGATTGGCCTCCCGCACCGCAGCCAGCGCGTCCACCAGTTCCCCGTCCACACCGAAGGCATGCCGGTCCACAATGACCAGGTGGGGCCGGAAGGCCGTCAGGGCGCCTTCGATGACGGCCGAGCGCAAACTGATGAGCCGGCTCATCCGCACATCCAGGTGGCGCGGAGCGTAGTTGCCCTCGCGCTTGCTGATGCCGGGAATGACCATCCAGTCCCAGCCTTCGGGCCGCCGGTAGCTGGTGGCGGTCCCCTCGCCGGTCACCAGCAGGCCCGAGACTTTCCGACCTGTGAGCGCCGGCAGCCGGGCCGCCAGCGCATGGGCGATGGCTAGGTTGCGCCGGGTATGTCCCAGACCCTGGGAATCATGCGAGTAGAGAACTATCCGTAACTCACCGCTGTCCTGCTGGTTGGTGTACATCGGTCCTCCATAGGCTTCAAACTCTTCGTGCGTCTTTGTTCACTTTGGCGCAGGATGATGAATCGTTTATGAAACCTTTATGAGAGAGTTCTCATGCTTGGCGTAGCGCGCGTCACATCAACGCGTGAACGGCTTGGCACTTGCCCCGGGGCACGCAAAAAGGCACCCGTCTGAACGGGTGCCTTTTTGAAGGAAGTTACTTCAGCCGCCGGTTACCAGCAGGAACTGCAGGGTCCGGCCGCGGTTTAGTAGCTCTTGTGGCGGGGTTTCCGCGCTCCGGCACCCTGGCCGGCGAAGTCGGAACGCTCGCCGCGGTCCTTGCTGAAGCTGCGGTCGCCGTCGAACTTCTTCTTGTACGGACGGTCCCCCTCGAACTTCTTCTTGAACGGACGGTCGCTGCCGTAGCCGCCGCGGCTGCCGCCGAAGTCGCCCTGGTCGCGGCGCGGCTTGCGGCCCGAATCCAGCTCAAGGTGGATCAGCTCGCCGCCGATGCGGGTGCGGGACAAGGCACGCAGCTGGTCCTGGGACAGGTCCGCGGGCAGCTCCACCAGGGAGTGGTCCGAGCGGATGTCGATGCCGCCGATCTGAGCGGCGCTGAGGCCGCCCTCGTTGGCGATAGCGCCGACGATGGATCCCGGCATGACGCGCTGGCGGCGGCCGACGGCGATGCGGTAGGTAGCATTGCCTTCGGTCAGTGTACGGGTCGGGCCGCGGGAGCCCATGGAGTCGCGTCCACCGGCAGCGCGCTCGCGCTGGCCCTTCGGTGCCTCAGGCAGATCCTGGACCAGCAGCGGGCGTCCGCCCTGGGCCATGACGGCCAGTGCTGCGGCAATCTCGGCGGCCGGTACATCGTGCTCGGTCTCGTAGTTCGAGATCAGGTCGCGGAAGATGGAGACATCTTCGGACGAGAGCGTCTCCGTGATCTTTTCCGCGAACTTGCTCATGCGCAGGCTGTTGATGGTTTCTGCCGAAGGCAGGTGCATCTGTTCGACCGGCTGGCGGGTGGCCTTCTCGATGGCCCGCAGCAGGTACTTCTCGCGCGGGGTCATGAACAGGATTGCGTCACCCGAGCGGCCGGCACGGCCGGTACGCCCGATGCGGTGAACGTAGGACTCGGTGTCGTGCGGGATGTCGTAGTTGACTACCAGCGTGATGCGTTCGACGTCGAGACCGCGGGCGGCCACGTCGGTGGCAACCAGGATGTCGATCTTGCCGTCGCGCAGGGCCTCGACCGTGCGCTCACGCTGCTGCTGCGGGATGTCGCCGTTGATGGCGGCGGCGCGGTAGCCGCGGGACTTGAGCTTGTCGGCCAGGTCCTCGGTAGCCATCTTGGTACGCACGAAGGCGATAACGCCGTCGAAATCTTCCGCTTCCAGGATCCGGGTCATGGCATCCAGCTTGTGCGGGCCCATGACCTGCAGGTAGCGCTGGCGGGTGTTGGTGCCCGTGGTGGTCTTGGCCTTGACCGTGATCTCGGCCGGATCCTTCAGGTACTTCTTGGCGATCCGGCGGATGGCGGTGGGCATGGTGGCCGAGAACAGGGCAACCTGCTTGCTTTCCGGAGTCTTCGAGAGAATCTGGTCAACTTCCTCGGCGAAGCCCATGCGCAGCATTTCGTCGGCCTCGTCCAGCACCATGTACTGCAGTTCCGAGAGGTCCAGGGAACCCTTCTCGATGTGGTCGATGACGCGGCCGGGGGTACCGACAACTACCTGTGCACCGCGGCGCAGGCCGGCAAGCTGGGGGCCGTAGGGGGATCCGCCGTAGACCGGAAGAACAGTGAAGTTCTCCATGTGCGAGGCGTACGAGGAGAAGGCTTCGGCCACCTGGAGCGCGAGCTCACGGGTGGGGGCCAGCACCAGGATCTGGGTGTTCTTGGTGGGCGGCAGTTCGGCCATCCGGGACAGCGCGGGGACCGCGAAAGCGGCGGTCTTGCCGGTACCGGTCTGGGCCAGGCCCACGACGTCGCGGCCTTCGAGCAGCACGGGGATGGTGGCGGCCTGGATGGGGGACGGCTTTTCGTAGCCGACGTCGCTCAGGGCTGCGAGCACGCGGCCGTCAAGACCGAAATCGGTGAACAAAACTGCGTTTTCTTCTGTCGCTTCGGCGGCACTGTTGTCCGTGGCCGGCTCAGTGGCGGCATTTTCAGACATGGTGGCAGTGGGAGTTTCAGACATGGGGTTCCTCATATTCATTTGGGGACCGTGGCCACACAAAGCATCACCACAGAACTCGATTGAGCTATGGGCGGTGATGATCCGAGAGGCCTGTTGACACAAGTCCGGCGCTGTTCCAATCCCTTGGCAGGACTTCCCGCCATAACTTTGCTGGCTGCCTCACGGCAGTCTGTATGGCGTTTTCTCAGCCGGCGCTCCCAAAATGAAAACTGTCCGCGTTATGCGGACCCTACACACCATCAGACGCGTTTTCCGCGTCGAAATAAGGGAATACCGGAGTGGGGGATGTATCCAGTGTACGGTACGCTGCAACTTCTCTGCGCCCGAATGCACGACGGCGGCCGGTGACCTTGGGCACAGCCGGTTTCAGAGGGCATCGAGAGTCTGTTCCGCCCATGCAATCCACGCCTCTTCGAACATGATGCCGGCAGTCAGCACTGCGCGCTGAAGTTCATTGCCACGGCCCCAGTCCCCGCGCTCATCGAGCTGCTGGTAGGTGGCAAGCTGCCCGCGGTGCAGCTGGAGGTGGCGTTCCAGTTCGTCCGCGATCGAGGGATCGCCGAGCACCGAGGCGGCGCGCAGCCTGATCATCAGTGCCTCCCGGACCGGCCGGGGGTCCTGCTGTTCGGCCGTCCACCGCTGCAGCTCCCGGCACCCTTCGCTGAGCACCTCGTAGTCCTTGGCCCTGCCCCGGCTCGAATCGCGGCCGGTGGAGCGGATCATCCCGTCTTCCTCCAGCCGGCCGAGCTCGCGGTAGATCTGCTGGTGCGTGGCCGGCCAGAAGAACCCGAAGGACTTGTCGAAACGGCGCGCCAGCTCCGCCCCGGAGCCGGGCTGTTCCAGCAGCGCGGTCAGAATGGCGTGCGGTAGGGACATCAGATGGCCGCCGCCAGCCGGGTGCCCTGGTTGATGGCGCGTTTGGCATCGAGCTCGGCCGCCACGTCCGCTCCCCCGATCAGGTGGACCGCCTGTCCGGCTGCCTCCAGTTCCGCCTGCAGCTCGCGCTGCGGCTCCTGGCCGGTGCACAACACCACTGTATCCACGGGGAGCACCTGGTCGGTGCCGTCCACGCTGAAGTGCAGTCCGCCGTCGTCAATTTTTCGGTAGGTGACGCCGGGAATCATGGTGACGTCCTTGGCCTTGAGCTCGGCCCGGTGGATCCAGCCGGTCGTCTTGCCCAGGCCGGCGCCGATCTTGCTGTTCTTGCGCTGGAGCAGGTAGATCTTGCGCCCAGGCTTGGGCGGGCGCGGCCGGGCCAGGCCGCCCGGCGTTCCGTAGTGCGGGTCGATGCCCCAGTGCTCGTAAAACAGCTCCGGCTCCAGTGTGGCGCTCGGTCCGGACTGCGTGAGGTACTCGGCGACGTCGAAGCCGATGCCGCCGGCGCCCAGGACGGCGACACTGTTGCCCACCGGCTTCTTTTCGCGCAGCACGTCCAGGTAGCCCAGCACCGAGGGATGGTCCAGGCCCTCGATTCCGGGGAGCCGGGGCAGCACACCGGTGGCGAGGATGACCTCGTCGAAGTCCTCGGCAAGCAGGTCTTGTGCGGTGGCTTTCGTATTGAGCCGCAGTTCGATGCCGCACAGTTCAAGCTGGCGGCCGAAGTACCTGATGGTCTCGTGGAACTCTTCCTTACCCGGGATCTGTTTGGCCAGATTGAACTGCCCGCCGATCTCGCCGGCGGCCTCGAAGACGGTGATCCGGTGGCCGCGCTCGGACGCCGCGACGGCGAACCCCAGGCCCGCGGGACCGGCGCCGACCACGGCGACCTTCTTCTTCTCCGCGGCCGGTTCCAGGAGGATCTCGGTCTCGTGGCAGGCCCGCGGATTGACCAGGCAGGAGGTGACCTTCCCGACGAAGGTGTGGTCCAGGCAGGCTTGGTTGCAGGCGATGCAGGTGTTGATCTCATCCGACGTCCCGCGCGAGGCCTTGAGCACAAAGGCCGGATCTGCCAGCAGCGGGCGGGCCATCGAAACCATGTCGGCGCAGCCGTCCGCCAGCAATTGTTCGGCGACCTCAGGGGTGTTGATGCGGTTGGTGGTGATGAGCGGGATGCCGAGCTGGCCCATCAGCTTCCGGGTCACCCAGGCGAATGCGCCGCGCGGAACGGACGTGGCGATGGTGGGGACCCGGGCCTCGTGCCAGCCGATTCCGGTATTGATCAGCGTAGCGCCGGCGGCCTCGATCCCGTGGGCCAGTTCGAGCACCTCTTCGAAGCTGGATCCGCCCTCCACCAGGTCCAGCATGGAAAGCCGGTAGATGATGATGAAGTCCGTGCCGACCCGTTCGCGCGTCCGGCGGACGATCTCTAGCGGAAAGCGGATCCGGTTGCGGTAGGAGCCGCCCCAGCCGTCGGTGCGGTGGTTGGTCCGCGCCGCGATGAATTCGTTGATCAGGTAGCCTTCGCTGCCCATGATTTCGACGCCGTCATAGCCCGCCGATTGAGCTAGTGCGGCGGCGTTGGCGAAGTCCTCGATTGTCTCTTCGATCTCCGCCGGAGCCAGCTCGCGGGGAACATGGACATTGATCGGTGCTTGTTCGGCGCTCGGCGCCACCAGATCCGGATGGTAGGCGTAGCGCCCGCTATGCAGCAGCTGCATCGCGATCCGCCCGCCGTTCTCATGCACGGCCCGCGTTACGGTGCGGTGCTGCTCCGCCTCGGCCGCCGTGGTCATCTTTGCGCCGCCGGCCAGCGGACGCCCGGCCTCGTTGGGCGAAATGCCACCGGTGACTATCAGGCCCACTCCCCCGCGGGCCCGTTCGGCATAGAAGGCCGCCATCCGTTCAAAGCCGTGGGGCAACTCTTCCAGGCCCACGTGCATGGAGCCCATCAGGACCCGGTTGGGCAGCGTGGTGAAGCCAAGGTCCAGCGGCTCAAGCAACCGGGGGAAGGCAGACGATGTCACTATGCACTCCTTTGCACAACTAGTTGCATAAAGACTAGGGTGCCGGACGCCTCCCGGCAATAGCGGCGGGTCAGCCGCGGCGCAGGGCCAGTTTGACCGCCTTGTTGACGTTGCCGTCGATGCTGATTTCACCGGCCGCTTCCGAGTACAGCAGAGCCTGAGCCTGGGCCTTGTCCAGCGCGCCGAAAACGTCTGCCACGCTCACGCCGTGCCCGGGACGGAAAACCACTTCAATACTGTCGCCGGATGCGATTTCCCCGGCCTGAACCACTTTGCAGTAAGCGCCGGGCAGCCCCTTGCGCAGGAAACGCTTGGCCCAGCCCGGTTCTGCCATGTGCCGTTCAAAGGTGGCGCAGGGAATCCGCGGCATGGTCACTTCGGCGATGACCTTGCTGCCGATCCGCCACCGTTCCCCCACCAGCGCCTGGCTGACCGGCAGGCCCTGGGTACGCAGGTTTTCGCCGAACAGACCGGCCGGCACGTCGCGCCCGAGCTCGGCCGCCCACTGCTCCGCGTCTTCCTCGGCATAGGCGTAAAGCGCCTTCAGTTCGCCGCCGTGGTGCTTGCGGTCCGCCTGCACATCCGTCCGCAGCCCGAGCTGGTGTACCAGGACAGGGCCTTCCACCGGCAGCTTGTCGATGGCGGTCACGCCGACAATGCTCTCGTCGGGCTTCAGGGCATGGACAGAGCACACGGCAAGCAGCAATCCGGAAGTCATTGCCCCAGTTTAGGGCCGTTGCCACCGCGGGTTTTGTTCGCAGACCGGCCCCGGGCGCCAGCAGGGGTGTGGCCACGGCCTGGTGGTCAGTAGGGTGTACCCATGGAAATACTGGAAGAGTTATTCGGCACGTGGGGCAACGAACTGTGGACCTGGGTGGTGCTCCCTGTCCTAGCGGTTCTCGGAATCTACTTCACCGTCCGCTCAGGCGTGGTGCAACTGCGCCTGCTCCCGGCCATGTTCAAGACGCTGACGGATAAGGCCTTGGTCAACGAGGACGGCTCGCGCAAATCGATCTCCTCTTTTCAGGCTTTTACCGTTTCGGCTGCATCCCGGGTGGGCGTGGGCAACGTGGCCGGCGTGGCCACGGCCATTGCGGTTGGCGGCCCCGGCGCCGTCTTCTGGATGTGGACCATGGCGTTCGTCGGCGGTGCCTCCAGTTTTGTCGAATCCACCTTGGCCCAGCTGTACAAAGTGCGGACCAAGGACGGCTACCGCGGCGGCCCCGCTTACTACATGGAGCGCGGCCTGAAGAAGCGCTGGATGGGCATCATCTTCGCGGTTATCCTCATCATCTGCTTCCCCTTCGCGTTCAGCTCCCTGCAGGCCAACACCATTTCCCAATCGGTGGCCGGGGCTTTCGGCGCCGAAGCGGTCACCCCCATCTTTGGCTGGACCGTTGGCCTGGTGCTGGCACTGCTCACTGCACTGGTGGTCTTCGGCGGTATCCGACGCATCGCCCATGTCACGGAAGCCCTGGTCCCCGCCATGGCGCTGCTCTACGTGCTCCTTGGCCTGGTCATCGTCGGCATGAACCTTGAGCGCGTACCCGACGTCCTGGGCGCGATCTTCGGCGAGGCTTTCAACTTCCAATCGGCCATCGGCGGCGGCCTGGGCACGGTGATCATGCAGGGCGTGAAACGCGGCATGTTCTCCAACGAAGCTGGCCTCGGCTCGGCTCCCAACGCCGGTGCCACTGCGTCCGTCACCCACCCGGTCAAGCAGGGGCTGGTCCAGACCCTCGGGGTCTACTTCGACACTTTCCTGGTCTGCTCAATCACCGCGTTCATCATTCTGTGCACGGTAGAGAACCCGGTCGGAGCGTCGCAGGGAATCGAGCTCACCCAGACCGCCATCACCTCGCAGCTGGGTTCCTGGGCAAGCATCATGCTGGCGGTCATCATTTTCATGCTCGCTTTCAGCTCCATCATCGGCAACTACTACTACGGGGAAACCAACATCGGATTCATCACCGATCACGAAACCGTCCTGATGATGTACCGGACGCTGGCCACTGCGGCAGTCTTCCTCGGCTCCATCGCTTCGGCCGGGCTGATCTGGAACCTCGCCGACGGCATCATGGGGCTGATGGCGCTAACCAACCTGATCGCCATCGGGCTGCTCTCCGGCGTCGCCTTCCGGCTACTCAAGCACTACACCGCCCAATCCAGGCAGGGCGTTGACCCGGTCTTCACCGCAGACGACATGCCGGATCTGGACGGAGTCGAATGCTGGAGCCCCGAGGACGTCACCAACCACGAGGTTTCGGTCCCCACCAGGCGTTAAGGACCTGCTTCGCAACCAACGACGGCGGTGCCGGACTTCCAAAAGTCCGGCACCGCCGTCGTCGTTAAGGGTTTTAAAGCGCTAGATCTGTTTGAACGCCTGCTCCAGATCCGCGATCAGATCTTCGGTGTCCTCGATGCCCACTGAGAGGCGGATCAGGTTGGCTGGGACTTCCAGCTCCGTACCCTTCACTGAAGCGTGCGTCATCTCTGCCGGGTAGTTGACCAGGGACTCGATGCCGCCCAGCGACTCCGCCAGCGTGAAGATCGTGGTGTTTTCGGCAACCTTGCGGGCCGCTGCCTCGCCGCCGTTGAAGGAGACCGAGACCATGCCGCCAAAGCCGCGCATCTGCTTCTTCGCCAGCTCGTGGTCGGGATGGTCCGGCAGGCCCGGGTAGTAGACGGCTTCTACCTCCGGCCGGCCCTGCAGCCATTCGGCCACGGCCTGTGCATTGGCCGAGTGCCGGTCCATGCGCACGCCCAGCGTCTTCAGGCCGCGGGTGGTCAGGAACGCGTCCAGCGGTGCGGACACCGCCCCCACGGCGAACTGGATGAAGCCGATCTTCTCGGCCAGTTCGTCGTCGTTGAGCACCACGGCACCGCCAACCACGTCCGAGTGGCCGCCGATGTACTTGGTGGTCGAGTGCACCACGATGTCCGCGCCGAGCGCCAGCGGGTTCTGCAGGTACGGCGAAGCGAAGGTATTGTCGACCACCAGCAGCGCGCCGGCGCCGTGCGCAACCTCGGCGAGCGCGGCGATGTCAGTAACCTTCATCATCGGGTTGGACGGGGTTTCCACCCAGACAAACCGGGTCTTGTTCCCGTTCACGGCCGCCGCCACGGCGGACTCGTCGGACATATCCACCACCGTATGGCCCACGCCCCAGTCCCCGAGCACCCGGTTGATCAGGCGGTAGGTGCCGCCATAGGCATCGTTGCCTAGCACGATGTGTTCGCCCGGGACCAGCAGCGCGCGGATCAGCGAATCCTCGGCGGCAAGGCCGGAGGCGAAGGAAAACGCGTGCTTGCCGCCCTCCACCGCCGCCAGCTGCTCCTGCAGCGAATCACGCGTGGGGTTGGTGCCGCGCCCGTACTCGTAGCCGTCGCGCAGGCCGCCGATCCCGTCCTGCGCATAGGTGGAGCTGAAATGGACGGGCGGAACAACCGCCCCGGTCCGGGGTTCGAAGGCCTGGCCGCCGTGCACGGCGCGGGTGTTGAAGCCTTGGTTCTTCTCTGCAGTCATGGAAATCTCCTTCAGCTCGTCAGGTAGGTCAACAGGTCGTGGCGGGTCAGCACGCCGATGGGGGCGCCGACAAAGGTCACCATCAGCGCATTGTTGGACTGGAGTTTTTCGCGGGCGGCGGAGATGGATTCCAGCGAGCCGATCAGCGGCATCGGTTCGCCCATGTGGTCGCCGATCTTGTCGGTCAGCTTGGCTTCGCCCTTGAACAGCTGGGCCGTCAGGGTGCGCTCATCCACCGAGCCGAGCACCTCGCCCATCACCACGGGCGGTTCCTGCGAGAAGACCGGCAGCGTGGAGACGCCGTACTCGTTCATGATCTCGATGACGTCGCGGACCGATTCGGTGGGGTGGGTATGGACCAGTTCTGGCAGGCGTCCGGCCTTGCCCTTGAGCACCTCGCCCACCGTGGCCTCTTCACCGCCGGCAATGAAGCCGTAGGACTTCATCCATTCGTCATTGAAGATCTTTCCCAGGTAACCGCGGCCGGAGTCCGGCAGAATAACAACGACGACGTCGTCCGGTCCCAGCTCCCGGGCCACCTTCAGCGCGGCGACCACGGCCATGCCGGAGGAGCCGCCGACCAGCAGTCCCTCTTCCTGGGCCAGCCTGCGGGTCATGGCGAAGGACTCGGCGTCGTTGACGGCGATGACCTCATCCGGCACGGACTTGTCGTAGTTCGCCGGCCACATGTCTTCGCCGACGCCCTCCACGAAATAGGGGCGTCCGGTGCCGCCGGAATAGACGGAGCCTTCCGGGTCCGCGCCGATGATCCGGACCGGACCCGAAGCGCGGTCCGCCGAGACCTCTTTGAGGTAGCGGCCGGTGCCGGTGATGGTGCCCCCGGTGCCGGCACCGATGACCACATGCGAGACCAGCCCGTCCGTGTCCCGCCAGATCTCCGGGCCGGTGGTTTCGTAGTGGCTCAGCGGAGCCGCCGGGTTGGAGAACTGGTCCGGCTTGTACGCGCCTTCCACTTCCCGGACCAGCCGGTCTGACACGCCGTAGTAGGACTCCGGGCTGTCCGGTGCCACGGCCGTGGGCGTGACAACCACTTCGGCGCCGTAGGCCTTGAGCACGTCGCGCTTCTCCACCCCCACCTTGTCCGGGGTGACGAAAATGGACTTGTAGCCCTTCTGCTGTGCCACGAGCGCCAGGCCCACGCCGGTGTTGCCGCTGGTGGGTTCCACCACGGTTCCGCCGGGCTTGAGCAGTCCGTCCTGCTCCGCGGTTTCAACCATCTTGACCGCGATCCGGTCCTTGATAGACCCGCCCGGGTTGAAATACTCCACTTTGGCCAGCACGGTGGCGCTGATGCCTTCGGTCACATTGTTGAGTTTGACCAGCGGCGTATTCCCGATCAGGTCCAGTACAGAATTGGCAAACTTCATGCGCCCAAATCTACCGGCCCGTCCACAACGGTCATAGCCGGAACGAAACCCGGCGACTCAACCCGGCCGTCCTGCCATCCCCGGCGCGTGCGACCATGGATATGTGCCTTCCACGTTTGCCGCCACCGCTGCCCCGACCGCAGATGCTGCGGCAGCGGTGGAACTTCCTGCCGGCTACGATCTGCGCGGCACCCTGGGCATCATTCCCCGCGGCAAGCAGGACCCCACCTTTCAAACCACGCACGACGGTGCGTGGCTGGCTTTCGCTACTGCCCAAGGCCCGGTGACGCTGCGCCTGGCCAGCGAGGACACCGGCCCCAATGCCGGCGCCGATCCAACCGTCATCCGGGCCCTCGCGTGGGGTCCCGGCGCCGAGGTGGCCCTGCCCGGGTTGCCGGCCCTGCTGGGGGCAGATGACGACTGGACAGCCTTCGACCGGACAGCGTTCCAGGCCACGCTCCCGAAGCTGGTCGCCGAACCGCGACGGCGGTATCGAGGCCTGCGGCTGCCTAGTACCAGACGCATCCTGGACGCCCTGGTGCCAGTGGTGCTGGAGCAGAAAATCACCACCATCGAAGCCCGCTATTCCTGGCGGTATCTGGTGAGCAAGTACGGTACGCCTGCCCCGGGACCGGCGCCGGCAGGACTGAAGGTCGCCCCGTCCGCGGCGCAATGGCGGCGTGTCCCTTCCTGGGACTGGCACCGCGCCGGTGTGGATGCCAAGCGCTCCGCCACCATTCTTCGCGCCTGCAATGTTGCTTCCGGCCTGGAGCGGCTGGCCACCCTTGCCCCGGGGCCGGAGCTGACGGCGAAGCTGTGTTCTGTGCCGGGCATCGGTCCGTGGAGCGCAGCCGAGATCGCGCAGCGTACCCATGGCGATCCGGATTCGGTCTCAGTTGGAGACTTCCATCTGGCCGCCTTCGTCGGCTACGCCCTGACCGGAAAGAAAACGGACGACGCCGGGATGCTGGCTTTGCTTGAGCCCTGGCGCGGGCACCGGCAGCGGGTGGTGCGGATGCTCTACCTCAGCGGTTTCCGCAAACCGGCTTTCGGTCCGCGGCTGGCCCCGCAGGACCACCGCTTCCACTGATCAAGCCAAAAAAGCTCCCCGCCGTATCGGAACGGCGGGGAGCTTTAATTGTCGCGGGAGCAGCGTACTACTCGGCGTCGGCCTGCTGGGCCTGCTGTTGCTGGGCTGCCACCTGGGCGTGGACTTCCTTCATGTCCAGGCCCTTGACGGCATCCACCAATTCGGTGAACTGGCCCGAATTCAGGGCGCCGGGCTGCGAAAAAACAAGGACCTTCTCGCGGAACGCCATCAGGGTGGGGATCGAGGTGATGCCGGCTGCGGCGGCGAGGCCCTGCTCGGCCTCGGTGTCTACCTTCGCGAAGACAATATCCTCGTGCTGTTCGGAGACTGAATCGTATACGGGGGCAAACTGCTTGCATGGGCCGCACCAATCAGCCCAGAAGTCGACGAACACAATGTCGTTCTCTTCAATGGTCTGGGGGAACTGGGCTTCGGTGATATTAATCGTTGCCATGCTTCCACGCTAACGGGGTCAGCCGAATATGTCGCCCCCTGTTCGCTCAGCGCATGAGCGCTGGTGCCCGGCACCCGGATCGTGCACGTGTTTTCCACAGGTCTGCCGCTTCCCTACCCGCCGCCTCGGGTGCCGCCTAATCTCGGTTTCGACGGATCAACCACAATCGAAGGAGCAACCGATGGAACGCCAAACTGCACTGATCCTGACCGAGGGTTCGACTATCGATGACGCGGTCGTTCTCAGCACGGCCCTGATTGATGAACTGGTGGAGGAGTTGCCCTTCGGCCACGATCCGTCCAGGACCGAGCTCTATGCCGTTGGCCGGGCCGCCTCGCTGAGGTCCAAGCTGGACTTACCCAGGGGCAACGCTGGCGATGATCCGTACGAGACCATCAACGGCAAGCTGCACCACATTTGGTGCCGCGGCAGCTGGTATACACCAGGAAGCTGTCCGCCCGCACCTGCAGACAATAACGGCGCCTCCGCCTGGAAATGGCTGCACTTCAACCTGATGCATGTGGTGGACGCGGACGCCACCTGCTTCCTCTGGGACATCTACCCGCTCGCCCGGGCGGAGGCCGCTTGAAGCCGCCTCCGCTGCCCGCCAGCTAGCGGCGGTTTTCCGGACGCGGATCGGCCGGCGGTGCTGGCTCCGACGGTACGGGAGGCGGAGCCCAGTCCAGGATGGCGGGAACACTTACCGCGGAGTCGCAGTCAACCTGCTTCGCCTCGGGCTGCTCCTCCTCCCTGGGCTCCTCCTTGTCCTCATCCTTGTCCTTGTCGTCGGAGTCTTCCGGCTCGGGCTTGGGCTTCGGTTTGGGCTGCTCCGCCGCCCTCCGGTTGTCAGCCTCGCACTGGGCCAGCGCGTTTACGTAGGACCGCTCGGCGTTCTCCTGGTCACGGAAGAACTGTGCTCGTACGCCCAGGGCGCTTTCATACGCCGCGTAGGAAACCCAGTACGCATCCCATTCTGCACCGATGGCCGCCCAGGCCTTGTTGACCTCGCGGACTTCCTTGGCATAGCCCTTGTAATCGTCGGCGGCCTGGCCGTACTTGTCGTACGCCGTCCAGTAGTCGAGCACGCTTTGCTGCCACTGCTGGGTCCCGGCGGCCAGCTTCTTGCTGGCTTCCTGACGCCGTTCGGTATTCGTCTGCTCTGCTGCCTGGGCGTCGAAAACCATGGGGCCCATCCCGGTGAACGCCCAGCCGCAGCCGGGTCCCTGCTTGTCCTCTGCCAGAATCCTGATGCTGGTTTCGGTAACGGCAGCCTTTGCCGGGCTCTTCGGCGGCTCCGGAACGTCCATCCGTTTGGGCATCGGCGGCCATACCGCGTAATAGGGATCAGCGGCAGGCTGGACGTATTCAACCTTGATCTCCGGGCCCGGCAGCGGAACGGCTTCGATCCCGGACGCGGCGGGCACCGAGGGCAACGGCACGTCCCTGACCGCAACTTTGTCCTTGACCGTGTACGGCTTGTATCCAGCGGCGGACCAGGGCGAGCGCGAGGCATCCGCGGCCACTGATTTCTGGTCGACACAGACGTCTTTGAGCCCGCCGGCAAGATGCTCGTCCAGTTGCCTCGCGATCCGGCTCAGCGGAGCATCCGGCGCACCCACCAGAAAGGCAAGCACATCTCCACGGCGGAAGGAGACTACCTGGGCGGCGTTGCTGCCTTTATAGGTAAAGACACGATGCGCTTCCACGCCTGGATCTTTCCCGCCGACTTTGCTCTCGTTGACTGCGACGGCGCTTCCGGCACACGACTGCGCCTCCTTAACCTGCTGCCGCATGACCTCGGCGCCAAGTCCCGCGGTGTAGGCGGCAGTAACAACCTGGACACGATCGCCGTCGACGCTGAACAGCCGCGACAGGGCTACCGACGGGGCCGTGTCGTTGACGGCGCAGGAGTACGGCACCGGCTGCGACGCCGAGCGCTGCAGCGTACCGGAAGGCCGCCAGCCCTTCGGCGGCTCCGCCAATGCGCCTGACAGCACTTTTTCCGCCGGCATGTCCCGGATCTCGGCGAAGACCGGTTTGGCTGCAGTGCTTTCTGATGCCTTTTCCTCAACGGAAACCTGTTCGGAGGCAGCAAAAGGCATTCCGGACAGATACAGCGCGCAGAGACCGCTCCCTGCGACAGCCGTCAGTGCCACGGCACCGGCTGCCAGTGCCATGCCTGGGCGCTTTTCGAATACAGACACGATGGCTCCTCAACTGCTATTCGGCCGGGACACTGATCGAGGTATCGCTGTCGGCGCTCAAAGTGATCGCCACTTCCTGCCGGTACTTTAAGGAGCTGCCCGGGGTCGGTGTCTGCGCAGTGACCATATCCGGGGTGTACAGGGGATTCTCCTTGGCCGGCTCCTTATTAATCACGGGCGTCAGGTTGTTCCGCAGCAGCACCGTGATAGCTTCGTCGACCTTCAGGCCGCGGACGTCGGGAATGGCTTTAGCGGTAACTGTCCCTACGCCAACGGGCGCCGAATCGGGCAGCGGAACCGCCGGCAGGCCCTTGTGTGCACCTTCCATCGTGGCCTTCCAAACGGGCCCGGCCACCTCGGAACCGGTGAGATCGTAGAAGGTGGTCCCGTAGGCGTCGACTTCGTCGAGTGGATACTGGCCGCCGCCGCGCGGGTCGCCGAGCCATACGGCTGTCGAGAACTGAGGCGTCATTCCCACAATCCAGTTGGCGGAGAAATCGTTGGTGGTGCCCGTCTTGGCTCCGGCCTCGCGCCCCTTGAGCTTGCCCATTCCGGAGAGAGTGCCGCCAGACTTGAACGGCTCCTTCAGAGCGTCTGCGACCGTATCGGCAACGCCCGGATCAATCCCCTGATGGCAGTCGGCATCGGGAACCGGGATCTTCTCGCCGGTATCGCTGCGGACCCCGGCGATCACTGTCACGGGTTTGCACACCACACCGCCGCTGACGAACGAGGCATAGGCGTTGGCCATTTCCAGCGGCGAAATCTCATACGCACCCAGGGCCAATGATGCTTCCCGGCCGCTGAGCTTATCCGTGGGCAGAGACGTCACTCCCAGCATTTCGGCAAACTTGGCCACATCCACCACCCCGGTCTCTTCGATCAGCCGCACAAAATACACGTTGATGGACTTGCGGATGGCCTCGTAGGCGTCGACGCTGCCGTGGTTGATGTATCCGTAGTTATGGAATCCCTCCACCGGATCATCCAGCGACGGCGAGTAGTACGGTCCGTTCGCCGAGTAACGCTGCGAGGCCGGAACCCCCTGGCTGAGGGCCGTGCCCAGCACAATCGGCTTCATCGAGGAGCCGACCTGGAACTCGCTGGTGGCGTAAACCACCTCGGTGGCGCCCTTGCCCTTCCCCCACTTCCGGTTCTGGGTGATGGCAGCAACGTGGCCCGTTCCCGGTTCAACGACGGCGACGCCGAGGGCGGCCCGGTTCTTGTCGCCCAGTGCTTTCGTCACCGCTTTCCGGGACGACTCCATTGCCTGCCGGTCCAATCCCGTCGTCAGGGTCATCCCGCCGCGGGACAAGCGGTCAGCCCTTTGCTCGGGTGTGGTTCCGAAGGCCGGATTGGTCAGAATTTCCTCTCGGACCAGGTGGCAGTAGAACGGATACTCCGAGTCGCCGCAGCTGGAGGGAACAGATCCGCGTTCAAGACCTAGCGGCGATTCCCGCGCGGTATCCGCTTCTTCGGCGGTGATCGTTCCTCGGCGCTCCAGCACGGAGATCACGGTGTTCCGCCGCATCGTCGCCGCTTCCGGATGGACCACGGGATCATAAACCGCAGGCCCCTTGAGCATGCCGACCAGCAACGCTGATTGCGTCAGGTTGAGTTTGGACGCCGAAGTGTTGAAGTAGATCCGGGCGGCCGCCTCGATGCCGTAGGCGCGGTTGCCGAAATACACCGCGTTGACGTACATCTTCAGGATCTCGTCCTTGCTCAACTGCTGTTCGAGCCGGACCGCATACTTCGACTCGCGGATCTTCGCGTTGTAGGTGTCCCCCACCGCGACCGATTCTTCGGTTTCGTCACGGGCGTTGTTGACCAGGATGTTCTGGACCAACTGCTGGGTGAGGGTCGAGGCACCTTGTTGGCTGGAGTTAACGGCATTGTTCACGAATGCCCGCGTAATGCCGTACGGATCCACACCGTTGTGCTCGTAGAAGCGTGCGTCTTCGGTATCGATCAGCGTCTCGAGGAACGTCGGTGACACATCTTCGACGTCGATGTCGATCCGGTTCTCGCTGTAGAAGCGGGCGAACTCCTTGCCGTCCTTGTCCAGCAGCACAGTGTGCTGGGGCAATGAGCGCTCCAGCGGCAGATCCTCGGGTAGTTCCTCCCAGAGGCTCACCAGAGTGTTCGCTCCCGCCGAGACCGCAACGGCTCCCGGCGCGACCAGCGTCCCTGCGCTTAGCGCTACAACCGCCACGGCTCCGGCCCACACGGCCAGGCGTGCCGGCCAGGCACGTTCCTTCTCCGGATAACCCGACCGAGCAGACCCCATGAGTTCATGGAGACTTGTCAATGCCGCGTTTTTTCGTCCCATCTAGTACTCCTGACGACTGCTAACGCAGATCTGGCAAGACCACGTCACTGTGGCCACCGGCGAGCGGTATGTACAGAGTACGTCCTCGCACACCGTGCACAAGGGAATGTTGCCGCAGTGTTGTAAGACGTCCGAAATGTGACGTAATTGACATCTGGGACATATGAGACAGAGGGAAGTCGGCCCGATGGATCGTTAAGTGAAGATCCCCGGAACCTCACGTGGTGAAGTTCCGGGGATCTTATGTCCGGTGGCAGATGAGGGATTCGAACCCCCGTAGGCATTGCCAGCTGATTTACAGTCAGCCCCCTTTGGCCGCTCGGGTAATCTGCCGAACGTCTTCCTTGAAGACCGCCTCCGTAAGTGGAAGCAAGATAACCTTACAGAAGATCGGGCCGAGAATCGAATCGAGCTTCTGGTCCCCTGTTTCACTGCCTAAAACCCGCGATCAATGCGGGAGGACAGCTGGGAGATGAAGCCATCGGCCTGCGCCTGGGTCACCATCCCCCAGGCAACAGCCTGGTCCATCTCGGCACGCAGTCCCGCCAGTCGCTCCTCACGTTCGGACTGCCGCGGGTCGCCAGTGAAGCGGGCCTGTGCGAGGTGTTTCTCCAGCAAGTCGGACTCGCGCCGGACCAACGTGCCGGCTCCGGTCACGGCTAGATGGGTGTGCACAGCATTCAAGGTCGATGAGCTTGCCGCCGCCGGCCCGGAACCAATGACCGTCAGGGTAGCCACCGTTGCGGCCGTGAGAAACGAACCGGCGGCTACCCTCATCGAACGGACAAGATACCGCTGGCGGCTGGACATCAACTGTCTCCTCAAATGCTTCGCTTGGTGAATCAATTATTCGAGTCTTTCGCCGGAAGATGCATAAGGACTGAGCGCAACCTGAGTAAGGGCTGTGAAAGGTACAGTCCGGGCCTAAGGACAGACAGTAGGCTAGTGGCAGACTACGTTTCCCACACCGAAGGAGGAATCATGGCCAGTGAGTCATCATTCGACATCGTCAGCAAGGTAGACACCCAGGAAGTTGCCAACGCCCTCAACCAGGCGCAGAAGGAGATCGCGCAGCGGTACGACTTCAAGGGCGTCGGCGCGGAGGTGGACTTCAGCGGCGAGAAGATCCTGATGAAGGCGAACTCCGAAGAACGGGTCAAGGCCGTCCTGGATGTCCTGCAGTCCAAACTGGTCAAGCGCGGCATCTCGCTGAAGTCCCTCGACGCCGGAGAGCCGTACGCATCCGGCAAAGAATACCGGATCGAGGCCTCGATCAAGGAGGGCATCGCCCAGGATCAGGCTAAGAAGATCTCCAAGCTCATCCGTGATGAGGGCCCCAAGGGCGTGAAGGCCCAGATCCAGGGCGATGAACTGCGCGTGAGTTCCAAGTCGCGGGACGACCTGCAGTCGGTCATGGGGATGCTGAAGTCAGCTGACCTGGACGTCGATCTCCAGTTCATCAACTACCGCTAAAATCTCCAGGCGCGGCAGCGCTGTCCCGCTGCCGCGCCAAATCCGCCCAGCCGGCCTGAACACTTACTGGTCTTCCCGGGCGGGAACCGGATCGCCCGTCGGGCCGTCGGCCAACGTGTCCGCCAACTCGGCTCCGCCCACGGCCTGGCCCATCCAGGTCAGTGCCCTCCAGCCGGTGGCCAGGCTGCCTTCAAGGACAACCACGCCGGTGTTGCTAAGAATCTGACGCGCCACAAACGGAACGCTCAGATTTCCGGCCCGCGCTCCCGCCCAACTGCGGATCATGGCCCCGTGGCTGAAAATGGCAGCTGTTGCCAGGCCCGCGGACTCGGCCTCGGCGACCACCTCGTCGAAACGGCCGAACGTCTCATGGCCATCCGGCCCGCCCGGCATGCGCCGATCCAGATCTCCGCCGGACCAGGCGAAAACGGTGGTCATGTAGGTCCGCACCGATTCGATGTCGCCGAGCATCTCGAGCTGCCCGGCCGAGATTTCCTTCACGCCGTCGCGAATTTCCATGTCCAGTTGCATCCCGGCGGCAAGCGGCGAGGCGGTCAGCTGGGTACGGATCGCGGTGGAGGCGAACAGCGCGTCGATCGGCTCGCCGTCGAGCGCCTTTGGCAGCGCCCGGGCCTGCTTGCGGCCCAGCTTGGTCAGCTCGGGTCCGGGAACCGCTGTGTCCAGCAGGCCTTTGATATTCGACGGCGTTTGGCCATGGCGGATCAGCAGCAGGCGCATCTGGTCCGCTCCTTAGCCAAGGGTCCGTCCCGCCATGCGTTCGAGCCGGGCCACCCGGTCATCCATCGGCGGATGGGTGCTGAACATCTTCTTGACCCCGCCGCCGCGGAACGGGTTGGCGATCATGAGGTGGCTGGTGTTGACCAGTTTCTGGTCCTGGGGCAAGGGGGCTTGCTGCGTGCCGTACTGCAGTTTGCGCAGTGCCGACGCCAGCGCCAGCGGATCGTCGGTCAACTGCGCACCGTCTTCATCGGCGTCGTATTCGCGGGTCCGGCTGATGGACATCTGGATCAGCATGGCGGCGACCGGTGCCAGCAGCGACATGGCGAGTAGGGCAATGGGGTTGGCATTGCGGTCCCGGCCTCCGAAGAACAGCATGAACTGGGCAACCGACGTAATGACGCCGGCGACGGCGGCTGCTACCGAGGACGTGAGAATGTCGCGGTTGTAGACGTGCATCAACTCATGGCCGAGCACCCCGCGCAGCTCGCGCTCAGTGAGCAGGCGGAGGATGCCCTCCGTGCAGCACACCGCGGAGTTCTGCGGATTGCGGCCGGTGGCGAACGCGTTCGGCGCCTGTGTGGGTGAGACGTACAGCCGCGGCATCGGCTGGTTGGCGCGGGTGGAAAGCTCACGGACAATCCGGTACATCTGCGGCTGCTGCTGCTCGGTGACCGGGTAGGCCTGCATGGCGCGGATGGCCAGCTTGTCGCTGTTCCAGTAGCTGTAGGCCGTGGTGCCGACACCGATCAGGGCCATGATCCAGATCCAGCTGCTGCTGCCCGTGCCGCTGGCCAGCAGGGCGCCGATGCCCAGCAGGATCGCAAACAGCACGCCGAGCAAGCCGGCTGTCTTCAAACCGTTGAAATGATTGTGCACCGCGTCAGGTCTCCTTCTACGCCGGCCGTCGGTGACCAGCGTGGCACGCCCGGCCATCTTCTGACCAGGCACTCCATATAACGTACAGCGGCGGCGCCGTGTTCCTTACGGCTCGGGGTTCCTATCGTCATAGCGGGCAAAGCGCGGCTGCCATTTATGCAGCAGCCAGACCGCCAGCACGCACGCCAGTCCCCCGGCGACTGCAGCGAACCCCTCGCCCAGCCACTCGCCGTTACCGCCGGCCACCGCGTCGCCGAGCCGGGGCCCGCCGGCAACGACGACGATGAAGATGCCCTGGAGCCGGCCCCGCATGGCGTCCGGCGTCGCCGACTGCAGGATGGTATTGCGGAACACGCCGCTGACGGTATCTGCCGCCCCTGCCACCATCAGGCAGGCCACCGCCGGAACCAGCCAGGTGCTGATGCTTCCATCCGCCGCCGCTTCGGCTTTCCCGGCAAGAACGACGACGACGCCAAAGGCTGTGACCGCGGCTCCCCAAACTGCCACGCACCACAGCACGGCCAGCCCTTGCCGGCGGATCTGGCCCAGCGGCCCGGAGAAGAGAGCCGCGAGAAACGCGCCCGCGGCCACCGCTGCCAGCAGGATTCCCGCCGTCGCTTCCCCGCCGCCGATCACCACTGCTCCGATGGCCGGCATCAGGGCGCGGGGCTGCGCCAGGACCATGGCGGCCATGTCCACCAGGAACGTCATGCGGATGTTGGGCCGGGTGCGCAGGAACTGCAGCCCCTCGAGGACGGACCGGAGGCCGGCCTTGCGGACTTCGCCCTCTGGCGGAATCGGCGGCAGCCGGAATACGGCCCAGATGGCGGCGGTGAAGGTCACGACGTCGATCGTGTAGGTCCAGCCGAACCCGACGTTGGCCACGAGCACGCCGGCGAGCAGCGGGCCGATGGTCATGCCCAGTCCGAAGGTCATCATGGTCAGGGCGTTGGCAGCAGGCAGGATTTCCCGCCGGACCAGCCGGGGCACAATGGCGCTGCGGGCCGGCTGGTTGAGGCCGGCGGCGCCGGAATGGATGGCAATCAGGAGGTAGAGCAGCCAGATCTGGCCCAGTCCGGACCAGGCATGCAGCGCGAACAGCCCGGCGCAGGCCCAGAGCACCAGACCGGAGTAAAGGGCGACCTTCCGGCGGTCGTGCGCGTCCACCACCGAACCGCCGTACAGTCCCGCCAGCACCAGCGGGACCAGCCCGACGATGCCGATGGCGCCGACCGCGAGGGTGGACTGGGTCAGCTGGTAGACCTCGAGACTGACCGCCACGAGCGTGAGCTGGGCACCGATCGAGGACAGCGAGGTCCCGATCCACATCCGCCGAAAATCCAGGCTCTCCTTGAGCGGAGTGGTGTCGGCGAACAGTTTGGGCATGGACGAAATTCTAGTTGCCGGAAGCACCTTTCCCTGACAGCACGCTGCGGATCGCCTCGAGGACCTTGGGGTCGCCGATGATGCGGAAGTGGCCCATCAGGTCCAGCTCGATGTTCTCTGCGCCGGGCAGTTCGCTGCCGCCGGGGATGTGGGGATCAAAGGAGCTGTAGATCGAGGTGATCCGGTGGTTCACAGAGAGTTCGGCGGCGAGGGAGCGCAGTGCACCGTTGCGGGGCGAGAAAGCCCTGATGCTGGGGACCAGGAAGAACCGGGCATAGACCGAACCGGAAAACGGAGTGTTGATTGCAACCATGCGGGCTATGCATCCCGCGGCTCCCGGCATGGTCATGGCGTACTTGCCGATGAGCCCGCCCTTGCTGTGGGCCACGATAGTCACGTTCTGCAGGTCTGCGGCCGTCAAGTAGGCGCTGACGAGCTCAGCCATCCTGGCCACGGTGCCCCGGTTGTATCCGAGCGGCTCCACCACGTGGACCGGATGGCCCGCCCGGCTCAAGTCGTCAGCGATGGGCTTGAGGAACTGCCATTTTTCGTAGATTCCCGGGATGAGCAGCACCGGCTGGTCTTCCCGGCCCGTTGCCTGCAGATAAGGCGCAGGATCATCACGGAACAGGAAGCCGTGCACCTGCCAATAGGCGACGTAGGCATAGTCCTGCAGCCACGCCCAGCCGCGGCGCAGCGTCATTCCAATGCCCCGGGGCCGGCCGCCGCTCATGCCCGTGCCGCCAGTTCCAGGCAGTAGGAAGCGACGGTTCTGGGCCGGCGAAACATCGCCACGTGGGCCTCGCCCGGGACCTCCGCAATCCGTGCGCCAGGGCAGGCCCTTCCGAGTTCGGCAACCCACTCGCGCGGCGCGATGGGGTCGCGTTCACCGCGCAGCACCAGCGTGGGCGCGTCGATTTTTGCCACAGTTTCCTCCAGCCGGTGCCCGACCATTTCGGGGACGGTGGTGAAGTACCAACGCTTGCTGGACCGCGCATAATCGCTCAGCACCACGTAGTTGACCTGTGGTGGTTCCCTCAGCGTGTCCTGGAACAGCCGCCACCCTTGCTGAAGGGCGCTTCGCTCCTTCCGGTTCGTCGTCGGCCCCAGCAGCACCAGGGCGCGCGTCAGCTCGGGATGGGCAACGGTCATCTCCGCGGTGATCTGGCACCCCATTGAATGCCCCACCAGCACCGCCGGGCCAATGCCGGCAGAATCCAGCGCACCCCGCACCAGCCGGGCGAAACCCTGCATCGACAACGCCTCCCGTGGAGCCCGGGTACCGCCGAATCCGGGCAGCTCAACAGAGTGCACGGCACCGAAGGCAGCCAGTTCGCGGGCCAGCGGGGCAAAATACCGTGGCGAGACACCGATGCCGGGTACCAGGACGAAGGTTTCCGGCCCGCTCCCCCGGGTCAGAATTTTGAGTTCGCGCCCTTCTACCTGCACCGTGGATTCCTGGGTTGGAGACATAAAGTGCGCACCTCCTAAAGTGAATGTCATCGTAGGCTACGGGGTGGCACCGGCGGACGACGATTGACGATTAGTGCGCCGCCAAATAACCCAACCACTCTCGTGACCCCCGACACGCCCAGAGCGACATCTTTTCTGGACTGATTCCAGAAAACGTGAAAGTATCGGTGCCATGGTCGATATGAGGGAGCCGGAGGACTTGCTGCGCGAAGCCATGCTTCGTGTGACCCGTCCACGGACTGCAGTGCTGGAGGCCGTTCGTGCCCACCCGCACGCCGATGCCGACACCATCACCGGTGTGGTGAGGACCGAACTAGGCACGGTTTCGAAGCAAGCCGTCTATGACGTGCTCGCAGCGCTGACCGATGCCAGGCTGGTGCGCCGGATCGAGCCGTCAGGTTCGCCGGCCCGCTTCGAGGCCCGGGTTGGCGACAACCACCACCACTTGGTGTGCCGGTCATGCGGAGGGATCGAAGACGTGGACTGCGCCGTTGGCGCAGCACCGTGCCTCTCGGCCTCCGATGACCACGGCTTCACGATTGACGAAGCCGAGGTCACGTACTGGGGCATCTGTCCGGCCTGCACTGCCAAAAAGACCTTCACAATGGAAGATCCGACAAGGAGCAATAGAACACATGGCTGAAAACACCAAGCCGCTGACAACCGTTGCGGGCGCGCCCGTCGCGGACAACCAGGACAGCCTGACCGCCGGCCCGCGCGGCCCCATGCTGCTGCAGGACGTCTGGTTCCTGGAGAAGATGGCGCACTTCGACCGCGAGGTCATCCCCGAGCGCCGCATGCATGCCAAGGGCTCCGGTGCTTATGGCACGTTCACGGTGACCAATGACATCACCAAGTACACCAGCGCCAAGATCTTCTCCGAGGTCGGCAAGAAGACCGAACTGTTCGCCCGTTTCTCCACCGTTGCCGGTGAGCGCGGCGCAGCCGACGCCGAGCGCGACATCCGTGGTTTCTCCGTCAAGTTCTACACCGAAGAGGGCAACTGGGACCTGGTGGGCAACAACACCCCGGTGTTCTTCTTCCGCGATCCGCTGAAGTTCCCCGACCTCAACCACGCTGTGAAGCGCGACCCGCGCACGAACCTGCGCAACGCCGAGAACAACTGGGACTTCTGGACCAACCTGCCTGAGGCCCTGCACCAGGTCACCATCGTTATGTCCGACCGCGGCATCCCGGCATCCTACCGCCACATGCACGGCTTCGGCTCGCACACCTTCAGCTTCATCAACGACGCCGGTGAGCGGTTCTGGGTTAAGTTCCACCACCGTACGCAGCAGGGCATCAAGAACCTCACCGATGAGGAAGCTGCCAAGCTCGTAGGTGACGATCGCGAATCGCACCAGCGCGACCTGCTCGATTCGATCGACCGCGGCGACTTCCCGAAGTGGAAGCTCATGGTCCAGATCATGCCCGAGGCCGACGCCGAGACGTACAAGTACCACCCGTTCGACCTCACCAAGGTCTGGTCCAAGAAGGACTATCCCCTGATCGAGGTTGGCGAGTGGGAGCTGAACCGCAACCCGGAGAACTACTTCGCCGATGTTGAGCAGGCTGCTTTCTCGCCGGCCAATGTTGTTCCGGGCATCAGCTTCTCCCCGGACCGTATGCTGCAGGGCCGCCTGTTCTCCTACGGCGACGCACAGCGCTACCGTCTGGGTGTCAACCACCACCAGATCCCGGTGAACTACCCGCGTGGCGCCAAGGTAGTCAACTCCTACCACCGCGACGGCACGATGCGCGTTGACGGCAACCAGGGTGCCACCCCGGGCATCGAGCCGAACTCCTACGGCCGCTGGCAGCAGCAGCCGGCGTACCGCGATCCGGCGCAGGCCGTAGGCGCTATCGCCGACCGGTTCAACTACCGCGAGGACGACGACAACTACTTCGAGCAGCCCGGCATCCTCTTCCGCGAGAAGATGTCCGCAGAGCAGAAGCAGGTGCTCTTCGAGAACACCGCCCGCGGCATCGACGGGGCTTCCGAAGCCACCATCGAGCGGCACATCGCCAACTGCACCAAGGCCGATCCGGCCTACGGTGAAGGAGTTCGCAAGGCCATTGAGGCACTGCGGGCCGGCAAGCTTTCCGAGACGGATGTAAACTCCGACTCGGTCTAAGAGCCAAAGAAAATGCCCGGGACCAGTCATGCGGCTGGTCCCGGGCATTTCTTATTTCTCGAGCAGGTGCTCCCGGCCGAACATCTTGGCTGCGTCGCGCGCGGTCGGCGTGCCGGCATCGAGATCGGCTCCGGCCGCCAGCAGTCGGCCGACTATCGCATCTTCGCCCTTGAACAGAGCGCCGGCAATCGGCGTCTGATCGCGGGCATTTCGGATGTCGGGATCGGCGCCGCGCTCCAGCAGCATCCCCACAGTCTCTTCATGCCCGTGGTAGGCAGCGAGCATCAGCAGGGTGTTGTTGTCCGAATCGAGCACGTCCACGTGCAGTCCGTGGTCGAGAAACTCCGATAGTTCACTGGTCCTGCCTTCGCGGGCCAGATCCATGGCGATCCCGACAACCCGTCCGGCCTGTTCATCATTGAGTGGAATATTGTTGGTCACAGGTCCAGCGTAGGGGAAGACTCCGCGTTCGAAAGGTAACGATCGAGCAATCGGCGGAAGGCCGCCGTCGTTTGCTGCGCCTGTCCTGTCAGCACGTGCTCATACAGCAGGCCGTGGACACCTGCCGCAAAAAGGCGCCCTTCGGCCTCTGCCGCCCCCGGCCCCACTCCGTTCGCCTGCAGCCAAGCGGTGGCCACGTCCCGCCAGGCCCCATAGAGGTCGGCCGAGTGACTGCCGAACACCCCTTCCGGATCCTGCATGGCGGCTTCGAAACCGAGCCGCTGGAGCTGCCGGCCACGGACCGTCATGGACCGGCTCCACAACCGGAGCATCTGCTCGCGGAATCCCTCGGGTGTCAGCTGGAGCATTTGGCCGCGCGGCGGCGCTGCCAGCCCGGACTGGACCTGGGCCACGATTTCAGCGACCAACTGTTCCCTCGTGCCGAAGTGGTAGACCAGCATGTAGCTGCTGATTCCCAGTCCCTCTGCCAAGGACCGGAAGGACAGTCCAGCAAGGTTCTTGTCCTGCAAATAATCCAGAATGCCCGCCAGTAGCTGCGGCTTGCGCTGGAGATTCTGCGGTCTGGCCATGCCCCGTGCGCGCTCCTCGTCCTCCCACGGCATCCTGGCTGGATGCTCTGCTGGACCCCAGCATAGTGCGGCGCCATATGAAGTTTGATTTTCATAACTTTTTCTAGGTGTGCCGTCCTAAGGTAGAGAGCAATGGCTCGCATACTGGTATAGGGACGGCACGGGGGTCGGACCAGCCGGAAACGGTTAAGCCATCAACTGAGGATGGGTATCGTGGCTACAACACAGACTTGGCTGCAATGGAGCACCGCTAAGCTGACCGGTCGAGGTAGATCGGCTGAACAATCGCGTTCGGGGCAGGGCGCTCAGGACCCAGGTCCGGAGCCGCTCATCAACAGCCTGCGGACCGTCTATCCGGAGGCGCGGATCAGCACTCCGAGCCGGAACAAGATCCGGCTTGAGCTGCCCAGCGGCGACGTCCTGCGCTTCTACGTCAATCCGTAGCTGACGCAACTGGCTAAGGTCCCGGCGCACTCCTTGCGTCCGGCCGACGTTTCCGGTGTCAGCCGCGGGAGACGCGCACCATTTCGTCGCGCGGCACAACCTTGACGCGTTCGCGCTGGACGGCGGGAGCACCGCCGTCGTCATTCGCCGCTGCGAAATCGGCACCGAGCTTGCGCTCATACTCATCCAGCTTCAGCCAGCCCTGCCAGGTGGTGTATTCGACGCCGCGCTCCTCGAGCAGGCTGATAATGGCGTCCTCGCCGGGGTTCTTTGCCGCAGGCAGATCCAGCCGGTCCTCCAGCAGGAAACCGATGGTTTCCAGCGCGTCGCCCTTGGTATGGCCGATGAGGCCGACCGGTCCGCGCTTGATCCATCCCGTGGCATAGATGCCCGGAACCGGGTTGCCTTCGGTGTCGATCACGCGGCCGCCCTCATTCGGGATGACACCGCGGCGTTCGTCGAAACCGACCTCGGGCAGCTCCGAGCCAAAGTAGCCGATGGCGCGGTAGACGGCCTGGACCGGGTACTCAACGATCTCGCCGGTGCCCCGGACGTTGCCGGTACCATCCAGCTCGTTGCGCTCGAATTTCATCGCGGCAACCTTGCCGGCGCCGTCGCCGGTTCCTTCGACGATTTCCACCGGGGTGTGCAGGAAATGCAGGTGCAGCCGGCGCGAGGCACCGGTGTCCTGCTCCTCCACGAGCCAGTTGGTGAGCGTGTTGACCATGGTTTTGGTCTGGTTGTTGGAGCGGATCTGCTCGTCGGAGCCTTCGTCGAAGTCGAAGTCCTCCGGGTAGAGGACGATGTCGACGTCGCGGGAATGTGAGAGTTCGCGCAGCTCCAACGGGGTGAACTTCACCTGTGCCGGACCACGGCGCCCGAAGACGTGGACATCGGTTACGGGCGAGTTCTTCAAGCCCCGGTAAACGTTGTCCGGGATCTCGGTAGCCAGCAGGTCGTCGGCATGCTTGGAGAGCACGCGGGCAACATCGAGGGCCACGTTGCCGTTGCCGATAACCGCGATCTCCTTGGCCTCCAGCGGCCACTCGCGGGGAACGTCCGGGTGGCCGTCGTACCAGGAAACGAAGTTCGCGGCGCCGAAGGAGCCTTCCAGCCCGACGCCGGGGATATCCAGGTCGGCGTCCTTGATAGCGCCGGTGGCGAAGATGATCGCGTCGTAGAAGTCGCGAAAGTCCTTCAGCGTGAGGTCGCGCCCGTAGTTGACGTTGCCCAGGAACCTGATGTCACCGCGGTCCAGCACCTTGTGCAGCGCGTTCACGATGCCCTTGATCCGGGGGTGGTCCGGGGCAACGCCGTATCGGATCAGCCCGTAGGGCGCAGGGTACTGGTCGAAGAGATCGATGCTGACTTCGAAGTCACGCTCGGCCTTGGTCAGGATGTCGGCAGCATAGACACCTGCAGGGCCGGCTCCGATGATGGCGACCCGCAACGGGCGCTGCTCCCGGTCCGTAACTGAGTTAGACACTGATCGTCCTTCTTTCGGGGGAATCCTCTTGCGCAATAAGCGCACAGTTTCCTATTCTAAATGCCGCAGTCGCCCACGTCCTAAAACGGTGGCGCTGGCCACAAGCCGCCGCCATATGCGCGGCCGTATCCAGGCTTGAGCAGTCCAGCCCGTGGCCTCGGCCGTCGGACCCGAGACGATCAGGCGTGAAATGCGGGGCTCCGTCGTCGAATTCGATGGCTGCGGTCAGCTCGTCAATCGGAGCGTCGGAATCGTAAGTGAGGTGGCGCGCATGGTCGGACGTTGGAACCGGGCGGACAACGGCCTGCCATCCGGGGCTACCAGGGATATGACCAGCTCCTGCAGTGGCAGAGCCGTATACCGGGAGATGGTTCAGTCGCCTGGTTCATATGCCCCGTACATTTGACCTTCCCGAAAGAGCGGAAGGCCGTAGTAACCGATGATTTCTTTCAGCGGCTGATTTCCGTACTGCATGTACACACGGTCATCATCTGGCGAAACCGCTATCTCATGCGGCAGGGGCTGCGGTACCAAGAGCAGGTCGGACAACCTTCCGGCTTCCGAAGCCCTGTGACGCCTCAACGCGGACATCGCCTGCCACAGGATGAAACGGGTTGCGTCCGCAGCAAGCAGGAACGACCGCTCTCCGGATTGTCCGGTCACCGTGATGGGCGGCACGCCGGGGGTGTGGGGCACATGCCACTGAATCGGCACTTCTCCGGCTTCACAACTGCTCCGGTCCCCCATACGTTGGACCTGCACGCCGAGCAATTCCAGATAGGGCACGACGGCGGCAACAGCTTCCGCGGGACCCATACTTTCCTCGGGTTCCGGCAGTCCGGCGGCCAGCCGGAGGAACCGGGACAGATAGGACACCATCGGCCGCAGCGAATCCTCGCTGCCGTCGTCGTTGTCGCCCAATTCCCAGTAGCTGCAGTCAGCATGAAGCAGCCGGATTTGCCGCTCCAGCCGCGCAGACAGGGACGGCGCCTGGTACGTCGGTTCATGGTCAATCCGCTCGCCGGAGCTGACCAGCTGCCCCGGGTTACCCGCCGGTCCGGGGTTGGTATCAATGGCCAGGACTTCACCGTCAGAAGCGGCCGCGAACGGAATCCAGCCCGCATCGAACGTTGACGGACGAAGCCTGTCATCGAGGTTGCGGTTGCGGTTGCGCGTCGCAGTACTCTGGTGCCACTTCATCAGTTCCTCGCCTCGGCCGGCCAGTTCCAATTGGGGCAGATACCAGAAATCGCCGAACAGGGGCGTCGCTTCAGGTGAACGTTCCTGGCCGTCTCCCAACGCCCGCAGGGCAACCAGCTCCTCCGGCCCGGGGCTGATCAGTGTCCTGTCCAGCGGTGGAAACAGCCGTATGGCGTCGAGTCCCGATTTCGCGCGGCACAGCAGCGCGTAATGCTGCGCAAGCCGTTCGCCCGATGCGGCCAGGGCTTCGCCGGGGTCGGGCGCCGGGATGTAGTCCCGTGCCGCATGTACCGCTGCCGCCGCGCCGGCCGGGGATGGTGTAGGCGGTGGGGAGAGGAGCGGAAAGAGCGGCCTCCCATCCGGAACTTGAAGGGATTCCACCAACTCATCCAGGGGGGCACCTGCATAATGTGTGAACGCCCTGGCCGCGTTCCGGAAACTGAATGCCGCCGAATAGGGCACTCCCCCGCGACTGCCCTCGATCACCGTAGGGTAGGTCCCCTCCGGTGATACTGTCCGGCCGCTGAATCTTTCGTTCGCGTGGTCCTCCAGCGGCAGGGAAGGCAGCCCCTGCTGTTTCCTATAACGCTGCGACGCAATATACAGGACGCAGCGGTTCACAGTTCCCGGGTCTGGCGAGATCAAATACTGGGGCCGGCGCTCGGCATTGGACTGGAAAAGACGGTCGTAGACCACATAGTTGCTGCCGGAGCATTTAATTACCATTCGGTAGTCTTCTTCATCAAAGACCGACCAATTGCCCTGTCGCACAATTGCGGGCCCGCTTCCATACCAGCGCGCCGCTGTCGCCAGTACCGTTTGGTCCAGGGCAGCAAGATCCGCGTGCGGTGGTTCCACGCTTTTTTGCATTACCGCAGACGCTTAGAGGTCGCCGTGCCGGATGACCACAGACGGGCCAGCCGGGTTGATCACCAGTTCACGGTCGGGGTTCCGGCGGATAGTATCCAGGACCCAGGCTGCGTCGACTTCGGTGAAGCGGGCGGAAGAATCGAACGCTGCCACTTCGACGCCGGAGGAAAACACTGGGAGGACCGGCTGCCCCTCGGGGCCGGCCAGCACCAGCGGACCGCGGCCCTGGCCGGACTGGTCCTTGTTGTCTGCAAGCAGGACGCGCGCACCCTGGGCAGACAGCTCCGCCACGGCGGGCGCCGCAGACTGCGTTCCAGCCGCGGCCTTCAGACCTGGATTGACCATGCTGGCCACAGCGAAATGGATCTCCGGCCGGCCAAGAGCGCAGGACGGTCCCGCAGGGTCGAGATAGAGGTAATGGACTTCCGGCCTGCTGTCGACGAACTTCAACAGTTCTTCCCCCCGCTGCACCCAGGAGGCAGGCGCGCCCGGCCGCCCGGTATTGGCCCTGAATGCGGCCAGCGTCTCCTGCGAAGTGAAGGCAAGCACCGCTGGGACCCCATTGGCCTCGACAATCGAGATGCCCGGCCTGCCGTTCCCGGCATCGGTAATGTCAAGGAGCAGCTCCGATCCGATGACCTGCCGCAGGACGTTGACGGCCGCCTGCTGACCAGGATTGCGGCTGAACTCCTCGATCGCTTCCCGAACGAGACGGTTATCGACGCCGGCACCCCGAGCTGGGTGTTCTCCGGCCCCATTGCTCCGGGCTGCATCCTCGGGTTCCCCGAGTCCGAAATCCGGCGCAGGCTGATCGTAGTTGAAGTACGTATCCAGGTTGTAGCGCGGGTCCGGCCAGCCGTGGGCCGTGACGTTGATGGCGGCGTTCTTCCACGACCTGCCGTCAGTGCCTCCGGTCAACCGGTGCAGTTCGGCCGCATCATCGAACGCGGTGGTACCCGGCTGCAATTGGCCGGTGTTGGACCCGGATGCCCCTTGCCGTTCCTGAGTGATCCGCGTCAGGATGGCACCAGCGGACGGCTTGAGCTCGAGTACCATGCGGTCCCAGCCCGGTTCCGTGTTAACGGCCGAGAGCATCCAAGCGGCCAAGCTCTCGACCAGCTCCTGCTGACGGACCATGATGGGTGTTTGTTCAGTCATGTGTCTGTCGTCCTCGGGAAATGTGTGTCGGAACGGATCGACGCCTCACAGGCTCGGCTCCTCGTACGGGATGCGTTCTTCACCGAACACGACCTGATCATCGGCAGGGTCGAGGTACGGAACAGCTACCCCCTGGGCGTTCAGTGAATCGACCATCCAGGATGGAATGTTCTCCCGATACCGGGGAAAAATCACGAGCTCGTCCTGGATCGATTCCGTCGAAAGAGGCATGCCGATCCCTTCCGAGATACGGTCCATGCGGTCCTGCGGGAACCGTTCAAACGATGCTTCCGCATTCCGGCGCAGGCTCAGCCGGGCTTCGAACCAAGATCCTGTCCCCTTGCTGTAGCTCGCCACCTTGTCGTCATCAAGCAGCTGAGGGTCAAACTCAACTTGGTCTGTAAAGTCCGTGTTCTTCCAGCGGCCATCCTCCCCAAGGGCTGATTCGGTCAGGCTCAAAGCGGTACCGAACATGTTGATCTCAAGGCGGATTTCTGCGGCGTGGGGATACTTCGCGCTGGCAAGGGTATTGAGCCTGTCCAATTCGGCGCTGCCGATCAGCTGTGCCAATGAAATATCAGCCTCTCTTATTCCGGAAGTAAAACTTCTGCTGCTGCCCGTCAATAGTGACCTTCAGCTCGACTCTGCCGGGTACTGCAGAGGGATCGCCGGAGCGGTAGACCGGCTTTACGTCCCACGTTACCGCAGGCTTTGCGGTCCCTTGCCGGACATCTTTAAGCCTGTCCCGGATCCATAGTTCGGTCTCATACCAGGTGCGCGCGTTTCCGGTGAGCTTTCTCCGCTCAACGGCGGTGAGGTCGGCCAGGCCCAGATTGCGGTTCTGGATGTTCAGCTGGGGAATGAGATTGATCTTCTCGCCCGGTCCCCCGAACATTGCGGCCAGCAAGTGGCCGCCATCGTAGTCCGTACCGCCCAGATTTCCGACTTTCTGTTGGTTTGATTCGTGCCGCCAGTTCTCGGCCAGGTCCTTGCTGAAGTACTCAATGTCATGAGCATGCAGCGCCACGGGGCGGGCCTCGGCATCAGTGTCGATGACCACGTTGTCGTCAATGTGGTAACGCACCAGCGGGCGGGGATTATTCAATTCCGGGTTCCAGCCGCCCTTCTCGCCACTCGTAGCCTCTACGTGCTGGATATTGCCGGATGAATTCGTGTAGAACTTTCCTCGCCCGGCAACCTCATAGACTGTGTTCGGCTCGAGTTCGATGTCTGCTTTAGCTACCGCGTCGAGGACGGAGGCCCGGCTGGAAACCTTCAGCCCATGTTCCTGCAGGAGGTCAACAGGGTTGTCTGCATTCGAAGCCCATGGCCTGTCAAAGGTACGAGGACCGGTTTCCTGCAGCCCGCCCCTGCGGATGGCTTCGTCTACACCGACAGGGACGTCGTTGCCGTCGAGGAACCGCAGCTGGGTGCCTCCACCGGGACGGCCGAATGCCGGTGCGATTTCCGAAACTTCAACACGGACGCCGTCGGGCAGGTCATTGAAGTCGAAATGGTGCAGCTCCTTGCCCAATGTGTTGACCGGCAGGCTCCGCATATGCCACGGAGTACCGTCCACGGCGAGGTAGGCGCCGCCGTTGGGACCGATGCGGTCCAGCGACACTTCGCCGATGTCTCCGTGCAGGTCATCGAGCGAATCATAGGTTCGGATAGTGCCTTCCACAGCGCCCGCGTTGTCGGGATAGCTGTCCCATTCGAGCGCGCCACTTGAGTCATTGATCTCCCCGTAACGGTTCGCGTACTCCTGTTCGCTCAGCGGCGTGCCGTTCTCGTCCACCCCGAACTTCGGCTGCTTTTCATCCACGATGCCGGTTAGGTCGTCACTGATGCTTTCCGGATACCGCGCTCCGTTCTCCAAGCTTCGGCCTTGGAGATCAGCGTCGTCACGGGACAGCCCGTAGCTTTCATGCCGGGCCGGGTCGCTGACGACGTCCGGCTGCGCGGTTCCGCGCTGGGGAGCTTCAGGGTGGCGAAAACGATCATTGATACGTTGACCGTCGACGTCGAACGCGTTCCGGCTGGAAGCCGCTGTCCCCTGCGTCGCAGGAGCACGGGTGGGGCCTGCGGGGCCTTCCGCGTCGAAGCGGTTGATCAGGTTGTCGATGCGCGTGCTAACCGGGCCCGGACCGTTGCCGGCGGGAACCCCGGCGTAAGCCGGACGCGGACCGGAAAGTGAAGTGCCGACGTCGTTGATGAAGTTGTCCACACGGACGGCGGCAGGTGCCACCCGGCCGAGGGTGACACGGGCGGTATCCGTGGCGAAGTTGACCGTGTTGATCTTCAGCGCGCTGCCCAGGTCGATGACCCGGCCGGTGTAGCCGGCGATCTTTGTCAGTCCGGTGGCGTTCACGACGCTGGCCACGCGGCTGCCGGTGCTGCCGACTCGGGTCACGGCCGAGGCCACCGAACCTGTCTTGGCCACGGCGCCGCCGCCGGCCGTGAGCAGGATGGAGGCCAGATCGAAAGCAGACGCGCCGGCCGCATAGGCAGGGTCGCGCTTCCAATCATCCCAGTGCACGGCGGCCTTGCCCACGGCCACCAGACGGTCCGCCGATTGGTCCACAATGTGTTTGTTTCCGGTGGCGCGCAGGGCCACCTGGGCAACGGGGCTGGCAACGATCGCCACATCCAGCGCCAGCGTGCCAATGCCCTTCCACGTGGCGGAGAAGGTCTCCATGTCCGTGAAGTTCACCATGTTCCACAGGCCGGTCACCGTGCCGGTGATACCGCTCCAGACCCCCTTGCCGAAGGACACCACGCCGTCGAGGGCATCGCGGTACCAGGGCTTGTCCCACTCGGTCGGCTCGCCCCAGGGAATGTTCCCCTCGGCCGCCGCGGCATCAAGCTGGTCCGCGGTGTAGCCATAGGCAACCTGGTTGGCTCCCGGCCCATCCTGCGTTGTCACCACATACGAGGGCCCATCGAAGAGGCCGGAGATCGCCGTCGCACACGTGCGTTCCGCTTCCATATGTTCTGCCAGCAACGCGTCGGCGGACTTGAGGATATTGTTGTCGTCGTTGACCAGGTCCTGGTCCTCACGCCAGTCACCGCCGCCGTCGTCGATCCGGGACTGCACCGCGAGCCAGTCCGCATACAGAGCGTTGTAGCGCCGCTTGGCTTCCCTGGCCCACTCGGCGAAGGTATCGATGGCAGCCGCGACCGCGTTCGCGTCCTCCAGGACAACTTCCGCCTCGGAGGCCACCTTGTTGAAGGCAGTGTGGACCTGCCAGTCCCCCGGGCCCTTGTAGGCGGTGGACATGCCGGCCCACAGCGTGTGCGATTCCTCGGCCGCCGACTGAATGCCTTCTGCCTTGGTCCGCAGCTTGCCGGCGTGCTGTTCCAGCACATCGCCGTCCGGCAACGGCGGAAACTCAGAGGGATTCCAGCCCATGGTTCAATACCTCATGTGTGCGAGTGAGTGAATGCGTGAATGTGTGGCGGCGGTGCAAAAGTCGTTCAGACCGCTTGGGGAACCGGTCCGTTCCGGTGCGGCGCAGGTGCGGGCTCGGGGATGTATTCGTCATTGGCAGTGTCCTGGGCCGCCCGGACGTTCTGTTCCATCGTCTGGTCACCGGTGATGATGGCGTTGACCGCGGTAGAGGTGGAATTGAGGGCCTGGATGCTGCGGCCCTGGACCTGGGTCATGGCTGCCTGCAGCTTCTCCTCGGACAATCCGACCAGCGCCTCGCCGATGATCTGCGACTTCGAGGCTTCCATGATGGAACTCACTTCCGCGCCGAACTCCACAAACAGGTCCGCATACTTCTCCGTCTGCGTCTGCACCTTACCGATGATGGATCGGATTGTCGCCGATTCAATGTCCCAGTCCGCTGCCATCTTTCCTCCATGCCTGGCGTGCCTGATCCGTACCAAAAGCAGCGCCGGGGTTTCGGCGCTGCCCTATCCGGCTGGTTAGCCGATGTTCTGGACGGCGGCACGGGCGCGGGCACCCGTGTTTGCCGCAGTCTGGTCATTCTGCTCAAGGGTGCTCCGGACCAGGCGGATGATTTCCTTGACCTCGCCGGCCGCGTTCTTCCAGCGGGATTCCACGCCCTGGTACTCCTCGGAGACGCCGTCGGCCTGGTAATCCGACATGGCGGCGGCAACGGCCTTGTCGCGCTCGGCGATCAGGCTTTCGAGCCGGCCGACGATGGACTGGATTTCGCCCTGTACCTGGGCGGAGATGTCGGTGTCGTAAGTAAGACGGTCCTGGGACATAGCTGTTCCTTTCGGAGATCCGGCGGTGGCGCCGGGGAAATGAGATCTTTCAGGGATGGCCGCTGCTGGAGGCCGGAGTGACTAGCGCGAAGAACTGAAGTTGGCGGCGTCGAAATTCGCGGCGCCCTGCTGCTGCGAGGCGTTGTCGGCCGACTCCTGGTCGCCGGTGTGGAACGCCAGGTCCATTTCGCTCTGGCCGGTGAGGATCGCGGCGAGCGCACCATTGAGGTTGTTGGCGATTTCGTCGGCGCGGGCCTTGAACTCGTCGAACTTCACGCGGGCCTGGCCGTTGAACTTGCCTTCGAGCGGCGCTACCGCGTCAACCAGGTTCCGGACCAGCTGGCCCATGTCCTCGTTGGAGCCTCCGGTCTGCGAGGTCAGCTGCGACAGGGTCTGTGAGCCCATATCAAATTTCATCATTACCACCTTTATGGCGCTTGGCTGCGCTCTCGTCTGAACTGGTTGATCGTTTCGCAAGAATTACCAGCAGAAGCTTTGGAGACTGTAAGGGGTCTGCGGTAACCGGTTAGCTCAATAGAATCCCAAACGCCACATCCGCCGCAACCGTTCAGCATGGGTAGAACTCCCCACTCGGCCGGTCATCCGGCCTTTTGGCGGTTTCGGGATGACATGATGGATACGCGTTGCCCGGCCGCAGAGCCGACGAGCACCGCCAGCCACACGAAACCGACGCCAGAAGAGGAGTGCCTGCATGGCCAACGACTACGACAGTCAGCTCATCGAGTCTGTGGTGGTCCGGCGCAACCGGCTGACCTCTGCGCTGCTGTACGGCGGGAATCCGAACCAGCGCCGCTGGATGGACAGCTTGAGGCTGTTCCTGTTCAGCATTGCACTGGCCGCACTGATTGCCGCAATCTGCGTGGGCTACTCCTTTGTCAGCAACCTGCTGGGCGAACAGCGGCAGAAGCAGCAGGAACGCTCTGCCTCGGCCTGGGTGCAGGTGCATGAAGATCCGCAGCACGGGGCGCTGCCCCTCGAAAATCTACGTCCGGGAGCCTGACCGATGCCCCTCGCTTTTACCCGCGTCACGCTGATCGGCGAAAGCCGGCACCTGGATCTGCTGCTGCCGGCAGACCAGCCGGTGGGCACCCTGATGCCGCAGATTCTCGACCTGATGGCGGATTCACCGCGTGACGAGGTCGCGGCCAAGGTGCTGGTCCAGGCCTCCGGCGAACCTTTGTCCGACCAACTGACCTTGTCCGACGCCGGTGTCAGCGACGGCGGCAAGCTCACCTTGTTCAACGCCTCCGATGCTCCGCCGCCCGCCGTCGTCTATGACGTCACGGATACGGTTGTCGAGGAAACCGAGTCGGTGGGCGGGCGCTGGGACGAGCGCTTCCGCCACCTGACGGCGGGTGCCTTCGCAGCCCTGGGCAGCTGGGGCGCCGCGGAAATACTGCTGGGCTCGTTCGCAGGCGGCAGCAGCTGGTGGATCCTGCTGGCGGTCGCCGTTGCCCTGCTGGCCGCGTCGACTATGTTCGGGATGCCGCAGCGCAGGAACGTGGGACTGACCCTGGCCGGTACCGGCTGGCTCTTTGGGCTCGGCTCCGTCCTGCTCCTGGACCTCGGGATCGAGCTGAAACTGCTGGTCCTCGCGCTGCTCTCTACCGCGGCCTTTGCCGCCGTCGGGGCAGTGCTGGGCCGGTCCAAGGCCATGTTCGGTGCGGCGGGAACGGTGGCCGCACTGACCGTTATCTGGGCCGCGTGCGGGTTTTTCTCCGGTGATCCGGTCCGGGCAGCAGCCATCTCCGGGGCCATCAGCATTGTGCTGTTGGGCCTGACGCCGAAGATCGCCCTGTCCGTCTCCGGCCTGGCCACCCTGGATGACCAGCGTTCCCAGGGCGGCGCCATCCGGCGTGCCGATGCCCTGGACGCCATCCGCGCCGCGCACCGGACCCTGGCGCTGGGCACCGTGCTGACGGCGCTGTCCATCGCCGCGGCGCTGTGGATCCTGGGCACGGACTCGGCCCAGCAGGCGTGGACGCTGCCGCTGCTGGCCGCACTGGTCCTCGCCTCAAGCCTGCGGGCTCGTTCCTTTCCGCTGGCAGCCGAGCGGGTCTCGCTCTACATCGCCGCCTCAGTGGGAGTCGCCGCGCTGGCGCTATCCGCCCTGCGGCTGCTGGACGGCTCCGAATGGCTGGTGGGCCTGCTCCTGCTGGTGACGGCGTTGGCCATCGGCTCTGTCCTCACGCTGAGCCTGCCGGCGCACACCGCCGCGCGCCTGCGCCTGGCCGGGAACAAGATCGAGACCATCGCCATCCTGGCCACCGTGCCGCTGATCCTCGGGCTGTTCGGACTCTTCGCCCAGCTGCTGGCGAGCTTCGGCTCATGAGTCCGGCACGCACCGCCACCGCAGACCGGCCCGCAACCCCAGCCCGACCCCGCTCCTTGGGAAGGAAGCCCCAGTGACGTACGATCCGTGGACTCCCCAGCCGGCGCCGCAGACCCGGCGCGAAGCACAGGCAGCCCAGGCCACCTCAGAAGGCGGCTTCGGCGGTTTCGGCGGCTTCGAAACCTCCACCGACACCTTCCGCCGCCGCCTGCGCACCCGCCAGGGACTGCCCGCCGGCGCCCGTGTTCTGCGCCAGCTCACCAGCCTCTTCCGCTCCGACGACTATCCGCAGCGGCTCAGCGCGGCCGCCGCCGGAGCTCAGGAACCGGTCACCACTGGCCGCCGCATCGCCGTCATCAGTTCGCGCGGCGGTGCCGGCAAGACAACGACGACGGCGCTGCTCGCCTCCGTGTTTGCCGCTATGCGCCAGGACTCAGTGGCCGCCGTGGACAACGATCCTGGACTCGGCTCACTGACGCTGCGTCTTGGCCTCGAACAGGCGCCGTCCGTCGACGAGCTGGCCTCCGCCGTCGTTAGTGGAACCCCCGCGAGCCACGCCGAGCTGGCCGGCCGGATGAGGGCAGCCGAGGCCAATCTCTACGCCACCGGCGTCCGGCTGTGGCAGCCGCGCGCGGAGTACCCGGCGCTGGGCAACGCCCTGACCGCGGTCAGCCGCTACTTCCCAATCACGCTGATCGACTGTCCCACCGGCATCAGCCACCCGGACAGCGTATGGGCCATCAAGTCCTCGCACGCCGTGGTGCAGGTGGTTCCGGCCACCGTTTCCGGGGTCAATGACGCGCTCAGCTACGCACGCGCCTGGCGGCAGGATCCGGCCACACACGCGCTGCCCTTGCTGACCGTGGTGACCAGCACCGATTCCGATGCGCCGCTGGATCCGGTCAAGGAGGCGGTCCGGCTCAGCCGCGAAGGCCTGGACGTGCTCGCCCTGCCCTACGACCGGCATCTGGCCGCCGGTGTCGAAATCGACCTTGGCCTGCTGGCACCGCAGACCCGGCTGGATGCCACCACGCTGGCGTCCACGGCGCTTCACGCAGCCAATGGGAACCGGTGATATGAGCGTCAAGCTGATCCACCGCCCGGCCCGGACCACACCGCCGGCGCGCACCGTTGAACCCTACGCCCTGGATGCGCCGCCGCCCGTGAACGAGGGCCGCAGCGGCATGAACATGATGTCGCTGGTGCCGCTGCTCGGCGCGGGCGCGTCCATGACGGTCATGATGCTCTTCCGCGGATCGTCGCTGGCCGCCGTCGGTGCTTTGATGATGATTGTGACCATCCTGGCTTCCATCGCCATGATGGTCAGCCAAAAAGGCAAGCAGGCCCGGCAGAGCCGCGACCAGCGCGAGCACTACCTGGAATATCTGGAGCGCGCGCGGACCGAACTGCGCACCGATGAGCAGCGCGCCATCAAGGTTGCCCGCGTGAGCAGCCCCCCGCCGTCGGCCCTGTTCGACATCATCCGCAACCCCAAGCGAATTTGGGAACGCCGCCGGCGCAACGAGGACTTCCTGGACGTGCGGATCGGCAGCGGCGAACGGCGGAACCGGGAGATCAGGGTCAATGACTCCAGCTCCGGCCTGCAGCAGGCGGACCGGTTCATGACCACCGAACTGCAGATCCTGCGCCAGCGCTTCGAAGCTTCGCCGGAGCTGCCGCTGACCATTCCGCTGGACTCGGCCGGGAACGTCAGCCTGGTCGGTTCCCGCGAGTTCGCCCTGGCCGTCTGCCGGAACCTGCTGGTGGAGGCCGCCGCCTTCCATTCCCCGGAGGATCTGCACATCGCGCTGTCCGTGCCGGAGGACCGGTACGACGACTGGGCCTGGGCTACGTGGCTGCCGCACCTGGCGGACCAGTCGCGGACGCACCGCACCGGACCTGTCCGCCGCCTGGCGCCCTCGCTCGATTCCCTCTCCGACCTGCTCAAGGACGACCTGCAGAACCGCTCCACCATCGCTGCTGAAGCGCGCAAAAACCATCTAAAGGCCGGCGTGGGCAACTCCATGCCGCGGCTGCTGGTCATCGCCGACACCTACGGTGAGCCGCCGCAGGAACTGGCGCTGCCGGACAAGCTGTCCTCCCCCGGCCAGCTGGGCGCCACGGTCATCTACCTCACCGACAATCGCCGGCACGAACCGGGCGAGGTGAGCATCCGGATCAGCGAGACGACCGCCGGCCCGCGCAGCTTCCTGTGCCAGAACTACCGCGAGGACCCGGTTGAGCCCGGGACCGAGGAAGGCCTGCTGGATGACCTGCCGCTGGCGACCGCCGAATCGCTGGCCCGCGAACTGGCGCCGATGCGGCTCTCACCGGACTCGCTTGAGCACAACAGCGCCGAGAGTTCTGTGGGCTATTTGGAAATGCTAGGCCTCTCCCCCCGCCTGGACGCCGCGGATATCCGCAGGCTGTGGCAGCCGCGCAGCGAAATCGACTTCCTGCGCGTCCCGCTCGGCCCGGATGACCGAGGCAAGCCCACCATGCTTGACCTGAAGGAATCCGCCCAGTTCGGCATGGGCCCGCACGGGCTGTGCGTGGGGGCTACGGGTTCGGGCAAGTCGGAGATGCTGCGCAGCCTGGTGCTCGGGCTGCTGGCCACCCACTCCCCCGATGTGCTGGCCATGGTGCTGGTGGACTTCAAGGGCGGGGCCACCTTCGCCCCGTTCGAGGGTGCCCCGCAGGTCACGGGCATTATCACCAACCTCTCCGATGACCTGACCCTGATCGAGCGCGTCTACGCCAGCCTGAACGGCGAAATCCTCCGGCGGCAGGAACTGCTCAAGGCCGCGGGCAATATCGCCAACATCACCGACTACCAGTTGCACCGCCAGGAACGCCTGGCCCGGGGCGAAGAAATGGACCCGCTGCCGCATCTGGTGGTCATTATCGACGAGTTCGGCGAACTGCTGACGGCGCGGCCGGACTTCATCGAGCTGTTCCTCTCCATCGGCCGCATCGGCCGGTCCATCGGCGTGCACCTGCTGCTGAGCAGCCAGCGGATCGAGGGCGGCAAGCTGCGTGGCCTGGACACCTACCTCTCCTACCGGATCGGCCTGCGCACCCTCTCCGAATCCGAGTCCCGCACGGTGCTGGATACCCCGGATGCCTTCCATCTGCCTCCGGTCCCCGGTTTCGGCTACCTGAAGGTGGACACCACCACCTACACGCGGTTCAAATCGGGCTATGTTTCCGGCCCGGTGGAGGTGGAGGAACCGGAAGAGGAACAGGAAGAGTCCCAGGAGCTGGTGCTGGCCGTCCCGCGCTACGCCGCCGTGCTCGAAGACGCTGCAACCGGTGCCGCCGGCAGCAAACCGGCAAAGTCGGGGCTGCGGACCAAGGCCTCGCAGCGGACCACCGGCCCCACGGTCATGTCCACGCTGATGGAAACCCTGCGCACTTTCCCGCGCTCGGTCCAGCCCATCTGGCTGCCGCCCCTGCCGAAGGGCATCGCACTGGACACTGCGGCCGGCTCCGTCGCCGCCACGAGCCAGGGCATCCGGCTGGCCAAGGGCGGTAACCTGCGTGTCCCGATCGGCCTCCTGGATGACCCAGCCAAGCAATGGCAGGGCCTATGGGAACTGGACCTGAACAATGCCGGCGGCAACGCCATCATTGTCGGCGGGCCCCAGTCGGGCAAGAGCACAGCCCTGCGCACCATTGTCTGCAGCCTGGCCCTCACGCACAGCCCCTCCGAGGTGGGCATCTACGCCGTCGATCTTCTGGGCAGCGGCCTGTTGCCGCTGGAGGGGCTGCCGCACGTGGGCGGCGTGGCGGTGCGCACCAACCGCGAAGTGGTGCGCCGCACCATCGAGGAGATCGCGGCCATGCTGGATACCCGCGAGCAGTTGTTCGAGCGGTACCAGATCGATTCGCTGCAGACGCTGCGCCGAATGTGTGCCCAGGGCATGATTCCGGAACTGGCCAGCGCGGACATCGTGCTGGTGCTGGACGGCTACAGCCAGCTCAGCGACGAGTTCGACGACGTCGAGAAGAAGGTCCACTCGATCATCTCCCGCGGCGGCGGCTACGGAATCCACACGATTGTGACGTCCACCCGCACCAACGAGGTCCGCATTGCCCAGCAGAGCTTCTTCGGCAACCGGATCGAACTGCGCCTGGGCGATCCCGCCGAATCGAACTTCGGCCGCAAGCTCGCCGAGTCCATCGGCGCCGACCGGCCGGGCCGCGGCCTGATGGAGCAGAAGCTCATCGGCCACATCGCCCTGCCCCGGATCGACTCCGAGCCGGATCCGGACACCGCGGTCCAGGGCATGCGGGATCTGGTTGCCGCCGTCGCGGCCTCCACCGATGACCGGGCCATGCAGGTCCGCGTCCTGCCGCCGTTGGTGGGGGCCGAAACAGCCGTCACCCCGGCGCGGCCTGGCCGTGTCCCGCTGGGTCTGCGTGAGACGGATCTGGGCACCGAGCACCTGGACATGCACGTCAAGGACCGGCACCTGGTGGTCCTCGGCGACGACGGCGCCGGCAAGACCAACGTCATGCGCTCGGTAATCCGCCGGCTGGCCGAGCAGCATACGCCGGACAACCTCGTCTTCGCGGTCTTCGACCCCCGGCGCGGCCTGGCCGACGAGGTGCCCGAGGAGTACCTGGGCGGCTATGCCACCAGTCCGGCGCTGGCCGAACAGCTGGCCGGGGCCGTGGCATCGGAACTGGACAAACGCGTCAACGGAAACAACGACGGCGGTGCCAACCCCGGTGCGAATCCTCCGCGCGTTGTGCTCATCATCGACGACTACGACATTCTCACCGCGGGCGGCTCCTCCCCCTTGAGCCGGCTGACGCCGTACCTGCCGCTGGGCCCGGAGATCGGCCTGCACGCGGTGCTCTCGCGCCGCGTGCGCGGGGCCAGCCGCGGCATGTACGAGGCCTTCTTTATGTCGCTGCGCGATTCGGGCAGCACCGGCATCCTGATGTCGGGCGACCGCGGCGAGGGCGCACTGCTGAACGGCATCCGCGCCCGTGCGCTGCCGCCGGGCCGGGCGCAGCTGGTGCAGTCGGGCAAGCCCGTGAGCACCGTCCAGCTCTACTACAACGCAACGGAGGCCGACACCGATGAGCAGTGACTGGACCGTCATCAGCCTGCGGGAACCGGACCAGCGCACCGTGGTCGAGGCCATGGTCGCCACCGTGCCGGAGCTCAATGTCAGGGAAACCGCGGAGAACTCCCTGCTGGAACTCTTCACCGACGACGGCGAGGTGGAGCTGGTGCTCGAGCTGCCGCGCCTGGTCCGCGTCCCGCAGGAGGTGCAGCGGCTGCTCGCCGGAGCGGACGTCTCCGCGGTGCCCGGCGTCCGGGTGCCAGCCGTCTTCACCCCCGGTACCGGAGATCCCTCCGCCGAACCGCTCTGGTGGCAGGACGTCCACGTCCGCGACGGGCTCCCCGACGCCACCGCCAGGGCCGACGCCCTCTGCCATGCCCTCGCCCGCCGGTGCGAGGGCGCCGTCGTCGTTCCCGGGCAGGTGCAGCCGTGACCCACGCCTCCGCTTTCGATTTCAGCAGTGCCGCCACGGGAGTCCTTTTCCAGGACAAACCCGTCACCTACCTCTCGCCCTGGATCGCCAAGTCGCACGCGGCCGCCCAAGAAGACGGACGGCACTTCGCCGTGCTGACACCGGGTACTGCCGCGATCAGCCTGCCCTTGAGCATGCTGCTCTCGGAGCCGGGCTGCCAATGGCTGGCCACCAGCGCGGACGGCACGTTCTATGACGGCTTCACCGGCCGGGTCCACACCTGGAACGGTGAGGTTTTCGAACCGCTGGACGAACTCGCCGAGGACTTCCTGCTGACCCCGCGCACGCCCGGCGGCCTGCTCCATGTCCGGACGGAGACTATTCACCCGGCGAGCCTGGGCACCCGCATCGGGGACTTCACCGCGCAGCTGTTCACCGAACTCACCGGCTACCCGCCCGTCGGATGGGGTCGGGCCGAACCGGTCAGTGAACCCTGGGACACCGCGGCGGTCACGGCCCACTGCTATGACCGGGCACCGGAAACCTCGGTGCTGGTCGCCGTGGGGCAGCCGCGCGTAGGGACGGCGGCAGCTGCGATCGCCGTCGTCACGGTGGAACGATCCGCCGCCGGGGTCCATGAAAGCGTGGAACTCCTGGCGGAAAGCGCCGATCCGCTGGACTCGGACCAGCTGGACGCCTTTGCCGCGCGGATGCACCGCAGCCACGCCCGCACCGCCGTTCTGGGCCATGCCGTGGGCTTCAGCAATCTAGCCCGCCCGGCGCGTTTCACCGGGATGTCCGTTCCGGCCTGTGCGTTCTTCGGCTCCGAGACGCTCCGGGACTATGGCGCACGACAGGCGCTGGCAGCCGCGGGACCGCGCGCTCGGCTGATCGGCGTTCCGCCGGTGCAGTCCCTGGCCGTGAACTACGCGCAGGAACCTGCCCCCGGCGGGAAACACCCGCTGGAGGCCTGGGCAGAACTCGCGGGCAAACTTTCCGGCCAGCTGCCCGGCTGAGGCGGTCGCCTCATGAGCCCACCAGACGATGGGTTGGAATACCCGGCCTGCCGGTGATGTTATGGGCTCTGTGTCAACTAACGACGGCGATCCCGCCTCCCCTCCCAGCCAGCAGTTAACTGCCGTCGCCCCCGATCTGGATGCCACGGCGGAGACGGATGTAGTAGCGGCCGGCCCCAAGGGCAGGAAACCGCGCAGCGAACACAACACGGGCCTGCTCTTCGGGCTGGCTGCCTACGGGTTGTGGGGCATCCTGCCGCTCTACTTCGCCATCCTGGAGCCGGCCGGTCCGCTGGAGATAGTGGCCAACCGGGTGGTCTGGTCGCTGCTGTTCTGCGTGCTGCTGATGACGGCCATGCGCAGCTGGCGCCCCTTCAAAGCTGCGCTGGTGGACAAGCGCACCCTGGGAACGCTTTCGCTGGCAGCGGCACTCATCGCCGTCAACTGGCTGACCTACACCGTCGCCGTGCTCAGCGAACGTACGGTGGAGGCCTCGCTCGGCTACTTCATCAACCCGCTGATTTCCGTCCTGCTTGGGGTGCTCATCCTGAAGGAACGGCTCCGGCGGGCCCAATGGGTGGCCCTGGCCGTGGCGTTCATCGCCGTCCTGGTGCTGGCTTTCGGTTACGGCAACGTGCCCTGGCTGTCGCTGGTCCTGGCCTTCAGCTTCGGCTTCTACGGTCTGGTCAAGAAGAACGTCGGTACCAAGGTGGACGCCGTCTCAAGCCTGAGCGTGGAGACCTTGGTGCTGACTCCCCTCGCCGGGGCCGTGATGGCGGTGCTGATGGTCCAGGGGCAGGCAACCCTGCTCGACAACGGGCCCGGGCATTTCTGGTTGATGGCTGCCGGCGGGCTCATCACGGCACTGCCCTTGCTGTTCTTCGGAGCTGCGGCCCGGCGCCTGCCGCTGAGCATGGTGGGCATGCTGCAGTATCTGGCCCCGTTGATCCAGTTCATCATCGCGTTGGCCGTCTTCAACGAGCCGATGCCGCTGGAACGGTGGATCGGGTTCGGCCTGATCTGGCTGTCCCTGATCATCCTGACCACGGACATGTTCGCTTCCTACCGCAAGCTGCCTCAACCCGTTGCCGCCTGAACCGGTCAGACGTGGCCGGGCGCATCCAGCCCGTGAACGCCTTCGCGCGGGACCACGACCATAGGCACTGGCAGCGCCCGTAGCACCTTCAGCGCCGTGCTGCCCAGGAACAGCCGGTTGTGCTGGGCGAGCCGGCTGGAGCCGATGATCACGAGTTCGCCCTCGTCCCAGTCCAGGCTGTCGATGGCCTCTTCGATGCTTCGTCCGTGCGCCACGGTGACGGTTGCGGTTCCGTCCAGCGCGGTGGTGGCGGCTTCGGCCAGCACGGAATTGGCATGCAGATGCGCCTGGTGTATCGCCTCGCCGGAGTCTGAGCGTTCCTGCGTGTCCAGTGCCACGAGCGAGACCAGCCGCAGCGGCAGGCCACGGCGGCCCGCTGCCCGCAGGGCCACATCCCGGGCCGTCTGCGCGCCCTGCCGCTCGCCGATGAAGGCCGTGAGCCGGGTCAGCGGCCCCTTCCGCTGGTAGCCGCGCGGCGCAAGGGCCACGGGGACCGGTGAGGCGTGCAGCAAGGCGTTGGCAACGCTGCCTACCGAAAACCGTTTGAACAACCCGTTGGAGGCGGCACCGATGACGATCAGCGCGGCCGACTGTGCAGTGGCTGTTTCGATCAGGCCTTCGGCGAAAGAATCCGAGTCCACCACCCGGAATTCGGCGTCGATATCCGAAGGCACCAGTTTGAGCGCTTCGCGGCGCGCGGTCAGGACCTCCTGTTCGCCGGCGCTGATGCGCTTGCCCTGCGGATTGACGGCTACATAGGGCGCGTTCTCCGGCACTACGTAGACGATGTCCAGCCCGGTCCCCTGCGCCCGCGCAATGGCTACCGCCAGCGCGATGGCATCGGCTCCCCGGTCATCCGGCTGGTACCCCACGACATATCGCATCCGATCCACCCTCCACCGCCGCGGCGGTTACCGCATGAGCATTATGAGCAGACTCTACCGTGAGGCAGGACACATTTCACCAGCCGGCTCCGGAAGCACCGAGGGGGCAGGGCCCGGCGCTTGCCGGGCCCTGCCCCCTCAGGCAGATGCGCTAAACGGTCAGGCGGCGGCCGCGCGGATGGCGCCCTCGAGCACGTCGAGGGCATCCGACAGCAGGTCGTCGCCGATGACCAGCGGCGGCAGCAGACGGACCACGTTGCCGTAGGTACCGCAGGTCAGGATGATGACGCCTTCCTTGAGGCAGGCGGCGGAAATCGCCTTGGTTGCCTCGGCGTTCGGATCCTTGGTGGTACCGGCGGTACCCGGCTGCACGAATTCCAGCGCCAGCATGGCTCCGCGGCCACGCACCTCGCCGATGATATCCACCTCGGCCGCCAGCTTCTCCAGCCGTGCCCGCACCTGGGACTCGATCGAGCGGGCCCGGGCGTTCAGGTCCTGCTCCTTCATGGTTTCGATGGCAGCCAGCGCGGCGGCGCAGGCCACGGGGTTGCCGCCATAGGTGCCGCCCAGTCCGCCGGCATGCACAGCATCCATCAGCTCCGCGCGCCCGGTGATCGCGGACAGCGGCATGCCGCCGGCGATGCCCTTGGCCATGGTGATGATGTCCGGCACAATGCCCTCGTGGTCGGAGGCGAACCACTCACCGGTGCGGCAGAAGCCGGCCTGGACCTCGTCCGCGATGAAGACAACGCCCTTGTCCTTGGCCCATGCGGCCAGGGCCGGCAGGAAGCCCTCGGCCGGGACAATGAAGCCGCCCTCGCCCTGGATCGGCTCGATCAGGATCGCGGCGACGTTTTCGGCGCCGATCTGCTTCTCGATCATAGTGATCGCGCGGCGGGCCGCGTCCTCGCCCTTGATGTCGGCTTCCTCGCGGAACGGGTAGCTCATCGGCACGCGGTAGATTTCCGGTGCGAACGGGCCGAAGCTGCCGGCCGGGCTGGACTTGTACGGCATGGCCTTCGCCGTCAGGCCCATGGTGAGGTTGGTGCGGCCATGGTAGGCGTGGTCAAAGGCGACGACGGCGGTGCGCCCGGTAGCAATGCGGGCCACCTTGACGGCGTTTTCCACCGCTTCGGCGCCGGAGTTGAACAGCACGGTGCGCTTGTCGTGGTCGCCCGGGGTCAGCTCGTTCAACTGCTCGGCAACCGCGATGTAACCCTCATACGGGCTGACCATGAAGCAGGTGTGCGTGAAGTGCTCCACCTGCTCCTTGACGGCGCCGACGACGGCGGGATCGGACGCGCCGACACTGGTCACGGCGATACCCGAGCCCAGGTCGATGAATGAGTTGCCGTCGACGTCCTGGACGATGCCGCCGTCGGCGTCGGCCACGTAGACCGGCACACTGGAGGCGACGCCGCCGGCGACGACCTTCGCACGGCGGGCAGCGAGTTCAACAGACTTGGGTCCGGGGAAGTCGCCGAGGATTTTGCGCTTCTGCTCGAGCCGGAACTGGGGCTCGGTAGCCTGAGTGGTCATTTCTTAGCCTTTCAACTGGTTCAGGTAGGTAGGTTTGTTTGGTGCTTAAGCGTCCAGGGCGCTCATGACGTGCTTGACGCGGGTGTAGTCCTCGACGCCGTACATGGACAGGTCCTTGCCGTAGCCGGACTGCTTGAATCCGCCGTGCGGCATTTCTGCCGTGAGCAGGATGTGGGTGTTGATCCAGACGGCGCCGAAGTCCAGGTCGCGGGAGACGCGCATGGCCGTGCCATGGTCGCTGGTCCAGACACTGGAGGCCAGGGCGTATTCGACGTCGTTGGCCATCTCCACGGCCTCGGCCTCCGTACCGAACTTCTGCACGGTAATGACGGGGCCGAACGTTTCCTGCTGCACAATATCGTCTGTCTGCTTCGCCCCGGTGACGATGGTCGCTTCGTAGAAGAACCCCTTGTCGCCTGCGCGCTTGCCGCCGACGGCGACCGTGCAGTGCGCCGGCAGCGCGTCCATGACGGCGTTCACGGCATTGAAGTGGTTGATGTTGTTCAGTGGCCCGAAGTAGTTCTCGGCGTCATTGTCGGAGCCGGTCCGGAGCGTCCTGGTGTGATCGACCATGGCGTTGACCAGATCATCGTGGGCGGATTCCTCCACCAGCACGCGCGTGATGGCGGTGCAGTCCTGGCCGGCGTTGAAGAAGGCGAACTCGGCGATGGCCGCGGCGCTCTTCTTGATGTCGGCATCGGCGAAGACAATGGCCGGAGCCTTGCCGCCCAGTTCCAGGTGTGCGCGCTTCAGGCCCTTGGCTGCTCCGCTGGCCACGGCAATTCCGGCGCGGACGGAGCCTGTGATGGAGACCAGGCCCGGGATCTTGTGCTCCACCATAGCTGCACCTGTGCCGCCGTTGCCGAGCACCACGTTGACGACGCCGGCCGGGAAGATGTCCTTGATCAGCCGGGCCAGCACCAAAGTGGATTCCGGCGTCGTGTCGGAAGGCTTGAGCACCACGGTGTTCCCGGCGGCCAGGGCCGGACCGATCTTCCAGACGGCCATGAGCAGCGGGTAGTTCCACGGCGCCACCTGTGCGACCACGCCGATCGGTTCCCGGCGCACAAAGGAGGTGTGTCCTTCCATGTACTCGCCGGCGGACTTGCCTTCGAGCAGGCGTGCGGCTCCGCCGAAGAAGCGCAGCTGGTCGGCGCCGGCAGCTACCTCCTCGGAGGCAATCATTTCCCTGACCTGGCCGGTGTTGCGGTGCTGCGCCTCGACCAATTCCTCGCTGTGGGCTTCCAGCGCGTCCGCGAGCTTGAGCAGGAGCAACTGGCGCTGGCTGGGTGTGGCGTGCTTCCAGGTCTTGAACGCCGCTGCGGCCGCAGCCATCGCATCATCGACGTCGGATTCAACCGAGACCGGGGACTGGGCCACCACTTCGCCGTTGGTCGGGTTGATGATGTCGAGCAGCTCGGTTCCGGCGGGAGTGACGAATTCGCCGTTAATGAAGTTCTGCAGGGTCTGAACCACGGTTTACATCCCTTTTCTGGCCTCAGGCCGTAACGCGCATAACCGGTCAGCGGCTGTGATTGCCGCAACACTGCGACAATATGCCCCCGGCCCGGCCCGCAGCCATAGCTTCCTGCACACGGACCGGCACTGCCGTTCGTGCACTTGTCCAGCCAGCCATGTACCCCGGACACGTCGATGCCCCGCTGCGCAGACAACGGGGCATCGACAGAAGGAGCGAACGGGCATCAGAGCTCCGGTGCGTGCTCCTCGGGCATTCGGGTGTCGTCTTCCGGGTGCCGCTGGAGGTTGACCAGCGCGAGGCCAAGGCCTCCCCAAACAGTCAGGATGGAAATGATCAGCATGACGATGGCCGCGGTGCTCATTTGCTTACCTCTTTCTTATTCGGCGCATCCAGCACAGGATCGTTGGCCGCGGATTTGCTGCTCCACGGAATGAGGGACAGGACCAGGGCAACCACGATCAGCGCCACCACCATTCCCCAGCCAAAGACGCCCACAAACCACGTCGGCATCTCGCCGTAGCCTTCCTGGATTTTCTTGATCAGCTCGCTGATCAGAATGTAGCCGAGGACGATGGGGGACAAAATGCCCACGAGGATCCGCCAGCCAAGCCCGAGCTTGATCGAGGACACGTCGCTGACGTGCCCGCCCAGCAGCGGCAGCTTCCGGAAGGCGTACGTCAGCAGCAGGACCGTGACGAACGCACAGGCCATAATGCCGAAGTTGTTGACGAAGGCGTCCGTGACATCCAGAAGGTTCAGTCCCGTGGTGGTCGGGAACAGCAGGATCGAGATCAGTGCCAGCGGGATACCGACGATCCACGTGGTCTTCACCCGTCCCATGCCCAGCTTGTCCTGCACTGCCGAGATGATCACCTCGATGATGCTGATCAGCGAGGTGAAGCCGGCGAAGACCAGCGATCCGAAGAAGAGCACGCCAAGCAGCGCGCCGAGCGGGGCCTCGGAGATGATGGTCGGGAACGCGATGAAGGCCAGGCCGATACCGCCGGAACCGGCGACGTCGCCAACCTCTGCGCCCGCGGTGAAGGCCATGAAGCCGACGGCGGCAAAGACACCGATGCCGGCCAGGATCTCGAAACCGGAATTGGCGAAGGCCACCACAAAGCCCGAGCCGGTCAGGTCCGTCTTGCGCTTGAGGTAGGACGCGTACGTGACCATGATGCCGAAGGCCACGGACAGCGAGAAGAAGATCTGGCCATAGGCCGCCGCCCAGACTCCGGTGTTTGTCAGCGCACCCCAATCCGGGGTAAACAGAGCGTCCAGCCCGTCGGCCGCGCCGGGCAGGAACAGCGACTGGACTACCAGGATCAGGAACATTACCAGCAGCAGCGGAAGGAAGATGATGTTGGCCCGGCCGATGCCTTTCTGGACGCCGGCGGCCAGGACCAGCAGCACCAAGGCCCAGACAATGACCAGCGGAATGAGCACATTCGGCACGAAGTCGAAGCCGATGTTGACGTTCTCGCTGACCTCAAGGAATTCCCCGAGGAAGAACCCCTGCGGATCATCACCCCAGGCCTCGGTGAACGAGAAGATCATGTACATGCCGGCCCACGCGATGATCACCGCGTAGTAGATGGAAATGATGAAGCAGATGGCGACCTGCCACCAGCCGAGCCCTTCGGCTTTCGGCGTCAGACGCCGGTAGGCCAGCGGCGCGGAGCCCCGGTGGCGGTGTCCCACTGCATAATCGAGGAACAACAGCGGGATACCGGCCGTCAGAAGTGCGACCAGATACGGAATGATGAACGCCCCGCCGCCGTTTTCATAGGCAACGTAGGGAAAGCGCCAGATATTGCCCAGGCCGACGGCGGAACCGATGGCGGCGAGAATGAAGACTTTACGGGTGGACCACATCTCGCGCGGCGGCTTGGCCGGCGGCGCCCCTTTCGGGTGCGGCAGATTGCTCATGCTAGGACCTCTTAACGATTGCAAAATGACTGATTTCGCCCATCATAGACCCGGCCCCATGCGCGAGGAACAGCACCCCGCTGGTCAACGCACAAACCGTTATCCCTGTGGGCCCTGAAAGTCTTCGTTTTTCCCGCCGCGCGGTCAGGCTCTTGTAGTGCAGCTGCACAATGCATACCCGTATAGTGGCCCTATGGCTGTATCCCTCGCCAGTCTATTGGCCAAGAAGTCCCTGCACCTGCGCATCGTGGGGAAGGCTGCCGGCAATCCCGATGCGGCCATCACCTGGGTGGCGACTACCGAATTGGAAGACCCGCTGCCGTTCCTCAGCGGCGGCGAGGTGGTGCTGACAACCGGGCTGCGCCAGAAGACCGCTGCCGCGCAACGGCGCTTCGTTGCGCGCGTCCACGAGGCCGGTGTGGTTGCGATCGGCTTCGCCTTGGGCCTTTCGCACAGCAAAGTTCCGCCGGCGTTTCTGAACCAGGCGGACGAACTGAACCTGCCGGTGTTCGAAATCCCGTACGAAACGCCGTTCGTCGCGATCAGCCGGATGGTGGCCGATGCGATCTCTGCCGACCACTACCGCAAACTTGAACGGCTGCTCTCCGACCACCAGGCCCTCTCGGCCTCGCTGCTGGGGGGTGGCGGTCTGCCGGCGCTGTTGCGCACCCTGGCCGGAATGGTGGGTACCGACGTCGAACTTTCGCAGTATGGCGCCGTCCTGTTCAGCACCGGAGCCGGCACTACCGGCAGCTGGAACAAGGTGCCCATTGCCACCGGACTGAAGGACCGGTGCACGCTTGCGCTGGCGGAACCGTACGAACGCAATGCCATCGTCGACTATGCGCAGAGCATGATCAGCCTGGAACTGAGCAACCAGGCCAAGCACCGGACGGCCCAGCGCAATGCCGCCGGACAGATCCTGCAGGATATTGTCCGCGGCACCCTGCATGGCCAGGATGCGACGCTGAGGCTGAACACCATCGGCGTCGACACCGCCCGGCGCCAGCTGGTCATGCTGGTCCAGACCGCCACCGGGCAGCGCCCCGCCTTGCGGACCCTGCCGCTGCCCGCCGGCTTCGAAAGCACCGCCACCGGACTCGTCGATGACCGGCTGGTCCTGGTGGTCCAGGACGCCGAGTCCGGCGAGCGGCTCGGCGAGGAACTCAGCAGCTACCTGTACGACGCCGGCCTGACCGCCACCGTGGGCGTGGGCGGCAGTTATGCCCAGCCCAACGGCCTGCGCTGGAGCTACTTCGAGGCGAAGGAAGCCCTCACCCACGGTGCCCGACTGAACGTTCCGCAGCGGCTGTCGCTGACCTCGCTGCTGATGGCCTCCGAAGACGTGCCGCTGGCCGACCTCGCCGCCGAGGCGCTGGATCCGCTGTCCGAGTTCGACGCCGCCCACGATGCCCAGCTGATGTCCACGCTGGAAACCTATCTGGAACTGAACGGTTCCGTGGCCGCGGTCGCCGAGACCCTGGGCCTGCACCGCAACTCGGTTCGGTACCGGCTGGCCCAGATCATCGAGCTGACCGGCTACGACCCGGCGTCCACGGCGGACCGGGTCCATCTCTGGCTGGCCCTGACCGTGCGCCGGCTCGCGGCCGAGTCCGGTTCCTCCTAGCCCCGGTCCGTTCCGGCGGCGGCTGCGGCCACTCCCCCGGCTGCGGCGGCCCCCGTTGGCCGGGAGATCCGGACCATTTCATCCCGCGGGACTACCTTGACCCGTTCGCGCGCCACCGGGCCTGCTTCCGTTGCTTCGGCACCCAGTGCCCGCTCGTGCGCATCCAGTGCCAGCCAGCCGTCCCACGTGGTGTACTCCACCCCGCGGTCCCCGAGCAGTTCCAGGATCGCGGCTTCGTCCGGCCGTGCCGCAGCGGGCAGCCTTGTCCGGTCTGCCAGCAGATGGGTGACGGTCTCCAGCGCGTCGCCCTTGGTGTGCCCGATCAGGCCCACAGGACCGCGCTTGATCCAGCCCGTGGCATACAGTCCCGGTACGGCATTTCCGTCAGCATCCAGCACTTTGCCGCCGTCGTTCGGAACCACACCACGCTGGTGGTCGAATTCCACGTCGGGCAGCGCGGATCCGAAGTAGCCCACCGCCCGGTACACGGCCTGGACGGGATAGTCGATGAACTCTCCGGTGCCGCGCACGTTGCCGCTGCCGTCGAGTTCGGTCCGCTCGAAACGGATGCCCGCGGTCCGGCCCGCCGCCTCCCCGCTGCCCGCGAGGATTTCCACCGGACTATGCAGGAAATGCAGGTGCAGCCGCCGCGAGGCACCGGTGTCCTGCTCCTCCACGAGCCAGTTGGTGAGCGTGTTGACCATGGTTTTGGTCTGGTTGTTGGAGCGGATCTGCTCGTCGGAGCCTTCGTCGAAGTCGAAGTCCTCCGGATACAGCACGAGGTCCACATCCTTGGAGTGCGACAGCTCGCGCAGCTCCAGCGGCGTGAACTTCACCTGCGCCGGACCACGGCGCCCGAAGACGTGGACATCGGTGACTGGCGAATTCTTCAGGCCCTCGTAGACGTTGTCCGGAATCTCGGTAAACAGCAGGTCGTCGGCATGTTTGGAGAGCACACGGGCAACGTCGAGGGCCACGTTGCCGTTTCCGATCACCGCGATCTCCTTCGCGTCAAGCGGCCACTCGCGGGGAACGTCCGGGTGGCCGTCGTACCAGGAAACGAAGTCCGCCCCGCCAAAGGAGCCCTCAAGTTCGACGCCGGGAATGTTCAGATCCGCGTCCTTGATAGCGCCGGTGGCGAAGATGACCGCGTCGTAGTGTTCGCGCAGATCGGCCAGGGACAGATCGGTGCCGTAATCCACGTTGCCGAAGAACCGGATGTCGCCGCGGTCCAGCACCTTGTGCAGCGCCGTCACGATCCCCTTGATGCGCGGGTGGTCCGGTGCAACGCCGTAGCGGATCAAGCCGTACGGGGCCGGGTAGCGATCGAAGAGGTCGATGCTGACCTGCACCGCGCCGGAGGCCACCTCGTCGCTTTTCGTCAGGATATCGGCGGCATAAACACCGGCAGGACCGGAACCAACGACGGCGACGCGAAGCGGCCGTGCGCGGTCGGACTGAGGAGCCAGTGCAGCCTCGGGCTCGGATGACATTCCTGCGCCTGACTGGGTCGAGGCAAGGGGCGATGTGGTCATTGGGGTGTTCCTTTCGGGGAATTCAGGTCAGTGGGAAGAGAGGTTGTGGAGGGCGAGCCTTGCAGGACTCAGGCCGCACCGGCCTTCAGCAGTCCCCGCCCGCGCAGCAGCCTGCGCTCCACGGGGGCAAAAACCAGCAGCTCGATAACGATGCCGATGGCCAGGATCAGCAGGATGGCCGACACGACGATGGCCATATCCGAGAGGTCGCGGCCCTGCTGCAGCAGCGATCCCAGGCCGAAGCCCATGGACCCGCCGACGGTGATGATTTCGGCCGCCATCAGCGAGCGCCAGGAGAACGCCCAGCCCTGCTTCAGCCCGCCGATATAGCCGGGCAGCGCGGCCGGGAGGATAATCCGGGTTGCCTGCTGCCAGCGGTTGGCGCCGAGGACATGCCCTACCCGCAGGAACTGCGGCGGCACCTGGTCGACACCGGATATCAGCCCGTTGATGATCGAGGGCACGGCGCCCATGAGCACCACGAAGTACACCGTGGCATCGGTCAGGCCGAACCAGATGATGGCCGCGGGAACCCAGGCCACGGACGGCAGCACCTGCAGCCCGGAGATGAGCGGGCCAAAAGCGGCGCGCAGCCCCTTGTGCTGGGACAGCAGCAGGCCGGCGGGGGTGGCAATCACTGCTGCGATCAGGAATCCGAGCACGCCGCGTTCGAGACTGGTGAGGATGGTCTCCTGCGCCGCGCCGTCACCCCACAAGGAGCCCAGCGCCGCGGCCACGTCGGCCGGGCCGGGCAGGATGTCCGGGCGCGGCTGCACAATCCAGATGTACATTTGCCACACGTAGACGATGGCCGCGAGCGCCAGAACGGGCAGCAGCGCCTTGCCGATGGCCGGCCTGACTGCGGACCGGCCCGGTTGCTCGGCCTGCAGCGCATCCAGCCCGGCTTCGAGCTGCGCGACGTCGTCGCCGGAGTCTGTATCAAGTCGCATGACGGCGGATCTCCCGTCGCAGCTCGGTGGTGATCTCGCCGGACAGTTCGGCACGGTCCCGTGCGTCCAGCCCGTCGCCGACGCGCCATTCGGCGACGATCCGGCCGGGACGGGAGGACATCAGCAGCACCCGCTGCCCCAGCCGGACCGCTTCACGGACGTTGTGCGTGATGAAGATGATGGTCCGCCCGGTCCGGCGCCAGATCCGTTCAAGTTCGTCATGCAGCAGGTCCCGGGTGATGGCGTCCAGCGCCGCGAACGGCTCGTCCATCAGCAGCAGGTCGCGGGACTGGGCGAGAGATCTGGCCAAGGCCACGCGCTGGCGCATGCCGCCGGACAGCTCGTGCGGGCGCTTTCTCCCTGCTCCGCCAAGGTGGACCAGCTCCAGCAGCTCCCGGGCCTGTTCCGCCCGCTCCTGCCGTCCCACCCCGCGCAGTTCCAGCGCGAGCTCGACATTGGCCTGCGCCGTCAGCCAAGGGAACAACGAGGCGTCCTGGAACATAAACGCCGCTTCCGGAGCTTTCAGCTCTCCCGCCGTCGGTTCTTCCAGACCGGCCACCAGGTTCAGCAGCGTTGACTTGCCGCAGCCCGAGGCTCCGAGCAGCGCAACGAACTCGCCCTGCTCCACCCTCAAGTTGACGTTGTCCAGCACCAGCGGGGCGTCCGGGCCGAAGCGTTTGGACAGACCGCTGATTTCCAGCTGGGCGGCGGCGCGTTGCAGCACGGTGTTTTGAGAAGTCATAGTCGTTACTCCTTGCCCAGGCCGGCAGCAGGAACGGCAGGATTGCCCTCCTGCGACCGGAGTCCGTTGAGGATGGACAGATCCAGGATGGCGCTGATGTCGGCCTGCTCAGTAGTGCCAGCCGTGACACCGTCCTCCAACAGCTGGGCCAGTGCGGTGGCGTGGGGATCCAGAGTGAACGTGATGTTCGCCAGCGAGCGCTGAACCACTTCGTCGGTGAGCGGCAGTCCATGGGCGCCTTCGAGCCCCGCGTTGATGGCCTTGACCGCTGCGGCCGGATCTCCAGCCACTGTCTCGTTAAGCCAGTCCACGGACCGCCGTTCGCCCTCGATCAGTGCTTTGACCTGCCCGGGATGCCGGTTCAGGAAGTCGGTGCCGACAATCAGCAGCGTGGTGGTGAACTGGCCCTTAGGCCACAGGTCCCGCTCATCGACCAGCACCTTCGCGCCGGCTTCGAGCACCAGCCGCGTGGCCCACGGTTCCGGCACCCAGGCGCCGTCGATCTGTCCGTCCTTGAACAGCTGCAGGGTGCGGGCATTCTCCGTCGGGTTGATTGCAGCGCCCGCCTGGCCGTCCGCGGCAATGGCAATCCCCTGTTCCTGCAGCCAGACCCGCAGGGCAACATCCTGTGTCCCGCCAAGCTGCGGCGTGGTCAGCGTGGCCCCGTGCAGGTCTTCGGGGTTGTCGATTCCTTCCCGCACCACCAGCTGGGCGCCGCCGGAGCTCGCCCCCGAGACGATCCGCAGGGACAGTCCCTCGCTCTGTATGTAGGAGTTGATGGCGGGATTGGGTCCGATGAAGGCGGCGTCGATGGCGCCGGCATTCAGCGCCTCCACGGCGGCCGGACCGGCGTTGAAGACCTGCGTGGACAGTTCGGTTCCGCCGAGCTCCTCGGCGAAAAACCCTTTGTCCACACCGATCAGCGCCGGCGCATGGGTCACATTCGCGAAGTAGCCGAGCCGCAGTTCCTGCGCATCGCTCACCGGAACCTCGGCCGCCGGCGTGCCGGTGCTATTCGCTGCGCCGGAAGCGGCGACCGCCCCGGCAACAATCGCGACCGCCAGCCCGACGGCGAGCAGGACTTCGGACGTGCGGCTAGAGAGCAGGAGCCCTTTCTTCCGTGTCTGTTTAGCCGCCACGGGGCTCCCCTTCCCCATCCGGAACGCTGTTGGCAATGCCGGCGGCGAGGGTGTTGCCGTCAACAGGGTCGATCACCAGGAAGGCCCCGGTCCGGCGGTGCCGTTCGTAGTCTTCGACCGGGAGCGCCGAGGCCAGCCGGATCTGCACCGTCCCGATGTCGTTGAGCCCCAGGTCCGCCGCCGGCCCTTCAGAGAAGCTGGCCAGATCCAGCCGGCCGGTGATGGAGCGGACGAGCCCCTGCACGGTCCTGCTGCCGTGCTTGATCAGGACCTTGGCGCCTTCGCACAGCGGCTTGGGCGAGAGCCAGCACAGCGAGGCGTGCAGGTCCTGGCTTGCTGCGGCGAAGGTCCCGGTTTCCACCAGCAGATCGCCGCGGCTGATGTCGATATCGTCGCTGAGCCGCAGCACCACGGACTGCGGCGCGGAGGCCTGCGGCAGGGAGGTGCCGGCGAAGTCGATGCCGGCCACCGACGTCGTTATTTGGGTCCCGGCGGCGGAGCCGAGCACGGTGACGCTGTCGCCGACACGGACCACGCCTGAGGCCAGCTGCCCGGCGTAACCGCGGTAGTCGCGGAAGGCCTCGGGATCCAGGCCCGGCGCCAGCGCCCCCTGCGGCCGGATGACCGACTGCACGGGGAACCGGAACGCTTCGAGTTCGGTCTCAAGCTCGTCCACGGCGGGCAGCGTTTCCAGCACCTCAAGCAGCGCCGGCCCGGTGTACCAGGGTGTGCGCGCGGAGAGCTCGACGACGTTATCGCCTTCCAGCGCGGAGACCGGCACAACGCGTACGTCAGGCAGCCCCAGCTCCGCGGCGGCGCGCAGCAACTGTTCCTCCACATCCCGGAACACCGCCTCGCTGAACTTCACCAGGTCGATCTTGTTGACCGCGGCGACGATATGCGGCACGCGCAGCAGCCGGGCCACGGCCAGATGCCGCCGGGTCTGTTCCAGCACGCCCTTGCGGGCATCGATAAGTACGACGACGGCATCCGCCGTGGAGGCGCCGGTCACCGTGTTTTTGGTGTACTGCACATGGCCCGGGCAGTCGGCCAGGATGAAGCTGCGCTTTTCGGTGGCGAAGTAGCGGTAGGCGACGTCAATGGTGATGCCCTGTTCCCGCTCGGCGCGCAGGCCGTCGGTCAGCAGGGCCAGGTCGATCTGCTGGCCCTGCCCACGGCCGGACGCGGATCCGCCGAAGCCGCGCTCGGCGCTGGTCCGGGTCACCGCCTCGAGCTGGTCCGCGAGGATCGATTTGCTGTCATGCAGCAGCCGGCCCACCAGCGTGGACTTGCCGTCGTCGACGGAGCCTGCCGTGGCGAACCTGAACAGCGTGGCGGTCTGGAAGTCGGTGGTGGTCATTAAAAGTACCCGTCCTTCTTGCGGTCTTCCATGGCGGCCTCGGAGATGCGGTCATCGGCCCGGGTGGCGCCACGTTCGGTCAGGGTGGATGCCGCGACTTCGATCACGACGTCGTGCGCCGTGGCGGCAGCTGATTCCACGGCGCCTGTGCAGGACATGTCCCCCACCGTCCGGTAGCGCACCGTCCGGGTCAGGACTTCCTCGCTGTCCCGGGGCTGCGACACTTCGCCGACCGCCCGCCACATGCCGTCCCGCCGGAACACTTCGCGTTCATGGGCGTAGTAGAGGCCGGGCAGCTCGATGCCTTCGCGTTCGATGTAGCGCCAGACGTCCAGCTCGGTCCAGTTGGAGATGGGGAAGGCGCGGACGTGCTGGCCCACGGTGTGCCGGCCGTTGTAGAGGTTCCACAGTTCGGGGCGCTGGTTGCGCGGATCCCACTGGCCGAACTCGTCGCGCAGGCTCAGGATCCGTTCCTTTGCCCGCGCCTTGTCCTCGTCCCGCCGTCCGCCGCCGAAGACCGCGTCGAACCGGTGGCGCGAAATCGCGTCCAGCAAGGGCACCGTCTGCAGCGGATTGCGGGTGCCGTCCGCCCGCTCGGACAATTCGCCGCGGTCGATGAACTCCTGCACGCTGCCCACCACCAGGCAGAGGCCCAGCCTTTCCACGGTCCGGTCGCGGAATTCGAGCACTTCGGGAAAGTTGTGCCCGGTGTCCACGTGCAGCACCGGGAACGGCACCTTGGCGGGCCAGAAGGCCTTGGTGGCCAGGTGCAGCATCAGCACGGAATCCTTGCCGCCCGAGAACAGCAGGGCTGGCCGCTCAAACTCGGCGACCACCTCGCGGATGATGTGGATGGCCTCGGATTCCAGCGCGTCCAGCGAGGACAGGGCGGCGCGCGGGGCGCTGGCTGCTGTGGTGGGTGCCCCGACGGGCGGACGGTCTTCGGTCAGGTAAGCGGTGTTCATTGGTGGATTCCACATTCCGTCTTGGCAAGGCCGGCCCAGCGGCCGGCACGGGGGTCTTCGCCCGGGGCAACCGGGCGGGTGCAGGGCTTGCATCCGATGGACGGATAGCCGTTGGACAGCAGCAGGTTCACCGGCACACCATTCCGGCCGGCATAGTCCAGCAGGTCATCGAAACTCCAGCCGGCCAGAGGGTTGACCTTGACCAGGGCATGCACGCTGTCCCAGGTGACGAGTTCGGTGTTGGTCCGGGTCGGTGCCTCATCGCGGCGGACGCCGGTGAACCAGACGCCGTAACCGGACAGGGCCTTTTTCAGCGGGCGCATCTTGCGCAGCTCGCAGCACAAGGCCGCGTCGCGAGAGAACAAGTCCGTGCCGAGACTGCTGTCCTGCTCGGCCACCGTCTGCTCCGGCAGCACGTCCACCACGTTGACGTCCAGTGAGCGTGCTACCTCGTCGCGCGTGGCCTGGGTTTCCGGAAAGTGGTAGCCGGTCTCCAGGAACAGGACATCGACGCCGGGCAACTGCTGCGCGACCAGATGCGGCAGCACGGCATCGGCCATGGAACAGGCAACAGCAGCCTCGGCTGTGCCGAAGTTCCGAGCTACCCAGGCGACAACCTCGGGTGCCGGAGCGTCCCAGCCCAGCTCGGCGGACCCTGCTTCGGCCAGCGCGCGCAGCTGCTCCTCGCTCCGGGAACGGGATGACGATGTTGCCGTGGTTGAACGTACGGTCATTTCAGTGCTCCTTCCTCGGCGCGGTGCGCCCATTGCGCGAAGGTCTCGCCGTCGTGCTTTGCGGCGGTGTACTGCCGGATGAGCCGCTCCACGTAGTCGACCAGGTCATCCGCCGTGACCTTCAGGCCGCGGACAGTCCGGCCCAGGCCCGGTTCCGCGCGGTCAATTGCGGCAAGTCCCCCGCCCAGATGAACCTGGAAACCCGGGGTTTGCCCGCCGTTGCCGTCCGGCAGCAGCTGGCCCTTGAGCCCGATGTCGGCCGTCTGGATCCTGGCGCACGAGTTCGGGCAGCCGTTGATGTTCAGGCTCAGCTGCTGCGGCAGCTCCCCGCTGTCCGCGAGGTCCTTGAGCCGGGTTTCCAGTTCGGTGATCGCCGCGGCGGCGGTGGTCTTGGTGTCCACGATGGCGAGCTTGCAGAATTCAATCCCGGTGCAGGCGATGGTGCCGCGGCGGAACAAGGAAGGCGCAGCGGTGAGGCCGAGCCCGTCGAGTTCCGCCGTCAGCTCCGCCACGTGTTCCTCCGCAATGTCCAGCAGCACCAGTTTCTGGTGCGGGGTGGTCCGCAGCCGGTAGGAACCCTTGGCCTCCAGCAGGTCGGCCAGCTGCACCAGCGTGCTGCCGGAAACGCGGCCTACCACCGGCGTGACACCCAGGTAGAATCTGCCGTCTTTCTGCCGGTGCACCCCGACATGGTCACCGGGCGAGGTGGGCTTGGGCGCGGCCGGGCCGTCCGGCAGCGGGGCGGAGAGGTACTCCTCCTCCAGGACGGCGCGGAATTTCTCCGGCCCCCAGTCGGCCAGCAGGTATTTCAGCCGGGCCTTGTTGCGCAGCCGCCGGTAGCCGTAGTCCCGGAAGATGCTGGTGACGCCGACCCAGACTTCGGCCGTCCGCTCCGGCGGGACGAAGACGCCCAGGCGTTCAGCCAGCCGTGGGTTGGTGGACAGCCCGCCGCCCACCCAGAGGTCGTAACCGGGGCCGAGGTCGGGATGCACCACGCCCACCAGCGCGAAGTCGTTGATCTCGTGGACCACGTCCTGGCTCGGATGCCCGGTGATGGCGGTCTTGTATTTGCGCGGCAGGTTGGCGAAGGACTCATCCCCGATGTAGCGCTCGGAGATTTCCCGGATGGCCGGCGTCGGGTCGATGATCTCGTCCGCGGCGATGCCGGCCACGGGGGAACCGAGGATGACGCGGGGCACGTCGCCGCAGGCTTCCGTGGTGGAGAGTCCGGCCGCTTCCAGCCGGTTCCAGATTTCCGGCACATCCTCCACCCGGATCCAATGCAGCTGGATGTTCTGCCGGTCGGTCAGGTCCGCGGTGTCCCGGGCGAACTCCGTGGAGATCCGGCCGATCACCCGCAGCTGCTCGGTGCTCAGCGCGCCGCCGTCGATCCGCACACGGAGCATGAAGTACTTGTCTTCGAGCTCGTGCGGTTCCAGCGTCGCGGTTTTGCCGCCGTCGATCCCGGGCCGGCGCTGGGTGTACAGCCCCCACCAGCGGAACCGGCCGTGCAGGTCCGTGGCCTCGATGGAGTCGAAGCCACGCTTGGCGTAAATCTGTTCAATCCGCTGGCGGACATTGAGCCCGCCGTCCTGCTGCTTCCATTCCTCGTTGCCGTTCAGCGGCTCGGTTCCGTCGATCTTCCACTGGCCGTGCGGCTTGGTGGGCGGACGGGACGGCCTGCCTGTTCTGGTGTCAGCGGATGCTGCTGGTGCGCTCATAGTGGACGAGCGTACGGAGGCGCTGGACCGGCGACAATGCCGCCCGAAACATCCGGTCACGGCCTGTTGCGCGACGTATTGTGCAGAAATATTGCCCGTCTTCCGACGACTTATTACGCGCCCGCCGTAACGAAAGCGTCGAACGAATGACGTCGAAAGGGCGCTACCCAGTTGCGTGGGTGCTACCTAACCGCGGCGGTAGTACTGCCTATCCGCGGGTGAAGTTCGCGGCAACGGCAGCGTCGTAACGGTCCAGCACAAGCCGGGCCAGGACCGGATGCGGCAGCAGCGGCCCGGTGACGATGTTCGCACCGGCGCCGGCAAGTTTGTCGTGGAAGAATCCCGGTGCCAGCAGGTAGGACGCCACCACCACACGGGCAGACCCCACCCCGGCGGATTCCGCTTTGGCCGATCCCTGCCGGGCAGCGGCCACGGCCTCGGCCACGGACGGCCTCGCCGAGGCACCGAAACCGGCCGTCACCGGACCGGACCGCAGCTTACGCAGCATGCCGGCCAGTTCCGCCACGGCTCCCGTGGCCGCCGCCAGGCTGGATCCGGCGGCAGCCAGCACCACGGCGTCGTCATTAGCTGCCCCCGACTCCACCAGGCGTTCCTGCAGCAGTGCGGCCAGCCGCGCATCGGGACCCAGCGGTTCCGCCGCGCAGGTATCCGGACGGCTCGCCACCGCCTGACTGATGTCCACGCTCGTGTGGTATCCCACGGAGAGCAACAGCGGAACGACGACGGCGCGGCGCCCGGCCGGCAACGCCGCAACGACGTCGGGCAGGGCCGGCTCCTGTACGTCCACGTAGGCCTCCAGCACCTCGGTCCCAGGGCGCAGCCGGGCCACCTCGTGGCGGAGGGCATCGATGGCTCGGCGGCCTGCCGGGTTGGACGTTCCGTGCGCGCAGGCAATCAGGACTGGTGGCATGAGGCAATACAATAGCGGCAGTTTCACCGGCACAGCGCCGTCGGAGGTCCCCCGCGCAATGAACGGTCATGTCCCCGGCGCGCCGCACTCCCCGCCGTGGTCTTGCCATATCCGGGCACAGGCACAAGGCTTGGGCCATGGCACATGAAACGCATGAAAGCCGGACGCACAGCTGGCTCGGTGAGGACGACCCGAGCCGGGCGGATTCGGCCACCATCAACCTCGAGCCCGAGCGGCTGACCGCCCATGGCGCCTCCCGCACCTCCGAATACGCCGCCAGCTGGTCGCTGACCACCACGCAGAACTGGTTTACCGAGCGCCTGATGGTTACGGTGCACGGCAACGGCTGGAGCCGGCACCTGGAACTGCTGCGCGCGACCAACGGCGAATGGAGCGCAGAAGCGCGCGCCTGGGGCACTGTGGACCTGCCCGAGCCGGGGCTGGCGGATCCGTCTGTACTGGTCGGCGCGGTGGACTGCGACCTCGGGTTGTGCCCCGTCACCAACACCATGCCGATCCTGCGCCTGGGCCTGGTCCATGACGAGCAGGTTTCCGCGGATCTCGCCGTCGCCTTTGTCCGGATGCCCAGCCTGCAGGTGGTTCCCGCCCTGCAGCGCTACACGGGAATCAAGGCGTACGACGACGTCACCGGCACTGCGTTGATCGGTTTTGATTCCGGCAACTTCAGTGCCGAAGTCACGGTTGACGCCGACGGAATTGTGGTGGACTACCCCGGGCTGGCACAGCGCCGCCGCGGCTGAGGCTGGAGGGGTAACAGGGCCGGCCAAGCGGCACCCGCAGGTAGGATGGTGAGCGACCCACCCCACCAGTCAAGGAGCCCCCATGCCCGAAATGTTCGTGGACAAGTTCCGTGCCCTCGTCCCCAAGTACCTGGACCGGAAGTGGAGCGAAGAAGACGGCATTTCCTACGACGAACTCGAGGGCCTCCTCGGCGAACACAAGTTCCAGATTCCGCAGGCACTCGTGGAGTTCTACCACGCCCTTGGCGGCTGCGAGGACCTGATGGAGGCCCACGATTTCTTCTGGGATCCGGACGAGCTGGAGATCGAGGACGGCTACCTGCTGTTCCTGGACGAAATGGATGAAGAAGCCAACTGGGGCTTCCGGACCGAGCATCTTGCCGTCCCCGATCCCATCGTCTGGATCCGCACCAACACCGGCAAGCAGCGCTGGCAGAGCGAGGAATCCACCTTCAGCGAGTTCGTCTTCGACATGTTCGACTGGGTCTTCAATGACGATGAGAACGACGACGAACTGCAAGACTGACCCCATGATCTGGCCAAGCCACGCTCCCGCAAATTACCAGTGCCCGTTCTGCGATTTTGCCTCCGGGCAGTTCCGGTTCCAGAAGAACCTATGCCGCGCGGAGGATCTGGTGGCCTCCACGGATCTGGCCATGGCTTGGATCGCTTCGCACGGCTTTGAGCCCGAACCCGGGCACGTGCTGGTGGGGCCAAAGGAACACTTCGAGCTGCTCTATGACATGCCGGACGATGTCCTGGCAGAGATCGCCTCGCTGAGCCGGGACATTGCCGTCGCCATGAAGAAGGCTTGGCAGCCGGACGGTATTACCACCCGCCAGCACAACGAGCCCGCCGGGAGCCAGCACGTCTGGCACTACCACCAGCATGTGCTGCCCCGCTGGCACGACGACGGACTGTACTTTACTCCGCAGCGGCCCATCGTGGATCCCGCCATCCGGGCACGCAAGGCCGCCGAACTACGGGCGGTCATGGCGCAGCTCTGACCGCTCGCCGCGTTAGCCGCATCCGGGATCAAACGTCGCGGTCGACAACCGCCTCGGCAAACGCGGTCAACGCCAGCTTGACGGTGCTGTCCGGCAGCCGTTCCAGGGCCGATTTGGCGTCATCGGCCCATTTGCGTGCCACGGTCCAGGCTTCCGCGGTCACCGGATGTTCGCGCAGCGCTTCGACGGCGCGGGCCAGGGCCTCGTCGGAAGTCAGGTCCGCATCCACCAGCTTGAGTACGGACGCCGCCGAGCTGTCGCCGGCCGCGGCGGCCTGGCGCAGCAGCAGGACCGGCAGCGTGGGCACGCCCTCGCGCAGGTCTGTTCCGGGCGACTTGCCGGACTTGACCTTCAGCCCGGTGACATCAATGACGTCGTCCGCGAGCTGGAAGGCCACGCCGACCTTTTCGCCGTATTCCAGCATCATGTCCACCACATCGGGACCGGCGTTGGCGAACATCGCGCCCAGCTGGCCGGACGTTGCGATCAGCGAACCGGTCTTGTCCGCGATGACCGAAAGGTAATGCTCCACGGGGTCTTCGTCTTCGCGCGGTCCCACGGTTTCGTGCAGCTGGCCCAGCACCAGCCGTTCGAAGGTGCGTGCCTGGATCTTGACGGCTTCCGGGCCGAGCTCCGAGACCAGGATGGAGGCGCGGGCAAAGATCAGGTCGCCGGCGAGGATCGCCACCTGATTGCCCCAGACCTCATGGGCCGTGGGCGCGCCGCGGCGGTAGGGGGCGGAGTCCATCACGTCGTCGTGATACAGGGTGGCCAGGTGCGTCAGCTCAACAACGACGGCGGCCTGCAGCACCTCGGGCACGGGGCCCTCCCCCAGCTGGGACGCCAGGATGGTGAGCAGCGGGCGGATGCGTTTGCCGCCGGCCTCCACCAGATGCCGGCTGGTGGTGTCCGCCAGCGGATCCGAATGCGCGATGGCGGCACGCAGCCGCTTTTCCACTCTGGCCAGGGCCGTGGACACGGCAGGCCCGAGAGCGGGATCCTGGGCCACCGGGGCGAAGCCCGCCGGCAGGTTCAGGCTGGTGGCGAGGGCAGCGGTGGCCGTGTCCAGCTCCAGGGAGTCCGGCACGCCGGAACCTGCAGGAGTCCAGCTCGGTTTTGCGTCAGTCACTGTATAACACTAACTAATCGTCGGGGCAGATGGTGTGCGGCTGTGCGTGGAAAGGCCTTGGTTGGACGCCGGCGGCGTGAGTTTCTCCAACAGATGAATAACTCTATCCTCAAAACCCTTGCCGTCCTGGTCCGTCAGGTTGGCAAGCATCCGCACCACAAAGCGCATCAGCACCGGCACCGGCATTCCGGTCCGCAGCGCCAGCTTCATGATGGCAGGTTTTCCGATCAGGCCTGCAAAAACGCGGCCCAGCGTGAAGTGGCTTCCCCAGTGGCCCTGGATGACGCCGGCGTAGCGGGCCAGCGAGGAGTCGAAGCCTGCCTGGCTGAGGATCTGCCCCTGTGAACCGCTCAGCCGGCCAAACGCGTCGGCGATCAGTTCCGCGGCGTAGCGGGCCGATTCCATCGCGTAGGAAATGCCCTCGCCGTTGAACGGGCTGACCATGCCGCCGGCGTCGCCGAGCAGCAGCAGCCCGGGTGAGTAGTGCGGCGTCCGGTTGAAGCCCATCGGCAGGGCCGCGCCGCGGATCTCGCCCACCTGGTTCTCGGGGTTGTAGCCCCACTCGGCGGGCATGGCGGCGGTCCAGTCCCGCAGCACCTGCTTGTAATCCAGCTTGCCGAAGGAGCGCGACGAGTTCAGGATGCCCAGGCCCACGTTGGAGGTACCGTCCCCGACGCCGAAGACCCAGCCGTATCCGGGCAGCGGATTGCCCTGCGCATCGGGCAGTTCCAGCCAGCCCTCCATCCAGTCATCGTCGTGCCGCGGGCTGGTGAAGTAGGTGCGGACGGCCACGCCCAGCGGCCGGTCGTCGCGTTTTTCAATGCCGAGGCTCAGGGCCGTTCGGGTCGAGTTGCCGTCGGCTGCGAGTACGACGTCGGCGCTGAAGTCCTGCGTCTGCCCCGTCTTCCGGCCGCGTTCGTCCAGGATGTTGGCGCGCACCCCGGTGACCCGGCCGGCGTCGTTCCTCAGTGCAGTGGAAACGGAATGGCGTTCCAGCATCCGGGCGCCCGCCGCCTCGGCATGGCGGGCCAGTTCCTCGTCGAATCCCAGCCGGGTGCGGATCAGGCCGTAGTCCGGGAAGTCCGAGAGCTCCGGCCAGGCAAGTTCCAGCCGCCGGCCGCCGGCGATCAGGCGCAGGCCCTTGTTGCGGCGCCAGCCGGCTGATTCCTCGTGCGGCAGGCCCAGCAGCTGGACCTCGCGCACCGCGCGCGGGGTCAGGCCGTCGCCGCACACCTTCTCGCGCGGAAACGACGTCTTTTCCAACACCGTAACTTCAATACCCGCTTTGGCCAGATAGTAGGCAGCGGTTGAGCCGGCAGGTCCGGCCCCGACAATCAGAACGGACACGGTTACAGCGCAGCCCTCGTGCCCCGGCGGCGGAGCGCGGTCTGGGCGTTGGCGTTGGGCGCGTCGGTCCGGCCCGGCTTCCGGGCGCGGTGCACGGCCACGATGCCGCCGGTGAGGTTGCGGTAGGCCACGTCCTGCCAGCCCTCCTCGGCGATCCACTGGGCCAGCTCGTTCTGGTTGGGCCAGGCGCGGATGGATTCGGCCAGGTAGATATAGGAGTCCGGGTTGGACGAGATCTTGCCGGCAATGGCCGGCAGCATCCGCATCAGGTATTCGGTGTACATGGTGCGCCAGACCGGAAGGGTCGGCGAGGAGAACTCGGCGATGACCAGCCGCCCGCCGGGCTTGGTCACACGCAGCATTTCCTGCAGTGCCTTGCGCGGTTCGTTCACGTTGCGCAGGCCAAAGGAGATGGTCACGGCGTCGAAGGAGTTGTCGGCGAACGGCAGGCTGGTGGCGTCGCCGGCGACGAAGTCGATGTCCGGGCGGCGGCGCTTGCCCACCTGCAGCATGCCCAGCGAGAAATCGCAGGCCACCACGTGGATGCCGGCATCGGCGTAGGGCTCGCTGGACGTGCCGGTTCCGGCGGCCAGATCCAGGACGCGCTGGCCGCGCCTGGCACCGACGGCGTCCACCACAATCCGGCGCCACCGCCGGGTCTGCCCCATGGACAGAACGTCATTGACGACGTCGTACTTTGGGGCGACGTCATCAAACATGGCTGCTACTTCATCAGGGCGCTTGTCCAGGGATGCACGGTTCACCCGTTCATTGTCTCAAAGTTTGCCGCGCCGGTTTGCCGCGCCCGCAAACCCCTGGCGGGAGCCTGCGCCCCTGGGGTGCAACCGCGCGTGTGGGCCAGCTTGCACCGGTGCTTTGGCGCGCCGGAGGCGGGGTAACCTTGAAGTCATTATGACCTCCCTGCGCGCCGTCACCGTTGACCTCGGTGAGCACTCTTCACCAACCGGAATAATGGACTACTTGGTCCGCGACGACGTGCTCTGCTGGGTCCGCCGCGGCGGCGGCCTGGTCGGTTTCGGCGAGGTTGCCCGCTTCACCGACGCCGGCCCCGGACGCTTCCAGACCGCGGCCCGCTGGTGGCGGGAGCTGCAGCAGGACGCGGAGGTGGACAACCCGGTAGGCCTGCCCGGCACCGGGCTGGTGGCCTTCGGCTCGTTCGCCTTCTCCAAAACCTCCGGCCACGCCTCGCGGCTGATTGTTCCGCAGGTTGTTGTCGGCCTCGGCGAACAGGGCTGCTGGCTGACCTATATAACCGACGACGACGGCGCAGACCTCAGCGCGGAGACGGCCGAGGCCGCCCTGGCCGGCTGGCTGGACGAGATTTCCGCCGAGCGCGGCGCCGAAACCGCTGACCGCCTGCACCCGGGGCAGGTTTCCGAAAGCGCTTACAAAGCGGCGGTCGCGGCCGGTGTGCAGAAGATCGCCGGCGGCGGGTTGAGCAAGCTGGTCCTCGCCCGCGACGTGATCGCGGACCTCTCCTCGCCCATCGCCACCGCCCAGGTGCTGCGTGAACTGGCCATCCGTTACCAGGACTGCTGGACCTATAGCGTGGACGGACTCATCGGCTCCACCCCGGAGATGCTGATCAAGGTCGAGAACAACGTAGCCCGCGCGCGGGTCTTGGCCGGGACGCTGGACCGCGCCAACACCCACAAGATCGACGGCGAGTCCGACGCCGCCTACGCCGAACGGGTGCTCGCCGGCTCTGAGAAGCAGCAGCACGAGCACGAGATCGCCATCGACTCGTTGACCCGCAAGCTGCAGCCTTACACCTCCGAGATGACCTCGCACAGCGAGCCCTTTGTGCTCGAACTGCCCAACGTATGGCATCTGGCCTCCGATGTCTCGGCCGAGCTGTCCACCAATGGCGGCCACGCGCCGTCGTCGTTGGAACTGGCCGAAGCCGTGCACCCCACGGCGGCCGTGTGCGGTACGCCCACCGAAGTGGCCGGTGCGCTGATCCGCGAGCTCGAGCAGATGGACCGCGGCCCCTATGCCGGTCCGGTGGGCTGGACAGACGGGGCAGGTAACGGCGAATGGGGCATTGCTTTGCGCGGCGCGGTAGTGGAAAGCCCTACCCGCGTGCGGCTCTACGCCGGTTGCGGGATTGTGGACGCTTCGACACCGGAAGCGGAACTGGCCGAAACTTGGGCCAAGTTTCGGCCCATGATCGAAGCGCTGGGACTGCGCCGCTAGCTATGGCGAAAATTGTGCTGCAGGTCGCGGCAGCATAACAATTTGTATAGTTGGGCGGGTCCCGCTTGTTGACTAATAGGCAATCAATGTAGCCTGTGATGCATATCACCCGTTACCGAATGTTACGGCTAGACTTAAGCCGGATTTTTCATCAAAGAACAGGTAGGAAAGCCATGCGCACTAACGCATCCACCGCGGTCAAGGTCTTCGCCGTCCTTGCCACGGGCACCCTGGCCCTCACCGCATGCGGTGGCGGCTCGTCTTCGGACGGCGGCTCCCAGGCAGCCGACGGCAACGAGCTGGGCCTGGTCACTCCGGGCACACTCACCGTCTGCTCCGACATTCCGTACCCGCCGTTTGAGTTCGAGGAAAACGGCGAATACACCGGCTACGACATGGACCTCATCCGCGAGATCGCCACGGGTATGGGCCTGGAGACGCAGATTCAGGATGTTGGCTTCGACGCCCTCCAATCCGGTGTGGTCCTCGCCTCCGGACAGTGCGACATCGGCGCCAGCGCAATGACCATCACCGAAGAGCGCGAAGAGAACCTCGACTTCTCCGAGCCGTACTACGACTCGTTGCAGTCGCTGCTGGTTCCGGCCGATTCCGATATCAAGGCCATCGGGGATCTGGCAGGCAAGTCCGTAGGCGTGCAGCAGGGCACCACCGGCGAGGCGTACACCCGCGAAAACGTGCCGGCCGACACTGAGGTCCGCGCGTACCCGTCGGATGCCGAGCTGTTCCCGGCACTGCAGTCGGGCGGCGTCGACGCGGTACTACAGGATCTGCCGGTCAACCTCGGCCACTTGGAGGGCGGCAAGTACGAGATCGTCGAGGAATACCCGACGGACGAGTCCTACGGTTTCGCGGTGAAAGAAGAGGGTAGCGAGGCTCTGCTGGAGGCAGTGAACGCCGAGCTGGCCGAACTGCGGGAAAGCGGCAAATACCAGGAGATCTACGACAAGTACTTCACCCAGTAATGCCCTTACGGCTTCGCCCCGGACGAGCTGTCCGGGGCGAAGCTGTCCTGAAGACCTTTGGAAGGCCTGAATGTGAAACCGTCTACCCGTAGGCGCCTGTTCCGCGGCGTGCTCTACGCCATTTTCGTACTTGCCGTAGTCGCCGTCGTACTTGTCGCCGACTGGGGCACGATCCAAACCAACTTCTTCAACCCGGACGTAGCGGCGACTCTATTCCCGAACGTCGTCCTGACGGCAGCGAAGAACACGATTGTCTACACGGCAATTGCCTTCGTCGGTGGCTTGATCTTTGGCCTGCTGCTGGCGCTCATGAAGCTCTCCCCGGTGGGCCCCTATCGCTGGGTGGCCACCGCGTACGTGGAGATCTTCCGTGGCCTGCCGGCCCTGCTGGTGATCTTCGGCTTCGCGTTCGCCGTGCCGATCGCCTTCGACTGGCGCCCGCCGGGCGGCAGCGCCGGTGCCGGCCTGATCGCACTGATTGTGGTCTCCGCAGCTTACATCGCCGAAACCATCCGCGCCGGCATCGAGGCCGTTCCCCCGGGCCAGCGCGAGGCCGCCCGCTCGCTGGGCATGAACCCGAGCTGGACCATGGTGTCGGTTGTCCTGCCGCAGGCCTTCCGCATCATCACTCCGCCGCTGACCAACGAACTGGTCATCCTGATCAAGGACACCTCGCTGCTGTTCATCGCCGGCATGGCGCTGAACGAGCGGGAACTGACCACCTTCGCCCGCGACGCCGTCTCACAGCAGGCGAACGCGACACCGCTGATGATAGCGGCGCTGATGTACCTGATCATCACGCTCCCGCTCACCCAGCTGGTTGCCAAGCTTGAACGACACAACAAGAGAGGCCGGTAAGCCATGGCGACGGAGAGTTCCCTGCGAAAGGACCGTCCCGCAATTGAAGTCCGGGGCCTTTACAAGAGCTTCGGGGACAACGAAGTCCTCAAAGGCATCGACTTCCACGTTGACCAGGGCGAAGTGGTGTGTGTCATCGGGCCGTCCGGCTCAGGCAAGTCCACCCTGCTGCGCTGCGTGAACCGGCTGGAGGAACCCACCAAGGGGACCATCCTGGTGGAAGGCGTGGACATCACCGACGAGGAAACGGACCTGGACAAGATCCGCACCCGGATCGGCATGGTGTTCCAGCAGTTCAACCTCTTCCCGCACCTGAGCGTGCTGCGCAACCTCACCCTGGCCCAGCAACGGGCCAAAAGGCGCGGCAAGTCCGAGGCCGTCGAAACCGCCCGGCGCAACCTGGCCAAAGTCGGGCTGGACAATCGGGAGAACGCGTACCCGGCCCAGCTGTCCGGCGGCCAGCAGCAGCGCGTGGCGATCGCCCGGGCCCTGTCCATGAACCCGGACATGATGCTCTTCGACGAGCCCACCAGCGCACTAGATCCGGAACTCGTGGGCGACGTGCTGGAAGTCATGCGCCAGCTCGCCGATGAGGGCATGACCATGATGGTGGTGACCCACGAGATGGGCTTCGCCCGCGAAGTGGGCGACCGCGTGGTCTTTATGGACGGCGGCGTCGTAGTGGAGCAGGGCAAGCCTGAGGATGTGCTGGGCAACCCGCAGCACGAACGTACCAAAGCCTTCCTCTCGAAGGTTCTCTGACCTCTCGCCCAGCGCCCGGGTATCCTGAGCTGCCGGCCTTTGACCGGCAGCTCAGATTCAGATGGTGACGTTCAGCGAGGCAGTGTAGCCGTCGGCCGCGGAACCGGACATCGTGGCCAGCTGATAGATCCCGCCGTCGTCGCCGAAGACGTTGTCGCTGGCGAGCGGTGTATTGGGGAAGTTCTGGCGGCTGACTTCGTACCCGGGGGCGGCGTAGGCGTCCGTGCAGGCCGCATCCGTGAGGGCGATCTGCGAAACCTTCAGGATCTGCCCGGCGCTCGTGGCGTTGGACATGGACTCGAAGACTTCGAAGTGGATATGCGGCCAGCGTCCGTTGTAGGCACCGGGAAAGACGGTTGTAAACGTCACCTGCCCGTTGGCGTTGGCTTCCTGCACGCCGCGCAGGAAGTTCTCGCCTTCCAGGCCCGAATCGTAGATGGAGTATCTGCCGTCCCGGTCGCAGTGCCAGACATAGACCGCGGCCCCGGCGAGCGCCTTGCACCCGTTGGCGTTGTCCAGCAGGGTCAGTGTGAACGTCAGCGGCACGCCCTCCGACCTCGTTGACGACCCGTTGAAGCTGGACGTGATATCGCTCCTGACCACGCCGGACGCCTCCAGCACATTCGGGCCGTTGGAGCCGTCGCCGGGGAAGGGACCGGCGGTTTCATCCGGTATCTCCGCGCCGCACTCGGCGATGGCACGGGTCACCGTGGACGACGGCGTCGCCGCACCGGAGGCGGACGCCTTACCGGAGGCCGAACCAGCAGCGGGAGGTGACGTGGCCGCCGTCGTCGTTGAACCGTTGGTGGTGCCCGAGGGAGTGCAGGCGGCCAAGGCAACCATCGTGCCGGCACCGAAGAACAACCCGAGCGTGCGCCGGCGGCTCAGCATCTTCAGGTCGAATTCGAGTCCGCGGTCATGGTCAGGGTGAGGCGTCTTGTGCGTCATGGGTTCCTTTCTAGCCCGGAACCCTATGCTTCGGCTATGTCTGGCCTGCGGTGAGAACCGACGTCAGCCGGGAGTTACCTGAGGCAACGTTCGGGGCCGCTCGGGCAGCCGGGCGCGCAGGGCAGCTCCTACGGTCTCCGTGATCGCGGCATGCAGCTGACGCAGCGCTGCCCGGTCCGTGCGGACCTCAACAATGCTGCGACCTGCTACCGGCTCCCGCAGCGCATCCCCCAGCACGGCTTCATCCTCGACCAGCCTGTAGCCCACTCCGTAGGCTGCGGCGATGGCGGCCAGGTCCACTTGGTGCGGGGTGCCGAAGAGACGTTCGACGGCGGCGCCGTAGTCAGCGCGGCCGCCCACCTCACCGTGTTCGAGCAGGGAGAAGATGCCGCCGCCGGCATCATTGACGACGACGATGCGCAGCGCTGGTTCCGCTTCGCCGTTGCCGAGAAACAGGCCCGAGGCATCGTGCAGGAAGGTCAGGTCCCCCAGCAAGACGGTGGTCGGCCCGTCCGCACTCAGCGCGATGCCGGTGGCCGTCGAGATGGTGCCGTCAATCCCGGCCAAGCCGCGGTTGGCGTGGACGAAGGCCGACGGTTCCGGCGCCGGAGAGCCCATCAGGTCTACATCGCGGATCGGGTTGGACGAACCGAGCACCAGACGCCCGCGGGAAGTGGCCCAGACCGCCCGGCCCACATGCAGTCCGGTGAGGCCCGGTGCCTGGTCCAGCAGGTTCCCGATGGCCGGCACGGCCGCGGCAACGGCGTCCTGCCATCGCTCCAGCCAGCCGGCCGGGCCGGTGCCGGAGAAGGTGGAGAGTTCCGCCGGCTCGCTGATGATCCGTTCCCGGCGCCGGCCCGGTTCGAACCAGGCCACGGGTTCGGGCATGAACAGTGCCGTCTGGACGTCCGTCCTGGCCAGCAGGGCAGCCACTGGCCGGGACAGTGTCGGCCGGCCGAAGACCACGGCACGCTCGATCTCCCCGCCCAGATGCCCCAGCAGCAGCCGGTACGCCTCGATGGCATTGGGACCGAACCGCGCATTCGACGACGGTTCGGCCAGCAGCGGCAGCCGGTGCGCGCGGGCGAACGCCTCCGCCTGGGCACCGGCACCGTGGCCGGCAATGACGACGGTCTGCCGCATTTCCGCCGGTTCGACTGCGGACGCAGGCCCTGCTGTGGTCGCAGGTGCGGCGGCGGCCGACGCCTCGGTGGGTTCCGCTGCCAAGGCGGCCGGCACCTGCTGAAGCTCCTCAACCTGCTGTCCCCCGGCGGCAGGTGCGCCGAAGTGCGAAGCCGGAGCCCCACCGTTGTTCATTGCCGGCACCAGCGGATCGCGGAACGCCAGGTTGAGGTGCACCGGGCCAACCGCCCCCTGATGATGATCCGCCCCGTGCTGGGCCTGGTGGGCTTGCGAGGGCGTGGCGGTCAGGGAATGTGTGGCTTGTACGGTCTCCACCGGAGCCACGGGGATGCCCTTGCCCGCCAGCAGCCCGGAATTGATGGCCTCTGCGGGATCTTCGCCCGCGGGCACATCCACCGCGTAGCGGACATGCCGGCCGAAAATTCCCGGCTGGCTGGTGGTCTGGTTGGCCCCCGTGCCGCGCAGCTCCTCCGGCCGGTCCGCCGTGAGCACCACCAACTCGACGCCGGCATGGTTAGCTTCCATCACGGCCGGCAGGAGTTCGCCGACGGCGGTGCCCGACGTCGTGACTACCGGCACCGGGCGCAGGGAACCCAGCGAGAGCCCCAGGGCGGTGAAGGCCGCCGCCCGCTCGTCGATCCGCACGTGCAGCCGCAGTTCCCCGCGGGCCTCGGACTCGGCGAGCGCGTAGGCCAGCGGGGCGCTGCGCGAACCCGGCGCGATCACCACATCGCGCACGCCACCGTCCAGCAAAGCGCTGACAGCGGAGCGGGCGGCATCGAGGGCGTTCAGTTCAACGGTCACCTGTATATCCTAGGCAGACGGCCGCGCCCACCAAGGTGGACGCGGCCGTGGGTCGCTGCTGTGCCGCTGCGGCTGAACGCTGGGCCGCCGGACCCAAGGTGCTAGCGGCCGACGAAGCCGTTCTTGCCCTTGAACATCTGGATCACGGCCGGGCGGGGCAGACCGCCCTTGCCCGACGGAGTGCCGGCCGGGAGGTAGTCCGGGAACAGCGAGCGCTGCTGATCCCAGGAACCGTCCTCACCCGGGTGCTGGACCGCCACGAAGACCAGACCGTCCTCGTCGTGGATGACGGGACCGCAGGTTTCGGCGTCGATCGGGACCGCCATGAACTGCTCCACCTTGCCCGTCTCCGGCCCTTCCATGGTGACGCGATACAGGGCGTCATTGCGCTGGATGGTGCCGGGCTGGCCGTCGGTGGAGATCCACAGGTTGCCGGCCGAGTCGAACGCCAGGTTGTCCGGGCAGGAGAGCGGCTGGACCTGGTCGGCCGGGTAGCCGTTGAAGTAAACGCTCTCGTCCACCTCGGGGTCACCGGCAACCAGCAGCAGCTTCCAGGTGAACTGGGTGGACGTCTGGTCCCCGGTCTCGGTCATCTCGACGATGTGGCCGTGGCGGTTGTTGGCCCGCGGGTTCGGCTCATCGGCCTGGGCGGCGGTGCGGTTGGTGTTGTTGGTGCAGGCCACGTAGATCTTGCCGTTGGCCGGGTTGATCTCCACGTCCTCCGGGCGGTCCATCTTGGTGGCACCCATCTTGTCCGCGGCCAGCCGGGTGTAGACCAGGACCTGGTCGATCTCCATCTCCGGCACCAGCGACTTGTTGTTGTGGGTCAGCTGGATCCAGTGGCCTACGCCGTCGAACGCACCGTCGCTGGGCAGCACGCCGGAACCGTCAATCTGGTTCGCCGGGGAGTTGCCCGAGAAGCTGGCCACGTAGAGATCGCCCTCGGTCAGCAGCGTCATGTTGTGTTTCTTGTCGCCCTCGCGGTACGTGTCCTTGGAGACGAACTTGTAGAGGTAGTCGAAGCGCTCGTCGTCGCCCGAGTAGGACACGGCGTGGCCGGACTTGGCGATGGTGACGTTGGCGCCCTCGTGCTTGAAGCGGCCAAGGGCGGTGTGCTTGCGCGGCGTGGACTTCGGATCGAAGGGATCCACTTCCACAATCCAGCCGAAGCGGTTGTCCTCGTTCTTGCCCTCGGCGGCGTCGGTGTCGAAGCGCGGTTCTTCGATGTGCCAGCCGCGCGACGGATTGGCGTTGGTCAGCCCGTAGCGGCGCTGCTCATCGGTGGGCGCCGAAACCTTGAAGTACTGGTTGAAGTTCTCTTCGCCGGAGAGGATGGTGCCCCAGGGCGTGGTGCCGCCGGCGCAGTTGTTCTGCGTCCCCAGCACCACGCGCCCGCTCGGGTCCGCCTTGGTCTTGAGCAGGTCCGAGCCCGCGGCGGGACCGGTCAGCTCGTACTCGGTGTCCATCAGGAAGCGGCGGTTCAGCTTCGCCCCGCGGACGTACTTCCACGGCTGGCCCTTGCCCTTGCGCTCCACCTCGACCACGGACAGCCCGTGTGCCGCCATCGCGGTCTTGCGGACCTGGCTGATATCCATGTCCGGCGGGAACATGATGTTCTCGTTGGTGTATTCGTGGTTGGAGAACAGCACACCGCGCTTGCCGTTGCTGCCCCGGATCTCGATGATGTCCAGGTAGTCGCAGTTGTAGCCGAACTGCCCTGCCTGGGACTCGGGTGTCTGGTTCTCGGGATCGAACTCGGCGGAATCGTGGAACAGCGGATCGCCCCAGCGGATCACCGGCTCCCAGTTGTATCCCTTGGGCACAACCACGTCATCCACCGTGTTCCGCACACCGTCGATGCCGGCGAACTTCAGCTTGCTGGCATTGCCGTGGCCGAAGCCCTTCTTGGCCGCAGGTGCCAGACCGGCCGCCCGGCCATTAGCCGCAGCCGCTCCCCCACCGAACATCAGCGCCACCACGCCGGCACCGCTGACGCCGAGCATGTTCCGCCGGGAGAATTCGGCGGAGACGATGTCGCGGAAGTAGTTGTTGTCCGAGGTATTGCAGACGCCCTTCGCGCAGGCATTGTCACACTTGAGCGCACAGGTCATGGCGCTGCGCTTGCCGGAGGTATGTCCCAGCATCGGCAGCAGGCGTTTTTTCAGATCAGACACTTCAGAGGCCTTCCACATCGAACGGTTGCGAACGGCTTTCACCATGTCAGTGCAATCCGACCAACAGGCCGAGGCTAAGTAAACAAAAAGCAAACAAAGAACGACGGCGGCGCGAACCCTCCGCGGTCAAGCCCGGCTTTCGCCGTCCACCCCTTCCCCGGCCACCCACTCGATCCCGCTACCTCGCGGCTACTACCTCGGCCAGTGTCCTATATGCGCGTTCGAGCCGCTCGGTCCACCACTGCTGCCGCTCGGCCGGTGCCGCGTACCGTTCCAGCAAATCCTCATCTACCTCCACCGTGCGGACCGGCAGCTCTCCGCCTGCCGGCACCAAGGGCCGGTCCGTCACGTCGCCGTCCATCAGCGAAACCGTGGCCAGGCCGCAGGCGTAGGGCAGTTCGGGCAGCGCCGCTGCCAGCGCGACCCCGGCGCTGATCCCCACGGACGAGTCCAAGGCGGAACTGACGACGGCGGGCAGGCCCGCCTGGGCGACAATATCCAAGGCCCGGCGCACCCCACCCAGCGGTTGTACCTTGACCACGATCAGGTCTGCCGCCTCTTCCCGGGCAACCAGGAGCGGGTCGCTTTCCTTGCGCACACTCTCGTCCGCAGCAATCGGGGTGCCAATGCCGCGCCGCCGCAGTTCAAGGCGCACCTGCCGCAGGCCATCGATGTCCGGAACGGGCTGCTCGGCGTATTCGAGCCCGTACTCGGCCAGCCGCGTCAACGCTTCGACGGCGGTGGGAACGTCCCAGCCGCCGTTGGCATCCACCCGCAATGCCGAACCCGGCGCGGCCGCCGAAACTGCCGCCACCCGGGCAACATCATCCTTGAGGCCCTGGCCCCGTTCGGCAACCTTGATCTTGACCGTCTTCGGCCCGTCATAGTGCGCCAGCACGGCCTGCACGTCCTCCGGGGCAACCGCCGGAACGGTGGCATTGACCGGCACGCTGGTGCGCACCGGCTCCGGGAAGCCCTGCCAGCCCGCCTCCACAGCCGAACGCAGCCAGGAAGCCGCCTCGCCGTCGTCGTACTCTGTAAAAGGAGAGAATTCAGCCCAGCCGGCCGGACCGTGGAAGAGCATCACCTCGCGCCGGAGCACGCCGCGGAACTTCACTTTCATGGGCAGCGACACCACCCGCGCCGTGGCGAGCAGTTCGTCCAGAGGCGGCATCTCAAAGTGCTCAGTCGTCACCGTTCCACTCTACGCCGCGGCGCGAGGGCGCGGCTGTCCGGCATCCGTCCAGCAAATTATGCGACCCTTGAAGGCGATGACTAACCAGCAGAAGCGCATGGCCCGGCCCGCCGCCGGCCGACGGGCCGGCAGAAGTCCCATCCTGTTCTGGCTCGGCGCCGTCCTCTGCGTAGCCGCGTTTGCCTTCACTTACTACGCCTTTGTCCGAACCACGCTGGGCCAGTTCGCGGATGAGTCCGCCTGGGCCGAAGCCGACGCCGGTTGGCAGTTGGGCCGCGGGGTCTTCCTCGACTTCCTGGACCTGCTGCCCGATATCTCGGTGGCACTCGCCGCCGTCGTTCTCTTGGTGGTGGCGCTGGCCCGGCGCCGCTGGCGGGCAGCCGGCATCGCCGTGGGCGTGGTTGCCGCCTCGGCCGCCAGCACCTGGATCCTGAAGAACCTCATTCTGGACCGGCCCGACCGCGGCGTTCCCACGCTGGAACACAACTCGCTGCCCTCCGGCCATACCACCATCGCGGCGGCCGCGGCGATGGCCATTTTCCTGGTGGTATCGCCCCGCTGGCGGCCCTTCGCGGCAGCAGCCGGCGGCGCCTATGCCGTGCTCGCGGGTGCGGCCACCCTGATCAACGGCTGGCACCGTCCAGCCGATGTGGTTGCGGCGTTCCTGGTGGCAGGGTTCTGGACCCTGGTCGCAGGTCCGCTGGTACTGCGTACGGGCGACGGCTGGAACTACTTCCGCGGCTACGGCAGCCACTGGTCATCCTCGCCCGTGTGGCCCCGGCTGTGCTGGCTGCTGGCGCTCCTCGGGTTGGGCCTGGCCGCCGCGCTCTACTGGTTCATCCAGCAAATCGGCGCCGCGCCGACGCCAGGCGACGGACGGCTACCGCTGTTCTTCTGGGCCGGGATGGGCTTGATTGTCGGCGCTGGCATGTTGCTCAGCGCCCTGCTGATTTGGCTCTTCAGTTTCCAGTCCCGCCGGAGATAACCGGCTCCGGCTTGAGCGGCCCGGTGCGCGGGATCCAGTAGGCCATGGCCGCCGCACCCAGCAGCCCCAGTCCGGCGGTCATCCAGATGCCGGCGGACAGGGAGACCGCGGCCGTCACGAGGCTGAGCAGCGCCGGCCCGCCCATGATGCCTGTGTCGCTGAGCAGGCGCCAGAAGCCGAGGAACTGCGCCCGACCCACCGGCGGCGCATAGTCCGCCCCGAGGGTCATGACAATCCCCGACCCCAGGCCGTTGCCCAGCCCGATCAGCAGCGCCGCGAGCAGGAAGCCCAGCATGGTGGTGGTGAACGGGATGAGGAACAGGGCGCCGCTCATGACGGTCAGGAACGGGATAGCCACGGCAAGTCGGCCCTTGAGGTCCATCAGTTTTCCGGCCGGGTAGAACACCAGCATGTCCACCGCGCCGGAAAGGCCGAAAATAACCGATGTCGTCGCCGCATCCAGCCCAATGCTGTCGCCCCACAGCGGGATCACCACGTTGCGTGATGCGCGAACGGCACCGATCAGCAGGATGCCGATCCCGATCGTCAGATAGATGTGGCGGTGGCTGCTGGCAATCGAACGCATGCTCGGTCGCGCCGGTGCTTGTCCGTCTCGGTCCGGGCGGGCCACCTCCAGTTCGGGGACCGTCAGCGAGACTACCGCGGCCACGAGGAAGGCACCCGCGCCCAGCCAGTAGGCGCTGGAGGTTCCGGCCAAACCAATAACGACGGCGCCGGCGAACGGACCGAGGAACATCCCGATCCGGTGAACGCCGCCGAGGGTGGACAGCGCGCGGGCGCGGAAATGTACCGGCACGGCCTCGCTCAGGTACGACTGCCGGGCCAGCAGGAAAACGGATCCGCCCATGCCGATCAGGAAGACGGCCAGCGCGAAGACCGTGATGTTTGGAGCCACCACCGCAAGGAACATCGCGGCTGCACACCACAGCGACGCCGCCACCAGCGCCCACTTCTCGCCGAACCGTGCGGTGAGCATCGACGCCGGGATGTTGGTCACCAGCGAACCGACGCCGAGCAGCGTAACCATCAGCGCGGCAAGAGCCACGGTAGCCCCGAGGTCCCTGGCGCTCAGGGCCACCACCGGCAGAATGGCTCCCTGGCCTACTCCGTAGAGAAGGGACGGGCCATACGCGGGCACGGCGATCCGGCGGAGGCTGAAACTCTCTTCGGGCCTCAGCTCAGCTCCCCTTAACGCGGTGCATGCTTCAGCCGCGTGAGCAGCGCCCTCGACTGGAGTGGGCCGTATGGCAGGATCGGTATCGCTTTTGTGGTGTCCGCGGGCGTGTCCCTGCTGGCCTGCTCACCCATCCGGACAGCCAGTGACATGGTCTCCCACATACTCTTCACGAAAGCATCGCTGACCGTCTGCCCGTGGCCAGGCACCAGGACATCGTATTCGTGGCGCAGGCCGGAGATCTTGCGGAGTGTTTCCACCCAGTCCCGCGGGTAGGAATCCTCGAACGCGGGATTCGCGCCCTGCTCCACCAGGTCGCCGGCGAAGAGGGTCGACGGTGTACCCACCAGCAAATCGCCGTCGGTATGGCCACGGCCCAGGTAGAACAGCTTCACCGGCATGTCGCCGAGGTTCACGGTGACTTCGGTATCCACCGGCTTGGTCGGGACACGGATGCGGGTGTGCTCCCCGGTCCCCTCGGCCATTTCGGGCTCGGTTTCCGCTACCTGCTCGCGCTGGAGTGAGGCAGTTTCAGCCATATCGTGCGCGCAGTTGCGATGCGCATAAAAGTCATGGACGCCGTTGTCCGCGAAAAAGGCGTTGCCGAAGATGTGGTCGAAATGCGAATGGGTGTTGACTACCACCAGCGGCAGCTTCGTTAGGGACCGGACAGCCTTGTATATCTGCCGTGCCTGTCGAGGGCCTGCCCCGGTGTCGATCACCATGGCTTTTTGCTTCCCGATCACCAGGCCGCTATTGAGCAAGTAGCTCCGCGTTCGGATCACATAGTTTCCGGGTGCCACCTGAACATGCTCGGCCTTGTCCTCGGTTTGCACGGTCTCGCTCATGCCGGCCATTTCCTCCTGGATCCGTTCCCAGGACGCAGCGTCATTGCGCGTCCAACCACTACCGTATCGCGGTGGGCGGGAGGGAAGCAGTCACAGACCGGATAGCGCGTAACCGAACGCCCTCATTCCGGTGGGATGAGAACGAAAACCGATTTACTGGTCCTTTAGTCTGTGAATCGCAGCGGTAAATGGCGCACTTTTGTCAGAGATGTATGGCCGACTGAGCCCGCAGACCTGCCAAGCCGGGCTGGTCTTGCGGTGTACGGCCTGATGCAGCGCCAGTGCTGTCTGCTCGGCCGTCGGTGCTCCGGTGAAGAGGGGTGTAGCTGGCGACGGCGCGGGAGTAGTCATCGAGCACAATGGTGAGCCAGGGCCGCACGGGGTTGCCGCCCTTGTCGACGACCATGATGTCGAGGAGGGTGTGGTCCGCCTGCCACTGCTCGTTCGGACGGGAGGCTGCACGGCGGAACACCAACTCGAACCTGTCCCGGTATGCAGCGTCGCCTTCCTGTGCGAGCGTGATCAGTCCTGGATCGATCGCCGTGACTACGGCTCGGACGCTGGAGTAGCTCGGTGCCGGCAGGTCCCGGTCCCGGGCGATGTCTCCGACCCGCCGGCAGATGAAGGCCATGGTCGGCGCTGGCCGGCGGAGGGCCAGCGCCTCGATCACCTCGACGAGCTCGGCCGGGATCTTTTTGCCCAGGGGTGTTTCATAAACGGCCGTTAGCGGGCCACCGTTCCATTACGTAGAGGGCGCATCCCCATCGACCACAACCTCCGAGGGACTGATGTTGCGCGTCGCAACTCCTGAGACGATCTAAAGATGACTACTTGCTATCCCCACACCCGCATCGCGGCCGGTCGCCGACACTCGGTAGGCGTTACCGCGCAGGGTTCGGTGCTAACCGCGGGCATCCCGAAAGCGGAGGAACGGCGCGTCGAGGGCTGGAATAGCATCGTCGCGGTGGCGGCTGGAAACGTGCACACAGCATCGAACACCGGGCGCTCTCACACGGTTGGACTGCGCGAGGACGGCACGGTGCTCGCGACCGGCTGGAACAACGAGGGGCAGTGCGACGTCGACGAATGGACAGACGTCGTGAGCATCGCCGCTGGTTGGCGACGCACGCTCGCAGTCATCGCAAACGGTACAGCCCGTGCGGCTGGTCGACGGAACGAAGGAGCCAGCGACATTGAAGGTTGGAACGAACTGGTGGCCGTTGCGGCGGGAGACTGGCACTCCATAGGGCTTCGGGCGGATGGCACAGCAGTGGCTGCGGGAAACAATCGCAGGGGCCAATGCGAGGTGGCCGGATGGCGCGACCTGCGGGCGGTGGCCGCGGGCTACCTGCATACGGTCGCCCTCACCAGAGACGGACGAGTGATTGTGGCCGGAGACCGAGCGTCCTGGGTCGAAGAAGTGTCTGCGTGGCGTGACGTTGTAGCCGTGTCAGCAGGCAGTTATCACACGGTTGCGGTGGTCGCTGGGGGCCAGGTGCGCGCGGCCGGCGACAACAGTCGCGGCCAATGCGATGTTGCATCGTGGCGTGACGTCGTGGCGGTTGCGGCTGGTTCCACTCACACGCTAGGCCTTCGCTCCGATGGGAGCGTTTTGGCGACCGGTAACAGCGATGACGGCCAATGCGACACTGTGAGCTGGTACCTCTCCTCAACCGACTAACGAGCGGCTTAGGCGCGGCGCGGGACGCCATTTAGCGCCGCAGATAAGCCGCCATTTAGCGCTGCGATTCACACTTTAGTCCCACATGTACCCTTCGTGGATCTCGCCAAAGGGGACGCGAGGGTCGACGAGAGCCTGGACGTGGTGCGACCCCGCGCCACGGATCAGAATCCCATGGTCGCCTTCCGCCACAGACTCCAGAAATACCGGACGAATGGCGTCTGCCTCAGCAGAACTCAATCCGGCCAAATACAGTTCGTAGGCCTCAGGAAGAGCTTTCATGTCACAAGGGTAGCCCGGGCAATGTCGGCGGTACAGGGATTTGTACGGCCGAGGTTCGGGCCGCCACTGGGTGGTGCCCTGCGAGCCTTCACATGGCCAACAGCCTCGGCATTTCCCCTAGCTATCACCACCTTTCTGGTTATCCACCGCTGGACTAAACGCTTGTGCCGTCCGTCACATCACCGTAGAATCGAATGTATGTTCGAGTCAATCGTTCCGGCGGAGATGGATCCGGTGAAGCCGGTCCCCGGTGATCCGGGTGCTGTACTGGTCCGGGCCGCGATCCTGGAACTGGCGAACATGGACCAGGACGTCGCCGAGGGGGTGCGGATCGACCGGATCACCGCACTGGAGGAACTTAAAGCCGCCGCGGCTGCCGCGCAGGCGCGCGAGACGGAAGCGTTTGCTGCTTCCCGCCGGGAAACCCGGGCAGCGGCCGGGGTCGCGGCGGAGAAGCGGAGCCGGGGCCTGGCCAAGGAGATCGGCCTGGCACGCAAGGACTCCCCGAACCGGGGCGGTAAGCACCTGGGCATGGCCACCACGCTGATCAGGGAAATGCCGCACACGTATAAGGCGTTGGCGGAGGGCCGGCTGAACGAGTGGCGGGCGACCATCCTGGTCCGCGAAACCGCGTGCCTGGGCGTGGAAGACCGGGCCCGCGTCGACCGGGAATTGTGTGCTGATCCGAAAACACTGCGCGGCTGCGGGGACAAGCGGATCGGGGCCATGGCGAAGCAGGCCGCGCTGCGGCTGGACCCACTGTCGGTGGTCCGTAGGGCCGCGAAAGCCGAAACCGAACGCCACGTCTCCTGCCGTCCCGCGCCGGACACCATGGCCCAGGTGTCCTGCCTGCTGCCGGTGGTGCAGGGCGTGGCCGTCCACGCGGCCCTGGCCAAGGAAGCCGACCGGCTCAAGGCGCAGGGCGATGAACGCGGCCGGGGCCAGCTCATGGCCGACATCCTCGTCGAACGCGTCACCGGCCAACCAGCCGAGAATCCCGCAAAAATCGAGGTGCAGCTGGTCATGACCGACCGCACCCTGTTCCAAGGCGACTCCGAGCCTGCCCGTCTGGCCGGGTACGGCATCGTCCCCGCCCAATGGGCCCGCGACCTGCTCCACACCGGCGACACCGACACCGAGAACGGGAACGGGAACGCTGGCAAGGACGCCTCCGCCGCCGGTAGCCCGATGAAGGGCGCCGCTGGGAACGGCGGCACAGATCATCCTGCGGTCGGCAATCCGATAAACGGCGCCGAGGAAGACACGATCGTTACCCGCGCAACGGATGCCGGCGCTGGGGACGGTGCTGCCGGCTCCGGCCCGCCAGACACAGCCGAACCCATACCGGCCAACGATGCAGGTGCCGACACCGCAGACACCGGAACCACCGAAGCCACCGGTACGCCAACAGGGCCACCAGGTTCGGAGCGAACAGCCTCCGGAAACGCGATCGATGAGTCCGAGGTGGAAGTCTGGGTGCGCCGACTGTACACCGCGCCGGGCACCGGACAACTGCTCGGCGCGGATTCGCGGGCGCGGTTGATGCCGGCCGGGATGCAACGCATGATCCAGGCCAGGGACCAGCTCTGCCGCACGCCGTGGTGCGACGCACCGATCCGCCACCACGACCACGTCGTGCCCTGGCGCGACGCCGGGGCGACCAGCGAGCTCAACGGGCAAGGGCTATGTGAAGCATGTAACCTGGCGAAGGAAACCGACGGCTGGCACGCCCGAAGGATCCCCGGTCCACGCCACACCGTCGAAACGACGACCCCGACCGGGCACACCTACCGCTCGACCGCGCCAGCCCTGCCCGGCACGCCACCGGCGACGGAGCAGGCGGACGAGACACTGGAGCCGTTGTCAGTCTTCGAGCAGGCCCTGGGCCGCATCGACTTCATCTACCGCCAAGCAGCCTGACAGCAACGGCAAAGTCAGAGATCGGCGAGAACCGTTCCCGGGCTTTCAATGGCGTCCGCTACATACCGAAGGAAGCCGCCGGCTGTGCCGCCGTCGCATACACGGTGGTCGAATGCCAGGGTCAGCTCGGTGACTTTACGGACCGCCAACTGTCCATTGACGACCCATGGCTTATCAATGATCCGGCCAACCCCAAGGATGGCCACTTCAGGGTAATTGATGATGGCTGCGCTGCCGTCTACCCCAAAGACTCCGTAGTTGTTCAGCGTAAAGGTTCCGCTGGTCAATTCTGCCGGAGTGGCTTTGCCCTCGCGTGCGACGGCAGCCAGCCGGCGAATCTCGGCATCCAGTTCGCGGGCGCTGAGCTTATCGGCACCGCGGATGCTGGGGACCATCAGCCCACGCTCCGTTTGTGCCGCGAAACCGAGATTTACGCCGTCAAAGCCAACAATCTCGTCGTTTTCCACACGGGTATTCAGTTCAGGGAACTTGGCCAAGCCTGCGGTGACAAAACGCGCGATGAAGGCCAGGAGACCCGGAGTGCTGTCCGGATCCCGTTTCTTCAACGCGGCACGCATTTCAAGCAGCGCGGTGGCGTCTACGTCTACCCATACTGTGGCTTCCGGGATCTCCCGCCGGCTCTGCGACATGGCTGCAGCTACCGTCTTCCGGACGCCCTTCATAGGCGTGCGCGTAGCGATCCCAAGTCCAGTGCGCGCATCGGTCTCAGCGCCGTCGGCGGCCACAGAAGTGGAAGCTGTGTCGGCCGATCCCACCGCGGTCCGGCTTCCGCTTGAGCCTGCGAGCGCAGCTTCAACGTCCCGACGCAGGATCAGCCCGCCGGGGCCCGAGCCCTGCATCTCGGAAATACTCAATCCGCCGTCCCGCGCCAGTTTGCGCACCAGTGGTGAGACCACTTGCGGCGCCAGACCAATGGGGGCCGATCCGTTAGACGGCGGGGCAGCTGCCAGAGCAGCAGGGTCACCGGCTTCGGCCGACCGCACGGCCTGGGCTACAGCGGCCCGCGGCGCTCGATCGGGTGCTGCGGCAACAGCCGGTGCGGAAGCGGAGACGGTCCTCGGCTCAGCCACCGGAGCGGCTGTCCCGGCCCGCACACCAGTGCTCCCCTTTGGCCGACGGGTACGCTTGGCGCCGCCGTGGCCGCCAGGTGTTCCATAGCCGATGAGGACATTTCCGGATCCGCTTTCTTCGGCCGGCTCAGCAGCCGCAGCCGGGGCTTGGACGCCGGCCCGTTCCTCGTTCCGATACGCTTCCGCGTCGGGGTGTGCTTCGGCAGCGCGTGCGCCGCCGGCAGCTGAAGTGGAACCTCCAGCCGGCCCGGCAGAACCTGCGGCTCCTGCGGCGTCGACGGAAATCAACGGTTTGCCAACATCAATGGTTTCCCCTGCCGCCCCGTGAAGCTCGGCAACAGTGCCGGCATACGGACTGGGTACTTCCACCATGGACTTGGCGGTTTCGACTTCGGCGATCGGTTGGTCGACCTTGATTTCATCGCCTACATTGACGAGCCAGTTGACCAGTTCGGCATCGGTCAGTCCCTCGCCCAGATCCGGAAGGTTGAATATCTGACGTGACATGATTATGCGTCCTCCCACTGAAGATCATCCACGGCGTCCAGGATGCGGTCCACGCTGGGCAGGTAGAACTGCTCCAACTTCGGCGCCGGGTAAGGAATGTCAAAACCGGTAACGCGCAGAACCGGCGCTGCCAGCGAGTGGAAGCAGCGTTCCTGCACCCGGGCCACGATTTCCGAGGCCACCGAGGCAAAGCCCGGGGCCTCGGCGATCACGACGGCGCGCCCCGTCTTACGCACGGATGCCGCCACGGTTTCGTCGTCGAAAGGAACGATGGAACGCACGTCGATTACCTCCAGCGACCGGCCTTCTTCGGCAGCGGCGGCCGCGGCATTCATCGCGGTGGACACCGAAGGACCGTAGGCAATCAGCGTGGCGTCGCTGCCTTCGCGCGCAACGACAGCACGTCCGAAGGAGCCGACTGATTCGCGCAGGGACTCCAGTTCGAGGTCTTCCTTGGACCAATACAGCTTCTTCGGCTCCAGGAAAACCACCGGGTCCGGATGGCGGATGGCCTCGCGGAGCATTGTGTAGGCGTCCTGCACGGTTGCCGGCGCCACCACCGTCAGCCCGGGCGTGTGCGCATAGTAGGACTCGGAGGAGTCGCAATGGTGCTCCACGCCGCCAATGCCGCCCGCATACGGAATGCGGATAACCATGGGCAGCTTGACCTTGCCTTTGGTCCGGTTCGGCATCTTGGCGACGTGCGAAACGACCTGCTCAAAGGCAGGGTAGGCAAAGGCATCGAACTGCATCTCCACCACCGGACGCAGCCCGTTCATCGCCATGCCGATGGCCATGCCCATAATGCCGGACTCGGCCAGCGGCGTGTCGAAGCAACGTTCCTCGCCGAAGCGTGCCGTCAGTCCGTCGGTAATCCGGAAGACGCCGCCAAGAAGGCCTACATCTTCACCAAATACGACGACGGTCGAATCCGATTCCATCTCATCGGCCAGTGCCGTGTTCAGCGCCTTGGCAAACGTCAGTGTTGTGCTCATGGTGGGTTCCTCCGGTGGTAGCAGCTAGGCCGATTCGCGTGACAGCTCGTCGCGCAGCTTGGCCGCCTGTTCGTGCAGCTGGCTGGTCTTTTCGGTGAATACGTAGCGGAACAGGTCTTCCGGATCCACCTCGGACTCGGCGTTCAGCCCGTCCCGCATTGCGGCTGCCACGGTCTCCGCCTGCTCGGCAATGTTCTTTTCCACTGCTTCGTCCAGCAGGTTGAGGTCAGTCAGATAGGTGCGCATACGTTTGATCGGATCCTTCGGCACCCACTGCTGGACCTCGTCGTCTTCGCGGTAGCGGGTGGCATCGTCCGCGTTGGTGTGGGATTGCATGCGGTAGGTGTGTGCTTCCACCAAGGCCGGTCCGCCGCCGTCCCGTGCCCGCTCGACGGCCTTGCCCAGGACGGACAGCAGTGCGGCGAGGTCATTGCCGTCGACCCGCTCCCCGGGCATGCCGTAACCGATGGCTTTGTGAGCTAACGACGGCGCCACGGTCTGGTGGTGCAACGGTACGGAGATGGCGTACTGGTTGTTCTGGACGAAGAACACCACCGGAACGTGGAAGACGGCGGCGAAGTTCAGTGCCTCGTGGAAGTCGCCTTCGCTGGTTGCACCGTCCCCGCACATGGCGATCACAACGGTGTTCTCGCCCTTGAGCTTGGCCGCATGGGCCACCCCGACGGCGTGCAGCAGCTGGGTGGCCAGCGGCGTAGCCTGGATGGAAACGTTATGTTCGTACGGGTCGTACCCGCTGTGCCAGTCGCCTCGCAGCAGGGTGAGCGCCTGGATGGGATCCACGCCCCGGGCCAGCACTGTGACGGTGTCGCGGTACGTAGGGAAGAGCCAGTCCTGCTTGTCGATGCAGACGGCTGCCGCAACCTGGCAGGCTTCCTGGCCATGTGAGGACGGATAAACGGCCATGCGGCCCTGGCGCACCAGCGCATTGGCCTGGTCATTGACACGGCGGCCAACCACGAGTTCGCGGTAGGCAGTCAGCAGTGCTTCGCCATTCGGCAGGGGGTATTTGTCGTTGTGGATGTGGCGGCCGTCGGGATCCACCAGCTGGACCGGCTGCCCGGACGGCAGCATGTAGGACTCGGCGGTTGCCTGCTGATCCAGGTCTGAACTGCGGGAGGGGTCCTGCATCGATCCCTCGAGCGGGTTTCCGGTTGAGATAGTCATCGTTTGCTCCCTCGCATCCTTCGCATACTGTTGGCCGCCAGGCGGATAATCGTTCACCGCAGCTGTGCCGGAGAGTAGAAACTGTGTTGCTTTAGTATGCGTTCGGATGACTATTCGTATCCACTTCCAGCAAGAATCATGGAATTTTCAATTCTGACACCGTATTCTTGTAGACGAATTGTAAGTGTGAGCTGACTAACTAAACGAGGTGTAGACGAATGACAGATGGCGATTCGCCGAAACTGGACGACATTGACCGGAAGATCCTGGCAGAGCTCACCCGCGATGGCCGGTTGTCGGTTACGTCCGTAGCCGAGAACGTGCATATCTCCCGCGCGCACGCGTATTCGCGCATCGCTCGCCTGACCGAAGCCGGGGTCCTGACAAAGTTCACCGCCCTGGTGGATCCGATCAAAGCCGGCTTGAAGTCTTCCGCCTACGTAACGCTGAAATTGCGCCAGCATTCCTGGCGCGAACTCCGGGAAGCCCTGCGAGCCATCCCCGAGGTCCACCACATCGCGCTTGTCGGCGGTAACTTTGACGTGATCCTGCTGGTCCGCGCCATCGACAATGTGGACCTGCGCCGGGTGATTTTCGACCAGATCCAGTCAATGCCGGGGATTCTGGACACGCAGACGTTCCTCGTGTTCGAAGACCTCGACACCCGATAACAGCCGGGCTGGGCAAGGACCCCTGCAGCCGGCATTAAACGGCAGTGCCGCCGGGTTCTTCCCGGCGGCGTCCCGTTAACCATGGTCAGGACTGGTGCGCTCCGACTGCAACAGCCTCGCGTCGCGGAACTGCCCTCCCCCATGTGGCCGCAGAAGCGGACCAGCCCTGCCATGCCTTGTGGGTTTCCCCAGCTCGGATCGTTTCATCGGTTAGAAAATCAGTTTGATAAATTCTCTGCCCGGGAGCATGACATGTCAAGGGTAGGAAGGGTGCGGCAGCCCCGATAGGAGAAAGGCCTGCTAGCCCTTGAAAACCGGCTTGCGCTTTTCTTGGAACGCCTTGAAACCCTCGGCGTAGTCTTCGCTCTTGCACAGCTCGCCCTGGGCGGTGTTTTCCTCGTCGACGGCGGACCACAGTCCCAGCCGCTGGTCCCGGATGTTCGCCACCAGTTCCTTCGATGCGCGGAAGGCACCGGTGGCACCTTGGGCAACCTTGGCCACCGTGGCCCGTGTGCTGTCCAACAGTTCGTCCGCCGGCATGGCCCGGCTGAACAGGCCGGCGCGGACAGCTTCTTCGCCGCTCATCAGGTCGGCTGTGTAGATCAGATCCAGTGTGCGGTGGGCACCGAGCCGCTCGGTGAACAACCAGTGGCCGCCGGAATCCAGAGTGGCGCCAAGGTTGGCGAACGGTGAACCGATCTTCGCGTTGTCGGCAACGTAGACTACGTCGGTGGCGATGAGCAGGCCCAGTCCGACGCCGAGACATGCCCCCTGTGCCGCCGCGAACGTGGGTGCCGGGAAGGCTGCCATCTTTTTCAGCAGCGGCGTCACCAGGTTTCCGAGGTAGCCGTACGCGTCGTCGGTTTCGGGTACGACGCCGGAGATGTCCCGTCCGGCGCAGAAGCCCCGGCCTTCACCGCGGAGCAGCAACGCGCGGACGGAACCGTCAGCGGCAGCCGCGGCGGCGTCGTCGTACGCCTTTTCCAGTTCAGCCAAGGCCTCTTCGTTGAGCGCGTTCATCTTCTGCGGCGCGTTCAGCACCACTTCGGCGACGTTGTTAGCGATCGACAACTCGATCATGCCCACGGTTTTCTCCTTCGGTGCAGGTGCAGTGCAGGTAAATTCAGCGGCGTTTACGCGTCGTAGTTGACGGTGATTTCATCGCCGGTGGGCCGGGTCTGGCAGGTCAGCACGTAGCCGCGCTCGATCTCCTCCGGCTCCAGCGCGTAGTTCTCATCCATCTCGAACGTCCCGGAGACCACCTTGGCGCGGCAGGTGCCGCAGACGCCGCCGGCGCAGGCGAAGGGAACATCGGGACGGACGCGCAGTGCCGCGTTGAGCACGGTTTCGCGGGCATGTTTGGGGCTGGCCACCTGGGCGGAGAGTCCGTCGAGCTGGAAGTTGATTTCGTAGTTGTCGGCGTTCGGGTCCACCTCGACCGGGCGGCCGATGTTGCCCTGCGGCTTGGTCGGCTCGCCGGTGGTGAAGAGCTCGAACCGGATTTTCTCCGCCGGCACTCCGCGCTCGGCCAGGGTGTCGCGGCAGAGCTGGACCAATTCGAACGGACCGCAGAGGAACCACTCGTCGACGTCGTCCGTACGCAGCACGTCATCGAAGAGGCTGGTGAGTTTTTCGGCGTCGATCCTGCCCGAGAGCAGCGGCGAGATGCGCTGTTCGCGGGAGAGCACGTGATGGACGGCAAAACGCGCCGGGTATTTGTCCTTCAGGTCCGCCAGTTCCTCCACGAACATGACGTCCATGGCGGCCTTGTTCGCATACACCAGGTCAAAACGGACGTTGTCGTTCGCGGCCAAAACGGTGCGGGCAATGGAGATCACCGGGGTGATGCCGGAACCGGCAGCGAACGCCACGAAAACGTCTTCGGCGTCCGTGTCGATGGCCTCCGGGCGGTTGATCTCCGTCATCTGGTGCTTGGAGATGAACGCACCCGTGGGGCTCATGACGTCCAGGACGTCGCCGGCCTTCAGGTTCTCGTTGGCCCAGTTGGAGAACAAGCCCCCGATGTCGCGTTTGATCGCCACGCGGATCTCCCCCGGGCGAGGCTCGGCGCAGATGGAGTAGCTGCGGCGGACTTCCTGGCCCTCCATGGTGGTGCGCAGCGCTACGTACTGGCCGGGGACATAGTCGTACTGGCCCTGCAGCTCCTCGGGCACGGCGAAGGTGACCTCGATGGCCTCGTCGGTGAGGCGGCGGACCTCGGCAACGCTCAGCGGGTGGAAGGAGCCGCGCTTTTTGGCCGGCGCGTCGGTGGCGGTACCGCCGGAAGCGTCGGAAGCTGAGGCCGGCGATGTGGAAGTAGTCATTTAGAGCACCTTGAAGTAATCGAAAGGTTCTTTGCACTCATTGCACTGATAGAGCGCCTTGCAGGAGGTGGAGCCAAACCGGGTCAGTTCACGGGTGTTGAGCGAGTTGCACTGCGGGCATTTCACGCTGAGTCCCAGGCTGATCGGACCGCTTCGGAGGGCAGCCATGCCGGTGGGCGGCGCGATGCCGTACTCCTCCAGCTTGGCCTTGCCCGAATCCGTCATCCAGTCCGTGGTCCAGGCCGGCGCCAAGACGAGCCTGACCCGCACGTCACCGTAACCCTGTTCGCCAAGGGCGGCAACGACGTCGTCCTTGATGGCATCCATGGCGGGGCAGCCGGAATAGGTGGGCGTGATGGTGACGTCCACTGCCGGGTTGCCGTTGTCGTCGAATTCTCCAGGCACGACGTCGACACTGCGCAGGATTCCCAGTTCGGCGATATTGATGACGGGAATCTCAGGGTCGCAGACCGTCGCCGCGATGTCCCAGGCCCTGGCTGCTTCAGCCTCGGCCGGGCGCACTGCTGTGTTGGTAGACATACCTGCTCCGTTATCTTTTGTTGACTCGTCTTGGCTCTTGCCGATTTACCAGGTGGCGCCCGGGTGTTCGCGCGCGATGACCTGCATTTCCGCGAGGATGTAGCCCAGGTGTTCGCTGTGCTTGCCGCCGCGGCCACCGGTCATTGCCGGCTGCACGTCGGGGAGCTCCAGCCCTGCCTCATCCAGCACCTGCGCCATGAGCGCGTCGAAGGGTGCGCGCATTTCGGACGGATGCGCGGCAACTCCGCCAAGCCGTTCAATGAGTTCGTCATCCTGGAACAGTTCGGCCACGTAGGGCCAGACCGATTCAAGACCCGCCTGGATGCGGCGCTTGGACTCCTCCGTGCCGTCTCCGAGGCGGATGGTCCACTGGATCGCGTGGTCCCGGTGGTAATCCACTTCCTTAAGCGCCTTAGCCGAGATGGCGGCGATCGTCTCGTCCGCGGAATCGACCAGTCGTGAGTACAGCTCGTGCTGGAAGATGGAGAACACCAGCTGGCGGGCGATGGTCTTGCCGAAGTCACCGTTAGGCTGCTCGACCAGGAAGCAGGAGCGGAATTCAGACTCGCCGCGCCAGTAGGCCAGGTCATCCTCGGTCTTGCCCCAGGCGGAGCCGGCATAGGTGAGGAACGAGCGCGCGTGTCCGAGGAGGTCCAGGGCGATGTTGCCCAGGGCCACGTCTTCTTCGAGCTCGGGCGCACGGGAGATCCACCAGCCGAGCCGCTGGGCCAGGATCAGGGCGTCGTCCCCGAGGCGCAGTGCATATTCGCCGACGTCTTCGCCGACCTGGACACCACCGGCAACCCGCTCGGCCACGTCCTCGGGACGCAGGGCGTTGCCCGGCGTGATGCGTGTTGCGCTTTCGCCGCTCACAGGTGCTTCACCCCTTCACTCTTCTTGTAGTACGTGGCGTGGCGGTAGTCCTTGCCTTTGGGCGATTCGAAGAACTCACCCTTGGCATCCGGATCGCTGGCAACAATGGACGACGCCGGTACGACCCACAGCGATACACCTTCGTTGCGCCGTGTGTACAGATCCCGTGCGTTACGCACTGCCATCTCGGCGTCCGGCGCGTGCAGGGAACCTGCGTGCACGTGCGAAAGTCCGCGGGATGACCTGACGAAAACCTCCCAGAGCGGCCAGGGGGCCTTCTCCGGCGTGTGGCCGATTTCCGTGGCGGGGGTCTTGTCCGACGTCCCCATAGCGGTCTGGTCTGATGTTGCCATTAGGCTACCTGTGCTTTCTGTGCCTTCTTAGCTGCGTAGGCAGCTGCTGCTTCGCGTACCCATGCGCCGTTCTCGTGCGCCTCGCGGCGGCGTTCCATCCGCTGGGCGTTGCAGGGGCCGCGGCCCTTGAGGACCTCGTAGAACTCATTCCAATCGAGTTCGCCGTACTCCCACTTGCCGGTTTCTTCGTTGAAGCGGATCTCGTCATCGGGCAGGGTCAGTCCGAGGACCCTAACCTGCTCCTGGATCATGCCCACAAAACGCTGGCGCAGCTCGTCATTGGAGAAGCGCTTGATGTTCCAGCGCATGGACTGCTGCGAGTTCGGGGATTCGTCGTCGTTCGGACCGAACATCATCAGCGCCGGAGCGTAGAAGCGGTTGACCGCATCCTGGGCCATCTGCTTCTGCGCAGGCGTTCCGCTGGCCAGCTCGAGCAGGATCTCGAAGCCCTGCCGCTGGTGGAAGGACTCTTCCTTGCACACGCGCACCATGGCCCGGCCGTAGGGACCGTAGGAAGCACGGCACAGCGGCACCTGGTTGACGATAGCGGCACCGTCCACCAGCCAGCCGATGGCACCCATGTCCGCCCAGGTGAGCGCGGGGTAGTTGAAGATGGAGGAGTACTTCGCCTTGCCGCTGAGCAGCTGGTCAAAGAGCTCGTCGCGGGGCGTGCCCAGCGTCTCCGCCGCGGAGTACAGGTAGAGGCCGTGCCCGGCTTCGTCCTGCACCTTGGCCATCAGGATGGCCTTGCGCTTCAGCGACGGGGCGCGCGTGATGAAGTTCGCCTCCGGCTGCATCCCGATGATTTCGGAGTGGGCGTGCTGGGAAATCTGCCGGGTCAGGGTCTTCCGGTACCCGGCCGGCATCCAGTCCGCCGGCTCGATCCGTGAATCCTCGGCGATGATCTTGTCAAAGTAGGCCTGGCCGGCCTCGTCCTCAGCGGACGGAACAGGCTGCAACTGTGCGTCTCTGGGGGATTGCGTCTTCGTTGCCATGATGGTCACCTCACTATGGGGGGAAATTCCGGCGCGAAATATTTACCGACCGTTCGTTCAGGATATAGTCACGTCGACGAGCCCGTCAAGCGTCACTCGCCGAGCGTTCGGTTCACCTGTCAGCCAAACCTGGCGGCCACACGGAACCCGGTCTATATATTTGGGGCATGAGCCACTCTCCCGCAGACACCGCAGCAGACTCCCCCACCACTGGCACTGCCAACCCGGCCGGCCAGACCCGGCCCACAGGATTGCCGCAGCCACCGGTCGCCCGGAAGGAACCGGTGGAGCGCACGCACCACGGGGACACGTTCGTGGACAACTACGAATGGCTCCGCGAGAAGGAGAACCCGGAAGTCGTCGCCCATCTGCAGGCCGAAAACCAGTACACCGAAACCGTCACTGCCGACCAGCAGCCGCTGCGCGAGGCGATCTTCAACGAGATCAAGAACCGCACGCAGGAGACCGATCTCTCCGTCCCGGTCCGCAAGGACGGCTGGTGGTACTACGGTCGGATGGAAGAGGGCAAGCAGTACGGCATCCAGTGCCGGGTCAAGGCACAGGACACCGGCGACACCAAGGCAGACTGGACCCCGCCGCAGGTTGAACCGGCCACCGAAGTGCAGGGCGAGCAGATCCTGCTGGACGGCAACGCCGAGGCCGAGGGCCACCCCTTCTTCTCCCTTGGCGGCGCGGCAGTCACCCGTGACGGCAACCTCTATGCCTACGCGGTGGACAACGCCGGCGACGAACGCTTCACACTGCGGATCAAGGACCTGCGGACCGGCGAACTGCTTCCGGACGTGGTGGAGAACGTTTTCTATTCGCTGGCCTTCTCCCCCGACGGCAGCCAGGTCTTCTACACCGTGGTGGACGATTCCTGGCGGCCGCACCAGATCAAATCCCACACGCTCGGCACCGAGGTGAGCGCCGACGTCGTTGTTTATCAGGAAGACGATCCCGCAATGTGGACCGGTTTCGAGCTCTCCGCCGACCGCCGGCACCTGGTCATCGGGATCGGCTGCTCCGAATACAGCGAAACGCGCCTGCTTGATTTCGCGCACCAGGAGACCGGCCTGCGCACCATCATTTCGCGCAACGAGCGCATCCTCTACGAGGCCGAACCGTTCCTGCTCGACGGGGTGGAGAAGGTCCTGCTCACGCACAACAAGGACGCGGTCAACTCCATGGTTTCCGTGGTGGACGCGGCCGAGTTCGCCAAGCCGCTGGCACAGCAGCGCTGGGATACCGTCACAGCGCACGACGACGGCGTGCGGGTCAACGGCGCGGGGGTTACCGCTACGCACGTGGTGCTTTCCGTACGCAAAGACACGATCGAGAGGGTCCAGGTCATCCCGCTGGCGGGGCTGGGGACGCCCGGGCAGGCGCAACCGGTGGAGCCGGACTTCGACGAGGAGCTTTACACCGCCGGTGTCGGCGGCTCCGACTACGACGCGCCGGTCATCCGGCTCGGCTACAGCTCCTTCCTCACGCCGCCCCGGGTCTATGACTACGAGCTGGCTACCGGGGAGCTGTTCCTGCGCAAGGAGACGCCGGTCCTGGGCGGCTACCGATCCGAGGACTACGTCGCCGAGCGGGCCTGGGCCACTGCGCAGGACGGGACGCAGATTCCACTCTCGGTCGTCCGCAAGGCCACGCTGGAGCGTAATTCCGCCAATCCCGCGCTCATCTACGGCTACGGCAGCTACGAGCTCAGCATGGATCCGGGCTTCAACACCGCCCGGCTCTCGCTGCTGGACCGCGGCGTCGTGTTCGTCATTGCGCACGTGCGCGGCGGCGGCGAGGTGGGACGCAAGTGGTACGACGACGGCAAGAAGCTGGCCAAGAAGAACACCTTTACCGACTTCATCGACGCCACCGACTGGCTGGCGGCTTCCGGCTGGGCCGATCCCGCGCGGATCGCCGCGATGGGCGGTTCCGCCGGCGGCCTGCTGATGGGTGCCATTGCCAACCTGGCGCCGGAAAAGTACGCGGCCGTCGTCGCCCAGGTGCCGTTTGTGGACCCGCTGACCTCGATCCTTGATCCGGACCTGCCGCTCTCCGCCCTGGAGTGGGAAGAATGGGGCAATCCGATCACCGATCCCGAGGTCTACACCTACATGAAGTCCTACTCCCCGTACGAGAACGTGCATAAGGCGGCCTACCCGCGCATCGCCGCGGTGACCAGCTTCCATGACACCCGCGTGCTCTACGTGGAACCGGCCAAGTGGGTGGCACGGCTGCGCGAGGCCGCCACGGCGTCGGAGCCGATTGTGCTCAAGACGGAGATGGACGGCGGCCACGGCGGTGCCTCGGGGCGGTACGAAGCCTGGAAGGACCGGGCCTGGGACTACGCCTTCGTCCTTGCGGCCTTGGATGCCCGCGAACTGATCTAGTTATTTAGCCCCCTCGGGGAGAGTATGACGGCGAGGCTGTCGCAGCTTTCTGCGGCAGCCTCGCTTCCGGCTGGGTGCTGCTGGTGCCTTCTGCTGACTGGGATGACTTGACTTGGCTCACAAATCAGGATTACCTAATGAACATTCGGTAAAGAACAGGGAGGGGCCCACATGACGGAAATCGACGTCGACACCAACCTCGGCGGGCAGCCCGACAGCCCCGCCGCGGAATCTGCTGCGCCCTTCCATCCTGCCTTCGTCAACGACCAGGCCGCCGCGTGGATGGGCGTGGAACTGGTTCGCGCGGAGTTCGGTGATGTTGTCATCCGGATGCGCTTGCGGGACGAGATGCTCAATGGCTTCGGCATGGCGCAGGGCGGCATGATCTTCGCCTTCGCCGACGTCGCCTTCGCACTGGCCTGCAACGATCCGCACGGTGACGGCAGCACCATTACCGTTGCCTCCGGCGTCGATGTTAATTTCATGAATCCGGGGTTTTCAGGCCGTCAGCTGACTGCCACCGCCACCCTCGTCAACCAGACCGGCCGCAGCGGTCTGTACGACATCCGCGTGACCCAGGAGTCCGGGAGCGGCGAGGAAGTCCTCGCCGAGTTCCGCGGCAGATCGCGCACCGTACCCAACCCCGCCGCCAAAAAGCACTAGCAAGGACCTCTTTAATGACCACCACCACCGGAACGAAAGCCCGCAAGTCCACTCCGGCTGAGCCCGAGACCCTCGATCCCGAGGAGCTGATGAGCCGGGACGAACTCGAAGCCCTTCAGCTTGCGCGCCTGCAGCACACTGTGGCTTACGCCTACGAACGTGTGCCGATGTACAAAAAGAAGTTCGACGACGCCGGGGTGCGCCCGGAGGACCTGAAGGAACTGGCCGACCTGGCGAAGTTCCCGTACACGGACAAGGAAGACCTCCGCCAGTCCTACCCGTTCGGCATGTTCGCCGTTCCGCAGAACGAGGTGGCACGCATCCACGCGTCTTCCGGCACTACCGGCCGGGCCACGGTGGTCGGCTATACCAAGGGCGACCTTGAACGCTGGGAGACGCTGTTCGCCCGGTCGCTGCGCGCCTCCGGCGTCAAGAAGGGCTGGAAGGTCCACAACGCGTACGGCTATGGCCTCTTCACCGGGGGCCTCGGCGCACACTACGGTGCCGAAAAGCTTGGCTGCACGGTTATCCCCATGTCCGGCGGCCAGACCGAAAAGCAGATCCAGCTGATCCAGGACTTCGAGCCGGATGCCATCCTCTGCACCCCCACCTACCTGCTGACCATCGTTGATGCCATGGAACGCAAGGGCCTGGACCCGCGCCAGACCTCGCTGAAGGTTGCCGTGCTCGGTGCTGAACCGTGGACCGAGGAAATGCGCCACGAGCTCGAAACCAAGCTCGACATTGACGCCTGCGACATCTACGGCCTCTCCGAAGTCATGGGTCCGGGCGTCGCCGGCGAGTGCATCGATTACAAGGACGGCTCCACGATCTGGGAGGACCATTTCCGCCCCGAGATCATCGATCCGTCAACGGACGAAGTGCTGGCCGACGGCGAACACGGCGAACTGGTGTTCACCTCGCTGACCAAGGAAGCCATGCCGGTCATCCGCTACCGCACCCACGACTTGACCCGGCTGCTGCCGGGCACGGGCCGGGCCAACATGCGCCGCATCGGGCGGATCACCGGGCGCAGCGATGACATGATCATCCTGCGCGGCGTAAACCTGTTCCCCACCCAGATCGAGGAAATCGCGCTGCGCGTTCCGGGCCTGAGCCCGCACTTCCAGCTCGAGATCACCCGGCCGGGCCGGATGGACGAGCTGACCGTGAAGATCGAACGTCGCGACGACTGCACGGCCGAAACCGCCGCCACGGCTGCCAAGGACCTGCAGAAGCAGATCAAGATCCATGTCGGCTCCAGCTGCCGGATCGACATCGTTGAACCAGGCTCCCTCGAGCGGTCCAACGGCAAGCTCCGCAGGGTCTACGACCTGCGCAAGCTCGAGGGCTGACCGACCGAACGTTCATGGAAAGATAGTTGTCATGGTGAAGACGAAGAATCCGGAAACAGCCCGGCGCGGACGTCCGGGATACGACCAGCAGTCAGTGCTGAGCGTAGCCGTCACCGTCTTCAACAAGCATGGCTACGAGGCTACCTCCATGGGCATCCTGGCGGAAAACCTCGGCATTTCCAAGAGCGCTATCTACCACCATGTTCCGTCCAAGGGGGACCTGCTGCGGTTGGCGCTGGAGGAGGCACTGGGCTCGCTGGAAGCAATTCTGGAAGAGCCCGGTGCCTCCGCCGGCCGGGCGGATGACCGGCTGGAGTACGTGCTGCGCCGGACCATCGACGTCCTGACGGAAAAACTCCCCTACGTCACCTTGCTGCTGCGGCTGCGCGGAAACACCGAGGTGGAGCGCAACGCACTGGAACGCCGCCGCGAGTTCGACCACAAGGTTGCGGCCCTGATGGACGCGGCCCGCGAAGAAGGCAGCCTGCGCAGCGATATCGATCCGCGCACCACCACGCGCCTGCTCTTCGGCACGATTAACTCCATCGTCGAGTGGTACAAGCCCGGCGGAAAGCTGACCTCGCAAAAGCTGGCCGATGACCTGATTTCCATGATGTTCGACGGTCTTCACCTGCCAACGGCTGCCCGCGTTATCGCCTGAGAGTCTCCCGCCCCCGGCCGCCGGACTGTTACGCTGGCAGCAACCAATCGGCGTCAGGGGGACGTTATGGACTGGTTCGCGGATTTTCCAGGGGAAACCGGACCGTATATGTGGATATCGCTGGCGAACATGGGTCTCACCATTGCCGGCATTGCGCTCTTTGCCTACAGGTTCCGATGGGTCTGGCTCTTTCCCATCGCCACCACCATCGCCTTTCTCAGTCTCAGCATCCAGGCCCAAGGCATCCGGACCAGTTTCGGCCCAGTGCTCACGCTCGCCGTCTGCATCTACGGCCTATGGCGCTGGCAGCTATACAAAGACGGCGCTACCGCTTCAATCCCGCTAAGACATGCGTACCCAGTGGAGTGGGGCATCGCGGCCGGGCTATTGATCCTCTTCACCCTGATCACAGGTTTTGCCGGCTTCGAGCTGCTGTCCTTTGTCGGTCCCGGGTACGTCCTGAGCAGCCTGCTGTCGTCCCTGCCGCTGGTGATGTACTTGGGGTTCGCGCACGGCATCTTCGAGTCCTGGTATGTGGGTGCCGCTTTCGGGGCCTTGAACCTGGCCAGCCTGGCCGTGCTGGTCCCGGCCCCGCCTGCGGCATTCGCCTATACCGCCGTCGTCCTGGGTCTCTACGTCTTCGGACTGCTTAAATGGAGGGCGGCCCTGAATCATCAGGGCCGCCTTGCTCCGGTGGCTCACCCTGCCGGCAGCTGATACCGCCGGGCAGGAGCAACCGTCACCGCTGCTACTTTTCGACGAGCGTCAGCACGTCGTAGGTGGCAACGATCTCATCGTTCTGGTTGGTCAGGACTGCATCCCAGGCAACCTCGCCGTACTCGTCCGTTTCACGCGGCGTGATCCGCTTCGCGGTTAGTGTCACGCGGATGGAATCGCCGGCCGCAACCGGCGTGATGAAGCGCAGGTTTTCCAGACCGTAGTTGGCCAGCACCGGCCCCGGAGCGGGCTCCACGAAGAGGCCTGCGCCCCAGGCAATCAGCAGGTAGCCATGCGCCACGATGCCGGGGAAGAACGGATTGGTCTCCGCAGCTTCCTGGTTGGTGTGCGCGTAGAACGTATCCCCGGTCTCGTTTGCGAAGGCCGTGATGTCCTCCAGGGTGACCTGCCGCAGGTCCGAGCGCAGCGCATCGCCGATCTTGAGTTCGGCGAGGCTCTTCCGGAAGGGGTGCACCTCGTCGAAATTGCGGTCGGCGCCGGTGTGCCAGACACCGGTAATCGCCGTGAGCATGTTGGGCGAGCCCTGGACCGCGGTGCGCTGCATGTGGTGCAGCACGGAACGGATGCCGCCGAGTTCCTCGCCGCCGCCTGCGCGTCCCGGACCGCCGTGGACCAGGTGCGGCACCGGGGAGCCGTGGCCTGTTGAGGTGCGCGCATCCTCGCGGTTGAGCACCAGCACGCGGCCGTGGTGGGCGGCGATTCCCGTGACCAGTTTGCGCGCGGTCTCGGGGTCGTTGGTGGCGACGGTGGCAACCAGGGAGCCTGAGCCCATGGCTGCGAGCCGGATGGCGTCATCCAGGTCCTTGTAGCCGATGACGGAGGAAACCGGCCCGAACGCCTCGCGCGAGTGCACCGCCTCCGCCTCTGCGTCGGCAAACTTCAGCAGCACCGGGGACATAAATGCGCCGTCGTCGACGCTCCCGACGGTTCCGTCCTGCATGGTGACCTTAGGGGAATCCAGCGTGCCATACGCCAGTTCGCCACCGGCGTCGAGCATTTCCTGAACTGCCGCGCGCACGTCGGCAAGCTGCTCCAGCGAAGCCAGGGCGCCCATGGTCACGCCTTCGGCCCGCGGATCGCCGACGACAACCCGCTCCTCGATCCGCGTCCGCACGGCGTCGACAACGTCCTGCACACGCTCGGTCGGGACGATGGTGCGGCGGATGGAGGTGCACTTTTGGCCGGCCTTGGCCGTCATTTCGGTGACCAGCGACTTGATGAAGGCGTCGAACTCAGGGGTGCCCGGCACGGCATCGGGACCCAGGATCGCTGCGTTCAAGGAGTCAGCTTCCGCCGTGAAGCGAATACCGCCCTGGGCGACATTCGGATGGGACTTCAGCAGATTTGCGGTGGTAGCCGAACCGGTGAAGGAGACCGCATCGCGGTAGTCAAGGTGGTCCAGCATGTCCCGGGCGGAGCCGGAAATAAGCTGCAGGGAGCCGGCCGGCAGAATGTTGGACTCGATGATGAGCTTGACCGCGGCGGCCGTGACGTAGCCGGTGGGAGTGGCCGGCTTGACGATGGTGGGAACGCCCGCGATGAACGCCGGCGCGAACTTCTCCAGCATGCCCCACACGGGGAAGTTGAAGGCGTTGATCTGCACGGCCACACCCGGAATACGGGTGTAGATGTGCTCACCGATGAAGGAACCGTCCTTGGCGAGCACTTCGGCGGGCCCGTCGATGACCACCTGGGAATTGGGTAGTTCACGCCGGCCCTTGGAACCGAAGGTGAAAAGGACGCCGATGCCGCCGTCGATGTCGATCATATTGTCGATCTTGGTGGCGCCCGAGCGGTGGGAAAGCTCGTAGAGCGCCTCACGGTGGCTGTTGAGGAACTGTGCCAGTTCCTTGAGTTTCAGCGCACGCTGGTGGAAGGTCAGCTTGCCCAATTCGGTCTGGCCGACGCTCCGGCCGTACCGGACCATTTCTGCCAGATCCAGCCCGTCCGTGCTCACTTGGGCCAGCACATCGCCTGTGCTGGCGTCACGGACCTCGGTACCGGTTACCCCGGATTCCGGCGTCCACCAGGCGTCCTGGACGAAACTCGGCACAAATTCAACACCAACGGAGGTTGTGGTCATCGTTGACTGCCCTTTCCTTCTCTGGGGACGAATCGCAGTATCGTCCACAGTATCGACAAGCATCTGAACAACGCAGGATAAACAAACTGAACGGTCGTTCGGTAACATGTCTACACTACATGAATGCGTCCGAAGCCAACAGGACGGAAGGGTCAGGATCGACTAATGCAGCCGGATATCAAGACAGAAAACGAGCAGGATCAGCCATGGAAGATCGTCCTCGGCGAACTGGACGAGAAGATGGGCGTTAAGATCCTGGAAGAATCTGCCCAGCGCGTCGTCGCCACCATGCCGGTGGAGGGAAACCGGCAGTCTTTCGGCCTGCTGCACGGAGGTGCCTCCCTGGCGTTCGGCGAGGCCATCGGGTCCTGGGCGGCCGTGATCCATGCCGGCAAGGGCCGCTCCGCCGTCGGTGTCGATGTCTCAGCCACGCATCACCGTTCGGCACGCAGCGGCAGGATCACAGGCGTGGCCACCGCGATCCACCTGGGCCGCACCACCACCAGCCATGAGGTCGTGATTTACGACGACGAGGAACGCCGGCTGTGCTCCATGCGCATCACCAACCTCATTCTGGACCGCCCCAAACCCGGCGAATAGTGCGCCGGCTACTCAAGAAAGACCAGTAGAAAATCGAGTAGTGGAGATCCTCCCTTCTCCCCTAACCGGCCGGTAGTGTTTCAAGCACGAAGCCCGCACCGGCGTCAGCGGAGGCCCGGCAGACCGCCCAGCAGAAATTGCTGACGGTAAAGCAGCCACCATCCGCGGACTCCTGCCCCGCACGTTCAAGACGAACATGACGACGGCAGCGGGCGGACCGTCGAGTGCAGCACCGTGTATGCATGAGTCCCTCGGCGGCGTTGGGGAAGGCCGCGGTGGCAGCTTGGGGAAGCTGCCACCGCCGCCAAAGTCAGTCCAGATGCAACCGGCTCCGTAGTTGCCGCAGCTCCGTCTCGCCCAGTCCGTTCCGCAACAGGTACTTTGCGGCGTCGAAACCTTCCGCGGCTGCCTCTACCGCTGCGCGGGTGTCCTCGATCCGCGCAGCAAGCTCCGGACCGGAGACGTACCGTTCAATCGGATGCCGATAAGGGCTGATGCGGTGCCACTCGTTGATGCCACGCAGGCCGAACTCGTAGTGGTCCGCAATGGTGCCGGTGTCCGCGCCGGCGAGGTTCAGCAGCAGCATCGCGATGAGTCCGGTGCGGTCGCGTCCGGCCGAGCAATGAATAACGACGGCGCCCTCCGCCCCTGCCAGGGACCGGGCTATCGCTGTGATCTTGTGCGGAAAGAGCCGGAGGTTGTCCGGGTAGGAACTCGGATGGCTCATGTACGGTCCGCTGAGCTCGCGGAACTCCGCGTGGTCTGGTTCTTCCGTCGGGCAGTTAAGCACGGTAAAGGGCGAGCGGACCTCGGCCGCGACCTCGGGATCCGTTTCGCGGCGCAAGCGCTCCCCCACGTTCCGCAAATCGATAACGGTACGCACCCCGTCGTCGTACATCTGGCGCCAGCCGGTCTCCGTCAGCCATTCCGAACGGCCCATACCGAAAATGTCCCCGGCAATCCGGCGCGCATTGACCGCGCCCTCCCACTCCATCGGGCGGATCCGCTCCAGCCGTGCCGTCATGCCCTCACCGGTCCCCTGCGTCAGTACGGACTTTGTCCAGCCTGGCCTGGAGACCGCGCTTGACTATGGGCCACTCGGAATCGAGCACGGAGTAAACAACCGTGTCGCGCACGGTTCCGTCCGGCATTTTTGTATGGTTGCGCAGCACGCCGTCCTGCTTCGCCCCGAGACGTTCGATGGCTTCGCGGGACTGATGGTTCATCCAATGCGTCCGGAACTCCACTGCGCGACAGCCGAGCTTTTCGAAGGCATGCGTCATCAGGACCATCTTGCTGTCCGGGTTTGCTCCGGTCCCCTGCGCGCTGGCCCGGGTCCACGTGTAGCCGATCTCCACCCGCGGGGTGTCCGTATCGATGTTGCAGAAGGTGGTCATGCCGAGGACCACGCCGTCGGAGAGCCGGCTGACGGTGAACGGCAGCATGGTGCCCTGGTCCTGTTTCTCCATCCGGCGGCGGATCTCCAGTTCCATGGTCTCCGGGGAGGGAACCCGCGTATACCAGAGGTTCCACAGCTCGCCGTCGCGTACAGCATCCTCCAGTGCTGGCATGTGGCGCCTGCGCAAAGGCTGCAGTCGGACGTACTTACCGGTCAGGGTCAGCGGCTCGAACAGTGACATGGACTCATCTTAGGACCTTGGAAAAACCTTGGGATCCCGAAAATTTGACGCATCCCATCGGCGTGTCGCAAAACTTCTTGTTAGCCGACACGACGTGAAACGTGCCACGTCGGCAGCCGTCACGGGTATTTTGGGACGCATGAAAGCCAATTTTCGAGGCCGTACCGGCCTGACTAAGCGCGTTGGTGCGCTGACAGTTCTGGTTGCCGGTCTTGTAGCCGGGTCTGTCGCTGCACCTGCCGTCGCCCATGAGGACTCCGTTGATCTGGTCGTTCTCGGCGACTCCTACTCGGCCGGCATCGGTGCCGGCACATTCATGGACAGCACCGTGCTTCCGGGCGCGAACTGCCTCATTACAGATTCCGGGTATGCCGAAGCTCTGGAAGAGCGCCGCCATGCTGTCAACGCTACCAATGCAGCCTGCTCGGGTGCCAAGGCTTTGGTTGACGTCGACGATGATCCGGACGTTCCGGACGTTCCCGATCAAATTCTTGCGGCTACCGATGATCTCGGCGAGCACACAGACCTAGTGGCCATCACGGCAGGTGGAAACGACGTCTCGTTTGGCACGATCATTTACGCATGCGCAAAGCTGACGTTGAAGGACTGCAACGACGCAGTGGCCGGAGCCGTCTTCGTGGCCGAAAAGCAGGTCGCCCCGGCACTGAAACACGACTACAAACTGATACGTGATGAGGCGCCAGATGCGGCCATCGTCGCACTCGGCTATCCACACTTGTTCTCTACCGAGGGCGCCACAGCCTCGCCCCTGTCTCCCGAAGCCGCAAAGGTATTCAACGACGGAGTGGACCGGCTAAACAGCATCATCAAGCAAACTGCGGAAAGTTCCGAGTCCAATGCGGTCTACGTCGATGTGACCAAACGATTCCGGAATCATGGGATCGGGTCATCCGACCCGTGGATCAACTTCGATCCCGCCAATCTGCAGCACCCCAACAACTACCACCCGACTGAAAAAGGCTATGAGAAGGGCTACGCGAAGGTCCTGAAACCTGTAGTCCGTTCCTTGCGGGACTAGTAGTCAACCGAAAGTAATAGTCATAAACAATCGCCCGTCGGAGAAACTCTCCGACGGGCGATTGTTTGCCTGCTTAGTGCGTTTGGGGTGTGCCTAGCTATCCCAGCTGAAGAAACCCTTGCCGCTCTTGCGTCCGAGCTCGCCCTTTGCCACCTTGTCCCGCAGGATCTGCGGCGGCGCAAAGCGCTCCCCCAGGGTGGAGTGCAGGTACTCGGCGATGCCCAGTCGGACGTCCAAGCCCACGATGTCCGTCGTCTTCAGCGGCCCCACGGGGTGCTTGTAGCCGAGAACCATGGCCGCATCGATGTCTTCCGCCGAGGCCACGCCTTCCTCCACCATGCGCATGGCTTCCAGGGCGATGGCCACCCCCAGACGCGATGAAGCGAAGCCAGGGGCGTCATTGACGACGACGGCGGTCTTGCCCAGCGACTGGACCCATGACCGGGCCGCAGCGGCCGACTCATCCGAGGTCTCCTCGGCCAGCACCACCTCGACCAGCAGCGAAGCCGGCACCGGATTGAAGAAGTGCAGGCCGCAGAAGTTGGCAGGCCGTTCGAGCTGTTCGGCGAGCTTGCCAACCGAGAGCGACGAGGTGTTGGTGGCCAGCCAGGCGTTCGGAGGCAGCTGCGCTTCCACGGCTTTGAGCGCCGTCGACTTCAGTTCGAAGTCTTCCGGTACGGCTTCAACTACCAGGCCGCAGCTGCCGAAGGAGTTGTAGTTGACCGAGACCGACAGCCGCTGGGTCAGCGCCTCGATGGTCTCGGTGGTGGTGCCGCGCTGCACGCTCTTGAGCAACGCATCGGTGACCCGGCGGCGCGCGCCTTCCGCGGCGTCGTCGTCCCTTTCCACCACAACTACCTCGGCACCGGCGGTCAGGAAGGCGTGGGCGATGCCTGCACCCATGCGGCCGCCGCCGAGCACGCCTACTTTGCTAGGTACCGTATCTACTGTTTCCATGTGGCTTACTTGCTTTCTGTCTGCTTTTCCTTGGCCGCCCGCTTGGCAGCGCTCTTGTCGAGAAACGCCTGCATACGGTCGAATTTGGCTTCGGATTCGAACAGGATTCCCTGCGCGATCGTATCGATGACGGGGTGGACTTCCCGCGGAGTGTGGAACACGCTCTTGGTGATCCGGACGGCCAGCGGGTCCTGGGCCCCGATCCGGTCCGCCAGCGCGTGGGCGGCGTCGATCAGGACCTCCGCCTCGTGAACTTCGGTGACCAGATGCACCGCCAGGGCTTCCTGCGCACCGAGGATGCGGCCGGCCAGCAGGATTTCCTTGGCCAGCGGTTCGCCGACCAGTTCCTTCAGGCGCCAGGTGGCTCCGGCGGCTGCCATGATGCCAAGGTTGGTCTCCGGCTGGCCGATCTTCACACTCGGTGTGGCCAGGCGGAAGTCCGCGGCGTAAGCCAGTTCGGCCCCGCCTCCGAGGGCATAGCCGTCGAGGGCGGCGATGACCGGCATGGGCAGCTGGGCTATCCGGTTGAAGATGGTCGAGTTAATCCCGGCCAAGGCATCCTCACGACGGCGTTCGCGCAGCTGTGCGATATCCGCACCGGAGGCGAAGATCCCCTTACCGTTGACCTGCGTACCTGACAGGATCATGATCCGCGGCTGCCGCTCCAGCACTGCACAGATGGCATGCAGTTCATCGACCATGGCCTGGTCGATGGCGTTGCGGACCTCCGGCCGGTGCAGCTGGACGTGGATCCGGTCCTCGCGCTCTTCGAGCAGCAGGGTGGAGAACTCGTGCGTTTCGAAGAGCATCAGACCCGCTCGATGATCATCGACGTTCCCTGGCCCACGCCCACACACATGGTGGCCAGGCCGCGCTGGGCGTTCTCGCGTTCCATCCGACCCAGCAGGGTCACCACCAGACGTGAGCCGCTGGAACCGAGCGGATGCCCCAAGGCGATGGCCCCGCCGTCGTTGTTTACGATGCTCTGGTCGATCTTCAGGTCGCGCAGCACGGCCAGGGACTGGGTGGCGAAGGCTTCGTTGAGTTCGACGGCGCCGAGGTCCTCGACGCTCCAGCCGGCCTTGTCCAGCACCTTGCGGGTGGCCGGGACCGGGCCGACGCCCATGATTTCCGGGGCGACGCCGGCGGAGGCGCCTTCCACAATGCGGGCGCGCGGGGTCAGGCCGAACTTCTTCACGGCCGCCTCGGACGCCACGATGATCGCGGACGAGCCGTCGTTGAGGGAGCTGGAGTTGCCGGCCGTGACCACGCCGCCGGGCTTGATGATGGGCTTGAGCCCGGCGAGGACCTCGAGGCTGGTGCCCGGGCGCGGGCCCTCGTCCGTGTCGACGACGGAGGTGCCCTTGCGGCTCTTGACCGTGACGGGGACAATCTCGTCCTTCAGCCGGCCGCCCTCGATTGCCGCGATCGCCCGCTCGTGCGACTGCACGGCGAAGGCGTCAGCGTCCTCGCGGGAGATGCCGTAGACATCGGCGACCTCCTCGGCCGTCTCCGGCATGGAGTAGGTCATTTTGCCATCGCGCGACAGGTCGCCCTTGGCGAAGCGCTCGTTGACGAACCGCCAGCCGATGGACGTGTCGAACTGCTCGCCGGGCTTAGCGAAGGCCTTCATCGGCTTTTCCTGCACCCAGGGCGCGCGGCTCATCGACTCGACGCCGCCGGCCACGACGATGTCCGCGGCGCCGGCCTTGATCATGTGCGAGGCCATAATGATGGCGCTCAGCCCCGACGCGCACAGGCGGTTGACGGTAATGCCGGGCACGTGGTCCCCGTAGCCGGCCAGCAGCCAGGCCATGCGGGCAACGTTGCGGTTTTCCTCGCCGGCACCGTTGGCGTTGCCGAAGATGACCTCGTCCACGGCGTCCGGATCCACGCCCGCGCGGTGCACGGCTTCCTTGACCACGAGCGCGGCCAGATCGTCCGGGCGTACCGCGGACAGTGCGCCTCCATAGCGGCCAACCGGGGTACGGGCCCCGCCAATCAGGAATGCCTCAGCCATTGAATTTTCCCTCGCGCTCGAGTGTCTTGGATGACGATGTGCGGACGGCTCCGACGGATTTTGCCCGGCAGAAATTACCGACCGACCGTTCTATAAAGAATCCCACGCGCGCTGGCGAGGGTCAACTGAAGCATCAGTCCAAGGCGTTACATGACTCCGGGCGCTGTCAACATAACGACGACGGCGGGCGGCTTACTTACTGCCCCAGCGCCTCGCTGTAGTGCCGGACGAGTTCTTCATGGGACTGCCCCGCGGCGGCGGCGGAGCCGTCCAGGAAAGCCGCCAGCTGCTCCAGGCAGCCGTGCCAGCCGGCAGCAACGTTGGCAACCCTGGCCGGATCCTGAATGGTGTTCGTGAGCAGGAGCAGGCTGCCGCCGGCATCGGGCTGCAGCTGCCAGCGAAGCACTTCCTGGTCCCAGCTGAAGGCGAGCAGGTGCGGCGGATCCAGCTCCAGGACCTTGCCTTCGTCAGGTTCTTCATCCGGAAAACGGAACTCGATGACTCCGCCGACGTGCTGTTCCAGCCGGACCGCGCAGGGGAACCACGCCGAAAGTTCAGAGTCCTCGCTCAGCGCGCGCCACAACCGTTCGACGTCGTGGCCGTACCGGCGGCGGAAACGCAGCACCGGCTGGCCCTCCACCGTGCTGTCCAGACTGACATCCACCTTGAATTTTCCTGCCGTCATACTTCCTCCTCAGGCACGGTTTTCGGCCTTGGCCGCGATGTCCTTCAAGTCCTGTGCCATCGCTTTACGGGCGGCGTTCATGCCGAACTTGCCGAACACAGCCATCATCAGCTTGGTCAGCGCGCCCGGGCGGGCCTGCTCGGCACCGAAGAACATTGTCAGTTCCGTACCGCCCGCCACCGGACGCAAGGTGAAGCGCGTGGTGTAGTCGGCGCCGCCGGACTGCGCCTTAACCGTGGTGGCATGGGGAGCCTGGGCGTCTGCAACCCACATCTCTTCGGTGGCTTCCTTCCCCATCATTTTCCGGGTTTCCCGCCAACGGAAGCCTTCGGTGTAGGGGCCGGGTGTGAGGACCTCCACCTTGGTTACACCGGACAGCGTTCCCGCGGCACCGTCGATATCCGTCAACACCTCCCACACGGCCTCCACCGGTGCATTCACGTGCTGGGTCAACTCCAGTTGATGCGCCATTGATCCCTCTGGTTTCTAACATGTGTATCCGCGATGGTCTGCCCAACACAGTAGCCCATGGGTCAGACAGCCACTGGGAAAGGCGCGACCCGGCCGTCGACCAGCCGCAGTTCCGCGCCGGGCCCGGTGCCGCCGAAGCGCCCGGCGAACCAGGCACCCAGTTGGCGGTCGTGGCTGACCATGACAAGGGTTCCCGCGTAGGCGGCGAGCGCTTCCTCCAGCTCACCCACCAACGCCGGAGCGAGATGGTTGGTGGGCTCGTCGAACAGCAGCACGTCGTAATGGCCAACCAGCAGCCGGGCCAGCGCCAGCCGGCGATACTGCCCCACGGACAGCGCCCCGACCGGCACAAAGAAGTCCGCGGTGCGGAACAGCCCGAGGGCCAGCAGCTTCTCCGCGTGTTCCTCGGTATCGCCGGGCAGTCCGGTGCCGAAAGCCTGCAGCAGCCGGTGCTCCGGGTGGGCCGGCGGGGCAAGCTCCTGGGGCAGGTAGCCCAGCCGCCCGCGACGGCGCACAGTTCCGCTGTCGGGTACCAGCCGGCCGGCCAGCACATCCAGCAGCGTGGTTTTACCCGCACCGTTGGGGCCGGAGACCAGCAGTTTCTGCCCGGCCGCCAGTTGAAGGCCGTCCATCTGCAACCTGCCTTCAACCACGACGCCGGACGCCTCCAGCATGGTTCCGGTCAGGCCGGTGCCGCCGAAGTCCGCGGCCAGCTTCAGTGGTTCGGGCGGCCGCTGCACGGGCCGGGCCTGCAGCCGGCGCAGCCGTTCCTGGGCGTTGCGCAGCCGGCTGGTCCGTGCCGACTCCACGGTGCTGGTCTTGAAATCGAAGGCCATCTTGTCTTTGTCCGGCCGGTCCGGAACGTCGTCGAACTGCTCCTGGTGCCGGGCAATTTTCGCCTTTTCCGCCGCGATCGCGTCCAGCCAGGTGCCGTAGGCCTGAGCCCAGCGCTGGCGCTCGGCCGCTTTCTCCCGCAGATATCCGGTGTAGCCGTTGCCGTAGCGCGTCAAGGTACGGCGGTCCGCGTCCACTTCCACCACGGTGGTGGCGACGCGTTGCAGGAAGGTTCGGTCATGCGAAACGGCGACGACGGTGCCCGGGTGCGCGGCGAGGGCATGTTCCAGCCACTCGACCGCGCTGTTGTCCAGGTGGTTGGTCGGCTCGTCCAGCAGCAGCACCGGGGCGGGATCCGCCAGCAGGCAGGCGAGCGCCAGGCGTCCCTGTTCGCCGCCAGAGAGCGAGCCGATCTTCCGGTCCCTGGTGATATGCCCGAGGCCCAGCCCGTTCAGCGCGCCGTCCACGCGGGCATCCGCGGCGTAGCCATCGCGCAGCCGGTAGGCCGCGAGCAGCTCGTCGTACCGGCCGCTTTCCTGCGCCTTGCCGCCGGCCATAGCGGCCTCGAGTCCGCGGAGTTCCGATTCCATGGTGCGCAGTCCGGACAAGGACGCGTCGATGGCCTGTCCAACAGAGGACGACGGCGGCAGGTCCAGCGTCTGCCCCAGGTAACCGTGGGTGCCGTGGACGGCAACGGTTCCAGCGTCCGGCTGTTCAAGACCGGCCAGCAGCCTGAGCAAGGTGGACTTGCCGGCGCCGTTCTCGCCGATGATGGCCAGGTGTTCGCCGAACGGGATGACAAGGCTGACGTTGTCCAGCAGGAGCCGGCCGCCGTAGCCGTGCGAAAGGTGTGAGAGATGAATATGACCGGTCACGGTAACCCCATTGCGTCGAATAGTTATGCCTGCGGGGCGCGCGCGGCCACGGGGCCGGTGTGCAGCGGGCAGGCAAATGGACGAAAGCGGGTTACAGCTTCATGCCTTCCAGTGTGGGAGCGCCGGGATGGAGCTGTCAACGTTTCAACGCCCCTCCGTGCAGTTGCGGGCCGTGGACGCCGCATGTGCTGGACCAACCGTCGTCGCTTTCGCGGACAATAGCTGTCCGGAAGACTCTGGCGCACGAATGGCCGGGCGCCTACCGTCGAAACATGACCTACAACTTGCAGATAGTCGTCGATTGCGCCGACGCCCACAGCCAGGCCGACTGGTGGGCCGAAACCCTGGGCTGGTCGGTGGAGCAAACGGACCCGGAATTCATCAGCGAAATGATCGCCAAGGGCCACGCCCGCGAGGAAGACACCGTCATCCATAACGGCATGCTGGTTTGGCGGGCCGGCGCCGCCATTTCTCCGCCGGGGGAAAAGGACTTGCCCGATGGCCGGCGGATCCTCTTCCAGCCGGTCCCGGAACCGAAGACGGTGAAGAACAGGCTGCACTGGGACGTGCGCCTTGCCGGCGACGACAGGGACGTGGTCCGGGCGCGGCTTGAAGCACGCGGTGCCAAGTTCCTGTATGACGCCCAGCAGGGACCGTACAGCTGGGAGACCATGGCCGATCCGGAAGGCAACGAATTCTGCCTCACGTGACAGGTCGGTTTTGGGCCCGGGGCTAAACTCGCTATGTGAGCTTTGAGAATTCTGCCCCCGCGCCCGCCACTGCCGTTCCGGAAGCCAGCAACCAAGCACAGGCCGCCGCCCTGCCCGCAAAGGTGTCAGATGTCTTCGACCCCGCCCAGTGGCGCGAGGTATCCGGTTTCGACTTCCAGGACATGACGTACCACCGCCAGGTGGAACGGGACACGTCCGGCGCCGTGCTGCGCGATCTGCCCACGGTGCGTATCGCCTTCAACCGGCCCGAGGTCCGCAATGCTTTCCGGCCCGGCACGGTGGACGAGCTCTACCGTGCACTGGACCACGCCCGGATGACGCCGGATGTGGCGACCGTCCTGCTGACCGGCAACGGCCCCTCCCCCAAGGACGGCGGGCACTCGTTCTGCTCCGGCGGCGACCAGCGGATCCGCGGCCGCGACGGCTACCGCTACGCCGACGGCGAGACGCAGGAAACCATCGACCCGGCCCGCGCCGGACGGCTGCACATCCTCGAAGTCCAGCGCTTGATGCGCACCATGCCCAAGGTGGTCATCGCCGTCGTTAATGGTTGGGCGGCCGGCGGCGGCCACAGCCTCCACGTGGTCGCTGACCTGACCATCGCCTCCCGCCAGTACGGCAAGTTCAAGCAGACCGATGCCACCGTCGGCAGTTTCGACGCCGGCTACGGCTCGGCGCTGCTGGCCCGCCAGATCGGCCAGAAGGCCGCCCGCGAAATCTTCTTCCTGGCCCGCGAGTACTCCGCCGAAGACATGGTCCGGATGGGCGCCGTCAACGAGGCCGTGGACCACGAGCGTCTCGAAGCGACCGCACTGGAGTACGCCGCGGATATCGCCCGGCAGTCGCCGCAGGCCATCCGCATGCTCAAGTTCGCGTTCAACCTCGCGGACGACGGGCTGGCCGGCCAGCAGGTCTTCGCCGGCGAGGCCACCCGCTTGGCCTACATGACGGACGAGGCCGTGGAGGGCAAGGAAGCCTTCCTGGAAAAGCGCGATCCCGACTGGTCCCGCTTTCCGCACTACTTCTAGGGCTGCCCGGATGAACATCGATCCGGCGCTGAAGGCACTGTCCGCGGCGCTGGCAGGCGCGGGCCCCGCCGTCGAAATCGCACCTGATGGCACCCCCGAGCCGGTTACCTCGGCCGGTCTGGCGCCGGAGACCGCAGCGGTAGTGCGGACCTCGGGCTCGACCGGCACGCCGAAGGCCACCATGCTGGGCATTGAGGCGCTGGCCGCGTCCTCGATGGCCACGGCCATGCGGCTGCAGGGCGAGGGCCAGTGGCTGCTGACGCTGAGCCCCAACTATGTGGCCGGCCTGCAGGTGCTGGTGCGTTCGCTCTACGCGGGCACCCGCCCCTGGGTGATGGACCTGTCGGCGGGCTTCACCCCGGAGGCATTCACCGCCGCGGCGGGCGAGCTCACGGATAGGTTCCGGCTGGTCTCGCTGGTCCCCACCCAGCTGCACCGGCTGCTCACGGACCCGTCCCCGGAAACGGTCCAGGTGCTGCGCCGCTTCGACACCATCCTGCTTGGCGGCGCCCGGATGTCCGACGACCTGCGCGCGGCGGCCCGGAAGCATTCACTGCGGATTGTCCGTACCTACGGCATGAGCGAGACCTGCGGCGGCTGCATTTACGACGGCGTACCGCTGGACGGCGTGCAGCTGGGGCTGGATGCAGGCCGGATTTCCATCGGCGGCGACGTCCTGGCCTCGGGCTACCTGGACAACCCCGAGCTCACGGACGCGCACTTCAGTACCACTCCGGACAAGGATGGCTCGGCCACCCGCTGGTTCCTCACCGAGGATCTGGGTGAAATGCACGACGGCGTTCTGACCGTCAGCGGGCGGGCGGACGATGTGCTCATCACCGGTGGCGTCAAGGTTTCCGCCGCCGCCGTCGCCGCGGCCGTCGAGACCGTCCCCGGGGTGGAGGCCGCCCTGGCGGCCGGGGTCGAGGACCCGGAATGGGGCACCCGGGTGGGCGCCGCCGTCGTCGGTCAGGCGGACGATGAGCTGATCCGCCGCACGGTCCGCGAGACGCTGGGGCCGGCCGCGGTGCCGCGCATCCTCGTGCGGCTGGATGCCCTGCCGCTGCTGGCCAACGGCAAGCCGGACCGGTTGGCCGTGGCGCAGGCGCTGCGCGAAGCCGGCTGATACCCGCCGCCCACCAGCGATAAGCGAGAATAGTTCATTGCGGCCGGCACCGGATCCGGTCCGCCGCCATCATTACCGTTCACGAAAGCAGGATCTTCACGTGGCTACAGTTGCCCAATGGTTTGAAGGCGCACGCCCCCGCACGCTGCCGATGGCGGCTGCCCCGGTCATCGTGGGCAGCGCCGCGGCCTTCGACCTCGAGGCCTTCAACCCAACGCGGGCTTTGCTGGCGCTGCTGATCGCCCTGCTCTTCCAGATCGGCGTCAACTATGCCAACGACTACTCGGATGGCATCCGCGGCACCGACGACGTCCGCGTGGGACCCATCCGCCTGACCGCTTCCGGCGTGGCCTCGCCGAAGTCCGTCAAGTTCGCGGCGTTCGGCTGTTTTGGGCTGGCGTTGATCGCCGGGCTGGCCCTGATTATTTTGTCCCAGACCTGGCCGCTGCTGCTGGTGGGCGCTGGCTGTGTCATTGCCGCGTGGGGCTATACCGGCGGCAGCAACCCCTATGGTTACCGGGGCCTGGGCGAGGTCTTCGTGTTCTTGTTTTTCGGCATCGTGGCGACCATGGGCACCACCTACACCCAGGCGCTGCAGGTCAACTGGGCTTCATTCGTAGGTGCAGTAGGCACCGGGCTGATCGCCACGGCGCTGCTGATGGCCAACAACGTGCGGGACATTCCCACGGACCGCGAGGTCGGGAAGATCACCCTTGCCGTCCGGCTGGGCGACGAGGCGGCACGGATCAGCTACGTGATGATGCTGGCCGTTGCCATCCTGCTGCCGCTGGTCCTGGTCAACGAGCATCCGTGGATCCTGCTGGTGCTGCTGCTGGCCCCAGTGTGCCTGATGCCCAGCTGGGTCATGCTCAAGGGCAAGAAGCGCAAGGACCTGATCCCGGTGCTGAAGCAGACCGGCATCATCAACCTGTGCTTCGCCGTCGCCTTCTCGCTGGGTCTGGCGCTGACCCGGCTGATGTAGCGGTCAGTCCGCCGTCGGCTTGTCTTCGGGCTTGGTGTCTTTGGGCTTGCGGTCCGCGTCCACCCGGAGCTCGCCATAGCGGTCCACGGCCTCGTCTTCGGCCATCGCATCCGAGATCTCGGTTGAGGTCCGCAGGGGCGCGGCCTTGCCCGAGAACCGGTGCCGCAGGGACTCCGAAGCGGCGTCGCGCATTTCGCGGAAGAACAGGTACGTGATGCACCACCCAGCCACGGCAGCCACGAGGGCGGAGAAGATCAGGCCAACGCCCAACCACATGCAGATGACGAAGATTACGGCAACAATACCTAGCCGCAGAGCGGTAAATTTCCAGAAAGCCACCACACAAGTTTACGCTGTCGGCGCCAGCCGGGCCTCCGGTCGCGCTCAGAGCGGAAAGCCTGCTACGCGCGCAGTGGCGACGCCCCGGCTCAACTACACTTAATGCATGGCCCGTGTCTACATAATGCTCGTTGTACTCGCAGTCGCAATCATCATTTATGCGCTGATCGAGTGCATCCGCTCGCGGCCGCAGGAAGTCCGCAGCATCTCAAAACCGGGCTGGATCCTCACCATCATCCTGGTCCCGCTGATCGGCGCCCTGCTCTGGTTTGCCTTCGGGCGGCCGCGCGCTTCAAAACAGGCCCAGCAGGCGGCCCCGCGCCGGCCCATGGCGCCCGATGAGGACGTCGCGTTCTTGCGCAACCTGGACGTGCAGCGCCGGCAACGCCAGCGCGAGGAAGCGCTGAAGAAGCGCGAAGAGGAACTCAAGAGGCAGGCCAAGGACAAGGGCCGCAGCGGCACGAACCAGGTCAGCGAAGAGGATCCGGAAAATCCGAACACCCCGCGCTGACGGATTACGACGGCGGGCCCTCCTCACCAGCGCAGCGCTGACCATCGCTGCCGGGCTGCTGGTCCGGTTCGTGGGCAGCGGCACCTGGACCAACCACACCGGCGACGCACTCTACGCGGCGCTGGTCTACCTTCTGGTGGCCGCCGTGGCTCCGCGGATCCCAAGCGTGCTGACCGCGGCCGCCGCATTGGCGGTGTGCACCGCCGTCGAACTCCTCCAGCTTTCGCCCCTGCCCGCCGCACTCGGCGAAATCTTCCCGCCGGCGCGCCTGGTTTTCGGCACCACGTTCGGCATGCTGGACCTGGTTTCCTACGGAACGGGTGTGCTGGCAGCGGGCCTGCTGGACGGCGTGCTGCGCCGCCGGCTCCGCGTCCAGCGTCCTGGCAGCCGGAGTCACGGCGGCGCCGCCCCCGCAGAAACCTCAGGTCAGAATGTGCCGTAGGTAGCGTTCCGGCGCGTCCAGATAGGACTTCCAGTTGATGACCAGATCCAGCTCATCCCAGTCCTTGCGCCCAATGCCGTGCTCGCCGGTCTCATAGATAGTGGCTCCGGGCAGTGACGCGAGCACCGGCGAATGCGTGGCACACAGTACCTGCGACCCGTTCGCTGCGAGGTCGGAGAGGACTCCGATCATGGCGAGCGTCGAGCTGAAGGACAGTGCCGCTTCCGGCTCGTCCAGACAGTAGAAGCCGGGCATTGCGAGATAAGTCTCGGCAACCGCGAGGAATGACTCTCCGTGGCTCATCCGGTGGAAGTCGTGTCCGCCTTCCAACCCGCGCTGGAAGGAGTAGTAGCCGTGCATGGTTTCCGCGCGCAGGAAGAATCCCCATTTTGGGATTCCCGGGGTTTTGACCAGTGAGAGCCAATCGCTCAGCGGTGATTCGGAGTCGTACGTGGCGTGCGAGGAATTAACGCTGCCTCCCTCGGGCCCCAACCCGTAAGCGGCGGCGATTGCTTCGACGAGCGTCGACTTCCCGCTGCCGTTCTCCCCCACCAGGAAGGTCACGCCTTCCGGCAGTTCCAATCCCGACTCCAGCACACTGGCGACTGCCGGGATGTTTGCCGGCCATGCATCCGGCTCGATGGCCGCATCGCCTCTGGCGCGGATTTCCCGCACGATCCGGCGGTCGTTGGAGGCTGTTCCGCTCATCTATGACCAATATCCATGAGTCCAGCACCCTCCCCTTTTTGCGCCCAAGTACAGATCCTAGGTCCTCCGGATGCGTTGTTGCTGGCAGCACCGCCTGCGACTGTCTCGAAGCAAGGGTATCTGCCCGTCATGCAGTCGGTAGTTGCGGCCCGCGTCCTGTCCGTGCAGGGATCAAGCAGGCTTGGGCGGCCCGTGAGGCTGACGCCGAACGGACAATTGGTCCCTGAGCGCCTGTCTCCACTTCTCGTGGCCATACACGTAGAGGCCCGCCAACGCGACAGCGAAGATGAGATTCCCGCCAAGGTGCAGCGGTGGGCCGTCGAGGGCGACCAGCGCGTCGACGAGATCAGCTGCCGCCAAGGCACCTCCGATCCACCAGGACTCGATGATCCCGTGGGCAAACCCAACGAACACAACCATCCTGCAAGGCGGTCAAAACGAGAACCTGGATGAACGGCGGCGGGCCGGCAATGGCCAGCATCTCCTGGGCTCCCGGTGCTACAGCGGCCGCGAAGAGCAGGACCAGGACCGCGCCAATGGACCAATCACGTTTCGTGGCGTGCCGTACGGCGATTCTGCCGGTGCCCGCATCACGGCGGCCCAGCCAGCGGCATAGTCCGTAGAGGATAACGGCCAGCAGGACGAAGCCGCCAAGATGGCCAATCCCCAGCGCCCACGCCAGCAGGACCGACACCAGGCCTAGGGCCAGCGGAATCAGCCATGCCGCCCATTGACGATGGCCGAAGAGCAGGATCGACAGCAGATTCAGGAACGTAGATGTTAGCCACAACCAGGTCAGCAGGCCAGTACCGATGAGGAAGTCCCTTACTTGCTCCACGCAGCCCCCCGTCGAAACGATTCCCCTCAGCCTAGTTCGCCCGTCCCGATCCAGCGCTGTAAGGCGGCTCCTTGTGGTGAACCGGCGGACAAAAACGGGACCTGCGCACCGGTTGTCCAGTGCGCAGGTCCCGTTCGGAAATTAGCGGTGCGATCCGTTTATTGAATTCCGGAGTAGCTGTGCAGCCCGGAGAAGAAGACGTTCACAATGGTGAAGTTAAAGACCACGCAGAGGTAGCCGACGATGGAAAGCCAGGCGGCCCGGGTTCCGGTCCAGCCGCGGGTGGCGCGGGCGTGCAGGTAGCCGGCGTAGACCACCCAGATCACGAAGGTCCAGACTTCCTTGGTGTCCCAGCCCCAGTAGCGGCCCCACGCCTTCTCTGCCCAGATGGCGCCTGCCATCAAGGTAAAGGTCCACAGCACGAAGGCGATGGCATTCACCCGGTACGCGAAGTTCTCCAGCGACAAGGCCGACGGCACGAGGCGCAGGAAGCCCATGCGCTCCGGCTGCCCGGCGCGGGCGCGGGCTTCTCGGTTTGCCTGCAGCAGTTGCAGCACGGACATAGCGAAAGTCAGGGTGAACAAAGCGGAGGCGATCACGGCGATCGAGACGTGGATGATCAGCCAGTAGCTCTGCAGGGCCGGCACCAGGTGGGCCACCGGCGTCGGGAAGCCGATCGCAGCCGCGCACAGCATGATGACAACCAGGCCAATAACAAACGAGCCCAGAAAGCGTACGTCCTTGCGGGTGAGGACCACCAGGAATACGACGGCGACAACCAGGCCGCCGGTGGTGCAGAACTCGTACATGTTGCCCCACGGCACCCGATGCGCCGCGATGGCCCGGGAGATCACGCCGGCCGCGTGGACGAGGGCAGCCACGATGGTTATGGCGACGCCAATTCGAGCGGCGACGCGACGTTCCTTGGTGTAGACCATGGCTTCGTCTGCCGTTTCGACGGACGCGCCGGCCCCTGCTTTTCCAGCGGAACCGGTTGCTGATGTCCCGGCGCCCGCTCCGGCCAGGACCTTCTGCTCGGACTGCTCGCGGGCCAGGCGGGATTCGACCGACCGGATGGTCTTGCTGGAGGTTGCCAGGTCCCAGCAGAAGGCTATGAACGCCACGGTGTATGCCATGGCAGCCAGCAGGATGAACAGCTCGCTGTACTGGCCGAGCGTCTCGTCAATGGAGGGCATTGGAGTGGATCCTTAGGAGTTTTTTACGCCGACGGCGCTTTTGTTATTGTCTGCCTGCTGGTCCTGGTTGGCCAGCCATTCCTTCTCGAAGAGTTTGCGCAGGGCCGCGGATTCGCCTTCCAGCCTGGGGTCTTCGCCGCGGGCCAGCAGCCCCCACTCAACCATGGTCCGGCCGTCCTCGTGGGTACCGGCACGGACCCAGACGCGGCGGCGGCCGATGAACAGGGAGGCGCTCAGGCCGATGATGGCGAGCGTCGAGAACACCAGCGCGCCGGCCTGGCCCGGGTCGTGGTCGATATCCAGGGCAACGTAGCGCTTCAGTCCGTCGAACTTGACGCTGCCCAGTCCGTTCGGCAACTCGTAGCTTTCGTAGGCGCCGAGGGAGAATTCGCCGGCCTCGTCCTCGCCGTCGCTCATGGATGTCAGGGTGGAGGTGTCCAACACGTAGACGTTCTTCGGGTCGCCTTCGTCCAGGCCCAGGTCGCCGTAGTAACCGTTCAGGTACAGCCGGGGGTTGAACGGATCCGGGTCGCTGCCTACGGCCACGCCGTCGGAACCTTCCACCGCGGTGGGCAGGAAGAAACCCACAAAGCCCAGCTGTTCCGGCTGGGCGTCCGGGACCTTGATGACCATGGTGGAGGTATAGGCGCCGTCGTTCGGCACCGACACCACGGGCCCCTGCAGCGCGATGTTGCCGTCGCCATCGCGGATCGTCACGACCGGGGCATAGCCGTTGCCGACCAGATACACGCTCGTTCCGCCGATGGACAGCGGCTCGTTGACCTTCAGGGTCTGCTGCTCAGGTTCCGCTTCGGGCGATTCCTTGGTGGTCAGGACGGCGGTGAAGTCCAGCGGCTGGCCGTAGTGCGTGTCCGATTCACGGTCGAAGACCACATCGAAGCTGTCCAGCTGCAGCGAATACGGCTCCAGCTGGTCCTCGTGGAAATTGCTGCCCGGGGAGAAGTTGTCGTAGCCCACCAAAGTGTTGACGAAGGATTCACCCTCGACGATGATCTTCTGGCCGCGGTAGCCGAACAACCCGCCGACGGCCACGGAGACCAGGACGCCGATCAGCGAGACGTGGAAGACCAGGTTGCCGATTTCCTTCAGGAAGCCGCGCTCGGCACCGACGGAAGGCATCGCGCCGTCCTTGCCGCGCACTTCCACCCGGTAGCCGCGGCGTTTGAGCAGGCGGGCGGCGTCGTCGACGGCGGATTCCCGCGTGACCTCCAAGCTGGACGGCAGTGCCATCGAACCGTATTCCGGCAGCCGGGAGAGCCGGCGCGGGGTCCGCGGCGGCTGGGAACGCATGGCCTTCCAGTGCTGGATGGCGCGCGGGACCACACAGCCGATCAGCGAGATGAACAACAGCAGGTAGATTGCCGAGAACCAGACCGACGAGTAGACGTCGAACAGCTGGAAACGGTCCAGCCAGGGGCCGGTTTCCGGGTTGTCCGTGAGGTATTGGGTGACGACGGCGGGGTTCGCCGGCCGCTGCGGGAACAGCGAGCCCGGCACGGCGGCGACGGCCAGCAGCAGCAGCAAAAACAGCGCAGTGCGCATGCTCGTCAGCTGCGTCCAGATCCAGCGCAAGGTGCCGACGAAACCCAAGGCGGGCAGGGCGACGTCGTTCTTCGCCGAAGGCATTTTGTCCTTCTTCGCCGGGCCCCAACCGCGGGCGGCATCCGCCTTGCCGGCCGGGCCTGCCTGCTCCACGCCCGGCGTCTGGGGCGCGTCGGACGCGGGCGTCTCGGGAGTCTTAGGTGTTTCGCTCATCAGATGGGGAGCCTCACTTCATTTGCGAACCAGTCCTGCAATTGCGTTACCCAGATCCCCCACATCCCGGTGGCCATCAGCACACCGAGAACCACCAGCAGCGCCCCGCCTGCCCGCTGCAGGAACAGGCGGTGCTTGCGGAAGAAGGCCATGGCGCCCATGCCCCGCCGCACGCCAAGCGCGATCAGCAGGAACGGTATGCCGAGCCCCAGGCAGTACACAAAGGCCAGGAAGGCGCCCTTGGTCGCATCGGCGCCGCCGGAATACGCCAGCGCCTGGACGGCGGAGAATGTAGGGCCGATGCACGGCGCCCAGCCCAGGCCGAAGGTCATCCCTAGGACCGGAGCGCCCCAGAGCCCGGCCGGCGGGCGGGAGTGGATCTTGCGGTCGCGCTGGAACCAGGCCAGACCGCCCATGAAGATCACGCCCATCGCAATAACGACGACGCCGAGCGCCTGCGTGACCCACGCGGCTTCGGATCCCTTCAGCCACGCTCCCAGTTGCCCGAATACCGCCCCGATGGCCACGAAGACAATGGAGAAGCCCAGCACAAACAGGCCGATGCCGGCAAGCATCCGGCCGCGCCGCTGGCGTTCCAGGTCCACGCCGGTCAGGCCGGTGACGTAGCCGAGGTAGCCCGGCACCAGGGGCAGGACGCAGGGGGAAAGGAAAGACACCAGCCCTGCCAGCATGGCCACCGGGATGGCGAGCAGGACGGAGCCGTTCAGGACAGTATCGCCGAAGGCGCTGCCGATGCTCAGGGGGACGTAGGCCGCAGTCAGTTCCACGGTCAGGCGGCCGCTGTGTCTCTGATCAGCGCTTTCAGCGTGCCCTTGTCCGCGACGCCCAGGATGCGGGCCGCAACCCGACCTTTCTTGTCGAGCACGAGCGTGGTGGGGACGGCCTGCGGCGGGACGTAGTTGGTCATTGCCAGCAGGATGCCGCCGTCTTTGTCATTAAAGCTGGGGTAGGTCACGCCGAAATTGCGCTCAAAGGCTTCCGCCGTTGCCCGTTCGTCGCGGATGTTCACGCCGTAGAACTGCGCCTCGTCGGTGAACTCCTCGCTCAGCGCCTGCAGGTCCGGGGCTTCCAGCCGGCACGGTGCGCAGGCGGCGTACCAGAAGTTCAGCACCGTGACCTGGCCGGCGAAATCGGCGGCCTCCACGGCGGTGCCGTCGAAGAGCTTCCCGGAGAGCTGGACCGGTTCACCGCGGGTGGCGGCATCATATTCGGTCACCGAGCCGTCCCCGGCGATGTAGTTTTTGTTGTCGCCGGCATTGGCCTGCTGGGCCAGCGAATCCTCCACGGTGCAGGCGGCCAGGGGCAGGGCAAAGACCAGTCCCGCACCAAGCTTGAGCAGGGAACGGCGGTTGAACGGCTGGGGGGTTTGGGCAGTCACAATCACACTTTTCTTCGTGGGCTGGGAAGTATCCCACTTCTACAACGCGTAGTAATTCTATTACGCTCCCGGGATATTCGCCGCACCGGGCAAAAGATCGGCGCTGGGCTCGCAATATTCAACCCCGACGAGGCGTTCGCCGTCGAACTTCAGGCTGGTGACCGAGGTCAAAGTACATTGCCGACGGCGGGGGTCATGCCACAGCCTGCGTTGTTCCGCTGCCAATCGCGTCACCCAGATGGGCAACTGATGGCTCACCAACACTGCTTCGGCACCTTCTCCGCCGCGTTCGACGGCGGCGCGCCGGGCATCCTCGACCGCTTCCATGACCCGGGCGACCTGCCCGGCATAGGGCTCGCCCCAGGACGGCAGCATCGGGTTGCGCAAATACCTCCAGTGCCGCGGATCCCGCAGATGCCGCTTAACGTCCGAGAGTCCCTCGAAACGGTTCTCTGCCTCGATGATCCGCTCATCGGTCACGATTTCGAGCCCCAGGGCGACGGCGGTTGGCTGCGCCGTCTCCTGCGCGCGGGTAAGGGGCGAGGCCACCAGGTAGCTGATCTTGGCGCCGTCTTCGGCCCGTTGGGCAAAGTAGTCCGCCGCCCGCTGGGCCATCTCACGTCCAAGCTCGGAGAGACGGAAATTAGGCAGCCGGCCGTAGAGGACGCGGTCCGGGTTATGGACCTCGCCGTGGCGGAGTAAATGCACAGTGGATAGGGGCATGGTCTTAATTCTCTCAAAGTCAAGGGGATTGCCCAAAGCCGGGGGCGTGGCAAGAATGGGCGGTGAGTGAAGATCTGCTGCTCAGCCCTGATGGAACCGTTTTTCCCCACGTAAGGAGATCGTTATGACATTGCCACAAGGTCTGGCTCAAGGCGTCTGGACTCTTGACCTGGCGCATAGTGAAATCGGCTTCACCGTCCGCCACGCCGGAATCAGCAAGGTCCGCGGCCGATTCACTGATGCCTCGGCCGAGGCACGTGTTGGCCAGTCACTCGCGGAGTCCACTCTGCACGCTACGGTCAATACAGCCAGTTTCGAATCCGGCGACGCCAACCGCGATGCCCATGTCAAGGGTCCCGATTTCTTCGACGTCGAGCAGTTCCCTGAGATGACCTTCGTCGCCACCGGTGTCGAAGGCGACGGCGAGGACTACACGGTTACCGGCGACCTGACGATCCGCGGCGTGACAAAGCCCGTGGAAGTCGAAGTGGAATTCACCGGCGTGGCTGTCGACCCGTTCGGGGCGACCAGGGCCGGATTCACCGGTGAAACCGAAATCAGCCGCAAGGAGTTCGGCCTGACCTGGAACGCCGCGCTCGAGGCCGGCGGCGTCTTGGTCAGCGACAAGGTGAAGATCAATCTGGATGCGGCGCTGGTCAAGCAGGCCTGAACCGCCCGATCCGATGCATGGATTTTGCCCGGCCGGGACAGCTGTTCCGGCCGGGCAAAATCATCCTTCAGAGCTAGTCACTACCGGCATGCCTGCGCTGTAGGGTTGCAGTAGGAGCTGTCCCGTCCTGCCTTGTCACACGCGGTACCGGCGGCTATCTGCAGTGTCGATCGACAGAAGAAGGATGCGACCATGTCCACTCCCGAAAACAATCCGAATCCGTCCGAGAAACCGGACCAGCAACCGGGACAGTCCGGCCAGAACGGCGACGTCGCACCCCGCTACGGGCAGAACGCGCCCTACGGTCAGAACCAGCCGCAGTACGGCCAGAACTCCCCCTACGGCCAGCAATCCGGACAGCCGGGCCAGGCCAGCCCTTACGGCCAGAATTCCCCCTATGGCCAGAACCACCCGTACGGACAACAGCCCTATGGCCAGAACGCCCCGTCACCGTACGGCTACCAGAACGCACAGCCCGGCCAGTACAGCTATCCGAGCAGCCAGCCGCAAGGCGGCACCGGGAAGCCCGAAGCTCCCAAAGAAGTGATGATCGCCTTCTGGCTGATCATCGCCGCGGCCGCGCTGACGGCTATTGAGATCATCATTTCTTTGGCCACCATGGATACCGTACTGGCCGAGCTGGCGGACGATCCGGCTGTCCGGGACGCCGTGGCGCAGACCGGTGGCCAGATCAGCGAACAGGAATTCATCGACATGGCCAGCGGCATGGCGGGCGTGGTGATGGTCGTCGTCGGGCTTATCGGCATCGGGCTCTACCTGATGGTTGCCTTTGGCGTGAAGGCCGGCAAGAACTGGGCCCGGATCACCGGAACCGTCTTCGCCGCGCTGTCGCTGCTGGGCATCATTCCGTTCGGACTGCACACCCTGACGATCCTGCTCGGCATCGCCGCCATCGTGCTGCTGTTCATGCCGCCGTCGAACAACTTCTTCAAGGCAGTGGCCGCACGCAAGTTCGGCATCTACGGCCGCTGACGTTTCCTACTGCGCCTTGCGGGCGCGGGTTTCGGAGTCCAACTCCGATTCCTGCGCCCGTTGTGCGTGGTAGGCCAGGATCTGCAGTTCGGTGGCCATGTCGACCTTCCGCACCTGCACATGCGGCGGCACCTGCAGCACCACGGGGGCGAAACTGAGGATGCTGGTGATTCCGGCAGCGACGAGCTTGTCGCAGAGTTCCTGCGCCACGCGGCCCGGCACGGCCAGCACCACCATGTTCGCGCCGGTCCGGTGCAGCACGGTTTCCAAATCGGCCGTGTTGTGGATTTTCAGGCCACCGATCTCGGTTCCGATGATTGACGGGTCGGCGTCGAAAATGGCCGCAACTTCGAATCCACGCGTGGTGAAACCCGAATAGCCGGCCAGGGCCCGGCCGAGGTTACCGGCGCCAATGATGGCGACGCGCCACTCCTGGGTCAGCCCCAGTCGGGCGGAAATAGTCCGCGTCAGCAGCTGCACGTCGTAGCCGACACCGCGCGTGCCGTAGGAACCGAGGTAGGACAGATCCTTGCGGAGCATGGGGGATTTCACCCCGGCGGCTTCCGCAAGTTCCTCGGATGACGCCCGTTCCACGCCCTCGGCAAGCAGGGAGTTCAGGGCGCGCAGGTAGATCGTCAGCCGCGCAACGGACGCCGGCGGAATAGTGCGGCCCGAACTTTCGGGACTCCCAGCGGTACTGGGAAGATCCTGCGTGGTCACGATGTGGCTCTCCATTGCTTAGCTGTAGTCCCACTTTAGGCGCTGGGCAAAACGGCAACCAATTGGCTCCGCGCGCTCAGGACGTCAACAGGCGCCGCAGCCGCTCCGGATCGATGCGCCAGAAATCGCGCTGTACGCCGTCGATCATGACCACCGGAATCTCCTCGGCGAACCGCCGTTCCAGCTCCGGATCCTCCAGAATGGACTTCTCCTGCCACTCCAACCCAAGGTCGTCGGCAACTGCCGACACAGTTTCCCGTGCCGCTTCACAAAGATGGCAGTCCGGCTTGGTGAGCAGCACCAGTTCATGATTGGGGCGGGGAGCAGCTGAGTCCGTCATAGCTAACAACGTAGCCCCACCGGGGCAGGAGTCAATAACCGGACACCACACTGCCCCACGCAGGGCCGCTCGGCATGGATGCCTCCGGCTCGTTAGACTCGAGGCATGCCCTCAGCCGCCACAGGTCCTGCCCACCGAAAGCCTGATCCCGCCGGCGCAGAAACCGGGGCCGCGTTTTTCGACGTCGACAATACATTGATGCGAGGGGCAAGCCTGTTCCATGTGGGGCGCAAGATGTACCAACGCGGCGCCTTCCGGATGCGGGACGTTGCCGGGTTCGCCATCAAGCAGGGGAAGTTCCTGTGGCGCGGGGAAAACCTGAAGGACATCCAATCTGTTCGCGATACCGCGATGGCGCTCGGCGCGGGGCTGATGGTGACGGATGTGAAGGCCCTGGGCGAGGAGGTCTATGACGAGATCATCGCGTCCAAGATCTGGCCCGGTACACGCGCCCTGGCGGACCAGCACCTGCGGGCCGGACGCAAAGTGTGGCTGGTGACCGCCACTCCCCTGACGGTCGCGGAAGTCATCGCGGACCGGCTGGGCCTGGACGGGGCTTTGGGGACCGTGGCCGAAATTTCCGACGGCGCTTACACCGGTGCCCTGGTCGGTGAAATCCTGCATGGGCCGGCCAAAGCCTACGCCGTCGCCGAGCTCGCCAAGCTGGAAGGGCTCGAGTTGGAGAACTGCTGGGCCTACAGCGACTCCTACAACGATGTTCCACTGCTGTCGCTGGTGGGTAATCCGGTGGCTATCAATCCGGACGCGAGGCTGCGCAGGCATGCCCGGGACCGCAACTGGCCGATCTATGACTTCCGCAGCGGCCGCAAGGCTGCAACCCTTGGCCTCAAAGCCGCCACCGGTGCCGGCGCCGTGTACGGGCTCTGGCGCGGGGTGCACAAGTTCCGCGGTCCGCGCGGCTGAACAAGCGGCGCTGGGGCGTCCTCGCCACGGCACGGTCCGGGTCCGTCCGGCACGGATTAACGCAAACGGCCCGCCAGTTACCTGGCGGACCGAGAAGCATGCTGTAAAGCTGAAGCTCTACTTCTTATTGCGACGCTGGTGGCGTGTCTTACGAAGCAGTTTACGGTGCTTCTTCTTGGCCATACGCTTGCGGCGCTTCTTAATAACTGAACCCACGAGTTCCTCACAAATTCACTTCGATTAACACCCGACTGCCACAGTTTGCCCTTGAGAACAGCAGTGGCCGGCGGATTCTTACGATGACGTAAAACGTTCCTTAACAGGGTACCGCCTAAATCAGGCGACAATTTACCGGCCGTTGGCGGCGGGCCCGTTGCCAGGCCCAAAACCGCCTACGCGGTATCCGACTGGCCCTCCACAACGGCACCGCGAAGATACTGCTCCACGGCCGATTCCGGCACCCGGTAGGAGCGGCCGAAACGCACAGCAGGCATCTCTCCGGAGTGGATCAACCGGTAAACGGTCATCTTGGAAACACGCATCACTTCGGCCACTTCCGACACCGTCAAGAAGCGGACGTTCGAGAAGTTCTTCTCCTCAGCCATTTCCAAAATCCTTTACTCCGGTCGGGCCGAACGGCATGCCGCCTTGCCCTGCGGGTAATTACCGTCTAGCTAGACACTCTAGAGGGCCAAGTGACCAAAGTGAAAGTTGCCATGTTGATTAAGCGTTACATGATTGACGCCGATTTTTCAGCGGGACACTCCGGCGCGTTGAACACTGCTCAGGGCCAGCTGGGCGAGGGTGTAAACCGTCATCTCCCAGTCCATGCAGGCGTCAGTCACGCTCTGCCCGTAAACCAGTTCGGCGTCGCCTGCGGCTTGGTCAGCGACATCGAGTTTCTGCGCGCCCGCAACGAGGAAGCTTTCCAGCATGATTCCGGCAATGGCGGAGGCGCTGTGGCCTGCCCCCTCCAGTTGGGCCGCGACGTCCAGCGCCACCTCAGCTTGACGGTGGTGGCTCTTACCGCTGTTGGCGTGGCTGGCGTCTACGATTAGGCGCGGGTTCAGCCCCGCTTCCGCCAGCAGCTCCGAGGCGCGGACAACATTGGTAGCGTCGTAATTTGGGCCTGCATTGCCGCCGCGCAAAATCAGGTGAGCATCGGCGTTTCCCGCCGTCGAGACCATGGAGGCCCGGCCGGCTTCGTCGATGCCGAGGAAAGTCTGGGCAGCCGAGGCGGCGGCGCAAGCATCGAGCGCGACCTGCAGCCCGCCGTCGGTCCCGTTCTTGAAGCCGATCGGCATGGACAGTCCCGAGGCGAGCTGGCGGTGGATCTGGCTTTCCGTGGTGCGCGCACCGATCGCTCCCCAGCTGACCAGATCCGCCACGTACTGCGGGCTGATCGGCTCGAGGAACTCGGTAGCCACAGGGAGCCCGAGGTCGGCTACGTCGAGCAGGAACCGGCGCGCCGTCCGCAGTCCGGTGGCAACGTCATGGGAGCCGTCCAGGCGTGGGTCGTTAATCAGGCCCTTCCAGCCCACGGTGGTGCGTGGCTTTTCGAAGTACGCACGCATGACGATGAGCAGTTCAGAGCTATGCTGCCGGGCCACCACGGCCAGGCGCCGGGCGTATTCCAGCCCTGCTTCCGGATCGTGGATGGAGCATGGGCCGACGATCACCAGCAGCCGGTCATCGACGCCGTCCATGACCGCACGGATCTCGGCGCGGCCGCGTTCGACGACGGCGGACTGTTCGGCAGTTGCCGGCAGCTCTTCGATGATCTCCTGCGGCGTCGGCAGCGCACTGAAGGAGGTAACCCGCAGATTGCTGGTCTGGATCTTGTCTGCGTTCAGTACCGGATTCATGGTTTTCCCGTCCTATGGTGGCGGGAACCGATCAGAACCCGCCGTGGAAATGGCGAAGGGCAGAGAATGATCTCTGCCCTGTTGGCTCTGAAGGTGTCGGTTGCGCACGCCGCTAGGCAGTCACGTTAGGCCCCTCCAGAGCCAACGGAAAATACGCATACCAACGGGTTGTCATGTCCACGAGCATAAGCGACGGTTTCCATGCTGCGGCAATTATGACGTTTATGACTTCGGCCGTGGCGTATCCGACGCGGCGGGGTTTTGGCGTCCGGCGGGATCATCGAGCAGGTCCACGCCATAGACCGGTTCCCGGTCCAGCTGGCGCACGTCGTCGAAGCCATGCGGGGCCAGGGCTGCGGCTATGCCGGCGGCCAGTTGAGGCACGTTTGCCCCCAGCCCGCCGCCGAGGATCACAGGCCCGGAGATGTCCAGCCGGCCGGCGACCTGCAGGATGAGCCGCGCGAGATCATTGACGGCAACGGCCAGCAGCTCCGCGGCCACCGGATCGTCCGCGGCGGCCTCGACCACCAACCGCGAGCGCTGCGCCCAGTAGCGGCGGCCGGTGGGACCGTGGAAATGTGCGATCAGTTCCACCGTGTCCGCCAGCGAGCAGTCGGCCAGCAGTGCACGGGTCAGCGCATCGGGCTCCAGGCCTTGGTCGAGGCGGCGCAGCGCGTGCCGGACCAGTTCCCGGCCCAGCCAGTAGCCGCTGCCCTCGTCCCCCAACAGGTAACCCCAGCCTCCTGCCCGGGCTTCGCGCCCGGCGCCGTCGGTGCCCCAGACCGCCGACCCGGTGCCGGCGATAACCGCAATGCCCCGGCGGGCGCGCCCCGCGGCGAGCACCAGGCGCGAATCGTGCACGGCGCGGATCTCCGCGTGCGGAGCAAAAGGCGAGATGAGCCCGGCAAGGCCGCTGGCATCGTTCGCTGTATCTATCCCGCCGGCACCGGCGACCACCTTGTCCGCATCGCTGCCCAGCGCCGAGAAAACTTCGGCCAACGCGGTGGACGCCGCCTCGCGGGAAACGTTCTGCACGTTGGCACTGCCTGCGATGGCTTCGGCCGTGACGGCGCCGTCCTCCAGCCGGATGGCATGGGTTTTGGTGCCGCCGATGTCCAGCCCGATCAGAATGTGCGCCATAGCGATAGAGCTTACTGCGGCCCTGGGTATCCGAAGTTTATGCCGGCTTCGGCATAGTAGCCTTCAAAGTGGCGGCGGATGATCCCGCCAGCATCCTCAGCGTGACCGCTGCGCAAGGCTGTAGCGCTGCAGGGACTCCCGCAGTTCCCGTGGCACTAGCCCTTGCCGTGGTCCTACCATATGCCTTAGGCTGTGGTTGGACCACACAGGTTTCCACCCACGAGGGAGCTAAGCCATGCATGAAGAATTGCCCCCGGCCCTCAAACGCCGGATCCCCAAAGTTGCAGATCTCGCCCCGCTGATGCAGTTCAAGCGGCCTACCTTCGGCAGCGCCGCCCGGTTGCAGCGCGCCAACACCATCTGGGAGCTGCGTGCTATGGCCAAGCGGCGCACGCCCAAGGCGCCCTTCGACTACACCGACGGGGCCGCGGAAGCCGAGATCACCCTGAACCGGGCACGCCAGGCATTCCTGGACCTGGAGTTCCGGCCCGGGATCCTGCGCAACGTCCAGACCGTGGACTTGAGCACCGAGGTGCTGGGCAAGCGGTCGGCGCTTCCCGTCGGAATCGCTCCCACCGGCTTTACCCGGATGATGCAGTCCGAGGGCGAGTACGCCGGTTCCCGCGCCGCGGCCGCGGCGGGCATCCCCTACACGCTTTCCACGATGGGCACCGCATCCATCGAGGATGTCGCCGCTGCCGCGCCGCACGGCCGCAACTGGTTCCAGCTCTACCTCTGGACCGACCGCGATAAGTCCCTGGCGCTGATCGACCGCGCGGCCAAGGCGGGGATGGATACGTTGATGGTCACGGTGGATACTCCCGTGGGCGGGGCCCGGCTGCGCGATGTCCGCAACGGCATGACGATCCCGCCGGCGCTGACCGCGAAGACCGTGCTGGACGCTTCCTACCGGCCCGCCTGGTGGTTCAACTTCCTCACCCACGAGCCACTGTCCTTCGCCTCGCTCTCGCGCTACTCGGGGACCGTGTCCGAGCTGATCGACTCCATGTTCGACCCAACCCTGAGCTTCGACGACCTCGCCTGGCTGCGTGACACGTGGAAGGGCAAGCTGGTGGTCAAGGGGCTGCAGACGCTGGAAGACACCAGGAAAGTAGTCGACTACGGCGCTGACGGGATCGTGCTCTCCAACCATGGCGGCCGCCAGCTGGACCGCGCGCCCATCCCCCTGCACTTGCTCAGCCAGGTGGCGCGGGAGCTGAAAGGCAAGACGTCCATCATGCTGGACACCGGCGTCATGAGCGGCGGCGACATCGTGGCAGCGATCGCGCTGGGAGCCGATTTCACCCTCATCGGCCGGGCCTACTTATACGGGCTCATGGCCGGTGGACGAATGGGCGTGGACCGTGCCCTGGAGATCCTCTCCGGCGAGATGGCCCGCACCATGCGCCTGCTCGGTGTCAACAAGGTCGAAGACCTGAACCCGGATCACGTGAAACTCCCGGCCGGCCTCTGACCCACCGGAGGGAGAGCCTCTGTTTCGAACGCTGCTGCAAAGAACGACGGCGGGGCTCACCTTTTGGTGAGCCCCGCCGTCGTTCGCTGTAATTTCCCTTAGATGACGCCCAAGGCCAGCATGGCGTCCGCAACACGGCGGAAGCCGCTTATGTTGGCGCCGGCAACGTAGTTGCCGGGCATGCCGTATTCGTCGGCCGTTGCGGCACAGCTTTCATGGATCCCCACCATGATGGCACCGAGACGTTCCTCTGTGTGCTCGAAGCTCCAGGCGTCGCGGCTGGCGTTCTGCTGCATCTCGAGGGCAGAGGTTGCCACGCCGCCGGCGTTGGCCGCCTTGCCCGGACCGAACAGAATACCGGCTTCCTGGAACAGTGCCGTGGCCTCGGCGGTGCAGGGCATGTTGGCCCCTTCGGCCACCGCCACCAGACCGGAATTGACCAGCTTCGCCGCCGCCTTGTCGTCGAGTTCGTTCTGCGTGGCGCAGGGCAGTGCCACGGAGGCGTCGACATCCCAGACCGAGCCGTCCTCGACGTAGCTGACGGAACCGCCGCGGCGTTCGGCGTACTCGGAGATACGGCCGCGCTCGACTTCCTTGATCTGGCGAAGGAGTTCGACGTCGATGCCGGCCTCGTCCACAATGTAGCCGCCGGAGTCGGAGGCCGTGATGGCGGTTGCGCCCAGTGATTGCGCCTTCTCGATGGCGTTGATGGCCACGTTGCCCGAACCGGACACGGAAACCCGCTGTCCGTCGAAGGACATGCCCTTGGTCTTGAGCATTTCCTCGGTGAAGAGCACGGCGCCGTAACCGGTGGCTTCCGGCCGGACCAGGGAGCCGCCCCAGCCGATGCCCTTGCCGGTCAGCACGCCTGACTCATAACGGTTGGTGATGCGCTTGTACTGGCCGAACAGGTAGCCGATTTCACGCCCGCCAACGCCGATGTCACCGGCGGGAACGTCCGTGTACTCGCCGATGTGGCGGTACAGCTCGGTCATGAAGGACTGGCAGAAGCGCATGACCTCGCCGTCGGACTTGCCGCGCGGGTCAAAGTCCGCTCCGCCCTTGCCGCCGCCGATCGGCATTCCGGTCAGGGCATTCTTGAAGATCTGTTCGAAACCCAGGAACTTGACGATGCCGAGGTAGACCGACGGATGGAAACGCAGTCCGCCCTTGTACGGGCCAAGCGCGGAGTTGAACTCCACCCGGAAACCGCGGTTGATCTGCACCTGCCCGGAATCGTCAACCCACGGTACGCGGAAAATGATCTGGCGTTCGGGCTCGCAGATACGCTGAAGTATAGCGGCATCTGCATACTCAGGGTGCTTGTTCGAGAGGGGGACCAGGCTTTCAAAAACCTCGTTTACGGCCTGGTGGAATTCAAGTTCGCCGGGATTGCGGCGAAAGACTTCGTCCCGGATTTCGAGCAGATTCGCATCCATGGGGGTGGGTCCCTTCAATAGCTATCGGAGTGCGGGCAGGTGCCTGTACGGAAAAAACTCGTGACTGAAAGACGCAGCTGCGCAACCTTCAAATCGAAACATACCCGGTGGGCAAGATGATAACGGGAACGAAATAACGCCCGGCAGCGGCGTAATGAATCCGGCCCTCCGCCGCTAACCGCGGCGGCTGCGCCGCAGCTTCGGCAGGTGCGCAAAAAGGTCCGCTGCCTGCTTGGCAGCTTGGTTGGCCGCATGGCCCAGGGACCGGCCCAGCTGCGGCGGTATCTGGTTCTCTCCGTCGCCGTCCAGCTCCGCGGCGGAGGCCGAGACCAGCGACACGGCAGGCGCCAGCGGTTCCTCCACGGGCAGGTTGACCGACGCCAGTCCGAAGCCGGCAACCCAGTCCGCTACGTCGTGCAGCGGGTCCGTCTGCAGAGCGTAAAAACGCTTCTGCCCCTGGGCCCGCATCGAGACCAACCCGGCCTCGCGCAGCACCTTGAGATGTTTTGAGACGGTAGGCTGGCTGACCTCGAGTTCCTCGACCAGCTCGCCCACGGATTTGTCGCCCTCACGCAGGGAGCCGAGTATTTCGCGGCGCGTCCCCTCTGCGATTACGGCGAAAACATCATCGATGACCATTCCATTACCCTAGCCACATATACGCGGTGCGGCATCCCCCGCAGCGTCCGTGGCGGGCAACCGCATGGAAATCGTTATGCTCAGTCAAACCAAGGGTCCAGCCCGTGATACGGGAACACTTCCTTGCGGGTTGCTATGACCGTACGGTCAACCGCGTCGTTGGGGTCGTAACCGACTTCCCAGGAGCGCCACCAGAGCTGGGCGTCGTCGTTCATCAGGAATGGAGCGGTCTGCCCGTAGCGTTCCAGCACGTAGTCCCGCCACCGTTGCGGTACTTCCGCCCGCAACGGAACGGGCTGGCCGGAAACAATTGCCACCAGATGGCTCCACGAACGCGGCACCACATTAAAAATGTCGTAGCCCCCGCCGCCGGTGGCAATCCAGCGGTCATCAGTCACCTCACGAGCCAGTTCCGCAATGTCCAGCATCATCTGCCGTTGAGCGTCGATGCTGAGGCGGACGCTGCTGAGGATGTCCCGGGCATGGCTGTCGCAGCCGTGCTGGCTGACGATGACCTCTGGCCTGAAGGCATGTGCCAGTTGCGGGACCACCGCATGGAAGGCCCGCATCCAGGCGGCATCCCCGGTGCGCGGCGGGACCGCCACGTTCACGGCGCTGCCCAACGCGTCCGGACCGCCGATCTCATTGGCAAAGCCTGTACCGGGGAACAACGACATGCCCGTTTCATGGATGGAGACGGTGAGCACCCGCGGATCGTTCCAGAAAAGGTTCTGGGTGCCGTCGCCGTGGTGCGCATCGACGTCGATATACAGGACGCGCTGGACCCCGCCGTCGAGCAGGCGCTGAATCCCCAGCGCGCAATCGTTGTAGATGCAGAAGCCGCTGGCTTTGTCGCGCGCGGCATGGTGCATTCCGCCACCGAAATTGACCGCATGCACCGCCTCCGAACTCAGCAGGGCTTCCGCCGCTTGCAATGTCCCACCCGCCAGGCGGGCACTGGCCTCGTGCATCCCGGCAAAAGCCGGGTCGTCCTCGGTACCCAGCCCCCGGGACTCATCCGGCTCGTCCGGATTGGCGCTGACGGCATGCACTGCCGCGACATACTCCGCGTCGTGCACGGCCTCCAACTGTTCATCCGTCGCGACCTCGGGTGCCACGACCGAGACGTTGTTCCGCTCGAAAAGGCCGAAGTCTGCCGACAGCCGTGCAGTCAGGTCCAACCTGATCGGCGACATCGGATGTTGCGGCCCAAAGTTGTAAGCAAGCATCGACTCATCCCACATCACGTGAGTTGGAACACTGGCCGCTGGGTTCGCTTGCATCAGGGACAGGCTACGCGAAACGGTGGCCGGGGTGCATGATTAGCGTCCCCGATGACGACAGATAGATGATTTACTACTGCAAGGACCAAGTCCCCAAACCCGCCGAAAACCACTCAGCCCGTCAGAAGCGAACCGTATGACAATTAACCAGCCGTACAGCCGGCCGGATCGGAAGCAAGGGAAGCTCTCCTTCCTGCTGAGCATCCGCGATTTTGTCGACAACGTCGCCAACAGTTCTCCGGCGCGGCTGGCCCTTATTGTCTACGCCGGCGTTGTCTTGGTCTTCACGGGCCTGTTGTCACTGCCCAGCGCCGCTGCGGACGGAAACATCACGCCGCTGCACGACGCCTTCTTCACCGCCGTTTCGGCCGTGTGCGTGACCGGACTGACGGTAGTCTCCACGGCCGCCCACTGGACCTTCTTCGGTCAGGCGATTATTTTGCTCGGTATCTTCATTGGCGGGTTGGGCACCCTGACGCTGGCGTCCATGCTGGCACTGATGGTGAGCAAACGGCTGGGCGTCCGGGGCAAGCTGATCGCCCAGCAGGCCATGAACAATGCCGGCCGGCTCGGCGAAGTCGGCACGTTGCTGCGGATCGTCATCACCACCTCTGTGCTCATCGAACTCGCGCTGGCCCTGATGCTCATCCCCCGGTTCATCATCCTGGGTGAGTCGTTCGGCGAGGCCGTCTGGCACGGCGTCTTCTACTCCATCTCGGCGTTCAACAACGCCGGCTTCACGCCGCACTCGGATGGCCTGGTCCCCTATGAGACGGATGAATGGATCCTGCTGCCGCTGATGGCCGGAGGTTTCCTCGGCAGCCTCGGCTTCCCCGTTGTCATGGTCCTGCTGGAACGCGGCTGGCGGTTCAGCAGGTGGAACCTGCACACCAAGCTCACTATCCAGGTCTCGCTGGTCCTGCTGGTCATTGGTGCCGTGGGCTGGGGAGCTTTGGAATGGAACAGTCCCGACACGCTCGCCGGCATGACGGTTTGGGACAAAGTCCTGCACTCGGTCTTCGCGTCGGTCATGACCCGTTCCCTGGGGTTCAACCTGGTGGATATGAACAATATTGAACCGAGCACGATGTTGCTGTCCGATGCGCTGATGTTTGCCGGCGGCGGCTCGGCCTCGACCGCCGGCGGCATCAAGGTGACCACCATCGCCATCGTCTTCCTTGCCATTGCCGCCGAGGCGCGCGGCAACAGGGACGTCAACGCCTACGGCCGGACAGTTCCCGAGGGTGCCATGCGCGTGGCGATCTCCGTCATTGTTATGGGGGCAACGTTCGTGGCCGTGGCTTCAGGCATGCTGCTGTCAATGACCGATGAGGATCTGGACCGCGTCCTGTTCGAAGTGATCTCGGCTTTCGCTACCTGCGGGCTGAGCACCAACCTCAGCGCCGAACTGCCCCCCGAGGGGAAGTACATCCTCTCGGCCCTGATGTTCGCCGGCAGGGTAGGTACTATCACGCTGGCCTCCGCGCTAGCCTTGCGTGAAAGCCGACAATTGTTCCATTACCCGGAAGAGAGGCCGATCATTGGCTGACAAGTCGAACAGCAACCGTCCGGCGCATAACGCTCCGGTGCTGGTGGTGGGCCTGGGCCGCTTCGGCGCGGCCACCGCCGAGCAGCTGGTGAAACAGGGCCGGGAAGTCCTGGCCATCGAGCGCGACCCTGCCCTGGTCCAGAAATGGTCCGGCCAGCTGACCCATATCGTCGAAGCCGACGCCACCAACATCGACGCGCTGCGCCAGCTCGGCGCACAGGACTTTACGTCCGCCGTCGTCGGTGTGGGTACCTCGATCGAGTCTTCCGTGCTGATCACGGTCAACCTGGTGGATCTGGGCATCGAGCACCTGTGGGTCAAGGCCATTACGGCCTCGCACGGCAAGATACTCACCCGCATCGGTGCCAACCACGTGATCTACCCGGAAGCCGACGCCGGCCGCCGCGCTGCGCACCTGGTGGGCGGCCGGATGCTGGATTTCATCGAGTTCGACGACGGTTTCGCGATCGTGAAGATGTACCCGCCGAAGGAGACCCAGGGGTTCACCCTCGGCGAGTCGGGGGTCCGCTCGAAGTACGGCATCACCGTGGTCGGCGTGAAGTCGCCCGGCGAGGATTTCACTTACGCACGGCCCGAGACCAAGGTGTCCAGCCGCGACATGCTGATCGTGTCGGGCCATGTGGACCTCCTGGAGCGATTCGCGGCGCGGCCGTAACGCTCAGGCGAGTTCGCGGGAGATCTCCGCAGCACGCTCGGCGGCCGCACGCGCACCAGCGGCGATGATGTCGGGCAACCCAGCCTCGTCGAAGGCGGCAATAGCGCGCTCGGTGGTTCCATTGGGGCTGGTGACCGCCTTGCGCAGCGCCGCGGGGTCTGCTCTGTCCTGGGCCAGCATGGCGCCGGCGCCGGCAACCGTATCGCGGGCGAGCACCATGGCCAGCTCCGGATCGAGGCCGAGCTTCACGCCGGCTTGCGCCATCGCTTCGGCAAGGTAGAAGGCATAGGCCGGGCCAGAACCGCTGATAGCTGAGACTGCGTCGAGGTTCTCTTCCGGAACGACGACTGTGGTGCCTGCGCCGGAGAACACCGCGGCTGCCGCCGCCAGTTGTTCCTCGGTAACATTGCTGCCGGCCGAGAGCCCGACGGCGCCGCGGCCAACCTTGAGCGGTGTGTTGGGCATGGTACGCACGAGCGGCTGGCCCTCGGGCAGCACAGCCTCCATGGTGGCGATCGTGACTGCGGCCGCAACGCTGAGGACCACGGTCTGCGGCGACAGCGCGGACGCAATGCTGCGGCACAAGTCCACAATGCCGACCGGCTTAACCCCCAGCACGACCAGCGCGGCCCCCTCCACCGCCTTGATGTTGGCGTGCGCGTCCTCGTTTTCGGCCAGCACGGTCAAACCCTCGTATCGGCTGCGCAGTTCCTCCGCCCGCTCGCTCCGGCGGACCGTGGCCGTCACGTTCGCTGCAGCAGTGCCGGTGGCCAACAGGCCCGCGAGCACCGCTTCGTTCATGGAACCGCATCCCAGAAAGACGATCCGGCCGGTGGTTTCAGTAATCTGCGCTGTCATGTTGCCATTGAATCACGCACTCATTGGCCCGGCATGTTCTGTGTCGGCCCTGATTCACAGTCTTTTCCCAGCCTCTTAAAGGCGAGGTCCCAACAAGGAAACCTACCGTAATGAGTACCTCATAAAGGTGCGAGTGATTATGGATCGGGTCTCCTGGTCCGGTGCCGGCAACCCCGCGGATGTCTCCCCCAACCGTCCGCAGGTTGTGCCGGCACCTTCTCTTTAACCTCTTTAACCAGCAACTGGCTAAGGTATCGCGCTGCCCAGCCTTTCGACAGTCGGAGCTGGTTCCAGCGCCTTCTGGACGAGGGCGGTCCCCACTGGGCGAACAGGTGCATCGCTGTCGTACAGCAGATGGTCGAAACGTTTGAGGATGAGTCCTTCGCGCAAGGCCCACGGGCAGATCAACATCGAGCTGACGTTGAACATTTCCATCGCCGCCTCCGCAACCAGTGCTCCGGCCAGCAACTGCGGCGCCCGCACCAGCGACACACCGGGCAGGTTGGCCCGGTCGCTGGCCGGCATGGCGGACAGCCGCTGGGTCCACAGGGAGAGATCCTCGCGGCGCAACTCGCGGCGGATATATGGACCGGCAGCGGACGGAGCCGCTCCCGTGATGCGGGCCAAGGACCTGAACGTCTTGGAAGTGCCGGCGACGAGATCCGGCAACCCCGCGCCGTCGAACTCTTTAACGGCCGGCGCAAGAGTTTCCCTGATGTAGTGCCGGAGGTCCTTAACGCTGCCGGCGCTGGGCGGATCCAAAGGCAGCCAGTCGCGGGTCAACCGTCCGGCGCCCAGCGGAACCGATGCCGCCACCTCCGGTTGTTCATCCTGCCCGATGGCCATTTCGAATGAGCCACCGCCGATGTCCATGTCCAGAATGGTGCCGGCGCCCCAGCCGTACCAACGCCTGACCGCTACCAGCGTCATCGCCGCTTCCTGCGGACCGGTCAGTTCCTGCAAGGCGACATTGGTTTCGGCCTGCACGCGGGCAAGCACGGCGTCGCCGTTGGCCGCCTCGCGGATAGCAGAGGTACAGAACGCCAACATGTCCTCGGCGCTGTGCTGGCCGGCGAAAGCCCACGCTTCCCGGATAAACCCGATCAGCTCCTGCTGGCCGGCTTCACTGATGTTCCCGTCGCCGTCCAGATAAGCCACCAGCGACAGCGGGCGCTTGTGCGAGGCGAACGGAACGGGCCGGGCACCCGGATGGGCATCGACCAATAACAGGTGGACGGTGTTCGAACCGATATCGAGAACGCCTAGACGCATGCTCTTATTATGTCGGCTGACAGCACGGCTGGTTGTGCCTTACTTCTTGGCCGTGGCCTTGCGCCGGGTGGCTGGCTTTTTGGCCGGGCCCTTGGCGCGCTTTTCGGCCAGCAGTTCAATGGCCTGTTCGCGGGTCAGTTCCTCGATGCTCATCGAACGGGGCACCGTAATATTGGTCGCGCCGTCGGTAATGTACGGGCCGAAGCGGCCGTCCTTGACCACGATGTTCTTCTCCGAGACGGGATCAGTGCCGAACTCGGCCAGCGGCGGCGCCGCGGTCCGGCCACCGCGCTGCTTCGGCTGGGAGTAGATCTCCAGCGCCTGCTCCAGCGTGATGGTGAAGATCTCCTCCTCGGAACCGATAGAGCGGGAGTCCGTGCCCTTCTTCAAGTACGGGCCGAAGCGGCCGTTCTGCACGGTGATTTCGTTGCCCTCGGCATCTGCGCCCAGCACCCTGGGCAGGCTCATCAGCTTCAGTGCGTCTTCCAGCGTGACCGTCTCCACGGTCATGGACTTGAAGAGGGAACCGGTACGCGGCTTGACCTTGACCGGTTTCTTCGGCGGCTTGGGCTTGCCGTTCTTGTAGTACTCCACGGGCTGGTTCGCCAGTTCCTCGGCCGTGAGCTCAGGAATGATCTCGGTGACGTACGCACCGTAGCGGCCCTCCCTGGCCACGATGGTGCGGCCGGTCTCCGGGTCCTGCCCCAGTTCGCGTTCGCCGGGGCCCTGGTTCTCCATCAGTTCCACGGCCTTTTCCGCGGTCAGTTCGTCCGGCGCCAGATCATCCGGAACATTCGCGCGCTGCGGGTCGGCCAGTTCGCCGGTTTCCGGATCGAGCACGGCCGCCCGTTCCAGGTAGGGCCCGAACTTGCCCACGCGCAGGGTGATGCCCTCGGCGATCTGGATCGAGTTGATCTCCCGCGGGTCGATTTCGCCCAGGTCGTTGACGATGGTATTCAGGCCCGTTTCTTTGCGGTCCCCGTAGTAGAACCCGTCGAGCCAGTCCACCCGCTTCGCCTCGCCGCGGGCAATGCGGTCCAGGTCTTCTTCGAGCGCTGCCGTGAAGTCATAGTCCACGTAGTCGCGGAAGTGCTCTTCGAGCAAGCGGACCACGGAGAACGCGATCCAGCTGGGCACCAGGGCCGAGCCGCGGGTGCTGACATAGCCGCGGTCCATGATGGTGGAAATGGTCGCCGCGTAGGTGGACGGCCGGCCGATGCCACGCTCTTCCAGGGTCTTGATCAGCGAGGCTTCGGTGTAGCGCGGCGGAGCGGATGTTTCGTGTCCGACGGCGGCAACGTCCTGGGCCTTCAGCGCATCCTTTTCCGCGAGCCGGGGCAGGCGGCCGGTGGCGGCGTCGTCGTCCTCATCGCGTGCGGCGTCCTTGCCTTCCTCATAGGCGGCCATGAAGCCGGGGAAGGTGATGACCGTGCCGGAAGCCGAGAACACTGCGTCCCGGCCGTCCGGAGCAACCGCGCCCAGACGAACGGTGGAGGTCGAGCCCTTGGCATCGGCCATCTGGGAGGCGACCGTGCGCTTCCAGATCAGTTCGTAGAGCTTGTATTCGTCGCTGCTGAGCTGGCTGCGGACCTGGCCCGGCGTGCGGAAGGAGTCACCGGCGGGACGGATTGCCTCGTGGGCTTCCTGGGCGTTCTTGTCCTTGCCCTTGTAGACGCGGCGGGCGTCCGGCACGTACTCCGGGCCGTAGAGTTCCGAGGCCTGGCGGCGGGCGGCGTTGACAGCCTGGTCGCTCAGCGCCGGCGAGTCGGTACGCATATAGGTGATGTAGCCGTTTTCGTACAGCCGCTGGGCCACCTGCATGGTGATCCGGGCGGAGAAGCGGAGCTTGCGGGCGGATTCCTGCTGCAGCGTCGAGGTAGTGAACGGCGCGGCCGGACGGCGGGTATACGGCTTGTTCTCCACCGAACGGACAGCGAACTCAGCCGTGCGCAAGCCATCGGCGAGGGACGTAGCAGCAGCCTCATCGAGGTGCACAGCGGACTTGGCGGTGAGCACACCGGTGTCGTTGAAGTCTTTGCCGGTGGCCACACGGGAGCCGTCAAGCGAAACGAGCTTGGCCTTGAATGCGCCGCCCTTGGCTGCATCCTCGGGCTCGACCGTGGCCAGCAGATCCCAGTAGGCCGCGGAACGGAAGGCCATGCGCTCACGTTCGCGCTCGACCACCAAGCGGGTGGCGACCGACTGCACGCGGCCGGCTGACAGCCCCGCCTTGACCTTGCGCCACAGCACCGGGGACAGCTCATAGCCGAAGAGCCGGTCGACAATGCGGCGCGTTTCCTGGGCGTCCACCAGGTCCGTGTCCACATCGCGCATTTCCAGCAGGGCGCGCTGGATGGCTTCGCGGGTAATTTCGGGGAAGGTCAGCCGGTGGACCGGGACCTTGGGCTTGAGCACCTCAAGCAGGTGCCACGCGATGGCCTCGCCCTCGCGGTCACCGTCAGTTGCGAGATAGAGCTCGTCGGCGTCTTTGAGCAGGCTCTTGAGCTCGGCGACCTTCTTCTTCTTGTCCGCAGAGACGACGTAGTAAGGCTCGAAGTTTTTCTCGACATCGACGGCGAATTTGCCCACCGACGTTTTCTTCAGTTCGGCCGGCAGGTCCGACGGCTGCGGCAGGTCCCGGATGTGGCCCATCGAGGCCGTGACCTCAAAACCCTCGCCGAGATACCCGGCAATAGTCTTGCCCTTGGCAGGAGACTCGACAATGACGAGTTTCATACCGGTTTTTTCGCGGGCCTTGGGTGGCACGATTCTCCTACGTCAATTGCTGTGTCGGTGCGGCAGATGCATCCTGTCCCTCAAGTATCCGGGACAGCTGCCAGCTCTAGGTTAGCCCCAAGAATGGCACAACGAAGAAAATCGGGTAGAGGCACCGGGCCAGCAGGAGGTCTACGCGTCGTCGATATCCCCGGGCAGGAAAGAGAATACGTAGTACAGCTTTTGGGCGTCTTCGCCCCGGTTTTCGGGATTTGTGGTGGGGCTGAACTCGAGCAGGATCTCGCCGATCCGCCGGCCCAGATCCGCGCGCTGCTCCTCGGTCAGGTAGAACCGCCCGGTGCTCAGGGCGGCGAGGTGGCCCTCTTGGCGCCAGGTGTCCGGGTTCGGTGCCTGCCTGTCCCGCTTGACGTACTTGGAGAGGCGCTGGCGCAGGTCATTGAGCTCAACATCGACGACGCCGAGGGTTGCCGCCCGGCTGTCCGCCACCGAGGTTACGTCCAGCCGTCCCGCGGCTGCCTGCCAGTGCCGCTCGCGGCCGTCGCCCTGGTTGGCGCTGCGCTTGACGAAGCCCCACTTTTCCAAGGCCCGCAAGTGGTAGCTCATGGCACTCGGCGTGAGCCCGTGCCGCTGCGCCAGTTCCGTCGCGGTGGCCGGCTGCTGCGTATCGAAGAGTTCCTCGATCACTTTCAGGCGCACCGCATGGGCGAGCGCACGGATGGCCCTCGCATCTGAAATGTTGACCCGGTCCCCCGAGCCCGCCTGCGCCCCGGCTCCGGAAATTTCGCCGGGCGCTGGGTCGGTAAATGGCGCTGCACCTTTGGTCATGGAAGGTAAGTCTAATGCCCTTCAGAGCGCGGCCGTGAGCCGGTTCACTTGCGAAACGGCAACGATTAAGGCACCTATCCTTCGGCAGGAACGAGGAAGCCGTCCGCCACGAGGTTGCGCACCTCGGAGGTCAGCTGCTCGGCGAACTCCGTGTCCGGCCTCTCCAGCAGGGCTGCGAGCGCAGCCACGAGTTGGCCGACGGTCAGTTCGCCGTCGCTGGCGGAGACGAAGCCCGCCAGCTCTGAACTCATCAAATTGGTGCGGCGGAAGCCGGCTCCCTGCCGCAGCAGGATCACTCCCGGATGTTCCGCCCCGGGGCGCTGATGGCGTTCCTCCGTCACATCCTCGGCCGGCTGCAGCCGCTGGTCCGCGAAGTCCCCCGCATGTGCCTGGAGCCAATCGTGCCGCTCAACGGCGGCGGCCAGATGCGCGCCGATGGGCTGCTCAATGGCGTACCCGATTTCCTCGAACCTGCGCAGCCGCGCAGCGCTTTCGGTACGCCGCAGCCAGATCATCCCGAACCCCACGCTCACCACATCGCGGGAAGCGAAATCCTCCAGATACGCCGCGTAGGAACGCCCGTAGAGATCCGGATCGCGGTTTTCCGAAGCGTCCCGCAGCCAGGTCTGTGCGTACGACGACGGGGTGAGCTGTTCGCGCTGGATCACCCAGGCCTCGGTTTTCGGATCGAGCCAGACTTCGAGCCGGTCATGCCAGGAACCCGCACCGGCGGGAATCTCCCAGTTTCCCAGCAGCTGCGCCACCCCGCCTGCCTCCAGTGCCGAGGGCAGCCGGCGGACCAGCGTGGAGACAATATCGTCACCGGGCAGTCCGCCGTCGCGGTACGTGAACTGCTCCTCATCGGCCGTCTCCTCGGTCCGCGGTGTGATGACGAACGGCGGATTGCTCACCACCAGCCCGAACTGCTCGCCGGCCACCGGGTCGAGCAGGCTGCCCAGCCGGAGGCTGACCCGCGCCGCCAGGTTCCGCGGGTCCAGGTCCAGTGCCCCGGCGTTGAGCAGCAGGTTGAACCGGGCGAAGGCCAACGCACGTTCCGAAATGTCCGTAGCCGTGACATGCCGCGCATGGCCCAGCAGGTGGAAGAGCTGGATACCGCAGCCGGTACCCAGATCCAGTGCACGTTCCACCGGAGCGCGGACGGTCAGTTGCGCCAGCGTCAGCGAGGCTTGCCCGATCCCGAGGACGTGGTCGCGCCGCAGCACGCCGGGCGCCTGATGCGCGCCCAGGTCGCTGGCCACCCACAGCTGCGTTTCGTCGAACGCGTATGGCCGGAGGTCAACAGCGGGACGGAAGCGTCCGCCGTCGTTGTTCATCAGCCCCAGCGCCAGCAGCCCTTCGGGCGTGACTGTGGGAAAGGCCGATGCCAGCTGGTCCCGGTCCAGCGTGCCGCCCAGCAGCCACAAACGTACGACGGCGGCCAACGGCTTGGGTCCGGCAGCGGCAAGTTCGCGATCGGTTACCAGCTGGGCCGGAACCAGCTGGTCCCGGCCCAAGGCCTCGTAGGCTTCGTCGCCCAGCAGTTGCTGGACCCCGTCCACCGTGTAATCCAGTGCCGTCAGATCCCGGGCCAGAGCCGCCATCAGCTGCAGGTCCATACTCTGCGGGGCGTCCCGGATATTGCCGCTATTGAACTCAGTCACGCATCAAAGTCTAGGCGCGGTGCAGGAATGGTTAAATGGGCCCATGCTTGTTATCACTACCCATCTGGAACAGACCTCGTCCGAGCAGCTGGTTCCGGGATCGCGCCCGCTGCCGCCGGATGCCCGGATCGAGCAGGTCCGCAGCATCAGTCCCGAGTTCAGCAAGTTCCTCTACCAGTGTGTCGGCAGCGGATGGAACTGGTCGGACCGCCTGGCGTTGACCCGCGCCCAGTGGGACGAAGTGCTGCGTACCCCCGGATCCGAAACCTGGGTCCTGTGGGTGGAAGGCTCGCCCGCCGGCTATGTGGAACTGATGGGGCGTCCGGGCGCCGCGGGAACCGAAGTGGAGATCGTGTACTTCGGGCTCTTCCCGGAGTTCATCGGGCGAGGTTTCGGCGGCGCGTTGCTGACCGAAGGGATCCAGCAGGCGTGGCAACTGGACAGCCGGTGGGAGCGCTTTGCGCCGGTCAGCAGAGTATGGGTCCACACCTGCTCGCTGGACGGACCGTCAGCCCTGGCCAACTACCAGGCGCGCGGCCTGCGGATCTTCAAGACCGAGGAAGAGGTCATCGAGCCGCAGGATGCCTCGGCCGGGCTGTGGCCCGAGGCAGGGCCAATGGAATCCACCGGTTCCGCCCGCGTGCTATCCGTGGAGGCATAGCAGCCGGACGCTCAAGCCGGTCCTGGCATGGAGCTGGTACCGGCGGTGCGCCCGGAGGCCCTTCTTAGGCGGCGCAGCCGTCCGGGCAGCGGAGGGTCTCGGGGTTCGACGCGCACCCGGTGCAGTACAGGGTGAGGTTGCGGCAACTCGGATTCGAACAGTTCTCGAACTTGTTCGTCGCCCCCTGGCAGCGGACGCATTCACCGATGGTCTTCGCTTCCGGAGTGAACTCCATGTGCATGCGCTTGTCGAAGACATAGAGCGAGCCTTCCCACAGGCCCTCGTCCCCGAACGTCTCACCGTAGCGGACAATGCCGCCCTTCATTTGGTAGACCTCCTGGAAACCGCGGTTGACCATGAGCGAAGAGAGCACTTCGCACCGGATGCCGCCGGTGCAGTACGTCACCACGGGCTTGTCCTTGAGGTCATCGTACTTGCCGGATTCCAGCTCTTTGATGAAGTCGTGGGTGGTGGCGACGTCCGGGACTATGGCGTCCTTGAACTTGCCGATCTGTGCCTCGAACGCATTGCGGCCGTCAAAGAAGACCACGTCCTCGCCAGCCTGCTTCTTGGCCTCCACCAGTTCGTGCAGTTCTTCCGGCCTCAGGTGGGTCCCGCCGCCGACCACACCGTTCTCGTCGACCTTGAGCTCGCCTGGTGCGCCGAAGGACACGATTTCGTCACGAACCTTTATGCTCAGCCGGGGGAAGTCCTCGGCACCGCCTTCCGACCATTTGATGTCCATTTTCTTGAACGCCGGATACTCGCGGGTGGCCTTCACATACTGCTTAACAGCACCGATTTCCCCGCCGACGGTGCCGTTGATGCCGTCTGCGGATATGAGGATCCTGCCCCGCAGTCCCAGTTTTTCGCAAAGGGCGCGCTGCCACAGCCGTACCGCTTCGGGGTCCGGCAAGGGGGTGAACGCGTAATAAAGCACAATTCGGTTTACAGCCACGTATTTAAGAGTAAGCGCAGATGGCAAACCGGTTATTGTGACCTTGTTGTCATCTACTTCGGATGCCGCCCACGCTGTTGGTTCGGTACTGTCTACCTATGGGCCTCGATTTCACCGCAGACGTACCTGATAACTTGCTCCCGGCATGGGTTGCCGGATGGTCAGCCTGCCGCGGCTATTCCCCGGCTCGCGAAGCCGGACATCCGGCCATCGTGCTCTCCGACAAGACCGGCGACTGGGAGTTCTTTGCCTACGAACCCGGTGACGAGGAGTTCGCGGATCTGGCCAGGAACACACTGGAATCCCCCAAGCGCATGCTTACCGTGCTGACCCGTGATCCGCAGCGGTACCACATGCTCGCGCCGCAGCACGGCCTGAGGGTCCATCACAGCGACCAGTCCATGATGGTTACCGACATGTCGGACCAGGACGCCGAGGATCCCTGGTACCGGGACACAGATTTCAAGACCTTCATCGACCGGGACGGCAGCGTGCACCGCGCCCGTGTCATGTACGGCGAGGAGGAAGCCGCCCACGGCGTGATGGCCGTAGTGGACGGCGTTGCAGTCTTCGACCACATCGAGACCGGTGAGAACTTCCGTCGCCGGGGCTTGGCCACGCATATCATGCGGGCCCTGGCAGCTTCAGCGTTCGAGCACCTTGTGGAAACAGGCCTGCTGATCGCCTCGCACGACGGCCGCATGCTCTACCAGCACCTGGGCTGGGACACGGTATGCGATGTCCTGATCCTCAAGCCCTCGGACGCCGCTTAAGCGTACTGATGGCAGGCGCCCCCGCGTTCCTGCCTGCTGCCTGCCGCTGCCCCAGGTGGCAGCGGCGTCGTCTGCTTCCGGCAGGTGACACAATATTCGGGTGGCACTGCATGATTCCCTGATCCCCCTGCTCGGCTCCGGTCCGGACCCCGGACAGCTCATGCACGTCCGCGAACTGCCCGCACGGGATGCCGTCCACGAACCCTGGCCGGATTGGGCGCACCCCGATGTCGTCGATGCCTACGCCACCTTGGGCATGCACCAGCCATGGCGGCACCAGGTCCTCGCCGCCGAATCGGCCCACACCGGCCGCCACACGATCATTGCCACGGGTACCGCTTCGGGGAAGTCGCTGGCTTACCAGCTCCCGGCACTGGACTCAATCCACCGCACATCGCTGGAGGACCAGGCCAGGCTGGAACCCACGGGATCCGTCGCGTTGTATCTGGCTCCGACCAAAGCCCTCGCCGCTGACCAGCTGTCCGCCATCAAATCCCTCAAACTGCCGACGGTGCGTGCCGAAACGTACGACGGCGACACGGACCCGGGTGCCCGCCGCTGGATCCGCGACCACGCCAATTTCGTCCTGGCGAATCCGGATATGCTCCATTTTGGCATTCTGCCCAACCACACCTGGTGGGCCCGGTTCTTCCGCCGGCTCAAGTACGTCATCGTCGATGAAGCCCACAGCTACCGCGGCGTTTTCGGTTCCCATGTGGCCAATTTGATGCGCCGCCTGCGGCGGATCTGCGCCAGCTACGGCTCCGACCCTGTCTTCATCGGCGCGTCCGCCACGTCGTCCGATCCGGCCTCTTCCTTTGGCCGGCTGATCGGTGCCGACGCCAACGCCGTGACGACGGACTGTTCGCCCCACGGCGCCACCACCGTAGCGTTCTGGGAGCCCCAGCTGACGGAGCTCAAGGGCGAAAACGGCGCCCGCGAACGACGGACCGTAGTAGCCGAGACCGCGGATCTGCTGGCCAACCTTGTCTCCGCACGCGTCCGGACCATCGCCTTCATCAAGTCACGGCGCGGGGCGGAAACCATCTCCAGTATTACCAAGCGGCTCTTGGAAGAGGTCCATCCCTCGCTGCCCGGACGGATCGCAGCCTACCGCTCCGGCTACCTGCCCGAGGAACGCAGGGAGCTTGAAAACAAGCTCCGGTCCGGTCAGTTGCTCGGCGTTTCGAGTACTTCCGCCCTGGAGCTGGGCATCGATATTTCCGGCCTGGATGCGGTACTGGTCGCAGGCTGGCCCGGCACCCGGGCCTCGCTGTTCCAACAGATCGGTCGGGCCGGCAGGGCCGGGCAGGATGCAGTGGCGGCGTTCGTGGCAAGTGATGATCCACTCGACACTTATCTCGTGCACCATCCGGAGGCGGTTTTCGACGTCTCCGTCGAAGCCACCGTGTTTGACCCGTCAAACCCCTATGTCCTCGGTCCGCACCTCTGTGCGGCGGCCCAGGAGCTGCCGCTGACTCCGGCAGAGCTGGATCTCTTCGGCCCCACAGCCGAGTCCCTGCTGGACAGTCTCACGGCCGACGGTTATCTGCGGCGTCGTCCCGCGGGCTGGTACTGGACCCACGCCGAAAGCGCAGCGTCCCTGGTGAACCTCCGGGGTGACGGCGGTGGGCCCATCAACATCGTCGAATCGGAATCGGGCATGCTGCTGGGCACCATGGACTCGCCGCAGTCCCATTACCAGGCGCACACCGGAGCCATCTACGTCCATCAGGGCACTACCTACGTCGTTGACGAGCTCAATGAACAGGACCATTGTGCGATGGTCACCCGGTCCAATCCCGATTACTACACGCAGGCACGGGACATTACCCAGATCGAGGTTCTGGAGGAACTGCGCGGTGCAGATTGGGGAAGGGTTCGTGCTTCCTTCGGGGAAGTCAAAGTCACGACGAAGGTGGTCTCCTTCCAGCGCAAGGCCTTCATCTCCAACGAGATCCTAGGTGAAGAACCGCTCGAATTGGGTGCGCGGGAGCTGTTTACCAAGGCAGTCTGGTTCACCATCGACGAGGCCGACCTGGCTGCGGCCGGCCTGGTTACGGCCAGGATTCCCGGAGCGCTGCATGCCGCCGAGCACGCCGGCATCGGGCTGCTGCCGTTGGTAGCGTCCAGCGATCGGTGGGACATCGGCGGAGTCTCCACGGCCTTGCATGCCGACACCGGGAAACCGACCATCTTCGTCTACGACGGTCATCCGGGCGGAGCTGGTTTCGCCGAACGGGGTTACGACGCCGCCCGGACCTGGCTCACCGCCACCCGGGACGCCATCCACGCCTGCGAATGCGAGTCTGGCTGCCCGTCCTGTGTGCAGTCCCCCAAGTGCGGCAACAAGAACAACCCTTTGGATAAGTCCGGTGCCGTAATGCTGATCGACGCGCTGCTCGCCGCGGCCGATGTGCCCGCGGCGGAAGCAGCGCGCTAACCGATCAGGGTGGCGGCCCGGCCCTTGCCCGTCCCTCTGCCTCCTTCCATGGCGCATGCACCATACCGAACAGCTGCGGTAACGGAACAGCGACATCGATGTCGACTACGGCTCCTGCCGCTCCGTGCCGACGGCAATTCGCCAGCTCGCCGCCATGCTCGCGTGCAACTTCTCCGGCCAAGCCGCACGGGTCCCCGTCCAGCAGTCCACGGGCTGCATCGGCGGCTGCCAGGGCAGCAAGGTCCGCAGCCTTGGACGCACGGGCGACGGCGGTACTGGCTTGCATTCCCGCCGCCAGTGCCGCCGCCAGAAAGCACATCACCAGTGCCGCTGCGGCCGCCATCACGGTGCCGGAACCGCGTTCGCGCAGCGCGATGGCGTCTCGCGTCATTTCCCCGCTCCCGTGACCGCCGCCGACGAAACCGCGTGTTGCTCGGCCGGTGCCGTCGCTTCGGCGGCCAGGGTCCAGCCGCCGGCGCCGGCCCAGGGAACTGGTACCGCGGCAGTGGTTCTCACGGTGATCCAGCCTCCGGCGTTTCCGCTTGCCAACGTGGCCCCGCTGCCCGCAATCCTGCGGACGGCGGAGGCCGCCACCGCGGCTGTTTCGCCCCGGGCCAACTGCCGGGCGGCTGTCTGTGCGGCCTTCTCCAATTGCAATTGTGTTGACCCGGCGGCGGCGCCGGCCAACAGCATGGCCAGGACCGCCACGATTGCCGGCAGCACGATGGCGGTCTCCGCGGTGACCGACCCGCGGTCACCGTCCCGGTGGCGCGACCCCGTGGTCTTTCCTGCTGCCGCGCCGGGCGTATGCCTTCCGCGGCAGCAGGAATCGCGTCGCTTGAGCACAGGTCTCACACCGCGGTCAGTGCCATTTCCACGAGGCCCGTCAAGAGCCCCCGCACCTCCCCGCTGCGCAGGATGAGCACCAGCAGCCCGGCAAAGCCCACTGCGGCGAGCGTGGCGATCGCGTATTCGGCCGTCGCCATTCCCGCTTCCGAGCCGGTCAGCCTGCGCCAACCGCGGCTGGTGGTTTCGTCGACATGCGGGAGCGGCAGCTGAATGACCTCGGCAAGCTCCTCCGATTCAGCGGAAGCTTCTGCCGCGGCGGAGCCGTCGAAAGAACGGGAGAACTGGGTTGATCGTGACAATGACATTTCTACCTCCTGGTTGAGCCGCAATGTTGCGGTACTTACGAGCCTGCCGCCGAGCCGGCCGACGTAACAGCGACGTTTTCCCTCAAGTGCACAAGCCCATGTGGAAGAGAGTGTGTGGAGGATGACTGACTCCGGCACTTTTTCACAGGTCAGGGAGCAACGAGATCAGCACCGGCACGATGCCAAGGCTGATGAAGGACGGCAGCGCACACAAGCCCAGGGGCAGGACAAGCCGCGTTCCCAAGGTGGCCGCACGCCGCTCGGCTTCCTGCCTGCGGCGGCGGCGCAACTGGTCCGCCTGGGCATACAGGATCGCCGCGGACGGCGCGCCGGTGGCCGCTCCGAACCGCAGCGCCTCCTGTATCTCGTCCAGTCGAGTGTCCCTGCCGACGAGGCCCCAGGCCGTGTGCCACTCCGTTCCGAGCTGCAGGGCCGAGGCGACTTTATCCAGCCGTTCCCTGCTGCCGGCTTCGGCGACCTGGGCAAGCGTAGCCACCGCGGCAGGCAGCGAGGTACCGGATTGGATCATGGCCCCGAGCAGATCCAGCATCAGCGCCGTGTCGGGTGCGCTCACCCCAACGCTGCCACTGGCGGCCCCTGTGTGGCTGGCTCCGGCATCCGACGACTGCCGCTTCACAGCACGGAACCGGTGTGACGTCCCGGCCGGGCCGCGATCCCGCCTGCGTTTCCGGAGACGTGGCCAAGGTCCCACGAGCAGCCACAGCGCTCCAAAGATGAGCAGCGGGATAATCAACCCAGCCATGTCGGTCCTCTCCCTCGGCACATACGGACTTATCCGTCGGCAGCGCGGCTGACCAGATGCTGGGACCAGAGCCGACCCGCTGCCAGCAGCCCCAACCCCACCGCCAGGATGACCCAGCCCGCCGGGGTCCCCAGAAGGATGCCAAGAGGATCGGCACCCATGGCAATGCCGAGGCCAAGGCCGAAGATCGGAAGCCACGTCAGCAACGTGGTCGTGGCACGTGGGCCGGCCAATGCAGTACGCCGGGCAGCTGCCCCGTCCAGGGAGTGCTGCAAATGACCGGCGTAATTCTCCAGCAGGACCGCCAGCGGGGCCCCGGTCTGTTCGGCAGCGTCCCAGCACGCCGCCATGTCCTGCCACATGCGCTTGGCCATTGCGGCAGCCGGCGACCGAGTCCCTACTGATACGTTGGCCTGGCGCAGGGCGGAGCCGACGCTTAATCCAAGCTCGGCCGCTTGTCCGGCCGACCGCATGCCAGGCACAAGCAGGGCGGGGAGGCCCTCCCCCGGGCCGTCCGCCCGCTCCGCCCCGGGTGAATGCCGGCCTGCTTCCGGTTGGAACTCGTCAGGTCCGTAGACCCGGAGAATGTCTGCCCACATCTGGGCCGGAGTACGTCCCGAGCGCAGCAAGGAAGCCACCTGCCGCACGAACATGGGCAGTTCATCGGCGCTGTCCCGGCCGCTATTGCCCGAACGTCGGCGGGGCTGCGGCCGGCGCAGATCGGCGCTGAACGGAGCCAGCCGACGCTTCCCGCAGCCCAGGACCACGACGGCTGCCAGGCACAGCAACATCACCAGCAGTGCCGTCATGATCCGGCTGTTCCCGCTGGGTCCGTTCCCGACTCAAACAATCTGGGCTCCAGTTCCTGCCAGCCGGGCCCGAATTCCATCATGCTGCCGCGGGCAGCCAGGGCCGGTACCGTTTCGAGATTTCCCGCCGGGGTGGCCCGCAGCAGCGCCAGCTCCCTGATCTGCCTGCCGGCAGCTGTCCGGTCCAAATGAATGATCACATCCAGTGCCGTACTGGCCTGCAGGGCCAGCGCCTGGGGTTCCAAACCGGCGAGCGCGCCCATCGCCGCCAGCCTGGCCGGCACACCGGCCGCCGAATTGGCGTGCACGGTGCCGCCCGCCCCAGCATGGCCGGTGTTCATGGCAGCGAGAAACTCGCGCACCTCCGCGCCCCGGCACTCCCCCACAATCAGCCGGTCCGGACGCATCCGCAGGGCTTGACGGACCAGCTCGCCCAGATCCACGCTGCCGCTGCCTTCCAGGTTGCTATGCCGGCTTTGCAGGCCTACAACGTGCGGATGGTCGGGATTGAGCTCGGCCGCGTCTTCGACCAAGACCAGCCGTTCAAAGGACGCGGAGAGCCCGAGCATCGCGGACAGCAGGGTGGTCTTGCCTGAACCGGTGGCACCGCTGATCAGGAAGTTCAACCGTCCGGCCACCACTGCTTCCAGGTACGGCAGCCAACCGGAGGAAGGCCCGACCAGTTCGGCGAGGGTAAACACGCGTGGCCTGCGGATGCGGATTGACAGCAGCGTTCCCTGGGTCGAAACCGGCGGCAGCACCGCATGAACCCGGTACCCGTCCAGGCGCACGTCCACACACGGGTTGCCGTCGTCGAGCCGGCGGCCGCCGGCGGTCACCAGCCGGGTAGCCAAGGCGCGGACCTCTGCATCGTTGCCGAAGGTGACCTGGCTTCGCTGCAGGCCCCGTTCCCCGTCGGTCCATACCTCGGAGGGCCCGTTGACCAGGATGTCTGTGACGGTCCCTTCCAGCGCCAGCCGCTGCAGCGGCCCCAGCCCCCGCAGGTCGGCCGTCAGGTTCTCCACGGCCTCCAGCACACCGTCGGTGCCCAGAAGCTGGCCGCTCGACTGCACGGCCGCTGCCACGCGGGCTCCGGTGACTGGCGACGGGTCGGACAATACGGCATCCCGGAACGGTGCCAGGTTGACCGGGGAGTCTACAGGCCCGGTTGCGGCACGCCGGCCGCGGGAGCCAGCTGCTAAAGCCATCGTCACCGCTCCTTGCTTGGAAGATGTGTGATCTGTTGTGCCAGCCGTCTGACCAGTCGCCGGATCCTGCGGTTCCGGCCTCTTTCCAACAGCCTTCCGGTTTCCTGCACCAGCCCCATCCCGCGAAGCCGAGGAACATACCCCGCGAGTTCAAGGCCGGCCGAAGCCGCCGCCAATTCTTCGTCCAGTCCCGCCGGCAACGGTCCGCGGACCACCGCGCTGACTGTCAGCGGGTGCAGGATTTCCGCCGCGGCCCGGGCTGCAAGAACACCGCGGGTGCCGGAAGGCATCAACAGCAAGGCCTGATCAGCGGTATCCAGCCAGCGGTCCAGTCCCTGCTGGACCCGTCCGGCGTCAATCACCACAAGCGAAAAGCCTTCCGACGCCGCAGCCATGACTCCGCCAATAGCATGTGCCGGCACGTCCAACGTCGGCGAAGAGGTTTCGCCGCCTCCCCAGGACAGCACGGAGAACCCCTTGGTGACCGGCAAGGAGGCCCGCAACTGGGCCGGATTGACGGCTCCCTTCACCCCGGCGAGATCCGGCCAGCGCAACCCTGTCAGCGGCTCGGGTGCCAGCCCGATGTCGAGCCCGCCACCGAGCTGGTCGGTATCCACCAACAGCGTGGAAATCCCTTGTGCCGCCGCCTCCGCGGCGAGCCAGCAGGCCAGCGTGGAACAGCCGATGCCGCCGGTGGCGCCTAGCACGGCCACCACCGTCCCCACGCCGTCCCGCTGTCTGTTCCTGGTCAAGTACTCCGCCAACCAGGCGGCCCCTTCCGGCAGCACGGCAACCCTGTGAGCGGCAACCATCGCGGCCTGTTCCCAGAGCAGCACGGATTCCTCCGGGAACCCGGCCACAATGACATCCGCCCCCAGCCGGGGCAGCCGGGAGGCCGCATCGCTACCCAGTACCAGGACGCTCCCGTCCGGAACCCGGCCCAGATCCTGCACGGCTACAATCCGCAGGCCCACTCCGGCTGCGGCGGCGATCCTGGCTACTTCATCGCGCAGTCTGGCGGCCTCGGTGACCAGCAGCACCTCGGACATCCCGTGCTCCGGTGTCCACGGCTGGACTGTTGAAATCTGCTCCTGCATGTTCCGAGACTGGCGGTCCCTGCGTGCCCCCGAAACCTGCCCGCGCGGGATTGTGCAAACCGCGAGAGCCTTCCGCCGCTGTGGAGGAGAACTGCGGACAGTTTCCATCCGCGGTCTGCAGGCACCCCACGGCCACCGGGCAGAGGAAGCTGGCAAAACAGGAGAAACTGGAGACATGTACATGGTCCTTGCCCCTGCCGCGCCCGGCGCTGCTTCGCCGGACGGGCAGGCCTTCTGTCTCCAACCCGCGGACGCAACGGGCGCACCCAACGGCCCCGCCGCCGTCGTAAGCCTTGCGGACCTGCCGGACGCCGTCCGCCATGCCGAGCAAGGACATGTCCGTTGGGTCTGGGACACGACGCGGAGCAGTTACCTGCCGATGCTCAAGGCGGGAGCGAGCGTGGAGCGTTGCCACGATCTGGCCCTGACCCGCAGCATCCTGTCACTGTCCGAGTTTGTGCCGGGAAGCGATTATGTCCGGTCCTTGCGGCAGGCCGCGGTGGCGGACGAAGAACGTGACGGCTTGCCCCGGCAGGTCCTGCCCGTTCCTGACTCGCCGGACCAGTTCACCCTTTTCGATTCGCCGCAGCCCCGCGGTAGAAGCGTGCAGGAACTGGTCCAGGAGCTGCAGGACCAGCTGGCAGCTGTCGTCGGGTCATCCCGGCGCGCACGGCTCCAGTTGCTGGTGGCCGCCGAATCCGCGGGCGCGCTCATCGCCGTCGAGATGGAATACGCCGGCGTGCCCTGGCGCGAAGACATCCACGAGCAGATTCTGGCAGGATTCCTCGGTCCGCGTCCGCGCAACGGCGAGCGCCCCGTTGAGCTGGAAAGGCTCGCCGCCCGGCTGCGCGAGCTGCTGGATAACCCGCGCTTCAATCCGGACTCCGCCCAGGAGCTGCTGCGCGCCCTGCACCGCGCCGGAATCGAGGTCAAGAGCACCAGATCGTGGGAACTGCAGGAACACGACCATCCGGCCATTGCCCCGCTGCTCGAATACAAGAAGCTCTCGCGGCTGCATTCGGCCAATGGCTGGACCTGGCTGGATACCTGGGTGCGAAACGGCCGGTTCCGGCCCGAATACATCGTGGGCGGGGTGGTGACGGGACGCTGGGCATCACGCGGCGGCGGGGCGCTGCAGATTCCGCAGCAGATCCGCGACGCGGCCCGCCCGGATCCAGGACACAAGCTGGTGGTGGCCGATGCCGCCCAGCTCGAGCCGCGGGTGCTGGCCGCGTTAGCCCAGGACTCCGCGCTCGCCACGGCAGCCCGGGGCAAGGACCTGTACCAGGGCATTGCCGACGTCGGATTCGGTGGCGATCGGGCCAAAGCGAAAGTCGCCATACTGGGCGCCATGTACGGCGCCACCACGGGCGAATCCGGCCGGCTGGTGCCGCAGCTGACCCGGACCTACCCGCGTGCCATCGGCATCCTCGAACGGGCCGCGCGGACGGGCGAAGCCGGCGGTGTCGTCAGCAGTTATCTGGGCCGAAGCTGCGCCGCTCCCTCGGAACGCTGGGTGGAGTCGCAGCGCACCACCACGGCGGAGGAGCAGCGCCGTGCGGACAGCATCGCCCGCACCCGGGGACGCTTCACGCGTAATTTCATCGTCCAGTCAACGGCAGCGGAATGGGCCTTGTGCTGGCTCGCAGAATTACGACGGCGGCTGCGCGCCGCTGCGGCGGAGGGCACCTACGTGGGGGAACTCGTGTTCTTCCTGCACGACGAAGTGGTGCTCCACGCGAACGCGGACCAGATCCAGCTGGTGTGCCGGATTGTTGAAGAATCGGCGGCGGAAGCGACGCGGCTGATGTTCGGTCCGATTCCGATCGAGTTCGCCGTCAGTATCGCCGTGGTGGATTCCTACGCCGACGCGAAGTAGCTGTTATCCACAAGTGACAGGGGGGCCATGGCACTGACACCTGCGGTCCCCTTAGCCTCGTACCAACATTGTTCGACCGGCCCAGTCCGGCAGCTGACAGGGGGTGCGGGTGGCCGTCTTGACCATCGATACGGAGGCGATGCTCGTCTCCGCTGCTGCGGCGGAAGGGGCAGCAACCAGAGCCGCCGCCTTGCGGATCGACGCCGTCGGGCGGACTGCCGGGGCAGCGGGAATGTCTGGCTGGGAGACCGAAGCGATGGAATGGGGCAGGGCCTACGACGACGCGGCTGTCCAGATCCTCACCTCACTTGAGCGGCTCGGTTCGGCCTACGCGTCCGCAGGGTTCCACACCCGGGCTGCGGCCCAGCTCTACCGCTTCACGGAGCAACTGGCCAGCGGGAAGGACACTTCCTATGCTGCGCCGCAGGAGCCGGCGGCGCCCGGGCTGTGCCGGCAACTGCCGGTCACGGCAGTCGGCGGCAGGATCCCGATCCTTCCCGAGTTCGGACAGTTCACTGCCGACGCCGCCGGTCAAAGGTGGCCTTCGGGCGACGCCGAAGCAATGCGGGCGACCGCTGGTGCGTGGCGAATGGTTGGCGCGGATCTCCGGGCGCTCGGCAGCGAAGCCCTGCGGACCACCACAGCCCCATTGGCCGGGCAGCGAAGCGCCGACATCGCGCTGCTCGAGTCGCATCAGGAGGAGCTGTACAGCAGTGCCATTGCCATCGCCGAAGGATGTGATGCCCTGGGGCGGGACTGCGATGAGCTGGCAAGCGCGGTTGAGGAAGCGCATGCCACCCTGGTTCAGGAAGCCCGGGACTTCGCCATGCAGATCGCCGTGCTGATCGGCGTGGGAGCAGTGACAGCCTGGTTGACCGCGGGCGGTGGACTCATCATTACCACCGGCCTCACTGCCTCCAGAGTTGGCCAGGCCGTAGCGGCCTTCCTTGCAGCCACCGGCAGGCTCAGTACCCAGGTGACACAGCTGATTGGCAGAACCTTCGACATCTCCCGGAGCCTGGCCGGCGCTGGAAGGCTGACGGAACTTTCACAGCGCTCGTTGCCCGGGCCGCTAGGCATGCAGACGGCCGCCATGGGCACGTTCGCCCGCTCGGCGCTCCAGTCCGCACCCGCGGCCGCTGTCCGGAGCTTTGCCGCGAAGCACGGCGACAGGCTGCTCAGTGTTGCCGCCAGCGGGCCGGAAGCGTTGCTGCCGGGGGCACTAGCGGGAGTTGTCAGGAAGGAAGCCCAAGGCGCTGCGGGGATGGTGGCAAAGCAAGTCCGCCCGGTGGCCGGGCGCGCCGGCGTCCGTATGCTCAATCCCGACCTCGTCTCGCCGGTGGTCCTGGGTGCCTATTCCGCCTACGGCTGGTATTCCCGCGTGAATAACGCAGTGACAGTCTTCGAGAAAGAGGGCTGGCTGGGTTCCTCACGCCACCGCTCCGGACCGGCACGGGTAGACCCTGTCAACGTCCGGTTTCCGGCGTCGCTGAAGTTCAAGCTTGGGACGGGTCCTCAACTGGAGCAACCGCGCGCAGCGGCGCCGGGATTTCTTGGGACTGGTCCCAGGGGATTGTCCAGCCCAGATCGTCGAAAAGATGGCCTAGCAGTATCGCGGTGAAGCCCCAGACGATCACGTTGTGGACCAGGAAGCCGGGGCTTTTGAAGACCTGTCCTTCCCGCCGGACAACTGTCATCCGCCGGTTGGCGGGATTCAGCAGGTCGGCCACCGGGACCCGGAAGACCTGGGCAGATTCGGCGAAGTCGACCACGGCGACCGGCGACGGCGCGGACCACCAGGCAACGACGGGGGTGACCAGAAAGTTGCTGACCGACAGTGGGATCTCCGGCAGCGTGCCAAGCACTTCCACTCCGGTGGCATCGAGCCCTGTTTCCTCCACTGCTTCACGCAAGGCCGCCGCAACCGGCCCGTCGTCGTCGGGGTCAATTCCGCCGCCGGGAAACGCCACCTGTCCGGGGTGGGAGGACAACGTGGCCGCCCGTTCCACGAACAGTACGTCCAAGTCATCAGGGACAGCCGACTCATGGAATTGAGACGGTGTGCTGTCCAGCGCCCCGAACAACAGCAGGACTGCTGCCGCCCGGGAGTCCTCGTCGTCGAGCTCTACGTTGTACCAGCCCTCACGGTCCCGTACGGACAACCGCTCCTCCATGGGAACGCTCAGAAGCTGCTGCAGGTCGGACTTCGCGCTCATGCGTCCAGCTTAAAGCCGGCCGCTCGCAGTTCGGCACGGCTCTCGCCGGCCCGCATCCTGGCCAGCAGCTCCTCGCGTCCGGGGGCAAGTTCATATTTGAGCAGCTTGGTTGCTTTCTCCGGGTCGACTTCGCCTTCCCCGAAAGACGGACAAAGTGCTGCTACCGGGCAGACACCGCAGGCCGGCTTCCGGGCATGGCAGATCCGCCGCCCGTGGAATATGACCCGGTGCGAGACCATCGTCCAGTCTTTGGGTTCGAAAAGCTCTGCAACATCGAACTCGACCTTGACCGCGTCGGTCGCATCGGTCCAGCCGAAACGGCGGGCCAGCCGGCCGAAGTGGGTGTCCACGCTGATGCCGGGAACGCCGAAGGCATTGGCCAGCACCACGTTTGCAGTCTTCCTCCCCACGCCCGGAAGCGTGACCAGGTCTTCCAGCCGGCCAGGGACTTCGCCATCGAACTCGTCGACGATCCTGTTGGACAACGCCAGCACGCTTGCGGTCTTGGCCCGGAAAAATCCTGTGGGCCGGAGCATTTCCTGCAGCTCGGCTTCATCGGCTTCGGCCATGGCCCGGGCGTCCGGATAGCGGGCGAACAACGCGGGCGTCGTGGCGTTGATGCGGACGTCCGTCGTCTGGGCCGAGAGCACAGTGGCGATGAGCAGTTCGAAGGGGTTGCGGAAATCCAGTTCCGCAACTGCGTAGGGGTACTGCTCGGCCAGTGTCTTGTTGATGCGGCGTGCACGGCGTTTGAGCGCCAGCGGGGACTCATCCGGGCTGATTTTGCTGCGCGCCACGGGCCGCTGGCCCTTAAGCGCGTTCAATGTTGGTCAGATCCCTGAGCACGCCAACCCGGCCGTCGGTGTGCTGCACGAGGAACTCGTCCCCGCGGTCCTGCAGCGCCAGGATCCATGCGCCCGGTTCCAGCATGAAGGCGACTTCACCGGTGTTTTCGTCGTATGTCGGCCGGGTGCGGCCGACGGCGAACCAGAAGGCCTCATAGGTGACATCCTCGTCGGATTCCTCGACATGTTCACGGGTGGCGCTGATCGGTTCAGCGGCGTCCCGCCTGGTCCCTTCCGAGCTTGCGCCCGCAACCGAACCCATGGCCGTAGTTTTCGGCATTTCGGACTCGATGTGGTCTGCGGAGCGGTCTTCGGTCCGGTCTTCGGAGCGTCCGGTCTCGACCGTCTGGGCGGCAGGGGCCGTCTGCGAGGCACTCGTCTGCTCGCCGGTGGAGTCACCGGAAGCAGCTACCGCAGCATCCGGCTGCCCCTTGTCCGCATCCGGTCCTCTGGATCCCGCACCGGCAATGCTGTCTGCCTCGGTCACTTCCCCACGGTCCTGCGGCCGCGCCGCTTCCTGTGCGGCCCGGGCCGATGCAGCTGCACTCGACTCCTTAGCCGACTGCTTGGCATCGGCTGCAGCCGATGCCTCGTCGTCGGACATCGGAATGCCTACGGCCTCGCCATCGGCGGCGCCGGGGGCCGTGAGATCCTCGTCGCCGGCTGCTTCACCGTGCCGCGCGGGGACAGTGTCCTTCTTTGGGTCTGCCTTGCCCGCTTCCGCTGCAGCGGCCACACCGGCCACTCCCGCGGCGCCTGTTCCTGCGGGCGCGGCGAACTGGGCGGCGGAACCGGACCGTGATGCGGCACCGGCGGAACCATGGGCATGGGCGCCGGTCCTCGCCGCCTCATCCGAAGCGTCCGTCTGCCCTGTAGCGTCATGCGAGCGGTCCTGCGCTGTAACGCCGGAACGGCCCTGCTCGCGGGCTCCCTTGTCCTTGCCTGCAGCATTGGCCCCTGCGTTGGACGCCGTGGCGAATGCTCCGTGCGTGCCGGGGCCGGACAGGCTGGCAGCCGCCCCGGACGCGCCACCGGTTGTACCTGCAACCCCTGCTGCAGTGGTTGCCTTCGCCCCCGTCGTCGAAGAACCTGCTGCGCCCGCCTTTACCGCTGAGCCATTCGTCGCATGCTGCTGTCCCGCGCCGGCTTCTTCCGTCACCGGTTTGGGTGCTTTGGCCCGAGGCGGAACCGCATCCCGGGCAATCGGATGTGCCGGGATTTCGAGCCGGCCGGCGAAATCGGCCCGGAACTGCGGAATCCATCGTGCGCAAACGGTCGCTGCAAGCAGACCGAGACTGCCGATAAAGCCGATCGCAGCGCTAAGGCTGAACGCGCTGACCAGCGTCAGGAAGAAATAGCCGACAGTAAACGAGGCCACTACCGAGGCGAACTGATCCACCGACAGGGATCCGATGCGCAGCTTGGTCTTGGGTGCCAGCCGACGGATGATGAACAGCACCAGCACCATGGCCGGCAGCAGGATACTCAGACCGAGACGGAAGAGATTGGCGGAATTCCACTGGTTCAACCCGATTCCCTGAATGACGGCGGTCGGGAGTACTGATGCCAGGAACAGCAGTACCACGGACAGTCCCACGGCGACGTCCCGCACAGTGAACGGCCCGGCTACTGCCTCGCTGACGCCGTCCGAAGTGGTTACTGCATGATCTGTCATGGTCATTCTCCGATCGTCGCGGCCAAAGCAGGCCTTGGCAGAGCTTGCGCTGGTCTCAGCGTAGTCAAGGAAGGAAGCCATCACTAGCCGAATCGCGGTGTCAGCAGGAGCCGTTCGACACGCTTTTTCACCGCTCATCGCAGAATTACGTCCTTTTACATCCGAACCTGTGACCCGTGCCACGATGTCCAGACGCAGGGACTAATGTGATGATCAGCACGAGTGGCCGCCCGTCCTCCGGGATGTGCCACGCACAGCCGCAACACCACGAAAGGGTCTTCTTATGTCTGAAGCCAACGGAACCCAGCGCGCCACGAGCGATGCTCTGGAAAACCTGCTGCAGGAGAACCGGAAGTTCGCGCCCAGCGAGGAATTCGCCGCGAACGCGGTGGTCAAGCCCGGCATCTATGAAGAGGCCGACGCTGATCATGAAGCCTTCTGGGCGAAGCAGGCGCGGGAACTGTTGTCCTGGAACGAAGACTTCACCCAGACCCTGGACTGGTCGGACGCGCCGTTTGCCAAATGGTTTGTCGGCGGCACACTGAACGCGGCATACAACGCCCTGGACCGCCACGTGGAGAACGGACTCGGCGACCGGGTGGCCATCTACTTCGAGGGCGAGCCGGGCGACACCCGCACCTACACGTATGCCCAGTTGACCGACGAGGTGAAGAAGGCGGCCAACGCATTCGAGTCCCTCGGGGTGGCCAAGGGAGACCGGGTTGCCGTCTACCTGCCGATGATCCCGGAAGCGGTCATCACCATGCTCGCCTGCGCGCGCATCGGCGCCATCCACTCGGTGGTCTTCGGCGGTTTTTCCGCGGACGCCCTGCGCAGCCGCATCGATGATGCCGAGGCCAAGCTCGTGGTCACCTCGGACGGCACGTACCGCCGCGGCAAGCCCAGCCCGCTGAAGCCGGCCGTGGACTCCGCCCTGGAAGCAGAGGGTCATTCCGTCAGCAGCGTCGTCGTCGTCAAGCGCAACGGCGAGCCCGTGGACTGGCACGAGGGCCGCGACCGCTGGTGGCATGACGTGGTGGAATCCGCGTCCGCTGACCACACACCGGTGCCGCATGACGCCGAGCACCCGCTGTTCATCCTGTACACCTCGGGTACCACAGGCAAGCCCAAGGGCATTCTGCACACCACCGGCGGGTTCCTGGCCCAGAGCGCGTTCACGCACAAGGCCACCTTCGACCTGCACGCCGACACCGACGTGTACTGGTGCACCGCGGACATCGGCTGGGTCACCGGCCACACCTACGTGACCTACGCGCCCCTGATCAACGGCGCCACGCAGCTGATGTACGAAGGCACGCCGGACACCCCGCACCAGGGCCGCTGGTGGGAACTGGTGGAGAAGTACAAGGTCTCCATCATGTACACGGCGCCCACGGCGATCCGCACCATGATGAAGTGGGGCGAAGACATTCCAGCGAAGTTCGACCTGTCCTCCATCCGGGTCCTCGGCTCCGTGGGCGAGCCGATCAACCCGGAAGCCTGGATGTGGTACCGCCGGGTCATCGGCGGCGACAAGGCCCCGATCGTGGACACCTGGTGGCAGACCGAAACCGGCGCGCACATGATCGCCCCGATGCCCGGCATCACCGAAACCAAACCGGGTTCGGCCCAGACCCCGGTGCCCGGCATCGCCGTCGACGTCGTTGACGAGATGGGCCAGTCGGTGCCCAACGGGCACGGCGGCTACCTGGTCATCCGCAAGCCGTGGCCGGCCATGCTCCGCGGTATCTGGGGCGACCCGGAACGTTACAAGGAGACCTACTGGTCCCGCTTCGACAACATGTACTTTGCCGGCGACGGCGCCAAGAAGGACAACGACGGCGACTTCTGGCTCCTCGGCCGCGTCGACGACGTCATGAACGTCTCCGGGCACCGCCTGTCCACCACCGAGATCGAATCCGCCCTGGTGAGCCATCCCTCGGTGGCCGAAGCCGCCGTCGTCGGCGCAGCGGACGAGACCACGGGTGAAGCAGTCGTGGCGTTCGTGATTCTGCGGGGCAACGCAGTCGAAGACCCGGAGATCGTTACCACCCTGCGTAACCATGTGGGCAAGGAGATCGGTCCGATCGCCAAACCGCGCCAGATCCTGGTGGTGCCGGAACTGCCTAAGACCCGCTCCGGCAAGATCATGCGCCGCCTGCTCAAGGACATCGCCGAAGGCCGCGAAGCCGGCGATGCCAGTACCCTGGCGGACAACACGGTGATGCAGCAGATCACTTCCTCGCTCAAGGGCTGACACCGTTCCGCAGCAGATGCGGCGGCCGCCGGCAGGACACCCTGCCGGCGGCCGCCCTTCGTTTCAGGGAAGGTCCGTCCGGAAGGACGTAACGCGGCTCGGGAGCGCGTCTGCCGCTGAGGCATAGTTAAGCCATGACTTCGCAACCCGCCGGCACGGCAGACAAGACGATCCTGGTTCTCAACGGCCCCAATCTGAACCTGCTGGGCACCCGCGAGCCGGCTATCTACGGCTCGGCCACGCTGGCAGACGTGGAGCAGCTCGCCGCGCACACAGCCAAGGTCCACGGACTGGGCACCACATGCTTCCAGTCCAACCATGAGGGCGAGCTCATCGATGCCATCCACGGCGCCCGCGGCACCGCAGCCGGCATCGTGATCAACCCCGGCGCCTACACCCATACCTCCGTCGCACTGCGGGATGCGCTCTCCGGCGTCGAGCTTCCCGTGGTGGAAGTGCACATCAGCAACATCCACCGCCGCGAGGAGTTCCGCCACCACTCCTACATCTCCGGTGTCGCCCAGGCCGTCATCGCCGGCGCGGGCATCAGCGGCTACAAGTTCGCTATCGACCTGCTCGCCGAAGCCCTCTAGCCCGATGGACACGGTCAACGGCGCCGGCCCCGGACCGTAGCAGGAGCGCCGGCAGCGGCGCGGATCCGGGAACGGTTTCGGGCACGGCGGACTGGTACCGCAATTTCGGGCTGCATGAAGCCCGAGGCCAGTCTGTCTGCTATGAGGAGTGGGCGCTGGCCATCAGTGAGGATCCGCAGCTACTGGCCCTGATCGACACGCTGCCTTATGCCAAACGCCAGCCGAACCTCGTCCTCGCCGCAGCCAGGTTCCTCGGTGCCGGCAACACGCCCTATGCGGAATTCCGGCGGTTCCTGTTCTCCCGCTGGCCACAGGTACGCCAGGTCATCCTGACCCGTTCCACGCAGACGAATGAACCGGGCCGCTGCGCCGTTTTCCTGCCCTCCCTGGCCTGCATCGCCGCGGCCGAAGGCAAACCGCTCGCGTTGCTGGAGGTCGGCGCCTCGGCGGGGCTGGTGTTATTTCCGGACCGCTACCGCTACCAATACAACGGCGGGCCGATCCTTGCGGGGCCGGCCTCTGCCCCGGACGCGCCGATCCTGCCCTGTGCCGTCACCGGGCCTGCACCGCTTCCGTCCGAGCTGCCGACGATCAGCTGGCGGGCCGGTATTGATCTGAACCCGCTGGACAGCACAAACGACGACGACGTCGCGTGGCTCCATGCGCTGATCTGGCCGGAACAGGAGTTCAGACGGCAGCGGCTGCGGGCGGCCCTGGAGATAGCCCGGGAGGATCCACCGCGGCTGGTGGCCGGCGATCTCAACCAGCGCCTTGCGGAAGTGGTTGCCGAGGCACCTGCGGAAGCGGCCGTCGTCGTACTTCATTCAGCGGTGCTGGCCTACCTGGCTCCGCCCGAGCGGCGGAAGTTCGCGCAGACGGTGCGGGAGCTCGGCGTGAACTGGTTGTCCAACGAAGGTACGCAGGTGCTGCCGCAGCCCGGCGACGGGACCGAAGGCATCGACGCCGACCATGTCCGCGGCAGGTTCGTGCTCCGGCACAACGGCCGTCCGGTTGCGCTCACCGGCCCGCACGGCCAGTCGCTGGACTGGCTCTGACACCGACCGGAAGCTCGGGGGCCTGCCGCTACTTCCGAATGCACTGCCCGGCGGAAACTGTCTCCTGGTAAACCATGGCGTTGTCGATGACCGGCTGGATTTCCTCCAGCGACAGCGCGTAGCCTACCGGCACGTCATCGGTGGCTTTGGCGAAAACGAGACCAGCAATGCGCCCGTCCTGGTCCAACAGCGGGCCGCCCGAGTTCCCCTGTTCCACGTCGGCGGCCAACGTGTAGACCTCCAGCTCCTCCGGGTCCGCGCCATAGATGTTCTGCACCAACACGGTGGACAGGCCCTGCACCGTGGCGGGCTGGCTCTGGAACGGGCCGCCGGCCGGGTAGCCCTGGAAGGCGGCCAGCGTACCGTCGGCCAGCTCCGCCCCGATCGGAAGCGGGCGCACGTCCAGGCCCTCCACGGCAAGCACGGCGATATCGTGAACCGGGTCGAAATACACCACACGGCCCGGCAGGACCCGGCCGTCCGGGATCTCCACGACCGGCTCATTCACCGACGCAACCACGTGCGCGTTGGTCATCACGCGGTCCGGCGCAATCACGAATCCCGAGCCCGTCTGGTTCTGCCCGCACTGGAATGCGGTGCCGGCAATCTTCACCACGGACTCGGCGGCCTCGTTCAGCGCGGCCGTGTCCGCGCCTGCGTCCGGCACCGGCACCGGCTCGGCGGGCGCCACGCCGTCGATCACTTGGGGAATGCCGTCCTGCACGGCGATGGAGCGGGCCTGTGCCAGCAAGGACTTCACCGGGGCAGGCGTCAGGGAGTCAATGGTCTGGATGACCTTCGAACTGGCGATCTGCTGCGAGACAAACGGCACACCCAAAGCGCTGATACTGAAGGCCAGCATCGACATCACCAGGGCAGCGACGGCCACGTTGGCGGCTCCGCCCAGCAGCCGGTCCACGGGTCTCACCGGGGGAAAGTCGAGCCTTCGCCGGATTGCCCGGCCAATGCCCGAACCCATGGCGTGGCCCAGGATCACCAGCAGGACCGCGGCGGCGATGATCGCGGTCAGGCGCCAACCGGGGTCCGGCACCCACATGCTCACAAAAGGAACCGACAGGAACGCGGCGATGGCGCCCAGGACAAACCCGACAATGCCACCCAGCGTCACCAGGAAGCCTTTGCGCAACCCCCCGACCAAGTAGGCGAGCAGGATCAGGATCAGGACTATGTCCAGGATCGTCAGGCCAAAAAGCAAGCTGTCTCCATCGGGGCCGGAAGTTTAGGCATTAGTCTAGTATCCGAGGCTGGGAATATGCCGGGCCTATGCGTCGTTCTGCGCCACGGCACCCTCAGACAACGCTGTCTCCCATTTCACTGACCACTATTTTCCTCACCCCTAAGCGAAACGCGCCTGTGGAAGATGTCACAAGTGCTTTACATACGGCAAAATGGGAGGCAGTGCCTAGCTGACGAGCAGCCGGCTGACCGCCGCAAGACCGAAACAGGAGACTCCATGGACATTGAGATACTACGCCGCGCACCGCTTTTCGCATCCCTCGACGATGATGTGTTTGCCGCACTGACCGATGAGCTGACCGAGGTGGATCTCTCCCGTGGCGCCTCAGTGTTCCGTGAAGGCGATCAGGGCGATCAGCTGTATTTCATCGTCTCCGGCAAGATCAAGCTCGGCCGTACCGCTGCCGACGGCCGCGAAAACCTGGTGGCCATCCTCGGCCCGGGCGAGCTCTTCGGCGAAATGGCGCTGTTCGATCCCAGCCCGCGCAGCACCTCGGCCACCGCAGTCTCCGAGACCCGCCTGGCCGGCCTGAAGAACGAAAACCTCCGCGGCCTGCTCGAAACCCGTCCCGAGGTCTCCGCCCAGCTGCTGCAGGCACTGGCCCGCCGCCTGCGCCGCACCAATGACTCGCTGGCAGACTTGGTCTTCTCGGACGTTCCCGGCCGCGTGGCCAAGGCCCTGCTGGACCTCGCCGACCGCTTCGGACGTCCGGCCACGGACGGCGTCCTGGTGGCCCACGAGCTGACCCAGGAAGAGCTGGCCCAGTTGGTCGGCGCTTCGCGTGAAACCGTCAACAAGGCCCTGGCCGAGTTCGTCCAGCGCGGCTGGCTGCGCCTGGAAGCGCGCGCGGTGGTCATTCTCGACATCCAGCGGCTGCGCCAGCGCTCCCGCTAAGTCCTTTCATCCCGCTTCGATTTGGGTTTCTGCTTACGGGGCGATCCGTCGGCAGAAACCCAAAACGCAGCAGGAGCGGATAAATAGCAAAACGGATTAATAACGACGGCGACGGTCACCTTGGAAGGTGACCGTCGCCGTCGGTATTTGTACCGCGGGAAATTACCGTCCGCGCTGGAGCGAACCGCCTTCGGGGGCGGTGAGGGTTTCGACTTCGAGCATCGGCTCACCCTCCACCAAAACCAGTTCCGGATGGTAGACGCGCAGCGGCCGCTTATGGGACAGGTAGGCAATGCACCCGCGCGCGGAAGCAATCTTTTCGAGAATTGTTTCCACCGCAGGTGAGGAGACCTCGCTGAGGTTCAGCCCGCGGGTGTCATCCTGGTCGGCCAAATCCCCGAGTGCGGAGGTACTCCGCTCGGCGATCACTTTGCCTGCGCCGACCCAGGACGCCCAGACACCCTTGCCGCTGAGCAGACTGGGCTGCTGGCTGACCGGCTGCGCCGCGGCGAAGTACCTCGTGTCGAACCGGCGGTGGGCGAAGTCCGGGCTGAGCCACCGCGAGAGCGGCTTCAACAGGTCCGTGCGCAGCCCCAGTCCCCAGCGGTCCAGCAGCTGGGGAAAGCTCTTTTCCTGCTCCGCGACCGCCATACGGGCGCGCATCCATTCCTCGCTGTCGCCGCCCTCGACCAGGGATGACTCGTCCTGCCCGGCCAGCAGGATACCGGTCTCTTCGAACAGTTCCCTGATGGCGGCAACCACGAAGGCCCGGGCTTGCTGATGATCTTCCAGACCCATCATTTGCGCCCATTTGGCCGCCGACGGCCCGTACCAGGGCACGGGCTCGAGGTCCGCCTCGTCATCGATGGTGCCCCCGGGGAACGCGATGGCGCCCAGCGGCGAACTGCCGGAGCGGTACCCAAGGTAAGTCTGGGTACCCTCCGGGCTGTCGCGGATGAGGACCACGGACGACGCGTACCGCGGTTTGCGCGGCGTGCGCTCGCCATGGTCAAACCAGCTGCGTGCAGCCTCCAGTTGATCCGGCGGCAGCCGGAACAGCCGCTTGGTCTGCCGGAGCGGACTAGCTGAACTCGGCAATCAGTTCCACCTCAACCGGAGAGTCGAGCGGCAGAACGGCAACGCCGACGGCGGAACGGGCATGTGCACCTGCTTCGCCGAAAACCTTGCCGAGCAGCTCGGAAGCGCCGTTGATAACACCGGGCTGGCCTGTGAAGTCCGTCTCCGAGGCCACGAACCCGACTACTTTGACGATCCGTGTGACACGGTCCAGGTCCCCGATGACGCTCTTGACGGCGGCCAGTGCGTTGACGGCGCACGTGGCAGCGAGCTCTTTCGCCTGTTCAGCCGAGACGGAACTTGAGACGTTGCCCACTTTTCCCTTGGCTGCCAATTCACCGTTAACCATCGGCAGCTGGCCGGAGGTGTAGACATAGTCGCCGGACACGACGGCGGGCACGTAGGCGGCCACGGGAGCGACCACCTCGGGCAGGGTCAGGCCAAGTTCAGCCAGGCGCTCTTCTACAGCGGAAATGCGGGACTGCTGCGGCTGCGTCATGTTACTGCTTCTCTCTCTTCAGGTAGGCAACGAGGTTGGTCGAATCGGGCCCAGGCACTACCTGCACGAGCTCCCAGCCGTCCTCTCCCCATTGGTCCAGAATCTGCTTCGTGGCGTGAATAATAAGCGGAACTGTGGCGTATTCCCATTTGGTCATAAGTCAACCGTAACGCGTGCTTGTAAACTAGAGCCCATGCCGGCTCGTAAATCCCCTTTTTTTGACACTGCTACCACGCTGGGCAAAATCATGGCGTTCCTAGGTATCAGTGCGCTCTGCGGCGTGCTCGCTGCCGGATTGCTGGTGCCCGCAGCGGCCGTAGCCGGTGTGGGGGCGACCTCGTCCATCGACTATTTCGACCAGCTGCCGGATGAGCTGCAGACCAGCCCGCTCTCCCAGCCCTCCAAGATCTACTCGGCGGACGGCAAGCTGATTGCCACCTTCTACGCCGAGAACCGCGTCCCCGTGACGCTGGACAAGGTCTCCGAACACATGCAGAACGCCATCATCTCCATTGAAGATGTGCGCTACTACGAGCATGGCGGCGTGGATCCGCAGGGCATCATGCGTGCGGCTATGAGCAACATCGCAGGAGGCGACCTGCAGGGTGCGTCCACCCTGACCATGCAGTACGTGAACAACGTGCTCATCGACGCCGGTGCTTCCGCCGGCAAGAGCGCCGACGAACTGACGATCAGCGGCACCAAGTCGATCGGCGACAAGCTGCGCGAAGCCAAGCTCGCCATCGCTGTCGAAAAGGAATACTCCAAGGAAGAGATCCTGCAGGGCTACCTGAACATCGTGCTCTTCAGCGGCCAGACCTACGGCATTGAGGCCGCGGCGCAGACCTTCTTCGGGGTGCCGGCAGCCAAGCTGAACATCGCGCAGTCCGCCATGCTGGCCGGCATGGTGCAGTCCCCCAACTACTTCAATCCTGTGTCCAATCCGGAAGCGACCGTTGAACGCCGCAACACGGTTCTCGCCGCGATGCTGAGCAACCAGAAAATCACGCAGGAAGAGTATGACAAGGCGGTGGCCTCGGACCTCGGCATCGACCTGCAGCCGGTTCGTTCCGGCTGTGTTGCCGCGAACTTCGCGGACTACTTCTGCAGCTATGTGCAGCACGTCATCATGCAGTCAGACGCCTTCGGTGCCGACGCCACGGAGCGCTCCAAGCTGCTGGCACGCGGTGGCCTGAACATCCAGACCACCCTGGATTCCCGCCTGCAGAAGTCCGCGCAGGAAAACGTTGAAGAGCAGGTTCCCATGGGCGACGAGTCCGGAGCGGGTTCGGCCATGGTGAGCGTGGAGCCCGGTACCGGCAAGATCCTGTCGATGGCCCAGAACACCAATTACAGTCCGGAACAGGACGCCAAGAACACAGAGCTGAACTTCAACGTGGATGCCGACATGGGCGGCACTGCCTACGGGTTCCAGCCCGGCTCGACCATCAAGCCGTTCACCACGGTGGCATGGCTGGAGTCCGGCCGGAAGCTGAACGATCGGATCGACGCCAGCCGCACCAAGTATCCGGCCGGCTACGACTGGAAAGCCAGCTGCCTGCCCGCCGGCGCCTGGTTCGGCGAGTGGGACTTCAAGAACGCAATCTCCGGCTGGGAGCGGACCATGACAGTCAGCGAAGGCCTGACCAAGTCGATCAACTCCGCCACCGCCGCGCAGGCCGCCATCCTGGACCTCTGCGATATCCGCGATGCCGCCACCCGGATGGGCGTGCACCGCGCCGTCGACGGCGAGCCGTTCGAGGTCAACAACCCCTCCTTCGTGATCGGCGGACAGGAAGTCGCGCCGATCACCATGGCAGCTTCCTTCGCCACGTTCGCCAGCGGCGGTATCTACTGCAAGCCCATAGCGCTGACGTCAGTCAAGGATGCGCAGGGCAAAGAATACGAAGTGCCCAAGGAATCCTGCGAGCGGGCCATCTCCAAAGATGTTGCCAACGCCGTGACCATCCCGCTGGAGAACCTCGTGTCGGACAGCCCGGGATACATGCGGCCCATGGGCTTCCCGGCCGCTGCCAAGACCGGCACCACGGACGTGTCCGAGCAGACCTGGACGGTCGGCTACACCACCGGCCTGGCTACGGCATCCTGGGTGGGCAACTGGACCTCGTACGATTCGCTCAACAACATTCCCATCAACGGCGTTACCCGCGACTACGTGGACGGCGCCACCATCGCCGGCGCCCAGTGGACTGAATACATGATGGACGTTGCACCGCTCTACGAGACGGCTGCGTTCGACAATCCGCCGAACAGCATCGTGAACCCGGCGCAGTCCCAGCCCCGGCAGTCCCAGAACAACGGGGGCAGTTCGGACAACGGTGGAGGATCAAACAACGACGGCGGCTCCGACGACCGCGGCAACGGCAACAACGGCCGTGGCAACGGTGGAAATGGAAACGGAAACGGCAACGGTAACGGCGGCGGAAATGATGACGACTAACCATGGACGTTGAGCACCTGCGCAAGCAGCTTCGCACGGCCGGCCGTGTGGCACTTGGTGTCACGGCGGCCGGCAGCGCCGCCTTTGCCTACGGCAGCCTGATTGAGCGCAACCTCTTCGGCGTCCGTGAGGAAACCCTTGCCATCCTGCCGCCCGGACGCCGTCCGCTGAGGATCCTGCATCTTTCGGACATCCACATGACCCCCGGCCAGAAGCGCAAGCAGCAGTGGCTGCGTTCCCTGGCAGGCTTGGAGCCGGACCTGGTGGTCAATACCGGGGACAACCTCAGCCACCGCCAGGCCGTGGAACCGCTGCTCGAAGCCCTCGCTCCCCTGCGCGAGTTCCCCGGCGTCTTTGTACCGGGCTCCAACGATTACTACGCGCCGGTACTGAAGAATCCTTTCGGCTACTTCACCGGCCCGTCCGACCAGCCCAACGACTACGCGGACCGGGAGCTGCCCTGGCGCCACATGCACGCCACCTTCAGCACCTCGGGCTGGATGGATCTGACCAACCGTCACCAATCCATGGTGCTCCACGGGCTGCGTCTGGACTTTACCGGCGTCGATGACCCGCATCTGGAGCGCGACCGGTACACGGGCTATCCGCACGGTTCTTCGACCTCCGAGGCAGCGGACCATGTGCGCATCGCCGTAGCACACGCCCCTTACCAACGCGTGCTGGACTACTTCACCGCCGATGACCCGGACCTCATCCTGGCCGGACACACCCACGGCGGCCAGGTCTGCATCCCGGGCTACGGCGCATTAGTGACCAACTGCGACCTGCCCACGTGGCGGGCCAAGGGCCTGACGTACTGGGAGCACGCGGGCCGCAGCGTGCCGTTGAACGTCTCCGCCGGGCTGGGCACGTCCCGGAAGGCCCCGGTGCGCTTTGCCTGCCGCCCCGAGGCGGTTCTGCTGACCCTCACGCCCCGCTCCCCCTGACGATTCCGGGGTCGGTTCAGGCGCGGCGGGACGACATCAGGCCGTGTGTCCAGCGTCACCTGGTCCCCGATTTCAGCTTTCCGCCCTTTCTCCGCTATTCTTGAACAGTTGCTTTTGCTGCTGTGGACAACGACGGCGGAGCAATGGTTTCGGGGTGTGGCGCAGCTTGGTAGCGCGCGTCGTTCGGGACGACGAGGTCGCAGGTTCAAATCCTGTCACCCCGACGAAACCAGCAGGAAAGGCCTCCGGCCGGCAGCAATGCCAGGCCGGGGGCCTTTCTTCTTGCCAGCTTGATCTTTCAGCCAAATACACAAAGTATTGGTTGCATGGGTGCAACTGAGCGCAAGGCAATCATCATCGGAGCCGGAATCGGCGGGCTGTCTACGGCCTTGGCCTTGCAGAACACGGGCTGGAAGGTCCACGTACTGGAACGCTCCGGCACCTTGTCACCTTCCGGCACCGGCCTGTCCCTCTGGCCCAACGCCCTGGCCGCGCTGGAACGGCTTGGCGTGCTGGACGAGGTGCTGGCGGCTGCAGTTCCCGTCCGCGGCGACGTGCTGGACATGGACGGCAACCCGATCATGCTGCTGGAGCAGCTGGACGTCCGGCGCCGTTACGGCCTGCCCATCCAGATGATCCACCGCGCGGACCTCACGGCCATCCTGGCCAAGCCGCTGGCGGTCAACACCGTGCACCTGGGCCTCAACGCCGTCGGCTTCCAACCCGGCTTTCCCAGAAGTACCGTCGAACTCGACAACGGCGGCCGGCAGAGCGCTGAACTCGTGGTCGGTGCGGAGGGGCTCTACTCGGTGGTCCGCCCCGCCCTGATCGGCCGGGACAAACCGCGCAGCTCTGGCACCACAGCCTTCCGCGGCGTGTGCGACGCGGCCGGGCTGGACCTCGACTCCGTCCCGTGGGGCGAAATGTGGGGAGACGGCGGCGTCTTCGGCGCCACTCCCCTCTCCGGAAACCGCATCTACTGGTACGCCACGGCGCCCAAAGAAGAGCTGGCAGGCGCCGGCCAGGACGGGTGGAAGATGACAGCGATCGAGAACTTCGCCCACTGGCACCCGGGTATCGAATCCGTCCTCGTCAAGACCGAGGAAAGCGCCATCATCGCGCACGAGCTCTTCGACCGGAAACCCGAGCCGGTCTGGTCCGGGCGTTCGGCCACGCTGGTCGGCGACGCGGCCCATCCCATGCTCCCCTTCCTGGGACAGGGCGCCTGCCAGGCGCTGGAAGACGCCGTCGCGCTGGCAGACGCGCTGGCGGGTAAGGATTCGATTGCAGACGGATTGGTGGAATACGAATCGATCCGCGCGCCGCGGGCCAACGAAATAGTGGAACGCTCACGGACCATGTCGCGCCTGGCCCAGCTGGACTCCGCGCCGCTGCGCAAGGCGCGCAATACCACCATGCGGCTGCTGCCCAAAGCCCTCAGACTCCGCCGTCTGGACGCCGTGGTGGGCTACGAGGGGCATTGACTTACGTGCCGGTCCGTACTGCAATGGCTTAAAGGGCTGTGCAGTTAGGAGGTCCCGGCCATGAACCTCACGGACTACGGTCAGCTGCTGCTCGCCGGTTTTGGCGTCGTCGCCATTATCGCTGCGACCACATGGGCTGCCGGGCGGGGAATCGACCGTCCGGATGACCTGGACAATACCTTCTGGTACGGCTTTGCGGGCCTGTCCTGCGCCCTGACGCTCGTCTTCCTGGCCTCGGCCCTCAGCGCCACCGCGGCGTCGGTCCTGATGGCGCTGCTGCTGCTTACGCTGGTTCCGGCAGGCCTGCACCTGCGCCGCCGGTGGCTGAGGGGCAGCCAGTCCGCGGATACGAATGCCGCAGCACCGTTGTCCGCGCAGCACGATGCGCTGATCAAGCGGTGGCTGCAGTACGAGCTGGATCCAGCCGCCGCTGCCGCTGCCCCGGCCCTGAGCGATGCGGCCAACCCTGCAACTGCGGCCATGCTGCGCGGAATGCGGCGCGCCGAACTGCTGCGGCCTGACAGAGGGCAGCACGGAAAGGGCGGATTCAGCCGTGGCAGCGAGGAGCTGGCGGCCTATGCCGGGGCCGTCACCGAATTCGGGCGGCTGCTCGCCGCCGCCGAACGGGAGGCCGGGCTACCGGCTCACGAGGCGGCACACTTCATTGCCCGCCCCGTCGGCGAACCCGGCCCTACCGGCCGTGTTATGCCTGCAGTCAGGAGAACTGCCGGCCAGTGAGCCGCTCGTACGCCTCCACATAGCGGGCCCTGGTCTTCTCCACGATTTCCTCCGGCAGGGCAGGCGGCGGCGTATCCGATGACTTGTCCCAGCCGGATTCGTCCGAGGTGAGCCAGTCCCGGACAAACTGCTTGTCGAAGGACGGCTGGGCCTGGCCCGGCGCATAAGTGGCCGCGTCCCAGAAGCGGGAAGAATCCGGCGTCAGGACCTCGTCGCCCAGAGTGATTTCCCCAGTTTCCGGATCCATCCCGAACTCCACCTTGGTATCGGCCAGGATGATGCCCCGTTCACGGGCGATCTCCTCGGCCCGGCGGTAGATCTCCAGTGTTTTCTTGCTCAGCTGGGCGGCGATATCGTCGCCCACCATGGACACCACGGCGTCGTACGTAATGTTCTCATCGTGTTGGCCCACTTCGGCTTTAGCCGAGGGGGTGAAGATAGCCGGCTCCAGGCGGGAACCGTCTACCAGTCCCTCGGGCAGCGGGATGGCGCACACTGTGCGGGACTCGCGGTACTCGGCCAAGCCGGAGCCGGTGAGGTAGCCGCGGGCGATGCATTCCACCGGGAACATGTCCAGCTTCTTGCAGACCATCGCGCGGCCGGCAACGGCCTCGGGGACATCGGTGGACACCACGTGGTTGGCCACACCCTGAAGCTGCTCGAACCACCACAGGCTCAGCTGGGTCAGGACCCGTCCCTTGTCAGGAATCGGCGTGCTCAGCACATGGTCGTACGCGCTGATCCGGTCGCTGGCCACTACCAGCACGGTCTGCGCATCATCCATCGGATCCGGCAGCCGGTGCCGCGCCGCAGACTTATTGTTGGACTGTGCGGAGGTCTCGGCCGGCTGCGCGGGAATATAAAGGTCGCGTACCTTGCCGGAGTACACGTGCGTCCAGCCGGGCAGCTCCAGGTGTTCGGGGTTGAAGTTCATGCCAGATCCTTTGCTGCTGATTCGTTTCGCTGGCCGGGCAGGACGATCTCGCCATTGGCAGCCTTAAGTCCGATGTCCGTGCGGTGCTGTGAGCCGTCCAGGTGGATGAGTTCCACGCCGTCGTAGGCCTTTTCCCTTGCCTCCACCAGGTCTTCACCCAGGGCGACGACGGCGAGCACCCGCCCACCGGCGCTGACCACCTTGCGGTGCTCGTCCAGGGCCGTGCCCGCGTGGATCACGTGTACGTCCTCGAGGGCGTTGGCCTTCTTCAGGCCGCGCACCCGGTCCCCGGTCCGGGGCTTGCCCGGGTAGTTCTCCGAAGCGACAACCACGGTCACGGCGCTGCGCCTGGACCAGTTGAGCTGTTCGGACGGGTCCAGCTCGCCCTTGGCCGCGGCGAGCAGCAGCCCGCCCAGCGGTGTACGCAGGCGCGCCAGCACCGCCTGCGTCTCGGGGTCACCGAAGCGTGCGTTGAATTCGATCACGCGCAGGCCGCGGCTGGTCAGGGCCAGACCGCAGAACAGGACGCCGACAAAGGGCGTGCCGCGGTTGGCCATTTCGGTGATCGTCGGCATCGCCACGCGGGCCATGACCTCGTCCACGAAGCCCCGCGGCAGCCACTCCAGCGGCGTGTAGGCGCCCATGCCGCCGGTGTTCGGGCCTTCGTCGCCGTCGTAAATCCGTTTGAAGTCCTGCGCCGGCACCAGCGGAACGGCCCGCTCGCCGTCGGAAATCACAAAGAGGGAGACCTCCGGGCCATCCAGGTATTCCTCGATCACCACTTCCCCGCCGGCATCGAAGCAGGACTGTGCGTGGGCCAGGGCCTCGTCGCGGTCCTCGGTGACCACCACGCCCTTGCCCGCGGCCAGACCGTCGTCCTTAACCACGTAGGGGGCGCCGAAAGTGTCCAGCGCCGCGGCGGCTTCCTCCGCGTTGACGGCCACCCTGGCCATCGCCGTGGGCACGTTGGCCGCGGCCATGATCTGCTTGGCGAAGGCTTTGGAGCCTTCAAGACGGGCAGCTTCCTTACTCGGCCCGAAAACCGCGATGCCCGCTTCCCGCAGCGGATCCGCCACGCCCGCAGCCAGCGGGGCCTCCGGCCCGATGACCACCAGGTCGGACTCCAGCCGTTGCGCGAGCGCCAGCACTGCTGCCGCGTCGTTGGCGTTAATGTCGTAGGTGGGCACTATCTGCGCGATGCCCGCGTTTCCGGGCGCTGCATGCACCTCGGTCACGTAGGGGTCGCTCAGCAGGGCTCGGACAATTGCGTGCTCGCGGCCGCCGGGGCCAATCACAAGTACCTTCACAACGTCTAAGCGTACTGGGCTTAGAGCGCGGTGCCCGAAGTGTTTCAGCAGACCTAAGCCGCCACCTAGACTTAGGGGCATGCCCGAAACCTTTAAAGCTGCCGACGCCGTCGAACTGGCAGTCGTGGAACGCAATGGCTTCATCGAGTCCCGCCACCTGGGCTCGGCCGTCGTGATGGCCGCGGACGGTTCCGTGGTCACCGAACTCGGCGACATCAGCGCCCCGATCTTCCCGCGGTCCGCGCTCAAGCCGTTCCAGGCCCTGGCCTCGATGCAGTCCGGCGTCCCGCTGCGCGGCGTCCAGGTAGCACTGGCCTGCGCCAGCCACACCGGCTCGCTGGAGCACATGGATGTGGTCAACGGCATGCTCAAGGCCGCCGACCTCACCGACGAAGACCTGCAGTGCCCGGAGGCCTGGCCGCAGGACGAGACGGCGCGGGGCTGGCTGGTCCGCACCGACCGCGGCCGGCAGCGCGTGGCGTTCAACTGCTCAGGCAAGCACGCCGGGTTCTTGTGGGCCTGTGCAGAAAACGGCTGGGACACCAAGACGTACCTGGATCCGAACCACCCGCTGCAGCGCCGCGTGATGGAGATTATCGAGGAGTACACCGGCGAGCGGATCTCCCATCTGGCCACGGACGGCTGCGGCGCCCCGGTGCCCGCCGTGTCACTGACCGGGCTGGCGCGCGCCGTCGGCAAGCTCGCCAAAGCCCCCTCGGACAAGAACGCGGATGCCCGCGCGGCCACGATCGCCACCGCGATGGTGGACTATCCCTGGGCGGTCCAGGGCCACGGCGAGGAAAACACTGTGGTCATGGAGGACCTGGAGATCATCGCCAAGCTCGGCGCCGAGGGCGTGATGGTGATGGGCACGGATACGGGTGTCTCCGTTGCGGTGAAGATTCTCGACGGCGGGGCCCGGTCGGCGTCGCTGGTGGGGCTCACGCTGCTGGCGGCCGCCGGCGCGCTCGACGCGGAGAAAGTCGGCCCGGTGCTGGAGAAAGTGGTCAAACCCGTGCTCGGCGGCGGCGACCCGGTGGGCCGGATCCGGCTCGCTGCTCCGGTGATGGCACTGCTGGACTGACCGGCCGGGAAGAGAAGAAAACATGGCATTACGACGGCGGATCGCGGCCGCCGACGGCCACGCCGCCTTAAGCGCATGGCTGGGCGGGGCGACGGACCGCAAAACCACCGCAACGGCCGTGCGGTTTTCGCTCGAGGAACTGGCGGAGAGGGCGCCGGGCAACAGCGTGGAAGTGCGGGTACCGCCGTTCGGTGTCACCCAATGCATCGAGGGTCCGCGGCACACCCGCGGCACCCCGCCCAACGTAGTGGAATGCGACGGTGCCACCTGGCTGGCGCTGGTGACCGGCACCGAAAACTGGAGCACCGCCGTCGAAAGTGGAAAGGTCTCCGCCTCGGGGCTGCGGGCGGAACTGGCGGATCTCCTGCCCCTCTTCGCTCCGGACCACGGCGCCACCGGCAGCCGGTAGGCTTGAACCATGAGTTCCGAGCACGTTCCCGCTGAACCAGCCGAGCCCCGCGAGCCGGCTGGACCAGGTACCCCTAACCGTCGCGAAGTGCGGTTGCGCCGCGCGCCCAAATTCGGTCCGTTCATGGGCCTGGGAATTGTCCTCGGTGTCATCGTAGCCGCCATCTCCGCCTACACAGGTCCGGAAAACGCGGAATTCACCCGCAGCTCCATTTTCGGTTTCCTGGCCGTACTCTTCGGCATCGCCGGCATGCTCCTCGGCGCCCTGGTGGTCCTGATCCTGGACCGGATCAGCATCAAGCGCAGCGAGAAAATGATGGCCGTGGAAACCCCGGAACAGACCGACCCGGAACAAGAAGAGCGCTGAGCCGGATTTAGCGTGCTGCCGGACGGTTCCGCGGTTCAGCGGCAGTGCCGTTGCTCACGCTGGATCCCTCCGGCCCCAAGGACGGCGCGCCCGGCTGGTCTTAGTTGCCGTAATCCGTTGCCCGGGTCCGTTATTAGCGTGAGACAATATTGGGGTGGCACGCGGTGACGGAAAACTTTCCCATGATCTTCTCCCCGGCGAAAAGGGACCCCAGGATGCCTGTGGCGTCTTCGGAGTCTGGGCCCCAGGCGAAGAAGTAGCAAAACTTACCTACTACGGGCTGTACGCTCTGCAGCACCGCGGACAGGAGTCCGCGGGTATCGCCACGAGCGACGGCAAGCGCATCAATGTCTACAAGGACATGGGGCTGGTGTCCCAGGTCTTCGACGAGACGACGCTGAACACACTGAACGGCCACATCGCCGTCGGCCATTGCCGCTACTCCACTACGGGCGGCTCAACCTGGGCAAACGCGCAGCCGACCCTCGGCGCAACCGCCACGGGCACCGTGGCGCTGGCGCACAACGGCAACCTGACCAACTCCGCCGACCTCTACGAGAAGGTCATCGAGAAATTCGGCAAGCAGGCCCGCGGCGAGCTGGCCCAGGGCAACACCACGGACACCGCTCTGGTGACAGCCCTGATGGCAGGTGAACCCGGCCAAAGCCTTGAAGAGCGCTCGATGGAGTTGCTGCCGAAACTGCGCGGCGCCTTCTGCTTCACCTACATGGACGAAGGAACCCTCTATGCGGCACGGGATGAGTCAGGTGTCCGCCCGCTGGTCCTCGGCCGGCTGGAACGCGGCTGGGTTGTCGCGTCCGAAACCGCAGCCCTCGACATTGTCGGTGCCTCGTTTGTGCGCGAAGTCGAGCCCGGTGAGTTCATCGCCATCGACGAGAACGGCCTGCGCTCACAGCGCTTCGCCGAGAAGAAGCCCGCGGGCTGCGTCTTCGAATACGTCTATCTGGCCCGCCCGGACACCTCCATCAACGGCCGCAGCATCCACGCCGCGCGCGTGGAGATGGGCCGCCGCCTGGCCAAGGAACACCCCGTTGACGCCGACTTGGTCATTCCGACGCCGGAATCCGGCACCCCGGCGGCCATCGGCTATGCCGAGGAATCTGGCATCCCCTACGGACAGGGCCTGGTCAAGAACGCCTACGTCGGCCGGACCTTCATCCAGCCGAGCCAGACCATCCGCCAACTGGGCATCCGGCTGAAGCTGAACCCGCTCCGCAGCGTGGTGCAGGGCAAGCGCCTGGTCGTCATCGACGACTCGATTGTCCGCGGAAACACCCAGCGGGCGCTGGTACGCATGCTCCGTGAGGCCGGCGCGGCCGAGGTCCACGTCCGGATCTCCTCGCCGCCCATCAAATGGCCGTGCTTCTACGGCATTGACTTCGCCAGCCGGGCAGAATTGATCGCCAACGGAATCGGTGTGGCGGAAGTCCGCGCCTCGCTTGGCGCCGATTCGCTTGGCTACATCTCCGAAAACGGCATGATCGAAGCCACCGAGCAGCCCCGCGGGAAGCTGTGCACGGCCTGCTTCACCGGCGAATACCCGATCGAGCTGCCGGATGCCAGCCGCCGCGGCAAGAACCTGCTCGAACAGCCGAATGCCGAGGAACAGGAGCACGGTTCCTGCGACCCGGGCCCGGACTCGGATTTGGAAAGCCTCCTGACTGACGATGACAAGAAAGAGCGAGTATGACCTCCCCTGACCTGGGCGCCAGCCAGATCACCTATGCCAGCGCCGGCGTTGACGTTGAAGCCGGCGACAAAGCCGTTGAGCTGATGAAGGGGGCCATCAAGGCCACCCACAACTCTAATGTCATCGGCGGGGTGGGCGGTTTCGCCGGGCTCTACGATGTCTCCGCACTCCTGAAGTACCGCAAGCCCCTGCTGGCCACCTCCACCGACGGCGTCGGCACCAAGGTCGCCATCGCGCAGGCCATGGACATCCATGACACGATCGGCTTTGACCTGGTCGGCATGGTCGTCGACGACATCGTCGTGGTCGGCGCCGAGCCGCTGTTCATGACGGACTACATCGCCTGCGGCAAGGTTGTCCCCGAACGCATCGCCGACATCGTCCGCGGCATCGCGGCGGCGTGTGAGGTCGCCGGTACTGCCTTGGTCGGCGGCGAAACGGCCGAGCACCCCGGCCTGCTGGGTGAACACGAGTACGACGTCGCGGGCGCAGCCACCGGCGTGGTGGAAGCAGACAACCTGCTGGGCCCGGACCGGGTCAAGGACGGGGACGTGGTCATCGCCATGGCCTCCTCCGGCATCCATTCCAACGGCTACTCGCTGGTCCGCCGCGTGATCAACCACGCCGGCTGGGCCCTTGACCGCCAGGTCTCCGAGCTCGGCCGGACCCTTGGCGAAGAGCTCCTCGAGCCAACCAAGGTCTACGCAGCGGACTGCCTCGATCTCGCACGCTACGAGGCGGCCGGCGTGCACGGCTTCAGCCACGTGACCGGCGGCGGTCTCGCTGCCAATCTGGCGCGCGTGCTGCCGCAGGGCCTGATGGCCACCGTGGACCGTTCCACCTGGGAACTGCCGGCCATCTTCAAGCTTGTCGCCCAGCTCGGCAATGTTCCGCAGGCCGACCTGGAACGCACCCTGAACCTCGGCGTAGGCATGGTTGCCATCGTGGACGCTGCGGGTGCCGATGCTGCCCTGGCACGGCTGAACGAGCGCGGTATGACCGCGTGGGCCATGGGCACCGTCGGCGCTGTTGATGGTTCGCTGTCCGGGCCGGACTTCGTCCAGGGTGCCAAGGGTGTCGACGGCGGAGCCGTGCACCTCGTCGGCAACTACGCATAGCCCCACCCGTGTCCCGGGTGCCAGACTGGGCACATGGGAGCATTCGTCGTCGTTGTTTTTGTGCAGCCGGTTGCTACCGGTCTCACGTTCGAGCGTTCACAATGGCCGTTGCACATAACTTTGGCGCGCTTTGACACGAAAGAAAACGCCGACGTCGTTATGAACCGCCTCGGTCCGGCGCTGACCCGGCACTTGGGCTTCCGCGTGCGGATCGGCGGGGACGACTTTTTCGGCCGCAACGGCACGGTGCACGTCTCGCTGGTGGAACCGGAGCCCCGCCTGCAGCGTCTACATGGGGAATGCCTGCAGGCTGTCGGCCCGGATGCCCATCTCCTGAGCCCTCACCACACCGGCAAACATTTCCGGCCACATGTCAGCCACACGGTGGGCCGGCTTCAGCCGGGCGATGACGTTGCGGTGCGGCAGGCGGCGTTGGTAGACATGCGGCCGGACTCCGACAGCCGGTTCCGCAGGGTGCTGGGCGTTTGGGATAGCGACGCGGAGGCCAGTGGAAGCCTGCCCTTAAACGCCTCTTAGCGGCGTGCCAGGCACGCCGCTAAGATGAGATTCAATGCTGAAAGAGCCGGCAACTGGCCGGCGACATTCAGCCGATGCGGCGAGTTTCCTCGTCCTCATCGTCGAATTGATCTGCGTATTTGTCCTCATACGCCGAATAGTCCGGCTCAGCCGGTTCCTCCGGATACCGGCTGGAGGCACTACTCTTAGACGCCGCCAGCTCACGCTGGAGCGCCGTGTAGTCAGTGTTCGGGGTGAAGTACTTCATCTCCCGAGCCTGCTTGGTTGCTTTTGCCTTTTGACGGCCGCGCCCCATGGCGTGACCCCCTTTATCGCCTCGATCCGGAGGTGGTCGCTCGGGCGACGAGCGAGGCCCCGGAATGTTTGATCAATTCTGTCGTATATCTAGGGTACATGCTTTCTTCGGGTCCCGTTGCCGCAGCACAGGCACCGAAGTTCGCAAAATCCGGGTCGTCACAGCCCGGTCCGGTCGCGATAACCTGCATTGGCGCCTGAGAGTTGGCTAAAGTCGGGAGTAACGGACATTTCCGCAGAGCGCGGGGCAGGTATCAGGAAGGCAATTTTCCCCATGAGCGAACAAGGCAAAAAGCCAGACGACGCCGCCGCGGCGGCCGAACCGGAGGCTGATGCCGCGCCCGTCGCGGAGCCGGAGCTGGAGACGAACCCCGAGGAGCTGGAGTTTTCGGAACCCAAGCTTGAGCAGGCCCAAATTGGCAACGATGCCGCGCGCGAAGCCGAACTTGATGTCGTTGCCGCCGAAACCGAGGCTGCCGCCAAAGAGGCCGAAGTGGCGGGTCAGCAACTCGGCCGTGGCCGGAGCACGGACGTTCCGGTGACCGCGGCAGGGACGGCACCTGTCGGCGCGGCGGCCGGCGATACAGCAGCCGCATCCGGCGAAGAGACCGATGCAGGCCTCAGCTTGGAAGCGGCGTCGCCGCAGCCGCAATGGGCTCCGGAGGCTACGGATGACAAGCAGTGGGACCGGATCTTCGACGCGGTCCAGATTTCCGCCGTTGCGCAACAGCCAGACGGCGGCACCCCCGCCCCCGAGGAAACAGCCACCGATGCCGGTTCACCTGCCCCGGCGGAGGGCGATCCCGAGCCGCAGCCCGGCGCAGCCACTCCCCCGCCCGCCGAAGACCCCGGCACCGTACCTCCGTCGGAATGGACTCCTGCTCCAGGGAATTCCGACGGCGAGACACCGCCGAACACCTGGTATTCGGTCGGCCAGCCGCCCGCCGGAAAGAAGCCGGCAGCAGCCGCTGGTGCCACAGACAGGCCCCGGGGCAAAGCCCTGCTGTTCATTGGCCTCGGCATTGTCGCCGCCATCGTGATTATCGTGGTGATCATCATCAGCCTCCTCAACAGGAGCGGCGAACCAACCGGTACCGCCGCGAGCTCGTCGCCGGCCGTTGCGAAGGAGTCGCCGGGCGCGGACGGGATCATCGCCGAAGACGTTTCGCCGTTCGACTTCGAAGAGGGCCAGTGCTTCATCGACTTCGAAGCGGCCACGCAGAATGCCACCGTCGTCAGCTGCGAGACCCCGCACGCTGCCCAGCTTGTCGGCACGTATTTCTACGAGGAGGCCGACGAATTCCCGGGCAAGGACGAACTCAACGTACAGGCCGAGGAATTCTGTTCCGCCATCGAGCTGAACGACAATGCCGACGAGTACGAGAACCTGCGCAACTCTTACGGCATGCCGTCGGAAGGCACCTGGCAGGAAGGTGACCGCCGCATCGACTGCTTTGTCATTTCCGACGAAGGCAACAACATCTCGGCGTCCCTCATCGGCGAATAAAAAAGCAGCAGAGCCTGCCCCATAGCGGGGCAGGCTCTGCTGCTTTACGCGGGGCGGGTGCTACTTCGTCCGGACAGTCAGGCCTTCGGCACCGCCCTCGAGGGAGACATCGGAGACGTCCACCAGGACGGTGTCACCGTCCGAAATGTCACCGGAGAGCAGGCCGCGGGCCAACCGGTCGCCGATCTCCCGCTGTACCAGGCGGCGCAGCGGACGGGCGCCGTACGCAGGATCAAAGCCGGTCAACGCCAGCCACTCGCGTGCGCCGTCGGTTACCTCCAAGGTGAGCCGGCGCTCATTGAGCCTGGCCGCGAGCGACTGCACCTGCAGGTCCACGATCCGGGACAGCTCTTCGATGCTCAGCGGATCAAACATGATCACGTCGTCCAAGCGGTTCAGGAATTCCGGCTTGAAGCTCGCGTTGACCACCTTCATGACCGCTTCGCGCTTCTGCCCGTCGTCCAACATCGGGTCAACCAGGAACTGGGAGCCCAGGTTGGAGGTCAGCACCAGGATCACGTTGCGGAAGTCCACCGTGCGGCCTTGGCCGTCAGTGAGCCGTCCGTCGTCGAGCACCTGGAGCAGGATGTCGAACACTTCCGGATGCGCCTTCTCAACCTCGTCCAGCAGCACTACCGAGTACGGCCGGCGGCGGACTGCTTCGGTCAGCTGGCCGCCTTCTTCGTAACCGACATATCCAGGAGGGGCACCCACGAGGCGGGACACGGAATGCTTCTCCGAGTACTCGCTCATATCGATCCGGACCATAGCGCGCTCGTCGTCGAACAAGAAGTCCGCCAGTGCCTTGGCCAGCTCGGTCTTACCGACGCCCGTGGGTCCCAAGAAGAGGAAGGAGCCGGTGGGGCGGTCCGGATCGCTGATCCCGGCCCGGGCCCGCCGGACAGCGTCGGACACGGACGTTACCGCCTTGGACTGGCCGATCAGCCGTCCCCCGATGAACTGTTCCATCTGGAGCAGCTTCTGCGACTCCCCCTGCAGCATCCGCCCGGCAGGAATGCCCGTCCACGCCGAGATGACCTCGGCGATGTCGTCCGCTCCAACATCCTCGGACACCATCAATTCCGGTGCTTCCGTCTGGGTTTCGGCTGCCTGGGCAGCATCCAAGTCCTTCTGCAAGGCAGGGATTTCACCATAGAGAATACGGGAAGCCTCGGCCAGGTCGCCGTCACGCTGGGCCTTGTCCGCCAGGCTGCGCAGCTCATCGAGTTTGGCCTTCAGATCACCCACCCGGTTCAAGCCGGCCTTCTCGGCTTCCCAGCGGGCATTGAGGGCAGCCAGTTGCTCCTTCTTGTCAGCCATGTCAGCGCGCAAAGCCTCGAGCCGCTCCTGTGATGCCACATCCGTTTCATCGGCGAGGGCCAGTTCCTCCATAGTCAGCCGGTCCACGGCACGGCGGAGCTGGTCGATCTCCTCGGGAGCCGAGTCGATTTCCATCCGCAGCCGGGAGGCGGCTTCGTCCACCAGGTCGATCGCCTTGTCCGGCAGTTGCCGGCCGGCGATGTACCGGTTGGATAGGGTAGCCGCGGCGACCAAAGCCGAGTCGGCAATGGAAACCTTGTGGTGCGCTTCGTAACGTTCCTTCAGGCCGCGCAGGATGCCGATGGTGTCATCCACGCTGGGTTCCCCCACGTATACCTGCTGGAAGCGGCGCTCCAACGCCGGATCCTTCTCCACGTTCTCGCGGTATTCATCCAGCGTGGTGGCGCCGATCAGCCGCAGTTCACCGCGGGCCAGCATCGGTTTGAGCATGTTGCCCGCATCCATGGACCCTTCGGAGGCGCCGGCGCCGACAACGGTGTGGAGCTCGTCGATAAAGGTGACGATCTGACCGTCCGAGTTCTTGATTTCCTCCAGCACGGCCTTGAGCCGCTCCTCGAATTCACCGCGGTATTTGGCACCGGCCACCATGGAGCCGAGGTCGAGGCTGATCAGCGTCTTGCCCCGCAGCGACTCCGGGACGTCCCCGGCAACCATGCGCTGCGCCAGCCCCTCCACAACAGCGGTCTTGCCGACGCCCGGCTCACCGATCAGTACAGGGTTGTTCTTGGTGCGCCGGGAGAGAACCTGGACAACGCGCCGGATCTCGGAGTCGCGCCCGATGACCGGATCCAACTTGCCGGAGCGTGCAATGGCGGTCAGATCCACACCAAATTTCTCCAGCGCTTGAAACGTGTTTTCCGGATCCGCGCTGTCCACCCTGCGGTCACCGCGCACACCGGGCAGCGCCGCCTGCAGAGCTTCGTGTGAAGCGCCGGCGTCGCGCAGGATTTTGCCGGTGGCAGCCGAATCAGCCGCCAGCCCCAACAGCAGGTGCTCGGTAGACACGTAGGAGTCACCCAGCTTTTCGGCCTCCTGCTGCGCCACGTTGATGACCTGCAGAATGGCGCGCGAGTACTGTGCCTGCGCCACCGAAGACCCGGACGATGCCGGCAGGGCCTTGATGGCCGAACTGGCCTGGACGCTGACCGCATCAGGATCAGAGCCCGTGGCTTTTAGAAGTGCGACGGCGACACCTTCGCGCTGGTCCATCAGCGCCTTAAGCAGGTGCGCAGGCTCAATCTGTGGGTTTCCCGCCGTTGAGGCGTTCATGGCAGCGGAGGAGAGAGCCTCCTGGCTCTTGGTAGTGAATTTGGCGTCCAACACGAGCTCCCTTCCATCGGCGGTTAATGCATAACTTCAACTCAACTAAGTTGAGTGTACTACGCTCAACTTTGGAAGTAAACTTATCCACAGCCCCTTCGGGGGCACCCACTCTTATCGTGGCATCCGAAAACAGGTACGTGAAGGGAACCGGCTGGATAGCGTGTGCGGCTCCTCGCGTCGCGGTACTACTCTGGTGTCATGGTAGGAATTCCGGCGGCAGGGCCACGACGGGAAGTCGATGGAAACAACACTGCAGACTGAGCGCCTGATCCTCAACCGACCCCGGGGCGAGGACGTGGACGCCATGTTCCGCATGCTCTCCGACCAGCGGACAACACGGCACAACCCGGGTGACGCTCTGGGCTGGCGCGAGGAAGCAGAAGGCCTGTTTGCCCATTGGGAGGACCAGTGGGACCACCACGGAGTGGGCTACTTTGCCGTCCGGCTGCCCGAACGCCAGGACCCGATAGGTTTTGCCGGCGTCAAACATGTACTGCTCGATGACCGTCCTGTCCTCAATCTGTACTACCGGTTGGAGCACTGCTCCTGGGGAAAAGGCTATGGGACGGAAGCAGTCCGCGCCGTCGTCGTTCATGTGAACGAGTTGTTGGAACTGCCGCCCATCATGGCCCGGGTCAAGCCTCGGAATGTCGCCTCCACAAAAATTGTTGCGGGTCTGGGTTTCATACCCGCACCCGGGCTGGACTTGGCTGCCGATGACGAGTATGAGGACGTCTATGTGCTGAACTGGGACAGACAGCTCTGACCGATAAAGGAAAACATGCGCATCATTGAATTCGCGTCGTTGAAACCACAGCCCTGGCGCAATGGCGGGGGCGTTACGCGTGAAATTGCGTTGGGTGGCATGGCAACGGAACCAGTGTGGCGGCTGAGTATCGCCGACGTCACGACGGCTGGCGGCTTCTCCGCTTTCCCCGGGATGGAGCGCACCTTCACCGTGATCGAGGGTGACGTTGTTGAGCTGACGGTGGACGGCTTTGCGCGCCGGCTAGAGCGTTTCCGCCCCTTTCGATTCGATGGCGGCAGCACCACCTCATGTGCGCTTCCCACGGGCGCCTGCCGCGCCCTGAACGTCATGACCCGCAAGGATTCCTTCGGTGCCGGCGTCCTCATTGCAGAGCTATCCAAGAAGCAACCTCTGCCCCTCCAGCCAGACCAGTTCCTCGTGCTGCTGCAGGGACAGGCGCAAGTTTTGGACGGAATCTCTACGCGGGCCCTGGCACCGTTCGACACCGTCGCCGGCAGCGCTCCGCAGGATGAAGCCGCCACGGCAGTACCGGGCGGGCCGCAAGACGATGTTCCGCCTCCGCCCGAAATCAGCGGCCGAGGTTTCGCCGCACTGGTTTCGGTCTTCGCCCTTTAGCTGACGTCAACTGTTTTCGACTTTGACCGCGGAGACCTCGAATTCGAGCAGGATCCGGTCCGACACCAGCACGCCGCCGGAGTCCATCGCGGTGTTCCATTTGACGCCGAAATCCTGGCGGTTGATCCGGCGTGAGCCCTCGAAACCGGCGCGCAACTGCCCGCCCGGGTCCCGTTCGACGCCGACGAATTCAAGGGGAATGGAAATCTGCTTGGTTATGCCGCGGATGGTCAGATCTCCGTTGACGATGAAATTGCGCTCTTCCACCTGGTCGATCTGGGTGCTGACGAAGGTGATCTCCGGGTAGTTCGGTGCATCGAAGAAGTCGTTGGTCCGCAGGTGTCCGTCCCGCTGTTCGCTCCGCGTATCTATGCTGGCCACTTTGATGGCGAGCTTAACGGACGAATTGGACGGGTTCTCGACATCGGCATGGATGACCCCTTCGAACTCATTAAAGGCACCACGTACTTTGGTGACCATGGCATGTCGGGTGGAAAATCCAATGCGGGTGTGTGCCGGATCAAACCGCCACTCTCCGGACAAGTCGGCCGTGAGCTCAGACATTGCTGCCTCCTGAATATTGGGCACAGGCACTGCCTCCCCAGGCAGCTGAATGTGTCCGGCCCATGAGTAGATAGCCTCAACGGCTATGCAGGTAATTCCAGCACATCCACAGCCAGAATGCATCTGTTTTCCACAATGACTGATGCTCACGAGGGCACTGTTTCTGCGCCCCTGCGGGGGATGGCAAGATGGCGCTGACCGGGGCTATCTTCCTGGCCGCCAGCTCAAATAGACTGTTGTCATGACGGCACTAGACGCATCCCAGGGCATTGAGAATCTTTCATCCAGCCAGTGCTGGGAAATGTTCCGTAGTACTGATTTCGGTCGGCTCGCAGTAGTCGTGGAAGGGCACCCGGAGATTTTTCCGATCAACTACGTTGTGGATCATGGCTCCCTGGTATTCCGCACAGCGCAAGGCACGAAGCTGGATGGTGCACTGTCCGGAGTGAACGTCGCGTTTGAAACGGATGGCTACAACCCGGCGACCAATGTGGCTTGGAGCGTGATCATCAAGGGACCCGCTGAGCGCTTGAGCAGCATTGAAGACGTCCTGGCCTCGTCCATGCTGCCGCTGTTCCCCTGGCAGGGCGGCGAGAAGAACAACTTTGTCCGCGTTGTCCCCGCTGACATCACAGGGCGGCGCTTCCGCGTGCAGTCCGCCGCACGCCGCGATCCCGGACTTAGCGATGCACGCCGACTCAACGTCGAATAGTCGCTCTAGCGCCCGTACCCCGGGTACTTCCTGTCGTAACCGATGACCGGGTACTGCTTGTCATAGCCAATGAACGGTCGGTCCGTGGGCACAATTTCCTTTCCCAGCGGGGTCAGGGATACCGGAATCATCTTCAGGTTGGCGATTGCCATTGGAATGCCGATGATCGTCGCCGCCTGGGCGATGGCCGTTGCCACGTGCCCGATGGCGATCCAGATCCCGGCCACCAGGATCCAGATGATATTGCCCAGCGTCGACATGACATAGGTACGGCCGCCTTTGTCAACCACCTTCCTGCCGAACGGCCACAGCGCATACCCCGCAATGCGGAAGGACGCGATGCCGAAGGGAATGGTAATGATCAGCGCGCAGCAGATGATGCCGGCCAGGAAATACCCAGCCGCCAACCAAATGCCGCCCAGCAGCAGCCAGATGATATTTAGTATTGCCCTCATACCACCCATTCTGGCGGCTGGAACCAATATGCGCCATCAGGTAAGGCCCTGACCAACCCCTCAATCAGGGTCGGTCAGGGCCTTGACCTTGCGGGGCTCGTTGGGAGCCGCTGAGGAACTAGCGGCTGCGGCGGGCGTTGCTGGCCGGCGCCGAGGCGCGGCGGTTGCCACGGCGGGGAGCGGACGACGAGGGCGCCTGACCGAGGCCGCGGCCCTCTCCACGTGCACTGGAGGACTGCTGTCCGCCGGCAGATCCTGCGGCCCGCTGTCCGGTGGCACGCTGTCCTGTGGCCGGACGGCGCGAGCGGCCCGGCTGAGCTACATCGGCGTCAGCACGGCGGCCACCCGGGGCGGCAGTATTGCGCGCTGCGGGCCCGCGGCCGGCTCCGTCTGCCGCAGTTGTGCGGCCCGTTCCGCCAGCGGATACACCCGCAGTTCGGCCCCGGCCGCCCTGGGACCGGGCAGCGCGCTTGCGCTGGGCATTGGCTCCGGTCGACTTGCCTTGCTTGGGGGCAGCACCACGGTGGACGGCTTTGGCATCCACCGCAGCACGGCGGGCTACCGGGTCCACGGGTGCCGCGACGTCGCCGACAAGTTTGGCCACTAGCGGAGAGGAAGCGGTGACAGATTCAAAGGCTACGTCAACACCGGCAGCCTTCATGAGCTTGCCGACTTCGAGCTTCTGGTCCGGAATCACGATGGTGACAACGGTGCCGTCGGTGCCGGCCCGGGCGGTACGGCCGGAACGGTGGAGGTAAGCCTTGTGTTCTGTGGGCGGGTCCACATGCACGACGAGTTCGATCTCATCAACGTGCACGCCCCGGGCGGCCACATCGGTGGCCACCAGAACGCGGACACCGCCCGAGGAGAACTCGGCCAGGTTCCGGTCGCGGGCATTCTGCGAAAGGTTTCCGTGCAGATCCACCGCGGGAATGCCTGCATCGCTCAGCGTCTTGGCCAGCTTGCGCGCGTGGTGCTTGGTCCGGGTGAACAGGATACGGCGGCCGGTGCCGGACGCCAGCGCCTTCACCAGCTGCTTCTTCACGGTCTGGTCCGGCGAGACGAGCACATGGTGTTCCATGGTGCTGACGGCGGCCTGCGGATTGTCCACGGAGTGGGTAAGGGGGTTGGACAGGTAGCGCTTGACGAGCTTGTCAACACCGTTGTCCAGGGTGGCGGAGAACAGCATCCGCTGCCCCTGTGTGGGAGTGGTATCAAGCAGGCGCTGGACCACGGGAAGGAAGCCCAGGTCCGCCATATGGTCCGCCTCATCGAGGACGGTGATTTCCACCGACTCCAGCGTGAGGATCTTCTGCTTCATCAGGTCCTCGAGACGCCCGGGGCAGGCGACCACAATATCGACACCGGCGCGCAGTGCTTTTTCCTGGCGCTGCTGGGAGACGCCGCCGTAGATCACGGTGGTGTTCAGGCCCATTTCGCGGGCCAGCGGCTCGATAGTCGCGTTTAGCTGTGTGGCAAGCTCGCGGGTGGGAGCCAGCACCAGTCCCAGCGGGCGACCCGGCTTGCGGCGGTAGGCTGCTTCCTGGTCTGCCAGGCGGGCAACCAGGGGCAGGGCAAAAGCGAGCGTCTTTCCGGATCCGGTGCGGCCGCGGCCCAGGACGTCACGTCCGGCCAGCGTATCCGGGAGGGTTTCCACCTGGATCGGAAACGGTTCGGTGATGCCGCTGCCGGTCAGCGAGGTGACGAGCGGCGAGGGAACTCCGAGCTGCCTAAAAGAGCGCACGGCAGTAGAGGTAGTCATGAGAGTAATCAGTTACTTTCGGTCAGTGTCCCCGGCACCGGTATGGCCCAGGGTTTCGCCGAAGAAAATCATCAGACAGAGTCAACCGCTCGGCTTCTTACCTGTTGGTCAGGACTTCTGGAGAAGCGATGGAACTGCGGGAGAAATGTGAAAGCGTTCATCGACGCAGGGAACGTACAGCAATGCACGCTCCAAGTAGGTCAAGTTTACCAGCCCCACGGCATCGTCCCGACCACGGCTATTCTGAAGTAGATGACTCACGAGACCAGTTCTTCGCACACACCTTCATCCGGCAGCACCGGCAACGCTGACGGCGACGCCGAAACCGCGCCTGCGGCGGAGCCGTTCCTGACCCGTACCGTCAGCTTTGTCCGCCGCGGCAACCGGCTGCAGGGACGCCGGCAGCAGGCCTGGAACGACTATGCCGAAAAGTACGTGATCGACGTCCCGCGGGACAGAACCGACACGTCCGTGCATCCGGATTTCGTCCTCGACGTAGCCGCCGCCTTCGACCGCGAAGCTCCGCTCGTCGTCGAAATCGGATCCGGACTCGGCGAAGCCGTCTGTCATGCCGCCGAGCAGGACCCCGCGCGCAATTTCCTGGCGCTGGAGGTCTACAAGCCCGGTCTGGCGCAAACCTTGCTGCGGGTGGGGCAAAAGGGTTTGCGCAATGTCCGGGTGGTCCAGGCGAACGCCCCGGAGGTACTCGCCACAATGCTGCCAGCCGGTTCGGTCAACGAACTGTGGGTTTTTTTCCCCGACCCGTGGCATAAGACCCGGCACCATAAGCGTCGCCTCGTGCAGGAAAGTTTCGCCGGGCTGGCGGCGCGCGTGCTGGAGCCGGGAGGCTTGTGGCGGTTGGCCACGGACTGGTCGTCCTACGCCATCCAGATGCGCGACGTGGGCGATGCCGCGAAAGACTTTGACAATGTCCACGCCGGCGAACGTTTCGGCGCCGACAGTCCGCTGACCAAGGTCTGGGAAAGCGGCGTCGAAAAAGTGGTCGGCGGAGCCCCGGTCCGCGAGGGCAAGTTGCCTGTCAGCACCGGCAACGCAAGCGAGGGTGAAGGCATGGACGACATCGGCGGCTGGGCGCCGCGGTTCGAGGGCCGGGCCTTGACCAGCTTCGAGCAGAAAGCGCATGAGGCAGGCCGGGAGATTTTCGACCTGACTTACCGCCGCAAGCAGCCGTAGTCGCTGGCTGCTGGCCGCGGCCGTTCAGTCGCGCGTGACTACCGAGGCGACCGGAACAGCGGCATCATTCTTGATCTCGACCCTGACAATATCTTCAGTTCCCACGTCGGTAGCTGCCGTGAGCCGTGCCCGGCCTGCGGGTGTTGCTTTCCACGTCGCCACCTGGCTGGCCTTGCCTGTGGAATCGGTGACCCAGAGGGAGAGTACGCCGCTGTTGGGCAGTTGCTCGCCGTCCACAGCCAGCTCGGTGCCCCACCGCTTGTACACCAGGTCCAGATCTACCTGCAGGCCGCGGGAGGAAGCCATCGTATAACTGTCCATCTCCTGCTCCGGCGCCGTGACAACCGGTCCCACGACCGCGCCGATGATCAGCGATGCCGCGGCGACGGCGGCGACCAAGCCAGCCACCCGGCGTCGTGCTTTGCGGCGGCGCACTGCCAATTCGTTCAGCAGCCGCTTGGTATTCTGCTCGATTTCTTCGATGGGCGGTTGCGCCAGCTCCAACGCTTCGTCCCGCGGCACGGCGTCCAGCATGCCCGGGAGGCTCTCCAGCTCGGCGGCTTCCTGACGGCAGACCGGACAATCATTGAGGTGCGCTTCGAATGCCCTCGCCTCATCCCGCCGGAGACCGCCGAGGATGTAAAGCCCGAGCAGTTCCCGCAGCTGCTCATGGTCGCCTTTCATCGCTTGACTCCCATCTCATCGAGTACAGACCGTAGCGCTTTCACGCCGTAAAAGGCGCGTGACTTGACCGTTCCCAGCGGCAGGTGCAGTTCCTCGGCTGCTTCAGCGGCGGTCAACCGCTGGTAGTGCAGCGCCAGAATGACGTTCCTGTGGTCCACGCTGAGCCGCGTCAGGGCTTCCTCCATAATCACTTTGAGCAATAGCCGGTCCACCTGGTCGGCTGTTGCCAGCTCTTCTTCCGGCAGGCTTGTTTCCTGAGGACGGCTGTTGCGGCGCCGGTAGTTGTCGATAATGACGTGCCGCGCGGTCCGGTACAGGTAGCCGCGCATGTTCTCGACCTCCGGGCCAAGTTTCCATACGCGCAGGATCGTCTCCTGTACCACGTCCTCGGCCTGATCCGGGTCTGATGTGGCGGCCAGCACGAACCGTCGAAGTGCCGCCGCATGGTCACGGTACAACAGCGCGACCGCTTCTTCTTCCATCGACATCGACGTTCCCTCCTGACCGGGCGGCCCGGGTTCCGGAGCCGTCCGCAATCAGGAAGACGTGCCCAACAGCGGAATGGTTCACCGGCAAGGAAGAAGAACATCCCCCAGGCGTTGAACCATTTTCGCCCGGCAGTACGTCTTTGCCAATAGCGGCCCGCAACCGGCGGGCCGGGACCGAGCACAACCCGGTTGATCGTTAGGAATTCCTCATGAAAATCAAACTCAGTGGTGCTGCTGCCCTTATGACCGCAGCCCTTCTCGGCCTCACCGGATGCGGCGGCGGCGATGAATCAGGGACGGAAGCCCCGCCGCCGGCCGAAGAAACAACCGCCATGCCCGAGACCACCGAATCGGCACCGGGCGGGGCAAGTGCCCCGGCCTCCGGTGAAGCCGGGGCGATGGCTGGTTCCCAGCTCATGACTGCCGAAACCGACCTCGGTGAGATTGTGGTCGATAGCGAGGGAATGACCGTCTACTACTTCACCAAGGACGAAAAGGATTCCGGTGTCAGCAACTGCACCGGCGACTGCCTGGTCGCGTGGCCGCCTGTCCTGACCGAAGGCGATGCCCCGGAAGTTGAAGGCGTCACTGCGGAAGTCGGAACGATCGATACGCCCGACGGCAAGAAGCAGGTGACCATCGACGGCCTGCCGATCTACTACTGGCAGAACGACAAGGCGCCGGGAGACGTCGACGGCCAGGGCGTCAACGATGTCTGGTATGTAGTGGCCCCGGACGGGGAAATGATCCGCTGAAAGAACGGAGATTAGTCTTGGTTCATAGTTGAAACAAGACGTGGCAGGGCATGATCGATAGGAACGAGGCCCTGCTCCTCCGCAAGACAAGTAGAGGGTCCGACGCGCGGGTGGACGAGGCCAAAGAGGCGAGCGTCCACCTGCGCAGTACTCTCCGCGTGGCTGGGGCCCCCGTGCGGCACCCGCAACAGCGCCCTGGTTGCAAGTGAAAGTGCGGCCAAGTGATTCGCTACGGCCTGGCCCCATCTCCACAGGGGCCGTTCCGCACGTGCGCTGTCCACATGGCCTCGGCGCCGCCTTCGGATCAGTCTTGCCTGCGCCTACCGTTGGCCGCATGAACACAAGTCACAGGAACCATCTCGCGATCGCACAGATGAAGGCGGAAGACCGGCCCCGGGAGCGCATGGTACGGATGGGAGTCCGGAGGCTGAGGGATGCGGAGGTGCTGGCGCTGGTCATCGGATCCGGGACGCGGGATGCGAGCAGCTTGGAACTGGCGCAGTCGATCCTGAAGAGGCTCGGTGGTCCGGCCGGGCTGCAGCTCGCCGAGCCCGGGGAACTTCAGGAAGTGCCTGGAGTCGGCGCTGCTCTGGCGGCACGGATCGCCGGTGCCATGGAGTTGGCGCGGCGGGCAGCCCTTAGGAGTGCGGGCGCCAGACCACCAAGGCCTGGCTCCGCGGCCGCGGACGCTTCCCACGGGCCAGGGTAACAACGTCTCCGGCCAGCCCGGCGGCGAACACCCGCCTGGCTTCCGTTCCGCTCTGCCGCCGCGTGCTTTCAAGCTCGGCGGTCAGTTCCTGCACCCGGGAGCGCAGGGCGTTCACCTGGTTCTCCAGCTCCAGGATCCGCTTAATGCCCTCAAGCGACACGCCTTCCTGCGACAACCGCTGGACTTCCCGCAGGGTGTCCACGTCGCGTTGCGAATAGCGCCGCTGGCGGCCACGCTGCCGGGACGGTGAGACCAGGCCCAGCCTGTCGTACTGGCGCAGGGTTTGCGGATGCATCTCCGCGAGCTCTGCAGCTACGGAGATCACAAAGATAGGCGCGTTGCGGTCAATACCCATTGCTCTCTCCATATCTGCCGCCTAAAGCCTGGCCTTGGTTGCCAGGTTGGCGCGGGGATTCGCATCCCCAGTGGCCGCGGCGAATGCCTTGACGGCTTCTTCAGCTTCTTTGTTCAGGTTTTGTGGAACAACGACGTCGATCGTTACCAGCAGATCCCCCGTCGCCTTGGCCGTCTTAACACCGCGTCCCTTGACCCGCAGCGTCCGTCCTGATGGCGTGCCGGCAGGCACCTTTACCTTCACCGCTTCGCCGTTCATGGTCGGAACCTCGATCTGCGCGCCCAACGCCGCTTCGTCGAAGGTCACCGGGACATGGATCCGAAGATTGTCACCGTCGCGTGTGTAGAAGCTATGGGGCTGGACATTCACGGTAACCATCAGGTCGCCGCTGCCGGCAGGGCCGGGCTGGCCTTTGCCGCGGACGCGGACCTTTTGACCGTCCTTAATACCGGCGGGAATACGGACGTCAATGACTTCGCCGGAAGGCTCGCGCAGCCCGATGGTGGTTCCCTTGATGGAACCGGCAAAGGAAATGCTGGTGGAGGCGGTCCGGTCCGCACCTTTGCGCGGGGGCGCCTGCGGCGGCTGGAACCCGCCCCCGAACCCGCCGCCGAATAGGTCGGCAAACTCGGGCGGGATATTCCCGTTGCCGAATCCGCCGGCTGAACGGCTGCGCGTGCCCTGGCCGAACATATTGCCGAAGATGTCCTCAAACCCGCCGCCGCCGGGTGTGCCCGCTCCGCCAGCGGTAAAGCGGGCTCCACTGCCCATCGCCCGGATGGCGTCGTACTGCTGGCGCTCTTCCGGATCGGAGAGCACCGAATATGCTTCGGAGACGTCCTTGAACATCTTTTCAGCCGTGGCGTCAGAGGAGTTCGTGTCCGGATGGTACTTCCGGGCAAGTTTGCGGTATGCCTTCTTGATGTCGGCATCCGACGCGTCCTTGGAGACACCAAGGATCTTGTAGAAGTCCTTCTCGACCCAATCCTGGCTAGCCATTCAGGCGCCTCCCTTCATGTAGTTCAAAGTCTATGGTGGCCCGAGAGCCCATGAGAGCCGGGGACGCCTTCACGACGTCCCCGGCCTCGTTCGGGGCTACTCAGCCGGTACAGCCACGATCACCTGGGCAGCGCGCAGGACACGCTCCCCGGACTTGTATCCAGTCCGCAGGATCTGGCTGACCGAATCGACCTGGACATCCGCGCTTTGCTGCTGCATCAGCGCTTCGTGGATATTCGGATCGAACTCCACGTCCGTCTCGGAGATCGGTTCCAGACCGTAGACCTTCAGGACGTTTTCCAGCTTCGCCGCGATTGCGGCGAAGGGTCCGTCCTCGAGGTCGCCGTGCTGGCGTGCGGCATCGATGTCGTCAAGTACCGGAAGCAGTGAGTTGAGAACGCCGATGATGGCCATCTGGCCAGCCACCGCGCGGTCCCGTTCCACCCGCTTGCGGTAATTGACGTACTCCGCCTGAAGGCGCAGCAGGTCATTCCTCAGCTCTGCCGCCTGTTCCGAGTCCGCACCTTGGGCTACCGATTCCCCGGCGGGAACGTCGGTGCTGTTCAAGATAGCCTCGGCCTGGGACAGAGCGTCACCCTCAACATCCTCCGATGCGGGTGCCTCCGCGGCGGCAACCTCCTCGGCTGCCTCCGCATCGGCAGGTGCTTCCTGGCCACGGACCTTGCCCGTCTCCGGGTCAATCTTACGGTTGTCGCGGAAGCTCACCGGCTCTGACTCGTGCTCGTGCTCGTTACCGTGGTGGGGCATAGTTACTTCTTCTCTTCTTCCTCGTCGACAACCTCGGCGTCGACGATGTCCTCGTCAGCGTTGGCAGAGCCTTGTCCATCAGCGCCGTCTGCTCCGGGTGCACCCTCGCCGGCTGCGCCGGAGGCCTGGGCCTGCGAGTAGATGGCCTCGCCGAGCTTCGTCTGGGAAGCCTGCAGCTTCTCGAACGCGGACTTCACCTCGTCGTCGTTGTCCTGCTTCTCCAGTGCGGACTTCAGGGCATCGACGTCGGCCTTGACCTCGGTCTTGACCTCTTCGGGCAGCTTGTCGTCGTTGTCGGCGAGCAGCTTGTCCACGGAGTAGGCCAGCTGTTCGGCCGAGTTTCGGACGTCTGCGGCCTCGCGGCGCTTCTTGTCCTCGGCCGCGTGTTCCTCGGCCTCGCGCACCATGCGGTCGATGTCATCCTTGGACAGCGCGGTACCGCCCGTGATGGTCATGGACTGCTCGGCGCCGGTGCCCTTGTCCTTGGCGGACACGTGGACGATACCGTTGGCGTCGATGTCGAAGGTGACCTCGACCTGAGGCACGCCGCGCGGAGCCGGCGCGATGCCGGTCAGCTCGAAGGTGCCCAGCGGCTTATTGTCCCGGGTGAACTCGCGCTCGCCCTGGAAGACCTGGATGGCCACCGACGGCTGGTTGTCATCCGCCGTGGTGAAGGTCTCGCTCCGTTTGGTCGGGATCGCGGTGTTGCGCTCGATCAGGTGCGTCATGATGCCGCCCTTGGTCTCGATGCCGAGGGACAGCGGGGTGACGTCGATGAGCAGCACGTCCTTACGCTCACCCTTCAGCACACCGGCCTGCAGTGCAGCGCCCACGGCGACGACCTCGTCCGGGTTCACGCCCTTGTTCGGCTCCTTGCCGCCGGCCATTTCCTTGACCAGGTCGACCACTGCGGGCATACGCGTGGAACCGCCGACCAGAACGATGTGGTCGATGTCGGAAACCTTGATGCCGGCTTCCTTGATGACGTCGTGGAACGGCTTCTTGGTCCGGTCCAGCAGGTCCTTGGTCAGTTCCTGGAACTTGGCACGGCTGAGGTGCTCGTCCAGGTGGACCGGCCCTTCCGGGGTCACCGAGAGGTACTGCAGCGAGATGTTGGTGGAGGAAGCCGAGGACAGTTCCTTCTTGGCCTGCTCGGCAGCTTCCTTCAGACGCTGCAGGGCAATCTTGTCCTTGGACAGGTCCGCGCCCTTGGACTTGGCCTGCTGGAGCAGGAAGTCCACAACGCGCTGGTCCCAATCGTCGCCGCCGAGGCGGTTGTCGCCCGAGGTGGAACGGACCTGGATGGTGGAGAAGTCATCTTCATCCTTGCCAACTTCGAGCAACGAGACGTCGAAGGTGCCGCCGCCAAGGTCGAAGACCAGGATGAGTTCGTCTTCCTTGCCCTTGTCAAGGCCGTAGGCCAGTGCGGCAGCCGTCGGCTCGTTGACAATACGCAGGACGTTCAGGCCGGCAATTTCGCCGGCTTCCTTGGTGGACTGGCGCTCGGCATCGTTGAAGTATGCCGGCACGGTGATCACAGCGTCGGTGACCTTCTCGCCCAGGTAGGACTCGGCGTCGTGCTTGAGCTTCTGCAGCACGCGGGCGGAGATTTCCTGCGCGGTGTAGTTCTTGCCGTCGACCTCGACCTTCCAGTCGGTGCCCATGTGGCGCTTGACCGAAGCGATGGTGCGCTCGATGTTGTTGACGGCCTGGCGCTTGGCGATTTCGCCGACGAGGACCTCGCCGGACTTGGAGAATGCCACGACCGACGGGGTGGTGCGGCCACCCTCGGCGTTCGCGATGACGGTGGGCTCGCCACCTTCCAGCACGGAAACCACGGAGTTGGTGGTACCGAGGTCAATACCTACTGCACGAGACATACGCTTGTCCTTTCATGATGAACCGAATACCGGCCCGAAATAGTGGTCCCGCTGCCGGCCGTGTCCCTGAGGACCGGACCGGCGGAGCCCTGGCATTGCAGGACCTGAACCATATTGAGCGTTCTGCACTCAAGTTTACTCAGACTCGAAACGATGTCAATTCAACTTGAGCCAAGCCGACTCAGGTTTGCCCCAAAGGGACAAGCATCATAGTTCAGGCGGAAGACCGCCAGCGCGCGGTGTCCGGCCTGAACCTCAGACGTTGGCCTCCACCATATGTGCCGCGGATTCAGCGCTCGGCGAAGTCCGCGAGAGCTTGCCTGGCCACCAGATGCGCCGCCCCAGATCGTACGACAGCGCGGGTACCAGCAGCGAGCGCACCAGCACCGTATCCAGCAGGACTCCGAAGGCCACGATGAAGGCCAGCTGCCCCAGGAACAGGATCGGAATGACTCCCAGAGCCGCAAAGGTAGCCGCCAGGACGATGCCGGCCGAGGTGATGACGCCACCGGTGGCCCCCAGTCCGCGCAGGACCCCGGGGCGGGTGCCGATTTTCAGGGATTCTTCCCGCACCCGGGTCATGAGGAAAATGTTGTAATCCACGCCGAGTGCCACCAGGAAGACAAAACCGTAGAGGGGCACGGAAGCATCGGCGCCGGGGAAGCCGAAGATGTGGTTGAACACCAGCGCGGAAACGCCGAGTGCCGTCAGGTAGGACAGGACAACACTCAGGATCAGCAGCACCGGCGCCACCACGGCGCGCAGGAGCAGCATCAGGATGACCAGGATGACCAGCAGCACGATGGGCGTGATCTTGAGCAGGTCAGCCTGGGCGGTCACGTTGGTATCCAGCGCGACGGCGGTGACCCCGCCTACCAGCGCGGTTTCATCCACGGCGTCCAGGTCCGCCCGGAGATCGGCAACATCGTTCTCCGCGCCTTCCGAGTCGGCGGCCTTCTCCAGCGTCGCGTTGACCATCACGCGCCCGTCCAGTTCAACAACTTCGCCGTCTTCGCTGAAGAAATCGGCTTCGGCAACGCCATCATGTTCACGCACGGCGTCGAGCACATCGTCCCGTGCCGAACTATCGGCCACAATCACGGCCGGAGAGCCGGAGCCGGCGTCGAAATGGCGGGCGAGCGCCTCCTGCCCGTCCGCCGAGTCCGTCTGCACCATCACCAGTTCGGACTGTGGAACGCCGTGTGCCTGCAACTGCAGGACGCCCAGGGATCCCGCCACGAGGACGAACAGCGAGACGAGCCAGGTGGCCCGGGGACGCTTGGCAATCAGCCTGGCTACAAGGCGCCAGGTACCGCGCAGACCCTCCGCGCCGGCCGGCACCGTTCCGATTTCCCCACGGTGCGCGTGTTGTCCAGGCCGCGGGACAATCGGCCAAAAGGCAGCGCGGCCGAAGATCAGCAGCAGAGCCGGCAGCAGGGAGAGCGAGGCAAGGACGGAGAAAACAATCCCGATGGCTGCGATGGGGCCGAGACTGCGATTGGAGTTAAGATCCGAGAACAACAGGCACAGCAGCGCCAGGACCACGGTGGCGCCGGAAGCCGCAATCGGTTCCAGCGAGCCCCGGTACGCCGTCTTCATTGCAGCCCACTTGGAGTCCTGCTCCCCCAGCGCCTCGCGGAACCGGGAAACCAACAGGAGGGCATAATCCGTCGCGGCGCCGATCACCAGGATGAACAGGATGCCTTGGCTCTGCCCGCTCAACTGGATCCAGTCCATCAGCGCAAACCAATAGATCACCAAGATCGCGCCGCAAAGGGCGAAGACGGATGTCAGCAGGACCAGGAAGGGCAACAGCAGCGCCCGGTAGACAATCAGGAGAATGACGAAGACCGCCAGCAGCGCCACTCCGAGCAGCAGGCCGTCGATTCCGGCGAAGGCCTCAACCAGATCGGCGATGAACCCTGCCGGTCCGGTGACGTACGCGGTGGCCTCCGCAGGCAGTTCAGCCTGGAGCACTGTCCGCAGTTCCTCGACCGCTTCTCCCGCGTCTCCCGCGATCGGGACAATGAACTCGATCGCTTTGAAGTCTTCTGCGGGAATCGGGCCGGCAACCTGGCTCTCAGACGCCGCGGTCACCCCTGCCGCCTCGCCGAGTTTGTCAGCCAGCGGGACATAGCTCCGGAGCTCCTGAGGCTCGATTGCCTGGTCGAACTCAATAACGACGACGGCGGGCACGGCGTCGGAATCGAGAAACCTCTCCTGCCACTCGCCGGCTTCGGTGGACTCGGCACTTTGCGGCAGAAACCCGGCCTGATCATTGGTGGAGACATCCGAGAGCTTGCCGAAAGCAGGTCCGCCGGCGCCCGCCGCGGCCAGCCAAACGAGGACGATCAACACAGGGAACAAGGTTCTAAGCCAGCGCTTCAATTCGTTCCTTTGAGGGGAGGAAAAGTCCTCTCCACTATAAACTATTTCCATGATCGAGATAGTTCGTTCGTTCCCACTTGGCTCCCAGCGGGGCGGACCGCCCGGCTTTGGTAGAAAGGAGGGCATGGAACTCGACGACCTCCTTGATGCACTGAACGCGGGACAGACCATTACCGGGGATTCGCCGCTGCACGAGGTCATGCACCGCGTCAGCCAGGATGCCTTGCGCATCACCGGTGAACTCAACGGCGGTTACCAGGAACCGGCACGGGTGCGGGAGCTGCTAGCCCAGCTGACCGGCAAGCCAGTTGATGAAACGGTGACGGTATTTCCGCCCTTCTACTCCGACTTCGGGAAGAACATCACCCTTGGGGAGCGGATCTTCATCAATTCCGGGTGCAAGTTTCAGGACCAGGGCGGTGTGGTCATCGGGGACGACTGCCTGATCGGGCACAACACGGTGTTTGCCACGCTCAACCACGACCTCGCGCCGAGCCGCCGCGCGGACATGCACCCGTCCCCCATCGTCGTCGGCCGCAATGTCTGGATCGGCTCCAACGCCACCATCCTGCCGGGCGTGACCATCGGTGATGATGCCGTCGTAGCGGCCGCATCCGTGGTTACGAAGGACGTACCGGCAAAGTCCATTGTTGTGGGCTCGCCTGCACGCGTGGTGCGCTCAGTTCCCAACTGAACCGCACTGTTTCAGCCTCAATTGGATCGGGCAGATCACGGACGGCGACACCTTGCGCAATAGAACTGGCACGTCGCTGTCTCGAGGAGGCCGATTCAGAGTAGTCTGCCCACTATGAAGGATGAGGTGTACTCCCACGGCCACCACCAGAGCGTTGTCAACGCGCACGCAGTCCGCACCGCCGAGGACTGCGCAGCCTATCTGCTCCCCCATCTCAAGCCCGGCCTGAAACTGCTCGACGTCGGCTGCGGCCCCGGCAGTATCACCGCAGACCTGGCCGAGCTGGTGGCCCCGGGCGAGGTCATCGGGCTTGACCGCTCGGATGACGTGCTCACACAGGCCGCCGAGCTGGCCGCGCTGCGGGGGCTGGAGAACGTCACCTTCGTCAGCGGCAACATTTACGACCTTGATTACGACGACGACACGTTCGATGTGGTCCACGCCCACCAGGTCCTCCAGCACCTGACGGATCCGGTTGCGGCCCTGTACGAGATGCGTCGCGTCACCAAACCCGGCGGACTTGTGGCCGTGCGGGACGCGGACTTCCACGGCATGAGCTGGTTCCCGCAGCTGCCGGAGCTGGATGACTGGATGGACACGTACCAGCAGATCGCCCGCGGGAACCACGCGGAGCCGAACGCCGGCAGGCATCTGATTTCCTGGGCCATGGCCGCCGGGTTCCGCGATATCACGCCGTACTCATCCAACTGGCTCTACGCTACGGACGAGCAGCGCGCATGGCAGGGCAACGTCTGGTCGGAGCGGGTGCTGCATTCGGCCTACGCGGAACAAGCGCTCGAACGCGGCATCACCGACCAGGCAGGTTTGGACCGCATTGCGCAGGGCTGGCGGGAGTGGGCGATGGCCGCGGACGGCTGGTTCCTGATTCCCAACGGCGAAATCCTCGCCCGCAAACCGTAAGAGCAACCACTTGGCTGGGCCGGGCCGCTGCGGATTTCTCCGCTTTCGGCGACTTCTACCGCCGCACCGGGCGGCTGGCACGGACTTTGTGGCCCACGGTGACCCATACGGCGGAGGTTGACCAACTAGACTTGGTCAATATGGGACAGTACAACGTGCAGGATGCGAAGACCCGCTTTTCAGAGCTGTTGAACCTGGTTCAACACGGGGAAGACGTCGTGATTGCCAAGGCGGGCAAACCCGTTGCGCGCCTGGTCAAAATCGATCCGCCCACGCAGCGGCGGCTCGGTTTCCTCAAAGGGACCGTTCCCCCGGATGTCCTCGAACCGATGGACAAGGAGGAGCTGGACGCATGGGAACAACCACTTACCTTTTAGACAGCCATGTCCTCCTCTGGGCGCTGTTCGAGCCCAAGAAGCTCTCGCAAAAGGCCAGAAGCATCATCCGTAACCGAGGCAATACCCTCTGCGTCTCGGCTGTCACCGCCTTCGAACTCGGCCACAAACACCGACTGGGCAAACTACCCGGCATAGAAGCGCTCTTTGTCGGCTACCGCAGGCACGTTCTTGAACTGGTAAGCGAGGAAATTCCGCTCAGCGGCGTGCATGCGCTGGAAGCAGCACAGCTCGAATGGCCGCACCGTGACCCCTTCGACCGGATGATCGCGGCACAGGCGATCGTGGAGGGCCTCGCAGTCATCACCGCGGATACGGCGTTGCACGATTTCGAGCTCCTTCAGACAGTGTGGTGAAGCGAGGCCTGCGGCGCGTAATATCATCTGGTGCAGATTTCCCTGTGGCTGGCGCTGGTTGGCGCCGGCACCGTCATCAGTTTCACCCCGGGCGCGGGTGCCGTCAACACCATGAGCAACGCCCTCAACGCGGGCTTCCGCCGTTCCCTGTGGGGCATCCTCGGGCAGCAGGCGGCGCTGATCATCCACATCCTGATCGTGGCCCTTGGCGTTGGCCTGCTGGTAGCCAGTTCCCCGACGGCTTTCTATGTCATCAAGTACGCCGGCGCGGCCTACCTTGTTTATCTGGGCATCCGGCAACTGCTGGCCAAGCCCTCGGCGGACCAGGAAATTATCCAGGCGCAACGGAACGAGCCTGCTTGGTCGATGTTCCGGCGCGGCCTGTGGGTCAATCTGCTCAATCCGAAGGCGATCGTGTTCTTCCTGGCGTTCATGCCCGGCTTCATCCGCCCCGAGCAGCCGCTGGCACCGCAGTACGTTGTCCTGGCCTGCACCATTGTCATTATCGACATCCTGGTCATGTGGTTCTTCTTTGCCGCAGCGGCACGGTCCTTCCACCGGTTCACCAGGACTGAACGCGGGCAGCGCATGCTCGGTTACGTTTTTGGTGTCCTCTTCATCGGTGTCAGCCTGCTGCTGGCCTTCTTCTAGTTAGACTCGTGGCTATGTACCGGATAATCACTGTCTGCACAGGCAATATCTGCCGCTCCCCTATGGCCCAGTACATCCTGACCAAGGCCTTCGAAGATGCCGGCCTGTCCGACGAGGTGTCCGTGGACTCGGCAGGCACTACCGGGTGGGAGACCGGCCGTCCCATCGATGAGCGCGCCGCCGCCCGCCTCAAGCAAGCCCACCTGCTCACCGCAGACCATCGTGCCCGGCAGTTCGAACCCGCCTGGTATGCGGACCGGGACCTGATCCTGGCCCTGGATGTGGACCACTATGAACAACTGCGTGACGACGCTCCGGACGATGGCGCCCGGAACAAGGTCCGCATGCTCCGCTCTTTTGATCCCAAAGTCGCGGACGGCGGTCCCGCCGAGCAGGGCATCTACGACCCGTGGTTCGGCGACGAAGCCGACTTCGATGTCAGTTGGAACCTGATCAGCGCAGCGGTCCCGGGCATCGTGGAACACGTCAGGGCGCAGCTTGCCACCCACTGACAAACCGGTCATCATCGCCGTGGACGGACGTTCCGGGGCGGGAAAGACCACTTTGGCGGTGGAGCTGGCCGCCCTCCTGCGTGAGCACCACACCGTTTCGCTGTTCCATCTGGAAGACATTTATCCGGGCTGGCATGGCCTGGCCGACGGGCAGCAGCGCTACCTGGAAACGGTGCTGCAGCCGCTTGCCCGCGGCGAGCGCGCAACGTGGACGGCTTGGGACTGGGAGCAGAACGACGACGGCGAGCGCCGTTACACGGAACCGGCCGAGATCGTCGTGGTGGAAGGAGTTGGTGCCGCCCACGCCGCCGCACGGGAACTCACCGACGTCGCTATCTGGATCCAGGCCGAAGCGGTGGACCGCCGGACCCGGGCCATTGCCCGTGACGGTGCCGGCTACGAGTCCTTCTGGGACGTGTGGGCGGCGCAGGAAGAAGCCTGGCTTGACGGCGACGATGTCCCCCGCGCCGCAGACCTGCTGCTCCGTGGCCAAACCGGCGCCACTGCGGCTGCCGGGGTGCTGAAGGCCCTGGCCTCGCTCCCGCAGTTGGACGCACTGCTTTCGGTGGAGCGTTCCCATGGTGTTGCTCCTCTACTGCTGACCGAGCGGATTGATGCCCTGCCCGACGGAGCTGATCTCTTCCGTGCCCTTTATGCAGCCTCGGACCGCGCGGTCTGGCTGGACAGCTCCAATGCCGGAGCCACGGCGGTGCCGGACCGCAACGAATACAGCATCATGGCCGACGACGCCGGGGCCTTCGGCCGCTATGCCGAACATCGCTCGGGCGTCACTTCGGTGGCCGACGGCGCTGTTACTACCCGGATCCGCTCGCCCTTCTTCCGCTGGCTGGATGGAGTGTGGGGCACTCCCGCTGTCACCGGCCCGGTTGAGGTTCCCGGCGGATTCGCCTTGGGCTGGCTGGGGTACCTGGGCTATGAGCTCAAGCGCGAATGCGGTGGCAGTGACGTCGCGGCTGCCACCCCCGATGCGGCCTTGATCTTTGCCGGCCGCGGCGTCGTGCTCGACCATGCGCGCCGGTGCACCTATCTCCTGGCCTTGGCCAGCGACGCATCCAGGGACGAAGCCCGCGACTGGTTCGCCCGGACCCGGACCGCCGTCGAAGTGGCGGCGGCCGGGGACGGCTCCGCCGCGTCCGGCATGTCTGCCCCCGGACCGCATGGGATGCCCTGCTCCGAAACCGCTGGGTCGGTTCCGGCGGCATCCGGTGGCCCGGCCTTCACGGTGCGGGACAGCAAGGACCAGTACCTGCTCAAGGTCCGCCAGGCGCAAGCGGAAATCCACGAAGGTAACTCCTACGAAATCTGCCTGACCACGGAGCTGTCCGCCACCGCTGCCGCAGGGTCGGATCCGCTGGAAACATACCTGTCCCTGCGCCGTCGTAATCCCGCACCGTTCGCCAACTACCTGCACTTTGGCAGTTTGACCGTCGCCAGTACCTCGCCGGAGCGGTTCATGAGCTTGGCCGCCGATGGCGCGCTGCGTGCCGAACCGATCAAGGGTACCCGGCGGCGGGTCGCGGATCCGGCGGCGGACGCAGCGCTGAAAGCGGAGCTGGCAACCAGCCTCAAGGACCGCGCCGAGAACATCATGATCGTGGATCTGCTGCGCAATGACCTGAGCCATTTTGCCGTGCCCGGTTCGCTGCGTGTCAGCCGCTTATGCGCGATCGAAAGCTATGCCACGGTGCACCAGATGGTTTCCACCATTGACGCGAGCTTGCGTCCGGACGCGTCCCGTGCGGAGGCCATTGCTGCCGCGTTCCCCGCCGGTTCGATGACCGGCGCCCCGAAAATCAGCACGATGGATATCCTGGACCGGTTGGAGTCGGGAGCACGCGGCGTCTATTCGGGGGCGGTAGGCTACTTCTCGCTCAACGGTGCCGCTGACCTGTCCGTGGTGATCCGGACCCTGGTCCGGCAGGGCGACCAGCTGACGTTGGGCGTCGGCGGTGCCATCACCGCCGACTCCGATCCGGAAGCCGAATGGGACGAGGTCCGGGCCAAAGCCTTCGGCGTGCTCTCGGCGCTCGGCAGCGTCTTTCCCGACTAAAGCCGACGCGAACCACGCACCGGCCAGCCGACGCCTTCTGCAAAGAAACCTGCTGCGGGGCTGTTTTTTGGACAGTGGCGCGTGGTAGACCGGAAATCGAAGTATTTGGACGAGCGTCCAAAAGATTCGAGGTCTGCAATGACAACCGCCCATCTGAAAACTGCCAAGGGTACCCGGACCCGGGACCGGATGCTGGAGTCCGCCGTCGTGCTGATCCCGCGGCTGGGCTGGTCCGCGGTCACGGCCCGGGTCCTCGCCGGGCACGCGGGTGTGCGGCCGGGCATCATCCACTACCATTTCGATTCCCTGGAAGCCCTGCTCGCCGAAGCGGCCGTGGGCGCCGTTCGTGAGGCGCTTGAATTTCCGAGCCGCCAACTGGAGTCCGGCATCAGTCTTGATGAAGGACTGCACATGTTCCTCGCCGCGCTGGACGAGTTCGCGCCGGACGAACCCGTCAATCTGCTGTTCGTCGAAACATTCCTGGCGGCGGCGCGCGGCGGGGTGCTGCGGGATGAACTGGCACAAGTGCTCCTGGATTTCCGCACCCGCACAGCCCGTTGGCTGGAGCGAGTGGGTTTCGACGGCGACGCCGACGCCACGGCCGCCGTTCTGGCCGCGGCTGTCGACGGGCTGATGCTGCACCGGGCGCTTGACCCCGGGCTCACTGCCGACGTCGCGTTCCCGGTGCTGCGCAGGGCCTTGGGCATTACTGCTGCAACGGAAGGAAGTTCCCCATGAAAGCCATAATCTGCGGCGCCGGCATCACCGGTTTATCTGCCGCCAATTTCCTCAGCGCCAAAGGCTGGGAAGTCACCCTCGTGGAACGCTCGGCCGGGCCGCGGCCCGATGGCTACATGATCGATTTCTTCGGCTCCGGCTGGCAGGCGGCAACCCACATGGGCGTTATCGGCAGAATCCGTGAACTCGGATACGACGTTAACCGGATTGACTACGTGGACCGCAGCGGCCGAAGCACGGCCCATCTGGGTTACGAGAGCTTCACCAAGGTGGTCGGCGATCAGTTGCGCAGCATCCTGCGCCCCGATCTGGAACAGGCTATCCGCGAAGTGCTGCCGGACTCGGTGGAGTTGCTCTATTCCACCACGATCAGCTCGATCCATGACTCGTCCGCTGCCGCCACCGGGTCCGGCGGAAAGGTGGATGTGGAGCTCTCGGACGGCCGGCGACTTACCGCCGACCTGCTGATCGGGGCAGACGGGATCCATTCGGACGTCCGCGGCAAGGTCTTCGGGCCCGAAGCCGACTACTTCAAATTCCTGGGGTTCCACGTCGGAGCGTATTCGTTTCGGGACAACCGGGTAAAGGACATTCTGGCCAACCGGTATGCCATTACGGACACCTGCGGCGAGGCCATGTTCTTCTACCGGCTGCGTGACGGCAGCATTTCGGCGCTGGGCGTCCACCGCACCGACAGGCAGGAGCGCCCGGGCGATATCCAGCAGGAATTCCGCGAGCGCTACCGGTCTCTGGGGTGGCTGTGTCCGCTGGCGTTGGAGCATTGCCCCGAGTCCTTCTACTATGACCAGGTGGCGCAGATCCGGATGCCGCGCTGGTACCGGGGCAGGGTGGTCCTGCTGGGAGATGCCGCTGCCGCGGTCTCGTTGCTGGCCGGCCAGGGCGCGTCGCTGGGCATGGCCGGCGCCTATGTGCTCGCCGACGAACTGGCCAAACATGACCAGGTGCCGGCCGCCCTCGCCGCCTTCGAGGCACGCTGGCGCCCGTACGTCGCCGAGCAGCAGAAAGCCGGTGAGTCCGCAGCAAAATGGTTCGTTCCAGCGGACCGCCGCGCCCTGCTCATGCGGCGGCTCTCGATGCGGCTGATCAAGGTGCCGGGCGTCAGCAGGCTGGTCAGCGGCGCCGTCGTCGGTAAAATCGGGGCTGCACTCTGAGCAACCCGTCCCAGCTCCAGCAGTGCCGGAACTATTGGAGGGTCGCGGTCAGGCGGGCCACGTTATCGACATACCGCTCCCACCGGGTGCGCTGGCGCCACTCGTCCAACGTGATCTCCCGGGAAACCTCGCGGTAACTTTGCTGGATTTCGCGCATCTTGCCGACGATGTCGCCGCCGAGGTGCATGACCGACACCTCCAGGTTCAACGAGAAGGAGCGCATGTCCATGTTGCTGGAGCCCAGGACACCGACCTCGTCGTCCACGGTGAAGTGCTTCGCGTGCAGCACCAGGGGTTTCGGATACAGGTAGATGCGCACGCCGGCTTCCAGCAGGGCCTGGTAGTAGGAACGCTGGGCATGATGGACCAGGAACTGGTCCCCCTGTTCCGAGACGAAAAGCTCGACGTCGACGCCGCGCTGTGCCGCCGTCGTAATCGCATAGAGCAGCGAATCATCCGGCACGAAGTACGGGCTGCAGATGGACAACCGCTCTACTGCCGCGTAGATCAACGTATTGAACAGGCGCAGATTGTTCTCCGTGGCAAAGCCCGGCCCGCTCGGAACCACCTGGCACGTCATGGGGCCCGGTTCGCGGACCGGTGCCGGCGTGAAGAGCTCGCTGCCGAGGGTATCGTCCGTTTCGCTGGACCAGTCAGTAGCAAACACCACGTTGAGCGCGGTGACGATGGGGCCCTCATAGCGGGCCATCAGCTCCACCCATTGCCGGCCCGTGCGCTCGCTGGAGGCACGGTGGTAACCGGGCTCGATCAGGTTCTGCGATCCGGTGAAGGCAACGCGTCCGTCCACCACGAGGATCTTGCGGTGGTTGCGCAGGTCGATGCGGCGCCATTGGCCCCGCACGGGCAGCAGCGGGAGCATGCGCTGCCACTCAATCCCGCTGCCCTGCAGCCAGCGCCGGAACTTTCGGTAGCCCTTGATCCGCATGGTGCCGAGGTGGTCGAAGAGCAGGCGGACCCGGACACCGCGGGCCGCGGCGTCTTCCAGCGCCACGAAGAGCTCCTCGGTGACCTCGTCCTTCGCCATGATGTAGAACTGGATGTTGACGAATTCCTGCGCCTTGCGGACGGCTGCGGCCATCGCGGCGATGGAGCCCTCGTAGTCCGGATACAGCTCCACGTGGTTGCTGTCCACCATGGGAAATGATCCGAGCGAACGGTTCAGTTCGGCGGCCGAATGGACCCAGGCGGGTGCATCGCGTTCGCTGGGTGGCTCTGCCAGGTCCTGCGTGGCTGCCCAGACTTTCCGGTTGATCTCGGTCTGCTTGGCGATCCGGCGGTCCGAAAGCCGGAAACTGCCGAACATGAAGAACAGGGCCAGGCCGACCAGCGGAATGAAGAAGATGGCCAACAGCCACGCCATGGCGGTGGTGGGGCGGCGGTTGCCCGGCACAATGCCCAACGCCGCAATCCGGATTCCCATGTCCAGTATCGAAGCCACCACGACAACCCAGTCCGGGAACGTGCCCAGACCCGCAAGCGACCACAACACGGCAGCGAACTCCTCCCTTTCCCGCCGGTCCACGGCGCTGTCCTTGTACAGCCTAATGTGCCCGAGCGGCAATCTATGCTGATCCCATGACAGTTTTGGTGTTTCTCGACCCTGCCCTGGAGAATGGGCGCATCGCCGATGCCACGAAGCCGCAGCTGATGGCAACCGATCTGGGCGCCACCCGCGGCGACGGCATTTTTGAATCGCTCCTCGCCGTGGACGGGGTTCCCCGCAAGGTGCAGGCGCACCTGGACCGGCTGGCGTCCTCGGCCCGCATCATGGATCTGGACATCCCGCCAGCCGATGCCTGGGAGCGCGCCATCGCCACCGCCGTCGCCGAACACGCCCCGGCCGAAGAACTGGTGCTCAAGCTGCTGGTCACGCGCGGCGTGGAAGGTGCGGAGCGCCCCACCGCTTGGGTGCAGGCGTCCCTTCCCGGTTCCGCCGGCAGGGAGCAGCGGCAGGAGGGCCTCAATGTGCTCCTTCTGGACCGCGGCTACGACAGCAACATCGCCGAGCGCGCGCCCTGGCTGCTGCTGGGCGCCAAGACCCTCTCCTACGCCGTCAACATGGCTGCCCTGCGCTACGCCAAGGCCAACGGCGCGGACGATGTCATCTTCACCTCCACCGACGGCCTGGTGCTGGAGGGTCCCACCTCCACCGTGCTGATGGCGACCGTGCGCGACGGCGTGCGGAAGCTCACCACGCCGCTGCTCGAAAACGGCATCCTCCCCGGCACCTCCCAGGGCGCCCTGTTCAACGCGGCCGCCGATGCCGGCTGGCAGCTGGGCTACGGGCCGCTGGAACCGCACCACCTGCTGGCCGCTGACGCGGTCTGGCTGGTCTCCAGCATCCGGCTGCTGGCGCCGGTCAAGTCCATCGACGGCCAGGCCGTTCCGGTGTCACATGAGATGACCGAGGAACTGACGGCGCTGCTGGCCAAAGGCAGCCGGGAGTAGCCCAAACGCTTCTCGCGGCTGCGAGGGCGGCGGCCTTCCGCCGTCGTAAACCTACGTAACCGTTACCAACGATGACGACGGCGGCGCCCGGGCTTGGGTGCCGTGGGCCGCAGCGTGCTACTTTCTTGAGCAGAGTAACGAGGTCCAGCGTCAAGCCCTGACTGTGCTGGCCGGCAACCCTCTTCACGGCGGGGTGCCTCAGGTGACTACTCGGCAGTGTTCATTTGGTTCATTTGCAAGCGTGATCAGGAGTGCCCTATGCCCCCCTTGGAACAACCCGTCCAGTCTCCCGTTGACAGGACCAGCGCATGAGCTACGCCGGAGACCTCACGGTTGAAGAAGCCGTGGAGAAGCTGCGCGGCGGTGCCGTACTCGTGGATGTCCGCACCGAGCCCGAATGGCAGCAGGTGGGCGTGCCCGTAACGAACGACGACGGCGCTCCCGCACGGTTCATCGAGTGGAACCGGATTGACGGCAGCCGCAATACTGGGTTCCTCAACGAACTGCAGTCGCTGCGCGGCAAGGAACTGCTGCTGCTGTGCCGCTCCGGACGGCGCTCCATCGATGCCGCCATCAGCGCTACCGCCGCCGGGCACACCGCGTACAACGTGCTGGGTGGCTTCGAAGCCGCCGGCGGCTGGCAGCAGAGCGATCTGCCCTGGAAGCGGGGCTAGACGATGGTGCCCACGGAGCCTGCCGGTCCCGGGCCGGATCCGAAGGATCTGCTCGCCGGTTGGGCCCCACAGACCCGGGCCGTCCGCGGCGGCCTTGACCGCACGGGCTTCCAGGAAACCTCCGAAGCCTTGTTCCTGACCTCCGGCTACGTTTTCGATTCCGCCGAAGCCGCCGAGGCCTCCTTCAACGGCGAGGTGGAACGCTTCGTTTACTCCCGCTACGGCAACCCCACCGTCGCCGCCTTCCAGGAACGGCTCCGGCTGCTCGAGGGCGCCGAGGCCTGCTTCGCCACCGCCAGCGGCATGAGCGCCGTCTTCACCGCCCTGGGCGCCCTGCTCGCCGCCGGTGACCGGGTGGTTGCGGCGCGGAGCCTGTTCGGTTCCTGCTTTGTCATTCTCAACGAGATCCTGCCGCGCTGGGGCGTGGAGACGGTCTTCGTGGACGGGCATGACCTTGCCCAGTGGGAGCATGCCCTCGCCACCCCGGCCGCTGCCGTGTTCTTCGAATCGCCGTCCAACCCGCTGCAGGAACTGGTGGACATCCGGGCGGTCGTGGAACTGGCGCACGCCGCGGGTGCGCAGGTGGTGGTGGACAATGTCTTCGCCACCCCGCTGCTGCAGCAAGCTACGGAACTGGGCGCCGACGTCGTTGTTTATTCGGGCACCAAACACATGGACGGGCAGGGCCGCGTCCTTGGCGGTGCCGTGCTGGGGCGCGCGGATTTCATCAACGGCCCGGTCAAGCAGCTGATGCGCCACACCGGGCCCGCGCTGAGCCCGTTCAACGCCTGGACGCTGCTCAAGGGCCTGGAAACGATGTCCCTGCGCGTGAACTATTCGACGGCGTCCGCACTGGAGATCGCCCGCTGGCTTCAAACGCAGCCGGCGGTGCGGCGCGTGGTCTACCCGTTCCTCGAATCGCATCCGCAGTACGAACTGGCCCGACGCCAGATGAGCGGCGGCGGAACCGTGGTCACGTTCGAGCTCGAGCCTGACGCTGCCAGCGGCGCGGACGCCAAGGCCGCCGCGTTCCGGCTGCTGAACTCGCTGACCACGGTGGACATCTCGAACAACCTCGGTGATGCCAAGTCCTTGATCACCCATCCGGCCACCACCACGCACCGCGCGATGGGACCGGACGGACGGGCCGCAATCGGGCTCGGCGACGGTTTTGTCCGGCTGTCCGTGGGACTGGAAGCCACCGAGGACCTGCTCAAGGACCTGGACCGGGCATTGACCGGGCCGTAGCCGGCCGGACCAGCTGAGGTCCGGCACGGCTGCCGGTCTAGCCGAAGATGAAGTTCCAGGTCCCGGCGGAGACGGCGGCGGTAACGGCCGCCGCCGAGACCAGGGCACCGCCCAGGAAGACCCAGATATCGACCCTGCTGAAGGTCGATTCCCGGGCCCAGGTGCGCTGTGACCCGCCGAAGCCGCGGGCCTCCATGGCCACGGCCAGGCGGGTTGCGCGCCGGATCGCCTGGACGATCAGCCCGAACGCCTGGCCAAGGAACGCCGCGAATTTGGCCAGCGGCTTGTTCTCGGCGCCGACTCCGCGGGCACGGCGGGCAAGTCCCAGAGTCCGCCATTCGTCGACCAGCAGGCCCACCAGCCGGAGGCCGGCCAGGGCCCCGAGCACAAACCGGTGCGGAAGCTTGAGCTTCTGGGCCAGCGCATCGGCCAGATCCGTGGGGTCGGTGGTCAGCAGCAGGAAGATCCCGGGCAGTGCCACTGCCAGGGAACGCAGCCCGATGGCCACACCGGAGTTGATGGAATCCTCGGTGAAAAGCAACGGGCCTGCTTCGAAGACCACCGCGCCGGTTTTCTCCGCCAGCAGCGCCGTTCCGTAGGCGCCCACCAGTGCCGCCACCACCAGCGGCCAGCCGCGCTTGAACAGCGCCCAGGCGCTGATCCCCAGCACGGGCATCAACAGCAGTTCCGCGGCCAGCACCACGCCGGCGCTCACCCAATCCACACTGAGCATCACCACCACGGTGACCATGGCCACGGCGGCAAGCTTCGAGAGCGGATTGGCGCGGGTAAACGGCGAGGCAGTCAGCCGCGGGGTCATGATGTCCAGGCTCATGCCGCCCTCCCGCTCGCGACCGGCGCCTGCAACTGCGCTGTTCCATCCGCCACGCGCAGGACGTTGCCGCCAAGCGCCGCAGTAAAGTCGGCGTCGTGTGTCACGGACACCACGCAGTGGCCGTCGGCGATCAGGCCGCCGAGCAGGGAGACCAGCTCCGCCCAGGTGTTCGCGTCCTGCCCGAACGTCGGTTCGTCCAGGACCAGGATGTCCGGGCTAGTGGCCAGCATGGTTGCCACGGACAGCCTGCGCTTCTCCCCGCCCGAAAGGGTAAAGGGGTTGGCCTGCAGGAGTTTGGTCAGCCGCAACCGCTCCGCGATGGCATCAACGCGGCGCCGCACCTCGTCCTCCGGCAGCCGGGCGACGCGCCGGGGACCGAATTCGAGTTCGTCGATCACCCGGTGGGTCAGGAACTGGTGCTCGGGTTCCTGGAAGACGGTGCCGATCCGGGTGACCAGCTCAGCCGATTTCCACTTGTGCACGGTGCCGGGAGCACCCCGCCGGAGCTCCGGTGCGGCCTCAAGCCTGCCGCCCGCCGGGGTCAGCAGCCCGGCCAGAGTCAGCGCCAAGGTCGACTTGCCGGCGCCGTTGGGGCCGGTAACGCTCAACGCCTCGCCCGCCGCCAGTTCCAGCGAGACTTTATTGACTACCGGTCCGGCCCTGCGGGTCCGGGCAACGGACAGATCCGCCGCCCGGAGCAGGTCCGCCCCCGGCGTGCCGTGGCCGCCGTCGCTGCCGTTGCCACCGCCGGTGGGCAAGGAGGTGTGCAGCCGGGGCGTGTAACCGGGGACCCAGACACCGGCTTCGATCAGGCGTTCCCTGGTCCCTGCGGCATTGAGAACCTCCGCCGGCGGACCGTCGGCAAGAACACCGCCGCTGGCCGCCAGCACGATGACCCGGTCCACCACGTCTGCCCAGACGGCCACGCGATGTTCCACCACGATCAGGGTGGCGCCGGTGCGTTCAAGCACCCCGACCACCGCGTCCCGGACCTCCAGCACACCGTCCGGGTCCAGGTTCGCCGTGGGCTCGTCAAGCAACAGGACACCCGGCCGCATGGCCAGGACCGACGCCAGCGCAAGCCGCTGCTTCTGCCCGCCGGAGAGCGCCGTAGTGGGGTGGTCCAGCGGGACCTCGAGTCCCACGTCCGCTAGGCTTTCGCGCACCCGGGACCAGATTTCATCCCGCGGCAGGGCCATGTTCTCCGCGCCGAAGGCGACCTCGTCCCCCACGCGCGCCATGACCACCTGGGACTCCGGATCCTGGAGCACCAGTCCAGTCCGGCCGCGGGACTGGACCGGGTGCATGCCGTCGACAGTCAGGCGGCCCGCTTCATCGCCTTCGCCGTCGTCGCCCAGCACCCCCGCAATAGCATGCAGCAGCGTGGACTTGCCGGCACCGGAAGCGCCGAGCAGCAGCACGCGCTCCCCCGGCTCGATCCTGAAGCTCACGTCGCTGACCGCGGGATCCTTGCGGCCGGCATGGCGCCAACCGTATCCCTCGGCGGTGACGGCCGCCGGGCGGCCGCGCTCCGCCGTCGTGCTTTGAATGGTTTCCATGGTCTATACGTCTGCTGTCCGGCCGGCGGCAAAGGACGAGAGCGCGCCGGTCCTTGCCAGTCCTCTCATGGCCAACCAGGGCAGCAGGCCGGCGATGACCACGCCGGAAACGGCTGCGAAGAGTGTGTACCAGAGCTTCCAGTCGGTTGCCCATTCCACGTTCCACATGATGTTCTCGCCGATGGCCAGCGCCAAACCGGCACCCAGCCCGGCCAGCAGCGACACGCCGAGGTTGAACTTCTTGTAGAGGAAGAGCAGGAAGACCAGTTCGGCCCCGACGCCCTGGATCAGGCCGGAGAGAAGCACCGTGAGGCCGAACTGCGTGCCCAGCAGGCTCGACACGGCGGCGGCGAGGACCTCGCAGTAGATCGCCGCGCCGGGCTTGCGGATGAGCAGCCCGCCCAGGACGCCGGCCGTGAGCCAGCCGCCGGTGTACAGCCCGCCGACAGGCGGGAAGGCCGCTGTCAGCACCGCGATGCCGGCATAGCCCGCGGACCACGCCCAGAAGATGACCCCGATGGCCACGCCGATCACGGACGCCACCACAATATCGACGACGCGCCAGGTGTAACGGGGTTTGCGCGCAGCAGCCTGCGCGGAAGGTGTAACGGTATTCATGGAAAATCCTCCTGAGGTTCAGGAGGGGAGGGCAACCCGGCTTTTCCGGGCACACCCTGAGATCTCGACTCCCTTCGCCGGTACTAGCCGGAGCAGGTTCGAGGGTCTGCGGCTGTCCGCACTCTCAGCGTCCCGACCCGGTACGGCTGGTTGCCGTTGATTCCGTGACGGACGCTCCCCTGTCGTCATTGGTGCTTTTTCAAGCGACTTTCAGTGTACTACTGACGACGGCGCGTGGCAGCCGGGGCGGAAAACGCTAGGCTGGGTGGCAGATGACATCACCGACGAAAGGCAGTGGCAGTGAACATTGTGTTGAAACTTCTAGGCACAGTGGTGAGCATCGGGGCGGGACTGGCCGGCGCCAAGCTCATCGACATCCTGTGGAAGGCCATCACCGGCGAAGACTCCCCCAAGCATGACGACGACATGGAAAACAGCCTAAGGGCCACCATTGCCTTCGCCGCGATTTCCGGTACGGTCAGCGCCATCATCCGCGTGCTTTCCCAGCGCGGAACCATGCAGGCGGTCAACCGCTTCAACCGGACCCGGGACATGGTCTAGTCCTAAGAACAGTTTCAGGATTCGCGGCGGCGTCTGGCGGAAGCCTTCGCCGCCGCTTCCTTTGGCTCCTTGGTACGCAGCGCGCTCTTGGACTTTCCGGCGGGCTTTTTTCCAGCGTCCCCGTCGGCGGCCAGTTCCGCCGCCAATTCGGGATCGGCAGCCAGCGCCGCCTCTTCCGCGGCATCCGCCTTCCGGCGTTCGGCTTCTTCCGCCGCAGCTTTCTGGACCACGGCATCCAGATCATCCACGCTCAGCGTTTCCCGGTGCAGGTGCTTGGTGCGGTAACCGGCACGGCCCACCATGTGCGCCGACACCGGAACCGTCAGCAGTTGGAACAGCCAGGCGACAATCAGCACCGGCACCGCTGCCCAGCTGCGAAGCTGGAGGGCCAGGCCGATCAGCAGCAGCAGCAGCCCGAAAACCTGGGGCTTGGTAGCCGCGTGCATCCTCGAGAGCAGGTCCGAAAACCGGAGCAGCCCGATAGCGGCTGCCAAGGACATCAATGCCCCGAGGACCAGGCAGAATCCGGCGACAATTTCCAGCACAAGATCAGTGTTCATGGGTCCGCCTGTCGATGACGAAGCGGGCCACCGTGACTGAACCGATGAAGCCGATCAAAGAGATGATGATTACCAAGGTCAGATTGGCCTGATGCTTCCTGACGGCCATATCCGCTATCAAGCCCGCGCATACGATGGCCAGCAAAACATCGATAGCGATCACCCGGTCCAGAATGGAGGGGCCTTTGACAATCCGGGAGATTGCGACGGCGGCGGAGAAGGCCAGGACGACGGTGACGATCACCAGGACAACTTCCATGAATGGGCTGTTCAACTGGTTCCTCCGTTCCGTCGGTTTGCTGCCTCCGCTTTGACCATCGCGACTTCCTCTTTACTGCCGATCGCCCGGATCAGCCCGGCTTCGATCCTGCGGACCTGCTCGCGGAACCGGTCCGCCTTATCCGGGTCCGGAATGTCCAGGACGTGCAGGTACAGCGTCGAAGTGGACCGGTCCACGTCCACCACGAGGCTTCCGGGAATCAGCGAGATTGTATGACCGGTGGCGGTGACCAGCAGGTCCGAATGGCTGCGCAACTTCACGGCTAACACTCCGTTCTTGGTCCTTGGTCCCCGGGTGAGGGCGATCCAGAAGACCTCGAAACTAGCCTTCGCCACGTTCAGCAGGAACGCCGCCACGAACACGGCTGCCGCCCAAAGATTCAGGCGTCCGGCCAGTTCTACCGGCGGCAAGTAAAAGATATTGACGACGGCGAGGGCGATGAGCAGTCCGAAAATCAGGTTGCCGGCGCTGAAGTCCTGCCAGAGGGCTCCCCAAAGGATGACCAGCCAGACCAGCAGCGGAACTTCGACGAGCAGCGGGATCCGGGAACGAGTCATTGCTCAACCCCCTGTGCCGCGCCGGTACCAAGAACGGCCTCGATATAAGGGGTGCGCTCGAGCATAGCGCGGGCCCCCTGATCGCTGAGCTGGAACAGCGGACCGGCGAAGACGGTCAGTGCCACGCCGAGCGCCACCAGGCCCGTGGTGGCTCCGACCATGCTCTTCGGCAGCAAGTGGATGGTCCCCCTGCCGGAGAACCGGCCGGTGGGCTTGTCCGTCACATACTTGGACGTGCGCAGAGTGGAACCGTCCGGTTTGCTGGCCAGCAGCACCGGATCCGGATGCTCGGCGTCCTCCGGGGTCCGCCAGAAGGCCCTGTTCCAGACGCGGGCCATGGCCATCAGGGTCAGCAGGGAGGTAACAACGCTGCCGATCACCAGTGTGTACGACACCGGGGTGGCAAGATCGACGCCGCCTTGCAGCAGGCCGAGCTTGCCGAGGAAGCCGGAGAAGGGCGGGATGCCGGCCAGGTTCATGGCCGGCACAAAGTACAGGATCGCCAGCAATGGCGAGAGTTTTGCCATTCCGCCCAGACGGTCCATGTTGGAGGTGCCGCCGCGGCGTTCGATCAGACCCGCCACCAGGAAAAGGCTTGTCTGGACGGTAATGTGGTGCGCCACGTAGTACATCGTCGATCCCAGTCCGACCACGGAACTCATCGCCAAGCCGAAAACCATGTAGCCGATGTGGCTGACCAGCGTGAACGAGAGCATACGTTTGATGTCGATCTGGGCCAGCGCCCCCAGGATGCCGACCACCATGGTCAGCAGCGCGATGATCATCAGGAAAGTGTTGATGCGGTCGCCGGGGAAAAGCAGCGTCTCCGTCCGGATCAGCGCGTAGACACCCACCTTGGTCAGCAGGCCGGCAAATACTGCAGTCACCGGGGCAGGCGCGGTCGGATACGAGTCGGGCAGCCAGAAGGACAGCGGGAACACCGCCGCCTTGATGCCGAACGCCACCACCAGCATCAGGTGCAGAATCATTTGCGTGGAATCATCCAGCTCGCCCAGCTTCACGGCCAGGTCGGCCATGTTGATGGTGCCGGTCGCGGCGTAGATCATCGCGATGGATAGCAGGAACAGCATCGAGGAAATAACGCTGACCACCACATACGTCACACCAGCCCGGACGCGTGGCCCTGTCCCGCCCATGGTCATCAGGACATAACTGGCGGTCAACAGAATCTCGAAACCTACGTAGAGGTTGAACAGGTCCCCGGTGAGGAAAGCGTTGGACACCCCCGCCACGAGGATCAGGTAGGTGGGATGGAAAATCGAGATGGGACCGTCTTCGTCCCCATCGGCCATGCCCTGGCCGGAGGCGTAGACCAGCACGGCCAGGCTCACGGCCGAGGAGATCACGAGCATCAGGGCTGAAAGCTCGTCCACCACCAGGGAAATTCCGAACGGCGGAACCCAGCCACCAAGGAACACCGCCTGCACGCCCTGGGTCCAGGCCGACCACAGCATGAGTAGCTCAACGGACAGTGTCAGGGCCAGAGTGGTGATGGCCACTGTTCGCTGTGCAACCGGCCGGCGGATCAGGATGAAGGCAAAAGCAGCGCCCAGGAAAGGAAGGACAACGGCCAGCGGGGCCAGGCTTGCGGCGTTCATTCTTGTCCCCGAACTCTGGTCTTCGGTGCTGCCGGCCGTTCATCGGCGTCTTCGGGCGTGACGAATTCCGTGGTCTCTACCGGGATAGCGGTATCGTCCTCGGCGTCGAAGCTGGGCTGGTTGGCGACGCGACGGTCTTCAATATCGTCCTGGACTTCGTCCTGGCGTCCCAGCACCCACGAACGGTAGATGATGCCGAGCATGAACGCGGTCACCGCGAAGGAAATCACAATGGAGGTCAGGATCAGTGCCTGCGGAAGTGGGTCGTTGTATTCCGCTGCAGGAATATCCGCGTCGTACAGCGGCGCGAGGCCGGCGGCGCCGCCGGTGGTCAGCAGCAGAAGGTTGGCGCCGTTGGCCAGCATCATCAAGCCGAGCATGACCCGGGTCAGGCTGCGTTCGAGAATCAGATAGACGCCCACCGCCACGAGAACTCCCATGACCACGAGCAGCGTGATGTTCACCGTCATCGTGCTACTCCTTCCTCGATGGCGTCCGGCGCCGGCTGCGGCACGCCCTCATCCGGCTTCGGTGCCCTCTCCTGGCTGCGCTCATCGACTTCGGCACCGAAGCTGCGCAGAACGTCGAGCACCAGGCCCACCACCACCAGATAAACGCCGATATCGAAGAACGTTGACGTGACGAATTTATGGTCGCCGAATACCGGCAGGCTGAAATGGATGATCGCGCTTTGGAACACCTCGCCGCCGAAGAACAGCGGTGCCATGGCGGTCAACGAAGCAATCCCCAGGCCGGCGCCGAGCAGGAAGCCGGCGCTGACAGGGGTGGCTTCGGCCAGTTCCACACGTCCGCCCGCCAGGTACCTGATCGCCAGGGCGATGCCTGCCAGAAGTCCGCCGGCGAAGCCTCCGCCGGGCAGGTTGTGTCCTGCCAGCAGCAGGTAGATCGAGAAGATCACCAATGAGTGGAACAGGAGTCTGGTGATGACCTCGAAGATGATGGAACGCCGCTCCGGGGCGAGAGTCCGCCCGGCAACCAGCCAAGCATCCCTGGCCGAGGTTGCGAAGCGCCGGGCAGTAACCAACGCGGCGGCATCCCGGCCGGTGCGCTCGGGCAGTTCGGCGAGGCGGTCCACGGACCCGGAGGCGACGTTTGAGGCGCGCATGCGCTTGTCTCCGCGGCTGCGGACGAAGATCAGGCTGGCCACGCCCGTGGCAGCGACGGCCAGGACGGAGATCTCGCCGTAGGTGTCCCACGCGCGGATATCCACCAAGGTGACGTTGACAATGTTGGCTCCGCCGCCGCCGTCGTACGCTAGCTGCGGGAATTCCAACGAGACCGGCAGCTGGGTACGCGCTGCCATGGATGTCATGGCAATGACCACCATGGCCAGGCCGAAGGCCGCACCGATCGCAGCCCGCAGCCATTTGAAACTGCTGGGGGTGCGCAGCCAGAGCCGCGCCGGCAGGGAGCGCAGTGCCAGCACAATCGCGACCAGCACAATGGTCTCCACCAGCATCTGGGTCAACGCCAGGTCCGGCGCGCCCTGCAGCGCAAAGATCAGCGCAATGCCGTAACCGGTGACCGAGACCATCAGCACGGCCATGAACCTCTTGTTGGCCCTGATGGCGAGAATGGCCGCCACGATGATGCCCAGCCCCGCGAGCAGTTGCGCGGGAGAGTCGAAAGCAATCCAGCTGTCGGGCCAGGGCGTGTCCATCAGGAACACCGCGCTCATCGGAGTGACGATCGAAACGATGAGAATGACCACGAGGTAAAAAATCAGCGAGCCGCGCTGCGTGCGGCCGGTGACCCAGACGGCCACCTCATCCAGCACGCCGATAACGCCGCGGTAGGCGCGTTCACCGGTAAGCCCACCGGAGAAACGGTCCTGGAACGCGGTGACCCGGGTCCGGAACAGGAACAGCAGCGTGCCCACGGCCAGCGTCAGCACCGTCAGTCCGAGCGCCGGGGTCACGCCGTGCCACAGAGCCAGGTGCCCGTCTGGCTCGCCGTCCGAGGGGAACAGTGAAACATAGGGGGCGATAATCGAGTCCAGCGGGGCGGGCCAGAGACCGAACACCACAGTGGCTGCCGTCAGCAGCATCGGCGATGCGATAAACGCCCCGGGAATGCGTTTGAACGCGGTCTTCTTGACGTTGGGCTTGTAGGCAAACCCGCCCCAGACAAACCGTGCACTGTAGGCAAAGGTCAACATGGAACCGATGACGACGCCGGCCAGCAGGACTGGTCCGGTCCAGCCTCCTTCGGAAGCATGGTGGACGAAGGTCTCGTAGACCGACTCTTTCGCCACGAAGCCCAGCAGCGGCGGTACCCCTGCCATGGACGCGGCGCCGATCAGCGACACGGTAAATAGGACAGGCGCCGCCCGGTAGATTCCCGAAAGCTGGCGGATGTCGCGGGTGCCGGACTGATGGTCGATGATACCCACCACCAGGAAGAGTGTCGCCTTGAAGAAGCCGTGTGCCAGCAGCAGTCCCAGTCCTGCCAACGCGCCGTCGCGGCTGCCCAGCCCTACCACCATGGTGAGGAAGCCCAGTTGGCTGACCGTGCCGTAGGCCAGGATGAGCTTCAAGTCGAACTGTTTGAGTGCCAGCCACCCGCCGACCAGCATGGTCGCCAAGCCCAGGACCAGCACGGTCCCCTCCCAGTACCGGGTGTCAGAGAAGCCCGGCGCGAAGCGTGCCACCAGGTAGATGCCGGCCTTGACCATGGCTGCAGCATGGAGGTAGGCGCTGACCGGAGTGGGCGCGGCCATGGCGGCAGGCAGCCAGAAGTGGAACGGGACCAGTGCCGATTTGCTGATGGCGCCGACCAGGATCAGCAGGATGGCCACGTCGACCAACATGCCGTGCTGGATCAGTTCCGGGGCCGCGGCCATGATTTCCGAGATGCGGTAAGTACCCGCCGTCTGCCCGACCATGATCAGGCCGACGAGCATGGTCAGGCCGCCGAACGTCGTCACCATCAGGGCCTGCAGGGCCGAACGCCGCGCCGCCAGACGGTGCCGCGCGTACCCGATCAGCAGGTAGGACAGGACGGTGGTCAGTTCCCAGAAGACGTAGAGCATGAGCAGGTCATCAGTGATCACCAGACCGAACATGGCTCCGGCAAAGGCAAGCAGCTGCGCTCCGAACGGTCCGATGTTGGGATCATCGGCCTTGAAGTAGCGTGCGCAGTAAAAGAGGACCAGGGCGCCGACACCGAGAATAAGGATCGCCAGCACAGCGGACAAGGTATCCATCCGGAAGGCCAGCTCCAGCCTCAGCTCCGGAATCCACGGGATGATGACCGACGGCGGTGCATTCGGTGCGCCGGAGAGTACAGTTTGGTCCGACCCCGTGTACCGGTCGAAAGTAACCAGGAGCCAGATGAAGCAACCGGCTGGCACGGCGGCCAGAATGTAGAAGGTTGAACGACCGAGTTTCCTGAAGATCCAGGGCGCGATGAAGGCCACCACGAAGAGCAGGGTGAGCACAACAAGCACTATATTCTCCGGGGCTTCCTTCTGGGATTGGCGGTAAAAAGGCTCAAAAGCCTGATTGCATTCTACCCGTGGCATACGTCCGGCTCTGACGTTGCCCGTCATAATCGTCCTTACCCGCGCCCCTCCAATCGTTGTTTTACTGCGCATTCATCCACTGGTCAGCGGCTTAAGCTGTTCATGAAGTGCGTAGCGGCTAGCATTCGGTTATGAGCCACTGGTCAGGAAATCCGGCACCATCCGCGAACGCCGGCTCTCCCTCGGAAGAGAGAATCAACAAGAAGCACGTGCTCGCGTGGGCCTCCTGGGACTGGGGCTCGGCCGCCATCAACGCGATCATGACGACGTTCGTCTTTACCGTCTATCTGGTGAGCGATCCCTTCGGCGGCAAAGACTATGCCTCGCAGATCCTCGGGTACGGTCTGGCCGTGTCCGGAATTGCCATCGCTCTCCTGGCTCCAATCACCGGCCAGCGCTCGGACTCCGGCGGGCGGCGGAGGTACTGGCTGGGGGTCAACACCATGGCCGTCGTCGCGCTGACGGCGCTGTGCTTCTTTGTCTACCCCTCCCCCGAGTTCCTCTTCGTCGGCGTCGCGCTGATCGCGCTGGCCAACATTTTCTTCGAGTTCGCCAACGTCAACTACTACGCAATGCTCGGCCAGATCTCCACGCCGTCCACCGTCGGCAAGGTCAGTGGCTTCGGCTGGGCCATGGGCTATGTCGGCGGCATCGTTGCCCTGGCGCTGGTGCTCATGGGCTTCGTCCTCCCCGAGACCGGCTGGTTCGGCGCCACCGCGGAAAACGGGCTGAACATCCGGCTGGTCGCGGTGTTCTCAGCCGTCTGGTTCCTGATCTTTGCGCTGCCGGTGCTTTTTACCGTGCCGGAAATTCCCCGCCAGCCGAAGGCCGCCCGGCTGGGATTCTTCGCCTCCTACGGGCTGTTGTTCCGCCGGATCAAGGCCATCTACCGGACCAGCCCGCACACCATCTTCTTCCTGCTGGCCAGCGCGATCTTCCGGGATGGCCTGGCAGCCGTCTTCACCTTCGGCGGTGTGATTGCCGCCGGCACCTTCGGCTTCACCCTGACCGAGGTCATCTTCTTCGCCATCGCCGGGAACGTCGTCGCCGCCCTTGGCGCCGTCGCCGGCGGGATCCTTGATGACCGGATCGGACCGAAAAAGATCATCGTCGGCTCCCTGATCGGGCTGCTCGTCTCCGGCGCTACGGTCTTCGCGCTCGGCGCCAACACGCACAGCGTCTTCGGCATGACCCTGACCGGAGACACTACTTTCTGGGTCTTCGGGCTGATGCTGTGTCTCTTCGTCGGTCCCGCCCAGTCCTCCAGCCGCGCCTATCTGGCGAGGCAGGCCCCCAGAGGCGAGGAGGGAGAGTTCTTCGGCCTCTACGCCACCACCGGCCGGGCGGTCAGCTTCCTGGCACCCACGCTCTTTGGCCTGAGCATTACCATCTTCGGCACGCAGCGCTTCGGCATCTTAGGCATCCTCATCGTGCTGCTGGCAGGGCTGCTGGCGCTTCTGCCGGTCAAGGAGCCGCGCGAGGTTCCGACGGCCCAAACGCCGTCGGCCTGACTATCGCTCGATCGTGGTGCGGTGGAAGTTAAGGTAGCTGCGCGACGCCGTCGGGCCCCGCTGGCCCTGGTACCGGTTGCCATACTGGCCGGATCCATAGGCGTGTTCGGCCGGTGAGGTCAGGCGGAAGAAGCACAGCTGGCCGATCTTCGAGCCCGGCCAGAGCTTGATCGGCAGGGTGGCCATGTTGGACAGCTCCAGCGTCACATGGCCGGAGAAACCGGGATCGATGAAGCCCGCCGTGGAGTGCGTGAGCAGACCCAGCCGGCCCAGCGAAGACTTGCCTTCCAGCCGGGCGGCGATGTCCTCCGGCAGGGTCACCGTTTCGTAAGTGGAACCCAGCACGAACTCGCCGGGGTGCAGGATGAACGGCTCATCGGGGTCCACCTCAACGAGGCGGGTCAGTTCGGGCTGCTCCAGCTGCGGGTCGATGTGGGCATATTTGTGGTTGTCGAACAGCCGGAAGAACCGGTCAATCCGCACGTCCACGCTGGAGGGCTGGATCATTTCGGGCAGAAACGGGTCCAGGACAATTCGCTCGGCATCGAGTTCGGCTCGGATATCGCGGTCTGAGATCAGCACCATCTAAAAATAACGCATGGCCTGCAGGAGCCTTCAATTCCCGACGGCGGACCCACCGGCCGCCGCTCTGTTGCCCACGGCGCCGCAGTGGAAACATAGAGGGTACGGCCGCGCTGGCCGCCAGTTCATTAACAGGGGAATTATGGAAACCGGAAGCACTTCGCAACGCCCACGGCTCGCGCTGATGATGGTCATGGCCTCCGCCGTGGCGCTGCTTTTCACGCTCGTAACCGCCGCTCCCGCCTCAGCCGCCGAACCTGTCCGGGACCCGAGTAACATCAAGGTCCTGGTCAACAAAGCCCACCCGTTGAGCCCGCTTACCTATACTCCAAAACTGGAGCGGTGGAAGAGCACGGGCTACCGGATGCGGCCGGATGTCAGCACCCAACTCTCCAGCCTTTTTGCCGGCGCCGACAGCGCAGGCCATGCGATCGCCGTCGTCAGTGCGTACCGTTCCTATGCGGAACAGCGTGACCTCTACAACTACTACGTGAGGATCTACGGCAAGTCCTACGCAGACCGCATTTCCGCCCGTCCTGGTTATAGCGAACACCAGACCGGACTGGCGGTGGACGTTGGCCTGGCCAGTGGATCCTGCGGGCTGGAAGCCTGTTTCGGCGATACCGCGGCGGGCAAGTGGGTGGCCGCCAACGCCTACAAACACGGGTTCATCATCCGCTATCCGAAGGGCCACGAAGCCACCACCGGCTACACCTATGAACCCTGGCATCTGCGCTTTGTCGGCGTCACCTTGGCCACCGAAATGCGGACCAAGAAGATCCCGACCATGGAGCACTACTACGTGCTGGGCAAGCCGAGTATCCGCAGCTACTCGGATGTGCTGGCTGCCGATTCCGCCGGTGACCTCTGGCGTTACCCGGGCAGCGGAGGCAGGATGCATCCCCGGGTGAAAATCGACCATACGTACGGCGGCGTCAAGACCGGCACATCGGTTGACTGGAACCAGGACGGGACCATCGACCTGCTGCTCCAGATGAAGGACGGCCGGCTGCTGGTGAACCTGGGCAGGTCCGGCGGCGGCTTCCAGGCACCCCGCGAGGTTGGCCGCGGCTTCGCCAAGTACGACCTCACCGTTGGACGGTGGGCCGCCGCGGACACCTACCCGGGCGTCGTGGCCAAGCGTTGGTCGGACGGCGCCCTGCTGTACTACCGCAACGTCTCCGCGGCTTACCTGTCCGCTGGCAGGACAGTCAGCAGCGGCTGGGGGCGCTACCGTCCCACGATGTTGGACTGGAACCAGGACGGAAAGCAGGACCTGATCGCTATCCGAAACACCGGCGAGCTCTACTTCTACCCGGGAAACGGCTCCGGCGGCATCAGCACCTCCGCACGCCAACTGGTTGGCAAGAGCGGCTGGCACAAGGTCTCGACCGTGACCCCGCTCTACGGCTACACCGCGTCGGGATCCGCCGGCTTCATCGGGAAGTTCACCGACGGAACCTTGAAGTACTACCCCTATAGCAAGGGCCGCTTCGGCACACGCACCCAGGAGGGGACAGGCTTCGCTTCCTACAACGTCTTCCGGTAGAGCTCCCCAGACGCTGCCGGCGGTCGAGACGAACGGCGACCGCCGGCAGCCCTTTCCCTCGGCCGCAGGTGGGCAGTCTTACGGCTGGCCGATCTCGGTACGGACGGCGTAGAGCTCCGGGAAAAACGTCAGCTCCAGGGCCTTTTGCAGAAAACCGACGCCGGATGAACCGCCGGTGCCGCGTTTCATGCCGATGGTGCGTTCCACCGTCTTCAGGTGGCGGAAACGCCAGAGCTGGAAATTGTCTTCCAGGTCCACCAGTTCTTCACAAGCCTCGTAGACATCCCAGTTCTCTCGGGCGTTCTCGTACACATATTTAAAGGTCTGCACCAGTTCGGCATTGAACACGTGGGCTTCGCTGACGTCCCGTTCCAGGAGTTCCCGCGGCACCGCGTAGCCCCGGCGGGACAGGAACGCCAGGAACTCGTCGTAGATACTGCTCTTCCCCAGCAGGTCCCCCAGCAGGGCCTGGGCGCTCGGATCCGCCGAGAAGACGTCGAGCATGCTCCGGTTCTTGTTGCCCAGCAGGAACTCCACCGCCCGGTACTGGTAGGACTGGAAGCCAGATGACGAGCCCAGCTGGCCACGGAATTCCGCGTACTCGGATGGGGTGAGGGTAGCGAGCACGGACCATTGTTCCGTCAGCGAGCGCTGGATGTGTTTGATCCGGGCAATGCCCTTCATCGCAAACCGCAGGTCATCGGCCTGCAGTTTCTCCCGCACGGTGCGCAGCTCGTGCAGGACCAGCTTGAGCCACAGCTCCGAGGTCTGGTGCTGGATAATAAAGAGCAGCTCGTCGTGGTGTTCCGGCTTGCTCACCGGCCGCTGGGCGGAGAGCAGCTCGTCCAGCTGCAGGTAAGAGCCGTAGCTCATCTTGTCGGAGAAATCGGTCTCGATTCCGGTTTCGAATTTCCGGGTGTTCTTGTCCACCGTCATGGCACTCCATTGGGTTGGTTTTGGTTACTCACTAGCCTACGGCCAGCGCCTCAGAACATGGGCTGAGGGGACTACTGTTGTGCCATGGACGTGGAAGAAACGCCGTTGCCGGGAATCGGCCTTCGCCGGGAGATAGTGCTGGACAACGGAAGGCGCGTGGGCATAGTCATCCATCGCGATGGCCAGACCGAGCTGATCATCTCGCGCCTGGACGATCCCGACGCCTGCCTCGCCTCAGTTCCTATGAGTGTGGAGGAGGCCGCTACCTTGGGCGGACTGCTCGGCGGTCCAAAGCTGGTGGCCCAGCTCTCCGAAGAACACAGCGAACTGCCGGGCGTGAGTACGCGGCAGTTCCCGGTGACCGAAGGTTCGCCTTTCGCCGGGCATGCCCTGGGCGAGGCCAGGATCCGCACCCGCAGTGGCGCGTCCGTGGTCGCCATTATTCGCGAAGGCCAGGTGATGCCTTCCCCCGCGCCGAACGACACGATGAACCCCGGAGATCTACTCATTGTGGTGGGCACCCCGGATGGACTGGATGCTGCCGCCAAGATCCTGCACGGGGGATAGCCGGGCGTGGGCGGCACGACTCTTGTCCTGATCGAGCTCGGCCTGGTGTTTCTCGGGTTGGGCATCCTCGGTCGTCTTGCCGCCCGGATCGGCATGTCGCCGGTTCCCTTGTATCTGCTGGGTGGATTGGCTTTCGGCAACGGCGGATTGATCGAGTTTGCCAGCATCAGCGAATTCAGCCACATCGCCAGTGAAATCGGCGTGGTCCTGCTCCTGCTCATGCTGGGGCTCGAATACACCGCCCGTGAACTCGCGACAGGCCTCCGGCAGTCCTGGCAGGCCGGTGTGGTGGACATGCTGCTGAATTTCCTCCCCGGTGCGCTGCTGGCGCTCATCCTCGGCTGGGGCGGGATCGGAGCACTGGTACTCGGCGGCGTGACCTATATATCCTCGTCGGGCATTGCGGCCAAAGTCCTCACGGACCTGGGTCGCCTGGGAAACCGGGAAACACCGGTGGTCCTCTCCATCCTGGTTCTGGAAGACCTCGCCATGGCCGCCTATCTGCCGGTGCTCACGACAGTCCTCGCCGGGGCTTCGTTCCTGGGCGGTCTGCAGGCCGTTGGAGCAGCGCTGCTGGCCGTGAGCGCAGTCCTGTTCCTGGCCATCCGGTACGGCCAGCGGATCACCGCCTGGATCCACAGTCCGGAACAAGAAACGTTCCTGCTCAAGCTGATCGGTGTAGCGCTGCTGGTGGCCGGTCTGGCTTCCGCCATGCAGGTTTCGGCCGCCGTCGGAGCCTTCCTGCTGGGCATCGCAATATCGGGAGCAACGGCAGAAAGCGCCGTCCGGGTCCTGGCGCCGCTGCGCGATATTTTTGCGGCCATGTTCTTCGTGGTCTTCGGGCTCAACACGGATCCGGCCTCCATCCCACCGGTGCTGGTCTGGACCATCGTGCTGGGGGTGCTGACCGCAGGCACCAAAATGGCTACCGGCTGGTGGGCAGCGCGCCAGGCGGGGATCGGCCGGTGGGGACGGCTTCGGGCAGGCGCTGCGCTGATTGCCAGAGGCGAATTTTCCATCGTCATTGCCGGCCTCGCAGTGGCCTCGGGTGCCATTGTTCCCGAGCTGGCCGCGGTAGTGACGGCTTATGTGATGCTCATGGCGGTGACCGGGCCGATAGCCACCCGCTTTGCCGAGCCAGCCGTCCGCCGGATATCCCGGCAACCCGAAGCAGAGCCGGCGAGCTGACTCAGCGTACGGATGAATCCCAGCGCCATGCCCGGCCTCGGGTTTCCGGGGTCCGGCCGCTGGCCTGCAGCAGGTCCTGCCACGGCTCGCTGGTCCTGGCTGCGAACGGAAACAGCCGGTCGAGCACCCTGGCGATGGTCCCGCCGTCGGCCTCATAGCCAATGCCGTGGGCAGCCAGGATGTCGTAGGCATGCAGGGCCGCTTCGGTGATCCCCATCGCGGCGAAGCCGGAAGCATCCGAAATGCCGGCCGGGTGATAGCCGCGTTTGTCCGGCGGCGCCACAGCGGCCACGGCACACAGCAGTCCGGCGGTGGCATCAAGGCAACTAATGATGCCGGCTGTCCCGGTGGCCGGGTCGGGCCAGAACAAGATCTCCGGCGAACCCTGCCGCCAGGGAGGCGGATCCTGCAGCACCACATAGCTGTCCTGCGGCGGGTTGCGCCCCAAAAGCTGCATGGCGTAGAAGCCGAAGTCGTCCAACAGGTGCGCCGCGGTGTTAGTAACTAGTGTCATTTTCTATGGATTTTTATCCACACATAATGTCTCACCTTCCTGCTAGCGTAAGCGTTATGAAACTGTCGCAGTACTCGACGATGGCCGGAATGGGCTATATCGTGCTGCGGGGAGCCGGTGCAAAGCCGGGCACATTCCCGGTGCGTGTCAGGACGGGCGCGGCAACATCCACATGCCCGGGTCCGGGTCGCTCATGGCATCCACGGCCGCCGTTTTACGCCCGGGTTTTCTCCGCGCCCAAAGGGCGGATTTGGACGGTCAGGGCACGGCGCGTGGCCGGCTACGCCGTGGCGCGGGGTCTCAGGTCGTGTCGGTGACCCGAGAAGTGGCCGGTGGCGTCCACGATGAACGCCCGAAGCTGGTGAAGCCGCTCCGTTCGGAGGACCGGCGAACACCCGTCGTCAAACACCTGGGCCCGGCTAACCCGCGTCGGGTTCAACTGGTTCGAA
>NZ_JABBCH010000030.1 GCF_012952295.1 Crystallibacter degradans
TGCCGGACCTTCGCGATGACCTGCTCGGGGGTATGCCTACGTGCCATAACTAGTGAATTTCCTCCTGCGTCCATTCTCGGACACGAAACTCACATAGTCACCGGACTCCTACACGGGGACCCAACCAGATAGGCCAGCGCGCTAACTGCCGCCCTCAACTAATCACACAGAACAACCAGCAATGCTTAGCCCTTCGGCCAGCAATAGGCGCGCTGAAGATACCAACCGCTTCCCGTTTTGAGGGCTCTTCTCAGATGAGGGTTTACGTCGGCGCCCGCGGATACTATCTACCCATGACCGAAACGCGGGAGATTGAGAACCCTGGATCGAATTTCACTCAGGTGCTGGATGCTGCGGCGAAGCTGCCGGGAGTGAGGATCAGCAGGACCGCCTACCTGCGAACAGCGCTCAAGCGCTACTGCACGGAGGAACAGATTGAGAGGGCAATCGCCGACAGTCCAGCGGTAGCGGGCATTTCGCTCAAGGTCATCACTGAGGCTGCAAACACCTCTATCGCTTATGAGACGAGCAAGGTCACCGGCATCTCAACCCTTGCAGGTATTCCTGGTGGTCTGGCCATGATCGGCACTGTGCCGGCCGACCTCGCCCAGTACATGGGGCACCTGCTTCGGATTGCCCAGAAGCTGGCCTATATCTACAGCTGGCCTGACCTGTTCGCCGATGACGGCGAAGAAATCGACGAAGCAACCGAGAGCATGCTGATCCTGTTCGTAGGCGTGATGTTCGGCGTGCAGATCGCCCAGGGCGGAGTGGCAAAAGTGGCGAGCATGATTGCCGCCAATGTGGCTAAAAAACTGCCGCAGCAGGCACTTACCCACGGGGTAATCTACCCGATCGTGAAAAAGGTCGCCGGCTATCTCGGTGTGAGCATGACCAAGAAGCTCTTCGCCAACGGAGTCGCAAAGGCCATCCCCGTCGTAGGAGCAGTTCTCTCCGGAGGCCTCACCCTGGGCACATTCCTCCCCATGTCCAAACGGCTGCAAAAGCACCTCGCCAGCCTGGAACTGACCAAGCCAGGACACCGGACCGAAGAGGCCGAGATCCTCGATGTCGAAGTCATCAGCTGAATGCCTGATTCTCGTCACCAGCGTGAGACTGAAGTACTTGCTATGAACCACTGACTCGCCAGGCCTCGAGCAGAGTAGTAATCAGGCCGAGCCACGGCCATCAGGCATGAGTCTTGCAAGTGAGCGAACCGCGTCTGTGAACTGCTCGAAGCTCAATCGAATGTAACCATTTTGGAGGCCGCCCGTGCTGCGGACGAGTTCGTTTGCTTTGAGCTCAAGCAATTCGTGTGGAACGAAGCGTGGTTTGGTTCGGTTCACCCATGGCCAGCGATTCGCCTCATGGCCTCGTTCTTCGACGTAATCCTTTGGTCGGTCTTCCGGCCTTGAGGTCACTTCTACGACGGCGTAGCAATCCCCGGTCTGCGCACGAATTAGGACGAGGTCTCCAGGCTTAATTGTCGGCGGCCATTTGCGGTCGGGGCCTTGTGGGGGGTTGCCGAAGAACCACTCGCTGCGCCACTTGTCCAACGCGGGGACACCGTACTCGGATTTCAGCCAAAGGCTACGCTCTCGATCGCGGGCATCCAACAAAAGTTGCTCCACAAGCGCCAGTCCGGAAACACCTCCTATTCCGTCTGCGGAAGGTATCGCTGCCCGAGTCAGCTGTCGTGCCTGTGCGTGAAGCTCTTTGAGGTCATCCGCAGTGATTTCGCGACTCGACCAGCTCTCCATGGCAACCTTGACGGATAGGACCTGGGCCATCCCCAACTCAACACCCAGCTCCACATTTGGCGACTTTGAACTGCCCAGCCCGGCGCCAGTCAGGTTTGCCGATCCGAGGAAGCCCCGTCCGCCGACAACGAATGTTTTGGCATGCAATCTGTCTACGTGACGAATGTTGACCCCGCCGTTCTGGAGTTCCCTCAAGCCGTCGGTCCGCAAAAACCCGTTTGCCACGGCGCTGGGGTCAAGGCACGTAAAGAGCTGCCATCTGTAGTCTGATCGGCTAGCTACCCGCGCCAAGTGCCGGCAGACGTCGTAGGACAGGTAGGGACTAGCCAGTAGTACGTCTCCATCGACGCGCTCGATGGCTTCATACAACCAATCGGCAGCTGTGGCGTGGACTGCACCTTCTTTCATCACGTTGAAGACCATACTTTGACACATCTTCACAGCAGGCCATCGCCACGCAATGCTCTGCACCATCCCCCGTGTCACCGCGCTAAACTATCTTGGAAACAAGAGACGCCCCCCGCTGGCGGGGCCAAAGGCAACACAGCGCGTGCAGCATGCGTATTAGCTGGAGCGTCAGTTTAAAGTAAACCCCAACCTGACGTCAGAAGCGCTTCAGAGTTTGCGTCAGGATAGGATCCAGAAGGCGATTGTTCACACTCGTCGGCGAACTCTCTAGATTCCAACCTGACAGATGTAGTGAGAACCGACGCTGGTGTACAGATTGAGTAGTCACCGTTGAACGGTGACCTCGGAATCTGGATTAGGACACGACGAGTTGACTGCATAAGTCGGTCGAAGAATCGAGCCCGATTGGACGTTCGCCGGGAGCAGCCTTTGACAAAAATGGGGGATATACATGGCAGAAATTGGACCGATCGATTCCGCAAAGTGGATCCGTGCGGCGTTGCAGGTGAATCCATACAGCTACCACGGACGGAATTCGCCTTCCACAAGGTTCTCTGATGAGCAGAGCTACAATGCGGCATTGATCCAGGCCCTGCAGGCTCTCGATATCAAAATGATAGCGATTACTGATCACTGGTGCGTAGATTCTGCGCTTGGACTCGCAAACGATGCAGAAGCAGCAGGCATAGCTGTACTACCTGGCTTTGAAGCAAACTCATCAGAGGGGATCCACCTCCTCGTCATATTTGAGCGAGACACCCCCGCCTCGACGATCAATGCGGCCATCGGACAGTGCGGGGTAGCACCGTCCTGCGCCAATGGAACCACAGGTCGACCGTATGCGGAGATCATGCAGTCCATGACTAGTGCCGGAGCACTCGTTATACCCGCTCACGCCAATGTCGCGAACAGCGGTATGTTAACCGGTCGTTCTGGCAATCCCTTGGTCAAGATGATTCAACACCCGGACCTCCATGTCATTGGCATTACACCCGACGTAGCCGACGGAATAGACCAGGAGGCCATCTTTGCTGGCACTGCGCCCTACCTCCGCCCCCATGAAATTGCCAAGATTCATGCGGATGATATCTGCCACCCGGATACTTTGGCCACAACTGGCGCCAGTAGCTGGTTCAAGCTGAGTGCCTGCGAATTGGCCAGCCTGAAACTTGCGGTCCGTACACCCGGGACCCGAATAAGCCTCGTGGATCCGTCAACGGCTCCTCGAACGGTTCTCGGAAAAATATCCTGGGAAGGGGGCTTCCTGGATGGTGTAACTCTGGACCTTTCAGACGAGCTGACGACACTGATCGGAGGACGTGGGACAGGAAAGTCTACGGTAATTGAAAGCATCCGCTTCGTGCTGGACCTGGAGCCATTAGGACCTGAGGCCAAGAAGGATCACCACTCCATGGTGAGGAATGTCCTCGGACCAGGTGCAACGGTTGCCGTAACTGTCAATGGCGTTGGGCCGTCCTTGGAAACGTATGAGGTAACTCGGACAGTCGATCAGACCCCGATAGTGAGAGACGCAGCCGGTGCCGTTTCTCAGCTAAGCGCTAAGGACGTAATTGGGGCAATAGAAGTGTTTGGTCAGCATGAATTAGCTGAGCTGGCCCATGACAAGGACAACGTAGCAGCAATGGTCCAGCGGTTCGCCGGCCCGGAAACTCAGAGCGATGACGAGTCGAATGTTCAGCTACGGTTGCAGCAGAACCGCACTCAGCTGGTTACAGCTGAGGCGGAATTGGTCCGACTTGATGGTGAACTCGCGGACTTACCGCGTCTTGAAGAACAGATGAAAATTTTCACGGAATCTGATCTTGGCGAAAAACTCACCGACCAACAATTACTCCAAAAAGATGAAGCCATCATCGCAGCAGCAAACCTGCGCATTGACAACTTGGCCACATCACTGCTGAACATCACCAACGAAGATATCCCGGGCAGTTTAAGGGCTGAACTTCAAGGACTTGCAGACTCACCCAGAGCCGAGACCTTGGGGGTTCTTTCAGCAGCATTGGAAACTGCAGCTGGAGTTGTCGAAGCCGCATTCGTATCCATTAAAAGCGCTGTCGAAACAGCTAGGACGGAAACAAGCACAGTACAGGCAGCTTGGACGGCTGAAACAGATGGAGTCCGTCGATCGACTGCCGAGACGCTGCGCAAGCTGAAAGATGACGGAAACGATCCCGGTGAATTTGTGGCGACCTCAAGGGCAATCCAGACGCTGAGGCAGAAGGCCCCCGCTCGAACTACCCACGAAGGCAAGATACGCATTCTCAAGCAAGATCGAACAGATCTCCTCGGGGAGCTCCAGATTGCGCAACGAGCAAAGGCTCAACGCTTGCGCCAAGCTATACGAGAAGCTAATTCAGCCACGGACGGGACGGTGAACGTGCGACCTGTAGAGTCCCCGCACCGCGAGCACATCAAACAACTGATTTCCTCTCATGTCAGTGGTGGTCGGACGACAATCATGGCCGCCATAGACTCTGACGAATTCAGTCCCTCAGCACTGGCTGATTCCGCTCGACTGGGCCGAGAGTCTCTAGAAGAAAAGTTCGGCATCCGCGGTGTGCAGGCCACCAACCTTTCAGCAGCAGGAGAGTCACTCTTTCGACAACTTGAGGAGACCACCGTTGGCCTAGCCGCTGACGTATTCCTCGACATTTCGAACGAAGGAGATCCCCGCGAATACCGCAAACTCGAAGATCTATCTAAAGGACAAAAAGCGACTGCCCTACTGCTGTTGCTGCTAGGTGCCAGCGATGCGCCCCTCGTCATCGACCAGCCCGAAGATGATCTCGACAACCGTTTCGTCTTCAGTGGCGTGGTAAAGAGACTTCGTAGTCTGAAGGGCCAACGGCAAATAATACTGAGTACTCATAACGCGAACATCCCCGTGCTTGGAGATGCAGAGCTTGTGATCGCCCTTGAAGGCAGTGGCCGGAAAGGTCAGCCGGTCACCAACGGAATTGGCTCCCTAGATAACCCCACCATCCGCCAACTGGCTGAGGACCTCCTGGAAGGTGGAGCTGCTGCATTCGGAGCTAGACATCATCTCTACGGCTTCTGATCATTCTGGCCCTGAAGTCGCGAGGCAAATCCGATGCCCACAGCCGTGGATAACCCGGATTGACCCCAGCTGTGTCATCCGGTATCCATAGCGAGGTAGCGATAGACAGTGGCTCTGCTGGCTCCGATGATCTTTCCGATATCGGCGGGCTTGAGGCCTTGGGCCTTCAGTTCACACGCGCGCCTGACCTTGCGGTCCTCGGCGGTGACCTCCCGCCGACCAGCTCTGCGCCCGTGAGCGGCGGCCGCGGCCATGCCTGCCCGTGTCCGCTCCGCAAGCTGGTCCCGTTCCAGCTGCGCGAAAGCGGACATCACAGTAAGCATGGCCCTGCCCATGGACCCCGTGGTGGTGATGCCCTCGGTCAGAGCCCGGAAGTGGACGCCGCGGCCCTCCAGATCATCAATTAGCGCCAGTAGGTTACGGGTATTCCGGCCCAGCCGGTCAAGCTTCCAGACAATCACCTCGTCGCCGTCCCGCAGGTGGTCGAGCATCTTGTCCAATTCGGGCCGGCTTGCCCTCGTGCCGCTGACGCCGTGATCCGTGAAGATCTTTTTGCAGCCGGCGGCCTTCAACGCCGTGTGCTGCAGGTCAGAGTTCTGGTCCAAGGTGCTGACCCTGGCGTAACCGATGCATGCCAATATCGTCCCCCTTGTCGCATTAAAGGTCTATTTTCCCTTTTCCTGAGAGTATCAGAAGTGAGACATATTGATGAGACGCGGCACGATCCGGAATTTCGGGACTTCGAGCATGTGACTTTCGGCGCTATTTGGCGGCGATTTGTGATCGCTAAATGGCGCCTAGAGCCGACGAGCGCGGGCCTGGCCTAAGCCTCCCGTCTCGTATCCTTAGGGATTCGAGACTCCTGGGTTATGAGACACATCGCTTTGGCAGGAGACGAGTCAGCTGCCCCGTATGGGGATGGCATCCAGATCCACTAGTTGATCGGGTCGTCCATCGGCATGGCGGCGTCGGTCGCCTCATTCGCCGACGGGCTGATTGACCCGGTGAGCGGGCCCGTCGGTGCCGATTTCGTGGAGGCCGGTCTCAAGCCGTCCCGCATCCTCGGTGAGGCTCAGGATGCTGGCCAGGTCGACCTCGGAGGCTCCGCCTGGGAATCCTGCACGAGACAGGAGCACGGCGCCGAAGGTCGCGCTCCAGAACGTACGCACCTCCCGCGCGAGCTCGGGTGAGGTCGACCAGCCGTGCCGGGTCGTCCAATCGCGGATGAATCGCTCCGATCGCGCGAACAGCAGATCCAGATTGCGCTGCACGGGATCGATCACTTCGCGGGAGTCACCTGCGATCCCGAGCGCGGAGACGGCCAGAGGCAGGGAGGGCATGAGTAGCGCAGTGCGGGCGAGCACCGACCGGAACGCCGTGACAGACTTCGCCCGCGAGGCTGCGATTTGCAGGCGCGCAGTGTCGCGCAGGAGAAGAGCGAAGGCCGCGTCGATAAAAAGGGCGTCTTTCGACCCGAAATGATGGGTGATCTGGTTTGGATAGACTCCGGCGGCGGCCGCGATCGCGGCAACGCTTACCTCATTGCGAGGAGCTCTCATGAACAGATCCGATGCCGCGTCTCGGATCCGCGCGCGAGTTGCAACTCCTCGCGGGGTCCCCGTGGGCGGCATAACTGGTGTGGCCATGGATCTATTGTATGTGATACAAGTTAACTTGTTTCGCATACAAGAAGGGTCAGGAAATGGTCGCAATAACAGGCATGGGAGTGGTGACGCCGATGGGGATCGGAGTGCACGCGCTCTGGAACGGGCTGCTGGCAGGACGATCGAACGTCATCGATCTCGGCACCCGAGGAGAGAGCTGGGCGAACCTCACCGTTCCGGTGGCCTTCGTGGCTCCCGAGCTCGGGCCCGACGTGATCGACCCGATCCGGGCGCGCCGACTCGACCGGTGTCAATCGCTGGCCGTCATAGCGGCGGCCGAGGCCTGGACTCAAGCCGGCGCGCCGGAGGTCGAACGCGACCGCCTGGCCGTAGTCATCGGCTCCGGCACCGGAGGTATCCAGACCCTGCTCGATCAAGATGACGTGCTCGAAAAGTCCGGCGCCCGGCGGGTCTCGCCGCGCACAGTACCCATGCTCATGGCCAATGCCGCGGCGGCGCAGATCAGCATCGAGTACGGCGCGGGCGCCGGTGTGTTCACGCCCGTCTCTGCGTGCGCTGCGGGGGCCGAGGCCGTCGCGATGGGCATGCGCTTGATCGATGGCGACGAGGCAGACGTCGTGATTGTGGGAGGTGCCGAGGCGGCGATCATGCCGTTCACCCTGGCGGCATTCGCCCAAACGCAGGCACTCGCGAAGCCGACCCGCGCGCTCGACGAGCTCTCGCGCCCGTTCGACCTGAACAGGTCTGGATTCGTCCTCGGTGAGGGCTCGGGCGTCCTGGTCCTAGAATCGGAGCGTCACGCAGCGGCCCGACACGCTCCGATCATCGCTCACATCGCGGGCTTCGGCATCTCCTCGGATGCCCACCACCTCACTGCACCGGACCCCACCGGCGCCGGACAAATCCGCGCCATGGCGATGGCCGTCCGCCGGAGTGGACTCCAGCCTGGAGACGTCGACCACATCAACTGCCACGCAACAGGAACAGCGGTCGGCGATCGAAGCGAAGCTGCGGCCATCCGAGCCGTCTTCGGCGAGCAGGTCCCGGTCACCGCTCCGAAGGCCTCGATCGGACACCTCTTCGGTGGGGCCGGAGCGGTGGAGACCATCATCACCGCATTGACCATCCAGACCGGAATCATCCCGCCGACGAAAAACCTCGACGACGCCGATCCCGAACTGATGCTCGACGTCGTGACCACCGAACGTTCCATGCCCGTCGCAGCGGCAGTGAGCAACTCATTCGGATTCGGCGGGCAGAACGTCGCCCTCCTGCTCTCGGCATCCTGATCGAGCGGACGGGTGGAACTGCCTACAACAGGTCTCGCAACCCTTGGGATACGAGACGTCTCACAGATTCGACCCCTGTGACCATTTCAGCATCATACTTTTCGCGGAATCGTCAGAGTTTTTCCGCCGCCGGCGATTCTCGTAACTATGTCTCGAAACCTTCTGGTTGAATCGCTGTATCCACCATTAGTTATGAGACACATCGGAGCAGCCCTTGGCCAAACTGATTGGCTATGCACGCGTTTCCACGCGACAGCAATCCACAGACCGACAACAGACAGACCTTCTTGCCGCCGGAGTCCGGCGCGATGACCTCTACATTGACCACGGCGTGTCCGGGACGCGAAATTCACGACCACAGTTTGATCGGGCCCTCGAAGCGCTGATCGATGGCGACACTCTTGTCATCACCACGCTGGACAGGCTCGGACGTTCCACCCAGAACATGCTCGCCTTCGCCGATGAACTCCGCAGTCGAGGAGCGGGCCTGCGCGTTCTAAACCTAGGTGGAGGCGATGTCGATACTGCGACACCAATGGGATCCATGTTGTTCACGATCATGGTCGCCCTCGCGCAGATGGAACACGAGATCAAGCGCGAACGCGTCACCGATTCCATCGCCAAACGCCGAGAAGCCGGGATGGATCTTGGTGGCCGCCCTCGCCGGGTCACTGACAGCCAGATTCGAAGCGCGGTCCGCCTGGTCGAAGGCGGCGAACCTGCTGCTCAAGTCGCGCGCGATCTCGGAATGTCCCGAGCAACCTTTTATAGGCGGTCGCGAGCACTCTCGAACCAGGCCGCCATTTAGCGACGCAAAAAGACCGCCATTTATCGCTGACAGTCACACTTCGAGCAACAACTGGCGGGCCACACTCGTCGTCCTAGTAAAGGATCGTTTGATGAGGCATACAGTAGCCTTGCGGCGGACCCGAAGCACCTGTGGCTTGATCGCTCTTTGGCGGCATTCTGTGATCGCTAGCTGTGGCACGCCTGCCCGTACAGGAGGTCCTCTTTTGGAAGGCGGATTCAATCGCTGGCAACGATGTAGGAATGTACTTGGGGGTCCCGCGCGATTCTTTCCCGGAGTTTGTCGCACTCAACTCCTAGCTCGTTAGCAATCCAGGTCCTAAAGAGAAGGGCACCCTCGCGCCAACTGTTGGCAACATCAACTGTTTGAGGGAGGTCGCGGTTGGCGTGCTTCACAGAGTTGTAGGTATCTGCCATCCGCTGCGACCATGTTGCATCTACGAAAGGCAAAAGCCCGGGGACTTCCTGTACGATGCGGTTGAGTCGTCGTTGGAAACTGATTCCACCCGCTTTAGCCTCAGACGCTCCGTCCTTGCGCATAAATAGGAGATAGCCCAGCGCTTCTAGGCTGATGGCTATTTGGGTTAGTTGAACTTCGACCGTCACGCCCTCCAGATAAATGCTGGATACGGCTGGATCAACCGCTCGGGCAAAGTCATCACGCAGTTTGATCCAGCGCGCTAGCCCTTCTGGGCCTAGGTCTTCCCACAGAATTAGATGTTCGAGTCGCCCTGTTTCTTCCTTCGGCTCAGGTGCACTCGAATCGGCGACCTCACGCCACCATTGCTGCCGCGCCGACTCCGGAGTGTCTCCTTCAATGGAATCCTCCGTTCGTGCCACAGATACAGGAATAAGGCTCTCGTCCCGCCACCTTGACACAGCCAGTAAGTCTCGGACTGCCCTCATAGCCATCTGGTGTTGGCGCCAGGACGATTCCTCTTCGGTTTTATGTTCTACCCATACAATGTCCTCAATTATGAGAGCCCCGTCCCTGGGGGTTCTATTGATAGCGGGGCGCAGGACGAGTTCCGAGTTAGGAATATCGATGACTTCGGGTATCACTACCTGAATTTCTGCGGACTTGAACCGGCCAGTCTTATCAAATTTTCTCGTTTGAGAAATGGCAGATGTGCCTAGCCAAGCACGCAGTCCCGATACCGCGGATCGCATGCCCATGACTTTGGCGTGTGCTGTCGATGGGGCAGCTAGGACCGCAGCCCCCACGTAGACCCGTCCTGATCCGATTCGATGGTTGGTGTGGTATCCCGCATTTCGGCATCCAACGAGAGCAACAGGGCCATGAGAGTCATGGAAGAAGAGAGCGGACGGTACGGGAGGGCGCGGTCGGGTTTCCTCCGCCGTTACCGCGGCTATATCGAAATAATTGGGGGTGAACCACTGAGCATATTCCGGGCTTTCGTCATGGCTGAACGTGATCGATACGAAGATGCCTTCACTTGTCCGTTCGAGCGTGGCGCTCACCTCGGAAGTGTCCGCGTTGCCGGTTGAGAGGCTTCCGTATCGAGGTTTTCCGACAGTCAATTGATTGGGCATGGTCTGATTCTGCCCCCTGGCACCACCTGCCGGTTGGAGATTCAGTATTAGCGCGCCTCCGCTCGAAGCGGTATGGGGGACCGGCGTGTGGGTACAGCAGCGATCAGGCCGCGCGCCAAAGTCCGCTCAAGGGTTCATTCGAGAAATTATGCTGATTGCGGTCGAAACGGTCGGCCCCGCCTAGGACGAGACGGCCAGCTGAGGGGACCACCCGTGTCAGTGTTTAAAGATATTTTGCGGAACGTTGGGCCAACCGCTGGACCGGCGCGGATACCCAGAACATGCTTGCCTTCCCGATGACCCGTCCGATGGCGCTGTTCATAGTACTTTTTGCTCGGCTGCCACGAGCGTAGAGGTCTTCTCCCCAGCGAATGTTGCAGTCCTGGTCTATGAAGGCAAAGATCAGACCCATGCTGAACCTCACCGCACCATTTCCTGACGACCTGCACGAAGCCCTGCCTGGATCAGCGGCGGTTTTGAACCATCGAATAACCGTTGATGCTGATCGATGGGCGAAGGAGTTAACTGCTCGAGAGCTTCCCGTTCCCAGCCTCTTTGCTTCGGCCACTGGAAGGTTCCGCATTTCAAGAGCCGATGTATTTTCACTCGGTGCAGTTCAGCCCTCCAAAGAGGGAGCGTTGGAACTTCTTCTGGCATCCATGGCCTGGGGCCTGGGGCTGACCGCCTCAAGAATGCATGCACGACTGGACGGCATTCAGCAGGATCCGGAGGGTGCCGCTGAAAGGCTGGCCGAAGCTTGGCTGTGCGTACGTGCCAACCGCAGTCAGGAAGAGGCCTACAGCATTCTGACGACCCCTCGTGGTGCTGGCCGTATCAGAATGCTCGGACCGGCGTTCGCGACTAAGTTCCTGTATTTTGCCCAAGGTCCGGAAGCAACACCCCGTCATTTAATCCTCGACAAAGTTATAGCCGGGAAGCTGCGGCCATTTGCTTGGCCTGACTCCCCTCCGGATAGTTGGTGGCCGGGAACCTATGCGAACTATTGCATGCTAATGAGCCGCTGGGCAGTCGATGCTGCCATACAAGCTGGTCACCCGGTACGTGCGGATGAAATCGAATACTCGCTCTTCCGTAGCTAGAGATCAGATTAGGCTAACTGGCTGTCATAGCTGCTCGTCGTCTCGGAGTGCTGCTTCCTCGGGATCCTCTGAATCCAGATTGTCTTCGCCCCGTGAGTCAACTTCCTCCCGTTCAGCCCATTGGAAGCTGATCTGGTTGAGGTGGTTGGCCAAGGCCTGGAGGACTTCCCGTGGGGCATCCGGCAACAGGTATTCAAGTGCGTCCTCAGTTTCATAGGCGGTCGCGCAACCCTCCCACATGTAGCCATCTTCACCGTCGTAGGGGATTTCAGCATTGTCTGGCGTTAGGAAGGTTGCAAGGAAGTTAGTGAGGATGGCGTCCATGTTTGCGCCAACCTCTGGAATGGTGTGTCCGTCCCATTGGTAAGTCATGTCACGGGCGTCATAGTACGGCGCTCCGATCGTGAATTCCTCGTGAAAGAGCGGCTCAACACCGTCTAGACCTATGAGAAGGACAACGTCTTCAAGGTCAAATGGCAGTCCGCCGATGACTCGCCATTCGCGTTCCCAGTCGAAGGTGTAGTTCTTCTCGGGATTCCACTCATCGACAAAGGGCGTGAGCTCCCAGATAGGGTTGTTCCAATCGCGGCTTTCGAAGGCGGCCTCTTTGAGCCCGTGAATAGCTTGGTAGGGCGCTTTGTCCGTATCGAGGTACCAGACGCGTTGACCGCCGTGATTGAGTACAAAGTCCCGCTTGAAGGCGATTCCCCAAGACTTACGTCTTTCTCTTAGACGGTCGAGTTCTGACAGGGGCATCTCAGTGAAGCAGGCGGCCTTGTGCTTATCCTCGACCATCCGGAGGCTACGGCCAATTCCGAAGGGTTTCCGTGCTTCGATACGGCCGGAGGTGATAATGCTGGCAAGCGCCGCGGGTGTTGAAGTCATGTGGACTAAGTACTCACTGAGGTCTCGAGCGTTCCGGTGCTGTTGCGTGCCCAGCAAGTGTTCTGGAATCTCCGAACTCATTGAAGTGCCTTCCCCCAACCTAAGCCCTCCATTCCAGCACTGCACTGTCCAACAGCACTCCTGAGGGCAACCTCTCCTTTAGCGTAATGTCTGGTCAACCAACGAAAGAAATGGACTGTGGCCCAGATGGTGAGCGGCGCTACGGGCCCTATCTCCTCCGGGAACGCTGACAAGGCCACGGTTGGCAAAGGCCGACAGGCCACTATGGCTGCCGGCTCATGGGCCGAAATAGATCGAGCAGGGGCGGTCAGCCAGCAGTCAGCTCACGAACGACGGATGGAAGACACGGAACTCTCGACGAGTGTCAACCAACAAGAAATTACTCTACCTAGGTAGAGTAAGGGCCATGAGGAAGACACAGACATTGCTCCAGGTGGCAGCTGCCCTCATGGCCAATCCTCAACGCAGGCACTGGGGATATGCACTGTCGACCGAATCAGGGGTTCGTTCTGGTGCGCTTCATCCCGTTCTTCACAGAATGCTCAACGAGGGCTGGCTTCAAGACGGTTGGGAAGACATATCGGAAGCAAGCGGAACCCGGCCTCCGCGGCATTACTACGAGTTGACTGAAACAGGCCATCTTCAGCTAGCTGCTCTTCTGGAGGACGCTCGCTCGGAACCTCGATTCCAATTCTTGCAGGGTCCTCACTGATGACGATTTCCACACCTGCATCTCGATGTCGGACAGAGAGATGCCCCTAGCCATGTCGATAAGCTTGAACCTTTCATTAAGGAGATCCGTACATTGATGCCTCTTAGTTCCCTGGTCATCCCACCGAGCCGGGTGTCAATGCACAAAGGCGCGCTCAAGAAAACGCCTGCCAATCGAGCTCTTCACCCAATCCCCACGCCTCAGGCAAGTTTTAACGATCCTAAGATCGTCGCAGAGGCGCACTACTCCGACGACAGATCAGTCATCCTTCAAGGTGACGTGAAGGAGCGGCTCAAATTTCTCGCTGAGCAGGGTCTCCAGGTCGACACCATCGTCACGTCGCCGCCTTACTACGGACAGCGCGATTATGGCCATGAGGGACAGCTCGGGCTGGAGTTGCATCCTCAGAAGTTCATCGACGAACTCGCTGAAGTCTTTGAGCTCTGCAAAATCGTGCTCAAAGACACTGGATCATTGTGGATCAACTTGGGTGACACCTATTGGAGCGGCAAGGGTGCGCACAAAAGCGGCGAGATCAAGCAGGGAGCCCGGAGGTTCGGCATCCGGCCCCAGGACCGGCCCGGTGATGGTCTTTGGGCACGCCCTAAGCAACTTCTACTGATTCCGCATAGGCTGGCAATTGCTTTGCAGGATTCTGGCTGGCTCGTCCGCAACGACAATATTTGGATCAAGCCAAATCCAATACCAGACCAGGTGCGTGATCGGTCATCTGTATCCCACGAGCATGTTTTTCACCTGACCAAGAACCGCTGGTACTACTACAATCGGCATTTAGTCGGCCGCACCATGGAATCTGGCAAGATTCTCCCTCCTCTGGACACATGGTCGGCAGCGACGTCAGCGGGAGGGTCCTCGCACAAAGCTTCATTTTCAGAGGATCTGGTGAAGATACCGATACTTGCCACAACGCCCCCTAACGGGGTCGTGCTTGATCCGTTTAACGGATCGGGAACAACAATGGCCTTCGCCAAGAAAAATGGATACCGAGCCGTGGGCATAGATATAAGCGCGCACTATTGCGAAATCGCTCAACGGCGCCTAATGGAAACCCAAGATCCCCTGCAGAAGCCCGAGGCAGCTGAGTGAGTGTCTATCTCAGTGCAGAACGTCTCAAAATCGCAGTTGAGCGGCTCGGAGTGTGTTCGGCACAGACGCGGCTGACGGACTACCTGATATTCCTCAGAGCCTTGACCATTGCCAAGATAGTCGAGGGCATGCCCATTCCCTCTCCCACTGTTGTGACGGGAACACGCTCACCACATTTCGTCCAAGCGATTAATGAATGGGCCGCAAGAACTCCGGAGCTATGGGCAGCCAGAGTGCCGGGCTTCAACAAGTTTGCGCAAGATGCTAACCCTTACTTCACACCTATCGCGGCGAAGAGGGATTCAACTAAGGGTTACAAGTCCGGAAAATATCCTTCGAATGGCCCCTCCGACACAGTTGCGGGTTGGCAATCGCAACCGGCAACACCGTTTGCCCTTCTTCAGGGAACAAGCCCTAAGGAATACCGGCATGTTGAGCTCAAGGACAACGAGCTCAGGACGATGTTTACCACTTCCGCGGCTCAGCAGAACTTTTCGGGAGAGCTGCCGAGATTGTCAGATGCCGCAACATGGTGGTTTAGGTTTACTGATCTAGAGCCGCGCTTCGGCAGCGAACCCTCCTTCGAGAAACTTACGGATGGATTCAAGCAGGACTTCGGTCTCACAGGTTTGGAAGCCACTACTCTTTTTGTTGACGACTCATCTGAGCAGACGCTGTGGTCGGACGATACATCGGCAGTCTCCGATTTCGCCGATGTTGTGGCTGAACCCGTTCAATATCTTCCTCCTGCAGCGCACAGGGCGTCTCGTGCGGCTAAGCCAGGCCAAACCGCACCAGCCAAGGCAACGGTTACAGAGCTGTTGCCCGTCGAGGAATTGCACGCCTACATTCGGAACCGCGGGTTCAACTTCGAGCCCTGGCAGATCGCTACTTACGTATCGGCTGTTCGCACCAAACCGTTTGTCATACTCGCCGGCATTTCCGGAACCGGGAAGACCAAGCTCCCGCGCCTCATCGCGGAAGCGACGGGCGGAATCTGCGAGACCGTGCCCGTCCGTCCAGACTGGCACGATAGCAGTGATCTGCTGGGATACATCGGGCTAAGAGGAGAGTTTCATCCGGGCCACCTGCTCCGGTTCGCCAAGCGTGCTTACGAAAATCCTGAGCAACAGTTCTTTTTCGTCTTGGACGAAATGAATATCGCCCGGGTCGAGTACTACCTAGCCGAGGTCCTGAGCCGCCTTGAAGAACGTAGTCGTAACGACTCCGGCAGGCTTCAGTCCGAACCATTCTTTGGTCATCTTGCCGGGTCGGTAGCTGACGAATGGGCTTCCGTCGGACTACCGGGAAACTTATGTCTGATTGGTTCCGTCAACATGGACGAGACTACGTTCGGCTTCTCAAAGAAGGTGCTTGATCGGGGCTTTGTCATAGAGTTCTCCACCGTTGATCTCTCGCTCGTAGACGAAGCTAATGTTGATGCGGAACCTCTGCTGCCTTGGGGCAGCAGCATCTGGGAACAGTCGGCGCTAAGCCTGCCACAGCATCCCCTCAGAGATGATCAGGAGGTCACCCGGGTCATAGAAGCTCTAACTGTAGTCAATGAATCGCTTTCAAACGCCCAGCTTCAGGTGGGCTACAGGGTGAGGGACGAGGTGGCGATATTCTGCCTTGAGGCCCAGAAATGCCCAGATCAATTCGCCACGACAACGTCCGGAACCGTCGATCCACTAGATGTTGCCATAGCCATGAAAGTACTACCGCGCATCCAAGGCAGCGGAGTTGTCATTCGAAAGCTGCTGGAATCGCTTCTGGACTGGGCGTCCGCTACAGAAAATCGCACCGAAGATCCTGGTACAGGTTTGTCCAACGGCTTCCCGTTCTGCGAGGAACGACTTCAGCTCATGCAGCGTCGGTTACAGGATACCGGCTTCGCAAACTACTGGGTGTGACGGTGAAATCGGATCGACTCGTGCGCATTGTCACGAGCTTTGTGACGTTAGAAATAAGGGGGCCTAGGCAGGCTCGTTCGGAGATCAACCGTGAAAACCTAAACAGGCCGCCGTTCTTCACCGCCGCCGTTTCATCCGGCGAGGTCAGCGTTCGAGGGGGCGGCCAATCCGGTTGGGACATTTCGGATGAGGATTTTCAAGCACCATCATTTTTCGAAGATACTCAATATAAAGTCCGCCTGAAGTCGCTGGTTCCCGGGACATTGCCAAAGGCGATCCACCGGGACCCGCTTCTATTCCAAAGCCTTGACGCCTACGAGGATGAGGACGCCCTCACTGGGCCTTTCAGCTTCGGGCGGCAAGTGGGACTGTGCACGTTCGCAGTCCAGGTTGGTCGAGAAATCCTGAACATCACTTTGGAGGTCTTTCCGACAAAGCTGGACTATGAAAACGATTATGACCGGCTGCTCTTGGACATTTCCAGTGCTTCCCGTGCACTTGCCCTTGAATATATGAGAGCAACGTACCGGAGCAGTTCACACACCGACGTCAGTGACGGATCACAGCTCGACTGGCTGATTCTTCTCCGGAATGAAGCAATCAGACTGGAAGCAGCCGTCCGCTACGTCGATGCGCACCCTCAGCGGTCACTCTCGCGGGGCATGTCCTTCAGGCGCATCGAGAAAGTACGAGCAAACGACACCCGGGCCCGGAAGTCGATCATGTCCCAGTCCGGTATCGGAGCCTGGACGGAGATTCCCGGTGTTGGACTCTCCCGTCGAGCAATTCGGGGGATTGAACCACTCGAAACTTTGGACACGCCGGAGCATCGTTGGCTTCGATTCTCGATCCAGGCCATCGGACAGCAGTTGGCTGTCATCGAGCAAAAAACAAGTTCCGACATCGAGGACTTAGTACGAAGGCACAAGGGCGTCCCGCTCCGTTTAGCAGCGGAGCGGGACGAGATCTCTCAAATCGCCCAAAGCTTCTGGGAGTTATTAGATCTTCCGGTCTTCACCGGGGTGACGTCGCCTCCGCCCGCGGGCTTTAGTTCCCTTCAGATGCATACTGCGGCTGGCTACGGGGACGCGTATCGGTCAATTATGGTGCTTCGGCAGGGACTGGAAGTAACGTCGCCTGGGGATAACCGTCATTCCGTCAGCGATCTCCACGAACTTTATGAAGCGTGGTGCTACATCGAGGTGGTGAGAAGTGTCCTGAGCATCACTGGAGGTGAGTGCGAGCTAAGCGAGCTGCTGCAAACAAATAACTCAGCTCTTAGTGTCCGGCTCCGGAAGGGGATCCGCAGCACAGTAACTTTCGACCATGACCACGGGAAATTGGACATTTCCTACAATGCGACGTTTCGGGGCCTTACAGGATCACAAAAGCCCGATATCGTCCTTACTTTTCGCCGTGATACCTGGCCTGACCTGATTGTCGTGCTTGACGCAAAGTACCGAGTTGATGCAACTCCCGAGATGTTGGACCGATTCGACATGCCGGCTCCCCCGGCTGATGCCATCAATGCGCTTCACAGGTACCGCGACGCCATTACGCTGCTTTCAGCAACGGGCGATCGCACGCGGCCAGTGGTCAAAGGCGCGGCACTGTACCCTCTAGGCTTTGGCGACAGCTCAGAATATGAAAAATCGAGACTAGCCGAAGCCCTGAGCAGCTTGGGCATAGGGGCGATCCCGTTCCTTCCAAACAACAAAGGGTACGTCGAGGGCTGGCTCAGGTCGCTCTTGCTCATGAAACCGGAAGAGCTGTCTCAGCCCGGCCCTCCATTCAGCGGAACTGAGCACCTCCACAAGCAAGCCATCAGAAGCTCCCGGGGGTTCAGGAACCAATAAACCGCTGCCACCAGTCTTGGCTACCCACTTCGTTCGCATAGCGAGCTCTGAGCGTCTCGACGGTCCTTTGCTGTTGTCGATCTGCCGTGGCCGCCATATGGTCACAGAGCTTACTGAGTGTGAAACTGGCAGCGGTTGCTGGATCACGTACTTGGGCTCGATAGCTGGCCAAGAGCTGATCAGCACGAGTATCTTTTTCGTGATGGATTACCACTAACGTCGTGCGCGAAGAACCTGTTGCACGCTCAAGCATCGAGGCACCTAGTGCATGGCATCTCACCAGCTGGTTGAAGCCACGGTCAACGGCAACACCATCAAAATCTGTCCAAATTGCCGTTTTCGCGGCCAAAGCTCTGTAGGTCGGCTGGTCGACTATTCGAATGTCCCGGCTATTGAAGCGATCGGCATATTTGAACTCAAGTACCACAGCCTCATAACCAATGCTGCACCGCAGGATAATGAAGCCATCCAGCCTGGTCATGTCGCCGAGGAACTGCGACCGCTGAGTTGGTGCGTACTCCACCGCGGCATATTCGACATCGAGAATATCGGACCGGTCCAAAGCAAAGGACAGCGCCCTTACCAGCCACCCGGGCTCCGCAAAAAGCGGAGCCAAGAAGTTCAGCGTCAGAGCCTGGCTAGATGTCAGATACCGAGTGCATCTAACCGGATCGACTCCCCATCCCTGAGTCCGTCGTTCTTCATACAGACGCTTAGCCAATGGTGTGGTGAAGTTATACCCTTCTGCCGTCAATGCTGTAGGCAAGATGCTTCCCAGAGGACGCGATGCCGGCGCGGGAGTGCTACCGAAAGCTGATATTCCGAGAACCTCAGACCGGTACCACGACTGATGGAATCGGAGTCTCTTTGCGAGCCCCGTCTCCCCAGGGAGCTGCGGTCCAAGGCGGTCTATGAGGTCGGAAAGCGACATAGGCGAGGCTAGAGCTTGTCGATCCAGGTGTCTTCTTCCCTGTTATCCCACGCGCTCCCTGTAGCAGGCCCCCGTGACTTAGATCGCTCCTCGATTCGCCTAAGTATAGGACGGACATCGCGCGCAAGCAGCTGCTCAAGAGATTGCACCGGCCGAATGACACAACTCCTGATAATCTCCGCTTGTTTCACTTCGGCTGTGAACCCGGAGGCGTTGAATGCCCGCCTGAGCTCCAGGATTTGTTCTGGACTGATGGACTTCTCAACGATGTGGTCCGGCTTCGGTTGTTCGACTTCGAGCTCGAACAGGGAAAATTGATCGTCATTCACGACAAGTAACGTTACCGCTGCCGGCCATAGTCATTGACCAGCCTTGTTTCTGTACTAGTCAGTCGGAGTGTCCCCAGTGTCCCCAGTGTCCGACGGACGCAGAGAATCATTAAGTCCATACCGTGGGACTGGATCACAGCCAATCCCCATTCACCTACGAAGTCTCAATATCTATGGACACTCAGAACGCGGACGGCACGGACTTCTGCGATGGTATTCAATTCCGCTCCCACCACGGGAACGACCTATTGCTTTGAGCCGTCGCGAAGGCGATACGGACTACCGAATCAACTCCCACACTCAGTGAGATACAACTCGCAGATCTCACCCCTGAAACGCCTGAACTCCGGTGAAGCTGGCACTCCTGGGCAAAGCGGAAATCGGGAATGCCAATAACGGCGCATATGCCACAGCGTAGTCTGCGTATTTCATCTGATGAATCATGACGCCTCCTCTCCCCGCTGTGGCGCGGGATCCCCGTCGAAGGGCGAGTTTACGCGGATCGCAGGCTGATTTCGGCTCTGATGTGGGCTTCGGCCCGGCATCCGCTTGAGGGCGCGGCGAAGTCTTGTCCAGACTCGGAACCACCTCTGACCTGCGGGTTTGCCTTGAAGTCTCATCTGATGAATCATTGATTCGTTTGTTTGTGCGGCGTTTGGAGGCGGAAATTGGGTGTGGACCGGTCAGGCCGGGTGCTTGTTG
>NZ_JABBCH010000031.1 GCF_012952295.1 Crystallibacter degradans
GTCCATGGTCTTCCTGACAGCGCCGGGGAAACGCAGCGTCCAAGCGCCCCGATAACTCCCGGACCCGTAGGCGGCATAACATCCACTGGCCCGGGTGCCCTGTGCCTTGGTAGGCTCACACCTGTCGGAGCGGTCGAAATGCTTAGTTGCCGGAACGCTTGAGGCGTGGCAACGTCGAGGAGGCACAGTGAAGGCACTTGTTTACGGCGGACCGGGACAGAAATCCTGGCAGGATGTACCTGACCCAAGAATCGTCAAGCCCACTGATGCCATCGTGCGGATCGACACGACTACCATCTGCGGTACGGACCTGCACATCCTCAAAGGTGATGTTCCCGCCGTTCAGGCAGGACGGATCCTCGGCCATGAAGGAGTCGGCACAATCACGGACGTCGGCGCATCTGTCGGCAATCTCAAAGTTGGAGACCGGGTCATCATCTCCTGCATCAAATCGTGCGGGCACTGCACCAACTGCCGGACAGGACTGTACTCGCACTGCCTGGGGGATGAAGGACAGTCCGGCATCGGCTGGATTTTCGGCCACCTCATAGACGGCACCCAGGCCGAATACGTGCGCGTGCCTTATGCGGATAACTCCCTGCACCGGCTCCCCGAAGAGGTCAGCGACGAGCAGGCCGTCATGCTCTCGGACATCCTGCCCACAGGGTTTGAAATCGGCATCCAGTACGGCCGGGTCAAGCCCGGGGACACGGTCGCGGTGATCGGCGCCGGACCGGTCGGACTGGCAGCAATCGCCACAGCAGGACTTTACGGGGCAGCGACCATCATTGCCATCGACCTCGATGAGAACCGGCTGGAGCAGGCCAAGACCTTCGGCGCCACTGAGACCGTCATCTCCGGATCGTCCGGGTGGAAAGAACAGGTCCTGGCCCTGACCGATGGCCTGGGCGTGGATGTTGCCATCGAGGCCGTGGGCATCCCACAAACGTTCGAGATGGCCACCCAGGTGGTCCGGCCCGGCGGCAACGTCGCCAACGTAGGCGTTCACGGAAAGCCCGTCGAACTGCACCTCGAAGATCTCTGGATCCAGAACATCAACATCAGCATGGGGCTCGTCAACGCCAACACCACGCCCATGCTTCTGAAGCTGGTGGCCCAGCAGAAGATCCCCGCGGAGAAATTTGCGACCCACCGGTTCACGCTGGACAACATCCTGGACGCCTATGACACCTTCTCCCGGGCATCCGAAACCAATGCGTTGAAAGTTGTGATCACCCGGTAGCCGGCTCCCGAAGGGCCGGGGAACAGACGGAGGAAACTACGGAAGAACGGACGGATTCAGCGTCAGTTCCTTGTATCGCTCTCCCGGAGACGTGCACCATCAGAGTCCCTGCCTGTCGCGGGCTTCGCTTTCGGTGGCATTGCCGGACACCGCCGGGTCACGCGTCTTGGACCGACCCGTACACGAATCCGGACAGGCCCATGAGAAAATGTGCCGCGGTTTGATGGACGGTTCCCCAGGCAGTCACAGTGACGGGCGGCCAGGTCAGCGCTTTTTCCGTCGACCGGTCCAGGCCAGGTACGAACCCAGCGTACCGGCCGCTCCGAGTCCTGCCCCCATGAGAGGTCGTGCCCAGCGGCGGAACTCGTCCTTGTCCGCGACCACCAGTTCCCCCAAGCCCCTGATGAACGCGGCGGCAATCAGGCCCGCCACCAGGCGGTTGCCGATGCGTTCGGCGCGTCCCAGGAGGGGCTCGATTTCGGCCGCGCGCAGGTGCAGTTCAAAGCCGTCCGTATCTATGGCATCCAGGATCCGGCGGAGTTTTCCGGGCAGCTCGACGCTCAGTTTCGCAGCATCCACGCCGGCCCGTCCCAGCCGCATGGCGTAGGCGAACGGTGAGAGGCTCTGAAGTGCCAGCCGCTGCGCGTAGGGGTTGAGCGTTTCCGCGACGTTGAATTCCGGATCCAACCGGACCCCCATGCCCTCTGCCATGAGAACCATCTTCAGGATCAACACGTTTTCCCGGGGCAGCTGCAGGTGGTGGTCGCGCAACAGCGCGAGCAGTTTGCCGATGAGCGGCGCGATTTCAATCTCGGCCAGCCGGCGGTCCTGGTAAAGGGCCATCACCGCGGCGAGATCCGCGCGCAGCTGCGCACGGTCGACGGGACGTTTTGCCACGGACAGGTCCAGCAGGGCAGGGCCTGCCCGTTCCGGGTCGGCCCGGGCCAGCGCGACCAGCAGCGCGGCGAGTTGTTGCCGCAGCTTCTCGTCCACTTCACCAACCATGCCGAAGTCGATCAGGCCTATGCGGCCTCCCGTTTCGATGAAAAGATTCCCGGGGTGGGGGTCAGCGTGGAAGAAGCCGTCCTCAAAGATCATTTTCGCAATCGCGCCGACGGCACGGTTGGCCAGCGCCCGGCGGTCGATGCCCGCGCGGTCCAGGCCATCGAGGTCATCGACCTTCAGCCCGCTGACCCGTTCCAATGTCAGCACGCGGGACGTGGTGGTGTCCCAAAAAACCCGGGGAATATGGAGGCCTGGATCCCGGGCAAAATTCTCCGCGAACCGTTCCGCGTTGCGCCCTTCCTGCAGATAGTCGAGTTCGGCCCGCAGGGTCCGGGCGAATTCCCCGGCGATACCTGTCAGGTTGTAATCGGCTGCAGCGTCCCACCGGCGGGTCGCCTGGGCGGCGAGATTCTGCAGGATCTCCAGATCCTCCTGAATGCGTGCGACGACGCCGGGTCGCCGGACCTTGACGACGACGGGCGTTCCGTCTTCCAACGTGGCAGCGTGGGCCTGCCCGATCGAGGCGCTGGCGAGCGGCTCTTCATCGAACTCGGCGAAGAGCCGCTCCGGGCCCATTCCGAGTTCCTGTCGGATCAATTCTCGGACGGTGTCGCCGGGGACAGGCTGTGCCCCGTCCTGAAGCCTGGCCAGCTCCTGTAGATAGTCCGGGGGCAGTAGATCCGAGCGCGTGGAGAGCAGTTGGCCGAGCTTGATGAATGTCGGCCCAAGCTGTTCCAAGGCCAGCCGAAGGTGTTCGGGGTTTGTGTAGGGGAGCTCACGCGGCTGATGGCCCAACACCCCGTGGTGAAATCAGACCCAGCGTTCAAGGCCGGTGATTCCGGCGAGAAAGCCAAGTCCATGACGGGCCAAAACCTCGGCGATCTCCCTGTACCGTGCGGATTGGTTGCTCGGGACCACAGGTTCTCCTTGTTGGAAGGGCAGGATCGGCTATTAGGGTCACTGCGTGCGGCGGACCCCGGTCCCGAATGGTCGCGTTGACCAGAGGCCCGCTGCTACGCCTTGTAGAATAGTACCGGTACATGAGCCCCCCCAATGCGGAAGGAACAGGTCCATGATCAGCGCGACGGCAGCACGGGCGGCTCAGTACTTCAGCGATGAGGAGCCGGAGTTGAGTACGAGGACGAGCATCGGTCTGCCTCCTGGGATCGGGGAGCTCCGGCAGGCTCCGCATTCGCCTGCTGAAGCCTGACCGGCATCCATTCTGCCAGCGCCAGAAGCCCGCGACACGCACGCTTCCGGTCCTGCAGTCCCTTCGATCGCGCCCTGATGCTTAGTTGCAGTCCTCTCGTTTGGTTGAACAACCATGGCAGGCCCGTCCCATATCTGCCACACTGGGTAGGCATGTGCAGGCGCTGAAGGAGGCAGACCCGTGGACAATGATGAGAGCTTTCAGGTCGTGGTCGGTTTGGACGGGTCGGACGGGTCACGGGCCGCCCTCGGCTGGGCGGTGTCCGAGGCGCGCCTGCGCGGCGGCACGGTCCGTGCCGTGACCGCCTGGCAGCCTCCTGCGGTAACGGCAGGGATGGAGGGCCTGATTTGGGACCCGGCGTCGTTTGAGGCGGCAGCAAAGAACGAACAAACACGGGTTTTGAAACGCGTACCGGCCGAGGACGTCCCCATTGGCAAGCTGCTTGTCCAGGGATCACCGGCGGCCGCCCTCCTCGACGCTTCCAGGGACGCGGACCTGCTCGTCGTCGGTTCACGAGGACTCGGCGGGTTCAGCGGCCTGCTGCTCGGCTCCGTGTCCACGCACCTCATCCATCACGCAGTCTGCCCCGTATTGGTCGTCAGGCCCGGCGAGGATCCGCAGCGCAGGGACCCCCAGAAACTGCGGCCAATATCCTAGGACGGGTCAGGAAGCGGATGAGGAGGCCGGTAACAGGGCCTCAGGTGATGGCATAGAGGCGTCAGGCAACCGTCCCATCCGTATGATCATCACGGCGGAGTGGGAGTCGACGTATAGCTCCCGTGCTGGCTGGACACGAGCATGACGCGGGCCAGAGGTTAAGCCCAGGCTTCCGGCCGCGTAGACCCAGCCCTATGCACGTAACTCTTTGATCCGCGGCGTATTGCCGGTCGCGTTCTTGGGCGTGGAGGTGATGCACCGAACAGATCGGCCGAGGATGTTCGATGAAGAATCTATGTCTCCTTCGAAGGCACGGGAATTGATCAGGCAAGACAAAGTATCTTCCGGTCGATGATTCCATTACAGCCTCCGGCGCAAGGCATGCCGACGGTCGATGAATCCGAGAAGACCCGGACAGGCACTTGTGAATCCTTTGCCACTCTTTCCAACCGGGTTCGTGGACTGGATCCGTGATCCCCGGAGCACCGGTTGCCCTCGTCCCTTGTCTTGGTCCTAAGTTGTCCTGCTGCTAGGTTGGGAACCGAGGCAGGCTTGGTCGCAAATGGTCAGGGCCCCAGCGTAGGATAGGCGGGTTGTTTCAACCATCCCTCCATGGCGTGACGCGGTGACCTCATGTTCGTCCTCTCCAGGCCCTTGCTGCAGCTCTCTAGGCCGGAGGCTTTATGCCGAAGATGTCCCGAATTGAAACGGCGTTTTGCCGTTGCTCCTCTTGGCGGCACTTCACGGGATCTGTCGTCCTGCCCTGGGCACTTCAAGGCTGCGGTATCAGTGGTGATGTACTGGAACTAGGTGCCGGCAGCGGCGCGATGGCTGCGGCGCTGTTGCAGCAGGCACCTGGAATTCGTCTGACGGTCACGGACCTCGATGAGGGCATGCTCGCCGACGCCCGCGATCGCCTACCGCGACCGGGTCCCAAAGTGCAACAAGCGGACGCAACGGCGCTTCCCTTTCAAAGCGCGTCGTTCGATTTTGTGCTTAGTTTCTTGATGCTGCATCACGTCCTGAACTGGCAGGCTGCCATAGCGGAAGCGGCCCGGGTACTAAGACCGAGCGGTATGCTGATCGGTTATGACCTGACGGCCTCGCCGGCAGCCAAGCTGATTCACCTCGTCGACCGATCGCCGCACCGGCTCGTGCAGTCTGCAGAACTGACAGGCACAGCGCGGCTGGTAGGTCTCGATATATCGGTACGCACCGGCCTTATGCGCCAGGTAGTGCGGTTCCGTGCACGGAAAAGCTAAATCGTTGTGCGCCGCTGCTGGTAATCCGCGGCCAAAGCCAGAGCTGCGGCATGATCCACCGTGGACGACGGCTAAGGCACATTTAGGCAGGGGAGTTCTCGCTGCAGCCCGCGCACGTCGAGTTGTTTCAACCAGCACGAAAACGGAAGAGTAGGGACAGGCGAAGACCGACGTGTTAACCGAACCTAACTTGCCTACCCGGATTAGTCAGGGGCAATGTCGCTGACGGCGAGGAGGGGCCGCGCTGCACCCGTACATACAGCACGTGTACCCCCGGCGGTCCGGCCTTACGGCCCAGGCTGGCTGATAGCCTGAGCCGAAGAGACGGCCCTTGGCTGTCCCTCCTTCGAGGAGTTCTTCGTGGTTTTTTTCGATGACGTTCACGGGCAGGCCTGTTGAACCCATCGCCTGGCACTTACGCGCAGCCGCGGACGCTTTAGTTGCCTTCCGGGTGGATCCGGCAGCGGGTTTGGATTCAGCCGAAGCAGAACGCAGGCTGCAGACGGACGGGCCCAACGAGCTCCGTACTTCCGCGCCGGTGCCGAGATGGCGGAAGATCCTGGCCCAGTTTCAGGATCCGCTGATCTATCTGCTGCTGGTCGCTATCGCCATTTCCCTGGGCGCCTGGGCGGTCAACAATGCAGGAGCCCTGGAACGCCCGGGTCACGAGTTGCTTTCAGAGCACACCCCGTTTGAAGCACCATTGGATGTGCATCACCGATCGTCAGTCCCCCCGTGCGTTCTTCTTAGACCCGCTTAGACGAGACTTATACAGCAATTGGGAGGAGTTGGCACGCACACACGTCCGTCTCTCCGACTCACCTCCGGGCGCTATCCAACCGACGCACGACTCGCCCAGCTTATTGGCGAACTCACGATGAAGAGTGACGAATTCGCGAGCCTTTGGGCTGAAGGCGACGTCGTCGACTCCGCCGTCGCCCTAGCGGGAGCAGGAGTCGACATACCCCAACTCAAGGCACTACCCCTTGACTATTTTGGAGACACACCACTAGTGGGTCCTTTGAACAACAGAGCAGCATTCTCGACGAAACCAAACCGCGGGCGCTGGCGGTAACCGTATCCTTGTTAGATCGGGTACGACGTCGTCGAGCTCGACGGCAGCTACGCCGGTTAGCAAGCCTGGCAGAACTCCGGCCGGTCAATCAAGGCATAGAACCACCGGCACCGCACGGCTCGGAGAACCCGCTGTCAGGAACGGCCTGGCCATGGACAACGAGAGTTAAGGAACACCTCATGATGAACGGCTTGGGTATGGGCGGGATGGGGCTGGCGTGGATCTTCTGGCTCCTGCTGATCGTGGGCGTCGTTGTGCTCGTGGTCGTCCTGGTAACAGCCTTCACCCGTGGCGCCGGCGGAACCGCGCCGACCAACGGGCAGGCGCCACCGTCTTCCACGGGCGCGGGCCCGCGGCGGGCTTGGGAGATCCTTGAGGACCGTTACGCCCGCGGGGAGATCAGCACCGAGGAATACCAGGAACGGCGACGGATACTGGACGAGGGCGACCTGTGAGCCCGCTGACCCGCCGCCAGCTGCTGGTACTGGGCGCGGCCGGGGCCGGTGCTACGGCCGCCGGCGGCGCCGGCCTGTGGCTGACCACCGGCAACGGGTCCGGATACACCGGAGGCGAGGACCTCGCTGAACCTCAGGAGCTGGCCAGCCGCGACCGCGTGCTGGAGCTGGACCTGACCGCTGCCCCGGCCCGGGTCCGCGTCGGCGGGCGGGAGGCCTCGGTTCACACTTTCAACGGTTCCCTGCCCGGTCCGACCCTGCGGGCGCGCGCGGGCGACACGATCCGGGTCGCAATGCGCAACGGGCTGCAGGCTCCCACGAACCTGCACGTGCACGGACTGCACGTCTCCCCACAGGGCAACAGCGACAACCCCTTCGTAAGCATCGACCCGGGCGGGTCCTTCGACTACGAGTTCGCCCTGCCCGAGGACCACCCGCCGGGTACCTACTGGTACCATCCCCACCGCCACGGGCACGTCGCCGGCCAGGTCGCCGCCGGCCTCTACGGGGCCATCGTGGTGGAGGACCCCGACCCGGTTCCGGTCGCCCGGGACCGGGTCATGGTGGTCTCCGACCTGTCCCTCGATGCTACCGGCAATCTCGCCGAGGTGGACCAGATGCAGCAGATGATGGGACGTGAGGGACAGATCGTCCTGGTCAACGGGCAACTCCGCCCGCAGCTGCGCGCCGCCCCCGGAGAACGGGAGCGGTGGCGGATCATCAATGCCTGCCCCTCCCGTTACCTGCGCCTAACGCTGGAGGGTCAGGGGGTCCGGCTGCTCAGCCGGGGCCTTGGGCGCCTGCCGATCCCCGAGGAGGTCACCGAAGTGGTTCTTGCCCCCGGCAACCGCGTTGAGCTGCTCGTGGAAACGCGCCAGGGGGTCTCCGCCCTCACGGCTGCCCCCGTGGACCGCGGCGGCGTGAACGCCATGATGGGCGGGGCCATGAGGGGCGGCAGCGTTTCCGGTGGCGACCCGGTCGATCTGCTCACCCTGGCCGTCTCGGGAAGCGCGGGCTCTGACCCCGGGCCCGTGCCCGAGGGCCAGCCCCTGCGGGATCTGCGGAACGAGCCGGCCACCGCCGTCCGTACCCTGGACTTTGCCATGGGCATGAGTGGAAGCATGGGCGGAGGCATGGGCGGCGGCATGGGCGGCGGACAGGGTGCCATGATGGCCTTCACCATCAACGGCCGGGAGTTCGACCCCGAACGGCTCGACGAGACGGTAGCGGCCGGGACCGTGGAGGAGTGGACCCTGGCCAACTCCAGCCCCATGGACCATCCCATCCACCTGCACGTGTGGCCCATGCAGATCGTCCAGGACGGCGACCGCGACGTGACCGAGCCTAAATGGCAGGACGTCGTCAACGTCCCCGCCCGCAGCCAGGTGAAAGTCCGGGTGGCCTTCGACGACTTCGCCGGCCGCACTGTGATCCACTGCCACATCCTGGACCACGAAGACCAAGGCATGATGGCCACCGTCCAAGCCCGCTGACCCGCCAGCGGGCTTCGACCGTGGCCATCATTGCAACCCTTGGCTCTGCGACCCCGCCGCGAAAACCGGGACGGCCTTGCTCCAGGTCCGTTCGCATTCGAAACCAGCACCGGCTACAAACCGGGCACCGCGTCTCGGAGACCGAGGACCAGCCGCTGATCCTGCTGGTCTCCGACCGGCGGACGGCCAGGACATGCGGGACTACCTGATCCGCATGGATCGACACCGTTGCCGGCTTACACCGCCATACCGGAGCATCCGCCCGCCGTATGGGCAGCCTAGAGATTTCGGACAGCGGACCCCTTTAAAATATGCATGCCGCCGATTGCCATGAGCCGGGCGACGCCGTCCTGGCTTTTGATGCTGCCGGTACCGGCGCTGTTTTCGTCATCGGGATGCTGCTCTACATTATCGGCCGCCAGTTCCGCGCCGCCGGACCGCTGATCGCCGCGGCCATCACAGCACTGGCCAGGGATACGCAGTCCTGGCACGAGATCCTCCGCCTGCTCGATTCCACCCCGGTCCCGTGCGGGGCTTCCCGCGAAACCGTCAAGCGATCAGCCCTGGCCGGACAGGCCGGCTACGGATACTGCGCCTCCCACTCCCGGTTCTTCTGGGGCTTCCGGCTCTACCTGATCAGCACGCCCGAGGGCATGCCTGTTATCTGGGCCCTGGCCAACCCCAAGCACGGCGAACGCGAAGTCGCCCAGGCGCTGCTCGAAGCCGACCACCGGCTGATCCGCCAGGGCCAGGTCATCCTGGGTGATAAGGGATTCGCCGGCCGTGACTTAGAACGGTTCATCACCGAGGACCTCGGCGCGCATCTGATCCGCCCGGACCGCAAGGATGAAAAGCCCCGCTTCGGCCGTTTCGGCGGCATCCGGCAATGGATTGAGTCAGTCTTTGACAGTCTCAAGGGCCAGCTCGGGCTCGAACACCACGGGGCGCGCACCCTCGAAAGCGTCTACGCCCGCGTCGGCTCCAAGCTCCTCGCCCTCGCCGCCGGTATCTGGAACAACTGGAAAACCGGCGCCCCGAACAAACGCTCCCCCATCGCCTACGACCACTAACAACGCCGAAAGCAATAGGACTTAATCATCTAGCGGATTCGCCGGGGCCCGCACCCTTCGATACCCTTGTACATGGGGGCGGGACTATTCGGCAGGAAAGGCAGCAATGATGAACTACCCCATCACGCCTGGCCTTTCGCGGTCTCTCCGGCACTCTCTGGCACTGCTTTTGGGGCTGGCCGCGGTGATCGCCGGGGTTATCGGGATGCATATCCTCAATGTGTCCCATCATGCCCCGGAAATGGGCGCCGTTGACCATGCCACGTCAGTCATGGCCGCCCCCAGCCATGACGTTGGGTCACCGGCCCCGGGGACGGTCGCACTGGAAGTGACTGCGGCCGAACCTCTACAGGCTGCAGGTTGTGCCAGTGCGTGCGAAAGCGGGCACAGCCTGATGGACGCCGTCTGCGTCCTGATGACCATCGTGGCCGGTTTCGTGCTGCTTTTCGTCCCTCAACAGCTCCGGATTGAAAGCCGGCGTGGTCTGCGCGTACCCCCGCAGCCAGTGATGCTGGCCGCCTCGGGCCTTCATCCTCCTTCGCTCGTTCAGCTCTCTATCAGCCGTACCTAGAATCCGGTTCCTTCCCTCCATGCGGGGAAGGACGAATTGCCGCATGCCCTGCAACACCTGCAGGCGCTGCGCCCTGATAGTAAGCATTTAAAGAGAACTTTCGAAGGAAACCACCATGAAACGCTTTACTGCCCTCTCCGCAACGGCCGTCGCAGCCGCCCTTTTCCTGGCCGGCTGCGGCTCCGACACCGGATCGGACACTGCCGCGGAGACCACGCAGGGCATGGAAACCACGTCCCAGTCCCCCTCCGCTGCCTCTTCCGGGGTTGCCGGTGACCACAACAGTGCTGATGTGATGTTCGCGCAGATGATGACTCCGCACCACGAACAGGCCGTGCAGATGAGCGAGATCATGCTGGCTAAGGACGGCTTGGACCCGCAGATCACGCAGCTGGCCGAAGAAATCAAGGCCGCCCAGGGACCGGAAATCGAGAAAATGACCGGCTGGCTCGAGGCCTGGGGCGAGCCGACGGAAATGTCCGGCGGCCATGCCATGGAAGGCATGATGAGCCCGGATGATCTCGGGAAGCTCGAAGCCGCCCAGGGCGATGACGCAGCCCGGATGTTTCTGGACCAGATGATCGAGCACCACGAAGGCGCGGTCGCGATGGCCGAAGAGGAAGTGGCCAACGGCTCCAATCCGGATGCAGTTGCCCTAGCCAAGCAGGTCGTGGAAGACCAGGAAGCGGAGATCGAGAAGATGAAGGATCTTCTCGCCGCTCTCTGACACCTCCTGTCTCCCCATACCGGGGCACGGGTCTGATCCCGTGCCCCGGGCAACATGCTGCCCCTCCCCCGGCCCTCCCGCGTACTGCGGACCCCTTTCCCTGACCGGAGTATTTTTCCTGATGAACCACGCACCAAAGTCCTCGAAGTCCTCTCGATTCCGCACATGGAAGCGCGGAGTAGTGACTGCTGCTGCCATGTCCATAGCGCTGCTCGCCGCAGGCTGCGCCCAACCCGCGGAAACCCCCGATCCTGCCGCCACCGGCGCCGCCCCCTACGGCCACGTCCACGGCATGAGCGTCGATCCGGCTTCCGGCAAGGTCCTCTTGGCGACCCACGACGGGCTCTTCGATGTCACTGGTGATTCACCTCAAAAAATCGGGCCAACCATCGACCTGATGGGCTTCTCACCAGCCGGAAACGACCATTTCTACGCCTCCGGCCACCCCGGCCCCGGTTCAGACCTGCCCAACCCGGCCGGCCTGATCCACTCGACCGACGGCGGGAAAACCTGGGAACCGCTTTCCCGCCAGGGCGAGTCCGACTTCCACGCCCTGACCGTGACGCGCAACGGGATCGTCGGCTTCGACGGTGAACTGCGGCTCACCGGTGATTTGGAAACCTGGGCTAAAGCGGATACAGACATCCAGCCGTACAGTCTGGCCGGAACGTCACTGAGCCCGGTAGTCCTGGCGACAACGGAGGAAGGCGTCCATCGCTCGGACGACGGCGGTAAAACCTGGGACCTGCCGGCGAATGCGCCGGTAATGCTCCTGACGACGTTCGCAGACGAGGCGACGGCGGTCGGCGTCGCCCCCGACGGATCAGTCCAGGTCAGCCGTGACGCCGGTAAGACGTGGCAGGCGTCAGGCGGTGCCGTTTCCGGTCCGCCCGCAGCCATCGCTGCGGCCCCGGGAGATGAGGGGCAGCTGCAGATCTGGATAGCTACAGCCGCCGGCGTCGAGCACTCGGCAGACAGCGGGGCGACTTTCAGCGTGCTTGAAAGCTGATGCGGCTGTGTCAATCGCTCCCGTGACCTGCCGGCACGTCACCTCGCTGCCGCCCGTACCGCTCCCCCAGAAAGTGGCCATGACAGCCCCGATTCTTCCCCGGGTGGTCATACGCCCTGCAACCGGTGATGACCTCGCACTGACCGCCTCATTGCAATGCGCCTTCCTGCCCCATGGATTGTTCCCCCGGCTGGGCGAGAGGTTTGTCCGGCGCTGGCATGCAACGTATCTGAACGCTCCGCACGGAACTGCGCTGATGGCCGAGCTTGTGGCTCCGGACGGGAACCGGCAACCTGTGGGTTTCCTCGTCGGCGCCACCGACCAGGTCCGGCACGTCGACGACGTCCTCGGAAGGCATCGGGTGCGGCTGGGTACAGCAGGTGCCGGCGCTCTGGCCCTTCGCCCCCGCCTGGCCGCGCATTTCCTGCGCACCCGGGCCAGGGCGTATCTGCGCAGGCTGCTGAAACGGCCTCCGCAGCGTGTTCCTGCCGGCGCCGTACCGCCGAGCGCCCCGGCTAGCGGTGCAGCGGCACCACCCGGCACTGCCGTCATCACCGCTGTGGCGGTCATCCCAGAGGCCAGAGGCAGCGGAGCCGGCAAAGAATTGGTCAGGCACTTCCTGACACAGGCGTGTGCCAGAGGCGCCGTGCGGGCCGAACTCTCCGTCATCGCCGGGACCGGCAGCGCGGATGGGTTTTATGCGCGGCTGGGCTGGTCGCTGGTAGAGGAACATCTCTCCAAGGACGGTTCACTGGCCAGAACCTACCGCTACGAGTTCGGTCCCGGGACAGGCGAATGAATACGCAGTACCGGGGTACGGAGGCATACCGTTGACCATCGGAGTGTATTTCGCGGAGATGGTGCAGTCGGGTGCGCTGCTGATAGCAGTTCCCCTGGCGATGACCGCCGGAGTCGTTTCCTTCATCTCCCCCTGCATCCTGCCCTTGGTCCCCGGGTATCTCGGATATGTGTCAGGTCTGGCCGATCCTGCCGCTCCGGATAACCGGCGCCGGGTGATGACCGGTGTCGGCTTGTTCATCCTGGGATTCGCCGCCGTGTTCACCCTCTATGGCGCCGCCTTCGGCGCGATCGGCGGGTGGCTGCTGCGCTGGCAGGATCTCCTCATCCGCATCCTGGGCATCTTCGTCATCGTCATGGGCCTGGTCCTGATCGGAAAGCTCTCCCTGATGCAGCGGACCATGCGGCTACCGTTCAAACCGAAAACCGGTGTAGCCGGAGCGCCAATGCTTGGCATAGTCTTCGGCCTCGGCTGGACACCCTGCATGGGGCCGACCCTCAGCGCGGTATTGGCGTTGAGCACGACGACCGGCGGCGCGTGGCGCGGCGCATTGCTCGGCTTCGTTTACTGCCTGGGTTTGGGCATCCCGTTCGTCATGGTCGCCATGGGGCTGAACTGGGTGAGCACCACCCTGGCCTTTATCCGCCGCCACATCAGGACCTTCAACCTCATCGGCGGCGGCCTGCTGATCCTTGTCGGCGTCCTGATGGTCTCCGGCATCTGGATGCTTTGGATCTACCAGCTCCAGAACCTCGCCGGCACTTACCTCACACCCGTCTAACGGGCCCAGCCTCTGCTCGATAAACCGGACCCCGAAAGAAAGAACGATGAAACTCTCCCTACTCAACCGCCGCCAGGCCGCTGCCGCTGCTGTTTTTGCCTCGCTGCTGCTTTCCGGCTGTGCAGCCGAAGATCCGTTAGCTGAAAAAGTCAATGCCGGAACCAACAGCTATGTCGCCGGCGACGGTTCCGTTGCCGAATACGCTGAAGGTATCCGCGGCGAAACTGTCCGGTTCAGCGGCCAGCTTTTCGACGGAACCACGGTGACCGATGATGACTGGGCCGGCAAGGTCACCGTGTTGAATGTCTGGTATGCGGCGTGCGCGCCATGCCGGGTTGAAGCCCCGGACCTGTCCGCCCTGCACGCCGATTTCGAGCCGCAGGGGGTGCAGTTCTACGGGATCAACACCCGGGACGAGGCAGCCACCGCATCCGCGTTCGAGCGCTCCTTCGGCATTGAGTATCCGAGTTTCAAGGACAAAAACGGGCAAATCCTGCTCGCGCTGACCGACTACGTGCCGCCCCAGGCCGTTCCGACCACCCTGGTACTGGACAAGGAAGGCCGCGTCGCTGCGCGTATCCTTGGCATCGCGGACAAGAGCACGCTGGAAGCCATCATCGAGGACGCCTTGGCGGCGCCGGATCCCGGCAAGCCATGACAACCACAAAACCTCCGTCAGGAAAGACCTCCCTCGAGGACGTCGCCCTGCCCCGGCTGGGTCCGGCCGGGATGCTCCGCTGGGCCTGGCGCCAGCTGACCAGCATGAAAACCGCACTGCAACTGCTGCTGCTGCTGGCGGTGGCGGCAGTGCCCGGGTCGCTGTTTCCCCAACGACCGGCGAACCCCGCCGTCGTGACCCAGTACATTCAGGACAACCCCGGGACAGGACCTTGGCTGGACCGCTTCCAGTTGTTCGACGTTTACTCCTCGGTCTGGTTTTCCGCGATCTACCTGCTGCTGTTCATCTCCCTGATCGGGTGCGTCATCCCCCGGGCCGTCCAGCACTGGAAAGCGCTCCGGTCCCAGCCGCCACGGACGCCCCGGCGCCTGTCCAGGCTCCCTGAATACGGGACGATGACCGTCGCCGCCGGCACGGCGCTGACCCCGGACCGGGCCATCGAGGACGCTGCCAGGATCCTGCGCCAGCGCGGCTACCGGGTGCAGCTGGGTGATACCGGCACGGACCTGCCCTCGGTGGCGGCCGAACGCGGATACCTGAAAGAAGCCGGCAATTTGGTCTTCCACACCGCGATGATCGGAGTGCTGGTATCCATCGCCGTCGGCGGCATGTTCGGCTACCGGGGACAGAAGCTCATTATCGAAGGCGAGGGGTTCACGAATGCCGAGCCTGGCTACGATTCCTTCTTCCCAGGTACCAGCTTCAACCCCGGGGCACTCGTCCCGTTCTCGCTGACGCTGAACAATTTTGACGTCACCTTCGACCGCAACCCGGCCAGCTACGGCAATCCCATCGACTTCACGGCGGATATGACAGTCCAGGACAGTCCCTCGGACGCACCGCGGCAGGAAACCCTGCGGGTCAATGAACCCATCGGATTCGGCGGCACGAACGTCTACCTGATCGGCAACGGCTACGCTCCGGAGATAACGGTCCGCGACGGCGAGGGCAACATCGCACTCCAAGGACCGGTCGCCTCACTTCCCACCGATGCCACTTATAACTCGACCATCGTCATCAAGGCACCCGATGCCCGGCCTGACCAGCTCGGGTTTGTTGGTTTCTTCCTGCCCACGGCCATGGTGGACGAGAACGGGGTGGCCTTCGGCTCGGATCCGGATCCGTACAACCCCCAGCTGAATCTGAACTCCTATACCGGGGATCTCGGGCTCGACGACGGCAACCCGGTTTCGGTTTACCAGCTCGATACCACCGAACTGACACAGCTTAACGGCAGGGACCTGCCGGACGGCGGCATCGTGCTCGGCGCCTACCAGACGTACGAACTTCCGGACGGCAAGGGATCCATCACCTTCGAAGGGCTGAAACGCTACGTAGCCCTGGACATCGTTTACGATCCGGGCAAGGCTGGGGCGCTGGTCTTCACCACACTGGCGTTGCTCGGCCTGATAATCACACTCACGACCGCACGACGCAGGGTCTGGATCCGCGCCGGCCAGCACGAGGACGGACGCACCATGATCGAGTACGGGCTTCTGGCCCGCGGAGAAGACCATTCCCTCGCCAAGGAAGCCATCCGGATCGGATCGGCCCTGACCGCACACTGGAACAAAGCGAACGATCAGAACAGGCAGGCAACACCATGACTCCGGTCAACGAAACCCTCGGCCAGTACAGCGAGCTGTTCATGCTGCTGGCCGCCCTGACCTACACGGTTTCATTCATCGCGTTCGCCGCCGACCTGGTCCGCGCGCGCAAGGTCACCACGGCGCCGGCGGAACCTGCACAGGAACCGGAGCTTGCCGCTGCCGGCACCATGGGAACAGTGCAATGGACCCACGGTTCCGGAGCCGGCAAGGCGAACGACCACAAGGACGCCGTGGTGGACGACTCCATGGGATACAAGGCCCTGCGTCGGCCCGCGGCACGCATCGGCGTCGCCGTCGGTATCCTGGGCCTGGTTGTCCATGCCGCCGGCGTGGTCACCCGCGGTATGGCAGCCCACCGCGTGCCCTGGGGCAACATGTATGAATTCACCACAACCGGCGCCATGCTGGTCATGGCCGTGTTCCTCACGGCACTGCTGTTCCGGGACCTGCGTTTCCTCGGAACCTTCATCACCGGTCTGGTCCTGGTCATGCTCATGGCAGGAGCGATCGCCTTCCCCACCCCCGTCGCGCAGCTCATCCCGGCCCTGCAGAGCTACTGGCTCATCATCCACGTCTCCGTCGCGGTCCTGTCCGCAGCGATCTTCACCCTGACGTTCGCGCTCTCAGTCCTGCAACTGGCAAAGACCCGCCAGGAAAAAAGAGGCAAACCCCGCACGGCGGGACTGCTGCGGCTGGTGCCCAGCCCCGTCAGCCTGGAGCAGTTGGCCTACAGGCTCAACGCCATCGGGTTCATCCTCTGGACCTTCACCCTTATGGCGGGCGCAATCTGGGCCGAAGCTGCCTGGGGCCGCTACTGGGGCTGGGACACCAAGGAAGTATGGACCTTCGTGATCTGGGTCGTCTACGCCGGTTACCTCCACGCCCGCGCCACCCGCGGCTGGGACGGCACCCGGGCGGCGTGGCTGTCGATCATCGGCTACCTGTGCGTCATCTTCAACTTCGCGGTGGTCAACGTCTACTTCCCCGGACTGCACTCCTACTCCGGCCTCTAAACACCAAGCCCGGCCACGCCGCCGGCGGCAGCCAACGCTCCCTACTGCTGCCGGCGGCAAATACCAACAACGACGAGAGGAGAGCATCATCGCCGCCACACCGGTGCCGCCTGCCGCGCTCTCCTTGCACAGAATCCTCCCCTTGCTGGCAGGGCTGCTGTTCGTCATGTCCTGCATGCTGGGAACACCTGCCTCCTCGTCCGGCCACACTGTTTCCGGCACTCCGGCAACCCACGCTGGCACCGGCACCGGCACCGGCACCGCCACCGCTGCCGGCCAGCAACAGCATCCCGTGCCTGGGAACGGCAACCCGCTCTCCCCTGCCCATGAAACAGCGGTCAAAACCACCGCCATGCCCGCCGCAGGCACGTGCAGCGACAGCGGACACATGTTCCTGGCCGACTGCGTCCTCGCCCCCGCAACTGCTGCACCGGGAGGGGCCCCGGCACCGGAACTTCATGGGTCAACGCCCGGCTACCGTTTCGATGTGCTGCCCCGTGCCCCCGGTCTTAGCACGCGGCTGCCGCGGCCGCCGTCACTCATACAGCTCTCCATCAGCCGAACGTAGAGCCGGACATGCGCGTTCCGGCCGTGCCCTCACAAGGCACACACGCCGGACGCATCCCCTCCTGCCAGCTTCAGCATCGGTGACCCTTGCGGTCCCTCTTGGAAAGAAAGCCCCCATGAACCGTCTCCTTACCCGCCGCTCGGTACTCTCCGCTTCCGTGGCCAGCGCCGCGGCGGCCGCCCTGGCCGCCTGTTCCAGTCCTTCTGCCCCGGCCGCAGCGGCGGCCCGAATCCTGCCGACCGATCCGCTGATCGCGGATTTCGAAGCCCGCCGCATCGCGGACGGAACGACAGTCACACAGCAACTCACCGCCGCACCGTTCAACACGAAAATCGCCGGAAAGCCGGTATCCACCTGGGGCTACAACGGGTCCCTGAACGGCCCGTTGATCAGGGCTAAAACGGGTGACCTGCTCGATGTTCCCGTAACGAACAAACTCGCGGAAGGCACCAGTGTCCACTGGCACGGTCTGGCCCTGCGCAACGACGCCGACGGCGTCCAGGGCCTCACCCAGGAGGCCATCGCCGCCGGAACCGATTACGGCTACCGGTTTCGGCTGGCCCACCCGGGAACCTACTGGTACCACTCCCACTTCGATATGCAGCGAGAACGCGCCCTTTACGGGGCCCTGATCATCGAGGACCCGAAAGAGGCCCTGTCCTATGACCAGGAGTGGGTCATCATCCTCGATGACTGGCTTGACGGCATTACCGGCACCCCGGAGGAAGTCGTGGAGGAACTGTCCATGGGCATGGATATGTCCGGCGGCAGCATGGAGGGCATGGATCACGGGGGCGGGGGTGGCATGGACATGGGCATGAAACACATGCTGACGGGCGCCACCAGCGACTATCTCGGCGGTGACGCCGGCGATGTGAAGATTCCCGTCCACCTGTTCAACGGAAAACCTGCCCAGGAA
>NZ_JABBCH010000032.1 GCF_012952295.1 Crystallibacter degradans
GGGCTGCTTGCCACCCTTCCCGGTGTTTCCTCGGGTCAGGCTGCCCCCAGCTTCGTCATGCTGCTGCGACAGCACAACGGCGAAGGTCTTCCACCTCCGCTCGGTAAAACAGCGCCTCGTGGCGCACGAGGTCACCTTCCCAGTGGCCTGCGACTTTCCGCTCGTCGGCTTCGGAGGGTCTCTTCTTCAAGGTTGTGGCGTCAGTGACATGCGCCCAGGCTTGCTGACGTGTTCGCGATCGTGGCGTGCGTTTCGTGCGCCCTCGGCGCAGGTGCCACGCCTGCCATCATTTGTGATCAGCTTCGCGGTCTTGGGACGGCGGGCTCGTCGTTCGGCATGCCACTGCGCTGTAGACGCCTTGTAGTCCAAGCGATACGTTCTCGTCGACGCGTTCCGACGCAGCTCCCGCGAGATCGTAGATGGGCTTCGGCCCAGCCGGCGAGCAAAGGTTTGGCAGCGGCCTCAAGCTTGCCGGACGCGTGCATCTCCACTTTGCCCAGCAGCCACAATAAGCCCAGCCAGTCGACCACGAGGATTGTGCCAAAGGACAGCACAAGAGCCAGGATGTGAACGGCAAGCCCGATCCGGTGGACTTCGGGCCCGCAGTCCACATAGTGTCCGACCAGCACCGAAGCCAGCCATCCGGCCGCACACAGCATCCCGAGCAGAACCAGCCGTCGCCTCTGGCGTCGCGTCAGCGAGGCAGGCGTGGTCGCCCTCTCTGCCCCCTTGCGCCCGGCAACCCGATTCTCTATAGTCATTCTAAGATGTTAGTATTTCAAAGGAGAAGTATTCAATTATGTGAGATCAATGAAGATGTCGCCGGTGTCGGGAAGTCTTGCCTATGACCCCACGAGGGTCGGCCTGAAGCACAAAGTCGTCTCTCCTGACTCTTCCGTGGATCAGTGGCGGCCAAGCGGTTCGACGGACTGCCGACGGTTGACCTTTCAACTATTTCGGCGCACAAGTGACAACATAGCTATGAACATTCGGTTCGACATGAGTTAGGAGCGCGTGATGGACATTCTGGTACTCGTCGGGCGGTTGCTGTTCGCCTCGATTTTCCTCGCTTCCGCCGTCGGCCATTTCGCCCAACGGGAGATGATGTCCGGGTATGCGACCAGCAAGGGAGTGCCGGCTTTCCTCGTGCCCGTCACGGGAATCCAATTGGGCGTCGGGGCGCTCATGGTAGCTTTCGGCATCTGGCCGGACCTGGGGGCACTCCTGTTGTTCCTCTTCCTGGTTCCCACGGCCTTCCTGATGCACGCGTTCTGGAAGGAAACGGACCCGGCCGCCAAGTCCATGGAGCAGATCCAGTTCCTCAAGGAACTCGCACTCGCTGGGGCCGCACTTGCACTGTTTGCCTTCTTCGCCCGCTATGGCAACGAGTTGGGCTTCGTCCTTGTCGGCCCCGTGCTTCGGCTGTGAGGGACATGGAAACCGCGGCCTTGCCACGCCGGGAGGGTCCCGGACCAGCCACTACCCCCACCAATCCGCACGTGCAGCTGGACCAGCAGCCCGCAGATGGCGGACCGCGTCGGCGGCTCCGCGAACTGCTGGCTGAACTGCCTGTTGCCTGGCGGGAGTCGATGATCTCCGTGCCGGGCGCCGAAGCGCTGACTCTCCGGGTGGAGAAGGCCAAGGGGCCGCAGGAGGCCTTCATGATCGGCACGGAGTTTGCGCACCTGCACCCGGATCCTGACCATTCCCTGCACATGGTTTTGCCGGACGCCGCCGCGAGGGCCGCCATCGATGCCGGCTGGGCGGAACAGCATCCCGTAGCCCGACGCGGGCTGATTCCCGCGGGGTCGGTTATGGTCTATGCACCGCGTAATGACGACGAGGCTGAGGTTGTGGCCTCCTTGGTGCGAGCATCCTATGAGTACGCCTGTGGGGACGTTCAGCACTGAAATCTGCCGGCAGCGTAATTTTCCCCCGCGGGTAGAGCCGTGACATGACCGCGCATGGCATCACCGCTGGCACGCTCCGGGCTTCACCGGGGCGCGTGCGCGGGACGAACTGTCCGCAGAAGCGCTGGCGGCGGTGGAACACATCGAACGCGCCGACGTCGTACTTGCCGGCAGCACCTGTCTGCAGGGGTCCTATACCGGCCTGTTCAAGCACTTCCTGGATTTCGTGGACGCCGGAGCGCTGGTGGGAACCCCGGTGCTGTTGGTGGCGGGGGTTGAGCTGCAATGGAACGGTTAGTCACGTTTAGAGTGTTCATTGTCCGTTTTGGCGTGACTGACCGGTCTGATGCGCGGGTCGGGCTGAGATGAAGCCGACGAGACATGACCAGCATCGAGGCTCTCGATCTGTTCATCAAACGATCGTCTCCCGAACACCGCCACACCCTGGCCCGCAAGGGGTCAAGTCCATTTGCGTGGTGTAGCGCTGGCGGCTGGAGCCGTTCAAAGCGGTGATCGATGCCATGTTGGTCGAGGACACGACAGCGCCGCGGAAGCAGCGCCATACTGCCCGCAGGATCCTGGCCCGGCTCATCGAAGAATACGGAGCGAGGGAATTGTCGTATTCGACCGTGCGTGACTACGTGCGGCTCCGCCGGGCCCAGATCGATCTTGAAGCCGGCGCAGAGTGGAGGTATTCGTCCCGCAGGAACACGCCCCGGGCGCTGAGGCCGAGGTGGATTTCGGCGAAGTCTGGGTGGTGCTGAACGGGGTCAAGACGAAGTACCACCTGTTCGTCTTCCGGCTCTCTCACTCGGGTAAGGCCATTCATAGGATTTACCCGACCAGGCCCAGGAAGCTTTCCTGGAAGGCCACATCGAAGCGGGCCAGGTCCTCGGCGGCATCCCGGCCAAGCAGCGAACCGGGCCGGGGTGCCGCCGATGATGCCGTAGGAGACGGGTAGGCCCAGCTTTCCGGCACGGGCAGAGGAGGGGGCGCTGCCACCGGTGCCGAGCCAGATCGGGAGCTGGCCGCGGACCGGGCGGGGAACCACCGCGAGGGGGTTCATCGGTGCTGAGGACATTCACGGAACTTCCGAGCCGTATCTGCCTGGTTGTCCCGGCGGCGGCGGCAATCACCGCCCCGGGGATGAGGCGGGCATGTCTGTCGTGTGGTGTTCGCCCACGCCGAAGTAGTCCAGCCCGGTCCGGTCTGCCAGGACAATCGCCTCGAAGAGGTCGCCGATCGCCTCCGCGGTCGAGCGAAAATCCCGTCGGGATTGCGCTGTGTATCGCCGAAGCTGTAGACACCAAGTTCCATGATTGTCTTAGTCCTTTGATTCCGGGGCTACTTGCCGGCCAGGAGGCGTTCGACGCGGGGTTTGACCTCGGTGGCCAGCAGGATCAGGGATTCCAGGAAGTGCTCCTGGGGCAGGCCGCCGATGTCCATTTGCAGGAAGTGGCGCATGTGCCCCATGTGGCCGTGCAGGTCCACGATGCGCTGGGCGATTTCGTCGGGGTCTCCGACGTAGTACGCGCCGGGGAACTCCGCCTGGGCCAGGAACCGGCGCTTGTCAGGGGCGGGCCAGCCGCGGAGTTTGCCCATTACGATGTTGAGGACGCTTCTATGAAGCTTCTATATCTCGTCAACCCCCAATTCGCTGCCGGCGGCGGTGTTGAGGTGACGGTAGAGGCGTCGGGCGAGGTAGCGCTTGATGCAGCGGCGGATCTCGCGGTCGGTCTTGCCTTCTGCGCGGCGCCTGTCGGCGTAAGCGTGGGTTTGCGGGTGGTGGACCATCCTGACCATGGCGATGACGTTCAGGGCACGGTTGAGGCGCCTGTCGCCGCCGCGGTTGAGCCGGTGCCGGGTGGTGTTGCCTGAGGATGCGGGGATGGGGTTCACCCCGGCGAGGGCGGCGAATGCGGCCTCGCCCCTGACCCGTCCGGGGTGGGACCAGGCGACCAGGACGGTGGCGGCGGTGACCGGCCCGATCCCGGTCTCCTTGACCAGGGCCGCGGCGGGGCTGGCCTCGACGAGCTCGCCGATCCGGTTCGTGTTGTCCGTGATCTCGGCGTCGAGGGCGAGGATCCTCTTGGCGAGCCGGACGGCCTCGGTGCGGGCGGTTGCGGCGGCGAGGTCCTCCTCTCGCGGGCGCCAGCGGGAGATCTCGGCGATTTTCCTGGCGCCGAGGGGACCCCGGGCGTCCATGCCGAGGTCGGCAATCCGTATGAGGGCGGTCAGGGCGTTCACGGCCCTGGTCCTCTCGCCAGTGAGCTCATCCTGGGTGGTGATGAGAATCTGGGCTGCCGCGCGGATCCCTTCGTTCATCCGCGGGGGTGCGCAGCTGCTCTTCGTCTAGGGGGAGCACGGCGGCGGCGATGCGCCGGGCGTCGATCGGGTCGGACTTGCCGATCCCGCGGCGGCCGGCACGGCCCATCCGGGCCGCTTCGACCGCCCGGTAGCCAGCCAGCCCCGCCTGACGGGCGAGCTGGGCCCCGTAGCTGCCGATGCCCTCGATAACCCACAGTGCGCCGAGGTCTCCACCGGTGCGGCGTGCCGCCCAGGCGATCGCGGTCCCTGCCGGCATGGGTGTTGGGGAAGGCCTCGGTTCCCAGGTGCTCGCCGTTGACGGCGATCACGGCGTAGGTGTGGGTGCGGGCGTGGGTGTCCACGCCGATGACGAACAGACGGGACTGTGCGACAGTGGTCATCGCGGTCAGGTTTCCTTTCCAGAGACGGCAGGTGTTCCCGGTCGCTGCGGACCGGCGCCATGCCCGGGAGAGGTCACTTCGAGGCAGAACTGTGATGGGCCACGACCCCGAGGGGTCGGGCAGGCTTCTTATCAGGCGACCGAGGTGGGCCGGGCTGGCGCCGGCCGCCCGCCACGTTCGGACAGTTCATAGGCAAGGCACCCAAGGGGGCCAGTTTTGTCATGAGTCACAACCGCGGCGAGGCGACCTACGCCAACCCTGCCAGCCGGTCCCGGACCAGCCATGTAAAGACTCACAGTCTGTCAACCGGCTGGAAGCGAGTGCTGGCGCGGACCATAGCGGGGCGGCTTTGGTGACCGGCCAGCCTCCCCTCTCCCCCCGTTGTTTTGGCTGCTGGTGAAGCTTGCGGAGCTGTGGCCGATGGAGGCCTGTCTACCCGCAGGGCAAGGGGCGGGAAATTCCCGGAGGAAATCAGCGACGAAGACATCTCACGTGTTTAAGAAGTCAAGCGGCGAGGTCTGCTGCCCGCGGGGTGAAGGCTGTTGCTTCATCGAAATGGGTGCCGGTGTTGAGGCAGTGGTGGAGTTGGCCGAGGAAGCGATTGAAGAGGTTGCGCTGGGCCGCTGCATGCCAGTCGCCAGCTGCGCGGCGGCGCTGGTAGTGGGCTCTGGCGCCCGGGGATCCGGTAAGGGCGGACAGCGCCCACATGTACCCGGCGGTGCTAAGGCGGTCGTTCTTGACGAATCTGCGGCCGACGAACTTCTTCTTGCCCGAGGCTCTTGTGATTGGTGCGGAGCCGGCGTAGGCCTTCAGGGCGCGGGCGTCGGAGAAACGGTTCCTGTCGTCTCCGATTTCAGCCAGGAGCCGGGCACCGAGCTGTGTGCCAACCCCAGGGAAGCTGAGCAGGATTTGGGCGTCGGGGTGGGCCAGGAAGGCCTTCTCGACCGCGATGCTCAGCTGGTCGACGGCTTGGCAGCCAGCATCGAGAAGGAGCAAAAGCCCGGAAACCTGGTGGCCCATGGCGTCTTCGACGGCCTGGGCTGCCGGGCGTGGTCACCACGAAGGATGAGCTTGATTCGCGGGGCCTGGGCGGCGATGCCGCGGGAGCGGCCCGCGCGGCGCAGTGCTGCTTCGATCCGGGCGGTGCTGAGCCGTGCGGCGGCGGCCGGGGTGGGTGCGATGCGCAGAAGTTCCCTGATTTCGGGGCGGGCGAGCCCGTTCTGCCATACCGAGCCGGCTTGAAGGAGCGCCGGGTAGAACTGGCGCAGCACGGAGCGGAGCTGGTTGGCGGTCTGCTGACGTGCCCAGACCGCATCCTGCTGGGCACAGGCCAGGACAGCGATCGCAGGCCGTGAAACCCTCTGACTAACTTGGTGTCATGCGTTCGAGGGTCCCTCTGCTGGTTGTGGCAGTTTGAGTTGGACCCGGTGATGGGGCGGATTCTAACCATCGTCGCAACACCTGAGCATTTCAGGAGTTGCGATGGCTGTAGAGAAGAAACGGCAGTTGAGGCCGGGCCCGGCGGGGAAGACAGCCGAGCGTGCGCACTATATCCGGCTTATGAAGCAAGGGTTTAACAATTCCGAGGTCTGCCGGATCGTCGGGGTTGGGCGGAAAACAGGTTCGCATTGGCGCAACGGCCGTACGGTCCGGGATCCGGTGACCGGGCGGACATGGAGCTACCCAGCCATCACCATGGTGCGGGAGCAGCCGGCAGTCTTCTCTGCCCGGTACTTGTCGGAGGACGAGAGGATCATCATTGCTGACAGGCACCGCGCGGGGGATAGCCTGCGTTCCATTGCTGCCGGCCTGGGCAGGGCACCCTCGATCGTAAGCCGCGAACTGCGCCGGAACCGGAACCCTGCGGGATGCTACCGACCGCACTACGCCCAGAAGAAGGCCAGGACCCGCCGTCAGCGCCCGCGGGCGGGAAAGATAGCCGTCCTCCCGGAGCTGAAGGCCTACATCCAGGCAAAGCTGGACCAGTGGTGGAGTCCAGGCCTGATTTGTCGGCAACTGAAGAAGGCCCTCCCAGGCCGGAAAGAGCTGCACATCGTCCACGAAACGATCTACCAAGCCCTTTATATCCGGGGCCGGGGCGGTCTTTCCAAGGAGCTCGTCAAATGCCTTCCCACCGGCCGGGATCGCCGCAAACCGAATAGATCCATCGCCCGCAGGGCATCCAGGTTCGCCGGTGACCTGTTGATGACGTGTTGATGATCAGTGATCGGCCAGAGGAAGCGGGCGACCGTTCCGTTCCGGGATCGTGGGAAGGGGACCTGATCATGGGGCTCAGAACCGTTCCGCTATCGCGACTTTGGTAGAGAGGAGTACCCGCTACCTGCTCCTGGTGCACATGGCTGGCGGGAACAACCGCGCCGAGGACTTGCGGGACGGACCCATCCGGGCGTTAGGTCCGTTGCTGGCAGCGCTGACCTGGGATCAGGGAAGCGAGATGGCCAAGCACGCCGAATTCACCACAGCGGCCGGGGTCCCGGTCTACTTCTGTGATCCCCACTCACCCTGGCAACGAGGCACGAATGAAAACACCAACGGGCTCCTACGCCAGTACTTCCCGAAGTTCACTAACCTGTCCGGCTACGGCCCCCAACATTTGGCCAGGGTCGCCGCTGCGCTCAACAACCGACCACGACTAACGCTCAACGACGAGACCCCCGCTGAGCGCTTTGCTAGGCTGCTAACCACCCACACTTAACCACCCAGTGTTGCGACGATGGTTGGAATCCGCCTGGTTTGATTTGAGCCCACCTGCCGACTCGCCGGGTAGCTTGTGACGGTTTGATTTGGACCCATCCCAGCGTTGTTCTCATCTGGTTTCCAAGGGTGGAGGGCATGGGATGGGGTCAAAAGTGGAGCTGTTCGCCAGAATTCGCCGGGACGCACGGGTGGAGGGGCCGTCTATTCGTGCGCTGGCCCGCCGTCATGGAGTTGGGCGACTGATTGTGCGGTTGGCGTTGGATGCGGCGGAGCCGCCGCCCAGCCGTAGATCCGGCTGGTTGCCCATGCCAGGGCAACCACGGTTTCCGGGGTGTCTTCGGGGGCTAAGGCGAAGCCGCCGATGAAGCCGCCGAGGTCTTCGGTGAGGTTAACAACACTGATGAAGACGGGTTTGGCAGCCCAGCCTGTGAAGTCCTTGATGCAGCTGGAGCCGACCTGCACCGTCTCGCCGTTTTCGACCTTGCGCACCAGGTACGTGTACTTGCGGTTGTTGCGGATGGACTAGCAGTGCTGGCACCGGCCAGCTTCCAAGGCGGAGCGGTCCACCACTGACTCTTCGACACCGGGCGCTGAGCGGATGACGAAGTCCGCCCCGTCTGCCGTCTCTACGGTGTCTACGGCTGCCAGGAACGTCCAGCCGTTGTAGCAGGGGGCCTCTCCGGTGATTTCCGTGTCCACGACGAGGTGTGTCCGCTTGAGCCGGGCCTGGTCAGTCTCGGTGACTTCACGCGTGCTGCCAGTGACCTCGATGCGGCCGGTAAAGCCGCGCTTGGTGGCACGGGCGTTGATTGACGTAGCGCGCTCTACGGTTGCGGCGTACTGACCGCCTTGCGCGAAGCAGGATTTGAAGTGAACACCGATCTCAGTACCGACATTCGGACCACGGCCGAAGTCGAAGCCAACAAAGCTGCCCGCCAGGAGGATCGGGTGGAGGCGCGGAACGCCAAGGCTGCCGGCCGCTCCGCAAAGGAGGATGCAGTCTGGGAGCGGCAGCGCCGTGACATCGCACGTCTGCCCGAAGGCGGCGAGCCGATCAAGATCGGGCACCACTCCGAAGGCCGCCACCGTGCTGCTATCGCCCGCGCTGACCGCAGTATGCGCGCAGCTTCCGACGTACGAAGAGGCCAAGGACGCTGCAGAGCGTGCCGAAGCTGCCGCCCACACAACGGCATGGCGGGATAGGCGCCTGACGTACACGCTGCGGATCAATGAACCGGTTCGGTGGATTGACCTGACAGCAGCCGAATCAGTCGCGGTCCTGAACCGGCACCTCGGTCAGCACCTTGATGAAGCCTTCGGCGTCAGCACCATAACCTTGGGAACCCTCACTGATGAGGACCGCGAGGCAATCACCGCGATTGCCGAATGGCTGCGTGAACAGAGGTGTTAGATGATGGCGAGTATGCCGCCGGCATTCGGGCACATGCAGATTTCGCATTCGACTTCCGGGGCCAGCCCTGGCTGGACGGCCTCTCACAGATTGACGCCATCGTGGACGCCACAACAGGGGTTGGGCCCGAGCCCTACTCATGGTTTCCGTGGCTACCCAACACGACCCGGAGCGGGTTCAAGCTGCGGGCGTGGAGGCCGCGTCTCAGATGACTGCTCCGTCATCCGAACTCTTGAGCCGGCTCGTCCGCCTCGCGGATGGAGGATTCGTTCGCCAGCGCATCGCGGGTCGCTACCCGATTCAGGAGGTCCACGCGGCCATCAAGGCGGAAGGTAAGAACAGGGTCCTCTTATAGGCCGCTTCCGGCTCTGGAACTTGATCCAGAAGACCCTTGCGCACGGCAACGGCAGCCTCTATAGTAATTCTAAGATTTTAGTATTTCAAAGGAGAAATATTGTATGCGTGGCACTAAAGTCCGGGTGGCGGATTTCGCCCCCTCCCTGACGGCCTTTGCAGGACCACCGGCCGCTCTGGGCCTTGCCAGAAGTCACGGAGAAGTACGTTGACGAACTTCGACCAATGGCTCGACAAGCTGCAAGAGATGAAGCACTCCGATCCGGAAGCTTCGATGCCCGCGTCCCTGGTCACCCGTGCTGACAGCGCGGTCTGGCTCACGGCAGACGTGACCGGCAATCCCACCGAAATTGGGGTTCTGGCTGATGTTCCGGCCAAGGCGATGGAATTCTATCTCCAATCCATTCCGCCGGGCGAAGCATCGGACCTTCAACGGCACCTGCACGAGTCGGTGCACTGCGTGACGGTAGGAACCGGATATTCCGAAATCGGACCTGAAACGCTGACATGGGGTCCGGGCGATTTCATTTACACCCCTCCCATGGTCTGGCACCGGCACTACAACGACTCCGTGGACGAAGTGCGCATGATCCTGGTGGAGAATTCCCGCCTGCTTGACTCCCTGGGGATTAACCGGCGTGAAAGCGCCGGAAATATTTCATATAAGCAATTCACCAAAAACGACGAAAGGAATGCCCCACATGGGAATCAGTAGAGTTGCCTATGCCGAGTTGGGCGTCTCGGATATCGACGAGGCTGCGGCGATCCACACAGACGTTCTGGGGTTCAAGGAGTTGGGCCGTGAGGATGGCGCCGTGCGTTTCGGGTGCGGAATCGACGGAGTCAGCGACCTCATTCTCCGTGAAGGACGAAGCGGTGTTCATCGCTTTGGCGTCAAGGTGGACTCCAGTGATGACATCGCGTACTACGCCAAACGGCTGGCCGACGCGGGCATCCACACGGAGCAGCGCACCGACGTCGATCCCGGTGTCCGCGTTGCCCTGAGCTTCACTGCTCCGAGCGGACACATCATTGAACTGGTCGACACCGTGGTCGAACGCGGGTACCTCAACCCTAGTTCTGCGGGCGCCCACCAGCAAGGAATTCGGGCGAGGGACTTCGACCACATCACGTTGCACGCGCAGGATGCGGGCGGACTCACGGACTTCATCGTCAACGTGCTCGAGGGCAGGGTCTCGGACATTTTCCAGCCTGCGCCCGGCGTTGTCGGCGCGGCCTGGACCCGGTTCAGCCAGTTCCACCACGATATCGCCGTTTTTAGCACCCAGAACCCGAACGCAACGCTCAACCACTATGCCCTCGCGATGGATTCGTTCGAACACCTGGGCGAAGCTGCAGATGTGCTGTCCAGGGCGGGCATTCAGGTCGAAGTTGGCCCGGGCCGTCACGGTGTCGGCGGAAACCAGTATTGCTACTTCTGGATCAACGGAAACCGGTATGAGCTCTCGGCCAACATGCCGAGGGTTGACATCTCCGAACCCGGTATCTGGACCAACTTCGACGAGGCTTTCAGCCCGTGGGGCCACAAGCCCCCGGCTTCCATGGCTGAAGGTTCCTAAGGAGATTCAGGTCTGACCTCAGGCGCCGGCCACCCTCATCCCCGATCGCAGGCCGGCGCGTGACTCGGAATCAGACCCGAGCTCGAACGTAAGGACAGTCGAATTGAACAATGCGGAGCATTAAATGGAGACGATAGTTATTGTCGGGGCCTCACTGGCAGGTACGCGCGCTGCGCAGACACTGCGCGCGGAAGGGTACGACGGACGAATAATCCTGGTGGGCGAAGAATCCGAAATGCCCTATGACCGGCCTCCGCTGTCCAAACAGTTTCTCCTGGGCGACTGGGCGCGAGAAGACATCGCGTTATTGACGCCGAAAGAGGTCGAGTCGCTCAAGCTTGAGTTTCGCCTCGGCGTCCGCGCAACAGGCCTGGATCGTGAGCACAAACGATTGCTTCTCGGCGTAGACGGCGATCTTTCCTATGACGGACTGATTATTACAACCGGCGCACGGCCGCGGAGTCTGTCGGGCCTGGACCCTCATCAAGAGGGAGTGCATGTCATCAGGACGATGGGGGATGCACAGCGGCTGGCTGAAGGCCTCCGTAACGGACAGACTCTGGGCATCATCGGGGGAGGTTTCCTGGGCTCGGAAGTAGCCTCTGCCGCCCGCCGGATGGGTGTGGCGGTGACTATGCTCGAACGGGACCCTGAGCCCATGGCTGCCATTCTGGGTACCCGCGTTGGTCGGGTGCTGGCCGATATTCAACGACAGCACGGAGTGGATGTGCGCACAGAATCCATGGTGCGCAAGGTGGTGGTTGGTTCCGTTAAGGGCGTCCCGTCCGTTCAGGTGATCAACGACGATGAAACCCGCCTTGAGTTCGATAATGTGCTCCTTTCCATTGGGGCCGTGCCCAACACGGAGTGGCTGGCTGACTCGGACGTACTGATCGACAACGGGGTCGTCTGCGATGACAAATTGTTTGTCAGTGACTCAATTGTTACTGCGGGCGACGTTGCCCGGATAAACCATCCCCTGCAGGGTTTTCAGCGGCGAATCGAGCACTGGACCAACGCGGTTCAGCTGGGAGAGGTTGCGGCAGCGAATCTGCTTGCCGGGCGGCGAAAAGCCCGGTCATTCCGTTCCGTCCCCTACGTATGGTCTGATCAGTTTGGTTCGAGGATTGAAATTATCGGCTCCCCGCGCGGAGACGACCGTGTTGAGCTGCTTGGTTCAGAAGCAAAGGACAACAAGCGCCTGTTCGTGTACTTCCGCGACGGAGCGCCCAGCGCCCTCGTTGGCATCAATGCCCGGTCATGGATGCTCGGAGTCCGACGCCGAATCACCGACGTGGCCGAGTTGAATCTTGCATTTGTCGAAAACCTTGAGAAGGAAATTTCAGATAACCAGGCCGCTGCATGAGGGCGTCGGCAAGGCAGGAGAAAAAGTGAAAATCACCTCAAATCCAAAAAAATGCATGGCGTATGGAAACTGTGCGGCCGTCGCGCCGAATGTCTACGACCTTGATGGTGCCGTCGTCAAGGTTCTGCTTCCGGAACCGCCTGCAGAGCTGCAAGCCGACGCGCGTGCGGGAGCACGGGAGTGCCCCGCCAGGGCGCTGACCATTGAAGAAGACTGAGCAGTCCTCTTAGTTCTGATATTCGATCCTAACGGAGGTTGTGATGAGCAATCTTCGTAAAGACGCACCAACGCAGGATCAGCGGGGGCCTGGATCATGACGCCCCCAATTGGACCTTATACCGTGTGATTGTGTTCCTGATCAGCGTGCTCCAACGTGGATTTCACGCGGGGCAGCATGCGGCCCTTGGGGACGCAGGCGAGCGATTTGCTCCCGGTGAAGCCTGCACCTAAGGCAGTTCCTTTTGTCTGGGAATGGAGCAGCCTCATTGGCTTGGCGGAACGCGCCGGCGAGCTCGTGCCGGTCGGCATGGGCGGCGAAAGGCGGGCCATCGGGCTGGTCAATCCCCGTCATAATTCACGGGGGTGGCCTCTGGCTCTTGGGGGCAAGAAATGGCCCTTCTGAAATGTTAGAATTTCCTTCATGGATGCCATGAAGGATCGGTGGAACGGCGACGATCTCCTTAGCGCCGAGAGCCAGTCCCGGCCGCGAAAGAGGGACTTCGTATATGACGCGATTAAGCGCTCTCTCATCATGGGGGAGTACTCGCTGGGCGAGGAGTTAGTTGCCCTCAAAATCGCCACCACATTCGGAACGAGCCGGCAGCCAGTGATGGATGCCCTCAGGAAACTCCAACTCGATGGCTTCGTGGAAGTTGTGCCACAGGTCGGCGTCCGGGTTGTGCGCCCCTCGCCGGCCGGGACAGTGGACTACTACCGCATTTTCGGGGCACTCGAAGGCATCGCTGCAGAAATGGCAGCCGAGCGCCGAACGGCTTCGGGGCTGGTAATCCTGCGCAACGCGGTCGAACTTTCTTCTCGCATGGTTGAAGAGGACCCTGATCTTCCCGTGGAGGAGTACCTGAGCCTCAATCGCCGCGTTCACCGGGCTATACATTTCCTTGCCCAGCCGGGCGACACCCTGAACATCGCCAGGACCTACTGGGACCGCAGTGACTTCCTGATGGCCGTCACCAGCAAATTAGGGCCGAAGCAGTGGTTTTTGTCCGCAGACCACGAACATCATGCAATCCTCGATGCCATCGCCAACGGGGACGGCTCCAGTGCCCGGGAACTTGCGACTCAGCATCTCGTTTCCATCGGTGGTTTTGTTGCCGAGAAGCTGGCCGAGCTGTAGACGAAGCTATTAAGCGTCGGCACAGCGGGGTACCGCCGGATGGCCACCTCGACGGTGGACCGGCTGCTGCACCAAGCCCACGTCTGCCAAACCACCGGCGACTCCGTCGCCTCACCCAGGTACTGGACGGAAAGGGAGTCATGCCACTGACCTAAACACCCCGGTGGCCAGCAACCCAACCTGCCCGGGCGAGTTCTAGTGATCGTTGCAACGCCCCCGAATAATCGGGAGTCGCAACACCATGGAATCAACATCGAAAAATAGTCTCTCCTTAAGGAAAAAATCTCCTTCAACGGAAGAATCGGCGTCGAGCACCGGGGCGCTCGGGAAGCGTTCCCAGCAGTCCCACACCCGTGCCCAAAGACAGGATGTCCTGGCCGCCGTGGCGCGCCTGGGAACTGTCGCCGAGGCGGCTCAGGTGTGTCAAGCCCCGGGTTTTGTGGAGGCGTTTTTAGTTGGAAATTGAGAGCAGTTCCGGGGCCGGGTGGACTGCGTGGAGCTGCTCGTATTCGACTGGCGGGACATGGCCGATCTCGCCGTGGAGACGCCGGTGGTTGAACCAATCTACGTACTCAGCCACGGCGACCTCGAGATGGTTGATGTCCCGCCATGGGCCCTTGTTGCGGACAAGTTCGACCTTGAACAGTGAGTTGAACGCCTCGGCGAGGGCATTGTCATAGCTATCGCCCTTGGACCCAACGGAGGCCACAGCGTCTGCTTCGTCCAGTCGCTGGGTGTAGCGGATCGCACGGTACTGGGCAGGTTCATCTGGTCGTTGCAACACCGGGTTGTTGGAGTAACTGTAGTTGCTCGCTGAATACCTCGGCCGGGGTCTTCCAGTTGAGCACTTTACGTGGCCGGTTGTTCAAGGCCAGAGCAACGGCTTCGAGGTCGTCCGCGTTCCACCGTGCGAGGTCGGTGCCCTTTGGGAAGTACTGGCGTAGCAGTCCGTTGGTGTTCTCGTTCGTCGGTCGTTGTCAGGGCGAGTGCGGGTCGGCGAAGAACACTTTCGTGCCGGTATCGAGCGCGAACTGGGCGTGCGCGGACAGCTCCTTCCCGCGGTCCCACGTGAGAGTCTTGCGGAGCTGTTCGGGCAGTTTCGTCATCGACACTGTCAGTGCCGCGTTCATCGCGACCGCACCGTACCCACCGAGCGAGGGGCCGTTCTTCACGGGTGGCTTCTCGCCCCAGCCCTCGAGCCTGGGCAGATGCACCAAAAGCGTGGAGCGGCTGCTGCGCTCGATGAGCGTGCCGATCGCGGATCGTCCGGTCCCGATGATCAGATCACCCTTACTTACGTTGTTCTTGTGGGTGATTTCGGAGCTGTCGTAGTGTTCGATCACCCTCGGGTGGCGGGTATGGAACAGGTCTCCCTGCCGCTTGGACGGCTCACTGGGAATGGCCGCCCGCTGCCCGCCGATGACTCGACCGCTGATTGAGAATTACGACATTGATCGTTGGGTAAGGACGTGCCGGCGCAGTTATCGACAGGGCCAACCGATATTGGAGCTGATCAAAGGGGACTGAATATGCCGGCATTCTGGGTAGGAATTGACTCGGGCAAAAGAGCTCATCATTGCGTCGTGATCGATCAGGCAGGGGCGGTGCTGCTCTCGAAACGGGTCGAGAGCGACGAAAATGCACTCCTCGAACTCATAGCCACCATCGCGAAGATCGCGGACGGTCATGAGGTCTGTTGGGCCACAGATCTGAACGCCGGCGGAGCGGCCCTGTTGATCGAGCTGCTGGCCGCGCACGCCCAGCAACTGCTCTATATACCCGGACGCATAGTCCACCACGCCGCGGCTACCTACCGCGGAGATGGTAAGACCGACGCGAAAGACGCCAGGATCATTGCCGACCATGCACGCATGCGCACCGACCTCCAACCCGTCCGCGGCGCGGACCAAATCGGCGTGGACCTGCGGCTCCTCACCGCCCGGCGCACCGATCTGATCAGCGACCGTGTCCGGTCAATCAACAGGCTCCGCGCCACCTTGCTGGAATACTTCCCTGCCCTCGAGCGCGCGTTCGACTACTCCAAGAAAGCGCCGCTCACCCTTCTCAGTGGATACCAGACCCCCGAGGGTATCCGGCGGATAGGACTGACCCGACTCATCGGCTGGCTGAGGAAACGCGGCTGCCGCAACAGTGCCAAGATGGCCGAGAAGGCACTGATAGCGGCGAACTCCCAGCACACCGTCCTGCCCACACAGACCACAGGCTCTGCCCTGGTCGTCCGGTTGGCCGAACAAATCAGCACCCTCGATGCAGAAATCGCCGACGTCGATGCCCAGATCACCGAACTGTTCTTGCAGCACGACAGCGCCGACGTTCTGCTCACCATGCCTGGATTCGGCCCCGTCCTCGCCGCAACTTTCCTCGCGAACATCGGCGGCAACCTGGACGCATTCGACTCAGTCGACCGGCTCGCCAGCGTCGCGGGCCTGGCTCCCGTCCCGCGCGATTCCGGACGAATCAGCGGGAACCTGCACCGACCACGCCGCTTCAACCGCAGGCTCCTGCGAACCTGCTACCTCGCCGCCCTCTCCAGCCTCAAGAACAGCCCAGCCTCAAGAACCTACTACGACCGGAAAAGGAGCGAGGGAAAGTCCCATAAACAGGCCCTCATCGCCCTCGCCAGACGTCGCATCAACGTCCTCTGGGCCATGCTCCGCGACCACACCATCTACCAGGAACCAATACCACACATCACCGCCCAGGTGGCCTGACAGAAACATTGAGATTCCCAGTGACCAGGGATAGCGCGGTCCCCGGCCTCGGCGGGCCGTTCGCTGAGGACGACATCTGCGGTGACATGACCCTGCGGCTTGCTCCGGGATCGTGCGCGAGGCTCCCGGAGCGCACGTCCGGTGCGCAGGCACGTGACCAGCTCCCGCTTGAGCGCCCCGCGACCCTCGATGAAAAGCGACTGGTAGATCGCCTCGTGGCTGATGCGCATGGACTCATCATCAGGGAAATCGACGCGGAGCCGGTGGGAGATCTGCTCCGGACTCCACCCAATCGCCCATCGCCTGTCCTGCCGATGCGGTTTGTCCAGACCTTTCCACGCCGGCGTCCAAGGCCCGGTCACAGCCTTGCCGTCGGGCCGGCGGACGCTCCCGTCGAGCCTGTCCTGCACGTACTCACGCAACCTCTCGTTGCCCACGAGCTTCGCTCTTTTCGGACGCTTCGCGGCCTGTTGAGCTTTCCACTGCGCCACCAGAGCGCGGTATTCCGGCTTGCCGCCCCTCGTCGCCGCGTTGCGGCGCATCTCGCGTGAGACCGTCCCCGGGTCACGTCCAATCCGGCTCTTCAGAATTGAGAGTGTAATCGGCGCTGCCGCGTGAGAAGTCCGGGGCGGGGAGGTTGTTTCGGCTGGGGTGAGGGCCTTGGGAGAGAATCGGATTGTCTAGATCGTGATTTTTCTACCG
>NZ_JABBCH010000033.1 GCF_012952295.1 Crystallibacter degradans
ACCAGCGACCCCAAGATCCTCGCGCTACCCAACGCGGCCTGGATCAACCGGCCGGCAGAACAACCAGAAACGGAAGAAGAAGCAGCCGCCTAACTCCTACTGGCCTCAAAATCCTTGACAAATACCGGCCCAGATGCCAGCCCTCCCAGCCCCCGGGTTGGAACCGGCAGTTCAAAGGTGTTTTTGGGTAGGACGTATCGGCCGGCGGTGGTGCCGTCGGCCGATACGCAGGTCTTCTTGGTCGCCTGAAATGGGGGTGCCTCCAAGAGTGCGCCGTCGCACCACTCCGTCTGGAGGCCTTCTTCATGTCACCCTGCCGCGCCGATCACTAACATCCGTGGGGAATACACTTAGCCTGCGGATGCCGGCGAGTGGGTACCGGTCATCAATGCCGCTAGATCGTCAGGGGCGAGGAATGACGGGGGCGGTGGCGGTCCCCAGTTGAAGAGACTCTGCGCCCCTTCGAAGACTTCGGGGGTCCAGATTTCTTCTTCGGGGATGCAGTCCATGTCGGAGTAGTACTCGGAGAAGTTGCCGGCCGGGTCTTTGAGATACCAGAAGAAGTTTGAGCCGGCGTGATGCCGTCCCAGCCCCCAGACGTGGCGGTCGGGGTCGACCTCAAGCATGGCCTTGGCACCGCGTCCGACGTCGTCTATGTCATCGACCTGCCAGGACGTGTGGTGCAGGAAGTTCACCGGGGCCGCAAGGGCCAGCACATTGTGGTGATCGACCGAGCAGCGCATGAACGCGCCCTTGTCGCTGATGTAGTCGCTGATCTTGAAGCCGATCCCGTCGGTGAAGAATCGCATGGTCGCGGCCAGGTCCACGGTGCCGATGACGGTGTGTCCGAGTTTGCGGGGTTTGATGGCGTAGTCGCGGAGGACGCCGGGTGCCCTCCCGATCCTGTCGGTCCGGCCCGGCCCGTTATAGGGCGTGGCGGGAGTCGGTTCCTGGGTGATGCGCGAAGCGACGTGGACGCGTGCGGTGAACCCGGAGATCGGTTCCTGCGCCAGCAGTTCGGTACCGTTGTGGCTGATCGGTACGCCGAGGCGGGTCATGTTGGAGGTAACGCGGGCAATGTCGTCGTCGTTATCGGCGCCGACCCCGAGTTCGACCAGCCGCCGGGTGGGGGCATGGACGATTTTGAGCTGTTCGCCGCCGTCGCGGGTGCCGAAAGATCCTTCTCCGAGGGGCTCAAGACCGAATTCCTCATAGTAGGCGGCCGTTTCGGCGACGTTCGGCACGCCCATCACGACACGGGTCAACCGGTGCAGGGACATGGGATTACTCCTTCGTTTCCTTGGATGATTGTTTGCCGGGTCCGGGACGGATGCCGGACCCGGCGGCCGGGTTTAGTTGCCGGCAGGGATGAAGGTCTGGGTGATTTCCCCGATGCCTTCGATCCGGGAGACAAGGGTTTCGCCGGGCTGCAGGAAGCGTTGCGGCTTCCGGCCCAGACCGACGCCTGCCGGCGTGCCGGTAAAGATCACGTCCCCGGGCAGGAGCGTCACCGTCCGGGACAGGCCTTGGATCAGTTCCGGGATGGAGAAAATCAGTTCCGAGGTGCGGCCCTTCTGGACCTGTTCGCCGTCCACGCTGCAGGAGAGTTCCAGATCGTCCGGGTTGCCGAATTCACCAGGGGTGACGAGCCAGGGCCCGATCGGGGCAAACCCAGCGAAGGACTTGCCCAGCCCGAACTGGGGTGCCGGCCCGGCGAGCTGGGAAACCCGCTCGGAGATGTCCTGGCCTACTGCCAGCCCGGCGACGTAGTTCCAGGCATCGGCGGCCGGGGCGTTCTTGGCTTCCTTACCGATCACCGCGACCAGCTCGACCTCCCAGTCCGTGTTGCCGCCTTCTGGCAGGACGACCTCGGTGTCCGGCCCGGTAATGGCGCTGACGAACTTGGTGAAGACCGGGGGCAGTGTTTCGGGCTGTTCGAAGCCGGATTCCTTGGCGTGCTCCGAATAGTTCAGTCCGATGGCCAGCACCTGGCGCGGTGCCGGGGAGGGGGAACCGAGCCGGGAACGGTCGATTACGACGTCGGACTCAGCCGTCTCCAGGGTTGAGGTCCAGTCGCTGAAGGCCTCCCACCGGTTGTAGAGCGAGGGCAGGTCCGGCCCGAAACGGCCTTTGCTGGCGGTGTGGATGTCGATGCCGGTCTCGTCCGAGGTCAGCAGGACAGCGCGGTTGTCATGGTTGGCGATACGCAAAATAGCTCCTGTTAGAAGGTGGGAATGAGTCCGGCCGCATGCGGGTCCGGAGGGTCAGCGGTGCAGGATGCCCGTCAGCGCGGTGCGCAGGGCCTCGGCGGGCTTGTCTGCCCTTGATGGCTGGCGCCAGGCGATGACGCGGTCGGGACGGACCAGCAGGCAGCCGTCATCTCCGATTTCCCGGTTGGCCGTCCAGGTGTTCAGCACGTCGTCGTAGTCGCCGCGGACACAGATCTGGGCGATGTCCAGGTCGATGCCGAGCTCGGCCGAGAGCTCCGCCGCCGCCTGGCGCCACGCGTCGTTATCTATCCCGGTGACGAGGGTGAACCGGCCTTTGCCTACCGCATCGAGGGTTGAGACCTGCCGGGTTCCCTGTTGGACCCAGGCATGGGGAATCGGGGCGCCGGGTTTCGTCGTGGTCCGGTAGTACAGTTGCGGATCCCGGTCAGACTCCGGCCAGGCGGTACCGTCATCGATCACCGCGTTCGACCGGTACTGTTGTCCGAGCTCCACGCCATGGGCATTGAACTGGTAGTTCTGCAGCTGCACAGCTTCCGCCAGGCGGTCGCGGCGGCCGGCCGATTCGGCGGTGGGCGCGAACAGGTCCTTGAGGCTGGACCAGCCGTCCTCACTGGACTGCCCCTGGGTGAACCCGAGGGCCTGGGAAATAGGTGCCATGTCCTGCACGCTCTTCATGGCCCGGTCCACTACCTGCTCTCCGACCGGTTGCCGCTCCTGCGTGTAGGACTCCAGCAGGGCGGCACCGGCGCGCCCGGAGACGACGGCGGCGAGTTTCCAAGCCAGGTTGAAGGAGTCCTGGACGGAGGTGTTGGAGCCCAGGCCGTTGGCCGGCGGGTGCCGGTGCGCGGCGTCACCGGCGAGGAAAACCCGGCCCTGCTGGTAGGTTTCGGCCACCATGTGGTTAATCTGCCATTTGGAGACGGCCTTGATCTTTACTTCGACGCCGGCGTCGCCGATGGTCTGGTGCGCCCGGGCGATAAGGGCCTCTTCGCTGATGTCGGGTTCCCCGGCGGCCGGGTCATACATGCACAGCAGCACCCATTCGGTGAACGGCTTGACGTTGATCCAGGTCCCGGATCCCACCCAGTAGTCATTGCCGGGCTGGGCCATCCAGTAAAGGGTTCCGGGCCGGTACTCGCAGTACTTTGTCAGATCGGCCTCCAGCCAGATGTTCAGCGCCGCGCCCAGACCGGTTTCACCCTTCATGGGGAATCCGAGCTGGTCAGCGACGGTGCTGCGCGCACCGTCGGCGCCAACCGCGTACTTGGCGCGAACCGTATCGGTTTCGCCCGTTTCCCGGTTGCGCACGGTGGCGGTAACACCGTCGTCATTCTGGCTGATTGACACCAGTTCAGTGCTGAACCGGATATCGGCCTCACGTTCAATGGCTGCTGCAAGGATCTGGGGCTCCAGTATGTGCTGCGGAACATTGCACATACTGCTCGGGCTCGCTGCCTCGTAATCGGCCTTTCGCTCCACCGGTGTGCCCCAGGTGTGCAATCGCGCAATCTCCTGGCCAGCAAAGCTGGTCGCCCACACATTGTTGGTCATCAGATGATTGGGCGTGGCAACGTCGCGGACCCGCTCCTCGATCCCAAGGTCCCGGAAAACCTCCATGGTGCGCTGGTTGGTAATGTGTGCCCTCGGGGAATTTGCTGTGCTTGCATAACGGGTGACTGTCACAGCATCCACACCATAGCTGGCCAGCAAAGCCGACATCGTTAGCCCTGCCGGTCCCGCACCCACAATCAGGACATCGGTTTCAATCAACATTGATTTGTTCCTTCCCATCGAAATTTATTGGTTCTTCTCCGGCACGCAGGAGTGGGATTCCTGCGTGCCGGGCTAACTGATTCAGGGCATGGCCTGAATGGCGTTTACCCAAATCCAAATCTTCGAAATATCGGTCGTGATAATTCATCTGAGGCACCAGCCACACACCACCGAGCCCGCTGAGCAGGCCGTACCCAGCAGCTGCAATCCGCTGCTTCCCGGGTCAGTGGACCATGCCACAGCAGGTACAAGTCCCTTGAGGGGAACCTCCGGTTGCCGTTCGGGACCATTGCGGTTCCCATGCCTCGACCGAGTACGCCCCGCATGGATTGATGGCGCCCGGACAATCCGCGAGGCCGTTCACCCGGTCAGGCGTTGGACTCGATGAAGGCAACGTCCAGTATGATCGTGACCTTGTCTGCGACCAGGACCCCGCCGGCTTCGAGGGCGGCGTTCCATGTCAAGCCGAATTCTCTCCTGCTGATCATGGTGGTTCCTGAGAACCCTGCCCGGGTTGCGCCGAAGGGATCGATGGCTACGCCGTTGAAATCCGTTGCGAATGTTACCGGCCGAGTGATGTCGCGGATGGTGAGATCGCCGTGCAGGTTGTATGTCTCGCCGTCGCCTTCGAAGCCGGTTGAAGTGAAGGTCAGTTCAGGGAATCGCTCGACATCGAAGAAGTCGGCCCCGCGGATGTGTGCGTCTCGGTTGGTGTCGTTTGAATTGAAACTTGCGGCCCCGATGGTGACTTCAGCCCGGGAGTTTTCGAGGCTGTCGCCTACATCTAAGATCGCGGTGACGTCGTTGAAGCTGCCGCGGACCTTGCTGATCCCCGCATGGCGTACGGTAAATCCCACTTCACTGTGGGCGCTGTCGAGGGTCCAAGTTCCTTTGGTCAGGCCGGCTGGGATGGTCATTTTAACTCCTAAGGTTTATCGATACTGTGAAGGCTGGCGGCGGTTCGGGGATGGAAGGACCCGGGTTGGTCTGCTGTCAGGTTGGTGCTGTTGTCTAGGATTCGGATAGCTGTTTTCCTGCTCTGACCGGTAATGATGTGTCCGGCACCAAAGCCTCATGTGGTTGGTTTCGGCGCATCACCAGGGACAGGACATCGGCGTGTTTCGTTTACATACGTTCATCGATGGCGTCGTTGAAGCGGCCGAACCTGCTGCGGAAATACGCCAGAGGCTTCCCGGGTTGAGACGCGGCGTTCTGTACCTCGGCCATGAAAACGCTGTGTGTGGCTACATCGACCCGTTCCGTAACACGGCACTCCAGATAGGCCAGGGCGGTGGCAAGGACCGGAACTCCAAGTTTTCCTTCCGCCGTCTGGACACCTCGGAACTTATCGGGGTGGCGGGTGGCGAACTGGGCGGCGAGTTCGCCCTGGTCTTCCGCCAGAATATTGACCGCGAAGACTCCCGAGTCCGATACGGCGTCGGCTGTTGCTAGCCGCCGATTGAGGCAGACGAGCAGCATGGGAGGGTCCATCGAAAGGGAGGACACGGCGCTGGCGGTCACTGCGAAACGACTGTCCGCATGATTGGTGGTTATGACGGCGACGCCGCTGGTGAAGTTTCCGATTACGTCGCGGAAGATGTCCTGGTCGACGTGCCGGCGGGCGTTGGGGGCTGTGATGGTCATGGCGTTCCCTCCGAAAGGGGCTCGGTTAAGGCTGTGCCGCCAGCTTGGCCTCCGGTCGTTAACCAGGCCGAAACCGACAGCACCGCCCCCCCTATCAGCCCCCCTTGCGAAACAGAAGCTATCATTGTGGGCTATGTCACGTGAAGATGCAGGGCAAGGCTCTGCGTTAATTATCCGAAGCAAGATCGCAGTGCCGCCGATGGCCGAACGGCTGGTGCCGCGTCCTCGTCTGCACCGTCTGATCGCCGGTCTTGTGGATTCCCACCGTTTGGTCTGGGTCACTGCCACGGCCGGGGCAGGCAAGACCACCGCGGTTGTCCAGGCCGTCGCGGAGCTGGACCGGCCGCTGGCCTGGCTGACACTGGACGGTACAGACAGTGCTCCTGGTCGCCTGCTCGTTTATCTGGAGGCGGCAATTTCCGGCGAGGCGCCGCAGGTACGAGGGCTGGTCAACGGGGTGCTTGCCGCTGGCGTCGGGCATGCAGAGACGGCTGGTTTGCTCGCCGACGCGACGGCCGATACTCCGCTGGTGCTCGTGCTGGACGGGCTTGAGCATCTGGCCGGCGCTGGGGACGCCTTGTCCCTGCTTGGTACGCTCGTGCGTTATGCGCCTGCGAGCCTGAAGATTATCCTGCTCAGCCGGGTTGATGTGCTGCTTGACCCCGGCTCTGGGGTGGGCGTGGACCAGATGGCGGCTGTTGGGGAGACAGAGCTGGCCTTCACCCCCGCTGAAGCGGCGGAAGCATTGACCAACGCGGGGATGGCCGATGTTGATCCGGTTCGGGCCGTTGAGGCCACCGGTGGGTGGGTAACCGGCGTACTATTTGAGGCCTGGCGTTCGCGCGAGCATGTGGCAGGAACGGGCGGTGAGGCGGATCCGCTGCACGGTTACCTGTCGTCGCAGATCCTGGCCCGGCTCGAAGAGGAGGAACGGGAGTTCCTTATCACCACTGCGTTGCTGGACGAGGTGACTGCTGCGCGTGCAGCGGTTCTTGGCGAAACAGGTTCCGGAGAGCGCATGGCCGGCCTGCGCGCCAAGCATTTACCGGTGTCATGGAGTGCCGCCGCCACGAGCATGCGCTGCCATCCGCGTTTCCGCGAGTACCTCCTTGCGCGGCTGGAACGCCGGGACCAGGAACAGGTGCGGGCACTGCGCAGAGCCTACGGCGACCTGCTGTATTCGGAGGGGCATTTCGAGGAATCCGTGGAGCAGTTCCTGGCAATCGGTGCCTGGGATCGGGCATTGGATGCGGCGGAAGCGGTTATTGGCAAGGTCATCGAGCGGCTGGACTTCCCCGTCGCCGAGCGGTGGCTGCGGACGCTGCGGCCTGCGGACAACCCCGGAGGAACCCGGCTTGCGCCGGCCGAGCTTATGCTTGCCATCGCCAATGAGGATTACGCGCGTGGCTGCTTGATTGCAGACAAACTCGACGCCGCCGGGGTCCGCGGCCAGCTGGCACAAACCTCACCTACAGGTGCAAGCATCATGGCTTGGTGCTACTGGCACTTGGGCCGGGTCGAGGATATGAGAGACGTCATTGAATCCGCCCCGCGAAGCCCGGAGATCGAAGCAGTGCGTTACCTCATGTCATTAGCCGTTGGCACAAGGACCGGAAGCCCAACGGTCCCGGCCCTGACCGCAGGCCCGCTCGATGCCCTGATCAAACGGGTCCATTACGCGCACGGGCGATTCCGCGAGGCAGACCGAGCAGAGACCTCGCCCTGGACCACGGCTGTTTCGGCGCCGTGGAAAGCCGCAACCCTCCGGGCTACCGGGCATCTGGCGGAAGCCCTCGAACTTTACCAGGCGGCTGGTCCGGGAAGCCGGTCTGAGGCATGGATGCACGGGATCGTGGGACCGGAGCTGATGATCGACCTGCGGAAGGCCGAGGACGCGCGCAACGTTATTGCGCGCGGACGCGAACTGATGAAAGCCACAGGTTCTTTGGTCTTTGAGTGGCAGAACTGGCTGATCGAGGCGAAGCTGGAACTTCGGGTAAACAACAATCCCGCGGCCGCGAGTGCCATTCTGGAGCGCATGGAAGCGGCCGGCGGACGGTCATATACCTTTATCGCTGAAGGGCTCGACACCTGGCTGGGACTGGCACTGCTGATGTCAGAGCCAGGCCCCAGCCCGCCGGATAACTGGGAAGGGGCAGGCAAACACAGGATTTCCGTATCGAAATCCGTCGAATTCGCATCGGATGCTACCCGCCGGGTTCGCTGTGGCATGTGCGCCGTTATCGGCGTCAGTAGGCTCCGCCCAGCTCACGGAATAACTGTTCCAAGGCTTCCTTGGATGTTGCCACGGCCAACTTTTTCTCTAGGACGTCATCGGTTTGGCCAGATAGCTGGATGGCTAACAGCATTCCCACACTGTCTTTGATGACAATCGCAGCTCGGCGGAAATCCCCATCGTGCTCTCGGACGTACCGCGCCAAGGCAACCCACTTTGGTGCAGTATCCGCCAGCGAGTGGTTGTGCGGGTCCACCAGGTCGATGGCTACCCCGCCCTCACCGTCATCGTGGAAGAACAGGAAGTCAGGGTAGAGGTTCTTGGACACCTCTGAATCCAGATAGTGCACAGACAGGGCGTGGCTACCGCCAACCGGGTTGCGGTACCAGCCCAACAGTGAGCCAGAAGCTTGCTCGGCTTCAAGAACACTCTCCTCCCATCCGGTGAAGGTATCGGGGAACAGCTTGGTGTCGGGCAGCGCGTAGAGATGACTCGCATACATCGGGAGTTCCTCGACCTGCCCGGTCTCCTTGTTCAGGATCTCTGTCTTCTGAGAAATCGTCTCGGGCATACCGAGCTTACTAGTCAGCGCCGAACCGATGGGGGCGAAGATAGTTTCAAATTCCTGGCGTTGCGTCGGCTTCAGTCGTGCCACCGAGCCGGCCGTGTTGCGCCGCCAGGATTCCACACGGGCACCGCACTGGGCTTCCAGCGCTTCCCTGGCCTCGGCGGACCGTGCCAGGGCGACAGTCCGGACGACCACCTCATCCCACTCCAGCTCCCCGGCAATGACCAGGGAGGTGCTGTACCAGGCAGCGGCGGCATCGGGAAGCCGGCGCTTGGCCTCCTCCAGGAGCTGACGAAGGTTCTTTTGACTGGTAGCAGCCGTGCGCGCAATGGTTCCGGTATTGGCGCCGCTGTACTGATCGAAGGTGGCCATTTCAAAACTCACTTCGAGCAACGAAGAAGCAACCTGGTCGATGGCCACTTTGTTCTGGCTGTACACAGAGGCAAGGGTCTCTACGACCACGTTACGTGATTCCTCGGTATAGGAAGACCCTCCCGGGTGCTCGAAGTCGGAGTTGTCCAGCAGGGCACCAAGCCGCACCAAGCGATTCACGTTCGAGTTGAACCGGCGGACCGGCTTCTGCTCCCGGGTCAGCTCACCGATGGCATCCCACACTGCTTCAGGAACGTCCGGGTTCCGCGTCATGCGCTTAGGATTCAACTGCACCGGAACCTCGATATCAGCAGAATCCATGAAGGACTTAACGACCTGAGCCACTTCAGCTTTGTTGAAGTGTGGAAGATACAGATCTACCGCGTTAAGGTCATCATATTCGGGCTCTTCGATTTTCTTGGCCAAGGGGTTGCGCACCATACGCCCGATGAGCTGAGCGATCTGCGTGTGCTCCTGAGCGGGGCGAAGGGACACCATGACCTCGGCGCGGGGGCAGTCCCATCCTGTGGTCAGCGCCTGCATAAAGATCACGGCGCGCAGATTCCCTGACTGCGAAATCGCGGTAGGGGCAATGTACTGGACCACGCGGGGCATCTCCACCCCGCTCAACCATGTGGTCGTCGTGATGGGGGTATGGACACCAAACGCGTGAGCTATGGAGTCAGCATCATCAAAGGCGTCCGAGGCATCGGTGAGTGTCTGGACGATCTCGCCGATCTTGGCGGCCGACGTAAGGTCCGGAACCTGAATGGCCAGGAGCGGCACCGGATAAGACGAAGAGCCCGTGGCACGGGCCCATTCCTGCCATTGCCGGTCGGAACGGTCCAGATCGGCTACAGCCTGACGAATCAGGGTGTCATCGCTGGGCTGGTCGTCCACAGCATAGCTGACGTTGATGCGCTCCTTGATGAGACCGGAGGCGCGTACCTTTTGGACATCGGCCACCACTTGCACCAGGGAACGACCGGAGGCACCGCGCATGGCCTCCTCAAATTTCTTCGGCGTCGCTGACAGCCCGATCACGATGGGCACCGGCGGGTTCACGATCGTGCGGAAAGTGTCGTTGCCACCTGGCACTTCGATGGTCGACCCGTCAAGGATTCGGCGCAGAATCGTCGGCCGGCTCCGGTCCGTGGCTCCCCGATGAGCCTCATCGACCAAGATTATGAAGCCGCTGCCGCGCTGTTTGATGGTGTTGCCGATTGTTTCCCACAACGAATACCTGCGCCCGTCGCCGGTCTGGATGTGGCGGGTAGCGCCGGTTCCGAGCTTTTGGACGTTCAGGAAATAGACGAGCCCGGGACCGAACTCAGCCTTATCGAAGTCAGCTTCGACGGTCCGGAGCATGTTCATGTTGATCCGGTCTGAGGACGCCCGGATCTTCTTGCGGGACTGCTCGTTGAGTTCACCGTCATCCGTCAGCCACAGGACGGTGGTTTCCGGACGCGGATCGGAGTCCTCCGTTCCGAAGAACAGTCCCTCCAACACAGCCGAGGCGATCACGGTCTTACCCGCGCCTGTCGGAGCACTGATACCGATCGCGGTTTTACGCTCACTGTTGGAGCGAAGCCGTTGGGTGGCGATGCTGATTTCGTTGAGAGTTTCCTCAACAACGTCGGCCTGGTAGTCAGCAAGGGTGAATTTCACGAGTCGCTCCGGTTGATCTGGAAGGCGTCAAGATACGAGCCGTAGATCGGCTCGACGGTTATCTCGTCGCCAAACGACTCCCCGGCGAGGTCGCCCTGCTCGGGAGAGTCAGTGATGATGAAGACGTGTTTGACCCGGTTCTGTTTGGTCGCGAGAACCTCCGCCAATTCAGCTGCCTTCCCGGCATCAAACAGAACGGCCAACGAGGACTCCTCGTTCCATTCATAGGCTGAGTCGTCGGTGCGTTGCACTACGGTGCCCACTGCACCGGACTTCAACCAAAACAATGGGGCAAGGCTGTCGTACTCCAGAGCTGCGTGCACACGGCTCTCCTCAAGATAAGCGAGCTCAAGGAACTCCACATTGGCTGGCAGGCCATCAGAGTACGTAGAACCGTCTTGGCGCACACCTGTAACAACTGTCTCGACGCGCGGCTTGGTGACGTGGTGGAACACACCTTTTGCTTCATATTCTTCCGAGCCTGGGCCGTGGCCAGCCTTGCGCAGCGCAGCGTCGTCTTTGGCCGACAGTTCATTGTTGGTGACGAGAATGCACTGCCGCGTGCCTTGGTCTTCGGCATTCAGCCGAATAACAGCCTCGGCTGTTGTGCCCGAGCCGCCGAAGAAGTCGAGGATCACGGCGTCTTTGGGGGCTGCCAGCCGAATCCAACGCATCAGGACATTGTGGTCTTTCGGGAAGGGGAACCGCTTGTCCCCAAGTATCTGGTTCAGGTATATCGAAGCAGCGCTTCGATCGCGTTGGAAAACTGCTCCGGGAATCTGCATAGAAGCTTCATCGAGATAGCTCTTCTCTCGGGGAATCTTCGATTCAGTTGCTCCGAACGCAATCCGGCCGGCACTAAGTCGAGCTAACAACTCAGTTTCAGAAAGCCTCCACCCGTTCGATGGCACCGGACATTCCAGACCAGTCACAGGGTGAAGCAGAGGCGTAAACGAACGATTCGGACGTTTTTCCGGTGCCCCGAGATCTCGGTCCGCATTGAAAACGCGACCCGTCGTGGCTTCAATCTGGTTGAAACGCTTTATCCCTGGTGATAGATCAGATTTTTTTAGCCAGTCACGAAACTGCTCACCCGCCAGTTCTGCATCTTCGCCAGATGACTTGAACAACCGCGCCGCTGTATCCAAGACCACGGCAAGATCAGGCTTAGTCTCGCGCCATTGAACTCCCTGCTCTGTGAGAGCGGCACTGTTCTTTGAATATACGAGCATGTAGTCCTGCCCCGACGAAACATAGCTCGCGTAGCTTTTTGTACCACCGTCCCAAACCAGGTTTGCAAGGAAATTCTGATCACCAAAGATCTCGTCCATCAGAATCCGCAGCCGGTGATGCTCCTCGTCACCGATGGCCACGATGATGACACCCGTGGGTTTGAGCAGCTTCTTTGCCAGCGTCAACCGGCGTTCCATAAAGCTCAGCCATTTGGAATGTCGAAAGCTGTCCTGCTCACCGACGTAATGGTCGTTGTACTGCCATGTCTTGTTGCCAGTGTTGTACGGAGGATCGATATAGATCAGATCCACCGATTCAGAGTGTGTGTATCCAAGCATTTCGAGGGCGTGGAAGTTCTCCCCGTTGATCACCACATGGGCTGGATCTTCAGTGTTGCCAGTGCGCACGGAACCCACGGTCCTCAGACCCGGGAAGACCACCTCGCCGAATTGCCGGGCGGCGGTTACGTTCGAGAGCTTCTCTTCGATCACGTTCCCGTACTCGTCCGCGAGTGTCACCGAATCGCCACTGATGGCACGGACCTTGTGGAATGTTCCGTCGGCTTCGCGGATGACTGTGCGGCCTCGGCGGACTGGTTGGGTCCCCGTGTAGGAGTCCGGTGACTATGTGAGTTTCGTGTCCGAGAATGGACGCAGGAGGAAATTCACTAGTTATGGCACGTAGGCATACCCCCGAGCAGGTCATCGCGAAGGTCCGGC
>NZ_JABBCH010000034.1 GCF_012952295.1 Crystallibacter degradans
CAATGGGAGACTCGAACACCTACGAGGATCTGCCCTCGGCTTCCGGAATCTCACCAACTATGTCGCCAGATCGCTGCTGGAATCCGGCGGATTCAGACCGAAACTACACTCTCAATTCTGAAGAGCCTCCAATCCGCCGGGCGATTTTCCGCACGCCTACCTGCCCGGCGTTCAGCAAAGCGTACTCCTCCCGCTCGGCGAAAGACAGGTAACGGCCCGTGGGCTCGTCCAGACTGATCGGCGACATGCCGCCAGCGTGACGGAACCAACGAGACCCGACCGGCCACGACACGCCCACCTCCGCAGGGGCCTCAGCCGTCGTCAGTCCAGACGCGATCAGTGCCCAGAACGCTCACTGCACCGCACGAGAGGGCTCCGGCCGCCCAGGTGAACGCATCGGCGGACGCAGGGCCCGATCCGCCGCCCACTGCCTCCGCCCGACCCCCGCCGCCTGCGGCATCTCCTGCTTCTCGCGACCCATCGCACACCTCCGTGATCAAGGTGTTGCGACGACCGGTTGAATCCGTACTGGACTCCGCGGTCGGAATGGTGCACGAGCCCGGTAAGGTCTGCGCCGTCCTGGATCCTGGCCCAGATGCCCATTTCCAAAGCGTCCAGTGCTAGGTCGGTGTAGAGGCTGGTGGCCACCTGCCAGCCGACGACTCTGCGGGAGAAGACGTCGATGACGAACGCCGCGTAGACCCAGCCGGCGAACGTGCGGACATACGTGATGTCTGCGACCCACAGCCGGTTTGGCGCCGTGGCCTGGAACCGGCGTTCGACCAGGTCCGCGGGCCTGCCGGTCTCCGGTGCTGGCTTCGTGGTGCGCGGCCCCTTGGACCGCGAGATCCCGCGCAGGCCCTTCTGGCGCATCAGCCGCTCGACGGTGCAGCGCGCCGCTGGGATGTCCTGCCGGTGCAGCTCCTTGTGGATCTTCCGGACGCCGTAGACGCCGTAGTTGTGAGCGTGGACGCTCTCGATCCTTTCCCCCAGCTCGCGGTCGCTGACTGCTCTGGCGGACTCCGGCCGGGAACGGCGGGCGTAGTACGTGATCGGGGCGATCTGCAGCGCCTTGCAGATCGGCTCGACCCCGTGTTCATCGCGGTGATTGTCTACGACGGCGCACATCACCTCGACGGGCGGTCGAGCTCCGCCGCGAAGAAAGCCGAGGCCTGCTTCAGGATCGTGTTCGCCCGGCGCAGCTCGCGGACCTCACGCTCGAGTTCGGTGATCCGGTCCGCGTCCGCCGTTGTCGTGCCCGGCCTCAGGCCCTCGCCGATCTCGGCCCGGCTCACCCAGGTCCGCAGCGCCTCGGGTTCACCCCGAGCTGCTCACCTATCCGGCGGAACGCGCCGGTCCTGGTCGCAGGGTCTTTCCTTGCATCCATGGCCATCCGCGTTGCGCGCTCACGCAGCTCGTTTGGGTACTTCCGTTGTGCTGGCATGGGAATCATCCTTCCGGGTAATCGATGTCTCCATCAAACCCGGTGCGATTCACCCGCACCGCGCTGGTGGTCATCCCGCGGCGGTCGTTCAAAGCGTCGGACGTGGTTGCGGTGCTGGAGAAATATAATCGCCGAAACCGGGACCACACCGACCTACGTCAGGTGTGACAACGGGCCGGAATTCACGGCCGCCGCACTGATCGAGTGGTGCAACACCGCCGGCGTGGACACCGCGTTCATCGACCCGGGATCGCCCTGGCAGAACGGCTTCATCGAGTCATTCAACGCCCAGTTCAGAAGGGAACAACTCGCCGAAGAAATCATGGACACCATGGCCGAAGCGAAGTATTTGGCCGAGGAATGGAAAGCTATCTACAATCATGAACGGCCCCACGGATCCCTGGACGGCATGACGCCGAAACGCTACTGGGAAACCTGGACGCAAGAAAACCAATTAGCTATCGCAGGCGCTGGACTGCTAACGGGGGCCCAACCAGATCTGCTGGCCGCCTAGGGGCAATTCCTAATGACCGTTGACAGCCGGGAACAGGAATAACTGGCGCGAGGTCGGCTTCCGAAAGGCTGTGACGATCCCCGTCGGCAGCGTCAGCTATGGAGCGCCAGTCAGGGTTGCGCAGCAGCATGCCGACGTCGTTAAACCCATCCACTTTTATGAGTACATCGTCAACCTGGCGGACTGCCCGTGTACCGTTCGGAGTGCGAATCGTGAGCAACTTCACGTGCTCATCTCTCACTTTCGGTTGGATGCGGGACGTCTTGCTCCCACGCCTGGGTTCTTGCGACGGCGTCCGCCTGTCCGGAACGTATCAGATTCACGGCGTAGTCAGTGCTGCCGTCGTCGACTATGACAGTGGTCAGGCCCTTGCTCAGCCGAGCTTCCTGTGATAACAGGACGCGGGTGAGCTCAGTGCCGCCCTCGATGACAATCAGGGCGGGCTGATCGGGTAGTTGCGCCACTGCGGACGCGAGATCCCCACCGGCCCCGGGTGCTGTTACAAGAAGGCCGAAGGCCCCATCAGGATGGTCAGCCCCTGGTCTCGCCAGCACTACTTCCTGGCCGCTGAAGTCCATCAAAACAGCTGAGTCCTCGTAGAATCTGAAACCAAGCAGCCTGCCGTCAAACGTCGTTCCGTTCACATGGAGAGGAGCTTTCAGTACGGATTCGCCGTGCTGGTCCTGCCAGCGGTATCGGTCAGGGTCCGTCCCATCCCTCGCCGGCGTCTGTTCGTGGTCCATCGTCCTACTTAAATCACTGGTTAATTCACCGGGAAACCGGTCGGGGGTGGATCATCCAGGAAGCCCGGCGCCGCGGCTGGACACACCAAGTGGCGCCCGGCCGCGGTTACCGCCGGTCAGACGGCCCAGTCCGTGTCTTCGATCTGGCCGAACATGCGCATGGCTTCTTCCAGGGACGGAAGGTGGGCCAAGGCGACGGCCATCGGACCGCGGAACTTAACTTTCCGCGTGACCATTGCGTTCGATGCCGACAATTCACTTCGCCCCAACCGCTGCCAAGTGTCGACCTTCGCCGTCAGCAGATAATCAGGCTTGATGCCGGCCGCCGGCGCCCCCGCCCGAACGACTTCGCCTTCGCGGACCTCGACTTGACCGGCCCGACTCTCGTCCTCCGCCAGGCGGTACTCAATGACCATGCTGAGTTTTTTCATACCTTCACGCGTGAGCTCGGTCTCGTTCCAAAGATCGGCGTAACTCTTCATCCATTCCGGTGACAAAACAGGTGTTGCCATGTGCCCTCTCCTTTGAGTGACTGGTGCCAGGCCTGTTGACCTACCCACGACAGCATACTAACATGCTAGGAAGTTAGTCTGCGAGGGGCGGGCAGAAGATTGGACGTCCCGACCAACGCAGCTAACCGGCAATTCAGTTAGCGATAATAGGTGCACACATTTTTGATGCACGCAATGCCAAATTGGAGACAACGATGTCTGTTACTGAAGAACACCAGTCACAGTTGAGCGATAAGCTACGACATAACCTGGAAAAAGGGCTGCACGATGTGCAGGCCAGGTGGACCGTCCCGACAGCGTTCCTCAATGACCCCGAGGTACATGACGTCGAACGAGAGCGTGTGTTTGGCCGCTCATGGGTTTACCTGGCCCATGAGAGTGAGATCGCCAAGCCCGGTGACTACGTAGTCCGCTACATCGCGGAGGATCAGTTCATCGTCACTAGGGGCGAAGACGGAAACGTGCGTGCCCACCTTAACAGCTGTCGGCACCGTGGCATGCAAATTTGCCGCGCGGAAATGGGTAACACCTCCCACTTCCGCTGTCCTTACCACGGCTGGACGTACAACAACGGAGGAAAGCTCGTAGGTGTCCCCGCCGGCAAAGAAGGGTACGATAACAAACTCGAAAAAGCGGACTGGAACCTGCGCTCCATCCCCCAACTCGACACTTACAAAGGCATGATTTTCGGTTGCCTTGACCCCCACGCCGAATCGCTTTCCGACTACCTAGGTGACTTCAAGTTCTACCTGGACATCGTGATGGACCGCAGCGACGCCGGCATGGAAGTGGTCGGGGCCCCGCAACGCTGGATCGTTGATGCCAACTGGAAGCTCGGATCCGACAACTTCGTCGGCGACGCATACCACACCATGATGACTCACCGCTCTATGGTGGAACTCGGGATGGCTCCACCGGACCCCATGTTCGCGCTGTACGGCGAACATGTGCACACCGAGCACGGTCATGGCATCGGAATTATCGGCCCGCCGCCGGGAATCCCCCTACCCGAGTTCATGGGAATGCCGGACAACATCATCGACGAGATGAAAGCGCGGCTCAAGCCGGAACAGGTCGAGATATTCCGGCCGAACAACTTCATCCACGGAAACGTTTTCCCCAACCTGTCCATCGGAAACTTCATGATATCGAAAGACCACGTTTCCGCTCCAACAGCATTCCTCACGCTGCGTCTGTGGCACCCCCTCGGCCCTGGAAAAATGGAGGTCTACTCCTTCTTCCTGGTCGAAAAGGACGCACCCGACTGGTTCAAGGAAGAAGGCTACAAGACGTATCTTCACACCTTCGGGATTTCGGGCGCCTTCGAACAGGACGACGCAGAAAACTGGCGGAGCATCACCCGCGTCCTGGCTGGTCAATTTGCCCGCAAGGGTGACCTGAACTACCAGATGGGCCGTGGCGCACTCACACCGGATCCGGACTGGCCCGGCCCCGGTGTGGCCTATCCGATGGACTACGCGGAAGCCAACCAGCGAAACTTCCTCGAATACTGGATGGAACTCATGCTTGAGGACAGGCCAGTTTCGGACAAGCCTTCGGAAGCCCACCGCAGCCCAAACGGGGCTCAGGGGAACGGCAAGGTCGAGGCACTGGCTGGCACCAAAGAGACTGTGGAGGCCTAAACATGACAATCGAAGCACAGACACCCCAAACACAGGTAGTAGACACGGCCGTCCGGGAAATTACCGAATGGCTCTTTGCGGAAGCCGCATTGCTGGATGCAGGTAAGTACCGCGAATGGCTTGACCTCATGGCGCAGGACCTGCACTACGTTGTGCCCCTTCGGGTCACCCGGGAGCGGGAGGCCGAAACGGACATCATCGAAGGCATGACCCTGATGGACGACGACTGGGACACCATGGAGATGCGGGTACTCAGGCTGGAGACCGAATATGCTTGGGCTGAAGATCCGCCCTCACGATCCCGCCACTTCGTCACGAACGTGCGGGTGGTCGGAGGCGACAAGGACGACGAGTTCAAGGTCGCGTCGAATCTGCTCCTGTACCGGACGCGGGGGGACGTGCCCACGTATGACATCCTCTCGGGCGAGCGTCACGACGTTCTTCGCCGGGTGGACGACGGCTTCCACATGGTCCAGCGTGTGGTCGTTCTGGATCAGACCACCATCATGACCCATAACTTCGCATTGATCATGTGACGAAGGAGTAACCATGGGCATCATTTACAAGGCCGGCGAAGATCCGATCATTCAGATTGCCAACGAATTCACCGTGGTCCAACTGGCATACATCCGGACCGGCAACGGTGAACGGCTTGTCGTCACATCACCCAAGTTGGGCTTCGAGACCCAGCTGGATCCGCTGCAGCTTGAATGCCTGACCTGGCAGCCTTCTGCCACCTTTTCAAGGTTGCTGGAGACGCCGTACGGGCCGGGTTCCGAGATGCGTGCAAAACCCCTATCGATTTTGATGAGAAAGGAATAAATTATGGGATTTTTGGATGGAAAGGTCGCGCTCGTCACGGGCGGCGGCTCAGGCATCGGCCGAGGGGTAGTTGAACTCTTTGTGCAGGAGGGTGCCAAGGTCGGCATCCTGGAGATTTCACGCGATAAAGCTGCAGATCTGCGCAAGAACTTCTCGTCAGATTCTGTTGTCGTTATCGAGGGCGATGCGACGTCCATGGATGACAACGACAAGGCGGTTGCCGAAACTGTCTCGGCCTTTGGTCCGCTCACCACTCTGGTCTGTGTAGTGGGTGTTTTCGACTACTTCACGGAGATTCCCCAGCTGCCCAAGGAGAAGATCAGTGATGCCTTTGACCAGCTGTTTGCGGTTAATGTCAAGAGCAACATCATGACGGTCAAGGCAGCCCTGGACCAGCTCATCGCGAATCGCGGCGACGTCGTGATGACCGTATCGAACGCCGGGTTCTACGCCGGCGGGGGCGGGCCGCTGTATATGGCCTCGAAATTCGCTGTCCGCGGGCTCATCACGGAACTGGCGTACGAGCTCTCGCCGAACGTTCGGGTTAACGGCGTGGCGCCAGGCGGGACGGTCACGGAGCTTCGGGGTGTCCCGGCGCTGGCCAACGAGGGTCTGCGACTCAAGGATGTACCGGACATCGAGGGTCTCATTGGGGGGAACAACCCACTTGGGATTGTCGCACAGCCCTCCGATCACGCGTGGGCATTTGCGTACCTGGCCTCCCGTGAGCGCAGTGCGGCAGTGACGGGCACCATCATCAACAGCGACGGCGGCCTGGGAGTTCGTGGAATGACCCGCATGGCGGGCCTCCAAAACTAGGCGAAGTTTCATTGGTTGGCGTCGGCTGCAAGAAGTCGGCGCCGACGAATAATCCCATTGACTGGTCGGCATCAGTCAAAGTCTTTGATTCCTTGCGTGCGGCAGGGCCGTGACAATTTTAGGAGGTGCCAACATGCAGAAGTTCGGAGTGGAGGACTTACAAGGCGTAATCGCAGTAACTCCCACCCCATCTGTTGTGGGAGCGGGTGATGTCGCGTCCCGCGACACGGTTGATCTGGCGGAAACCGACCGGATGATTCGCCAGCTCGTGTCCGACGGCGTTGATGGAATCATGACAAACGGAACCCTTGGCGAAATGGCAACTTTGACTTTGCCGGAGTGGCAGTCATTTGCGCGGCAGGTTGCGGAAACGGCGGCGGAGGTAGCGCCGGATCTGCCGCTTTTCATCGGTGCTACTACCCTCAACACGCGCGACACCATTGATCGGATCTGCTTCCTCCAGGACCTTGGCGTCCGGGGAACTTTCCTGGGCCGCCCGATGTGGGGCGGGCTCAGCGCCGAAACGATGGTTTCCTACTACAAGGAAATTGTCGATGCCTTTCCCGACATGGCCTTGATGCTTTATGACAACACAGAGGCGTTTAAGGGACCCATTCCGACGGCGGTCTATGCTGAACTGGCAAAGCTTCCTCAGGTGGTCGGGGCCAAATACATAGCCCTGACACCCAAGTACGGCCTCGACGTTGCGGCTGTCGAAGGGAAGATGCGCCTGCTCACCTTGGAGACGGACTGGTTCCTGGCCAAGACCATGTATCCGGAGGAGGCCGTCGGGTGCTGGAGCAGCAGCGCCCTCTGCGGACCGGAACCGGTTATTGCCCTCCGCGAGGCCCTGGTCGCCAACAACATCGAGACAGCGCGGCACCTAACCAAACGGATCGAATGGACGTATGAGACTTTCCTAGCGCGGGCAAATTTCCCGGAATTTTCCAAGTACAACATCGCCCTGGAGAAGCTTCGGTTCGATGAGGCCGGATACATCAAGGCCGGATCGCCCCGCTCACCCTTCCAGACCACCCCGGTCGAATACCTGGAAGGTGCGCGGGAGACCGGCCGTCGGTGGCGCCAGCTCGTAGAGGAACTGAAAGCCGACGTCGCCAAGCCAGAAGCCAAACCCAGAACCAGGTCTCGGGCCAAAGCCCCGACGACGCCGTCGCCGGTTTCAGAAACCCCCCGCAGGCAGCCCATGGAGGCTGACTCCTCTGATTTTCTTCCAGCCTCCTAACCTGACTGGTTTCCAGCCAATATCGACCACTCCTGTTCGTCTTACGCCGGAATCTCCGGCGTACCTGGCGTCCAGGGGGCACACTGCAGAGGCGGAGGCGATTGTCCGGATGTACGGGCTGGAGCCATTGCACCGCCCTGTTCAGGAGTCAGCTGGCGGGGCAATGGTCCCTACAGGAAAGGCCAAAGGGCATTTCCGCGGCTTTCTGACCGGGCGTCTCCTACCCTCGATGATCCTGGTTTGCATCGGGTATCAGCGGACTGACCTGCTGGCTGTGAACATTGGCGCGATCGTCGGAGCGCTGGTGGCCTCCAGACTGGCCGACAGGTTCGGCCCGCGTCCCCTGACCGCGGTGTCCTTTGAATTGTCAGGCGTGGCACTGGTTCCTCATGGGCACGGGGATTGCGTCGCTTCCTGTGATGTACCTGCTGGTCGCCGTCGTTGGATTTGGTTCGGTGGGAGCGCAAATCCGGGCCGTCCTGGCAATCTTTGGCGGAGGTGGCGTGGTGTCAGCGGGACTGGGCAACTTCGTCAACTTCGCCGTCTGGGGCATTGCTGCGGCGGTGGGTCTGGCGGCAGTACTGCTGGTTCCGCGCCGTCGGGACGACGCGTTGGAACCGGCCCCGCTTGTAAGCCCCGGAGCCACAACGGCTCCCGGTATTCAGTCACTATCGTTTGATTGTCATCAGCACCAGAACAGTAGGAGAAAAAGCTCGTGGAAACATTACTCGTTATTGACAACAAGGACCGCAAGGCACTCGACGGAAAAACCTTTGAGCGCATTCATCCGATCAGCGGGGACGTTGTCACAACGGCCGCTGCCGCCGCACAGGAAGACGCCATCGAAGCGGTCGATTCGGCTCAGGCAGCCTTTCTGACCTGGTCCAAGACGGGTCCGTCCGAGCGGCGTGCGATCATGCTGAAGGCGGCGGACTCCCTGGAAGCCAAGATGCCGGATTTCATCTCCGCCATGGCCCAGGAAGTTGGTGCGTCCGAACTCTGGGCCGCCTTCAACGTCGTCGCGGCCGCGAACCTCTTCCGGGAGGCTGCAGGCCTGGCCACCCAGATTCAGGGCGAGACCATCCCGACGGACAAGCCGGGAACCCTCTCCATGACTGTTCGCCAGCCGGTCGGCGTGATTCTGAGCATCGCTCCCTGGAACGGACCTGTGGCTCTGGGCGCCCGGGCCATCGCCTACCCGCTGGTATGCGGTAACACTGTAGTGTTCCGGGCTTCCGAATCGAGCCCGAAAACCCACCTGCTCATTGCCGAGGCGCTGCGGGACGCCGGACTGCCCGACGGCGTGCTCAATGTCATCACCAACGCTGCGGAGGACTCCCCGCAGATCATAGACACCCTGATCTCGCACAAGTCCGTTCGCCGCATCAACTTCACGGGATCAAGCCGTGTGGGTCGCATCATCGCCGAAAAGGCTGCACGGGAACTCAAGCCGGCTTTGCTCGAACTCGGCGGAAAGTCGCCCTTAGTCGTTCTGGATGACGCCAACATCGACGACGCCGTGCGCGCCGCTGTGTTCGGTTCATTCCTCTACCAGGGCCAGATCTGCATGTCCACGGAGCGGATCGTTGTCGATGATTCAGTCGCCGACGAATTCGTGCAGAAGTTCGCGGCACGGGCGGCCGAGCTGGGAACGGGAGACCCTGTCACTGACGGTTCCTGCATCGTAGGCCCGATGCTGAACGCCAAGAACGGTCCGCGCCTCAACGGCATGATGGAGGACGCACTCTCCAAGGGAGCTAGGGTAGTTGCCGGCGGCATCGCGGACGGCGCGGTCATGCCCGCCACAATCATTGACCACGTCACGCCGGAAATGCAGATCTACGACGAGGAGACCTTCGGTCCGATCACCACGGTGGTTCGCGCCAAGGGCTACGACGACGCCATCGGCATCGCCAACGCCACGGCGTACGGCCTCTCAGCCGCTGTTTTCGGCCAGGACATTAACCGCACCCTCGACGCCGCCATGCGGATCGAATCGGGTGCCTGCCACATCAACGGACCCACGGTCCAGAACGAGGCACAGGCACCCTACGGTGGAGTCAAGGACAGCGGCTACGGACGGTTTGACGGCCGCGCGGTGATCAACGAGTTCACCGAACTGAAGTGGATCACCGTCGGTCGTTCGGACCAGCAGTACCCGTTCTAGAAACACACCATCCCGAATGTCCGTAACCTGGCGGTAACGCCGACGTCATCGTCAGGTTCCGGACCTAGGTGTAATTCCCACGGACGTTGTGAACAGCGTGGCGTGATGTAAAAGGCGAGGGCCTCCGGTATCGATTCGGGTTACCACACTCATCTCGACGCTAGGAGGACCTTCGTGTCCTACGTTACCCATACCAACGCCGACCTCACACCCAAGGCACGGGGAAAGCTCTCCCGCCTGGTCCTTGAGGAGGTCTGGACGCTGCGGTGAGCCCCTGCGGGTCGGATGCGGTGGCTCCGGCGTGGGCTGGCACGGCCATGCTCAGCACGAGCCCGGATCCCACGGCGACGAGTGCGGCCTGGCGGCCCACTGCTCCGCCGTGGCTGGAAACGCTTCGTGAAATGGCGGACAGGGTGCTGCTGGTGGCGGCCCTGTGGCGGGCATTTTTCTTTGACATTGCTTAACCGGCTCTTCAGAATTGAGAGTGTAATCGGCGCTGCCGCGTGAGAAGTCCGGGGCGGGGAGGTTGTTTCGGCTGGGGTGAGGGCCTTGGGAGAGAATCGGATTGTCTAGATCGTGATTTTTCTACCG
>NZ_JABBCH010000035.1 GCF_012952295.1 Crystallibacter degradans
CCCCGGTGGCCAGCAACCCAACCTGCTCCGCGGGCAAACCAGCTGGCCACCAATGGGTATTTCTACTGGCCACCAGCGGGAAGATCTGCTGGCCGCCTATGGGCAATTCCTAATGACCGTTGACACACGTTGCAGCGTCCACCCCTCGTCGACCACGAATTTGGCCAGTTGGTGTCGACCCTTGGGAGCGGGAATGGCGTTAGGGTGGATCATGAAGACCTTCGTTTGTGGAATGGACTCTAGACAAGCCCCACTCCACCCGGAGGTCTTCTTTATGTCACCCTGCCACGCCGAATATCGCTAACGTCCGCGGGGAATACAGCTAGGCGGGTCTGCTTCAGACATCCGCTTACCGCCGTGTAGACGGGGGCAGAGGCCGGCACGAACTTACCGAATGAAAGGGCCTGCTTTCCGCACGCCTTTTTGCCCGACGACGGGACGGGAGACCCGATGGCTCGGTTGACTTCGTATACAACCGCGTGATGATAACTGGTGACGAGATGTTCAGACCCAGTGGAAGTACGTCGAAACGAATTTCCTGTCCGGATCCCCACTGGTCGGCTCTCTTATTCTCACTCATTAGGGGCAATGGCCGCCTTGATTAACGGCATGCCGCCGTTCGGTGCGCCACCTTCCGCTGTCAGCCGCAGCGCCTCCTCGGCCTGGGCCATCGGAAAGACTGTCACCAATTCTGCCCCGAGATTCGGCGAGGAACAAAGGAAATCAAGAGTCTGTTCGTAGTCCGCGCGAACGGACCCGTAACTGGTGCGGATGGCAAGTTCTTTGCGGACGGCGATGTTAACATCGAAATCCGGCCGAGCGGCATAGAGTGAAACCAGTACAAGTTTGCCTGCTGGACGAAGCGCGTCAAGGGCTGCGCTGGCTTGGGCCGCAGATCCGGCCGCCTCGATCCATACGTCGACGGTGCCGGGCTCGGGGGCATGCGTGTCAAACTTGAGCCCCAGCCGGTCTGCCAAGGTCTTCTTGGATTGAGCGCTGGGCCCACATCGGCCGAGCAATGTGACGTCCGCACCCCGGTACGTTGCCACCAATGCGGCGATCAAACCGACTGTGCCAGTGCCCGAAACTACCACCCGGTGCCCCGAAACTACCTCTCCGACTACGGCCACCGCACGCCAGGCTACCGAGGCCGGCTCCGTGAGCACTGCTGTCATGTCCGGAAGACGTTCCGGCACAGGAACAAGGGATTGCCAGGGAACGAGACAGTGACCTGAAACTGCACCGTGAACACTTAAGCCCAAGGTCGTGCGCTCCGGACAGATCTGGGGTAGCCCGTTCGTGCAGATTGCACATGTGCCGCATCCCATCAGCGACATCGGTACCACACGGGCTCCCGGCGCCACTGAGTCCGGCACATCACTACCAGTCGCAGTGACGACACCCACTGCTTCGTGCCCCAGCACGATTGGCGGAGTCACCCACTCATACCCTGCATCGGCCCGGTACACATGGGCGTCAGAGCCGCACATCCCGCAAAGCGAAACAGCCACCTGGACCTGTTCGGGACCCGGCTGACCGGGCGGAACATCGATGAGTGCCACAGCATGCGGTGCAAGGGATGTCCGCGCCAGGGCACGTGGGGCCAACGGCGCGGACATGGGGTTGTCACGCGGGAGTTGTTTCACAAGGGATCTCGATTCTGTCAAATGAGGAGGGACAGCGGGTTTTCCATCCGCTGTTTGAATGCGGCCATGAGCCGGGCTGCCACGGCGCCGTCTACGACACGGTGGTCCGCTGAGAGGGTGCAGGTCATCATTGTGGCGATGGCCAGTTCGGCGTCAAGGATGACGGGGCGGGGCTCGGCGGCGCCCACGGCGAGAATCCCGGACTGCGGCGGATTGAGGATTGCAGCGAATTCCTTGGTGCCGAACATTCCCAGGTTGCTGACTGTGAAGGACCCACCGACCAGCTCGTCAGGTCGAATCCTGCCAGCCTGGGCCCGGGCGGCGAACTCGGCGATGGTTGCGCTAATCCCGGTAACCGAGGTGCGATCGACGCCGCGGACGACAGGAGTAATAAGCCCGCCGTCGGTGGCAATGGCGACGGAGATGTCCGCGCGGTCATACCGGAGCATGCTGTCTCCGTTGAAGCCGACGTTGGCATCGGGCTCATCGCGCAGGGCCAGGCCGATGGCCCGGACGATAAGGTCGTTGACCGTGATCTTACGTGCCGCCGTCGAGTTGACTTGTTTGCGCAGCGCGAGCAGCTCATCCATGCGTACATCGACGGTGAGGTAGAAATGCGGGACAGTGGTCTTGGACTCGGTAAGCCGCCGGGCAATGGCCTGGCGCATGCGCGTGAACGGAACGGTCTCGATGCCCGGACCAGCAGCGTCCGGAGTCGGGGCGGGTGCGGGGGGCGTTGCGGAAGCGGGACCTTCTGCGGACGCTGCCGTCTGCACTGTGGAAAGCTCGTCTGCAATTGCGGCTTCAACATCCTTGCGGATGATGCGGCCGCCGGGACCGGAGCCATTAAGGGCCGTGACGTCCAGACCGTGCTCCCGGGCGAGCCGGCGGGCGAGCGGGGAACTGTAGATGCGTCCGACATTGTCACCTGCGGCCAGATCGACGGAATCCGACACAGCCTCAGACGCGGCTCCATCCTGCTGTTCTGTCGTTGCGGCAGCGCTTGAGCCAGCTGAGGCCAGGACGGTCTCGATGTCCTTCTCGGCATCGCCGGTTGCGGCGATCACGGCGATGGGTGCGCCCACGGCGACCGTTTCTCCTGGGCTTGCGATGAGTCTGGCCAGGATGCCGTCCTGCTCGGCCTCCATTTCCACGGTGGCCTTTTCGGTTTCGATTTCGGCGATGGGTTCACCGACGCGGATGGAATCCCCCGCTGCCTTGAACCAGGTATAGAGCACAGCTTCTGTCGCGTCAGCGACGATGGCCGGCATGTTCAGCAAAGTTGCCATGAGATTATCTCCAGAAACGGGCCGCGAAAGGCGGCTGGGGTGTGGGGAGCGGGAAAGGACTCAGCGGTCCAGGTTGCGGGCGGCGGAGGCCAGTCCGTTGTCTATTTCCGGGCGGCCGGCGTAGGCAGCCCGTTCCAGGACCTTTGAGATGCTCGGTGACGCCTCGGCTCCGGTGACCCGCTGGACGGGCTGGTCGAGATAGTCAAAGAAGCGTCGCTGGATTTCTTCGCTTAGCCAGTTTCCGTATGACGTCCCGCGGGCACCCTGCTCGGCGATCAGCACGTTGTTGGTCTTCCGGATCGATTCGCCAATGGTGTCCCAGTCGATGCTCGCCGCGTCCAGCCAGCGCAAGTCAATGACTTCGGCGTCGAGGCCGGAGACCTCTGCTGCTTCCAGGGCCGGCCGGACCATGGCCAGATAGGTCAGCACCGTAATGTCAGTGCCTTCCCGGCGTACCGCGGCCTTGCCGAAGGGGAGCTGGTAGTCGAAGTCATTGACCGGGGCAGCGCCGCTGGTGGCATAGAGGTCCACATGCTCAATAACGACTACCGGGTCCTCCAGCTGGAGTGCAGCATTCATCAGGCCAACGTAGTCGAAGGGGGTGGATGGAGCCACGATGCGCCACCCGGGCTGGGTGGCGAAGATACCGGCGGGATCCATGGAGTGCTGTGAGCCGTAGCCGGTTCCCATGGCTACCTTGGAGCGCAGCACCAGGGGCATCTTCCCGTTGCCGCCGAACATGTGGCGGGCCTTGCCGATCTGGTTGAACAGCTGGTCGGCGGCCACCCACATGAAATCCGCGTACATGAATTCGACCACGGGCTTGTATCGTCCGTCCATGGCCATGCCTCCCGCGAGACCGGCAAAGGCGTTCTCGCTGATCGGTGTTCCCAGAATCCGATCCGGGTGGGCGTCCTTCAGTCCCCGGGTGGCGCCGTTGGTGCCGCCCTTGAGCCGGTGGACATCCTCGCCCATAACGACGACGGATTTGTCGTTGTCCATCCGCGCGTGCATCACGTCGGCGACGGAGTCGATGAACCTGCGCTCGGCGAGCTCGCCGCCGAAAGTGGCTTCTTCCTCAGTTCGCGCCCCGTCGAGTTCGGAGAGATCTCCGCGGATGCCGAAATCGACGAAACCTGCGTCTGGCCACAGCTCTGGGCGGATCCTTCGCTTGCCGGGCTTGGCCTCGGGATCCTGCTCGGTTAGTGCGGAGACGGCGTCGTCGCAGGCCTGCTTGATCTGCCCCGTGACTTCCTTGAGGGCAGCGGCGTCCATCAGGCCCAGCTTCTGCAGTTCCGCCGCCATCCGCTGGATGGGGTCGCGGTCGCGCCAGGCCTTCTCCTCGGCCTTGGACCGGTAACCGAAGGCGCTGCCGGGGAACGGGCCGTTCTGGTGGAAGTAGCGGTAGACCTCAGCCTCGATGAGTGCCGGGCCGTTGCCGGCGCGCATGTGTTCGGCGGCCTGCTTCATGGCCAGATGCACTGCAAGGGGGTCCATGCCGTCGACCCGCCAGGACCTGATGCCGAAGCCGGGGCCGCGGGCAGAGAGGCGTGGTTCTCCGGTGACCTCGGCGACGTGGGTGGATACTGCGTAGAGGTTGTTTTCGATGAAGAAGCACAGGGGCAGTTTCCAGGCTGCCGCGAGGTTCATGGTCTCCAGGGCGGAGCCGATGTTGGTGGCGCCGTCGCCGAAGTATGTCACGGTCAGGTCGGTGTCGCCCCCGGTCCTGTCGCCATCGTGTTTTTGTGCCCAGGCGTTACCTGCTGCCAGCGGCACGCCGCCCCCGACGATCGCGTTAGTGCCCAGCGCTCCGGCTTCCGTCCACTGCAGGTGCATGGAACCGCCGCGACCGCGGCTGAAGCCCTGCTCCAGTCCGAGTATTTCCGCCAATGTGCGCTGCAGTAAGGACTGAATGTCTTTCGTTATGGGGGAGGCCGAATCCATGCGGCCGCCGGTGCCGCGGCTGAGATAGGCCAGGGACTTGGCCAGGAACTGGTGGTGGCCGCGGTGTGTGCCGTTTACGCCGTCGCCGGGCCGCAGGTCCACGGCGGAGCCCACGGCGCCACCTTCCTGGCCGATGCTTGAGTGTGCCGGGCCATGCACGAGGCCCTCACCGGCCAACTCAAGGACAGACTCCTCGAAGGATCGGATGATCTGCATCTGAACCAGCATGGTCTTCAGCAGGTCAGGTTCCGCCTGCTGCCAGTCCTGTTCCGTCGTGCGCAGCTCGACCCAATCAACATTGGCGGTCAGGGGTTTGGTTTTAGCCATCGAAAATCTCCACGGAAGCTATCGGGAACCCGGCCGGAGCCAAGGAAGTAAGGTTGCGTGACTCGGGTCACTGAACTCCAAGTTACGACGGTTTTGGATCCAACGCAAACGCCATTCGACTTCGACTTGCCGAAAATACGGGTTTTTCACGCAGTATTGGATCCAACTATTGTAAGCTTGAACACATCACGGTCTATACCATTAGGAGTCAAAGCATGGAAAACACGTTGCATCGTCCTGTCGCTGCCATTACGGGAGGCGCCTCGGGCATCGGCCTGTCATCTGCCAAGCGCTGGGTTGCCGGCGGCGGATCCGTGGTCCTTATGGACCTCGCTCAGGACGGCCTGGATAAGGCAGTGGCGGAGCTCGGCGCTGGGGCCGCCCGGGGAATGCGCGTCGATGTCACCGACAATGCCAGCGTCGTGGCGGCGTTCGAGAGTGTCGGCCGGGTTGAAGGACGCCTGGATACGGTGATCAATTCCGCCGGGATAGCGCGTCCCTCCCTGAGCCGCGAGGTCAGCGACGAGGATTTTTCCCTGATGCTGGACATCCATCTGACCGGTACCATGCGTGTCTGCCGGGCAGCGTATCCGCTGCTGAAGCAAAACGGGGGTGGCACCATCGTTAATCTGGCGTCCGTTGCGGCGCTAGCTGGGATGCCTGGACGTGCCAGTTACACGACCGCAAAGGCGGGGATCGCCGGACTGACACGGACGCTTGCCGTGGAATGGGCATCGGAGGGGATTCGCACTAATGCGGTGGGCCCCGGCTACGTGCGCACCGCCCTGACAGACACGCTGGTGGCCGAGGGTAAGCTCGATGACCGGCCGATCAAGGCGCGTACTCCGCTGGGGCGTTTTGCCGAGCCGGAGGAGATCGCCGAGGTCATCTATTTCCTGTCCACATCGGCATCTTCCTACGTTAACGGGCACCTGTTGATGGCCGATGGCGGTATGACGGTCGATGGAAACTGGTACGCATGAACGGCGTGAAGTTCGACTTCTCGGGCAAGGTTGCGCTCATCACCGGCGCTTCGGGCGGCATCGGCTGGGAAGTTACCCGGATCTTCCATGAGGCCGGAGCGCAGCTTGTCCTGATGGATCTGAACGATTTGCAGCTGGCGGCCCTGACTGAAGAGCTCGGCGGTGCCCACCGTGTCCACACGGTGGCCGGGGATGCATCCGATCCGGCCCGGATCTCGGCCGCGCTTGCATCGGCGCTCACACGATTTGGCGGCCTGGATTTCGTGGTCCCGGCCGCTGGAATCTACCCGGAATCCCCACTAGCGGAGACGAGCGATGAACTGTGGCGCAAGGTCATGTCAGTCAATCTCGATGGTGTTTTCAGGCTGCTGCGTGAGGCTGTCCCGATGTTGCGGGACGGTGGTGCGATAGTAAATTTCGCTTCGGTCGCCGGACACCGCGGCAGCAAGAACCACGGCCACTATGCGGCCAGCAAGGCGGCAGTAATCGCACTGACGCGCAGTCTGGCCCTCGAGGTTGGACCGAGGATCCGTATTAATGCCGTTTCTCCCGGAACCATCGAAACACCGATGGTCGCCGGGCTGGTCGCCGACCGTGGCGCCGACATGCTCGCCGGTACACCCCTAGGCCGCTACGGCAGGCCGGAAGAAGTCGCTGCCGTGGCCGCATTCCTGTGCAGCGGCGCCGCGAGCTTCGTGACCGGCGAGATCATCCACGTAAACGGCGGGTTGTTCATGGCGGGGTGACCAGGGCAGTACAGGGCAAAAATTTAGGCGTGGACACCATAAGCTGAAAGGCATGGCACTGAACGGTAACCAAAGCACGGTGAGGGAAGCGGCAAGCCGCCGAATCGCTGACAGTCTGCGCGCCGAGATCCTCAACGGCCGTCTCAAGCCTGGACAGCGGATTCGGCAGGAGATTATCGCCGAAGAGTTCGGCGCAAGCCGTCTTCCGGTGCGTGAAGCACTGCGGATTCTTGAATCCGACGGTCTGATAACCCTCGTGGCCAATACCGGTGCATGGGTGGCAGCTATGAACCTGCAGGAATGCACAGAGACCTACCTGATTCGGGAGCGGCTCGACCCTCTCCTCCTGGCGTCAGCGGTCGTCAACTACACGGACGACGACTTTGAGCGTCTGACGGGCATGGTCGCGGGCATCGAAGCTGCCGGCGATGTTGAACAGTACCTGGAGTTGGACCGTACTTTTCATCTGGAGAGCTACCGGGCCGCACGCATGCCGATGCTTTATTCCATGGTGGAGCGGCTGTGGAACACCACCCAGCACTACCGCCGCGCGTACAGCCAGCTCATCGGCTGGGACGGACTCCAGCTGACCCACCTCGAACACCGGCTCCTCGTGGAGGCATTCAAACACCGTGACGGCGAAGAGGCCGAACGGCTGATGTTGGGCCATTTGCGCCGCACAAGACTGGAACTGGTCAGGCATCCCGAAATCTTTGAAACTGTCTAACCCGGCTCAGCTGCGGGTATCCCATAGCCTGACGGCCGCGCCTTTCTCATAGGCCTTACCGTCCGGGAAGCTGACGAGTTCGAACTGCATCCCCCAAGGGGACAGGAAATATACCCACCGCTGCCCCAGGCTGGCCCCCGAGCTCTCCGTCGGGCCGCCCAGAACTTTGATCCGCTTGGAACGCAGGTACTCGATGGCCTCATCGAGATCCTCCACGTAGAACGCCAGATGGTGTCCCCCGATATCGCTGTTGCGCGGCGGGAGGACATGCGGCTCCGGCGCCTCATATTGGAAGACCTCTAGATTGGTTCCGTTCCCGCAGCGGTAAAAACGAATCTCGCGCATTACCGTCTCCGCCGCGACATTGAGGTGTTCGGCCATCCAGTTTCCCTCCGGCAGAAACGGGCCGAGAGAGTAGACATGGACACAACCCAATACATCGACAAAGAATTCATGTGCCTGCTCCATGTCAGGAACAGTAAACCCGATATGATCCGTCCCCCGTAGCCCGGGCAGTCCCTGCGTGCCGCTCATCTGTGTCCTCCGCATAACTAGTCAATTGGATCCATAATATGGCAAGAATGGCTTAGAAGCGGGACGGGTCACAAGAAAATGTTGTGATTGGATCCAACTTGTGACAATCTGTATGAAACGTAATCCACATCACTGAACAGGTGTGTCCGATTTTCAGGAGCTTTGATGTCAGAATTCCCATCCTCAACCGGGGTCCAGGACCGGCTACCTGCCCAGCCGGCAGCACCCCGATCCGGGTCGAAAGTCCGTTCCTTAGTCGCCAGCACAGTCGGCAACGTGCTCGAGTGGTACGAATGGAGCGCCTATGCGGTGTTTGCCCCGTTCATTGCACAGGTCATGTTTGAGCCGTCGAACACCGCTTCCGGCATTCTGGCTACTCTTGGCGTCTTCGCGGTCAGCTTCTTGTTCCGCCCGCTCGGTGGGGTGGTCTTCGGCTGGATTGCCGACCGGAAGGGCCGCAAATTCGTCCTGGTAACTACCATGCTCATGATGGCTGCCGGCAGCCTGATCATCGGACTCATGCCCACACATGAAAATATCGGGGTCTGGGCCGCCGTTATTCTGCTCCTGGCACGGGTCGTCCAAGGCTTCGCACACGGCGGGGAATCGGCCACTTCGACCGCCTACATTGCGGAAATCGCACCGAACAACCGCCGGGGGCTGTGGTCCTCGGTCATCCATGTGGCCATCGTCGGCGGCTCCATCCTCGCCTACCTGCTTGGCGCCGTCATCACCGACGTGCTCGGCGACGACGCCGTCTTGGCCTGGGGCTGGCGCATCCCGTTCCTGCTCGGCGCGCTACTGGCCATCGTGGCGCTGCTGCTGCGCCGCCACATGGATGAGTCTGACGTTTTCGAAGAAGGAGCCGCTTCGACTGTGCCGGTCCTGGCCCAAGACAACGCCTGGCCGCGTGCTCGCGTGATCAAAACGGCTACCCGCATGGTGCTGTTCACCGCAGGCATTACGGCGGTGCACTACACCTGGAGCAGCTACATCTCCACTTACGCCATTACCAGCCAAGGTATGGACCCGTCGCTGGCGTATTGGATGAGTCTAGCCGCACAGTCCGTGGCACTGATCAGCCTGCCTCTTTTCGGCATGCTCTCGGACCGGATCGGACGTAAGCGTCAGGTCTTGTTCTTTGCGGTAGCTTCCGCCGTGCTGGTCTTTCCGCTCACCGCCATGGTTTCGGACTCCTGGTGGTCACTATTCATACCTCAAGCCATTGCACTGACACTGTGGGCGCTGGCTTCCTCCATCTTTGCTGCGATGCAGGCCGAAAACTTCCCCACTAGTATGCGAACCCGCGGCATAGGATTTGCCTACTCACTCGGCGTCGCCCTCTTCGGTGGCACCGCGCCCTACCTGAACCAGCTCTTCGTGGGCTGGGGCCTGAGCTGGGTGTTCAGCGTGTATATCATCCTGCTCTGCGTGTGCACTCTCGCCGCGACAATGTCAATGAAAGAAACCCGCGGCATCGACCTGCGCGAACTGGACAAAGCGGAGTAACTGCACCGAAAAGATTGCCCATGTTTTGGGCCCTGACCAGTTTGGCCAGGGCCCAAAAACTTGGCAACCGGGCGGGTAGCGCGGACAGCAAGGTTAGCAGCGGTTCCCATTTGGCGAACAAATAGGTAAGTACTCTCCCCTCCAAAGTTTTCATCCCTTCGTAGCACCCCCTTCGGGAGGGACAAGGGCGCATCACTGGATCGCTGCAGAGCGAGGCGAGCATTCCTTCCAGCACAATCTCAGCGCGCCTTGACCATTGAGTTCACCGCTCTGGATCTTTACCCCCTCCAGTGTGGCAAACGCCGATAACGGCGCATATGACGGTGCGTAGTCTGCGTATTTCATCTGATGAATCATGACGCCTCCTCTCCCCGCTGTGATGTGGGATGCCCCTGGAAGGGCGAGTTTACGCGGGTCATTGGCCGACCCCGGCTCTGTTGTCGGCTTCGGCCCG
>NZ_JABBCH010000036.1 GCF_012952295.1 Crystallibacter degradans
CCGGCACCGTTACCGGCTGGGCCGGTCAAAGCGCCGTCATCCAACTCGACGAACCCACCGGCCGCTTCACCACCGGCCAAATCCGCTGCCCACCACTCGGACTCCAACCACTACCTGAATAGTTACCTCCGACAATTCCGACGAACCCCGCGGCATCCGCGGCTCAGGCCGGGAACGGCTCTCCAGCAACTCCGGCCACGAGTGCGGTCGTTGCTCTGGAGCGCCGCCTGGCGGATCTTCTCGCATCAGTGGTGAAGAAGGACGATGTCCCGGTAGACGCCAACTTCTTCCTCGAATTAGGCGCGGACTCACTGGTCATGGCACAGTTTTGCGCCCGCGTGCGCAAACAGCCGGACCTGCCAGCCGTGTCGATCAAGGACATCTACCAGCACCCATCAATCTCGGCGCTGGCCGCGGCCCTGGCGCCGGCGAAAGAGGCATCGGCGACGGCGCAGGTGCAGGTGCAGGACCAGTTGGCGGAGGTGCTGGCCGGCGTACTGGGCGTCGAGCACGTGCCGGTGGAGGCCAACTTCTTCCACGACCTGGGCGCCGATTCGCTGGTCATGGCGCAATTCTGCGCGCGGGCGCGCAAGCAGCCGGACCTGCCAGCCGTGTCGATCAAGGACATCTACCAGCACCCATCAATCTCGGCGCTGGCCGCGGCCCTGGCACCAGCGGAAGAGGCGACGGCGCAGGTGCAGGTGCAGGACCAGTTGGCGGAGGTGCTGGCCGGCGCGCTGGGCATTGACCATGTCCCGGCGGACAGCGACTTTTTCCAAGACCTCGGCGCTGACTCGCTGGTGATGGCCAAGTTCTGCGCCCGCGTTCGCAAGCAGCCGGACCTGCCGGCGGTCTCCATCAAGGACATCTACCAGCACTCAACGATCGCGGCCCTGGCCGCGGCTCTGGCGCCAGCGAAACCGGCGACGTCACCAGTGCAGGGCCGGCTGGCCGAGGTGCTGGGCGGAGTGCTCGGCATTGACAATGTTCCGGTGGACAGCGACTTTTTCCAAGATCTGGGCGCGGACTCGCTGGTGATGGCCAAGTTCTGCGCCCGGGTACGCAAGCAGCCGGACCTGCCCATGGTGTCCATGAAGGACGTCTACGGCAGCCCAAACATCTCCGCCCTCGCCGCAGCCCTGCAAGGCACTTCGCAGCAACACCAGCGGCGGGAGCCCTCACCGGCTCTGGCGTCCGTGCCGGAGACGCCGCGGCCCATCGACGCGCGGACGTGGGAGTACGTCACCTGCGGCGCCCTGCAAGCGCTCGTTTACGTCGGCTACTGCCTCCTCGCCGGCTGGCTCGCGGTCGTGGGGTATCAGTGGATCTTCCCGGAGGCGGGGCCGGGCAACCACCACTGGCTGGGCCACGGGATGAGCTTTGGTGAAATCTACCTGCGGTCGATCGCTTTCTCCGCGGCGACTTTCGTGCTGCTGTGCATCCTGCCGGTGGCCGCGAAGTGGATCATCATCGGGCGCTTCCGGCCCCGGGAGATCCGCATCTGGAGCCTCGCATACTTTCGGTTTTGGCTGGTCAAAACCCTGATGCGAACCTCCCCACTCTCACTGATGACCGGTTCCCCGCTGACGACCTTCTACCTGCGGGCCATGGGCGCGAAAGTGGGCCGCAACGTGATGATCCTGACCAATCGCCTGCCGGTCTGCACCGACCTGCTCACGATCGGGGAGGGGACGGTGATCCGCAAGGACGCGGTACTCAACGGCTACCGCGCCCATGGCGGCGTCATCCAGTTGGGTGCGCTGACGCTGGGCCGGGACGTAATCGTCGGAGAGGGCAGTGTCCTGGACATCGACACGGGAATGGGAGACGGCTCGCAGTTGGCCCACCGCTCCACTTTGTACACAGGCCAAGTCGTGCCCGGGGGCGAGCGTTGGCACGGTTCGCCGGGCAGGCGCACCGATGTGGACTACAGCGGGGTCGAGGCGACGCCCTACCGGCCTTGGCGGCGGGGATGGTTCGCCATATCCCAACTCGTTTCCACCCTTGGGCTGGGCCGCACCATGATCAGCCTGGTGATCGCGCTGGTCGTCCTGGCGCAACCGCGGGTAGCGGCGCTGCTGGAAGTGCAGCCGTTCGCGTTCACTGACTGGGTCTTCTACGCCGACGCAATTACCTATGCCGGTCTGGCCATCTTCGGCGGAACAGTCATGGCGTTGGTCGTTATCACGACCGTGCCGCGGGTGCTCCAACTCGCTGTGAAGCCCGATAGGGTGTATCCGCTGTTCGGGCTTCGGGACGCGGCGGCGCGGGCGGTGGCGAGACTGACCAACAGTCCCATGCTTGGAGGGTTGTTTGGCGACAGCTCATACGTCGTCAACTACGTGCGGGCGATTGGGTACAAGCAGCCGCAGGTTCAGCAGACCGGCTCGAACCTGGGAACGATGTTCAAGCACGATAACCCGTTCCTTTCGACGATCGGCAGCGGGACGATGATTGCCGACGCGGTGTCTTTCATGAACACCGACTACTCGGCGACATCGTTCAAGGTCAGTGAGGCGTCAATCGGAGCGCACAACTTCCTTGGTAACGCCGTTCTCTACCCGGCCGGGGCCAAGACCGGAGACAACTGCCTGCTCGCAACAAAGGTGATGGTCCCCATCGAGGGACCGGTGCGCCAGGACGTGGGTCTGCTCGGATCGCCTGCGTTTGAGATTCCCCGCTCGGTCCTGCGGGATGCCCTTCCCGAGGAGCATGTCGGACGATCCCACTTCCGCCGGGACCTTGCGGCCAAGAACAAGCACAACCGCCACACCATGGCCCTCCTGATGCTTACGCGGTGGCTCAACACGTCGCTTGCCTTGGTGATAATGTTCGCCGCCCTCGAACTGTCCGACCAATTTGGTTTCCTTGCCCTCAGCGGGGCGTTCGTCGTGATGCTCTTTGTCGGCCTGCTGGTCCCCGTCGGCATCGAGCGCCTCGCCACGGGACTGAGGCCGCTTCAGCCCCAGCTCTGCTCCATCTATAACCCCTACTTCTGGTGGCACGAGCGGTACTGGAAGATGTCGCTGCAGAGCCGCTACGCAGGCCTCCTCAACGGTACGCCGTTCAAGCCGCTGGTTTGGCGTCTGTTGGGGGTGCGGATCGGGGCCCGTGTCTTCGACGACGGCTGCGGAATCATCGAGCGGACCCTGGTGACGATCGGCTCCCGCTGCACGCTGAACGTCGGCACCACGGTTCAATCCCACTCCCAAGAGGACGGAATGTTCAAGTCCGACCACAACGTCGTCGGCGACGACGTCACGCTTGGCGTCGGGGCCTTTGTCCATTACGGCGTGACCGTCGAAGACGGTGCCGTCGTCGCTGCCGACTCCTTCGTAATGAAGGGGACGACCCTCACCTCGGGATCCCTGTGGGGTGGCAACCCGGCCGAAGAGGCCCGAACCGCCGCCACGTCCCCCGCCGCACTGGAAAGGCCCGTATCATGACCACCACCTCTGCGCTGACCTGCCGCACCGTCGCCAACCATTCCTCCGATCCGGCAACCAGCCGGCCTGCCCTTCCGCCAGTCGCCCCAACGGCGATTCCCAGGTGGACTCTGGAGCCCCAGTCCGGCCAGGAGCAGATCGAGGTGGCGGTTCCCAAGGACCTGCGCACCTCCGTGAAGTTGACGGCCCGTGCCTTGCACACGACGCCCGGCTCGCTCTGGCTGGCGGCCCACGCGCGAGTACTGCAGGCCTTATCCGGCGAGACGGAGATCGCCACCGGATGCGTGGACTCGGCGGGGACCTGGCGATGCAACCTCGATCTGGGCCACCCGTCCTGGCGGGGCTTGGTATCCGCGGTACAGCACCGGCAGGTTCGGGCCGGCTCTGTCCCTGTCGACACCGAGCAGGCCCGCCGCGGGGAGGACCGTCACGAGGCCGCATCTCCGGGGTACGAGGTGGTGTTTGGCGCGCTTGACGGCGACGATGCAGAACTGCCGGAGGGCATCGTCCTCGGAGTTACCCTCCGGACCATCGCCGGGGGCGAAGTGCTCCGGCTGCGGTACCGGCGGGACGTCCTCGACGACGATGCCGCTCTCAGGATCGCCGGCTACCACCTGGCCGCGCTCTGCCACCTGGTCGCCGACCCCGAAGCGGAGCCAGCCGATGCCGACCTGGTCGATCCGGACGAGCGCCGCTTCCAGCTCGAGCAGCTGGCCGGACCCGAGCGGCCCCGGCCCCGACGACGCTTCCATCGGCTGTTCGAGGAGCGCGTCCGGCTTCACCCCGAACGCATCGCCGCAACGCAAGACACGCGGGAGTGGACGTACGCAGAGTTGAATGCCCGCGCCAACCGGCTGGCCCGCGCCCTGCTGGCGCATGGCCTGCAGGCGGAGGACATCGTGGCGGTCGTCGCCAAACGGGACCTGGAGTGGATGGCCGCGGTCATCGGCATCCTCAAGGCCGGAGGCGCGTACTTACCGATCGAACCGCACTTCCCCGCCGACCGGATCGCCAGAACACTCACCCGGGCCGGGAGCCGGATGGCGCTGACCGAGGAAGGCAGCACCGCCTCGCTGGACGAAGCACTCGAGGGGATACCCTCGGTCACCAGGCTCCTCTTCGAAGACATCGAGGCCGAGGGGCACGCCGCCGACGATCTCGACGTGGAGGTGCGTCCAGACCAACTCGCCTACGTCTACTTCACCTCCGGCTCCACGGGCGAGCCGAAGGGCGCGATGTGCGAGCACGACGGGATGGTGAACCACCTGTACGCCAAGATCGAGGACCTGGGAGTCCGCCCCGGCGACGTCGTCGCCCAGAGCGCTCCGCAGTGCTTCGACATCTCGCTGTGGCAACTGGTCTCGGCCCTGCTCGTCGGCGGCCGCACACTCATCGTCGAGCAGGACCGCATTCTCGACGTCGAGCGGTTCGTTGACACGGTGGAACGGGGCACGGTGGCGGTCTTCCAGGTCGTGCCGTCGTATCTGGACGCGGTGGTCGCGTACCTGGCCGGCAAACCCCGCACCCTGCCACACCTCCGCTGCGTCTCGGCGACCGGGGAGGCCCTGAAACGCGAGTTGGTCCGCCGCTGGTTCGACGTAATGCCGAACGTCAAGCTGGTCAATGCCTACGGACTGACGGAGACCTCGGACGACACGAACCACGAGGTGATGAGCGCAGCGCCCACTGGCGGCTCCGTGCCGCTGGGTCCGCCGATCCCGAACGTCCGGATCCACATCCTCGACGAGCGGCAGCGGCTCGTGCCGCTCGGAGCGCCGGGCGAGATCGCTTTTTCCGGGGTGTGCGTGGGCCGCGGTTACATCAATGACCCGGAGCGCACTGCACAGGCCTACTCCACCGACCCCTACGTCGACGGCGCGCGGCTCTACCGAGCTGGCGACTATGGACGCTGGTCACCGGACGGCAAGCTGGAGTACCTCGGCCGGCGAGACAACCAAGTCAAGATCTCCGGGTTCCGCATCGAGATCGGCGACATCGAGAACGCGCTGTTGCGGGTTCCCGGTGTCCGCGACGGCGCCGTCGTCGTTGGCGAGGGCGGCGGGCAGTCCAAGTTCCTGGTGGCGTTCTACTCTGGCGACCGGCCGCTCGAAGTCGACGAGATCCACACCGAAATGGCCTCGCGGGTTCCGGGCTACATGGTTCCGTCGGCGTACAGATGGCAGGAGAGCCTGCCCCTGACCAGCAACGGGAAGATCGACAGGAAGGTCTTGACCCGCATGGCGCGGGAGGCCGTCCCCGAGGCTGGCACTCCCACGGAGTCGCTCACGGCCACCGAGCAGCGGCTGGCTGAGGCATGGGCGAGCGTCCTCGGCATACCGGCGGGTCGGATCGGCGGGCAGGACTCGTTCTTTGCGCTGGGCGGCACCTCCCTATCCGCGGTGAAGCTCGCCGTCTTGCTCAAGCGCGCGGTGTCGATCAAGGACATCATGCAGACGCCCGTCCTCGCGGACCTGGCGATCCTACTCGAGGCTTCGTCCCTGGAGGATGCTGCCGAACGGCCCGCGCCCACGCCAGCGGAAACCGCGGCAGAGCCCGCCTCCATGTCTCGGAGACCGATAAGTCACTCCAACCCGCTACCCGTGAAACGAAAGGACCTATGATGTCGTATCCCTCACCCAGGATTCAGCTCGATGTGGAACGCCAAGCCGGCCGGGCACCGATGCTCGCCGTCGAGGACGCCCACAACCCCGTGCAGTGGGCCGAAGAGAACCGCGAGGCGCTGCGCGCAGCGGTGGATGAGAACGGCGCCGTCTTGGTCCGCGGGGTGGGCCTCAGTGATCCCGCCCAGGTGGCCGAGGTCTACCAGCGGCTGGTCCCGGGCGGCCTCATGCCGGACCGGGAGGCCTTCGCCACCCGGCAGCCCTACCTGGACGGCGTGTACTCGTCGCTCACCTGGCCCGCGAACCAGCCTATGTGCATGCACCACGAGGTCAGCTACGCGCTTGAGTTCCCCGGCCTGATGCTCTTCGCCTGCCTCCAGGCACCCGGCGTCGGTGGCGTGACCGGCATCGCGGACGCCCGCTCGGTGCTCGACGCCATACCGGCGGACATCGTCCAGCGGTTCGAAAGCGAAGGGTGGCTCCTCGCCCGCAGCTACAACGAGGACATCGGAGCCACCTACGAAGAGGCGTTCGGGGTCGCCGACCGCGCTGCCGTCGAGGACTACTGCCGGGCCCACGCGATCGAATTCGAGTGGCAGCCCGACGGGGAGCTCCGCACCCGGCAACGCCGCCCTGCCGTTGTCCGGCACCCGGTAACCGGCGAGCGCTGCTGGTTCAATCAGGTAGCGTTCTTGAGCGAATGGACCATCGCGCCCGAGATCAGGGAGTATCTGGTGGACGTCTACGGTTCCGACGGGCTGCCGTTCAACACCCGCTTCGGCAACGGCGAGCCGATCGGCGAGGACATCATCGCCCTCTTGAACGAGGTCTACGAGGCCCACACGCTGCGAACGCCGTGGGAGACCGGGGACCTCATGCTCGTCGACAACGTCCGCATGGCCCACAGCCGCGAGGCGTACGAGGGCCCACGGGAGATCCTCGTTGGCATGGCCGAGCCACGCAATGCATTCGATCTCGATACCCACACCCAGGACGGTGCACGATGACAGAATTCGCCACATCCCCAGTGACAGCCGCAGCGGAGCCGAAGACGGTTCCCCCCTTTGCGGTCATCTCCGGAGCCCAAGTGCAGGAGGTGCTCAGGGGCCAGGAAAAGCAGGTCGTCGAGCTTGTCGAGCAGACCTACCGGACGCACGCGGCCGGAGACTCGGTGAACCCCCCGTCCTACTTCCTGCGCTTCCCGGACCGGCCCTCCTCGCGCATCATCGCCCTGCCCGCCTCGGTCGGCGGACAGGTGGAGGTCGACGGCATCAAGTGGGTCTCCAGCTTCCCGGAAAACGTCGCGTCCGGGATACCGCGCGCCTCAGCGGTGTTGATCCTCAACGACCGGGCAACGGGCTACCCCTTCGCGTGCATGGAGAGCTCCATTATCAGCGCCTCCAGGACGGCTGCATCGGCCGCAGCGGCTGCGGACTGGCTCAGCCGAGGCCGGCGGCGTCCCAGACGCATCGGGTTCTTCGGCGTGGGGCTCATCGCCCGCTACATCCACACCTTCCTGCATGCGACCGACTGGTCCTTCGACGAGATCGGGGTGTTCGACCTCTCGGGCGAGAGCGCGGAGGGTTTCAAAGGCTATCTCGAACGCAGCGGCACCCAAGCCCGGGTGACCCTGCACGATGGCCCCGAGCAGCTGATCCGGAACAGCGACCTCGTAGTGTTCGCCACGGTGGCAGGTGAGCCGCACGTGCACGACACGACGTGGTTCGCGCACAACCCGCTGGTGCTGCACGTGTCCTTGCGCGACTTGGCCCCGGAGATCTTGATGGCGTCAACCAACATCCTCGACGACGTCGACCACTGCTTGAAAGCCGGGACGTCGGCCCACCTCGTGGAGCAGAAGGTCGGCCACCGGGGCTTCGTGGACGGCACTTTGGCCGACGTCATGGAAGGCAGGGTCTCGCCTGCGGACGACCGCCCCGTGGTGTTCTCGCCGTTCGGCCTGGGCGTGCTCGACCTGGCGGTGGGCAAGTACGTCTACGACGAACTTGCCAGCAGCGGCCAGCTCCGGGTGGTCGAGGACTTCTTTTCCGAGCTGCGCAGGTACGGCTGACCCGGCGGCCCAACCAATTCATAAATTCGCACCCACCGAGGAGTGACACAAATGCTCTCGTTACCGCAGATGCTGGGGAATGTGTCCAAGGCACACGTCCAGTCCCCTGAGGACTGGGCACAGTCGGTCACCGACGTCCTACGCGACGCCGCGATCTACCACCAGGCCTGTAACGGCTTCTACCGTGCCCAGTGTGGCGCGTTGGGAGTCGATCCCGCCGCGATCAACGACATCAACGACTTGCAAGACCTGCCCCTGGCGGATTCTAGGGGTCGATGCAACACCCGTGGTCAGCTGGCTATCAGTAAATCACGAAGTTGCTCTGCGGGAGTGTTCCAGCCGAGGGTTTTGCGTGGTCGGGCGTTGAGTTGCTGGGCGACGCG
>NZ_JABBCH010000037.1 GCF_012952295.1 Crystallibacter degradans
ACCAGCGACCCCAAGATCCTCGCGCTACCCAACGCGGCCTGGATCAACCGGCCGGCAGAACAACCAGAAACGGAAGAAGAAGCAGCCGCCTAACTCCTACTGGCCTCAAAATCCTTGACAAATACCGCTTCCCTGCTGGCGTCACAACCACGGGTCCGACTGTCCCGCGACGGCGGAAAGACCTACAAAGACAGCGGGGAACGTGACCTCACGGACGGACTTCCCTCGCTTCCGGCAGCCGTACGAACCTGCGGAAACGACGGTCTGGTCCGGACTATCTGCCTTGACCTCGATGTCAGCCGCGGAGGCCAGGAGAAAGTAGAAAGCGACTACAACACACTTCGGCGCTGGTTCACCCGTAACAACGTGCGGTGGATCGAGGACCAGTCCCCCAGCGGCGGCCGGCACGTTTACCTGCCACTGAATTTTGGTGTCGCCTTCACCGACGCCAAGGAATTCGTGCAGGCTGCAGCGAAACGCTTCTCCAGCATCGACCCCGGCCCGCACGAGAACGCCAAGACCGGCGCCATCCGCGTTCCTGGCAGTGTCTGGAAAAAGGGCGGGTACCAGCGGCTCACGATGAGCCTGAACATCGCTTATGACATTGCGCGCCGGAACCGCAACAAGTGGACCGATTGGAGCCAGCTAAGGGAAAGCCTTGCCGAGGAACTGGCCGCTGTGCGGCAGCGGCGCGAAGAGCCGTCCGAATTACTGGAGCTGCTGGAGCCGGCCGAAGCCCTTCCCCTGGCCGGCGGGCCACGTGCCCTTCCTGCCCTGAAGGAGTACACCGCCCGCAGCGGAAACTACGACACCACCGTCTACCCCACCGATTCCGAGGCACGCCAGGGCGTCATGGCCTCGGCCGTAGCCGCCGGTTGGTCCCTGACTGACGTACAGCGGCGTATGAACCAGAACATCTGGGCCGGCATGGTCGGATTTTACGCCCGCTACTCCCCCAGCAACAGGCGCAAAGCAATGCAGCAGGACTGGCGCAGCGCGATCAAGCACGTTGAAAGTTTCCGCAAAAAACCAAATACCAACGAAACAGGGAATAACAATGGGTATAAAAGCTACACAAGCCCACCCAATACACACCCCCCCTGTACTTACCCTGCTCCACCAACCCGGCTCCCCCGCCGAATACCAGTACCTGCTGACCTGGCAGAATGCACTTGATGCCTATGAAGAGTCCGTCATCGGATCCAGGTCTGGACTCGGGTACAGGATGCTGCTGCGGGCGCTCGGTGAAGCTGCCCACAAGCGTGGCAGCCGGTTCATAGAATTCGGGGTCAGGTCGCTGGCTGTCGCAACCGGCACCCACGAAACGACGGTGGCACGCCAACTTCGTGAACTATCCAGGACCGAACACCCGATGATCCGGCTCGCCGCGGAAGGCAGAGAGCTCCGTGCAGACCTGTACGAACTGGTCATTCCTGACGAGTACCGGACACGGGCTGAAACCAGAGCATGGCGGCCTGGAAAGATCCATGCGCTCAGGCCGGTGTTCCGTGAACTGGGCGTTGTCGCCGCGTTCGTCTATGAAGCAATCGAACGGGCAGACGGCGAGCTCATCAGCGCCGACATCGCACGGACCAGCGGCCTCTCCCCCAAAGCAGTGACACACGCCCTGGAACTGATGGCAGCCTGGAACATGATCAGCCGCGTCGATGGGCGCTGGCACATCGTCAAAGAGACCAGCCTTCGCACCCTCGCCGAGTACTTCGGCGTCCTGGAAGCCATTGGCCGGCAAATGCAACGCTACCGCTCAGAAAGAGCCCTATGGTTGCAGTGGCTCCTGAAACGAGCGCTATCCAGCGAACCTGTCCTGGCCGGCCCCGCTGACGATTACCCGTATTGGCAATACGGGCCACCAGACGAGGAACAAACGATCGGCGGCTTGCTGTACGCAGAGGCTTCATAGGGAGCCAGCACGGCCGAGGCCTCCGATATACACATTAGAACAGTGTCTTATGGATATAAAAGATACGTTTAGGGGCATTGCCTCAATGCAGGGCTGAAAATGACTACTCCCTCGATCTACACGAAACCCGGCGTAGGGCGTGAGTGCCGCGGTGTCGGTAGTTTCGATGCTCTGCGTCATGGGGGTCTCGTTTTGTAGGGGCCGGCTGTTTGCCGTGGTTCTCCCGCACAGGCTCCGCCGGCCAACTTCAGCCGCCGTAGCACCCTATGCAAGGAGCAGCACGCCACTCCCCCGCTGAAATCAGCTGGTCACTTTCCACATGAGACTCCTACTGCGCTTGTAATGCATATCTACTTCATAGATACTGCTTACTCTTACTGCAAGCTGTGCTTCGTAGTTACTGCATCTTCTTACTGTACTATCAACTGCATTTCAACTGCGTCTCTCTGTTGCTGCGCAACCGCGTAGTAAATGCATACTTACTGTTCTCCCAGTGCACTGTTAGTGCTGGCAGGGTGGGGCAAAGTTAGTGCGTCAATGCCGTTCGTTATTGGAATAGCTGCTTTTGCAGTGATCAACGGATACTGTGCTACTAAAGCGTGTTTAGTTTCTCGTTAGTTAATACTTAGCGCCTATCTACTGCATTACCAACGCACGACCAGTGCGTAGTAGGTATACCGGTGCCGTAGTGCGACACCGCGGTGAATGTACCGCTGTACCGCATTGGCGGCATTTAGGATGTGCACTATGGATACGGCAACTACCTCCCACACGTTGTCGCCTGCCGTCCAGCTGGCAGCGCGACGGACCATCTGCATCTCCAACGGCAAGGGCGGCGTCGGCAAGACAACGCTCACCACCAATCTTGCTGTTCTTCTCGCGGAAGCCGGCTACAAAGTGCTTGTCGTTGACCTGGACTCTCAGGGCGACATCGCGACCAACCTGGGCTTCATCAATGACTCCCGGTACGACGCAGGCGCCGCGCTGGACAAGGCCGTCCGTTACGACGAAGTGCCTGCACCCATTAGGGATGTCCGGCCGAACCTGGATGTCCTCGCCGCCGGCAACTACACAGCACAGCTCATGGACGCCTTCCAGGGCGATTCAGGCCGTCAGGGCAAGATGCGCGGGGGAGTGGCCCGCACCATCGCCAAAATTGCACCCGGCTACGACATCATTCTCATCGATACACCTCCGTCGGAAGCCGGGTGGACGGCCATCGAAGAGGCAATGCTTGCCTCCCGATGGATCATCGCCCCCGTCAAGCCGGAACCGAAATCCATTCGCGGCCTGAAGTCCCTCGCTCAGCGGATCATCAGTGTCCGGGCCGACAACCCCTCCGTCGCTCTCCTGGGCGTTGTTCTTTTCGGCATCCCTTCCAATGCCAGGAACGTGGACAGGCAGAGCCGGACGTTGCTCCAGGAGTCATTGGACGGCATCGCTCCTGTTTTCGAGGGCAGCATCCGCGACGTCGTTGCCGCTGATGCGGACGCCAGCTTCCGTGGCTTGGCAGCCCATGAGCTGGCTGCCAAGGCCGCCAGCCAGTCACCGTTCTGGGAGCGGCTACGCAACAAGGGAAAGAGCGGCTCGGATGAGCCACGTATTGCGCAATCAGCGGGCAATCTGGCCGAGGATTATATGCGGCTGACTGAGCAGATCGTCCACGAGCTCCAGGCTCAGGAGGAGGCGCTTGAGGATCTTGAGGGGGCCATCAAGTGAGTTTGCCCTCCAGCCCGGGAAAGATGGATCTGAGTGCCCTCAGCGGCCTGAAGAAGCGCGCCCTGCAACCGGTATCGTCTGCTCCAGTTGAAGCAGCTCCGGCCGAGCAGGTGCCTGAAACTACGCCTGAGCCCACCCCTGAAACGCCTGCAACACCGCCTGCGTCTGAGCCTGCAACCGGGGTTCCGGACACTGCGCAGGAGACTGACGCAGACGCCGCGGCAGCCGCTTCACCGGTACCGCCCGCAGATGAGCCCGCAGACCGGCCAGCGCCCGCTGCAACGGCGCCAACTGCCACGGCTCCGGTGAACATCGAACCCGTCGAAGAGGAACATTCAGGTCACGTCACGCTCTACCTGCCCAAGGGCCTGAACCAGTGGCTGGGGGAGCATCGTGCCAGCACAGGGATCTCGTATCCGGGAATTGTCCTGAACGCGATCAGCTGGGCCGCAGGCGAAAATCGGTTCGCGCAGATTTTCGCTCCGGATGACAGCCAGATTCCCGCCAATGACATTTTCGGGCGTGCACCGGTAATACCCAGGCTTGCCCGTGGTTCAGTCGAGCCGGAGACTAGGCCGCTGCGCTTCCGCAAAGACCACATGCGGGTGATCATTAGTCTCGCCCGCACCTGGACGGCTGATAACAGGAATGCGTTCTTCGTGGGAGTTCTCACCGCTTACAGGGATCAACAGAACAAAGAGTAATGTGCTCCGTCTAGGTGACGGTGCATCTACCTCAATAGGTCACGTGAGTGCAGGGGCCGACGTGCAGCGTGCCCGGTAGGGGACAGCCACAACGACAGGTGTCCCAGCCAACACGCGCCGTAAGCACGCAAAGGCCTGCGCTGATCTAGGATCATGCTGTGGTGAAGGTAAAGGGCGTTATCCGCCCCGTGGAAACTAGAGAACTCGAAGCCGAAGGCGAAGACTATGCGGCGGCGCGCGAAGCACTGCTGGCCCAGGTTCCCGAAGGCTGGCAAGTGCTTTCCGTCATGACGGCACGCTAACGAGCGCGAGAAGATCCTGGGTTTCGTTGCCGAGGATCCACAACCAGGCGGGCCGGCCAAGAGCGCACACAGTACAGCCGCACCTGCAAGTGGGGATTGATTCTCTGGCGCTCAGCCAACCGTCAGGGAACTTTGTACCTGCACACATAAACCAGCGCTAGCGTCGTAGACACCTCAAAAGGTGCGAGTGAACACGGCACCGGCCATGGTCAGGAGTAATCCCCCAACCTCCCAGACCAGCCGGTGCCCACTCATTTAATCGGTCAGGAGCGATTCCCTTTGCGAAGGCCCAGAACGCTGCCCCGGCAGTGGCAGGGCTGCAAGGGTTTGTAGTGTTGGTTTATGGAAACCAGGCTCCCGGCCGGACTGCGCCCACCTGTGGCGGTTGCACTCGCCCGCGTCACGGACAATATCCCCAAGACAGCGGGGTCCTGGCAGGCGGAACCCAAATGGGACGGCTACCGCGCGATAATCGCGCGGGACGGGGTCGACACCACGTTATGGAGTCGCCAAGGCAAAAACCTCGGGAGGTACTTCCCGGACCTATTAGCGGCGGCCGCCGTGCAACTGCCGCCCGGATGCCTCATCGACGGCGAAACCGTCATCTGGTCCAATGACCGGCTGGATTTCTCCGCGCTGCAGCAGCGGCTGACGACCTCAGCCAAGTCCCTGGCCAGACTGGTCCGCGAGAAGCCGGCCCACTTTGTCGCGTTAGACCTCCTCGCCGTGGCCGGACACGACACCCGGCAGGAACCCCTGCGCAGCCGGCGCGCCCTGCTCGAAGAACTCGCCAAAGACTGGGAAGCCCCGCTCGACCTCTCACCCGCCACCACCGACCCTGCAGAAGCTCAAACCTGGTTCAAGGAACTGCCTGCCACAGGAGTAGAGGGCTTGATCATTAAAAAGACTACGGAATCCTATGCGGGAGGCCAGAGGATCTGGCAAAAGTTGAAGCACAGAGAATCCGCCGACGTGATCTGCGGAGCAGTCATCGGTCCCATCAACCGGCCCGAAGCCATCGTCGCGGGACTGCCCATCGACGGGGAACTGCGCATCGTCGGCCGCTCCGCCCCGCTCAAGACCGCGGCCGCGAAACTGCTCGGAGCCCAGCTGCAGCCGGCCGGACCCGGCCACCCCTGGCCACGCCGGGTGAAATCCATGGCCCTGGACCGGTTCAACGCTGACAAAGGCGAAACCGAGCTGACCCTCGTCGAACCGATCGTTGTCGAGGTATCAGCAGACACCGCCATGACCGGCACATCATTCCGCCACACTGTCAGGTTCTTACGGGCCCGTCCTGAGCTGAATCCGGATGAGCTTTCGACGCCCTCCGACAAGCCCTGAACGGGGCTGCGCACGCCCAGGCATGAAATGGGGCCCGCTCTTTCGATCGGGCCCCATATCCAAACACGCCAAAGCCTTACGCGAAACGCGCGGCCCTCGACTGCCAAACGCGGGTGGCCGTCTCGGCCAGACCGACGGCGGCAGCAGCCACGACAAGGGCAAGGTAGAGGGCTACGGATTCCAGCACCAGCCAGTTACCCAGGTAGCCTCCGGCCAGGAGAAAGTAATTCCTTGGCGCGGACACAACCGCATAGCGGCGGGCTGAGCAGGCGACGAGCACCCACAGCACGATCAGGAACAGCCCAAGCATCACGGCAGTGGGCAGATACTCAGGCTTTCCGCCCAAGGCCAGCAAGCCGGTGACGCCGGCGACGGTAGCCATGAAATCGACCGCCAATTTGCGTACCCGGTTCATGGACTCGATGCGTTTGCTGGATTCCATAACGTTCCCTCACTCTTCGCGAACAGGTTCCTTAGAGACAGTCTGGCAAAGGGGTCCGACAATTTGCACCGGGGAAGTGTCTGGGCGAGTCGAATATCCCAGAGAACTTCGGCCCGGGCGGCACCGCAGGGGAGCGGACCATAGTCAACCCCGACATGTATCTACGCATCTTTTCGGCGGCCGTACAGGTCAAGACTTGAGCGACGACAAGGGAAGCGGTCCTCGCTGCGCTCGGCTGTAGAAGCATTTTCCTTTTTTGCTGCTGTCCTTCGGATCATACGTGCCTGCTCCGTACCGTCAACCGGACTCCGTCCGGCTGCGCGCCCCGGATTTTCGTCCGGCGCTCCTGCGTCGCTTATTTCCTTGCCGAAATTCCCGTGCCCTTGCCCCTGGCGGGGTTGAGCAGTACTCCGACAGGCACAGCTCCGCAAGCTTCGCCAGCAGGCAAAAACAACGGGGGGAGGGAAGAGCAGAGCTGGCCGGTACAGAACCGCTGCCCCCACCCCAAACCTCGCCAAAGGAAAACAACCATGACACAGCACCTCATCGTCTGGCCCACCGATTCCTCGTTCGTTTGCCGCGCCGACGCGCTCGGGCGCCGCGACTCGCGCCGCGATATTGATCCGACGCTCACCGACTGCCGAAGGTGCAAAACCTCGCCTGTGTGGCAGGCAGCCCTGGACGGGTACTACCGCCCCGGACTCGTCTTCTTCGATGACTGCGAACCGGTGAACGCTTTTGTGCGGCCGCGGACGTGGAACGGCTGGGCCATGCCGTGCCTGCCTGCCAGCCTCGCCCCGACCTACCTGACGGAGACCGGGTTCTACGACTTCGAGGTCAAAGCCGACGGGATCCACTACATCAGCGGCAACGGCAACCCCGAAACAGCCCCGGCCATCACCATCAGGGGAACCAAGTGCTACGACTTCAGCACCCAGGGACTCTGCTGGAACACCGCACAACCAGACACGCACGGGGCCACGGACCAGACCTCGCCGGCCGCATAAACGGACGCCGGGTCCACCCCGCGCCGGCGGGGTGAACCGTAGCAACCAGGAACAGCAGCTGGGGACGACAGGGCGGGGGAGCAGGGCCCCGCCCTCACCCACGCCACCAGCTGACTGATCCGCCGCGAACGAAACCAGAGAACAGGACCGCATAACCATGTCAGGCGAAAACAGCATCACCGTCACCGGCAACCTCACCGCCGACCCAGAACTGCGCTTCACGCCCTCCGGCACGGCGGTCGCGAACTTCACCATCGCCTCCACCCCTCGCACCTTTGACCGTCAGGCCGGTGAGTACAAGGACGGGGAGACCTTGTTCCTGCGCGCCTCCGTCTGGCGGGAAGCGGCCGAATACGCCGCCGAAACCCTCACCAAAGGCACCCGCGTTATTGCGCAGGGCCGGCTCAAGCCCCGCAGCTACGAAACCAAGACCGGGGAAAAGCATGACGTCATCGAGCTGGAGATCGACGAGCTCGGCGTATCCCTGAAGTTCGGGCCCATCCCCCGTGGGTTCACGAAAAGTGAAGGGTCTTCCGGTGGGAACCCAAGTCCGGAACATGCGGTAAATGGAACCTCCCATCCGGTGGATGGGTTTACGATCAGTCCGCGCGAATACG
>NZ_JABBCH010000038.1 GCF_012952295.1 Crystallibacter degradans
TTCGGGCCCATCCCCCGTGGGTTCACGAAAAGTGAAGGGTCTTCCGGTGGGAACCCAAGTCCGGAACATGCGGTAAATGGAACCTCCCATCCGGTGGATGGGTTTACGATCAGTCCGCGCGAATACGCGGACGACGATGCCTGGTTCGGGAAAATCGCGAACCCTGAAGGCCATGGCGCCCCGACCGCGCCGGAGGACCGGCACGCGCCGGCGGAAGAGCCTGTATTTAAAGGACTGGCGCTGCCGCCTGGGACGCTGACCATGAACGGGCACACCACCGGACCACAAACCCCAAGTATCTTCGGGAATGTTGACTGAACCTCTTCGAAAAAGGGTAAGTACCAACGGGGCACGAAAATGATTTGGCTGGGCTCATGCTCTGTGGTCCGTGTAAATAAGACAGGGGAGCGCCGTCACCCGGGGATTGTTTTCCCGACACTCCGCGTAGTCGCTGCCGTCCCAAAGGTGAAGGCCCTGGCTGCGCGGACGTCGTGGGGGACGCGTGCGGGGGCCAGGGCCTTCCAGGTCCCGGGCCGGATATAAATAAGTTTGGGGGAACCATATCGACAGTCCCCGGAACCAGAAGGAGCTTACATGAGTAAAAGCAAGCCGGCGTCCTTCACCCCGTACTTTACTGAGGATGACGCGGGCCGGGTCCGGGCGGCGTTTCTGGCTGCCGGACGCCAGGAGGGCTACGCTTCCATTTCGGAATTGATCGAGGCCGCGACGCTGCGCGAAGTGCGTCGCCTGGCGCGCAGGTACAACCAGTCCAGGGTGTGGGAACCGGCCCCTCCGGGAACCCTGCGGCCGGGACAGCGGACACGGGAAGAACAGCGGCCGGTGATCCCGCCCGATGCGGATCCTTCAGACCTGCTGCCGTGACGGACATCGTTGGGTACCTTTGATGGGGCCATTACGGCGCGAAACACCCGGGCGGGCAGGACGTAGACGTCCGCTGGCTCGGCCCGGGACCGGAGGAAGCCGACAGCGATACCAGCGGGCGATGGTGACCACCCAATGGGTGCTGACTGCCAGCTTGTGTAAGCATGCTGACTATACTTGGATGATGCAGGATCTGAACAACTGGCCGACGCCACGGTTGCTCTCGACTGCCGCCCGGCTGGTTGAGCATGCCTGGGATGAAAAGCTCGCTGCCTTGGGACTAACCCACGCGGGCGTCACGGCGCTGCAAGTCCTCGATGCCGACGGGCCCATGGCTCAGGCCCGGCTTGCCGCCAAAATCCGGGTGCAGGCGTCGACGATGGGGAAGACTTTGTCCAGGTTGGAGGCGCATGGGCATGTTACCCGCGTAACGAACCCGGCTGACCGGCGCTCCCAACAGGTGGCTGTCACCGGCCTTGGCAAGACGGCGCTTGATCAGTCGCGGGAGCTTGAGCGCGACCTGACAAACGGCGCCGATCCCGGCGTGGAGGAACTGCGCGACCGGATGGCGGATATCATCCGCATGCTTGGCTCCGCCCGCTGGGGCGAGACAATGCCCTGGACCACACGGAAGGCAGCCAACACCGTCGGGCCGGAGTTGGCTGAGGCGCCTGGACCACCCGGTTGAGGCACAACGCATCCTGGTCGCAAGACATCCACGGAGATTCCGTGCATCCCTTGGCACCGGCCGATCAGGGAGCATGGCCGGAACGCGGAATCGAACGCTGATCCTACAGGCCGACTGACGAGAATATAGACATGACTATCGAGCTGGTCTCCACCCTGGCCTGTCCGGCATGTCGGCAGGAAACCAGCCTGCAGATGCCCGCCGATGCATGCCTGTTCTTCTGGACATGCCCGGCCTGCAGCGAACGGGTGCGGCCCGTTGAGGGCGATTGCTGCGTTTTCTGTTCTTACGGCACCGTTTCCTGTCCCTCCAAGCAAGGCCCGGTCAGGGACCAGCGGTCAGAATACGGATCCTGCTGCTGACTCGCTGCCGATTCTTTTCCGCCGGCGGTGCCCTGACCGGGTTGGATGCATTGCTGGCGGCTGGCGACCCGCCGCTGCGCTTGCTCTGGGACGGGCCGCACCGGACGTGCACGCTGGTCAAACCGTGTCGGCCGGGTAGGTCTCTTCCCTGAATCAGCCGGGGGAGTGGAATGATTCGGCGACGACGTCGGTGAAGGAGCCGGTGCGGCGGAAGGCAGTCCGTTGCTGGCTGGCTCCGGTGCCGCGGGCGAGCAGGTTGTGCAGGAGCCCGGCCGTGCGGGTTTCGTCGCCGTTCTCGGCGAGGGCGGCCTGTACATGCGCCATGAACACGGCGATGACCTCCCGTGCCGGGCAGGGGACAGCGGTCAGGGGGTGGAGCAGTTCGGCCTCGATGCCGTACCTGCTGGCCTGCCAGGACGCGAGCCGCAGCAGGGGAGCGGGCACCGCCGGGGGAGGAACGCCTTCGCGCCACTGCCTGGCTGCCGTGTCGACCAGCGCCCGGGCCAGCGAGGCGATCAGCACCGCATCCCCGGCCCGCAGGCAGACGTCCGCGACGCGGATCTCCACCGTCGGATAATGCCGGGACAGCCGCGCATCGAAGTAGACCATGCCTTCATCGAGCAGCACGCCGGTTGCCAGGAGTGCGTCCACGAGCCGCCGGTAAGCGCCGGCGGAACCGAGGATCTCGATGGGGCCGGTGGCCGGCCAGCGGCCCCAGAGCTGGGTGCGGAAGCTTGAGTAACCGGTATCGGCGCCGTCCCAGAACGGAGAGTTGGTACTCAACGCCGCCAGGACCGGCAACCAGACCCTGACGCGGTCCAGCACGGCCGCGCCCTCGTTCGGGGACGCGATGCCGACGTGAATGTGGCAGGCGCAGGTCAGCTGCTGGACAGCGGTGAATGCCATCCGCTCCCGGATCGCCTCATACCGCGGCAGTGCCACGGTATGCAGTTCCGCCGGCAGGGGAGCGGTGCCGAGAGCAGCAGCCCTCGCGCCGGATTCCCGTGCCAGGGAATCCGCCCACGCCCGCCCGGCATTGATATCTCCGGCCAGCCCTTCAAGCCCGGTATGCACGCCCGTGTGCGTTTCGATCTGCTCATGCATGAACTCGTGCACCAGCGGCGCCCTTAGCGCGCCGGGTCCGGACCCGCCGGACCCGCCGGATCCGCTGGCGTTTGCGGTCGTGCCGCCGCGGGCGTGCAGGTCCATCAGGCGCCCGGCTACGGGCATGGCGGCGCCACTGCCCGGATCCACGAGCAGCAGCTCCTCCTCGACACCGAACGTACGCATCCAAGAATCAGCTTAAGTCCCACGGGATCCTGGCCATACCCTTTTGCCGGCTACGTGCTGTGTTCGGCACGTTTGCTCTGCCAGCTTGCTTCTTACAGGTGCATCTGGCGCAGCATGGGCGAAAATCCGGGCGGCATTGACATAGCCGGTTATGCCGGCGCTGTGGTTGCTCGAAATATCTGTCGACGGGGAACACTTCGTCGTGCGGCCATCCACACCGCGGCCGGGCTATGACTTCGACTGGATTAACAGGGCCTGCAGACGATGACGGCTTCTCCGAGGGGACCAGGGAACTGCGGGAACGTTCTTCGGAGGAATTGATCGAATCGATTTTCGCTTTCCCCATGCTTTCTATCAGCCGGGCGGGATCGGCGAAGAAGACTTTCCCGACCACGTTCCGGGTGCTGCTCCCCGGGGCGCTACGCGTTGTTGAGGTCCCGGTGGGGCAGGACTGCGGCGTAGCGGGCTGCTGCTTTGATGCTGAGGCCGAACATGTCGCAGAGCCGGCGGATGTCGCCTCCGCTGGCATGGAGTTCGTGGAGGATCCGGTCTTCCCTGGCCTTCCGGACTGTCATGCCCATGGATATCGTGATCCACTCGGATCCGACGGGAGCGGTGTCCTGGGCGGTGCGTCTGCTGACGAACATGTGCGGGTTGCTGGTCGCGGGCCAGCGTTTCTGCCTGTGGGCGAGCCAGGCGGAGAGCCGGTCGCGGACCGGCTGCGCGAGCGGGATGGTGCGGTCATCGAGGTGGAGGCGTCCGTCGTGGACGTCGGTCAGCTGCAGGTTGCGCAGCTGGCCCGATCGCAGTCCGTGGAACGCCACAATGGCGGTCAGCGCTGCCCGTGCCGGATCCGGTGAGGTGAGCGCGGCGCGCAGTACGGCTGAGGAAAGGGGCAGCGGCTGGCGCCTTTCATAGGTTCCCGTCGGTATCGAGCCGATCGGGTTGAAGAAGATGACGCGGTGGCTTTTGAGGACCCGGAACAGGGACCGGAGTCCTTGGCCCATGGTGGCGCGCGGATTCCCGGAGCCGGGAAGAACATCCCTGACATCTTCCGGAGTGATTTCCCGCAGGGATGTGTGTCCGGATGCGGCCCAGGCACGCAGCGCGGGCAGGGACCAGCGCAGATGCAGCCGGGTGGTCTGCTCGGAGCGGGGTTTGCTGCGGGGAGGTGTGCTGCTGCCATTGGCCATGACGGCGTACCAGCGGCTAAGTTCAAGCCGCATTTGTTCCGGCAGTTCGGAGACGGCGGCTGTGAACCATTTGTCTACGGCAGGTATCCGGTCGTCTTCGAGCAGGCCGGCGGCCGCGCACACCTCCAGCAGCCGCAGCGAGGTGCTGCCGACCCGCTGCAGGCCGATGAGCTCGGTTGCCCGGAGAGGCGCACCGGGGGTGTCCTGCAGGCCGAGGGCGATGGTCAGGCCGCGCCGTACCCTTTTGACAGCCGTCAGGCCCCACCCATGGTTGCCGGCATGCTCGACGAGGACCTGGTTCAGGAAGGCCGCCATTCCCGGATCGCCAGGGACGGGGAAACCGTGCTTGCGTCCGTTGGCGAGATCACGGATTGCGGAGAACAGCACGAGTTGGCGGTGGGAGACCGGTGTAAAGGCCGGGATCCGGGCGGCGGCGGGAGGCTTGTGGCGTGTTCTGCGGGTGCCGAGGGGCTGGCCCACACTGGCATGGCGCAGGTTGGCCAGGAACAGTTGCTGCCCGTACTTATTGGCCTCGAGCAGACCGGTCCCGCTCTTCCTGCCCCCGCTGGCCATGAACTGGCTCCAGCAGAGCCGGCATGCCTGATCGTCATTGACCGCGGCCGCCGCGGAACAGGAACGGCAGTTCCCCTGCGGGTACTTCTTCCGCCAAGGCCGGCAGGTATGGCAGAGCCACTGGGTGATCCTGCCAACGCCCCAGGCATGGCACTCCCTGCACGCCGCCACGGGATGAGGTGCGCTGCGGTGGCACCGGTCGCACAGTCCGGCGGAATAATAGCCGTCGGTGCGCCCGCAGCGCCGGCAGGGCGGCGGCACGAACGGGCCGCCTGGCATGCAGCCATGGCAGAACTTGGTCCGGCGCGGAGAACTCCACGCGACCGGCCGCACACCGCAGACAGTGCAGTCCTGCGGAGGATTGGATCCCCTCACGCCGGAGGCTTGGACCGGTTGCGCCCGAGCCGATGCACTACCGCCGGCGCCGATCCGGCCGATGAAGCCTGGGCCTTCTTCGGACGTGCCGCCTCGACCTTCTCCGGCTCGCAGATCAGCAACTCCGTGGGCGAGCAGTCGAGGACCGAGCAGATGACGTCGAGGTCTTCGAGGCGGACCGTGGTCGGTGTCCCGGCCCAGAGCCCTGACATCTTGCCCGCGCTGATCTCCAGGCCGGCATCGGCAAGCCGGCGACGCAGTTCGGTCGACTTCCAGATGCCCCGCTCCGCGGCGACCATCCGTAGATTCCAACGCATCGATTCATTCTCCCATCAGCCGGGCGGCTACCCGTTCATTGGCGACCGCCCAGGCATGGTCAACGTGGTCGGCATGGACGTGGATATACCGGGTCGTGGTCGAGAGCCACTCGTGCCCCAGCAGTTCCTGGACCGCTTTCAGGTCCAGACCCCGGGCATAGAGCGACGACGCACAATAGTGGCGCAGTCCATGAGGGCTCAACCGTCCCCGCCATGCGGGCAGCCACCGTTCCACTGCTCCGGCCAACCCGGCACGCAGCGCGTCGTCACCGGCGCGGGCGCATCCTCCCGTATGACGGTCGCGCCGCTCACTGGGCAGAAGCGGAGCATCCGGATCCAGGTAGTCATCGCCGAATTGGTGGCGGACATCGGTAAACCACCAGTCCAGCAGCGTATCGACGGAATTGATCGCCGGAACGAGCCGGGGCTTCGGGCCGCGGCTGCGGCTGCCTTTTCCGAAACGGACGTGCAGCTTGCCGTGCTCTCCGAGGTCCGGGCGCCAGTCCCTGATGTCGAGCATCACGGTTTCGTTGATCCGCAGCCCCGCCCGGCGCCAGAGAGAAGCTGCGAGGTAGTCACGGGCAGCGGGCAGGTACTTACGTGCCGCGGGCAAGGAGTCCCGCCACTGCGTGAAGAGGGCCTCGACCTCGGGATCACTGGGCGGGACCCGTGAGGCCGGCGAATAGGAACTGGAGGGCCGGTTGAACTCGTCGATCGGCTGCGTCAGCACATACCCGGTCAAGGCATGGATGTCGCCCTGGTATCGGACGATCAAAAAATCGAAGAACCGGGCAAGCGTCCCCGCCTTGCCTTCCCGGGTGGATCGCGCCTGCTTGCGTTCCTGCCGCAGGTGGGTCAGAAACCGGTCTGCATCGGAGGGCGAAGCCGTCCAAAGCGGCCGTCCCAGGAAACGGGCGAAATCGAAGATCACCGATCTCTCGTTCCCGACGAATCGGTCAGTAACGCCGGCGCCGATCTGGGCCAGCGCAAACTGATCGACAAGCTCCTGTTCAAAGTCTTCCTCCTCCTGGGGAGAGCGCAGTGCCTGACTGAATCCGATGGATCGGACGGTGGCGAGCACCATCACTCACCTCCGGGTTCATCAATACTTTGCACTTGTCATGAATATCATGCAAGCTTCACGAATCATGAAAATATGTCGAGAATCGTTCCGGAGGAAAAACCAGCCAGATCGCCCAATGTCCGCGCGGAATAAGGAGTCAGCGCTCTCAATACGAACTGACGGGATTCGAGATAGCGACCGTCCAC
>NZ_JABBCH010000039.1 GCF_012952295.1 Crystallibacter degradans
ACCGGCACCGTTACCGGCTGGGCCGGTCAAAGCGCCGTCATCCAACTCGACGAACCCACCGGCCGCTTCACCACCGGCCAAATCCGCTGCCCACCACTCGGACTCCAACCACTACCTGAATAGTTACCCCTGAATGGACACTGGACCAACCCGCGGCCACCCTCTGGTACCACCCCCACGTCCATGGGCAGACCGAAGAACAGATGACCCGGGGATTGGCCGGCATGTTCATCGTCGACAGCGACGGAGCGGACCAGGGCCTGCCCGGAGAATACGGGGTCGACGACATCCCCTTGATCGTCCAGGACCGCGCATTCGAGGACGACCGAACCTTCACGACGACCTCGGATGCGCAGACGGGGCTGCTGGGCGACACCATGCTGATCAACGGCACCGTCAACCCGCACTTTTCCGTGACCACTGAGACCGTGCGCCTCCGGCTCCTGAACGCGGCCACGGCCCGCGTGTTCAACTTCGGGTTCAGCGATAACCGGGAGTTCACCGTCATCGGCAGCGACGGCGGCCTGCTGCCGGCCCCCGTTGCCGTGGAACGACTGCTGCTCTCACCCGGGGAACGGGCCGAAATCGTGGTGCGGTTCCAGCCCGGGGAACAACCCGTCCTGCAATCGTTCGCCCAGGAGCTGGGCATGAGCGAAAAATTCAACAATGAAGCCGGCGGCAATGACGTCTTGGACCTGCTGCAGTTCAGGGCAGCCGCGAGACTGGCTGCTGCACCCGGGCTGCCCCTGACCCTGGCCACCCTTGAGCCGCCCGCCCTGGAAGCCTCGGTCGCCACACGCAGCTTCATCCTCAAGGGCATGTACATCAACGGAAAACTGATGGACATGTCCCGGATCGACGCGACCGTCGGCGCAGGGACGACGGAAATCTGGAATGTCAGCAACACGGACAGCCAGCCACACAACTTCCATGTTCACGGCGTGCAGTTCCGGATTCTGGACATCAACGGCGCCGAACCGGGACCGGAGTTCTCCGGCTGGAAGGACACGGTCTTCCTGCCCGTGCGGGCCTCCGCCCGCATCGCACTCATGTTCGGCCCCTACACCGACCCGACAACGGCATACATGTACCACTGCCACTTCATCCGGCACGCTGACCACGGCATGATGGGCCAGTTCACCGTCATCGAATCATGAGTACGCACCGTCCACAGCCGAAAGCCAGACCCAACTTTTGGATACCGTCCTTCCTTGCTATGAGTGTGCCGGAAGCCCTTGGTCCGCCCCATGTGTGAGCAGGAGCTGCGCTGGCACCGGACGCAACAAGGAACGGTTGCCCAGAGGCTACTGCCCGGAGACCGTGAGCACGATCAGGACGCAGTTCAACCCGACGATCAGGACGGCGCTGACGATACCGGCCACCCGAAGCGGGATGGAATCGACATGGATCCCCATGATCTCGCGGTTCCCCGTCAGACGGATCAGCGGGATCAGCGCGAACGGTATGCCGAAACTCAGCAGCACCTGGCTCAGCACCAGTGCCCACGTCGGCTCGATCCCTGCCCCCAGGATGATCAGGGCGGGAATCAGGGTAATGAATCTGCGCAGCAGCAAAGGAATGCGTACGTGCAGCAGGCCGCCCATGATCGTTGCGCCGGCGTAACAGCCAACCGACGTTGACGCCAGGCCCGAAGCCAGCAGTCCGATCCCGAAGATGACGCCGACGACCGGACCCAGCGCGTCGGTAATCGCGGCATGCGCGCCGGCAATAGTATCGGTGCCTTCCGTTCCGCGCAGGCTGGAAGCTGCCAGCAGAAGCATGGCAATATTCACCGCGCCGGCAACCAGCAGGGCGCCGACGACATCCCACCGTGTCGCCCGGATCAGCCGCTGCCGCTGTTTCGGGTCTTCGGCGTAGCCATGCCGGTCCCGGGCCAGGGCCGAGTGGAGGTAAATCGCATGGGGCATCACGGTAGCGCCGAGCATACTGGCCGCCAGCAACACGGTGGCAGTGCCATCGAAGCCGGGTATCAGCCCGCTGAGCGCCTCGCCCGGATCAGGCGGGTTGACGAACAGACCGGTCATGAACCCGCCGGCGATGACCGCCAGCAGGACAATAATGATGTTTTCAAACGAACGCTGCCCACGCATCGACTGGACAGCGAGCAAGACCATGGAAGCAGCCCCCACAATCACCCCGCCGGCCAGCAACGGCAGGCCAAACAACAGGTTCAGCGCCACGGCGCCGCCGATGACTTCGGCCATGTCCGTCGCCCCGGCCACGGCTTCGGCCTGCAGCCAGTAAGCCCGCCGGCGGGCGGTCGGCAGCCGTTTGCCCAGGATTTCGGGAAGGCTCATCCCGGTAGCCAAACCGAGTTTCGCCGACTGGTACTGGACCAGAACCGCCATGGCGTTCGCCATGACCAGCACCCACACCAGCAGGAAGCCATACTGCGCACCGGCGGTGAGGTTGGCCGCGACGTTTCCCGGATCCACGTAGGCGATTGCCGCAACGAAGGCTGGGCCAAGCAGCAGCAGCCTGGCCAGGACGCGCGGCCTGCTGCGCGGTCCGGTCAGGACGGGGGAAACGGGCATCGGAACCTCAACTGCTGGAGGGGAGAAAGCATGGTCTTGAACAAGTTTAGGCGCACCGAAAACTCATTACTAGGGGTGTCTACACATTTCTGGGCGCGTCCCGTCTTCGCCTCCCCGCCGCCGGAAATGGGCACTGGTTCTCAGGCTGCTTCCAGCCGGCCTGTAGAATCCGCTCAGGTAAGCACTAGAAACAACAGGGCTGGACGTTTAGCCACGGCCCTACGGCCGCCGTATAAAGGACAAGCAAGGGGCAGCTGCGTGACGAGCGGGAAAGCATCCAAACAGGCACGGCAGGACAGGGGCTGCCCGGCTGGAAGCGGTCAGGACGGCGCAGGCCCGGCAGTCCCGTAGACGCAGGATCCTGGCAGGTGTGGGCAGCCTCGCCGCCGTGGCGGTCGTCGGAACGCTGGTCACCGTCGCACTCAGCAACGACCCGCCGCCGCCCTCAGCGGAGAACATCGAAGTGGCCGGACTGCAGACGTTCGAGGATCTGAGCGCCGACCATGTCGATACGGCGGTTGCTTACGAGCAGTCGCCGCCTGTCGGCGGCGACCATGCATCCGCCTGGCTCAACTGCGGCACCTACAGCGAACCCGTGCCCGGCGAGAACGCGGTGCATGCGCTCGAACACGGCGCTGTCTGGATGACCTTACGACCCGACCAAGGTCTCGGAGGCGGATATCCAGAGTCTGGATGAAGCGATCCCGGACACGTACTCGGTTCTCTCGCCGTTGGAAGGAACAGAGTCCCCGATCATGATGTCGGCGTGGGGAGCCCAGGTCGGGCTCGATTCCCCGGACGACGAACGGATCGGCCTCTTTGTTTCCAAGTACTGGCAGTCCCCGGATGCGCCTGAACCTGGCGCTGCCTGCACCGGCGGGGTTGACGCGCCGGGCCGGACAGCCTGAGGGTGAAGAGCTATTCTTTGCGGATTGTTGCCGCCATCGCAGCCCTGGCGTTGGCCGTTGTGGCGGGCTGCGCGCTGGGCAGCTTGACTTCCCGGCCCGCCGTCCCCGGTGAGGGAAGCGCGGAGGCCGGTTTCGCGCGCGACATGCAGGTCCACCATCTGCAGGCCGTGGACATGAGCATGATTGTCAGGGATCGCACTGAGGATCCGGCCATCGATCAGCTGGCCTACGACATTGCCCGTTCCCAGCAGCAGCAGGCGGGGCAGATGTACGGCTGGCTCTCGCTGTGGGGCTTGCCGCAGGCAGGCGCGCAGCCGGCCATGGCCTGGATCGGGGGTGCCGGCCACAACACGCATAGCGGGACACCGGCGGAAGAGAGCGCAGCTACTGATACGGCGATGCCCGGCATGGCCACACCAGAAGAACTGGCAAAACTCAAAGCCGCCAACGGGGCCGACGCCGAACGGCTCTATCTCGAACTGATGATCGAGCACCACAAGGCAGGCGTTACCATGGCAGAAGCCATCCTGCCCCGCACCGATATTCCGGCCGTAGAATCCCTTGCGCAATCGATAGTCACCGCGCAACAGTCCGAAATCACTTACATGGACCAGCTTCTCGCCGCTCGTTGAGGTGCGCGGGCAGCCGGGCCACTTCGTGGCCTTCGATCTCCTCGCGGTGAAAGGACACGACATCCACCAGGAGCCCCGGGACAGTAACGTTCAGCATCCCGGGTGTGCTCCGCGCTGTCCATAGCCCCAATGTAGGACGTTCGCGCCCGGGAAGCACCAGGCAAACAGAAAACCCCAAAGCAAAAATCCGGCTGGGGACGACGGGGTGGGGGAGCGGGACCACCATGCACAGCAACCGCGAAACCAGGCGCCGGAAGGGTTCACAACCAGGCTCAACCGCAGCAAATACCTGACTCACCATGGGCTCCCGGACGCACCAAAAATTGGGCAAAACCCCTAGTGTCACAACCGCTGTCATTTTCAGAAGCCGACTGCACACCGTCAGGCGAAATGACGGGCTTCGTGCAGGGGACTATTGAAATTGGATTGTCAGGAGTCCTGTGCACAATCGGTCTTCTTGCTTAGAAGTCGTGTGCACAACGCTGTACGTTCTCAGGAGTCCGCTGCATGAATCGACACAGCAGTCCACGGGAGGCGGTGTCAGTTGGGGATCCGGAACCGCACACGCGAAGGAATGAGGTCGAAAAGTCCAAGGGGCGGCACCGTGGCAAACAGCCGAAACTCACAGTCAAAGCAAGAAGCTCACGTCAACAAGCTCCACGCCTCGGACGAGTACAGCACGCGGGAGCTGGCCGAGCTGTTCTCTGTAGGCAGGTCTACCGTCTACCGTGCCATCCGACGCGCAGAGCCAAAACTCTCCGGCCCCTAATTCGCTTGTGCGGTCGACTTCGGACATTCCGTGCAGACGACTTCTGAAAGTGACAAAAATGCCTGCCCCGCCGCAGGCTCCCGGACCAACCGACAAGGTAGGGGGGATAAAAACCCCTAGAATACGCGGCAAAACCCCTAGTCATTCAGATGAATGAACGCTAGAATAGAGGTATCAAGTCATCCAGACGAACCTCACCAAAGCTGATACGAAACGCAGGACTGAACATGACTACTCCCACGTACACCAAGCCCGGCTGCTTCCCCTGCCGGAAGACCATCGAGAAGTTCCAGGACGCCGGCATCGAGCCGCACGTCGTGGACCTCACCGAAACCCCGGCAGCACTGGACTACGTCAGCGAAGAACTCGGCTACTCCCAGGCGCCCATCGTGGTCATCGACGACGACTTCCACTGGTCCGGCCTGAACCCCGACTGCATCCAACGGGCCATTCACGCCCTCACCCACACCACCGACTGATCCGCCGCGAACGAAACCAGAGAACAGGACGCATAACCATGTCAGGCGAAAACAGCATCACCGTCACCGGCAACCTCACCGCCGACCCCGAACTGCGCTTCACCCCCTCCGGCACAGCGGTCGCAAACTTCACCATCGCCTCCACCCCCAGGACCTTCGACCGCCAGGCCGGCCAGTACAAGGACGGGGACACCCTGTTCCTGCGATCCTCCGTCTGGCGTGAAGCGGCCGAATACGCCGCCGAAACCCTCACCAAAGGCACCCGCGTCATCGCCCAGGGCCGGATCAAGCCCCGCAGCTACGAAACCAAAACAGGCGAAAGACGCACAGTGCTGGAGCTGGAAATCGACGAGATCGGAGCATCCCTGCGCTTCGGGCCCATCCCCCGTGGGTTCACGAAAAGTGAAGGGTCTTCCGGTGGGAACCCAAGTCCGGAACATGCGGTAAATGGAACCTCCCATCCGGTGGATGGGTTTACGATCAGTCCGCGCGAATACG
>NZ_JABBCH010000004.1 GCF_012952295.1 Crystallibacter degradans
ACACCAGCAGTAACGCGCTGAACTCTGCCAGTGCTGCCGGCAACGCCGAGGCCGCGACCAGCGCTGCGGGTACCGTTCTGGTTGCCGATGCCGGAGTGCGGGGATTCGAGGAGCTGGATTATCGGTCGGCGGTGGAGCAGCTGGTAGCGGGCCGGCGGCTGGCGGCCTGGCTGGACGCGGGCCTGGTACGCCTGACCCACCGCATCGGCCAGACCGCCGTCGAAGAGCTCCCGCCGCCGGATCCGGGTACGCCGCCGGCCGGCCGGGCCGAGCTGGAGAATCTGGCCGAGCAGTCCGTGGTCGAGGAACTGGCCTGCCTGTACCGGATCACCGAGCACCAGGCCCGCGGCCGGTACGAGAGGGCCCAGGAGCTGTGCGAACACTATCCGGGCACGCTGGCCGCGCTCACCGCCGGGGACCTGGATCTGGAACGCGCGGGCGTGATCACCCGGCAGGGCGACACCCTGCCCGACGACGCGAAACCCGGCTTCGAGCAGGCGCTGCTGGTGGAGGCGCCGGATAAAACCCCGGGCGAGCTGCGCTCCGCGGCGCGGAAACAGCGCGAGAAACTGAACCCGGAAACCATCACCGTCCGCCGCGAACGCCAGGAACAGTGCCGCAACGTGTACCTGGAACCGGCGGATGACGGCATGGCGTTCCTGGGCGCGTACCTGCCGGCGGAGGAAGCGTACGCCGCGTACGACCGCCTCACCCAGTCCGCCCGGAGCCTGCAAACCAAGACCGAGACCCGCACGCTCGGGCAGCTGCGCGCCGATGTCTTTATCGAGCTGCTGCTGAACGCTGGCATGGAGGCCGGGCCGGCGGCCGGGATCCGGCCCGAAGTCGCGCTCACCGTGCCGGTGTTCACGCTGATGGGCCTGGACGAGGAACCGGCAACCCTCGACGGGTACGGGCCGATCCCCGCCGACACCGCCCGCAAACTCTGCGAGGGCGCGGACTCGTTCTACCGGATCCTGACCCACCCCGAGACCGGGACCATCCTCTCCTACGGCAAAACCGTGTACCGGCCGCCGGCGGATCTGGCCCGCGCGGTCCGCCACCGCGATACGACCTGCACCGCGCCGGGCTGTCATGTTCCGGCGAAGGACTGCGACCTGGACCACACCATCGATTACCATGCGAACGGCGGCCACGGCCGGACCGATTTCGGCAACCTCGGCCCGCGCTGCGGCTCGGACCACCGGCTCAAATCCCTCGCCGGCTGGAAAGTCACCCAAACCAGACCCGGGGAATACACGACCACCACGCCCGGGAACCAGACCTACACCACGAAACCCGGTGACACCGGAGCCGGACCGCCATCCTTCACCGACCGGATCCTCGACGCGCTGCCCGACAACTTCCGCAACCGCCTCAAACCCAAAAAACCACCACCACCGGAACCCGAAAAAGAACCACCATTCTGACCGTTGGTGAAGCTCTGACCAGTGCTGAAGCGCGGGAGTTGGCGCGTGACAGAATCTGCCAGACGTTGTCCCGTGCGGGCTCCTCATCGAAGCCTTTGGAAATCTCGCCGGTCAGCTGCGTAAGGTTCGGTCCAGTAAATCGATCCGGGCACGGAAGGCGGAGCATCGGGGGTGCGAAGGGCCGAGCAGTTGTTCCAGTGCTTCCACGGCGCCGGCATCGCCCGAGCCCATGTCCGTGGCCAGCCATCGGCTGATCAATTCGGGGGAGCCGCTGCTGCGTACGGCGGCACCGACGGCAAGGTTCAGTTCCTCGCGCAGGAGTTCCACGCAGAGCAGATTTGAGCGGGGCAGCAACGGCGCACTATAGGTATCGAGACCCTCACGTACCTTGCCTTGGCGTAGCAGTTCCATCACCTGGCGGGCATCCGATCCCCGTTCCTGTAACCCGGTCAGCCGGTACGGCGACGAAGCGACGACGGAGCCGAGAGCACCTCGGATCCGGTGCATTTCTATGCGGACCGTCGAGGGCGTGCCGGTGTCGCCGTAGAGCTCGAACGCGAGTTCGTCCGCGCTCCAGCCTTGGCGGCGGGAATCCAGCAGTGCCAGGATTTCGGCCCGGCGCAACGTCAGCGGAACCTGCGAGCCATCGCTCAGCACGGCGGCAGGCTTGTCGCCCAATAGTTCCAACCGCACACCCGCGGACGATTGCGCGGCGGCCGATCCTCGGGAAGCCTTGCGGCGCTCCGGTGGGGCGGAAGCAGTAGCCCGGGCGTCGTCGTCGTGCTTTGCCAGCAGTTCCTCGGCCACTCGGACGCCGCAGCGGACCATGCGCAGGCTGTCCGCAGTCAGCGTATCCAGCGGGCCGGACACATCGAGCACCCCGAGGATGTGGCCGGTGCGTGGATCCCGGATCGGTGCGGCCGTGCATGCCCACTCGTGGTGGGTGCGGACCAGGTGCTCGGCGGAGAACAGTTGCACTGGAGCGCCCGTGGTCAGGGCCTGGCTGATGGCATTGGTGCCGATGCCGGCCTCGGACCAGTCCGCGCCCTCGATGAACTCGAGTGAATCTGCCCTGCGGAGCACCGCCGGACTGCCGATCCGCCACAGCACTTCGCCGTGGGAATCGGTAATGATGAGAAGGTGGCGGCCGTCGGAACCTTCTTCGGCCAGCAGGTCTGTCAGCGCGGGCAGCGTTGTCTGGAGACGGTGGCCGCGGCGCAGGTCGGCGACGTCGGCCGGATCATGCAGGTGCCTGGGGCTGTGCTGGTCCGGGTCGATTCCCAAGTCCATGGAACGTCGCCAGGAGGCGACCAATCCGGACGGAATTTCGGGGCGGTGGACTCCGCCGATGACCTGCTCGTGCGCGGTGCGCAGCAGTCGGGCGTACTCGTGCGGCGCGGTGAAACGCAGCCCCGGTTCCAAGGCAGCACCCGTATTTGGATGGGGCGGGCTTGCAGGCAACCGTGGCTCCTTCCTTCGATGCCAGCCGGAGTGAACGGGTACCGACGGCCATGTAACGCCGTTGCAACCCCCGCGGGCAGACACTGGTGATGTCGATCACGTTCGCACCAGCATACGCGTACCGCCGAAGCTGTTGCGACACTCAGCGGATACGAGCAGTTGACACAAAGGAGTGGACATGGCGGAATCACCGAACGACGTCGCGCAGGCGTGGCTGGACAACTTGGACGGGGCGCTGCAGGCAGGAAATATCGACGGCGCCCTGGAGCTCTTCGACGACGAGTGCTTCTGGCGGGACTTTGTTTCCTTCACCTGGAACCTGAAGACCTTGGAAGGCAAGGCCGCGATCCGGCGGATGCTTGAAGCCAGGCTGGCCGACGTGCAGCCCTCCGGCTGGAAACTGGCCGAGGACGCTACCGGGGATGCGGCGGCCACCGAGGCCTGGGTCAATTTTGAGACCGGTGCCGCGAGGGGCTGGGCGCATCTGCGGCTGCGCAACGGCAAATGCTGGACCCTGCTGACCACCATGCAGGAGCTCAAGGGGTTCGAAGAGAAAAAGGGGCCCAACCGGGACAAAGGCGTGGCGCATCGCATCACCAAGGGCCGTAAGTCCTGGCTGGAACTGAAGGAAGAGCAGGAGGCCAGGCTCGGCTATGAGGAGCAGCCCTACACTGTCATTGTCGGCGGCGGGCAGGGCGGGATCGGGCTGGCGGCGCGGCTGCGGCGGCTCGGCGTGCCCACCATCATTATTGAGAAGAACCAGCGGCCGGGAGACTCCTGGCGCAACCGGTACAAGTCCCTGCACTTGCACGATCCGGTCTGGTACGACCATCTCCCGTACATGAAGTTCCCGGATGACTGGCCCGTCTTCGCCGCCAAGGACAAGATCGGCGACTGGCTGGAGCACTACACCCGGATCATGGAGCTGAACTACTGGTCCGGCACCGAGTGCACCAAGGCCTGGTTCGATGAGGCCGCCGGCGAGTGGATTGTGGACGTACTACGCGACGGCGAACCGGTCACCTTGCGGCCGAAGCAGCTGGTCTTCGCCCTCGGCGTTTCCGGCTACCCGAACATTCCGAAGTTCGACGGCGCGGACTCCTTCCTGGGCCAGCAGCACCATTCCTCCCAGCATCCGGGCGGCGGGGACTGGACCGGGAAGAAGGCCGTGGTCATCGGCTCCAACAACTCGGCGCATGATATCTGCGCCGACCTGTGGGAGTACGGCGCGGACGTCACGATGGTCCAGCGTTCCTCCACGCACATCTCCCGCAGCGAGTCCCTGATGGATCTGGGCCTGGGCGACCTGTACTCCGAAAAGGCGCTGGCCAACGGGGTGACCACGGAGAAGGCCGACATGCTCTTCGCCTCGCTGCCGTACCGGATTCTGCCGGACGCGCAGAAACCGGTCTACGAGAAGATGGCGGAACGCGACGCAGAGTTCTACTCCCAGCTTGAGGCCGCGGGCTTTGACCTGGACTTCGGTGAAGATGGTTCAGGCTTGTTTGTGAAGTACCTGCGGCGCGGCTCCGGCTACTACATCGACGTAGGTGCCTCCCAGCTGATCATCGACGGCCGGGTCAAGCTGGCCAACGGGCAGGTGGACAAAATCACCGGCAACGCCGTGGTGCTCGACGACGGTACGGAGCTGGAAGCGGACCTGATCGTCTACGCCACCGGCTTCGGCTCGATGAACGGTTGGCTGGCGGACCTGGTGTCGCCGGACGTAGCCAACCAGGTGGGCAAGTGCTGGGGATACGGCTCCGACACCCCGAAGGATCCCGGTCCGTGGGAGGGCGAACTGCGCAACATGTGGAAGCCCACCAACGTGGAGAACCTCTGGATCCACGGCGGTAACCTGCACCAGAGCCGGCACTACTCCACCTACCTGGCGCTCCAGCTCAAGGCCCGGATGGAGGGTCTGGAGACCCCGGTGTACGACCTGCAGGAGTCCCACCATGCGCGCTAGCCGGGCAACCCCCGTCCAGGGAAACCTAATGCAAAAGCAATAAACAACGACGTCGGCTGGTCACCTAAGGCGACCGGCCGGCGTCGTGCTATGCCCACTTGTAGCCGTGGGCCTGTTCGTAGGCCTCCAGCAACCGGTTCGCCACGTGGCCCGACAGGATCAGCGGGTGAATCATGAAGGCCCGCAGGGCTGCATCCCGGTCTCCATGGGCTGCCTTGATTGTCTCCTGTTCCACCGCCTTCAGCTGCGCCATGAGGCCGGCCTGGTGGAGGGTCAGCGGCTGCCTCACCGGCAGCGGCCGGGCGCCATCGGCCGTCACCTCTGAAGGGACCTCAATGACGGCGTCCTCGGGAAGCTGGGGAAAGGTGGAGCCGTTGCGGACGTTCAGGATCAGCTCGGTCCGTTCTCCGGAGAGCAGTCCCCGCATGGTCTGGAGCGCTACTCGTTCATAACCGCCGCCGGTCACATCGCACTCATCCCGCGACCCGCCTTCGGGCCGGGCTTCTGCTAGATAGCCCTCTTCGCGCGACCGTCGGACAGCATCCCAGTCTTGGAACGGCGTCGGCGAAGAGTGCAGTTTGGCATAGAGCTCCTGCTGCTGATCGTGGATGGATTCGCCGCGGGTCCTGGCTGCACCGGCCATGGCCAGCGTCGCTTCGCGCCGGAAGTAGTAGTAGAACAAGTACTCATTGGGAACGGTTCCGAGTACCCGAAGCATCGGCGCGCCGAACACGCGGCCCTCTTCGAAGGAAGCCAGCGCCCGCTCATCGGACAGTAACTTGGGAAGCCGATCCTCGCCGTCGTAATTCAGGGCACGCAGCCAGCCCAAATGGTTCAGGCCCACGTAATCGACGCCGGTCAACCGCCCCTCCCGAAGCGGGACTCCGACAGCCTGGGCCGCGCGCCTGACCAATGCGACGGGGGAGTCGCAGATGCCGATGACCCTGCGGCCGAGGATCTTCTGCAGTGCCTCGGTGACCATGCCCGCAGGATTGGTGAAGTTGATGAGCCACGCGTCCGGGCAATGGACCTGCATTTGCCGGCCGATTTCCAGGACGGCGGGGATGGACCGAAGCGCATAGGCGATGCCGCCGGCGCCGGTTGTTTCCTGGCCGAGTATGTTTAGCCGCGCCGCAACGCGTTCGTCGACGGTCCGGCCGGCAGTGCCGCCGGGGCGGATGGCGCAAAAAACCACATCCGCACCGGCGAGAGCGTCCTGGAGGTTTTCGGTCAGCGTGAACCTGGGCGGTTGGGCGTCGTCGGGCAGGGGAAGGTCACGCAGGACGCGTGCGATGGCCTGAAGCCGGCTGCCGTCCGTATCCTGCAGCACCAGTTCATCTATAAGCCCCGCATAGGGTCCGGTGGAAAGCGCCCGGTAGACCAACGGCACCCGGAAACCTCCGCCGCCCAGAATTACCAGCTTGACCACAGCACCCCTTTGACGATTTGCCCGGCTGGATCAAAAAATGACAGCCAGCCCCCTGCTTGTATTGTGCCAGTATGACCAACATCCTCAACCAACCGCACGGATATGACCCTTTGGCGGCAAGCCGGACACCGGACAGCCCCGTTTTCGACCTGCTGCTGACAGGCCCGGTCTTTCTGGACATTATCTTCACCGGTCTGAGTTCCCTGCCGGAGCCTGGGGAGGAACTGTGGAGCGAGGGAATGGGGTCCTGTCCCGGCGGTGTGGCAAACCAGGCCATTGCCGCCAGCAGGCTGGGCTTGAACACCACACTGGCTGCGGCGTTCGGGGATGACGCGTATGGCGAGTTCAACCGCAATACCATCGGTGCGCAGGAGTACGTTGACCTGTCCCTGTCGCGGAACTTCCCCGGCTGGCATTCGCCGGTCACGGTCTCCCTCTCCACCAGCAGGGACAGGTCGTTTGTTACGCATGGCCACGCTGCCCCGCTTAGCGCATCCGAACTGGTCGGCAACCCACCGCCGTGCAGGGCTGCCATCACGTCGCTGGCGCCGGAACTGGAACCGTGGGCACTGGCGGCTGCTGCCAACGGGACAAAACTCTTCGGCGATGTCGGCTGGGACCCTACCGGGCAGTGGTCCGAGTCCACCTTGGCCAATCTCGAAAAGTTCCACGCGTTCCTGCCGAACGACGCGGAGGCCATGCGCTACACCGGAACCGACGATCCGTGGGCGGCGCTGTATGCGCTCGCGGACCGGGTGCCGGTGGCCGTGGTGACCCTGGGCTCGCGCGGAGCGATTGCCATCGATTCGATCACGGGCGAAGAGGACTGGGTGCCGGCACTGCCGGTGAAGGCCTACGATTCGACCGGTGCCGGGGACTGCTTCAGCGCCGCCTTCCTGATGGGCACGCTGGCCGGATGGAAGCTGGCCGACCGCCTCGCGTTCGCCAACCTGTGTGCCGCGCTGTCCGTCCAGCAATTCGGCGGGTCGCTGGCGGCGCCGGGCTGGGGCGATATAGCGGACTGGTGGCAACGTGTGAACGATGCGCGCGAGGGAGTCCGCGGCCAGTGGCTGCGCCGGTATGCCTTCCTGGAGAAGATCATCCCCGAGATCCCGCCGCTGGCCGTCCGCCGGGCCACCGCCACTGTGGCACGGCATTCGGATGTCTGAGACCGGCCTGAGGGCGGCTAGTTAGCGGGCCTGAACCGGATTCCGGGCTGCTGATGAAAGAATGAACGGGTGAGTTCTCCAGCAGGCATGAGATATGACCGCCAGGCAGTGATTGACCTGGACGCCATCCGGGCAAACGTCCGGCACTTCCTCGAGATCGCCGCTCCCGCGCGGGTGATGGCCGTGGTGAAGGCGGACGGCTACGGGCACGGCGCCGTTGAGGTTGCCCGCGCGGCGTTGGAAGCCGGGGCAAGCTGGCTTGGCACTGCGCACATTTCCGAAGCGCTCAAACTCAGGTCCGCCGGCTTCGACGCACCGGTCCTGGCCTGGCTGCACACTCCCGATAGCGATTTCGACGCCGCCATCAACGCCAACGTGGATCTGGGCATTTCCGGTTGGGAACTGGAATACGTGGCGGCGGCGGCAAAGCGGCAGGAACGTCCGGCGCGCGTGCAGCTCAAGATCGACACCGGGCTGGGCCGCAACGGCTGCCCGCCTGCCCAATGGGAGCCGCTGGTCAGCCGGGCCGTGGAGTTCCAGGAGGAAGGGCTGCTGCGCGTGGTCGGCGTCTTCTCGCACCTGGCTGTCGCCGACGAACCGCACCGGCCGGAAACGGATGAGCAGATCGACCGGTTCCGCGAGGCGGTGGCGGTGGCTGAGAACGCCGGCCTGGACCTTGAGGTGCGCCATCTGGCCAACACACCCGGAACCCTGACCCGCCCGGATTCGCACTTCGACCTGGTTCGCGTTGGCCTTGGCTTGTATGGTCTTTCACCTTTCGAGGGGCAGGTGCCGGAGGACCTCAAACTCAAGCCGGCGATGACCCTGCGCGCCCGTGTGGCCAACTGCAAACTTGTTCCCGAGCACCAGGGAGTTTCCTACGGCCTGCGCTACCACACCGAGGAGGCCACAACCCTGGTCCTGGTGCCGATGGGCTACGGCGATGGCATTCCCCGCAGCGCCAATGGAGCCCAGGTTGCCATCGGCGGCAAGCGCTATGACGTGGTGGGCCGGGTCGCCATGGACCAGTTCGTGGTGGATCTGCGCACCTCCGAGGCCGAGGACCTTGTCGGCGCGGAAGTCATTCTGTTCGGCCCCGGCGAGGATGCGCCCGGGGCAGAGGACTGGGCCGCGGCGGCCGGCACCATCAACTACGAGATCGTCACGAGGGTCAGTCCGCGGGTTCCCCGCGTCTACATCGGCCAGGACCTCGAGACCGGAGCGGCCGCCGGCATGGAGCCTTCCGTGGACTTCACCGGGAATTACGACGGCGCGAACCACAACTTCGGGAATTACGACGGCGGGGCCTCCGCCGCCGCGGGGGGCGGCAACGGCGCGGGAGACCGCGAGTGACTGACCCCGCGGAACCAACACCGGAGTGGGAAGCGGAGTATCCGGTAGCCAGTGCCGAAGAAACCCAGGCCCTTGCTGCCCGGATCGGCGCACAGCTGCAGGCGGGTGACCTTATCGTCCTGACCGGGGAACTCGGTGCAGGCAAAACCACCTTCACCCAGGGGCTGGGCGAAGGCATGGGCGTGCGCCCCGGCATCATCTCGCCCACCTTTGTGCTGGTGCGGGTCCACCCCAGCCTGGGAGACGGGCCGGATCTGGTGCACGTGGACGCCTACCGGCTGGAGTCGGCCGGCGAGATTGACGACATTGACCTGGAAAACACGATGGACAGCGCCGTGACCGTGGTCGAATGGGGCCGCGACCGGGTGGAGCACCTGGCAGAGAGCCGGCTGGACATCACGCTGGTCCGCGCCACCGGAGCTGACCTGGCCGCAGCCGGAGCCGAAACTGCCGCGGAAGCCGGCGGCAGCTCCGCCGTCGTACTTGATTTTGATGATTCGGACGACGCCGAAGACCGGCAGATCCGCATCGCCGCGTACGGTCCGCGTTGGGCCGGCGGCAATCCTTTCTAGGGGCCGCACCGGACAGGCGTTCACCTAGTGTGTACAAGATCGCCTGACGGGGATTGCAGTCGGTGAAAAAAGTCGGAGAAAAAATCGATGAAGGGATCAGGAGCGCGTGGATGTCTCTGGGGGATTGGCGGGCATCGCGGCAGGCGCAGCGATGGTGCTTGCCGGTTGGCGAGCCTACTCCGGCCGCTGGCGCCGGTGGCTGGCTTATACCGGCCTGATCCCCGGCGTGCGCAGCTACCCCGGGCTTGGCCTGCTCTACGGTGGAATAAGTTTCCTGCTGGCGCCCGCGGCCGTCTGGACAGCTGAAGCCGGTGCACCGAAGGCAGCTGTCGCCGCGCTGATCGTTCCCGTCCTTGCCGGAATGCTGATTTGGCTGCTGAGCCATGCGTGGCTTCCGCGCTTTATGCGCCCCGAATGGGTCCGGGCAACCGAACGGAATGAAGAGTTGTACGCACGGCATCAGGGCGACGGCTAAACCACGTAAAATGGTCTGGTGCTCATTCTCTCCATCGATACCTCCGCCATTGCCAGCGCGGCCCTCATCACCGGAGACGGAGAGACCCTGCAGGCCTTTGCCACCGAGGACACCCGGACCCACGCCGAAGTGCTGGCGCCCGGCATCCAGGAAATACTAACGACGGCGGACGTCACGGCCGCCGATATCGACGCCTTGGTCGTGGGTGTGGGTCCCGGGCCGTTCACCGGCCTTCGCTCCGGCATCGCTACCGCACGTTCGCTGGCGTTCGCCTGGAACAAGCCCCTGCACGGGGTAATGAGTCTGGACGCCATCGCTGTGGAGGCAGCGCTGGATGCCTGGCGGCTGGGGATCGACGAGTTCATCGTGGCCACGGACGCGCGCCGCAAAGAAGTCTATTGGGCGCGGTATCGCAGTACCGGGGGAACCCCCGAACTGCTGGACGGTCCGCACGTCTCCGCGCCGGCGGACGTGCCGGAGCTGCCGGCCTACGGCAAGGGCGCGGGTATCTATCCGGACCAGCTGCACGCCGTCGCGGACTTCAGCGGCACCCAGCCGACCGCCGAAGCGCTCGGCCGTACCGCCGTCGTCAAGCTGACACGGGGTCTGCCCCTGCTGGAAACCACGCCGCTGTACCTGCGCGAATCCGATGCCAAGGTTCCCGGACCGCGGAAGCGTGCCCTGTGAAGGCGGCGGACAAGGCCGTGCAACGCGGAAGCATCCGGCCAATGACCGAGGCCGATATTCCCGAGGTCGACGCCCTTGAACAGAGCCTGTTTCCGATGGACGCCTGGCCCACCCAGATGTTTTTCGATGAGCTGTCCCAGCCCGAAACCCGCAGCTACTACGTCGCCGTCGACGCCGTGGGGACGGTGATCGCATACGCCGGACTGATGTGCATCGAGCCGATCGCAGACGTGCAGACCATCGCTGTGGTGCCGGAGTGGGAAGGGCAGGGGATCGGCAGCCTGATGCTGACCTGCCTGATCGAGGAGGCTGCGCGGCGCAAGGCCAAGGACGTGCTGCTCGAGGTCCGGGCGGACAACCCGAGGGCGCAGCGGCTGTACCAATGGTTCGGTTTCGAACAGATCCACCGCCGCCCCCGCTACTACCGCGACGGTGCCGACGCGCTGATCATGCGGCTGGAACTCGCCGGCTGGACCGGAGCGCCCGGCGCACGGCGGGAAGCGGCCACAGACACGAGCACAACCACCACGGAGGAGACCCGATGAACCGCAGCGAACCGCTGGTACTGGGCATCGAGTCCTCCTGCGACGAAACCGGTGTAGGCATAGTCCGCGGTGACACCCTGCTGACCAACACCGTCTCCTCCTCGATGGAGGAACACGTGCGTTTCGGCGGCGTGATTCCGGAGATCGCCTCGCGCGCCCATCTGGATGCATTTGTTCCCACGCTGCGCCAGGCGTTGGATGAAGCCGGCGTGACACTGGACGAGGTCGACGCTTTGGCCGTGACCTCGGGCCCGGGCCTTGCGGGCGCGCTGATGGTGGGCGTCTGCGCGGCCAAGGCGCTCGCCGTCGCAACGGGCAAACCGCTCTACGCGATCAACCACCTGGTGGCGCATGTCGGCGTGGGGCTGCTGGATGGCGGGGAACTGCCAGAAAACCTCGGCGCGCTGCTGGTCTCCGGCGGCCACACGGAGATCCTGCGGGTGAAGTCCATTACCGACGACGTCGAACTGCTCGGGTCCACAATCGACGACGCCGCTGGCGAGGCCTATGACAAGGTGGCCCGCATCCTCGGGCTCGGCTACCCGGGCGGGCCGGCGATCGACAAGCTGGCCAAGGAGGGCAATCCGAAGGCCATCCGGTTCCCGCGCGGCCTGAGCCAGCCCAAGTACATGGGCTCCGCCGAGCAGCCCGGGCGGCACCGGTACGACTGGTCGTTTTCCGGGCTGAAGACCGCGGTGGCCCGTGCCGTGGAGCAGTTCGAGGCGGCCGGGCAGGACGTGCCGGTGGCCGACATCGCCGCGTCCTTCCAGGAAGCGGTGGTGGACGTCATCACCGCCAAGGCCATGCTGGCCTGCACCGAGCACGGCATCACCAACCTGCTGCTCGGCGGGGGAGTGGCCGCCAATTCACGGCTGCGCGAGCTGACCGCGGAACGCTGTACGGCCAACGGGATCACGCTGCGCGTCCCGCCGATCAACCTCTGCACGGACAACGGCGCCATGGTCGCGGCACTCGGCTCGCAGATCATCATGGCCGGCGGACAACCGTCCGGGATCGATTTCGCCCCGGATTCCTCCATGCCGGTGACCAGCGTCCACCTTTAGCAACGCCTCCCTCAATCGAAGTAGCAGAAAAAGCCCTTCCCAGGTCTGGGAAAGGGCGTTATCTGCTACGTCGAAGTGCCGGGCGCGGCTGCTGGGGGTTGTTCTGGGTTGAAGGCCCGTTCCACGTCCGTGTGAGTGAAATCGTCCCCCATGAACAACAAAGGTTCGCCGAGCTCTATGGCCAATGCGTAACTGAAGCAGTCGCCGAAATTTAACTGAGCTTTGTGTCCTGTCCCTTTGCCAAAATCACGATAGGCGGCCCTGGCTATGTTGGCCTGCTCCGTGGTCACCGGTTCGATGGAGGTCTCCGCGGCACTCAGGAACTTGTCCAAAAGACGCGACTTCTCCGGCATTCCCAGACGGTCGATCACAACACCGGTCTCTACGTACGTCGCCGCAGACATCCGGGTGAGATTCATGGTGATCAGGCGACGAAAGTGGGTTGCCTCAGGTTCATCGGTCAGGACCGCGATGATTGCGGACGTATCCACGATCATGCGGGCAGGCCCTGTTCGTCGTAGAGGTCGTCGCCCTTCAGCCGGTCTAGTTGCTGTGCAGAGATACCCCGGCTGAATTCCACGGCGATCTCAGATAGGGCCTGAGCTTTGATAATGGAGGGTGGGTCCTGTCCCTCGGGAAGGCTGGACAGATAGAGTTCCAGAGCTTTTTCGATGACGCCAGTCTGCGTAAGCCCCGTGCGCAAAGCAGCCTCACGAGCCAAATTGTGGACGTGCTGATTCTTGATGTTCAGACTCATGAGGAACCCTTTCTACCCTCCCAATTCTACCTGTCTACCCAGCTGCCGGAAAGCGCGCAAGGACGACTAGTTGAGTGGCCGGTTGGGGGAGTTAGGCTTCGCCGCGCAGCTGCCGGACAACATCGAGCACGACGGCGCGCAGGTCGCCGTCGTTCTCTGCTGCAATCCGGCGCTGGCGCTGGTAGCCGGCGCCGCGCTCGATGATCTTCTCCACGTCCGCCAGTTCGTCGCTGCAGCCAAGCTTCTTCGCCACCGGTTCCAGCCGGTTGAGCACGTCTTCACGCAGGTGCTCGGTGACTAGCTTTTCCCTGCCGGCGCCGTCCAGGATGACAATCGCTTCCATGCCGTACCGGGCCGCGCGCCACTTGTTCTCCTGCACATGCCACGGCGGCATGGTGGGGATGGCCCAGCCGTCGTCGAGGACGGTGGAGAACTCGTCCACCAGGCACTGCGTGAGCGCGGCGATGGCGCCGACATCCTGCAGCGAGGACATGCCGTCGCAGATACGCATCTCGATGGTGCCCAGCGCGGCGACCGGGCGGACGTCCCAGCGGATCTCGCTGAGCGTATCGATCACCCCGGTGTTGAACATGTCCTGCACATAATCTTCGTAGTTCGCCCAGGCGGGGAACTGGAACGGCAGGCCGGCGGTAGGCAGCTGTTGGAACATCAGCGCGCGCTGCGAGGCGTAGCCGGTATCCTCGCCGCCCCAGAAGGGGGAGGAAGCGGACAGTGCCTGGAAGTGCGGGAAGTAGTTGACCAGGCCGTCCAGCACGGGCAGGGCCTTGTCCCGGTGGTCCAGGCCCACGTGGACGTGCACGCCGTAGATCACCATCTGCTGGCCCCACCACTGGGTACGGTCGATCAGCTTGGCGTAACGCTCCTTGTCCGTCACCGGCTGCGAGCGCGGCGCCGCGAAGGGGTGGCTGCCGGCGCAGAAGAGCTCCACGCCCATCGGATCCGTCACATCCCGCACGGCGGTCAGGGCATCGCTAAGTTCGCCCTTGGCCTGCTCCACGGACGTACAGATTCCCGTGACCAGTTCCACCGTGTTCAGCAGCAACTCCTGCTTGATGTGGGGGTGCTCGTCGTCGTCCTTGAGCTCGGGGTGCTTGGCGGCGACGTTGCGCAGCACTTCGGAGGCCGCGGACACCAGTTCGCCGCTCCGGCCGTCCACCAGCGCCAGTTCCCACTCGACACCGAGGGTGGACTGGGCGGATGATGCGAACTCGATATTCAAGCTGACTCCTGATCTGCTGCGCGGCTTGCCGAGGCGCTCCGAGTGCGCTTCGGCTGTGCTCCCGTCACGCGGCTTGCGGCAGAGAACCCAAGTCAGATTCTACGGCAGTGGTACCGTCAAAGACGTGAAAAAGTTCGGTTCCCGGCGCCTGGCGCTGGGTGTGTTGGCGGCCACGTCCGCACTCCTCATTTCCTCCTGTACCGCCCCCGGCCCCGCGCCCGAGGGCAGCGTGTCCGCGCCGCCGTCGTCCGTTGCCGCGCCCACCGAGCCGCCCGCGCTGTCCTGGGGGCCAAACCAGGATCATCACGACGACGCCGCTGCTGCCGTCGAGGCGATGAGCCTTGAGGAAAAGGCCGGGCAGGTCATGGTGTCCTTCTACTCCGGAACCGATCCGGCACCGCAGCTGGCCGCCATTGAGGAACTGCATCTGGGCGGCAGCATCATTATGGGCGACAACGTCCCGCTGACCGCGGATGGCACAGTGGATGTGGCGGCGATGGCGCAGATCAACAAGGCGCTGCAGGACGCGATGTTCAACTCGCGGGACTGGCCCGGCATCATCTCGGTGGACCAGGAAGGCGGGATGGTGGCCCGGCTGGGCGCGCCGCTGACCGAGTGGCCGACACCGATGACCTACGGCGCCGCGGCGGATGAGACGGTCTCGCGGGACTCCATGGCGGCGATGGCCACCGAACTGGCCGCGCTCGGCTTCACCATGGACCACGCGCCGGGACTGGACCTGACGATCGGACCGGCAGATCCCACTATCGGGGCGCGGTCCCTGGGCAGCGACCCGGAGCGGGCCTCGGCGCAGGCTCCGGCGCTGCTGGAAGGCTTCGAGAAGGCCGGGGTCATGCCCAGCGTGAAGCACTTCCCGGGCCATGGCTCCGTGACCACCGATTCGCACCTGGCCTTGCCGGTGCAGGACGCCTCCGTGGCGGAACTGCAGGCGCGGGACTGGAAGCCGTTCAAAGCGGCGATCGACGCCGGGGCACCGGTGATGATGATGGGCCACATTGCCGTCCCCGCGCTGGAACCGGGTGTTCCGTCGTCGCTGTCGGCACCGAGCTACCAGGCGCTGCGGGACCTGGGGTTTGAAGGCGTCATCATCACGGATGCACTGAACATGGGTGCAGTGGAGAACCAGTACCCGGGCGGCCAGGCTGCGCCGATGGCGCTGGCCGCCGGCGCCGATCTGCTGCTGATGCCTGCGGATCCGTATGCCGCGCACGCCGCGATTCTTGCCGCGGTGGAGGACGGCACGCTGGCCGAGGAGCGGCTGGGCGAAGCCGCTACCCGGGTAGTCACCATGCAGCTGTGGCAGAAATCCATCGCGCAGACGCCGTCGCTCGCAGAGATCGGCACCCATGCCCAAGACTCGCAGGAAGCCTCGGCCGCCGCGCTGACCGTTCTGACCGGACAGTGCTCGCGCGAGGATCAACTGGACGGCTCGCTGACCATCCAGGGCGCAGACCCGGCGGCCAACCAGCGGCTGGCGGAGGCCGCAGAGGCGCGCGGGCTGGCGGTAGGCTCGGGGCCCACGGTCACCCTGCTGGCCGGGCCCGAGAGCGGAACCGGGGACATTGTTGTTTCGCTGGACGCGCCCTGGGGGCTGGAGTTGTCCTCGGCCGAGGTGAAGGCCGCGCTCTACGGCGACACCCCGGCAGCGTTCGAGGCGCTGCTGGACTACCTGACCGGCGAGGCCGGCGCACCCGGCACCCTTCCAGTGGACGTCGGCGAACACGAAACCGGCGCCGGCTGCGGGTAACACCGGCAGAGGCAGGCGTCCGGCGCAAAGGCGAATCTCGGTGCTACGGCCGGGCGCTGCGGCTTCGGCTGCGGTGTCCGGCTGCCGGGATAGGCTCGACGACAATGGCCACCCGCTCCTCGCCCATGCGGGTCAGCACCAGGGTGGCCTTGTTCGGCCCCTTGCCTGAACCGGTGAGCAGGGTCTTGCGCAGTTCCTCCGGCGTGACCGAGGTGCCGCGCTTCTTGATCTCCAGCGTCCCGATCCTGCTGGCCTTCACCCATGCTTTGAGCTTCTTGACGTTGTAGGGGCGGACCTCCAGCACCTTGTACGCACGGGCAAACGGAGTCTCCAGCAGGTCCGGCGCGCAGATGTAGGCGATGTGCTCATCGAGCAAATGCCCGCCGAGCTGCCGTGCCACATCAGCCACCAGCCCCGCCCGGATCACCGCGCCGTCCGGTTCATACAGGTAGCCCTCGGCCGGTCCAACGGAAACATCCTGCTCCGAGGGTACGTAGGCCACGTCGCTGGTGAGCTCCGCCGAACCGCCGTTCGAGATGACCAGGGCGGCCCGCCGGACACCGGGCCGGGCCAGGCTGTTGAACCACAGCGTCGCCTCGGTCACGTCCCCGTCCACCGAAACCCACTGGGCCTCGCAGTCTGCCGGAAGCGCGTCATGCGGAATTCCCGGGCCCATTTTGACGCCGACCGGAAGTCCCTTGTCCGCCAGTTTTTCGACGAAGGACAGCGGCGGCGAGAAAGCTTCGGGATCGAACAACCGGGTGGTGCCGGACGTCGTCGTCGTTCTTCTGGCCGGATCCAGCCAGACGCCGTCGACGCCGGTCAGGTCCACCTGCTCCGCATCGGCGTTAACGACGGTGGCGTTGGGCCAGGGCATGAGATTGATAGTGGCCACCGCGGCCGTGGTCTCATCACGTTCGACGGCGGTGACCTTGCGTTCCAGTGTGGCCAGGGCCAGCGCATCAGCGCCGATCCCGCAGCCGAGGTCCGCAACGTGCTCCACGCCGGCCTGGACGAACCGTTGGGCATGCAGCGCCGCGATGTTGAGCCGGGTCGCCTGTTCCAGGCCTGCCTTGGTGAACAGCATCTGCTCGGTGAAAGGCCCAAATTTGGCAGCGGCCTTGGCCCGCAGCTTGGATTGGGTCAGCGCGGCCGCGACCAGTTCGGGGGAGTGGCCTGCCTTGCGCAGGTTCGTGCTGATCTTGAGGCTGTCGGCTTCCGAATAAGGCTCCAGGGAGTTCAGCAACTCCCAGCCTTCCGGCGTGAGGATGGGAGCAATATTCTCGGCGGAGGTCTCGGATGCCATGCTTTCAAGCCTAGACCAGCGCGTGCCGTCGGCCCGACACGGGTAGTTCCGGCGCATCGCGTGGCATCATGGGCTCATGATTCCCGGAGCGGCAACATATCTGGCGGCGGCACAGCACTTCCGCGAGGTGATGGCCCGGATCCCGGACAGTGCCTGGGACGAGCCGGGGCTGGGGGACTGGAACGTGCGGACGCTCGCCGGGCATACCAGCCGTGCGCTGGTTACCGTCCTGACCTATCTGGAGCGGCCGGCCCAAAATATCGACGTCGAATCCACCGCCGCGTACTACGCCGGGCTGGACTTTACATCGTCGCCGGACATTACCGCCAGGGCGGTGGCGGCGGGGGAGGAGCTGGGGCCGGCGCCGCTTGAGACCGTGGACCGGCTGCTGGCGCAACTGGGAAGTGTGGTGCCGGTGGTCTCGGACCGCGTGATCGAGACGATCGCCGGCGGGATGCGGTTCAGCGACTATCTGCCCACACGGATTTTCGAGCTGGCAGTGCACAGCCTGGATCTGGCGGCCGCCTGCGGCGTTCCGGCGTCGTTGTCTCCTGAAGTGGAGATGGCCGCGATGAAGGTGGCGATGGAAATTGCCGCCGCGCGGGGCGATGGCAGCCTGCTGCTGCTGGCACTGACCGGAAGGGCTTCGCTGCCACCGGGTTTTTCCGTCGTGTGAGATGGTGGCGGACTGCGGGAGGCAGCTCGTAGGTCATGACGGGCACCGCGGGTCTAGGGGAGTACGGTACCGTCCGAAACCGATGGCAGCACGGTGACTTGCAACCGCTGGACGGCGTTGTTGCCCATGCCCTGGTAGTTCCACTCCGGTTCAAGTGGCTGGATGTTCCCTACGGTGTCCTCGGCGCGGCAGATCAATTCATGATCCCCCGCTTCGGCTTGCCAGGAGCAGGACCAGCCTTGCCACGCGTGCCTCCCATCCGGCTCGTCCAGTTGCGCCGGCAGCCAGCGGCCATCGACACTCACGTGGACAGACTTGATGGGACCGTATCCGGACCATGCACGGCCCACCAAGATGGTCTCGCCGGCGGGCACGATGGGCCGGCGGGAAGCAAAATCGGGAATGCCCGGGGGAGCCATGAGCGAGCGGACACGTATCCGCGTAACCGGTTCGCCTGGATCGTCGGCGTCCTGTTGCAAGCGGTAGGCAAAGCGCTGCTGGAAACCGTCGAAAGCGTGGGTAATGGCCTCGATGCTGTGGAGCCACTTCACGCTCGCCATGCCGTACCAACCGGGAACTACCAGACGAACGGGAAAGCCGTGCTGCGGCAGGAGCGGCTGGCCGTTCATCTCATAGGCCAGCAGGAGACCACCTGAGATAGCGGTCCGCACGGGCAGGCTGCGTTCATAGGCATGGGCCACACCTCCCTGAAATCCCCGGTCCGCTCCGCTGAAGACCAGCTCCACCGAATCCGGCCGCAGCCCGGCCTCATCCATAAGCGGCGTCAGCGGCGTACCCGTCCACTCCGCCGTACTAACGCCGCCGTGGAGCCAAGGCTGGGACACGGGGCGCGGTTTTAGAAAAGTCCGGCCGTTGCCGGCGCACTCAAGAGTGACGCCCATGGACACTCTTTCCCTGAGACGGAGATCAGCCAGCGAGAACTCCAAGGGCTCGGCGACCTCTCCGCCGATCTTCAGGCGCCAGCTGACCGGATCGACCATCGGAACATCCCAGTGCATCACCAGATAGTGCATGCCAGCGGGCGTCCGGTTCCAGCGCAGCAGCTCCAGCGGCATCGCGTGATTGCGGGAGGCCAACAGCACTTCCTCCGGGCTGAAGTCGCCGGTAGTTGGTTCCGCGGCGTGCGGCTGTGGTGTGCTGTTGGTGGTGTGATCCGCTATGGGCGCCTGACCCAATGTTGTAGTCATGGATTGATGGTGCGCTTCTTCTGCCCCTATGTCAGGAACCTGGGTTCCATTTGCTCAGTTCGATGAGCCGCTCCGGCTCGAGAATCACAATGCGGTCCCGCTCGGTCCGGACTGTGCCGCTTTCACGGAGTTCGCGGAGGATCCGCACGACAACTTCCCGGGCGGATCCTACGGCGTCGGCAAGCTCCCGCTGGCTTGTCGTCACCACGAACTGGCGGTTTCCGGCTTCGTGGCTTCCGGCTCCGGCCGGGGAAGAGGCCAGCTGGCCGGAGGGTCCGCCGGGGCCTGCAAGATCGAGCAGGTGCCGTGCCACCCGTTGGCGGACGGAGGTGAAGGCAGCTCCCGGAATTTCCGCGATGAAGTGAAGCACCCTGTCGCTGAGCTCACGGATGAGGGCCACCGCCACGCGGCTGTCACGAGCCGTCGTCTGGCGGACCACCGCGGGGGAGAACTGCACCAGTTTCATTTCGGTGAGGGCGAGCACCGTTGCCGGCATGGTGAACTCGTCGCTGAACAACGAGACCACGCCGATAAGGGACCCGCTTCGGCAGTACCGGACCGTGGCCGTTTTCCCATCGGGCGCCGTTACGAAGATCTTGGCCAGCCCGGAAACGACGAGCTCGAAGTGCACGGTGGCGTCGCCTTCATGATGGATCACGGAACCGGCGTTCACCGTTGCCAGCGAACTGCCGGCCAGCAGTTCTTCCAGCACGTGGGCCGGAATCGCGTGCAGATGTGAATCAGCTATGGCCCGGGCAATCCCGGTATCCGCAGTGGCCGATTCCAACCTGACCATGCTGACCTCCGTGTGAAGGGAGGCGACCCGCGGCGTCTCCTCGTCCTATGGTAGGAGTCTTCAGGAGGAAGATCGAGGGGCGCAGCGCCCACGAACGTCCCGCCCGCGCTATGGAAAATGCGCCACCGCGGTGCCAAGCTTGGTGGTGTTCAGTAATCCGTCATGCCCAAGGGAGAACACCGTGTTCACTGCCAAGCAAGCGGTCAGCAGCTTCAGCGTCAACGACACAGCTGCGGCGAAAGACTTCTACAGCCGGACGCTGGGCCTTCCCGTTGCGGACGGGGACATGGGCACCCTGGACGTGACCATTCCCGGCGGGGCCACGGTGATGATTTACCCCAAGGAGAATCACGAGCCGGCCTCATTTACTGTCCTGAACTTCGTCGTGGACGATGTGGAAGCCGCCGTGGACGAGCTCAACCAGGCCGGGGTGAAGACGGATATCTACGGCGGTGCGGATCTTCCCACGGATGCGAAGGGCATCATGCGCGGCAACGGTCCGGACATCGCCTGGTTCAAAGACCCGGCAGGAAACGTCCTGTCAGTGCTCAAAGCCTGAAACAACGACGGCGGACAGCTGTCCTTAGCACACAGTCCCCTAGGCGAAGTAGACGCCGATCCGGTTGCCCTCGATCTCCTCGATGCGGATGTCGATCTCGTAGACATCGCGCAGCACCTCCGGCTGCATGATCTGCGCGGGTGCGCCCTGATGGACCAGCCGGCCCTCGCGCATGGCCACAATGTTGTCTGAGTAGCAGGAGGCGAAGTTGATGTCGTGGATAACCAGGACCACCGTCTTGCCCAGCTCGTCCGTCAGCCGCCGCAACAGGCGCATCATCTCCACAGCGTGCTTCATGTCGAGGTTGTTCAGCGGTTCATCGAGCAGCAGGTAGTCAGTGTCCTGCGCGAGCACCATGGCGATGAAGGCGCGCTGGCGCTGGCCACCGGAGAGCTCGTCCACGAACTTATCCGCCATGGCGCTCAGGTCCAGGTAATCCAGCGCCTGGTCTATATACGCCTTGTCTTCAATGCGGGGCCGCCCGCCGTGGTGCGGAAAGCGCCCGAAACCCACCAGGTCGCGCACCGTCAGCCGGACCGTGAGCTGGTTGTCCTGGCGCAGGATGGCCATTTTCCGCGCCAGTTCCCGGCCGGGGGTATCGTTCACGTCGAGGCCATCGATCGTGACGGAGCCGGCGTCCATGTCCAGCAGCCGGCTCATCATGGACAGCAACGTTGACTTGCCGGCGCCGTTGGGGCCGATGATCGAGGTGATGCCGCCGTCCTTGATGTAGCAGCTGACGTCGTCGACGACGGTCTGGGTGCCGTAGCGCTTGGAGACGCCGGAGACGTGGATCATTTGACTTTGCCTTTCAGCAGCAGGGCGATGAAGACGATGCCGCCCACAAATTCAATGACGATGCTCAGCGCCGTGTCGAAGGCGAAGACCTGCTCCAGCACCAGCTGGCCGCCCACCAGCGCGATGATGCCGAGCAGGACGGCGATGGCCAGCACCGAGGTGTGCCGGAAGTGCGAGCACAGCTGGTAGGCCAGGCTGGCCACCAGCAGCCCGAAGAACGTGATCGGGCCGACCAATGCCGTGGATACGGCCACCAGCACCGAGCAGATGATCAGAACGGAGATGACTGAACGTTTGTGGTCCACGCCGAGGTTGATCGCGGTTTCGCGGCCCAGCGAGAGCACGTCCAGCTGGTGGCGCATGCGCCAGGCCAGCACGCTGACGGCGGCGACGGCCAGCGCGGAAACCAGCAGCAGCAGTCCGTCCACGTTGTTGAAGCTGGCGAAGAAGAGGTCCTGCAGGATGATGAACTCGCTCGGATCAATCAGCCGCTGCAGCAGGGAGGAGATGCCGCGGAACATCGTGCCGAAAACGATGCCCACCAGCAGCATCAGGTGCAGGCTCTTGCCCCCGCCGGTGAACAGCCAGCGGTAGAGCAGGAAGGAGAACGCCACCATGAGGGCCACTTCGATGACAAAGCGGGCCGGGGCGCCCATGGTCAGCAGCGCCTGGCCGCCGATGGCGAATGTCAGCCCGGTCTGGATCAGCATGTAGAGGGCGTCGAAACCCATGATCGACGGCGTCAGGATCCGGTTGGAGGTGACGGTCTGGAACAGCACGGTGGAGACTCCGACGGCGTACGCCACCAGGATCATCGAGCCCACCTTGATGGCGCGGCGGGGCAGGATGTAACCGATGTTGCCGCGCAGGTCGATCAGTATGAAGGCCGCCACCAGGGCAGCGGCCAGCACTGCCAGGGCAATGATCCAGGTCTTCGGGGGGATGCCCTTGATGGGCCGGCGCTGATGCTGGGTCAGTGCCGTGGGGAGGCCGGTGCTAACCACGGCGTTCACGCTTTCGAAGGAGCAGATAAAGGAACATCGCGCTGCCGATGGCCGAGACGATGACGCCGACGGGAATTTCGTACGGGAAGCGGATGGTCCGGCCGATGATGTCGCAGACCAGGACAAACCCCGCGCCGAAAACGGCCACCCAGGGCACGGCCCTGCGGACATTGTCGCCAAAAATGATGGACACCAGGTTCGGCACGATCAGCCCGAGGAAGGGAATGGACCCAATATTGACGACGACGACGGCGCTGATCAGCGAGACAATGATCAGGCCGAGGGTCATTACCCGGTTGTAGTTCAGTCCGAGGTTGGTGGAGAACTCCTGACCCATGCCGGCCATGGTGAAGCGGTCCGCGCAGAGGTAGCCGACCAAGGTCAGCACGGCGACGATCCAGAGCAGTTCGTAGCGGCCGCGCAGCACACCGGAGAAGTCGCCGATCATCCAGCTGTTGAGCGTCTGCAGCAGGTCATAGCGGTAGGCAAAGAATGTGGTGACAGCGGCAATCACGCCGCCCAGCATGATGCCCACCAAGGGAACCAGCAGCGTGTTGCGCAGCGGTATCCGGCGCAGCACCAGCAGGAAGAGCGCGGTGCCGGCGGCCGCGAATACGGTGGCCGTGGACATCTTTGCCAGCAGGGAGGCGCCGGGGACGGCCACCGTGACCACCAGAATGCCCAGCGACGCGGATTCAACAGTGCCCACGGTGGAGGGCTCGACGAACTTGTTGCGCGCCATGAGCTGCATGATCAGGCCTGCAACGCTCATGGCCATGCCGGCCAGGATGACGGAGACGGTCCGCGGCACCCGGCTGATCCAGAAAATATCCCACGCTGTCTGGTCGCCCGCGAGCAGTGCGGGCAGTGAAACGTCGCTGACCCCAACAAACATGCTGGCAATCGCGAGCGCGATAACGGCGGCACCGGCCACCGCCAGCTGGCCACCGGAACCGCGCGGGCGTGCCAGAGCTACCCGGCCGGAGATTGCCGGGGTGGAACGGGTCATCGTCGAGGAAGCCATGGTAGGTCTCTTCCGCTGCGGGCCGGATGGACCGGCCCGCAGCGGCATTGACTACTTGACCAGTGCTGCCTGTACTGCGCCGACCATGGAGTCAACGTTGTTCAGGCCGTAGCCCACCAGGTACCAGGAAGCGGAATCCAGGTAGGTGATGTTGTCGTTCTTGGCGGCATCGGTGCCGTCGACCAGTTCGTTGTCCAGGACTGCGGCGGCGGCCTTGCCCGCAGTCTCGCCGATGGCCGCATCGCGGTCGATCACGAAGAGATGGGCCGGGTTCTTCTCGGCAATGAATTCGAAGGAGACGGCTTCGCCGTGCGCGCCCTCGGACTTGACATCGGCCGCGGTCTGCACGCCCAGGACGTCGTGGACGATGCCGAAGCGCGAACCGGCGCCGTAGGCGGTGAGTTCCCCGCCGCTGGTCATCAGCACCAGGCCAGTGCCGGCGTCGGCAGCGGCGGCTTTGGTCTCCTCGATCTTGGTATCGATCGCGGCCAGCTGCTCCTCGACCTCGGCTTCCTTGCCGAAGATCTCGCCGAGCGTGGTGGAAACTTCCTTGAAGCTCTCGACCGGTGCGGCGGCATCAACGCTGAGGTCGATGGTCGGGGCGATCTTGCTCAGTTCCTCGTAGGCACCGGCAGTGCGTCCCGAAATGATGATCAGATCCGGAGCACCTTCGCTGATCGCTTCGAAGTCCGGTTCCTTCATGGAGCCGATCTTGGTGACCGAATCCTCGCCGTACTTGGCCAGCGACTCCGGGTACTGTGCCGTCGGAGCACCGTCAACCTCAACGCCGAGGGAATCCAGGCTGTCCAGCGCGCCAAGGTCAAAGCTGTAGACGGTCTCCGGGTTGGCCGGGACCTCGGTGGAGCCCTGCGCATGCTCAACCGTGATGGTCTCTGCGTTGGCGTTGGCGTCGGCTGCCCCGGCGTCCTGGCCGCAGGCGCTCAGCGCCAGCAGCGAGGCAACGGCCGAGACTGCCAGGAGGCGGGACTTCACTGACTTATTCATAAATGGCTCCAGGAAAATCGGGTGCTCGGGCACCTCCCGGTACCCGCCGCAATAGATCACAAAATCATTGGCTAATTCTTGCGCGCCTTCGAACCGTATCGGGTTAGGTTAGCCTTAGGCAACTTTCCTGCAGGAAAATGTCCTCAAGCAACGACAACACCAAACAGCGACGGCGGACGGCGCATCCGGATGCACTCTGGCTGGCGCTGGAACCGGTAGCCGGGCCGGTCATACGAGCCGATGTGGGGGCTCGCGCGAGGGGGCGATGCGACGCTTTTGGCACTCACCTTGACCGAGTGCTAATCCGGCACATAGAGTCTTATTAGCACTCTCCCCGTGCGGGTGCTAATTATTCAAGGAACCTCCTGCCGGCACCGCGACGACGGCAGAAAAGTCCTTGGCCAAAGAACCTATTCGTAGCTCATGCAAAGGAGAGAGCCGAGTGTCGGTCTCTATTAAGCCTCTTGAGGATCGTATTGTTGTCCGCCCGCTCGAAGCAGAGCAGACCACGGCTTCAGGCCTGGTCATCCCGGACACCGCCAAGGAAAAGCCGCAGGAAGGTGAAGTTGTCGCAGTAGGCCCCGGCCGCGTTGATGACAACGGAAACCGCGTCCCGGTCGATGTAGCCGAGGGCGACGTCGTTATCTACTCCAAGTACGGCGGAACCGAAGTCAAGCACAGCGGCCAGGAGTACCTCGTACTCTCCGCCCGCGACGTGCTGGCGATCGTCGTCAAGTAGTTTTCCGATGACCCCGGCCAGGCAACTGGCCGGGGTTTTTGGTCCAATAAGGAGAATTAATAAATGGCAAAGCAGTTGAAGTTTGACGACGCTGCCCGCAAAGCTCTGGAAGCCGGCGTCGACAAGCTGGCCAACACCGTCAAGGTGACCCTGGGCCCGCGCGGACGCAACGTCGTGCTGGACAAGAAGTGGGGCGCACCCACCATCACCAACGACGGTGTGACCATCGCCCGCGAGATCGAACTCGAGGACGCCTACGAGAACCTTGGCGCACAGCTGGCCAAGGAAGTTGCCACCAAGACCAACGATGTAGCCGGTGACGGAACCACCACGGCAACCGTCCTGGCCCAGGCGCTCGTCAAGGAAGGCCTGCGCAACGTAGCCGCAGGTGCAGCTCCCGGTGCGCTCAAGCGCGGCATCGAGGTTGCTGTGGAGGCAGTCTCGGCTCGTCTGCTGGAGAACGCCCGCGAGGTCGAGGGCAAGGTTGCCGAAGTGGCAACCATCTCGGCCCAGAGCCCTGAGGTCGGCGAGCTGCTGGCCAAGGCTTTCGAGCAGGTCGGCAAGGACGGTGTCATCACCATCGAGGAGGCCTCCGGTCTGCAGACCGAACTGGTCCTCACCGAGGGCATGCAGTTCGACAAGGGCTACCTGTCGCCGTACTTCGTCACCGACGCTGAACGCCAGGAAGCTGTCCTGGAAGACGCCCTGATCCTGATCAACCAGGGAAAGATCTCCACGGTGCAGGAATTCCTGCCGCTGCTGGAGAAGGCGCTGCAGGCCGGCAAGCCGCTGTTCATCATTGCCGAAGATATCGACGGCGAAGCGCTCTCCACCCTCGTGGTCAACAAGATCCGCGGCACCCTGAACGTGGTTGCCGTCAAGGCTCCGGGCTTCGGCGACCGCCGCAAGGCCATGCTGCAGGACATCGCTACCCTGACCGGTGCCCAGGTTGTTTCTCCGGACCTCGGCCTGAAGCTGGACCAGGTCGGCCTCGAAGTTCTGGGTTCGGCACGCCGGATAACCGTGACCAAGGACGCCACCACCATCGTTGACGGTACCGGCTCCGAGTCCGATGTTGCGGACCGCATTGCGCAGATCCGCGCCGAAGTCGAGCGCACCGATTCCGATTGGGACCGCGAGAAGCTGCAGGAACGCCTGGCCAAGCTGGCCGGCGGTATCGGCGTTATCAAGGTCGGCGCAGCCACCGAAGTTGAGATGAAGGAAAAGAAGCACCGTATCGAGGACGCAGTGTCCTCCACGCGTGCTGCCCTGGAAGAGGGCATCGTGGCCGGCGGCGGTTCCGCCCTGGTCCACGCCGCCCAGGCCCTGGACACCGATCCCAACGTTCTGGCTCTCGAAGGCGATGCAGCCACCGCCGTCGGGCTTGTCCGCCGCGCGCTGGTCCAGCCGCTGCGTTGGATCGCCGAGAACGCTGGCTACGAAGGCTTCGTGGTCGTTTCCAAGGTTGCTGAGCTTGAGGTCAACAACGGCTTCAACGCCGCGACCGGGAAGTACGAGGACCTGGTTGCCGCCGGCGTCATCGATCCGGTCAAGGTGACTCGTTCCGCGCTGGTCAACGCTGCATCCATTGCCGCGCTGGTCCTGACTACCGAAACTCTGGTCGTCGAGAAGCCGGCCGAGGACGAGGACGGCCACGCAGGCCACAGCCACTAAGACCGCGGCGCCCGCGCTTCGCTCTCAGTAGCCGCAGAAAGGGATCCGGCCAGTTCACACTGGCCGGATCCCTCGCGTTAAAGCCGTGCTTGTGAGGGGAGACTGACGGCGTATCCGGCACGGGAAGAAGACGCGGCTTGAGTTAGTTCCACCACATGGGTGCGGGAACGAAATAGAGCCGGGTGGCAAATGGTTTTAGGATGTAACTACCACCTCTGTACCGGTAACCCCCGCGACATTGGCCGCTCCCCATTCCGGTGTATCTCCGAAAGGCCGCACAGTGACTGAAGAATTTAACCCGTTCGCCTTCGAGGGCTTGACCTACGACGACGTGCTGCTGCTGCCCGGCCCGACAGATGTCATCCCTTCTGAAGCGGACACCAGCTCCCGGCTGTCCAAGCGCATCACGGTCCAGACCCCGCTGCTGTCGGCGGCGATGGATACCGTGACCGAGTCCCGGATGGCCATCGCGATGGCACGCCAGGGCGGCCTCGGCGTGATCCACCGCAACCTCTCCATCCAGGACCAGGCCGAGCACGTGGACCGGGTCAAGCGCAGCGAATCGGGCATGATCACCAACCCGGTGACCATCTCCCCGGACGCGACGCTGGCCGAACTGGACGAACTCTGCTTCAACTACCGGGTGTCGGGACTGCCCGTGGTGGACACGGACGGGAAGCTGCTGGGTATCTGTACCAACCGCGACACCCGCTTTGTGCCCCGCGCGGACTACCCGACCACCAAGGTCCACGAGGTGATGACCGCGATGCCGCTGATCACCGGCAAGGTCGGCATCAGCCGGCCCGACGTGATTGACCTGTTGGGCAAGAACCGGATTGAGAAGCTGCCGCTGGTCGACGACGCCGGCGTGCTGCAGGGACTGATCACGGTCAAGGACTTTGATAAGGCCGAGCAGTATCCGCTGGCCACCAAGGACGATGAGGGCCGCCTGCGCGTCGGAGCCGCCATTGGCTTTTTCGGTGACGGCTACGAACGCGGCATGACCATGATCGACGCCGGCGCCGACCTGCTCGTGGTCGATACGGCCAACGGCCACAGCAACGGTGTGCTGGACATGATCGCGCGGCTGAAGAAGGATCCGGCCGCGGCCCACGTGGACATTATCGGCGGACAGGCAGCCACCCGCGAGGGTGCCCAGGCCCTGATCGACGCCGGTGCCGATGCCATCAAGGTGGGCGTCGGTCCGGGTTCCATCTGCACCACCCGCGTGGTCGCCGGCGTCGGCGTTCCGCAGATCACGGCCATCTACGAGGCTGCCAAGGCTGCCATTCCTGCGGGCGTGCCGCTGATTGCCGACGGTGGTCTGCAGCACTCCGGCGACATCGGCAAGGCTCTGGTCGCCGGGGCGGACACCGTCATGCTCGGCTCGCTGCTCGCCGGCGCGGCTGAAAGCCCGGGAGACCTCGTGTTCGTCAACGGTAAGCAGTTCAAGGCCTACCGCGGGATGGGATCCCTCGGCGCCATGCAGACCCGGGGGAAGAACACTTCCTACTCCAAGGACCGCTACTTCCAGGCGGACGTCCCGGATGACGAGAAGCTGATTCCCGAAGGCATTGAAGGCCAGGTGCCGTACCGCGGACCGCTCTCCGCCGTCGCGCACCAGTTGGTCGGCGGACTGCGCCAGACCATGTTCTACACCGGCGCCCACACCGTCGCCGAGCTCAAGGCCAAGGGCAAGTTTATCCGCATCACGTCGGCCGGACTCAAGGAGTCCCACCCGCACGACATCATGATGACCGTGGAGGCGCCGAACTACAAGCGGTAGCCAGGCGGCGGCCGGGACGGATCCAGTAACAGGTTTCTGACAACGGGTCCGGCCATGGCCACCAGCAACAGACGAAGGCCCGGCACTCAAGCCCGGGCCTTCGTCGTCGTAAATTGCAGCCGCTCAATGCTGGTTCGGCGCTGTGTTGCGCCGCCTGCGGTGCTGTCTGTTGTACGCGCGCGGCGGTCCTACTACGCTGGGATCGGCGACGCCCATCGCCTAACTCCCTTCACCGGCACCCACGCGGCCGGGAACGGCGGGAGCAAAGGAGGTCCAGCCTCCGGGTGGAGGACCAGATGAACACTCCTTTTGCGACGTGTTGACGTCGGCGGCGCGTGGGGCCGGACGTCGGCGCGTGCAGAAAGAGACATGATGGTCCAGCACAAGCACTTCAAGTCCCGTGTCCGCGAACGCATGCAGAAGACGGGCGAGAGTTACACGACAGGCCGCCTGCAGCTGCTCAAGGACCTGCCGGCCGAACCGTCCCTGCCGGGCCTGCTGCCCGGTTACCCCGCCGGCGCGCCGCTGGTGCAGCGCGACGCAGGGCTGTGGCAGCGCGTCCTGGCCCAGGCCGGGGTCGAAAATCCCGCCACGGGCACACCCTTTACCGAAGCGGTGCTCTCCGGACTGGCCGGCGGCATCGGTTTCATGGTGTTCACCTTCGAATACGAACAAATTACGACGGCGACGATTGTCACCCGCTTCCATCCCGGTCCCTACGTGGGCAACCTGCTGAACCGCTGTGGAGCGGTTGTGGAGGAGAAGTCCACCACCAGCACCAATGCAGCCCAGGACAATCTGGACGCCGCGCTGGAGGCCGGCCGCGCCGTCGTCGTTAGGGTTACCCAGGGTGCCTTGCCCTGGTACCACTCGGATGCTCCGGAGCACAGTGACTCCGTGGATGTGGTGGTGGCCGGCAAGGCCAACGGCGAATACCTGATTGACGACGGCGGCCGGCAGCTGCACGGGGCAACGGCGGCCGAGCTGGCAGGCGCGCGCGGCAAACGCAAGAAGGACAAGCACTGGCAGGCTTCGGTGGTCGATCCCGGCGAGACTACCGTGGACCAGCTGCGCCAGAGCGTCCTGGAGGCGGTGGCGGAAACGGCCGGCGTGCTGCTGGGTACGGTCCCGCCGGCCGTCGTCCCCGCGCGCGTGGCGAAAAATTTCGGGCTGGCCGGGATGCAGACCTGGACGGCGCGGCTGCGCGATACCAGGACCAAGAAAGGCTGGCCGGCCATGTTCGCCGACGAGCAGCGCCTGCGGTTCGGACTGGAACGGATCAAGGAGTGCCTGGCGGGAACCGTCTGGGGAGGGCCGGCTGCGCTGCGGCCGCTCTACGCCCGGTTCCTGACCGAGGCGGCAGCGTTGGAGGGCCTGGACCGGCTGCTGCAGCCGGCCCAGCAGTACGCTGCCGTCGGCGAGCGGTGGCAGCAGCTGGCCGACGCCGTCGATCCACAGTGTCCTGCAGAAGAGCGGACCGCGCACTTCGCAGCTCTGGCGGACCGGATGGAGGACATGCAGGCGGCGGAGGAGGCCGCGGCGAAGTCCTTGTCAGGGTGAGCTGCCCGCATTTGAGGGCCGGCAGCGCCGGCCAGCGCCGGACCCGGCTGTCCACAGTCCGCGTCCCGGCCCGGCGTGCGCGCCGTGGTGGGATAACCTAGAGCCGTGACTTACGAGATTGAGATTGGCCGTGGCAAGCGTGGGCGCAGAGCCTACTCCCTGGATGATGTAGCGATTGTTCCCTCGCGGCGCACGCGTGATCCCCAGGACGTCTCCGTCAGCTGGCAGATCGATGCGTACCAGTTCGAGATGCCGGTGATCGCGGCCCCGATGGACTCGGTCATGTCCCCGGCCACGGCCATCGCGGTCGGCAGGCTGGGCGGCCTGGGCGTGCTCAACCTCGAAGGTTTGTGGACCCGTTACGAAGACCCGCAGCCGATGCTCGATGAGATCTCCGCGCTGAGCGAGGAGAGCTTCAGCCCCGCCGCCACCAAGCGGATGCAGGAGATCTACGAGGCTCCGATCCAGGCGGACCTGATCACCTCGCGCCTGGCCGAGATCCGCGAAGCCGGTGTGACGGTGGCCGGCTCCCTGACGCCGCAGCGCACCCAGGAGTTCTACAAGACCGTGCTCGCCGCTGGCGTAGACATTTTCGTGATCCGCGGCACCACGGTTTCCGCCGAACACGTTTCCCGGGAGCACGAGCCGCTGAACCTCAAGCAGTTCATCTACGAGCTGGACGTTCCCGTGATCGTCGGCGGCGCCGCGGGCTACACCCCGGCCCTGCACCTGATGCGCACCGGTGCAGCCGGTGTGCTGGTGGGCTTCGGCGGCGGCGCAACAACGACGACGCGGCGCGCGCTGGGCATCCATTCGCCCCTCGCCTCAGCGATCTCCGATGTGGCCGGGGCACGCCGCGACTACATGGACGAGTCCGGCGGCCGCTATGTCCACGTCATTGCCGACGGCGGGCTGGGCACCAGCGGGGACATCGTCAAGGCCATTGCCATGGGCGCGGATGCCGTCATGCTCGGCGCCGCACTGGCCCGCGCAGAGGAGGCTCCGGGCCGCGGCTGGCATTGGGGCCAGGAAGCCCACCACCACGAGCTGCCGCGCGGGGACCGGGTCAGGATCGGCACGGTCGGACCGCTGGCCGAGGTGCTCTACGGGCCCTCACACCACACCAACGGCACGTCCAACCTGGTGGGCGCGCTGCGCCGGTCCATGGCCACTACGGGCTACTCGGACCTGAAGGAGTTCCAGCGGTGCGAGGTAGTCCTCTCGCCGTACATATCCAACGAGTGATCCGCCGATGCCGGGAGGCTGACTAAGTATGAGTTCCGGAGCCATGAGTCCTGAAAGCCGTGAGGAGGCCCTGGCCGCCCTGCGGGCCACGCAGGAGCACGACCGGGAACTGGACATACTGATAGTCGGCGGGGGAGTGGTCGGCGCCGGCGCTGCACTGGACGCCGTCACCCGCGGCCTCGACGTCGGCATCGTGGAAGCCCGGGACTGGTCGTCCGGCACGTCCTCCCGGTCCTCCAAGCTCATCCACGGCGGGCTGCGCTACCTGGAGATGCTGGACTTTGCCCTGGTCCGTGAAGCCCTGCAGGAACGCGGCCTGCTGCTGCAGCGCATCGCGCCGCATCTGGTCCGCCCGGTGCCTTTCCTCTATCCGCTGACCAAACGGTTCGTCGAGCGTCCCTACGTGGGCGCCGGCGTCGCGCTTTATGATGCATTGTCGGTGGCCAGCGGGCACGGCCGCGGAATGCCGTTCCACAAGCACCTGTCGCGGCATGGCACCTTGCGCGCGGCTCCGAGCCTGAAGAAGGACGTCTTCGTTGGCTCCATCCGCTACTACGACGCACAGGTCGACGACGCGCGGTTCGTGGTCAACCTGGTCCGGACGGCGGCGGAGTACGGGGCGCATGCCGCCAACCGGCTGAAAGTCATCAACTTCCTGCGCGAGGGCGAACGCGTGGTCGGAGCGCGCGTCCGCAACCAGGAAGACGGCACCGAGTTCGACATCCGGGCCAAACAGGTGGTCAATGCCACCGGAGTCTGGACCGACGAAACCCAAGCCATGGTCACCGAGCGCGGCCAGCTGAAAGTGCGGGCCTCAAAGGGGATCCACCTGGTGGTGCCCCGGGACCGCTTCCAGTCCACCGTGGGGCTGATCCTGCGGACCGAAAAGTCCGTGCTGTTCGTCATCCCCTGGGGCCGGCATTGGATCATCGGCACCACGGATACGGGCTGGGACCTGGACAAGGCACACCCGTCGGCGTCGTCCAAGGACATCGACTATTTGCTCGAGCACGTGAACCAGGTGCTCAGCCGCCCCCTGACCCGCGAAGACGTGGAAGGCGTATACGCCGGACTGCGGCCGCTGCTGGCTGGCGAAAACGACGACACGGCAAAGCTCTCGCGCGAACACGTTGTCGCCCATCCCGTTCCCGGGCTGGTAGTGGTGGCGGGCGGCAAGTACACCACCTACCGGGTCATGGCCAGGGACGCGGTGGACGAAGCCGCGCGTGCCTTGGACGAGCGTGTGCCGCCGAGCTGCACGGAGATTGTTCCGCTGCTCGGAGCCTCCGGGTTCAAGGCGAAGTGGAACAAGCGCAGCCGCATGGCCGACCGTGCGGGGATCCATGTGGCACGGGTGGAGCACCTGCTCAACCGCTACGGCTCCATGACGGATGAAGTGCTGGACATCATCACAGGCAGTCCCGAACTGGCGGAGCCGCTGCCGGGCGCGGATGACTATTTGCAGGCAGAAATCGTCTACGCCACCACGCATGAGGGTGCCCGCCACATCGATGACGTGCTCACCAGGCGTACCCGGATCTCCATTGAGGCCTGGGACCGCGGTATCTCCGCCGCCCCCGTAGTAGCGGCCCTCATGGCGCCGCTGCTGCACTGGAGCGACGAGCAGGAAGCGCGGGAAGTCAAGCACTACCTTGCCAGAGTGGAAGCCGAGCGGCTCAGCCAGGAACAGCCGGACGATATCTCGGCCGACAGCGCGCGCATGGGTGTGGACGACATTGTCCCGCTCAGCTGAGGGACCGGCAGTGTGCACGGATGGAGGCACAGATGCCGATGACTGAACTCGAACTGACCACGCCGGCCCTGGTGCTGCTGGACCTGGTGGCGGCGGACAAGCAGGACGCCGCCGCGCAGCTCGCCGGAACACTGCATGCAGCCGGCCGTATCTCGGATCTGGACGGTTTTCTGGCACAGGTCAATGCCCGGGAACACCAGTTGGCCACCGGGCTGCCCGGCGGCGTGGGCCTGCCGCACGCGCGCAGCGAGTTCGTGCAGCACACCTCCATCGCCGTGGGGGTGACGAAATTCGGCCACAGCCTCGATTTCGGTGCCGTGGACGGACCAGCCAACCTCGTGCTGCTGATGGCAACGCCGGCCGCCTCGTTTTCGGAGCACCTGGAGGTGCTGGCCACACTGGCGCGGTCCCTGATGAAAGAGAACTTCCGTGAGTCGCTGCGCCGGGCCTATGACCAGGGCGTGATTGCCGAGCTGATCAACTCCACGATCGACTTCTCCGATTCCTGAGGCATCCCGCCGACGGTGGCGAAGAGCCGCGGGCAGATTCGTTTTCTACAGAGGCACGAAGTAGGGTTAATGGGTGCTGAAAACTGCCCTGAAGCCCCGCTGGATCGCGGCGTTGGTGCTGGCACTGGTCGTTTCGACAGTCTTTGTACTCTTGAGCCAGTGGCAGTTTTCTGCATCTCAAAACGAGTCCCCGCCGCCGCCAGGCCAGACCGAAACCGTCCAGCCGCTGATCGAGGTCTTTGAACCCGGCACTCCGATGCATATGTCCCAGGCCGACCAGATGGTCAGTCTCGACGGCCGGTTCCGTCCGGCGGACCAGGTGCTGGTGCAGACCCGGCTGCAGGACGGCGAGGAGGGGTACTGGGTAGTCACCGCGTTTACCGTTGACGGTGCTCCCGAACAGAACGGCGAAGAGGTTCTTATCCCCGTAGTCCGCGGTTGGGTGGCGGATCCGGCGGATGCGACTACTGCACCGGAAGGTCAGGCGTCTGTCGTCGGACGGCTGTTGCCGACCGAAGCGCCGGTCCCGGGGCAGACCCCTCCGGGGGAAGTGTCCACCCTGTCCGTGGCTGAACTGATCAATGTCTGGAATGCCCCGGCGTATCCAGGCTTTGTGGTCGGCACCGACTTCACCGTGGCGGGCGAGGATCTTGGCACGGCCACCGCCGGCACCGCCATGGAACCGGTTGTCGTGGACCCGCAGCCGCAGGAGACGCCGGTTAACTGGATGAACATCTTCTACGCGGTGGAGTGGGTAGTCTTCGCCGGCTTCGCCATCTTCCTCTGGTGGCGGCTCGTCGCCGACGACTACCGCCGGACGCTCGAGGACGAAGAATTCGCCGCCGAAGAGGCCCGCTATCTGGCCGGCCTTCAGGGCGGCACCGATAAAAACAACGAGGTAAGCAAGTGACAGATAACGTGAACCAGCCGAACCCGGATGCCCCGCAAGCTCCCGCCAAGGCCCGCCCTGCCAAGCGGCGTTACGGCGGCACGCACGCGCAGATCCGCTCGGCGCTGACGTTCTACAAGGTCACTTCCTACATCACCGGCATCATGCTGCTGCTGCTCTGTGCCGAGATGATCCTGCGCTACGGCTTCAACCTGTTCCTCTTCGCCGGAGCCACCAATACGCTCACCGGGGAGACTTTCGCGCTCGGCCTGGCGCAGGCGGAACCGTCCGTGGTTGAAGGCGTCAATCTCTCCATCGCCGTCCTGATTGCCCACGGCTGGCTGTACGTGCTGTACCTGATCGCCGATTTCCGCCTGTGGTCCTTGATGCGCTGGCCGTTCACCCGGTTTATCCTGATCGCCTTGGGCGGCGTCATCCCGTTCCTCTCGATCCTGCTGGAAAAGCGCGTCCACCGGCAGGTGGAAGAAGACCTGGCCGAGCATCCCGAAGCGGCCAAGCGCTACTAAGCCATGGTTTAAACCTAAGCGACCAAAAACCCAAGCGGACGACGGCGGTATCCACCCGCCGTCGTCCGTTGACGTTAACAGCCGGGACAGCGGGGACCGCCGGGGCCATCGGAACATTCGGATCAGCCGGAACCGTACGCCCGACGGCGCCGCCTGAGGCCAATGTGCAAGCAGCCGCGCGCGGCGACTATCCTTAGTGGGTGACTAATCCAGCCCCCGCCGCCACGGACCACCGGCCCGTACTTGTCGTTGACTACGGGGCCCAGTATGCGCAGCTGATCGCACGCCGCGTACGCGAGGCCAACGTGTATTCCGAAATCGTTCCGCACACCCACACCACAGAGCAGCTGCTGGCCAAGAACCCGGCCGCAATCATCCTCTCCGGCGGGCCGTCCAGCGTCTACGCCGACGGCGCACCGCGCGTCGGCGCCGACCTGTTCGAAGCCGGCGTCCCGGTTCTGGGCATCTGTTACGGCTTCCAGGCCATGGCAAACGCCCTCGGCGGCAAGGTCGCCCAGACCGGACTCCGCGAATACGGTGCCACGGACACCACCACGGTGGGCCAGGCGCGCTCCATTCTCGAAGGTGTGCCCGAAACGCAGAACACCTGGATGAGCCACGGCGACTCGGTGCACGAAGCTCCGGAGGGCTTCGAGGTCCTCGCCAGCACGGCCGGCGCCCCGGTGGCCGCCTTCGCGAACGAGGCGAAGGCGCTGTACGGCGTGCAGTGGCACCCGGAGGTCAAGCACTCGGCCCACGGCCAGCAGGTTCTGGAGAACTTCCTGTTCAAGGGCGCCAAGGTGGAGCCGAACTGGACCACCGGCAATATTCTCGAAGAACAGGTCGAGCGCATCCGCGAGCAGGTCGGCACGTCGCGCGTGATCTGCGGACTCTCCGGCGGCGTGGACTCCGCCGTGGCCGCCGCCCTGGTGCAGCGCGCCGTGGGCGACCAGCTGACCTGTGTGTTCGTGGACCATGGTCTGCTGCGCGAAGGCGAAGCCGAACAGGTGGAGCGGGACTTCGTCGCCGCCACCGGCGTGAAGCTGTATGTGGCCAACGAGCAGGAGCGCTTCCTGAGCGCGCTGGCCGGTGTCAGTGATCCGGAAACCAAACGCAAGATCATCGGCCGCGAGTTCATCCGCGCCTTCGAAGAGGCCGAGCGTGCCATCATCGCCGAAGCGGCAGCCGAGGGCGAGAGCATCAAATTCCTGGTCCAGGGCACCCTGTACCCGGACGTCGTCGAGTCTGGCGGCGGCGAGGGCGCTGCGAACATCAAGAGCCACCACAATGTCGGTGGTCTGCCCGAGGATCTGCAGTTCGAACTGGTGGAGCCGCTGCGCACACTGTTCAAGGACGAGGTGCGTTCCGTTGGCGCCCAGCTGGGCCTGCCGGCCGAGATCGTGGGCCGCCAGCCGTTCCCCGGTCCGGGGCTGGGCATCCGCATCGTCGGCGACATCACCGCCGAGCGACTGGAGCTGCTGCGCAAGGCGGACGCGATTGCCCGCGCTGAGCTGACCGCTGCCGGCCTGGACAACGAAGTCTGGCAGATGCCGGTGGTGCTGCTCGCCGACGTGCGCAGCGTCGGGGTCCAGGGCGACGGCCGCACCTACGGCCACCCGATTGTGCTCCGCCCCGTCTCCAGCGAGGACGCCATGACCGCTGACTGGTCCCGGCTGCCTTACGACCTGCTGGCGCGGATCTCCAACCGCATCACTAACGAGGTCGACGGCGTGAACCGTGTGGTTCTTGATGTCACCAGCAAACCGCCGGGAACCATTGAGTGGGAGTAACGCCGACGGGTGGCCGCAGCCTCGCAGCAGGTAAAGCTGTGAACTCCCCGGCAAATTCAGCCGGGGAGTGTTGCGGTCACCCGTTTGCCATGTCCTATCCGATAGTTTGAGACACATGCCAATTTGGTCAAGGCTTGTGCCCGAGAGTGAAGAAAAGAGAGTAGCCGTGTCGCGCGATCGCACTGACGAGGCTGCCGAGGATATTCTGACGCACTGGCTGAAACAGCTGGGCCAGCACGCGGGAACAGATACCCTGCTGTACTTCGCGCCGTCCTCGACGAACAGCATCGACCTCACCCATGCCCATCCGTCCGGTCTTGCCCAGCTGCTGACCGGCCGGCGCACGCGGCTGTCCACATTGCTGCGGGACCAGGCCCAGTACTCGGCGGCGATGAAGACGGCCCGCAGCCTGCGTTCCAAAATCTTTGAGCTCAGCACGGAGCGCGGCATCGACGTCGGCTATCTTGCTGCGGGCACCGCCTCCTGGCGTGTTCCCGAGGTAGGCCGGTCCGAGACGCTGAACGCCCCGATCATGCTCACCCCGGTGGCGCTGACGGTCCGGCCCAGCCAGGATGACTTCGAACTCCAGCTCACCGACCAGGCCCGGCTCAACCCGGCACTGGTGAGGCACCTTGAAGCCGAACAGGGCGTCGACATCGACCCCGAAGGCGTGGCCCGGCTGGCTTACAGCACCGCGCGGTTCGACCCGCATCCGGTGCTGGAGCGGCTGCGGTCGCTGACCCAGGATGTGCGCAGCATGACCATCGAGCACCACCTCCTGGTCTCCACCTTCGCCGATGTATCGAACATTGCCGATACCTCCGCCCTCGATTCCGCGCACCCGCTGCTGAACGCCATGATGGCAGCGGATCTGGACCCGGAAACCGGCTACCACGTGCCCGTGCCGGAGGTGGACCTGCCGCCGCTGGACGAGCGCTCACCGCAGGACGAGTTCCTGGTGTTGGACGCGGATCCCGCCCAGCAGAAGATCCTTGACCTGGTCCAGAGCGGCCATTCGGTGGTCGTCTCGGCGCCGCCGGGAACTGGCCAGACCCAGACCGCCATCAACGCCGCGGCGACGCTGGCCTTCGAAGGCAAATCCGTCCTGGTGGTCGCGGAGCGGCGCACCACGCTGAACCAGTTCGCCAAGCAGCTCGACGAGCTCAAGCTCGGCTCCCTGGTGCTGCAGCTGAACGCCAACATCACCAGCCAGCAGCTCAAGGACCAGCTGGTCCGGGCCATCATGCGCAACGAGCAGGCCACGGCGCCGCAGCTGGAAAAACTGCACACCACCCTCATTGACCACCGCCACCAGCTGATGGACCATGTGCAGTCGCTGCACAATGTCCGCAAGCGCTGGAACTGCTCGCCGTACCAGGCCATGCAGTCGCTGGCCAAGCTGGTCTCGCTGGATCCGGCACCGGCCACCACCGTCCGGCTTAAGCGCTCCGTGCTGGACAACATCGCCGACCGCGCCGAACTGACCGGCCGGCTGCGCCGTGCGGCGGAACTGGGCAGCTTCAGCAAGTCCTCGACCACCAGCGCGTGGTTCGGTGCCAAGCTGCTCAACCGCAAGGAAACCGAAGACGCCCACCAGCTGTCTGTGGATCTTGCCCGCGACATCCCCAAACTGCGTGAGCAGATGAACCGGGTGGCGGACCATTCCCAGATTTCCCTGGGCACCAGCTTCCGTGAATGGGGGCAGCAGCTCCTGTTGCTGGTCGCCGTTCGCGGCAGCCTGGACAAGTTCACGCCGGACATTTTCGACCGCCCGGTCACAGACCTGATTTCCGCAACGGCATCTTCCGGCTGGAGGCGCGAGCGCGGTATCGAAATGAGCTCCATGACCCGCTCCCGGCTGCGGCGTGTGGCCAAGGAATATGTGCGTCCCGGTGTTCATATCTCGGACCTGCACGAGTCCCTGGCAGACGTTCAGCAGCAACGCAGCAAGTGGGCCGAATACGCCACTACGCAGCGCCACCCGTCGGTGCCGTCCGGTTTGGCGGAACTGAACAGTTTCTACCTCGGCATCCACAAGAACCTGCAGAAGCTTTCCGGGCTCCTGGCGGAACCGGCCGACGGCGTGCTGCTGGCCGACCTGGACCAGGACGCACTGGTGGAGCGGCTGGAAGCACTGGCGGCCGACCGCGAGACGCTGGTGAACCTGCCGGAACGGACCCTGCTGCTGGAGCAGATGCGCGAGCACGGTCTGGGTGAACTGCTGGATGATCTGGCTGAACGTGAAGTGGCCACGGAGAATGTCGGCGCCGAACTGGACCTTGCCTGGTGGCAGTCGGCCTTGGAAGCCATGATCAGCGGCGACGACTACCTGGCCATGTCCGACGGCGACAACCTGCGCAAGCTGGAAGCGGTCTACCGGCTGGCCGATAACGCCCACATCGCTTCCGGCGCGGCACGCCTGCGCTGGGAGCTGGCCCAGAACTGGCGGCATGCCATCAAGAGCCAGCCCAAGGCGGCGGAGCGCCTGCGGGAGATGCTCAAGACCTCCGAACCGACCCTGCGGTCCCTGAGCGAGCAGTCGGGCCAATTGGTGTCGTCGTTGATGCCGGTCTGGGCCGCATCCCCGCTGGTCCTGCCGATGGTGCTGCCGGCCGAGAAACGCTTCGACGCCGTCATCATTCTCGACGCCGAAGCCACCAGCCTGCAGTCGGCGGTCGGGGCCATGGCCCGGGCCGAGCAGGTCATCGCCTTCGGCGACGGCCAGCTGGGTACGGCGGAGCCGTTCGAAGTCAATGTGGACCGGAAGCGTGAGCAGGCGCCCGGCGCCGAGACGGATCCTGTCATCAGCAGCTACCACGCGCTGGCACGCGTCCTGCCGGTACTGCCGCTGACCACGTTGTACCGCGCGGTCGATATGGAACTGGCGCAGTCGTTGAGCAAGGAATTTTACGACGGCGCCGTCACCCGGCTGCCGTCCGCCGGCGAAATTACCGGCGGCGACGGGCTGATGGTGGAATACCTGCCGGACGGTACCGGGCTGCCCGGTGCCGGGCATGAGGGCGTTGAAAGCGTCCCGGCGGAAATCAACCGGGTTGTGGATCTGGTCTTCGAACACGCACGCCACCGGCCCCAGCGTTCGCTGGCCGTCATCACCTCCACCGTCCGCCATGCGGCACGCGTGGCAGAAGCGATCCGCCTGCAGATGCCGAACTACCCTGCGGCTTCGGAGTTCTTCAAGCGGACGGAGGATTCCTTCCGTGTGGTTCCCGTGGAGCGGTCCTCCGGGCTGGTCCGTGACGACATCGTCTTTTCGCTCGGTTACGGCCGCACGCCGCATGGCCGGGCAGTGCATAACTTTGGTCCATTGTCGGAGCCGGATGGCCGGAGCCGGTTCGCCATGGCTATGACCCGGGCGCGGCGTTCGCTGCGGGTGCTGACATGTTTCCGTCCGGAAGACCTTGATCCCGAGCGGCTGAGCCATGGCGCCGTCGACTTCTATGAACTGATCAACCGGAAGCTCGGTACGGGCGGGGTAGCAGTATCAGCTGCCTCTGCCGGCATTGAAGATCCGCTCGTCGCGGATCTGGTTGAGCGGATCCGCAGCCGTGGCGCACAGGTGCAGGACCACTACCGGGGAATCCTGGACATCGTCGCAGCGGCAGACCCCTTGCTGCAGCCGGGGGACCACCATCCGACCCTGCCAGTGGCGCTGGAGTCGGACGGCACGCCGCAGTACCGGAAGATGAGTGTGCGCGAGCGGAGCCGGCTGCGGCCGCAGCTGCTGGAGCGGCTCGGATGGCGTCCGCTGACCTTGTGGACCATCGAGGTTTTTGCCGACCCGGAGAAGTGCGCGCAGCTGATCGGAGGATACTTGGGACTACAGGATCCGGATCAAGAAGGGACGGGGAGGCACGTGTCCAAGGATGATAAGCCTGCGGAACGTTCCGCGGACCGGCAGGCAGACGACACGGACCATTGTGGCGACGCCACGGAAGGCGCCGCGGCTCGGGCAGAACTCCAGGACCAGCAACCGCAAACACGGAAGGCCGCCGCGGCGGCCCTTCGCGGCAGTGCGATCCCGGACCGGGCCAAAGAGGACGATCCGAGGGCCTGGGGCGACAGCCGCGAGGACCGGGACGCCTGGCTGAAGGAACAGCGCCCGCCCCACTGGAGCTGACGCCTAACCGACAAGTACCAAGAAGACCTTGCCCCGGCTCGACGCACTTGCCAGAGCCGTGGCCTCGGTCGGTGAAGCTGCTACCACCACGAGGCCTTCGCTTTCCTGGCGGCCCAGCAGCCCGGAACCGTCGGCGGTGCTCCCTGCCTTCCACAGCACGGGCACGTCGTTTGCCAGCACTTCCGAGGCTGCCGGCTCCTCATAACCGTTGCCGGTGCTGAGCACGATGTCCACCCGTTGTCCGGGGCTGAGCAATTGGACCGTCGACTGGTCGGCGGGTCTGACCGGAACCGCGACAGTGCCCGGCGGGCTGCCGGCCAGGAGCCCGGGGCCGACGATGGAGGTATCCAGGACCGGGGAACCGGCCCGCAGCGCGGTGGCCAGACGTTTTCCCGCCAGGTCGTGGACCGAAGCAGTTGACCCGGACGGCACGGCCGAGGCGGGAAGGCTGCCGGTCACCAGATCCGAATCGGCCAGGATGGTCCCCGCGGGCAGGTCCGCAGCCGCGGTGACCACCGGAACGGTCTCCAGAGGGGCCGGAGTGAGCTCATGGACAGTGAGTCCGGCGGCTGCACAAAGCAGGGCGGCTGCGATCAGTCGGTAATGGCGCCTGACCAGACGCCGGGCAAGGAGCGGGATGGCCGCCCGGGGTGAATGCTGCATAGGGCCACCGTAAGGACGCCGGGAACCGGTTCGTCAGGGGCTTGCGGCGAACTGTGCACGGGGGCAGCGGTAGTTTCCGTTGTGGAGGAAAGGAACCTCATCGGACGCAGAGCACCCGGGGAGCCGTGGCATCCCCGGGTGGTGTACTGCTAAGGAGGCTCTCTAGCTGGCAGCGGGTGCAGCAGCGGCCGGTGCTGCCGGTGCCGACGCCGGGCTTTCGGACTTGCCGGCGGCCGGAACCGTGCTGGTGCTCTTGGTGTCGCGTGAATCGGTCCGGTAGAAACCGGAACCCTTGAAGACGACGCCGACACTGTTGAACTTTTTGCGCAGGTTGCCGCTGCACTCAGGGCAAACGCTCAGCGAGTTGTCGCTGAAGGACTGCTGGATCTCGAAAGCGTGGCTGCAATCTTTGCAGGCATAGGCGTACGTGGGCACTTGAATCCTCCTGAAAATTCCCGCGGAACACGTCCGTGCCACCCGTTGGGTTGGCACTCGATAGTTCCGAGTGCTAATTCTACACTGTCCCGGGACCGAACCATATCCAACCCTCTGCAGTCACGGCACCGTCAAGCGGGGCGTCCAGCTCAGTGACCTCGAAGGTTCCGGGAGGGACAACTTCGTGGGAATAAAAAACGCCGACTTCCTTGGGCTGCTCCGACAGCCGGGCGACACCTGCCAGGAACCGGTCATAGTAACCGCCGCCCTGGCCTATCCGGTTGCCATCGGCGTCAACCGCCAGGCCGGGTACCAGGATCAGCGGGACATCGGCCATGATTGCTGAAGGCAGCCGTTCCCCGACTGGCTCGTAGACCCAGGCCCGTGGACTGCGGACGAGCTCCACGCCGTCGTACCACTGCACCCAGCTGAGCTGGTACTCCGGCTCGCAGACGGGGACAACCACGCGGTAGCCGGCCCGGGTCAGGGCGGGCAGCAGCAGGTCAGTGGAGGGTTCCGCGCCGGTTGAGAGATAGCCGGCAATGGTACTGCCGCGTTCCGCTCCGGCCGCTTCGAGTCCCGCCATGACATGGTTGGCCAGTTGTTCGGCGGCCGCGCGCCGGTCGGTCTCCGGCAGATCCTGCCGCAGCTTGCGGAAGTGTGCACGGGCGGAGTCTTTATCCAGAGGAGTCACGGCAATCCTTGTTCGAAGGGGTCATCGCCGCCGTCGAAAGCACTTCGGCGGCAGCTGTCATGCTAATTCATATTTTGACGCTGCGGATGGGTAATCTTATTTCCATGAAGTCTCATCGCACCGTACGCAAGGCCGTCATTCCGGCCGCCGGTCTCGGCACCCGCTTCCTGCCCGCTACCAAAGCCATGCCCAAAGAGATGCTGCCGGTTGTGGACAAACCGGCCATCCAGTATGTGGTTGAGGAAGCGGTCCGCGCGGACATTACGGACATCCTGATGATCACCGGACGGAACAAGCGGCCGCTGGAAGACCACTTCGACCGCGTGCCCAACATCGAGTTCGTCCTCGAGGAAAAGGGTGACCTCGACAAACTGGCGTTGGTGCGCGAGGCATCGAACCTGGCTGATATCCACTACGTGCGCCAAGGCGATCCCAAGGGACTGGGGCATGCCGTGCTGCGCAGCCGCCAGCACGTTGGTGACGAGCCGTTTGCCGTGCTGCTCGGCGATGACCTGATCGACGAAAACGATGAGCTGCTGCGCCGGATGATCGACGTCCAGGAGAAGACCGGCGGATCCGTTGTCGCCCTGATGGAGGTCGAGCCTGCGCAGATCAGTGCCTATGGCTGTGCCGACGTCACCGAGATGGACGGTATCGACTGCGTGCAGGTCAACCGGCTGGTCGAAAAGCCGTCGCCCGAAGAGGCCCCCTCGAACCTGGCCATCATCGGCCGCTACGTGCTGCACCCGTCGGTCTTCGATGTACTGGAAGAGACCGGTCCCGGAAGGGGCGGCGAAATCCAACTGACCGACGCACTGGAAACACTCGCGTCCCGCGAAGGAGAAGGCGGGGGCGTCTACGGCGTCGTTTTCCGCGGACGGCGGTACGACACGGGTGACAAGCTGAGCTACCTGAAGGCTGTGGTGACCATCGCCTCGGAACGCGCCGACATCGGTGAGGACCTGCGCTCCTGGCTGAAGGAATTCTCCGAAGGCACACAGGGCTGAGACCAGGCTGCGGCGGTGCTGAGTTCGGCCATCTGGCCCGTCAGAGTTGAGTGCGGTAGCTTGGCGCTGCGTCCGATCTCCCGTCGTGACAAGCGCGAGTGGCTGCAACTGCGCCAGCAGAACGCGGCCTGGCTCGCTCCGTGGGAAGCCTCCAACCCCGACCCCAACGGTTCCTTGCCGCAGTTTGCCGAGATGGTCCGGTCGCTGAACCGGCAGGCGAAGCTGGCAACAGCGCTGCCCTGGGTCATCACCGAAGTCCAGCCTGGCCGGGCGGCGCCGGTGATCGTCGGGCAGCTGACTGTGTCCAGCATCGTTTGGGGATCGGCCATGATGGCTACGCTCGGTTACTGGGTGGATCAGGCTTCGGCCGGTCGCGGTATCGCACCAACGGCGGTAGCAATGGCCACGGATCACTGCTTTCAGGCCCTGGGGCTGCATCGGATGGAAATAAACATCCGCCCGGAGAATTCTGCCAGCTTGAGGGTAGTGGAAAAACTTGGCTTCCGGGACGAAGGACTGCGCCCCCGCTACTTGCACATCAATGGTTCATGGGCCGATCACAGGTCTTTCGCGCTGACTGCGGAGGAAGTTCCGGACGGACTTCTTCCCGGCTGGCTCGAAAGCAGCGGACGTTCGTGCTGACCTGCTGGTTTATCAATTTTCGGTGACTTTCGCCGACACACCGTGACTAATGCCGCACCCGGCATGTTTTAGCTTCTACGGTTTTGATTGTGGACATTCAAAGCTCAGTGATCTTCGTAGTGATCGTGGGGCTTTGGCTTGTCTGGGTAGGACCGTATTTACTTCGCTTTCTTGGAACTGCAACGCTGGCCGAGGCACTCCCGGGCCAGGGAATATCATTCGACTCAGGACCCGTCACCGCCACAGGCAGTGCAGCTCAGGGGATCATCATGGAAAATAACGCCCATTCCGGAACAGCCCGCGCCGCCTCCGGGCCTGAGCGCGTCGCCCCGGAGAGCGCTGCCCCGGAGCAACGTGTGCCCGCGCCGTTGAACATCCGCTACGGCCGCACCGCGTTGGCCCTGGTGGGAACCGCCGCATTGCTGACTTTTGTCATCGGCGGGGGACTGGCGCTCTTCGGCCTGGTCTCGGGCAGTGTCCCGGGGGTCGCACTGCTGGCTGTCGCCGCCGTCGTCCTTATGCTGCGTATGCTGGTGCGGCGAGACCGCCGCCGCCGTGCCGCCGCCCGCGTGAACAGGGCCTTCGAAGAAGCGATGAATCCGCCGGTCCACCATCTTTCACCACTTCCGCAGCGGGAAACCGTGCTTTTCGACGCGGCAGAAGCGGAAGCCGATGCTGTCTCCGGTTCTGAAAAGCAGGAACCCGCTCCCGCCCCCGAACCACGGCGCTTGACACCGGAGGAACTGCGGGCGGAGGCACTCAAAGTTGCAGCCGAAGCCGGGTCAAAAAGCGCAGGAAATTCCGAGCCTGGATCCGGTCCCACCTGGCAGCCCGTAGAAGTGCCGAAGCCCACGTATGTTGCCTCGGCCAAAGCGGAACGGCCGGCCCCGGCACCGCTGCCGGCCCCGGAAGTAAAAAAACCGACGATGAAGACGCCGATCAAACAGGCAGCCGTGGCTCCGAAGGCCGACGTGCCGGCCGCTTCGAAAGACGGCGTGTCTCCGGCTGCCAAGGAAGCGGCGCCACAGGCGGGCAAGATCAATCTGGATGCGGTGCTTCAGCGGCGCCGGGCGTGAGGACCGCAGCCCTGGCAACTGGCGATCAGTGGGTCCGCTCCGGTAAGGGCGGGCCTTTTGCCTTTCCCCGGCCGGAGGGAGCCGTTTCTGCGGCGGGATGATATGAAAAGGAGTATGAACGCTCCAAGCCGGGACCTGATGCGGGCCGAGACCGACGGCATCGACCTGCTGGAGAGCACGAAGATGCAGCAACCGCTGGAACTCGCGGTCGGCACCCTCGGCGCGAGTATTCAGGCTTGGAAACTGGCCAAGCTGCAGCACCGCCCGGGCGCCGGAGCAACTGGAATCTACAGTGTGGACGTGCAGGTTCCTGACGGAACTGTGCGCACCGAATACGTCTGCATCACCACTTCGGCCGTTCCGGACACCAGCGTGCCCGTGGTCCGGTTGGATGACGGCACTATCACGTTGACCGCATGGCTGTATCCCGCGGATCCGGTGTTGACCGGGTTGCCAACAGCCTGCGATTCCGCCGCTATGGCACGGGCGGCCTTCGGAAGCGGAGACGCTGACCTGCGGATGGTCAACTACCGTCCGCTCCGCCGGGCAGTGCTGGAGGCCTCGCAGGGAGCATCGCGTGTGTTCATTAAAGTGGTGCGCCCCGACAAGGCCGACGCGCTGTTGCGGCGCCATCGGCTGCTCACGGAGGCTGGACTCCCGTCGCCGGAGCTTATACCCGGCCCGGCCACCGGCGTGGTGCTGCTGCGCGAGGTCCAGGGAACGCCACTGGCCCAAGCGCTGATGAATGACGGTGCGTCCCAACTGGACCCAGACACCCTGCTGGAGCTTCTGGACAGGCTGCCCGTCGGGGTGATGAAGCTGTCCCGCCGCCCGGCGTGGGCCGAACGCGCGGCGGACTACGCGCGGGCCGCGGCGGCCGCTCTGCCGCAGGAGCAGGAACGGATTTTCCGCCTGGAGGAGAAGATCTCGAAGGTGCTGGCGGAAACGAAGCCTGGACCGTTGGTTCCAACGCACGGCGACTTCTACGAAGCGAATCTGCTGATCGATGGGCGCACGGTCACCGGAGTGCTGGACGTGGACTCGCTGGGGCCAGGCCACCGGATCGATGATCTTGCCTGCCTCATCGGACATCTGGCGGTGCTGCCGGCTGTTCATGAGGGATATGTTCACGTGCCGCAGGTCATGGAGCGTTATCTGCGCGCCTTTGACGAAGCTGTTGATCCGGCAGGGCTGAGAGGCCGCTCGGCCGGGGTGGCTTTATCCCTGGTGGCCGGCGCGAAGACCTTTGGCCAGGGCGAAGGCTGGCAACTGGACGCCCTGCAGCGCCTGACCATCGCGGAGCGGCTTGCTGCCGAAGCAGTTCAGCTGTCCGCGGCCAGCCGGTAACCCATGCCCCGCACGGTGGCGAAGCGCTCGGCGCCAAGCTTGTTGCGCAGGTAACGCACGTACACATCGACCACATTGGAACCTGGATCGAAATCGTAGCCCCAGACGCGGGAGAGTAGCTGTTCGCGGCTGAGCACCTGGCCGGGGTTGCGCAGGAAGGCCTCAGCCAAAGCGAATTCGCGGGCCGACAGGTCGATCTCTTTGCCGTCAATGGTGGCACGCCGGGTGCGCAGATCGAGCTGCAGGTTTCCGCTGCTGAGGGTGCTCATGTCCGACGTCGGTGCTTCCGTTCGCAGCCGTAAGCGGACCCGGGCGAGCAGCTCTTCAAAGCGGAAGGGCTTAGCCATGTAGTCGTCGGCACCGTTTTCGAGGCCGGCGACTGTGTCGTCGACGGAACTGCGTGCGGTCAGGATAATGACCGGAGTGTCGTTCCTGGCCTCGCGGATCCGGCGGAGCACCGTAAAACCATCCTGGTCCGGCAGGCCGAGATCCAGCACAATCAGCTCGAAGTCACCCGTCATGGCCAGGTGGTAACCTTCACGGCCGGTGGCTGCAACAGTGGGCACGTAACCGGCCGACTTCAGGCCCTTGGCGACAAACGAACTGATCCTGACCTCGTCTTCGATAACCAGAATCTGGCTCATGCTGGCTCCTCCTGCTCGGGCTGGCGTTCTTGGATAACGATAGTGAAAGTGGAACCGTGTCCGGGTGCGCTGGCCAGTTCAACGCGCCCGCCGTGGGCATGGGCGATGGCGTTGACGATGGTCAATCCCAACCCGGATCCTTCGGCCCTGGTCCCGTTGGCGCCACGGGCGAAGCGTGCGAAGATCCGGCCCTGGTCTTCGGGGGCGATCCCGGCACCCTCGTCACGGATCCATAGGCGCAGTTCCCCGGGGACGGCCCGGGAGCCAACGGCAATGGTTGAACCTATTGGGGAAAACTTGACGGCATTCGCCGCCAGCTGCAGCCAGGCCTGGGTCATGCGTTTGGGATCGAGGCTCCACATGTGTTCGGCGCGGGAGTCGACAACCCACCGCCGGTCGCCCAGTGTCCTGGCCTTGTCCAGCACATCATCCGTCAGTTGCCCGACCTCCAGTGGGCGGGGTTTGACGAATTCCGGACGTTCGGCGCCCGCGAGCGTAACAAGGTCGTCGACCAGCAGCCGCATGCGGTCCAGTTCGTCGAGCGCAATAGCGCGGACGGAGTCAACGTCTTCCGGATCGTACGAGTCCTGCAGTTCCAGGTGCCCCTGGACGATGGTGATCGGCGTTCGCAGCTCATGTCCGACGTCGTCGAGCAACTGGCGCTGGGCTGTCATCGAGCCCTGGAGCCGGTCCAGCATCTCGTTGAAGGTCTGGGAGAGTTCGGAGAGGTCATCGTTCCCGCTGACCGGGATGCGGCGGGACAGATCGGTTTCGGTGATCTTCTGTGCGGTTTCCCGCACCAGCCGGACCGGTGCCAGCAACCTCCCGGCCACCAGCCAACCTACGCCCGAAATGAGCACAAGCGCCGCCAGGCTGATCAACGTGTAGGTCCGGAAGTTGTCGCCGAGCTCCTCGAGTTCCGCATCGTAGTCGAAGGCCAGCAAAAAAATACTGTGGGTGGGGTCCGAGGACAGCTGGACAGGGACGGTCACGGCGCGGTAAGTGGTCTGCCCGGTCTTGATGGAGGTGAGGATGATCCGCTCCGTCTCCGGCTGGGCCACGACCTTGTCGATGAGTTCGTGGTCGTTTTCCAACCGCAATTCGACCGAGTTGTTGGCGGTCAACGCAACCTGTCCGTCAACGATGCCAACCATGCCCTCGTTCTCTGCCGGTGCAGTGCGCGCCATGACGGTGCGTACCAACTGGCTGCCGCGGGTGAATTCCTGTCCCGTTTCGGGGTCGATGCCGATGTCGGCCAGGGTGTCGAACTCTTCGACGGACCGCCTCAGCGAGTCATCGATGCGTTGATTGATCTGGCCGCGCTGGAGACCAAAGAGCACGCCGCCGGCTACCGCGAGGCCCAGGGCGGAAAGTGCGAGTACGGCCGCGAGGACACGGGTGCGGACGGACAGGCCGTCCAGGCGCCTAAACATCCGTCCCGGTCATCATCATGTTGATTTTAGTCGTCATCGGCATCGCCGTCGTCATCATCGAAATCGTCGTCTCCGTCGTCGTAATCGATCGGTGGTGCGGGCGGTACCGGGACGGGGGCAGGAGCAGGTGGCGGAGCGGGAGCGGGCGGCGGCGCGGGGGCTGGTGCTGGGGCAGGCGCTGGTGCCGGGTCAGGGTCCGGCGGTGCTGCGGGCTTCGAAGGCCGACCGGCGTCCGGTTCTGCCGAAGCGTTGTCTGCGGAACCGGCATCCGGCGATTCAGCCGGCGCGCTGGACGCCGAAGGGGAGGGGGTGAACACTATCGACGGACCCAGATCGGAGGGGTCGGGGCTGCGGAGGGTACTCGCCACGGCATAACCTGCCAGCCCCATACCGAGGACGATGGCAACGGCCGTGAGCAGATAACGGATGGTCGCGCGCTGCATGCTTCAAGTATTCCGAGGCAAGATGAGACGAATATGAGAAGCGTCAGTCCTCGGCCGCCTCTTCCGCCGCGCGGCGTGCCTCCTCGGCTTCATCCTTGCGGCCGAGCGAATCCAGGGCCGATGACAGCCCCAGGTTGGCAGCCACACGCAGCATCCGGCTGATGTCGGGCTGGGCCAGCACCATCCGGAACATCGGCACCGCGTCCGCGGGACGGTCAAGCTCCGCCAGGACATGCGCGGCGAAAAGTTCGGAATTGCCGGCCGACGCCGCGTCGTCCGCTGCGGAGTAAAGGTCCGCGGCCTGCAGGGCAGCGGAGACCGCCGCCGGGCCGTGGTCGAGGGCCCAGAGCCCGCGGGCCCTGGTGTCGCTATAGTCCGCCTCGTACCAATGCGCCCCGTAGTCCCGCGCCAGCCGGATTGCCTCGTCCAGCTGGGCGATGCCGTCCTGGTCGCCGGCTTCGCACATCGCATGGCCGAGGGCATGGAGGGCCTGCGGCAGGGCCGCTGCGTCGTCGGAAGATTTGCGGGCGGCAGCAACGGCCGCCTCGAAGCAGACGATCGCGTCCGCGTCATGGTCTTCCCGCGACAACAAGGTGCCGATGGCCAGCAGCGACCGTGCAGCCTCGCCGTACTCTCCGCCGCCGGTGAACTCCGCTACTGCCTCGCGCCAGCAGTCCAGGGTGTCGGCCGTGCGTTCGGCATGGCGGTGTGCATGCCCCAGGCTCATCAGGGTGCGGGCCTTGTCCGAGTGCGGGGCCTCGATCAGCCGCTGGCGCTGCAGCAGCTTGCCCAGCACCTGGGCAGCGAGTTCATACTCCTCCGCCTCCAGCAGTTGGTTGCCCAGCGCCAGACGCAGCGTCAGTTCCTCCTGGACTTCGCCGCGTTCGGCCTGCTGCACGGCCGCGCGCCACGCCAGTACCGAACTCTCCGCGTCGCCGGCGGCAGCACACAGCTGTGCCACGACGACCGCGGCGGAAATGGCGCCCTTCCGGACACCGCAGGCAGCGTAGAGCTCAAGGGCCGTCAGGGCATACTCGATGGCTTCGTCGTCGTGCTCCCCGGTGTTGACGAGGTTGGCTTTCAGCAGCCACATGGAGGCCGCCAGTGCACGGTTGGCCGGAATGGCGAGCAGCCGGTCTGCGGCGGCGACGGCTTGCCCGGGCTGGTCCAGCTGCAGATAGGTATGCGCCAGATACATCAGCGCCCCGGCGAGACTGTCGGTGCGCTCGCCGGCGGCATAACCCTCAACCGCGTCCTCAAGCAGGGCGACCGCCGTTGACCGGACCCCTTTTTGCGAATGCGCGACGGCGATGGCCAGCTTGACGTCGGCCAGGACGCCGACGGGGGCCTTGGTTGCCTGAAGCTGCTCCAATGCCGCTTCCAGCACGGGCAGTTCCGCGGCGGTCGCTTCGCGGAAGAGGACCGTCCCAAGGTCAGCCTCGACGGATGCCTGGACTTTGCGTCCGGCACGGCGCAGCCGGTCTACCCGCTGCGCCAGGTAGTACTCCGCGTCCGAAGTCTGGTCTTGGATCTGGGCAACGGCTATCAGGACCGAATACAACGCCAGCACGGTGTCGGTGTCGGATTCGGTAGCCTGCTCAAGTCCCAGGCGTGCCAAGGTCACCGCGCCATAGTGGTCCTCCGCGTAGGCCGCTTCATAGGCACGGTCCAGACAGTCACGGGGATTCGCCGGTGTTGCGGCAGGGTCCGGCCCGGCGGCAGCGAGGACTTCCAGAAGCCGCCGCTCGATGGCGGGCATTGCCACGCTCCAATCCGGCGGGACGGGGTCCGCGCGATGCCTTGCTGGCCTGATCCCCATGCATTCAGTTGTAGTCCCCGCTGGCCCCGGACGCAACGCTCGGGCCGCCAAAGTAACGTTTGCGAAAGTATGGCGAAGGGAACTATGCCAAATGCAGCCCGGCGCTTCTGCGGCGCAGTGGAAGCCCGCCTAGACTGAAAGGCATGTCCTTCGATACCCGCATCGGCGCCTACGGCGTGATCGTTCAGGAGAATGCCGTGCTGCTGGCACGATGGACCGGTTCCGGAACCCCGCGTTGGACGCTGCCCGGCGGCGGACTTGAAGCGGGCGAAGATGCTCCCACGGCGGCCTTGCGGGAAATCACTGAAGAAACCGGCTACACCGTGGAACTGGGGCGGTTGCTCGGCGTCGACAGTAAGTTCATCCCGGCGGAACGGCGGCTGCATGGCGGGAAGGTGCCGCTGCACGCCCTGCGGATCATTTACGCTGCTACTGTGACGAGCGGTGATTTAGCGCATGAGCTCCAGGGATCGACGGACCAGGCAAAGTGGATCCAGCTGGACGACGTCGCAGCACTGGACCGGGTGGACCTGGTGGATGTCGGCCTGAACATCTATTTCGCGGAACCGGCTACCGGGGTAGCTTCCATCAGCCAAGCTGTCAGGAGTCCCGGGACCGTGCCGCAATACGGTTCCCAGATCAGGACGAAGAGCGAGGCACGATGACCGAAGCCCAGTCTGTGGCCCCGCCGGCCAGCGCGGGCAGCTCGCCCATGGTCCAGTTCCGCAACGTGTCGAAGAGCTACGCGTCGGGGCAGCCGGCGGTGCATAACCTGAACTTGGAGATTGACCGCGGAGCCATCACCGTGTTCGTCGGTCCGTCCGGGTGCGGCAAGACCACATCGCTGCGGATGATCAACCGCATGGTGGAGCCCACCGAGGGCACGGTCCTGGTGGACGGACAGGACGTCTCGGCGCAGCCTGCTGCGGCGCTGCGGCGTTCAATGGGCTACGTGCTGCAGTCCTCGGGCCTGCTGCCGCACCGGAGCGTGCTGGACAACATCGCGACCGTTCCCCGCCTTAACGGTGTCTCGCGGCGGCAGGCGAGAATCCGCGCCGAGGAACTGCTCGCCGTCGTCGGTCTTTCTCCGGCCCTGGGCAAGCGCTACCCGGCGCAGCTCTCCGGCGGCCAGCAGCAGCGGGTGGGGGTGGCCCGGGCGCTCGCCGCGGATCCTCCGATCCTGCTCATGGACGAGCCCTTCAGCGCAGTGGATCCGGTGGTGCGCGCGGAACTGCAGCAGGAGTTGCTGCGGCTGCAGCAGGAACTGGCGAAAACGATCGTGTTCGTCACCCACGACATCGACGAGGCCACGGTCATCGGGGACAAGGTGGCCGTCTTCGCCACCGGCGGCCGCTTGGCGCAGTACGCGCCGCCGGAGGAGCTGTTACGCGCGCCGGTGGACGATTTCGTGGCCGGGTTCGTTGGCCGGGACCGGGGCTTCCGCTCGCTCTCGTTTGCCTCCGCCCGGGACTTGCCGCTGCTGCCCGCGGCCACGGCGACGGCTGGGACCCTGGCGTCGATGCCTGCCGAAGGCTGGCTGCTGATAACCGACGACGGCGGTGCGCCTCTCGGGTGGCTGCCGCCCGGACAGCGTACGCCCGCAGCGGCGGTCACCGGCGGCTCCTTGTTCACCATAGGCAGTTCACTCCGGCAGGCACTGGACGCCGCGCTGTCCTCTCCCTCCGGCCAAGGCGTGGCAGTGGACGCCGCGGGCAGGGTAGCCGGACTGGTGGACGCCGGCGAGGTGCTCCAGCGGCTGGACGCGGAGCGCCGCGGCTAATGGACTGGTTCCTGGCCAATCTGCCCTTTGTACTGGAGCTCTCCGGGCACCATCTCTACCAGTCGGTGCTGCCGCTCGTGCTGGGATTGCTGATATCGGTACCCCTCGGCTACCTGGCCTGGCGCCTTCCGTCGGTCCGCGGCGTGATCCTGTCGGTCAGTTCGGTGCTCTACACCATTCCGTCCCTGGCCCTGTTCGTCATTCTTCCGGTCATCCTGGGCACCAGGATTCTGGACCCGGCCAATCTGATTGTCGCCCTGACTGTCTATGCCATCGCGTTGCTGGTGCGCTCCGTCGTGGATGCACTGGAGTCAATTGACGACGGCGTCCGTCAAGCCGCCGTGGCTATGGGATACCGGCCGTTCCGGCGGTTCTTCGCCGTGGACCTGCCGCTGGCCGTGCCCGTCCTTTTTGCCGGCCTGCGCGTGGTGTCGGTCAGCAACATTTCGCTGGCCAGCGTGGGCGCCCTGATTGGCATCCGAAATCTCGGCGTGCTTTTCACGGACGGGCTGCTGCGCCACTTCCTGACGGAGATCGTCGTCGGGATCGTGATGACGCTGGTCCTGGCGTTGCTGATGGACTTTGTCCTGGTGGGCCTGGAGCACCTGCTCACGCCCTGGAACCGGCACCGCAAGGCTCGAAGCAAACAGGTGTTGGTGGCGACGACTGGCCCGGACAACTCCGGCAGTGGGGATAGCGCCGGTACCGCCCGCCGTCCGGATGCGGCCGAAACGGCGGTGCTGCATGAATCTCTTTGAGCAGGTTGGTCTGTGGTTCGCGGACCCCGCGCAATGGTCCGGGCCGGCCGGAATCCCGGCCCGGCTGGGAGAGCACCTCTGGTATACGGTCCTGACACTGCTGATCGCCGCGGCGATCGCCATTCCCGCGGGCATGTACATCGGGCATACCGGCAAGGGCAAGGTCGCCGTGGTCTCGGTGGCCAGCGCGCTGCGGGCCCTGCCCACGCTGGGCCTGCTGACGCTGTTTGTCATCCTGATGGGCCTGGGCCTGATGCCGCCCATCTACGCGCTCGTCATCCTGACTGTCCCGCCGCTGTTGGCAGGCACCTACTCGGGCATCGCGGCGGTGGACCGGCAACTGCTGGACGCCGCACGCGGTCTCGGCATGACCGAGTGGCAGGTTCTGGTACGGGTGGAACTGCCCAACGCCCTGCCGGTGATGCTTGGCGGTATGCGGGCCGCGGTACTGCAGGTCATCTCGACCGTCGCCGTCGTTGCCTACATCAATCTGGGCGGGCTGGGCCGGTATCTGATCGATGGATTAGCCGTCAGCGACCCCGTCCGGCTGTTCGCGGGCGCTATTCTGATTGCGGTGCTGGCGCTGATTGTCGATTTGATCCTCTCAATGGTGCAAAAGTACGCGGTCTCACCAGGTTTGAAGTCTTCCCTGTCCTCGCCGGGGCAGGGAACGAAGAATGTTGGCGCCCCGGGTGCCGGCCAGTAAAGGAGAAGCCTTGAAGATCCAGACATCCTCCCGCCGGGCAATGTTGGCGGCGACAGCCATGACCGCCCTCACCGTCACGCTGACGGCATGCGGCGCCAATTCCAATCCGTTGGAGGGTTCGTCCGATACCGCCGCCAGTTCGGGCGCAACCGGTTCCTTGGTGGTCGGATCCGCCAACTTCCCCGAAAGCCAGATCGTCGCCGAGATCTATGCCGGCGCGCTCACCGCTGCGGGTTTCGATGTCACCACCAAACCCGGCATCGGTTCCCGGGAGGTGTATGTCAAGGCGGTTGAAGAAGGATCCGTGGACGTCGTTCCCGACTACAGCGGCAACCTGTTGTTGTTCCTGGATCCAGACGCAACGGCTGCTTCCGCCGGGGAGATCATGGATGCCCTTCCCGCTGCCTTGCCGGAGGGACTGGGCGTCCTGGAACCGGCATCCGCCGAAAGCAAGGACGCCATGGTGGTCACCAAAGCCACCGCCGAGAAGTACCAGCTTGAGAGCATTACAGACTTGGGGCCGGTCTGTGACGAGTTGGTGCTCGGTGCCAATCCTGAATTCGCCGAGCGTGAATACGGGCTGCCCGGGCTGAAGGAGAACTACGGCTGCGAACCGAAGTCCTTCGAACCGATTAACGACGGCGGCGGCCCGGCCACCCTGCAGGCGCTGATTACCGACCAGATCCAGATCGCCGACATCTACACCACAACACCTTCGATCGAGGATAATGACCTGGTGGTGCTGGAGGACCCGAAGAATAACTTCATCGCCCAGCAGGTGCTTCCCTTGGTGAATCAGGACAAAGTCAGCGAGGAAGCGGCAGAGGTGCTGAACGACGTCTCAGCCGCGCTGACCACGGAAGACCTGATTGATCTCAACCGTCAGGTCAGCGGGGACGAAAAGCGCAATCCGGCAGACGCGGCTGCGGACTGGCTTAGTGAAAACGGGCTGACGAAGTAAACCGGTTCCGATATGCGAAGATGCTTAAATGGCCCAGTTCAAGCAGTCCAACAAGCTTCATAATGTCCTTTACGATATCCGCGGTCCGCTGCTTGAGCATGCGCAACGCATGGAGTCCGAGGGCCACCGGATCCTGAAGCTGAACATCGGAAATCCGGCGCCCTTCGGGTTCGAGGCGCCGGATGCCATCCTCGTGGACATGATCCGGAACCTGCCCGATGCCCAGGGCTACAGCGATTCCCGCGGGATCTTCTCGGCCCGGACCGCCGTGTCGCAGTATTACCAGACCCGCGGCATCCAGGACATCGGCGTCGACGATGTCTACCTGGGCAACGGGGTCAGCGAACTGATCACCATGAGCTTGCAGGCGCTGCTCAACAACGGCGACGAGGTGCTGATCCCCGCGCCCGACTATCCCCTCTGGACTGCCTCCGTGAGCCTGGCCGGCGGCCATCCCATCCATTACCTGTGTGTGGAGGAAGAAGGATGGCTGCCGGATCTGGAGGATCTGGAGCGAAAGATCACGCCCAATACCAAGGGCATCGTGATCATCAATCCGAACAACCCCACCGGTGCGGTGTACCCGCAACAAGTGCTCGAGGGAATGCTCGAACTGGCCCGGAAGCACAATCTGGTGGTGTTCTCGGACGAAATCTACGAGAAAATCCTTTATGAGGATGCGCAGCATGTAAATACAGCTTTGCTGGCCGACGACGTGCTGGTCATGACCTTCAGCGGGCTGTCCAAGGCCTACCGCGTCTGCGGATTCCGCAGCGGGTGGATGGCCATCTCCGGGCCGAAACACCTGGCTACGGACTACATCGAAGGCATCAACCTGTTGACCAACATGCGTTTGTGCGCGAATGTTCCCGCGCAGCATGCCATCCAGACAGCACTCGGGGGCTACCAAAGCATCAACGATCTGATCCTGCCCGGGGGCCGGTTGCTGGAACAGCGGGACAAGGCCTACGAAATGCTCAATGCCATTCCCGGCGTCAGCACCCAGCAGGCCAGGGGAGCCCTCTACCTGTTTCCCAAGCTGGATCCGGACGTGTACCCGATCAAGGACGACGAGAAGTTTGCGCTGGATCTGCTCAAGCAGCAAAAGATCCTCGTCTCCCACGGGCGCGCTTTTAACTGGCACAAACCGGACCATTTCCGGCTTGTGACCCTGCCCAACGTCGGCATCCTCGAGGAAGCAGTCAACCGGATCGCCGAATTCCTGAGTACGTACAAACCGTAAGCGCCACGTGCAGAGGAAGGGCACTATGGAGACCACCGCGTTCAGCCCGAGTCCGACCGTCCTGCTGCGAGTGCAGACGGGCTTCGACCTGCGCCATGTCGACCCCGGATCGACCCCGGGGTTTACCGGCGATAAGGAGGCAGGCAAAGAACTCCTCGACCGGGAGGATGAGCAGCTCACGGAACTGCAGGAGAAGCTGTTCGCGCAGAGCCGGTTCGGCGCCCGCGAGAGCGTGCTGCTGGTCCTGCAGGCCATGGACACCGGCGGCAAGGGCGGCATCGTCCGCCATGTCATCGGAGCAGCCGATCCGCAAGGCATCCACCACAAGGCGTTCAAAGCACCGACGGCGGAGGAACAGTCCAAGGGCTTCCTGTGGCGGATCGAAAAAGAACTGCCGGAGCCCGGGATCATCGGTGTCTTTGACCGCTCGCATTACGAGGACGTGCTGGTCCAACGGGTCCGCAAGCTCTCTCCGGCCGACGAGATTGAACTGCGCTACAGCCTCATCAGGGACTTTGAGGCCAGGGTCGCAGCGGGCGGTACCCACATCATCAAAGTCTTGCTGCACATCAGCAAGGATGAGCAGAAAGGCCGGTTGCAGGAACGGCTGGACCGGCCGGATAAGCACTGGAAGTACAACCCCGGCGACGTCGATGACCGCTCATTCTGGGACCAGTATCAGCAGGCGTACCAGATCGCCTTGGAACGCACGAGTACAGATATCGCGCCTTGGTACGTCGTCCCGGCGGACAAGAAATGGTACGCGCGGATCGCAGTCCAACAGCTGCTGATCGATGTGCTTGAAGACATCAATCCCCAGTGGCCCAAGGCGGATTTCGACGTGGCGGCAGAGAAAAAGCGGTTGGCTGAAAGCTGACCGCGAAGGTTAGTCCCTGCCTGGTTCCGCCATTCCCGTTGCCGCTGGTCCGCCCGCCGCGTTGGCCCTGGCTGCGTCGAGGCGCTGCCTGGCCCCTTCCAGCCACGCTTCGCAGCGGGCGGCCAGGGCTTCGCCGCGTTCCCATAGGGCCAACGACTGTTCAAGACTGGCCCCGCCGGTTTCCAACTGGCTCACAACGGCGACGAGTTCCTCCCGTGCCTGCTCGTAGCTCAGCGATGCGACATCGGCATTTTCGACAGAATTCTCGGCATCCATGCTGGTTCCCGCTTTCGGATTGATGGTGTTGTTCAGTATTACGGAGCGACGTCGGCAGACAGTTCGCCGACGGCAACACGCACGCGAAGCCGCGTTCCAGCAGCGGCGTCAGAGCTGTCGCGCAGGACGCTTCCGTCCGGAAGCTGTACCACGGCGTAGCCACGGTCCAAGGTGTTTTGCGGCGAGAGGGAACGAACCTGCGCCCTGAGATGGGCGATGCGGTCCGAATCCCGGTGTACAGCGGCCGAGATGCAGTTGTAGGCGCGTGTGGACAAACGCTGCAGATCCTCGTGCCGGGCTTCCACCATGCTGGCAGGATTGGCCAGAACGGGACGGGAACGGATAGCGGTCAGCCGCTCGCTCTCGACCCGGATCAACTGGTCCACCCTGCGGTCCAGCATCTGCCGTGCCTGGGCGATCCTTGCGAGTTCCTCGTTGACATCGGGGACAATACGCTTTGCGGCATCGGTCGGAGTGGAAGCGCGGAGATCCGCGACCTCGTCCAGCAGGGGACGGTCCGCTTCGTGTCCGATAGCGCTGACCACCGGCGTGCGGGCAGCCGAAACCGCGCGGATCAGATCTTCACTGCTGAAGGGCAGCAGATCTTCAAGGGATCCGCCGCCGCGGGCAATGACAATGACGTCGACATCCTCGCGGGCGTCCAGTTCCAGCAATGCGCGCTGGATCTGGGTTACGGCATTAACACCCTGGACAGCGACTTCCCGTACTTCGAAGGCCACGGCGGGCCAGCGCAGGGAAGCGTTGCGGATAACGTCTTTCATGGCATCCGAGTCCCGGCCGGTAATCAGCCCGATGCGGTGCGGCAGCAGGGGAAGTGGTTTCTTGCGTTGGAGCGCGAAGAGTCCCTCGGCTGCAAGGGCATGGCGAAGCCGTTCGAGCCGCGCCAGCAGATCGCCCAGACCCACAGGGCGGATATCGCGGGTCTGCATCGAGAGCCGGCCGGTCTTGACGTACAGATCCGGCTTCAACTGCGCCACGACACGCGATCCCGGCTCAAGGGGAAACTCCAGCCGGGCCATGACACTGCCCCAGGCCACGAGGCTGAACGATGCTTCCGCTTCCGTGTCCCGCAGCGTGAGGTACGTGACATTGTTCCGCCTGTTGAGCTCAATCACTTGGCCTTCGATCCAGGTGGGCGGGACACGGTCAATGTGGCTCTTGAGCTTCTGCGAAAGCAGCCGCAACGGCCAGGGATTCTCCGCCGAGGTCTCCAGGGCGGTAGCAGGCAGTGTGGATGGCTTGGCCGGGGCATCCAGCTGGCCACCGGTGGGTGGCCCCGGGTTCTGGTTCACGTAGTGTCCCTCTCGGCGATGCTTGGCGCAGCTACAGTACAGCGATCCTTACATTCTTATCAGCTATCGCAGACATTATTGATTCTGTTCTACTTATCCCAAGAGGCATTCTGCGCCTCTCAGGAAGCCGGCGGAGAGGAGCCTGCGGATGCGTTCCGTCCTTGCCTTGATCCTTGGCCTGGTCACATTGGTGATGACCGCCGTCGCCGTGCCTGCGGCATGGACCAGCCAGAACCTGACGAACCAGCAAGGCTTCGTCGAATTGGCGGCACCCATGGGGCAGGACGCCCAGTTCCGCAGCGCCCTGGCAGAAGCCATCGCGGAAGAGGTGCGCAACCAAAGCCAGCTGCCGCCGGGGCTCCAGGAGCTGGTTGATCCCATCATCGCCAGGGCCGCCGGAGCCGTCACCGGACTGGAAGAGTTCCCGCAGGCATGGAATGAAGCTTTGGCGAAGTCCCATACTCTGACGCTGGAGGCAGAAGGCCCGGATGAGGGGGCCCTCCGGCTTGATATCGCTCCCATTGTTGCCTTGGCGATTCAGCGGGTAGCGGACACCTTAGGCACAGAGATCCCCGTACAAGAGGAGCTGATTGTCGATATCGGCCAGGCAGATCAGTTGCAATCGGTCGACCTTGTACAGCGTGTTGCCAACGAGTGGCGCTGGATTTCGGCAGGAGCGTTGGCCGGCCTGTTGCTGACCCTGTTGGTAGCGAGAAGGGCGTCGACTGCCCTTGCCTGGCTTGGTGTCGGCGCGGTTATTCTCGGCGTCGGATTCTGGCTGGCAGCGGAGGCGGCCCCGGACGTGGCCGCGCAGCACGATGCGGCCGGCCCTGTTGCCGATGCCTTTACCGCTCGGTTCGTCGAACTCGCGGCAACGTCTTTCCAGCCCTGGGCCGTCGTGCTCGCCGGGGCGGGATTGGCTGCCGCGGTGATTGGTGTAACAGCCCGCCAACTCTCGGGTCGAAGGGCCTAACGGCTAGCATGGAGGTATGAGTAGCACTGCTGTCTCCGTTCCGATGCCCACTATTCCGCGCAGGCGCCGCAGCCCCGAAGACATTGCCTCCGCCGCACCGGTCGAAGGCCCCCGCAAGGTCCTGCTTGCTGCCCCGCGCGGGTACTGCGCAGGCGTCGACCGCGCCGTCATCGCCGTCGAAAAGGCGCTCGAGCATTACGGCCCGCCGGTTTACGTGCGTAAGCAGATTGTGCACAATCTCCATGTGGTCAGCACGTTGGAAGAAAAGGGCGCGATCTTCGTCGAAGAGACAGACGAGGTGCCCGAGGGTGCACTGGTTATCTTCTCCGCCCACGGCGTTTCGCCTGCCGTCGTGCAGTCTGCCGACGAGCGCGGACTGCAGACGATTGACGCGACGTGCCCCTTGGTGACAAAGGTGCACCGCGAGGCCGTCCGTTTCGCAAAGGACGATTTCGACATTCTTCTCATCGGACATGAGGGCCATGAAGAGGTCGAGGGAACTGCCGGAGAAGCCCCCGAGCATATCCAGATCGTCAACGGTCCGGAAGATGTCGACAAGGTTGAGGTCCGGGATCCGAACAAGGTGATCTGGCTGTCGCAGACCACGCTGAGCGTGGACGAGACTATGCTGACCGTCAACCTGCTCAAGGAACGCTTCCCGACTCTGCAGGATCCGCCCAGCGACGATATTTGCTATGCAACCTCGAACCGGCAGGCTGCGATTAAGAAGATCGCCCCGCAGGCGGAACTCGTCATCGTGGTGGGATCGGCGAATTCCTCCAACTCCGTGCGCCTTGTGGAGGTGGCACTGGAATACGGCGCCAAGGCTTCCTACCGCGTGGACTTTGCGAACCAGGTCGACGAGTCTTGGTTTGAAGGCATCTCCACTGTCGGCGTGACCTCCGGAGCGTCCGTGCCGGAGGTCCTCGTGCGCGAAGTCCTGAGCCTGCTCGCTGACTACGGTTATGCCGATGTTGAGGAAGTGGTCACCGCGGAAGAGGACATCCTGTTCTCGCTGCCCAAGGAACTGCGCGCCACGCTGAAGGAAAAGGGCGACGTTTCACGCGGTCTCGGCGGCAGGGGCCCTCGGCCCGCACGCTAAACGTGGCGGGACGGGGCAGTTGCGTGCCTATGGCTAGGCACTCCGCTCCTGGTCGGCAATGAGCTCCGGTGCGGCCAACAGCCGTGGCGTGCTCTCCAATGCTTGAGGGGCAGGCGCTTCCTTCAGCGAAGACGGGTCAAAGGCACTGATCTTCCGCGCTGTCGGCAGGACCCTGGACTCCAGCGTTCCGACGAAGGCGTTGTACTTTTCCACCGAACCTTTCAGGGACGAGCCCAGCTTCGTCACATGCTCACCAAGGGTGCCGAGCCGGTCGTAGAGCTGGCGGGAGAGCTCGAAGATCTCCCGGGCATTCTCGGTGAGGACTTCCTGCCGCCAGGTGAAGGCGACCGACTTCAGCGTGGCCAGCAGGGAGACGGGGGAGACCAGGGCAACGTTGCGCGAGAAGGCGTAATCCAACAGGCCCGGTTCACTATGCAAGGCTGCTGAAAGAACGGACTCGGCGGGCAGGAAGCACAGGACGAGTTCGGGGGAGGCAGCCACCCCATCCCAGTATTTCTTGTTTGCAAGCGCGTCCACGTGTGCCTTGACGGCCTTGGCATGTGTGGCCAGCAGGCCGGCCCGCTTTTCACGTTCCTCCGCGGAGCCGAAGGACGGAAGTTCCTGGGCTTCCAGATACGCCCGCAGCGGCACTTTGGCATCCACCACGAGTGATTTGGAGCCGGGCAGATGGATCAGCATGTCAGGTCGAAGAGCGCGTTCGGCCCGCACCAGATGCACCTGCTCGCTAAAGTCCACGTGCGCCAGCATGCCGGCGGCCTCCACCACCCGGCGGAGCTGGACTTCTCCCCACTGCCCGCGCGCGGAGTTTGACTGCAATGCGGCAGTCAAGGTCTGGGTGGAGCGCAGCAACTGCTCATCGTTGAGTTGCGCGGCGCGCAGCTGTTCGGCCAGCTGGCCGAATTGTTCGACGCGGTCCCGCTCGAGCACGTTAACCTGCTGCTGGACGGTCTTCAGTTTCTCCCCGACCGGGACCAGGGCGCGAAGGACAGAGTTGTCCTGCTCGCTGCTGGCGGTGAGCTGCCGGTTCTGCTGGGCCAGCAACCGACTTTCCGCCTCGGCCGCCGCCAAACGGGCCGTTGCGTTGCCAAGCCGGGCACCGGCGTCGTCAATTTCTTCCGCGAGCACGGCGACCCTGCGGCGGTATGCCACCGCAGTTCCCGCAGCCCCGGCCGCTGCCCCAATAACCAGCATGAGCAATGTGAGCACAATCTGAAACGCATCCATAGCTCAACCATGCCAGCCGGCTATGACAATTTAGGCGAAGCCGGGGCGTCGTTTGCGCCACCGTTCCGGCCGAATCGCTGAGCCGGGTACCTCACCGGTATCCTTAGATACCGTGGCTCTTACTATTGGCATCGTCGGACTGCCCAACGTCGGCAAATCAACTCTCTTCAACGCACTGACCCGCAATCAGGTTCTGGCGGCGAATTATCCGTTCGCGACCATCGAGCCGAATGTCGGTGTGGTGCCCTTGCCGGATTCCCGGCTGGATAAGCTTGCGGAAATCTTCGGCTCCCAGCGCATCCTGCCGGCGACCGTGTCTTTTGTCGACATCGCCGGGATTGTCCGGGGCGCCTCCGAAGGCGAAGGGCTGGGTAATCAGTTCCTGGCCAATATCCGTGAAGCCCAGGCCATTGCCCAGGTCATCCGCGTGTTCGATGACCCCGATGTGGTCCACGTTGAAGGCAAGGTGGATCCGCGCTCCGATCTCGAAACCATCAACACCGAACTGATCCTCGCGGATCTGCAGACGCTGGAAAAGGCACTGCCGCGGGTTGAAAAGGAAGTGAAGATCAAGAAGCGCGACGCCGCCGAACTGGCCGCCATGGAGGCAGCCCGGAAGGTACTTGAGCGCGGGGATACGATCTTCTCCTCTGTCGAGAGCGACAAGCTCGACGTCGAAAACCTGCGGGAGCTGAGCCTGCTGACGGCCAAGCCCTTTATCTATGTCTTCAATGTCGATGACACTATTTTGGGCAGCGCCGAGCGCCAGGCGGAGTTGCGTGAACTGGTTGCTCCGGCGGACTGCGTGTTCCTTGACGCGAAGCTGGAGTCGGATCTGGTGGAGCTGGAACCGGAAGAAGCCCGCGAGATGCTGGAGATGAACGGCCAGGATGAATCGGGCTTGGACCAGCTGGCAAGGGTCGGCTTCCATACGCTGGGCCTCCAGACTTACCTGACGGCCGGGCCGAAGGAAGCACGCGCCTGGACGATCAATCAGGGCGATACCGCTCCGCAGGCAGCCGGTGTTATCCACTCCGATTTCCAGCGCGGCTTCATCAAAGCTGAAGTTGTCTCCTTCGCCGATCTCGTCGGCGCCGGCTCGATGGCAGAGGCTAAAGCACGCGGCAAGGTCAGGATCGAAGGCAAAGAGTACGTCATGTCCGACGGCGACGTTGTTGAATTTAGGTTTAATGTCTAGTCGAGTTTCGGTTCAGCCTTTCAGCTGATACTGATCCGCCCTGGCGTGGTCTTGCTCGGCGCAATGGTGCAAAACCAGTCTCTGTGGACCGCCGTCCGACCTCTTGGAGTCGGCTCGGCACCGCTCTACGATCACCACCGTTCTGCGCGAGGGCAGTGTGCAGGAGGATCTCCCGGACTGCGTCGACCTGACGCCCTCTGTGCCCCCTGAGGCTTGCTGCACCTCCTCGACAGGTTCCGTGGCGCGTAGGAGCCTCGGCATCCTCCGCGTCGGTGCGGCCAGCGGGTGGTTCATGACACGCTGGGTGGCGCTTAGCAATGTGAAGGAGCGCGGTCAGTTATGGAGTGGATCGATCGGGTGCTCGAGCCATTCGAATGGATGAGGGCGGTGCTTGCGAATCAGGGCGTACCCGGTCAGGTCTTCTTATCAGGGATCGTCGTCTACGCGATAGCTTTCGCTTTTGTCGCCCTCATCTGTCGGTGGCTTCTCCTCGCGGTAGCGCAGTTGACACGCTGCTGCGCGAAGCGACTCGCAGTCGATGCAACGCTCGCTGATGTAGTGCGGCTAGAGGCGAGCAGCGCGCGGATCGAGGGTGTGCTGCTGTGGCTCGCCACCCGTGTCGTCCGAACATCCTCTGGCGGAACGGAACGGATCACACGTCTCCCGCCTGTGCGCAACGAGCACATGGTCCTTCGTATCTTGCGGTGGATTCTCCGCAGGGTGTGGCTGATGCTCCGCTGGGTGTGCACGTTCATCGCGGCGATGCCAGGGTTCTTCCTGACCGCGTTCGGTATGGCGGTGTTGTTCGCTTCCACGCTTACCGCGTTCCCGGACCTGATACGCGCCGGTAATGCGGCATTGAGCTCCTTTCTGGAGACGGTGACGTTTTCGGAGGCCACGCTCGCCGCGATCGTTGCCGCCGTAATTCCGCTAATGCTCGTCATCGTCAAAGTGCTGGTCAGCGAGCGCACCGTCGCACGTCGATCCTTCCGCCGAGAACGCGACGTGAATGCACTCAAACAGCTGCACCGTGCGACACCGGCCCTAGCCGTGCTCGCGGGCGCGACAAGGGAGCAGATGCACGAGATGGTCCACATGTTCCGGATCGAGAAGTATCACGCTGAGCAGTGGTACAAGTGGACACAACGTACGACTCCGCGATCGCGCTACTGGAACAGGGAAGTCGATGACCATGTCGAATGTGGCCGCGACTGTCTCGTGAGTTTTGGCCCGAAAGTGCCAGTCCGTGAGCGTTCCGATGAAGTGAAGGACGCAATCGATGGGGTCCAGAGCGTTTGGAACGATGAACTGCGTGACCAGAAGTCTGTCCTTGCCCGTATCCTCACTCGGCGAGCGTGGACGGGACTGGTGTCGTTGTGGTTCTGCTTCTCGAACTCGGGGGAGTTCTGGACGCATAAGGTGCCTTCGCGCGATGAATGGAGGCGTCGCCGAATTGTATGGCAACATGATCAACTTTTATGGAGCGGCCCGACGGAGGACGACGTGGCAGCTGGCAGGGAAGTCGCAGTGGACGTTGAGTACTCCCCAGATGAGCGGTGGCTTGAGCAGGAGCTCTGCGATGTCGTGTGGAAGCTCGCCGAATTGTCACGAGAGCTCAATGATCTCGTTGATTTTGCGCAGACACTTACTCGTCCGAGCCGACTCGAACGCCTAGCGCGAGTGTCGGAAGCCTGATGTCCCGGTCGTTGCTTTGTGTAGTCCGATGGACGTTGTGATCGAAGCCCAACGCGTGCTGACCGCTCACGAATCGCAGTACCAGTGCAGTCTGGCTCTTGTTCTAAACGTTTGTATGCGCTGAAACGTGGTGGAGGGCCGCTTTAACATCTGAGGTCTGTGCCGATGATGGCAAGGTAGTCCTATGGCGATACAGCACGAGAGTGTCGACGAGTACATCAATTCGTTTCCCGAGGCCGTCCAGCCGCGGCTTCGGGAGTTGCGAAAAATAAGCCGCGCCGGCGCTCCGAATGCCGCCGAAGGACTCAAATGGGGTAACCCGGCCTACTCGCTGGGAACAATCCTGTTCGTTTTCAGTGGTCATCAAAAGCACGCAAATTTCGTCTTTACTCCGTCCACCCTGGCCGCTTTCAGCGATCAGCTCACCGAATACATGACCGGCAAAGGCTCGGTACAGCTTCCGTACAACGAGCCTGTACCCGCAGACGTGCTCACCAGGATGATTGCCTATCGTATTCGGGAGTACGAGAAGGACGGCGTGAAGTGGATGTAGCTGCCGGTGAGGTGCCGCGGCGCCAGCAAACCAGTTAGCAGCCAATAACTAAATATCATCCCGACCAGCGGTTCCGATTCCAAACGAACGGGGCCGCTGGTTCTTTTATACCCCGTTTTGCCGCGTGTTTCCGGGGATTAAGTGGTCTTGTGCTCGGCATGAAGAGTCTGCTTCGGGAAGCTATGTTGCGCCGTCGTTTGGTTGCATCTCGATAACAACCCGTTGTGAAGCAAGTTTTTTATACCCAAGAGTAGGTGTAACAGTTTACGCTCTTATGCATGTGAGGCATGCCACTTCTATGGCAGTCTTTCGGGGGTAGCCAAATCGTGCTTCCCGGATCCCGATGGGCGAACCGGCCACACACATCACTCTGAGGAACTAGGAGGCGGAATGCGTTTCGGACGTACTTCCAAAGCAATCGGTGTTGCTGCTGTCGCGGCTATGGCACTGAGTGCCTGCGCGTCGACGGGTGGCGGAAATACCGCATCCGAAGGTGCAGGTGATACCGCGGCTACCGGTGGAACCATTAGCGTCGCTGAGACCAATGCGTTCAGTTCGTTCAACTCGGACACCGCGGCAGGCAACGTTGATATCAACGGCAAGATCGCCTATATGACCCGCGGCGGTTTTTACCACATCGATAATGAACTCAACGTAGTCCGGAATGAAGAATTCGGAACGTACGAGAAGCTTTCCGATGATCCGCTGGTCGTGAAGTACACGGTCAACGAGGGAGTCCAATGGTCCGACGGCAATGCTGTCGACGCGGCCGACCTGTTGTTGAACTGGGTCGCCGAATCCGGTTACGCCAACGATGCGACGGTCGATCCGGAAACCGGTGAAGTCACCGAAGGGACTTCCTACTTTGATTATGCAGGTGACACCAGCGGGCTGGGACTGACCGAGATCCCGGAGATCGGCGACGACGGCCGCTCAATCACCTTGACCTACTCCAAGCCGTACGCCGACTGGGAGATCGTTTTTGGAGGTCTGAATGACGGCGGTGTCGGCATGCCTGCGCATGTCATAGCCGAAAAGGCCGGTCTGGCTGACGAGCAAGCCCTGATTGATTTAATCCAGGGACTGGAACGCGGTGACGCGGCGAGCCCTGCAGATCCGAATGCCGAACTGCAGGCAGTTGCCGATGTATATAACACCGGATTCGACACGAAGTCCCTGCCCGGTGACGAATCGCTCTACCTCTCCAGCGGGCCTTTCGTGGTGGACAGCATCACGCCGGACCAGTCAATCACTCTGGTACGCAATGAGTCCTATGACTGGGGCCCAACGCCGAACGTGAACGAAATTACCGTCCGGTTCATCGGTGCCGCTCCCGACCAGGTCCAGGCTCTGGAGAACGGTGAGGTGGACATCATTGCGCCTCAGCCCTCTGCAGACACAGTCGAGCTGCTCGAATCCATTGAAGGCGTCACGGTAGAAGTCGACGATCAGCTGGCTTATGACCATATCGACCTCAATTACACCGGCGTTTTCGAGGATGAAAATGTTCGGGAAGCTTTCATGAAAGCTGTTCCACGGCAGACCATCGTGGACCGCATCGTGAAGCCGCTGAAGGAAGACGCGAAACCTCTGGACTCGCAGTTCTTTGTTCCTGCCCAGGAAGCATATGAAACGTCCGCCGCATCTAACGGCTCGGAGGCATACCAGGAAGCTGACATAGAAGGCGCCAAGGAGCTGCTCAACGGAGAGACCCCCGAAGTTCGGATCATGTACAACAAGGACAACCCGAACCGCGTGGATGCCTTCGCGCTGATCCAGGAATCTGCCGAGCAGGCAGGGTTCGAAATTGTCGACGGCGGCCTGGGTGCCTCTGACTGGGGTGCTGCCTTGGGAACCGGCACCTATGATGCGTCCATCTACGGCTGGATCAACTCCGGTGTCGGCGTTAGCGGCGTACCGCAGATCTTCCGTACGGACAGCGGTTCAAACTACAACGGCTTCTCCGATCCCGAGGCCGACAAGCTGATGGACGAACTCATGGTCACCACGGACGCTGCTGCACAGGACGAGATCATCACCAAGATCGACAAGCTGGTGTGGGACTCGTTCTACGGTCTGCCGCTCTTCCAGTCGGTGGGGCTGGATGCTTACAACAGCGAACGTGTTGAAGGCGTTGTCTACCAGCCGAACCAGACCGGTGTCTTCTGGAACTTCTGGGACTGGAAAGTCAAGGGTGAGTAACTCCCTAACGTTCTAACGCGCAGGCTACTGCAAGGCGCTGGGACCATATGCAACAACGGTCCCGGCGCCTTTGCAGTCTCCTGAAACGTCCCTGACCCATTGCGGCCCTGAATCTCCCCTCTCTGATCGGAGTGCCAGCGGCGGGCAACCGGATCACATCGTCCGGGAAGTGAAAAACGAGGTTTATACATACGATGGTGACCTATATTGTGCGGCGGCTATTCACAGCCGTACTGATTCTCCTGGGTGCCTCATTCTTGGTCTACCAATTAACGGCACTGTCCGGCGACCCTCTTGCCGACCTTCGCACGAGTAACCAGCCGAATAAGGAAGAGCTCATCCAGCAGCGTATTGAGCTCCTGGACCTGAACGTGCCGGCACCCATACGCTATTTTCACTGGTTGGGAGGCGCGGCAAAATGCTTGGTTCCGTTCGCCGGCCAGTGCGATCTTGGATTTTCTATCACGGGACAGCCTGTGACCGAGGCGCTGGGCCGGGCCATGGGCATGACCATACTGCTGGTCAGCGCGGCTGCGATTCTAGCGGTGCTTATTGGTGTTTCGCTCGGCATTGTCACGGCGCTGCGTCAGTACAGCACATTGGACTATGGCGTCACCTTTATGGCGTTCCTTTTCTTCTCACTGCCGGTTTTCTGGGTAGCAGTTCTGCTCAAGGAATACGTTGCCATTGGGTTCAACAACTTCCTGCGGGAACCTCAGATACCCCTTTCATCGATAATTATCATTAGCGTGGTGAGCGCCGCAATTTGGTTCATCTGCGCTCGTGGAACTGTACCCGTCCGACTCAAGGCCGCGGGTGTCGGGTTCGTGCTGGCTGGCGGGGTCCTCTGGCTGCTGTCGGCGACGTCTTGGCTCAGCTCTCCAGGGCTTGGGCTACCGGTTATCGCGGTCACGGGTGCGGGAATCGCCTTCGGCGCAACCTTGTTGACTGCGGGCTTGAAGAACCGGCGGGCACTGTATTCGTCCCTGACGATGGTTGCCGTCGGCATCGTGGTGTATTTTCCCATCCAGCCGCTGCTGGCCCAGGCAACAGGCCTGATGGTTTTCCTGTTGGCCGTAGCGACAATCCTGGTGGGGCTGGGAGTCGGATACGTCATGGGGGGCTACGACAGACGCCAGAACATGAGCGCAGCCGTTATTACGTCGTTCCTGACCGCGGGGCTGGTCCTTCTGGACCGGTACATGCAGGCATGGCCTGCCTACTTCAACAACGACAGAGTCAACGGCCGGCCCATCGCCACCATTGGTGCAGAGACGCCGAACCTGGAGGGGGACTTCTGGGTGCACGGCTTGGATACCTTTACCCATTTGCTTCTGCCCACCATCGCACTGCTGCTCATTTCACTGGCCTCCTACAGCCGGTATTCGCGGTCTTCGATGTTGGAAATCATGAACATGGACTACATCCGCACCGCACGGGCGAAGGGGCTCGGCGAGCGGACGGTGGTCATGCGCCACGCGTTCAGAAATGCGTTGATTCCCATTGCCACCATCGTGGCCTACGACATCGGCGGACTTATCGGCGGTGCCGTCATCACCGAACGGGTGTTCGCGTTTGCCGGCATGGGGCAACTCTTTATTCAGGCCCTCGAGCATGTTGATCCGAATCCCGTCATGGGGGTTTTCCTGGTCACGGGTATCCTGGCGCTCGTCTTCAACCTCATAGCGGACCTCGTCTACTCCGCTCTGGACCCGAGAGTGAGGGTTAAGGCATGACCACCACGAGTACTATTTCAACTAAACCTGCGGTGCCGGAAGAGAAGGCAGGACTAAGCCAAGGGCAGATTGTCCGCAAGAGGTTCATGGGCAACACCGCCGCACTGATCAGCCTGGCGCTGTTCTTGCTCATTCTCGTTCTGGCTTATTCCGCGGGCGGTTTCTTCGGTTTGCCGGGCTGGTGGAAATACACCTATAACGAGGTCAATGATCTGGCCAATGGCGGAGAGCCTACACTGCAGCTTTTCCCGTTCAGCTTGGGAGACCACCCGTTCGGCCAAGATCGGCTGGGTAGGGATACGTTCGCCCAGACGATGCGAGGCGTGCAGATTTCGGTAGCCGTCATGTTCATTATCGGCATCGTCGGTGGCGCGATCGGCGTCGTGGTCGGAGCTGTCTCTGGTTTCTTCCGCGGCAGGATCGAGGCGGTGCTCATGCGCCTCACGGATGTCGTCATCGTGATTCCACTGATCATTCTGGCGGCCGTTCTCGGGCAACTTGCTGCGCGTTGGATTCCAGCGGGAATCCAGCCCTATTTCTTGGGCCTGTTCGTCGGACTTGTCGCCTGGACGGGTCTCGCCCGGCTGGTGCGGGCGGAATTCCTGTCCCTGCGGGAACGCGAATTCGTGGATGCGGCACGTATCGCCGGTGCCTCGAATGCCCGAATCATCTTTAAGCACATTCTGCCCAACGCCGTGGGCGTCATCATTGTCAGCGTGACGCTGAGTATGTCCGCTGCCATTCTGCTGGAAACCAGCCTGTCCTACATTGGCATGGGTGTGAAGGCACCCGATGTTTCGCTGGGCTCGCTGATCAGCCAGAACCAGGAAGCGTTTTCGACCCGCCCGTGGCTCTTCTGGTGGCCCGGACTTTTCATTGTTGCCATCTGCTTGTGCATCAACTTCATCGGGGACGGACTGCGCGACGCTTTCGACCCGCGGCAGAAGAAGTTCAATGTCAGGAAAGCCGGTGCGGCGGCCGCACCGGATGGTGGCCAGCGCGCCGCGGACTACCGGACGAAGAAGGCTTCAGATGGCTGAAGATCTTCTTGATGCACGGTGGTCAGCCGGTCAACGACAGCACGCTGGCTACAACCAGGGCTGCTGCCGCAACAAGAACCGGCCAGTTCGGCCTTTTCGTGACGGTAGCCGTGTCCGCCTCGCCAGTAGCCACGGCGCCGGAAGCGATCAGTCCGGCCCAGCGGGAGCGGACATGGAAGGCCGCGGCACCCGAGTCGGAATTAGACAGGTCACCGGGACGCACGGACTCGCCCGGCCCATAGGTCACCTCAGGCAGCCCGCGGACATGCCCCGGCTGTGCTCGCTGGACACCGAAGATGCCAGGCGCCGGCGCCGCCCATGCGGCGAACTTTCCCTTTGGGGTCACCAATGTCAGCGCGTATTTCGTATCAACCATGATCAGGGCATTCCACGGAACCTGTACCGTCAGCAGAGGATTGCGCAGCGCCACGCCGTCGCTGGAAACAACGACGGCCGGGTACCAGGCCAGCCACCACGCCAGGTACCCAAGGGCTACCAAAGGCACAAGAGGCACGAGAGCCGGGAATCCATGCGTCACGGCCGTGGAAAGCACGCTGAACAACACAACGAGCCAGACAACACCCGTCAACCAAGCGGCACTTCTCGGCCGGAAAACAACAGGAGCGTCGGTGTCATGACTGGACATGCTTCCATCGTGTCAGGGTCATGCGCCACATCACTAATGGAACAAGCCGGCTGGGAGCAGTTGGAAGGACAAACCCGCAATGACTGAAATGATCGATCCTGCCATCCCCGTCTATACCGGAACCCCCGCTGGCGGCGCAGAACCGCCGGTGCTGGAGGTTTCAGATCTGAGCGTCGATTTTGGTGTGGAGAAGGAGTGGGTGCCGGCCGCCATCGATCTGAACTACAAGGTCTCGGCAGGCGAGGTGCTCGCCATTGTCGGTGAGTCCGGTTCGGGCAAAAGCGCCAGCTCCATGGCGCTTCTGGGATTGTTGCCGGCCAACAGCCGTGTGCGCGGCAGCGTGAAGCTCAACGGCCGGGAGATTCTGGGACTCAATCCCAACAAACTGCGCCAGCTTCGAGGCAATGACGTGGCCGTTATTTTCCAGGAACCGATGACGGCGATGAACCCGGTGTACACCATCGGCTTTCAGATTGTGGAGACGCTGCGCCTGCACAATGCCATTTCTCCTGACGAAGCCAAAGACCGTGCCATGCGCCTGCTTGAGCTAGTCGAGCTGCCCGATCCGGAGAAAGCATTCAAATCCTATCCCCATCAGCTGTCCGGCGGACAACGGCAGCGCGCCATGATCGCGCAGTCGCTGTCATGCGATCCGAAGCTGCTGATCGCCGACGAACCGACCACTGCTCTTGACGTGACGGTCCAAGCGGAGATCCTGGACCTGATGCGCAATCTACGCAACAAACTGGACAGCGCCATCGTCCTGATCACCCACGACATGGGTGTGGTCGCCGATCTGGCGGATCGTATCGCCGTGATGCGGCGTGGCCGGATCGTCGAAACGGGAACGGCGCAGGAGATCTTCAACGACCCGCAGCATGAGTACACGCAGCAACTGCTGGCTGCCGTGCCACACCTGGGGGGCCATCACACTGGCAACGACGACATCGATGTCACCGCCGCCCTCGCTGCAGCAACGGGAATTAGCCTCCGCGAGGTTGATGAGACGGAGCTAAAGCGTAGGGAAGCTGCCAACGAGGCGGCACTGGGCATGGTTGCCCGAGAGAGAGAACATGGCGATCCGGTCCTGGAACTGACCAATGTTGCCATCGAATACCCGAAGCAGGGCAGAGTACCGGCATTCCGGGCGGTGGAGGGAGCCAACCTCGCCATTTATCCAGGCCAGGTCGTAGGCCTTGTCGGAGAATCGGGATCCGGTAAAACCACTATCGGTCGTGCCGCCGTCGGCCTTCTGCCGGTGGCCGAAGGCTCCCTGAAGGTTGTCGGTCGGGAGATAGCGGGAGCCAGCCGAAAGCAATTGCACGCACTCCGGCGTCAAGTCGGCATGGTCTTCCAGGATCCTTCTTCGTCGCTGAATCCGAGGCTCCCTATTGGAGAAAGTATTGGCGAGCCCATGTTCCTTGCCGGTGTCGCCAAAGGCGCGGCCCTGCAGCGGAATATCGAGACGCTGCTCGATCAGGTTGAGCTGCCCCGCGGCTACCGGAACCGCTATCCACACGAGCTCTCTGGTGGGCAGAAGCAGCGTGTGGGAATTGCCCGGGCCCTGTCTTTGGAACCGAAGCTGATGGTTGCGGACGAGCCGACCTCGGCGCTGGACGTCTCCGTCCAGGCGACTGTCCTGGAACTTTTCCAGAATCTGCAGCGTGAACTTGGTTTCGCCTGCCTCTTCGTCACCCACGACCTTGCAGTCATCGATGTCCTGGCTGACCGGATCTGCGTTATGCGGCACGGGAGCATCGTGGAGCAGGGCACACGCGACCAGATACTCCGCCATCCGCAGGAGCTGTATACGCAGCGTCTGCTGGCAGCGGTACCGCTGCCGGATCCCGACAAGCAGCGTGAGCGCAGGGAGTTGCGTGCACAACTCCTGGCCACGGCTGATTAGTCCCTTGCCCTCTCCACCATCCATAGCTCCGGGGTCCGGTCCGTGAAAGGATATTGACCGGACCCCGGTGGTCTTTCGCTACGTGGCGGAAACGAAGGAGTAATCGATGATCCGCACCATGAACATTGAGGCGATCGAACGAGGCATCGGCAGGTCATGGACTGAAGTCGAGGAGTTCCTGACCTCCATCGATGCCAAAGAGAAGAGTCATAAGGAGATCGCCCAAGCCCTGCAGGATGCCGGTCTGGCCACGGACTGGTGGGCGCAATCGGCCACAGTCGCTTTCGAGCAGTTGATCGGGCGGCGCGTGCCGGGGCAGGACTGTGATGGCAGATTCCAGACTTCTACGAGCAAGACAGTGCCCGGCACCATGGACGAGGCCAGGGACAAGTGGGTAGCCCTGATCGGGGCCGCTCAGGATTTTTCCGGAGTCGGTATCAGCAGAGGTCCGGAACTGAGTGAAACCCCCAAGTGGCGCTACTGGCGCTGTGGCCTGGCCGACGGTTCGCGGGTGAACGTCAACATCTATGAAAAGGCCCCGGGCAAGTCAGCGCTATCTCTGCAGCACGAGAAGCTGGAAACGCCGGAGCAGTTGGATCATTGGAAGTCCTTCTGGAAGGCGACGCTAATCCAACTCACCTAGCTGCATCTACGAGGACAGACACGCCCGAGCGCCAGTTCCGTCTACCGATGCAAAAACGTTACATCCTGATTTCGGCTAATACCGCCACTTCCCGCACTGACGCGGGAGAATGGCGCTGAACGGGCTTGCCGGCCGCCTCCTTGGGGCAAATTGCAACCCAATCGAAAACCCAATACTGTTACCGAGGTCACAGGTCGGGAATATCCTGATCACGACCAAAAGTTGGGGCGGACTCAGATTCAAGTTCGCTCTGGCTGGCCCGGCGCAATCCGATGCCGGGCGTTCCGACTGCAAAGAGGAATCGACATGCGTTTCGCGCGAACATCGAAACTGATCGGCCTGGCCGCAGCTGCTGTCTTGGCCCTGAGTGCGTGCGGTGGAGGAGGTGGCACCGAAGGCGGAGAGGGCAACGCTGCTGCAGTTATTACCGCCAACAGTACGGAGCCGCAGAATCCGCTGATCCCCACCAACACGAACGAGGTCGGCGGCGGCCGCGTGGTGGACCTCCTCTTCGAGGGGCTGATCAGTTACGATGCCGAGGGCAAACCGGTCAACGAGATGGCGGAGTCCATCGAGACCGAGGATTCGCAGAACTACACGATCAAGCTCAAGGCCGACCAGACGTTCACGAACGGCGAGCCCGTTACTGCCAACTCCTTCGTGGATGCCTGGAACTACGGCGCTGCGGCCGAAAACGCACAGCTTGGCCAGTACTTCTTCGAGAGCATCGCCGGGTACGACGAAGTCAGTGCCGAAGGCAGCACCAAAAACGAGATGTCCGGCCTGAAAGTCGTCGACGACCTGACGTTCACTGCTGAACTTGCCCAGCCGGAATCCGACTGGCCGCTGCGGCTTGGCTACACGGCCTTCTCGCCGCTTCCCGAGGTTGCCTTCGAAGACATGGAAGCCTTTGGCAATAATCCGGTGGGCAACGGCCCGTACATGCTGGCAGACGAGGGCGCCTGGCAGCACGACATTCAGATCGCATTGACGCCCAACCCTGATTACCAAGGAACCCGCACGCCGAAGAACGGGGGCATCACCTTCAAGTTCTACTCCGGTTTCGAAGCCGCGTACCAGGACCTGCTGGCGAACAACCTCGATCTGCTCGACACGATCCCACCGAGTTCGCTGGCGAACTTCAAGACGGACCTCGGAGAGGGCCGTTGGCTGGAAAAGGCATACGCCGGAAACCAGACCATCACCATCCCGCAGTACCTCGATGAGTGGACCGGCGAGGCCGGCGAACTGCGCCGCAAGGCCATTTCGATGGCCATCAACCGCGACGAGATTACTGAAGTCATTTTCTCCGGCGGACGCCAGCCCGCAACCGAATTCACCGCTCCTGTTCTCGACGGATACGACGAGAGCATCCCGGGCAGCGAAGTGCTTGAATACAACCCCGAAGAAGCCAAGAAGCTTTGGGCGCAGGCCGATGAAATCGATCCCTGGGGCGACCGGACTTTCACCATCGCTTCGAACGCCGACGGCGGCCACAAGGAATGGATCGAAGCCGTCGTCAACGGCCTGAAGAACGACCTGGGCATCGACGCGCAGTTCGAACCGTACGCAACCTTCGCCGAAGTCCGCACCAAGATCACGGCCAAGGACATGACCGGAGCATTCCGCACCGGCTGGCAGGCGGATTACCCGTCGCTGTACAACTTCCTCGGTCCGCTGTTCGGCACGGGTGCTGGTTCCAACGACGGCGAGTATTCCAGCGAAGCGTTCGATAAGAAGCTCAACGAGGGTCTGAACGCCGAAACTCCCGAAGAAGGCAACGCCATCTTCAACGAGGCGCAGGAGATCCTGCTCCAGGACCTACCGGCGATCCCGCTCTGGTACCAGGTGCGGCAGGTGGGTTGGAGCGAGAACGTCGAGAACGTCGACACCGCCTGGAACGGTGTTCCGATCTACCACAACATCACCGGCAAGTAAGAACCATCTAACGGCTGTTCGGGGGCCGGCCATCCTTGGCCGGCCCCCGAACTGTGCCGGACTCGCAAAGAACAGGCATGTGAATGACTAGTCTCCTGCTGGTTCCGTCGGAAGAAGCTACACAATGACGTGGTACATCATCCGGCGGTTCCTCCAAATGATCCCCGTCTTCTTCGGGGCAACCTTCCTCGTGTATTTCCTGGTATTTTCGTTGCCAGGCGACCCCATCCAGGCGCTGTTCGGCGACCGTCCGGTCAATGAAGCAGTTGCCGCCCAGCTCAGAGAGCAATACAACCTCGACGAGCCCTTCCTCGTGCAGTATTTCCTCTACCTGAAGAACCTGGTCACCTTTAATCTGGGCAATGATTTCTCCGGCAGGCCCGTGGCCGAGGTGCTGGTCCAGATCTTCCCCGTGACGATCAGGCTGGCGATCCTGGCCCTGATCTTCGAGGCCGTGTTCGGCATTATCTTCGGCGTCGTTGCCGGCCTGCGGAAGGGCAAGCTGTTTGACGGCACCGTCCTGGTGGCTTCCTTGATCGTCATCGCGATCCCCATCTTCGTGCTGGGCTTTGTGATGCAGTTTGTTGTCGGAGTGAAACTCGGTTGGGCGAAGCCCACGGTCGGTGGCGATGCCGGTTGGCTTGACCTGATCCTTCCGGCGATCGTGCTCGGACTGGTGTCCTTTGCCTATGTGCTGCGTCTAACCCGAACGTCGATCATCGAAAACATGCATGCGGACTACGTGCGCACAGCGACGGCCAAGGGCTTGAGCCGGCAGCGCGTCGTCGTCGTGCATATCCTGCGGAACTCTATGATTCCCGTGGTCACCTTCCTGGGAGCGGATCTCGGAGCACTTATGGGTGGCGCAATCGTGACGGAAGGGATTTTCAATGTGCCCGGTGTCGGCCAGCGACTCTACCAGTCCGTGCTCCGCGGCGAAGGGCCGACCATTGTGTCCATTGTCAGCGTGCTGGTGATGGTCTACATCCTGGCCAACCTGCTGGTCGATGTTCTGTACGCCTGGCTTGATCCGAGGATTCGTTATGCCTGAGAAACGCACTGAAAAGATCGAACACTACGTCGCTCCGTTGGATGAGACTCCGCTTCATGCCACGGACAACGTGGCTGAGGACGTACAGCCGCTGAGCCTCTGGGCGGAGGCATGGCGGAATCTGCGCAAGCAACCGTTGTTCATCATCTCGACCATCTTGATTGTCCTGATCGTCTTCGTCGCGCTCTTCCCGGGCGTCTTTACCCAAACGCCGCCCAACCAGAACTGCCTGCTGGCGAATTCCGACGGGGATCCGGTACCCGGGCACCCGATGGGCTTCACGCTGCAGGGCTGTGACGTTTTTTCCCGGATCATCTACGGTACGCAGGCGTCCCTCACGGTGGGCATCTTCGCCACCTTGGGGGCACTGATCATCGGTGGAACCCTTGGTGCGATCGCGGGCTTCTACGGCGGCTGGCTCGATTCGGTGATCGCACGGCTGGGCGACGTATTCTTCGCCCTGCCGCTGATTCTCGGAGCCATCATCATCATGCAACTGCCCTTCTTCAGGGAAAACCGCAACGTCTGGACGGTTGTCATCACCTTGACGGTGTTCGGATGGCCCCAGATTGCCCGGATCACCCGCGGCGCGGTCCTTTCCGTGCGGAACGCGGACTTCGTGACTGCGGCCAGATCCTTGGGCGTCTCCCGGCCGGCGGCGCTGGTGCGGCATGTCATTCCGAACTCGCTGGCGCCGGTCATCGTTGTGGCCACCGTTAACCTCGGCATCTTCATCGTCGCCGAGGCAACGCTGTCCTTCCTTGGTATCGGGCTGCCGCCGGACGTGATGAGCTGGGGCAACGACATCTCCTCGGCGCAGGTTTCCCTGCGTTCGAATCCCTCCACCTTGCTGTGGCCCGCCGCCGCACTCTCCGTTACCGTCCTGAGCTTCATCATGCTTGGGGACGCTCTGCGGGATGCCCTGGACCCGAAGGCCAGAAAACGATGACAGTAATCAACGAAGTCAATAGCAACGAACCTCTGCTGGAAGTCCGCGATCTAGCCATCAGCTTCACCACGTCCACCGGTGAGGTGCAGGCGGTTAAGGACGCCCATCTGACAGTGATGCCGGGTGAGACGGTGGCGATCGTGGGGGAGTCCGGGTCAGGAAAGTCCACGACGGCGCTGGCCGCCATCGGGCTGCTGCCCGGCAACGGCAGGGTCAGCGGCGGCCGGATTACCTTCGCCGGCGAAGACCTGACGGGGGCCAGCAGCAAGCGCATTGTTGAGCTGCGGGGCAGCTCCATCGGTATGGTCCCCCAGGATCCCATGTCCAACCTGAATCCAGTGTGGAAGATCGGTTTCCAGGTACGGGAGACGCTGAAAGCCAACGGTCTCCCCGCCGGGCCTTCCGACGTCGCCAAGGTGCTGGCCGAGGCGGGGCTGCCGGACGCAGAACGGCGCGCCCGACAGTTCCCGCATGAGTTCTCCGGCGGCATGCGGCAGCGTGCGCTGATCGCGATCGGTCTGTCCTGCCGTCCGCGGTTGTTGATCGCCGATGAGCCGACGTCTGCCCTGGACGTCACCGTACAGCGGCAGATCCTGGACCATCTGGAAACCATGACGGCGGAGCTTGGCACGGCGGTGCTGCTGATTACCCACGACCTTGGCTTGGCGGCAGAACGCGCACGGAAAGTCGTGGTCATGTACAAGGGCCGCGTTGTGGAGTCCGGCCCCGCCCATGCGATTCTGACCAACCCGCGCCACCCCTACACCAAGCGGCTTGTGGAGGCGGCGCCGTCGCTCGCCTCCCGCCGGATCCAGTCTGCCAAGGCGGCTGGAATCGAGACGGGGGAACTGCTGGCGCCGGCAGAGGCATCCGCGGAAACGGCCGACAACGTCATCGAGGTCAGCAACTTGACCAAGGTGTTCAAGTTGCGGGGAGGGTTCGGCAAAACCACCAACTTCAAGGCAGTGGATGATGTGTCCTTCGCGATCAAACGCGGAACCACCACTGCAGTGGTGGGGGAGTCCGGCTCGGGTAAATCCACGGTCGCCAGGATGGTGCTGAACCTCGAGGACCCGACGAGCGGGAAAATCCGGTTCGACGGCGTCGATATGGGCTCCCTCAAGGGGAAGGAACTGCTGGCTTTCCGCCGTCGGGTCCAGCCGATCTTCCAAGACCCATACGGCTCGCTGGATCCGATGTACAACATTTTCCGCACCATCGAGGAGCCGCTGCGCGTACACAACATCGGCGACAAAAAGAGCCGCGAAGCCAAAGTGCGCAGGCTGCTGGACCAAGTGGCCCTGCCTGCCTCGGTCATGCGGCGGTTCCCGAACGAGCTCTCGGGCGGCCAGCGGCAACGAATTGCCATTGCCCGTGCTTTGGCTCTCGATCCTGAAGTGGTGATCTGCGACGAAGCGGTATCGGCCCTGGACGTGCTGGTGCAGGACCAGATCCTGAACCTGCTGGCAGACCTGCAGCACGAACTGGGCCTGAGCTATCTGTTCATCACCCACGACCTGGCAGTGGTGCGGCAGATTGCGGATCATGTCTGTGTCATGGAGAAGGGCAGGGTGGTCGAAGCCGGCACGACGGATGCGGTCTTTGACGAACCTGGGCAGGAATACACCCGCGCCCTGTTGGCGGCTATCCCGGGATCAAGTCTGGAATTGCCTCCCGAGGTAGCCTGACGCGGATTCCACCTAAGTAGCAGGCAGGATCGGGGCCGTGCAGCAGAATCCGCGGCCCCGATCCGGCGTGCCCGGAAAATCTGCATTAGGTGAGGATTTCCCTATGCCGCTAGAATATACATGCCCCCTTTTGAGGGCGCACGGCTGCGCATTTCGCCGTCCCTTTAGTTCTCCACCTGAATTGAGCATTCTCGCATGTCTGAAACCACCACGTCGACGCAGAGCGCCGTCCGCAGCGACCTTCGTAACGTCGCTATCGTTGCCCACGTTGACCACGGTAAGACCACTCTGGTGGACGCCATGCTGAAGCAGACCGGGGCATTCTCAAGCCATGGCGATGTCGAAGAGCGCGTCATGGACTCCGGTGACCTGGAGCGCGAAAAGGGTATTACCATTCTGGCGAAGAACACCACCGTGTTCTATTCCGGTCCCTCCGCCAAGGGCGAAAATGTCACCATCAACGTCATCGACACTCCCGGCCACGCCGACTTTGGTGGCGAGGTTGAGCGCGGCCTGTCCATGGTCGACGGCGTTGTGCTGCTGGTTGATGCTTCCGAGGGCCCGCTGCCGCAGACCCGCTTCGTGCTGCGCAAGGCACTGGCTGCCAAGCTGCCCGTCGTGCTTCTGGTCAACAAGACCGACCGCCCCGATGCCCGCATTGACGACGTCGTCGCCGAATCGATGGATCTGCTGCTCGGCCTCGCCTCGGACCTCTCCGACGAAGTTCCGGACCTGGACCTGGACGCCGTGCTGAACGTGCCGGTGGTCTATGCGTCCGGGAAGCTCGGACGCGCCTCGCTGGAGCAGCCCGCGGACGGCACCGCTCCTGACAATGAAGACCTGGAGCCGCTCTTCGCGACCATCATGGAGCACATCCCGGCACCTACCTACAATCCGGCCGGTGTGCTGCAGGCACACGTGACCAACCTGGATGCTTCCCCGTTCCTGGGCCGCCTGGCCCTGCTGCGCATCTACAACGGCACACTGAAGAAGGGCCAGACGGTTGCCTGGGCCCGCCAGAACGGCGAGCTGAAGAACGTGCGCATTTCCGAACTGCTGGCGACCAAGGGCTTGACCCGCGTTCCGGCCGAAGAGGCGGGCCCGGGCGAAATTGTCGCCGTCGCCGGCATCGAGGAAATCACCATCGGTGAGACCCTGACGGACGCCGAGAACCCGCAGCCGCTGCCGATGATCACCGTTGATGATCCGGCCATCTCCATGACCATCGGTATCAACACTTCCCCGCTGGCCGGCAAGGTCAAGGGCGCCAAGGTCACCGCGCGCCAGGTCAAGGACCGTCTGGACAAGGAACTGATCGGCAACGTGTCGCTCAAGGTCCTGCCGACCGAACGTCCTGATTCCTGGGAGGTCCAGGGCCGCGGCGAGCTGGCGCTGGCCATCCTGGTGGAGCAGATGCGCCGCGAGGGCTTCGAGCTCACCGTCGGCAAGCCGCAGGTGGTTACCAAGACCATCGACGGCAAGATCCATGAGCCCATGGAGCACATGACCATCGACGTACCCGAAGAGTACCTCGGCGCCGTCACCCAGTTGATGGCCGCCCGCAAGGGCCGCATGGTCAACATGGCCAACCACGGCACCGGCTGGGTCCGGATGGAATTCATCATTCCCGCCCGCGGCCTGATCGGGTTCCGCACCCGGTTCCTGACCGAGACCCGCGGCGCCGGCATCGCCGCGTCCATCTCCGAAGGCTACGAGCCGTGGGCCGGCCCGATCGAATACCGCACCAACGGTTCCATGGTTGCAGACCGCGCCGGCGTCGTGACGCCGTTCGCCATGATCAACCTGCAGGAACGCGGTTCCTTCTTCGTTCCGCCGACCTCGGAGGTCTACGAGGGCATGATCGTGGGCGAGAACTCCCGCGCCGACGACATGGACGTGAACATCACCAAGGAAAAGAAGCTCACCAACATGCGTGCCGCTTCCTCGGACAGCTTCGAGAACCTGACCCCGCCGCGGATCCTCACCCTGGAGGAATCCCTCGAATTCGCCCGCGAGGACGAATGTGTCGAGGTCACCCCTGAATCCATCAGGATCCGCAAGCTGATTCTTGACTCCAACGAACGGGCCAAGGCAAGCCGCGCCCGCGCCAAGGCCTAAACTGGTCCTATGACTGAACAGAGGCAACCCACGGACTATGGAAGTGGGTTGCCTCCGGCTTTTAAATCCCCAGATGCCCAAGGCTCGGTGTCAAGAGTACGACGCCGGCAACATCCGTTGGCAGGGTGGGGCACCGCCGTCGTTGGTGGCGTTATCGCCGCCGCGCTGGGCACCAATCTCCACGGTCAGATTGCCTACGCAGGGGACCAGGTTTACCCGTGGGGAGCGGTCCTGGCGCTGGTTTTCGCTTTCGCGGTGATGGTCTGGGTTGGCATGCGGGCGAACAATGTCCTGGCCACGGGCCTGACCGGCATGGTGACCTACCTGCTGGTGGGCATCATGGCCACCAGTGTCTTCGGCGATCCGCTCATCGTTACCGAGACCACGGCCGAGATTCAGCTGGGCATCGAACTCGCCGGAAAGATCTGGATGATCGGGCTGGCAGTCGCCGTCGTGCTGGCCATCATGGCCGCCGCCTGGGCGCTCAAGCCGCGGCGCTAGTTGGCTGTGCGGTCCACGTGGTGGGCGAGGAAGATCGACGTCGCGGTGCCGTCCTCATCCGCCGGCCGGCGGGCATAGTCTTCCAGCACGGCGCGGATCTTGTCCATCATTTCCTTGCGGTTGGCATCATTGAGCTTGATGCCCATTCTGGTGGTTTCAATCTCGTCCGGGGCGAGCCCGTCGATCTCCTGCAGGAACGTCTCGACCAGGACGGGTGCGGCGTCGGGCATTTTGGCGCCCCAGGACATCCGGGTAGCCCGATAAGGAACTTCCTTGGCCCCGCGGTTGCCCTTGCGCGGTTCTTCAGCCTCGAGGAACCCGGTGTTGAGCAGGGTCCGCACGTGGTGCAGCGAGGTGGCCGGATTCATTTCCAGCAGTTCCGCGATCTCCTTATTGGTCCGCGAGCGGTGCAGGCAGAGTCGCAGTATGCGGAGGCGGACAGGGGAGCTGAGCGCGCGTCCGGTAGCTTGAAGGTCCTGGTCCGTTGGCATGTACCCAGCATACGTGAGGCAGCACCGATGATTGATGTTTCTCAATCACAAATATGGACTTCGGGCGTAACAGCTAGGGGGCCGGCTGGCGAGGTGCTCTCGGCGCCGGGGGAGGAGGCACTTCCTTCGCGGCCTCGACCCGGTCCAGCGGGACCACAACGTCGCCCCGGCGCGTGCGGACCGTGCACTCGGTGGCGTCGAGGCTGACCAGGTAGCCCAGCGCGTCCGTGACGCCGTCGTCAATGCGGTAGCGTACCACTACCCTGGTCCCGGGCGCTGCTCCTCGCAGGAAGTCCAATGGCGTAGCCGATCTCACCCCTTCATAGTACGTGTGACATCGGCCGCTGTTAGATAATGGACCAAGCGATACCCTTGGTGGTAGCTGACAACGAAAGGTGCTCAAGGACGTGACGTATGTAATCGCACAGCCGTGCGTGGATGTCAAAGACAAGGCGTGCATTGAAGAATGCCCGGTGGACTGCATCTACGAAGGCGAGCGTTCTCTCTACATTCACCCCGACGAGTGTGTGGACTGCGGCGCTTGTGAACCCGTGTGTCCGGTCGAGGCCATTTATTACGAAGATGACACCCCCGAGCAGTGGGCCGAGTACTACAAGGCCAACGTGGAGTTCTTCGACGATCTCGGCTCCCCGGGCGGTGCCGCCAAGATCGGCAACACGCACAAGGACCACCCGATCATCGCCGTGCTTCCTCCCCAGAACCAAGAGTAGGCATGGAAGGTTTTGGTCTGCGCCTGCCCGAGTACCCATGGAACGCGATGCAGCCTTATCTCGAAAAGGCCTCGCTTCATCCGGACGGGGCAGTTAATCTCTCTATCGGTACGCCGGTAGATCCCACGCCGGCCGTGGTGCAGGAGGCACTGAAGGCGGCTTCTGACGCGCCGGGCTATCCCACCACGCACGGTACACCGGCGCTGCGTGAGGCCATCGCGGACTGGTTTGCCAGCCGCCGCAACGTTTCCGGTCTGGATCCAGCGGCCATCATGCCCACCGTCGGCTCTAAGGAACTGGTGGCGTGGCTGCCGCTGCTGCTCGGCCTGGGAAAGAACGACGTCGTGGTGCGGCCCGTGGTGGCCTACCCGACTTACGACATCGGTGCGCTGCTGGCAGGCGCTACCCCTGTTGCCGCAGACAATCTGGATGACCTTGAGCCCGACGTCCGCCGGCGGGTCAAGCTCGTCTGGGTGAACTCGCCCGGCAACCCCACCGGCATCGTCCGGAACCGCGGATCGCTGCGCGAAATCGTGGACCAGGCGCGTACTCTCGGCGCGGTCGTCGCGTCGGACGAATGCTACGCCGAACTGGGCTGGGGCCAGTGGGATCCGGCACGCGGCGGGGAAACCGTTCCCAGCGTGCTGGATCCGCAGGTGGCCCAGGGCAGCCATGAGGGACTTTTAAGCATCTACTCGCTCAGCAAGCAGTCGAACCTGGCCGGCTACCGGGCAGCGTTCGTTGCGGGCGATCCGGTGCTGATGCCGAACCTGATCAACAGCCGCAAGCATGCCGGCATGATCGTCCCGTATCCCATCCAGGAAGCGATGCGCAGCGCGTTGGCGGACAACGGCCACGTACAGGCGCAGAAAGATCTGTACCGCGGCCGCCGCGAACGCTTGCTGCCGGCGCTGCAGAAATTCGGCATCGAGATCCAGCATTCGGAGGCCGGGCTGTATCTCTGGGGAACCGCGGGCGAAGATACCTGGACCACGGTGGACCGCCTGGCCCAGCTTGGCGTCGTCGTCGGGCCCGGCGTCTTCTACGGCGAACAGGGCAAGGGCTTCATCCGGGTTGCGTTGACCGGAAGTGATGAACGGATCGACGCCGCCGTCGAGCGGCTGAGCTGATCCGACGTGACTTGCGCCGTCAGGCAAGCACAAATCCGGGCCTCTGTTGCCTGCGTTAGTGACCAAAAAGTGACCGTACGATTAGTTATCCCGGGCACTATGCGGGTAGCGTTTTACCCGAGTATGCATACCTTCGGCGCCCCGATACCGCCGTGTGTGCGCTAGTTTCCATACACCTCCTGAAGGGGACTCAATGACTGAGCAATCCGGTGCTACCCTGCATTACGATGGCGGCGAACTCGACCTCCCGCGGCTCAAAGCGGCCGAAGGCAATGACGGCTACGACGTTTCGAAGCTGCTGAAGCAGACCGGTGCCGTCACCTTTGACCCCGGTTTCATGAACACCGCGGCCACCACTTCGGCGATCACCTACATTGACGGCGATGCGGGCATCCTGCGCTACCGCGGTTACCCCATTGACCAGCTGGCCGAGAACTCGAGCTTCCTCGAAGTTTCCTACCTGCTGATCTACGGCAACCTGCCCACCCCTTCCGAACTGGAAAACTTCGACCAGCGCATCCGCCGCCACACCCTGCTGCACGAAGAGCTCAAGGGCTTCTTCGGCGGCTTCCCGCGTGACGCGCATCCGATGCCGGTGCTTTCCTCGGCCGTTTCCGCGCTGTCCACGTTCTACCAGGACTCCCTGGACCCGTTCGATGACGAGCAGGTGGAATTGTCCACCATCCGCCTGATGGCCAAGATGCCTGTGATCGCGGCCTATGCGCACAAGAAGTCCATCGGCCAGGCGCTGCTGTACCCGGACAACTCCATGAATCTGGTGGAGAACTTCATGCGGCTGAGCTTCGGGCTTCCGGCCGAGCCGTATGAATTGGACCCCACCATGGCCAAGGCGCTGGATCTGCTGCTGATCCTGCATGCGGACCACGAGCAGAACTGCTCGACCTCCACGGTACGTTTGGTTGGCAGCTCGAACGCGAATATGTTCGCCTCCGTCTCCGCCGGCATCAACGCCCTCTTCGGCCCGCTCCATGGCGGCGCCAACGAGGCCGTCCTCAATATGCTGCGCCAGATCCAGTCCTCCGGCATGCAGCCCGAGGACTTCATGGAGAAGGTCAAGAACAAGGAAGCCGGCGTCCGGCTGATGGGCTTCGGCCACCGGGTCTACAAGAACTACGACCCGCGCGCCAGGATCGTGAAGGCAACCGCCCACGAGATCCTCAGCAAGCTCGGCGGCAACGACGAACTGTTGGACATCGCCATGCGGCTGGAAGAAAAGGCCCTGGCCGATGACTACTTCATTGAGCGCAAGCTGTACCCGAACGTGGACTTCTACACCGGACTGATTTACAAGGCCATGGGCTTCCCGGAGAAGATGTTCACGGTCCTGTTCGCCATCGGCCGCCTGCCGGGCTGGATTGCCCAGTGGCGCGAAATGATGAAGGACCCGCAAACCAAGATCGGCCGTCCGCGCCAGCTCTACACGGGCGAGGGCGAGCGGCAGTACCCCATGCGCTAACGGGCAGTTGCGCCAAGGGCCAGGGCTCCGGACTTCCGGGGCCCTGGCCCTTTAACGCTTGTATTACGGCTTAGTGCTTAGACAACGACGGCGGCAGTCCTCCTTGCGCTGGGAGGCTGCCGCCGTCGTCGTTGTTGGCTTTAGACGGCGTAGCCGTTGGGGTTGTTCTTCTGCCAGCGCCAGTGGTCTTCGCACATCGTCTCCAGCGTCCGGTGCGCCGACCAGCCCAGTTCCGCCAAGGCAGCGGAAGCGTCGGCGTAGCTGATGGCGGCATCGCCGGGCCGGCGGTCGGTGAGCTCGTAGGGAATCTCGAAGCCGGCGGCTTTGCCGAACGCCGAGAGGACCTCCAGGACCGACGAGCCGCGGCCGGTGCCCAGGTTCCACCGGCGTACGCCCGGCCTGCCGGCAATGAAGTCCAATGCCGCCAGGTGCCCTGAGGCCAAGTCCATCACGTGGATGTAGTCGCGCACGCCCGTGCCGTCCGGCGTCGGATAGTCGCTGCCGAAGACACGGACCTTGTCGCGGCGGCCCACCGCAACCTGCGCAACGAATGGCAGCAGGTTGTTCGGGACGCCCGTGGGATCCTCGCCGATCCGGCCGGACTGGTGGGCGCCCACGGGATTGAAGTAACGCAGCAGCGCAACGTGCCAGCGATCGTCCGAGGCGCCGAGGTCGGAGAGGATGTCCTCGATCTGTTCCTTGGTCCGGCCGTAGGGGTTGGTGGCATCCAGCGGCATCTTCTCCGTCAGCGGCACCTCGTCGGAGTTCCCGTAGACGGTGGCGGATGAGCTGAAAACGATGGTGCGGACGTTATGCGCTTCCATGGTGCGCAGCAGGTTGAGCGTGCCTCCGACGTTGTTGTGGTAGTAATGCAGCGGCTGGTCCACGGATTCGCCCACCGCCTTAAGGCCGGCGAAATGGATCACCGCGTCGACGCGCGCGGCATCGAAGACTTCGCCGAGTCTGACCTCATCGAGAAGATCCGCCTTATGGAACGCGACCTTCCGCCCGGCCAGCTCCTGCACGCGGCGCAGCGATTCCTCGCTGGAGTTGGCCAGATTATCCACGACGACCACGTCATGTCCCGCCTCAAGCAAGGCCAATGTTGTATGCGAGCCAATGTAGCCGGTGCCTCCGGTGACCAGTATCTTCATAGCACCAAGCCTAGTAGCTGATGCCTTATGCGCTGATATTTTGCGGTGGTCGCCTGCCTCACCACGGTCTAGAGTGGATCTAGGACGGTTCGAAAGGATCTTGGTCTATGCATCACACCGGCGGGCCCGGGTGGCGGATAACAACCGACACCTCGGCGCATTTGCTTCTGGCCTTGTACCTGCATGATGTGGCCGGTCTGGACGGCGCAGGCTTGCCTGCCGTGTGCGGCGCTGATCCACCGGTCAGGAAAGCCGATCCGCGCCAGCTGACCTCGCATGTCGGCGGTACGCGGGCGTTGCGGCAGGAGTGGGAGCAATGGTGGTCGCTCCTGATCGCGGAGGACCAGGCCGCGGCTGATGCTTTGGTACCTCCTGCCTTCCCGGCCTTCGACGCCAGCCCTGCGCTGCAGAAGCTGCTGCAGGCGCACTTCGGGGCGGCGATGAGCTGGTCCAGTGAACGTGTGGCGGATTACCGCCAACTGGCCGAGGAGCGCGAAGCCAGCGGTAAGACCAAACTGGTCGGGCAGATGGTGCAGGACCGGGAAATGGAGCTGGGACGCGACGCCCGTGGCTTCGAGCTCAAGTTAGTCGAGTTGCCGCTGCGGGAACGCCGCGCCTGGTTTGTGGAACCGGACAAGGTTCTCCTGAACCAGTATCTGATCGATGACGAGGGGTCGTACCGGAGCTTTATCCAGCCGATCGTGGAACTGCTCGTCTAGTTAGAGCTGCCGCCGCAGGCCGGTTCAGGGCTGCTCCGCCATCGTGATGACCACAGTTCCCGTTTCCGACCCGGCCGCGAGCCACTCGCCGTCGGCACGCTGCCAGCTCAGACCGGCGAAGGACACCGAGTTGATATTGAGTTCCTTGGCTGACGCCACTGCCCATTGGGCCACCGCCCAGCCGGTCTTGTCGCCTGCCTGCACGCGTAGGGTTCCGTTCTCGACGGCAGTTTCCAACCCAGGGTGCGAGACCTCCAGGGCAGCTTCGACTTCGGCAGGATCGCCGGCCGACTCGGCTTCCTTGAGCACGCAGTTCAAGGCGGCGGGGGAGTGGCCGGTCAGTGCTGAGGCGAAGGCCTTGCCCTCGCCTTCGTGGTCTGCATAGGCGTCGGGGTAGGCGCTGCGCTGAACCTGCTGCGCAGCCTCGGTAACCGGCAGGCTTTCGTAGTCGGGAATGTCTTCCAGCACCGAGTAAAACCGATTGGTCGCATAGACCGGATCCATGACCTGCTCCTCGGTGCCCCAACCCTGTGTGGGCCGTTGCTGGAACAGTCCGCGCGAATCCGGCCCGGCGTCGTCTCCATGCCCGATATTGCGCAGCTTCGACTCCTGGATTGCCGTCGCCAGTGCGATCGATGCAGCGCGGGCAGGCAGCCCGCGCTGCATGGAAATTCCGGCGATGAGGGCCGCATTGGCAGCCTGGTCCGGAGCCAGTTCAAAGGTCTCCGGACCCACCACAGCCGTGCAGCGCTCCCGGACGAGCATCTGGGAACGGTCGATGGAGGTGGCGGCCAGCCAGAGGCCGCCGACTACCAGGGCTAGCAGCACCAGCAGCACGAGAACGCTGCGACGGCGCCGCCGTGAACGGGCCATTGTGGTTACACGTACCTTCTAGTTGGCGTGCAGGGCGGCGTTGAGCTCAACCGTCTGGCCCTTGCGGGGCAGGACTTCAACGACGCCGGAGATGGAGTTGCGGCGGAAGAGCAGGTTCGATACGCCTGACAGCTCCACTGCCTTAATCTGTCGGGCTTCGCCGTCGGCCGACAGCAGATTGACCCGGGTGCCGGCGGTCACGTAGAGACCGGCCTCGACGACGCAGTCGTCACCGATGCTGATGCCGACGCCGGAATTGGCACCGAGCAGGACGCGTTCGCCGATGCTGATGCGTTCCTTACCGCCGCCTGAGAGGGTACCCATGATTGAGGCGCCGCCGCCCACATCGGAGCCGTCCGCGACGATGACGCCGGCGGAGATCCGGCCCTCGACCATGGAGGTGCCGAGCGTGCCGGCGTTGAAGTTGACGAAGCCCTCGTGCATGACGGTGGTGCCTGCGGCCAGATGTGCGCCGAGCCGCACGCGGTCCGCATCGGCAACGCGGACACCGGTGGGCAGGACATAATCGACCATGCGCGGGAACTTGTCCACGCCGTAGACGGTGACTGCGCCGCGGCGGCGCAACCGCAGACGCGTTGCTTCGAAGTTCTCCGCGGAGCAAGGACCGAAGTTGGTCCAGACGACATTGGCCAGCAGGCCGAAGATGCCGTCCATGTTCAGCGAGTTGGGGGTGACAAGACGGTGCGAGAGCAGGTGCAGCCGCAGATAGGCATCGGCCGTGTCTGCCGGGGCGGCGTCAAGGTCAATGCTCCGGCTGACCAGCTCAAGTCGGGTGCCACGCTCGGCATCCTCGCCCTGTTCTGCGAAGGACTTCAGCTCGGTATCGGTCTCAGCAGCGGCGGGAGCCTGCCCGAGGCCGGGAGCCGGGTACCAGACATCCAGAACAATGCCGTTGGAGGCGACGGTGGCAAGGCCGGTGCCGTAGGCGGTGCGGGAGACTGTTGCAGCGGTGTTGTTCTCAGGCATGCACTCAAGTCTACCGACGGGAACTGGCCCCCTGACACCGTTACGCTAGGGGAGTGACTGCTTTCACCACTGCCCTGGATCTGACCTCCGATGTTGCCGACCTCACGGCAGCGCTTATTGATATTAACAGTGTCTCCGGAAACGAGCGGGAACTGGCCGATGCCGTAGAAGCGGCGCTGCGGGAACTGCCGCACCTTCAGGTCACACGCGACGGCGATGCCATTGTTGCCCGGACCGATCTGGGCCGCGACGAGCGCGTCATCCTGGCCGGCCACTTGGACACTGTCCCGCTGCCGTTGACGGCCGGATCCCGCGGAACGGTCCCGTCCAGCTGGGACGGTGAGGTCCTCTATGGCCGCGGCACCACGGACATGAAGGGCGGCGTCGCTGTCCAGCTGGCACTGGCCGCCCGCCTGGTCGATCCGGCCCGGGATGTCACCTATGTTTTTTATGACCATGAAGAAGTTGAAGCTTCGCTCAGCGGATTGGGCCGGTTGGTCGATCACTATCCGGAGTTGCTGCAGGGGGATTTCGCCATCCTGCTGGAGCCGACGGACGGCACGGTGGAGGGCGGCTGTAACGGTACCAGCCGGTTCGAAGTGACCACTGTGGGCAAGGCAGCCCATTCGGCCCGCGCCTGGATGGGGCAGAACGCCATTCATGCGGCGGCGGAGATCCTGACCCGGCTGCGGGATCATGAGCCTGCCACGGTCACGGTGGACGGCCTCGAGTACCGGGAGAGCTTGAATGCGGTGAAGATCCACGGCGGCACGGCTGGAAACGTCATTCCGGACAGCACTGTCGTTGAAATCAACTACCGCTTCGCCCCGGATAAGACCCCGGACGATGCCGAGGCCTACGTCCGGAACCTGCTGGACGGCTTCGCAGTTGTCCGCACCGATGCCGCAGCTGGCGCCCGCCCAGGTCTGAACCATCCGGCCGCCGCGGATTTTGTTGCGGCTGTCGGCGCGGAGCCGAAGCCTAAATACGGCTGGACCGACGTGGCCCGTTTCAGCGCGCTGGGTATTCCTGCCGTTAATTTCGGTCCCGGGGATGCGCTCCTTGCCCACACAGACAATGAGCATGTTCCGGCCGAAGCCATCCGCGAATGCTTCCGGGCCTTGGACAGGTGGCTCTCGAGTTAGCCTGAAGGTTAAAAGACCCGGGGTTCCCGGCAGCCATGCTGCCGGGAACCCCGGGTGGTTAAGGAGCTGTTGTCAGACTTTGGCTACCAGTGTTGGCGCGCTGGCGGGCCGGGTCTTTCCGGAGGTGCGGCTGCTGAGCAGCCCGGAGAGTTTCTGGGCCACCCACGAAAGTGCAAAGTTGATGATGATGAACAGTACGGCGGCCACGGTCAGCGCCTGGAGGATGGGGCCGGCCGAGCCGTAGATCTGCATGGCCCGCAGCAGTTCGGAGTAGGTGATGATGGAGCCGAGCGCGGAGTCCTTCAGGATGACCACGAACTGGCTGATCAGCGAGGGCAGCATGGCTACCAGCGCCTGCGGCAGCTCGATGCTCCGCAGTGACTGTCCGCGCGTCATGCCGATGGCCATGCCCGCCTCGCGCTGGCCCTTGGGCAGCCCGTAGACGCCGGAGCGCACCAGTTCGGCGATCACTGAACCGTTGTACAGCGTCAGCGCTAACACGACGGCGAAGAACGGAGTATCCGCCGGTTCTACGATTTGGAGCCGGCCAAGCAGCAGCCAGAAGAAGATCATCATCAGCAGAACAGGGACTGCCCGAAAGAATTCGACGATGATGCCGCAGATCCAGCGGACCGCACGGTTTGCTGCGAGCCGCCCGACGCCGAAGAGCAGGCCGAACAGCACGGACGTGACAATGGCCGCGGCCGCTGCCTTGAAGGTGTTCATCAGCCCGGGAAGAATGGTGAACTGCCACACATCTGCAGTCAGGAACGGTGTCCACAGTTCCGACTCAAGCTGGCCTTGGTCATTCAGCCCTTTGAGCACGAAGGCTGCGGCACCGAGGAAAAGGATGATGCCCAGCACATTGGTGGCCAGGATGCGCCGTTGGGCCTTCGGACCGGGCGCATCGAAGAGGACGCTTTGCTGGATTTTCATCGTGCCACCGCCAGTTTGTTGGAGAGCCAGGTTGTCACGAGGCCGATGGGTATGACGATGATGACGAAGCCAAGTGCGAAGGTGGCGAAGATGGCCATGATGACGTCCGGCCGGAACTCGATCATGGTCTTCATCAGACCGGCTGCTTCGGGTACCGACGCCACCGTTGCAACGGTGGTGTTCTTCGTCAACGCAATCAACGTGTTGCCCAGCGGGGCAACGGCCCCACGGAAGGCTTGGGGCAGGATCACCAGGCGTGCTGCCGGCAGGAAACTCAGGCCGATGGCGCGGGCCGCCTCGGCCTGGCCCAGGGGCACGGTGTTGACGCCGCTTCGGATGGATTCGCAGACGAATGCGGCGTGGTAGACCGACAGGCCGACGATGGCCCACAGGAAGAAATTGAAGTTGAAGTCGCTGGAGAGGTTCAACTGGAGCTGGAAGATGGCCACCAGGATGCAGAAGACCATGATGATGGTCAGCGGAGTGTTCCGGAAAATGTTGACGTACGCAGTGCCGGCCCAGCGGAAGCTCGGCACCGGCGAAATCCGCATCAGCGCCAGGACGGTACCGAGTACCAGCGAGCACAGGGCGGACCAGAACGTGAGTTGGATATTGACCCACAGCGCCCCGACGACGTTATAGGTCTCCAACGCCGTCAGATAGCTCTGGAAATACTCTGTCAAACTGTCCATCCCCTCTCATGGGAGTGACTTTGGGTGACTGTGGGGCAGGCCGGATAGCCTGCCTCACAGAATGTGCAATTATGCGCAGGAATCGCCCGGCGTCGGCGGGTTCAGCTCCTCGTTGAACTTGTAGTCGACGCCTTCGGTGTTGGCTGCGAGAGCTTCCTCCCAGGCGCCCTCTTCCACCATCTTGTTGATCGCTGCGTTAATGTCGGCACAAAGATCCGTGCCCTTGGGCAGGCCGACGCCGTAGCGCTCTTCGGAGAACGGGTTGCCGACAACCTTGAACTGCCCGGCGAAGTTCTCCTGGGCAGCCAGACCGGCCAGGATGATGTCGTCGGTGGTCACGGCGTCGATCTGGCCGCTTTGCATAGCGGTCACGCATTCCGCGTAGCCCGGGCGTTCGAGGAGGTTCACTTCCTCGGCATGCTCCTCCTTGATGCGCTGTGCCGAAGTGGAGCCGGTGACGGAGCACAGGTTCTTGCCGTTGAGGTCATCCGGACCCTGGATCTCGGTGTCTTCGGCGCGAACCAGCAGGTCCTGGCCGGCGACGAAGTACGGCCCGGCGAAGTCCACGGTTTCCTTGCGCTCATCCGTAATGGAGTAGGTCGCGAAGATCATGTCGACCTGGCCGTTGGCCAGCATGTTCTCGCGGTTGGCCGAAGGAGACTCGACGAACTCGATCTGGTCCTCGGTGTAGCCCAGTTCGTTGGCAACGTACTTAGCAACGTCCACGTCGAAACCGGTGAACTCGTTGCCGTCTTTGAAACCCAGGCCCGGCTGGTCGTACTTGATTCCGACGCGGAGGGTTTCGCCTTCTCCGCTGCCGGCAGTTTCGCCCCCGTTGCCGCCGTCGCCGCCACAGGCGGACAGTGTCAGTGCGGCAATGGCACCCATTGCCGCCATTGCAAAGCGGGTCTTGCGCATGTTTTCTCCTTGCTAGTGATTACTTCGGATAAAATTTCCGGTCGGGAGGTCAGTGGTTGAGGATCTTGCCCAGGAAGTCTTTGGCCCGGTCGCTCTTGGGGTTGGTGAAGAATTCTTCCGGCGTGGCCTGTTCAACGATCTGGCCGTCAGCCATGAAGATCACCCGGTCCGCCGCCTTGCGCGCGAAGCCCATTTCGTGGGTCACCACGATCATGGTCATGCCTTCCTTGGCGAGCTGGACCATGGTGTCCAGCACTTCGTTGATCATTTCCGGGTCCAGCGCGGACGTCGGCTCGTCGAACAGCATGACCTTGGGCTTCATCGCCAGGGCGCGGGCAATTGCCACGCGCTGCTGCTGGCCGCCGGAGAGCTGAGCCGGCAGCTTGTCCGCCTGATTAGCCACACCGACGCGCTTAAGCAGGCTCATCGCCAGTTCCTTGGCCGCGCCGTTCTTCATCTTCTTGACCTTCAGCGGCCCAAGCGTGACGTTTTCCACGATGGACTTGTGCGCGAACAGGTTGAAGGACTGGAAGACCATGCCGACGTCGGCGCGCAGATTGGCCAGTTCCTTGCCTTCGGCAGGAAGCTTCTTGCCGTCAATCAGGATCTCGCCGTCGTCGATCGTTTCCAAGCGGTTGATGGCCCGGCACAGCGTGGACTTGCCCGAACCCGAGGGACCAATAACGACGACGACTTCGCCTTTGGTGACTTCAAGATTGATGTTTTGCAGCACGTGCAGCGGACCGAAGTGCTTGTTGACGTCCTTGAGCAGGACCAGAGGTTGGTTTGAGCGCGGAGAACTGCCTGCAGCCGCACTGCTGGAAGCCATCGGCGTCGATTCACTGTGTTGGGCGTCACGGGTCATGAGTTGAATCTAGCGAAAGATTCCCACGAAGCGATGCATTTAGGGGAATGAATGGCCGAATCGTGATTGAAGTTTAATGTGGCCGGTTCGGCTATCGGTTGGATAAACGTCGCTAAAACCGCTTCGCGGCGCGGGTTTGGTAGGTAGCCTTGGGGAATGAGTAACCACCAGCATGAAATTCCGCTGCCGTCCGAGATCGCGGCACGGATGCCTTCGCGGCATAAGGGGTCCGTGGAGTTGCGCCGTTCCCAAGCGAATATTCCGCAGGCCGACCAGTACCTGCTGGATACGCGGGATAAAGCGGATTTCACCCACACCGACCCGTGGCGGGTGCTCCGGATCCAGAGTGAGTTTGTGGAAGGTTTCGGCACCCTCGCGGAGCTGGGGCCTGCGGTCAGTGTTTTCGGGTCGGCCCGCACGCGTCCCGGAACCAAGCACTACGACATCGCCGAACAGATCGGACGACGGCTGGTGGAGAAGAGTTTCGCTGTCATCACCGGGGGCGGTCCTGGTTCGATGGAAGCGGCGAACAAGGGTGCCAGTGAAGCCGGCGGGCTGTCCGTGGGACTGGGGATAGAGCTGCCCTTCGAGCAGGGCCTGAACGACTGGGTGGATCTGGGGATCAACTTCCGGTACTTCTTCGCGCGCAAGACCATGTTCGTCAAGTACGCGCAGGGCTTCATCGTGTTGCCCGGGGGTCTCGGCACCATGGATGAGTTGTTCGAAGCCATGGTGCTGGTGCAGACGCAGAAGGTTACGTCGTTTCCCATTGTGCTGGTGGGGAGTGCTTTCTGGAATCCGCTGATGGAATGGGTCCGCGGCACCTTGCTGGGAGAAGGCATGATCGCGGAAGTCGACCTGGATCTGGTGCGCGTAGTGGATACCGCTGAGGATGCGGTTGACGGGATCCTGGCGGGGCTCTTGCAGAGCCGCGGCCGCCCCTCGGGCAGCATCGTGGACGTGTAAGGCGATGGCCGCATCTGGCACGATGGTCCCGTGAGTCTGTTCCTGGTCTTCCTCGCCATAGCCACCGCAGGTGCCGTGGCCCTGGTCGCCTCCGGACGGGTCAGCCGGCGCGCGAAGACAGCGGCCGGCCAAGGCTGGGAACGAGGAGAAGTTCCGGCGCTGGACGGTCTGAGTGAATCCGATCCGCGGCTGCCGGCAGTGCTGTTGCCCGAACATCCGGTTGCGTCAGACATCGACCGGCTTCGGTTCTCGGTGGCCTTTCGCGGCTACCGCATGGACCAGGTGGACGAGGTCCTGGACAGGCTGCGACGCGAGCTGGCTGCGAGGGACGAACTCATCAGCGAACTCAGGAGAGAAAGACACTGGAAGAACGACGACGGAACTCCGCTTCCGCCGGCCTCATGATTAGTCCGACGCGCCAGGGCCGGGCCGGCAGCTTTCTCAGAGACGAACTGGCGTTCTGGAAAGAGCGGGTCGCGGCCTGGCCTTGGTGGGTCCACGTGGTGGTCCTTTACGGACTGGCCCGGCTCTACTCGCTGTTTGTTTTCCTCGCGGTCGCGCGCCAACAAGGACCCAGCCCCTGGGGCCGCGGCCATCCCGACTACCTGTCCTTCATCGGTGTCTGGGACAGCGCCTGGTATGAACAGATCTACCGCGATGGGTATCCTTCCGAGATCCCGCGCGCCGGGGACGGGCAGGCGCAGGAAAATTCGTGGGCGTTCTACGCGTTGTTTCCGGCAATCATCCGCGGGTTGAATGCTGTCACGAGTCTGGACTGGGAGATCCTGGCCCCTGTTGCCGCAACGCTGGCCGGTTTCGTGGCGGCAGCGATTATCTATAAGCTGTTCCGGTTGTTTGCCGGGCACGGCACTGCCCTTTGGGCCGTGGTGTTCGTGGCTGTATTTCCGGTATCGCCGATACTGCAGGTTCCCTATGCCGAATCACTAAACCTTGCGCTGCTGGCGGGCAGCCTGTATCTGGTCATCACGCGGCGTTATCTGTTGGCGGTCCCGGTGGTCCTGTTGATGTGCCTGTCCCGGCCGACAGGTGTCCCGTTCGCGGCGATGATGGGGGCGTATCTGCTGTGGCGGCTTTGGCGCCGGCAAGAGGACGAACTTCAGACGCCGGAATTTCTGCGCATCGTAGCGCTGGCGCTCGTCAGTTGCGCCGGCGCGCTCACCTGGCCTGCGCTCGCCTGGGCCATCACGGGCGAAATGGACGCGTATACGGCAACGGAAACCGCGTGGCGCGGGGATGACCTGGTGCTGTTCATGCCTTGGTTCGATATGGGCAAGGACCTGTTCGGCCCCGTAGGCGGCGTACTCGCTCCGCTGGTCCTGATGGCAGCGGCAGTGTTGTGCCTGAGCAGCGGGCCGGCGCGGAGAATCGGCATGGAACTGCGGCTATGGTGTGCCGCCTATGCTGCCTACCTTTTCGCGTTCCTGCATCCACAAACCAGCACGTTCCGCCTGCTGCTGCCGTTGTTCCCTTTTGCCCTCGTAGCCGCGATGGCCTCGCGCAGCACGGCCTACCGAGTGTGCCTGGGCGTGATGTTCCTCGCCGGACAGATTGTCTGGGTGGCTTGGCTGTGGTCCTGGACGGAACTGCCCGGTGGAGGAGACTACCCGCCGTAACACCGGCCGTAGCGTTCCGACACGAAGCCTCATACGTGGCGCGGTAATTAGCACCGGCCTGTGATGTACGCGATAATGGTGAATGGATGACGCACGGCCGACTGCCAAATCTTGCCGTGCTGACATGTTGACGGGCGAACAAGTCACAAACTTGTCCGCCCACGGTGAAAGGGAAAACCAAATGGCTGCGATGAAACCGCGTACAGGTGACGGACCCATGGAAGTCACCAAGGAGGGGCGCAGCCTCATTCTGCGGGTTCCGATCGACGGCGGCGGTCGCTTGGTACTGGAACTCAATGCCGAAGAGGCCGGCAATCTCAAGGACTGCCTGCTCGGTGTCACCGACAGTGTCGCCAGCTAAGGCCTGAGCGAGTGGGCCACCCTGCAGCTACACCAGACGAACTGACCACCAGGACGCTCGAAGAGGCGCTGGTCGCACCCCGGCCCTCCGCCATCGTGGCCCGGCCCGCGCTGGACAAGGGGCATGTGGTGCCGGAACCGGGCACTGGTGTCAGCGTGCTGGTAGTTCCCATCGGCACCTCCGGCGTCTCGGGCGGAAATTCCGAGGAGCGGGGAACGCCGCAGCCGCGGCAGGGCGCAGCGGAAGCGGCCGCCATGTACGACGTCGACGTAGCTGTCCTGGCCGAGGCGAATTCGGTGACCGGCAAGGCCGCCGAAATCCTGGCGGTCACTGCGCCGCGCCGCGAATCCGGGCTGCCCCAACGACTGCTGTTCCTTGGTGTCGGGGACGAATCGCCGGCCAGCCTGCGCAAGGCCGGAGCGGCCCTGGCCAAGGCGACTTTCGGCGTGGAAACCATGCGCGCCAGCGTCGTCGACGGCCTGGACGAGCTGGCACAGCGTGCCTTCGTCGAGGGTTTCCTGCTCGGCGGTTACCGGCCGCCGAGGGCCGGAACCTCGCCTGCCCCGAAGCCGATGGCGCGCAGCCTGGAGTTGACCGGCGCGTCCGAAACCGCCTTGGCCGCGGCAGTGGCCACGGGCAAGGCCGTCTGGCTGGCCCGCAACCTGGCGAACATGCCTTCCAACGTCAAGAACCCGGTGTGGATGGCACGCCAGTCCGAACGCCTCGCGGCCGAAAGCGGACTCGAGGTGCGCCTTTGGAATGAAGCGGAGCTGGCAGCTGGCGGATTTGGCGGCCTGCTTGCCGTGGGCGGCGGGTCTGAGCATGAATCCCGTCTGGTCCAGCTGTCCTACACCCCGGCGGATGCCGCCCCGGATGCGCAGCATATTGTCCTGGTCGGAAAAGGCATCACGTTCGACACCGGCGGGGTGTCGTTGAAGCCGCGTGAAGCAATGGTGCCGATGAAAACGGACATGGCGGGCGCCGGCGTCGTACTGGCTGTGCTGCACGCCGCCGCCGAATTTGGTATTCCGCATCGTGTCACCGGCCTGCTGGCACTGGCCGAGAATGCCATCGGTGCCGCCTCTTATCGTCCGGGTGACGTCGTCAGGACCTATGACGGCACCACCGTTGAAATCGGAAATACCGACGCCGAAGGACGCATGGTCCTCGCCGATGCCCTCGCGTTTGCCCGTGACGAACTGGCCCCGGACGTGCTGATCGATATTGCAACGCTGACGGGTGCCGCGTCACTGGGCCTCGGCCGGCGGCATGCAGCGTTGTACGGAACCCGACAGGATTTGGTCAGCGGATTCGAACGTGCAGCCGAGCTGTCGGGGGAGCGGGTCTGGCATATGCCCCTCGCGGAGGCTGCGGAGGAATACCGGTCCTCGCTGGATTCCACGGTGGCGGATCTGTCCCATATATCTTCACCGAAGTCCAAGGTGCAGGCCGGATCCATCACGGCGGCGCTGTTCCTTCGGGAGTTTGTCGGGCAGACACCGTGGATCCATCTGGATATCGCCGGCCCGGCGCGGTCCACTGCCGACGAAGCCGAGGTCACCAAGGGCGCAACCGGCTACGGTGCGCGCCTGCTGCTGTCATTCCTGGCCGGCTACCGCGGTTAGCCTCAGCGTTTGACGGCCAGCAACAGTCCGTCACCCGTGGGCAGAACGGTCGAGATGAGGTCCTCGTTTTCCCGGATGCTCTTGCCCACTTGCCGCAAGGTGTTGGTGGTTTCCTCCCGGATGGCCGGGTCCGAGACGCGGTCCTTGTCCAGCGCGTCGTTGATGATGAGCATTCCGCCGCTCTTGAGCAGCCGCACGGCCCGCTCCACATAGAGGGGGTAGGAGGGCTTGTCGGCATCCACAAAGACCAGGTCGTAGGCGCCGTCGGTCAGCCGCGGCAGCACGTCAGCCGCCCGGCCGGAAATCGTCCGGGTGCGGTTGCTGGGAATTCCTGCCTCGGCATAGGCCTCGCGGGCGGCGCGCAAATGGTCCACATCGGAGTCGATGGTCGTAAGGACGGCGTTGGCGGGCAGGCCACGGAGCAGGCAGACGCCCGAAACGCCCGCGCCCGAACCGATCTCGACGACGGTGTGTGCTTTGGAACCGGCGGCCAGAACCGTCAAGGCGGCGGCAACACCGGGACTCACTGTGGCGACGCCGAGTTCGTAGGAGCGTTCACGTGCGCGGAGCAATACCTCATCCTCGGTGGGTAGTCCCTCCGTGTAGGACCAGCTGGTCTGCTTATCGGCGCTCATGAACCATCACTTTCTCCGGAAGAATCTTCATATTCCAGCCCCAGCCTACTGCTACTGCCGCGTATCCGTGGCGCGGGAGAGCGAGACGCCCCAGTGTTGCGCCTTCGTGCAGGTTACTAACAGAATTCTCCCAGCTTGCTGAGTGAGGATGGACATCCGTAGGCCAATTGTGTTTCACGGTTGCCGGGGGACGTACCTCAGACCCGAACGTAGCCAAGGGCTGAAGCGAACGGGCAACCGCCGAGGGGAGTAGCTATGACCAAACTGCAGCAGGATGCCACCGAAGAGCCGGCCGCTGCCGGGGCGGAGACGCCGTGGGTTGCTCCGACCTGGGAAGAAGTAGTTACCAACCACTCGGCCAAGGTCTATCGGCTCGCCTACCGCCTCACCGGCAATAAGTACGACGCCGAAGACCTCACCCAGGAAGTCTTCGTCCGGGTGTTCCGCTCCCTCGAGAATTTCAAGCCGGGCACGCTTGACGGCTGGCTTCACCGGATCACTACCAACCTCTTTTTGGATCAGGCGCGGAGGAAGAGCAGGATCCGTTTCGACGGGCTCGCCGAAGACGCCGAAGCACGTATTCCCGGCCGCGATCCAGGGCCGGAACGCAGCTTCGAATTCAATAATCTCGACGTCGATGTGCAGGCAGCGCTTGAAGATCTTCCGCCTGACTTCCGGGCTGCGGTTGTACTGTGCGACCTGGAGGGACTTTCCTACGACGAGGTCTCCGCGGCATTGGGCGTCAAGCTGGGCACCGTCCGTTCGCGCATTCACCGCGGACGGACCATGCTGCGTGAGAAGCTGGCACACCGCGACCCGGCTGCCAAGCGGCCTGCGCGGCTGAAACTACCCCGCGTGGCCGGAGCACACTGAATCCACTATGCGCCACCCCGAACGTGATTTGGCGGAGTATCTGGACGGCGAACTTGCTGACGAGCGCCGGCCGGGTTTTGAACGCCACCTGCAGCGCTGCGCGCGATGCCGTGAGTCTGTTGCGGAACACCGCGCCATCCAGGAGCGCCTGCGTGCCCTCGACGTGCCGCCGCCCGGCCCCGATCTTGCCAGCAGAATCCTCAGCCGCAGTTCCCATGCCTTCGTAACCGCCTCCACGGGTACGGCTAATGCTGCACCGGCCTCGCCGGCACCCGCACTGCCGGACGCGGAGCGCGGACCTGCCGGGTCTACGCGGCAGCGTACCGCGCTGACGGTGTGCAGCGTCTTGACGGGCTTCGCGGCCCTGACTGCCGGCACAGCTTATGTGCTCGGTGGCGAAGACTCCCGTCCCGTTGCCGGCGGTGCCGGTTCCTCCGGCGCGGACTGGCAGGGAACGCAGGAGCTGCAGTCCAACCTCGCCGGCAGCGTCGAGGAACTGGACCGCGAAGGCCTTGCCGAACTGCGTGGCGACGGGTGGAACTGCCCGCAGCTTGTCGGCATGGGTTATGAGTTCGTCTCCGCCCGAAAAATCGAGATTGCCGGTGCACCGGCCGTCCGGATAGAGCTGGCGAATGAAGCGACCGGGACCGTTGTCGTTACGGAACAACGTCGCGGCACGGAGCGGATCAGGAACGAGGAACCTGATGCCACCCGCGCCGAGGCCGCAGTGAATGCGGTGACAGGAAACACGGTGGCAGCCGACGGGTTCCATCCGGTGGATGGCATGGACCGGGAGATGTGGGTGTACGCGGCCAATGACTGGACCGTAGTGCTGGACTCGGAGAATGTGACCTACACGGTGTGGGCCGACATCCCGCTGTCGGCCCTGCCGGAGACAGTCAACCAGATCATCGTGACGGAGAAGTCACGGCTGATGCTTCCGGAAGAAGAACCAGCGGACGATCCGTTCAGCCGGATTATCCGTGGGCTGGGCAAGTTGATTGAGCCTGCGGGTGAGCGATGAGCCATTGCCAAAGTTGGCCGTTACAGGGCAGGAACAGGTAATCTTCAAACGTGCTCGGAATTAACGGATCGGAATTGGTCATTCTCGCGGTAATTGCCGTGATGGTGCTCGGTCCTGAGCGTTTGCCCGAATATGCTGCCCAGCTGGGCCGGCTCGTTAAGCAGCTGCGCAGGATGGCTGCCGGAGCCAAAGACCAGCTCCGCGAAGAAGTCGGCGACGAAATCGTTGATATGGACTGGCGCAAGCTGGATCCACGTCAATATGACCCGCGCCGGATCATCAAGGAAGCTCTGCTGGACGACGATGAAGACGACGATTTTGGCCAGCAGCGCAGCACAACGAAGTCAGCTCCTGCCCTGGCGGCCGGAGCCGCCGGTGTGGCCGGTGCCGCTACGGCAACGAAAACGGCCGGAACCTCTGCGGCAGCAGCGCGTCCAGGAGCAGGCCCCGGGACCAAACGGATCGAGCGGCTCGAGCCGGGTCAGGCTGCACCTTTCGACGTCGAGGCCACCTAGGCCGGACTGACACCCAGCGGACGGCCGGCGAGGCCGCGTGGACGGGATGCCAGCTCCGCGGCGATGCCCCGCAAAGCCTTGGCTGCCGGTGAAGACCCTGCCGGGCCGCCCGCAAGGACGATGGGTTCGCCGCGGTCGCCGCCCTCGCGAAGCCGCGGATCCAAGGGGACACTGCCCAGCAGCTGAATATCTTTCTCCAGGGTGCTGCTCAACCGCTCGGCCACGACCTGGCCGCCTCCGGCGCCGAAAACTTCCACCCGGCTGCCGTCCTCCAGCTCAAGCCACGACATGTTCTCGATGACGCCCGCGATCTGCTGGCCCGTTTGCGCCGCGATGGACCCGGCCCGTTCGGCGACATCGGCCGCAGCGCTCTGCGGCGTCGTGACCACGAGTATCCGGGACTCGGGCAGCAGTTGCGATACGGAGATGGCGATGTCCCCGGTGCCGGGCGGCAAGTCCAGGAAGAGCGCGTCAAGGTCGCCGAAATAGACATCGGTCAGGAACTGCTCCAGTGCGCGGTGGAGCATCGGTCCGCGCCACGCCACCGGCTGGTTTCCCGAGACGAACATGCCGATAGAGATGGTTTTGACGCCGTAGGCCACCGGCGGCAGGATCATTTCGTCCACACGCGTGGGGGCGCCGGTGATACCCATCAGCCCGGGGATGGAGAAACCGTAAACGTCCGCATCGATGATCCCCACGCGCAACCCCTGGGCCGCCATGGCACACGCGAGATTCACGGTGACGCTGGATTTACCCACGCCGCCCTTGCCGCTGGCCACGGCGTAGACCCTGGTCAGCGAGGACGGATCGTTGAAGGGAATGCCGCGCTCCGCGCCGGGGCCCTTGAGCCGTTTCTTCAAGGCCGTGCGCTGTTCCTGCGTCATCACGTCCAGTACCACCGAAACCGCGCTGATTCCGGGTACGGCTGCCAGCGACTTCTCAACATCGCCGGTAATGGTGTCGCGAAGGGGGCACCCGGCGATGGTGAGCAACACCTCTACGGTGACAGCGCCGCCGTCGTCAATGGAAAAACCCTTTAGCATGCCCAGTTCGGTGATCGGCCGGCGCAGTTCCGGGTCGATGACTTTTTCCAGGGCCCGTTGGACGGACTGCCTGTCGGGTTGGGGATGATGGGGTGTCACGGCCTAGCTTTCGGATTGTTTCTGAGGACGAGCGGAAATTCTGGGCAAGGCAGCAGTCGCGTCCGAGACCTTCTTCTTGCCCCTGCGGACGGGACGCTCTTCGCCGTCGTCGGTCTCGAGGAGTTCCTCGAGGACGCTTCGGAGCTCGCTGCGGACGAAGTCTCGGGTGGCCACTTCCTGCAGCGCGATGCGCAGCGAGGCCAGTTCGCGCGTCAGATACTCCGTATCGGAAAGGTTCCGCTCGGCCCGCTGGCGGTCCTGCTGGAGCGAGACCTTGTCCCGGTCGTCCTGACGGTTCTGGGCCAGCAGCAGCAACGGTGCCGCGTAGGACGCCTGCAAGGAAAGCATCAGGGTCAGCGCGGTAAAACCCAGCGCCGCGCTGTCGAAGCGCAGCGACGGAGGCCCCCACGTATTCCAGCCGAGCCAGATCAGGCAGAAGACCGACATCCAGACCAGAAACTGCGGGGTTCCCATGAACCGGGCGAAATTCTCGGTGGCGCTGCCGAAGGCATCCGGGTTGGGCCGCAAGCGCGGAAGCAGACGGGCGCGCGCCTCGCGGGGGATGTCCAGCGCACCGGCGGTATTCTTCTTCTCAGCCATTGCGGCCCACCTTCCGGCTCAGCGATACATCATCATCCTGCGCCCTCCAGTCGTCGGGGAGCAGATGGTCGAGCACATCATCCACCGTAACCGCGCCAACGAGCCTGTCGTCCTCGTTCACCACCGCGAGCGAGTTCAGATTGTAGGTGGCCAGCATCCGCGCCACCTCGCTGACGTCCGCCTGATCCGATACTGGGTCAAGATCCGTATCCACGATATTGCCCAATGCCTCCGGCGGCGGGTAGCGCAGCAGCTGCTGGATATGCACGACGCCGAGATAGCGGCCCGTGGGTGTTTCCAGCGGCGGCCGGCAGACGAAAATGGCCGATGCCAACGCAGGAGTCAGTTCCTCGCGGCGTACGTGGGCCAAGGCCTGGGCCACTGTAGCTTCCGGAGGCAGGATGACGGGAACCGGGGTCATGATGGAGCCGGCAGTGTTCTCCTCATACTCCATCAGCCGTCGGACGTCTTTGGCTTCCTCAGGCTCCATGCGCTGGAGCAGTTCTTCTTTCTGCTCTTCGGGCAGTTCCGCCAACAGGTCCGCGGCGTCGTCGGGGTCCATTTCTTCCAGGACATCCGCGGCTCGTTCAATATCCAGCGAGGACAGGATCTGGACCTGGTCATCGTCCGGAAGTTCCTGGAGCACCGCCGCGAGCCGCTGGTCCTGCAACTCGCTGGCTACCTCGATCCGGCGTTTGCCTGTCATCTCGTGCAGGGCTTCGGCAAAGTCCGCTGCTTTGAGGTCCTCGTGACTGGCCACGAACGCCGTTGCGGCCTGCGGCTCGTTCCCGGCGCCCTGCTGGGCCTCGTTCCAGTCAATGATGAGCGTCTCATTGCGGCGCAGGCTGCGTAGCGGGGATGTGGAATGGCCGCGCCGGACAAACAGCTGGGAGACGTACCAGTCGCCGTTGCGGGACTTTTCCATCGCGATGTCTTCGATGGTGGCGTCGCCGCTGCCGTCCGCTAGAGTGACCCGGCGGTCGAACATCTCCGCGACCATCAGCATTTCGGCGCCGCGCTGTTCGAACCGGCGTAGGTTGACCAATCCGGTACAGATGATCTGGCTGGCGTTGATCGAGGTAATCCTGGTCATGGGCACAAAGACGCGTTTCTTGCCGGGCACCTCTACGACAATGCCGACGACCTGGGGCGGTTTGGCCCCGCCGCGGTCAAGCGCAACAGCATCACGCAGCCGACCCAGACGGTCGCCCAAAGGGTCGAAAACGTCCAGGCCGAGCAGGCGTGCAACGAAGACTCTGGTTGGATTTGTGCTCACACCATTAGGCTACGTGGTATGCGCCGTCCAAGCCGCACCGGGGCGCCCCAAAGGGCACAAACGTTCACCTGAAGCGATACCGGGCACACTGTCGGGACAATGTGGGAGACAATGAGGGTATGTCAATGCTTGGCCGTACCGAATCACGTGACCTGAAACCAGGGCTTCCGCAAGGCGAGCTGCTCGGCAACTACCGGACCTACCTGGACGCGCAGAAAGTAGTGGACTACCTGGCGGACCAGGAGTTCCCCGTCCAGCACGTGTCCATTGTAGGCAATGACCTCAAGTCCGTGGAACGCGTCACTGGCCGGCTGAGCTATCCGAAGGTGGCTCTCTCCGGGGCGGCAACGGGTGCATGGTTCGGCCTGTTCGTCGGGCTCCTGCTGATGCTGTTCGGCGGTGGCGGCAGCTACATGCTGGTGCTCTCCTCGATGGCCATGGGCGCCGCGTTCTGGATCCTGTTCGGCGTGGTCAGCTATGCGTTTACGCGCGGCAAGCGGGACTTCACTTCGACCCAGCAGACGGTTGCTACCAGCTACGACGTCGTCGTTGCCACCGAGGTGGCGCATGAGGCTCGCCGGCTGGCCTCACAGCTGCCGATGCCCGGTCATGCCTTCCACCCTGGTGCACAGGGGCCGGGCCGCGGGCAGCAGCAGCAGCAACAACAGCAGCCGATGCCGGACCGTCCGGCGCAGTGGGGCGATCCCTACCAGCAGCCCGGCCAGAACCAGCCCGGCCAGCCGGGCATCCCGCCGCAGCCAAACAGCCAGCCCTCAGCAGGTGCTGGTGAGGAAAACGGCGGCGAGCCAACGGGTCCGCCGGTGCGGGGGCGTTTCCCGGATCTGCCGGACGGCCGTCCCCAGTACGGCGTCCGGGTCACGCCGGAGCAGGAGCCGGGCCAGCCCGATGACCGCGTTGATCCTTCCCGCAATCCAGACGAACGGAACCAGGACCAGAATCCCGAGGGTCCCGCGGAGCAGCCGCGCCAGTAAGGCTGCCGGCTTCCTTCAGCGAAAACCAAACAGTAAGGGACGGATCCGCATCGGATCCGTCCCTTACTGTCTCTGCGTCTGGTCCTGCGGCGCCGGGCCGGCGGAAGGCCTGCCCAGCGCGACCCGGCTATTCCCCGGTGGGGCTGTAGATGCCGGCCATCCAGGACTCGACCTCGTCCGGCTTGCGCGGCAGCGCTGCGCTGAGGTTTACCGGGCCAGCGGCGGTCATCAGGATGTCATCCTCGATCCGGATACCGATGCCGCGGTATTCCTCCGGGACCGCCAGGTCTTCGTTCTTGAAGTAGAGGCCCGGTTCGATGGTGAAGACCATGCCTTCCGTGAGGATGCCGTCCAGGTACAGCTCGCGCTTGGCCTGCGCGCAGTCGTGGACGTCCAGACCCAGGTGGTGGCTGGTTCCGTGCGGCATCCAGCGCCGGTGATGCTGGCCGTGTTCCGAGAGAGCCTCTTCCAATGGAACGGGCAGCACACCCCACTCGTCCAGCCGCTCGGCCAGTACCGTCACGGCAGCCGTGTGCACATCGCGGAACTTCGCGCCGGGCTGGGCAGCGGCGAAACCGGCGTCCGCCGCGTCCAGCACAGCCTGGTAGATTTTGCGCTGGATCTCAGTGAAGCTGCCGTTGACCGGAAGGGTGCGGGTTACGTCCGCGGTATAAAGGGAGTCGGCCTCGACCCCGGCATCGAGCAGCAGCAGATCGCCGGCGTTGACCCGGCCGTTGTTGCGGATCCAGTGGAGGATCGTTGCATTGTTTCCAGCGGCGGCAATCGTGTCGTAGCCGAGGTCGTTGCCCTCTTCACGGGCGCGGGCGAAGAACGCACCTTCGACCACGCGCTCGCCCCGGTCATGGGTGATCGCGCGCGGCAGGACCTTGACCACCTCATGGAAGCCATTGATGGTTGCGGCTACGGCCTTTTTGATTTCTTCGATTTCCCACTCGTCCTTGAGCAGGCGCAGTTCGGACAGGGCTTCGGCCAGCAAGGCGTCAAGCTTGTCGGACTCTTCCAGATCCACACCCGTATTGATGCGGGAAGTATCAACGAGCGCGTCCACGTTCATGTCCACTTCGCGCAGCAAACGGATACGCATGCCGCCGACGCTGACCACTCCGGCGCCCTTGGTGATGGCTACCTCGAGCTCACTCAGGTCCGCGGTATCCAGGTCCAGCAGTTGGTTGAGCTCGGGCAGGGTGGGCCGTGGGCCGATCCAGAATTCACCGTAGCGTGCGTTGGCGTAGAACTCCGGCGTATCCCGGCCCGACAGCGGGCGGAAATAGAGCGTGGCATGGTGGTGGCCGCCGTCGTCGCCCGTGCCTTCTGCCGTCGGTTCCAGAACCAGGACGGCTTCGGGCTCATGGTCCAGCCCGAGACCGGTCAGATGGGCGAAGCCGGAATGCGGGCGGAACCGGTAGTCCGTGTCGTTGGAGCGGACCTTGAGCGGACCGGCGGGGATGACCAACCGCTCGCCGCGGAACTTCTCCGAAATGGCGCGACGGCGGCGCGCGGCATGCGCTGCCACCTCGGCTTTGGCGCGGGCCTGGGCGGTTCTCGGTGCCCACTTGCTGCCCATGAAGTCCTTGAAAGCATCGGATTCCGGGCGCTGCGATCGGTTGTTTCCGCGCTCTTCGAGCGGCTGCCCTTCGGAAGCCTGCAGGGGGGCGCTGTTATTGACGTCTGTACTCACCGAACCATCGTCTCACCGGCGCGAAGCCCTGCCAAACGTTCCAGCACAGCATTCCGGTGCCGGTGCGCGGTAGATTGGTGGCGTGAGAATCGATCTGCACGCACACTCCACAGTCTCGGACGGCACGCAGCCGCCCGCCGACGTCGTACGTTCGGCTGCTGCCGCAGGTCTGGACGTAGTCGCGCTGACCGACCACGACTCGACGGCGGGCTGGGAGCCCGCTTTCGCGGCTGCGCGTGAATGCGGCATCGGGCTGGTGCCCGGCATGGAAGTGACCTGCCACTCCGTGCAGGGGATCAGCGTGCACGTCCTGGCCTACCTGCACGACCCGGCCCACCCCGGGCTGTTGGCGGAAATCGGCAAGGCCCGGGACGCACGGCTGACAAGGGCGGAACGGATGGTCGAGCTGCTGGCGGAGGACTATCCGATCTCATGGGCGGACGTCAACGCCCATACCGCCCACGGTGCAACGGTGGGGCGTCCGCATATCGCTGATGCTTTGGTGGCGGCGGGTATAGTCTCCGACCGCAGCGAGGCATTCGCCCACATTCTGACGTCCCGGTCGCGGTATTACATCACGCACTACGCGCCGGAACCCGCGCACGCCGTCGAATTGATTAAGCAGGCGGGCGGCGTGGCCGTCTTCGCCCATCCCGTGGCCTCCAGCCGCGGCAGGGTTGTCGACGAGGAAGTCTTCCACGAAATGATCGACGCCGGGCTCGACGGCGTGGAGGTTGACCACCGGGATAATCCGGAGGACGGCAAGGCGTGGCTCCGGCGGTTCGCCGCCGAAAACGGGCTGCTGGTTACCGGATCCAGCGACTACCACGGGACGGGAAAACCCAACCGGCTGGGGGAGAATACGACCTCTGTCCAGGTGCTGGAAAGGATCCTCGAATTGGGCACGGGAAGTGCCGCCTACCTCCCGCAGCGCGACACAAACAGCGGATAACAACCGCAACGGTGCTAATATCGTGAAAGCACGATGCTTGCTTGTAGCAACGTTCCGATGTCTTTGAGCCGGAAATGCACAGGTAGGAAGCATGAATAATCCCGTGGTCGGCTGAAGAACAGCCACTGCCTTGGCGGCGCGGAGGGATTCCGGCCGCTTTTTGTATGCTGCAGCGAATGCAGCTTGTTTTGGGTCCGGCGTCGTGCCGGACGGGAGTGCGCGCCTCGAATCCATCACCGGATTCAGATGTCCGCGGCCTTTTGACGAGGAACCGCCGGACGATACGTGGAAATAGAGCCGTGACGGCCGGCGCGCGTTGAATCTGGCAGGTGCCCGGTGAGCCTGTCATGAGGAGAGGAAACGAATGACGCCTGAGGCGGAGTTCTATCAACTGAGCGGTTGGACAGTAATCCTGCTGCTGGTGCTGTTTTACGGTGGCACACTCCTGATGTCCACACTCATCGGGAAAAAGAAGGAAAACGCAGACGGTTACATGACCGCAGGCAACAAAGTCGGCTTCGGTATTTCCGCGGCCAGCATGACGGCGACCTGGATCTGGGCGTCCTCCATGTACGCCTCGGCAACCTCTGGCTACACCTACGGTATTTCGGGACCGATCCACTACGGTCTTTGGGGTGCACTGATGATTCTGTTCATCTACCCCTTCGGCAAGCGCATCCGCAAGGTAGCGCCCAAAGCCCATACGCTCGCTGAGGTTATGCACGCCCGACACGGTCGTTCCAGCCAGCTCATGCTGGCCGGTTCGAACGTCGTCGGGAGCCTCATCAGCCTCACCTCGAACTTCATCGCCGGCGGTGCTCTGATTGCGCTGCTGTCACCGTTCAGCTTCTCCCAAGGCATCATCGTGATTGCCGCCGGCGTACTGCTCTACACGCTGTGGTCCGGCTTCCGGGCTTCCGTGATGACGGACTTTGCCCAGGTCGTCGCCATGCTGGGCGCCGTCGTCGTAATTATTCCGGTGGTCTTCTTCTCCGCCGGCGGTCCCGACATGTTCGCCCAGGGTGCGGCGAATCTGACACCGCAGCAATCCAACTTCTTCTCCTCGGATGCATTCCTGAACCAGGGTGCGCCGTACATCGCCGCCGTGCTGGCCTACGCCATCGGCAACCAGACCATCGCCCAGCGGCTCTTCGCAGTGCGTGAGGATCTAATCAAGAAGACCTTCGTCACCGCGACGATCGGCTACGGTGCCACCATCATCGGTATCGGCATGCTCGGCGTCATGGCGCTGTACCTGGGCATTTCACCGTCCGGCGGCGACACCAACAACCTGATTCCGCAGATGGCCTCCACCTACCTGGGGCCGATCCTGCTGGGTGTCTTCCTGATCATGATCATCGGCGCTCTGTCTTCGACGGCCGACTCTGATCTGGCCGCGCTGTCCTCGATCATGATGGCGGACGTCTACGGCCAGAACATCGCCAAGGGCAAAGCCAATCCGAAGACCATGCTGATGGTCGGGCGTATCACCATGATCGTTGCCACCGCCGCTGCACTGTATTTCGCCAGCGGACAGATGAACATCCTCGACCTGCTGGTCTTCGTTGGCGCACTCTGGGGCGCGCTGGTCTTCCCGGTGATCGCCAGCTTCTACTGGGGCAAGGTCACCAACAAGGCGTTCACCGTTTCGGTGCTGGCTGCACTGGCCGTCTTCATCCCGGTCCGCTTCGAGTGGTTCCCGATGGATGGCGCTACGGGCATCGTCTTCGACGTGGTCTCCGTGGTGGGCATCGGCGTTGTGCTTGGTCTGATGTCCTTCGGGTTCTTCGGGCTCAAGGCGGCCAGGATCATCGGCGCCCTTGGCGCGCTGGTTGCGGCACCGTTCGCCATTGGCTTCCTGCATGATTACACGGTCCTGACCGGTTCGCTGGTGGCCTACGCCGTCAGTACCGTGATCTGCTTCGCCATGTCGGTGCGCAGCAGGCAGGACTTCGACTTCGACCTGATCAAGCAGCGCATCGGCGATTACGACACGGATTCCGAGACGGATCCGGAGCTCGACGCTACCGCTGCCGGCACCGCTGCAAGCGGCACCGGGAAGTAAAGGAGACACCAATGGATAGCACCATGCTTTTGACGATTTACGTACTGATGTGGCCGGTGATCGTCGGCGGAACCCTGTTCATGATCTGCAAGGGATTCCTCCGTGACTGGGTCGAGGCCCGTAGAGAGGGCCGCTCCATCATTTAGCGACCCGCTGCCAACAAAGGCGGCCGGACAGTTCGAAACTGTCCGGCCGCCTTTGATATGCCCGCAGCGCGCAGGCTTGGTGGGTGTTTAGATCCTAAGGCGCAGGTGCTGTCTCGAACCGCACTACAGAGGCCTGGGGCGAGAGCCGCTTGTCCATGACCTCGATGGCCTGCGGGTTCTGGTCCACGCAGACAAAGCGCCGTCCCAGCTGTCCTGCCACGGCGCCGAGGGTGCCCGAACCGGCAAAGAAGTCCAGCACCCAGTCGTCCTTGCGGCTGCTGGCGGCGACAACGCGCCGGAGCAGGCCCTCGGGCTTCTGCGTGGGGTAGCCGGTCTTTTCTTTGCCTGTGGGCGAGACGATGGTATGCCACCAGACGTCGGTGGGAAGTTTGCCTCGGGCAGCCTTCTCCGCGGTGACCAGGCCCGGGGCCATATAAGGCTCGCGGTCCACTTCGGCATTGTCGAAGTGGTAGGTGCGAGGGTTCTTCACGTAGACCAGGATGTTGTCGTGCTTGGCCGGCCAGCGGTTTTTCGCGCGGCCGCCGTAATCGTAGGCCCAGATGATTTCGTTCAGGAAGGACTCTCGGCCGAAAAGGGCATCCAGCAGCACCTTGGCGTAGTGCACCTCGCGGTAGTCCAGGTGCAGATACAGCGTGCCGTCGTCGGCGAGCAGCCGCCATGCCTCGGCCAGCCTGGGCTCAAGGAAGGACCAGTAGTCATCGAACGCATCATCGTAGCTGGAGAGCATGCCCTTGATGGTCTGGTAGGAGCGGCCTTGGAATCCCACCCGGTCGCCCTCGCCGTCGGCGCTGCGGACCATGGACAGCTGCTGCCGCCGCTGGGATCGGCCGGTGTTAAACGGCGGGTCGACGTAGATGAGCGTGAAGGCGCCGTCCGGCAGTGTCGGCAGGAAGTCCGCGTTGTCCGCGTGCACCACCAGATTGCTGCCGTCCGGCGACCACAAAGAACCGGGCCCGTGCCCGGAGACAGCCTCCGTCATAACTGAAGAGATATCCGTTTCTCGTCCGGTACTGCCGGTTATTCCGCGTTACCGGCGCCGGCGGCATCCGGCGCGTTGACCACTTCGCCGTTGCGCCGCCGGGTACGGCTGCGGCTGCGGCGCGGACGGACGCTTTCACCCTCGGTCTTGGTGGTGTTCTCGGCCTGGGCCGGCCGCTCGGTGGCCGTACGGCCGGCAGTTTCCTCGGTCCCCGAAGAACGACGACGGCGCCGGCGGCTCGCGTCGGAAGGTTCGGTCGCGCGGGATCCGCCTTCGGAACGGCCTTCGCCGCGGCCGCGGCTGCCACCGCGTTCGGAGCCACGGCCGCCCTGGCGGCCGGAATCACGTCCGCCGTGCTTCTTGCCGGTTTCGCCGAGGTCTTCAAGCTCTTCGGCGCCGATGCCCGCGAGCTTGCGCTGGTTACGGGGCAGGCGGCCCTTGGTTCCCTCGGGAATGTCCAGATCCGTGAACAGGTGCGGAGAAGAGGAGTAGGTTTCCACCGGCTCCGGCTGGTCCAGGCCCAGGGCCTTGTTGATGAGCCCCCAGCGGGGAACATCGTCCCAGTCCACGAACGTGACCGCGGTGCCCTTGTTGCCGGCACGGCCGGTGCGGCCCACGCGGTGCAAGTAGGTCTTCTCGTCTTCCGGGCACTGGTAGTTGATCACGTGGGTAACGTCGTCGACGTCGATACCGCGGGCAGCGACATCAGTGGCAACGAGCACGTCTACCTTGTCGCTGCGGAAGGCACGCAGCGCCTGTTCGCGGGCACCCTGGCCCAGGTCGCCGTGGATGGCACCGGCGGCGAACCCGCGGTCAATCAGCTCTTCGGAGACCTTGGCGGCGGTGCGCTTGGTCTTCGTGAAAATGATGGTACGGCCACGGCCTCGGGACTGCAGGATCCGGGAGACAACCTCGGTCTTGTCCAAGTTGTGCGCACGGTAGATGACCTGGCGGATATCCTTCTTGGTGATGCCCTCGTCGTCCGGGTCCGCGGCGCGGATGTGCGTCGGCTGCGTCATGTAGCGGCGCGCCATGGCGACAACGGGGCCGGGCATGGTAGCGGAGAAGAGCATGGTCTGCCGGATGGCAGGGGTGGCGGCGATCAGCGTTTCGACATCGGGCAAGAAGCCCAGGTCCAGCATTTCATCCGCCTCGTCGAGGATCACGATGCGCACGTTCTTCAGGTTCAGGTGCTTCTGCCGGTGCAGGTCGATCAAACGGCCCGGCGTTCCGACCACCACTTCGACGCCCTTGGCCAGCATCTCGGTCTGCGGCTCGTAGGCACGGCCGCCATAGATGGTGGCGATGCGCGCGTTGCGGTAGCGCGAAGCGGTGGTGAGGTCCTTGGCCACCTGCACGGCAAGCTCGCGGGTCGGAACGATGACGAGAGCCTGCGGGGCGCCGGGGACGGGCAGTTTGTCGTAGCCGTCGTCTTCAGGACCGACGACGCGCTGCAGCGCGGGAATGCCGAAGCCCAGGGTCTTGCCGGTGCCGGTCTTCGCCTGGCCGATGATGTCGTGGCCGTCGAGTGCCACGGGCAGGGTCATGGACTGAATCGGGAAAGGGTGCGTAATGCCGGCGTCGAAGAGCGAGCGGACGATGTCGGCGCGGACGTTGAAGTCGGCGAAGGTCTGCTGCGGAATCTCGTGCGGACGCTCGTCGGAAGCGAGGCTGGCCTCGACTTCGATTTCTTCAAGGCTGTTTTCCGCATGGAGCAGGTTGTTCTGGTCCACGAGGGAATTCTCAGTGTTCAATTAAATACCATTCAAAATAAGGCGCCTGGGCCCCGGTGCTCAACGACACGGTCATCTAGCGGCCGTGCGGAACTGTCCGGTTGCGTGACGCAGCCAGTGGAAGCCGATCGCGGGCTAACAACTGCGTGCCGGTGCAGGCCATCGTGGCCATGCCGGCGGGTTAAAGATCGCGTAGGTGCGGATCTGTTGATGAAATTTACTAACAATCAACGACCGGGCATCCAGTTCTACATGTCCAGTCTACCGGCTGGGAGCAAATCGGCTGCCGACCGTCTGCGTGACGCGGCCGTGCGGACCGTTCAGGCCGGGCTGATCAGCTCGAACCGGACAGTGCGCTTCTCGATATCGGCCTCGACCAAGCGGGCCCTGATGGCAGTGCCAGCCTGCAGTTCGCCGTCGCAACGCGCACTGACAGCGGGATCACTGATTTGGATAGTGCCGCGCGGTACGGCTTCCTGGCGGCCATTTCCGTTGGCACTGTGGTTCGAGTGGTTGTTCGAATTACGGGCCGAGATAACCACGGCGTCGAATTCCTCGCCCACCCGGTGGCTGAGCAGGGCCGCTTCCACCGCGTCCAGTGCCGCACGTTCCAGCCGTCCGGACAGCTGGTCCGCGGCCGCCATCAGTTGGGGGAGCTCAGGCAAGGCCTGCCGGGCCCAGCCCGGCACCTCTGTCTTGGCGCAGAGCGCTTCGCAGATGACCAGGACAAAGCGGTCCACCAGGCGGCGCAGCGGCGCGGTGGTGTGGGCGTAGGGTGCAGCGATCGCGGCCTGGGTCTGCTCCCGCGGCACCTCGCCGTCGAACGGTGTGTAGCCGGCGCCGCGGAACAGCGATCCGGCGGCGTCCATCAACGCCAGCTGTTTCGGATCCGCGGTATCGAGCCCGCGGAGATATTCGCCATAGGCAATCCCCTCCGGCCAGGGATGGCCCAGCGCCTTGGTCTGGCGGCGGAAGCGGGCCTCCGACTCCTCGTCCGGAGCGCGCATGGTGCGCAGGATTCCTACCTTGCCCTCGAGCATGATTTCCGCCGCCGCCATGCCGGTCATCAACGAAATCTGGGCGTTCCAATCCTCGACCGGCCGTGCCGGCCGCGCCACGATGAAGTAATGGCGGCCGTCATGGGCTATCTCCTCATCCGGAAGGTTCAGGCTCGCGCCGCCGCGCTGCCGCTCCAGCTCGATGCGCTTGAGCCCTACTTCCTTGAGCAGCTGCAGGTAGACCGGTGCTTCGCCGGAATCAATGTCCTGCTGGACCTGTTCGTAGTTCAGCTTGGCCCGGCTGCGCATCCTGGCCCGTCGCAGCGACACAGTGCTGACAACGGCGGCAGCGTCGAGCTCGAATTCCCACACGAAAGCGCTGCGGTCCTGGTCCGGGAGGAGGCTGCCGGCGTCTTCGCTGATCACCGGCGGGTGCAGCGGGATGCGTCCATCGGGAGCGTAGATGGTCTGGCCGCGACGCCGCGTCTCAGCATCAAGTTCACCGCCGGGAGCAACAAAAGCAGGAACATCGGCGATGGCGTACCAGAGCCGGTAGCCCTCGCCGTCGCGCTCGATATACATCGCCTGGTCCAGGTCGGTGGAGCTTGGTGGATCAATGGTGACGAAGTCCAGCCCGGTCAGGTCCACGGCAGGCATGGACTGTTCCGCCACAGCCTTCTCGGCTTCTGCGAGGACCGAAGGGCAGAACGCCGCGGGAAGTTCCAGCTCAGTGCGCAGTTCCCTCAGCACACGGGCGAGCAGATGCTGCGATTCATTAACTTTGGCGTCAACGTGTGAATACGGCACAGGCCCAGCCTATCGCCAGAGCGCCGCAGGTGGGGCGTTAGGGTGGTGTTCATGAGCTCCGAAAGACCCTTCCCCGCTGATCGTCCAACCACCAGCAACGGGACAGGAACGGAACATCTGCAGCATGTCATCGATCTTTATGGCGTCATGGCCTACGGAGAGCTGTCTGCCTTTGAGCGATTCTCCTCGGACGCACGGTTCTCCCCGACGTTGAAAGACCGCGCTGATCTCGGGCGCCTCGCCGTCGTCGAATTCGGGCACTTTGAACTTGTCAGCGCCGAGCTGGCGCGCCTCGGTATCGACGTCCAGGCCGCCATGGCGCCCTTCCAGGCGTCGATCGACGCGTTCCACGAGCGGACGCGGCCCGGGGATTGGTACGAATCGTTGATGAAGGCCTATGTCACCGATGCCGTTTCGGGCGATTTCTACCGTGCGATCGCCGACCGGCTGGATCCCGATACCCGCGCGCTGGTGTCCAGGATTAAGGAAAACGGGGACCAGCTGGTCTTGCTCACCGCCCGGCTGCGCAGGGCGCTGGAGCACGATGCGCGGCTGGCCTCGAGGCTGGCCCTGTGGGGCCGGCGGCTGGTCGGCGAGGCGCTGACGCAGGCGCAGCGCATCGGGATTGAACGCGCTTTCCTGGGCGCCCTGCTGGGACTGGACGAACCTTCCTCCCAGCAGGCCGTCACCGCGGATCTCTTCGCGGAACTGACCCGGAACCATTCCCGCCGGATGAATGCCCTGGGCCTGACCGCCTGAAAGTTTAGTCTGCCCGGCCGGCCGGACCAGCGGTTACAGCGGCGGCAGCGCCGACTTCAGCGCGCGGGCCGCCTCGGCCGGATCATCGGCATCGGTGACGGCACGGACGACGACGACGCGTTTGGCCCCGGCATCCGCCACCTGACCGATGTTGTCGAGATCGATGCCGCCGATCGCAAACCACGGCTTGCCGGAACCCGACTGCGCCTGCTGGGCGGCAGTAAACTCCACCAGCTGAAGACCGACGGCGGCCCTGCCCGGCTTGGTAGGGGTAGCCCAGAGCGGCCCGGTGCAGAAATAGTCCAGGGCGTCATCGGCCAGGGCAGCTGCGGCCTGTTCCGGAGTGTGGGTGGAGCGGCCGATTGCGGCCGTGGGGCCAAGCACCGACCGCGCCGCGGCCGGCGGCAGGTCCTGCTGGCCGACGTGGAAGACCGGCGCCCCGGCCACCGCAGCCAGATCCGCCCTGTCATTGACGGACCACGGCTTCGAATGACGGGCGGCAACGTCGGCGAGCACGCCGAGCAGCTCCAGCTCTTCGGCGGCATCGAGGGACTTGTCCCGCAACTGGATGATGTCCACACCGCCGGAGTAGGCGGCATCCAGGAACTGCTCGAAGTCTCCGCGGTCGCGGCGGGAGTCGGTGCAAAGGTAAAGCTGGGCAGAGGAAAAATCCATACCAGCAACCATAATGGCAAACTGCGCAATGAACTCCGCGGTTCCCGGGCAGCGGTTTGCGGCGGGATGTGACGTGGGCGAAGTCCTGGATATGGCTACACTGGAGAAAACACTGCGGGAGCCTGATTAGGCGGCACGTGCGGCAATTGCCGGCGGCCGACAGGCTGAGAGGGTGCCTGGCACCGACCGTCGAACCTGATCCGGGTCATGCCGGCGTAGGGAAGGAAGCTCAAAGTTGTCCAAACATGTTGCCGTCATCGGCGCGGGCATTGTCGGACTGGGAATCGCTGCAGAAGCCACCCGCCGCGGCCACCATGCCACCATCATCGATCCAGCCCCGGCCGCGGGCGCCACCTACGCCGCCGCCGGCATGTTGGCCCCTGTCAGCGAGCTGCACTACCAGGAGGAGCGGCTGCTGGCGCTGACCCGCGAGTCCGCCCGGCTTTACCCTGGGTTCGTCGCGGGGCTGGGGGAGACCGGTTACCAGGAAACCGGGACCTTGGTTGCCGCTTTCGACGCCGCGGACCGCGCCATGCTCGCGGACTTGAAACAGGCGCAGCTGGCCGAAGGACTCGAGGTCCACGAAATCACCAGCCGCGAGGCCCGACGGCTCGAACCCAGCCTGGGCCCGGCTCTGACCGGCGCTTTCTACGCACCGGGAGACCACCAGGTGGACCCGCGGGCCCTTTCCGCAGCGTTACTGACGATGCTGCGGAACTCAGGCACCGCCGTCGTGAGTGAAACGGCAGCCGGACTTATCACTGATGCTGACGGCGCGGTTGTTGGCGTGCAGTTGGCAAGCGGTGAGGTTATCCCGGCCGACGAAACAGTGGTCGCGAACGGGCTTGCGGCCGCCGCACTGACCGGCCTGCCCGAGGGGCTGCGGCTGCCGCTGCGTCCGGTATACGGGGACATTCTGCGGCTGCGCGTGCCGGCGGGCCTGCAGCCGTTCCTCACCTCCACAATCCGGGGCATCGTACGCGGGCACCCTGTTTATCTTGTCCCGCGCGGGGACGGCACGGTGGTGATCGGAGCCACCCAGCGTGAGGACGGATCGGCGGACGTGTCGGCCGGCGGGGTGTACCAGTTGCTACGCGACGCCCAGACGCTGGTGCCGGCCGTGGCGGAACTCGCGCTCGAAGAGATGACCTGCCGCGCCCGGCCGGGAACACCGGATAATGCGCCGCTGCTGGGGCGGGTGGCGGCAGGGACGGAAGGCCTTCCGGGTTTGGTAGTTGCCACCGGATTCTTCCGTCATGGAGTGCTCCTGACGCCGGTCGCGGCCAGGATCTGCGCTGACCTCATCGACGGAGTGCAAATCGCCGCCCAGCTACAGCAATTCAATCCCGACAGGTTCAGCAATATGACCAAGGAGAGTCACGCATGAAGATCACCGTCAACGGCAGTCCGCACACCTTGCCGACCGCGCCGACACTGCTCGAACTGGTGGCCCTGACCACAGGCCGCGAATTGACCGAGGACGGGCGACCGGCCGACGGCGGACGGCTCGGCGTAGCTGTAGCACTGAACGCGGAGGTGGCGCCGCGCGGAAGCTGGGCCCGGACCATGCTCGCAGACGGCGACGGCGTGGAACTCGTGACCGCAGTACAGGGAGGCTAAGTAATGGACGAACTGATGATCGACGGAGTTACCCTCGGATCGCGCCTGATCATGGGTACGGGCGGCGCGCCGAGCCTGGACGGCTTGGGCGAGGCCCTGCTGGCTTCCGGAACAGAACTCACAACGGTAGCGATGCGCCGCTACGCGGCCGGCAGCGGCACCTCGGTCTTCGACCTGCTGGAGCGCCATGGCATCCGGGTGCTGCCAAACACTGCCGGCTGCTACACGGCACGGGAGGCGGTGATGACCGCCGAACTGGGGCGCGAAGCCCTGGAGACGAACTGGGTGAAACTCGAAGTCATCGCCGACGAAGAGACGCTGCTGCCCGACGCGGTGGAACTCGTGGAGGCAACCGAAGCATTGGTCAACCGCGGATTCAAGGTCTTCGCCTACACCAATGACGACCCTGTGCTGGCCCGCCGGCTCGAGCTGCTGGGTGCTGCCGCCGTGATGCCGCTGGGTGCTCCTATCGGTACCGGGCTGGGAATCCTCAATCCGCACAACATCGAGTTAATTGTCTCGCGCGCCGGGATTCCGGTAGTACTGGACGCCGGCATTGGCACGGCGTCGGATGCGGCACTGGCCATGGAGCTCGGCTGCGACGCTGTCCTGTTGGCTACGGCAGTGACCAGGGCCCAGCATCCGGTCCGCATGGCCGAAGCCTTCAAACATGCGGTCATCGCCGGTAGGCTGGCGGCAACAGGCGGCCGGATTCCCAAACGGGAGCACGCATTGGCTTCATCGTCATTTGCAGGCCGCCCGGATCTCTAGCCACAGGAGGAGCAATGGGCGCCGAGGACAAGCTGGACAGCAAGCAGATCGATGAACAGCTCAGGACGCTGCCGGATTGGCGCCACAGCGAGGGAGCGCTGGTTACCGTCTTCAAGCTTGAGAACGGACGGGCTGCACTGGATTTCATCGCCGGGGCCGGAGAGTTGGCGGAAGAGGCCAACCACCATCCGGACCTCGACTGGCGCTACAACAAGGTCTTCATCAGGTTGACGTCCCATGATGCGGGGTCCGCAGTAACAACCCGCGACGTCGCTGCCGCCACTTCGTTGAGTGAGCTTGCCATCCGCCTGGGAGCCACCTCCCAGCCGGACAAATACCCGGCCTGACGGCCAAGCACCCCGTTCGGCGGATCAGCGCAGGGCTTCGGTCAGACGCTCCACATCCGCGGCGACGCGACGGCGTCCCACCAGGAACACCGTGAGCCAGGCCACGGGAACGGTCAACACCATGGGCAGCAGCCAGCTCAGATAATCCACGCCGGGCTGGGAGCCAAGGCCTGCGAACATCAGGATGAGCCACAAGATGGTGGCTGCCACGATTGCCGAGGCCGGCAGCAGCAGGACGCCGTAGGCGTGGCGCTTGTTGTCAATGCCCCACGCGCTCATGCCCACGGCGGCTGCCACCAGAATGATCAGTACGAACTGGACCATTAGTGCCGCTTAGTTAAAGAACCCCGAAGCCGACCTTGCGCGGCTCCTCGGCACCGATCTCCACATAGCCGAGGACATTGGTCGGGACGATGACCACGTTGCCCTTGCTGTCCTTCAGGCGCAGCTCGGCGCCGCCGTTCATGGCACGGGAAACCATTTCGGCAACTTCATCCGCGGACTCGTCGGACTCGACGACGATCTCGCGGCCGACGTTCTGAATACCAATCTTGATTTCCACTACTGATGCCTCCTGGTGTGCGAACGATGTCTGGTTCGAAATCTATCTTAGGATTCCTTCGGGAACCGTGAAATTCCGCGCCAAGCTAAACGGTAGATCAAATCGACGGCGGTATCACGCTCGAGCTCGTTATCGGCCTGGAGCCAGTAACGGGCGCTGATCTGGGCCATACCGGCCAACGCCCGCCCCAGCAATGTCGCCTCCACCTCCGAAAGTTTCGTATCATCGGCGATGACGGCGGCAATGGCGCTGGCCAGCTGGGCGTTGAAGTCCTCCAGACGTTTGCTGACGTCCGGATCATTGTTCAGGTCCGATTCGAACACCAGCCGGTGTGCCTGGCTCTCCTGGGAAATGAAGCGGTAGTAGGCGTCCATGGTGGCATGGACGCGCAGCTTGTTGTCGTTAGTGGAGTTCAGCGCCGCCATCAACATGGCCGTGAGCGATTCCAGATGGTGGTCCAGCAATGCCAGATAGAGCTCCCGCTTACCCGGGAAATGCTGGTAAAGCACGGGCTTGCTGACCCGGGCCGTCTCCGCGATCTCGTCCATGGCGGCGCCGTGGTAGCCATTGGCGACAAAAACTTCGTGCGCTGCCTGGAGCAGCTGGCGCCGGCGCTCCTCACGGGGCAGACGGGCAGGCTTGGCCGCCGGCCGGGAATCAGTACTCACTGTCGGACCTCATCTGGCACCGGATTGTGGCCGTGCGCCGGTATAGCAGGAAATCTTGACTATCGTTCTCCAGTCAGTTTACGCGTCGGTAATACAGATCAATTCATCTATTCTGCCAACCCACGCGCGTCGGCGTAGATTGGCACTATGAATACGCAGGAATCAGTGTTGTTGCCGCCGCTGGTGGAGCCCGCGGCGGAGCTGACGCAGGCCGAGATGGAGCGGTACTCGCGGCACCTGATCATTCCCGAAGTCGGGATGGCCGGACAGCTCCGGCTGAAGAACGCCAAGGTCCTCGTCATCGGTGCCGGCGGGCTGGGTTCTCCGGCCATGCTGTACCTGGCAGCGGCCGGAGTAGGGCGGATCGGCATTATTGACGATGATGTGGTCGAGACCAGCAACCTGCAGCGGCAGGTCATTCATACCGTCGCCGATCTGGGCCGTACCAAGGCGCAGTCGGCGAGGGATAGCATCCTGGACCTCAACCCCGGGGTGGACGTGGTGCTCCATGAAGTGCGGCTGGACAGGTCCAACGCGCTGGAGATCTTCGCCGGCTATGACGTGATTCTGGACGGCACGGACAACTTCGCCACCCGTTACCTGGTCAATGATGCCGCCGCGATCCTGGGCAAGCCCTATGTCTGGGGGTCGATCCTGCGGTTCGACGGGCAGGTCAGTGTTTTCTGGGACAAGTACGGGCCGAATTACCGCGACCTCTACCCCGAAGCTCCGCCGGCAGGATCCGTGCCTTCCTGCGCCGAAGGCGGCGTGCTGGGCGTGCTCTGCGCACAGATCGGTTCCGTCATGGTCAACGAGACCATCAAACTGATTACCGGCATTGGCCAGACGCTGTTGGGCCGGGTCCTGATCTTCAACTCGCTCCAGATGAGCTGGCGCGAACTGCGCGTGCGCAAGGACCCGGACGGTGAACCGATCACCGAGCTGATGGACTACGAAGCGTTCTGCGGTGTGGCGCCGGGAGCCACGGTGGATGCCGGCCATACGGTCTCTGCGCCCGAACTGGCGGCCATGCTCCAGTCCCGCGGACAAGGCCCCGGAGACTTTGAGCTGATCGATGTACGCGAGCCGGGGGAATTCGAGATCGTCAGCATTCCCGGTGCCACGCTGATTCCGAAGGGGCGGATCCTGTCCGGAGAGGCCTTGGGCGAGTTGCCCCGGGACCGGGACCTTGTCTTCCACTGCAAGGCCGGGACGCGTTCGGCCGAGGTGCTGCAGAATCTGCTGGACCACGGCTATACCCGTGTACGGCATCTCGACGGCGGCATCCTCAGCTGGGTGCGTGAAGTGGAGCCGGAGAAGCCGGTGTACTGAGCCGGAAGGCTCAGGCGGTGGCGGCCTGTTCCCGGCTGCCGACCGTATGGTCAACGGGGCAGCTGTCTTCGCTGGTTGAGCGGGCCGGCGCTGCGGCGGGTTCTGCAACGCTGATGCCGTAGAGCGCATTAAGGGCCGCGATGTATTGGTCCTGCTGGCCGCTGGCGGCGAGCTCGCGGGCACGCACCGTCGGCAGGTGGAGCAACTGCTTGACCATCCGCCGCATGGCGAATTCCACTTCCTGGGCAGGGCCGGTGCAGCCGTGCTGGTTGCGGACCTTCTCCAGTTCCGTTTCCAATACCGCCATGGTGTGCCGGCGCAGTGCGACAATCGCGGCGTCCACGGAGCGGGCCTGCTGGCTTTCCTCGAAGGCCCGGGCGGCGTGGTCCACGATCTTTGCTGCCTGGTTGACCGACTCTGCCTGCTCTTCCGGAGCGGCCAGCCGGACGGACTCCAGCGTGATGAGCTCGACGCCGTTCAGTTCGCCAACAGAGGGATCGAAATCGTGGGTCAGGGCTAAGTCGATGATGGTCAGCGGTTTGGCTTCGGTTTCGCGACCGGCGGCAACTTCGGCGGCGCTGATCTGGCGGTCGCTGCCGCTGCAACCGATGACAACATCCGCAGCGGCGACGGCGGCGCCCAAGGTCTCTTCCGTCAGGGGGAAGCCTCCGCGGGTCTCGGTGAACGTCCGCGCGCGGCCGGAGGATGAGTAGACGGAGATACCGGTGCAGCCGCGTTCGCGCAGCAGCGCCATGGTGGCCCCGGCATACGCCCCGGTACCGAAAACGACGACGTTCTTGGATGCCCAGTCGCGGTCTTCGGCCAGATCGGTGGCCAGATCCAGGGCAACGGAAACGATGGAAAGCCCGCGGCCGCCCAAGGCAGTCTGGGCGCCAACGTCTTTGGCAGTGCGGGAAGCGGTCTGGAACAGCCGCACGAGTGCCCCGCTGGCGGTGCCCTCCTGCTGCGCCTCGTTCAGGGCGCGGCGTACCTGGCCGGCGATTTCACGCTCGCCCACAACAGCCGAATCGAGACCGGCGCCGACGGCAAAGAGGTGACGGGAGACCTCGGGGCCGGTATTGGTGGTGAAGGAGCGGGCAACCAGGTTTTCGTCCAGCCCGGAACGGTCGCTGATCTCGGAGATGACCGCACTGCGTGCGGCGTCAATGTCGGTTTCGGAACCGGTTTCACAGTAGATCTCGACGCGGTTGCAGGTGGCAAGGACCACGGCGCCGGAGATTGGACTCCCGTCCTTGAGCATGCTGGAAGCGACCTGGGAGGAGCCGGCACTCAAGCGGGCTACCGTTTCCAGATCAAGATCGGAATGGGTCGCAACCAAGGATAGTAAAACCACAACGCCTCTTATCTTAGCCCGTAGGGACTTCCAGTTCTTCTTAGGATTGCCTGTTTACCTTGGGTTCACCCAATCCGGGCGGGTGACCTTTGCCACCATCCCTGTCCTGAGACGGCCGCGTTGGCCTTGAGCGCGCGGGTGGAGCAGAATCTATAAGCATGACGTTGAATGCTTCCCACCCCTTGATGGATGGCCGGACTTCCGATTCTGCCCTGATTACCGCTTACCGCGGCGGGAAGCCCGACCGGCGGCCGGTGTGGTTCATGCGCCAGGCCGGCCGCTCGCTGCCGGAGTACCGCGAGCTGAGGCAGGGGATCGCGATGCTGGATTCCTGCCTGAACCCGGAGCTGGCCGCCGAAATTACGCTGCAGCCCGTGCGGCGGCACGATGTGGACGCCGGAATTTTCTTCTCCGACATCGTCATTCCACTGAAGTTGGCGGGGGTGGACGTTGACATCGTTCCCGGTGTTGGCCCGGTGCTGGGCAGCCCGGTGCGGACCGCCGCCGACGTCGCGAATCTGCCTACCCTGACCGATGAAGCGCTGGAGCCCATCCGTGAAGCCGTGCGCCTCTCGGTCAATGAACTGGGGAAGAAGCCGCTGATCGGCTTCGCAGGTGCGCCGTTCACCCTCGCGGCCTACATGGTGGAGGGCAGGCCGTCGCGTGACCACCTGGGCCCGCGGACCATGATGCACGCCGAACCGGAAACATGGCGGGCCCTCACCGACTGGGCGGCGGATGCCTCCGGAAAGTTCCTGCGCGCCCAGCTAGAAGCCGGGGCCAGCGCCGGACAGCTCTTTGACTCCTGGGCCGGCTCGCTGGGCCTGGAAGACTACCGCCGCCACGTGGCGCCGGCTTCCTCCCGCGCACTGGACCACGTCCGCGACCTCGGCGTTCCGCTGGTGCACTTCGGTACCGGCACCTCCGAACTGCTGATTGCCATGCGCGATGTCGGCGTCGATGTGATCGGCGTGGACTATCGTCTGCCACTGGACGAGGCCAACCGCAGGCTGGGCGGCAAGACCCCGCTGCAGGGCAACATCGACCCGGCGTTGCTGTCTGCCCCGTGGGAAGTGCTGGAACAGCACGTCCGCGAAGTACTCGCCGCCGGTGCCGCGGCTCCGGGGCACGTGGTCAACCTGGGGCATGGTGTCCCGCCGGAGACAGACCCGGATGTGCTGACCCGCGTGGTCAAGCTGATCCATTCGGTGGACCTGTAGCCATGCCGCACCACCAGCGTCCCGACGCCGGGTACCCGGACCGCGCTGCCTCCCGCAGCACCCCGCGCACGGGCCACCTGCCGGCCCTCAAGGCTCCCACCGCCGTCGTTGTTGGCGGCGGCGTCGCCGGGCTGGTCGCCGCGCGCGAACTTGCGATGCAGGGCGTGCAGGTCACCGTGCTGGAAGCAGCCGCGGATTTCGGCGGCTGCGTGGCGCGGCACGAGGTGGCGGGCTTTACGCTGGACGCCGGTGCGGAGTCCTTCGCAACACGCTCGCAGGCCGTCTCGGGACTGGCCGGGGAACTCGGACTGGGGGAGAGCATTGTGGCCCCCGACCCGGCCGGCGCGTGGGTGCAGTTGCCCGGCTCGGCCCAGCGGCTGCCCAAGACCGGGCTGCTGGGCATTCCGTCGGATCCCACCGATCCGCAGATAGTGGCGGCGATCGGCCGCAAGGCTTCCCTGCGAGCTGCGGCGGACCGCATGCTGCCGCTGGGGAACCTGCTGGGCAAAGACCAGCTGAGCCTGGGCGAACTGGTCCGCGCCCGCATGGGCAGCACCGTGCTCGAGCGGCTGGTGACCCCGGTGGTGGCCGGCGTCTATTCAGCCGATCCCGATGTGCTGGATGTGGACTCGGTTGCCCCGGGCCTGCGTGCTTCGGTGGCAACCCACGGCTCGCTGCAGGCCGCGGTAGGCGCCATGCGCAAAGCGGCCCCGGCGGGCTCAGCGGTGGCCGGAATAGCGGGCGGCATGGGCCGGCTGACCGAGGCCTTGCTGGCCGATCTGAAACGGCGCAAAGTCCAGTTGCGCGCCTCCTCGCCGGTTAAAACAATTGCAAAGCACGACGGCGGCTGGCGGGTCGCATCCGCGGACGGGACCTTTGACTCTGCCGGGCTGGTGATGGCGGCGGACGGCGTCTCCGCGGTGACGCTGCTGCAGGAATCCATCCCCGGGATCGCTGACCTGAAGCCTGCCCCAGGGCCCTCGGTGGCACTGGTGACGCTGGTGGTAGACCAGCCGGAGCTGGATGCCAAGCCGCGCGGCACCGGGCTGCTGGTAGCGCCGGGGGTCGAAGGTATCAAGGCGAAGGCGCTCACGCATGCCACGGCCAAGTGGCCCTGGCTCGCGGACGAAACCGGCCCGGGCAGCCACGTGCTGCGCCTGTCCTACGGCAGGGCGGTTGGACAGGCGGGTACCGCGGAAGACTTCACCGGCTGGCCCGACGAGAAGCTGTACCGCCAGGCGCTGAGCGATGCCACGGCGCTGATGGACACTCCGATCACCGATCCGGATGTGCTGGGCTGGAAGGTGGTCCGGTGGGTGGGCGCGCTGCCGTCCGCCACCGTGGGACATCGGGACAGGGTGGCCCAAGTGCGTGAGCTTGCTGCCGACGGGAGCCACCTGCAGCTGACCGGTGCCTGGCTGGCCGGAACAGGGCTGGTGGCCGTGGTGGCCGACAGCCGGACCCGCGCACGCCAGCTCGCGGCAGAACTGAAAGCCGCGGCGCCGTCGTCGTCCTGAATTTCTTCTACAATGGGTAGAAGATCCGTTTTCGACTAATAACTACTGAAGAAGGCAGACTGTAAGCATGAGTGAAACGTCCACGTCCGGATCCGCCAACGCCGTCGAAACCCCGGGCGAAGAAGAGCTTTTCTACACCCTCTGGACCGTGTTCAAGCGGTCCGGTGCGGACATTGCGGACTCCGCCGTTGCCGACTTCGAATCCGCCGTCGCCCGCCTCGGCGATGCCGGCGTGACCCTGCGCGGCGCCTACGACGTCTCCGCCATGCGCGAAGACGCCGATGTCATGATCTGGCTCCATGGCTCCAAGCCGGATGAGCTGCAGGCGGCCGTGCGCACCATCCGCCGCACCGCGCTGTTCGAAGAGGCGGACATCGTCTGGTCCGCCATGGGTGTCCACCGCGACGCGGAGTTCACCAAGAACCACTCGCCGTCCTTCGCGCTCGGCAAGGAACCCGAAGCCTGGCTCTGCGTCTACCCGTTTGTGCGCTCCTACGAGTGGTACCTGCTCCCGGCCGAGGAGCGCGGCAAGATGCTGCGCGACCACGGCATGCTCGGCCGCGATTTCCCGCAGGTGCTCGCCAACACCGTGGCGTCCTTCGCTCTGGGCGACTGGGAATGGATCCTGGGCCTGGAAGCACCGGAACTGATCGACCTGGTCGACCTGATGCGGCACCTGCGCTACACCGACGCCCGCAACCACGTCCGAGAGGAAATCCCGTTCTACACCGGCCGCCGCATCAGCCCCGCCGAGATTGCCGAGGTACTACGGTGACCACCGCCGAAACAAACTTCGATCCGCGCGCGGGTGTGGACGAAAACGGCAGGATGGCGCCGAAGAACTACGATGCCATCATCCTGGCGTCCTTCGGCGGCCCCGAGGGCCAGGAAGACGTCATCCCGTTCCTGCGCAATGTCACCCGCGGGCGCGGCATCCCCGATGAGCGGCTCGAAGAGGTGTCCCACCACTACCGCGCCAACGGCGGCATCAGCCCGATCAACGCCCAGAACCGGGCGCTCAAGGCGGCCATGGAGGCCGAACTGGCCAGCCGCGGGATCGACCTACCCGTGCTTTGGGGCAACCGGAACTGGGCGCCCTTCATCGCCGATACCTTCCGCGAAGCGTACGACGCCGGCCACCGCCGCGTGCTGGCCGTCACCACCAGCGCCTACTCCTGCTACTCCAGCTGCCGCCAGTACCGCGAGGACTTCGGCGTGGCGCTGGTGGAGACCGGGCTGGAAGGCAAGCTGGAAGTGGACAAGGTCCGCCAGTACTTCGACCACCCGGGCTTCGTGGAGCCGTTCGTCGAGGGCGTCGCCGAGGGGCTCGCCGCGGTGCGCGCCGACCTCGCCGCCAAGGGCGAGCCGGACGCGCCGGTGCACATCATGTTCGCTACCCACTCCATTCCCATGGGGGACGCCGAGGCGGCCGGGCCGCGCTTGGCTGATGGCGCCGAGTACGACGGCGGCAGCGCTTACGTTGCGCAGCACTTGGCTACCGGCCAGGCCGTGCTGGACCGGATTCCGGAAGCCGCCGGCGTCGCACATTCGCTGGTCTACCAGTCCCGGTCCGGGGCGCCGCATGTGCCCTGGCTGGAACCGGACATCAACGATGCCCTCGAAGAGCTGGCCACGCAGGGCGTGAAGGGCGTAGTCATTGTCCCGCTGGGCTTTGTCAGCGACCATATGGAAGTGATCTGGGACCTGGACACCGAGGCGCTGGAGACCTGCCGCAAGCTCGGCCTCGCCGCCGCCCGCGTGCCGACTCCGGGCGTGCACAAGAAGTTCGTTGCCGGCCTGGTCGACCTGGTCTGCGAACGGACCGCCGAGAACACCATTGCCGAACGCGCCGCCACCACCAAGCTGGGGCCGTGGATGGATGTGTGTTTCCCCAACTGCTGCACCAACCGCCGCGGCGAAAAACCCACGGTTGCCGGCATGGATTCCACCGTAGGAGTACCCGCACCGTGACAAGCACTGTCCGCATAGGAACCCGGGGCAGCGCCCTGGCCGTCACCCAGACCACAACCGTGGCCGAAGCCCTTGCCGCATCCGGCGGGGTGGACTACGAGCTGGTCCGGATCAAGACCGAGGGCGACATTCTGAAGGGTTCGCTGGCCCAGATCGGCGGCACCGGCGTTTTCGTTGCGGCCCTGCGCGAGGCCCTGCTCGATGACCGCTGCGATGTGGCCGTGCATTCGCTCAAGGATCTGCCCACCGGCGCGGCCGATGGGCTCCAGATCGCGGCGTATCCGGCACGCGTCGATGTGCGGGATGCGCTGTGTGCCCGGGACGGACTGACCCTGACCGAGCTGCCCGCCGGCGCGAAGGTCGGCACCGGTTCCCCGCGCCGCGCCGCCCAGCTGCGCGCTGCCCGGCCGGACCTGCAGGTCATCGATATCCGCGGCAATGTGGAAACCCGGCTCGGCCGCGTCCGGGGGATGCACGGCCCCGAGGTCATCGAGGGTAAAAAAGGCGACCTCGACGGGGTGGTCCTTGCAGCCGCAGGCCTCAGCCGGCTGGGCCGGACCGAGACCATCACCGAACTGCTGGATCCGGCCGTCATGCTGCCGGCCCCTGGACAGGGCTCGCTGGCCGTGGAGTGCCGTACAGCCGACGCCGCGGACGGGAGCGCGCTGGCCAAGGCGATGCAGGATTACGACGACGAGGCCACCCGCCTCTCGGTGACCGCCGAACGTGCGCTGCTGGCCCGGCTTGAGGCGGGCTGCAGTGCGCCCATCGGTGCGCTGGCGACGCTGGCCGGGGGTGTGCTCCGGCTCGAAGCGGTAGTGTGCCGGCCGGACGGAAGCCGCCTGCTGCGCAGCAGCCTGGAGACCAACAGCCCGGACATGGAAGCCGCGGCAAGCCTGGGAGCCCGGTTGGCCGAGGACCTGCTGGCCCAGGGAGCCGGAGAACTGACCCCCTTGGCAGGCAGCTGAGCATGCCCCTGCTGCGGCCGCGAGGCAACCCCGGGAGTCCGCTCGCCGGGCTGGTAGTGGTGCTGCCGCGCAGTGCCGACCGCGCAGGTGCCATGGTGGCCGAGCTGTCCGGCAGAGGCGCCGAACCGAAACTGATGCCGCTGATCGACTTCGAGGAACCCGAGTCCAGCCGTGAACTGGACGAAGCGCTGCGCATGCTGGGCCAGGGCCGCTTCGAGTGGATGGTCGTCACCAGCATCACCACCGTGCGGGCGCTGAAGCAGCGGGCAGCCGCACTCGGCACCACACTGAAGGCGCTGTCCGGTGACACCAAGATCGCGGCCGTCGGGTCGGGTACGGCTTCGGCCCTGGAAGCGGAGGGCCTGCAGGTTGACCTTGTTCCCGAAGGCACCATGGACGCCGTCGGACTGGTGGCGGACTGGCCCCGGCCGGGCGAACCCCGTCCGGAAACGGCATTGCGTACCAACGTCTTCCTGCCGCAGGCGGACATCGCGGCGGACACCATTTTCGAGGGCCTGATGGATAAGGGCTGGCAGGTGCTGCCTGTGGTTGCCTACCACACGGTGGACTATCCGGCCCGGCCGGAGCGGCGCCTGACCGCTGTGCTGGAGTCCGTTTCTCCTGCCCTCGCCGGGGCAGACCAGGAACCCATGACGGTGGAAGAATTCAACCGCGGCGTCGCCGAAAAGGCGATTCACGCTGTCGTTCTCACGTCTCCGAGCGTGGCCCGCCGGCTGCATCAGCTCTCGCCCGAGCTGCCGCCAAATGTGCTGCTGATAGCCATCGGCAACAGCACCGCGAAGGAAGCCGGATTGCTCGGTCTGGACATCGCCGCGACCGCCACCGCACCGACGCCGGCCGGGATCGCGGACGCGCTGACCGAGGCCCTCAAGACCCGCACCGCACCAAAGCCGAAGGATGATGATGAGCTTTCCTAGCCACCGACCGCGCCGACTCCGTGCCACCGCAGCCTTGCGCAAACTCACCGCTGAAGTGCGGATCGAGCACTCGCAGCTGATTCTGCCGGCGTTTATCCGCGAGGGCATCTCCGAGCCGGCGCCGCTGCAGTCCATGCCCGGCGTCGTCCAGCACACCACAGATTCCCTCAAGCGGGCCGCGGCCGAAGCGGTGGAACTTGGCCTCGGCGGCATTATGCTCTTCGGCGTGCCGGCCGCCCGCGACGCCTCCGGCAGCGCAGGCGTGGACCCGGACGGCGTGCTGAACAAGGCCATCGCAGATGTGAAGGCCGAGGTAGGCAACGATCTGGTGGTTATGAGCGACGTTTGCCTCGACGAGTTCACGGACCACGGCCACTGCGGTGTCCTGACCCCGGATGGGGCGGTGGACAATGACGCCACGCTGGAGATCTACGCGCGGATGGCCGTGATCCAGGCACAATCCGGCGCCGACGTCCTGGGCCCCTCCGGCATGATGGACGGCCAGGTCGCCGTGATCCGCCAGGCCCTCGACGAGGCAGGCCTGAAGGACACCGCGGTGCTGGCCTACGCGGCCAAGTACACGTCTGCCTTCTACGGACCTTTCCGCGAGGCAGTGGATTCGCAGCTGAGCGGTGACCGGAAGACCTACCAGATGGATCCGGCAAACCGCCGCGAGGCCCTGCTTGAGGTCGAACTGGATCTCGATGAGGGCGCGGACATGGTGATGGTCAAGCCCGCCATGAGCTACCTGGACATCGTGGCCGATGTTGCGGCCATGTCGCCGGTACCGGTAGCCGCCTACCAGATTTCGGGTGAATACGCGATGATCGAGGCCGCGGCAGCCAATGGCTGGATCGACCGCAAGCCCGCCATCCTCGAGTCCGTGCTGGGCATCCGGAGGGCCGGGGCGGATATGGTGTTGACATACTGGGCTACAGAAATTGCCCGCTGGCTGAAGGAAAGCAACTAAGGAATGACTAGCTCTGAAGAACTGTTCGAACGCGCGCGCCATCTGATGCCCGGGGGAGTGAACTCGCCCGTGCGGGCCTTCGGATCCGTGGGCGGGACGCCGCGCTTCATGGTCTCCGCCAAGGGGCCCTACCTCACCGACGCCGACGGCCGCGAGTACGTTGACCTGGTTTGCTCCTGGGGGCCTGCTCTGGTGGGCCACGCCCATCCCGAGGTGCTGGCCGCCGTCCACGCGGCGGTGGACCGCGGCCTGTCCTTCGGCGCGTCCACGCCCGCCGAAGCCGAACTGGCGGCCATTGTGATGGAGCGGGTTTCCGCCGTCGAGCGGCTGCGCATGGTATCCACGGGCACCGAGGCCACCATGACTGCCGTGCGGCTGGCCCGCGGCTTTACCGGCCGCAACCTGATCATCAAGTTCGCCGGCTGCTACCACGGCCATTTGGACGGACTGCTGGCGGCCGCCGGATCGGGTCTTGCCACGCTGGCGCTGCCCGGCTCTGCCGGTGTCACCGAGGCTACTGCTGCCGAGACGCTGGTCCTGCCTTACAACGATCTGGCCGCGGTTGAAGCCGCGTTCGAAACCCACGGTCCCAACATCGCCGCGGTGATCACCGAAGCTGCACCCGCCAATATGGGTGTTGTGGAACCAGGCGCAGGCTTCAACGCCGCACTTTCCCGGATCACCGCACAGCACGGCGCCTTGCTCATTCTGGACGAGGTTCTGACCGGCTTCCGGACCGGCTATGCAGGCTACTGGGGACTGACCGGAGGAGCCGAGGGAACGGACGCTCCGTTCACGCCGGACCTGCTGACCTTCGGCAAGGTCATCGGCGGCGGTATGCCGGTGGCAGCATTGGGCGGCCGGGCCGAGGTTATGGATTATCTTGCCCCGGTGGGGCCGGTCTACCAGGCCGGCACGCTGTCCGGAAATCCGATCGCGATGGCGGCCGGGGTGGCCACTCTGACCGCGGCCACGCCCGAGGTCTACGCCGGGATCGACAGGCGGTCCCTGGAATTGTCCGGCGCGGTCTCCGCCGCGCTGGGCGAAGCAGGCGTGGACCACAGCATCCAGCGTGCCGGTAACCTCTTCAGCGTGGCCTTCGGAACCTCGGCTAACGGAGTCCACAACTACGAGGACGCCCAAGGGCAGGAAGCTTTCCGGTACGCACCGTTCTTCCATTCCATGCTGGATTCCGGCGTTTACCTGCCGCCGTCGGTCTTCGAAGCGTGGTTCCTTTCCGCGGCGCATGACGACAAGGCCATGGACCGGATTTACGCTGCCCTTCCGGCGGCAGCCAAGGCGGCGGCCGCGGCCTCACCTGGAGCCTGATTTCCAACCACTTCAAGGAGCATGTTGATGGCGTTGTTTGCCCGGCGGGACCAAGTTCAGGAACAAAATCTGTGGACCGATGGTATGGGCCGGGTGGGCACGCGCTCCGCACAGTTGCTGCTGATCCTGACGCTGCTCTCGGTCAGCGTGTACGTGATGCTGCAACTGCAGCTGCTGGTCATCCCGGTGCTGATTGCCCTCATCCTGGCGGCCGCGGTCTATCCGGTGGTCAACGTCCTGAGGCGCTGGGGCTGGTCCAGTGCGCTGGCCACCGCGACGGCGTTCCTGGGCATCCTTGTGGTGCTTGGCGGCGTCATTACCGGCATCGTTGTCGCCGTTCGGAACGAGCTGGATGAACTCATCAGTTCGGCTACCGAAGGCTGGGCACAGCTGCAGGGCTTCCTGGCTGATTTCCCGCTCCCGGTGGATCAGGCGCAGATAGACGAGGCGCTGGCCGGCGTCCTGGACTTCCTGACCAGCGCGGCCGTGGGCCGCAGCGCGTTGAGCGGCCTGTCCACGGCGACGCAGTTCATCACCGGCGCGGTCCTGATGGCCGTGGTGCTGTTTTACTTCCTCAAAGACGGCGAGCGGATCTGGACATTCCTGCTGCGCTGGTTCCCCTACCGCCGCCGGGCGAAGATGGCGCTGGCCGGCTCGCGGGCCGTTGACGTCCTGGGCAACTACGTCCGGGGCACCGCCATTGTGGCGGCGGTCGACGCCATCTTCATTGGTCTGGCCTTAATCATCCTGCAGGTGCCGCTGGCGCTGCCGCTGGCCGTGCTCATCTTCATCGGCGGCTTCGTGCCGATAGTGGGTGCCACGGTGGCCGGCGTGCTGGCAGCCCTCGTGGCACTGGTGGCCAACGGTCCCGTGGCCGCGCTGGTGGTGATCGGCGTTGTGGTTCTGGTGAACCAACTGGAGGGGAACTTCCTGCAACCCGTCGTCATGGGCCGTTCCGTCAGCCTCCATTCCCTGGTCATCCTGCTCGCCCTGACGGCCGGCACCATCCTGGGCGGTATTGTCGGTGCCATTCTTGCCGTGCCGTTGGCGGCGGTGGCCTGGGCAGTCATTCAGGTCTGGACGGGCGATACGAAGCCGGAAGCGTCAGGCCGGCGGGTGCGGCTCGAGGAAAAGTCTGTGGAGACGGTGTCCTGACCCGACACGACAAACAAGCCTTGGGGCAGAACTGACAAGGGAGCCGGCAGCGTGTGCTGCCGGCTCCCTTGTGGTTAAGCGTGGCTGATGCGGCCTTGCTGGCCGGGAAAGCTAGAACGCCGGAGTGACGTCGCCGTTCGGCCAGGTCTCCACAATGTAGTCCTTGACCTCGGGGGAGTGCAGGAGCTCCTCGAGGACGGTGATGGCTTCAGTCTTTTCGCCCGCGCGCCAGGTGAGGAAGTTGGCATACGGATTATCTTCAACGGACTCAACTACCAGGGCGTCATCCGTGCTCATGCCGGCTTCCAGGATGAAGTTGCCGTTGATGATCGCCAGGTCCACCTTGGGATCGTCGATGAGGGGAAGCAGGATTTCCGGCTGGTTTTCCTCGAATTTCAGTCCCTTGGGGTTCTGCTCCTCCGTCAGGGTCAGGGCCGCGGAGTCTTCCTCGATGCCGCTGAGCAGGCCCGCCTCTTCAAGCATTTTGAGAGCGCGGGGCTGGTTCGCGGGGTCATTCGTGATGGCGATAGTGCCACCATCCGGGATCTCCGAGATGTCGTCATGCTTGGAAGAGAAACCTGCGTACGGCTCGATGTGGATTCCGGCACCGTGCTCGAAGTCGTAGCCCTTGTCCTCGATCTGCTGTTCAAGGAAAGCAAGATGCTGGAAGTAGTTCGCATCGATCGAACCGTCGCTCAGGGCGATATTCGGCGTCTGGTAATCGGTCATCTCTTCGATTTCCAGATCAATGCCTGCGTCCTTGGCAAGGTTCTGGTCTACAAACTCAAGGATCCGTGCGTGCGGAACAGGGCCAGCGCCGACCGTGACGGTCACAGGATTGGCCGGGTCGGGAGTAGCGTTGGAGGCAGAATCCGATCCACCGCAAGCCGTCAACGCCAGGGCCGCGGCAAGGCCGGTGCCCACGAGGGTAAGTGCTTTACGCATCTGCGTGCGTTCCTTTCGAATAACCCGGAGCAGGTGTTCGACCTCTCCGGACGTGGTGCAGCTAGCGGCTACTGGCTGCATTCTTCCGCCACGCTGTAGAGCGGGGCGGGAAGCTGGCAATGTTGGCTTTAGACGCCGACCACGGTGGCCGGTTCATGCCGACGGGATTTCTTCGAACCGGCTGTGGCAGCGCTGCGGTGATCGACCCGGCGGGCGACGGCGTCCCCGATCCACTGGATGGCTTGGACCAGTATGACTATGAGCACGATGGTGACGATCATGACGGTCGTGTTGAACCGCTGGTAGCCGTAGTTGTAGGCCAACTGTCCCAGTCCACCCCCGCCGGTCAGGCCCGCCATGGCGGAGTAGCCAACCAGCGTAACCATTGTCGTCGTCAGCGCCGCGACGAGGCCCGGCAGGGCCTCCGGTACCAGAACCTTTCGGACAATCTGCATCCTGGTGGAGCCCATGACCAGGGCAGCGTCGATCTTGCCCGAGCTGATGTCCCGCAGCGCCGTCTCGACAAGACGGGCAAAGAACGGGACGGTGCCGATAGTCAAGGATACCGTGGCGGCCAGGGCGCCGATGGAGGTTCCGGTGATGATCCGCGCGAGCGGAATCAGCGAAATCATCAGAATCGCGAAGGGAATGGACCGGGTGATGTTCACCACGATGTCCGAGACGATGCGGTTGGTTACCGGGAGCGGGCGCAACCCTCCGGGCGCACTGGTATAGAGGAAGATGCCGAGAGGCAACCCGATCAGCACGGTGAAGACACCCGAAATTCCCACCATGAGCAGTGTTTCGCCGATGGCTTCCGGCAGTGCCTTCGTGATGGCCGGATTAGAGAACAAGTCCTCGAATAGGTTCATGCGGCGTCCTTTCCTGCGGTACGCACCGAGACTCCCTGGCTGTGCAGATATTCGACGACGGGGCCGGCGTCGGTGCCTGCCGGAAGCTGGATGCGCAAGTGGCCGAATTGCGTGCCTGCCAACGTTTCGACACTGCCAGCGAGTACGTTGAGGTCCAGGTTGAATCGGCGGGCGGCGGCGGTTAGAACTGGTTCCGAGGCAGTGTCACCGGAGAAAAGGATTTCAAGAACGACGCCGGTGCCCAGCGGCTCCGCTGAGGGCAGCGGCAGCAACGTTCGGGACAGCTCGCTGCCCAGACTGGCTGCCACCTCGCGCAGCGGGCCGTGTTCGACGATGCGGCCGGCGGCCAGCAAGGACACCGAGTCGCAGACGCGTTTGACCACGTGCATTTCGTGCGTGATGATCAGCACCGTCAGCTGCAGGCGCTTGGTGAGGTCCTTGATCAGGACAAGGATTTCTTCGGTAGTTTTCGGGTCCAAAGCAGATGTGGGCTCGTCGCAGAGGAGGACGTCCGGATCGGAAGCGAGGGCGCGGGCAATGCCTACGCGCTGGCGCTGGCCGCCGGAGAGCTGGGAAGGATAGGCGTTTTCGAAGCCTTCCAGTCCCACCAGCTTCAACAGTTCATTCACCTTTGTGCTGATGGCGTCCTTGGATGTGTTGACGATTTCCAACGGATGCGCAACGTTCTGCGCAGTGGTCCGGGAATCCATCAGGTTGGCATGCTGGAAGATCATGCCGATGCGCCGGCGTGCGCTGCGCAGATCAGCGTCCCGGGCCGCGCTCAGTTCGGCCCCGTTGATGCTCACCGACCCCGAGGTGGGGGAGTCCAGCAGGGTCAGGCATCGGACCAAAGTCGATTTGCCCGCCCCGGAATGTCCCACGATGCCGTGAATTGATCCCTTCGGGACCTCAAGGCTGACTCCGTCAAGAGCAACAATTTCACGGTTGCCTTGGCGATAGACCTTGCGCAGGTCAGAAACAGTGATCACATGAATCCTCGGCTGATTGGGGACGGGGTCCTGGTCTGCGGCGGCCAGCACGGGCAGCGGACAGCTTAAATTATGACAGGACTGGCCGCGCTCCCGAACCCGGGCAAAGATTCGTAATATTCAGACGCTAAATTGACTGCCCTGCCGCAGCTGTAGGCCGCGCGTGCACAACACCCTCCCGTAGCGGCCAAACGCCGTCGACCACCGCGTCCGGTTTGGTCCGGCGCAACCACTCCTGGAAATTCGTGGCCTGTTTGGCGCACCACTCCACTTGCGATGCGTGGAGCTCAGAGGGATCGACCTGAAGTTCTGGGTATTTCATGGCCAGCGCATCGGCGACGCCGATAGTGGCCATGGCATCTGCGGCGGAAGTGTGGGCGTTCTCCAGCGGCACCTGGTAAAACTCGCTCAGCGCTACCAGGTTCCGCTTGCCGCGCCGGTACCGGTCCATCTGCTTGTCCAGGACAAACGGATCGATAACGGGTGTGGGCTCCGGCATGTCCATCCCGTGGCGTCCGCATTCTTCGGCCAGGACCGTGAAATCGTAGGGGGCATTGAACGCCATGACCGGGATGCCGGCGTCGAAATAGCTGCCGAGTGTCTGGGCGATTTCAGCTGCAGCCTGGGCGGCGTCCATTCCCTCCTTGGCGGCTTTGTCGTTGGTGATGCCGTGAATGGCAGAGGCTTCGGCCGGGATGGAAATGCCGGGGTTGACCAGCCATTCCAGCTCTTGCAGCGGCCGCCCAAGCCCGTTGACAAGAATAATGGATGCGGTGACGATCCGTGCTTCGTGCGGATCCCGTCCGGTCGTTTCGACGTCGAATGCTGCCCGGGGAAGTTCATGCCAGCTGCTCATGCCGGTAACGCTACCGGCCGGCACCGACATTTCCGGGGCAGCCCCGCCGCCTGTGGATAAAAACACATCGGCTGCCATTTAGAGTAGATCGCATGCGCCGCGAGTTTGTTGATGCCGTTCTGGAAGTGGCGGCACTCATACCGGCCGGTCGGGTCCTCTCCTATGGGGACGTAGCGGAACTGCTCGGCTCCGGCGGTGCCCGCCAGGTTGGCCGTGTGATGTCGCTCCACGGCGCGTTGGTGGCATGGTGGCGCGTTATCCGAGCGGACGGAACGTTGCCCAACGAGCTGATGGGCCGGGCGGTGGGCCGCTATCAACGGGAGCGCACGCCGCTCATCATTCGGGAGGCCGGACACGAGCCGAAGGTCAGGATGCAGCTGGCACGGTGGTTTCCGGATGATGATGACTTTGATCGCATTGAAGATATCCGCCGAAAAATGTCACTGCCGGCTGATGGAATGGAACCGTGATCAAACCAATGCAGCAAGCACCGGAACTCAAACTGGTGCGGCCGAACCGGTCCCGGGCAGAGCAGCCGGCCGAACGTCCGGACCAGAATGACGTTATCTCGCTGCCCCAAGGCTGTGGTCCGGTGCTCGTTTATGGTGCCCCGGGCACCGGCAAATCCACGGTGCTGGTCGAACACGCTGTCCGCCGGGTCGAACAAACCGGCCTGGATCCTGCGCGGGTATTGATGCTGGCTCCGTCGCGCCTGGCCGCTGCACGTCTGCGGGACAAGCTCACGGCGCGGCTGAACCGAAGCCTCAGCACAACGCCGGCGAGGACCTGGGCTGCCTACGCCTTCGATCTGATCCGGAGAGCCCGGGCCGAGGGCCGGCTGCCGCTGCTGGAGCGGGCTCCGCGACTGATGTCCGGCCCGGAGCAGGATCAGATCATTGCCGAACTGCTGCAGGGCCACCGCACCGGGCACAGCGGTGCCGTCAGGTGGCCCAGCGAGCTTGATGAGGCGCTCGGAACCCGAGGATTCCGGCACGAGATCCGGCAACTGTTCGACCGCGTCATTGAATACGGCAGCACCGCGGAACAGCTGGAGGCGATGGGGGTCGCCGGCGGGCGTGAAGACTGGCAGTCGGCGGCGCGGTTGTTCCGGGAGTACCGTGACCTGATCGATCTGCGCATGCCGGAGGCCTTCGACCCGGCCGGTATTATCACTGCGGCGCGGCAACTGCTCATGGACGATGAAGATTTCCTGGACCGCGAACGGCAGCGGCTCGGGCTGATTCTGGTCGATGACCTGCAGGAGGCCAATCCTGCCGTCTACGAATTGCTGGCCGTCCTCGCCGAGGGCAAGGACACCATTGTCACGGCCTCCCCGGACACCGTTGTCCAGGGTTTCCGTGGCGCTCGGCCGGATCTGTTGGCGCGCCTGTCCGAGCTGTTGGCATCCGGTGGAGGACCATTTCGGACCATGGCCCTGACCGATTCCCACCGCATGGGGCCAACGGTGTCGGCAGCCTGGCAACGGGTTGCCTCGCGGATTTCCTTGGTCGCCGGGGCACAAAAGGCACGCGAACTGACATTTGCGGAGTCTGATGGGCGGCAGACGGAGCCGGCCCGTTCGGGGCTGGCTCCGGAGGCCAGTTCCCATCTGGTTGATTCACCGGTCCACGAGCAGCGCTACGTTGCCCAGCGGATTCTTGAAGCCCGGCTCTTTGACGGCTTCAAGCTCAGCGACATGGCAGTAATCGTCCGCACCGGCGGCCAGCTTTCGCAACTGGCACGTTATCTCTCCGGGCAAGGTATCGCCGTGAAGGTTCCGGTGGCGGAAACGGCGGTCCGGGACGAAGCCGCCGTCCGGCCGCTGCTGGATGCCTTTGCCATGGTGCTGGAACCGGACCGGCTGGACGCAGAAACGGCAGTCCAACTTTTGACCTCGCGGATGGGCGGCGCGACCGCCATTGACCTGCGCAGGCTCCGCCAGTCGCTGCGACGTGAAGAGCGGCTCGGCGGCGGCGGCCGGTCCAGCGACGCACTGCTGGTGGAGGCGCTGCAGAATCCGGCGACCCTCCAGACTCTGGGCCGCGAAGCCGGGCCGGCAAAGCGGATCGCGGCGATGCTCGGTTCAGGTTCGCAGGCGGCACAGGAGCCCGGTGCCAATGCGGAGACTGTGCTGTGGGCTTTATGGTCCGCCGCGGGACTTGCCGATAGGTGGTCCGCGCAGGCGCTTCAGGGCGGTCCGGCGGGTGTCCGGGCGGACCGGGATCTGGATGCTCTCATGGCCCTGTTCCAAACGGCGGAGCGGTATGTCGACCAGTTGCCCGGCTCCAGCCCCGCCCAGTTCCTTGATTATCTGCTGAACCAGGAACTACCGATGGACAACCTCGCTCCCCGCGCGCAAATGCGTGAAGCCGTGGAACTGATGACTCCGGCCAGCGCAGCGGGACGCGGCTGGCCGATGGTCATCGTGGCAGGTGTCCAGGAGGGTATCTGGCCCAACACCAGGTTACGTGGAGAGCTGCTGGGCAGTACGCAGTTCGTGGATGTCCTCGAGCATGGCATCGAGCAGGCAGGACAAATCGACGTCGTATCCAGGCTTCGGGAGACGCGTTACGACGAGCTCCGAAGCTTTTCAACCGCTATCTCTCGGGCCGAGCGCAGACTGATATGCATTGCCGTGCAGTCAGAGGACGCCCAACCTTCCGGGTTCCTTGATGTGGTGGATCCGTGGCTGGACGAGGAAGTGGCGCGGCCGGTGACCACGGTCATGCGGCCGCGGACGGTACGCGCGTTGGCCGCCGAATTGCGGCAGTGGGCACAGCAAGGAGCCAAGGAGCCCGAACGCGCTGCCCAGGCAGCGGCGGGGCTCGCCATGCTGGCCTCAAGCCCCGTTCCCGTACCGGGGGCACATCCATCGCAATGGTGGGGATTGCTGCCCCTGACCACCGATGCACCGATCGTGCCGCCGGACCAGCCGGTGCCGGTGTCGCCGTCGCGGGTGGAAGCGGTGCACGCCTCACCGATGGACTGGTTTGTTCAGGCGGCCGGCGGCGAGGCCGCCACGGACTTTGCCCGAAGCCTGGGCAACCTGGTCCACGCCATTGCCCAGGACATGCCCGATGCGACCGGAAATGAGTACGTCCAGGAACTCACCCGTCGGTGGCCGGCGCTGGGCATGAAGGAAAATTGGGAAGGCCGCCTGGACTTCCAGCGGGCAGAGGGCATGGTGCGCCGGCTGGCCCAGTACGTACTCCATATGCGGTCCGAGGGGAGGAGCCTGTTAGGCGTAGAGCAGGACTTTTCCGTCGATATCGAAGGCCCTGAACGTATCGCCAGGCTGAGGGGACAGGTTGACCGGCTGGAACTGGACCGCGAAGGCAGGCTCGTGATCATCGACCTCAAGACGGGCAAATCGGCGCCGAACGCGGCCGATCTGGACCGGCATCCCCAGCTGGGCAGCTACCAGGCCGCGGTCAAGGCCGGGGCTTTTGACGAGGCCGGATCCCGGGAAGCGAATGCCAGCCGCCATCCCGGCGGAGCCGCGCTGGTCCAGCTAGGCAAGGACTTGAAGAACGTCAAGGTCCAGCACCAGGACGGACTGGACACCGCTGAAGATTGGGCTACTCCGATGATCCATGAGGCGGCCGGTCTGATGTCCGCTAATCGGTTTGAAGCCCGTCACGATCCGCAAAAAGCACGCGGTGGTTCGCACGGGTGCCGTGTCCCCGAACTCTGCCCGCTGTGCGCCGAAGGAAGGCAGGTAACCGAGTGAGCGTCGAACAGGTCCTCACAACCTACGCCCCGGATGAACTTGCCCGGATGCTGGGCCAGCATCTGCCCACCCCCGAGCAGGCGGACATCATCAGTTCGCCACTGCAGCCGCTCCTCATCATTGCGGGCGCGGGCTCGGGCAAAACGGCCACAATGGCGGACCGTGTGGTGTGGCTGGTGGCCAACGGGCTGGTCCGGCCGGAGGAGATCCTCGGTGTGACCTTCACGCGGAAGGCGGCTGGCGAGCTGGCGGCGAGGATCCGCGTCCAGCTCAACAAGCTCGCCCACCACGGGCTGCTGCCGGAGGGCGCGGATGACGCGGCCGGACTGCTGGAGCCCAAGGTGTCCACCTACCACTCGTACGCCAACGGATTGGTTTCCGACTACGGGCTCCGGCTCGGCATCGAACGCGACGTCGTGCTGCTGGGCAGCGCGCAGTCGTGGCAGCTTGCCAGCCAAGTGGTGGAGGCTTATGACGGGGATATCGGGCATCTGACGGCGGCCAAGTCCACTCTGGTCAAGGCAGTCATGCAGTTCGCCTCGGAGTGCTCGGAGCATTTGGCAACGCCGCAGGACGCCATCGGACTCCTGCAGGACGACGTCGAGAGGATCGGTTCGCTGCCCTATGTGGAAGGCAGCACGCGGCAGCCAAAAGCCGCCGTCGTGTCTCTGTTGAACCGGTTGCGGACCCGGATCACCGTTGCCGAACTCGCCGCACAATACGGCAGGGCCAAGCGTGAGCGCGGAGTGCTGGACTACGGCGATCTCGTCTCTCTGGCGGCAGCGATCGCCAAGGACGTTCCGCAGGCCCGCGAGCTGGAACGTCTGCGATACAAAGTGGTGCTGCTGGACGAATTCCAGGACACCTCGCACGCGCAAATGGTGCTGTTCTCCAAACTCTTCGGTGACGGCCATCCCGTTACCGCGGTGGGGGACCCGAACCAGTCAATTTATGGATTCCGGGGAGCATCGGCCGGACAACTTTTCGCCTTCCGCCAGCATTTCCCGCTCGTTGGCGAGGACGGGCAGCGCAGCGTCGCTCCCGCCAGCTTCCTGACCGTAGCCTGGCGCAACGCCGTGAACGTGCTCGCCATGGCCAACACGATTTCGGCGCCGCTGAACAGGGTGGACCCGAACCGGTCGAAGCCGGGCCGGCTCGAGGTACCTGCACTCAAGCCGCGGCCCAACGCCGTCGAGGGCACGGTGACCCTCTCCCGCTACCGCAGCGAGTCCGAGGAAGCGGAACAGGTGGCTGCCGGCGTGGCAAGGGCACGCCGGACTGTATTCGAGCGGGATCCGGAGACCGGCAGGGCCGAGCCTGTCACCACGGCCGTGTTGTGCCGCCGGCGGGCGCAGATCGCCGGCGTCGCCAAAGCACTCGCGGACAAGGGCATTCCCTACGAGATCGTCGGGTTGGCCGGGCTGCTGAGCCAACCGGAGATAATCGACCTCGTCGCTACGCTGCGAGTGCTGGCCGATCCCGGCCGCTCCGACTCCCTCATGCGCCTGCTGGCGGGTGCCCGCTGGCGCATAGGGCCCGCGGACCTGATGGCGTTTGCTGATTGGTCCCGCTTTCTGGAGTCACAGCGGCGCCGGGCGGCCGAGGACCGGCAGTCGGTGGACCTGGATGCCGACGACAAGGCATCCCCTCAGGTTGTCCAGCAGGATCTGGCGGAGGCGGCCTCCCTGGTGGAGGCCCTGGACCGGCTGCCCAAACCTGGCTGGACGTCCCGCAACGGCCGCTCGCTGACCCCCGAAGCGCTGGCCCGCTTGGAGCGGCTGTCGGCGGAGGTCCGGCAGCTGCGGACTTTCGTGGGGGACGAGCTTCCCCTGTTGCTGGGCGAAGTCGAACGGGCCATGCTGCTCGACATCGAAGTGGCGTCCAAACCCGGCGTTACCATCCACCAGGCACGCCGGCATCTGGATACCTTCCATGATGCCGCCGCGACTTTCATGCAGACCGCGCAACGGGTTGACCTGTTGGCTTTCCTGGCCTGGCTCGAAGCCGCCGCGGCGGAAGAAGGCGGGCTGGACATCGTCCAGATAGACGTGAGCAAGGACGCCGTGCAGTTGCTGACCGTGCACGCTTCCAAGGGACTGGAATGGGACGCTGTGTTTGTCCCCGGGCTCAACGACGGCGCCTTTCCCAGCGGATCCGACAACCGCTGGAGCAGCGGAAACGAGGCCTTGCCCTGGCCCCTGCGCGGTGACGGGGCGGACCTGCCGCAGTGGGACACCGAGCAGCCGGACCAGTTGTCCTGGTTCACCGCCGAAGAAGTCTACAAAGGTGAGGTCCAGGCCCACAACGAACAGGAGGAGCGGCGCCTGGCCTACGTAGCGTACACCCGGGCCAAGCACCTGCTTGTCTGCAGCTCCTCGGGCTGGGCCGGCAGCAAGGTTAAACCCTCCGCACCGTCCATATTCCTCACCGAGCTGGCTGAACTGGCGCACCAGAAGCCGGCGACGGTGCAGGTCGGTACCTGGATCTCCGATGAGGAACTTGGCGATACCAACCCGTTCCGCGAGGAAACCGAGACGGCCTTCTGGCCCTACGATCCCTTGGAAGGCCCGCTGATATTCCGCGGTGGAGAGCCGGAACCGGCCCGTCCCGGCCGCCGTGCTGCCATGGAGGCAGCCAGCCAGGCAGTGCTGCAGGCCATTGCGGAGGACCGGAAGCTTGAGCCGGGGGCACCGTGGGCAAGGGAAACGGAGCTGCTGCTGCAGGAGCACAACGCTGCGCGTGGAGCCAACGAGATCGAGCTGCCGGCGCATATCTCCGCCTCTATGCTCGTGGAGCTGAAGGACAACGCTGCCGAGGTCACGCAGTCCTTGCGTCGGCCCGTGCCGCGCAGGCCCGGCATGGCCGCGCGCAAGGGAACCGCGTTCCACAGTTGGGTGGAGGAGCACTTCGGCACCGCCGGCATGCTGGATCTTGACGACTTGTCCTCGCCCGCGGACTCCTATGTTGACGAGGCCTACGACCTGGAGACGATGAAATCCACGTTCAAGGCCTCCGAATGGGCGGAGAAGGCGCCGGCGGCCATCGAGGTACCGGTCGAAACCAGAGTGGATGAGGTTGTAGTCCGAGGCCGGATCGACGCTGTCTTCCGGGATCAGGACGGTACCTGGGACCTGGTGGACTGGAAGACCGGTTCGCCGCCCTCGCCGGACAAGCTGGGTGTGCGGGCCGTTCAGCTCGCGGTGTACCGGCTGGCCTGGGCCCGGTTGCAGGGAATCGACCCTGCGGAGGTCAAGGCCGCGTTCTATTATGTGGCGGCGGATAAGACCGTGCGGCCGCACGATTTGGCCGGTGAAGCCGAACTCGAAGCCATCGTGCGCGCGGCGTACGCCGGTTCCGAACGTCTAGGAACCTGAACGGGGCTCGATGATGGGGATCGCTGTGGTTGTCAATGAATCATCAGCGGCAGCGGTCTCCGTGCCGGAGGCACCGCCGTCGGTCTTCTCTGCGGGAGTCTTCGGTTTCGCCTCCGCCGAACCGGGCCGGTCTGCCGTCGGCTCGTCTTCCTTTGGCGGGTTCAGGCCGGAACCGCCGGCATCCTTGTCCGTGCCGGATTCCTTATCGTCCGGCCCAGTGTCGGTATCATTGACCGGCCCAGCGTCAGCGGTTGGCGTTTTCGAGGGTACCGCGGGAAGAATCGGCTCCGCCGTCACACGCTCGCTGATCAGGGGCGCGGCGACAGGCCGCTCTGCGGACTGCGTGCCGGCTCGCTCAGGTTCGGGCGGCGCCGCGGGCGGACCTGCCGGAGCCGCGGGCACGGGAAGCTTTTCGCTGCTGAGTTCCTGGCCGCCGTATTCGCGGATATCGGACTCAAGTTCCTGCAGCATCTCCTCGGCTTCGGCAATCATTGCGGCATCCTCGGCAGCGACACCACGTACCAGCCACTGTGCCAAGGCGAATTCCGCGGCCAGCGCGGCACGGCGCATCAGGTGGGGATCCACCGGCTCCTTGCGGTACTTGTTGTAGGATTCCAGCACGACGTCGGCAAAAGACTGTTCGTGGACGGCGATAAGCCAGGCAAAATCATCCGCCGGATCGCCGATCCGCAGATCCGTCCATCCGGTGACGGCGCTGACCGCACCGTCCCAGATGACGAGGTTGTCCTCGTGCAGGTCGCCGTGGACCACTGACGGGTTGAACTTCCAGAGGGTGACATCCTCCAGCGCATGCTCCCAACGGCGCAGCAAAGCCGGCGGGATCTTGCCGGTCGTGGCGGCCTGGTCGAGTTCGTTCAGCCGGCGCTGACGGAACTCATCAGCGGTGTAGCTCGGCAAATCCGCGCGGTCCACCATGGCCTGCGGCAAGTCATGGATTCCGGCCATGGCCCGGCCGATTTCGGTGGGCACTCTGCCGCCCTCGGCGACGAGCGTCTCGAGTTCCAAAGTAGCCCCGGGGACATGGTTGTAGACAAACGTGCGCAGCTCCCCTTGCTGGACGGTGCCTGCCACGGACGGCACCTGGAACGGCAGCTCGGCCCGGATGCCGGGAGAGAAGGACCGCAGGACCAGCAACTCCGTTTCGAGCCTCATGCTGGCTTCCGGATGACGGGGGGAGCGGACGCGCCACTGCTTGCCGGCGTCGTCGATCACTACCGCGGACGTGAAGTCCGCGGCGTCGTCGGGAGCCCCGGAAACGCCGGCAGGCGCCAGCCCGGGTACGGCCGCGCTGGCCATGGCAGCCAGTTCCATAGGAGTCTTTCTCACGTAGTCCACCGTAATTGGAATGTTGCCCCAGCCATGGCGGATGCCGCGGCGAGTCGCTAGAACGTGACACAGGGCAAGCGCGAGCCCCCTGTTCTCCCCCGATTGTGGGCCCAAATATCAATTGGTCCGCCGCGCTTAGTACGGTAGAGGTATGAGCACCACAACCCACGCCACAGGCTGTCCTCCGCTGGGCGGCCTGACCCTTGCCCGCAGCGCCCTGGACCGGGGTTGTGAGCGCCGCAGCCAGCCGGTCCTGTTCGACGATATCTGGGGCTTGGAATCCACCTGGGTCATGCTCATGAATGCGGGTAAAACGCTCGTGCGGGGCAACAAGATCGTGCTGCAGCCTTCACTCGGGCGCCGTATGCCGGAAAACCCCGTCTATCTAGGCCGCGCAGTGGCAGGGGCTGAAGTTCCCGAGGGAACGGATATTGTCCTGGAAGACCTGACGGGGATAACTGCTGAAGCAAAGAACGACGGCGAGTGGATGGGATTGCGAGACGTCGCAACTTCGCTGTCGCCTCAGGACGCGGGCCTGTTCGCGGAAGCATCCGCGATCTCAAATTGGCACGCTGTCCATACCCACTGCCCGCGCTGTGGGACACGGACCACGTTGGAAAGCGGTGGCTGGGTCCGTCGCTGCCCGGCCGACGGCAGCGAGCACTATCCCCGCACCGATCCGGCCATCATTGTTTCGGTCGTGGACGCAGACGACCGGCTGTTGCTGGGCAACTCGGCCAGTTGGCCCGTGGGGCGATACTCAACGCTGGCCGGTTTCGTGGAACCCGGGGAGTCCCTCGAGGCGGCCGTGATCCGGGAGATCGAGGAAGAATCCGGGATTGTGGTGCACTCGCCGCAGTACCTGGGATCGCAGCCGTGGCCCTTCCCTTCTTCTCTGATGCTGGGCTTCACCGCAGTCGCTACGGGAACCGAAACGGTCCCGGACGGTGTGGAAATCAGGGACGTCCGCTGGTTCACGCGGGCCGAACTCGCCCAGGGGATTGAATCCGGCGAGATCCAGGTCGCGGGCGGCATCTCGATCGCCCGGGCCTTAATCGAACACTGGTATGGCAGCGCGCTGCCGGAACCGCTGGGCGGGAAGTGAGCCTGGAACTACCTGTGGATGTCACTGACAATCTCGAAGCCAGAATTCTCGGCGGACTCGACGAGGAGCAGCGCCACGTTGCGTCGACGCTGACCGGGCCTATGTCCGTGCTTGCGGGTGCAGGCACCGGCAAAACCCGGGCCATCACCCACCGCATTGCCTATGGGGTTCATTCGGGAGTTTACAAGCCGCAGCAGGTGCTGGCGGTGACTTTCACCGCCCGCGCGGCGGCCGAAATGCGCACACGGCTGCGTGACCTGGGCGTGGGCGGGGTGCAGGCACGCACCTTCCATGCTGCCGCGTTGCGTCAGCTGCAGTACTTCTGGCCCCACGCTGTGGGCGGCCCGTTGCCGGGATTGCTGGACCACAAAGCCCAGGTCATCGCCGAATCCGCTCGGCGGCTGCGGTTGACCACGGACCGGGCCGCGATCAGGGATCTGGCCGCGGAGATCGAGTGGGCCAAGGTGTCCATGCTGACCCCGGACACCTACCTTAAGGCTGCGGCAGACCGGGTCGAGCCGGCAGGGTTTGATCTGACGACCATTTCCCGGCTCTTCCAGGCCTATGAAGACGTCAAGACGGACCGCAACATCATCGATTTTGAAGATGTCCTGCTGATCACGGTTGGCATCCTGCAGGAAGATGCCAAGGTCGCCGCCACCGTGCGGGACCAGTACCGGCACTTCGTCGTGGATGAGTACCAGGACGTGTCCCCGCTGCAGCAACGGCTGCTGGACTTGTGGCTGGGACCAAGGGACGAGTTGTGCGTGGTTGGCGATGCCAGCCAGACCATTTATTCCTTCACCGGCGCTAATTCCCGGCATCTGCTGGAGTTCACCAAGCGGTTCCCCGAGGCCGAGGTGGTCAAGCTGGTACGGGACTACCGGTCGACCCCGCAGGTAGTGAACCTGGCCAACTCGCTGCTCGCGGCACGTACCAGGCAGCCACGGCGCGGCGGCAACGACCCCTGGCCCGCCCCGCTGGAACTCATTGCCCAGCGCCCTACCGGCCCGGAGCCTTCGTTCACGGAATGCGCCGACGACGAGGCCGAAGCCGCACAGGTAGCCGGAAGGATCCGGACGCTTCTGAATGAAGGCGTAGCGGCAAGCCAGATCGCCGTGCTGTACCGGACCAACGGCCAGTCGGAAGCCTACGAGCAGGCTCTGGCCTCGGCGGATATCGGTTACCAGTTGCGCGGCGGCGAGCGGTTCTTCCGCAGGAAGGAAGTCCGGGATGCCATGCTGCAGCTGCGCGCCGGCGCCCGGGCCGCAGGGACGGATCCTGTGCCGCAGCTGGTCAGGGACATCCTTGCCAACCTTGGCTACACCGCCCAGGCTCCTCAATCCGGTGGTGCCGTACGCGAACGCTGGGAATCCCTGGCGGCGCTCGTGGCACTGGCTGATGAATTGGACAATGCGCGCGGGAGCGCGTCCGGTGGTGTGTTCACGATGCAGGATCTGGTTACCGAGTTGGAAGAGCGTGCTGCAGCCCAGCATGCGCCAACTGTCCAAGGCGTCACGCTGGCCTCGCTGCATTCGGCCAAGGGGCTGGAATGGGATGCCGTGTTCCTGGTCGGACTCAGCGAAGGCCTGATGCCGATCTCGTTCGCGGACACGGATGACGCCGTGGACGAAGAACGCAGGTTGCTTTACGTCGGGATCACCCGGGCACGCGAGCATCTTGCCCTGTCCTGGTCCCTGGCGCGCACACCCGGGGGCCGGGCCAACCGGAAGCCTTCACGGTTCCTGGACGGGCTGCGGCCGCAATCATCGTCCTCAGTGCAAAGCCGGACGGGCGCCAAGCCCTCCCGCCGCAAGCAAGCGGCACCCGCGGTGTGCCGAGTGTGCGGAACTCTGCTCAATTCAGGCGCCGAACGCAAAGTCGGCCGCTGCCAAAACTGCCCGCCTACCTATGAGGAATCGACCTTCGAGGCTTTGCGGCAGTGGCGCAAGGAAATCGCCCTGGAGTCTTCGGTGCCGGCGTTCGTCGTGTTCACGGATGCCACGCTGGTGGCTATTGCCGAAGCGCGACCCCAGTCCATCCAGGAACTCTCGCGTCTCGCCGGGGTCGGGCCCGCCAAGTTGGAACGCTATGGCGAAGACGTGTTGCGCATACTTTCCACTAATTAGCCTCAAAGCCCCTTGAGCCGCTAGAGCTGTCCTGCAGGGCCGGCTGCAGCTGGCAGGCACACTCGGGATGGGGCCGATACTCGTGCCGGCCTACGGCGCCATCGACTGAACGCAACTGCAGGACCGCGGACCAGGCTGCCGGGCGGTTCCTGCCATCCAGAAAGAGCAGCGATTGCAGGCTTGCCAGCCCCGCCGCGGCAACAGACTGGGCTACTTCATCGACGGCGCCGGTCTCCGCGCTGGCGCCGTGTACCTGCGAACACAGCTCATACCAGTCGGGATCCGTTTGGGCGTGATGCCGATCCAAGCAGTCCAGGCACGCGGATTGCCCGGGTACCACCAGGGGGCCAATCAACGCGTCCCGCTCACGAAGCAGCAACGACAAGTGGGGATTGTCACCCTCGGAGAGGCCGCGGCTGATGCGTGCGTTGGGCACATCACGGTCAGTGTAGATAACGAGGTTCAGGAAGCGCGGGCGACCCGCGGCGGCTTCCGGGTCCATACTGTTGGACAGGATGTGCGTAGAAACCGTCGGGTCGATGTTGCGGATCATCTTCCGGACAGCTTGCGCCCGGTTCAGCCCGACGTCGGCCAGCCTGAACGCTCCCGATCCTACGTCGGCGGGCCCCACGCTGGCCCGGTCTTCCAGCAGTAGTGTGCCGACGCCCGCAGCGGCCAGCGCACAGGCGACAGCCCCGCCCGTTCTGCCCAGCCCGATCAGATGCACGGCTGCCCTTGCCCGGTCCGCCAGCAGCGACGACGAGTCGACGGAGTACACCGCGGACCAGTGCGCCCGATCAGGCGCCAGACGGTCCAGACGCAATCCGCTGAGTTGCTCCGACTTGGCCGGCGGTTCTACCAGCACACTTTCCAGCGCAGCCACCAACGCTTGCGCCCTTTCCGGGGTGATGGCACAGTCCACCGCAGTGCGATCCAGTTCCGTGTCGTCGAGACCGGTCCGCAGGCGGTACAAAAATTCCAGATCCCCCTGGCCGGTGCCCTCCAGAACCAGGCCGGTGGGGCCCAAGCCTATCTGCACCGTGCCCCGGCGCTCGATCAGGCGCAAACCGGGATTGATCTTCAACTCCGCCACAGCTTTCTCCTTTCGAAGTTCCGGGATTCCATGCTGGCATGCCGGAAGTGGCGGGGAAGGAGTTATCCACAGAATCGAAGGTGCAGCGAGTGCGCGATTCTTGGGAAGGCCCATTCACGGTAACGTCGTTGCCATGCGGGACGGACAAAAGAGTACAGCTTTACGGGCAGGAGACGGCCAGGCCGCGCTGACCACCAAGGACGGTAAACCGGTAGTGGTCAAGCGCTCCAACCGGCGACGGCGCACGGTATCTGCAGGCTGGCGCGACGGCGAAATGGTCATTTCCATTCCCGGTCATTTCACAGACGCCCAGGAACGTGAGTGGGTAGCCAGGATGGTCGCCCGTCTCGAGGTGAAATCGGACGCCGACGTCGGAAAGCGGAGGGCCCGAAGCGACGAAGCGCTTATGCACCGGGCCGCCATGCTGTCCGGCAGATACATTTCCGGGAAGCCCTGCCCGGAGAGCATCCGGTGGGTGTCCAACCAGAACGGGCGCTGGGGATCCTGCACCCCGGCCCGCGGCACCATCAGAATTTCCGACAAGATCGAGGGCATGCCGCAATGGGTCATCGATTACGTGATCCTGCATGAACTCGCCCACCTGGTGGTTCCCGGACACGGGCCGGATTTCTGGAGCACGCTCGAGCCATATCCTGACCTTGCCCGGGCCAAGGCATTTCTGGACGGGGCAGCATTTGCGATGGGCCGGGGCCTCAGCGACAGCGGCGGGGATCCGCTGGGCGACGATGTGGAGGACTAGGAGTCCTGGCGCCCATCCTTGGAGTCGCCGTTCTCATCCTCTCCGGTATCCGTATCAGCATCGTCGGAAGGCTCATCAAATCCGCCCGCCAGCAGCTTTTGCAGGGCCTCGTCGACCTCCGTATCCGAGGCTTCCAGCAGTTGGCGCCGGGAACTGAAGCCTGCCGGGTCGTCTAGATCTTCAGACGTCGGCAGCAAGTCCGGGTGGTGCCAGATGGCATCCCGGCCTTCGATGCCGCGTTCCTCGGCCAGAGCAGCCCAGAGAGCAGCCGCGTCCCGTAGGCGGCGGGGACGCAGTTCCAATCCGACCAAAGCGGAAAAGGCATGCTCGGCCGGTCCGCCCGTTGCACGGCGCCGGCGCACGGTTTCCCGCAATGCACCCGCGGAGGGCAGATTCACCGTAGCCGCGGCTGTCAGTTCATCGACCCAGCCTTCGACCAGCGCCAAAGTCGTCTCCAGCTTCACCAAGGCGGCGTCTTGCTCCGGTGTCCTTTGCGGCATGAACACGCCCTGGGAGAGAGCGTTCTGCATGGATTCGGGATTGGTGGGATCGATTTCCCGTGCTACTTCTTCAATCCGGGACATGTCGATATGGATGCCTCGGGCATAGCCTTCGATAGCACCCAGAAGGTGTCCAGCCAGCCAGGGAACATGGATGAACAAGCGGGCGTGGGCCGCCTCCCGGACCGCGAGGAAGAGCCGGATCTCCGACTCAGGAATATCCAGGCCCTCGCCGAAGGCCCTGACGTTGGCGGGCAACAGCGCCATTTTGCCTTCTGCCAGAGGGATGCCGATGTCCGTGGAACCGACAACTTCCTTGGACAAAGCACCGACGGCCTGTCCCAGCTGCATCCCGAACAGGGCGCCGCCCATGTTCTGCAGCATCGAATGGGCCCCGCCCATCATCGCCTTCATGTCCTCCGGCACCTGTTCGGAGAGCGCGCTCGTGAGGGCGAAAGCAATGCTGTTGGCCACCGGTTCGGTTAACCGCTTCCAGGTCGGCAACGTGGCCTCAACCCATTCGGCCCGTGACCAAGCCCTGCCCATGAGTCCCGTGCCGGCGAAATCGGTGACCGGATCCAGCCACATCTCGGCCAGGCGCAACGCCTCGTCCACCTCGCGGGACTGGGCGGGAGTAACCGAGGGGTCGCTGTCCGAGGCAGCAACCTTACGTGCGCTCTCGCGGGCCAGCTTCCAGTTGACCGGGCCTTCATTTTCGGCGCTCATCATGGCCTGGACCTGCTGCATCATCTGCGCCAGGGCATTGGGATCGGACGGCAGGCCTGCCGCCTTGGCTATTTCTGCGGGATCCATGCCGGCTCCCTCAGCGCCGAAAAGTTTGGCAAACATTTCGGACAGCGGATCCTTCGGATCGTCGCCGTTGTTGGATGGGTTGGAGGTCATCTATACCACCGGTCCTTGTGAGGGTGTGCTGGGGCCATGCGGGCGTGGAACAGGGCCTGTGGCCGTCGCCGGATTGTTGCTTCTGACTACACGTTACCGCTAGTTTTCACGCCATGTCGTGCTTGTTGAGCCCGGTTCGCTCTAGGCAAATGAGTTGCGCGGCCTCGTTGCGCAGTGAAGCGTCCAGGTGGATGGCTCCGGATTGCGGGCGTTCCCCCAGGCAAAGCGCGTAGGCTGGTGCAGGGCTCCGGTTGACCGGCGCCTTTCATGCTGTGCCTGGAGTAAGCCGCGGGCGACGATGAGAGAAGGAAACCACTGTTGACTGAGCCGACCGACCTCGGGGAGCAAGCGCCGCTGACGCCGCGCAAGCAAAAAAACCGACGGCATCCGGTCATGATTGGCGCTGGCGTCGTCGCCGTCGTCCTTGGCGTGCTTGCGTTGGCTCTGCCATCGCCCTACATCGTGGAATCTCCCGGTCCTACCTTCAACACGATCGGCGCCGTGAACGACGTCCCGCTGATCGAAATCCCCGGCCAAAAGACCTATCCCACTTCAGGCGCACTGGATATGACTACCGTGTACATGAGTGGCGGCCCCAGTGGCTCTGTGCGTTTATTCGAAGTAGCCTCTGCCTGGCTGGATCCACACAAGAGCGTCACGCCGGAAGAACTCGTATACCCTCCGGGTGTCTCCGGCGAGCAGATCCAGAACCAAAACGCGGCAGCCATGGACTCTTCGCAGGAAACGTCCGTTGCGGCAGCCTTGAGCCACTTGGGCGTCGACTTCGAGGAAGACCTGTCCGTGGTCGGTTTCGCCGAGGGTGCAGCTGCGGCAGATCTACTGGCACGGGATGACGTCATCGAAAGCATCAACGGCACCGCGGTCACGGACATCGATGTTCTTCGTGATGAGCTCAATGCCAGCGGTGGCGAACCCGTGGAGCTCAAGGTCCTCCGTGACGGCGAGCCTGAGACCGTCCAGGTCGCTCCGGAAGCGAACGCCCAGGGCGCGTATCAGCTCGGCGTCCTGCTTGAGACCGACTTCGAGTTCCCCTACGACGTCAAAATTCAGCTGGAAAACGTCGTCGGGCCCAGCGCCGGCATGATGTTTGCACTGGGCATCGTTGACAAACTGACGCCAGGGGAACTGACCGGGGGACTGCACGTCGCCGGCACCGGCACCATCGACTCGTCCGGAAACGTCGGTCCGATCGGCGGCATCGAACAGAAAATGTATGGCGCGCATCAGCGCGGCGCGACCGTTTTCCTTGCTCCGGAAGCCAACTGCGGCGATGTCGTCGGCAATGTGCCCGATGGGATGCAGGTGGTCAAGGTGGCGACTCTCGAAGACGCCGTGGAAGCCGTGACTCTGCTCGGCGAAGGCAAGGACGGCTCAGCGCTTCCTGCCTGCGGCTGACGTGTCACAATCGTGCGTCAGAAGGCGGCGGGCGCCGCTCCTGACTTCGTTGTGGCGTTCCCACAAGGCAGAATGGAAGGAAAGCGGAACCTCCTGGGCTGCTCATTCGTGGTTTAGATGGAGGGGCCTCATGCATAGGCATGGATCCGCCGTCAAGCACAACGCACGCTGACAATGAGGTAAAGAGTGACATTCGGACAAGACCGGCCCCGTGATGACCGGCCAACCGCGCCCACCCAATTAACACGGAAACGCTCCCCGCTGATACCCACCCTCATTGTGGTGGCCGTGCTGGTGGTCGGGTTCGTCTTCTTCTCGCAAATCTACGCGGATATCCTTTGGTACAACCAGCTTGGCTATCTGGAAGTATTCCTGAAGGAAAACGGCACGAAAATCGCCGTCTTCCTGATCGCATTCCTGATCATGGCTGCTGCCGTGTACCTGAGCCTGCGCCTCGCCTACCGGTCACGTCCGGTCTATGCACCGGACAGTGCTCTGCAGGATAACCTCAACCGGTACCAGGAGCAGCTCGAGCCCGTACGCAAGCTGCTAATGATCGGTATTCCGATTGTGCTCGGTGGTTTCGCCGGTACAGCGGCGGCCTCCGCCTGGCAGACCGTGCTGCTGTTCTTCAACCAGGTTTCCTTTGGACAAACTGATCCCCAGTTCAACCTGGACTACAGCTTCTACACCAATACGCTGCCCTTCCTGGGATTCCTGACGGGGTTCCTGGTCAGCGTGGTACTGATCGCAGGCATCGCCGGTCTCCTGACCCATTACCTCTACGGCGGGATCCGGCTGGAGGAGAAGGGCTTTTTCGCTTCCAACGCTGCCCGTATCCACGTAGCCGTCTTCGCCGGCCTCTTCCTGCTCCTGCAGGGTGTGAATTACTGGCTGGACCGCTACAGCACCCTGCAGTCGGATTCCGGCAAATGGACTGGCGCGCTCTACACGGATGTCAATGCCGTCATCCCGACCAAGGCGATTCTGGCCGTGGCGGCCATCATTGTGGCCATCCTGTTTATCGTCGCCGTGTTCTCGGGCCGCTGGCGCCTGCCGATCATCGGTACCGCCATGTTGATCATTACCGCTATTCTGGCCGGCGGCGTTTACCCATGGGTCATCCAGCGCTTCCAAGTCGAGCCGTCCGAACTGAGCCGCGAAGCGGAGTTCATCGAGCACAACATCGCCCTGACTCGTCAGGCCTACGGACTCGACGAGGTCCAGACCACAACCTACAACGCGACCGTTGAGGCCGAGGCTGGCGCCCTGCGGCAGGACGCCGAAACGACGGCGAACATCCGCCTGCTTGATCCCAACCTGGTCTCGGATGCCTTTAGCCAGTTGCAGCAGTTCCGGCAGTACTACCAGTTCCCGGAAATCCTGAACGTGGACCGCTACGAGATCGACGGCGAGATCCAGGACACCGTCATTGCGGTGCGTGAGTTGAACACCGCGGGCGTGCCCGCAGGCTGGGTCAACGAGCATGTCCTCTACACCCACGGTTACGGCGTCGTCGCCGCCGCCGGTTCCAGCGTCGAGCCCGATGGCAAGCCGACCTTTATCCAGTCCGGCATTCCGACCACGGGTGTACTGGGTAATGAAGAGGCCTACGAGCCGCGGATCTACTTCGGCGAGCAATCTCCCGAGTACTCCATTGTTGGCGCACCCGAAGGCGACAGCCCGATCGAGATCGACCGTCCGCAGAGCGAGGAGTCCGAGACAGAGTCGCGGAATACCTTCGAAGGCGACGGCGGACCCAGCGTGGGCAACGCCTTCAACCGTCTTGTTTACGCGCTGAAATTCCAGTCCACCGACCTGATGCTCTCGGATCAGGTGAATGCCGAATCACAGATTCTTTACGACCGGGATCCGCGGGAACGGGTGGAAAAGGTCGCGCCCTACCTGACGGTAGATGGAAATGTTTATCCCGCCGTCATTGATGGCCGGGTCAAATGGATCGTTGACGGCTACACCACCAGCAAGCACTTCCCGTACTCGACTCCGCAGCAGCTCCAGTCAGCAACTGCAGATTCTTCGACCGCAGGCGGCCAAAGCGTGGCTCTGCCGCCCGAAGAAGTCAACTACATCCGCAACGCCGTCAAGGCCACCGTCGATGCCTATGACGGTTCAGTGGACCTGTACGCCTGGGATGATCAGGATCCCATTCTCAAGGCCTGGCAGAAAGTGTTCCCGACGACGCTCAAGCCGTTCAGCGAAATGTCAGCCGGACTGATGGACCACGTGCGCTACCCGGAGGACCTCTTCAAGGTCCAGCGTGAACTCCTGGCCCGTTACCACGTGACGGATGTTGATAAGTTCTACACGAACAGCGACGCCTGGGCAGTGCCTACCGATCCGACGCTGGGTGCGAATTCCGACGTGAAGCAACCTCCTTTCTACCTATCCCTGAAGATGCCCGAGCAGGAAAATGCTGCCTTCTCATTGACCACGCCGTTCATCCCGTTCGTTCCTGCCGGTGAGGAAGCGCGAAACGTCCTCTACGGCTTCCTTGCCGCCGAGGGCGATGCCGGAACCGGCGAGGACGGCGTCAAGAGCGAGGAATACGGCACGCTGAGGCTGCTTGATATTCCACGCTCATTGTCGGTGCCCGCACCGGGCCAGGCACAGAACCTCTTCAACTCGGACACCGCAGTATCGACCGAGCTGAACCTGCTGCAGCAGGGTGCTACCGAAGTGCTCAAGGGCAACCTGCTCAGCCTGCCTGTCGGTGGCGGCATGCTGTACGTCCAACCGGTGTATGTCCAGTCCTCGGGCAGCTCGGCTTACCCGACGCTCCGCCGCGTACTCGTCAGCTTCGGCGAAGTTGTCGGCTTCGCTCCTACCTTGGACGAAGCCCTTGACCAGGTCTTCGGCGGCGACTCCGGTGCGACGACCGGCGACGCCGGGAACGTCGGCGAGACACCGGACGATCCGGCTGCCCCGCCTGCGGAAGGTGGCGGCGGCAACGCGGAGGCCAATCTGCGGGCGGCACTTGAAGCGGCGAATGCCGCGATCCGTGAGGGCGAGGCGGCGCTGGCAGAAGGTGACTTCGCGGCCTACGGTGCAGCCCAGGAGAAGCTGAACCGGGCACTGCAGGATGCGCTCGAAGCTGAAGGGATTGTGTCGGGTGAGGCTCCCGCCGAGGGTGGCGAAGAGGCTCCGGCGGAAACGCCGGCCCCGGCACCCGAGGGCTGACCCCGCCGATTTGCGTAGCCACCCCGCGGCCGGTAGAGTAAAGACCGCGCCGCGGGGTGGAGCAGTTCGGTAGCTCGCTGGGCTCATAACCCAGAGGTCAGAGGTTCAAATCCTCTCCCCGCAACAAGGAAAAGGTCCCGACCGGAAACATCCGGTCGGGACCTTTTGGCTTAAGGCTTCAGAGTGGTTTCCGAAGAGAACGGGAAGAAGCCCATACCGGGGCTGTGGCGACATCGTTCACCACAGCCCCGCATCGGACGGCCGTCTTTAGGGCCGTCCTATGTTGCTACTGGCCGGATTCGATTGAGGCAGAGCTTGAGCCGGACTTCAAAGCAGCCAGGCGGGCTTCGATCTCGGTTTGCTCGCCCAGATCCTCCAGACTCTCAAACTGTGAATCCAGGCTCGACGATGCCAGTTCCTGAGCGCCGCGGACCCGCGCTTCTTCCCGACGGACCTTTTCCTCGAACCGTCCCACTTCGCTGGTCGGATCCATGATGTCGATGCTCTTGAGCGCGTCGTGCACCTGGGTCTGGGCCTCAGCCGTACGGGCGCGCGCCACGAGTTCATTGCGCTTGTTTTGGAGCTCGGTCAGCTTGCCCTTCATTTGGTTGAGTCCGGTCTTGAGCTTTTCGACAACCTCATTCTGGGAGGCAATGGTGGGCTCGACACCCTTGGCCTCGTTCTCGGCAGAGATCTGGCGCTGGATGGCAACCTTGGCGAGGTTATCGAACTTTTCCGCATCGGCGGGATTGCCCGCGGCGCGGTACTCGTCGGCTTTGCGGCTGGCAGCCAAGGCCTTGTTGCCCCAGCTGCGCGCGTTTTCCATATCTTCGTTGTGATCGTCCTGAAGCATGCGCAGGTTGCCGATGGTCTGGGCGACGGCGCTCTCGGCTTCGGCAATGTTGTTCGAGTAGTCGCGGACCATCTGGTCCAGCATCTTCTGGGGGTCTTCGGCCTGGTCCAGAACTGCGTTGATGTTGGCCTTTGCCAGCTGTGCGATACGGCCAAAGATTGACTGCTTAACCACTGTGATACCTTTCGTCCTGCTATCTGATTCTTGACTACAGCCCTTGTGCTGCCCGGTTTCTTATCCAGTTAGAAGTTGCCGCCGGCACCTCCGCCGTCGCCGAAACCGCCACCGCCGAAGCCGCCGAAGCCGCCGCCGCCGAAGATGTCCCCACCACCGCCACCGCCGCCGAAGCCGCCGCCGTGTCCGCCGTGGCCGCCGTGCAGGATGGAATCGATCAGGATTCCGCCAAGGATGGCGCCGCCGAGGCCGCCACCGCGGCCACCAAACATTCCGCCGCCGCCGAAGCCGCCCATACCGCCCATGCCGCCAAAACCGTCTACATCCTGCTGTGCCATCTGGCTGGCCTGCTGCGCGAGGGCGTTAGCCTGCTGGGCATAGTTGAGGGCCTGTTCGGGATCCGATTCGGCGATCTGCAGAGCGTAGGCAAGGTTGCGTTCGGCTTCAGCCAGCCGGGTCCTGGCTTCACTGCCGACGCCGCCGCGGCGGGCCTGGATGTAGTCCGAGGTTCCCGAGATCTGTGCCTGGGCCGACATGATGGTGTGCTGCAGCGACTCGCGTGCCCTACGGGCGCGTTCCTGGGCATCTCGGATGCCGGTCAGCGAGCGGTCCAGTGAATTCGCCGCGTCGAGGCGCTGGACGATGCTGATCGGATCGATCCGGCCGCCGACGATTTCGCGTTGGATGCCTTCCAACGCCGTTTCGACTTCGGCGACCGGCCCTGCAAGCTCTGGATGTTGTCCGTTAGCGATGAGGGCACGGGCATGGGCAAGATCCTGGGCCGTGTCCGAAATTGCGCTTTCCATGGCCGATCTCGCGGCGTCCAGGTCCTTGGACGTTTTGCCGATCGCATCGAGGAGGACATTGGCTTGGTAGACGCTTTCTTCCGCCGCCCGGACGGCGACAACCGCGGCGCTGCGGTCTCCGGCATCGAGCTTCTCCTGCGCGGTGGCTGCAGCATTGTCCACAAAATCAAGCCGTTCCTGCGCCTGATCGATGTTGTCGCGAACCTGCTCAAGTGCGGAGTCCGCGTACCGTTCACGGAGCCGGTCAAGGTCGGCACGGCCCGCATCCAACCTTTTACGCGCTGCCTCGGCACCCTCACGGGCGCTGGCCAAGGCTCCGGGAGCGTTCTTTTCCAGTTCCCGCAGCGCATCGAAATCTTCCTTGTGTTCCTGGAGCGATGCGCTGACCGCTACACAGCGACGGATGATGTCGCCAAGCCAAGCCCGTTGCTGTTCCTCGGTATCCGGAATGTGGTCATCGAGCTGCTGCTGGAGCTTGAAGGACTCCATCATGTGCGCTTTGGCCGCGGTGATGTCTTCGTGGAACGGCTTGACAGCTGCCTCGCCATACTGGGCCATGGCAAAGCCGACTTCCTGCTCGCTGGATCTGATGGCGTCATCGGCGGCAATCAGCAGGCTGCCGGCCTTCTTGCGTAGATCCTCCACGCTCATCGCGTCATGCGGATCAATCGGTTTGCCATCCGGTCCACGCTGGATCTGTGGTTCTCCGCGGCCGGAACCCTTGCGGCGCTTGGATTTCACATACAAATAAGTGCCGACTCCGCCCGCTGCGACGACGCCGCCCATCAAGAGCACCGGCGCCAGCGAACCGCCGCCGGAGGAAGAACCGACGTCTCCGCTGCCACCGGAGGCCACGTCAGCGATGGCCTCTGCCGCCAGCACGCCTGCTTCCGCCCACTCGTCCTGGGCGAGTGCGGGGCTCAGCGACTGGAAGATCTGCTGGTCGCTGGCTGCAACAGGACTTCCTTCCGCAGACTGGAAGTGGGCATCACGTGATTCCACCGCAACGACGAGCATGCTGTCAGAACTTCCCAGCCCTTTTTGCTCTGCGGTCTCCAGCAGCCAGGCGCTCGCATCGGAGGGATTCTCGAATTCGTCGACGTAGATGACGTACAAGCCCAGGCCTTCTTCTTGGCGCAGGTTGCTGATCGCATCCTCCACTTCGGCCTGTTCGGCACCAAGGACGCCTGCCTTATCAATCACAAACTCGCCGGGCGGGATCTCCACCGGTGGTTCGGCGTTGGCCGCGGCCGGAGCCATGAAGACCGCCGAGAGCCCAACAGCGGCCCCCAAACGAGTGAGCAGTGATCGCATGTAGAACCCTTCAGTATCGTCCGGAAGCCCGGTTGATATCGTGGCGGATACCGGAGCGCACCGTTGATCCGCCCCGTTTTTGATTCTATGGGGCGGTAGTGGGAGCGTCCACCCGGATCTACCGTCTCGGGAGCGGGTACGCCGGAAGCGCAATGTCCCGTTCGGACCGATTCCGGTATGCCAACCCGAGCGAAACCCATGCTTCACCGGGCATTCGGCGTATTCCCAGTTTTCTTCCAGCGAATACCGGCCCGGGTCTCAGATAGAGAAGGCATAGTGGTAACAGTCCAAGGAAAGGGAAACTATGACTGAGCACAACCAGGATCCGGAAGCCACCTTCCGGCCCCAGGTCCCGCCGCAGCCGGCAAAGCCACCGACTGCAGCGGACGCCAACGCTGATTACCGCACCCCAGCCGGCGAATCGGATAGGGGCGAGCCAGCAGGTTCTGAGCAGAATCCGCGTACTCAGTCGCTTCCTCAGTCATCGCAGCCGACCGAGCCGCTTACGGGCTGGCACCGGCGGGATGGTTCGGACCATAGCCAGTCGGGGACGTCCGGCGAAACCACAGACGAGGGCTCCGCCGACCAGACGCGGCACGGCGCGGCTTCACAGCAAACGGGATACAGCGATGCCAGCCCCTACGGCCAGCAGAACCCCTATGGGCAGCAGAGCTCCTACGGGCAGCAGCATCAGTACGGCGGGCACAATCCCTACGGCCAGCAAAGTGCGTACGGCCATTCCGGCAGCTACGGCCAGTCCGACGCATCATCGGAGGCCGGCTACGGGCAGCACGGCTCCGCCCCTTACTACGCGTCGGCTGCGTCTACGGACACCCAGACGCCCAAGCGAGCCGCCGGGAAGCGGTTCGGAAGCGGCACACTGGTAGCCGGCATGCTCCTAGCCGGGCTCGCAGGCGGCGGAGTGGCGGTGGGAGCGCAGTCGCTGGCGGGTGACGTGGCGCCGTCGTCCGTTGTTTCCGGTTCAGCGGAGCAGCTGATCGTCAACAACACCGACTCGGTCAATGAAATCACTGCTGCCGCGGCCAAGGCATCCCCGAGCGTCGTGACGATTTCCGTCGCCTCGGGAAATTCGGGCGGTTCCGGTTCGGGCATTATCCTCGATAAGGAAGGCCACATCCTCACCAACACGCACGTGGTCACTTTGGGCGGGCAGGCTGCGGACGCGAACGTGGAGGTCCGCACCAGCGACGGCAAAGTCCACCGGGCCAGCATCGTGGGAACGGACCCGCTTTCCGACCTGGCCGTGATCAAGATTGAAGCGCAAGGTCTGACGCCTGCTTCCTTCGCCGACTCAAGCGAGCTCAATGTCGGGGACACCGCCATCGCCATCGGGGCGCCCCTGGGCCTGAGCGGGACGGTGACGGACGGCATCATCTCGACGCTGAGCCGGACCATCAGCGTGTCTTCCTCGGAAGTGCCCGAGGAAGAGGAAACCCCTAATCCCGGTGACCAGTGGAACTTCCAGTTCCCCGAAGATTCCGGCAACCAGCCCTCCGGCAAGGGCAGCATCTACCTCAACGTGATCCAGACTGACGCCGCCATCAACCATGGCAATTCGGGCGGCGCCCTCGTCAACACCAACGGGGAAGTCATCGGCGTAAACGTTGCCATCGCATCCGCCAGCCAAGACAGCGGGAGTATCGGTGTCGGTTTCGCCATCCCGAGCAGCTATGCAGAGCGTATCGCCCAGGACCTGATTGCCGACGGCAAAGCAACGCACGGTTATCTAGGCGTCACCGTCACGGCCAAGGCTGCGGAGGCTTCACGCGGGGGCACACAGTTCTCCGTCGGGGCTGAGGTCGCCGGCGTCAGCGGGGGATCACCTGCCGACAAGGCCGGACTGCGCGAAGGAGATGTCATCACGGGGGTCGGGGAACGTGTCATCGAGGATAGCCTCTCACTGACGGCGGCCATCCGTGAGCAGCCCGTGGGTGACACCGTTACGCTGAAAGTTCTGCGCGGCGGCGAAGAGCAGAGCATCGACGTAACAGTGGGCGAGAATCCGGAAAACTGAATCTCCCTAAAGTAAAGAACCAGACCGGCTGCGGAACCTCCATCGGGTCCGCGGCCGGTTCTTTTTACGTCGGTTCCGGGCCTGCCCAGTCCGTGGCACGAGTCCCGGGACGCCGCCGGTATGGTTAGCTAAGTTGTGCCGGCAGCGCACTGCGCGACCGCAGGCAGCCGCGGAAATCCGCAAGCGGAAGGGTTGAGGAAACATATGCCAGCTTTGCCCACGGAAGCCGAGGGGCCAGTCACCGCACCTGAGCGGGTCCTGGTCTTCGCGGCCCATCCTGACGACCTGGATTTCGGCGCCGCCGGAACCATTGCACGCTGGACCGCCGCCGGCACGCAGGTGAGCTACTGCATCATGACCGACGGCGATGCCGGCGGATTCGACGAGGCGCACCGGCCGGAAATCGTGGCGATGCGGGCGGCCGAACAGGCCGAAGCAGCACGGATCTGCGGCGTGTCGGACCTGCATTTCCTTCACCAGCGCGACGGTTTTCTGGAACCGAGCTACAAGGTTGTCGGCATGGTGGTGGAACTGATGCGGAAAATCCGTCCGGATATTGTGCTGGCCATGCACCCGGAACGGGCCTGGGACCGGATCCAGAAGAGCCATCCGGACCATCTCGCCTGCGGTGAGGCAGTTACCCGTGCGGTCTATCCCGCGGTGGAAAATCCGTTTGCCTATCCGGAACTTGCCGAAGCCGGCCTGCCTGCCTACAAGGTGCCGTATCTGTGGTTCTTCGGCGGACCGGCGGAGCGGGAAAACCATTTTGTCGACATCACCGAATTTGTCGATACCAAAGTGCAAGCCATCCGGATCCATGCGAGCCAGCACCCGGACGTGGAACGGATGGATGCCAGGGTCCGTTCGATGCTGCGCACCAACGCGCGCCGCGGCGGCCTGGAGGAAGGCCGCAGTGCCGAGGCGTTCCACGTTGTCGGCATCAATACCCCGGCCACCATCGCCGGCTTCTAGGATTCCGAGGGCCCTTAGCGGCATGCGCGGCGAAGGGCCCTCGTGGAGCTACTGGTCCAGCGGGGCGGACAGGGTGAACGGCGGCGTTGGCGACTGCGCGCCGCCGCGGGCCTCGAGGGTCAAGGCAATCTCACTGAAACCGATCACATTTTCGATGATGACGGGTTCCTCGCCGGAGACGTTTTCGCTGCTGAGCGCCCCCACAGACTGCGGTGCCGAACCGTTCGCGGGGATTTTCCAGAGCTGGTAAATCTGGCCGTCGCCGGCAGCAGACAGGCTCCGGAACGTCAGGACGGCGGCGTTCCTGTCGGTGGACACTGCGACGTCGGCACTGGCGCCGTCGTCGCCTTCCACTGTGGCGGTGACTACATCCGACGCGTCGAGGACATCCTGCTCGGCCGAGCGGCCCAGAGTCTGTACGGCGGCGATAGCCCCGATAATCAAAACAACGACGGCGACGGCTACGAGGATCCACTTGGTCGCGGCCGGCATCGGCCTGCGCGCCGGAATATCGTCTTCCGCCGTCAGCTGGTCTGCGTGCAGCACCGACGGGTCCTCGGAAGCGCCGGTATCCGGGGCGTTCTGCTCGGGTTCGTAGTCAGGCTCGTAATCCGGAGTAGATGAAGAGGCCTTGTCGTCTCGGGGCAGTGGCGTTTCCATAAGTCCTTAGCATAGTGCCGCGGCCTGTAGAAGGGCGGCGGGGTGAATGGGGATGACGTCTTAGAGCTGTGCGCCGGCGAAACCATGCTGCCGCCAGGCCTCATAGATAGCGATGGACGCCGAGTTGGCGAGGTTCAAAGAGCGCAGCGACGGCCGCATGGGCAGGCGCAGGCGGGCAGTGACGTGGGGATCGTGCTTGACGTCTTCGGGCAGCCCCACCGATTCGGGGCCGAAAAGCAGCACGTCGCCGGGAACGTACGCGATGTCCGTGTAGGCCTGTTCGCCGTCGGATGTGAAAGCGTAGACGCGCTGGGGCTGCAGATCGTCCCAGGCAGCCTGCAGTGACTTGTGTACGTGGACCACCGCCAGATCGTGGTAATCCAGTCCGGCGCGGCGAAGCTTGGCGTCGTCGAAGGAGAAGCCGAGCGGTTCCACCAGGTGCAGTTCGGCGCCGGTTATCGCGGCCAGGCGGATGGCGTTTCCCGTGTTGCCCGGGATTTCAGGGGTGTAGAAGAGAATGCGGAACACGCTCTCCATCCTATGCACGCCGCGGCGCGAAGGGTTATTTGTGCATGCCGGAGAGCAGGCGTCCCAGCGAGGGGACATGCACGGTATTGGGAGCGGGTCCGCTGCCCAGGAACTTCTTCAGCTCGCGGATCAGCCGTGCTGCGTTCACCACATGGACCGGAGCATGCGAGTGGGGATCATAGCCCCGCGCATAGTCGACCACAGGCTCGTGCAGGTTCCCGTCTGGCGAATGGATGACTGTCCAGCCCTGCACATTCAGTTCCGGAAAGAGATCCTGCATGCGCCGGACGGCGGGCGCCAGCTGGGGCGGTTCGACAACGCGGCCGTCCTTGCGCAGGGTGTAGCCATCCCACCGGAAGATCCCTTTGGGCAGCAGCATGGAATCAATCAGGGCCAGCCGGTAGCCGGCAAGCAGGGCATGGTCGATGAAACCGCGGTCGGCGGGGGAGTGGAGGCCGTTGACCAGGCGGGCAGAGGGCATCTCGGGCAGGATCTGCTGGGACAGCAGCCGGACCGTCCGGGCTTCCCGCTGCAGCCGTGATGCCGCGCCGAAGACGCCGCGTTTCCGGGGCGCCCCGTGGATCTGCTGGCCCGCCAGCGACAGCGGCACCAAGCTTGACGCCTCGGCCGAGTCATAAGGCGGAACGTAGACGGCCGCATCTGCAGCGGCCGCGCGCCGTTCGCCGGGACGGCGATGAGGGGCAGTGGTGAAATTGGAGCCGGCGGCAAAAGCCTCGGCGCTGTCCGCGGGTGCATTGGGAACCGGCGCCGTCCCATAGGACCTGTCGTACCGGGCTCGGGCCTGGGGATTGCTGAGCACTTCATAGGCGAGCGTCACCTGTCGGAACGCGGAGGGGTCGCCGCCGTGGTCCGGATGGGTGGCACGTGCGGCCCGGCGGTATGCCGCTTTGATCTGCTGTGCGGTGGCATTGGCAGGCAGCCCCAAAGTCTCATAGTGGGATGGGGGAGTCACCTGCCGCCTTCCTGTAGTCCGTCGAAATCGCCGCTGTCCGAACGCAAGTCTAGCGGTGCTGGCTCCTGTTGCTCTGTCAGGATTTCAACGAACCGGAGGCGGACCGGGTTCCGGGTGCCGTTGGCTTCTCCGGCAGCGCCTCACGGCTGGGAAGCCGGAGCAACGGAGAGGTAGCGCAGCAGCAGCATCGAGTCCGACTCGAGGATATGGGCAAGCCTCATGGCCTGCGGTGCGTGTTCTGCCACATGTTCCGCCACCCGTTTGCCGGTCCCCCCGGCCAGGACGGGGCTCATGGTCAGGCACAGTTCGTCGACCAGCCCGGCGGCTTCAAAGGAGCCCAGAAGAGTGGGCCCGCCCTCGCTGTGGATCTGGGTCAGTCCCCTGGAGGTCAGGATCTTGACGATCCTGGCCGGTTCCACCCGCTGGTCCCCGGCGTCGACGACATCCGCAACCTCCTCCAGCGCCCGCCGGCGGCCGGCATCAGCTCTGGCCGTGGTGAGCAGCAGCGGACGGACCGGTGCTTGGACAAACAGTTCGCTCTCCGGGTCCAGATTCAGCGAACCGGAAACGACGGCGAACGCAGGGCGGGCCGGCATGCCGTGTTCTATCCGCCACCGCCGGCTTTCGGCCGAGAGCAGTTCTCCGCCGTATCCCTCGGCACGGATGGTGCCGGCTCCGATGACGATGACGTCGGCAAGCCTGCGCAGGAGCGAGAAAACGTGCTGGTCCACCTCGTTGCCCAGCGGACCGGACCTGCCCTCGTAGGTGGCGGCGCCGTCTAGGCTGGAGACAAAATTGAAGCGCACCCAGGGCCCGTTGTGCGGCAGTTCGCCGTACCACTGCAGCAATTGCTCGTCGGTGGCGTCAGCGGCGGCCTCCGGGAAGATCCGGTTAATCGCGGCAAGCGGTGCGGCAGTCCGGGCGACTGAGCCGTCCGTCATAGATTCTTCCCTTCGGTCACGGCTGCGCCGGTTCGTTGAACTCGCCCATGTTGTGTTTCAGATATGCCGGTTCGCGCCAGCCGAGCGCCGCTTCGGTAAAGCGCACGGCCGAGTTGGCTTCGGCGGCATTGTGCATCCTCACGATTCTGGCCCCGTTCATAATGCACATGACGGCGGCAGCAAGGGACCCGGACAGGCGGTCCTTCTTGGGCTGGTCCAGCGTCTCGCCGATGAAGTCCTTGTTCGAAACGGCGGCCAGCGCAGGGAAACCGAGAGCGGCTATTTCCTGGAAACGGCGGGTGATTTCCAGCGAGTGCAGGGTGTTCTTGTTCAGGTCATGGCCAGGGTCGATAACGATCTTCTCGGGCGCGATGCCCAGCTCCACGGCCAGATCCACTTTGCGCCGCAGGAAGTCCGTAATTTCGACGACGACGTCGTTGTATTGGGGACGCGGATAGACGGTCCGCGGCGCCGCCAGCGAATGCGTGATGACCAGGTGGGCGCCGCTTGCGGCCACGACGGCGGCGAGGTCTTTGTTCTGCAGCCCGGTGGTGTCATTGATGACGTTGGCGCCAGCCTTGATGCTGGCTTCTGCGACCTCGGGCAGGAAAGTGTCGGCCGAAATGATGACGTTGGACCGCGCGCGGACGGCCTCGATGACCGGCACGATCCGTTCTGCCTCTTCGGCGGCGCTCAAAGCCGGCCCCGGTGAAAACGGAACACCGCCGATGTCAACCCAGTCGGCGCCGTCGTTAACTGCCTGCAGGCACGCGTCCACTGCCGCTTCCAGCGCAAACGTCCGGCCGCCGTCGAAAAAGGAATCGGGCGTGCGGTTGATGATGGCCATCAGCGCTACCTGGTTGTCGAAATCGATCTTCCGGTCACCGAAGGTGTGGACCGGATGGTCGAGGGTCGGCAGGTAGATGCCGGGTAGCGCAGTTTCCGTCACAGGCTCTTCAACTCCTTGGCAGTGTTGGATACGTCCACCGCTTCAACGGGGCGGCCGGAGCGGATCAGGTCCTGGATGTCGTCCTGCACATCCCAAACATTTACATTCATACCAGCCACCACGCGCCCTTCCCGCAACCAGAACGCAATGAACTCCATGGCGTCCAGGTCACCGCGGATGACCGGCTCGGCCGTGGCCCACGGGAAGTAGCCGGAATACTCCATGCCGATATCGAACTGGTCCGTGTAGAAGTAGGGAATGTCATCGTTGACCGCATCCTGGCCCAGCATTACCCGCGCCGCCGTCTTGCCCTGGGCGATCGCGTTGGCCCAGTGTTCGCTGCGCAAGGGGCGGCCAAGAGCCGGATGATAGGCGTTGGCGACATCACCGGCGGCGAACACGTCCGCTGCGGAAGTGCGCAGGCTCTGGTCCGTATCGATACCGTTGGACACGGCCAGCCCGGCCGCCTTGGCCAGGGCTGTGTTCGGGACGGCGCCGATGGCAACGAGCACCAAGTCCGCGGGCAGGCGCTCGCCGCCCTCGAGGACCACTTCCTCGACCGTGCCTTCCCCGCCGGTGAACTCCAGCGGCGTCATCCCGGTACGGATAATAACGCCTTCCCGCCGGTGCCGGTCCGCGAACTGGTTGCCGATGAGAGTGCCCAGGGCATGGCCCAGCGGCACGTCCTCGGGGCCGACGAGCGTTACGTCATTGCCCAGTTGCCGGGCCGTGGCGCCGACCTCCATCCCGATCCAGCCGAGTCCGATGACCACGAGTTTCTTGCCGCCTCCGGCCAGCGCGGAGTGCAGCGCGCTGCTCTCTTCGAGTGAGCGCAGGTAGTGGATGCCTTCCAGCGCGGCGCCGGGGATATCCAGCCGCCGGGATGAAGCGCCGGTAGCCAGCAGCAACTGCCCGTAACCGAGTTTCGTGCCGTCGGCCAGGGTCACGGAGTGGCCGGCCGGATCGAGAGACTCCACTGATGTCTGCTGCCGCAGATCGACCTTGTTCTCCGCATACCAGCCGGGGTCCTTGACCAGGGCAGCGGACGCGTCCTCGCTCCCGGCCAGATAGGCCTTGGATAGCGGCGGACGGATGTACGGTTCGTGGGGTTCGGCGCCGACCAGGGTGATATCGCCGGTGAAGCCTTCACCGCGCAGGGTCTCGGCGGCGGTGGCGCCGGCCAGGCCCGCACCCGCAATAACGATTGATGTGGTCCCCATGATGGCGCTCCTTGACTGCGTGGTGTGCGGTGCTGGCTCCGGATTGCAATTGCTCTAAAACGGGTATTTATGACTTTAGAAAGGGTGTTGATGGAAGTCAATGGAGGTGATTTTCGTGAACTCTTCGTGCGACCGGTAGAATTCTGGTGTGCCCGTGTATCTAGACCACGCGGCGACCACGCCCATTTCGGCGCAGGCCCTGGCCGCACTCACCACTGAACTCAGCCGCAGCGGCAATCCTTCCTCGCTGCACGGCTCCGGCCGCCGTGCCCGCAGGGTGGTCGAAGATGCGCGCGAATCCCTGGCCGCGGCCGCCGGTGCGCACCCGAGCGAGATCATCTTCACCTCCGGCGGCACCGAAGCGGACAACCTCGCCGTCAAGGGGCTCTACTGGGCCCGGCACGACGCTGATCCCAGCCGCCGGAAGATCATCTGCTCTCCGGTGGAGCACCCCGCAGTGCTGGACACCGTTGAATGGCTGGCCGCGCATGAGGGCGCGGAAATCGTATGGCTGCCTGTCGACGAATTCGGTGTCGTTTCGCTTCCGGCCCTGCAGGCTGAGCTCGACGCCGATGCCTCCTCCGTGGCGCTGGTTGCGGTCATGTGGGCCAACAACGAGGTCGGCTCGGTCCAGCCCATCGCCGGGATTGTCGCGGCGGCGCGCGCCTACGGGGTCCCGGTCCATTCCGACGCCGTCCAGGCGTTTGGTTCCCTGCCGGTGTCCTTCAAAGAGTCCGGGCTGGACACGATGGCCATCAGTGGACACAAGATCGGCGGACCGGTGGGTGTTGGCGCACTGCTGGTTGGGCGCAGCGTCAAGCTGACGCCTGTCCAGCACGGCGGCGGGCAGGAACGGGACATCCGCTCCGGCACCTTGGACACCCCCGCCATCGCTGCCTTTGCCGCGGCGGCGGAGGCCGCCGTCGGAAATCTCGCCGAGGAAAGCGAACGTTTGGCGAGGCTGCGCGACAAGCTGATTGCCGGCGTCGTAAGTGCGGTTCCCGAGGCGGTGCTGCGCGGCACGCCGGATCCTCAGCTGGCGGGCAAACGGCTGCCGGGCAATGCGCATTTCACCTTCCCCGGCTGCGAAGGCGACTCCCTGCTGTTCCTGCTCGACCTGGCCGGGGTTGAGTCCTCGACCGGCTCCGCCTGCACCGCCGGCGTGCCCCGGCCCTCGCACGTGCTGCTGGCCATGGGGCTGGGCGAAGACGAGGCGCGCGGCGCCCAGCGGTTCAGCCTCGGGCATACATCGACCGCCGATGACGTTGATGCATTGTTGAAGGTGCTGCCGGACGCCTACGCACGGGCCAGGAAAGCCGGCATGGCCGGGCACATGTCCAGCATCGTCACGGCCGGCACCGAGCGCTGGCAATAGCAGCGCCGCCGGAGCGCCTTCGAGCCCGCCGGGGATTAAGGCAACTGCAATTGAACACAACACATAAGGATTTTTCATGAAGGTATTGGCAGCGATGAGCGGCGGAGTCGACTCCGCCGTGGCAGCAGCGCGCGCGGTGGAAGCCGGACACGATGTGGTCGGCGTCCACCTGGCGCTGTCCCGCATGCCCGGCACGCTGCGCACCGGCAGCCGCGGCTGCTGCACCATCGAGGACTCGCGCGATGCCTGGCGGGCCTGCGACATCCTGGGCATTCCGTACTACGTCTGGGACTTCTCTGAGCGGTTCAAGGAAGACGTGGTGGATGACTTCATCGCCGAGTATGCCGCCGGACGCACCCCGAACCCCTGCATGCGCTGCAACGAGCGGATCAAGTTTGCCGCGCTGCTGGAGAAGGCGCTCGCGCTGGGGTTCGACGCCGTGTGCACGGGCCACTACGCCAAGGTGATCGAGGACGCGGACGGCAACCGGGAGCTGCACCGTGCCGCCGACTGGGCCAAGGACCAGTCCTACGTGCTCGGCGTACTCACCCACGAGCAGCTCAAGCATTCCATGTTCCCGCTGGCCGAGACCCCGTCCAAGGCCGAGGTCCGGGCAGAGGCCGAGCGGCGCGGGCTCTCCGTGGCCAACAAGCCGGACAGCCACGACATCTGCTTTATTTCCGACGGCGATACCCGCGGCTGGCTGGCCGAGAAGATCGAGATGGAAACCGGGCAGATCGTGGACCAGACCGGCGAAGTGGTCGGGGAGCACGACGGCGCCAACGCCTTCACGGTAGGCCAGCGCCGCGGCCTGAAGCTGGGCCGCCCGGCAGCGGACGGCAAGCCACGCTTTGTGCTGGAGATCCGGCCCAAGGAAAACAAGGTTGTCGTTGGCCCCGAGGCGCTGCTGGCAGTGGACCAGATGCGCGGCATCAAGGTCTCCTGGGCCGGCGTGCCCATCGCCGAGGTCGAGTCCCGGACCGATTTCGACTGCATGGTCCAGGTCCGCGCCCATGGCGATCCGGTTGCGGCCCGCGCACAGGTGCAGCCCGCCGACGACGGCCGGCCCGAACTGGTGGTCACACTGGTGGAGCCGATGCGCGGCGTGGCGCCCGGCCAGACCATGGTGCTCTACCAGGGCACCCGGGTGCTCGGGCAGGCTACCATCGATTCGGCCCGTTCACTCAGCTGGGATCCGGCCCAGGTTTCCTGAGCTATTACGCTGGCCTTATGGCAGCGGTTAAATGGCGTCCCGTTATCGTCTTCATTGTGCTCGCGTACGCACTCGCGTGGCTGGCGGCGTTGCCGCTGTGGCTTGGCGGCGGTCTGCGGGACCCGCTTTTCGGGGTTTATGCGGTACTGATGATGTTCACGCCAGCGGTAGCCGCCCTGATCGTCAGCCGTTTCCTGGATCGGCCCGCGTCGATTCCGCGGGAACTCGGACTCGTCCAGGTGCGCCCGGTGGGACGCTTCCTGCTCTACCTGGGCCTGGGGCTGGTGGTCCCGGTTGTCCTTGTCATGGGGGCACTGATCGTAGGGGCTTGGCTGGGCGTTTACCCGGCTGACTTCCAGAACTTCTCCGGATTCGAAGCTGCCCTCCGCGAGCAGACCGAGGCTGTCGGGGCACCGCTGCCGGCCATCCCCATCGGCGTCCTGGTGGCCGCGCAGTTCATCAATATCTTCATTGGGACCATCATCAACACGGTTCCGGCCCTCGGCGAAGAGCTCGGCTGGCGCGGCTGGTTGCTGCCGCGGCTGATGCCGCTCGGTGCGCCCGCTGCGATCGTGGTTTCCGGCGTCGTATGGGGGTTGTGGCATGCCCCGCTGATCCTGCTTGGCTATAACTACCCGGACGGACCCGGCTGGTTGGGCGTCCTGGCCATGTGCGGCATGTGCATTGTGTTCGGCGGTGTTTTCGCCTGGCTGCGGCTGCGCTCGGATTCGGTCTGGCCGGCGGCGCTGGCCCACGGCGCCCTCAACGCGTCTGCCGGGCTGATGTTCGTCTTCGTGATGGCCGGCACCGGATTCTCCACCTTCCACGCCGGCGTGCTGGGCTGGTCAGGCTGGATCCTGCCGCTGCTGCTGATCATCGCCCTGGGGCTTGCCGGCCTGTTCCGCCCGGCGGCTTCATACAGAGTCCAGAGGACGCAAAGCCCGACGGCGAAACCCTAGACTGGACGCATGACTGAACCACGCCTTGCTGAAGATTTCGATCCGTCGGCCAGCTCCTTGTCCGGAGAGGTTGCCCCTGAGATCATGGCGGAGCTCTTGTCAGTGCGGGGGAGTATCGACAACATCGATGCGACGCTCGTGTACCTCCTTGCTGAGCGGTTCAAGGCCACGCAGCGGGTGGGATATCTCAAAGCGCGCTACAAGCTGCCGGCGGCGGATCCGGACCGGGAGGCAGCCCAGATCACCAGGCTGCGGCGCCTGGCAGAGGAAGCACATCTGGACCCGGCCTTTGCGGAGAAATTTCTGAACTTCATCATTTCCGAGGTCATCAGGCATCACCAGGCCATTTCCAACGAACACAACGGTGACACCAACCGCGATGCCGAACAGGACGAGTCAGCCGGAGTATGACCAGCCCACGAGAAGCACCTCCGGCTGCACCGGAGCAAACTGCACTGTCCGTCAGCGCAACCGGGCTGGGCAGTTGGCCGGGCACTGACCCGACGGAGGCGGCACGGACCATCCGCGGCGAACTGGGGGAGCCGAACCTGCCGCATCTGGTGGAACTGCCGGACAGGGGTGTCGGCTCCGACCCGGTGGGCCGTACCGCAGCCATGCTGCTGGAACTGGCCGTAGACCTCCAGCCCCACGGCTGGCGTCTGGTTGACCGTCCGGGGCTGGACCACCGCCGGGCGGCGTCTGCGCTGAGTACCGATGTCAACGTGCTTGCAGACGTTGCCGGCGCGGAAGAGGATCCGGGTTCACAGTTGAAACTGCAGTGCCGCGGACCGCTCTCCATGGCAGCCAATCTCTATCTGCACAACGGCGAACGGGCCTTGCTGGACAGCGGTGCGCGCCGTGACATTGCCGAGTCCCTGGCGGCCGGCGTCGTCGAACATCTGCAGCGGGTCCGCAGGGCGGTGCCCGGGGCGGACATCATCGTCCAGGTGGAAGAGCCGGAGATCGCGCAGGTCCTGGCCGGAGCCATTCCGACTGCCAGCGGCTACCGCACCCTGCGGGCTGTTCCCGAACATGAGGTGAGTACGCAGTGGCGCCAGCTGGTGGAGTCGCTGCACGCGGCCGGTGCCCGGCAAGTAGTCGTAGCGCTGCCCGGGGCGGATGCTCCGTTCGATCTGGTCCTGGACGGCGGCATGGACGGCGTCGCCGTTGCGCTTGAGGGTTTGACCACCGTCCAGTGGGAGGCGCTGGCAGCAGCGGCCGAAGCGGACAAGGGCATTTGGCTGGGGGCGGTGCAGTCCGGCCGTCCCGTCCAAGAGCCTCCGCGCGTCACCGCCATCGTGGATTCCGTCCTGCGTCCCTGGCGGCAGCTCGGGCTTCCCCTGTCGAGGCTGCCCCAGCTCCGGCTCACGCCTTCAGCCGGACTGGCCGGCCAGTCGCCTGAGGCGGCCCGCCGGATCCTGACGCGGTTGAGCCAAAGCGCGGAGGCACTGAACCAGATTGTCGCCGAAGGATAGCTTCGGCCGGCCGACTGCCCGGCATTCGGCCTAACAAGCCTCGCGGACCGGGCGGTCAGCCCTGGGAGGGCACCAGCCGGTAGGAGAACGATCCTTGGTATTCAAGCACGGTGCCCATTTGGCGTTGCAGTACCTTGGTGCGGATCCGGAAGCGGCCTTCGGGGCGGTCCCACCATTGCTCGGTGAAGGCGGCGGCTTCCAGTAGCCCCGGCAGGCCCAGCCGGATCCTGCCGGCGCCAAAACTGGTCCGGCGGGAGACCAGCCGCATCCGTCCGTCTGCTCCTACCGAGCACGCCAGGTCGGTCCGCACTGTGCCGCTGCGGCCCAGCACGTCCGTCAGCCCGGCCGCGTCCTGCCACACCGTCGTGTCCTGCATGGTGCGAGTGCCGCCGTCGAAATCGATGGTCCGGACGGCGGTCAGGGCTGGCCTGCCGGCTGCGTCCAGATGGGCGCGGTTTTCAATGCTGAAAGGCACGTCCCGCTGGTATTCCGGGAAGAGCGCATGGTCCCGGCCGGCGAGCCGCAGGAGCGGACGGAGCACAGGGCGCGGACCGCCGGCGACGTCGAAAATCCCGGTGCCGAGACCAATGGCGGGACCGCCGGCAGCGGTCGGGCCGGATCCCGCCGCCAGGCTGAAATACTCCTGCAGTTCGGGTTGCAGCAGTACGAAGTCCTTGCCCATGGCCAGCTGGTAGACCGATGCCATCCGGATCCCCTAAAGCCGGCCGGCGGCTTTGAGCCGGATGTACGTATCGGCCAGCTGCGGCGGCAACTGGTGCGGATCGGCGTCCACCACTTCGGCCCCGAGCTGCTTGATCTGCTGGGTGATGGCGGCCCGGTCCAGGAGCGCCCGTTCCGCGGCGGCTGCCCGGAAGACATCGGTGGCGGTGCCGCGCTCAGCCCGCAGCGCATCCAGCAGCGGATCCCGGACAGAGGCAACCACCACCACGTGCTTGGCGGTCAGCTGGGCCAGCATCGGCAGCAGAGACTCCTCCGCAGAGCCCGAATCCAGGGACGTCAGCAGCACCACCAGCGATCGGTGGGAGGAAATGTTGTGGACCTGCGCGGGTATCTGGGACCAGTCCGCTTCGATGAGCTCCGGCTCCACGGTGGCCATCGCGTTGACCAACTGGTTGAGCAGGTTTCCCTTGGACGCCGACCTGACCGTCGCGCGGGCCCTGCGGTCGAACGCGAGGAAATCCACGCGGTCCCCGCCCCGCTCGGCCAGTGCCGCCAGCAGCAGTGACGCTTCGATGCCGGTATCCAGCCTGGGTTCGTTGTCGATCCTGGCCGCCGCGGTGCGGGAGGTGTCCAGCACGATCACCACGCGGCGGTCGCGTTCCGGACGCCAAGTGCGTACGACGACGGCCTGCCGCCTGGCGGTGGCGCGCCAGTCGATCGAACGGACGTCGTCGCCTCGGACGTAGTCGCGCAGGGAATCGAACTCGGTCCCGGCACCCCGGATCTGGACCGCGGCCTTGCCGTCGAGCTCACGCAGCTTGCGCAGTTTCGAGGGCAGGTGCCGTTTGGCGTGGAAGGGCGGGAGCACCCGCAGCCGGGCGGGGGCCGGCACGGAGAGCTGCCGGGCGGCCACTCCCAGCGGCCCCAGCGACCGGACGGCTACATGGTGCGCCAGCAGATCGCCGCGCCGTTCGGGACGGAGCCGGACCGCAAGCAACCTCCGCTCGCCCGCCGGAATGGTAATCCGCTGCACCGGGTTTACGGCACCGGCGGAAGGCTGCCAGCCGTCCCGGAGGACCGCTTTCAGCTGGCGGGTCCCATGGTTGGTCAGCAGCAGTTCCGCGGTGCATTCTTCTGTCAGGCGGACGCTCGAGGGTATCCGGCGTTCCAGACCGATCTTCCGCGGCGAGCCGGCCAAACCCAGATCGGCTGCCAGCAGCACGGCCAGAAACAGGCACCACCACAGGGCCGTCTGTCCCGTGGGGAACAGGATCAGCGGGAAAATGCCGGCCAGTGCCAGCAGAATGAACCGTCCGGTCAGCGCCATTGGAGCCCCATCACGTCAGCGGGGAACCGGAACGGTGGCCAGGATGCTGTGCAGCACATCATCGACCTGCACCCCGTCCATCTGCGCTTCGGGGCGCAGCCCGACGCGGTGCCGCAGGGCCGGCAATGTCAGGGCCTTCACATCGTCCGGTGTGACGTAGCTGCGGCCGGAGAGCCAGGCCCAGGCTTTAGCCGTATTGAGCAAGGCGGTAGCACCACGCGGCGAAACTCCCAGCTGAAAGCTCGGGGCGGAACGGGTGGCGCGGGTGATATCGACGATGTAGCCGAGCACTTCCGCGGAGATGCTGACGCGTGCGACGGCGGCACGGGCCTGGGCCAGGTCCTCGACGGAGGCAACGGGCCGTACGCCTGCGGCCTGCAGATCGCGGGGGTCGAATCCCATGCTGTGGCGGCGGATGATTTCGATCTCGGCGTCACGGTCCGGCAGGTTCATGGTCATTTTCAGCAGGAACCGGTCCAGCTGTGCCTCGGGCAGCGGGTACGTGCCTTCGTACTCGATGGGGTTCTGTGTGGCGGCGACAATGAACGGTTCGGGCAGCTTCCGGGCCACGCCGTCCACCGACACCTGGCGCTCTTCCATCGCCTCCAGGAGGGAAGCCTGGGTCTTCGGCGGCGTCCGGTTGATCTCGTCGGCCAGCAGGATGTTGGTGAAGACCGGACCGTGGCGGAAGGTGAATTCGGCCGTGTGCGCGTCGTAGATCAGCGAGCCGGTCACGTCGCCGGGCATCAAATCCGGGGTGAACTGGATGCGCTTGGTATCCAGGCTCAGCGCGGCGGACAAGGTGCGGATCAACAGTGTCTTCGCCACACCCGGAACGCCCTCCAGCAGGACGTGGCCGTGGGAAAGCAGGGCTATAAGCAGTCCGGTAACCGTGGCGTCCTGGCCGACCACCGCCTTGGCTACCTCGCTGCGCACATCCAGCAGCGCCTGGCGGAGGCGGTCGTCGGAGGTGCCCGGACCAGTCGGAGAGTGTGGCGCCGTAGGTCCATCTGCCGAGGTGGATCGCCGCGCCGCGGTGCCCGCCATGGAATCGGCTGCCTGCTGCGGATAGTCGCTCATTGGTCCAGGATCTCTTTCTCTAGGGAGTGCAGGTTCTGTGCCCAGTCCACCAGCTGGGATTCGCTTTCGGGGAGATAGGTCCGCAGCAACCGGTCCAGCTCGACGGCTGGCCGGTTGCTGCGCCGCGCCACGGCATCGACGACGGCGGCCGCACTACTTCCGGCGCCCAGGCGCAGCTTCGCAGCCAGCCGGGTCAGGGTTGCCGCACGCAGGTTCGCGGCTGCGCGCCGGATGGACTTGGAGTCCTGGTACAGCCGGGCTCTGCCGGCGGCGGTTTCCGCGGCGGGTACGACGACGGGCAGCGGCTCCTGGATCAGCTTCCCCAGGCGCCGTCCCTGCCACAGCATGGTCAGCACACCCACGGCCAGCAGCCACAGCGTGACGGGGGTGACCCAAGCCGGCAACAGCGCCAGCGGGCTTTGCGGCTCTTCCGGTACGGCGAGGTCCGACAGCGAAGGCCGGTACCAGACGAGCCGGTCGGCACTGCCCAGGGTGTTCAGTGCCAGGGCGGCATTTCCCCGGTTGACAATTTCCTCATTGCTCAGGATATGGCCGGCGCCTAGCACCACCGTTCCGCCGTCCGCCGAAGTGACATAGGAAGCCGCCGGCTCGGCCCCGGTGTCGAACGTGAAGCACATGACGGGTCCGCGGTAGCCCAGGCCGCCGCGAGTGATGCTCCCGGCAGGCTGCGTATCGGAATCCTGTTCGTCCGGCGCCGGACTGCCCGCGCCGTCGTCGTTGGTCATGCATTCCGCGGTCAACGGGCCGCCCTCCTCCGGAACCCGTCCGGCCGCAGTGACCTCCGGCGCCAGTTCCTGCAGTTGCTGGAATCCGGGCCGGACCAGGACCGTGCGGCCTCCGTGGTCGGACAGCCGGGCCAGCTGCTCCGGTTCCAGATAGCTGTTGGCGTCGTGGAAAAGCAGGGTGCTGCCGTCCGCCAAAGCCCCCAGCGTCTCGTCCAGGGAATCCGTGGCGATCACCTCAACGCCTTGCTGCCGCAGTACTTCGGCCACCGCCATGGCGCCATTCGGGGCAGGGTTGGCGGGGGAGAGGTCCTCGCGGTCGGCGGGAGGTGAGCGCAGCAGCTGGACGAGGACAGCGGCGATGAGCAGCACGCCCAGCAGCAGCCAGAAACTCCACCGGCGCAGCCGTTGCCTCGCCACCGACCACGCTGTTTGCTCTTCGCCGCTGGCTTCCCCATTGTCTGCCGATGCGCGCGCGGCCGTTGCCTGGCTCATCGCGGCACCGCCAGATCCGACGCTGCGCGAGGGCCGAACACGGGACTGGTACCTGCAAGGGCAGTGAACAGATCGAGCACCGCGTTGTAGTCCTGCTCCGCTGCCGGGACGTTTCCGTAGCGGACGCCGTCGAACAGCGCTGCGCTGCGGCGTACTTCCGTAGCGTGCCCGGGAAAAGCAGGCGCGATGCTGGCAGCGGCTTCGTCTGCCGTCTGGCCGGGCTGGGGCCGCAGGATGACACGTTCCTCCATCGCCCGGACCAGCGCACGGAATTCCTCGGCGACGGCCATGTTCCACTCCTGGCTGGCCGCGGCAGCTGCTGCCCGCTGGCGGTGTTCGGCAGCAGAGAGCTGGACAGCGCCGTCGAAAACCTCGGCGGCGCCGCGTTTGCGGGCATTCAGCCGCGGCCGGACCAGCCAGATGGCGGCGCCGATGACCAGGACTGCCGCCAGGACGATCAGCGCCGTCCCCAGGTTCGGGTTCACACCCTCCAGAGACTCGATGAGATCGGTAAACCAATCGGAGACGGCGGTCAGTATCCTCTCAAGCAGGCCCGGCCTGGCCTCCTGGTACGGCTCCTTGGCCAGCTCATGGATAAGCAGTTCGCGCGCTTCGTCCTCTCCCGGAGTCACCGGAGGGACGGCGGCCGGAGCCGGAAGCAGTGCGAAAACCGGCGGAACCGATAAATAGCCGGCGATCACGGCGCTCCGGGACTGCCGGGATACCCGGACGTTCCAGGGTGGCCGGACGGGCCGGCGGGCCCCGAGGGGCCGAAGGGTCCGGAGGCATCAAAGCTTGTGGCGTTTCCGGGGCCGGAGCCGAGGCCGGGGATGGTCCGGGTTTCGCGTCCCGCGGCCTGCTCATGTTCACGCAGCAGGACAACGTCGAACCCCTCGCGACGGATGCGCAGGTCCGTGTAGACCAAGGCGATGACCGCTGCCTGGAAGGCGTAGCCGATCGCGGAGAATAGGGAGGAAACCAGCATGGACACCAGCGTCAGGGGGCCCATCGCGGTCAGCATGGCTTCCGGGTCGGACGGGTCTCCCATGGCCGGGCCGGCCAAGCCGATCAGGAAGGAGATCGGCATGCTGATGATCGAGGTGATGACGCCGACAATGATGGTGCACAGCAGCACGATGCCGAAGGTCCGCCACCAGCTGCGGTTAGTCAGCTGCCAGGACCGGACGAAAGCGCCGAAGATGCCCTTGCGCTCCATAACGACGACGGCGGGAGCCAGCATCAGCTTGACGCCGATCCAGATACTCAGGAAGGTCAGCGCCAGAATGATCCCGACGATGATCCATACCGAGGTCACTCCGAGCTGGTCGGCGAGGAAAAACGAGCCTGCAATGACGGCAACCAGCGCCACTACGGTCAGGACCAGGTACAACAGGCCCATGCCGATGAGAGCCCAGATCCGGCCTCGCGCCAGTGACCACATCAGGCCGAAGCTCGTTTTCTGGTTGACTGTAGCGCGGGCGGTCGGAATGGCCAGCAGGCCTTGCAGCAGCAGGATCCCTACGCTGGAGAGCAGCCCCAGGACCAACGAGGAGGTCGCCAGGGACAGCACCAGCGCGATTGCCGATTCGTCTGACAGCTCTTCATTGGTCATGACCTGGAGCCCGCCCAGCAGGGAAATGATCAGGCTGCCGGCGAGCCAGGCCAGGATACTGATGCCGATCTGGAACAGGACGGCCGTGCCGAAGACAGCAGCCGCGTTCTTGCGGGCCGCCTGGAAGGCACCGTCCAGGATCTCGCCCACACCGAGGGGGCGCAGCGGAATGACCCCTGGTTTCGGCGGAGCCACATAACCGTTGTAGCCGCCGTACGGATTCGGCGGAGTCTGCCAGCCGGCGGGCTGCCCGTAAGGCGGCGGAGCGCCCTGGCCGTAAGGACTCTGCTGACCCCACTGGGGCTGTTGGCCCCACTGGGGCCGGCCGGGCTGGCTCTGTCCCCAAGGGCCCGGCTGCTGGGACGGCCCCGGGGCCGGCTGCTCCGGCTGCTGCGCGGCGCCGTCTGATCCCTGAGCCATGGAGTTCCCCTTGTCGCTTGTTGAGCACCCGGAACGCACGGCGAGAGCCGAGGTGCCGCCGTCGTGGCGTGTCGGCCGGCAGGCTTACCGGCCGAACGAAGTGCTAGCCTCACAACAGCCTATAGTTTCCGTCTCCCAACTTCACTCAGCACTCGGCCGAAGGGCCGCCGGGACGGAATGTAGCGCTGCACCGCACTGTGCCCGACGCGACATTGCAAGGGCCAATAGGGGAATATGGAGATATGAAGGCACGCATACTTGTCGTAGACGATGATGAGGCTTTGTCCGAAATGATCGGCATTGTCCTGCGCAATGACGGATTCGATCCGGTGTTCTGCGCGGACGGAAGCCAGGCGGTGGAGGTTTTCCGCAGCTCCAAGCCGGACCTTGTGCTCCTGGACCTCATGCTGCCCGGTATGGACGGCATTGAAGTCTGCCGGCTGATCCGCGGCGAGTCCGACGTGCCTATTGTCATGCTGACGGCAAAATCCGACACCTCGGACGTCGTCCGCGGACTGGAATCCGGTGCCGACGATTATGTGCCCAAACCCTTCAAGCCTGCCGAACTCGTCGCCCGCGTGCGTGCCCGCCTGCGGCCCGGAGACCAACGTGCGCCGGAAACCTTGCGGATTGCCGACGTCGTTATTGATGTGGCAGGCCATGTGGTGCACCGCGGCGACGAGAAGATTTCGCTGACGCCGCTGGAATTCGACCTGTTGGTTGCGCTGGCGCGTAAACCCTGGCAGGTATTTACCCGCGAACTTCTCCTGGAACAGGTCTGGGGCTACCGCCATGCCGCAGACACCCGGTTGGTCAACGTCCATGTCCAGCGGTTGCGTTCCAAGATCGAGCGGGATCCGGAAGCGCCCGAGGTGGTCCTGACCGTCCGCGGCGTGGGATACAAGGCTGGCCAAGGTTAGTTGAATCCCGCGCTCACGCGGTGGTTATCGGGGCTGAAGGCGGCAGCCGCCCCGTATTGGCGCGCCGTTCTGGCTGGCCGCGACAAGATAGCGGCCAGGTGGCGGCGCTCGCTGCAGTTCCGTACGGTGACGGCAACAGTCCTGCTGACCGCCTTTGCGTTTCTTGGCGTGGGCGCCTTCCTCTCCAGCCAGATTGCCTCGGGCCTTTACCAGGACCGGCTGCAACAGGCGGAAGCGGAGTCCCGGCAGGAACTGAACCGGGTGAAGGGTATTTTCGAAAGCTCCGCAGCCAGCGACCGGGCCACTGTCACCAGCATGGTGGCGGACACCCTGAAGCTGCTCGAGGGCACCGGCGGCGGCACGCCACGCTACTACCTGCTGACCCCCATGAAGGACGCGCAGAACCTCTACGTTGCCAGCCGGTCAAACACCAGCATTACCGCGAGCATCATTCCCGAAGGGCTCAGCCAGGCAGTCGCCAGCGGGACCGGCCAGTACCGCCAGCCCATGGCACTGCCCCGGGGAGACCACGATGTTCCGGCAATCGCGTTCGGCACACAGGTGTCGTTGCCGCCGGGCAACACCTACGCGCTCTATCTGATCTACGACCTGTCCGCAGTCCAGCAGACTCTGGACTTCATCCACGGCATCCTCTGGATCGGCGGAGGCCTGCTGCTGATCCTCACCGGTGGGATCGTCTGGCTGCTGACGCGCGCTGTGGTGCATCCCGTGAGCCAGACCGCCGTCGCGGCCGAGAAGCTGGCGGCGGGTCAACTGCAGGAACGGGTGGAGGTCCGTGGCGAGGACGAACTGGCGCGGCTTGGCGAGTCATTTAACCGGATGGCGGCCAGCCTGCAGGAACAGATCACCCAGCTCGCCACGCTGTCGGAGATGCAGCAGCGGTTCGTTTCCGATGTCTCCCACGAACTGCGCACCCCGCTGACCACGGTGCGGATGGCAGCCGAGGTCCTCTATGACGCCCGCTCCGACTTCGACGCGATCAATTCCCGCTCTGCCGAACTGCTCTACCACCAGGTGGAGCGGTTCCAGGCGCTCCTGGCGGACCTGCTGGAGATCTCCCGTTTCGATGCCGGCGTGGCGGTGCTGGAAGCAGAGCCAACCGAAATTTTCGACGTCGTCCGCCACGCCATGGAAGGTGCCCAGCCATTGGCGGAGAACTCCGGTTCGGACCTTGAGCTGGTCTCTGCCGAAACCAGCTGCGTCGTCGAGATGGATCCGCGCCGCATTGACCGGATCCTGCGCAACTTGATTGTCAACGCCCTGGAGCACGGCGAGGGGCAGCCGGTGGAAGTGATTGTGGCTTCCTCCGAGGATGCCGTTGCCGTTGAGGTGCGCGACCACGGCATCGGGATGACCCCGCTGGAAGCCTCCCGGGTTTTCGACAGGTTCTGGCGGGCCGATCCGGCCAGGGCACGGACCACCGGCGGCAGCGGGCTCGGGCTGTCCATCGCGACCGAGGATGCCAGGCTGCATGGCGGCTGGCTGCAGGCCTGGGGCCAACCCGGGAAAGGATCCTGCTTTCGGCTGACATTGCCGCGGCGGCGGGACACAGTGCTGACGCGGTCGCCGCTGCCGCTGCCGCCCGCAGAGGCCCATGGTGGGCCCGCGGAAATCTCCGCACCGGAACGGCAGGATGTGCAGGTCACGATGGAGGGGGAACACCATGCAACGGACGTTGGGTAAGCGCAAAGGCGGGCCGGGTGCACTGCTGCGCGCCGTCGTCGTACTTCTTGCCGCTTTGGTCATGCTCAGCGCCTGTTCCTCCATTCCGATGTCGGGGCCGGTGGGAACCAGTCAGGGCGAAGAGCCCCAGACCCAGGCAGCCGAGTACACGTTCACTCCGCCGGGACCCGTCAAGGGCGCGAATCCGAAGGCCATCGTTGAGGGCTTCCTGCTCGCGGGAACCGCCGCCCAGGACGACTACCGCACGGCGCGCGAATTCCTGGCACCGTCGCTGGCAGGCGAATGGCAACCGGTGGAGCGCACAGTTGTCTACCGGAATGCGGCGAACGTCGTCGGCTCTCCCACAGACACCGAATTTGTCGTGCAGCTCGAAGTGGCCTCGGTCATCGACGAACACGGGATCCGTGAGCCCGCGGCGGAGGGCGCCACGGAGTCGGTGCCGGTGGTGCTGACCGAGGTGGACGGGCAATGGCGGATCTCCAAGATCCCGGACGGGACGATGGTCTCCAACGTCGACTTCCAGACGCTGTTCTCCGCTTACAACCTCTACTTCTATGACGCTACCTATACCTACGCGGTACCCGATGTGCGCTGGTACGCCAGCCGCCAGGGGGTATCGGCGGCGATTGTCTCCTCGCTGCTGGAAGGGCCGGCCCCGTACCTCAGCGGCGCGGTGATCAGCGCTTTCCCCGAGGGATCCACGCTGGTCAGGCGCTCGGTGCCGGTGGAAAGCGGAGCGGCCACAGTGGACCTGTCCGCCGAGGTCCTGACCGGCACCACCTTCCTGCGCCGGCAGCAGATGCAGCAGCAGCTGGAGCTGACGCTGGGCGGACTGAACACGGTCAGCACCGTGCACATGACCGTGGACCAGCGCGAAGTCGATCTTGGGCCGTCCCCGGATCCTGCCTTCCAAGCCGCCGTGACCAATCCCGCCGTCGGCAGCTTGCAGATCGGCGTGCTGGACAACGAGCTGACGTTCTACGAAGGTTCCCGTCCCGTCGAGCCGCAGAACCTGCCCGCCGTCGCCGAACTCAACCCCCGTGATCCGGCCATGTCCTTGGACCAGGAACACTTCGGGTTCCTGAACGCGGAGCACAACCGGATGTACGTTATTGGTGCGGACAGGACTGCGCATCAGGCGGTGGCCGGAACACAGTTGACCGCCCCCAGCGTAGATCCGTTCGGCTGGACCTGGACTGCCGCCGGCGACCAAAGCGGAGCGGTGTATGCCATCGCCCCTGATGAGGAGCGGACGCGGGTCGACGTCACCGCCCAATGGTTCTCCGAGCGGACCATCGAGGAACTGCGGATCTCGCGGGAAGGAGCACGTGCCCTGGTCATCGCCCGTGAAGGGGACGAGTCCAAGGTCTACGTTGCCGGCGTGGTCCGGGACCAGAATGGACAGCCGCGCAGCATCAGCACGCCGATCGAGCTGGATGCCTCGGTCCCCGCGGATTCAGGAGTGTGGGCCAACGAATCAACGGTGATCGTCATGCAGTCATCGGCGGACGAGCCGGTGGAAACCGAAATATTAAGGCTCGACGGCGGCTCGCAGCAGATGGCGCCGCTGACCGGAATGCTGGACATCAGTGCCGGCAACGGAGACCAGGACGTTTATGCCCAGACGGAGGAAGCGCTGTATATCCGGGTCGGCAACAGCTGGGCGCCGCAGCCACCGCCGCTGGTGATCGACCCGTCGTTCCCGGGATAAGCCGCCAGGCAGTCCACTAGGGCTGTCCCTTCGGCAGGGAGTGGCTCGTTGTCCACAAGCGGCGCCCGGGCGTTGCCGGGCTGTCAAGGGTGCGGGAGGCTGGAAGCATGTGGTTCCCCACCGCCCTGTTTGATGCTGTGTACTTCCACTCCGCAGTGCAGCGGGTGCTGCGGTGGGCCGCGGAGTTCGGCCACCTTGTGCTGCCAACCGACTGCGTCAGTTGCGGGGCCGAGGATTACACGCTGTGTCCGCCCTGCCGAAGCAGGTTGCGCAGGGCGACCGTGCGGCCCTACCGTGCCGAGGACGGAGCCGAATCGTTGCCCTTCGTCGGGACGGACCTGTCCGAGGTTCTGCCGGTCATGGCTGCAGGCCGCTACCGGCACGAGCTGTCCCAAGCGATCCTGGCCTACAAAAACCAAGGCCGGACGGACCTTTTGCATGTGCTGGCCCCTGCGCTCGCAGCCGCTGTCCACGCCGCGGCGCACATTGACGGCGGCCGTCCAGGAGTTTTTCTGGTTCCGGTGCCCTCCCGCTCCAGTTCGCGCAGACGGCGCGGCTACGACCCGTTGGACCTGCTGCTGCGCCGGCTGGAACGGCAGAAACTCCTGCCGCCTGAATTCTCCGTGCTGCGCGCGGCGTGCGTCCGGTCCGGTATGGCCGGATTGGCGAAAGGCATCGTGCCGGCAGCTTCGCAGAAGTCGCTGGGCAAATCCGGCCGGCGCAGCAACGTCTCCTCGTCCATGCGGATCAAGCAGCGGTACACCGCGTCCCTGCAGAACCGTCACTGCATTCTGGTCGACGACGTGCTCACAACCGGAGCGACCCTGGCCGAGTTGACGAGGGTCCTGCGGGAGGCAGGGGCAGCGGTCGATGCAGGCGTGGTTGTAGCCGCGACAACCGCGCCCTCTGGAACGGCCTGAAATATCGCGACACGAACCGGAATCAGCCGCAGGCGTAATGGGCGCGGATCCGCGCCATTACAAGGCAGAAGACAACAATCTGGGGCCTTTCGGGAAAATTCCGAGGGGGAGGGGGTGAATAAAGGATGACGTTGCCTTAACGTGAAGTATGGGCTCCGCAAAAAGGACGAGAACCCGTCTTCAGCGACTGGGAGGAGAAACTTTCTTCAGTCGCTGTTGTGTCATCTAAAGCAGTTATGGAGGGCACCATGGAATTCAATATCAACGGCCGCAACCTCTCGGTCTCCGACCGGTTCCGGGAATACGCCGAAGAGAAGATCTCCAAAATAGAGCAGCTGGGCGACAAGGTCCAGCGCTTGGATGCCAAAATCACGAAGGAACTCAACGCTCGTCAGGCGGACAGCTCCATGACCGTCGAACTCACAGTGCTCGGCCGAGGCCCCGTAGTTCGTGCGGAAGCCTCTGCAGCCGACAAATTCGCCGCCTTCGATCTGGCCTACGGCAAGCTCATGGAACGCCTTCGCAGGGCCCGTGACCGTCGCAAGGTCCATCACGGACGCCACAACCCCAAGGCAGTCCACGAAGCGACCGCGTCGCTTGAACCTGCTAGCACTACCAAGCCGCTGCATATCGAGACGTCGGAGGCAAACTTGAATGGCTCCACTCCATCGGCGCAGACGGACGAATCCAACGCCTATGAAATAGAGAATGATATTCCTGCCGGTGATTCGCCGGTCCTCATCCGCCGGAAGGTCTTTCCGGCCCCGCCGATGACTCTCGACGACGCCGTCGACAACATGGAACTCGTCGGGCACGATTTCTACTTGTTCATTGATTCCGCGACCAACTCGCCGAGTGTGGTCTACCGGCGCCGTGGCTGGACCTACGGCGTGATTTCGCTGGACGCCGATTGCAAAGAGGAATCCACCGCGAAGGAAGAGCTTCTGGCGTACAGGGCAGCAGAAGGCGCAAACGCCTAGAACCTGCGGCCCGGCGCAATCCGATGCCTAGGATAGGTGGATGGCTGCAACCCTAAGTCTCCGCCAGGCCCGGCGCATTGCGCTCGCTGCACAGTCCCTCCACAAGGAGCGGCCCACCGGTCTTGTTTCGGCAAGAACGGTGGGCCGCATTTTTGACCAGCTGCAACTGATGCAGATCGACTCAGTGAACGTGCTGACCCGGGCCCATTACCTGCCCTTGTTCTCCCGGTTGGGTAATTACGACGTCGAAATCCTGCATCGCTTTGCGGGTAAGGCTCCGAGACGCATGGTTGAGTACTGGGCGCACGAAGCCAGCTACATCCGGCCGGACCATTTCAACGACCTGCGCGTGTGGCAGAAACGAAAGTGGGTTGGCGCCTCCGCCATGGACCCGGAAACACGGGATGACCTGTCGGAGCGGATCATGCAGGCTCTCGCCTCGTCGCGTCCCTTGACCGCCCGAGCCGTTGCCGAACGGATTGGTCATGCCGAAATCCGTTCCACAACCCAGTGGGGGTGGAACTGGAACGCGGCCAAACGCGTGCTTGAAGACCTGTTCGAGCGCGGTGACATCAGCGCTGCTGGCCGAAACGCCCAGTTCGAGCGGCTCTACGCTTTGACCGGGAAAGTGATGCCCAAGGGCATCGATCCCTCTACACGACCAGACAAACGCGACGCGATGGTTCGTTTGATAGATGCCGCCGCAAGAGCTCATGGCATCGGTACGCTCAAATGCTTCGCCGATTACTTCCGGATTCCAGCTCAGCCGGCTGCGGCGGCCCTGCAGCAGCTCCTGGCCGAAGGCAAAATGGAAGAAGTATCTGTCGACGGATGGCAGGGACCGCACTATCTGCACGCCGAGGCCCTCCGTCCTCGTACGGCGAGAGGCCGCGCTTTGCTCGGGCCTTTCGATTCGCTGGTCTTCGAACGGCGCCGGCTGGAACGCCTTTTCCACTTCCACTACCGGATCGAAATATATACCCCTGCCGCGCAGCGGCGATACGGGTACTACGTCCTGCCGTTCCTGCTGCGGGAGACCTTGTGCGCCAGAGTGGACCTCAAGGCAGACCGCTCAGCCGGCCTGCTGTTAGTCAAGGGTGCGTTCAGCGAGGCGGATGCACCTGCTGATACCGCCGTCGAACTTGCTGCCGAATTGGAGCTGATGTCGCGATGGCTTGGTCTGGAGAGCGTCCGGGTCGAGGACCGCGGGGATTTGGCTGGGCCGGTTAGGAATCTGCTCTCGGGGCAGCGCCGAAGTTCACTTGTCCGCCCTGCGGGAACCAAAGCAGAGGTTGATACGTCTCTCCCGTAGACTGATGAAGCCAGAATTCTGTGCAAACGACTGGGAGCAATGTAGTGCCATCGATTCTCGAGCGAGTCCTAAGAACCGGCGACAAGAAGACGCTGAAGAGGCTTCGCAACTATGCTGACGCGATCAACATTCTCGAAGAGGACTTCAAAGCCCTCTCGGATGCTGAGCTTCGCGGCGAGACTGACACTCTGAAACAGCGTTACCAGGACGGCGAGCATCTCGATGATCTCTTGCCCGAAGCGTTTGCCGCCGTTAGGGAAGCGTCCAGCCGCACATTGGGCCTGCGCCACTTCGATGTCCAGCTCATGGGCGGCGCTGCGCTTCATCTGGGCAATATCGCCGAGATGAAAACCGGTGAAGGCAAGACCTTGGTCGCGACCGCTCCTGCCTATTTGAATGCCTTGACCGGCAATGGCGTGCATGTGATCACGGTCAACGACTACCTGGCCGAATACCAGTCCGACCTGATGGGCCGTGTCTATCGCTTCCTCGGGCTGACCAGCGGCTGCATCCTGTCCAACCAGAACCCGTCAGTCCGCCGTGAACAGTACAACGGCGACATCACCTATGGAACCAACAACGAGTTCGGCTTCGACTACCTCCGCGACAACATGGCCTGGAGCAAGGACGAACTGGTCCAGCGAGGGCACCATTTCGCCATCGTTGACGAAGTGGACTCGATCCTGATCGACGAGGCCCGTACCCCGCTGATCATCTCCGGGCAGGCCTCGGGGGACGTAAACCGCTGGTACACAGAGTTCGCCCGCGTGGTGAAGCGGCTGAACGTTGAGGACGACTACGAGGTCGATGAAAAGAAGCGTACCGTCGGCGTGCTGGAATCCGGGATCGAAAAGGTCGAGGACTACCTCGGCATCGACAACCTCTACGAGTCGGCCAATACTCCGCTGATAGGATTCCTCAACAACGCCATCAAGGCCAAGGAACTGTTCAAGCGCGACAAGGACTACGTCATCCTGAACGGCGAAGTCCTCATTGTCGACGAACACACGGGCCGAATTCTCGCCGGTCGCCGCTATAACGAAGGTATGCACCAGGCCATCGAGGCCAAAGAGGGTGTGGAGATCAAGGCCGAGAACCAGACGATGGCCACGGTCACGCTGCAGAATTACTTCCGGCTCTACGACAAGCTGTCGGGCATGACGGGTACGGCCGAAACCGAGGCCGCCGAATTCATGAGCACTTACAAGCTCGGCGTCGTTCCCATTCCTACGAACAAGCCGATGGCTCGTGCTGATCAAGCGGATCTGATCTACAAGAACGAACTGGCCAAGTTCGACGCAGTCGTCAAGGACATTGCCGAGCGCCATGAAAAGGGACAGCCGGTCCTCGTCGGCACCACGAGCGTTGAAAAGAGCGAGTACCTGTCCAAACAACTGGCGAAACAGGGGGTACGCCATGAGGTGCTGAACGCCAAGAACCATGCGCGTGAAGCCGCCATCGTCGCCCAGGCCGGGCGCAAGGGTGCGGTCACGGTAGCAACGAACATGGCCGGCCGCGGTACGGACATCATGCTTGGCGGCAACGCGGAATTCAACGCGGTGGCCGAAATGGAGAAGCGCGGACTTGACCCTGCGGAAAACCCCGAAGAGTACGAAGCGGCCTGGCCTGCGGCGTTCGAGGCCGCGCAGAAGGCTGTGAAAGCGGAACATGACGAGGTCAAGGAGCTAGGCGGACTCTACGTGCTCGGTACCGAGCGCCACGAGTCGCGCCGGATCGATAACCAGTTGCGGGGACGTTCCGGACGCCAGGGCGATCCCGGCGAGTCGCGCTTCTACCTCTCGCTGACGGATGACCTGATGCGCCTGTTCAACTCCGGTGCAGCCGAACGCATCATGAATTCGTCCCGTATGCCTGACGATGTTGCGCTGGAATCCAAGATGGTCTCCAAGGCAATCGAAAATGCCCAGGGCCAGGTCGAGGGACGTAACGCTGAGCAACGCAAAAACGTGTTGAAGTACGACGACGTGTTGAACCGCCAGCGCGAGGCAATCTACGGCGACAGGCGTCGCATTCTCGAAGGCGATGACCTGCATGAGAAGGTTGCGTTCTTCCTCGAAGACGTCATCACGGCCATGGTGGATGAGGCGACCCAGGAAGGTCACGGCGATGACTGGGACTACGAGCAGCTTTGGACGAACCTCAAGCAGCTGTACCCGATCCAGTTGACCATCGACGAAGTGGTCGAGGAAGCCGGCGGCAAGTCCAAAATCACGGCAGACTTCCTCCGCGAAGAAATCGTTTCGGATGCCAAGGTCGCATACGCCCAGCGTGAAGAGGCTCTTGGAGCCGCAACCATGCGCGAGCTGGAGCGCCGGGTCGTGCTGTCCGTGATCGGCAGGAAGTGGCAGGAACACCTCTATGAGATGGACTATCTCAAGGAAGGTATCGGCCTCCGGGCGATGGCACAGCGCGATCCTCTGGTGGAATACCAGCGTGAAGGTTTCATCATGTTCCAGGCGATGATGGAAGCCATCCGCGAAGAGAGCATTGGGTATCTGTTCAACCTTGAAGTCAAGGTCAAAGAACCTGCTCCGACAGGTCTTCCCGGTGTAACGGATGGCCGCAGCGCAGTGCGGGCACCGGAGATAACCGCAGCAGGTCTGGAGGCACCTCAGCGGCCGGCGTCTCTGCAGTTCACAGCTCCCACTGTTACCGGCGAAGCAGTGACCCGGGTCGAGCGGCAGAACTCGGGCAAGCAGGGGAGCCAGACTCAAGCTTCCGAAGGCGGAAAGCCAGCAAAGGACGCCAAACGTCGACGGAAGTAAACCGCTCCTGACCTGTCGTTACCCGATTTCCAACGCGGCGACTTTCCAGAGTCCGCGCCTGAATTCAAGGCGAAGCGCCACGGCGCGGACTCTGGATGCTTCGGCGATCACCAGCGATGCTTCATATGCACTGTCCGAGACCTGGCACACACGGGAGGAACGGATGGTGGCACTGCGGTGGAGCCGTAGGACGGTTTGTCCAGCGGCAGCGCGGCGGTCCTGCCGTTCCCTGACCAGACCTGCGCGCCGGGCGACCTTTTCGTAGCAGACAGGATCAAGCCAGCGAGCCAGCTGCTGGACGGGACGGGTGCCACCGATCGCTTCCATCGCGGCCTGAGCCACGGATCTCGCGGTAGCAGTTACCTGCCGCAGTTCCTGAGCGTCCGTCCCGTGGGTTTGCTCTGCCACCGGCCCGCCCGGCGCCCGATCCGTTGCCTGGTCAGCAGGCTTCGAAGGACTGCGTGGCTGGAGCCGGATTACGGGTGCGAAGTAATCCTCCGGGTCCGGCGACCTCACAGGCCGGACCGTGAGCGGCCGAGGTGCTCCGCTGGCAGGCGCAAGCGCCTGCACCTCGGTTAGCTCCCGGTCCGCGTGTTCCGGTTTATCCTGCCGCAAAGGGGTGACGTTGTTCATGGCATGGCCTTTCCTCATCTGACGGTGCGATTGCGAGTTCAACGGTTGGCGGGGGCTAGAAGGACTTGTCCGGGCAGAAGTACGGCAGGATCCGGCCCGATGACATCCTTGTTGGCGGAATACCATCTAGGCCAATGGGCCGCTATCTCGGTGTCGGTGGCAAACTTGCCCAGATCCTTGGCGGCGATATCCCACAGCGTGTCTCCGTGTTCCACAGTCACGGCCTGGCTTTCCTCGTTCGTCTGGCTGATCGGCCTGGCAATGAGACCCGGCGACACCGGAGGTGCAGTCGGCTTCCACAAAGGGCTGACCGATTGGGATTCACCCGCTGAGGCCGAGGCCGGGGCCATCCGGAAGTAAGGGGAAACTGCACTGTTCTGGAGTGCCGCCGACTGGGATACGGTGTCCGTGCCCGTTACCGGAGCCGCAGCATTGGCAGCCACCGGTGCGGCCAGGAGGTTGAGTCCGATAACGGCGGTAGCGAGCCGCTTCATGAATGCGGGGCTGCAGGAATAGGAAACAGCCGCAAGCCTGGCATGACCGGCACGCTCAAGGACGGCACCAACGACAGCGCAGACGATGCCAACCAGCCACCAGGCGACAATCACCAAGCCAATCAGCGCCGAGCTGGAAGCTAGTAATTCCGAATAAGTGTGCAAGAGCAAGGGACGCCATGTTCCCTCGTCGTCGAAGCTAATGCGCCCTCCTGACCACAACAGTGCGGTGCCGCAGAGTGGAATCATCACGGTGACGACTGTGTCCGTTCCCATCTTCTTCATGTCACGCTCCACGTTGAGATTATTCTATTTGACGTTGTTTGATGTCATTTGATGCGATTGAACTGGTTATGACTCATGATGATGGCATCAGAGCACGGGACTGTAAACCCCTTTGACGCAGTTTGACCCGCTTTGATGCTGCTTCTAGGCTGGAGCAGTGCGATGGGACTCGTTGTTTGCCGACATGGAAGCGCAACTGCATGCCGCCGGCCAGCGGGGGCTTGAATCCGAGGCCAACGAGATTGCGCGGCTGAACCAAGCCGAGACATCGCTGGGGGACCGGTTGCGGGGGCAACTCGGTTCGGGGATCCGGCTGACAGTATCCGGCGGGCTGCAGTTCACCGGGGCCTTGGCGCACGTTGGCTCCAGCTGGCTGGTCCTTAACGAACGAGGCAGGAGCATTCTCGTGCCGCTGGCGGCAATCCAGTTATTGGAAGGGCTAACCCGTAGCGCGTCAGTTGAGAAGTCATCCGCGGCGAAGCGGCTCGGTATGGGCTCGGCGCTGCGCGCGCTGGCACGGGACCGAGCCGACGTCGTACTGCATCTGGCGTCGGGCTCGACGGGCAGGACCGTCAATGGCATGATCGACCGCGTTGGCAGTGATTTTTTGGAGCTTGCGGCTGTTCCTTCAGGCGAGGCGCGGCGAGCCGGTAACGTGCGGACTGTTTATGCCGTCCCATTTACTGCGATTGGGGCCCTGGCCTCAAGCCGCGCAGGAGATTGAATCGGCCCAGCCTAATTCGGAGCGCTGGTTCCACTCCCGTTCAGCACAAAGGCAGGAATTCCTAGTCGTTCTTTCCTGATCTGGCTTCTTCTACCAGACGACGAGTCTCTGCGTACTTATTGTCGATGTACTGGTCCAGCATCAGCTGTTCCACACGCCACTGGCCACGGCCGCCAATCTGGATGGCAGGCAGCTCACCGCTGCGCACTAGTGCGTAGGCCTGGGAAGACGATATCTGAAGTATTTCGGCGACATCGGTCAAAGTCAGAAACCGAGGCATCAGGTCCTCCTCTACGGCAGTTGTTGTGCAGGGGTCAAGTACATTATGGCATCGTTTGATGCTGTTTGCCGCGATCTGCCCCAAGATGCTGTGGACTGGCGCAGAATGACAGATTTTTATCCACAATAGGTGGCATTAGCAATCTGGAGGTTTGTTTTTCAAGCCGTCTCCATAAGAATGGTCGGAGCCCGAATGTCTCAGCAGATCAGAGGATTTGTCTTCGGTGCATTTGCTATTCCAACAGGGGGAGTACCTTGAGCGCTGTTACTGACCTTGCTGTTCCCGCAGCACGATTGAAGAAGCCATCGTGGAAGGACCCGCGGTTGCTCATCGGTATCCTGCTGGTGCTGGTTTCAGTTGCCTCAGTGACCGCGTTGCTGGGCAATGCGGACAAGACGATTGAAACGTTCGCGGCAAGGGAGGATATCAGTGTCGGCCAGCAAATAACTTCGGACGATCTCACCATTGTGAACGTCAGACTAGGCGACGTCGAGCACGCTTATCTCAGTGCGGAAACCGGCCTTCCTGAGAATGCGGTCGCGACAGCCTTCATACGCAAGGGAGAGCTGATCCCGGGGGCGAGCCTGGGCACAGCCGACGCTTTGGACCGGAAACCGGTTGCGTTGACCATCGACAGTGCGCTTCCCGAAGGCGCTGCCGCTGGGGCCAGGGTAGACGTTTGGGTCGCCTTGCCCGACGGTAGAAACGGCTTCAGTCCGCCCGAGCGGCTCTTGGAAAGTGCCGAAATTTCCCAGCTTACGGAGGCAGGACCTGCTCTGGGGACGCCGCAGATAGAACAGCTGCATGTACTGGTCACCGATGAAAAAATGCCGGGCTTGCTTAATGCCCTGTCCAACGGTGCACGGATCAACGTGGTCCTGAACCCGGGCAGTGGTTCATGAGTATCCCCGTGATCACCTACGGCGATACATTTACTGACTTCGTTGGCGGGTTGGAACGACTGCACGGTCCTGTTACTGTCGTGCGCAGATGCAGTGCCCTCGCTGAACTGATTGCAGCCTGCCAGACGGGGCTCGCCCGTGCCGCAATCGTTGCCGGCGACACGTCGGAGCTTGGCATCAGCGTTCTGGAGCGGCTTCACAGCTCACAAGTTGCCGTCGTCGTGCTCACAGACGATGAAGGGGAGCGCCGCCGGTTCGATGCACTGGGGATTGCCCAAGGAACGGTCCTGATAGAGCCTTTGCAGCTGGCCGACCTTATCGCCGAAGCCGTAGCGAACCTTCCCGAAACGGGCACCCAGCTGGCGGGAAGTTATGCCGACCCGGCGCATGCGTTGTTGCCGGTCGGGATCCCGGACGACCAACCCGCCGAACTATCGGCCGACGGTCAGGTGATCGCCGTCTGGGGACCCGCCGGCGCGCCCGGCCGAACGACGGTCGCGGTGAATCTGGCGGCAGAATATGCAGCATCGGGCAAGACGACGCTACTGATCGATGCCGACACCTATTCTGCGAGCGTAGCGGCATATCTCGGCCTGATGGACGAGTCCGCCGCACTGGCCCAGGCCTGCAGGCTGGCAGATCAGGGCATCTTGGATGGACCGGCCCTGGCACGGGTAAGCGTCAAAGTAGCGGTACAGGGGGCGCTCCTTCAGGTACTGACAGGCATCACGAGGGCCGAGCGGTGGCCTGAACTGCGGCCCGGAGCCGTCGCCACGGTAGTGGCACTGGCGAGATCCCTCGCGGACTACACCATTATCGATTGCGGTTTCTGCCTTGAGGCTGACGAAGAACTCAGCTTCGACACGATGGCTCCGCGGCGGAACGGCGCGACCCTTCGTTGCCTGGAACTCGCCGATACCGTCTTTGCCGTCGGTGCCGCCGACGCCGTAGGAGTCCCCCGACTGGTCCGGGCGCTTGCAGAGATTGAACAGGCCGTTCCCAGCGCTGCGCCCCGTGTCGTCCTGAACAAGGTGAGGGCATCATCGATTGGATCGGCGCCCATCGACCAGCTTCGGCATTCCTGGGAGCGATTCGGACCCGTCAAAGAGGTGCAGTCATTCCTGCCGGCCGACTTCGAGGTCGCGGACGCAGCATTGCTCAGCGGCTCCGTACTTCTAGAAAGCGCCCCGGATTCACCCCTGCGCCACGCTATTGCGCTGCTCGCTGGTCGCGACGTTCCTGTCCGCCGCAACGGTTCGCGCAAACGCAGGCGCCTCAAAGTGTAGTTTTGGTCGGCTGGCGTTAGGCTTGCAGGTGTGGCCGCAATGGGGCGGCCTTGGACCACCTATCGGAGGCGTTTTTCATGTCGTCAGGATCCAGTGCTACGGATCTTTCCACTTCAGGCAAGCATCCCGGGGACTTCCTCGGGAACTATTACGAGCACCTGGCTGCCGAGGATGCTGCAAGCTATAGCGGCGACACTTTGGAAACCCGGGCCATGGCGCATCGAGAGCTCGCCCTGAGGCGGCCCAGCGGGCAAGCAGTCATCGGCATTCGCAATGAACGCAATTCCAGTGTCATTATGATAGCGACCGACGACATGCCGTTCCTGGTCGATTCCGTAACTGCGGAGATCGTGCGCCAGGATCTGGCTATCCGGATGCTCATGCATCCCACTTTTATTGCCATCCGCGACCGGACCAGCCACGAACTCGTAGAGCTTAAACGTGTACCGGCTCACTTGGGTGCCTCCAGTGGCGACACCGCCGCGCTACCGAATCTCGCAGAGTTCGTCGCCACGGGGGACAAAGCCTCGCATATCGAGTCTTGGATTTCAGTTGAGACTGTACGTATCTCCGGCGACGAGAAGGCACAGCAGGTCATTGATGGAATCCGTAAGGTGCTTGGTGACGTTCGCGTCGCTGTGGAGGATTGGTCTTCCATGCGCAGTCGCGTCAGGCAGATTGCCGCATCGTTGGAATCTGTTGCCGGCGCCGAGGAGATACCGGACCTTGACGAGGCCAAGGAACTCCTGGAGTGGCTGGACAACGGAAACTTCACTTTCCTGGGATACCGGGAATATGACCTTGCCAATCAGGCAGGGGAGGACGTGCTGTTGCTACGCGAGGGCACTGGGCTCGGCATTATGCGTGAGCTGCCGGAGGATCGGCATGTCCAGCATCTGACCGAGGAGGGGCGCGCTCGCGCCCGCGAGAAGCGCGCATTGGTCATAACCAAGGCGAATTCACGTTCCACAGTGCACCGGGCGGCGTACCTGGACTACATCGGAGTCAAGAGCTTTGATGCTCAGGGCAACGTCAACGGCGAGCGCAGGTTTATCGGCCTCTTCGCCAGCAGCGCTTACAACCGTTCAGTACGCAGCGTTCCCATCGTGCGTGAAAAGGTCGACGCAGTCCTCAGGCATTCCGGTTTTGCGCCCGACTCGCATTCGGGCAAGGACCTGCTTTCCATTCTTGAGTCGTACCCCCGGGATGAGATATTCCAGATGGGCACCCAGGAACTGGCGGACATCGCGATGGGTATCCTGCGGCTCCAGGAACGCCGGAGGACGCGACTCTTTCTCCGTCAGGACGTGTACGGCAGGTTCGTTTCAGCACTGGTCTACCTGCCCCGTGACCGTTACACCACGGCGGTACGACTGCGGATGCAGGACGAGTTGCGCAAGACCTTCGAAGCGAAGGCCATTGACTATGAAGCTCGGATGACCGAGTCCTCTTTGGCACGGTTGTTCTTCCGCATCCGGCTCAAGCATGGTTCCGAAGTGCCCCAGATCGATGTCGCAGACCTTGAGAGGCGCCTGGCGGCTGCGGCACGGTCGTGGTCCGAGGGTATTGATCAGATTGTACGGACGAAGTTTGACGGTGAGGACGCCGAGAAGCTTTCGGCGAAGTGGGCCGAAGCGTTCCCTGCCAGCTACCGGGTCGATTATGAGGTCGAAGATGCCCTTGAGGACATCGAACGCTTCGAGAGCTATAGCGAAAAGGCCGCTGTCAGCCCGATCATGCACGTGTACATTCCTGCGGATGTGCAGACGAAGGTCGAGGACGCCCGACTCAAACTCTATTTGCCGGAACCGCAGTCGCTGAGCCAGATCCTGCCAGTCTTTCAAAACCTCGGTTTGGAGGTTCTGGATGAACGACCGTTCGAAATCATCACTGCCGACGGCGAGGATTTCTTTCTTTACGATTTGGGTCTGAAGTATCCGCCTGAAGTGGACCCGCTCGCCACCGGTGGGCTCGTGCAGGACGCCTTTGGCGCCGTTGTCACAGGGCGGAGCGAATCCGACCGGTTCGACCGGCTGGTCGTGCAGGAACGGGTGCCTTGGCGAGAGGTCTCGATGCTGCGCAGCTACGCCCGGTATGTGCGGCAGTTGGGCTATGCAGGGTCGTATAGTTTTACCGCCGATACCTTGCTTGCAAACCCGGCGGTAGCCCACGCGTTGATCACGTTGTTCAAGGTTCGGTTCGATCCCGACCTGGACGAGGCTTCCCGGGCAGCTGCCCTTGATCAAGCGCGCGCAAGTCTTGCCGACGGGCTCCAGGCCGTTCCGACTCTGGACGCGGATCGCGTGCTTCGGACGCTGGCCAACGTCATTGAGGCCACTTCGCGGACCAACTACTTCCAGAACAAGCCCTACTTGAGCTTCAAACTGCGCCCGGAGGCCATCGAAGGAGCACCGTTCCCTCGGCCCAAATTCGAGATCTGGGTCTACTCGCCGCAGGTCGAAGGTGTGCACCTGCGCTTCGGCGAAGTCGCACGGGGTGGGCTTCGGTGGTCCGATCGCAGGGAAGACTTCCGCACGGAAATCCTCGGATTGGTCAAAGCGCAAACGGTCAAGAACGCCGTCATCGTGCCGACCGGTGCCAAGGGCGGCTTCTATGCCAAGCAGCTGCCTGACCCGGCGAATGACCGAGCTGCCTGGATGGCCGAAGGCCAGTCGAGCTACCGGACATTCATCCGCGGTCTGCTCGATATCACCGACAATCTTGTCCGGACGCCTGCCGGCCAGCAGGTTGTCCCACCCGAAAGCGTTGTCCGTCTAGACGGGGATGACACGTATTTGGTCGTTGCGGCAGATAAAGGCACGGCGAGCTTTTCTGACATCGCCAACGAAATATCGGCGGAGTACGGGCACTGGCTGGGGGACGCATTCGCCTCCGGTGGTTCCGTTGGTTACGACCACAAGGCCATGGGCATTACCGCTCGCGGGGCATGGGAATCTGTTAAGCGCCACTTCAGCGAGCTGGGCATCGACACCCAGCAGGAGAACTTCACGGTTGCCGGCGTAGGCGACATGAGCGGCGACGTCTTCGGCAACGGCATGTTGCTCTCGAAACACATTCGCCTCGTGGCAGCCTTCGACCACCGTCACATTTTCCTGGATCCCAATCCGGACCCAGCATCGTCGTACACGGAGCGTAAGCGACTGTTCGAACTGCCCCGGTCGTCCTGGGCCGACTACAATACGTCCCTGATCAGCGCGGGAGGAGGCGTGTATTCCCGGTCCATCAAGTCGATTGAGCTTTCTCGGGAAGTCCGTCAGGCTCTAGGACTGGATGAGAGCGTGACCGCGATCAGCCCGCCGGAACTGCTGCGCGCTATTTTGCAATCCCCCGTAGATTTGCTGTACAACGGCGGCATCGGTACTTATGTCAAGGCGTCCACGGAGTCCAACGCGGAGGTCGGAGACAAGGCCAACGACAACATCCGGGTCAACGGACAAGACCTGCGCGCCAGGGTCGTCGGCGAGGGCGGCAATCTTGGTATGACCCAGCGAGGCCGTATCGAGGCTGCGCTCAACGGAGTCATCCTTAATACGGATGCCATCGACAATTCTGCCGGTGTGGACTGCTCGGACCATGAGGTCAATATCAAGGTCTTCGTCGACCAACTGGTGGCAGCAGGCAAACTGCCGGCAGCAGAGCGCACGCAACTTCTCCAGTCCATGACCGACGAGGTCGGCCGGCTCGTCCTTGAGGACAACATCGACCAGAATGTCCTGCTGCTCAACGACCGTCAACGTGTCGTCGAGTGGAGCCCGAGTTATGAACGGCTGATGGACTGGCTGGAAAAGGCAGCCGACCTCAACCGTGAGCTCGAGGCACTGCCGACCACCAGCGAACTTCACGAGCGCATTGACAAGGGCAAGGGTCTGACATCGCCTGAGTTGGCGGTCCTCGCCGCCTACGCCAAAATCGAGCTGACCCGCGCGTTGACTCTTAGCAACCTTGCCGACGATCCGTACTTCGACAAAGTTCTTCGCGGCTACTTCCCGGTCCCGCTGGTCGAGCGGTTCGGGGCGGACCTGGCCCTGCATCCGTTGCGCCGTGAAATCATCGCCACGGTAGTCGCCAACGACATGATCAACATGGGCGGCATCACTTTTGCCTTCCGGGTGATGGAAGAGACATCGGTTGACGAAGCTGCGGTCGCTAAAGCGTTCGTCACGCTTCGCGAAATCTACGAACTGGACGAGCAGGTAGCTCAGCTCAACCAGCTGCCAGCCAACTTCCCGACCGAAGTCTGGTCGACCATCCATCTGGACATACGCAGGCTGCTCGACCGGGCAGTGCGCTGGTACGTCAACCAAGCCGACAGCGGTACTCCGGTCGGCGAAGGCATTGCGGCCTTCAAGCCGCTGATTGATCCGCTTCGGACCAGGCTGGTCAAGTACCTGCGCGGCAATGACCTGAAGCGGGTGCAGGAGTGGCGGCAGCAGGGCGAGCAGTGGGGACTTCCTGAGACGATTGCCCATCAGTGGGCCGAGCAATTCGAAAGCTTTGGATTGCTGGATGTAGCGCGCATAGCAGTCCGCGTTGAGGAACCCGTCGATACAGTTGCCCAGATCTACTTCGCCGTGTACGACAGGTTCGACATCGACGCCCTGCTAAACCGCATTACCAAACTGCCGCGCGAAGACCGGTGGCAGGCACTGGCCCGTGCCGCGATGCGTGACGACCTGTATTCGACCATCACGGACATGACGCTCGCAGTCATGAACAGCACAGAAGCGGATCTTGATGCCGATGACCGGATGCAGAAGTGGGTAACAGCCAATTCCGAGAGCATTGAACGAGCAAAGAACATGTTCGAGGAGATCAACCAGTTGGAGCATGATGACATGGCCTCCCTATCAGTTGCCCTGCGACTGATGCGTTCGACCGTACGGAGCTAATTTGGCCATCTTTACGGACCCGATAAAGGATTACGCAGATTTTGGGCCGGGGGACGCGGAGTGGCTCCACCTGTTGGTGGGGGATTGGCAGCTAATCGCAGATCTGGCGTTCGCCGATCTGGCGTTGTGGTTTCCAACCCCCGACGGCGGGTATGTGGCGTTGGCGCACGTCCGGCCTTCAACGACGCACACCGTCTTCCACAGCGACTTCGTGGGTGAGCGTATCCGGGCGGATCTGAAGCCTCTGGTTGACGCTGCCCGTGAATCGCAGGTCATTGAGCGTTCTGGCGAGACCAACTGGACCACCGAGATGGCCATGCGCGTCGAAGCCGTACCTATGGTGCGAAATGGCAGGACATTGGCCATTGTCACTTCCCATATGGATTTGTCGAGTTCCCGGATGCCGTCCAGGTTGGAACTGACCTATCGGCAGTGCGCTTATGATCTGCTGCACATGTGCACACTCGGCCTATGGCCGGATTTTGCTTCGCCCACGGGCTCACGCCGAGGTGCTCCCCGTGTCGGCGATGGACTCATTCGCATGGACGCCGAGGGAATCGTTGAGTATGCCAGCCCGAACGGCGTCTCAGCCTTCCGAAGGCTTGGCGACGTAGAATCGTTGGAAGGCCGATCGCTGGCTGAGATCACGACGGGGCTGCTCAAAGACCGCCGGATGGTCGACGAAACCCTTCCGCTGGTCGTCACGGGACGGATGCCGTGGCGGACTGAAATTGAATCACGCGGCGTAACCCTGACCCTTCGGGCCATTCCTCTACGCAATGAGCAGGAGCGCTTCGGCTCGCTGGTGCTTTGTCGGGATGTCTCGGAGCTGCGGCGAAGGGAAATGGAGCTGGTTTCCAAGGATGCGACGATCCGGGAAATCCACCACCGCGTCAAGAACAACTTGCAGACCGTGGCTGCACTGCTCAGGATGCAATCACGGCGGATGGTCAGTGAGGAAGGAAAGCAGGGGCTGGAGCAGGCCATGCGCCGTGTTTCTACTATCGCCCTGGTGCATGAGACGTTGTCGCAGGGGTTAGCGCAGAATGTGGATTTCGATGAGTTGATCGGGCGGCAGTTCCGGCTTTCGGCCGAAGTGGCCTCTCCTACGCAGACGGTCAGCACCGAACGCAGCGGCGATTTTGGTGAACTGCCGAGTGAATTTGCAACGCCGCTCGCGCTGGTCATCAACGAATTGGTGACAAACGCCGTCGAGCACGGCTTGGACGGCCGGACGGGTACGGTCTGGCTGACGGCTGAGCGGGAGCCCAGCGAGGCGGAGACGGAACTCCTCAAAGTCACCATTGCCGATGATGGCGTCGGGTTGCCCGAAGAGGCCAAGAGCGACGGTCTCGGTCTGCAGATTGTGCGGACACTGGTCACCAGTGAGCTGGGCGGAACCATTGAGTGGAGCCCGAGGGAGGGCGGTGGAACGTGCGTCAACATCGAACTGATCCTCGACCCTACGATCCCTCGTTGAGTCCAGGCAAAGGAGAGGCCGCCACCTTTTGGGTGACGGCCTCTTGCCTAGGCACTGCGATTCAGGAAGCGCGGCGGGCCCGTGCAGCCCGGCGTTTGAGAGCACGGCGCTCGTCTTCGCTCATGCCGCCCCAGACGCCGGCATCCTGACCGGACTCAAGCGCCCACTGGAGGCAAGTGTCGATCACGGGGCAGCGCCGGCAAACGCTCTTTGCTTCCTCGATCTGGAGCAGTGCCGGACCGGTGTTTCCCACGGGGAAAAACAGCTCCGGGTCCTTGTCGAGGCACGCCGCGCGGCTACGCCAATCCATGCTGATCACATACTCCTTTTAAATGGGGTCCGATGGAATTCTCTTGTGAAAACGTTCACGAACGGACTCATAGTAAAGGGGGCTCTGATGGCCCCCGTTCGCTTCAGATCAAGAGTTTCACGTTAAATCCGTGTAAACAAGGGGTTCTGCTGACTTAATCGTTCAGAAACGTGAGTCATTCATCACAGGCTTGATACTATGCCGCTTTTGCTCTGATGTATGGCAACCGGCTGAGTACCGACTATCTAAGGTAGGGTGCCTATGTGTCAATACCTCCGGCCTCTTCAGCACCTACTAAGCGTCCGATTGCGATCATCGTCATCGCCGGAGTTGTCGTCCTGGAGGCACTGGCACTTTTGGCGGTCGCGGGGTGGTTCGTCTACGGCTTGCTGACGCAAACGCCGACCTCCTTCGGCGGAGCCGTGTTCCAACTAGTGCTGTTGGTGCTCCTTGCCGGGTGGCTTCTGGCCGTAGGCCATTTTCTTTTTCGTGGCTACCGATGGACGAGAGCCGCAGCCCTGGTGTGGCAGCTGTTTATCATTGTCATCGCGGTGCCGACTCTCTCCGGAGGACTGGTCGGTCCCGGGCTGGCGCTGCTGTTGCCGGCCGCCGTGGTGATGCTGCTGATATTTACCCGTCCGGTGACGGAATTCCTGACCAAAGGGGCCGCGCCGACGGCTCTGTAACCGGGACTTGCCTCAATGTGCGAAGGCTATTTGCAGCGTCACGTTCCGGCCACTCTGGATTGACCAGGCCCGCCCTGGCGGGGACTGCGATTGGTCAAGCCGGATCCCGAAAAAATCACCGTCGCTTGGAGATTGCGGCGAAAGCACCATGCCTGTTCCGGTGACCCGCGCCGCGGAGGCCAGCGGGACCTGCTGCAGCAACGTTGGGCCCGGAACAGCGGTCACAACCGCGGCAGCGCCTGCCGCGACCAATTCAGTGAGGCGCCGCTGTGCCGTCGGACCCAACCTGTGGGCGTTATCGACGAGCATCAAGGCACCGGGTCCCCCGATATCCAGCTCTTCCCAGAACCGCTCCGGCTCAATTCCGACCGGCGGCCAATGGCACCGGAACTGTCCGGCGGACTGGCGATTCAGAACCTGGAGTAAGTTGGTTTTGCCGCTCCCGGCCCGACCGAGGACCAGCAATGCCTCTCCGGGGACTATCTTCACGAACGATGCTTCCAGTTCATCGCCTTCGACGCCGATGACGAGATGCTTGTCATCGGGCAGGATAGCTTCCGGCAGGCAAGAGAGGCCGATGCACGCAGGCAGCGGCTCCACCTTGAACGGGCGGCTTCGAGGCGGCAATGGAGGAAGGCGGACACCGGCGCTCAGCAACTGGGCAACGGCCGGGGATTTAGCGCCGATCCGTCCTCGGACCATGGCGCGGCCGGCAACGAATTCCATCGGCGGGAGTTTCGGCCAGGACATAAGGTCCTCCGGGCTGCTGCCGGCCGGAAGGAAGAGCTTGTTGCCCAGCAGCCCGAAATACCTGCCGGTCACGAGTTCCCGTTCCCCGGACATCACCAGGATGACAGACGTCCTGGCGCCGTCCCTGGCAATGTCCTGTACACACTCCTCTGCCCAGGCGAGGCGGCTGTTCCGAAAGGCAGAGGCCCAACGGCCCCACCCGGTGACAAGGACCACCAGGGGAATTGGGACAGGTCCAGACCCGATGGGTGCAGCAGCCGACAGACGGCCAAGACGGTCAGCGACCACATCGGCGAGCTTGCGCAGGAGGCGTGCGGCACGTTCGACGTCTTGGGGGCCGGTGTATGCACCCGTCCGTCCGGCTCCTGCCAATGCAACCAGCGAGCCATCCCCGTCAAGTACATAGCAATGGCGTTCCGGATCTCCGGCGAGTAGCGACGCGGACAGGGCACAGACCAGCTCCAAGGCTCCGCTGCCGTCCACACCGACAATAGCTAGATGTCCGTCCTTCTCAGGGTGCCACCGGAGGACGCGCTGACACTGTTCCTCCGGGATATCCAGCAGTCCCAGAACCACGGCGCCAGTGCCAGCATTCCCTGATACGAGATCCTCCGGAACGATGACATCCGGCAACGGGGGCGTCAACTCGCGGAGGGGTCCGGGCAGCTGCGCCGCGGCAGCGGCACCGCGCAGTTCCTCGACGAGAGCCTTGGCAGGGTCAAGGGCAGGGGACCACGTCTGCCGGCAGGCAACGTTACCTTCACCGTCTTCAGTAGGCAGATCGTTTCCCCGCTCAAGCCAGTCCTCAAGGCTCATCGCCAAAAAGTCCGTCCCGATGCTGCGGACTGTCGCTGAGGCTGACTGGAATTCGTACGGTGCTCCTGATCCGGTCCTTAGGAAGGCTCGTCCCGGTGAACCGACATCGATGGCGGCCGCGGCGGGTGAGTCGATCACATCGGACGACTCCAGCACTGTCTGCACGCGCAAGGCGATCGCCGTCGTGACATTGGCGCGGATATCGGAAGTGATGGCTCCTTGCGGCCGCTGTGTTGCCATCACAAGGTGGACGCCGAGCGATCTTCCCAACGCTGCGATTCGCATGAGTTCCGGAACTGCCCGCGGCACCTCGTCGGCGAGCATCCGGAATTCATCAATGACGACGACGAGTCGCGGCAGTACGCCGGGCCGGCATTCGCTGATGTCCGTCGCCCCCAAGCCAGCTAATTCCGTTTCACGCCGCTGTACCTCGGCCCGCAGCCAGATGAGGGCGCGGTTGACGTTCTCCGCCGAAAGATCTGTCAGGAGGCCGATGCTGTGCGGTAAGTCCGAGAGCAGCCCGAGCCCTGCCCCGCCTTTGAAATCCACCAGGAGGAAGTGCACCTTCTGCGGCGGGTGCCCGTGCGCCAGACCGAGGACAAGCGACCGAAGCAATTCGGATTTACCTGATCCGGTGGTGCCGGCGACGAGCAGATGAGGACCGTCAACGGTCAGGTCAAGTTCGAGCGGGCCGCACTCGCCGATGCCCAGTACGGCACGCAGCCCGTGTACCGATGCGTTGGCGGCCCATCGCGGGCCCGCGGAAGTCCGCGGTAGAAGGGACTCCAACGCACACATGTCCGGAACCCCGGCCAGCACGGCGTCGGTGCCGCTTGGTACGGCGGCCGCAGACAAGCGAGCGAACCGCTCAAGTGTCTGGTCTGAAACGAGGTCCGGCACGAAACCACGCCGGTCCGCGCTCTCGTGCAGCAAGCCCTGCTGGAAAGACAGTTCGATCCGTAGGCCGACATCGGCTCCGCCTGCGAACCAGAGCACTGCAGGCGGGTTTTCAAGTCCCTCCAGGACGGACTCGGCTTCATCCGGCCGGCCGACGATCAGTACGACCGCTTCATCCGGAGCGGACCCCAGTAGCTCGGCAAGCGCACCGGGACGGCTGCAGAGCGCTGTGCTCGGGAGGAACCGTGCCGCTGCAGGCAGTGACTGTGGATCGCCGAAGCAGATCACCCGAAACCGCGAACGTAGAGCCCGGGCACCCAGCTGCAGTAAGCAGGAATTGAGCATCCGGTGCAGCGCGCCGTTGCTGCCCCTGAAGACGATGCTGCGCTCCGCCAGCAGATCCAATGCCACCGGTAACCCAGGCAAGGCCGGCAGCTCCCGGTTGTCCGCTCCAGCAGGAAATTCGATCTTCGGCGCGTCTTCTGCTGTCCCGAGGCGAAGCCACAGATGCTCCGGCCTCGCCGGAGTGACGGGAAAAGGCTCGCCTAGGAGCAGGCTGTACAACAATCTCGCCGGATCCGGTGCGCTCAGAAAGCGCCGCACGGCGTCGTGTGCAACGGCCCGGTCCACGGCCGCCTTGAAGCGTTTGCGCTGCGATTTTCCCGCCGCATAAGGAATGGCAGCCGTCAGCAGGGACAGGCCACTGAACGCGAGGAAGAACCACATTCCGGTCAGTACAGCCAGGGCAACGCCCGCTACCAGCGGGAGCCCCGCCAGCAACAGGGTCATTTTTCCTCGGCCCTCCGGCGCCCGTGCATTAACCGGCACCGGTACTGCAAGGTCCTCGTCAGGGGTAAGCGCTTCGGGTGGTTCGCTGCCCACCCACAACGAGAGCCTGCTGTTGCCCGCCGCGATACTCATCCCGGAGGTCAGCATGGAGGACTTCCTCGCGTTTCCATCCACCTCGATGCCGTTGGCGGACCCAAGATCCGAAATACGGATCTCACGCTCGGTGATGCTGAGCACTGCATGCTTTCTCGACAGTGCCGGGTCATCTATGCCGACGGCGCAGCCGTCCCGGCCAATTGAATGGTTTCCTCGCGGGAGTTCGAATATCCGGCCTGAGTCCGGTCCTCCCGTCACTGCCAAAGTAAGGCCAGCTGCGGCACCTGAGGCGACGCCTGCATCGCGGGGGCCCGAAACGGACGACCGATGCCGGGGCCGGAACGTAGCCGTGCCGCTGCAGACCACAACGGCACCGTTCACCAGCGGGAAGCTGTGGGTCGTCAGGCCTTCCAACGGCTCGCCGCCAATGCTCAGCACCAGCTGACTACTCCCAAGCTGGTCCTGCAGCCACGTCGCCAGGACGCTCCCTGAGGAGGTTCCGCTGCTTTCGACGACGATTTCGCGATGGTCGGCAATCCAGCGGGCAGCGGATTCGGGCAGGCCTTCTGCTGTGGCAAGCGTGAGGTGCAGGGGCATCGGCTTTCCTTGACGGCTGACGTGTCGATCACCAGCACCATAGGCCGCGGGGCCAGGCTTGTGCTTGCCTGTTGCATCGCCTGTGGATAACGAACGTTCAATCCGAAGCGTCCGGCCAAGTAGCGATACGCTTGGACATGGGCCGCCGTATGGCGGGAGATTCGAGAGATGAGAAAAGGTTCCCCTCTGGTGAAGATTGCTGTCATAGCTTTGGGAAAGATCGGTCTGCCGCTGGCTGTCCAGTTCGCATCCAAGGGGCACGAGGTTCTCGGCGTTGACGTCAATGCCGACGTGGTGGCGAAGATCAATGCCGGACAGGAGCCGTTTCCGGGCGAAGCGCACCTGCAGGAAAAGCTTGCCGAGCTGATTCCTTCAGGCCGTTTGCGGGCCACTACCAGCTATGCCGACGCGGTACCGGAGGCGGACGCCGTCGTCCTGGTGGTTCCCTTGTTCGTTGACGACCAGGCGCGCCCTGACTTCGGCTGGATGGATATGGCGACGGCGGAGCTGGCGCGGCATTTGCGGCCCGGCACGCTGGTTTCCTACGAAACGACGCTGCCGGTCGGTACCACCCGCACCCGGTGGAAGCCGATGCTGGAGGAAGGATCGGGGCTGAGCGAGGGTACGGACTTCCATCTGGTCTTTTCCCCGGAGCGGGTGTTGACGGGGCGGGTGTTTGAGGATCTGCGCAAGTACCCCAAGCTGATCGGTGCCCTGTCCGAAGCCGGTGCCGCCAAGGCCACAGATTTCTACGAAGCTGTGCTGGACTTCGACGAGCGTCCCGATCTGCCCCGGCCCAACGGCGTCTGGGACCTGGGCTCCGCCGAGGCATCCGAGCTGGCGAAGTTGGCCGAGACGACGTACCGTGATGTCAACATCGGGCTGGCCAACCAGTTTGCGCGTTACGCTGCCACAGCCGGGATCGACATCTACCAGGTAATTGAGGCGTCGAACTCGCAGCCCTACAGCCACATCCACCAGCCCGGCATTGCCGTGGGCGGGCACTGCATTCCGGTATATCCGCGGCTGTATCTGTGGAATGATCCGGAGGCCACCGTGGTCCGCGCAGCCCGCGAGGCAAATGCCGGGATGCCTGATTACACCATCGGGCTCCTGGAAGGTGCCTTCGGCGACCTGGCCGGCGCGCGCGTCGTCGTACTTGGTGCTGCCTACCGGGGCGGGGTGAAAGAAACGGCGTTCTCCGGTGTGTTCGGTGCCGTGGAAGCGATTACGGCCCGCGGCGGCAAGGCGCTGGTCCACGATCCGCTCTACAGCGACGAGGAACTGGCGCAGCTGGGATTTGCCCCCTACCAATTGGGCGAGCCGGCCGACGCTGCCGTGGTGCAGGCCAACCATGCCGAATACCGGGATCTCGGACCGGCGGACCTGCCCGGCGTCAAGGTTTTCATCGACGGCCGGCGCATCAGTTCCGCCGAGCAGTGGCCGGGCGTGACCTACCGTGTCATCGGCAAGGCCTGAGCGGTTGCGGACGTTCAAGATAACGACGGCGGCCGGCACCGCCAGGGAAAGGAATCACCTGTGAGCTTCATCGCTGAGACGGCGGACGTCTCGGACCGTGCACGGCTGGGCGACGGAACCAAGGTATGGCATCTGGCCCAGGTCCGCGAGGACGCGGTGCTGGGGACGGACTGCATTGTGGGCAGGGGCGCCTATATCGGCACCGGCGTAACGATCGGGGACAACACCAAGATCCAGAACTACGCCCTGGTCTACGAACCGGCGCGGCTGGGCCGCGGGGTCTTCATCGGCCCGGCCGTGGTGCTGACCAATGACACCTACCCCCGCTCGGTGGGCCCGGATGGTTCCCTGAAGAGTGCCGATGACTGGACTCCGGTGGGCGTGACTATTGAAGACGGTGCCTCGATCGGTGCCCGTGCAGTGTGTGTTGCCCCGGTGACCATCGGGCAATGGGCCACCGTCGCGGCCGGTGCCGTAGTGACCAAGGATGTCCCGGCGTTCGCGTTGATGGCCGGCGTTCCGGCCAAGCGGATTGGCTGGGTGGGCCGGGCAGGTCACCCGCTGCGGCAGAACGACGGCGGCGACCCGCTTTCGTGGGTCTGTCCCGAGACCGGGGCAACCTACATCGAAGAGGGCGGAACGCTGCGGGAAACCGGATCCGTCGGCGACCGCAGGGCCCCGGCAAACGAGGAGAGCTAATTGAGCAAGGACTTTATTCCGGCAGCCAAGCCGATCGTCGGCGAGGATGAACGGGCGGCCGTCGACGCGGTGCTGGTCTCCGGCATGCTGGCCCAGGGCGCCGAAGTGGCTTCTTTCGAAGAGGAGTTTTCCTCGGTCTTGCTGGACGGCCGCGCTGCAGTCGCGGTGAATTCCGGTACCTCGGGGCTGCATTTGGGCCTGCTGGCGGCTGGCATCGGTCCGGGCGACGAAGTCATTGTGCCGTCCTTCACCTTCGCGGCCACGGCAAACTCAGTGGCGCTCGCCGGGGCAACTCCGGTTTTCGCCGATATCGAACCTGACCATTACTGCCTGTCCGCGGCGGCTGCCGAAGCGGTCCTGACCGAGCGGACCAAGGCCATCATGCCCGTCCACCTGTACGGGCATCCGGCCAACATGGATGACCTCGGCGCGCTCGCCAGCTCCCGCGGGCTTGCGTTGTTCGAGGACGCAGCCCAGGCCCACGGCGCCGCCCTGAACGGGAAGAAGGTTGGCACCTTCGGCACGTTTGCCATGTTCAGCCTGTACCCGACGAAGAACATGACTTCAGGCGAAGGAGGGATGGTCTCCACCGCTGACGACGACGTCGCGCGGCGGCTGCGGCTGCTGCGGAACCAGGGCATGGAACGCCAGTACGAGAACGAACTCGTCGGCTTCAACGCCCGGATGACCAATCTGCATGCCGCTATCGGGCGGGTGCAGCTGAGGAAGGTAGTTGGCTGGACCGAACGCCGCCAGGCTAACGCCGCGTTCCTAACCGGCAACCTCGACGGAGTGGGCACGCCGGCGGTGGCCGAGGGCGCCGAGCACGTCTACCACCAGTACACGGTCCGGGTGCCGGCGGGGGAGCGGGACCGTTTCGCGGCCGCGCTGAGGGAGGAATACAACATCGGTTCCGGCGTCTATTACCCCATCCCCAACCACCGGCTGCCGTCCTTCAACCGGGACGCGGACCTGCCGCACACCGAGCAGGCCTCGCGCGAAGTGCTCTCGCTGCCGGTCCACCCGTCACTGGACGCCGAGGATCTGGACCGCATCGTCACCGCGGTCAACGCGCTGGCCAAGGCAGGTGCGTAAGCGATGGCCAAACTACGGGCCGGCCTGATCGGGCTGGGCATGATGGGCCGCCACCATGCCCGCGTGCTGGGCGAAACCGACGGGGTCGAACTAGTCGCCGTGGCGGATGCCTACGGGGACCCGCATGGGGTGGCCGCGGACGTGCCGCTCCGGAACACCGTGGAAGAACTCATCGCCCACGGGCTGGACATGGTGGTCTGCGCGGTACCCACCGGGCTGCATGAGGAGGTCGGCCTGGCCTTGGCCGAGGCGGGCATCCACACCCTGATCGAGAAGCCGATCGCCTCCACCGTCGACGGCGGTCTGCGCTTGGCCGAGGCCTTCGAGGCCAAAGGCCTGGTCGGCGCCGTCGGACATATCGAACGCTACAACCCCGCCCTGCAGTCGCTGCGTGCGCGGCTGGAAAAAGGCGACCTAGGCACCGTCTACCAGATCGCCACCCGCCGGCAGGGACCGTTTCCGGCGCGGATCGCCGACGTCGGAGTGATCAAGGACCTGGGCACACACGATATCGACCTGACGGCCTGGCTGGCACAAAGCGAATACCAGTCAGTCAGCGCCCGCGCGACCACCCGGTCCGGACGCGAGCACGAAGACATGGTTGCTGCCACCGGGCAGCTGGCCAACGGCATCATCACCAGCCATCTGGTCAACTGGCTCTCGCCCATGAAGGAACGCGTCACGGTTGTCACCGGCGAACGCGGATCCTTCCTCGCCGATACGCTCACCGCTGACCTGACCTTCTACGAAAACGGCACCATCAGCACTCAGTGGGACTCCGTGGCCAACTTCCGCGGCGTCTCCGAAGGCAATGTCACCCGCCTGGCCATCCCGAAACGCGAGCCCCTGAAGGTGGAACACGAAGCCTTCCGCGACGCAGTGCTGGCGGCCCGCGGGGAATCTTCGACGGCCCCGGAAACGCCGGCCGCGCAGATCGTCACCATGCGCGAGGGCCTGAATACCCTGCGCGTTGCCGAAGCCATGGTGGACTCCAGCCGCGAGGCCAGGACCATCCGGCTGCAGGACTGACCGGGCGTGCGTATCCTGGTCGCTACCCGGATCTATGCCCCGGAAGCGGGCGCCGCAGCGTACCGGCTTGCTGCTACCGTCCGGGCACTGGTCGAAGCCGGGCACGACGTCACCGTGCTGACCACCCGGGCTCCGAAGAACTCCGGTGGCTCTGCCCGCGGTGCCGCTGCGTCCCGAAGTATGGCCGGCACGCCGGCAGCACGGACCGCCAAGCTGAAACGCTGGCCAGTGCTGCGCGACAAAACCGGTGCCGTCCGCGGCTATGTGCAGTACGCCAGTTTTGATATCCCGCTGTTTTTCCGCCTGCTGGCAGCACGAAACTTTGACGCTGTGCTGGTGGAGCCGCCTCCCACCACTGGCGTGGTGGTCCGCGTGGCCTCGCTGCTGCTGCGCCGGCCGTACATTTATTTCGCCGCAGACGTCAGCTCGAATGCGGCTGCAGGGATCGGTGTGAACCCGGTTGTGGTCAAAGTGCTGCGCGCCGTGGAGAGATGGGTGCTTTCCGGGGCAGCGGGAGTGCTGAGCGTCTCGTCCGGTGTCAGCGATGCCGTTCGGGAACTGACGGACGGCCGTGCCGCCGTGACCGAAGTCGGCACGGGAATCGATACCGATACCTTTGCACTGCAGACCACGGAGCGGCAGGAAGTGACGGCCGGTCCGGCAACATTCGTTTACGCGGGCACCATGTCAGAGATCCAGGGCGCCGGCGTTTTCGTGGACGGCTTCCTGAAGATTCTGGATAGCCATCCGGCAGCCCGGTTGCTGATGTACGGGCAGGGCGTGGAGCTTGAAGAGCTCAAACGCAGGGCAGCTCCGGCCGGGAACCGCATCCGCTTCATGGGCGTGGCCGGCGGCGAGGAGATAGCTGCAGCGATGAGCCGGGCAGCAGCCGGGCTGGCTTCCGTCCGGCCGGCACGGGGCTATGACTTCGCGTTCGCCACCAAGGCCTTTGCCAGCCTGGCCTGCGGGGCACCGGTCATCTACTCCGGCGTGGGCCCGCTGCGCGCGATCGTCGCGGAGAATTCGCTGGGACACAGCGTCGACTGGGACTCAGGAGCCGTGGCAGCTGCCATGAGCGAAGTGTTGGAGCAGCCCGCGGACCCGGACGAACGCCGCCGGTTGTCGAGCTGGGTTGAGCAGAATTACTCACTGCGCAGCGTGGGGACCCGCGCGGCTGATGCTGTTGCCTCCGCAGCCGGACGGGACCGGCATTGAACGGGCTTGCCCGGGAAGAAGAATCGTTAGCCCAGTAGGCGGGTCAGCAGACCGCGGGTGACCGCCTCGTCCTCCGCAGAACTGAGGGCTTGCGCGGCCCGGTGCACATTCGCCTTGTAGCGTTCCACTTCCTCGGCGGTGAGCGCGGCCAGGGTGCGGGACAGGGATTCGGTGCTGAAGTCCTCGGTCACGGCACCCAGATCATACTGGTGCATCAGCCGGGCGGTTTCGGGGGAGGGGCTGAACACTAGGGCCAGGCGGGCCTGGACGAAGTCGAAGAACTTGTTCGGGAGCATGAGCCTGTGGTTGGTGGTGCGCGGCGGGAGGCTGAAGACGCCGACGTCGTACTTATTCAGCGTGGCCGGCAGTTCGTCGGGTGCGACAGCGTCGTGGAAGGTGATGCGGTGGTCTCCTGCCGCCAGCTCCTTGAGCTGCTGCCAGTACCGTCCGCCGTCGCGCGCCTTGACCAGATACAGATCCAAGCTGAAGCGATCGTCCAGGGCCCGGAAGGCTTCGATGGTGCCCTCCAGGTTCCGGCCCGGAATTGCTGCGCCGCTGTGGACCAAGCGGATTTTGCCGGCGACCGGCACCGATGGCTCCAAATCCCGGTACGGGCCGGCGTTGCGGACCACCTCGGTATCAATGCCGAACTGTTCCGCATACAAGGCCGCGATCGAAGCGTTAACGGCCGTCACCGCCGTCGTACGTGGCAGGTATTTGGCGCAGATTGCCCACATGTAGGGCTTGACCAGCAACCGCCACGGCAGCACATGAGCGCGCTCTTCCGGGGCCCACTCGTGCATGTCGCCCCATACCGGGGTGCCGCCGGCGATCGCGTGGGCCAGCGGCAGGGCACGGGCCTCGTTGGCCACGATCAGGTCGAAGGTCCGGCCGCGGACCAGGGCGAGCGCCTGTTTGACTGCGGGGGCCGCCAGTTCCACCGATGCGTGTCGGCGGAGTCCCAGCCGCAGAACGCCGGACAGGGTCTGCGGGAGAGAGGGCAGGGCGGAATCGATTTCCAAGTGCGTGGTGGAGCCTGGCGGGCAGTTGCCGTAGGAGAGCGTGGTGACCTCGCCGGCCTCCGCGAGCAAGGCCACTTGGCGCAAGACGCGTGAATCGGCCTCGATGTCGGAGAAGGAGATACAAAGTATCTGTTGGGGCACCGTCATTCCTTACCTCAGTGCTGGGAAGCGGCACACGTGGGCCCGGTGCCTGCCCGGACCGTATCCGGACCGTGACCAGCCTACCTGCCGCCGGGTCTGCAGCCGGTCCGTGTTGCCGGGCTACTATGGCTGTGACAGACGCGGCCACGGCCGCCGCTCCAGCCAACAGCCGGGTCAGGAAGCCACGTGAAGATCGCGATTACCAAGAGCACCTTGCGCATACCGCCGACGTACTTCGCCACGGCCCACGCCGAACAGCTCAAGGCCAGCCACGATTTCCACCTCTTTACCCTGGTCGCCGAGATCACCGACAGATCCGTTACCGTGCCCGTGACCGATTTTGTACCCGGCCAGCTGCTGGGTTTCCGCCGTCGTGAATTGGTCATGCCCGCGTTCATGCCCGCCATGACCCTGGCCATTCGGCGCTTCAAACCGGATCTGATCCACCAGCACTTCGGTACTTGGTCCCAGCCAGCGGTGCAGGCATCCCGCCAAGGCACTCCGCTGGTGACTACCCTGCACGGTTCCGATGTGGTCTCGCTCGGGAACCCGGCCGATACATTCATGGCCAAGTGGCACCACCGCAATGTGCTGGCAGCCGCTTCCCAAAGCAAGCGGATTCTGGCCGTCAGCAACTATCTGGCGGGCCGTGCCACGGCGCTCGGACTGGACGCGGACAAGATCGAGGTGCACTACCAGGGCGTCGACACGGACTACTTTGTCCCGGGCAGTCATGACAGCGAGGGCACCCCCGTGGTGCTCTTCGTGGGGACCTTGAACACCCAGAAGGGCACTAGGGATCTTATCGATGCCTCGCTCGCCGTCTGGCGGAAGGCCCATCACCGGCTGGTTGTGATCGGAGACGGACCCTTGCGGGACGCCGTCGAGGAGCAGGCCGCCAGCCACCCGCACATTGATTTTCTCGGCCGGCTGGACCGGGAAGCCATCCGCGGCTGGATGCAGCAGGCGCACATTCTGGTGGCGCCCAGCCAGGAGGCCGGCGGAGCGCGGGAGGCGGCTGGCCTGGTGCTGTTGGAAGCACAAGCCTGCGGAACGCCGGTGCTCGCGTACCGCAGCGGCGGGATTCCGGAAATGCTCGACGACGGCACCACCGGCCTGCTCGCCAGCGAAGCGGACTTCTCCCAGCTCCAGAGCCGGCTGCTGCAACTGCTTCAGCTCGGCAGCGGAGAGTATCTGGCCATGCGGCGCGCTGCCCGGAATTTCGTCGTCGAACATCGCAGCCTCGCCGGCAGCAGCAAAGAGTTGGACGCCCATTATCGGCAGGTGCGCGAGCTCGGTTGAGCGGCTGCTGAGGCTGCGCGCCGTCCTATGCCTGTTGTGGAATACTAGGCAGGTGAGTCGTTGCTGGGTAGTCGTGCCGATGTATAACGAGGCTACCGTTGTCGGTTCGGTGGTTTCCGGACTGCTCGAAGAATTTCCGTACGTGGTCTGTGTCGATGACGGCAGTTCGGACGGTTCCGCGGCCATCGCACGCTCCGCAGGCGCCGTCGTGGTTGAACACCCCGTTAATCTGGGGCAGGGAGCGGCCTTGCAAACGGGGATCGAATTCGCCCTCCAGGACCCGCAGCTGGACGCCATTGTCACCTTCGACGCCGACGGCCAGCACCGGGTCGAAGATGCCGCCGCCATGCTGGCGCGGATCCGTTCGGGCGAGGCGGAAGTGGTGCTCGGGTCGCGCTTTCTCGAAGGAACTGCCGACGTCTCCCGGCTTAAGCGGCTGGTGTTGCGCACGGCCGCAATGCAGTCCCGTTTCTCCACCGGGCTGCGGCTTACGGACGCACACAACGGCCTCCGGGCGATCTCGGCCCCGATCGCGGCGAAGATCCAGCTGACGCAGAACCGGATGGCGCACGCTTCCGAACTGATCCACCAGCTGGCCGAGTTGAAACCCGTGTTGGTGGAGCATCCGGTCAAGATCGTCTATACGGAATACTCCAAGGCCAAAGGGCAGTCGCTGCTGAACGGCGTCAACATCCTCGCGGATCTCTTCTTCAGGTGAACCAATGATCATAGTTGTCCAAATTGTCCTGGTCCTGGCCGTCATCATCGGCGCACTGGCCTTGATGCGCGGCGCAGGCAATGCCCGGCATCAGGCCGTACGGCGCATTCTGCTGGTGCTTTTCGCCGGTGTTGCGGCTTTGTCCGTGTTCTTCCCGGGCTTGCTCACGCGCGTGGCCAATCTCCTCGGCATCGGCCGCGGGACAGACCTGGTGCTGTACGGGCTGATTGTGTGTTTCCTGATCTTCATGGCCAGCTCCTACCACCGAACGCGCCAGTTGGAAGCCCGGATCACCAAGCTGGCCCGTCGGATTGCCCTCGACGAGGCGCCGCGTCCGGACGCCGCAGCCGGGGAAGGCCGCGGGCATGACTGACCGGCAGGCGCCGGCGGCCGAGCTGATCATTGCGGTCCACAGTTCCGACCGCCCGCTCCGCCGCGCGGTGGAGTCCGTCTTGGCCGCGGCAACCCCTGGCCGTGTCCTGGCCACTGTTGTGTGCCACAATATCGATCCCGCGCCCCTCCACGACGCGCTTGCCGGGCTGCCCGCCGAGCAGGTCCGGGTCCTGGCCCTGGCGGACGGAATCCGTTCGCCGGCCGGACCGTTCAACTACGGGCTCGAACACGCAGTAGCCCGATTCGTGGGGATCATGGGCTCCGACGACACGTTGGAAGTCGGAGCGGTGGACGCCTGGCTGGCCACCGCGGAAGGTGCCGGTGCCGCCGTCGTTATGGCGCCGCTGCGGCTCCGAGGCGGACGGCGGATCCTGACCCCGCGGGCACGCGTACTCCGCGGGATGCTGGTGGCTCCCGTGCGGGACCGTCTGGCCTACCGGACCGCTCCGCTGGGGCTGTTCCGCCGGGACCTGCTTGCCAAACACGGACTGGCCCTGACTCCCGGACTGCGGACCGGCGAGGACCTGGAATTCGGGCTCAAGCTGTGGTTCTCGGGCGAACGGATCGCCTACCCGGCGCAGGGGCCGGCGTACGAGGTCGGGAACGACGTGGCGGAACGGGTGACTTCGGCCGTGCTGCCCTTGGCAGAGCAGTTCCGCGATGTGCGTTCACTCGTAGCGGGAACGTGGTTCGCCGCGCTGCCCGAGCGAAAGCGCGCCGCCGTCGCGGTCAAAATCCTGCGCGGCCATGTCATCAGCGCCGCAGTGCGGCGGGGATCGGACTTCAGCTGGCCGGCAGCGGACCGCCGGGAGCTAAACCACGTCATTGAACTGGTGACCGGATTGGCTCCGGCCGCGCCGAAGGTGCTCAGTGCGCCCGATGAACGGCTGCTGCTGGAACTGCGCGACGCCGGCAGCGCCGAAGCCGTCAAGGAATCATTACGACGGCGGGAGGCGGCCAATGCGCTCCGGCGCAGCCTGACGCTGCGTTGGCAGGATAATTTCCGCGTTGAGGCACCCCTGCGGAGCAACCTGAACTCGCTGCTGGCCGCCGGCACCGACACCGTGCTTTCCGCCCTGCCGCCGGCTGCCCGGCGCCGCGAGTCCAGCCCGCAACGCCGAAAGGATGCTGCATGAACCGCTCTGCAAGCAGACTGCTGATCCTGTCCCTCTCGCCCCTGCGCAGCGATCCGCGCGTGCTGAAGCAGATTAACCTGTTCCGGGACAAGTACCAGGTACTCACCTGCGGGTTCGGCCCGGCACCGGACGGGGTAGCCGGACACTTCGAACTGGACCGTGTCCTGCCCAGCTGGCCGCGTGATCCGAAACGGCTGGCCGCACGGCGGTACCGCCAGGTGTACTGGAACATCGCAGCGGTGGCGGAGGCCTCGCGGATGCTACGCGGACAGCACTTCGACGCCGTCCTGGCCAACGATGCGAACACAGTGCCGCTGGCACTGAGCCTGGAACCCATGCGCGGCGTGCACGCGGACCTGCACGAATTTGCCCCCAAGGAGCACTTCAACAAGCCGGCGTGGCGGGTCCTGGTGGCCCCCTATGTCCGTTGGCTGTGCCGGACCTACCTGCCCGCGGTCAGCTCCGTGACCACGGTCTCGGAAGGTATCGCCGAGCAGTACCAGAAGGACTTCGGCGTCGACGTCGGCGTGGTCACCAACGCGGCGCCCTATGCCGAGCTGGAACCGCGTCCGACCGGGGAGAAGATCCGTCTCATCTACAGTTCGGCCGGCCAGCGCTACCGCCGGATCGAAGACATCATCGCGGCCATGGACGGAGTGCCTGAGGATCTGGAACTCGACCTGATCGTCATGCCCAACGAACCGGAGTACGTGGACCAGCTGCGCAGCCAGGCAGAGCCGCGGCCAAACGTCCGGTTCCGCGATCCGGTGCCTTACACCGAACTCGTCAAGACCATCAGCGAGTACGACGTGTCCATCTCTGTCATTCCGCCGACCAATTTCAATCTGGCCCAGGCCTTGCCGAACAAGTTTTTCGAGGCCGTCCAAGCCCGGACGGCTCTCATTATCGGTCCGTCGCCGGCCATGCAGACGCTGCTCGAACGGCACGGCCTCGGCGCGGTGACCGAGGATTTCACCGCGGAAGGCCTGCGGGCGGTGCTGCAGTCGCTGACCCGTGAACAGATCGATCAGTGGAAGGCCAACGCGGACAAGGCCGCCGACGAGCTGTCCTCCGAGCACCAGAACAGGGCCTGGGAAAGGGCGATCGCGGCCCTCCTGGAACCGGCGGAGGCCTGATACGTGCCGGGTTCAAGGACAGCTCCCCGCGCAACCGGGTCCGGAGCAGATCCGGAAGCAGGCCCGAAGGTCCTGCATCTCTACGATGCCGCCGATGTCGGCCGCACCTTGGTCAAGTACGGCAGGATGGACGGGTATCCCTGGCGGCAGTTCAACCGCACGCCGCCTGCGGATACGGACACCCCAGCTAGCGCCGCAGGAAGAGCCCGGCGATTGCTGGCCGGTCTTTCCTGGCAGACTGGCCGGGCGGCGGGGATTCTGAAGGCCGATCTGCTCCACGTCCACTCCGGCTCCCGCGTAGGAGTGGTGCGGTCCCGCCCGTACAAGCCCTTTGTGTTGCACTTCCATGGCACCGACATCCGGACACAGTATTACGAGGCGGCCCGCAGGCCGGCGATCCAGTGGGGCGCGGACCATGCCGCGGCGGTCCTGTACTCCACTCCCGATCTGGCCGAGCACGCCCAGGCGGCGCATCCCGGCGCACGGTACCTGCCGAACCCGGTGGACATGGAGGAACTTCCGGATTGGGTCCCGGCCGGCCGGCCGCGCGTGGTTTTCGCATCCCGCTGGGACGGCTCGAAAGGAGGCCAGGCGCAACTGGAACTCGCGCGCACACTGCTCGCCGCCGTCGTACCCGGAACGGAAGTCATGGGACTGGACTGGGGCACCGAGGCAGGCAGAGCTGCTGCTTTGGGCGTACAGCTGGCACCGAAAATGGCCAAACCGGACTACCTGCGCTGGCTGGCCGGGGCGCACGCTGTGGTCGGCCAGAGCGCCGGAATCCTGGCCATGAGCGAGCTGCAGGCCGTGGCCATCGGCGTCCCCGTGGTGATGCAACTCGGCGCCGGCTATTACCCCGGACCGTCACCCGTGCTGCAGGCCGATACCGTCGATGGCCTCATCGCCCACGTGCTGACCGCGCTCGCAGATCCGCCGGCCGTCTCCACCGCGTTGGACGGCCGGGGCTGGATCACCACGAACCACTCACCCCACCAAGCCGTGCGGCAACTCGCCGGGGTATACCGCGAAGTTATGGCCGGCCGTTAGGTCTCCAAACGTTCGTCGGCCGCCAGTTCCTGCGGTGTGAGGCCGGCCAGCGCCGCCTGCTCGGCGAAATCCGGGACCCGGGCAACGACGTCGTCAAAGGCCCCGTAGGCGGCCACCTCGCCGTCGCGCATGAAGAAAACGATGTCGGCGTGCCGGATGGTGGCCAAGCGATGGGCCACGGTGATGACCGTGACGTTGCCGTGGAGTTCGTTGATCGCCTTGGTCACCGCGGCCTCTGTGGCCGTATCCAGCGCAGAAGTGGCCTCATCCATGACGAGTACCTGCGGGTTGTCGTAGAGTGCCCTGGCGATGCCCAGCCGCTGCCGCTGGCCGCCGGAAAGGGCCATGCCGCGCTCGCCGACTACCGCATCGATGCCGCCGTCGCGGGCCAGCAAGGTGTCCAGCAACTGCGCCCGGCGCAGCGCGGTTTCGACCCGTTCCCGGTCAACCTTGGATTCGTCCCAGGCCAGAGCCACGTTCTGGGCAACGGAGGCGTCGAAGAGGGAGACTTCCTGGGGCACATAACCGATCCGCTTGCGCCAGGAAGTCAGCACGAATTCGAGCCGCTCGCCGCCCACTTCGATGTGGCCCGCGGTTGGCTCCAGCAGCCCGAGCAGAATATCCACCATGGTTGATTTTCCGGCACCGGAAGACCCCACAAAGGCCACATGGCTGCCGGCGGGAATCCGGATGCTGATCCGGTCCAGCGCAGGAGCCTGGGCACCCGGATAGCTGAAGGAGACATCGTTGAGCACAATATCCGCCGGTGCATCGGCGAGGTCGTGCTGCGGCCGTTCCTTGCTCTGGCGCGCCATTTCCTCGTCACCCTCGCGGATGTCCTCGATGACCTGGCGGGCAAAGGATGCGCTGGTGTTGACCGAGGACTGCACGGCCTGCATCCGGGTCAGCGAAGGGATCAACCGGAATCCGGCGATGGCGAACAGCCCGATGGCGCTCACGGCTCCGGCGGGACCGCCGACAAGCAGGCCAACACCGCCGACCAGGGCGAAGCCGACCACCAGGGCGGTCTCCAAAACATAGCGGGGAATCTGCGAAATCTGGATGGCGCCGGCCCGGGCCATGGCCGACTTGGTCCGGGTGCCGTGGACCTGCTCCTGCACCTCCGGTCCGCGGTCCGCGAGGGTGATTTCTTTCAGCGCGCCCAGTGCCTCGTAGAGGGTTTTGGCCGTCCGGTTGGACCACTCGCGGTTCTGGCGTCCGATCGCCACCGCCCGGGGCGAAATCACCTTGGCCAGCAGCAGCGCCACCAGTCCCAGATACAACATGGTGACAATAGCGATCAGCGGCTGGGCAATAAAAAGTACGACGACGACAGCCACCATCGTGCCCAACTCGCCGAAGAGCGTCATGGCCGGCATCAGCACGCCCGAGACCGTGATGCCCACGCCCACATCAACGGAGCGGACGATTTCAGCGGAGTTGCGGCCCAGGCGTTTCTCCCAGGGCGAGGCAAGGTAGGCCGCGAAGAGGCGGTCTCCGATGGCGACTTCGTGGCGGGCGAACCGCTTGGTGGCGAAACGCAGCAGCAGCACCGCGAGAATGCCCTTGAGGACAATCAGCAGGCAGATGAAGACCAGCAGCGGCAGGACCAGGCCTTTTTCCGTGATGTCGCCCAGAACCGGCCACACCATCGGCTGCCCGCTGACCAGTCCCGGGAGCAGTGCGGCCACCAGCCCCAGGGCCACGATGTCCAGCAGCGCCAGGGCTGCGGAAGCAACGGCGTAGCCGGACAGGAATCGGCGGCTGCCCTCGGGCAGCGTTTTCAACAGCGGCCCGAGGACCTTCAGAATGCTATTCATACTGGCACTAAGACTAGTTGTTTATCCACAAGCCGCGTCACAGACCTAGCTTGCTGCAAACGTTTCACCTACTCTCGGGAGAGAAAACGTACACCGACGGCGGATCCAGTCTCAAAAAGTTCCGGCGTCAGGACGGCGCTGTGCGCCAGGGGGATACGGATGGACGCTATCCGCATTGTCGAAGATGAGGTGCGCGAGCTCATCCGCCGCAGGGGCATCGACCCGGCACACCAGGGCGGGGAAGTGCGCCAACTGGTGGAGGCCGCGGTCAATGATTATGACGAGCGGTCCCTGTTGGGGACGCTGCCGCCGCTGGGGCACCTCGACTTTGCCAGGAAGTATGTCTTCGATGCAGTCGCGGGGTTCGGCGCACTGCAGCCGTTGCTGGATGATCCCACGGTTGAGGAAATCTGGATCAATTCTCCCGTCAAGTCTCGATAAGGGTTGCACGGGATAGACTGGGCAGATGGCTCAAACAGTGCAGTCCTGTGGTATCTATGCCCGCATATCCCGCGATGACGTAGGGACAGCGTTAGGTGTTGCCCGCCAGATAGACGACTGTACGGCAGAGGCAGCACGCCGCGGATGGGCTCTAGGTGAGGTATTCACCGATAACGACGTGTCGGCCACGCGGGTAAAGAAGAGGCCAGCCTATGAGCGGCTGCTGCACGCTATCGAGACGGGCGCGGTTGACGCGGTAATAGTCTGGGATGTTGACCGACTCACCCGCACGCCGGCCGAGCTCGAACGGTTCATTGACCTGGCAGACTGTCACCACCTGGCCCTAGCATCCATCGGCGGGGAAGTGGACCTAGCAACACCACAGGGCCGCCTCACAGCGCGTATCAAGGGCTCAGTGGCCCGCCATGAGGTAGAGCAGCTTTCACGCCGCCTCAAGCGCAAGTTTCAGGAGAACGCGCAAGGCGGGAAATCCCATGGCATGGTGCCATTCGGTTACCGGCGTGAACGTGTCACCGATGAGCAGGGCAGAGACGCCGGAACCCGTGACGTACTCGAACCCGCAGAGGCCCAAGCAATCCGGGAGCTCTACGCCATGGCCATTGCCGGCGACACCCTCCGCTACCTTGCCAAGCACCTGAACGAACGCGGATTCAGGACAAGTCGCGGGAACCCGTTTCAGGGCAACGTTGTAGGGAACATGCTTCGCAAGCCGCGCTACGCCGGACACCGCACCTACCAAGGGCAGATCATCGGTAAGGGCGACTGGGATCCCATCATCAGCCAAGACACCTACGACCAGGCGCTAGCCGTGCTCACCGCACCCGGCCGCCGCCACTCCCGCGGGATCGAACCCAAGTACCTGCTATCAGGTATCGCCCTCTGTGGCCGATGCAGCGAGCCGACACGCATGCGGCCGAACATTCAGAAGGCAAGGGACGGCAGGGCCGCACGCAAGCCCGCCTATGTCTGCCCAGGCTGCACGAAGGTGACCCGGATGATGGAGCCGGTAGACGCCATGGTAGAGGCCGTCATCGTAGAGATCCTTTCCCGTAGCGACGTAATGGAACATGTGTCAGAGACTCCCGACGCACTGAGGGCCGCCACGGGAGCGCGTGACGCGGTGCTAGCCCGGATGGACACGGCGGCGGATGAGTTCGCAGACGGCGCCATGACGGGCCGCCAGTTCGCACGCATCAATGAGCGGCTAGGGGCACAGCTGGCCACTGCCGAGGCGAACGTAGCCAAGCTACAGCCGAGCAGCGTTCTTGACGGCATGACCGGAGCCGGCGCCGCTGAGGCATGGCAGGCCGCCAGCGTGAACAGGAAACGCGAAATCATCCGCGAGCTGGCAACGGTTACGATCCTGCCGAGCGGGACCGGCGTGAAGTTCGCCCCTGACCAGGTGAAGGTAGAGCCGCGCAAGCGCCCCTAGTCGCATAATCCCGCCGTTTGGCAGTTCCGATAATGCGACCGTTTATGAGACAGAACCGCCCACGCCATCAAGCGGAACGGTAGAGCTGTCGCGCTGCCTCACTGAACCACCGTATTTGAGACAGGCTCAGGACCTCTTCACGCCATCCAGCAGTCGTCCCCATTGCCCGTTCTGCACCGTTTTCATACCTCTGGCCTGTGGATAGAGAAATTGATGATAAGTGGCCCCCTCGGTGCACCCTGAAGCCGCGTAAAACGCCCCTAAACGGGCTAAAAACGACGTAGCCGCGCCTATTGCAGGCCATTGTGTGACAAAGACCACAACAAAGGGCCTGTGCATTACTTTCCGTAGCCTGTGTGTTCCCGCGATGAGCCTGTGGACAACGTTATCCACCCGTTCTAAATGCGAGCCGACGCCGATACGTTTGTGTCTGTCGTTAGAGATAACCCCCGGAAAGACAGAACGAAAGGATTGTGGCAACGATGGCTGAACGGACAAGCGATATCCGCCAATTCCGAGCGCGGCTTGCGAGAGCTCACCGCCGCGACAGTGGAGTGACACCGGAAGAGCTGGGAGAGCTGAAGCGGGACTATGCGGCGGCGAAGATGGCCGAGCAGATCGGCCGGCTAGTCAACGACTCTCCGCCGCTCACCAGGGCCCAGCGCGATTACCTGGCGGGACTCATCCAGGCCGCGCCAGTAGAAGCAGGGCAGGCTGCATGAGACACAGACCAGACACAAATAAAGACGGGCAGCGGATCCAGTCGCCAAACTTCTCCGCTACCCGTCCGAGCGAACAACCAACCAGCACAGAGCTAGCCGGAGGTTCAGTTGAATAGTAACGCGAGCACTCCCAAGACAGATACGACGCTGGCCGAGCACGTCCGGAAGATCGTAGACGGATGGCCACCCCTCACGCCGGCACAGGTTCACCGCGTAGCCGGGCTACTCAGGAGCGGTGAGGCAGCGTGATCCAGACAAAAGAAAACCGCCCAGACCATAAGGCCAAGGCGGTAATCCCAGAGCAAATCAACTCTTTGAGTATAGCTCATGCATCGGACAGGCACGCGGAAGCGGTAATAGCTGTCAGCGGCACGTTTGTAGCCGTAGTGACGACACCGGAGGGCCGCACCCGCCGCCACGCTTATTGGAACCTGCCAGGCGCTCAGCGGGCCGTAGACAGGGCCACCGCGGCAGGGAATCTGGCAACCATCATTCTGTGCCAGCTCGTGCCCGTCGCAGCAGGAGCCGAGGTGATGGAGCATGGCCAAGCCGAGTAACAATCACCGCTCGAGGTACAGGCGGAAACGTGCAATCGCCCGCAACATAATGGCGGACAACACGCTAGACGACGGCGTGAAGATGGCAGCCCTGTACGTGCTCAAGCTGGCCGACGATGACGGCGTGATCTACAACGATGAGCTCCACGCGCTATGGCGGGAGATGGAAGCAGAGGGCGGCTGAATGGGAGCTAGCAACGTCGCCAAGGTATTTGAGCACTGGAACCACCTGGACCACCGCAACGCCCGTGGCCTCGCGTATATGGCCAACGTCAGCATGGATGGAGACACGCCGCCCGTGTACTGGGGCGGCTGGGAATCACTGGCCAAGGCTGTAGGGCAGACAACGGAAGACAAGCCCGAGACTGCAAGGCGTACCGCCGTTCGAGTCCTGAGCGCACTATGCAAGGCCGGCGCTCTAGTTTCGAGCGGACAGGCCCGCCCCGGAGTGCGCGCCGAGTACGCGGTAACCCTGGATCCTGACCACACGTTCAAGCCCGCAGGTAAGGGTAAGGAAATCAGTTGGTCCAAGGTCGAAAGAGCGCCTAGACGTGAGACACCTACTGTCCCACCACCTGAGACAGTCAGTGTCCCACCACCTGAGACACCTACGGTCCCAACGTGGGACAGCTACGGTCCTGAACCTGAGACAGCTAGGTGTACCCCAAGGAACAACACTCAGGAACAACACAAGGAACAACTAGAGGAACAACAAATAGGAACACAAGCAAGCAAGTCTGTTGACTCACCTGCCGCGGATCCAGACGAAGCGCCTTTGCTTGATGAAGAAATTCCTATTGATGATCCCGAAGAACTGACCCTCGAAGAGAACCGGGCACGGCAGGCCATCCGACTTGTTGAACTGCAAGCGGAATACGAGAAGAACATGCGGGAGGCATCATGAGCGTCACAGAGTCTCAAGCCGTGCTGCTAGCCCACCTGCTGCACGAAATCCGGCCTGCATGGGAAATCAAGTCTCTGATGACACTGCTGTACAAGCACAGGGACGACCACGAGTTCCCTGAGTTATGCGCGGCAGCCATCGCCGTGGCCAACGACCAGGAGAAGCGGACCCCCGCAATCATCTTCATGGACGGGCCGCACTGGCTCACAGGGCCGATACCGAACAAGGCCACCGAGCGGATGCTCGCCGGCTATCACGCCATGGCCGGATTCGAGCACAACATGCCAAAGCATCAATTCACGACGTCATCGGACCGACGCATAGAGCAAGGCCGCCAGCTCGCAGCACGGGCAGCCACCCGCTACCCAACGGCAGCGGAACGAAAGCTTGAAGCCGGCGCCGCACTCATTCAGAAGTACGCAGCGATCGAAGGCGTACCCATGGCCACAGGAACCAAACGGGCCATGGTGGGGCTAGAGCTCGCCCGACAGTTTGAAGCGGAAGAGCGCAACCGTCAAGCACCCGTGGCCACAGGCACAAAACGGGCAATGCAAGCCCTCGCCATCGACACCAGCAGCATTCTCGAAGAACCGGAGCCCACCGAGTGAACAAGCCAACGCACATATTCAAGAACGCGCTGCCACCATGCCGGCGCTGTGACTCCCAGTACATGCCAGCCCCCGACGACACGGAAATACTGCGCTGGCACCAGGACCACTGCCCCATCGCCCAAAACCGCACCCTGGAGCACCAGCCATGAGCACCGAACCCAAAACATGGAACCCCGGCCAAACCATCGCAGACACCAAGTTCAGCAGAACCGAACTCGAATTGATGGCCGAACACTACCGGGCCAAAGCCACCGCGGAACAGGCAACCGCCCGCCACTGGCAAGGCAGGGCACTACTCGCAGAAGCCCAGCTATCCACCCTCAGAGCCGAATACGAACCAGAAGGACTGGAACCCTGCTCATGAACAAGCACAGCTACGGGGCAGGATCCAAGCCCGTATCAGTTCCCCTCAGCACAGACGAAGTGATAGCCCGCCTACGCGAAGACCTCCGCTACCACGCATCACAGCACGCCCACTGGAAAAAACGGGCACAGAAGCACGAAAAAACCATCAGTGGCACTTCCACCCATTCCGACGCTGCAAGGCCCGCAAAACTCGACACCAAACAGCTAGGGACGGTCAAACGATGAACCCGCACCACCCCAAATGCGGGAAAACGTTCCCAGGCGGCACACAACACGGCCACTGCGGCGAATGCTGTGAAACCTTCAGCGGCCTCGCAGCCTTTGAATCGCACCGCGTCGGATCGCACAGCGAGAACACCCGCCGCTGCCTGAACCCCGCCGCCGAAGTAGCCACAGACGGCACCAAGCCATTCTGGCAAGACGACCGCGGCTATTGGCACTTTGGGGAACGGATGACCGACGAACAAAAACGAGCAAGGGGATGGATCAAGTGACACTCTCCCAGCACACAGAAGGACAACCGATGACCTACACCGCCCCCAGCAAATGCGAGCTATGCGTACCCGTCCGCACCAGCGGCCACGCCACGAGCTACACCGAATACTCACACCAGGCAGAATGCCCCAACCACCCCGCACGCCAGGAGTCCAACCATGCCGCGTAAATGGACCAACAACCCCAAGAGCCGGCACCGCCCCGACATCGAACCGCTAGAAGCCGCAAGCAAGCCCGACACACCCGAAACCATGGCACGCCGCCTAGTCTCCCGAGGACTCGCAACCATTCAGATACTCGACGGCAAGCGCGGGGAACTCATGGACCAGAGCGGCAGGCGATGACCTCATGGACGACTCAAGGCGATGCACCAGCAAAGCGAAGCAGTCAGGGGAGCGATGCAAGCGGGCGGCGATCATCGGCGGGACCGTCTGCAAGATCCATGGCGGCGGCGCCGGACAGGTGATAGCGGCGGCAGAGCGTAACCGGGAACTGGAGGCAGCACGGCGGGAACTGTCGGCACTGGGAGAACCTGAGGACATAGACCCCGCGCAGGCGCTGCTACGGCTCATCTCGTGGAAGTACGGGGAAGTGCAATGGCTGAGGGCTCAGGTCCGGGACTTGCCAGCGGATGACCTGGCATGGGGCCGCACCGAGCACAGGGCAGGCACTGGACCCGAGGGGCCGGTAGACCTCCACACGGAGAAGGCCAGCCCCTCTGTGTGGTGGACGCTCCTGAGGGAAGCTGAGGACCAGCTGGCCGACTATTCCACGCGGGCACTCAAGGCCGGTATTGCCGAGCGGCAGATACAGATAGCTGAAGGACAGGCAATGCTTGTTGCTGGAGTCATCCGGAGTATCTACGCCCGCCTGAACCTCACCCCGGAGCAGCACGCGATCAAGGACCAGATTGCCCGAGACGAATTCATGAAGCTCTCACAGGGGCCGGTGATGGCATGAGCTACCGCACGAGGCCGACGCCCGGCTATTTCATCACGCCGGGCCGCGGGGCATGGGTTATCTCCAGAATCCTGCAGAATGCCAAAGCAGAGGCAATGATGGGCACTCTGACGGCTGAAGCCAGGGCGGAAGCGCTGGCCACCTATGACGCCATCCGCGCCGCCGCCGCAGCATGGGACCACGACCAGCGGGAGAAGACAGGGAACGCCGCAAACAGGCCCGAGCAGCAGGAACCCGTCATGCCCGATTCTGGACCGTCTGAGAGCAGCCTGTCAGTTGCTGACGCCGCCGAACTGTTGCGCTGCAGTGACAGGCGGGTAAGGCAGCTGCTCACAGCCGGCGACCTTGAAGGCTCGAAGCAGTACCGCGGCTGCTGGCTCGTGTCACGGGAAAGTGTGGAGGACTACCTGTTAGCCAAACAGGCAGCCTGATACCGCACCGCGGAAACGCGGAAGGACGAGAACCGGGCGCACTGTGAAACTAGGTCTTGGAAGGGTGTTCTCCTCCTGAAGAAAACCCCAGCCGGGTAACGGCGCCGGCCTCTGAAGTGGAAATCAGGGGCCGGCGCCACACAAACAGAATCGAAGGGCACGAGTTGAACAAGCTGGAAGCAATACGGGAGCGGATGCACCCGCTGCTAGGCCCACTCGTGACAGGCGGCCTGGTATCCGAAGCCATCGGCGATCCATGCGCAATGTGCCCGGACGACGGCACAGCCAGCGACACAGCGATTATCGGCGACAACGGCCGGACCTACTACGTCTGCCTGAACTGTGAACTGCTGCTAGTCCGCTTTGACATGAAGAGCTACACGCGGCTGATGCTCGACAGCTTCACGCAAGGCCACCCCCGCCCATGGTGGATACCCAAGCGCACGTTCCGCAAGCTGAACGCAAGGGCCGAGGGCATGGCCCTAGCCATCACAAACCACTTTTTCAAGCGGCTGGCAGTGCCGGTCATCTGGAAGGACACGCAGAAGTGACAACTAACGAAGACATCATCGCCGCCCTGGAGGGCAGGCCCAGCAAGACCGAGAAGGCGGCCAACGAAGCCATCAAGAAGGCAGTCAGTGGTGAACCCGACGCCGTGGAAATGGCAGAGCGTAACGCCATCGCCCGTGTCTTTGGCCGGGAGCCGGCGCCCCGCGTTGTAGAAGGTGCACTGCCGCTGCGCAAGGATGGCACCGAGAGCATCGCGCTTTGGGCAGCCAAGCAGACCGAAGAAACCGCCATAGAAGGACTGCGCACGGCCATTCTGAAGGCCAACCCGGATACCGGCTTTTACGTCGCTGAGGCCGAAGCCAGGGCCATGGCAGATGAAGCCTACGAAGCGGCAGCCAAGAAGTACCACTACGAATCAGAACGGCTCGAATCCGTTGCACGCCAAGCCGACATCCTGACCCGCGTTTACACCCGCGGCAAGAAGTAGAAGCAGAGGAGCAATCAACATGGCACTATTCAGCAAGAGCATTGAATCAGCACAGACCGCAGTCACCAAGGCGGCAGCAGTTGTAACCGACTGGGAAGCCAAGGCGGCAGCAGCACGCGCCGAAGCGTCACGCATCGACTCCGAAGCCGGCGCAGCGATCCTGGCCGACGAGTCCGCCGCCGAACGCATCACCCTGCAAGTCCAGTCACAGGAACGCAAGGCCCGCGCCTACGACCAAGCAGCAGAAGAGGCCCGCCGCAAGCTGCACACCGCACAGCGGGAAGCCCTCGAAGCCGAGGCCCGCGAAGAGGACAAGCAGGCCGCTGCAGCCCGTAAGGCCGCTGAAGCCCACGACGCCAAGGTAGACGCGCTGCTGGCCCAGCTAAAGGACATCGACGGTTGCGACTACGAGCCCGGCCGGGCCACCGAATCATGGGCCGCAGACCAAGGGCTAACCCAGATCCCCGCAGCTGTGGCGAAGTGGGATCAAGCAGACCAGCATGAAGTCCGGGCCGCCGTCATCCGCTACTACATTGCCACGGCGAAGGTACCCGCCGACTATTACGAACTGAACATCGGACTTGGCACGTCGTTCCCGGGATTTGGCCGCAGCATCCATGACGGCGACCGCTTGCCCAAGTCCGTCTATGCCGCCCGTGACGCCGGCCTGTCTTTCGTAGGAGCATAGGACCATGAGCCAACCAACGAACGAACCGGATGGATGGGAACTGGCCGCCCGTATTTTCGAGCGGCCGGGCGCCTACAACTGGGCAACGACAGCCACGAGCCTGGAGCAGATCATTGAGCAGATCGATGCCAAGGAGATTCAGGCCAGCAGGCAGGGCCGGGCATTCCTGGCGGGCGCCGTGACTGCGCTACACGCCGTGGCCATGGCTGAGGCACGGAAGCCGGAACCCGACGCCGAATAGCGGGACCAGCAGCAGGGCACTTGTCTTAGGGCAGGTGCCCTTTCTGCTGTCTCGAAAACGTTGGTTCTTTGCGACAGCCCGCGCCGACGATGCCAGCTGGCAGCATCCGCAGAGACTCACATCTCCACTTGTCTTGTAATGCCGTCTCAATACTGTTAGTGTCATATCCATCAGCACAACGGCATTATGAGAATGGGGAACAGATCATGGCACGCATCGGCTACGCACGAGTCAGCACCACAGACCAGGACGCCGCGCTGCAGCTCGACGCACTGAACAAAGCCGGCTGTGACCGCATCTACACAGACAACGGCGTGAGCGGCACCAAAGCCAGCCGCCCCGAGCTGGACAAGATGCTTGACCACCTCCGCAGTGATGACGTTGTAGTGATCTGGAAGTTTGACCGCCTGGGCCGCAACACAAAGAACCTGCTCGACCTCGTGGAAACTATCGAAGCCAAGGGCTGTGGCTTTGAGTCCCTCACGGAGCGCATCGATACCACGGGGCCGATGGGTAAGGCCATGCTGACCATCATGAGCGCCTTTGCACAGCTCGAACGGGATCAGATCGTAGAGCGCACCCGCGCCGGGCTCGCTGAGGCAGCCAAGAACAACCGCCACGGCGGGCGCCCCCGCAAGGCTGACGCCGCCGCAGTCGCACGGGCCCATGACCTCAAGGGCAAAGGCGTAGCGGTACCTGAGATAGCGAAGATGCTGGAAGTATCCCGCGCCACCGTCTACCGCTACCTGTCTGAGAGCACGGCAGCCGCCGTCTGAACCGGTAGACTTGTAGAGCCTCGCTGATGCCCCCTATCGGCGGGGCTTTCCTGTGCCCGGCCGCATCTGTAGTTGACTGTGCCCATGAGTGAATCAGACAGGCCCTTTGGTCAGATGCCCGACGCCAGCGCTTTTGACTGGCCAGGCGACATAGCAGAGCTACTGGAAGGCGAGATGAAAGGGAAAACCGCCGCAGAAAAGCGCAAGCGGGAGAAGCTGGCCCGTGAACTTAGGGCAATGGAGGAACGCCGCAAGGCCAGGGGCTAGCGCTTAGGGCTGCTCTCCAGCCGTTCCCGCGCCTCGAGATACAGGCTCGCCAGCTCCACCCAATCAGCGGGCGGGAGCTCTTCACAGTGATCCTCAAGGAACTCCAGCGGCGTGCACCCGTAGGGCTCAGGATCGATGCCGGCTGAACGAAAGTCTTTGAACGGTGAGTCTGAGCCTTGGACCCTAAACAGGATCATGCGCGGCTGATTGGTGCCACCGAATGAGACAGCAGGCAGCACCCCGGAAGGCTTGCCAGGCTGCCACTGATTCCACGCCCGGAGAAACGCCGACTCAAACACCAGGTTAGAAGGATTGAAGTCCTCCACCCCCAAATGAGCCAGCCCCGCCAGGAACCCATTACCCGCTAGTTTCAGCCGCTGCTGCTTTGTCATTGCCACGCTCTGCCCCCCTGCTGTGTCGGTTACCGCATCGATCCTAGCCGCGCCGTTGCCGTAGAGGGGAAACGCGGAACCCCAGCACCGCTGCCAGCGGCCAAACTGGAGGCATGAGCAAACTCAACGACCTAACCGCAGGCAACCTAGGCGACATTCTGCGCCGACTCCGCAGGCTGGAGAACTCCTCGCCGCTGTCCAGTTCATCTGTCGGCCGCGGGCGCATGAGGTTCTACGATAACTCTGAGCTGCTGGTAGAGAATGGCGCTCTGCGAGTCACTGGAACCGCCACGATTAGCGGCACGTTCGATATGTCGGGCACAGCCAACTTCACCGGCACAGTCTCGATTACTGGCCCGCTCACGGTAGCCGGCAACACGAAGATTACTGGCGATACCGACATCACAGGCCCGCTCAGCGTAGAAGGCAATACGGACATCACGGGAACCCTGGCGATCAAGGGGCCGGCCACCATCTCTGGCAAGCTCGATGTGACCGGGCCGATGGCAACTAAGGGCACACTTGCGGTAGAAGGTGTGACCACGCTCAAGAACGATCTGAACGTGACAGCCGGCGGCAAGATAACCGCCGGCAACACGGTCATTAGCCCGTCATCCTCGAACGGCGGCGTCGAATTCAAATCAGGTGGAGGCGTCGGAGGCAACGGCGGCACCGTGGCCATGCGCGGATCATCGAACGCGGGCGTTCTCGCCGGGACCACGGCCAGCCTGTTTGCGGGCGCCTACAGCGTGGACGTTGCAGGTGATGGTGTCAGGGTAACCAACCTTCCCACCACAGGGAACGCGCCGAACCTTTACGCGGACGGCAGCGGGAAACTGTACAGGTCAACCGCCTAGCGGCAGAGGTACTGCTCGCCAGCGGCAGCGATCACCAGATGGTCGAGCGCTTCCTCAATGTCGGCATACTTCTCGAGCGTTGCCTCACGGTAGGCGTCCTTACCTTGGATGAGCAGTGAAGCGCACGCCGCGTAAGCCTCGGCGATAAGCTGGGTGTCGCTCGCATCGCCCATCGTGGTCAAGTGCAGTCTGGCGCCCTGAGCGGCCTCAGCTTCAGCAACAGTGACAGTTGTAGTGGCTGAATGTGCAGCCGGCGCGGCGCAAACTGGTAGAAGAAGTGCAGCCGCTGTGATTCCCCCAAAACGTTTCATGCCCTGACATTAACGTAGATCCCAAGCAATTAAAACCCCGAGAGGAACCCCGAAATGCCCAAGCTCTTCTATGCCGGCCACACCTTTGAGCTACCCGAAAAGACGGAAGCGCTCGAACTGGCCGCCGCATTCAGGGCCATGTCCAACGACACCGCATCTCACGTGTTCAACATATCCACGCCAGACGGCGTGCTGAGCCTGTCCTTTGGCCCCGGCATACCGTGGGCAATCCTCGACACGGCCGCCGCGGGATCCGCGCTTACGGATGACGACCTCGACAAGCTGGCCTACGGTGACTGAAAGCTGAGGCTCGCAATCGCTATCCACTCGTTACCTACGTTTCACCAAATCAGGCATGCCGTGGTGTTGACTGAAGCCATGACACAAATGGGGGAAACCAAGAAGAAGGCCAGCAACCGCCGACCAGGTGACGCGCTCATAGGGATAGGGACCGTGCTATCCGGCGTGTTCTTCGCATTCACTCTGATTACCACCTTCAGCGGTGGGATAGCTGTTGTCCCGTTCACCGTCGTGTTTGCCGGGCTGCTGCTCGTGGTGATCGGCTACCTGAAACGGATTGCTGTGGCAGTAGAGACACGCTGACCTATCGAACGAGGAAAGACCCCTGCCGGCCGTAATGGCTAGCAGGGGTCTTTGTTTTTTCTGAGCTAGAGCTTAGGCGCGCCGATCAAGGTGAACGGCAGCGACAGCACGTGCTCAAGATCGGAGAGGGCATTCTCCAGATCCTCACTGTCTGCAAACCCGTTGCGTGCATCGTCAATCAGGTCACGTAGCCGCTGTGTCGGCGCCGCGCTCATTTCGATGCACCGAGACTGCTGTAAACGTCGGCGCACAGAGGGCAGACGACCCCTTCAGCGTCGGACACCGAGCCTTCACCGCCGCCGCCCTCCGCCTGGAAGTCCTCACCGCAGAGCGCCTGCACAGGGGAGCCCATGACAATGGATTCTGTGATCTGCCATTTCAGCGCGTAATGGTTCACTACGGGATCGAAGTTATGAACCTCAGGTTTTTCCAAGGTTGCCGCTGTAGCGTCATTGCTGTACATAAGATGTGGTCCTATCTTCCGGATGGGATGCTATGCGGCTGGGCTGGATTCTTGGCGGATGACAGCCCGGCCGTTCTTATCTCGTTACTATGAGTTGCGCCACAACGAGTGGCGCTTTCTTTGTGTCTACTAGGTGGAACGTTTACACTCCCGAGCCTAAAGAATGCCCCTGACAAAACAACACCAGGGGTAGCACTATGGTTCAGGCAGGCCCAAAGAAGACTGTAGGCAAGCTGACGATGACCACGAAGACGTAACAGGCGACGATGCCGGCCACGCCGCGGACGACGGTTTGAATGGTGGCTTTCATGGGTACTTCCCTTCCACTGAATCGGACTCCCAAGGGAGCTATTGCCTTGCTTGGTCCCTCACCCCAAAGAACGCCCCGGCGCCGTCCATGCATCACCGGAATAGCCCACAACAAATAGACCCCCGCTACTCATGGGGAACGACTTGTTATAGCCCTGGCGGCAGCTAGCTAGGCTGCATGGCCCTGTCTGGCGGTACAGACAGTTAGGGATGGATATCTTGACCGCGCCGACTCTGAGAAGCGCTAGGAGGGCAGGAACGCGCAGGGATACACCCTGAACCCGTCACGGAGGGAAACGCCGCGGCAGGATCGGGCCGTAGCCCTAAAGGGAGTCTCGAGTACGCTGCAACAGTTCGATGAAGGCGCCGATGTGCGCTGATTCGATCACCAGAGGATCCCCGCCGCGATAGTTCACAGTCACGGAGTCGCCGCCAGGATGGATGCTTGCGTGAATGCTGTCAGTGTCGCCATCCGGGTAACTCACGGAGGCCTGAAGGTTGACCCATTCACTAGCCTGCTCAGAGGCCGATGATGTACGCTTTTCCATGTATCCGGTCCTTTTCACTGGATGCCATGCCCCGGAGGATTGCCGTCCTGCCGGGGCTTTTCGATGTTTGAAACCTATATGACATCAACTCCCCGGCCGAAGTGTACGTGGCACGCGGGGGAGAGTCCGAGCTTACTTCGGTCACGCTAAGCCAGCAGCAGGTAAGGGACCTGGTGGAACGGATGCTCAAGTCCTCCGGCCGGCGGTTGGATTTGTCGTCGCCGTTCGTTGACGCGTCCTTGCCCGATGGTTCCCGCTTGCACGTGGTCATCCCTGACATCACCAAACGGCACTGGGCAGTCAACATCCGTAAGTTCATTGCCCGGGCCTCGAAACTGGACCATTTGGTGGAACTGGGCTCGCTCTCGCCCGAGGCAGCGCGGTTCCTCTCCGCCGCGGTAGCCAGCGGGCTGAACATCCTGGTCTCCGGAGCAACGCAAGCGGGTAAGACGACGATGCTCAATTGCCTTGCGGCAAGTATCGGCAGCCGCGAGCGCGTGGTGACGGTCGAGGAAATTTTCGAGCTTCAGCTGCCGTTACGCGACGTGGTGGGCCTGCAATGCCGCCAACCGAATCTGGAGGGCGAGGGTGAAATCCCCCTGCGGCGCCTGGTCAAGGAAGCCCTGCGCATGCGGCCGGACCGCCTGATCGTCGGCGAAGTCCGCGAAGCCGAAAGCCTGGACATGCTTATTGCCCTGAACAGCGGCCTGCCAGGGATGTGTACTATCCACGCTAATAGCGCCCATGACGCCATTACAAAGGTGTGCACGCTGCCCCTGTTGGCTGGCGAGAATATCTCCAGTGCCTTCGTCCTGCCGACTGTGGCTTCCTGCATTGATCTGGTCGTCCACTGCACGCGCAGTGCCTCCGGTCAACGGCAGGTTGCCGAAATAGTCTCGCTCGGCCGCCGGGTCGAAAACGGCATTATTGAGACATCCACGCTCTTCAGCCGGCAGAACGGAGATCTGCTGGCAAGCGGTTCGGCCAGTCCGGGAGATGAGAAATTTGCCCGTGCCGGGTACAACGTCATGCAGTTGCTCGGCGGCATGTCATGACTGCTGCCGCAGGTCTTGCAGGTGGATTCGGTCTATTCCTGATCTGGTGGTCGTGCTGGGAGTTGCCGGAACCCCGTCCCAGGCGCCCCTGCGGTCCACGGTTCACCCGTCTGCAGGAGGTCATCAACCAATCGGGTATTGAGAAAGTCTCGGTCAACGGCCTTATCGCCAGTTGCGCCGGAACAGCCGTCTTTACCTTCTTGCTGATCCTGGTGATCACGCAATCGCCTCCGATCGCCGGCTGTTTCGCGCTCTTTGGCGGATGGCTGCCGTTGGTGCTGGTGCGCTGGCGGGCAAAGCGCCGCGTGGCGGCGATGCGCGAAATCTGGCCGGACGTAGTCGATCACCTACGTTCTGCCATTCGTGCCGGACTCTCGTTGCCGGAAGCCCTGGTTCAGCTCGGCATCCGGGGGCCGGTGGAGCTGCGTCCCGCGTTCACTGATTTCGGGGCAGACTACCGCGCCGGCGGGCGCTTCGACCAGTCGTTGGAGCGGCTGAAGGACAGGCTTGCGGATCCCGTGGCGGATCGGATTATCGAAGCCCTCAGAATGACCAGGGAGGTCGGCGGTTCCGACCTGGGGAGGCTGCTGGGTACGCTGGCTGATTTCCTTCGCGACAGTGCCCGTACCCGCAGCGAACTGGAGGCCCGCCAGTCGTGGACAGTCAGCGCAGCCAGGCTGGCCGTCGCCGCACCGTGGATTATCTTGATGCTGCTGGCTACGCGGCCCGAAGCTGTTGCCGCCTATAACTCGACGGCGGGAGCCATGGTGCTGCTCGGCGGTCTTGTCGTGTCTCTGGTCTGTTACCGGCTCATGCTCCGCATCGGCGCCTTGCCCGAAGACGAACGGGTGATGCAATGACCCAGTTGATGACCATGGGTGTCCTCGCGGGTACAGGGCTGGGCACCGGGTTGTGGCTGGTCTTGGCGCGGCTCCCATCCATGCGCAGGACGCGGTTCGTCGACAGGATCGCCCCTCAGTTGAAATCGGTCGACGTCCAGTCCAGGCTGCTGGCTGCAGGACCGGTCAACGTGACTCCGTTCGGTCCCTTGGAGCGCATCATCCGGCCGGTTCTTCTCGACGCCGTTTCCTGGCTCGGAAGATTCAACTTGGGAACGACCGTGCTATCCAAACGCCTGGCGCAGGCCGGCCGCCGCCAAACAGCCGTCGACTTCAGGGCGGAGCAACTGCTGTGGGCGGTCCTCGGACTTGCTATCGGAATTCTGCTGGCGCTGGTGTCCGCGGCAGGGGGAGGACTGGACCCGGTCACCGGCATCGTTCTCACAATCGGTCTCGCCGCGGGTGGATTCCTGCTGCGCGACTACATGTTGACCGTGCAGATACAGCGCCGGGAAACCAAGATGCTGGCGGAATTTCCCAGTCTGGCAGAACTGATGGCGCTCGCCGTCAGCGCGGGGGAGAGCACCACTGGTGCGCTCGAACGTATCTGCCGCAGCGCCCAGGGAGAACTGGCCGACGAATTCGCGACTGTCCTGGCTGATACTAGGTCGGGGACTCCGCTGCTGGCGGCGCTGCAGGACTTTTCGCGGCGGAGCCGGCTGCAGGCCTTGGTGCGGTTCGTGGACGGGATCACCGTGGCAGTTGAAAGGGGTACCCCGCTCGCGGAGGTGCTTCGGGCACAGGCACAGGACGTCAGGGATATGGCCAAACGCAGTCTCATGGAATCGGCGGGCAAAAAGGAGATCGCCATGATGGTTCCGCTCGTGTTCGGTGTCTTGCCCCTCACCGTCCTGTTCGCAGTGTATCCGGGGCTAGCCCTGATCAACCTGGGCTGGTGAAGGTGCAAGCGATGAGAATTCCAACAACGGATCATAGGTAAAGAAGGCGGAAAATGAACAAGTATTTCTTCACTCTGAAAGCTGCTGTACTGCTGTCGATGATGCTGGCGCAGCTCGCCGGTCGGTTCCGGACGGTCGTGTCCGGCGAGGACCCCGAGCGTGGTGATGTGCCCGGGTGGGTCATGATCACACTGATGTCGGCCGTGCTGGTGGCCGGGATCCTCGCCATTGCCAAGCCGGCGCTCGAAGGCCTTTTCAACGATGCCATGGGACGCGTCAGCCAGCCTTGATATGCTCCATCTGATAATGCTGCTGCGCGCTCCGGTCAGACTCCGTTCCGAGCGCGGCTCAGCCGCCGTGGACTTCGTGCTGGTCGGCGGGGTCCTGACGCTGATCTTCGTCTCGATCATGCAGTTGGCTCTTGTTCTGCATGTGCGCAACACTCTGATCGATGCTGCCGGTTCCGGTGCCCGCTACGGCGCTTTGGCAGATCGTGGACCAGAAGACGCCCGCGGCCGCACGGTGTCCCTGATTACCGGTTCCCTTAACTCTGACTATGCCGCGGACGTCCAGGTGGAAGAGATCCAGCGTGGTGGAATCAGGACGCTTCGCGTGACGGTGAAGGCTCCGTTGCCGGCGGTCGGACTCGTGGGTCCTGCAGGCCGATTGGAGGTGGAGGGCCATGCGGCACTGTCGCGGTAGCAAATACCGGCCGTCCAGGTGGCTGGCCGAACTTCGCCGGCGCTTGGCAGCGGTGGCGGGTCCTGATGATCCTGCGGCGCGGGGCAGCGCTGTGGTGGAGTTCGTCTTCCTTGGCGCACTGCTGCTGGTACCTGTGGTCTACTTCGTCATCGCAGTGGCCCAGGTTCAGGGCAGTTCCTTCGCCGTCGTTAGCGCGGCAGACTACGCAGCCAAGGTTTTCGTCGCGGCAGACACTCCTGCAGCCGCTCATGGCCAGGCTGAACAGGCAGCGCTGCTTTCCGTACAGGATTTCGGCTTTGGACCCGGCGATCTCGGGATGGCCATCAGCTGCGGCGGCGGCGCATGCCTCGATCCCGGTTCAACCGTGACCGTAAACGTCTCTCTGGAGGTTCCGTTGCCGCTGACGTCGGGTTTGGACTTGTCCTTCGCCACGGTGACTTCCACCGCGACCCAGATCGTCGAGCGTTACGGATGAAAACGCCGGGAGCCATGCGGCGTCCCGTCCGGGGCCTTACACCAACCGGCCTGACCGGTATCGGGCGGAAGGCGCGGGACGATGACGGGCAGGTAGCGGTACTGATCATCGGATTTGTGATGCTGAGCCTGCTGATACTCACTGTGGTCATGGCTGCGTCCGCCGTGTACGTAGAGCGGAAAAAGTTGCTCTCGGTCGCGGACGGAGCTTCCTTGGCCGCAGCCGACACTTTTGCGTTGGCTGATGTTCAAGGCTCTGCCGGGGCTCCCGTTCCGACCTTGAGCGACGGTACCGTTTACAGCGCCGTCCAACGCTACCTTGCGGACACCGGTGCTGCGGGCAGATTCACCGGCCTGTCCATCAGTCCCGGCACCGGCTCGCCTGAGAGCCGGACTGCCCACGTTGTCCTGTCCGCCGTAGTGCACCCCCCGATGGTGAATTTCCTGGTTCCGGACGGAGTGCTGATCACCGTGTCCAGTGATGCCCGTTCGGAGTTGCGCCGCTGAGACGCGGGTGCCAGCGCCGGGCGGATGCTTAGCGGCAGGAAGCGCAAGGGTGTTCCCACCATGGCGTAGGCTTGGAGAACCATGGCTGAGATCGATTTTCCCGCAGAAATCCGCGCCCTGCGCGCCACATATGACTCCATCGAGGCAGTCACCGATGTCGAAACTATCCGCAAGGACATCGCTGAGCTGAGCGAGCAGGCCGGAGTGCCCGATCTCTGGGACGATCCCGCCGCAGCCCAGCAGATCACCTCCAAGCTCTCGCACCGCCAGTCCGATCTTGAGCGGCTGGAAAAACTCGAGGCAAGGATCGACGACCTGGAGGTGCTCGTTGAGCTGGGCCAGGGCGAGGACGATGCCGACTCCATGACGGAGGCAGCCAATGAGCTGGCGGCATTGAAAAAGGCGCTCGCCCAGCTCGAAGTCGTTACCTTGCTCTCGGGCGAGTACGACGAGCGGGAAGCCGTTGTCACCATCCGCGCTGGTGCCGGCGGTGTTGACGCAGCGGATTTCGCGGAAATGCTCATGCGCTTATATCTGCGCTGGGCAGAGCGCCACGGGTACGCCACGTCGGTACTGGACACCTCCTATGCCGAGGAAGCAGGGCTGAAGTCGGCGACGTTCGAAGTCAAAGCGCCTTACGCCTTTGGTACCTTATCTGTCGAAGCAGGCACCCATCGTCTGGTGCGGATCAGTCCTTTCGACAACCAAGGCCGGCGCCAGACGTCCTTTGCCGCGGTCGAGGTAATCCCGCTGATCGAGCAGACGGACTCCATCGATATTCCGGACAACGAGATCAAGGTTGACGTTTTCCGCTCCTCCGGGCCGGGCGGGCAATCGGTGAACACAACCGACTCGGCCGTGCGGCTGACGCATCTTCCCACCGGCATCGTCGTCTCGATGCAGAACGAGAAATCACAGATCCAGAACCGCGCCGCCGCGCTTCGGGTGTTGCAATCCCGGCTGCTGCTGCTGAAAAAGGAGCAGCAAAACGCGGAGAAGAAAGCCCTTGCCGGGGACGTGAAGGCCTCTTGGGGCGACCAGATGCGTTCCTACGTGCTCAACCCGTACCAGATGGTCAAAGACCTGCGTACGGAACACGAAGTCGGCAATACCTCTGCCGTATTCGACGGAGAGATCGATGACTTTATCGACGCCGGTATCCGCTGGCGCGCGAACACGCGAAACGCGGCGGAATAGGTCCGGCCGCACTACGACTTACCGCTAAGAAACTCGGGCCCCACAAGTGGCGGCCCGTTTTTTCTTGCTTCCCGGTGCTTTAGATCGTACGTCCGTGACCTGCTTGGAAGGATATGCGGATCATCACCCGACCTGGCACGCATTGTCCGCCTGCTATGACACCATGGCGAGGACGCCTCGGACTCTGAATCGTGGAGTGGAGCTGCTGCCGCGCTCGAGCACCTGGCTGTTCCCACAGCGCTCCTGCGAGCTCCTGCGGGCTGATAGATGGTATGCCGCCCTCTACACAGCGGATTACCTGCGTTCCTGGGCCGGCAGGTTTTCGGCGCTGAGGGTGCACACCGTGGATGACGTGAATCACTATACAATCGTGATGGAACCGCGAGGTGCCGGCGCTGTTGCTGCGGCCGTCCGGCCCGCCCTTGCTGCAGCGACGGCGAACGCGACGGGCGATGGTGCTCGCTGAACGCTGTCGGCTTCCTGCCGATGGCCTTGCCTGAACGACACGCCCGTAAGGGCCTGCAGGTAAATTCCAAGGCGTACTGCATATAGTCAGAACGCCGATGATTTTTCCTTCAACCATAGGCCCGAGCCATCGGCAGCTGTATTTGGGCACGAAGTAGTCATGATTAGATTCGACAACGTCACTAAGATTTACGACCAGAACACGCGACCCGCTCTGGACAAGGTCAGCCTTGAAGTGGACCGCGGGGATTTTGCGTTCCTGGTCGGAGCCTCCGGGTCTGGGAAGTCCACCTTCATCCGGCTGGTCCTCAAGGAGGATCGGGCTACCCGAGGCTCTGTGTACGTGGCTGGCCAGAACGTGGCCAACATTCCCAGCTGGCGGGTGCCCAAGTTGCGCCGCGGCATCGGCGTTGTTTTCCAGGATTTCCGGCTGCTGCCGAATAAAACCGTGGCCGGCAACGTAGCCTTCGCCATGCAGGTGATCGGCAAGAGCCGGGCGATGATCCGCGAGACGGTTCCCGAAGTACTCAAGACGGTCGGTCTGGAAGGCAAGGACCACCGGATGCCCCATGAGCTCTCCGGCGGCGAACAGCAACGTGTGGCTATTGCCCGGGCGATCGTGAATAAGCCGGGTATCCTGCTGGCCGACGAGCCGACCGGAAACCTTGATCCCACCACCTCGATGGGCATCATGAAGGTCCTGGACCGCATCAATCAAAACGGCACCACCGTGGTCATGGCCACGCACGACAATGTGATCGTGAACGACATGCGCAAACGGGTGATCGAACTGGTCGACGGCGTACTGGTCCGTGACGAAGCCGAAGGCATCTACATCGGCGCCCTAGGTGATAGCAAATGAGACTCGCATTCATTCTCGGTGAAATTGGTTCGGGGTTGCGCCGGAACCTTTCCATGGTCGTCTCCGTCATCCTGGTGACTTTCATTTCTCTGACATTCGTCGGTGCCGCCGGCATGCTCCAGCTACAGATCAACCAGATGAAGGGCTACTGGTACGACAAGGTCCAGGTCGCGGTCTTCCTTTGCGTCGATACGTCGACGGCGGCCAGCTGCGCCTCCGGGCCGGTCACTGACGAGCAGCGGGCGGAAATCAAAAACACGCTTGACTCGCCTGCTGTCGCTCAGTACGTGGACACCTACCTGTACGAGTCGCAAGAGGACGCGTTGGGACACTTCCGCGACCAGTTCGCAAACTCGCCGATTGTAGATTCCGTAACGGCGGATCAGCTGCCGGAGTCCTTCCGTGTCAGCCTCGTGGACCCGGAAAAGTACGAGGTTATTAACGAGATCTTCTCCTCGTTGCCCGGCGTCGAAGTCGTTGTAGACCAGCGGGAGATCCTGGAACGGGTCTTCAGCGTGATGAATATAGCCTCACTCGTGGCGGTCAGTATCGCCGCCATAATGATTGTCTGTGCAATCCTGCTGATCGCGACGACCATCCGTCTCTCGGCGTTTAGCCGACGTCGCGAGACGGGCATCATGCGTCTGGTAGGAGCTTCGAAGGCGGTGATCCAGCTGCCGTTTGTGCTGGAAGGCGTCATTGCCGCGGTCATCGGCGCGCTGCTGGCCTCGGTCACGTTGTGGGCAGTGGCGCGGTTCTTTATCGGCGACTGGCTTGCACAGCAATATCCGGATACGGCCTTCATATCGGAGGGATCGGTGCTCCTGATCGCACCTGCGCTGATCCTGCTCGGTACCGTGCTGGCAGGAATTTCCTCTCTTCTTACCCTCCGACGCTATTTGAAGGTCTAGAATCATGTCTACTGAGCAGAACAACAGGTTGGGGAACCGGACAGTGAACCGTTTACACGCGGGTAGGAAGTCGTGTCTGCCGCAGGGGATTATCAGCGCCGCGCTGGCCGCCTTCTTGGCGTTTTCCCTCGGCACCGCAGGTCCGGTACAAGCGGATCAGCTGGACGATCGCAAAGAAGCGCTCGAGCAGGAAATGGCCGAAGTTGAGCATTCCCTGGAGTTCCTGGACGCCGACATCATAGAGACGGTCAAGCAGCTCAAGGAGTACCAGAGCCAGTTGCCCGCGGCCCAGCAGAAACTGGCAGATGCGCAGGGGCGGGTCGAGGAAGCGGCGAACAAGGTCGCCGCTCTGGCCCAACGCGTGGACATGGCGTTGCAGACCAAGGACAACATCAATAAGCAGCTCGATGACGACAAGGAAGAGCTCGCGGAAACCCGGGAGATCATAGGTCAGATCGCCACCCAGGCCTACAAGCAGGGCGGAGTTCCGTCTAACCTGACCCTCTTCTTTGGCTCGGAGGGCGACTCTGGCCTGGCCGATACCATCGGTCTGGCGGACCAGGCCCTGCGCAGCCAGAACGCTGCATTGAACAAGCTTTCCCAGCAGAACGCCACGAACGTGAACTCGAAGGCCCGTCTTGAGGCGGTCGAGGAAGAAATCCGGGACCTCAAGCAGCAGGCCGAAGAGGCATTGGCTGCCGAGCAGACAGCCCGCGATGAGGCTGCAGCGGAGAAGGAGAAGGTGGACGCATTGATCGCGGATACCTCCGCCCTTTCGGATAAACTGCAGGCCCAGAAACCGAAGATCCAGCAGCAGCTGGCTGAGGTTGAAGAGCAGCACCAGCAAGTGCAGGCCGATATCGCCGAACGGCAGGAAAGGCTCCGACGCGAAGCCGAAGAACGCCGCAAGAAGGAAGAAGCCGAGCGTAAGGCGGCCCAAGCGGCCTGGGAGAAGGAACAAGCGCGGATCAAGGCCGCGAAGGCGGCTGCCGCGGCAGCCAACCAGCCGGTCCCGCAGATTGTCCCCACCGTCGAACCGCCGCCCGCCGCGCCGAGCCAGTCGTCCTCGTTCGGTCTGGCCTCGCCGGTGTCCGGTCCGGTGACCTCCGGATACGGATGGAGGGCTACACCGGCAGGGACGATCGATTTTGGCGGTTCCGGCGGTTACATGCACACCGGACTGGACTATGGGTCAGCCTGCGGGACCCCGGTGCGCGCGCCTGCCAGCGGCGAAGTTTGGACATCCGGGTGGGGCGGTGCCGCCGGAAACATGGTGGTGATCAGCCACGGGGTAGTTTCCGGCAGTGCCTTGGCGACGAATTACTTCCACTTAACGCGGTCCGCGGTGTCCGTTGGCCAGAGGGTCAGCCAAGGGGATGTCATCGGTTACGTTGGAACAACCGGCAACTCGACCGGATGCCATCTACACTTTGAAACGATCCTGAACGGCTCGCTGGTCAACCCTATGGGTCTGCTGTAGCCAACGAGGGATTTGTCCCGCGCCGGTATACTAGATGTTTCCACCTAAGAGGATTTGAACCAGAAGGAGTCGCCCCGTGCCCAGGGAAAGTGGCCGGAAGGTAGTGGCCACCAATCGCAAGGCCCGGCATGACTATCACATTATGGATACCTTTGAGGCCGGCATGGCGCTCATGGGTACCGAGGTCAAATCGCTGCGCGAGGGCAGAGCATCCCTAGTAGACGGATTTTGCGTTTTCTATAACGATGAGCTGTATCTGGAAGCCGTCTATATCCCGGAGTATCTCAATGGCAGCTGGACCAATCACTCTGCCCGGCGTCGGCGGAAACTCCTGCTGCACCGCGAAGAGCTGAACAAGATCTCGCACAAGATCCGCGAATCCGGCTTCACAATTGTGCCGCTTCAGCTTTACTTCAATGATGGCCGGGCCAAGGTCGAAATTGCGATCGCCCGAGGCAAGAAGGACTACGACAAGCGTCAGACATTGCGCGAACAGCAGGACAAGCGCGAAGCGCTGCGTGTCATGCGTGAGCGCAACCGCCGTTCTGCCTGATCGGCGTTCATCAGGGAGCGTGCCCTGGTAGCTTCGGTATCTGTGACGACCGCTGGCGTGTTGCCCGGATCGAAGGTGGATCCGATGCCGGCCGCCAAGAACCAAGCTGAGTAGCGGCCCCTGCCAGGTCCCTCCGCAGGGACAGCCGGGCACGGATCTGTGGCCCCCAGACGGGGCCGTCCTGTAGCAGGATCCATCAGCAGAATTTCTTCTTCGATCCCGAACGCAAGCATGAGAAGCTCCTGGGCTCAGCGAGGCGGCCGACGCGGTCACGGCGGCCGCTGACGAGCTTAAATACAGCGCAAATCTGCCCGCGGCCGGAAGGCCACATGACATCAGGGACCTAGGGGAATACATTCGCAGATGTTGTGGTTAGAATAGATAGTCCGGTGTGAACCGGTTTGGTAATTCAATATGGGGATGACAGGTTTCGACGATGTTAGTCGCGCCAGGAGAAGCGGGCCGAGGATGCAGGGCTATCTCGTTAACGCTCTCTGCAAAAAAATAACTGCTGATTCTAAACAGCACGACTTCGCTCTCGCTGCCTAAGCAGCGGGCATAGTCCGTCAGCCCGGGTACGCTCTCGACCCGGCTTCTGGCGTCATTTAGAGGGCCACTGCTGGACACTTTCGCCGTTGGAGTGTCCGGGACTTTTAGACGGCTGGGCCTGGGTCAGCCACTTGTTTGCAGGATGGCTGGGGCCGAGAAATCCCGAAGCAAACTGCGCCCGGAGAAGTCCTGGCAACGCAACATCGGACGGGGGTTCAATTCCCCCCATCTCCACCAACGGAAACAGGCCGGAGGCGTAACGCTTCCGGCCTGTTTGTCGTTTAAGCGTGTTGGCCGCTGATCAGGACGGCGTCAGGAACCTTCTACAGGATCCTCGACTATGCCGATGAAGCGGCTGCCCACACCATCGAATTCGCTCCGGCGCATGCCGGCCCCGAGTTCGGGCAACTCTTGTGGATCATGGAATTCGCAGATGACATAGGTGAACTCAGGCCACCATTTCTTTGGCCGTGCTGCCTCCGAAAAGCCGCAGACATAGCACCGCAATTCAACCCATACCGGTCGCTTGCCTGTGCGGTTGGCGCGGGACTGTAGCAGCCACTGTGGCGGATTTGCCACAATCTCGGCGAGGTCCTCTTCGGTAAGCCGCGAAGGTATACCGTGCCGCCGCGCCATCTCAAGCGGAATGTCAAGGGCCAGGGCTGCATCTCGTCTGGTAATCATCGTCATCAACAATAGGCCAACGCCGCCACTAGCGCCGATTCGAAACAATCCGCGGAACACGCTGATCCCGGTAGGGTCGGTTCCAGAGCGATCACGATACGCCGGTGGCAGTGGGGAATCTCGATTTCCCGGGCAGGGTTGCCGCTGTAGCGGCCCCCGGCAGGAACCTTGCTGCTCTTCATGAGGAACGCGTCGGCGTCCAATACGGAACCGTCATGCATGGTCACGCCGTAGTGCACGAAACCGCCCACTCCGACCATGACATCCGAGCTGAGCGTCGTTGCGCCGCGTCTACGGATTTCCCAGCCGAAAGTCCTGCGGATAGCCAGAACGGCAGCATCGAGCAGTTCGGAGCGTGTCAGCACGCTCAGTTTGAAGTCATAGGTGGAATGAGGCTGATGGGGATCTCCGCCTCCGCCAGTGCTCTGAAGAACCGGTAGGAAATTTCCGGGCCGAGCCGCATCCCAGAGCCGGTTGGGGAGAGCATGCCCATACGCTCGTCGCAGTGCAGGGGGCTGAAGCCTATGGTCTGTGCTGCTGCTTGGGAGGGCATTGCACGCTGCCGTCGCCTCGGCCGCCGGCAGCGCCAGGGACATATCCGTGCAGCCGGTACGGCCGCGACACTCTGGGCAACCATGTCGGCGCTGGCGCCAACGGCAGACTGGGCGGCGATGATCTGGGCGGCCTTGCCCGGAATTTCCGGAACCGATTCCACCGGATACTGGCCGTGCTGTTTTCGTATGCGACGGCGGAAATAACCGGGCACTCGGTGAAGCGAGCACACTCCGCGCAGCGGGCTTGGAGTACCTTCGCACCGCAGGCAGCGAGTTCCAGCATTTCGGCACTTGAGATTACGTCGATCTTCCGGGCGTCGGCACGATCCGGAGGTCGGCGCTGTACACGCCGTCGACATCCGTGTAGATCTCGCACACGCTGGCGCCGAGGGCGGCGGCCAGCACAATGGGGGTGAGGTCGGAACCGCCTCGACCCCAGGTCGTAGTTTCCTTGGACTTCAGTCCCTTGCCCTGGAAACCAGCCACAAGGGGTATTTCCCCGCGGCGCAGGACCGTGCGGAGCCGCCGCCGGTCGACGTCGACGATATGGGCCTTGCCGAGGGCCGGTTGTCGTTCCATGACGCCTCCTAGGTGACAGCTTCAGTTGAGTGCAGCGGCTGTAATCTTTCGTTACTGCCGCACTAACGAAACTCCGCCGTTCCGGGGTGGAACCTTGGGCTTTCCTGAAACCGATTGCACAATTCATTGACACTGCCGCGCGCATTAGCGATCCTGAAGACTCCAAGCGGTGGGGCCCGCGAGGAGAGCCGGCCGGAGGGTCCGGCTGGCTCTGTGGGGAGTGGACTGTGGGGATCACTGCGATATGGCTACCGATCAACCTTGGGATTTGCGGCTTGTGGGGGGCTGGCAACTGCATCGCGGGGGTCCGCCTGTGAAGGTAGCACTGCGCCAGCAGCGCCTTATTGCGGCCTTGGCAATGTACGGCAGGCAGTCCCGTACTTTTTTGGCCGGATTGCTGTGGCCGGACAGCTCCGAGCATCAGGCAGCGGGCAGTCTTCGGGAGAGTGTTTTCCTAGTTAATCGGACATTGCCGCAGCTCCTGTCATCGACTCAGGATTCGCTGGACTTGGACGAGCACGTCAGCGTTGACGTCCGCGATCTCAGGGCGCAGGCAGCCCGCCTGGAGGAACATGCCAATCCCGGCCTCCAGCAGAGCCTGTTGCATGCGGTGCAGGATGCTGAATTGTTGCCGGGCTGGTACGAAGACTGGGTCATCTCCGAGCAGGAGAGGTGGCAGCGACTGCGGCTGTCGGTGCTTGAACGGCTGGCCAAGCAGTTTCTGCTGTTGGGCAGGATCGATCCGGCGATGGAAGCGGCACGCGCAGCGACGACCATAGAGCCCCTACGCGAGAGTGCACAGCGGTTACTGCTCCAGTGCTACCTGGCGGAGGGAAACAATGCGGAAGCCCTGCGGGCCTACCAGTCCTTCCGGATCAGGCTGCGCCAGGAATTCGGTGTTGCCCCCTCGGCTATCATTTCGGACTTGATCAGTTCGCTTTTGGAGGGATCGGATGGCGAGCAGCAGTTAGGGCGGAGCGGGGGTCGCGGATAGCACAGCCGTTCAGGCCTCGGCGGTCAACGAATCAGCGTAGAGGTCCATCAGCGCCGGCATTCCGCCAGCGGCCATGACCCGCCGTTGGCGTTCGGCCCCGATGCCGTTGGTCCATAAACGCTTCAGGGAAGCGTCCACCCACTCAGCGTCGCCGGCTTCCTCAAGGGCAGGCCGGATGCGCCGAACCAGCAGGTTGACCACATCGCGTGCGGGCAGGAGGAGTCCGGAGAACGGGTCTATCAGCTTATCGGCCAGCCCTTGCCGTCCGGCTTGCCAGACAGCCGCATCGAGCAGTTCGGCGTCGAGATCGGGAAAGTCCTTGCCAGCCTGCGCTTCGGCGAGGGCCGTGACCACCAGACCACGGATCAGGGCGGCGATGAGGACTGCGTCCTGGGCCTCCAGCTGTACGTCGGCCGCCCTCACTTCCAAGGTGGGGTAGCGGTCGGAAAGGCGTGCCAGCCAGGTAAGGACGCCGCGATCGATAACCACTCCGGTGTCCACCAGCCGCTGGATCCGCCGCTCGTAATCGGCGGCATCAGCGAACCGCGGCGGACAGCCCTGGACCGGCCAACGGCGGTAGTGCACAATCCGCCAGCTGGCGAACCCGCTGTCGCGGTCCAGCCAGAACGGGGAATTCGCGCTCAGTGCCACGATGACGGGCAGCCAGGGCCGGACCCGGTTCAGAGCCTGCACACCCGACTCCTTGTCGGGGACGGAGACATGGACGTGTTGGCCGTTGACGAACTGGTCCGCGACAATCCCCTTGGCGCTGGCCTTGAGGTCATGGTAGCGCCGCTTGTCTGTCACCTCCGGGTAGTCTTCGCGGATCCGTGCAGCAGTGCCGGTGGCCGCGGCGCGGACGCCCGCCTTCCGTGCTGCGGTGTCCAGCTGGCGGCGGAAGTTCAGCAGCGATTCTTCGGCCTCGGTCAGCGTTGAGCAAACGGCCGTGGCGGTCTCGATTTGGCAATTGAGCAGCTCCCGCTGGATATCCCCGCGGGCCACCTGCAGGGACTCCAGGTTCTGGGCCACCTTGTCTGCGACTGCCTCTGGCAGTCCCGTGACCGGATTGAGCAGCAGGTACTCTTCCTCAATTCCCAGCGTTGCCATTAAGCGCCCTTCCCTGGCCTGAAGCGGACAAACTTGAGCTTACCCAAATAATCAGTGTGCTGATGACAGCCCTCTCATCTGAACAGCAGCAGTCCCAGTGCCGCCGCTCCCAGACCCAGGGACAGGTTGGCAGCAAGATTGACGACGGCGCCAACCGGCCGCCGTTCTGCCCACAGTCTTACGGTGGCAACCGTCCAGGAGCTGAACGTGGTGAGGCCTCCGGCCAGTCCAGTCGCCACCGAAGTACTCCATGGCTCCGCCAGCGAATTCTGTGCGGTCACTGAACAGGCCAGCCCGATGATGAACGAGCCGACCACGTTGACCAGCAAGGTTGACCAGGGCCAGGCTGTACGCGCCGTCCCGGAGGCAGCGGCACGGCTGAACAGGGTATCAGCGGCGAATCTTGCCAGCGCCCCTGCCATGCCGAAGACACCTACCAGCAGCGCGGCCAAAGCCGTCACGATTGTCCACCCGCTAACCCGGCCGAGCGCCTGCCGAGCACGTGGCCGAGTACCAAACCGGCCACGGCTGCGGCGAGCCCGGCAGCGAGGGACAGGCCCAGATACGCCATCCACACATGGTGACTGCCGGCAGCGGCGAGTTGGTCGATGGCGATGACCACTGCCGAAAAGGTGGTGAAGGAGCCGAGCAGCCCAGGGCCGAGGCCGGCTTGGAGCCAGGACGGAGCGGCCGCCCGTTCCGCCCAGAAGGAGGTGAGCAGCCCCAGCAGGAGGCTGCCCGCGATATTGATGGCCAGGGTGGTCCAGGGGAGACCGCCGCCGTCTTCGGGAAAGACCAGTCCCAGGCCGTAGCGCGCCTCGGTGCCGAGCAGTCCGCCAACAGCCACGGCCATCCATGCGGTGGCAGGCGGCAGCGGAGGTTTCCCCGACCGCTCGAGGTGCGCCCCCGGCGTCGTTCTCATGTGGCGAGTGCGCAGCCGGCGTGCGGTTTGTCGCTGAAAACCCACAGTGCCGATGCGGCCTCATCGCCCAGGTCCAGCTCCCGGTCCCGCCCGGCGGTGCCGACGCGGACTACCACGGGGCCGCCGAACGGCTTTCGGCCAATGACCTCCACATGGTCATCCAGGCCGATGTCCTCGGCGCTGAGGAACCTCAGGAGTGCTGGGTTCGAGTCGCTGATGCGGGTGATCCGGCCCGTATGGCCAGCATCCAAAATCGCCAGCTGGTGCGCCTGCGGGATGTCCACGGTGCCGTGCGCATCCGGAATCGGATCGCCGTGCGGGTCGCGGTGGGGATAGCCGAGTTTGGCTGACAGCCGCTCGATGAAAGTGTCCGAAACGGTGTGCTCGAGCAGTTCGGCCTCGTCGTGGACCTCGTCCCAGGCATAGTCGAGTTCCTGGACCAGGAAAGTCTCCAGCAGCCGGTGCCGGCGGACCATGGCCAGAGCAAGCCGGCGGCCCTCGTCGCTCAGTTCCACGGCACTGTACGGCTCGTGGATGGCGAGGCCAAGCTCGACGAGCTTGCGCACCATCTCCGACACCGAGGAGTTGGCGACGCCCAGCCTGTTGGCCAGCTGGGACGAGCTGATGGGTTCGTCCTGCCACTCGGTGAAGGAGTAGATCACCTTGACGTAGTCCTGGACACTGGCGGAGCCGCTGCTAAGGGCGGGACTGTGCTTGTTAGGAGGCATCTTGTTCTCTAGACGGACGTGGGGATGCTCGGCTGTTCGGAGACCCGGCGCCTGGCGCTGCGCCGCCGCTGCCATTGCCAGACTACCCCGTTGCGCCGGGCGAACAGGTAGACGACGACGAAGACCACGGACTGGGCCAGGACCACGGAGGCGCCGGTGGAAATGTCCAGGTAGTAGCTGGCGTAGATGCCGGCAACCGCGGCCGATGCCGTTATCGACGCGGCGATCAGCAGCATCGTGTCAAAGCTGCGGGTCAACAGGAATGCGGTGGCGCCGGGTGTGATCAGCATGGCCACCATCAGGATAATGCCGACCGCTTGCAGGCCCACCACAACGGTCAGGGCCAGCAGGCCCAGCATCAGGGCGGAAAGCCAGCGGGTGTTCAGCCCGATGGCGTGGGCATGGATCCGGTCGAACGCGAGCAGCGTCAGGTCGCGCCGTTTGTAGAGCAGCACGGCCAGCGTAATGGCGCCCAGGACGAGGACCTGGAACAGTTCGGCGGTGTTCACACCGAGGACGTTGCCGAACAGGATGTGCTGCAGATCCGTTTGGCTCGGAGTCTTGGAAATGATGGCCAGACCCAGGGCAAAAAGCCCGGTAAAAACGACGCCGATGGCTGTGTCCGCTTTGAGTTTCGTGGTGGACCGGACGGCGCCGATCAGCGCTACCGCACCGGCGCCGAAGATGAAGGCGCCCAGCGAGAACGGCAGACCGACAATGTACGCCAGCGCGACGCCGGGCAGCACCGCGTGGGATACGGCGTCGCCCATGAGCGACCAGCCCATCAGGATCAGCCAGCAGGACAGCACTGCGGAGACCACGGCCGCCGCCAGCGTCACTAGCAGCGCGCGGGTCAAGAAGCCGTACTGCAGCGGCTCCAGTACCCAATTAATGACGTCCATGATGCGCTCCTTCCGGGGCGGTGGCGAGGGCGGTTCCGAAAGCCCGGGCGAGGTTCTCGTTGGTCAGGACCGCTTCGGGTTTGCCGTGGGCGAGCACCCGCTGGTGGAGCAAGACAGCTTCATCGCAGAGCTGGGGGATGCCGGCCAGGTCATGGGTCGAGACCAACACGGTCCGGCCTTCGTCCCGCAGCTCCTTGAACAGGGTGATCAGGGCACTCTCGGAGCCCTTGTCGACACCGGCAAACGGCTCATCGAGCAGCAGCAGCCCGGCATCCTGGGCAATTCCCCGCGCCACGAAGGCCCGCTTCCGCTGACCGCCCGAGAGCTCGCCGATCTGCCGGTGCTGGAGCTCCGACAGGCCAACACGTTCCAGTGCTGCCGCCACAGCCTCCCGGTCGGCGCGATGCGCGCGGCGGGCCCGTCCCAGCCTGCCATAACGGCCCATCATGACGACGTCGCGGACGGATACGGGAAATGTCCAGTCCACATCTTCGGACTGCGGCACGTAGGAGACGACATTGAGCTTCCGCGCGTCCTTGGGCTCGACGCCGAACAGACGCACGTCGCCTTTGGTCGCCTGGACGAGGCCCATGAGGGATTTGAACAGCGTGGACTTGCCGGATCCGTTGACGCCGATCAGCCCACAAATGGTCTGCGGCCGGATGGTCAGCGTCACGCCGTCCAGCGCTATGACCTCGTTGTACGCCACGTGCAGCGACCTCACGGTAATGGCGTCGGCGCCGGTGGGAAGTTCATGCACACTCATGAGGCCAGTCCTTCTTTGATCAGGGCGATGTCATGCCGGATAAGGTCCAGGTGGCTCGGCACCGGGCCCTCGGGGCCGGACAGCGAATCCACGTAGAGCGGGGTGATGAGCTCGGTGCCGGTAGCTGCGGCAACCTGTTCCATGGCGCCCGGATTCACCGTGGATTCGCAGAACACGGCCGGAACCTGGTTCTGCTGCACAAAGGCGATCGTGTCTTTGATCTGCCGGGGTGTGCCTTCGGCATCGGAGTTTACCGGCCACAGGAAAGCTTCTTTCAGGCCGGCGTCCCTGGCCAGGTAGGAGAAAGCGCCCTCGCACGTAACAAGGGCGGCAACGGAGCCGGTGTCACGGAACGCGTCCTTCAGTTCCTGCATGACACCGTCCAGTTGGTCCTTGTACCGCTCGCCGTTGGCACGGAAGTCCGCGGCATGCACCGGATCCAGTTCGCTCAGGGCAACCACGGTGTTGTCGACATAGACCTTGGCGGCCTCCGGCGACATCCAGGCATGCGGATTGGGCTTGCCCTCATAGTTTCCGGAGCGGATATCCACAGGGTCGATCCCCTCGGACAGGACGGCGTGCGGGGCCGGAACCGCCGTCACAAACCGCGCGAACCAACGTTCCAGGCCCAGGCCGTTGTCGAGAATCAGGTCCGCTTCCTGGGCACCGACAAGATCCGAAGGAGTGGGCTGGTAGCCGTGGATCTCCGCGCCCACCTTGGTGATCGATTCCACCCGCACGTGCTCGCCGGCGACTTGGCGCACCAGATCCGCAAGCACCGTGAAAGTGGTGAGCACCATGGGCCGCTCGTCGGACGGCTCCGGTACGGCGGCCGAACCGTTGCCCACGGGACCGCAGGCCGTCAGCATGCTCAGCGACAAGACGGCCAGCACCACGGACCACAGTTTTTTCGGCATGCCTAAATTTATCGCAAAGCTGCACCGGAATAATAGGGTGCGGCAAAAATTTCTGCACGTTACCTGGCGGAGCGGCACGGAAGTCACGGAGCGGAGCGGGCGCAGAATGCCGACAAGTCGACGCAGAAGACTCCGAACCTAGCAGTCAGCCTTCCTAGCGGTCAGCCTTCACTGCGCGCCAGGTCAGGGTCAGGTAGGGGAGCCGGATAATCTCTTCCCGGGCATGGCCCAGATGTTCATGCAAGTACCAGTCAAGGTTTCCCAGCACTTTTGCACGCGTCTGTTCGTTGGCGCGCAGATAGTAGCTGCGCGACTTGACCAGTTCCAGCAAGTCGGCGGGCGTGAGCGGATCCGCCCAGTGGGTTTCGTGGCCCTCATGCCGGATGAACTCAGGGCCGATGAAGGGGCGGAAGTCCGGCCTGTAGACGTCACCGGCATGCATGATCCGGGAGAGCCGGTGGACCCAGGGAATGGAGACATCGAGCTGGTTCCAGATCAACCCCAGCGTTCCCCCTGGCCTCAGGATCCGGGCAGCCTCCGCACTGGCAGCGGCCTGATCCACCCAGTGCCAGGCCTGCGCCACGGTGACCAGATCGACGGCGGCATCTGCGATAGCGGTGTGTTCGGCCGTTCCCATCAGGATGCGGGCCGCGGGATAATTGGTTGCCAGTTGCTCCAGCATGTCGGCCGAAGGATCCACGGCGGTCACCCGCAGACCCCGGGCGAGCAACGCGGCCGTATATTTTCCGGTACCGGCGCCTACATCCGCGGCGTCCCGTGCCGACGGCGGCACCAGCCAATCGACGGCGTCATCAGGGTAGCCGGGACGGACCCGGTCATAATGCGCGCCACCCTGCTGGAAGCTGCTGCCGAACTCCCGGCGCCGTTCGTCGTCCATCCGGGGTCCGCCGCGAACCACTGCCACACTCCTCGTGCACCCACATCACTCAGTCACTGATCTGTCGCTGTCGCTGACGCTGTCATTGACGCCGCCAGCTGCCTGTGCCACTGAACAGGCGGCTTCGCAACGACGGGTCAATTAGATCATGCTCCATCCGGCGTGCAGGGATACGTTCCTAACCCAAGGAGCACGGTGCCGCCCCGGCGGTTCCCGGGGTCGCCGGTGCCCACTCGGGGAAGGCCCGTGTTTCAACCGCTGGAACCCAGCGTCCGCTCTCGACGACGTAGTCGTGGCACAGGCCGTCGCGGACCAGTGCTGCCACGCCGTCCGCGACTCGCGCCGCGTCCTCCAGACGGGAACCCAGTCCGAAGCTGGCACGGAGCGAACCGGACGGCAGCCCGAGGCGGTTGAGCAAGGGATGGGCGCAGAACTTGCCGTCCCGCACACCGACGCCGTGCTCGGCCGAAAGATACGCGGCCACGAGGCCAGCATCGTAGCCGGCCACCGAAAAATTAACGACGCCGATGGCATCCAGCGGGGTGGTCTCCTCGCTGAAGATCCGGTGCACGGTGACCGAGTCCACCGCCTCCAGCCGCTCCGTGAGGTACCCACGCAACACTGACTCATGCTGCTGCCAGGCGGCCTCATCCAGCTGTGCAATGTGCTCGGCAGCCCGGGCCAAAGTGGCCGCACCGAGCACGTTGGGCGAACCGGCCTCGTGCCGGGCCGGCCCCGTTGTCCAGACCACGCTGTCCAGCCGGACCTGTTTCACCGCGCCGCCGCCAGCCAGATGCGGTGTGCCGGAATCCAACCAGTCGGCCCGGCCGATGATAGCTCCCGCACCAAAGGGGGCGTAGAGCTTGTGCCCGGAGAGGACCACATAGTCAATGTTGTCCCGGGCGATGTCGAGCCGCCGGTGCGGGGCGAGCTGCGCCGCATCCACCACTACCCGGGCACCATGGCGGTGGGCAAGCCGAGCGGTTTCGGCAATCGGGAAGATCTCGCCGGTAACATTCGACGCTCCGGTGATGGCTACGAGCGCCACCTGTCCTCCGGCCAGCTCGGCCTCGATTGCCTCGAGTGTGGCGGCAACACTCGGCCGGGCTACCACGCTGCGATGCGGCACCGCCTGCCAGGGCAGCAGGTTGGCGTGGTGCTCGATGTCCAGGTAGAGCACTTCGCCGCTGTCCGGGATGCAGCCGGCCAGCAGGTTCAGGGAATCGGTGGTGTTACGGGTGAAGATGACCAGGTCATCGGTCCGCCCGCCCACAAACGTACGCAGGACCTCGCGTGAATGCTCGTAAACGGAGGTGGAGACCTGGGACGCATAGCCGGCTCCACGGTGGACGCTCGCGTAATAGGGGAGCAGCTGTTCCAGATAGGCCGCGACAGAAGCCAAGGCGGGCGCCGACGCGGCGTAGTCCAGATTGGCATAGCGGATGGTGCCGCCGTCCAGCAGGGGAGCGGCGAGTTCTGCGCCCGCAACTTCCTGGAACGGTTGTTCCGCTGCCAACAGTTCGGGGGACAGGGCGGATTCGATAACGGTGGTGCTCATGTGACCTCATCTGGTGAGGGATCCGTGCCCATGGCAGAGCGGATCCGCGCTTGCCGAACCAGTCCGGAACGGCCAGGTCGTCACCCGGGGCACCCCGCCGCGGTAGGAGGGTTGCCGGCCAGCAAACCGGGGTTTAGCGCTGGCACTCGTGACCTGCCATCGAGATTATTATCCGGCCGGAGCCGCCGCATCTTTGTTACGGGAACGAAAAGGCGGCCATCCCCGGAAAAGGGGACGGCCGCCGTCGTAATTCGTCACAAAGGCAGTGTCAGCGCCTGCCGTCCGCCTCCACGGAGGCCTCCGGAGCGGTTTCCGGCACGGGCGCCTCCTGCGGATGGGCGGCCGGACGCTGGCCACGCAACGCAGGATTGAGCCGGTAGAGCACCTCGTCGTGGAGCGTGCCGTTGGTGGCCAGCGCATTGCCGCCGAACGGGCCGTTCTCGCCCTCGAGCGAGCTGAACCGTCCGCCGGCTTCGGTGACGATCGGAACCAGTGCGGCCATGTCGTAGAGGTTGAGTTCCGGTTCGCAGGCAATGTCGACGGCGCCCTCGGCCACCATGCAGTAGGACCAGAAGTCCCCGTAGGCTCGGGTGCGCCAGACGGACTCGGTGAGGCCGAGGAACTCCGGGAAGTTGCCCCGTTCCTGCCAGCCGGTAAGGCTGGAATAGGAGAGGGACGCGTCCTCGAGCCGGTTGACATCGGATACCCGGAGCCGGGTGGCCGCGGACAGCGAACGTCCCATGTAGGCGCCGGTTCCGGTCGCGGCCCACCACCGCTTGCCCAAGGCGGGCGCGCTCACCAGCCCGACAACGGGCCGGTCCTCGTCCACCAGTGCGATCAGGGTGGCCCAGACCGGCACGCCGCGGACGAAGTTCTTCGTGCCGTCAATGGGATCGATGATCCAGCGGCGGGAGCCGTGGCCGCTGCTGCCGTACTCTTCGCCGAGGACTGCGTCGCGTGGCCGCGCCCGGGAGAGCTGGCCGCGGATGGCCTCTTCGGCGGCGCGGTCCGCATCCGTGACAGGGGTGAGATCCGGTTTGGTCTCGATTTTCAGGTCCAGCGCCTTGAAGCGGGCCATGGTCTGCGAATCCACGGAATCGGCCATCACATGGGCCAGGCGCAGATCGTCGTTATAGCTTTGAACGTCACGGGTCATAGGCTTCAACTTATCCTTATTTGGCCGCCGGATGCGGGATGTGAAGTCCTTAACCGACGACGGCGGCGCTACTGGAACCCGAGTTCCTTCGCCTGGGCGCGTTCTTCCGTTCCCAGCAAACGGCGCAGCGACGCCAGCCGTGCCGGGCCTGATTCGCCGGCCTGCCCGGAAGCCACCCACGCGTCCACGCCGCAGTTGACGGCGTGGTCGTCGTGCTTGCAGCCCCGCTCGCAGTCGGCGGTCCCGGGCTCCAGATCGGGAAAGGCGGAAATGATCCGGTCCGGGTCCACATGGGCAAGTCCGAAAGAACGGATGCCGGGCGTGTCGATGATCCAGCTGCCGGCCGGGGCATCGGTCAGCTTCAGGGCCAGCGCCGAGGAGGACGTATGCCGTCCCCGCCCGGTCACGGCGTTGACGCCGCCCGTGGCGCGTTCCGCGCCCGTGAGCGCATTAACCATGGTGGACTTGCCGACGCCGGAATGGCCGAGCATGACGCTGACCATTCCGTCCAGATAGCCCTTCAGCTCGGCCACGGCGTCACGGTCGAGACGGGCCGAAAGCCCGTCGGCGGACCGCGCATCAATCCCGAAGCCCTCCGTGCCGGCGGTCCGGCTGACGATGACGGGCAGATCGAGGTGCCGGTAATTGGAGAGCAGCTCCTCGGGATCCTTCACATCCGCTTTGGTGACGCAGAGCAGCGGGCTGATACCGGCGTCGTACGCCGCGACCAGGGCGCGGTCGATAAAACCGGTGCGCGGCTCCGGATTGGCGGCGGCCACAACGATGACCAGTTGGTCCGCATTCGCGACGACTACGCGCTCTACCGGGTCTGTGTCGTCAGCGCTGCGGCGCAGCAGCGTCCTGCGTTCCTCGATCCGCACCAGCCGCGCCAAGGTGTCCGGTTCTCCGGTGATGTCTCCAACCAGAGCCACGAAGTCGCCGGCCACTACCGGACTGCGCCGAAGCTCCCGGGCACGGGCGGCGACAACCACCCGTTCCTGGGAGGTATCTTCATCGACGACCGCAGTGTAGCGGCCGCGGTCGACGGTGATGATCCGGCCGATCACGGCGTCTTCGTGGGCAGGCCGTTCCTTGGTGCGCGGACGCGAGCCGCGCTTGTTGGGACGGATGCGGACATCGGACTCGTCCCACGTACGGTTGCCGCGCACCACCTTAGAGCGCTCCCGCCTCGGACTGGCGGACGGAAGTTTCGAACAGCTCCTGCCAAAGCCGGGGGAACTCGGGCATGGTCTTGGCCGTGGTGCCGATATCTTCGACTTCCACGCCCTCGACTGCCAGCCCGATAATGGCTCCTGCCGTAGCCATCCGGTGGTCCTCATACGTATGGAAGACCCCGCCATGCAGCGGTGTCGGACGGATGATCAACCCGTCCTCGGTTTCCTCGGCGTCGCCGCCCAGGGCGTTGATCTCCGCGACCAGAGCCGCCAGCCGGTCCGTTTCATGTCCGCGCAAATGGGCAATTCCGGTGAGTCTGGATTCGCTGCCGGCCAAGGCGCAGAGCGCCGCCGTGGTGGGGGCAAGCTCGCTGGTGTCGGCGAGCTGCGCCCCGGTGATCTCTGCCCCGCCGGTCACGGTGAGAGTGCCGTTCTCGTAGCTGACGGTGGCGCCGAGTTGCGTCAGGATGCTGCGCCACTTGTCACCTACCTGAGTGGTTTCCGCCGGCCAGCCCGGGATCCGAACCGTTCCCTTCGTGGCCAGTGCCGCCGCGAGGAAGGGGCCGGCGTTGGAAAGGTCCTGCTCGACGGTGAGGTCGAAGGCCTTGATCCGTCCGGGCCGGACCACCCAGTGGTTCTGCCGGGAATCGTCCACCTCCACTCCGACGCTGCGCAGTACCGCCACGGTCATGGCAACGTGGTCCAGGCTGGGGACGCTCTGGCCGGCATGTTCGAGGTGCAGCCCGTTGCCGAATCTGGCGCCGACCAGCAGCAGTGCCGAGACGAACTGGGAGGAGGCTCCGGAGTCGATGACCAGATGCCCGCCGTCGACGTCGCCGGAAGCGGCCAGCGTGAAAGGCAGCGAGCGGTTGCCGCCGTCGTCCAGCGGAACGTCGAGGCCACGCAGAGCGTCGATGGTGCTGCCCATTGGCCGCTGCCTTGCCTGCGGATCGCCGTCGAAGGTGACGGTTCCCGTGCACAGTGCTGCCAAGGGCGGCACGAAGCGCATCACCGTACCGGCCAGCCCGCAATCCACGCGCGTCTCGCCCAGCTCCCGGTCCTGCTCAATAGGGGTGACCAGCAGGTCGGGACCGAACCGGCCCTCGCCCGGCGTTTCCTCGACACGGGCCCCGAGCGCACGCAGCGCTTGGATCATGAGAACCGAATCACGCGAGTGCAGCGGTGCCCGCAGCCGCGACGGTCCGTCCGCCAGGGCAGCGAGCACAAGGTAGCGGTTGGTCAGGGATTTCGAGGCCGGTACGTAAACGGTGGCATCGACCGGCCCCTGGGCGAAAGGTGCGGGCCAGTTAGTGCTGTTGCTGCCGGTGCTTGCTTGCTCAGTCATGAAAACTAGGAACCCACCACATCGGAGGCGGCTGCACGCACGGTCCGCTCAGCCTTCTGCAGCTGCTTGCGGGCATCCTTGCTCAGGGTGCTGGCGTTCTTGCGGGCATCCTTGCTGAAGGACTGCACGTTTTTGCGCGCGTCAGAGGCGAGATGTTCGGCACGCCAGACCAGTCCGGGGCGGCCGTTGGTATCGACGGCCGCCAGCAGAACGCCGCCGATGAGGGACACGTTCTTGAGCAACTGGTTACGCCGGGTCCGGCGGGATTCAGGCGAGGTAGCGTCCGCGGCGTTGAATTCCACCAGTGCGTTCGCCGCTGCCGTTCCTGCCAGAAGCAGTGCCGCGATGCGCGGGAATTTGCCGATCCCCAGCAAAACGCCGGCCCCAACCTGAGTGGCACCAATGACCTGGGCAACCAGCTTTTCGTTGCCTGTTACCGGTGCTGCGGAGGGGACCATGGTCTGGACCTGCCGCAGTGCCGGCTGAAGCTGGTCCGCGGTGTCCTGCACGTTTCGCAAACGATCGACTCCCGAAGCCACAAACGTTGCGGCAAGCATCGGGCGGGCAACAAAGCGAACGATGGTCATAAGTACCTCCTGGCTGGCGCTGTCCGCAATGCGGAAGCTGTTTCTAGGGCTGCTGGTGACGCTGTTCTCTAGTCTGGCACTTTTGCGTGCAGTGTACATCCTGCGTGCGCAACGTCGTTCGTCCGAGATGACCGCAGCTGGAATAAGGACAGTGCCTGCATCGTTGTGAAGAAGAGCAATAGGTGCGGGTTCTCGAACATAGCGCCGGCGCCAACGTGTCGAAAGGACAACCAGTGCCATTAGCAACCCTCCAACCTGCTGCGGGCCAGCAGCTACGGTTGGGCCCTGCCCGGAAGACCTCCAGCGTAGACTTGGTGCCGATGACAACAGACAAATCCGATGAGGCTGCCCCCCTGGAGGCTGCGGAGGAATCCGCGCCGGCAGCGGCCGCTGACACCGAGACACCAGAAGAACGCAGCGCCCGCTTCGAGCGCGACGCCATGCAGTATGTGGACCAGCTCTACTCAGCTGCCATGCGTATGGCCCGCAACCCCAGCGATGCCGAAGATCTGGTCCAGGAGGCGTACACGAAGGCGTTTTCGGCCTTCCATCAGTACAAGCCGGGGACCAACCTCAAGGCATGGCTCTACCGGATCCTGACCAACACCTACATCAACCTGTACCGCAAACGGCAGCGCGAACCGCTCCAGTCCAACACGGACCAGGTTGAGGACTGGCAGATGTTCCAAGCAGCTTCACACACCTCGACGGGGCTTCGTTCCGCCGAAGCGGAGGCATTGGACCACCTGCCGGATTCGGACGTCAAGGAAGCCCTCCAGGCAATCCCGGAGGAGTTCAGGCTGGCCGTCTACTTTTCAGATGTAGAAGGCTTTGCCTACAAAGAAATATCGGAAATCATGAACACCCCGATCGGAACGGTTATGTCCCGCCTCCACCGCGGACGCAAGCTATTGCGCGATCTGCTGGCCGACTACGCGCACGAACGCGGAATGGGCAAAAAGACGGACAAAACCACAGTGGGGACAAAACAGGAGAACGGCAAATGAGCGACTGCCACGGCTTGGGCGACTGCGAAGACGACCGCATGAAGCGGATCTATGAGTACGTTGACGGCGCGTTGTCCCGCGAGGACCTCAACGAGATCAAACAGCATCTGGACGGCTGCGAGGAATGCGCCCAGGAACACAGCCTGGAGTGCCTGATCCGAAGCGTGGTCAAGAGGTCGTGCCAAGAGGCTGCACCGCAGACACTGAAGGAACGGATTCTGGACCGGATCGGGCATCTCGAAGCCGCTGACCCGGTACAGGCCGACGCCTAGAACTGCCTGCCGGAATAGATAAAGCAGGAACCCCCGCAAACCTGACGGTCTGCGGGGGTTCCTGCTTTATTCAGCTGGCGGGTGACCCGTAAGCCATACCGGAAAAACCGGTTGCTTAGGTGTTGGGGCGCTTACCGTGGTTTGCGCCGCCGCGCTTACGGTCACGACGCTTGCGTGCTCGCTTGCTCATAGCTGCCTCCTTACCTGGATGAAAAAGAACTGCGTACCAGTCTCCCACATCCGCCCATGCAGGCCTAACCGGTGACGGCTACTGAACCGGTTTGACGGGCGGACCTCGGCCGGGGGATGGGAGTCAGGCGGGCTCGGGCAGTTCCAGCCAGCTGTACCAGCCGCGGTGGAGGACCAACCAAGCGATCAATCCGTAGCCGGCCTGTCCGGGAGCGCCGCCGTTAGCGGCAAGATCGGTGCGCCACTGTTCGTGGTTGAGTAGGGGAGTGAAGGTATCAACGTAGACATGTTTGCGCCGGGTCGTGACATCGCCGAATGCGGCCGACAGTTCGGCAAGGCGTTGGTTGCGCTCTGCATCGAGGCCGGGCGGCGGACCTACGACGAAAGCCTTGACGCTTAACTGTGCTGCACCATCAAGAATGTTGGCCAGATTCAGCCGGCTCCGGGCCGTCGTCAGCTCCAGATCCAGGTCGCGGTCGGACAGCCCGATAACGAGCCGGTTTTCGTAGCCGTCATCAAACCGCCGTCCTGCCTCCTGCAGCCAGCGTCCGGCAAGCTCCTCTGTGCCCTCGTTGGGGGATGCCAGTGTGAACGATTCGAGGCTGGCCGGCGCGGGATTGGTACGGGCCAGAGTCCGTCCGAGCCAACCGAGGGCGCGCTGATCACCGGTACCGGCAAGGAGTTCATCGCCGACTGCGGCGATCCTGATTTTGCGTTGCTCCACAAGATGCTTTCTGGTTGGTTAGGGCAGGCGTCTGGTTAAAAAAGAAGTGGGTGGGGCGTCTGTGCACCCCACCCAACATCTTACTTATTTACGCTCAAACACCTTTTTCACAAGGACGTCTTGCTCGACAGCGTGCCGTTTGGCGGAACCTGTTGAGGTAGCGGCGGACGCGGGACGCGAAACCAGACGAAGGCTTGTGTCCACCCTCTGCGGCAGCATCATTCCAATAACCGGCCACGGTCCCTGGTTGGCGGGCTCGTCCTGGGCCCAGACCACCTCGGCGTTCGGATACTTGGCCAGTTCGGCCTCGATTTCCTGGGCTGGCAGCGGGTATAGCTGCTCGACCCGGACCAGAGCCGTCTTGGTGTCGCCGTTCTTCTGACGGGCAGCCAGCAGATCGTAGTACAGTCGGCCCGATACCAGGACCACCCGGTCGACTTCCCCTGCGTTCAGTTCCTGGACCTCCGGGATGACCGGCTGGAAGCGGCCCTCCGTGAAGTCCTCGACGTTGGCGGCGGCAGCCTTGAGGCGCAGCAGCTGCTTGGGTGTGAAGATGATCAACGGTTTGCGCGGACGGCTGTAAGCCTGGCGCCGCAACAGATGGAAGTGCGACGCGGGGGTGGTCGGGTTGGCCACGATCATGTTGTCTTCAGCGCACATCTGCAGGAAGCGTTCGATGCGTGCGGAAGAGTGGTCCGGCCCCTGGCCTTCATAGCCGTGCGGCAGCATGAGGACCAGCGAGGAACGCTGTCCCCATTTCTGTTCGGCCGAGGAGATGAACTCGTCGATTACGGTCTGTGCGCCGTTGACGAAGTCGCCGAACTGCGCCTCCCAGATGACCAGCGCATCCGGCCGCTCCACCGAGTAACCGTATTCGAAGCCCATGGCCGCGTATTCGGAGAGCAGCGAGTCATAGATCCAGAACTTCGCCTGGTCTTCGGACAGCTGCGTCAGCGGTGCCCATTCCTTACCGGATGACCGGTCATGGAAGACGGCGTGGCGCTGGACGAATGTACCGCGGCGCGAGTCCTGGCCGGCCAGACGGACCGGTACGCCTTCCATCAGCAGGCTGCCGAAGGCGGCAATTTCGCCGAAGCCCCAGTCGATGCCGCCTTCACGCGACATCTGCTCGCGCTTCTCCAGCAGGGCCTTGAGCTTCGGGTGCACGGTGAAGCCTTCGGGGATGCTGACGTGCGCCTTGCCGATCTGGGCGAGGACCTCGGTGCTGACAGCGGTGCTGGTCGGTACGCGGACCTCGTCTTCGGCCTGCTGGGACAGCGGGCGTTCGATGTCCGAGACGGCGGCCGCGTCCTTGGTGACAACCGGAATCGGCGAGGTCTGGGCGGCATGCGTTTCGGCGAAGACCCGTTCCAGCCGTTCCTGATAGTCGCGCAGTGCCTGGTCCGCCTCGTCCTGGGTGATGTCGCCGCGGCCGACGAGGGCTTCGGTGTACAGCTTGCGGGTGGAGCGCTTGGCTTCGATCAGGTTGTACATCATCGGCTGGGTCATCGAGGGGTCGTCGCCCTCGTTGTGACCGCGCCGACGGTAGCAGACCATGTCGATGACAACGTCCTTGTGGAAACGCTGGCGGTAGTCGTACGCAAGCTGTGCCACCCGGACAACGGCTTCGGGATCATCCCCGTTGACGTGGAACACCGGCGCCTGGATCATCTTGGCTACGTCGGTGGAGTACACCGAGGAGCGCGAGGCGTGCGGCGAGGTGGTGAAGCCGACCTGGTTATTGACGACGACATGCACCGTACCGCCAGTGCGGTAGCCGCGCAGCTGGGACAGGTTGAGCGTCTCCGCAACCACGCCCTGGCCTGCGAATGCAGCATCGCCGTGGATGATGATGGGGAGCACACCGAACGCACCGTCGCCCTGGTCGAGACGGTCCTGCTTGGCACGCACGATGCCTTCAACGACCGGGTCAACGGCTTCAAGGTGGGAGGGGTTGGCTGCGAGGTAGACCTTGGTCTCATTGCCGTTGTCGGAAGTGAAGGTACCCTCGGTGCCCAGGTGGTACTTCACATCACCCGAGCCCTGAACGCTGCGCGGATCCTGCGTCCCCTCGAACTCGCGGAACACCTGCGCGTAGGTCTTGCCGGCAATGTTGGTCAGCACGTTCAAACGGCCGCGGTGGGCCATGCCGATGGCCACTTCGTCCAGCCCGTCGTCGGCGGCGTCAGAGATCACTGCGTCCAGCAGCGGAATCAGGGATTCGCCGCCTTCCAGCGAAAAGCGCTTCTGGCCCACAAACTTGGTCTGCAGGAACGTTTCGAATGCCTCGGCGGCGTTGAGCTTGCCCAGGACGCGCAGCTGCTCTTCGCGGCTGGGCTTCGCGTACGGGCGCTCCAGCTCGTCCTGGAACCATTTACGTTCTTCAGGATCCTGAATGTGCATGTACTCGATGCCGGTGGTGCGGCAGTAGGCATCGCGGAGCACGCCGAGGATGTCGCGCAGTTTCAGCCGGGACTTGCCGCCGAATCCACCCGTGACCCACTCGCGGTCCAGATCCCACATGGTCAGCCCGTAAGTGAGGATGTCCAGGTCAGGGTGCTTGCGCTGGACGTACTCCAGCGGGTTGGTGTCCGCCATGAGGTGTCCGCGGACCCGGTAAGCGTGAATGAGCTGTTGGATGCGGGCAATCTTGTTGACCTGCAGTTCTACGTCAACCTGGTTATCCGGACGCCAGCGAACCGGCTCGTACGGGATCCGCAGGGCTTCGAAGATCTCGTCGTAGAAGTCCTGCTCGCCGAGCAGCAGTGACTCTACGAGCCTCAGGAACTCGCCGGAACCGGCGCCCTGGATGACGCGGTGGTCATACGTGGAGGTCAGCGTGATGATCTTGCCAACGCCCTGCGCGGCGATGGTCTTCTCGCTTGCCCCACGGAATTCGGCGGGGTATTCGAGGGCGCCGACGCCGACGATGGTCGCCTGGCCCTTGGACAGGCGGGGCACGGAGTGGACGGTACCGATGCCACCCGGGTTGGTCAGCGAGGACGTGGTGCCCGAATAATCGTCGGCAGTCAGCTTGCCGGCGCGGGCGCGCTTGATGAGGTCCTCGTAGTTATGCCAGAACTCCGCGAAGTTCATGGTTTCAGCCTTCTTGATGTTGGGAACAACAAGGAGGCGGCTACCGTCGGGTTTCGGCATGTCGATGGCAATGCCGAAGTTGACGTGGGCCGGCTGGACCGCTACGGGCTTCCCATCGACCTCGTCGTAGTGCACGTTCTGGCTGGGGAACTGGCCCAGTGCCTTGATGACTGCATAGCCGATGAGGTGGGTGAAGGAGACCTTGCCACCGCGGGCGCGGGCCAGATTCGAATTGATGACCACGCGGTTGTCGATCAGCAGTTTCGCGGGTACAGCGCGCACCGTCGTAGCCGTCGGTACGGTCAGGCTCTGGTCCATGTTGGTGGCGATGGCCTTGGCCGGACCGCGCAGGACCGTGACCTTGTCATCCTCGGTCTGGGAGTTGGGCGAAGACTTCGGCAGCTGGGCCGGGATGGGAGCCGTCTTCGGCTCGGACTTGCTGGCCGCATCGGCAGCGGCGGCGGGCACTGCCTTGTCCTTGGAAGTGTTGGGTGCAGGCTCGGCATCCGCGGGGATGCGCTTTTCCGCCCTGCGGTTGTCCGCGGTGGTTTCGGCGGAGGCCGCAGGGGTGCCCTTGGGCTCCTTGACTACCGGCAGTTGGCGCGTCTGGGGGTCGGTTTCCTCCCTTTCGGCGCGCGGCGCATTGCCATTAGCGGTTTGAGCTGAGCCGGCGCCGGCCGACTCGAAAATGCTCCACCATTTCTTGTCCACCGAATTCTTGTCCTGGAGGTACTGCTCGTAAATTTCGTCGACGAGCCATTCGTTACCGCCGAATTCCTCGGGTAGACGAAGATTGGGATGCTCTGGCACTTGTTATACGCCTCTTCCATGTGTTGCCGCTTGCCCTGCAGACCACACGCTGCGGCCCATGAATAACCTGCTGCAGTCGTCACGGGCGCGTGAGGTGCGTTTGGACGCACCGGGTCTGGACCTCTAGCCAGTCTAATGACACATCCGCTGTGCAGGCCAATCTCATACGATTGTTTTGAAACCAATGTGACGAAGCACCAACGGTCCCCTTCAGAAGCGGTGCGGCGGTGATTTGGCCCGGCGTCGTAGACTCATGCTGTCGTTGCCTGCACGTCGATTTCAGGAGCAGAACATGCAGTTCATCAATCAGCCGCAGACGGACCTGACTTACTCGGACGTTTTTCTGGTTCCATCGAGGTCGGAAGTGGTCTCACGGCTGGACGTGGACTTGGCCTCGGGGGACGGCACAGGGACCACGATCCCGCTGGTTGTGGCGAACATGACCGCCGTGACCGGTCGCCGGATGGTGGAGACGATTTCCCGCCGCGGTGGTCTGGCGGTCCTGCCCCAGGATGTTCCCCTCGACGTGCTGGCCGAAGTCACCGGCTGGGTCAAGGCACGCCATGCGGTCTACGAAACCCCGTTGAAACTGCAGCCCTCGAACACCGTCATCGACGCGCTGCACCTGATGAACAAGCGCGCTCATGGAGCCGTTGCGATTGTCGACGGCGAAGGGCGTTGCCTCGGGGTGGTCCGGGCTGACGAATGTGAAGGCGTGGACAGGTTCGCCTCGCTGGAATCGGTCATGCGCGAGCACCCGCTGACGTTGCAGGCATCGATGTTTTCCGGTGAACTCCAGCCTGCGCTTCGGAAGGCCTTCGAGCTTTTCGACGGCGCCGGGGTCGGCTTCGCGCCGGTCGTCGACGACGAGGGCTTCCTCCTCGGGGCGCTGACCCGCACCGGTGCGCTGCGCTCAACGATCTATCGCCCTGCCGTGGACGACGAGGGGCGGCTCCGGGTGGCAGCCGCCGTCGGGATCAACGGAGACGTCCAGGCCAAAGCCGCCGCCTTGCTCGAGGCCGGCGTCGACGTTCTTGTTGTCGACACTGCCCACGGGCACCAGCAGAAGATGTTCGACGCCCTGCGGGCTGTACGGGGGCTGGATCCTGCCGTCCCGGTGGTGGCCGGGAACGTGGTCAGCGCGGAAGGGGTACGCGATCTGGTCGCAGCAGGTGCGGACATCGTCAAGGTCGGCGTGGGCCCCGGCGCGATGTGCACCACGCGGATGATGACCGCCGTCGGCCGGCCGCAGTTTTCCGCCGTGTACGAATGCGCGGCGGCCGCCCGTGAGCTCGGCGCCCATGTCTGGGCCGACGGCGGGGTCCGTTACCCCCGGGACGTGGCTCTGGCTCTCGCTGCAGGCGCCAGCCAGGTCATGATCGGTTCCTGGTTCGCCGGGACCTATGAAAGCCCGGGGGACCTGATGACCGACAGCAATGGCCGGCAGTACAAGGAGAGCTTCGGCATGGCCTCCGCGCGTGCAGTGCAGTACCGGACGCAGCGCGAAGGGGCGTTTGAGCGTGCACGCAAGGGCCTGTTTGAGGAAGGCATTTCCTCGTCGAAGATGTATCTTGAACCCGCCCGCCCCGGCGTCGAAGACCTGCTGGACGAAATCACGTCGGGACTGCGCAGTTCCATGACCTATGCGGGAGCGACCAATCTGGCCGAATTCCGTGAGCGGGCCATCGTCGGGGTGCAGTCCGCGGCCGGTTATGAGGAAGGCCGGCCGCTGCCGCAAAGCTGGTAGCGCCTGCTACGCTTAACGAATAATGGACAGCTATTCTAGGCGCCGGTCCGTGGGCACGATTGCAGCAGTGGCAACGCAATCGGATGGCTCACACAGCACCGGCAGACCCCGTACACATGCCCATCATTCACTTCCTGACGCCCCGGCGGCCGGACAGGAGCCTTCCAGTCCGGGCTCTGACGACAAGCCCCCGCCGGCGCAGTCTGCGCTCATAACTTCACCGCGTGCGGTGGTGGTCCTCTGATGGAGTGGATCCAGATTGCCGCCGGCATGCTGTTGATCTTCGGAACCGGCTTCTTCGTGGCGGTTGAATTCGCCCTCGTGGCGCTGGACCAGGCCACCGTGCAGCGGGCCATTGACAAGGGCGACAAGGGCGCCGTTGCGGTGATGAAGTGCCTGAAGTCCCTTTCCACCCAACTCTCCAGCTGCCAGCTGGGCATTACCATAACCACTTTGCTGACCGGTTTCCTGCTGGAGCCGGCCATCAGCAGCCTGCTTCGTGCGCCGCTGGCGATGCTGGCCTTGCCCGAAGCCATCATCCAGACCGCCGGCGTGGTCATCGCAATGACGGTGGCAACCCTGCTCTCGATGCTGATCGGCGAGTTGGTTCCGAAAAATGCCTCCATCGCCCTGCCCATGGCAGTCGGCAAGGCCGTTGCCCGGCCGCAGTTGCTGTTCACCGCAGTATTCAAACCGGCGATTGTCGTCCTTAACGGCTTTTCCAACAAGGTGCTTCATCTGTTCGGCCTGGAAGCCAAGGAAGAACTCTCCGGCGCCCGGACGCCGTCCGAGCTGGCCTCCCTGGTGCGCCGATCCGCCGACATGGGCACGCTGGATGCCGGTACCGCAAACTTCCTGTCCCGGACCTTGAGGTTTTCCGGCCGTTCGGCCGCCGATGTGATGACCCCGCGTATCCGCGTCGAGTTCATCGACGCCGACGACACCGTAGAAGACATCGTGGCGGCTGCCCGGAGAACCGGCTTTTCAAGGTTCCCTATCCTGGGCGACTCGCCGGACGATGTCCGCGGTGTTGTCCACATCAAAAAGGCCATTGGAGTGCCGCGTTGGAAACGGTCGGAGCTGGCCGCCGCAACGATCATGTCCGATGCGCTGCGGGTGCCCGAGACCGTGCACCTGGATTCGCTGCTGTCGGAGCTGCGCGCGTCAAACCTGCAGTTCGCCGTCGTTCTCGATGAATACGGTGGCACAGCGGGAGTCGTCACTCTCGAGGACCTGGTGGAAGAAATCGTCGGCGAGGTCTCCGATGAGCACGACCGGGTCAAGCCCGGCGTGCTGCAGAGTGCCGCGGGCAACTGGTACTTCCCCGGGTTGATGCGCCCGGACGAGGTCTCCGAACAGATCCCGCTGCTCACTGTTCCGGACGAAGCAGGCTATGAGACCGTCGGCGGATTCATCATGAGCGAGCTGGGCCGCATAGCTGCTGCCGGCGACCGCGTCGACGTACCCGGCGGCGTGCTGGAAGTGGAGCGCATGGACGGACGCCGGGTGGACCGGGTCCGGTTCATTCCGGCTCCGGTGGCCGGCGAGGGCGGCAGCACGACGACGCCCGGGACCGCGGCTGCCGAAGGTGGCGTCCGATGAGCGCGGGTATGGGCATCTTCTGGCTTGTTGTGCTGCTGCTTGGCAATGCCTTCTTTGTCGGTGCCGAATTTGCAGTCATGTCGGCCCGGCGGAGCCAGATCGAACCATTGGCCGAAGCAGGATCGAAGCGGGCCAAAACCACGCTGTGGGCAATGGAAAACGTTTCCCTGATGCTGGCCTGTGCGCAATTGGGCATTACCGTCTGTTCCTTGCTCATCCTCAATGTCGCCGAGCCGGCCATCAAGGAACTCCTGCTGATTCCGCTGGAGCGCTGGATCGGGATACCGCACGACGTCTCCTACGGAATTTCGTTCGTGATCGCCCTCCTGCTGGTGACGTTCCTGCACGTGACCTTCGGCGAGATGGTGCCGAAGAACATCTCGGTGTCCACCGCGGATAAGGCGGCCCTGCTGCTGGCCCCGCCGCTGGTCTTTGTCGGCAAGATCGTCAAACCGGTGATCGTTGTCCTGAACTGGTCCGCGAACCACATTCTGCGTGCGATCCGCATCGAGCCGAAGGACGAGGTGACCTCCACCTTCACCCTGGAGGAAGTCCAGTCCATCGTGCAGGAATCCACCCGCCACGGCCTGGTGGAGGACGAAGCAGGGTTGATCTCCAGCTCGCTGGAGTTCTCCGGCCAGACAGCGGAAAGCATCATGGTTCCGCTGGGTGAGCTGGTCACCATCGGCGTAGACACCACGCCTGCGGAGTTCGAACGGGTAGTGGGCCGGACAGGTTTCTCCCGCTTCGCGGTTGCCGACGGCGACGCTAACCTCACCGGGTACCTGCATCTGAAGGACATCATGACGATTCCCGAGGAGCGGTATTCGACAGCCATTCCGGTGACCAAGGTGCGCACGCTGGCCAACCTGTCGCGCGATGAGGAAATCGAGGACGCCCTGGCTGTCATGCAGCGCACCGGTTCCCATCTAGCCCGCGTGATTGGGCCGGACGGCCAGACCCACGGAGTGCTTTTCCTTGAGGACGTGCTTGAGGAACTGGTGGGGGAAATCCGGGACACCACCCAGAATCAGGGTGTGCGCCGGCTGGGCGCCTGATCCGGGGACTCCGGCCCGGAGCGTCACGGCTCCGGGCCGCAGCAGACAGCAGGCAGTAGGCAGCGATGGTAATGCGAACGGTTCGCGTTACGTTACACTGGAAAAGTTCCTTGTTGGTATTGATTCTCATTATGAGTAGATCGAGGTGTCCATGCGGCCGTTTCGTGGTCTGACTGCTATTTCCGGTGTCGCCGGACTCGCACTGATGCTTTCGGCCTGCGGCCAAGGTAGCTCCGAATCCAGTGGGACGGATGGCGGGGAAGCCGGAAAGGTCCAGATTGTGGCATCCACCGATGTCTACGGCGACTTGGCGGCCACCATCGGCGGGGAGGCGGTGGAGGTGACCTCCATCATCAACAAGCTCTCGCAGGACCCCCACTCCTACGAGGCAACCGCCAGAGACAAGCTCGCCGTGTCCGAAGCGGATGTCGTCATCGAAAACGGTGGCGGATATGATCCCTTCCTGCACGGTCTGGTCGATGAAACCGACAAGGACCACGACTACGTCGTCACCGCCGTGGACGTCTCCGGTTTGGGCGGTCAGACCGGGGAATCTGCCCCGCCGGAAGCCGGCGACGAGCACGCAGGCCACGGACATGTTGAAGGCCTGAACGAACACGTCTGGTATGACTTCGAAACCATGGGCAAGATGGCCGCCGTCGTCGCCGAGAAGCTCAGCGAGTTGGATCCGGCCAATGCCGCGACGTTTGAGACCAACAGCGCCGCCTTCAACGAGGACATCGACGCCTTGGTGCAGGAGCGCGATGCGCTGGCCAAACGCGCTGGCAATGCCGACGTGGCGGCCACCGATCCCGTGCCGCATTATTTGCTTGAAGCGCTCGGTCTGCACAACGAGACTCCGGCCGACTTCCTGCAGGCGGTCGAAGAGGGCAGCGATGCCGCGCCCGTTGCCGTCAAGGAAACCCAGGACTTGATCAGCGGGGGAACCGTCAGCTTCGTGGCCTACAACGAGCAGACAGAAGGCCCCCAGACACAGCAGCTGCGTGCCTTGGCGGAAGAGGCCGGCGTCGCCGTCGTTGTTTTCACTGAAACGCTGCCCGAAGGCCAGGACTATGTGTCGTGGATGGGCAGCAACCTGGACAATATTTCCACCGTGCTCGCGGCCTAAGTGACGACCATGACCAGCACTACTGTGATTGACTTGTCCCAGCCAACCGGACCGAGTACAAGGAACCGTGTGACAACACCCGCCGTCAGCCTGCAGGGGGCCTCCCTTTCCTTTGGCAACCGCGTGCTGTGGCATGACCTGGACCTCGAGATCAATCCGGGCGAGTTCTTTGCGGTGCTCGGGCCGAACGGGTCCGGCAAGACGAGTTTCCTGCGGGTACTGCTCGGGCTGCAGCCGCTGACGCACGGAAGTGCGCGTATCAACGGCAGTTCGGTTGCGCGGGGGAGCCGCGATATCGGCTACATTCCGCAGCAGAAGTCATTTGTCTCAGGCACGCCCCTGCGCGCCAGGGACCTTGTCGGTCTCGGCCTGGACGGTCATCGCTGGGGTGTCCGGCTCAATGGGCGCAGGCACCGTCGGCGCGTGGACGAACTGCTGGATTTGGTGGGTGCCTCGTCCTATGCTGAGGCTCCGGTCGGCTTGCTCTCCGGCGGCGAGCAACAGCGGCTGCGGGCCGCCCAGGCGCTGGCTACGGATCCCAAGGTGCTGCTGTGCGATGAGCCGTTGCTGTCGCTGGACCTGCACCATCAGCAGGCAGTCAGTGCATTGATCAATACGCAATGCCATGAGCAGAACAGCGCCGTGGTGTTCGTGACGCACGAAATCAACCCGATCATCGATTACGTGGACCGGGTGCTGTATTTGGCGGGCGGCCAGTTCCGGGTCGGGGCGCCCGAAGACGTTATGACCACCGAAGTCCTGTCGGACATGTACAACAGCCACGTCGAAGTCATCCATAACGAGGGCCGCATCATCGTGGTCGGATTGCCGGACGCCACCACCCACCACCACGGCGAGGAGGACTGAGCATGGACCTCAATGAGTTCATGAACGCGGTCTTCAATTTCGAAGACTACTCCCAGCTGCTTCCGCTGGTGACCAACTCGCTCATCGCCGGAGCCGTGCTCGGACTGGTCGGCGGGCTCATCGGAACCTTCGTCATGATGCGGGATCTGGCCTTCGCCGTCCACGGCATCGCCGAACTGTCTTTCGCCGGCGCCGCTTTCGCGCTGCTCATCGGCGCCAACGTGGTTTTCGGCTCGCTGCTGGGCTCCGTGGTTGCCGCTGTCATCCTCGGCGTCATGGGCATGCGGGCACGGGACAGGAACTCCATCATCGGGGTCATCATGCCGTTCGGCCTGGGCCTGGGCATTCTTTTCCTGTCCTTGTACGAGGGCAGGTCCGCGAATAAGTTCGGCCTGCTCACCGGGCAGATTGTCTCGGTGGACACCGTGCAGCTGAATGTGATGCTGGGGTGCTCGCTGTTCGTCATCGTGGCCCTGCTGGCGATCTGGCGGCCCCTGACGTTTGCCAGCGCGGATCCGGATCTTGCCGAAGCCCGGGGAGTGCCCGTGGGTAAACTGGCCATCGGGTTCATGTTCCTGCTGGGCCTGGCGGTCGCCCTGTCCATCCAGATAGTGGGCGCGCTGCTGGTGCTGGCGTTGGTCATCACACCGTCTGCTGCCGCACTTCGGGTCACCGCTTCGCCCCGCCTGGTGGTCGGCCTGAGCGTAATCTTCGCGTTGGTTTCCGTGGTGGGCGGCATTCTGCTGGCTTTGGGTGGGCGGATTCCGATCAGCCCCTACGTCACCACGATCTCGTTCCTGATCTACGTGGTCTGCCGGTTGATCGGTGCACGGCGCGACAAGCTGGGCAGGACACGTCGAAGCGCTTCCCCGGACATCGCTGCGGTGAAAGTTACTGCCGCTTAGCGCTGCATTCCGGGCAGAGCCCGTACATTTCCACGGTGTGTGCGACCTGCGTGTAGCCGTGTTCAGCCGCAACACGGGAGGCCCACTGTTCCACTGCCGGCGCCTCGATCTCCACGGCCTTGCCGCAGTCCCTGCAGAGCAGGTGGTGATGGTGGTGTTCAACGGCGCAGCGCCGGTACACGGCCTCGCCGTCGTCCTTGCGCAGCACATCCACCTGCCCGTCCTCGGCCATGGACTGCAGAATCCGATACGTGGTAGCCAGCGAGACGGAGTCACCGCGGCCATGCAGCAGCCGGTGCAGTTCCTGGGTACTGACGAAATCGTCGAGGCTGTCCAGTGCGCCACTGACGGCGAGCCGCTGCCGGGTCACTCGTTGCTCGGAACCGCGGCGGGGTGCCTGGGAATCGGCAGAGGGGGTCGACATTGCGTGGGAGGTCTCCTTGACAGCTGGTGGTGCGGCCTGAAGGCTGACCTCCAGCCTATCAGCCGGCCCGGGACCGGTTGCCGGATGGCACCGGCTGGGTAGGCTGGGACCATGCTGCTAACCAAGTACACCCACGCATGCGTCAGGCTTGAGCGCGACGGCCAGGTGCTGGTCCTCGATCCCGGAAACCTCTCCGAAGTTGACCAGGCTCTGGACGGTGCCGGCACCGTCCTGATTACGCACGAACATGAGGACCATGTCGACCGGGAGCGGCTGCCTTCGGCCATCCTTGCCATGCCGGAACTGGAGGTCTACGCCCCGTCAGGTGTGGCGGAGGAACTGCGTGCGCTGGTGCCCGAGGCTGCCGCGCGAATCCATGCTTCGGACTCCGGAACCCGGTTTTCGATCCCCGGCTTCGACATCCGCACGTTTGGCGGGCAGCACGCCCTGATCCACCCACACATTCCCATGGTGGCCAACATCGGTTACCTGATTAATGACGAGGTGTACCACCCGGGGGATTCCTTCATCGTCCCCCACGGCCTGCAGGTTTCAACGGTACTGGTGCCGATCCATGCCCCCTGGTCCAAAATCGGCGAGGTGATCGATTTTGTCACCGCAATGCGGGCAGAACGGGCGTTTCCGATTCATGACGGCCTGCTGAACAGTGCGGGCAAGGGTATTGTCGAAAAACATGTGAAGTCCTTCGGCGAACGGTACGGCACGCGCTACGAGCATCTGGAGCCGGGGCAGAGCGTCACATTGTGAAAACCCAGCTGCCCGAACCCTTGGGCAGCAGCACATCCGCCGGCAACGGGGCCGGCAACAGTTCAGGAGGAGATCTCATGAGGACTCTGATGGACGTACGGACCCTGCAGGACCGGATGACCTCCGGCCTCCGCACGGTTGTACTCGATGTCCGCTGGGCGCTGGGCGACCCCCACGGCCGCGAACACTATCTTGGCGAGCACATTCCCGGCGCTATCTACGTCGATCTGGAAACGCAGTTGGCCGCACCGCCGTCCCCGCGGGCCGGGCGCCATCCGCTGCCGGACGCAGCCGCTTTCGTGGAAGCAGCACGGGAATGGGGAATCAACAACGGGGATATTGTGGTCGCCTATGACAATGTGGGCGGGCTATCCGCCGCGCGGCTGTGGTGGCTGCTCAAAGACGGCGGCTTTGACAACGTCTTCCTGCTCGACGGCGGACTGGCAGCCTGGCGGGATGCGGGCTTTGAAACCGATCGCGGCGACGAAATGCCAAGCCTCGGCTGCGTCACCTTGAAGCCGGGCCACATGTCCGTGCTGGAGCTCGACGAAGTCACGGGGTTTACGAGCTACGGGCTGCTGCTGGATGCCAGGGCGCCGGAGCGGTACCGCGGCGAAAACGAACCGGTGGATCCGAAGGCGGGTCATATCCCCTGCGCCATCAACGCTCCGGCCGGCGCCAATCTGGATGCAGCGGGCAGGTTCCTGCCCCCGGAACGGCTGGCCGCCAGGTTCGGCGAGCTGGGTGTGTTGCCCGGCCGGGCGATTGGAGTCTACTGCGGGTCAGGCGTTACAGCCGCGCACGAAGTTGCCGCGCTGGCCCACGCCGGCCTCGAGGCCGCCTTATTCCCCGGTTCCTGGTCGCAGTGGTCGCAGCGTTCGGAACTGCCCGTGGCTTTGGGAAGCGAGCCGGGCGGGCACGCGGTAGACGCCACCCCTGAACCAGGGACAGCGCCGCGTTCGCAACTGGCAGGCTGATGCGGCAACAGGGTAGCGTCGCTGTATGAGTCTTGGCCGCCCCCAACCGCCGCCGTTGGGCCAGCCCCTGCCAACGCCGAATCCAAGGAGACCCATGAGCACCGCGCAGGCCTATGCCGCGACATCGCCGACGTCGGGGCTTCTTCCCCTGCAGATCGAGCGGCGTGAGCCCGAACCCCACGACGTGGAAATCGCGATTGCCTTCTGCGGACTGTGCCATTCGGATGTGCATGCTGTGCGCAGCGAGTGGCGGCCATCGCGGTATCCGCTGGTGCCCGGCCACGAGATCGTCGGACGGGTGACGGGGATTGGACAGGACGTGACGCTCCACGCGATCGGCGATCTGGTGGGCGTGGGCTGTCTGGTGGATTCCTGCCGCGAATGCGTCAGCTGCGAAGAGGGCCTGGAACAGTACTGCGAGAACGGTTCCACCGGTACGTACGGTGTGCCCGATCGGCGGCACGGTGGCGAGCCTACCCAGGGCGGCTACGCCACCTCGATCGTCGTCGACGAAAATTACTGTCTGCGCGTTCCGGAGAGCCTCGACCCGGCGGCCACCGCCCCGCTGCTGTGTGCCGGCATCACCGTCTACTCACCCATGAGGTACTTCGGCGTGGAGGCCGGTGACTCGGTGGGTGTTGTGGGTCTGGGCGGCCTCGGGCACATGGCCGTTAAGCTCGCCAAGGCCATGGGCGCCGAGGTCACGGTGTTCACTACGTCGGAAGGCAAGGCCGAGGCAGCCCGCGTACTGGGGGCAGACCGGGTAGTCCTCTCCTCGGACCGCGCCGCGATGGCGCACGTCCGGGACAGCATGGACCTGATCATCGACACCGTCGCCGCTGCCCACGATCTCGGTCCCTACCTGCGGACCATCCGCAGGGATGGCGCGCTGATCCAGCTGGGGTTGCCACCGGATGACATGCCACCGGTTCCGGTTGGTGCGCTCATCCGCAAGCGCATCGCCTACGGCGGCTCCATGATCGGCGGGATCGCAGAGACCCAGGAGATGCTGGATTTCTGCGCCGAACACAACATCACTTCCGATATTGAAATGGTCACCGCCGACCAGCTCAATGACGCGTACGACCGCATGGTTGCCGGTGATGTGCAGTACCGGTTTGTCCTGGATATAGCATCTGTGAAGGAGACAGCATGAGCACCCTGTTCACGAAAATCATCAACGGTGAGATCCCCGGCAAATTCGTGTGGAAGGACGACGACGTCGTTGCTTTCCTCAGCATCGGCCCGCTGGCCGAGGGCCACACGCTGGTGGTTCCGCGTAAGGAAGTGGACCGCTGGACGGACGCGCCGGCGGAGCTTTGGCAGAAGGTGACGGCCGTTGCCCAGACCATCGGCAAGGTACAGGTTGAGGTGTTCGGTGTGCCGCGGGCAGGCATGATTATCGCCGGGTTCGAGGTGGACCACCTCCACCTCCATGTGTGGCCGGCAAGCTCGGAAGCCGAATTCGATTTCAAGCGGGCAGAGCAGAACCCGGATCCCGAACGGATGGAGAACAACGCGCGGCAACTGCGCGCGGGACTGCGCGACGCCGGCTACGGCGAATTCGTCCCGGCGGATTAACCAGTGACGCCGGGCCGTTCGTCCGGCGTCACTGGCTGAGGGCCTCGTTCAGGGCGGCACGCACGCGCTTCTCCGAAATGGAATAGGCCGTTCCCAGTTCCTGGGCGAAGAAGCTGACCCTCAGTTCCTCGAGCATCCACCGCACCTTACGCAGCGCCCCGGGATGCCGCGAGCCGGGACGCAAAGCCGCCACGGCGTCGTCGTACTCGTCTTCAAGCTTTTGCACGGCCGCCATCTGCTGGCCGTCCCGCGCCACGTTGGTTGGGAGCTTCTCCAGCCTGCGCTCGATCGCGGCCAGATAGCGGGGGAGATGGCTCAGCTGGGCATAGCCCGTGCGGGCGACGAAACCGGGGTAGACCAGCTGCTCAAGTTGGCTCTTGATATCGTTCAGCGCGCTGATCAGGGCCAGGCTCGTGCTGGACTTGAGCGATTTCTGGATCCGCCGGTTGCTGGAGAGAATCTTTTCGACGACGGCGGTCACGGAGAAGACGGTGTCGATCAGTTCCGCACGGACCACCTCATACAGGCGGTCGAATTCTTCCTTGGACCAGGGCAGATCCTGCGGCACCAGCTTGTCGATGGCCGCCAGCGTACAGTCATCGATCAACGAGGCGACGGAGCCGTGCGGGTTCTGGCTGAAGGTGAGTTTCTCGGTGTTGTTCAAATGGTCCAGCACGTAGCGCTGCGGGGACGGCACCCGAAGCGCCAGCAACCGGATGACGCCGGAGCGCATGGCGGACTCCTGCTCCGCGGCATTGGGATAGATCCGCTGCGCGACCGTCTGGCCTTCATCCACGAATGCCGGATAGCCCGTGACTGTGTGGCCCGCTACCAACCGCTTGACCTCGCGTTCAAGCGTGCCGCCCGTCCACTCGGTCAGCCCTGTCTGTTCCCTGATCCCCGTGGTCTGAGGAGCAGCAGGTGTCGATGCCTTCGCCTGCTTTGCCGGCTTGGCCGTCTTGGGGGTGGCACCGAGTGATTCGGCGATGGCGCGGCGGGTCTGGGGTGCAAGTTCTTCCTGCAGCCGGGCCAGGTCCTTGTCTTCGCCGAGGACTTTTCCGCGCGAGTCCACCACACGGAACGTCATCCGCAGGTGCGGCGGCACTACCTCCCAGTTCCATGAACCAGGCGGGACAACGTGTCCTTTGAGCCGGCGGAGCACCAGCTCCAGCGAGGGCTCCAGCTCGTCTTCTTCCGGAACAAACTCCTCGGCAAGAGCCGCGGCAGCCGTACGGGCCACATCGGGGGCCGGCACGAAGTTCTTGCGCACCTGCTTGGGCAGGGACTTGATCAAGGCCGTGACCAGGTCGGCTCGCAGGCCGGGAATCTGCCAGCGGAAGGGCGCCGGATCGAGCTGGTTCAGGAACAGCACTGGCACTTCCGCCGTGACACCGTCCGAGGGATTGGGTGTCCCGCCGGGGGCCACCGGCGAAAATTCATAGCTCAGCGGCAGCTCGAAGGAGCCTTGGCGCCAAATTTTCGGGAAGGCGCCTGCATCGAGCTCTTCGGCTTCCTCGGTCAGAAGCGCATCGGGGTCGAAGTCCAGCAGCGTGGAATTTTCCTGCCGTGCCGCCTTCCACCATTTGTCGAAGTGGCGCTCGGAGACCACGTTCTCGCCGATGCGCTGATCGTAGAACTCGAAAAGCGTCTCATCATCCACGCGCAGGCCGCGACGGCGGGTACGCGTTTCCAGCTCTTCGACCTCGGCCAGCAGGGCGCGGTTGCGGTGGAAGAACTTGTGGTGCGTGCGCCAGTCACCTTCAACCAGGGCATGGCGGATAAACAGGTCCCGGCTAAGTTCACGGTCGATCCTGCCGTACTGGATGCGCCGTTGCGGGATGATCGGGACGCCGTAGAGCGTGACCTTCTCATAGGCCATAACGGAACCCAGGCGACGGGACCAGTGCGGCTCGGAATAGGTCCGTTTGAGCAGCTGCGGGGCGATTTCCTCGGCCCACACGGGATCGAACCGGGCAGCTACCCGGGCCCACAGCCGGGACGTCTCCACCAGCTCGGCCGCCATGACCCATTCCGGTGACTTCTTGAACAAGGCAGAACCGGGGAAAATCGCGAAGCGGGTGCCACGGGCACCGGCGTATTCGCGTTTGCGCTCCTCGTACGCGCCGATGTGGCTAAGGAGACCAGCCAGCAGGCTCTTGTGGATGTCGTCATGCTTGCCAACAGGATCTACTTCGCTGCCGGCAGAGAGCGTGATGCCCAGCGGCTTGGCGAGCTGCCTCAGCTGGGCAAACAGGTCCTGCCATTCGCGGATCCGCAGGTAGTTGATGAACTCGGTGCGGCACAGCCTGCGGAACTGGGTGGAGGAAAGTTCCTTCTGTTTGTCCTGCACGTAGCGCCACAGGTTCAGGATGCCCGTGAAGTCCGAGTTCTCGTCCACGAAGCGCTTGTGCAGTTCGGCGGCTTGCTGTTGCTTGCTGCCGCTGTCCGCAGACGGTCGTTCACGCGGATCCTGGATGGTCAGCGCCGCAGCGAGGATCATGACCTCGCGGACGCACCCGCGTTTGCCGGCTTCGACAATCATGCGGCCCAGACGGGGATCCACCGGCAACTGGGCAAGCTGGTGCCCGACGGCGGTAAGGCCGGGTTCGCGACGCGGGCCGCGGCCACCGCCGCGGCCCGAAGCTTGCGGTTCGCGGACCGCGTCCGCCGGATTGCCCGGGTCAGCCAAGGCGCCGAGCTCGCGGAGGAGGTTGACGCCGTCGTTAATCGCCCGGGTCTCCGGCGGCTCGACGAACGGGAAATTCTCGATGTCCTTCGGGCTGCGGGCCACACCCATGGCTGTCATCTGGAGGATGACGGCGGCCAAGTTGGTGCGCAGGATTTCGGGATCGGTGAACTCGCGCCGGGCTTCGAAATCCTCTTCCGAATACAGCCTGATTGCGATGCCGTCGCTGACTCGGCCGCAGCGGCCGGAGCGCTGGTTGGCGGAGGCCTGGGAGATCCGCTCGATGGGCAAACGCTGGACCTTGGTCCGGTGCGAATACCTCGAGATACGGGCCGTGCCGGTATCGATGACGTATTTGATCCCCGGTACGGTCAGGGAGGTTTCCGCGACGTTGGTGGCCAGGACGATCCGCCGCTTGCCGCCGGAACCGGGCGAAAAGACCCGGTGCTGTTCGGCCAGGGAGAGCCGGGCGTAGAGCGGCAGGATCTCGGTTCCCGCCAACCGGCGGTTGGTTTGCACCCGCGACCGCAGTGCGTCCGCGGCGTCGCGGATCTCCCGCTCCCCGGAGAAGAAGACGAGGATGTCCCCGTGGGCTTCGCCGGCCAGTTCGTCCACCGCGTCGCAGACCGCGTCCAAGGGATCGCGGTCCTCTTCCAGTTCGTCGTCCGAGTCGATGGTGCCGGCCGGCATGTTGAGCGGACGGTACCTGATTTCCACGGGGTAGGTGCGGCCCGAGACCTCGATGATCGGAGCCGGCTCATCGTCGCCGAAATGCTTGGCGAAGCGCTCCGGATCAATGGTGGCGGAGGTGATGATGACTTTCAGATCCGGGCGCTGCGGCAGGATCCGCTTGAGGTAGCCCAGAATGAAGTCGATGTTGAGGCTTCGCTCATGCGCCTCGTCGATGATGATGGTGCTGTATTTCTTCAGCAGTTTGTCATGCTGGATTTCGGCGAGCAGAATGCCGTCAGTCATGAGTTTGATCCGGGTGCTGCGGCCGACTTGACCGGTGAATCGGACCTGGAAGCCGACTACCTCGCCCAGCTTGACGTCAAGTTCTTCCGCAATCCGCTCGGCAACGGTGCGGGCGGCGAGCCTGCGAGGCTGGGTATGGCCGATCAGGCCCTTCTCCGCGAGCCCCAGCTCAAGGCACATTTTGGGAATCTGGGTGGTCTTCCCCGAGCCGGTTTCGCCGGCAATGATGGTGACCTGGTTGGCGGCAATGGCCGCCATGATGTCATCCCGCCGTTCCGAAACCGGCAACATCTCGGGATAGGTGATTTTCAGTGTCATGATTGCGCACCAGTTTATCGGTTCCCAAGCACCCACACATCCATGGACAGAACCCCAGACGAACTGTCATTTCGATACGGATCGTCCATTCTTAAGCCAGTATGAGTGGACTCTTGTCCTAAGCCTGTACTGAAGATTAGACAATGTGACGCTGTTCACAGGTACTATCAGAGAGGACTTTCCGCAGGGAACGACTGTCCGTGTCCGCAGCCGGGTAATGACGCCGCCGGCAAGTGGCATATTCCACCGTTAGCAACAGTGGAGCGCATGGACGGATGTGACTTGGGGGAGCGGGCCGGGAGCATCCGGCACGTTTGCGATTTGAAAGGAATCACTGGCATGAAACGGTCAACATACACAACCATGGGCGCCTCGCTATTCGCCTCGGCACTGCTGATGACAGCGTGCGGCAACGGCGGCGGCGAGGCCGGATCCGGCGAGAGCGGGGCAGCCGGCGAAATGACCGAAATCGGCATCACGCAGATTGTTTCCCACCCCTCGCTGGATGCGTCGCGGGAGGGTTTCAAGAAGGCGCTGGCCGAGAACGGCTACACCGAGGGTGAAAATGTCACCTACGACGAGCAGAACGCACAGGGGGACCAGGCTACCGCGACCTCGATTGCCGGCAAGTTCGCTACCGACCAGAAGGACCTTGTCCTCGCGATCGCCACTCCGACTGCCCAGGCAGCAGCCCAGGCCATCCAGGACATCCCCATCCTCATCACCGCCGTTACTGATCCGGTCGAGGCTGGTCTGGTCGAATCACTTGAGGCACCCGGCGGCAACATCACCGGGACAAGCGACCTCAATCCGGTCAAGGAACAGCTGGGCCTGCTGAAGGAACTGGTCCCGGACGCCAAGAGTGTGGGCATCGTCTACAGCTCAGGCGAGGTGAACTCACAGGTCCAGGTTGACCTGGCGAAGAAGGTCGCCGCCGAGATGGGGCTGGAAATCAAGGAAGCCACGGTCAGCAACTCCAGCGAGGTCCAGCAGGCCGCGCAGTCCCTGGATGTCGACGCGTTCTATGTACCGACGGACAACAATGTTGTCTCTGCCCTGAAGTCGCTCATCGGCGTTGCGGAATCCAAGAAGATTCCGGTAGTCGCCTCGGATGCCGCCAGCGTAGAAGGCGGTGCCGTCGCTACCGAGGGCATCAACTACGAGGACCTGGGCTACCAGACGGGCATGATGGCCATCGAGGTTCTCGAAGGCGCTGACCCGGCAACGATGCCGATCCAGACGGCCTCCGAACTGGAAGTTGTCGTCAACCCCGCAGCCGCTGAGCGCATGGGCGTCGAGATTCCGGCTTCCCTGCTGGAATCCGCCGACCGCGTCATCGAGTAGAACCTGAGGATACCGACACATGATTGTCGCGGTTGAGCTGGGCCTGATCTACGCGATCATGGCCCTGGGGGTCTACCTGACCTTCCGCATTCTGAATTTTCCCGATCTGACGGTTGACGGCAGCTTCACCACCGGAGCTGCCGTCGCCTCGATCATGATCATCAACGGCTTCTCGCCCGTGGTCTCCACCATCGCTGCTTTCGGTGCAGGACTGGTTGCGGGCTGGATTACCGGAATACTGCATACCAAGGGCAAGATCAACGGATTGCTGGCCGGCATTCTGACCATGATCGCCCTGTATTCGATAAATCTGCGCATCATGGGCAGGGCAAACCTGCCCCTGCTGCGCGAAGAAACCCTCATTACGCCCCTGCGCGACGCCGGTCTGCTTGGCACTGCCATGGCCGTGGTGGTCTTCTCGCTGTTTGCCTTGGCGGTCAAGTTCGTCATCGACTGGTTCCTGCACACAGACGTCGGTCTGGCCATGCAGGCCACCGGTGACAACGAAGAAATGATCCGCAGCTTCGGCGTGAGCACCGACCGGATGAAAATCCTGGGTCTCGCGCTTTCCAACGGGCTGGTCGGCCTGTGCGGCGCACTCATTGCCCAGTACCAGGGGTTCGCCGACATCGGCATGGGTATCGGCCTGATTCTGGCTGGTCTGGCGTCAGTCATCATCGGTCAGGCGATCTTCGGCTCGAGGCTCATCATCATTGCCTCGCTGGCCGTAGTTCTCGGCTCCGTTTTGTACCGCGTGGTCATCCAGCTTGCCCTCCAGGCGGGTCTGAACCCGAACGATATGAAGCTGATCTCCGCAGTGCTGGTGGTCACCGCCTTAGTGCTGCCACAATGGAAGTTCTTCAAACGGATCGGCGGACTGGCCAACATGAGGAAGTCGTTGACCGGGGCGGGAGCTAAGGGCTGACATGCTGGATATAACTAATGTGCACAAGACCTTTTTCGCCGGCACCGTCAATGAGCGGGTGGCGCTGAAGGAGATCAACCTCTCGCTCACGCCGGGCGAGTTCGTCACGGTGATTGGCAGCAACGGCGCCGGGAAATCGACGGTTCTGAACATCACTTCGGGCAAGCTCCGACCGGACACCGGTACGGTCAGGATCGACGGCAACGATGTGACCAAACTGGCGGACCACCAGCGGGCAAAATTCATTGGTCGGGTCTTCCAGGATCCAATGGCCGGGACCTCCCCGGACATGACGATCGAACAGAACATGTCAATGGCTTACGAGCGCGGTAAGACGCGAGGCCTGGGCCCCGGTGTCACGAAGAAGAAGCGGGAATTTTTCCAGGAGGAGCTCAAATCGCTCGAACTGGGCTTGGAGAACCGGCTCAAAGCCAAAGTGGGCCTCCTCTCCGGAGGGCAGCGCCAGGCGCTCTCACTGCTCATGGCCACCTTCAGCAGCCCGAAAATCCTGCTGCTGGATGAGCATACGGCCGCGCTGGATCCGCAACGGGCTGACCTCGTGAGCCGTTTGACCGCGGAGGTTGTGGAACGGCACCAGTTGACCACCCTGATGGTCACCCACAATATGGAGCAGGCCCTGCGCCTCGGGAGCCGGCTGATCATGATGCATGAAGGCCGGATCATCCTGGACATTGGCCAGGAACAGAAACGTAAAACCACCGTCCAGGACCTGTTGCACGAGTTCGAAAAGATCAAGGGCGGCGCCCTGGACGACCGCACCATGCTGCAGTAGGTCTGCCGGGACACAGGCTGCGGGCCAGTGTTTGGGCGGGACTGATGAAGGCCGGACACGTTAGCGTCCGGCCTTCGCCAGTTTTCCCGCCAGTTCCAGCGCACGGACCTTGAATTCGGCGGGCTGGAGGATTTCAAACTCGAACCCCATTGCGGCGAGCTGCATCAAGGGGTAGTCCAGCGAATCGAAACCCGAACGCAGAACGGTACTGCCGCCGTCGTCGGTTAGCTCCGCTACTTGGGGAGGTATCCGTTCGGCCACCGTTTGAAGCGGCGCGAAAATACGTACGACGACGTCATAACGATAGGGCGAGCGCGTGATCGAGCGCTGGACATACGTTGCCAGATCTTTTTGCGGCAGCGGCCTGGGCGTGAAGCGCTCCCGTGCCGAAGGAACGCTTTCGAACCTGTCGACGCGGAAAGTCCGCCAGTCCTGGCGGCCCAGATCCCAGGCCACCAGGTACCATCGGTGTCCGGTATCTACCAGGCCGTAAGGCTCGGCCAGGCGCCGGAAGGACTCGCTGTCCGGTTTGGCGTAACGGAACGCCACCACCCGGCGGTCGGAAATGGCGGCGGAAACGCTGGTCAGCGTCTCCGGGTTCACCACAGTCCGCGGGCTGCTCAACGTGGTGACCGCGTTCTTGAGCATGGTGAATTTGGGCCGGAGCCGCGACGGGAGTACTTGTTCAAGCTTGGTCAGCGCCCGTACCGACGCTTCGGCAACACCTGAGACGGGACTGGCGGTGACGGCGCTGAGCCCCAGTGCAACGGCCAGGGCTTCGTCATCGTCCAGCAGCAGCGGCGGCAACTGCGCGCCGGCGCCGAGCTGATAGCCGCCGGCCACTCCGGGCGACGCGTTGATGGGGTAGCCGAGACTGCGTAGCTTGTCGATGTCCCGCCTGACGGTCCGCTCCGTGACGCTCATGCGCGCAGCTAAAGCCGAACCCGTCCATTCGCGCCGCATCTGGAGCAGGGACAATAGCTGAAGCAGCCGTGCCGACGTTTCAAGCATGCACACAATCTACGCCCCAATGCGGACAGCCGCCGTCCTGAATTCTCTGGGCAAACCGGCGGCGGCCAGACATGATGGAGCCAGACAAGCTGCAGCGCCGCGGTGGGCGGAGCTGATCGGGAAAGGGCGCGGAAAATGGTGTTCAACGCTGAATTCGAACTGCTGGACCAGCTTCAGTGGCACTGGGAGAACCAGGCCAGACCACGGCTAAAGGGGCTGACCGACGAGGAGTATTTCTGGGAACCGGGGGAGGACTGCTGGAACGTCCGCCACCGCGGGACCAGCCATGCGCCGATGTCCGTAGGTTCGGGTGATTACACGATCGACTTCGCCATACCCGAACCCTATCCGGCACCAGTCACCACCATCGCCTGGCGGCTCGGCCATATCCTGGTCGGAGTGCTGGGAGCCAGAAACGCGTCGCACTTCGGCGGGCCGGCCGTCGATTACGAAAGCTTTGACTATCCGGGAACCGCAGACGGTGCGCTGGCGCTGCTGGACGAATACTATGCCCGCTGGATCGACGGCGTGGGTTCCTTGGGCGAGCCGGGCCTGGAGAAACCCTGCGGGGCGGCAGAGGGGCAGTTTGCGGACCGTTCCATGGCGGCGCTGGTACTGCACATCAACCGCGAAATGATCCATCATCTTGCCGAAGTGGCCCTGCTGCGGGACCTTTTTGCCCACCGGCAGTAGAGGGCTTCGACAGCGCCGTCTTCGACTGGGGAAGAGCCGGCGCTTACCAGCGCATCAGCTGCGAGAACGGGCGGCTGGGCAGGACGCCGTCGGACCAGTCCTGCAGGGACCGCTCCTCCGGAGTATGGCCGTGTCCATCGCTGGGGATGATGGCGACGGTGGCAACGAGGATGAGGATGAAAGCCAGGGCTAGAAGAAGTTCCATGACTTCATGGTGCGCCGGTATGGGCCAAAAAAAGAGTGGCAGAAACGACCGCTAACGATAAAAAACTGCCATAATGGACGCATGCTTAGAAACGTAGCCGTGCTGGTGCTTCCAGGTACCTCGCCGTTCGAATTCGGGGTCGCATGCGAGGTGTTCGGCATTGATCGTTCCGCCCGTGGAACCGGGGTGCCGGCCTTCGATTTCAAGGTCTGCACACCTACGCCGGGGAAGGTGGACACCAAGACCGGGTTTTCCATCGACGTCGAACTGGGGCTGGAAGCGGCCGAGGACGCGGATCTGCTCATCGTGGCGCCCTATCAATGGGACGCGCCGGTGCCGGAAAAGGTTAAGCAGTCCCTCCGCCGCGCCCATGCTCGTGGAGCGTGGGTGATGTCTTTGTGCACGGGTGCTTTCGTCCTGGCTGGAGCCGGCTTGCTGGACGGCCGCCGCGCCACCACGCACTGGCAGTACTCGCAGCAGCTTGCCCAGCAATACCCGCAGATCCATGTCGACGAGAATGTGCTCTACGTCCAGGATGACCGGATCATCACCAGCGCCGGTACATCGGCCGGGATTGATGCCTGCCTGCATCTGGTCCGGACGGAGCTCGGTGCCGGAGTGGCGGCAGCCATTGCCCGGGACATGGTGGTGCCGCCGCACCGGGAGGGTGGCCAGGCCCAGTACATCGCGCGGCCCTTGTCGCTGGAAGGTTGCAGCACGCTCAAGGACCTCGTGGTCTGGCTCAGCGAGAATCTTGACCGCGAGGTCTCCATCGCGGAACTGTCCCAACGCGTGCACATGTCGGAACGGACTTTCGCCAGGCGGTTCCGCGCCGAGACCGGCGCCACGCCCGCTGCCTGGATCAATGCCCAGCGTGTGTTGCTGGCCCAGGAGCTGCTGGAAACCTCGGATCTGAACATCGACGAGATTGCCCGCGCCACCGGTTTCGGTCAGGCGGTCCTGCTGCGCCATCATTTCGTCAAAGCACTCAGCATTTCGCCTGCAGCCTACCGCCGGACATTCCGGGGAAGCTCCGCGGCCATGGCTGTCCACTAACCGCAACGGTCTCCAGGCTTGCCGGCACACCAGGTGTCCCGCCGGAACGGAAAAGCCCCGCCAGCTGGTATTCCAGCGGCGGGGCTTTCTGCGGTGCCCTCGATAGGATTCGAACCTACGGCCTTCTGCTCCGGAGGCAGACGCTCTATCCCCTGAGCTACGAGGGCGCGGCGCCGGGTAAATCTTCCAGCACCTTTTGGGACGTCAATGAGCTTATCAGGAACTACCCCCACAGACACAAACCGTCAGTATCCGAGGACAGCGTCCTGGTGAATCCGGCGAACGCCCACCTCGTTGGAAAACCCGTGGAGAAACCATGTGACCGTACCTGTGCGCCAGATCTTCCGTGGTGGCAGCCACAGGCCACGGGGCGGCGGCAGAATCCGGTTTGCACTGCACTTATGCTTAACGGGTGACTCCAGAAGAACTTTCCGCTGCCATTACCGCCTGCCTGCAGGATGCCGTCGACGCAAGTGACTTCGCCGTCGAGATGCCCCGCGAGGTGCGGGTGGAGCGACCGAAGAGCCGCGAGCACGGTGACTGGGCTACGAATGTGGCCATGCAGCTGGGCAAGAAGGCGGGGATGAATCCGCGCCAGTTCGCCGAAATCCTCAGCGCCCGGCTGGCCAAGATCGACGGCGTTGCCAAGGTTGACATCGCCGGTCCCGGGTTTTTGAACATCACGCTGGACGCCGCGGCCGCGGGTTCACTGGCCCAGACTATCGTCGAAACCGGCGATAGGTATGGAACCGGAGAGGAGTACGCCGGCACCAAGATCAACCTGGAGTTCGTCTCCGCCAATCCCACCGGGCCCATCCACTTGGGCGGGACACGCTGGGCTGCCTTGGGGGATTCGCTGGCCCGTATCCTGCAGGCGCAGGGGGCGGACGTTACGCGCGAGTACTACTTCAATGACCACGGCAACCAGATCGACCGCTTTGCCCGGTCCCTGCTCGCCAGCGCCAAGGGCGAGCCGGCCCCGGAGGACGGTTACGGCGGCGATTACATCGCGGATATTGCCAACGCCGTGCTGGCACAGAATCCGGACGCGCTCTCCGCGGCAGACCCGCAGGAAGAGTTCCGCAGCCGCGGCGTCGAGCTGATGTTTACTGCCATCAAAAAGTCGCTGCATGAGTTCGGCGTCGATTTCGATGTCTACTTCCACGAAAATGCGCTCTTTGAAGACGGCGCCGTCGACGCCCTGCTGGAACAACTCAAGACCTCCGGCAGCCTCTACTTCGACGATGGCGCCTGGTGGCTGAAGTCCACTGACTTCGGCGACGACAAGGACCGGGTTGTCATCAAGTCGGACGGCCACGCCGCCTACATTGCCGGCGACATCGCCTACTTCAAGAACAAGCGCGACCGTGGCTTCGAGCTGTGCATCTACATGCTCGGAGCCGACCACCACGGCTACGTGGCGCGGCTGAAAGCTGCTGCCGCCGCCATGGGCGACAGCGCGGACCGCGTTGAGGTCCTGATCGGCCAGATGGTGAACCTGGTCAAGGACGGCAAACCGGTCCGGATGTCCAAGCGCGCCGGCACGGTGGTCACCATGGAGGACCTGGTGGACGCTGTTGGTGTGGACGCGGCCCGCTACGCGCTGACCCGGTCGCACGCGGATTCCAACATCGACGTCGATCTGGACCTGCTGACCAAGCGCAGCAACGAGAACCCTGTGTTCTATGTGCAGTACGCGCATGCCCGTACCTGTGCCGTTGCACGTAACGCCGTAGCCGCAGGGGTGGACCGCAGCGCCTTCGACGCGTCTTTGCTGGACCATGCCACCGAAAACGAACTGCTGGCCTATCTCGGCGCCTACCCGTCCGTTGTGGCCACGGCTGCCAAGCTGCGCGAACCGCACCGGGTTGCCCGCCATCTGGAAGTCATCGCCGGCGCCTACCACCGCTGGTACGACTCCTGCCGCGTGACGCCGTTGGGCGATGGCGAAGTAACCGACCTGAACCGCACCCGACTGTGGCTCAATGACGCAACCACGCAGGTTCTGGCCAATGGCCTGGGCCTGCTGGGCGTCAGCGCGCCGGAACGGATGTAAGCATGACTTCAACAATTCGCGATTCATCCCCGCTCGCTCCCCAGTGGTTGAGCTATCCGGAAGACGCCAACCAACTGCAGCCCAAGATGTGGGCCCGCGACGTGGCCCGCGGTGCCAGCGGCGAGCTGGAGATCGACGGCGTTGGCGTCAGCGACCTCAAGGCCCGTTTCGGCTCGCCGCTCTTCGTCATGTCCGAGACCGACTTCCGTGCCCGCGCCCGGGACTTCAAGGACTCCTTCGACGCCGCTTTCGCCGATCTGTGCGGGGGAGTGGACGTCTACTACGCCGGAAAGTCCTTTCTCTGCATCGAGGTAGCGCGCTGGGTGGAGCAGGAAGGCCTTCGGCTGGATACCTGCTCCGGCGGGGAACTGGCCGTGGCTGCACGGGCAGGCATCCCCGGTGAGAAGCTTGGCCTGCACGGGAACAACAAGTCCGATGCGGAACTGAACCGTGCCCTGGACATGAAGCTGGGCCGGATCGTGGTGGACAGCCTGGATGAACTCCGGCGGCTGTCAACCCTTGCCGCCAGCCGGTCCGAGCAGGCCAATGTCATGCTGCGCCTGACGCCCGGTGTGCACGCCCACACGCATGAATTCATAGCCACCGCGCACGAGGACCAGAAGTTCGGTCTCTCCATGGCAGCAGCGGACACGGAGTCCGGTACAGCGAACGACGGCGGGGCGTCGCCTTCCGCAGGCAACTCACCGGCCGCACGGGCAGTCAACGAAGCCCTGGCATCCGAGTCCATCAATCTGCTGGGACTGCATTGCCACATCGGTTCCCAGATCTTCGAGCCTGAAGGTTTCGCCCTGGCGGCGGAGCGGCTGCTGACCTTCGTCGCCCAAATCCGTGACGAACACGGCGTCGAGCTCCCCGAACTGGATCTGGGCGGCGGCTACGGCATTGCCTACACCGAGGCCGATACGCCCCGCCCGCCGGCCGAACTCGCGGAGGCGATGGCTGCCGTCGTTAGTTCCACTTGCCGCAGGTTGGAGCTGAAGGTTCCGCGGATCTCGATCGAACCGGGGCGCGCCATCGTGGGGCCGAGCACGTTCACCTTGTACGAAACGGGAACGCTGAAGACCGTGAACGTGGACAGTGAGGAAGGACAGACCTATCCGCGGCGTTACATTTCCGTAGACGGCGGAATGAGCGACAACGCCCGCCCCGTACTGTACGACGCCGACTATTCGGCGGTATTGGCTTCCCGTGTGACGGATGAAGACCCGATTATTTCCCGCGTGGTTGGCAAACATTGCGAAAGCGGTGACATTGTAGTGCGGGACGTCTATCTGCCGGGCGACGTAGCCGCCGGGGACCTGCTGGCGGTGCCGGGCACTGGAGCGTACTGCTGGGCGCTGGCCAGCAACTACAACTATGTGGCGCGGCCGCCGGTAGTTGCGGTCCGTGACGGCCAGGCACGGCTGATTGTCCGCGGCGAAACAGAAGAGGATCTTCTGGCCCGCGACCCGGGCTGAGGCCCGATCGTCCGCTCCGGGGCGGCGGATTTTTTGGAAACAACAATGGCTTTGGGAGTTAGAACAGCAATGAACACGCTGAAAGTGGCACTCTTGGGATGCGGAAATGTCGGATCCCAGGTGGCCCGGATTCTCCTGGACGACGCCGCTGAACTGGCCTCGCGTTCGGGAGCCCGGCTGGAGCTTGCCGGAATTGCCGTCCGCAACGTCGACGCGCCGCGTGACGTTGACCTGCCCCGTGATCTCTTCACGGACGACGCCGAGACGCTGGTCAAGGACGCGGATATTGTCATAGAGCTCATGGGCGGCCTGGAGCCGGCTCGGTCGCTCATTCTGCGCTCCATCGAGCACGGGGCCTCGGTAGTCAGCGGCAACAAAGCGCTGCTCGCGGCCGACGGTCCCGCCCTGTACGAGAAGGCCTCCGCCGCGGGCGTCGAACTCTACTATGAGGCGGCCGTGGCGGGAGCCATTCCGATTCTGCGCCCCATCCAGGACAGCCTTTCCGGGGACAGGATCAAGCGGGTGCTGGGCATCGTCAACGGCACGACCAATTACATCCTTGACCAGATGGACACGACCGGGGCAGCCTTCGAGGACGCGCTGAAGGCCGCGCAGGTCCTCGGCTACGCAGAGGCGGATCCAACGGCCGACGTCGAGGGGCTGGATGCGGCGGCGAAGGGCACCTTGCTTGCCTCGCTGGCTTTCCACACGATGTTCCCGCTGGACGCGGTCAAGTGCGAGGGCATCACCGGCATCACCTCCGCAGACATCGACGCGGCCAAAGACACCGGCTTCGTCATCAAACTGCTGGCAATCGCCGAGAAGCAGCCGACCAAGGACGGCGGCGAAGGGGTGTCCGTGCGCGTGCATCCGACCCTGCTGCCGCGTACCCACCCGCTGGCCGCCGTCCACGGCGCCTTCAACGCCGTGTTCGTTGAGGCGGAGAACGCCGGCGAGCTGATGTTCTACGGCCAGGGTGCAGGCGGACGTCCTACGGCCTCGGCCGTGCTCGGCGACGTGGTCAGCGCCGCACGCCGCATGGTCAGCGGCGGCCGGGGACGTACCGAAACCACGGGCCAGCACCTGCCGGTCCTGGGCGAAGACAGCATCCTCACCAGCTACTACATCGGCATCGACGCGGCCGACCAGCCCGGCGTCCTGGCCAAGATTGCCCACGTCTTCGCAGACCATGGAGTGTCGATCGAAGTCATGCGCCAGACCATGCACACGGAAGACCTGGTCTCAATAGAGGACGGAACCGCATCTGCGGAACTGCGCATCATCACTCACCGCGGCACCGAGAAATCGCTGGCCGCAACGGTGGAAGCCATCAAGGATCTCGACATTGTTAATTCAGTTACTTCCGTACTGCGAGTAGAAGGAGTCTAAGTGGCCCACCAATGGCGCGGCGTTATCCGCGAGTACGCCGAACGTCTGCCCGTCACGGACCGGACCGAGATCATTACGCTCGGTGAAGGCGGAACGCCGCTGGTCCATGCCAAGGCCCTCTCCAAGCTGACCGGCTCCAGCGTGTACCTGAAGGTGGAGGGGATGAACCCCACCGGCTCCTTCAAGGACCGCGGGATGACCATGGCCATCACCGCCGCCGTGGAAGCCGGGGCCAAGGCCGTAGTATGCGCCTCAACGGGCAACACCTCGGCTTCCGCTGCCGCGTACGCCACCCAGGCAGGCCTGAAGTGCGCCGTGTTGGTGCCCGCCGGGAAGATCGCGATGGGCAAGATGAGCCAGGCCATCGCCCACGGCGCGGAGATCATCCAGATCAACGGCAACTTCGACAACTGCCTCGAAGTTGCCCGGAAGTTGTCGGAAGCGTACCCGGTTTTCCTGGTCAACTCCGTCAACCCTGCACGGATCCAGGGCCAGAAGACCGCTGCCTTCGAGACCGTCGACTTCCTGGGAGATGCCCCGGACATCCATGTGATGCCCGTGGGCAACGCCGGCAACATCACGGCCTACTGGAAGGGCTACCAGGAGTACGCCAAGCCCTACGAGTCCGAAACAACTGGAACCCTCGAAGCCGTCGCCACCAAGACACCTACGCTGTGGGGTTTCCAGGCTGCCGGTGCGGCACCGCTGGTGCTGGGACACCCGGTCACCGAGCCTGAAACCATCGCCACCGCCATCCGGATCGGCAACCCCGCATCTTGGGACACCGCCATTGCCGCCCGTGACGAATCGGGCGGCCTGATCGATTCGGTGACGGACGAGGAAATCCTCAAGGCGCACCGCTGGCTGTCCTCCAAGGAAGGCGTGTTCGTCGAGCCGGGTTCTGCAGCGGGCGTTGCCGGCGTCATCAAGAAACACGCTGCCGGAGAAGTCCCGGCGGGCAAGACCATTGTGATCACAGTGACCGGTCACGGCTTGAAGGATCCGCAGTGGGCCTTGCAGACCGAAGACGGCCACGAGGTTACGCCCGTCAAGGTGGATTTCGACGTCGTGAGCGTGGCTGCAGCCCTTGGTCTCGAATAACACCGCCGTGAGGACCGCAGAGCGTACCGCCGTGGTGCCCGGACAGCGCGTCAGCGTCCGGGTCCCGGCGACCAGCGCCAACCTCGGGCCCGGCTTCGACAGCCTCGGTCTGGCCGTGAGCCTGTATGACACGGTCAGTGTTGAAACCACCGACGACGGCGTTTTCCATGCCGAGATCTCCGGTGAAGGCGCCACCAACCTGCCTACGGATGAGAGCCACCTGATCATCCGCACCATCCAGGACACGCTGGGACGTGCGGGCTACCGGGCGGAGGGCTTGCGACTGCAGGCCGAGAACGTGATTCCGCACGGCAGGGGACTGGGATCCTCTGCGGCGGCCATCGTCTCCGCGGTGCTGTTGGCCAACTCGTTGCTGCCTGTGGCTGCGCGGCTCACTGCCCAGGAAGTCCTGCAGCTTTGTTCCGCCCAGGAAGGGCATCCCGACAACGTGGCGCCGGCGCTGGCGGGCAAGCTCGCCATCTCCTGGGAAACGGAGGGTTCTTTCTTCAGTACCGCCGTTGATGTCGTGACGGAGATTGTCCCGGTCGTCGCCATTCCCTCCTATGAGTTGTCGACCGAAATGGCCCGGAACCTGCTGCCTGTCTCGGTACCGCACCATATCGCAGCGGCCAATGCCGGACGGGCGGCACTGCTGGTGCAGGCACTGACGCGTGACCCGGAACTGCTGCTCGCGGCAACGGTGGATGAGCTGCACCAGAGCCACCGGGCGCCTGCCATGGCGCCGAGCGCTGACCTGCTGCAATCGCTTCGCGCGTCCGGTTTCGCCGCTGTTGTCTCGGGCGCCGGGCCGACCGTGATGACGCTGGCCGCAGGGCACGCGCAGGCGGCTGAGGTCGAGCAGCATATCGCCGCCACGTTGGAGTCCTCGCAAATGCCGGACGGCTGGCGTGTCCTAAAACTGACGGTTGACACAGATGGTGCTAAAGTGGAAGTGCACCGCCGGAAATAACCGGCTTGGTAATCTGTCGAAAGTCCCACGTGGACATACAACATCCGGCAGCGAACCAAAGATCGGTGCAACCTTCCAGGATCCGTCACGGAATTACTGAGTGCTGTAAATGCGCGTAAGAGTGCGGGCAGCATATCCCTAAGACCATGGTGAACGAGATCCATTCAAGGTTTTCTCATGTCACTCGGCGTTGCCTGGTCTCATACTTGGGCAACCCCGACCCGGCCTTGTTTCTTATGCATCGGCCGGGACGCAAACAACGCGGTCCACTTCACATGCGGACCGCCCGACGAGGGGGAAGGATCCTTCGTGACTGAAACCACTGACCTGGCTGCAGGTGTGGATACATCATCAGACTCTGCTGCGCCGAAGAGCGCAGGACTTGCCGGACTTAAGCTTGCCCAGCTGCAGGCCTTGGCCGGCCAGCTCGGCATCACCGGCGGTTCCAGGATGCGCAAGAGCGACCTGGTGGCGGCTATTTCGGACCACCAGCGTGGTTCCGCAGTAGCTGACCGTCCTGCCAAGAAGACCACCGGCCGTGCAAGTGCCAAAGAAGCCGCTCCCGCCGCCGAGGAGCCCACGGCCCCTGCAGCGCCTGCTGCCGATACCGCTGACAAAGCGGACGCGAAAGACAGCGGTGACCTGAACAAGGCTGCCGAACGCGTCAGCCGGACCCGCAACCGCAACCGTCGCGCGACCAGCGACGGCAGCGTGGCGCCGGAAGCGGCGCAGGCACCCGCTGCAGCCGAAACGGCAACGGACGGCGAGGTTGCCGGTTCCAAGGCTGCAGAGGCACAGCGCGTCGACGCGCAGCCGGCCGATGTGCAGCCCGCCGAGGCGAAGCCGGAGTCCGAAGGCGGCCGCGAGGGCCGCCGTAGCCGTGGCCGTAACCGCCGTGAGGACCAGCCGGAGCAGCAGGCCGAAAAGCCCGCTGAGAAGCCAGAGCCGTCCGAAGCTCCTGCTGAGGGTGCGAAGGAAGGCCAGACCGACCGCGGCGAGCGCGGCGACCGTAACGATCGTGGCGACCGTAACGACCGGCGTGAACGCAGCCGGACACGCGGCCGCGACAACGAGTCCGCCGGCAGCGACAACCGAAGCGACAGCCGGAGTGACAACCGCAGCGACGACGGCGACGACGGCGGCCGCGGACGCAACCGCCGCAACCGGAACCGCCGCGACCGCGACACGGACACCAGCAACCGGTACCGTGACCGCAACGAACGCCGCCGCGGACGCGGCCAGAACCCGGACGTGGACGATACCGAGGTTACCGACGATGACGTGCTGCTGCCCGTGGCCGGCATCCTCGACGTGCTCGAGAACTACGCGTTCGTGCGCACCTCCGGCTACCTGCCCGGCCCGAACGATGTCTACGTCTCGCTGGCACAGGTCAAGAAGTACAACCTGCGCAAGGGCGACGCCGTTGTTGGTGCCATCCGCGCCCCGCGGGACGGCGAAAACGCCAACCAGAACAGCCGCCAGAAGTTCAACGCCTTGGTGCGTCTGACCTCCGTCAACGGCAAGCCCGCCGAAGATAACAAGGACCGGGTGGACTTCACCAAGCTGGTTCCGCTCTACCCCTCGGAGCGTCTGCGCCTGGAAACGGAGCCGAAGAAGATCGGCCCCCGCGTTATCGACCTGGTGGCACCTATCGGCAAGGGCCAGCGCGGTCTCATCGTGTCGCCGCCGAAGGCCGGTAAGACGCTGATTCTGCAGTCCATCGCCAACGCCATCACCATCAACAATCCCGAGGTCCACCTCATGATGGTTCTGGTTGACGAGCGTCCGGAAGAAGTCACCGACATGCAGCGCACGGTTAAGGGCGAGGTCATTGCCTCCACCTTCGACCGTCCCGCCGACGACCACACCACCGTTGCCGAACTCGCGATCGAGCGCGCCAAGCGCCTGGTGGAAATGGGAATGGATGTCGTCGTTCTGCTCGACTCGATGACCCGTCTGGGACGCGCCTACAACCTGGCTGCTCCTGCCTCCGGACGTATTCTCTCCGGTGGCGTGGATTCCTCTGCGCTGTACCCGCCGAAGCGCTTCTTCGGTGCTGCCCGCAACATCGAAAACGGCGGTTCTTTGACCATCCTGGCAACCGCATTGGTGGAAACCGGTTCCAAGATGGACGAAGTCATTTTCGAAGAGTTCAAGGGCACGGGCAACATGGAACTACGACTGTCCCGTAATCTGGCGGACAAGCGGATCTTCCCTGCCGTGGACGTCAACGCTTCCGGTACCCGTCGGGAAGAGAACTTGCTCTCCTCGGAGGAAGTCAAGATCATGTGGAAGCTGCGCCGGGTCCTTTCCGGACTCGATACGCAGCAGGCGCTTGAGCTCTTGACCAACAAGATCCGGGACACTCAGTCCAATGTCGAGTTCCTGATGCAGGTACAGAAGACGACGCTGGGCGCGAAGTCCGACAACGACAAGTAGCTGCCCTAACCGCTCATGATTTCGCCGGTCCCGCAATGCGGGTCCGGTGAAATCTGGGCGGTTCGCTGTTTAAGCGGCCGGTTGGTGTCTTATCTAGACTTATTGAAGAAGTCGAAAGAGGTTTGAGAAATGTTTGAGTCCGTACAGGGATTGCTCGCAGAGCATGCAGAGCTGCAAAAGCGGCTGAGCGATCCGGCCGTATACGCGGACCAGGGACTGGCTCGCAAGCTGGGCCGCCGGTCGGCGCAGCTGAACGGTATTGTCGAGGCATACAACCGCTGGAGCCAACTGGAGGGCGACCTGGGCGCGGCACGGGAAATGGCTGCCGAGGACCCCGAGTTTGCTGCCGAAATCCCTGCGCTTGAAGCTGATCTCGAGACGGCCCAGGCAAGACTGCGCCGGTTGTTGATCCCGCGGGATCCGGACGACGCACGCAATGTCATCATCGAAGTCAAGGGCGGTGAAGGTGGCGACGAAGCCGCCTTGTTCGCCGGTGATCTGCTGCGTATGTACACCCGGTATGCGGAGCAACGCGGCTGGAAGACCGAAATCATCTCCGCCACCGAGTCCGATCTGGGCGGCTACAAGGACGTTTCCATGGCGATCAAGGGTTCATCGAACGATCCCGCTGAAGGCGTCTGGGCCAGGATGAAGTTCGAAGGCGGCGTGCACCGTGTCCAGCGTGTTCCGGTCACCGAATCCCAGGGCCGTATCCACACCTCCGCCGCCGGCGTCCTGGTTCTGCCGGAAGTGGATGAGCCGGAAGAAGTCGACATCAGCCAGAACGACTTGAAGATCGATGTCTACCGCTCCTCCGGGCCAGGTGGGCAGTCTGTCAACACCACGGATTCCGCCGTCCGCATCACGCACATTCCCACCGGGATCGTGGTCGCGATGCAGAACGAAAAGTCCCAGCTGCAGAACCGTGAAGCGGGCATGCGAGTGCTGCGTGCCCGTCTGTTGGCTCACCAGCAGGAGCAGATCGACGCAGCCAATTCAGAGACCCGTAAGTCGCAGATCCGGACCATGGACCGCTCTGAACGGATCCGCACGTACAATTTTCCGGAAAACCGCATAGCGGACCATCGCACCGGCTACAAGGCCTACAACCTGGATGCGGTCATGAACGGGGAACTGGAGCCCGTCATCCAGTCGGCCATCGAGGCCGACGAGCAGGCGCGGCTTGAGGCAGTCGGCGAGGATCATTAGGCACCAGTGACCGGAGAAACGCTTGCCGAGGCTCTCGCCGAGGCAACTCAGATATTGGCGCGGGCGGGGGTGCCCAGTCCGCGCGTGGATGCCGAGCTTCTGGCGGCTCATCTCATGGCTGAGTCCTTAGGCCGGATAAGATCGCTGGCCCTGACTGGTGCAACGGTCCCGCCGGAGTTCGGCGAACTCGTGGCGGAACGGGCCCGTCGGGTTCCGCTCCAGCACATTACGGGCAAGGCGTACTTCCGCCACCTCGAACTGCAGGTTGGACCCGGAGTCTTTATCCCGCGGCCGGAAACGGAGACCGTTGCCCAGTACGCCATTGACCGCGCTGTGAAAATCCCGCGCGCAAAGGTCGTTGATCTTGGTACCGGGTCGGGCGCCATTGCGGCGTCCATTGCCCAGGAAGTTCCCGGAGCGGAAGTCATCGCCGTGGAACTGAGTGATCTGGCCCATGCCTGGGCAGCACGCAACCTGGAACCGTGGGGCGTGACCCTGGTCCAGGAAGACCTACGTACCGCGCTTACCGAACACGATGGAACCTTCGACGTCGTTGTTTCCAATCCTCCGTATATTCCCGCCGAAGCCGTGCCGCGGGACCCGGAAGTGGCGGAACATGACCCGCAAATTGCTCTGTATGGAGGCGGCGCCGACGGTCTCCAGTTGCCAGCGGCCACGGCCAGCACCGCCGCACGGCTGTTGAAATCCGGCGGTTACTTCATCATGGAACATGCGGAAGTCCAGGCTGAAGCTGTGTCGCACCTGCTGCATAGTGCCGGGTGCTGGGACGATGTTGCCACAGTCTACGATTTGACCGGACGCGAACGGGCCACCGCCGCCGTCCGGCGGTAGCGCTGCCCCGAAATGAAAGAATGATCCTGTGACCACCACATTCAACTGCAAGGACGACGTCGAACGTAGTGAAGGCCTTGCCGCCGCGCAGACGGCAATCGCGTCAAAACAGTGCATTGTCATGCCTACGGACACGGTGTATGGCATCGCTGCGGACGCGTTCTCGCCACAGGCGGTTGCCACGCTGTTGGCAGCCAAGGGCCGTGGCCGCACCATGCCCCCTCCGGTCCTCATTCCCCGTCCGCAGACCATGGACGGGCTGGCTGTGGACATCGCCGAGGAGGCCAGACGCCTTGCGGACGAATTCTGGCCCGGCGGACTGACTCTGATCTTCCATGCCCAGCCGTCGCTGACCTGGGATCTGGGCGACACCAAGGGCACCGTGGCCCTGCGGATGCCGGATGACCGTCTGGCGCTGGACCTGCTCGCGGTGACAGGCCCGCTGGCGGTTTCGTCCGCGAATCGCACCGGCCAGCCGGCATCCCGGACAGCCGTCGAAGCCCACGTGCAGCTTGCTGAATCGGTGGAGGTCTACCTGGAAGACGGACTGCGCGGTGATACCGAAGACAGCCAGTCCCTGCCGTCGACTATTGTCGACTGCACTTCACAGCCCTTCCGTGTGGTCCGTGACGGAGCCATACCCATTGACCGGTTGCGGGAAATCGTGCCGGACATCCTCGGCATTGGGGAGGAACCGGCTGGGCTAACGCCGGACCCTGCAGCGGAGACGCCAGGGGAGAGCAGCCAGCTATGAGCATTGGACGTGGCCCCGCATCCGGTAAGACTGCCAGCAGCGACAAGGCCCTCTGGCTCTGGTCGCAGTTCCTGCTGGATTCATCCGCCTGGATTGTTTCGATCGTCCTGGCCGTCTTCCTGCGGTACGAGATGGTACTGGATCCATCGAAGATCCCAGGCATCATCGTCCTCTGCGCCATTGCGATCGCCGCGCAGTTCGCAGTGGGTTCAGCCTTCGCGCTGTATAAGGGGCGGTACAGCTTTGGCAGCTTCCACGAGGCAAAGCTGCTTGTGATCGTGACGGTGGCGGTTTCGGCCATCACCACGGTCGCCCTGCTGTTCTTTGGTATCTCCATGGGTATCGCACGTGGTACAGGCATCATCGCCTTCCCGTTCGCCTGCCTTTTCATGGCCGCTATCCGCTACCTGAAGCGGATGTACGTTGAGAGCAAGGCCAAACCCGGCGAAGAGGCCGCCAGGACCCTGATCTACGGCGCCGGTTTTGTGGGTAAGTCCATCGTCAGCCGCATGTGCAACGACCCGCAGTCGCCTTGGCTGCCTGTCGGCCTGATTGACGATGACCCGGCGAAGAAGCACCTGCGGATTGCCAGTGTTCCGGTGCTCGGCCGGATGGAGGACCTGCCGGACATCGTGGCCCGGACAAACGCCACGGTCCTGTTGATCGCCATAGCGGACATCGATGCCAAGCAAGTCCGCCGGATCTCGGACGCAGTCGCGGGCCTGAACATCAAGGTTCTGGTTGTCCCGCCGCTGAAGGACATGTTGACCGGCGGGTCCGAATTTTCCTTCCGCGAGGTGGCAATCGAGGATCTGATTGGACGGCAGCCCGTCGACATCCACGTTGATGAGATCGCCCATTACGTCAAGGGAAAGCGCGTGCTGATCACCGGGGCCGGCGGCTCCATAGGATCGGAACTGTGCCGGCAGATCAACGAATTCGAGCCGCGTGAATTGATCATGTTGGACCGGGACGAAACCGGGCTGCAGTCCACCCAGATATCGATTACCGGCCAAGGATTGCTGAACGGCAAAGACACGGTTTTGGCCGACATCCGTGACGCAGGTGCCCTGGAGGAGATCTTCCTGGATCGGAAGCCCGAGGTGGTCTTCCACGCAGCGGCGCTCAAACACGTTTCCCTGCTGGAGCAGTATCCCGAGGAAGCCTGGAAGACGAATATCCTGGGCACCTTGAACGTTCTCCAAGCCGCCCGGCTGGCCGATGTCCAGACGTTCGTCAATATTTCCACTGACAAGGCGGCTAATCCGACAACGGTGCTTGGACATTCCAAGCGGGTTGCGGAGAAGATCACGGCGTGGCTCGCGCAGCAAACCGGATTGAAGTACGTTTCGGTCCGTTTCGGAAATGTCCTGGGTAGCCGCGGTTCCGTGCTGCCGCTGTTCAACCAGCAGATCCGCAATGGGGGACCGGTGACGGTGACAGATGCGGACGCAACCCGTTTCTTTATGACGATTCCGGAAGCGTGCCAGTTGGTCATTCAGGCTGGAGCCATCGGACGCGGGGGAGAGGTCCTGATTCTCGACATGGGCGAACCAGTACGGATCCTCGACGTTGCCCAGCGCATGATCGCGATGTCCGGCAAAGAGATTGACATCGTCTTCACCGGTCTGCGTCCAGGTGAAAAGCTGCACGAAGAACTGATCGGTATCGGTGAAGACGATTCGCGTCCGCTGCACCCGAAGATTTCGCATGCTTCCATTGACGCCCTGGATCCGCACCAGATGAGTCTTGAGGAGTGGAAAAACCGGCAGCACCTGCCACTGGCCAGTAACGAGCCGGAGTCGGCCAAATGACCGGAGCGCTTTCAGCCGCTGTTGCCCTCGTCCTCAGCCTGTCACTGCCTTTGGTTCTGAAGCCACTGCTGCTCAAGCTGGGCGTGCTGGACATACCGAACGAGAGATCGTCCCACACAAAAGTAGTTGTCCGCGGCATGGGCATCACTGTGGCAGCCGGCGTCCTTGGCGGGCTGCTCACGGCAGTGCTGACCGCGGCCGCTGCCGATGGTGTGGCAATCATTGCTACTGTGGCCGGCGTTTGCGCAGCCGCCTCTGTGCTGGGCTGGCTGGAGGACTTCCGCGGTGTGGCCATCTCCGTACGCTTCCTGCTGCAGTTGGGAATTGGTGCCGCCGGCACTGCCATCATCGTGGTCCTGACCGATACCTCCTGGTTATGGATTCCGGTCGGCGCGCTGGCCATTGCCGGCTACATCAATGTTGCGAACTTCATGGATGGGGTCAACGGCATATCGGGCCTGCATGGGCTGGTCGTGGGACTGTTGTTTTCAGTGGCCGGAATGATGTCATCGCTTGACTGGCTGACGGTCTCGGGGCTTGTGGTTGCCGTCGCATTCGCGGCTTTTCTGCCCTGGAACCTCTCCGGCAACAACTTCCTTGGCGACGTGGGCAGTTATTTGCTGGGCGCTTCGCTGGCCGTCCTGGGGGCGGCGGGTTTTCTCAGCGGAGTCCAGCCGGAGTATTTGCTTGGGCCCGTGACCATCTATCTTGCCGATACGATGACCACCTTGCTGCGCCGGATCAGTGCGGGGGAGCGGTGGTACGCGGCGCACCGTCAGCACGTCTACCAACGGCTGACGGACGTTGGGCTCAGCCATGTGCAGTCGGCCCTGCTGGTCGCGGTTTGCTCGCTGCTGACCGGGTTGTGCGGACTCGTGGCTGCCGCCAGCAACGTACCGGGCAAGGCATCTGCACTGCTGGTTTGCGCCGCCGTCGTACTCTTCTATCTGCGCTCCCCACGCATCTTCGGCCGTCGCGCAGCCGACGCCGCGACCGGATAGCCTCAGAAACAGGACATGCATTCACAGGCTGACTTCTATCTCGTGTAGAATTCTTTGCGGCCGGTCTACCGGTCATCATCCCGCCTGTGCACCCGATCGGACAGCTATGAGCACACATCATTCCAACGGCAACAGTGCCGCTGGCAGTGCCGTACCTGTCTCCGGTCCAACGGCTACTCCATGGCTGAAGATCCTGAAAACCTCTTCCCTCGGTGCCGCCGCAGCCACTCTTCTGGTGGTAGTACTGGCATTCATCGTGGCGGGGGGTGTGGGTGCCCTTAGCGCTGTGCTGGGTTCGGCACTGGTGGTATTCTTCTTCGCCATCAGCCTATTGATCGGGCACGTCGTCGGGCGAAGAAATCCCTCCGGTGCGATAGGTGCGTTTATCGCCACCTATGTGCTCAAGGTTGTTGGTTTCGGCGCTGCGCTCTTTATCATCGGTACGCCGGACTGGCTGGAAACGACCTGGTTCTTCATTGCTGCCGTCGTCAGTGTTGTGGTGTGGCAGGTTGCGGAAGTGTTCGCATTCTCCCGCGTTCGATACCAGATTTACGACGACCCGGAAGACGGCGACAGCTCTACAGCCGGGAAGGAATCTCGTTAATGCCTGGCAAGAGTCCCCGCAATTCAGATCCCGGCAGCAGCAACTCTGGCTACCAGGGCGGCAACACGGTCTTGACCTATATAGTTGGCGGGATCATAGCCTGGGGTTTGATAGGCTGGGGGCTGGACTATCTGTTGAATACCCGGTGGCTGTTCATCGCCGGTGCCGTTCTAGGCGCTGGCGGCGGATATTATCTGGCCCGAAAACACAACCTCACCCGCAGCGCTAAGCGCCGCCATGGGGACGGTCAAGGGAACAACATCTAAATGTCAGAAAACTTCATATGGTGGCGTGCCGAGACGGCAATCCACCCTGAAACGCCCAATGATGGACACTGCAGAGAGGAAACGCGTTGATCGCGCTTGCGCTTCCGGCGGCCGCTAATGAAGGTGGCTTCGTCCCACCGACCCTCGAAGATATGCACCTTCCGGAGATTCTCCCTTGGGCTGCCGAGTACGGAACAGGTTTCGGCAAGCAGATGCTGCTGGTCCTGCTCTCTGTTGCACTGATTGCCTGGTTCTTCCTGGCCGCGTCACGCCGCGGTCAGCTGGTGCCAGGCAAGCTTCAGCACCTGGGCGAAATGAGCTACAACTTCGTCCGCAACTCCGTGGGCAAGGACATCATCGGTGAACGGGACTACCGGCCGTATGTTCCGCTGCTGTTCTCCCTATTCTTCTTTATCCTGGTAAACAACCTTTTCGGTTCTGTTCCGCTGCTCCAGATCCCGACGCCGTCGCATGTCGGCACTGCTTACGCTTTGGCCGGGATCGTTTACATCACCTGGATCGTCCTGGGCCTGAAGAAGCACGGCATCGGATACTTCAAACTTGCTGTTGTGCCCGCAGGGGTCCCGAAGGCAATCCTGCCGCTGATCGTCATCATTGAGATCATCTCGACCTTCCTGGTTCGGCCCGTCACCCACAGCCTCCGTCTTTTCGCCACCATGCTGGCCGGACACCTGATCATCATGCTGTCGGCCGCGGGCTCCGAATTCCTGATCATGGACGCCGACTTCTGGTTCAAGCCCCTTGGCGTTCTGACGATCGCCGGCGGTGTCGGCATGTACATGTTCGAAATCCTGATCCAGGTCCTGCAGGCGTATGTCTTCGTCCTGCTGACCGCGATCTACATCCAAGGCTCCCTGGCCGAGGAACACTAAATTTCCCCGCTGGGGAAGCACCTGAACCAAACAACCTGCCCAATGGGCATCTTGAAAGGAAAATAATGGAAGGCAATATCAACCTCGTAGGTTACGGTCTCTCCGCAATCGGCGGTGCCATCGGTGTGGGCCTCGTTTTCGCCGCTTACATCAATGGTGTCGCACGTCAGCCGGAGGCACAGCGTGTGCTGCAGCCGATCGCCTTCTTGGGTCTGGCGCTGACTGAAGCTCTGGCCATCCTCGGTCTGGTTTTCGCGTTCGTTCTCTAGTAGGCACGCTTACTTTTCAAACCGAGTAGATAGGACGGGTGAGATATGAAACAGGCAGTTATCCTCGCCGCCGAAGAGGGCGTCAACCCTCTAGTCCCTAACATCTGGGAAATCGCGGTAACACTGCTTGGCTTCGCCGTACTTATGTACATCGTCACGAAGTTCGTCGTTCCGGCGTTCGAGAAGACGTATGCAGAGCGCGCCGAAGCTATTGAAGGCGGCATTGCCAAGGCGGAGGCCGCCCAGGCCGAGGCCAGCGCCGCTTTGGATGAATACAAGCAGCAGCTGCTGGATGCACGCACCGAAGCCAACCGCATCCGTGAGGATGCGCGCGCCGAAGGTGCCCAGATTCTTGCAGAGCTGAAGGACAAGGCCGCCGCTGAAGCCAACCGCATCAGCGAGCAGGCGCAGGTGCAGATTGCAGCCGAGCGCCAGGCAGCCGTTACTTCGCTGCGCAGCGAAGTCGGCGTGCTGGCCACCGAACTGGCCGGCAAGATTGTCGGGGAATCTCTCAACGATGACGCGCGTTCCGCACGTGTTGTTGACCGCTTCCTGGCCGATCTTGAAGCTTCGGCTCCGGCATCCCAGAATGCAGGTGCTTCGAACTAATGGCAGGTGTATCGAGCGAGTCACTGAAAGCGGCACAGCAGGAGCTGGAAGCAAAGCTTCCCACCGCTCCGCTGTCCCTGGCAGAGGAACTCTTTGCAATTCTGGGTCTGCTGGACAGCAATGCCGGACTGCGTCGGAGCCTCACGGACCCGGCACGCAGCGGCGAGGACAAGGCGCAGCTGGTTTCCCAGTTGGTCGGCGGCAAGGTCTCGGCTGATGCCCGGGCCGTAGCCGAAGGCCTGGCAGCATCCCGCTGGGGCTCTGCACGTGACATTGGTGACGCTCTGGAAACCCTCGCGGCTACCACTGCTATCGCTGTTGCGGAGAGCAAGGGCGCTGGAGTTGACGGACTCGAAGGTCTGGAGAACGACCTGTTCCATTTCATCCGGCTCGTCGAGGCAGATCACGATCTGCAGCGCGCGCTGGTTGAACCGCAGGCATCGGCCGAGGCTAAATCGGCTCTGGCTCTGAAGCTGGTTCCGAACGTCGGACCCGAGGCGCAGGTCTTGATCCGCCAGGCAGTTACTGCCCCGCGCGGACTCAAGCCGACCGCTTTGGTCCGGCGCTTTGTGGAACTGGTTGCCCAGCGCCAGCAGCGTTGGATCGCCAACGTCAGCGTTTCCCGTCCGCTGACCCAGGAGCAGATCTCACGTCTGCAGGCAGGGCTCAATGGGTTGTACGGCCGCGAGCTGAAGATCAATGTCAACGTTGACCCATCACTAGTTGGCGGAGTCCGCGTGCAGGTAGGCGACGAAGTGGTTGATTCCTCGGTCGTCACCCGCCTGTCCGAACTTCGTCGGAAGCTCGCGGCCTAGCACTCGTCCCTTCGGGGAACGAAGAGCTGGAGCCGGAAGCCTCAATACAGACTGATATACACACCGGTCGTCGCCCACGCGATGATCACAACATAGGAGAGCAGGGACTGCAGATGGCCGAATTGACCATCAACGCCGACGACGTCCGTAATGCGTTGAACGAGTTCGCGGCGTCCTACGAACCGGGCAGCGCCGAGCGCGTTGAAGTTGGCCGCGTAACAACCGCCAGTGATGGCATTGCCCGTGTTGAGGGTCTTCCCTCGGTAATGGCCAACGAACTGTTGCGTTTCGAGAACGGCATTCTGGGCCTGGCCCAGAACCTCGACACCCGCGAAATCGGCGTCGTCATCCTCGGTGACTTCACCGGCATCGTCGAAGGCATGGAAGTTCACCGCACCGGTGAAGTTCTGTCCGTTCCCGTGGGAGATAACTTCCTCGGCCGCGTTGTCGATCCGCTGGGCGAGCCCCTGGACGACATGGGCCCCATCGAATCCGAAGGCCGCCGCGCTTTGGAACTGCAGGCACCGGGCGTGACCCAGCGCAAGTCGGTCCACGAGCCCATGCAGACCGGCATGAAGGCCATCGATTCCATGATCCCGATCGGCCGTGGCCAGCGTCAGCTGATCATCGGCGACCGTCAGACCGGCAAGTCGGCGATCGCGATCGACACGATCATCAACCAGAAAGCGAACTGGGAGTCCGGCGACGTCAACAAGCAGGTCCGCTGCATCTACGTCGCGATCGGCCAGAAGGCCTCCACCATCGCTGCAGTCCGCAAGTCGCTGGAGGAGAAGGGCGCGATGGAGTACACCACCATCGTGGCGTCTCCGGCTTCCGACCCGGCCGGCTTCAAGTACCTGGCGCCCTATGCCGGTTCGGCCATCGGACAGCACTGGATGTACGGCGGCAAGCACGTTCTGATCGTGTTTGATGACCTCTCCAAGCAGGCTGAAGCCTACCGTGCCGTGTCGCTGCTGCTGCGTCGTCCGCCGGGACGTGAAGCCTACCCGGGTGACGTTTTCTACCTGCACTCGCGTCTGCTGGAGCGTTGTGCGAAGCTCTCCGACGAGCTGGGTGCGGGCTCGATGACCGGCCTACCGCTCATCGAAACCAAGGCCAATGACGTTTCGGCATATATCCCGACTAACGTCATCTCGATCACCGACGGACAGATCTTCCTGCAGTCCGATCTCTTCAACGCCAACCAGCGTCCTGCTGTCGACGTGGGTATCTCCGTTTCCCGCGTGGGTGGTTCGGCACAGGTCAAGGCCATGAAGAAGGTCTCCGGTACCTTGAAGCTGGAACTGGCGCAGTACCGTGACATGCAGGCGTTCGCGATGTTCGCGTCCGACCTCGATGCTGCTACCAAGCAGCAGCTCAACCGTGGTGCGCGACTGACCGAACTGCTCAAGCAGGGACAGTACTCGCCGTTCCCGGTCGAAGACCAGGTTGTCTCCATCTGGGCCGGTACGAACGGTCACCTGGATGAGGTTCCGATCGAGGACATCAACCGTTTCGAAACCGAGTTCCTTCAGCATCTGCGTCACCGCTCGTCGGTCCTGACCACGATCGCGCAGACCAACCTGCTTGAGGACTCCACGGTCCAGGAACTTGATCAGCAGATCACGGAATTCAAGAAGGGCTTCTTCGGAGAAGGCGACAACCAGCTTGTCGGTGCAGGCCGAGAAGAGTATGACGCCCTGGCCGAGGAAGCCGTGGATCAGGAAAAGATCGTCCGGCAGAAGCGCTAATTCATTTTCGTTGATTGAGCGGGGTCGAAATCCTGACGCCGTCATGCATAGGACTCGACTTCGCTCAATCAGCGAGGATTAGGAAAGGAAAAGTATGGGAGCCCAGATTCGGGTCTACCGCCAGAAGATTGCTTCGACCACGTCGATGCAGAAGATCTTCAAGGCGATGGAGCTGATCGCTGCCTCGCGCATTGGAAAGGCCCGCACCCGTGTGGCTGCGTCACTGCCCTACGCTAATGCGATCACCCGTGCCGTTTCTGCTGTGTCGTCACAGTCGGAAATCGAACACCCGCTGACCACCGAGCCGGAGCAGATCCGGCGCGCGGCCGTCGTGGTAATGACCTCCGACCGCGGTCTGGCAGGAGCGTACTCTGCTTCGATTCTGAAGCAGGCACAGTCGCTGACCGAATTGCTGCGGGCAGACGGCAAGGAAGTGCGCCACTACCTTGTTGGCCGCAAGGCGCAGGCTTACTTTGATTTCCGCAGTCTTCCGTACGAGCAGGTGTGGACCGGCGGCACGGATGCGCCGGCCTTTGAGGTTGCCCGCGAGATCGGCGACGCCGTACTCGCTGACTTCAACACTGCTTATGAAGAGGGCGGTGTCGACGAGATCCACGTTGTCTACACGCGCTTCAAGTCCATGGTGACCCAGGAGCCGACGGTTATTCGTCTGCTGCCCCTGGAAGTCGTGGAGGAGGAGGCTGTATCGGAGTCGGATCTGCTGCCGTTGTACGAGTACGAGCCGGAACCTGAGCAGGTACTGGACGCGTTGCTGCCGCGCTACATTGAGTCGCGTATCTTTGCAGCCATGCTGCAGTCCGCCGCCAGTGAACTTGCCGCCCGCCAGCGGGCCATGAAGTCTGCGGGCGACAACGCTTCGGACCTCATCAAGAAGTACACAAGGCTCCGGAACAACGCACGTCAGGCCGAAATCACGCAGGAACTGACCGAGATTGTCGGCGGTGCGGACGCGCTAAGCGCGTCCTGACCTTCGGCGTCGAAGGCGCCTCAGGCCAAAGTAAACTTTAACCCACGCCATCTAACTGAATGAAGTGAGAGAGATGACTGCCCAAACTATCGAGCACGGAACCGGTTCCGTCGGCTCGGGCGCCACTGGCCGTATTGCCCGTGTGATCGGCCCGGTTGTCGACGTCGAGTTCCCGGCTGACGCCATCCCCGGCATCTACAACGCACTGACCGCTGAGATCACGCTCAACGGCGACACCCACACCATCACCTTCGAGACCTCGCAGCACCTTGGCGACAACCTCGTTCGTGCTATCTCCCTGCAGGCCACCGACGGTCTCGTCCGCGGCACCACCGTCACGGACACTGGTTCGCCCATTACCGTGCCTGTTGGTGATGGCGTCAAGGGTCACATCTTCAACGTGCTGGGCGAACCGCTCGACGTTGAAGCTTCCGAGCTGGAGATCAACGAGCGCTGGCCGATCCACCGCAAGGCTCCCAACTTTGCCGATCTGGAAAGCTCCACGGAGATCCTCGAGACCGGCATCAAGGTCATCGACCTCCTCACCCCGTACATCAAGGGTGGAAAGATCGGCCTGTTCGGCGGTGCCGGTGTCGGCAAGACCGTGCTGATCCAGGAAATGATCACCCGTGTTGCCCGTAACTTCGGCGGTACCTCGGTATTCGCCGGTGTCGGCGAGCGTACCCGTGAAGGTAACGACCTCTGGGTCGAAATGGAAGAAGCCGGCGTTCTGAAGGACACGGCCCTTGTTTTCGGCCAGATGGACGAGCCGCCGGGAACGCGTCTGCGCGTGGCACTGTCGGCTCTGACCATGGCGGAATACTTCCGCGATGTGCAGAACCAGGACGTGCTGCTCTTCATCGACAACATCTTCCGTTTCACCCAGGCAGGTTCCGAGGTCTCCACGCTGCTGGGCCGTATGCCCTCCGCCGTTGGTTACCAGCCGAACCTTGCTGACGAAATGGGCCTGTTGCAGGAACGCATTACGTCGACCAAGGGCCACTCGATCACCTCGATGCAGGCGATCTACGTCCCGGCCGATGACTACACCGACCCGGCTCCGGCAACCACATTCGCGCACCTGGATGCGACCACGGAACTTTCCCGTGAAATCGCTTCCCGTGGCCTGTACCCCGCTGTGGATCCGCTGACCTCCACGTCGCGAATCCTCGACCCGCAGTACATCGGGCAGGCGCATTACGACGTCGCCGTCCGCGTGAAGCAGATCCTGCAGAAGAACAAGGAACTGCAGGACATCATCGCCATCCTCGGCATTGATGAACTGGGCGAAGAGGACAAGATCGTTGTGGCGCGTGCTCGCCGCATCCAGCAGTTCCTGTCGCAGAACACCTACACCGCCAAGCAGTTCACCGGCGTGGAGGGTTCCACTGTTTCGATCAAGGACACCGTTGAAGGCTTCAAGGCCATCTGCGACGGCGATCTGGACCACATTGCGGAGCAGGCGTTCTTCAACATCGGTGGCCTGGACGACGTAGAGCGCCAGTGGGCCAAGATCCAGGAACAGAGCAAGTAAGCCAATGGCTAACGAAGCGGCTGAACTGGAAGTAGAGATTGTGGCGGCGGACCATTTTGTGTGGTCCGGTGCGGCAACTTTGGTCAAGGCTCGTACCGCAGAAGGCGAGATCGGAATCCTGCCCGGCCACTCGCCGGTGCTGGCTATTCTGGCTCCCGGCGAGCTGGGGATCAACCCCGTCAACGGCGAGCGGATCAACGTGACCGTGGACGGCGGATTCTTCTCCGTCGACAGTAACCGCGTGGTCATCGTGGCGGATAACGCCACGGTCAATGACCTGGCCACGGCTTAGGTACAGCTAGCGGCGCCAGTGGAAGAAGTCGGTTACACGTTCGCTATTCTGGCGGCACTGTTCCTGCTGCTGCTACTGACGCTGCTTGCCTTCGGGGTGCGCCGCTATCAACTGCGGCGCGCCCTTGGCACTTTTGACGCCTCCATCTGCATGCTGCCTGGCAGCTGGCAGATGGGGGTTTGTCGTTATGCGGACAAACACCTGGAATGGTTGCGGCTCTTTTCCCTGAGTCCCAGGCCGCGCCACAGATTCCGGCGCAGCGCCTTGGAGCTGCAGGGGTGGCGCCAACCTACGGAGGCCGAGCGGGCGAAAATACAGCCCGGGGCCATCGTGGTGATGCTTCGCCATGACAAGCAGGAACTGCTGCTCGCCATGAGCTTCGATGTTTACGCGGGTCTGTCTTCCTGGTTGGAGGCCGGTCCGGTGATAGGGATCGGTACCTGGCGATGAAAATGCTTTCGCGGCGCGGCTCCTCACCGGAGCCGCGCCGCTGTTCTTTAGGGAACGCTCATTAGGATGGGGACTATGGAAGATGTGATCGTCGTCAACGGACCCAGCACCCTGTCGGGGCGTGTTGAGGTGGCCGGGGCGAAGAACAGTGTCTTGAAACTGATGGCCGCCGTGCTGCTGGCCGAGGGAAAGTCCACGATCACCAACGTGCCGAATATCCAGGACGTGTGGATCATGGCGGAGCTGCTGCGAAGGCTTGGCTGCACCGTTGATTACGACGTCGATGCGTCATGCGTGCACATTGACGTTCCTGCCGAGCCGGCCCATCAGGCCGACTATGACCTGGTCCGGGCAATGCGGGCGTCGATATCGGTGTTGGGACCGCTGGTCGCCCGCTGCCACCAGGCAGAGGTAGCGCTGCCCGGTGGAGATGCCATTGGCTCCCGCGGCCTGGACATGCACCGCAGCGGTCTGGAGCTGATGGGGGCGGAAATAGTCATTGCGCATGGCTATCTTGTCGCGCGTGCACCCAGCGGCCTGCATGCGGCCCACCATCGGCTCTCGTTTCCGTCCGTAGGGGCAACGGAGAATCTGATGATGGCGGCCACCTTGGCGCACGGCGTCACGACCATCGACAACGCGGCACGCGAACCGGAGGTCTGCGACATAGCCGAGTTGCTGGTGGCCATGGGAGCGCAGATCGAAGGGATCGGCTCGCCGACCTTGGTGATAACCGGCGTCGAACGTTTGCATCCGGTCACGCACCGGACGGTTCCGGACCGGATCGTAGCGGGCACGTGGGCGTTTGCCGCTGCCATGAGCGGCGGGTGCGTGGACGTCTGCAATGCGGTTCCGGAACATCTGTCTGTGGTGCTGGACAAGCTGGCCCAGGCCGGTTGCACAATCACCACCCGGGCGGACGGATTCATCGTCGAAGGCAGCGGCCGTCCCGCCCCGATCAACGTCTCCACGCTGCCGTATCCGGGATTCCCCACGGACCTCCAACCGTTCGTCGTAGCACTGAACGCGGTAGCGGATGGCAACGGCATGGTGACCGAAAACGTTTTTGAGGCGCGCTGGGGCTTTACCTCTGAGCTGGCCCGGCTCGGTGCCGTGGTCCGGCTGGATGGGCATCATGCCTTGATCAGGGGAGTGCCGCAGCTATCCGGAGCGCCGGTAGTAGCAAATGACATCCGCGCCGGCGCTGCCCTGGTGATTGCCGGACTGGTAGCCGACGGCGTGACCGAGGTCCGGGGCGTAGACCATATAGACCGTGGCTATGAGCGTTTCGACGAGAAGCTGCGTACCTTGGGGGCTGCCGTCGCCCGGCAGGGGAGCGAACCGGAGCCCGGAGCACTGGCCGGCAGGTTGGCTTGACGTCAGAGATCCCCGGATTCCTCCGGGGATCTCTGTGCAAGTCCGTCGCAGCGGTGCCGCGAGGTGGTATTCGAAATCTCAGATGACGGTTACGCCGGTGGCCTGCGGCCCCTTGGCGCCCTGCCCGATCTCGAAGGTCACACGCTGGTTCTCGTCCAGGGTCTTGAAACCACCCGTCTGGATTTCAGAGTAGTGAACAAAAACATCGCCGTCGGAATCATCCGGGGTGATGAAGCCGAAGCCCTTTTCAGCGTTGAACCACTTGACGGTCCCCTGTGCCATTTATTTCTCCTCATAGTGGAACTTTTTAGCCCGGCACACCTCGTACCGGACCGGGGTCACTCCGTGGAAGACCTCATGTCCGGCTGGTTGCCGAAGCGGTGAGGAGCTTCACACTCGCAACATGTCCTGCGAGCATGAAAAACACACATACACAAAGACTGCGTTAAGCATCACATACGTAAAAGGGCAGGTCAACGGCCTGTGGGGGCATTCAATCGTTTGTTAAGCAAATGTTTTCCCGCGGTTGCGGGTAGGCGGTGCACTCATTCAAAGGCGGCCGGGCGGAGGTCAGAACAAGCGTGCTTCGCTGTCGTCAACCCCGCGCATGGCATCGTAATCCAAGGTGAGGCAGTCTATGCCGCGGTCCGATGCCAGCACCCGGGCCTGGGGCTTGATCTGCTGGGCCGCGAAGACCCCCTTCACCGGGGCCAGCAGGGGATCGCGGTTCAGCAGTTCAAGGTAGCGGGTCAGTTGCTCCACGCCGTCGATATCGCCGCGGCGTTTGAGTTCAATGGCCACGGTCGCGCCGGTGGCATCGCGGGCCAGAATATCGACCGGACCGATGGCGGTCATGTACTCCCGGCGGATCAGGCTGTAGCCCTCGCCGAGGGTGTGGATCTGCTCGGCCAGCAGGCGCTGCAGGTCGGCTTCGACACCGTCCTTGACCAGTCCCGGGTCCACGCCAAGTTCGTGGCTGAACTCGTGGAGTTGCTCGTGGATCTGGATGACCAGCCGGTCGTCGCTCTTGGCATGCTGGACGTGCCAGACTTCGGCTACGCCGTCGGCAGCGTCCGTTTCGTCCGGCGTCTCGACACGGAGTCTGGCGGGCGGGCTCATCCAGTTAAGCGGCTTGTAGGAGCCGCCGTCGGAATGGATGAGAACGGAGCCGTCCGCCTTGACCATCAGCAGGCGTGTGGCCAGCGGTAGATGGGCGCGGAGACGGCCGATGTAATCAACTGAGCAGCGGGCAATAACTAAACGCACAGTAGGCCACTTTACGTTAGTTTGTGCAGGCACCTGTGTGGTGGGGCAGAATTGATCCATGCCCCGTTCAAACCGTCCCCGCCGCCGCACTGGGACGGCGTCACGTAAATGGGTGCAGGGCGCCGAGCTTGACCTGGACCGCGCCCGGGCGGGCATCCCGGAACGGCAGAGCGCGCCGGACGGGGAGTGGAACGTGCGGCGGATAACGCCGGGCAGCGCTGCCAAGGATTACACCTGCCCGGGGTGCGGGCAGATGATCCGTCCCGGGGTGGAGCACCTGGTGGCATGGCGGCAGGACTCGCTCTTCGGGGCGGAAACAGCCTTGGCAGAACGGCGGCACTGGCACCCGCACTGCTGGAAGACCCGGAGTTTCCGTTACCGCTAGCCGGGGAGTTCCCGCGGCAACCTAGCGCTGGTCTTGCCGGCTGATGATGACCTCTTTGATCAGCAGCATCACCGCGGCCGCTGCCGGGATCGCCATGAGGGCACCGAGGACGCCCATCAGCAGGCCGCCGGCAATGACGGCGATGACCGCCACGGCGCCGGGTACGGCGACCGCGCGCTGCATGATCCGGGGCGAGACGAAGTACGCCTCGAACTGCAGGTAGGCGAAGTAGATGATGGCAAAGAGCACCGCGGTCTGCCAGTCCACGGTGAGCGCCACGAGTGAGACCATGATGCCGGCGATCATGCCGCCGACCAGCGGGATGAAGGCCAGCAGCGCTACCAGGAACGCCAGCAGGACACTGAAGGGGACGTCGGCGATGGACATGGCGATGAAGGCCACCACGGCGTTGACGAGGGCAACGCAGGCCTGCCCGATCACATAACTGCCCACGCTGCCGGTGATTTCCTCGGCGAGGAACTGCACACGTTGCCGCCGCGATCTCGGCGCGAGCCGGTAGGCCCAGACCTTCATCGCCGGCAGCGAGGCGAGGAAATACAAGGTCAGTACCAGCACGATCAGTGCACCGAAGGCTCCTTGGAAGACCCTGCTGCCGACGCCGAGCACGCCGCCGAAGATGCCGGTAACGGCGTCGGAGTTGGCAAAGAACTTGGCCACTTCCTCATCCACGCGGTTGCGGACCTGGAAGCGTTCGTCAATGGACTGGAAAACCGGCGACTCCAGGAATTCGTCGACGTATCTGGGCGCGTTGGCCACGATCTGCGTTGTCTGGTTGACGATCGTCGGAATGAGCGTGGAGAAGAACGCCGCCAGGAGCCCGGCCAAGGCAAGGACGACGGCGACAACTCCGGCCGGCCGCGGCAAGCCCTTGCGCTCCAGCCACCGGACAACCGGATCCAGGCCGAGCGCGATGAAGAGTGCGGCCGCGATCCAACCAAGCAGTTCGCCGATGTTGGTGAGGATGAAATACAACAGCAGCGCCATTCCGACACCGACAGTCGCCATGAAACCGAAGTGGATGGGATGGTGGGCAGCGGTATAACCGGAGACGGCGGCGGGAGGCGGCGGTTCGACGTCGTCAGCCTCATCAGGTGTCTGGGCTTCCGGCGGCATTTCGAACCGCAGACGCGGTTGGGCGCGGGGAATGGAGGCGCCGATCCGGCCGAGGGCGGTCAGGACGGATTTCCGACGGGCAGGCGTGACCGGGACCGGGCGGGCGGCCTCCTGCTCGCTGGAGTTATCGTTGCCTTCGGCACCGGCCGGATTTCCTGTATGCTCCCTCACGCGTATGAACCTGTTTCCCTCAGCCCGCGAACGTAGACGGGATGGACTTTGTCGAAGAGTATCAGCGGTTGTCAGCAGCAACCACGGGTGGCAGGGCCGAACGCCGGTGCCCGGGTGGCGGCTGTCACCAAGAAGGCACTCTAACAGCCTTTTTCGTTACCATAGGGTTACAAAAGATCGGCCGATGACGAGCGATGACATTTCTACCCGCGGACTGACCCCGTTCCGCCGCGGTTTGACGCGGGCGTCATGCCCCGCAGCGACGATTGATAGGTATTTTTGTGCGTTTAAAAATTGCAGTGGCCCTGATTGCAGCCGGCCTCCTCGCCGTGGTGCTCGGAATCGCCCTGCGAACCGTCTGGGCACCTCCGGAGACAGTTTCCGCGAGCTATTCAGCAGCTGAATCGACGGCGCCGGTGACAGTGATCGAGCCCGGCGTGCTTGGCGTGGATGATGAACGCGTGGACATCACGGTTGAAGGCGAGGGAGAGTTTTTCCTGGCAGTGGGCCGTGCCGGCGACGTTGACGCCTGGGTCGGCGAAGCCGCGCATACGTCAATTTCCGCCGTAGCGGACGGGCGACTGCAGGGCAGCGCGGTAGAGGGGGACGCGAAGGTTCCCAACCCCGCAGGCTCGGATCTGTGGGTAAGCGAGGAGACCGCCGCGCAAAGCACCGAGCACCGGTGGATTGCACCGGCCGAGGGCGAGTGGTCCATTCTGCTGGCCGCGGACGGCACCAAGCCCGCCCCCACGAACGTTACGGTCAGCTGGCCGAACGACACCACTTCTCCCGGGAGCATCGCCCTGATCATTATTGGCGCGCTGCTGGCAGTGCTCGGACTGGCCATCGCCATCATTTCCCGCCGTGGTGGCGGAGCTGCCCCGGCCGGTGGGCCTGGTGACCGGCCTGCCGGCAGCCTGGACGAGACCGCAGTTGTCAGCGGCCGCCGCGTGGCAGCAGGGGGCGGCTCCGGTGCCTCCGCCGGAAGAGCTGAATCCCGTACCGATGGGCGACGTTCCGGCGCTGGAGCCTTGGCCGTCGTGCTCGCTGCGGGTACGGCGCTGACCGCGCAGGTCGTGCCGGCGCACGCCGGCGAGCCCGCCGCTTCGCCCGAGGCGGCAGCGGCTACCTACCCCGTCGTGCTGGACGGGCAGTTGAACCGCATCATGGATGCAGTGGCCGGAGCTGTCACCGCCGGTGACGCTGCTCGCGACGCCGGCGAACTTAATGCCCGGGTCGGCGGTGCAGCACTTGCACTGCGCGAGGCCAACTACAAGGTCCGGGCAGAGAATGGCGATGTGGCGGCACCCGTGCCCGTTGCCGCGGATCCGGTTCTGACCTCCATGGTCGACAGCGGCCCGGAGTGGCCCCGAACCGTTGTGGCGGTGACGCGGGGCGACGACAACCCGGTTCCGCAGGTAGTGGTGCTCTCCCAGGCAACGCCGCGGGAGAACTACAAGATGGTCCACGCGGTGCAGATGCTGCCCGGAACAACTTTCCCCCAGGTCTCCACCGAAAAGGGCGGCTCCCCCTCGGTACCGGCTGATAGCAAGGACGGACTGCTGCACGCGCCGCAAGATGCCCTGAAGCTGCTGGCCGGCTACCTGACGGACGGCAAGAACAAGGAAGCCGTCGCGGAGAATACCTTCGCCGAACAGATCACGTCCTTCCAGAAGGACCAGGTCGCGTCCAACGACAATGCGGACATCTCCTTCAGCCGCAGCGTCGACGGGAAGTCCGTCCGGGCACTGAAGACGGCCGACGGCGGGGCCATGGTCTACGGCTACATGCGCAACGTCATGAGCAGCGTTCCGTCGGAGCCGGGTGCCACCGTTGGGCTCTCCGAAGAGTTCGCGGCGCTGGCAGGGGAGCAGACCACCACGGAAGGCGTGGACGTCACTTACGGTGAGTCCGTAGCCATCTATGTTCCGCCGGCAGGATCGAAGGAGCCGATCACTGTTATCGGCGTGGCCCAGGATCTGGTGGACGTCCGCCTGAAGTAAGTCCGAACACACCTGCCCGCCGAATTCGGAAGGCCCCGAGGATCCGTATTAGTGTGATGTCATGAGCATTCCAGCTTCAGGGCAGGGCCCTGCGCCGTCATCCCTTAATCTCCGTGGAGCCGTGGATCTGTCCGCGCTCAAGCGGCCGCAGCAACCGGCGGGCAACGCGCCCGGTACCGCGGCGCCCGCCGGTCAGGACGGCAACGGCGCACGCGTGCCCTACATCGTGGACGTCAATCAGGAAAGCTTCTCGTCCCTGGTCCAGCTTTCCGCGCAGGTTCCGGTGATCGTGGAACTCACGGCCGCATACAGCGACATCGCCCAGCAACTGTCCGCCGTGTTCAAGAAGGTGGCGGACGAATACGCCGGCCGGTTCATCCTGGCGCGGGTTGACGTGGAGGCCAGCCCCGGCATCGGGCAGGCGTTCCAGCTGCAGAGCGTGCCTGCGGCCGTGGCCTTGCTGAAGGGCCAGCCCATTCCGCTGTTCCAGGGCCTCGCCAGCGAAGAGGAACTGCGCTCCTTCGTGGAGGAACTGCTCAAGGTAGCTGAAGCCAACGGAGTGACCGGGCGGGCCGGTTCTGCCGACGGACAGGAGGAACCCCCGGCCGAACCGCCGCTGCCGCCTCTGCATCAGGAGGCGTTCGACGCGATCGAAGCCGGTGACTTTGCTGCCGCTGCCGCCGCCTACCGCAAGGCGCTGGCCGAGCAGCCCGCCGATCATGAAGCCAAGACCGGGCTGGCGCAGGTTGAGCTGATGCAGCGCCTGGAGGGTGCCGATGGTGCAGCTATCCGCACCGCCGCGGCGGAGAACCCGGATGATCTGGCAGCACAGCTGGCAGTGGCGGACCTGGATGTATCCGGCGGCCATATCGAAGATGCGTTCGCGCGGCTGGTGAAGTTTGTCGCCCGGAACGCCGGCGACAACCGCGATGCGGCACGCGCGCGACTGGTGGACCTGTTCGAGGTTGTCGGGGCGACGGACCCCCGGGTTTCCAAAGCCCGCCAGGCCTTGGCCCGGGCACTTTTTTAAAGGCGGGCTCGGTGGCTGCCGACGGAACAACCGGACTGTTCAGCCCCATCACCCTGCGGGGTCTGGAGCTGGCGCACCGCGGATGGGTGGCACCGATGTGCCAGTACTCCGTGGACGGCGCGGATGCGCCGGGTGTGCCCAACGACTGGCATCTGATGCACCTGGGCCAGTTCGCGGTGGGGGGAGCAGCACTGATCCTGACCGAAGCCACGGCGGTGAGCGGCGCAGGACGCATCAGCGGCCGTGACACCGGCATCTGGACCGACGCGCAGGCAGACGCCTGGAACCGGATCACGGATTTTGTCCACCGGCACGGGGCATCAGGTGCGAAGATCGGCATTCAGCTTGCCCACGCCGGCCGCAAGGCCTCCACCTACTGGCCTTTCGCCATCGAGCATGGAAGTGTCCCGCGCTCGGAAGGCGGCTGGCAGACTCTCGCCCCGACCACCGAACCGTTCGGCGGACTGGACGCACCGGAGGCACTGGACGAAAACGGAATCCAACAAGTCATTACGGACTTCAGGGATGCCGCGGCCCGTGCCGTCTGGGCCGGGTTCGACACCATCGAAATCCACGGCGCCCACGGCTACCTGCTGCACCAGTTCCTCAGCCCTCTGGTCAATAACCGGGGCGATGCCTGGGGAGGATCCGAGCTGAAGCGGTCAAAGCTGCTGCTTGCGGTCATCGACGCAGTCCGCGGCGTGATCCCCGATGCTATGCCGCTGCTGCTGCGTGTTTCGGCCTCGGACTGGGTCCCGGGCGGGCTGGACCCGGAGTCGGTTTCGAGGATGGCGGCGGCCGCACGCGAGCACGGGGTGGATTTCGTTGATGTTTCCAGCGGCGGCGCGGTGCCCGGTGTCCGCATTCCGCTGGCTCCCGGATACCAGGTGCCCTTCGCCGCAGAGCTCCGGCAGCGGACCGGGCTGCCCGTCGGCGCGGTGGGGCTGATTTCCTCGGCCAGCCATGCCCACCGCATTATCTCCGACGGCGACGCGGACGCCGTCCTGATCGCGCGCGCCGCCTTGCGTGACCCGCATTGGTGGCAGCGCGCCGCCGTCGAACTCGGTCATGATCTGCCCTGGGGCCCCGCAGTACCAGCGTGCAGCCGTGAGGGAGAATTTTTAGTCCTTGCGGATGATGTGAACAGGGAACCGGCGTTGTTACCGTGGGTTCATGACATCCCCTGACGCCTGGCCGCCTGCCGATTCCGGCACGGCTTCTCCTGCACCATCTGACTACGCCGAGCCGGTCCAGCCGGCCGAGACAGCCGCGGTTCCCCCGCGTGCACCAGCGCTTGCCGTCCGCGGTCTGGCGAAGCGCTTCGGCGAGAAGATCGCCGTCAACGGCGTGAACCTGGATGTGCCGGCGGGATCGTTCTACGGCCTGGTGGGGCCCAACGGCGCGGGCAAAACCACCTCTTTGTCCATGGCAACGGGGCTGCTGCGTCCGGACTACGGTCAGGTGTGGGTGCACGGTGTCGACGTATGGGCCCAGCCGCTGGAAGCCAAGCGGCTGATGGGGGTGCTGCCTGACGGTGTGCGGCTTTTTGACCGCCTGACCGGCGAGCAACTGGTCACCTATGCGGGCCTGCTGCGCGGGATGGACCGGGAGACCGTGGCCGGCCGGGTCGCGGACCTGCTGCGGGCGATGGACCTGACTAATGATGCGGGCACGCTGGTAGTCGACTACTCGGCAGGCATGACCAAGAAAATCGCGCTGGCTTCTGCACTGATCCATGCCCCCAAGCTGCTGGTGCTGGATGAGCCGTTCGAGGCGGTGGACCCGGTGTCGGCGGCCAACATCCGGGACATTCTGCACGATTACGTGGATTCGGGCGGCACGGTGATTGTCTCGAGCCACGTGATGGACCTGGTCCAGCGCATGTGCGACCACGTTGCCGTCATCGCCAACGGCAACGTGCTGGCAGCCGGCACCGTGGACGAGGTCCGGGCCGGCGCCAGCCTCGAGGACCGGTTTGTGCAGTTGGTCGGCGGACGGAACCAGGCGGAGGGGCTCGAGTGGTTGCGCACCTCGTAAGGCTCAAGCTGACCCTGCTGCGCAACGGCTTCAAGCGCAGCCCCTGGCAGTTGGTCGGCGTCATCCTCGGCGGCCTCTATGCGCTGGGCGTCCTGGTGCTGCTCATCGCCGGGCTCGTCCTGCTGGCCACGCACGAACCCGGGATCGGAAGGATGGCCGTCATCCTCGGCGGTGCGGCCGCGTTCCTGGGCTGGGCGCTGATCCCCATGGTGGCCACCGGCGTCGACATGACACTGGATCCGGCCCGTTTTGTCACGTTCGCCGTGCCCATGCGGCAGCTGCTGCTGGGACTGGCCATCGGCGGTGTTATCGGTATTCCGGGCCTGGCCACATTGCTGGCAGCGTTGGGCCAGGCCGCCATGTGGTGGCGCCAGCCCGTGGCGATGGTCGCGGCGATACCCTGCGCCGCCGTCGCTGTTCTGACCTGCATTGTGCTCTCCCGGCTGACCACGTCAGCGTCAACCACGCTGGCCAGTTCCCGCCGGTTCAAAGACCTCAGCGGCATCATCGGCATCATTCCGCTGATGCTCCTGGGCCCGATCATCATCGGTGTCACTGAGGGGTTGCAGAGCTCGCGCGATTTCCTCCCCTCACTGGCCGACACGCTCGCGTGGACGCCGCTGGGCAGCATCTGGGCAGTGCCCGGCGACCTGGCCCTGGCGAACTGGGGCGTGGCGGCGGCGCGGTTCGCGATCGGTGCGGCGTTCCTGGCCCTGATCGCCTGGCTGTGGAAAATCAGCCTGGCCCGTGCCCTGGTGACGCCGCCGTACAACGCGGTCACCCGCCGGGCTGGCGGCCGCCTGGGCTTCTTCTCCCGTTTTCCCGGCACGCCCACCGGTGCCATCGCGGCACGGGCCCTCACCTACTGGTTCAAGGATCCGCGCTACGGCGCTTCGCTGATCTCCGTTCCGCTGATCCCGGTGGTGATGTTCTTCGCCTTCTCGCAGGGCGGCGATTTCAGCTTCATGATGTGGCTCGGCCCGATCATGGCGTTCCTGCTCGCCTTCGGCATCTCGGCCGACATCTCCTATGACAACACTGCCTTCGCCCTGCACCTGACCACCGGCGTCAGCGGCCTCGCGGACCGGGCCGGGCGCGTGGTGGCCTGCGCGGTCTTTGCGCTGCCGGTGACGCTGGTTTTCGCCGTCGTTCCTTTCTTCTGGCTGGGCAGCTGGGAGCTGCTGCCCGGGGTGCTGGGCCTGTCGCTGGGCACCCTGCTGACCGGCTTCGGACTCTCCAGCGTGGTGTCGGCCCGCTACACCTACAACGTCCCGCTGCCGGGGGAGAGCCCCTTCAAGACTCCGCCCGGCTCGACGGCCCGGATGATGATTGTGCAGATGGGCGGCATGGCGGTCCAGCTGCTGCTGGTGCTCCCGGAGGCCGGCCTGTTGCTGGCCGCCATGCTCACCGGCGACGCAATCTGGAGCTGGGCGGCGCTGGCTGTCGGACTGGTGCTGGGCGCCGTGCTGCTCTTTGTGGGGCTGCGGGCCGGAGGGAAGTGGTACGACCGCCGGGCCCCCGAACTGCTGCAGGCCGTGGCCGTCAACAAGTAGCCTCCGCTGTGTGCAAAAGTCCAAATAACGACGGCGGGGCCTTGGGCTCCGCCGTCGTTCGCACCGAGGGTGCGGGGAATCGACGGGTAAGATGGACACATGACTTTGCCTCCTGATCCCTTCGAAAACGACCCGTACCGCGATCCTTCGGGGCCGGGCGGTTCCACCGCGACCATTGAACGCGAAGAGCAGCGCGAGGAACTCGAGCCCGGAGACCGGGAGCGCTTTGCCCACTATGTGCGCAAAGAGAAGATCATGGAGTCCGCGCTCTCCGGCGAGCCGGTGATTGCCCTGTGCGGCAAGGTCTGGACGCCGGGCCGCGATCCCAAGAAGTTCCCGGTCTGCCCCGAGTGCAAGGAAATCTACGAAGGCCTGCGTTCCGGAAGCGACGATTCCGGGAAGAAGTAAGCCTGTCCTCCGTTCACCTGCGGCCGCCGGACGTTCCATCCGGCGGCCGTTGCCCGCTGCCTGAAAGTATGTACTGATTACCAGATGAGCGAACCACCAGCCGCCGCACAGGGAGCGATGTCCGCTGCTTACCGGTCGCTGACTATTGGGCTGCTGGCCATCATCACGCTGACCGCGTTCGAAGCGATGGCAGTCGCCACGGCGATGCCGGTGGTCGCGCAGGAGCTGCACGGGCAGTCCAGCTACGGGCTGGCGTTCTCCATGTTCCTGACCGCTTCGCTGCTGGCCACCGTGATCGCCGGCATCTGGTGCGACGTCAGAGGCCCGACGCCCTCGCTGGGCATTGGCCTGGGGCTGATGGTGGCGGGCCTGGTGCTCTCCGGCGTGGCAGATACGTTCTGGCTCTTCACCGCCGGGCGGGCCGTTGCCGGGCTCGGCGGCGGCTTTCTGATCGTGGCGGTCTACGTGATCATCGGGCAGGCGTACCCCCAGCAGGTGCAGCCGGTCATTTTCGGCTGGCTCGCGGCGGCTTGGGTGGTGCCGTCCCTGATCGGCCCCTACGTGGCCGGACTGCTGGCGCAGTACTTGTCGTGGCGGCTGGTCTTCTACGGCGTGGCACCGATCGTGCTGCTGGCGGTGCTGGTGATCTGGCCCTCGGTGCGCCATCTCGGCGCGCCGGAAGAGCCGACCATGGACCGGCGCCTGGGCAAGCAGCAGGTTGTCCGCGGACTGGTCCTGGCCGGCGGCGTGTTCCTGGCCCAATGGGCGCTGTACCGGGCAGTCCAGACGCCGGAGGCGGGATCGGCCGCAGCACTTTATGCCGTGGCGGGCGTCGGTACCGTGCTGGCGTTGCTGGCCCTGCCGGGTCTCATGCCGGCCGGCACACTGCGCCTGAAGCGTGGGCTGCCCAGTGTCGTCGCCACCCGCGGCTTCATCAACCTCGCGTTCTTCGGCGCCGAAGCTTTCATCCCGCTGATGCTGGTGGCTTCCCACGGCATCTCGCCGGCGACGGCAGGCCTGGCGCTGACTTCGGGCGCGGTGGGCTGGAGCATCGGCTCGTTCGTGCAGGCGCGGGTGCGTACAGACCGGCATTGGCTGCTGGTCATCGGTTCCGGCGTGCTCGCGGCCGCCATGGGACTGATGTCGCTGCTGACCAACCCGGAGGCACCTTTCTGGCTGCTGATTCTCGTGTGGGGAATCGCCGGTTTCTCCATGGGCATGGCGCTGTCCACGACGTCGGTCATGATTCTGAAGATGTCCGCTCCGGCCGAGCGGGGCCGGAACTCGGCGTCGCTGCAGTTGGCGGACCAGCTGGGCGGCGTGGTCGGTACCGCGGGAGCCGGGAGTTTGTTCGCGCTGCTGCGGAACCCGGACAACCCCGCGGACACCGGCGTGTACGTGGTGATCTGGCTCGCACTGGCCGTCTTCGCCGCGGCCGCCATGTACACTGGCTGGCGCAGTGCTGAACAGGATCCATTAGCTGCAAACCGCAAGGAGTTTCGCAAAGTATGAGCCAAGACACTCTCTTCGGTTCCGGACCGGCGCTACCCCCCGCCTACCCCGAACGGGCTGCCTGGGGTACCGCACCCAAGTTGCGCCAGTGGCAGGCCGAAGCGCTGGAGAAGTACTTCTCCATGGCACCGCAGGACTTCCTGGCGGTTGCTACTCCCGGCGCCGGTAAGACCACGTTTGCGCTCCGGGTTGCGACCGAGCTTGTGGAGCGCGGGACGATCAACCGCATCGTCGTCGTCGCTCCGACGGACCACCTGAAGCGCCAGTGGGCCGATGCCGCGGCGCGGGTAGGATTGTCCATCGATCCGAACTTCAAAAATTCCGACGGCGCCCATGGCCGCGACTTCATCGGCGTGGCCGTGACCTATGCGCAGGTGGCGATGAAGCCGATGCTGCACCGGGCCAAGACCGAGGCCGCCAAGACGCTGGTCATCCTGGACGAAATCCACCACGGCGGCGACGCGCTCAGCTGGGGCGACGGCATCCGCGAGGCATACGAACCGGCTACCCGCCGCCTGGCCCTGACCGGTACGCCCTTCCGCTCGGACACGGCGGCCATCCCGTTCGTCGAATACGCCGAGGACAAGGACGGCATCCGCCGCTCGAAGTCCGACTACACCTACGGCTATGGCAATGCGCTGCGCGACCATGTGGTCCGCCCGGTGATGTTCATGGCGTATTCCGGGCAGATGCGCTGGCGTACCAGCGCGGGCGAAGAATACGCGGCCTCTCTCGGCGAGGCGGCTGTCACCAAAGACATCACTGCGCAGGCATGGCGGACCGCGCTGAACCCGCAGGGGCAGTGGATTCCCTCGGTGCTGGCGGCGGCCGACAAACGCCTGACCGAAGTCCGCCGTGCCGTCCCGGATGCCGGCGGACTGGTGATCGCCACGGACCACGAGGACGCCCGTGCCTACGCCGGACAACTCAGCCGGATCACCGGCGAATCGCCCACCGTGATCCTGTCCGACGATGCGGGGGCCTCCGAGAAGATCGAAGAGTTCTCTGCCTCGGACAGCCGCTGGATGGTGGCCGTGCGCATGGTGTCCGAAGGCGTCGACGTGCCGCGCCTCTCCGTGGGCGTGTACGCCACCTCCACCGCGACGCCGCTGTTTTTCGCCCAGGCGGTCGGACGCTTTGTGCGTGCCCGGACGCGGGGCGAAACCGCTTCGGTGTTCCTGCCCTCCGTGCCCAACCTGATGGCCCTGGCCAACCAGCTGGAACTGGAGCGCGACCACGCGCTGGACCGCCCCGACAAAGACAATGACGAGGGCTTCGTCCCCGAAGAAGGCCTGATGGAGGCCGCGAACCGGGAGGACAAGGCTTCGGACTCGCTGACCAAGGGCAAGTACGAGGCGCTGGAGTCCCAGGCTTCGTTCGACCGGGTGCTTTTCGACGGCGGCGAATTCGGCACAGGCGGCGAAATCGGTTCCGAGGACGAGCTCGACTTCCTCGGCATTCCCGGCCTGCTGGATGCGGAGCAGGTGGGCACGCTGCTGCGCCAGCGCCAGCAGGAGCAGCAGTCCCGCAAACGCCTGCGCAGCGGCGCCGCCGCGGAACCCGAACCGCAGGTGGTGGACCACCGGCAGCTGACGGAACTGCGCGGCCAGCTGGCCAAGAACGTTTCAGCTTGGTCCGCACGCTCCGGCATGCCGCACGGCATGGTGCATTCCGAACTGCGCCGCATCTGTGGCGGCCCCGCAGTGGCCCAGGCCAATGAGGAACAGCTCAACAAGCGGCTGAAGAAGCTCCAGGACTGGTTTATCGGCCGCAAGTAGGCGCCAGGTAGACCCTGTTGGCAAGGGTCAGTTCTGAACCTGTTCCTGGACTACCTCGATACCGTTGTCTTCGAGCTCCGCGATCGTCTCGGCCACCCGCTCCTCGTTGATGCCGGCCGTCAGATCCAGCAGGACGGACGTCGAGTAGCCGGCCTGCACGGCGTCCAGGGCGGTGGCGCGGACGCAATAGTCCGTGGCGATGCCTGCGACCACCACTTCGTCCACCTCGTTCTGGCGCAGCCAGTCATCCAGGCTGAGTACCTCCGCATCGTCCTCGTCGCCGTCGTCCTCCAGGTCGCCGGTGGCCACCTCGTCTTCCGGGGCGAGCAGGCCCTCGAAGCCGGAGTAGGCAGCCGCATAGGCGCCCTTGCGGAAGTAGGCGTCGATCTCGTCGGTGTCCAGGTCCGGGTGCAGCTGCGCGCCCTTGGTGCCGGCCACACAGTGCGGGGGCCAGCTGTCGACGAAGTCCGGCGTCTCGGAGAAATGGGTGCCCGGATCGATATGCCAGTCCTGGGTCGCCACCACGAAGTCGTAGTTGATGCCATGGGCCTCAAGATGCTCGCTCAGGTCCGCGGCAACCCGGGCGCCGCCGTCGACACCCAGCGAGCCACCTTCGCAGAAATCGTTCTGCACATCCACAATTACCAGTGCACGGGTCATGATTTCTCCTCAAACTCCTCGAACTCAGTGGGGATTACCGCTTCGCCGCGCTGCAGGCGGCGGATGGTGCCGGGCAGTTCGGCCATTGATTTGTGGTGCCGCTCGGCCGCACGTTCGACGCCTTCGGCACCGGTCCAGCCCGGCAGCAGCTCGCCGTTCTTCATGAACTGTTCGATCAGCGCGCGGTCATTGCCGTCGTCCTTCGGCCGGTGGCCGATGCCGACGATTTCCGCGGTGGCGGTCCCGCGTTCATTCAGCCGGCGCAGGGCGTACTTGCGGCCACCGACGGAAACCTTGTTCTTCGCCGCTTTTGCCACCGGCACGGGGTTTCCGTTGTCGTCGTCGCGGCTGACCAGCTTGTACACCATGCTCGCCGTCGGGGCCCCGGAACCGGTGACTAGTTCCGTGCCTACGCCGTAGGAGTCCACCGGGGCGGAGGCCAGGGCCGCGATCGCGAACTCATCCAGGTCAGAGGTGACGGTGATATGCGTGTTGTGGTTGCCCAGATCGTCCAGCAGCTTGCGGACCCATTGGGCCTGCGTGACCAGATCGCCCGAGTCCAGCCGCACGCCGCCGAGCTCCGGACCGGCCAGCTCAACGGCCGTCCGGACGGCATTTTCGACGTCGTACGTATCCACCAGCAGCGTGGTGCCCTTGCCGAGGGAAGCCAGTTGGGCCTCGAAGGCCGCCCGCTCGCTGTCATGAAGCAGGGTGAACGAATGGGCAGCGGTGCCCACGGTCTTGATCCCGTAGCGGAAGCCGGCCTCCAGGTTGGAGGTGCTGGTGAACCCCGCGATCACCGCTGCCCGCGCGGCGGCCACGGCGGATTCTTCCTGCGTGCGCCGCGAACCCATCTCGATACAGGGCCGGGCGCCGGCCGCGCTGGTCATCCGGGACGCTGCCGAGGCGATGGCGCTGTCATGGTTCAGTGCGGAAAGGATGAAGGTTTCGAGCACACAGGCTTCGGCGAAGGAAGCTTCGACGATGAGGATGGGCGAGTACGGAAAGTAGGCTTCGCCTTCGGCATAGCCGTAAATGTCCCCGCTGAACTTGAAATCCGCCAGCCAGTCGAGAGTGGTGGAGTCGACCACTTTAGTCCGGGCCAGGAAATCGAGCTGGGCTTCGGGGAACGTAAAGTTCTGGATGCCTTCAAGGATCCGGCCCGTGCCGGCGACCACGCCGTAGCGGCGGCCGTCCGGCAGCCTGCGGGCGAACGCTTCGAAGACGGAGCGCCGGTGGGCAGCTCCGGAGCGCAGGGCGGCCTGCAGCATGGTCAGCTCGTAGTGGTCGGTATACAAGGACGTGCTGGGAGGAACCCAGCCGGATTCGGTACTCACACCACAAACTCTAATCCGGTGTTCGCCGTCTGAGTACCCGGCACGGCCAAAGCGGCGCGGGGAGTCCTGAAGCCTACAATGGAAGTCATGACGTCGAGCATTTACCCTGATTTCGCCCTGCCCGCGGTGGTGGTCAACACCATCGTCGACGCCGAAGCAGAAACGGCCCGGGACGCCGAAGTCGAGGAGCTCTCGGCAACGGACGTGCCCTGGGTGGTTATTGTCTGGAATGATCCGGTCAACCTCATGAGCTATGTCAGCTACGTCTTCCAAAGCTACTTCGGCTACTCGGAAGCCAGGGCCAACAAGCTGATGCTCGAGGTGCACCGGCAGGGCAAGTCGGCGGTGGCCAGCGGCACCCGGGAAAAGGCGGAGCGGGACACCGTGGCAATGCATTCATTCGGCCTGTGGGCCACGTACCAGAAGGCGGACCAGGCGTAAGTATGGCCAAGGCATTCAGGAACACACGCAAGGGCATTACCGGCGAGCTGGAAGCGGCGGAGCGGGATCTGATCCGCCGGCTGTTCGAGGACATCATCAGCATGCTCGAGCGCGAGGGGATTGCCGACGAGGACCCGCTGGCAGCCATGGTCGGGCTGGATAGCAAGGCCGTCAAGCCCGAGGACAGCGCCCTGCTGCGCCTGCTGCCGGATGCGGTGAAGAACGACGACGGCGAGGCGCTCGAGTTCCGTCGGCTCACCGAACGTTCCCTGCGGGAAGACAAAGTGGCGGCGCTGCGCGCCAGCTCGCTGCTGCTGGAGCAGAGCCACGTCCAGCTGACTGCCGAGCAGGCCCGGCTCTTCGCCCGCGCGGTCAATGATGTCCGGCTGGTGCTGGCGGACCGGCTCAAGATCGAAACGGATGAAGACGCCCAGGCCCTGCACGGCATCGACGACTGGTCCCAGGCAGAGGATCTGGACACCTACCTGGCCCTGGTCTACAACTTCATGACGTGGCTGCAGGAGACCTTGATGCAGGCGTTGCTGGACGGACTGGGCAGGCCCGGATCGGTCAGTTGACGTCTGCCTGCGGGCTTCGTGCAGCGTCATCGGACTGTGAGATGGCTTACAGCCGATGCGCGGAAGTTCTGCAATAGCGCGGCCAGGACTTATCCTCGTTAGATCATGAGCCCGGACGTGAGTGCGACTTTGAAGAACAGCCAACCCTCTGCCCCCATCGGCATTTTCGATTCGGGCGTCGGTGGGCTGACCGTAGCGCGTGCTGTCATAGACCAGTTGCCGCAGGAGTCCGTGCTGTACGTCGGGGATACCGCGAACGGCCCCTACGGACCCCTGCCGATCGCCGAAGTGCGCGCCAACGCCTTAGGCGTGATGGATGAACTTGTGGACTCTGGCGTCAAACTGCTGGTCATCGCCTGCAACTCGGCCTCCGCGGCCGTGCTGCGCGATGCGCGGGAACGCTATACCGCCCGCTACGGAATTCCGGTGATCGAAGTCATCCAGCCGGCAGTCCGCCGCGCCGTTGCCTCGACCCGCAGCGGCCGGATCGGCGTCATCGGTACTTCCGCAACCGTCGGCTCCCGCGCCTACGAAGACACCTTTGCAGCCGCGCCGCATCTGGATGTCACGTCGGTTGCCTGCCCGCGGTTTGTCGAATACGTGGAAGCCGGCGTCACAGCGGGGGACCAGCTCCTGTCCACGGCCGAGGCGTATCTTGCGCCGCTGAAAACGGCGGACATCGACACCCTGGTGCTCGGCTGCACCCACTATCCGCTGCTGACCGGCGTCATCTCCTATGTGATGGGGGACAGCGTCACCCTGGTCTCCAGCGCCGAGGAAACCGCCAAGGACGTCTACCGTGCGCTGGTGCGCCACGACCTCCTTCGCCAGGATGGCCTGCCCCCGCAGCACCACTTCATTGCCACCGGCGACGCGGCCGCGTTCGAGGTTCTGGCCAGGCGCTTCCTGGGGCCCGAGGTCCGCACCGTGGAGCATGTGGACCGGGTAGCGGCGCAGTATCCCACCGGAGCCATGGCGCGGATTACCGACGAAATGATCGCTGCGGCGAAGTCCGGGAACGGTAGGAACGGGAGCTCCCCACTGTCGCATTTCGTCGGGGCCGGGCGTGAGGACGCGGGGATATGAACCTGACCATTATCGGCTGCACCGGTTCCTTCCCGGGCCCGCTGTCGCCTGCTTCCTGCTATCTGGTGTCGGCTCACGACGGCGAAAGGACCTGGCGGATTCTGCTGGACCTGGGCAACGGTGCGCTCGGAACGGCGCAGCGTTACATGGACCTGGAAGACATCGACGCGATCTTCCTGAGCCACCTGCATCCGGACCATTGCATGGATCTGTGCGGGTTGCATGTTGCCGTGCGCTGGCATCCGGACGGCTGGTCAAAGGGCCGCATCCCGGTGTGGGGGCCGGCCGCCACCGCGGACCGCATGGCCACCGCCTACGGACTAGAGCTGGACCCGGGCATGCACGAAGAGTTCAACTTTCATAACTGGACGGACCGGGAAACCGTCAAGCTGGGTCCCTTCACCATCACCCCGTACGCCGTGCGCCACCCGGTGGACGAGGCGTACGCCATGCGCGTCGAAGCCACCGAGCAAGGCCCCAACGGTCCGGTCACAAAGATCCTGACCTATTCCGGCGACACGGACAGCTGCGACGCACTGGTCGAAGCCGCTCAGGATTCGGATATGTTTCTCTGCGAGGCGGCCTACCATGAGGGCCGAGATGACGCCATTGAAGGAATCCACCTGACGGGTAAGCGGGCCGGTGCCGCGGCGACCAAGGCCAATGTCAGCCGGTTGCTGCTGACCCATCTGCCGGTGTGGAACGATTCCGTGCGCACGGTCGAAGAAGCCCGTGAGACCTACTCGGGCGGTTTGGCCGTGGCCGTGGCCGGAGTCAGCTACGTCGTCTGAGCGTTGGCCGGAGTCAGCTACGTCGTCTGAGCGTTGGCCGTGCGGATAAGCTGGATTCATGACTTCAGTTGATTCGAGCTCCGCCCTGCCCACCGCCATCGTCCGTGCCGATGGACGCACGCCGGACCAGCTGCGGCCCATCAGCATTACCCGGGGCTGGTCCAACCAGGCCGAAGGCTCGGCGCTGATCGAATTCGGCAACACCCGGGTATTGTGCACCGCTTCCCTGACCCAAGGCGTGCCGCGCTGGCTCAAGGGCGAAGGCCGTGGCTGGGTCACGGCCGAATACGCCATGCTGCCCCGTGCCACGAACACCCGCTCCGATCGCGAATCCGTCAAGGGCAAGATCGGCGGCCGCACCCACGAGATTTCGCGGCTGATCGGCCGTTCCCTGCGCTCCATCATTGACCTTAAGGCCCTGGGCGAAAACACGATTGTGCTGGACTGCGACGTCCTGCAGGCCGACGGCGGAACCCGTACCGCTGCCATCACCGGGGCCTATGTGGCGCTGGCCGACGCGTTGCGCTGGGCCAAGGAAAACAAGCTGGTGGCCCGCAATGCCCAGCCGCTGATCGATACGGTGGCAGCAGTCAGCGTGGGCATCATCGACGGAGTGCCCATGCTCGATCTGCCCTACGTGGAAGATGTGCGCGCCGAGACGGACATGAACGTCGTCGTTACCGGGTCCGGAAAGTTCGTCGAAGTCCAGGGCACCGCCGAGGGCGCGCCGTTTGACCGGGACGAATTGAACGCCCTGTTGGATCTCGCTCTCGCCGGCACCGTCGAACTGGCTCAGATCCAGCGCGAGACGCTAGGGGAGAGCGCATGAGCGGCTCGGCCGAGCACGAAGGTGCAGCTCGCCTGGTCCTGGCCACCCGGAACCCCGGCAAGCTGCGTGAACTGCGTGAGTTGCTGCGCGGACAAGTCCCCGGTCTCGACGTCGACACCCAGGTGATCGATGCAGCCACCGCCGGCGTGCCCGATGTGAAGGAAACCGGGGTCACCTTCGAAGAGAACTCCCTGCTCAAGGCACGGGCCGTGGCGGAAGCGACCGGATTGGTTGCCGTCGCCGATGATTCCGGCCTTGAGGTCGATGTCCTCGGCGGGGCTCCGGGCATCTTTTCGGCCCGCTGGGCCGGTTCGCACGGCGACGACGCCGCCAACCTGAAGCTCCTGCTGACCCAGCTCGAAGACATCGGACCCGAACACCGCGCGGCGTCCTTCGTCTGCGCGGCGAGCGTTGTCTCGGCCAACATGAACGCCGTGGTGGAAGGCAGGCTTCGCGGAACGCTCCTGACCGAACCCCGCGGCGCCGGCGGCTTCGGCTATGACCCGATCCTCCGGCCCGAGGGCATGGACCGCAGCTGTGCCGAACTGTCGCCGGAGGAAAAGAACGCCATCAGCCACCGCGGGCAGGCCTTCCGGGCACTGCTGCCGCACCTGGTCAAAGCCCTGAGCTGAGTCCGTGGTCTTCGTCACGGCACAGACGCGCCGTTCGGCGAAGCGGAGAAGCGTAAGGCACACTTGAAGGCATCATGAGCATCCATTTCCCCGCCGCTGTTTTCGCCCAGTCCACCGACTCCGCCGCGAACCTCACGGGCGTGGCCCAGTGGGCCGTGAACATGATGGAGACGATCGGGGCTCCCGGTGCGGGTCTGGCCATCGCGTTGGAAAACCTCTTCCCGCCGCTTCCCAGCGAGGTCATCCTGCCGCTGGCCGGTTTCACCGCCAGCCGGGGTAACTTCACGCTGATCGAGGCGCTGCTGTGGACCACACTGGGCTCTGTGCTCGGGGCCTGGCTGCTCTACGGGCTTGGCGCCTGGCTGGGCCGCCGGCGGATGTACGCCATTGCGGACAAACTGCCGCTGGTCGACGTCGAGGATGTCGAGAAGGTAGAAGCCTGGTTCAACCGGCACGGTTACAAGGCAGTCTTCTTCGGGCGGATGATCCCGATCTTCCGGTCCCTGATTTCGATTCCGGCCGGTATTGAACGAATGCCGGTGTGGAAGTTCCTGCTCCTGACCACGGCCGGCAGCCTGATCTGGAACACTATCTTTGTGCTTGCCGGGTTCTACCTCGGCGAAAACTGGCACTTTGTGGAGCAGTACGCGGACATCTTCCAGAAGATCGTCATTGCCGCAGTGGTCATCTTTGGTGCCTATTGGCTCATTTCCAAGATTGTGAAGATCCGCAACAGCCGGAATTCCGCTTCCTGACTCCTAGCTAAAGCCCCAGCTCGCGCAGCAGATCGGTATCCGGGATGTGGTGCACGGTGGTCATGCCCAGCGCGGCGGCAGCCGCAATGTTTTCGGCCTTGTCGTCGATGAAGACGATCGCGGACGGATCCGCGTTCAAGGTTGAGAGCACGTGCTGGAAGGCGCCGGGATTGGGCTTGACCTTGCCGATCCGGGAGCTGTAAAAGCACTGCGAAAAGTACCGGGTCCATGCTGCGGAGGAGAATTCGTCTGCCATGGCCAGCGGCATATTGGACAGCACTGCGAGCTGCGCGGTGCGGGAACTGAGCAGATCCAGGACATCGAGCGTGTCCACATTCAGGTGTGACCACTGGATCGCGTCCAGTGAATCCAGTTCCATGGCCCTGCCCTCGGAGACTGCCGAGCCGACAACCCGTGCCCAGTACTCTCTCGAGGAGAGCCGGCCCTCGTCGTACTGCAGCCGGTGAAGCCAGTAGGCGCTGTCCATATGCCGCAGATTCAGGCCTGCCGCCTCTTCCAGCGCCAGCCAATCCGCTTCCTCCGGGGCGGTGGATATCACCATGCCGTAGTCGAACAGATACCACTGCGGCACGGGGGTGAGAGTAGCCATGTCTCAAGGGTAGCGCTGCGCCCGCCGGCTTCTAAGGGCTCCAGTGTAAACACTTCATTAAGCTTCTCCTGCGCATTTCCCCAGTCATGTCTCTTGACCGCCGGTGCAGGAGGTGTTGTATGGTTGGTTACATGAGTAATGAACCCCCTAACCTCGACGAGGTGGGCGGAGGTCGGAAGGGCAGGTGGGCAAATGATCGATGAATCACGTCCGATCTTCATGCAGATCGCCGAGCTGATCGAGAACGACATCGTGGATGGGGCGCTGGCAGAAGAGTCGCAGGTTCCTTCCACCAACGAATTTGCGGCCTTCTACCGAATCAACCCGGCGACGGCGGCCAAAGGCGTCAACCGGCTGGTGGACGAGGGAATCCTTTACAAGAAGCGGGGTATCGGCATGTTCGTGGCCAACGGCGCGCGCGCTCTGCTGGTGGACAGGCGGAGGGAAGAATTCTTCCGCCAGTATGTCCAACCGTTGGCCCGGGAGGCCCGCAAGCTCGGCATCGGCAAGGAGCAGCTGGCGCAGATGCTCAGCCGCAGTGAGACAGAGACAGAAACCACTGAAAGGAGTGTGGCACAGTGACGGACCCAGGCGAGTCGACCATTATCGAAATCCGCAATGTCACCAAGCGTTACAAAGACACCACGGCCCTCGACGACGTCAGCTTGAAGATCGACGGCGGCAAGATCTACGGTCTGCTCGGCCGGAACGGAGCCGGCAAGACCACCCTGATGTCTGTGCTGACCGCACAGGGTTTCCAGACCTCCGGCGAAATCCGGGTCTTTGGCGAGCCTCCCTACGAAAACGACAGGGTCCTGAGCCGGATCTGTTTCATCAGGGAGTCGCAGAAGTACCCGGATGATTTCAATGCCGAACAGGCCTTCGCCTCGGCCGCACTGTTCTTCAGCAACTGGGACAAGGCCTTTGCCCAACGGCTGGCGGATGACTTCCAGCTGCCGCTCAAGCGCCGGATCAAGAAGCTCTCGCGCGGCCAGCTCTCCGCCGTCGGAGTCATTATCGGCCTGGCGTCCCGCGCGGAGCTCACCTTCTTCGACGAGCCGTACCTGGGACTGGACGCCGTGGCCCGGCAGATTTTCTACGACCGGCTTGTCGAGGATTATTCGGAGCATCAGCGCACCATCATTCTTTCCTCCCACCTGATCGATGAGGTGGCGAACCTGCTCGAGCACGTGATCGTGATCGACAAAGGCAAGATCATGATCGACGACGACGCCGAGGCGATCCGCGGCTCGGCGTTCACCGTAGTCGGCACGGGCACCAGGGTCGCTGCCTTTACCGCCGGCCGCGAAATCCTGCACCGGGAATCCTTGGCCTCGCTGGCTTCGGTCACTGTCCAGGGCCGGCTGAGCGAAGCCGGCCGGGCCGAAGCGGCTGAGCTCGGCCTGGAAGTGGCGCCGGTATCCCTGCAACAACTCATCGTCCGCCGGACCATGGACCCTGGCCCCGAACTGTCCATGAACGGGGCGGCTACCGAACTGGAGGTATCACCGTGAACCGCATTGTCAACGTCGCCCGGATGCAGCTCATCAATAAGTGGACCTTCCTGGGCATCCCGGCGGTCATCTTGGCGGGCGCCTTCCTGGTCACCTATCTCATTTGGGTACTGATCCCGGACGGCGGCCCCACTGTGTACTCCGGAGCTGCACAGGCGGTCATGTGGTATTTTCTGGCCCTGGGGATCCAGTCGCTGACCCTCACCTTCCCGTTCTCGCAGGCCATGAGTGTCAGCCGCCGGACCTTCTACATCGGCACCGTAGGCTTATTCGCCGTCGTCGCCCTGGCCATCAGTGTTCTTTACTACATTCTCGGCCTGATCGAAGTGGCGACCAACGGCTGGGGCCAGAACGGACAGCTCTACGCCCTGGGCTGGGTTGCCGGCAGCCACGCCGTGGTCCAGATCCTGTTCTACTTCATCGCCATGCTGGCCTTGTTTATGGTCGGCTTCTGGTTCGCCACCATCTACAAACGCTGGCGGGCTACGGGCATGCTGATCGTCTGGATCGCGATTGCCTTGGTGCTGCTGGGCCTGGTGGCCTTGACCACATGGCAGGGCTGGTGGCCCGCGGTCGGCGCCTGGTTCGTTGCGCAGACGCCGCTGAGCGTCTCCGGCTGGGTTGCGCTATTCTGCGCGGCCCTCGCCGCGGGTTCCTACCTCACACTGCGGCGGGCCGAGCCGTAGGGAGCTGAGCCACGCTCCAGCGGACACCCAAAATAACGACGGCGGCTGCCGGCCTTGGTGCTGGCAGCCGCGTCGTGTTTATGGCAGGAACTGCCCTGGCGGGCCGGTACTCTTGAGGGCGTGGGAATCGAGTTCACGGCCATAGACTTTGAGACAGCAAACGGGTTCAGGGGCTCTCCATGCTCTGTGGGTCTGACCAAGGTCCGTGACGGGCAGGTGGTGGAAGAAGCCTCCTGGCTGATGCGTCCGCCGGAGGGCTTCGACCATTTCGATCCGCGCAACGTCCAGATCCATGGCATCACCGCTGATATGGTCGCCGGCAGCCCGCGGTTCGGGGAGATCTTTCCCGAGATGGCCGGCTTTATCGGTGCGGATGTCCTGGTGGCGCACAATGCCGCGTTCGATATGGGCGTGATCCGTTCAGCGCTGGAAGTCTCGGAGCTCTCCGGTCCTGCCTATGACTACGCGTGCACCGTCATCCTTTCGCGGCGAAGCTACTCGCTGGTGTCCTATTCTTTGCCGTTCGTCGCCGAAGCCGCCGGCGTTCCGCTGCTGAACCACCACGATGCGGTTGCCGATGCCCGGGCCTGCGCCGGCATTATGGTCGACATTGCCGCCCGGAACTCGGCGGCCAGCATTGCCGAACTTCTGGTCTCCATGCAGCTGCCGGCGTCGCGGCTGCAGGAATACGTCCCGGGCCGCGACGGACTCTCCAAACCCACAGTCAACGCCCGCACCCGCCAGGAACTGGCCGGCACAGCCGGGGGAGCGGCGCCGAGCACCGCCTGGACCTACTGGCCGCAGGAAGGCGCCAATCCGCCGGCCAATCCGGAAGCGGACGAGACGCATCCGCTGTTCGGGCAAACCATCGTGTTCACCGGCAATCTGGGGATTGAACGCCAGCAGGCCAAGATCCGGGCAGCTGCGCTCGGCGCCCAGCCGGCCAGCACCGTGACGCGCAAGACCAGTGTCCTGGTAGTGGGGGACGGCTTCGTCGCGGCGGACCTCAAGCGGGGCCGGATCACCACCAAGGCCCAGAAGGTCCTGACGCTGCACAGCCGCGGCCAACAGGTGGAGGTCCTCTCCGAGGGGGAGTTCCTGCAGATGCTCGGCGGCGAATGGCCGTCCACCAGCGCCTGAAGCTGCGTAGCCGAAACCGCGTAGCCTGAATTACGTATTAAAGGTCCAGGCGGAACCCGGTCAGTTCCTGGGACAGATCGATCAGCCTTGACGCGGCGTTCCGTTCCAGGGCATGGGACTGCGGCCGCACCAGTGCGGGCCGTCCCCGGAGCTGGAACGGCTCGTCGGGCCCCCAGTAGTCCCCGTTGCGGACCTCGTCGTCCACGGCGGCACGCACCAGCGGCCAGCCGCCCGCGTCCTTGCCCTGGGCGAAGGGTCGGCTGAACCGTTGCTGCAGCGCCGAGGCTGGCCGATAAGTGGCCACGCCGGGCCGCCGCGGGGTGAACATGCTGCGGGAATAGCCGGGATGGGCCACAACCGAGGTGGCCGGGGAGCCCATCAATTCGAGCCGGTGCGCCAGTTCGAAACCGAAACTCATCACCGCCAGCTTGGACAGGGCATAGGAGCGGTAGCTCGAGTATTTGCGAGGGTGCGCCGCCGTGGTGAAGTCCGGCCTCACCCAGCGGTGGCTAACGCTGCCCACGTGAACTATGCGGCTGCCATGGGCGGCCAGCGCGGGAATCAGTTCGGCGACCAGCGCGAAATGGCCCAGATGGTTCGTGCCGAACTGGAGCTCGAAGCCATCAACAGTGTTCTGCCGCAGCGGGGAGCCGATAACGCCGGCATTGGCCACAAGACTGTCGATGTGCTCCAGTTCCGAGAGTTGCGCGGCCGCGTGCCGCACCGAGGCCAGGCTCGCCAGGTCCAGATGCTGGTAGGTCACATCTGCTTCCGGAAAGCGAGCCTTGATCGCGGTTATGGCAGCTTTGGCTTTCTGCGGATTCCGCGCGGCGATGATGACCTTGGCGCCCGCTTCGGCCAGTTGCTCGGAGGTGAAATAGCCCAGACCGGCGTTTCCGCCGGTGACGACCACCGTTTTTCCGTGCAGGGGCGGCAATGCGTTGGGGATCCAGTCCTGAGTCATGAAACCAGCGTATCGGCCGCTCCGGCTGCTTAAGCCGGGGCCTGCGTCTGGGCCAGGAAGCGGGCCGCCATGCCGAGGACCGCTTCCGGCGCTTCTGCCGCGTCAACCCAGGATGGGGGCAGCGCCGCCTCCCCGTAGAACGCCCCGAGGATATTCCCCGCGATGCTCCCGGTGGAGTCGCTGTCGCCGTCGTGATTAATGGCTATGGCGAGGGCGCTGCGGAAGTGCTCTTCCGGCGTCGTACTCCTGGCGGTAACCAGGACCGCATAAAGAGCGACGGCGAGTGCCTCCTCGGCGACCCAGCCTTCACCCAGCGCTGCGGTCAGTTCTGCCGGCGCAATGACGCCTTGCTCCGCCACGCCGATAGCCGCGCGGAGCCTGGCGGCGAGCTCGGGGACGGATGTTTCCTGCTCGGCGCGGGAGAGTACGGCAGACGCAGCGCCGGCGAGGTCGGCGTTCTCGTGAACCAGCAGCCGGATGAGGGATGCGAAGGCCGCGGCGCTGTAGTGTGCTGCCGGGTGGCCATGGGTCAGGGCCGAGCCGTTGACCGCGAAGGTGTACACGGTCTCCGGCGTGACGAACGGCAGCAGCCCGAACGGAGCCGACCGCATCACGGATCCGCAGCCCTTGGACTGCGGATTCACCGGCCGGGCCAGTGTCCCCATCTCGCCGGTGGCCAGCCCCGACAAACATGCCTTGCCCGGGGTGCGACGCTGCTTAAGAACCGGCTGGGCGTCGATCCAGCGCGGCGCCGGCTGCGGGGCGGAATCGGGAAAACCGCCTTCCTGGCCGCTGTACCAGCGCAGGTAGGCCAGCCACAGGAGGGCAGTCTCGTCAGCAGCCGTGCCGTCGTTGGCCCATTCCAGCGCCTCGACCAGGGCATCCACAGTGTAAAGGGTCAGCTGCGTGTCGTCGGAGATGTGCCCCGGGGAGTCCAGTTGCGGGAAATCCCGCAGTCCGTCCGGGCCGAAGCGTTCCTGGATCTGGTTCCAGCTGGAAAACTCAACGGCATAGCCCAATTGGTCGCCGAGGGCACCGCCCAGCAGGCAGCCGCGGACGCGGGAAGCGAAGTCAGTAGTCACCCCTTCAGCTTATCTGCGCCTCAACTCCCGTTGGACGTGCCGGAGCGGTTCCCAGCCAACCGTCGCCCAGCGCGTTCAGCAAACGTTCAGCTTATTCCCAGCCGCAGGTGAAACGCTGTAGTCGTTTTGTGATCGGACGCCGGTACAGCACCGGCCCAAGGAGGTAATAACCAGATGTCAACAGAGCAGGCTGAGAACCCCCAGCCACGTCCCGCACCGCTGGCTGCGAGGGAACTGCCTCCACGGCTAGGGGAGGGCTATGGGATGTCGGCGCGGATCGCCGCCGAGATTGCGGGTGCCTTTCTGTTGTTCTTCGGTGCCTTGGGCATCGGCATGTTCAACCCGCAGGGCGGATTCGCCGTGCCGTTCGGTTTCGGCCTGGCCGTGATCGCCGGCATGCTGGCATTCGGCCACATCTCCGGCGGACAATTCAACCCGGCGATCACGCTGGGCAGTGCGCTCGCGGGCAGGACCGGTTGGAAGAACGTCCTGCCGTACATCATCGCCCAGCTGGTCGGTACATCGCTGGCCGCCGTCGTGCTGTGGGTCATCATGCGCAGCCATCCGGTGGGATCCCAGGCCGCCCAGGTATTCTCCTCCGTTGCCAATGGGTATGCCTCCGGCGAAGACCTCGGCTTCACGATGGCCGGCGTCTTCCTCGCGGAAACCATCGGCACCGCGATGCTCGTGGCCATTTACCTCGGTGCCACCTCTTCGCGCGACCGGCTGCGCAGCGCACCCTACGCCGTGGGTCTGGCCTTCGCCGTCCTGACGGCCGCCCTGCTGCCGATCTCCAACGCAGGCATGAACCCGGCCCGCTCCACGGCCGCGGTCTACTTTGCCGAGCCGGCCGCCCTGGGCGAGCTGTGGCTTTTCTGGGTGGCTCCGGTGCTTGGTGCCGTGATTGCCGGGCTGCTGTACCGCAGTGCTGAAACCGTGCCTGCCGGCAAGACCAAAAATGCGGACGACGCCGGACGGCCGGCTTCGGCGGCTGCCGATACCTCCGCTGCCGGTTCCGTCACCGGTACACCCACTGGCACCACGCCCGGCGAAGGAGTCGCCGGGGGCAATGCGGTGGTCGATACTATCGACGATAACCAGAACACTACCGACGGTAAACCTGCCCGGGACGATCTCGGTGCCGCCGAGGCCCGCGACTTCTTTGACCAGAAGCCGGCTCCCAAGGACGCCGGCCGGAAGGACTCCGCCGAGTAAGGCGTTACCGCCGCCTGCTTTGAGAAGGCGTGTCCCGTCCCTGCCGCAGGGGCGGGACACAGCTGTGTAAAAGGACACCTGTGGATAACGGCAGGTCTGCGAAAAACTGTCAGAGCCGGCAGGTAGCTTTGAAGCCATGAAGCTTTTGCACACATCGGACTGGCACCTGGGCCGGTCTTTCCACGGCGTCGGCATGCTCGGAGCGCAACAGCACTTTATTGACCAGCTGGTGGACACGGTGCGGGAACGCAGCGTGGATGTCGTGCTCATTGCCGGTGATGTGTATGACCGTGCCCTGCCGGGGGTGGACGTCGTCACGATGTTTTCGGACGCGCTGTCCAGGATCCGGTCGGCCGGCGCCCGGATCATCCTGACCAGCGGCAACCATGACTCAGCCTCGCGCCTGGGCTTCGGCAGCGCCATTCTGGCCCACGGCGGGGTCCACCTCAGGACCCGGATTGCCGAGCTGGCCACCCCCGTGGAACTTGAGCTGGCCGGCGCCACCCTGGCCGTTTACGGCATTCCGTACTTGGAGCCGCGGCTGACGGCGGAAGAACTGGAGGCAGCCGCGCCCACGCACACTGCCGTGATGCGTGCCGCGTTGGAACGTGTCCACCATGATCTGGAGAGCCGCAGGGCACACGGGCCGGTCCGCTCGCTGGTCATGGCACACACTTTCGCCAGCGGCGGATTGACCTCGGACAGCGAGCGGGACCTGAGCATCGGCGGAGTAGGGGCAATCCCGGTGGACCTCTTCGACGGCCTCGACTATGTGGCGCTGGGGCACCTGCATGGGCGCCAGGAGTTGAGCCGTTCGGTGCGCTATTCCGGTTCGCCCTTGCCGTATTCGTTTTCGGAAGCCGGGCACCACAAGGGCGGGATCCTGCTTGAATTTGACCGGGAGGGCCTTGTGGGCGCGGAGAACGTCAGCTGGGATACCGGGCGCCGGCTCGCCGTGCTGCGCGGCACCATGGCGGACCTGCTGGAATCGGACAGGCACGCCGCTGCAGAAGACTCGTACTGCCAGATCACCGTCACTGATGCCGAGCGGCCGCTGAAAGCGATGGAACGGCTCCGTGCCCGTTTCGCCCATACGCTTGTCCTCGCTTTCGAACCGGAAGGAGGCCCACGGACGGACCGCCTGACCTACAGCGAACGTATCGCCAAAGCACAGGATGACCTGGAGGTCTGCTGCGGTTTTCTTGACCATGTGCGGTCCCGTTCAGCAGGGGATGCGGAACGTGGCTTGCTGATGGAAACCCTGGCCAAGGTCCAGACCGCGGAGGTGTCCGCGTGAGACTGCACCGGCTGGAGATCCAGGCCTTCGGCCCGTTCGCGCAACGCCAGAGCGTGGACTTTGACGACCTCAGTGCCCACGGCTTGTTTCTGCTCAACGGCAAAACCGGCGCGGGAAAGACCAGCATTTTGGACGCGGTATGTTTCGCGCTGTACGGATCCGTACCCGGTGCCCGGCAGGCCGGCAAACGGTTGCGCAGCGACCACGCGGACCCGGCGTTGGCCCCGGAAGTAGTGTGCGAATTCAGCGCCAGGGGCCGCCGCTTTGAAGTCACGCGCTCGCCGCAATGGGACCGGCCGTCCACCAGGTCCACCAAGGGCAGTGTTACCGAGCAGGCGCGTACCCATCTGCGCGAACTCGTGGACGGCAGCTGGGTCGAGAAATCGGCCAGGAATGACGAGGCCGCCGTCGAACTTGGCGACGTGCTGGGCATGAGCCTTGACCAGTTCACCAAGGTGGTGATGCTGCCGCAGGGCGAATTCGCGGCCTTCCTGAGAGCGGACGCCAAAGAACGGCGTCCGCTGCTGCAGCGTCTGTTCGACACGGACCGCTATGAGCTGATCGAAGAATCCCTGGCTGCCGACGCCGCAGCGGCACGAACCGCTTTTTCAGCCGCCGAATCGGAGCTGGGACATCTGCTGCGTCGAGCGGAGGAAGAAGCGAACCGTCATCTGGCGCCGGAGCAACTGCCGGAGGATAGCGTTCCGGCCACCGAGAAGCTGCAGCATCTGCACTCGTCCGTCGAGCGGCTGGCGCAGGAGGCAGGGGACGTCGTCGGAAGCGGCCGCACGGCACTCGAAGAACTCAGGAGCAGAATTGCGCGTCAGGAAATGCGCCTGGCGGACCACACGGACTTGCTGCTCCTGCAGAGGCTGGAAGCGGAGCAGGCGGCAGGGGCGGACGAATCCAGCCGACGCGCCCGGGTCCTCAAGGACCACCGCGCCGCTGAACTGCTGCAATCCAGCATCCGGCACCGGGACCAGGCCTCGTCGAGGACCGAGGTAAGCCTTCAGGCGGCACAGACAACCTTCGAACGTGCAATGCGGCATCGGCTATGCGGCGTTTATGCGCCGGATTTTGCATCCGGACCGCTGGAACTGCCGGCTACAGGCATTGCCCGGGCCCAGGAGCTGATCGAACTTGCTGGCGGCGCCATCGGCCGGGAACTGGGCAGGATTCGTGCCCTCGTGCCCGAGGAAGCCCGTTTGAAGGAGGCAAGGGTCCAGGCGGACAGGCTGCTGCAAACTGCGGATCAGCTAGACCGCCGCTACGAAAAGATCAGTGCCGAGGCAGACGCTACCCGCGTCGCCGGCGAACAGCTCGCTGTCGATCTGGCCGCTGCCGAAGGTACGGGCTCGGACGTCGAACGGCTCGGGCAGCGGTTGAAAGACGCAGAAGCGGTCGCGGAAACGGTGGCCGCCTACAGCGTATGCCGCTCCCGGGTCGACTCAGCCAGGAGGGCGCGCGATGACGCCCGTGCGCTGCAACTGCAGCTGAAACAGGACTGGCTGGACCTTCTGGAGCGGCGGCTGGAGCAATCAGCGGCTGAGCTTGCCCGCACACTCGAACAAGGTGAGCCGTGTCCGGTTTGCGGATCTGACGAACATCCCCTGCTGGCAACGGCGGACAGCAACACCATGGTCAGCCGGGAGGATGAAACGGCAGCCCGTCAGGAGCATGCCCGGGCCGAGACCGCATACGTGAAGAAGCAGGAAGGCTGCGCTGCCCTTGAGAATAAGCTGGCGGCTCTGGCGGCCCAAGGCGGGGAAACTGACCCGGACGTCGCTGCTGCCGCTGTACAGGAGCTGGAGGAGCTCCTTGGCCAGGCACAGGAGGCCGAGCGAAACCGTGAGCGTCTGCGCGGCCTGATCGAAAAGAGCCGGAACGAGCTCGCGGAACTGCTGAGCCAGGGATCGGAACTGGCGGTCGCTGCGGCCGGTGCCCGGTCAGATGCCGAGGCGGCGGCCCGGCAGACCGACGAACTGGAGCAGAAGATCGCATCGGTTCTGCCGTCGGGCGGCACGCTGCAGCAGCTGGCGGAAGGGTTGAGCGCATTGGACGGACTGCTCAAGCAGTGCCGTCAGTCGCTGGGGGAGTACAGCTACGCGCTGGCAACTCTGGAACGGTGCGGTAGTGAGCTTGAGGACGCCATAGCCGGTTCGGAGTTCGGCTCGGAAGCCGATGTCCTGGCTGCTCTCCTCTCGGCACGTGAGCTGGAACAAGCCCAGCTGCAGGACCGTACGTATGCCTCCCTCGGCCAACGGATCGAACTGCTGCAGGCTTCGGACCGGGTGGCGCGTGCACGCCAAGCCCAAAAGGATGGGGAACCGCTGCCGGACGAAGCGGAGTTGGAGGATCTTCGCCACAAGGCGCTGGCTTTGGAAAAGGAACTGCAGACCGTGGCAGTGCGGCACGGGGTGCTGCAGGATTCCGCGGAACAGCTGCTCGGCTATTGCCGGCGGCTGGAGACAGAAGCAGCATCGCTGGAGCCGGTCCGGGCACGCTTCGAGCTGGTGCAGTCCGTTGCCGACACGGTTCGTGGCTTGGGCGAAAATGAACGGAAAATGACGCTGACCACCTACGTCCTCGCTGCCAGGCTCGAGCAGATCGCCGCAGCGGCCTCGGAACGCCTGAATGCCATGACGGACGGACGTTACCGCCTCGTCCATGACGATTCGAAGTCGGGGAATAAGAAGTCAGGCCTTGGGCTCCATGTCAGCGACGAATGGACCGGACAACGCCGCGACACCTCGACGCTCTCCGGCGGGGAGTCCTTCATGGCCTCGCTGGCTCTGGCCTTAGGGCTGGCGGATGTGGTCCAGGCCGAGACAGGCGGAGTCGACATCGAAACCCTCTTTGTGGACGAAGGATTCGGCAGCCTGGACGAACAGGCCCTTGAACAGGTGATGGACGCCCTCGAAGGCTTGCGCGACGGCGGCAGGGTAGTAGGACTTGTCAGCCATGTGGCCGAAATGAAGCAGCGCATCGGAGCGCAGTTGCACATCAGCAAAGGCCGCGACGGCTCCACTGTGCGGATGATGACGGCGGAATCACCCATCCTGCAGCCAGTGTAGGATTACTTCGTTATCCGGGTTGTGCGCATCGGGAGGCGGGACGATGCGCGGTTCTCCCTATCGGAAAATGACATGACACGAAGTGCCGACTCCACTCCAACCCCCAACGCCCCGGCGGCTGAGGCCACGGGCGACGTGCCTGAAGCAACCTCATCAGGCAGCATTTTCGGCCGTTATGCCCGGCTGCCTGCCTTGGCAGGACCGAGCTTCCTGCCGGTAGCCTTCCTCGCACGGCTTCCTCTGGCCATGCTCACGGTAGGAGCGCTGACGCTGTTCACCGCAGTCAGCGGTTCCTACGCTGTCGGTGGCTTCGCCGCCGGTGCGGTCGGCATCGGTTCCGCCATCGGGGCCCCCGCCATCGGTTACTTCGCCGACCGGGCAGGCCAACGACCGGTCCTGTTGATTTCGGCCGTCGCCCATACGCTGAGCATCGGCCTTATCCTTGCTGCCGCCTACCTCACGGTAGATTTCGCCGGACCGCAAATCACGTTCGGCCTCGCAGCGGCACTGCTTCTGGGAGCCACCTGCCCGCAGGTGGGTCCGTTGGCGCGCGTGCGGTGGATGGCGATGACGAGGAACAACAAACAGGAGCTCGATACCGCCCTGTCATACGAAAGTACCGCCGACGAGCTGACCTTCGTCCTGGGTCCGGCACTGGTCGGACTGCTGGCTGCCTTGGTAGCACCCTGGCTGCCGTTTGCGCTGGCGGCGACACTGACCATCGTCATGGTTTCGGCTTTCGCCGTCCACCCTACGTACCGCAGTGTCCAACCGGTGACTCCGCAGTTGGTAGAACAGCACCCGCAGGCGGCGGCCGCGGCGGCGAAGACTCCGGTGAACTGGGGTGTTGTCATTATTCCAGTGGCCGGGATGATCGCCATGGGGACGTTCTTCGGGGCCTCCCAGAATGCATTGAACGCGTTCGGCGGCAGCTTTGGAGCGGCGGACACGGCAGGATTGCTCTACGCCGTGCTCGGACTGAGCTCGGCGGTGACGGCGTTGTCCGTGGCCTATTGGCCGGAGACGTTTTCCCATGCCTCGCGCTGGATAGCCAGTGCCGCAGCGATGGCCGTCCTGAGCCTGCTGTTACTCCTGCCCACTGAAGTAGTGCCGATGCTGGTAGTCCTGCTGCTCGTGGGTCTGCCCGTCGGACCCACCATGGTCACCATCTTCACCATCGGAGGCAAGGTCGCTCCGGACGAGCGGCTGGGCACCGTCATGACCCTGCTGGCAAGCGGAGTAGTACTCGGCTCGGCCCTGGGCTCTGGAGTCGCCGGGGCAATTGCCGAAACCTCCGGCTACCAAGGCGCGTTCCTGGTCGCCGTCGGAGCATCCGTGGCCATGCTGGCTGTAAGCATTCTCGGTGCCATGCTGGTCCGCAACCGGAGCTAATCAGAGGAGTTCGTCCTCTATTGCGGCAGCTGCCCGGATCAATTCTGCCCCCAACTCAGCCTCCGGCTTGTCCGTTCGGACATAAACGACGGCGACCGCAGCCGGCAAGTGTCCCGGAATGCGGATGGGCGCCGCCACCGATGAGGTTCCCGGTATAACCTCCTCGTGGCTGACGCTGTAACCGACTTCGCGGGCTTTCTTGGCTTCGACACGGTACGGCTGTCCCGAGGCCAGCTGCTCCCATTGCTCTTCCGTAAGGGCGGACTGGATGGCGATACCTGGACCGCCTGCGCTGAAGGAGTGCCGCGTGCCCGGCCGCTGGGCCAAGGTGGCTGAAGCATGGCGCGGTTCCACCGTGATAAGCGTTACGCAGTCTCGCTGGTCCCATACGGCGAGGAACGCCGTCATGGCCAGCCCATTGGCCAGGGCCGTCAGCTCCGGAAGCGCCGCCGATTGAAGATCACGGGAGACCCCGCGGGCCAGCGCGGCCAGACCCGGTCCGGCCTGGACCCGCCCGGCGGAATCACGCAGCACCAGCGAATGGTCCTCCAGCGTACGCAGAATCCGGTAGGCGATCGAACGGTGGACGCCGAGAGCCTCCGAGAGCTCAGCGATCGTCATCGGGGACCGCGCCTCGGCCAGTATCTCAAGAGCTCGAATCCCGCGGGACAAAGTCTGCGAGTGGGCGGGCGTTTTTGCGGATCTTTCCGCCAGCGCCGAGGGAACAGCGGAATCCGCAGGTGCTGCAATACGGGGCTCATTCATCAGACCATCTTCTTTTCTGTCGGGCAGAACCAGAACACAGTGAACGTGTCTGTACTCACGTTCTTATTGTTCTATATCAGGACGCGATGTTTAAATATAGAACTCCAAGCAGCGATTCGATCAATCTCGGAGGGCGGTAGCAACTGGCGCCCGAAGGTATCCCATTCCTTCCCGCAAAGGATCCGCAAGTTCCGACGGTCGTCTCGCGGGTGCTGCCCGCCATCGTTCATCCGCAGAGCTTGGGGAAAACGCCGTTGCCGAATCGTTAGGCGTCGGCCTGTGCTCTAGGTCACCGTCGTGTAATATTGCCAGAGTCACATTACCGACCGTTCTGTAAGTAATGTTCTCGTTCGGACAATCGGAGATTCTCATGTCAACGTCAGAAGAACTGGCTGGCAACCTTCCTCCCGCCACGCGGCACGAGGAGCGGAAGGTTCTTGCCGGAACGCTGGTCGGCACCACCATCGAGTGGTACGACTTCTTTATCTACGCCCAGGCGGCTGGCATGGTGCTGGCAGGCCTGTACTTCGCGCCGCTGTCGCAGGAGAGTGAGGGCCTGGCCCAGATTGTGGCTTGGGCCTCACTGGGCATCAGCTTCCTCTTCCGGCCGCTCGGTGCCATCGTTGCCGGCCATTTGGGTGACCGGCTGGGGCGCAAGCTGATGCTCGTCTTTACCTTGCTGCTGATGGGTCTGGCTACCACCCTCATCGGTGTCCTGCCGACCTATGCAGAGATCGGTATCTGGGCTCCGATCCTCCTGGTCTTCCTCCGGATCCTGCAGGGCTTCTCTGCGGGCGGCGAATGGGGCGGTGCCGCCCTGATGTCCGTGGAGCATGCGCCACGCAATAAGCGCGGTTTCTTTGGCGCCTTCCCTCAGATCGGTGTTCCCTGCGGCATGATCCTGGCCACCGGTGTCATGTGGATCTTGACCACGTTCATGACGGAAGAGGCCTTCCTGACGTGGGGCTGGCGTATCCCGTTCCTGTTCTCCGTGGTGCTGATTGTTGTCGGCTATCTCATCCGCCGGACGGTCGACGAGAGCCCGGTCTTCAAAGAGATGCAGGAGCGCAAGAAGGAATCTGCTGCCCCTCTGGGCCAGTTGTTCAAGTACAACTGGAAAGAAGTCATCCTGACCGCGTTGATCTTCATTGCCAACAACGCTGCCGGCTACCTGCTGATCGCTTTCTTTGCCTCCTACGCGACCAAAGAAATCGCAGATGGTGGGCTGGGCATGGACCGCTCAGCCGTGCTGCTGGCGAGCACCCTGGCTGCGTTCGGCTGGCTGGCCTTCACCATGTATGGCGGCATCCTTTCCGATAAGATCGGACGGATCCGCACCTTCCAGATCGGCTACGTTTGGGTGCTGCTGTGGGCTGTACCGATGTTCCTGCTGATCGACACCGCAAGCATCATCTGGTTCACTGTGGCCGCCTTTGTGCTGACCATCGGGCTCGGCCTCTCCTACGGCCCCCAATCGGCACTGTACGCGGAGATGTTCCCTGCGAACGTTCGCTACTCCGGTGTCTCGATCGGCTACGCCATCGGCGCGATTCTGGGTGGCGCTTTCGCTCCGATGATCGCTGAACTGCTGCTCGGTTGGACCGGCACCACCATTTCCATCGGAATCTACATCGCGGTGCTGTGTGTGATCTCGCTAGTGGCGGTGTCCGTGGTCAAGGAAACCAAGGGTGCTAATCTACGCGTCGAAGAAGCGCACCGGGAGTACGTGCAGAAGCATCCTGAGGCTCGCCAGAATTAGAAGTCCTCGGATTATGAAGGCGGGCGGGCTGTTGCAAATCTCCACGCAGCAGTCGGCCCGCCTTTAGTCTTGCACCGCGGATGTTGCATCCCTGACGGTGTCAGTGCGAGACCTGCGTCCTGCTGCTATACCGGGGGAGTGCCAACGGGCCGCACGGGAAGTTGGTAGTCCGTGGACAGGGCGTAGTGGTCACTTGGCTGCCTTGCGGCGTCTGGCTCCGCTATCCGCCTGCAATGGGGTACGGCCAGGGACGGACCATGGAGGCCGAACCGGTTGATGATGTAACGATCCGTCGGCCGGATCTAACGGCATATCTCCTTGGCGGACCGGAATATAGTGCGGGCTGAATGTGTGGCCAGCTTGGTGCGGATGTCTTACGGTCCAGGAGTCCTGGTAGGCGACGCTGGCCCTTCCAAGGACTGCATACCGGTCCAAAGCCTGATGCTGGCAGAGTCCGCTGCGGCGTCGAAGTCTCCGGCGAGTATTACATGGCGATGTGTGCTCTCCAGCAGCCTTTCCACCTCGCGTGCGTCCACCACTGCCTGTAGTTCACGTTCATGTTCGTCGCCGACCTGCCAAACGGGCTCGTGATGGACCATGAGGAAAATGCCCGGGCGCTGGAGCGTGGACTTCGGCAATCACAGCCGAGTACCAGCTGTCAGCAGAGGTGCGTGGCGAAACATCCGAGTCCAGCTCATGAAACACGCCCATGGGCCATCGGGAAGCAACCACAGCAGCCGTGCCGTCAGGGCCCTTCTGTTGTGCCGCACGATGTAGTACCCGGGGCCAATGATTTGCCGGCTGCGTCAGGGGTTCCGGTGGCATCGATTTCCTGCAGGGCATATACGTCGGCTTCCAGCCGTGATAAACATTCCTTGAGCAGCGGACGCCGGACCGGCCAATGTGCGTGGGAGGGGGAAAGCACGTTCATCGTAGCGATGACCCAGCACAGTCGTCTGGCGCCGTGGCTGCCCGGATGGTTCGTGGGCCGGCATGGAGGCTCCTTGCTTGCGTGCTGGATCTGGCGCTGTCTCCGTCCTGCCAGCATTCATGCCAGAGGTCAAGCTGACGCGATGGGTAGTTCTCCCCATCGCGGTTTTATCTGCCAATGCATAGGCTAGGGGAGGAAGCCGGGCTTGGGAAGAAGCCCGCTTCGTCTGATCCCGGGTCTTTGAACGAGAGGCCTGAGACGGAAAAACCGGCGCTGCACAGCCCCCCAACCTCTGCAGCCCCGGTTCTTCTGTTTAGCGACATGATTGTCTTGTGCTCTGGCTGGCGGGTGCCGGCCTAGTCATCCCCGTTTCCGCCGCTGCCAATGCCGCTGTAGACCAGAGGTCTGGCACTTTTCAGATACAGCCCCCAAAGCACTCCGAGTACGCCGGGAACCAGCGCGACCGCGGGCAGGATCCATGAAAGCGGCGACGTTCCCTCGGTGCCTATGAGTACGTCGAAGTTGACGACGATCATGATGAATACGGCGCCCAGGAGCGCGGCCGCGAGTGCCGGAGCCACGATACGCGTCCAGGCTGAATATCCTTCACCGTGCCTGCGGAAGTATCCGATGACGGCCAGCGAAATCAGGACGAGCAGCAGGACAAGACCGAATGCTCCAGTGTTCGTCAGCCATGTAAAGAAGGTCAGGACAGGATACAGCGGGCCGAGCTCGGACCCGATGCCAGCGACGGCGAAAATGAACAGCATCACCAGGGCAAGCATGGATTGGACGAGCGAGCCAGCAACAGGAGCGTGGCTTCGCGGACTGACGTAACCCAGCCGCCTCGGAATGACTCCTTCCCGTCCCAGCGAGAAGACATAGCGCGCTACGGCGTTGTGAAAGGCAATGAGCGCGGCCAGAAGACTCGTGATGAACAGGACCTGCGTGATGTCTGCAGCGACAGTACCCGCATGCGCACTCAGAAAGACGAAGAGCAGGTCGGGGCCGAATTCCTGAGACTGGGCGACAACCTGGCTTGGCCCTGTCGCGATGGTTGTTGCCCAGGCCGAGAATGCGTAGAAGAGTGAAATAACGGCAATGGCGATGAACGTAGCCCGCCCGATCGAACGTTTGGGATCCTTGGCCTCCTCACTGTAGATGGCGGCGGACTCGAAGCCCATGAATCCGGCAATGCTGAACGCCAGCGCCGCCCCCACTCCTGCAGTGAACAGGTTCGACGGGGCCAGGCCCGCTGCCGAGATACCCTCCGGCTGCACGGCCAAAGCGACAATGTCGAACACAATGACAGCGAGGAATTCCAAGCCCACCAGAACGGCGATCACTTTGACCGACAGATCCACCTTGTTGATGCCGAGCCACCCGACTATCAAAAATCCGACGGCGGCGGTCAGCCACCATGGAACTTCGGCGCCGATCTTGCTGCCGATGAACGAGGCGGACGCGAAGCCGAAGAGGCCGTAAATGCCGATCTGCATGGCGTTGTAAGCGACCAGCGCCACCCACGCCGCGCCGACTCCGGCCGCCCGTCCCAACCCCTGGGAAATGTATGCGTAGAAGGCCCCGGCATTGCGGATATGGGCGCTCATTGCCGAGTAGCCCACCGCAAAGACTGCCAGGCAGACTCCAAGGACCAGAAAGGACGCCGGAATTCCCACCACACCGGTAACGGCGAAGTTGCTGGGTGTGCCGCCGGCGATAACAGTCAGCGGCGCCGACGCGGCAATGATCATGAAAACAAGGGCAGGGACGCCCAGAGTCCGGCGGCTTAAGCCTTGAATCTCTGTGCTGGGTGGAGCTTGCAGTGCTCGTTGCTGTGCCATTAAAACCTCCAACGGGAGAATAAAAGATGTCTCGATTGTGGCATCAATCACTCGGTGAGGGGTTGTCGTCGCGGGCACCGGTGTTGACTAAGCGTGCACAGCTTGCGATGCGGTACTGAATGCGGTGGGATAGGCGGGCTCTAGCTGATGCTGGGGCCGTGGTGGCCGGATGCCCGTTGTTCAGCCCAGACGGTAGGCGCTGGGCGTTTGTCCGTAGGCACTGCGGAAGATGCGGCTGAAGTGCGCCGCATCGACAAAGCCCCACCGGTTGGCAATGGTTCCGACGGGCCGCTCAGCAAGAATAGGATCGCGCAGATCCCGTCGGCAGTGTTCCAGTCTGCGCGCCCTGATCCAGGTGGCGACAGTGGCCTCGGCATTGTGGAAGATGTTGTGCAATTGGCGGGTGGAAATGTAATGGGCAGCCGCGATGTTCGCCGGAGCGAGGCCCGGATCGCCGAGGTTGGCTTCGATGTACTGCCGGATCCGGACCAGCAGCTCGCTATGGTGTCCTTCCTCGGTGCTTCGTCTGGTGCTGAGTTCGTTGTCGAACATAGTGGCGATCAGGTCGACGGCGTTGTGCGCCAGCCGATGGCCGCTCGGCCCGGTGAGCACTTCCAAGTTTTCCGCCAGGTGCATCATGAATGGACTGATCATGCGGCCCAGACCTTGGTCTCCGGCCATCCGCACAGCGGTCAGCTGACCCACCTCGTCGGGGGAGAGGTCCAGGACGTCATGGGGAAACATGACCACCAGTGTCCGGAAGGCCTCCTCAAACGCCAGGGTGTAAGGCCGGTGGGTGTCGTACACCGCAATGTCGCCCGGACGCAGCGCGGCTTCCCGGTTGTCTTGGATGAGGATGCCGTGGCCGGAAAGCTGCAGGTTCAATTTGAAGAACAGCCGGTCGGACCGTTCGATCAGAGCCGGAGTGCGCAGTACCTGATGGCCTTTTGCGGTCACCTCCACGATGGAAAGTTCGTCCAGCACCCGCGAACGTAGCACGCCACTGAAATCTTGGCGTTTGTCCGAGCGGACTTCCAGGGGCACGAAGGATTCGGAGACAAGGTGGTGCCACTGACTGAAGTTATCGGCGACGGCCGTCTGCACGTCACCGGATTGCTTTCCGCGCCTACCGCGGACTGTGGCTGCTGGCACGACGTCCCCCTTACTCCTGCCCGCCCTTTACTGCGGGGTGTGCGGTTAAGCACACTCCGTCCAATCTAGCGGTTTTTATCGGTCGCCGCCATGTTTTTTCGACAGCGGGCGAAAAAACGGACGGTCACGGACGAGTTGCCAGCAGCTCCAGGTAGCCATCCAGTTGGGCCGCCAGTTGGGCCGGGGAGTAGTGGTCCGGATCCAGCACCGCAGTAATCTGGGCGCCCAACACCATATTCATGACGTGCCCGGCGATTGCCTCATCGCTGACTGCGGTTGAAACCTCGCCTTCGGAGCGCGCCTGCTGCAATTGCTCGACCAGACTTGTCCGCCACTGTTCCATTGAGGAATCGTGAAGCTCCGCCTTGGACTGGTCTGTCAGCGCTTTTTGCCAAAATGGAATCACGATGCGGGCCTCGTTGAGCCGGTCTTCGTCCAGCGGAAGAATTTCCTTACAGTACGCGCGAAGCGCGGCCAAGCCGGTCTTGCCCGTGGTGGCAGCGGCCATGCGCCGGTTGGTCTGATTGAAGACGTGCTCGAACGCAAACCCGAGCAAATCGTCTTTCGTGGGGAAGTAGGGCTTGAGTGCACCATTGGCAAAGCCTGCTTCGGCTGCGATCTCGCGCATGGTGGCGGCATCCATGCCAAGGCGGGCGATGATTCGCCAGGTGGCGCTCACCAGTTCCAACCTGCGTTGGTCGTGGTCGACGATCTTCGGCACTTCTTGCTCCCTCGGAAAATTTTGGGTCTCACCCCTTGTGATGCATCTTACTGGCCGTTATTCTCTACAGACATAGAAAAACAAGTTCGTAACCGAGGCCCTCATCAAGGGCATCGGTACGGCCAGGAAATTCCGATTTGAAAGGGTAGCCATGACCACCACAGCGGGAGTCACCAACACTGCCTATGCTTTGGCTACGGCCGATGAAATCATCCGGGTCCGCGAAATCCTTGCCGACGACGGTCTGGTAGGCGACGCGACGAGATTCGCCTACCTCGGACTGGCTGATCCTCCACGCCGGCCCCAGAGCGCAGAGGACCGGCGCTTCCGCGCCTTTCTCCATGATGTCTCGGGTGCCGCGCCCCGGGATGTCACTGTCTCGGTCACTGAGAACAGGGTGCTCTCCGTGGCAGAGCTGGATACTTCGCTCACCGGTGAACTGCCCGTGCTGGAGGAAGAATTCGAAGTTGTTGAGCAGATTCTTGCCCAGGACGCACGCTGGCTGAAAGCACTCGCGGAGCGGGGGCTCGACGTCGACAAGGTACGGGTGGCTCCGCTATCCGCGGGGGTGTTCGAGTACCCGGAGGAGAAGGGCCGCCGGATCCTTCGTGGTCTGGCCTTCTACCAGGAGTTCCCGGAGGACAGTGCCTGGGCCCACCCGATCGATGGTCTGGTGGCCTACGTCGACGTAGTCGATAAGAGTGTGGACCAGGTGCTGGATTTCGGCGCGGTGCCGGTCCCCGCCGAGCACGGCAACTACACGGACCCGGACCTGACCGGAGAACTGCGCACCACCCAGAAGCCGATCGAGATTACCCAGCCGGAGGGGCCGAGCTTCACCGTGACCGGCGGCAACCACATCGATTGGGAAAAATGGAGCTTCGATGTCGGTTTCGATGCCCGCGAAGGCGTGGTGCTGCACAACATCGCGTTCCAGGACGGCGAACGCCGCCGCTCCATCATCAAGCGTGCTTCCATCGCAGAGATGGTTGTTCCCTACGGCGATCCGTCACCGGTGCGCTCCTGGCAGAACTATTTCGATACAGGGGAATACCAGGTGGGCCAGTACGCCAACTCGTTGGAACTGGGCTGCGACTGCCTGGGCGACATCACCTACCTCTCGCCGGTCATTGCCGACGGCTTCGGCAATCCACGCGAAATCCGCAACGGCATCTGCATGCATGAAGAGGACTCAGGCATTCTCGCCAAGCACTCCGACCTGTGGACGGGTATCAACTACACCCGCCGCAACCGCCGCATGGTCGTCTCCTTCTTCACCACCATCGGCAACTACGACTACGGCTTCTACTGGTACCTGTACCTGGACGGAACCATCGAGTTCGAGGCCAAGGCCACCGGTATCGTGTTCACCAGTGCGTACCCAGGCAAGGGGTACGAGTACGCGTCCGAGATAGCGCCAGGACTCGGAGCGCCGTACCACCAGCATCTCTTCAGCGCCAGGCTGGACATGGCTCTGGACGGTTTTACCAATCGGGTGGAGGAAGAAGAAGCGGTAAGGGTGCCCACCGGCGAAGGCAACGAACGCGGCAATGCCTTCACCCGGCGTCGTACGCTGCTGGCCAGGGAGTCGGAGGCAGCCAGGGACACGAACATGGCGGCAGGGCGCACCTGGCACATTTCCAACCCGGAATCGCTGAACCGGCTCGGCGAGCCGGTGGCCTACAAGCTGTACCCGGAGGGACAGCCGACCTTGCTGGCTGATGCAGGTTCGTCGGTAGCCAGGCGCGCGGCTTTCGCTACGAAAGACCTTTGGGTCACGCGTCACGACGAGGCCGAGCGGTACCCGACCGGAGACTTCGTCAACCAGCATGCGGGCGGGGCAGGCTTGCCGGCATACATTGCCCAGGACCGGAATATCGACGGCGAGGACATCGTCGTGTGGCATACTTTCGGCCTGACGCACTACCCCCGGGTTGAGGACTGGCCGATCATGCCGGTCGATACGGCGGGCTTCAAGCTCCGCCCCGACGGTTTCTTCGACCGCAGCCCCGTCCTCGACGTGCCGCCGAGCAAGCCCGCCGGCGGACACTGCCACCGGTAGCAGCGGGCCATGATGCTGGGGCTGATGCAGCCGAAGGCTGTGGCTGGGGCCAGATGGCACGCCCGTCTTTGCTCCCTCGCCGCCTTCGTCGCGATCGCGGCCCATTTTTGGATGGCATGGGCGCACCGGGACAGTTGGTGGCAGGCCGGGGTGATGCTGGCGATGGCTGTTGCCTGCCTGCCGTGCGCCCTCGTCCTGTGGCGTACAGCCGGGGTGGAGCCGGCGAAGATGCTGATGCTCGCAGCGTTGGCAATGGCGGCGTTCCACGCCGTGCTCCTGCTGGTGCCGAACGGCGGGGTAGGCCACAGCCATCACGCCGGAGTAGCAGCTTTGGAGCCGGCCGCTACGGCAGCGGGCGCCGGAACGGGCGGAATGCTGGTGCTGATCAGCTGGGAAATCGTAACCGGGATGCTGGCGGCAACTTGGCTCCGGCGCCGAAGGGAAACGCTCAACTATAGCCGGGCCGAAGCTCCAATGGTAGACCGGTGCGGCGCCTCGCCGACATATCAGCCGAAGTTTTGACCCCGACAGGTGCGGGCGTATGAATGGAGGGTGACCGCACCGCTGAATCCGTCCCAGGATCCGGACTATGTTCCGGATCCTGGCCGTTGGCGCATTCTCGGGGTCCTGCTGGTCACCGTCTTCATGGCGCTGGTGGGCGTCAGCATTGTCAATGTCGTGCTGCCCTCCATCCAGGCGGGGCTGGGTGCCAGCCAATCCGATATCCAGTGGGTGCTCTCCGGATACGCGCTGACCTTCGGCATCGTGCTGGTGGCGGCCGGGCGCGCCGGCGATATCTTCGGCAGGGGCCCAATTTTCATAGCCGGATTGGTGATCTTTACCCTCTCGTCGATCGCCGCAGGCCTGGCCCCCGATGCTTTCACCCTGAACATTGCCCGGTTCATCCAGGGCATAGGCTCCGGCCTGCTCAACCCGCAGGCGATCGGAATGATCCAGCAGTACTTCCGGGACGGCGAGCGGGCCCGGGCTTTCGGCCTGATGGGCACGGTCATTGGTGTCTCGGTTGCCATCGGGCCCTTGTTGGGAGGCTTGCTGGTCCAGATTTTCGGCGTGGAGCACGGTTGGCGCTGGACGTTCCTGGTCAACGTTCCCGTGGGCATCCTGGCCCTGGTTCTGGCCTTCCTGTGGTTCCCGAAGCCCATGCTGAACGGCTCATCTCCGGCACGCGCCGCACCCGTGGAGGTAGCCGTCCCGGAGTCCACCCCGCTGGGCCGGTCATGGTTGCCGTTTACCAAAACACGGCCGGCCGGCCATCAACCGCGGGACCTGGACCCTGTCGGGGCGTTCCTGCTGGGCCTGGCCGTCCTCATTGTGCTGCTGCCCTTCGTCGAGTCTCGCGGCTCGGCGTGGACCTGGGCGATGCTGCCCGCCGGTCTGGCGGTCCTGGGCCTGTGGGTGTGGTGGGAGCACCGCTACAAACTGCGCGGCCGCAGTCCGATGGTGGATCTGCACTTGTTCCGCGGGGCAGGCTTCACCAATGGCACCATCATTTCCGGGCTCTACATGCTCGGCATGACGAGTGTCTGGGTTCTCGTTGCGCTCTACGTCCAGAACGGGCTGGGACGTACCGCGTTGGAGGCCGGTCTCATCAGTCTGCCCGCAGCCATCATGGCGGCAGTGGGGTCCCACTGGTCCGGCGGAAAGGTGATGGAGTACGGGCGGCGGGTAGTGATCTGGGGAATCCTGTGCGCCCTCTTCGGGCTAGGATCGAGCGTGCTGGTCATCCACTGGCAGACGGCGTTCGGTCTGAACTTTTGGTGGCTGCTGTTTACCCTGTCCTTCGTGGGCACGGCCCAGGGGCTGGTGATCAGCCCTAACCAGACGTTGACGCTTGCCGACGTTCCCCTGGATTACGCGGGCAGCGCCGGCGGAGTGCAGCAGACCGGACAGCGGATCGGAACTTCCGTGGGGATCGCGATGATGACGGCCATCGCCTTCGCCACCCTGGCCCAAACGGATTGGGAGACGGCCATCACCGCGGGCTTCGGCGCCATCGCCTGCGTGGTCCTGATAGCACTGGCCGTAGCGGTCAAGGACCACCGGCGCCGGCTGATCGAAGTAGCCGGCACCGCCTAGACGCTGGCACCGTAGAGAAGAACCACCGCACCGTGTCTTGAACGCCCGCCGGAATGCACAAGCAACTAACGCAATTTAACGCGCGACGGCGGGGTGCGGCTGTGTGCCGCACCCCGCCGTCGAGCTTTGCTACAGCTTTGCTACAGCTTTGTTACAGCTGGGCGCCGACCTTGAAGCCGCGCTCTTCGCCCGGTTCGCGGGTGTAGGAGAAGCCGTCGGCCCCGATGGTCACGGCCATTTCGGAAGCGTCGGTGCGCTGGATGACCTGCTGGGGGTTGCCGTCCAGGTCCAGGACCAGGGAGGCCTCGGTATACCAGGACGGGACTACCGCGTTGCCCCACCAGTCGCGGCGCTGGTTGTCGTGGACATCCCAGGTGACGGTGGGGTTGTCCGGGTCTCCGGTGTAGTAGTCCTGGGTGTAGATCTCGATGCGGTGGCCGTCCGGATCCAGGATGTACAGGTAGAACGCGTTGGAGACGCCGTGGCGGCCGGGGCCGCGTTCGATCCGGTCCGAGATGCGCAGGGCGCCCATCTTGTCGCAGATCTGGATGATGTTGTGCTTCTCGTGCGTGGCGAAGGCAACATGGTGCATGCGCGGACCGTCGCCGCCGGTGAGGGCCGTGTCGTGGACGGTCTGCTTGCGGTGCATCCAGGCCGCGTAGGTGACGCCGTTGGAATCCTTGATGTCTTCGGAGACGCGGAAGCCCAGGTCCTCCAGGTACTTGCGCCCGCGCGGGACGTCCGGGGTGACCTGGTTGAAGTGGTCCAGACGGACCAGTTCGCCGGCGCTGTAGAGGTCGTAGCGCTGCGTGAGGCGCTCGACGTGCTCCACGTCGTAGAAGAACTCGTAGGGGAAGCCCAGCGGGTCCTCCACGCGGACGGAGTCGCCGATGCCCTTGGAGAAGCCGTCCTTGCGGCGCTCGGTGCGGCACCCGAGTTCCTTGTAGTACGCCTCGGCGGCGTCCACTTCGGCCGGGG
>NZ_JABBCH010000040.1 GCF_012952295.1 Crystallibacter degradans
CGATCGGACGACCCGAGGAACGCACCAGTTCCACGGCGTCTTCCTTGTACTTCTGGGTGTACTTCTTACGATCCGACATTAACGTGAGGGCTCCTTACAAGCTGTCTCACAAAACCATACGGCCGCAGTAAATACTCATTTACTCATGTTTGCATGATGAGTAAATGAGTGTTGATCACAGAAATCATTCCCAATTGGAGGCCCCATGAAAGTTATATCTGTCTTGAATCAAAAGGGCGGCGCAGGGAAAACCACCATTGCCACGCACTTGGCAACGGCACTTCGTCTCGCCGGCCACACCGTTCTCCTCGTCGATTCAGACCCGCAGGGAAGCGCTCGTGATTGGGCGGCGGTGCGGGAAGATCATCCCCTGTCGGTTGTAGGAATGGACCGTCCTACCATTGAACGCGATCTGAAAAGCATCGCTCCCGTCGACTACGTGATCATTGACGGCGCTCCCCAGGCAGCTGATCTGGCTGTATCCGCCATCAAAGCCTCTGACTTCGCCCTCATCCCTGTTCAGCCCTCGCCCTATGACATTTGGGCAACCTCTGACTTGGTCGACCTAGTCAAGCAACGCATTGAAATTACGGATGGCCAACTTCAAGCGGCTTTCGTGGTTTCCCGTGCAATCACAGGAACAAATATCGGGAAGGAAGTCACCGGCATCCTCGAGGGCTATGAACTCCCAGTTCTGCATTCCCGCATTCATCAGCGCGTAAATTACCCGGGAACGGCAGCGGGCGGCTCGACCATACTTGAGGACTTTCCTGGGTCAGAGGGCGCAAGGGAAATTAATCAGCTGATGGACGAAGTCATCAGCCTCGTATCAAAATTAGGATGAGTAAATGAGTAAATTTGCTGGTCTATCGACAGGACGGCCGAGCGTTACCAACGCCGCTAAAGCTAAGCTTCTTGAGAGCCTTAAAGATGACGCACCCCAAGAGCCGCTGAAACGGGTCAATTTCCAAGTAGCCGAGAGCAAGCACACGAAACTTAAAGTCCACGCTGCTAAAAAGGGGCAGAGCGTCAGGGAGTTTTTGACTGATTACATTGATTCGCTGCCTGACAGCTGAGCGAACACTTTACTCCAATTTTGGTGGGGGTGTTTGGGCGTTGCCTGCAACGCTCAGGCTGGTCGCGGATGTCGGGGTGCTCGAAGTAGGCATGGCATGCGAGTGGGACCTGGGGGTCCGGCAGGTCTCCCAACCAGGGTCAGGTCTTGCTGGGAGCGGAAACGGCCGAGCGGTGAGTAATTGAGTAAATGACCAATCAGAGTAAATGAGTAATTACTCAAGTGGGCCTTTAGGTTTCCGGCTGGCGGGTCTCACTTTCAGCTGAGCGACACTTTACTCAATTGAGTAAAAAGCACTTTTGAGTACATTTTTTGGGGTGTTCGGGCGTTGCCTGCAACGCTCAGGCTGGTCGCGGATGTCGGGGTGCTCGAAGTAGGCATGGCATGCGAGTGGGACCTGGGGGTCCGGCAGGTCTCCCAACCAAGGTCAGGTCTTGCTGGGAGCGGAAACGGTCGACCGGTGAGTAAATGAGTAGATAACCAATCAGAGTAAATGAGTAAATACTCAAAAGCGCTGAAAGCCTCACACCGCCGTGGAAGGAGCCCTAAATAAGGGCTCCTGTCCGCGAACAGAGGCAATTCCGGTGGGGGAGCGCAGGTTCTGTTGCTGGCCGCCTCCATCGTGGCGGACGTTCCCATCGCTCTCGGTGACACGGTTAGCGGCCTGGACTGGGAAACCCTGGACCTGGTGCTCCAGCCGGGATCGCCCATGCCGGCGGAAGTCACGAACACTCCGATGTCCGCACCAACGATGACGGTACCGTCCTCAACGGCAAGCTGGAGAGCCTGCACCCCTGGGCCCGGACCCTGCGCTCCGTCTAACAGGGCGGGGGAATGCCGGCGCCGGGATACAACCCTCCCGACACTGCGGTCAGGGCAGCCGTGTCCGAAAATGAAGGCCCCGGGCCGCGCGGAACATCGTTGGGGGGGAATGTGTCCGCGCGGCCGGAGCCAACAAAAGGTCCCGGGCCGGATAAAACCAGTTTGGGGGAAACCATCAATCAACAGCCCCGGAACCATCAAAGAGTTTACATGAGTATAAAGAAGCCTGCTTCCTTCACTCACCCGTACTTCAGCGAGGACGACGCAGGGCAGGTCCGGGCGGCGTTCTTGGCCGCAGGCCCTGCCGAGCCGGTAATTGCGCGTTTCCCGTTCCTCGGACGGGGCAGCGGGAAACGCGCCGGCCGGGGGGGGAGTCGAAGCCCCCGATCCTCACGGGCCGGAAACGAACTCAAGATCACCGGAACATCCGGCCGGGTGGAGGAACCCAAGGCCCGGAAGTTCATTGAGGAGAACCCCTGCCGCAGGACCCGCCGCAGCCACCGCAAAACGGCGCACTGGAGCCAAACTGACAGAACAGTGACCAGCGGCGGCGCGAAAACAGGCCCGCCGCGAGGCCACCGCCCCATGGCTGCAACCAGCGAGCGAAGGTGGTCGGGGTACGGCCTGTCCCTGCTTGCCGTCCGGTAGTAGTAATAGTAGCATTCCTACTATTACTACTACTACTGGAGGAGTGCTGGCATGGCCGAGACGTCCGTGAAGGAGCGCGTGTACGCCGCCGCGGAGCAGATCAGCGGTGAACGAAATCCCACCGTGTCCAGTGTGCGGCAGGCCGCCGGGGTCTCCAGCGCCGACGCCACCAGGTTCCTGAAGGAGTGGCGGGAGGAGAAAGCCGCCGCCGGAACGCAGATCGCCGCGACGCCGCAGGCCGTGCTGGAACACGCCGCCCGGCTCGCCGGCACGGTCTGGGCTGAAGCCGCCAAACTGGCCGATGACCGCCATGCCGGCATCGAGGCCCAATGGGCACGCGAACGCCAGGAAAAAGACGACGAACTCGCCGAGCTCGGTGCCGACCTCGACCGGACCGCCGCCGAAAAAGACAGAGTCATCGCCGATCTCACCAACGAGCTTCAGGCCGCCGCGGCCCGGCTGGAAGGCGCCGAGAAGAACGCCGCCGACGCCCTCCAGGCCGCAGATGCAGCACGTGCCGAAGCCACCCGCCTGAATATCGGGCTCTCCGCGGCCGAAGCGCGGGCAGCGACCCTCCAGCAGGCCCTCGACTCGCTGCTCCAACGCGTCACCCCCGAAACACAGCAACCACAGGCCGGCGGCGCCAAGGACTGACACCGGCCGCCCACCCGGGGGTGTTCCCCACGGTGGCCGGCTCAAAGGCTTCCGGCTGCAAAGTGGCAGGCCGGCGCCCGGAAACGCGGAAGGCCCGCCATGTGCGGGCCTTCCGCCATTAGCCTCTTAGCTCCTGGTTATTCGCGGCGGGTCTGCCCTCGGGCGGCGAGGACACGGTCGGCGTGTTCGGCCACCTCGGACCAGATCTTGCCTTCAAGGGTGAGCGCGTTGGCCCTGACGGCCTCGATGGCTTCGGTCGGCGTCATCGTGTTCATGATGATGCGGTTGATGACCACGGCAGATTCCGTCCGTTGTGCCAGGAACTCCAGCTGCTCTACGGTGACGTCCCGGCGCTCGGTGACCGCGAGCTGGACCTGCTCGTGCAGCCCGGGCTGGTTCAGGATCGCAGCCAGCACCGCGGGGTCCACGCTCGGCCGGGTGATCACCGCGATCTGTGCGCGCCAGTCTCCCGCCAGAGCACGTTTCTCGCTGCCGGCTGCGTCATAGTGGCCCCACCGGTTGTCACTCATCGCAGGCCCGCGTCAGGTGCCAGCCTTCCCAGCCGGGATGCTTCCGCAGCTCAAACGTCCGCAACGCAGCTGATGACCCCAACCGTACCTGTACGCGCCAGAACTCGATCTCCACCACGCTGCCCTGCCCGCGGCCGGCCGGCAGGTCGGATTCCCACCAGTTCCAGCGGCTGAACCAATGCACCGGTTCCGCCGCCACCGCCCACAACCGGCCGTCCCACCGCACCGCCAGCGGCGTCCCCTGCGCCGTGAACCGCACCTGAACCGGGTCATTCAATACCGGTGTTCGTGTCTCTGCTGCCGTTACTGTCATCGTCTGCAGTCCCTCTCTTCCGCCCCGATCCGATCCATTAAAAGTAGAACAGATATTCGAATTAAGCGAAGTCGGTGAGGTATCTGTCGATGCCTTCCCCACGGGAGCAAATCTGCCTTGGGGTGCGTGTCTAAGGGTCCGCGGCGCCGGGCAACTTTAGGGTCAAGTTATGGATAGGGGCCAGACCTTCGAGCTTGAAGGGCAGACGTCGATCAACGAGCTGCTCATGGAGCCGGTCGGCGTTGCTCCTATCCAGATGGCGTTGCCGATTTATGTGCAGCTGGGTCAGGGGGAATGGCGTCGTCTGTCCTGACGCTGCGCAGAGCCAACGAAGAGGACCGATACGTGATCGGCAGCGACCCCGAAATGAGGAGCGAGAAATATGTGGATGACTGACGGCCGGAAGTTGTCCGGCAGCTACGGCACCTGGCGCGGCCGAGAGGTTGAACTGCGCGAGCGGAAGCCCCGTGACGGCAAGTACTGCCTGGTCCAGGAAGGGGGCGAGCGGCCCGGTCCGGAATGGAGGGAAATGTTCTTCCCGGCAAGCGTAGGCAGCACCTCCTACCGCTACTACCACGACGTGCCCGAGACCGAGGTCTCCGACGTGCACAGCATCGAAGCGACCGGCTACGTGATGATGACCAGCATCGGAGGATTCGACGTCCAAGCCCCTGTGCAGATCGTCGCCCAGGACGAGTCGGGCCGTCTGTTCGTCGAGTGCTACTGGGACAACCGGGACTATTGGAGCGACCTGAAGCGCGAGTTCGATTTCGAAGAGAACGAACGCGCCTGGGTGTACGGATGGATCCCCGGCCATCGGTCCACCGACATCCAGATAAGCCGCAACGACCATACCAACCAGTGAAGCGGGCAGCAGCCGGGGTAACTGTTAAATAACGCGGGTGGCGTTACTACTGACGGACATCACGCACCTAGGGGAGGCACGCGCCATGAGGGGATACCTGCAGAACGGAACCGGCGCTAAGGAACGGCCGTGTTAGCGGCTGCCGCGGCCATGCCCGGCTGGGCATGGTGGGGTGTGGCCTTTGTCTTGTTCGCGGGCTTCGCAATGTGGCGTGCGCGCCGGCGGCTGCGGGCAGGAGTCGACGGGTCTTCCGGAGAAGCAGGCGGCGGCTGGGGAGCACCTGACCAGGTGGCCATGGGGGGGGGGGGGGGAGTGTGGTTGAGCCTTCTCCTGCTGCTGATCGGTGCCGTTTTTGACCTGGGCGACATCGACCTCGGGCGGAGCCTGAGCGGCCCCTGAGGTCCCACAACTTCCCGGGCACTTCTTGCAAGCGTCGACCGCGTATCTGACGAAGCATTGGCGGGACGCAAAGTTCCGCTGCCCACAACCGGGGACATTCCTCGTGGGTTATCCACCGCTACGGCTGCCGGGGAGCTACCCAAGGCTCCCAAATCTCCAGCCGTGGATAACCCGGATTGACCCCAACCGTGGACATCCCCATAGTCACCGTCGGTTTCGGCCAGGACAGCAACAATCAACGGTCATCCTTGGCAATCCCCTCGAAAGGACGAAGGCTTTGCTGCTCTCCATCGTGGCCCGCTCTTATACAGTGCACTCGTGCGTCGCTGTGCCGCAGAGGGTCACAACAGCCGGACGATACTGGCACCTCTGCGTATCAGGTTCGGGCGTATTCATCGGCTGGCGCCTGTGTAGGTCTGTCTGATCCGCTGCTGCTAGTGACCATCTGGGAGAAGAGGCGGGCCGTTCGCCGGAGGATCCTGAGT
>NZ_JABBCH010000041.1 GCF_012952295.1 Crystallibacter degradans
TATTGGTTGAATTATTGTCGTGGGGCACCGCCTCCGTGGTGTGCCGCGATGTTTTTTAGCCTGGTTTGAATTTAGTGCAGTGCTGGTTCCCGTTTTCCCGGGGGCCGGTGTTGTGTCTGTTAGTAAACATTAACGGAGAGTTTGATCCTGGCTCAGGACGAACGCTGGCGGCGTGCTTAACACATGCAAGTCGAACGATGATCCGGTGCTTGCACCGGGGATTAGTGGCGAACGGGTGAGTAACACGTGAGTAACCTGCCCTTGACTCTGGGATAAGCCTGGGAAACCGGGTCTAATACCGGATACGACCTGTCACCGCATGGTGGTGGGTGGAAAGATTTATTGGTTTTGGATGGACTCGCGGCCTATCAGCTTGTTGGTGAGGTAATGGCTCACCAAGGCGACGACGGGTAGCCGGCCTGAGAGGGTGACCGGCCACACTGGGACTGAGACACGGCCCAGACTCCTACGGGAGGCAGCAGTGGGGAATATTGCACAATGGGCGAAAGCCTGATGCAGCGACGCCGCGTGAGGGATGACGGCCTTCGGGTTGTAAACCTCTTTCAGCAGGGAAGAAGCGAAAGTGACGGTACCTGCAGAAGAAGCGCCGGCTAACTACGTGCCAGCAGCCGCGGTAATACGTAGGGCGCAAGCGTTGTCCGGAATTATTGGGCGTAAAGAGCTCGTAGGCGGTTTGTCGCGTCTGCTGTGAAAGCCCGGGGCTCAACCCCGGGTCTGCAGTGGGTACGGGCAGACTAGAGTGCAGTAGGGGAGACTGGAATTCCTGGTGTAGCGGTGAAATGCGCAGATATCAGGAGGAACACCGATGGCGAAGGCAGGTCTCTGGGCTGTAACTGACGCTGAGGAGCGAAAGCATGGGGAGCGAACAGGATTAGATACCCTGGTAGTCCATGCCGTAAACGTTGGGCACTAGGTGTGGGGGACATTCCACGTTTTCCGCGCCGTAGCTAACGCATTAAGTGCCCCGCCTGGGGAGTACGGCCGCAAGGCTAAAACTCAAAGGAATTGACGGGGGCCCGCACAAGCGGCGGAGCATGCGGATTAATTCGATGCAACGCGAAGAACCTTACCAAGGCTTGACATGGACCGGACCGCCGCAGAAATGCGGTTTCCCTTCGGGGCCGGTTTACAGGTGGTGCATGGTTGTCGTCAGCTCGTGTCGTGAGATGTTGGGTTAAGTCCCGCAACGAGCGCAACCCTCGTTCTATGTTGCCAGCGCGTTATGGCGGGGACTCATAGGAGACTGCCGGGGTCAACTCGGAGGAAGGTGGGGACGACGTCAAATCATCATGCCCCTTATGTCTTGGGCTTCACGCATGCTACAATGGCCGGTACAAAGGGTTGCGATACTGTGAGGTGGAGCTAATCCCAAAAAGCCGGTCTCAGTTCGGATTGAGGTCTGCAACTCGACCTCATGAAGTCGGAGTCGCTAGTAATCGCAGATCAGCAACGCTGCGGTGAATACGTTCCCGGGCCTTGTACACACCGCCCGTCAAGTCACGAAAGTTGGTAACACCCGAAGCCGGTGGCCTAACCCCTTGTGGGAGGGAGCCGTCGAAGGTGGGACCGGCGATTGGGACTAAGTCGTAACAAGGTAGCCGTACCGGAAGGTGCGGCTGGATCACCTCCTTTCTAAGGAGCACCTCAAATTTTGCGCGGCCTTCCTAAGTGTTGGTTGTGCGGTTTGCAGGAGAGCCCATTGCGCAGGCGTTTGTTCTGCGGTGGGTGCTCGAGGGTGGAATATCAACGGATAGATTTTCTCTTGGCGGTTTCCATGCCGGTACGGTGTCCCCTTTTGCGGGGGTGCCTGGAAAGTGTGGGGGTTGTCCGGGGGGTTATTGTTTGGCACACTGTTGGGTCCTGAGGCAACAGGGACCGGTTCGCGAGGGCCGGTGTTTGTTTGTTTCTGGTTTCCTGCGCAGTCCGGGTCCGGGCCATGGTTTTGTCCGTGGTGCGGGGATGGGTGCGACGGGGTTGTTGTTTGAGAACTACATAGTGGACGCGAGCATCTTATAAAGAAGCAATTTTGATGAACCTGGATCTGTTTTGGATCTGTGGTTCTCTCGATATTAATGCTGATTTTGATCTTTTGTGGTCAAGTTTTTAAGAGCACACGGTGGATGCCTTGGCATCAGGAGCCGAAGAAGGACGTGGGAATCTGCGAAAAGCCTGGGGGAGTTGATAACCGAACTTTGATCCCAGGATGTCCGAATGGGGAAACCCCGCCAGGGGCACTTGTGTTACCTGGTGACCCGTATCTGAACACATAGGGTACGTGGAGGGAACGCGGGGAAGTGAAACATCTCAGTACCCGCAGGAAGAGAAAACAACAGTGATTCCGTTAGTAGTGGCGAGCGAACGCGGATGAGGCTAAACCGAGTCATGTGTGATAGCCGGCGGGCGTTGCATGGCCGGGGTTGCGGGACTTTCCGCTGCTGTTCTGCCGGACAGCTGAAGTGAGTGCAGATGCATAGGTGAACGGTCTTGAAAGGCCGGCCGGAGAAGGTGTTAGCCCTGTAACCGTAATGTGTGCTGCCGCTTGGAGAGTATCCCAAGTAGCACGGGGCCCGAGAAATCCCGTGCGAATCCGCCAGGACCACCTGGTAAGCCTAAATACTACCTGATGACCGATAGCGGACAAGTACCGTGAGGGAAAGGTGAAAAGTACCCCGGGAGGGGAGTGAAACAGTACCTGAAACCGTGTGCTTACAATCCGTCGGAGCAGCCCTAGCAGCTGTGACGGCGTGCCTTTTGAAGAATGAGCCTGCGAGTTAGTGTTACGTCGCGAGGTTAACCCGTGTGGGGAAGCCGTAGCGAAAGCGAGTCTGAACAGGGCGTTGCAGTGGCGTGATCTAGACCCGAAGCGGAGTGATCTACCCATGGCCAGGTTGAAGCGCGTGTAAGAGCGCGTGGAGGACCGAACCCACTTCAGTTGAAAATGGAGGGGATGAGCTGTGGGTAGGGGTGAAAGGCCAATCAAACTCCGTGATAGCTGGTTCTCCCCGAAATGCATTTAGGTGCAGCGTTGCGTGTTTCTTGCCGGAGGTAGAGCTACTGGATGGCCGATGGGCCCTACAAGGTTACTGACGTCAGCCAAACTCCGAATGCCGGCAAGTGAGAGCGCAGCAGTGAGACTGTGGGGGATAAGCTTCATAGTCGAGAGGGAAACAGCCCAGACCACCAACTAAGGCCCCTAAGCGTGTGCTAAGTGGGAAAGGATGTGGAGTTGCGAAGACAACCAGGAGGTTGGCTTAGAAGCAGCCATCCTTGAAAGAGTGCGTAATAGCTCACTGGTCAAGTGATTCCGCGCCGACAATGTAGCGGGGCTCAAGTACACCGCCGAAGTTGTGGCATTCATGTATTACCCAAGCCGGGGACTTGTTCCCTTGGTTCAGGGGCGTGGATGGGTAGGGGAGCGTCGTGTGGGCAGTGAAGCCGCGGTGGAAACCAGCGGTGGAGCCTACACGAGTGAGAATGCAGGCATGAGTAGCGAAAGACGGGTGGGAAACCCGTCCGCCGAATGATCAAGGGTTCCAGGGTCAAGCTAATCTGCCCTGGGTAAGTCGGGACCTAAGGCGAGGCCGACAGGCGTAGTCGATGGACAACGGGTTGATATTCCCGTACCGGCGAAAAACCGCCCATACCGAGCCGGTGATACTAACCGTCCAAACCGTGCATCCGTGCCCTTCGGGGCCAGTATGTGCGGGGCGCGCGGGACCTGAACCGGGGAGGTAAGCGTATTAACAGGTGTGACGCAGGAAGGTAGCCAGGCCGGGCGATGGTAGTCCCGGTCCAAGGATGTAGGGCGAACGGTAGGCAAATCCGCCGTTCATTAAGCCTGAGACCTGACGGGACCCCCGTATGGGGGGATCTGGTGATCCTATGCTGCCGAGAAAAGCATCGACGCGAGGTTTTAGCCGCCCGTACCCCAAACCGACACAGGTGATCAGGTAGAGAATACCAAGGCGATCGAGAGAATTATGGTTAAGGAACTCGGCAAAATGCCCCCGTAACTTCGGGAGAAGGGGGGCCTGCCCCGTGATACAGACTTGCTCTGTGGAGCGGGTGTGGGCCGCAGAGACCAGGGGGAAGCGACTGTTTACTAAAAACACAGGTCCGTGCGAAGTCGCAAGACGATGTATACGGACTGACTCCTGCCCGGTGCTGGAAGGTTAAGAGGACCGGTTAGCCCCTTCGGGGGCGAAGCTGAGAATTTAAGCCCCAGTAAACGGCGGTGGTAACTATAACCATCCTAAGGTAGCGAAATTCCTTGTCGGGTAAGTTCCGACCTGCACGAATGGAGTAACGACTTCCCCGCTGTCTCAACCATAAACTCGGCGAAATTGCACTACGAGTAAAGATGCTCGTTACGCGCAGCAGGACGGAAAGACCCCGAGACCTTTACTATAGTTTGGTATTGGTGTTCGGTGTGGCTTGTGTAGGATAGGTGGGAGACTGTGAAGCCCGGACGCCAGTTCGGGTGGAGTCATCGTTGAAATACCACTCTGGTCACTCTGGACATCTAACTTCGGCCCGTAATCCGGGTCAGGGACAGTGCCTGATGGGTAGTTTAACTGGGGCGGTTGCCTCCTAAAGAGTAACGGAGGCGCCCAAAGGTTCCCTCAGCCTGGTTGGCAATCAGGTGGCGAGTGTAAGTGCACAAGGGAGCTTGACTGTGAGAGAGACATCTCGAGCAGGGACGAAAGTCGGGACTAGTGATCCGGCGGCACATTGTGGAATGGCCGTCGCTCAACGGATAAAAGGTACCTCGGGGATAACAGGCTGATCTTGCCCAAGAGTCCATATCGACGGCATGGTTTGGCACCTCGATGTCGGCTCGTCGCATCCTGGGGCTGGAGTAGGTCCCAAGGGTTGGGCTGTTCGCCCATTAAAGCGGTACGCGAGCTGGGTTTAGAACGTCGTGAGACAGTTCGGTCCCTATCCGCTGCGCGCGCAGGAAATTTGAGAAGGTCTGTCCTTAGTACGAGAGGACCGGGACGGACGAACCTCTGGTGTGTCAGTTGTACTGCCAAGTGCATCGCTGATTAGCTACGTTCGGATTGGATAACCGCTGAAAGCATCTAAGCGGGAAGCCGGCTTCAAGATGAGATTTCCATACACCCTCGAGGTGTGGGAGGCCCCCAGCCAGACCACTGGGTTGATAGGCCGGATGTGGAAGCAGGGACTAAAGACCTGTGAAGCTGACCGGTACTAATAGGCCGATAACTTACACCACACACTTCCCTGGCCGTAAAACCGACTTCAAACGGTTTCACGGCAACGTAGAGGGGAAGGAAAAGATACTTGCATCGCGTCCACTATGTGGTTCCCGGACAACAACCGTCCGCAGGAACACCACAATTACATACAGTCCAAGAATGAACTGATGTAACCACAGGTTTCACCCCCTGCCCGCAGCCCGGAAACTCTTTTCCGGGCAACGACGGGCGGCCCGGGGTGGCAAGGGTTACGGCGGTCATAGCGTGGGGGAAACGCCCGGTCCCATTCCGAACCCGGAAGCTAAGACCCACAGCGCCGATGGTACTGCACCCGGGAGGGTGTGGGAGAGTAGGTCACCGCCGGACATCTTTTGAAAGTGAAGGGCTCCACCATGACGGTGGAGCCCTTCACCCATTTAA
>NZ_JABBCH010000042.1 GCF_012952295.1 Crystallibacter degradans
CTCATAGGACTATCTTCCCGCACCGCGGTCAAAGACAAACTGGACATGCTAAATGGATTCCTGATTCTCGCCCTACGTCATCGACTTGCTATGAGTTGCTGGCCTCAAACAACCCTGACACGTAGGGAAGCAAGAGCTCTCCACTCGGCCTGTGCCCGTTCACGAAGTGGCAGGGAAAGGAGGGAGGGCTGGGTTTCCGACACGCCGGTTCCGGCGGTTTCGGAAACATCGCCCACCGAAAAAAGGTGTGCGTGTATGATGGAACCAACTCCATATGGAGGAGGGCATGAAAATACCCTGTATCTGTATGACGCTCTTCACCGCACATCTTGGCGGAGACACGGTGTAGAGCTGAACAACTTCATATGAAGGCCCGCTTAGGCGGGCCTTCTCTATTTAACTGGCACGGCTAATAGGCAATGCCTCCTGACCGTGCAACGAGTTCACATCTATGGTCATCAGGTGTTCGTGCATTATCCGGGCAACGTAGTCGCTCACCGTGCTGCCTTCTGCCTCGGCAACGGAACGTAACTTGTTGGCATCTTGAACTGGCATGCGGGCACCAACGAGGTGGCGTTCGCCTTTGCTCCGGCGACCGCCACGACGATTTCCTGAAATAGCCATAAGAGCATTCAATCGGTTACAGTAACCAATCGCTGGGAACCTATACGGCGTGTCGGGGGACACGTGGCCAATAGGTTCATTCATTACAGGCCACCGGCTACTGCTGCGGCTGCGGCGAGCCATGCGCGTTGGGTTTCCGGTTTGAGCGCGGTGTAGCGGATCCGGCCGGCTTTGAGTGCCTGGTCGTAGGGGACGGTAACGACTTTTCGGACGAGGGAGCTGAAGCCGTCGGCGATGCGGCGGGCTTCGTCGCGGTCTTCGGGTTTCCACTGGGAGATGATGACGACGGCGTTCTCGGCCAGCCAGTTGCCGCGGCTGTCCCGGGCTGCGAGGGTTTGCAGTGTCAGTTTGGCGGCTTCGGCTCGGTCTTCCATGGTGGTTGTGGGGATGACGAGCTGATCGGTGTGGTTGATCATGGCCCGCCAGTTTGCAGCGCGTGCGGTGTTTCCGCTGTCCATGACGATCAGCCGGTAGTACTTCGCGGCGACGGCGTGGACGGCATCGACTTCGTGGCCTTGGATTTCGTGGTCGCCTTCATCGTTTTCGTCCGAGCGCAGCACATCGTATTTGTCCTCGGTCTGGTGGTGGACATAGTGCGCCAGCAGGCCGTTGTGCGCGCCGGGGGAGAGCAAGTCTTCCTGGTCCCGCAGCAGGTCGAGCACGCTCGAGGAGTGCGGGCCCTGCTCAGTGCGCCACCCGAGGGTGCCCTGGTTCTCGTTGTTATCCCACGCCAGGACACCTCCGCCGCCGTAACGGGCGAAGACCGCCGACAGGGCGGCGACCGTGGGGGTTTTGTTGGCTCCGCCTTTGCGGTTCACGACGGCGATGGTCCGGGCACCGGGCCAGTGCTGGCTCACGGCACGGATATCGGCGCGTTCGGCCAGCTCCGCCGCGGAGGGGCTGACCCTGATGCCCATCCGTGTCAGGACCCCGCGGATGCCCTGGCTGGCCGGCTGTACGGCAGGGTCACCGATCAGGAAGGAAGTGTCGCGCAGCCGCTGCCGCAACGGCACGACGGTGCCGGCCTCCTCGGTGCCCTCTTAGGCAGGAACATCGGCTGCCACGGTTGTCGGCTGGACAGGCGGGGCGCCTTCTTCTGGTTCTGTGGTGCGGGCGGGGTGTTTAGAGGTCTCGGTTGAGATTTCTTCGATGCTGCCGTCGGGGGAGAGGATCAGTTCGCCCTGGCCTTCGGGGCCGTCGGTAGTGACGCGGACGGGTCGGCCGAGGATTTCTGCCTGCCGGGTGATCAGGTCCAGGGCGTTCTTGCGCAGCAGGGTTTCGTTCTCTGCTTCCAACGGCCGGGAGTTGCCGGCAATGATGACTTCGCCGGTGCCGTTGGCGCGCACAATGGCCCGTACCTGCGGGAAGGCCGGGACTTCGGTGTTGCTGGGACTCATGGGGACTTCGCTTTCCTCGTGACTGGCGGTAGCGGGGGAGTGGCAGGGCAGGGGTTGTTCAGCCGGGCGGTCTCAGGCGGTTCACTTTCCAGGGCTCGTCCTGTCCCTGGCGCAGCAGCTGCAGCGTGTAGATGCCGGCGTCGGTAGGTACGGTCGCGGTCGCGCCGAAGCCGTTGGCCTGATCGGTGTCCAGCTCGACGTCGCCGGTGACCCGGGTGGCCGGGACCGTGGCAGGGTCCACGGCGGAGTAGTCGGCCGTAGCCTGCGGGGTGAGCCAGAGGGCAAGGTCGTTCGCCCACGACGCCGCGGGTTCGTTCGGGCGGGCGAAGTCGCGCATCGAGGCCCGCGCGGTTTCCCGGGCTGCTTCTTCGTCTCCTGGCAACCAGGCGGGGTTGGCCGGCACCGGCACAGTGGCCGGGGCGTGGGGTGAGTCGCCGGCGCTGGCCGATGCGGCCCCTGTTGGTTCCGGCGTGTGAGGGGTGGCAGCGGAGGCTGCGGCGCCGGCGCCTGTTCCGGTGCCGGCGCAGGCCGTGCAGGCCAGCAGCACGGCCGCAACGCTGGCCGTGCGCAGGCGCTTGGTGGCTCTTCTCATCGGTGCGTGCTCCTTATCCGGGGAAGTACAGGTAGTCGGCGGTAGCGGCGTCGATGGTGCGGGTGCCGTACCGGTGGTCATCCGGAGGCAGCTGGCCGTTGTACTCCTCGATGGTTACGGTGCCGTCGGAGTTGACGGCAAAGACGATGGCCACGTGGCCAAGGGGCCCGGTGCCGGCGGTGCCGGGTTCGAACCAGGCCACGGCCCCGGGCTCGGGGGTGGTGCCGGTGTCCCAGCCGTGGCGGTGCCAGGCGTCCTTCCAGGTTGCCGCGTTGCCCAGCGCCAGATCACTGTTGTGGTACTTCCACGGTGCTTCCGTCACGCCGGCCATGGCGTTCAGGCGCCAGAGGGCGAAGTCGGTGCATTCCCGGTGGTACATTCCCAGCGGGCTTTGCGCCCCTGCCGGGCAGGACCCGCCGATCACGCAGTACGGGGCATCCGGCCAGGGCAGGTCATCACCCTCCGCTGCCAGCTGCGGGCCGGATCCGAGGCAGTCACCCAGTTCCTCGGAGCCGGTGAGGGCACCGACGACCGTGACGGCGGGGTCCCAGTACTGTTCGTAGTGGTAGGGGTCGGCGTTGCGCTGCACTTTGGAGGCCGCGATGCTCGGTTCCAGGTCCTGCCAGCCGGGCACGTCCTGCAGGGCGGTGAAGAAGTTCGTTGCGCTGGTTCCCGGGTCCATCCGGTCCGCGTAGGTGCCCCAGGCGCCGTTGGCGCGCTGCTGAAACAGGCCGCGGGAATCCGGGCCGGCCGTATCGCCGCGGTCCAGGACTTTCAGGGAGGACTCGCCCATCGCGGTCATCACGCCGATACTTTGCCCGTGCAGGTCCAGGCCCGCGCTCTGGCCGGCCTCGATGATCAGGGCCGCGTTTTCGAGCTGTTCGCCGGAGTACCCGGCGACGGTACCGTCGGGGATGTCCGGGGTGCCGGGTTGCGGGCTGCCGGCGGGCACGCACCCGGCAGCGGACGCGGTGCCGCTGCCGGAGAAGAGCAGCGGGATGGCGAGCACCAGGGCGAAGACGGACAGCACAGCGGTCGCGCCGGCAGCGGCGGCACCGGTCGAGGCCTTGCCCATCAACCCTCCTGTGCGGGGCGCCTAGGTAGCGTCGTCCCCGCCGTCGTCCTCCACCAGGTCCGCGTCCTGACCGGCGGTGCCGGACGGGCGCGTCTGGTTGTGCTTGCTCATCAGGTAGTCCCGGACCTCATCGCGCAGGATGATCCAGGTCTTGCCCAGCTTGATGCCGGGCAGCTCCCCTGACTGCAGCCACCTGTACACCGTGACCCGGTTGTTGCCCAGGATCGCGGCCAGCTGGTCCACCGTCAGGTGCGTGGGAAGCCCTTCGAAGAGCTCGTCGATCCTGCTCATGTCGAGACCTTCCACACTGCACAATAATACACAGATATGAACGAATAGTTAACAATGTTGCACATATGCCCTCCCCAATGGTTCGATGTAAAACAGCTACAAGAATCATCCCTGATCCCCGAAGGTGCACATGAACGTCCGCAACGCCTGGATTGCAGCAACACTGCCGGGTGAACCCGCACCTGCGCTACCGGAACCCGCAGTTCCAGCGCTGCCGACCGTGACGGGAGCCGCCGGACCGCAGCAGGGCATGACCGGACCCGACTCGGCAGACCGGCTGCCCCGCAAAACGATGGGCAGAACGGCTGCAGTGTGGATCATCGGAACGCACGGCGGCGCCGGGGAAACGGCGCTGTCGCAGTTAATCGTTGAATCTCAGGCAGCTTCTCATAGTTGGCCTGTCAGCTCCATTCATGACGGAAACAAACCCCGGGTCCTGCTCGTCTGCCGCTCCCACATGACCGGCCTGAGAACAGCGCAGAAAGCGCTGACGGAATGGGCCTCGGGCACGTCACCACCCGTCGAACTGCTGGGCCTTGCCATCCTGGCGGACGCCCCCGGACGGCTCCCGAAACCCTTACGAGACTTCGCAGCCATCGTCTCCGGCGGCGCACCGCGCACCTGGCATCTGCCCTGGATCGAGGCCTGGCGGCTGGGGGAGCCGCCCACCACGATCCCGAAAGAACTCCGCACCTTCATCACCGACATCAACACCCTGCTGCCGCAACCGGCAGGCAGCCCGCCCGGATTGGAAAAGTCTCAATGATCTCCCCAGCCCCCAGCCTCCAAATCGCCGCCCTCGACATCATGAACAACGTCACCGTTCCCAACCCCGGCGGCGGCCAAGCACCCCCCGGCGCCGAAGGCTTCCTCACCATCCTCGGCTGGGCCGCCTGGATCGCCCTGGCACTCGGCGTCCTCGGCGTCATCATCGCCGGCATCACCATGATGATCCAGGTCCGCCGCGGCGAAGGAGGCGAAGGCCTCGCGAAACTCGGCTGGACCCTCGCCGGCTGCGTCATCGTCGTCGGCGCCTCAGGACTCGTCCAAGCATTCGTCTAGCCGGCCAGGAGGACCCCATGCCTGAAACCACCCAAGACGACAAAGAACAAAACCCCTTCACCCGACCCGGATTCATCATCTCCGCAGCCTTCCTCTTGGCAATCGTCGCTGCAGCGATCGTCCTTATCCTCTGGCCCGAATCCGATAAACCAACCGCGATCTCCACGCCTCAACAGACCAGTACAAGCACTTCGGCAGCCGATCTGCGCTCGTCAAGTTTTTGAGACAGTTCATCGTTGATTTTGGTTATGCGGCCAGGGGTTCCTGGTCGCGGGTTTGATGGGCGGCGAGGGCTGCCGCGGGGGCTTTACCGCCGGCTCTGGCGTTGGGC
>NZ_JABBCH010000043.1 GCF_012952295.1 Crystallibacter degradans
GTGCAGGCCCAGGACGTCCACGTAGAACTCGCGGGACTTGGCCAGGTCCGTGACGACCAGATCCATGTACGCGCAGCGGACAATGTCCGGAGCAGGCACGCTGGGCTTGAGGATTTCGTTGCTCATGGTCTTCATTCCTTCGTCGCTGAAGCGGTTTAGTAGTCGATCTCGGACGCCGCCTGAGCGCCGAACTTCGGGGTGTGGACGCTGCCGAGCGTGATGTGCACGGCCTGCTGGTCGGTGTAGAAGTCGATGGAGCGGTAGCCGCCCTCGTGGCCGAGGCCGGATGCCTTCACCCCGCCGAACGGGGTGCGCAGGTCGCGGACGTTGTGGCTGTTCAGCCAGACCATGCCGGCTTCAACGTTCTGCGAGAAGTTGTGCGCACGGGTCAGGTTCTGCGTCCAGATGTAGGCGGCCAAGCCGTACTTGACGCCGTTGGCCAGTTCCAGGGCTTCCTCATCGTTGTCAAAGGGCGTGATGGCGACAACCGGGCCGAAGATTTCTTCTTGGAAGATCCTGGCGTCCGGCTTGACGTCGGCGAAGACGGTGGGGGAGACATAGTTGCCTTCCTCCAGGCCTTCGGGACGGCCGCCGCCGGCGATGAGCCGCCCTTCGGACTTGCCGATTTCCACGTAGCTCATGACCTTGTTGTAGTGCTCGGGGTGGACCAGGGCACCCACCTGGGTCTTCGGGTCATGCGGGTCGCCGACCACAATATTCTTTGCCCGGGCGGCGTACTTCTCGAGGAACTCGTCGTAGACCGGGCGCTCCACGAGGATGCGCGAGCCGGCGGTGCAACGCTCGCCGTTGAGCGAGAAGACGCCAAACAGCGCCGAATCGATTGCGGCATCGATGTCCGCGTCTGCGAAGACGACGCAGGGGCTCTTGCCTCCGAGCTCCATGGACAGGCCCTTGAGGTTCTCGGCCGCGTTGCGGAAGATGGTCTGACCTGTGGTGGTCTCACCGGTGAACGAGATCAGCGGAACCTCCGGGTGCTTGACCAGTGCGTCGCCTGCTTCTTCGCCCAGGCCGTTGACCAGGTTGAAGACGCCGGCCGGTACGCCGGCCGCGGTGAAGATGTCGGCCCAGAGCGAAGCTGACAGGGGAGTGAACTCGGCAGGCTTGAGCACCACGGTGTTGCCGGTGGCCAGAGCCGGGGCAAGCTTCCAGGACTCGAGCATGAACGGGGTATTCCATGGCGTGATCAGGCCGGCAACGCCGATCGGCTTGCGGTTGACATAGTTGATCTGCGAGCCGGGGACCTTCATGGCGTCGTCGAACTGGGCGACAATCAGGTCTGCGAAGAAGCGGAAGTTCTCCGCGGCACGCAGCGCCTGGCCCTTGGCCTGGGTGATCGGGAGGCCGGTGTCGAAGGTCTCCATCTCGGCCAGGCGTGATTCCTGGGCCTCGACGGCGTCGGCGATCTTGTTCAGGACCCGGGCGCGTTCGCGCGGCTTCATCTTTGGCCAGGGGCCGTTGACGAAGGCCTCGCGGGCGGCGGCGACAGCGGCGTTGATGTCTTCCTTCTGGCCGGCTGCAGCGGTGGCGTAGGTCTTATTGGTCACCGGGTCCAGTACGTCGAACGTCTGGCCGCCGACCGAGTCGACGAACTTGCCGTTGATGAAGTGCTGGATGTGGGTGGGCAGGTTCTCGGGAACGTAGTGTTCGGCCACGATGCACCTTTCTTTCCTGGGTTGTTCTTGCGCTTGTGTGGCTAGATGGCTGACGCTGGCTGCTGGTGCTGGGCCATGTAGGCGTTCAGCGTGGCCGTCCGGTGTGCCCGGGCAGCCATCTCGATCTCGTGGACGTCGGCCCGCGATTCGATCAGGGCGATGAGCTGGTCGTGTTCTTCAACGGACTTGCGTGCCCGTCCCGGTACCAGATCGAAGCTGGAAGCACGCATGGCGTTTAGCCGGTTCCAGCCGCGGTGGACCAGGTCCAGAATGTGCGGATTGGGGCAATGGCCGTAGAGGATGGCATGGAGTTCGTTGTTGATCCGCGTGAAGCGTTGCGGTTCAAATTCTTCCAGGCACCGGCGCAGTTCGGCATTGAGCCGGCGGGCGTTGTCGATGTCCACCGCGGTGATCAGCGGGGCGGCCAGGGCGGTCGCGGCTCCTTCGATCACGCTCAGGGTCTGCATGGTGTGCAGATAGAGCGTGGCATCGACGCCGGCGACCGTGGCCCCGACATTCCGCTCGAACTTGACCAGCCCCTCGGCCTCCAGCCGGCGAATGGCTTCCCGGACCGGCACCACGCTGAAACCGAGTTCTTCGGCGATGCTGCTCAGCACCAGCCGATAGCCGGCCACGAGGTCGCCGCCGGTGATCCGGTCTTTGAGCACCTCGTAGGCCTGTTCCGACTTCGATCGGGCCTCGGTACGTGCGGGCGTGGCAGTGGTGGACATCGTCTTGCCGTTACTGCCCGCCGCCGGCGGCGACCCATTCGTGGTACTTGGCCTGCCATTCCTCGTTCATCGGGAACAGTCCGTCGACCTTGTGTCCTTCCTGAACCATCTGGAAGACAAAGGCATCGCGACGCTCCTGCTCGACGGCTTCGTCGGCTACTTCCTCGGCGAGCGACGGCGGCAGCACCAGGATGCCGTCGGCGTCCGCCACGATGATGTCCCCGGGCTGCACGGTGGTTCCGCCACAGGCAACGGTGATGTCGGTGTCCCACGGAACGTGCTTGCGCCCGAGGACGGCCGGATGCGCGGAGGCGTAGAAGGCCGGGATATCCAGGCCGGCGACGGCGGTGAGGTCGCGCACGCCGCCGTCGGTAATGACACCGGCGGCGCCGCGCTTGTGGGCGCGCAGGGCCAGGATGTCGCCGAGCGTGCCGGCGCCCTTTTCACCGCGGGCCTCCATGACCAGGACATCGCCCTCGTTCAGGTCATCGATGATGCGCTTCTGGGCGTTGAAGCCGCCGCCGTGGCTCTTGAACAGATCCTCGCGGTTGGGCACGTACCGCAGCGTGCGGGCGGTACCGATGACCTTGCGGTCTGTCTTGGTCGGCTGCAGGCCATCGATGCTGACATTGTTCAGCCCGCGCTTGCGCAGTGCTGCGGAGATGGTGGCCGTGGCGACGGAAGCAAGCTTGGCCTTCAGTTCCTCGGTCAAAACCGGCTTGTTGGCTGCCAGTCCGGCGGCTTCGGCCGAACCGAAAGCATCCTCGCGGTCCTTGTCGGTGACTTTGGGGGTGTTGCCGAACTCTGCGAACGGCACCTCGCCCTGGGTGACGGTGGTTACGAGACGGCCGCTGCTCAGCGACGTTGAGGGGGAATCCACCTCAACCTCGACGACGTCGCCCGGGACGATGACCGAGGAACCGGCCGGGGTGCCGGTGAGAATCATGTCGCCCGGTTCCAGCGTCATCAGCTGGGACAGGTCTGCGACGATCTGGGCAAAGGGGAAAATCAGTGCCTCGGTGGTGTCATCCTGGACCAGTTCGCCGTTGACCCAGGTGCGGACGCGCAGCGCCGCCGGGTCTACCTTGTCGGCCGGAATGAGGGCCGGGCCTACCGGGGTGAAGCCGTCACCGGACTTGGACCGGATGTTGGAGCCCTTGTCCGCATACTTGATGTCGTAGACTCCGAGGTCATTGCTGGCGGTGACGGCACCGACATAGCTCCAGGCATCCTCGACGCTGACGCGGCGGGCAGGCTTGCCGATGACCAGGGCAACTTCGCCTTCGAACGCGAGTAGTTCGGTGCCGGCAGGGCGTTCCACCGTGCCGCCGCTCAGGCTCAACGAGGACGAGGCTTTCATGAAGTAGGACGGGTTGGCCGGAACACGTCCGCGCTGGGCCGCCCGGGAAGAGTAAGAGAGGTGCACTGCAAGCACCTTGCCGGTGTTTTTCAGCGTGGCGGAATCGACGGGCTGCAGCGTGACCGCTTCCGTTTCCTGAGCGACATGTGCTTCAGACAAGACATCCTCCTGCTTATGTATGAAATCGTATACGATTCATCATGGCCTGTGCCGATCGGCACGTCAAGCCCCTGCTGAAATTTTCTACCTCTCGTTCACAGAACCTGGAATCGGCGGCCGCTAACGAGATGCGACGGCGGTCATCCCCGCCTTGATTCCGCTGGCAATACTCCCGGCTGCCAATGTAATGACCGTAGCTGGATGGCCAGGGCCCGAGGCGCTGTACCACTGATCAGAGGCGCCGGTGGCGCCGCCGAGAAACTTGACCGTGTAGTCGCCGGGCGGCAGGCCCGTCAGCTCAAAGTCGCCTTCCAGCCGTACCTGCGTTTCCCGTACAAGCGACTGGTCCGCGTCGTACGCGTGCACGGCCATGCCCTTGAAGGGAACGCCGGGCGGCCCGGCGACTACGGCCCCAACGATCGCAGCCGGTCCGACTCCCGGATCCAGGCCGAGCGGAGGGACAGTTCGTGAATTCATGGAATACTCTCCATGTCTCCACGCATTCGCACGAACCCTTCAGGAAGGGGCCGTGGCTAGCCGCACTGCGGGGCGGCGTCGGGAGCCGGTCTTCGGGTTCCCTGTCGAGCCTCTGGTAGGCGGTGCGCAGCCCCAGCGGGCCTTGAACACATCGTCCAGCCGTTGGCGGACTGTCCCACGCTGTGACTTGGTTTTCGAGTCGCCTTGGGTCTGCCAAGAACGTCTTGACAGAACGACCCGCGCACCGTTGATGTCGGCGTGGGTTTTCCTGCCGCAGAAGCGGCAGGAAAACTTGAGTCCCTTGCGGTTCCCGTCATGGACGAGGCCGCAGGATGAGCATTCCCTGGAGGTGTAGGCAGCGTTGACCTCGATCACGTCGAGGCCGGCGTCTTCCTGGAGGGATGCCAGCTTTTTCTTGATGGCGGCACGGCCGAAGCGGGTGACCAGGCGGTTCATGCCCCGGCTCATGCCGCCGCCCCTGGCATCGAGCTTCTCGACGACAAGGCCCTGGATGTCTTCGGTCGAGAGCTTGTTGAGGATGCGGTTGACCTCGTTAACGATGTATTCGCGCATGCGGCACTGGAAGTTGCGGTAGCGTCGGTTGGTCTTGAGGCGGATGCCCTGCCGTTGCAGGCTCTTGGCGAGGTCCTGCGCCTGCCGGTCCAGCTCCGTCAGGTGCGGCATGGCGCCGACGCCGAAGAGGCGGCCGTCGCTGGTCGCGAAAAGGGACTTCATCCCCCAGTCCAGGCCGAGGTACTCACCCTCGGGGCGCGGTCGGGCGATTGGGGACTTTTTCTGGAGGACGAACTGCAGGCTGCCGTCCTTGA
>NZ_JABBCH010000044.1 GCF_012952295.1 Crystallibacter degradans
CCTCCCTGAACTACCTGTTGACCTCCCACGTCTGGCGGCAGGACCACAACGGTTTCTCCCACCAGGACCCGGGCTTCATCGACCATGTGATCAACAAGAAGTCCGACGTCATCCGGGTCTACCTGCCCCCGGACGCGAACACCCTGCTGTCCGTGGCCGACCACTGCCTGCGCAGCCGCCAGTACGTCAACGTCATCGTGGCCGGCAAGCAGCCGCAGCTGCAGTACCTGGACATGGCCGACGCCATCGTGCACTGCACCAAGGGCATCGGCATCTGGGACTGGGCCAGCACAGATTCCGATGCCGAACCCGATGTGGTGATGGGCTGCGCCGGGGACGTGCCGACGATGGAAACCCTGGCCGCCGCGGACATCCTGCGCTCCCGGTTCCCGGACCTGGCCATCCGGGTGGTCAACGTCGTGGACCTGCTGCGGCTGCAGGACGACGCCGAGAACCCGCACGGCCTGGCGGACCGTGAGTTCGACGCCCTGTTCACCACGGACAAACCGGTGATCTTCGCCTACCACGGCTACCCGTGGCTGATTCACCGCCTCACCTACCGGCGCACCAACCACGGCAACTTCCACGTCCGCGGCTACAAGGAGGAAGGCACGACCACGACACCGTTCGATATGTGCGTGCTCAACGAGATCGACCGGTTCAACCTGGCCATCGACGTCATCGACCGGGTGCCGCGGCTCAAGGACATCTCGGCGCACGTGCGCGAGGAGCTGAAAAACAAGCTCATCGAGCACCGCCAGTACATCCGCGCCCACGGCGAAGACATGCCCGAAATCAGGAACTGGCAATGGACGGCCAAGCCAGGTCCCGCCAACCGGCCGGCCGATGAAGCGCGAGAGGAACCCGTTTAGCATGACCTCCGTCCGGCCCGGCGGACTACACCCGCCCCAGCCCCCCGCGCACCACACCGCACTGCCCTATGACGCGGTGCTCTTCGACATGGACGGGGTCGTCACCCGGACCGCCAGTGTGCATGCGGCGGCTTGGAAGGAGCTCTTCGACTCCGTCCTGGCTGACCCGAGCTCCGGCGTGGGAGCGGACACTGCCCCGTTCGACGCAGACCGGGACTACCGGCTTTACGTGGACGGGCGGAGCCGCGAAGACGGCATCCGCGCCTTCCTGGCCTCCCGCGACATCCGGCTTCCCGCAGGGAGCGCGGAGGACGGACCGGGTGCCTGGACCGTTACCGGTCTGGGTGCCCGCAAGAATGACCTGTTCCTGGCCGCGCTGGCCCGGGACGGCGTCAGCGCCTACCCCGGCACCGTCGCGCTGCTGGCACGGCTGCGCGACGGCGGCATACCTGTCGCTCTCGTCACGGCCAGCCGCAACGCGCAGGCCCTGCTGGAGGCCGCGGGCCTGGAGCCGGCGTTCGACGTGATCGTCGACGGCCAGGTGGCTGCGGATCAGGGTTTGCCCGGCAAGCCGGATCCGGCGATGTTCCTGGAGGCGGCCTGCCGGCTCGGCGTGCCGCCTCAGCGTGCCGTGGTGATCGAGGATGCCGTGGCCGGGGTCCGGGCCGGCCGCGGCGGCGGTTTCGGACTGGTGGTCGGGATCGACCGCGCCGGGTACCGGGAGCAGCTGGAGGCCGCGGGCGCCGACGTCGTCCTGGGCGACGTCGGCCAGCTGGATTTGGGTGCCTCACGGACCCATCCCTGGAGGCTGGTCTACGAGGGATTCGACCCGGCGCATGAGAGCCACCGGGAGGCCCTGACCGCCCTGGGCAACGGGTACATGGCCACCCGCGGCGCGCGCCCGGAGCACAGCGATGACGGGACCCACTATCCCGGGACCTACCTGGCAGGGGTCTACAACCGGACTGTGGGGATTATCCACGGCCGAGAGCTGGAAGAAGAGCACCTGGTCAATGTCCCCAACTGGCTGCCGGTCGACGTCCGCATCGGCGGCGGGCCCTGGTGGTCCAGCGGAGACCTGGACGTCCTGGCGGAGCGCAGCGAACTCGACCTGCGCCGGGGGGTGCTGACCCGCCGTGCCACCCTCACCGGACCGGAGGGCGAACGGCTCACCGTCGTGCAGCGGCGGCTGGTCTCGATGGACAATCCCCACCTGGCGGCGCTTGAGACGACCCTGACGGCCCGTGGCTTCAACGGCACCGTGAGCCTCCGGACGGGCATCGACGCCGAGGTCGCCAACACCAACGTCCGCGACTACGCCGGCACCGGCCAGATGCATTTGACTGATCCGGTATTCACCGAGACGGACGGCAGCACCGTCCTGTGCGAAGTGGTGACAAACCAGAGCCGGATAAGCATTGCCCTCGCCGTCCGGACCGTGTTCGCCGGCGGCCCGGCGGTCACGCCGCGCGACGCCGAGCACGGCGGCGGACGATACGGGCGGCAATTCGATCTCCGGTTGGCCGACGGACAGTCCGCCGCCATGACCCGGACCGTGGCCCTGGCCACCTCCCGGGATCATGCCATCTCCGCTCCCGGGGCTGGAGCCCTGACGCAGCTTGCCCGGCACGACACCGGCTTCGGTGCGCTGCTCAAGGACCACGAGGCTGCCTGGCGCCGGCTGTGGGACCGGTTCGGGATTGACCTTGACGCGGACCGGCAGTCCCGGCTGGTGCTCAACCTGCACGTGTTCCACCTGCTGCAGGCAATTTCCGGGCATACTGCCGCCCTGGATGCCGGCGTGCCGGCACGTGGCCTGCACGGGGAAGGCTACCGCGGGCACGTCTTCTGGGACGAGCTGTTCGTCCTGCCCGTCACCGGACTGCGGCTGCCCGAGGTCAGCCGGGCCCTGCTGGAGTACCGCTGGCGCCGACTGGACGCCGCCCGTGCCGCCGCCCGCGCCCAAGGCCTCAACGGCGCCCTGTTCCCCTGGCAGAGCGGCAGCGACGGACGGGAGGAAACGCCCCGGCAGCTGTACAACCCCCGCTCGGCCCGGTGGATGCCGGATAACTCCAGCCGCCAGCGCCACGTCGGACTCGCCGTCGCCTACAACGCCTGGCAGTACTTCCAGGTTACGGGCGACCGCGACTGGCTGGCCGCGCGCGGCGCGGAACTGATCATCGAGGTGACCCGGATGTTCGCCTCCCTGGCCACCTTCGACGCGGCCGAGGACAGGTACCACATCGCCGGCGTGATGGGACCGGACGAGTACCACGACGGCTACCCCGACGCGCCCGGGGCCGGTTTACGCGACAACGCCTACACCAATGTCCTGCTCTCCTGGGTCTGCGACCGCGCTGCCGACGTGCTGCGGGAACTGGCAGGCCACCCCGGCGACGATCTCGCCGACCGGCTGCACATCAGTCCGGAGGAGATCAGCCGCTGGTCCCGGCTCGGTTCCAGGCTCGCCGTCCCCTTCCATGCTGACGGCGTCATCAGCCAGTTCGACGGGTACGAGGACCTGCTCGAACTGGACTGGCCGCGTTACCGCGCCAGGTACGGCAACATCGGGCGCCTCGATTTGATCCTCGAAGCCGAAAACGATGCCACCAACCGGTACAAGCTGGCCAAGCAGGCCGACGTGCTGATGCTCCTCTATCTTCTCGGGCCCGCCGGCGTGACCGGCCAGCTGCGCCGGCTCGGCTATCCGGCCACCGAAGAGGACCTGGAGCGCACGGTGGATTACTACCTCTCCCGCACGGCAGAGGGTTCCACGCTCAGCCGTGTGGTGCATGCCTCGGTGCTCTCCCGGTTTGACGCATCCCGGGCCTGGCAGGTCTTCCGCGAAGCCCTGATCGCCGATCTGGATGACACCCAGGGCGGCACCACGCGCGAGGGAATCCATTTGGGCGCCATGTCCGGGACGGTCGACATTGTTATCCGCTCCTTTGCCGGCCTGCAAACCGAGGCCGACGCGCTGACCTTCGCTCCCCGGCTGCCCGCCCACCTGGGAACAGCCGGATTCCAGGTCCAGTACCGGGGGCACCGCATCGACGTGCACCTGGACACAGAACACCTCCGGATCCGGCTGCAGCCCTGCACCGCGCCCGCCGTCCGGATCGGCGTCGCAGGAAACTACGCGCTGCTCGCCGGCGGTGACGAAAGGAATTTCCCCGTAGCCTCAACACCGGGACTATCCGGGCCGGCACCAACCACAAAACCAACAACGCAACCGCAATCAGGAAGGACAAGCCCATGAGCAAGACCAGAGTGGCCGTCAACGGATACGGGG
>NZ_JABBCH010000045.1 GCF_012952295.1 Crystallibacter degradans
CCTCCCTGAACTACCTGTTGACCTCCCACGTCTGGCGGCAGGACCACAACGGTTTCTCCCACCAGGACCCGGGCTTCATCGACCATGTGATCAACAAGAAGTCCGACGTCATCCGGGTCTACCTGCCTCCGGACGCGAACACCCTGCTGTCCGTGGCCGACCACTGCCTGCGCAGCCGCCAGTACGTCAACGTCATCGTGGCCGGCAAGCAGCCGCAGCTGCAGTACCTGGACATGGCCGACGCCATCGTGCACTGCACCAAGGGCATCGGTATCTGGGACTGGGCCAGCACGGATTCAGGTGCCGAACCCGACGTGGTGATGGGCTGCGCCGGGGACGTGCCGACGATGGAAACCCTGGCCGCCGCGGACATCCTGCGCTCCCGGTTCCCGGACCTGTCCATCCGGGTGGTCAACGTCGTGGACCTGCTGCGGCTGCAGGACGACGCCGAGAACCCGCACGGCCTGGCGGACCGTGAGTTCGACGCCCTGTTCACCACGGACAAACCGGTAATCTTCGCCTACCACGGCTACCCGTGGCTGATCCACCGCCTCACCTACCGGCGCACCAACCACGGCAACTTCCACGTCCGCGGCTACAAAGAGGAAGGCACGACCACGACACCGTTCGATATGTGCGTGCTCAACGAGATCGACCGGTTCAACCTGGCCATCGACGTCATCGACCGGGTGCCGCGGCTCAAGGACATCTCGGCGCACGTGCGCGAGGAGCTGAAAAACAAACTCATCGAGCACCGCCAGTACATCCGAACCCACGGCGAAGACATGCCCGAAATCAGGAACTGGCAATGGACGGCCAAGCCAGGACCCGCCAACCGGCCCGCCGATGAAGCCCGAGAGGAACCCGTTTAGCATGACCTCCGTCCGGCCCGGTGGACTACACTCGCCCCAGCCCCCCGCGCACCACACCGCAGTGCCCTATGACGCGGTGCTCTTCGACATGGACGGGGTCGTCACCCGGACCGCCAGTGTGCATGCGGCGGCGTGGAAGGAGCTCTTCGACTCCGTCCTGGCCGACCCGAGATCCGGCGTGGCAGCGGACACTGCCCCATTCGACGCAGACCGGGACTACCGGCTTTACGTGGACGGGCGGAGCCGCGAAGACGGCATCCGCGCCTTCCTTGCCTCCCGCGGCATCCGGCTTCCCGCAGGGAGCGCGGAGGACGGACCAGATGCCTGGACCGTCGCCGGACTGGGGGCCCGCAAGAATGACCTGTTCCTGGCCGCACTGGCCCGGGACGGTGTCAGCGCCTATCCGGGAACCGTCGCGCTGCTGGAACGGCTGCGCGACGGCGGCATACCTGTCGCACTCGTCACCGCCAGCCGCAACGCGCAGGCTCTGCTGGAGGCCGCGGGCCTGGAGCCGGCGTTTGATGTGATCGTCGACGGCCAGGTGGCCGCGGATCAGGGTTTGCCCGGCAAGCCGGATCCGGCGATGTTCCTCGAGGCAGCCCGCCGGCTCGGCGTGCCGCCTCAGCGTGCCGTGGTCATCGAGGATGCCGTGTCAGGGGTCCAGGCCGGCCGCGGCGGCGGTTTCGGACTGGTGGTCGGGATCGACCGCACGGGGTACCGGGAGCAACTGGAGGCCGCGGGCGCCGACATCGTCTTGGGCGATGTCGGCCAACTGGATCTGGGCGCCTCGCGCACCGACCCCTGGACGCTGGTCTACGAAGGATTCGACCCGGCGCACGAGGGCCACCGGGAGGCCCTGACCGCCCTGGGCAACGGGTACATGGCCACGCGCGGTGCGCGCCCGGAGCACCGCGATGACGGGACCCACTATCCCGGGACCTACCTGGCAGGGGTCTACAACAGGACTGCGGGCATCATCCACGGCCGCGAAATGGAAGAGGAACACCTGGTCAATGTCCCCAACTGGCTGCCGGTGGACGTGCGCATCGGCGAAGGCCCCTGGTGGTCCACCGGGGACATGAACGTCCTGGAGGATCGAAGCGAACTCGACCTGCGCCGCGGCGTGCTGACCCGACATGTCACCCTCACCGGACCGGGGGGCGAACAGCTCACCGTCGTGCAGCGGCGGCTGGTCTCGGTGGACAACCCCCATCTGGCGGCGCTTGAGACGACCCTGACGGCCCGTGGCTTCAACGGCGCCGTGAGCCTCCGGGCGGGCATCGACGCCGAGGTCGCCAACACCAACGTCCACGACTACGCAGGCACCGGCCAGATGCATTTGACTGATCCGGTATTCACCGAGACGGACGGCAGCACCGTCCTGTGCGAAGTGGTGACCAACCAGAGCCGGATAAGCATTGCCCTCGCCGTACGGACCGTCTTCGCCGGTGGCCCGGCGGTCACGCCGCGCGACGCCGAGCGCGACGGCGGACGATACGGGCGGCAATTCGATCTCCGGCTGGCCGACGGGCAGTCCGCCACCATGACCCGGACCGTGGCCCTGGCCACCTCCCGGGATCATGCCATCTCCGCTCCCGCGGCTGGAGCCCTGACGGAGCTTGCCCGGCACGGCACCGGCTTCGGTGTGCTGCTCAAGGACCACGAGGCGGCCTGGCGGCGCCTGTGGGACCGGTTCGGGATTGACCTTGATGCGGACCCGCAGTCCCGGCTGGTGCTTAACCTGCACGTGTTCCACCTGCTGCAGGCAATTTCCGGGCATACTGCCGCCCTGGATGCCGGCGTGCCCGCACGTGGGCTGCACGGGGAAGGCTACCGCGGGCATGTCTTCTGGGACGAGCTGTTCGTCCTGCCCGTCACCGGACTGCGGCTGCCCGAGGTAAGCCGGGCCCTGCTGGAGTACCGCTGGCGCCGGCTGGACGCCGCGCGGGCCGCCGCCCGCGCCGAAGGCCTCAACGGCGCCCTGTTCCCCTGGCAGAGCGGCAGCGACGGGCGGGAGGAAACGCCCCGGCAGCTGTACAACCCCCGCTCGGCCCGGTGGATGCCGGATAACTCCAGCCGCCAGCGCCACGTCGGACTCGCCGTCGCCTACAACGCCTGGCAGTACTTCCAGGTTACGGGCGACCGCGACTGGCTGGCCGCGCGCGGCGCGGAACTGATCATCGAGGTGACCCGGATGTTCGCCTCCCTGGCCACCTTCGACCCGGCCGAGGACAGGTACCACATCGCCGGCGTGATGGGACCGGACGAGTACCACGACGGCTACCCCGACGCGCCCGGGGCCGGTTTACGCGACAACGCCTACACCAACGTCCTGCTCTCCTGGGTCTGCGACCGCGCTGCCGACGTGCTGCGGGAACTGGCAGGCCACCCCGGCGACGATCTCGCCGACCGGCTGCACATCAGTCCGGAGGAGATCAGCCGCTGGTCCCGGCTCGGTTCCAGGCTCGCCGTCCCCTTCCATGCCGACGGCGTCATCAGCCAGTTCGACGGGTACGAGGACCTGCTCGAACTGGACTGGCCGCGTTACCGCGCCAGGTACGGCAACATCGGGCGCCTCGATTTGATCCTCGAAGCCGAAAACGATGCCACCAACCGGTACAAGCTGGCCAAGCAGGCCGACGTGCTGATGCTCATCTACCTTCTCGGGCCCGCCGGCGTGACCGGCCAGCTGCGCCGGCTCGGCTATCCGGCCACCGAAGAGGACCTGGAACGCACGGTGGATTACTACCTCTCCCGCACGGCAGAGGGTTCCACGCTCAGCCGTGTGGTGCATGCCTCGGTGCTCTCCCGGTTTGACGCATCCCGGGCCTGGCAGGTCTTCCGCGAAGCCCTGATCGCCGATCTGGATGACACCCAGGGCGGCACCACGCGCGAGGGAATCCACCTGGGCGCGATGTCCGGGACGGTCGACATTGTTATCCGCTCCTTTGCCGGCCTGCAAACCGAGGCCGACGCGCTGACCTTCGCTCCCCGGCTGCCCGCCCACCTGGGAACAGCCGGATTCCAGGTCCAGTACCGGGGGCACCGCATCGACGTGCACCTGGACACAGAACACCTCCGGATCCGGCTGCAGCCCTGCACCGCGCCCGCCGTCCGGATCGGCGTCGCAGGAAACTACGCGCTGCTCGCCGGCGGCGACGAAAAGAATTTCCCCGTAGCCTCAACACCGGGACTATCCGGGCCGGCACCAACCACAAAACCAACAACGCAACCGCAATCAGGAAGGACAAGCCCATGAGCAAGACCAGAGTGGCCGTCAACGGATACGGGG
>NZ_JABBCH010000046.1 GCF_012952295.1 Crystallibacter degradans
GGCACTCATCCGGGCAGCGGTTCGGTGACGGTGACGGCGAAGGCCCAGACGGATTACGTGCTGGAGGCCGGTGCGGCCGCGGAGTGGACGCACACGTTCAAAGCCACGCCGTACGTAGTTGTTCCGGAGCCGGTGGTGTTCACGGACGAGGACGGCACCGGGAACGATTCGTACACGGTCCCGGAGACCAAGGGTGTTGATTACCTGGTCGGGGACGAGGTTGTTGCAGCCGGCACTCATCCGGGCAGCGGTTCGGTGACGGTGACGGCGAAGGCCCAGACGGATTACGTGCTGGAGGCCGGTGCGGCCGCGGAGTGGACGCACACTTTCGAGGCGAAGTCGTATGCGGTGACGCCTGAGCCGGTCGCATTCGTTGATGTTGACGGTGCTGAGTCTGACTCATACACCGTTCCTGGAGTCGAGGGCGTTGAGTATCTCGTCAACGATGAGGTAGTTGCGGCGGGTACCTACCCGGCGGCGGGCAGCATCACGGTGACTGCCCGGGTCCTGGAAGGGTACTTCCTGGCCGGGGGAGCCGCCACGGAATGGGCACACACATTCAAGGCGACCCCGTATGTTGTGATGCCGGAGCCCGTGGTGTTCACGGACGCGGACGGTGCAGACAATGACTCGTACACCGTTCCCGTGGGTGAGGGCGTTGAGTACCTCGTCGATGGCAACGTGGTCGCCGGCGGTACGTATCCGGCGTCGGGCGCTGTGAAGGCTACGGCACGGGCACTGGCGGACTACGTTCTGTCCGGTGAGGCAACCGTTGAATGGAGCCATGTATTCGCGGCGAAGTCGTATGAAGTTTCACCGGTTGCAGTTTCGTTTATCGAAGCTGATGGCACCGAGGAGGACTCGTACACGATTCCTGCAGCCGAGGGCGTTGAATATCTCGTCAGCGGCGAAGTAGTTGCCGCCGGTACCTACCCGGCGTCGGGCAGCATCACGGTGACCGCGCGGGTCGTGGAGGACTACTTCCTGGCCGAAGATGCAGCCACGGAATGGACCCACACGTTCAAGGCGACTCCGTATGTGGTGGTTCCGGAGCCCGTCGTGTTCACGGACGCGGACGGCACTGCTGAGGACACGTTCACTATTCCTTCGGTCGACGGCGTGGCATACGTGGTGGCCGGGGAAACTCTCGAGCCCGGTGTTCACACGGCGTCGGGAACTGTGACGGTGACGGCGATCGCCAAGACGGATTATGCGCTGGAGGTTGGCGCTGACGCTGCATGGAGCCATACCTTCAAGGCCACGCCGTTCATGGTGGTTCCGGGGCCCGTGCTGTTCTCGGACGAGGACGGTACTGCCGGGGATACGGTTACGATTCCCTCTGTCGAGGGCGTTGAATACCTGCTCGACGGGGAAGTCATGGAACCGGGGACCCATGCGGCAGCCGGTGCCGTGACTGTCACGGCCCGGGCTGCGGCGGATTACGTTCTGAGCGTCGATTCCGAGACCGCGTGGAGCCACACCTTCAAGGAAACGCCTTACGAGGCGACGCCGGAAGCGGTGACCTTCGATGATGAGGCAGGCCAGTACACGATTCCCGAGGTTGAGGGTGTCCGGTACTACGTGGGCGGTGTGGAGAAAGACGCCGGCACCCATGCTGCGCCGGTTGGCGATCTGACGGTCACGGCGAAGCCGGAGGCGGACTACGTGCTCGCCGGCACGACTTCGTGGAGCCACACGTTCGAGCCGAAGGCCACGCCATCGATCCGATCCGAGGGCGAGATCATCGCGTTCGATTCGTATGGCCGGCTGTGGAACTACGGTCACAGCGGTACCGGTTCGACCAGGGTGATGATCGGCCGGTCGGGGTGGACCGCCATGGACGAGATCCATACGGTCGACTGGAACTCCGATGGTTTCATCGACATCATCGCCAAGGGCAAGAACGGCCAGCTCTACTACTACAAGGCCAAATCGACCGGCAACTTCACCCGCTACACGATCGGGTACAGCGGCTGGGCGGATTATGACCTGACGGTCAGCAAATGGAAGACGACCGATAAGTACCCGGTGGTCATTGCCAAAAACGCCAAGACCGGCAGGCTGTACGTCTACGGGAACAACTCCGGCTACCGGCTCTCGCCGCGCTATGTTCTGGGCAGCCGGGGCTGGAGCGAGTATGTTCTGACCGTGATGGACTGGGACAAGGACGGGCGCAAGGATGTTGTCGCCAAGACACCGGCGGGGCAGCTGAAGCTCTACCGCGGCAACGGTACCGGGAAGTTCGTCAGCGAAACCCGGCAGATCATCGGCCGCTCGGGCTGGAACACAATGAGCAACATTGTGACGTCCAACAGTTACGCGGGCGAGGGCACGACAGGGCTGATCGCCAGGGACAGCTGGGGGAGGATCTGGTACTACCAGGCGGACAAGAGCCGGTGGGCTCCGCGTGAGCTGATCGGCACAGGCTGGAGTAGCTACTACGTAGCTGCACAGTAAGGAAGCGCTCCACGGCGGGTGGCTGCAAAACGCAGCCACCCGGCGTCCAGCATTCCTGATTCTTCGATCCCGGGGGAGGGCGTACCAGACGAACTGACGCTGCTAACACGCCGCAGCGACAACAAAGTCCTTTAGCTGGTGTCTTACATTGCTGGTCCGTCTGCAGCCAACCTGTGACTCGAGTTCCGCCAAACATAAAGTGGCAATTTGAACGTCGGTTGAGACAAGACAACCGAAATTCAAATCGTGAACCGACAGATAGTGATACAGATACAGTGTGATGACATCGGGCTAACCGCTGTTTAGATCCGTTGTTGGAAGGGAATTGGATTGGCCGCGAAAGTACGTGTGCGTTGTCGTTCGTGCGTGAAATGCATGGCATCAGCTCGTGTTGTGAAGGCTAGGAATACTACGCGAGGAACGATCGCAGTTGCCACAGGTGGCCTATCGGAATTGACTCTTGCGTTCACGCAGAAGTGCAGATGGTTGGGTCCCCGTGTAGGAGTCCGGTGACTATGTGAGTTTCGTGTCCGAGAATGGACGCAGGAGGAAATTCACTAGTTATGGCACGTAGGCATACCCCCGAGCAGGTCATCGCGAAGGTCCGGCA
>NZ_JABBCH010000047.1 GCF_012952295.1 Crystallibacter degradans
GCCCAACGCCAGAGCCGGCGGTAAAGCCCCCGCGGCAGCCCTCGCCGCCCATCAAACCCGCGACCAGGAACCCCTGGCCGCATAACCAAAATCAACGATGAACTGTCTCAAAAACTTGACGAGCGCACTGATGAACCATAAGAAGTTCGAAACGTCCGCCGGATACATCCTCCTGAACCGCAGGCGCAAGGAAGAAGCGATCCGTTTGGTCAGCACAACTACAATCAACAAACACGGCACGCTGCAAGTGCCCAAGGACTATGCCGCCTACGTCCGCAATTCAGTGGCAACGCCGTTGGGACTCTGCACCGAACCGTCCAACGTCAAAGCCGGCGGACAAGCTTGTCCCGCACGCAGTAAGTGCGGCGGCTGTTCATACTTCCGGGCCAACGTCTCCCACCTGCCGGTCATCGATTCACACATCGTCGCCCTGACTTCAGACCTTGAGCTCGCGGCGCCCCTCGCCGAAGGCTGGATCCTCGACGGCATCAAAGCCGAAATCGCCTCCTATAAACGGATCCGCCGATTGCTGACCCTGACCAAGGACAGTCTCTCCCCGGAGGAACAGGCAGACATCGACAAGGCAACTGAGCTGCTGCAAAACCTCGCCCTCGCTCCCGCTGCCGAAGGGCCCGGGAACGGGCGGAAAATGCTGCCGCTGACTCCGAAGGAACGATGAACCCGCCGGCTTCCAACGACCGGCAATCAGCCCGGCGGACCGAAAACCTTATCGCCGCTAAAAAGGCCGACAGCCGGCGCAAACGCGATGCGGTCTTCCGCAGCATCACGGCCCTTGCCGGGGAGTCCGACCGGATCACTATCCCCGCCGTCGCACGGCACGCAGGAGTGAGCACCTGGCTGATCCACAACGTGCCGGAACTCAAACAGGCTGTTCACGACGCAGCCCGCCGGAAAACGGGCAAGACCAACCTCCGCGCGGGCCCGGCCCGCGACTCCATGAGCGTCTCCAGCCTGACCAACGAACTGGCCCACCTCGCCGTGCGACTAAGGAAAACAACAGCGGAGAGAGACAAATACAAGGACATCATCAAATCGAGCGTCGGAGCCCAGCTCGAGCAACGGACTACCGACGAACTCACTACACGAATTCAGGGACTGGAAGACGCCTTGGCCCGTGCACGCAATCAACTCCAGGAGTCAGAGCAACAACTGACACAGACACAGGACAAGCTCGAAGATGCGGTGGACCAGCTCCGCGCGGCCCGGCGCAACAACCGCATCCTCATCCAGGACAACAACAAAGTGACATCACTGCATGCCCAAGGCAGTCCTACCGGCTAGAACTTTCCCGCCGTTCGGCAGGGGCTGCGTCCTTGACAGCGGCAGCCGACTTCTCATAAGCGCGCGCGATGAACTCTTCTAAAATATGAGTCTCCACGCGCCATTGACCCCGGCCCCCTATCTGAATCGCGGGCAATTCACCGGAACGTACCAAGGCATAGGTCTGGGACGACGAGATGTTCAATACCTCGCCCACATCAGCCAGAGTCAAGAACCTTTTCTCAGCCAAAACACGCACCTCCATGGACCAGACTAATGCAAAATGCAAGCGCTCGATCCTCACGATCCTCACGCTGGCCTAAACCGAGGACGCTACCGTTTCCGCAGGTCAAAGCCATCTTTTGCGCATCCACAGAGAGATCGGACTGGAGATAACCACGTCCCCCAATCTGAATGGCGGGCAATTCGCCGGAGCGTACCAGGGCGTAAGCCTGCGTCGAGGAAATGTTCAGCTCCTCACCGACATCGCCGAGGGTCATGAAACGTCGCTCAGCCACGGCAGCACTTCCCTTGCTTCAAAACCCGGTTTATCACGGCTTCGTACCTCACGTTTCCTCGTTGCCCGGGCGATGGCGCTGCCTGGCCAACGCTGTTTTCCTGCGGGTTCCACCTTATGAGCTGGAGTGAACTGAAGATAATTCCCGCCCCCCGATCTGGATCCCTTCGAGGTCTCCGGAGCGGACCAGGGCCGAGGTCTGGGCGCGGGGAGCTGTTGATGATTCCCATGACGTCGTCGAGTTTGAGGAATTGCGTCCGGCGGGGCTGTCGGTCATCGTTGTTCTTCCCGTGTTCGTTGTCCGGGCCGCAGGGTCCCGGGCGGCGCCGGCTCCCAGGGCCGGGACTGGTTGTATTTGCGCGCCAACCGGCGCACTTCGCGCAGGGTGGCCGCTTCGATCAGTTCCGAAATGGAGGCATAGCCTTCGGCATGGCCGGCGGCCAGGAACGCCGCCCGCACCTGTCCGGCGTCGTCCTCGGCGAAGTACGGGGTGAAGGAAGCCGGCTTATTTTTGCTCATGTAAACTATTCCCTGGTTCCGGGCTGTTGATAATGGTTTCCCCAAAACTGGTTTTATCCGGCCTGGGACTTTTTGTCGGCTCCCGGCCGCGCGGACACATTCCCCCCAACGATGTTTCGCGCGGCCAGGGCCTTCACTTTTACCCTTCCTGAAAAAGGCTCAGTCAACGCTCCTGGCAGGTGCCGGGGTTGCTGGCCCGGTCGTGTGCCAGTTCCCGGTCAACGTCCCGGGCTGCAGCGCCAGTCCTTTGAAGACCGGCTCCTCCACCGGCGCATTCCGGTCCTCCAGCGGGGCCGGTTTGCCCCGGCCTTCCGGGTTGGCGGTTTTCCCGAACCAGGCATCGTCGTCGGCGTATTCGCGCGGGCTCATGGGCAGCAGGTCCACCGGGTGCACACCAGCGGGCTCCCCCGCCGGTTCGTCGGCGCTTTTGGTTTCGGGGCGGTGGGTGCGGTGGACGGTCGCTATCTCGAATCCCGTCAGTTCGTATTGAGAGCGCTGACTCCTTATTCCGCGCGGACATTGGGCGATCTGGCTGGTTTTTCCTCCGGAACGATTCTCGACATATTTTCATGATTCG
>NZ_JABBCH010000048.1 GCF_012952295.1 Crystallibacter degradans
CGTTCATCGACCCGGGATCGCCCTGGCAGAACGGGTTCATCGAATCATTCAACGCCCAATTCAGAAGGGAACAACTCTCCGGAGAAATCATCGACACCATGGCCGAAGCAAAGTACTTGGCCGACGAGTGGAAAGACATCTACAATCATGAACGGCCCCACGGATCCCTGGATGGAATGACACCATCCAACTACTGGAATCAGTGGACCGCAGACCACCAATTAGCTATCGCATAGCTGCTGGACTGCTAAAGGGGGCCCAATCATTGGGTCGGAGTCCGTCTTGACGTGTCTTCTAGGTGACGATTGGACCTTCGGTTGAAGGGACCGGCCCCCATTTCATTCGGCAGCACGCAACCGGTAAGTATTAGTGAGCTGCACGCGCTCATCCGCTATCAGATCCTGAAGCAGACCCATGGATTCATCCGCCGTAAGACCTTTATCCAGCATTGTCCGTACGAACTGAGACACAGCCACCTCCTGGTCACTGCCCTGTTCTCGGAAAAGGTCTTGTAGAGCTGAGAAGACCTGTTCCTTTGGACTTATGAGTAGATCTGGCATTTTCACCAACTTCTTGACTACGTCGAATGCGCATTCTGAGTACAGTCAAAATGAACTTTATCCGACCCCTTGGACGTCTTGCTTCTATACGGCCACAGTATACGCTCGCACCAACAAAATAGCAGCGGCCCGCACAGGTTAGGGAACGGCGATTCAGGAGGACATGTTGCGGCCAACGACGCCTCGCTTCGACCCTCTCCACCAACGTCGTCACCTCGTGACACCAGCTCCCCAACTACCCGGTGGACTTGGGACGCGAAGGAGGCAGCCTCGGAGACGTTAGTTGCTCACCGTCAGTGCAGGCGTCCCGGCAAGTAGTAGCGTGGTTGCTGCCTTGCAGTGCGGATGGTGGAATGCCAAATAGACAGCAGTCCGATGTCCCGCGGGCACGAAATCGAAAATCTACACCTGCCACTACCGCTGTGCTTACAGGCCCGAATTTATCCGCCTCCACCATCTCTCAAAGCTGTAATGTCATCAAAGCATTCATCTCGTGGCGATATAGACGCTTCACGACAGAACACCTTCTGGAATTTTTTTACTGCCTGCTCATATTGGTCTCGATCGTAGATCAAGACTCCAGGGTGGGGCGCGGGCGCAAAGCCATCGGGCAGGGACGCTGTCACTTCCCGATGTATCGCGACCGCATCTCTACTGCCGTAAGCGTAAACATCATTAATGGCGCGCTGCACGGCGGCACGCGCCTCCCGCCACTCTGCTAGGGCATCATCGTATTCTGCGAGAATGTCGGGGTGATCGTACGGTTTCCCATCGGTCATTTCAATTACGAGGCCAAGGTCTTGCCCGGCAAAGGCCATCCGGTCGACTGCAACTAGGAAGTCAGAATACGCTCCGCTTTTGCGATTCCTAGATTCTTCCTCGAGTGAAGCTGCAAGTTGTACCTCAACCGCACCGATAGATGCATTGGCGCCAATTTGCGCCCCAACCAGCGTCCCCGATAACGTCGCTACGATGCCAGCTATGGCCACTATCAGGGTATGACGCTGACCTACGGATCGGCGAAGATCCCGTGTTTCTTTAACTTCCATGGTACGTTTTCCTCAAATTCTGCTCTGCAGTTTTCGATGTGGGAATGAACCACCCAAACAGCACCGCTAGCAACGCTCCCAATGGGCTAGGACCCGAAGGTGTAACCAATCCCTTCAGGCGAAAGTCGTACGCATCTTTGCCTCAGGAAGGATTACTATTCTCTGCTGAGCTGTTGCTCCCTCTGGTAATTCAACATTCACGGCAGTTGCGCTGCGAGAAACGGCGGCCCGCCATAAATCCGGCTTTGTACCAACCAGTGCAGAGTTGCAGGCTACGACCATCCACAGTTCCTGGTCGCTCAGATAGGCCAACCGTCCGCGGTAGACAGGGGCGTTTTCCCGCAGACACGCGTAGTAGGCGTAGGGGTCGGCCAGGAACAGTGACCATCAAGGCTCCTGGAAAGGCTTTGAATGCGCCTGAAGACGGATACCAACATTGTCGCCCTGCACCTGCCTGATGCCAAGGGGCCTACGCCGTCGTTATGGAAATCTCCAACCGCGAAGGCCACGGCGTTGGATGGGGTATCGACGGGCAGCAGGTAGGAACCGGATACGGCTAGCCGTTATCGCTGGTAAAGGTTCAGGAGCTGTTAGTTTCTTTGACTCCTAACAAGTCGAAAGGCGCTCTTATTTGTAGGTGCAACTGTTCTCGGGAGCTCGATCTGAAAAAGAGCTATGCCCACAGAATCCGCAAAGTCGACGGCTTGCCGGCTATATCCCTTTCGGGAGAAGAACGCGGCAGCTGCGAATCGCGTATTAGCTCCTACTAACTGCTGGAGTTCCGGCCTGCCAGTGGCGCGAGAACGGTACTTGACCTGGGCCACGATCCCGGTCCCGACTACATCGAAGCCGCCATCATTACCTGGCGGCGTGACCGTAGCATCCGTAAATCCGTAGCCTCGAAGAGCGGCAGCCGCCAAACGCTCTGCAGCTGACCATCCGCTACTAGCGCCTTCGTTGCCAGGGTCATTAACAGACGACGAAGTTGACCAAGTTTTCTTGACTACTGTCGGGACTTTAGCCGGTGATCTTGGAGCCGTTATGCTGGTCGGTCGCTTGCTTTTTGAGGCTCTTTTGTGGATCGATTCAGCGTGGCCACATGCTCTGTGATTGGGCCCCCTTTAGCAGTCCAGCGGCTATGCGATAGCTGATTGGTGGTCTGCGGTCCACTGATTCCAGTAGTTGGATGGTGTCATTCCATCCAGGGATCCGTGGGGCCGTTCATGATTGTAGA
>NZ_JABBCH010000049.1 GCF_012952295.1 Crystallibacter degradans
TGTGTCAACGGTCATTAGGAATTGCCCATAGGCGGCCAGCAGATCTTCCCGCTGGTGGCCAGTAGAAATACCCATTGGTGGCCAGCTGGTTTGCCCGCGGAGCAGGTTGGGTTGCTGGCCACCGGGGTGTTTAGGTCAGTGGCATGACTCCCTTTCCGGCCAGGGCCTGGGTGAGGCGGACGGAGTCGCCGGTGGTCTGGCAGACGTGGGCGTGGTGCAGCAGCCGGTCCACGGTCGCGGTGGCCAGGGTTTTGGGCATGAGCTCGTCGAAGCCGGCCGGGTGCAGGTTTGAGGAGACCGCGACGGCCCGTTTCTCGTAGGCTGCGTCCACGACGCGGTAGAGGCCCTCGGCGGCGTCAGTGGCGACCGGGAGCAGGCCGATGTCGTCGACGACCACCAGATCGGAGCGCAGGATCCTGGCCACGGCCTTGGTGATCGTGTCGTCGGCCCGGTGCGCGCGGATCAGGGTGCCGAGGTCTTCGAGGGTGAACCACGCGACGCGCATGCCTTCCTCGACGGCTTGCTGGCCGAGGGCTTCGAGGAAGAAGGTCTTTCCGGTGCCGGAGGGGCCGCAGACGACGAGGTTTTCCTTGCGGTGGAGCCATTCCAGGGTGCGCAGGGCCTGCTGCGTCGGGGCCGGGATCGAGGACGCTGCCTCGTCCCAGAGCGCGAAGGTCTTGCCGGTCGGGAAGCCGGCGGCTTTGCGCCTCGTTGCCAGCATCGAGCGGGCGCGTCCTGCTGTCTCCTCGGTGAGCAGTGCCTTGACGGTTTCGGCCGGTTCCCAGCGCTGGGCGCGGGCGGTGGCCAGGACCTCCGGGGCGATGGCGCGGGCATGGGGCATCTTCAGCTGCCGCATCAGTGCTTCCAGATCCGCCGGCAGCGCCGGTACCTGCGTGTTCGCGGTGGTGATGCTCATCGGCCCTGTTCCTCCCCGGTGGCGGTGCCCAGGCCGGCCCAGCCCGCGGTGCCCTGGGTCAGGGACTTGCCCTCACCGGCGGTATGCAGGCCGGCCTGGTGGGTGGAGGCGTTGAGCAGGGAGGCGAGATCACCGTGCGCGAAGCGGTGGTGGACCGCGGCCAGGCCCAGGGCGCGGTCGACTTCGGCGGTGCCGGCGATCTTGGCCAGCGCGACAGCCTCGGCCATCTTCTGGTTGATCCGCGCCGTGCCGGCCGCAGCGGCTTCCAGCAGCCACGTTCTGGCACCGGCGCCGATGGCCAGGAACTCCGCTTCCGCGGCCGAGCGGGGCACGGGTTTATAGTCCCCGGGAATCTTCTCCTCATGGTCAGGGAAATGGGCATCGATGATGGCCGGAGAGCCCGGCCGGGCCAGGCCGTGACGGGCGACCTCGACCGGGCCCTCGTCACCGACGTGCACGATGATGACCCGGGTTTCGGATCCGGCGCCGTGCTGGCGGACGAAGACCTCGGCACCAATCAGGTGCGCCGGCACCGAGTACTGGGCGTTCTCGTACGAGACCATCGGCGTGTTCTCCGGCACCCGGCGCCCGACACCGTACGCGACCGTGTGAGCCGTTGCGGGGATGCGGTGCAGCGCCCTGCGTTCTTCGGCGAGCATATCGTCCGGGCGGCGGCGGGTCGTGCGGTGCTCCCGGCCGTTGACCATGGCCATGAACTCCAAGCACGCGGCCTCCAGCTCGGCGAACGAGGCATACTCCGGCAGCAGGTTGGTGTCCTTGGGCACCAGATCTGCCTTGGAGATCTTCACCGCGTTCTCCACCCCACCTTTCGTGGCCGGGTCAGCCGGCCGGCACGTGAGGACGTCGACCGCGTAGTGCTTCGCGAAGGCCAAGGTCTGCTGGTTACGCACCGGAACCCCGGCCACGTGCGCGGCGGTGACGGTTTTCTCGTTATCGGTCAGCACATAGGTCGGTGCGCCCTCAAGCAGCCGGAACGTACGGTCCAGGGCGGCGAACACGCTCGGCGCGGTCCGGTCCCGCAGCGGGATCACGACCCGGAAACGGGACCAGGCCAGCCAGGCGATGAACAACACCGTTTTCACTCCACCGATGACCGGGCCGTCGCCGAAGTCGTACTGCAGCCAGGCCCCTGGCTCGGTGATCCACGGCCGGTGCACCCGCCGTTTCCCGCGGCGGTAATCGTTCTTGACCTCGGCCACCGCGCGGCGGGTCGAGCGCTCCGATCCCTGATAGCCCATCGCGACGAGCTTGTCGTGCGCGACATCGGCGCGGATTCTTCCCTTGGAATCTTCGACCCATTGCTCGATCTTGGGCAGCCAACGGTCAATGAGCCGGCCACGGCCGGTGGCCGCGCCGGGCGGCCGGCCGGCGTCGCGGTCCGCCACCAAACGCTTCACAGTGTGATGGGAGCAGCCCGTCAGTTCGGCCGCACCCCGCAATGACTTGGTCAGGTCATAAGCAGCAAGTATTTTCACGGTTTCTAAGGCATCCTTCATTCAGGGCCTCTTCCTGTTCGCGGATTCGATTCGACACCGATATCCAACCGGGAAGAGGCCCCCGCCGTCTCACGACGCGGCGGGAACAGTGAACAATGCGGGCAAACCAGCGGCCACTACCGGGCAGTTTTCGTGGCCATACGCGGGCAGTCCCAGTGGCCGTCAGCGGGTAATTCCGTGGCCACCTATGGGCAGTTTTTCATGGCCGCTTACA
>NZ_JABBCH010000005.1 GCF_012952295.1 Crystallibacter degradans
CCCGGAAGCTAAGACCCACAGCGCCGATGGTACTGCACCCGGGAGGGTGTGGGAGAGTAGGTCACCGCCGGACATCTTTTGAAAGTGAAGGGCTCCACCATGACGGTGGAGCCCTTCACCCATTTAAACGGCACATGAGATCGGTCGACCCCGTCCGATGGCCGGAGCTGTGATCCGCCGTCGTAAGTGGTATCACAGCCCAGTCAGCCGGCGGCGTTGGCGGTCTGCACTAGACTGGTCTGGTGGCACATGACGTGTTGCATCCTGACCAATAGATCAACAAATCACCAGATAAATAGAGATGGCGGCTGAAGGCTCCTTTGAGGGGTGCCAGGCCCGCACTGAGAGGAGCTCCGGCATGGCTGATTTCCGTGGTCGTGGGGAACGAGACGACAAGGGCGGTGCCGGACGAGGCAACTTCGGCGGCCGCTCAGGATCCGACAAACCTGCTAGACGTGGCGAGGGTCCACGCCGGGACAGCGAAGCACGCGGCCAAAGCGGCGCCTACCGCGGCACAAGCAATTCGGGTGGAGACCCGCGCGGCTTCCGTGCACGCGACGATCGCCGTGGCAGCAGCGGTGAAGGCGCAGCAGGTCGGGATCGATCCGGTCCTCGTCGCGAGTATGGCGATCGTCCGCGTCAGGATCGCACTGATGGTCCTCGTCGTGAGTACGGTGATCGTCCGCGTCAGGATCGCACTGACGGACCGCGGCGGGAGTACACCGATCGCCCACGTCAGGACCGTGGCGCCCCTCGCGGCTCTAGCCAGGGCGGCGAGGGTTATAAGCCTCGTCGTGAGTACACGGATCGTCCACGTCAGGATCGCGATGGCTCTCGTGGGGCTGAAGGTTATAAGCCGCGCCGTGAGTATGGTGATCGCCCGCGTCAGGACCGTACTGATGGTCCTCGTCGTGAGTACACGGATCGTCCACGTCAAGATCGTGGCGCCGAGGGCTATAAGCCGCGCCGTGAGTATGGTGATCGCCCGCGTCAGGACCGCGCTGATGGTCCTCGTCGCGAGTACACCGATCGTCCACGTCAAGATCGTGGCGCCGAGGGCTATAAGCCGCGCCGTGAGTATGGTGATCGCCCGCGTCAGGACCGTACTGATGCTCCTCGTCGCGAGTACACCGATCGTCCGCGCCAAGACCGTGGCGGTTCCCGCGGCGCTGAAGGTTACAAGCCGCGCCGCGAGTACGGCGACCGTCCGCGCCAGGACCGTGGCTCCGACCGCGGCGCTGAGGGGTTCAAGCCGCGCCGCGATGGGGAAGAGCGCTTCGGCGAACGGAAGTATGGTTCTGGCCGAGGCGATGGCCAGCCTCCGCTGAAGAATGCGCAGGATCTGCGCAGCTCTAACAGGGCCGATCGTCCCCGCTCACCCCAGATCGACGAGGACGTTACCGGACAGGAGCTGGACCGCGTCATCCGTGCACAGCTCCGGACGCTGGAATCAAAGAGCGCAGAATGGGTGGCCAAGCACCTGGTGATGGCCGCGCGGCTGATGGACGAGGATCCCGAGCTTGCGTTCCAGCATGCCCTGGCTGCCAGCCGTCGTGGCGGCCGGATGGCTCCGGTCCGCGAAGCTGTAGGACTGACTGCCTATGCTGCCGGCCATTACGGTGAGGCCCTGCGGGAGTTCCGTACCTACAGGCGCATCAGTGGCTCCAATGCGCACCTGCCCGTGATGGCGGACTGTGAGCGCGGGCTTGGCCGCCCGGACCGCGCCCTCGAGATGATTCGTTCCGAGGAAGCTACGGACCTGGACGCTGCCGGCAAGGTGGAACTGGCGATTGTGGCGTCGGGCGCACGGATGGATCTGGAGCAGCATGACGCTGCCGTGGCCGCGCTCGAGATTCCGCAGCTCGACAAGAACCGGGCATTCTCATACAGCCCCAGATTGTTCCGGGCCTACGCCGACGCACTTGAGTCCGTCAACCGTGCCGAAGAAGCCGAGCAATGGCTTCGCCAGGCGCGGCTGGCGGAGAGCGCGTTGGGTGTAGGAGAGTTTGCCGAGCCTGAAATCTTCGACCTCGTTGATGAAGATGAGGAGCCGGGAGCCCGGCGTCCGCGCGACGTGTCCAACGGACACGATGCGGTTCCGCGTGAGGCAACAGGCGTCGCCGGACCAGCTGAAGAGGCTTCAGGCCTTGTGGAAGCCGATACCGCGGGCAGCGACGTAGGACCGCGGGTTTCCGAGGCAGCGCTTGAGGACGAAGACCTCCATGAAATCGAGGACCCGGCTACAGCGGAACAGGACGTCAAGCACCCCGGAGACGAAGACTGAACCGATGTTGATTGACGGTTATGACGCTCTGCTCTGCGACTTGGACGGGGTGGTTTACGCCGGTGCCGGTGCCATAGAAGGAGCGACTGAGGCTCTCGACAGGCTGCCGGCTGCCGGCGTCAAACTGGGCTACATCACCAACAACGCGTCCCGTTCCTCCGAACAGGTCGCGGCCCACCTTCGCGAACTGGGCGCGCCGGCGCGGGCCGACCAAGTATTTGGCTCCGCGCGTGCCGGCGCCGCTCTGCTGGCAAAGCATGTGCCGCCGGGAGCCAAGGTTCTGGTGACCGGGAGCCGTACATTGGTCCAGGAAATCGAAGCTCTGGGTTTTGTCCTGGTGGACTCTGCCGACCAACGGCCCGACGCTGTCATCCAGGGGTTTGATCCTGCGGTGAGCTGGCTGGATCTGGCCGAGGCATCGTATGCGATAGCAGCTGGTGCCTTCTGGGTAGCCACCAATACGGACCTGACGATTCCCCGCGCCGAGGGGATAGCACCGGGAAACGGTTCGCTGGTGGCTGCTGTCCAAACCGCCACTGGGGCGACGCCGCTGGTGGCGGGTAAGCCTGAGGCGGCTCTCTTCACGACGGCGGCGCAAAGCCTCCAGGCGCAGACACCGCTTGTCGTTGGAGACCGTTTGGACACTGACATCCTTGGCGGCAACAACGCGGGCATGGATACGGCGGTGGTACTGACCGGCGTCGATACCCTGGAAACGATCCTCGCCGCCCGGTCAGCCGAAAGGCCGAGGTACCTGCTGGCCAACCTGGGCGATCTGTACCAGCCGTATCCGCAGGTAACTTCTGCCGATGGAATTTTCACCTGCGGCAGCTCGAGCGCTACGGTCGAGAACGGCGTTGTCCGTTATAGCGGTGACCGCAACGAGCTCGACACCTGGCGGGCCGCCTGCGCCGCATGGTGGAACACCCACCCCGAAGCGGCAGCCCCGTTCATGCCGGAGCTGGCGGCGCACGCGTCGATAGACTGAAGCAGGTCCGGCGAACAACCCTTGATGGTGGAAGGAACTGACCGATGGATCCGATGACCGACCTGATCACTTCCGATGGACAGCCCTCGCCGAAATCAGCCGTTACACAGTGGCCGGTCTCCGTTGCGTCCACCGAGGACGAGAGCGTGGATGAAATCATCGAGCCGTTGACGTCGCTGCCGCAAGTCCCGGTAACCGAACATGCTGCCGTCTTTACCTGCATGCATGATGGCCTGCTGGCTGATCTGGATGCTGGAGCAGACTGAGGCAGGAATGAAAAGACTGGATCAGGAACTGGTAGCCCGCGGACTGGCAAGGTCCCGGACCCATGCCGCAAAGCTTATCTCCGCCGGCTTGGTGAGCCGCGAGGGGACTGTCGTACGGAAGGCCGCCGCCGCCGTGGGAGCCGATGACAAGCTGGAGGTGGAGACCGGGGGCGAACCTGAATACGTCAGCCGGGCCGGACATAAACTGGCCGGCGCGCTCCGTGCCTTCCCGGCGGTAGAGCCCGAGGGCCGCCGATGCCTGGACGCCGGGGCGTCCACCGGCGGCTTCACCCAGGTGCTCCTTGAAGCCGGCGCCCGGGAGGTAGCCGCTGTCGACGTCGGCCATGGCCAGATGGTGCCGCAACTGCGCGCCGATGAGCGGGTCCATCTCTTCGAGGGCGTGAACGCCCGGTATCTAGACAGCGCCAATATCGGCGGGCCGGTCTCGCTGACGGTTGCGGATCTGTCCTTTATCTCGCTGACCTTGGTGATGGCGGCCCTCAGCGCGGCCACTGAGCCCGACGGCGACATGGTGCTGATGGTGAAGCCCCAATTCGAGGTGGGACGTGAGTCATTGGCGAGCACCGGCGTCGTTAGCTCGGAAGCCGAACGGCGGCGGGCGGTGGAAAAGGTGGTGCGCAGCGGGCTGGAGCACGGACTGCACATCAAGGGGCTGGCCCGCAGTCCGCTGCCCGGCCAGGACGGTAATGTTGAATTCTTCCTGTGGATGAAGGTGCCCGCTATGCGCGCCCCGGCTAGGATCGGAACGGAGCTTGATGCCGCCGTCCGCAACGCTATGGAACAGTATCCGGTACCGCCGGATGCGGAACAGCCCAACGAACTACCGGGAGTAAACGCATGAGCAGACGGATTCTGGTTTTGGCCCACACCGGGCGCCACGACGCTCTGGCCGCCGCCCAGGAAACGTGTGCCCAGCTCCATGCCTCCGGGCTGGTTCCGGTGATGCGGCGCAAAGAGGCGGAACACATCCGCCAGGTCTATTCCCACCTCGCGGCCCCCCTCGAGATCCTGGACGAAGACGTGAAGCTCAAGGACGTGGACCTTGGCATGGTGCTCGGTGGGGACGGTACCATTCTGCGCTCCGCCGAACTGGTCCGGGACTCCGATGTGCCCTTGCTGGGCGTCAACCTGGGCCACGTGGGCTTCCTGGCTGAAAGCGAACGTGCGGACCTTGCCCAGACCGTCCATTGGGTGGTAGAGCGCCAGTACACCGTTGAAGAACGGATGACCATCGACGTGCAGGTCTGGCTGGACAAACGCAAGATCGGCCACACCTGGGCGCTGAACGAGGCCACCGTGGAAAAGGGGGACCGCCAGCGGATGGTTGAGGTCGTCGTCGAAGTCGACGCGCTGCCCATCAGCTCCTTCGGCTGTGACGGGGTGGTGATGGCCACGCCCACCGGCTCGACGGCGTATGCTTTCTCGGCCGGGGGACCGGTGGTCTGGCCCGAGGTGGAGGCCCTGCTGATGGTCCCGATCAGTGCCCATGCGCTGTTTGCCAAACCGCTGGTGGTGGCCCCGGACTCGGTCATGGCCGTGGAATTGCTGAACCGCACGGATGCCAATGGGGTCCTCTGGTGCGACGGCAGGCGCAGCCTCGATCTGCCGCCCGGTTCCCGCGTCGAGGTAACCCGCTCTGACAAGCCGGTCCGATTGGCCCGGACCAGGCGCACGCCCTTTGCCGAACGGCTGGTGCGCAAGTTCGAGTTGCCGACCAAGGGTTGGCGCGGTCCGATCAGCGCGGACGAGGCGCAGCCGCAGACGACGCCGCTGGATACCATCCGGACGGTCGAACCGCACCACACCCCGCCCGAGGAGGAGCGTCGATGATTGAGGAAATCAGAATCAGCAACCTCGGTGTCATTACCGATGCCGTGCTGCCGCTGGGTCCCGGGCTTTCCGTGGTCACGGGTGAAACCGGTGCCGGAAAGACCATGGTGGTGACTGCGCTGGGGTTACTGCTCGGTGCCCGTTCGGACGCCGGGGCAGTGCGCACCGGTGCTTCCTCCGCCGTCGCCGAGGCGGTGGTCCGGCTTGCCCCGGACAGTCCCGCCATCGCCCGCGCGCAGGATGCCGGTGCGGATATTGAAGAGTACGACGGCGAAGCAGAACTGATGCTGGCCCGTACCGTTAACGCTGACGGCCGCAGCCGGGCGCATGTCGGCGGCCGTTCGGCTCCGGTGGGTACCCTGGCTGAAATAGGTGAACAGCTGGTGGCGGTCCACGGCCAGTCGGAACAGCTGCGGCTGAAGAGCCAGAGCGCCCAGCGGGAAGCCCTGGACAAGTTCGGCGGGCCCAAGCTGGCCAAGGCGCTGGCGGCGTTCCGCCAGTCCTATGACCGTTGGCGGCAGGCGGCCGGGGAACTGCAGTCGCTGCGGACCGAGGCCCGTGAACGGCTGCGCGAAGCGGAATCATTGCAGCTGGCCCTGGAAGAGATCGACGGCGTCGACCCCCAGGCGGGTGAAGACCTGGCGCTCAAGGCGGAGGCCACCAAGCTGGCCAACGTAGAGCAGCTGCGCGCTGCGGCACAGCTGGCGCACCAGGCGTTGATCGCGGAGGAATTCGCGGACGCCGGCGATGCGACATCGCTGGTGGACGCGGCCAAACGCTCGCTGGAGCAGGTCCAGGCGGATGATCCGGAACTGGGCAAGGCCGCGGGCCGGCTCGCAGAAGTCGGCTACATTCTGGCCGACGTTGCTGCCGATCTGGCCAGCTACTCCGCATCACTGGACAACGAAGGCCCCGAACGGCTGGCGGAGCTTGAGGCGCGCAGGGCCAGCCTCGCCGGACTCGTGCGCAAGTATGCGCCAAGCATCGACGAGGTGCTGGACTGGAGCGCAACCGCCCGCCAGCGCCTAGACGAGCTGACTGACGATTCCAGCCGGATCGAGGCGCTGGAAACGGAAATTGCGGCGCTCGAAACGGAACTCACCGAAACCGCCGGCAAGATCACCGCCATGCGCGGCAAGGCCGGCGGCGAGCTCGGCCGCAAGGTGGGCAAGGAGCTGGCGGCACTGGCCATGCCGGACGCCGAACTGCACATCCAGCTCGAACCTGCCGAGGAGCTGGGGCCACACGGGGCGGACAACATCGCCTTCCTGCTGAAACCGCACCCCGGAGCACCGCCGCGGCCGCTGGGCAAGGGTGCCTCCGGCGGCGAGCTCTCCCGGGTCATGCTTGCCATCGAAGTGGTGCTGGCCGCGGTGGATCCGGTACCGACGTTTGTCTTCGATGAGGTTGATTCCGGCGTCGGCGGCAAAGCAGCGGTGGAGATCGGGCGCCGGCTTGCCATGTTGGCCAAGTACGTCCAGGTCATTGTGGTTACGCACTTGCCGCAGGTTGCGGCCTTCGCGGACCAGCACATCCGCGTCTACAAAACCTCGGCCGCCGCGGCCAAGAATTCCGAAGGCGTTACGGCCAGCGACGTCACCTTGCTCTCGGATGAAGAGCGGGTGACGGAGCTGGCCCGGATGCTGGCCGGCCAGGAAGAATCCGAACTGGCCCGTGCCCATGCACAGGAACTGATCGAAGGGGCCAAAGGAAGCCGCTAAGCTGTACGATCGGCTGGAGGAAAAGACTTCCGCCGCCGCGGTATTGGCGGCGGGAAGCTGAGGCTGTGTCATCCAACACGAAAGGGTGGCCGTAGCGGTTCTGGCAGTCGGAGCCGTTGGAAAGGTGATAGGCTCGAATTCCGTGGTGCAGCGAACTAATTCCCGGTTTTCCAAGTCGTCCAAGACGACCAAACATATCTTCGTCACCGGTGGCGTGGCGTCTTCTCTCGGGAAGGGTCTGACAGCTTCCAGCCTCGGACACCTGCTCCGGGCGCGTGGACTCTCGGTGACCATGCAGAAGCTGGATCCCTATCTGAACGTGGATCCAGGCACGATGAACCCCTTTCAGCACGGCGAAGTCTTCGTGACCGACGACGGCGCCGAAACGGACCTGGACATCGGACACTACGAGCGCTTCCTGGACGAGAACCTGGACGGGCTGGCCAACGTGACAACAGGCCAGATCTACTCCACGGTCATCGCGAAGGAACGCCGCGGCGAGTACCTCGGGGACACCGTACAGGTCATTCCCCACATCACCGATGAAATCAAACGCCGGATGCGCCTGCCCGCCGAGGGCAAGAAGGCACCGGACGTCATCATCACCGAAATCGGCGGCACCGTCGGCGACATCGAGTCCCAGCCGTTCCTCGAGTCCGCCCGCCAGGTCCGGCAGGACGTCGGGCGCAACAACGTCTTCTTCCTGCACGTCTCACTGGTGCCCTACATCGGCCCGTCCCAGGAACTGAAGACCAAGCCGACGCAGCACTCCGTGGCGGCGTTGCGCTCCATCGGCATCCAGCCGGATGCCATCGTCATCCGTTCGGACCGTGAAGTTCCGGAGGCCATGCGGGAGAAGATCGGCCGCATGTGCGATGTTGACGTGGACGCCGTGATCGGCTGCCCGGACGCCCCGAGCATTTACGATATCCCGAAAACCCTGCATGCCCAGATGCTGGACGCATACATCGTCCAGCACCTCGACCTGAAGTTCAAGGACGTGAACTGGACCAAGTGGGACCGGTTGCTGGAGGCCGTCCACAATCCCAAGCACGAGATCGAGATCGCGCTGGTCGGGAAGTACATTGACCTGCCGGACGCCTACCTCTCCGTGACGGAGGCGCTGCGTGCCGGCGGCTTCGCCAACCAAACCAAGGTCAAGATCCGCTGGGTTCCCTCGGATGACTGTGCCACTGCGGAAGGTGCGGCCAGGTCGTTGGCCGGCGTCCACGCCATCTGCGTTCCCGGAGGCTTCGGCATCCGCGGCCTGGAAGGGAAACTGGGCGCGCTGAAATACGCCCGCGAACGCAAGCTGCCGACGCTGGGCCTGTGCCTGGGCCTGCAGTCCATGGTGATGGAATACGCCCGTAACGTGGTCGGGCTGGAGGACGCCTCGTCCACCGAATTCGACCCCGATACCAAGCACCCGGTGATCGCGACCATGGAAGAACAGTTGGACATCGTCGAGGGCAAGGGCGATCTTGGCGGCACCATGCGGCTGGGGCTCTACGAGGCTGCGCTCAAGGGCGGCTCCGTGGTGGCCGATACCTACGGCTCCACCAAGGTCAGCGAACGCCACCGCCACCGCTATGAGGTGAACAACAAGTACCGGGAACAGCTGGAAGCGGCGGGCCTCGTGTTCTCCGGAACGTCGCCGGACGGCAAGCTGGTGGAATTCGTCGAGCTGCCCAAGAAGGTGCACCCGTACTACGTGTCGACCCAAGCGCACCCGGAACTGAGCTCCCGTCCGACCCGGCCGCATCCGCTCTTCGCAGGTCTGGTTGCCGCTGCGCTCAACCACGGCAAGCCGGTCCCGAAAGCCGGAGCATAGCCATGTCCGCTGCCGGTCCGAAGGTGTTTGCCGACCAGCCTGATCCGCGCACGCTAGTTGCTTCCGAGACGCTGTACGAGGGCCGGATCTGGAACGTCGTCAGCGATACCTTCAGCCTCACCGGCGATGCCGAGGATGTCCTGGTCCGCGACTACATTGCCCACCCGGGTGCGGTAGCCGTTGTGGCCATGGACGACCGCGGCCGCATCCTGCTTCTGAAGCAGTACCGGCAGCCGGTCCGGATGTCCCTGTGGGAGATCCCGGCCGGTCTGCTGGACGTCGAGGGCGAGGACTTTGTGGTTGCGGCTGCCCGGGAGCTGGCTGAGGAAGCGGATCTCGCGGCCGGACGTTGGGACGTGCTGGTGGATTTCTTCAACTCGCCGGGCTCATCAAGCGAAGCCATCCGCATCTACCTGGCCAGAAACCTGACGGAAGTTCCCGAAGCAGACCTGCACACGCGGACGGACGAAGAAGCGGAAATCGAGCACCTGTGGGTGGATCTTGACGAGGCCGTTCAGGCTGTCATGGCAGGCCGTCTGCACAACCCATCGGCCGTGGCTGGCGTGCTTGCTGCCGCCGAAGCGTCCCGGCAAGGGTTTGAAGGACTGCGTCCGGCTGACGCACCTTGGCCGGAACATCCCTCACAGCAGAACCACCCGGCGCCGGCCGCCGGAACGGGGCAGTGAGCTTGCATGGCCGGAAGCGTGCAGGCCGCCACCACGGCCGGTGATCTAGGGGCGACGGCGCTGGGCAGGGCTATATCGGACTACCTGCTGCACATGGCGGTCGAACGCGGACTGGCGGCCAATACGGTGGCCGCCTACCGCCGGGACCTGAAGCGGTACCAGCACTTCCTGGAACAGCGGCTGGTCGATGACCCGGGGAAAATCACCAGGCATGACGTCACCGCGTTCGCGCAGGTTCTCTCCGACGGATCGGATGGTGCGTCGGCACTGAGCGTCCGTTCCGCGGCACGGACGATCGTCGCGGTGCGTGGCCTGCACAAGTTCTGGAGTCTGGAGGGGATCAGCGCCACGAATCCGGCCACCGACGTCCACCCGCCGATGCCGGGCAAACGCCTCCCCAAAGCCATCTCGGTCGGGGAAGTCACCCGGATCCTGGAAGCGGTCAGCACCGAGACGCCCGCGGGTCAGCGAGACCGCGCGCTGCTCGAATTCCTCTACTCAACCGGGGCACGGATCAGCGAGGCCGTCGGGCTCGACGTCGATGACGTGAGCGTCGAAACCATCGACGAGGGACCCGCCGTCGTACGTTTGCTGGGCAAGGGGTCGAAGGAGCGGCTGGTGCCGCTGGGATCCTTCGCTGCCAAAGCCATTGACGACTATCTGGTCCGCGCCCGGCCGGGCATTGCCGCCAAAGGCCGCGGCACGCCTGCGCTCTTCCTGAACGCCCGCGGCGGACGGCTGAGCCGCCAGAGTGCCTGGACCATCCTGAAGACGGCGGCCGAGAAGGCAGCCATAGGCCGGGACGTCTCACCGCACACGCTGCGGCATTCGTTTGCGACCCACCTGCTCGAAGGCGGCGCGGACGTGCGCGTGGTGCAGGAGTTGCTGGGGCACGCTTCGGTCACCACCACACAGGTGTACACCCTGGTCAACGCGGACACGTTGCGCGAGGTCTATGCTGCGGCCCATCCCCGCGCCCTGGGCTAGCATACCCGGGCTGCACTAGAGGAAGGATAGACTCGGCTCATGACTGAAGTGGCCGTGGCTCTGTGCTTCCTGGTGCTGGAAAAGGACGGCGGACTTGCGGTCCTGCTGGGCCACAAGAAGTCCGGCTTCGGCACCGGAAAGGTCGTCGGTGTCGGCGGAAAACTCGAGCCGGGGGAGACAGCACCGGAGGCTGCCTGCCGCGAAGTCATGGAAGAGACGGGCGTGACGGTCCGGCAGGAGGACCTGGAACCTGCGGGACGGATCCTGTTCGACTTTCCGTCACAGCCGCTCTGGAACATGGATGCAGCGCTTTTTGTCGCGCGCCGCTGGTCCGGCGAACCGGCGGAGTCCGAGGAGATAGCGCCGAAATGGTTCGGGCTGGACGCGCTGCCGCTGGGACTCATGTGGCACGACGCCGGCACGTGGCTGCCCATGGCACTCACTGGCGGGATGCCCAACTTCCGCATCGTGCTCAACGACGACAATGAAACCGCGGCCAGATTCGACCCCCTGGAACCCCTCCCATAGAGCTCGGCGCTCTGCGTAGACGCCGCACAGAGGCCCGCAACGCAGGATGCCTGCCGGAAGTACGGCGGGCATCCTGCGTTACGGGTTTTATCGGTCAGAGCGAACGCTGGTCCGGTCCGTTGTACTCGCTCAGCGGACGGATCAGGGAGTTGGCTTCGCGCTGTTCCATGATGTGTGCTGTCCAGCCGGTGATGCGGGCGGCGACGAACAGCGGAGTGAACGTCTGGGTATCGAAGCCCATCAGGTGGTACGTCGGTCCGGCCGGATAGTCCAGGTTCGGCTTGATGTTCTTCTTCTCGGCCATGGCCGATTCCAGCGCCGTGTACAGCTCGGCCAGGTCCGGCCGGTCGTAGTAGGCGATCATCTTGTCCAGGGCGGCCTTCATGGTCGGGACGCGCGAATCGCCCTTCTTGTAGACACGGTGTCCGAACCCCATGATCTTCTTCTTGGTGGCCAGGGCATCCTCCAGCCACGCCTGCGCGCGCCGGGTGATGTCCCCGCCTTCGGTGCCGATCTCTTCAAAGGTGTCCATGACGGCCTCATTGGCGCCGCCGTGGAGCGGGCCCTTGAGCGCCCCAATGGCCCCGGTGACCGCGGAATGAAGATCCGCCAGGGTTGAGGTGATGACGCGCGCCGTGAAGGTCGAGGCGTTGAACGAGTGCTCGGCGTAGAGGATCATCGAGACGTTGAAGGCTTCGATCACCTCGGGGGCGGCTTCCTCGCCGAAGGTCATGTAGAGGAAGTTGGCCGAGTAGTCCAGATCCTCGCGGGGCTCGACGACGTCCTGGCCGCGCCGGCGGCGCTGGTCGTAGGCGACAACGGCGGGGAACGCGGCGAAGAGGTCCTTGGCCTTGGCCAGGTTCGCTTCCGGGGACGAGTCCTCCGAGCGCGGATGCCTTGCCCCGATGACGCTCGCCGCAGTCCGGCACACGTCCATGGGGTGGGACGATGTTGGCAGCGTATCGATGACGGACTTGACCACCGGGTCCAGCGCCCGCCCGGAGCGCTCGTGAGCGGTAAATTCAGCCAGCTCCGCGTTGGTAGGAAGTTCGCCGTGCCAGAGCAGATAGGCAACCTGCTCGAAACTGCACTGGGCTGCCAGATCCTGGACCGGGTAACCCCGGTAGAGGAGGGAATTTGTGTCCGCGTTGACTTTGGAAATGCGGGTGGTGTCGGCGACCACGCCGGCAAGTCCCTTATGTATCTGCGGTGCTTCTGTGGTTGCTTCGCTGGTCATAGCGACTCCTTTATCAAGACAGCGATGCCGTCAGTGTTGTCCGGGTACCTGGAAGTTGAAGACCGAAGTGTCGAAGTGGTTATAAGCTTCATAATCCACCAATTCGTACAAACGTGCACGGGTCAGCATGTTTTCCACGTCGGTTTGCTGCGAACCCTTGGCCTGGATGGTGTCCAAAGTGCGTTCCGCGGCACCCATGGCGCTGCGCAGCAGCGTTACCGGATAGATGACAATGTTGACGCCGGCAGAGGCCAGTTGCTCGGTGGTGAACAGTTCGCTCTTGCCGAACTCGGTCATATTTGCCAGCACCGGTACGTCCACCGCGTCGCGGATAGCCTGGAACTCCTCCAGGCTGCGCATTGCTTCCGGGAAGATGGCGTCGGCACCCGCATCCACCAGCGCCTTGGCACGATCTTGCGCTGCCTCGATGCCGTCCACGGCCCGGATATCGGTCCGGGCCATGATCAGGAAGTTGCGATCGCGGCGGGCATCGGCGGCGGCCCGGATGCGCTTGGTGGCCGTGTCCAGATCCACCACGTTCTTGCCGTCCAAGTGGCCGCAGCGCTTCGGATTGAACTGGTCCTCGATATGGCAGCCGGCCAGCCCGGCGTTTTCGAGTTCTTGGATGCTGCGGGCCACGTTCATGGGCTCGCCGAAGCCGGTGTCGGCGTCGACGATGGCAGGTAGCTCGGTCATCCGCGCGATCTGTCCTGCGCGGGTAGCCACTTCGGTCAGCGTGGTCAGCCCGATGTCCGGCAGGCCCAGGTCATTGGCCAGGACGGCGCCCGAAATATAGACACCGTTGAAGCCCTTCTCTTCGATCAGGCGGGCCGACAGCGGGTTGAAGGCACCCGGAAACTGCTGGATGGTGCCTGAGGCCAGGCGTTCGCGCAGCGCTACGCGCTTCTGCTCGGGGGTGGTTTTGGCGTAGAGCATTTAGAAAATCCCCTTCGGTCCGGCGCTCAGGTCGATCACGCCGTCGGCCGCAGCAATGTTGAGCTGGTCCAGCTCGCCCGCGCCAAGTTCAGGCAGACGTTCGACGGCGGCGAGGAACCTATCGATCTCAGCCTCCTCGACCAGGCGGTTGCCGTTCTGGCCGGCAGCCAGCGTGCGCAGTTTATTGATGTACTGCTCGCGGGCAAACGGGCGGGCACCCAACGGGTGGGCGTCGGCAACGGCAATCTCATCGACAATGGTGCTGCCGTCCTTGAGCGTGATCTCCACGCGGCCCCCGAAGGCCTTTTCGCTGATGTCCAGCGAATGGTAGCGGCGGGTCCATTCCTGGTCTTCTTCCGTAGTCACCTTGTGCCAGAGGTCCACGGTGTCGGAACGGCCGGCGCGTTCCGGGCTGTAGGAATCGACGTGGTGCCACTTTCCGTCCTGCAGGGCGACGGTGAAGATGTACGGGATAGAGTGGTCCAGCGTTTCCCGCGAGGCCTTCGGATCGTACTTCTGCGGGTCGTTCGCACCGGAGCCAATGACATAGTGTGTGTGGTGCGAGGTGTGGATGACAATCTTGTCCACGTTCGCCGGGTCCGTGGCTTCCGGGTGCTCAGTGTGCAGCTTGCGGGCCAGGTCAATCAAGGCCTGTGCCTGGTATTCGGCCGAGTGCTCCTTGGTGTAGGTATCGAGGATGGCTCGCTTGGCTTCCCCGTCGGCGGGCAGCGGCACCTCGTAGGCGGCCTCCGGACCGTCGAGCATCCAGGCAATCACACCGTCTTCGCCTTCGTAGATCGGCACCGGCGAGGTCTGCCCGCGCATGGCCCGGTCAACGGCTTCCACGGCCATCTTGCCTGCGAAGGCCGGTGCGTGGGCCTTCCAAGTGGAAATCTCGCCCTTGCGGGACTGGCGGGTCGCCGTCGTCGTATGCAGGGCCTGGCCCACGGCCTGGAAGATGGTTTCGACGTCGAGACCCAGCAGGGTGCCGATGCCGGCTGCGGCGGACGGGCCGAGATGGGCGACGTGGTCGATCTTGTGCTTGTGCAGGCAGATGGCCTTCACCAGATCCACTTGGATTTCGTAGCCGGTGGCGATCCCGCGCACGAGCTCGCGTCCGTTGGCGCCGGTGTGCTGCGCGACGGCGAGAATGGGCGGAATGTTATCGCCCGGGTGGGAGTACTCGGCGGCGAGGAAGGTGTCGTGGTAGTCCAGTTCGCGCACGGCGACGCCGTTGGCCCAGGCCGCCCACTCCGGCGAGGTCTTGCCGGCCACGCCGTAGATCCCTGCTCCGTTGCCGTTCACCGAGACCGGATGGCTCAGTGCCTGGGAGCGGGCAGCAACGATCGGGCCGCGGTTCAGCGAGGCAACAGCCACGGAGGCGTTGTCGATGATGCGGTTGATGACCATATCGGTCACGTCGTCGCTGACTTCCACCGGATCGACGGCGACCTTGGCGATCTTGTAGGCAAGCTGGTCCTGCCTCGGAAGGTTCTCTTCACTGCGGTAGACACGGACTTTATGGTTGACGGTCATGAGGCTGTCCTCTCGGCTGACGGTTGGGTGGTTTTGAGATGTTCAAGGCTTTGGTACAGATGTACTGCGGTGGCCGCGGCAGCGAGCTGCCCGTCCCCGGCGGCGATGGCCCCGGCGATGTTGGCGTGCTCAGTGGCTGCTGCCAGCAGGCGTTCGGGATTGTCCTTGGCCAGCCGGCGGATCCGGACCAGATGCACCCGCAGGTTTTTCAGGGCCTGCAGCAGGTAGGCGTTGCCGATGGCTTCGTCAATGGCCCGGTCCAGCCGGCCCACGAGTGCGTAGTAGTCATGGCGGGCCGGATCATCCCCGCGCAGTAGCTGGGCCGCCGAGGCGAACTCCTGCTGCAGGCGATTGAAGACGGACGGATCCCCACGCCGTGCCGCCAGAGACGCGGCCTGGCACTCCAGCGCGGTGCGGAGTTCGAAGAGTTCGGCAGCGGTATCCAGCGAGATGGCTGTGACGACGACGCCGCGGCCGCTGTGCGGGGCAGCCAGGCCTTCGGCAGTCAGCCGTCCTAGCGCTTCACGCAGGGGAGTGCGGGAGACCCCGAGCCGCTCGGCCTGTTCCACTTCGCCGAGGACAGTGCCCGGCGGCAGCCGCCACTCGACGATGTCTTCGCGCAAGGCCCAATAGGCACGTTCGCTGGCACGCATTGGCACCTCCCGTTCTGCAGGTCGTGGTGAATTCGACTACAGCACCAGTGTATACACAGCAGGGCGGGAATCAAGGGTTCATGGGAATTTCTTGGTGAAACAGCGCAAAAATGTATACAGAGGTCTTGTTTGCCGCCGGTTTGGACCGATAGTATGGCGAGCATCACATCGAAGCTTCGAAAGGGATCAGCGTGGACAGTTACCGCACTATGTACGAGGCCAGTTGCGATGAGCCGGAGAAGTTCTGGCTGGACGCAGCCTCGGCCATCCAGTGGGACCAGGCGCCTGCCCAAGCGCTCGACAATGGCAACCCACCGATCTACCGCTGGTTTCCGGACGGCGAGCTCAACACCAGCGTCAACGCCCTGGACCGCCATGTTGCTGCCGGCCGCGGCGGGGATACCGCCCTGATCTATGATTCGGCGATGCTGGGGCTGCAGCGCAGCTACACCTATCAGGAAATGCTGTCCGAGGTAGAGCGCTTTGCGGGGGTGCTGCGCGGCCGGGGAGTGGGGCGCGGCGACCGGGTCATCATCTACATGCCCATGATTCCCGAGGCCGCCGTGGCCATGCTGGCGGTAGCCCGGCTCGGTGCGATCCATTCAGTGGTGTTCGGCGGATTTGCGGCACAGGAACTCGCCGCCCGGATTGATGATGCACGCCCCTCGGCCATTGTGACCACCAGCGGCGGAATCGAACCGTCGCGCAGGATCGAGTACCTGCCGGCGGTCGCCGAGGCCATCGCGCTGGCAGGTCACACCGTTGCCGATGTGATCGTCAAGGCACGGGAAGGTTTCAAGTACGGCGTCGAGGACTTCATGGCCGCCGGCACCGTATGGCATGACTGGGACGCGCTGGCGGCAACAGCCGAGCCGGCCGGGCCGGTATCCGTCAAGGCGACCGATCCGCTTTACATTCTCTATACCTCCGGCACCACCGGGGCACCAAAGGGCGTGGTGCGGGACAACGGCTCCCATGCGGTGGCCATGACGTGGTCGATGAAGAACATCTACAACGTTGGCCCGGGCGACGTCATGTGGACCGCATCCGACGTCGGGTGGGTGGTGGGGCACTCCTACATCGTTTATGGACCCCTGATCGCCGGGGCCACCACAGTGCTGTACGAAGGCAAGCCGGTAGGTACCCCGGATGCCGGCGCATTCTGGCGCGTGGTCCAGGACCATCGTGTGGATGTTCTCTTTACCGCCCCCACTGCGCTGCGGGCCATCCGGAAGGCTGACCCGGCCGCCGAGCGGGTCAAGGACTATGACATCTCCTCCCTGCGGACGCTGTTTGCGGCGGGGGAGCGGTTGGATCCGGAGACCTACGAGTGGATTTCGGCTGCCCTGCAGGTGCCAGTGATCGACCACTGGTGGCAGACGGAGACCGGCTGGGCGATCGCCGCGAATCCGCTCGGCGTGGAACAGCTTCCGGTCAAGGCCGGATCGCCCACCGTGCCGGTGCCGGGGTACCGGCTGGAAATCGTCGACGCCGGCGGGCAGCCGGTGCCGCCCGGCACTGAAGGCAACATCGTGCTGCGGCTGCCGCTGCCGCCGGGAACCCTGACAACGCTGTGGGGCAACGACGAGCGGTATATCCGGTCCTACCTGGATATCTTCGACGGGTACTACACGACGGGGGACTCAGGCTATCTGGACGAGGACGGCTATCTGTTCGTGATGGGCCGCACCGACGACGTCATCAACGTCTCCGGCCACCGGCTTTCCACCGGGGCCATGGAACAGGCCGTGGCGCGGCACCCGGTGGTGGCCGAATGCGCCGTCGTCGGTATCGCAGATGACCTCAAGGGGCAGCGTCCCAGCGGGTTTGTGGTGCTCAAAGCCGGGAGCGAGATGGAGCAGGACCAGCTTCAACGGGAACTGGTGGACCTGGTGCGCTCGCAGATCGGGCCGGTGGCGGACTTCAAGGAGATACGGATCGTGGCCGCACTTCCGAAGACGCGGTCAGGCAAGATCCTGCGCAAAACCATGCGGCAGATCGCCGACGGCGAGGCGTACACGGTGCCCTCCACCATCGAGGATCCGCTGGTGATTGACGACCTGGTGCGCCTGCTGCGTTCCTAGCCCCGCGCTCGCCGGCATCACGCCCGGCGCCAGGTGTATTCGAATTCCGGGCGCCCCCGCGTGCCGTAGCGGGGAGACCGGACGGCAGCGTTCTGCTCCGCAAGGTGCTCCAAGTAGCGGCGTGCGGTCACCCGCGACATACCCAGCTGTTCGGTAACCTCAACCGCCGAGATGGGGGACTGGCTGCTTTTCAGCAGCGTGATGACGCTTTGCAGGGTCTCTTCGGAAAAGCCTTTGGGCAGGGTGGCCGCGGCCGGGGTGCGCAACGCGGCGAACGCGCGGTCCACAGCCTCCTGGGTCGTGGCGCTGCCGTGCTGGGCTAGGCTGTCCCGGAACTGCCGGTAGTGATGGAGTTTGTCGCTGAAGGCAGCAAAGGTGAACGGCTTGATCAGGTACTGCGCAATGCCGGAAGAAATCGCCTTGCGGACAATCGGCAGCTCCCGGACCGCGGTCACGGCGATGATTTCCACGGGTAGGCCGGAACCGCGGATTCTGCGCAGGATGTCCAGTCCGTGCATATCCGGCAGGTTCATGTCCAGGAGCACCAGATCGACGGCGACGGCGGACTCCTTCTGCCGTCCGGGGGACAGCCCGAGGAACCCCAGGGCCTCCGAACCCGTGCGCGCCACACCGGCGAGCTGGAAGCCAGCGATCCGCCGGACGTACTCCGCGTGGGCTGCGGCTGCCACGGATTCGTCTTCGACCACGAGGACGCGGATCGGATCAGGCATTCGTGCCTCCTGTTTCCTCGCCCGTGGCCGGCCGGACCGGATGCAGCGGCAGCGACACGGTGAATACGGCGCCTTCCTCATTGTCCACGGTCAGTTGCCCGCCCAATCTCCTTACGGCTTGGCGCACCAGGGCCAGGCCCACGCCGCGGCGCCTGCCGCCGTCGGCCTTGGAGCTGAAGCCAAGGCTGAAAATGTTTTCCAGTTCCGATTCCGGAATCCCCGGCCCACTGTCGTGAACCTCGATCCATAATTCTTCGGAGGTGCTGAGGAAGTCTATCGAGACTTCCCGGTGCTCCGCCCCGGAGACGGCGTCAAAGGCGTTATCGAGCAGGTTTCCAACAATGGTGACAAGCGCGGCCGGATCGAGGCCGGCGCGGGCACCGGCGGGCACCGTCTCGGCGCCGAAGGCCGTGTCCGCCGTGATGTTGAGCTCGATGCCGCGCTCATTGGCCTGCGCTGCCTTGCCCACCAGCAACGCAGAGATGAAGGGTTCGTCGACGGCTGAGACCACCTTGTCGGTCAACTGCTGCGACTGCTGCAGGTCGCGCGCGGCGAATTCGATCGCATCGCTGTCCCGTCCCAATTCGATCAGCGACACGATGGTGTGCAGCCGGTTGGAGTGCTCGTGCGTCTGGGCCCGGAGCGCGTCGGTGAGGGTGCGCATGGACTCGAGCTCGCCGGCCAGGGACTGGACCTCGGTCCGATCGCGCAAGGTCGCCACCGTTCCCAGCGGCGCGGCCGGTTTTGCGGCACGGCTTCCTGCCGCGGCACCGGCGGTCCGCGTCCGCTGCGGCGGCCGCACGGCAGGGTCCTGGCTGACCACCAGCACCTGGTCGTCGGTCACGAGCACCTCTTCCCGCGCAACGCGGCCGCTGAGCAGCAGCTCTTTCAAGGGCTCCGGGATCTTCAGGGCGGCGATGTCCAGGGCGGGGCCTCCCGGCGGTCTGGGCGGCAGGTTCAGCAGCCGGGCCGCCTGATCGTTGTAGAGCACCAGCTGTCCGCCGGGATCGACCAGGACCACGCCCTCACGGACCGAATGCAGGACCGAATCGTAAAAGATGAAAATTCTGGACAGCTGCTCCGGGCCCCAGCCCAAGGTGGCCCGGTTCAGGTAGCGGCTGAGGAGCCACGAGGCCACCGACGACGCCGCCATGACGGCCACGGCAGTGAGGATCACGAAGGGGAGCCGGGCAGCAATGGCCACCGAGACATTGGTGACCGTGACACCGGTGGCCACCATGCCATGGACGGTGCCGTCCTCGTCCTGGATCGGCACAATCGCCCGGACCGACGGGCCCAGCGTGCCGGCAACTGTTTCGGTCCAGATCTCGCCCCTGAGCGCCTGCTCGGTGCTGCCGATATACGTTCTGCCTATCTCGCCGGGATCCGGATGGGTGAAGCGGGTCCCGTCGGGGGCCATGATCGTGATGAAGTCCACCGAGGCATCGTGCATGATGTCGCGTGCATACGGCTGCAGGGCCGAGGTCGGATCGGGCGACTGGACCGCTTCGAGGACAAAGGGGCTGGCTGCGATGGTCACGGCGACGGAGCGCATGCGCTGCTCGGCGCGGCTGTAATTCTGGTCCCGCGCGTCGAGGAACAAAACCGTAGCCACCACTGCCGTCAGCACCGTCAGGAAAATGAGCTGGCCGGCGAATATCCGCGCCGCGAGGCTCCAGCTCTTCATGCGATTTCCTTTCGGTCTGCGAACAGTATGAACGTAATGGTGATGACAGTCACTGTGACCGGCAACATGGTTTCGAACGCTCCGCCAGCCCCGGCGGCACCTCATCTTCCAAAAGGAGTAACCCATGGCATCGACGCTGAAGGTTCCCCAGACTAAGCCAAAGCCCAAGAAGGACAAGACGCACTTTCTCTACATCGCGGTTATCGTAGCCGTTGTGCTCGGTGCCGTGATCGGCTTGGTCGCACCTGACTTCGCCCAGTCGCTCAAGCCCATCGGCACCGCGTTCATCGGACTGATCAAGATGATGATCGCCCCGGTCATCTTCTGCACCATTGTGCTGGGCGTCGGTTCCATCGCCAAAGCCGCTACGGTCGGCAAGGTCGGCGGCATGGCCCTGGGATACTTCATGATCATGTCCACCTTTGCCCTCGGGCTCGGCCTGGTCGTCGGCAATCTCATCCACCCGGGCGAGGGCCTGGATATCTCGGGCACCGGCTACGAGGTGGAAGCCACCGAGAGCCACGGCACCGTGGACTTCCTGCTGGGGATCATCCCCACGACCCTGCTGTCCTCGCTGACGGCAGGCAACATCCTGCAGACCCTGTTTGTCGCGTTGATCGTCGGCTTCGCGCTGCAGAAGATGGGCCCTGCGGGCAAGCCGATCCTGCGCGGAATCGGACACATCCAGACGCTGGTGTTCCGCGTCCTCATCATGGTCATGTGGCTGGCTCCGATCGGTGCTTTCGGTGCCATTGCAGCAGTTGTCGGCGCCACTGGGGTCCAGGCCATCATCAGCATGGCCACCCTCATGATTGGCTTCTACATCACCTGTGTCCTCTTCATCGCCGTGGTGCTGGGCCTGATCCTGAAGCTGTGCACCGGAGTCAATATCTTCAAGCTGATGAAGTACCTCGGCCGCGAGTACCTGCTGATCTTCTCCACTTCGTCTTCCGAGGCCGCGCTGCCCCGCCTGATCGCAAAGATGGAACACTTGGGCGTTTCCAAGCCCGTGGTCGGCGTGACGGTTCCTACCGGCTACTCCTTCAACCTGGACGGCACCGCAATCTACCTGACCATGGCAGCTCTCTTTGTGGCCACAGCGATGGGCAAGCCGCTTGAGCTCGGGGAGCAGATCTCGCTGCTGGTCTTCATGATCATCGCTTCCAAGGGTGCTGCCGGTGTTACCGGTGCCGGCCTGGCGACCCTTGCCGGCGGCCTGCAGAGCCACCGGCCGGACCTGGTCGACGGCGTGGGTCTCATCGTCGGCATCGACCGCTTTATGTCCGAAGCCCGCGCCCTGACCAACTTCACCGGCAACGCCGTGGCCACCGTGCTGATCGGCACCTGGACGAAGGAAATCGACCGCCCCAGGGTGGACGAGGTTCTGGCCGGACGGATTCCCTTCGACGAAGAGACGATGAACGCCGACCACGCGTCGGAAGAGATTGCCGAAGACCTTCCGGAACCCGTCCGAGAGGCCGTGGAACCGGCACGCGTTTCAGAATTGGCCGTCTCCCGCCAGTAGTAGTTCTGCCCCACAGAGCCCGCGACCTGGGTTCGTCCACGACGGCGGTACGTGCCTTCCCAGCGCGTGCCGCCGTCGGTGTTTCGCCGTAGGGTCCTGACGATCCGGCCGTTTCCACAACGGTCAGGGAGTGTAAACCTTAGACCTCTACTTGAAGCTAAAGGCTCGCCGGTGACGCATGGCATATTCGGGAAATGACAGCATCGTGACTGTAACCTTGTCTGGAAGAAGAACAGCCGCGAAACGATGGAAGCTGGGATAGATACGTGAGTAGCGAACAGGGTTCGACGACTCTGCAGGAAGCGGAAGACGCGGTCATGGGCCCCACCGGCCGGCCGCTCACTGAATTTCCCGAGCCACCCGTGCTGACTTCACACGGACCTGCCCGGATCATCGCCATGGTCAACCAGAAGGGCGGCGTCGGCAAGACCACGTCGACCATCAATCTGGGCGCCGCGCTGGCCGAGGCCGGACGGCGTGTCCTGCTGGTGGATTTCGATCCCCAGGGAGCCCTTTCCGCGGGGCTGGGCACTAATCCGCACGAACTGGACCTCACCGTTTACAACGTGCTGATGGACCGCAAGGCGGACATCCAGGAAGCCATCCAGAGCACCGACTTCGAAAACATCGATCTCCTGCCCGCCAACATCGACCTCTCCGCGGCGGAAGTCCAGTTGGTGAACGAGGTCGCCCGTGAACAGGTGCTGGACCGGGCGCTGCGCAAGGTTGAAGATGATTACGACGTCATTCTGATCGACTGCCAGCCCTCGCTGGGCCTGCTCACCGTCAACGCCCTCACCGCCGCGCACGGCGTGATCATTCCGTTGATCTGCGAGTTCTTCGCCCTGCGGGCCGTGGCACTGCTGGTGGAGACCATCGAGAAGGTCCAGGACCGGCTGAACCCGCGCCTGCAGATCGACGGCGTGCTCGCCACCATGTATGACGCCCGCACGCTGCACAGCCGCGAGGTCATCGGCCGGCTGCTGGAGGCCTTCGGCGACAAGGTTTTTGAGACCGTTATCAAGCGCACCATCAAATTTGCCGACGCCACGGTAGCCGCGGAGCCGATCACCAGCTATGCCGGCAACCACGCGGGGGCCGGGGCCTACCGCCAGCTGGCCAGGGAGCTGATCGCCCGCGGCGGCGCACCCTGATGACTGACGCGGGACCGGCGGCGGAAGCGCCGGCGGAACCGCAGGCCGAGGGCCGCCCCGGTTTCGAAGTCCGGCTGGACAATTTCACCGGCCCCTTCGACCTATTGTTGGGCCTGATCTCCAAACATGAGATGGATATCACCGAGGTTGCACTGGCCCGTGTCACGGACGAATTCATTTCCTATACCCGTCGTCTGCGGGAGTCCGGCCAGGACTGGGCGCTGGACGAAGCCAGCGAATTCCTGGTTATCGCCGCAACCCTGCTGGATCTCAAGGCAGCACGGTTGCTGCCCACCGGCGAAGTGGAGGACGACGAGGACATCGCCCTGCTCGAAGCCAGGGACCTGCTCTTTGCCCGGCTGCTGCAGTACAAGGCGTTCAAACAGATTGCGGCGCTGATGGGTCGCCGGCTTGAAGAGGAAGCCGCCCGATACCCGCGCCAGGTCAGCCTGGAGCCGCAGTTCGCCGCGCTGCTGCCTGAGTTGATCTGGCGGACGTCCCTGGCGGACTTCGCCAAACTGGCGGCCAAGGCGCTGGAGCCGAAAGCGCCAAAGCCCACGGAGGTGGGGCTGGCGCACCTGCATGCTCCTGCCGTCAGCGTGAAGGAGCAGGCCGCGATCATCGCGGAGCGGCTCCAAGACGGCGGGCCGCTGTCCTTCGGGGCGCTGACGGCGGATGCTGCCGACACAACAGTGGTGGTCGCCCGCTTCCTGGCCCTGCTGGAAATGTTCCGCGACGCAGTCATCGCCTTTGACCAGGCGTCACCGCTGGGGGATCTGACGGTGCGCTGGACAGGCCCCGAACGGGACTGGAGCACCGAACGGCTCAGCGAGGAATACGATGACGTGCCGGTGCCCGCGGCCGTCCCCGGGGACGGACCCGAGCCAGCCGAGGCCGGAGAGGAGGGGGCAGGATGACTGACGGTGCCGACGCCGCGCCGCTGCCCGCAGACGAACCCGGCGCGGATCTACAGTCCCTCCCCGGCGGGCCTCGAGCTGCCCTCGAAGCCGTACTGATGGTCATCGACGAGCCGGCCACCGACGTCGAACTTGCCACCGCCCTGGGCCTGCCCGTAGCCGCAGTCCGGACGCTGCTGGAAGAGCTCCAAAGGGATTACGACGGCGGGGGCTCACCTGACGGCACACCCCGGGGCTTCGAACTGCGCAGCATTGCCGGCGGCTGGCGGATCTTCTCACGCAGTGATTTTGCCGACATCGTATCCGGCTTCATTCTGGAGGGGCAGACTGCCCGGTTGACCCAGGCCGCGTTGGAGACGCTGGCTGTGATTGCCTACCGCCAGCCGGTGTCCAGAGCGCGCGTTTCGGCCATCCGCGGAGTGAATGTGGACTCGGTGGTGCGGACCCTCGTCCAGCGTGGTCTGATTGAGGATGCGGGCACGGATCCGGAGACAGGAGGCCTCCTGTACCGGACCACCTCGTATTTTCTGGAAAGATTGGGTATAGGAAATGTTTCCGAGCTGCCCAAACTGGCCCCGCACCTGCCGGGCCTGGAAAATTTGGCAGACATCGACGATTCCGATATCTAAGACTGACTATCGCTAGTTCTAAGGACAGACCATGACACAGGCGCCCCGATCCGGTTCCGGCCGCAACAATCCACGCGGCGGCGGCAAGGGCCCCCGGCAGTCAGGCAAACCCGGCGGCGGTTTCTCCGGCGGCGCCGGCAAGGGCCGCTCCGGGAAGTCCTTCGGCAAGCCGCAGGACGGACCTCAGGCGGACAAGCCGCGTCCCGGACAGTCGGCCGGCGCTAAGCCGGGCGCAGCCGCAGGCCGCAAGCCCGGTGCCCCCGCTGGCCGAAAGCCTGGTCCCAACGCCGCGTCCGGCGGGCCGCGTCCCTACGGCAAGGAGCGTTTCGGCCAGAACCTCGGTCCGGTGAACAACCGCCCGAAGAAGGCCAAGACGCCCAGGACCGGACACGGCGAGACCTCCGATCTGCATGATCCGCAGGGCGTGCGGCTGCAGAAGGTGCTCGCCGGTGCCGGCGTTGCTTCGCGCCGCGTGTGCGAAGACATGATCGAGGCCGGCCGCGTGGAGGTCGACGGCGTTGTCGTCACCGAGCTCGGCGTCCGGGTAGACCCCGCCACGGCAGTTATCCACGTGGACGGGATGCGGATCCAGACCGACGAGTCGCTGGTGTACTACGTCTTCAACAAGCCCAAGGGCGTCGTCTCGACCATGGAGGATCCGGAAGGCCGTCCCTGCGTCAGCGATTACCTGAAGAAGAACAAGGACCAGCGCCTGTTCCATGTGGGCCGGCTGGACCAGGCCACTGAGGGTCTGCTGCTGCTGACCAACGACGGCGAACTGGCCAACCGCCTGACCCACCCGTCCTACGAGGTACCCAAGACCTATCTGGTCCAGGTGCGCGGCCCGATGGCCCACGGCATCGGTGCCCAGATGAAGGACGGCATCGAACTCGAGGACGGCGTGGCCAAGGTGGATTCCTTCCGGCTGGTGGATTCGACACCCGGCCACGTTCTGGTGGAAGTGGTGCTGCACTCGGGCAAGAACAGGATTGTGCGCCGGCTTTTCGACGCCGTCGGACATCCGGTGGTGCGGCTGGTACGTACCCAGGTGGGCCCGATCAGGCTGAACGACCAGCGGCAGGGCACCATCCGCGCCCTGGGCAGGACGGAAATCGGTCACCTGCTGGCAACGGTAGGGATGTAGAGCTTGAACCCTGCACACCTACAGGCCACCCATCTCTCGGGTCCGGTTCTGGTCATCGGCACCGGTCTGCTCGGCGCCAGCATCGGACTCGGTCTGCGCGCCCGCGCCGTCGACGTCGTCCTCTCGGATCCCTCGCCCTCGGCACAGGCCGTGGCCCAAGACATCGGCGCCGGACGGGCGCTGGAGCCGGGGGAGGAGCTGTCCCCACAGCTTGTCGTCGTCGCGTCCCCTCCGGACGTGACCGCCCGGGTGGTCTCGCAGGCGTTGCGGGACTACCCGTCCGCCGTCGTCGTTGATATTGCCAGCGTCAAGGCCGCCATACTGACCGAACTGCAGCAGGACCAGGCGCTGGAACCCGCGGATCTTGCGCGCTATATCGGCACGCATCCGATGGCGGGACGGGAGAAGTCAGGTCCGGTGGCGGCCCGCGGCGAGCTCTTCACATCCATGCCGTGGGTGCTGTGCCCCCACGAGCAGAGCAACGCCGTCGCCTTGAAGACGGCGCAGGCGCTGGCCATTGACCTCGGCGCGGTGGTCTCGAGGATGTCCGTGGATGAACACGATGCCTCGGTGGCACTGATCTCGCACCTGCCGCAGGTGATGTCCTCGCTGCTGGCCAGCCGGCTGCAGGACACCGAACCGCATGCCCTGTCCCTCGCCGGGCAGGGGCTGCGCGACGTCACCCGCATCGCCGCCAGCGACCCTGCCCTCTGGGTGCAGATCCTGGGCGCCAACGCCGCGAAGCTGGTCAAGATCCTGTACGGCGTGCGTGAGGACCTGAACCGGCTGATCGGCACCCTGGAGCATCCGGAGGCTACCGGTTCGCGGCTGGACCTGGCGCAGCTGATCAGCGAAGGCAACGCGGGCCAGGCCCGGATTCCGGGCAAACACGGCGCGCCGCCGCAGTCATTCGCCTGGCTGACAGTGCTGGTTGATGACCGGCCCGGGCAGATTGCACAGCTGCTGACGGAAATCGGCGAGGTGGGCATCAACCTGGAGGATCTGCGGCTGGACCACTCCTCCGGGCAGGATGTGGGCATGGTGGAGATTTCCGTTCTGCCCAGCAGGCGGCAGGAACTGATCGACTACTTGGATTCGCACGGATGGAAGGTACTGCAATGAGCTCGGCTGCTACGGATATGAGGCACTACCGGCTGGGGAAACCACTGGTGGTGGCCATCGATGGGCCGTCGGGTTCGGGCAAATCCAGCGTCAGCCGGGAAACTGCCCGCCGGTTGCATGCCGCGTACTTGGACACGGGCGCCATGTACCGCGCGGTGACCTGGCATTGCCTCGATACCGGTGTGGACCTGCAGGAAGCCGCCTCCGTCGAGAAGGCCAGCCGTGAAGTGGACCTGAAGATCAGCACGGATCCGAACCATGAGCTCGTCAGCGTGGGCGGCACGGATGTGACTTTGGCCATCCGTGAGCCCAGCATCTCCTCGGCGGTCAGCGCCGTGGCCACCACGCTGGGTGCCAGGGCCGAGCTCATCCGCCGCCAGCAGCAGATCATCGCGGATTCAGGGCGGCGGATCGTTGCCGAAGGCCGTGACATAACCACCGTGGTAGCCCCGGACGCCGAGGCGCGCATCCTGCTCACCGCCAGCGAGGAAGCCCGGCTGCGCCGCCGCGGTATCCAGCTCGGCGGAACCCAGAGCGAATCGCAGCTGCAGGAACAGGTCCTGACCCGGGACGCGAAGGACTCGACCGTGGTGAACTTCCATGAAGCCGCCGACGGCGTGTTCACAGTGGATTCCTCCGATCTGGACTTCGAGGAAACCGTCGAGGCTGTCCTGGCCGCGGTCCGCAGCGCCGCGCACTGACCTACCCTAAAACCGGTCCTGACGGCAGCCCCGGGGACATACACCGTCACGGTTGAATCTGCCAGCGTGTTTCAATGGACACTGCGGCAGAACCGATCTACATGCATTAACAGAAGGACAGCGACCATGAGCGCCACACAATCCGGCACCGGGCCAACCGAAGACGGATACACCGGCAGCGAGTACGAGCCCGCCGGCGAAGACAACATCGCCGAGCGTCTCGAGGAAATCGACGACGCCGAGGCCGAGCAGCGCGCGCAGTCCCTGCGTGCCGGGTTGTCGGACTATGAGCTGGACGAAGAGGACGCCGCCCTTCTGGCCGGAATGGACCAGGACTTCGACGAGGATGCGCCAAAACGCGTAGATCCCGTCCTCGCCATCCTCGGTCGCCCGAATGTGGGCAAATCCACCCTGGTCAACCGCATTCTGGGCCGCCGCGAGGCCGTCGTGGAGGACACCCCCGGGGTTACCCGCGACCGGGTGACGTACGCAGCGCATTGGGGTGGGCGCAATTTCACTCTCGTCGACACCGGCGGCTGGGAGCACGATGCCAAGGGCATCCACGCCCGGGTAGCCGAGCAGGCTGAGATCGCCGCGGACATGGCTGACGCCGTGCTGCTGGTGGTGGATGCCAACGTCGGCGCGACGGCTACGGATGAGTCCGTGGTCCGCATGCTCCGACGCAAGAAGAAGCCCGTCATCCTGGTGGCCAACAAGGTGGACGACATGGCCCAGGAAGCCGATGCCTCCACCTTATGGGGGCTGGGATTCGGGGAGCCGTACCCGGTATCGGCACTGCACGGCCGCGGCACCGCCGACATGCTCGATGCCGTCATGGATGTCCTGCCTGAGTTCTCCGCATACGGCGGACTGGAACGCACCGGAGGCCCGCGCCGGGTGGCCTTGATCGGCCGGCCGAACGTGGGCAAGTCTTCGTTGCTGAACAAGCTTGCCGGCAGCGAACGCGTTGTGGTGGATCCGCAGGCCGGCACCACCCGCGACCCGGTGGACGAGATGATCGAGCTCGGCGGACGGACCTGGCGGTTCGTGGACACCGCAGGTATCCGGCGTCGCGTCCACATGCAGCAAGGTGCGGACTTCTACGCCTCCCTGCGGACGCAGTCCGCGTTGGAGAAGGCGGAGGTCGCCGTCGTTCTTCTGGCCGTGGATGAGGTGCTCAGCGAGCAGGACGTACGCATCCTGCAACTGGCCATCGACTCGGGCCGGGCCTTGGTGCTGGCGTTCAACAAATGGGATCTGCTCGACGACGAACGACGCCGCTACCTGGAACGCGAAATCGAGCAGGACCTGGCACACGTGGACTGGGCGCCGCGAGTCAATATTTCCGCGAAGACCGGATGGCACAAAGACCGCTTGGTTCCAGCCCTCGACACTGCACTGGAGTCATGGGACAGGCGCATCCCGACCGGACGGCTCAATGCGTTCCTCGGCGAACTGGTGGCCGCCCATCCGCACCCTGTGCGCGGCGGCAAGCAGCCCAGGATCCTCTTCGGCACCCAGGCCTCGAGCCGGCCGCCGAAGTTTGTGCTGTTCACCACAGGGTTCCTGGATCCCGGATACCGGCGCTTCATCACCCGCCGCCTGCGTGAGACGTTTGGCTTCGAGGGCACGCCCATCGACGTCGCCATGCGTGTGCGCGAAAAGCGCAGCCGCCAACGTTAAGTAACGCCGCGCACGGGTGGTAATCGCACGCCAAAAAATGCTGTAAGGTATTTGAGGTAGTTCAGCCGGGCAGGCCCCGGAGGGACAACGGGTTGTGGCGCAGCTTGGTAGCGCACTTGACTGGGGGTCAAGGGGTCGCAGGTTCAAATCCTGTCAACCCGACAGTAAGTACAAAGTCCCGGTGATCGACGATCACCGGGACTTTTTTCATGCCGGTGGGAGCTTGCGCGGTGAGCGGCGGCGCCTGCCGACATGTGTCGCCTCTGGCTGTCGGCAGGCGAATTTCTGTGCCTATACTTTCAGCTGTGGCCCGTTGCCGTCGGCAGCACCGGCCCAGAGGATCCAGCGGCGCAAGAGAGGCATTTACATGAGCAACGTTCCAGCAGACCTTCACTACACCGCCGAACACGAGTGGGTGACCGCTGCCGGCACCGAGGGAGTTGTCCGTATCGGCATCACGGATTTTGCCCAGGACGCACTGGGTGACGTCGTCTACGTGCAGATCCCGGAAACCGGAACCACGATCACCGCCAACGACGTTGTGGGCGAGGTCGAGTCCACGAAGAGCGTCAGCGACATCTATGCACCGGTCACCGGCGAAGTAGTGGCTTCCAATGATGCGCTCGAATCGGATCCGGCCCTGATCAACTCCGATCCCTACGGTGAAGGTTGGCTGATGGAAATACGCCTCGCTGATGCCTCGGCAACCGAATCGTTGCTCAGTGCTTCGGAGTACGAACAGCAGGTAGGCTAGAGCTACCGGTACCGTAGTTTTTTGAACGGTCAACCGGTCACTGACCGGTTGACCGCTATTTTTGCAGGGGAGGACGTTTAATGGTGGGCGAAGAGCACAACGCAAGAGGCACCGGACATGACCATGGTGCTTCGGAGGCTTCTGCCGAGACCACTTCCATCAGTCTGCCCCCGCAGGCAAAGACTTACCTGCCGAAGCCGCAGCTGACCACGGAAGAGGAAGCTGCGGTATTGGCGCTGCCGGCCGGTTCGGCCCTGCTGATCGCTCATAGCGGCCCCAACCACGGCGCCCGCTTCCTGCTCGATCAGGATGTGACTACCGCTGGCCGGCACCCGGAAGCGGACATCTTTCTCGACGACGTAACCGTATCCCGCAAGCATGTCGAGTTCCGCCGCACGGGTGAAGGATTCACCGTGGTGGACTCCGGCAGCCTGAACGGCACATACGTCAACAACGACCGCGTCGACAGCTTGGCGCTGCGGACCGGTAACGAGGTGCAGATCGGAAAATTCCGGTTGACCTACTATGCCGGCAGCGGGGCCGCTGGAAAGGTCCAGGACTAGGCGGTGCCCGCATCGCAACCCATACGGCGTCCGCTCGGCACCGGCAGGGACACGTTCCGCAGCAGCGTCCTCAACATCGGGGAAGTGCTGCAGGAACTGAATGCGGAATTTCCCCAGATCAGCGCCTCCAAAATCAGGTTCCTGGAAGAAAAGGGCCTCATTTCCCCGCAACGGACGCCGGCGGGATACCGCAAGTACACGAGCCAGGATGTGGAGCGTCTACGCTTCGTACTGGCTCTGCAGCGGGACCAGTACCTCCCGCTCAAGGTCATCAAAGACTATGTTGACGCGATCGACCGGGGGGAGCGGCCCGAGGCGCTGCCTGGCGGCATGTCGCTGACCCCGCGCATGGTTTCCGGCCGGCTGGCCGAAGAGCTCAACGGGCGGGCGCGGTCCCTGACCCTGGCCGAGCTGCGGGATGCGGCCGGTGCCTCGACGGCATTGGTCCAGGAATTGGTCAGCTTCGGACTCATCCAGGCGACGGATTCCCGTTATGACGAGCACGCACTTAAGGTCGTCAAGGCCTGCGTGCAGCTCGAAGCCCACGGCATAGAGCCGCGGCACCTGAGGCCCTTTCGGACTGCCGCGGACCGCGAACTCGGTCTCGTGGAGCGTGCCGTGGCTCCCATCTCGTCGCGGCGGGACGTGGCTTCCAAAGCTCGTGCAGCCGAAACCGCCAAGGAAATCAGCGATCTTTGCCTGAACCTGCACAGCGCTTTGGTCAATGGACATATCGCGCGAATGGACCGCTGATCGGAGGAGCCATGCTCGAAGTCGAGGTTGTCGGGGTGCGGATTGAACTTCCCTCCAACCAGCCGCTGGTCCTGCTCAAGGAAACCGAGGGCGAACGCCACATCCCGATCTGGATCGGCGCTCCCGAGGCCAGCGCCATAGCTTTTGCCCAGCAAGGCATCAAGCCTCCGCGCCCCATGACGCACGATCTGCTGTGCAGCGTTGTCCAGGAGCTCGACAGGACGATCACCGAGGTACGCCTCGTTTCCGTTCAGGACACCGTCTTCTACGCTGAGCTGGTGTTCGACGGCGGCAAAACCGTCAGTTCCAGGGCGTCGGATGCCATCGCTGTGGCCCTGCGTGTTCCCTGCCCGATCTACTGCGCGGAAGAAGTCATGGAAGAAGCCGGCGTACAAATTGCCGAAGCCTCCGAGGAGGAAGAAGGCGAAGCCGGACCCGCAGAGGAAAATGCTGAATCGCAGCTGCGCGAGTTCCGTGAGTTCCTGGCCGACGTCGAGCCGGAGGATTTCGAGAAATAGTGCCGAGGGTGCAACGGCAACGATGCGGAATTGCGCGATCCCAGCCGACACGCCGAAGCCAAAAAAGCCAGCGTCTTTGACCGAAGCGCCCAGCCGTTCTAACGTCGAAGCATACAGTTCCCATTGCATGGCCGGATAACTCAGGGCAGACTTAGAGCAAACCCTGAGAGTGTTGGCGGTGCCGACTTCCCCCTAGGGAACTTTCGACAAGGAGGGTTCACGTGAGTCCTAAAGGTGATGCGGGCGAGTTGTCGCACGCCGTAACGCCGGGTGCCGCGATTCCCGCTAGTGCACAAGGTTTGCTGTTCACCGAGGACCTGCCGGTTCTGGATGAAGACGCCGGTTACCGTGGCCCTACGGCCTGCAAAGCCGCAGGAATCACATACCGGCAGCTGGACTACTGGGCCCGCACCGGTTTGGTGGAGCCGGCCGTACGCGGGGCTTCAGGCTCCGGCTCGCAGCGGCTCTACAGCTTCCGGGACATTCTGGTCCTGAAGGTAGTCAAGCGTCTGCTGGACACCGGCGTTTCGTTGCAACAGATCCGTACCGCAGTGGAACACCTGCGGGAGCGCGGGGTGGAGGACCTGGCCCAAATCACGCTGATGAGTGATGGCGCAAGCGTGTACGAATGCACGTCTGCGGACGAGGTTATAGATCTGGTGCAGGGCGGCCAGGGTGTGTTCGGCATCGCGGTCGGACGCGTTTGGCGCGAAGTCGAAGGCAGTCTCGCCGAACTGCCCAGCGAACACGTTACAGAACAAGATTTCCCCGAGGATGAACTGAGCCGACGCCGGGTCCGCAAGATCAGTTAGCGCCGGCAATCCGGGGCGGCACGCGCACGTCGTGCTCGAAAGACAACGAAAGAAGGGCACCCATCCGGGTGCCCTTCTTTCATAATCTTCGGGAGGAGCCGGTCAGCTGGGAGTCCGGCGCAGGACGCGATTGCGCATACGGCCGGAGTCCGTCAGGTTCTTCAGCAGCTCGTCGAAGAGGCCCGCGGCCTGGCGCGCCGATTCCCCGGGCCAGTGGTGGATGGCGTGTGCGGCACCTTGGATCTGCTGCCAGTTGGCCTGCTCGGCGATGGTAGGAGCCAGGAGCAGCTCGCCGAACATGGACTTCATCTCTGCCAGACGGAACGTGTGTTCGTTGGAACCGGAGCGTACGCGGTTGGCGACGACTCCCGCCGTTGTGAGGTTTGGCGCGTATTCATCGCGGAACAATTCAATGGCCCGCATGGTGCGTTCCGTTCCGGCAACGGAGAAGAGGCTCGGTTCGGCAACCAGCAGCACACGGTTGCTTGCCGTCCATGCCATGCGGGTGAGGCCGTTGAGGGAGGGCGGGCAGTCGATGAGTACCAGCGAGTAACCTTCAACCCGGGAGAGGACCGTGGAGAGCCGGCGCAGGTCCCGGCGGCCGAGGTCGGGCCGGTCATAAATCCCGGTGAATGCAGAGCCGACGGCGACGTCGAGGACACGCCGGCCCACAGAATTCTCCCCGTTGGCAGCAGCGGTGGCGACCCAGCCGCTGGGGGCAACGTTCGCCGCCAGATCCGCCCGGCGCGCGTTTTTCAGCAGGCGGCCGATATCCGTCTGGCGCGAAGGCCGGACGCCGAGACCAGTGGTCGCGTCGGCGTGCGGATCCAGATCTACGACCAGTGTGGGAATTCCTGCCGCCAGTGCCGCGGATGCCAGGCCCAAAGTAACTGACGTTTTTCCGACGCCGCCCTTGAGACTACTGATGCTCACTACTTGCACGTGTTAAACCAATACCTAACATGTCTTGTCATGACGGCTGCCCGCTGCTGGTGAACCAGTCGGGACCGGCCGAGAACCAAAAATCCCTCCACCATCATATGTTGCCTGCCCGTCGATAAATGATTCCGACCTCTTTCCCGCCTGTCGGCCCCGCCGGCTGTGGTCCGGGTACGCCGGGTTCCCGCTATCATTACGTTCCAAGTGGTTGCATTTCGTGATGTGCGCAACACTGGCTTGCCATGCGCAATAGCAGTACTTGAGACTTGCACCACAACCCCAACCGATCGCAATGACGCAGGAGCGACATGTTCTCAAAAATCCTGGTGGCCAACCGTGGTGAAATCGCCATCCGTGCCTTCCGCGCTGCCTATGAGCTGGGCGCAAAGACCGTGGCTGTTTTCCCTCACGAGGACCGGAATTCGATCCACCGCCAGAAGGCCGATGAGGCATATCTGATCGGCCAGCAGGGACACCCGGTACGGGCGTACCTCGACGTCAACGAGATTATCCGTGTTGCTAAGGAATCCGGCTGCGACGCCATCTACCCCGGCTACGGCTTCCTGTCCGAGAATCCGGATCTGGCCCGTGCAGCCGCCGGGGCTGGAATTACCTTCGTGGGCCCGCAGGCTAACGTCCTCGAGCTTGCCGGCCACAAGGTGCATGCCTTGGACGCTGCCCGCAAGGCCGGGATTCCGGTGTTGAAATCCTCTGCTCCGACTGCCGACAAAGATCAGCTGCTTGCAGCGGCCGATGAAATCGGCTTCCCCATCTTCGTCAAGGCGGTCGCCGGCGGCGGCGGCCGTGGCATGCGCCGTGTGGACACCCGTGAGGCACTGCCTGAGGCTCTCTCGGCCGCCATGCGCGAGGCTGACACGGCCTTCGGCGATGCGACGATGTTCCTGGAACAGGCTGTGCTGCGCCCCCGGCACATTGAGGTCCAGATCCTCGCCGACGGCGAGGGCAACGTCATGCACTTGTTCGAGCGGGACTGCTCGCTGCAGCGCCGCCACCAGAAGGTTGTGGAGATCGCTCCGGCGCCGAACCTGGACGAGAACATCCGCCAGGCTCTCTACCGGGATGCGGTTAAGTTCGCGGAGGCGCTGAACTACACCAATGCAGGTACGGTCGAGTTCCTCGTGGACACGGTGGGCGAGCGTGCGGGCCAGCATGTGTTTATCGAGATGAACCCGCGCATCCAGGTTGAGCACACCGTTACGGAAGAAATTACGGATGTGGACCTGGTCCAGGCGCAACTGCGCATTGCCTCCGGCGAGACGCTCGCGGACATCGGTTTGAGCCAGGATACGGTGATGATCAGGGGCGCCGCGCTGCAGTCCCGCATCACCACGGAAGACCCCTCGAACGGCTTCAGGCCCGACGTCGGAAAAATCACCGGTTACCGCTCTGCGGGTGGCGCCGGTGTACGGCTCGATGGCGGCACTGTCTATGCGGGTGCCGAAATCAGTCCCCACTTCGACTCCATGCTGGTCAAGCTGACTTGCCGCGGCCGCGACTACGCCACGGCTGTCGCCCGCGCGCGCCGGGCACTGGCAGAGTTCCGCATCCGCGGCGTCTCCACTAACATTCCGTTCCTGCAGGCCGTCCTCGATGATCCGGAGTTCATTGCCGGGAATGTTGCCACTTCCTTTATCGACGAACGTCCGGAGTTGCTCCAGGCGCGTGTCTCCGCCGACCGCGGAACGAAGCTGCTGACCTGGCTGGCTGATGTGACGGTCAACCAGCCCAATGGTGCTCTGACGGCGAAGACCGCCCCGGTGGACAAGCTTCCCCAGGTCGCGCGCGAAGCGCTCGAATCCACCGCCGCCCTGCCGGTGATTCCGGCGAAGGGAACCCGGCAGTCGCTCCAAGAACTCGGGCCGGAGAAGTTCGCCGCGGCGCTACGCGCGCAGCAGGCTGTCGCGGTCACCGACACCACCTTCCGCGACGCCCACCAATCGCTGCTGGCTACCCGCGTGCGCACCAGGGACCTGGTCACTGCAGGTCCGGCCATTTCCACCCTGACTCCACAGCTGTTCTCCGTGGAGGCCTGGGGTGGCGCGACGTACGACGTGGCCCTGCGCTTCCTCGGCGAGGACCCGTGGGAACGGCTGGCCGCCCTGCGCAAGGCTATCCCGAACATCTGCCTGCAGATGCTGCTACGCGGACGCAACACCGTGGGCTACACGCCTTACCCGGAGGAAGTCACCACTGCCTTCGTGAAGGAAGCAGCAGCAACCGGCATCGACATTTTCAGGATCTTTGATGCCCTGAACGATGTCTCGCAGATGGAACCGGCCATCCGCGCCGTACGCGAGACGGGGACCGTTGTGGCGGAGGTGGCCCTCTGCTACACCGGAGACCTGATGGACCCGGCGGAGGACCTCTACACACTTGATTACTACCTGGACCTGGCTCAGCGCATTGTCGACGCCGGCGCGCACATCCTCGCGATTAAGGACATGGCCGGCTTGCTGCGTCCTGCGGCAGCCCGGAAACTGGTGGCTGCGCTGCGCGAGCGTTTTGATCTGCCTGTTCACCTGCACACGCACGATACGGCAGGCGGCCAACTGGCAACCCTGCTTGCGGCGGTGGACGCGGGCGTGGACGCCGTCGATGTTGCCAGCGCAGCCATGGCCGGCACCACCAGCCAGCCCTCGGCTTCCGCACTGGTCGCCGCCTTGGCGCATACGGAGCGCGACACCGGTCTGGACCTTGCGGCCGTAGGCTCGCTCGAGCCGTACTGGGAAGCGGTCCGACGCGTGTACGCACCCTTCGAGTCCGGGCTGCCCGGCCCCACCGGCCGGGTTTACCAGCACGAGATTCCGGGCGGACAGCTTTCCAATCTGCGCCAGCAGGCAATCGCTCTTGGGCTGGGCGAGCAGTTCGAAGACATTGAGGACATGTACTCGGCGGCAGACCGGCTCCTCGGCCGCCTGGTTAAGGTCACTCCGTCTTCGAAAGTCGTGGGTGACCTGGCTCTCCAGCTCGTGGGCTCCGGTGTGGACCCAGCCGATTTCGCCGAGAATCCGCAGAATTACGACATCCCGGACTCTGTCATCGGGTTCCTCTCCGGCGAACTCGGCGATCCTCCCGGCGGCTGGCCTGAACCCTTCCGAACGAAGGCACTGCAGGGCCGGAAGGTCAAGGTCCGCGACGTCGAAATCAGTGCCGAGGACTCGGCCGCGCTCCAGGCCGATGCCGCCACCCGGCGCAGCACTTTGAACCGGCTGCTCTTCGCCGGTCCCACAAAGGACTTCGAAACGACCCGCGAGACATACGGTGACGTGTCTGTGCTCGATACCCGCGACTATCTCTACGGACTGCAACGCGGCACCGAGCATGTTATGGAATTGGAGAAGGGCGTCCGGCTCATCGCTACGCTCGGTGCAATTTCCGAGCCCGATGAGAAGGGCATGCGGACGGTTCACTGCACGCTCAATGGCCAGCAGCGCAACGTGGCTGTGCGGGACAGAAGCGTTGAATCCCAGGCCAAGGTTGCTGAAAAGGCGGATCCGAACGTTCCTGGCCAGGTTGCGGCCCCCTTCGCCGGTGCCGTGACGGTGACGGCCAAGGTCGGCGACAGCATCGCGGCGGGCGATACCATTGCCACCATCGAAGCCATGAAGATGGAAGCAGGAATCACCAGCCCCGTTGGCGGAACGGTGAAGCGGCTGGCGATCTCCTCCGTGGAGCAGGTCCAGGGCGGTGACCTGCTGCTCGTCATTGAGTAGCGGCTAAACTGGTTGTCCGTGACTTACTTCGATTTGGCCATCATCGGCTCCGGTTCCGGCAACTCCCTGATAACTCCCTACTGGGACGACAAAAAGGTGGCCATAATCGACGGCGGGACGTTCGGCGGAACGTGCCTGAATGTCGGTTGCATTCCGACCAAGATGTTCGTCTACCCGGCGCAGCTGGCTTCCGCAGCCAAGGAAGCGGCTGCGCTGGGGGTGGACATGGCGGTCAAGGACGTGCGTTGGCAAGAGGTCCGGGACCGTGTCTTCGGCCGGATCGATGCCATCTCCGAAGGCGGGCGACGCTATCGTGACGAGGAACTGGACAATGTCACGCTATATCCCGAATACGCGAAGTTCACCGGCCCGAAAACTTTGGTGACGGCAAGCGGCCAGAGCATTGAGGCCGAGCGGATCGTTATCGCCGCCGGTTCGCGTGCCCACCTGCCGGATGTTCCCGGAATCGATCTGCCGCAAGTACACACCTCCGACACGGTCATGCGGATCGATGAGCTGCCAGGACGGGTGCTCATCGTCGGCGGCGGTTTCATCGCTGCCGAGTTCGCGGCAGTTTTCTCCGGCTTTGGTTGCGAAGTAACGCAAATTAACCGGTCGGCTCCCTTGCTGAAGTCCGAGGACAGGATCGTTTCGGAGCGCTTCACCGCCGCGGCTGCTGCCCAATGGAATTTGAAACTCGGCTGGACGCTTTCGCGAATCGAAGAGACTGATTCAGGCGTGCGGGCCACCCTCGCCGGCACTGACGGCGGCGAAGCTGTTGTGGACGCTGACATCGTCCTGGTGGCGACCGGAAGGCTGACGAATGCCGATTCTCTGGATGTTGAGGCTGCCGGTTTCGACTTGGAACAAGACGGTCGGCTTGCTGTTGATGAATTCCAGCGCGTGCTCGCCGGCGGCAGTCCAGCCGACGGCATCTGGGCCTTGGGGGATGTCAGCAGCCCCTACCAACTCAAGCACGTGGCCAACCATGAAGCACGGGTGGTTACGCACAACCTTGAGCACCCCGATGACCTGCGCCGCAGCGACCACCGGTTTGTGCCGTCTGCGGTCTTTACCCGTCCGCAGATTGCCAGCGTGGGCCTAACTGAGGAACAGGCGCGGCATGATGCCGAGGTGAGCGGCGCCCAGATTGTCACGGTCATTCAGGAGTATGGAACCACGGCTTACGGGTGGGCGATGGAAGACTCAACGGGGTTTGTAAAGCTCATTGCCGACAAGGCCACAGGGCACCTGCTCGGCGCCCACATCATGGGCCACGAGGCCTCTATCCTGATTCAGCCCCTGATACAGGCGATGTCCTTCGGCTTGGACACGTACACCATGGCGAGCGCGCAGTACTGGATCCACCCGGCCTTGACCGAAGTTGTTGAAAATGCCCTGCTGGCGCTGGGAACGGACGCACCGTCCACCTAGCGCCAGCAGGGCGCCCGGCCCTAGCTAGCGCCGGGAACCGGCTGGTGAATAGATTTCCTCCACGATCGGTGCGTAGTCCTGCATGACCTGCGCGCGCTTGATCTTCAGTGACGGTGTCAGGTGCCCCGAGGCTTCGGTGAAGTCCGTTGGAACTATCCTGAAGGCTTTGATGGCTTCGGCCTGTGACACCGACTGATTGGCATGGTCAATGAGCGACTGGATTTCAGCCCGGACCTTTTCGTGTTCAGCCGCTTCGGCGACCGTAGTGCCGGCTGGCATCCCGTGGCGTTCCAACCAGCCGGGGAGAGCCTCTTCATCCAAAGTGATGAGCGCTGAAATGAACGGCCTCTGGTCGCCGACCACCACGCACTGGGACACCAGGGCGTCGGCACGGATCTGGTCTTCCAGCAAGGCCGGGATGACGTTCTTCCCGCCTGCGGTAACGATGATTTCCTTTTTGCGGCCGGTGATTTTCAGGAAGCCGTCCTCGTCCAGTTCGCCGATATCACCGGTGCGGAGCCAACCGTCGGTGAAGGTTTCCTCGGTCAGGTCGGGACGGTTGAAGTAGCCGCGCATGACGCAAATACCCTTGGTGAGGATCTCGCCGTCGTCGGCAATCTTGACCGCATTGCCCGGCAGGGGAGCGCCTACCGTGCCGATCTTCACGAGGCTGGGGGTGTTGACGGATATGGGCGCCGTGGTTTCGGTCAAACCATAACCTTCCAGGACCAGCAGTCCGATGCCATGGAAAAAGTGGCCAAGCCGTTCACCCAGTGGACCGCCGCCGGAAACCGCATACCGGACGCGTCCGCCCATGGCCTCGCGGATTTTGTGGAAGACGAGCTTGTCGAAGAGCTTGTGCTTCAGGTTCAGCAGTAAGGGGACTTTGCCGGCCTGCTCCGCTTTGGACCAGGCGATCGCTGTGTCCGCGGCCGCGTGGAAGATCTTGCCCTTGCCGCCGTCCTCGGCCTTGAGCATGGAACTGTTGTAAACCTTTTCGAAGACCCTGGGTACCGCGAGGATGAAGCTGGGACGGTAGCTCTGCAGATCCGGCAGCAGGTTCTTGACGTCCGGGGTATGGGCTACTGTGGCACCGCAGCTAACGCACAGGACCGAGATGAAGCGCGCGAAGACGTGGGCCAGCGGCAGGAACATGATAGTCCGGGCCCCCTCATGGGCAACGGCCGGCAGCGCTGCGGCGCCGCTAGCCGAAAGCTCCACGAAGTTGCCATGGGTCAGTTCGCATCCCTTGGGCCGGCCTGTGGTGCCGGAGGTATAGATGATGGTCGCCAGGTCATCCAGTCCAGCGATTCCGCGGCGTTCCTCGATGACGGCATCGTCAAGGTCAGCACCGGCAGCGCGGAGCGCATCCAGGCCAGTGCCATCCAGTTGCCAGACGTGCTTGACTGCATCCAGTGACTCATTCGAAACCGCTTGACGCACCACGTTCTCGTGCGACGCGCTTTCGACAAAGGTACCGACGGCACCGGAATCGCCCAGAATCCAAGCAACCTGGCTGGGAGAGGACGTTTCGTAGATGGGCACGGAAACGCAGCCCGCAAACCAGATGGCAAAGTCCACCAAGGACCATTCATAGCGGGTACGCGCCATAATCCCGATGCGGTCCCCGGGAGCAATCCCGGTGGCAGCCATGCCCTTTGCGAGTAATAGAACGTCGGCAAGGAATTCGGTGGCATGGATGTCCTGCCATGTCCCGGAAGCATCCTTGCGGGAAAACAATGCGGGGTCGGAGGCTTTGGCAGCCTGCTTGACCACGAGATCAGTGATGTTCGAGTTCCGGGGAACATCCACCATGGCAGGGACGCTGTATTCGCGCACGTAGACTCCTTTGATATCAGGCAAACCACCCCAACGGGTTTCGCCTTAGCCTATAACCTAAATCACATTGCTGTACTCACTGGTAACCTACGAATCGATAACGGAGTGCCGCCCGCCTGATCGCTGCAACGATTCCAGCCCCTTCGGGCGCCCTGCCTGGCTGCACCTGCGGTTTTCAGACCTGCGCACCGTCGTCGCCGCTGTCCCTTTCGCCGGGCAGCCTCGAGACGAGGTACGCGCCGGCCGCAATGATCATGACGATTAAACCGACGACGGCGGCAAAGGGCGCGCTGCGCCAGAACATGGCCATGAGCAGCAAGGCTATGGGGCCGCCGACGGCTCCGCACCATGCCAGCACCAGCAGAGGTTCACCCGTGCCCAGCGGCGCAGGCTCGGGCGGTACGAACTCGTCGTCTTCAGGCTCGGCCGCGTAGTAGTCCCTGGGGCCCGCGACGGGTAAGGCGTCTTCCGGCGGGCTTTCCGCCGCGAAGTTGGCGCCAGGCAGGCCTCTCGAAGGTGGATTGCCGGCGTCAGCAGGCCTGGGTTTGTCCTGGCCTGGGGTGTCCTTGTCCTGCGGATCCGGCGCTGCTTCGGCCGACTCGAGGCGGGCGACAAGATCTTGCCAGACAGCATCGTCCTGCGACGGTTCACGCTCAGACATTCGTGGCGTTCCTTTCGCCGGCATTTTCCAGGATGAACCGGGCAGAGTGATCAAAGATCTGTTCAGCATCATTATCCATGGTGGCGACATGGTAGCTGTTGCCGAGTTCTACGACCGTCAGATGCCGGGAGCCGATCTGCCTGCGTATCAGTGCCGTGCTGGACTCTGGGACGACGTGGTCTACGGTAGAGCGGAAAATCAGCGCCGGAGCGCCCACTCGTGGCAGCGAGGCCGTGGTATCGGCGAAGAGCCGGCTCAACTGGTGCACAGCGGCCACCGGGGTGCGGGCATACGCCTGTTCATCCTGCCCTGGCTTGCTGATGTCGTTTGCGATGGCGGGGGTGGACCTGACGATGTACTTGAGCACGCCGGCAAACCGGGCAACAGGGTTGGCAAAAGTAAGTCCCGGGTTGACCGCAACGACGCCGGCCACCGGACGGTACGCCGCCAACCTCAGGGCCAGTGCTCCACCCATGGAAAGACCGGCGGCGAAGACCGTGCTGCGTTCCCGCGCGAGTTCGTCATAGGCCTGCTCGATCGCGCCGTACCAGCGCTCCCATGGGGTCTTGGCCAATTCCTGCCACGTCGTGCCGTGCCCGGGCAGCAGCGGCAACCTCACGGCGAACCCCGCTCCAGCCAGATATTCGGCCCAGTTTTGCAGACTGCGGGGAGAGCCGGTGAACCCGTGGCTGAGCACCACGCCGATCCGTGAATTAGGGCCGTGGCCATTGCTCGCAAAGGGCCGAGGCGGCTCCAAGGTGGTCATGACACTATGTTGTCATCTGGTACCTATAATCTTCTATCCGTCCTGCCGTTGCCGTCGAGACGGGGGAGTCTGTGCGGGCTGCGGATTACCTAGAGTAGAGTCACAAACGGAAATCGAAGAGACCGGCGCTGCGCTCGGCTCAACTGGAAGGGCTCACGTGTTCTATTGGGTGATGAAGACGATCTTCATTGGACCGGTGGTCCGGCTCCTGTTCCGCCCATGGATCAAGGGCCTCGATAACATTCCAGACGGTCCTGCAATCCTGGCCAGCAACCACATGTCCTTTTCCGACTCGATCTTCCTGCCGCTGGCCGTGCCCAGGCCGGTCGTGTTCCTGGCGAAATCGGAGTACTTCAACGGTCGTGGACTAAAAGGCAGGATGACGGCTGCCTTCTTCCGGCTTACCAACCAGTTGCCGATGGACCGCTCAGGCGGAGCCGCGTCGGCGTCGTCGTTGTCCGGGGGAGCAGATGTCCTGAACGCGGGCGGACTGCTCGGGATTTACCCGGAGGGCACACGCAGTCCGGATGGCCGGCTCTACCGGGGTAAAACCGGTGTCGCCAAACTGGTTCTGAGTACCGGAGTACCGGTCGTCCCGGTTGCCATGATCGGTACCGACAAGGTTCAGCCCATTGGCCGTCGCATCCCGAACATCCGACGGGTAGGAACGATTATTGGCAAGCCGTTGGACTTTTCAAGATACAAGGGCCTGGAGAACGACCGCTTCATTCAACGTTCCGTCACGGACGAAATCATGTACGAGATCATGCGGCTCTCCGGCCAGGAATACGTTGACGTTTATGCCAACACGGTGAAGGCGCAGCAGGCAGCACGCAAGTCCGCCAAGGCCGGGCAGGACCAGCGTAAGGCTGAAGCCGTGGGCGCGGTCGGCGAGGCCCTGCAGAAGCCGGGCACTGTCAAAGCACCGGGAGCCATCACGATCATCGGTAACCCGGAATCGCTTCCCACGGCATCCGGCGCGGGGCACACAGAGCATGCGCCCAGCGCGCAGCCAGTTGCCGGTGCCTCAACATCCGGCGCAACGGACAGTGCCGGCGATGACGACTCCGGGCAGCCGGGCGGGGGCCGGAAACCGCACAATCCCGGCGCCTGAGCCGGGCCGAGCCAAGGGGGAATAACGCGGTCTATGTGACTCATTCGGCCGCACGCATTACGGCGGGGCAGAAACGAGAGTTCAAGGGGTCTAGCATTGATGTGTGACTGAACTTAGTGCATCTGCCCCTGTATCCACTCCGCAGCCCGGTGCCGCCGAATATCCTGGCCTGGATGCTTGGCGCGATCTGCCTGTTGTCCAGCAGCCGACCTGGCAGGACAGCAAGGTGTACGAGTCTTCTCTAACGGAACTGTCCACCCTTCCGCCGCTGGTATTTGCCGGGGAAGTCGATGTACTGCGCGGACGGCTGGCCGAAGCCGCCGAAGGCAGGGCGTTCCTCTTGCAGGGCGGCGACTGTGCCGAAACATTCGAAGGCGCTACTGCGGATAAGATCAGTGCCCGAGTGCGCACCATCCTGCAGATGGCAGTGGTCCTGACCTACGGTGCTTCCCTGCCCGTGATCAAAATGGGTCGGATGGCAGGACAGTTCGCAAAGCCGCGCTCGTCCAACGATGAAACCCGGGACGGTGTTACGCTGCCCGCCTACCGCGGCGACATGGTCAACGGGTTTGACTTTACCCCCGAGACCCGCGGCCATGACGCGTCACGGCTGGTTCGCGCCTACCACACGTCCGCCTCTACCCTGAACCTGATCCGTGCCTTCACCCAGGGCGGCTTTGCCGACCTTCGGCTGGTGCACCATTGGAACAAGGGCTTCACCGCCAACCCAGCGCATTCGCGGTATGAATCCCTGGCCCGCGAAATCGACCGCGCCGTGCGGTTCATGGATGCGTGCGGTGCGGATTTCGAGGCGCTCAAGCGGGTGGAGTTCTTTGCCAGCCATGAAGCCCTCGTCCTCGATTACGAACGTGCCCTAACCCGGATTGATTCCCGTACCGGGCTGCCGTACGACACCTCCGGCCACTTCCTTTGGATCGGCGAGAGGACCCGTCAGATCGACGGCGCACACGTAGACTTTCTGTCCCGGGTCCGCAACCCCATCGGAGTGAAGCTTGGCCCCACCTCCACGGCGGATGACGCCCTGCGGCTGATCGACAAACTGGATCCGGAGCGTGAGCCGGGCCGGCTGACCTTTATCACCAGAATGGGCGCCGGTAATATCCGGGAGAAGCTTCCCCCGCTGGTGGAAAAGGTTACGGCCAGCGGAGCCAAAGTGCTGTGGGTGACCGATCCCATGCATGGCAACACCGTGACCTCGCCGAACGGTTACAAGACCCGCAACTTCGACGATGTCATCGATGAAGTCCGCGGCTTCTTCGAGGTGCACAAGGGTCTGGGTACTTTCCCGGGCGGCATGCACATGGAGATGACCGGCGACGACGTTGCCGAATGCCTAGGCGGTGCGGACCCGATCGATCAGGACGCGTTCCTGGACCGATACGAATCGGTGTGTGATCCGCGCCTAAACCACATGCAGTCCCTGGAAATGGCGTTCCTGGTAGCGGGAGCGTTGTCCAAGCGCTCCTGATTCCTGCCGTAAGGCTCCGCCGTCCGCTTAGACTACGGTCAGCGTGATGACGGAGCCTTCGGGTACGGACTCGTCAACGGGATCCTGCACTCGGACGGTGCCGAAGAACCCGCCCAGAATCTCGTTAATCTCGACCTCGAAACCCAGCTCCTCGAGCTGACGCCGGGCATCGTCCGCCTGCTGGCCAACGAGATTCGGAACGTGAACCATGCGCGGGCCCTTTGACAGCGTAAGCGTCACGGTATCGCCACGGATGACATTGCCTTGTGCCGGGTTCTGTGCGGCAATCTTACCCTCGGGAATGTCCCGATGGAATTGAGCCTCCGGAGCAAAATCGACAGTCAGGCCGGCATCCTCCAGAGCCGCGGTTGCCTCGTCCCGGGACAATCCGGTGACATCGGGTACCGCAAACGGCTCTGGTCCCTTGGACACCGTCAGATCCACCGGGGTGTTTCGGCGCAGCTGCTCCTCGGCCGCAGGTTGCTGTCCGATGACCTCGCCGGACGGAACCTCTTCGTCGAAAGCTTCGGTGACATCGCCGGCGGCCAGATTCGCTTTGGCCAGTTCGGCCTGGGCCTGTTCGACGGTCATTCCGGTGACGGAGGGTACGGCGAATAGCTGGGGCCCTTTGGAGACGAGCAGAGTCAGCGTCTCAAACCGCCGGATCTGCTCCGGCGCCGGCGGATCGGTTCCGATCGCCACGCCGGCTTCGAGGTCCTCGTTGAAGGCTTCCTCAATCCGGAAGTTCAGACCGTGATCCTGCAGTATGGACTGGGCCTCGCCGGCAGGCTTGCCTGAGACTCCCGGAATTTCCACCGGTGCTCCCGGCCCCAGGCCGAAGAACCAACCAGCGGTCGCGACAAGTACCGCGAGTATTCCCAGCACGATGGCCCAGAGCAGGCCTCGTCTACGGGGATGCCTGCGCAGGGATTGCTCGGGTCGCCGTGCCTGCCGGGACAGCTCCTTCGAGCGCGCTTTGGCCTCTCGTTTCGTCAGCGGTGTGGCCGTACCGGACACCTCGGAAGAATCCGTCGCTTGCCTGTGGCCGTTTCCGGCATTCACCGCACCCTGCGGCCGGGTCAAGGCCTGCGTGTGCTGGTACGACGGGGCAATCACCGTGGTCCGGTTTTCGTCCTGGCCGATGACTTCGGTCGGCGGGCCTGCCGGGTTGGGAAGGCTCTGTTCGTCCGGCGTGGCCGCAATGCCGGTCGTACCCGCCTTCGGCAAATCGAGATCCGTGTCGCTCAGCGTGGTGCGGATATGTCGCAGCTCGCCGAGGAGGGCGCCGGCATCGACCGGACGCTGTTCGGGGTCGGACGAAGTACACCACAGCACCAGTTCATCAAGATCCGTGGCCAGGCCGGGCACCAGCGTGGACGGTGCGGGCACGCTGGAGTTCACATGCTGGAAGGCGACATGAATGGGAACCTCGCCGGTAAAGGGCTGCCGGCCGGTGAGCATCTCGAAGAGCATGATCCCTGCCGAGTAGATATCGCTCCTTGCATCCGCGGGCGCCCCCGTCACCAGTTCCGGCGCAAGGTACGCCACGGTTCCGATCAGGGTCCCCGTGTTCGAGGTGGTGGATACCGCGCGGGCGAGCCCGAAGTCGCCGACCTTGATCCGGCCGTCGGAGGCGATCAGCACGTTCTCGGGTTTCACATCCCGATGGACAAGATCCGCTTCATGCGCGGCCGCCAGCCCCTCGATGACTGGATCCAGCAATGCCAGGGCCAGCCGCGGAGTCAACGCGCCCTTGTCATTGAGGACATCGCGCAACGTGTGTCCCGGGACACATTCCATCGCTAGGTAGGCAACGTGACCGTCGAACCCTTGGTCCAGGACACCAACCACGTGGGGGTGCGAGAGCTTTGCGGCGGACTTGGCTTCACGAACGAAGCGTTCCAGGAAACTGGCGTCCTCGGCCAGATGCGGATACATGATTTTCAGCGCCACATGCCGGTCCAGCCGGGTGTCGGTGGCCAGGTAGACAGTGGACATGCCTCCGCGCGCGAGGCGCGAAAGAATCAGGTATCGCCCGTCCACTGTTGCGCCGACCATTGCATCCGTAACCCGTTCCTGCACTCTTCGATCCTAAGTCCTAACGCGGCGAGGGCCCGGATCAACACAGATCCGGACCCTCGCCGCTGCCGCTGACGCCCTTGGCGCACCCGCGTACTGCTGCTAGAAATTCTTCATGTGCGCCTTAATGGCCTTCACATACGTCTTGGTGTCGTCGAACATGCCGTGGGTCTTGACCGAGTACTGGCCCTGGTAATACGACGCAATCGCGTCGTCGAGATCGTCGCTGGTGCGCACGAGCGAGCGGATGATCGCCACGCCGGCAGTGGCGTTGTCGTAGGGATCCAGCAGGTTCAGTTTCCGGCCAACCAGATCCGAAGCCCAATCGCCCGAGGTCGGAATCACCTGCATGGCGCCAATGGCGTTGGCAGGGGAGACCGCGGTCTGCTGGAAGCCGGATTCCTGATAGGCATGAGCCAACGCAAGAGCCGGATCAACGCCCATGCTGCGTGCCGTGTCCGCAATGATTGCCTTCATCTGCGACTGGCTGGGCTGCGGGGTGGAGAGCAGCAACCGCTTGTTCTCGTTGGCCTTCGCGACCACAGCCTGCGGGTACGAGTAATGCAGGAAGGTGCTCGGCACCAAGGGTTCTGCCGTTGCCGCGTTGACCTCCGCCTGACTGCTGCCGGAACCGGATACCTTGATCTTCTGGCCCGGATAGATGACCGACGTCGATTTCAGCCCGCTTGACTGAAGAAGCTTGCTCAGCGTGATGTTGTGCTTGATCGCAATGCCGTAGAGCGTATCGCCGGCCTTGACGGTGTAGGAGGAGCCGGAGCCCGAGGCCGCTGTCGATGAGGTAGTGGCGGGCTGCACCGAGGCAGCTGAACCGGCGACCTTGATCTTCTGGCCCGGATAGATCGTGGAAGTGGCCTTGAGACCGTTGAGCGAGAGGATCTTGCTCAGGCCCATGCTGTGGCGGGCGGCAATCCCGGACAGGGTGTCGCCGGATTTGACGGTGTAGGACCCGCCGGAGCTCGACGACGTCTTTGTCGATGAGGTCGTCGCTGTCGGCGTCGAGGATGCAGCCGAGCCGCTGACCTTGATCTTCTGGCCCGGGTAAATGATGGAGCTGGCCCTAAGTCCGTTGAGCGAGAGGATCTTGCTCAGGCCCATGTTGTGGCGGGCGGCAATCCCGGACAGGGTGTCGCCGGATTTGACGGTGTAGGAGCCGCCGGAGGACGAGGAGGAGCCCGATGATGACGTGGCGGCCGTTCCGGAGGAAGCGCTGCCCGAGAGCTTGATCTTCTGGCCCGGGTAGATGATCGAACTGGGCTTCAAGCCGTTGAGGCTGAGGACTTTCGAAGTTCCCAGGCCATAGCGAGCAGCGATGCCACTGATCGTCTCGCCCGACTTGACCGTGTGGGCTGACGGAGTCGGCTTCAGCGCCGGACGCAGGGTGGACGGAAGCTGGAGTGCGACATCTGAAGCCGGAACCAACTTGGACGGCAGCACCTGGAGGTCCGGGCCGGCCAGCTTGGGCTGCAGTGCCATGCGGGGAGCTTGCTCCGCTGCTTGGGCCGGAAGCGCAAAAGCAGCGGAGGAAAGTACGACGGCGGGAATCGCCGCGGTGGCCGCGGCGGTCAGCAGCTTGCGGGAAGGCTGGGCTGCAGTCCGTCCCTGGGCGCGGCTGCTGGAGTACGGGCGCTGGTCAGTCATGGACATTCCTCATCAGTGGTCAGCGGCATATGCCGTAGGCCCGTAGGCTGTTGAACGAGTTGCGAGTGTTTCAGTTGTTATTAAAGTGAAACTTGTGACTTGAGTGAATCTACACTAATTCCGCATAACACAAAAGCGAAATTTGGAGCCCGGATATCCGGGGCGGCGTGTCGAGTTCGGAAGTGGTTTGAAAGGCCCGCTCATGGCACGCTTATTACGTGAGTGAACTCGAAGAATTAATTACCGAATGGTTGCCGTTGCCCGATGTGGCCGAACGTCTCGACGTGTCAATCAAGAAGGTCCATAGCCTTATTGATGAAGGAGCCGTGATTGCTGTTCGGGTCGGAGAGCGGAATATCCGGTCCGTTCCAGCCGCATTCATTGTTGAAGACCAGATCCTTGACAGCCTTAAGGGAACAATTGCAGTTCTCGGGGATTCAGGCTTTGGCGACGAGGAAATACTGCGCTGGCTCTTTACCGCCGATGAAACACTCCCGGGCCGCCCGATCGACGCGCTGCGGGAGGGCCGCAAGACCGAGATCCGGCGCCGCGCCCAGGCCCTCGCCTGGTAGGGCTCTCTTGGGGGCGCGCCGGCCGGCCTCGTAGCTGGGCCGGCACCCTCTACCAGACGTAATTTTGAACTATGCGGTTCGCCGCACCGCGCGGTCGGCGAGGTATTGCAGGGCCTCGCCGACAACGGAGTCCACAGGCAGCAGTTCCAAGGCCTCAAAAGCAGCAGCACTGCGTTCGGCAATCATCGCTTCAACTGCTCCGAGGGCTCCCGACTGTTCGATGATCCCGCGGAGCCCGTCGATTTCCGCTCCCGTGAGAGCCGGTGAACCCAGATGCTTTTCGAGATAGGCACGCTCCGAAGCGCTGCAGTTGTTGAGCGTCAATCCGATCAATACGGTCCGCTTGCCTTCGCGCAGATCGTCGCCGGCGGGCTTGCCTGTTGTTACAGGGTCTCCGAAGACGCCAAGGACGTCATCGCGGATCTGGAACGCTTCTCCCAACGGGAGTCCGAATGCGGAATAACGGCTGATCAGTCCCGAGTCGCCTCCGGCTAAGGCGCCGCCCAGGCAGAGTGGATGCTCCGTTGAATACTTGGCGGACTTGTAACGAAGAATCTTCAGCGCCCGGTCAACCGCCTGCTCCAGTGGCCGGCCGGGGCCGGCTACTTCTTCAAGTACATCCAGGTACTGTCCGGCCATCACCTCGGCACGCATTCTGTTGAAGATCTTCCGGGCCTTTGTTCCGGAGACGCCCTCCGAACCGATCCCGGCGAAGACTTCTTCGCTGAAGGACAAACAGAGGTCGCCCGCGAGGATAGCGGCGGCCTCGCCGTAGCGTTCGGCGTCCAGGGACCACCCGCGTTGACGATGCCGGAGTTCAAAGCCACGGTGTACGCTCGGCTTTCCCCTCCTGGTATCCGAACGGTCAATGATGTCGTCATGGATCAGTGCCGCAGCCTGGAAAAGTTCAATGGCGATACCCGCTTGAACAGCCTGTCCGGCCAACTCGGCACCGCCGGCTCCGCGCCATCCCCAGTAGGCGAGCAAGGCACGCAACCGTTTTCCGCCGTCAGCCAGAGCCGCCACGGCATCTATCAGCTCAGCGGCGTCCTCGGAGATCTCCTGCAACTGCGCGCGTTGTTCACCGAGGAACTCCTGTAACCCGGAGACGAGGCTGATCTGGAATTTCTCCTGCTCCGCTGTCGAACGGTTTCTGTTGACAGATGTCTCCATGTTCATCGGCTTTCCACAGAAAGGGGTGATCCGGGCCGGTGATATTGCAGCAAGACATACTCCTCGACGGGCAGGCGGGTACCTGACCAGTCTAGCCACGGTGGAGTGCCGTCAGGCCCAGCGGAACTTACCATTGAGAGGTGAGCGAGGCACGGCAGCAAAACTGCACCATCATGCATGTCGACATGGACGCGTTTTTCGTCGCCGTCGAACTCCTTGAACGTCCGGATCTGGTCGGCCGGCCGGTGATTGTCGGATCGCCATCGGGAAGGTCGGTTGTACTCTCAGCTTCGTACGAAGCCAGGGAACATGGCGTTCGATCCGCAATGCCGATGTCGCGTGCCCAGCGCTTGAGTCCGCATGCCGTCATTATCGAACCGCATCAGTACAAGTACCACCGGATGTCCGAAAAGGTCATGGAAATCTTCCGGAACATCACCCCCGAAGTTGAGCAACTGAGTGTGGACGAAGCATTTCTTGACGTCAGTGGTTCGATTCGCAGACTGGGACAACCACTGGAGATCGGCGCGCTCATCCGGCAGACCATCCGGTCGGAGCTGGGAATCACCGCCACGGTTGGGATTGCCTCGAGTAAGTTTGTGGCGAAGATCGCCTCCACTCATGCCAAGCCTGATGGTTTGCTGCTGATTCCGCAGGAACGCACGGTCGAGTTTCTGCACACGCTACCGGTGGGAGCACTGTGGGGTGTGGGGGCGAAAACCGGCGACATTCTGGCCAGGCTGGGCATCCATACGGTCGCGGACTTGGCCCACACACCCCAACAGACACTGCGTCGCATTCTTGGCACGACCGGGGACCACGTGTACCGGCTGGCCTGGGGGATCGACGACCGGAAAGTGACGCCGGAAAGGCTGGAGAAGAGTGTCGGCGCCGAGGAGACTTTTGCGACCGATGTCTCGGACACCGCGCAGTTGCAGCGCGAACTGCTGCGTCTTGCGCACCGTACCGCTGTGCGGCTCAGGGCGTCCGGAATGCAATGCAGGGGAGTGGCGCTGAAACTTCGCTACGCGGACTTCACTACTTTGAGCAGGTCCCGGCGCCTTGCGGAGCCCGCCGACAGCGCTCACCAGCTGTATGCGGCGGCTGTGGCACAGCTCGCCGGCCTGGGTGAGCGGCCGATGCCTGTTCGGCTGATAGGCCTGCGCGCAGAGCAGCTGGAGCCATCGGCCGGCGCGGGGCAGCAGCTGACCATTGACGGCACCGAGGATAACTGGCGGACCGCTGAGGAGGCGCTGGACAAAGTGAATTTGAAGTTCGGCCGTGGCGGAGTCATGCCGGCCGCCCTGTTGCCACCAGCCCAAAGGGGCACCAGCCCTGGGCGGAATCAAGTTTCGACGGGCGGTACGAGCGGCGAAGCGGGGCTTGCAGCGGGTGCCCGGCAGAACGCGGAGACGGGTCGGAAGGACGACAGGACCGGATAAACCGTGATGAGCGCTGGATGAGCCGTCAATAAGGACATGCAGCTTTCGAATGGGCCGTTTGCAATCTATCCTTAGTAGTAAGGAAATGAAGTTTTTACGGGAAGTTCGAGGAACTCTTTTCCCAGCACGTCCGTTTCATAGGTACGCGGACTACGGGGGACAGGAAGAAGGAGGTTCAGATGCCACTCTCAGAGCATGAACAGCGGCTGCTGGATCAGCTGGAGCAGCAACTGCATGCTGATGACCCCAAATTTGCCAGCCACATGGAGTCGGCCTCGGGCCGGTCGCTGTCAACGAGGCACATTGTTGTCGGCTCGTTGATCGCGGTGGCGGGCATTCTGGTGCTGTTGATTGGTATCTCCAACCAAATCATTGCCTTGGGTGTTCTGGGATTCATTGTGATGGGGGCCGGGGTCTACTGGGCTACGAGCAAGCGGTCAGGAGGAGGCAAAGACGCTTCGTCCACATCCGGCAAGTCTTCTCCGCCATCCAAGGGAGGGTTTATGTCCAACCTGGAGAACCGGTGGGACGAACGCCGCCAGGGCGAGGACCGCCAATGACCACATCGCCATGAGGACCACCTAGCTAGCCAGCCTCCTTGCTCCACTTTCCTCCACGCGGCGGAAACCAGAGCTAAAAGAAAGACCCGTCCAGGACGGGTCTTTTCTTATTTAACGGCTTCTGGCCGCTCCCGCGTACCAATCTGGGCCAATTCCCTCCACCTTCCACCACCTCCTCCATTTCCTGATCTGGCGCGGAATACAGCCGAAGAGAAATACCCCTAACTCCGCTTTATGTGTTGACTGTGGTGAATTGTGGAGTAAAGTGGAGGACATCAGAGGGTAGTGGTGAACGCAGGAGGTTGACTAACTCCTTTATCGGCAAGGCGGTGGCGATGTTCCTCGGAACACATACGCCGCGGCTGGACGAAAAGGGGCGGTTGATTCTCCCGGCCAAGTTCCGTGAGGAACTGTCCGACGGACTCGTGCTCACACGGGGACAAGAGCGTTGCATCTACGTCTTCAGTCAGCGGGAATTCGAACGGGTGCATGAAGAAATGCGCAAGGCACCCATATCGTCACGGCAAGCCCGTGACTACGCTCGGGTTTTCCTGTCCGGAGCCTCTGACGAGGTACCTGATAAGCAAGGCCGGGTTACGATTCCGTCCGCGCTTCGTGCTTATGCAGGCCTGGACCGGGAACTCGCCGTTATCGGCGCCGGAACGCGTGCAGAAATCTGGGACGCGCAGGCTTGGAACGAGTACCTGACGGAGAAGGAAGCCGCCTTCTCCGAAACAGATGAAGATGCAATACCTGGAATCTTCTGACCTAGGTCGGAAACAGCACTACCGCCGGATTCTTGAATGAGATCTCCAGCCGCCCAGCACGACCACCTGAATCACCTTCCCCGGAATCAGGCGGAGAGGCTAGGCGCGGATGGGGATCTGGTCCAAGAATCAATCGGTTTAAAGGACTTGCAGGAAACAGAAGAACCCAAGCAACAAAAACAACCGGAGGAGCAGGCTGGATGAGCGAGGATCGCCCGACAGAGGACCGTCACGTCCCCGTGCTGCGCGACCGCTGCATCAACCTCCTGGCTCCGGCAATCGAGAAGGCCATTGAAGCCACCGGACGTGCCGTTGTCGTTGACGCCACCCTGGGCATGGGCGGCCATTCCGAGGCTCTGCTCCGGCGGTATGAGCAGCTGCACCTGATCGGCATAGACCGGGACGAGCAGGCTCTGGGCCTCGCGGGCAAGCGGCTGGCTGAATTCGGCAGCAGGACAGACTTGGTGCACGCCGTCTATGACGAGATTGCCGACGTCGTCCGTGATCTTGGCATAGACACCGTGGACGGAGTGCTTTTTGACCTGGGCGTCTCATCGATGCAGCTCGACGAACGGGACCGTGGCTTCGCCTATTCCTACGACGCGCCGCTGGACATGCGTATGGACACCAGCCGGGGACAGACCGCGGCAGACGTAGTGAACACCTACAGCCAGGACGAGCTGGTGCGCATTATCCGCAAGTGGGGCGAGGAGAAGTTCGCCGGCAGGATCGCATCCGCCATTGTGGCAGCCCGCGATGAAGCTCCGCTCGACACGACGGGGCAGCTGGTGGACGCAATCCGCAAAGTGGTCCCGGCATCGGCGGCACGCACCGGCGGGCACCCGGCGAAGAGGACCTTTCAGGCGCTGCGGATCGAAGTCAATGAAGAGCTGGAGGTGCTTGAACGCGCCATCCCGGCTGCATTGGAGGTCCTGGGGATGGGCGGCCGGGTAGTGGCCATGTCCTACCACTCCCTGGAGGACAAAATCGTCAAGGGCTTCTTCGCCGCCGGCTCGCGGTCATCGGCGCCCGTCGGGTTCCCCGTGGAGCTGGAAGAGCACAAGGCCCAGTTGAAAACTTTGACCAAGGGCACCGAGGTGCCGACTGAAGCAGAGATCGCAGAAAACCCGCGGGCGGCTTCGGCCAGACTGCGGGCGGTAGAACGGATTCGGAACAGGAGCTCCTCATGAGTGCAACAGCTCGGAACACCAGGCCGGCAGTTCAACCCTTGGTGGAGGGCAGCACCGCCCGGGACGCCCGGTATGCCCGCGCGCTGCCCGAACGGAGCGCGGCGCCCCGCACACCGCTGTCGCTAGTACCATCCGGTCCGGCGCGCAAGCGCGTGCCTTTTGCCGTGTTCTGCTTCGCCGTGCTCGTTGCCGCCCTCGGATGCGTGCTGGTACTCAATATCTCCGTGTCCGGAGGACAGTACGACATCGTGAAGCTGCGCGGCGAACAGGTCGCCTTGGCCCAGCAGAACGAAAAACTGACACAGCAGCTGGAAAACCGCCAGGCTCCACAGAATCTGGCCGCGGAGGCTGCACAATTGGGAATGGTGGTTTCGCCTTCGGTCGGTTCCATTGATTTGGAGACGATGAAGGTCAGCGGGGATCCGCAGGCGGCAAAGGAAGGCTCTGCGCCGTCACAGTTGGTGGATCGTCCGGAACTCCCGGCGCAGGCACTGACGCCCGCTGAGGCCGCTGAAGCCGAGTCTGGCGCTGAAACCGGAGCCGAGGCTCCGGTTGAGGCCGAAGCTCCGGCAGCAGCGGAAAAGGCAGTTGAGGCAGACCAGCCGCCGGCAAAACCGAAGCGGGCAGCCGAACAGGCGTCAGCCGGGGGCAGTGAGAAGATATTCAGCCCCGAGGAGCTGAACGGCGGAACCATCCCGGCACCGAAGCAAAAAACAGGGCAGTAACAACCAATTGCCCGGTGAGACGAACGAGGATCCCTAGTGGCAAGAACCAAGGCCCAAGTCCAAAGCAACCGGCGGGCCGAAGTGACGGCCCGAAGGCTCCGCGCAGGACTCGCCGTGGTGCTGGTCCTGCTGGTCATCCTGGGCGGACGTCTTTTCCAGCTACAGGGCCTCGATACCGCCGGGATGGCTCAAGCCGCGATCGACAAGCGCCTGCGGACCTCGGAAATACCCGCCCTGCGAGGCGAAATCCTTGACGCCGAAGGGACCGTGCTGGCCCGAAGCGTGCAACGTTTCGACATCGTCGTGGACCAGCGCCTGGTCGAGGATTTCCAGCGCTTCAACCCGGAAACCCGCCAGGTGGACGACGTGCAGATCGAGGGCGAAATCGAGAAGCTCGCGAACATCCTGGGCCAGGATGTGACCACGGTGCGGGACGCCGTCGTCGGTGATAAGCCGTTCAACTACGTAGCGAAATCGGTCACGCCCGAAATCCAGGAGAAAGTCGAGAACCTGGCCTTTCCCGGCCTGCAGTCGCGCGAGACCACTACCAGGACCTACCCGGTGGGTGAGGTTGCTGGCTCGGTAGTCGGCTTCCTGGGGTCCGACGGCACGCCCCTCGAAGGCATTGAAGCCACGCAGCAGGAAGTGCTGGCCGGCACGCCCGGTGAGCGCACCTTCGAAATCGGCGCGGACGGAATCCGCATCCCGGTGGCAACCAACGAAGAGCTGCCTGCCCAGGACGGCCAGAGCGTGAGGCTCACCCTGAACTCGGACCTGCAATGGTACGCCCAGGAAGCAATCGCCGCGGAGGTCAAGGAATACGACGCCGAGTACGGCACCATTGTGGTGATGAACGCCAAGACCGGTGACATTATCGCCCTGGCGGATTCCACCACGCTGGATCCCAACGATCCCGGAGCCACGCCTGACGGAAAGCGGCAGTCCTTCGCCGCGACGAAAGCCTTCGAACCCGGCTCGACGACGAAGATGATCACCATGGCTGCGGCGATCGAAGAGGGGATCACTACGCCGAGCACCAAATACACAATTCCGCCCGAATATACGGTCAACGGCCAGACGTTCATCGATGCCCGGCCGCACGGTACCAAGACGCTGACCACGGCGGGCATCCTGGCGAATTCCTGGAACACGGGCACCGTGATGATCGGCGAACAGCTGACCAGGCAGCAACGCTACGACTACCTGCGCAGGTTCGGCACCGGCCATAAGTTCGACATCGGGCTCCACGGGACCACCGCGGGCCTGCTGGCACCGCCGGAGACCTGGGACGGCCGGCAGGAGTTCACGGTCCTCTTCGGCCAAGGCCTCGCTCAGACCGCCCTGCACACCGCCGTCGCCTTTGCCACCATTGCCAACGACGGCGTCAGGATGGAGCCGCGGCTGATCGATGCCTATATCGACCCCGACGGTACCGAGCATCCGGTGGCCAAGGAGGAAGTCGGGCGTGCAGTCTCCTCCGAGACCGCGAACCAGGTCCAGGACATGCTGGAGACCGACTCGCACGTTGCCAGTGGTCTGCCGGGTAATATCGAGGACTACCGCATCGGTGTGAAGACAGGTACGGCCGAGGCGCCGTCCGACGACGGCGGGTTCAGCGGCTATACGATTTCCTACGCAGGCATCGCCCCCATGGAGGACCCTGAGTATGTTGTCGTGGCGACCATCCAGCAGCCGGAGGGCGGCGTGTTCTCGCTGACCGCCGGTCCGGTTTTCAAAAAGGTCATGAGCCAGGTGCTCAACACCTACAATGTGCCGCCGTCCACCACCAAGCCGGTTAAACTTCCGCTCGAGTAATGATTCTGGAGAACTTTGTGAGCACCACCCCCCGACAGCCGCACAGGTCTGCCTCGCCAATGCGGCCGGAACTTGTCGAGCCCGTCACCCTGCAGGAACTTCAGCAGGTCCTGGCAGACGCCGGCTTGCCGGCCATGGCGTCGGCTGCAGGAACGGACTGGGACACTGCCGTGAGCGGGCTTACGATCGACTCGCGCGCCGTGGAGCCGGGGGACTTCTACATCGCTTTGCCGGGAGCCAACCGGCACGGGGCCGAGTTCGCTGCGCAGGTCGCCGCAGCGGGTGCAGCGGCAATTCTTACCGACGACGCCGGAACCCATTTGCTTGCGAGGGAAGACTTGGGCACGGTGCCGGTGCTGGCCGCCCCGGACCTGCGGGCTCTCGTTGGACCGCTCTCGGCCAGGGTCTACAACAGCCAGCCCGCAGGGACCCGGCCAAGTCTCTTCGCCGTCACCGGTACCAACGGAAAAACCACCACCACCTACTTCGTGAACTCCCTGCTGAAGGCACTGGACCAATCCACTGGCCTGATCGGGACGATCGAAATCACCGCGGGCAGCGATCCGATTCCCAGTGCGCTCACCACGCCTGAGTCTCCGGAAGTCCACGGCGTCCTCGGCCTGATGCGCGAACGCGGTCTGGATGCGGCGGCGATGGAAGTGTCCTCACACGCCATCTCCTACCGGCGGGTGGATGGAGTCCGCTTTGACGTGGCAGGATTCACCAATCTGACGCAGGACCATCTCGATCTGCACGGCAGCATGGACGAGTACTTCCAGACGAAGGCCGAGCTTTTCACACCCCGGAGGGTCCGCCGCGCCGTAGTCTGCGTAGATGATCCCTGGGGACGCCGGCTGGCTGAAAGTTCCGACGTACCGACCATCTCGCTCAGCACCACCGGTGCCCCTGCCGACTGGCGGGTTGAGTCCATTCGGCGCGCAGGACTGGGTCACACGTTCGAGCTGCACGGTCCGGGCGGAGTGCTGCGGCTGCATACCGGCCTGCCGGGGGACTTCAACGTGTCCAACGCCGCCCTGGCAGCAGTCATGGTGCTCGCCTCCGGTGTGGACGTCCAACGACTCCAGGCGGCGCTGGATGCGAGGGACCCGTTCACGGTGGATGTTCCCGGACGGATGCAGCTGATCAGCGAGCAGCCGGCAGGAATTGTTGATTTTGCCCACAATCCCGACGCACTGGAGCGCACTCTCGCGTCCGTGCGCCGGCCCGAAGCCGGCTCCCGCGTCATTATCGTCTTTGGTGCGACAGGGGACCGCGACCAGACCAAACGCCCGCTGATGGGAGCCATCGCAGCCCGGGGCGCCGACGTCGTTATTGTCACCGATGATGATCCGCACGGCGAAGACGAAGCCGCCATCCGCCAGGACGTCCTGAAGGGCACCATTGCGGCGAAGCAGGACGAACAGCTGGACACCGTGATCGAGGAAGTCTTTCCGCGCGGCGCGGCGATTGACCGCGCCGTGGAAATGGCCACGGAGGCAGATACCGTCCTCGTTGCCGGCCGCGGACACGAGGTCTGGCAGGAGGTCAAAGGCGTGAACCTGGCCCTTGATGACCGGGTGGAGCTGCGGCTGGCGTTGCGCCGGCATGGATTCTATGCCCTTGGTGCTGACGCGGTAGAGTCCTAGATCGTCATGATTGAACTTACTGCAGCCGAAATTGCGGCAATTACACGCGGGCGCATCATTGGGGAACCGACAGATGGTTCGGCGGACACCGCCGCTGTGACGGTTAATTCCGCCGCAACGGATTCGCGGGAAGTGATTCCCGGATCACTGTTCGTGGCGAAGCCCGGCGAGAAGACCGATGGCCACCTGTTCGTTCCCCGGTCCTTTGCCGCCGGCGCAGTGCTGGCGCTGACCGAACGCGAAATAACCGACGACGCCTGCCGTCTGCTGCCGCAGGTCATCGTGCCTGACGCAGTGGAGGCCATGGGGGCCATTGCCGCTGACGTCGTGGCGCGGCTGCGTGCCCACGGACCGCTGTCGGTTGTCGGGATCACCGGCAGCGCGGGCAAGACCACCACCAAGGATCTGCTCGCGGGCATTCTGGCCCAGGCCGGTCCCACCGTGGCCCCGGTGGGCTCCTACAACGGCGAGGTCGGCGTGCCGCTGACCATTTTCAACGCCGACTTCGACACCCGTTACCTGGTGGTGGAAATGGGAGCCACCGGGCTGGGACACATCACGTACCTGACCGACATGGTGAAGCCTGACACCGGCGTCGTACTTGGTGTGGGTACCGCCCATGCCGGCGAGTTCGGCGGCGTAGACAACATCGCCCGCACCAAGGGCGAACTGGTTGAAGCGCTCGGGGCCGATGGGACGGCCATCATCAATGCCGACGACCCGCGGGTACGCCAGATGGACACCCGTACCACCGCGAAGCTGCTGTATTTCACCGCAGACGCCGGGTTCTCGCCGGCCGCTGCGGACGCTGAAGTTTTGCGTGCCACCGAGGTGCGCACCAATGCCGCCGGGCACCCGGAACTGACGGTCCGCTTCCCGGATGGAACCGAAAGCCGGATTGTTTCCGGGCTGATCGGCATCCACCATGCCACCAACCTGCTGGCAGCGGCCTCCGCAGCCTGGTCGCTCGGCATCAGCGCCGAACTGATCACCAGCGGCCTGAACGGCCGTGGCCCGGCCTCCCGTTGGAGGATGGAACGCACCGAGCGGCCGGACGGTGTGACGATCATTAACGACGCCTACAACGCCAACCCCGAATCGATGCGTGCCGCCCTGCGGACCCTGGCCGAACTTGGCCGCGGCGAGGGGCGGCGTACCTGGGCGGTACTCGGCGAGATGCTGGAGCTGGGCGAGGATTCCATCCACGAGCACGATGCCATCGGACGGACTCTGGTCCGCTTGAACATCTCCAAGCTGATTGTGGTGGGCACCGGGGCCCGTGCCATGCACACCGGAGCCGTCATGGAGGGCTCCTGGGGCGATGAGTCCATGTTCGTCGAGACGCCGGAAGACGCCTACAAGGTGCTCCAACGGGACCTGCAACCGGGCGACCTGGTGTTGTTCAAGTCTTCCAACGGCGCCGGGTTACGGCACCTGGGAGACCGGGTAGCCCTGCGTGAGCCATCCCCAACTGCCCCGCCATCCGGCGTGGCAGAAACACCGATTCCTGCAGAGGGAGGTATCCAGTCGTGATTTCCCTGCTTATCGGCTCGGCAATGGCTCTGGTGCTTGCCCTCGTTGGCACGCCGCTGTTCATCAGGCTGCTTGTCAAAAGGGGCTATGGCCAGTTCATCCGCGATGATGGTCCGACCTCCCACCACACCAAGCGCGGCACGCCGACTATGGGCGGTACAGTCATTGTCGGCTCCGTCGCCATCGCCTATTTCGGCACGCACTTGCTCGAATGGATGATGAACCAGAACCATCCCGGTCCGACCGTTTCGGGCGGCGTACTGCTGCTGCTGATGGCCGGTATGGGCCTGATCGGTTTCCTGGATGACTTCCTGAAAATCTCGAAACAGCGCAGCCTGGGGCTCCGGGCCTGGTCCAAAATTGTGCTCCAGGGCATCGTCGGCGTCCTGTTCGCCATCCTGGCACTGAACTTTCCGGATGAGGCCGGACGCACTCCGGCGTCGATGAACATCTCCGTGGTCCGGGACATACCGTGGCTGGACCTGGCCGCAGGCGGCACCGTGCTCGGCACCATTCTGTTCATTATCTGGTCCAACCTGATCGTGACCGGAGCCACCAACGGCGTGAACCTGACCGATGGACTCGACGGCCTGGCGGCCGGCGCCTCCGTCATGGTGTTCAGCGCCTACATGCTCATGGGTATCTGGCAGTTCAATCAGGCCTGCGGTTCGATCAAGGTGGCGGGGGAGGTTTGCTACGAGGTCCGGGACCCGATGGATCTTGCCCTGCTGGCCGGGTCCCTCTGCGGCGCCCTGATCGGATTCCTGTGGTGGAACACCTCGCCTGCCAAGATCTTCATGGGCGACACCGGATCGCTGGCCCTTGGCGGCGCCATCGCCGGTTTCGCCATCCTCTCGCGCACTCAGTTGCTGCTGGTTGTACTGGCAGGCCTGTTTGTCCTGATTGCCCTCTCGGTCATCATCCAGGTTGCGTTCTTCAAACTCAGCGGCGGCAAACGCGTCTTCAAGATGGCACCGCTGCAGCACCATTTCGAACTCAAAGGCTGGGCCGAGGTGACGGTGGTGGTCCGGTTCTGGATCATCGCTGGCCTGTGCGTGGCTGCAGGACTGGGAATCTTCTACGCTGAATGGGTTGTTGGGCTGTGACCATGAACGAACGGCTGGATTCGCTGACGTCCTGGGACGCCGACTGGTCCGGACTGCGGGTGGTAGTCACCGGCATCGGCCTGTCCGGCTTCTCCGCGGCAGACACGCTGATTGAACTCGGTGCCAAGGTGGTGCTGGTCGATGCCCGGGACACCGAGGAAAACCGCGCGAAGGCGGACACGCTGAACATTGTCGGTGCGCATCAGGTACTGCTGGGGCCCGGGCACACCCAATCGCTTCCGCTGGTTGACGGCGAAGCGGCCGAGCTCGTGGTTACTTCGCCCGGCTGGAGTCCGCAGCAGCCCCTGTTGGCCGCTGCCGCAGCAGCAGGGATCGCCATCTGGGGCGATGTGGAGCTTGCCTGGCGGGTACGCGAGCGAGCCGGGCGGCGGACGGCCGAATGGCTTGTCATTACCGGGACCAACGGAAAGACTACGACGGTGGGCCTGGCAGCTTCGATGCTGCAGGCAGCCGGGCTGCGGGCCATCGCTGCCGGCAACGTGGGCACCCCTGTGCTGGACGCCATCCGGGACCCGCTGGGCTACGACGTGCTTGCCGTCGAACTCTCCAGCTTCCAGTTGCACTGGTCCCATTCGCTCTCTCCGCTGGCCAGCGTCTGCCTCAACGTTGCCCAGGACCATGTGGACTGGCACGGCTCGTACGAGAACTACCTCGCGGACAAAGCCAAAATTTACGCGAATACCAAGATTGCCTGTGTCTACAACGCTGAACAGCGTGAGACCGAGGCGATGGTGGAAGAGGCCGACGTCGTGGAAGGCTGCCGTGCCATCGGCTTCACCACCGGTATGCCAGCCGTGAGCATGGTCGGCGTGGTGGAAAATCTGCTCGTTGACCGCGCCTTTATCGAAGCACGCAAGGACTCGGCCGCCGAACTGGCGGCCTTGACGGACCTGGGCGAGCTGGCCCCACGACATCTGGTTGCCAACGCGCTGGCGGCCGCAGCACTGGTCCGTGCCTACGGGGTGGAACCGGCCGCGGTCCGCGACGGCATCCGCAACTACAACCCCGGCGCGCACCGAATCCAGAAAATCGCCGAAATCGAGGGAGTGCTCTGGGTCAACGACTCCAAAGCAACCAACCCACACGCGGCGGCGGCTTCGCTGGCGGCGTTCTCCTCGGTGGTATGGATCGCCGGCGGATTGTCCAAGGGCGTGGACTACAGCGAACTCGTCGCTGCACACAGCAAACGGCTGAAGGCCGTCGTCGTTATTGGCCATGACAGCACTGATCTACTGGCCGCGTTGGAGCGACACGCACCGGATGTTCCGGTGATCACGGTCCCGGCGCGAGACACTGATAACGGACAGCCCGTGGGCGGAGGCGAACATGTCACCGGCGGGAAGATCATGGCTTCAGCTGTGGCCGCGGCAGCAGGGATTGCCGTAGATGGGGATACCGTGCTGATGGCTCCGGCGGCTGCCTCCATGGACCAGTTCACGTCCTACGCCCATCGCGGCGATGCCTTCATCGAAGCGGTCGATGGCATCCAGGAAGGTCAGGCGTAGAGCCCGTAAGGAGCAGTAATGGTCAACACGCCCAACCGGGGAACTTCCCGGAAACCGGCGTCGAAGGCGTCTGTCCGGTCGGCCGGTTCCGCTGCCGGGAAACTCCGGAGTCCGGAGGAAGGCCCCGAGGGCAGCAAAACCGGGCTGCGGGTCAAAACCAAGGCACTGCTCGACAGGATTGAAGGAACCGGTCAGGAGCCGACGGGTTTCAGCTACTACCTCATCCTGGGTTCGGCTTTTGCCTTGACCGCCATCGGCCTGCTGATGGTGCTTTCATCCTCCGCGGTGGAGTCAATTGCCGACGGCGAATCCCCGTTCGAATTGTTCGTCAAGCAGGGAATTTTCGCCGTGATCGGCCTGGTGCTGATGCTGCTGCTGTCCAGGTTGAACGTGCCTACATTCAAGAAACTCGGCTGGCCTGCCCTGGCGCTGGCGCTGGCGCTGCTGGTACTGGTGTTCACGCCCCTGGGCATCGACGTCAATGGTAACCGGAACTGGATTCAGCTCGGACCTGGCGTCACGGCACAGCCATCGGAGGCCGCCAAACTCGCACTGGGTCTTTGGATGGCCTGCGTACTGGTCCGCAAGGGCCCGTTGCTCGGCGAATGGAAGCATGCGGTGGTGCCCGTACTGCCGGTCGGAGGCCTTGTGATTCTGCTGGTGCTTCTTGGTAACGACCTGGGCACGGCCATGATCATCATGCTCATTATTGCCGGTGCCCTTTACTTCGCCGGCGCCCGGATGAAACTCTTCCTCGTGGCCGGCGGCGCTGCCGTGGTGGGCGTGCTGCTCCTGGCAATCACCAGTCCCAACCGCGTGGCGCGCATTACCATGTGGCTGGACCAGAGCTGCGAGGTCACCACGGGTCTTAATATGCAGTCATGCAACGGGCTGTTCGCGCTGGCGTCGGGCGGCTGGTGGGGCGTGGGCCTCGGACAGAGCCGGCAGAAGTACAGCTGGATTCCCGAGGCGCACAACGACTACATTTTCGCCATCATCGGTGAGGAACTGGGCTTGCTGGGCACCCTCGTTGTGGTGGCCCTCTTCGGCATTCTGTCGGTAGCGATCGTGCGCACCGTCATGCGCCATGACGATCCCTTCGTCCGCATTTTCGGCGGCTCCATCATGGTCTGGATCATCGGCCAGGCGTTCCTGAACATGGGCGTGGTGACAGGTCTGCTGCCCGTCGTCGGTGTTCCGCTGCCGTTCATTTCCTACGGTGGCTCGGCACTGACCATCACACTTGCCGCGGTCGGGGTACTGTTGTCTTTTGCCCGGCCTGATGCCCGGGCGGGCAGGAACCGTGCCAGGAAACGTGCCAGGAACGTGGCACAGCGGAAGGCCCCGGAGCCGGCCGGAAACATCAGCAAGTAATGACCGAAGCAGAAGGTACCAGTACTTTTATGAAGACCCATGAACCGTCCGTGGTTCTCGCCGGCGGCGGCACCGCCGGGCACATCAGCCCTCTGCTGTCCATCGCGGGAGCCATCCGGGAGCTCGCGCCGGACGCCGGAATTCTGGCCGTCGGCACGGCTGCAGGCATGGAAACCAGGCTGGTTCCCGCTGCCGGCTACGAGCTGGCCACGATCGAGCGGGTTCCATTCCCCCGGCGCCCTTCGCTGGACCTGCTGAAGCTGCCGTTCCGGTTCGGCACGGCGGTGAAGCAGGCCCGCCGCATCATCGAACGCGCGGGAGCCGATGTTGTCGTCGGTGTTGGCGGGTACGTCAGTACGCCCATGTACATCGCAGCCAGGCTGGCCAAGGTGCCGCTGGTCATCCATGAGGCGAACGCCCGCCCGGGGCTGGCCAACCGGGTCGGGGCCCGGCTAACCGATGACGTGGCGGTGGCGTTCCGGAGTACCAAGCTGCCTGACGCCACTTGGGTTGGGATGCCCATGCGCCGGGAGATTTCAAGCCTGGACCGGTCGGCGGCGCGTGCTGCGGCGAGGGACCGGCTGGGCCTGGAACAGGATAAGCCGACGCTGATCGTGACTGGCGGTTCCTCCGGCGCCGCCAGCATCAACCGCACTATCCGGGCGTCGTTGGAGAAGTTTGCTGCGGCGGGCATCCAGACCCTGCATATAACGGGCAAGGGGAAAGAGCTTCGCGAGCCCGACGGCAGCTTGGTCAGCGTCCCCGGTTATCACCAAGTCGAATTCGTGGACGGCATGGAAAACGTCTACGCCGCAGCGGACCTGCTGCTGGCCCGGGCCGGCGCAGCGACAGTCTGCGAAATCGCCGCCGTCGGCCTGCCGGCCGTTCTTGTCCCGCTGCCGCATGGCAACGGCGAGCAGGCACTGAACGCCGCGGACCTCGTCGGGGCCGGGGGAGCGGTGATGGTCAAGGACGCCGACTTCACGCCTGACTGGGCAACGGCAGAGCTGCCTGCGCTGCTGCAGGACCATAACAAGCTGCAGGCCATGGCAACGGCGGCTGCCGGGCTGGGCATCAGGGACGCAGATACACGCATGGCGGAAATGGTTTTCCGAGCCATAGGGAGGCAGCAGTGAAAGCGGTTGATTTCCATACAACCCGGGAGCTTCCCTTTGAGGATCTGGGCAGCGTCCACTTTGTCGGACTGGGCGGTGCGGGCATGTCCGCGATCGCCCGTATCCTGCTGGCCCGGGGCGTTAATGTCTCCGGTTCCGACAGCCGCGACTCCAAGGTTCTGGGCCAGTTGAAGCAGCTGGGGGCGAAGGTCTACATCGGACACGACGCAGCCAATGTAGCGGACGCGGACACCCTGGTCGTCTCAACGGCCATCCGTCCCGATAACCCCGAGCTGCAGGCGGCGGTCTCCGCGGGGCTCAACATCATCCATCGTTCAGTCGCGTTGGCCGCTTCGATTGGGTCGCAGGAGCTGATCGCCATTGCCGGCACGCACGGCAAAACAACGACGACGGCGATGGTCACCGTCATGCTGCGGGCCGCGGGCAAAGATCCGTCGTTCGCCATCGGCGGGGACGTGGCCGCGCTCGGGGTCAATGCCGCCTACGGTGCCGGCGAACTGTTCGTGGCCGAGGCTGATGAATCGGATGGTTCTTTCCTGAACTACCGCCCGAAAGTCATTGTGGTCACAAATGTGGAAGCCGACCATCTGGACCACTACGGTTCTGCCGAATCCGTATACGAATCCTTCGACAGGTTCGCTGCCCTCCTGCCGGAGGACGGAACACTTATTGTCTGCGTAGACGACCAGGGGGCGCGCGATCTGGCGGACAGGGTCCGGGAAGCCGGTGCCCGGCACCGGATCCTCGGCTACGGGTATTCGCCTGACGCGGATGTGCGGATTGAAGAAAGCGGTTTTTCCGCCGGGACCAGCAGCAGTTGGATTGTCGTCGACGGGCAGCGGCACGAACTCCGGCTCCAGGTGCCCGGCGCACACAATATCCGCAATGCGACGGCCGCCTTCGCCGTCGGGCTTTGCATCGGGGTTGAACCGGTCGCGGCGGCGGACGGGCTGGCAGGCTTCACCGGAGCCGCACGCCGTTTCGAGGCGAAGGGCGAGGCAGACGGTGTCCGGGTATTTGACGACTATGCCCACCATCCGACGGAAGTGCATGCGGCGTTATCGGCGGCGAAAAAGGTTGCCGGCGGCCATGGAGTCCATGTGCTTTTCCAACCGCACCTTTTCTCCCGGACGCGGGAATTTGCCGCAGAGTTCGCGGAGGCCTTGTCGCTGGCGGACTCGGTGACTGTGCTCGATATTTATCCGGCACGTGAGGATCCCATTCCCGGCGTGACCAGTGAGCTGATTACGTCCCGGCTCCAGCGGCCCGGCGGGTATGAGCAAGACCCGGACCGGGCGCTGAGATCCGTGGTCGACCGGGCCCGGAAGGGCGACATCATCATGACCGTGGGTGCCGGGGACATCACTCAATTCGGCCCACAGTTGGTCGACCGCCTCACACAGCGGACTGCGGACGGCGCGGCTTGATGGTTAGCAGGAAGCCGCGCAGACCCGTGACTCCTGCTGGTTCCCGGAAAGAGGCTCCGCTGTCCCCTCCGGTCGAGTCCGTCAGACGGGAGGACGAGGCGCTTCAACGCCCGGTTTCCGGTGCTGCCGAACGGCAGGCGGCTACCCAAATAGAGCGCGGAAACGTGCGGGTCAATTCGGGCAAAGTCGGTGTTCTGCCGGCGGAAACGGGCACGAAGGCAGCCCCAGCGGCAAAACCGGCACTACCGAAGGGGCGCAAGAAGAGCCGTGCCACGTCCGGCGCGGCTGGATCCAAATCCCTTCCGGAACCGAAGGATGGGCCTGCTCGCAGTACAACAGTCGTAGCATTTCCGGAACCTCCTGGCAGGAAACTGCGCCGCCGGATCTGGATCGGTGCCGCAGCAGCAGTGGTAATGGTGGTGGCCCTGATCCTGGTACTGGTGTTCTCGCCGGTCCTGGCGATCAAAACCATTACGGTCACCGGCACAGATCTGACGTCGGAGAAAACGGTTGACGAGGCACTTGCGCCGCTGAAAGAGCAACCGTTGCCGCAGGTCGGCGACGACGACGTGCGGCCGCTGCTCGAGGGGCTGCCTGCCGTTTTGGACGTTACTGTCGAAGCTCGGCCGCCGTCGGAACTTGCCGTGGAAATCACGGAACGAATTCCTGTAGCCGTCCTGGAAACGGGTAAGACGTTCGCTTTGATCGATGCAGAAGGCAAACGGATCGGCTCGGTGAAAGAGCGCAAGTCCGCCGAACTGCCCTTGATTGACGAAAGCGCTGCCAGCAAGGACCAGGAGATATTCAGGACCATCACGGCTGTTCTCAGTGCGCTTCCGGCGGATGTATTGGCCCAGCTGGAACATGCTTCGGCCAAGTCAATCGACTCTGTTGAACTGCAGCTGACCAACGGACAAAAGGTGTTATGGGGCAATGACAGCCAGCTTGAGTTGAAGGCCAAGGTTTTCGAAGCCCTACTCAACGCGCCCAAACCAGAGGTTGAGGTAGAGGTTTATGACGTTTCGACACCTACCATGCCCGTCACGCGTTGAGACAACGATCCAGACAGATAAGCGACACGCGGCAACGGTCGTTGCATGAGACCGGGGATGCGCCTAGCGTCTCGGAATAGAAGTTACTTGACATAACTCTAACCCTCAAGTTGAGGGTTAAGGTTTCCAAGTGAACCATTGGGCCGGTGTCCGATCCGGCCTGGCGGAATTGATCAGTGCACAGATTCGAACAAGGGACACAGGACGTGGCAGCACCGCAAAATTACTTGGCCGTCATTAAAGTCGTCGGCATCGGCGGCGGTGGAGTTAACGCCGTCAACCGAATGATCGAGGTAGGGCTCCGCGGCGTGGAGTTCATTGCCATCAATACTGATGCGCAGGCTCTGCTCATGAGCGATGCGGACGTCAAGCTTGACGTGGGGCGTGAACTTACGCGTGGACTGGGCGCAGGCGCTGATCCGGAAGTTGGGCGTAAGGCCGCCGAAGACCACGCTGAGGAAATCGAAGAAGTGCTTCGCGGCGCCGACATGGTTTTCGTAACTGCCGGTGAGGGCGGTGGTACCGGTACCGGTGGCGCTCCGGTGGTGGCACGTATCGCGCGTTCTTTGGGCGCGCTGACCATCGGTGTCGTTACCCGTCCGTTCACATTCGAGGGCCGCCGGCGGTCGAACCAGGCCGAGAGCGGTATCGAGACGCTGCGTGATGAAGTGGACACGCTGATCGTGATTCCCAACGACAGGCTGCTGTCCATCAGTGACCGCAACGTGTCGATGCTCGACGCATTCCGCTCGGCCGACCAGGTCCTGCTTTCCGGCGTCCAAGGCATCACCGATCTGATCACGACACCGGGCCTGATCAACCTGGACTTCGCAGACGTGAAGTCCGTCATGCAGGGTGCGGGGTCGGCCCTGATGGGTATCGGTTCGGCCCGCGGTGAGGACCGTGCAGTCAAAGCCGCCGAACTGGCGATCGCGTCGCCGCTGCTGGAAGCATCCATCGACGGCGCGCACGGCGTGCTGCTGTCCATCCAGGGCGGCTCGGACCTTGGCCTGTTCGAAATCAACGAGGCCGCCCGCCTCGTGCAGGAAGTGGCCCACCCGGAGGCGAACATCATCTTCGGTGCGGTCATCGACGATGCCCTCGGCGACGAGGCCCGCGTGACTGTGATCGCCGCGGGTTTTGACCAGGTGGATGTCACGTCCGCAGCGCAGCCTGCGCAGAAGCCCGCGAACGCCCCGGCAGCGCCGGCAGTCCCGCCGTCGCAGCCAGCAGAACACGCACAGGTCCCGGCAGCCGCACCTGCGGCTTCCAGCGGCAGCTGGGGGCAGATGCCGCAGCGTTACGACGTCCCGGCGGATGCAGGTTTCGACGTAGACCTGCCAGCCGTCGTCGAGCCGGACCTGAGTGCCGGCCGGACTGATGACTTGGACGTTCCGGATTTCCTCAAATAGAACCGACAACGCGACAACAGACAGGATTGCCGGCAGTGTTTTGGTGGCGTGAACAGGTCAGCGACGGCTTGTGGATAGCGTTCACTGACAACGCTGCCGGCAATCTTGCTTTGCACGTGGGCGATTCACCGGCGGCAGTCCAGTCCAGACGCAGCTCGATGGAGACTGAACTGGGTGTGGCACCTGGCTCGCTGCGCTTCATGAACCAGGTCCATTCCGCCAACGTGGGCGTGGCATCGACAGCACAGCCGGCGCCTCCGCCGGAGACAGAAATTGATGCCCTCGTATCACCCCAGGCGGACGTGCCGCTTGCGGTGATGGTGGCCGACTGCCTGCCGGTCGTCTTCGCTGGTTCCACTGCTGGCGGAGGGCAGGCGTCCGCTGTTGCGCATGCGGGCAGGCGGGGATTGCTGGATGGGGTTCTGGTGAACACCGTGTCGGCACTGCGGGCCGTAGGAGCGTCGGACATCCGGGCGTGGGTAGGGCCCTCGATCTGCGGACGGTGCTACGAGGTCCCCGAGAAAATGAGGACAGCATCCTGTGAGCAACTGCCGCGGTTATACTCTGAAACCTCTTGGGGAACGCCGGCTTTGGATCTGCCGGCCGGTGCGGAAGCCCAACTGGAAACGCTGGGAGTGGAAACGCGGCGGCTGGGCGGATGCACTCTTGAGGATTCCCGACTGTTCTCGTACCGGCGCAATCCGCAGACAGGCCGCTTCGCCGGCCTCGTATGGAGGGAACAATGACTGATATGGACAGGACTGAGGAGCTTCGCCGGAACCTGGCGAAGGTGCGGACGAGGATTGAGGACGCTGCTGCCCAACGCACCGGTCCTGCTCCCGAATTGATTGTGGTGACAAAATTCTTTCCCGCCGCCGACGTGGCCGCGCTAGCGGCACTCGGTGTTGCGGACGTGGGGGAGAACCGTGACCAGGAAGCTTCGCAAAAGGCTGCGGAACTGGCGGACACGGCGGCGGGCGAGTCCCTTCGCTGGCACTTCATCGGGCAGTTGCAGAAAAACAAGGCCAAGTCTGTAGTGCGGTACGCGCACGCCGTACATTCGGTGGACCGTTCCTCGTTAATCGGCGCGCTGACGAAAGCGATGGCGGCTGAGCAGGAGCGCCGCAAGGGTGCTAATCAGCCTCCGCGGTCGGAACTGCTGTGCTTGATCCAGGTCGACCTGGATGAGCGCACCGAGGTTCCCGAAGCCGGCGAGGTGGCCGGTCCTCGGGGAGGCGCGAAACCCGAGCAGATCGAGGAACTCGCACGAGCCATTGATGCAGCAAGTGGGTTGCGGCTGGGCGGTTTGATGGCCGTCGCACCACTAGGAACGGATCCGGTTCCGGCCTTTGATCGGTTAATGGATTATTCGGCCAAGTTGTGCGGAATTTTTCCGGACGCGTCGATGGTCTCCGCTGGCATGAGCCAGGATCTGGAAGCGGCCATAGCGGCCGGTGCGACACACCTGCGTGTCGGCTCAGATGTCCTCGGACCGAGACCCCCTTTGAGGTAGCGTTTTTGGCGAGAGCAGTGTTGAAGACACGATAGGAGCTAACCATGGCCGGCGCTTTGCGCAAGACAATGATCTATCTTGGGCTCGCCGACGGTGACGAGCACTACGAGTCCGAAGAAAACGAGACGCTGAGCAGGGAACCCCAGAACCGGGACGAGGACCAGCGTGTGGAACAGAGCCGTGAGGAGCGTCGGGTGGAGAGCACGCCGACGCCCGTGAAGCCCGTGGCGGAGGAATATCGTGCTCCCGTTACGCCGATCAAGCGTGCCCCGTCGTCCCGTGAGGAGTCATCTGTGCTGCGTCAGATCACCACAGTCCATCCCCGTTCCTACAATGACGCGAAGATCATTGGTGAAAGCTTTCGCGATGGGATTCCCGTGATTATGAACGTAACCGACATGGGTGAGGCGGACGCCAAACGCCTGGTTGACTTCTCCGCCGGGCTGGTTTTTGGACTGCACGGCAGCATTGAACGGGTCACCAACAAGGTGTTCCTGCTCTCACCGTCGACGATGGAAGTGCTCGGCGAGGATAAGCAGGCCAGCGACCACCAAGCGACATTCTTCAACCAGAGCTAGCGGAGCATCCTGCCCATACGGCAGTATGCTCATTTAACTGCTCGTCTACCGCTAGGAATCGTGGAACCCGCGTGTCCATTATTTTCGCTCTGCTGTATTTAGTGCTCATGCTGTTCCAGCTGGCGCTGATTATCCGCATTGTTTTTGATGTTGTCCAGACTTTTGCCCGGCAGTGGCGTCCGCGTGGCGTCGCTTTGGTGGCTGCATCGGCGATCTATGCTGTCACTGATCCGCCGTTAAGGGCACTGCGTCGGATGATTCCGCCGCTGCGCATCGGCGGCTTCGCCTTGGACCTGGCATTCCTGGTCCTCTTCATTCTGACCAGCATTGCGTTGTTTATCGTTGCAGGCCTTGCCTAGGGACTGACCTGCTCCAGACGCGGTTAGTTTTCAAGATCGAAAAGATATACTCTGATTCAGATATCCCTAGTGAATGTAAATCGTCATGGCGATTATTCGCTACCGTTGTCATGAGTGCATTGGCACGAATTCATGATCCACAAGAACCAGTATGAGGTGACCACATGGCTCTGACGCCCGAAGACGTTGTCAACAAGCGGTTCCAACCGACGAAGTTCCGTGAAGGATACGACCAGGACGAGGTCGATGACTTCCTTGATGAAATCGTCGTAGAACTGCGCAGGCTGAACCAGGAAAACGACGAGCTCCGTAAGAAGCTCGGCGAAGCCACCTCGGGCCAGTCATCCGCTGGCAACGTCCCGGCCCCTGTTGCAGCCGCTCCGAAGGCCGAGCCGGCCAAGGAAGAGGCCCCGCAGCAGGAGGTCAAGGAAGAGCCTAAGCGCGAGAAGCCTGCGGCTGTTCCCGCTACCGCCGCCGCTCCGGTGGTCAGTGCTCCGGCTCCCGCCGCTCCAGCAGTCGGTGGCGGCCACACAGCCACTGCCGAGTCCGCTGCGGGTGTTCTGGCCATGGCGCAGAAGCTTCACGACGAATATGTCAACGCCGGTGTCGAGCAGCGCGACAAGATCATTGCCGAAGCACAGATGGAAGCAAGCACGCTCGTCAACGATGCGCAGGAGAAGAGCCGCAAGACGCTGGGCTCCCTGGAGCAGCAGAAGGCTGTATTGGAGCGCAAGCTCGAGCAGCTGCGCGGCTTCGAACGGGACTACCGTTCACGTCTCAAGGCCTACATCGAAGGCCAGCTGCGCGATCTGGAAGCCCGTGGATCTTTCGCGACTCCGGACGTCAAGGAGAGTTAGAGTCCTTAGCTTGACCCAGTTTTGAGCCCTTGTTCAAGGGTAAGGATGGCCGGTGCCGGGAATTCCCTGACACCGGCCATTTCTCTAGCCGGCTTCCGTGCCGCCATCCGCTATTGCCGTTAGAAAAGAATCATGTCTGAACCATCTTCCGCGGACCAGCCCGCGGACAGCAGCATTGAAAGCCAGCACACCGGTGTCCACGGTCGGCGCGCCTCTGGTTTTGTCCTGATCCTGGCGGGCTGCGCCGTATTTGCCTACCTCTTCGATCAGCTGACCAAATGGTGGGTCGTCAGCACCATGACGGAGGGCGATATCATTCCCGTGCTGCCCCCGCTGCTGCACTGGCACTTCATCCGAAATTCCGGCGCGGCGTTTTCGATCGGCCAGGACTACACGTGGGTCTTTACGATAGTGATGGTCCTGGTGTCCGGTGCCATCATCTTCTATGCGCGCAAGGTCCGTTCGGCCTGGTGGTCCGTCGCCCTGGGCCTTCTGCTTGGCGGTGCGTTGGGGAACCTGACGGACAGGCTCTTCCGGGAGCCGTCTTTCGGTGTCGGCCATGTGGTGGATTTCATCGCGTTCCCCAATTTCGCCATCTTCAATATTGCGGACTCTGCTGTGGTCGGCGGCGTGATTCTCTGGTGCATTCTGACCTTCAGGGGCATTGGTATTGACGGAGAACGCATACCGTCCGGTAAACAACCGCCGAAAGACGGCAGCCCGGAGCAACGCGGTGCCTGATCAGCTCCACCAGCTCTCGCTGGACTCGGAGACGGCGGGCAAACGTGCCGACGCTGCCATAGCGGGTCTGCTGGATATTTCGCGCTCGGCGGCTGCGGCGTTGTGCACCGCGGGCCATGTCACGCTTAACGGCAAGGTCGTGGGCAAATCAGACCGGCTGCCGGACGTTGGAGAACTTGAAATCCGCAGACCCGAAGAGCGGGATCCGTTGGAGATCGTCGTCGAAGAGGTGGAAGATTTGAAGGTTCTCGGTGACGATGATGACTTCGTCGTGATTGACAAGCCTGTGGGAGTGGCTGCCCACCCCTCGCCCGGCTGGGTCGGCCCCACCGTGGTGGGTGCATTGGCCGCACTGGGATACAGGATTTCCACGTCCGGGTCGGCGGAGCGCGCGGGCATTGTGCATCGGCTCGATGTCGGTACGTCTGGCGTCATGGTGGTGGCAAAGACGGAGCACGCGTACACGCTGCTGAAACGGGCCTTCAAGGAACGTACGGTCGAGAAGGTCTACCACGCACTGGTGCAGGGCCTGCCGGATCCGCTCGAAGGAACCATCGACGCTCCCATCGGCAGGCACCCGGGCTACGACTGGCGCTTTGCCGTCGTGGAGGACGGACGGAACTCGGTCACCCACTACAAGGTGATTGAAGCGTTCGGAAAGGCCTCGTTGGTCGAAGTTCACCTGGAAACGGGCCGGACGCACCAAATCCGCGTTCATTTCGCCGCACTCCGGCACCCGTGCGCAGGCGACCTGACGTACGGGGCAGACCCGAAGCTCGCGGCCGAACTGGGCCTGACCAGACAATGGCTCCACGCCAAAAAACTCGGTTTCGACCATCCGGTCACCGGCAAATGGGTGGAGTACGAAAGCGAATATCCCCAGGATCTGGCCTATGCACTGGAAGCACTGGCCGAACACCGGGTCTGATCTGTACGACGGCGGGACCGCGGCATAAGACGCGGCCCGCCTAGAATGAAGTGGTGGCAACTGTGACTAGCTCGATTTCCGGTACCGATTCGTTTGTACATCTCCACAACCACACCGAATACTCCATGCTGGACGGCGCAGCCCGCCTGACGGACCTCTTCGAACATGCCCATGAACTCGGCATGGACTCGGTGGCCACCACGGACCACGGGTTCGTCTTCGGGGCCTTCGATTTCTGGAACAAGGCCAATAACGCCGGTATTAAGCCGATCGTCGGAGTGGAAGCCTATTTGACCCCCGGCACGGCTAGGTCGGACAAGACCCGTGTCCGCTGGGGCGACGGCGGACGCGGCGACGTCTCGGGCGCCGGTGCGTACACGCACATGACTATGTGGGCCGAGACGACCGAGGGCATGCACAATCTGTTCCGCATGTCGTCCCTGGCGTCACTGGAAGGTTACCTGTACAAGCCTCGCATGGACCGGGACCTGCTGCAGACTTACGGCAAGGGCCTGATCACCACCACGGGCTGCCCGTCGGGCGAGGTGCAGACGAAGCTGCGGCTGGGCCTCTACAAGGAAGCGATGCAGGCCGCCTCGGATTTCCGGGACATCCTTGGGCCGGAGAACTTTTACTGCGAACTGATGGACCACGGCCTGGACATCGAGCGCAATGTCCAGGCGGATCTGCTCAAGCTGGCCCGCGAGCTGCAGCTGCCATTGGTGGCAACCAACGATCTGCACTACACGCATGCCGAGGACGCGAAGTCCCACGCGGCACTGCTGTGCGTCCAGTCCGGCTCGACGCTCGCCGATCCCAAGCGCTTCAAGTTCGACGCCGATGAGTTCTACCTGAAATCTCCGGCCGAGATGCGGGCCATTTTCCGCGACTACCCGGAGGCCTGTGACAACACCCTGCTGATCGCCGAACGGTGCAACGTCGAGTTCAACACCCAGGCCAACTACATGCCGCGGTTCCCCGTTCCGGAAGGCGAGAACGAGGAGTCCTGGTTCATCAAGGAGGTCGAGAAGGGCCTTCATTACCGCTACCCGGGGGGTATTCCCGACGACGTCCGCAAGCAGGCGGATTACGAAGTCGGTGTCATCCTCCAGATGGGCTTCCCCGGATACTTCCTGGTCGTGGCCGACTTCATCAACTGGGCCAAGAATAACGGTATCCGGGTCGGACCGGGCCGTGGTTCGGGTGCCGGTTCGATGGCGGCTTATGCCATGCGCATTACGGACCTGGATCCGCTCAAGCACGGTCTGATCTTCGAACGGTTCCTCAACCCGGACCGCGTGTCCATGCCTGACTTCGACGTCGATTTCGATGATCGGCGCCGCTCGGAAGTCATCAAGTACGTTACGGAGAAGTACGGGGACGAGCGGGTGGCCATGATTGTCACCTACGGCACCATCAAGGGCAAGCAAGCGCTGAAGGACTCCTCGCGCGTCATGGGTTATCCCTTCTCGACGGGAGAGCGGCTGACCAAGGCGATGCCGCCGGACGTCATGGGCAAGGGCATTTCGCTGCAGGACGTGCACAATCCGGAGGCCAAACGCTATAGCGAGGCCGAAGAGCTGCGGGAACTGCTCAAGTCGGATCCGGATTCAGCCAAGGTCTTTGAAACGGCACTCGGACTCGAGGGCCTGAAGCGGCAGTGGGGTGTCCACGCGGCCGGTGTGATCATGTCCTCGGATCCGCTGATCGACATCATTCCGATCATGCGCCGTGAACAGGACGGCCAGGTCATCACGCAGTTCGACTATCCGACTTGTGAGGGCCTCGGCCTGATCAAGATGGACTTCCTCGGTCTGCGGAACCTGACGATAATCACGGATGCCCTGGAAAACATCCAGATGAACCGGGACTTCGAGTTGGTGCTCGAGGACCTGGCTCTGGATGATCCGGACTCGTACGCCCTGCTGGCCCGCGGCGACACTCTGGGTGTTTTCCAGCTCGACGGCGGTCCGATGCGGTCCCTGCTGAAGCTGATGCGGCCGGATAACTTCGAAGACATTTCCGCGGTCCTTGCGCTGTACCGTCCCGGGCCGATGGGCGCTAACGCGCACAATAACTACGCGCTGCGCAAGAACGGGCTGCAGGAGATCACTCCGATCCACCCGGAGCTTGAAGAGCCGCTGGCCGAAATCCTCGGCGGCACCTATGGCCTGATCGTCTACCAGGAACAGGTTATGGCGATCGCGCAGAAACTGGCCGGGTATTCGCTCGGCCAGGCAGATATTCTGCGCCGCGCCATGGGCAAGAAGAAGAAGTCGGAGCTGGACAAGCAGTACGCCGGCTTCGAAAAGGGCATGCAGGACAACGGTTATTCCGCCGCAGCCATCAAGACGCTGTGGGATATCCTGCTGCCGTTCTCTGACTACGCCTTCAACAAGGCACACTCGGCCGCGTACGGGGTCGTGTCCTATTGGACGGCGTACCTCAAGGCGCATTATCCGGGCGAATACATGGCTGCGCTGCTGACCTCCGTCGGTGACGACAAGGACAAGCTGGCCATGTACCTGAACGAGTGCCGCCACATGGGCATTACGGTGCTTCCGCCGGACGTCAACGAATCCAGCCTGAACTTCACCCCGGTGGGCAAGGACATCCGGTTCGGTATGGGCGCCATCCGCAACGTCGGCGCCAACGTGGTCCATGCTATGGTCGCCGCCCGCGAGGAGAAGGGGAACTTCAGCTCGTTCAGCGATTTCCTGCAGAAGGTTCCCGCGGTTGTCTGCAACAAGCGGACCATCGAATCACTGATCAAGGCCGGCGCGTTCGACTCGCTCGGCGATCCGCGCCGTGCCCTGGCCATGATCCATGAAGAAGCGGTTGACTCCGTCATTGTGCTCAAGCGCAACGAGGCAGCCAACCAGTTCGACCTCTTCAGTGCCTTTGACGACGGCGGTGAAACCTCCGGTGGACTGGCCGTGGAAGTTCCGGATCTGCCGGAGTGGGACAAGAAGGACAAACTGGCGTTCGAGCGCGACATGCTCGGCCTGTATGTCTCGGACCATCCGCTTCAGGGCTTGGAAGGTCTACTGAGCCAGCATGCTGACCTGACCATAACCTCCGTCATCGGCGAAGACGGTCCGGCGGACGGCGCCATCGTCACGATTGCCGGAATGATTACCTCCTTGCAGCGCCGGATCGCCAAGAACAGCGGCAACGCGTATGCCCGTGCCGAGGTGGAAGACCTGGGCGGCTCCATGGAAGTGATGTTCTTCGGCCAGGTTTACGGACCGATTTCGACGATCCTGGCCGAAGACCTGATCGTCGTGGTCCGAGGCCGGTTGCAGCGCCGTGATGACGGCGCGGTAACGCTGAATGCCCAGGAGCTGACGGTTCCTGACCTCAGCGATGGCCATTCCGGGCCGGTGGTGATTTCCATGGCCAGCTTCAAGGCGACCGAGACCGTCGTGTCGTCCCTTGGCGACGTGCTGCGGACACACCCGGGAACTACCGAAGTCCAGGTGCGGCTGAACAGTTCACGGAAAGTCGAAGTGATGAAGCTTGGCGTCGATCTCCGGGTTAACCCCACGCCGTCGCTCTTTGGGGATCTTAAGGTGCTGCTGGGCCCAGCCTGCCTCGACGTCTAACGCCTCCGGGACTTAGATCTGGTATTCGAGGGGGCTCGGGCGAACGTAGGAGCCGCTGTGATACAGCAGCGGCGTCGCCTCGTCACCGAGCGAACCTTCCACTACCTCGACGATCACCACAGCGTTGTTTTCGAAGGACACGCGCATCTGGATCTTGCCGACCAGATAGGCATGTACATCCTTCAGAAGAGGCACCCCGTAGGGACCTGCTTCCCAATGGTCTCCGCTGAAGCGGTCCTTCGTGCGGGCGAAACGGTCGGCGAGCCCCCGGTTGTCCTGGCCGAGGATGTGGACGCCAATGTAGTTCGAGTTTGCGACGGCGGGCCAGGAAGAGCTGGAGCGGGCCATGTTGAAGGTGAAGCGCGGTGGCTCCGCCGACAGGGACGCCACCGAGGTAGCCGTGAAGCCAAAAGGCTTGCCCTCGTGTTCAACGGTGAGAATTGCCACTCCGGCAGCGTGCCGCCGAAAGACCTCCCGGAAGGTGGTTCCCAGCAGCTGCTCGGCAGGCGTGACAGATTGTGCTGCTACGGACTCGGCACTCACAACAATGTTTCTCCAGAACTACTCGGTGGGGACAGAAGACAGCCTGACCCATTCATGTTCAGCGTATTCCGGCATCTGGCGGCGCGGGGCATTGTGTTAAGTTGTGCTAAATTTCCCGCCTGCCCAGCCATCGCCGTCGTCAACGGGAAACGACGGGGCCGGGCTCAGTAGAATGGAAACGTGAATCCTGCTTCGAACCTCGAATCCTTTTCCCAGTTTCCCCTCCTGGACCTGCGCGGGCGCCATTTGGATACTGCCGAGCTGAAGGCCGCCATGCCCAGGGCAGAGACGACTTTTGACGTTGCCTCGCATGCGGTGGAGGAAATTATCAACAAGGTGCGAAGCGACGGGTTCACCGCCCTGGCAGAACTGGCTTCGCGGTTTGACGGCGTACAGCAGCAGCACCCCCTCGTGCCGCAGGAAGAGCTGGTACGCGCGCTGGAGGCACTCGATCCGGCGGTCCGTGCCGCTCTGGAAGAGTCCATCGCAAGGGCGCGGGTCTTTGCCGACGCGCAGAAGCCGACCGATGCCACGGTGCAGATTGCCGCAGGCGCCACGGTCACGCACAAGTGGGTACCGGTTTCGCGGGTGGGCCTGTATGTTCCCGGCGGGCTGGCGGTCTATCCTTCGTCTGTGGTGATGAACGTCGTTCCGGCGATGGCCGCCGGCGTTGGATCGATCGCCTTGGCCTCGCCGCCGCAGAAAGACTTCGGAGGCCTGCCGCACCCCACCATTCTGGCCGCGGCCCGTCTGCTCGGTATCGACGAGGTCTATGCCATCGGCGGCGCGCAGGCGGTGGCGGCGTTTGCCTATGGTGTTCCCGCCAACGACTTCGGCCCCGCGCTTGCCCCGGTCGATGTGGTCACAGGTCCCGGCAATGTTTTTGTTGCCACGGCCAAGCGCCTGGTCAAGAGCGTGGTGGGTATTGACGCGGAGGCGGGTACGACCGAAATTGCGATCCTTGCCGACGACAGTGCAGAGCCGGCTTTCGTCGCGGCGGACCTGATCAGCCAAGCGGAGCATGATCCCCATGCCGCATCCGTGCTGGTGACGCCTTCGGCGGAACTGGCGGAGGCTGTCCGTCGGGAACTTGCTGTCCGAATTGGCGGCACCAAGCACGCGGACAGGGTTCGCGAGGCTCTTTCCGGACCGCAGTCCGGGGTAATTATGGTCGACGACGTCGAACACGGCATTGCGGTTTGTGACGCCTACGCGGCGGAGCACCTCGAGATCCACACCGAGAATGCTTCCGGTATTGCCGCGCGCATCCGCAACGCCGGCGCCGTGTTTGTCGGCAACTATTCACCGGTGAGCCTGGGGGATTACTGTGCCGGCTCCAACCATGTCCTGCCGACCAGTGGAACCGCTACATTCGCGTCCGGCCTCAACGTCACCACGTTCCTGAAAGCAGTCCAGATTATCTACTACGACGAGCGCGCGCTGCGCGAAGTGGGCGGGCACATCGTTTCGCTCGCAACGGCGGAAGACCTGCCTGCTCATGGAGATGCCGTCACGGTCCGGCTCCCCTCGTAACCTTTACCGCCGGTGCGCCGCGGTGTAGACACAAGATGTAGTAACCACATGCTTGTAATTCGCAAGATGTAGTTTTATGATTGTCCAGTTGCTGTCTGGACGACGAAAGGATCCGGTATGTACTGTCCGTTCTGCCGTAATCCTGATTCCAGAGTCGTGGATAGCCGCCTGACCGATGATGGCTCCGCGATCCGCAGGCGGCGGCTGTGTCCTGAGTGCGGCCGTCGCTTCACCACCCTCGAAACCACCAGTCTGAGCGTCCTGAAGCGTTCCGGGGTGGCGGAGCCGTTCTCCCGGGCGAAGGTCATCAACGGCGTCCGCAAGGCCTGCCAGGGCCGCCCCGTGACGGAGGACGACCTGGCCATGCTGGCGCAGGAGGTGGAGGAATCCATCCGGTCCAGCGGGGCAGCGGAAATTGATGCCCACGAGGTCGGTCTTGCCATTCTGCGGCCGCTGAAGAATCTGGATGTGGTGGCCTACCTGAGATTCGCCAGTGTGTACCGGGCCTTCGATACCCTTGAGGATTTCGAGGCAGAGATAGACCGGCTGCGGCTTGAAGGGGAGGCCGCGAAGAAACAGGGCCCGTCAGGAACCCAGCGGCCGTTGACCGCACAGTAACAACGCCACAGTTTCCGGTGGCGGCCACGGAGGGGGAGCCGAGGCTGCCACCGGCTCCTTACTTGAAGTAGTTGAAACTGAGCGCTGCCTGCAGGGCTCCGCCCACTATGCCGGCGTTGTTCTTCAATTCGGCGGGAATGATCTTGGTCTTGAGGTCGAGCTTGGGCAGGAAGTCCTGGCTGCGCTTGGAAATGCCGCCGCCGACAATGAACAGTTCGGGCGAGAACAGGAACTCAACATGGGAGAAATAGCGTTGCAGACGCACCGCATAGGCGTCCCAGTCCAATCCATCGCGTTCGCGCGCGGTAGCTGATGCCTTGGACTCGGCATCGAAACCGTCGATCTCCAGATGCCCGAGTTCTGCATTGGGCACGAGTTTGCCATCGTGGATGAACGCCGAACCGATGCCGGTCCCCAGGGTAATGACCAGTACGGTCCCGTCAACGCCTTCACCCGCTCCGTAACGTGCTTCCGCCAGCCCGGCGGCGTCGGCATCGTTAATGACCTGGACTTCCCGCCCCAGCTTTCGCGTGAGCAGCGCATCGACGTCTGTGTCCACCCAGCTGGGATCCACGTTCGCGGCGGATTTAGCAACCCCGTGGCGGATGATGGCGGGGAACGTGACGCCCACTGGGCTGCCCGCCGCCGGGGCTTCCTCCCGGGAGGAGAGTTCTTCCACGATCTTCGCCACGACGTCGGCCACTGCTTCAGGGGTGGAGGGACGGGGTGTGTCAATGCGGAAACGTTCGCCCAGCAATTTGCCCTTTTTCAGGTCGACGATGCCGCCTTTGATGCCGGTTCCGCCGATGTCAATGCCGATGACGGACCGGGCAGCCTTTTTGGCGACCTTCTCGTCGGCGCTGCTGGGCATGGGATCTCCGCACTGTCGTTCGAATACGTTTGTCCAACAGCCTACTGGCGTCTTAGGGCAAAGTCAGGACTTCCGCTCCGGAGTCGGTGACCACGAGGGTGTGTTCGAACTGCGCGGTCCGCTTACGGTCCTTGGTCACGACGGTCCAGTCGTCGTTCCACATGTCCCACTCGATGGTTCCGAGCGTCAGCATGGGCTCGATGGTGAACACCATGCCTGGCTCCATGGCCGTGCTGTAGGCGGGGGCGGCGTCATAGTGCGGGATGATCAGGCCGGAGTGGAAGGCTTCGCCGACGCCGTGGCCGGTAAAGTCCCGGACCACGCCGTAGCCGAAGCGCTTGGCATAGGACTGGATGCTCCGGCCGATGACATTGATCTGCCGGCCCGGGGCAACCGCTTTGATGGCGCGGTTCAGCGATTCCTGGGTCCGTTCAACCAGGAGCCGGGACTCCTCGTCAACGTCACCGACGAGGAAGGTGTAGTTGGTATCGCCGTGGACGCCGTTGATGTAAGCGGTGATGTCGATATTAATAATGTCCCCGTCCTGCAGCACGGTGGTATCCGGTATGCCGTGGCAGATGACTTCATTCAGGGAAGAACACAGGGACTTAGGGAACCCGCGGTAGCCAAGGCATGATGGGTAGGCCTTGTGGTCAAGCAGGAATTCGTGACCCACCTTGTCCAGCTCGTCGGTGGTGACGCCGGGACGAATATGCTTGCCCACTTCGACGATCGCCTGCGCGGCAATCTTGCTCGCCACCCGGATTCGCTCGATCGTCTCGGCGTCCTTGATTTCCGAGCCAGTGAACTTGGCCGGGGCGGGTTTCCAAACGTACTCGGGCCGGGGAATCGACGTCGGAACGGGCCGGACTGGACTGACGGTTCCCTGGACAAGGGTGCCCAGGGGTGCTGTTGCTACGTTGTGGGGCATACCATCGATCTTATAACCCGGTCCGCTATCGGGCGCTAATCCGAACGGGCCGAGCAACCGCAACGCAAGGGAGTAGCCAAATGCCGGAGTTCTGGTACAACGTCGTCACCCATGAAGTCGAAGTGGGGGCACAGTCCGACTGGACGCAGCTCATCGGTCCCTATGAAACCCGCGAGGAAGCGGAAAAGGCGCTCGAAAAAGTGCAGCGGCGCAACGAGGCCTGGGACGCTGACGACGACGAATAGCGCCTTCCAGCGCGTGGAACCGCTGGTCCGCGCGGCTAGAAGGAGTGCTCCGGGCCGGGAAAGGAACCGTTGCGGACGTCGTCAGCGTAGGCCCTGACCGCATCCGAGAGCGTTGCCCGTATGTCGGCGTACTGCTTGACGAACTTCGCGAGTTTGCCGCCCCGCAGCCCGGCCATGTCCTGCCACACCAGCACCTGGCCCGTCGTGGAAGCGCCGGCGCCGATGCCGATGGTGGGAACGCGTAGCGCCTTGTCCACCTCCGCGGCCGCCAGGGCCGGGACCATTTCCATCAGTACCGCAAACGCGCCGGCGGCTTCGAGTGCCACGGCGTCGTCAACGACCCGCTGCGCGTCCTCGCCCCGGCCCTGCACCCGGTAGCCGCCCAGCGAATGTTCGCTTTGCGGGGTGAAGCCGACGTGGGCCATGACGGGGATGCCGGCCTGGACCATGGCGCGGACATAGTCCGCGTAGAAGGCGCCGCCTTCCATCTTGACGGCGTGGGCGCCGGCTTCCTTCATGAACCGTACGGAGGTTTCGATCGCCTGGGCAGGGGAGACCTCGTAGCTGCCGAACGGCAGGTCAACCACGACGAGCGCACGTCTGGCAGAACGGCTGACTGCGCGGCAGAGCGGGATCAGCTCATCGACGGTCACCGGCAGCGATGTTTCGTTGCCGTACACGTTGTTGGAGGCGGAGTCGCCGACAAGCAGGACTTCGATACCTGCTTCATCGAAAATTTCGGCGGTGTACTGTTCGTATGCGGTGAGCATGGCAAAGCGCTGGCCGTTGTCCTTGGCCTGCTGCAGGTGATGGGTGCGGACACGGGACACCGGTTTGGAGCCGGACTGCCGATTGGCGCCGGCGGCACCAGCTCCGTACGGGGCAGGCTGTTCGGCACCAGAAGTCTGTGAGGTCATGGGTAGAGCCTAATGCCGTGGCCTTTGTTCACTCCAGCCGCACCCGTCACTGTTGCACTTCACAAGAGCCCGGGCGCATTAGGCTAAGTACAGTAGTAAGCAGGCAGGCCGGAGGCTTTGCCGTGGCCAGGGCGCGGAAGGATATCCATGGACCGTCAGCAGGAATTTGTCCTGAGAACCATCGAAGAGCGGGACGTGCGCTTCGTCCGTCTCTGGTTCACCGACGTCGTCGGTTCGCTTAAATCCGTTGCGCTGGCTCCTGCGGAAGTCGAGGGCGCCTTCGAGGAGGGACTTGGCTTCGACGGCTCGTCCATCGAGGGGCTGGCCCGGGTCTTCGAGTCCGACATGCTGGTCCAGCCGGACCCTTCGACTTTCCAGATCCTGCCCTGGCGCGGCGAGGAGGAACAGACATCGCGGATGTTCTGCGACGTTCTCACGCCCGACGGCGAACCGTCCGTCGCGGATCCTCGTAACGTGCTCAAGCGGGCCCTGCGCAAGGCCGGCGACATGGGCTTCACCTGCTACACCCATCCGGAAATCGAGTTCTACCTGCTCAAATCGCAGGAACTCGGCCCTGACGGTGTGCCGGTTCCGGTAGACCGCGCAGGATATTTCGACCATGTGCCCGGCGGCGTGGCCCAGGATTTCCGCCGCACCGCGGTGACCATGCTGGAGAACGTCGGCATCTCCGTGGAGTTCAGCCATCATGAAGACGGTCCCGGGCAGAACGAGATCGATCTTAGGTACGCGGATGCCCTGCAGACCGCCGACAACATCATGACGTTCCGGACCGTGGTCAAAGAAGTAGCGCTGATGGAAGGCATTTACGCAACATTCATGCCCAAGCCCTTCTCCGACCACCCCGGTTCGGGGATGCATACGCACTTTTCCCTCTTCGAAGGCGATTCCAACGCCTTTTTCGAGGCCGGAGCCGAATACCAGCTCTCCAAGACCGGGCGCCAATTCATGGCGGGCATCCTGAAGCACGCACCCGAATTCACCGCGGTGACGAACCAGTTCGTGAATTCCTACAAGCGACTCTGGGGCGGCGGCGAAGCTCCCAGTTACATCTCCTGGGGGCACAATAACCGCTCCGCACTGGTCCGCATCCCGTTGTACAAGCCGAACAAGGGCCAGTCCGCCCGGATGGAATACCGCGGGATCGATTCGGCGGCGAACCCCTACCTCGCCTACGCTGTGTTGCTGGGCGCCGGCTTGAAGGGCATCGAGGAAGGCTACGAGCTGCCGCCTGCCGCGGAGGAAGACATCTGGAGCCTCAGCTCCGCCGAACGCCGGGCGCTCGGCCACGACCCGCTTCCCTCGAGCCTGCACGACGCCATCCGCGCGATGGAAGAGTCTGAGCTGGTCGCTGAAATCCTCGGTGAACAGGTCTATGAGATCTTCCTGCGCAACAAGCGTGCCGAATGGCATGACTACCGCATCCAGGTGACGCCGCACGAGCTCAAGCGGAACATCGACATCCTCTAAGGTGAGGCCATGAGTCTGAACCGGCGGCTGATCTCCAACGGCTTCAACGATTTGGAGAAGAGCACACGCTTTCTCGAATCGTCCGAACTCGATGGGGTGGACCAGCAACGGCTTTTTTCCGGGTTTGCTTACGCCGCCGATCCGGACCTGGCCCTCGTATCCTTGGTCCGGCTGCTGGAGCGGCATCCTCAGCTGGCCGAACTGGTCAACGCCGGGGAAGACGAGAGCGAGGCGCTGTTCCGGCTGCTCGGCTCCTCGGAGGCATTGGCCGAATTTTTGCTGCGCCGGCCGGAGCATCTGGACGTTCTTTCGGCCAAGGTCAGCCCTGAACCGGGAGCGGTGCCGGCAGACAAGCTGCGCGCCTCACTGCTGAAGTCAGTCGGGGCCGATCCTTCCGCCGAGCAGCCGCTGGCCGCCCTGAGCGGCAAGGAGGCCTACAGCCTGCTGCGGTCCACCTACCGGCGGCACCTGGCCGAACTGGCCATCCGCGATCTCGGCGCGGCCTCTCCGGTGGACTATATGCCCTCCGTGGGACGCGAGCTGGCGGATCTCGCGGCGGCGGCGATTGAGGCCGGGCTGGCTGTCTCCCGCGCTGAACTGGCCGCGCGGTTCGACCCCGAGGAGATTGCGGTCGTGCGCCTGGCCGTGATCGGCATGGGCAAATGCGGCGCGCGCGAACTCAATTACATTTCCGACGTCGACGTGGTCTACGTGATCGAAGCCGATGGCATGGACGAGGCGCACGCCTCCACCATCGGCACGGCCTTGGCCGCCGGGATGAGCAGGGCCGTCTTTTCCGCCGGACCGGAGCCCGGCCTGTGGGAAGTGGACGCCAATCTCCGTCCTGAGGGCAAGGAAGGCCGGCTGGTCCGTACGCTCGAATCCCACCTGACTTACTACAAACGGTGGGCCCAGAGCTGGGAGTTCCAGGCGCTGCTGAAGGCGCGCGCCATCGCCGGGGACCCAGACCTGGGCCGGCGGTACGAGGAGGCCGTAGCACCGTTGATCTGGAACTCATCGGAACGGGATGGCTTCGTCGAGTCCGTGCAGGCAATGCGCGGACGGGTGACGGAGAACATTCCGGTGCATGAGCGCGGCCGCCAGCTCAAACTCGGCCGCGGCGGGCTGCGTGACGTGGAATTTACCGTCCAGTTGCTCCAGCTCGTTCATGCCCGGGTGGACGAAACGCTCCGGGTCCGGGACACCACTACCGCCATCGCGGCCTTGAGCGCGGCTGGCTACATTGGCCGCTCCGATGCACGGGAGTTCGACGAAGCCTACCGCTATTTGCGGGTGCTGGAACACCGCATCCAGCTGGTCCAGCTGCGCCGGACGCATTTGATGCCCGAGGGCGACAATGCCTTGCGTGCGCTGGCCAAATCCTCGCTCGGCTCGCTGGAAACGCAGCGGCCCGGCCCCGAAGCCCTGCTCCAGAGGTGGCAGCGGACCAAGCGCCGGGTACGCGAACTTCACGAACGGATCTTCTACCGCCCGCTGCTGGTCTCCGCCGCCAACCTGAGCGCGGACGAAGTCCGGCTCACGCCCGAAGCTGCCCAGGCCCGGCTCGCCGCATTAGGGTACGTAGATCCCCGCGGAGCGATGCGCCACATCGAGGCATTGACCGGCGGAATCAGCCGGCGGTCCCAGCTGCAGCGCCAGTTGCTTCCCGTCCTGCTGGAATGGATCGCCGACGGTGTCGACCCGGACTCCGGCCTGCTCGGATTCCGGCGGCTCAGCGAGGCGCTGGGGGAGTCGCACTGGTATCTGGGCATGCTCCGTGACTCCAGTTCGGCAGCGGAGCGGCTTTGCCACATCCTTTCCAGCAGCCGCTTCATTACTGACCTGCTGGAAGTCTCGCCGGAGTCTGCGGCCTGGCTGGGCTCCGACAAGGACCTCGTTCCGTGGTCGTTCGACGCGCAGTGGTACGAGATCCGGCACAAGCTGGCCCGCCATCAGGACCCCAAGGCGGCTATGCGCCTGATCCGGCTGATCCGCCGTCGCGAAACGCTGCGGATAGCCATCGCGGACAGCTCAGGCCTGCTGGATCAGCGGCAGGTCGGCATTGCGCTCTCCGATACGGACCGGGCGGCCGTTCTCGGTGCCCTGCACGTTGCCGAGGCAGCTGTCTTCGCGGAGGAGGACCAGCTGACCAACCTCCTCGTCGTCGCCATGGGACGACAAGGCGGCAGGGAGATCGGTTACGGCTCGGACGCCGATGTCATGTACGTGCACAAGCCGCTGCCCGGCGCTGACAACGATGCGGCCCAGCAGCAAGCTATGAAGATTGTTTCGCAGATTTCCGCCCTGCTCCAGCAGCCATGCAGCCCGCCTGTGCTCGCCGAGCGCACCCTGGAACTGGATGTGTCGCTGCGTCCGGAGGGGAAGAACGGCCCGATCGTGCGTTCGCTCGACTCGTACCGGGAGTACTACCAGCGGTGGTCCCTGATCTGGGAGGCGCAGGCCCTGTTGCGTGCCCGGCCCATCGCCGGCGACGACGACCTCGCGGCCGAGTACATCGCACTGATCGATCCCATCCGTTACCCGGCAGACGCCGGCCCGGACGACGTCCGCGAGATCCGACGGATAAAAGCCAGAGTGGAATCCGAGCGCCTGCCACGCGGCGCGGATCCATCCCGGCACCTCAAGCTGGGCCGCGGCGCGCTGAGCGATGTGGAGTGGCTGGTGCAACTGCTCCAGCTGGAACACGCGCACCGGATACCCGCACTACGGACAACCGGCACCATGGAGGCGCTGGAAGCGATCGGCGAGGCAGACCTGCTCCCGGCTGCCGATGTGCTCACGCTGCACCAGAGCTGGTCCCTGGCGAGCCGGATCCGTTCGGCAAACATGATCTGGAGTGGAAAGAACGCGGACCTGCTGCCCTTTTCGCGGCGGGATCTGGAAGCCGTTGCCCGCTGGTGCGGCTACAGCCCGGGACACGCCGGAGCCATCGAGGAAGACTATCTGCGGATTACCCGGCGCACCCGCGGCATCTTCGAACGCTACTTCTACGGCTATGGGACCTAACTGGCAGAGTTTCCGGTGCGAGGGACTAGGCTGGTGCACAACTGCGACTACAGGAGTATTCGATGACCGAAATTGACGTCCTTGCCAAGGAACACCTTGCCGCAGCGATGGAAGCAACGCACGGCCGCAGTGCCGCGATGGTGGCCCAGGACGGTCCTCTGCGCCAAACGGTGCTGGCCCTGCGGGCGGGAGCGGCCCTGGGCGAGCACAATGCGCCGCTGGCCGCCAGTATCTATGTCCTGGAGGGCTCGGTCACCGTAGTCTCGGCCGGCGGGCGGCTCGTCGTTAATGAGAACCAGCTTGAAATCATCCCGCAGGAACGCCACTCGGTCGAAGCCAACGAGGACTCCGTCTTCCTGCTCACCGCTGTTACCGAAACCCACGTGGACTCCGGCTCGAACAAGGCTTAACGACGACGGCGGCGCCCACCTTCCGATGGAACACCGCCGGGCGCAACTTGCCCGTGTGCAGCGGCGGCCTACTACTTCGCCTCAAGTAGGTGCCGTTCGTCTTGAACGCTGATGGCGTAGGCAAAGAGCGCTTCTTGGTGTTCGCGGTAGTGGTGGGCACACCAGGAGAGCATGCCGCCGGTGTCGAGCATGACCTGGACGTAGGCGGGGGCACCGCATCGATCGCACAACATTTCGCCCTCCTGGGAGTGATGCAACTGGCGTGGATCTCCAGTGTGCCCCTCTGTGCTTGGGGTGGGCTTGGGATGAATGTTCGGTGAACAAAGCAGAGTCCGCACGCGCTGCCGCCACCGAAGTGTTGGCCGCTCGTGCGGACTCTCTGCAAATTAACCGTGTTTCTGCCGCGAAACCTAGTTAGCAGCCGTAGTAGAGCTCGAACTCGTAGGGGTTTGGGCGCGCGGCGAGCGGGGCGATCTCGTACTCGCGCTTGTAGGCGATCCAGGTGTCGATCAGGTCCTGGGTGAACACACCGCCGGCCTGCAGGAACTCGTTGTCGGCTTCGAGGGCTTCGAGTGCTTCCTCCAAGGATCCCGGAGCCTTCTGGATGTCCTTGGCCTCTTCGGCAGGCAGCTCGTAGAGGTCCTTGTCGATCGGGTCGGCCGGCTCAATCCGGTTCCGGATACCGTCCAGGCCTGCCATCAGCTGCGCGGCGAAGGCCAGATACGGGTTGGAGCTGGGATCCGGGGCGCGGAATTCGAGACGCTTGGCCTTCGGGTTGGAACCGGTGATCGGGATGCGGATTCCGGCGGAGCGGTTGCCCTGCGAGTAGACCATGTTTACCGGCGCTTCGAAGCCCTTGACCAGGCGGCGGTAGGAGTTCACCGTCGGGTTGGTGAAGGCCAGCACGGCCGAAGCGTGCTTGAGCAGGCCGCCGATGTACCAGCGGGCGGTGTCGGACAGGCCGGCGTAGCCCTTTTCGTCGTAGAAGAGCGGCTCGGAGCCGTTCCAGAGCGACTGGTGGCAGTGCATGCCCGAGCCGTTGTCGCCGAACACGGGCTTCGGCATGAAGGTGGCGGACTTCCCCCAGGCGTCGGCGACGTTCTTGACGATGTACTTGAACTTCAGCAGATCATCGGCGGCATGGGTCAGCGTGGTGAACTTGTAGTTGATTTCCGCCTGGCCGGCAGCGCCGACCTCGTGGTGGGAGCGCTCAACTTCGATGCCTACCTCGTCCAGCTCGACGCAGATGGCGTCGCGCAGGTCCGCCTGCTTATCGGTCGGGGCGACGGGGAAGTAGCCGCCCTTGACCGGGGTCTTGTAGCCCTGGTTGCCGCCATCTTCCTTGCGGCCGCTGTTCCAGTGGGCCTCGACGGAATCCACCTTGTAGAAGGAGTGCTCCGGGCTGGACTGGTAACGTACGTCGTCGAAAATGAAGAATTCGGCTTCGGACGCAAAGTAAGCGGTGTCCGCGATACCGGTCGACGCCAGGTATGCTTCGGCGCGCTCGGCAACGCCGCGGGGGTCGCGGTGGTACGGATCCCCGGTACGCGGGTTCACGATCGAGAAGTTCAGCGCAAGGGTCTTCTCCACGCGGAAAGGATCGATGAACGCGGTGGTGACGTCGGGGATGAGCTGCATGTCGGACTCGGCGATGCCCTGGAACCCCCGGATGGAGGAACCGTCGAACAGCTGGCCGTTGACAAAGAATTCCGCGTCAACGGTCTTAGCCGGCACGTTGAAGTGCTGCTGGACGCCTGGCAGGTCTGTGAATCGGATGTCGACGAACTTTACTTCTTCGTCGGCGATGTACTTGAGGACCTCGTCCGCATTCTTGAACATCGGGTCATGCTCCTTACGCATTCATGGGGGTACCTGCCGGCTGCAACACAGGCGCCAGCAACAGTTACTAATGTAGAAGCAGGGAATTTCCCTTTGGTGTCGCGATTGTTTCCGGCAGGTTACTTAATCGATGTGCCCCTAAGCCTAGCGCGGTGATAGCGTCCGCACCCAGACGACGTTACACAGGTCACTTCCGGCCGCCGTCACGACCAGGTCCCGCGCGGAGGTCGGTAGGCTAGAGGAGTGGTAAGCAGAAAAGACCTTGGTTCCTGGCTCGAAGGGCCGCCTCCCTCTAAAGAGCAACAGTGGCCCGGCCAGCGGTTGGGACTGCCCCAGAGCGGCCCTGGCTCGATCGCCCGCCTCGGCCGGCGTGTCATTGCCCTGATGATCGACTGGATCCTGTGCTATCTCATCGCCGCCTGGCTGTTCGACGGCAACGAGCTGAGCATTCTGCTGATCTTTGCCATTGAACAACTGCTGCTGGTCAGCACGCTCGGCTACAGCATTGGCCACCGCGCAGTTGGCATCCAGGTGCGCAAGCTGGACGGGTCTGCCGCCGGACCGCTCGTGGCCGTTGTTCGTACCGTGCTGCTCTGTCTGGTTGTTCCCGCCGTAGTCTTCGATGCCGATCAGCGCGGCCTGCACGACCGCGCGATGGGCACCGTCCTGGTCCGTATGTAGTCCAAAAACCTTGACAAACGACGGCGGCGCCCCACCTTGGAAAGGTGAGGCGCCGCCGTCGTTATTGGCTTGGAAGGGTCAGCGGCCGCGCATTGCCTTGCGGTCCGGACGGGCCTTGAACGGGTCAACGCCCTTCGGGATAGGAAGTTTGTTGCTGCCGAGGGCCTGCAGTCGCTTGTCCACGGCATGCACTTCCTGCTTGGTCAGTTCCTTCTTGAGCTTCTGGACCTTCTTGGCTACCTTGCTCAATTCAACCTGGCCCTCGCCGCGGCCGGTTTCGATGACGTGGACCTTCACGTTGGGCAGGATGCGGTTCAGCTTCCGGCGCTCGGAGTCCACCAGGGTCTTGACTCGGTTTGAAGGGCCTTCGGTCACGAGGATGACGCCGGGGCGGCCGATCGCACGGAAGACTGCATCCTGGGTCCGCGGGTTGACTGCCACCGGCTGTTCCTGCAGGATCCAGCCGCGGCGCAGCACGCTCAGGGCGGCACCGGAAGCACCCGGCTGGCCCTCGATCTGGGCGAAGGCGGCGCGTTCGGCACGGCGGGAGAGGATGAAGGTTGCCGCGAGCAGGCCCAGCGGGACGGAGATGATCAACAGGGTGACCCAGTTGTTGATCAGGAACCCGATGAGCAGACCAATGGCTACGATGCCCAGGAAGGCCAGCAGCATGAGCCAGACTACGTTGGGATCGTTGCGCCGGGTCATCTGGAAGACCTGGCCGATCTGCTTCAGGCGCCCGGGGCCCTTTTTCGCCTTGGCAGGCTTCTCGGCTTTGGGCTTGCGTGAGAAGAGACCACGCTTGGTATTTGCGTCGGAATCGGTGCTATTGGCCATAATGACTCAATTCTATCGTGAAGCCGGCCGGAATTTTGGCCGTGGCGCGGGCACAGCGAGAGGGCCCGGCACTGCGGCGTCCGGACCCCCTCGGGTGAAAAGTTGCAGCCGGGCGGCGCTACCGGGAAATAAGGCTGGCGGCTTCCTGCCGGGTGGCGCCGGAATCTTCGATGCCTTCGGCGATGTGGGCGAGTTCCGGGGGCAGTTCCCGTCCCTTCTTGCGCATCGCGGTGGCCCAGAGCCGGCCGGCCCGGTAGGACGAACGCACCAGCGGGCCGCTCATGACGCCGAGGAAGCCGAGTTCGAGGGCTTCTTCCTGCAGCTCCACGAACTCCTGGGGCTTGACCCAGCGCTCCACCGGGTGGTGGCGTTCGGTGGGCCGCAGGTACTGGGTGATGGTGATCAGGTCGCAGCCGGCCTGGTGCAGATCTCCCAGCGCTTCGGAGATTTCCTCGCGGGTTTCGCCCATGCCCAGGATCAGGTTGGACTTGGTGACCATGCCGTGCTGCTGGCCCTGGGTGATGACGTCCAGGGAGCGTTCATAGCGGAACGCCGGGCGGATGCGCTTGAAGATGCGCGGCACGGTCTCGACGTTGTGGGCGAACACCTCGGGTTTGGTCTCGCAGATGGCGCTGATGTGCTCGGGCTTGCCGGAGAAGTCCGGGATCAGGATTTCGACGCCGGTGCCCGGGTTCAGCTCGTGGATCTTGCGGATGGTTTCCGCGTAGAGCCAGACGCCTTCGTCGGCCAGGTCGTCGCGGGCTACGCCGGTGACGGTGGCGTAGCGCAGGTTCATCTGCTGGACCGACTGGGCCACCTTGGTGGGCTCCAGGATGTCGATGGGGGAGGGCTTGCCCGTGTCGATCTGGCAGAAGTCGCAGCGGCGGGTGCATTCGGAACCGCCGATGAGGAAGGTGGCCTCGCGGTCTTCCCAGCACTCGAAGATGTTCGGGCAGCCGGCTTCCTCGCAGACCGTGTGCAGCCCTTCCTTCTTGACCAGGTTCTTCATGCTGACATATTCGGGGCCGATGTTGACCTTGGCCTTGATCCAGTCCGGCTTGCGCTCGACCGGGGTGGCCGCGTTCCGGGCTTCGACGCGCAGCAGACGCCGTCCTTCGGGGGCGAGAGTCACTTCAGGGCTCCTTCGGGCTGGCTGATGCCAGCTGTGTTGGCGGTGTTCTCGGGCAGTCCGGCCGGTTTGACCAGCGATGCCTCGTACTTGTTCAGTTCCTCTTCGACCCGGCCGGCAACATCGGCGGGGGAGATGTTGCGTCCCGCTTCCACACTCATGCTGGTGGTTCCGGCGTCGGTGATGCCACAGGCAATGATCTGCGCATAAGGGGCCAAGTCATTATTGCAGTTCAGGGCGAAGCCGTGCATCGTCACACGGTGGTTGACGCGGATGCCGATGGCGGCGATCTTGCGGTCCTGTCGGTCGCCGTCACCCTTGATCCAGACACCGGAACGGCCTTCGATCCTGCATCCGTCGATGCCAAAGTCGGCGAGCACGTTGATCAGGACCTGCTCCAGAATGTCCACATAGTCGGCAACCTTGGTGGGGTCCGGCAAGGCGAGGATCGGATAACCGACCAGCTGCCCGGGGCCGTGCCAGGTCAGCTTGCCGCCGCGGTCCACATTGATGATGGGCGTGCCATCGAACGGCTTCTCATGTTCTTCGGTCCGCTTGCCGGCCGTGTAAACAGGGCTGTGTTCCAGCAGGAGGACTTGGCCCTCAGCGGTGCCGGCAACCACATCACTGTGGATTCGACGCTGCAGGTCCCACCCTTCCTGGTAGTCGACGAAGTCGGGGGCAAACCCTATTCGGGAAAACTCAAGGCTCATGGCGACAGCCTACGCCTTGTGCCCGTGGTGGCTCCATTTGTGTGAAGGGCCCCTGGGTGTGGATAACTTCTGCAGCGGAACGGCGGCTGTAGTAAATCTGGACCATGATGCTTCAGCACCCGGCACATGCCGGCGACAGCAGCCCCGCAGATGAGCCGGCCCGGCCGCAGGTACCCGGATTCCGGGTGCAACGCTGGCTCGGCAGCGGCTCTTCGGCCGCCGTGTGGTTGGTGGCGGAAGAATCCGGCGGTCACGAATACGCGCTGAAGGTCTTTAATCCCCACGGCGATGCCCGTCCGGAGGCGGATCGGGAGCGCCTGCTGACCGACGGACTGCGGCACGACCATCTGCTGCAGGTCTTCCGTAACGTGGAGACGGACGCCGGGCCGGGCTTGCTGCTCGAATACGCCGCGGGTGGATCGGTGTCGTCGGTCATTGCCGCCCGGGGCCCCTTGTCCGTGGCCGAAACAGTTACGGTGCTGACGCCGATCGCACAGGCCCTGGCGTTTCTGCATGCGGGCGGCCGGACCCATGGCGACGTTTCGCCCGGCAATGTCCTCTTTACCTCGATGGGCAAACCGCTGCTGGCGGACTTCGGCATCGGCCGGGCTCTGGGTAGCCGCCGGGCCGACGACGGCGGGACGCCGGGATTCCGTCCATCGTCGCCGAGGCGGGGGGATGCCGGGCAACGGCTGGAGCCGGAGGCGGACATCTACGCGCTGGCCGCGCTGGGCTGGTTTATGCTCACCGGACGGGTACCGGCAGCCACTGCCCAGCGCCCGCCACTGAATGTCATGGTGCCGGAAGTGCCGCTGCCGTTGGTTGAGTTGCTGGAAGCGGCACTGGCGGATGCTGCCGCACAGCGGCCGGAGGCGGAAGAGTTCGCCCGCCGGGTTTACCGGACCGCGGACTCGGCGCCGGTGGACCTGTCCGCCGCCGTACACCCGTCGGTGGCCCCGCAGTTGCTGACCCGGCGGATTGCCCGGGACAGCAAGAAACGGAAAGCCTTCGGAGCCAAGCTGCGCAAGCCGCTGGCGGTAATAAAGCCGGGCAGCCTCCGGAAGCCGCAGGTAGTCCGGCGTGCCACTGCCGTGTCGACCCGCGGGGGCAAAGCTCCCCTTGGCCGCGTCCTTGTAGCTGTTGCTTCCTTGGCGATTGCCCTGGCGCTGGCCGTTTTTTCGGGAAACCTTCTCGTCGGGTCCGAGGCAACAGACATTCCCGGAGATCCGGCTGCGCAGGCCGCAGCAGCGTCGGCCCCGGGCGGGGCCACAGCCGACGCAACCGGGCCGCCGGCCGCTCGTCCGCTGCCCGAAGAGCTGGTGCAGGCAGCTACAGCGGATGATCCAGCCGTTGCCGTTGCTGCCTTGGCCTGGTTGCGCACGGAAGCACTGCGGAGCAGGGATGTGTCCCTTCTGGACGACGTCAACGTCGCCGGGTCCGCTCCCATGGCGGCGGACACGGAGATCATTTCCACGCTGGCCTCGCTGGAGCATTGGTTCAGCGGACTCGCAGCCAAAGCGGAGGACATCCGGACGGTGTCCGTTACCGGAACTTCAGCGGTGGTCGAAGCCACGATCAGCACCTCTGCTTTTGAGCAGCGCGACGCCGGCGGCGGCCTCGTCCGGTCCGTGACGGAGGCGAAGAGGCAGCCGCTGCTGCTGGTGCTGGAACGCCAGGACGGCAGGTGGCTGATTGATGAAGTCCGCGACGGCGACTGACACGGCAGGGACCAGCCGACTCAGCCGCGGCGGCCCAACTCGTCGTGGATCCAACGGACGGCGCCCCGCAGGTTTGCCTGGCCGAACTCAAACCCTGCGGCCTCAAGACGTTCCGGGAGCATGCGTTGGCTCGCCAGGATAATGTTCTCAGCCAGGCCGGGCAGAACCGTGGTCAACACCTTCTGCGGGACGCGGACCATCGAGGGACGGTGCAGTTCGGCCGCCAGGACGGACACCAACTGGTCCACCTGGGCCGGAGCCGGCGCGCACACATTGACGGGGCCGGACAGCCCCGATTCGAGCAGGAAAGCCAGGGCGCGTACTTCATCGGCCAGCGTGATCCACGGCCACCATTGCCGTCCGGAACCGAGCGGGCCGCCCAGGCCCAATCTGAGCGGCAGGAGCAACCGTGGGAGGGCTCCACCGTGGGGTGTCAGCACCACGCCGGTACGGGTCACGATGGTGCGACACGAGGCCTGCAGTGCTGCCTCTTCCCAACGCCGGCAAACATCCGCCATCACGGGCGAACTGCCAGCAGCGGATTCTTCCGTGAGGACCTCATCGCCGCGGTCCCCATAGATTCCGGAACCGGACTGGCTGATAAAGACCTTCGGTGGGTTCTCCAGTCGGTTGATGGCTCCGGCGAGGGTGCGGGTGCTGGCAATGCGGGAGGAATACAACTGCTCGCGGGATGACCTGGTCCAGGGCCGCGCCCGCAACGGTGAACCGGACAAGTTGACCACAGCATCGTGGCCGGCGACGACCCTCGGATCAAGACGGCCGGCGGCCGGATCCCATTCGAACTCGCCCTCACCGCGCGGCGGGCGACGGACCAGCCGGCCAACTCGGTGTCCGGAGGAAACCAGGTGCCCGGCCAGCGCCTTGCCGATCAGTCCGGACGCGCCGGAAATGAGGATCTTCATCTGCCCATCACATCATCGAATAACCAGTTGGGGAACGGCCTGCGGCAAGTCACCGACCTGACTGCCGCAGCGGGATGGTTAAGATCGAAGCATGACTTCATCGAGTTACTTCCGCTATCCGCACGTCCACGCCGAGCTGGTCACCTTCGTGGCAGAGGACGATGTGTGGGTGGCACCGCTTCAGGGCGGCCGGGCCTGGCGGATCTCGTCGCTGGGGCTTCCTGCCCGGAACCCGCGTTTCTCGCCCGATGGCGGGCATATTGCGTGGAGCGTGGTGCAGGGCAGCGCGCCAGAGGCTGTCGTAGCTGCCGTGGACGGCGGCGGCTTCCGGCAGCTGACGTACTGGGGCCACGCCTCCACCCGGGTCAAGGGCTTTACCTCGGGCGGCGACGTCATCGTCACTAGTGCCCACCAGCGTGAAGAATCCCGCCATACCTGGGCGCACGCGGTGCCGCTGGACGGCTCCGTCGCCGAGGTGCTGAAATTCGGTCCGGTCGATTCGATTGCTTTTGGACCCGTTGTCGGTGATGAGCGTCCCGTGGTGATCGGCAGCGTGCTGTCCCGGGAGCCTGCCTGGTGGAAGCGCTACCGCGGCGGGACCGCCGGAAAACTCTGGATCGACCGGGACGGATCCGGCGAATTCCAGCGTCTGGCGGTGGAACTGGACGGCAGCCTGACGGACCCCATGTGGATCGGCGGCCGCATTGCCTTCCTCAGCGACCATGAAGGCTACGGCAACCTCTACTCCGTCGCGCCGGATGGTTCCGGCCTCCGCCGGCATACCGATCACGAGGAGTTCTACGTCCGGCACGCCTCCACCGACGGACAACGGATTGTGTATGAATCCGCCGGCGAACTCTGGCTGGTGGAGTCGCTCGGTGATGAACCCAAGAAGCTGGACATCAGCCTCGGTTCGGCATCGACCTCGCGCCGTCCGCGGCCGCTGGACGTTGCCCGGCACCTTGCCGCCGCCGTTCCCAACCAGGACGGTATGGCCTCGGTGGTGGAAAGCCATGGAACCATCCACTGGCTCACCCACCGCGACGGACCCTCGCGCGTAGTCGAAGCTACCCCCGGCGTCCGCGCCAGGCTGGCCCGCCCGCTCGGTACGGACACGGTGATTTACGCCGCAGACCACGACGGCGTGGAGGCGCTCTGCCTCCGCCGCGTATTCGAGGATCTCCCGGTCGCCAATCCGGGGGAGTCCGCGCAGCCCAAAACGCCCGAACCGGAAGCGGACGCAGCCCTGCCCCGGCCGGTCTCCGCCTCAGACGTGGTGGCGAACCCCCAGCCAGCAGCGCCGTCGTCCATTTCTACGGATGAAACAGCGAACGACGGCGGAACGCCGCCGAAGCAGGCAGCCAGCCGCCTCAGCGGCACTCGGCGCATCGACTTTGCCGACCCCACACGCGTGAGCACCATTTCCGCAAGCCCCGATGGCAAGCTGGCGGCCGTGGCGACCGAATTCGGACAGCTCCTGGTGCTCGAGGCAGAGTCCGGCGAGCTGCGCGAAGTAGCTTCTACCGGCCATGGCGCGATCAATGAGGTGGTTTTTTCGCCCGATTCGCGGTGGCTCATGTGGACCGAACCGGTGTCGTCCGAGGGCAGCCGGACCAAACTCAGGCTGGCGGAGGTCACCGCCTCCGGTGGCGACGGCGTCCTGGACATCACCGACGGCCGCTTCCGGGACCACGGACCGGCCTTCAGCCCGGACGGCAAGTTTGCGGCGTTCCTCTCGGAGCGCAGCTTCGACCCGGTTTACGACACGCACAGCTTCGACTTGAGCTTTCCGCAGTCCACCAAACCCTTCCTGGTGGCGCTGGACTCCGTGACCCCCTCGCCGTTCGGCCCGGCGGTCCACGGCACTGTCCCCGAGCCTGCGCCGGAGGTCGGCGCAGAGCCTGACGGGCCGGCCGGAGTTCCGGCGGTTGTTGTCGACCCGCTGCAGCTGCCGGCGAGGATCATTCCCATCCCGGTGCCGCAAGGCCGCTACAGCAGCCTGGCCGCGGTTGACGGAGCACTGCTGTGGCTGGCCACGGACGCGGCGGGGGTCACAGGTGAAGGCCGGGCATCCACGGAAGATCCCGACCAGCCAAACAGGCTGGAGCGGTTCGACATCTCACGCCGGGAGGTGAGCGTTTTAGTACCGGCGCTGGAATCCTACGCCGTGTCCGGGGACCGCAAGCACCTGGTGTACCTGAACAAAAAGCAGGTCCGGGCCGTGCCGGTAGCCGCCAAGGTCGAGGACGACGCGCCGGACAGCGTCGAGGTGGACCTGAGCCGCATCCGACTGCTGCTGGATCCGCTGAAGGTGTGGGGCCAGGCCTTCGACGAAGCCTGGCGGCTGCAGCGGGACTTCTTCTGGGCCGAGGACATGGCGGGCCTCGACTGGGACGGGGTCTACCAGCAGTACCGTCCGCTGGTGGAACGCCTCGGCTCGCACGACGACCTGGTGGACCTGCTGTGGGAGCTCCACGGCGAACTGGGTACGTCGCACGCCTACGTCACTCCCGCACCCGTGACCGAGCCCGGGGCCGGCAAGCAAGGGCTCCTCGGCGCAGATATCGTCAGCACGGACGCCGGGTGGAGCGTACAGAACATTCTGGCAGGCGAGTCATCGGACCCGCTGGCACGTTCCCCGCTGAATGCACCCGGTGCCGGGGTCAGGAACGGCGACATTATCGCCGCCGTGGACGGCATCCCGGTGGACCGGCGCAGCGGTCCGGGACCGCTGCTGGTGGGAGCCGCGGGCAAGACCGTGGAGCTGACCATCATCAACGGACCCGAGACGCAGGAACCTGGCAAACAACGCCGGATCGCCGTGGTGCCCGTAGCGGATGAAGAACGGTTGCGGTACCAGAACTGGGTGGCCGGAAACCGGCGGACCGTGCGTGAGGCTTCCAGCGGGGGCTTCGGCTACCTGCACATCCCCGACATGGTGGCCCGCGGCTGGTCGCAGCTACACCGGGACCTGGATGTGGAGACCACCAGGGACGCGCTGATCATCGATGTGCGCAGCAACCGGGGCGGACATACCTCCCAGCTCGTGGCGGAGCTGATCGGACGCAAGGTCACCGCCTGGAACCTGGCCCGGGGTGAGCAGCCGGGAACGTATCCGGCCCACGCCCCGCGAGGCCCCGTCGTCGTACTCACGGATGAATATGCCGGTTCGGACGGGGACATCATTACGCAGGTCGCCAAGCTTCGGGGCATCGGCCCGGTGGTCGGCACACGGACGTGGGGCGGCGTAGTGGGAATCGACGGCCGGTTCTCGCTGGCCGATGGCACCGGCGTTACCCAGCCGCGGTATGCCTTCTGGTTCACGCAGGATGTGGGCTGGACCGTGGAGAATTACGGTGTGGAACCGGACATCGAGGTGCCGTATCCGCCGCACGCCTACGCCGCGAGGGAGGACCCGCAACTGGAGCACGGCGTGGGTATCCTCAAGGAGATGCTGAAAGAACTGTCGACCGACCGGCCGCCGGCACTGTCCGGGTACCGTTCGCTCCGGCCCGGCAAGCTGCCGCGGCGCCCGCAGGACGTCGGCTGAAAGCCGCTCTGAACAGTGAAGGACCCCGGTGCAGATTACGCACCGGGGTCCTTCAGTTAATGCGCTAAAGCAGTTGATGCGCTAAAGCAGCAAGCTAGCTGGCCAGCGTTGCTTCGACGGTGATGCTGGGAACCGAAGCCAGCGCACCCGATACCGGGCAGGTGTCCTTGGCGCCGGTCGCCAGGCGCTGGAAATCATCGTTGCTGATGCCCGGGACGGTTGCGTCCACGGTCAGGCGGATTTCGGTAATCCCGGTGCCCGGCACGAAATCCACTGCAGCCGAGGTCTTGATGCTCTCGGCGGTGGTGCCGTTTTCCTTGAGCATGTTGCTGAACTGCATCGAGTAGCAGGTGGCGTGGGCCGCGGCCAGGAGTTCCTCAGGGCTGGTCTTGCCTTCGGCCTTTTCCGCGCGGGCGTCCCACGTCACGTCGTAGGTGCCGAGGCCGGAGGTGTCCAGGGACGTCTGGCCGGATCCGGTGAAAAGGTCGCCCTTCCATACGGTGTGGGCCGAGCGGGTTGTAGCCATGTGCACTCCTTGGGTCGGAACTGATTCGGATGATCCTACTGGGCGGGCAGCGGCCACTGGCCGGTGCCGTCGTCTTCATCCTAGGGTGCGGCAGAATCGTTTGCCACCACATTGCGTCCGGGGTGGAACGCAGCGACGGACAACGGAAAAGTTACGGCCGGCATGCCAACGGCCGGCATCCGCAGAGGGATGCTGGCCGTTGGATAAAGCCCGTGGATCAGTTCCAGAGGGTGGCGAGGGCTATGTTGAGCAGGGCCAGACCGCCTACTGCATGTGCCAGGCCGGTTGAGATGGGTTCATTGGCCTTGTACTTGCGGCGGCCGATGAAGGCCAGCACGCCGACAACGAGGGCGATGACGAGCTTGATGCCGAGCTTGACGTAGTTGGGGTCAGTGAAGTCATCGGGCATGGCCGGGATAAGTCCCATCATGATGACGCCGGTGATCAGTTGGAGCATGGCGCCGTCGAACTGGCGCGGGTGGACGGTCGGCTTCTTCATGTTGCCGATCCAAATGCCCACGATCATGGCCGCACCTACGATGTGCAGAAAGACAAAAATGCTGTAAAGGATCTCCATGGCATTTAGCTTATCGGCTCTGAGCTGGGATTACGCCGCGCCACGGAGCAGCAGCAGCCAAACTTTCTACGAACTGTAGTAAGAACCCATCAGGACCATGGCCGTTAAGCCGACGACGGCGGCGGGTGACGTTCGCTGGAACGCTACCCGCCGCCGTCGTTGTCCAGATCCGGCTAGAGACCGAGGTCAGCTTCGAAGGCTCCCTCTTCCAGACGGGTGCGCAGCGTCTGCAGGAAGCGTCCTGCATCGGCGCCGTCGACCAGGCGGTGATCGTAGGTCAGCGACAGGTACATCATGGAGCGGATGGCGATCGAGTCGTCGCCGTTCGCGTCGGAGACCACCACCGGGCGCTTGACGATCGCACCGGTGCCGAGGATTCCTACCTGCGGCTGGTTGATGATCGGGGTGTCGAACAGGGCACCCACGCTGCCGATGTTGGTGATGCTGAACGTGCCGCCGGACAGCTCGTCCGGGCCGATCTTGTTGGTCCGCGTGCGGTCCGCAACATCGGCAATCTTGCCGGCAAGACCGGCCAGGTTCAGGTTTCCGGCGTCGCTGATGACCGGCACGAGCAGGCCCTTGTCCGTGTCCACTGCAATCGCCAGATGCTCGGCGTTGTGGTAGGTGATTTCCTGCTTCTCTTCGTCGTAAGAAGCGTTCAGCTTGGGGTGCTGCTTGAGCGCTTCCGCGACTGCCTTGGCGATGAACGGCAGGAAGGTCAGCTTGGCGCCGTTCTGCTCCTGGAAGGAGTTCTTGGCCTTGGCACGAAGCTTGGCAACCTTGGTCATGTCCACTTCGTGGACCTGCGTGAGCTGCGTGGAAACATCCAGCGACTCGCGCATGCGGCGGGCAATGACTTGGCGGATGCGCGGGGCCTTCTCCACCGTGCCGCGCTTGCCGGCACCGGCAGCACCCGGAGCGGACGCCGCGGCCTTGCCTGCCGACGGGGCGGCCTGGGCTTCAGGGGCCTTGGACGACTCGGCAGCGGAGAGCACGTCCTGCTTGCGGATACGCCCGCCGACACCCGTGCCCTTCACGGAGGACAGGTCGATGCTGTGCTGGTTGGCCAGCTTACGCACCAGCGGAGTCACGTACCCGGCGTCGGAACCGCCGGCAGCTTCGGCAGGCTCGGCCTGGGCGGGGGCTGCCGGTGCTTTCTCAGGAGCGGGGGGCGCTGCCTGCTTGGCGGGAGCTTCTTCCTTGGCCGGAGCGGGTTGTTCGACCGGCTCTTCGCGCTGCTGCGCAGGTGCGGCGGCAACGGGCTCGGCCTCTGCCGGAGCTGCCTGGGCGGGGGCGCCTGCGCCGGAGCCGATGACGGCCAGGACGGAGCCGACCTCGGCGGTCTCGTCCTCGTTCACCCGGATCTCCTGCAGCGTACCGGCTACCGGGGAGGGAATTTCGGTATCGACCTTGTCCGTGGAGACCTCAAGCAGCGGCTCGTCGACGGCTACCTCATCGCCGACCTGCTTCAGCCAACGGGTGACGGTGCCTTCGGTGACGCTTTCCCCCAGCGCGGGGAGCGTGACCTCGGTGCCCTCGCCCGAGCCGGACGCGCCCTTTGCGCCGGACTCGGCAGCCGGAGCAGCCTCCTGCTTCGGAGCCTCTTCGGCGGGAGCTTCCTGGGCCGGTGCCTCCTGAGCCGGAGCTTCCTGAGCCGGAGCTTCCTGAGCCGGAGCGGCCTCGGCCGGGGCAGCATCGCCGGAACCTGAACCGTCGCCGATGCGGACCAGCGCGGCGCCGACGTCCGCAGTTTCGTCTTCGGCGACGAGGATTTCCTCGATGACACCCGCAACCGGGGACGGGATCTCGGTATCGACCTTGTCGGTGGAAACTTCGAGCAGGGGCTCGTCTACTTCTACCCGGTCACCGACCTGCTTCAGCCAGCGGGTAACGGTACCTTCGGTGACACTTTCACCGAGGGCGGGCAAGTTCACGGTTTCAGACATTTCGTCCCCGTTCTCCTTAAATCTGTTTTCTCCGGTCCAGCTCTGGTCGGGCTGGGGAATCTGGTTTTGAGCTTAGTGCACCCCGCCTCAGGACGGAGCGCACTAAACCGGGGGTATGGCTAACCGTGAAGCGGCCGGCCGGCGAGGGCCATGGCGGCCTCGCCGAGGGCTTCGTTCTGGGTCGGGTGTGCGTGGATCAGGGCAGCGACGTCCTCGGGGTAGGCTTCCCAGCTCACGATCAGCTGCGCTTCACCGATCTGCTCGCCGATGCGGCCGCCGATCATGTGCATGCCGACGATGGGGCCATCCTTCTGGCGGACCATCTTGATGATGCCGCTGGTGCCGAGGATGGAGCTCTTGCCGTTGCCGGCCAGGTTGTACTCGGCGGTTTCGACGTTCTCCTTGCCGAACTTCTCTTCAGCCTGCGGCTGGTTGAGCCCAACGGAGGCGATCTCGGGCTCGCAGAAAGTGACCTTCGGGATATTGATGTCTTCAACGATGGCCGGGTTGTTGCCGGCGATTTCCTCGGCGACGAAGATGCCCTGCTGGAACCCGCGGTGGGCCAGCTGGACACCGGGAACGATGTCGCCGACGGCGTAGATGTTGCCGACGCCGGTGTGGCAGCGCTCATCGGTGATGACGAATCCGCGGTCCACGGTGAGGCCGGCTTCCTCGAAGCCCAGGCCCGACGTGGTCGCACCGCGGCCAACGGCCACGAGCAGCAGGTCGCCGTCGAAAGTCTTGCCGTCGGCGAGGGTGACGACAACGCCGTCGTCGTTCTGCTCTACCTTTTCGAAGAAGACGCCGGTGTTGGACTTGATGCCGCGCTTCTTGAAGGAACGCTCCAGGACCTTGATGATCGACGGGTCCTCGTTCGGAACCAGCGAGGGCAGCCCTTCGACGATGGTGACATCCACGCCGAACGACTTCCAGACGGAGGCAAATTCGACCCCGATGACGCCGCCGCCGAGGATGACTGCCTTCTTCGGCAGCTCCGTCATTTCCAGCGCTTCGTCGGAGGTGATGACCTTGCCGCCGATCTCAAGGCCGGGCAAGGTCTTCGAGTAGGAACCGGTGGCCAGAATGATGTTCTTGCCCGTGTAGGTGGTGCCGTTGACCTCGACGGTGTCTTTACCGGTGAGCTTGCCCTCACCCTCGATGACGGTGATGCCCTTCATCTTGATCAGACCGCTCAGACCCTTGAACTTGCCGGCGACGATGCCGTCCTTGTAGGCCTTTACAGCGTTCATGTCGATCGAATCCAAGGTCACGTTCACGCCGTACTTGGCGGAATCGCGCGCGTGGTCGGCCAACTCAGCGGAGTGCAGCAGCGCCTTCGTGGGAATGCAGCCGTTGTGCAGACAGGTGCCACCCAGCTTGCCCTTTTCAACCAGGCCTACGGTGAAACCCAGCTGTACGGCACGCAAAGCGGCGGCATATCCACCGCTGCCGCCGCCGAGTACCAGGATGTCGAATTCTTGCGCAGTTGCCGAATCGGCCACGTGAACGCTCCCTCGGGGTGTCAGGACGTGCGTCCGCACGTCGACTTTGATTGGGTGAAGTGAATTTCTAGGTGTTTTCTGATCACCTTAGCGTCACCCAGCTACCATCATCTACTTGGTGAAGGTGAATCCGGACCGCAATGTGCGCGGATTCACTCCACCGTGTGATTGACGGCTAGATGCGGGGTGACGCCTGCAAAAGGTGACCCGCTTTAACGGGCTCTTGCCACCACGTCTTCCGCATAAGCTACCAGCGTCCGGACGGCGACGCCGGTACCTTCCTTCGGCGTGTAGCCGTACGCCGCGCCCTCGTTGAATGCGGGGCCGGCAATGTCCAGGTGCGCCCACGGGATCTTTTCCCCATTGACTTCGCCGACGAATTCGCGCAGGAAGATGGCCGCCGTGAGCATGCCGCCGAACTTTTCGCCCATATTGGCCAGATCGGCCACCGGCGAATCCAGGCTGGAGCGCAATTCCTCGGGCAGGGGCATCGGCCAAAACAACTCGCCCGCCCGGTCCGCTGCAGCCTTGACTGCATCCCGCACACCGTCCTCGCCCATCACGGCGGAAACCCGGCTGCCGAGCGCAACCATCTGGGCACCGGTCAGCGTGGCGACGTCGATCAGCGCATCCGGCGCCTCCTCGCTCGCCGCAGCGAGGCCGTCGGCCATCACGAGCCGCCCTTCGGCGTCGGTATTGAGGATTTCGACCGTCTTGCCGCCGTACACCGTCATGACGTCCGATGGCCGCTGGGCGTGCCCCGACGGCATGTTCTCGGCCAGGCACAGCCAGGCGGTGACCTTGACCGGCAGGCCCAGTTCGGCAATGGCCAGCAAAGCATTAAGTACGACGGCGGCCCCCGCCATATCGCACTTCATCGTCACCATCCCGTTGGCCGGCTTAAGCGACAGACCGCCGGAGTCGAAGGTGATGCCTTTGCCGACGAAGGCGAGTTTGATCTTCGCCCGGGCAGGGGAGTACTCCACCTTGACCATGCGCGGCGGACGGGCAGAGCCCTTGCCGACGCCCACGAGTCCGCCGAAGCCTTCGCTTTCCAGCTTTTTCTCATCCATCACGGTCACCTTTACCGGCAGATCCTTCGCCAGCGCCGTGGCGGCATCGGCGAACGTTTCCGGATAGAGGTGGCTCGGCGGCTGGTTGACCAGGGTGCGGGTGGCATTGACTGCACGGCCGATGATCTGCGCACGTTTGACGGCTGCAGTCACGGTCTTTTCGCCTGCCGCAGGGCTCAGCACGGTGACCGTCTCGATGTGTTCGGGCCGTTTCCCGGAGTGGGAGCCGCTGCGGTGTTCGTTGTATGAGTAGGCGCCCAGCGCCGCGCCTTCTGCCACGGCAGCCGCGGCGGCCGGTGTCTCGGCAGGCAGGGCCAGGGCCACACTGGAGATCCCGCCGAGCTGGCGCACCGCCGATCCGGCGGCCCGGCGAAGGGTTTCCTCGGACGGGGGGAGACCATCTTCCATCTTCCCCAGACCGGTCAAGACCAGGATTTCGGCATTGAGCTCCGGCAGGCCAGGCAGTCTGCGGACTTCATCGGTGGCGCCGGTGATGCCCAGTACCGCCAAGGAGTCGTTCAGTGCCTGGGCTGCTTTGCCATGGAGCGGACTGCCCACCAGGACTGGCCCGGATGAATCTTGGGCCACCCCCACCACCAGTGCATCGCACTGGATCTTTCGGACGTCCTTGGCCGTGGCATTGATCCTGGGCTCGGTGGTTCTGATCACGAAGTGCTGACCTCACTTGTCTTGAGTAGGAGTCCGGCGGGCCAACCCCGGCCGATGCGTCCATTCGTAGCGTTGTGTCTACAGTAGTCCGTAGAGGCTTTGATGCGCCGGAACCTGACGGAACGGCGCTGATTCCGATGCGGGCAGCTCCGGTTCCGGCCGCTTCGGCAGAGCCACGGAATTATTTCGCCAGCGGCTGCGCTGATACAAAAGATAGTTGCGCCAGTGTGCGCCCAATCCGACCAATCAGAACGGAGGACAGGATGCTCGATGCTAATTCATTGTTCAGCACAAATGCCGAACTGATTGGTTCGCCGGAATTGCGTGGTCTCAACCTGGTCATGGGGTTTACCGGAATTGCCGAAGCCGGCCATGTGGTGTCCCAACTCGCGGAAGAACTGCTGGAGCAGTTGGATTCCGAACTCATTGCGTCCTTCGATGCGGACCAGCTCATCGACTACCGGAGCCAGCGGCCGCAGATTTCCTTTGTGGGCGACCATTTCACAGACTACGAGCGGCCGAAGATCGAGCTGTACCGGTTGCACGACGGGATGGGCCAGCCGTTTCTCCTCCTGACTGGTGCCGAGCCGGATTTGCAGTGGGAACGCTTCACGCGCGCCGTGATCGCCCTGGTGGAAAGGCTTGAAGTCCGGCTGGTGACGTGGGTGCAGGCGCTCCCCATGCCCGTGCCCCACACCCGTCCGCTCGGTGTGACGGTCCACGGAAACCGGCCGGAGCTCATTGACGGTATTACGGCTTGGAAGCCAACCGCCCAGCTGCAGGCAGCCATCGGTCCCCTGCTGGAGGTGCGCTTGATTGAAGCCGGGCACGATGTCACGGGTTATTCCGTCCACGTCCCGCACTACCTAGCCGAGGCGGAGTATCCGCAGGCTGCCGTGACGGCGATGGAGTATCTGGGCGCAGCTGCTTCGCTGGTCCTGCCCAGCGACCGGTTGCGCGAGACCGGCCGCGAGGTGGAGGCTCAAATAGCGCGGCAGGTTGATGAATCTGTCGAAGTCCAGCACGTGGTTAGCAAACTGGAAAAGCGCTACGACAAGTACGCCGAACACGAGACGCGTCGCTCACTGCTGACCAAGGATAATGACGAGCTTCCGGATGCCGAAGAGCTCGGTGCCGAAGTAGAAGCCTTCCTCGCCGGCCTTCCGGATACGCACCGCGGTCCTGAACCGGGCGCTGACTCCACCGACTGAGGCGCGTTCGGTAATTAGTCTTCTGCCCGGAGCGCATCAATAATAAGAGGCATGGATACGCGGCGCGCCTGGTGGATATGGGGAACAGGCGTCTTCGCCTACCTCGTCGCCATCACCCAGCGCACCTCCTTTGGGGTCGCTGGCTTGCACGCCACTGAACGCTTTGATGCCACCGCCGCGGCGCTGTCCACGTTCACCGTGGTGCAGCTCCTGGTCTACGCAAGCCTGCAGATCCCCGTGGGTCTTATGGTGGACAGGTTCGGACCTCGGTTCATGATTACCGGAGGTGCAGTTCTGATGTGCGCTGGCCAGGTTCAGCTCGCATTTGCTTCCTCCGTTCCGGAAGGGCTGGCCGGCCGACTGCTGGTGGGCGCCGGTGACGCGATGACCTTTGTCTCGGTGCTGCGGCTGCTGCCGATCTGGTTCAGCGGAAAACGTATCCCTTTGCTTACCCAGCTCACCGGGCAGCTGGGGCAACTGGGCCAGCTGCTCAGCGTTATTCCATTCGTGGCCCTGCTGAATCTGCAAGGCTGGCAGACTGCGTTCCTCTCTGTGGCCGCTCTGTCGGTTTTATCCGTCGTCCTAGCGGCTACTGTCATCCGCAATTTCCCCTCCGGGGTGGAGCAGGACCTGCCGCCCACACTTCGGCAGACCGGTGTCTCTCTGGCGCAGGCTTGGAAACAACCGGGGACGCAGCTGGGGCTTTGGTCGCATTTCACGGTGCAGTTTGCCGGGAACGTATTTATCCTGACCTGGGGATTTCCATTCCTGGTTTCCGGTCAGGGACTGGAACCGACTGCAGCTTCGGCCCTGATGACTGTCTTCGTGGCGGTGGCATTATGCAGTGGCCCGTTTTTCGGACGGTGGGTTGCCCGCCATCCGCTCCGCCGTTCCTCGCTCGTACTGCTGATCATTGCCGCGACGGCGGCCGCCTGGCTAGCCGTATTGCTGTATCCCGGGAGGGCGCCTTTCTGGCTGCTGGTCGTGCTGGTTCTCGTCCTGGCGGTAGGCGGCCCGGGGTCGATGATCGCCTTCGACTTCGCCCGGACGTTCAATCCGGTCAGCCGGGCCGGTACCGCAACCGGAATTGTCAACGTCGGCGGTTTTGTCTCCGCGCTGCTCGTGATGTTCTGCGTTGGAGTGGTGCTGGATGCGCTGTATGCCAGCGGTTACTCGCAGGGGGAGCTCTACGCCCTGGACTCGTTCCGTATTGCCTTGAGCGTTCAGTTCCTGTTCCTGGCTGGCGGCACCGCTGCCATCCTGTCCATCCGCAGGAGGGTCAGAGCCAAAATGTCTGCAGAGGGCCAGGATGTGCCGCCGCTGCGGGTAGCACTGGCCCGACAACGCCAGCTGCGCAAACAACGCCGGGACCGCCGCCGCGATGCCGGCGCCGGCCGGCGCTAAAGCACAGACGCACACCGGATGTGACCCAACGGCTCCTGTACGGCGTGCATCCGGTCCGCATGGCCCTTCCTCCACAAGCGGAGCACGATGCCGGCTGCTCCACATCGCGCTGTGGATCTCTGGCTGACGGCATCGGGCCCGGCCAGATTGGGGGAATGAACAAGCAAACAATTCATGTGTCCCGACCAGAAGACATCCTTGGCTACATACCCCACGCACTGGAGTTCCAACCACGGCAAAGCCTGGTGCTGCTGTCCCTGAACGGCAAACGGCTAGGGGCTACCCTTCGCTTGGATCTCCCGACGGACAGCGGCGAGGAGGAACTGGCGCGTTTTGCCGACGCTGCCAGCGCTTACCTGCGCAAGGACAGCCGGGCGGATAGCTCGATGCTGGTGTTGTACACCGATGCCTTGGAAAGGTCGGTGCAGTTTCCCCCATATGAAATCCTTTTGGACTTGCTCCTGACTTCACTCGATGGTGCCGGCCTGCCCGTCCGGGACGGGTGGGTTGTGAGTCCGGAACATTTCCGCTGCCTCCACTGTAAGAGGCCAAGCTGCTGCCCGGCCGGCGGCCACCCGGTGGAGCGTATCGCTGAAAGCACCATCAACGCGGAGATGATTTTCCGGGGGAGCAGCGTCGCCCCGTCCGTGAGCCAGGCCGTCGCTCTCCGCCGCTCGGGAGCGGTCGTCACGGAGTCTGCAACTGCAGTGTGCAACGAAAGCAGCGAAATCCTCCGGATGCTTGAGGGAAGCTGGAATTCACCTGAGGTGTTCCGGCGGACCCTGCTCTGCTGGGACGCAGCCATCCGCACCGGGCCCGGACCGGAGCGGATTCCCTTCCTGCTAGCGAGCCTGACTTCGTTTCATGTCCGCGACGCGGTGATCGTGCTGATCTGCCGCGGGCTGGACGCTGCTTACGGAGGCGCAGTGAGCTGCGGCGTGCTGACCGGTACCGAACCGCCCGGCATGGATGTGCCTCCGACGGGCCCGTTTCCTTGTGCGACGTGGAAACCGGGTAAGACTTTGGATGCATATCGGCGCATCTTCGATGCTGTGCTGCTCGGGAATTCCTCGCAGGCGCCGCAATGGACCAGGGTGGACAGGGCCGCGAATCTCCTGGTACGTCTTTATTGCGGGTCGGAGGGACCGTCCAAGGCCGCAGCCGGAACTCTGCTGGCCTGGATTGAATGGGCTCGCGGCCGCGGATCCATGGCGCACGAGGCATTGGAAATGGTTCTGCAGGAGTTTCCGGACTACAGCCTTGCCCGGCTGCTCAATGACTTCGTCGAGACCGGCAACCTGCCTGTTTGGGCTATGGACCGCGATTCATCGTGGTCCGGGTCAGAGGAACGAGCGGCCTGACCGAGGGCCGCGGCCCCGGTGAAAGCCAGTACAGCACCGCCCCCGACATCTCCTTGGGGTCGCGGCAAGACAGGGCGAGGAAGGCAAATGTTCGTTCACGAGCGGGGTGAAAACGTGAGACAATGGGAACCGAGACCCGGTCGGGTTCGTGTTGCAAGTGGGTATGCCCAGTATGGGAATACCTGCGGCGCAGAGCAGGTTATGTATCGCAGACCCTGCATCTGTGGCTTTTGCTTGAAATCAAACACGGACTTGACAGGGTCATAGTGGTGTTACCCACAGGTATCATCACAGACCGCCCGTATGAAAGGTTCTCTGTGTCACCTGAGAAGAAGACTGCTGCAGTTCCCGTGGAGGAGACTGCTACCGCCACGACGACTTCTGCCTCTCCCGCCGCGCCCAAGCGCCGCGGTCGCAAGCCAGGTGCAGCCGCTGCCAAGAAGGGCCCCGCAGCCAAGAAGACCGCAAAAGCCGCTGAGGACCAGACTGACGTAGACGTCGAGGATGAGGACGCCGAGCCGGACGCTGTTGACGAAGCCGACGAAGCTGACGAAACCGCAAAGCCTGCAGGGAAAGAAGGCGGCTTCGTCTACTCCGACGCGGACGATGATGATGCCCCCGCCCAGCAGGTAGTTTCGGCCGGAGCCACTGCGGATCCGGTTAAGGACTATCTGAAGCAGATCGGTAAAGTCGCGCTGCTGAACGCAGAGCAGGAAGTCGATCTCGCGCTGCGCATTGAGGCCGGTCTTTTCGCCGAAGAGAAGCTGGCCAAGGACGACGGCAGCATGGAAACCCGCCTGCGCCGTGACCTGGAGCAGATTGTCCACGACGGCAAGCGAGCGAAGAACCACCTGCTCGAGGCCAACCTTCGTCTGGTCGTTTCGCTGGCCAAGCGTTATACGGGCCGCGGCATGCTTTTCCTGGACCTGATCCAGGAAGGCAACCTGGGCCTGATCCGTGCTGTGGAGAAGTTCGACTACACCAAGGGCTTCAAGTTCTCGACCTACGCCACCTGGTGGATCCGTCAGGCTATTACCCGAGCCATGGCCGACCAGGCCCGTACCATCCGTATTCCCGTTCACATGGTCGAGGTCATCAACAAGCTTGCCCGTGTGCAGCGGCAGATGTTGCAGGACTTGGGCCGCGAGCCTACGCCGGAAGAACTGGCGCTGGAGCTGGACATGACGCCTGAAAAGGTTGTTGAGGTCCAGAAGTACGGCCGCGAGCCGATTTCCCTTCACACGCCCCTGGGCGAGGACGGCGACTCCGAGTTCGGTGACCTGATCGAGGACTCCGAGGCCGTTGTCCCGGCGGACGCGGTCAGCTTCACTCTGCTGCAGGAGCAGCTGCACTCCGTCCTGGACACTCTGTCCGAGCGTGAGGCCGGTGTCGTTGCCATGCGTTTCGGCTTGACCGATGGCCAGCCTAAGACTTTAGACGAAATCGGCAAGGTCTACGGCGTGACGCGGGAACGGATCCGCCAGATCGAATCCAAGACGATGTCCAAGCTGCGCCACCCGTCGCGTTCCCAGGTGCTACGCGATTACCTGGACTGATCTTCACGGCCAATAACAATGGCGCCGTTCCCCGAAAGGAGGACGGCGCCGTTGTTATTTATGCAGTTATCGGCTGTGCGACAGACGAACTGCTGAAGCCTATTCCGCTGCCATGGCAGGCGTCTCGCGAAGCCGGCCGGTTTCGTCCTGCCATTCGGCAGCCTTCGAACGCAACTGCGGTTCGTGCTGGCGGGCGTGGTGTCCGCAGAAAAGCAATTCTCCCCCGGAGGACTCCAACACAACTCGGACGTAGGCCTGGGCCCCGCAGCGATCACAACGATCCATTGCGGTCAGTTCTCGGGTAGCTACTGCTGTTGTCATGACGACCTCCTTACAAATGTGTATGTCCATACAACCACTGCATCGGCTGTTTTCTTCGCACCTTTCGATCACTTTCGCTGACCGCGTATCACATGTACGTAACGGGCAGGATCTGCTGTGATCCCCGACGCGCTGGCCGAAGAGGTGCACATCCGTGCTGCTAAAGGGGACTAGCCTAGTAACGGTCCTTCATTTTGCAAGCGGCCGCCCGGGGAACCCCGGGATGTTTGAGTTCACTTTTCGTATGGCCAAGGAGTTCCTAGTTCAGTGGCGCCACCGAGTTCCGATTACACAGCCCGCCATCTTTCCGTCCTCGAGGGACTGGAAGCTGTCCGCAAGCGCCCAGGCATGTACATCGGGTCCACGGATTCGCGAGGGCTCATGCACTGCCTCTGGGAAATCATTGACAACTCAGTGGATGAGGCCTTGGCCGGGTTCGGCCAGAGCATCACTGTCATCTTGCATCCGGACGGGTCAGTGGAAATCCACGATGACGGCCGCGGCGTTCCTGTTGACGTTGAACCGCGAACCGGCCTGACCGGCGTCGAAGTAGTTTTCACCAAACTGCACGCCGGCGGAAAGTTCGGCGGAGGTTCCTACACAGCATCCGGCGGTCTGCATGGGGTCGGCGCCAGTGTGGTCAACGCCCTCTCAGCACGCTTGGATGTCCAGGTGGACCGCGGCGGCAAGACGTACCAGATGTCCTTCCGCCGGGGTGAGCCCGGGCATTTCGCCGACACGGGCAAGCACCCCAGCCCCGATTCGAAGTTCGAGCCTTTTCTGCAGAGCTCCACGCTCGAAGTGGTGGGCAAAGCCAAGCGGGGCGTCACTGGTACACGGATCCGTTACTGGGCGGACCGTCAGATATTCACAGCTGATGCCAAGTTCTCCTATGAGGAGCTGCAGGCCCGTGTGCGGCAGACGTCCTTCCTGGTTCCCGGACTTCGCGTCACGCTGCGCGACGAACGCCAACTGCCCGGTACGCCGGGAGAAAACGGGCCGATCGAAGAGGTCTTCCAGCACGACGGCGGGATCGCCGAGTTCGTCGATTATCTCTCCAACGACAGCGCGGTCACCGATGTTTGGCGTGTCCACGGCTCCGGCAAATTCAAGGAAAACGTGCCGGTGCTGGACGAAAAGGGCCACAGCCGGATGGCGGAGGTTGAACGGGACTGCGAGGTGGACATCGCCCTTCGCTGGGGCATTGGCTATGACACAAGCGTCCGCAGCTTCGTCAACATCATCGCCACGCCGAAGGGCGGCACGCACCAGACCGGTTTCGAACAGGCCCTGCTGAAAACCTTCCGCAAGGTTATTGAAGCCAATTCGCGCAAGCTCAAGGCCGGCAATGACAAGATCGAAAAGGATGACGTCTTCGCAGGCCTGACTGCCGTGCTGACCGTTCGGCTGGCCGAACCGCAGTTCGAGGGGCAGACCAAGGAAATCCTCGGTACCTCAGCTGTCCGCAATATCGTCTCGCGCGTGGTGGAAAAGGAAATCCAGGCGAAGCTCACCTCCACGGCGAGGGGAGACAAGGCCCAGTCTGCGCTGTTGCTGGAAAAGGTTGTCAGCGAGATGAAGTCGCGCATCTCCGCGCGCGTGCACAAGGAAACGCAGCGGCGCAAGAACGCCTTGGAAACGTCCTCGATGCCAGCGAAACTGTTGGATTGCCGTACGGATGATGTGGCACGCTCCGAGCTCTTCATTGTCGAAGGTGACAGCGCACTGGGGACCGCGCGGCTGGCCCGTTCCTCGGACCATCAAGCGCTGCTGCCGATCCGCGGCAAGATCCTTAACGTCCAGAAAGCCTCGGTGGGTGACATGCTTGCCAACGCCGAGTGCGCCGCGTTGATCCAGGTGGTGGGCGCCGGTTCGGGCCGCAGTTTCCAGCTTGACGCCGCCCGTTACGGCAAGGTCATTCTGATGACCGACGCCGATGTCGACGGCGCGCATATCCGTACGCTGCTGCTGACGCTTTTCTTCCGCTACATGCGCCCGCTGGTTGAAGACGGCCGGGTCTACGCCGCGGTGCCACCGTTGCACCGGGTGGAAGTAATCAATCACGGGTCGAAGGCCAACGAGCTCGTCTATACCTACTCGGAGAATGAACTATTGCGCCTGCTGGCGGAACTGGAGAAGAGCGGCCGGAATTACAAGGAGCCAATCCAGCGGTACAAGGGCCTGGGCGAAATGGACGCCGACCAGTTGGCCGAAACAACCATGGACCCGCGGCACCGGACCTTGCGGCGTGTCGGCATCGAGCATGCCGAGGCCGCCGAGCGCGCTTTTGACCTGCTGATGGGTTCGGACGTGGCGCCGCGCAAGGAGTTCATTGTTGCCGGTGCAGCCATGCTGGACCGCGAGCGGATCGACGCCTAACGACGGTCAGGCCTGCAAACGGGGAAGCCGCCTGCGGGCAACCTGGAGTGGAGCGACCGTTCTGCTGCTACCCGGCCAGCCCCGGGGCCAGGAGCAGGACGGTCGGCACGGCCAGCAGCAAGGCCGAGCAGCCCAGCACCATTGCTTGCGCTGGCTTGCCCAGGGGCGGCGACGGCGACAGCAGCCGGTGCAACCGGTGGGCAGTGCTCAGGGCCTCAGACTCTTCCGGGGTCAGCAACTCTTTGGCCGGAGCGCCGACGCCGGACGGCCTTTCGCCGCTAGCCACCACGGCCACGGCGCGGATCAAGGTTTCCCTGTTCGCGGTTCTGAGTGCCCCGTCATCCGCGAGCATCTCGATCAGTTCGTTGACGGCCTGCTGCGCGAGCTGCGATGTCGGCAGCCAGGGAAGCGCGGAGCGCCAGGCGGCAAAGGCCCACAGCAGGAGGTCGTGGCGCTGGTTCAGATGGGCGCGCTCATGGTTCAGAACCGCCTCGAGCTCTTCGGGCCGGAGCAGCTCCAACAGACCTTCCGAGAGCACTGTAACGGAGCCAGCTCCACCGGGGAGGCAATACGCAACAGGTGCGGGATGGCTGATCACCAGGGTCTTGGGAGAGTTTTTGACCGGAGAACTGAGCAGGTTCAGCAGGTCACGGTGCTTGTTGCGTTGCTTGCGGATCCGGTAATAAGTCAGCAGCAGCGTAAAGACCAGATGTACGCCCAGCAGCAGGGCAGCGCTGAGCGCGAAGACATGGATCAGGTCCAGGCCCGGTGCCGGCGCGTAACTAACCAGCAGCCCTGCCAGCCCTTGAAGCCCGGCCAGGAGGTTCTCGCCCAGCGGTTCCAGCCCCCATGTCAGCATGGCGCCGATCATAGAGAGCCCGCCGGCCAGCGCGATGGCTTGCCACAGCACCAAGGCCGTGACGGGTGCTCGTGCGGTCCACTTTGCCCGGGCGAGCAAAACCGGCACCGGCCACGCCAAAATGACCGCCATGGCGGCCAGGAGGTACGAGGCCCAGAACACTAAGGGCTACGCAGTCAGCAGCTTACGCAGGGTTTCGGCTTCCTGTTCGGAAACGCTGCCGATGAATTTAGCGAGAACGGCCTCGCGGTCCGGCGCCGATCCAAGCACCTCGTTCATCAACTCCACCGTGTGTTCCTCACGGCTGGTCACTGCACGATAGCGGTGCGGACGGATGTCCCGTTCGCGCTGTACCAGGCCCTTCTTCTCCAATCGGGACAACACTGTGAGCACAGTCGTTACTGCCAGTTCCTTGCCATCCGGGCTTGAATCCGTTTTCCGTGCCAGACGGTCGCGCAGGGCGTTTGCGGTAAAAGCGATCTCCGCTGGATCTTCCGAGTCGGCCTGCCACAGCAGGTCCATAACCGCGCGTTCCAGCTCCCCAAGAGTTGCCATCTATTTCCCTCGTCCTACCAAACTAGCTGCTCGACCCGGCGGCTCAGGCTGCCGGGATGTGGTCTCACTCTCTAATTTACCGCGTTTGCAGAAATTGTTCTACACTACGTAGAAACTTGTACTTCTACGGCTTGTAGAAATGTGTCCCGCCGACGCTTTAGCCTGTGCCGGCTCGTCCCGAAGGGGTATTTATCGTGGAAGCCCTGGAAATCGCCCGCTGGCAATTCGGCGTCACCACCGTCTACCACTTCCTGATGGTGCCGTTGACCATCGGCCTCGGCCTGACGGTGGCCGTAATGCAGACAGCTTGGTACCGGACTGGCAAGGACCAGTACCTGCGGATGACCAAGTTCTGGGGCAAACTTTTCCTGATCAACTTTATTATGGGCGTGGCCACCGGCCTGGTGCAGGAATTCCAGTTCGGGATGGCGTGGAGTGAATACAGCCGCTTTGTCGGAGATGTCTTCGGTGCGCCGCTGGCGCTGGAATCGCTGCTGGCCTTCTTCGTCGAGTCGATCTTCCTCGGCCTGTGGATCTTCGGCTGGGGCCGGCTCCCTAAGGCCATTCACCTGCTGAGCATCTGGGCTGCATCGCTGGCAACCATGGGCTCGGCCTACTTCATCCTCGCGGCCAACTCCTGGATGCAGCACCCGGTCGGCGTCGAAATGATCGACGGCCGTCCTGTCATGGTCGATATCTGGGCCGTCCTCACCAACAACACGCTGCTTGTGGCCTACCCGCACACCCTTTTCGGAGCGTTCTCCGTGGCCGGCGGCTTCCTGCTCGGCATCAGTTGGTACCACCTGTGGAAGCGCCGCCGTGACGGGATCGACACCGTGGGCCCCGACGGCAAGGTTATTGTTGGCTCCAGGCCTGCCATCGGCCGCGACGCCGCGGACCATAGAGTCTGGCTGCGCTCCCTGCGGATCGGCGCCGTCGTCGCTATGGTTTCGTTCGGCGGGGTCGCCCTGACCGGTGATCTGCAGTCCAAGCTCATGTTTGAACAGCAGCCAATGAAGATGGCTGCGGCCGAGGCGGCGTGCCATGACGGGACAGGATTTTCGATCCTCTCCGTCGGTGATCTGGGTTCCAATGACTGTGATGATCTGGTTGCGGTTGTCGAACTGCCGGGGTTGCTGTCCTTCCTGGCCAACGGCGATTTCACCACCGAAATCCGCGGAATCAATTCGCTCCTGCCTGAGTACCAGGAGAAATTCGGCACCCATTTGCCGGACAACCCGATCTACGGCGAGCGCGCCGGAACTGAAATCGACTATGTCCCTGTCATGGAGGTTACCTACTGGGGTTTCCGAATGATGATTACCTTCGGCATGCTGGCCGCTGGCGCCGCCCTGGTTGCGCTGTGGATTGTACGCAACGGGACCGTGCCACAGTCCAAGTGGCTGATGCGCCTGGCTGTGTTCGGGATTCTGGCCCCGTTCGGCGCCAACTCAGCCGGCTGGATCTTCACCGAAATGGGCCGCCAGCCCTTCGTCGTCGCGCCCAACCCTGATCCGAACGGGATCGACAATGTCTTCATGTTCACAGCTGCCGCGGTCTCGCCGGGCGTCTCACTGGCCGAGCTTGTCTTTTCGCTGGCGGCCTTCGCCCTGGTGTACGGCGTGCTGCTGGTGGTGGAAGTGAAACTGCTCTTCGCCTACTGCCGCGGCGGGGTGCCATCTGCCATGCCCGAACTGCTGCACGAGGACAAAGATGACGACGGTGACGAGGGCCCCGGCAAGCGGAAGGACGACGACGATGTGCTTGCCTTTGCTTACTGAGGACAACCGCGCGGCCGTATCCGATCCGGACAGTCTGGAGAACTGAAATGGAAACCCTGCCTACTCTTTGGTTCATCATCATTGCCTTCTTCTGGACCGGCTACCTGTTCCTGGAGGGCTTTGATCTGGGCGTCGGCATGCTCATGCGCGGTTTTGCCCGCAACAACACCGAGCGCCGAGTGCTGCTGAATACCGTAGGACCGGTCTGGGACGGCAACGAGGTCTGGCTGGTCACGGCCGGTGCCGCCACCTTCGCCGCTTTCCCGCACTGGTACGCTTCCCTGTTCTCTGCCCTGTATCTGCCGCTGGTCTTCGTGCTGCTCGCCTTGATCTTCCGCGCGGTTGCCTTCGAGTACCGCGGCAAGATGGACTCCGACCGCTGGCGCAACGCCTGGGACTGGGCCATTGTCCTTGGCTCCCTCGTGGCCGCCTTCGGCGTCGGAGCCATGCTGGCGCTGACCACCACGGGGCTGCCCTTGAACGAAAACGGGGACCGGGTGGGCGGCCCCTTTGCCTGGTTCAACGGCTATGCGGTCCTCGGCGGTCTGGCAGTTGTCTTCTTCTGCATTGTGCACGCGGCAGCGTTCCTGGCGCTGAAGACCGACGGCGACATCCGGACCCGTGCCCGCAAGCTGTTGCTTCGCTGGCTGCCTGTCGCCCTGCTGCCGCTGGCGCTGTGGGCCGTCGCGGTAGTGGTGGCCGGCGGCAAATCCGTCACCTATGTGACGCTGCTGCTGGCCGTCCTCGGCGCCGCGTTCGCGTGGATGATGGCCCGGCGGGAACGGGACGGCTGGAGTTTCGGGGGCCTGGGTGTCTTCCTGCTGGCGGGCACCGCGACCATTTTCACCGCGGTGTTCCCGAACGTGCTGCCGTCCACCATCGACTCCGCCTACAACCTGACCGTCACTTCCGCGTCCTCGTCGGAATACACTCTGGGCGTGATGAGCGTTATTGCCGCCTTCGGGATTCCGGCAGTACTGGTGTACCAGGGCTACACCTACTGGGTGTTCCGCAAGCGCGTCAGTGCCTCGTCGATTCCGGCTGCCCACGCCGTCGTCCCGCAGTGAAGCCCCTGCTTCCCGTCAGCGCCACGAGCAGGCGGGCGCTCTATCTGCTGGGCCTGCTGGCCGCGTGCAAGGCGCTTGGTCTCATTTTGCTGGCCGACGCCGTCGCCAGCGGAATTGCCGGACTGGCCGCCGGCGCCCTCGACGCGCAGCACGTTATGGTGCTGGGAGCGGCCGGCGCTGTGGTGCGTTCGCTGTCCGTATGGGCTCAGGAAACGGTGGCCCAACGCGCCGCCGCCGGCGTCAAGCAGGAGCTGCGCGCGGACCTGACCCGGCGGATTATCGACGACGGCGGGGCAAACGCCGCGGCCGGCGCTGGGAACAGTACTGAAGCCCGCGCGGCAGACAGCAGCGCGGGCGTTGGCGCAGGGAGCGGCGCCCTGACCGTCCTGGTGACGCGCGGTCTGGATTCGCTGGATAACTACTACAGCAAGTACCTTCCCGCCTTGGTTACCTGCGCCGTCGTGCCTTTGCTGGTTGGTCTGCGCATTCTTGGTGCGGACTGGATCAGTGCGCTGGTTGTGGTGCTGACCATCCCGCTGGTGCCGGTCTTCATGATTCTGATCGGCCAGCACACCGAGGACAAGGCCCAGGAAGCCGCCGCGGCGTTGGACCGGCTCTCGGACCACCTGCTGGAACTGGCCCGCGGGCTGCCGGTACTCGTTGGACTCGGCCGTGCCGCTGCCCAGACGCGGGCGCTGGGCGACGTTGCCGCCGAGTACCGCAGCCGCACCCTGGCCACCCTGCGCGTCGCGTTCCTGTCTTCGCTGGCGCTGGAACTGATTGCCACCATTTCGGTGGCCGTCGTCGCGGTGTTCATCGGCGTGCGGCTGGTGCACGGCGAGATGCCGCTCGAAGCCGGCCTGCTCGCCCTGATTCTGGCTCCCGAGTGCTACCAGCCGCTGCGCGATCTGGGCAGTGCGCACCATTCCAGCGAGGATGGACTCGAAGCGCTCAAACGCAGCAACGCGGTGCTCGGCTCGCCGGCAGGCCGGCCACTGGTGCGCGCTGATGCGCAAGCGGGTTCGGGGGACATTGCCGTGTCGAACTTGAGCATCCGCTATCCGGGGCGTGCGGAAGCTGTGGTCGATGGGCTGGACTTCAACGTTGCTGCCGGCGGAATCGCGGCCCTGGCCGGCCCCAGCGGCTGCGGCAAAACCTCTGTCCTGGAGGTGCTGGCCGGTGTACGGCGGGACGGGGCGGGTGCGGCGGTTGCCGGCTCCGTGGCAGGAGTCGGCGCGGACCAGATTGCCTGGATTCCGCAGCACCCGGTGCCGGCGGAGCTGACTGTGGCGGACGAGATCGCACTGTATGCCGGCCTGCCGGCTTCTCCCGCGGGGCGACAGGCTGCCGAGCGTGCGCTGTCACAGGTCAACGGGACCGCTTTGATCGACGCGGCCACCGGTGACCTCAGCCCGGGCGAACTGCGGCGGGTCGCCGTGGCCCGCGCCCTGGCCCGGGTGGACAACGTGCCCGGAGTGCGGTTGCTGCTGGCAGACGAACCGACCGCCCACGTCGATGCGACCAGTGCCCGCGCCATCGAAGACGCCCTGAAGCGGCTGCGCGGACGCATCACCATAGTCCTGGTGGCACACGATCCCGCCACCGCAGGACTTGCGGACCAGTTGATTGAGATCGGTGCCGGCGCCAGTCATGCCTGGGGAGCCACACATCCGGCTCCGGCAGCCGGACCGGAAGCCGAAGCAACTGTCGCCGTCCGGGGCGCCGTCGATGAGGGCGAACCTGCACAGCGGCCGTCCCTGTGGCGGAACCTGGCAATGCTGCGCCCCTGGAGCAGGCCGTTTGTTGCCGCGCTGCTCTTGGGGCTGGGCGCTACGCTGTTCGCGGTCTCGCTGAGCGGCCTGTCCGGCTGGCTCATCGTCTACGCCAGCGAGCAGCCGCCGATCCTGTATCTGATGACCTCCATAGTCGGGGTGCGGTTCTTCGGCCTGGGCCGTTCCGTGCTGCGCTATCACGAGCGCCTGCGCCTGCATGATGCCGTCTTCCAAAGTACGGACCGGCTACGGACCCGCCTGTGGAACGGGCTGCTGCAGCGTCCGGCCGGCTGGCGGAAACTTGCCCGGGGCGGGGGAGCTCTGGAACGGCTGATCGGCGACGTCGATGAATTGCGCGACGTCGCCCCGCGCGCAGTGTTCGCGCCGTTGGTGGGAGTCTTGACCGCCGTGGCGTCGTGCGTGGCTACCGCGCTGCTGCTGCCGTCCGGCCTGGTGTGGCAGATACTGCTCGCCGCCGTCGGGATTCTCGTGGCGCCCACCCTGACCCGCCTGGCCGACCGTTCTGCGCAGGCCGCGACGGTAGGCCTCAAGGGGGAGTCGCTGAACGCTTTTGCACGCCTGCTTGGTGCGGCCGCGGATCTGCGGGCCAATGCCGCGGAGGCATCGCTGCTGAAGCGGACCCAGGACCTGGATTCCAGAACGACGGCGGCGCTGCAGCATAGCGCGTGGGCGCAGGGACTCGGCCAGTGCCTGACGGTCCTGGCTTGTTCGCTCACCGCCCTGGTGATGGTTACCCAGTCTGCTGGAGCAGTGCCCGGAGCCGCCGCCGTCGTGATTTTGATGCAGTTGGCGCTGGTCGAGCCCTACGCGGCAGTCAATACCGCCGTCCAGCAATGGGGCGCCTGGCGCGGGCTGGGGGAGCGGGTGCTGCCGGAACTGGGTACCGAGGACCTACCTTCCAACAGCATCGAGGATTCCCAGGTGCGCGGGGAGTTCGCCTCGCTAAGCCTTGAGCAGGTTTCGTATTCCTATCCCGGGCAGTCCCGTCCCGTCTTCAGCGGACTGGACCTCGAGCTGCGGCCGGGGCAGTGGCTGGCGGTGACCGGCCCGTCCGGCAGCGGGAAGTCGACCCTGCTGGGCGTGCTGCTCGGGTTCCTTCAGCCGGAGCAGGGCCGGTATCTGGTGAACGGCCAGCCGGTGGAGTCCGTTACACCGGGCGCCGGCAGAGGCATTGCCTGGACGCCGCAGGAAGCCCACTTGTTCAACTCGACCTTGCGCGCGAACCTGATGCTGGCGCGCAGCAAAGCCGATCCTCCATCGGAAGCCGAGCTGCTCAAGGCGATTGACGACGTCGGCCTTGGTAGCTTCGTTGCAGGCCTGCCGGACGGACTTGATACCCGTATTGGGCCGAACGGGCATTTCCTCTCCGGTGGGCAGCGCCAACGCGTCGCGGTGGCCCGTGCGCTGCTGACCCACGCGGAGGTGCTGCTGCTGGACGAGCCGACGGCGCATCTGGACCGTGAATCTGCGGTAGCGCTGCTGGCCGACCTCCGCGCGGCGCTTGCGGGCAAGGCGGTAGTCATGGTCACCCACCGGCCTTCCGAGGCGGAGTTGTGCGAGCTGCGGCTGGAACTGGGTTCCCCGGCGCCGCTGCCTGCTTTAGCCTAAAGGCATGAGCAGCTCGGCGCTTCCTGACTACCTCGACGCACGCCTGGACTGGCGACCCATGACACCTGCCGACATCGACAACTGGCACGCCTTGATCCGGCGCATGGCCGAAGTGGACAAACCGGTATGGGTGGAAGCGCGCGCGGACCTAGAAGAGGCCTTTGAATCGGCGGCGAACGATCCGGCCGTGACCACCCTGATCGGGACTGATGCCGACGGGACTGCCCGCGCCGTGGGCGCGGTCAAGGCCAACACCGGTTCGGCCACCGCACACACGTGGGGCGGTGTGGACCCGCAGTGGCGACAGCGCGGGATCGGGCGGGCGGTCTACCGATGGCAGGAAGAATGCCAGCGCCGTCGGTTCCTGGCTGCCGGCATAAGCGGCGGAGTCCTGCGCACGTATACGGAGGAGCGGGATTTGGCGCACAACGCGCTGATGGGGACCGTTGGCGCGAAGGTTGTCCGCTATTTCACGGAGATGACCCGTTCGCTTGCTGATCCGATACCGGAGCTGGCGCTGCCGGATGGATTTGTGTTCGCTACGCTCAATCCTGACCAGAGCGAAGCGGTACGACTCGCTCACAATGAGGCCTTTGCCGACCATTGGGGCAGCGAGCCAAAGGACGAGCAGAAATGGAAGTTTGTGGTGAGCCACCCGCAGCTCAAGCCTGAGTGGAGCATGTCCATCATCGAGACTGCTACCGGGGAAACTGTGGCGTACCAGTTAGCCAGTTTTGATCCGGACTACCGCCTCCAAGCCGGGCATGACGAAGGGTTCACTGACCTGCTCGGTGTTCGGCGGGCCTGGCGCGGCCGGAAATTTGCGCCTGCCCTGCTGGCTGAGGCCATGCGTCGATTCAAGGCCGGGGGCATGGAGAACGCCGGGCTGGGCGTAGACACCGAAAATCCGAGCGGCGCCCTGGGCCTTTACAGCCGGATGGGCTACTCGCCAACCAAGAGGGATCTGGCGTACGAGAAGCAGCTCACCTGACATGGTGGAACTGGATTCATGTGAGTTGCCTTGGTATAAGTTGCCTGATGGAAGCGTCGGCCCTGAGTCAGCCGTTGACGTCGTTCAAGTGGTGGAGCACATCATGGAGGAAGTATGCTCCCAGGCTGGTTACGGTGAATACGGAGCCGTTACTGCGCAGGCCCTGGCGCTCCCACTGATCGACTGCGACGGCGGCGAAGGCTGCTGCAACGGACCGCGCGGCGCCTTCAAGCTCTTGTGAGACCTCACGCGGATCCTGCCGGGCATAGTCGTTCTCAACCGCGGCAGCATCCTGGTCCCAATCAGCGAAGCTTGGATTGTCGCGCGACAGCATTAGGGCTAAGCGATCTTCGAAGACCCTGCAGACATCGCGGACATGGGCTCCGTACTCCAAACCCGACCACACCGACTCGTCGCCGCGCTCAGCAACCTGCGGACGCGCAAGCACAGATTGCCAACGCGGGATGCTTTCCCGGACAGCAGGACCTACCCGATCCGGAGTGACGCCCGCGGGGTCAAAACCACAGTCCGGGCATGGCTGCTCGGTAACCCAGGTCCAGTCTTTTGTGTCAGGAATGATCGCCATGCGGCCAGTCTATCCAGCAGGCACTGGTGCGGTGCCTGCCGGCGCAGACGAGGTGGCGATGACCTGTGCCAGGCACTACTTCTGGATCGCAGTGAAATCGAGTTGGCCCGGGGGAGTCGGACGTGCTCGGTCTGATGGACGCTCCGGGCATGGCGGGCTAGGTGGGTGCCAGCATCCTTTGAACAGGTCCTGAATAAGTATTGTGTGCTCCATCACCCCGCGCTAGAATCGAAAGTATGTTCGAGTCAATCGTTCCAGCGGAGATGGATCCGGTGAAGCCGGTTCCCGGTGATCCGGGTGCTGTACTGGTCCGGGCCGCGATTCTGGAACTGGCGAACATGGACCAGGACGTCTCCGAGGGGGTGCGGATTGACCGGATCACCGCCATGGAGGAACTTAAAGCCGCCGCGGCTGCCGCGCAGGCCCGGGAGACGGAGGCGTTTGTTGCGTCCCGCCGGGAAACCCGCGCTGCCGCGGGGGTCGCGGCGGAGAAGCGGGGCCGGGGGCTGGCGAAGGAGATCGGCCTGGCGCGGAAGGACTCGCCCAACCGGGGCGGTAAGCACCTGGGGATGGCCACCGCGTTGATCAGGGAGATGCCGCACTCGTATGCGGCGCTGGCGGAGGGCCGGCTGAACGAGTGGCGGGCGACCATCCTGGTCGGCGAAACCGCCTGCCTGAGCGTGGAAGACCGCCGCCGCGTGGACCGGGAGCTGTGTTCTGATCCGAAAACGCTGCGCGGCTGCGGGGACAAACAGATCGGGGCCATGGCGAAGCAGGCCGCACTGCGGCTGGACCCACTGTCGGTGGTCCGCCGGGCCGCGAAAGCCGAAACCGAACGCCATGTCTCCTGCCGTCCCGCGCCGGACACCATGGCCCAGGTGTCCTGCCTGCTGCCGGTGGTACAGGGCGTGGCCGTCCACGCGGCCCTGGCCAAGGAAGCCGACCGGCTGAAGGCGCAGGGCGATGAACGAGGCCGGGGCCAGCTCATGGCCGACATCCTCGTCGAACGCGTCACCGGCCAGCCCGCGGAGAACCCCGCAAAAATCGAGGTGCAGCTGGTCATGACCGACCGCACCCTGTTCCAAGGCGACTCCGAACCGGCCCACCTGACCGGCTACGGCATCGTCCCCGCCCAATGGGCCCGCGACCTCCTCCGCACCGACAACACCGACCACGACAACGCGAACGGCGGCAAGGACGCCTCCGCCGACAGTAAGCCGATGAAGGGCGCCGCTGGGAACGGCGGCACAGATCACCCAGCGGTCGGCAATCCGATAAACGGCGCCGACGAAGACAAGATCGTTACCCGCGCAGCGGATGCCGGCAACGGAGACGGCGCTGCCGGTTCCGGCCCGCCAGACACAGCCGAAACGGTACCGGCCAACGATGCAGGTGCCGACACCGCAGACACCGGAACCACCGAAGCAACCGGTACCGCAACCCGGCCGGCAGCCGGGCCGCCGGGTTCGGTGCGAAGAGCGCCCGGCGATGGGGCCGATGAGTCCGAGGTGGAAGTGTGGGTGCGCCGGCTGTATACGGCGCCGGGCACGGGACAGTTGCTGGGCATGGATTCGCGGGCGCGGTTGATGCCGGCCGGGATGCAACGCATGATCCAGGCCAGGGACCAGCTCTGCCGCACGCCGTGGTGCGACGCACCGATCCGCCACCACGACCACGTCGTGCCCTGGCGTGACGCCGGGCAGACCAGCGAGATCAACGGGCAAGGGCTATGTGAAGCGTGTAACCTGGCGAAGGAAACCGACGGCTGGCACGCCCAAAGGGTCCCCGGTCCACGGCACACCGTGGAAACAACCACCCCGAGCGGACACACCTACGTGTCAACCGCACCAGCACTGCCGGGCACACCACTGGAGACCAATGCCGGCGAGAAGCGGAAGCCGACGCTGAATCCACAGTTGGAAGGGCTGCCGCCTGAAGTGGAATCGATGCCTGTTCCCCAGGAAGACGCACTTCTGGAGGCAGTGGAAGAGCTAGCCGCCGAGGAACCGCACCCAACGCCCTTACGATATCCCGCTATCACCGGACGGACTGATTTCATCTATTACCGCGCGGCGTGACCGGCAGAGGGACGAAGGGCGCGTCAGGACAGGCTCGGACCGACTGCGTCCACCGTCTGCGACAACGGAATGCCAGAGCCGTCCCGACGCCCATGTTCAGTGGGCAGTGAACGAGTTACGCCGCTTGTCGCGGAGGCCTTAGCCGGACCATGGCCTGCCCAGCCCAGGCTGAGCTGGTCTTCGCCCTTAAGGAAGCGATGCGCTCTCACCCCGGCCGTGGCCCTGCCCTTGGCTGGGAACTCCTCGAGTGCGGTGACCTTCACAGATCCCGGGGACGTGCCGGGCAATGCTTGGGCCGTTGTAGCAATAGTGACGACGACGGCGGCGGCATCGTCAGGATCCACAGCGCCGAAGAACACCACGTCGTCGTCTTCAGTCAGCTTGATGCCTGCCATGCCTCCGGCCGTCCGGCCTTGAGGTCGGACTGTGGCTGCCGCGAAGCGCAAGAATCTGGCCTGCCTGGTCATGAAGACCAGATCATCGCCCTCGGCAGCTGCCGTTACACCCACGATGTAGTCCTTGGGCTTGAGCGAAATGATGTCCCAGTCCTCACGATTGAGCGGATAGTCCGGGCTGACTCGTTTGACGATTCCCCGGGCCGTACCAATGGCGAGAACGGCGTTCAGCGGCGCCAAGGCCACCAGGGTTTCCCCCTTGGCCAGCGTGATGAATTCCCGAGCAGGGACACCGCCGGTCAGATTCGGAACTCCCGCAGACGGAGCGAGGGCCGGCATGTCCACCACCTGCAGCCGGAGCATACGTCCCAGGGACGTAACGGCGGCGATCTCGGCCCGCGCCGAGGTTTTGACCACTGAGGTGAAGACATCGTGCTTGACGCGTTGGCCGCCGTCGAGCAACTCATCCTGATTGGCTGTCCGCGCCAATTGCCCTGAGGCCGAGAGGATCACCCAGCAGGGATCGTCGGCGATCTCCAGCTGGACGGGCGCTTTGGCTCCATTCTTGCTCGCAGGTGCCGCGGTGGCACCGGTAAGCGCTCCTGTGGCTTCCGATTCGAGCAAGACCGTCCGCCGGGGAGTGGCGTATTTGGCTGCGACTTCGCCGAGTTCATCCGAAACCAGCTGGCGCAGTTTGGGCTCGGAGTTCAGGATTTCTTCCAGCGCCGCAATGTCCTGGCGCAGCTGCTCCTGTTCCTTCTCCAGCTCAATCCGGGAGAACTTGGTCAGCTGCCGCAGCCTCAGCTCGAGGATGTGGTTGGCTTGGATCTCGGTGAGGTCGAAGACCGCGATGAGGCGCTGCCGGGCTTCGGCAGTTTCTTCCGAAGCGCGGATGATCTGGATGACCTCATCGATATCGACGATCGCGATGAGAAGACCTTCAACCAGATGGAGGCGGTCCTTCTTTTTGGCTAGCCGGAAGGCTGTGCGTCGTCGGACTACGTCGATGCGGTGATCTACGTAGACCTGGAGCAGCTCCAGGAGTCCCAGTGTCCGGGGCTGACCATCTACCAGCGTGACGTTGTTGATGCCAAAGGAATCTTCCATCGGCGAATAGCGGTACAGCTGCTGCAGTACGGCGTTGGGATTGAATCCGTTCTTAAGCTCGATGACCAGGCGCAGTCCGTGGCTGCGGTCGGTGAGGTCAACAATGTCGCTGATGCCCTGAAGCTTCTTGGACGTCACCGCGTCTTTAATCTTTTCGATGACCTTCTCCGGACCAACCATGTAGGGCAGTTCAGTCACGACGAGCCCGGTCCGTCGGGCGGTCAGTTGTTCGACCTGGACGGTGGCGCGCGTCTTAAAGGAACCCCGGCCGGTGGCGTAGGCATCCCGGATACCACTAAGGCCGACAATCTTGCCGCCCGTGGGGAGGTCAGGCCCCGGCACAAAGCGCATGATGTCATCGAGTTGCGCGTCCGGATTCTGGATCAGGTGCTGGGCTGCGCCGATAACTTCGCCAAGGTTGTGCGGGGCCATGTTGGTGGCCATACCGACGGCGATACCTGAGGAGCCGTTGACCAATAGATTGGGAAATGCTGCCGGGAGGACTTCCGGTTGCATGATCTGGTTGTCATAGTTGGGCACGAAGTCGACGACGTCTTCGTCCAGGTGGTCCGTCAGCGAGAGCGCCGACGCGGCGAGTCTGGCCTCTGTATACCGGGGCGCCGCAGGTCCGTCATCGAGCGAACCGAAGTTGCCGTGTCCGTCAATGAGGGGCATGCGCAGCGCGAACGACTGAGCCATGCGCACCATTGCGTCGTAGATGGCGGTGTCACCGTGCGGGTGCAGCTTACCCATTACTTCACCGACAACACGTGCACTCTTAACGTGACCGCGGTCCGGGCGCAGGCCCATCTCGCTCATCATGTACAGAATGCGCCGCTGCACGGGTTTCAGGCCGTCACGGGCATCAGGCAGCGCCCGTGAATAAATCACCGAATAGGCGTACTCCAGGAACGAGCCTTCCATTTCGGCCGTGACGTCAATGTCAACAATGTTCTCGGTGTAGTCCGGTTCGTCCTGAACGGTCTTCTGTCGGCGGGCCATGTGAAAAGCTCGGGTCCTTACTGCTTATTAACGGTTACAGTGAGTCTATGGCGGAAGAGGCGCAAACCCCTGATTATCCAGAATACTGGGAAGCTGATGTCGTCCTACGAGACGGCGGTACAGCGCATTTACGCCCTATCGTCCCGGAGGATGCAGAGGCGCTCCAGGCCTTCCACGTAGGTCAGTCGGAGAGCTCAATCTATCTGCGTTTCTTCACTTACAAGTCCAAGCTCAGTTCACGTGAGCTGGCGCGTTTCACCAACGTGGACTATAGCAACCGCGTCGCCTTTGTCATCACCATTGCGAGCGAAATAATCGGAATCGGCCGCTATGACCGGCTGGATGATCCGGCGGAAGCCGAGGTCGCGTTCAACATAGCGGATACCCACCAGAGCCGTGGTCTCGGCTCTATTCTGCTGGAGCATCTGGCCGCCGCCGCGCGGGAGAACGGCATCCGCAAGTTCTCGGCCGAAGTACTGCCCGAGAACCGCAAGATGATTACCGTTTTCAACGACGCCGGTTATGAAGTCCAGCGTCGTTTTGACGACGGCGTGGTGATGCTTGAATTCGACATCGACCCCACGGAGCGCTCCAGAGCGGTGATGGAATCGCGCGAGCACCGTGCAGAGGCGCGCAGCGTCGCCGCGCTGCTGGCGCCGTCGTCAATAGCAGTCATCGGCGCCAGCCGCGAGTGGGGCAGTGTGGGTTTTTCGCTGCTGGAGCACATCGTGGAGGGCGGCTTCCAAGGGACCGTTTATGCCATCAATCCGCAGGCTTTTGAGCTCGGAGGTCTGGTTTCATACGCCACGATCGCCGAGGTGCCCCACGAGGTGCAGTTGGCCATCATCGCCGTCCCCTATGACCAAGTTCTCAAAGTAGTGCAGGAATGCGCTGATGCCGGGGTGAAGGGACTCATCGTTGCCACCGGCGGATTTGCTGATGACCGGGTTGAAGGACTGTCGCGCCAGCGGGAGCTGGTTCGCAACGCCCGTGCAAACGGCATGCGGGTGATCGGGCCGGCATCGCTGGGCATCATCAACACCGATCCCAAAGTGTCGCTCAACGCCTCGATGGCGCCGAAACTGCCGAAGCTCGGGCCGTTGGGACTTTTCAGCCAGTCCGCAGCCATCGGCGTGATGCTCTATGCCGCCGCTGCAAGGCGCGGGCTCGGACTATCTTCCACGCTGTCGGCCGGAAACCGGGCAGACGTTTCCGGGAACGACGTTATGCAGTACTGGGAAGATGATCCGGCTACCAGCGCCGTTGGTTTGTATCTCGAGTCCTTCGGCAACCCCAGAAAGTTCTCGCGCATCGCCCGCAGGCTCTCCCGCAGCAAACCGGTCATTGTGGCGAAATCGGACCTCATGGGACTGCAACTGCCGCCTGGACATCATGTGCGGACCACGCAGGCTCCACAGGGCGCTTTGGATGCGATGCTGCGCCAATCCGGAGTCATCCGGGTCGGAACCAATGAAGAACTGATGGACATCGCCCAGATCCTCGTGAGCCAGGCGCTGCCGCAGGGGCCCGGACTGGCAGTTTTCAGCAATTCGCTGGCTTTGGGCAAGGTGGTAGCGGATGCGGCCGCCACCCACGAACTGAAGGTGGCCCGTCTGGAAACGGGCTTGGACCTGAACAGCGGCCAGTCCGTTGCCTTGGACCTGCTGCGCCGGAGGCTGATGGAGGCCCTGCGCTCACCCGACGTGCATTCTGCCGTCGTTACCCTCCTGCCCGCCGTCGGACTGGGTACGGATGATGTAGCAAGGGTTCTGCAGGAGTGCTCCGCGGAAGCGGGCAAACCTGTAGTAGCTGCCTTTACCGGGATTCTTGATCCAGCGGTGCGGGTTGAAGGACTGCTCGCCGCCGATACCGCGGGGCAAGTGGGTGCGCGTCAGCCTGCCGTCCCCAGCTACTCAAGTCCCGGTGCCGCGATCGCTGCGCTGTCGGCGGTAGTCCGCTACACCGAGTGGCTGGCAAGGGACCAAGGCGAGGTTGTCGAGCCGACCGGGCTGCGCCGTGAGGAGGCTGCTGCACTGATTGACGGCCTCATCGAAGGTGTCTCCGGGGCGCGGCTTGTCACCACGACGACGGAGCAAGCCGGCGAGCTGCTCGCGTGCTACGGGATGTCGGTGCTGCCGTCTGCGGGTTTCACTACGGCGGACGAAGCGGTAGCTGCTGCCGACTCTCTGGGCTGGCCGGTGGCGCTGAAAGCCACTGACGAGCGACTGCGCCAGCGACTGGATCTGGGTGGAGTGCGGCTCAATATCGTGAATGCCGAGTCGCTTCGGCACAACATCGAACACATGCGCCAGACCCTTAAGCCGTTTGGCGACATCGGTTTGGAGATCCAGGCCATGGCGCCTTCCGGCCAGTCCTGCACGGTGCGAGCGATCGAAGATCCGCTGCTGGGACCAGTCGTCTCCTTCGGGCTGGCAGGCGACGCAGTGAACCTGCTGGGGGACTGGTCCCATCGGATTCCGCCGCTGACCTCGGTGGACGTGGCGGACCTAGTGCGCGGTCCGCGGGCGGCAACAAAGCTGTTCGGATACCAGGGCCTGCCGGCAGTGGACGTCGCCTCGCTCGAAGACCTCGTTAACCGCGTGGCCCTGATGAAGGACGATCATCCCGAAATCGCCTTGCTCGAATTCAACCCCGTGCTGGTGTCGCCGCAGGGTCTGACGGTGCTCAGCGCGGACCTGCGGTTGGCCAACCACGCCCAGCGCACGGACAGTGCGCGCCGCGCGATGCGGGACTGAGACGGTGCGCAGTTCGCTTTAGCTGACCGGCTGCGCAAAAATGGACTCATGAGCCATTCTTCAACCACCGAACAGCGCAGCCTCGACGAGGACCTGAACAGGGCAGGTTTCTACCCCGTTATGGTGGCCGATGTGGTTCATGACGCCCTCGACGAGCGCGAACCGCTGTCCCACGTGGTGCACTTGGAAACCCATTTTGACCGCAACGAAGTGCATCGCCACATCACCGTCTTGGTCCTGACAGAGGACATGCTGGTGATCACGCATGTCGACGACCAGCAGCTGGACGATGCCGGACAGCAGATGGTTGCGCAGATTTCCACGGAATCGGTCCCGGTCAGCCAGATCCGTTCCGTCGTGCTCAGCTACATTTACGCCCAGCCCCAGGACTACAAGCCATCGGATCAGGCCCGGGAGCTCACGCTGGCTATCGCCTGGTCAGGCGGGCAGCGCCTGGATATGGGACCGGCAGGGTGCGCGGATCCGCAGTGCGATGCGGACCACGGCTACACCGGCAACATTGTGCAGGAGGACATCGTCCTGCGGGTCAGCGCCGAAGCGGACGGGGCGCAGGCCGTCCGGAACGCCAAGAGCTTTGCCCGCGCACTGCGGAAGGTCAATACCTCCACCCCGGTCCCGGTCCGGGCCGCGGAAACGGTGCAGCCGCGACAACGGTTGGGGTCCAGGCTGGCCCGCGGACATCACCAGCGCTAGCATGCCGCAGCACCACGAACCGCTGCCCCCGGCACCCGGCTTCGGCCGCGACACCATCGCCGACGTCTTCAGCAGTGCGGCAGCAGCCCTTGACGTGCCGGGTTTCGAGAATGTCCTGGGCCTGCCCGGCGCCAGACGCATCTGTGTAGTTATGGTGGACGGGCTGGGCAAGGCCCTGCTCAAACAGCGCGGCGGGCATGCGCCGTTCCTGCGCAAATGCCTCGAAAACTCGCGCACGCTGCGCAGCGCCTTCCCATCGACGACGGCGTCGTCGCTCGCCAGTTTAGGGACCGGTCTCGAGCCCGGTCTGCATGGCATGGTTGGCTACGACGTGCTGGACCCGGCGCAGGACAAGGTAGTCAACCAGCTGGGCGGCTGGGACGCGGAAGTGGACCCGCGCAAGTGGCAGCCGCATGCCACCGTCTTCGAACGTGCTGCTGAGCACGTGTCCGTGGTGACTGTCAGTCTGCCCAAGTTTGCCAACTCCGGAATGACGCAGGCCGCGCTGCGCGGTGGATCCTTCATCCCGGCGACGACGGGTCATGCCCGGACCCAAGCCACAGTCGAGGCCCTGGCCGGGCAGGACCGGGCGCTGGTGTATCTGTATTTCAACGAGCTGGACAAGGCCGGACACCGCTATGGCAGCGCGTCGGTGGAATGGGGCAATGCGCTGGAGGAGCTGGATTCGGACATGCGCCGCCTGGCCGGCCAGCTGCCCGCCGACACGCTGCTCCTGCTGACTGCAGACCACGGCATGCTGGATGTCTCCCGTGAACACCGGTACGACTATTCCCTCCAGCCGGAACTGGTCGAGGGGGTCCGCCACACGGGCGGTGAACCGCGTCTGGTGCATTTGTATCTAGAGCCCGACGTCGGTGAGCGGCAACGCGACAAACTCACCACAGCATGGCGTGAGTCTTACGGCAAGCATGCCTGGATTCTCAATCGGGACGAAGCCGTCGCCCATGGACTTTTCGGCCGCGTGGATGCCTCTGTTCTACCCAGGATCGGGGATCTGATGATCGCGGCGCGGGAGCCGATCGCCCTGTACGATACGCGCAGAGTATCGGAGCGTGCCATGGACGTCGTGGGCCAGCATGGTTCATTGACCCGGGCCGAACGCGACGTGCCGCTACTGACGCTGGGCTCAACGGTCCGTTCATCCGGCAAAAAACCACAGCTAAAGGAAAGTAAGAGCCGGCGGACCTGACCGGTTCGGGCCGCCCTGCTGCTCCGATGGCTGCGGGACGCAGCCGTCCGGCTTACTCGTGCTTGGTGCCGAAAACGATCTCGTCCCAGCTCGGGACGCTGGAGCGCTTCGGTTTCATCGACCGCTTGCGCTGCTGCTCTTCGGCCGCCGCCGCATCTGCCGACGCCACCGCTTCCGCAGGTTCCGTCGGCTCGGCGCTTTGGTCCTGGTCTGCCGAGGCCGGTTCGGAGGCAGCGTCCGCTGCCGCATCCGTACGGTCCTCCGGCAAGGGGGCACCGGAGACCGTTATTTCCCTGGTCTCCATGCTGACACCCGGATGAAGATCGAGCGAACGATCGGCCCCGTGGTCAGCTGGGGCGAGACTGAGCGTGAACGGACTGCTCGGCCGCCCACCGTTGCCGTCTGCATCCGTATCATCCCCGGCGAGGATCCCCTCACGCGGATGGGCGGCGGGGATGCCGCCTTGAGTCAGCAGGAGTGCAAGCGCGTCGTCGGCTTCTTCGTCAACGCCGAGCCGCTGGCCGCGGCGGGAACGAAGCACTTCCAACAGATTGTCCGAGTCCGTGGTGTCTTCGTCCCCCGCGGCGGAGTCAGTTTCGGGATCAGCGTTGGTGTCTGCCTCGAAGTCGAAGACCCGGTCAGCCACGGCCGTGAGGCGCCGCGCCGGGACGGGACCGTCCAAGGGCTCCAGTTCACTGAGTTGCTGCGCCCAGCGGTTGCTGTTCTGCACGGTTTTGCTGGTGGGGCTGTAAAGCCACTTGGCGGGAGGTTCCTCGCCGATTGAACCGCTGGCAACAGCGGGCGGATCGAAACGTGCAATGACCTCCCACGCGCCGTCCTGACGCCGCCAGGAGTCCCACTCCAATGAGGCCGCGTCGATGCCGAACGCATTCACGCGGTGGGCGACCATCTCGCCTAGGGTAGCGGGAGCATCTCCGAAGGCAGAGCGGTAGCTGTCGTGTGACGGCAGTGCCGAAGCGACCTCAACCCGCTGCGCCTGCTGGACCATGTATTCCCGCTCGGCCCGGACCGGTCCCTCGTACCGCAGGATACGTGCCATGTCGAGGCCCGATTCGGCGGCGACCTGTTCCGCGGAGGCTCCGGCACGGATCCGCGCCTGAATCTCGCGGGGGGACATCGCGGCGCCCCCGTTCTCCGAATCAGCAGCGGGAACCCGCACTGACGGGCGCGCTGCTGCGGAACGGAGCGCTTCATCAATCGCCAGGCGGTAACTTTCCCCGCCGCCCCCGCTCAACAGCAGATGTTCGCCATCCTCATGGACACCCACCAGCCGTAGATCCTGCATGAAAACCCTCCACCAGACGACAATTCCTCACTGAAACTCTGCCACCGATACTGCCTAATACCTACTGTTTAGGCGGGTGTGGCGTGCAGTTCATGCCCGAAGTTTCGCCGTTTGGGCGCTTATCTGGGTGCCCACGGAGAAAACGGTTTGGTATTCAGGCTTCGAATAGGCCACAATCTTCGCGTTATGGGCACAAAATCCCCGCCGCGGGCGTTGTGACCAAACACATCATCGGGCGTGATGGGCTTGCCGGCCCGGAAGACCGGCTTACAACTGCAACACCGGAGCGTGAATACACAATTATGGCGACTGATTATGATGCGCCTCGCAAGACCGATGAGGAGACCAGCGAGGAATCCATCGCGGAGCTGAAGACCCACCGCACGAGCAAGCAGTCCGCCGTCGTTGACGAGGACGAAGCAGAAGCGGCCGAAGGATTCGAACTGCCGGGGGCGGACCTGTCCAGCGAAGAGCTGACGGTGCGCATCATGCCTGCACAGGCAGACGAATTCACCTGTGCATCATGTTTCCTCGTCCGTCACCGGTCCCAGGTGGCCAGGGAAAAGGACGGGCTCCTGTACTGCAAGGATTGTGAAGGCTAAGCGGCCCTACTTGCCGGCGGCAGTGGTTGCCGGAGAGCAGCCGCTGCCGCACACGGTGAACACGCGGGCGGCCAGGTGATGGCCGCCGGTGGTCCGCTCGTTACTGGCTGTCCCGCTTGGACAGTGCGGCCACGAGCTGGTTCGGCCGTCGCGTGGAGGTGATCCAGTAGGGTGTCCGGTCCGCCTCGTCGGTGATTTCGATCTTGACCACCGGCTGGATCCAGCCGCGGAAACACATGTAGGCGGTGCCATTCAGCTCCGTTCCGCGCTGGGCGGTGGCATCGTCGCCCGTGAAGGCGTCGACCTGGCCAACGAATTTCCGCTCGATCTGTGCGCGGCCCACCTGCAGTGTTTTCTCCGTTACGGTAATGCGCGGCGCCGAAACGATCAGCAGAACCACCAGAATAATCGCAGCGACCGCCGCGGCAATGTAGCCGGTCGTCAGGCTGATCGGTGCCAACACGAAAATCACCGCTCCGGCCGTGCCCGCCGCGATCAGCCAGATCCAGAAGTTCGGCCACAGACGTTCCTGGTATATGACGGATCCGGGTGTCCCGGAAGCGGGGCCGGTGCTACCGGCGGGAGTGGCGTTTGTGCTCATAAATCCAGCTTTTCACCTTTCCTGCGGCTTTTCACCTCGGCAGCCGGCGGAGCCGCGGGGCCGGCAGTGCATGACGTAGCTGTTCCGCGCCAAAAAGCGTTAGAGTGATGTGCGGAAACTCTCGCGGCGGCAGTGCCGCCATCGGCAAGGAAATGGTAGCGAGTGCAGGATATTCAACCCACGCTGAACGTTCAGCTGAAAATGCTCGACGACGGTCTGGAGGCACCGGGCTACGCCCACCCTGGCGACGCCGGGGCTGATCTGCGCAGCCGCATTGACTTCAGGATAGGGCCGGGGGAGCGGATTCTTGTCCCCACTGGCGTGGCTATCGCGCTGCCGCAAGGGTATGTGGCTTTGATTCATCCGCGCTCGGGCCTGGCGACCAAACACGGTTTGACCATTGTTAACGCACCCGGCACCGTCGACGCCGGCTACCGCGGCGAAATCGCCGTCACCTTGCTGAACACGGATGCAACCGAGACCCTGACTTTCAAGCGTGGGGACCGCATTGCGCAGATGGTCATCCAGCGCGTAGAGCACGCCGCCTTTGAACATGTCGACGAGCTGCCCGGCTCCATTCGGGGAGCCGGCGGGTTCGGGTCGACCGGCGGCTTTAGCGCAGCCCGATGAAGCGCCGACCGAGCACAAGTGCCGCTGGCCAGCCAGCGGCTTCAGAGAGGACCCGACGATGATTTTTGGGCGCCGCAAGAACCAGAACAACACGAGCGACCTGCCGGAGACCGCAGCGGAGAGCGCCGTAGAGCAGACTCCGGGCGAAGCATCCGATGCAACAGCGGTCCCGGATCAGCCGGAAGCAGCCGAGGCATTGCCGAAGGCTGCCAAAACCGATGCGGAACTGCGCAGCAGCGGACCCTTCGATAGCGCCGAAAAAGAGACCAATGAGGGATACCTCGATCTCGGCGCGCTGAAAATCCAGCCCCGTGACGGACTTCAGCTACGGCTGGAAGTAGAGGAAAAAACACAGCGGGTCATTGCCGTAACGCTGGATCTGTCCGGTTCCAGTTTGCAGCTGCAGGCGTTCGCTGCGCCTAAATCCGAGGGCTTGTGGGACGAAATCCGCGAGCAGCTGGCCTCGTCCATCGGTTCCCAGGGCGGGACCGTTGAGGAGGTCAGCGGACCGCTGGGCACCGAAGTTGTGGCCAAGCTTCCGGCCCAGACGCCGGACGGGAAGTCTGGCTTCCGGGTAGCGCGCTTCATTGGGGTCGACGGTCCGCGTTGGTTCCTGCGCGGAGTCATCGGTGGTGGGGCGGCATTGGACCGGGCCAAGGCCGCGGAGCTGGAAGAGCTCTTCCGCCAGACCGTTGTGGTCCGTGGCGACCAGCCGTTGCCGCCACGGGATCTGCTGACACTGCGGTTGCCCAAGGACGCGAGCCTGCGCACCCAGGATGGCCAGGCCGCTCCCGGCTTGAGCGCACCCGAGCGCGGACCCGAAATCACCCACATTGGCTAAGGACCGGCGCCCCGATGCCGGGTCCGCCGTCGTTATTCCGTTGGAAGGGCTGCCGAAGCGCGGACGGGTGCGCTCCGTGGGATATGTGGAAGCCATCACGATTCTGCCCGTAGGCCAGGCGCCAAGTTTCTCCGCCGTGCTGACCTCTACTGGGCCCGGGGACCGGGCCACGGAGGCCGGCGTGCAGCAGCGGCCGGCGAGGATCCGCCTCATCTGGCTGGGCCAGCGGCGGGTGCCGGGGATCGACGCCGGCATACGGCTGGGTTTCGAAGGAACCGTGTTCGAAGTCGACGGATTGCCGACGATGTACAACCCGCGCTATGAAATCCAAAGCCTGTTGGAGAATTGAGCCATGACTGAAAAACCCGAACCTCGCGATGAGCAGGAGAAATCCGTCAGCGAGCTCGCCGGCGCCTACGCAGCGCGCGCGGGAGTGGAGCGCCGCGAAGACGGCCAGATCGACGTGCTCAAATCCGTGGGCGGCGTCCGGGGCCTCACCGAAAGCATTCTGCCCGGTCTGGTTTTCCTCGTGGTCTTCACCGTTGTCCGCGATCTGGCACCGGCCCTGATCGGGGCGCTGGGCATCGCGGCAATCTTCACTGTCCTGCGGCTGATCCAGCGCGGCACCGTGGTCCAGGCGTTTTCCGGGCTGATCGGCGTTGCCATCTGTGCGTTTGTGGCCAACACAACGGGCCGGGCCGAGACCTTCTACATCCCGGGCTTCTTCACCAACGCCGCCTACATCGTGGGCATGGTCATTTCGATAGCGGTCAAATGGCCGCTGGCCGGACTGCTGTTCGGCTTCATCCGGGGCGAAGGGACCGACTGGCGGAAGGAGCCGCGCCGTTTGCGGGCCTACGCGCTGGCTACCTGGATTGTCATCGCTGTGCTGGCTCTGCGCCTGGCGGTCCAGGTGCCGCTGTACTTCATGGGACCGGATGCCTTGGTGGCGCTGGGTACCGCGCGGCTGGTCATGGGCGTGCCGCTTTACGCACTCGGCCTGTGGCTGGCATGGATGGTCTCACGCCCCGTCGTCGGCGGGGCCGTCGTCGGCGGCACCGCTGCTCCGGGCGGTCAGCACTGACCGCAACTGGTCTTCGGCAGCGATCGTCGTCACGAAGAAGAGCTCGTCGCTGTCCTCGATCACGTCGTCCATACTTGGCGTGATCGGCGCGTCGTCGCGCAGAATGGCGACGACCGTGGCGTCCTGCGGCCAGTCGATGGACCCCAGCGTCCTGCCGACCAGGGGCGAATCGTGCGGCACGGTGAACTCGACCATGGAGGCCACCCCTGTCTGCAGCGTCAGCAGACGGACCAGATCGCCGATCTCCACCGCCTCTTCCACCAGCGCGGTCATCAGCCGCGGCGTGTTGACGGCTACGTCCACGCCCCACGAGTCATCAAACATCCAGTCGTTTTTCGGATTGTTCACCCGCCCGACAGTCCTGGCGACGCCGAATTCGCTCTTGGCCAGGAGCGAGACCACCAGGTTCACCTTGTCGTCGCCCGTGGCGGAAACCACCACGTCGGCTTCATCAAGGTTGGCATCGCGCAGCGTGGTGATTTCGCACGCGTCCCCGATCAGCCAGCGGGCGCCTTTGAGGCCACTACGGCCGATCGCCTCCGGCTTCTGGTCGATGAGCAGGATGTCGTGGTTGTTGGAGAGCAGCTCCCGCGCAATGGAAGAGCCGACGCTGCCTGCCCCGGCGATAACTACCTTCATTCGGACTCCTTAACCGGCGGTTTGGACAGGATGCCGGCAATCTCATGGGTGGCGGCCACGTTCATCATGGCATGGACGATGTCGCCTTGCTGGTAGCGCGATTGGGGGCCGGGCAGCATGCCCTCGCCGAACCTCGTCAGGTACGCCACCCGGGCGCCGGAGGCGGCTTCGATCTCCGCGAAGCCATGTCCCACCCACCCGTCGTGCAGGGACACTTCGCCAAGAATCAGGCGCCCGGATGCTTCCCGGAAGTCGCCCTTGATGCTTTGTTCGGGCAGGATGCGCCGCAGCACCTGGTCCGCGCTCCAGCGGACCGCAGCCACGGTAGGTATGCCCAGCCGCTGGTAGATTTCGGCCCGCCCCGGGTCGTAGATCCGGGCGACGACGTGGGGGACATGGAAGGTCTCACGCGCTACCCGGGTGGCCAGGATGTTCGAGTTGTCGCCGCTGGAGACGGCGGCGAAGGCATAGGCATTTTCAATGTCCGCGTGACGCAGGGTGTCGCGGTCGAAACCGACGCCGGTGATCTTGCGCCCGGAAAAGTCGCTCCGCAGCCGGCGGAAGGCGCTGTCGTCCTGGTCGATCACCGCCACACTGTGCCCCGATTCGTCCAGCGTATGCGCCAGTGTCACACCAACGCGCCCGCACCCCATGATCACGAAATGCACCACCGGATTCCCTTCCCTTGAAGCATGCTGTCCAGCAGCAAGCTTATCGGCAAGAGCGCCGCAACAGCGCGGTGGCGCCCGCGGCAGTAAGCTTTCATGCGTGATGACTGTGTCCGTATTTGTGCGTGCGTGGAACGGCGGAACATGCTGACCACCCTCAACGCGCTCAAGCGCATCCTGGTGGGCAGGCCGTTCCGGACCGAACGTGCCAAAGCCCAACCGCTGCCGCAACGGCTGGCGCTGCCGGTGTTTTCGGCCAACGCGCTCTCCTCCGTGGCGTACTCGCCGGATGAGATCCTGCTGACCCTGGCGCTGGCGGGAGTGGCCGCCGTCGCGCTGTCGCCGCTGGTCGGCCTCGCGGTCATGGTGGTGCTGCTGGTCATCGTCGCTTCCTACCGCCAAAGCGTGCACGCGTACCCCTCCGGCGGTGACTACCAGATCGCCAGCGAAAACCTGGGCAAGAATGCCGGCATCACCGTCGGTTCGGCCCTGATGTTCGACTACGTGCTCACCGTTGCGGTCTCCATGTCCTCCGCTGCGCATTACGTCATTGCGGCGTTCCCCGCGCTCAGGGGATGGCAAACGACGGCGGCCGTTGCCGGCGTCGTAATTCTTGCTTTGCTGCACCTGCGCGGACTGCGGCGCGGCGGCCGGTCGGTGGCCATCCCTACGTACGCCTTCGTAGGGCTGATCCTGCTGATGTGCCTGGTGGGCTTCATCCAGGACGTGACCGGCGAACTCCGGCTGGCGCCCAGCGCGGGACTGGACATTGTGCCGGCTGCGGAGTTCCAGGCCGGGCTGACCGGTCTGGCCGGAGCCCTGCTGGTGCTGCGCGCGTTTTCTACCGGCGCCGCAGCGCTGACCGGAGTGGAAACGCCGGCCGGCAACGTCCAGGCGTTCCAGCCGCCACGCGCCAGGAACGCTGCGACGGCGCTGCTGGTCCTCGGCGTTGCCGCCACCGTGATGACAATGGCGGTGCTGTATCTGGCGCGCGCCACCCGGGTCCACGTGGTCCAGGTCCCCGCCGAGCAGCTCAGGCTCAACGGCGGCCCCTTGCCGGCGGACTATCTGCAGACGCCCGTCATCAGCCAGCTTGCGGCGACCGTCTTCGACCGCGGCAACGTCCTGTTCTACCTTGTCCTGGCGGCTACGGGACTGATCCTGGTCCTGGCCAGCCACTCTGCCTTCAACGCCTTCCCGTCGCTGGCCTCCATCCTGGCCACCGACGGATTCCTGCCCCGGCAGCTGCGAACCCGCGGCGACCGGCTGAGCTACAGCAACGGCGTCATGGCGCTGGCCGGCGCCGCCCTGGTACTGATCCTGATTTTCGAGGCCGATGTCACCGAACTCATCCAGCTGTACGTGGTGGGCGTGTTCGTCTCGTTCACCTTCAGCCAGCTCGGCATGATCAAGCATTTTTCCCGGTTGATCCGCTCCACACCGCATAAACAAGTACGACGGCGAATGGCGCGCTCGCGCGTCATCAACCTCATCGGGTTCATCATGACCGCCACGGTGCTGGTGGTGGTGCTGGTGAGCAAGTTTGTGTTCGGCGCATGGATTGCGGTGGCCGGAATCCTCATCCTGGCGCTGATTATGTTCAGCATCCACCGGCACTACGAGCAGGTGGCGCAGGAGCTGGCCGTGGACGAGAACCAGCCGGCCACCGCGCTGCCGTCCCGGGTCCACGCCGTGATCCTGGTCTCGCACGTGCGCAAGCCGGTGCTGCGTGCGCTGGCTTTTGCGCGCGCCTCCCGCCCGTCGAAACTCGATGCCGTCATCGTGGACATCGACGAGGAAGAGACAAAGGCGACGCTGGCGGACTGGGAACGCTTCAAAATTCCCGTGCCCATCACGGTCCTGGCGTCTCCGTACCGCGACACCACCGTCCCGGTTATCGAGTACATCAAGAACATCCGCCGCGATTCACCGCGCGATCTGGTGGTCGTGTACATTCCGGAGTACGTCGTGGGCCGCTGGTGGGAGCAGCTAGTGCACAACCAGACCGCCCTGCGGATCAAAACCCGACTGCATTTCGAACCCGGAGTCATGGTTGCCAGCGTTCCCTGGCAGCTGGCTTCCTCCGATGCCGTCCGCAAATACCAGGAGTTTCCCTAATGGCGCAGGCCGCTGACCGCACTGACCCCGCTGAGTTTGAGCTGAGAATCGGCGCTCCGGCGCACGGCGGGCACTTTGTCGCCCGGCACGAGGGCCGCGTGGTCTTCGTGCGGCACGCGCTGCCTGGTGAACTCGTGCGCGTGCGGGTTACCGACGGCGGCGCCGACTCCGGTTTCTGGCGCGCCGACACGGTCGAGGTACTTGAGGCTTCGCCCCACCGCGTGGCGCACCCTTGGGACCGCGCGGACGCCTTGCTGGCGGCTAAGCGCCGCCGTCCGGCGGTCGGCGGAGCCGAGTTCGGCCACATCGAGCTCGCCGAGCAGCGGCGGCTCAAGGCCGCGGTGTTCGAAGAGCAGCTGCAGCGGCTGGCCGGCGTCGAACGGCAGGTCGTTGTGGAAGCTGCGGATAAGAACGACGACGGCGGGCTGGGCTGGCGGACCAGGGCGGCCTTTGCCGTGGACAAGAGCGGGCATCTGGCCATGCACGCCCACCGTTCCGATGAACTGGTGCCTGTCACCGGGATGCCGCTGGCAGTGGCTGCCATCAACGATCTGCGGCTGTGGGAGGCGGACCTGAACCAGGTGTCCCGCGTCGAGGTGGCGGCGCCGGCGAACGGTTCCGCGCCGTTGGTGCTGCTGACACCAGAGCCAGGGTCGTCGCCGCGGCGGATGGCCGCCGTGGCCGGCGCCATCGACCCGTCCGCCTCGGTTGCCGTCTGGGAGCCCGAGCAACGCAAACTGACCCGGCTGAGGGGCCGGACGTGGGTGGCCGAGACCTGCGGGAACCACCAATACCGCGTGACCGGAGACGGCTTCTGGCAGATCCACCGCTCCGCACCCCAGGTGCTGACCGAAGCGGTCATGGCAGGTGTGCGCCCGCAACCGGGGGAACGGGTGGCGGATCTGTACGCCGGCGCCGGCTTGTTCACGGCTCCGCTGGCTGAGGCGGTAGGCGTGACCGGCACGGTGCTCTCGGTCGAAGGGTCCCCGGGCACCAGCCGCGACGCACGCAAGAACCTGCATGCCGCGCCGCAGGTGACCATTGTCCAGGGCAAGGTGGAGAAGGCGCTCCGGTCGCAAGACGTACTGGACGTCGTGGTACTCGATCCGCCGCGCGCCGGCGCCGGCAAGACCGTGGTGCACCTGGTGCACGACCAGCGGCCGCGGGTGGTGGGCTACGTTTCCTGTGACCCGGCATCCTTTGCCCGCGACCTGGGCTACTTCCAGGCCCTTGGCTGGGAGCTCAAGACACTCCGGGTGCTGGACCTGTATCCGAACACACACCATATGGAGTCTTTCGCGGAGCTGGTGCCGCCGCGGGCCTGAGCCGCATTTGGAAGTGCCTGTCATCACTGCGTCGCATTCCGGGCGGAGGGCTAGGATGGGAAAAGGATGTCCGGGGCCGCGCACGGCACTGCTGTCGATGCGGCCGGAACCGTGAAAGCCAATTCCGGCGAATGCAGACTGCTGGTTCCATCAGCGTCTGCCACGATCAGCGGTGTGCGTGAATTAGGGAAGCCTAACTAGCGGGGGACTGCTGCCCGGACAAAGATAAAGTGTGGCGAGAGGAGTCCTGTTATGAGTAATGTGGACAGCTTCGGATCCAAAGGCGTACTAGACGTTGCCGGGTCCGAATATGAAATTTTCCGGCTGAATTCCGTCGAAGGCGCCGAGAGCCTTCCGTTCAGCCTCAAGGTCCTGTTGGAGAATCTGCTCCGCACCGAGGACGGCGCAAACATCACCGCGGACCACGTCCGCGCACTGGCCAACTGGGACCCGAACGCCCAGCCGGACACGGAAATCCAGTTCACCCCCGCGCGTGTCCTGATGCAGGACTTCACCGGTGTGCCCTGCGTGGTCGACCTCGCCACGATGCGCGAGGCAATCAAGGAACTCGGCGGCGACGCCTCCCGGGTCAACCCGCTTGCCCCGGCCGAGATGGTCATCGACCACTCGGTGCAGATCGACGCCTTCGGCAACGCCGGCGCGCTCGAGCGCAACATGGAAATCGAGTACCAGCGCAACGGCGAGCGTTACCAGTTCCTGCGCTGGGGCCAGACTGCGTTCGACGACTTCAAGGTTGTCCCCCCGGGAACCGGCATTGTCCACCAGGTCAATATCGAATACCTGGCGCGCACCGTCATGACCCGCGAAGTCGAGGGCAAGCTGCGCGCTTACCCCGACACCTGCGTCGGCACCGACTCCCACACCACCATGGTCAACGGCCTGGGCGTACTGGGCTGGGGCGTTGGCGGCATCGAAGCAGAGGCGGCCATGCTCGGCCAGCCCGTCTCGATGCTCATCCCGCGCGTGGTCGGCTTCAAGCTCAGCGGCTCCATCCCCGCGGGCGCAACGGCTACCGACGTCGTCCTGACCATCACCGAAATGCTGCGCAAGCACGGTGTTGTCGGCAAGTTCGTCGAATTCTACGGCGAAGGCGTCGCCGCGGTTCCGCTGGCCAACCGCGCCACCATCGGCAACATGAGCCCGGAATTCGGCTCAACTGCCGCCATGTTCCCGATCGACGACGTAACCCTGGACTACCTGCGCCTCACCGGACGTTCCGACGAGAACGTTGCCCTGGTTGAGGCCTACGCCAAGGAACAGGGGTTGTGGCATGACCCGTCCCGCGAGCTGAAGTTCTCGGAATACCTGGAACTGGATCTGTCCACCGTGGTGCCGTCCATCGCCGGACCGAAGCGTCCGCAGGACCGCATCGAGCTCTCCTCGTCGAAGGAACAGTTCCGCAAGGACCTGCACAACTACGTGGCAGCAGCCAACGAGGACGCTCTGGATGAGGCCCTCGAGGAGTCTTTCCCCGCCTCGGACTCGCCGGCCATGACCTCCATGGTGCGCCACTCGGCGGCCGCCAACTCGAACGGGCGTCCGACCAAGCCGGTCACCGTCAAGATGGATGACGGCCGGGAGTTCGTGCTGGACCACGGAGCGGTGACCATTGCGTCCATCACCTCCTGCACCAACACGTCCAACCCCTCGGTCATGCTGGCCGCCGCCGTGCTGGCCCGCAACGCCGTCGACAAGGGTCTGACCTCTAAGCCGTGGGTGAAGACCTCCGTGGCTCCGGGCTCGAAGGTTGTCACCGACTACTACGAGAAGTCCGGGCTGGTCCCGTACCTGGAGAAGCTGGGCTTCTTCACGGTGGGCTACGGTTGCGCCACCTGCATCGGCAACTCCGGCCCGCTCGAAACCGAGATCTCCGACGCCATCCAGGGCCACGACCTCTCGGTAACGGCAGTCCTGTCCGGTAACCGCAACTTCGAAGGCCGGATCAACCCGGACGTGAAGATGAACTACCTGGCGTCGCCGCCGCTGGTCATCGCTTACGCCCTGGCCGGATCCATGGACTTCGATTTCGAGAATGACCCGCTGGGCCAGGACGAGGCCGGCAACGATGTCTTCCTGAAGGACATCTGGCCGAGCCCGACGGAAGTGCAGTCCATCATGGACAGCTCCATCGACGAGGAAATGTTCGTCAAGGGCTACGCAGGTGTCTTCGACGGCGACGACCGCTGGAAGGCGCTGGACACTCCCGCGGGCGACACCTTCGCCTGGGACCAGGACTCTACCTACGTGCGGAAGCCACCGTACTTCGAGGGTATGCAGGCCACTCCGGAGCCGGTGCAGGACATCGCCGGCGCGCGCGTCCTGGCCAAGCTTGGCGATTCGGTGACCACGGACCACATCTCCCCGGCCGGCTCCTTCAAGTCCGACAGCCCGGCAGGACGCTACCTGCTCGAGCACGGAGTGGAGCGCAAGGACTTCAACTCCTACGGCTCGCGCCGCGGTAACCACGAGGTCATGATCCGCGGTACGTTCGCCAACATCCGTTTGCGGAACCTGCTGCTGGACGGCGTGGAGGGTGGCTTCACCCGCGACTTCACGCAGACCGGCGGTCCGCAGGCCTACATTTACGATGCTGCGATGAACTACCAGGTCGCCGGCACCCCGCTGGTGGTGCTGGCCGGCAAGGAATACGGTTCGGGCTCGTCCCGCGACTGGGCCGCCAAGGGCACCGCGTTGCTGGGCGTCAAGGCCGTCATCGCCGAGAGCTTCGAGCGCATCCACCGCTCCAACCTCATTGGCATGGGCGTGCTGCCGCTGCAGTACGCTGTGGGCGAGAATGCCGCGTCGCTCGGACTCGCCGGCACGGAGACCTTCGCCTTCGAAGGTGTGGCCGAGCTCAACAACGGCTCCACGCCGAAGACGGTGAAGGTTACCGCCACGGACGAAGACGGCAAAACCACCAGCTTCGACGCTGTTGTGCGCATCGACACACCGGGCGAAGCGGACTACTACCGTAACGGCGGAATCCTGCAGTATGTCCTGCGTCAGCTGACCGCAGCGTAAGGGTTCAGGTACGAACCGACTTGAACGGAGGGCTCCCGGACTCCGCCCCCAGGGCGGGCCGGGGGCCTTCTGCGCGTTATGGTTAAGTGTCGACCGCGGCCCGAAGCAGAGGCGTCTGGCGGGCAATGCTATTCATCAGTAAGGGAGGCTTCCATGGGTCTACTGGAGACAATCCGTAATCCGCAGGACCTCAGCAAACTCAGCACCAGGCAGCTGGAGAGCCTTGCTGGGGAAATCCGCCAGTTCCTCATCACGAACGTGGCCCAGACCGGTGGGCATCTCGGGCCCAACCTTGGGGTTGTCGAACTGACCTTGGGAATCCACCGGGTGTTTGATTCGCCGCGGGACAGCATCGTCTTCGATACCGGCCACCAGTCCTATGTGCACAAACTGGTCACCGGCCGGCAGGACTTTTCCACGCTGCGCCAGGAGGGCGGACTGTCCGGCTACCCGGAGCGTTCCGAATCCGTGCACGACATCGTGGAGTCTTCCCATGCGTCGTCGTCGTTGTCCTGGGCCGACGGAATCTCCCGCGCCCGGAAGCTGAACGGCGAAGGTGAGCGCTATGTTGTCGCCATGGTGGGCGACGGGGCACTGACCGGCGGTATGGCTTGGGAGGCCGTGAACAATATCGCGGCCGACAAGGACCGCCGTGTCGTCATCGTTGTCAACGACAACGGCCGCTCGTATGCGCCCACGATCGGCGGCCTGGCAGACCAGTTGGCGGCCCTGCGCTCCACCATCGACAAGGTCCGCACGCACAAGGCGTACGAAGGAACCCTGGACTGGTGGAAGGACAGGCTGGAGAACGGCGGCGTGTTCTCGCAACTGGCCTATAAGAGCCTGCACGCCGCGAAGAAGGGCATCAAGGACTGGTGGGCGCCGCAAGGGCTTTTCGAAGACCTGGGGATGAAATACATCGGGCCCATCGACGGCCATGACATGGCCGCGGTCGAGGAGGCGCTGACGCAGGCCCGCAAGTACGCCGGCCCGGTGATTGTCCACGCGATGACCGAGAAGGGCCGCGGGTATGCTCCGGCGCGGGCCCATGAAGCAGACCAGTTCCACGCCGTCGGCGTCATCGATCCGGAGACGGGTGAACCGGTTGACGCCGGGGGAGTGCAGTCCTGGACCTCGGTCTTCGCCAGCGAAATCGCCGACATCGCCGATGAGCGCAAGGACATTGTCGGCATAACCGGTGCCATGCTGATCCCGGTCGGCCTGCACAAGTTTGCCGCGAACCATCCGGACCGGGTGATCGACGTCGGCATCGCCGAGCAGCACGCACTCACGAGCGCCGCGGGCATGGCCTACGGCGGGCTGCATCCGGTGGTGGCGCTCTATGCCACCTTCCTGAACCGGGCGTTCGACCAGTTGCTGATGGACGTTGCCCTGCACAAGGCCGGTGTCACCGTGGTCCTGGACCGGGCCGGCGTCACCGGCCCGGACGGGCCGAGCCATCACGGCATGTGGGACATGGCCATGCTGCAGATTGTGCCCGGGCTGCATCTGGCGGCGCCGCGAGACGCCTCCCGGTTGAGGGAAGAGCTGCGGGAAGCGGTCGCCGTCAATGACGCGCCCACCGTCATCCGCTTCTCCAAAGGCTCGGTCGGCTCGGAGGTCGAAGCCATCGAGCGGCTGAAGGACGGCGTCGACGTCCTCGCCCGCCGCCCGTCCGGCTCCACCGAAAACGACGTGCTCATCGTCAGCATCGGCGCCATGAGCGAGCTGGCACTGGAAGTCTCCAACCGGCTCGGCGCCCAGGGCATCAGCTCCACCGTGGTGGATCCGCGCTGGGTGCTGCCCGTGGCGCGGTCCATCATCGCGATGGCAGCGCAGCACCGGATCGTGATTGTGATCGAAGACGGCGTCCGTGCCGGCGGCGTGGGTTCCCGGATCCGGCAGGAAATGCGCGCCGAGGGCGTGGACACCGCGCTGAACGAGGTAGGTCTGCCGGTGGAGTTCCTGTCCCACGGGACACGGTCCCAAGTGATGGAACGCGTGGGCCTGACCGCGCGCCAGGTAACCCACGACGTCGTTGCCCAGGTCCTCGGAACCAAAGTGCCTTTCGCCCGGCCGCTGCCCGGCCAGGAAATGCCAACGGGCCAGATTCCCAAGATCCAGTGAGCGCGCCGGACTTCACTGCTCCCGGCGCGGCGCCTTCATCCCGTGCCCCGAAACGTATCGAACCAGGCGAACTGGTGGTGATGCGGAACAGGAAATGGAACGGCGAGCCCCACTGGGTGGTGCCGGGAGACTATCTGGGCGAGGACCGCTTTGGGCACTGGATCTCCCAGCCCGCCGGCTCCTTCGTGGCGAAGCCGGCCGTTGCCTTTTACGCTGCCTCCGACGCATTGGTGATGGTCCCGCACGACGGGCAGCATGTGGTGACATTCTTCGACGAGTTCCACCCGAAAAAGGTGGCGATCTACGTCGACATCGTCGCGGACATCCGGTGGCGGCAACTCGCTGCCGGAGTCGGGTACGAGGTCACGCTGATCGACATGGATCTGGACGTCATCCGTACTTTTGACGAGCGCGGGACCTGGATCGACGACGAAGACGAGTTCGAGGAACACCAGGTCCTCATGAATTACCCCGACTGGGCCGTCTCGGCGGCCCAGACGGAATGCAACAGAATCTATTCGGCGGTTAAAGACCGCGTACCGCCCTTTGACGGCACTGCCGACGACTGGTTTAGAAAGGCCCGCCCATGAGCTTTCTCCGGCTGTATAAGCACGACGACAAAGGAGTACTGCAGTTCCGCGAGGCCTGGTACGACGAAGACTACGGCCAGTTCGTGGTCAACCGCGGTACGGTAGGGCACCAGAGCACCACCCGGGAAACAAACAACGTGACCGAGGATGCTGCCGTGGCCCTGTTGGAGGCGTTCGCGGTCCAGTGCGCCGAGGACGGTTTTGCGGAGATCGCCAGGGAGGACCAGTTCTGGGTGATCGCGCAGTATGCGCTGAAGAGCAGCACCGGCACCGAACGTGACCAGTACCTGGAAGACAAAGCGACCCGGACCATCACCGAATTCTTCGCGTGGCGGGGGCTCGGTCTGGTGGACCGGTCCGAGTTCGCGCCGGGGAAATTGAACATCTTTACGTTGGCGCCTGACGCGGCTAAAGCGGTTGCGGGCCTGAAAACGTGCCTGCGCGAAGCGAAGCTGGACTTCACCAAGCTCAGTATCGGCGTGGCGCCCTACGCTGAACCCCGCGCCGTGAAGCAGAAGCATCCGCTGCCGGCAAAGGCACCCTTCAGCCTGGGCTAGAACGCCCGGCGTGGACGGTCATAGCTGGACGTCCTCCGGCAGAATCAGGCCGGCAGCCAAGGCCGGCTGGCGGTACGCGGTGGCGAGCGTGGCCACGGTGTGGTGGGCATTCAGGCCGCTGGGGTTGGGCACCGCCCAAAGCTCGGCTCCGCCAATCGTCTCCGGCTGGCGTCCGAGTTGTGCTCTGGGACGTCCGAAGCCGACGCGGTAGGCGGTAATCCCTGCCATCGCCACCACGCGTGGGGCGAGTGCGGCGACCTTGTCTGCGAGGCGCAGTGCTCCCTCTTTAAGCTCTTCCTTGTCCAATTCGTCGGCTCTGGCCGAGGCGCGGGGGACAACGTTGGTGATGCCGATACCGCGGGCTACAAGGTGGCTGCGGTCTTCCTCCGTCATTCCTTCTCCAGCGCGGATGAGGCGGTCCGTGATGCCGGCGGCTGCCAGCGCCGGATAGAAACGGTTTCCGGGGCGCGCAAAGTGCGTTCCGGTAGCGGCTGACCATAGGCCGGGATTGATGCCGACGAAAAGCAGGCGCAGCCCCGGACCCAGGAGGTCGGGAACCTCGGCATTTTGGTATTCGAGCAGTTCAGTACGTGTGAAGGCCACAGCTCAACTCTTCCACGGCCATTCAGCGTGGCAAAGCCAGAGGCCCGGCGCTCCATCGAATAGACGGCGCACCGGGCCTCTGGGCCGCCCGCATAGGCGGGATGGACGTGTCAGTCGGTACCGGCGTCGAACGCTGCGCGGTCCAGCGCCTCGTCGGCGGCGCGGCCGGCTTCATCGAGTTCGGCGGTATCGGCAATCTCGTCGGCGCCGCCGGCCTCCAGCGCGCCAACCAGTTCCGCGGTCGGCCCGCCCACCAGGCCCTGGGCGGCGTACTGCTCCAGCCGGGAGCGGGAATCGGCGATGTCCAGATTGCGCATGGTCAGCTGGCCGATCCGGTCCAGCGGACCGAAGGCGGCGTCGCCCACGCGCTCCATGGAGAGCTTGTCCGGGTGGTAGCTCAACGACGGGCCGCTGGTGTCGAGGATCGTGTAGTCCTCGCCGCGCCGGAGCCGGAGGGTGACCTCGCCGGTGACGGCCGAGCCGACCCACTTCTGCAGCGACTCGCGCAGCATCAGCGCCTGCGGATCCAGCCAGCGGCCTTCGTACATCAGGCGGCCCAGGCGGCGGCCCTGCGCGTGGTAGCTGGCCACCGTGTCCTCATTGTGGATGGCATTGAGCAGCCGCTCGTAGGCGATGTGCAGCAGCGCCATGGCCGGTGCTTCGTAGATGCCGCGGGACTTGGCCTCGATGATGCGGTTCTCGATCTGGTCGGACATACCCAGCCCGTGCCGGCCGCCAATCGCGTTCGCTTCGTTGACCAGGGCGACGGCGTCGGTGTACTCGGTGCCGTTGATAGCGACCGGACGGCCTGCCTCAAACCGGATGGTGACATCCTCGGTGGCAATCTCCACGTCGTCGCGCCAGAACGCCACGCCCATGATCGGCTGCACCGCTTCAAGGCTGGTGTCCAGGTGCTCCAGGGTCTTCGCCTCATGGGTGGCGCCCCAGATGTTCGCGTCCGTGCTGTAGGCCTTCTCGGCCGAGTCGCGGTAGGGGAAGTTGTGCGCGGTCAGCCACTCGGACATTTCCTGGCGTCCGCCCAGTTCGGACACGAACCGCGGGTCCAGCCACGGCTTGTAGATGCGCAGCCGCGGGTGGGCCAGCAGGCCGTAGCGGTAGAAGCGCTCGATGTCGTTGCCCTTGTAGGTGGAACCGTCACCCCAGATGTCCACGCCGTCCTCGCGCATGGCGCGGACCAGCAGGGTGCCGGTGACGGCGCGGCCGAGCGGCGTGGTGTTGAAGTACGCGCGGCCGGCGCTGCGGATATGGAAAGCGCCGCACGCCAACGCGGCCAGGCCTTCCTCCACCAGGGCGGGCTTGCAATCGATCAGCCGGGAGAGCTCGGCACCGTATTCGGTGGCGCGTCCGGGGACCGCGTCAATGTCCGGTTCGTCGTACTGGCCGAGATCGGCAGTGTAGGTGTAGGGAACCGCGCCGCCGTCGCGCATCCAGGCAACGGCAACGGAGGTATCTAGTCCGCCTGAAAAAGCGATGCCGACACGTTCGCCGACGGGAAGGGAAGTCAAAACTTTAGCCATGGTTTCGATGGTATGTGCAGTGACCCCCAAAGACAGAAGCGACCGCGCCGCTGACGCCTACGTGACGTGCTGGAAATCACCGGTCCGCCCGGGCCGCGGGTCCGTGCCGGGTAGGATTCGAGACGGGCCACACAAGCCAAGCGAAAAGGACGTAGTGATGGAATACCGCAGACTGGGCGCTTCAGGACTGACCGTCTCGGCAGTAGGACTCGGTTGCAACAATCTGGGCCGCAGCGGAACCCCCACCCAGACACAGGACGGGTCCACCGCCGTTGTCAATGCCGCGATAGACGCCGGCGTCACGCTTTTCGACGTCGCAGACACCTATGGGAAGACCGCCGGACTGAGCGAGGAGTTCCTGGGGAAGGCGCTGGGGCGGAACCGCGAGGGCGTCATTGTGGCCACGAAGTTCGGCATGGACACCCACGGGGCCAACGGGAATGACTTTAATGCCCGCGGTTCACGACGGTACATCGTCAAGGCCGCCGAGGCATCGCTGCGCAGGCTGGGCACCGAGTGGATCGATCTCTACCAGTTCCACACGCCGGACCCGCTGACCCCGATCGAGGAGACCCTCGCAGCACTGGATGACCTGGTCAGCAGCGGCAAGGTCCGGTACATCGGGCATTCCAACCGTGCCGGCTGGCAGATCGCGGAGGCGGAGTTCACCGCACGGATGCGTGGCTGCACCCGGTTCATCTCTTCGCAGAACCATTACAACCTGCTGGACCGCCGCGCCGAACTGGAAGTCATCCCCGCGGCGCAGGCCTACGGGCTGGGCGTACTGCCGTACTTCCCGCTGGCGAACGGGCTGCTGACCGGCAAGTACAAGGACGGCAAGGCACCGGAAGGCAGCCGCCTGACCCACTCGCGGACCAATCTGCTCAAGGACGCGGACTGGGAACAGCTCGGCGCGTTTTCCCGTTTCGCCGCCGGGCGCGGGCTGTCGGAAATCCAGGTGGCCTTCTCCTGGCTGGCAGCGCAGCCGGCCGTCGCATCGGTCATCGCGGGCGCCACCAAGCCCGAACAGATCCGGCAGAACGCCGGGTCCGCTTCCTGGCAGCCCACGACTGAAGACCTGGCCGAACTGGACGGGATTTTCCCTGCGGCGCCCAAAGTCGCCCTGTTTTAGCCCGCCATGACTGAATCTGAAGCAGCGGTACGGCTGCTGGTGGACAACGACACCGGTATCGATGACGCGCTGGCCCTGGTCTATCTGCTCAGCCTGTCCCACGTTGACATCGGGGTGCTGACCAGCACGCCGGGCAACGTGGCGGTGGAGCAGGTGGCACGGAACAATCTGGCCTTGCTGGAACTTTGCGGGCAGACCGGCGTGGAGGTCGCCGTCGGGGCGACCGCACCGCTGGAGATCCCCCTGACGACGACGCCGGAAACGCACGGGCCGCAAGGCATCGGTTACGCCGAACTGCCGGCACCGGGAGGCGCGGTTTCGCCGCATCATGCCGTTGACCTGTGGATCGAGGCCGTCCACCGCCATCCGGGGGAGCTGACGGCCCTGCTGACTGCCCCGCTGACGAACTTCGCGCTGGCCCTGCGGAAAGAACCCCGGCTACCGAAGCTGCTCAAACGCGTTGTCATCATGGGCGGCAGCTACTACTACCAGGGCAACACCACGCCGACGGCGGAGTGGAACACCCATGTGGACCCGCACGCCGCCGCCGAAGTCTTCGCGGCGTTCGAGGGCGAGCCCGAAGACCGGCTGCCGATTGTGTGCGCGCTGGAGATGACCGAACGCATCGAGCTGCGCCCTGAACATGTGGCGGAACTGGGCCGGAAAGCCGGCAGCGCGGAGGACGAACTGGTGCTGCCGGGAGATCCGGAAGGCCAACGCAGCACGGCCGCCAACCCGTTGCTGCGCTGCCTCTCCGACGCGCTGCGGTTCTACTTCGAGTTCCACCGCCACTATGACCAGGGCTATCTGGCGCATGTGCACGATGTCTTTGCCGCGGCTATCGCGGCCGGGACCGTGGAATACCGTACACGCCCGGCCACCGTACACGTTGAAACGGGCCCCGGTTTGCTGGCCGGAACGACTGTCGCCGACTACCGCGGACTCTGGGGCAGGAAGCCGAACGCCCGGATTGTGTCGTGGAACGATCCGGAGGCCACGTTCACCGAGGTGCTCGGCTCCATCGGGGCGCTGGCCCGGCGGATGGATTCCGCCGGCGGGTAGTTCTCGGCTGGATTCGCTAGACTGGATGACCGGGTCGAGGTGACATACGCCCAATCCCCATCAGCTTTTTCCAGCACTGAGGAATTTCTATGTCCACGTCCCTGACGCTGCCCTCGAACACCGGCAGCACGTTGCTGCGCTCCCGAATCCTGCCGCTGCTTGGCGCGGCCGTTATTGCCGCCACGTACCTGATGCTGGTTCTGCTCCAGCCGGTGGAGGCGGCCGCCGGCCTGTCCAGCTGGCCCGCCGTCACCGCCTTCGCCGGCTATCTTGCCGGTGCCATCCTGCTGCTGGTCGGCGTCCTGCCGCAGCTCCCGCCCTCGGCCGTGGCCATCATTCCGGTGGGCCTGGCCCTGAACATTGTCCTGGGCCAGTTCGTGGGCAGCACACTGGTGCCGCTCTATCTGGATTCCATCGGAACGGTCCTGGTGGGGCTGCTGGCGGGCCGCTCCGCCGGTGCGGCCACCGGCGTGCTGGGTTCGCTGGTCTGGTCCCTGTTCAACCCCACGGTGCTGCCTTTCGCCGCGGGAGCCGCCGCCATCGGCTACCTCGCGGGGACTGCCGGCCGTCTCGGTGTGTTGCGGCGCGTCTACTGGGCACCGGTGGCCGGCTTCCTGACCGGGGTCGTAGCCGCGGTGCTGTCCGCGCCCGTGGCCGCCTTTGTGTACGGCGGCACCTCCGGCGCCGCAACCGGCGCCCTGGTGGCCATGTTCCGGGCCATGGGCGACGGGCTTCTGGCGTCCATCACCAAGCAGGCGCTGATTTCCGATCCGGCCGACAAGGCCCTGGCATTCCTCGTGGCGGCGCTGCTGGTGGCGGCTCTGCCACGCCGGATCCGCCTGCAGTTCCCGCAGGTGCAGCGTCAGGCGTCGCGGCCCGGCGAATAGCGCTGCGGTATGATCCGGCTTCATCCCTTCACCGGGCTCGCCCTGGCCGTCGCAGCGGCGCTGCTCACGCTGGCCGCCGACCGTTGGTGGCTGAGCCTGGCCGTCACCACGGCCGCCGTCTGCCTGGCAGTCCTCGCGGGGACGGCCACCCGGCTGATACTTACGGCAGGGGCGGTGCTGGCACCGTTGTGGCTTTCGCAACTGATGGTCCACGCATTGTTCGATACCGCCGGCAGCGAGGTGCTCGTCACCGGCGGGCCCGTCCGGCTGACGCTCGAAGGACTAACGACGGCGGGTGGGCTGGGTCTGCGGGCGGCGGCCTTCGTCTCGGTTTTCCTGCTGTATTCACTGACCGTTGACCGCATTGAGCTGGTCCGGGCGATCGACGCGGCCCGCGTGCCAGCTCAGCTGGGCTACATTGTTGCGGCGACGCTTGCTCTGGTCCCGGCCACGGCCGACAGAGCCAGAGCCATCGAGCAGGCGCAGGCCGTGCGCGGCGCCGGCGATGGCAGCGGCGCGGTCGGCTGGCTGCGCAGGAAGCGGCTGCTCGCGGTTCCCTTGGTGCTGTCCAGCATTCAGGATGCCACCGAGCGTTCCGTGCAACTGCAGCTGAGGGGTTTTGCCGGCGGCTCCAGCCGGACGCAGCTCCACCCGGTTCCGGCGAGGAGCTGGGAGAAACCTTTCGGGCTCCTGGTGCTGTGCCTGGCCGCGGCAGCGGCAGTGCTCCTGGCCAGCCAGGGCGGCCGCTGATGGAGCTCGAGATCCTCAACTACCGGTATCCGGGCCACGAGGCACCGGCGATCTCCGGGGTGGGGCTGACGGTGGCACCCGCCTCGCTGACCCTGGTGGCCGGTGGTTCCGGCAGCGGCAAGAGTACACTGGCAGGGATCATGGCCGGGTACCTGCCAGGCCGGACCGGCGGGCAGCTGGCCGGGTCCATCAGCCTGGCAGGCCAAACCCTCAAGTACGACGGCGGGGCGCAACCTTACGTCGTCGACCTGCGGCAATGGGTGCGGCATGTTGCGTACGTACCTCAGAATGCGCGGTCCTACCTGTCCATGGTGCGTTCCACCGTGGAGGAGGAGCTGGCCTTCGGCCTGGAGAATGTGGGCGTGCCCCGGGCCGAGATGGCCGCACGGATCCAGTCCATCGCCGGGCGGTTCCACCTCGGCCCCTTACTGCAACGTGATCCCGCGCGGCTGTCCGGCGGGCAGGAGCGGCTGGTGGCCATTGCCGCAGCCGCCGTCACCGATGCAGGCGTGCTGGTGCTGGACGAACCTCTCGCCGGACTGGACGAGCCTGCCGCGGCCCGAGTGGCCGCCACGGTGAGGGGACTGCGCGACGCGGGCACCGCCGTCGTTATCCTGACTTCTGTCCTGGACACCCGGTTGTCCGATGCCGGGCACGCACTGCTGCTGGAGAACGGGCAGAGTGTGGCCGAAGGCATGCCTGCGGTGCGGCAGGGTGCCGAAGCGGCCGGGGTCGTGGTTCCCGGCGAACCTGCGCCGGCATGGGGCGGCACCAGCAGCCGATCGCCGGAACGTGCGGCACGGGGAGCCACGGTGGTCCCGGCGGGCGGCGGGCCAGGAGAGCCCGAAAGCACAGGCGGCGGCCCCGTCCTGCGCTACCGGAACGTCGGATTCAGCTACCCCGATCCGGAACGCAACGTACGGCGGTCACGACTGGCCCGCGGGCGCCGCCGCGATGTTTCCGGCGGAGCGGAACGGGCCGCGAAAAGACGGTTGCTGGACACGGTCAGATTTGCGGTGCACGCGGGGGAGTGCGTTGCCTTGACGGGACCTAACGGGACCGGCAAGACGACGCTCCTGAAGATGGCCCTGGGCCTGATCGCCCCTGATACCGGAAGCGTTTCGGTGGCCGGCCGGGACACGGCGGAAGCATCGGTGGGGCAGCTCGCGAAGACAGCTGGGCTGCTGTTCCAGAACCCGGCGGACCAGCTGTTCGAGCGGTCCGTCTTGCACGAAGTCTCCTTCGGCCCACCGGGTTCGCGGCCGGCTCCGGCAGCCGTCCGCCAGGCACTGGACGCGTGCGGCCTAACCGGGCTCGAGGACGAGCACCCGTACGAGCTGTCCGTCTCCCGGCGGCGGCTGGTCGCGCTGGCGACGGTGCTGGCGCGCCGGCCCGCCCTGATGGTGCTGGACGAGCCGACGGTTTCCCTGGACGGGCACGGCAGGAAGCTGCTGGGCAGGATCCTGGCGGCGGCGACGGGTGGCGGAGCAGCTGTCCTGCTGTCCACGCATGACAAGGAGTTCGCAGGCGCGCATTGCCAGCGGGTAGTGGAGCTGGGGCGACAGCACGCGCTTCCGCACGAAGCTGCCGCCCCGGAGGGTATCAGCGCCCCGGATGGAACTTCATTCCGTTGACCCGCTCCGCTGCGCCCACCTGGTCGAGGTAGGGCGTGATGCCGCCCAGATGCATCGGCCAGCCGGCACCGGTGATCATGCACAAGTCGATGTCCTCGGGGCCGGCCACCACGCCTTCTTCGAGCATCAGGCCGATCTCTTCGGCCAAGGCATCCTGGGTGGTGCGCAGCAGTTCCTCTCCGGTTACCGGGCTATTGCCGAACTGCAGCAGGTCCAGGGTCTCCTGCGGAATGTGCTTGCTGCCGTCCTCAGCGGTCTCCCACAGGGACGTTTTGCCGGCATCGATCAGGCGCTGCTGGTTGGCCGAGACGTGGAACCGCTCACCGAAAGCTGCGTGCAGTGATTCCTGGACATGCTGGGCCACCGGAATGCCGACCATCGCCAGCAGCGTGAACGGAGTCATCGGCAGACCCATCGGCCGCAGCGCCTCGTCGGCGGTCCTGGCGTCCGTACCGGCGTCGAAAGCGCGGCTGACTTCACCCATGAGCCGCAGCAGCACACGGTTGACCACGAAGGCGGCGGCATCCTGGACCAGGACCGCCGTCTTCTTCAGCTCTTTGGCCAGCGCGAAGGCGGTTGCCAGGACCGCCTCGTCAGTTTTCGGCGCGCGGACAATCTCCAGCAGCGGCATGAGCGCGACGGGATTGAAGAAATGGAATCCGACCAGCCGCTCCGGATGCTGCAGGTCCGCTGCCATCTCCGTTACGGACAGGGACGAGGTGTTGGTTGCCAGGATACAGTCGGGGGAAACGACTGCTTCTACTTCCGCGAACACCTGCTTTTTCACCGTGAGTTCTTCGAATACTGCTTCAATGACGAAGTCGGCATCGGCGAAGGCGTCCTTGCTGACGGAGCCCGTGACCAGGGCCTTGGTACGGTTGGCCGCGTCGGCGGACAGGCGCTTCCTGGCATGCAGCTTGTCTACCTCGGCGTGGACATGCGCCACGCCTTTGTCCACCCTGGCCTGGTCAATGTCCGTCAGCACCACCGGCACCTTGAGCTGGCGGGCGAAGAGCAGCGCCAGCTGGCTTGCCATCAGCCCGGCACCCACGACGCCGACCTTGGTCACCGGCCGGGCGAGCTTCTTGTCCGGGGCGCCGGCCGGCCGCTTTGACCGCCGCTGGATAAGCTCGAGGAAAGCGTAGACGGTATTGCGGAAATGCTGGGTCTGCATCAGTTCGGTCAGTGTTTCCACCTCAGCCGCGGCCGATTCCTGCTGCGTCCAGTCCCTGCCTTGTTCCAGCAGGTCCAGCAGCTTCCCGGGCGCGGGGGCTGCGTTGGACGTCTTGGCCTCCACAAAGACACGGCCCCTGGCGACGGCGGTGTCCCAGTCGGCGTCGTCGTAATTGGCTCTGTCGGCGCGACGTTCCTTCACGGCCTGGAGAGCCTGGGCGTCGCCGGAAATGATCTTCGCAGCCCAGGCCAGCGACTGCTCGAGGAAATCCGCCGGTTCGAACAGGGCGTCCGCGATGCCCAGTTCGTACGCGGCTGAGCCGTTGAGCATCTTGTTGTTGCTCAACGCATTTTCGATCATGACCTTGACCGCGTTCGCAGGCCCGATGAGCCGCGGCAACCTGTACACGCCGCCCCACCCCGGCACCAGGCCCAGGAACGCCTCCGGCAGGCTGATCCCGTTGGCACCGGTGGAAACCGTCCGGTAGTGGGCCGCGAGGGCAATTTCGAGGCCGCCGCCCATCGCCGCACCGTTGATGAACGCAAAGGTGGGGACGTCCATACCGTTCAGGACGCCGTAGACCTCATGGCCCAGCTGTGCCATCCGGCGTCCGGACCCTGCGTCCTGCAGCGAGCCGACGGCGGATAGATCCGCGCCGGCCACCAGATAATACGGTTTGCCGGTGACCGCGACTGCGTCGATCTCGCCTCGGCCCGCGCGGTCGCGCAGCTCTTCCAGCGCGAGGCCCAGTTCCACCAGGGTGTTGGGGCCGAGGGTGGTGGGTTTTGAATGGTCAAGGTCATTGTCCAGCGTGAGCAGGGCCAGGGTAGCTCCGCCAGGCAGGTGCACGTCGCGGACGTAGGAGTGGGTGACCGTCTCGTCCGGGAAGCGGCGGGCCAGGGACTGGAAATTGGCGGTGCTCATGCGAGGTCCTTTCCTGCGGTGCTGGCGACAGCCGCTGCAGTGCTGCTGCGCAAGCTGTAGTCCTGATGGTGGGGGTTCTCCCAGATGACCGCGGCGCCCATACCCAGGCCGATGCACATGGTGGTCAGTCCGTAGCGCACGGTGGGGTCTTCTTCGAACTGCCGCGCCAGCTGCGTCATGAGCCGCACGCCGGAGGAAGCCAGCGGGTGGCCGACGGCGATGGCGCCGCCGTACCGGTTGACACGCTCATCGTCCTCGGCAATGCCGAAGTGGTCCAGGAAGGAGAGCACCTGCACGGCGAAGGCTTCGTTGATCTCAAACAGACCGATGTCGGCAATATCCAGCCCCGCTTGCTTGAGCGCCTTTTCGGTGGCGGGAACCGGACCAATGCCCATCACTTCGGGCTCGACTCCGGCGAAGGCGAAGGAGACCAGCCGCATCCTGACCGGCAACTCGAGTTCGGCGGCCGTTTCGGCCGATGCCAGCAGCGCTGCCGTGGCGCCGTCGTTCAACCCCGCCGCATTACCTGCGGTCACGCGGCCATGGGCGCGGAACGGGGTGCGGAGTCCGGCCAGTTCCTCAACCGTCGTTTCGGGGCGCGGCGGCTGGTCCGCGGTGTGCAGGTCCCAGCCCTGTCCCGGCTTTTTGGCAGCCACCGGCACCAGATCCGGCTGGATCCGCTGGCCGGCATAGGCGGCGGCCAGCTTCCGCTGGCTGGCCTCCGCGTAGCTGTCGGACCGTTCCTTGGTGATCGAGGGGAAGCGGTCGTGCAGGTTTTCCGCCGTGTTTCCCATGTTCAGGGCGGCGGGATCCACCAGCCGTTCGGACAGGAAACGCGGGTTGGGATCGGCGCCCTGTCCCATCGGGTGGTTGCCCATGTGCTCCACACCGCCGGCAATAACGACGTCGTAAGCGCCGAAGGCGATCCCGCTGGCCGTCGTCGTCACGGCGGTCATGGCCCCGGCACACATCCGGTCGATGGCGAAGCCCGGGACGCTCTTGGGCAGGCCCGCGAGCAGCGCCGCTGTGCGGCCAATGGTCAGACCCTGGTCCCCGGTCTGGGTTGTGGCGGCGATGGCCACGTCGTCGATCCGGGCTGCAGGCAGGGACGGATTGCGGCGCAGCAGTTCCCGGATGCATTTGACTACCAGGTCATCGGCGCGGGTTTCTGAGTAGATTCCCTTCTCGCCTGCCTTGCCGAAGGGTGTTCGGACGCCGTCGACGAAGACGACCTCCCTCAAATGCCGGGCGGGATTCGTAGCGCTCACCAAGGAACTCCTTTTTGAGATGTGGGACACAAACAGCTGCCAGCATTATGTTACCCGCGGGTAACATAAGCGGCAAGCCGGGAAATGTCCTTGGTTCTCGCAGGAGGTGCGGCGCCGCGCTCTCAGCGTTTCCGGGGGCTCGTCTTCGGGTCCGCTTCGTCGGTCTTAGGCCTGCGTTCGGCCAAGGGCTCCGGGTGCAGGAACGCGTCGGTTATCACCGGCACGACCAGCTCGCGTTGCCAGTTTCGTGCGCCCAGGTCCCGCAGGGCTTCGGCAATGGAGCCGGCGGTCACCGGGGCCGGAGGACGCCAGGCTATCCGGCGTAGATAGTCCGGTGTCAGCAGGTTTTCCACCGGCATCTGGAGTTCCTCCGCCAAGGCGGCCAGCCGGGGCTTGGCCGTCTGCAGCCGTGCTGCGGCGGCCGGGTCCTTGTCCGCCCATACACGGGGTGGCGGCGGAGCGTTGGTGGGCATGTGCAGTTCCGGCAGTTTCTCGAGGCGCCGGGCGGCATCGATGCAGCGGAGCCAACGGGGAGCTTCCCGCTGGGCCGCGCGGCCATGGAAGCCGTTGACTGCGAGCAGCTGGGGCACCGTTGCCGGCATGGCCTTGGCTGCGGCGACCACCGCCGAATCCGGAATCAGCCGCCCGGGGGCAACGTCGCGTTTTTCTGCCAGCTGCTCGCGTTCCGTCCAGAGTTCGCGCACCGCGGCTAACTGGCGTCGATCGCGAATCTGGTGCAGTCCGGAGGTGCGTCGCCACGGGTCGGTTCTCGGCTGAGCGGGAGGGGCTGCCAGCAGTGCCTCGAATTCCTCTTCGGCAAAGGGCAGTTTCCCCGACTCTTCCAGGACCTCGACGAGGGCTTTGCGGAGCTCAATGAGCACTTCAACATCCAAGGCGGCGTAACGCAGCCAAGGCTCCGGCAACGGCCTGGTGGACCAGTCCGCTGCTGAGTGTTCTTTGGCCAGGGTGAACCCCAGCAGGTTCTCGATCACTGCGGCAAGCCCGACACGGGGCAGGCCGGCGAGCCGGGCCGCGAGTTCAGTGTCGAAGAGCTTGTCCGGCCACATGCCCAAAGCCGCCAGGCACGGCAGGTCCTGGGTGGCGGCGTGCAGAATCCATTCCACACCGCGCAAGGCGTCGTTGATGACCTCGAGATCATCGATGGGTTCCGGGTCGATCAGCCAGGTGCCGGCGCCTTCGCGGCGCAGCTGCACCAGGAAGGCGCGTTGGCCGTACCGGAAGCCCGATGCGCGTTCGGCGTCGACCGCTACCGGCCCGGCACCGGCGGCGAGAGCCGCGGCGGCACGCTGCAGTCCTGACGGGGTGGAAATGACCAGCGGGACCCCTTCGCGTGGAGCGGTCAGTTCGATCAGCTCGGGAGCGTCCTGCTCCGGTTCGTCTGAGGCGGTTGCTGTGCTGTCTGCACGGCGGGAAGCCGCGGCAGACGAATCCGAAGTCAAAAACGTCATGGTTATACCAGTCTAAGGGCAGGTCAGTTCCGGCGCCGGTTAGGCAGCGACGAGACACCCTCGGGCAGGGGCGGCAAACCGGCGAAGGTGCAGACCATGTCGGACCACGCCTCCAGATGGGACTGGATATCCGCCGAGTCCGGAGTCCACGAGGCTCTGAGCTCGATGTCGATCGCGTCCTGGTTATCCGAAAGCGAACCAAAGCTTTCGGAGAGGATCCTGGTGGCCGTGCCGCCGGCATTCCGGTAACGGGCGCCGTGGTCGTGCAAGGCGTCCACCAGCCAGGTCCACGCCACGGAGCCGAGCAACGCATCGTTGCCCATGTCGGCGTCGAGCTCGGCGCGAATATACGTCACAATGCGGAAGGTCCCGTCCCAAACCGCGGAGCCATCCGGATCATGCAGGAGAATGAAACGGCCGGTTGCGAGTTCCACGTCTGCGGTCTCCCGGAGGGCGGCGATGACGGGACCGTGCGCGGGACGCCGGCCTGCTGCCGCCGGCTGGATGACCTCCGCGCCAAGCGCCACTGCATACGGAGCCAGTCTCGACGGAGCAGGCAGTTCCGCCAGTTTGAGTTCATTGCGGCAGTTGGCCCGGCGCAACGCGGCCAGGGCAGTCAGGAAGTCCGCGGGTGCCGCGGAGAGATCGCCAATCGCACTCACTCTTCCAGATTAAAACCGTGCGGGCTGCCCGGAACGCGAGGCGCGCCGTTGGTGCCGGATCGTTATGCGCCCAGCTCGTTCCGGATAGCCGCGGCGAAAGCATCGATATCTTCCTCCGTGGTGTCGAAGGAGCACATCCAGCGGACCTCGCCGCGGGACTCGTCCCAGTCGTAGAACCGGAATTGCTGCCGCAGCCGGTCTGCCGCTCCGGCGGGCAGGGTGGCGAAGACGGCGTTGGCCTGGGTCGGCTGGGTCGGCGTCACGCCGTCAATACCTTCCACGGCGGAACGGAGCCGCGCGGCCATGGCGTTGGCATGGGCAGCCGAGCGCAGCCACAGATCGCCGTCGAGCAAGGTGAGGAACTGGGCGGAGATGAAACGCATCTTGGAGGCAAGCTGCATGTTCATCTTCCGCAGGTACGTCATGCCCTGAGACGCCTCAGGGTTCAGGACCACCACGCATTCACCGAAGAGCAGCCCGTTCTTGGTCCCGCCGAAGGAGAGGATGTCGACGCCGGCGTCGGTGGTGAAGGTGCGCAGATCCGTCCCCAGTGCTGCGGCGGCGTTTGCCAGCCGGGCTCCGTCCATGTGCACTTTCATGCCGTGGCCGTGGGCGTGTTCGGCGATGGCGCGGATTTCGTCAACGGTATAGAGCGTGCCGAGTTCGGTACTTTGGGTGATCGACACTGCCAGTGGCTGCGCGCGGTGCTCGTCGCCCCAGCCCCAGGCCTCCCTGTCGATCAGCTCCGGGGTGAGCTTGCCGTCGCCGGTGGGCACGGGGAGCAGTTTGATGCCGCCCACGCGTTCCGGAGCACCGTTTTCGTCCACGTTGATGTGCGCGGTCGAGGCGCAGACCACGGCCCCCCAGCGCGGCAGCAGTGACTGCAGGCTGAGGACGTTGGCACCGGTGCCGTTGAAAACGGGAAAGGCCTGGGCCTGCTCGCCGAAGTGCGAGGCGATGACTTCCTGCAGCCTGGCGGTGTAGCCGTCATCGCCATACGCGACCTGGTGTCCGCCGTTGGCATGCGTGAGCGCGGTGAGCACTTCCGGGTGGACGCCCGAGTAGTTATCCGACGCGAAGCCGCGCACGGACTGGTCGTGCAGGGAAGCGGACAGCAGCGAGGAGTCATTCACAGTAGATATATTCCTTTTCCGGTAGGAGAAAGTTGGAGTCGGCAGCGTTTAGACGAGCGGGATCCGGCGGCCATTGATTTCGGCCGCGGGCCTGCCGAACAAATTCTTCACTGCCGCGGCCAGGTCCGCAACGTCGGTGAATCCGGTGAACGGCTTCTCAGGGTTCCCGGCGCGCATCCGGTCATCCACCAGCGCCTTAATGACAAGTACGACGGCGGCCGAATGCTCAGCTTCGGCTGTCTCCTTCGCACCGGGGCCGGCTGCCTGGTCGCGGCGGAACCCGTCGGCCACGGAGAACATCCAGCTTTCGGCAGCGGCCTTGGCCGCGGTGTAGTTGGCGCCGCCGGCGGTGGGGGAGCCCACCGCGGTGGCCGAGACGATGACCGCCCTGCCGTGGGGCGACGCGGCCAGGTCGTCGTAAAACGTGCGGGTGGTGTTCCGCAGGGTGGTGATCAGGTTCCGGTGCAGGAAGTCCCAGTCCTCGTCGGCCTGCCCGGCGATACCCTTGCCGCCGCGCCAGCCGCCCACCAAATGGACTAACCCGTCGATGCTGCCGGCTTCGGCGTCTACCCGCGCCGCGAGTTCCCGGACAGCCCCCGGATCGGCAAGGTCGCAGACGAAGGTGAGCACGCCGTCGTCGTTCGCATAGGCGTTTTGTAGGTGTTCGGGGTTGCTGCCGACGGCGATCACCTGCGCGCCAGCTGCCCGCAGGGCCGCGGTAACGGCCTGTCCCGAGGAGCCGGACGCGCCCGCCACCAGGATGCGCAGCCCGGACGGAATGCCGGCGCTTGTGCTGGGAAGTTCTGTCATGCGGCAGCGCCCGTAATGCCGGAGGTCGATTCGATCACGGTTTTCATCTTACGGTTCAGCGCCTCGTAGAACATGGAGAGCGGGAATTCATCATCCAGCACCTGGTCCGTCAGCTCGCGGGGCAGCCCGGACAGCGGCAGGGCGTCCGGTCCCTTGGCCCAGACGGAAGCCGGGTGCGGTGTCAGCGTCTTGGTCAGCATCTCGTACGCGGCCAGCCAGTGCGCGGTCTTGGGGCGGTCGATCGAACGCCAGTACAGCTCCTCGATCTGCTGTCCCAGAGCGACGACGACGTCCGCCACGTTGTCCCAGTCGATGCTCAGCTTGCCGTCGGTCCAGTGCAGCACGTGGTGCTGGTGCAGCCAGGCGAAGAGCAGTTGGCCGCCGAGACCGTCGTAGTTGCGCACCCGGTTGCCGGTGATGGCGAAGCGGAAGATCCGGTCGAAGATGACGGCGTACTGGACCAGACGGGCGTGCCGGCGGATTTCCTCGGACGCATGCAGGTCATTCTGGAGCCGCACGCTCTCCCGGAAAGCGGTCAGGTCGCAGCGCAGTTCCTCCAGCGAGTATAGGAAGTAGGGCATGCGCTGTTTGATCATGAATGGATCGAACGGCAGATCACCGCGCATATGCGTCCTGTCATGGATCAGATCCCACATCACAAAGGTTTCTTCGGCCAGCCGCTGGTCCGCGAGTAGATCGGCAGCCTCCTCGGGCAGCTGGAGCGACGTGATGTCCGCTGCGGCGCCGACGACCTTGCGGAAGCGGGCCGCCTCACGGTCGGCGAAGATGGCCCCCCAGGTGAAGGCAGGAGTTTCCCGCACTGCCACCGTTTCCGGAAACAGGACGGCCGAATTGGTGTCGTAGCCCGCCGTGAAATCCAGGAAGCGGATGGGCACGAAGAGCTTGTTGGAGTATTCGCCCGCCTCGAGGTCGGCGATGAAGTCCGGCCAGAGGACCTCCAGGAGCACGGCCTCCATCAGCCGGTCGGTGCTGCCGTTCTGGGTGTACATGGGGAAAACCACCAGATGGACCAGCCCGTTGCTGCGCTGCTGCTGCGGCTGGAACGCCAGCAGCGAATCCAGGAAGTCCGGCACGCCGAACCCGGTTGCCGACCAGCGGCGGAAGTCCTGTTGGAGCAGACGCAGGTAATCGCCGTCGTGGTCGAACATCGGCGCCAGTTCGGCGATGGCCGACACGATCGTCTCGGTGTGCACGGTTGCCTCGGCATGGTGCGCGGCATCCGGAATGGAACCGTCATGGACCTGCAACGGACGGAGCCCGCTGGCGGCTGCCTTCAGTCGCAGCCAGGCCGGATGCAGTTCGGGCCGCATATCGTTTGAGTGCATGGTCTCGGTAGTGCTGGTGGTGATGCTCATGGTTGCCTTCCTTCCGGCAGCGGTTCCCTAGCGAAACCGCGGAGGGGGACTTCTTACTGTTTCCATGAGCGTAACAATCAAACAGTGGAACTTATGCGAAATCCTCTGACAGATTAGAAATTCTGGCGCTCGGCATGGGGCGGCGATGGACATGACGAAGCCCGGCTCATGCTGGCCGGGCTTCGAGAGGGGGAAGAGCTCAAGGAACTCCGCGAGATCAGCAGATCTCAGGGAGCCTCGTCCTGCTTGGGCTCCAGCTTCAGGGAGACGGAATTGATGCAGTAGCGCTGGTCGGTCGGCGTGCTGTAACCCTCGCCCTCAAAAACGTGGCCCAGGTGGGAGTTGCAGTTTGCGCAACGCACTTCGATCCGTTCCATCCCCAGCGCTGAGTCCCGCAGGTAGCGGACCTTGCCCTCCGCCAGCGGGGCCCAGAACGAGGGCCAGCCGCAATGGGAATCAAACTTCTCCTGACTGGTAAACAACTCGTCCCCACAGGCGCGGCAGCGATAGACACCGGCCGTGTGCGAGTCCCAGTACTCACCGGTATAAGGGCGTTCGGTGCCCGCCTGCCGCAGCACCTGGTACTCCTCGGGCGTCAGCTCGCGGCGCCATTCGTCCTCGGACTTTGCGACGGGAAACGTTTCTGGCGTGCTGTTCACTTCACTCATATCCTTTTCAACGCTCACGAGTCCCCAATGTATCCCGAACCGGAATACAGATGGAGCACGGGAATCCCGAGTTTGTCCTGGGCGCGGTTGGCCCAGTCGGTATGGAACGTATCGGCAACGGCGTGCGGGGTGGTGATCACCACGGCGCGGTCGGCCGGATGACGCTGGACGTATTCCACCAGCGCGGAAACGCCGTCGTCGTCGACTATTTCCACCGTTCCCAGCAACCCCCTGCCCTGGAGCGCCAGAACGGAAAGGCGTTTGGCTTCCTCTGCTTCGGTTTTGGCCTCGTCCGGCGAGGGCTGTCCATGCAGCAGCTCGCGGAAGGCCTGGGCGACGTCGAGCAGACTCAGATTGTCCAGAAAATCCAGCACCAGATTCCGTTTGGTGTCCTCGGGAATCAGCACGCTGAATTCAGTGCCCTCGGTTGCCAGCAATTCCAGATTTTGAAGATCCGCATCATTGAGCGGCTCTTCGGTGAGTACTACAATCGTTTCGCTCATGGCCCCAGCGTAACCAGCGGGCGCGCGGCAAACAATAACGGGCCTTCCCGGGGGCATCGCGCGCCGTCAACTGCCTCCGGCGTGTGTACGGCAGGGCGTTACGCCGCGCGCCGCCGCGTGAGTAAGAATGGTGCCATGGCTTTGTTCGACCGTCGGAAAACTCTGATCTCCGTCGCCGCGCCACCAGCCGAGGAAATTCGGCGGCAGTTGCCGTGGATGCGCTGGATGGGCGTCGGCGCGATCGCCGGGGCAGGTCTTGGTTCACTGCTGGCCGGAGCCACCTCCGGGCTCGCCTCGTATTTCGCCCGCCAGGTTCTCACCCCGGTGCGCGAGCATGACCAGAATCTCGAGATCTACGCCGTGGTCGGCAGCAGCCAGCACCAGGAGGTCATTCTGCCGGCCACACCGGACACCACGGCACCGGGCCTCTACAGCATTTATTTCGACGGCGGACGCGGCCAGGCGCGGATCGGCGCCATCACTTCCTACTCGCCGAAAGACGGAACAGTCCAGCGCACCGTGGAGCGTGTGTACAGCGGCGACCTGGCGGCGGCCCGCCGCGGCTGGTGGGGAGGCGCGGTCTACCCTGACCCTGCGGCCGCGGGTCTGGCCAACGAGGAAGTCCGCATCGCCGTCGAGGGCGGCCAGGCACCAGCGTGGCTGATCAGGGGAGAGGAGAACGCCCGGACCTGGGCCATCATGGTGCACGGCCGGGGCGCCACCCGGCAGGAAGGGCTTCGTGCGGCCCGCACCGCCCGCGGAATAGGTATGACCTCCCTGCTTATTTCCTATCGGAACGACGGCGAAGCCCCCGCCGCGCCGGACGGGCGTTACGGACTCGGGCTGACGGAGTGGCGGGACGTTGAAGCCGCTATCACTTATGCCCTGGAACACGGAGCCGAGGAGATTGTGCTGTTCGGCTGGTCGATGGGCGGCGCCATTAGCCTGCAGGCGGCGGACCAATCCGTGCACCGAAACCGGATCAAGGCGCTCGTGCTGGACGGTCCGGTGATCAACTGGATCGACGTGCTGGCCTACCAGGCCAGGCTGAACCGGATCCCCGAGGCTGTGGGCCGTTTTTCGCAATGGCTCATCTCGAACCGCGCCGGCAGGTTGCTGACCGGTTTGGCTGCTCCTCTGGATCTGAAGAAGATGAACTGGGTAGCCCGGTACGACCAGCTCTGCGTGCCGACACTGATCCTGCACAGCCAGGACGACGAATTCGTGCCCTACGGGCCGTCCGCGGAACTGGCGGACAAGAATCCTCGGCTGGTGACTTTCGAGCCGTTCTCCGGTGCCAGCCACACCAAGGAATGGAACGTTGATCCCGAGCGCTGGGAGCGGGTGGTCACCGGCTGGCTGACCCATGTATTGAGCGCCCCTGTTCCCGGGGTCAAAGGGCCGGGTATGAACGGCGTGCAGCCGGACTGATCAACCCGTACCGATGGCTGCCAGCCGCGCGCCGGACAGGCGGATCAGGTCCTGCGGTGCCAACTCAATGTCCAGTCCGCGGCGGCCGCCGGAAACCAGGATAGTGGGATAGTCAATCGCGCTGGAATCAAGGATTGTCGGACTGCGGTACCGCTGGCCCAGCGGGGAGATACCGCCGAGCACGTAGCCGGTGCGGCGCTGGGCATCGAGCGGATCGGCCAGCACGGATTTCTTCGCCCCTAAGGAAGCTGCGAAGGATTTCAGGTTGAGGTTTCCGGAGACTGGCACCACAGCCACAGCGAGGTTGCCGTCTGCCGTCACCATGAGGGTCTTGAAAATCCGTTCCGGAGCCAGACCGAGCTTGCGTGCTGCCTCAAGACCGAAGTCGCTCACAGCCGGATCATGGGCATACTTGTGCAGTGTGTGGGGGACCCCCGCCTGCTGCAACAGCAGTGTGGCGGGGGTCCCGGTCGAAGCGGTGCGCTTTGCCAACGGCGGATTCGGCGCGGTCAGACGGCTGCGCGAGCGTCCGTAATCTGGCGCTTGATCCGGGCGAGCATGGCGGACATGCCACGCAGCCGCAGCGGCGTAATGGCACGGGTCAGCCCGAGCTGCTCCGGGACATCGTCCGGTACAGCGAGAATCTCCGCAGCCGGCAGGCCGTTGAGCCCTTCATGCAGGACGCCGGCGAAACCGCGGGTGGTCGGAGCTTCCGGGGGCGCCGAGAAGTAGATCTCCACCGGTTCCTCCGGGCCGTCGCCGATCTCCAAGGTCAGGAACAGCGGGGACTGGCACTCAACAACCTGTTCCAGCAGCTCCGGCTGGCCGGCAAGATGCTCCGGAAGGTCCGGAAGCGATCGGGAGAATTCCAGCAGTAACTGCAGCCGCTCAGGCTCCTCCATCGCTTGGAAGTCATCGATGATTTCTGCCAGCTGTGCGGGGATGTTTTGTGCGTTCACAGTCACCTATTCTACTCGTGCACGCGGCTCTCAACGCCTGGCGGCGGGCACCTCGCCGGGTTCGGTGCCCTTGACGATCGGAACGCGGACTGCGTTGCCCCATTCGGTCCATGAACCGTCATAGTTGCGGACATTTTCGAATCCGAGCAGGTGTTTGAGGACGAACCAGGTGTGGCTCGAACGCTCACCGATGCGGCAGTAGGCAATCACTTCATCGCCGTCGCTCAACCCGGCCTCGCCCTTGTAAATCGCTTCCAGCGCTTCGCGGTTCCGGAACGTTCCGTCAGCAGCGGCGGCGCGGGCCCAGGGGACGGAGGCGGCGCTGGGAATGTGGCCCCCGCGCAGCGTTCCCTCCTCGGGATAAGCGGGCATGGTGGTGCGTTCGCCGGAGTATTCTTCGGGCGAGCGGACATCGATCAACGGCTTCCCGAAGTGCTCGAAGACATCGGGCAGGAATGCGCGGATGGCCTCATCCCGACGTTCGACGACAGGGTACTCGACCGCTGCAGGCTTCGGCGTCTCGGTAGTGAGCTCGCGCCCCTCCGCGATCCACTTGTCGCGCCCGCCGTCAAGCAGCCGGACATCCTCGTGGCCGAAAAGCGTGAACACCCAGAGTGCATAGGCAGCCCACCAGTTGCTCTTATCTCCGTAAATCACCACGGTGGTCTCGCGAGTGATGCCCTTGGAACCGAGCAGCGCTGCGAATGCTTCGCCGTCAATGTAGTCGCGGGTCAACGCGTCGTTCAGATCCGTATGCCAGTCGATTTTTACTGCACCCGGAATATGTCCGGTCTCGTAGAGGAGGATGTCCTCATTCGATTCGACGACAACCAGGGAATCCGCGTCCAGATTGGCTGCCAGCCAATCGGTGGAAACGAGCCGTTCCGGGTGGGCATAGGCGGCAAACTTCTCGTTCTGTTCTGCGGCAACAACAGGCATAGCAAAACCTTTCCATTCGTCAAGGGTGGTCTCTGCCCAGCCTAACCATAAGCACGAAGAAACAACCTTCGCGCCGGTCATCATCCGCCACAATGAGGGGAGTCCGTTGCCGCGGAACTGCATCCGCCTGGTTCCTGGCAGTGGCCTCGGTCACGAATCTGCCGCGACGTCGTCGGTAGCGTATCGTTTTTCTGGCGGCAATTCACCGCCACGCAGATTTTCAGGAAGGCTACGGTCAGTTAAACGTGCCCCAGATTGAACAGCTTTCACGCCGGACCCCCAAGGTGTCGGTCGACGACTTGTTGGAGGGATTCCATCCTTCGCCGCGCTTCGGCGAAGTCACCTTCGACAGTTACCGTCCCGACCCGTCCCAGCCCTCGCAGTCCGCCGCGGTCAAAGCGTTACGGGATTTTGCCGCAGAGGTGGACCACCGGGGACCCAAAGGACTGAAGAAACTTTTCGCCGCCAAGAAGCAGGCAGGCAAGGCCGGCATCTACCTCGACGGCGGCTTCGGTGTGGGAAAGACACACCTGCTGGCTTCCCTCTGGCACGCGGTGGAGGGCCCGAAGGCCTTCGGCACTTTCGTCGAATATACAAATCTGGTGGGGGCGCTATCCTTCCGCAAGACAGTGGATGCGCTAAGCAGCTACCGGTTGGTTTGTATCGATGAATTCGAACTGGACGACCCGGGGGACACCGTGCTGATGTCCCGGCTGATGCGCGAGTTGGCCGACGCCGGCGTGAAGCTCGCAGCTACCTCCAACACGCTGCCCGGTTCCCTCGGCGAGGGACGCTTCGCAGCCGTCGATTTCCAACGCGAAATCCAGGTCCTGGCAGACCAGTTCAACGTAATCCGTATCGACGGCGAAGACTACCGCCATCGGGGACTGCCAGCTGCTCCGGATCCTTTGACGAATCTTGAACTCAAACGGCGGGTCTACAGTGATTTCAAGGGCCAGGTGGTTGCGGCCGATGAGTTCTCCGATCTGGTCAGCCATCTCGAAGGCGTGCATCCGAGCCGGTACCGGCAGTTCATCGACGGCATCGACGCGGTGGCATGGCACAACGTGGCCACGATTACCGAACAATCGGTAGCCTTGCGCTTTGTCGTGCTTGCGGACCGGCTTTATGACAAGGACGTGCCGATTATTGCCAGCGGCATGCCGTTCGACGAGCTTTTCACCCCTGAGATGATGTCCGGCGGCTACATGAAGAAGTACTACCGGGCTGTTTCCAGGCTGACAGCCCTGGCACGTGAAGGGTTGACTGGCGAGGAGTCCTGAGCCCCCCAACGGCCCGGCCGAAACAGCACAAAGGCGCTGGTGCTACCTCCCGGTAGGACCAGCGCCTTTTTGGCGTGCTCTAAGCGAAGTTATGCCGAAGGGCTGCTCTCATCGGTTGCGGCACCGGGGGTATTTCCACCATCTGCCCTGTCGATGAGGTTCGCGGCTTTGGCCTGCAGACCATCTACCTGCCCGGAGTACTTGCCGCCGGTCTTGCTGTCGATGAAATCTCCAGCCTTGCCGACGCCGTCCTTGAGCTTGTCGGCATTGTCGCCGACCAGATGAGCGGCCTTGTCCTTAAGCTGTCCGGCCTTGCCTTTGAGCTCGTCAAATACAGACACAGACACCTCCCTTCGCTCCTGGGAGCCGCATGCTCCCGCCTACTTCTATCGTAGGCGCGAGGCAGGCCGCGTCAATAGGTAGGCCGGGCAGGCCCGGTACTGGTAGCCGCCAAGGAGAGACGTGTTAGTGATCGTCTGGAAATTTGTGCCCGAGACCAAGGGCAAGGAACTCGAGGCTATGTAGCTTGCCATATGTGGTCACCACCGTGGTTCGTTTGGTTGCAGCGGCCACTCATCGAACAGCCGGTTCCAATTGTCTTTAACTTAGCTGCGTCAGCCGAATCAGGCTGGAAATGGCCCGAAAGAGAAGGGGCGGAGAGGCCGGCTACCAGGAAGGAGGGAATGGCCCGGAACTCCTCGCTTGAGGAGATAGCGCATTAACTGCAAAAACGGCTCCGAAGGGGAGCCGTTCTTTGTGGGCGATACTGGGATCGAACCAGTGACCTCTTCCGTGTCAGGGAAGCGCGCTACCGCTGCGCCAATCGCCCTGGATCCTTCAGCATCGGCATCAAAGGCGCAATGATCGGATTGGAGCGGACGACGGGATTCGAACCCGCGACATCCACCTTGGCAAGGTGGTGCTCTAGCCAGCTGAGCTACGTCCGCGTGGAATGGAGCCGATAAACCGGACCATTTCCGTGGGCGATACTGGGATCGAACCAGTGACCTCTTCCGTGTCAGGGAAGCGCGCTACCGCTGCGCCAATCGCCCATAAAGGGTTTGTTGCAATGCTCAGCAAAACAACTGCAAGCACTTTGAAGTACCGTAACCGAGGTGGGGACGGGATTCGAACCCGCGTATACGGCTTTGCAGGCCGCTGCCTCGCCTCTCGGCCACCCCACCGTGGCCTGCAGATTCAGGACCGGCCAGTAGAACTGGCACTTACAGTGACTTGCGAGCGGACGACGGGATTCGAACCCGCGACATCCACCTTGGCAAGGTGGTGCTCTAGCCAGCTGAGCTACGTCCGCATGTGGATTTTCATCAAGCTTACCTCCGGTTTGACCGGAACGTTTTCTCGATTTCCAACGAGTAAAGACTCTATAGGACGTTTTCCGCTTCGTCCAATCGAGGGTTCGAGAGCCGGTTTTGCAGCTCATTCTTGGGCCAGAAGGGGTGCGTACATGCGGTCTGAGGTGATGTGAACCTGGACTGGGAGGCCGCGGCTCTGACCCACGGGCACGACAAAATGCGCCGTTTTTGCGTCGGGGCGAACGTCGGCTAACATTCATAAACGATGCAGGTCCGGTTCGCCGGTGCGGGCATCTCAGACGGGCGATTGGCGCAGTGGTAGCGCGCTTCGTTCACACCGAAGAGGTCACTGGTTCGAACCCAGTATCGCCCACCGTCAGAAGCCGGCCCCTTGCCTTTCCACAGGTAAGGGGCCGTTTTCTTTGCGGCAGGAAACCGTCAGCGGTCTCTGACATGATTCTTGGTATGACTGATCCGGCACTGGCCCACAAAACCGATTTCGGGCGGATGTATTCACGCTCAACCACTGATCTGCCCAGTGTGCCGTCCATTACCACTGTTATTTCCCAAGCGCCCGTAGATCTGGGTGGCTGGTTCTCCCATATGGCGGCCACGGCCATGGCGCAGGACCAAAGGCTGACAGAGGCGGCGGGCAACCCGGCGAAACTCCGGGCACTGGCTAAGGAGGCTTCGACGGCGGCGGAACGCTTCCGGGATGCCGCAGCTCTCCGCGGCGATCGGGTACATAGCTATTGCGAGCAGGTCTCGCTGCGTGCCCTCGGCCGTCCGCACCGTATGGCCGAGGCCCGCGAGGAACTGAGGGCTAACGGTGAAGAAGCCTTCGCCGCGCGTTTTGACGAGTGGTGGGAGCTGTACCAGGTGGAACCGGTAGCGCCCGAAATCACCGTGTGGAACGCCGAGGTCGGATACGCTGGCACGCTCGATCTCGTAGCCCGCATCGGTGGCCGGCTGTGCCTGATCGATTTCAAGACCAAAGGCACGGACCGCAACGGTCAGGTCAAGCCCATGGACGAAAAAGTCGTTATGCAGTTGGTGGCGGGAATGAAGGCCCAGGAAAGCCTGGTCGACGCCCATACCGGTAAGTGGGAACCATGGGCGCACGGTGACTCCCCACTGCTGCTGGGCGTTGCCATCGGTGAGACGGAAGTCCGGCCCATGCGGGCCAACCCCGAAGTGCTCAAGTACCACTGGTACAAGTTCTGCGCCTTGCGCCGGGTCTGGGACCTGCAACTGCAGGTGACCGACGCCGGCCGTGCGCTGCTGCCTATCGGTCCGCCCGCTGCAGTGCTGCGGACGGTGGCCGGATAAGGCCACTTAGACTGGAACGGACACCCGGGTGAGCGACAGTAAGGAAGATAAACGCATGACCGTCCTGAGTATTCGGATTATCGGGGACCCGGTGCTGCGCACCAAGGCAGAGCCTGTTCGCGACTTCGGCCCGGAACTGGCCAAGTTGGTGGCCGACATGGACGAGACGATGGAAAGTGTGGAGGGTGCAGGCCTCGCAGCACCGCAGGTGGGTGTAAGCCTGCGGGTCTTTACTTATCTGATCGACGGACAGCGGGGCCACGTCATCAACCCCGTCCTGGAGAATAGCGATGATTTTCAGGAAGACCGGGTGGAAGGGTGCCTCTCGATTCCCGGGCTCGGTTACCGGGTGCAGCGCCGGCGCTGGTCCCGTATTACAGGTGTGGATGTCAACGGCAACCCCGTTTCCCTGGAAGGCGAAGGCATGCTTGCGCGCTGCTTCCAGCACGAAACGGACCATCTGGACGGTGTCTTGTACATCGACCACCTCTCCGGCGACGATCGTAAAAATGCTCTCCGCTCCATCCGCGATGCCTCCTACAATTCCGTGGCCAAGGAAACAGAGGTTAAGCGCTCCTCCAGCGTTGGCTCCGGATTTGCGCGGGGAACGTTCGGGCAGCCCTCCGCATGACGGGAACTCCCAGACCTCTTCGCGTTCTCTTTGCAGGAACGCCGCAGGTAGCGGTTCCATCTTTGGAGAAACTGCTTGAATCAGGTTTCGAGGTAGCGGCGGTATTGACGCGCGAGGACGCGCCGGTGGGACGTAAGAAGACTCTTACGCCCTCACCGGTAGCCGCCCGTGCACAGGAAATGGGCGTGCCTGTCATCCGGGCCAACCGGATTGATGACCAGGCCATGGCCGCGATCGCCAAAACCGAGGCGGATGTAGCCGCCATCGTCGCCTACGGAGGCTTGGTTCCGGAGCCGGCATTGCAGATGCTGCGGCACGGCTGGATTAACCTGCACTTTTCCTTACTGCCTGCCTGGCGTGGTGCGGCTCCCGTCCAACATGCCGTCATCCATGGTGACGATGTAACGGGCGCATCGACCTTCCAGCTCGAAAAAGGCCTGGACACCGGTCCCGTGTACGGGACGTTGACGGAAACAATTCGGCCGGAGGACACCAGCGGCGAACTGCTGACCCGGCTCTCGAACAGCGGCGCTATTCTGCTCGCCCAAACGTTGTCGGCCATCTCAATGGACAAAGCAGTGGCCGTGCCTCAGTCAGGGGATGTGACCCTGGCTCCCAAACTAGGTCTTGAAGACGGACATATCGACTGGAACCAGCCTGCCCTGGCCCTGCGCCGCAGGATCAACGGCGTGACGCCGGAACCCGGCGCCTGGACGATGCTGCAGGGGCAACGGTTCAAGTTAGGTCCCGTTGTCCTACGACAGGACAGGCGGGACCTGCGGCCCGGCCAAGTGGAACTGGCCGGCGGAGGCGCGGCCTCTGCCTTGGTGGGCACCGGATCCTGCGCCGTGCAGTTGCAGCAGGTCCAACCGGCAGGAAAGAAAATGATGGCGGCGGCCGATTGGGCGCGCGGTCTTGGACAACGTGAGGATGTGCACTTCGAGTGAGCGGACAGGACAGGCCCCAGGGCAACCGCAGGGGACAGGGCCCCGAACGGCGCCGTAATGCCGCCGGACGCGAACGCAACCGCGGGGGAGAGCGTTCCTTCTCCCAGTCCGCGCCGGCGCAGCGCACGCGCAAGGCGGATCCGGCGCGGCTGGTGGCGTTCGAAGTGCTGCGCGCTGTTGACGCCGACGATGCCTATGCCAACCTGGTGCTGCCGGTAAAGATCAGGCAGCACCGGCTCGACAAGCGTGACGCAGGGTTCGCCACAGAACTGACGTACGGAGCGCTACGCGGACTGGGCACCTACGATGCGATTCTGGCCCGTTGCGTCGACCGCCCGCTGGCCGAACTCGATCCGGCGGTGCTCGACGCGCTGCGCCTCGGAGTCCATCAGTTGCTGGCCATGCGGGTGCCCGCGCACGCCGCCCTGGACCAGACGGTCGGACTGGCCCGCGCTGTCATTGGAGCCGGTCCGGGCGCGCTGGTCAATGCCGTGCTGCGGAAAGTTTCTGCCAAGGAACTCGCCGGCTGGACCGAGGAACTTACTGCCGGACAGAAGGACCCCGTCGCCGCGGCAGCTTTAGTGCACAGCCATCCGGAATGGATAGTCAGGGCGCTGCGGCAGTCTCTCGTCGGACACGGCCGCAGCGTTGGGGAAATCGAGGAACTCCTGGCGGCGGACAATGCTGCACCGGTGGTGAATCTCGTGGCCCTGCCCGGGCTCGGCACACTGGACGAAGCGATTCAAGCGGGCGCGGAACCCGGCTCCCTGGTACAGGATTCGGCGCTGTTCTCCGGAGGCGACGTGGGACGCCTTGAATCCGTCCGGACGGGAACAACGAGAGTTCAGGATGCCGGTTCCCAGCTGGTCGCCCGCGCCCTGGCCGAAGCCCAGACTCTGACCTCGGGTCCCGAGCGCTGGCTGGATCTTTGCGCCGGACCGGGGGGCAAGGCCGCCTTGCTGGCTGCCCTGGCCGCCAAGAAATCGGCGACCCTGCTGGCGAACGAGCCGGCCGAGCACCGGGCCGAGCTGGTACGGCAGTCTCTTCGGCCCGTTGACAGTGAGGTCTGGGAAGTACGGACCGGGGACGGCCGCGACCTTGGCCAGTTGCAGCCTGAAGGGTTTGACCGGATCCTCGTAGATGCTCCCTGCACCGGCCTGGGTGCGCTGCGGCGTCGACCCGAGTCGCGCTGGCGGCGCAAGCCGTCCGACGTTGCCCAACTGGCGCCTTTGCAGCGCGAACTGCTTGATTCGGCCCTGGCTGCGGTGAAGCCCGGCGGCGTCGTAGCGTACGTCACCTGTTCGCCGCACCCAGCGGAGACCACCGCCGTAGTCACCGACGCGTTGCGCCGCCATCCTGACATTGAACTGCTGGATTCGGCGTCGGCGTTGGATGCAGTCAGCCTGTCGGGAAGTCTGCAGGCTGGCCATGCACAGACGGAAGGATCAACGGCCCAGCTGTGGCCGCATATCCATGGAACAGACGCAATGTTCTTAGGCTTGCTGCGCAAGAAGACCTCAGATAATTCAGCCGGAAACGCAGAGTAAGGGACCCCGATGGCACAGTGCTGCATACATCCAAGTATTTTGTCCGCCGATTTCGTCAATCTGGAGGCCGAGCTGGGAAAGATCAGCTCCGCCGACGCCGTGCATGTTGACGTCATGGACAATCACTTCGTGCCGAACCTGACCATTGGGTTGCCCGTGGTGGAGCGGATCCAGGAGATCAGCCGGCTTCCGCTGGATGCGCACCTGATGATCGCGGACCCGGACCGCTGGGCGCCGGCCTATGCGGATGCAGGCCTCGACTCGGTGACCTTCCACGTCGAGGCCGCAGCCGCCCCCGTCCGTCTGGCACGTGAGCTGCGCAAGCGCGGCGCCAAGGCAGGCATGGCGCTGAAGCCGGGCACGGCCGTCGAGCCTTACCTCGATTTGCTCCCCGAAATGGACATGCTGCTGATCATGACGGTAGAACCGGGGTTCGGCGGCCAAGCCTTCCTCGATGTAACACTTCCCAAAATCCGCCGGGCAGCCTCGGCAATAGCCGGTTCGGGTCTGCCTGTGGCGATTCAGGTGGACGGCGGCGTGACCGAAGAAACCATCCAGCGGGCAGCGGAAGCGGGAGCTAACGTTTTCGTCGCAGGGTCGGCCGTGTACGGCGCCGAAGATCCGGATGCTGCCATCTCCGCCTTGCGCAAGTCTGCCGAAACAACTTGATGTGTCATGTATTACACGACATGACAGGAATATGATGCCTGCAATGCAGGTTGTGGCAGAATAACAACCACAAACAACGTGCTCCGGGGTCGGTGTAAGTCCGAACCGGCGGTTATAGTCCGCGACCCGTCGCCACGGATTCCGCAAGGAATCCAGGGCAACGGTTGAGCCGGTGAAATTCCGGTACCGACAGTTAAAGTCTGGATGGGAGAAGCACGTACAGTTGGCAGAACAGCCAGCGGTGCGCAGGTTCCGTGCGGAACCACGTCCGTTGCCTGAACCTACCGCACTGTCGTTACCCCGGAGCCGCCGCGGCTTTCGGAAAGGAACGACATGGATTTTCTGCGGTGGCTCTTTGAAGCTCAGATTCCCGTCGCCGGCAGTTCATTGCTGCTGCGCGAAGTCGTAGGGAACATCTTCGGCCTCCTCAGCGCCCTCGGCGGCATGCGCCGCAAGGTATGGGCGTGGCCCGTCGGTATCATCGGCAATGCCCTGCTGCTTACGGTTTTTCTCGGTTCGCTGTTCGGCTCGGCCAATACTGCAAATCTGCTCGGCCAGGCCGGACGCCAAATCATGTTTATCGCTGTGGCGGTCTACGGCTGGCAGCGCTGGCGCCAGAGTAAGCAAGACGGCGCGGGCCACGCGGTAACCCCCCAGTGGGCATCTGGTAAAGCCCGCATCGGCCTGGTGGCAGGTTTGATCCTGGGCACCGTCGCTCTGACGCCGCTCTTCGCCGCACTCGGTTCGTACGAACCTGTCTGGGCGGACGCCTGGACTTTTATGGGGTCGTTGCTGGCCACCTACGGCATGGCACGCGGCTGGGTGGAATTCTGGCTGATCTGGGTTGCGGTCGACATCGTGGGAGTCCCGCTGCTGTTCAGCGCCGGTTACTACGCGTCCGCCTTTATGTACCTCTTCTACGGTATTTTCACCCTGATCGGGTTCTTCGTCTGGCGGCGAGCCAAGGAACAGCCCAAGCCCGAGGTTGAAACGCTTCAGCCGGACCCCCGCGTCGGCGCCGTGGGTCGATCATGAGCAGCCAGGGATTCTCGCCCGCGGAAAGCCGCGCGATGGAGCTGGCACTGGACACGGCGAAGCTTGGAACCCGCGGCGCCAATCCTTTGGTTGGTGCGGCAGTTCTGGACACCACCGGTGAAGTGCTCAGTATCGGGTATCACAGTGGTGCCGGCTCGCCGCATGCGGAAATCGACGCGCTGGCCAACTTGCGCCACAGGGTATCCCAGCAGCAGGATCTTTCCGACTACACCATGGTGGTCACCCTTGAACCGTGCAATCACCAGGGCCGCACGGGACCATGCGCGGCAGCCATCGTCGATGCCGGTATCGGCAACATCATCTATGCGGCTGCGGACCCTACGCCGGACGCCACGGGAGGTGGAGACTTCCTCCGGAGCGCCGGCATCGGCGTACGCAGCGGTCTGCTCCAGCAGCGGGCGCTTGAGCTGAACCACAGATGGTTCCGGGCGAAATCGGAAAACCGTCCGTTCACCACCATGCACATTGCCCAGACGCTCGACGGGCTGATCGCAGCGCTGGACGGAACAAGCCAATGGATCACCTCCGCGGAGTCGCGGCAGGACAGCCACGGCATCCGCAGCCGCGTGGGCGCGATCATCGCCGGTACCGGAACCGTCCTGGCAGACAATCCGCGGCTGACTGCCCGGGACGAATCGGGCGCAGCAACGAAGTCCCAGCCGCTGCGAGTGGTGATGGGACTGCGCGACCTTCCCGAAGACTCCGCCATCCGCGGGGACGACGGCCGGTTTGTGCAACTGCGGACGCATGATCCCGCCGAGGTGCTTGGCGAACTGGCCGGGCGTGGAATCGGACACGCCATGATCGAAGGCGGTGCAGCCGTGGCGGGAGCCTTCCTGCAAGCGGACCTCGTCGACGAACTGGTCCTCTATCTGGCACCCATGCTCCTGGGTAATGGGACCAGGTCCACCGGCGATCTAGGCATCCGGACGTTGGCTGAGGCCTATCAGTGGCGTTGGGACAACAGCGGCGGCGGCCGCACCTCAAATCTTGGCGCAGATCTGCGCCTTCATCTGGAACCGATGCCGCAGGGCATCCCAAGCGGCAGGAAAGGCCTCTAAATGTTTACCGGAATCATCACCGAGCAGGGCAGCGTGGAATCGCTGGTCCTGAACCCGGCGAAGGACAGCGCTGTCCTGACCATCAAGGCAGGGGAAGCGATCGCCGATCTTGAACTCGGCGGGTCCCTGGCCGTCAACGGCGTTTGCCTGACCGCTGTGGAATCAAAGCCGGGCGTTGTCAGCGTCGACGTCATGGGGGAGACGCTGACCCGGACCACCACCGGTGAGCTCAAAGCCGGCGCCAGTGTAAACCTCGAGCGGTGCGTTCCAGCCGGGGGCCGTATGGATGGCCATGTGGTCCAGGGACACGTGGACGGTGTCGGCGCACTGCTCGAACGCGAAAATATGGGCGACTGGGAGCGGTTGCGTTTCAGCGTGCCCTTCCAGCTCGCCCGTTACATCGCCGAAAAGGGTTCCATCGCGATCGACGGTGTCTCCCTGACGGTGACCACGGTTAGTCCGGTCGACACAGAGGACGCCTATTTCGAGGTGGGACTGATTCCCACCACCCTGGCCGAAACGAATCTGGGAGCCAAAGCCACCGGCGACAAGGTCAACCTCGAAGTAGATGTGCTTGCCAAGTACGCCGAACGGTTGCTGGCCTTCTCCCAAGCGGACAAGGCTGCCGCCCGCCACGTAGCAGGAGCGCACTCATGAGCGCGGCAGTGGAACCTCGGATCCGGCTCGACGCTATCGAGCAAGCCATCAGCGCCATCGCGGCTGGCCGGCCGGTTGTGGTGGTCGACGATGAAGACCGTGAAAACGAAGGGGACATCATTTTCGCGGCTGATGCCTCTACTCCTGCCCTGATGGGCTGGACGGTCCGGTACACCTCGGGAGTGATCTGTGTCCCGATGACCGGCAGCCGCGCTGATGAGCTTGGCCTTCCGCCGATGGTTGAAGTCAACCAGGACGCGAAGGGCACCGCCTACACGGTTTCCTGCGATGCCGCCACCGGGGTTACCACCGGCATCAGCTCCACCGACCGTGCACGGACTGCGCAGGTGCTGGCGTCTGAACTGAGTACTGCCAGCCAGCTGAACAGGCCGGGCCATATCTTCCCGCTCCGGGCTGTCGACGGTGGTGTCCTGGCGCGCCGGGGGCACACCGAAGCTGCCGTTGATCTCTGCCGACTCGGCGGCCGGTCTCCGGTAGGCGTGATCGCAGAGCTTGTGCACGATGACGGGGAAATGATGCGGCTGCCCGCGCTGCGCGACTTTGCCAATGAGCACGGTTGCCCGCTGGTATCCATCGAGGACCTTGTACAGTTCATCGCGGCCGAAGGAACAGAACCACTACGTACGCAGTCCCTCCAGACACGTGAACCTGCCGGACAGGAGGCGCACCAGTGACCACTAGGAACGACCCATCGCCGGCTCCGGTGTCGGTTCCGCCGGCCCCCCTTGCCCAGGTAACCGGCGGTCCCGCCGTGCAGTTGCCCACGGCTTTCGGCTACTTCACGGCACGAGCATGGACGGACAGTGCCACCGGGGTGGAGCACCTAAGCATCACTTCGCCGGTGCGCCCCGACACGGCCCCGCTGGTTCGGCTGCATTCGGAATGCCTGACCGGGGATGTCTTTGCTTCCTTTCGCTGCGACTGCGGTGAGCAGCTGGACCAGGCCCTGGCTCTGATCGCCGAACAGGGCGGCACCGTGCTGTACCTGCGCGGCCAGGAGGGCCGCGGGATCGGGCTGGCCAACAAGATCCGTGCGTACGCCCTGCAGGAGGATGGCGCGGACACGGTTGAGGCCAATGAGCAGCTGGGTCTGCCGGTGGATGCGCGCGACTATTCGGCCGCGGCGTCGATCCTGCATGCCATGGGGCTGGACAGCATCCGCCTCCTGAGCAATAACCCGGCCAAGAGCAGTACGCTCTCCGGCTATGGCATCAGCGTCGTGGAAATGATCTCCTCCGAAGTGCCATCCCGGGAGCAGAACCTGCGGTATTTGCAGACCAAACGGGATCGAATGGACCACCGGCTGGCCTTGCTTGAGGACCACCCGGTCCACCAAAGCTGATAACAGCGGCACCTTCCCAGTACTGGAGATGCACCCGCCACCATTCCCGGCGGGGTACGAACATACACAGAAAGCAGAGAGTAAAACATGAGCGGACACGGAGCACCGGTTATCGACGTCGCCGAACTGAACGGCAATGCTGGTGGGCTGAAACTGGCCATCGTTGCAGCCAGTTGGCATACGCAGATCATGGACGGCCTGATCGGCGGCGCACTGCGGGCCGCCAAGGAAGCCGGCATCGCCGAGCCCGCACTGGTTAGAGTTCCCGGCAGCTTTGAGTTGCCGGTGGCAGCTGCGCGGCTGGCACCGCACTATGACGCGGTGGTGGCCCTCGGCGTCGTTATTCGTGGTGGAACACCGCACTTCGAGTACGTCTGCCAGGCAGCCACGGAGGGGCTGACCGATGTCAGCGTGAGGACCGGGACCCCAGTGGGATTCGGGGTCCTGACATGCGATACGGAGCAGCAGGGCCTTGACCGGGCCGGGCTTGAGGGCTCCAACGAGGACAAGGGCCACGAGGCCGTCACGGCCGCATTGGCGACGGCCGCCACCCTGCGCCGGCTCGGAGTCTAAAGGCCTCTGGACAAGGGGATTCGTCACATAGCCCGGGCCGGTTTGCGGCCCGGGCTATGTGCTGGCGTAATCTTGGGAGCGTGAAATCCTTCGAATCCCTTTTTGCCGAGCTGAGCGAGAAAGCGCAGACGCGCCCGGAGGGCTCGGGTACCGTAGCCGAACTGGACTCGGGTATCCATGGCATCGGGAAGAAGGTTGTGGAAGAGGCGGCCGAAGTATGGATGGCTGCGGAGTACGAGTCGGATGAAGCGGCGGCGGAAGAAATTTCCCAGTTGCTCTACCACCTGCAGGTCCTGATGATCGCCAAAGGCCTGACCCTGGCAGACGTATACAAGCATCTGTAGCGGGACACCGCGCCAGAGGTGTTCCGCCCAGCCTGCCCGGGGCAGTTTCCCCAAAACCGGCCGTAGTACGGCCAACCGATCCTCTGCAGAAAGTCATCTTCATGCTACGCGTAGCCGTCCCCAACAAGGGTTCCCTGTCCGAATCCGCGTCCGAAATGCTCACCGAGGCCGGATACCGGCAGCGTCGTGACAGCCGTGAGCTGGTCATGATGGATCCGGACAACGACGTCGAATTCTTCTTCCTCCGCCCGCGCGATATCGCCGTCTACGTTGGCAAGGGAACGCTGGACGTCGGCATCACCGGCCGCGACCTTTTCCTCGATGCACAGGTGGAAGCCGAAGAGCTCCTGAGCCTTGGCTTCGCCATCTCAACGTTCCGGTTTGCCGGCCCCGCTGGCGAATTCTCCGACGTGCAGCAGTTGCAAGGCAGGCGCCTTGCCACCAGCTACGACGGACTGCTGCAAAGCTATCTGGCCAAGCGCGGCGTGGATGCCAAGGTTGTACGGCTGGACGGAGCCGTGGAATCCTCCGTACGCCTGGGGGTCGCCGACGCGATCGCGGATGTCGTGGAAACCGGAAGCACGCTCAAGGCCGCCGGGATGGAGATCTTCGGCGAACCCATCCTCCGGTCCGAGGCAGTCCTCATCGGCCGCAGAGGCGAGGTGCCCGCGGGCCTGGAGGTCCTGATCCGTCGGCTCCGCGGCGTCATTGTCGCCCGCGAGTTCGTAATGATGGACTACGACATCCGCAAGGAACTGGTGGAGCAGGCTGCAGCCCTGACGCCTGGCCTGGAGTCGCCCACCGTCTCCCCGCTGCGCGACTCAGAGTGGGTAGCGGTACGCTCCATGGTCAGCCGCACGCAGACCAACCGGATCATGGATGAGCTGTATGACCTGGGCGCCCGCGCCATCCTGGTCAGCACTATCCACGCCTGCCGCATCTGATCGGGGGAAGTACAAAGTGTCTGTAGCAATCCGCGTCATTCCCTGCCTTGACGTCGACGCCGGCAGGGTAGTCAAGGGTGTCAACTTCGAAGGCCTGCGCGACGCCGGAGATCCGGTGGAACTGGCACACCGCTACGACCGCGCCGGGGCCGACGAACTGACCTTTCTGGACGTGACCGCCTCCTCCGGCAACCGCGAGACGACGTTCGACGTCGTTGCGCGCACCGCGGAGGAAGTCTTCATCCCGCTGACGGTCGGCGGGGGCGTCCGCAGCGTCGCCGACGTCGACAGGCTGTTGCGTTTCGGTGCCGACAAAGCTTCGATCAACACGGCAGCGGTGGTCCGTCCGGAAGTCATCGACGAGATTACCAACCATTTCGGCTCGCAGGTTTTGGTGCTCTCGCTGGATGCCCGCCGGACGGCTGATTCCTCGGTACCTTCCGGCTTCGAGGTCACGACGCACGGAGGCAGGCAAGGTACGGGTATTGATGCAGTGCAGTGGGCCAAGGAAGCCGCCGACCGCGGGGTAGGGGAGATCCTGCTGAACTCCATCGACGCCGACGGCACCAAAGAAGGCTTCGATCTGGAGATGATCCGTACTGTGCGTGCCGCGGTGCAGGTTCCGCTGATCGCCTCCGGCGGCGCTGGCAAACCCGAGCATTTCCCGCCGGCCGTAGCGGCCGGTGCCGATGCCGTCTTGGCCGCGTCCGTGTTCCATTTCGGACCGGACGATGCCATCGCCCAGGTGAAGAACGCTATCCGCGCTGCAGGCTACCCGGTCCGCTGAGACCGGACGCGTCCGGAATCAGAGACCGATTTCGGCGCTCTGCAGCAATGCGACAGCATCGGGCTGGCCTTCGAAGGTCACGAGGGCGTGCTGGGTACGGCCATGGGCGTGCATGAGCAGTTCCCCAGGCTCTCCGACGATCGCTACCGACACCGAGGCGCGCTTCGCGACATGTCGCGGACCGTCGGGGCGCACCAGCACAATGCCCAGATCAACTCCGCGATACAGGAGGGCGGCCCGTTTGATCAGGTCGTCCCACAAGGCGTTGGAGTATTCCTCATCCAAGGCGCGCGGTGCCCACCGCGTGGTGGCACGCCTGACGTCTTCGGTGTGCACGAAGTACTCGATAAGGTTTGCGGCAGCATCGACCGATTTGAGCTTCAGCGGCGAGAGCCGGGGCGGGCCGGCGCGGAAGGCCTTCACCAACTTGCTGTAGCCCGCCGTTCCGCGCGACTTGTCCGCCAGCTTCCGGGTGGCTTCGTCTGAAACCTTGGACAAGGGCTTGAATGCCATGCCCAGTTGGGCCGTCAACCGGTGCTCGCGCAGATACAGATGTGCTGCCAGGTCGGCAGTCCGCCAGCCTTCACAGAGCGTGGCGGAGTCCGGGCCGGCTGCTAGCAGAGTCTCGGCCAGAACTTCACGGGACGGGTCAACGAAATGCATCAATCCTGAACCTAGCATGAAGCAGCCATTTTTGGGCCGCCCATAACGTTGTATGGCCTCGTTGGCGGGCGGCAAGCAGCCCACTGCCGAAGCACTAGACTTGAAGGGATGTCCTCCCAGCCTGAATCCCCGAATGTATCCTTGGCCGGCGCCGGCAGCGAAGTCCTGCCCTCCGCCATCGCAGACCTGCTCAAGCGCGACGCAGCCGGCCTCGTCGCCGCCATCATCCAGCAGCATGACACCGCCGAAGTGCTCATGCTGGGTTGGATGGATGACGAGGCGCTGCGCCGTACGCTCTTCTCCGGGAGGGTGACGTTCTATTCGCGGTCACGCCAGGAGTATTGGCGCAAGGGCGATACGTCCGGGCACGTCCAGTGGGTGAAATCCGTGGCGTTGGACTGCGACGGCGACGCCCTTCTGATCCAGGTCGACCAGGTCGGCGCAGCCTGCCACACAGGCACCAGGACCTGCTTCGATGGCCGCAGTGTCGACGTCGTTGTTGGGAACCGTGCCGAAGACGAACCGCTAGCGAAAGAAAACAAGTAATGCAGGACCTTGGTGTCATCAGCCCCACGCTGGAGGAGTTCCGCTCCCTTGCCCGTGACCGGCGGGTTATCCCGGTCTCCCTCAAGGTGCTCGCTGATGACCAGACACCCATCTCCCTTTACCGCAAGCTCGGCGGCGGGCAGTCAGGAACATTCCTGCTCGAGTCCGCTGCAGTGGGCGGAGTCTGGTCCCGCTACTCGTTCATCGGCACCCATTCCAAGGCGACGCTGACCAGCAAGGACGGCCAGGCGCACTGGCTGGGGGAGCCGCCGGCCGGCGTGCCGCTGGACGGTAATCCGGTCGAGGCGCTGCGGCAGACGGTGGAGGCGCTGCGGACGGAACGATTTGACGGGCTTCCGCCGTTAACGTCCGGACTCGTGGGCTTCGTGGGTTGGGAAGCAGTGCGCCGTTGGGAAAAGCTGACAAGCCCGCCCGAAGAGGACCTGCCGCTGCCGGAGCTGGCCATGTGCCTGGTCACGGACATGGCCGTCCACGACAACGCCGAAGGCACCGTTACCCTGATCGCCAACGCCATCAACTTCGATGGCAGTGACGAGCGGGCGGACGACGCCTGGCGCGACGCGGTGGAACGGGTCCGCCGGATGCTGGCCCAGCTCAATGAGCCGCTGGCCCAGCAGATCTCAGTACTGGAAAACAGCGCGCTGTCGACCGATGAGCTGATGGACTCCGTAACGCACAGCTGGGCCGAGGAGCAGTACCTGGCGGCGGTCGACCGGGGCAAGGAAGCGATTGTCGACGGCGAAGTCTTCCAGGTGGTGATTTCACGTCGGTTCGAAACGGAGTGTTCGGCCTCGGCCCTGGACGTCTACCGGGTGCTGCGCAACCTCAACCCGAGCCCCTACATGTACCTGTTCAGCCTGGAGGATGCCGACGGCAACGCGTACTCCATCGTCGGGTCTTCGCCCGAGGCGCTGGTCACGGTGACCGGGGACGAAGTCATTACGCACCCGATCGCCGGATCACGCCCCCGCGGCAAAACCGTGGAACAGGACAGGGAGCTCGCGGAAGAGCTGCTCGCCGACCTCAAGGAGCGCGCCGAGCACCTGATGCTCGTGGACCTGGCCCGGAACGACATCTCGAAGGTCTGCGATCCGGGCACCGTGGATGTCAGCCAGTTTATGGAGGTGGAGAAGTTCAGCCACATCATGCACCTCGTTTCCACCGTGGTCGGCAGGCTCTCCGATGATAAGTCTGCCTATGACGTGCTGGCCGCGACGTTTCCGGCAGGCACGCTCTCCGGTGCGCCGAAACCGCGGGCTCTGCGCCTGCTTGATGAACTCGAACCACACCGACGCGGCATCTACGGCGGCGTGGTGGGCTATCTGGACTTTGCCGGCGACATGGACATGGCTATTGCCATCCGTTCCGCCCTGCTGCGTGATGGCCGCGCCTATGTCCAGTCGGGTGGCGGAATCGTGGCGGACTCGGATCCCGCCACCGAAGCCATCGAATCCGTGAACAAGGCCGCGGCTCCGCTGCGCGCGGTGACCTTGGCCACCCGGCTGCATGCCGCCGATCCGGCAGCCATCGTCACCGGTGAAGGCAACTGATGTCTGAGCGGACCGAAGTGAAGCCGCCGTCGCGGTGGCAGCGCAAGAGCACCGTAGTGATGGCCTCTATCCTGGCCTCGCTGGCTGCCTTTGGCGCCACTACCCAGACCTGGCTCAACGTGAGGCTGCCGCAGAGCACGGTGCAGACGCCGGACCTCGACGTTGCCGGCAGCGAGGCTGCCATCGCGGTCACGGCGCTGGCCCTGGTAGGACTGGCCGCGGCACTGGCGGCGTCCATCGCCGGGCGGATTGCCAGAATTATCATTGCGGTGCTGCTGGCGTTGGCCGGAACCGGGATCGCACTCTCCAGCTACCAGGTGATAGCGGATCCGACCGCCGCAGCCTCAACCGCCATTGGGGAGGCCACCGGACAGGTTGGGCAGGCTGCGGAAATCACATCCACTGTGTTTCCCGTACTGGCGCTGTTGGCGGGTCTCCTGATGGCCGCTTGCGCGGTATGGCTGGTCCTTGCCGGCCGCCGCTGGCAGGCCAGCAGGAAGTACACCAGCACAACCGCTCGGCAGGCAGACGGTTCGCCCTCCGACCGCGGCGGTCCGGTGGACGAGATCGACAGCTGGGACCAGCTCAGCCGGGGCACGGATCCCACAGACTAAGGGACCGGGCGGGCCTAAAGTCATAGTGGCCGGTCCGCTGAAAATCAATGGCAGAATATAGGCAGTACCGTTTCTTCAGGGAGTTAGATAATGGGCAATCACGCCACAGTCACCGAGAAATCATCCAACGAGCAGACCGTTTCCAGCATTCACGATGAAGTCATCGGCCATGGAAACAGCCCGGCTGCCTGGACCTGTGTCCTGATCATGATCGTAGGCAGCATTGTCTCCGGTATCGGTTTCGTCATGGCTTCGCAACTGGTTTTCTGGGCCGGCGTTGTGGTCATGTTCATTGGCCTGATCGTTGGCTGGATCATGAAAAAGGCCGGCTACGGCGTGGACGGCGACAAGCTTATGAATAGCGGTCACTAGGAGTGACTGTTCTCGACGACATCATCGTTGGGGTCAGGGAAGATCTTGAGGCCCGTCGGGCGGAACTTCCGCTGGAGGAGCTAACGGAACGCGTTGCTGCCGCGGCGGCGCCGCGTGATGCCTATGCTGCCCTCGGCGGCCCGGCCAGCCCGCGAACGGAACTCAAGGTGATTTCCGAGGTCAAGCGCAAGAGCCCTTCCAAGGGCGATCTGGCGCAGATCACAGACCCGGCCGAATTGGCACGACGCTATGAAAAAGGCGGAGCGGCAGTTATCAGCGTGTTGACAGAGCAGCGCCGCTTCGGTGGGTCGCTCGCGGATCTGGATGCCGTGCGCGACGCCGTCGACATTCCGGTCCTGCGCAAGGACTTCACGGTCGACGAATACCAGATCTGGGAAGCGCGGGCACATGGTGCGGACCTCGTCCTGCTCATCGTTGCCGCGCTGGAGGATTCCCAGCTGCGCGCGTTCCTGGACCTGACGCACCGTTTGGGCATGAACGCTCTGGTGGAAACGCATACGGCCGAGGAGATTGAACGTGCGGTCGCCGTCGGTGCCCGGATCATCGGGGTCAACGTCCGCAACCTCAAGACGCTGGACGTGGACCGTTCCATCTTCGCCTCGCTGGCCGAAAAGATTCCGTCGGATGCGGTCATCGTGGCCGAATCCGGCGTACGAAACGCCGACGACGTTGCTGACTACGCGATGAACGGCGCCAACGCGGTGCTGGTTGGCGAAGCACTGGTGATCGGTAATGCACCGGAGCAAGCCGTTGCCGACTTCGGCGCAGCCGGTGCCCGGGCGATCGCGGACCGCGGCCAGGGTAGCTAACACAAGCAATACCGTCTCGGCGGCAGGCCTGGTTCTCCAGGTTCCGGGCCTGCCCGGCCGAGAGGTTCGAAACAGACAGGACGGCCAAGCTATGACGCAGAGCCCCGAGACGCCCGACGCCGGCGAAAAGCCGGACGCGGCGGATGCATTCCTTTCCGGCGGGAGTCTCCGCCATGCCCCGGGCCCCTACTTCGGCAACTACGGCGGGCGCTGGATGCCCGAATCCCTGATTGCCGCACTCGACGAACTGCAGGACACATTCGACAAGGCCAAGGCCGACCCGGAGTTCATCGCCCAGGTGGCGGAACTTAACCGGAACTATTCAGGCAGGCCGTCGCTGCTGACGGAGGCCAAGCGGTTTTCGGCCCATGCCGGCGGCGCCCGGATCTTCCTCAAGCGCGAAGACCTGAACCATACCGGCTCACACAAGATCAACAACGTGCTGGGCCAGGCCCTGCTGGCCAAGCGGATGGGCAAGACCCGCATCATCGCCGAAACAGGCGCCGGACAGCATGGCGTGGCAAGCGCGACGGCGGCGGCACTCCTCGGGCTCGAATGCGTTGTTTACATGGGTGCCGAAGACACCCGGCGCCAGGCTCTGAACGTCGCCCGGATGGAGCTGCTCGGCGCCACGGTTATCCCTGTCACCGCCGGTTCCCAGACCCTGAAGGACGCCATCAACGAGGCGCTGCGCGACTGGGTTGCCAACGTGCATACCACGCACTATCTGCTGGGCACTGCCGCCGGAGCCCACCCGTTCCCCGCGTTGGTGCGCTATTTCCACGAGGTGATCGGCGACGAGGCACGTGAGCAGATCCTCGCCCAGACCGGCCGGCTTCCGGATGCAGTCTGCGCTTGTATCGGCGGCGGATCGAACGCCATCGGCATTTTCCATGGCTTCCTGGACGATCCTTCGGTGGAACTTTACGGCTTTGAAGCAGGCGGCGAGGGCGTCGACACCGACCGCCACGCAGCCACTATTACCCTCGGTCGCCCCGGGGTACTGCACGGCGCCCGCTCCTACCTGATGCAGGATGAAGACGGGCAAACCATTGAGTCCCACTCCATCTCGGCGGGCCTGGACTACCCCGGCGTCGGCCCGGAACACTCCTACCTTTCGGACATCGGCCGCGCCAAGTACGAACCGGTGACCGACAGCGAGGCCATGGACGCCTTCCGGCTGCTTTGCCGCACCGAAGGCATCATTCCGGCCATCGAGTCCTCGCACGCACTGGCCGGCGCCCTCCGGGTCGGCAAGAAGCTCACCTCCGGCAAACAGAACCCGCAGGACGTCATCATCGTCGTCAACCTGTCCGGCCGCGGAGACAAAGACGTTGCCACCGCAGCGGAATGGTTCGACCTGCTGGACGGTAACTCGCCGGAAGCCGAAATCGGCGCTGAAGGAGAACAACTGTGAATTCTGCCGCCATCGCCAGCAAATCAGCTGCAGCCATCGAGAAGGCACGGTCCGAGGGCCGTACCGCACTGATCGGCTACCTGCCCGCCGGCTACCCCGATGTGCAGGGCACCATCGACGCCGCCGTCGCACTGGCCGAAAACGGTGCCGATGTGATCGAGATCGGTATCCCGTACTCGGATCCGGTCATGGACGGCCAGGTCATCCAGGCCGCCACCGTGCAGGCCCTCGAAAACGGATTCCGTGTCCGCCAGGTGTTCGACATCGTGGCCGGCATTACCTCCCGCTGTGAGGCCGCCGTCCTCGTCATGACCTATTGGAACCCGGTCATGCGCATGGGCGTCGACGAGTTTTCCCGGCGCTTGGCCGAAGCTGGGGGAGCGGGCCTGATCACCCCTGATCTGATCCCGGACGAAGCAGCCGAATGGTTCGAAGCGTCGGACAAGTACGGACTGGACCGGGTCTTCCTGGTGGCCCCATCGTCGACGCCGGAACGCATGGCTATGACCGTCAAGGCCAGCCGCGGATTCGTTTACGCCGTGTCCATCATGGGCGTGACCGGTGCGCGCACCAGCGTCAGCAGCGCAGCGCAGCAGGTCGTCGAGGCTGCCCACGCGGCCGGCGCCGAGCGCGTCTGCGTCGGCTTGGGCGTTTCGCAGGCCGAACACGTCCGCGAAATCGGGGCCTACGCCGAGGGTGCCATCGTCGGAACGGCGCTGGTCGCCACGCTGGGCGCCGAGGGCGTGGAAGCCGTGGGCAAACTCGCGGCGGAACTGCACAGCGGTACCACCAAAAACTGATCCTCCGCCGCCACCAAAGCCGAACAAAGGACCGCTACCGGTGCAGACGACTACTTCCCTTGTGATCCCGGCGTCGATTCCGAGTCCGGACTGGTCCGGGTTCAGCATCGGCCCGCTGACCATCCACGCGTATGCCTTGTGCATCCTCGCCGGCATTATCGCCGCTTTGTGGCTGACGGACCGCCGGTGGCAGGCCAGGAAGGGACCCGAAGGGGTGGTCTGGGACATTGCCATTTGGGCAATCCCCTTCGGCATCATCGGCGGGCGGCTCTACCACGTCTTCTCGTCGCCGGACGCTTACTTCGGTCCGAACGGTGACCTGAGCCTGATCCCGCAGATCTGGCTGGGCGGCCTGGGAATCTGGGGAGCCGTGGCGCTGGGCCTGCTGGGCGCATGGATCGGCTGCCGCCGGGCAGGCGTCAAACTGACTGCGTTCATGGACGCCGCGGCGCCCGGCGTGCTGCTGGCGCAAGCCATAGGCCGCTGGGGAAACTGGTTCAATCAGGAACTGTTCGGCAGCCCCACGGACCTGCCCTGGGGTCTGGAAATCGATGCCGACCACGCAAACTTCCCGCCTGGCGCCGAACCGGGCACGCTGTTCCATCCGACGTTCCTTTACGAATCGCTCTGGAACCTGGCCGGGGTTGCCCTGCTGCTGCTGATCGATAAACGCTTCAAGCTCCGCCGCGGGATGCTCTTCTGGCTCTACGTCGCGTACTACACGCTGGGTCGCGTCTGGATCGAAATGATGCGTATTGACGATGCCGAAATGATCACTCTCTTCGGTGTGACGCAGCGTTTGAATGTGTGGACCTCGCTGCTGCTGTTGGTGGCCGCGCTCGTCATATTCGTGCTGCTGTCCCGGAAACCGCGGACTCCCGAGATGGACTCCGTCTACCTGTCCGGCCGCGAGCCACAGGCAGAAATAGACCCCAAGAACGACGGCGGTGCTCCCGCCGCCGCCCGTGGCGCGGGCGCCGGCGGCGTTAACACAACAGAAACCGGAAAGAAAAAAACGGACAAAAACGTGTCCGAGGCCACCGGGCGTGTTAGTGTCGCTGATAATTCTTCGGAGACAGGAAAATCCTCCGCATCCGGCACCAGCGGCACGACTGGGCCCGTGGACTCCGAAGACAAATAGCGCCTCCCGGGCCACCGCCCGGTGAGTTGCAGCATCTGTGCCGACCACACTGATGTGGAATCTCCGTTAGATATCCGTCAACCAGTGCGGGTGCAGCGGATATGACTGCGCTTCTGTCCGGTTTCCCGGAATCAGCAAAATCGTTATGCACCAACCGTGCTGCATAACGTGGGCGAGGTCATACAATTTCCAGTACTAAAGTACGGCCTCGTGCAACGTGCCGTGCTGCGGGGCCAACGGCGTCCCCTTCTCGAGTTCCACTTACGGGAGAAGGAAAACCGTTATGACTCCTCCGTTCAACGGATCCAGTACACCACGCAACTTCGGCGGCGGGAACGGCAGCGCGCAGATCGCGTCGCCGTTTACCCGATTCGCCGCCTATCCGGAACGCGCGGGCCTCTACGACCCCGCCAACGAAAAAGATGCCTGCGGACTGGCAGTTATTGCCACGCTGCGAGGCGAACCCGGCCACGACATCGTCGACGCAGCCCTGACCGCCCTGCGCAACCTCGAACACCGCGGTGCGGTGGGCGCGGACGAAGGTACCGGGGACGGAGCAGGATTGCTCACGCAGATCCCGGACGAGTTCTTCCGTGCCGTGACAGGATTTGAGCTCCCTGACGCCGGCGAGTACGCCGTCGGAACCGCCTTCCTCCCGAACGATGAGTCCGAAGCCGACGTAGCCCAGGCCGGACTGGAATCGCTGGCCGAAGAAGAAGGCCTTGTGGTCCTAGGCTGGCGCGAAGTTCCGATTGTCTCGGACCTGGTCGGTGCCATGGCACGGGCCTGCATGCCGCATTTCGTGCAACTTTTCCTGAGGATGGATCCCCGCGGCGGCACGGACACCTCGGAACTCGACGCCAAGGTCTTCCGCGTCCGCAAGCGTGCGCAGAACAAGTTCGGTGTCTACTTCCCGTCCTTGTCGTCCAAGACCATTGTGTACAAGGGCATGCTGACCACCGCGCAGCTGGAGCCGTTCTATCCGGACCTCTCGGACAGTCGCTTCAAAACCAAGCTGGGGATTGTCCACTCCCGCTTTTCCACCAACACATTCCCGTCGTGGCCGCTGGCCCAGCCCTTCCGCACCATCGCGCACAACGGCGAGATCAATACCGTCAAGGGCAACCGGAACTGGATGCGTGCCCGCCAGTCGCAGTTGAGCAATCCTGTCCTCGGGGACATTCCCGAAGAGCTGTTCCCGATCTGCACCCCCGGGGCCTCGGACTCGGCTTCCTTCGACGAGGTCGCCGAACTGCTGATGCTTTCCGGCAAGCCGATCACCCAGGCCATCATGATGATGATCCCGGAGGCCTGGGAGAACCACACCACCATGGATCCGGAACGCCGGGCGTTCTACCAGTACCACTCGATGCTGATGGAGCCTTGGGACGGTCCCGCAGCGGTGTCGTTCACCGATGGCAAGCTGGTAGGCGCGGTGCTCGACCGCAACGGTCTCCGGCCCGCCCGTTACTGGGTCACCGAGGACGGTCTCGTGGTGCTCGCCTCCGAAGTGGGCGTTGTCAACATCGCACCGGAACGGGTAGTCAGAAAGGGACGGGTTTCGCCCGGGAAAATGTTCCTTGTCGACACCGAAGCCGGCCGCCTCATCGAGGACCAGGAGATCAAGTCCGAAATTGCAGCGGCGAACCCGTGGGGCGAATGGGTCAAGGAAAACATGATTCGCCTCGAGGACCTGCCCGAGCGCGAGCACGTGGTCCACACCCCGGCCTCAATTATCCGGCGCCAGCGCACCTTCGGCTACACGCACGAAGAGTTGCGGATTCTGCTGGGTCCGATGGCCCGTACCGGCGCGGAACCGTTGGGCGCCATGGGAACCGACACCCCGATCGCGGTGCTTTCAAAACGTCCGCGGCTGCTGTTCGACTACTTCGTGCAGTCCTTTGCCCAGGTCACCAACCCGCCGCTGGATGCCATCCGCGAAGAACTCGTTACCAGCATGCGCGGGTCCATCGGCCCGGATGGCAACCTGCTGTCCACCGGTCAGGTGCGCGCCAAGCAAGTGGCGCTGAAATTCCCGGTCATCAACAATGATGAGCTGGCCAAGATTACTGCGCTCGAAACCGATGAGGGTGCCAAGGCCACGCTGAAAGTACGCGGTCTGTACCGTCCCGACGGCGGCGAGTCGGAACTGCGCGCCCGGCTGCAGGAGATCTGCGAAAAGGTCTCGGCTGCCGTCAACCGCGGGGTCAAATTCATCATCCTTTCCGACCGCGATTCGAATGCCCAGTGGGCACCGATCCCTTCGCTGCTGCTGACCAGTGCGGTCCACCACCACCTTCTCAAGAGTGCCAACCGCACCAAGATTTCCCTGGTGGTCGAGGCAGGTGACGTCCGGGAGGTGCATCACGTTGCCGTCCTGATCGGCTACGGCGCCTCCGCGGTCAACCCGTACCTGGCGATGGAAAGCTGCGAGGAGCTGGTCCGCAACGGCGACATTCAGGGTGTGACCGAAGCCGAAGCTGTGTACAACTTGATCAAGGGCTTGGGCAAGGGTGTCCTGAAAATCATGTCCAAGATGGGCATTTCCACCGTCGCGTCCTACTGCGGCGCGCAGACCTTCGAAGCCCTTGGCCTGGCGCAGAGCTTGGTGGACCAGTATTTTGCCGGCACCCAATCGCAGCTCGGCGGGGTTGGCCTTAATGTCATCGCGGCCGAAACCGCGGCGCGGCATGCACAGGCCTACCCGAGCGACGGAATCGAAGATCCGCACCGTTCACTGGAGGTGGGCGGCGAGTACCAGTGGCGCCGTGAAGGACCGCCGCACCTGTTCAATCCGGAGACGGTCTTCCGGCTGCAGCACTCCACGCGAGAGCGCCGCTACGACATTTTCAAGGCCTATACGCAGGGAGTGAATGACCAGTCCAAGGACCTGATGACCCTGCGCGGGCTGCTCAAGTTCAAGACGGGGAACCGCCCGGCCGTACCGCTGGAGGAAGTCGAATCGGTAGCGAGCATCGTCAAGCGGTTCTCCACCGGCGCGATGAGCTACGGGTCCATCTCCAAGGAGGCCCACGAGACGTTGGCCATTGCCATGAACCGGCTCGGTGCCAAGTCCAACACCGGCGAGGGCGGCGAGGACGTGGACCGGCTGCTGGACCCGGAGCGCCGCTCCGCCATCAAGCAGGTGGCGTCCGGCCGGTTCGGCGTCACCAGCCTGTACCTGACCAACGCCGACGACATCCAGATCAAGATGGCCCAGGGCGCCAAGCCCGGCGAGGGCGGGCAGCTGATGAGCCAGAAGGTCTACCCCTGGGTAGCCCGGACACGGCATTCGACCCCCGGCGTCGGGCTTATTTCGCCGCCGCCACACCACGATATTTACTCCATCGAGGACTTGGCGCAGCTGATTTACGACCTGAAACGGTCCAACCCGTCGGCCCGTGTGCACGTAAAGCTGGTTTCGGAGGTCGGGATCGGCACTGTGGCCGCTGGCGTGACGAAGGCGAAGGCCGACGTCGTGCTGGTTTCAGGGCACGACGGCGGCACCGGCGCCAGTCCGCTGAACTCGCTCAAGCATGCTGGTGTTCCTTGGGAGCTCGGCCTGGCCGAGACGCAGCAGACACTGATGCTCAACGGCCTGCGTGACCGCGTGGTTGTCCAGGTGGACGGCCAGCTCAAAACCGGCCGTGACGTGGTGATCGCCGCGCTGCTGGGCGGCGAGGAATTCGGCTTCGCCACCGCGCCGCTGGTGGTTTCGGGCTGCATCATGATGCGGGTATGTCACCTCGATACCTGCCCGGTGGGCGTGGCGACCCAGAACCCGGAACTGCGCTCCCGGTTCACCGGAAAGCCGGAATTCGTTGTGAACTTCTTCGAATTCATTGCCGAGGAGGTCCGCGAGATCCTGGCCGAGCTCGGCTACCGGAGCCTGGACGAAGTCATCGGCCATTCCGAGCTGCTCGATGCCGGCAAGGCCATCGACCACTGGAAGGCCGACGGACTGGACCTGGATCCGATCCTGCGCGGCAACAGCTTCGATGCCCACTCGCCGCTGCGCAACACCACGCAGCAGAACCATGAGCTGGACAAGCACTTCGACAACCAGCTGATCGCAATGAGCGCCGAGGCACTGACCAACCGGGCGCCGGTACGGATCAGCCTGGACATCGTCAACACCGACCGCTCGGTGGGGACCATGCTCGGCCACGAGGTCACCAAGCGCTTCGGCATCGACACCCTGGCCCAGGACACGATCGACGTGACCCTCAACGGGCAGGCCGGCCAGTCGCTGGGTGCCTTCCTGCCCGCCGGCATCACGCTGCGCCTGCTCGGCGATTCCAACGACTATGTGGGCAAGGGCCTCTCCGGCGGACGCATCATTGTCCGTCCGGACCGCGGCAACGTGTTCGCCGCCGAACGCAACGTGATCGCCGGAAACGTGATCGGCTACGGTGCCACCAGCGGCGAGATGTTCCTCCGGGGCCAGGTGGGCGAGCGGTTCCTCGTTCGGAACTCGGGTGCCACCGCCGTCGTCGAAGGCATTGGCGACCATGGCTGCGAATACATGACCGGTGGAACGGCGCTGATCCTGGGGCGGACCGGCCGGAACTTCGGGGCGGGCATGTCCGGCGGCGTGGCCTACGTGCTGGAGCTGGACCGGGCACAGCTGAACAAGCAGAGCATGGACAACAAGGAACTGCTGCTGCTCCCGCTGGATGCCGAAGATCGCGGGACCGTTGGCGCGCTGATCAAGCAGCATGCGGAGGAGACCGGATCCCGGTTCGCCGAGCAGCTGCTGCAGGATCTTGACGCCACCATTTCACGCATGACCAAAGTGCTGCCGCGGAACTACTCGGCGGTGCTGGAAACCCGGGCCACCGCTGAATCCGAGGGACTCGATCCCGACGGCGATGTTGTCTGGTCACGAATTTTGGAGGTAACCGGTGGCTGATCCACGCGGATTCATGAAGGTACGTGAACGTCAGACCCAGCCGAGGCGTCCGGTCCCGGTCCGCATCATGGACTGGAAGGAAGTGTACGAGGCACAGGAAAAGGGCGTTCTGAAGGCCCAGGCCGGACGCTGCATGGACTGCGGCATCCCGTTCTGCCATCAGGGCTGCCCGCTGGGGAACCTGATTCCGGAATGGAATGACCTCACCTGGCGCGGCAAAGGACAGGAAGCGATTGAGCGCCTGCACGCCACCAACAACTTCCCGGAATTCACGGGACGGCTGTGCCCGGCACCGTGCGAGTCGTCCTGCGTGCTGGGGATCAACCAGCCAGCCGTGACCATCAAGCAGGTGGAGGTTTCCATCATCGACGAGGCCTTCGACAATGGGTGGGTCACGCCGCTGGCGCCGGAGCGCCTGACCGGACAGACCATCGCTGTCGTCGGTTCCGGCCCCGCCGGCCTCGCCACCGCCCAGCAGCTGACGCGGGCGGGACACACCGTCGCAGTGTACGAGCGTGACGACAAGGTCGGCGGCCTGCTGCGCTACGGTATTCCGGACTTCAAGATGGAGAAAGACCATCTGGAGCTGCGTCTGGAGCAGATGCGTGCCGAGGGCACCCGGTTCCGCACCGGCATCGAGATCGGCAAGGATGTCAGTTGGGAGCAGCTGCGCCGCCGGTACGACGCCGTAGTGATCGCTACCGGCGCCACCGTGCCGCGCGACCTGGCCATACCTGGCCGCGAGCTGGACGGCGTCCACTTCGCCATGGAGTACCTGGTCCAGGCCAACCGTGTTGTGGCGGGGGAGAAGGTGGAGAACCAGATCGATGCCCGTGGCAAGCACGTAGTGATCCTCGGCGGCGGCGACACCGGAGCTGACTGCCTCGGCACGGCGCACCGCCAGCAGGCGGCGTCGGTCACCACGCTGGCCATTGGAAAGCAGCCGCCTGCGGAGCGTGCCGCGCACCAGCCCTGGCCGACGTTCCCCACACTGTTCGAAGTGGCCAGTGCTCACGAGGAAGGCGGCGAGCGAACCTACCTTGCCTCCACCGTTGAATACCTGGGCGACGGCGAAGGCAAGCTGCGCGCGCTGAAGGTCGCGGAGACCGAATTCGTGGACGGCAAACGTGTGCCCAAGGCGGGCACCGAACACGAAATCCCGGCGGATCTGGTCTTGCTCTCCCTCGGCTTCACCGGTCCGGAACCTGCAGGTATCGCCGAACAGGTGAAGGCAGAGTTCGACAGCCGCGGCAACGTGGTCCGGGACGGTTATTACATGACCAACACGAACGGCATCTTCGTGGCCGGTGACGCGGGGCGTGGACAGTCGCTGATTGTCTGGGCCATCGCCGAAGGCCGCGCCTGCGCTGCCGCCGTCGACAAGTGGCTGACCGGGCAGACGCGGCTGCCCGCGCCGGTGGCTCCGACCGACAGGCCGATAGCCGCCCTGCCGATGTAATGAACCCGGCTGTACGCCGTGGATACGCCCATAACTGCATGAGAGAACTAGGCTAGGTTTATGAGACGAGCGAAAATAGTTGCAACTTTTGGTCCTGCTATTTCCAGCTACGAAAGCACCTTGGAAGTCCTCAAAGCGGGCGTTGATGTTGCCCGCATGAACATGAGCCATGGCGACTACAGCGTGCATCAGGGAACTTACGAAAATGTGCGCCGCGCCGCGGCCGAGCTGGGTAAACCTGTTGGCATCTTCGCCGACCTCCAGGGACCCAAAATCCGGCTCGGCCGCTTTGCGGACGGCCCGCATGAGCTCAAGGTGGGGAACACCTTCACTATCACCACCGAAGATATCGAAGGCACGGCCGAGCGGTGTTCGACCACCTTTAAGGGCCTGCCGCAGGACGTTAACGCGGGAGATCCGCTGCTGATCGACGACGGCAAAGTCGCCCTGCGTGCCGTGAAGGTCACCGACACCGAAGTTGTCACAGAAGTGACCGTGGCAGGCACCGTCTCCAACAACAAGGGCATCAACCTGCCCGGTGTCGCGGTCAACGTTCCGGCACTGAGCGAGAAGGACGAGGCGGACCTGCGCTGGGCCATCCGCACGGGCGTGGACATGGTAGCCCTTTCCTTCGTGCGCAACGCAGCCGACGTGCGCCGCGTGCACGAGATCATGGACGAGGAAGGCCGCCGCACACCGGTCATCGCGAAGATCGAAAAGCCCCAGGCCGTGGATGCGCTCGAAGAGATCATTGACGCCTTCGACGCCATCATGGTGGCCCGCGGTGACCTTGGCGTCGAACTGCCGCTCGAGGATGTCCCCGTGGTTCAGAAGCGGGCCATCGAATTAGCCCGCCGCTGGGCGAAGCCGGTGATTGTGGCGACGCAGGTGCTGGAGTCCATGATCGAGAACCCGCGGCCTACCCGTGCCGAGGCATCCGACTGTGCCAATGCTGTGCTGGACGGTGCCGACGCGGTCATGCTCTCCGGCGAGACCAGCGTGGGCGCGTACCCGCTGGAAACGGTCAACACGATGGCCCGGATCATCGAGTCCACGGAGCAGCATGGCCTGGACCGTGTCCCGCCGCTTGGCAGCAAGCCCAAGACCCGCGGCGGCGCCATCACCCGTGCCGCCGTCGAAATTGCGAACCAGTTGGACGCGAAGTACCTCTGCACCTTCACGCAGTCCGGGGACTCGGCACGCCGGCTCTCCCGCCTGCGCCCTGGCCGGCCGATCTTCGCCTTCACCCCGCTGCAGTCCACCCTGAACGTCATGTCAATGATCTGGGGCATCCAGCCGCTGCTGGTGGAGTTCGTCGAGCATACGGACAAGATGACCGCCCAAGTTGACCGTGTGCTTTACGAGAAGGGACTGGTGGACATTGACGACCTGGTTGTCATCGCCGCCGGTTCCCCTCCCGGAAAAGCCGGATCGACAAATTCGCTGAAGGTCCACCGTGTCGGTGACCTCGCAGACGCCGGTGAGTTGCTGAACGGCTCGAACCCCCGGCACGAGAAGGTAGGTCCCTGGCCCACATAGGGCAGGTGCAGCATCCTTAAACGTCAGTGGCCGGTCCCGTTCAGGACCGGCCACTGGCGTTCGCGGGGCTAGTTGACCTGGTTGATGATGGTTTCGGCAACTTCGCGCATGCTCAGGCGACGGTCCATGGAGGTCTTCTGGATCCAGCGGAAGGCTTCGGGCTCGGTCAGGCCCATCTTGGTGATGAGGAGGCTCTTTGCCCGTTCCACCAGCTTGCGCGTGGCGAATTGCTCCTGCAGGTCGGAGACCTCGGACTCCAGTGCCTTGATCTCCTGGTGGCGGGAGAGCGCAATCTCGATGGCAGGCACCAGATCGGCGGGCGTAAACGGCTTGACCACATAGGCCATCGCGCCCGCGTCGCGTGCCCGCTCGACCAGTTCCTTCTGGCTGAAGGCGGTCAGCAGCACCACGGGGGCGATGCGCGCCTTCACAATCTGTTCGGCCGCGGTAATCCCGTCCATGACCGGCATCTTGACGTCCATCAGCACGAGGTCCGGCTTGAGTTCGGTGGCCAGCTCGACGGCCTTTTCCCCGTTGTCGGCTTCGGCAACGACGTCGAATCCTTCGCCGCGGAGGATCTCAACGATGTCCAAGCGGATCAGAGTTTCGTCTTCGGCAACGACAACGCGGCGTGTGGGGGTGGACTCGGTTTGCTCAGACACTGGTACTCCTCGATGAGTTTTGTAACCCTATTGCTGCGGTTCTCGGAAATAGCCTATCGGCATGTAGAGTAGATTCGCGCACTCAAGGAGCATGACAGTCTTCACAAAGGACTGTTGATCGTCATTGAATTTACGGTGAATGTGTTCCTGGCCCGAGTGGCGGAATGGCAGACGCGCTGCACTCAAAATGCAGTATCGAAAGGTGTGTGGGTTCGAGTCCCACCTCGGGCACAAATAGGCTCCTGGTCCAGGAGCTTTTTGTGTTTAAGGGTGGACAACGCTCGCTCCGATTTCTCTGCGCTTACACGAGCGGCCACGGGTAACGCATGCCGGTGTCGTCGACCGGAAGCACCCGCTCATGCAGCAGGCGCTTCACCCGGAGCCGCAGGGCGGCAACCTCCATGTCGTCGAGGAGTTCGGCTACGTCGGGAGGCACCGCTTGTGCGAGTGGGGCGATGTCATCCAGCAGAGCGCCCGGGATAGGTTCACCGGCGAAATCCCAAATCACGGTGCGCAGTTTGAAGTGTGCCGCGAAGCACAGCCCGTGGTCGATGCCCCATACCCGTCCGTCGTAGCCGCGCAGCACGTGCCCACTTTTGCGATCAGTGTTGTTGGCGATGCAATCGAACAGGGCGATCTGCGCCAAGCAGTCACGAGTTTCGGCTGATTCTGCAAAGAGCGTGAAGTAATGCTCACGCTGGTCGTTCTCGACGAACCACTGTAGCGACCCGATGCCCAAGGGAGAGTCCTCGCGAATCACTGTCGGCGGAACTAGGCCCCACCCCAGATACTCGCTCAGCAGATAAGCCGCACGTTCCCGCCGGTAGAGCCCAGGCTCAAAGTCGGACAGCGGCCGTTCCCCGGCCTCCGGCTTGTAAATTGCCCACGCTGACTCCTCCCGGCAGGAGACTTGGACGAGGAACGTCGCGTTGCTGCTGCGCAGGATACGTCCGAGGATCTCGATGCGGCCCTCGGCGAGCAGTGTCAGCTGCCGTTCGGACACAGTTTGACCCGTTTCACGACGCCCTCAACCCACTCAAGGATTCAAGGGTCGAGTTCACCATGAGCACGGCGGGCGCCTGACCCTCCACATAGGAGATGACCGAGACCGAGCACGGGCTGATAACGACCCTCTGGAAGAGGTCCAGATGCGTGCCCAGGGCATGGGCAACGGCGGCCTTGATCGGGTCGGCGTGGGAGAAGCAAACGACGACGCCGTCAGCGTGCGAGGCGCACAGCGCCTCGAGGGTGCCGACCATCCGCGCTTGCATCTGTGCGAAGCTTTCCCCCTCCGGGAAGCGGAAGGCGGACGGAGTGTGCTGTACGGTCTGCCACTGCGGCAAAACCGCCAGTTCGGCGAGCGCGGCACCGGTCCACGCGCCGAAGTCGCACTCGATCAGTCCGGCGTGCTCGTTCACCTCGAGCCCTGTCCTGGCTGCCGTCGGCTCGGCAGTTTCGCAAGCGCGTTCCAGTGGCGAGGAGTAGATGCCGTCAATCGGAAGCGCTGCGAGCCGCTCCGCGACCCGTTGGGCCTGGACCCGGCCACCGTCGGAGAGGTGTAGTCCGGGGGCAAGCCCGGGCAGCACCTTGCCCGTCGTGGGCGTCTGCCCATGGCGCACCAGAAGGAGCAGGGTACTCGGCGGTTTTGCTGGCGCCGACGGTGTTGTTGCAGTCATCAAAATCCAGCGTATGCGGTCCCAGGTGCTGACGCGATGGAATCATGAGAAAGTCGGATGCTCGATTCACAGCAGTTCGAGGACTACCTTTGAGGTGTGAGTGATCGTCCCGAAATCTTCACCGTCGGTGAACTACGTGCAGCCGGCCATGTCCACAAGGACCTGCGCCGCGAGATCCGCGACAACCTGCTCGCCGCGCTTGCCGCAGACCGCGATCCGTGGCCCGGCATGTTTGGTTTCAGCCGCACGGTGCTTCCCCAGCTCGAGCGTGCCTTGATCGCCGGCCACGACGTTGTCCTGCTCGGCGAGCGGGGACAAGGCAAGACGCGGCTCTTGCGCTCCCTGGTCGGGCTCCTCGACGAGTGGTCTCCGGTAATCGAGGGATCGGAACTGAACGAACACCCGTACGAACCGATCACCGAGCTGTCCGGCGCCCGTGCCCTCACCGAAGGGGACCGGCTGCGTGTGGCCTGGCGGCACCGCTCGGAACGCTACGTCGAGAAGCTCGCCACCCCTGACACCTCTGTCGCCGACCTTATCGGCGACGTCGATCCCATGCGGGTAGCGGAGGGCCGTCGGCTCGGGGACCCGGAAACCATCCACTACGGTCTCGTCCCCCGCTCCAACCGCGGCATCATCGGCATCAATGAACTGCCCGACCTTGCCGAGCGTATCCAGGTCGCGATGCTCAACGTGATGGAGGAGCGCGACATCCAGATCCGCGGCTACGTCCTTCGGCTGCCCCTCGATGTGCTTGTCGTCGCCTCGGCGAACCCGGAGGACTACACCAACCGCGGCCGGATCATCACTCCACTGAAGGACCGCTTCGGCGCTGAGATCCGCACCCATTACCCGATCGAGCTGGAAGACGAAGTTGCAGTGATTGCGCAGGAGGGTCGGCTGGTCGCCGACGTTTCGCCCATCATCCTCGAGATCCTGGCCCGCTACACCCGTGCGCTCCGTCAATCCCCGGCAGTCAACCAAAGTTCCGGAGTGTCGGCGCGGTTCGGCATCGCGGGCGCTGAGACGGTCGCCGCGGCAGCGCTGCGCCGGGCTGCCGTGCGCGGGGAAGATGAGGCAGTCGCCAGGATTGTCGATCTGGAGAGTGCTGTCGATGTCCTCTCCGGCAAGATTGAGTTCGAATCGGGTGAAGAGGGGCGGGAGCGCGCCGTCCTCGACCACCTCGTGCGCACGGCCACTGCCGAGGCCGTGCGGATGCACTACCGCGGCATCGATTTCGGGCCGCTCGTTGCTGCGCTCGACGGCCACACGACCGTAACCACCGGGGAAGAAGTCACCGCGCGGGAGTTCCTTGCGAACCTCCCGGCTCTTGACGGACCCGACCTGTACGACCAGATCGGCGCGCGCCTGGGGGCGAAAAACGAGGGGCAGCGCGCTGCCGCAATCGAACTGGCACTGGAGGGCCTTTTCCTCGCCCGGCGGATTTCCAAGGAGTCCGACGACGGGGAAACGATCTACGGCTAGGAATCAGGACTACGGATAGGCAGCATCATGAGCGCTCACCATCGGTCCTCCCGGTACGGCCGGTACACGGGCGGACCCGATCCGCTCGCCCCGCCGGTTGATCTAGCCGAGGCGCTTGACGCGATCGCCGAAGACGTCATGGCAGGCTACTCGCCCCGGCACGCCCTGCAGGAGTTCCTGCGCCGCGGCGGCCGGGACCGTGAAGGGCTGGACGACCTCGCCGGCCGTGTTCAGCAACGCCGACGGGACCTGCTGAGCCGTCACCGGCTGGACGGCACCCTCAGTGAAGTCCGGAAGCTGCTCGACACCGCCGTGCTGGAGGAACGCAAGCAGTTGGCCCGCGACGCCATGATGGACAACACCGACCGTGCATTCCGGGAGATGCAGCTGCAGAACTTGCCCTCGTCCACCGCCGCAGCGGTCAATGAGCTCGCCTCCTATGACTGGCAGTCGAGCACGGCCCGGGAGGCCTACGAACGGATCAAGGACCTGCTGGGCCGAGAGGTTCTTGATCAGCGGTTCGCCGGCATGAAACAGGCGCTCGAGAATGCCACCGACGAAGACCGCGAAGCCGTGCGCGGCATGCTGCGCGATCTGAACGAGCTGCTCGACAAACACCGGCGTGGCGAGGACACCGACGAAGACTTTCAGAAGTTCATGTCTCAGCACGGCAGCGTTTTTCCGGAGAACCCGGAATCGGTCGAGGAGCTGATCGATGCCCTTGCCCAGCGGGCTGCCGCCGCCCAGCGGTTTCTGCAATCCATGTCCCAGGAGCAGCGAGATGAGCTGATGCGTCTGTCGGCCCAAGCGTTCGGCTCGCCCGAACTCATGGCGCAGCTCGATCAGCTCGACTCGAGCCTGCGTGCCCTGCGGCCCGGCGAGGACTGGACCGGCTCCGAGCGCTTCGAGGGACAGGAAGGACTCGGGCTGGGCGACGGCACGGGAGTGCTCCAGGACGTCGCCGAACTCGACGAGCTCGCCGAGCAGCTCTCCCAGTCCGCCAACGGATCACGCCTCGATGATCTGGATCTGGACGCCCTCGCACGCCAACTCGGTCAAAATGCCGTTGTGTCGGCCCGCGCCCTCGCGGACATCGAACGGTCGATGCAGGACAGCGGTTATCTGCGGCGCGGTGCCGACGGCGACCTCCGATTGTCGCCCCAGGCCATGCGGCGGCTGGGGAAGTCGCTGTTGCGGGACACTGCCAAGCAGCTGTCCGGCCGACAGGGACGCCGGGATACGCGTGTCGCCGGGGCAGCGGGCGATCAGACCGGCTCCAGCCGTGAGTGGCAGTTCGGGGACGCCGAGCCGTGGGACGTCACACGCACCCTGACAAACGCGATCCGCCGGACAATGGCCGACGGCGGCGATCCGAGCCGCGGTCTGCGCCTCGGACCGGGCGACATCGAGGTGGCGGAAACGGAGGCCCGCACCCAGGCCGCCGTCGCCCTGCTGGTCGATGTGTCGTTCTCGATGGCCGCCGAGGGACGGTGGGTCCCGATGAAACGTACCGCGCTCGCCTTGCACCAACTGGTCTCAACCCGTTTTCGTGGGGACCGGCTGCAGCTGATCACTTTCGGCCGCTACGCGCAGTCCATGGACATCGGCGACCTCACGGCCCTGCCGGCGCTGCGGGAGCAGGGAACAAACCTGCATCATGGCCTGCTGCTGGCCAATCGCTTCTTCCGGCGGCACCCTTCAATGCAGCACGTCCTCCTTGTGGTCACCGACGGCGAACCTACCGCGCATCTGTTGTCCGACGGCGAGTCGCTGTTCTCCTGGCCACCCGATCCGGAGACAATCCGCGTAACAGTCGCCGAACTCGACCGGCTTGGACGTGCCGGCACGCAAGCCACGTTTTTCCGGCTCGGCGACGACCCAGGACTAGCACGTTTCGTCCAAAAAATGGTCCGCCGAATCGACGGCCGGATCGTCGCTCCAGAGCCCGGGGATCTCGGCGCAGCCGTTGTGGGGGAGTACCTCCGCGCCCACTTCCACGGCACCTACGACGACATCGATTGGGGTTCATAGACGCCCCGGCCACTCCTTGCCTGCCCATGGGTCGTAATCAGCGATGAGCTCCTCCTGCGGCGTACGCTCCGCTTCGGGAACGTGCTGCAGGTTCACCCGCACCCGGTACCAGAGCGAGCTCGATCCGCGCATTCCATCGACGAGCACATCGGCTGGGTGCAAGGCCGGGACGAGGTCCGCATGCCGAGTCTTCCACTCTTCCAGCGCCGCTAATGCCTCGGACTTGGTCTTGGTGCGTGCCACCTCGATGAGCGGCATCATCGACTGCCGGCGGCCGGAGCCGTCGCCGCCGCGTGGCGGCTTCTCGGCGGGGCCAAGCTCGGCTGCCAAGGCGAGGAGCCCGTCAAGTGTGCCGACCGCGTCGTCGATACCGGCATGAGGATCTCCCAGCTCGGCGAACCGCTCGGGCACCGTGCGCACGGTGAATTGTTCGGGCAGGGCGGAGCGGACCTCGTCCCATGCGAGCGGCGTCGAGACGCGGGCATCGGGCAGGGGCCGGACCGAGTATGCCGACGCCACGGTGCGGTCCTTGGCGTTCTGGTTGAAGTCGACGAACACGCTCTCGCCGCGCTCCTCCTTCCACCACCGCGCGGTGGCGAGGCCGGGAGCGCGGTTCTCGACCTCACGGGCGAGGGTCTCGGCGGCGAGCCGCACGTCGCGGTACGTCCATTTCGGCGCAATGCGCACCAGAATGTGGAGTCCGCGTGACCCGCTCGTCTTCGGCCAGCCCGTAAGTCCCACGTCGTCGAGCACCTCACGCGCTACATACGCGACGTCGACGATCTGTGACCAGTCGACCCCCGGCATCGGATCGAGGTCGACCCGGAGCTCGTCGGGGTGCTCGAGGTCCTCCGCGCGCACAGGATGCGGGTTGAGGTCCAGGCATCCAAGATTCACCACCCATGCCAGGCCGGCGGCATCCCGGATCACCGTCTCCTCGGCTGATGTCCCCGATGCGTAATGCAGCGTTGCCGTGTCGATGAACTCGGGGTGGTTCTCGGGCACGCGCTTCTGAAAGAACGGCTCAGCGTCGATGCCCTTCGGGAAGCGCTTGAGTACCATTGGCCGGCCACCGGCGCCACGCAACGCACCGTCCGCGACGGCGAGGTAGTAGCGAACCAGGTCGAGTTTCGTCAGCCCGGGCTCGGGGAACACCATCTTGTCCGGACTCGAAATGCGGACCTCGGAACCGGCGATGTTGAGGATCTCGGCCGGGGTCTTCGACGGCGTCATTCCACCACGCTAGCAACGATCGGCTGTCCCAGCCACAGGTTGGTGATGTCGACTGGACGGTACTACTCGGCAGGCGGTCGCTTTCGTTGCTGTTTAGTCGCCGCACGCTGTTGCTTTGCTTCCAGGCGCCGCCGGTTCGAACCACGGGTGGGTTTGGTTGCCCGGCGGCGAGCAGCTTCGGGAGCAAGACCTTGCGCCACGAGGTCGGCGAGTTTAGCCAGTGCAATCTCGCGATTGCGCAACTGGGAGCGCCGCTCGGAGGCGGTCACCGTGATCACTCCGGCGATGAGTCGTGAACCGAGACGCTCGACCAGCATCAGCCGTTGCACATCCGAAAGCGCTGCCGAGTCGGCGACGTTCCACGAGAGCTCGACGCGGCTGTCCGAAGTGTTGACGTGTTGGCCCCCTGGCCCGGACGAACGCGAGAACCGCCAGCTCAGTTCCGACGCGGGAATCGTGAGCGCGCGCGACACCTCCAGATCCATGTAACCAGCCTTGCACAGTATTGGAATTTTCCCAGCTGCAGGGAGTTCCCAGCCGCGTCATGAATGACTAGGCTGTGCGGATGGATTGGAGCCAGTCATGACCACGCGTACTTATCCACTAGGTGTCCCGTGCTGGATCGATACGGAGCAGCCCGATGTCGAGGCAGCCATTGAATTCTACGGCGGCATCTTCGGCTGGACGTTTGAAGATGTGATGCCTCCGGAATCGCCGGACCGCTATGTGATTGTCAAGCTTGACGGCCAGGACGTCGGCGCCATCGCCGGTCCCCGCGAGGGAACTGCCAAGTGGAACACCTACGTCTCCGTTGACAGCGCGGATGCCGCGGCGGAGCGTCTGGTTGCTGCCGGCGCCGTTCTCCGATCTGCCCCGGCCGATGCGGGAGAGGGCGGCCGCGGTGCCGTGCTGACCGATCCGGAGGGCGTCGAGTTCCGCCTTTGGGAAGCCAAACGGCGGCCGGGCGTGCAGCTGGCCAACCAGCCGGGAGCATGGAATTTCAGCGATCTTCACACGAGCGGTGCCGATGCCGCCATTGCGTTCTATGAGCAGGCGTTCGGCTGGCAAGTAGACGACATCGGCTTCGGCAAGTTGATCCGCCGACCCGGCTATGGAGACCACCTGGAAGCGACGACCGACCCAGGCATCAGAGCACGGCAGTCGGAGATCGCCACCCCGGTGGGTTTCGAGGATGCGGTCGCTTGGCTGGCTCCGGTTGCCCCTGACGAGGTGCCGCATTGGCATGTCTCGTTCACAGTGGCCGATCGCGACCAGACCGTGATTGACGCTGAGCGGCTTGGCGCGAAAGTCCTTGGGCAGGACGACAACGAATGGACCCGCAGCGCATTGATCCGTGACCCCCAGGGAGCGGAGTTCACGGCCAGCCAATTCGCGCCGACGGGCGTCTGAAAGAGAAGCGTGACCGGCGGGAGGGACGTGGCGCCGTCGTCGTAATTTTCGACTCAGCGGGTGGGGAACGGCTCACCGCCCTGCAGGCCGGCGTGGTGGTCGGCGACGATCATCCGCCGGGCGATGATTGAGCCGATCAGTGAGGTCAGCGCGATGGCAAACAGCAGGATGGCCGGGCCCACCGAGCTGCCGCCCGTCATGGTCAGGATCCAGGCGGCGAGCGCCGGCATGAACCCGGCAATGATGCCGGAGATGTTCGCGGACAGGGCGATGGCGGAATAGCGCAGCCGGATCGGGAAGAGCTGGGTGAGCGTTGTCCCCACGGGTGCATACGGAATGGACGCGAAACCCAGCCCCAGGATCATGGCCACGGTGATGAGCAGCGAGCTGCGCGTGTCGACCAGCCAGAAGATCGGGAAAGCAACGACGACGGCGATCACGTAGCCGATCACCACCATTTTCGCCGGGGTGATCCGGTCTGCGACCTTGCCGGCGATGGTCATCGAAATAATCTGTGCGACGGCGCCCCAGGAGATGGCCGTGAGGATCACCGTGGGATCCAGCTCCAGGACTCTGCTGACGTAGCTGATCATGAATGTGGTGAGCAGGAAGAAGCCGGCGTTGCCGAACAGATAGGTGCAGATGCCCACAACCAGGCGGCCGGGGATGTGCCGGAAGATCTCGACCACCGGGATGGTCTTGTGGGCGCCTGGTGCGGCGTCGGCGGCGGCGGCACGGTAGTCGGGCGTTTCGTCAACGGCCAGGCGCAGCCAGACACCGACCGCCACGAGCACGATCGAAATCAGGTAGGGGATCCGCCAGCCCCATTCGAGGAACTGGTCCCCGGTCCAGGCCACAACACCGGCCACGATCAGGCTTGACAGCAGTGTGCCGGTGGGGGAGCCGAGCTGGACGACGGCGCCGTAGAAACCGCGCTTCTCCGGCGGCGCGGACTCGACGGCCATCAGGGTGGCACCGCCCCATTCGCCGCCGGTTGCCAGTCCCTGGACGAAACGCAGCGTGGCCAGCAGGATCGGGGCCACGATACCCGCCGTCTCGAAGGTCGGCAGCACGCCGATGAGGGCGGATGCCACGCCCATGACCACGATCGTGATGACGAGGATGCCCTTGCGGCCCAGCCGGTCGCCGAAGTGGCCGAAGACCAGGGCGCCGAGCGGCCGGCCGATGAAGCCGACGCCGAAGGTCAGGAAGGCTTGGATGGTCCGCAACGCCGGGTCGTCGCCGCCGAAGAACAGCGGGGCGAAGACGATCGCGGCGGTGGTACCGAACAGGAAGAAGTCGTACCACTCCAGGGAGGTGCCGACGTATGAGCCCCAGAGCGCTCTGCGCGCTTTTTTGGGGTCGGTCTGGATGGGGGCCAACGGTGCGGCGTCGTCGGCTTCTCCGGGATTTCGCGGACGCCGATGGTGGGGATGGCCCGACCGACCAGGATCGGAGGGAGGCGTTGTATTCAAGGTTCCGTCCTTATCGTCGTCGTAACGGTCTTCGGCAGCGGTTGTGCCACTCATGATGCTCCTTTGGCCCGGCTAACGGAAGGGCTGCGCCCCTGCAACAGGACCAAGGCACAATGGAGACGTGACTTCTGCGTACCTCCCCTCCGGCCCCGCCAGCAGCCCCGGCCCCTTCGACCTGGCAGCCATCGGTGCCGGTCTGGTCTTTGCAGAGTCGCTGGGCGAGCTGGCCGTGGCGGTCAATGCCGGAGGCCCGGCCGGATCCGCCGTGGTGCAGGCTCCTCCCGGTACCGGCAAGACCACCTTGGTGCCCCCGCTGCTGGCGAACCTCGCCTGGAACAGGGCCGGACGTGTAGCCCGGGAACGAGGCGGACTTCCCCGCGTTGTGGTCACCCAGCCGCGCCGTGTTGCGGCACGCTCTGCTGCCCGTCGTCTAGCCGTTTTGGACGGCAGCCGGCTCGGCGACCGCGTCGGGTACACGGTCCGGGGTGAACGCCGGACCGGAACTGGAACGCTGATCGAGTTCGTTACCCCGGGCATCCTGCTGCGCCGCCTGCTCGCGGATCCGGGGCTGGAAGGCACGGATGCGGTGATCCTTGACGAGGTCCACGAACGAGGGCTCGAGACCGACCTGCTGCTGGGCATGCTCGCCGAAGTCCGCGAACTGCGCGGCGATCTGACGTTCGTGGCCATGTCCGCCACACTCGACGCCCCGCGGTTCGCCGCTTTGATCGGCAAGTACGACGGCGAGGGGCCGGCTACCGTTGTCGACTGTCCTTCCGCGCTCCATCCCTTGGCAACGGTCTGGGCGCCGGCAGCGGTGGCGCGGCTGGACGGACGCGGCGTGACCCGCGCTTTCCTGGACCATGTAGCGGATACAGCGGCGACGTCGCACCAGGAAGCGCTCGCAGCCGATCCGGGGATCGACGCCCTGGTCTTCGTGCCCGGCGCCTGGGAAGTTTCCCATGTTGCCGCGCGCATCCGGAACCGGCTGCGCAGCCACAGTGCGGGGACCGAGGTACTGGAACTGCACGGGCAGGCAGGTCCGGCGGCCCAGGACCGTGCGGTCTCCGGCCGGGAGCTGGGCGGGCCGCCGCGGATCATCGTGTCCACGGCGCTCGCCGAATCCTCGCTGACAGTTCCGGGTGTCCGGCTAGTGGTTGACGCGGGTCTGTCGCGCGAGCCAAGGCGGGATGCCGCACGGGGCATGTCCGGTCTGGTCACCGTCTCCTGCTCCCGTGCGTCCGCCGAGCAGCGTGCGGGACGCGCCGCCCGGCAGGGCCCCGGCACGGTGGTGCGTTGTTACGACCAGAAGACTTTCGGGGCTGCCCCGGCCCACCGGACACCCGAGATCATGGCCGCGGACCTGACCGGCGCGGCGCTGGTTCTGGCTTGCTGGGGCGCACCCGGCGGCCAGGGACTGGCCCTGCCGGACGATCCTCCCCGGAACGCGATGGATGAGGCGGTCGAGGTGCTGCGCGATCTAGGCGCGGTGGAGCTCTCCGGGCATGCCACGGAGCTGGGCAGGACGCTGGCCCGGATCCCGGCGGACCCGAGGCTGGGACGGGCCTTGCTGGACGGCTCCGCTCTGCTGCGGCGTTCCGCCACAACGAAACGGACCAGCGCGGCGGAGATTGTCGCTATGGTCTCCGGCGATCTGCGAGCGCAGGGCGCGGACCTGACCCGGCTGCTGTCGGCGCTGCGGGCGGGACAGGAACCCGCGGCCGCGCGCTGGGTAGAGGAGGTGCGGCGGTTGGAGGGAATCGTGCGCGAGGAGGTTTCCGGCGTCGTACTTGAGGGGGAACCATCGGAGCCTGTGCCGGAGGGAGATGCGGTGGGGTTCGTCGTTGCCCTGGCGTTCCCCGACCGCGTGGCCCACCGCGTTCCGGGCGGCGGACCGGCACAGTATCTGCTGGCCTCCGGTACCCGGGCTGGCCTGCCCGCCGAAAGCACGCTGGCCGGACACGAATGGCTGGCCGTCGCCGAGGTATCCAGGGCACAGGGGCGCGCTGCGGCCGGAACCGGCGCCGTGATCCGTTCGGCCGCACCGCTGACTGCGGAGACCGCGGAGGCGGCGGCCCGCCACTTGCTGGCCGAAACCATGGAAGCGTCCTTCGCAACCGGCAGGGTGACGGCCCGGCGGCAACGCAGGCTAGGCGCCATTGTGCTGTCCTCGACTCCGATCCGGCCCCCGCTGTCCGAGGGGCGCGCCGCAGTGATTCGCGCGCTGGAGCAGGACGGGCTGTCGGTCATCGGATGGTCGACGGCGGCGGACGTTCTGCGCCGCCGGCTCGCCCTGCTGCACCGCGAACTGGGCGAACCCTGGCCGGACGTTTCCGACGAGGCACTTATTGCACGGCTGGATGAGTGGCTGTCGCCGGAGATCGAGGCCTTGGCCGGCGGCACTCCGGCGAATGCGGTCAAGCTGACCGATCCCTTGCGGCGGCTGCTGCCCTGGCCGGAGGCGGCACGGCTCGGGGAACTGGCACCCGAGTCGCTGGAAGTACCGAGCGGTTCGCGGGTGCGGATAGACTACCCCGCGGTGGAGGACGGAGGCGGCCGCCCGGTGGTGGCGGTCAAGCTACAGGAGTGTTTCGGCTGGGCACGGACGCCGCGGCTGGTGGATGAGCGGGTGCCGGTGTTGTTCCATTTGCTCTCGCCGGCCCGGCGCCCACTGGCCGTCACGGACGATCTGGCCTCTTTCTGGTCCGGACCCTACGCGCAGGTCCGGGCGGAAATGCGCGGCCGCTATCCGAAGCACCCCTGGCCCGAGGATCCTTGGACGGCGCGGGCTACGGCACGGGTGACGAGGAAAGCTTGACCCGTACGTACCCGCGCATACGGCTCAGCCCGGGGTGAGGACGCAGAACTCGTTGCCCTCTGGGTCGGCGAGGCATACCCAGGGCACATCGCCCTGGCCGACGTCCAGGTCAGTGGCGCCCAAAGCCGTCAGCCGGGCCACCTCCGCCGCCTGATCGTCACCGGGGTACGGCATCAGGTCCAGATGGACACGGCCAGACTCGGTCTTCAGGACGGGGATGCGAAGGAACTCCAGATACGGACCGACGCCCTTGGCCGAACGCAGCCTCGCATGATCGTCGGTCACCTCGTGCAGGGTCCAGTCCATCGCCTCGCTCCAGAACCGGGCCATGGCGCGGGGATCCGCACAGTTGACCATCACCGCGGCGATCGGCCCGGTGTCCCGGTAAACCGATCGAGGCTCCAGCACGCGGAACAGGTTGCCCTCCGGGTCGGCCAGAACCGTCCACGGCACATCACCCTGGCCCACATCCACCGGCGTCGCACCGAGCTCCTTCAGGCGTGTGACCAGCCCTGTCTGATGGGCGGCAGAGGTGGTATTGAGATCGAGGTGCGTGCGGTACCTCACGGTCTCGGGGTCCGGGACGGTGACCACATCGACGCAGACGGCGACGGGGTCCGGCCAGTCGAAGTCCACGGGTTCAACGTTGGTCACACCGGGGCCTTCGCTGGAAACGCCCCAGCCGAGTGCCTCCGCCCAAAACCGCCCGAGCGCCGAGTCGTCCCGAGCCTTGAAATTCACCTGAACAAGTCGCAACGCCATACCGCCCGACCCTATACCGAGGCACTACCCGAGATAAAGAGGCACGTTCAGGTGTCCGTTGCCGGTGCCGCAGGGTGCTGGGTGCTGGGTGCTGGGTGCTGGGACGATAATGGCATCAGAAATCGGCGTGGTTCAGTACCCAAGGAGGTGGCAGATGATGGGCGGCATGAGCTCCGGCGAGCATGAGCGAAGGCTGGCGCGCGCGGCCGAACTGCGTGCCGCGCGTGCTTCCGGCGGCCGCCGGACTCACAGCACGGACGCGGACGAGGAATCGCGGCGTAAGCGCAACAAGATCAGCGACGCGGCCAAGGCGGACTACCTCATCCGCGATGCAATGGCGCGCGGTGAATTCGACAATCTGGAGTATGCCGGAAAACCGATCCCGGGGCTGGGGGAGCGCTACGACCCCGACTGGTGGATCAAGGGCCTGATCCAGCGCGAACACATCACCGGGCTGGGACCGGCAGCCATTATGCTGCGCACCGAGGACGCCGAGCTGGACCAGGTGCTGGACAAGCAGTACACGGAGAAGCAGGTCCGCGAGATCGTCGAGGACTTCAATACCCGCGTGATCGAGGCCCGGCGTCAGCTGCTCGGCGGACCGCCGGTCATTACCAAGACCAGGGATGTCGACGGCGAGGTGGCCCGTTGGCGTGAACGCAAGGCAGCCCGTGCGACAGCAGCCCCGGCCACGCCGGCACCGGAAATCAAGCGTTCCTGGTGGCGGCGGATCTGGAGCTGGCAGGCGTAAGGGATTTCAGCCGCGTTCCGACGGGTTCCGGCCGAAGCGGAGTCAGCTGTTGGCTTGCAGGAACGCCGCGGCGGGTTCCGCCAGGGAAGCACCGACCTGGTCTGCACTGCGCTTCAGGCCCGCGACCTCGAAGGAATGGCCGCCGCCTTCCAGCCACTGCAGCACAGCAGTCGCGCCGATGCGGGAAACAACCTTCTCCAGGAGTTCAGGCGTGGCGAACGGATCCCGCGTCCCTTGGAGGAACAGCATCGGCAGCGTCAGTCCGTAGAGGTGCTCATCGCGGAGCTTCTCCGGCTTGCCTGGCGGATGCAGCGGGTAGCCGAGGTAGACCAGTCCCGCTGCAGGCATACCTTCGGCGACGGCCATCGAGGCCATGCGCCCGCCGAAGGATTTGCCGGCCGCCCACAGCGGTTCGCCGTTCGATTCCGCGGCGGCGAAGTCCATGACGGCCCGCCAGGCGGCGATTGCGGCCGGCGCGCGGTCCGGGAACTTCCTGCCTGCCTCGCGGTAGGGGAAGTTGAAGCGCAAGGTGGCTACGCCGTCTTCGTTCAATGCCCGGGTGAAGCCCTGCAGGAACGGATGCTCCATGCCAGCGCCTGCCCCGTGTGCCACGACCATTGTGGCCAGCGGGTTATCGGGCCGGGCATAGACGCCCGAGACCGGTGTCTCGCCGACGGAGATGCTGACGGGGGATTCAGAGATGGCCATGTATCCATCATGCTGGATGCGCCACCCAACCCTTGCCGTTTCCGCTGCCGCGGGTGTCGAATCTAAGCACAGGGAATGGCACAGGCGGCTGCGGCTAGGTGAGGGCTAGGGGAGATGTCATGTCGGTAAAAGGGACAAACGGTCCGGGAAAGGGGCCCGGGCGCTCCGGGACAGCGCTGCGGCGGGCGGACGGGACCACGGCGATGCACGCCGAGCGGCCGGAGGAGATCCGCAATGTCGCGCTGGTGGGGCATTCGGGGGCAGGGAAGACGATGCTGGCCGAGGCATTGCTGGCTGCCACTGGAGCCATCGCCAGGATGGGTTCCATTGCCGACGGGACGACGGTCAGTGACTCGGATCCCGCGGAGATCCACCAGCAGCGGTCGGTGTCGCTGTCCGTGGTCCCGGTGGTTTTCAGCGACGTCAAAGTGAACCTGCTCGACACGCCGGGATACGCGGATTTCATCGGCGAACTGCGGGCCGGACTGCGCGCCGCGGATGCAGTGCTGTTCGTGGTGTCGGCCGTGGACGATATAGATGCGGCCACCATCGCACTATGGAACGAGTGCGAAGAAGCCGCAATGCCGCGGGCCGTGGCGATCAGCCGGCTTGACCATCCCCGGGCCGATTACGCCCGGGCGCTCGCAGCTGCCCAGCAGGCATTCGGTGATGCCGTCCTGCCCCTCTACCTCCCGGTGGGGGCCGGCGAAACCTTCAGGGGATTGCACGGGTTGCTCTCAGGCACGGTGTCGGAATACCCGGCCGGGGAGCTGCAGCCTGCCCAACGTGCCGCGACCGAGGACGAACTTGCCGCGGCGGAATCCGCCCGAGGTGCGCTGATCGAGGGGATCATCGCCGAAAGCGAGGATGAGACGCTGATGGACCGCTATCTCGGTGGTGAGCAGATCGCCGAGGAAACGTTGGTCGGGGACCTGGAGACCGCCGTCGCCCGTGGTTCCTTCTTTCCGGTGGTGCCCGTCTCGGCGGAGACGTTGGTCGGGACCGCCGAAGTGCTGCATCTGCTCACCCGGGCCTTCCCCTCGCCCGCCGAACGCGACCTGCCGGCGGTGATGAACCTCTATGGCAAGCCGGCCCTGGCGCTGAAGTGCGACCCGGAGGGTCCGCTCGCCGGCCAGGTAGTGCGGACCAGCAGCGATCCGTTTCTGGGCCGGGTCTGCCTGGTGCGCTTGTTCTCCGGCACTTTACGCGAGGACATTGCTATCCACGTGAGCGGGCACGGGCTGGCCGAGCGGGGCCACCAGGACCATGACAGCGACGAGCGGGTCACCCATCTGCATGCCCCGGTCGGAGCGGCCCTGCAGGCGGTGCCGTTCTGCGTGGCCGGGGATATCTGTGCGCTGACCAAGGTGGGCAATGCCGAAACCAGCGACACGATTTCGGCCAAGGACACACCGTTGCTGATCGAACCGTGGCCTATGCCGGAACCGCTGCTGCCGGTGGCGGTCGAGGCAGCGTCGCATGGCGATGAAGACGCCCTCGCCCGTAGCCTGGCGAAGGTGGCTTCAGGGGATCCGACGCTGCGGGTGGAGCGGAACGCCGAAACCCGCCAACTGGTGCTGTGGTGCATGGGTGAAGCCCATGCGGACGTGGTGCTGGGGAGGCTGGCCGACCAGGGAGTCCAGCTGGAGACGGTCAATGTCATCACGCCGTTGCGGGAGACCTTCGCTAGGCCGGCCAAGGGGCATGGCCGGTACGTCAAGCAGTCCGGTGGCCACGGCCAGTTTGCCATCTGCGACATAGAGGTTGAGCCTCTCGGGCGCGGGGCAGGATTCGAGTTTGTCGACAGGATCGTCGGAGGGGCCATCCCGGGGCCGTTCATTGGTTCGGTGGAGAAAGGCGTCCGGGCCCAGCTGCTCAAGGGCGTCGCCGCGGGGTTTCCCGTGGTGGACATCCGGGTGACCCTGGTAGGCGGCAAGGCCCACAGTGTGGACTCCTCGGATGCTGCCTTCCAGTCCTCCGGGGCGCTGGCCCTGCGTGAAGCGGCGGCGGGGGCGCGCATCCAGTTGCTGGAACCGGTTTCAGCCGTGACGGTCACCGTTCCCGATGACCATGTTGGCGCCGTGCTCAGCGACTTGTCGTCCCGCCGCGGGCGGGTGACGGGAACGACGTCGGCCGGCGGCGACCGAACCGAGATCAGCGCCGAAGTGCCGGATGAGGAATTGCTGCGGTACGCGGTCCAGCTGCGCTCGCTGGCGGCAGGAACCGGCACGTTCAGCCGCCGCTACCTGCGGCACGAACCGGTACCCTCCAATGTCACACCGGCAGCCGTGGCCGGGTAAGGCCCCTACTCGAACCGGGAAGGGTCACCCATGCCGCGGCGGACAACCTCGGCGCCGCCGCCCGAGAAATCGATCACGGTGGTCGGCTCGGCACCGCAGTCACCGGAGTCCACCACGCCGTCGACAACGTGTTCGAGGCGTTCCTTAATCTCCCAACCCTGCGTCAGCGGTTCCTCCTGGCCGGGCAGCAGCAAGGTGCTGGAGAGCAGTGGCTCGTTGAGTTCCGCCAGAAGAGCATGGACCACTTTGTTATTGGGGATGCGGACACCCACGGTCTTCTTCTTTGGATGCAGCAGCCGGCGCGGAACTTCCTTTGTCGCCGGCAGGATAAAGGTGTAGCTGCCCGGCGTGACCGCCTTGATGCTGCGGAAGACGTCATTGTCAATCAGGACGAATTGCCCCAGTTGGGAAAAATCCTTGCAGACCAGGGTGAAGTGGTGCTTGTCATCGAGCTGCCGGATGGTGCGGATCCGATCCAGCGCCTCCTTGTTCCCCAATTGCGCACCCAGCGCGTAACAGGAGTCCGTGGGGTACGCAATCAGCCCGCCCGACTGCACCAGATCGACGATCTGCCCGACGGCGCGCGGCTGGGGGTCCTCAGGATGAACATCAAAGTATCTCGCCATGTCACGAGCTTACGGACCAATCGCGGATCACGCATTCGCCGGGAGTGGGTGACGCCCGCCGCGGTTGTCTGTATGTTGTTCCCATGGCCAGCGAAGCAACGACGCTCACGGTTGAGGGACCCCACGGCGAGCGGGAAATGCGCATTTCCAGTCCCAGCAGGGTGCTGTGGCCCGACCTGGGCCTGACGAAGCTGGACCTCGCCCGCTACGTCGCCGACGTGGGCGATGCGTTCGTCGCCGCAAACGGTGATCGCCCGGTCTCCCTTCAGCGGTTTCCCGAGGGAATCGACGGCGAAATGTTCTTTTCGAAGAATCCGCCCAAGGGCGCGCCCGAATTCGTGCGGTCCGTAAAGGTGATCTACCCCAGCGCCAGATCGCACCCCCAGCTGGTCATCGATGAACCGGCCGCCGCCGTCTGGGCTGTGCAGATGAACACGATCGTCTTCCACCCCTGGCCCTCGCGCGCCGACAACACTGACAATCCCGACCAACTGCGCATTGACCTGGACCCGCAGCCCGGCACCGACTTTGACGACGCCGTTCCCGCCGCACTGGAGCTTCGATCGGTACTCGCCGAGGCCGGGCTGACCGCGTTCATCAAGACGTCGGGCAACCGCGGGCTGCACGTATTCGCACCGATCGAACCTACCCGCGAGTTCCTGGACGTACGCCACGCAGTAATCGCCGCAGCCCGCGAACTTGAACGCCGCATGCCGGAGCAGATCACTACCAACTGGTGGAAGGAGGAACGGGGCCAGCGGGTGTTTGTGGACTTCAACCAGGCCAACCGGGACCGCACCATGGCCGGCGCCTACAGTCCCCGGGCCTTGGCCCATGCTCCCGTTTCCTGTCCGCTTGAGTGGGACGAGCTGGAAAAGGCTGATCCGAAGCAGTTCACTATCGCCACGGTGCCGGACCGGCTCAGGACCACCGGCGACCCGTGGGCGGACATGCATGCGAATCAGGGCACCATCGATGTGCTCCTGAAGTGGTGGGAGCGCGATCTGGCGGCAGGCCTCGGCGAGATGCCGTTCCCGCCCGACTACCCGAAGATGCCGGGCGAACCCCCGCGGGTGCAGCCAAGCCGGGCGAAGAAGAAGAGCTAGACGCGTTCGGGATGGCTGCGACCGAGCTGGAGCAGTTGGCTATGAAGGATTGCTCTGGTCCATCCACCACTCGGTGAACTCCCGGGCCAGGCCCTCGGACGTCAGTTTGATCACCCACAGGTTGCTGTAGGTCGGCCCGTCCCGGTAAACCGTGGTGCCCTGGATGATCGACACGTCCGGGGTGGCGACCAGTTCGGACCATTCGAACGCCGTGCTTCCCGGAGCATCCCGCTTCTTCCGCCACCCGGCCACGATCTCCTCGTGTCCCCGCCACGGCACTACCCACGGATCGGTCCGGTATTCGGCGTCCTCGGTAAACAGCGCGCGGATATCGTCCGGCTCATTCGATTCCCACGCCCGCCGATAGTCCGTGATCCATGCCTCAAGATAGCCGCTCATGGACCAGTTGTACTGCCCGCGGGTTCGCGCCACAAGCCCAAGGATCCGCCGCTTCACCGACCTATGGCGGCCGGATGGGGTTTGTCGCTGTTCCTGCGGCATCTACAATCGGTAAGCGCCGCACCCGCAGTTGAACCAATCATGACCCACGGGTGAACGGCAGCTGAACTTTCCCGCTGACCAGATTGGGCACCAGGTGGATCTCACCTTAATGGTCGTGCTTGTCATAGCACTGGCCTTGTTCTTCGACTTTACGAACGGCTTCCACGACACGGCGAATGCGATGGCAACCCCCATCGCCACCGGTGCCATCAAGCCCAAGGCCGCGGTCCTGTTGGCGGCCATCCTGAACCTGGTGGGCGCCTTCCTGTCCACCGAAGTGGCCCAGACCATCTCCGGCGGGTTGATCAGGGAAGGCGAGGGCGGAATCCAGATCAGCCCCGTCATGATCTTTGCCGGCCTGATCGGGGCCATCGTGTGGAACATGATCACCTGGCTGCTGGGGCTGCCATCGAGCTCCTCGCACGCCTTGTTCGGCGGCCTGATTGGCGCCGCCATCGTCGGTGCCGGATTCGCCGCGGTGGACTACGGCGTCGTCGTCTCCAAGCTCCTGCTGCCGGCCGTGCTGGCGCCTCTGATCGCCGGCACCGTGGCCTACTTGGGTACCAAGCTGGCGTACGCCATAACCCGGCGGCAGGGAAATTCAGCTGCACCCAAACGCGGCGGCTTCCGCTATGGGCAGATCTTCTCCTCGTCGCTAGTGGCACTGGCCCACGGTACCAACGATGCCCAGAAGACCATGGGCGTCATCACCCTGGTACTGATCGCCGGCGGCTTCCAGTCGGCTGGCAGCGGCCCGGCTTTCTGGGTGATCGCCGCCTGCGGTCTGGCCATCGCCCTGGGCACCTACTCCGGTGGCTGGCGGATCATCCGGACCATGGGCTCGGGGCTGACCGAGGTGAAGCCGGCGCAGGGTTTCGCCGCCGAGACATCCACGGCGTCGGCCATCCTGGCGTCGTCGCACTTGGGTTTTGCGCTCTCCACCACACAGGTCGCCTCCGGCTCCGTGATCGGCTCCGGGCTGGGCCGCAAAGGGGCCAAGGTCCGCTGGAACACCGCGGGCCGGATCGGTATCGGCTGGCTGCTGACCCTGCCTGCCGCCGGCGGCGTCGGTGCACTTGCGGCCTGGGTGGCCCACCTCGGCGTGGCGGGCATCATCATCGACGCGGTCGCGGGAATCCTGATCATCCTCGCGATGTACATGGTTTCCCGACGGTCCAAGGTCGGCCATGACAACGCCATCAGCGACGTCGACCAGGCGGGCGAGGTAGTCAAGATCAAGCGCAAACGCAAGAAAAAGAAAGACCGGCTGGAGGCAGGACTATGAGTATCGACTGGTTTGCTTTTGTGATTGTCGCTGTCGCCACATTAGTGGCTTCCATGGTCGTGGTCGGGTTCTACGGGCTGGGCGTGCGCCTGCTGGCGGTAGCCACGGACGCCGGTCCAACCCGGCAATCGGCGGTTCGGCTGTGCGCCTATGCCTGCTTTGCGGTGTGCGTTGCCGCAGTGCTGTACGGCATCTATTTGATTGTGCCTGCTCTTCACTAACGAACCGGGCTAGCATGGGCCCATGGCACGCACGCTCTACTACGTTGCAAGCTCGCTGGACGGGTACATCGCGGACGAAAACGACAAGCTGGACTGGTTGTTCCGGTTTAACGACGCCGAAGGCGTGGCGGACAGCTACAAGTCCTTCATCGCGGGGATCGGCGCCATTGTCATGGGCTCCCAGACGTACAAGTTCATTCTGGACCAGGGCGGCGCAGATGCCTGGGAGTACGGACAGATGCCTACCTGGGTCTTCACGCACCACGAGCTGCCGGGCATTACCGGCGCGGACATCACCTTTGTCCGCGGGGATATCTCGCTGTTCCACGCGAACATTGTGGCGGACGCCGGCGACAAGGACGTCTGGATAGTCGGCGGCGGTTCCTTGGCCGCGCAGTACCTGGACGCCGGGTTGCTGGACGAGTTGATTGTCACATACGTCCCGGTCGCGATCGGCCGGGGCAAGAGCCTGCTGCCCGTGGGTACGGCGACGGAACCTGCCCAGCTGCTTGGCTCGCGGACCCTTGGCGCCGGCATGATGGAACTAAGCTACCGCTTCGCCGCCGGCGGTCCCGCAACCGAAACGGGCCGGTAGGCCAGGATTTACTCGTAATCCCTGCTTACGCGTTGGCCCTGATCATGTTGGTGATGCGGGCGGTGGAAAGCCGGCGCCCCTGGTCATCGGTCATGACCACTTCGTGGACCGTCAGGGTCCGGCCCAAGTGGATGGCGGTGGCCGTGCCGGTCACCAGCCCCGCGGCCGCGGCACGGTGATGGGTAGCACTGACTTCGATGCCCAGCGCGTGCCGGTCAGGTCCGGCATGGATGGCAGCGGCGAAGGATCCCAAGGTTTCGGCCAGCACCGTGTGCGCACCCCCGTGCAGGATCCCGGCCACCTGCGTATTGCCCTCGACCGGCATGGTGGCAACCATCCGCTCGGCACTCATGTGCGAAAAAACGATCCCCATTTTCACCACTAAGGCGCCCACGCCCATATGCCGCAGCCACGGACGCAGTTCCACCGGCACCCCTGCGGAAACAAGCTCTTCAGTCAAATCCGGTGCTGCCGCCGGAACCGCTTCCGGTGTGAAATTGTCGCTCATGGGAACTAGGCTGGCACCTGTGAGTGAAACTAACAAACCGGTGTCCCCAGCCGGCGATACGCTGACGGCCACGGCCGCAGCCCCTGAAGAAAATTCCATCCAGGAACGAAAGCGCCTGCTGGTCATCGATGGCCATTCCATGGCATTCCGGGCGTTCTACGCCCTCCCGGCGGACAAGTTCTCCACGGATACCGGGCAGCACACCAACGCTGTCTACGGTTTCACTTCCATGCTGCTGGTCATGATCCGCGAGCACAAGCCGACGCACGTGGCGGTGGCGTTCGACCTTGACACTCCCACATTCCGCGACCAGGAATACAGCGAATACAAGGGCGGCCGGAGCAAGACCCCGCAGGAATTCCATGGCCAGGTGGACCTGATCATCAAGCTCATGGAGGCCATGCGGATCCCCACCATCTCCATGGACGGGTTCGAGGCCGATGACATCATCGCCACCCTTGCCACCCAGGGCGAAGCGGCCGGCTGGGATGTGCTGGTGGTCTCGGGCGACCGGGATGCGTTCCAGCTCATCACGGACAGCGTGACGGTGCTCTACCCGAAGAAGGGCATCAGCGACATCCCGCCCATGGACGCCGCGGCTGTGGAGGCGAAGTACTTCGTGTCCCCGGCCCGCTACTCGGATCTGGCGGCGCTCGTCGGCGAGACCGCGGACAATCTCCCCGGCGTGCCGGGCGTGGGGCCGAAGACGGCCGCCAAGTGGATCAACCAGTATGGCGGTCTGGACGGCATACTGGAGAACCTGGATTCCATCGGCGGCAAGGTCGGTGACGCCCTCCGGGCGAATGTCGAGGACGTCAAGCGCAACCGCCGGCTCAATCATCTGCTCAGGGACATGGACCTGCCGGTCAACCTGGAAACCATGCTCCTGCAGCAGCCGGACCGTGACGCCATCGAGGAACTCTTCGATGCCCTCCAGTTCAACACTTTGCGCAAGCGGCTGATCGACACCTTTGGCGGCGAAGAGCAGGTCGAGGACACCGAGGTCCACGCACCGCAGCACGTGGTTCTGACGAACGAGAAGGAACTGGACGACTGGCTCGACAGCACCAACCAGCTCCCGGTCGCCGTGCAACTGGTCAGCGAGCAATCCACAGCAGGGGACGACGCCGTGGGGCTGGCCTTGGTGAGCCCCACGGCCGCCGCTTACGTTGCCTTTGAAGGCCTCGACGCCGACGCCGAGCGCCGGCTTGCGGAGTGGTTGGAGGATCTGGATGCACCCAAGGTCATCCACGATTTCAAGTCGGCCTACAAGCTGCTCGCCGTCCGAGGCCTCGAGCTGGCGGGCGTCGTTGATGACACGGCGATCTCCGCGTACCTGATCCAGCCGGACCGCCGCAACTACGATCTGGCCGAGCTGGCACAGTACCACTTGAAACTCTCGGTAGCATCGGCGGCATCGCCCGGCGGCGGTCAGCTGGAGCTGAGCCTGGGCGAAGACGATGTGGCGGCTCCCGCCGTCGCAAAAGCCTTTGCCTCGCTGGAACTGAGCGAGCACTTCGCCGGCCAGCTCATCGAGCGGGGCGCGAACCAGCTGCTGGCGGGGCTGGATCTGCCGCTGTCGCTGGTGCTGGCCCGGATGGAGCTGGACGGCATTGCTGTTGCCGTGGACAAGCTGGACGGCCTGATGGACGGCTTCAACTCCACTATCAATGCCGCAAGCTCGGAAGCCTTCCGGATCATCGGAAAGGAGATCAATCTGGGTTCGCCGAAACAGCTCCAGACGGTCCTGTTCGACGAGCTGGAACTGCCCAAGACCAAGAAGATCAAGACCGGCTACTCCACTGATGCGGACGCCCTGAATGATCTGATCACCAAAACGCAGCATCCGTTCCTGGTGCAGCTGCTGGCTTACCGGGATGCCACCAAACTCAAACAGACGGTGGAAGGGCTGAAAAAGTCAGTAGCCGAGGACGGCCGCATCCACACCACGTACGCGCAAACAGTGGCTGCGACCGGGCGCCTGTCATCGAACAACCCGAACCTGCAGAACATCCCCGTCCGTTCCGAAGAGGGCCGCCGCATCCGCGAAGTCTTCATCGTGGGGGAAGGTTATGAAACGCTGCTCACCGCGGACTACTCGCAGATCGAAATGCGCATCATGGCGCACCTGTCCGGTGACGAGGGACTGATCCAGGCCTTCCGCCAGGGCGAGGACCTGCACAGGTTCGTCGGCGCCCATATCTTCGGAGTGGCCCCGGAAGAGGTCACCAGCGAGATGCGCGCCAAGGTCAAGGCCATGTCCTACGGCCTGGTGTACGGCCTGAGTTCCTTCGGGCTGTCCAAACAGCTGAAGATTTCGGTTGATGAAGCCCGGACCTTGATGAAGGACTACTTCGCGCGGTTCGGGGCCGTACGGGACTACCTGCGCGGCATTGTCGAGCAGGCACGCAAGGACGGTTTCACTTCCACGATTGAGGGCCGCCGCCGCTACCTGCCGGACCTGAACAGCGGTAACCGCCAGCTGCGCGAGATGTCGGAGCGGGCTGCCCTGAACGCACCCATCCAAGGTTCGGCAGCGGACATCATCAAGAAGGCAATGCTCGGTGTTGAGGCCGGGCTCAGGCGCCAGAAGCTGTCCTCAAGGATGCTGCTGCAGGTGCATGACGAACTGGTACTCGAGGTCGCCTCGGGGGAGCGCGAGACGGTGGAGAAGCTGGTGCGGGAGCAAATGGCGGCGGCAGCCGAGCTGACTGTTCCGCTGGATGTGTCGGTCGGGATCGGCAGCAACTGGAACGAAGCCGGCCACTGATCCGGATGGCTGAAGCCGGTCCGTGGGCCGGCTTCAGCGGTATTTTTGTCTCATTTACTGCCGGTAGGGTTTCCTTGATCGTTTAAGCCGGCTCTGCCAGGAGAGTTCAATTGTTTTTCGGCCAACAGCCACCTGCCCGCGCGGCCGTCCGCTTCCTTCTGCTGGTTACAGCCCTCATCATGGCGCTGTTCGTAGCCGTGTTCGCCCTGCACTACGTCACCCCGGTGGACGAAGCGAAGGAATTCGTGGACATCGGGGCCGAGGCCAATCTGCCCACCTGGTGGAACTCGGCGCTGCTGTTCCTGGTGGCCGCACTGGCCGCAACATCCGCGCTGACTGCCCATGGCAGGACACGCTTCTCCTGGACAGTGATTGCGGCGGCGGCCGCGTACCTGAGCCTCGACGAGGCAGCCCGGCTGCACGAACGGCTCGCCCGGCCGCTCCTGGCCGCAGGATTGGACACCCCGACCTACCCCTGGCTCGCGCTGGGTGCGGCCGTCGGGATTGCCGGTGCCACGGTGCTGTTCTTCGCCGGGCGGTCGCTGCCCCGGGAAACGGGACGACGCCTCGCCCTGGGGCTGGGCAGCTACGGTGCAGGCGCGCTGGGTGTCGAAGGGTTCAACGGCTGGATACGTCAGAATGGCCCCGATTACGTCTTCTCCGCGGGGTTGATCCTGGAGGAAGGCCTGGAAATGTTCGGCTGTATCATCGCTGTCGGCGCCATCGCTGATTACCTCGCGAGCCGGTTGCAACGGTCCCAGGATCTAGTGGAAGCGGAAAATGCCCACTAGGCTCGTAAACCGTGGACACCAACGCGGCAACCGCATCCTCGACCCTGCGGATTGAACAATTCCCTGCCGATACTGGGGCCGGCACTCCGTCGGCCCGGTTCCAGGGCTGGTTCGAGGCCGTCGATGCAGGTTTCCATGAAAGTTCTACCGATGCAGCGCACGTAGCCGAATACGCGAACGGCTACGCCGCGGACAACCGCATGTTGTGGGGAGTTTACGACGACGAGCCCCGGCCCGGCGTGTGGAGTCCCGATATTCCCGTGGCCACCTACGCCACCATGGTCAACAGCATGAATGTCGGCGGCGGCCGCCTGCTCGATACCCACCAGATCACCGCCGTGACCGTCCGACCCACCCACCGCCGGCGCGGTCTGCTGCGGCGCCTGATCACCAGCGATCTCGAACAGGCCGCACGCTCCGGCCTGGGCATCGCCGCGCTGACCGCATCCGAAGCGACGATCTACGGCCGCTTTGGCTTCGGAGCGGCAACTTTCACCCGCGAGGTGGAGGTGGACGTTCAGGAGCGGTTCGGCCTCCGGACGCCGCAGGCCGGCACAGTCGAGATGGCGGACCCGGCATCCCTGCAGCAGTTGGGGCCGGAGATTTTTACCCGGTTCCACGCCAGGACTCCGGGGTCGGTGGCCCGGCAGTATGCCTACGCGAAGAGAATCTCCGGCCAATGGGGGCACGACAAACCAGAACCTGACAAGTCCATCCGGGCGGCCGTCCACTACGACGGCAGCGGGACACCCCAGGGCTACGTGAGCTACCGGTTCGCAGGTTGGTCCAAGGAACCGTACACAATGAAGGTCGTGGATCTGGTGGCCGCCACCGCGGAAAGCTACCGGGAACTGTGGCGGTATCTGGGCTCCCTTGACCTGGTGCAGCGGATCAGCTGGCCCCTTGCTCCGGTCGAAGACCCGTTGCCGTGGGCGCTGCAGGACAGCCGTGGATACGCGGCGAAGTCAGCCGAAGATGTGCTCTGGCTGCGGATTCTGGATCCGGTCAACGCATTACAAACGCGTCATTACGACGGCGAGGGCCGGCTGGCACTTGAGATTGTTGATCCGCTCGGCCTGGCCGCAGGCCGGTTCTTGCTGGAGGCCGCCGGCGGAAACGCGCGGGTGCAACCGCTGGCACCGGACGCCGCGGTGGACCTGAGCGTTGATATCGACGTGCTGGGCTCACTCTACCTGGGCGGCGTCAGGGCCGGGACGCTGGCAGCCGCCGGCAGGCTGTCCAGTGCAACCGAGGACGCAGTGGGAAGGCTGGAGCGGATTTTCGCCACCACAGCACAGCCGTACTGCATCACGCACTTCTGAGTAGCGACTGCCCGCTCGGGATGTGGAAGATAGCCAGTGCCGCGGGCTTCAACGCTTTGACCGCGGTTGGCTCAAGCGGCTAGACTTATCGGGCGCGTAATGCGTACGCACTACCCTTTTATTAAAGTCCACCTCCGGACGGTCAATAACCGCAAGGCTGCAGCTATTTTGTGCTGGCGCTGAGCGTGTAGTCAAACCGCCTGGAACTAAGAAATCTATCCACATCGGAGCCCCTACTACATGACCATCACCTCCACCGAGAAGCCCGGTACCCCGCAGGTCGCCATCAACGACATTGGTACCGCCGAAGACTTCCTCGCTGCCGTCGACGCCACCATCAAGTACTTCAATGACGGTGATCTCGTCGAAGGTACCGTCGTCAAGGTTGACCGCGATGAAGTTCTGCTCGACATCGGTTACAAGACCGAAGGTGTCATCCCGTCCCGCGAGCTTTCCATCAAGCACGACGTTGATCCCGGCGAAGTTGTCGCCGTGGGCGATCAGGTCGAAGCCCTTGTCCTGACCAAGGAAGACAAGGAAGGCCGCCTCATTCTCTCCAAGAAGCGTGCTCAGTACGAGCGTGCTTGGGGTGACATCGAGAAGGTCAAGGAAGAGGACGGCGTCGTTACCGGTACCGTCATCGAGGTCGTCAAGGGTGGTCTTATCCTCGACATCGGCCTGCGCGGCTTCCTGCCCGCCTCCCTCGTCGAGATGCGCCGTGTGCGCGACCTGGCTCCGTACATCGGCCAGAAGATCGAAGCCAAAATCATCGAGCTGGACAAGAACCGCAACAACGTTGTGCTCTCCCGCCGTGCATGGCTCGAGCAGACCCAGTCCGAGGTCCGCTCCACCTTCCTCAACAAGCTGGAAAAGGGCCAGGTCCGTCCGGGCGTCGTTTCCTCCATCGTCAACTTCGGTGCATTCGTGGACCTGGGCGGCGTCGACGGACTGGTTCACGTCTCCGAGCTGTCCTGGAAGCACATCGACCACCCGTCCGAGGTTGTCGAAGTTGGCCAGGAAGTCACCGTCGAAGTTCTGGAAGTCGATCTGGACCGCGAGCGTGTTTCCCTGTCGCTGAAGGCCACCCAGGAAGATCCTTGGCAGACCTTCGCCCGCACCCATGCCCTTGGGCAGGTTGTTCCGGGTAAGGTCACCAAGCTGGTTCCGTTCGGTGCGTTCGTCCGCGTTGAAGACGGCATCGAAGGCCTGGTTCACATCTCCGAGCTGGCCGTCCGCCACGTTGAGCTGGCCGAGCAGGTTGTCTCCGTGGGCGACGAGCTGTTCGTCAAGGTCATCGACATCGACCTCGAGCGCCGCCGCATCTCCCTCAGCCTCAAGCAGGCAAACGAGGGCGTTGACCCGGAGGGTACCGAGTTCGACCCGGCCCTGTACGGTATGGCTGCCGAGTACGACGAAGAGGGCAACTACAAGTACCCGGAGGGCTTCGACCCGGAGTCCAACGAGTGGCTTGAGGGTTACGAGACCCAGCGCGCCGCTTGGGAGCAGCAGTACGCTGATGCCCAGGCCCGCTGGGAATCCCACAAGAAGCAGGTTGCCCAGCACCTGCAGGAAGACACCCAGGCTACTTCCGAGCCGGGCGAATCCGCTGCAACCAGCTACTCCTCTGAGCCCGCTCAGACGGAGACCGTCAGCACCGGTGGCGGAACGCTCGCTTCGGATGAGGCCCTCGCCGCACTGCGCGAGAAGCTCACCGGCAATTAATTGCGCCGGCCCTAACGGGTAAGCAGACAAAAGAACCCCTGTCGCCTGACAGGGGTTCTTTTGTCTGCCTGGAACGGTTCTAAGGCTGGCTGGTGCTCACGGTGACGGTGAATTTCGGGTTCCGGGCAACCTCTCGGGTCGGTCCGACCAGCCGGTTCAGGGCCGGTTTGTAAGCGAGGTGGCTGTTCCATACCGTCCAGAGCTCACCGCCGGGAGCCAGCACACGGCCGGCATCGGCGAAGAGCTTGTGGGCGATGCCGGCATGTACCGCGTTGCCGATGTGGAACGGGGGATTGAGCACAATGAATTCCTCGCTGGAGCCGGGAAGCGCGGACAGCGCATCGTCCCGCTGAACGGTCACCCGCCCGCTGACGCCGTTTGCCTCCGCAGTGGCCCGGGCCGAGGCGACGGCGGACTCGGACTGGTCCGTGGCCAGGACAGCCAGGTCCGGGCGAGACAAGGCGAGGTACGCCGCAATCGTCCCGTTGCCGCAGCCCAGGTCCACTGCGCGCCGGGCAGCGCGGGCACCGGCGAGGGCCGGGAGCAGGAAACGGGTGCCCGTGTCGAGCTTGGCTCCGCCGAAAGTACCGCCAAAGGCGACGATCCGCAGCGGAGCCGGCAGCCCGACGTCGTACTCTTCCTTGAGCGGGAAACGGCTGCCGACGTCGTCCCGGGGAACGGTTGCCGTCAGCACCCGGGCCTTCTGCCGGCCCAGCCCCGCGCTCACGGAGGCGAACGCCGTTCCCAGCACCTGGTTCATCGCGGGGGACATATGTTTGTCGCGCCCGCCGGCAAGCACCGTCACCTCCGTTGCTGCCGCGGCAGCGATGACGGCCGCCGTTTCTTCGAGGGCATCCAGCGACCGGGGCAGCTGCATCAGGACCAGACGGACGCCCGTAAACAGCTCAGGACCCAGCGGGGAGTGCGTGTAGCCGCCGAGTCCGAGCAGGCGGGCGTTGTTGTCCAACGCACGCGCGGCCGAGAGCGGATCCTGATGGACCCGCAGCCCGGTGAAACCTGTGGCAGCCAGGGAAAGGGTCAGCGCACCGTAGTGGTCGTTGACGACGGCGATCTGGCTGCCCTGAAATCCGGCTAGCAGGGTGGCGGCCGAGTCGAGCAGCAGCCGGTCTGCAGCATCTGCCGCATAGAGGTTCTCCGCCTCCACATCGGGCCAGCGGCGCAAGCGGGCCAAGTCCAGTTCAGGCAAGATCCACCCACTCGGTTCCGCGAGGCGCGGCTGGTTCTCCACCCGCGGTGAGCGAAGCCAGCTGCTCATGAAAGCGGGCCAGCACCTCCGGGTCAGCCGCGAGGGCCACATTGATCTCCACTCCGGCCGGCCCATAGTCGCTGCCGAGCACGGTGACTCCTGCAGCGCGCAGCTCGTTCTCGAGCCGGCCGGCCTGGGCGTGTCCAGCAGCGACTGCATACAGCTGCATGCGCCGCCGCTGCACCAATCGGGCGGAGGCAACGGCCTGCGAAACCGACTCCGAGTACGCCCGCACCAGGCCGCCGGCGCCCAACAAGATACCGCCGAAATAACGTACGACGACGGCCGCAACGTCGCTGAGGTCCGTCATGCCGGGCGTTGTCTCGCGTCTGGTCAGTGCTTCCAGCATCGGGAGCCCGGCTGTACCGGAGGGCTCGCCGTCGTCGTTGGAGCGTTGCACGTCGCGATCCGGTCCCAGGACGAACGCAGAGCAATGATGCCGGGCATCGTGGAACTCCTTGCGCAGGCCGGCGACAAGTTCGCGGGCGGCATCCTCGGTCTCGACCCGGCGAAGCACCGTGATGAAGCGGGAGCGCTTGATCTCGATTTCGTGCCGGTGTTCGCCAGCAATAGTCGTATAGCTGGTCACCGTGGACTGGGAGGCTGGATGCACCCAACCAGCCTAGTACGGCGGCCGCCATCCTGCGCCCCTCCCTCCGTTTCCCGTGCCAGGGGTTCTGCCTGGGCCTGAGCCAAGTGGTTGCCGGGGGAGGGCTTGTGGTCTCGCTAGACTGATGCTGTGCTTAAGGTCGGTCTGACAGGCGGCATTGCCGCGGGTAAATCTCTGGTGGCGCGGCGGCTGCGTGAACGCGGCGCGCTCCTGATCGATGCCGACGTGCTCGCTCGCGAAGTCGTCGAACCGGGGACTCCCGGACTGCAGGCTGTGGTGGCGGCGTTCGGGGAAAAGATTCTGACCGACGACGGCGGACTGGACCGTCCGGCCCTCGGCGCTGCGGTTTTCGGTGATCATGCGAAACGGGAACAGCTCAACGCCATCATCCACCCGCTGGTCCGCGCACGTTCGGCTCAGCTGGTTGCAGAGGCCGAGCCGGAGCGGATCATCGTTCAGGACATCCCGCTGCTGGTGGAAACCGGGCAAGGGTCGCGATTCCATCTGGTCCTTGTGGTGGATGCCCCCGAGGAAGTCCGGATCCGGCGCATGGTCTCTGACCGGGGCATGGCTGAGGCCGACGCTCAGGCACGCATTGCCGCGCAGGCGACACATGCCGAACGGCTGGCAGCGGCCGACGTCGTACTGGAAAACGTGGAGTCCCCGGAAGCCCTCCTGGCACGGGTAGACCGCTTGTGGGATGAGCGGCTCGAACCTTTCGCGGCGAACCTTACGGCGGCGCGGGTGGCCGCCCACCGCGGCGGGCCTGTCCTGGCTGAACCGCGGCGGGACTGGCCGCAGCAGGCGAAGCGGCTGGCGGACCGGATCCAGGCGGCGGATGAGCGGATTCTGGCGGTGGATCACATCGGCTCGACGGCTGTACCAGGGCTGCCGGCGAAGGACGTCATCGATCTGCAGGTCAGCGTGCGTTCGTTGGCTGAAGCCGACGCGGTTGCAGACAGCCTGGCGTCGGCTGGTTTCCCCCGTCGTCGGGGATTGTGGCGGGACATCCCCAAGCCATCGCACCCGGACCCCGCCGACTGGGAGAAGCGGCTGCACGGGAATGCAGACCCGGGGCGGAGCGCAAACGTCCATGTCCGGGTCGCCGGATCCCCAGGCTGGCGGTTTGCGCTGGGCTTCCGGGACTGGCTGCGCGCCAACCCGCTGATGGTGCAGGAGTACTTGGCGGAAAAGAAACGGCTTGCCGACCTGCACGCAACGGACAGCTCAATCGGCCGCTACGCGAAAGATAAGGAACGCTGGTTCACGGAGGTAGCCGAACCCGGGATGCAGGACTGGATGCGCCGTGTCCGATGGCGGCCGGACGGCGCGACTGGGTAGCGGCGGCCGGCGCGCTACGCAGCCGTGGCCCGTCAGCGGGCCGCTTCTGCCCGGTCCCGTTCGATGCTGGGGATTTCCGTCCCGCGGATGGAGCAACCAGCGGTTTCCGGGATGAACTTCAGCGCAACGGCGCCGACGACACAGGCCACCATCATGTAGTAGGCGGGAACCAGCGTGTCACCGGTAGCTTGAATGAGCAGATCGTTCACCAGCGGCGCCGTCCCGCCGAAGAGCGCCGTTGACACGTTGTAGGTGATGGCGAATCCGGCATACCGCACCTGCGTGGGGAACATCGCCGGGAACGTCGCGGAAATTGTCGCCAGCTGCAGTACGTACAACAGACCCAGCACGGCGAAGCCGATCAGGGCCGTGCCGAAGTTGATCCGCATGAGCAGGTACATGGGTATGGCGGCCACAAAGAGGCCCAGCAGCGAGGCCCACCACATGGGTTTTCGGCCGATCCTATCGGAGAGCTTGCCGGCAAACGGGATGACAATCATCATGGCCAGCTGGCCCAGCAGCAGCAGCGTCAGAGCGTTGTTGGCGGGCAGATTGATTTCCGTCTGCAGGTAGGTGGGCATGTAGCTGAGCAGGGTGTAGTTCGTGACATTCAGCGCTACGACCAGTCCGCCCATGGTCAGCAGCGGCTTCCAATATTTCACCACCAGATCGCGCAGCTCGGTCTTCGCGTTGGGCTCTTCCAGATGATGGTCCTCGAGATCGCGGAAGACCGGCGTATCTTCGAGCTTGGTACGCAGATAGAGACCGATCAGACCCATGGGACCCGCCACCAGGAACGGCAGGCGCCAGCCCCACTCGGTCATTGCCTGCTCACCCAGCACGATCTGGAAGAACAGCACTAGCGCCGTGCCGAGGATGAAACCGAACAGGGTGCCGAATTCCAGGAAGCTGCCGAAGAAACCGCGCTTCTTATCCGGCGAGTACTCGGCCATGAAGGTTGCCGCCCCGCCGTATTCGCCGCCGGTGGAGAACCCTTGCACCATGCGGAGCAGGATCAGCAGGATCGGGGCCCAGACGCCGATCGTTTCAAAATTGGGGAGCAGGCCGATGGCAAAGGTGGCACCGGCCATCAGGATGATGGTCAGCGCCAGAATGGCCTTGCGGCCAAGCCGGTCTCCGAGCGGGCCCCAGACCAGCCCGCCCAACGGACGGACAAGGAATGAGATGGCGAAGGTGGCCAGCGCGAGGGCGGTGCCAAGGCCGCCTTCTGTGGGGAAGAAGTTGGCGGTAATGTACGTGACGGCTACCGCATAAATGCCGTAGTCGAACCACTCCGTGGCGTTACCCATCGCCGACGCGCCGATGGCGTTCCGGATGGTTTTCCTGCCTTCAGGGGTATCGGTAGTCGGGGCCGCGTATTTTTCCTCCACGGGCTCAGACGCCGGGTTCTGCTGGGGGTTTGCGTCGTCCTGGCCGGGCCTCTGACCCGGCTCCGGCTCCGGCGGTCGTTCATCGGTTGGCACTGTCTCTCCATCCAGATCAGTGATCTTTGCAGATCCTCATCTTCTGTTCGGTTCGATTGGCGTCGCTATAGCTCACAGTATCCACCGGCAGAGCGCCGAGGCCAACCGTTTTTGGCAAATTCTCCCTGCCGGATCAGCGGTAGCGGCGGAGACAACACAGGTTCTGGCCCGATGTTCAGCCGGGAGCAATCGCGGACGAGCGCTGGCCGCAATTGGGGCTACCGTTAATGCCATGAGTCTTGCGCAGGACATCAACCGAGTTGTAGCTCCATTCGAAGTAATCAGTGATTACAAACCAGCAGGCGACCAGCCGGGCGCCATTAAGGAACTCACCGCCCGGATCCAGGCAGGGGAGAAGGACATCGTCCTTCTGGGTGCAACGGGCACCGGCAAAAGCGCCACGACGGCGTGGCTGATCGAACAGGTGCAGCGGCCCACGCTGGTTATGGTCCAGAACAAGACACTGGCAGCCCAGTTGGCGAACGAGTTCCGGGAACTGTTGCCGAACAATGCAGTGGAGTACTTCGTCTCCTACTACGACTACTACCAGCCGGAAGCTTACGTGCCACAGACGGACACGTTCATCGAAAAGGACTCCTCCGTCAACGAGGAAGTCGAACGGCTCCGGCATTCGGCGACGAACGCTTTGCTGACCCGTCGTGACGTCGTCGTCGTTGCTACGGTCTCCTGCATCTACGGTCTGGGCACGCCCGAGGAATACGTGGCTGGCATGGTCACTCTCCGTCAGGGCGAGGAGATGAACCGTGATGAGCTGCTGCGCAGATTCGTATCCATGCAGTACGCGCGTAATGACATGGACTTCCACCGGGGCACCTTCCGGGTGCGCGGGGATACGGTGGAGATCATTCCGATGTATGAGGAACAGGCCCTTCGCATCGAGTTTTTCGGGGACGAAATCGAGAAGATCTACACCTTGCATCCCCTGACCGGCGAGATTATCCGCGAGGAAACCGAGATGTATGTGTTTCCGGCCTCGCACTACGTGGCGGGACCGGAGCGGATGAGCCGGGCGATTAAGGAGATCGAGGATGAGCTGGCCAGCCGGCTGCAGGTCCTGGAATCCCAGAACAAACTGGTGGAGGCCCAGCGGCTGCGGATGCGCACAACGTACGACCTCGAAATGATGCAGCAGATGGGCTTCTGCAACGGCATTGAAAACTACTCCCGGCACATCGACGGCCGTGGTGCCGGAACCGCGCCGCACTGCCTGCTCGACTACTTCCCCGACGACTTCATGCTGGTGATCGACGAGTCCCACGTGACAGTCCCGCAGATCGGCGCGATGTACGAAGGCGATATGTCACGTAAGCGCACGTTGGTGGACCACGGATTCCGGCTGCCCTCCGCAATGGACAACCGGCCGCTGAAATGGGATGAATTCCTCGAGCGGATCGGCCAGACCGTGTACCTCTCAGCGACGCCGGGCAAATACGAGCTCGGCAAGGCCGACGGGTACGTCCAGCAGATTATCCGTCCGACCGGCCTGATCGACCCGGAAGTCGTGGTGAAGCCGACCAAGGGCCAGATCGATGACCTGCTGGGTGAGATCAACACCCGGGTGGAGAAGAACGAGCGCGTCCTGGTCACCACGCTGACCAAACGGATGGCCGAGGACCTGACCGAATACCTCATGGAGCACGGCGTCAAAGTCCAGTACCTGCACTCGGACGTCGATACCCTGCGCCGGGTGGAACTCCTGCGCGAACTGCGGATGGGTACCTTCGACGTCCTGGTCGGGATCAACCTGCTGCGTGAAGGCCTGGACCTGCCCGAAGTCTCCCTGGTCAGCATCCTCGATGCAGACAAGGAGGGGTTCCTGCGCAGCAGCACGTCGCTGATCCAGACCATCGGCCGCGCGGCCCGTAACGTGTCGGGCGAGGTCCACATGTATGCGGACCGCATCACCGATTCGATGGCGCACGCCATCGAGGAGACCAACCGGCGCCGCGAAATCCAGCAGGCCTACAACAAGAAACACGGGGTGGACCCGCAGCCGCTGCGCAAACGGATTGCGGACATTACCGACCAGCTGGCCCGCGAGGACGCCGATACGGCGGAGCTGCTGGGTGAGTTTGATTACGGCAAGGGCAAGCGCGGCTACTCGGCCGCGAAGCCGAAGGAAAAGATCCGTAAGGACGGTCTTGCAGCGGTGCCCGCCGAGGACCTTGCCTCCCTGATCGAAGAGATGACCGCGCAGATGCATGCGGCAGCGGCGGAACTGCAGTTCGAGTTGGCCGGGCGGTTGCGGGACGAAATTGCCGATCTCAAGAAGGACCTCCGGCAGATGCGTGCAGCCGGTCACGCCTGACCCCGGAGCGGCCGATCGGGTACACTCGTTGAGGCGTAGGGGAGTATCCCAAGTGCTGTGAACGTCAACACGCCCGGCGAAGTCGCCGGGCCGGGCACAGCGGCCGGCCATTGGTTGCCGGCGGAGAGACTTGCGGCAACCACTCGTACCCTCGAAAGGCCTTTTTCGTGCTCGAATTACCCCTTTGGTTTGAAGTCGGCACCTTTGTGGTGCTTGGACTGGTCCTGTTGTTCGACCTTCTCTACGTGGTACGACGCCCCCATGAGCCCTCCATGAAGGAAGCCGGGCTCTGGGTCGGGTTCTACGTGACGCTGGCCCTGATCTTCGGCGCGATGATGTTCGCGTTCACGGGACCTGAATTCGGCGGGCAGTTCCTGGCTGGCTGGGTGACGGAATACAGCCTCAGCATCGACAACCTGTTCGTCTTCATCATCATCATGGCGCGCTTCTCCGTGCCGCGTAAATACCAGCAGGAAGTGCTGATGGTGGGCATCATCATCGCGCTGATCCTGCGCGGCATCTTCATTCTGCTGGGTGCGGAGTTGGTGGAGAACTTCAGCTGGATCTTCTACATCTTCGGTGCTTTCCTGCTGTGGACCGGCTACAAGCAGGCAAAGGACGACGGCGAGGACGAAGAAGAGGGCGCTGAGAACCCGCTGATCGCCAAGCTGCGTACCGTGGTGCCGATGAGCGACAAGTACGACGGCAACAAGATCCGCACCGTGGTGAACGGGAAAAAGGTCTTTACCCCGATGCTCATCGTGTTCGTGACCATCGGCCTGACCGACCTGCTCTTCGCCGTTGACTCCATCCCGGCAATCTTCGGTCTGACCCAGAGCGCCTTCATTGTTTTCACCGCCAACATCTTTGCGCTGATGGGCCTTCGCCAGCTGTACTTCCTGCTGGGCGGTCTCATGACGCGCCTGGTCTACCTCAAGCACGGCCTGGCCTTCATCCTCGTCTTCATTGGCGTCAAGCTGATCTTCCACGCCATGCATGTCAATGAACTGCCCTTCCTCAACGGCGGCCAGCCGATTGAATGGGCCCCGGAGATTCCGACCTTCGTCTCCCTGGCGGTCATCGTCGGCACGATTGTCGTCGCCACGGTAGCGAGCCTGCTGAGCCCTGCGGCCAAGGCCGCAAAGCTCGACGCCGAACTCGCTGCGGACCTGGAGGCCAGTCGCCGCGAGGAGCGCGAGGAAGACAAGCTCAACGAACAGTAGCCAGTTGAACGACAGGAAGCGCGCGGCGCACAGCGGCGTTATGCTCGCAGTGTGAGTTCTCCTGTCAACGCGGCGCTGGATGTCCAAGCACGGCTTGGACGCATCCAGCGCCGCACCGTTTTAACCCTCGCCCTCGCCCAGTTGTTCAGCGGCGTTGGCAATGGTGCCGCACTCGCGATCGGTTCCCTTCTTGCCGTGGAGCTTTCCGGCAATGAAGAACTTGCCGGTACGTCCACCATGGCCCTGTCCCTGGCCGGTGCCCTGGTCGCGCTGCCACTGGCCGGCCTGGCGGCTCGGAGAGGCCGGCGGCAGGCGCTGATCTCCGGCCTGCTGCTGGCCCTGCTGGGCGCCGCACTCATGGTGCTGGCACCCATCCTGCGTTCCTACCTGCTGGTGCTGGCTGGATCCGCCTTGCTGGGCGTCGGCGCCGCAGTCAATCTGCAGGCGCGGTTTGCGGCCGTCGATCTGGCACGGCCGGAGCGCCGCGGACGCGACCTGTCCTTCGTGGTCTGGTCCATCACCATCGGAGCGGTGGCAGGACCAAATCTGATTAAGCCCGGAGCCGAGCTCGCCTTAGCCCTGTCGCTGCCGGAGACGTCCGGTCCGTTCCTGTTTTCAATGGCAGGGCTGGCCATCGGAGCGGTTCTGCTGTTCGTCGGGCTGCGTCCGGATCCGCTGCTGGTGGCCCGGAGCGTTGCCGCTGGTCCCGGAACGGCGCCCGCATCTCCCGCCGCACATCGAGCCGCACCGGCGACGGAGGCCGCGCCGAACTCCGCCTTGCCCCAAAGGCTCCGCGGTGGTTCGCTGGGCGCTGGCCTGGCGGCGGTCCGCCGGTCACCGATGGCTCAGCTGGGTCTGGTCACGGTCGTCGGGGCGCACCTGGTCATGGTCGCGGTGATGTCCATGACTCCCGTCCATCTGCAGGCGCTCGATCATGCGTCCGGTCTGCACCACAGCGAGGCCGATACACTCGCGTTCATCGGATTCACCATCTCCCTGCACATCGCCGGCATGTACGCGCTGTCGCCGGTGATCGGCCTTCTCACCGACAGGCTGGGCCGACTTCGGATGATCATGGCCGCCCAGCTGGTGCTGCTGGCCGCCGTCGGGCTGGCCGGGATCGGGCACGGTGACCAGCTGTGGGTGGGAGTCGGACTGGCTGTCCTCGGCGTGGGCTGGTCGGCTGCCACCATCGCCGGCTCCACCTTGTTGACGGAATCAGTCTCCGACGAGGACCGGGTGCTGGTGCAGGGAGTCTCCGATACCTGCATGGGTGCCGCGGGTGCGTTGGGTGCGGCGCTCTCCGGCGTAGCACTTGCGTTCTTTGGCTTCGCCGGACTGAACCTGGCAGCAGCGCTGGCGGCCGGCGTCGTCCTGGCCTTCGCTGTTGTGGAGACCGCCCGGAACCGCGCGAGCCAGCGACAGACGTAGGACGCGCCGCCGTTGTTTCCGGCAGCGGAACCTGGCCGTGAACTACTCGACGGCGCCATCCTGCTTGCGGCACATGGTGAGCAGGCGGCGGAAGATGGCCTCGCCGTCGTCCGAAATGCCGTCATGATGGAAATCGGCGGTCTCCCACACCTGCAGTCCCCTGACCCGGTCGGCAGTTTCCAGCGACAGGTCGCGGTCCACGTAGATGTCCTCCGCGTACACCGCAGCTGCGGCCGGTACGGTGTTCGCGGCCAGCCGTTCAAGGTCGTAAAGCGCGGGCCAGTCGTCCTGGGTAGCCAGCAGCCCGGCCACCTCCTGCAGCGGCACCAGCGCCGGGTCCTCCTCGAAGTACCACGGGTAGACCATTTCGCCGGTGAGCAGCGGATGCTCCGCTTCGGGGCTGAACTGCGGATACTGCCCAAGGACCCGCCAGGCGGACCAGACGGTGGCTTCCTGCTGGGCGTAGATGGCTTCGTGCAGCAACGCATAAAGGGGATTGGCAGCCCGGCTGACTTGGTGGCTGACCTGTTCGAGGAAGGTATCGGACAGCCGCGGGCCGTCCGGCGTGGCAGTGAATGCATCTTCCAGCAGGTAGTGCAGGGCGTCCACCCGGGTATTGCCACCCAGGAAGGAGCCGAGCATCTGGAAGCGGCGCACACTCAGTTGCTCGCCGGTAGGCAGGTATTCCGGCACCTGCTCCAGATGCCGGGCTATCCGGGTCACCTGCTGGCGGTCCTCGGGGTAGCGGGCGAAGTATTCGGCGTTGCGAGCCTCGACCCCCTTGAAGGTGACCTGGTACACCCGGTCCGGGTGGCCGGTCAGCGGTGCCAGACCGCCGGTGATGAGGACCTCGCGAAGTCCCGCCGGTGCAAATGATAGGTAGCTCAGGGCGCAGAAACCGCCGTAGCTCTGGCCGAAGACGCTCCAGGGCGCGGCGGCCAGCTTCTGCCGGATGAGCTCGGCGTCCGCCACGATGGAGTCTGCCCGAAAGTGGGTCAGGTATTCCGCCTGCGCCGCCGCGCCGCCCTGCAGCGGAAGGCTCTGGCGGGAGAGGGGAGTGGACAGCCCGGTGCCGCGCTGGTCCAGCATCAGGATGCGGAAGTGCCGCGCGGCTTCCTTCATCCAGCCGCCCAGGGACGTTACCCGGTTCCCGCGGCCGCCGGGACCGCCCTGCAGGAACAGCAGCCAGGGCAGGGATTCCACTGCCTCGGGGCTGTGCTCCAGGGACGTGTATTCCCGGGCGAAGACCTGGATGCTGCCACCGTCCACGTCCCCGTGGACCAGCGGAACGGTGAACCAGTGTTCCACCGTCCTGGCCCCGTGCATGACGTGCGAGGCGGCAATCCGGTGGGCTGCGCCGTCGTGCATTATGCCGTCCGAGCCGGAACGGTGGAGCCGAATTCGCGCAGCGCGGGGCCGGCCAGGCGGAAGGTGGACCACTCCTCCTGCGGCAGCGCACCCAGGCTGCGGTAGAAGTTGATGGACGGTTCGTTCCAGTTCAGCACCGCCCATTCCACCCGGGCATAACCGTTCTCGACGGCGTGCTGTGCCAGCGTGCGCAGCAGTGCCTTGCCGTGCCCCGCGCCGCGTGACTCCGGGCGCACGTACAGGTCCTCCAGGTAGATGCCGTGGACGCCCTCCCAGGTGGAGAAATTGCGGAACCATAGCGCAAAACCCTGCACGCCGCCGTCGTCCTCGGCGATATGGGCGAACACGGACGGGTTGCCGCCGAAGAGGGCCTGCTTCAGCTGCTCCTCGGTGGTCTTGACCGCGTCCGGTTCCTTTTCGTAGACGGCGAGCTCGCGGATGAGCTCAAGGATGACGGGAACATCGGATTCGCGGGCACGCCGGATACTGGTCATAACTGGCATCCTAATCAGAGCGGGCCCACAGCGGTAATCCGCACGGCGGCCGTGCCCAATTCGTTGGATTCGGCAAGATTAACGACGGCGTTAATGCCCCAGTCATGATCCCCGGCCGGGTCGTCGAAGATCTGCCGGACCTTCCACTCCGCGGGGGCTTCTTCAATGATCAGGTACTTGGGGCCACGGGCGTCCGGACCGATGCCGAGATCATCATGCGCGTCGAAGTAGGCGTCCATGGCGTCCGCCCACCGGTCCGCATCCCAGCCGCTGTCCGCGTCCAGTTCGCCGAGGGCCGCTTCGTTTTCCGCTTCGAAGAGCTCCACCCGGCGGAAGAGCTCGTTCCGGACCATGACCCGGAACGCACGCACGTTGTCCGTGAGCTTCGGCGGCGCCTTGGTCAGGACGGATTCGGCGGCGTGTTCCGCTGCCAGATCCGCGGCTCCGGCGCCGGAGGTCAGCTCTTCCCATTCGTCCAGCAGGCTCGAGTCCACCTGGCGTACCAGTTCGCCGAGCCAAGCGATGATGTCCTCTAGGTCTTCGCGCAACGCCTCGGTCGGCACCGTCTGGCGCAGAGCCTTGTAGCCGTCGGTGAGGTAGCGCAGCAGGATGCCTTCGGAGCGTGCCAGCGAGTAGAACTGTACGTACTCGCTGAAGTTCATCGCCCTTTCATACATGTCCCGGATCACCGATTTCGGCGCGAGTTCGAAGTCGCCCAGCCAGGGAGCGCTCTTCCGGTACACATCGAAGGACTGGAACAACAGCTCGGCCAGCGGCTGCGGATAGGTGACTTCCTCCAGCATGGCCATGCGCTGGTCGTACTCGATGCCGTCCGCCTTCATGGCGGCAACAGCTTCGCCGCGGGCCTTCTTCTCCTGGGCAGAGAGCACCTGCCGGGGCTGCTCCAGGATCGCTTCGATGGCGGAAACGACGTCGAGGGCGTAGCTGCCGCTCTCCGGATCCAGCAGTTCCAGACTGGCCACCGCGAACGGTGACAGCGGCTGGTTCAGGGCGAAGTTCGCCTGCAGGTGGATCTTCAGCCGCACCAGGCGGCCGTCCTCGTCCGGCTCGGGCAGGCGCTCCACCAGGCCGGAGGCGACCAGTTCGCGGTAGATGCCCAGGGCGCGCTTGATCAGCTTGAGCTGCGAGGCACGGGTTTCGTGGTTCTCGGTCAGCAGCCGCTTCGCGGCGGCAAAGGGATCCCCGGGCCGCTCCAGCAGGTTCAGCAGCATCGAGTGGCTGACCGTGAAGCTGGACGTCAGTGGCTCCGGTTGGCCGTCCACCAGTTTCTGGTAAGTCGGCTCGCCCCAGCTGACAAAGCCTGCCGGCGGCTTCTTCTTGACCACCTGGCGCAGCTTCTTCTGGTCATCACCGAACTTCGCTACCGCCTTGGCCATCGCCTTGGTGTTTTCCACCACGTGCTCCGGCGCCTGGACGACGACGGTGCCCGCGGTATCATACCCGGCCCGTCCTGCCCGGCCGGCGATCTGATGGAATTCCCGCGCGTTGAGCAGCCGGGTGCGGACGCCGTCGTACTTGCTCAACGCCGTCATCAGGACGGTACGGATGGGGACATTGATGCCCACACCGAGAGTGTCCGTGCCACAGATGACCTTCAGCAGGCCGGCCTGGGCCAGCTGCTCGACCAGCCGCCGGTACTTGGGCAACATGCCGGCGTGATGGACGCCGATGCCGTGGCGGACCAGCCGGTTCAAGGTCTTGCCGAAGCCCGGGGCGAACCGGAAGCCGGCGATCAGTTCGCCGATCCGGTCCTTCTCCTCGCGCGTGCAGACGTTGACGCTCATCAGGTTCTGGGCCCGTTCGATCGCCTCCAGTTGGCTGAAGTGCACCACGTACACCGGCACCTGGCGGGTGCTCAGGAGCTCCTCCAGCGACTCCTGAACCGGTGTCTGAACGTAGTAGTAATGCAGCGGGATGGGACGCTCGGCCGAGCTGACCGTGGTGGTTTGCCGTTCGGTACGCTGCGTCAGCTCCTTCTCTAACCGGGTGACGTCGCCGAGGGTGGCGGACATCAGCAGGAACTGCGCCTGCGGCAGCTCCAGCAGCGGGACCTGCCAGGCCCAGCCGCGCTGCGGGTCCGAGTAGTAGTGGAATTCGTCCATGACTACGGTTCCCAGCTGGGCCTCCGAGCCCTCGCGCAGGGCGATGTTGGCGAGGATTTCCGCAGTGCAGCAGATGATAGGAGCGTCCTGGTTCACCGACGAATCGCCGGTCACCATGCCGACGTTGTCCGGACCGAAGATGTCGCACAAGGCGAAGAACTTTTCCGAGACGAGGGCCTTGATCGGGGCCGTGTAGTAACTGCGCCGCCCGTGGGCCATCGCGTGGAAATGTGAGGCGATGGCCACCATGGACTTACCCGAGCCGGTCGGCGTAGCCAGAATGACGTTGTTGCCCGTGACCAACTCCATCACGGCCTCGTCCTGGGCCGGATACAGCGCCATGCCACGGCCCTCCACCCAGTCGATGAAGGCAGTGTAGATTTCGTCCGGGCTGGCGGTGGCGGCTGCGGGGAGCTGTTCAAGTAGGTTCATGTCCCCTCCAGCCTATCGGTCGGTGCGCCGCCGGGGGACGGACGCAGCGGCAACCGTAGGCTGGGGACATGAAATGGGATCCGTCCAAGTACGCCGAGTTCGCCGATTACCGCAGCCGCCCCTTCTTTGACCTGACCGGCAGGATCGCCGCTGACGAGCCGCGCCGGGTGGTGGACCTGGGCTGCGGTCCGGGCAGCCTGACCGCGGCGCTTGCAGACCGTTGGCCCCGGGCGCGGGTCACGGGGCTGGATTCGTCCGCCGCCATGATCGCCGCAGCCGCTGCCGCTTCACAACCGCAGAACCTGGATTTTGAAGTCGGCGACATCGCGGCCTGGACCCCGCCGGAGGACTTGGACGTGCTCGTCTCGAACGCCGCCCTCCAGTGGCTCCCGGGGCACGAGGACCTGCTCCGTGTGTGGGCGGCAGCGCTGAGCTCCGGCGCGTGGCTGGCGTTCCAGGTTCCCGGCAACTTCTCGGCTCCGTCGCATACGCTGATGCGCCGGCAGGCCGCCTCGAGCAGGTGGCGGGCCCGGCTCGATGGCGTACTCCGACACGAAGATGCCGTCAGCGAGCCCGCAGATTACCTCGCGCTGCTGCTGGAGGCGGGATTCGACGCCGATGCTTGGGAGACGACGTACCTCCACGTCTTGCAGGGGCCCGATCCGGTGCTGGAGTGGGTCCGGGGGACGGGATTACGCCCGGTGCTGGCCGCCCTGGAGTCCCGGGAGGCCTCCGAGTTCGAGACGGAATATGCCGAAGCGCTGCGGCATGCATATCCGGCCGGCCCACACGGAACGGTCTTCCCCTTCCGGCGGATCTTCTGCGTTGCACGCAAGCGCTGACTACCAGCCCCGCTCGCGCCATTCGGCCAGGTGCGGCCGTTCGGCGCCGAGCGTAGTGCCCTTGCCGTGGCCCGGGTGGACCGCAGTGTCGTCCGGCAGGTAGTCGAAAAGGCGGCGTTCGACGTCGTCAATCAGCGAGGCGAAGCGCTGCGGGTCCTGCTGCGTGTTGCCAACGCCTCCCGGGAACAGCGAGTCCCCGGTAAACAGGTGCGAGGGCCCGTGCGCGTTGCGGTATAGGAGAGCCACCGAGCCCGGGGTGTGGCCGCGCAGTTTGATGGTCTCCAGCGCGAACCCGTCGAATTCCGCGATGTCCCCGTGATCGAGTGCGACGGCGGTGGGAACCTCGATCTGCGCGATGTCTTCGGTTCCGGCCGCGGTGCGGGCGCCGGTGAGTTTCACTGTCTCGGCAAGGGCGCGCACATGATCCCAATGACTGTGCGTAGTGATGATCATTGCCACTTTAGCGGGAGCCGGACTGTCCTGCGCCCCTTCGGCCAGCAGCTTTTCGATGGCGGGCAGATCGTCGGCGGCGTCGATGAGCACCTGCGTGCCGGTGTCCTTGGCCGTGATCAGGTAGACGTTGTTGTCCATCTCGCTGACGGACGCCGAACGGATGGTGATGTCATCAAGTTCCCACATGCGCCCAGTCTAATCACAGGCCGGATGCTGCCCGGGCCGTGTCTGCGCCCAGAGTGAAAGTCCTTGTCGCCCGTCAGGGAATTGGCGTAAATTCGATTGGTCCGGGCACGGACATTTGCAGAAGGGCAGGCACCGGTACATGGAAGCTGACCAATTCGACTGGCGGCTGGACAAGCAGAGCTCGGTGCCGCTGTTCGAGCAGCTGCGACTGCGCATCATCGAGGCGTCCGATGGCGGAGAGCTGGCTATCGGAACCAAGCTGCCGCCGGTGCGGCGGCTGGCCGACCATCTCGGAATTGTGCCTAACACGGTCGCCCGCGCCTACCGGGAACTGGAGACGGCCGGCCGGGTGACAACCGGAGGCCGGGCTGGCACCGTGATCAGCGCCGGCGGGAATGAGTCCTCGCGGCTGCTGGCCGAGGCCGCCACCAGCTTCGCCGAGACGGCCCGGGCACAGGGCGTCACGGTGAAGACAGCACTAGCCGCGGTCAAGGCGGCCCTGGAACGCTGATCTTTAGGACCGACCGGGCCAGAGGAAAAAATCCGGTCACCATTGACGGAACGCGGACAAGTATCGTCCGTGTGCGCACCGATGTGCCCAACGCAATACATTTTCGAACGGACTTTCGATTAGAGTGGAAACCGTGCTAAAAGCGAGTGAATCAACTGGACCCGGATCCCACGAGGATGCCCGGACGGACCTATCCCGGCTGGTCGTGAAGGGCGCGCGGGAGCACAACCTGCGCAATGTCGACCTGGACCTGCCCCGGGATTCCATGATCGTATTCACCGGGCTCTCCGGTTCCGGCAAGTCCTCCCTGGCCTTCGACACGATCTTCGCCGAGGGGCAGCGCCGCTATGTCGAGTCGTTGTCCGCCTATGCGCGCATGTTTCTGGGCCAGGTGGACAAGCCGGATGTCGACTTCATTGAAGGCCTGTCCCCGGCAGTTTCCATCGACCAGAAATCGTCGAGCAAGAACCCCCGTTCCACGGTGGGAACGATTACCGAGATCTACGACTACATGCGCCTGCTCTGGGCCCGCGTCGGCCGGCCGCACTGCCCGGTTTGCGGCCAGCCGGTGGCACGTCAGACTCCGCAGCAGATTGTGGATCAGCTGCTGGAGCTTGAGAGCGGTACCCGGTTCCAGATCCTGGCCCCGGTAGTCCGCGGGCGCAAGGGCGAGTTCGTGGACCTGTTCAAAGAACTTTCCGCCAAGGGCTATTCCCGCGCCAAGGTGGACGGCAAGCTGGTTCAGCTGTCGGAGCCGCCCAAGCTCGGCAAGCAGTTCAAGCACACTATCGAAGTGGTCATCGACCGGCTGGTGGTCAAGGACGGCATCCAGCAGCGGCTGACTGACTCAATCGAGACCGGGCTGGGCCTGGCCGAGGGCCGTGTGCTGGCAGATTTTGTGGACCTGGATGAAAGCGAGCCGGGACGCACGCGCGCCTTCTCGGAGCACCTCGCCTGTCCGAATGAGCACCCGTTGGCCATTGATGAAGTCGAGCCGCGGTCCTTCTCGTTCAACAATCCGTTCGGTGCCTGCCCGGTCTGTACCGGCATCGGCAGCAAGCTCGAAGTGGACGAAGACCTGGTTGTTCCGGACCCGGAGCTCAGCCTCGGCGATGGCGCGATCGCACCCTGGTCCCTGGGCACTGCAACGCAGCAGTACTGGAACCGGCTGCTTGAAGGCCTGTCCCACGAACTCGGATTCTCCATGGACGTTCCGTTCAATGAGCTGTCCAAGGATGCGCGCAAGGCCGTGCTCTACGGCAAGGACCACAAGGTGGTGGTCCAGTACCGCAACCGCTTTGGCCGCGAACGCAAGTACAGCACCGGTTTCGAAGGCGCGGTGCAGTACATCCACCGCAAACATCTGGAAACCGAGTCCGACAATGCGCGGGACCGCTACGAACAGTACATGCGGGAGATCCCCTGTCCCGAGTGCAAGGGCGCGCGGCTGAACCCTGCATCCCTGTCGGTGCTCATCAACGGCAGGTCCATCGCCGAAGTATCCGCGATGCCGCTGCAGGAATGCCGCGACTTTCTGAATTCGCTGGAGCTGACGTCGCGCGAGGCGCAAATCGCCCAGCAGGTTCTCATCGAGATCCAGGCCAGGCTCCGCTTCCTGCTGGACGTAGGCCTCTCCTACCTGAACCTCGAACGTGCTGCCGGAACCCTCTCGGGCGGTGAAGCCCAGCGTATCCGGCTGGCCACGCAGATCGGTTCCGGCTTGGTCGGCGTGCTCTACGTTCTGGACGAGCCGTCCATCGGACTGCACCAGCGGGACAACCGCCGGCTGATCGAAACGCTGACCCGCCTGCGCGACCTGGGCAACACGCTGATCGTGGTCGAGCACGACGAAGACACCATCAGCGAAGCCGACTGGATTGTGGACGTCGGTCCAGGTGCGGGCGAACACGGAGGCCAAATAGTCCATTCCGGTTCGCTCAAGGAACTGCTGGACAATGAGCAGTCCATTACCGGTGATTACCTCGCCGGTAGGCGCCGTATCGACGTTCCCGCCAAACGCCGCAAGATCGACAAGAAGCGGCAGCTTAAGGTGGTCGCTGCGCGGGAAAACAACCTGCAGGGCATCGACGCAGTCTTCCCGCTTGGCGTCTTCACCGCCGTCACCGGCGTGAGTGGCTCCGGAAAGTCCACCCTCGTCAATGACATCCTGTACAAGGTACTGGCCAACAAACTCAACCGGGCCAAGCAGGTCGCCGGCCGGCATACGCGGGTCGAGGGACTTGAGCATCTGGACAAGGTCATCCACGTCGACCAGAGCCCGATCGGCCGCACGCCGCGGTCCAATGCGGCTACCTACACAGGTGTCTTCGACAATATCCGCAAACTCTTTGCCGAAACCAACGAAGCCAAGGTGCGCGGCTACCAGCCGGGACGGTTTTCGTTCAACGTCAAGGGCGGACGCTGTGAAGCATGCAGCGGCGACGGCACCCTGAAGATCGAGATGAACTTCCTGCCGGACGTCTATGTGCCGTGCGAGGTCTGCCACGGCGCCCGCTACAACCGCGAAACGCTTGAAGTCCATTACAAGGGCAAGACCATTGCGGATGTGCTGGACATGCCGATCGAGGAAGGTGCGGAATTCTTCGCGGCTTTCACCCCGATTGCCCGCCACTTGAATACCTTGGTGGACGTCGGCTTGGGATACGTCCGGCTCGGCCAGCCCGCTACTACCCTCTCCGGCGGCGAAGCGCAGCGGGTCAAACTCGCCAGCGAACTGCAGAAGCGCAGCAACGGCCGCAGCATCTACGTCCTCGACGAACCCACCACCGGGTTGCACTTCGAGGACATCCGCAAGCTGTTGCTGGTACTCCAGTCATTGGTGGACAAGGGCAACACCGTCATCACCATCGAACACAACCTGGACGTCATCAAGAGTGCCGACTGGGTAGTGGATCTTGGGCCGGACGGAGGTTCCGGCGGTGGCCGGATTATTGCAACCGGCACGCCTGAACAGGTGGCGAAGGCGGAGGTCAGCCACACCGGACGGTACCTCGCGGAGGTACTCGAATCGGCCTGATTGGAGCTGCGGTATATACCTCGGGCGGAATGCGTGTAACGCATAACGTTCAAGGTATGGAAAAATGCCTAGGTGACTTCTTTGCCGGCGCTGGTTCTTTTTGACCTTGACGGGACTCTGGTGGATCCCGCGGGGGCCATCACCGGGGGTATCAGCCGAGCCCTGCAGCTAGCCGGCCTGCCGGTCCCGCAGCAGGATGTCCTCGACTCCATGGTCGGTCCGCCGCTGGGGCTGTCGCTGCGGGAGAAGGCCGGTGTTTCGGAGAGCGATCTGGCTGAAGTCATTAGGCTCTACCGGACCGAGTACCGCGTCTCCGGAATGGCAGCCAGCCATGTTTATCCCGGAATGGAAGGGCTGCTGCAGCAGTTGAAGACCGAAGGCACAATCCTGGCCGTGGCTACGCAGAAGCCCACTCCGATCGCCGACGAACTACTGCGTGTACAGGGATTGACCGCCTATTTCGAGAGTGTCCATGGCGCTGGCTTTGACGATCCCGGCAGCAGCGCCGCAGCCGATGCAGGCAAAATCCCGATTCTGGAGGAGGCTTTGCGGCGGTACGCCGGGGCCTACGGCAGCGTCGTGATGGTGGGGGACCGGCACTACGACATCACCGCCGCCGTCCACCACGGGATCCCGGCCATCGGTGTCGGCTGGGGATTTGCGGCCGACGGTGAGCTGGAAGCCGCCGGTGCCGCCGCCGTCGTCGTCAATACCCAGGAACTAGCGGAGGAACTGGCACTGCAGCTAGCGGCCGCCACACAAGGAAAGGAGAGGTAAGGGAATGGAATTTTTCGAAGGCACCCGTGCTGCATTCCGTTCCGTGATCTCCGGAACCTGCCGGCCCACGGTTGACGGGCTGGAAAACTTCCCGCCGGAGGGCCCCGTTATCGTCGCCCCGAACCACCAGTCGTTTTTCGACAGCATCATCGTCCAAGCACTGATGCCGCGCAAGGTGGCGTTCTTTGCCAAGGCCGAGTACTTCACCGCGAAAGGACCGAAAGGAGCCGCGATGCGCTGGTTCTTCAACAGCGTCGGTTCCGTTCCGGTGGAACGCGGGGAACAGGCTGCCAGCGTGGCGGCGCTGCAGACAGCGGTGGAAATTCTTGAGCGGAAAGAGGCGTTCGGCATCTATCCCGAAGGCACCCGTTCCCGCGACGGTCTGTTGTACCGTGGAAGAACAGGCGTTGGCTGGCTTGCGCTGACCACCGGCGCTCCCGTGGTGCCGGTGGGACTGATCGGAACCGACAGGCTCCAGCCAGCGGACAAGAAGATGATCAAACCGCAGCATTTCACCCTGAAGATCGGCGCTCCGCTGTATTTCGACAAGACGGGCACGGGGCACTCCCTGCCTGCCCGCCGTGCCGCCACGGATAAGATCATGGACGCCATTGCCGAACTGAGCGGGCAGGAACGGGCCGGCACCTACAACCAATCCAAACAGGCACAGTAATGGCACTGCCCTCGTCTTACCGGCCGAAGCCGGGGGAGATCCCTACCCAGCCCGGAGTGTACAGGTTCCGGGACGACAACAAGCGCGTCATCTATGTGGGTAAGGCCAAGAACCTCCGGTCCCGTCTCAACAGCTACTTCGCAAATCCCGACGGACTCATGCCGCGCACCCGGGCAATGGTGCATACCGCTGCGTCGGTGGAATGGACCGTGGTGGGCAGCGAACTGGAGGCCATCCAGCTCGAGTACACCTGGATCAAAGAGTTCACGCCCCGGTTCAACATCATGTTCCGGGACGATAAGTCCTACCCCTACCTGGCTGTCACCATGGCGGAGAAGTTCCCGCGCGTGCAGGTCATGCGCGGGGACCGGCGAAAGGGCACAAAGTACTTCGGCCCCTTCTACCCGGCCAAGGCGATCAGGGAAACGGTCGACACCCTGCTGCGCGTCTTCCCGGTCCGCACCTGCAGTGTTGGCGTCTTCAACCGTGCCCAGCGGACCGGCCGGCCGTGCCTGCTCGGCTACATCGACAAGTGCTCCGCACCGTGTGTCGGACGGATTTCCCCTGAAGACCACAAGGCCCTCGCCGCCGAGTTCTGCGCTTTCATGGGCGGCGAAGCCGACCGTTTCATCCGTGCGCTGGAACAGAAGATGAACGCCGCCGTTGCCGAGCTCGACTACGAAGCGGCGGCACGGTACCGGGACGACATCGCTGCCCTTAGGCGCGTCTTCGAACGTAATGCGGTGGTGCTCAGCGAGGACACGGACGCGGATATTTTCGCCCTGGCCGAAGACGAGCTTGAGGCGGCGGTCCAGGTTTTCCACGTCCGCGGCGGGCGGATCCGGGGCCAGCGCGGCTGGGTCGTCGAAAAGGTCGAGGATGCCTCCCCGGCGGACCTGACCGAGCACCTGCTGCAGCAGGTCTACGGCGACGGCGAAGGGCCCGACAGGATCCCCAAGCAGGTGCTGCTGCCCGTCGAGCCGGAAAACAGGCCCGAGCTGGAGGAATGGTTGCGCGGTTTGCGCGGCAGCAAGGTCGAACTGCGGGTGCCCCAGCGCGGCGACAAGGCCGCGCTGCTCGGCACAGTGCAGGAGAACGCGACCCAGGCGCTGGCGCTGCACAAGAGCCGCCGCGCCGGGGATCTGACCACCCGCTCCGCCGCGCTGCAGGAGTTGCAGGAGGCGCTCGACCTGCCTGTGGCCCTGCTGCGCATAGAGTGCTATGACATTTCGCATGTCCAGGGCACCAACGTCGTGGCCTCCATGGTGGTCGTTGAGGACGGTCTGCCCAAGAAGTCTGACTACCGGCGGTTCTCTATTACCGGCGATGCCGCGCGGGACGACACCTCCGCGATGTATGACGTCATCAGCCGCCGGTTCCGCAACTATCTGGCGGACAAGACGGCGGTCCCCGAACCCGAGGCAGCTCCGGCGGCGGGCGGCACGAAAGCGCCCCCGGCGGCCGACGTCATCGACACCAACGGCGTCCCCGCCGGGGACGGTGTATTGACGGATACGACGACGCCGGCGCCGCGCACCAAGTTCGCCTATCCGCCCAACCTCGTTGTGGTCGACGGCGGGCCGCCGCAGGTGTCGGCCGCCTCCCGCGCCCTGGCCGATCTGGGGATCACCGATGTCTTCGTGGTCGGACTGGCCAAAAGGCTGGAAGAAGTCTGGCTTCCGGACGACGACTTCCCGGTCATCCTGCCCCGTGCATCGCACGGCCTGTATCTGCTCCAGCGGATCCGGGACGAAGCACACCGCTTCGCGATTAACTACCACCGCCAGAAGCGCGGAAAGTCGATGACCGTGTCGGTACTGGACGGGATCCAGGGGCTGGGGCCGGCCAAGCGCAAGGCGTTGCTCAAGCACTTCGGCTCGGCCAAGAAGCTCAAGGCCGCAAGCACCGAGGAACTCCAGTCGGTACCGGGCGTGGGTCCCGCCCTGGCCGCGTCCATCAAACGGCAGCTCGATCCGGCGGCGGAAACTGCCTCTGAGCCACCGGCGGTCAACATGGCGACCGGCGAAATCATCGAATCTTAGCTAGGCTAGGAAACCCGTGCAAGGCCGCGGGACAAACCTAAGAACAGGACGGCTCAATGTCAGACGAAGAGGATTTCACGCCGATCAAACCGGTGGAATCCGAACTGCTGGTGGTCACGGGTATGTCGGGCGCAGGCCGTACCACCGCCGCGCACGCGCTCGAAGACCACGGCTGGTATGTCGTGGACAACCTCCCGCCGCAAATGCTCGGCACGCTGGCCGAGCTTGTCTCCCGCATGCCCGAATCGATGCCGCGGCTCGCCGTCGTTGTTGATGTCCGCAGCCAAAACCTGTTCCGCGACATCCGGGAATCGCTCAACGGGCTGAAATCCAGCGGCATCAATTACCGGGTTATCTTCCTGGATGCCGCGGACAACGTGCTGGTCCGCCGTTTCGAACAAGGCCGGCGCCCGCATCCGCTGCAGGGTGACGGCCGGATTTCGGACGGCATCACCGCAGAACGCGAGCTCCTGGCCCGGCTCAAGGACGCCTCCGACCTGGTCCTGGACACGACCGACATGAATGTCCACGCCCTGGCCACCAACATCACCGAGCTCTTTTCCGACTCCGGCCCGATCGTACTGCGGTTGAACGTGATGAGCTTTGGCTTCAAGTACGGCCTTCCGGTGGACGCGAACTTTGTGGCGGACGCACGTTTCATCCCCAATCCGCACTGGATTCCCGAGCTCCGGCCGCACACGGGGTTGGAACGGCAGGTCAGCGAATTTGTGCTGCAGGAATCCGGGGCCGAGGAATTCATCAAGCGTTACGTTGATGCGCTCGAACCGGTGCTCGAAGGCTACCGCCGCGAGAACAAGCACTACGCGACGATTGCCGTCGGCTGCACCGGAGGCAAACACCGCTCCGTCGCCGTGGCCGTAGAGCTGGCCAAGCGGCTCGCCCAGTTGCCGCGCGTAAAAGTTGCGGTGCAGCATCGGGATCTGGGGCGCGAATAGTGGCCCTTTTGACGGGACCGCTTCCGCGCGTACCGCTGCCGCAGACGGACCGGCCGGGAAGCGTCCGTGGACAAAATCCGCCGGCCGTAGTGGCACTGGGCGGCGGCCACGGACTGTCGGCGTCGCTGGCTGCCCTGCGGCTGCTGACCACGGAACTGACAGCAGTGGTGACGGTGGCGGACGACGGCGGGTCCTCCGGCCGTCTTAGACGTGAGCTGGGTGTCCTCCCGCCCGGCGACCTGCGGATGGCGCTTGCCTCGTTGTGCGACGACACCGAATGGGGGCAGACGTGGCGGGACGTGATGCAGCACCGGTTCAAATCCCTGGACAACGTTGAAGGCAGCCTGGACAACCACGCGGTCGGCAACCTGCTGATCGTCACGCTGTGGGAACTGCTGGGGGATCCGGTTGCTGGCCTGCAGTGGGCCGGAGCACTGCTGGGGGCACGCGGCCAAGTGCTGCCGATGTCAACTGTTCCGCTGACCATCGAAGGCGACGTGCTGACGGAGGAACCCGGCGGCCGCCTGCGCAACGTTACGATTTCAGGCCAGTCCCGGCTTGCGGAAGCCGGCCGGAATACGCATGTCAACGATGTACGGCTGATACCGGACGATGCGCCGGCCTGCACCGAGGCCCTTCAAGCCATTGCGGCGGCTGATTGGGTGATCCTCGGTCCGGGCTCCTGGTACACCTCGGTACTGCCGCATTTGATGCTCCCGCAACTGCGGGACGCCTTGTGCCGGACCAGCGCACGGCGGGTTCTGACCATGAATCTTGCCATGGATACTAAGGAAACGTCCGGGATGACCGCAGCGGACCATCTGTCCGTGGTGCAGCGGTACGCGCCGGGGCTGAAGTTCGACGTTGTGCTCGCAGATCCGGACACCATCGGGGACCACGCAAGGTTCGAGGCGGCAGCCGCCGGGCTCGGAGCGCGCGTGGTCTTGGGTAGAGTGGGAACTCCCGGCGGTCATGCCGTACATGACCCGTTAAGGCTCGCAACGGCCTACCATGACATTTTCGCGGGACAGTAAGACATAAGTTAGGACAGGGTGCATGGCGCTGACTGCAGCAGTCAAGGATGAACTTTCACGCCTTGACATCAAGAAGTCCCAGGTGCGGAAGGCCGAAGTCTCGACAATGCTTCGCTTTGCGGGCGGGCTTCACATCATCTCCGGCCGGATAGTGATTGAGGCCGAAGTTGACCTTGCCTCCACAGCACGGCGTTTGCGCGCCGCCATTGCCGAGGTTTACGGTCACGGCAGCGAAATCATCGTCGTCTCCGGCGGCGGGTTGCGCCGCGGCAACCGCTACGTGGTCCGTGTCGTACGGGACGGGGAATCGCTGGCCCGCCAGACGGGGCTGCTCGATGCCCGCGGACGTCCGGTCCGCGGACTGCCTTCGGTAGTGGTCAATGGCTCCGCAGCCGACGCCGAGGCGGTTTGGCGCGGAGCGTTCCTGGCACACGGATCACTCACCGAACCGGGCCGTTCCTCCTCCCTCGAAGTGACCTGTCCCGGTCCGGAGGCCGCATTGGCCTTGGTCGGCGCCGCCCGCCGCATCGATATCACCGCCAAGGCGCGGGAGGTTCGGGGTGTGGACCGGGTGGTTATCCGGGACGGGGACACCATTGCCGCCCTGCTGACCCGCATGGGGGCCCACGATGCACTCATGGTCTGGGAAGAACGGCGGATGCGCAAAGAGGTGCGTGCTACGGCCAACCGGCTGGCAAACTTTGATGACGCCAACCTTCGCCGTTCGGCCCAGGCCGCTGTCGCCGCTGGCGCACGGGTGGACCGTGCGCTCGAGATTCTTGGTGACGATGTTCCCGAGCATCTCAGGTATGCCGGCGAGCTGCGCGTGGCCCACAAGCAGGCCAGCCTGGATGAGCTTGGCCGCCTGGCCGATCCGCCCATGACCAAGGACGCCATCGCCGGGCGCATCCGGCGCCTGCTAGCGATGGCAGACAAGCGCGCTTCGGACATGGGCATTCCGGGGACGGATGCGAATGTGACTCCGGAGATGTTCGATGAGTAGGACGTGTGCTTAGGATGGGGTTGTCCGGGCGTTGGCCCGGGGAGGCTTTGGGAACAAGATAATTTTCCGGGCGGGTCCGCTGCCCGGATGATCAATCCGATCACGGCCGCATGCCGGCCGCCGAACTAAACGGAGGATATTCGTGAGCAAGTACGTACTGCCCGAACTCAACTACGACTACGCAGCGCTGGAGCCGCATATCTCCGCCCGCATCATGGAGCTGCACCACAGCAAGCACCACGCTGCCTACGTTGCCGGCGCCAACACCGCGCTGGAGCAGCTTGCCGAGGCCCGTGAGAAGGGCGAGTTCGGCAACATCCCGAAGCTCTCCAAGGACCTGGCCTTCCACCTGGGCGGCCACACCAACCACTCCATCTTCTGGAACAACCTGTCGCCGGAAGGCGGCGACAAGCCCGAGGGCGAGCTGGCCGCGGCGCTGGACGACGCCTTCGGTTCCTTCGACGCGTTCCGCGGCCACTTCAATGCCGCGGCGCTGAGCCTGCAGGGATCCGGCTGGGCCGTGCTGGCCTACGAGCCGCTGGGCGGCAACATCATCATCGAGCAGCTCTACGATCAGCAGGGCAACGTCCCGGTCGGCACCATTCCGCTGCTGATGCTGGACATGTGGGAGCACGCGTTCTACCTGGACTACGTCAACGTCAAGGCCGACTACGTCAAGGCTTTCTGGAATATCGTGAACTGGGCAGACGTGGCACAACGCCTGGAAGCCGCCCGCAAGGGAGCTTCGTCCCTGGTGACCCTCGGAAAGTAGCGGGGAACGCTTCTCACGCGGTCCGAACTGCGTAAGATGAAGTCCGGGAGGCCCGTCACGGTGTTAGGCATCGGGACGGCTGCCTTCCGGACTTTTCCGTACCCTGAGAGGAAAGGGAGGCCAGCGGCACGTCAAGGACCAGCAAAGGGTCCCGAGGAAGGGCCGGCGCACAAATCCGGCTACCGCCTATCAAGGAGCTAGAACTGTGACAACTCGTGTTGGAATCAACGGTTTCGGACGTATCGGCCGCAATTTTTTCCGGGCTGCGCTGGCTCAGGGCGCCGATCTGGAAATCGCGGCAGTCAATGATCTGACAGACGCCAAGACCCTGGCCCATTTGCTCAAGTACGACAGCGTCATGGGACGTCTGTCCGAAAGCATTGAACTCAAAAATGGTGATCTGGTCGTGGCCGGACAAATAGTCAAGGTGCTGGGGGAGAAGGACCCCGCCCAACTGCCGTGGAAAGACCTCGGCGTGGACATCGTGATCGAGTCCACCGGGTTCTTCACAAAGGCCGAGGACGCCAAGAAACATATCGATGCCGGCGCCAAGAAGGTCATCGTTTCTGCCCCGGCCTCCGGCGCTGATTTCACCGTGGTGCTGGGCGTCAACGAGAAGGATTACGACGCCGGATCGCACCACATCATCTCCAATGCCTCCTGTACAACCAATTGCCTTGGTCCGCTCGCCATGGTCCTGCATGAGGCATTCGGCATCGAGCGTGGCCTGATGACCACCATCCACGCCTACACGGCGGACCAGAATCTCCAGGACGGCCCGCACCGCGATCTCCGCCGTGCCCGCGCCGCGGCAATTAACGTGGTTCCCACCTCCACCGGAGCCGCGAAGGCCATCGGACTGGTCCTGCCGGAGCTCAAGGGCAAACTGGACGGCTACGCAATCCGCGTTCCGGTACCTACCGGCTCGGCGACGGACCTGACCGCCACCGTGTCCAGGGAAGTCACTGCCGAGGAGGTTAATGCGGCTTACAAGGCGGCCGCGGGCCAGGAACGGTTGGCCGGTATCCTGACCTATTCGGAGGATCCGCTGGTGTCGTCCGATATCGTCACAGACCCGGCATCTTCGATCTTCGACTCCGGACTGACTAAGGTTATTGGTAATCAGGTCAAAGTAGTCGCTTGGTACGACAACGAATGGGGCTACTCCAACCGCCTGGTGGACTTGACCGAACTGGTCGCTTCCAAACTCAGCTGACTTCGCTAACCGCTAAGGGTAGGTATGACTGCACGCGCTCTTGATGAATTGCTCGCCGAAGGCGTCCGCGGACGCCACGTCCTGGTCCGCTCGGATCTGAACGTTCCGCTGGAAGGCGAAGGGGCTTCCCTCGCCGTCGCCGACGATGGACGGATCCGCGCATCGCTGCCCGTCCTGCAGAAGCTGGCCGAAGCAGGGGCGCGTGTCATCGTGATGGCCCACCTGGGCCGTCCCAAGGGTGAGCCGGAGGAGCGGTACTCGCTGCGCCCCGCCGTCGTACGTTTGAAAGAGCTTGCCCCGTTCACCGTCAAGTTTGCCGAAGATACCGTGGGCGAGAGCGCGAAGTCGCTGGCAGCGGACCTGCAGGACGGAGAGGTGCTGGTGCTGCAGAACCTCCGTTTCGATGCGCGGGAAACGAGCAAGGACGACGCGCAGCGGCAGGCGTTTGCCGCAGAGCTCGCTGCCCTGACCGACGGTAACGGCGCCTACGTGGATGATGCCTTCGGGGCGGTGCACCGCAAGCATGCAAGCGTCTTCGACATCGCCGCCAAACTGCCCGCCTTCCAGGGCGATCTGGTCCGTACCGAACTCGAGGTCCTCACGCGTCTGACAGACGCGCCGCAGCGGCCGTACGTCGTCGTCCTGGGCGGTTCCAAAGTCTCGGACAAGCTGGCCGTGATCGAGAACCTCCTGCGCCGGGCGGACAATATCCTGGTCGGCGGCGGCATGGTGTTCACCTTCCTCGCGGCACAGGGGTACAAGGTCGGCGCGAGCCTGCTGGAGGAAGACCAGCTGGACACCGTGCGCGGCTACCTGGCCAAGGCCAAGGAGACCGGCTGCAACTTCATCTTGCCGACGGATATCGTCGTGGCCGAGAAGTTCGCCGCCGACGCGGCACACGAAGTCGTCCGGGCCGACGAGATGGAGGCATCGCGGTTCGGCGCCAGCGGCATCGGCCTGGACATCGGCCCCGATTCGGCCGAGGCCTTCGCCCAGCAAATCCACTCAGCCAACACTGTGTTCTGGAACGGGCCGATGGGTGTCTTCGAATTCGACGCCTTCGCCCACGGCACCCGGACCGTGGCCAAGGCGCTGACCGGCAGCGACGGATTCACCGTTGTCGGCGGCGGAGACTCGGCGTCGGCAGTGCGGAGCCTGGGCTTCGACGACGACGCTTTCGGCCATATCTCCACCGGCGGCGGGGCCAGCCTGGAGTATCTCGAGGGCAAGGCGCTGCCCGGACTCACCGCACTGGACCGCTAGGCGCGCACCGCACCAACTACCTGCACCTGTGCAGCGTGGGAACCGCCTGCACGGCCCCACGCTGCACTGAATCGATATGACTGGAGACCCTTGTGACGACCTCGACCAACGGCAAGTTTGACCGCACACCGCTGATCGCCGGCAACTGGAAGATGAACATGGACCACGTCCAAGGCATCACCCTGCTGCAGAAACTGGCGTGGACGCTCAGCGACGCCCGGCACGACTACGGCCGGACGGAAGTGGCGGTCTTCCCTCCCTTCACCGATCTGCGCGGCACCCAGACGCTGGTCCGTGGCGATGATCTCAAGATCGGTTATGGCGGCCAGGACCTTTCCCAGTTCGACTCCGGTGCCTACACCGGGGACATTTCCGGACAGTTCCTCGCCAAGCTGGGCTGCAGCTACGTGCTGGTGGGCCACTCCGAGCGGCGCACCATCCATGGCGAGTCCGATGAGCTGCTCAACGCCAAGGTGAAGGCCGCCTACCGCCATTCGCTGGTGCCGGTGCTCTGCGTCGGTGAGGGCCTCGAGGTGCGTCAGGCCGGCAACCACGTAGCCCACACCCTGGAGCAGGTGCGCGCGGATGTGGCCGGGCTTGCCGCAGACGATGTGGCCCGGCTTGTCATTGCCTACGAACCCGTATGGGCGATCGGAACCGGGGAGGTTGCCGGGCCGCAGGACGCCCAGGAAATGTGCGCCGCGATCCGCGCCGAGATCGCCAAGTTGTACGACGACGCTACGGCCGCCCGTGTTCGGTTGCTGTACGGTGGCTCGGTCAAGGCTGCCAATGCCGCCTCGATCCTGAAGGAACGGGACGTCGACGGCCTGCTCGTGGGCGGCGCCAGCTTGGACGCCGCCGAATTTGCTAATATTGTCAGGTTCGAACACCACTTGGTGACGGACTAACTCGAAAGGCGACTGTGGACGCTCTTAAGATCACGTTGCAAATCCTGCTGGGCATCACCAGTCTGTTGCTAACCCTGCTGATTCTGCTGCATAAAGGCCGCGGCGGCGGCATGTCCGACATGTTTGGTGGCGGAATGACCACGTCCCTGGGTTCTTCTGGTGTCGCCGAGAAGAACCTCAACCGGTTCACCGTTATTCTCGGCCTTACTTGGGGCGCCGTCATTGTTGCCCTCGGGCTGATCATGCGTTTCGGCGCCGAGGCATAAGGAACTTTTCTCCCGTTTGTCTCCGGCCGGTCGTAGACTGGTTCCAGATCTACTCAATCGACCGGAGATGAACGTCATGCACCCCTCGCATGGGCTGCGGGCAGTCCGGGTCGGCTCAGTCACAGGCGCAGGGCTCGCCGGATGGCAGGCCAACTCCGGACGCTCGCTCAATCTCGTCCGTAAAGTACCCGTTCGTTACTGGTGTCCCCGGGGACACGAGACCGTCCCCGTTTTTGCCGACCTGACCGAAGCGGAGATTCCCCAATCCTGGGACTGTCCCAAATGCGGGCAGACAGCAGGGCGCGAACGCGGACTGTTGGTTCAACGCAACGGCGAAGAACCTTTTAAAAGCCATCTCGACTATGTCAAGGAACGCCGTACACCGGCGGAGGCGGCTGAGGCCTTGGATCGCGCGTTGATGGAACTGCGGCGGCACCGGACCGCACCGAGCTAGTCATGCTGGCCATAGCCCGGTCCGGTAATCGCCACAATCACCGCAACCGCGGCTAGAACGTCTCCCCGTCGGCCAGCAGCGAGTCCGGGAGCTGGCTCGCGGCGGCCTGGTCCAGCATCCACAAAGTCTCTTGGCGGCCCTTTGGCCCGGCCGCGGGAACCTGCACTGGGCCGGCTCCGGCAAGTGCCAGTCCAACGGCTCCGGCCTTATCGTCGCCGGCCACCACTAGCCAGATCTCCGAAGCGGAGTTAATGGCGGGCAGCGTCAGGGATACCCGCTCCGGCGGCGGTTTGGGAGAGTTCTCTACGCCGACAACCATGCGCTCTTCCTCGCGGATGCCCGCCATTTCGGGAAACAGTGATGCAATGTGGGCGTCGGGGCCGACGCCCAGCAACAGGACGTCGAACGTGGGGACTGCTGCCTGTGCGCTATCGCCGCCTTCCGACCGGGCGGCTTCGCGGAGCTCCTCAGCGTAGGCATCGGCTGCTTCGAAGGGTGTGGCATGCTCGTCGGCGGAGCCGAAGGGGTGGACCCGCGACTCGTCTATCTCGATCAGATCCAGCAGTGCCTGCCGTGCCTGCAGTTCGTTGCGGTCCGGGCTGTTCTTGGCCACAAAGCGTTCATCGCCCCACCAGAAGTTCACCCGGCTCCAGTCCACGTCCGTACGGGATGGTTCGGCCGCGACCGCCTTGAGGGTATTAATGCCCAGGCTACCGCCCGTGAGGACAACGGTGGCTTCACCGCGTTCGCGCTGGGCAATCGCCAGCCGGCCGACCAGCCTGCGCGCTGCGGCAGCGGCAAGGATTTCCTGATCAGGATGGACGTGGAGAACTGGTTCAGCGTTCACTGCGGCGTACACTCCTTAGATTCGTGCGGGGCAGACCTTCGGTAATGACCTCCCCGAAGACTTCGTCCGGGTCGAGTCTGCGCAGTTCCTCTGCCAGACACTCTTCCACGGATCGGCGGGGGAGGGTAATGCGCTGGACAGGCTGGCCCGGCTGGATCAGTTCCGCAACGCTAAGGCCCGGCCGGAGGATGCGGATGTCGCCCTTGGGCCGGCACAGCCGCACGCCCCGGATACCGGTGCCGGCGGGGTCTTCGATGATAGTCACCGGAGCATCCAAGGCCAGAGTCAGCCAGGCTGCCAGCAGCACCGTGCTGGGGGAGTCGGAGGCGCCTTCCACGGCAACGGATGTCACGGGGGAGTGATCCACCTGGTCGAGTACCGCTGCCAGCTGGATACGCCAGTTCGTCAGGCGCGTCCAGGCCAGGTCGGTATCGCCAGCTGCATAGGTGCGCCGCAGCGAGTCAAGCGCGGTCTTGGGATCCGGTTCGTTCGCCGAGTCCGTGATCCTGCGGTGCGCAATCCTGCCGATCGACGTGGCGGACGCAGTCTTGGGCATACCGTGCGGCCACCAGGCGACGATGGGGGCATCAGGCAGCAGCAAGGCCGACACCAGGGATTCGCTCTCTGTAGCCAGCTGGCCGTGCCCGTACAGAACGACGACCTCGGATGCACCAGCATCGCCGCCTACCCGGATTTGTGCGTCAAGCCTAGTCGCTTCGGCCGCTCCGGCATCGACCAGGACGATGATCCGGCAGGGGTGTTCCCGGCTGGCCACGTTGGCGGCCTGAATGGCGGTTTCCTCGTAGCCGGCAGTAGTCAGCACCACCAAGGTCAGAACGCGGCCGAGCGCGACAACGCCACCGCGTTCGCGCATGGCTACGATTTCCTTGGAGACCTTCGAGGAGGTCGTATCGAGCAGGTCTACAATCACGGCCTTCTCCAGGAGCGTCCGTCGCGGGCAAGGAGCTCATCGGCCGAGGCCGGGCCCCAGCTTCCGGGCGAGTAAGTCTCGGGCTTGGTTCCGCTGCGTGCCCAGTATTCCTCGAATGGATCGAGGATCTTCCAGGAGAGTTCCACTTCCTGGTGCCGGGGGAACAGCGGTGGTTCTCCCAGCAGCACGTCCAGAATCAGGCGTTCGTAGGCCTCGGGGCTGGATTCTGTAAAGGCATGTCCGTAGCCGAAGTCCATCGTGACGTCGCGGACTTCCATCTGTGTGCCGGGTACTTTGGAACCGAACCGGATGGTTGCACCTTCGTCCGGCTGGACCCGGATAACCACCGCATTCTGGCCGAAATCCTCGTCGTTGTGGTCCCGAAAGAGTAAGTTGGGCGCGCGTTTGAGCACGACGGCGATTTCCGTCACCCGCCGTCCGAGGCGCTTGCCCGCCCGGAGGTAGAACGGCACGCCAGCCCACCGACGGGTATGGATATCCAATCGCAGGGCCGCATACGTTTCGGTGGTGGAATCCGGGTTGAAGCCTTCCTCTTCCAGGTAGCCCTTGACCTTTTCGCCGCCCTGCCAGCCGCCGGCGTATTGTCCCCGAGCCGAGTGCGTGGAGAGGTCCTCTGGCAGCCTGACCGCGGCCAGGACCTTTTCCTTCTCGGTACGCAGGTCCTCGGCGTTGAAGGAGATCGGCTCTTCCATGGCGGTCAGGGCCAGCAACTGAAGCAGGTGGTTCTGGATAACGTCGCGGGCCGCGCCCACGCCGTCGTAATAACCTGCACGGCCGCCAATTCCGATGTCCTCGGCCATGGTGATCTGGACATGGTCCACGAAGTTGGCATTCCACAGCGGCTCGAACATCTGGTTGGCAAAGCGCAATGCCAGGATATTCTGGACCGTTTCCTTGCCCAGATAATGGTCAATGCGGAAGACCGAGTCCGGTGGGAAGACCGACTCGACAATGTTGTTCAGTTCACGCGCGGACTCGAGGTCGTGGCCGAACGGCTTTTCGATCACGACGCGGCGCCAGGTCCCCGGCTCCGCCTGCGCCAGCCCGTTGGCGGACAACTGCTGGCACACTTGCTCGAAGTCCTTCGGCGGGATGGACAGGTAAAAGGCATGGTTACCCTGGGTCCCGCGCTGCTCATCGAGTTCCTCCACGGTCTGCTTCAACTGGGCGAACGCTTCGGAATCGCCGAATTCGCCCTGCACGAAGCGGATACCCCCGGACAGCTGGGTCCACACGTCCTCGTTGAAGGGAGTGCGGGCGTACTGCTGCACGGAGGCCTTGACCTCCGCGACGAAGTCCTCGTCCGTCCATGCACGCCGGGCAAAACCGACCAGCGCAAAGCTGGGCGGCAGCAGCCCCCGGTTCGCAAGGTCATATACCGCGGGCATGAGCTTCTTCCGCGACAGGTCCCCGGTCACGCCAAAGAGCACCAGCGAGGAGGGACCCGCGATCCGGTTCAGGCGTCTGTCCCGCGGGTCCCGAAGAGGATTGACACGCCGCGCACTTTCAGTTCCTGGCATTAGGACTTTCCGTCGAAGAGGGAGGCCACGGCCTCCTGCAGCTGTTTCGTTCCTGCCGCGCGGTCCGTGAAATGGAGCCTGAGGACCGGCCGGCCATGGTCGGTAAGGACCTGTGCATCGCCTGCCGCCTGTGCGGAAATCAGTTCCCCGAAGGTAAACGGACGATCCGGAATCCGGACGTCTTCTTCGCTTGCCCCGGTGATCTGCAGGTACACGCCCACGGCCGGGCCACCCTTGTGGAATTGCCCGGTGGAATGCAGGAAACGAGGACCCCAGCCAAAGGTGACAGGGCGTTGGGTCAGCGATGCGAGACGCGGTCTCAGCTGTGCCAGTTCCGCCTGGCCAAACCGGTCCAGATACGCCTGCACGCTCAGGTAGCTGTCCGTGTCGAGGGTTCCCAGCAGCGCCTCGAGGGCTTCGGCCACCGTGCCGGCTCCCTTGAGCCAGCTGCCGTTGGCGCGGATTTCCACGGCCCTGTCCACAGCTGCCGGTTGCGGCATTTCCGGACGCTCGTCCAGCATCCCTCGGGCAGCCGTCTTGGCCGCTTCAACGTCCGGTTGATCGAAGGGGTTGATGCCGAGCAACAGCCCGGCGACCACGGTGGCGTATTCCCATAGCAGGAGCTGGCTGCCGAGGCTGCCTGCAACGGCTACTTCGTTGGCGCCCAACTCGATTTCCGCCTCGGTGTCCACCAGCCGGATGACCAGAACATCTGCCGCATCCATCGAGAGCTCCGGAGCTTCGGGTTCGACAACCACCGGCAGGATTCCGGTCCCTTGCTTGCCGGTCGATTCGGCTATCAGCTGCTCGGCCCAGTCGGCGAAGCCAACGATGCCCGAACCTTCATCCGTAATGACGATCTTGTTGCGGAGCGGATCGGTGCCGCCGAGGGCAGCACCCAAGGCCAACGCCATGTTTTCCGTCGCGTCCTCGGACAGAATTTCGGCTGCCTCTTCCGCGTCGGCGAGGAGTGCGTCGATATCCACACCGGCAAGACCGGACGGAACCAGGCCGAAGGCGGTGAGCGCAGAGTAGCGTCCGCCGACGTTCGGGTCCGCATTGAAGACGGCACGATACCCGGCTTCCCTGGACGCGGAGTCCATGGGGGAGCCGGGATCCGTCACCACGATGATCCGCTCGGCCGCATTGATGCCGGCCTGCTTGAACGCGTGTTCAAAAACACGCCGCTGCGAGTCCGTTTCCACCGTGGAACCGGACTTGGAGGACACCACGATCGCGGTTTCGCTCAAACGTTCGGCCAACGCGGCGGCGACCTGCTGGGGGTCGGTGCTGTCCAGGACGGTCAACTCGACGCCGGCCGTATTGCTGATGACCTCGGGCGCGAGCGAGGAACCGCCCATGCCTGCCAGCACAATACGTGTCACCCCCTCTGTGCGCAGCTCGTCACGCAGCTTTAGAATCCGGGGGACCAGCGGCCGGGAAACTTCCACGGCCTCGACCCAGCCCAGGCGGATGGATGCCTCCGATTCCGCGTCGGAACCCCAAAGCGTGTGGTCCTTGGCAGCTATCCGCGAGGCGACTTTATCCTCGGCCAGCCTGGCCACGTGCTGATCGACGGCTGCCAGCGCTGCCCCCGACGCCTGAAATGACAACGACCCCATCCGCCTAGTCCTGTCCCGCGTCGTCCAGGGCGGTGCGGACGGTTCCCAGCAGCTCGTTCCAGCTGACTACGAACTTGTCTAGGCCCTCTTCCTCCAGCTGCTCAACAACTTCCTTATAGGAGATGCCCTGGGCATCCACAGCATCGAGGACCTTATTGGCATCGGTGTAGGATCCAGTCACCGTGTCGCCGGTGACTTCGCCGTGGTCCACCATTGCTTCCAAGGTCTTCTCCGGCATGGTGTTGACCACGCCAGGCGCCACGAGATCCGTCACGTACATAGTGTCCGGGTACGAAGGGTCCTTGACACCAGTGGACGCCCAGAGGGGACGCTGCGGCTTGGCCCCCGCGTCTGCCAGGACCTGCCAGCGTTCGCTGCTGAACTGCTCTTCGTAGATCTGGTAGGCCAGCCGGGCATTGGCGATGCCGGCCTTGCCCTTGAGCGCCTTCGCCTCGTCCGTGCCGACCGCATTCAGACGCTTGTCGATCTCGGTGTCCACGCGGGACACGAAGAAGGAAGCAACCGAGTGGATATGCGAGAGCTTGTGCCCGTTTTCCTTTGCCTGCTCCAGCCCGAGCATGAACGCGTTGATGACTTCGCGGTAGCGCTCCAGAGAGAAGATCAGCGTGACGTTGACGCTGATGCCTTCCGCGAGCGTGGCGGTGATGGCTTCAAGACCTTCCACCGTAGCGGGAATCTTGATGTGCACATTGCTGCGGTTCACCTTGGCGTGGAGCTTCTTGGCCTCCGCAATAGTTCCTGCAGTATCGCGGGACAGACGCGGATCCACTTCGATGGACACACGACCGTCAACACCTCCGGTGGCCCGCGAGAGCCCGGAGAAAACGTCACAGGCCTCCGAGACGTCGTCCGTTGTGATGGCGAAAACCGCCGCGTCGACGTCCGTACCCTCGATTGCGAGTTCCTCTACCTGCGAAGCATAGGACTCACCGTCCTTAAGGGCGGCGGCGAAGATGGACGGATTGGTCGTCACGCCGACGACGTTCTTCTCGGCGATCAGAGACTTGAGCGAGCCCGAGGTGATCAGTTCGCGGGACAGGTCATCAAGCCAGATCGAAACTCCGGCGTCTGAGAGGGCCTGGGTGTTCTTGTTTGACATGGGAACTCCTTAAGAGGCAGTGGCTTGGGCGAGCGACTCACGGGCAGCGGCCACAACAGCCTCGGCCGTGATACCGAACTCGCGGAACAGCGTCTTGTAGTCGGCGGAAGCGCCGTAGTGTTCAAGGCTGACCGAACGGCCGGCGTCACCCACCAGGCGGTGCCAGCTCTGGGCGATACCCGCCTCAACGGAAACGCGTGCCTTGACCTCGGCCGGCAGCACGGACTCGCGATACGCCTGATCCTGCTTGTCGAACCATTCCACACAGGGAACGGAGACGACCCGGGTGGCAACGCCGTCGGCCTGCAGCGCCTCCCGCGCCTCAACCGCCAGCTGGACCTCGGAACCGGTGGCCAGCAGGATGACCTGCGGCTGCACGTCGGATCCTTCGGCCTGGGCTTCGGCCAAGACGTAGGCGCCCTTGGCAACATTATCGGCTGTGGCGAATCCGCCCTCGCCGCGGTCGAAGACCGGCAGATTCTGACGGGTCAGCACGATGCCTGCCGGGTGCTCATGGTTTTCCAGAATCGTCTTCCAGGCCTGCGCTACCTCGTTGGCGTCAGCAGGGCGGACGACGTCGAGACCCGGGATCGCGCGAAGGCTCGCCAACTGCTCAACCGGCTGGTGCGTGGGCCCATCCTCGCCCAGGCCGATGGAGTCGTGGGTCCAGACATAAATCGACGGCACGCCCATCAGCGCGCCAAGCCGGATGGCCGGACGCTGGTAGTCGCTGAAGATCAGGAAGGTTCCGGAGAAGGCACGCGTCTTGGAACTAAGCACGATCCCGTTGACGATGGCAGCTGCCGCGTGTTCGCGGATACCGAAGTGCAGGACGCGGCCGTATGGGTTGCCCGACCACATATCGGTCTGCTTGCCGGTCGGCACGAACGACGGGGAGCCCTCGATGGTGGTGTTGTTGGACTCGGCCAGATCGGCAGAGCCTCCCCACAGTTCTGGCAGCACCGGGCCGATGGCGTTCAGGACCTTCCCCGAGGCGGCCCGGGTGGAAACGTCCTTGCCCGCTTCGAACTCCGGGAGTGCTTCTTCCCAGCCCTGCGGGAGTTCGTACTGCTGGACACGGTCCAGCAGCGCGGCGGCGTCCGCGTTGGCCTGGCGCCAGTCCTGGTAGCTCTTCTCCCATTCGGCGCGGGCTTCCTTGCCGCGGGCAGCAACCTGCCGCGCGTGGTCCAGCACCTCGGAGGCAATCTCGAAGCGCTGCTCCGGGTCGAAGCCGAGGATTTCCTTCACCGCGGCAACTTCCTCCGCGCCGAGGGCCGAGCCGTGGATCTTGCCGGTGTTCTGCTTCTTCGGCGCCGGCCAGCCGATGATGGTCCGCAGCGAAATGATGGAAGGCTTGGTGGTTTCGGCCTTCGCGGTCTTGAGGGCGTTGTACAGCTCCTCGATGTCCTCTTTGTAATCGCCCGTCTTGGTCCAGTCCACACGCTGGGTGTGCCAGCCATAGGCCTCGTAGCGCTTGAGTACGTCTTCCGTGAACGAAATGTCGGTGTCGTCCTCGATGGAAATGTGGTTCTCGTCGTAGATCACCACGAGGTTGCCCAGTTCCTGGTGCCCTGCCAGCGACGATGCTTCCGACGTCACACCTTCCTGCAGGTCGCCATCGGAGGCGATGACCCAGATGGTGTGGTCGAACGGGCTCTCGCCGGCGGCAGCATCGGCGTCGTAAAGACCGCGGGTGCGGCGCTGCGCGTAGGCGAAGCCCACCGCGGACGCGAGGCCCTGGCCCAGCGGGCCGGTGGTGATTTCCACGCCGGCAGTATGGCCGTACTCGGGGTGCCCCGGAGTCAGCGAGTCCCACGTCCGGAGCCGGCGCAGGTCCTCGATTTCCAGGCCGTAGCCGGAGAGGAAAAGCTGGATGTAGAGCGTCAGCGAGGTGTGCCCGGGGGAGAGGATGAAGCGGTCGCGGCCAACCCAGGCCGGATCGGCAGGATCATGGCGCATCATCTTCTGGAAGATCAGATATGCGGCCGGGGCCAGACTCATTGCGGTACCGGGGTGGCCGTTGCCGACCTTTTCCACGGCGTCTGCCGCAAGTACGCGTACGGTATCTACCGCACGCTGGTCCAGGTCTGTCCAGGACAGTTCTTCCGTATGTGGCACCGTTGCGGGCCCCTCTCTAATCGTTCGGCCAGCAGGAACCCGGATGAAGGTCCCATGCAGTTCCAGTCATGAGACTGCTACGTGACCATCGCACCGGACAACGTGCGCTTCACCGGGGTTTACCCGGTATGGCGCCCGCCACAGCCCGCATGGCCATCAAGTCCCACCTTAGCGTCTCAGCGGGCCGCGTACAGAGGATGTGCAAGGGTGGGATGAGTAACAGTCGGACACACAGCATGGCCCGCGAGCATCCGGTTCAGCGGCCGTTCTGGATGCCGGGAGATTTCTACAAGCGATAGAGCGTATAATGAAGATGCACTTTGGCCCTTGCCTGCCCTGATGGGCGGCGCCCGGTGCCGTGGCCGCGCTGGCTACGCTGATACCCAGATCATCTCCAGCAGAACTGAGTGGTTTTTTCCTTGAAGATCCAGAGCGCTCCGGAACAGGTAGCTGACGCACCCGTAAAGACCGGTTTCGGACGCAAGGCCAAGGCCTATATTTCGCTCACCAAGCCTCGCGTCATGGAGCTGCTGCTGGTGACGACGCTGCCGACGATGATCTTCGCGCAGGGCGGCTTCCCGGATGTCTGGCTGATGGCGGCCACAATGATCGGCGGAGCCCTGGCAGCCGGATCGGCCGGTTCGTTCAACTGCTATATCGACCGGGACATGGACAAGCTCATGCACCGGACCGAGAACCGGCCACTGGTGACCGGCGAACTGACTCCGCGCGAGGCGCTGGTATTCTCCTGGATTCTTGGCATCGTGGCAGTGGTGCTGCTGTGGTTCGGGGCCAATCCGCTGGCAGGCATGCTCGGTGTCGGCGCCATCTTCTTTTACGTAGTTATCTACACGCTGATCCTCAAGCGCCGCACCGCGCAGAACATAGTCTGGGGCGGCGCGGCAGGCTGCTTCCCGGTACTGATTGCCTGGGCCGCCGTGACCAATACCCTTGCCTGGCCCGCCGTGATCCTGTTTATGGTGATCTTCCTCTGGACCCCGCCGCACTACTGGCCGCTGTCGATGAAGTACAGCGATGACTACAACGCGGCCAACGTCCCGATGCTCGGCGCCATTGCCAGCGCACGCCAGGTATCAGTCCAGGTGGTTCTCTACGCCTGGGCCACGCTGGCCTGTTCGCTGCTGCTGGCTCCGGTGGGCGGTGCCGGTTGGGTGTACACCATCGCGGCGCTGCTCGGCGGCGGCTGGTTTGTCTACGAATCCCACCGGCTTTACAGCCTGGCTAAGCGCGGAACCGAGACGGTGGAGACAACCAACAAGTCCGCCATGCGGGTCTTCCACGGCTCCATCAGCTACCTGACGGTACTGTTCCTGGCCCTCGCCGTGGATCCCTTTGTGGGCGGCCCGGTCTTCGCCGCCTTCTAACCTCGCTGGATTGGGCCGACGGTGTTCTAGGATGGCCCAATGACAGTCTTCCGCGGCCTCGTTGCGTATCCCGTCACTCCGTTCTTGCCGGACGGAGCGATCAACTTCGACGAACTCGAACGCCACCTGGCGGACCTGGCCGGTTCCGGGGTGGATTCCATAGCCATCCTGGGCAGCTCCGGCAGCTTCGCCTACCTGGACCGTGAAGAGCGGCGGCAGGTCCTGGAGACCGGCGTCAAAGCCGTTAAGGCAGCCAATCCCGACCTTGCCGTGATTGGCGGGGTCAGTGCCGTGGGAACGCGTGAGCTGCTGCTGAATATTGAGGATGCGCAAGCCGCCGGCGTGGACGGGCTCCTGGTTTCTACGGTGTCCTACGTGCCGCTCAATGAGGATGAGGTGCACACCCAATCCCTAGCCGCGGCAGCATCCACCACCTTGCCCATCTGTCTCTACAGCAACCCCGGGACAACGCAATTCTCGTTCAGTCTGGAACTCATCGGCGAGCTGGCCCGGGTGCGCAATATCGTCGCAGTGAAGGAATCCGCCGCCGATGCCGAGACGTTCCTGCACCGGGATGAACAATTGCGGAAGATGGTCCCGGAGGGCTTCAGCCACGGGATGAGCGGCGATGTCCTCATCGGCGAAGCCGGTGCAGCTGCCGATGCCTGGCACAGCGGGCCTGCCTCGGTGCTGCCGTACCATTACCGGCTGCTGCGCGACGCGGCAGTCAACGCGGATTCGGACAAACTGGCCGAGGCGCGGCAAGTCCTGGCGCCGCTGCTGAACTACTTCAACAGTCTGCGGAAACTGAGCAATCTGTACGCTCTGGCCCGCGCCGCGGGGGTAGACGCCGGCGATCCGCGGCGGCCCTTGCTTCCGCTGCCCGGCAGCAGCCAGCGTGAGCTGGCCCGGTTGCTGGACGCCCTCCCGGACCCCGCCTCCGTCTAGCTGCGGTGAACCTGCTTCTGCCCGCCTGAATGCGCGCCTTCGGAGAGCGGCTGCCGGGTGACGCCCACGTAGACGGCATGGGTACAGGCGGCCGCAAGCAGCGCGGCGCCAAGCATGTGCAAGCCGACCAGTAGAATGGGCAGTCCCGTGAAGTGCTGGACGTAGCCAATGGCACCCTGCAGCAGAATAACGACGGCGAAAAGCACCATCGGCCGGCGCAGCTCGGCCAGCTGCGCGTGCCGGTGCACCATGACCAGAAGTACGACGGCGGTGGCAACCAGCAGGTAGACAGGCGCCACATGTATGCGGGTCATCAGGTCAGGATCCAGGTCGTTCCGCGGAGCCTCCGCGTCGCCTGCATGCGGGCCGGAGCCGGTCACGATGACGCCCAGCACGATCGCTACCAGGGTCAGGACACCGCTGGCCCAGAGCAGTTGGCGTACGGTCGCCGTCGAACGCTGTTGCTGGACCGTACCCGCCTGGTCATTGTCCAGCCACGCCCGGTGGACCAGGACTGTGGCTGCAGCAACCATCGTAATAGACACGATGAAGTGGCACCCGACCACCCAGGGATTGAGCTGCGTCCAGACCGTGATGCCGCCGATGATGGCCTGGGCAGGGATACCGGCCAGCAGGGCGACGGAAAGGTAAAACAGGTCTTTGCGACGCTGCGCCATCTTCCACACGGACACCAGCATGGCGAACGCGATGGCCGCCAGCAGGAAAGTCAGCAGCCGGTTGCCGAATTCGATGGCGCCATTGATTCCCATCTCGGGCGTGGCAACCAGGGATTCCGCCGTGCATTTGGGCCAGGTGGGACAGCCCAGACCGGAGGAGGTCAACCGCACCGCGCCTCCGGTCACGATGATGAGGATCTCGGAGGCGAGCGAGGCAACGGCCAGACCGCGGACGGTCTTGTTGGGGGAGCCCGGCAGTCGGCGCGTCAGTTGCTCAATAGTCACTTAGGTCAGCTCCATTTAAACCAGCGGATAGCGGCAAGGCCGGCGAGCACCGTCCAGGCCAGCAGGACGATCGATGCCGTGAGGTTGAACTCGGCGTCCATCAGGGCGCTGCGCAGCGCATCTCCCAAGGCACTCGAGGGCAGCAGTTGGGCCGCTGGCTCGTAAACATCGGGCCAGCTTGCCGCGGGAAACAGGAGTCCGCCGGCAGCGGCCAGCAGGACCCAAAGCAGGTTTGTGATCGCCAACGTTGCCTCCGGCCGTGCGGTGCCGGCGATCAGGAGTCCCAGCGACGTGAAAGCTCCGGCACCCAGGATCAGCTGCACGGCCGCGGGCAGGATCCCGCCCGGTTCCGGGCTCCAGCCAAGCAGCAGGGCGGCCACGCCGATGACGACCACCTGGATGGCGAGCACCGACAGGACCGCGATGACCTTGCCCAGGATCAGCCCGCTTTGCCCCAGCGGAGTGGTGGAGAGAAACCGCAGCACCCCGTACCGCCGGTCGAAACCGGTGGCGATGCCTTGGCCTGTCAGCCCGGTCGATACCGCGCACAGGGCCAGCACACCCGGAGCGGCCATGTCGATCCGGCTATCGGTGAACTCGTCCAGCAACGGCGTGATCGTCAGGCCGACCAGGGCCATGAGCGGCAGGATGACGGCGATCAGCAACTGTTCGCCGTTGCGCAGCATGGTCATGGTTTCGTAACGGCCCTGCAGAAGGACCCGGCGGGCAAGGGAGGCAGGAGCTTTCACCGCAGCCCCTTCCCGGAGATGTCCAGAAACACGTCCTCAAGTGAGCGCGGCGCCATGTGGATGGCAGTAGGCATGATGTCCTGTTCTTCCCAGAACTTTGCCAGTGCGGCAAGATCGGCCGGGATCAGATTGCCCGCTACGGTGTACCGGCCGGGCACGGTCTCGTGGACGGACAGGCCCGCCAGGCCGGCGAGATCCAGTCCGGGGCGGGAGTCGAAGGTCAACAGCCGCTCGACGCCGCTGCTTTCGTCAGTGGCCTTCGTCAGTTCGGCGACGGTGCCGTGCGCAACTGTTTTGCCGGCGTCGATAATAAAAACGTAGTCCGCCAGCCGCTGGGCATCGTCCATCAGGTGGGTAGTGAGGATAATGCCCAGGCCCTCTGTCCGCAGTTCCTGGATGAGGTCGAAGACAACCGCGCGGGACTGCGGATCGAGTCCGGCGCTGGGCTCGTCGAGGAAGAGAACCTCGGGGTCTCCGACCAGTGCCGCGGCGAGGGCAACGCGCTGTTTCTGGCCACCGGAAAGCCGCCGCACGGGAGTGTTCCCGAAGTTGTCGATCCCCAGGCGCTTGATCAGCGCATCCACGTCGCGGGGGCTGCGGTACATGCCGGCGACGTGCCTGAGCAACGGGATGGGCCGGATGGCCTGGGGCAAGCCGCCTTCCTGGAGCATGACCCCCACGCGGCTGCGGAGCCCTGCGCCGGCTTCGTACGGGTCCTGGCCGAGCAGGCGCACGGTTCCGCCGTTGGGCCGGGTCAGGCCCTGGGCGCATTCAAGGGTGGTGGTCTTGCCGGCCCCGTTGGCGCCGAGCAGGGCGGTTACCTGGCCGGGAAAGGCGCGCAGGTGCACGCCGTCGATAACCCTGACCATCTTGCCGTCCAGAGCTGCTACCGGCCCAAGATCTTTAACGAGCCCCTGGATATCGAGGCACGGTTCGGTGTTAGGCACCAGATCATTCTACGTGATGTAGAGGTGGCCGCTGGGCGGCACTGCCAACCAATCCGAACAGCGGCCGGGAGGCTAAGGCCAGCCTTACTGGAGGGCGGGAACATATTAAGTCATGATTGTGTTGTGTATTCCATGAACAACTCTGCTGTTCCGCGCGCCCAGGCCGCGGACTCCGAGGAGCGTACCCGGGACCGGGTGCTGAGCGCAGTCCTGGAACACGGTCCCGTCAGTGCCGCTGAGCTCGGCGATCGCCTCGGCTTCACGCCGGCTGCGGTCCGCCGCCACCTCGATGCCCTGTCCCGTGGCGGCCTCATCGAGGTCAAGATGGTGGCCAATTCCGCCACCGGCGCCGGCCGTCCTGCCCGCAAGTACGTCCTCAGCCGACAGGGCCAGTCGAAGCTGGGCAATGACTATCTTGACATAGCACGCGGAGCGCTCAGTACGCTGGGCAGCATCGCCGGCCCAGACGCCGTAGCGGAGTTTGCGCGCCAGCGTTACGAAGACATGGAACGGCGGTACCGTCCCGTTGTCGAAGCCGCCGGGGAGTCCGTAGAGGCGCGGGCCAAAGCACTGGCCAAGGCTCTGAACGAGGACGGCTTTGTCGGTTCCACCACGGTGGTGGGCGCCAAGGCCGCACACAGCACCATGCTGGCAGTCCAGCTGTGCCAGGGGCACTGCCCCGTACAGCAACTGGCTGCCGATTTCCCTGTCTTTTGCGACAGTGAAACCGAAGTTTTCTCCCGCCTGCTGGGGGTAGACGTCAGGCGTCTGTCCACGCTGGCCAGCGGGGGACATGTTTGTACGACCCATATACCAGTGGGCCGAACAAAGTCTGCGGTCCGGGAGTCCGGACCGACAGCAGGCACCAGAAGAGTATCCATCAATCTGCAAGAGAGGCCGTGATGACGGACCAAGTGGATCAGCGAGTCCAGGATGCCGTCGGTAGCACCGACGTGCCGGACACCACCATTTCCGAAATTCTTGAGAAGAACCCCGAGCTGCACGGCATCGGCAACTATGAATATGGCTGGGCAGATAAGAACGACGCCGGCGCCAACGCACGCCGCGGACTGAATGAAGAAGTTGTCCGCGACATTTCGGCCAAGAAGAGCGAGCCGCAGTGGATGCTCGATCTGCGGCTGAAGGGCCTGAAGTACTTCGACCGCAAGCCCATGCCGACCTGGGGTGCGGACCTCTCCGGCATCGACTTCGACAACATCAAGTACTTTGTCCGGTCCACCGAAAAGCAGGCCCAGACCTGGGAAGACCTTCCCGAGGACATCCGCAACACGTACGAAAAACTCGGCATTCCCGAGGCCGAGCGTGAGCGCCTTGTCTCCGGCGTCGCCGCCCAGTACGAGTCCGAGGTTGTCTACCACCAGCTCCGAGAGGACCTCGAAGCCCAGGGCGTCATCTTCCTGGACACGGACACCGCCCTGAAGGAACACCCGGAGATTTTCGAAGAGTACTTCGGCTCCGTCATCCCGGTCGGCGACAACAAGTTCGCGTCGCTGAACACCGCCGTTTGGTCCGGCGGATCCTTCGTCTACGTCCCCAAAGGCGTCCACGTTGAAATCCCGCTGCAGGCTTACTTCCGTATCAACACGGAAAACATGGGTCAGTTTGAACGCACGCTGATCATTGCCGACGAGGACTCCTACGTCCACTACATCGAAGGCTGCACCGCCCCGATCTACACGTCGGACTCGCTGCACTCCGCCGTCGTCGAAATCATCGTGAAGAAGGGCGCACGCGTCCGCTACACGACCATCCAGAACTGGTCCAACAACGTGTACAACCTGGTCACCAAGCGTGCCATTGCACATGAGGGCGCCACAATGGAATGGATCGACGGCAACATCGGCTCCAAGGTCACCATGAAGTACCCGGCCGTGTACATGGTCGGCGAACATGCCAAGGGCGAGACGCTGTCCATCGCCTTCGCCGGTGAGGGCCAGCACCAGGACACCGGTTCCAAAATGGTCCACCTCGCGCCGAACACCTCCAGCGCGATCGTGGCCAAGTCCGTGGCCCGCGGCGGCGGCCGTTCGGCTTACCGCGGCCTGGTCCAGGTGCGCGAAGGTGCCAAGAACTCGAAGAACAGTGTCGTCTGCGATGCGCTGCTGGTGGACACCATCTCACGCTCGGACACCTACCCGTACATCGACGTCCGCGAGGACGACGTGACCATGGGCCATGAGGCTACCGTTTCCCGCGTCAGCGAAGAGCAGCTGTTCTACCTGATGTCGCGAGGCCTGGCCGAAGACGAAGCCATGGCGATGATCGTGCGCGGCTTTATCGAGCCGATCGCCCGCGAACTGCCGATGGAATACGCGCTTGAGCTGAACCGCTTGATCGAACTGCAAATGGAAGGATCCGTAGGTTAATGACTGAGATCACTGAAAAAGCAAGGATCGGTGCTCCGGCCATTGACGGCTTCACCGAAGAGGGCGAAAACCTCTCGCCGGCGAACCCGGACAACTCCCCGCTGGCAGGCGCCAGCGCCAAGAGCCACAGCCACGGCGGCGGCGTAGGCGTTCCGGACAGCTCACGCGCCGGCCGGCTGACTTCGTACAAGGTCGAGGATTTCCCTGTCCTGACCGGACGCGAAGAAGACTGGCGCTTCACCCCGCTCAAGCGGCTGCGCGGACTACACACCCAGGCGCTGACCGGCGCTGCGCCTTCTGTTGCCGTCACCGGTCCCGAAGGCGCCGAGCGCCCGGCCGGCATCACGGTGGAAACCGTAGGCCGCGACGACTCCCGCATCGGCAGTGCAGGCATCCCGGAGGACCGCGTATCCGCGGCCGCCTGGGAAGCCTTCAGCGAAGCCACCGTGGTAACCATCCCTGCCGAGTCCAGCATCGAGCCCGCTGTGGGCATCTCGGTGACCGGCAGCAGCAAGGACCCGTCCGCGCAGCACATCGTGATCGTCGCGGAGAAGTTCTCCAAGGCTGTTGTCGTGCTGGACCACAAGGGCAGTGCCACCGTCTCCCAGAATGTCGAAATCGACGTGCAGGACGGCGCGGACCTGACCGTGGTTTCCGTCCAGGAATGGGACGACGACGCCGTCCATGCCTCCTCCCAGCAGGCCAAGGTGGGCCGTGACGCGAAGTTCAAGCACGTCGTGGTCAGCCTCGGCGGCGACCTGGTCCGCGTGACGCCGTCCGCACGGCTGAAGCAGACCGGTTCCGAGGTCGAGATGTTCGGCCTGTACTTCGCCGACGCCGGCCAGCACCTGGAGCAGCGCCTGTTCGTCGACCACGCAGTGCCGAACTGCAAATCGCGCGTGCTGTACAAGGGTGCCCTGCAGGGCGAGAACGCGCACACCGTGTGGGTTGGCGACGTTCTGATCCGCAAGGAAGCCGAAGGAACCGATAGCTACGAGGCCAACCGAAACCTGATCCTCAGCGACGGCGCCCGGGCGGACTCGGTACCGAACCTCGAGATCGAGACGGGCCTGATCGAGGGCGCCGGCCATGCCAGCACCACCGGCCGTTTCGACGACGAGCACCTGTTCTACCTGATGGCCCGTGGCATCGACGAAAAGACCGCGCGCCGCTTGGTGGTACGTGGCTTCCTGAACGAGATCATCCAGCAGATCAAGGTTCCGGCACTCGAAGAGCGCCTCACCGAGGCTGTTGAGCGGGAACTGGCGGCAGGGAACTTCTGATGTCCGAAGCTCCACGCGGCAAGCTGGTGTGCAGGGCCTCCGACATTCAGGTCAAGGCGGCCCTGCGCATCCTGGTCGACGACTATCCTGTCGCCATCGTCCGGGACTCCGAGGGCGGCCTCCATGCGCTGGGGGACACGTGCTCGCACGAGGACTACTCCCTGTCGGAGGGCGATGTCGAAGACGGCGCCATCGAATGCTGGGGCCACGGCTCACAGTTCGACCTGCGCAGCGGCGAACCGCTGAGCCTGCCGGCCTTCGAGCCGGTGCCGGTCTTCGCGCTGGAGCTGGATGGCGACGATGTCTACGTCGACGTCACCACGGTCACTAACGGAGCTCCCGCTCCGGATTTGCACTAAAAAACTTTACGAACTTCACACAGCAGCCGGGCAGAACGGCTGCAGAGGAGAAAGCAGACAGATGTCTACTCTGGAAATCAAGGACCTGCACGTCAGCATTGAGACTGAGCAGGGCGAAAAGGAAATCCTCAAGGGAGTGTCCCTGACGATCAAGACCGGCGAGATCCACGCCATCATGGGCCCCAACGGTTCGGGCAAGTCCACGCTGGCCTCCACCATCGCCGGCCACCCGCGCTACATCGTGGACTCCGGTTCCATCACTTTGGACGGCGAAAACGTGCTGGAGATGAGCGTGGACGAGCGCGCACGCGCCGGTCTCTTCCTGGCCATGCAGTACCCGGTCGAGGTGCCCGGCGTGACCATGACCAACTTCCTGCGCACGGCCAAGACTGCCTTGGACGGCGAAGCTCCGAAGCTGCGTACCTGGACCAAGGACGTCAAGGAAGCCATGAGCCAGTTGCGCATCGATGCGGACTTCGCCCAGCGTAACGTCAACGAAGGCTTCTCCGGTGGCGAGAAGAAGCGCGTGGAGATCCTGCAGCTCGAACTCTTCAAGCCGAAGTTCGCCGTCATGGACGAGACCGACTCGGGCCTGGACGTCGACGCGCTGAAGGTTGTCTCCGAAGGCCACAACCGTGTGCACGAAACCGGAGAGATGGGCACCCTGCTCATCACCCACTACACGCGCATCCTGCGCTACATCAAGCCTGACTTCGTCCACGTGTTCGTTGACGGACGCATCGCCGAGGAAGGCGGCCCCGAGCTGGCCGACCGCCTGGAAGAAGAAGGCTACGACCGTTTCCTGCCGACTGCAGCAAAGGCCTAATCATGACCGAAGCCAACATTTCGCAGACGTCTCTCGAGGATGTTGAAGAGGCCCTGAAAGACGTCATTGACCCGGAACTCGGCGTCAATATCGTGGATCTGGGCCTGCTCTACGGACTGAAGTACGCCGAGGACGGCGCCCTGCTGATCGATATGACACTGACCACGGCTGCCTGCCCGCTGACAGATGTCATCGAAGAGCAGACCGCCCAGGCGCTGGACGGTGTTGTCGATGAGTGGCGCTTGAACTGGGTATGGATGCCGCCGTGGGGTCCCGAAAAGATTACCGACGACGGCCGCGACCAGATGCGCGCGCTCGGCTTCAACATCTAACCAGCGTCATCGCTGATGGGCGGACTTCCCTGCAGGAGTGCGCCCCGACATGGCCGGGGACCGGAAACGGTACCCGGCCTTGGTCGTTTAATCCCCCCGTTGGCGAAGCTTGGCGGATTCTAGGGGTCGATGCAACACCCGTGGTCAGCTGGCTATCAGTAAATCACGAAGTTGCTCTGCGGGAGTGTTCCAGCCGAGGGTTTTGCGTGGTCGGGCGTTGAGTTGCTGGGCGACGCG
>NZ_JABBCH010000050.1 GCF_012952295.1 Crystallibacter degradans
ACTCAGGATCCTCCGGCGAACGGCCCGCCTCTTCTCCCAGATGGTCACTAGCAGCAGCGGATCAGACAGACCTACACAGGCGCCAGCCGATGAATACGCCCGAACCTGATACGCAGAGGTGCCAGTAGTCTGCCTCGTGGGATCAGTTCGAATTTAGTCAGGTGTGGAATGCAGAGACGCACGGTTGAAATCGCGTTTTTCTGCTTCTTTCATGGGTGGAATTCGTCCCGATCGCATTGGCTTGAGTCCGTGGAGGTGAGTGTCCCGCCATTTATAGAGGGGGTTCTTCTCTGAAGGTGTTCTGGGCCGAAAGCCGGCGTGCCAGCTGCTGGGCGGTCCGGGAGGCGTTGGCCACTTCTTCTGGGCTGCCCGCAGCCCGGAAGAGGTCTATGGCCCATTCGAATTCCTGTTCGGCCTCGCGGTAGCGGCTTTCTACCATCAGTCTTCGTCCTGTGTGATGGTGTGCCATTGCTTCGCGTTCCGGTGTTCCGGCGATTCTGACCGCTTCCCCCTGCAGCCAGGAGGCTTCCTCCCACCTGTACTGGCACTGGTAAATGTGGGCCAGCAGGAGCAGAGGGCCGAACCTGTAATCGGCACCGGCAAGCAGATCCTCTGCCTCGATAGCGGCCTGGTCCAGGCACCCGAGCAAGCGCAAGGCCCAAATCCGCTCCAGAGGCGACCCTTCCTTAACCTGGGCCAGAGCTGCTTCAGGGTCCAGAAGCACCTCGTGGAGGCTGGCCGGATCCAACGCCCAGATCTGACCTGTCGCCGCTTCACTCATGGCTCAAACCGGTTCGCGCTCTCGAACGGACAACCGCTTCCAGGACGAGCGGTTGTGGAGCGGACAGTACCTGCCGTACCTGGAGTCAGCGCCGGAGCTGCTGAGGTAAGGCAGAGGTTCTGCGGTGCTGCTCATATGGATCGTTCGTGGGTGAGCCCGTAGGGGACTTCATCGGAAAGTTCGACTGTGTATCGGCTGCCGTCGTGCCGGGTCACGAGGATCCCGTTCTTTTTTCGCTCCAATGCCGTCGCGAGAAGGGTATCCACAGCTTTGTCTAGAAGTCCGTTCAGTTCTCTTCCATCACTCACAACGACTTCTATACGGCATCTTGCATCAGATTTCATCCGGTGTATTTCCTGCTTCATTAGACGGAGCGGCAGCCGTCGAAGGGGCCTCGTTGTATCGGTTGTTCAAGCGCATGCATCCCGGCCGCGTCAGAGGAGGGATGCTACGAGAGTCTATTGCGGAAGTCCCTCCGCAGTCGTCCGACAGTTGTCGGATCTTTCACCCGATATGCCGCTGACCTGTGGTTATGGCCGTAGTCTCCTTTTGGGAGGCTTTTTGAAGGGCTGTTCCCTCGACAGCCGCGGCTTGTTCCGCAGGTTTCGTCCACCAGTGTTTGTCCAGCGGTTGAGGCCCGGGTTGGCCCTGACCGCATACTCCTGCCGCGGATTGAGTCATGAATCCAGTTTCAAATGCCACTGTCCTGCCTCAGCGCAGGCTCCTCTCCGGGCTGCTTCACACTGATACGAACGATCGTGATCGGGAGAATCTTTGGATTTCTTTGGGCCTGGGCACCTTGAAGCGAAGCGCCGTGCTGGCTTTTCGGGAGAAGGAATCTTCTGAACAGTTGCCGCAGCGGATTGTAGAAGCCGATCCTGACTGCATCGCTGTAACTACGGGCGCCGACACAATCGCCATTGCGCCACGGGATACGCCGTTGCGGCGGTTTGCTGAAATGACAGCCGGTGTTCGTGTCGGTATCGGTCCTCGGGTACCGGTTGCCCGGATCCACCTCTCCTACCATCACGCCCTGGATGTTCTGCCGTTTACCGGCGATGGCAGTCCTGTTTCCCGCGTCATTTCACACGCTGAGCTCGGGAACCTCACCCTGCTCGCCCGGGTACCTCGTGATGATCTCCTGAAGCTGCCCGATCTCCCGGCACTTCAGGCCATCGAGAGGAAAGACGGCGGGCGTGCGGAGCTTGAAGCATTGGAAGCGCTGTGCCGGACAGGAACACTGCGCCGTGCCGCGAAAGCGCTGCACCTTCACCACAGCTCCGTTGCCAGACGTATCGGCAATGTCGAAGAAGTCTTGGGCTACCGCCTAATAGGACCCATTCCCTTAACCAGCGCATACGCCGCTGTCCTGGCTTTACGGCTACTTAAATCCGATCGCGCCCCGCACGAAATAAACCAGGCACTGCGGCCGTATGGTTTTGTGAGACAGCTTGTAAGGAGCCCTCACGTTAATGTCGGATCGTAAGAAGTACACCCAGAAGTACAAGGAAGACGCCGTGGAACTGGTGCGTTCCTCGGGTCGTCCGAT
>NZ_JABBCH010000051.1 GCF_012952295.1 Crystallibacter degradans
CAACAAGCACCCGGCCTGACCGGTCCACACCCAATTTCCGCCTCCAAACGCCGCACAAACAAACGAATCAATGATTCATCAGATGAGACTTCAAGGCAAACCCGCAGGTCAGAGGTGGTTCCGAGTCCGGACAAGACTTCGCCGCGCCCTCAAGCGGATGCCGGGCCGAAGCCCACATCAGAGCCGAAATCAGCCTGCGATCCGCGTAAACTCGCCCTTCGACGGGGATCCCGCGCCACAGCGGGGAGAGGAGGCGTCATGATTCATCAGATGAAATACGCAGACTACGCTGTGGCATATGCGCCGTTATCGGTGGTCTCTATCCGCAGGCCGCTAGCGTGAGCCGTGAGTGAATATCGGAAGCGCCAGGCACTCTATACCTCTTCGCAGGTGGCTGGCAGGCCTGCGGCCGGTTACAGCCGCTCGGCAGTGGGGGAGGGGGCTTCGTGGCGGGAAGCTTGAAGGACCGCTTGAAGGAGACCCGGGAACCGCGCTTCGAGGTCGGCTGCCCGCAGCGTGTTGAGGATCGAGGTGCCGCTGTAGTGCTGTTCGATCAGGCCGGCCTCACGCAGGACCCGGAAGTGGTGCGTGGAGGTGGACTTGCTGACCGGCAGCTGGAAGGCACTGCACGCCTGGTCGTCAGGGCCATCCGCGAGCTGGCCGATGATCCGTCGCCGCACTGGATCGGACAACGCGGACAGTACGGTATCCAACTGCAACTCGCCCCGGTCCGGGTGAGCGAGGGCGCGCACCTGCAACCAGCCTCCTAGCCATTTGACTGACTCCGCACCCATTGTACGATAACTCTAGTAGTACGAAGCATGTCGTACTTACAAGCAGCGTGAACCCCCCTCCCCGGGAAAGTTTAAGGAGATCATCATGACGAACCTCGCCCCGCTTTGGTCGCCCCTGCAGATCGGTTCCACACAGCTGCCCAGCCGTGTCGCGCTGGCACCCATGACCCGTATCAGCGCCACCGAGGACGGGCTGGTGACGGAGAAGATGGTCTCCTACTACGAGGCCTTCGCCCGGGGCGGCTTCGCCCTACTGATCACGGAGGGGATCTACCCCGACACCGCTTACAGTCAGGGCTACCTGTACCAGCCAGGTCTGGCCACGGATGAGCAGGCCCGGTCCTGGGCCACGGTCGTCGACGCCGTCCATGCAGCCGGGTCTACGATATTCGCCCAGCTCATGCACGCCGGGTCCCAAGCGCAGGGCAGCCGCTATGCGGACTCCACGATCGGCCCCTCGGCGGTCGCTCCCAGGGGGGAGCAGTTGGGCTTCTACCGCGGCGAGGGCCCCTACCGGGTGCCTGCGGAAATTACCCGGGAGCAGATGGAGGAGGTCCGCCAGGGCTTCGTGGCCTCCGCGCTGCGCGCGAGGGAGTCCGGGTTCGACGGCGTGGAAATCCACGGTGCCAACGGCTACCTGCTGGACCAGTTCCTCACCGACTATCTCAATCTGCGCACTGACGAGTACGGCGGCTCCCCGCAGAACCGTGTGCGTTTCACCGCGGAGATCGCCCGCGCCGTGCGCGATGCCGTGGGCCCGGAGATGGCTGTGGGCATTCGGATCTCCCAGTCCAAGGTCAGCGACCACGACCATCGGTGGGCCGGCGGGGCAGAGGAGGCGGAGGTTATCTTCTCCGCCCTGGCCGCCACGGGCGTCGACTTCATCCATACCACCGAGTACAAGGCCTACGCCCCGGCCTTCGGCGATAAAGGCCCCTCGCTGGCCGCCCTGGCCAAGCGGCACTCCGGACTGCCGGTGATCGCCAACGGCCATCTGGATGACCCGGAGACGGCAGTGTCCATGCTGGCTGACGGCGCGGCCGACGTGGTGGCGCTGGGCAAGGCGGCCCTGGGCAACAGGGATTGGCCGGACCGGGTCCGCAGAGGCCTGCCCCTCGACGAGATTGACGCGCGCCTGTTCGCGCCGGTGGCCGACGTTAAGGATTGGGAGCTCGAATTGCTCTCCTGAGAGGTGGTGGTTCTTCGAGTTCGGAACAGGTGGACCGGGTCTCGGCATGACTTAACAGCCAGTACCCAAAATCCCGTTCCGATATTTGAAGGCAACGCCATCAAGGTCGTACTGGCACCTCTGCGTATCAGGTTCGGGCGTATTCATCGGCTGGCGCCTGTGTAGGTCTGTCTGATCCGCTGCTGCTAGTGACCATCTGGGAGAAGAGGCGGGCCGTTCGCCGGAGGATCCTGAGT
>NZ_JABBCH010000052.1 GCF_012952295.1 Crystallibacter degradans
AGGACCTCGTCACGGTCCAGGGCGACGAGGCCTTCCTGACCTACCAGGTCGATAACGAGGCCATCGTCGTGCCCGAGACCATCGACGCCATCCGCGCCCTGACCGAAACCGCGCCCGACGCGGCGGACTCCATGAAGATCACCGACTCAACACTGGGCATGCGGCAGGACTTCCTCGCCGAAAACGTGCCCGCCCTGCGCGGCGACCGGCCGTGAACCACAACGAACACCCGGCCGGCCACCGGCCCGGCCCGCAGCCTCCGCAGCAGCCAGGCCCGGACAGGCGGGCCCTGCCTGTGCGCGCCGGGCTGGCCGTCCTGATCGCCATTGCCGTGATCTACCTGCTGACCAGCCACTGGCTGCACGTACTCGACGCCCTGCCCTACGTCCTCGTGATGGGCATGCTGGGGATGCACCTATTCGGGCACGGCCACGGCGGGCACGGGGGCCACGGCGGCCACGGAGGTCCGGGCGGAGGGAGTACGAAAGATGCCGGATGATTACGGGTACAACCTCTGGCTGCTGGTGATCCTGAACTCGGCAATCTTCATCATCTTTGCGTTCAGTTTCGTCAAACCCCGGACAAAACCGGACTGGCGGGCCTTCGGCGGGTTCTCCGCCTTCGTGATCGCCCTGTTTACCGAGATGTACGGCTTCCCGCTGACAATCTATTTCCTGTCCGGCTGGCTGGGCAGCCAGTTCCCGGACCTGAACCTGCTGACCCACAATTCAGGGCACCTATGGCAGGACCTTGTCGGCTGGCAGGGCGACCCGCATCTGAACCCCCTGCACCTGCTGAGCAACGTGCTCATCGCCGCCGGCTTCATCCTGCTGTACCAGGCATGGCGGATCCTGTATGCGGCCCAGCGGGAACACCGGCTGGCGGTCACCGGCATCTACGCCCGTATGCGCCACCCCCAGTACCTGGGATTCCTGACCATCATGTTCGGCTTCCTGCTGCAGTGGCCCACCATCCTGACCCTGATCATGTTTCCGATCCTCGTGGTGGTCTACCACCGGCTGGCCAAACGCGAAGAAAAGGACATGACAGCTGAATTCGGTGACGAGTACCTCGACTATGCCCGCCGGGTGCCGGCCTTCATACCGCGGCTGAGGCTGAACAAAACCAGTCACGGACCGAACCGGCCGCACGCCCCGGACACCCGGTAGCGGCCGGTGCGGCCGGCCGGTCTCCGGCAGCCACTCCGGGTTCTCGTAAATGGCTGCTGTACTTGCTGCAGGCTCTCCGGGGGCGGAGCCACAGCTGCTGCCCCGGCCACCCCTTGGCCGGCTTACGGGCGGCCGGCAGCCGGACGGTACCCGCCGGGTCACTGGCTCCGCTTCGCGTATCCTGATGATCCTGACCGGAGGAGGTGAGCACGAACGTTCATGGAACTCTCCGACCGCCCTTCGTCCCGGCTCCCTTCCAGCGGCGGCAACCAAGGTGCTCCCATGCGTAACCGTGACAAAGGCGTAGCCGCGAGCCCGGCCGGGCCGGGAAACCCCTTGCGGCGACCGAAGCCGATACGCATGCTCTGGATCACCTTTGCCTGGGGATCCTGTTTCCTGGCCATCAATATAGGACTGAAGGACGCGCCGGTCCTGTGGTTCGCCGCATTGCGGGCACTCCTCGCCGGCGGAGCCCTCCTCGCGGTGGCTGGGCTGCGGCGCGCGCCGATGCCGCGTGGACGGCGGACCTGGCTCCTGATAACGGTGCTGGGCGTTGTCAACGTGTCGGTGGCCTTCGGCGCCATGTTCGGCGGTCTGGTCGGGCTCTCAACGGGGGCCGCCTCGGTCCTGGCCAACGCCCAGCCGTTGCTCATCGTGCTTCCGGCCTGGTGGATCTACAAGGAAAGGATCTCGCCAAGGACTCTGGCCGCGGTCGGTGTTGGCTTTGCGGGACTGCTGGCTGTGGCCGCACCCAGTGGCGCGGGCACCGGGGCATGGCTATCGCTGACCTCGGCTCTGGCCATCACTGCCGGAACACTTATTTCACGGCAGCTGAAGTCCGACGTCCTGCCGGTGATCGGATGGCATTTCGTGATCGGTGGCGTGGTACTGGCGCTGGCAGCCTGGCTGACCGAGGGTGCCCCGGCCATTAATTGGAGTGCGCGGTTCGTCGCCATTCTCCTGTATGTGTCCCTCGTGGGGACCGCCGCGGCATTCCTCGG
>NZ_JABBCH010000053.1 GCF_012952295.1 Crystallibacter degradans
ATGTAGGGTCGGGCCGGAGCGCGACACCGGGATTGCTCCCGGCTCGTTTCTCCGACCCGCCCTCCGCACCGGACGTGCGACTCTCATCGCATCCGGCGCTCCACGGATAGACACTCAAGCCGTGTTGGCTGCCCACGGCGTCGGGATATTGCGTGCCCGCCACCGATACCGGGTGACCGGTACCGTCGCGGTGTCGAACATGATGATTCCCTCGGCCTGGGGCTGGTTTCCGGGCCTTCCTGTCAGAAAGCGCCGGAACAAGTCCCGCCATGTAATGCCGGGGTGTCGTTTGCGGATCCATTGGGTCACCCGATGCCATATGAAGGCATCGAGGTACCCGAAGGTCGCTTTGGAAACCCCATGGCGGAAATAGTTGCACCAGCCACGCACCACCGGATTCAACCGGCGGAGCAGGGCGTCCAGCGATGGATGTTCCGACCGACGTGTCAGTGCCCGCACCTTCCCGAGAATCGTCGACAAGGACTTCTTCGACGGGTAGGTGTAGACACTCATTTTCTGGGTTCCTTTCTTCACTCTCCGCTGGATGTGAAAACCGAGGAAATCGAACCCCTCATCAACGTGGCAGACCCGGGATTTCGCTACGGAGATCTTCAACCCCAGAGGGGCGATGACCTCCGCGACTTCATCCCAGAGGGCCTCCGCATGGGCTTGGGTACCAAGGACCATGATGACAAAATCGTCAGCGTAGCGGATGATCCGATAGGTGGCCCCTCCCCGTTTCCGGTGCGCTTCCCTGCGGTAAGGGGTGCCATGGGCATCCCACAAATCGCAAAAATGCTTGTCCAACACCGTCAATGCGATGTTGGCCAGAAGCGGGGAAATGATCCCTCCCTGCGGGGTTCCGGTGTCAGATTCCCTGATCTTCCCCTCGGCGGACATGATGCCCGCCTTGAGGAACTTGCCGATCAGGACCAGCACGCGTTTGTCCGTGACGCGCTTGCGCACCTCGGCGATGACCGCCGAATGCTTCAGCTCGTCAAAACATGCCTCAATATCTGCCTCGAACACCCAGTGGTAATTCCGGGTGGCCATGGCATGGATTTCGGCAATCGCATCCTGCGCCCGACGCTTCGGACGGAAACCGTAACTGACCGGCTTGAAATCCGCCTCAAAGATCGGCTCCAACACCAACGCCAGGGATGCCTGAACCACCCGATCCCTGGCGGTGGGAATGCCGAGGCGACGAAGCTTCGTGCTGTTCGGTTTGGGGATCAATCGTTCCCTCACCGGCAACGGGACAAAGGCCCGGGACTTGACCAGCTCCCTAACTTCCTCCAGAAACTCCTCGCTTTCGGCACCAGCACCGATCAGGGCCGGAATGCGCCGGTCAACACCGGCCGTTCTGGCACCCTTGTTTCCTTTGACCCGGCCCCACGCAACGGTGAGGAAATCCCGGTCATAGACGAGGTTGAACACGTCGTCAAAAAGACGGCCAGGGTCACTGACCGCCCAGTGGTGCAGTTTCGTCTGCATCGCACGTACCCGCAGACTCGCCTCATCGAGGTCGGCCCAACGCGGTTCACCGGTATTCACCAATGCCTCCGTTCCGTGCAGTAGCTACTGCGTCATATCCGCTGGGGCCCTTCGCCATGTACGAGGCTTTCCCCCGCTCGGACTACTACGGCCCCTCCGCCCCATCGTGCGCCGATCGACGGACAACACGCTCACCCGGACCAGCACCCCTGGATGGGCAACAAGCCCGGGAGACGCACGACGGTTCCCACGTTCACTGTTTACCGATCGGCAGGTTAGGCGCCCAGCTATGCTCCTGCGATATCGCCACGGCTACGCCGCAGGCCTTCACCGTGGCCTCGGATGCCAACGACCTTAACCGACATCCAAGTTCCCGCCCCGTCATGCGGGACGGTACGCATCGCAGGCCAGCCCATATCCACCGAATTTGAGCTGGCGGGAGACTTGAGAAGCTTTAGCACTGGTTCCTCTCGTACACCTTCCTGCCTTGCTTGCCGGACCCGACCCATTCGGTAGTACTGGTCCGTCCCGGCGTTGTCGGGGCTGCTTGCCACCCTTCCCGGTGTTTCCTCGGGTCAGGCTGCCCCCAGCTTCGTCATGCTGCTGCGACAGCACAACGGCGAAGGTCTTCCACCTCCGCTCGGTAAAACAGCGCCTCGTGGCGCAC
>NZ_JABBCH010000054.1 GCF_012952295.1 Crystallibacter degradans
AGGACCTCGTCACGGTCCAGGGCGACGAGGCCTTCCTGACCTACCAGGTCGATAACGAGGCCATCGTCGTGCCCGAGACCATCGACGCCATCCGCGCCCTGACCGAAACCGCGCCCGACGCGGCGGAGTCCATGAAGATCACCGACTCAACACTGGGCATGCGGCAGGACTTCCTCGCCGTAAACGTGCCCGCCCTGCGCGGCGACCGGCCGTGAACCACAACGAACACCCGGCCGGCCACCGGCCCGGCCCGCGCCCCCCGCAGCAGCCAGGTCCGGACAGGCGGGCCCTGCCTGTGCGCGCCGGGCTGGCCGTCCTGATCGTCATTGCCGTGATCTACCTGCTGACCAGCCACTGGCTGCACGTACTCGATGCCCTGCCCTACGTCCTCGTGATGGGCATGCTGGGGATGCACCTGTTCGGGCACGGCCACGGCGGGCACGGGGGCCACGGCGGCCACGGAGGTCCGGGCGGAGGGAGTACGAAAGATGCCGGATGATTACGGGTACATCCTCTGGCTGCTGGTGATCCTGAACTCGGCAATCTTCATCATCTTTGCGTTCAGTTTCGTCAAACCCCGGACAAAACCGGACTGGCGGGCCTTCGGCGGGTTTTCCGCCTTCGTGATCGCCCTGTTTACCGAGATGTACGGCTTCCCGCTGACAATCTATTTCCTGTCCGGGTGGCTGGGCAGCCAGTTCCCGGACCTGAACCTGCTGACCCACAATTCAGGGCACCTGTGGCAGGACCTTGTCGGCTGGCAGGGCGACCTGCACCTGCTGAGCAACGTGCTCATCGCCGCCGGCTTCATCCTGCTGTACCAGGCGTGGCGGATCCTGTATGCGGCCCAGCGGGAACACCGGCTGGCGGTCACCGGCATCTACGCCCGTATGCGTCATCCCCAGTACCTGGGTTTCCTGACCATCATGTTCGGCTTCCTGCTGCAGTGGCCCACCATCCTGACACTGATCATGTTTCCGATCCTCGTGGTGGTCTACCACCGGCTGGCCAAACGCGAAGAAAAGGACATGACAGCCGAGTTCGGAGACGAGTACCTCGACTATGCCCGCCGGGTGCCGGCTTTCATCCCGCGGCTGGGGCCGGACAAAACCAGTCCCGTGCCCAACCGGCCGCACGGCCCGGACACCCGGTAGCGGCCGGTGCGGCCGCCGGTCTCCGGCAGCCACTCCGGGTTCTCGTCAATGGCTGCTGTGCTTGCTGCAGGCTCTCCGGGGCGGAGCCACAGCTGCTGCCCCGGCCACCCCTTGGCCGGCTTACGGGCGGCCGGCAGGCGGACGGTACCCGCCGGGTCACTGGCTCCGCTTCGCGTATCCTGATGATCCTGACCGGAGGAGGTGAGCACGAACGTTCATGGAACTCTCTGACCGCCCTTCGTTCCGTCTCCCTGCAGCAACCACGGTGCTCCCATGCGTAACCGTGACAAAGGCGTAGCCGCGAGCCCGGCCGGACCGGGAAACCCCTTGCGGCGACCGAAGCCCTTACGCATGCTCTGGATCACCTTTGCCTGGGGATCCTGTTTCCTGGCCATCAATATAGGACTGAAGGACGCGCCGGTCCTGTGGTTCGCCGCATTGCGGGCACTCCTCGCCGGCGGAGCCCTCCTCGCGGTGGCGGGGCTGCGGCGCGCGCCGATGCCGCGTGGACGGCGGACCTGGCTCCTGATAACGGTGCTGGGCGTTGTCAACGTGTCGGTGGCCTTCGGCGCCATGTTCGGCGGTCTGGTCGGGCTCTCAACGGGGGCCGCCTCGGTCCTGGCCAACGCCCAGCCGTTGCTCATCGTGCTTCCGGCCTGGTGGATCTACAAGGAACGGCTCTCGCCAAGGACTCTGGCCGCGGTCGGTGTTGGCTTTGCCGGGCTACTGGCTGTGGCCGCACCCAGTGGCGCGGGCACCGGGGCATGGCTATCGCTGACCTCGGCTCTGGCCATCACTGCCGGAACACTTATTTCACGGCAGCTGAAGTCCGACGTCCTGCCGGTGATCGGATGGCATTTCGTGCTCGGTGGCGTGGTACTGGCGCTGGCAGCCTGGCTGACCGAGGGTGCCCCGGCCATTAATTGGAGTGCGCGGTTCGTCGCCATTCTCCTGTATGTGTCCCTCGTGGGGACCGCCGCGGCATTCCTCGG
>NZ_JABBCH010000055.1 GCF_012952295.1 Crystallibacter degradans
GTAACTATTCAGGTAGTGGTTGGAGTCCGAGTGGTGGGCAGCGGATTTGGCCGGTGGTGAAGCGGCCGGTGGGTTCGTCGAGTTGGATGACGGCGCTTTGACCGGCCCAGCCGGTAACGGTGCCGGTGGCGCCGTGTAGATAGAGCGGGCGGATGTCGTGGCCCAGCCTGACGCGGTCGCCGATCTCGATCTGTGCGGCTGCCTGGTTGGACTTGGCGCGCTGGCGGTGGCGGTGCCGTTCGCCGATGGCGGCCTGGATCGCGGGCAGGTGCTCATCGAGGCCGCCGGTGGCGATCAGACCAATCAGCATCCGGATCTCGTAGGCGTTAGCACCAGGTGAACCGGCGGGGTCAGGATCGGAGTCGGTGTTGGCATGCTCATCAGGGCCGGGGCCGGAGGGGCCGGGGACCAGGGTCAACGGGCTGGGACGGGCGCCGGCAGCGGGTCGTGGCCGGGAGGGCTTGCGCTTGCGTTTACTCACCATCTCAGGGTGCCCGATGTTTGGGATGCCGGGCAAGGCGACGCGCTACGCGCCCGCCCCGGCGGGGACCCAGGCATTGCCGTTGAACAGGACGCGCAGGACGTCCAGGGCGCCCTGGTTCTGTTTGCGTGCGGTTGAGAGGTAGGAGCGCACCGCCAGGAAAGCATCGGCACCGCTGCGGGAGCGCCAGCCGCCGGAGATCTTCTGCTGCAGCTTGACCATGCGCACATCGCGTTCGGCCTGGTTGTTGTCGAAGGGCACCCGGAAGTCGGTGGCGAACCGCAGCACGTCGTCCGCGTAGACCTCAAGCCTGCGCAGCAGCGCACCGGCCGGGCCCAGTGCGGGTCGGCCGCGTTTGCCGGTGCGTGGCGGCGGCGGGTTTTGCTGTTGCCCTTGACCGACCAGGGTGTCGTAGCGGCGGCGGTAGGCCGTCAACTTCCGGGCCGGCAACGCGCTCTTGCCTTGGACCTTGGCTGCCTGGACCGCGACGTGGAGCTCGACCAGGAGGTCGGCCAACCCGGTGGGCCAGTCCTGGCCGGTGGCCTCTGCGATCCCGGCCAGCTCCCGAAGATGGTGGGCGGCGCATAGCGCGTGGGTCACATCGTATTTGCGGTAGGAGGCGAGCCCGTCGTGGACCGCGATCCCGGTGAAGTCCGGCAGCACCCCGCCGATATCCATCGAGTCCTTCCCCCGGCCGGAAGCGAGGTGATACATCGTCAGCGAGTCAGTACATGCGACGTGGATCCACCGTAGTTTCGCCCCGACCCGCCCACCGGTCTCATCGAAATGCGCCACCTCGGCGGCGGCCAACTGCGCCCGGCCGGCGACCAGGAAAGCCTCCAGCTTATCGGCTGCGGAAGGCAGGAGCGAGGCCAGCCAGCCGGTGGAGACGGGGGCGCCGAAACAGTCCGCCATCGCCTCCGCTGCACGTTCGACCGGCAGATGCTGACGACCCAACAGGTAGGCGCCCAGTGCGGCCACGCCGGGCCCGTAACAGGCCGGGGCAGTGGCCTCGGACGGGAACGATGCGGTGGTCACCGTCCCACAGGAACAGGCCCGCCGCTGGGCACGATGCTCGACCGCGGCCAATCGAATCGGGGGCAGGTCGAACACCTGTCGGGTCTGCTCACCGACCACCGACGCCTGGCCAAGGTCACCGCCACAGGACCCGCACGCCTCCGGGACATGGACGATGACCTCATCCGGTTCGGGCCGCGGCTCCAAACGAAACCCCTGACCTCCAGACTGCTTGCCCGGTTTGCGTCCCGACGCGCGGCGCAGCGACCGGGGCGGTGGCTTCACGAACGCATCCGAACTCGGCGGCTTGGAGGAGTTCTGCGAGTTCTTCGAAAGCCGGGCCTCAAGCTCCTTCACCCGCTCAGTCAGCTCCGCGATCAGCTGGTCCCGTTCAGCGAGCACCACCAGCAACTGCTCCACGCTGGGAGCATCGGGAACCGGGGACACCGGCGGCACATCAGGCACGTCAACCTGCCTCGGGGGATCAAAAGTCACGAACACCCCAAGCATCCCGACCCTGCCGGGAAAATCAACCAACCACGCCGAGGACCTGAATAGTTAC
>NZ_JABBCH010000056.1 GCF_012952295.1 Crystallibacter degradans
CCGGAACAACTACGTACGGCGTGGCTTTGAACGTGTGCGTCCACTCCGCGGCCGCACCGGCCTCCAGCACGTAATCCGTCTGGGCCTTCGCCGTCACCGTCACCGAACCGCTGCCCGGATGAGTGCCGGCTGCAACAACCTCGTCCCCGACCAGGTAATCAACACCCTTGGTCTCCGGGACCGTGTACGAATCGTTCCCGGTGCCGTCCTCGTCCGTGAACACCACCGGTCCCGGAACAACTACGTACGGAACCTCGCTAAATGTGTGAATCCATTCCGCTGCACTGTCCTCGAGGACGTAGCCCGGTCGTGCCTTTGCCGTGATCGTTATCGTGCCGCTGCCTGGGTACTCCCCGGCGGAAACTGCAACTCCGTCGATTAGGTAGTCCACGCCAGATACAGCCGGAATCATGTAGAAGTCATGACCGATACCGTCGTTGTCGGTAAAAATGACGTCAAGTGGGACTACTGAAATAGCTGCACTGACTGCAACTGTGTCGAGGGTTTGGAAACGACCGGAGGAATTGCCAAGAACGTCATTCACCGGATGCAAGGTAACTTCCCATTGGCCCGGAGCTGCACTCTGCGGGATCGTCACAGTCCGTTCCCACGTCCCGTCCTTCAAATCCCCTGACACAAGGGTCATTGAACCGAAACCATGACTCTGATCCGTACCCACATGGCTCAACTGCAGTATCGGAGCTTCAACACCGGACTCATCCGTCAGACGAACACTGACCTTCACCGTCGCCGGTCCCTCACTGATATTCACCGAAACCGGCGACGCAGATGAAGACACCAGGACCGGCGCCGCAATGTCGGCAGGCGCACCGACAACCTCAACTGTGTCGAGGGTTTGGAAACGGCCGGAGGAATTGCCCAGAACGTCATTCACCGGATGCAAGGTAACTTCCCATTGGCCCGGAGCTGCACTCTGCGGGATCGTCACAGTCCGTTCCCACGTCCCGTCCTTCAAATCCCCTGACACAAGGGTCATGGAACCGAAACCATGACTCTGATCCGTACCCACATGGCTCAACTGCAGTATCGGAGCTTCAACACCGGACTCATCCGTCAGACGAACACTGACCTTCACCGTCGCCGGTCCCTCACTGATATTCACCGAAACCGGCGACGCAGATGAAGACACCAGGACCGGCGCCGCAATGTCGGCAGGCGCACCGACAACCTCAACTGTGTCGAGGGTTTGGAAACGGCCGGAGGAATTGCCCAGAACGTCATTCACCGGATGCAAGGTAACTTCCCATTGGCCCGGAGCTGCACTCTGCGGGATCGTCACAGTCCGTTCCCACGTCCCGTCCTTCAAATCCCCTGACACAAGGGTCATTGAACCGAAACCATGACTCTGATCCGTACCCACATGGCTCAACTGCAGTATCGGAGCTTCAACACCGGACTCATCCGTCAGACGAACACTGACCTTCACCGTTGCCGGTCCCTCACTGATATTCACCGAAACCGGCGACACAGTGGCATTCGCTAGTGTAGGACTACTCACATCCGGGACTGGATTTAAATCGGTGAAGGTATGTTCCCAGGTTGACTGCGCGCCGACGGCGAGAACATACCCATCCTTCGCAACGGCATTAACAGTGATTGGTCCAGTGGCAGCATGCGTTCCCGGCGTCAGGAGCTTCCCGCCCATTCGGTAGTCCACGCCTTCCTGTACAGGAATGCTGTAGCTATCTTGTTCAGTCCCCGGGGGATCGTAGAAGCTGACTGGTTGAGCAACAACTTCTTGTAGCCCCTCCGAGTTAGGAAGGACTTGGAGTTTGGGTAGGTTCAGGGTTTCTGTGGCGTTAATCGTTGTGCCGTTACCAGCTGCATCGGCAGCCCGGATACTAAGATGCCAATCACCAGGCAACGCGCCCCGAGGAATAGCAGCCGATCCCGTATAAACACCGTCCAGTTCATCACCGGACTGAAGATAAAGGTTCCCTAAGAAGTATTCATCCGTGGCATCGTTTCTAAAAGTCACATACGGCCACTTAACGCCCGAGATGTCATCAGTAATCCGCG
>NZ_JABBCH010000057.1 GCF_012952295.1 Crystallibacter degradans
TGACGTTGAGCCTGGTGTTGCGGGCGAAGACGAAGAAGGTCCGGATCAGCTTGCGGGTGGTGGGGCCACTCGCCCTCCACTCGTCAACGTCCTGCTGGACGCAGGTCGCGGCGGTGCGCTGGTGCGTGTCCCAGAGTGTTGAGCGTCTCTGTGTGTGAAGATGCATCGGTCACAGTGGGTGACGATTCTGCGGACGTGGTTCAGGGTTCGTCGGCGGCGTCATCGTGACGACCACCCGGGCGCTCTGAACGGCGCGGGGCGATCGCCGTGGTGGTGTCGTCGTGGTGCCGCTGCTATGCCGGCCTACACGGCGGTGACGAATTCGGGCCGGGACGGCGCCCGAGCCACACGAAGTGGCCCCTTCCCGGCGGCGGGCATGATAAGCAAGAGTCACTGATATGAGTGTGGGACCGATGAACAGGACCGGACGCGATGATGATCGTGGGCAGCACCGAGCAGGCCGAGGCGGCTTTGCGGGCGGGCGAGATCGCGTGCCCGGACTGTTCGGCGCGGCTGCGCCCGTACGGGCACGCCCGCACCCGTACCGTGCGGGGCCTGGGCGATGGGCGGCTGACGGCGCGGCCACGGCGCGCCCGGTGTCAGGGCTGCGACCGCACTCACGTGTTGTTACCGGCGGCGCTGTCCGCGCGTCGAGCCGACGCCGTCGAGGTCATCGGGACCGCGCTGGCGGCTAAGGCCGCTGGGAGCGGGTACCGTACGATCGCCGCGCGACTGGGCCGGCCCTTCTCGACGGTGCGCCGCTGGCTGCGGCGGGTGCCGCAACCGCATGCCCGGTGGCTGTACGAGCAGGGAGTGCAGCACGCGTTCCGCCTCGATCCAGATATCCTCGCCCGTCCCAAGCCCTGGCCGAGCATGCTCGGCTGGGGGCTGAACCTGCTGGCAGGCGCCGCACTGGCCTACCAGGCACGCCTGGACTCAGACTTGCCGCCGTGGACCCTGATCGGGCTGTTCACGGGCGGTCATCTGCTGAGCGGGCCGCTTCGCACCTGAAAATCTCGGCGTGTCCGCGCTGTGTCCTGCCCTGAATCAGCCGTCACCGTGACGACCACACGCAATCACCATCTCGGCAGGCCCGTCAGCATGCCGACCACCACGTCACTGCGACGACCAAACCAGCCAATCCCATCGGCATCCACAACGACGCCCCCATCGTCAAAAAGCGCGACGGGTAACACCCAGAGCCAGCCGAGGAACTTGATGGTCTCGGTGATCTCCTGCTTGGCGGAGTGGACCGGGCCGCGGGCCGGGCTGTCGGGGGTGACCGTGGACCGGATGCGCTTGAGGTGGTGCCATTTGGCGAAGTGCTCGACGGGCCGGGCGATCTCGGGCGGCAGGGGTGGAGCTTGTCCTCAACCCACGTCTCGAAGCGGGCAAGGTACGGGTCCCGGTATGGGAGCAGGCCGTGGTGGACCAGAATGGCGCGGAGGTGGTCAACGGCGCGCCCTGCCGTCTCAATGTGCTGGTCGAGGCCTTCGTGGGTCAGCGGAGTGCTCCCGGCAGAGAGTGAGGCCAGGAGGGCCTGGACCTTGGGAGAGCGCTTCCATGTGATGATGCTCTCCGGGCGCTCGGCTTGGCAGAGGGCGTCGACCAGCCGGCCCATCGCCGCCGGGTCCGCCGGGAGGGCGAGCAGCATGACGGTGAGGTCGTCGCGGAGGGCGCAGCGGGCGCAAGTGCCGCGCCGGTAGGACTCGGTCTCGGTCCGGCAGCGGGTGCAACGAAAGTCGTGGGGGATGCCTGCGCATTCGGCGCAGCGGGGTCCGCCCCGGTCAGATGGGGGTCCGGGGAGGAGCCGATGCTGGTTGCAGCCGGGGCAGCTGCCGTAGGTCCGGGTGGCGACGGTAAAGCAGGGTCCGCAGACCTTCCCCTCCGGCCACCTCACCCGGGCCTTGCCCGCGTTGCGGCTGCAGCGGGCGCAGACATCGGTGCCCGTGGTCCTTGGTCGGCCGCGGGTGGTGTTGCGCGGGCTGAGGCCTGAGGGCTCAGTGGTCA
>NZ_JABBCH010000058.1 GCF_012952295.1 Crystallibacter degradans
GGCCGAAGCCCACATCAGAGCCGAAATCAGCCTGCGATCCGCGTAAACTCGCCCTTCGACGGGGATCCCGCGCCACAGCGGGGAGAGGAGGCGTCATGATTCATCAGATGAAATACGCAGACTACGCCCCGTCATATGCGCCGTTATCGGCGTTAGGGGTGGGGCGCTGCCAGTGTGCTGTGCATCCAGATGCTGGTCGACCGCGGTGTTGTTCAATTCGGTCGCCACGCGTCATGGAACTGGGAGCGAGCGTCACGGCCAAGCCCTTCCGCATCGCTTCCACGGCTTTGACGAGTACCTGATAGATCTCGTGGGGGATTTCCACCTGGTCACCCGGCTCGGAGCCGGACAGGAAGACTCGGAGCCGACAGGAAGAATTGCGGCTGCGGGGGAGCCCCTTTTCTGGTGGTGTGCGCCGCGATAAAGTCGTATATTTCGCCAGCTTCGGGTGTCCCAGGCGCGAAAAAGGTTTCCTTCATCGCTGTGCTCGTACCCATGATTGCTCTCGCTTCTAGCTTGATCCAAGTTTTATTGGACGTTTTCGTTTCTTTCGTTTCATCGTCAGCCTTGCCGGCCGCGGTCCAGCCTGCAAGCAGCACCGGTTGGTGGAGCTGCTCGCTGCGTGAATCGGGGAGGGATGTCTCAGCCGCAGATGACGCGGATGCTGTAGTCGCTGGTGTCCAGCATCCTGCGGGTATCGAGGGGTTCCTCCTTGATCCAAAGGACGCCCACTTCGGGAGCAATTTCTTCCACCCGGCCGTGGCATCGGACCCGATCGGGTCCGATGGCTTCGATCCGGTCCCCGCGGCTGAGGCTCGAGACGTCATCGATTCGGGCAGAGGGGGATGGGCGTTCGACAGGGGAACTTTCCGATGTCATGGGTTCCATACTCGTCGACATTGGTAACTCTTTTCATGGTTGCTCGGAAAGGTGGTTTGGAGGTTTCGCGGGTGCCACCTGTTCAGAGGGCATGTCCGGTTTCTGGGGGAGGAGCGCGAAGTGGCCGCGGACGCTGCCGGCCAGGGGCGGCGTTGCGCTCAGTTCACTTGGACACGCGGCCAAACACTGGCCCACCCAGGAACATCACACACCCGGCCGAATGCGCGGTGGGTAACTTGGTTGTAAGAAGGGGCCAGCGGCCGTGGGGGATGCCGGCCCCTTCCACACAGCGGATGAAACGCATTTCGAGCAAGAGGCGGAGCATGCCTAAGCGTTCATCCTTCTTCCGGTGGCACCGTTACTGATCGTTGGGGGGACGCAGCAGGTGCCAGCCGGGGTCTTATGCTGCTTTCTTGTCCCGCTTTCATAGCGTGAAAGATTCTTTCTGCAGCACTGCATTTTCTCCGCTGTAGCGATGACGAAAGAAAGCGGAGCACAGGCACCGATCCGCATTGTGGCTGATGCGGTTTCGGGCTCTTTAGAGAATATTGGGCTTTGCAGCCTCTTGGGCTGATTTTTCTCAAACCTCCGACAACTGTCGGTCTGGTGCAGGCGGTTCAGGACTGTGAGGGCGGCGCAGAGCGAACAAGGATCGTCAGTTTTCGTTCGCAAAAAGGGCGGGACAGGTACGTCAGGAATCGCAGGAGGGCGCCTGGTTTATTTCAGCGCACCTCCTGACTGACATTGTTCGCTAGTAGTAGGAGCGGAGGGAGCCGAGAAGAACGCCGCCGAAGCTCTCAAGGCCGCGGATGCCCTACGTGTCAGGGTTGTTTGAGGCCAGCAACTCATAGCAAGTCGATGACGTAGGGCGAGAATCAGGAATCCATTTAGCATGTCCAGTTTGTCTTTGACCGCGGTGCGGGAAGATAGTCCTATGAG
>NZ_JABBCH010000059.1 GCF_012952295.1 Crystallibacter degradans
CCCTACGTGTCAGGGTTGTTTGAGGCCAGCAACTCATAGCAAGTCGATGACGTAGGGCGAGAATCAGGAATCCATTTAGCATGTCCAGTTTGTCTTTGACCGCGGTGCGGGAAGATAGTCCTATGAGCAGTCCCGGTCCCCGCGCGGGAGGTCCGACCCCGAGGCGGTCGTTCACCCCGGCGCAGAAACTCGATCATCTGACCGCCTACGAGGCAGCCTGCGAAAGCAACCGGGGAGGGGCCTACCTGCGGGAACAGGGCTTGTATTCCTCTCTGATCACCGAGTGGCGCCGGCTGCGCGACGCCGGGGTTCTTGAGGGGAAGAAGCCCGGCGAGAAAATCGGCAAGCCCACCGCGGAACAGGCCGAAATTGCCCGTCTACGCCGGCGTCTTGAGGTGAGCGAACGCAAGCTGGCACAGACCGAATCCGCGTTGACCATCATGGAAAAAGCACGGCAGCTCTTGGAGGACATCTCCGAGAGCGAGGAGCAGCAGCCCTGGTACAAGAAACGATGATGGGCACCTACCGCGAACTGACGGCCTCCGGCTTCTCCACGCGGACGGCCGCGAGGCTGGCCGGGGTCTCCCGCGCCACCGCCACCCGCAGCAGCCGGCCTGCTCCGGTGCCCATATCATCCGCACCCTTCGTGCCGGCAAACAAGCTGACCGAGGCCGAACGTGCACAGATCCTGGAGACTGTGAACTCGCGGGAATATGTTGATCTGGCCCCGCTGCAGATCTATGCCCGGCTGCTGGACGAGGGCATCTACTTGGGCTCGGTCTCCACGTTCTACCGGCTCCTGGCCGAGAACCGGCAGGTCAAGGAGCGCCGCCGCCTAGCCAAGCACCCGGCACGGCAGAAACCGGAACTGGTGGCCACGGCACCGGGTCAGGTCTACACATGGGATATCACCAAGCTCGCAGGCCCGGCGAAAGGCCGGTATTTCGATTGCTACGTGATGATCGATATCTACTCCCGGTACGTTGTCGGCGTCCACGTCCATGCTCATGAATCAGGGCAGCTGGCGGAGGAGATGATGAAGGAGATCTTCGGCATCCATGGCATTCCGCACGTGGTCCATTCCGATCGCGGGACGTCGATGACCAGTAAGACCGTCGCCGCGCTGCTGGCGGATCTGGAAGTCACTCGCTCGCATTCGAGGCCCCGGGTCAGCAACGATAATCCTTACTCGGAGGCGTGGTTCAAATCGCTCAAATACGCCCCGGTCTTCCCGGAGCGGTTCGGCTCGATCGGCGATGCAAGGGAGTTCATGGCCAGCTTCGTGGACTGGTATAACCATGAGCACCGCCATACCGGGATAGGCCTACACACTGCCGCAGACGTGCACTACGGGCTCGCCGCCGACAAGGCCGCTGAAAGGACGGCGACGTTAGCCGCGGCACGGACCAACACCCCGGCTCGCTTCGGCAAAACCAGCGACCCCAAGATCCTCGCGCTACCCAACGCGGCCTGGATCAACCGGCCGGCAGAACAACCAGAAACGGAAGAAGAAGCAGCCGCCTAACTCCTACTGGCCTCAAAATCCTTGACAAATACCG
>NZ_JABBCH010000006.1 GCF_012952295.1 Crystallibacter degradans
CGACCATCGCCTGCACGTGGCGGGCCATCGACTCCTGTGCCTTCTTGGTGAAGCCCACGGGGTCGGCCTTGGCCTCGGCGTCCCACTGCTCCACCGAGTACTCCAGCGGCAGGTAGCTCAGCGGGTCATGTGCCGAAGTCTGGTCGGTGACGATGTCCACGCTGATCTCGCCGGCCTGGTGCCGGCGCAGCAACTCCGGGAACACCGCGGCGGCATTGCCCACGTAGCCCACGGACAGCGGACGCTTCTCCTCCTTGGCACGCATGACCTTGGCCAACGCGGCGTCAAGATCCGTTTCCACTTCGTCCAGGTAGCGCTTGGAAGCGCGGCGGCGCAGGCGTGTCTCGTCGACGTCGATAATCAGGCACGCTCCGCCGTTAAGGGTCACGGCCAGCGGCTGCGCGCCGCCCATGCCGCCGCAGCCGCCGGTCAGAGTCAGCGTTCCGGCCAGGGAGCCGTTGAAGCGCTTGTCCGCGATGGCAGCAAAGGTTTCGTAGGTGCCCTGCAGGATGCCCTGGGTACCGATGTAAATCCAGGAACCGGCGGTCATCTGGCCGTACATCATCAGCCCTTCGGCCTCGAGCCGGCGGAACTCCGGCCAGTTGGCCCAGTCCCCCACCAGGTTCGAGTTGGCAATCAGCACCCGCGGCGCCCATTCATTGGTACGGAAAACGCCCACCGGCTTGCCGGACTGGACCAGCAGGGTCTCGTCCTTCTCCAGGGTCTCCAGCGTGCGCACAATCGCATCGTAGGCCTCCCAGCTGCGGGCCGCGCGGCCCGTGCCGCCATAGACCACCAGGTCCTCGGGGCGCTCGGCGACCTCGGGATCCAGGTTGTTCATCAGCATCCGCAGCGGAGCCTCGGTCTGCCAGCTCTTGGCCGTCAACTCGGTGCCCCGGGGGGCGCGGACGGTGCGGGAGGGATCGTGTTGCGTGAAGGTCATTTCTGAAGGCTCTTTCTCTGATGGAAGCGGGTAGTTATCCGGCTGTCAGGCTAGGAACAAGCTAGGAAGGTCGGGGACTAACGACGGCGGCGTCCCCGCCTGGGGCGGCAAAGACGCGGCCGGCTTCGGCGGCCAGCAGGGCGCCGAAGGTTTGCGCGGCTTCAGCGGTAGTGCGGTAGCTCGGCGCGACGATGCTCAGGGCTGCGACCACCTTGGAACCGGCCATCACCGGGGCGGCCACCGCGGTGATGTCGGGCTCGACGCCTTCGGCCACGACGGCGAAGGACCCGGGTGCCACCGACCCCTGCAGCGCTTCCCCGGCGGCGCTGCCGACCATGGGAAACGTGCGGCCTACCCAGTTAATGTGGCGCACGGTGTGCGTGCCTTCCTCGATAGCCAGGTACAGCCCGTCGGTGCTGCCGGCCGCCACACTGAGGTAGGCGGATTCGCCCGTCCGGGCGACCAGTGAGCGCAAGGCATCCTGGCTGGTCGCGACCAGTGATTCATGGCTCAAGGCCTGGACGCCGAGCTGGACCATGCGGAAGCCCGGCCGGTACAGGCCGTCCTCGCGCTTGGCCGCGAAGCCGTTCGCTTCCAGGGTCCTCAGCAAGCGAAGCGCGGTGCTGGCCGAAAGGTCTGCCGCCTTGGCCGCATCGGCGAGTTTGACGCCGTCGTTCTCGCAGACAACGCGCAGCAGGCCCAGGGCACGGTCGGCGGCTCGGGTTGTGGCGTCCGGCGCCGCAGCGGTCTCTGTAGTGGTGTCCACCATGGAGTGCCTTTCCGGTCGGGATCGTCGTTTCACTGACGTTGCACTTAGTAAAACATCAATTTCATCTAGTGGCAATGCCCCTTTTTCACCCGACCATTGACGCCAGCTCGATCGCTCTGTACCTTTTCCCTATCAGCCCATATATTTTACTGTCTGAAATGGCCTTGCCATTCAGCGGCAGAACTGGAGAAACTCCCATGGAAAAGCCCTTCCGCGGATCCACCACCCAACGCCGCACCTTCTTGACGGGCGCGTCCGCCGCTGCCCTCACGGGTCTTCTGGCGCTGACCGGCTGCGGATCAGGCAGCCCGTCGGCTCCCGAGGACGCCCCGAACTCCAATGGCGCCGCACCCCAGGAAGGCCTGGACCAGGTGAGCGTCGGACTCATCCCCATCACCGACGTCGCCCCCATCTACCTGGGCATGCAGGAGGGCTACTTCGAGGACGAAGGCATCCAGCTCTCCGTCCAGTTGGCCCAGGGCGGCGCGGCGATTGTGCCGGCCGTGATGACCGGTGAGTACCAGTTCGGCTACTCCAACGTTGTCTCGCTGCTGATCGCCCAGGACAAGACGCTGCCGGTGAAGGTGGTCTCCAACGGCTCGAGCTCAACGAACGTTCCGGGCAAGGACGTTACCGAGGTGGCCGCCATGCCGGACAGCGGCATTGAATCCGCCGCGGACCTCGTGGGCAAGACGGTGGCGGTCAACGCCCTGAACAACTTTGCCGACGTGACCATCCGCAACTCCATCGAAGAAGCCGGCGGCGATCCGCAGGATGTGAACTTCGTGGAGATGCCGTATCCCAACATGCCCGCAGCGCTGGAGCGCGGGGACGTTGACGCGGCCTGGACCACCGAACCGTTCCGCACGCAGATCCTGGAAGCCGGCGGCGAGATCGTGGCCAGCCCCATGACAGATCTGACCGAAAACTTCGATTCGGCCTTCTACTTCACCTCCGAGCAGACCCTGCAGGAAAACCCGGAGCTGGTGGAACGCTTCCAGCGCGCGTTGGAAAAGTCCTTCACCTTCGCGATGGAAAATGAGGACGAGGTCCGCACCATCATCCAGGACTACGCGAAGATCACCCCGGAACTGGCCGAGACCGTGGAAATGTCCAAGTGGTATCCCGAGATCAACATGGACGGACTGAAGAAACTGGGCACCGCGGCCCAGAAGTACGGAGTGTTGGAAAACGAGCCGGACTATGATGCCCTGATTGCCAAGTAGCCGTGTCCGCCCCCGCCACCCACGCCGCCCCCGCCACCGCACCTTCGATGAAAGGCACCATGTCCCAGCTTCAGCCCGTCACCATCTCCACCGGACCGCTCAGGCCGGAGGAAGTCATCGCCGTCGCGCGCCACGGTGCACCGATCGAGCTCAGCGCCGAGTCCCTGGCCGCCATGGCGGAGTCCCGCGCGGTGATCGACGCGCTGGTCACCGATGACAAGCCGCACTACGGCGTATCGACGGGCTTCGGTGCCCTTGCCACCAAGCAGATCCCCATCGAGCTGCGCACCCAGCTCCAGCGCAGCCTGATCCGCAGCCACGCCGCTTCCTCCGGCACCGAGGTGGACCGCGAGGTGGTCCGCGGCCTGATGCTCAACCGGCTTTCCACCATGGCCACCGGCCGCACGGGGGTCCGTCCGGTGGTGGCGCAAGGCTATGCCGCCATGCTCAACGCCGGCATCACCCCGGTGGTCGGCGAGTACGGCTCGCTCGGCTGCTCCGGGGACCTGGCGCCGCTGGCACACTGCGCCCTGGCGCTGATGGGCGAGGGCGAGGTTCGGAATAACGACGGCGGACTGGTGCCTGCCGCTGAGGCGCTGGCTGCCGCTGGGCTCGAGCCGGTGGAACTGCGGGAGAAGGAAGGCCTGGCGCTGATCAACGGCACGGACGGGATGCTGGGCATGCTGATCATGGCCTCGGCGGACCTGCATCTGCTGCTCAAGACCGCGGACCTGGCTGCCGCCATGAGCATCGAGGGCCTACTGGGCACTGACTCGGTGCTGGCCGAGGACCTGCACGCGCTGCGCCCGCACCCCGGGCAGATCGCCGCCGCGGCCAACATGCGCCGGATCCTGCACGGCTCGCCCCTGATCGCCGAGCAGAAGTCGTCCGATAATGGCGACGGCCACCGCTTCACCCGCGTGCAGGACGCCTACTCGCTGCGCTGCGCCCCGCAGGTGCACGGTGCCGCAAGGTCCACGCTGGCGCACGTGGAATCCGTGGCCGGCTACGAGCTGTCCTCCGCCATCGATAATCCGGTGGTCACCCCGGACGGCCGGGTGGAATCCAACGGAAACTTCCATGGGGCGCCGGTCGGCTATGCCCTGGACTTCCTCGCCATCGCCGTGGCCGACCTGGCCTCGATGAGCGAGCGGCGGACGGACCGTTTCCTGGACAAGGCCCGCAGCCACGGGCTCAACGCGTTCCTGGCCGACGATCCCGGCGTCGACTCCGGCCACATGATCGCGCAGTACACCCAGGCGGGCATCGTTTCCGAGCTCAAGCGGCTGGCGAACCCGGCCTCGGTGGACTCCATCCCCTCCTCCGCTATGCAGGAAGACCACGTCTCCATGGGCTGGTCCGCCGGGCTGAAGCTGCGCCGGGCGCTGGATGGCCTGACGCGTGTGCTGGCCATCGAGCTGCTCACCAGTGCCCGCGCCCTGGACATGCGCGACGGCGGCTTGGACTCCTCGCGAAGCGCCGCGGCCGTCACCGCTGTCCGGCGCGAAATCCGCAAGGTGGTCGAAGGCCCCGGAACGGACCGCTACCTCTCCCCCGAGATCGAAGCCGTGCGTGTCCTGGTGGACAGCGGCGTGCTGATCGAGGCCGTGCAGCAGGAGCTCGGGTCGGCGCTAAACTGATCGGAGTAATTTTGCCAGCCGGCGGGTGAGCCCGCCGGCGCCCGGCCTGGAGGGGGACGCGAGCATGGGCACGGACGAGCCTGCCACGGCGCAACAATCCGGCTCTGAAAGCCCTCCCAGTCCCAGCCGCCGGACGCTGTTCCGCCGCGCCGCCCCCATCATCGCGGTTGGTCTTGGTTCCGGGGCCCTCGGGGCGGGAGCGGCAAACGCCGCCGCCCGCCCGGGCAGTCCGCTGCCGGGTAGCCTGGCACTGCCCTCCGACGAGGACATCGCCCGGCTGATCGCCGACCCGGAATCAGCCACCCACCGGGCACTGGCGAACCTGCACAACCCCTCCCAGCCCGCCGGTGGCCAAGTTTTCCAGAGCGCAGAAGATGTTGCCGGAGCTGCTGCGGGCAATGGCCGCACGGACCCGCGCAAGTCCGGCGCCGACGTCGTTCTCTTGCTGGGGCAGTCCAACATGCAAGGTTCGGGACTGCCCTATGATCCGGCCATTGACATCAGGCTGGAGGGCATCGACCAGTTCGCCGGCTCGGGGCCGCACACCGGCACCGTGATTCCGGCCGCCGACGCGCTGTTCCACGTCACCCAGAACCTGCGCGACGGAGCGCCCACCATCGGCCCCGGGATGGAATTTGCCCGGCAGCTCTGGCTCAACCAAGCGGCGGACCGCAAGGTGCTGCTGGTGCCGGCGGCCCTCGGCGGCACCTCGATCACCGGCAACGCAGACTATTCCTGGGACCCGTACAACACGACTGCCTCAGTGAATCTGGCCCGCCGGGGCCTGGATGCGTGCGTCCGCGCCCTCGCGCTCAACCCCTCGCACCGGCTGGTGGCCATCCTGTGGCACCAGGGCGAATCGGACGCGCTGCCCAAAGTGGGCCAGGACTGGTACCGGCGCAAGCTGCTGCAGGTTATCGATCTGTACCGCGCGGAGCTGGGCCCGGTCCCGTTCCTCATTGGCGGCATGGTGCCCGAATGGATCGCCGCGGACAAGAAGATCCGCGGCCCCATCGACGCGGTGCACCGTTCCATCCCCTCCCACCGGCCGCAGACCGCCTTCGTCGAGGGGCCGGCCGGCGCCAACGGTGCCAACGACGGCATCCATTTCAACTCTGCCGGCGCGCGCGAACTCGGCCTGCGCTACTACCGGACCTTCGCCGGCATGGCCGCCAGCTGACCGCGCCGCGAAACGTCATCAGAGCGTACGACGCGGGGGCCGAGGGCCGCGATGGTCTCACCGGATACCCCGGTACCGTCGGCCGTGCCGTCCAGAATCAGTCCGGCGGCCAGTTCGGCGAGGCCCGCGGACGTCTGGAAGCCGTACCCGCCCTGGCCTGCGAGCCAGAAGAAGCCGGCCGTCTGCCCGTCGAAGCCGACCACGGGATGGCCGTCCGCGGGTTCGGTGCGCAGTCCTGTCCAGGCGCGGTCCACGACTTCGATGCCCATGGTGGTGGCCGAGTTGATGTTTTCCACCAACGCCTGGATGTCCGTTTCGCGCGGGCGGGCGTCTTCGGCCCGGCTGGGCTCGGTTTCCGACGGCGAGATCAGCACCTGGTCCCCCTCCGGCCGGTAGTAGAAGGTGTTGTCAGCGGTGGCTACCATCGGCTGTTCGGGTAACAGCGGGCGTGCCACCTTCACCACCGCGGCGGTCCGCCGGTATGGAACCAGCCCCTGCGGCGCTGCCCCGAAGAGTGCGGCGACGTTGTCGGCCCAGGCACCGGCGGCGTTGACCACAGTGTCCGCCACAATGGTCCGCGCACCTGCCTGGACCTCCCACCCGCCGTCGCCGTCGCCGCGAACAGCAGCGGTGACCGGCGCATTGGTGAGAATCCGGGCCCCGGCGGCCTCCGCCGTCGTGCGGTGGTGTTCGATCAGGAGATCCGTGTCGCAGCCGAAAGAGGTGGTGTCCAGCCCGGCTGCCTCGAACGAGCCGGGCCTGAGTTCGGGACTGAGTTTGATGGCTTCGGCGTGGCTGATGAATGCCATGTGGCTGCTCGCCTGCTCGCGGACCTGTGCTTCGTCGCCGATCAGCAGGAAGCTGCGTGGTGTCAGGAAGCGGCGCCCGGTCTCCTGCTCGGTGCGGCGCAGTAACGCCAGGGTGCGCACGGTGAGTTCGCGGATGGCGGGCGGGCCGTAGCTGGGGATCAGTTGGCGTGCTGACCGGGACGAGGTGTGGCTGGCCAGTGCGGCTTCGGCCTCAGCCACAATGACGGTGGCCCGGCCGGCGAGCGCCGAGGCGAGGGACAGTCCGGCGATTCCGCCGCCAATGATGAGAACGTCGCAGGTCAGGGGCATGGTGCTATGTTCTCACGCGTCCTATCTGATCCTTAGGTGGCTGACGCCGGACCACCCGGGATCAAGTTCCGCACCGACGCCGGTCTGTCCCTCTTCCCAGGCCGCCGCGGCCGCTTCCAGGTCCCAACCGGCGGAGGTGGTCGAATCCACGTAGAAGTGCAGGATCCGGCGGCCGTCCGTTGTTTCGGCCGCAACCAGCCGGCCGTTGCCGTTGAGCGCTTCGGCGAGCGCCTGTTCCATCGCCTGCAGCCGGCGCCCCGATTCCTCGCCCGGGAGCCCGTCGTCGAGGATCTGGGCGTAGCCGAGCTGCACGGCCACATGCTGGTCGAAGTCGGGCCAGAACGCCGGTACCAGCGGAACCTGCACGTAGGCGGTAATGGGGCGGTCCTCGATCGAGCGGCCGTGCAGCTCCTCCCAAATGGGCTCGCCGTGCCCGTCGAACGCGCCGGCACGCAATTGCTGCACGACGGCCGGCAGGTCGCTCAGCGGGATGCCCTCCGGATGCGGCTGCAGCACCGGTTCGATGATTCCGATCCATGCGTTCACGTCCTGCTGGCCGATGGCATGGTCCAGCATGATGGCCACCGGAACCAGTCGCTTGTCTTCCGGGAGCCGGCCCAGCTTCGGGTGGTAGACCGAAATGTCCGCCGAATAGCGGTTGCGCATCAGGCCCACCCGGAAGTCCTCGCCGGCGAAATCTTCGCCGCCGACCCCCAGCGTCAGGTCCTCGATGCGTGCGGCCGCTTGGCGGGCATCCGCATACTCCCAGTGCCGGTCCGGCGCCGGAGCCGCCTTGAGCACGCGCCGCGCCAGGGCCGCGTGCTCGGGACTGTCGGGGAAGATGACCAGTTCGTGTTCCGCCGCCGCTCCCGGGCCAAGCTCCCAGGCCAGGCCCGGATCGATCCACGCGATCCGCTGGCCCAGCTGCTTGACGTAGTTCTCGGCGTAGCCCTCTGCGCCCTGCGCAATGTGCCGGGCGGCCTCCGCTTCCCACCAGGCCCAGAACTCCCCCACGGCATCCGGCTGCATGCTCCCTGGCCTACCTGCCTACTGCATCACGCGAGGCGACGAACGCGCGCACGCACGCTTCGACGTCGTCCGTACTGTGGGCTGCGGAAAGCTGGACGCGGATCCGGGCGGCGCCTTGGGGAACTACCGGATAGCTGAAGGCGGTCACGTAGACGTCGTGGGCAAGCATCTGTTCCGCCACCTTGCCTGCCAGCACGGCGTCGTGGAACATCACCGGGATGATCGCGTGCTCTCCGGCCAGCAGTTCGAACCCTTCATCGGCCATGCGGCGGCGGAAGAGCGCCGCGTTCTCCTGCAGCCGGGAGCGCAGCTCAGCGGATTCGCGCACCAGCTCCAGCGCCCGGAGCGTGGCGGCGACAATCACCGGGGCCACCGAGTTGGAGAACAGGTACGGCCGGGCCCGCTGCCGGAGCATCGCCACGATCTCAGCGCGCCCCGAAACGTAGCCGCCGGAGGCGCCGCCCAGGGCTTTGCCGAAGGTCCCGGTGTAGATGTCCACCCGGTCCGACACCCCGGCGTGCTCAGGCGTGCCGGCACCGGTGGCGCCCATGAAGCCAACCGCGTGCGAGTCATCCACCATGACCAGCGCATCGTACTGCTCGGCGAGCGTGCAGATGTCCTGGAGCGGGGCGAGGTAGCCGTCCATGGAGAAGACGCCGTCGGTGACGATGATCCGGCGCCGCGCCCCGCCGCCGTCGTTCATTGCCGCTGTTTCCTGCAGCCTGGCTTCCAGCTCCGCCATGTCCCGGTTGGCGTAGCGGAACCGGGCCGCCTTGGAGAGCCGGATGCCGTCGATGATGGACGCGTGGTTCAGCGCGTCCGAAATGATGGCATCTTCCGGACCGAACAGGGACTCGAAGACGCCGCCGTTCGCATCGAAGCAGGAGGAGAACAGGATGGTGTCCTGCGTGCCGAGGAATTCCGAGACCCGGCGTTCGAGCTCCAGATGAATGTCCTGCGTACCGCAGATGAAGCGCACGCTGGCCATGCCGAAGCCTCGCTCGTCCAGCGCCAACTTGGCCGCGGCTATCATGTCCGGGTGGTCGGCCAGACCGAGGTAGTTGTTGGCGCAGAAGTTGAGCACCTGGCGGGCCGGGCCGTCCAGGCTGCCGGCACTGATGTGGCTGGACTGCGGGGAGCTGATCCGGCGTTCAGCTTTGAATAGTCCGGCTGCCCGGATCTCGTCCAGTTCCGCGGCCAGCTGGTCCTTGAGGGCAGAGTACATGCGAAGCTCCTTAGATCCTTCTCCAGTCGAGGACAACCTTGCCGCCGGTGCCGTGGCGGGCGGTTTCGAAGCCCCTTTCCCACTCGGCGGCCGGCAGCACGTCCGTGATGACACCCGAAATGGCTTCGTGCAGCACCGGGTTCGATTGCAGCATGGCACTCATCGCGTACCAGGTTTCGAACATTTCCCGCCCGTAGATGCCTTTGAGCGTGAGCATGTGCGTGACCACCTTGCCCCAGTTGATGGCGATGTCTTCGGTGGGCAGTCCCAGCAGCGCGATCCGCCCGCCGTGGGTCATGTTGTCGATCATTTCGCGCAGCGCGCTGGCCCGTCCGGACATCTCCAGCCCAACGTCGAAGCCCTCGGTCAGGCGCAGTTGCTCCTGGGCCTCGGCCATCCGTTCATGGCTGACGTCAATGGTCATGTCCGCGCCCATCCGCTTGGCCAGGTCCAGCCGGGATGCGGAAATGTCCGTAATGGCGATGTTGCGGGCCCCGGCGTGGCGGGCAACGGCGATCGCCATCAGTCCGATCGGCCCGGCGCCCGTGATCAGCACGTCCTCGCCGACCAGCGGAAAGCTCAGGGCGGTGTGGACCGCGTTGCCGAACGGATCGAAAATTGCGCCGAGCTCCGGGGTGATGGACGGATCGCGGTGCACCCAGACGTTGGTCTCCGGAATCACCACGTACTCCGCGAAGGCCCCGTCCCGCTGGACCCCGACGCTGACGGTCCGGATGCACATCTGGCGCCGGCCGGCGCGGCAGTTGCGGCAGGTACCGCAGACAATATGCCCCTCGCCGGAGACCAGGTCCCCCATCTGGACGTCCCGGACCAGGCTGCCGGTTTCGACCACCTCGCCGTAGAACTCGTGCCCGGGGATCAGCGGCGTGGGAATGTTCTCCTGCGCCCACGGATCCCATGCCTGGATGTGCAGGTCCGTCCCGCAGATTCCGGTGGTCACTACTTTGATCTTGACGTCGCCCTCGCCGGTTCGCGGCTCGGGACGGTCAACGAGCTCGAAGCCGGCCTGTGGCCCGGACTTGAACAGCGCCTTCACTGACACTTCCTTCCGATTCGGATTGCCGCGGCCTGCGGGCGGACCGGGATCGCCGGCCGCCTGCGTGACCGCGGTCACGCAATGGAACCACTCTACTTAAGCGGTAGGACAGTTGGGACATTGAATCCGGTCGCGGCGATGAACGGCGGCAAGCTAACGACGGCGGGTGGCGGCCGACGTCGTGAGTTATCAACATGGGGCGGTTGCCGCTAGTGATCGGGGCGTTTGGGCGATAGCTTGTCAACAGGACTGCAGAGAAAGTGAGGCCGATGTGACCGAAGTGCTGGCGTACCCGGGTGTCCAGGTGCTGGGCGATGACCCGTATTCGGACGAGAACTTGGCGGATCCGTACCCGCTGTTCGAGCGGATGCGTGCGGCCGGACCGGCGGTTTACCTGCAGAAGTACAACGTGCTGGCGTTCGCCCGCTACGAGGAATGCCGGGACATTCTGGCGGACCACCAGACGTTCATCAACGGTGCCGGTGTGGGGCCGAAGAACCTGCACAAGGAGCCGTCCTGGAAGCCGCAGGGCATTCTGGATTCGGACCCGCCCGTCCACACCCAGCTGCGCAAAGCCATGGCATCGGTCATCTCGCCCAAGGGCACGCGTGCGTTGCGCGCCGGCTTCGAGGACTTCGCCGCACAGCTGCTGCCGCAACCGCTGGAACGCGGGGAGATCGACGGCGTTCAGGACCTGGCGCAGGTCTATCCCCTGAGGGTTTTCGGCGACGCGGTGGGCATTCCGCGCGAGGGCCGGGCGGAGAACCTGATCAGCCAGGGCGCCATGAGTTTCAGTTACTTCGGTCCGGAGGACGAACGCCAGCAGCACTTCATTGAGCAGGGCGCCGGCACCTTTGAATGGGTCATGGACCACACCACACGCGCCAAACTGGTACCCGGCGGGCTCGGTGCACAGCTATGGGACCGCGCCGATGCCGGGGACATCAGTGCGGAAGCGGCGCCGCTGCTGGTCCGGGCGCTGCTCTCCGCGGGGCTGGACACCACCGTGATCGGGCTCGGGAACGCACTGAAGCTCCTGGCCGAGCATCCGGACGAGTGGGCCAAGCTCCGGCAGAATCCACGACTGGTCAAGTTCGCCATCGACGAGGTGCTCCGGTTCGATTCGCCGTTCCAGTCCTTCTTCCGTACCACCAGCGCCGACACGGTGTTCCGCGGCATCCCGATTCCAGCGGATACGAAGATTGTGCTCTTCCTCGGGTCAGCCAACCGGGATACGGCGCAGTTCGGCCTGGACGCCGGCGAGTTCCGGGTCGAGCGCGACGCCGCCAGCATGATCGCCTTCGGCAACGGCATCCACCGCTGCGTAGGCCAGCCCATCACGCGGCTGGAAATGGAAGTGGTGCTCGGCTGGCTCGCCGAGCACGTCGAACGTCTGGAGCTGGCCGGCGAGCCGGTCCCGTACCTGCACAACACGCTCAAAGGCTGGGAATCCCTCCCACTGCGGCTCATCCCGGCGTGAGCGGACGCTACGGGCGGGCTGGCTTCACCGTGGCGCTGCAGACAGAGAACGACGGCGGCGCCCGACTTGCGCCGTTGGATAGACTGTGAGGCACGCCACCTAATTTTCTTGAGCTGTCCTGAACCCTGAATCCCGGTGGCTGAACTTAACGAGTGGAGCAATGGTGCATTCCCACGTCCGATCGACCGCGGGGCCAGTCCAGCAACAGGCCTACGCGGCCCACGAACTCCTCGACGATGCGGTCCGCAGGATGCCCCGCGCCGGCACCGCCACGTTGTCCGGCTTGCGACAGGTAGTGCGCGAATCCTGGGAACGCTCCATGACGTTGGTCCCTGACCCGGAAGACGCGCTGGCACGGGTGGATCTGGTGGACGAGAAGCTGGAGGAGTACCGGCTGAGCCACCCGCTGGCGGCGATCATGCCCGTCATCCACCGCCTCCTGGTGTTGCCCAGCCATGACACCGGAATGCTGGTAGCGGTCGGCGACGAGAACGGCCGGCTGCTCTGGGTGGACGGAGATGCCAGGCTGAAGCGCCAGGCCGAGAAAATGACCTTTATTGCCGGCGCCGACTGGTCCGAAGGAACCGTGGGCACCAGCGCCCCGGGCACCGCACTGGCGCTGGGCCGCGGGGTGCAGATCTCCGGGGCCGAGCACTTCAGCCGCATTGTCCACCCATGGAGCTGCACCGCCGTCCCGGTCCGCGATCCTGATTCGGGCGCCGTGCTCGGCGTCGTGGACATCACCGGCCGCGAAGAAGCTGTCGCGCCGCACACGCTCTCCCTGGTCCAGGCCACGGTGGCCGCGGCAGAGGCGCAATTGCGCATCGAACGCCTGCAGCGCGGGCAGGCACATCCCACAACCACAGCCAAGCCGCTGCGCAAGGCTCAGGCCCCGGGCCGGACCTCGCGGCCCCGGCTCTACAGCAACACGCTTTCCATCACCGGCCGGGAACAGGGCCAGCTGAGCCTGGAGGGCAACACGCTGGACCTGTCCCTGCGCCACACGGAGATCCTCACGCTGCTCGCCCTGCATCCGCGCGGCCTGACCGCCGACGCACTCGCCGACCTACTCTATGCGGATGCCCAGAGCACCACCCTGCGTGCCGAAATGGTCCGGCTGCGCAAACTCATCGGATCGGCCAACCCGGACGCGGTTCCGCAGTCCCGCCCGTACCGGCTGCCGCAGGAGCTGATCCTCGACGCCCGCCAGGTCCTCAACTACCTGCAGCGCGGTGCCCACCGCCTGGCCCTGAACATTTACCAAGGTACGCTGCTGCCCAATTCGGAGGCCCCCGGTATCGTGCGCTTCCGCGAGGAGGTCAGCGCCAACCTCCGCGAAGCCGTGCTCAGCGATGCCTCCGCGGAAACGCTGCTGCGCTACCTGCAACTGCCGGAAGCAGAGTACGACGCCGAGGCTTGGCTCAGCGCCCTGCGCGTGCTGCCAGCGCGCTCGCCGAGGCGCACCGCCGTCGTCGCCCATCTTGAACGGCTCGAGGCCGAACTGCGCTGAGCCGTGGTAAGTTCCAGCGGTGGATAACGTCAGCCGCCCCTGGCCCGCGCTCTGGTCACTGGTCATCGGGTTCTTCATGATCCTGGTGGACACCACGATTGTCTCGGTGGCCAACCCCGCGATCATGCGCGGCCTGCAGACCGACATCAACTCGGTCATCTGGGTGACCAGCGCCTACCTGCTGGCCTATGCCGTGCCGCTGCTGATCACCGGCCGGCTCGGCGACCGCTTCGGGCCGAAGAACCTGTACCTGACCGGACTCGTGCTGTTCACGGCGGCGTCGGCCTGGTGCGGTTTCGCCAATGACATCCAGATGCTGATCCTGGCACGCGTCTTCCAAGGGGTCGGAGCCTCCATGATGACGCCGCAGACCATGGCCGTCATCACGCGGATCTTCCCGCCGGACCGGCGCGGAGCCGCGATGGGGATGTGGGGCGCGGTGGCCGGACTGGCCGCGCTGACCGGTCCCATCCTCGGCGGATTGCTGGTGGACTCGTTGGGCTGGGAGTGGATCTTCTTCGTCAACATCCCGGTGGGTCTGCTGGGCTTCCTGATGGCTTGGCGCTTTGTCCCTGCCCTGCCCACGCATGCGCACACCTTTGATCTGGCCGGCGTGCTGCTCAGCGCCGCCGGAATGTTCCTGCTCGTTTTCGGCATCCAGCAAGGCGAAACCTACCACTGGTCAACGATTGCCGGGCCAATCACGGTCTGGAGCCTCATCCTCGCCGGGTTCCTTATCCTGGCCGCGTTCGTCGTGTGGCAGTCCCGGAACCGGAAGGAACCGCTGCTGCCCCTGAAGATTTTCCGGGACCGCAATTTCTCGCTGGCAAACGGCGGCATCACCACGGTCGGTTTCGCCGTCACCTGCATGTCCCTGCCGTTGATCTTCTTCTTCCAGAGCGTCCGCGGCCTCACCCCCACCCAGTCGGCACTCATGCTCGCGCCCACCGCCATCATCTCCGCCGCTCTGGCGCCGCTGGTCGGCCGAACCATCGACAGGGTCAATCCGAAGTACTTCGCAACAGCGGGGCTGGTGTTCATGGCCGGCGGCCTTATCTGGTACGCCCTGCTCATGACGCCGACAACAGCGGTAGGCCTGCTCCTGCTGCCCGCCGCGGTGCTGGGACTGGCGAACGCCTGCGTGTGGGGCCCCATGTCCACCACCGCCACCAGGAACCTGCGGCCGGCCGACGCCGGGGCTGGTTCCGGCGTTTACAACACCACCCGCCAGATCGGCGCGGTGCTGGGCAGCGCCTCCATCGCAGCCCTGATGCAGGCCCGGCTCGCCGAGGAGCTGCCCCGCGGTGCAACTGTTTCCGGCGCCCACGCCGAGGCCGGCGCCGCGGTCCTGCCGGACTTCCTGCATGCAGGATTTTCGACGGCGATGGCCCAGTCCCTCCTCCTGCCGGCCGCGGTGGCGCTGGCTGGTGCCGTAGTGACGCTCTTCTTCGCCCGGCCGCAACCTGTCGCCGGCTGGGGAGAACCGGCATCGGGAACGCCCGGCTCGGCGGCGGGATACTCGGCCGGGACCCCGCGCCGGCCGGAGTAACATGCTCCCAGTGCCGTGGCTACGCCGCCGCCGGTCACAGGCCCATTAGGCCGTGCAACCTTGGTGCAACGTTGCGCCGCCTAGGCTGTGGATCATGAGCGGGAGTCGACGATGACGCGCTCAAACCACGCTGAAGGAGTTAGCAATGACTGTTTACGCACAGCCGGGCCAGGATGGTTCCAAGGTCAGCTTCAAGTCCCGCTACGAGAACTGGATCGGCGGCGAATGGGTCGCCCCGGCCAAGGGCCAGTACTTCGAGAACATCTCCCCTGTAACCGGCAAAACCTTTTGTGAAATAGCCCGCGGCACCGCCGAAGACATCGATCTGGCCCTCGACGCCGCGCATAAGGCCGCACCGGGCTGGGGCAAAGCCTCGGTGGCCGAGCGCGCCTCGGTGCTGAACCGGATTGCGGACCGGATCGAGGACAACTTGGAGATGCTCGCCGTCGCCGAGACCTGGGACAACGGCAAGGCCGTGCGCGAGACCCTGGCAGCCGACATCCCGCTGGCCGCGGACCATTTCCGCTACTTCGCCTCCGCCATCCGCGCGCAGGAAGGCCGGCTCTCACAGCTCGACGACGACACCACCGCTTACCATTACCACGAGCCGCTCGGCGTGGTCGACCAGATCATCCCCTGGAACTTCCCGATCCTGATGGCCGTCTGGAAGCTGGCCCCCGCGCTGGCGGCCGGAAACGCCGTCGTACTTAAACCTGCGGAGCAGACTCCGGCGTCCATCCTGGTGCTGATGGAACTGATCGCCGATATCCTGCCGCCCGGCGTGGTGAACGTGGTCAACGGTTTCGGTGTCGAGGCCGGGAAGCCGCTGGCGTCCAGCCCGCGGATCCGCAAGATCGCGTTCACCGGCGAGACCACTACCGGCCGGTTGATCAGCCAGTACGCCAGCCAGAACCTGATTCCGGTCACCCTGGAGCTCGGCGGCAAGAGCCCGAACATCTTCTTCTCCGACGTCGCCGCCGAAAACGACGCGTTCTACGACAAGGCACTCGAAGGCTTCGCGCTCTTCGCCTTCAACCAGGGCGAGGTCTGTACCTGTCCCTCCCGCGCGCTGGTCCAGGGTTCCATCTACGACTCGTTCATGGCGGACGCGTTGGCCCGCACGGAGAAGATCATCCAGGGCAACCCGCTGGACTCCGCAACCCAGATGGGCGCGCAGGCCTCCAACGACCAGCTGGAGAAGATCCTGTCCTACATGGACATCGGCAAGCAGGAAGGCGCGAAGCTCCTCACCGGCGGCGAGCGGAACATCCTCGACGGCGACCTGGCCGAGGGCTACTACGTCAAGCCGACCATCTTCGAGGGCACCAACGACATGCGCATCTTCCAGGAGGAGATCTTCGGTCCGGTGGTCTCCGTGACCCGGTTCAACGACTACTCCGAGGCGCTTCAGATCGCCAACGACACGCTCTACGGTCTGGGCGCCGGCGTCTGGTCCCGCAACGGCAACGTGGCCTACCGCGCCGGCCGCGAAATCCAGGCCGGCCGGGTGTGGGTCAACAATTACCATGCCTACCCGGCCGGGGCAGCGTTCGGCGGCTACAAGTCCTCCGGCATCGGCCGCGAGAACCACGCCATGATGCTCGACCATTACCAGCAGACCAAGAACTTGCTGGTCAGCTATAACGAGAACAAGCTCGGTTTCTTTTAACCGTGGCCAATCTCGCCAATCTCAACGCTGCGGTAGCGATACCCGGGGAAAACTTCTCCCGGGTCGCGCTGACACCGGCCGCGGTGGAACTGCTGCAGAAGCTGTGGGCAATCCACGGGCCGCTCATGTTCCACCAGTCAGGCGGCTGCTGCGACGGCTCCTCGCCCATGTGCTATCCGGCCGGCGAGTTCATCACCGCCGAAGCGGATGTGCTCATGGGGGTCTTCGAGTTGCCCGGGTGCGGTTCGATCGACTTCTGGATGTCGCGGGAACAGTTCGCCTACTGGCGGCACACCCATCTGACGGTAGATGTGGTTGCCGGCCGCGGCAGCGGGTTCTCGGTGGAGGCTCCGGAAGGCAAACGGTTCCTGATCCGGTCTGCCCTGATCGACGCCGCGAACTGAGTTATTAACGGATTTACGGGCCGCCGGCGGCCGTGCCTCGCGGCGCGGCCGCCGTTCGGGCGCCTCCTGAACGGGGCTTTTCCGACTTTCAGCGGAGGTCTTTCCACCGGTCGGTTTTGGTGCTTCCATGATAGTGGGGGTAGAGGAAACCTACCTGGCAACGGAGCATGCTGTGGACGGCAAGTTGCGCGTGATTGTTCATTCGGCCTGCTTGATCCGGCTCGCAGTGGATAGACGTTTCAGAGCCCGGGCATACGGAATGGCCCCGTCATGACCGGGTGGAGTGAAGAAAACACCGCTGGCTCCGCCGGCGAAGGCGCCGTGACCCTCCTGCAGGGAACGTCCTTCTGTATCTCCTTCGCCAATGGGGATATGAATCCGGAACGGCCGCACGGTTTCTTCTACCGTGACACGCGGTTCATCTCGACCTGGTCCCTGTCCGTCAACGGCCGGCCGGTCGAGCCGCTGGAAGCCATCCTTTACGACCCTTACCGCGCCGTCTTTATCGGCCGGGCCGAGCGGACGGACGGCCTCGCCGACAGCAATCTGCTGGTCGAGCGCCGGCGGAGCCTGAACCACGGGGTCCACGAGGACGTGACCGTCTCCAACCACTCCAGGGAACCCGCGGCCTGCCAGGTCCAGCTGACCATCGGCGCGGATTTCGCCGACCTGTTCGAGGTGAAAGCGGGACTAAAGGAGGTTGCCCACGCTCAGCCGGCCGAGCGGCACACGGACAACCTGATCATCGAGTCCGAGGGGCTGCCGATCACCGCCAGAATAGTCGTGGCCGCGGAGGGCGCCGAGATCGCGGGAAACCGCATCAGTTACAGCGTTGTGATCCCCCCGCAGCAGAAATGGACTGGATCATTCACGGCCCTGCCGGATATGGACCGGAACCGTTCCGTGGAGGACCTCGTCAACCCACGTCAGCAGGTGCATTCAACCCTGCCCGAGGAACGGCTGATGGAATGGCGCAGGAACGTTCCGCTGGCCCGGATGGAAAACAAGGACTTCGAAAAGGTGCTCGAACAGAGCCAGGCTGACCTCGGGTCCCTGCGCATTTTCGACCCGGATCATCCCGGCCGCGTTGTGGTGGCGGCAGGATCGCCATGGTTCATGGCGCTCTTCGGTAGGGACTCACTGCTGACATCCTTCATGACCCTGCCCCTTGATCCGTCACTGGCCCTCGGCACATTGCAGACCTTGGCCGAGCGGCAAGGCACCGAGGTGGACCCGCGCAGCGAGGAACAGCCCGGAAAGATCCTCCACGAAGTCCGCTTCGGCGCCAGTGCCGGACAGCTGCTCGGCGGCGACAACGCTTACTACGGATCTGTCGACGCAACGCCGCTGTTCGTCACGCTGGCGGGCGAGCTGACCCGCTGGGGCTTCTGGCCCGAGGTCAAAGGATCCCTCCTGCCCGCCGTCGACAGGGCTCTGGATTGGATCACGCAGTACGGCGACATTGACGGCGACGGGTTCGTGGAGTACGCGAGGGCGACTGACAAGGGACTGCTGAACCAAGGCTGGAAGGATTCCTGGGACGGGGTCAATTTCGCCGATGGAAGACTCGCCTCGCCTCCGATCGCCTTGTGCGAGGTCCAGGGCTACGTCTATGCGGCCTACATCAGCCGGGCACTAATGGCACAGAGTGCAGGCGACGATGAGCTGGCGGCCCACTGGGGCTCCCGTGCGGCCGACCTGAAAACGGCGTTCAACGACCGGTTCTGGCTCGAGGACCGCGGCTACTTCGCCATCGCCCTGGACCACGATAAGCGCCCGGTGGACTCCTGCGCTTCCAACATGGGGCACTGCCTATGGAGCGGAATCGTGGACAATGACAAGGCGCCGCTGGTGGCCCGGCGGCTGATGTCCCCCGAAATGTTTTGCGGCTGGGGCGTGCGTACCTTGGCGTCGGATATGGGTGCCTACAACCCGGCCAGTTACCACAACGGATCCGTGTGGCCGCATGACAACGCGCTCATCGCCGCCGGCCTGATGCGCTACGGCTTCATGGACGAGGCGACTCGTATTGCCCTGGCCCTGTTTGACGCGGCTACCCAGTTCGGCGGGCGACTGCCGGAGCTGTTCTGCGGGCTGGATCGGGAAACGTATCCGGTGCCGGTGGCCTATCCGACATCCTGCTCGCCGCAGGCCTGGGCCGCGGCCGCGCCCGTACATCTCATGCGGGTGCTGCTGAGGTTCGATCCGTGCATGACGCACAACGGACTGTGGCTGGCACCGCAGATTCCGGCGGAGCTGGGGCCCCTCCACGTCACCAACCTGCCGCTGGCAGGTGCCCGCATTTCCGTCACCGTGGCTGACGGACAGACCCAGGTGGATGGCATTCCGGAATCCATCGAGCTGCACCGAAAACCGCGCAAACCGCTGGCAGATCTGCTGGACGTCTACGTAACCAACACCGGGAACTAGCGCAGGAGCACCACATGCGCATCGGCATTGTCGCCCCACCATGGATCCCTGTCCCGCCGTGCGGCTACGGGGGCATCGAGGCCGTCATCGATTCCCTGGCCCGGGAGTTCATGTCTGCTGGCCATGACGTCAGCCTGGTGGCCGCCGAAGACAGCGGCTGCCCGGTACCGAAAGTTTGCGGACTGCCCGCACGGCAGATCAGCACCTTAGGCGCGGCCGTGGACGAACTGACCCATGTGGTCCTAGCCCATGAGGCGCTGGATGGCGTCGATATCATCCACGACCACACGCTCGCCGGGCCTCTGTCGCGCCACCGGCCGCCGGGCATCCCGCTGGTTACCACCGCCCACGGCCCCTTGACGGGAGCGTTCCGCACCCTCTACCGCGCCATCGCAGCCCACACACCGCTGATCGCTATCTCCCGGCATCAGGCGGTCTCGGCTCCTGAAGTTTCGGTCCGCCAAGTCATCCATCACGGGATCGACGCGTCTACTGTTCCGCTGGGAGACGGCGACGGCGGCTATGCCTGCTTCCTCGGAAGGATGCATCCGGACAAAGGCCCCTTGCAGGCGATCGAGATAGCCCGCGAAGCCGGGGTTCCGCTGCGCATCGCCGCGAGGGTGATGGAAAACCAAGAGCGCGACTTTTTCGACGCGGCCATCAGGCCGCGCCTGAAGCCGCCCATCGAATTCCTGGGCGAGCTGACGGCCCCGGAGAAGTACGAGCTGCTGGGCAGTTCGATCGCCCTGCTAAACCCCATCCAATGGCCCGAGCCCTTTGGCATGGTCATGATCGAAGCCATGGCCACGGGTACACCGGTCATCGCCACCCTGCGCGGCTCCGCCCCGGAAATCATTGAGGACGGTATAACGGGATTCCTGCGCCGCGGAAACCACCAGCTCGCCGTGGCGCTCCAGCAGGCGGACACCCTGGACAGACGACGGTGCCGCCAGGTCACTGAGACCTACTTCAGCGCGGCCCGCATGGCCGAGGAACATCTGCGGTTCTTCACGGACATCGTCGCACAAGGCGTGCGCCGCGCCAGCAGCCCTATCGTGGTCGCCTAAAGCCGGCAAGCCTCCGGCGGGATTAGCCGTCGAGGACCTGGGGCAGCACGTCCAGGCCCAGCTGCCGGAAGGCCGGGTTGTCATCGGAATGCGCCAGCAGCGCCGTGGCCATGACCAGCGCCCAGCCGCGGGCCCGGTGCCAGGTACCGGTGCCGATGTCGCGGCGGGCGTTAAGGTACTCCATGAACAACCGCCGGCCCTCTGCGTCGAAGACCAGCCAGGCGGCGGCCAGATCAGTGGCGGGATCCCCGGCGGTCAGATCGCCGAAGTCGATCACCGCGGCCAGCGCCCCTGCCTGGATGACGAGGTTGGCCGGGTGCAAGTCCCCGTGCAGCCACAGCGCAGGTCCTTCCCACGGCGGCAGCGCGGCGAGGGTGCCCCAGAGCCGGTCCACCTCACGGACGCGGGGAACCAGTCCGCTTGCCAGGCGCCGCCGGACATGTTCGTCCCGCGTGCTCAGGGGCACACCGCGGACGGGGTTGACGGGGGCGTCAGCGGGAGCGGGCTGCTGGAAGCCGTCCACGAACCGGGCCAGCTCCGTGGCCCAGGCCCGGCGGGCGGAAAGGGGCTGCGCGGCCGCCGTCGTACCTTGAATCCACGGGGTGACGGACCAACGCCAGGGGAAGAACGACGACGGCGTCCCGCACCGGACCGGGGTCGGTGTAAGCATGGCCAGGCCGCGGGTCAGTTGGGGCAGCCACCGCTGTTCGTGCTCGATCAGGTGCGCGGCGGCCTCGCGCCGGGGCAGTCTGACCGCCAGGTTGCTGCCGAGGCGGAAGATGGCGTTGTCCCAGCCGTTGGCGGCAAGGCGCAGGGGCAGTCCGGCAAGGTCGGGGAACTGTTCGGTGAGCAGGCGCCGGACCAGCGGCTCGGTCACATCGATGTCCGCGGCGGGCATGAGGGGCATGGGACCATTTTCCCTCCAAGGAGCAGATAACGCCCTTTCCGGGGTGTCGGAAGGGCGTTATCTGCTTACTCGATCAGGTGAGGGAAAAGGGAAAGGGAAAGCGGGACGGCTAGCCTTGGACCCCGAGGCGTTCGAAGATCAGCTCGCGCACGCGGCCGGCGTCGGCCTGGCCGCGGGTAGCCTTCATGACGCCGCCGACAATCGCGCCGGCTGCCTGCACCTTGCCGCCGCGGATCTTCTCCGCGACATCCGGCTGGGCGGCCAGGGCGGCGTCGATTGCCTCGAGCAGCGGGCCGTCGTCGGACACTACGGCCAGGCCGCGCTTTTCGATGACCTCTTCCGGGGTGCCCTCGCCGGCGAGGACGCCGTCGAGTACCTGGCGGGAGAGCTTGTCATTGATCTTGCCGGCCTGGACCAGCTTGTCCAGCTCCACGATCAGCTCGGGCGTGACGCCGACATCCACCGGATCCACTTCGGCTTCCTTGGCGCGGCGCGAGACCTCGCCCATCCACCACTTGCGGGCCACCGCGGCGGAAGCACCGGCGGCGATGGTCTCTTCGATGGCGTCCATGACGCCGGCGTTGACCACGTCGCGGAATTCCGCGTCCGAGTAGCCCCAGTCCGTTTTCAGGCGCTTGCGGCGCTCGGCCGGCGGCTCGGGCAGCTGGGCGCGCAGTTCCTCGATCCACTCTTCGGTGGTCACCACCGGCAGCAGGTCCGGCTCCGGGAAGTACCGGTAGTCGTCGGCGTCGGACTTGGGCCGGCCCGAGGTGGTGGAGCGGGTGTCCTCGTGCCAGTGGCGGGTCTCCTGGACAACCTTCTCACCCGAGTCCAGCACCGCAGCGTGGCGCTGGATCTCGAAGCGCACGGCACGTTCGACGGCGCGCAGCGAGTTCACGTTCTTGGTTTCCGAACGCGTGCCGAACTTTTCCTGGCCGTACGGGCGGAGCGAGACGTTGGCGTCGCAGCGCACATTGCCGCGTTCCATCTTGGCGTCGGAAACGCCCAGGTTCTTGACGATCTCCCGGATGGCGGCAACGTAGGCCTTGGCCAGTTCGGGGGCCCGGGAGCCGGCACCCTCGATCGGCTTGGTCACGATTTCCACCAGCGGCACACCGGCGCGGTTGTAGTCCACCAAGGAGAAGTCCGCACCCTGGATGCGTCCGGTGGCGCCGCCCATGTGGGTCAGCTTGCCGGCGTCCTCTTCCATGTGGGCGCGCTCGATCTCCACCGTGAAGACGGTGCCGTCTTCGAGCTCGATGTCGATGGAACCGTCGAAAGCGATCGGATCCTCGTACTGCGAGGTCTGGAAGTTCTTGGGCGTGTCCGGGTAGAAGTACTGCTTCCGGGCAAAGGTGCAGGACGGGGCGATCTTGCAGCCGAGGGCCAGGCCGATCTTGATGGAAGACTCCACGGCAGCCTTGTTGACCGTCGGCAGTACGCCGGGCAGGCCCAGGTCCACCGGGGTGATGGCCGTGTTGGGCTCATCGCCGAACACGTTGGGCGCCGAGGAGAACATCTTGGTCTTGGTGTTGAGCTCCACGTGGACCTCGAAACCGAGCACCGGATCGTACTTCTCCATGGCCTCTTCGAAGGACAGGATCTCTTCCGTGACAGCAGACATTATTTGGCTCCTGAAGTGGTTTCGGCGCCGCTGAACTGGCGAAGGTCGGGGGCCTGGGACAGCAGCGGGCCGCCCCACTTTTCCTCAAGCAAGGTTTCCAGCACGTGGCCGGCGCGGTACAGGCGGGCGTCCTCGCGGGCGGGGGCCAGGAACTGGATGCCCACCGGCAGGCCGTCGGCCAGGCCGCCCGGAATGGAGATGCCCGGGATGCCGGCCAGGTTGGCCGGAATGGTGGCAACGTCGTTCAGGTACATGGCCAGCGGATCATTCAGCTTCTCCCCCAGCTTGAACGCCGGGACCGGGGAGGTCGGGGAGATCAGCACGTCGGCCTGGGCGAACGCGGCGTCGAAGTCCCGCTGGATCAGGGTGCGGACCTTCTGCGCCGAACCGTAGTAGGCGTCGTAGTACCCGGCGGACAGCGCGTAGGTGCCCAGGATGATGCGGCGCTTGACCTCATCGCCGAAGCCGGCGGCACGAGTGGCGCCCATGACGCGCTCGATGGTGAGCGGGCTCTCGGCCGGCAGTACCCGGTGACCGAACCGGACGCCGTCGTACTTTGCCAGGTTGGAGGAAGCTTCAGAGGGCATGATCAGGTAGTACGCGCCGAGGGCGTACTTGAAGTTGGGGCAGGCGACCTCGACCATCTCGGCGCCGGCGTCGCGCAGCAGGTCCAGCGACTCGTGGAAGCGTGCCAGCACGCCCTCGTCGTAGCCCTCGCCCTGCAGTTCTTTGATGACGCCGATCTTCATGCCGGCAACGTTTCCGGTCTTCGCGGCCTCGACCAGCGAGCCCACCGGATCGGTCAGCGAGGTGGAGTCATGCGGATCGTGGCCGCCAATGACCTCGTGCAGCAGCGCGGAGTCCAGCACCGTACGCGAAACCGGGCCGATCTGGTCCAGCGAGGAGGCCATGGCGATGGCGCCGTAGCGGGAAACCCCGCCGTAGGTCGGCTTCACGCCCACCGAACCGGTGACCGCGGCCGGCTGGCGGATGGAGCCGCCGGTGTCCGTGCCCAGCGCGAGCGGGGCCTCGAACGCGGCGACGGCGGCCGCGGAGCCACCGCCGGAACCGCCGGGAATGCGGCCCAGGTCCCACGGGTTGCGGGTGGGGCCGTAGGCGGAGTGCTCGGTGGAGGAACCCATCGCGAACTCGTCCAGGTTGGTCTTGCCCAGCATCGGCATCCGCGCGGCACGGATCTTCTTGATCACCGTGGCGTCGTACGGGCTCATCCAGCCCTCGAGCATCTTCGAGCCGGCCGTGGTGGGCTGGCCGACGGTGACGATCAGGTCCTTGATGGCAATCGGCACACCTGCCAGCGCCGGCAGGTCCTCACCGGCCGCGCGGGCCTTGTCCACGTCCGCGGCAACGGCCAGCGCTTCCTCGGTGTTCACGTGCAGGAAGGCGTTGATGTTGCCGTCCACTTCGGCGATGCGGTCCAGATGCGCCTGGGTGACCTCCACGGAGGTGACTTCCTTGGCGGCCAGCATTTCCGCCAGCCGGGCAGCGCTGTGTCGGGTCAGTTCACTCATGTCTTTACTCCTCGTCCAGAATGGCGGGGACCTTGAAGCGGCCGTCGGCCGAATCCGGTGCACCGGAGAGCGCTTGCTCCTGGGTCAGGGTCTCGCCGACAACGTCCTCACGGAACACGTTGGCCAGCGGGATGGGGTGCGAAGTGGCGGGCACATCGGGCCCCGCTGCTTCCTGGACGGATTTGATCGAGTCAACGATGACATCGAGTTCGCCGGCCATCTTGTCCAGCTCTCCTGCGGTCATCTCAATGTGGGCCAGCCGCGCCAGATGCGCCACGGCCTCACGATTGATCTCAGACATGAGTCTCCTACGCGAATGGATTGGGTTTTCTAGAAACAGTCTACTTCTTGGCCCGGTGCTCAGGATTCCAGTATCTTGACGAACACGAACAGCCCGGTGTCCTCGTGCTTCCAGTCCCGCTCGCGGATCCGCTCGAAGCCCAGCGATTCGTACAGCCGGTGCGCGTTGGTCATATTTTCAATACTGGTGAGGCTGACCGAGTGGACGCCCTCCACCGTGCGGGCGTAGTCGACAATGGCCTCCACCATGGCCCGGCCGATCCCGGCGCGCTGGATCGCCGGATCCACCGCCAGCATGCGGAACTCCAGCTCCCCGGCACGCGCAATGTCCGAGTACTCCTGCCCCTCCAAAGTCAGCGCTACGGAGCCGGCAACCTTGCCGTCCAGCTCGGCGACCCAAACGATGGCGTGCCTGGCGCGGTGGGCAACATCACCGAGCATGTCCAGGTAGCCGTCGCCCTCGGCGATGTGCCCGCCGTGGACGTAGGCCTCCCGCGTGATCCGGGCAACGTCGTCGTAATCGGCTTCGGTGGCCGGGCGGATGGTGATGCTCATCAGGTAATGCAGTCCTCAAGGGTCAATTGGAAGTACGACGGCGGCCGCCGCCTATCAATTCTGCCTCACCACTGGCGGTGGCTGGCTACCGGAGTGGTTCAGGCCACTGTGCCCGCGGGGCCAGCTGCGGCGCGACTCGTTGCTCCAGCGCGGCGATGGCTTCCTCCGGCAGGGCGAGCAGGCCGTCCAGCTCCTTGCGCGCCCGCAGGTAGGCCAGCTGGCGTTCGGCTCCCGTGGCCGCCTCATCAACAGCGAGCGTGAGCAGCCTTCTGGCGGTGTTGAGCCGCTGGCGTTCGGGGCCGCTGAAGTGCTGGTCCTTGATCCGCCGGGCCTCCCGTTCGGCGATCTCGAAAGCCAGCTCGAAGGCACGGACGGCGTCGCGGTATTCCACCAGCCGCGCGTCGGTCGTAATGTCGGCGGCGCTGCCGGGCCGCAACGCGTCTGCCGCCCGTTTGGCGCGCAGGAAGTCCACGGTCAGGGGTTCGCGCACGTCGGACATCATCGGGTAGTCGATCAGCTTGCCGACATCCAGCTCGTACTCCAGCCAGCGGGCGTTGACTCTGTCATGGTCCGCCATCAGGGCTTCGATGTCGCTGAGGCGCTGCGCCTCCCAGGCCTTGATCTGCCGGCGCCGCTCCATTTCCGCGCGTGCTTCCGCCTGCCGGCGTTCGGTTTTCCTGCGGTGGCGCTTCCTGCTGTGGGAAAACTTTTGGCCCGCGCCGGAAAAGACGGCGAATCCAACCCAGATCAGCCACCAGGGGAAGCCATCGGCGAAGAGCTCATTCACGGCCGCTCACCCTTCCATCGTGCCATCCGGCTTCCGCGCGCTCAATGGCCCGGCGGATGCGATGTGTTCACAGGCGGGCGGTAGCCGCCCGCTGTTACCGGAACTATCAGCGGGCGCGGCGGTAGGCGCTGCCGTCCCGCTCCCGGTCCAGATACCCATAGTCCACCAAGGCGCGCCGGAGCAGGGGCACGTCATCGGTGAAAACCGCGAGCTTCGCATTCAGCTGTTTTTCCGTCAGCGTCGTATCAGGATCGATGATCTGCGGGATCAGGAACTCGAACAGTTTCAGGCGGTCCGCCGCCCGCTTGGGCAACCCCTCGATCCGGCCCGTCAGGAGGAAGCGTTCCGCCCCTTCGGCCTCCGGACGCCGGGCACCGGCCAGCGCTGCCTTAAAGGCGTGCTCGTTCACCATGAGCCGTCCGCCGTCGTCGTTCAGCAAAGAGGAATCGACAAGCTTTTGCTGTTCCTTGGCCGAAAGGGCAGGCTCCTGGCCCAAGACGAAGGCGGCATAGAGCTCCCGCAGCCTCGAACTGGCCAGCGCGGCCATGATGGCCTGCCAGCTGACCGGCGTACCCGGCTGACCGTCACGATCCATGTCATCCCTCCCTTCGGCGCAGTTCGCGCGTTCGCTTCAGTCTGCGTCGGCACCTTCGGATCCGGATTCAGCTGAGCCGGTTGCCGCCGGGCCGCCAATAGCTGTATCGGGTCCGTTTTCCAGCAGTTTAACGAAGCCATCCTCGTCCAGCACGTGCAGACCCAGTTGCTCGGCCTTGTCCAGCTTGGACCCGGCGCTCTCCCCCGCGACCACGTAGTCCGTCTTCTTCGACACCGAGCCGGAAGCCTTGCCGCCGCGGCTGATGATGGCTTCCTTGGCCTCGTCCCGGCTGAAGTTTTCCAGCGAGCCGGTCACCACAATGGTCAGCCCCTCCAAAGTCCGGGGCTTGCTCTCATCCACCTCGTCCGCCATCCGCACGCCTGCCGCGGCCCAGGTGTCGATGATCTCGCGGTGCCAGTCCACCTCGAACCACTCGATGAGAGCGCGGGCGATGATCGGTCCGACGCCGTCTACATCAGCCAGCTGCTCTTCCGATGCCGCGCGGATGGCCTCCATGGAGCCGAATGCCGTCGCCAGCGCGCGCGATGCGGTGGGCCCGACGTGCCGGATGGACAGGGCAACGAGGACCCGCCACAGCGGTTGGCCCTTGGCCTTTTCCAGCTCGGTGAACAGTTTGCGCGTATTGGCACTCGGCTCCGAAGGCTTCTTGGGCGTCCCCTTCGTGTAGAAGTAGGGCACCAGTTCGATCTCGCCGGTTGCCACGCCCTTGGACTTCTTCTCGCGGGCGATCTTCACATCCGCGAGCATCTCCGGGGTGAGGTCGAAGACGTTGGCCTCAGTGGTCAGCGGCGGCTGCTCCGGTTCGGCCGGCTGGGTGAGGGCGATCGCCGCTTCCCAACCGAGCGCCTCGATATCGAACGCACCGCGGCCGGCCAGATGGAACACCCGTTCACGCAGCTGCGAGGGGCAGGACCGCGCGTTGGGGCAGCGGATGTCCACGTCGCCTTCTTTGGCCGGCGCCAGCGGCGTCCCGCAGGACGGGCATTCGGTGGGCATCACGAATTCGCGCTCGGAGCCGTCCCGCAGCGCCACCACAGGTCCCACGATCTCCGGAATCACGTCCCCGGCCTTGCGCAGCACCACGGTGTCCCCGATCAGCACGCCCTTTGCCTTCACCACGTCCTGGTTGTGCAGGGTGGCCATCTCCACGGTGGAGCCGGCCACCTTCACCGGCTCCATCACCCCGTACGGCGTCACCCGGCCGGTGCGGCCCACGTTGACCTGGATGTCCAGCAGTTTGGTGTGGACTTCCTCCGGCGGGTACTTGTACGCCACGGCCCAGCGCGGCACCCGGGACGTGTGGCCCAGGCCGCGCTGCAGCCCGAAGTCGTCGACCTTGATGACTATCCCGTCGATCTCGTGCAGCAGGTCATGCCGGTGGTCGCCGAAATGCTGGATGAATTCCAGCACCTCCTCGTAGCTGTCCAGCACCTTGAAGTAGGGGCTGGTGGGCAGGCCCCACTCCTTCAGCAGCGCGTAGGTCTCCGACTGGCTGCCCGCGGACAGGCCCTCACGGGCGCCGATGCCGTGGACAAACATGCTCAGCGGCCGCTGCGCGGTCAGGGCGGGATCTTTCTGCCGCAAGGATCCCGCGGCGGCGTTGCGCGGGTTGGCGAAGGGCGCCTTGCCGGCTTCCACCATTTTTTCGTTCAGTTCCAGGAACGCCTTGGAAGGGATAAAGACCTCGCCGCGGATCTCCACTTCGGCCGGCAGGTTCTTGCCCTTGAGCCGGCGCGGGATGTCCTTGAGGGTCAGCGCGTTGTGGGTAATGTCCTCGCCGGTGTGGCCATCGCCGCGGGTGGCGGCGCGCACCAGTTCGCCGTCGCGGTAGAGCAGGTTGACGGCCAGGCCGTCGATCTTGACCTCGGTGAGCCACTTCAGTTCCTGCGCGCGGCCGAGTTTTTCAACCGACGACGACGCCCGGCTGACCCATGTCTGAAGCTCATCGAGGGAGAACACGTCCTCCAGCGAGTACATCCGCTGCAGGTGCTGCACCGGTGTGAAGGCCGCGGACACTTCGCCGCCGACCTCCTGCGTGGGCGAATCGTTGGCCACCATCTCCGGGTGGAGCGCTTCGATCTCCTCCAGCCGGCGGTAGAGCCTGTCGAACTCGGTGTCGGATACCAGCGGGGCATCCTCGTTGTAGTACGCGTAGCGGAAACGCCGGACGTCCTCGGTCAGCTGCTCGTACTCGTCCCGGAGGGCGTCACTGGGGATTTCATTGGCCTGCGCTTCCACTTTGCTCACGGAACTATCTTGCCCTAAAGCGCAGGCCATCGCCGGGAACCGGCGCGATCATCCGGTCAGTCTTCGGGATCCCGCTGGGTCTCCAGCAGCGGCAGATCCGCAGCGGTGACCAGGTGGGAGGTGACCGCATGTTCGACCAGCCGTGCGCGCCGGTTTGTGGCCAGCTTCCCGCCGCCTCCCCGGAGCCCGGCCACACCGACCCGGTCCAGCTTGTCGCAGACGTTGTCCAGCTTCCGGTTGAACTTGGTCAGCGGCCAACCCAGCCTGGCCGCTGCCTGTGAGGAAGACGGGATGGAGCTCAGGCCGGTGCCGTCGCGCTTGAGCATGGGCTCGGCCAGCGCCAAAATCAGTGCCTTCTGCGAATCTGTGAAGATTACCGGGCCGATGGTCGTCTCCCCCACCGTGTCATGGTCCCGTGCTTCCTGCCGGAAAGACGGCGTTTTGACGTGCACCGAGAGCTCATAGGTCGTCGGTCCGGCAGTAAAGACCACGTTGGTCTGGCTGAAGACCATGGGAATCCGCGCGCCGGGCGCCAGCCAGGCCTGCATGCCGCCGCTGGTGTCGGCGATCGTGGCCGAGATCATCGAGCCGACGTTTGCCAGCCACCAGATGTTCTCGTAGCGGCAGATCTCCAGGAACTTCCGGTGCAGATACGGATTGTCGTCGATTTCCAGATCGCCTTCGCGGCCGATCCTGAATACGTCGTCGTCCCCCGCGTCGTACCATTCACCGCAGAACTCGATGCTGACTTCGGCCACTGCAGGTCCCCCTTTTGGTCGCTCGTTTGATCGTGCAACATCTAACAGCCGCTGAGCCGGCCGTGGGCACGATGTTGTTTGCTCCTAGGTTAGTCGGCGCAGCCGCGGACCGGGTCCGATGACTTTCCGTTGGCCCGCAGCACTACCACCTCGATGCAGGTCCGGTCGTTCTCGGCCAGCGGGATGCTCACGCCCGGATCCGGTGTCCGCTGCGGCTCGCCCTTGCCCAGCGCGGTCACCGGCGTCCAGATGAACAGGTCGCCGTCGCGCTTGTCTGGATTGGTCCAGGAGAAGACGGCCTCGTCCCCGTCCACTTTGCCCGCCAGTTCTTCCGGCGCCACCACATTTCCGGACAGGCCCTCGATGGCGTTCGACGGCGGCTGGCTGACCGGCGGCTGCGATTCGGCCGCTTCCGGTTCCGGCGCAGTGACTACCAGCACGGCCGCCACGGCCAGGACAACCACTGCGGCGGCTCCGCCGATAATCCCGACCAGATTCTTCCGGCGCCGAGGTACGACGGCGGTGTCCCCACCTTGGTGGTGAGCGTCACCAAAGCCGACGGTGGGCTGGGTGGCGGCTCCGCCGTCGTACGCTGTGTTTTCCACGCCCTCCGGCGGCGACGGAACCCAGCCGCCGGCCTGGCCGCCGTGGCTGCTGCCGCCGGACTCCTCGGTTTCGCGGCGAGATGGCCGCAGGACCGTGCGGTCATCCGGGTTGTTGGAACGCTCCGGGAAGCGTGGGCGGAAAACCGTGGGCGAGTTGGTCGTCGCGTCCGGATCGATCGAGACCACCTGGCGCACCCGGGTGGCTTCCCCGCCGTCCTCCTGCGGCAGTTCATCCCCCGGGGCTTCCTCGAGCACTTCGAACGGTGTGACCGAAAGGTTCAGCTCCGCCTGGATCCGCTGCAGCGCGAGCGCGAAGGCGTGGGCCGTGGGGAACCTCGAGGACGGAGCCTTGGCCATCGCCGTGGCGAGAGCCTGTTCAAGCGATTCAGGCACGTCGGCGCGGCGTAGCGAGGGCACGGGTGACGTGGCGATCCGGTTCATCAGTTCGCGCTGCGAGTTGTCCCCGCCGGGCCGGACGAAGGGCGAGCGGCCGGCCAGCAGGGTGTAGAGCGTGGCGCCGAGAGCCCAGATGTCGATCTTGATGCCGTCGGCACCCTCGCCGTGGAACGCTTCGGGCGGGGACCACGGGATGGACATGCCGGCATCGTCGTCGACGCTGTCCGTGGTGCCGGAGATGCCGAAGTCGGTGAGCGCGGGCCGGTTGTAGTCCGTGACCAGGATGTTGGCCGGTTTGATATCCCGGTGCACAATCCCGGCCCGGTGGGCAGTTTCCACCGCGGAGGCCACCTGGATGCCGAGCGAGAGCACTTCATCTACACCGAGCGGGCCGGTGCGGTAGCGCGCGTCCAGGCTCGGGCGCGAGCAATACTCCATGGCCAGGTAGGAGTGGCCGCTGCCGGTAATATCCGCCTCGTAAATGGTCACGATGAACGGATGGGTGGACAACTGCGCCATCAGGTTCGCTTCGGACTCGAAGCGGCGGCGCGCGCCTTGGGTCTTCAGGTCCGCGACGAGGACCTTGACGGCAACCTTGCGCTTAGGCCGGTCCTGTTCGTAGAGATAGACGTCAGAGAAGCCGCCGGAGCCGAGCACGCTGACGTACCGGTAGCCCTCGATCGCGGGCGGTGGTGCGGGTGGACGCTTGGAACTCACGGCAGGTCCTCGAACCGCAGCGAAATGCCGTCGCCCAGGTCCGCGATGTCGCCGTCGAGCAGGATCGTGGACTCGCCCTGTCCCAGCCGTCGCGGCGGCTGGCCCCCGCGGATCAGCATGGTGCCGTTGGTGGCTTTCAGATCGCACAGCATGACGTGCCAGCCTTCCAGCCGCACCTCCAGATGTGAACGCGATATGTCGCCGCTGACGCTGCGCACCTGGACCAGGCGCGGCATGCCGTTGCCCTGCACGCGCGAGGCCGAGGGCTGGCGGCCGACGATCACCGGACGGTCAAGCTCGATGACTTCTCCGGTGGAGAGCCGCATCCTGCCCAGGCTGGGACGCTGCACCTGGCTGGCATCGTCGGCAAGTCCGGCGGCACAGATGCTGCAGTTGGAACTGGTGGGCGGGTTGGCATGCCCCTGCGGGCAGACTCGTGCCAGCACCATCGCGCCGGTGGCCGGCCGCTGTGCCGGATCCGGAACTGGAGCGGGCGCGGTTTTGGGCGCCAGCGGCAGGTCGCGGCGCAGCAGGGTCTGCCCGTCATGGTCGCCCTCGGGTGCCTCGGCTGCCTCGGCTGCCTCGGCTGTTCGGTCCACCTGGTTCACCGCGCGCAGATCCTGGGCAGCTTCAGCCGTAGCTGATTCGGCAGCCCGGGCCCGGGCGGAGGCCGACGGCGTCAGCCACGGCACGGAATCGATCAGGCTTGCCGGGGCCGACTGCCGTGCAGGGGCGGACTGCTGTACCGGGCCGACTTGCCGAGCCGGGCCGCTTTGCTGTGGAGGGGCGGCCAGAGACGGGGCCGGACCCGCAGTCACGTTGTTCTCCGCCGGCGGGACCGCCGCAGATGGCGGCAGGTTGGCGCGCTGGGCCTTCGTATGGATGACCGTATCCTCGAAGTCCTCCGCCTCGTCCAGGTCATCAGGATCGTAGATGCCGGTGACTTCGATGCCCTCCGGAACGTTGAGTTCCTCGTGCCTCGACATTGGGACAGCAGGTTCAGCCGATTCGGCTTGGCCTGCCGCTGGGTCAGCCGGCCTGGCGGCTGTGTCCACGCCGACGCGGATGCCGCCCAGCTGGACGATGCCTTCGGCCAGTGGAAGCCAGCGGCCCTCGCCGTCGCGGCCGTCATTGATCACGAGGTCAAACAGCTCCTGGGCAGGCAGCAGGCGCTCCGTCCAGGTGGTGACGCCCTCGCCGGAAAGTTCCGCCGAGGTCCCCACGCCGTCGCTATTGAGGACCACGTCGCCGCGCAGGATCGCATGCAGCTTATCCTGGAAGGACACGATGGCGAACTGCGGTATGGAAGCCAGGTCCATGCCATAGCCGCTCACCACGGCACCAAGCACGGATTCCGGCGCCGGTTGCGCACCTAAGACCTCCCAGACGGCCATGACCACATCTTCGCGGGTGCTCTGTTCCAGCAGCACGATGGTGCCACCCCGGACCAGCCCTAGCCAGGGGCCCGGGCAGTAGGTAATTGCTGCCATCAGATCTGCTCCTGCTGACCCGCCGGCCCGGATCCGCCGGGCACCAGCCGCGGCAACGTATCCGTCTCTTCTTCCTCGGTACGCGGCGCGGTCGCTGCCTGCGCGGCGTCCTGCGCCAGGTCGGCGGCATCGACAACGATCGCGGTGATGTTGTCCCGACCACCCGAGCACAGTGCGGCCTGGATGAGCGCCTGGACAGCATCCTGCGGGCGAGCGGTAGAGCTGAGGATGGCATGGATGTGCTCGTCGCTGACTTCTGAGGTAAGACCATCGGAACAAATCAGCATGCGGTCCCCGGGCTCAACCGGAAGCATCCAGAAGTCGGGTTCGGAATCGTCGCCGGTCCCCAGGGCACGGGTCACGACGTGGCGGCGAGGATGGACCAGCGCTTCCTGGGCGGTGATCCGGCCGGCCTCCAGCAGTTCCTGGACTTCCGAATGGTCAACGCTGATTTGCTCCAGCCTGCCCTGGTTCAGCCGGTAAGTCCGCGAATCGCCCACGTTGAACACCAGCCAGTACGGCACGCCGCGTTCCGCCACCAGCGCCGCGCCGGTGACCGTGGTGCCGGCGCGCGAGCCCGCAGCGGCCCGGATCCGCCGGTCGGCGTCGGCAATGAGCTGCTGAAGCTCGGCCGCTCCCAGCTCATGGCGGCGGACGTAGTCCGTCATCGTCTCCACACAGATCCGGCTGGCAACTTCGCCTGCCTCGTGGCCGCCCATGCCGTCGGCCACGGCGAACAGCGGCGACGCGGTGGTGAAGGAGTCTTCGTTCAGCTCACGCCGCAGGCCGCGGTCCGTGCCCGATCCGACTGTGAGCCTGATGTTGTCGATATGGCTCGGTTTGTCCTGGGTCATGCCTGACCAATGACGAAGCTTCGGTCGCCGAACTCCACGGTTGCTCCTGACTTGGCCGCTACCGGTGCACCGGGGACAAGCTGCTGGCGCACGCCGTCCGGTCCGGTCACGGCGCTGCCATTGGTTGAATTGCGGTCATTGACCCAGACAATGCCGCCCTCGACGCGCAGTTCCAGATGCGTCTTGGAAACGGAGCGGTCCAGATCGGCGAAGTCGATCAGCTGGTCCACTTCTTCTCCTGCCGCGGCGGCCGGATTGCGGCCGATCAGTGCGCTGGATTCGATGGCGACCTCGCGGCCGTCGTCGAAGCGGATGTTGAGGCCGGCCGGTTCCTGGACGGAACCGGGGTCCGCGGGCGCTGGTGCGGCGGCGCGGATGCGGGTGTTAGCGAACTCGTCGTCGACGTGCGACGACGGTGCTTGCATGGGCGCGGAGCCAGCGGGCGAACTTTCGGATACCTCCGGCGCGGCTGGTGCCGTGTTGGCCGGTGCGGCAGAGGTATCCGCGGGCACGGCCGACCTATCTGCGGTGGCGCCGGCGGGGCTGCTGACTGCGGGAGGCCCGCTGAAGCCCGGGATGCCGGAGATGATGCCGCTTGATCGCGCAGCATTGTCGTCAAAGCGCGGCGACTGCGAGCTTTGTCCGAAGCCAGGACCGCCGGCCGGGGCGCCGACAAAACTCGGCTGCGGAGCGCCCGCCGGCCCGCCGGCCGGTGTGAACGTGCTGTGGCCGTAGAGGCCGCCGGTGGTCAGTGGGTCGCGGCCGGCATTCACGTCCAGGGCCAGGGTCTTGGCCACCTTGTCGTGCCAGCCCTGCCGCTGGTGGTTGGCGTCCCAGAGGTTGGAAATGACCACGATGACGGCTCCGACAACCGGGACCAGTCCGCCGACGGCGATGATCAGGCCGCGGATGAAGATGGCTGCCCAGCCGGGGGCGTTGCCGTCCTCATTCGCCGTCCGCAGCCCGAGCAGGACGTTGCCCGGGGTCTTGCCCGTCCGCGCTTCCCAGCCCCACTTCCAGATGCCGTAGGCCAGGGCCAGCAACGAGGTAATGCCCAGCCAGAGGAACAGGCCAGCTGCGGCGGCGGCCACGGCCTCGTCAGTGCCGGAACCGGCTGCACCCAGCAGCCCCGCCATGCCCACCCCGTAGCCAAGTCCCACCAGCACGGCGGGAGGGAGTTTATCGATCAGCCACGCGCCGACCCGCTTGCCAGCAGAGGCGCTGACGAGGTTCAGTCTTGCTGCCACGTATGGCTCACTCCCTTGTGTTGTTCCTCGGTGCGTGACTCTACTTTACGGTTTGTGCTCCCGGCGTTGCCCAAGGACCGGCCGGACACGCCCTTGCCGAACTTTTGTGACAGCCGGAAGCGCGCCTCGGCCACCAGCGAGCGGGGCGAGAACCGCGCCCGCTGGCGTTTCCAGAAGCCCGCCGACGAGCCGATTTCGTCCAGCGACTTCTCCACCATGTCCCAGTACTCGCGCACCTGCACCTCGGTGGGCTCCACGCCGCCGAACACCGCTGCGTCTGCCCGGTTCGCCAGCGCCGTCGTCGTGCCGGAGGCCGCGGGGAACGCGTCCGCCAGCTCCGAGGCATGCTCGCGCCGGGTGGCCTTGGCATTGGCGCTGGCGCCCATGTCCGTGGCCAGCGACATGACCTCGCTCCAGCCGCCGCTGACCCGGGTGCTGGGCAAGCCTTCGGCGGCGCGGCGTTTGCGCCGTCGCAGTTTCAGCCAGGCGATCAGCAGCAGCGGGCTCAGCAGGATCACCAGGGGAATCGTGGCCACACCGATCGCGCTGATCAGCCAGCCCCACTGCTCCCAGAAGCCCTTCTCGTTCTGCTCCGCGTCCTGCGGTTCCGGCGCGGAGTCCGGCGGCAGCTCGGCCGGTTCCTGCGGCGGTGGCGGCGGCTGGAGCACCTGCGGCTTCGGCGTCGACTTCGGTTGCTGCTGCGGCGGGGTCGGCTCGTTGTCCTTGTCCGGCGTCGGATCGAAGGCCACCCAGCCGGCGTTGGTAAACGCGATCTCCACCCAGGCGTGGACGTCCTTGCCCTTGATCTCCACCGGTTGTCCGGCGGTGCGCTCGATGCTAGGATCCGGGTAGAACCCCATCACCACACGGGCGGGAATGCCCAGGTGACGGGCCATCAGCGCCATCGCCACCGCGTACTGCTCATCGTCGCCGATCATCTGCTCGGAGTCCAGCAGCGTGGTCATGCGGCTGGCACTGTGCCCGGAGAGGCTGCGCGCCTCGTCCTCCTTGCCGTTGGAGAAGAGGCCGTTTTCGTGCAGGCTCCGCTCCAGCTGGCGGACCTGCTCGATCGGCACGGTTTCATCGCCCACCAGCTCATTTGCCTTGGTGCCGATGATGTTGGGCACCTGCTCCGGTTCGGGCAGGTTCAGCGGGGCGAAATCGTACTGGGCCAGCTGCCCGTCCTCCGGCTTGGCCGGGAAGGACACGTTGACCGAGTAGTTGTCCCCGGGCCGGATGTAACGGGTGGAGAGCGCGGTTTCGGAGTCCTCGTTGTAATAGAGGGACCCGGCCACCTCGTCGGCCCGCGGCCCGTCCATCGCCACCCCGTTGAGCTGGCCGCCGGCAGGCAACCACACGCCGTTGTAGTCGGCGATGCTGAACGTCATCTGCGCAGTGTTCGAGTTCGGGTTTCCGCCGTCGCCGTCTACGTTGCCCAGCGACTGCGCATCGCCCACGGGCGCGTAGTTGCCGCCACTTTGCGGATTCACGTTGTAGACCACGCCATCGTACGTATTCAGCGCGGCCAGCCGCACCCGCTCCCCCGGCGGCAGGCCCTGCACCGTGAAGAGCGTGTCCTCGGACTTGTCCTTCACAAACTGGCGGAAGTCCATCAGCGGCGACGGGTAGTCGTACAGCTCCACCGGGGGAACAACGACGTCGCGCAGCACCTTGCGCTCACCGCCTGCGGTCAGCGCGGGGCCGGCCAGCGCGGTAACTGCCGTCGCCAGCACCAGCACTCCGGCGCCCAGCCCCAGCCGCCGGAGCACGCCGGTCCGGTGGGCGGCGGCGTCGGCGGCCTGCGGATTGGCGGAGACGTGCGCGGTGCTGTCGGTGCGGGAAATGTGCCGGCGCCAGGCCAGCCACGATACGGCCCCGGCCACCAGCAGCACGCCGCGCAGCAGCGGTAGCGTGGGCGCATTGGTGCCGAACGCGATACCCAGAATGAACATCGCCGTCACGGGCAGGATGGTCCAGTACGGGGTCTTGACCCGCCAGGCCAGCGTGCCGGCCAGCAGCGCCGCGGCCAGCGGGCCCAGGAACGGGACCACCAGCATGCCCCCGTTGACACCCACCGGCGCGGCGACGGTCAGAATGTCCTTCCAGGCGAAGATGAAGCCGGTGAGGACCGTGCGCAGGGATTCCAGCGAAGGTACGACGCCGGCAATCGCCTGGGTGGGCGCGGCAAAGGCGCTGCCGAGCAGCACGTACGTCAGCAGCCCGGCGGTCGCGGTGGCCAGCAGGCCCAACCGGTACCAGGCGCAGGCCAGGGCCAGGCCGAGCCCGACCACGATGCCGCCGAACCCGGCGACCAGATAGCGCGGTTCGCCCGCGAAGACGTTGTGGAAGCCGAGCACGCCCATCCCCAGCAGCAGGGTGAGCACGGCGGCATCAATCCCGAGGTGCTGCCAGGATCGCGGCAGCACCAGTCCGCGCTCCTGCGGGGGCAATCCGCGGTCGCGTGATGCGGCGCGTTCCCCCGTGGCGGAGGCCCGCTCGGTGCCTTCCCGGGGCGGAGCGGCACGACGGCGGCTGCGCCTGGGTTCGTTCCCGGGGCTGTCGGGGGCGCTCATGCGGCAGCCTTTCGCAGAATGATGGCCAGGTCGTCGAGGTTGCCCAGCGAGAGGACGGTCAGATCGCCGATGGAGGCTTTCGCCGCGTCCAGCCCATGGGCGCAGCGGATGGCGAAGGCCCGGATGCCGGGCGGAACGGCAGCGGCGGCACGGCGCAACTGCGTGGCGGTGACGTGTTCGCCGACCACCAGGAAGAAGACTGAGGCATTCGGTACCGTGTCGGCCGCGGTCCGCGCCAGGTCCACCGCCGTCGCGCGCTGCGGCCGGCCCTCGATCCGGGTCATTTCGTCCAGCAGGTTGCGCCCGGTCTCGGTCCTCAGCGGCCCCTGCTGCGTGAGCACCGAGAGGTTGCGCTGCTCCCGGATGGCCTGCAGCCCGATGGAGGCGGCTACCGAGATGGCGAGTTCGAAGTCATGCTCGCTGGTGTACTCCTCGGTGTTCGTGGAGACGGCGACGGCCAGGTGTGCGCGGCGGGTTTCCTCGAACTGGCGGACCATCAGCTCGTTGGTGCGGGCGGTGGTCTTCCAGTGGATATGCCGACGGTCGTCGCCGGGAACATAATCGCGCAGCGCGTGGAAGGACACATCCGCGCTGGAGAGGTCCCTGGTGGGCAGCCCTTCCAGGTCGCGGATGAAGCCGGAGGCGGAACCGATCAGAGCGGTGGTCTTTGGGTGCACAAACAGATCGGTCGGTTCGGTCCACATCATCTGCCGCCGCAGCAGTCCCAGCGGATCCGCCCGCACCGAGCGCACCGGGCCCACCACGATGACGGCGCGGCGCTGGGTGGGGATGGTGAAAAGGTCCTCGTGCACTTGGCCGGGCTTCATCCGCGGCAGGTGGAACACCGCGGTGGAGGCGCCCACCGGCAGTTCCAGCGCGGCCGGCAGCAAAGGCTTTGGATCCGTATTGGTCACTTCCACGCTGCCGATGGCGTGGTCCCCTACTGCCACCCGGGTGCGGGCGAGGTCCAGTTTCACGCCATAGGAGGATCGCCCGAGCACAAAGCCGACGGCGATCAGAAGCAACAACACCGCCATCAGGCCGCCGGCTTTGGCTTCGGCCCAGCCGTAGGCAGCGCCGAGGGTGAACAACAGCACGGCGGCAACCAGCACGATCCAGCCCAGCGGCGAGACGATGGAAACGGTTGGCTGCACGTATTTGGCGTGCACCGCCGTCGTTCTTTGCCAATGCGGTGCCAGGAACTCGCCTGTCAACGCGGCCGTCTCCCTGGCGAGCTTCAGCAGCGACGCCGGGTGCAGTTTGCTGCTGCGTTCCGGTGCGGCCCTGTGCAGCAGGCGTTTGAGCAGGACGCGGCCGCCACCCGCTTTTGTCGTGGACATCGAACTCCCCAAATCCGCGTTGCCTAAACCGAGACGCTGCGCTGCTGCGGCGCGGCCACCTCGGCCAGCACCCGCTTGAGCACGGCCTCGGGGGTGGCGCCGGCGAATTCGGCTTCGGGATCCATCACGAAACGGTGTGTCCAGACCACGGGGGCCAGTTCTTTGATGTCGTCCGGCAGCACGTAGTTCCGGCCGTGGACGGCGGCCCAGACCTTGGCCGCGCGGACCATCGCCAGGGCGCCGCGGACGGACACGCCCAGCCGCGTCTCGTCGGCCGTGCGGGTGGCGTCGCAGAGGTGCGAGACGTACTCCAGTACGGCGATGTCCACGTGGTTGGTGGTGGCCAGATCCGCCATGTCGGTCACGGCCGCGGTGGTGATGATCGGCTTCAGCGCCAGCGAACGGTCCCGCGTGGTGCTCCCGCCGAGCAGCTCCACGGTGGAGGCCAGGTCCGGGTAGCCGATGGAGGTCTTGATCAGGAAGCGGTCCAGCTGGGCCTCGGGCAGGCGGTAGGTGCCGGCCTGTTCGATCGGGTTCTGGGTGGCGATGACCATGAACGGCCGGCCGGCCTCGTAGGTGACGCCGTCCACGGTCACGCGGGATTCCTCCATGACCTCCAGCAGCGCGGACTGCGTCTTGGGCGAGGCGCGGTTGATCTCGTCCGCCAGCACCACGTTGGCGAAGATCGGGCCCTTGTGGAACTCGAAGTTCTGCGTCTTCTGGTCATAGATGGTGATGCCCGTGACGTCCGAGGGCAGCAGGTCGGGCGTGAACTGGATGCGCGAGTTGGTGCCCTGCACCGTGGCCGACAGCGAACGGGCCAGCATGGTCTTGCCCGTGCCCGGTGCATCCTCCAGCAGCACGTGCCCTTCGGCGAGCATGGCGGTCAGGATCAGCTTGACCACGTGCGGCTTGCCCAGCACGGCCTGGCCGACGTTGCCGACCAGCTTCTCGAACGTCCCGGCGAACCATTCGGCCTGCTCTGCTGTCATCGTCATGGGGTTTGTGTCTTTCTCTTGTACAGGGCGGAAATAACTCGGTTGGGACTTGTTGTGCGGAGCCGGCCGTCAGCCGCTCCAGTTGGAGAACTGGAAATCTCCCATTCCTTCCACGGACATGGTGATGGCACCTGGTTCGGCGGAATCGATTTTCGCGATGCACTTGGTCTGGACCCTGCCGCTATGGGCAAATCCTATCGGCGCCCGCCCGTAGTTCGGATCCAGGTTGGTATCGCTCGCCCGGCACCAGACATCCCGCGTGCCCTGCGGGAAGTTCCGGTATTCCACAATGACGTAGTGCCAGCCGGACCTCCCGTCGACATTCACCCTATCGCCGCGATAGATCCCCGTGATCTCGGCCGGCGGCACAACCTGGGTCCGGCTGAAGCTCCTGCTGCCGTCGGACCGGCTCACGGTCACCGTGATGGTGTAGGACTTGTTGGCTTCCTCCGGGCTGGTCCAGCTCCCGGCGCCCGCGTTCACCGCCTGGCCATTGACGGTGACCGAGGAGCCGGTGATCTTCCGGCCGTTGCCGTAGGCCTGCCAGTTGGCGTTCCAGGTAAACGTGACTTTCGGCCCGGCTGTGGAGGCGGCCAGGTTGGAGGCATCGGTGATCGGACCGTAGGCGCTGGTGGCGTTGGAGCCCGGGCTCGCCGCGCCGGGACCGCCGGCGTTCAGTGCCCGGACCTTCCAGGTGTGGTTCTGCCCGTTGGTCGGCGACGAGACCGTGCTGCCCGGACCGCCGAAGGTACGCCAGCCGCCGCCGTCGATCGCGTATTCGTAGCCGGTGATCGCGCTGCCGTTGTTATAGGGCGCGGCGAAGTCCAGCTTGACCTGCTCGTTGGCCCCGGTGGCCGCAGCCGTCACGCCCTGCACCTGGTGCGGAACACCGTAAGGAACGACGGCGGCAGAGCGGCCGCTCCGCTCCCCCGCGCCGGCCTTGTTGTGCGCGACCACGTCGAAGGTGTAGCTGCCGGCGGTTTTCAGCCCGGTCAGCGACAGGCCGGTGGTTCCGGCGGGGAGCCCGCTGCGGGTTCCGGCCGGCGCGCCGTTCTCGAAGATCCGCAGGTCGTACGCTTCCACGGGGGCGCCGTTGGTGTTGGCCGGGGCGGTCCAGGCCACGTCGATCGAGCCCTCGTTCACCGCGCTGGTGGTCCGCGTGGCGGTGGGCGTTGACGGGGCCCCGGGCACGCCGGCGGGAATCTCCTCGGCGGAGTACGCGCCCCAGTCGGACGGTGTGGAGGCGCTGTTGTTCGCCTGTACCCGCACCTTGTAGGCGGTTCCGTTGGCCAGTCCGGCCCAGACCAGCGAGTTCCCGGTGACGCCGTTCTTCTGCAGCTCGCCCACCGGCGGGGCCGGCGAGATCTCCAGGTTGAAGGACTCCACCGGCGAGCCCTGCGACGCCGGCGTCTGCCAGGTCACCGTCAGCGCGCCATCGCCGAAGACCAGCTGCGGCGCGGCCGGGGTCTCGGGTTTCACATCCGGACGGACAACGCCGGACGCGGGCGACGCCTCGGAGGTTCCCACCGCGTTGGTGGCCGTCACGGTGAAGTTGTACTCCTGGTTGTTGGTCAGGTTCTCCAGCGTGCAGGTGTTGGCCGCGCACTCCTGGCTGAACCCGCCGCCGGACACTGTGTAGGAGGTGATCCGTTCACCGTTGTCCGCCGGCACTTCCCAGGTCAGCACGGCGGTCTGGTTGCCCTCGCTGACCATGCGCGGAGTGCTCGGCGCGTCCGGCTTGCCCTTCACGGTCAGGGTGACGCGGCCTTCGGTCTCGCGGTCCGGGTCCTCGGTGGCGTCCTGAATGCGGTAGACCACGCCCATGGTGCCCACGAAGTCCTCGTTCGGCGTGATCTCCAGAGCGTCGCCGCTGACCGCCACCCTGCCCTGCCCGCCGTCCTGCGGCTGGGCGCTGAGGAGCTTCAGCGGCGTTTGGGGGAACGGGTTCGAGTCGTTGTCCAGCACGGGAACGGTGACGGTCTCGCCCTGGTGCGCGTCCGGCACCAGGTCGTCCACCGCCACGGCGGGCGGGCGGTCCGTGGCCACCACGCTGATGGTCACGGTGGAGGACACCGGATCGTGGTTGCCATCGGTGACGCTGACGTTGATGGTTCCCTCGGCACCCTTGGCGGCGTTGTTCTGTGCCCGGGCAGTGAGCACGCTGCCGTCGATGGACACGTCCACGCCCTCGACGGAACCACCGGTCACCGCGAACTCCAGCGCATCGGCGTCCTGTGGATCGGGATCGCTCGCTGCATCCCGCAGGTCCAGGGTTGCCGGCTCGCCGGCCTGCGCCACCTGCAGCGAGTTGGCGCTCAGGGTGGGCGGCGCATTCTGCTCCGGCAGCGGGAGCACCGTGATCGGCACGGTCAGCGTGGCCGTCAGCCCATCCGGATCATCCGGGCCGGAGCCATCGGTGACCTCGAAGCTGACCGACGCGGCACCGGCGTAGCCGTCGTTGGAGGTGAAGGTGAGGCCCGTGGCGCCGTCGATCCGCGCCGAGCCGGCCACCGCGGCCACCTTGTCATCCTGGGTCAGCCGCGGCGTCCTGCCCTCGCGGACCGCCACGAGCTGCCCGATGTCCAGCCTCAGCGGTTCACCGGAGCGGACCTTGAGCGGCTGCTGTTCCTTCAGCGCCGGCCGCTGGTCCCCGTTCCCGGGCACCACCACGAACGCGGTGGAGGTCAGCGAGTCCACGTCCTCGAGTGTGTAGGCAATGATCTGCGTGTCGGCCCGGACGGGCACGGTCAAAGTCCGGTCCTCGGCCACGGCAGCGCCGCCGGCCGGGTCGTCGATTCTGATGGCCAACTCGCCCAGGTCGCCGTCGGGATCTTCGTCATTGTTCAGCAACGGAACGCTGACCTGGTCCTTGCCGGTGGTCTCCGCCACCGCCACCCGGTCATCCCGCGCCACCGGCGGCAGCAGCGGCGCGTCCGGATCCACCGTCACGGTCAGCGTCCCGGTGGAGGTGCCGCCGCGACCATCGGTGATGCTATAGCGAACGACGGCGGTGCCTTCCGTTTCCGGGGCAGCAATCCGGAGGCGTCCCTCCCGCAGGCTCAGCTGGAGGTCCGCGTCCGAGCCGAGGCCGTCGGCGGCAAAGGCAATGCGGTCACCGTCGGGGTCCGAATCGTTCTTGAGCACGTCCACCGACAGGTTGCGGCCCGGACGCACGCTCGCCTCGTCGTCGACGGCGTTGGGCGGCTGGTTGGCGTCCGAGGACGGAGCGATGCCGATGGAAATGGTCGCGGTGGAGCGGGCGCCGAGCCGGTCCTGGACCGCGTAGCTGATGGTGTCCGTGCCGGTGGAGCCGCTGCCGGCGGTGTATTCGATGGCCGCGGCCTTGATCACGGCGGTGCCCAGCGTCGGCGCGCGTTCCAGCCCAGCCAGGCTGACTGAGTCCCCGTCCGGGTCGATGCCGTCCAGCGGTACCGGGATGCTCACGGTCTTGCCCGCGAGCACCCGGGCGGTCAGGTTCTTCGGCACCGGACGGGCGTTGCTCGCGGTGTCCGGTTCGGTGATCCGGATCCGCACCTGCGCGCTGGCCACCTGGCCGTCCGGTCCGCTGATGCGGTAGACGGCGGTGACTGTCTTCCCACCCGTAGCCTCCGGCCCGGACTTGAACCGCAGCTGGTTGCCGGAAATGGCGATGGTGCCGTCCGCCGTGGCGGGGGCTTCCACCAGTTCGGTGTCCAGGGTCAGGGCAGCGCCGTTGGGATGTTCATCGTTCTCCAGCACCGGGATGTTGACGATGTCGCCGGCCCGGACCACCGCCTCGTCATTGTTGGCCCGCGGCGGCAGCAGCTTGGCCGGCGCGGGAACCGGGAAGATGGCCACCTCGCCGGTGGCGCTGCCGGAGCCGTTGGAGACGGTGTAGGTGATGGTCAGCGGCGAGTTCAGGCCGCGGGCATCGTTGACGCGCAGGACGGAGTGGTTCAGCACGGCCACGTCCACCGGGGCGTCGCGCGGCACGGAAACGGACTGGACCACCAGCACGCCGCCGGCCGGATCCGAATCATTGGCCAGCACATCCACCAGCGCTTCGCCGCGCGAGGGCAGCAGCACCACATCGCGCACGGCGGTGGGCACGCCGCTGCCCTGCTCGGCTTCGGTGACCTCCACCCGGATCAGCCCCGGGGAACTCGTGGGGCCGGTGGTGGCCAGGTATTCCAGATAGTAAGTGCCGGCGGCAGCGGAGCTGAAGGTGACGGTGCCGACGTCGTAATTCCCCTGCACGGTAGCATTGGGCACCTCGCCGACACTGGCCAGGCGCATGGAGCCGCCGGTGGGGTCCGCGTCGTTGCGCAGCGGGAAGATGGTGACCTCCTCGCCCACCGTGGCGCGCACGTGGTCCGGGTTGGTCACCGGGGCCAGCTCGCCGCGCGGTTTGACTTCCACCGTGACCTCGCCGGTGGTGCTGGTGCGGCCGTCGGAGACCGTGATGGTGACCTTCTTCTCGCCGTCGGAGGTCCCCACGTCCTGGTAGGTGAGCACGCCGTCCGGCCGGGTGCGGACAATGTCCCCCGCATCCTCGGCCACCGCGCCCATCAGCAGCAGGTCGTCGCCGTCCGGGTCCAGCCAATCCGTGAGCACGTTCCGGCTCAGGCTCTGCCCGGATTCGACGGCGAGGATGGTCTCGCGCTTCTGTTCCGGCGCCGCGTTGGAACCCTCCGGCACCACGCGGAGCCTGACCTGCGCGGTGTCCGTGCCGCCGCGGCCGTCGTTGACCTCATAGGCGAACGACGACGAACCGGTGGCGTCCTCGGGCAGCACAATCTGCAGGCCGGTCCCCTGGTAGATCCGCTGGACGGTCCCGGTGGCGGGCTGGTCGCCGTTGACCGTGACCGTGAGCAGGTCTCCGTCCGGGTCCGAGTCGTTGAAGAGCACCGGCAGCACGGTGGTGCGGCCGGCGCGGACGCCGAACTCGTCGGCCACGGCGACCGGCGCCTGGTTTTCCTCCAGGCGCTCCGGCAGCCGCGTGGCGGCCGTAATGTCCGCGGACTCGGTGGTGTCGTCCTCGTCGTCGCCCTTCGGCGGGATCAGGTCGCCCCAGTTGTTGACCAGCTGCAGGTTCTTGTTGACCAGCCACACGTTGCCGGCGTTGACGTCATTGAGCACCACCACGTCGCGGTTGGTCCGGAACACCAGCTCGGACTGGGCGGACAGGGACGGGATGGGCTGCGCCAGGTCGAAGGCGTCGTCCGTGCAATCGCGCAGGTAGCCGGCGCCGGAAGTCCATGCGGCGTGGATGCAGCCGGCCACCTGCACCGGTGCGATGGGCGGCGCGGGGTTCCGGATTTCAGTCAGCCGGGCTTCGCCGCCGTCCAGCGGCTGGGCGAGCAGGCCGTTGGCGGTGGCAATGGCCACCCTGTTGCTGGCGTCACCGGGTTGCTGCAGCCTGGCGTCCTGCGCATCCTCCAGCTCCACCGCCTTGCCGGCGGGCAGATACAGCATGCCGCTGGCCGGATCCAGCAGCACCGGTTCATCGCCCACGGTGGTCAGCTGCAGCCCGTCCGCGTCCTTGATCCCCGGTAGCTCCTGGGCGGAGACTTCCTCCAACATGCCGCCGCCCTCGGGGGCGCGGTAACCGGTCAGCCTGCCGGCCTCCGGATCCGCTACATAGACCGTATCGCTGTTACTAACGACGGCGACGGCGCCAGGTGCGTCTTCGGCCAGCGGCTGCGTGGCTTCCGGTGTGAAGGAATCCAGGCCCGACGCGGCGACGGCCCAGACCTGCCCGGAGGCCGGGTCGCTGACTGCGGCGACACCGGTGCCCAGGGACAGCTTGGCCGAACCGGGGAGCTGGTTTTCGGCACCGTGGATCATCTCGGCGACGCTTACCGTACTGACTGCATTCTGGTTCAGGTTCTGCAGCAGCACCGTCGCCGCTTCCTGCTGGAGATCGAAGTTAGCGCTGGGAGGCTTGAAGCCGCCGTCGAGCAGTTGGGACTGGTAGTTCAGGTGGCCCACCAGGGACTGGGACTTGTTGGTCACCCAGATGCCGCCGTCGTTGAGGTCCACGTCTGCGGTGTCGGTGCCCGGGTGAAGGAAGATGCCGGCGCCGATCACGGCGAGCACTACGGAAAAGGCGGTGGCGGGCATGCCCTTACGGCGGAAGGCAGCATTGCGCGCCTTGCCGAAACCCTTGAAATTCACCGCTGAGAGACCTTTGAGAGACTAATTTTTGCCCGGAACCGGGACCCGCGGCCCCCTTGCCACCCCAGTAAGTGTAAACCGGCAGGTTAAACGCTGCCACGGGGAGAACTACCCATAGCAGCGCGGCACTGGCTACCCGCCCGGCGCCGAACCGGTCCTGCCGTGGACAATAACGCCGTCCGAACAGATGTTGGTGACATCGCACACCCGGAATTCCAAGGTTGTGGAGTTGTCCCAGCTGGTCTTGATCGTCTTGCTCCCTGCTCTCGGCGCAAGGTTTCCGGCACGGTCCGGGTTCGGGTCATCCCAAGGGTAAGTGGTTGCGATGTGGCGCCATTCGATCCGGTCCATGTCCTTCCCGTTGGCCACCGGAGTCTCCCAGGTGAACTTGACGTCCTGCGAGCCCTTCGGGGCATCGTGGCCCTGCACTCTGGGCGACAGCGGTTTGCCGTAAGGCAGCACGGAACCGGACGTGGCGCCGGAACCACTCACGGCGGTGCCGCTGGCTCTCGACACTGCGCGGAACGTCACCGAAGTGGACACCCCGTTGATAAAGCCCGCCAGCACTAACGGCCGCCTGTTCGCCCTGGAGAGTGGATGAATTACCCGCACCGAGTTCAAGCTGCCGGCCGGCTCCGTTAAAGGCCAGTCCCGGTGCGGCGTCGAGGACCACTGCTTGGTCCCACGGCTGCCAGCTGCAGTTTATCCGCACCACGTAGCTGGGGAATCTCCCTGCTGTTCGTCCCGGTGGGCAGGTACTGTTCGTCGAGCTCCACCGTGGTCAGGATCATTGACTCCGGCTCGGCTGATTTGGTGGTCTGATCCGGACCGGCAACCGCGGTGACTCCGGAGGTAGCGGTATGCACGGGCTCCAGGCCGTCCGGGGTAAACGCCGCAGGCTGCCGGGTCTATGGCCTAGACCAGTCCCTTCGCCGGATCGGTAACCACCAGGCCAGGTCATTGCTCAGGCTGGTATCGGCGCCTTGGGAATGAGTGTGCCGCCGACAAAGGCCATGGCGGCCGGCTACTGGTTAAACGTCCGTTCCGATCCCTGGCCCGGAAACATCCAAGGAAGAACACTCGAAAAAGAGATTTCTTAAGAATTTTCTCCGTACGCGGGTACCTGGGTGGATTATGCCTCTTGATTGTCAGAGGCAGGTGATGGACTGGAGTCATGGCAGCAGAAGAACACTCACCGGATCCTGGATCCACGGCAGACGGACACGCATCTGGCGGGCAGCTTCCCATGCAGGAGGATGTCCCAGCCATGGTGTGTGACGGCCGGCGGCCCCGGGATCGAGAACGTGAGGCCGTGGTCCGCCGCGAGGATGGCTGGAGCCATTACCGGGGAACGCAGGAGAAGCTGCGGGAGAATGTTGCGCATTGGATAAAGCGGCGCCGAAAAGAGGCACGCGAACGACTTGCCGCCGGGTTGCCGCCGCGGAGCCCGGCGATGGCCAAAGACATGGACGAACTGCGCGCGCAGGCCAGGGCCATGGAGGAGCTGAGTGCCAAAGCCAGATACCCGGATCCGGCGCTGTCGGAGTACGGTCCGGATCCGCTGGCCGAACAGGACATCCCGCGGCCCACGGAAGAGCCTTTACTGTACGACGCCGAGGTGGGGTTCGATGACTTCGCTCCGTGGGACCGCGAACCCGAATGGGCGTGCCCGCCGCTGTTCGGGCCGGTACCGGTCTGCTGGGGACCTGCGGAGGAACTCGGCGATGTCCCTGCCGAACTGTTCACCGAAGATCACGAGGAGTATTACGCCCACCGTCTTAGCAGGATCGCCGCCGGCGGTCCTGGCGAATGGTTCCGTCTCTTCGGAACCATCAACACATCAGGCACCACCAACGCTGCCGGCGCTGTTGACGCCGACACAGCCAGTGGCGCCGCCAGTGATGCTTCGGCCTTGGCGGGGGTGGACGCGTTGGATTACCAAGCGGCGGTCGAGCATTTGGTAGCGGGCCGGCGACTGGTCGCTTGGGTTCAGGCCAGCATGGCACGTCTGGCCACGCGCGTCGGCGACGCGGCGCTCGCCCAACTCCCGCCGCCGCGTACAGCGGCCGGCCCGGAGTTGACCGGCCCACTGCAGGATCTGGCTGATCAGTCCGCGGCCGAGGAACTCGCCTGCTTGTACCGGAGAACCGAGCGGGAGGGCAGGCAAACCCTCGAGCAGGCGCGCGAGCTGTGTACACATTACCCGGGCACGCTGGCCGCGCTGACCGCTGGGGAAATGGACCTGGACCAGGCGACCGTCATCGTACGGCAGGGCGATACCCTGCCCGACGGACAGAAACCGGGATACGAACAAGCTCTGCTCGCCAAAGCCGGGAAGCAGACGACCGGGCAACTGCGCTATGCCGCGCAGAAAGAACGCGAATCCCGCGACCCGGACTCCCTGGCCAAACGCCATGCCCGGGCACTTAAGCGCCGCAACGTGTGCTTGGAACCGGATGACGACGGCATGGTCACCCTGCGCGCCCGAGTGTCCGCAGAGACCGGGCTGGCCATCCTCAACCGGCTCACCGATGCTGCCCGCAATCTGCAGACGGAGGCAGAGACCCGCACCGTGGGCCAGCTGCGCGCCGATGTGTTCGCCGACTTGCTCCTGCACGCAGGCATGGACACAGGCCCCGCCGCCGGCATCCGCCCAGAAGTCGCCCTCACGGTGCCCGTGTTCACGCTTCTGGGACTGGACGAAGAACCCGCCACGCTGGAAGGATACGGGCCGATTCCCGCCGACGTGGCACGGCGGTTGTGCCAGGACGCGCCCTCGTTCCACCGGATCCTGACGCACCCGGAGACCGGGGCCGTGCTTTCCTACGGCAAAACCACCTACAAACCGCCAGCGGATCTGGCCCGCGCCGTCAGACACCGCGACCCTGTCTGTGCCGGACCAGGCTGCACCGCGCCCGCGAGAGACTGCGAATTGGACCACACGATCGAGTACCACGGAAACGGCGGCCACGGCGAAACCGACTACATCAATCTCGGACCGCTGTGTAAATCGCTGCACCGGCTCAAGTCCCACGCCGGTTGGAAAATAATTCAAACCGGTCCCGGCGAATTCACCACCACCACGCCTGGGAACCAGAAATACACCACCCGGCCAGGCGATTTCCGCGACACCAGCCCACCGGCATACCCCGATACGGTTTTGCATAATCTGCCCGATAACCACCGCCAACGGCTCCGCCCAAAACAAGCACCGCCGTGGGACGGCACCATCAAAAACGACCCACCTCCCTTCTGATCAGTCAAAAGAAGTTGAGGCGAGGACAGCTGCGGATCCGTACGAGGAGATCCGCAGTGGGCTCACCTCAACCAGATTCGACGCTTTCTAGCCGTTGCACCTAGGCATGCCGGCTGGTGCACTGGCGCCCATGTTGCCGCCCTTACCGGTCTCGTGGATATGAAGGCCCTTGATCACCATGCCGCTGTTCTTCCCGCCGCTTGACTGCCTGTACCAGTTCTTGCTGGGCCACACGACATAACAGTCCACAGTGATAGTGCTGCCCCAGTCCGCCCAGTGATCATTCCTGCATTCACCGTTGTTAAAGTTGTTGCTGCTCCCGTCCTGACTCTCCATGCACGTTCGGTGATTGGTCTGCAGGTCGGTGCCGCTTCCTCCGACGACGACCTGCCAAGAAGTTGGCGGTTTGGGCTTGGGTTTCGTCCCGCTCCTGGCGGAGGCGGAAGCCACGATGCCCGCATCGCCGCGCGAGTTTAGAGCCCGCACCTTGATCGTGTGATTCGAGTCATGGGCCACGTTAAGCGTGCGACTGCCGGAACGGCCCGCGACGTTCTCCCAGCCTTTGCCGTCGATATTGATCTGAAGCTTGTCCACGTCGTGGGTGGACGTGTTCGGCGGCCCCCAGCTAAGAGTGACCTGCGGATTGGTTGTCTCCCCGCTTTGGCCCTTGCCCGAGGCGCTGGGCTTGCCCGGCGCGCCGTACGGCTTTACCGCGCCGGATTTGGCGCTGGCGGGGCTGTTGTAGCTGGCGCCGTCGCTGTTGGCCACGGCCGTAATTTGGGCGGTGACGGCGGTGCCGTTGGTGAAGCCGCCGACCTTCTGGCCGTTGGTGATGGCCATGGACCGGCCGTCGCTGAAACTTGCCCGGTAACTGACTTCGCCGGCCCGGGCGCCGTTGCGCTGGGCAGTGGTGAGCTCGTTGAAGGAGACTGTCACCGCCCGGCCGGCCCCGCCGGTGTTGGCTTCCTTCAGCGACACCCCGGTGGGAGCCGCGGGGGCGCCCACCGCCCGGCGGGCGTTGGACTGGGGGCTGGCTTCGCCGTCGCCGGCCTTGTTCCGCGCGGTGACGGTGTAGGTGTAGTCCGTCTCCGAGTTCGGCGCGGTCACCGTCTGCGATGTTGCGTTGACCGGCGGGAACGTCCGCTGCAGGTCCCCGCCCTGGTACTCGCGCACCGTGTAGTCGAGGATCTCGCCGCCGTTGTTGCCCGGGGCGCTCCAGCTGACCTTCAGCTGGCTCTGCTCCCCCACCGACTTCACCCGTTCGGTGCTCGGTGCCGCGGCAGCTGCCGGTGGTCCGGCCGGCACTTCCTTGGCGGAGTACGGACTGAACTCGCTGGGTTCGGGCGCCTTGTTGTGCGCCTGGACCCGTACCTCGTAGGCCTGACCGTTCTCCAGCCCTTCCCAGGTGTAGGCGGTACCGGTCAGGCCGGTCTTCTGCAACTGGCCACTCGGCGGTGCCGGCGAGATTTCCAGCGTGTAACTTTCGATGGCCGAGCCTTCGTTGACCGGCGGTTCCCAGCTGATGTCCAGCGACTTGTCGCCGAACTTCAGCTGCGGAGCAGCCGGCGCTTCCGGTCGCACATCGGGACGTGCGACGGCGGACTCCGCCGAGGCGTCCGACTCACCGACGCTATTCTCGGCGACCACGGTAAAGGTGTACTCGACGTCGTTGGTCAAGCCGGTCAGCGTACACGTGGTGGTCGGGCAGTCCTGGCTGAAGCCGCCGGTCCCCGCCACCCGGTAGTTGGTGATGGAATCACCGTTGTCCGCCGGGGCGCCCCAGGACAGCACGACGGTCTGGTCGCGGACGGAGTCCACCAGCGGCGTGGTCGGCGCCTCGGGCCGGCCCTTGACCACCAGCGAAATGTTGGCGCTGGACTGCCGCGAGCCTTCCTTGGTTCTGTCCTCCACGGTGTATTCCACGTTCATGGTGCCGGAGAAGTCCGCCCCGGGCGTGACCACAATGTTCTCGCCCTGCACCTGCGCCGTGCCGCCGTTGCCGGCCGTCGCCTTCACGATGTTCAGCGGCGTGTCGGGGAACGGGTTGACGTCGTTCTCCAGTACAGGCACAGTGACCGGCTCGCCCTGCACCGCCTCCGGAATCTCGTCGTCGTTGGCCACCGGCGCAGGCCGGGTGGTCGCCGTCGCGCTCACGGTGACCCGGCTCATGACCTTGTCGGAGCGACCGTCGGTCACGGAGACATTGACGACGCCGGTGGCCCCGGTTTCGATGTCGGCCTCGGCGGAGACGTTGAGGACGCCACCGTCGAGGTTCACCGCGAAGCCTTCCGGCGCGCCGCCTACAAGGGTGAACTCGAGGTTCTCCAGGTCTTCCGGGTTGGCGTCGGTCACCAGCGGGGCAAGGTTGTAGGACACGGCGTCCTCGCCCTTGGCCACGTCCAGGTTGCCGGTGGTGAACTCCGGCGGGAAGTTGCGGTTCTCGTCCGGGATGACGTTGGTCATGATCGTCAGCGTGGCCTTCAGGCCCTCGGGATCGTCCGGGCCCGAGCCGTCCGTCACTTCGAAGGTGATGGAGCCGCGGCCGGCATAGTCGAGGTCCGCCTGGTAGCTCAGCGTCTGCGGGTCCTGCACCCAGTCGTGGTTGCTGGTGCCGATGGCGGAGACCTTGTCCACCACCGTAATCCGCGGGGTGCGGCCGTCGCGGACCTCCACGCGGTCCGCCAGGTCCAGGACCAGTTCCTGCCCGGCGGTGACGTCGACCGGGGCCGTGTCGCGCAGCGTCGGGTACTGCTCGCCCAGCGCCGGAACCCAGATCACCGCGGTGCCCTGCAGACCGTCGACGTCGCGCACGGTGTAGGGAATCAGCTGCACGTTCTCCGTCAGTTCGACGTTGACCTCGCCGCCCGCGGTGACGGACGCGGTCGGGTAGTTGCCGTTAATCAGGACGTCCATGTCCTCGGCTACGCCGTCCGGATCCTCGTCATTTTCCAGCACGGGAACGTCGACGGCGGTCTTGCCCTTGGTGTCCACCGGTTCCACCCTGTCGTCCCGGGCAACGGGCGCCAGCAGCGGGGCATCCCGGCGCACTTCGGCCGTCACGGTCCCCACGGCGGAGCCGCCCCGGCCGTCGGCCACGGTGTAACGGACGTTGACCGTGCCCTTTTCCTCGGGCGTGGTGAACTGCACGCGGCCCTTGTTAGCGGCGGCGTTCAGCGACGCCGGTTCGCCGGCGATCTTGTCCGGGTCCAGCTGGATCGGATCGCCGTCGGGATCCGAATCATTCGCCAGCGCGTCCACGGCCACGGACTTGCCCGGCCGGATCACGATACCGTCATCCAGCGCGATCGGGTTCTGGTTGGTCTCCTGTGCCGGTGCGATGCCCACCAGCACGGTCGCCGTGTTGGTGGCACCGAGCCGGTCCTTGACCAGGTAGGTGAAGGTGTCCGTTCCGGCGCCCTGCTCGCTGGCGGTGTAGTCAATGTAATTGGGGCCTGCGACGGCGGCGCCCTGCTGCGGCGCGCGGTCGATCCCCTGCAGGAACACCGAGTCCCCGTCCGGGTCGATCCCGTTGAGCGGAATCGGAATGCGCACGGTGGCGCCGGCGATCACGCGGGCCTCGAGGTTCTTCGGGGCGGGCTGGGAGTTGGACTCGTCATCGCGCGGGATGATGTTGATCCGGATCTCCGCCGAATCCTTCTGCCCGGCCGAGTCCACCACCTCGTACACCGCGTAGACGGTCTTGGCCGTGTCGCCGGCGATGAAGCGCACGGAGTTCCCCGCGGTGAAAATCTCCCCGTCGGCCTTGTTCACGGTCTCGGCCAGTTCGGGCACCAGGGTCAGCTCGTCATTGTTGGGGTGGCTGTCGTTGTGCAGCACGTCCACGGTCACCACGTCGCCGGCGCGCACGGTGGCGGTGTCGTTCTCGGCCTGCGGCGGCAGCAGCTTGTCCGGGCCCTGCACCGAAATGATGCTCACCTCGCCGGTGGCGGAGGCGAACCCGTTGGAGACCGTGTATGTGATGGTGGTCTGCTGGTTCAGGCCCTTCACATCGGTGACGCGCAGGATGTTGTGGTTGAGCACCTCCACGCTGACCTCAGAGGCGCCGGACTCCACGCCCTGGACCACCAGCACACCGCCGGCCGGGTCATTGTCATTGGCCAGCACGTCCACCAGCACCTGGCCGTTCTGCGGCAGCAGCGCCACATCGCGCACCGCCACCGGAGCACCATCGCCGGCGGTAGCACCGACGTCCACCCGCACCAGTCCGGTGGAGCTGGCCGGGCCGTTGGTCACCAGGTACGTCAGGTAGTAGGCGCCCGGGGTTTCGGCGCTGAACTTGATGGTGCTCGCATCATAGTCCGGCACCGCGGCGGCATTGCCCACCGGCTCCACCTTGGCCAGGCGCAGCTGCCCACCGTTGGGGTCCAGGTCATTCTTCAGCGGGGAGATCTGGATTTCCTGGCCCACCGTGGTGAAGAAGTGGTCCGCGTTCGCCACCGGCGGCAGCGCCCCGGGCGGCCGCACGTCCACGATGACCGTGCCGGCGACCGTCTCGATCCCGTCCGAGACCTGGATCTTCACTTCCTTCTTGCCGTAGGTCTTGCCCACGTCCTGGAACGTCAGCAGCCCGTCCGGCCGGGTGCGCACCAGGTCGCCGTCGGCGGTGTTTTCGGCGCTGACCAGGAACAGGTCGTCGCCGTCGGGGTCCATCCAGTCTGTGAGGATGTTCTGGCTGATCTCCCGGCCCTGCTCGAGCAGGATGCTGGTCTTGCGCTTGGCCTGCGGCGGCTCGTTGCTGCCCTCTGCGCGCACGGTGATGTTCACCGTGGCGGTGTCCGTGCCGCCGCGGCCGTCATTGACCTCGTACTCGAAGCTGTGCCGGCCCGGCGAGGCGCCGGCGTCTATCACAATCTGCAGCCCGGTCTTCTCGTAAATGCTCTGGACCGTGCCGATCGACGGCGGATTCCCGCTCAGCGAAGCGGTGAGCACGTCCCCGTCCGGATCCGAGTCATTGTCCAGAATGGTCAGCGTGGTGGTGCGCCCGGCCCGGACCCCGAAGTCATCATCCTGCGCCACCGGCGGCCGGTTCTCCTCGGTCCGGTCCGGCAGCGTGTTGATCGGGTTCTCGTCCGCGGAGTCCTCGTCCTCTTCGTCGCTCTCCTGCTCCGGCGGAATCAGATCGCTCCAGTTGTCCACCAGCTGCATGTTTTCGAGCACCAGCCAGACGTTGCCGGCGTTGACATCATTAAGTACGACGACGTCACGGTTTACCCGGAACACCAGCGAGGCGTTGGAGCCGATCCCCTTGATCGGCTGGACGAGGTCGTCGGCGTCGTTGCCGCAGTCGCGGATGTAGTGGTTGGCGCCGGACCACGCGGCGTGCAGGCAGCCATTGAGCTGGACCGGGGCGGCGGGCGTGCCGGTGCCCCCGATCGGGGTGCGGGTGGCATCGGAGCCGTCGAGCGGCTGCTTGATCAGGTCGGTCTCGGTGGCGATGGCGGCGAAGTCGCTGCCCTTGCTGCTCTGCTGGAGCCTCGCCCCGTCCAGTCCGGGCAGTTCCACGCTGCGGCCGCCGGGCAGGAACACCGTACCGGATTCGGCGTCGAGCACCACCACTTTGTCGCCCACTGCGGCAACCTGAACGTCCCCCGTCTCGTCGAGGTGCTCAGCGGATTGCGTTTCGACGCGTTCGGGCACGCCTTCGTCGTTCACGCGGTAGGTGTAGATTTCGTTGGCGTCCGGGTTGGCCACGAAGACGGTATCGTCCGGCGCGACCGTGGCCACGGACCCCTTGGCACCGGCGACCACGGGTTCGGCGGTTTCCTCGCTGAAGGACGCCAGTTCGGCCGCCGGGCTGATGAAGACCTGGCCTTTGACCTTGTCCGTGATGGCCAGCAGCTCGTCGCCGAAGCTGACGTCGGCGCTACCGGGAAGCTGCTGCTCGGCCCCGCGCGACATCTCCGCGACATCGACCGGGCTCAGCATGGCCTGGTCCTGGTTTTCCATAAAGACGGTGCCGGCGTTCTGCATCACGTCGAAGCCGGTGCTGTTGGCGAGGAATCCGCCGTCGAGCGTTTTGGAGGGGTAGTTGAGGTGCCCCACCATGTTGGCGCTGTTGTTGGTGACCCAGACGCCGCCGTCGTTAAGGTCGACGTCCGCGGTAGGGAAGCCTTCGTAGTACAGGGCACCGCCGACCACCAACGCGGTGGCAACCGAAAAAGTGGTGGTCGAAGCGACGGCCTTCCTGCGCCGGTTACGCCCAAACAATCTGCTGCCTTCGCAAAGTAGTTCTTCCCCGTTATTGTCCTGCGCGCGGACGCCCGTACCTGGGCGCGCCAAGGATCCTCATCTTCGGTTTTATCCGTGTCTGACTATGGCAGGTTAACCGATTGAGGTAAACCTGCGCCGATGGGCAGAACTACCCACGTGTGGCGTTGCGGCCATGGTCCCGCCGGCCCACACTGCGGTCAGTCCACAATCAGGCCGGTGCCCGTGCCGTGCGCCAGGGTCACCGGGTGGATCTCGCCGAAACCGCGGATGGTGCGGACTTTCTGCGGCATCAGCACAAAGCGTTCGTCCCCGGCCAGGGTGGCCGCGGTGGTCGAATCCAGCAGCACCGTGCCCGGTTCCGCCAACGCAGTCAGCCGGGAGGCGAGGTTCACGGTGGGGCCGTAGATGTCCCCCAGGCGGGAGACGATGCCGCCCCAGACCATGCCCACCCGGGCGTTCGGCAGCAGGTCGTCGTCGGCCATCGCCTTGGCCAGGGCCAGCGAGATCTCGGCGCCGGCGTGCGGCGTGGATGCCAGGTAGAGCACTTCATCGCCAACGGTCTTGACCAGGCGGCCGCCGCCCACGGAGATGATTTCCGCACACTTGTTCTCAAACCGCTGCACCAGCTGGGCCAGCGTCTTCTCGTTCATCTGGCGGGACAGGCTGGTATAGGAGACCAGGTCCGCGAACCCGACGGCGCGCAGCAGCGGCATCGAATCGTCGTCGTGCTCCCCGGCAGCACCCAGGCCGGCCTCGGCCCGGACGGTCAGCCGGGCCACCGCCGCGTTGAGCTGGCGCCGGTAGGAGTACAGCAGCACCTTTTCCAGCGATTCGATCAGGTTGGGCAGTTCGGTGACCAGGCGTTTGCGGGCCTCGGCGTCGGTGATCCGCATCTGGTGGACCATCTCCTCCACCAGGGCTTCCACCTGCCAGACCACCATGCGGTCCGTCATCTGGCCGATGGACCGGGTGATGGAGATCGCTGCCTCCTCGGTCAGGCGCTCGTCGCGGACCATGTCGATAATGGTGGTCAGCGCCTCCAGGTCAGCCTGCGTGAACGCCACGTCCTCGTCGCCGAGGTTGGCAAAACCCAGCGCGCGCCAGATCTTGCGCGCCGAGAGCAGGGACACCCCGGCCCCGGCGGCCACCTCGCGGCGGCGCATCGTCCGTTCGGAACCGAGCAGCCGCACCTCCAGGTCCCGGACCGCCTGCCGGTTCACCTTGTTCGGCTGCGGGTCCTCGCGCACATCCGCCTGGACCGCGCGGACCTCTTCCTTGGGCACGATCCTGGGCATGGACAGCGTCAGCGGCTCCGGTTCCCGTTGCTCGCTATTGCTGGTCATCGCCTTGCCAACCTTCCTCGCCGTATTCCATCTCATGCAATCTTTCCATGTCTACGCCATCGAACATTGCAGTCCGCGGCAGGTCCTCGATCGCCTTCACCACCAGTGAACGGAAACGGACCACCTCGGGCACGTCCGGCAGCACCGAAAAACGCCCGTACCCCACGTCCGCCCGCAAGTGCCCGCTGCGCAGCATCCGCTGCAGCAGGCTCTGCTCGGTGGCCAGCCCGAAGATCGATGCCAGCAGCAGCTGGTGCTCGCGCCGCTTGCCCCAGCCCTGGCGGACAATCAGCCGCCGGTTGGTCAGCAGGTACCTGGTGCCCAGCCAGCGCAGCAGCGGCAGCACCGACATTTTGCCCGCCAGCAGCAGCCCGATCAGCAGCAGGGGCGTGCGCCAGTCCGCCAGCCAGTCGGGCAGGTCTTCCCGGCTCAGCCAGCCGGCGCCGAAACCGCCGGCGGCCAGCACCAGCAGGAACGCCACGGCAGGCCAGAACAGGCGCCTTGCCTGGGGCCGGGTGATGACAATGACCCGCTCCCCCGGGTCCAGTTTCAGCCGCACCGCAGCTCCGGGACCGGGGTGGTTGAGTGGGGCAAATCATGAACCTTCGTAGGGGCGCAGATGTACGACGTCGCCGGCGGACACTACATGTTCCGTGCCGTCCGCTTCCCGCACCTTGAGCGCGCCGAAGCTGTCCAGCCCGAACGCCTCGCCGATGATCTCCCCGCCGTTCGGCAGCTCCGCACGCACCTGCTGGCCGAGCGTGACCATGACCTTCTGCAGCCGGGACAGCAGGGTGGTGCCGTCCTTCCACTGCGCCTTCGGGTCCCCGTTGACGTTGCAGAACTGGCGGTAACGCTGGGCAAAAACGCGCAGGTAGGACATGAGCAGGATGGTGCGGTCCGTCGTCGCACCTTTTTCCAGCGCAACGGAGGTGGCCGTGGGAACGGGCAGGTCATCCTTGCCCAGGGTCACGTTAACACCGCTGCCAATAACGACGGCGGGCGGAGTGCCGTCCGGGTAGCTCACCATCTGCGCGAGGATGCCCGAGATCTTCCGGCCGCTGACCAGCACGTCATTGGGCCACTTGACCTTGGCCTCCAGCTGGGCATACTCGCCCAGCGCCTCGGCCAGGGACATGGCCGCCAGGAGCGAGAACCAGCCGTAGCTCTGCGTGGGCACCGGGTTGCCGGCGTGGTTGAACGGGCGCAGCAGCACGCTGACGATCACTGAGGAGCGCGGCGGGGCGGTCCACTGCCGGTCCAGCCGGCCGCGGCCCTGGGTCTGCTCTTCGGCTACCAGGACACTCAGATCGGAGAAGCCCACTTTGTCTCCGCCGGCCTTGGTGGCCAGGTCGGAGTTCGTGGAGCCGGTAGACTCCACCAGTTCCAGCTTCCGGTAGGGTCCCAGCGGAGCACAGAGCGCATCACTGAGTCCATCAAAATCCAGCGCCGGTCGGTCAACGTCGGAAAAACTCTGGCTCATGAATCCATCCTACGCAGAGCGGGCCGTTTAGGCACCGGACGCGCGGGCGGCAAAATGTCCGTGCGCGAAATTGTAGGATTGCTACAGCTATTGACCCACCGGCGCTTACTAGACTTGGTGAAACAGTGCCGCGGTCGGCAGACTTTTTGTACGAAACCTACTTAACGCCTCCCCGCGGGCACACCGAGACCGCCACCAGCAACGCCAAGCGCGCAGAATCCGGAGATTTCATGAGCCTCGAAACAGATCTTGATCTGTCGACCACTGCCGGCAAGATCGCGGAATTCCGCCGCCGGCAGGCCCAGGCCATGCAGCCCTCCGGCGCCGAAGCCATCGAGAAGCAGCATGCCCGTGGCAAGCACACCGCCCGCGAGCGCATCGAACTGCTGGTGGACGAGGGCTCCTTTGTGGAGTTCGACGCTCTGGCCACACACCGCTCCACCGCCTTCGGCATGGAGAAGAAGAAGCCGCTCGGGGACGGCGTGGTCAGCGGCTACGGCACGGTTGATGGCCGGCTGGTGGCGCTCTACAGCCAGGACTTCACCGTCTACGGCGGTTCGCTGAGCCAGGTCAACGGTGAAAAGATCGTCAAGGTCCAGGAGTTCGCGCTGCGCAACGGCTGCCCGGTCATCGGGATTAACGACGGCGGCGGTGCCCGCATCCAGGAAGGCGTCGCCTCGCTGGCCATGTTCGCGGACATCTTCCGCAACAACGTGGCCGCTTCCGGCGTCGTTCCCCAGATCTCGCTCATCATGGGCCCGTGTGCGGGCGGTGCTGCCTACTCCCCCGCACTGACGGACTTCGTGGTCATGGTGGACAAGACCTCGCACATGTTCATCACCGGCCCGGACGTGATCAAGACGGTCACCGGCGAGGAAGTGGACATGGAGACCCTCGGCGGCGCACGGCAGCACAACTCCACCACCGGCACCGCCACCTACCTGGGCGCCGATGAAGCCGACGCCATCGAGTTCGTCCGGGAACTGCTGGACTTCCTGCCCTCGAACAACCTCACCGAAGCCCCGCTGCTGGACTTCGACGAAGTGCTGGAGACCACCGAGGCGGACCTTGAGCTGGACACGCTCATCCCGGACTCGGCCAACCAGCCGTACGACATGCGCGCGGTCATCGAGCATGTGATGGACGACGGCCACTTCCTGGAGATGCAGTCCCTCTACGCACCGAACGTCATCATCGGCTACGGCCGCGTGGAGGGGCACACGGTCGGCGTCGTCGCCAACCAGCCCATGCAGTTCGCCGGCACGCTGGACATCAATGCCTCGGAGAAGGCCGCCCGCTTTGTCCGGCACTGCGACGCGTTCAACATTCCCATCCTGACGCTGGTGGACGTCCCCGGCTTCCTGCCCGGCAAGGACCAGGAGTTCAACGGCATCATCCGCCGCGGCGCGAAGCTGCTCTACGCCTACGCCGAAGCCACCGTGCCCAAGCTGACCGTCATCACCCGCAAGGCCTACGGCGGCGCCTACATTGTCATGGGTTCGAAGAAGCTCGGCGCGGACCTGAACATCGCCTGGCCCACCGCCCAGATCGGCGTCATGGGCGCCCAGGGCGCGGTCAACATTCTCTACCGCCGGGATCTGGCCGCCGTGCAGGCCGAAGGCGGCGACGTTGAAGCCCGCCGCCAGGAGATCGTCGCCCAGTACGAGGAAGAACTGCTCAATCCGTACCAGGCCGCCGAGCTCGGCTATCTGGACGCGGTGGTGGCCCCGTCCGACACGCGGCTGCAGATTGTCCGCGGGCTGCGGGCGCTGCGCGACAAGCGCGCCACCATGCCGCACAAGAAACACGGAAACATCCCGCTGTGACCGCCGCCCACGCCAGGACACACATCCGCCCGGCGAGCACAGCCGCCACGGGCCATACCCGCTGGTCCAGCCCCGACCAGGCCGCCACGCGCTGGTCCGGAAAAGAGGAACGCATGCATGCAGAAGCCCAGGCCCAGGCCGAGCAGGCCCCGTTGTTCACTGTTGCCAAAGGAAATCCCAGCGCCGAAGAACTCGCGGCGCTGACCGCCGTCGTTCTTGCGCTGCAGTCCTCCGCTACCGAAGAGGAAACCGGCGGCCAAGCGCGCGGCCGCAGCTCCCGCCGTCGTGAATTGCTGCGCCCGGTAGTTCAGCACGGCCCCGGCGCCTGGCGACACACCTTCAGGTAAACGGCGCCTTCAGGTAAAAAGGAGACCGGCAACCCCCAACGCGCTGCCGGTCTCCGGTCTTTGTGCAGGACTGAGTCCCGTGGATCAGGCAGTATGTGCCGCCCGCACCGCTTCAGCCAGCGGCGTGCTGGGACGGCCGATCAGCTTCGCCAGGTCCTCGCTCTCGGTATCGAGGTCGCCTGCGGCCGTGTTGGCCTCGAGCGCGCTGAGGAAGCTTGCCATGCCCTCATCCAGGCCGGCGCCGAGCAGGCCCTGCTTGTACTCGTCCAGGCTGACGTTGCGGTAGTCGACGCTCCGGCTGGCCACCTCGGAGATGGCGGAGGCAAACTCGCCCATGGTGAAGGGCGTGCCGCCGAGTTCGTAGACGGTGTTCTCATGGCACTCGCCGGTCAGCACCACGGCCGCTGCCTCGGCAAAGTCGGCACGGGTGGCGGCGGCAATCCTGGCGTCGCCGGCGGCGCCGATGACCGCACCGGCCTGCAGATACTGCCCCAGCTGACCGGTGTAGTTCTCGATGTACCAGCCATTGCGCAGCAGCGTGAACGGGATGCCGGATTCGCGGATCAGGGCCTCGGTGGCCTTATGCTCCGAAGCCAGGGCCAGGCCGCTGGTATCCGCCCGCAGCACGCTGGTGTAAGCAATCCGCTTCACGCCGGCGGCCTTGGCAGCCTCCAGGACGTTGCCGTGCTGCCGGACGCGCTGGCCGACCTCGCTGCCGGAGATCAACATGAGCGTATCCACGCCTGCCAGTGCCGAAGCCAGGGTTTCCGGCTTGTCATAGTCGCCCTCGCGGACCGTCACGCCGCGTTCCTGCAGACCGGCTGCCTTCGCCGTATTGCGTACGACGGCGACAATAGCTGCCGCTTCGATCTCGCGTTCCAGCAGGGCATCGATCACGAGCGCACCCAGTTCGCCTGTTGCTCCCGTTACTGCGTACGTGGTCATGTTGCTCCTTGCGTTGATTACTTGCAATCGAAACTAATGTAGATGGAATCATTTGAAGCGTCAAATGAAATCCCGGTAGAGTTGTCCCATGACAGAGCCGCAGTGGTTGAATCCCGAGGAACGCAGAGCATGGCTGGCCGTTGCCTCGCTAATGTTCCGGCTTCCGGCCACGCTGGAGTCCCAGCTGCAGCGCGACGAGGATCTGACTGTCGCCGGCTACATGGTGCTGGCGATGCTTTCCGAGTCCGCCACCCGCGAATGCCGTATGAGCAAACTGGCGGAGCTGACCAATACCTCGCAGTCCCGGCTTTCCCGGATTGTTGCCCGGCTGGAAAAGGACGGCTATGTCACCCGGGCCATGGACGCCAACGACCGCCGCGTGGTGCTGGCCCGCATCACCGAAGCCGGCGTGGCCAAAATCGCTGCCGCCGCGCCGGGCCATGTCGCCGCCGTCCGGGCCGCCGTCTTTGACCGTCTCGACGAAGAGCAGGTCCGCCAACTGGCCGCGATCAGCAGGACGCTGCTCGGCGACGAACTCCCGTACTTGCCGGAGTAACCTCCGCAGGACTAACGTCGGCCGCATGCAAGCATCGCTGGCAGGCAAAATTGCGCTCGTCGCCGGAGGGACCAGGGGCGCGGGCCGGGGAATCGCCGTCCAACTCGGCGCGGCCGGCGCCACCGTTTACGTCACCGGGCGGACCACCCGGGAACAGCCGTCGGAGATGAACCGTCCGGAGACCATCGAGGAAACCGCGCAGCTGGTCGAGGAGGCCGGCGGCCACGGGATCCCGGTCAGGGTGGACCACCTCGTGCCGGATGAAGTGCGCGATCTGGTGGCCCGTATCGACGCCGAGCAGGGCGCCCTGCACATTCTGGTCAACGACATCTGGGGCGCCACCACCATGGAGTGGGACAAATCGGTGTGGGAGTCCACGCTGGATATCGGCCTGCACATGCTCCGGCTTGGCGTGGACACCCACGCCATCACCAGCCACTTCGCCCTGCCGCTCCTGATTCGGCAGCCGGGCGGGCTGGCTATCGAAGTCACCGACGGTACGGACGAGTACAACGCCCAGAACTACCGGGCCTCGTTCTTCTACGATCTGGCCAAGGCCGCTGTGAACCGGATGGCTTTCCTGCTGGCGCACGACCTCAAGCCGCACGGCGCCACGGCGCTCTCGCTCACCCCGGGCTGGCTGCGGTCCGAAGCGATGCTGGACGAATTCGGCGTGACCGAGGCGAACTGGCGCGATGCCACCGGGCGCATCCCGCACTTCGCCATTTCCGAGACCCCGAGCTACGTGGGCAGGGCCGTCGCGGCGCTGGCCCAGGATCCCGAGGTCTCCCGCTGGAACGGGAAGTCGCTCTCCAGCGGCGAGCTGGCTAAGGTCTACGGCTTCACCGACCTGGACGGCAGCCAGCCCGATGCCTGGCGGTACATGCGCGAGGTCCAGGATCCGGACAACCCAGCGGACACCACCGGCTACCGCTGAGTCTCCGTCATGGCCACGATTAACGACGGCGGATCGCCTACCTTCCGTCCGTCCCTCCGGTCAGCGCGGATCCATCACCGTGCCCAGGAAGAGCGGCAGCCCCGTTTCCGCGTGGATGATCTGGTAAAGGAACGGGCGGTTGAAGTCCAGTTCCACGTCCGGCTCCGGCGGAAGCGAGGTGGCCATCACATCAAGCTGCGTCACGGCTGCCGCCACGGTGCCCTTCTCTCCCACCGTGATGTTGGCCTGCTGCGTTGCTCCGGTGACTCGGGCTTCCGGCTGGATGGCTTCGAAGTCCGGCGTCTTGCCGAATGTCTCCGCCAGGCCCAGGCCGCGCAGCACCGGAAGCAAGTCCAGGGTGTACTCGTGCTCCCACTTCGGCAGCCCCAGCGACACCATCGCCGGCTCCGCGGAAGCCATCACCCGGTTCACCGCGGCCAGCCCTGCTTCATCCAGCACCGGCGAACCTTCATCCGGCAGGACCAGGCGCATCAGGAAGCCTTCGTTATAGGGAAGGTCTATGCCCTGCCAGCCCTCGCCGCGGGCATAGCCCGCGCGCAGCAGTTTCCCCATCAGTTCGGCCTGGACTACTTCCCCGCCCAGCAGGGTGAAGTCGTCCGTGCTGGTTGACGACGGCGAGAACGGATCCGCCCAGGCCGCCGCGAAGTACACCGCGTTCAGCAGGGTCAGTGTGTTGTCCTTGTCGTACTCGCCGGGCGCTTCTGTGATCCGGCCGCCGGTATGGTGGTCTACCCAGGCGTCCAGCTTGTCCTTGGTGGCCGGATCCGCATAGTCCACCGGATACACGCCTGAGCCGTAGTGCTCCGCCAGTCGGGCCAGGTACTCCTCGCCGGTGGGCGTGCCCGCATCGACGAACACCCCGTTGGCCAGGTGCAGCAGCGGGGTGGCCGGAGGCTCGTCCTCGTCCACGGAGCCGGGATCGCCGTCGTGCTCCTGCCACGCCTTGAGCAGCGCGTTCATCGCCTGGTCCCGGTCCCGAGCAGGCAGGCCGAGGATCTCGTCCATTTCCGCCGCCGTCGTGGTGCCGGCTCCGGTGCGGAGCATGGCGAGCGCATAGAGCAAGCTCGCGGGGCTGGTGACCTGGTTCACCTCCGGCCGGCAGGCGAGCATGGCGGCGCCAAGTTTGAGCGTGGCATCCTGCAGCGAGGCCACGGCTTCCGGGTACTCCTGCAGGGCCACCGACTGCTGCTCCACCCCGTCCGCCGCCAGCAGTTCCGGTTCCGGCGCACCGCACCCGGCCAGCGTCAAAACCGGCACCAGCCCGAGCACGGCGAGCGCCGCCGTCGTTCCTCTGCGCACATCCCTGCACCATCCTCTTGTCTTCCCAACCGTGCTGCTCCGGCCGGCCCCGTCCTTTCAACCTACGTTCACCCGCAGGCAAACAACAGCCCTGCGCCGGGCACAATCTCGTCACGGAAGTGCCCGGAAACCCACAGGCAGTGTCCGTAGGCAACTGATGGCAGGTAGGCTCGGTCTGTGACTAACCAGACATCAGAAACCACACTGGAGAACACGGCCGTGCGGAGCCCCTCCGCGATCGACGCCGTGGCAGACTCCTTCACCGAGTCGCTGCTGGAGATGAATCCCTCGCTCGCCACGTCGCTAGGCATTCCCGGCCACGAGACCGAGTACCCGGACTACTCCCCCGCCGGCGCCGAGGCGCTGGCCGAGTGCACCCGCGAGACTTTGCGGCGGCTGGAAGATCTGGAGCCGACGGACGATGTGGACCGGGTGACCCTGGATGCCATGCGCGAGCGGCTGGGGCTGGAGCTGGAGATCCACGAGTCCGGCCTGGATCTGGCGGACCTGAACAACATTGCCTCGCCCTCGCAGGACATCCGCGCCATCTTCGACCTGATGCCAACGGCGACTGCGGAGGACTGGAACAACATCGCCGGCCGGATGGGCAACGTGCCGGACGCCATCAGCGGCTACGCCAGCTCCCTGCGCGCGGCGAAGGAACGCGGACTGGTGGCGGCCCAGCGCCAGATCCGCACCGTGATCGAGCAGGCCAGGGCGTACGCCGCCGAGGACGGCTTCTTCCATTCGCTGGCCGCGTCCGCCCGGATTGACGACGGCGGCGCCCAGCAGAACGGTGGCGGGTCCATGACGGCCAGCGGCGGCGCCGGCCTGCCGGAAGACTTGCGCAAGCGGCTGGCCGCCGGGGCCGAGACGGCTTCCCATGCCTATGCCTCGCTGGCTGCGTTCCTCGAAAACGAGCTGCTGCCGGAAGCGCCGGAGAAGGACGCCGTCGGCCGGGAGCACTACTCGCTGATGTCCCGCCGCTTCCTGGGCGCCACGATTGACCTGGAAGAGACCTACCTGTGGGGCGTGGAGGAACTGGACCGCATCATTGCCGAGCAGGAAGCCGTGGCCGGGCAGATCAAGCCGGGCGCTTCCATCGACGAGGCCATGGCCGCCCTGGACGCGGATGAGGCCCGGCAGCTGCACGGCACGGATGCCCTGCAGGCCTGGATGCAGAAGCTCTCGGACCGCGCGGTGGCGGAGCTGTCCGGCACCCACTTCGACATTTACGAACCGATGCGCCGGCTCGAATGCCGCATCGCGCCCACGCAGGAAGGCGGCATCTACTACACCGGGCCGTCCGACGACTTCTCCCGCCCGGGCCGCATGTGGTGGTCCGTGCCCGAGGGCGAGGACACCTTCACCACCTGGAAGGAAACCACCACCGTCTACCACGAGGGCGTGCCCGGCCATCACCTCCAAATTGCGACGGCGACCTACCGCCGCGAGCTCCTGAACAACTGGCGCCGGAACATCTGCTGGGTGTCCGGCCACGGCGAAGGCTGGGCGCTGTACGCCGAGCGGCTGATGGAGGACCTGGGCTACCTGGCCGATCCGGGCGACAAGATGGGCATGCTGGATGCCCAGCGCATGCGCGCTGCGCGCGTGGTCTTCGATATCGGCGTCCACCTGGAACTCGAGGTACCTGCGCGCTGGGGATCGGGGACATGGACGCCGGCGAAAGGCTACGAGTTCTTGAAAAAGAACATTGCCATCAGCGAGGGCCAGCTCAACTTCGAGTTCACCCGCTACCTGGGCTGGCCGGGGCAGGCGCCCTCCTACAAGCTGGGCCAGCGGCTGTGGGAGCAGATCCGGGACGAGCGCCGCCGCCGCGAGGGCGAGTCCTTCGACATCAAGCGCTTCCATAGCGAAGCCCTGAACCTGGGCTCGGTGGGGCTGGACACCCTGCGCCGCGCGCTGCTGGGCGAAGTCGCTGCTCCGTCAGAGGCGTAGGGCCGCATCCAGTTACAGCGAGAACACCCCTGCCGGCGATCTTCCTCACACGGGCTCCGGGAATAACTTCACATAACCCACGTATCGGCGGGCCGTACCAGGAAAGGTGACGGCCCGCCGTCGTACGTCGGTGTAATATTTCGCAACGCTGCCTTTTGCTTGGTATAGGCGCCATCTATGGTCTTCGAGTGACTACTGCTACCAGCCCCGAAAAACAGGCCCGGAGACTGCCCTCGTGGGCCACCGCCTTCGGCCCGCAGATCATCGCCGCGCTGATTGCCGGCCTCATCCTTGGCCTCGTGGCCAAGAACATGGGCGACTCGGCCGCCGGCGAACCGAACTGGCTCACCGAGACCCTGACGACAATCGGTTCCAGCTACATCTCGCTGCTGAAGGCCGCCGTCGTGCCGCTGATCTTCACCGCCGTGGTCAGCTCCATTGCCAATCTTCGCGCGGTCTCCAATGCCGCCAAGCTGGCCTGGAACACGCTGCTCTGGTTCGCCATCACCGCGTTCATCGCCGTGGTGATCGGCATGGTGCTGGGCACGGTCATGCAGCCCGGCGCCAGCGCTGCCGGCGAAGTGCCCGGCGAGTACACCGGTCGCACCGGTGACTGGTGGGCGTTCCTGACCGGCCTTTTCCCGGGCAACTTCCTGGGGCTGGAAGCCAGCACCAAGGTGGCCGAGTCCGGCGACGTGACCACGAGCGTCAGCTTCAATGTGCTGCAGATCCTGGTCATTTCCATCGCCGTCGGCATCGCCGCGCTGAAGGTGGGCGCACCCGCCGAACCCTTCCTGAAGCTCAACGCCTCCGCTCTGGCCGTGATCCAGAAGGTGCTGTGGTGGATCATCCGCGTTGCCCCGATCGGCACCGTTGGCCTGATCGGCAAGGCCGTTGCCACGTACGGCTGGGACACCATGGGTTCGCTGGCCATGTTCACGCTGACCATCTACGTGGGCCTGGCACTGGTGGTCTTTGTGGTCTACCCGGTGCTGATCCGCAGCCACGGGCTGTCCGTCAAGCAGTGGTTCTCCGGCGCGTGGCCTGCCATCCAGCTGGCCTTCGTATCGCGTTCCTCCATGGGCACGATGCCGCTGACCCAGCGGGTGACCGAGCGGAACCTGGGCGTGCCGCGGGCCTACGCGTCCTTCGCCGTGCCGCTGGGCTCGACGACCAAGATGGACGGCTGCGCCTCGATCTACCCGGCGATCGCCGCGATCTTCGTCGCCCAGTTCTTCGGTGTGCAGCTGGACTTCACGCACTACCTGCTGATCGCTTTGGTGGCCGTGCTTGGCTCCGCCGCGACGGCCGGAACCACCGGCGCCACCGTCATGCTGACCCTGACGCTGTCCACGCTGGGCCTGCCGCTGGAAGGCATCGGCCTGCTGCTGGCCATTGACCCGATCCTGGACATGGGCCGCACCGCGGTCAACGTGGCCGGCCAGACCGTGGTCCCGACGATTGTCTCCAAGCGCCAGGGCATTCTGGATCTGGACCTCTACAACGCGAAGCGCACCGGCGATCCGTTTACCGACGACGCCGCTGTGGACGCGGACGGGGTGGACCGGTTTGAAACCGGCGCTGAGTCTGCCGGGGTTCCCACCGGACGTCGTGAGGAAGACCTGGTCGACTCGAATCGCTGACCCGTTGCGCTAGGTACAGCAGTACGAACAAGAAAACGCTCGGCCGGGATGTGCCTCCGGCCGAGCGTTTTGCTGTTCAGGAACGGTGTATCCCCCAACGATCCACCGGTCCCGGAACGATGCAGCCCCCGACGGTGCACCGGCCCATTCCGCTGCCTTCGCCACTCTGTGGTGCAAGAAGGCAGCCGGAAGAATCCCCGGGGAGATCATACGGTCCGAAGCGGCATGTTGATAAATCAACATTGGATATGTCGGTTTGTGCGCTGCTTGCCGGGCGGCGGCAGAAGCGACGGCGTTCTTCGCCGGCCGATGCGGGCCTTGCGGACGCGGGCATTACGCTTAGGGGCGTGACTGATTTGCGCCTGATTCTCGCCTCCGCCTCCCCTGCCCGGACCAAACTCCTCACCGACGCCGGCATCGCCCACAGCATTCTCGTGTCCGATGTAGACGAGGATGCTGTGACAGCGCGCTATGGGCTGACCGATCCGCACGACACCGCCTTGCTGCTCGCTCGGGCCAAGGCTGAAGCCGTCGCCAGCCTGCCCGAGGCGGAGGGGACGCTGGTTCTGGGCTGCGACTCCGTCTTCGAGCTCGACGGCGAACCACACGGCAAGCCGTACGAACCTGAGATTGCCCGCGAGCGCTGGCACCGGATGAGCGGCCGCCACGGCGTGCTGCACACCGGGCACTGGCTGGTCGACTGCAGGGATGTGCCTGCGGATGCCGACGAGGATGTCGCCTTAGACAGCACCGTTGGATCAGGCGCCACCATTGGTGCGGTTGCGTCAGCTGGCGTCTACTTCGCCCAGCTCAGCGATGCAGAGATCGACACCTACATCGCCACCGGCGAGCCGCTTCAGGTAGCCGGCTCCTTCACCATCGACTCACTGGGAGGAGCCTTCATCGAGCGCGTCGACGGCGACCCGCACGCCGTCGTCGGTCTTTCGGTTTCCACCCTGCGCCACCTGCTGGCGAGTGCCAACGTGCAGATTACGGACCTCTGGGGACAATAACAGACGGCTGCCACCCGGGCGATCTGGCCCGTGTATCGTCCCCGCGGGAATCAGTTAGCGTCCCTGCCGGAGTTGCCCTTACCCTGGCCGGAACCGGGACCTGTCCCAGCCCTTCCGTTGTTCCCGTCACCGCCTGATCCGCCCGGGCTTGTTGCATCGTCCCGGCCGGCTCCGTTGTCCTTCTTGTTGACGTTGTTGCCCTGTCCTGGAAGTGCTTTGTCCTGCTGATTGTTGCCGTTTCCCTGGCCGCTGTTCGGCTCGGGCGGCACGGGCGAGGTTTCGGAAAGATCCGGGGCAAAGACCGTGGGAGGTGGTGCGTGCACCGGGGCCGGCGGAAGAGGAACCGGTTGCCCCTGGGTCGGCTCCGTTGTCCCAACACTGTTCGGCGCCTCCGGCGCAGCCGCTTCTGTTTCAGGGTTCGGCGGTTCCGAAGGAGTCGAAGGAGTCGATGCAGCAGCCAGTTCCGCTGCAAGGTCCGCGCTGAGTTGCTCGATGGCCGCTTCGATGCTCTGGTAGCGAGCGAAAGAGACGTCGCCGTCCGCGGCTGCCTGTCTCAATTCCTCTGTCAGGTCGCCCAGTCCCTCGATCGCTTTCTCATAATCCCCGGCTGCCGCGGCGGTCCGTACCTCGGCTGCGTGGGTCTGCATTCTTTCGGCGGCTCCTGCATTCAGCTGTGGCGGCGCAGTGCAGGCGCTGCCGAGCAGCATGACAGAAACTGCCGCAGCAGCTGCGAAACGGCGAATACCCTGTGGCTTCTTCATGGGACAAGGTTCCGTTCAAGGTTCCGCATGTGCTCTTCGAGCTCTCCGGTCAGGGCCGGCGATGGTGTCGGGACAGACGTGTGAGCCTCTTGCGGACTGGACGCCAGCGAAGGTACAAGGACCGCAATACCAGCGAGCACGAGGACGGCAGCGATGGTCCAGGCGGCAAACTTGCGCGTGGTCCGTGACCGCAGAGGTCTTGCCCCAAGGGAAACCGGCATGGCTGCCGTACTGCTCTCCGGCATCTCCAGGGCGGGCTCCGGCTCCCCCGCCGTGTTATCCAGGTCGGTGAGCGCGGCAGCTACTTCGGCGGCGTCCGGCCGGGCGGCTGGATCCATTGCAGTCATCTTCGACAGAATGCGAACCCATCCGGGGCCGGTCTCCGCTGGGATAACCGGTCCGCGTTGCAGGCGGGCCACGGCCGATTCGACCGGACTGCCGGGGAATTCGACGTGACCGGTCAGGCACTCTAACAGGACCAGTCCGAGGGAGTAGATATCGCTGGATGTTCCCAGTGCCCCGCCCTGGGCCTGCTCCGGGCTCAGGTAGGTTGCGGTTCCGACAGTCTGCCCGGTGGCGGTCAGGCGTGTTCCTTCCATGACGCGGGCAATGCCGAAATCCATGAGCTTGGCCCGGGCTTCACCAGTGTCTTCATCGAACGCGAGCATGATGTTCGCGGGTTTGAGGTCACGGTGGATCACACCTCGAACGTGGACATAGTGAAGTGCTGCCGCCAGCTGGTGACCGATCCTTGCTACATCCCTGGCCTCCAACCGCCCCAACCGAAGCCGGTTTCGCAGGTCCTTGCCTTGCGCGAGCTCCATCACCACAAAGGAGCGGGTCCCATCAGAGGATGAATCCTCCCTCCCCGCATCGTAAACAGCCACCAGGCCGGGGTGGTTGAATGTCGACAGCAGCTGTACTTCTGCCTCCTGACGCCGCAGCTCCCCTTCGTCGCTGACATCAGGGCGGAAGACCTTAACCGCAACGAATCGGCCCAGCACATCGTCCACGGCCCTATAGACCGCCGCAGATCCGCCCCTCCCGATCAGTTCCTGAAGCTTGTAACGGCCACCCAGGCTAACTGGCAGAGACTGCCCCAAATACACGTCCCCCACTGTCATCCTTTGCTCCCAAGGGCACCGCTTCGGCGCGCTTGATTCTCCCTACGGGTTACCGACAGGTATACAGGAGGCGAACGGCCGGCGGTACCTAAAACGGTGAATCGGCACTGAGGGATTAGCGTCACAGTGGGATCGCAGCTTCCGGGCGGGAGGAGGCACCAGCACCAGCTCCCAGCACCACCCATTTGTAGAACCCCTACAAAGAATCACACCCATACACGCAGAAATGGCATGCTTCATGGGCGAAAACCGCAAAACCGCGCTAGGCTCCTCAAGGATAGAAGGAGCTTTGAATGACCCAGCGCATCACCAAGGTACTGATCGCCAACCGTGGTGAAATTGCCGTCCGCGTAATCCGAGCCGCACGGGATGAAGGCCTCGCCTCCGTCGCCGTTTACGCGGAGCCTGACCGGGATGCGCTGCATGTCCGTCTGGCCGACGAGGCCTACTCCTTGGGCGGCAGCACCGCCACGGAGTCCTATCTGGCCATGGACAAACTGCTCGAAGTGGCCGCCGCCTCCGGTGCCGACGCCGTGCACCCCGGCTACGGCTTCCTCGCCGAAAACGCGGACTTCGCCCAGCGGGTCATCGACGCCGGGCTGATTTGGATCGGCCCCTCCCCCGACGCTATCGCCAAACTCGGCGATAAGGTCCAGGCCCGGCACATCGCCGAGAAGGTCGGCGCTCCCCTGGTTCCCGGCACCGCGGATCCGGTGCAGGGCGTGGACGAGGTCCTGGCCTTCGCGGACACCTACGGTCTCCCATTGGCCATCAAGGCCGCTTACGGCGGCGGCGGCCGCGGCATCAAAGTGGTCCGCGACCGGGACGAGATCCCCGAGGCCTTCGAGTCCGCGGTCCGCGAAGCCACGGCAGCGTTCGGCCGCGGCGAGTGCTTCGTCGAGCGGTTCCTCGATGCACCCCGGCATGTCGAAACCCAGTGCCTCGCCGATGCGCACGGCAACGTCGTCGTTATTTCCACCCGCGACTGCTCGCTGCAGCGCCGCAATCAGAAGCTCGTCGAGGAAGCACCCGCCCCGTTCCTGAGCGCGGACCAGAACTACCGGCTGTATGAAGCGTCCAAGGCCATCATGCTTGAGGCCAAGTATCAGGGCGCAGGCACCTGCGAGTTCCTGGTCGGCCAGGACGGCACGATCTCCTTCCTCGAGGTCAACACGCGTCTGCAGGTTGAGCACCCCATTTCCGAGGAGGTTGCCGGCGTGGACCTGGTCCGGGAGCAGTTCCGGCTGGCCTGCGGCGAGGAACTGGGCTACGGCGATCCCGAGATCCGCGGCCACTCCTTTGAGTTCCGCATCAACGGCGAGGATGCCGGCCGCAACTTCATGCCGGCTCCGGGCACCGTGGAATCGATGAAACTGCCCACCGGCCCCGGCGTGCGCGTGGACTCCGGCGTCGAAGCCGGCGAAGTGGTCGGCGGCAACTTCGACTCCCTGCTCGCCAAGCTCGTGGTCACCGGCGCCAGCCGCAACCAGGCCCTGCAGCGCGCCCGCCGCGCCCTGGAGGAGATGGAGATCGGCGGCATGCCGACCGTCCTGCCCTTCCACCGCGCCGTGACGGCGGACCCGGACTTCGCCCCGGTGGACCCGCTGGAGCCCTTCAAGGTCCACACCCGCTGGATCGAGACGGAGTTCGTCAACGGGATTCCCGCCTTTGATGCCGCGGCGTCAACAACCAACGACGACGGCGGCGAGCGCCAGCGCGTGACCGTTGAGGTAGGCGGCAAACGGCTGGAAGTTGTGCTCCCCGCAGGCCTGAATACCTCCGGCGGATCCGCCACCAAGTCCAACGGCAAGCCCAAGCGCGGCCGCGGACGTTCCGGCGGCTCGGCTGGCGCGGCGGCCAGCGGGGACGATCTGTCCTCGCCCATGCAGGGCACCATCGTGAAGGTGGCCGTCAGCGAAGGCGACACCGTCGCGGAAGGCGATCTCGTCGTCGTGCTTGAGGCCATGAAGATGGAGCAGCCGCTGACAGCCCACAAGGCCGGCACCGTTTCCAAACTGACGGCGAAGCCGGGCGCCACAGTCTCTGCCGGCGCCGTGCTGGCCGCCATTATCGACTAGCCAGCCCGGTGTCGGCCGCATTCCCCCGGCTAGCAGTATCGGGTTTTGCCCCCTAGCAGCTCCATTCCAGGTGCCCGGTTCCGTTGAGGACCGGGCACCGCTGGTTAAGCGACCGAGCGGCGGAGCTGTACCCGCCGCCAACATCAGCGGCTGATTGCGTGTGGACTCCCCGAACTACGCTCCGACTAGGGCCTCAACTTTTTCCAAGGGTGCTGGTGTAAGGCTCGCACAGACGGCACAGCGGCTCCATCCACTCGCACCGGACGGCCCGGCCGTTTGGGGAGGCTTCGCGCAAAGAGCGGGTCCATTTGGAATTGGGGACACACGATGGACAAGAGTCCGCGGCACATTTCAGCGCGCCGCAAAACGAGGACCAAACTGGCAGCATTGGCCACCGGCAGCGCGGTGGCCTTATCCGGGGTGATGCTCCCCGGCCAAGCTGCGGCGGCACCGCCGCCGGGTCAGGACTTCAATGTCACCACCGGTGATCTGGAGTTCATTATCAAGCAGATCGACATATCCGAAGCGCACGCCGAGGACACCATTGTTGAAGACGAGGATTCATCTCCGCTGTGCCAGGCCGGCGCCACCTTCAACATCGCCGAACAGACACATTACGATGTCGACGGCGACCCTTGCGTGGGTTCACCGACCCTGCCGTTCGGGCTGCGGACCGTTGACGGTCGCTGGAACAACCTCATGCCCGGCCAGGACGGCTACGGAACAAGCGGGAAGGATTTTCCGCGGCTGCTTCCGGCCGACTTCAAGGATGCCGATCCGATTCCCGGCGGCGGCGCACCAGGCGGCGCTCCGGGGACGCCGACATCGTACAAGAGCACCGACGGGGAATTCGTCTACGACGCAGAACCGCGCATCATCAGCAACTTGATCGTCGACGAGACCATCGACAACCCTGCCGCAGTGGCAGTGTCCGAGCGGATTGAAGGATCCGGCCTCGTTGACGGCACCGCATTCAGCCGAACGTATGGCACCACGCTGTTCGACACGTCCGCCGAAATCAGCAAGGCCAACTACAACCCGGGCGTCCCGGTGACCTACATAGCCCGGGCAGATGATTACTCTGATGCATTGGCAGCAGGACCGGCAGCCATGGCCAACGGCGGACCGCTGCTGCTGGTCAATTCAAACAGCATTCCCGCGTCCATCCGGACCGAACTCGCCCGGCTCCAGCCGCAGCGGATCGTGGTTGTCGGCGGCGATGTGGCGGTCACAGCCAATGTAGCCGCCACGCTCCAGCAATTCACGGCAGGAACGGTGACCCGCCAGGCCGGGACAACCCGCTACGACACCGCGGCAGCCATCAGTCGAGCCAACCATCCCGATGGTGCGTCCAAGGTGTTCATCGCCACGGGCCTGAACTTCCCCGACGCGTTGGCCGCCGCCGCCCCTGCGGCCAGGGACGGCAATCCCGTCCTCCTGGTCACCAGGGACGGCATCCCTGCGTCCACCGCCACCGAACTTGACCGGTTGAATCCCTCCGAGATTGTTGTTCTCGGCGGGCCAAAGGCGGTCAGCGATCCGGTCTTCAACCAACTGAACAGCCGGGCCGCCTCCACCGTCACCCGGATCGGCGGAATCACGTTGTATGACACGGCCGCGATGATCTCGGCCGAACACTACGCATCCGGCGTGGACACCGTTTACCTCAGCACCGGGGAGAACTTCCCGGATGCGCTTTCCGGTTCGCCTGCCGCGGGGAAGCGGGGTGCGCCTATCCTGCTGGTTCCCAAGAGCGGGGCAGTCCCGGCCAGTGTCGCTGCCGAATTGCAGCGGCTCAAGGCCAAGAAAGCCATTGTCCTCGGCGGCCCGATGGCCGTCAGCGCCGGAGTGGAAGCCGAACTGGCCGGCTTGGTCGGGGGTTCCGAAATCTTCATTCCCGACGTTGCTACAGATGAGGGTCTCTCGGCCTCCGTAACAAGCTTCTTTACGTTCTTTGGGCAGTTCTTCGACCACGGCCTGGACCAGGTATCCAAGGGCGGCAACGGCACCATCGTAGTCCCGCTGCAGCCGGATGATCCGCTGTATGTCGAGGGCTCCCGTACCAACTTCCTGACCCTCTCCCGCGCCACCATCGGCGAGGACGGCAGCCAGGAGCACACCAACCGCACCACACCGTTCGTCGACCAGAACCAGACCTACACATCGCACCCCTCGCACCAGGCGTTCCTCCGGGAGTATGTGGCCGGAACAAACGGACCCGAGGTCACCGGCAAACTGCTCAACGGTGCCGGCGGTGAAGGCCTGGCTACCTGGAACGACGTCAAGAACCAGGCCCGTACCGTCCTCGGCATCAACCTGACGGACATGGACGTCCTGAACGTACCGATGCTGCGGATGGATCCGTACGGCCACTTTGTTCCGGGCCCAAACGGCTATCCGCAACTGGTTCTCGAAGACGGCACCATGGTTGAAGGCGATCCGGCCAATGGCGGCGTTGACGTGCCGGAGAACGTGGTCCGTGTGAACCAGGCTTTCCTGGACGACATTGCACATGGCGCGACGCCGAATCCGCCGAGCGGTTACGACGCCGAGCTGCTGGGCAGCCACTTCGCCACCGGCGACGGACGCGGCAACGAGAACATTGCCCTGACCGCGGTGCACCACGTGTTCCATTCAGAGCACAACCGGGTCATGGACCAGGTCGACGACTTCCTGCAGAACGAGGCGCCTGCCGAACTTCGGGACCGCTACATGGCCGAGGACGGCATGTGGGACTACGGTGAGCGGCTGTTCCAGGCGGCACGCTTCTTCACCGAGATGCAATACCAGCACCTCGTTTTCGAAGAGTTTGCCCGCCGGATCCAGCCGAACATCGATGCCACGACCCTCAACGAGAATTCCTACATGCCGGATGTTGACCCGGCCATCGTCGCGGAATTCGCGCACGTGGTCTACCGGTTTGGGCATTCATTGCTGACCGAGGACATCCGGCGCGAGGTCAACGGCGAGATGGAGGACATGCCGCTCTTCGACGGCTTCCTGAACCCGCAAGGTTACCTGACAGCTCCGGACGGTACTGCGCTGTCACCGGATGAGGCTGCCGGCTCCATCATCCGGGGCACCACGCATCAAACGGCAAACGCCATCGACGAATTCGTGACCGATACGCTGCGCAACCAACTGCTGGGGCTGCCGCTGGACCTGGCCACGATCAATATGCTGCGGGCACGCGAGACCGGGGTTCCGTCACTACAGGTGGCACGCCAAACGTTCTACGAAGATTCGCGGCATCCGGAACTTGCCCCGTACACCAGTTGGGAAGACTTCCGGCTGGCGATGAAGAATCCGGAGTCCATCCTGAACTTCGTGGCCGCCTACGGAATCCACCCCTCGCTGGACGTTGACACGCTGGATGGAAAACGTGCAGCGGCGGCGGTGCTCATCGAGGACGAGGCGTTCATGACCGCTCCGGCCGCAGATACCGGTGTCAACGACATCGATTTCTGGATGGGCGGCATGGCTGAAAAGCCGTTCGTTTTCGGCGGCATGCTCGGCACCACATTTAATGTGGTGTTCGAACAGCAGCTGGAAAACCTGCAGAACGGCGACCGTTTCTACTACCTGACCAGGAACCTGGGCAACTCCTTGTTCCACACGCTCGAAGCCAATTCGTTCTCCCAGTTGATCCTGCGGAACACTTCCGCAGACAAGCTGCCGCACGACGTCTTCGCTGCAGCCCAGGCGACCTTCGACCTGACCGAGCCGGCAGCGGATCTCGCCGCCGCCGGGCTGCAATCGTTGGACGGATGGTCCCGGTTTACCGGTGGCGAACATACCACCATGCAGGGAACGGACAGCAATGACAGTCTCCGGGGCGGCATCGGCGATGACTCATTCTGGGGCCGTGCCGGAAATGACCGGATTGAAGGCGACGACGGCGTCGATGCCCTGATGGGAGGTGATGGAGATGACATCCTGACCGATCTCAACGGCGACGACAGGCTCCAGGGTGAGGCCGGAAACGACGCCCTCAGCGGTGGACCCGGCGTTGCGGACCTGCTCTTCGGCGGATCCGGACAGGACTTCATCCTCGGCGGCCAGGACAATTCCACGGTGTTTGGCGGACTGGGCAACGACTTCATTCTTGGCTCCACCGGCCCGGACAACCTCCGCGGCGATGAAGGGGACGATTGGATTGAAGGCGGTCCGGGCGGCAGCGATCTGTTGGTCGGCGATCTGAGCAACACCATGATGAACGATCCTGCCTTGTGGCACGGCGGGCACGACGTCCTCAACGGCGGCTCCGGCAACGCCGACCACGATGCCGAAGGCGGCGACGACATCATGATCGCCGGCACGGGAACGGAGCGGTTCGGCGGCATGCTCGGCTTCGACTGGGTGACCTTCAAGGACAACAGGTTCCCTGCCAGGGTCGACATGGACAGGCTGCAGATCGTTCCCGAAGTCGAGTCGGGTATCCGCGACAGGTACCTCGGCGTCGAAGCAGTCGCCGGCTGGAACAGCAACGACGTTATCCGCGGGTCCCAATCGGAAGATGATCTCGTCGCTCCGGACATCGGCACCCTCGGGTACGGTCACCGCATGACCCAGGAAAACCTGGACCGGATCGCCGGTCTTCGCGACCTGCTAGGTGGTGGCGAACTTCCCGAATACGCCCTGCCGTTCCTCGACGGCCAGCCCACCACACCGGATGATTTCAACAACAACATCCTGTTAGCCGGTCCGGGCAGCGACCTCGTCGAACCCCGTCTCGGACGCAACTTTGTCGACGGCGACGCATGGCTGGACGTCAACGTTGTCTGGCGGCCTGCCGGCGGTGCAGTAGCCGAAACGGCCAAGTCAATCTCGGCCTTCTCGGAACGGATCTTCAACCGGACCATTAGCCCGGCAGATCTGTTCATTGAGCGTAGCGTTGTCGGCGCTGACGCCAACCAGGCTGATGCCACCGATACGGTCGTCTACGCGGAAACCCGCGAAGAGTTCGAGATTGAGCAGCTTTCCGATGGCGCCATCCGGGTCACTAGTGTTGATAATCCGGGTATTCGCCAGGACATTCTGCGCAACATCGAGCAACTGCAGTTCAGCGATGAAACGGTGGACGTCTCCGACGGCGTGGAAGCACCGGTTGAACTGCCTGGCGGTACGGTCAACCTCAACGTGGGCAACCTCGTGGACGGACAGACGGTGAACGCATCGGTGGAGATTACCGATCCAGAGGTCACGGACGTCCGGTTCGAACTCCAGGTCGTTGACCCCGACACGGGCGAAGCAGCCACTACCCAGGATGGAACGACCGGCAATTTCCTGCTCGGCGAAGCTGAAGTCGGCTTCACTGTTCAGGTGGTCGTCACCTACACCGGAGGCGACGGAACCCCCGTCCAGTTGGTTTCCGAACCGACTGCGGATGAGGTTCAGGCGGCACCGTAAGCGCACACAGCGCACGACGCGCAAGACCTGATGCCTAAGGGAAGTGTCCGCAGCTACCAGTTGCGGACACTTCCCTTGTCTTGGAGCCGGCGCGCGCAGCGGAGACCCTACCGGCTATAAATTCCTTTGGCAAAAAGACAATACAATAAGCATGCTTTGTTGTACCGTGGGAATTGGTAAGGGACACTCTCCGGCAATCCCGTCGGGGGACCATTGATCACCGTAAGGAGAGAGCATCATGGGTTTTCTTGCTTTTCTTATTCTCGGACTAATTGCGGGCGCTATCGCCAAGCTGATCCTGCCGGGTGACCAAGGCGGCGGCTGGATCGCAACCCTAGTACTCGGCGTCATCGGCGCCCTGCTGGGCGGCTGGGTCGGCAGCGCCATCTTCGGTGTCGGACTGGAAGAATTCTGGAGCATCCAGAGCTGGCTCGTTGCCATCGCCGGCGCCGTCATCGTACTGCTGATTTGGGGCTTCATCACCAAACGGAAGGAAGTCCACTAACGGCAGCCGAATTCATAACTGAAAGAAGCCCGCGGTTCCTGTTGGAACCGCGGGCTTTCTTTGAGGGGAATCAGCTGCTCAGGCCCTCGTAATCCATATCCTTGGTTTCCTTGGTCAGGAACAGGGCGATCAGCGTTACAACGGCCGCGCCACTGAGGTACATGCCTACCAGGAAGGTGCTGCCGCCGGCCGCCTGCCACAGCGCCACCGCGATGAACGGGGCCACGGAGGCACCGAGAATCGAGGAGAAGTTGTAGGCCACTGCCGATCCGGTGTAACGCACATTGGTCGGGAACAGCTCGGGCAGCATTGCACCCATGGGTCCGAAGGTCAGGCCCATCAGGGTGAAGCCGATGATCAGGTGCAGCATAGTGCCGGCGAAGCCGCCGCCGAAGAGCGGAACCCAGAGGAAGCCGAAGGCCACGATGCCCAGCGATACCCAGATCAGCGTCTTCCGCCGGCCGAACTTTTCTGCCAGCGGTCCGGCCACCATCGTGAAGATGCCGAAGAAGACGACGCCGATGATCAGCATCAGCAGGAAGTCGTTCCGGGCATAACCCAGGCCGGCGGTGAACGCCGAGGGGTCGAAGTCCTTGCCGGCTGCGGCGGCGGCCGCTGCCGCGTCGTCGACCGACTTGGCGGCCGTGCCGTAGGACAGCGTGAAGGTGGTCATGAGGTAGAACAGCACGTAGGTGGCCAGCATGATGAAGGTGCCCAGGATGAGCTGGCGCCAGCTGGACTTGAAGACACGGCCGAGCGGCAGCTTGGTGACCTCGCCCTTGTCCACGACCTTCTGGAAGGCCGGGGTTTCCACCAGCTTCAGGCGGACCCAGAGGCCGATGATGACCATCACGGCGCTGCCCAGGAACGGAATGCGCCAGCCCCAGGACATGAACGCCTCATTGCTCAGGTTCAGGCTAAGGACCAGGAAGAGCGAGTTGGCAATGATGAAGCCGATCGGGGCGCCCAACTGAGGGAACGTGCCGTAGATGGCCCGCTTATTCGCCGGGGCATTCTCGGTGGCCAGCAGTGCGGCCCCGCTCCATTCGCCGCCAAGGGCCAGGCCCTGGGCAAAGCGCAGGACCACCAGCAGGGCCGGAGCCCAGAACGACCAGCCGGTGATCTGCGCGGTGGGCAGGCAGCCGATCAGGAAGGTCGCGATGCCCATGGTCAGCAGCGAGGCGACCAGCGTGCCCTTGCGGCCGAACTTGTCGCCGAAGTGCCCGAAAACAATGGACCCGAGCGGCCGCGCGATGAAGGCGACGCCGAAGACGGCGAACGAACTCAGCAGCGCGGTGGCGGCATCGGCCCCGGGGAAGAACAAGGCCGGGAAAACGAGCACGGCGGCCGTGGCGTAGACGTAGAAGTCATAGAACTCAACAGACGTGCCAATAAGGCTGGCAACGATCACGCGGCCGCGGGAGTTGACCGGGGCCTTGGACGCACCTGTTGAGGCTGGTGCTGCAGAAGACATGGTGTCGGCTTTCGATGAAAACGAATGATTACCGCGGAAAATTCTACGCCTCTTCGTCCAGCATCCGGACATTGTTCCAATATATGGACAGCGCTGGACAGGCGGCGCCGAAATACCCTTGAGCTTCCCGGTCTCCGTCTGTGCGTCACACAGCCATGGTTTACTGCCGGAGCGTGTTTGGATAATGGCCATGACTGTACAACGTACGACGCCGGCCATGTCGGGACCGCTGCTGGCTGTCCTTGCGCTGTTGGCCGCCGCGGCGCCGTTGTCCTCCGATATGTATCTGGCTTCGCTGCCCATGATCGCCACCGACCTTGGCGTGCGTGCCTCCGGCGCCCAGTTCACTCTGACGGCGCTGCTGCTCGGCATCGCGCTCGGACAGCTGGCGTTCGGCCCGCTCTCCGACAGGTACGGGCGCATCCGGCCGCTCATGGTCGGCGTCGCCATCGCCGTCGTCGCTTGTATCGCCGCGGCGCTGGCCCAGGATATCTGGTTCCTGGTGGGAGCCCGCTTTGTCCAGGGTTTTGCCGCTGCGGCCGGAATCGTCATTGGCCGTGCCATCATTTCGGACCTTAATGCCGGTCTCGGGGCGGCGCGGGCTTTCACCCTGCTGCTGACCATTTCCAGCCTGGCTCCGGTCTTGGCTCCCCTGCTGGGCAGCGTCCTGCTCGCCGCCGGCAGTTGGCGCAGCATCTTCTGGGTATCTGCAGGAATCTTCGCGGTGATGCTCGGCGGCGTCCTGCTGGTGGTCCGCGAAACCCATCCTCCCCATGCCCGTGACAAGGCCGCCCTGCTTGCCGCCGGCGAGGTGGTCCGGCGGGCCTTCAAGGGAGGCTTGTTCCCGGCCTACGTGCTCCAGTTCGCTTTTACCTTCGGCGTGATCATCTCCTATATTTCGGCTTCGTCCTTTGTTTACCAGAACCTGATGGGTTTCAGCGCCATCGGCTACGGCACGGCCGCGGCCGTCAACGCGCTGGGGATGATGGCGTGCGGCCTGATCTCGGTCCGGTTGATCCGCCGCTTCGTCGTGCGGCGCATTATCGCCGCGGCCCTGATGGCACAGCTGTTCATGACCGGAGGCATCTTCGTCCTGGTCATGACGGGCGCGCCAGCCATCTGGGCGGCCATCCCCATCTTCTTCGCCATCAGCTGCTCGGGTTTCCTGATGGGAAACACCACCAGCCTGGCCATCGGCACGGTCCGGCAGGCCGCGGGCCAAGGCTCAGCCGTCCTGGGCGCCTCCCAGTTCGTGCTGGGCGCATTGGTCACACCGCTGGCCGGCATCGGCGGAGGCTTCACAGCCGTTCCCATGGCCCTGTTGATGCTTGGCTGCTGCCTCTGCGCAGGCGCACTGTTCCTCGTCTCCGGCAGGATCGAAGCGCGCCGGACCGCTTGAACACTGCGGCGGACCGTCGGCCTCCATGCATCGCCCGAACCGGCAGTCAGGCCTCGCCCGGACCGGCGGCACTTACGCCAGCATGGCGTAGGCAACCGCGGCCAGCACCAGCACGGCCAGCACCGCCACCACAGTATTGGCGATGTTCCGCTTCTTTGCGTCGCTCAAACGGCGCCATTTTCGTTTTAGTCCCATTGGATCCCCACGTCCGATGATTGGCAGTTGGCCCCATGCTAGTGCCTCGCCCTGGGAATAACAGGGATTCGCTGGATGGCCTCCGGTCCGGACGAATAGTGTCCGAACCGGCTGCCATGCTCGCGTTCGTGAATAAAGTGGATGTTGTGACCGCCAGGGAGTACGCAAGGAACGACGGCGGACGCCCGGTTAAGCGCGGACAAGTCGCCCGGGCGCCCTACCGCCGTGAGCCCTACGTGCGCGCGCGCATCGGCGCCGGCGCCGAGGACACCGTGGATGCGAAGGCGATTTCCTGGGACCGCAACACGGTCCAGCTCAAGTGGGTGGACGAAAACGGTTCCATGCGCACCCAGTGGGTTCCGGCGTCGGACGTTAGACGCATTACCCGGGACGAATCGGCCTGGCGGGATCCGTATGACGACTACGGCTTTTACTACCCTGACGAGCAGTGACGCTCCAACGCCGCCACCGTTTCCCACGCTGCCGCCCGGATGCGGCAAAATGGATCGGGTGACGCAAACGCCCAACTCCGCAGTGCCCGCCGCCAGCCCCGCTTTGAAACCGGTTGATCCGGACCAGCTCAACGCCCGGATCTACGCCCAGATTGCCGAAGAACTCGGCGTCAAGCCCTGGCAGGTCAAGGCCGCCGTGGAGCTGCTCGACGGCGGTTCCACCGTGCCGTTCATCGCCCGCTACCGCAAGGAAGTCACCGGCACGCTCGATGATGCCCAGCTGCGTGACCTGGAAGAACGGCTGCGCTACCTCCGCGAACTCGAGGACCGCCGTCGTTCGGTGCTGGAAAGCATTGCGCAGCAGGGCAAGCTGACCGCCGAGCTGGAGGCGAGCATCAAGGCCGCGGACACGAAGGCCCGGCTCGAAGACATCTACCTGCCGTTCAAGTCCAAGCGGCGGACCAAGGCGCAGATCGCCCGCGAGGCGGGGCTCGAGCCGCTGGCGGACGCCCTCCTGGCAAACCCTCGACTTGAGCCTGAGGCTGAAGCAGCCGGCTACCTGAACTCCGGGCATGCCATCAACGACGCGGCCGAAGCGTTGGCCGGGGCTCGCTCCGTCCTCGTGGAGCGGATCAGCCAGGACGCGGATCTGGTCACCGAGCTGCGCGAGCGGCTCTGGAAGCAGGGGCTGGTCCGCGCCCAGGTGCGTGAAGGCATGGAGTCCGAGGGGCAGAAGTTCGCCGACTACTTCGACTTCGCGCAGGTCCCGTCCGGCCTGCCGTCGCACCGTGTCCTGGCGCTGCTGCGCGGCGAGAAAGAAGGCGTGCTGGACCTGAACATTGTCGAGGGCGACGCCTCGGACAAGGAAGAGTTCGCTGCTAAACGCGGCCGCTACGAAAACGCGGTGGCCTACAAACTCGGTGTCGCTGACCAGGGCCGCCCAGCGGACAAGTGGCTGATGCAGACGGCGCAGCTGGGCTGGCGCCGGATTCTGGTCAAGCTCGCGATCGACCTGCGCGTGCGCCTCTTCACCGACGCCGAGGACGAAGCCGTGCGGATCTTCGCGGCCAACCTGCGCGACGTGCTGCTGGCCGCCCCCGCCGGGAACCGCGCCACGCTCGGATTGGATCCGGGCCTGCGGACCGGCGTGAAGGTCGCCGTTGTCGATGGCACCGGCAAGGTGGTCGCCACGGACACCATCTACCCGCACCCGCCGGCCAAGAAGTGGGACGATTCGCTGGTCACCCTGGCCCGCCTGTCCGAAAAGCACAACGTGGATCTGGTGGCGATCGGCAACGGCACCGCCTCCCGCGAAACGGACAAGCTGGCCACCGAACTGATCAAGCTGCTGGCGCCGAAGCAGAAGATCCAGAAGCTGGTGGTCTCCGAGGCGGGGGCCTCCATCTACTCGGCGTCCGCCCTGGCCTCGGCCGAGCTGCCGGAGCTGGATGTCTCGATCCGCGGTGCAGTGTCCATTGCCCGCCGGCTGCAGGATCCGTTGGCCGAACTGGTCAAGATCGATCCAAAATCCATCGGCGTCGGCCAGTACCAGCACGACATCACCGCCACCAAGCTGGAGCGTTCGCTGGACGCAGTGGTGGAGGACTGTGTGAACGCCGTCGGTGTGGACGTGAACACCGCTTCGCCGTCGCTGCTGGCGAGGGTGGCCGGCGTCGGCCCGCTGCTCAGCGAAAACATTGTGTCCTTCCGGAACGAGAACGGTCCGTTTGCCAAGCGCGCGGATCTGAAGAAGGTGCCGCGGCTGGGCGCCAAGGCGTTTGAGCAGTGTGCCGGCTTCCTGCGGATCACCGGCGGCGCCGAGCCGCTGGATTCTTCCAGCGTGCACCCCGAAGCCTACGGCGTGGCCCGCAAGATCCTTTCGGCCGCCGGCGCCGCAGCTGCCGACGTGCCGCGCGGCGTGGGTTCAGTGGCAACGCTGGACCCGCAGACCTTCGTGGACGACACCTTCGGCCTGCCCACGGTGCAGGACATCATCTCCGAACTCGAGAAGCCCGGCCGGGACCCGCGGCCCACGTTCACCACGGCTTCGTTCTCCGAGGGTGTGGAGAAGATCTCCGATCTGGTTCCGGGCATGATCTTGGAAGGGACCGTCACCAACGTGGCCGCGTTCGGCGCTTTCGTCGACGTCGGCGTGCATCAGGACGGGCTGGTCCACATTTCGGCCATGTCCAACAAGTTCATCTCGGATCCGCACGAAGTGGTCAAGTCCGGCCAGGTGGTCAAGGTCAAGGTGCTCGAGGCTGATCCTGACCGCAAGCGCATTTCGCTCACCCTGCGACTGGACGACGAAGCCGGTGCCAAGCAGGGCGGACGCGCAGCTGCAGGCAGGGACGGCTCCGCAGACAAGGGTTCGTCAGGCAACGGTGGCCCGGGCAAGGGTGGCCGGCCCGGCCCGTCCCGTGACCGCGGGGAATCCCGCGGCAACTCGCGCGGCGGCCGTCCCAATCCGCCGCGAGGCCGGGACAACGGCAAGGAACCGGCTCCGGGAAACACCGCGATGGCGGAAGCGCTGCGCCGGGCCGGCCTGGGCAAATAACGACGGCGGTTGACCGACGGCGGCGCAGAGTTGCCGGATATCGCCGTCGGGTTGTGCCGTTGCAGTTATTTTCCAACCCGCATGGGCTAGCCTCTGGGTAGGGCGATGGCTCCGCCGGCCTCAGCGGACGGGCGTCCATCGCGCACGCTGATCGAGGGAGTGTCCGATGAATTACCAGCCCGCCCTGCGCACCGTGGTGGGTCTTGCCGCCGTCGTACTCCTGATGTCCGGCTGTACGGCGAACGCCACGACGGACACCGCTACCCCGATCGGCAGCGCTGTGCACGGCTCGGCGCCCGCGCCGGCGGCACCTGCGCCGGCTGAGGACCGCGCCACGGCCGAGGCTCCCGCTGCGGTTGAGGCCCCCGCCACGCCGTCGGCGGGCAGCACCGCGTTGGCGCAGCCGATCCTGTCCCCTGGCCGGGAACGCAAGCTCACGCTGGCCGACGCGGATGTGGAACTGGTTTGTGACGGCGGCGGGAAGATCGAAGTGCTGGCCAACGGCATTACCCTGACGGTCACGGGCCATTGCCAGGAAATCGACATCCTGTCTTCCGGCACCACGGTGCGCGCCGAATCGGTCAGTGAAATCGATGTCGACGGGCCGCGGAACAGTGTCACGGTGGAGAAAGCTGCCGAGCTGAGGGCCGAGGGCAGCAACAACACGCTGCATGCCGACGAGGTAGGCAAGATCGCCCTCGAAGGACAAGGCAATCAGGTCACCTTCGGCGCCGGTAACCCCCAGATCGACGACGAGGGCTCCGGCAACAGCATCTCGGCTGAATGAGTGCGCCCCGGTGGGGTGACCGGAACCACCTGCGCCGCTCCCCCGAACCGCCGCCGGAACAGGCTAGTCTGGCCTTGTGGTCAAGGTAATAGGGAAAATTCAACCGGTGGAAATCAAGGAAATTGAAGCCGAAGGAGTTGACTATGCCGAGGCGAAAATCGCCCTGGAACAGCAGATTCCGGAAGGCTGGCGGCTCATTCAGGTCCTAACCGTCTAGGTTCAGCCGGGCCTAGGTTCAGCAAGGCGGAGAGGACCTGGTCCGGTCCGCAGCCCTTTTACTCCACCGCGTTGATTACCCGTTCGGCAATCGCCGCGTGGCCGGCGTCGTCCACATGGGCTCCGTCCGGCTGGATCATCTCGAGCGTGAACACATCGGGATCCAGCAGGCTCACATAGGTGCCATCGACGCTCTCCGCCGCTTCCTGCACCGCGGCATCGAGGGCAAAGACGGTCTGGTCCGCGGCGCTTGGCGTGGACGGGCCGACGGCGATGATTTCGGCGTCGGGCAGCTCTGCGCGCAGCTCCTCGTAAACGTTGGAAATGGCCTGGAGCGTGCCCTGCGGATCGAACCGGTAGGTGCTGAAATCGTTCTGCCCGCCGGAGACCACCACCACATCCGGATTGTCCGCGATAACGTCATCCAGCCGGTCCAGGTATCCCGGACCTTGGGCATTGATGGCGTAGCCGGTGCCCGAGATTCCGTGGTTCATCTCTTCCCAGCCCAGCTCCAGCGCCACCAGCGTGCTCCAGCGGTTCTCCTGGCTGGAAGCGCCGATGCCCTCGGTGTAGGAATCGCCCAGGAAGGCCGCAACGGGCGGCTCGGCTTCCTCGGTTTCGGTGGCCGTGGCGGACGGCGAGGGGCTGGCCGTGGTGGTTTCCGTTGGAGCGGACGACGGCGTGGCTTCCGCCGGCTGGGTTGTCCCGCCCACCGGCGTTGCAGGCGGCTTGGGCAGGAAGGCGTAGACGAATGCCGCCAGCGTGGCCAGCAGCAGGACCGCCAGCCCCACATTCTGCAACGTCTTGTTTTTGAGAATCTTGTTCCGCCTGTGCACCCGCCCCGCCCCTCGTCAGATGAATTGCGCTTGCCGTCCGGACATAACCTTATCGGGAAGATCCGCGCGTGCTTGAACAGATGTCGGCCGGCAGTTCCGCGACCAGGGCAGGTTCGGTGTTACAGGTGGACGTGCAGCCGGCGTGCGGCCTCGGAGATGGAGCCGGTCAGCGACGGGTACACGGTAAACGTGTTGGCGACGTCATCCACGTGCAGCTTCTGCGTCACGGCCAGCGCGATCGGGAAGATCAGCTCGGAGGCGCGCGGGGCCACCACGACGCCGCCAATTACGGTGCCCGAACCGCGGCGGGCAATGATCTTCACGAAGCCCTCCGTCACGTTCATCATCTTGGCCCGCGGGTTGGTGTTCAGCGACAGCTTGATCACGTCCCCCTGGTACTTGCCGGCCGCGATGTCCTCTTCGGTCACACCGACAGTGGCGATTTCCGGGCTGGTGAAGATGTTGGAGGCAACCCGCTTGAGCTTCAGCGGCATCACCGAATCGCCCAGCAGGTGCGCCACCGCAATCCTGCCCTGCATGGCCGCCACGGAAGCCAGGGCGAAGACGCCCGTGCAGTCACCGGCAGCGTAAATATGCGAGGCGGTGGTGCGCGAGACGCCGTCCACCTGGATGTGGCCGCTTTCCGACAGCGCCACGCCGGCCTCTTCCAGCCCGATGCCCGAGGTGTTGGGAACGCCGCCGACCGCCAGCAGGCAGTGCGAGCCGTCCACGATCCGTCCGTCGTTCAGCGTGACCCGGACGCCGTCGTCGATCCTTTCCACGGCGTTGGCACGGGACTTCGAGAGCACGGTCATCCCGCTGCGGGCGAAGACCTCCTCCAGCACCTCGGCGGCGTCCGCGTCTTCGCCGGGCAGCACGCGGTCGCGCGAGGAGACCAGCGTGACCTTGGTGCCGAGCATACGGTAGGCGGAGGCGAACTCGGCGCCCGTGACGCCGGAACCGACCACGATGAGGTGCTCCGGAATTTCGGTCAGGTTGTAGACCTGGGTCCAGTTGAAGATGCGCTCCCCGTCCGGCTTGGCCGAGGGCAGCTCGCGGGGGGTGGCACCGGTGGCGACCAGCACGGCATCCGCGTCGATGGTCTCCGTGCCCGCCTCGGTTTCGACCGTGATGGTGTTCGAATCTGCCAGCCGGCCGTTGCCGATGATGACCCGGACGCCGGCGCGCTCCAGCCCGCGGTGGATGTCCGAAGACTGGCTTTCGGCAAGCTTGAGCAGGCGCGAATTGACGGTCTGCAGGTCGACAAAGGCTGCGCGGGAGCCCTCGTCGAACCGCACACCCAGATCGTGGGCGCCGACGACGCGGCGCATGGCGTCCGCCGTCGCAATCAGGGTTTTGGAGGGCACAACGTCGGTGAGCACGGCCGAGCCGCCCATGCCCTTGCGCTCAATGACGGTCACCTTCGCACCGAGTGAGTTGGCCACCATGGCGGCTTCGTATCCGCCCGGGCCGCCGCCCAGGATCACCAGACGGGGGGCGCTGAAATCAATTTGGTTCGTCACACTCGCCATTCTGTCGCACCTGATCACGCCACTCAACCTGATCGCCGCACGGGATGCCATCGGTACCTACGGCCAGACTAGGAAAGAAGTTCCTCGTTGAACCGTTTATCCAACGGCTGAAGTCCTCGCATAAGATCGGTCGAGTTGATACCGGGGGGAAAATGAAAAACAGCTCTGTCACGCATTACGACCTTTTGGACGTGGCGCAGAACGCTTCAACGGAAGAAATCCGGAAGGCGTATCGGCGTGCTGCACGAACAGCTCATCCAGACAGGGGCGGGCATTCGGGCATTTTCATGGCAGTGACGTTAGCCTATGAGGTGCTTACCGCCGCCGAATCGCGTCAAGAATATGATCGCTTCCTACGCGGTGTCGAGGAGTCCCCTTCCGGTTCGGCGCGCAGACCGGCAAAACGCTCTGCCTCGTATGAGCCGGCGCAGCAGCCTGGCTCAACGCAACAGGCAAAGGCTGATGTCAGCCAGATGCTTTTCGCCCAGGCACCGGTCGCTGAGGCCTCGTTCCGTCCGGCCTACGGCAAAAGTATCCTGAGGAAAACCGACAGACGCGTGTGGCCCGCAAAGATCATGCCCACGACTTTAAAGGTGGGACTAGTTCTCGCGGTTGTCGTTTTCGGGTTGAGCTTCCTGCAAGAATCGTCAGGCGGCATCAGCTACGGCGTCGCCAGCTTTGTGTCGGTCATGATTTGTGCGGCAGGCCTTGGCCTGGTGCTGTCCGCCGTCGTTGCTCTTTTCCGTCTGCCTGGATCGCGTGTCCGTGCCGACAAGCTGGTTCCCCGGGACATCGCCATGAACCAGGTTTTCGGTGAGCCGGGGCGCGTACTCTCCGGCGCCCGCTTCGGCGAGCGGCAGGCAGAACTGGGCAGGCAGGGCGAACGCGCAACTCACGCACTTCTGGCCGAAACGCTGCTTCCGCTGATGCCGGCCGCGCGACTCTTGCACGGCATGCAGTGGCCGGGCAGCAGGCACGCGGACATCGACCACGTGATGGTAGCCGGCAAGCGGATCGCCTTGATCGACTCGAAGCAATGGCGCGAAGGCAGTTACTGGTGGGACAACCGGACCCTCTTCCGCAGCGGTAAGGAGCTGAACCAGCTGAAGTTCGGTTATGCCGTAGCGAAAATGGCCGCCGCTTTCCCCGATTGCGAAGTGCATGGTTGGGTTGTCGTCCATACCGCTGCGGGAGATCCGCGCTCCCCCTATATCGAGAACCATGACGGTTATATTGAGCCGGGCCGGCTTCCCGTGCGGCTGGTTAATGCGCAGTCACTTGCCGAAGAAGTGGGTGTCTTCCTCTCCCATCCGGACCATGCTTCCGTGACGGACCTGACCGTTCTGTCGCGGCTGCTGCCCGGTTTGAAGCCCTGAGCACTCGAGCTGTTCCCGGCGACGACCGGCACCAGAAACGCCAGTAATAGCCAGACGACGGCGGCATACGGCGTGAGCTATGGAGCCCGCGGCGGCCAGCAGGTAGGTTATCTGTGTGACTACTGATCCGTTTGAACTTGCCTCCGCGGCCGCCTCGTACATTGCCAAACAGACCGGCGTGCAGAACCACGACGTCGCGCTGGTGCTCGGTTCCGGCTGGGGTGGGGCCGCCGAGCTGATCGGCGAGACCACCCACACCCTGGACGCCTGGTCCATTCCCGGCTTCTCCGCCCCGACGGTCGAGGGCCACGTCGGCACTATCCGGTCTGTGCTGACTCCGGACGGCAAGCGGGCCCTCGTACTCGGCGCCCGCACGCATTTCTACGAGGGCAAAGGTGTACGCGCGGTGGTCCACGGCGTACGCACCGCAGCGGCCGCCGGCGCGAAAACGCTTGTGCTGACGAACGGCTGCGGCGGCCTCAACCCGGATTGGAAGCCCGGCACGCCGGTCCTGATCAGCGACCACATCAACCTCACGGCCAGGTCGCCGCTTGAAGGCGCGACGTTCGTGGATCTGACGGATCTTTACTCCTCGCGCATCCGCGCGCTGGCCAAAGAGGTGGACCCGAGCCTGGACGAGGGCGTCTACGCGCAGTTCACGGGCCCGCACTACGAGACGCCGGCGGAAGTGCAGTACGCCAAGCGGATCGGCGCGGACCTGGTGGGCATGTCCACTGCGCTGGAGGCGATCGCGGCCCGACATGCCGGGATGGAAGTTTTCGGCATTTCGCTGGTCACGAACCTGGCCGCCGGCATCAGCCCGGTCCCGCTCAGCCACCAGGAAGTGATCGAAGCCGGGCAAGCCGCCGGAGCGCGCATCTCGCGCTTGCTGGCCGACATCATCGCCAAGCTCTAAGAGGACTAGGTAACCCCATTGACTGACTCCGAACAGGATCCGCTGGCTTCCCTCACCGCCGCAGCCGAAGCCTGGATGGCGCAGGATCCGGACCCGCAGACCGTGCAGGAACTCCGCGAACTGTTGGAACGGACCCGCGAGGAAGGCCAGACCGGATCCGCGGCCCGGCAGGAACTGGCGGACAGCTTCAGCGGCCGGCTCGAATTCGGCACCGCCGGACTGCGGGCGGCGCTTGGGCCCGGGCCGAACCGGATGAACCGGGTAGTGGTGCGCCATGCGGCCGCAGGGCTGGCGAGATTCCTGGTAGCCAAGGTCGGCACCCATGGCCGGCCACGCGCCGTCGTTGGTTATGACGCCCGGCGCAATTCGGACATTTTCGCGCAGGAGACCGCGGCCATCTTCACCGCGTCCGGCATCGAGACGTTCCTGCTGCCGTCGGCGCTTCCGACGCCGGTTCTCGCCTATGCGGTGCGTGCCCTCGAGTGCGACGGAGGGGTGATGGTGACGGCGAGCCACAATCCGCCGCAGGACAACGGCTACAAGGTGTACCTGGGCGGGCGTGCCGTGGAGAAAAGTGGCCGGGGCGCGCAGATTGTGGCGCCGGCGGATGAGCAGATTGCCGCCGAGATTGCCGCGTTCGACGGACTGGAGGGCATCGCGCTGGCCGAGGACGGCTGGACCGTGCTGCCGGCCTCGGGGGAACCCGATTCCATCGAGGACGCCTATGTGGACGCCGTCACCGCACTGGCCGATCCGCGCCATTTTCCGTCCCGCCGGCTGAAGATCGTGCTGACGCCGATGCACGGCGTCGGCGGAAAGACCGCGCTGAACGTACTGCGGCGGGCCGGTTTTGAAGACGTCACGTTGGTGGAGGAGCAGGCCGAGCCGGATCCGACCTTCCCCACCGTGGCCTTTCCGAACCCGGAGGAACCCGGCGCGCTGGACCTGGCGCTGGAGCTCGCCGAGCGGACCGACGCGGACATCGTGCTCGCCAACGATCCGGATGCGGACCGCGCCGCCGTCGCCGTCAAGTGGCCGGAAACCGGCAAGTGGGGCATGCTCCGCGGCGACGACGTGGGTGCCCTGCTGGGCACCCACATGGCAGACCGGCTGAGGGCGCAGGCGGACATGGATTCCGCGAACGACGCCGTTGACGCGGTTTCGGGGAGCACTGGTTTCGCAGGCGAGGTTGCCGGCGGCGCTGTGCCGGTCTTCGCCAACTCCATCGTCTCTTCGCGGCTGCTGGGCAAGATCGCCGAACGGCACGGCATCGCACACGTGCAGACGCTGACCGGCTTCAAGTGGATCTCGCGCGTGCCCGGACTGTCCTACGGCTATGAGGAGGCTCTTGGCTATTGTGTGGCTCCGGACCTGGTCAAGGACAAGGACGGTATTTCCGCCTCCCTGCTGGTTGCCGAGTATGCAGCCGATTCCATCGCCAAGGGCCGCGACGTCCGCGACGAACTCGACGAGCTCCATCTGGCGCACGGCATCCACGCGACCGACCAGCTCTCCGTCCGGGTGGGCAGCCTGGATCTGCTGGGCGCCATGATGCACCGGCTCCGTGAGAACCCGCCGTCGTCGTTCGGTGGTTCGCCGGTGGACTCGACGCTGGATCTTGCCGAAGGCAGCGCGGACCTGCCGCCAACCGACGGGCTGCAGTACCTGACCCGGGACGGCTCGCGGGTCATCATCCGGCCCAGCGGGACCGAGCCGAAGCTCAAGTGCTACATCGAGGTGGTTCAGCCCGTGGACGGTGCCGATGAGTTGCCCGGGATGCATGACAAAGTCCGCGGCACACTGGAGACCATCAAGGAAGACATCAGCGACGCCCTCGGGTTGTAGCGTTCGGGTGCGCTTCGGTGCGCCCGGAATGAACTTGGCCTCAGCCGCGGGTGAACCGCTCCAGCACCAGGTTGACCAGCTCGGCGGGCGGTTCCTGATCCGCCACCAGCAGCGGCTCTGTCACGATGTCGGCTCCGCAGCCGGCAGCCAGCGAGGCGAAATACCCGGGAGCCAGCAGGTAGGTTGCCACCACCACGCGGGCGTTCCTGCCGGCCAGGCGCCGCTTGGCGATTCGGGCGCGTTCGACGGCGACGGCTGACTTCAGTTCAGGCTGCACAGCGGAGATGTAGCCGGTAGCCACCTTCATGCCGAGGTACTTCCCCAGCATGCGCGCCGTAGTTTCGCAGTCGGCCACGGCCCGCGCATCGGTGGAGCCGGCCGCACCGAGGATGACGCGGTCGCCCCGCCTCAGACCGCTTTCCTGCAGTCGGCGGGCCAGGACCTTGACCAAACGCTGGTCCGGACCAAGGGCACGGGTCACCGATGCGCCGTCGTTTCCGGCGGCGGCCTCGTCCAGGTCAACGTGGACGTGGTAGCCGGCGGAGAGCAGCAGCGGCACGATCCGTGCGTGTTCGGCCAGCCCGCGCAGCACGGTCGGAACGTCGGGCTGCTGCACGTCCACGAATGCCTCCGCCACACTCAAGTCCGGCCGGCTCCGGGCCACGGCACGGACCAGGTTGCCAATGGCTGACTGGCCGGCCGGCGAACTGGTGCCGTGGGACGCCGCCACCAGCAACTTCACGGCGTGAACATCCACCAATCCACCCCACGGTTCACAGTCGAGGTTGCTCAGCACACCGGCGGCAGTCATGCGGCGATTCCGACGGCGGCGCGGGCCGGCAGTCCAACGCTCACCATGCCATCGCGCAGCCGGACCGGGTAGACGCGCAGGGACAAGGCGGGATCGGTGAAGCACTCCCCGGTCGACAAATCGTAGACCTCTTTATGCAGGGGCGACGCGAGGGTCCGGTGCCAGCCCTTGTTGCCGACGATCCCCCGGGCCATGACGTGGGCGCCGGTGGCCGGGTCGCGGTGGGCAACCGCGTAAATCTCGCTGGCGGAAACCTTGATCAGGGCCACCTGTTCGCCGTCGATCAGCGCGGCCTCGCCCCAGCCAACTTCCAGATCGGCAACGCGGCAGACGGTGTGCCAGTCGAGGGCATCCGCGGCAAGGTGCATCTCGGGAGCAGTAAGTACGGTCATCATGAACCCCGTTCGGTGTTGGATCGGTTGTCGATGGCTACCACGCTACGGAGCCCGTGTTTCAGCCGGCCCTCGGCCCTGTTTCGGCTTGGTAAAACGCTTCTCACCGCCCCGGAAAGGCACTTGTGATGCGCCGGTCCGCCGTGCCGAACGGCCAAATTGAGCGGAAGGCGACGCCCCGCCGTCGTATGTTTCGGGCAGATTTCGGATTCTTCACGTTCTCCCCCGGAAATGGCCAGGGAAAAGTCAACTGCGGGAAACAGCAGGGAAATTAGGGCGCAACGGCGGGCTCCTAGGCTGGAACGCAACGCTCCGGAATCTGCGGTCCGCAGAGACTCAAGCAGTCCACGACTCTCAGGCCGGCGCCAGGAAACTGCACCCTAACCAGAGGTAGGCCCATGAACCAGTTGGAATCCACTGCACCGCGATCCACTGCATCGCGCCGGATAGTGGTCATCGGCGGCGGCCCCGCTGCGCACCGCTTCGTCGAGGCTATGTGCGCCCGGAACGCCGTCGCCGCCGGCCGGACGGCCATCACCGTGCTGACCGAGGAAGTCCACCTGCCGTACGACCGCGTGGCGCTGAGCAAGGCGCTGACCGAGACGGACGTGGACCTCACGCTGGGCGACAATAACCTCTGGGAGAACGACGGCGTCACCTTGGTTACCGGGGCACGTGCGGTGGATCTGGACCTGGCCGCCAAAGAAGTCATCACGGCAGGCGGCGGCCGCCACCCGTACGACGAACTGGTGCTGGCCACCGGCTCCAACGCCGCCACCCTGCCCATCCCCGGCAGCGAGCACACCAGTGTGTACCGCACGCTGGAGGATGTCCGGGGCATCAACAAACAAGTCGCCGAGCTGACCAAAAAGCACGGCCGCACCATCAACGCGGTGACCATCGGCGGCGGGCTGCTGGGACTTGAGGCGGCGGCCGGGCTGCAGAGCCTCGGCGCAAAGCCGGTGATTATCGACGGCGGCAAGTGGCTGATGGGCACGCAACTGGACGAGGGCGCGGGCCAGGCCATGGGCCGGCTCGTCGCCGAAAAGGGCCTGGAAGTCCATGGCGGCGTTTTCCCCAAGGCCGTCCTGGCCGGGCCCGGCGCGGATGGCGAACCGGTAGTCACCGGCGTCGAAATGGCGGACGGCCGGATCATCCCGGCGGACATGGTGGTGGTATCCATCGGTGTCCGCCCACGCGACGAACTGGCGCGCACCATCAACAACCGCGCCAAGGCCGAAGCCGAGGAGGCCGCCAGCCGGGCTGCTGGCACGCCTGTGGAGCTGGGCGATGAGGACTTCGTTCCCGTCTTCCGGATGGGCGCCCGCGGTGGCATTGTGATCGATGAAACCTGCGCCACCGACGTCGAGAATATCTGGGCCGTGGGCGAGGTCGCCAACTTCGGCGGCCTGTGTGTAGGACTGGTGGCGCCGGCGAACTCCATGGCGGAGATCGTCGCGGACCGGCTGTCCGGCGGGCAGGCCACCTTCGCCGGCTTCGACACAGCCACGAAGCTCAAGCTCTCCGGCGTGGACGTGGCCAGCTTCGGCGACGCGTTTGCCACGACCGAGCACGCGCTGGAAATCGTCTACGCGGATCCGGCCCGGGGCGTTTACCAAAAGATCGTCACCACCGACGATGCCAAGACCCTGCTCGGCGGCATCTTCGTTGGCGACGCCGCGCCGTACCAGAGCCTGCGCCCGCTGCTGGGCCGCGAGCTGCCCGCCGAACCCGGCGCGTACCTCTCCGCTGCCGGCGGCGGGGACGCCCCGGACACAGAGCTGCCGGACGACGCGATCCTATGTTCGTGCAACAACGTGGCGGCCGGCTCCATCCGGGACGCGGTCAACGGCTGCGGCGCCTGCAAGGGCCAGGACCCGGTGCAGGACCTCGGCGGGCTGAAGGCTTGCACCCGCGCCGGCACCCAGTGCGGCTCGTGTGTGCCGATGCTCAAGAGGCTGCTCGAAACCGAGCTGACTAAGAACGGCATCACGGTTTCCAAAGCCCTGTGCGAGCATTTCGCCCTCTCCCGCGCGGAGCTCTTCGAAGCCGTACGCGCCCTGGAGCTGACCAGTGCCGAGGAGATCTTCCTGCGCTTCGGCACTCCGGTGGAACTGGAGCTCGAGGACGGCACCACGGCAACGCGTGCCCCGCTGGGCTGCGACATCTGCAAGCCCGCCATCGGTTCCATCCTCGCGTCGCAGCTGACCGAATACCCCCTGGACGGCGGCCGCGGCACGCTGCAGGACACCAACGACCGTGCACTGGCCAACATGCAGAAGAACGGCACCTACTCGGTGGTCCCGCGTATCCCCGCCGGCGAAATCACCCCGGAGAAGCTCGGCGTGATCGCCCGCGTGGCGGAGAAGTACGGGCTCTACACCAAGATCACCGGCGCCCTGCGGATCGACATGTTCGGCGCCCGGCTGGAGCAGCTGCCGGAAATCTGGAAGGAACTGGTGGAAGCGGGCTTCGAGTCGGGCCAGGCGTACGGCAAAGCATTGCGCAATGTGAAGAGTTGTGTCGGCTCCACCTGGTGCCGTTTCGGCGTGCAGGACTCGGTGGCGATGGGCATCCGGATGGAGCTGCGCTACCGGGGACTGCGTGCCCCGCACAAGTTCAAGATGGGCGTTTCCGGCTGCGCCCGGGAGTGTGCCGAGGCCCGCGGCAAGGACGTCGGTGTGATCGCCACGGCGGACGGCTGGAACCTGTATGTAGGCGGAAACGGCGGGGCTAACCCGGCACATGCCCAGCTGCTGGCCAAGGACCTGGACGACGAAACGCTGGTCAAATACATCGACCGCTACCTGATGTACTACATCCGCACGGCGGACCGGCTGCAGCGCACGGCACGCTGGGTCGAAGACCTGGACGGCGGCATCGAACATGTCAAGGACGTCGTCATCAATGACGTCCTCGGGATCGCTGATGACCTCGAGGCAGCAATGGCACGTCACGTTGATAACTACGAGGATGAGTGGGCCGCTACGCTGAAAAACCCGGACCGGCTGCGGCGTTTTCGCTCGTTTGTGAACGCGCCGGATCAGCAGGACAACTCGATCTCCAACGTCAGCGAGCGCGGCATGATCCGCCCCGCAACCGAGGACGAACGTGCCGCTGCAGCCGCCGGCGGGGGCCCGGTGCTGCTCGGCTCCTCGATCCCTGTCCGCACTGCACAGTAACCGCCGCCCACGCCCGCCCCTGAAGGAGAAGCCTTATGTTCACGAATACGGATCTGACCGGCTACACGGTCCTCGTCTCCGGCGCTCCCGAGGCTGCGCGGCGTGCCGTCCGCCGCTACCGTGCCGCCGGTGCCACCGTCCGCACCTTGTCCTCCCCCGCTGCTTACAAGCCGGAAATGCTCGACGGCGTAGCCCTGGTGGTGGCTATTGACGACGGCGACATCCGGTGGTCGGCGTTGCCGGAAACCTGCCGCCGGCGGGGGCTGCTCCTGTCCCGGGAGGAAGCCGCAGCACCCGGCGGCCAGGTCACCCTGGTAGGCGGCGGTCCCGGTGCCGAGGACCTGCTGACGGTGCGGGCATGGCAGGTACTGCGGGAGGCCGACGTCGTCTTCTTTGACCGGCTGGCCCCGCACCGGAACCTGGCCGAGTACGCGCCGGGGGCCGAGCTGATTGACGTCGGCAAGCGCCCCGGGCACCATAAAGTCACGCAGCGCGAGATCGAACGGCTGATGATCGAGTCCGCTCAGGAGGGCAACAATGTGGTCCGGCTTAAGGGCGGCGACCCGTTCGTCTTCGGCCGCGGCGGCGAGGAAGTCATCAGCTGCGCCAAGGCCAATGTCCCGGTCACCGTGGTCCCCGGTATCACCAGCGCCATCTCGGTCCCGGCCGCCGCCGGCATTCCGGTGACGCACCGCGAAGTCAGCCGCCTGTTCACGGTTGTTTCCGGGCACGCCCCACTGGCCGACGCTGAATACGATCACCTCGCCGGTCTCGGCGGAACCGTGGTGGTGCTGATGGGTGTCGGAACCCTGCCCCAGCTCACCGCCGGACTGCGCCGCGCCGGGATGAAGGCGGACATGCCGGTAGCAGTAATCGAGCGCGGCTACAGCGATTCGCAACGCACCACCATCTCCACCCTGACCGGTATCGTCACGGCCGCTGGGGCAGCCGGAGTGAAACCGCCGGCCATCCTGGTCATCGGTGAAGTGGTGCGGCTGGCCAACGGCTGCGAAGAGACCGCCGGCAAGCTGGCCGAGCTCGCCGACACGCTGGGAGCATGATGGGCACCGCTGCTGCTGCCCCCGCTCCCGCTCCCGGCCAGGACGTTATCCAACCGCCGGACCAGGGACTCCGCAACGTGGCGGAGCTGCCCAACGCGCACGCCCTGGCCGGCTTCCGCGTCGGCGTCACCTCCGACCGCCGCGCCGAGGACCTCATCTCAGCGCTGGAACGTCGCGGCGCCCAGGTCCTGCATGCCCCCGCGTTGCGGATCGCCCCGGTGGAGGAAGACCATCTGCTGATGCAGGACACTGCCGCCATTCTCAACGCCCGCCCCGACATCACCCTGATCACCACGGCCTACGGCATGCGCCGCTGGTGCGAGGCTGCGGACGCCCACGGCCTGGGCGAGGACCTGATGGACATCCTCGCGACGTCGCGGATCTTCGTCCGCGGTCCCAAGGCTCGCGGCGCAGTGCGGGCGGCCGGACTCGACGATGCCGGCATCAGTCACGACGAACGCACCGCCACAGTGGTGGACATGCTGCTGGAAGAAGGGGTGGAAGGGCTCACCGTCGCCATCCAATTGCACGGTTATACCGACGCCGAACAGCTGGCCCGGCTGCGCGACGCCGGCGCCACTGTCCTGACTGTCACTCCCTACCGCTGGATCAAGCCGGAGGGTGCCGAGGGCAAGGTAGGCCGGCTGATCGAGGCGGTCATTGCCCGGCAACTGGACGTGGTCACCTTTACCAGTGCCCCGGCGGTGGACGCCCTGTGGAGCACCGCGCATGAGCTGAGTCTCTTTGACGCGCTCGTCGCCGCCTTCAAGCACGACGTCGTTGCCGCCGCGGTGGGACCGGTCACTGCCAAGCCACTGGAGGATGCGGGCGTCCGGCCGATCATGCCGGAGCGGTACCGGATGGGCGCGCTCATTCGGCTGGTGGTGGAGCACCTGTCCCGCAATCAGATCCAACGCTTCAACACGGCCCTCGGGGAGCTTGAGATCCGCGGCCGCTCGGTCATCCTGGATGGCGAACGGGTAGACCTGTCCCCCACGCCCCTGACGATCTTCCGCGCGCTGGCCGCCGCCGGTGGAGCAGTCCTGCCGCGCGAGGCCTTGCAGGAGTGTCTGCCCGAAGCACCCGGCGAGCACGCGCTCGACATGGCGATCAGCAGGCTCCGCCAGGCGTTGCCAGATCCGTCGCTGGTAGCTACCGTCATCAAGCGCGGCTACCGCCTCAACGTCTAGCCCGTGCCTCCAGCGGACGGACTAGACGCCAACTAAAGGAAAGCTCAGCCCCAGCTGGAGACTTTGCCGGTAGTTTCCAGGCCCGGACCGCTCTGGGAACTCACTGAAATGCCGACCAACGTGGCGGTGATGTCTTCCAACGCCGTCTGCATGAACGCCAGGGAGCGCATGTTCTCGGCCCGCTGTTCCTTCGGCGCGTCCTGGGAAGACTTCAGCCAGGTGTACCGGGTGACCTTGCCGTCGAGTTCCGCCAGCAGGGTTTGGATTTCCTGCAGGAGGCATTCCCCGTGGGCGCCAAGAAATTCGCCAAGCTCCAACGTGCTGTCGGACGGCCCTGTGGCCACCGACTCGCCGGTACGCAGCATCGCCACCTCATGCGGCATTTTGTCCCCTTTCCAGGGAGTCATAGTTCACTATCCTCATAGTGACAACAGGCACACTTTACCCTGCCGGACAGGTTGATGGAAGGATTTACCGATCATTCGTTTCACTCGTTATCTAACCGAAAGAAGAAGAGGCACTTGCCGTTAGAACGGGTACTGCGCGTGGCCGTACTGCTGGATCGTCACCCAGCGCACCTCGCTGAACGAATCGATCCCGGCCTGCCCGCCGAACTTGCCGTAACCGGAGTTCTGCACGCCGCCGAACGGGGCCATCGGCTCGTCCGCCACCGGCTGGTCATTCACGTGGACAATTCCGGTGCGCAGCCGCTGCGCCACCTTCAGGCCCTCGTGGATGTTCTCGGTGATCACGCCCGCGGTCAGTCCGTACTTGGTGTCGTTGGACAGTTCGACCGCGTGCTCGGGGCTGTCGGCCTCCAGCACGGTCGTCGCGGAGCCGAAGATCTCATCGTGGTAGATCTTCATGTCCGGTGTCGTCCCGGTCAGCACGGTCGCGGGAACCAGCGAGTTTTCCAGCTTGTGGCCGCCGGCCACCGCGGTTGCACCCTTGGCCAGCGCGTCGTCGATCAGGCTGTACTGGCGCTGCGCGGACTTCGCGTTGACCGCCGGCCCGATCACGGTCTCCGGGTCGGTCGGATCACCGGTCGGCAACCCGGAGACCTTCGCCGCGAACCTTTCAGTGAACTCGGCCGCCAGGCTCTTGTCCACCACCACCCGGTCCACGGACATGCAGATCTGTCCGGCGTTCATGAAGGACCCGAAGGCCGCGGCGTTCACCGCATAGTCCAGATCGGCGTCCTTGAGCACCACCAGGCTGTTCTTCCCGCCGAGCTCCAGAATCGCAGGCTTCAGGTGCTCGGCCGCCTGCACGCCGATCTTCCGGCCCACGGCGGTGGAACCGGTGAAGTTCACGCAGCGGACGCGCTCGTCGGCGATCATGGTGCTAACGACGTCGGCCGCGTCCTCGGGCGCATTGGTCACCACATTCAGCGCCCCATCGGGGATCCCGGCGTCAAGCATCGCGTCGGCCAGGAACAGTCCGCAGGACAGCGGCGCGTCCTCGCTCGGCTTCAGCACTACCGTGTTTCCTACCGCCAGCGGAACCGCTACCGCCCGGATGCCCAAAATGAACGGCGCATTCCAGGGCGACATCGCACCCACCACGCCGAACGGCTGCCGGACAGCCAGCGAGTACGCTCCGGGCATATCCGTGGCGAGCACATCGCCCTGCGGAGCCGTGGTCGCTGCCGCCGCTTCGCGCAGGATGTTCGCGGCCAGGCCGATGTTGAACAGCGCCCAGCTCCGCACCCCGCCCACTTCGCCGGCCATCAGGGAGACGCCGTCTTCGGCGCGTTCCTCGAGGAGGTCGGCCGCCCGCAGGAAGATTTTCCGCCGTGCGCTGGGTGCCATGCCCGCCCATTGATCGAAGGCGCCGGCGGCGGCGTCGACGGCGCGGGTCATGTCCTCCACACCGGCGGCAGCCACCGTGGCATAGGGCTTGCCTGTGTAGGGATTGATGTCCTCCGTGGTCTTGCCGGATGCGGCGGCAACGTGCTTTCCGCCGATGATCAGGTCACGCTGAATTGCCATGATGTGCCTCCCTGTCCGGCAGGCGCCCGGGTCTGTGCGCCCACGCGCTACAACACGCACAGCCGCGCCTGCATTGAATAATAAGGTTACTTTCCTTGCTATCACGCACGACGGCGGAAAGATAGGTGTGCGTCCGCCCCACCTTCTGCGCTTCCCAAGGCAAGCGGCAGACCGCTGTCATCCTTCCGGCATCATCCTGTCCGTGCGCGCGGTTAGACTGGCCGGGAACTGCAACATCAGCCGCCCGATCATAGGAGCAGCCATGAGCACAGTCGAGAAGTTTCCGCAGGGTGCCCCGGCCTGGGTCGACCTGCAGTCGCCGGATCCGGGTGCGTCCAAGACGTTCTACAGCGCCCTGTTCGGCTGGCAGTACACGGACAGCACCAGTTCGGCCCAGGGCAGCTACGCCACGGCCACGATCGGCGGCGTTCCCGTCGCCGCCATTGCCGGGCAGACCCCGGAAGCAGTAGAAGCGGGAGTGCCGACGGCCTGGAACACCTACTTTGCCGTCGATGACCTTGATGCCACGCTGGAGAAAGTGATTCCGGCCGGCGGGCTCATCGTCATGCCGGCCACGGACGTCCCCGGGTCCGGCCGCATGGCCGCCATCGAGGACGGTGTCGGGACGCCGCTGCTGCTGTGGGAGTCCGGGCAGCACACCGGCGCCGGACTGATCAACGAGCCTGGTACCATCGTCTGGCACGAACTGGCAGCCGACAACTGGGACCACGCCGTTCCGTTCTACCTCAATGTGCTGGGCGGCGAGGCACACGAGGAGCAGGTCGACGGCGGCACGTTCACCATGCTCAAGGCCGCGGGAATGTATGTGGCGGGTTTCAAGGAGCCCGAGACCGAGGACAAGTCTCCGCGCTGGGAGGTCTACTTCGGCACCGAAGACACGGACGCCGCCGTCGTTATTGCGCAGAAGGGCGGCGGTACGGTCCTGCGGGAACCGGTGGACATTCCGGGCGTGGGGCGGATGGCCATGTTGCAGGATCCGCACGGCGCCATTTTCTGGGTGCTGCAGGAGCCGGCAGTACAGGGCTGACCCCGGAATACTCAAAATCGGGCCCCCATTATTGGGGCGTTGACCCACGTTTGCGGTGCATCGACGATGGAGACTCATCCATAATCATTCGCGGGCAGTTCCTTCAGCGGGGCAGTAGGGTCTTGTCCGTCACTCGAGAAGGATCTCGATGTGAAACGCTGCTCGACTGCCCTGCTTGCCGGTGCCCTCACCGTGGGAGTGATGCTTCCCGCGGCGCCGGCGAACGCCGCCCCGCCTGCTACTTCCGTGATCGCCGTGGGAAGCTCGAACTCGAAGGCGCTGTTCAGCAATGCCGGCGGGTACGTCGCCTCTTATAAACGCTTCTCACAGCAGTATGTCCTGAAGAACATCAAGACCAACCGGACTGGTGTGCTCCAGGAATCGCGGAACGGCAAGTGGATCACGCTACAGAAGCTGACGTGGAAGAAGCAGGCCGGGAAGACCGGCTCCACTGCTGCCACCGTGCGGACCACCCACACCGCGGCCACCGTCAAGAAGAAGTACCGCCTGGTGGTCAACGCCAGCGGCAAGGAAGCCCGGTGGGAATCGAAGCACGTCACGCTGCGGCACGAGAACCCCAGGTCGTACAAGGGCTATAAGAGGACCGTCTACAACCAAGTCAAGAAATACTGCCCCAACGTGATCATCCTGGAAGAGGACCGGCTGCGCAGCTACACCTACAGCACGTCGCTGCGGATGAATGTAGCCCGCCGGCCCGCGGGGAACCTGCTGAAATATGCGGCCCTGCACGAATGCGCGCACATCCGCGAGTTCAGCCTCTACCCGCCGTCGCAGCAGGGCACGCTGCGGGCCAAGCTGAACAAGATCTACAAAACCACCGGTACCGGCGGGATAGAACAGGCGGCGGATTGCATGGCCTTCAGGATGGGTGTGAACAGCAAACTCATCTTCGGCACCTACACGAAGAACTGCGCCGGTGCGCGGGGAACAGCGGCGGCCAAGCTCCTGGCCGGCAAAAAGCTCTGACTCCGGGTGCGCCGGGCCGACACCGCGCGGAGCCCCGGGAGCACCCGGCCGCGAACGGCCCGGAGTCAGAGACCACCTCTCGTTCTATGCACACGCCCTTTTGCCGGCGTAACGAATGTGGAACTATGCGCACATGAACGAAAACGAACCGAAAACCTCGGGTTACAGCCGCCGGGAGCATGACAGGAGCTCACATGCCGGGCCTGCCAAGCCAGACGGCGCATTGCCCGTCGACGACCCGCGGGCCGTGGCGAAGCGGCGGCGCGAGGCCGAGGAAAAGCTCGAGCAGCACCGGCAAGAGGCCGAGGAGGAGGCCAGGGAAGCCGAGGACACTGCTGGGCGCGGCGGCGAGGACGAGGCTGGGCCCGGACGCGGCTGAGCCGCGCAGCCGCGTCAGTGTTTGGCCGGCTCGCCCTGGGCGGATGCCATTGTTTCCAGTTCTTCCTCCAGTTCGCTCAGTTGCTCCGCCAGCCCGTTCCCCCGCTCCTCTTGCAGCTCCAGCGGCGGCACCACAGCGGGGGTTTGCAGGTGTGCGAGGTAGAGCGCGAACCCGGTCAGCAGCATGCCGCCGACGAAATTGCCGAGCAGCACCGGTCCCTGGTTCCACAGCCACCAGTCCCCCACACCCACGTCGGCGCCCAGCATCATGCCCGCGGGGATCGCGAACATGTTCACTACCGCGTGCTCAAAGCCTTGGGCGAAGAAGCACGTGATCGGCAGCCACATCGCCAGGATTTTGCCGCCGGTGGAGGTGGAGGTCATCGCCAGGACCACCCCGAGCGTGACCATCCAGTTGCACAGGACGGCCTTGATGAACACGAGCGTAAACCCCGCGCTGCCCAGTTCTGCGTACGCCAGCGTTTTGGCCTCCGCGAGGTTGACCAGCGTGGCGATCATCGGATCGGCGTCGGAGGTTCCCATCCGGGTGATCACCGCGACATAGGCCGCCGCGTATCCCAGGCAACCGACCAGGTGCCCAAGGATGACGACGGCGAAGTTGCGCAGCATGTCCGAAACCGTGGCTTGCCTCCGGTACACCGCCAGCGGGATGAGGGCGAACGCGCCGGTTACCAGCTCCAGGCCGAGAATGACGATGATCACAAAGCCGAGCGGGAAGATGAACGCACCGACAATTCCGGTGGTCTGGCCGGCCGCAGCCAGGGCCAGCGTGGTGGCGCAGGCCAGGATCGCCCCGCCGAGAACCCCGCGCATCAGCAACTGCAGATTGCCTGCTTCGGCCTTGGCCTTGCCCGCCGCGACGGCTGCCTCGACTGCCTGTTCCGGTTTGACGTAGGACATGTTTCCTCCGTTGCTCGTTGATGTAAAGCAACGCTACGGAGACGGTGTCCCGGACGGATTGCGCGTTGATGTCCGCTCTGTAAATTGAGCCCCACTCGCATCAGCGGCGGCAGTGAGGTCCAGGGTTCAGTTGGTCTGCAGGACGGCGAAGTAGCCTGGAATCTGCTCCGTCACCGAGTCCTGTTTCATCGCCACCGCTTCGATGACCGCTGGCCCGTCAGCCAGCAGCTGCCACTCCGAGGATGGAAAGACCTCGGACAGTTCCGGCTGGCCGAAGTGCCCGGGCATGGGCAACCCCTCGATGGCCCGCCGCAGCGGATGTGGAATGCCGCGGCGGGTGGCTCCAAGGTGGCCCACGTACTGGAACCGGTTGCCCTGGAAGTTGGTTTCGGCGAGGAACACGCGGCCCTGCTCCCCCACCAGAGTGTGCAGGTTCGCCGCCAGCCGTGCCTGTTCCTCCGGCTTGAGCACATGCAGCACACCGCGGAGGAACACGTTGGCGGAGCCGCCAAGCCGCTCGCGCAGCAGGTCCCCGGCGCCGTCGGCCACCGCGTCCATCGCCGCGAACTCCACATCGCGGATATCTTCCGCTTCGGCCTCGGCCTGGGCACGGCGGACGGCGCTGGCGGAAACGTCGACGCCCAGCACCTGCGGGAACAGGGAGGCCAGCCACCGCGTGAAGGTGCCGTTGCCGCAGCCCACGTCGACCACCGGCAACGCCGGATCAAAGTGCTCCTTGATGGGCGCCAGATAGCTCAAACGCTCGGACTCGGCGGCGGCGTCCCACAGGACCTCGCCGTCTTTGCCGGTGCGGGTGATGCCCGCCCAATAGTTTTCCCACGCATGGTGCGGATTTTTGGGTACGCGGGAAGCCAGACGGGCAAGTTTGGGGAGCAGCAGAACCGAGTCCCAGATATTTGGCATGAAGTTACCTTACGCAGACGGCAGCGGTGAATTGAGTAAAGCCACGGTTTCTTCCGCCGGGACGGGCCTGCCGAAGTAATAGCCCTGGCCGAAGCGGCAGCCCAGCCGGCGCAACTGGGCAACCTGCTCCGCCGTCTCGATGCCCTCGACAATGGCCTGCAGCCCGGCCGACGCGATCAGTTGCAGGACGGCCGCCACGAAGGTCTGCTGACCGGCGTCGTTGTCCATCCCCTCGATCAGGGACTGGTCCACTTTCACCGTGTCGGCGGGCAGCGAGCGCAGGTAGCTGATGGAGGAATAACCCGTGCCGAAGTCGTCGATCTGCAGCCCGACGCCCAGTCCACGGATTTTTCCCAGCACATGCGCCTCTTCGGTTTCCCTGGTCATCAGGACGGTCTCGGTGATCTCGAAAACCAGCCGCCCCGGGTCGATGCCATGCCGCTCCAGCGACCCTGCAATGTCCTCCAGCAGGTCGTTCCGCATCAGCTCGGCTGCCGAAAGATTCAGGTGGAGCTTGAGCTGCGAAGGCAAGGGTACGACGTCGTTCCAAGACTTAAGCTGCTGCAGCGCCTCCTGCAGGACCCACCTGCCCAGATCTACAATGAGCCCGGTTTCCTCGGCCACCGGGATAAAGCTCTCCGGCATGATCATGCCGCGGGTCGGATGCACCCAGCGGACCAGCGCCTCGATGCCGATGATCCTGCCGGTCGCCAGCTCCACTACGGGCTGGTAGTACAGCAGCAGTTCACCGTTCTCAATGGCGTTGCGCAACTCGGCGGCTGTGCGCGAGCGCTGCTGCGTGGCATGGAGCATGGACGGGTGGAAGACCTGGACGTTGTTCCGGCCGCGCGATTTGGCCTCATACATGGCAACGTCGGCATCGCGGAGCAGGGACGCGGCCGATGTCCCCTCGGCGCCGATGCTCACCCCGATGCTGGCCATCGCCCAAACGTTCACTGTGCCCACAGTGATGCTGCTTTGCAGCGCCCGCAGCGCGCGGTCCGCAATCGCTTCGACATCCTGCTTGGTGGCCTCCGGAATGAGAATGGCGAACTCGTCCCCGCCCAACCGGGCCACCGTGTCCGTGTCCCGGACGGCCGAGCACAGCCGGCGGCCCACCTCCACCAGGACTTCGTCCCCGGCACTGTGGCCGAGGCTGTCATTGATCGGCTTGAACGAATCCAGGTCCAGCATCAGCACGGCAGGCGCTCGTTTCCCGCCCTCGGCCGCAGCCAGCGCCTCCCGGGTCCGGTCACGCAGTGTCGAGCGGTTGGCCAGCCCGGTGAGCGCATCCGTCATCGCCATCCGCTGCAGCTTGGACTGCGCCTCGATCAGCGCCGCGGTACGCTCCTCGACGCGCTGTTCGAGGTCCGAGTAGATGAAGTGGAGCTCCTCGGCCAGCAGGTTGACGCCGGTGATGACGGCGTCGATATCATCCCGTTCCTCGGAAGGCTGGATCCTGGCGCTGAGATCGCCCGCGGCCAGCTTGACGACACCCTCGACCAACTGCTGCAGCCGCGGGTCCTCAACGGGTGCGGAGTCCATGGGTTCCCCTTCGACGTGGCAACGTACGTCACCAGTTTATGTGAAACCTTTACCTTCAGTCGCTACCTCAGACGGTTGCGCTTTCAGCGACGCGCAGGCAGCTGGACGGAGACCGTGGTCCCTTCATGCAGCCGGGACGAAATGTGCAGTTCCCCGCCGTGCTGGTGCACCAGGTCCTGCACGATGGACAGGCCGAGCCCCGTGCCCTGGATGGCTGCGGCGGTGGCATTTGACGCACGGAAAAAGCGGCCGTACAGCTTGGGCACCTCGTCGGGCGGGATGCCGATACCGGTGTCCCGTACCCTGACGCAGGCCCGCGGGATCCCGGCGTCGCTCACGCTGCTGCTGATGTCGACGATGACCCTGCCGCCGGCGGGCGTGAACTTCACCGCATTCGAGATGATGTTCACGAACACCTGCTCCAGCTGTTCGTGGTCCGCGTCCACCTGGACGTCCGAAGCCGGCTCCCGAAGGCTCAAGTCAATCCGGCCGGCCGCTGCCGCAGGCGCCAGCGTGCTGAGGACGGACTGCAGTAAAGCGGAGAGCCTGACCGGCCGGATGGACTGCTGGATGTTTCCGGCGTCGCTTCTGGAGAGCGTGAGCACATCCTCAACGAGGCCGTTCAGACGGTGGGCATTACGATCCACAATCTCGAGCATTCTGGCTGTTTCGTGCGGAAGTTCGCCCACGCCGTCGTCCATGATCATGTCCAGGTAGCCGATGATCGAACTCAGCGGGGTGCGCAGTTCGTGGTTGACCGTGGCGACGAATTCGCTCTTGGCCTGGTCCAGTTCGCGCACCCGGTTCAGCACCTGCCGCTGGGCGGTGATGAGCTGGCCCTGCACCAGGCCGTGGGCGAGGTTACCGGCGACGTGCTGGATCAGCGACAGCTCGATCGGCGCCCATTCGCGGGCGGTGGCTATTCCGGCGAGCCAGAGCAGCCCGAAGGCTTTACCGCCGTGGCCAAGCGGCACCACTACGGAGGTCTTGAGCCCGTCTTTGCCGGCCGCTGTGTTCAAGGATTCTAAATCGGGCAACTCCGCGCCGTCGTGGTCCGGCACGGCCAGGACCGTCTCCTCCTCCCACAGCATTGCTGCCAGCCGCTCGGCCTCCTCCGTGGGCAGGGCGGGTGCGGAGGCACTGATGCCGTCGCTGTCCCAGCCCATTTCCAGCGTCGGGACGCGTTCGTCGCCGAAAGTTCGGATCCAGCTGCGGTCGGCCCCGAAAGTCTCACTCAGACCGGCGATCACCTGTTCGGCCATGAACTGCGGGTCGTTTGATGAACGGATTGCCGCCGAAATCGCCCGGGTGCGCTGGCGCAACTGCGCGGTAGACTCGCGCCGGCGCTGCTGCTGCTTGGTCCGCCGCAGCAAGGTGCGGATCCGCAGGACCAGTTCCTGTTCCGGCGCAGGTCCCATCAGGAAATCGGCGACGTCCAGAGCCGCTATTTCCTCCGCGGACATGCCCTCGCCGGCCAGCAGGATGACCGGCAGGTGTCCGCCGGTTCCTTCGGCGGATTCGGCTGACAGCCCGGCCAGCACGTCGGCTCCGTTTCCATCCGGACCCACGGCAACGACGGCGACATCCGGTGCCGCTCGCGCAACCCCGGCGGTGTCCGCCACCGAGATGCCCGCTGCACGCAGCGCCGCCGGGATGCCCGCCAGCGCGTCGGAACATCCCGCGACCAGCGCCACAGGGCCAGGCTCGCCGCCGGCCGGTGAGTCCGCGGTAGGTGTCATCCCAATATCTCACCACGTGTTCGCCTCTGGAACCTACCGGCACGCCCGTTTCCGGCCTGCCGGAGCACCGGTTCACCGCCATCGCGGGCGACTCGCCGGGACCCATGCGGGGGCAGTGCTTCTATGCAAAGATGGGAGCTCCAGAACAAGCCGTCGAAAGAGTGACTATGTCCGGGATTGCCTCCTACATTGACCACACGCTGCTCAAGCCGGACGCTTCCCGCGAAGACATCCTTGCCGTGTGCAAGGAGGCCGTGGAGCACAAGTTCGCCTCGGTCTGCACCAACCCGCTCTGGACTGCTCTGGTGCACAGCACGCTCAAGGGTTCCGGTGTAAAGACCTGCTCCGTCGTCGGATTTCCGTTCGGAGCCACTCCCACCGATGTGAAGGTCTACGAGGCCCGCGGTGCCAATCTGGACGGCGCGGACGAAATCGACATGGTGATCAACATCGCCGCAGCCCGCGCCAATGACCGCAACTCGCTGTACACGGACGTCGCCGCCGTCGCCGATGCCGTACACGCCGGCGGGGCAGCCCTGAAGGTCATTCTGGAAACACATTTCCTCACCGACGAACAGAAGACCCTGGTCTGCGAGGTCGCGGCCGAGGCGGGCGCGGATTTCGTGAAGACCTCCACCGGTTTCAGCGGCGGCGGGGCAACCGTTGAAGACATTGCTCTGATGCGCAAGGCGGTCGGTCCGGAGCTCGGAGTCAAGGCTTCCGGGGGCATCCGTTCACTCGAGGACGCCCGCGCGATGCTCGAAGCCGGTGCCACGAGAATTGGAGCGAGCTCATCAGTGGCTATTGTTAACGGTGAGCAAGCTACTTCCGCATACTAATCCGCTCAATTTTGGGCACTTCTTTTAGCACGGCATCAACGAGGAGAATCAGTTCCATGGCAACCCCCAAGCAGCGTTCCCATTCCGGCGAAGGCCACCTGGTCAGCAACATCATCACCTTCGTCATCATGATGGTTCTCTTCTGCGCCAGCCTGGTCGCCTTTGGCCTGGAGCCCCAGATCGGCGCCATTCCTGCTTTCGGCATCGGGCTGCTGCTCTTTGCCCTCGCATTCTTCATCCCCAAGGAAATCCTTGGGCGCTCGGACTCGCACGAAGAACTCAACACTTCCCGCTAAGTCCAGGCTTCACAGCCCCACACACCTGGGCGCACAGCCTTTGGTTGCAGGAGAACTCCGGTGCTCGGCTCTGGCCGAAAACCCGGTGGCACCTACAGCTAGGCTGTGCGCTCAGCTCGTTAAGGCAAGTCAATTTGCCCCGCAGCTTGCCATTCGTCCCGGTCGTTTGCAGTGTCCTGCTGAGTTAGTAACAGATGACGCACCTCACGTGCTGGGATGTAAACTGGCTCACGGTGTGACGGGAAGTCTGGTCGTCGTGTACGTCCGTGATGTCAAGAATCGTCTGGAGAACCAGTGACTAACCCCGCCCCCGGAAACGGCAAGAAGACCATTCTTAGCCGCGGCAGCTATCCGGAATACGTCCGGCTCAGCGATCTGATGCGCAAGGAAACCGTCGGCGGCATCATGCTGCTGATTGCCGCGGTGGCAGCCTTGATCTGGGCCAATTCCCCCGCCGCGGACAGCTACTTCGACATCCGCGACTTCAAGATCGGCTACGAGCCCTGGCATCTGGACCTGAGCATCGGGAAATGGGCTTCCGACGGTCTGCTGGCGATCTTCTTCTTCCTCACCGGACTTGAGCTCAAACGGGAATTCGTCGCAGGCGACCTGCGCTCCCCCAGCCGAGCAATCGTGCCTATCGCCGCGGCCTTCGGCGGCGTGGCAGTTCCGGCCCTCATCTATGTGATCGTCAACCTCGCAGCCGGCCCCGAGGCGCTGCGTGGCTGGGCCATTCCCACGGCTACGGACATCGCCTTCGCCGTCGCTGTACTCGCCGTCATCAGTTCGCACCTGCCCAGCGCGCTGCGCATCTTTATCCTCACCCTGGCTGTGGTGGATGACCTCATTGCCATCGCCATCATCGCCTTCTTCTACACCGAAGAAGTCCACGTCCCGTTCCTGCTCCTGATGTTTGTCCCGCTGGCGCTGTTCGCGTTCCTGACGCAGAAGTACGCAAAGTTCTTCGCTAAGAACCACATCGCGGCGTGGCTCATCCTGCTCCCGCTGGGCATCATCACGTGGGCCTTGATGCACTCCTCCGGTGTGCACGCCACCGTGGCCGGCGTGCTGCTGGGCTTCATGGTGCCGGTGCTGCGCAGCAAAAAGGACGGCGGCCCGGATGCTGGCCCGGGCCTGGCCGAGCAGCTGGAGCACCGCTTCCGCCCGCTCTCCACGGGCTTCGCCGTTCCCGTGTTTGCATTCTTCTCCGCCGGCGTCGCATTGGGCGGCTGGGATGGATTCGGTGCCTCCCTCACGGATACCGTTGCCCTGGGCATCATCCTCGGCTTGTTTGTCGGCAAGCCGATCGGCATCATGCTGACCACCTGGACCCTGACCAAACTCAGCAAGGCCAATCTGGACCCGACCCTGAAGTGGATCGACGTTTTCGGCATCGCGATTCTCGCTGGCGTTGGCTTCACGGTATCGCTGCTAGTCAACGACCTTAGTTTCGCCCTCGGCTCCGAGCATCACGACCACGCGAAGGTGGCGGTGCTGACCGGATCCTTGGTTTCCGCGCTGGCCGCCACCGTCATCCTGCGTGCCCGCAACCGCCACTACCGCAAGGTCGAGGAAATCGAGACGGCGGACACCGACCAGGACGGCATCCCCGACGTGTTTGAGGGCGAGGGCCGCAGCTAGATCCCAACTGAGTTGGCTGACAAGCTCCTACGCGCATGCTCCGGTTCCTCCGGATTGAGTCAGGTTGAAGACGAACATTTCCTCCCCGGCAGATCCACCTGTCACGCGAACCCTCCAGCCGCTCTTCAAGTCAAGATCCGACTGTGTTAGCTGCAGTGTCATCAGACCAGTTCCGGAATCTATCGGTACAAAATCGAAGGGCTTCTGCTGACCAGGTGGTGCATGCCCCTCGCCGTTCATCCAGACGGCCTCAAGGACGTACTCAATTCCCGGAACTTGTGCCCACTGAATCGTGAACGTCGTTCCGTCAGTGGAGACCGTACAAGTTGGAGACCAACTTTCGGTCACAATCTCGATGCCTACCGTCGCTAACTGGGACCACCTTGCGACGGCGCATGTTCCGCCAAGACCCATGAGGACAACCAGGCAGAACACGACAGCGGCGCCTTTAAAGCCCGGCATCCGTCGAAGGCGATAAGGCAATGGCCCGCCCTGAGCGCTCAAGATGCTTTCTTCTTTCGGCGGGAGTCCCGGGTACCGCGAGCAATACTGTACATTCCATAAGCGATTAGCCCTACAGCCAGCCATTTGACCAGGCCGTCACGATTACCGCTTTCCATCCAGTTGGATACCCACCCCACGTACGGAACGGCGTATAGAAGTTTTCCTCTGACCTGAACTTCCTGGACTGGAACTTCATCCTCGACAGAGTTACTGTCGCCCTTCGTGATGAGAGTCCGATCGCCTTCCTGATTTGCCCCGACGGACACGATTCGGTGTGTGATGACTTCTGGTTTCCCGGAGTCTAGCTGATAGGTAATGACGTCGCCGAGTCTCAGGGAACCGAAGTCGGCTGGCTTCACGATCATCAATGTGCCCGGTGGATACTTCGGAGCCATCGAATTCGTCAGTACGGTATACGGCTGTGAGCCCGTAGCTGCGGGGATGACGATCAGAGTCCCGGCCGCAAGCAGGGCCAGACAGAGCGCCACGAAGCCTATGGCCTTGCCGAGGAAGTGCTTTATTTGATGTGGCTTCGCCTCAACATAGGTGGCTGTCATGATGTTCCGTTCAGAGCTGGTTCACAATAATGGGGACGTCGACGCGAGCCGAACCGCCACCTGGCGCGTCCCCGGTCATGAGGATCTGAAAACAAAAAACAGCTGAGCTGTTCTTGCTGATGGTGGCAGTGGCAGAGCCCGAGGACGATATGCCGGCAAAGTCTTCCGCTGAGCAGTTCGTTTTTTCGATCGGCACGGCCTGCATGTTGACTGACAGCAGCCCCGAGAGGCCGGGCGCAACATTGGTAATGCTCACGTCGCCGGTGCTGGCCCGGACCGCGAAATCCGAGCCAGCATTTGTGACGTTAGAGATCCTGACCCCTGCATACGCAGGTTTCCCTGGCGAAGGACTGCCGGTTGGTTTCAAAGACACCAGCGCTGAAGTCCCGGCGCTGTCTGTCATATCAATCGGAACGCCAGTGCTCAGATCAGTCAGGCTCACACGGAAATCCGCTGCTTGGATGGTGCCGGCCCCCACCGGCACCATCTTGTTCCACAGCGCATAGGTCCCCTGGACCGTCAAGAAGCCAAGCACGATGGCGGCAGCGAGGAGAGCACTGGCCTTCATTATGGACTTGGTCCCCATGTTGATGTCCCTTACGCGAGAGAGGTGTTACGGCCCAGTTCCTATGCCGGCCGAGTAACTCGAGCGCTACTACGGTGCTACCTGCCTGAGTTTGTACTGGACCTTGCTGAAGTCGTAAACGGCTTCGACATCGTCTCGGCCTTTACCCAGCTCGTCACCGGTTTTGGGGCTGAACCTAAACGACGCCGACGCCGTAACTTCGCCGGATTTCTTTATTTGTGCTATCCGGTTTCCGTCAGAATCCGACAGTTGTAGATTCCGTACAGAGATGTTTGACGCCTCAAAGTCCGTGACTGTATCCCCAATCACCTCGATCACAGCGTTGATCCGCTGACCAGCTAGTGTCACGTCTAGTGTTTGGGTGTAGGTCAGGACGTCTCCTGGAACCACCTTGTAGCTTTTGACATCGATTTCTGTGCTCGGGTCGTGTGCGGAGGTCCAGACACCGCTCCTCGCTTCAAGATCAAGATTGCCCGCGGTGATCGTCCCCGCGTCGGTGCCCACACTGTCATTCCACACGGCCAAAGTTCCGCCGCCTCCGAGAAGCAGTGCTACTCCCACCCCGGTCGCAATCGCACCCTTTGTCATCTTGTTCATGTTTAGCCCCAACACTCGTTTTATTGCTGACTTAATTCACCTTGCTAGGGCTGGCTCAAGAATCGCTTTTGGGAACATGAAAGAAAACCGGAAGATTTCCTCAAGATTTGGAGGAAGTTTGCACGTCAAGCAATCTTGAGCCGATCTTGAGTCTTTCTTGCCGTGCATCCTGAGTATGGCAAGGCACGATGATCCTCGTAGCGAACTACAGGGTCAGGGAACAAGTGCGGGCGGTCAATTGACTGGCAGAAGGGCGGTAGCGGTATGCCGAAAGTTGCGCCGCTAGTCTCTCTGGAGACGCTGCGTCAGCTGGCGGCTGAGCTTGAGGATGAAGAGAGATGCCGGTCATTCGTCCGGAACTTCATCTGCATTTGGGACGAACGACATGCGCGGCTATGCCAGGCTATCCAGGCTTCTGATGCAAAGGCTGCCATGGACGTGGTCCTGAGCCTGAAGGTATCCAGTGCGATGGCCGGCGCCGGCAGGCTGTCCCAGTTGGCAGCAAACCTGCAAGCGATGCTACTTCGTCTGGGCGAGGACATCAGGACTTCCTGCACGTTGAGCCTATTGGAAGAAATCACTGCGTGTGGTCGCGCCACCATGGCCCAGCTACGGCTGGACTACCTGGAAGCAAAAGCAGAGCGTCAGAGGAACTGAACGGCGTCAGATACTCCGGCGTGGGAGGGCAAAGCCAGACGCCCGGATACAGCGGGGTCGGTTAGCGGAGAGTCTTGGGGGCTAGCCGGTAACCGACTCCGCGAACGGTCTCCAGCCACCGCGGCTCACGCGAGTTATCGCCCAGTTTCCTGCGCAGATTACCGATGTGGACTTCGATAGCGCGCATATCGGCGTCGCTGATGAACGAGCCGGTGTCATAGTCCTCGTAGCGCAGCCGGCGCACAAGGTCCGTCTTCGTGCGCACCACTCGCCCGCTTTCCATCAACGCGTGGAGCAGGTCGAATTCGGTGCGGGTGAGCTCAATCTCCTGGCCGTTGACCTCGGTAGTTCGCGTTTGGTGGTTCAGCAGAAGCCCGTTGTGCAAGTAGGTGCCGGGCGGGTTTCCATTAGTCGCTGGTTCGGCTATCTGAGTCTGGCCATTGCTTTCCGGCTGCTCTGATCCGTTGGCCGGGGCGGCTGGCACCGGTGTCTGCCCCATGGGAGACGCACCAGTGTCGCCCATACGTGGCCGACGGAGCATCGCTGCGACGCGGGCCCGCAGTTCGCGCGGGCGGAAGGGTTTGGTGATGTAGTCATCGGCGCCGGATTCCAGCCCCAGCAAGGTATCAAGCTCTTCGGCGCGTGCGGTGAGCATGATGATGTAGCTATCGCTGAAGAGACGGATCCGTCGGGCTACTTCGAACCCGTCCATATCCGGCAGGCCAAGATCCAGAGTGACGATGGACGGGTCATGTTTCTCCACGGCATGCACGCCTTCTTCACCGCTCGCGGCAGCATGGACCTCGAAGCCAGATTGAATCAGAACAGCCTCGATAAGGTCCCGTATGTCGCGGTCATCCTCGACGATGACTGCTACCCGTGATGCTTCCAAAATCCCCCCGAACTTTTTGCTCGCACACCCATGATGCACCTCGATGCAACAACTGTTCGTATTATACCTTTCACCAAGGACACTTTTTGCGGCGCTGCCGGGCTACCATGGCCGGAACGGGACAGGCCCACCTTTATACTGAATTTCCGGCGGGAAGAACAAACTGTGCCGGGTATCAGGTCTCATCTGCTGCAGGAACAGGAAACCGGGGAACATGTCCGCAGTCGTCAAGAACGCGCTGGCCATGATCGGCGTGCGGAAGCAGTTTCATGAGCTGAACCTGCGGTACCGGGTCTTCCTGAGCCAGATGCCGCTGGTCATTTCCGTGACTTTGGTGGCCCTGGTGGCGGCAATCTTCTTCCCGACCACTCTTGACAACGTCGCTTTCCAGGCGGGGCTCATCATGCTGGCAGTACTGACGGCAGCCAGCTTTCTGGTCCCTTGGGACCGCCTGCCCTACCCCACCTACTGGGTCATCCCGCTGCTGGATTTCGTTGTTGTAGCGGCGCTGAGGACAGGCGGGGCGGAGTCGCTGAGCGGGCTGAGCATGCTGGCGGTTTTCCCGGTGTTCTGGTTGGCATGGTCCGGCATAGCGCCAGTTGCCGCCAGAATCATCAGCTTCTTCGCACCCTTGCTGCTGGTCTGGGTACCCGTTCTGACCTCCGGTGAGCCGGTTACCGCAGCCGGGCTGGCCGATCCATTCCTGATTCCCATCATCATGCTCGCCATTTGCGTTACCGCGTCGATATTCAGCCTGAGCGAGACGGACAAACAGGAAGTCCTCGAAGCCAAAGACCGCGAACTTCAGGCTGTCCTGGATGAAACCCGGGACCGCTCCAGGCTCATGCAGACGATGATGGACACGGTCGGCGTCGGTCTGGTCGCCGTGGACAAGGACGGGCACGACATCCTGATGAACCGGCGCCAGCAGCAGAACCATATGCTGGCAGCTCCCCCGGGAAATACTGATCCCAACGAACGTCAACTGCACGTGTACAAACCGGACCGAACCTCCCCGATTCCGCCGGAGGAGCGGCCGGTCTTGAGGGCCGTGCGCGGGGAGACCTTCTCCGACGAATTGGTCTGGATCGGTGAGGGCAAGCAGCAGCGGGCAATGTCCATCTCCGCCAGGTCCATGCGGGACGACGACGGCACCTTCGCCGGTTCTGTCGTTGCCTTCAGCGATGTCACGGACCTGGTGAACGCCCTGGCTGCCAAAGACGATTTCGTCGCCAGCGTGTCGCACGAGCTGCGCACCCCACTGACCTCCATTATCGGCTACCTCGATCTGTCGCTGGAGGAGACCCAGCTGAAGGATCCGGACGGCTCCTTGGCCGTATCCCTACGCGTAGCGCTGCGCAATGCCGAGCGCTTGCTCCAGCTGGTCTCGGACCTGCTCACTACCGCCTCCGGCCCGGCTAAGATCGAGCAACGCAACGCCGATCTGGCCGAGGTCATCGCGTCCTGCCTGGCTTCGGCAACACCTCGGGCGGAGGAAGCCGGCGTCGTACTGGTCAATGAGAGCCCTAGCGATCTCGAGGCGTTCATTGACCACGACCGAATGTGCCAGGTGATGGACAACCTGCTCTCCAATGCCATCAAGTATTCCCCCGCCGGCGGTCGTGTTACCGTCCGTGCATGGCAGGCAGAGGGCCGGGTCGGCTTCGAAGTCGAGGACCACGGCATGGGCATCGCGGAAGAAGACCTGGGCGGGGTCTTCACCAAGTTCTTCCGCACTCCCACGGTGCGCAGGGCGGCGATCCCCGGAGTTGGACTTGGCTTGGTGATCACCAAGGCGATCGTGGAGGCGCACGGCGGCTCGATCAGCTTCACCAGCAAGCTCGGCAAGGGCACCACGTTCACGGTCCTGCTTCCGGCCGACGGCGGTGACCGGACCCCTTCTACGGAGACGACGTCGGCGGACAGGGTTTGATGCGGCAGGCGTTAGGGACCAAGTTGGGGACGTGGGCAACGAAGTTGGGGATGTTGGGACAGAAGTTCGGGACAAAGCTGGCACCGCTGTCGGCAAAGTTGAAATCCGCCGTGCTGGCGATGCGCCGGTCGCGGCTCTGGGCCAAGCTTGAATCCTGGTTCCGGCGACGGCACGACGCCAAGAACGGCGCCCGGCTGCTGAGGGCACCGGCCGGCGGCCGGCGCGGGCATCTGCCCGGCTTCCTGCTGATCGGTTACCTGCTGACGGTGGCCTTGGTAGTTCTATGGCCAACGCCCGTGGACCGCGACGCGAGCGGCACCATCCTGCAGGTGCTGGCGAAGCTGCATGCCTTCGGCGCGCCGGACTGGATCGATTACAACCTGGTGGAGACCAGCGCCAACATTGTGATGTTTATACCGATCGGTCTGTTGGGCGGCACCCTCCTGCGCGCCGGCTACCGCTGGATCGCCGTGCCCGCTGCCTTCGCCGTCTCGTTCCTGATCGAACTGGTCCAGGACACGTTCCTGCCCGGCCGCTTCGGGACTATGCAGGATGTCCTTGCCAACACCCATGGCTCGGCGCTGGGCCTGGTGATCCTATATGCGTTCCTCGAATACCGGCGCATCGCCAAAGAGGACGCCGCCGCCGAACATCCGAAACAGATGAACGACGGCGGCGCTGACCCCTAGCTGTAGCGCTCGGTTTATTTTCGGCTACTTCTGTGCGGCATTGCCCTTGAACTTCATGTCAGCAGCACCGCTGTTGGAACCTCCCTTGGCCGTGCCATTGACCGCGGAAGTGGTCTCGGCAAAGGTCAGCGTGGCGTGCGCAATGGCATCGGACATCTGTTCCAGGGCGTCCATGCTGATATTGCTAAGATCGTCGCAGACCGTGTGGTAGCAGGGGTCGTAGGCTGCGCCCGCCGTGCCACCGAAATCCTTGGCCTGCTCTTCGCTCTTGATCCCTTCGGCGCCGGTGAACAGGCCACCGGCCGGAATGCCGTTTTCAATGAAGGCAAAGTAGTCGGAGCGCCCGTCAAAGGCCGTCGGCGCTGAGGCCAACCCCTGCGAGGCGAAGTAGTCGTTGAAGACGTGTTCAATATGAGCGGACCCGTTCGGACCGACCTGACCGAAAGCATCGCCGTCGCCGTCGTACACAAAGCGTACGAAGTTAGGCGAGCCCACCATGTCGAAGTTCAGGTTGAGTGCGTGCTGCTTGATCTCCTCCTTGCTCAGCTGGGAGACATAGTGGGTGGAACCGATCAGTCCGCTTTCCTCTGCTCCCCAGAACGCAAAGCGCACGCGGTTGCGCGGCCCGTCTTCGTCCTGCTCAGCCATCTGGATGGCTGTCTCCAGGATGGCAGCGCTGCCGGAGCCGTTGTCGTTGATGCCGGCGCCTTCGGCCACGCTGTCCAAATGGGCGCCGACCACTACGGTGCGGTCCGCGCGCCCGGCGGTGTCCGCCAGGATATTGAAGGTCCTCGACTGCTTGACTTCAGCATCAACCTTGACGCGCACCGTTGTCGCCGGATCCGCGGCCAGGGCCTGACCCACCGCGTAGGTGGCACCGACAGTCGGGATCTTAACGGCCTCGCCCAGCGTGCCGTTGAGGAGGCCGGACCGGTCGTCCCCGTTGCCCTGGTTGAAGATGATGGCTGCCGAAGCACCTGCGGCCGCAGCCAGTTGTGCCTTCACTCCGAAGGTGCAGGTGCCTCGCTGGATGAGCGCGATGTTGCCGGCCGTGAAGCCTTCGAAGTCGGCCGCTTCGCATCCGCTGGTCGAGGCCGCCGGATCGGTGAAGTTCACGTCCACCGCTGTTACTGCGGCCTCGACTTCGTCCGCACCCGAGTACTCCATGGTCGTAAAGTCGGTTCCGTTGATGTAGGTCTTCTCCGTCGGCGAGACCTGTACCAGCTCCGATGGTGTGTGCTCGACGAACTGCTCGTAGTCGAAGTACTGGCGCTCCGGATCATAGCCGGCATCCTTCAGTTCGGACTCGATGTACTCGGCACTTGCCTCGTAGCCTTCCGTTCCGGCTGCGCGGTTCCCGTCGTTGTTCCCGGCCACTTTCTGGAGTTGTTCAAGGTGGTCCATGATGCTCTCAGCAGTGACGGCTTCACGCAGCTTTTCCGTGTCCGTCCCGTTGTCCGCGTTGGCGGGCAGCCCGGCGCCGAGTGCCAAAGCGACGACGGCGGTTATCGCCCCGATGCGCTTATTGCGACGATGATTCATTTGTGTCATTCCCCTGATTTCGGTTGAATGTCGCCCGGCATGGCCCCCAACACCGGTCGTGTTGCTGACGTTAGTCGAGGGAATCCCGGGCTGGAAGAGCGCACAACCAGTTCGCCCTGCGAGGAGGGAGAATCGCCATCAGGGGTTGACAAAACGTTGTGCCGGACTCGGAAACTGAGTCCGAACTCGAGCCGCGGCGGTCCGGGCTAAGCCTCCTCAGTCCTCCGCGGGAGTGGCCGTGGCGAAGGCGATGGTGGCGTGTGCCAGGGCGTCCGCCATGTCCTCGAGCAGGTCCGTGTCCACGTTCTCGATCGTGTCGCAGGACCGGTGGTAGCAGCTGTCGTATTCCAGCCCCGCTTCGCCGCCGAAGTCCTGCACTTCGGCCCCGCTCTTGGTGCCCGCGTCGCCGGTGAAGAGCCCGCCGGCGGGAATGCCTGCTCTGAGGAAGGCCGTGTAGTCGGAGTCCCCGTCTTCGAACGGAGTGGGCAGCACCTCAAGTCCGCGGTCCGCAAAATAGTCGACGAAAACGTCCTCAATCTCATCCGACCCATTTGGTGCGTTGTCGCCGAAAGTCGAGCCGTCGCCGTCGTGCACAAATCGCACGCCGTTGGGTGAGGCCACCATGTCCAGGTTCAGGTAGACCGCATGCTGCCGGGTCTCGCTGCCGCTGAGTTCGTCCACGTAATGCTGCGATCCGTTCAGCCCCTCCTCCTCGCCGCCCCAGAACGCGAACCGCACCTTGTTGGTCGGCTCGATCCCAAAGTCCGCCATCCGCAGTGCCGTTTCGAGGATGGCGCCCACCCCGCTGGCGTTGTCGTTGATGCCGGGCCCGCGGCGCACCGAATCCAAATGCCCGCCCACCACAATGATGTGCTCGTCGCTGCCGCCGGTTTCCGCGAGGATGTTGAAGGTCTCGACCTCCTCGCCGTCGTCCCTGTACGTGAAATGCTGGCGCACAGGGTTGTACCCGGCCGCGCGCAGCTGCTCCTCGACATACCGGGCGGATTCCTCGTAGCCGGAACTGCCGGCGGCCCGGTGGCCGCCGTTTGCATCGGCCACGTCCTGAAGCGCCTCGAGGTGATCCATGATGTCCCGGGCGTTAACGGCCTCGCGCAGCGCACCGGTGTCAGCGCTGTGCGTGGGAACCAGCGGCGGCGGAGCGGCGGAACAACCTGCAAGAACAACGACGGCGGCCGCGGCCGCGGCGGCAAGACCTGCCCGGACACCTCTATGCATTTTCATGGATGTTCCCCCTTGCGATGAAACTTAGCGCATCTGCACGACCGGCGGAAGTACTTTCTGCGTCAAACCCAGGCACAGCCAGAAGCACACCGCATAAGCGCCCAGAACCGCGGCGGAGACAAGCGACGACGGCGAGAAATCCGCCCCGGCCGAGGCGTCCAGCAGCACCCCGCCCAGCAGCAGGAACAGGCCGCCGGCCGCCGTCACTGCGCCGGGCGCCAGCACGCTGGCAATCAGGACCACGGCCACGCCGGCGATCGCCCAGATCCAGCCGTCCCCGGGCAGCTCCAGCGTTGCCAAGCCCGTGGGCGCGAGGCAGAAGGTCAGCAACACCAGGGCGGCATACGTGCACATTCCCACGTCAAGGATGGAACCGTGGCTGCCAATTTTGTGCAGCGTATTGGGCAGGACCGCGATGAACGCGGCGGCCAGCAGCGCAATGTAGGCCGCCGTCCAGAAGGGGCGCGGCAGCCCGGCTGCGGGGGACTGCACCGCCAGCTCAAAGTATGCAGTGCTCGCGTAGAACACTGCGGCCGCGGCGATGATGAACTCGATGAAAGACCGGACAAGGTGCAGGCTGCCCGACCGCGCGGGCCGCTGCCGGACGAAGCTGCAGAAAAGCCCGTAAACAGCGCCGGCCGCCAGGCCTGCCCCGATCATCTCTGAGGTCCCGCCGCCGGTAAGCCCGGCGAACAGGGCAGTTGCCATGACGCCGGTGAAAAACGTGGACGGCAGCATGGCTGGGTCGGCCTTGAGCAGCCGCGGCGGTTTGCGCTGCAGCGCGAAAAACAGGAACACCAGGGCCAGACACAGCACACCGACCAGGACCGTTCCGTTGTCCGCTGCGGCATGGACGCGCGCGCTCATGAATCCGGTCATGGCAACACCAGCTGTTCTGCACAGCCGGCTGTTCGATAGTTCTGCCCAGATTTATGGATGGCACTTTGGACGCGAAAAAGTACAGACATATGAGTTCCCCAACTCCCCACTAATCGCCCATCGCGTGGCCGTCCCCAGATGGCACAGGCGTTTAGGCTTGTCCACACCCTAAGGCATGAACCTCAAGGTCCCCTCAAGTTCCGTGCCGTTTTAATCTTCTCTTCATGTTTGCGGGATACTGTCAATAGGGTTTTTCCAAGAAGTCTCGTTCAAAGGATCTGTATGCGTATCTCCGTCATTGGCTGTGGTTACCTAGGCGCCGTCCACGCGGCTTCCATGGCCAAGCTCGGTCACGAAGTCGTCGGCATCGATGTGGACCAGCGCAAGATCACCGAGCTCCAGGCCGGCCGCGCACCGTTCTTCGAGCCCGGCCTGCCGGAACTGCTGACCGAGGTCCAGGAGACCGGCCGGTTGAAGTTCAGCACGTCGATGGCCGACGCCGAAGGCGCCCAGGTCCACTTCGTCTGCGTCGGCACCCCGCAGCGCAAGGGCGAATACGCCGCGGACCTGACCTACGTCGACTCCGCGTTCTACGAACTCATCCCCTACCTGCACGAGGGCGACATCGCCGTCGGCAAATCCACTGTCCCGGTGGGCACCGCCGCCCGGCTGGCCGACATGGTCGCTGCCAAGGCGCCCGGCGCCGTCCTCGCCTGGAACCCGGAGTTCCTGCGCGAAGGCCACGCGGTGAAAGACACCCTCACCCCGGACCGCTTCGTCTACGGCGTCCCCGCCGGTGAGCGGGGCGCACGCGCCACCGCCGCCCTGGACGAGGTCTACGCCACCCCGCTCTCCAACGACACCCCCCGCCTCGTGGTCGACTACGCCACCGCCGAACTGGTCAAGACCGCCGCGAACTCCTTCCTGGCCACCAAGATCTCCTTCATCAACGCCATGGCCGAAGTCTGCGAAGCCGCCGGCGCCGACGTGACCGCCCTCGCCGACGCCATCGGCATGGACGAGCGGATCGGCCGCAAGTTCCTCAACGCCGGCGTCGGCTTCGGCGGCGGCTGCCTGCCCAAGGACATCCGCGCCTTTATGGCCCGCGCCGGCGAACTCGGCGCCGACCAGGCCCTGACCTTCCTGCGCGAAGTCGACGCGATCAACATGCGCCGCCGCTCCCGCGTCGTCGAACTGACCCGCGAACTCGTCGGCGGCTCCCTGATCGGCAAACGCATCACCGTCCTCGGCGCAGCGTTCAAGCCCGAGTCCGACGACGTGCGCGACTCCCCCGCACTCAGTGTCGCCCAGCAGCTCCAACTCCAGGGCGCCACCGTCACCGTCACGGACCCCGAAGCGCTGCCCAACGCCAAGGGCCGCTTCCCCGAGCTGTCCTACGAACCGGACACAAAGACCGCGCTGGCCAAGGCCCACGCCCTGGTACTCCTGACCGAATGGAAGGAATACCGCGAACTGGACCCGTCCGCCGTCGCCAATCTCGTGGACGAGAAGTGCATTCTCGACGGCCGCAACGTCCTCGACGCCGCAACCTGGCGCGACGCCGGCTGGACCTACAAGGGCATCGGCCGCCCCTGACCCCGACGGCCGAGGAGGAACCCATGAACGCGATCGTCCTCGGCTGGGATCTTGCCGATTGGGATGCTTGGCAACCGGCCTTCCCCGAGGTAGTGGAGCTTGTCGCCGAAACCGGCGGGTTCCGGACCAACTGGAGCCTTGGCTTGCCTCAGGATCCCGTTTGGCAGGCAGAGACTTCCCCGGGCGCCGAGGTATGGCTGCTGCTCACCGGTGGGAAGGACCGCGGACTGATCGGCCATGGCATGGTGGGACCCGACGGGGCTTCCCGGCATGGAACCGCTGACCCCAAGCCAGGCTCCGCCGTCGACGTCGTTTTCGACGCCCTCCTGCGCCAGGGCGAACATGTTCCCTACGACGAGCTGGCCAGCCGCGTTCCCGGCATGCCGTGGGACCTGGTCCGTGGCTGGGGCGAACCTATCCCGCCCGCCGAACTGCCCGCGCTGCGCGATGTCTGGGCCGATTATGCAGGGCCGTCGCAGTTTGAGCCGACGCTAGCCGTGCCGGGTGCGCTTCCGGATGAGGCCCTGCTAAAGGTTTCCACCAACCGGTACGAAGTCAGTCCGCAGGCGAGAACGGCCTGCATCCGCCACCACGGATCCAGCTGCGCGGCCTGCGGTTTCAATTTCGCAGCAGCCTACGGCGGGCTCGGCAAAGACTACATCCAGATCCATCACATCGTTCCGGCCGCCGAACAGGGCGCGGACTATCAGCTGGATCCGCTGACCGATCTGGTGCCGCTCTGCGCCAACTGCCACGTGATGGCGCACCAACGCACGCCTGTCCCCTACTCCCCCGCAGAACTGAGACGCTTAATGGCGGCCCCGCCGCACGTTTCCGGTTCGGTGCTGAGTCCGGAGGAAGAATCGGCCCAGCGGGATGCCGCCCGGCTGCTGCAGATCAAGGGTACTGGGATCCAGGACTGACCCGAGGCCCTACACGTTGCTGCTTTCGCCGAGGACCCGCAGCCGCTCCTGGTATTCGTCCAACGTGATCCGGCCGTGGGCCAGCCTCTGGTCCAGGATCTGTCGTGCCACGCTTCGGGGCGGCGGTGCATGATGCGTTGCTGCCGGGGTCAACAGGTACGGCTCGCCGCCACGGGTGGCGGTCACAAAGGCCCGCACCACCATGACAGCCAGCAGCACCACAACCATCAGCAGCACCAGGCCGAAAAGCCAGGCTCCTCCGACTAAGAACCATTCTGCATTCATTGCAATGCATCTCCCTCGACGCGGAAGCAACCTTGCCGTAGAGCCGCGGACAATGTCGCCCCTGAACGGTATTCCTTATAGCCAGATTACCCATCTCCGCTGAGGAGATACAGGGGTGCGCGTGTCACCGCAACGTAAACGTTGCAACATAACTTTTTCCCAAGCACCGGGACGAAGAATGGCACCGGAGCGCAGTAACAGCTGCACCGACCGTATTCATTGACACCACTTGCAGAAGCAGCGCACGGTAGAGACACCGACAGCGCTGTTTCAGGGGGCAGCATGAGTTTCAGATCCAGGTCAGGCACGGAACCAACCGGGCCGGCAGTATGGCGCCGGACCGGCATTGCGGTGGCCGTTGCGGCATCGTTGGCCGCGGGCCTGACTGTCCTGCCGGGAACCGCCGCCCTCGCAGCGCCCGATCCGCGGTTGTTCGAATCCCAGCCCGGCGCGGCAAGCGTGGGCGATAAGTACTTCCCGCAGGCAGGCAACGGCGGCTACGACGTCAAGCACTACCAATTGGACCTGTCCTACCATCCGCCCACGGACAAGCTGGACGGCATTGCCACCATCAGCGCCCGTGCCGCCCAGGACCTTTCCTCCTTCAACCTGGACCTGCGCGGTCTCTCCGTGGAGTCAGTCGAGGTCAACGGCCTCTCTGCCTACTGGTCCGTTCCGGAGGACGGCGAACTGAAGGTACAGTCGCCGCAGAATATCCGCAAGGGCGACAAGTTCACCGTGGTGGTCAAGTACTCGGGCGTGCCCAAAACCATCAAGGAGCCGGGCCTGGCCGGCTTCATCCACACCGAAACCGGCGCCACGGTCACCGGCCACCCCCTGACCGCGCCCACCTGGTTCCCGTCCAACAACCACCCGCGGGACAAGGCCACCTACACTTACAACATCTCTGTGCCGGACGGCTGGGAAGCCCTGGCCAACGGCGCGCTGACCGACAAGAAGTCCAAGAGCGGCCGGACCACGTGGACGTGGGAAGCCAAGGAGCAGCTGCCGGCGTACCTGGCCTCGATGAGCGTCGGCGAGTTCGAGATCGACTCCTATGCCAAGGACGGCATCGACTACTGGGACGCACTGGATCCGGAACTGAAGTCCGTCATCACGCCGCGCAACGGCAACGGCCTGGCCTGGTCCCACACCTCGGACGCCTCCTACAAGCGGCTCAGCCGCACCATCAGCATTCCCAACGACGGCGCCGAGCTGTCCTTCTGGCTCGAGCGCGACACGGAACCGGGCTGGGACTTCGCGTTCGTGGAGGCCCGCACCGCTGGCACCGAGGACTGGACCACGCTCAAGGACACTACCGGCCACGCCACCAACGACACCGGCCTGGCCTGCCCCGCCTGGCACGAGGTGCATCCGTTCCTCAGGCATTACCAAACCGACGACGGCGAGGGCGGCTGCACGGCCGAAGGCACCTCGGGCAAGTGGTGGGCTGCCAGCGGCACCAGCGACGGCTGGGAGAAGTGGGAGTTCGATCTGTCCGCCTTCAAGGGTACGGACGTGGAGCTCTCCATCACCTACGCCAGCGACATCAACGGTCAGCGTGACGGCGTCCTGATCGAGGACATCATCGTCTCCACCGACGAGGGCACCACGTCCTTCGAGAACGACCGCAACCGGGACCGGCTGGAAGGCTGGACCGTTCCCGGTGCGCCGGAAGGCAGCCCGGGCAACGAGGATGACTGGGAAGCCGGCGTTTCCACGCCGGTCTCCATCGGCGCCAGGGTGGAAAAGGGCCTGGCACGCCAGCCCGAAATCATCGGTTTCCTGGCCGACAATTTCGGCGACTATCCCGCGGAGGCCGCGGGCGGCGTCGTGAGTGGAATTGACGGTCTGGGGTTTGCCTTGGAGAGCCAGAGCCGGCCGACCTACTCCGAAGACTGGTTCTACGATCCGGCCAGCGCCGACTCGATGATGGTGCACGAACTCGCGCACCAGTGGTTCGGCGGCAGCCTTTCGCTCGCCTCGTGGCGGGATGCCTGGCTGGCGGACGGTTTCGCCACCTACGCGCAATGGCTGTGGAATGAGGAACAGGATCTCGGCAAGGCCCAGGATGCGTTCGAATTCTACGGCGGCATTCCGGCCGACGATCCCTTCTGGGACCTGCGTATTTCGGATCCGGGCGCGGACCGTGTCTTCGACGCCTCCGTGCAGGCCCGCGGGGCGATGGTGCTGCACGCACTGCGCGATGAGCTTGGCGACAAGACATTCTTCCCGATGCTGAAGGCTTGGAGTACCGGGAAAGCCGGCAAGGTTGTCTCCACGAAACAGTTCATCCAGTTTGCCGAGCAGTACTCGGGGCAGGACCTGACCGAACTCTTCGACACCTGGCTCTTCACCCCCGGGAAGCCCGGCGAGCTGTGACGCGATCAGGTAACGGCGGCCCACCCGCGGTATCGAAACGACAACACCAGCGTGTTTCCGCCACCCATGCCACAGCGGAGGCCTACAGTGGCTTTACCTTTCCTGGGGAGGAAAAATGTCACATGAACAAAACCTGGACATCGGCAACTTCCTGACAGTATCGGACGTCGCAGCCCGGCTCAATGTCAGCAAGATGACCGTGTACCGCCTGGTGCACTCCGGCGAGATGCCAGCCGTCCACATCGGCCACTCGTTCCGGATCAATGAGACGGCGGTCGCGGACTATCTGGCGGACGCCGCGGTGGAGGCCGATCCGTCGAGCTAGCACCGGGGGCGCCACATCCGTGCCAGCCAGTAGGATGGACTCTGATCCCAACCGAGACCGATCTTTGGAGTCCACCTATGGCCTTGAGCGCCTCCACCAACCTGTCCCACCCCGTTGCCGAGGTTACCGAAACCTTTGTCAGCGCGGACTTCCTCCGCCACATCAGCGAGATGGTCGGCGGCAGCCTGGTCTCCGTCCAGCAGGAGGGCGACGTCGATGGTCCCTTCACGCTCACCGTGGTCCGGAACATTCCCACCACCCGGCTCCCGGACATCGCGCGCAAGATGCTGGGCGAGTTCCTGAACGTGACGCAGACCGAGCAGTGGCAGGCCCCGGAGTCCGACGGTTCCCGGACCGTTAACGTCGGCGTCAAGATTGCCGGTGCTCCCGTGGACGTGGCCGCGGTGCAGAAGCTGGTTTCCGAAGGCGGTTCCACCCGCGTGGATCTCGAAGGAGAAGTCACCTCCGGCATCCCGTTCCTGGGCGGCAAGATCGCCTCTGCGGCCGAGCCGATGCTGGGCAAGGCGCTGCGCATCCAGGCGGAGCAGGCCGAAGCCTGGATCGCCGGCCGGGCATAGGGCTTACGGACTGTGAACGTACCTGCTGCCCTGGCCTGGATCCTGGTCTTCGCCGGCTTGTGGAGCGTCATCGCCTGGGTGCCGTTCCTGCTCCAAGTCTGGAAGGACCCGCGGTCCAAGGACGACAAAGGCAATATGACCAGCTACCTCACCACACGGTTCATGCTCATCACCACGTCGATGATCCTGGGCATCGCCACCCTGGTCATCGGCTTCCGGCTCATGGCGGGCTAGCTATTCTTCTGCCTGGCTGATTTTTCACGAGAACGTCCCTGACGAACCCGATCGTCCCTCCCACGAGGGCGGCGGTACCGGCAGGGACGTTCTCGCGTTTCCCAGGGGCCGGTCATACGGCGTCCGCCCCCTTCCTGCCGATTCTGCGGGTGATCACGACAGCGGGGATGATGAGCAGCCACATATACATGGCCGCATCCGTGTGGAAGAACGCTACCGGGATGCTCAGCACAAATACCAGCGGCACCGGCAGGATGGACCAGAACACATACCTGTACATAGCCCGGTCCACGTCCTCGGTCATCAGCTTTGCCCGCCACGCATGCATCCAGATCAGGTTCAGCATGACAAAGACGGCCGCCGTCACGCTCGCATAGAGAACCGCCGGCCACGGCGAAATCTCCCCGCCATAGTTGCTCAGGAAACTGGTAGGCATCGGCAGGACCGCAATGAAGAACAGCAGAAGCAGGTTCAGCCACTGCAGACGGGCATCGTAACGGCGGATGACAACAAATTTTCGATGGTGGTTCATCCAGGCGGTGCTGATCACGGCGAAGCTGACGGCATAAGCGAAGAATTCCAGCGTGGCCGCCAGCAGGGCAGCGCCCAAGTGCTCCTGATCCAGCCCTTCGGGAATGATGATTTCCAGCACCAGCAGCGTCATGGCGATGGCAAAGACCGCGTCGCTGAAAAACACCAGCCGCTCAAGGGAGGCACCGGAGCCGAAGAGCTTCCGGTGCCGCTCCCGCAATCCTTCGCGGCGCTCCGGCTCTCCTTCCTTCCCTGCGCCGGTGCCCTCCGTCAAGGCCAGACTCAGGTTAGAACACCGAGCCGCGGATGAGGTGGCCGTAGTAGATCGAACCCGGCCGCTGGGGATCCCCCTCGTAGCCGTGGTCGGGGTTCTCGTTGTTGTACTGCTCGGTCGCCTCCACGAAGCTGTCCATCACCTCGGCCACAGACCCGGTGCAGGTGCCCTGGTTCAGGCAGAGCGCCACCGTTCCGGCCACAGCAGGCGAGGAGAAGCTGGTGCCGTGCGGGGAAGCTGTGCCACCGCCACGGGCCGTGGTTTCAACACACACTCCCGGGCCGGCGACGGTGTGCTCCAGGTCGTCACCCTGTGTGGCGAAGTTGGAGAAGCTCGCGGGCCGGTCGTCGCTGGCATAAGCACTCACGTCCTGGCCCAGGCACACCGGCGATGCCTCTCCGCCGGGCCTGCCGTCAAAATCGCCGATCGCCGTCGCGGTCAGCACTTCGTCATAGGCGGCAGGAACCACTCCGGCCATATCCGTCGCACCGTTGCCGGCCGCCACCACGTAGGTCACACCGGCTTCAACCGAACGGCAGATCGCCGCATGCATGGGGTCGCCGCTCTCGCTGCCGCAGGCGCCGTCGTCGGTCCCGGGTCCGGCAATGCTCACGTTGGCGACGGCGATGTCGTTGTCCGCATCGTTATCGGTCCGCGTCCCGGTCACCCAGTCATACGCGCAGATCAGGCTGGACAACGAGATCGTCCCGGCGTCGCTCAGCACCCGCACGGACCAGATCGGAGCCCCGGGAGCCATGCCCACCACGCCCAGATCATTGTCGCGTGCCGCCGCCACGCCGGCCACCGAAGTTCCGTGGCCCATGACGTCCACCGGCGCGGGTACGTCTACCGCGGAGCCGCTGCTGCAGTCGACGCCGCCGCGGACATTGAGGTCCGGGTGGGTCGCGTCCACGCCGGTGTCGATGACGGCAATGTTGACGTCGACGTCACCGGCGCCGTCGCCGGCTTTGGCACTGGACTGATCAGCCCCGGTGCGCGTCACGCTGACCGGCGTCTTCTGCGCCGCGAGGGTGAACTGCCGGTCCAGGGCAACGTAGGCCACTGCCGGGTCATCGCCCAGCTGCTCGGCGTCGGCAGCGGTCATGCTCGCGGCGTAGCCGGAGATTGCCTCGCGGTATGTCGAGGTCTCCTCGACGTCGAATTCCTCGTGGTGGTCCGCCGCGATGTCCTCAACATCGGCAGCGGAGTCCTTTAAAACAACGATGTAGTCGTCCTCGGTCTCGGCCAGTGCCGGCGATCCGAGAAAAGCCATTCCGGCCGTAGCGGTTGCTGATGCAGCCACAATGGCCAGCAACCGGCGCGCTGCTGGATGCAGACTCCCCATGATTTCCTCCGAAGCAGGTTCGATCCCAATATCCCCAAAATCGATATGCGGCCACCTGCCCCCAAGCGCTTCACCATATCGTTATAAACCCCTTTGGAATCACAGTATGTACCCCCGGAGGAAGAACCGTCCATAGCTGCGGCAAAATCATGTGCCTCATGACGTTGCCGCCCGGAAATCCACCGTTTGCGGCGAGGACGGTTCAGTCGGTATAGGTGCGCCAGCGTTCCTTGACGTCTTCGCCGGAGCTCCTCCCACGGCGGTGCGTCCGGCATCCAGAGGCCGCCGAGGCCAGGAGAACAGAGAGCCGGATCCACCCGCCCACCCCTGCTCAAGCGAGCACGCTACCGGCCGCCTGAGCCGGACTTTACTGGCAGTGCCCAACATTTTCCTAAGGTCTGCTCCCTAGCGTCGTGTTCACTTCATTGCCCCCGCTCCGAGGAGATGCGTCCGGAGCAGCCAGCGATCCCTAAGGAAAAGAAATTGACGGATATTTTTGCATCCCTGGAGTCCGAGGTCCGCAGCTACAGCCGGGGCTGGGACACTGTTTTCGACCACGCTGCCGGGGACTCGTTGTACAGCGAGGACGGCACAGAATATCTTGATTTTTTCTCAGGCGCCGGAGCACTCAACTATGGGCACAATAATCCGCTCCTGCTGGAACCGCTGATCACGTACTTGCGCTCGGGCTCGGTCGTTCATTCGCTCGATATGAAGACGACGGCGAAGCGGCGATTCCTAGAGACGTTCTTGGAACTGATCCTGGTACCGCGCGGGATGGACTATAAGGTCATGTTCACCGGTCCCACCGGAACGAACAGCGTTGAAGCGGCACTGAAACTGGCTCGCAAGGTGACTGGCCGGCATCAGGTGCTGAGCTTCACCAACGCGTTTCACGGGATGACCCTCGGCGCACTGGCGGTAACCGGCAATTCCATGAAACGACAAGGGGCAGGAGTTCCGCTCAACAACGCCTCCAGCATTCCTTATGATGGCTATCTTGACCGGCAGACGGATGATTTGCTGTGGCTGCAGCGCTCATTGGAGGACAGCGGGTCCGGGCTGGACAAACCCGCCGCAGTCATTGTGGAGACGGTTCAGGGCGAGGGAGGGCTCAGGGCAGCCGGTGGCGCTTGGTTGCGCCGACTCGCTGATATCTGTCAACAGCACGGTGTGCTTCTCATTGTGGACGATGTTCAAGCCGGGTGCGGGCGTACCGGCAAGTTTTTCAGTTTCGAGGAAGCAGGCATCCGTCCCGACATTGTCTGCCTGTCCAAGTCGCTTTCCGGTTTCGGGCTTCCGCTGGCCATTACGCTGCTCAAGCCCGAACTGGACATCTGGCAGCCCGGGGAGCACAACGGCACATTCCGAGGCCATAACCCGGCCTTCGTGACCGGGACTGCTGCGCTGGAGCATTTCTGGAACGGCCGCGGATTCGAGCAACAGATAGCCGCCCGGGCCGCACAGCTGCACGCAGCTCTGGCAACGCTAGCGGCCGGCACCGAAGGCGCCCGCGTCCGCGGCCGAGGGCTCCTGGCGGGCCTCTATTTTCCAGACCGGACAACGGCACGAAAAATTGCCGCCGAATCCTTCGCCCGCGGCTTGCTGGTAGAAACCTCCGGACCGGAGGGCGAAGTGGTCAAAGTCATGCCGGCGCTGACGATCAGCGCGGAGAACATGGCCCGCGGGCTCGACCTTCTTGCAGGGGCGGTCCGTTCGGTTAGCTGTGAGCGGCCCGAAGAACTACCAAGTGACCTCGGCGGGGAAGTCCTTGAGCCACCAGCGTCCAGCTCGGTTCTGCAGTAGGCGGTTAGCACGTCGGGTCCGAACACATTGGCATGCGGCGGATAGCGCTCCGGATGCACCAGGAGAGCAGGCCGGAGTTGTGGCGGCAGTCCAAGAGATGGGGGTCAGGGTGAACAACTTCAAGCGCCTGGATGAAGCTATTGTCCGCATGGCGAAGGGCTCATTCGCCCAGCAGCACAGCGCCCCGACGATCGGTGGGCCACTGCCGCTAGGCATACTGCCGCCGGCGGTGGGCACGGCGGGACACTCGAAGAATGTCATAGTGCAGAAGTACGGCGGCTCGTCGGTGGCGGATGCCGCAGGTATTCGGCGCGTTGCTCAGCGGGTGGCCGAGACACAGGCATCTGGACATCAGGTAGTAGCAGTGGTGTCCGCTATGGGCGACGCCACCGACGACTTGTTGGATCTCGCGGCCAGTGTCTCGCCTCATCCGCCTGCCCGCGAGCTCGACACCTTATTGACGACTGGTGAACTCGTTTCCGCGGCCTTGCTGGCGATCGCGTTGGCGGATCTGGGAGCCGATGTTCGGACATTCACAGGAAGCGCGGCGGGCCTCATTACCGACGACTTCCATGGCAAAGCGCGCATTGTCGATGTCGACCCGCGCCGGATCCGCGCCTGCCTGAAGAACGGTCAGATCGCCGTCGTGGCAGGCTTCCAGGGCAGGAGCCGCAAAGGGAAGACGGTCACCACTCTCGGGAGGGGAGGCTCGGACCTGACCGCCGTCGCGCTCGCCGCAGCACTAGGTGCAAGCGTCTGTGAGGTCTATACGGATGTCGACGGTATCTACACGGCGGATCCACGGATCGTGCCCAATGCCCGCAAGATCGATGTGCTCGCCAGCGAGGAAATGCTTGAGTTCGCAGCCTCGGGAGCAAAGGTTCTCCACCTCCGATGCATCGAGTACGCTCGCCGCTTCGGCGTTCCGATTCATGTCCGATCCTCGTTCGCGCAAAAGCAGGGCACAATGATTCTGCCCAGTCTCGACCAGCACCATTCGGAGGCGCAGGCAGGCGAACAGACTCTGGTTTCGGACGTGGCAAGCGTCAACTCTGCAGCACAAGTCACCGTCGCTGGTATCCCAGACTGCTCCAGGACCGCCGCACGGCTCCTTCAGGACCTCGCCGCAGCGGGACTGAGCATTGAAATGCTCGCCCAAAACCCGCGAGATGCCAGCACCGAACTCGCCGATATCACTTTTACCCTTCCGTCCGCGGAGGTGCCGGCAGCGATTGCGGCTCTGGACGCGGCCCAGAGCCGCATCGGATTCGAAGCTCTCCACCACAACGACGAAGTAGGCAAGGTCTCGCTCACTGGACTCGGGATGCGCTCTTCCCCCACTGCCTTCAGCACATTTTTCAAAGCGCTGGCCGACGCCGGAATCAGTCCGGAAATCATCTCAATTTCGGAACTGTGCATCGCGGCTGTGACGCCTGCCAATCAGCTTGCCGATGCTGTCCGAGCGCTCCAGATGGCTCTTGGTCTAACGCCGCGGGAGGAGGAAGTGGCGGCCGATGCGCACGCCAGACACACGTCCCCTGTTCGTGTTCAGGCGGCCGCGTCAACGGGGCAAAGGGATTTTCCATGACATTCGGCTGGAAGGGAAGGCGGACGGTTGGACACCCTGCTCGTGCCGGCCCGTTCCCGCGGTCGAAAACCACCGCAGGCAGCCCCTAACCGAGACAACCCCGTTACCTTTCTTATAGCCCCAAAACGAGCAAGAATCGGGGTTGCTGGCCTGTCGGCCCCGGCATGATTTAGTCCCCCAGTCGACCATGATCCGGGGGGGTGTTGTCACCGGGGTTCGATAGGCGCCAGGGGATCGCTAATGGGGACCAGACCAGCCGCGGACACCACCGCGGCAGGCCGGCCGTAACGTGGATGCCGAGCTCTGGGGCCGCAGGACATGCCAGCGCTGTCGCACTGGATCCAACTTCCGGAGGTAAGCAGTGATCAAGGACCACGAAACGGTCGATGTCTTCATCGGCGTCGACGTCGGTAAATCCAACCACCACGCCGTGGCCCTGGACAAAAAAGGCAAAAAACTCCTCGACAAGGCGCTGCCGCAGGACGAGGCGAAACTACGCTCGATCATCGACAAACTCGCCAAACACGGGACGCTGCTGCTGGTCGTGGACCAGCCCGCCACCATCGGCGCCCTCCCGGTCGCGGTGGCCCAGGCCGCCGGCATCATGGTCGGCTACCTGCCCGGCCTGGCCATGCGCCGCATCGCGGACCTGCACCCCGGCGAAGCCAAAACCGATGCCCGGGACGCCTACATCATCGCCGAAGCCGCCCGCACGATGCCGCACACGCTGCGCTCGATCGCGGTCGCCGACGAGCAGGCCGCGGAACTGTCCATGCTCTGCGGTTTCGACGACGACCTGGCCAAGCAGGCCACCGCCGCCTCGAACCGGATCCGCGGGCTGCTGACCCAGATCCACCCCGCCCTGGAGCGGGCCGTCGGCCCGCACCTGGACCACCCCGTGATGGCCGAACTGCTACGCAAATACCCCGGCCCCGAGGCGCTGCGCCGGGCCGGGCAGACACGGGTCGCCGCGTTCATGGTCAAGTACGCCCCGCGCGCCGGCAAGCCCTGGGCCGCGGAGATCTTCGCCGCCCTGGACCAGCAGAGCGTGGTCGTCTCCGGCACCGGCGCCGCCGGCATCGTGCTGCCCCAGCTCGCCGCGCAGCTGGCCCAGCTGCGCACCTCCCGCGCCGAGGTCCTGGCCCAGGTGGAGAAACTCGTGGAGGCCCACCCTCTTCACCAACTCCTGACGTCCCTGCCGGCGGTCGGCGTCAGGACGGCAGCCCGGATCATCACCGAGGTTGTCGGCAAGGAATTCAAGACCGCAGGCCACCTCGGATCCTACTCCGGGCTCTCGCCCGTCACCTGGCGCTCGGGAACCTCGATCCGCGGCGACCACTCCTCGAAAAAGGGCAACAAAATCCTCAAACGCGCCCTCTTCCTCTCCGCCTTCGCGGCCCTGAAAGACCCGGTCTCCCGCGCCTACTACGACCGCAAACGGACCGAAGGCAAACGACACAACCAGGCCCTGATCGCCCTCGCCCGACGCCGCTGCGACGTCATCTTCGCCATGCTGCGCGACGGCACACTCTACGAGGCACCCGCAGCCCAGGCCGCCTAAAAGAGCCGCACACCAGCCGGCCGGCACCCGCCGCCGGCCGATACCCCCTGCCCAAAAACCCCGACCCGACGCAGCAACGAAAAACGGCCGAACCGCTTGACAAAGAACATAGGGACACCCCCCAGACACCGAAAGCACCGTATCAACGAGAGGTACCGATGGCTCTGGCTGATAATTCCTATCCTGCACGCACCGCGGCTGACGCAGTTCATGAGACGGTGCCAGCTACTTTGGACCAGTTGCTGCTGCAGTCCTCGCACCACCAGAGTGTGCGGTGGTCTCCGGGTGAGCGTCTGGAAACGCTCTTCGAGAGCCAATGCGACTCGTTACGCCGCGATGGCCGCGCAGGCCAGTTGGCGGTCGACTCCGGGGACTCGACGTTGACCTACGATCAGCTGGACGCGCAGGCCAATCAGTTGGCCCGTCATTTGCTGGCCGACGGCGCACAGGCCGGCGACCGCATTGCGCTGCTGTTCGACAATGCGGTGTGGTCCTATGTCGCGATGCTGGCGGTGCTGAAGATTCAGGCGGCGTATGTGCCGTTGGACGCCGGGTTCCCCACGGACCGGATGGGATACATCATGGAGGACTCCGGGACCAGCCGCGTGCTGACCCAGAGCCACCTGACCAGTCTCTTGCCGGAAGTCTGCTGCCGCGCTCTGGCTTTGGACGCGGCCGCCACGGACGTCGCGGGTCTGCCTGGCTCCCGACTCACAGACATCGAGAAGCCCGAGCCGGTCGAGGACTTGGCCTACGTCATCTATACTTCGGGGTCCACCGGCCGCCCCAAGGGGGTGGGCATCGAACACTCCAGCATTTGCAACTTCGTCCGCGTCGCCGCCGAGGTCTACGGATATCAGAGCGACGACCGTGTCTATCAGGGGCTGACGATCGCCTTCGACTTCTCGGTCGAGGAGATGTGGGTGCCGTGGATGGTCGGAGCGACGCTGGTGCCCAAGCCGAGTTCGAAGAGCCTGCTCGGAGCGGACCTGGGACGCTTCGTAACCGACAACCGTATTACCGCGATGTGTTGTGTACCAACCCTGCTGGCCACGCTGGAGGATGAGCTCCCCGACCTGCGTTTCTTGCTCGTCTCCGGTGAAGCCTGCCCGCGCGATCTGGCAGAGCGCTGGCACCGGCCGGGCCGGCGATTCCTCAATGTCTACGGACCTACAGAAGCGACCGTGACCGCCACGTGGGACGTCATGCACCCCGACAAGCCCATTACCCTAGGTCAGCCGCTGCCGACCTACACGACCATGATCCTGGATCCCGAGAAGCCACGGGCCCTGCCGCGGGGCGAGATGGGTGAGATCGGCATCGCCGGAATCGGACTCGCAGTCGGGTACATGAACCATCCCGAGAAGACGAATGCAGTTTTCATCCCCGACTTCATGGGCATTCCGAACAACCCCTCCGGACGCATCTACCGCAGCGGCGACCTTGGCCGCATCACGAACGACGGGTTGATCGAGTACTACGGCCGGATCGACACCCAGGTCAAGATCCGCGGATACCGGATTGAGCTGTCCGAGATTGAATCGGTGCTCCTGCAAGTCCCCGGGATCGCGCAGGCAGTGGTCGCGACGCATGAATCAGCACCGGGGATGACAGAGCTCGCCGCGTTCTATACGTTGCGCCACGGCGTCTCCGATCTCGCGCCGCAGATGATCAGGGAGGAGCTCCGCGACCGGCTGCCGAGCTACATGATCCCGGCCTTCTACGAGCAGCTTGAGACCATGCCGATGCTGCCCAGCGACAAGGCCGACCGGAAAAACCTGCCGACGCCCAGCAACCGGGTGAGCGACTCGGCCGACGCCGAGTACTGCGAACCCGCCACGGATATCGAGGCGGCTCTGGCCGAGCAGCTTGGAGCCGTGCTGGGAATGGAACGCATCTCCGTGGAGGCGCACATCTTCGACAACCTCGGGGCCAACTCCCTGCTGATTGCGCGCTTCTCCGCTGAGTTGCGCAAAAACACCGACCTGCCGCCGGTCGGTGTACAGATCATCTACGAGCATCCGACCATTCGAGGTCTAGCTGCGGCAATCGCGGCTCCGGCCGCCGCAGACGTATGGGCGGAACAGGAACCACGTCCCCGGCCCAAACGAGGGCGGGCCACCATTTTCGACATGGTGCTCTGCGGTTTTCTGCAAGCTGTACTCGCCATTGCCTACTCCTATGCATTCATCACGGCGATCGTGGCAGGCTACCTCTGGGTCGCCGCAGGTGCCAATATCCTGGAGAGCTGGGGACGTTCGGTCATCTTCGGGGTCATCTTCTTCTTGGCTCTTTGCATCGTGCCGATCCTGCTCAAATGGCTGATCCTGGGACGGTGGGAAGAGCAACACATTCGCATTTGGTCCCTGGCATACGTGAAATTCTGGTTTGTCCGTGCGCTGGTCAGGCTCAACCCGCTGGCCTACTTCGTCGGGACCCCAATCCTTCCCTTCTACCTACGGTTGCTGGGCGCAAAGATCGGCCACAACGTCACCATCCTCACCCCCATCACCCCGGTGTGCACCGACCTGTTGACCATCGGTTCCGGGACGGTGATCAACAAGGATACGTTCTTCCTGTGCTACCGCGCCCATGACGGATGGATCCAGACCGGCCGGGTCACGCTTGGCCAGGACGTCCTGATCAGCGAGAGGTGCGTGCTGGACATCGACTCCACAATGGGTGACGGAGCGCAACTGGGCCACTCGTCGTCACTGCAGCGACTGCAGTCTGTACCCGCGGGCGAGAGCTGGCACGGATCCCCTGCCGTGCCGACCGATGTGAACTACCGGTTCATCGAACCGCTGCGGGCCAGCCGACGGCGCCAGATCACCTACAGCGCGCTTGTCCTGCTCAACAACATGGCGTTGTTCGCCCCGCTGCTTCTGCTGGCCATCGCGCTGTTCGTGCCGGCCTACTTGGCAACTGACCATCTGAATTATGCGGACCCAGGATTCTACGTGGATCTGGTGTTGGTTTCTTTCGTCTTGCTGTTCGGTGGCATCGTCCTCGTGTTGTCCGCTGTGCTGACGATTCCTCGGCTGCTCAACCTCCTGATCAAACCGGGGCGGACGTATCCGCTGTACGGTCTGCATTACGCGGTCCACCGGTTAATCATCCGAATGACGAATGTCTTCCAGTTCATGCACATCAGCGGAGACAGCTCACTGGCCGTGCACTACCTCCGTCTGTTGGGCTACAAGCAACCCAACCAGATACAGACCGGATCGAATTTCGGGACCGAACTCGACCACGAGAACCCTTACCTGACCACGGTGGGATCCGGGACCATGATCTCCGACGGCGTGTCGATCATGAACGCCGACTACTCAAGTACGTCCTTCAGCGTAACCGAGGTAAAAATCGGGACGAATAACTTCTTCGGCAACGACATCCCGTATCCCGCAGGTGCTCGTGCGGGCGACAACGTTCTGTTCGGCAGCAAGACCATGATTCCCATCCACGGCGAGGTCCGGCAAAACGTCGGCTTGCTGGGTTCACCGGCATTCGAGATTCCCCGGTCGGTCGATCGCGACACGGCGTCGCTCAAGATCGACAGCAGGGAGGAAATCCTCCGTCGGCTGCCGGCCAAAAACCGGCACAACGCGATATCTATTGGACTGTACCTGGCCAGCCGGTGGGTCCTCGTCCTCGCCGGCCTGCTCGCGTACTCGTTCGCCATCATACTATTCCCGGGTGTTCCGGGCCTGGGGCTCTATGTGGGCACCATCGGCTTCGGCGCTTTCATGATCGCCTTCTTCATTGTGCTCGAGCGTGCTGCCCAGGGATTCAAAGCGATGGTCCCGATCCGGTGCTCGATCTATGACGTGAGGTTCTGGCGGCACGAACGGTTCTGGAGGTTCATCGGGTATCCCCTGCCATTCTTCGACGGCACCCCGTTCAAGCCTGTGTTCTGGCGCCTTTACGGCGTGCGGATGGGCAAGCGGGTCTTCGACGATGGCTGCGTCATTCCGGAGAAAACGTTGGTCACCATCGGCGACGACACGATTCTGAATACTGCCAGCGTCGTCCAGTGCCACTCAATGGAGGACGGCGTCTTCAAACTGGACGCCATCGACGTCGGCCACGGGGTCACGTTGGGCGTAGGCTCCTACCTGCTGTATGACGCCGTTATGGGCGACGGTTCCGTGCTGGAGGCCGACTCCTTCCTGATGAAGGGGAGCCAAGTGCCGAAAGGCGCCCGGTACGGCGGCAACCCCGCACAGGAAATCACCTAGACGTCGAGAGAAGGACGCGGATGGGCTTAACTCAAGACAAGCAAGGCCGCGACGGCCCTGCTGGATATCTCGTCGGTATCGGTGCGGGACTGGCGATCGCCAGCAGCCTCGGACTCCATGTTGGCGGCCGGTCTGTTCCTCCGGACCGAGCGCGCGGGCGCACGCTCGATGAAGCATCTCGCCGCGATGGGTACGATGGCCTTGACCTCTACTCCGTGCACCTGCTCCCGCTCATCACTGTGGCGCATTATGGGAAACCCGCTACGTTAGAATGCTGTCCTCATGCCGCACTGATAAGGACGAAATGAAACTGCACTGGCACCGGAGAACAATTGTCCTCATCGCGGCGCTCGGGCTGTGTGTTGTCCTTTTGGCGCTTACGCTGGTCAGTGGGCGGACGGACGATTCCGCGCCGCGGGGTCAGGGTCGCGCGGCAACCGGGCCACAGTCGCAGCCGCAGGCGACCACAGCGTACGAGCATCTGGAAGAGTTTCAAGCAATTGCCGATGAGCACGGCGACCGAGCTGCCGGCACCTCCGGATATGAGGCCGCGGCTCAGTATGTCGAACAGCAGCTCGCCAGTGCTGGGTATCAAAGCAGCCGCCAGTACTTCACTGTCGAAGATCATGGCGAAGAATTTGAGTCTTTCAACATCATTGCGGAGACCGATGGCGGCAGCGAAGATAACGTGATCATGCTTGGCGCACACCTCGACGGGGTGCAGAACAGCCCAGCAATCAATGACAATGCTTCCGGCGTGGCGGCACTGCTGCAGGCCGCGAAAGAACTGAGCCAGCGGGATGAGCCCAAGAACAAAGTACGCTTCGCGTGGTGGGGGGCAGAGGAGTTTCGCGAGCCGATCGGTTCTGAGCACTACGTCGAGGACCTGGCCGACAGCGGCGAACTCGACGACATCGCCGCCTATCTGAACTTCGACATGGTCGCCTCGCCCAACTATGTCATCGCGGTCTATGACGCACGGGAATCCGATACCTGGCTCGAAGTGCCTGACGGTTCGAGGCAGATCATGGAGTTCTTCACTGACTACTTCGACTCCCGCGACCAGCCCTGGGTGACTACCGGGTGGAATTTCGATTCCGATCAGAGGGCGTTCATTGAGGAAGGCGTTGCAGTAGGCGGCCTGTTCACCGGCAGCAACGAGAGGAAATCGCGTAAGCAGGCCAACATCTTCGGCGGCGAGGCAAGGGAGCCGCGCGATCCCAATTACCACACGTCAGGCGATGACATCAGCAACGTCGATCAGGAAGCGCTGAGCATTATGACCGACGCAATCACACATGCCGCTACCAGCCTGGCTGAGGACAGCAGCGCCCTCGAGTAATCGGGGCAGCGGGAAATAGGGCATAAAATCAGCACTAATTATTCAACTCCATCCGGGCTTACCGTGGAATGAGGCGTCGTCCGTTCCGGACGACCTGACATGGAGGTTCTGTCGTGACTGTCACCACCAGTGTTGCCGACTGCAGCGTGACCCGCTGCGGGTTCAATGACCATGAAGGCTGTACCGCGGTTGCCATCACCGTAGGCGGAGGTGAAGACCATGCCGCCTGCGCAACCTTTGTAGACATCGGAAAGCATGGCGGCCTGCCCAAGGTTCTCGCCCAGGTGGGCGCTTGCCAGCGGGCGGAGTGCGTCCACAACGACCACCTGCTCTGCAGCGCAGCCGAAGTCCATGTCGGCCCGGGAGCCGACAATGCGGACTGCCTAACCTACGCACACAAGCCCTAGCCGGCGTGCCGGTGACCGGCTTCCGGCACCGCCGTAACCATAGCTCGGCCCTTGCGCTGGAGTGTCTCCTCGAACCGCTCCAGCGCATTGCTCTGCCGAAAATTACCGGATGATCGCGCGCCCCGCAGGAGAAATGGGGTAGCGGCTTCACGGCGTCGGATGGAGTCACAGGTGGATAACATCCGTTGCAGCCCCTCGGTACCGTCCGTAACGTGAAAAACAGGGCGCAGACAAACCCGCCCTGGATGGAGGAGTTCCAGGACCAAGCAACCGAACCGCTCGATACTGAATTGCGACGAGGAGAAACCATGACAGACGATAAAGCCGCCAGCCTCCAAAAGCTCAGCGACATTGCCCGGACCGTCTCCCAAGAAGACGAAGACATCCGCGGCAGGAACGTCAAAGCCAGAGACGGCGAAGACCTTGGCGAAGTCGACGACCTCCTGATCGACCCGACGGAAAACAACGTACGCTTCCTGGTGGTCGCCTCCGGAGGATTCCTCGGGCTGGGCCAGACAAAGTCGTTCATTCCCGTTGAAGCCGTCGCAGGGATCACTGCCGATGAAGTCCGTATTGACCAGGCAAAAGACAAGATAGCAGGTGCGCCGACCTACGATCCCGACATCGTCGAGGAACGCGGCTATTACGAGGATCTCTACGGCTACTACGGCTACACCCCCTACTGGGCTCCCGGGTACATCTACCCCGGCTACCCCTATCCCCCGGTGAGGTGATGGGCGTACCTTCCTGACCGCCCCGCACGCACGTCGTTAGGAGCACTCCGGGTGACCCTTGAAATGAATGTGGCGCAAAGCGTGGCCGGGTCGTTGTTTATCGCCGTCCTGCTCGCCGCGCTGCATTTGAGCGCACCGGGCATCCGCAAACTGCCGCTGGTACCGGAACGTGCCACGGGGTCATTCGCGGGAGGTCTGGCGGTCACTTATGTTTTTCTTCACCTGCTCCCGGAGATCGCAGCAGGAAACGAGGCCATCGGCGAACTCCTTTCCGATGTCATCGAGCCCACGCCGCTGCTCGATCTGGGTATCTTCCTGGTGGCGTTGGTCGGCTTCAGCCTGTTCTACGGCCTCGAACGGGCCGCCGACCGCCCGCCACGCCCCGGCAAGGGAGCCAATGAACATCCGAGCGCCGGAACGTACTGGCTACATCTTGGATCGTTCATGGTCTACAACGCGTTGATCACCTATTCCATGGCTCTGCGGCTGCAGACAGGAGTGCTGTTCGCGGTGTTGTTCACCGTTGCCATGGGGCTGCATTTCATCCTGACGGACCGCGGGCTGGAGGAACATTATCCACGCCGGTTCAACAGAAGCGGGCGGCTGGCGCTTGGCGGTGCCTTGCTGTTCGGCTGGGCCCTCTCCGCGCTTGCAGCACCGACCAACACGTTGGTGGTTGTGCTCCTGACCGCCTTCCTCGGCGGTTCCATCTTGCTGAACGTGTTCAAGGAAGAGATCCCTTCCAACCGTAATTCCAGTTTTGCCTGGTTCGCCGTCGGAGTTCTCTTCTATGCGGCCCTCCTGGCTCTCATTACGGCACTTGGCGAATAAGGAGGGAAAGCCAACAAGCAGACAGCGGGGGCTGGTCCAAAGACAGATGCACGGCCTTGCCGGCCGCAATCCGAGGGAGAAGATAATGGTCAACATGAACAAACCGCGTCCGGACGAACGCCGGGCCCATGCAACGCCGGTGCAGAAAACCGCGCGGGTCGTCGCCATAGTCCTGGCCGTCCTGGGAATTCTTGGCTTCATCCCGGGCATCACTACCGAATACGGGCTGCTGGAGGTGACAGGCATCGGCACCGACGCCCTGCTCTTCGGGCTGCTGCCGGTGACCATTACGCACAACGTTCTGATGCTGCTGTTTGCTGCGGGCATTTTCGCCGCCGCGCAGCGCAGCGCCGGTGCGACAAAAGCCACCCTGATTGGGCTGGGGCTGTTCAATGTCGCATGCGCGGCCTACGGACTCATCAACGTCAGGTACGGGTCCACCTTGTGGGTACCCGCAGGCGAAGTGGACAACTGGTTCCATCTGGTGCTCGGCGTGCTGCTGTTCGGTCTTGGTCTGATCAGGGGTCCGAAGAACCTGGACCAAGGAAAGCGCTGACGCCGGTCTCAAGAGCACACAGCTGCCCCAAACCCTGTCGAGGGCATTCCCCGATTAGCCGGGGAAGGCCGGATCCAGGACCAGCGGGGGCGGCTGCGGCGCCCAGCTCTGCCCCACGCGCGAGTAGAGAGCGTCCGAAGTCTGGACGTAGATGTTGTCCGGTCCGTTCCCTGCGCTGATTTCTTCCATGCCGTCCAGCTTCCCCAGTTCCTCGGAGCTGCCGTCGAGCCGGAGCACAGCGGCCTCGCTGCCGCCGGAGTCCAGGACCGCCACGGTAGTTTCGTCTGCCCAGGCTGCGCTGTCGGCGGCGAAAGGAGAAGGCAGTTCGTTAGGCTCGCTCAGCCGGATCGGGACCCCGTCCCCGTCACGGACTATGCCCGCCACCAGTACCTTGCTCTCCCCGTCCTCTTGCGTGATCAGCAGGGCCCGGGTTCCGTCGCGCGAAATCCTCAAATCCGAGACCTCCGCACCTGCCAGCCATTCCGCAGCAACCGGAACGGCAGGCCCGCCGCTTTGGTCCAGCGGAACCGCCGACACCGTGCCGCGTTGGCCGGAAACGGTCCAGACCCACCCAAACGGGCCGATGCTGGGACCGGTCAGTTCCGTGCCGGCGACCACGTTCCTGACCGTTCCATCCGCACCGATCGTGTAAAGCCCGCCGTCGCCAAGGAAGGCGGCTTCGTCCCCATTGGGAGCCAGCGCCGGTTCGCGCGGATGCAGCTGCGAGACCTTCGGCAGTGGCGGGTTCTGCACGGCGGATCCTTCGTAGAAGACCAGCTCGCCGTCGAGCACGGCAATCTGCCTGCTTCCAACCGCCGGATCCTTCACCGCCGGTTCGAATCCCGCCGCGGCCCTGTCGCCGATTTCAACATCACGCTGGCCCACCGACATCCTGATGCTGCTCACCGTGTTCAGCGGACCAAGGGTCAGCTCCAATTGCTGCTGCATCCGTTGGCGGTCCAGGAAGGTCGTGCCGTCAAGGGCAGCGGACGTCAGGTCCACGCTGGCCACCCCTGATTCGACCGGCACCGCCTGCTGCGCGAGCCGGGTGCCTTCGGGGAAGGCGCTCACCACGGCTTCGGCCAAATAGGGCGCCGGACCTTCGAGCAGAAGTGTTGCCAGGCTCGCCGCGACGCCCTGGCGGCTGGCAAGCCACCGGGTGTCGGGAACCGCGTAGCTGTAGGTGGGGTCGAAAAAATACGCGGTATATCCCTCAAACAGCGAGGGGAAGTCCGAGGCGGAGACCATCGTCCCATCCGGTATACCGGAAATGCGCCACTGGCCGTCCACCTGTTCGAGCTCCACGGGCACGGAACGCGTGGTCCCGGGATCCGCTATGACCCTGATGCCGCGGGAATCAATCACGGACGCAACCTCGAAGTTCAGGACATAGGCGTGCTCCCCGGCTGCTTTGGTGATCTTCACCCCGCCGTCGTAGACCAACGTCCGCTCAGTGGGCCGCCATTCGCCCGCGAGCTTCGGAGCCAGGAATTCCCGGGCCGTACCGTAATCATCCTGGGCCGCGGTGCCCGCCAACAGGAAGCCTTCGATGACCTGCTCTGGTCCCGCACCAGGCTCGGGTCCCGGCGGATTGAACGTGTAGTCCCCGACCGGGGCCCCTTCGGTCGGCGGTTCGATCTTATCTACCGGCCCCATGTCGGGAATCGAAGAACATCCTGTGACGGCCAGTCCAAACAGCAACACGGCAGCCAGTCTCCTGAACGCTGAGCGCAAAACGATAGTGTCCTTCCAAACAACGACGTCGGCCGCTCGCGTTGGCAGCGAAAGGCCACCTTCCACGTGGGTAATCAGCCGACGCGGCCGGCCTTACACTATGCCGCCAAACTTCACGCGGACTCCATGCCTGCTGGGAGGCGGCTGTACGCGGGACGGTCAGTCAGAATTGTTGCAGGTCAGGATTTCGTGCGTTCCCCGCGGGTGTGGTTCAGGTAAACGGTGTTCCCGGAGACCCGTTTTACCGCGTCGGAGGCTTCAAAGAAATTGTTTCCAAAGCCCTTTCCGTCCACTTCTACGTAGCCCAGCCGGAGCAGCCGTTCCCTGCGTTCTTCCGGCAGGTCCGACTGCCCGCTCAGCGCCGTCGCCACCGCCTGGACGATATTGGGGTCCCGCTCGGAGGTCTGTCCCTCGGCGGTGGTCGCCTGCGGATCGCCGAACTTAACTGACTTCACCGTCCCGACTTTTTCTCCGGACGCATCAAAGACGTCCATTCCTTCGCGCACGTCGCTTAAATCACTCATAGCCAAGGCTCCCGCCGCTCATAAGCAGACTGATGGTTTGTTCAGCCCAGCGTAGTGCCCGTACGGTGCCGCCGCCAGAGCCGGGACGCTAATGCAGGTTTTGCCTGGGGATGACTACTTTCCGCACGATGATCACTGCCGATGCCGCCAGGGGCACTGCCACCAGCGCGCCGAGGACACCGCCCAGTGTTCCGCCGGCAACCACGGCGATGACGACAAGGGCGCCGGGCACTTCCACGGCCTTGTCCATGATCCGTGGCGTCAGGATGTAGGCCTCCACCTGCATGTAAACCAGATAGTAGATTCCGGCTGCCAGTGCTGTTTGGGGAGAACCGGCGAGGCAGACAAGGGTGATGATCGTGGAGGAGACGATCGTTCCTACCATCGGCACGAAGGAACCCAGGAAGGCCACAGTGGCCAGCAGCAGCGGGCTCGGAGCCTGGATCATTGTCAGGAAGACCGCGGACAGGACACCGTTGATGAAGGAGAGCCCGAACTCCCCGACCAGATATCGACTGATGGCATGGGCAATGTCTTCCGATACCTCGATAAAGGCAGGCCTCCGGCTCGCGGGGACCAGATCGTAGGCAAGCTTCTTCATCCGGCCCAGCGAGACCACAAAATAGACGGTCAGGATGAACACGAGGATCGCGCCGGAAATACCGCCGGCCAATCCCGCGCCGACTGCGAGGATTCCGCCGCCGAGGGCGATGAGGTTGGCAGGGTTGCTCAGGAATCCGGTCACTTCCCCGGCCAGCTGGTCCACGTCCAGATAGCCGGAGAGGATGCGTTCAACGTTGTCCACCCAGTCCGAACGCAGTACCTGTTCGGCAAACAGGGGCAGGGAGGCGATCAGGTCCCGGACTTCCCTGATGAAAAGCGGAATGATCCAATACAGCAGGCCGGCTGTGATGAGTCCGAGGACCACAATCGCTACGGTAACGGCTGCGGGCCGCGGCAGCTTCCTGCTTTCCAGCCACCTGATCACGGGATCAAGCCCTAGCGCGGCGAAGAGCGCCAGCCCGACATAGATGATCAGCGTCGCCAGCGACGAGACCGCGGCCCAGATGACAAGCCCGACGCCCACGCCCAAGGCGCCGGCAAGACCCAAGCGGAATGCTTGGATCCGCCGTGGCCGGGCTCCGGCTGCTGTATCCATGACCTCTGCCTTCCGCCTTGCCGGCCACCGCGGTCCGGGCCGGCGGGACCCCGGAGTGCTCCGGCTTCGAGGTAACGTCATGGTCCTATCAACCGATCCTCGTGCTGCTTTCCTGACCCGCAATCCCGGCCCGCCGGGATGACCACCATGCCATCACACCGCCGGCAAGCAGGGATCCCAGCGTTCCCGCGGCCAGATCAAGAATGGTGTCGTCGTAGCCGACAAAAATATCCTCACTGAGAAAATTGTGGCCGAACCACTCCCACAACTCCCACCAGGCGGCCGTAGCCACACCGAAGGCCAGCGGAAGGAGGACGAGCCGGGCGCTTCGGCGTGGCACGGCCGTTTCCCGGATACCGGGAACAATGCCGAACCGGGAGCACACGAAGTACGCCATGGCTGCGATAGCTCCGGTGGTCAGGAAATGCACGCCGACGTCCCACCAGCGCAGCGCCTCGTACCATCCAAGGACTCCGCTCCACGCGGCCACCAGCACCGTCAGCCCGAAGGAGAAATCGAACCCCGCAGGCGCCTTCGCCCAACGCGGCAGCAGCAAACCCAGGAAAACCGCCACGAACCGGAACACCTCGGCCGGGCCGAACCAGGCTGCCGCCGCAACGCAGCTGAGCAGCGCAGCCAGCCGCACGAGATTGGCCAGCCATGCCAAGACCCGCTGCCATAACGGCACGGTTTTACCGGTTCCCATGCGGTCACGCTACAGATAACCGTTCGCCCTCGCCAGAGCAACGGCCCAAGTCACAGCTAGGCCTGCATCCATGTCACAGTCGCATAAAGCATCTGCGCAGTCCTTTCAGCAGGCACGACCGGCGGCAACCCGGTGCAACGCTTAATCCGGAGGCGGGGCGGCCGGTCACAATCGTGCCAACTCCGTTGTTGGGCTGGACGGCCCTGCCTATGTTGGAGCCATCAGGGCACCCGACATCGGTACGCCACCTCCAATCCGAGGAATGAAATCATGATGGGACGAAGGAACAGGCCAATCCTGCTGCTCTCGGCAGCGGCGCTCGGTACGGCGCTGCTGACCGGCTGCGGAAATGAAACACCGGTCCAGGAGGCAGAGGAAGAGGGCCCTGCCGCCGTGGCCAAGATCCTGGGCGAGTCCGTGACCATGGAGTCCGAAGTTGAAGAAGTCGTCGGACCGAACGTATTTATCGTCGGCGAAGACACCATGGTCCTTGCCGCCGGCATGACCGAAAATTTGGCAGAAGGAGACGACGTAAGGGTCCATGGAACTGTCCAGAGTTTCCTCATGAGCGACGTCGAGCCGCGGCTGGGCATTGATCTGAACGACGACGAGACGGAGCGCGTTGTCGAATTTGAGCAGGAACTCGTTGTCGTCGCCGACCAGGTCGAGGAGCTCTAACCAGCCAGGGCGATGATGGGCAGGTCGCCGTCGGTTTCGATGGCGTCTCCTCCCCCGTTCCTGCTGTGGTAGCCGGTGGAGAAGTGTCTGACCGTGTGCACTGCGGCACCGGATGAATGCAGTGCGGCAGTAACCAGGTCCCGCTCAGTGTCCGTGTTCTCCGCGATTTTGTGGGTGATCTGGAAGGTGAACAGGGATAGTCCTACTCGCCGATCGTAGGTGGCTGCACCGACCAGCTCCACCTTGAAGCCGCCCGGCAGCCGCCAATCCGGTGGACAGTTCCAGAACCTGACGTGGTGCCGCTCCGCCGGACTGCCTGCTACCTCCCGTTCAAAGACCAGCGATTGCTTGTGCCCGAAAACGAACAACGGGCTGACAGGCGCAGCGGGATAGCTGCGCCGCAACAGGGCGGCGCGGACAATGTGCCAGCCCGTTCGCCAGGTCAGCGGATCCGCCTCCACCCAGCCGGCGGACAGCATGGCGATCCGCAGCTGCGTGGCAGTGCCGATGACCGCCAGGTTCACCGGATCACCGAGCAAGCCGTCCGCGGTGCGTGTCCGGCCGATGAAATAGCTGGGCACATAGATCCGTGTCAGCACCCGGTTCAGCCGCGGCAACAACACGTAGGCCGCCAGCACCCAGATCGGCAGGAACAGCCAAAACCGGCGCCCGCCGTCGTCAATTTCGTCGAGCAGCAGTTCGTAAGCGGCCCATCCTGCCAGCGAAGTGGACAGGAAAAAGAACAACCGTTGCAGCCAGAGCAGCGCAGTTGCCTCTATCTGCTGGTACCAGCGCCGGTCTGAAACCGGGTGGTCCGGTTCCCTGTCTCCGTCCTTCGTGTTCATTGTCCGGTTAGCGCGTTCATCGTCCGGTCAGCGCGGTTGGCCTTCGGCCAGCGCTTTGAGCCGCTGGAGGCTTTGGGCCATGCCGGCGTGCATGACTGCCCGCCGGTTCTTGTTTTCCTTGCTGCCGGACTGGATGATCCACCAACCGATCCGGGTGATCGGACGCACGACTTCATAGGATTCGGTTACCCGTGTCCCCGCTCCTTCCGGCTCAAACCGGTAGCGCCAGACCAGGGTCCCGGCGAACGGTTCGGTTCGGGCAAAGGCGAACTCCCGGCCCGGCTCCGCCGTGGTGATCACCGGCTTATTGTGCCAGCTGGCCCGGCCGACCGTGTTGCGGGCCTTGAACCTCGCACCGACCTTGGGTCCTGAAGCGCCGTCAAGCCAGACGCATTCGGCAACCTCCGGACTGTATTCAGGTGTTCTGGTGACGTCCGCGACGATCGCGTACAGGACCTCGGGGGCAGCGTTGATGTACGTAGTGAGCTCGTCCCGGTCCAGAGTCTGCACAGCCAGCTCCTTCAAAGCCGCGCCCCGGGCGGGGCGCTTGAATTTCAGCATCCGCCTGCCTGGCAGTGCGGTCAAGGATTCCGGCAACACAAAGGCGGCGGCCCCGGGCATGATGCCCGAAACCGCCGCCTGGTGTTGCCTCTGCATGCTGCTGGATCCCTACTGGTTCCAGCGGCGGATCTTACAACGAGCCCTTGACCAAGCCCGGCTTCACGCCGTTGTTCGTGAATCGCGTGCCGGCGTAGTAGTACATGGCGCCCGTCGGCCTGGTAGCCAGCAGATCCGTGTTGTTGTCCGTGCCGGCATCACCCGGTCCGAGGATCCGGTTGTACTGCGACCAGCCGCTGCTGCCGATCTTGCGTTCCGCCGCGAACCACCCGCCCGAGGAGGCGCTGGTGCGTCCGGCCAGCAGCCACAGCGTGCCGTCAGGCTTGCGGGCCGTCAGGTCGCCGGTGCCGCCGTCGTCGTAATCTCCGACCGCGGTGAGGTGGTCGTACTTGTTCCAGCCGGTGGCGATCCGGCTGCGCGCGGAAACCTTGCCCGTGCCGGTGCCCGGATAGAGCCACGCCGTGCCGTCCGGGCGCACGCCGATCAGGTCCTTCTTGCCGTCCCGGTTCACGTCGCCGGCGCCCAGCAGCGTGTTGAACTGGTTCCAGCCGCTGGCGCCGATGCGGATCCGCGGCATGTAGCCTTCGCTGATGGAGTTGACCCGGCCGGTGCCCTTGTAGAGCCACAGCGAGCCGTCCTTTTCGCGGGCCAGCAGGTCGTTGGCGCCGTCCCGGTTGAAGTCGCCCACGCCGACCAGCGCGGTGTAGATCTGCCAGCCGGTGCCGATGCGCACCGCGGCGGCGTGGCCGCCCCTGCCGTTGCCGGCGGCGAACCACAGCGTGCCGTTGGACTTGCTGGCCACCAGGTCTGCCTTGCCGTCGCCGTTGAAGTCGCCCGGCGTCGCCACCAGGTTGTAGGCGTTCCAGCCCGTTCCGGCGGCCACGTGCGGCAGCATGCCGGAGGCGTCCTGCATCTGGGTGCCGGCGTAGAAACGCAGCGACTTGTCCGGGTAGATGCCCAGCACGTCCGGCTTCCTGTCGCCGTTGTTGTCGCCCGCGCCGAGGACCTGGCTGAACTTCTGCCAGCCGCTGGAGCCGACCTTCTGCGGCACGCCGAACGAGGCATTCAGAGCCGCCTTCCGGCCGGTTCCCCGGTACAGCCACAGCGTGCCGTCGGCCTTAACCGCGAGGACGTCGGCCTTGCCGTCGCCGGAGTAGTCGCCCGGAGCGGCGAGCTTGGTGTACTTCCAGCCCGAGGCGACCTGGACCCGGGAGCCGGTCTTCCCGGTGCCTAGGCCCGGGTAGAACCACACGGTCCCGTCCGGGCGCGTGGCCAGCACGTCCGCCCGGCGGTCCCCGTTCAGATCGCCGGCGGCAATGACCTCGGTGAACTGGTTCCAGCCGCTTGAGCCGACCTTGACCCTGGGCTTGAAGGTCTTGGTGCCGACGGCGCCGGTGCCCTGGTAGAGCCAGAGCGAGCCGTCCCGGTGGCGGGCCAGCAGGTCAGGGTACGCATCGCCGTCGTAATTCCCTGCGCCGACCAGCTTGTTGTAGATGTGCCAGCCGCCGCCGATCTTCACGGCCTTGCCGTAGCCGCCGGCGCCGTTGCCCGGGTAGTACCAGAGGCTGCCGTCGGTGCGGCGGGAGACCATGTCGCTCTTGCCGTCGCGGTTCAGGTCGCCGGGGACAGCGCTGGTGACGGTGTAGTCGCCGGCTGGCTTCGGCGCCACGGCGGGTGCCGGGGCGCTCACGCCGTTGGGGTACTTGGCGAAAGCGACCAGCTGCGCCTGGGTGCCGCGCCAGACGTTGGAGTCGCCGAGGAAGGGGCCGGATTCGCTGTACTGCCAGATGTCGTAGCGGGTCCAGCCGGCGGGCAGCCACGGGTAGGTGACATTGCCGGTGGAGAAGTGCGCGATGTGCAGCGGGTGGTCCTTGAAGGCGCTGCTGTAGCCCAGGCACTGGTTCCACCAGCTGCCGTTGGTGTAGATGGCCGGCACGCGGCCGGTCCGGGCCTTGATCTGGTTGGAGAAGTCGCGCACCCAGTTGACCAGCTGCGAGGGGCTCATGTTGTAGCAAGTGTTGCCCAGCTCCGGGTACGGGTTGAACTCGATGTCCAGCAGCGGCGGCAGCGTCCTGCCGTCGGCGGACCAGCCGCCGCCGTTGTTGACGAAGTAATCCGCCTGGGCCTTGCCGCTGGTGACGTTGGGGATGGCGAAGTGGTAGGCGCCGCGGATCATGCCCACCTTGTAGGAGCCGGAGTACTGGCTGCCGTAGCTGGGGTTCTTATAGCTGGTCGCTTCGGTGGCCTTCACGTAGGCGAAGCGGGCGCCGAGGTTCCACTCGGTCTGCCAGTTCACGCTCGGCTGCCAGCCGGAGACGTCCATACCCTGGACGCCCGGCGCACGCCAGTGGTTGCGGTTGGTGGCCGCGGCGATGGTGACGGCTGCCGTCCGCTCGATCTCGAGGACGTCGAGCGTTTCGGCGAGCTCCTCCTGCGCGTCTTCCTGCTTGAGCTCTGCTTCGCGTTCCTGGCGCATCTCCAGGCCCTTGCCCATCTCGGCGCCGTGTTCGCCCTGCAGCTCTTCCAGGAGGGCCAGCTTCTGCGCCTGCGTCAGCTTGTCCACGTCCACCTCGACGGGGGTCTCCGACGCCGGTGTGCCCGTATCCTCGGCGGGTTCGGTGGCGGTCTGGCCCGGTTCGGGGGCTTCCGGCGCTTCAGTGGCCGGCCCATCTGACGGCTCATCAATGGGGTCGACGGCGGGCGTTTCCGCCGGTGCGGCGTCTTCCACCGGTTCCGCGGACCCGAGCACGTCCGGCAGCGTTTGCCGTTCGGCCAGGCCCTTGTCAACCGACGACGGCGGCGCCTGGGTTTCGGTTGGTTCGGTCACCGTGACGGCCGGGGCGGGGAGGGATTCGGCCGCTGCTGCCGGCTGCATGATGAGCACTCCGGCCACGCTGATGGTCAGGGCGGTGGCACCGGAGACAGCGCGCTGCCAGGCCTTCCGGGAGGTCAATCGTTTATATAACGGACCGCAGGCAGGCGGGCGCGAATGAACGGTGTTCATAGGTAACTCCAGATAGCGAGACTTGGTGCACCGCCCCAATCCGAGACACGCGGCGCCGAATAAGAGTAACCGATTCACCACCCGCTTGGGTTACGGTTTGATCACGCTCGCGCGGCTGATTGGCGCCCCGAAGTGTTGTGGCTTGTCAGGGGCCTCAAGGTATTCACAAGGTGACCCAAGTAACTTTTCACCTGACCACTGCAACCTACGCCGGACCGCCGATTGAAAGACAGGTTCATGAGCTACACGACGAAGACCTTGGCTTATCCGCGCCGCCGCGACATCCGCCTCGGCACCGCCAATCCCGTTCCGCCCACCGGCATGATCGCAGCGGTTCCGCTGGTTACAGTACCCTCGGGCAGCCCGCTGCCGATGCGCCGGGACCTGCGGACGGGCCCGCGGCTGCGGCAGATGCGGACCGTCACGGCAGCATTCGCCGTCGCTGCGTGTGTCGGGGCCCTTTGGCTGCTGCTGGGCCGGTAGCTGCCGGCCGCAGAATTGTCCTGGCCGTGGGCTAGGGTCGGGTGGATCAGGCAGTTGGGGGAAACAAATGCCATATAGCCGTGGGGATGGGCCGCACCCTCCGCCCACCGAAAACGTCAGCCGCAGGATCACCGGTACATCGGAAACCCTGCGCAGCTCCGTGTCCGGACGCATCCCGCAGTGGGCGCTGGACGAGGCCCTTGGACAGGGGCCGGCCCCGGCCGGTTGGCGGACTCCCCCGGCGGCCCCGGCCTCCACCGTTTCCCCGCACGCTCTACGGCGCGCTCGACGCCGCAGGAACCGGGGTGGTCTCCACCGGAACCGCCGGTACCCTCTCTGGCTGACCACCGCGGTGTCCATCACTGTTGTGGGTGCCCTGCTGCTGGCGCCGACCATGGGGAGCCGGGTGCTCAACGCCCTGCCGGGGCTTTTAGCGGCAGCCGAGATGCCGCCGTCGGGCGTTGGAGCTGCGGATGCGCCGCTGGGCACACCGCCAGCCGCCACCGGATCGGACCAGTACCGGTTCCTTGAATTCGACGGGCTGGACCAGCCCTTCGTCGCCTACGATCCCTGCCGGCCAATCCATTATGTGGTCCGCGCGGACGGGGCGCCGGCCGGAGGCGCGGAAATGATCGAGGAGGCGGTCCGCATTGTCTCGGCGGCTTCCGGACTCCAGTTCATTAACGACGGCGAAACCGCCGAAGCGCCCCAGGCCGGCCGGCCGAAGTACCAGCCGGACCGCTACGGTGAACGCTGGGCACCGGTGCTCATTGCCTGGTCAACACCCGAGGACAATCCGGATCTGGGTGGCGACACCATCGGCCTGGGCGGCAGCTCCCCGGTAGGCCTCGAGGGCGAAACGATGGTTTATGTCACCGGGCAGGTTGAGCTGGACGGCCCGCAGATGCGCGACGTCCTGCAATACCCCGGTGGCTGGGAAGGTGCGCGGTCAGTCGTCGTGCATGAACTGGGCCATGTCCTGGGGCTGGACCATGTGGATGATCCGGGCCAGCTGATGTACGCGGGCGGGAACTCCCAGACCCAACTCGCCGACGGGGACCGTGCCGGCCTTGCCCTCCTCGGCCAAGGCGAATGCGTCCCCGAGCTCTGACGCGCAGGCGCGCGGACCAGGGTGAGGAGCCCGGCAGCAGGCGCCGGGGTTCAGTCCGTTTCCGGGCCGTCGCAGTAGGGGCAGCGGGCGGAGCCGAAACCGCAGGCGTCCAGGAACGCGTCTGCGGCGATGCCGGTGGTGGATTCGAGGAGGCGGTCGGTCGGTATTTCTTCCAGAACAGTGTGCGTCATTGCGGGTCCTTAAGTGCGGCTTCTCATCCTGCAGCCGGGAGGTCCAGATGCGGTGCCGCGGCAGGGTCAGCTGCCACGGCACCGAACGGTTCCAGAACCTCAGGGCAAGAGGTCGGTCGAGGCCCTGGACCTGCGCTCCCGGACGGAGTGCGGACCGGTCTTCCGGTGGGATTTGCGGTCTTGGTCACAGACTATGGGAGGCAGAGGGGTCCCATCAGTGTGCAAGCGCACAGCACCAGGGATGAGTCTGTGTGCCGCTGACAAGGGCTCTTCGGCCCCCCTCGCCGGGGGCGGAACGGACGGATAAAATGACGGAACAAGTGGTAAACGGCGCTCCGGCTCAGCGGACCAAGCCTTCTTAGGCGACCTCCCCCGAATTCCCGCTCATTTGTCGCATCGGACTTCCCCATCATGAAAACCATGTCACGCGCTTTGGCTGCGGCCGGAGCCGCCGCACTCCTGACCGCCTTTTCCATCGCCGCGCCCGCAAGCGCGGCCGGCACCCTCACCGCTCCCGACGAGGGCGAGCTCCTTGGCGACGGCGCTGCTGTCACCCTGTCCATCACCTACGAGTGCGACAGCGGGCAGAATGCGAACGTGTTCGCCGAAATCGCCCAAACCGTCGAGGACGACCGTGTCGCCAGCGGCAACGGGTTCGCCGCTCCGGTCGACTGCACCGGCGAGGAGCAAAGCGTGGAGGTGTCCGTGCTGGCATCCGGGGGCTTCTTCGCGTTCACCGAAGGAACCGCCGTCGCCCGCATCTTCCTGGCCACCTGCACCGTGGGAGCCTGCGAGCAGGTGACTGCCACCGTGGAGCTGGAGCTCGTGGAGGATTAGCGCATGCTGAAGGGAATCTCGCCGAAGTCCCCGGTCTCGTAGAGCGGAGCCACTTCGCGCATGTACTCGGTCCACTGCGCCCCGGCGATAGTGGAGCCGTCCACATAGTCGCGGACCACGCCGTTGATCGGGACGTAGTTCAGCGACGAGTAGGACGTCCAGTTGCCCACCCAGGACGCGGTGGAAATGCCCTTCGTGTAGCCAACGGTCCACGTCTGCTCGGAGAGGTCGGTGGTGCCGGTCTTGGCTGCGGCCGGCACACCGATGGGTGTGATGTTGCCCGGCATCTCCTGCACCAGGTCCTGCAGCGGCTTGCTGATGGCTGCCGCCACACCCGGTTCCAGGACCTGCTCGCACGCCGGCTCCGGGATCTCGTAGCTCTTGCCTTCGGAGTCGGTGACCTCGGTCAGGGCGATCGGCTCGCAGTACTCTCCCCCGCTGGCGAAGGTGGCGAACGCGGCGGCCATGGTCAGCGGGGAGACCTCCTGCCCGCCGATCACGAAGGACGGGTTGTTCACGACCATCGGCTCGCCGTCCACCGCGCGGTGGACGCCGAGCCTGTTGTACACGTCGCGGATCTCGCACAGGTCCAGCATGGCGGCCTGGGCCGCGGTCGCCGAGTTGACCGACGAGGTCAGCCCCTCGCTTACGGTCATCGGACGGGCGTAGCCGGGCAGCGCGTTCTTGAAATCCCACTCGCTGAAGTAGGCGGTGTCCGGCAGGCAGCTGGCCGTCCAGTTGTATCCGCCGGGATAGTAGGTGCGGCTGGCGTCCACCACATCGCTCAGGGCGTTCCCGGCCTCCAACCAGGCAACGGTGGTGAACGGCTTCACGGTGGAGCCCGGCTGGAAGCCGTACGGCGTTCCGCCCATGCCCGGATCAACGTTGAAGTTCAGCTCGGTGTTACCCTCGCCTGCCTCGGGCGTGTAGTTGGTGTTCTGCGCCATCGCGAGGATCTTGCCGGTACCCGGTTCAACCGAGATCATGGCCGAGCCGGCGCCGGACGCGTCACCCACCGGAACCTGCTCCTCGATCTGTTCCTGCGCTTCCTCCTGCAGCCGGGAATCCAGCGTGGTCTGGATCTTGAGGCCGCCGCGGACCAGCAGTTTGGCGCGCTCGGCGGCATCTTCGCCGAAGGCGTCGGACTGCATGACCAGGTTTTCCACGTAGTTGCAGAAGTAGGCGGCGAACTCGGCCCCCACGCAGCCCGAGTGCACCGGCTGCAGGTCAATCTCCAGATCCGAGGCGACGGCGTCGTCGTACTCTTTCTGGGTGATCTTCCCGTTGCGCAGCATGGCACCCAGCACCGTGTCCCGGCGCTCCTTGGTGGCCTCCGGGTTGGTGACCGGGTTGAAGTAGTTCGGCGACTGCACCATGCCGGCGAGCATGGCGGACTGCGCGATGTTCAGCTCGGCGGCCGGAATACCGAAGTAGGTCTGCGCGGCAGCCTCCACGCCGTAGGTCTGGCCGCTGAACAGGACAATGTTCAGGTAGCCCTGCAGGATTTCCTCTTTCGAGTACTCCCGTTCGACGGCGATGGCCAGCTTGGCCTCCCGCAGCTTGTCCGTGATGTTCTTGGTGCCGCTGATGGTCAGCTCGTCGGCACTCTTGCCCGCTTCCACGCCGTTGTCGATCAGCACGTTGTTCACATACTGCATGGTCAGCGTGGATGCTCCCTGCAGGCTGCCGCCGGCGAGGTTGCTGGCCGCGGCGCGCATGATGCCCTGCAGGTCCACGCCGTTGTGCTCGTAGTACCGCGTGTCCTCGATGGAGATTATGGCATCCTGCATGTGCTGCGACACCTCGTCCAGCGTCACGGGCACCCGGTTCTCCGCGTAGAAGGTGGCAATGAGCTCCCCGTCCGCGGAGTAGATGGTGGAAGGCTCATCCATGGGGTTGGTCTCGAGATCGCTGGGCAGCTGGTCGAAAATGTCCACCGAGGTGTTGGCTCCCGCGGCGGCCACGGCGACGGACGGGACCAGGAGCCCGGCCGCCAGGACGCCGCACAGCACGCTCACCCCGAAGAAGAGGGCCAGTTTGCCCAGCTTCGTCGAGCTGTCCAACAAAGGAGTCTTGTGAATGCGCATGGTTTTAACTGTAAGGTGCAACCCTGACCGTTTGCTTCGAACAAGCAACCGCTGTGAATTACAATCCGAGAACGACGGCGGGACGTTCAGTTTGCGAGCAGGGCGGCAGTTTCGTTCGCGGCCTGCATCAGACGGGTGCGCTCGGCCCGCTCCAACGAGGCCGCTTCGATGGCGCTGCGCACCTGTTCGAGCTGCAGTGCGAGGGCGCCACGGTAGCGCCGGTCCTTGTCGCACCAGGCTACTTCCCGCAGCAGCTCCACCAGCCGGGCGGCCACCATCGGGTCCTTGGCACCGTACAGGCGCGGCTGGCTGACGGCTAGATCCAGCAGCTCCTCGATGCTGGGCAACGCCAGCACCACGCGGACCCGGCCGCCGTCGTCGTTGTTGCGGCCGCCGCTGCCGCCGTCGTCGTTGTTGCGGCCGCCGCTGCCGCCGTCGTCGTTGTCCCGATCGTCAATCATCATGCGCGGTCCCGGGTTCCGGTCCACGAGGCAGCACAGCAGGCTGGACAGGTGGCCCAGCACATGGATCGCCGTGGTCGGGTCATTGATCCCCGGGGACAGCGCGCGGGCCGCCACGTCCACCAGCTGGCGGAAGCCGAACGCCACATCCTGCACATTGGTGCGCTCGAAGCCGGTGGCCACCACCTCGTTCACCCGCTTCCCCAGCTCAGCGGCTTCCTCGGCACCAAGTGCGCCGCCGGAACCGGTCTTCCAGGCGCGCGCAAACGGCACTCCTTCGATCAGCGAGCTGCCCGGCCCCCGGTCGATCTTGACTACCGCGCCGGTCTCCCGCGCGGCCTGCAGCAGCGCGTCTTCGTCGATGCTGGTCAGGAATCCGGAGCGGGCGGACGTGATGGGAATGCTTCCCGGGCCCGGTTCCGGTTCCTGCGGCTGGGGCGGGGCGCCGGCGGGAAAGATCCGGTCAATGGTGACCTTGGTTTCCTCGTGCACGTTGCGCATCATCGTCTCCACCCGGATCTCGCGCGTCAGGTGGGCCAGGAACAGGACCAGCCCCATCACGCTGGCCAGCGACAGGACAAACGAGACGGTGACGGAGATTTCCGGGACAAACGGCCCGTCTTCGTCCTGCTGGGTCCGCACGCTGCGCAGCACGGTCAGCGCGAAGACAAAGGTGGACAGGAACAATGCAAGCGTCACGTGCACAAACCGGTCGCGCGTGAACGTGCGCAGCAGGCGCGGGGAGAACTGGCTGCTGGCCAGCTGCAGCGTGACCACCGTGAGGGAAAAGGTCAGCGAGGTGACCGTGATGAGCGACGAGGAAATAGCTTCCAGTACCGAGCGCGCCGCCTCAGGTCCGCCGCCGAACAGCAGGGCCGTCACCGTGGGCGGCAGGTCGTCGTCGACAGCTGAATCGAGGCGGGGAAGGATGATGCCCAGAACTACCGAGAGAACGACGGCGACCGCCGGCACCGGCCAGAGCTGGGTCCGCAGGGTGTCCCGGATGCGTTCGCTGCGCCTCTTCATGCACTCATTCTGCCCCAGCCGGGGCTGCTGTCAGCCGCTGGGACTCATATCGACGTTCAACGCCATGATGTAGGGCTCCTGGTCCCAGGCGGCGTAAAGGGGATCGTCGAGGTCCGCGCCCAGATCGTCCTCAACGTACGGCAGGTCCAGCACCGTGTGGACCACACCCTTGACCTGCACCGGTTCGCCTGGCTCGAGGTCGGCCAGGTCGCCGTCGTAAATCACCAGCAGCGGTTCAACCGTCGTATCGTCGGTACCGGCGATGGTGAAGGCCTCCGGCGCCACCACCTCGTTCACGTCGGCCGAGACCGTAACGGTCTGGCCTTCGAGCGAGTCCAGCTCGTCAACGAACTTCTGGTCATACAGCCCCTCATAGGGACCGCCGGGCACCGACGGCGACGCCGAGCGCGGAGCCTCCGCTCCCAACGGATCATCGGCTGCCTCCTGGACGTCCTCAACATCGACCCCGCTCTCGGGTCCCGACGTCCCGCAGCCGGCCAGGCCGAGCGAGGCGAAAACAAGGGCGCCCGGAAGCCCCAGGCGGACCGTCCAGCTCCTCACGTGTTCACTCTGGGAATGATGAATCGACATGGCCTTGCTCCTTCGATGTGCAGTTGATTCAGCTGGTTTCACCGTAAAAACACGCCGGAAGAGAGGTCAACGGACTTAACACAACCGGAACCCGGGCAACATACGCCGTTACCGGCCCGTTCTGCTTGATCGCGCCAACCGGTTACGATCCGGTCAATACCGTTGTCCGGATTGATCAGTGTGCTTAGGTTAGGAGTAAACGTACGTGTTGGACGAGCAACGTTAGGATCCCCACCATGAGAAAACCAGGCACTGTCCTGCGACATCTGATCGCCGTGCTGGCCGCCCTCGCCATGGCCTTTACGCTCTCAAGCTGCGCAGAAACGGACGTGGAAGAAACAGACCCGGTGGCCAACGGGGTCAACGCGGATATCGGGCCTATGCAGGTGCGGAGCTTACTGATCGTTGCCGCGGCCGAAGGCCAGCCGGGCCGTCTGCTGGGCACACTCTCCAACACCGCGGACGAGCCCACGGAGGTCATCATCACAGATGCCAACAGTGAAGTGACGGTGACGGTCGACGGCGGCACGGACTATGGGTTCGACACGAACGTCCACCAGCTCCCGACCGTCACCGAACCGCCGGGATCGCGCGTCCCGGTCACCGTCACGGTCGGCTCCGAGAGTGCAGAGTTGCTGGTCCCGGTCTTCGACGGCACCTTGGAACCCTACCGTCAGTACCTGCCGCCGGGTGCCCCGTCCCCCAACGCCTCGGAGACGGCCTCAGACCCGGCCTCTTAGGACGCACTCAGACCCGGCCTCTTAGGACGCAGTCGCCCTACCGCCTGGCGAAGTTCTACGCAGTCAGGGGTTCCAGCACCTGGAGCCGGCATTCGGAATGCAGCGGATCGGACTTCTCCGGCAGGCAGCCGCGCTCTACTGCGGTCTGCAGATCCGCCAGTGCTTCGGCACCGGCGTGGGCCTTGGACAGATCGACAACTATTTCCATCCCGGGCACCAGCGCGTTCGTACGCCGCGCAATGGCGTAAAGCGCCTTGAGGTTTTGTATCGTCACCGTTCCGCCCACCTGGATCCGCGCCGACTGCATCGTGGTGTCCAGGCGCACCAGCACCTTGAGTTTCCGGCTGGCAGCGCCGGCGAAACCGGTCTGGTGCGCGGGATTTCGTACTAGTTGCGTGGTTGTCATACCCGTCCTTCTGAGATCTCCGGGGAACTGCTGATTGCTGCCGTGGACCGCCGATAGCCTGGGCGGTCCACGGCTGCATTTCCGTACTGGACCCCGGGCGCCTTTGCTCGGGACCGGCACGGAATCGGGATTGCCACTTACGTGGTGCGGCCAGTCCCCCCTGCTGGCTCCCGATATGCACCACCTACAGGCTCCCGTGCCCCGGCCATTGCCAATAGGGCCCAAAGTCCCGCCTTCAGGTCAGGCGTACCAAAACCAGCCCGGCGGCTCCCAGTCCGAGGGCACCTCATGGCCACTGAACTGCCCGCATTTAAGGCAGCTGTAGCTGGCTTCGGCGGAGGTAAGACCTGTCCCGGGCTGCAGCCGGGGCGGAATGAACTCCTCAATGATCAGATACTGGTCCGAGCGGCAGGTCTCGCAGAAGGGCAGTTCTGGTCCGATCCCGATTGTGGGCACCGCTATTGCCGCATCGTCTTCTTGCCAAGCGGGTAGAACCATAGGGGTTTCCTCCGGTCTTGCTCAAGACTTGTGCCGGACGTCATTGGTCCGGCGCAGCAGCCGTCAGAGGCCGCATGATCAAAAGTCTGCCCTAGCCACTTTGGAAAGAGGAGGGCCTTTCGTCCCTCAATTGTTATAAAGGTGCTAAGAGCCCCTGATTGAACCATTCAGCCCGCACGACGGCGGCTGATTGGCGCATTCAGGAAGCCCCTGCAGCAGTCCGGCAGAAGGATCTAACGCCGTAATAGCTTGACGCGTGTTGCCCCCGGCAACTTAGATGACAGTCCAGAGCTTTAGCGCAACAGCCGGGCTGCAGAGTACGAACATCGGTTGGGGGACGTATGTGGATTCCGGATTCGTCGGCTGAAGGCAGGACCGGATGAAACACCTGCTGGCTGCCGTGATGGCGCTCGCTGAAGACCTAAGCCTGGAAACCGTCCTGCAGCGGGTGGTGGAGTCGGCCTGCCAGTTGGTGGATGCCCAGTACGGCGCCCTGGGCGTTGCCGGTGAAGACGGCACTTCGCTGAGCCACTTCATTACCGTCGGCATCGACGAGGAAGAACACCACCGCATCGGCGACCTGCCAACCGGACACGGCGTGCTCGGGCTGCTGCTTCGCGAACCCGTGGCGCTGCGGCTCAATCCGCTCAGCGGGCACGCAGACGCCCATGGCTTTCCGCCCAACCATCCGCCGATGCAGTCATTCCTCGGGGTGCCGATCCGCGTCCGGGGTGCAGTCTTCGGCAGCTTGTACCTGACGGAGAAGAAGGGCGGCGGCAGCTTCACCGTCCGGGACGAGGAATTCGTAACCACCCTTGCCGCGGCGGCGGGCGTGGCGATACAAAATGCCCGCTTATTCGAGGCCATGAGGCGCCGTGAGCAGTGGCTGCAGGCCTCGATGGAACTGAGCATGCGGTTGCCTTCCAAATCCCAGGACCCGCGAGATCTGATCGTCGACCACGCGCTGGCACCGTCCGGGGCTGCGCTGGCGGTGTTCGCCACCCCGGCCCAGGACGGGATGATCGCCCGGTGCGAAGCTGCCGCAGGCGAGCGCGCGGGGGAAATTGTCCGCCAGAGCGTCCCGGTCTCACTCACCGTTCTCCACTCCGTGCTGGAGACAGGAAAGCCCGTATTGTGCGAAGCGGCAGATCTGGTGGACCCGGAAAAAGCGGAGGGGCTGGGGGCCGCGCTGGTGGCCCGGCTGTCCCCGCGCGGCGGCGAACCCAGCCTGCTGGTGCTCTGCCGGGCGCCCGGGGCCGATGGCTTCCATCCCGTTGATCTGGACATGGCAGAAATCTTCTGCACGCATGCTTCGCTCACCATGGAGCTGGCGCAGGGCCAGCGGCTGCGTGAACAGTTGGTGCTCTTTGCCGACCGGGACCGGATTGCCAGGGATCTGCACGACGTCGTCATCCAGCGCCTGTTTGCCGCCGGTTTGAGCTTGCAAAGCCTGCGCCGCTACACCATGGAGGACAGCGCCCAGGAGCGGATCACCGACGTCACCCGGGAACTGGACGAAGCCATCCGCGAGCTGCGCGACACCATCTACTCCCTGCGCGCCGATGCCCAGGAGGAAGTCCTCAGCAGCAGGATTGTCCGGGCAGTGCAGGAAGGCACCCGGGCGTCCGCCTTCACACCCCGGCTCGAGATTTCCGGTCCCATTGATTCGGATGTGCCGGACAAGGTGGCCGAACACCTGCTGGCGGTCATTCGGGAAGGACTCAGCAACGCGGTGCGCCATTCGGATGCCGACCATATCGAGGTCGCCGTGGCAGCTATCGACAATCGCGTCCGGCTGGCCATCAAGGACAACGGCCGCGGATTCGCCCATCCCCTGCGCCGCAGCGGCCTGGCCAACCTCGAGCAGCGCGCCGAAGAACTCCACGGCACTCTGGACCTCAAGAGCGCTCCGGGCAAGGGCACAAGCCTGGTCTGGACAGTGCCGCTGGCGTAGCGGACTCCGCAGCAACGCCGGCAGTCATCAGGCGACCGCTACCCCACCCCGTCGGGCTGCGCTTCGCCGGCGGCCTTGGCCACGAACACCGCGGCCTGGGTCCTGCGTTCGAATCCGAGCTTCGCCAGAATGGAGGACACGTAGTTCTTGACCGTCTTCTCGGCCAGAAACAGCTGGTCGCCGATCTGCCGATTGGTCAGGCCCTCGCCGATCAGCGCCAGAATGCGCAGCTCCTGCGGGCTCAGCGCGTCCAGCCGGGGATCCGCCGCCTCGGGCCGGGCCAGCCCCTGCAGGATCCGGGCCTTCAGGTCCGGCTCGAAAAGCGACTCCCCGTTGGCGGCCTTGCGCAGCTCCGCCACGAGATCCGTCCCGACAATCTGCTTGAGCACATAGCCCAGCGCCCCGGCGATGACCGCGCTGCGCAGCGAGCGTTCGTCGTCGTAACTCGTCAGAATCAGGCACCGCAGCGACGGATCGACGGACAGCACGTCCCGGCAGACCTCGATCCCGGTGCCGTCCGGCAGCCGCGCATCGAGTATGGACACGTCCGGACGCAGGGCGGGAATCAGCCCCGTTGCCTCCCGCGCCGAGCCTGACTGGCCGATGACCTCGAAGCCCTCGCCCTCCAGCAGGTCCTGGAGTCCGCGCCTGACCAGTTCGTGGTCATCGAGAATAAAAACCTTGATGCTGCGGTCCGCCGAATCCGGCTGAGCGCGCGCTGCCTCGTCCACCTGTTCCCCATTCACGATGGCACTCCCATGTGCTCCGTCATACGGTCCGGTCCCCTAGTTCATTGTTACCGGGTCTGCCGGATTCGCCAAGTGGCCAAGGTCCCGTGAGGAAATGTGATGGAAACGCTATCTGGCTAGGGCATTTGAAGCAGGCCCGGACCATAGGATGGAGAAAACACTCCCATCCGACGTCCGGCTTGCCCGGCTGAAAGTCGAGTTGATGACTCCCCCGGCTGAAAACGCCCCTTACCCCCGCCGGCGCGACATCCGCAGCGGGGCAGCGGACCCCGTGCCCCCGACCGGCATGATCCCCGTGGTCCCCTTGCCAACCAAGTTGTCCGTGCCGGCCCAGCCTGCCCTGCCCGCCCGCAAGGAACTGCGGACCGGGATGATCCAGATCGTCCCGCCCGCGGACGGCCAGCCCTCCTCGGAAACGCGTTACGTACCGGCGCCAAAACCTGAAACAACGACGGCGGACCCGGCCTCGCGCCGCAAGCCGCTCTGGATTGCCGGCGGCGCAGCCGTGGTGGCGGGGCTCATCGCCGCGACGTTCCTCTTCTGGCTCTGACGCTCCTGGTTCCGACGATTCTGGTTCCGGCAGTGACGCTCCTGGCGACGTCCGCCGGGTGCTAGGGCAGAGTCCGCCGGGGTCTGGAGCTTCTCGCGAAACGCGCGATGGCCACGGCAGACAGGGTTGCCAGCACGGGAATCAAGACCAGCGGACCCACTCCTGCCAGTCCGTTGCTCCCGGCGGCTAGCAGTCCCATCATGCCGATCCAGCAGAGCACTGCCGCGTAGGCTGCGACCACTGCAAGGCCGTTGAAGAAGCGGGGGTGGTTGGCCGGGTACCGGCCGAGTTTCGTCCTTGGACCGGACTGCCGATGCTGCCGCCGACCCGCAAGCTTACGGTGCTGGCCGTGCGGAGGCTTCCGGTGCCGCCCGTCTGTGGAAACGGCAGCCGGCCCTTTCAGGCAGAGCCGCCAGGCTGCGTAAAGCCCGAGCGTGAACAGCACGGGGAAGAACAATAGATGCGGTATCGCATAGACAAGGGCGGGCGCCGCGACCAGCAGGGCGATGGCGCCGAACCAGCACAGGCCGACGCCGTAAACTCCGATGACCAAGAGGGTTTTTCTGGCGCCGCGGCTGAGTGCCGGAAGCTTTACGGGGATGAGTTCCTGGCTGGACATATCCGCTCCGCTGCGAGACTGGGACGATCTGGAATCATACCATCACAGCACGGATAGCCCGCGTTGGCGAGACCTACTGCCCGCGGTCCTCGGACGCCCGGTCGAAGGTCAGGGAGGCACCTTCTTCGGCGCGCAGGAGCCGGCCCAGGGTGGCCGCGAGCTCGGCGCGCTCCTCGTGGGTCAGAACCGCGAAAAACTTGTCGGCCTGCTCCAGCTGCGCGGCACGAATGGCCTCGGACAGCTCGCGGCCAGCGTCGGTCAGGGTCACCACGGTGGCACGGCGGTCGGCCGGGTCCGGCTGGCGCACGCACCAGCCGCGCTCCTGCAGGCCATCCACGACTTCGGTGGCGGAGCGCGGAACAATGTGGAGCCGTTCGGAGAGTTCCCCCAGCCTCAGCTGGCCGTGGCGCCTGAGCATGCCCAGCGCCCGGGACTGTGACGGCGCAACGTCCCACGGCGCCAGCGCGTCCCGGGAGAGGTGCCGCAGCCGCCGGGCTACGGCCCAAAAAGAATCCAGCAAGTTTTCATCGGCCACGGGAATAGACTATCAGCGGTAGCGGTTGTACCCTCATAGTGAGGTTACCTCAGCAATTCTGCTGGCCTCAGTCATCAACCGGCCGTCCAATCAGAACGGCCTGGCGCCCCTCGAGAGAAACGGGGTGGTTCCCACGGAATCCATCAATACCATCAGCTTGGCCCCCGGCGGCGGCCGTGGCGGCGGACCCGGCCGCGCACCTACCGCCGCGGAACGCGACCAGGCGCAGCACGTTTCGCTGCGGCGCATTGCCGCACTGTTCCGCCCCTACCGCTGGCAGCTCACGCTCGTCACCGCCATCATCATTGCGTCCTCCGTGGTCTCGATGGCCTCGCCCTTCCTGCTGCGCGCTGTCATCGACACCGCGCTGCCGGAGCAGGACGTCCGGCTGCTGGTTTTCCTGACCGCAGGCATGCTGGCCGTCGCCGTCATCACGGCCGCCTTCGGCGTGGTCCAGACCTGGATCAGCACCCGGATCGGCCAGCAGGTGATGCACCGGCTGCGCTCGGATGTGTTCACGCATCTGCAGCGCCAGTCCATCGGCTTCTTCACCCGCAGCCGCGGCGGCGAAGTACAGTCCCGCATCACCAACGACATCGGCGGTATGCAGACGGTTGTCACGTCCACTGCCACGAGCATCGCGGCGAACCTCACCACCGTGGTGGCCACCGCCGTCGCCATGGTGGCACTGTCCTGGCAGCTGAGCCTGATCTCGCTGCTGGTGATGCCGCCGGCCGTGATCCTCACCCGCAAGGTCGCCACCATGCGGCGCGAAATCACGGCCCGCAAGCAGCGCGAGTTGGCGGACATGAACGTCACGATCGAAGAGTCGCTCTCCGTCAGCGGCATCCAGTTGAGCAAGACCCTGGGCACCGGACCGGCACTGGCCGCCCGCTTCACCGAGTCCTCCGGCCGGCTCACGGACCTGGAACTTCGCTCCGAACTCGCCGGCCGCTGGCGCATGGCCACCATGAGCATCATCTTCGCAGCCGTCCCCGCCGTCATCTACCTGGCCGCGGGCCTGCCTGCCACCGCCGGAAACATGACCATCGGTACAGTGGTGGCGTTCACCGCGCTGCAGAGCGGACTGTTCCGGCCCCTGATGGGACTGCTGAACGTCGGCATCACACTGACCAGCTCGCTGGCCCTGTTCGCGCGCATCTTCGAGTACCTCGACCTGCCGGTGGAGATCCAGGACCCGGACTCCCCCGCCGTCGTTGTTCCTGCCGCGCTCAAGGGCCACGTGCGGTTCGAGGATGTGAGCTTCAGCTATCCGGGCAGCGAACTTCCCGCGATCGACGGCGTCAGCCTGGACGTCCCGGCCGGCACCACCCTGGCGCTGGTGGGACAGACCGGTTCGGGCAAGAGCACACTGGCTTCCATGGCCGCCCGGCTGCACGATCCCGGCGCCGGCCGCATCACTATCGACGGCATGGACATCCGCACCATGGCGCTGGCGGACCTGGCCTCCGTGGTCGGCATGGTCAGCCAGGACACCTACCTGCTGCACACCACGGTACGCGAAAACCTGCGCTACGCCAGACCGGACGCCACCGATGCGCAGATCGAACAGGCCGCACGCGACGCGCAGATCCACGAGCACATCATGGCACTGCCGGACGGCTACGACACCATGGTCGGCTCCCGCGGCCACCGCTTCTCCGGCGGCGAAAAGCAGCGCATCGCCATCGCCCGGACGCTGCTGCGCAACCCGCAGGTGCTCATCCTCGACGAAGCCACCAGCGCGCTGGACACCCGGACTGAACGAGCCGTGCAGGAGGCCTTCGACCGGCTGGCGCAGGGGCGGACCACCATCACCATCGCCCACCGGCTCTCCACCGTGCGCAACGCTGACCAGATAGCAGTGCTCGACGGCGGACGCATCGTTGAGACCGGGACGCACCATACGCTGGTGGAAGAAAACGGCCGCTATGCCGCACTGGCTGCCTGAGCGGCCCGGGTCGACGGGCTGCGGCATACTGGGACCATGAAGCAATTGCTCACCGTCCTCCTCCTGGCGGCCATCGTCCTGCTGGTGCTGGGCATCGCCGTCCAGGCCGTGAAGTTCCTGCTCTATGTGGGCCTGGCCGTGCTGGTGGTCTCCGGCGCCGTCCTGCTGTTGACCCGTGAACAGGACTGACGCCGGAAGCTTGTCCTTGTCACCGCATGCCTCCGGTGGGAATCTGTAAGAAACCCGACTGAAAGGACACGGCCATGGCTGAGCAGCATAAGAGGCTTCCCTTCGACCCCCGCAGGTCTCCCGGCGAACTGCTGGAGCCGCTCCGGCGCTTGTTCGATACGGAAATGGAGTCCTCTTCGGGCATCCGGGTCGAGGAGTTCGTGGACGGCGAGACCATGGTGGTGCGCGCCGAACTGCCGGGCATCGACCCGGACCAGGACGTGGACGTTTCCGTGTCGGACGGCGTCCTGCACATCAAGGCCGAGCGCCGGGAACAGACGGAACACCGGGACAAGGACAGTTACCGCTCGGAGTTCAGGTACGGCTCGTTCACCCGGGACGTCACGTTGCCCGATGGCGTGAACGCGGACGACATCAACGCCACCTATCGCGACGGCGTACTGGAAGTTCGGACGCCGATGCCGCCCAAGCCGGCAAGCGCTCCAGCCCGCAAGGTGCAGATCAACCGCGGATGAGTTAAAAGTCTCGCGTGAGTTAAAAGCGAAGACCCCCGCCAGTCTCGGAGCGGGGGTCTTCGGGCGTCCCCGGGCGGATGAATGGGGGAAAGCATCCGGTCCGGGAGCGGCCAATATCTTGGGGGAAGATAATCGCGGCCAGCTGTGCCGTGTACAGTCTGCCAATCCACCGCACACAATGGTGAATCGTTTGTTACAAACCACGTAATGTTGCGCGTTTGGCCCAATCTTGCCCGATTCCCCCATCCCGCTCGTCCACGGGAGAAGATCGAGAAGTGGCAAACGTAGATCAAGAAACTTCAGAACAGCCGACGGCGGATCGACTGCGGGACATCGCCGAGCGCTCCTTCGGCATGGAGACCCTCCGCGAGGGCCAGCTTGAAGCCATGGAGGCAGCCGTTGGCGGCAGGGACGTTCTCGCCGTCATGCCCACCGGGCACGGAAAGTCGGCCGTGTACCAGGTGCCGGGCGTGGCAATGCCGGGTACCGCCGTCGTTGTTTCGCCCCTTTTGGCACTCCAGCGCGACCAGGTGGACGCCATCAACGCGGACCTGCAGGCGGAGCGGGCCTTCGCCATCAACTCGCAGGTGCGGGCCAAGGCCGAGCGGGCCGCGTGGGAGGCGCTGGAGAACGGGGAGGCGAAGTTCATTTTCCTGGCGCCCGAGCAGTTAGCGCGCGAGGAGACCATGGCGCGGCTCGCCAAGCAGGACATCAGCCTGTTTGTGGTGGACGAGGCGCACTGCATCTCGTCGTGGGGCCATGATTTCCGGCCGGACTATCTCACCCTGACCGCGGTGGTGAAGCGGCTGGGCCATCCACCGGTGATCGCGCTGACCGCCACCGCCTCGCCGCAGACCCGCAACGAGATTGTCGACCGGCTGGGCATGCGCGATCCGCACACCTTTGTGCACAGTTTTGACCGGCCCAACCTAAACCTGAGCGTGCAGCGCCACCACGAGGAACGCAGCAAGCAGGACGCCGTGCTGGAGGAGCTCGCGGAGCTCCAGGGACCGGGGCTGCTCTACGCCGCCACGCGCAAGGACACCGAGTTCTACGCCGCGGAGCTCGCCGAGCGCGGACTGCGGACGGACGCCTACCACGCCGGCCGCAAGGCCTCGGAGCGGAAGGACATCCATGAGCGCTTCCACGCCAACGAGGTGGACGTCGTGGTGGCCACCACCGCGTTCGGCATGGGGATCGACAAGCCGGACGTGCGGTTTGTGGTGCACGCGGACATCACCGACTCGCTGGACAGCTACTACCAGGAGATCGGCCGGGCCGGGCGGGACGGCGAGCCCGCCCGCGCCGTGCTGCACTACCGCTCCGAGGACCTGGGGATGCAGCGGTTCTTTGTCGGCGGCACCCCGGCCGAAGAGGACCTGGCCGCGGTGTTCGAGGCCGTCCGGGACCACTCCCCCATCCGCGCCGCCGGCCTGCGCGAACACACCGGCCTGACGCCACGAAAACAGACCCGGGTGCTGAACCTGCTCGAGCACAGCGGCAGCATCGCGGTGAACCGCAGGGGTTACCGCGCCGTCGGCTCCGTCAGTGCCGAGGAAGCGGTGGAGAAGGCCCTGGCCGAATCGGAATCGCGCCGGCTGATCGATAAGTCCCGGATTGAAATGGCGCGCGGCTACGCCGAGACGGACACCTGCCGGCGGGACTGGCTCCTCAACTACTTCGGCGAGGAGACGGACGGCTACTGCGGCAACTGCGACAACTGCGAAGAGGGCTCCCGGGCCGAGGCGGAGGCGCACGAGGCCGCCATGCCGGAGGGCTACGAGATCCAGCGGCCGGTCACGCACCGCGAGTGGGGCCACGGCATTGTCATGGGGACCCAGCCGGACCGCATCACCGTGCTCTTCGACTCGGTGGGCTACCGGGATCTGGCTTTGAAGGCAATCGAGGAAGATGAGGGACTGCTGACGTACGACGGCGGCGGCGCGGCTTAGTTACGCCGGCTCGCCTATCAGCTGGCCTGTCGGGCGCCGACAGGCAGAGAGTGGCTTCTCTCCGCGGACCGGGGCACAGTTACCAGCAGGTCGGCCAGGCCCCGGGAAGGTGCAACGCCAAGTTCTTCGCGGTACCGGGAGCTGAAGTCCTTGTACCCGCGCAAGGCTTCGGCGTAGTTCCCTTCCGCCAACTGTGCCTGCATAGCCAGCCGTTGGGCCTCTTCATTGAGTGGATCGATTTCCATCGCGGAACGGGCTGCTTCGACGGCGCCGTACATGTCCTCCAGCCGGAAAAGTCTCCAGGCCAGCTGCTGAAGGGCTTGCGTGCGTACGCTGCGCCATTCGTCCTGCGCTTCCACTACCCAGTCGTCATACCAGCCAGGCAAGAATTCACCGTGGCACAGCAGGTGGCTGCAGGCGATGGCCGCGGCGCCTTCGATTTCCAAGGTTCCGCTCAGCTGCTGCCGGAGTTCCTGGACATCCACCCGGACGTCCGGTGCCAGGCCGACCCGGCCGAATTCGGCAACCAGGACGCCCGGCAAGTCCCGGGATACCTGGCACAAACTGATGCGCAACGATCCTGAAGCCTGCTTTTTGCTGGCCTCCGGCCATAGTATGCGTGCCGCAGTGGAACGTGGCATTGGTCCTTGGAATGCCAGCAGGGCGATCAGGCGCTGCTCGCGTCGTGAGGGTATGTGGTCAACCATGCCGCGCCGCAAGCGCCAGCAGCCGATCAGCCCCAGACTCCACTGTTCCTCATCACTGACGCTACCGTTTGGTCCTATGCCGAAGATGTCCATATCCGCTCCCGAGGTCCGATTAGATGCTGGACCAGAATGCGCTTGCAACAGCTCCGGCGGCGTCCACCGCAGGGCGCAAAACCGCCGTACTTCCCGGGATGCACCCGGTACCGCCAGGGGCATCGCACTACACCTGCAGATGTAGCGCGCGAACCAACTTGCAGATGGATCCGCCGAATGCCCTGCCGAAGCGAAACTGATGGCGTACCCCGATGGGACGCAACGAATCAGCCAAGACATGCAGGAGCAAAACCAATGTTCGCTAAGAAGAACTCCGGTAACGGAGCAGCATCAGTACGCAGCAAGGGCACGCTGGTCAAGGCAGCCACCACTGCCGCGGGCCTGGCCATCGCCGCATCGGCCGTGCCGCTTGCCCTCGCTGGCCCGGCTCAGGCAAACGTCGCCGCCCAAACTGCAGCCGTCACGCAGAGCCAGGGCCACCACGGCTACAAGTACGGGTGCGAGGTGGAACCGATGAAGCCGAAGGTTTACTACAAGAAGCACAAGGACCACCACGGCAACTACTACAAGAAGGCCCACCACATCGACTACAAGGTCAAGGTCCATTGCGAAGATGGCTACTGGATCGATCTGCACCAGAAGACCTGGAAGAAGGGCCACGGCGGCGACGAGTACATGGGCGGATGGAAGCACAAGGACAAGTTCGACCATGAAGGCTACGAAACTTACACCGTGCGGTACGGCGCCCCGGACCATTACAAGCATGGCGAGAAGGTCTACCACAGCGTGAACTACAGGACGCACAAGCACGGTTATGACTGGTCCAAGTGGTACGGCTGGGAGAAGAGCCACTACGAGTACATCTACAAGTACTAACCCGTCAAGATCGCGCCATCAGGAACACCGGGTGCCCGGAAGCCCACAGCTTCCGGGCACGTGGTGTTCCTAAAAGAACGTCTCGATCAGCCGGGCAACCTTGGCGCTGGCCCCAGGGGTGAAGCTCTCAACCGCGGGGATGAGCCGCCATTTGTCGAACATGGTGCACGGGTGTGAGAGCCCCAGCACCACCAGGTCCCCCACGCCGGGCTCGGCGCCGTCGGCCGTCCGCAGGAACGAGTGCTGGTCATTCATCCCGCTCACGGTAGCCCCGCGCAGGTCGGAAGTCTGACCTGTTGTCCGGGATACGGCGGTCAGCGGGATGGGGAAGCCCTCGTCGTAGGGAAAGTCCCGCTTGCCGCCGTCGAGCAGGGCCAGCCCGGGCTCTGGCTGGGACAGCACCCGGCAGACGGCGCGGGCTGCCGGCACCAGTGTCTCGTCACCAGTGGACGCGCGGTCCGGGTCGAAGGGTGACAGCGCATGGTAGATCCCGTGGTCATGGGTGATGTAGGCGCCGGACCTCAGGACGTACCGCGCCGTGTCGGACTTCCGCGCCTGCGCGAACAGCTCACTCACGACGTCGGGATAGTTGCTGCCGCCGCACGTCACCAGCACGTCGCCGTCGTCGTACAGGTGGCCGATCCGCTGGTGCAGCTCCAACAGATCAGAAACGTACCGGTGGAGGAAGTCCAGCGTCGCCGTGTCCCGGTCGTGCCCGAGCGCCCCCTCGTAGCCGGCCACCCCGGCCAGCCGCAGAACCGGTGACGCGGCAACCGCTTCGGCGAGCGCAACCGCCTCGTCCACACTGCGGCAGCCGGTCCGCCCACCCGGCGCACCGAGCTCCACCAGCACGGACAGCGGCCGGGCCAGCGAGACCCCGGCCAGGGCTTCTTCGGCAAGGGCGATGGCAGCGGGATTGTCGAGCCAGGACCAGATGGAACACTCGGGATCCGCAAGCTCCCCGGCGACCCAGCGGATCGCATTGGGGTCCGTGAGCTGGTTGGCCAGCAGGAGCGCGTTGAAAGACCGCGCCCGCCCCACCCGCAGCTGGCTGGGATTGGCCACGGTGATGCCGGTGGCGCCGGCGTCGAGCTGCTGCTGCCAGAGCTGCGGCGCCATGGTGGTCTTGCCGTGCGGCATCAGTTCCAGGTCCCGCTCGCCCAGCCAGCCGGCCATGAACGCAACATTGTGCGCCAGGGCTTCCTCGTCCAGGACCAGCAAGGGAGTCCAGAAATCCGCCAGGTCCGGACCGGCCGCGACGTACTCCTCCACGGCCCGGCCGGCCGCGCTGCCGGGCAGTCCCTTGTCGTCCGCGCTGATCGTCCGGGTCTGCTGTACCTGCTGCGGTGGGTTCAACGTCGCCCCGCCTTTCGTCGTCGTCGTTAGAATTTTCTTCCAGCGTAGTGGGCTAACGACGGCGGGGGTCACGTTTGCGGTTTAGTCGCCTACCGCTTCGCGGCCGCGGCGCACAATCAGCGGATCCGGCTCGTAAACCACTGAGGTGTCCTTGTCCTCATAGTCGAACTGGTTGAGGAAAAAGCGCATGGCGTTGATCCGCCCGCGCTTCTTGTCATTGGACTTGATGGTGGTCCACGGGGCGTGGTCCGTATCGGTGCGCAGGAACGTGTCTTCCTTCGCCTGTGTGTAGTCCTCCCACCGGTCCAGGGAGGCAAGATCCATCGGCGAGAGCTTCCACCGCCGCACCGGATCGATCTGGCGGATCGCGAAACGGGTGCGCTGTTCGTGCCGCGTCACCGAGAACCAGAACTTGGTGAGGTGGACGCCGGAATTCACCAGCATCCGTTCAAAGACCGGTGCCTGCGCCATGAAGGTCTCGTATTCCTCGGGGCTGCAAAACTCCATCACGCGCTCTACGTTGGCGCGGTTGTACCAGGAGCGGTCGAACATCACGATCTCTCCGATGGTGGGCAGATGGTGGACGTAGCGCTGGAAATACCATTGGCCCGCTTCCCGGTCCGATGGTTTTCCCAGCGCCACCGTTCGGGCTGCCCGGGGGTTCAGATGCTCTGTGAAGCGCTTGATCGTACCGCCCTTGCCGGCGGCGTCGCGGCCTTCGAAAACGATTACGTGCTTGAGGTCATGGTCCTGGCTCCAGTACTGGAACTTCAGCAGTTCCACCTGCAGCCGGTACTTCTCCAGCTCGTACTCGTCGCGGGACATCCGCTCGTCGTACGGGTAGTCCTCCCGCCACGTCTCCACGGCCGAACCGCCAGGGTCGATGAGCTCCGGGTCCTCGCCTTGGCCGCCCCGCACCGAGTAACCCAGCTCCACCAACTGGTCGATGGCCTCGCGCAGGTTCTCCCTGACCCATCCTTGGTCTCCGATCGACCACTGTGCGTCGTCCTGAGTCATCCCGGCACTCCTTCCGGCTCGCGGATTCACGGCAGTCTAACAACGCCGGGTGAACGGCCGGTGCACTCGCTGCGCCTGCCCGCGGCGATCGCGCGGCGGGCGGCGTGATGGAATTAGGGGATGGAGACAACGCAGCCGCTCACCGCAGGCCGACGCCGATACGCGGCGGCTGCCATGGCCGGCGCCGTGATCTACGCCGTGGTGGATGTTGTCCTTCACCTGCTGCCGCCGCACTACAACCCAATCAGCGACGCCGAAAGCAACCTCGCGGTGGGTCCGTTCGGCTGGATCATGAACCTCAATTTCCTCGGCCGCGCCGTTATGACTTTCTGCGTGATCGCAGCGATCAGCCGGACAGGGCCGGCGACGGGGCTGCGGCGCACCGGCTCTTGGCTCCTGGGCATCGGAGGCGTGTGTTCCGGGGTGCTGGCATTCTTTTCGGCCGACGTCCTTGCTGCCGGCGCATCCGGTCTGCGGGTTTCCACCACCGAAGGCACCATCCACCTTTACGTCGCAGCCTTCGGGTTCCTCGCCGCGTTGGCGGCCTTCGTCCTGCTGACCCTGTGGATTCGAACCAGCACGAACCTGCGCAACGCGTATCCGGCCGCATTGGCCTTCACCCTGCTCGCCGGCGCAGGACTCGCGTCCCTTGGCCTGGCTATCGGCTTTGCACCGGAACTGCTCGGTTTGGCGGAGCGGATCTGTCTAGTCGGCATCCTCGGCTGGGCTTTCGCCGTCGCCGCCGCTATCCGCCGGTCCGACCCCTGATCGACCACGTGGATTGCGATGCCAATCTGCGACTGTGCATTACCTGCAAGATGTTCCACCACACAGTCGACCTGCAAGACTGGTCCGATGAGAAGTTCCCGCGGTTTTATCGCCGGTTTGATCGTGCTCTGCCAAAGCTCCCAGTCCTTGGCATACGCAGGCATCGCGCTATTCCTTCCGCTGATCCGGACGGAACTTGGACTGACCTTTACCGAGTCCGGGTTGTTCGCCATTGCGACCACGGCCACTTATGCGGCGATGCAGATTCCCGCGGGATATCTGGCGGACCGGTTCGGCGCCAAGCGGGTATTCCTGATCGGCACCCTCGGGGTTAATCTGACAGCCTTGGGTTTTGCGCTGCTGCCAACATTTGGCTGGCTACTTCTGGACCAGGCAGTATCCGGGATATTCCGGTCACTTATGTTCGCACCAGGCATGGTGCTGATGTCACGCCAGTTCCCGCCTGATCGCCGTGCCACTGCAATCGGATTGTTTGTGGCGCTGGGTTTCACTTCCAACATCTTCCTCAACACCCTCGGTCCGGTCTTGGTGGGCCCGCTTGGCTGGCGCAATCTGTTTCTCATCTTTGCCGCCATGGGACTGCTGTTCCTGGTCCTGTTCTGGAAGACGCCGGAGGCACCTGGCACCGGGCAGGACACCCGGCCCGTCCGGTTCCACGAGCTCGCGGCCCTCATACGAAAGCGCATTCTCTGGCTCTGCGCAGGCATCCAGTTCGTGCGCTTGGCAGTCACCGGTGGAACAGCGATGTGGCTGCCCACTTATCTCATCACGGACAAGGGCATGTCTCTGCAGGCCGCGGGGCTTGTCCTCGCTGCGGGCGCTCTGCTTTCTGCCCCGGCAAACTTCCTCGGCGGTTACATCGCGGACCGTTTCAACCGTCCCGTGGCGGTCATCTCCACAGCACTGGTGCTGATCGGCGGAACGTTGCTGCTGATCGTCCAGGCCCAGTCCCCCGCCGCCCTGCTGGTCCTGGTGGCCGTTAACCAGTTCCTGGTTCAGATCTATTTCGGTCCGCTTTTCGACATTCCGGTCCGCGCACTCGGCCGCGAATTCGCCGGCACGATCAGTGGCTTCTCCAACTTCTGGGCGAACATCGGCGCCCTGTTCTCGCTGTACCTGCTCGGGTCGGCCAAGGACCTCCTTGGCTCGTTCGACGCCGGTTTCTTCCTCCTGGCGGGAATGTGTGCCGTGGCTATCCTCTTGGCCGTGCCAGTTTCGCGGCGAACAACGACGACGGTGATGCCCGCAAGTAACGCACGCTAGACCCGTGCGGGAGCGGGCCCTGTTGTTTCCCGGACGACCAGTTGTGGCTGGTGGACCAGGTCTTTGGGCTCCTGGGAGGCCAGCCGCGCCGCCGCACACGCGACAGCAGCTGCAGCCAGTCGCGGCGCGTCCTGGCTGACGCTGGTCAACTGCACGTGGCTGAGGCGGGAAAGCTGACTGTCGTCGTACCCAGTTACAGAGAGGTCCTCGGGAACGTTTAGTCCCGCCCGTCGTACGGCCTCCAGCACGCCCAGTGCGCACCGGTCATTGAAGGCCACTACGGCGTCCGGGATCGAACCGGCCACCAGTTCGCCAGCCGCGCGCAGCCCGTCTTCTTCGTGGGCTCCGCCATGGAGCACCCGGATGTTGGCCGAGAGTCCGTACTCCTGCATGGCAGCCCGATAGGCCGCGCTGCGTTCGTCGGCGGCCACTGCTCCGGCACCATCGATGTGCACAACATTCCGGTGCCCCAGCGACACCAGATGTTCCACGGCCGCACGGACGCCGGCGCCGTCGTCGCTGCGGACTACGTCAACGCCTTCAGCCGACGTGGTGCTGAGGAGGCTGATCACCGGCACCTGACGCGCATAAGCGGCCAGTAAATCCGGGGCGGAGGACGGCGCGATCATCAGCGCCGCCTCAATGCCCGCATCCAGAAGCGACTCCACCGCGCGGGATTCCGGCCGACGCGCACCGACCGCGCTGAGAACCACGTCGAATCCGTCAGCCTCCGCTGCAGCATAAATGGATTCGACCACCTCACCGTGGAATGGCTCGGAGAGTGTGAAAGTGACGCCAAGGAGCCTGGTCCGGCTGCTGCGCAGCAGACGCGCACGGGAATCCGGACGGTAGCCCAGCTCGCGGGCAACCTCAAGCACGCGGAGGCGAGTGGCCTCACCGGCACCTTCGGCGCCACGCATTACGATCGAAGCCAGCGCCCGCGAGACACCGGCCGCCGCGGCGACGTCCGCCAGCGTAGTCCTGCGCGTCGGCGTGCCCTCAGGCTGTTGTCGCATCATGCTCCTTTGCTTTCCGCCACACATCCGGGAGCGGGTTCTTCGAGGGGCTTTTCGCGGCCGCTTCGATTCTTGCAAGAGCCCCAAAATTGATACTAGAACGATCTAGACAGCGCTGTCCACGTGTGTCACAGTGGATGCGTCCCGTCTACTAGATCGTTCTAGTGCTAGTCGGAGCCCAAGCTCCGGACTTCATCATCAAAGGAGCATCCATGGCCTACGTCGAGCGCAACACCGAGACAACATCCCCGGTCCGGCTTGCCCTGATCGGTTCCGGCTGGATAGGAGCTTTCCATGCCGAAAGCGCCGCCGCCCGGATCGGCGGAACCCGCCTCGAGGCGATCGCCGATCCTGCCCTTGGACCCGCCACCGAACTGGCGGACCGGCTCGGCGTCGCCAAGGTGACTGCCAATCCAGCCGACCTGTTTGTCGATCCGGACGTCGACGGCGTCATCATAGCAGCACCGGCCCGCTTCCACTCGTCCCTGATCGCAGCAGCCGCTGCCGCCGGTAAGCATGTGTTCTGCGAAAAGCCGGCAGCACGGACCCTCGAAGAGTTGGACGATGCGCTGGCCGCCGTAGAGGAGGCCGGAGTCGAGCTGCAGATCGGCTTCAACCGCCGTTTCGCGGCGGACTTCGCGGCCGCAAAGCGCACCATTGACGCCGGAAGCGTGGGCGAGCCACGGCTGCTACGTTCGCTTACCCGCGATCCCAACACAACGGACGCCATCCCAAACGCGGACCGGACCCCGCAGTGGACCATCTTTCTCGAGACGCTGATTCACGACTTCGACACTCTCAACTGGTTCAACCAAGGAGCCGTCCCGGAGCAGGTCCATGTGATGGCCGATGCGCTGGTGGAACCTTCGCTCAAGGATGCGGGCTACCTGGATACCGCGGTCGTCACCATCCGCTACAGCAATGGAGCGATCGCCGTCGCCGAGGCGAACTTCAGCGCCCTGTATGGCTACGACGTACGCGGCGAGGTATTCGGGTCGGCCGGTATGGTCCAGGCCGGTTCGCTGCACAAGACATCAGCCACAAGCTACACCGCGCACGGCTTCAGCGGCGAAACCCCGCGGCTGAACGTCGAGCTATTCCATGATGCCTACACCGCGGAAATCGCACACTTCGCGGAGGTCATCCGAAGCCGGCGCGACGGCACACCAGCTCCTGAGCTTGTCGCACCCGGCGGCGCCGATGCCCGGGCGGCCCTAGCCCTCGCCCTGGCTTGCATCAAATCAGTCGACACCAGTGCCCCCGTCAACTTAGCCGATGTTCTCCCCGCCGCCGTCCAGGCCAGCGCACTTCCGGCGGACGCCCGATGAGCGGTCAGGCCACGCCGAGCCTGGGCTCAACCGGCATCCGCCTTGCTGTCTGCGCAGAAATGGTTTTCCTGGACCTGCCCATCGAGGAACGTGTCCGCCGGATCTCCGACGCTGGCTTCGACGTCGAGCTTTGGGATACCCGCAAGCACGACGTCGAACAGCTCGTCGCCACCGGCGCCGCGTTCTCCTCGATGACCGGCTACTCTGCGGGCAGCGTCATCGATCCGGACACCTCGCCCGATGTTCTCCGCACGGCCGCCGAGCTCATTCCCACAGCACTGGAGCTGGGCGTCAGCCGCATGGTGGTCCACCCTGCCGAGCTGATCGACGGGCAGGCCGCACGTCCAGCCTTCCGCGCTACCGGCCAGATGTGGCTCACGGGACTGCGGACTCTTGAAAAGCTGGGCGAGCTCGGCGCGGAGCACGGCGTCACGTTCGCGCTCGAGAACCTCAACACCATCATTGACCACCCGGGCATTCCGCTCGCCAGAGTCAAGGACACGCTGGCCCTCGTCGAGGCGGTGGCGCACCCCAATGTAAAGATGATGCTCGACCTTTATCACGCGCAGATCGGCGAAGGGAACCTGATCGACCTGCTCGGCCGCGCCCTGCCGCACATTGGCGAGATCCAGGTGGCAGATGTGCCTGGGCGCTGCGAACCCGGCACCGGGGAGATCAACTACCCGGCCATCGCTCGGACCCTGGACGAAATCGGTTACGAGGGGACAGTCGGGATGGAGGCCTGGGCCGAATCCGACAGTGAGCTGGCCTTGGCACGCTTCCGAGAAGCATTCACGATACGGCGTACGGATCCCTTCAGTGCGGGGATCTCCAAGGGCTAGCAGCAGCGCCACCAGGACCCCCGATCACCGATCGGCCAACACTGGCCGCGAGGCCTTGTCCGGACCTCGTGACTGGGAGAGTCAGAGCTCCACTTTGACCGGGATGCCGGTCTCCAGGGACAGCTGTGCGGCGTCGGCCACTTTGGAGGCAGCGACGGCGTCATCGGGCGTACATGGGTTTTCCCGCTGCCCTTGGATCAGTTCGAGGAACGCCAGCATCTCGGCCCGATAAGCAGCGTCGAACCGCTCGGCGAAGGTCTTGTGGGTCTCCCCCTGCGGAAACTCGACTCCGGCCTCGGTCGACCGGACCGCGGTCTTCTCGTCCAGCCCCACCATCACGGATGACTTGGATCCTTGGATTTCGAGCCGCACGTCGTGGCCGGCCCCGTTGTAGCGGGTAGCGGAGACCGTGCCCACCGTTCCGTCGTCGAAAGTAACGACGGCGAGCGCGGTGTCCACGTCGCCCACGGCGCCGATGGCGGGATCTCCGTTGTTCGAGCCGCGGGCATACACCTCCACGATCTCGTGGCCCGTTAGCCAGCGAAGAATGTCGAAATCGTGTACCGAGCAGTCGCGGAACAGTCCGCCCGACGTTGCCAGGAATTCGATAGACGGCGGAAACATGTCGCCGGTGACGGCCCGGAGGGAGTAGATCCAACCCAGCTCCCCCGCATCAAAGCGGCGCTTGGCTTCCAGGTAGCCTGCGTCGAAGCGGCGCTGGTGACCGATCTGCACCACACCGTTGTGTTCCCGTATGCAGTCGAGCACCGGCAGCGAGTCCGCCACATTTCCGGCCACCGGCTTCTCGCAGAAGACCGGTATGCCCGCTTCCACGCCGGCACGGATGAGCTCAGGATGGGTTGCGGTGCCGGTGGCGATGACCAGGCCGTCGACCCCGCCGTCGAGCATGTCCCGGACGCTAGGGACGAATTCCGCACCCACCGATTCGGCCACCGCGCGCGCGTGGTCCGCGGCAACGTCGGTAATCTGCAGCCGGACCTGAATGCCCTGCTCCCTCAGGCCCTCGTTGAGGGCGGAGATGTTCTTTGCGTGCATGGTGCCGATTCGGCCGGCGCCGGCCAGGCCGAGGGATACCTTGTTCATTGTTTCCTTTGCTGGTTGATAAGGCTGCTGGTGGTGGTGGGGGCTGCTAGATGGTACGCGCCGCCGCGGCCGTGCTATCCCGCGCGTCGGGAAAACTGATTCCCAGCTGGGCGCGCAGTTCGTCGGCCAGCCGCATCGTTTTGATGGATTCGCCCAGCGGCCGCTCTGCCACTTCGAGCTTCCCGGCGGCCACCGCACGGGCCACTGCCGCGGCCTGGAAGTGTAGCCCCGCCACGTGATCACCAGGCGGTTCCCCGTAGCGCAGTTCCCGCCCATCCGCCGTGCGGACCGTGAAACCGCCGGGTACGTTGAAAGATCCGTCCAGGGTGAGCGTTGCTTCAGTCCCCACGATGGTGGCCGTGGTGGGCGTGAATCCAAAGAGGTTTGTGTTCAACACAGCGTGCGCGCCACCGGCGAAGTCCATCACCGCGGAGATCTGGCCGTTGACGCCGGCCGGGTGCGGAGTCCCGAGGGCGTGGACGGTCTCGGGCACACCAAGGACCGAGGAGATGAACGCTAGCGGATACGTGCCCAGGTCCAGCAACGGCCCGCCGGCCAGCTCCGGGTCGAAGATACGGTGGCCCGGCTCGAAGTGCTCGCCGTACTCGGCCTGCACGGTGACCAACCGTCCCAGCGCGCCGGACTCGAGCAGCTGCCGCGCGATGTCGTACTTTGGCAGGAAGAACGTCCAAAGCGCCTCCGCAGCCAGCAGCCCCCGCGATGCCGCCAGACCGGCGATGTCCTCGGCCTGCCGGGCGTCGACACCGATAGGCTTCTCAATCAGGACATGCTTGCCCGCCTCGAGCGCCACACGCGCGACGGAGTGGTGGTGGTTGTGCGGCGTGGCCACGTAGACAATATCCACATCCGGCGAATCCGCCAGCTCCTCATAGCTGCCGTAGGCCGCAGGGATGCTGAACCGTCCTGCGAAATCTCTGGAGCGCTCCTGAGACCGCGAACCAACGGCGGCCACAACCTGGCGGGTGTGTCTCTGCAAGGAGGCGGCGAAGCGCTCCGCGATCCAGCCCGGTCCGGCAATGCCCCACCGTAGCGGGGGCGCGTCCCAGGAGTCCGGCACGCGGCTGCCGGGAAGCGCATCAGGAAAGCGCGCGTTTGATGTCGGGCTCATGCCTGCCCCACCGGGGTGAAAGCCCCTCCGTTGTGCATGGATTCCACCATCGCCTCGCCCGCCAGCGAGGCACGCAGTCCATCCTCGGCAGACGCCAGCGGCGATTCCGTGCCCTCCTGCAGCGACCTGATCCAGGCCTGCAGCTGACGACGGTAGGCCTCGGCGAAACGAGGCCGCCAATCCTGCGGGTACTGCGTGTAGCTCTTCAGCGCGGAGTTGTAGGCCACGGTGGCCGGCTCCAGGAACCGGCCAGTGCCGCGCTCACCGACCACCTCGCATTGAGTGGAGTAGCCGTGGCCGGCGTTGAGGAACAGTTCCAGAGTGGCCAGCACGCCGGAGCGCAGGCGCATCATCATGAACGCCGGATCCTGCAGGCCGGAACCAGCCTGAGACGTGGAGAGAATACCGGGTACCCACGCGACCTCGGTGATCGGGCTGTCCAGCAGCCAAGGGAGGGAGTCCAGCTCGTGGATCGCGGAGTTGGTGACGGCGGATTCGCTCGTGGCGCCCGGCGCCGCGGAGACATTGCGGCTGACGCCGTGCACCAGCAATGTGCGGCCCAACCGGCCATCCTCAATGGCCTCGCGGACCTCCAGGTGCCCGGGGTCGAAACGACGCATGAATCCCACGCTGACCAGGGACCTTCCGTGCTCGTCACGGACCCTGCGTTCGGCATCCACAACCTCACGCGCTTCCGCCGCCGTCGGCGCCAGCGGTTTCTCGCAGAGCACAGGCTTGCCGACGTCCAGGCAGGCCTGGACCAGTTCCGCATGCGTGGAGTCGTGGGAGGCGATGACCACTGCATCGACTTCGTCCGCTTTGATGAGTTCCAGCGGATCTGTCACCGCGCGGGCGCCGAGGGCTGAAGCCGCTCCCTCGGCCCTCTCGGCATCGATGTCCGCGATGCAGGTCAGCGAAGCACTTCCGATATTGCGGGCCAGGTTCTGTGCGTGGTCGGCTCCCATTATGCCGGCGCCAATCACTCCTGCGCGGATGGTCATGGTCCTCTTTCCTGCTGAATTCTTCGTTCAGTCGCGGGTTAGCCGTCTTCAGCTTCGGCGGGTTTCGGTACCGGAGACCTCTGCTTCAACCTCCGCAATAACATCCCCGTGGCCGCCGAGCGACTCCAGCTCGTGGGCCAACTCCGCCAGTTCGGCACCGCCGGCCATCTGCGCCGTGAGCTCCTCGAGCGTGATGTCCTTCTTGTTGTAGTAACCGATCGATTTGCCGCGCTTGAGCAGCAGGAACCGGTCACCCACAGGGAAGGCGTGGTGCGGATTGTGGGTAATAAAAATGACGCCGAGACCGCGATCGCGCGCCTGCAGGATGTAACGAAGCACGACGCCGGACTGCTTCACGCCCAGCGCAGCGGTGGGCTCGTCCAGAATCAGAACCTTGGCCCCGAAATGGACGGCTCGTGCGATGGCCACGCACTGCCGTTCACCGCCGGAGAGTTGGCCGATGGGCTGCTCGACATCGCGCAGATCGATGCCCATTTCCTTCAGTTCCTTCTTGGTAATCTGCTTCATTGTCTCCACGTCTAGCCGCTTGAACGGGCCGACGCCGGTGGTCAGTTCGGAACCAAGGAAGAAGTTACGCCAGATCGGCATCAATGACACGACGGCGAGGTCCTGGTACACCGCTGCGATTCCTGCATCCAAGGCTTCACGCGGCGAATTCAGATGGCGCGGCTCCCCGAAGATCGAGAAGGTTCCCTCATCATGCTTGTGGAGGCCGGCGATGATCTTGATCAGCGTGGATTTGCCGGCGCCGTTGTCGCCGAGGACGCACGTCACTCGGCCCGCGTCCACGGCCATTGTTACGTCGCTCAGCGCGATGATGTTGCCGTAGTGCTTGCCCACCCCGTCCAATTCGAGCAGGTGGACCGGCGTGCTGGTCAGCGGGTCCTTTTCGGCCCGGAGCAGCGCTTCCTGGGTGATGTCCTTGTTTTTCATGAGTGTCATTTCCTTCTGCTCCTCGTGCGCTTACTTCTGCTCGGCCCGGCGCTTGACCACAAGATTGACGATCGTGGCCAGAAGCAACATCAGCCCCAGGAAGAATTTGAACCAGTCCGGATTCCAATCCGCATAGACGATGCCCTTGTTGGCCATGCCGAAGATGAACGCGCCGATCGCGCCGCCGATCGCTGAACCGTAGCCACCGGTGAGGAGGCACCCGCCGATGACAGCGGCGATGATGTAGAGAAACTCGTTGCCGATACCTTCGCCGGACTGGACAGTCGCGAAGGCAAACAGGTTGTGCATGCCAAGGACCCAGGCGCAGAAGCCTACACCCATGAAGAGACCGATCTTGGTGCGTACAACAGGAACACCCACGGCACGGGCGGCATTGGCATCGCCGCCGGAAGCGAAGATCCAGTTCCCTACCTTCGTGCGCAGCAGAATCCACGAGGCCACGGCAACCATTGCGATCCAGATGAAAACAGTGATCTTCACATCAATGCCGCCAATGTTTACCGAGGAGGCGAAGATCGCTTTGGCCGACTCGAATCCGTCCATGTTCGAAACGGACGGCGTGGAAACGCTGCCGCCTATTGCCCGGGTCAGACCCAGATTAAGACCGGTCAGCATCAGGAAGGTTGCCAGAGTGACAATAAATGAGGGCAGCTTCGTCTTGATCAGGATCCAGCCGTTAATGAAGCCGACGCTAAGCGAGAGGACCAATGCCAGGACCACGCCTACCCAGACGTTCATCGAGAAGTACCAGCTGAACAGGGAGGCCATTAGCGCCGAGCTGATTACGGCCACACCGGTGGACAAGTCGAATTCGCCACCAATCATCAGCAGGGAAACACCGACAGCCATGATGCCGATCGTCGAGGCGCCGTAGAGAACGGTAGCGATCGATCCGGGCTGCAGGAAGACGGGGGCCACAGCCGAAAAAAAGATGAACAGTGCCACGGCCCCGACGAGGGCTCCGATTTCGGGACGGCCCAGAATCTTGCTGATGGTGCTTTTCTTCGCTACCCGTTCATCTTTGACGGGAGCTGTTGCTGTCATGGTCATGTCATTTACTCCTTGAAGGCTGTGGCGGAACCGGAAAGTGGTCCCGCCACAGCAGTCGGCTGGTTAGCGGACGCCTTGCTCGGCGAATTCGAGGACCTCGCCTGCACTTTCCTGGTCCACAATGGTTGGACCGGTCAGCACCGGCTGGCCACCGCCGATCTCGAAGCCGCCGCGCTTGTTCTGCCAAAGTGCATCCACAGCCATGTAGCCCTGCAGCCATGGCTGCTGGTCGACAGTGAAGATGACATCGCCGTCGACGATCTTCTGCGCAAGTTCAGCGTTCATATCGAAGGACGCCACCTTGGCATCGCTTCCGGCGGTCTCGACCGCCTGCAGAATGGTCAGGGTAAACGGTGCGCCGAGCCCGATAACGACATCGGCGGCTTTCGTTGCCTGCAGTTTTGCGGTCACAGTGGACTGCACCTGCGTCATATCGGTTCCTTGCACGTACAGGATTTCGGTGCCGGGCACCTTTTCCTTAACACCGGCGCACCGGTTCTCGAGGCCGACGTGTCCCTGCTCCTGGATCACGCAGATGGGGTGCTCGTAACCGTCTTCCGCCAGCCGCTCACCCACCGCCTCGCCAGCGAGCTTTTCGTTCGATCCGAAGTGGGTGAAAGCGCCCAGCTCGGAGAACCGGTCCTCTCCTGCGTTGAGGCTCACTACGGGGATGCCCGCTTCAGTTGCATTTTGCAATGCCGAGGCCAAAGCATCGGGCTTGGCCAGGGTAACTGCGATGCCGTCCACGCCTTGCTGCACCGCTTGTTCGATCAATTGAGCCTGCCGGCCGCCCTCGGGATCAGAGAGATACTGCAATTCGACGTTGTCCTTGGCAGAGGCTTCTTCCGCACCCTTCCGAACGATGTCCCAGAAGGTATCGCCAGGAGCTGCGTGCGTAATCAATGCAACTTTGATCCGTTCCGTATCGGCAACGGCGCCACCACCTTCACCCCCCGCTTCGGGGGCACGCCCTCCGCCGCTGGAACAGGCTGTCAAGGTCAGCGCAGGAACCAGGACCGCCGCAGCCGCCAGTTTCCGCCAGGAAAGCTTGTGTGACACGAGAATCTCCTTTGTTTTCGTGAACCGGCCTTCCCCGAAGGCCGGTGGACCGATCCCGGGGAGCATGGTCTTCGCCCCGGTTCAGTTCCTTGGGAACAAGCATGGTGACAGGAGTCACAGAAGTCAATAGTATGTAAGGACATATTCACAATGAGAAGGAAGCCACGCTTCGGAAGGCACGAGTGGCGGCCGGTATACGTACAGGAAGAGCTCCCATTCCCCAGGTGTAGCCGAGGGAACGAGAAGGATCGCTGATACCATCACGGCAAGACTGTTTGTCCTATCATTTGCAGCAACCATCACCCAAGACCCGGAAGCAGGCGGAGGAGGAGCAATGAGCACAGACCTCAATATCCCCATAGACCGGTCCTCTCCGGTGCCTCTGTACCACCAGGTAGTGCAGGGCATCGAAGCGGCCATCCACAGCGGCGCGCTTGAGTCCGGCTCCCGGCTGGACAACGAGATTGAGTTGGCGAGCAAACTCAAGCTCTCGAGGCCGACAATGCGCAAGGCTATGGACGAGTTGGTCCGCTCCGGCCTGCTGGTCCGGAAGCGCGGTGTCGGAACGCAGGTGGTCTCCAACCAGGTCCGCAGGCACCTCGAGCTGTCCAGCCTCTTCGACGACCTCAAGCGCACGGGCCAGAAGCCCACCACTGAGGTCCTGGATTTCCGCCACGGCAAGGCCGATGCGTCAATCGCTAAGGCCCTTGACCTTCCCTCGGGTGTGAACGTCTACCATTTCTCTCGACTGCGAAGCGTAGGCGGCAAACCTCTGGCGCTGATGGAGAACTGGGTCCGGGACGACATTACGGAGATCACCGAAGAAGGACTGCGGCAACTCGGGCTGTACCAGATTCTGCGTGACGCCGGTGTGAACTTCCGTCTGGCCAGCCAGCGCATCGGCGCCATGGTGGCGGATGCCCGGCAGGCCGGCCTGCTTGACGTCGAGACAGGCTCCGCACTGGTCACCATGGAGCGCACCGCGGTGGATGACACCGGGCGAAATGTCGAAACCGGGCATCATGTCTACCGCGCCGATTCGTACAGCTTCGAGATGACCCTGGTCCAGCGCTGACCCAGGACAGGCGGCAACTCGCCTCACCAACTTCCGTTCTACAGACCGACTTCGATCCCTCAACGAAAGGCCGCACAGTCATGCCCGAATCTACGCAATGGGTATACCCGCTCGGAACCGCCGTCGACGGCGCCTGGCAGGTCTCGCTCGGCGCCGCCGACAGCCCCACCCAGGTGGACGGCTGGGCACACACCGGCATCAAGATCGCTCGGCTCGCCCCCGGCGAGGCCGTAAAACTGGCGGCGGATGCCGAGGAACGCCTCGTGATCCCGCTCGAAGGCTCCTTCACCGTGACCATCGACGGCCTTGACTACGCACTCCGCGGGCGAGGATCCGTCTTCGCTGGCCCGTCCGATGTGCTCTACACGGGGATCGAAACCGCCGTCACCATCTCCTCGTCCGACGGCGGACGGGTGGCCGTTGCCCTGGCGCCCGCAAAGGCCAGCTACCCGGTGCGCCTGATCAAAGCCGAAGATACTCCGGTGGAACTGCGCGGCTCCGGGATCTGCTCCCGCCAAGTGCACAACTTCGGCACCCCCGCGGCATTGGAAGCGGACCGCTTTATCGTGTGCGAGGTTATTACGCCGGCAGGCAACTGGTCGTCATATCCCCCGCACAAGCATGATGAGGAGAAGGACGGCGAGACCAGCCTTGAGGAGATCTACTACTTTGAGACCCGGCCAGCCAAGGACGCGCTGGCTCCTGCCGAGGCGGACGCCATCGGGTATGCCCGGGTCTATGCCTCGGATGATCGGCCGATCGATGTCAATGCCGAAGTCCGCACCGGCGACGTGGTCCTGGTCCCTTACGGCTGGCACGGACCGGCCATGGCCGCCCCGGGCTACGACCTGTATTACCTGAACGTGATGGCCGGCCCCGGCCGCGTCCGGGAATGGCTGATCAGCGACGACCCGCACCACGGCTGGATCCGCCAGACCTGGGAGGGCCAGCAGATGGATCCCCGGCTGCCCTTTACCGCCTGACCACTCCAGGAGCAGCACACGCAAACCCCGGGGTTATCCGGCCGGCCTGCCTACAGTCCGGCCGGAATATTGTGCGGGGTGACGACGTCGATCTTTGACGCCTCGGGCACCGGGTCCATGGGCAGAGCACCATAATGGCGCATCAGAACGCGGCAGCATCGGTTGACGTCCTGGCGCAGGTCATGGTGCAGCAACGCGCTGATCCTGCCTTCGCGCAGCAGGCGGACGTTGTCCGGATTCAGGTCGTGCCCGATGAAGACAGCCAGCTCCCGGCCGGCCTCCGCGAAGGCCGCCAGCAATCCGGCATTCCCGCCGCCGATGGAATAAACCGCGGCCACTCCGGGATCCTCTGCGAGTGCGTGCGCCATGATCTCCTGTGCGTTGCCGTCCAGCCCGTTCGAGCCGGCCAGATAATGAACGGGACGATGCGGCTCCAGCCTGCGCATCGCGGCCCGGAATCCCATTTCCCGTTCTTCTTCGCCACGGAACGCGTCGCTGCTGACTGTCACGGTGACGCTCCCGGGCCGCCCGCCCAGCCATTGCGAGACCAGGTAGGCCGCCGTTGCCCCGGCCGCCCTGTTGTCGATTCCGACATACGCCAGCCGCCGGCTCACCGGTACGTCTGTCGCCAGTGTGACCACCGGAATGCCTTTGGCATGCAAACGTTCGACGGCGGCAGCCACCTCCGGCACGTCCGGCGCCTTGAGCACTACCCCATGGCTGCCGTGGGCGGCAATCCGGTCCAACTGATCCACGCAGCCTGCTGGTGTCCAGTTCTCGTTCAGGTGGAAGCGGGCGCGGAACACCGCCGGGCGCAGTAGCGGCAACTCGTTTACCAGCGCCCTCCGCACAGCGGTGTTGAACCGCGCAGGAGCATCTGCGACGACGTCAATCAGGAAGCGGCGTCCGGTCAGCTCCAACTGGTGGCGCTGCGCCTCGAGTTCCTGAATGGCACGCTGCACCTGTCCAGCCGTAACCGCTCGGACGCCGGGGCGGTCATGCAGCACCCGGTCCACCGTGGCGTCGCTGACCCCCGCCTGCCGGGCGATCTCCCGCACAGTGAACCGATGCGCCATGCTGCCTCCTGTTTGAGGTCGAGGTGAGGGGTTCCTGAGGCAATCGACGATCGCTGGGCCAGCATTTCAGGAAGGAGAGTGCCATGGCAAGGGCCGAAGCTTGATGGCTTTCTGAGGTACTTGCCCATTGCCGCGGAGGTTGCTGGGGCAGAAGACTGGTGTAAGAGCAGCTGCCCCGGCAGCTCGCAGCACGAGACATCTATCTATTTCCTGGCTTTGCCGACCATCTGCATCCGCAGGTGGATTCCATCCATTCAGCACCCCAGCAAAGGAGTTGCCATGTCCATCACCGCTCGGGCCAGCACCGCAAGCATGAGCGCCGGTGTCCAGTGGTTCCACTCGGACGCCTGCCGCCTGGAGGACTTCGTCCGTACAGTCTCCGTCGAGACACGCCTCGAGGACTACCCCTTCGCCCATCGTGTGGAACGAAACGTCCTCATCTACGGCCCGGAGCTGCAACAGCGGGCCGAGGACCCGGCGGGGCGCCGAGATATCCAGGCCGAGTTGGTCCGCGCCCTGACCGACGGGCCCGGCATCGTCGTCTTCAAGGAGGCCTTCGCCGATACCGCCGTCGTCGATCGAGCCACCGCGGCCTTCATCCGGCTGATCGAAGCACAGAAAGCGGCGGGGACTGCGGCGGGAGACCACTTCGCCAAGCCCGGGGCGAACGATCGGGTCTGGGGCGCCTTGGACAAGCTTGCCGTTGCGGAACCTGAAGTCTTTGCCGACTATTACGGCAACGACATCCTGGCCTTGGTCTCCGAAGCTTGGCTCGGCCCGAACTATCAAGTCACGTCACAGGTCAACGTGGTAAACCCCGGCGGCGCCGCTCAGACCGCGCACCGCGACTATCATCTGGGCTTCATGGGGCTGGAGGAAGCCCAGACCTACCCAGCACACATCCACCGGCTCTCCCCCGCGCTGACCCTGCAGGGTGCCGTAGCGCACTGCGACATGCCGATCGAATCCGGGCCCACCCTCTACCTGCCGCATTCACACAAATATCCCGCGGGCTATGTGGCGTTCCACCGGCCCGAGTTCACCGACTACTTCGAACAGAACTTTGTCCAGCTGCCCCTGGCAAAGGGTGACGCCGCATTCTTCAACCCCGCGCTATTCCACGGGGCCGGGCACAACCGCAGCGCCGACATCCGCCGCATGGCCAACCTGCTCCAGGTCTCGTCCGCTTTCGGCCGCGCCATGGAAACCGTGGACCGGACCAGCATGTGCAAGGCGCTCTACCCGATCATGCAGGAACACCGCGCCGCTGGATCCTCGGAGCGTTCGGTGCGCAACGTCGTGGCCGCGTCCGCCGAGGGATATGCCTTCCCCACCAATCTTGACCGGGACCAGCCGGTCGGCGGCATCGCCCCGGAGAGCCAGGCCGGGCTAGTGCTGCGCGCCCTGAAAACCGGTTTGGACCAGGCGGCCTTCGAAGCGGAACTGGATGCCCAGCAGCAGCGCCGTCGGACGCAGGTGGGCTGACGTGGCATCGCACACCGGCGCTGGCCGTCCGCTCCGGTTGGGCCTGATCGGGTCCGGCCGGATCGGCGCGGTCCACGCCGCCAGTCTGGCCGCGCATCCCGGGGTGGACTTCGCTTGGGTGGCCGACCCCTTTATCGAAAGTGCGCGCGGACTGGCGGCGATGTACGGAGCGACCGCCACGGAATCTGTCGAGCAGGTTCTGGAGGACAGAAGCGTGGACGGCGTCATCCTTTGCTCGCCGACCCCCACCCACGTGGACCTGATCCTGGCCGCAGCCGAACGGGACGTGGCGGTGCTCTGTGAGAAGCCGGTGGACCTGGACCTTGAGCGCGCCCGGTCCTGCCAGCGCGCGGTGGCTGGGGCGGCGCGGCCGATCATGATTGGCTTCAACCGCAGGTTCGACCCATCCTTTGCGGCTGTCCGGCGGCGGGTGGATGCGGGCGAGATCGGTCGGCTGGAGCAACTCGCCATCACCTGTCGCGACCCGGAGCCGGCGCCCGAGGCTTACATCCGCACCTCCGGCGGCATCTTCCGCGATATGACCATCCACGATTTCGACATGGCGCGGTTCTTCCTCCCAGACATTGTCCAAGTCAGTGCACACGGCTCAAACCTGTTCAACGGCTACATCCGCGACGCGGGAGACTATGACTCCGCCGTCGTTGTCCTGATCGGTGCCGGCGGCGAGCAGGTCACCATCACGAACTCCCGGCACAGCGCGTACGGCTACGACCAGCGGTTGGAAGCGTTCGGCGCCGGCGGGATGCTCAGCGCGGAGAACTTTCGGCCGACGTCGGTGCGAAGTTACTCGTCCGCCGGCACTGAGCAAGCCGATGCGTACGAGCCGTTTTTTCTCGAACGTTATGCCGCCGCATACCGCGCCGAGCTGGAGCACTTCCTGCGCTGCATACGGGAGGATGAGTCGGCCACCCCTGGAATAGGCGACGGGGTTGCCGCCCTCGAACTGGCCGAGGCAGCTGCCCATTCAGCGGTGACCGGCAGGACAGTAGCCGTGGGCGGGGCTGCCGCAGTTGGTCCTGCTGCCGCCACAAGAGCAACCGAATCAAGAGGATAACAGTAGTGGGATTTGATGGCTTGATGAGGAACAAGGTCCTGCTGGTCAGCGGGGGGACGCAGGGACTCGGTGCGGGCATTGCCATGGCCGCCGCGGAGCAGGGCGCCGAGGCGGTCGCCGTCGTCGGTCGCAACACGGAAAACGGAAGGGAAGCCGTTAAACGGATTGAAGCGGCCGGGACGCAGGCAATGTTCATCAAGGCCGATCTGTCCAAAATGCCGCAGGTAGGCACAGTGGTGGAGACCGCCGTCAAGCGTCTCGGCCGGGTCGATGCACTGGTGAACGCCGCGGGCCTCACCACCCGCGGGACCATGCTGGACACCACCGAGGAGCTCTTCGACGCACACGTGGCAGTGAACCTAAAGGCGCCATTCTTCCTCATGCAGCAGGTCATCGCGCATCTACGCGAACGCGGGACGTCTGGCAACATCGCCAACATCATCACGATGAGTTCCCACGGCGGCCAGCCCTATTTGGCGCCCTATGCCGCGACGAAGGCGGGCCTGGCCGGGCTGACCAGGAATGCCGCGCACGCGCACCGCTGCGATCGTATCCGGATCAACGGGATCAACATCGGTTGGACTGCTACGGAGGGCGAAGACGCGATCCAGCGCCGCTTCCACAACGCCGGCGATGACTGGCTGGAGAAGGCTAACGCCTCGCAGCCGATGGGCAAACTGGGGCAGGTGGACGAGATCGCCGACTTCGTGGTGTTCCTGTTGTCCGAGCGCTCCGGCGTAGTCACCGGCTCAGTGGTCGACTGGGACCAGACCGTCCCCGGTGCGTATGACTGAGTTCAGCGCTTCGGCACGGCCAGTTCTCCGGTGACGTATTGGGCACGCCCAAAGCCGAAGGACCAGTCGCCCGGCCCGTTCTCCATATAGCCGATGAACACGTCTTCGCTCGCGACGCCAACCTCGGCCAGCGAGTTGTGGATAGCCTCGAACAGGCTCGTCTTGGCGACGGCGCTCCGGCCTTCCTGGGTGAAGACTTGGATCATGACAACGCCGTGGGACCGTTCAAACCCAAGGCCAGCGTCCTGGGCGACGATCTGGCCGGGTGGGTGCACGGTCAGGATGTGGAAGTAGTCCCGCTCGGGGATCCCGTACTCCGCCACGACCGCGGTGTGAATAGCTTGGCTGACGGCGTCGAGCTCCCGCTCGGAACGGCCTTCGACGACATCAATGCGGATCAGCGGCATGTACGCCTCCTAAATAGTTTGTCCTGACATTCTAACAAATATGGTGGACTCGGTAAAGAGCAAATGGGTCAAGACGCCGTGCCATAGCCAAACATCGACGAGGGGCCCGAGCCGGCTTTTCCGCCGTGCCCGGACCCCTCTTCTTCCGGACCAGTCGTGAGGGAAAACCACTCCGTCCAAAAGGACTACGACGGCCGGGGTCAGTGGTGCAGCGCTTAGTGCTGGCTGACCAGCACCGAGGTGCCTTCCCGACGAAGTGCCGCTGTGTCGCCCACGTGGAATTGCTCTTCCAGCTCTTCCAATGTCTTGCCGCGTGTCTCTGGCAGGTAGGCCTTTACGAAGATCACCGCGAAGACTCCGACAAATGCGAACATGAAGAAGGTGCCGGAGATCCCCAAGCCCTCGGCGAGGATGGGGAAGCTGAACCCAACGGCGAAGTTGACCATCCAAAGGATGAAGGCGGTGCTGCCCATGCCGAGGCAGCGGATCCTCAGCGGGAAGATTTCGGAGAGCATCAGCCAGGTCACGGGCGATATCGCGCCCTGTTGGAAAGCCAGGAAGGTCACCGTCAAGCCCAGGATGACGAAGCCCCGTCCGGTTCCTTCCGGAAGCACCATGGAGAAGACACCGATCAGGGCCAGGGCAATGATGGTGCCGATCTGGCCGATCATCAGCATCGGCCGACGGCCAACACGGCCCAGTAGCCAAATGCCGACGAAGGTCGCCAGGACCGAGATCACACCGTTGGCGATGTTCGCCGTCAGCGCCGCTTGTGTGCCGAAGCCCGACTGCTTCAGGATCTCCGTGCCGTAGTACATGATTGAGTTCACGCCGGTGATCTGCTGGCAGATCGCTACGCCCACGCCGATGAAAAAGATCCGGCGCATCCATGGAACGTTCAGGTCCTTGAAAGAGCCCTTCTTTGACTCGTAGTCCTCACGGGCCAAGTGGCGGACCTCGTCGAATTCCTTCTGCGCAGTCGCTGCGGTGCGAATCCGCTTCAGCACCTCAAAGGCCTCTTCGAAGCTGCCGATCGAGGCCAGCCAGCGTGGGCTCTCGGGGACACGGAGCATGCCGATCCAGAGTGCGATCGCAGGCAATGTTGCGAGCACCAGCATCCAGCGCCAAATGTGCAACTCCTCGGACCATACGTTCCCGAGCACTGCGTTAGTCACGAAGGCCAGCAACTGCCCGGTGACGATCATCAGTTCATTACGCGTAACCATCTGCCCACGCATGTGCGCCGGGGACATCTCCGCCAGGAACACGGGAACCATGGCAGAGGCACCGCCGACGGCCAGACCGAGGACAAAACGGAACGGGACCATGATCTCCACGTTCGGCGCGAAGGACACGCCAAGCGTGCCGATGAGGAAGACCCCGGCAAGGGCGATGATCATCCGCCGGCGGCCATAGCGGTCTGCCAGCCGGCCGCCCACGAGTGCACCAAAGGCTGCGCCGAACAGCAGGGCACTGGTGACCAGTCCTGTGGTGAACGGTGTCAGCCCGAGATCCTGCTCCATGAAGGGCAGGGCGCCGTTGATGACGCCGGTATCGTAACCGAAGAGCAGTCCACCCAGCGTGCTCACGGCGGTAATGCGCTTGAGCGCCCTGTTGGGCTTGCCCTCGGGGCCTGCCGCACCGGCAGGTCCGCCGGAAGCAGCTAACTTATGCGAGCTTGCAATGCTCATGTCTTCTCCGTCGGACTTGCCTGTCACTGGAAACCGCCGACGAATTCCTTCATCGTCTGGAGTTGGTATCGGGATACGTCGATGGCATTCTCGTTCTCGGCGAAGACGCTGGAGACCATCACCGAGTCAGGTCGGTCCAGGAAGCCGTTCTCTGCTAGTCCACCGAAGAATTCCTGCCAGTCCACGTCGCCGTCGCCGATCTTGAGGTGCTGGTGCACGCGTACCGGGTTGCCCGGCGGGTTGGTGATGTAGCGCAGACCGTGCGATGCATGGTGGTCCATGGTGTCCGAGACATGGACAACGCGGAGCCGGTCCCCCACCGCCTGCATTATCTCGGCGGGGTCATCCTTCATGTGGAAGGAGTGGGAGGCGACGTAGACGAAGCCCAGGTTCGGCGAGTTAACGCCGCGGATTACCCTCCAGGCGGCCAGGCCTTCCTCGACAAAGTCGTCAGGATGCGGATCGATGGCCACATGGACGCCCTCGCGTTCGAAGACGGGTACAAGTTCTTCCATGGACCGGTAGAAAGCGGCCTCGGATTCTTCTGGCTGCTCCGGCCGTCCGCTGAATTCGGTATTCATCTGTGTCACGCCAAGGTCGACGGCGATCTGCACCGCGCGCTTCCAGTAACGGACCGCAGCCGCACGCAGGTTCTCGTCCGGAGAGGACCAACGCAGGACCGGCAGCACCGAAGCGATTTCGACGTTGGCCTCGGCACAGGCCTTCTTCAGGTCGGCTACCAAGGCGTCGTCGGCCTTCGGATGGGTGAAGAAGGGGATAACGTCCTTGTGCGGGGTGAGCTGAATGTACTTGTACCCCAGTTCTGCCGCGAGTTTCGGGAACTCAAGCACAGAGTGGCTGTGGTGGAACGGAGTTGGATCCAGGGCGATCTTCATCGGTAGCGCTCCTTGTGGATGTGGGGCCGGAGATGACCGGACATGGGCTGGCGGGAGAGACCGATGGTTCCAGGCCCCTCCCACCACGGGTTCTAGCTGTAGAGTGAGGGCTTCTCGTTCAACTGGACGAGAACCTTGCCGCCGGTCTTCTGCGCTTCGACGCCCGCTTCACAGCAGGCGGCGGTGGCGTAGCCGTCCCAGGCGCTCGGGCCACCGATCTCGTCCTTCAGCGCGGCATCTACCCACGCCTGGATCTCGACGTCGTATGCTGCGCCGAAACGCTCCTCGAAGCCGGGCGCAATCTTGCCGCCCCAGCGGCCCTGCGTCCGCACATAGGGACCCGAGTCGCCGCCGATGCTGACCACGCCGTCCTCGAAGGAGGCCTGCGTGCCGACCTCGTAGCCGTACTGGGCGTTGACGTAGATTTCCACGTCGGCCAGGACGCCCGACTCGGTCTCGAGCAGGACATGTTGCGGATCGTGCTGGCCCTCCGGCGCGTTGCGGGTCTTCTTGCCCATCCGCACCTGCACCGAGGTGATTTCCTCGCCGGTGAAGAACCGGACGGCGTCGAACTCGTGGACTACGGAGTCGTTGATCAGCATCTCGTTAGTGAAGCCGGGCGGGGTGGTCGGGTTGCGGTGCTGGTGGTGGAGCACCAGCAACTCGCCGAGTTCGCCGCCACGGATGATGCTGCCCAGCTGCGCGTATTCGCTGTCGTAGCGGCGCATGAAGCCCACCTGGATCCGCTTACGGCCCAGTTTCTCCTCTGCCTGGACCACCTTCCAGGCAGACTCGGCGTCCGGAGTCAGCGGCTTCTCGCACAGAATAGGGATGTCTTTGACCAGCGCCGCATGCAGGATCTCCTCGTGCAGGAAGCCCGGCGTGGCGATCAGTACCGCGTTGATCTCCGGATTGTCTAGGGCGGCCTGGGCATCCGTCAGCGCCACGGCGCCTGGAATGTCAGCGATGGCGGCCTTGGCTCGGTCCAGGTCGATATCGACGACGGCGGCCACCTCGGCGCCATGAATGCGCCGGTGAATGCGCTGGATGTGGTCAATGCCCATGCGTCCGGCGCCGATTACGGCAACGCGCAGGTTCTGGCTCATGGTATTTCCTTTGGCTTGTGACGATTGCGTGAGGGACTGTTGCTGAACGGGCTACTGGAGGCGGGTCCGCGAGCCGCAGGAAAGCAGGTAGCTGCACGTGCGCTTGGCGATGGGCATGGGCACCCCGAAGTCGGCCACCGGGTACATGTCCTGTTCGACGATGCCGAAGATAGGTTTGTCCAGCTTTTCGACGGCATCGATCACCTTGGACAGGTCCGGCATGCCGTTCGGGGGTTCGGTCATGACGCCGGCCAGATTGGCTGCGGCCCACGTCATGTTCTGCTCGCGCACCGTCTTCAGCACGGCAGGGTCAATCTGTTTCAGGTGCAGGTAGCCGATCCGCTCCGGGTACTTCTCGATCAGGTCCACGCTGCTGGCGCCGCCGTATTCTGCGTGGCCGGTATCCAGGCACAGCGTGACCAGTTGCGGGTCCGTGTTCTGGAGGAAGCGCTCGATGTCCGGCTGCACGCAGACGTGCGAGTCAGCGTGGGAGTGGAACTGCTGCTGGAGGCCATACTCCTCGGAGAGAACCTTGCCCAGGCGGTTGTGCCCGTTGAACAGGTCATCCCACTGCTCAACCGTGAGCTCGCCGTTCTCCACTGCCTCGCCGGTGACGTCGTCGCGCCACATCGCGGGGATGACCACAATGTGCTTCCCGCCGACGGCCGCGGTCAGTTCCGCAACTTTGCGGGCCGGCTCCCAGGCAACGTCCCATTGGTCCACGCCGCGGTGGAAGGCGGTGAACACGGTGCCTGCGGAGACCTTGAGGTCACGCGCCTTCAGTTCATCTGCCAGACGGGACGTATCGGTGGGCAGGTAGCCGTAGGGGCCGAGTTCGATCCACTTGTAACCGGATTCAACGACCTCGTCCAGGAAGCGTTCCCAAGGGGTCTGCTTGGGATCATCCGGAAACCAGACACCCCAGGAGTCGGGGGCAGTTCCGATAATCAGCTTGTTCTCAACCTCGGACATGGATTAGTCCTTTCAGCCTTGTACTTGGCGGGGTTAGTCGGCGGGCCGGATGGACGCGCGTCAGTTGGACGGGAACGCGAAGGACGCGTTGGAGGCCTGCTTCGGTTCGGGCCAGCGCTGGGTAACAACCTTGCCGCGGGTGTAGAAGCGCACGCCGTCGGGGCCGTAAATGTGGTGATCGCCGAACAGCGAGTCCTTCCAACCGCCGAACGAGTGCCAGGCCACCGGCACCGGCAGCGGGATATTGACGCCGACCATGCCCACGGTGACGCCGCGGGTGAAGGCGCGGGCGTAGGCTCCGGAGGACGTAAAAATGGCCGTTCCGTTGCCGTAGGGGTTGGAGTTGATGACTTCGAGAGCCTCTTCCATGTTGGCCACGCGCACCACGGCTAGGACTGGTCCGAAGATTTCCTCCCGGTAGGCACTCATCTCGCGGCGGACGTGGTCGATGACGGTCGGGCCGACGAAGAAACCGTTCTCGTGATCCTTGACCATCAGTTCGCGGCCGTCCACGACCAGCGCTGCGCCGTCGTCCTGAGCCTCGCCGACGATCTTCTGTAGACGGGACTTGGATTGCGGGGTGATGACCGGGCCCATGTCCGCGTCCGGCTCCAAACCGTTGGCCACCTTGACAGCCTCGGCGCGTTCCTTAAGCTTGGCTACCAGTCCTTCCGCAGCATCGCCGACGGCAACGGCAACCGAGATGGCCATGCAGCGCTGGCCTGCCGAGCCGAAGGCAGCGGCGTTGATGTGGTCTGCGGCGAGGTCCATATCCGCATCCGGCATGACCACCGCGTGGTTCTTCGCGCCGCCGAGTGCCTGCACGCGCTTGCCGTGCTTGGTGGCAGTCTCGTGCACATACTTGGCGATCGGGGTGGAGCCGACAAAGGAAATGCCGTCCACATCGGGGTGGGTCAGCAGACCGTCAACGGCTTCTTTATCGCCCTGGAGGACGTTGAAGACGCCGTCAGGCAGTCCGGCTTCCTTCCATAGGCGGGCCATGAACAGGCTGGCGGAAGGGTCGCGCTCGGACGGCTTGAGGATAAAGGCATTGCCAGTGACGATGGCGACCGGCGCCATCCACAGCGGGACCATCACCGGGAAGTTGAACGGAGTGATGCCGGCGACCACGCCGAGTGGCTGGCGGAAGGAGAAGACGTCGATCCCGCCGGAGACCTGGTCAGAGTATTCGCCCTTGAGCGACTGCGAGGCGCCGCAGGCATACTCGACGACCTCGAGGCCGCGGCCCACTTCGCCGGCAGCGTCCGAGACAACCTTGCCATGCTCGCTCGTGACGATCTCGGCCAGTTCCTGCACGTTGGCGGCCAGCAGTTCACGGAACTTGAACAGGACTGCGGTGCGCTTCGACAGCGAGGTTTCGGCCCAGATCTCCGAGGCGGCCTTGGCCGAAGCGACGACGGCATCGATGTCCGCACGGTTGGCCAGGCGCAGTTCGGCAGTGGTCTCGCCGGTGGCGGGGTTGTAGACGGGCTGGGTGCGGTCGCCCTCGCCGGCGGTCTCCGCTCCGTTGATGAAGTGCGTGATGGTGGTGGTCATGATTGCTCCTCGGTGTTGCAGTGGAAAATTACTAGATCAGGGGCTTCTGTTGGGCCTTGTGGTCCGCATAGGTCTTGTAGGCGTTTTGGGTGGAGTCCAGCTCGGAGACGGAGGCCACCGGCACGTCCCACCAGGACTCGGAGTCCGGCGCGTCGATCAGCGGATCGGATTCCACATGGATCAGCACGGGACCGGACCCTTCCGGCTCGGCCTTGGCCTTGGCGACCGCCGATTCCAGGTCCGCGATGACGTTCTCTCCGGGCTCAACCCGGATCACCCGCACGCCGAGCGATTCGGCATTGGTAGCCAGGTCGATCGGCAGCTTTTCGCCGTCGTCGAATGTGTGGTGTTTCTTGTCCAGCGTGCGGTACTTGGTGCCGAACCGCTGCGAGCCGAGCGATTCGGACAGCGCGCCGATGGAGGCGTAGCCGTGGTTCTGGATCAGCACCGTGATGAGCTTGATCCCCTCGGCCACTGCCGTCACCAGCTCGGTGTGCATCATCAGGTAAGAGCCGTCACCCACCATAACGACGACGTCGCGCGGTTCGGCGTCTGCCGACCCCTCCGCGGCGCGGTCGGCCTCGTCGATGGCCGCTCGCTTCACCCCCAAGCCGCCGGGAATCTCGTAGCCCATGCAGGAGTAGGCGTATTCCACGTGGTAGCCGAACGGGTCCCGTACGCGCCACATCTTGTGCAGGTCGCCAGGCAGCGAGCCGGCCGCGCAGATGACCACGTCGCGGGCGTCCATGGTGCGGTTGACGGCGCCGATGATCTCGTTCTGGCTTGGCAGCGGGGTGTGCCGGGTGTCGAACGCCTCGTCCACCGTCTTGTTCCAGCGGTCCTTCTCCACCGCCACCTGCTGCTCCAGGTCGCCGGCCACCCGGTATCCGGACAGACTTTCCACCAGCTTGACCAGGCTCTTGCGGGCGTCGGCGACGATCGGCAGGCTGGTGCCCTGCTTGTAGGCGTCGATCGGCGCCACATTGATGTTGACGAACTGCACGTCCGGGTTCTGGAACGCAGTGCGCGAGGCGGTGGTGAAGTCCTCGTAACGGGTGCCGATACCGATGATCAAGTCCGCTTCGCGAGCCAGGGCGTTGGCTGCTGTCGTACCTGTGGAACCCACAGCGCCGAGGCAGTATGGGGCGTCCCATGGGAGTACTCCCACGCCGGCCTGCGTGTAGGCCACCGGGATGCCGGTCAGCTCGGCCAACCGGGCGAGCTGCTCGTTTGCGAAGGAGTACAGCACGCCGCCACCGGCGATGATCAGCGGGCGCTTGGCCGCGCGGATCAGCTGGGCGGCACGGCGGATGTCACCCTCTTCCGGCTCGGGGCGGCGGATTCGCCACTCCCGCTCGGCGAGGAATTCCTCCGGCACATCCAGCACCTCGGCCTGCACGTCCTGCGGCAGCGAGATGGTCACGGTACCGGTTTCGGCCGGGTCCGTCAGGACGCGAAGCCCGTGATGGAAGGCTGAGAACAACTGCTCCGGGCGGGTGACGCGGTCGAAGTACTTGGACAGCGGGCGGAAGGCATCATTAACCGTGATGTCGTAGGCGTCCGGGCGCTCCAGCTGCTGCAGCACCGGGTCCGCCGCCCGGGTGGCGAAGGTATCCGAGGGCAGCAGCAGCACGGGCAGGCGGTTGGTGGTGGCCAGGGCAGCACCGGTCAGCAGGTTCGAGGAACCCGGACCGATCGAGCTGGAGATCGCGAAAGTGGCGCGGCGCCGCATGTGCCGGGCGTAACCCACCGACTGGTGTACCTGGGCCTGCTCGTTTCGGCCCTGGTAGTACGGCATGAGAGTCGGATCCTGGACCTGCCACTGTTTCAGGGCCTGGCCGACCCCGGCAACGTTACCGTGGCCGAAGATGCCGAACATGCCCGGGATCAGCCGCTCGCGGTACTCCGCTCCCCCGACGTTATCGACGGTGTACTGCTTGCCCAGGAACTCTACGACCGCCTGGGCCACGGTCATTCTACGGGTTGCCATCAGCTGGCGATCTCCTGTTCGGTACGGGTATTCAGCAGCGATGCGGCGGTGGCCACTGCCTCCTGAACGCTGCCCTGCTTCGGGTACAACAACGTGCGGCCAACGGTCAGGCCTTGCACGCCGGGCAGCCGCAGCGCAGCGCCCCAACTCGAATAGATCTCCTCGGCCGTGCCGGACGGATCCCCGCCCAGCAGCACTGTGGGCATGGTGGTGGCCGCCATGACGCGCTCCATGTCTTGAACCACAGGCAGCTTCATCCAGGTGTAGGCGCTGGTGGCACCGAGGCCGGAGGCGATGGCGATCGATTTGATGACGGCGTCGGTGCTGAGGTCGTTGCGGACCCGGCCGTTGTCCCACACCGAGATGAAGGGCTCCACCATGGCGACCAGCCGGCGTTCTGCCAGGCTGTCGATGGCCTTGGCCGTGGATTCCAGCGTCGCAACAGTAGCCGGGTCGCCCAGGCAGATCCGGGTGAGCATTTTGCCGCCGGTAGCGCCGAGGGTCTCCAGAGCGGCGGCGGTGTGACCGGTGAACCGGTCGTCCATCTCGTTGACGTACCCAGCCAGGCCGCCGCGGTTCATTGAACCGAAGAGCAGCTTGCCGTCCAGCGCACCGAGCAGCAGCAGGTCGTCCATAATGTCGGGGCTGGCAAGTACACCGTCTACTGCCGGGTTGGCCAGCGCCTCCTTCATTCGGTCCAGCAGATCGCGCCGGTCCGCCATTGCCGTGGCATTTTCGCCGACAGCGAGAGCGCCGCGGGCGGGATGATCCGCGGCTACGATAAAGTTCTGCTCGCCCAATTTGAGTCCCGGGTGCGGCCGGCGTACGGCTGCCGCCCGTGCCACAGCGTCCGGATCTTCCAGCCGGATCCGCGAGAGGTGCTCGTAGCGGCGCGGGTTGTCGTCAAACTCGCTCATCGGACTGCCTCCACGGGAGCCGGAACGTTGCGCCCGCGTTCGGCCAGCAGCGAATTGACCTCGTCCGGCGTCGGCATCGCGTCCGCACAGGAGAGTCGGGAAGCCACCAGAGCACCTGAGGCGTTCGCATAGTCCAGGACCGCCTCGAGCGGCCAGCCCGCCAGCAGTCCGTGGCAGAAGGCACCGCCGAAGGCATCGCCGGCGCCGAGACCGTTCACGGTCTTGACCGGGACCGGGGCGGAGACCACGCGTTCGGTCCGGGTCTTTGCCATCACGCCCTCCGGCCCAAGCTTGACCACAGCAATCTCCACGCCGGCCTCAAGCAGCCGGTCCGCTTGCTCGTCGGGAGTACCTTCGCCCACTGCGACGGCGCATTCCTTGTCGTTGCCGATGGCCACGCTCACGTGCGGCAGGATGCGGGCAACCTGCTCGCGGGCTTCCTCTTCGGAGGCCCAGAACATCGGGCGGTAGTCCAGGTCAAGAACCGTGAACTGGCCGGCCTGCAGGTCCTCGCGGCGCCGCGCTTCGTGGGCGGCCAGATGAGCAGAGCGGCTGGGCTCCTGGCACAGACCGGTGACAGTAGACCAGAAGATGCCGGCCTCGCGGATGGCGTCCAGGTCCAGCTCGCTGGCCGCGATCTGCAGGTCCGGAGCGGTGGGGAAACGGCCGTAGAAGTAGAGCGGAAAATCTTCCGGCGGCATGATGGCGCAGAACGTCGCCGGGGTCTGGAGGCCCGGAACCGCGGTGATGAAGCTGTCATCCACACCGAACTTGTACAGCTCGCGGTGCAGGTACTCGCCGAACGGATCTTCACCCGTACGCGTGATGATGGCACTGCGGCGGCCGTGCCGCGCGGCGGCTACGGCGACGTTGGACGGAGAACCGCCCAGGTACTTCCCGAACGTACTGACGTCTGCCAGCCCGACCCCGATTTCATTCGGATATATGTCGACGCTGATCCGTCCCATGGTAAGCAAATCGTGAGCCACTTAAGATCCTCGGCCTTTCTGTTTCGGGGCGTGCCCTCGCGGCCGCCTGCTGGCAGGCTGTGAGCCGAACCACACCAACTACTTTGCACGAGTCAAAATGTCCTGTCAAACATTTGTACTGACATACTTACATGAAGCACAAAACTCGCGTCAGGTAGAGCTAGCGCTGGACCCGAAGCGAACAGAATCAGCCCACCCAGCCCAGCACGTACGCTGCCGCCAAACATGGTCTGGCGCCCGACCATCTCCCCAGCAAGTCGTGCATCGGAATGCTGCACACGGAACTTGACGTATATAAGCTGCTGGAACTGACCAAGGCGACACATATCGGCGTCGAACTCGACGCGTCCCATCTTTTCTGGCAGCAGATGGACCCGGTCGCCGTGGTCCGTCATCTTGGTCCCCTGGTGGTGCAGGCCGCTGCCAAGGATGTTCGGGTAAATGCGGAGACAGCCGCCCTCTACGGGGTTCTCGATAACCGGTTCCGGCGCCTCTCGCCCGCGGAGGAGCGCACGAATCTGGGCGGCGACGAACGGGCCAACGAATGGCCGAAGGAATCCGCATGGGACTTTGTGGCGTTGGGCAAGGGGCATGACACTGCCTATTGGACGGAGTTCCTGCGGGCACTTTACGAAGTCGATCCGGAAATGCTCGTGAACATCGAGCATGAGGATGTCTCTCTTGGCCGGATCGAAGGTCTTGAGGTCGCCGCCAATGTCCTGAAAGATGCCGATGCGGCGTTGACCGCCTCCTTGGTAAAGCGATAGGACCCGGTCGACATCGGGTACAAGCTGACGGGGCGGCATCGGCGAGATGCCGCCCCACCAGGTTCATCAGGTCAACCCATCCACGTCACAGGGGCCGCCGGTCACGGCCAGCTGGCAGAAGTGCCCCTAATATGAAACAGATGAGAGCTGATCCGGACCGCCCGCGTATCCTCAGAGTCCATGCCGGGGCCCTGCGCAATGGCCGGGTTCCTCGTGCACGCCCCCAGCTCCGGCTGCCCAGCCGGCTGACCCGCCGCGGGCTGTCCATCGGGATCGACATCGGTGGCACCAAGGTAGCTGCCGGCGTCGTCGACGCTGACGGCCGCATCCTCGCCGAGGAAATCCGAGCCACCCCGGGCCACGATCCACGCGAAGTGGAACAGGTCATCGTCTCGCTTGTCCGCTCTTTGTCCGCCAACCACCGCATCCTGTCGGTCGGCATCGGCGCCGCCGGCTGGATGGACCGCAGCGGAAGCACCGTCCTGTTCAGCCCGCATCTGGCCTGGCGCAACGAGCCGGTGCGTACCAACCTTGAAAAGCTGCTGCACCGCAGGGTTTCGCTGGCCAACGACGCCGACGCCGCGGCCTGGGCGGAATGCCGCTTCGGCGCGGGAACCGGCCAGAGCCGGTTGGTGTGCATCACGCTGGGAACCGGCATCGGCGGTTCGATCGTCATCGACGGCCGGCTCGAGCGGGGCAACTGGGGCGTGGCCGGCGAGTTCGGCCACCAGGTCATCGTCCCGCACGGCCACCGGTGCGAATGCGGTAACCGCGGCTGCTGGGAACAATATGCCTCCGGCAACGCCCTGGGCCGCGAGGCACGCGAGCTCGCACGGGCAAACTCCCCAGTTGCCCAGGAGTGGCTCCGCGCAGTCGATGGTCGCGCGGAGGACATCACGGGCGCCGTCGTCACCTCCCTGGCCCGCGAGGGCGATCCGGCAAGCATCCAGTTGATCGAGGACATCGGTGAGTGGCTCGGCCTGGGCCTGGCCAACTTGGCGGCGGCCCTGGACCCCGGGATGTTCGTGATCGGTGGCGGACTCTCCGAAGCGGGCGAACTGCTGCTGGAACCGACCCGCCGCGCGTTCGGACGCAATCTCACCGGCGGCGGATTCCGTCCCGCAGCACCCATCGAGTTGGCGGCGCTTGGACCGAAGGCGGGTCTGATCGGCGCCGCGGATATCGCCCGCTTCTCCTGGCGGTAAGCCCCTGGGGCGAGATGTCCGCCCAATGGAAGGACGCCCGATCCGCCGTTCTGCCCCACGCGCAAGGCCGGCGTGCTAGACAGTAAGGATGATGTGGCTCTTCACCCTGCTGGGCGTCGTTCTGATTGTTGCCGGGCTGAACGACATTTTCCATACCCTGCTCCGGCCTACCGGACGCGGCCATTTGAGTCACTTCGTGGTCAACGGAATGTGGAAGGCCTTCGGGGGCACGGGCGGCATCCGGAAGTACGCCGGCCCGTTGGCCATCGTCTCCGTGATCCTCACCTGGACCGTGTTGCAGGCCGTGGGATGGGCGTTGATCTACTACCCGCACTTTCCGGACGGGTTCTCCTATTCGCCGGGACTGGATGAAACCAGGTACTCCAACGCCGCGGAGGCGCTGTACGTCTCGGTCATGACGCTGTCCACGCTCGGCTACGGCGACGTCGTTCCTATCGACAACTGGATCCGCTGGGCCTCTACCTTTCAAGCAGTCACGGGATTCGGCCTGCTCACCGCAGCGGTTTCGTGGTTCATGCAGATCTACCCTGCCCTTTCACGCCGCCGTGCACTGGCGCTAAAGCTGTCCTCGATGAGCAAGAGCGGGTACGTGGACAAACTATGCCAATTGGAACCTTCAGTGGCCTGCAGCGCGCTGGAATCGGTATCGGACAGCATTTCCCAAGCCCGCATCGACCTCAGCCAGACCACGGAGACGTACTACTTTCGGGACATGTCCCCTGATGTCTCTCTAGCCGTTTCCCTCACCTACGCACTGGACCTTTCCGCGGCAGGACAGCGCTCTCCCAGCAAGGATGTCAACCTCACCGCCGAGGTCCTGGAAACCTCGCTGAGGGAACTGGCCGGATATCTGCGGGACGAGTTTGCGCTCGAAGGCACCACCACCCGGGACGTCTTCCGCGCGTTCGAGGCGGACCACGGCCACCGCGACTAATACACCGTTCCCGTCAGGCCAGCTGCTCGTCGAGAAACGCCAGCACCTCCGCGGAAGCCGGATCGATGAGGTGCCCGCCTTCCACGACTTCGTGCCGAGAACCGGGAATCAGGTCGGCCAGCACGTTGTCGACTGCGCGGAAGACCGGCGGCGACGCAGCACCGGAAACAATCAGCACGGGCTTTCGCACGCGGACAAGCTGCTCCTGGTCCGGCCGGGAGGATCCGCCTTTCAGCTCGGCCATGATAGCGGGCGCGTTATCGAGCACCATGCGCCGCCAGGTTTCGGGCAACTGTGCCCAGCCCCCGTCGCCGAGGATTTCCCGGTAGAAACAATCCGCTCCGGCTTCCGGTCCCCCGACCGCGGCAGCCGCGGCGACGTTCGCCTCCAGGGCGCCTTCCCACGCATGTGCTTCCGCCGTCATCGTCACGATCGCCGGTTCCAGCAGGACCAGGGCCCGGACCAGTCCGGGATAGCGCTGTACGAGGTCAACGGCGATCTCGCCGCCGTAACTGCGTCCAATAACGACGGCGGGGGTCGCCTTGAGAGCCTGCAGCAGCGCCGCAGCGTCCTCGGTATGCTCCCCCACCGAGGTCATCGAGTACGGTTCCGGCCGCTCGCTGCGGGTGCAGCCTCGCCGGTCGTAGATGATCGTCCGTCCACGCTTGGCAAGCTGCGCCGTCGCCTCGCCCCAGACCTTCGCCGAGCTGCCGGTTCCGTGGATGCAGAGGATGGGAACGCCGTCGCCGTGTTCTTCGTAGTAGAGGGACACACCGTTGACACGGATCTCGCTCATAGTCTCCACGCTACGCGCCAATGAAATCACCGTCCATCTGCTGACTTCGGGTGCAGGAGATCCGGTCCTGCAAGGTCGGCAAGACAGGCTTCTGGGTAACGGCCGAGTAACAGGTCGTTTATAGCTTGGGGCCAAGCAGCGGTCTGCTGCGGATGCCGCGTCCGGTGTCCCGGTAGGTGCTGGGCAAGGATGGGACATGAATACGTCAGGAACCCGCGATAACTTATTCCGCGAGATTGACAAACGGCGCCGTGACATCAAGACGTACCTGCGGCGTGCCCGTCCCCGCCGGACCAGATTAACCATAACCAGCGTTGTTGGAAGCGCCCTGGTTGCTGCCCTGACCGCTGGTCCGGGCTTTGGTCAGGAAGGCTTCACCGCGGCGGTGGCCCGGCTGTTCTCACTTCCGGACCCCTCCGTCGTCTGGCAAGTCATCTGCGTTCTGGCTGCGCTGCTTTCGGTAGCATCCGCAGTGGCCACCGGTCTGGCCAATTCCAATAACGTGGCCGCGCAAATAACGGCTGCTGAAGCCTGCAACATCGAGTTGGAAGGGTTGCAGACTGCCTTAAGATTCGGTCACCTTCCGTTGGAGGATGCTGTGCGGATGTACCAGGAGTACCTTTCGAAGGTGGCGTTCATTGACTGATTTCAGACATGGACGCAGACTGCTCTTCGGCAAAGTGGCTGACCAGCCCGTTGAGTTTGCCCAGCCACCAGTTCAAAGCCTCCGCCAAGTAGCTGCAGTAGTTCCGCTGCGCCGTCCGCAGGTCTGCTGCAACCCGGTCGCGCAGTTCGACCGCCAGGGCCAGCAATCGGCTCTCCGAACCCGTCTCCCCCTGGGCCCGTTCCAGTTCAGTGCGGTAACCCGTGGCCAAGGCATCCAGCGTGCAGGCTTCCGAAACCTGCCAGTACCAGGGCAGGTAAACAGAGGTCTCGTCCGGGTTCTCGGCCTGCGCTGCCTCGAGATGCCCGAATCCGTCGCAGAACCGTACCTTCTCCGCATACTTATCGTGGAGCAACGCCGGTGAAGGATCGCAGCTCCGGTCAGCGCACAACGTTGCAGCCCAGAGGAATATATCCACACGTACTGCATTCCCGCTGGCCGAGTCCGCGTTTACCTTGCGACCAGTAGCCGTATCTGTGCCGAGCATGTCCTGTTCCTCTCCCAACCTTTGTTCAGGTTCGGAATCAGAATGCGCCCAGCAGGGGCAACGCAGCGTCCTCCGGGTGATGCAAAAGTGGCATACCACCAGCGGTGTAGGCCGTGACGGCCAGTTAGGCAGCAGGCAGCCTGGACGGAATGGTCTTACAGCTTGTCCTCTGACTTCACGAGACCGCACTTATAAGCGGCGGCAACTGCCTGGGCACGGTCCGTGATGCCGAGTTTGAGGAAGACCTGTGCAGATGCGTCTTGACGGTCGCTTCGCTGAGGAACAAGTGAGCCGCAATCTGCGCATTATTCAATCCGTGTGCTGCGACGGCGAGCACTTCACGTTCACGGGCGGTCAACCGCTCCATCTCCTTTGTGGTAGGCAGCCGGGCATCGGGCCGGCCGGCGAAATCGACCAGCAGGCCCCGTGTAACGGCAGGATCCAGCCAACCGGCCCCTCCAGCCAGCGAGCGTACGGCGTCGCCGAGGCCTTTGGGAGCCGAGCTCTTGAGAATGAAGCCGGACGCACCGGAGCGCAGTGCGGCCCGGACGGCCTCGTCATCGCCGAATGTGGTCAAGACGAGCACGGAAGGCACATTCTCCACACCGTTCAGGAAATCGTCAGAGGTGAGAATTTCCGTGGCCTCCACGCCGCTCATCACCGGCATGCGGATATCCATGACCACCACGTCAGGCTGCAGGTTACGTGCCATGTCGACGGCGGCTTCACCGTCCTGCGCTTCCCCAACCACGGTGACGTCCGGTTCAGACTCCAACAGCATTGTCAGCCCGGCGCGGACCAAGGCCTCGTCATCGGCCAAGAGAACGCGGATCCCGTCGCCGGCAGTTTGGGTCATCAGGCCCTACCCAGATGCAGCCGGCGGAATCTGCTGTGCCGGTCGGCGGTGCCGGTATTGGTAGGCGCGGCGGTCGGAAATGCAGCCGACACGAGGAAGCCGCCATCCGGTGTAGGGCCTGCCGCAAGGCTGCCGGAAGCAGCTCTGGCGCGTTCCTGCATTCCGAGCAGGCCGTGTCCGGTGGACAGGGTCTGCGGGGTTGCGGGACCGGCACCCTGGGAGCGGACCGATAGACGGACCTCGTCCTGCTGCCAGGTTATCTGCACCATAACGGGGCGGATGGCATCCGCGTATTTTGCCGCATTGGTCAGTGCTTCCTGGGCTATCCGGTACGCGGAAAAATCCACACCTGCTTCGAGCGGAACGGGGTCGCCGACTACTTCCAGCAGCACTTCCCGCCCCGTTTCCCGAAGCTCTTCGACGAGTCCGCCAACATCAACCAGCCGTCTTGGCGGGGCGGCTTCAGCCGGCATCAGGGAATCTGCTGGCTCGGAAGGCCCCGCCGGCACCAGCAGACCGAGCATCCGGCGCAGCTCGGTGATCGCCTGAGTCCCGAGTTGATTAACGCTCCCCAACGCAGCGCGGGCCCGTTCCGGATTGCTGTCCAACATCTTTTCGGCGCCGGCTGCCTGCAGCACCATCAAGCTCACGGCGTGGGCCACCACATCATGCAGCTCCCGTGCAATGCGGCTGCGTTCATCTGCTGCTGCCAGCTGGGCCGTCAGCAGGCGTTGCCGGGCAGCGCTGCGTGCCCAGCGGCCGGCGGCGAACGAGGCAATGGCCATCATGGTACCCAGAAGGCCACCCACCAGAATGATCTGCCCCGGCTCTCCGGCAGGCATGTAGTCCAGTTGCGCCACCACATTGACCACTACCAAGACCATTGCCAACGCGAAGCCCGTATACGAGGGACGCAGTCGGCAATGCCGCGCCACGCTGAAGAGGCCCAGGAATGCACCCAGCATCAGGACGGTGGGCGGCATAAGAATAGCAAAAACGACGCTGGCCGACACGGTCAAGAGCAACATCAGCAGCGGGTGCTGGCGCCGCCACAACAACGGCAAATACACTGCCATGCCCAGCAGCGGGACAGCATACGTGCCCACGCCCGGCGGACTGGTCGCGGGGTCCCAGGAAATCAGCAGGTCCAGCACATACAGCAGGGTTAGCACCACCACATCCAGAGCCGGTGAGACGCTTGTGGGAAGGTGGAGGCGACGCATGGCGGGCTACCCGCATCTCTTGAAGAAACAGAGCAGGATCCGGCTCGGCGGTTCCGGTTCCTCTGCCGGCTTCTCCGCATCCCGCGCACTCAGCGCAAAGGTTCTGGTCCGCCCGGAGGGCTGATCCGCGGCGGGATCGTATCTCTTGATCCGGGGCTTTTCCTCCGCGGCTTCCCAATCCGCCACCGGACCCAATACTTGGCCCACCGGCCCGTCCTGTGGTTCGGACGGCAACGCACCGGCGGCCTGCAAGGCGGCACAGACATCCCAGTTGTCGCCGAGTCCCTGGGTGAAGACGTCCTCGTCGATATCGTCCAGGTTGACGTGCGTGCGCACGGGATACCGGGGTGCGTGGGCCAGCCTGATCATTGCAATGGACGCGCTGCCTGCGCCGTCGTGCCCGAGGATGTCGATTTCATCCATCTTGATCCGCTCCACTGCGGCGCTGCCGTTACGGGGGTCGGTGGCCAGAAGCACTTCCCAGTCCCGGTCCACATCTTGGGTCCACGAACTGTCCCGGCAGACCACAAGGCTGTCGCTGATCAGCGTCCCCCAGACCGTATGCCGCTCTTCCACATCCGCCAGCCCCGGCTTCTGTATTGAGACGAAAGGTTGGCAAAACTGTTCCGTAGTGTCCATTACTAGCTTCCTTACCGCTGTACCGACTATCCCGCTACCGGTCTTCTAACTCCATGGAACAAAGCGACAGTTTCCGTGGTCAACCCTGCACTAAGCCCATCGGATGGAATCGATCAGACCGGAGATCTGAATAGAGGGACTGACTCCGAATTCCCGGTACAGCGTCTCCTCGAATTCATCCAGTGCACGCAGGGCAGAACCCCGGTTTCCGAGGGCCAAATGGGCCCTGACCAACTGCATCAAAGCGATCTCATTCACGGGTTCAAGACTCAGGGTGGACGCAGCCGCCTCCAGTGCTTTAGGAGGCTTGCCCACCTCAAGAAACCACGCCGCAAGCCTTTCCAGATAGGACACCCGCATCTGCAGCAGCCGCCGCTGTTCCTGGGTTACCCACTCGTCGTACCAGCCCGGCAATAGCTCTGCCCACTGTTTGACGCGAGAAAAGGCCATGGCGTTAGCTTCCGGTTCCGGGTGTGAAAGTTCGTGCCACAAGTCATGGAGATCAACCCGAACCCGCGGCCCAAGCCCCAGAGTCCGGCCGTCAACATCCAGCAGTCCCGGAAGGTCGCGGGTGACGTAATGGACGCTGACCCGAAGGTTCTCGGAAGACCGGAGTTCGGGGCTGTCCGGCCACAGCAACCCGCTCAGATAATTCCGCGGTGCCGGTCCGGCTATGGCCACGGCGGCGATAAGCCTTTGCTGGCGCAAGGCCACGGAAACCACCTCGTCGTCGCGGCTCAGGCGCCAGCATTGCAGCAGAGACAGACTGTATTCCCTGGACGTTTTTCCTGTGCTTACTGCGGCCGAAGACATAAGCCCCCCACTGTCGATCGCCGGCAATCCCCCGATACCAACCTTTGACTCGACGATCCTCACATGAAGCAAAGGAGTCAATGATTTTCAGCAAGTTCACAGGTAAGCCGGGGTCGCAACGCAACAGATGGTAATGCTCCAGTAACACTTCACGAGCTATACCGGGTAAACGTTCTGCCCGGCAATAAGCGGGGCAAGGCGCCATAGATTGATACGGCCGCCGGCAGGAGAAACTCGTGGAACAGAACCAGGGAACCGGAACTAACCGGAATCATTTTTGCACCATACGGACAGTCCGGCCGCCCACCGGCAATACCAAGGCCGCGCTACTGAATGACACAAAGTGGAACGCCACCCAACTCACTGTCGGCTTCCTCGAGGGTGACGCTGATCTGCAGCAGCGCGTGTTGGCGTCGGCACGTAAATGGACCGGTCCGGACGTCGCGAATCTGAAATTTTTGGAGGCCGCAGATGGCCCGAGCGATATCCGGGTCGCCTTCCTGCAAGGTGACGGATCCTGGTCCTACCTCGGGACGCAGGCCCAGCACATCGCCACCGGCGAGCCGACCATGAACTTCGGCTGGCTGACGCCTGAATCGACCGACGACGAAGTCGATGAGGTGGTACTTCACGAGTTCGGCCACGCCATCGGGCTGATCCATGAGCACCAGAATCCCCAACGGCCGATCCAGTGGAACCGCGCGGCTGTCATCGCCGATCTGTCCGGCCCACCGAACAACTGGGATGAGCAGACCATCGAGCACAATATCTTCAGCAAGTACAACACAGCGCAGGTCACCGGAACGGACACGGACAGTTCTTCCATCATGATGTATCCCATTCCGCTGTCCTGGACCACCGATGGCTTCTCCGCCGGCTTCAACTCCAGGTTGTCCGGGACCGACATCGAATTTATCCGTGGCGCCTATCCTTGGTGAGCGGTTCAGCCTAAAAAGGGGGCCAGAGCATGGCTGACTACGCCATCGTCGTCGGCATCTCGCACTATCCCAAGTTCGCTACCGCAGACGCCACGGCCGACCTGCAGGGACCGGACACGGATGCGAAGGACATCCATGACTGGCTCATCGATGCCGACGGCGGAGGGCTGAGCTCCGAGAACGTGCGGTTGATCCGTTCGGCGGACTTCCATCCGCCCAAGCCTGACGAACCGGAGCCGGAAGAAGCCACCATCAGGCGTGCCTTGACCTGGCTCGAAGAGGAGACCGCGGACCGGCCGGGGGACCGGTTGTACCTGTACTTCTCCGGGCACGGTTTCGCCCCCGTGCTTGAAGAAGGAGCGCTGTTTACCGCCGAGGCTACCAACACCATCCCGTCCTACGTTTATGCCTATGACTGGATGCGCAATTTCCGCAAGGCCCGGCGTTTCAGGGACGTCGTCCTGTGGATGGACTGCTGCATGACCCACCACCAGACCATCCCGGTCAGCAGTGTTCCCATCCGCGCCGGTGTGGGAACCGGGGTACCGGGTCCTGCCTTCGTGGCCGTTGCCGCCCAGACAAAGAGCGCCCTGGAACACCAGATGGCGGATGGACAAGTTCACGGCGTCTTCAGCTGGACGCTGCTGCACGGGCTCCGGGGTGGCGCCACGGACGAACACGGCCGGGTAACTTCCGAAAGCCTCAAGGCCTTCCTGCATGACACCATGCCGCAGTTCCTTCCGGAGGACGTCCGCAATGCCTCCGCGGTGGACCTGCACCCCTTCATCCGGGCGGATGCCGGCATCACCTTCCGCCGGTTCCGCAACCGGCCCGCCTATCTGGTCACGCTGGCCTTCCCCCGGGACCTCACCGGACTGGAACTAAAGGTCTGGACCGGAAGGCCGCACGCCGCCGTCGTTATGGAAAAGATCACCGGAAGCAGTTGGACCGGTGATTTTGTCCGCGGCCTGTATGTCGCGGAAGTTCCGGACGCAGGCTTCCGTCACGGTTTTCAGGTCACCGGATCCGGGCCGATGGAAGTGGAAATGCGCGATACCGGGCCGCGGGTTCTGTCGCCTCATCCCACCCGGCTTTTCACCCTCGATGTGCAGACAGCCAATCCCGCCGCCTCGGTCTCCATCATGGACCACACGCTCAAGCGGATCTTCTCAGACACCGGGGCGCTGCACGAGTTCGACGCCCCTGGCGTTTACAAGATCAGGACTGAACTCGGGCGCGACATATCAACGGTGCTCGAACGGATCATTTTGCTGGACCAGGACATGCAACCCGCGATGTCCGCTTCGCCTGAGGTGCCCTCCCCTGCGCCCATCCCCGGAACCGCGCTGATCCACGAATCGCACGTAGCGCGCTTTCGCGAAGGGGCCCAGGCCGACAGCCGCGCGGGCGCCGCCTTGGACGCCCCTACCATTTCCGTGCTGGTCCGTTACTGGCTGGATCCGGAGGACCGCCCGCAGCTTCCCCTTGCCCACCCGATGGAGGGGCTGGAACTGATCTCGCCAGACGGAACGGTCATCGCTTCCCTGCTGGAGGACAGCAGTCTGGATGGCTCCTCCCCTACGGACCCGGTTGCTGTGTGGGCACGACGGGTGCCGCCCGGCGCCTACTACCTCCGCCAGACCTTTCGCAGCGGCCGTGCGGGAGAGGCCAGCGTTATAGCTTGCGGAGACTGGCTCACCCAGATTGCCTTGCAGCGCTCCCCGGCGGAGCTGGTGCCCGGGCTCGCTGCCAACGACGTTGTACCGCTGGTGGACGCGGCCGTCTTTATGCGCCCCTACGGCGTGGCAGGCTCAGTAGAGCAGGACCGCGTCGTGGAGTCCGCCCGTCTGGGACTGGCGCAGGGACGGGATCTGCTCGGCAAGAGCCACGGAATGAATCTGCAGCGGCTCTTGCTAGAAGAGTACAACGATCCAATTGCCGGCATCCTCGGTTGCTATCTGCTGCTCATCGCCATGGAACACAGCCAGCGCGGGGTGGAAGCCCGGCAAGCCGCCTTCGACGCTGCCGTGGTCCGGCTAGGGAAAATGGTGGGATACGTGCACCCGGACGTAGCCGCTCTGTCGCTGCGCTGCAGGGACCCCGCCCTACGCACCGCCGGGCCCTTCACCGTACCGCCGATTTTCAGGGCCGGCTGGCAGCTCATGACGCAAGCCAGCTATGCAAACCCCGAACTGCTACCGGCATCGCTCTGGGAACGGGTGCATGCCGTGACGAATTTCGGTCCGTTCCTGGCCTGGGCCTCCGACCCCGGGTCAAAACGCGTGCACGCCCGCCAACTGGAGCACTGGATCCAGCGCAGCGGCGCGACGGACAGCCAGGACGCTGCACGCAGGCTTCTCATTCCCGCCCGGGCAATCGGCGTAACAGGGCAGGGATCGGATGTTTGAATATGCTGTGGCGGAGGGGGTGTTCGTATCGTTCCAGCGCTACCGCTGCCCCGCTGCTGACGGACTCACGGCGCTGCCCACAAGTGCCGGAGCGCTGCCCCTCTGCATCGTAGGTGCCACAGATGGCGCGGTCCGTCTCCTCGTCGCCCTGCCCGCCGGTGAGGCCTGCTGGATCGGTATCACCGGCGCACGCCATGCCGCTCCCGCGTTGATCGGCTTGCTGGCACGAACCGGCGGGAATACCTGGTTGGATTTGCTTTCCGGCGTCGAGCTCCGGAACTTCACCGCCCACACGTCAACGTGTGTCCCGCCGTCGCGGCAGGTGATCGGCATTCCACAGAACGACGGCGGGTGGTTGCCTTTCTGCCTTGAGCCGGGTTTGGACGGACTACCGGCGTCGGGAGACCTGGTGCTAGTGGTGGGACCCGATCCTGCCGGCACTGCTGGCCAGCCCAGTGCTGTTACTGTGGAAATCCGTTTCGCCGGTATCCAGGATTTTGAGCGGGACTGCGGCGAACGCGTGCCCGAGTTGAACACGGATTCGGTCTACAAGGGCCGGCGCCTGCCCTGACCACTCAAGGTCCGCAGGACCTGATGGCGAAAGTTGGGCGCTGCATTTAGGCCGGCCGGAACTTAGACTTGAGCGATGACAGAGAATTACGCGGAGACTCCCGTCGCGGAACAACTCCAAGACCTGATCCTCAGCAACGAGGATGTTGACGACTTCCTCGAGGATCTGGCCGTCTTTTCCTCCAACATCCTTGGCGGGGGCGTCGAGGTGCACTGCGGAGTGACTCTCAAGCGGGAGAAGCGGGCGCTCACGGTGGCCAGCAGCAGCGCCCAGGCCACGCTGCTGGACGAGGTCCAGTACGGTTTTGGCGAGGGACCGTGCCTGCATGCCATTGCCACCGAGCAAACAACGGTCATTGCTGATGTGCGCACGGATAACCGGTGGCCGGATTACTTCGCGGCCGTTGCCGAGTATGGCTTTTACTCCATGATGGGAGTGCCGCTGATCCTGGGCGAAAGCGGCGGTGCTGCCTTGAACTTCTATGCGCGGGAGCCGGACACCTTCGGGCCGGACGCCGTCCGGACTGCGGAAGGCTATGCAGCCCAGGCCTCGCGAACCCTGCAGTTGGCCTTGCGTCTTGCCTACAGCACGGAAACAGCAGACCACCTCAAGCGGGCCATGGACTCGCGGACCACTATCGATCTCGCCGTCGGCATCATCATGGGCCAGAACCGCTGCAGCCAGGACGAGGCGTTCAGCATCCTGAAGAACGCCTCCAGCAGCCGGAACATCAAGCTCCGCGAGATCGCAGCCGGAATTGTGGCCGCTATCGGCCAGGGACCGGCCCAAACGGTCTTCGATGACTAGGCGCGCGTCCTAATAACCGGTGCCCAAGGACGTGCACAGAGGCGTCTCGGCCAGCGCAGCTTCGTTCTGGCAGCGCTCCGTCACATACCTGCTGGGAAGCGTATTGCCCAGAACGCCCTGATGCGCCTCGGAAGCCGCCTCGAACTCGCTCAAATTGGAGCACGCGGTGAAGGCCGGCTCCAGGAACTTATCGGTGTCCTGCAGCTCCCGTTCCTTGTCGGCCGCGGCGAAAGCTTCCATGCAACCGGCGGATTCGTTGCCACTGCTGTCGCCGCAGCCGGTCAGAGCCAGCGCGGCCACGGCCAGAACCGCCAATCCCCGTGGAATATCCATAGGCCGAGCATACGCCCGCCGCCATCGTGCCGGACCGGAACGGGCAAGAAAGTTCATCCTAGGATCCGGCTGGCTTCGGCAGGCTCCGCTCCAGATCAGGCAGCTTGCTTTCGGTCACCGGCTGGATGCTGGTCACTGTGGCGAAGCCGGCTGCCAGCAACGCGAAGTCGCTCTCCGGCGGCGCCTCCTCTTTGCTGTCTGCAATGGCCAGGCGAAGATGCTGCTGCCCGCGTTCGGCCATGGTGGTCTGCACGATACCGAATTCGGCCAGCGTGGCCGTGCGGTATTCAGGCAGCTCAGGCGAGTCCGTGTTCGGCACGTTGAGGTTCAGCACGGTGCCGGCCTCCTGCTCCAGCAGGAACGGCACCAGCCCGGTGGCCAGCCGCGCGGCGTTGTCCCAGTATAGGTGGGCCGGATGCATGCCGGTGTCGAGGGAGACGGCCATCCCGTGGCCGCCGTTGATGCCCGCGGTCAGCGCGGCGCCTACCGTGCCGGAGTGCAGGATCACGCGGCCGACGTTCGCGCCGCGGTTCACCCCGGAAAGTACGACGTCGGGCGGGTCGCCGAAGGCGCCATGGGTAGCAATCATGGCAATGAAGCCCGGCGCACCGTGGACCGCATACGCCGGAACGCCGTCGAGGCCTTCCAGCTTCCGCTCCTCGATGCGGATGCGGCCCTCGTCCTCCCGGGCGGTGATGGAGGCGCTGCTGCCGCTGGCTTCCACCACCGGTGCGGCAACCGTGACGTTGAGCCCGGCCTCCACGGCACCGGCCGCCAAGGCATGCAGACCCAGGGAGTCGATGCCGTCGTCGTTCGTGATCAGGACCATCTTGGGCTTGTTCATTGTTTCCGTATCTTCTGCGCCAGCTCGTCCGGACTAATTTGCTGCGACTGATCTGCTTCAGCCTCGCCCTCGAAGGGAGCCACCTTCACCAGGCTGCTCAGCTTGTGGATCGCGGCGGCCTCGCCGGTGCCCAGGCCGTGCCGGGTCACGTTCAGCGCGCCGGCAGCCGTTCCCAGCACCACCGCTTCATGCATCGAGCCGCCGTCGGACAGGGTCGCGGCGACACCGGCAGTCAGCGAATCGCCGGCTCCGCTGGTGTCCACGCTCTGCATCTCCGGCATGTGTATCTCGCTGACCTCGCCCTCCTCCAGCAGCAGGGACGGCAGATGGGCACGGGTGACAATCACCGTTTCCGCGCCCTCTTCGTTCAGCTTACGCATCGCCTCGACAATGTCGGCCGGGCTGGAGCTGGCCGCGCGGCCGGACTCCACGAGCTCGTCGTCGGCGATCTTGAGCACGGCCAGGCCACCGGCCAAAGAAGCGGACAGCCGCTCCCCCGTCAGATCGGTAATGACCCGGCACCCGGCGGTCCGGAGATCCGCGGCCAGCCGCCGGTACACATCGGCCGGCACCGCGTCCTCCCGGGCGGCGCCGCTGAGGATCACCGTTCCGGCGTCCATCCCCGCTTTGATGGTCAGGCCGTACAGCTCGTCGAGCTCGTGGCGGGAGAGCTTGTCACCCGGGGATTCGGCGACCACCTTCCGGCCGCCGTCCCGCCGGTCGTGGATGTAGGCGCCGCCGTTGCCCTGGCCCTCCACCGAGAGCACATGGACACCTTCATCGGCGATCAGATGGCGCACTATGCGGCCGGTCTCGCCGGAAAACACACCGCACATCGTGACCGAAGCGCCCAGGGCCGTAAGCATCCGCGCCTGCCACACGCCCTGGCCTCCGGCGTGGAGGTGGATGTCGGCGGTGCCTTCCACATCCTCCACGGTCACGGTCAGCACCGGCGACGGCGCAAATATCACTACGGAGCCCATCGCAGGCTCCTCTCAGTCCGGCGTTCAGCCATGCCAGCCTCCTTGCCTCGGGAAGCCGCGCAGATGCGCCCCGCCCGATATTGATTGCGGTCTCGGATGGAATGGATCCTGCTTCCGACACTAACCCCGCTTCAAGGACCGGACAATGGGATCCGCTATTTCCGCGGCTTGCCGTGCTCGTCCGTCCGGACCGACTGGGTGACGAACTTGTTGCAGAACATCGCAAACGAGCCGTCCTGCCGCTGCACCAGGGTGGCACCGTCCTGCCAGATGCCGTTTTCCGCCGACCACGGCGAATCGAGCGGGTCACCCTGGTTCTGGTGGATGTTGTGCACGCCCAGGCCGTCCTGGAACGGTTCGCCGAACACCCAGAGCCGCTGCGACACTTCAAGCAGCGGCTCGAGGTCGGCGAGCGCCTCGGTGCTCACGCCCGACTTCCACGGCACGGGGAAATGTACCCGGAACACGGCGGCCAGCAGGCCCGGAATGCACCCCAGATGGTGCCGCCAGCTCAAGTCCTTGTTGCGGATGAAGTCCAGCGCGCCGGAATCCGGCGTGGACTCGAGTGGATGCCAGCCATCGGCTAGCTTGTTTACGCCCTTGAGCATTGAAGGCCGCAGCTCGATGACCCGCCACTGAACGCCGTTCGGGACGGCCTTGCTGTCGACATCGATGGCACAGTTGTACACACCATCCGTCGTGCGCAGCCGCAGGTTCCCGTGGAAGTACTGCCCGTAGTCGTTCGGTGGATCCCGGAAGTAGTCCTCTTTGACCCCCGCGACCACCCCGTACCCATGATTCAATGCCATAGGAACCGCCTCACCTGCCCGACGCTGGGCTGTTCCTCACATCCTAGGCACGGTTCCCGGCCTCCCGCCAGAACCTACCCCACACTGAACCTTGCCCCTGAGCAGGAAAAACAGTCAAAGCACGACGGCGGGTGGCAGGCTACGTTCTATGCTTTACGCTGACCCTTGCGACTTCTGCCGTCTGCCCCTTAGGTTGAGAGGCGAAGACCAAATGGGGCTGTCCCGATTGGTCAATCGAAAGAGCACTGGGAGAAGAATCATGGCAACAGGAACCGTCAAATGGTTTAACGCAGACAAGGGCTTCGGCTTCATTGAGCCGGACGACGGTTCTCCGGATGTCTTCGCCCACTTCTCAGCCATTGCCAGCAGCGGATACAAGTCCTTGGAAGAAAACCAGAAGGTCGAATACGACGTCGTCCAGGGCCAGAAAGGCCTGCAGGCGGAGAACATCCGTCCACTCTGACTCCCGGTGGAGCATCCGCAGCCGCAGCAGCTCGCGCATTTCTGAACCATACGGGCGCGAGCCTGCTGACGGCGGGAGCGGGCGCCGGCCGATCCGACTGTGTACTGAACAAAAGTGCGGGCCGGCACAAAAGTGCTGGCCGGCGCTAAAGAGTGATGGAGTAAACTCCGGCGGCCAGGACCATCACGCCCAGGACCGCTACTGTTGCGTTCGCAATGCCGCGCTGCGCTTCGGGTTTCATCCGGCGCCATTTGCGCCGCAAACGTCGTAGATTCATGCAGTTCCCCAACTGTCTATCGCTTATTTCCAAACGGGGAGCACAACAGTCTGCTGAGCCGGGCACGCGCTGACCCGATTTCGGGGGATCAAGTGAAGCACGTGCCCGGCGGTAACAGAACTGAGAGCCTCCCAGTACTTACACGCACTCGGGCACGGCAAGAAAATATCATTCCCCAACAAGGAAGTATCGTTCCCCAACGCCCCAACTGCGCCAGCAGATGAAGGAAACTGCACCAACATTTTCCTTCACTGCTGACAACAAAACTACAGCATCCTCATACCCGCACGAAAGATGCAGGATTAAACGTTAGCGTTCCGTGTCGTGGAGCACCGCCGTCGTTCTTCGGTTCTACTGGCCCGCCACGGTGTAGCTCGACCAGCCCGTGCCGATGAGCGCGCGCGAAGCCCAGCTGCCCTTGTTCGCCTGGTAGTACCAGAGCCGGCCGTCGCTGCCCCTGGCGATCAGCCCGGCGGTGCCCTCCCCCGCGTAGCGGTTGGAGGTGACGATGTTGCTCATGGAGTTCCAGCCGGAGCTGCCCACTATCCGGCGGGTCTCGCTGATGAACTTGCCAGAGCCGTTGCCGCGGTAGAGCTTGAGCTGCCCGGCCGGGGTTTTGGCAACGACGTCCTGCTGCCCGTCGCGGTCCCAGTCCATCGCGGTCAGCGTGTAATCGCTCCAGCCGCTGCTGCCCAGCATGTACCGCGGGGAAAGCCAGGTGCCGGAGTCGTTGGGGTACACGTAGAGCTTTCCGGTGGAGCTGTTCTTGGCGATCACCACGGGGTACTTATCGCCGGCCCGCCACTTGGTGACGGTCAGGTCATAGGGCGCCCAGCCGCTGCTGCCGATGGTGTGGCGGCTGAAGCCGCCGTCGCGCTTGGCCTGGTAGTAGTAGAGCCTGCCGGACTTGGCTTGGGCGATGATGTCGATGTACCCGTCCGCATTCCAGTCCACGGTGTGGATTTCGTCCATGGTGGTCCAGCCGGAGGCGCCGATCATGACACGGCTTGAGCCGGTTCCGCTGTGCCCGTAGTTCCAGAGCTGGCCGTGGGAATCGAAGGCCACGATCTCGCCCTGGGACGTGATCGAGGGGCTGGGCTCCGGGGCGGAGTTGCCCGCCGTGACCTCAACGCTGCCCAGGTTCCGGAAGTCCGCCGACGAGTTGCCCAAGGTGTCCCGCAGCGGATACAGCGTGACGTCCCAGGTGCCGGCGGATGCGCCCTCGGGCACGGTCATGGCCCGTTCCCAGGCGCCGTTCTTAACGTCTCCGGAAACGAGTTTCATTTCGCCGAGGCCCACGGTTTCATCCGTCACCGCATGCTCCAGCGAAACCGATGGCGCCACGGCCCCGGTTCCGTCGGTCACCTGCACCTTGACGGTTACGGTGTCCGTGCCGTTTGCCAGGTTCAGCGTTTCCGGCGTTACGGTGGAGCCGGCCAGTGATGGTGCGGCGGTGTCAACCTTGATGGCGGCCGCGCTGAAGGCGTGGGACCATTCGGTGGTTGAGCCCTGCTGCAGCCCGTAGCCCGGCTGCGCGGCCGCGGTGACCACCACCGTGCCGCTACCCGGGTGGCTGCCGGCAGCTACGGTCTTGCCGTTTGCCTGGTAGCGGACACCCTCGACCGACGGAACCGTGTAGGCATCGGCGGCGGTGCCGTCCTTGTCGGTGAAAACCACGTCTTTCGGCACCACCTCGACCACGGGCGGCTCCGGGGTGGGCGACGGGGCGGACCCCACCGCGGCGGCGGCATCCACCAGCCCGGCACCGCAGCCCGCCGTGCAGACGCCCGGCAACGGCCGGGCGGTGTCCTTGAGCCGCTGCTCCACGGCGGCCGGTGTCATGGTTCCGCCGGAGCCGGCGATCATCAACGCAGCCACCCCTGCCACGTGCGGCGCCGCCATGGAGGTGCCCTGCGAGTAGAAGTACGATTCGGCGCCGGGCACGGTGGCGCCGTCGTTCAGCGTGGAAGCGATGCCGCTGGTGAAGTCCGTACTCATGTCCCCGCCCGGAGCGGTTACATCCACTACCGAGCCGTAGTTCGAGTACTCGGCGCGGTTGCCCTCACGGCCGCTGGCGGCCACGGTGATGACATGCTCACAGTTCGCGGGGTTGGAGTTCAGCGCGTCCTGGTTTTCGTTCCCGGCAGCGACCACCACGGCGGCTCCGGCGTTGTAGGCGTAATCGATTGCGGCCTGCGAGGTGTTGGAGCAGGCTCCGCTGCCGCCGAGCGACATGTTCACCACGTCCGCCGGGTTCGGGTTCGCCGGCACACCGGGCACCGTGCCGCCGGCGGCCCAGATAATGCCGTCGGCGATGTCGGACATGTAGCCGCCGCACGCGCCCAGCGCGCGGACCGGAAGGACCTTCGCGTCGGGGGCCACGCCGGCCACGCCCTGGCCGTTGCCGGTCACCGCGGCCACGATCCCGGCTACGTGGGTGCCGTGCCAGGACGACCCCGAGCCGCCGGTGTTGGAGCCGCATTCGTAGGCGCCGTACCAGTCCCCCGCGTCATGCGCATCGGGGTCGCGGCCGTTGCCGTCGCGGGACATCGCGGGGTCGGAGATCATGTCGTACCCCGGCAGCACGTTCGCGGTCAGGTCGCTGTGGTTGGTAATGCCGGTATCGACGACGGCGACAACCGCGCCTTCGCCCCGGCCCGTATCCCATGCCCCGGGCACACGCAGTCCGGCCTGCTCTTCCCAGAAGTTCCACTGCAGTTCGTACAGCTCGTCATTCGGCGCCGCCGCGGCCGGCTGCAGCAGCGGGTCCGGCTCCACGTAGGCAACATCCGGGTTGGCCTCCAGCCCGGCCACGAGGTCCTCGGATGCGGTGGAGTCCAACGTCGCGGCGGTTTCGATCACTCGCGCCCCGGTGGCGGTGGTCCGCACTTCCTTGACGGAGATGCCCAGGTCTTTGGCCGTCTTCCCGTAGGCATGGGCGCGGCCGGCGGAACTGCGCCCGGCCTTCTCCTTGAACTTGACGACAAACCGGCCCGACGCCGGCACATCTTCCCGCTCGAGTCCGGCTTCCGGCGCCATCGGAAGGGGTTCTTCGGTGCCCGCGGGACGGGGCTCCTCCGCGGCTGCGGGACGTGGTTCTTCGGCGGCAACTGCCGCGGCGGGGAACAGCAAGCCGCCCAGCAGTGCAGCTGCGCAGAACGAGGCGACTCCAGAAGAGAGCGGGCGGGGACGGAGCTGAGACATAGGCATCCTGTCAATGGTGCACCGCTGGGGAGACGGCGCAAAAGCACTTCAAAAACGGAAGCGCCGCGAACGCTTCCGCTATTGATTGTACGTTTTATCTCTGACTTCGCACCCCTATGCCAGATCCGCTTCGGTCGAACAACGACGGCGCCTGCCCACCCGCCGTCGTTGTTTGACGCAGGGCTTGGAGACTTCACCCGGCGTTGGGCGAGTCGCTATGCCTGCTTCCCCTCCCTGTGGTCTGCCGGTAGTGAAACGTTCACCGGACGCTGGAACAGTGCCATTGGCGGCGAGAACCGCTGCCAACATCACTCGACCGAAGGATCACGGTGAACCCCAATACCACCCCGTCCACATCACCTTCTGCCAGACCCATCGCCCTGACCGCCGGCACGGTGGCGCTGATTTTCTGCGGTGTCCTGCTCTCCCCCGCGGCCACCGCAGCGCCTGACAGCGCTCCCGCCGACACCGGCTGGGCCGCGAACGCCTACCGCGGCGGCGTCGAGGTGGTCGAAGGACCGGACGCCGATCAGGAGACGCTCGACGGCAGCGTCTTCGACGACAAGAACAGGAACTCCGTGCAGGATAACGGCGAGCGCGGCCTCGGCGGCGTGACCGTGTCCAACGGACGAGACATCACCACCACGGACAGCCAGGGCCGCTACGAACTGCCGGCGTTCGAGAACATGACCGTCTTCGCCACCCAGCCGCGCGGCTACCAGGTGCCGGTGGACGAGAACAACGTGGCGCAGTTCTACTACCACCACCTGCCCGAAGGCTCCCCGGAGCTGGAGCACGGCGGCATCGCCCCCACCGGCCCGCTGCCGGATGCGGTCAACTTCCCGCTGGCCCAGAGCCAGCTGACCCAGTCACCCGAGCAGCACTGCCTGATCGGCGGCGACATCCAGACCTATACAGAGGAAGAAGTGCCGTACGCCCGGGCCGGCGCCTTCGCCGATCTGGCCGAACGCACCGACTATGCCGGCTGCGGCGCCCTGTTCATCGGCGACGTGGTGGGCGATGACCCCTCGCTGTACCCGCAGACCCGCGAGCTGACCAGCATGCTCAACGGCCCGGCACGCTTCCTGCCCGGCAACCATGACCTGGACTTCGACGCCGCCAGCAGCGAGCACTCGTTCGATTCGTTCCGCGCCAACCTCGGCCCGGAGTACTACTCGTACGACGCCGGCAAAACCCACGTGGTGGCGCTGAACACTGTGGAGTACAAGTCGGGCACGCCGTACAACGGAGCGCTGGACGAGCGCCAGCTCGAGTGGCTGCGCAATGACATCGCCCAGGTTCCGGAAAACAAGCTGATCGTCCTCGCCGCGCACATCCCGCTGCTGGACTACGCTGACCAGGGCAGCTCGAAGCACCAGGTCGACCAGGTCAAGGAGATCTACCAGATCCTCGAAGGCCGCGAGGTGATTGCTTTGGGCGGGCACACCCACAGCATCGAGAACCTGCGCGAAGGCGACTCGATGGTCGGCTGGTCCGATGTCTTCGGCGTCGATGGCCTGCCATTCACGCACATCACCGCGGGCGCCATCTCCGGCGACTGGTACTCCGGCCGCATGCTGCCCGAGGGCTACCCCCTTGCCGTCCAGCGCGACGGCGGTCTGCCCGGCGTGCTCACTCTGGACATCAAGAACACGGACGTCAAGGAGCGCTTCACCGTCCGCGGCGAAGACGATTCCCTGCAGATGGCGCTGGGCCTGAACACCCCGCGCTACCGCGGCTGGTACGCCGAGAACGTGGACAACAAGGGCTCCGCGCCGGAGTTCACCGACCCGCTGACCGTCTCGCAGGAAGACCTGGCAGGCGAGACCTGGCTGACCACCAACTTCTGGATGGGCAGCACCGGCTCGACGATTGACGTAAAGATCGACGGCGGCGACACCGCCGAGGCGGTCCGCACCCAGCAGATGCAGGGCGAAGGCCAGCTGGTCGGCGCCGAGTGGTCCGACCCAACCGCCGTCCAGGAGCAGCTGGTCCACGGCGGCAGCCTGGCCGACCGGATGATGCACCTCTGGCGGCTGGAACTGCCCGCCGGCCTCGCCGTCGGCGAGCACACCGCCGAAGTCACCGCGACCGACGTCCACGGCCGCGAGTTCACGCAGACCCTGACCTTCGAGGTAACCGAGTAGTCAACCCATCGAAGCCGTCCGTCCAGCCAAACCGGCTGGGCGGACGGCTTCGTCGTGCCGTCGTCGTACTTCACACCGCCGTCGTATTCCACCCCCTGTTTGGTGGATTGACGCGTGGGCTGCGGTGGGTAACTCTGAACGCACGCGACGCGACGGTGCGCCGCCTTGGGGAAGGATGCGCCATGAGGATTTTGCACGCCTCCACGGCCGTCGCACTTGCAACAGCCGCTGTGACCGCGCTGTCCTCCTGTACCCCGGGCGGACCGGAACCACCCGACACCGTCCCCTCTACTTCTGCGGGCTCCACGGGATCCGCCGAGCCCACGCGCGAGCCCCACGAGTCCTACCGGTCCACCAACTCCTTTGACGCCCAGCTGCCGGACCCGTGGACGGGCGGAGCCTCATGGGTAACCGAGGGCGGGGTGGTCGGCGCGTACGGCCTGGACACCGGCATCGCCGCCCTATCCGAAAACGGCATCATGACCGTCTATGACCGGCGCGGCGGCGTAGTCTCACAGTCGGAGGAACCCACGGAGCTCAGGCCCGAGCAGACCAGGGGCACTGAGGTGGCTCAGCTCTATGAGGGCGGGAAGAAGTTCTTCGCCGTGTTCACCCAGGGAACTCCACCCGAGGCAGCAGGGGCAAGCCCCTCCCCCGGCGCCCTGGCTGCCGTGATCACCGTTTTCGACGGGGCCAACGGCGAGCTGCTGCACCGGACGTTCCACACGTTCCCCTCCGACGGCGACAATGACACCGGGCTGCTCGGACACAGCGGCTCCCTGCATCTGCCGGTCGCCGAGGCTCCGCTGGTCTTCGATCCGGTCAGCGGCGAGTTCGAAACCGTTGAGGTTCCCGACGGCGATGAATGGATCCTGCGGGTAGACGGGGTGGACGTCTTCAACCGGGTCGATGACCTCGCGGACATGGAGCTTGATGACCGCCGCCAGCAGGGATACGAAGCGTTCACCGGGGACTGGCGCCATGAGGGGCTCATTGCCATCCCGAACGCGGTTGGCCCGTATATCAATCTGGCCATCGGGAACGGTGGCGTCGCCACGGACAAGTGCCTCGTTGTCAACGTGCATACCGGCGAAAGCATCGGCGCGTCGGAGCAGTTGAACAACGGGTGCTTACGGACGGGCTCCAACCACATCCATGGCTTCAATGGGCTCCTGTTTGTGGGGCATCGGGGCCGCGGTTTCGCGTCCTTCGAGGAAGGCACTGTCCTGGTTTCCATGTTCGACCCGGAGACCGGGCGGCAATGGGTGGAAAACGCCGACCCGCGCGACACCGAGTCGGAGGACTTCCGCCCTTACTTTGTCGGTGCCGACCGCATCGTCTACGGCAAGTACGCGGCACCTGGCACCGGTAAGGGGCAGGCGGCCAGCTACGACCCGGCGCTGGGAACGGAACCGCGCCCCTGGCATGCGGGCAAGGAGACGGTGCTGCCCGCCGCCGTCTCCGGTGACGGGATCGGTGCCTTCCCTGACCTCGGCCGGAACGGGATGGCGTACATCGTGAAGGCCGCCCCTTGATCCGGGTTACAGCACCGCGACGGGCCGACTGGCATTCTGCCAAGGACCCTAATAACGCTTGCCGATAATAACGCGCAGCGTTATTATGACGTCGAGATCACCGATTATCGCTGAAAGAGACACCGCCATGGCCACCACTCATGACCCCATCCACCCGGGTGAGATACTGCTGGAAGAGTTTTTGAAGCCTCTAGGAATTAGTCAATATCGTCTTGCGACCGCAATTTCCGTTCCGCCCCGCCGCATCAACGAGATTGTTCATGGAAAGCGCGGCATCAGTCCTGACACGGCCCTACGACTGGCTCGCGCTCTGAGAACCTCCGACCGGTTCTGGATGAATCTGCAGACGCGCTATGACCTCAGTGTGGAAGCCATCAAACACGAACAAGAACTCAAGCGCATCCAACCTCTCCTGAGTGCATAACGGCGGCCGCCGCCTAGTGCTTCCGGCGTCCCCGGGCGCGGTCGGAGCGGTTGTGGATCTTTCCGTCCTCGTGCAGCACCAGGACCGGACACGCGGCATGGGATACGCAGGCTGTGCTGACCGAGCCGAGGTGCATGCCGAGGAAGCCGCCGTGTCCCCGCCGCCCGACCACCAGCATGACGGCCTCCCGGCCTGCCTCGACCAGTAGCTCGGGCGCCGGACCGCGCAATAGCTCGGTGGTCAGGTCTGCCGGCCTATTCCCACCGAAGGCCTGATCCAAGGCGGCCTCGAGTTCCTTCTTTGTCGAGGCCTCGAACGCCTCGAAATCCGGGGGAACATACCCCTCGTAGATCGCGGGAAAATGCCAGCAGGATATCGCGTGGATGGAAGCGTCAAGTGCCGGCGCCAGCCGCGCGGCCATGCGCAGCGCCTCCACCGAGCCCTCGGAACCATCCACGCCCACCACAATTTTTCCGTCTGCCGACCCCATCGCCGCTCTCCTTCGTCCTGGATTCCGCCCTGCAACTACAGAATGACAGGGAATACGGAGCGTGGAAAGACGTCGTGGCTCGCGGCGGACACTGCCGTGCCAAACAACGACGGCGGGTGGCTGCGTTGCGCAGCCACCCGCCTACATGGTCGTCCTGGTTATGCTCAGGAACCGAGCCGCAGGGTCTCCCAGCCGCCCTGCTTCGAATCCCGCGCGTACGTTTACGCGTGAGGTTGCCACTTCGAAGGCGGGCAGCCGAACTCACGCAGGAACGCGCGGTTGAATGTCGTAGGATCCGGAATGCCACAAGCGGCACCGATGGAAGCAACGGTTTGCCCAGGAGCACGGGAAGTCAGCATCGAGGCCGCCCGGCTCAGGCGAAGGCCCCGGACAACAGCAGCGGGAGTTTGCCCGATATCGGAAAAGATTGAATGGACCTTGCGCACCGATACGTGGTGTTCCCGGGCGAGCATTTCCACAGTCAGCGCCGGGTTACCCAAGTGATCCTTTATATAGGAACGCATTGCGGCCAGCAACGCTGCGTCGCTGTCCCAGCCGTTGCTCTCCAAGCCCGAGAATGAGCGCAGGACCATGGTCAGCAGTTCGGCACCAGCCCGAGCCATGTCCGGCCGTACGAAGTCATCGATCCCCGTATCTTCGGCCAAACCACGCAGATAGCCGCTGAAAGCGGCCATGCCCGGTATCCGGCCGTCGAGCGTGCGACCGCATAGCTCGGAGATCAGCCTGCCCCGGACGCCCAGTCGGTCTCTGCCGACACGCAACACCAGCAGTTCCTGACCGGCTTGCAGGTGGTCCAAGACGTATGGCCGGTTGGTCTCGTAGAGAGTGGCACAACCGGGATTGATCTGCGCCGCCCTGCCGTGCTGCCTTACCGTTCCTGAGGACGCCAACTGAAGCGAGAGAAGAACGTCGTCGTTGTCTGAACGCTGCGCCAAACGGTCCGTCCGCTCCACCAGAACCGGCCCCGTACTGACTCTGCAGAGGGAGACGTCCTCAGCCAACCGCAGCGGAACCAGGCTGCCCCTAAAAGTCGCATCGGGCGAGGCACAGCGAAGCGGTACGAAATGGCTACTGGAAATATCCTGCCATCCCGCAATGTCTGAGGCATAAATGGCTGCCATCTTCATCCCTCTTGCTTCCCCAAGCGCCGTCACTGCGGACGTTCAACGCCTACGAGGGTACCAACGCCTGCAGGAAATGCACCATGTCGTGCAGAAAACGCCAAGGACAGGTAAGTGTGCTGCGTCATAGTCTCGGAATATCCGATCCATCAGGGATGAACAAGGAGTAATCGTGGGAAAGACAATCCGTGTAGCAGCAGTCCAAGCCGAGCCTGTCTGGCTCGACGCGGAAGGCACCACTAAAAAGACCATCGACCTGATTGGCCAGGCTGCAGCCGAAGGTGCCGAACTGGTGGCGTTTCCCGAGACCTGGATCCCGGGCTACCCGGTCTTCCTCTGGTCCTACCCTGTCTATCAGCAGATGGAGTTTGTGGCTCGCTACCATGCCAACTCGATCACGGTGGACGGCGACCAGTTGCGCCGCATCCGCGAAGCCGCTCGTGAGAATCAGATCAGCGTGGTTTTGGGCTTTAGCGAGAAGGACGGCGGCTCCCTTTACATGGCGCAAGCCATCATCGGGCCGGATGGGGAGACCATCCTACACCGCCGCAAACTCAAGCCCACCCATGCGGAGCGCACCCTTTTCGGTGAAAGCGACGGCAGCGGAATCAAGGTCGTCGAAACTGCCATCGGCCGCGTCGGTGCTTTGAACTGCTTTGAGCACATTCAGCCGCTGACCAAGTACGCCATGTACGCACAGAACGAGCAAATTCACGTCGCAGGTTGGCCATGCCTGGGCATCTTGGGCAATGTGCCGGCGCTAAGCCCGGAATCGATCATCGCCGCGTCCCAGACCTATGCTCTGGAGGGCAGCGCCTTCGTCATCATGGCCACCCAGATCATGTCCGACGAGGGCGCCCGAAAGTTCCCGGATGCCGAGGGCGGTCCCACTCCGGTGTACACCGGTGGCGGCGGATTCGCCCGGATCTTTGGTCCGCATTCCGGCCTGATCAGCCAGCCGATGGATCCAACGGAGGAAGGCCTCGTCTATGCAGACCTTGACCTCGCCCAGATCGCTCTCGCGAAGAACACGGTTGACCCCGCGGGTCACTATGCTCGCGCAGACGTCACTCGCCTGATCTTCGATGACCGTCCAAAAAAGCCGATGATCAAGCCTGAGGAATTCGATTCCAAGGAGTTTGAAGACCTCCGCAACGAGGATGACGGAATCGAAGAGGCTTCGGTCTTCGCGTAGGTTCGCGGCCTGCCCAGGGCAGTTCAGCGCATGACGGCGGGCGGCGGGCTAATTGCCAACCGCCCGCCTATGCGTTGCGCTGGTTGCCCTACCGCAACCGCGCGTCATTTATAGATGAGCTTGGGCTCAGGAACCAAGCCGCAGGGTCTCCCAGCCGCCCTGGCCGATGACGATCCGCTTGTTGATCCGGTTCTTGGTCACCGCGTAGTGGTACAGCGTGCCGTTCATGTCCCGGGCGAGGATACCCATCCCGCCGTCGGCCACATGATTGGGAATGGCGGAGAGGTGGCCCATGGCGTTCCAACCGGACCGGCCGACCACCCGTCGCTCTTCGGAAATGAAGCGGCCGGCTCCGTTGGAGCGGTACAGCTTCAGTTGGCCGGTGGTCATCTTGACCACCAGGTCCATCCTGGCGTCCTGATCGTAGTCCATCGCCATCAGGTCCAGGTTGCGCCAGCCGGAGGAACCGATCAGCGTGCGGGGACCGTGCTTCTCGCCTGTCGGGTTGGTGTAGGCGTAGAGCTTGCCGTCGCGCAGATTCTTGGCGATGACGCCGGGGAACTTATCGCCCCTGCGCCAGTCGGTCACGAGCACGTCGTAACCCTGCCAGCCGCCGCTGCCGATCACCGCGCGCTGGAAGCCGCCGGTTGTCCGGCCGTAGTCGACGGTCAGCTGGCCGTTCTTCCAGTTCGCCACGAGGTCCTGGACGCCGTCGTTGTTCCAGTCCGCCACATCCACCTTGAGCGCGCTCTGCCAGCCTGCGGACACGAAGGTCCGCCGGGCCAGGTCGCCGCCCTTGGCCGAGGGGTAGGAGTACAAGGAACCGTCGCCCGCCACCGCGGCGATGTCGCCGGGCAGGATCTTCGCGGTCTTATTGGCCGCCGGAAGCCGGTCCGGCAACACCCGCAGGTCACGGGCCAGCAGAGCCGGCATGTCGTAGGACCAGTGGTTCACTCCGGGCAGGACCGTCATGGTGGTCTTGGTGAAGCCCTTGTCGGAATAGATCTGTTCGGCACGCTGGGCGGTGCCGAGCGCTGACCAAGTGGCCAGCGTGGTGCCGCCCAGTCCATCCAGGCTGCCGGCGATCCAGTTGACGTTCATGTTCTTTACCGCGGTGGACGGGGCAGTGGGCATGCTTCGGTAGCCGCCGCCGCCGACGATGGTGGCTCCCCCGCCCTTGATCCAGTTCTGCCGGTCGGAGAGCACCTCCATGCTGGTGAACTCTGCGCCGCCGGAGTAGCCGTGGAACCAGACCCGGCTCGCGTCGACGTCGTACTTTGCAATCAGCATGGCCGCGAGCGAACGGAAATAGTCGCCGTTGCGGTCGATGTCTTCCCACCAGGTGATGCCGCCGACCTTGTCCGGGGTGATCACCGGGACCATGATCATGTTCTTCTTGGCCGCCTCGGCCGCCATGCCCTTCATGATCGAGCCGGTGGGCTGGTGGACGTAGGACTGCGCCGGGTAGCTGTAGTCGCCGTGGAAGACGAACACGATGCCCACCGGCTGCGAGGTATCCACGTTGTTGCCGAGCACGTGGTACTGGCTGGTCAGGCCGTTGGGCGCGGTGTAGTTCCGGTAGGTCAAGGTGCCCGGCGCGGCAGGGTAGGCCACGATCGCGGTCTGGGCCGTGGTAACCGTCCGGGATCGGTAGTTGGTCTTCGAGCCCGTGATCCGCAACGAAAGCTTCGTCCCGGCGTCGGTGGTTGTCACCTTGTAAGTTGCGGCGGTGGCACCGGTGATGTTCCGGCCGTCGCGCAGCCACTGGTAGGCCAGGGTGGTGCCCGTTGTCCAGGTGCCCTTCGCGGTGAGCGTGCTGCCCACGAGTGCGCTGCCGCTGATGGTCGCGGCCACGCTGTTGGCCACCGTGCCCAGGATGACCTTGGCCGTGAGCGCCGAGGTGGCGGAGGTGGCGGTCATGCCGGACTTGGTTCCGGTCACGCGGACGCTGATCCGCTTGCCTGCGTCGGCGGTGGTCACCTTATAAGTGGTGGCCGTGGCGCCCGTGATCGGCTGGCCCTCGCGCAGCCACTGATAGGTGAAGGTGGCGCCGGTGGTCCAGGTGCCGACCTTGGCGGTCAGGGTCTGGCCCAGGACTGCGCTGCCGGAAATAGTGGGAAGGACACTGTTCACCACGGGCTGCGGAGTGGCCTTGACGGTGACCGGGGCTTCGGTAGTAGTGGTCGGCGAAGGGGCCGGCGCAGGTGCTTCGGTGGGCGGTGTTGTCTCCGGCGATTCCGTGGCGGGAGCTTCCGTCTCTGGCGATTGTGTGGCGGGAGCTTCCGTCTTCGGAGTTTCCGTGGCCGGAGCCTCCGTGGTCGGAACTGGTGCCGGCGTTTCCGATTCCGGAACGCCAGTGCTCGGGGCAGGCGTCGCGGCATCGGTAGCCGGGGCTGATTCGTCCGCCTCGGGAACTTCCATCAGCGGAGCTTCCTTGGCGGGCTGGACCGTGGCGGACCCGGTAGCCTCGGGAGCCGGCTTTGTCGACGCCGCCTCATCGATCCAGGCCGCTTCCACAATCTCGGACACCGTCTTGCTGCCTTCGACAGCGGCGCGGAACCGGAGTTCGGCGGCTTCGGTGAACTTGAACGTACGCTGGAACGCCTCATCGCCAGATTCCAGAGCGTCCGAGGTCCACAGCTTCGCCCACTCGCCGTCCCAGTACACCTGGAGTTCGACGGCCTTGCCGGTCACGTTGGTTGCCTGGCCCTCAAACTTGAGCTCAGGGTCGCCGTCGTCGCGCTTCAGGACTTCCAGCTTCACAACGGGTTCGGCAGCAGCATCCGCAGCACCGGACGGCGCTGGCTCGGGTGTGGCGAGGACAGATGCCGGAGCAGAGCTGCCGGTCGCATCGTCCGTGGCCACCGACGTCGAGTCGGTTGTAGACAGGCCGGTAGCCTGCTCACCCGCGTAGGCCGGTGTCGCGGCCGGGATGATGAACCCGGCAGCCAGTATTCCGGCAGCCGCCAGCGCAGCAAGACGTTCTTTCACAGTTTCGCCCCTCATAGAACAGCGGAACCGCGATGCCGGCTCCGATCCACAGGTGAGTGCACGGCAAGCCGCGACCCTTCCCCCGGGAGAAGCGTAACGTTTCACTTAAAGCTTTCATACCCCAGTTAAACCCCAGTTTCGGAGCGACGCGGGAACCAAAAGCCAAAGCACGACGGCGGGCGGCCGGCTTGCCGCCGACCGCCCGCAAAATAGATCGAGCTTAGATTGCAAGCTCGGCGCAGATGTCCCGCTCCTGCCCTGAGGTACTCACCAGCGTAAACACACCGGTTTCCGGGTCGACCGTGTACACGATCTGGCCGATGTAGTGCGTTGTGGTCGGTCCCTCGGGGACATCCGAGGGGAACAAGATGAGCCCGTTGTGTCCGGTACTCGTTACCGTAAGGGTGCCGTCCGGATTGGTTTCGGTCTGGGTGACAGAGCCGTCGGTCCTTATTGTGACGGATGCTAATCCTTCGCCCTGCCGTTTGTTTCCAAGATTCGTGTATGTCAGAACAACTCCCTTACCCGAAGTGATGTTGCGGACAACATTGCCGTTCTCATCGACGAAGTCTTTGGACCGCAGGTTTCCACCTGTCGCAGTAATGCCAAGATTGAAGCCCGGACAACCCAGTCCGTCCTTCAGCAGAATGTCAGGCTTGTCGGCGGCCGAGATTGGCTGGGCAGCGGTAAATAACATTGCGGCCGCAGCTGCTACTGAAAGAACGCTACGGCTGGTTTTGGTTTTCATGATTATCTCCAATGCGGAATGTTGATGACTATCAGTGCCGCAACGCCAGGTCTTGACGATGGAGACTCAACACTGGAGAACCATCAAACACAGAGAACTTGTAAAAACCTTGGAACACCGGGCGCAATCAACCATTGACTTCTTCAACCATTCGGATAAGCATTAGTTGTCCGATTAAACGATCAAACAGTGAGGTCACCTATGCCCCGCACCATGCGTCAACGCTGCCGCACGATTGTTTCAACTTCCGCACTTTCAGTCCTGCTCGCCGCCGCGTCCTTCTCCCCTGCCGCCGTTGCTGCTCCGCCGGCATCCGACGCCGGCACCGCAACCGACACCGATGCGCAGCAAGTACCGTCCACCGTCGCCACCGGGACGCTCGACAACGAAGCCACCTGGCGCGCCGAAGTGCCCGGGGACTGGAACGGCAAGCTGGTGCTCTTCGCCCATGGCTTCCGCGGCGGCATCGACAACCCAGCCTGGGACAAAGGTTTCGCCCCCACCGCGACAGAACTAATCAAGCGTGGGTACGCCGTCGCATCGTCGTCGTACGCCGAAACCGGCTGGGCGCTGGAGACGGCCGCGCAGGACCAGCTCGACACTATGGCCGGGTTCGAGAAGCAGTTCGGCGAAGCGGACCGCGTCATTGCCGTTGGCCGGTCCATGGGCGGCCTCGTGACCAGCATGATGGCCGAGATTCCGGGAGCCGGCATCGACGGCGCCGTGAGCACCTGCGGCTTGGTCGGCGGCGGAGTGGCTCTGAACAACTACCAGCTCGATGCGGCGCACGCGGCGGCAGCGCTCCTCCTCCCCGGACGGGACATCCGGCTGACCGGCTTCACCGCGCCGGAGCAGTCCGACGCGACCATCGCCAGCCTGCGGGCGGCGCTGCAAGAAGCCACGGAATCAGCCGAGGGCAGGGCGCGGATCGCACTCGTGGCGGCCCTGCTGAACACTCCCACCGAGCTCGACGACGTCGACGTGACGGATCCGGAAGCGCTGGCAGCCACCCAGGCAAAGCTGGTGCTGGACACCCTGCCGACCGTCATCGAGCGCCGGCACACCATCGTGAACGCGGCAGGCGGGGACAGCGGCTGGACCTCGGGCGTCGACTACGCCAAGCTTCTGCGCTCCTCCGACCAGCGTAAGCAGGTGGAACACATGTACAAACTGTCCGGTGTCGATCTGTCTGCCGACCTCGCCAGCATCACGGCCAACGCTGCCATCAAGCCCGATGAAGACGGCCTTGAGTGGATGCTGCGTACCTCCACCCCGACGGGCGAACTGCAGGTGCCGCTGCTGGCAACGCACACCCTCGTGGACCTGCTGGCACCGGTGGAGTACCAGGAGGAGTACGCCGAAACCGTCCGTCAGGCCGGCGAGCGCTCCTTGTTCCGCCAGGCCTTCGTGGACCGCGAGGGACACTGCAACTTCACCGTGGCCGAGAACGTCGCCTCGGTCGAAGCCATGGACCAGCGCCTGGAGACCGGCAACTGGGCCAACGTGGCCAAGACCTCCGTCTTGCAGGAAAACGCCGAGGCAATGGGTCTCGACGGCGCCGCCTTCGTCGACTTCCGGCCCGGTGAGTTCATCAACGACCGAGCCTGGACCGGCCGCTAACCCGAGTTGGCCTCCACGCCATAGCGACGGCGGTGCCCGGCTTACTGCCGGGCATCGCCTCTGTCTGTGGCCCGACTACATCAGCAGGTTGTGCAGCGGGATCTCCGTGGCTTCCGGCATGGTTGTAAACCCGCCCTCCACACCCTTCTGCAGCAAGGGCATGAGTGTGCTGTCACGGAAAGACTCCCAGCTTTCCTTCGATCCGTGGACGGCGATGACCCTCCAGCCGCCGTCGGATGGTCCGGCGGCGTGGAAGATCTGCCCCGTCGGCCGCTGGCCTTCGCCCGGATGGGCCGCGGCCACCGATGCCTCGTACTGGTCCTTGGTGCCGCCGGGAAAGAAATGCACGATCGCGTAGGCCGACGTTTCCATGAGTGCCTCCTTCGACTGTTGGAATGAACCAATGGTGGCCCTGTAGCGCCGGGCAGACAATAGGCCTTCCGCCATACTTCGGCTCCCACATGACTGTGTGTCACGGTTAGGACCAAAGTCCCTAGTAATCCGCAGTGCTGAATCGTTATCCTGAACGTGACGCATCAACAAAACCACGGCTTCGTTGGGGAGGCCGCGGCTTTGTTGATGAAGGCTGGGGGAAATCCGTGTGGAGCCTGGCGCATTGGGGAACAACAGGCTCCACACAACTCCTGCCGCTCGCCGGCCGACGCCGGAACAGCGAAACTCACTGCGCTTATTCAGGAACGCCGCAGTTCATGCCCACACAACGTGTCGCCATCCTTAGACTTAGCCAGCTTCTGCCTGCCCCATGTACGATCCAAAGAACATTTATTTCGATGTGGGGGCAGAATAAATATGGATCACTCGGGGGCACCGCCCAAGCGCAACGTTGCGGTTTTCCTAGACATGGAAAACCTCATGGGTGGGTATCAAAAGGACGTCAAATCGGTTCCCATCGGCAGCATAGTTAGAGAAGTACAAAATGTGGTTCAAAGCCACGGCGTAGGATCACTCGTTGCTTTAACGAGGGCGTACGCCAACTGGGGCAGAGCTGACATGGCGGCCTATCGACGGGAAATGCTGGAAAACGGCGTCGAGCCCGTTCAGGTCTTTTCGTTCAATCAAGATGTCAAAAACGCTGCAGACATTGAACTCGTGGTTGATGCCCTTGAGGTCGCAACCGATTCCCCGTGGGTCGACGTTTTTGTCATCGTCAGCGGTGATGGCGGGTATATCCCTCTGATAAGGCGGCTTCACGTCTTGGGCAAATACACGATGGTTGTCACCACATCCCATTTTGCTTCTGGCAGGGTCAGTAAGCTCTTACGCTCAGCGGCCGATCACTTTCACACGATTCAGCTGGATGACGGAGCGGTAGCGGAAAGTAGCGTAACGGCCGAGACCAGTCGCATTCCGACCATTACCGAATACAAACAGTCGATCGACGCATTCCTGAAAAAGGATCCCACACTCACTGTTAATGGTCGCGTACAAGGCGCTGGGTTAGGCACTCTACTCCGTAAACGTTGGCCTGACGGAGATTACAAAAATTTTGGTCACCGAACATTGGGATCATTCGTGGAAGAACACTGTGGCAAGCAGATGTTTCGCCCAAACACCACCAACCTTGCCCCGGCCACAGGTGAATTGGCGAGCATCCGCTAGACGAGCTCGCGTCGGGAATGAAGTGACCCTGGACTTCGCCACAAACTAAGTACGACGGCGGGTGGTTGCCTTAGGCAGCCACCCGCCGCTTCGTTCTGCGAGGCGTCACGGCCGCATCAAGAATTCCTGTGCGAAGCACGACTGCATAACTGTCCTTGTGAGCCCGATTCGGGCGCGCCTAATCTGGAATTTAGGGACGTGCAGCAGGGCTGAGAGGCCCTTGACCCGCAGGAGGGATTGCCATGAAAGCAGAAGCCGCTGGGGCAGGCCACTACGAAAGCCACCGGGACCATCCGGCACGGCCAACCAGGCTTGGCGGGGTGAAAATCGGCTCCGCTTTCTTCGGTTGGATGACAGCCACCGGCATTTTCGTCCTGCTGGCCGGACTCGCCGCCGCGATCGGCGCCCTCTTCGGCATCGCCGGCAGCGCCGACCCGAGCCTCCTTGCCGAACAAGCGGGACAAGGCCTGCAGAGCATTAGCATCATCGGTGCGGTGATTCTGGCCGTCATCACCTTCCTCGCCTACTTTTCCGGCGGTTACGTCGCCGGCCGCATGGCGCGTTACGACGGAGCCAGGCAGGGTGTCGCCGTCTGGCTTTGGGCCGTCGTCGTAGCGGGGATTATCGCCGCGCTCGGAACCGTGACCGGCACGGTGTCCGGAGCGCAACTGGATGTCCCGGCCCTCCTTGCCAGCTTCCCCGGGGTTCCTCTCAATGAGGGGACGATGACAACCGGCGGAATAGTGGTGCTGATCGGCATCGGGCTGCTCTCGCTTGTGGCCGCTGTACTAGGCGGCAAGGCCGGCATGCATTATCACCGCAAGGTCGATCAGACCGAGGCAAGCGGCTATGCAGACTGGAACGCCGACGGCAGCGGCGCCTGACCTTCAGCTTCCAGACGGACGACGGCGAGTGGTTGCGTTACGCAGCTTGCCGTCGTTCTGCGGCTACTCCGATAACGCCGCAGTAACGCGCCAGTAACGCTCTTCCTGCTACACCGAGCCCATTCCCAATCCAGCCCAAGGAGACAGCCATGGACCAGCACGGGGTCAACAAGGACCATTTCTGCACGATCCGCACCGTTCAGGACGTGTCCGGCAATACCAAGGCGGCGCTGCTCAACGAAGCTAAATGGACCGTCTCCCGGCTGACCGTGGGCTTCCTGGAAGGCGACCCCCAGCTGCGGCAGCGCGTGATCGATGTGGCCCGCGAATGGACCGGCCCGGACATGGCGAACCTGGAGTTCCTGGAGGATGGATCGGAAGCGGATATCCGGATCGCGTTCCAGCAGGGCAACGGCTCATGGTCCTTCCTCGGGACCCATGCCCAGCAGATCCCGGCAGACGAGCCGACCATGAACTATGGGTGGCTCACGCCAGATTCAACGGACGACGACGTCCGGCGGGTCGTGCTGCACGAGTTCGGCCACGCGGTCGGGTTGATCCATGAGCACCAGAACCCGGAGAAGCCGATCCAGTGGAACCGTGCAGCGGTCATTGCGGATTTGTCCGGACCGCCGAACAATTGGGATGAACAGACGATCGAGAACAACATTTTCAAGAAGTACAACGCGCAGGATGTCACGGGGACGGACACGGACAAGGATTCGATCATGATGTATCCCCTCCCGCAGTCCTGGACCCTGGACGGCTTTTCGGCAGGCCTGAACTCGGATCTGTCCGATACCGACAAGGAGTTCATCCGGTCCGCGTATCCTTGGTGAGGCGGCCGCCGACGTAAGGAGACAGCGTGGAGGACTACGCCGTCGTCGTCGGCATTTCGCGGTATCCGAAGTTCGCCCCGGCCGGTAGCACCGCGGATCTTGTGGGGCCGGACACTGATGCGCTGGACATCCGCAATTGGCTCGCGGCGGACGACGGCGGCGGCCTCGTCCCGGAGAACATCCGGATGATCCGCTCGGCGGACTTCGACCCGACCCCGGCGGATCCGCAGCCCGAGGAGGCCCGGATCCGCAAGGCGCTGGCGTCGCTCGTGGAGCAGACGGCTGACCGCATGGGCGGGCGCCTCTACCTCTACTTCTCAGGCCACGGCTTCGCCCCGGTGCTGGAGGAAGGGGCGCTCTTCACCGCCGAGGCCTCCCTGAGCATCCCCACCTACGTGTACGCCTACGACTGGCTGCGCAGCTTCCGCAAGGCGCTGCGCTTCCGCGAGTACGTGCTCTGGATGGACTGCTGCATGACGCACCAGCAGACCATCCCTGTCAGCAACGTGGTAATCCGCGCCGGCACCGGCACCGGCGTTCCCGGACCCGCCTTCGTGGCGGTCGCCGCCCAGACCAAGAGCGCGCTGGAACACCGGATGCCGGATGGAAGGGTGCACGGGGTCTTCAGCTACACCCTGCTCCAAGGCCTGCGCGGCGGGGCCACGGACGAGCACGGCCGCATCACGGCAGAGAGCCTGAAGTCCTTTCTGCACGACACCATGCCGGAATTCCTGCCGGATCAGGCCCGCAATGCATCGGCCGTGGACCTGCATCCGTACATTCGGGCCGATTCCGGCATCCTTTTCCGCCGACTGCGCAGCCGGCCTACCTACTCGGTGCGCCTCGACTTCCCGCCAGGTGCCGTCGATCAGGAACTGAAACTGTGGACCGGAAGGCCGCACGCCGCCGTCGTCCGCCAAAAGCTGACGGGGAGTTCCTGGCAGGGCGAGCTGGTGCGCGGGTTGTATATGGCGGAAATTGCCGACGCCGGTGTGCGGCACGGTTTCCAGGTCACCGGTGCGGGGGCGCGGCACCTCCGCCTGTCGGATCTCGGCGAGCCGGTCAGGCCGCCGCATCCCACCCAGCTGTTCAGCATCGATGTCCGGGCCGCGAATCCGGCGGCGACCATTTCGGTGCTGGACCACAACCTGCAGCGCATCTTCTCCGATACCGGCGCCCTGCACGAGTTCGATGCGCCCGGGGTCTACAAGATCCGGGTCGAGCTGGGCCGGGACATTTCAAGCGTGTCCGAACAGGTCATCCTGCTGGATGCGGACATGGAGACAGCCTTCCTTTCCGCGCCGGAGGTTCCCTCGCCGGCGCCGATTCCCGGCAGCGCCCTCGCCAGCAAAGCGCACGCGGAGCCGTTCCTCGATGCCGCGGCAAGGGACAGCCTGTTGCACGGTACAGGCCAGCCCTCAAGCGGCCTCTCCATACTGGCGCGGTACTGGCTGGACGACGACGCCCCCGTACAGCCGCCGGGGAACCCCTTGGAGGGCCTTCGGTTGTTCTCCGCCGACGGCCAGCTGCTGGTGGACCTCGGGGCGGGCCACGTCAGCCGGCCCAAGGACGTGGCGATCTGGGAGCGCGCCCTGGAACCGGGCGCCTACTTCCTCCGCCACACCTTCCGCAGCGGCCGCACCGGCGAGGCCACGGTCATGGTCTGCGACGGATGGTTGACCCAGATCGCGTTGCAGCGCTCCCCTGCCCTGCTCGTTCCCGGCACCCCGCTCGACGACATCATGCCGATCGTCGACGCCGCCGTGTTCATGCGGGGACCGGACGCCGGCGCCCCGCCGGCCAGCGAAGACAAAGTCCTGGAAACGGCGCGGCTGGCCCTCGCCCAGGGGCGGGACCTGCTCGGCAAGCCGCACGGCAGCGGGCTGCAGAAACTACTGCTGGAGGACTACGCAGATCCTTTGGCCGGCATCATCGGCTGCTACCTGCTGCTGATCGCGATGGACGGCGCCAACGGCGGAACCACCGCCCAGCATGCCCAGTTCGACGCCGCCGTCGTCCGCCTCGCCTCCATGGTCGGTGACTGGCACCCGGATGTGGCGGCCCTGTCGTTGCGCTGCTCGGATCCAGCACTGCGCAGGACCGCGCCGATGGCCGTGCCGCCAATCTTTCGGTACGGCTGGCAGCTGATCGTCGAGGCCAGTTACACCCACCCGGAGCTGGTGCCCGAAGCACTCTGGCAGCGTGTCCACGCCGTCACGAACTTCGGCCCGTACCTGACTTGGGCGGCGGACGAACGGGCCAAGCGTCTGCATGCGCGCCAACTGCAGCACTGGTTCGATGCCAAGGCCGATGACGCGAACGGCGCGGGCCCGGACGCAGGGAACCGGTTGCAGATTCCGGCTTCGGCCGCGGCCTCACTGCGCAGCCGCCGTGTTTGAACTGCCGCTGGCCGACGGCATCACGGCATCCTTCCAGCGCTTCCCTTCCCCCGACAACGGCCTGCTGGCCCGCCGTCCGCCGAGCGCCGGCGCGCTGCCGCTCTGCCCCGCCGGAGACGGCGGCTTCGTATGCGCACTGCCGGACGGCGAGGCGTGCTGGATCGGGTTGACGGCCAGGCCCGGAGCCGCCATGGTTCTGGTCGGTGTGCTGGCGGAGCTGTCCGACGGCTCCCCGATCGACGTCCTTTCCGGCGCGCGGCTGTCCGGCGCTGGGACCGGCGCTGGGACCGGCGGCGGCCTTGCGGCGGTCCAACCGGTTGAATTGCTTTCGGTTCCGCCGTCCGCGCAGGTGGCCGGCATCCTCCGCCCCGGCGACGGATGGCTGGCGTTGTGCCGCGAGTCTCGCACAGCGGCAGCGGGAGGGAACACGGGGTCGCCGGAAGCGCTGGCGGTGCGCCTGCACCTGGTGGTCCGTCCGGCACCGGACCAGGCCCGGGAACAGCGCAGCACCGCCGTCGAACTGGTGGACGGTTCCCGCTTCCGGCAGGAATGCGGCGAGCGCGTTCCCGCCCCCTCGCCGACCGTCTACGGCGGCTGGCGGCTGCCCTGAGGCTATGCGCGACGGCGGCGGAAGCGGGGCGGGGCTCGGGGCTCCCGCGGATCCGGTGGGTTTCCGCTTCCGGCGTGCTTGGGCTGATACCGTCGGCGCCGCCACCAGAGATAGAGAGCGCCGATCGCGCCGACCACCACCGGAATGGTGATACCGAGCGGTTCGCCCCATTCCTTGACCGCGTTGCCCAGGACGTAGCCGATGCCGATCTTGACTTCGATCGACTTCTCGAACGTCTTGACCAACACATCGGCGCCGTCCGGTCCCTTGGTCCAGATTGTCAGGACCATCTGCTTCGTGCCGGCCTCGCGGGCGGTGATGTTCCAGCTCCACATCCCCACGCCCTCAGACGGCAACGCGATAAGCCCGGTGTTGCCGCTGGTGAGCTCAATATCCAGGCCGTCGCTGGTGAGATCTGCCCGCATGAATTCACACAGCTTGGGCGATTCAGTTTCTATAGGGCCTTCACCTGGCAGCTCCTCAGCCGGGTCGACGGGCGAGTCCTTGAATGCAACGCGGATCGGGAAGGCCTTGGTTTCCCCCTGGACCATCGGTGACGGCGGCCTGAACACCAGCGTCCCCTCGAAACACTTATCGAGGATTTCCTGGGTGTCGGAGCCAGGAGGTTCGGTGACCGTGGGATCCACTCCAGGGGTCGACGGCGGTGGCGCTTCCGAATCGGAGGGTTCAGTTGCTGTCGGTTCCGGAGTTCCTGTCTCCGAGGGACCTCCGGTTTCCGACCCGGTAGGGCCGGGAACTGCGCCGCCTGTGGTCGGCGGCGACCCGGCGGTCTCCGACGGAGGCGGTGGATTGCTCTCCGTCGGTCCGTCGAATTTGACGGATTGTTCCAGCACTCCCGCGGCGCCGCTGTCGTCGATCACCGTCAGCCGCACGGTATAGACGCCCGGCGCGGTGAAGGTATGGCCCCAGAACATCCCTTCGCCCTGGCTGCCGTCCGCCACCTCCCACAGGAAGGTCTCGATGATGCCGCCGTCCGGATCCACGGAAGCCGAGGCGTCCATCGTGCAGGTGAAGCCCTCGCACAGCACCACGAAGTCTGCACGTGGTGCCTCGGACGCCGTTTGGGGATGCTCGGCCGGATCGGATGGAGCCGACTCGGGGGTGGGATCCTGCGCTGAGCTGGCCGATGGTGCGTCCGGCGCCGGGCCGACGGCCGTTGCACTGCCGGCTCCGGCCAGTCCGAAAACCAGGAGGGCAAGCGCCAGCCAAGCAGCCCGCACCTGCGCAGACCAATGTCTATTGGGCCGCCCCGGCAGCCCCTGCGGAGAGAACACGCTTGCCTCCAATGACGCCCCTAGGCCGTTCTCTACCTTGCAGTCTGACCCTGCCGGCACCGTTCGTCAACGGTGCGCGTTGACTCATCAAAGATGCCCGCGTAGCTGCTATCGAAGAATCATTTGATAATGCCCGCGTAGCGGTGTGTCTGCCGGGCACGCGGTTGCGTGCCCGGCACTCTGAGCCATGGAGCTTACGATGAGCCAACGCAGAGCCGTCACGAAGACCATCGCCACCCGCTATGCCAGGGCGGACCGGGCCTCGAAGAAGTCCATCCTGGATGAGCTGTGCGCGGTGACCGGCTGGCACCGCGACCACGCCCGGAAGGCACTGCGCCTGGCACTGGTGCTCAAGCCGGTCAAGCCCAGGCCGCCGCGGCCGCCCGTGTACGGGGAACAGGTGATCGAAGCCCTGCGGCGGTGCTGGGCGGTCCAGGGCACCCCGTGCGGGCGGCTGCTGGCCGCGGCGCTGCCGGACCTGGTCCCGCGGCTGCGCCGGTTCGAAGAGCTCCGGATCGACGACCAGACAGCCGCGCTGCTGCTGCGCATCGCGCCGGCCACGATCGACCGGCGGCTTGCCGGGGACCGGGCCAAACTCACCGTCCACGGCAGGTCGCATACCAAGCCCGGCTCACTGCTCAAGGACTCGATTCCGATGCGGACCTGGGCCGAATGGGACGACGCCCGGCCGGGTTTCGTGGAGATCGACCTAGTCGGCCACGAAGGCGGGAATTCGCGGGGCGAGTTCTGCTTCACCCTTGACATCACGGACATCGCCACGGGCTGGACGGAAACCGTCTCGGTGAAGAACAAGGCCCAGAAATGGGTGTTCGCCGCGATCAAGGAGGCCACGGCGAAGTTCCCGTTCCCGATCCTGGGAATCGACTCGGATAACGGCTCTGAATTCATCAACTGGGGACTGTTCCGCTGGTGCGAGCAGGAGAACCTGACGTTCACCAGGTCCCGGTCGGGGAACAAGAACGACGGCGCCCACGTCGAGCAGAAGAACTGGCATATCGTGCGCCAGACGGTCGGCTACCACCGCTACGACACCGCAGGCGAGCTGGAGCTGCTGAACCGGATCTGGGGCGCTGCAGCGGCTGCTGACCAACCATTTCGCGCCGCAGCAAAAACTCGTCTCCAAGGAACGCAACGGCGCGAAGACCACCAAGAAATACGACAAACCGGCCACGCCGTACCAGCGCGTCCTGGCCGATACCGGCACTGTCGCCAAGAGAGTCAAGACACGGTTGGCCAAGGAAAACGAGCCCCCTGAATCCGGCGGCCATTCAACGCCAGGTCCAGGCCCTCACGGCCGAACTGCTGACCCTCACCACGTCAAAACAAGGGCCAAAGCCCAAGCCTGCTATCCGGGCAAAATCAAATGATTCCTCGAATCAATCGAAGCGGGCATCTTGACATGATTCCCCGGGCGGTGCCGCAGATCAAACCTTTCCATACGTACCGGCGGCGGAAACGGCCGGGAAATTATCCCGTGACGGCCCTGTCTTTCAGGAGTAGCCTTTAGCACACGAGCACGATCTCTGGCTGTGAGGGGAGAGCCACGATGAGCCTTGCACGGGCGGCGTTGACGGAGTTTGCGGCGTTTGTTTCGGCGGCCGTGTCTCCCGACGCCGCCACCCTTGAAGAAGACACTGCGGGGCCGGACCATCCCCCGCCACAACCAGAGGGTCCCATCAGGATCCGACCCGTCGCCCTCGACCGGACGAGCCGCTCCCAGCGGGACGGTCCCGTCCTGGACCTCGAACTCACCGTCGCCGTCAGCAGCTCCGGCCAGCGCGGACTGGAAAACACCGAGACCCTGCTGACAGCCCTCGAATCGGTCGGGCGCTATCGGGTGGCCCCGCTGGATAGGCAGGGGCCGCCTGCGGTTCCGACCGTGTTCAGTTTCCTCGTCCGGATCCCGGTGGCTGTCCGGCTCGACATTCCGGCGGGGCCTCCGGTCCGCGAGCCGCTGCAGCTGCGGATGGGAACCGGCCGTCTGTTGCAGGGCACCCTGCGGGGCCGGGACGGCAAGCCGCTGGCTGGCGCCCGCGTCCGCGCCCACGCATCGGCAAGAACCGCCACCACCGGATTGGACGGCGGGTTCGAGCTGCTGACCACGCATGATGACACCCAGCACTTCACCGTGGAGTTCGACGGCGCCGCCCGCCGGATCAGTGCCAGCAGCAGGGACGTTCCGCTCACCCTCCGCTGGGAACCACCAGATGATGAAAGAGGAACCTGATGACCAGCTACCTGGCGCCCGGCGTCTACGTTAAGGAAGTGCCTAGCGGGCCGCGCACCATCGGCCGGGTCAGTACCAGCATCGCGGCCTTCATCGGCAAGGCCCCGAAGTCCCAAGCCCGGCTGGACGAAGCGGTCGCGATCGACAACTGGACACAGTTCGCCGACCTCTACATCGGCGACGCCAGCGCCGGGACCCATCTGGCCAACGCCGTCTATGGCTTTTTCGCCAACGGCGGCGGGCGTTGCTACGTCGTCAATATCGGCGACGGCGACAATCTCACCGGGACCTCGGCCAAGCCCACCGGCGTACGGCTGCTCGAAGCCCTGGACAATGTGTCGATGGTCGCCGCCCCAGGGTTCCACCGGCCACAGGACTACGCCGCCCTGCTGGAGCACTGCGAGCACCCGTTACGGCAGGACCGCCTTGCCGTGATGGACACGCCAGAAGACGTGGCTGACATCGACGATCTGACTGCGGCAGGCGGCGCAACGGTTCCGGAGCCGGACAACAGTGGCGGCACGGATTCAGGCAGCGATGCCGGTGAAGACGACGACGGCGGGAGCCCGCCTCCCAGCTCCGAGGACAACGGTCCGATCGGGGCACCCCAGTCCCCCGGCGGCTACGCGGCACAGTACTTCCCGTGGATCGTCGTGCAGGACGCTGTCACAGGCGCCTTGGTGGCCCAGCCGCCGTCGGGCCATATCGCCGGCATCTGGGCGCGGGTGGATTCCTCCCGCGGCGTCCATAAAGCACCTGCCAACGAGCCGGTCCAGGGCGCGGTGAACCTGGTCCACCAAGTGACCCGAGGGGAGCAGGAGGTCCTCAATCCGGCCGGCGTCAACTGCATCCGTCGCTTCCCGGAGGGCTTCCTGGTCTGGGGCGCCCGCACCCGCGCACCGCAGTCCGGCGAGTACCGGTATATCAACGTCCGCCGCCTGACCAACATGATCAAGGAGTCCATCGCCGAAGGCACCAAATGGGCCGTGTTCGAACCCAACGACTACGCACTCTGGGGCTCGCTCCGCAGGGACATCGGTTCGTTCCTGACCAATGTCTGGCGCGATGGCGGCCTGCTCGGCCGGACGCCGGAAGAGGCCTTCTTCGTGAAATGCGATGAGGAGACCAACCCTCCGGAGGTGCGCAACGAAGGCCAGATTGTGGCCATTGTCGGCCTCTCCGTGGTGCGGCCCGCAGAGTTCGTCATCTTCAAGCTCATGCAGTCCGCCAACATGACCGAAATCGAAAGCACAGGAGCCTGACATGCCGGGATCCAACAAAGCCCCCAGCGCGCAGCCGGGCAACGTCGTCGACCCGTACCGCGCGTACAATTTCAAGCTCATCGACCACGGCATCATGCAGGCCGCGTTCACCCGGGTCGAGGGGCTGGGCATCGTGGTCAACCGCGCGCTGTTCCGTGCCGGCGGCGAAAACAGCGTGGTCCGGGCCATCCCCATGCAGGTGAGTTACCCGCCGGTGAAGCTCTGGTACGGCGTCACGGATTCGGACGAACTGCTACGCTGGCTCTTCACCGCGGTCAAGGGCCGGGTGGAACGCCGCGATGTGTCCCTGGCCCTGCTCAATGAGGCCGGCACGGACCATGTCCGCCGCTGGGACTTCATCGGCGCCTGGCCCTGCGAATGGCAAGGCACCCCGCTGGACGCGCTCGGCGACGAACTCGCCATAGAGTGCCTGACCCTCACGTTCGACCGGCTGGAACTGGCAGATGACGGAAACCAGGCCCCGTAAAGCCGTGGCCGAGAGTCTGCGCCGGATAGCCGACGCCCTCGACCCGGCCCCGCAACCGAAAGACGTGGCGGCGGCGCCTGCTGCCGCGGCTAAACCCGGTGCCCCGGAGCATTGGCTGGCCAGGCTGGAAGAGGCCGGCGTATCCACCGCCGCCTATCGAACGGGAGCGGAGCCGGAAGGGGCTGCCCGGAACGAAAAGGATTCCGTGCGTTCATCGGGCGGGATCCTCGCCACCGGACTGCGACATCTTGCCCGCCTCTTCGCCCACAAGCCCGGACAGCAGGAAGCAGGAATAACGACGGCGGAGGCACCGGTACCAGCGTCCGAACGAACGCAGGCACGGACGGCACCAACCGCGGCCGGAGCGGAGCAACGCCAAGACTACGGAGCACCGGTGCGGCGCGCCGGATACGCCGAGCCGAAAAGGGCCGGGAAACCCAGCGCAGTGACGTTCCCGCCGCAGGACGCACAACCCCGGCCGAGGCAGGCAGCGGGCGCAGCACCTCCCGGTTCCCCGGCGGAAACCGGGGCGAGAGGCAGTTCGCTGCATCTGCCCACGGGGGCCACCAGTCCGGTTCCGGAAGCGTGGGGCCGCAGTCCGGTTGCCCCGAGGAATGCGGCGGAACCGTCTCCGGGCACGCCGGCGCCTCCTCCGGGACCAGCCGATCCGGCCCAGCGGACGGATGACGCCGTTCCCCGAAGTACGGCCGATCCCCGGAGCACGGATCCTGAAGGCAGGAGTCCAGGGCTGCACCCGCCGGTTGCCAGCGGCCGCCTGGTCTTGAACGTCGGCCGCGGACCGGAAGACCGCTCCGTGCCGGGAGCCGTTCCACGGTACCGGGCCGCCGTTTTCCGGTCCGGCGACGGGACCAGCCGTCCCACAGTCCCTGGCAACGGCAACGCCAACGGCGCCGAGACGGCAGGCAAGGACGGCGCCAACGAGGCTGTTGCAGGGCAACGCCCGGGTAGCACAGGAAGTCCTGCCGGATTCGATATCAACGGGTCAGCAGTCCCCTACCAGTCGTCGTCGCTCCTTGCACCGGCGCAGCAGGCCAACGCGGACACCGGCCAGAAGCAGGACGCTTTTCCCGCCTCCGGCGCCGCATCGCCGGTGGGGCCGAACGTTCCCGCGGTGCTCCCGGCGGCGCCGCCCTGGCCGGACCTGCCAGGGCAGAACCGGTTGGCCGGATCGGCAGCGGCCGTCCAGGCGGCGCAAGGACAATGGCTGGATGCCCTCGCCCGGGCCTCCCGGCTGGCGGCCGAACAAGGAGCCCGCTGATGGAACATGTGTCCTTCCTGATCGAGGAAACCGGCGAGCACCTGAGCTGCCTGCTCAACCCCGAGTCCCTGGTCATGACGCGCACCGCAGGCGTAGAAACCCGCCGGTCCTCCGGCGGCCGGCTGACCGGGACGTCGCTGGCCGATGATCCGCTGCTGTTCACCGGCGGCGGCCGGACCGAGCTGCAGCTGGAGCTGCTCTTCGACGTCGATCTGGCGCCCGAAGGCGTTCCGGTATCCGACGTTCGGCAGATGACCCGGTCCATCTGGAAACTCGCCGAAAACTCCGCTGAAGCCGCGCGCCGCCGTCGTCCTCCGCTGGCCTGCCTGGCATGGGGAATGGCGTGGTTTATCCCGGGCATCGTGACCGAGGTAGCCGAACGCTTCGACCGCTTCGCACCGGACGGCTCGCCGCTGCGGTCGTGGATGAAGCTGCTCTTTGTCCGGGTGGGTTCCGCCGCGGACGAGCCCGGCGGTGAGAGCTACGAGCTCGCCCAGCGGCTGCCGCCGGTGGACGTCACGGCACCCGCCGTCGGCTCCGTGGAAGTCCTGGGCAGCGGGACGGATGAAACCAACGAGGAGGGCGTACCCGCTGTCCATCCCACGGACCTGGGGCTGCTCTCGCAGGCGGCCTTCGGAACCCCGCTGCTGTGGAAGGAACTGCTGGACTACAACGGGGTCGATGATCCTTTCCATTTCACCGGGCCGCTGGCCGTGCCGCCGCTCTCCGAAGGCTGACCCGTGCAACAGGTCCAGGGGCTGCCGGAATTGATCATCTCGCTGGGACGTAGGCGGCTGTCGGCAGCCGAAACGGGCGCCGTCATCTCGGTGGAGGTCCGGTCCGTCCTCGGCAGTCCCACACAATGCCAGCTCACCTTTCAGGCGGATTCGGTCTTTGCCGGAGCGCGGGAGCTGGCACCGGCAACCGGCGACGCCCTGAAAGTGGAGGTCGCCGGCCGGCCGGAGACGCTCTTCGCCGGGGACGTGACCGTGGTGGAGCGCAGCTACGCCGCGGATGCCACCCGGCTGCTGCGGTTGCGCGCCTATGACGCGCTGCACCGGCTGCGCAAGCGCCAGTTCACCCGGCTGCTGGAAGCCACGGACCTGGCCGCCTTGGCCATGACACTCTGCCAGGGCACCGGACTGCAGGTCAAGGGCGGCACGCAGAAAGTCGGACCGGTGTACCAGTGCGGGCGGTCGGACCTGGCGGTGCTCGCCGAATGCTGCGCCCAGGCAGGACGGTACCCTGTGGTCGCCGGGCGGGAACTCCTGCTGGTCCCGCTGGCCGGGGACGACGACGGCGAACCGCTTGAGCTGGAACTGGGCGGCAACCTGCATTCGGCCGAATTGGAACTCAGCCAGGAGCCGGCCTTCCGCAGCGCCGATGTGGCCGGCTGGCATCCTGCCCCGGCCACCGCCGTCCGCGCCCGCGCTACGGAGGACACCGCCCGCGCACACGTCAAAGCGGATGCCGCGCCCGCCACCGTGGGTGGCGGCGGAGCGCTACACCGGCGCAACGGCTTGTTCTCCGACCGCGCCGGTGCGGAGGCACTGGCCCAGGCCGAACTGGACGTGCGTGCGGCCGGTGAAGCCACGGCGGAGCTGGTCGTGGAGGGAGATCCTGCGCTCCGGCCGGGCCGCCGGATCCGCCTGCGGGGAGTCGCCGCGGAGTTCGAAGGCACCTACGCCGTGTGCGCCGCTGCCCATATGATCGACCGGACCGGCTATGAGACCGCCGTTTCCACCCGGCCGCCGGGGCCGCCGCCGGACCGGGCCGCCGATGTGGCCACGCTCGGCATTGTCACGGACACCGAAGACCCGCAGCAGCTCGGCCGCGCCCGGGTCTCGCTGCCGGCCTACCCCGACCTGGTCACCGGGTGGTCTCCGGTCCTGGTCGCCGGGGCCGGGCCGGACAAGGGAGCGGTCATCCTGCCGGCAGCCGGCGACCACGTGCTGATGCTGCTGCTGGCCTCGGACCCGGCCAACGCCGTTATTCTCGGCGGCCTTTACGGGATGCGGCAGCCCCCGGATGCCACGGTTCGCGGGCCCCGCGGCGGCCGGTACACCGTGCGAACCGCGGACGGCCAGCAGCTGATGCTCGACGGCGCCGCCCACAGCTTCACCGCTACCGACGGCCACGGTTCCGCCGTCGAAATGGGACCTGACTTACTGCGGATCAGCGCCGCGACGGACCTGGTCATCGAGGCTCCGGGCAAGGGGCTGCGGATCCGCGCGCGCACCGTGGACTTCGAGGAGGCACCGTGAAAATCCTGGTACTGGCTGGCACCACCCGGTGCGGCCATGACGGCCTGGTCGGGCCCAAGGCCTCCCAGACCTGGGTGCGGATCGGCGGCTCGCCCGTCCTGGTCGCCCACGATCCGGAAGGCAGGCCGATCGCTGGCTGCCCGAACATCGGCCTGAACATCAAGCCGTGCACCAATACGCTCACCGTCCACACAGGCTATTCCGGCTTCATCTGTATCGGCGAACGCGGCGTCTGCCTGGACTCGGTCACCGGATTCACCGACGGCACACCGCCGGGAGCGGTCAAGTACACGGTCCGCTCCCCCGGCCAATCCTTCACGGTGGCGGCGTCATGAGCATGCCCCGCTACCGCTCGCTGGCCATGGTGCATCCAGATTTCGACGCCGACGCTGGTCCCGCCGGGCTGCGGCTGGCTCCGGGCGGCGGGCTGGCCAGCGTGACGGATGCGGCCTCGGTCCGCCAGTCGCTGCTGCTCCTGCTGAGCACCCGCCCCGGCGAGCGCGTCAACCGTCCGGACTACGGCTGCCGGCTCTTCCAGCTGGTCTTCGAACCGGCCGGCGATACCACCGCCGGACTCGCCGTGCACTACGTGGCCCGGGCCATCGAACGTTGGGAGGACCGGATCAGCATTGTCTCGCTCGACGCCGGCCGGACCCCCGAGGAGCCGGCGCTGCTGGAGATCCGGCTGCACTACCGCATCCGCGCCACCTCGCAGGAAGAGCAGCTGACCGTGGTGGTACCCCTCGGCAACGGAGGCCCCTCGTGAGCATCCCGGTCCCCAACCTCGACGACCGCTCCTTCATGGAGCTGGTGGCCAGCGCCCGCGAGCGCATTCGGCAGGTGGACCCGTCCTGGGAGCCGACCGTGCATGACCCGGGCATGGTCCTCGTGGAGGCCTTCGCGCATCTGACCGACATGCTGCTCTACCGGCTCAACCGGGTACCGGAGAAGCTCTACACGGTCTATCTGAACCTGCTGGGCACGTCGCTGCGGCCGCCGCACGCGGCCCGGACGCTGCTCGAGTTCACCCGCCAGGAGCCCGACGGCGGTCCGCTCACCATCCCCAAGGGGACCCAGGCCGGCTGCCCGCCGGGCATCCCCGGCGCCCCGCAACCGGTGTTCAGCACCATCGAGGACGCCGTCCTCGAAGCCGGGCAGGCCATCGTCCGGGTCGCCGCCGTCGACGCCACGCTGCACGAGGCCGTCCCTGTCGGCACCGGGACCGGGCGGCCCGGCCAGGTCCTGCAACTACCCGCCGCGCCCGCCGTCGCCGGCGAGGGTCTGGCCGTCGGTGTCGAGGTACCCGCAGGAGCCCGGCTCCGCAGCGGCAATGCCGTACTGGTTGACGGCGTCGCGTACCGGACCTGCCGCGATGTGCAGGCCTTCGCCGATGCCGGTCCCGGCGAGTCCGCGGTCCGCGTGGACCGCTTCTCCGGAACGTTGGTCTTCCCGTGGTGGCCCGAAGGCGATGCCCAGCCGCCGCCGGCCCCGGCCGCAGGCGCGCGCATCATCGCCTGGTTCCGCTCCGGCGGTGGCGCCCAGGGCAACGTGCCGGCCGGCTCGCTGACCGTACTGCGTACCCCGTTGGACGGGCTGACCTGCACCAATCCGGAACCGGCTACCGGCGGCAGGGACGCCGAACCGCTCTCGGAGGCGCTGCGCCGGGCACCGCAGGACTTCCAGGCCCGCGACCGCGCCGTCACCGCCCGCGACTACGAATCGCTGGCGGCGCGCCACGGCGGCGTCGGCCGGGTACGCGCGATCACCCGGCGCGAAATCTGGGAATTCGCCAATCCGGGCGAGGTTGAAGTGGTGCTGGTTCCGCACGTTCCGGAGACGGACCGCCGGGACGGCAGCGTCACGGAGGACCAGCTGCGCAGCTACGCCCGGGACCAGGTGGTCGAGGAAGTAGCCGCCCACCTGCGCGAGCGGGCCACCATCGGCGCGGTGCCGGTGGTGCGGTTTGCGCGCAGCAAGCAGGTGCTGGTCCGGGCCCGCGTGCACGTGCGTCCGGATGAGGACGCCGCCGGCGTCCAGCGCCGGATCCTGCAGCGGCTGCACTCGGCGATCAACCCGCTTCCCGAGGGCGGCACCGGGTACGGTTCCGGCTTCGGGAATCCGCTGCGCGTGTCCAACCTGTACCGCGTGATGGAGGAGGCCGAACCCGGCGTCGAGTATGTGGACCGCGTGCAGCTGGAAGTGGAGCAGGTCCCGGACCAGGACGCCGTTTCCCTGGTGCGCGCCGCGGGCCGCCCCGGCAGCTGGTTCGTCGCGGGCGGCGATACGCTCTTCCGCACGCTCAACTGGGGCCGGGGCTGGGAGGCTTGCGCCGATTTCGACGGCGAGACCATCCGTGTCGTCGTCCCGTACCCCGAGCCGGGCCCCGGCCGGACAGCCGCTGCCTTCCCCGGCAAAGTCGCCGTGGCCACCACCACGGACCGCGGCTCGCGGATCTACCTCAGCGATGACCTGGGCGAAAGCTGGCGCCGGGCCGCCGAACTCGGCTTCGCCATCGCGGACTTGTCCTGGGTCTCCCGTGCCGGCCGGCCTGTCCTGCTCATGGCCGGAGCCCGCGGGCTCTACGAACTCCCGGATGAGCCCGGCGCCGGCCCCGTCCAGAACGTGGTGGACCCTACGGACCCGGACCGCGGCTTCTATACGGTGGACGCCTTCATGGATGTGCGGGGGCAGACCGGCGTGGTGCTCGCCGCGGAAGCCGCCGCCGGCATCTGGCTCTCCCCGCGCGACGGCGCCCCCGAGTCATTCCACCGCATCAAGACCAAAGGCGACGACGTGCGCTGCATGGCCATTCAGTACGACGGCCCGGCCACCTGGCTGTGGCTGGGCCGCGCTGTGCCCGAGGGATCCGGCGCAGGCTGTGCCCGGCTCAAATTGGTGGAACTGGACCGCACACGGTTCGATGAGGCCCTGGCCGCCTCCTGGGAGGAACGCACCGACGGCTGGAGCGGCGGCAGTTGTTCCAGCCTGCACATCCTCGGGAGCACGGCCTACGCGGCAACGTACAGCAGCGGCGTCATCGCGCTGGATCTGTCCGGCGGCGGCGCCTGGGACCACCGCGAAGTCAACTGCGGCCTGCCGCTTCGGGACCGGGCCAGATTCGAACCGGTGGAGTCCGTCTCCGGTGCCATGGACGACGACGGCGGCCAGCTGGTTCTCGCCGCCGGCCCGCGCGGCACCTTTGGTTCCGATGATGCCGCGCAGCAGTGGCATAGCCGTTCCAGACGCGTGGTGGACGATGTTGTCACGCTGCCCGAGACCTGGCTCTTCTGCTCCGGCGAACACCAGATCGACGTGGTGCATTCCGATGGCTGACCAGCTGCTGAACATCCTGCCCGAGGTCTTCCGCACGGCCGCGCACACCAACCGCCCGCTGCAGGCGCTGGCCGCGGCGGCCGCGGACATGCACGCGCCGGCGCACCGGGTGCTGGCGGACTTGCCCGAGTACTTCGATCCCTACCGCGCGCCGGAGCGCATGCTGCCCTACCTCGCGCGGTGGGTGGATCTTGATTGGCTGGCCACCAGCGCTCCGGGCACGGCCGGCAGCGCAGGCGGAACCCTTCGACCGGACCGGCTGCGCGACCTGGTGGCCAACGCCGCCGAGCTTTCGGCCAGCCGCGGCACCGCCGGCGGGCTGCGGCGTTTCCTCCACCTGGCCACCGGCGTCCCCGGCTTCAGCATCGACGACGTTCCCGGCGCGTTCCACCTGAATGTCGGCGTGCCGGCCGCGGCGGCGGACCAGCTGCTGCTGATCAGGCGGATTGTGGAGGGCACCAAGCCCGCCCATACGACCTGCCGGATCGAGATCGAAGCCGCCGAACCTGAGCCAGACGAACGCGAACCGGAAAAAACCGAGCCGGAAGAACCCGGGCCATGAGCGCCGGGAACCGCAAGCCGCTCATTATTGCCGCGGTCTGTGCTGCCGTCGCCGTCGTTGTTTTCGCCCTGGGCGCCGGATTCGGCGGCCAGGGCGCGGATGGCGCCGCAGGCTGGCAGGACCGCTTCGGCGGTCTGGAACTCAGTGCCGGCCTGGACATCAGTGAGCTGCAGCCCGCGGGTGGAAACTGCCGTCTGGACGGAGACCGCATCACCATCACCGGATCCTGCACACTGGCAGTCGGTGAATTCGGCGGGCCTTTCTCCCTGCAGGCCACCAAACACGCGGAATTGGTGCCGGCCGCGCCGGTGAACCTGATGCTCGCGGTGGAAGGCACCAGCACCCAGCAGGACGTAGGGGCGGGCTGCGGGATCAATCTCGTGTTCGGCCGCTCCGGCGGCGCTCTCACCCTCACCTGCCAGCTCATCACAGTTCCCTGCGCTGTTGAGCTGGGACAAGGCAGAGACTGCTCTAAGGAGTGACCATGACGGACCAGGACGCACAGATGGGCCAGATCGAAATGACGCTGAGTTCATCCCGCATCGAGTTGGAGGACGGGACCGGTGCCGTGACGGCCTCCGTCACCAACGCCGCGCCGAAACCCCAGCGCGTGGTGCTGCGGGTCTTCGGCGGCGAGTTCGTTGCACCGCCCAAACCCGCTGCCGGCGGCACTGCGGAATCGGAGCACCCGCCGTCCCACCGTCCCAGCGTGCCGCCGCCGGACCCACCGCCCGACCCAACGGACTGGGCCACCATCGACGAGAGCCTGCGGACCATTCCTGCCGGTGCCACGGAGCAGTACACGGTCACCTTCGACGCGAAATCAGCGCCCGGCGGCACCTACTCCGTCAAGCTCAACGCCTACTCCGCCGATGAGCCGCCGGAGGCCAACAGCGGGCAGGTGCTGACGCTGGAGCTGGTGGTTCCCGCGCAACCGGCCAAGCCGGAACCGAAGAAATTCCCCTGGTGGATTGTCGCCGCAGCCGCCGGACTCGTGGTGGTGATCGCCGTCGTTGTTTTCTTCCTTTGGCCCCGCAAGACGGAAGTGCCGCTGCTGACCGGCGGAACCTTGGAACAGGCGCAGGCAGCACTGGTGGAAGCGGGACTGGGCGGGCAATTCAACCCGGTGGAAAGCACTGAGCCGCCGGAAACCGTGCTGAGCCAGGACCCGGAGGCCGGTACGGAAGTCGAACCCGAATCCATCGTGACGGTTGGTTTTGCGGTCGAGCAGACTGTCGAAGTGCCCAACGTGATTAACCAACGGGCAGCGGCAGCCCGCTCCGGGCTCGAAGACAGCGGCCTGCGAGTCGTCCTGAATCCGGCATCCACCTGCGGCAACATCAATGACAACGCCTGCATCGTGCGTGGCCAGCTGCCGGAGGGTGGCGAACGCGTGCCGGTCGGTTCAAATGTGATGCTCACCGTCAGCCCGTTTGTGTTCACGTTCCCGTGGCCCGTTAACACCTGCGGGGTGGTCTTCTGCGAACGGCTGGAGATTGACGAGCTGGAGCGGATAGAGCTGCCGGACCTCGGCGGCTAATCTGCCACGGATCCCGAGGTCCGGATCGCGTTGATGATCGCCGGCAGCGAGTAGATGAGCATCACCAGTGCCCAGACCAGCGCCACCACCGCCGTCACGATGGCCCATAGGTGATCGCCGATCGCCACCACCGGGCCGGGCAGGAAACCGTGGATGAAGCCGAGCACCAGCTGCAGCACCACGGACACCACGACCAGCGCCATCAGACCCTTGACCCGCAGGAACCTCGGCTGGGACAGCACAAGGAAGACACCGAAACAGATTTTCAGGAAGAGCAACAACCCCAGCAGAGCTGCCGCCTGCCCCGTGGAAAAGCTGCCCCAGATCGCCAAGTAGGCCAGCGTGCCGAAGGGCGCGGCGACGAACAACCCGATCATCAGCATCAGCGTGGCCAGCGCCGCGAGTCCGGCCAGCAGACACATCACCACCCACAGCAGCGAAACCACCAGTGTGACGATGCCCTGGAGCCTGCCATAAAGGCGCAGGGGAATCAGCAGGCTCAGCCCCACCATGAGCACGCTGAACAGCAGCAGCCCATCGATGAAGGCCAGGAATCCTATGCCGGCGCCGGGTGGCTGCGGGACTTCGCTGCCGGCGCCCGCCAATAGTTCTTCAGGAACCCCCAGCTCCAACGCCGCCCCGCTGGACGCACGTGAAGGCGGCCCGTCCAAGAGCAGGACGGGCAACCCAACTTCCACCAGGACCACCAGGACAGCAGCGACTACCGCAAGGAAGTACAACGGCCGGCGGAGACCGCCGGCTGCACCCGCCATGCCCGCAGTGGCCCGGCCTGGCCTAATCCGTCCGGCCGTGCGTGACGTAGGACAGGATCAGGAACACCCCGCCGAACACCATGAACGCGATACCGGCGACGGTCAGCCACAACTGGTTCAGGACCAGGCCCAGCACCAGGAGTACCAGACCGAGCCCGATGGCGCAGAACCAGGCGATCCTGCCCCGGGCAGTGAACAGCGGAACGGTATATTGAGGCATTTCAATCCCCCTTCTTCGGCGCCGGGATTCCGGCGTCCGTAGCCGCAATTTTAAGGTCTTCGTCCCCCGCAGGCGATCGGATAATAGTCACGATCAGGCCGCTCTTGCACCGCTTCCGCAAGGCCGGGCGTTTCCAAAACGTTACCTTCCGCCAGGCAGCCAGCCTTTCCGGGATGCAAGGTACCGAGGTACCCCAGGTAGCGGACGGCACGCTGAGCCAGGCAGTTGAGCTACTGGAGAAAGCAGACCTCCAGCCAAAGATCCAGACGGTTGAGAGCGACCGGATCCCAGACACGGCCCTCACCCAGGATCCGTCGGCTGGGACCAATGTCGAACGCGAGTCCCTGGTGTCCCTCGGTGTGGCAATTGAACCGGCGGATGATTATCTGCCCGGATACGAGTATCGGCTTGTTGTTCCCGACGACGAGGTCTGCGTGACACCGGAATCCGCGGCACAGGTCCTAGTCGATAACGAGGAAATCACGCAGCTCCGGCGCAAACCCAATCCGCCCGGCGGCCCATATGGAATAAATACGTGCCTTCAAGGTTTCGTGTGGCGTGACGCTTATAACGGCGACCAGATCTGCGTCACCGGCGAGACACGATCCCGCACGCCTCAGGAGAATGCCGAAGCCGACTCCCACAGAGCGCCATAACGCGGAATCGTTCGGCAACAGAATGCAGCGTGAAAAGCACCAACAGGATCCGAGACCGCGGGACAGCTCGAGGCCAGCGGCTGCTCGAGCTTCACATACACAGCCAACAGATCAATCCGGCTCTCCGTCACCCGGGAATGGAACGGAGCGCCGCTGGGCCATCACCCTCGGTTGCGCGACGGCAACCTGGGACAGGACAACAACGGCGACACCTCCGATACCGTGCGTTAGAAACAGAGTGGTGAATGACAGGTGGGATCAACCTGCGGCAGAATTACTGCAAGTCCTGGTATTTGTCACATAGCCGCCGGCACCGCGCACCGTGGTTACCATAACCATCGTCAGCGGCGGCCACGGCCTGCGCCAGGAATACGATCCAACCTAGGCATGGGAAGCCCACCTTCCTCAACAACATTGTCGGCGTCACCGTCGCCTACTTCACACCGACCACAAAATCCTAGATCCAAAGCTACATCAGCATTTCTAAGAACAACGGCAGAGGGATCGACTTTGAACTAGTCCCCGACCATTTCAGGCGTTGCTAGAGATGCCCTACGTGTTCCCTGCCTGCCAGAACAGCATGCAGATAGTATGCCTCCGAGTCGCTTAGCCCTGAAATAAAATCAAGAATGCCCCGATATATCTTCTGTTTGTGCGTGTACGAGGAGTCTTGGGCAAGGGCAAGATCCAGCGTTCGTCGGAGAGCGTTTGGCAACCGACGCAAACTCTGTTCGTCCGCCATGGCCGCGCCACCTACTTTATAGGCTTCTAAGGCAAAAGTTTCAACTCGTCCAAAAATGTCCCTAAGCACTTGCCTTTGGCCCACTTGGATATTGGCAAGCGTGGGTTCATCAATGATGTGGAACCAGATGAGCTGTTTAAGAATTCCGTTGAGCTCATCCTGGATGGGATCTCGAACTACATTGCCCGATTCCACCTTTGCCGCTCGGATAAAAGAGGTCAGTAACGTGCCCCTCAGGCGATCAAGGGCGGCTAGATCCTCTGTTGTGCCGGTAAAACGAGAGCGAGGAAGGAACTCAAACAGCCCGTACAGTGCTTCTTCGACTCCAGGGGATAAAGGGCCGACAGCATTCGCACTCTTGGCATAGCGAAGAAATCCTTTTGCAACATCGGTTCCGCGTTTGTAGTCGTTGAGTGGAATTAAACCTATTCGATAAAAGTCTTCGATATCATGAACTGCATAGGAAATGTCATCCGCCCAGTCCATGACCTGCGCGTTGAGGTCCGGAACGTCCTGACGGCCTACCGCCCACTCTAAGATCTCCTTGTCACAGTCGTAGGCTCCCCACTTGGACGCTTTCTTATCAGGGGCACCTCTCAACCACGGGTACTTAGTAGTGGCTGCCAGCGATGCTCGCGTTAGATCCAAGCCGATTGGCCCTATTTCTTTGTCAGTCTTGTCCTTGTCCTTGTGTACTGACAGAACAGCAGAAATCCGGAGGGATTGCGCGTTGCCTTCGAAGCCATCCTCCAGCTTGCAATTACTGCACGGATCTTGTCTACGTTGCTCATAGGTTCGAGGGCGACTGCGTTGATGTTGGCCACATACGACCAGCGCGTCAAGTTCCTGTTCACCTGCATGCCCAAATGGGGGATGCCCAAGATCATGGGCTAAACACGCCGCCGCAATCGCGTGCATGTCAAAGATCGGAGGTAGCTGTCGATCGTCACCGCTTAACTTTGTGTAGATGGAGACGCCGACCTGCTCCACTTTCAGAGAATGCGTAAGCCTATTGTGCAGCGACATTGAGGGCGTCCCTGTCGCTACTTGAGTCACGCCGCCTAAACGCCGAAACGCTTCAGAGTATAGAATTCGATCTCTATCGCGTTGGTGGTTGGGTCCCCGTGTAGGAGTCCGGTGACTATGTGAGTTTCGTGTCCGAGAATGGACGCAGGAGGAAATTCACTAGTTATGGCACGTAGGCATACCCCCGAGCAGGTCATCGCGAAGGTCCGGCA
>NZ_JABBCH010000060.1 GCF_012952295.1 Crystallibacter degradans
CAAGTCCCCTTCCCAATGGCCCGGGATTGCGCGGTCTTCGACCTCGGCGGGGCGCTCGGAGATGTTGATCATGGGGTCGCGGAAGCGGCTGGTGCGTTCCTCCGGGTTCTTGTGCTTTTTGCGCCGGGTCCGCCCGGTGCGCAGCGCATCTTGGACTTCCCGTTTCAGGCCGCCGCGGGCCTGGACGTAGAGGGCTTGGTAGATCGTTTCGTGGCTCACGCGCATGCTCGGATCGTCGGGAAAATCCTTGATCAAGGTATGGGTTATCTGCTCCGGCGACCAGAGCAATTTCAGTTTCGCTTTCACATACCGCCGCAGCGGCCCATCCGTTGCCAGCTTACTGGGCTTCGGCCGGGCGCGGGCCTTGGTAGCGGCCCGCTGGGCGCCGTAGGGCTGGTATCCGAGCCTGGGGTGGCTGTTGCGCATTATTTCGCGGCTGATGGAGCTTGCGTGGCGTCCCAGGGCGCGTCCGATCGTTCGGACCGATTCCTCGGCACGGAGCATGTCGGCGATCAGTTCCCGCTCTTGCTGGACCAGGTAGCGCGAATCAATGGCCTGCTCCAGGTGCTCAATCGTCACGGTTCTCGGTGCGGGCACCCGTGCCGGCGCCTCCGAGGGCCCCGTGGAGGCAGCCGCGGCGATAGGCGGCGTCATCGTTTCCTGGCACCCGGGTGGCAGCTCTGGCATCATGGTCAATCCCGGCGCTTCAAAGGGCTCGGCAGCGGTCTTCAGCATGATGTCAGGTTCGGCAAGAGCAGTAGTCACTTCACATGTATATGCGGTGTCAGCGCTTTGGTTCGCATCGGCATGGGCTCTGGCAGCCCGGGCGGCCTGGTCCCAGTCATAGCCGACGCGCCGGTTCACCCCCACCACCGCTGAAGCGGCCTTCTGCGTGGCGCCTTCTTCACGCAGGCGCGTGTATTCCGCTTGTTTTTCGGCACGACTTTGCCGGACGTTTTCCACTCCTGCGGCAAGAGCCCAGCTTTCCCCTTGGCTGCGTTTGACACCGACCTCACGGGCGGCCACGCTGATGTTCCCCACGCGCTCCAAGACGGCAAGGAACGCGGCTTTCTTCGGCGCCAGCGCCAACTGCTTGGCCGTCGGTTTTCCTTGAGGTTTCCGTTCGACCGCGGTCAGCGAATACGACCATTTGAATGCGGTCTGGGTATTGATTCCCAGCTGCCGGGCCGCGGCGCTGACGCTGCCCAGGCGGTCCAACAGCACAAAGAACTCGGCCTTCTGCTCCGCGGAGTATCTCGCCCCCGGTGCCCGGCCGTCATCCTTCGTCCACATCAGGCAGGTAGAGCGGGTGAAGCCCAGTTCCCGGGCCGCGGCAGTAACAGTCCCCAAGCGTTCCTTGGCTTCAAAGAACCGTGCCTTATCTTCCCGGGAATACTTGCGGCGCTTCCGGGCCGCCTGGCCCACGGACGAAGAACCCGATTTTTCCCTTAAGGAAGAACTTGGAATTGATAGCGGTTGCATGATCGAGGAAACTCCCGAATATCGGGGATGTTGCAACGATCGCTAGAACTCGCCC
>NZ_JABBCH010000061.1 GCF_012952295.1 Crystallibacter degradans
GGCTCATCGGAATCGAGGGTGTAACTAGCGTTGGCGCGTCGGTCCCCGGATAAAAGTCGAGGCCTTTCGATGATGGAAGTTCCTACACTGTCCATCCGAAAGACCTCGACTTGCCTAACGCTACCTTCGATGCTCCTGACCTGACCACATTCTGCCGTCTCGATGAACTTGGCCTGCGGGCCGTCGGCCAGCAAGTGCGTACCGAGTACGTGGTGCTGGAATGCCGGGTGAATGACCCGGACGACTGGTGCCATGGGTGTGGTTCTCCAGGCGTGCCCAGGGATACCGTGAAGCGAAGACTTGCGCATGAGCCCTTCGGCTGGCGGCCGACGACGTTGTTGGTGCGGGTCCGTCGCTACCGGTGCACCGGCTGCGGGCGGACGTGGCGGCAAGATACTTCGAAAGCAGCCGAGCCACGGGCGAAAATCTCCCGTCAGGGGCTGCGGTGGGCGCTGGAAGGCATCGTCATCAACCACCTCACCGTCAACCGGATCGCGGCAGGCCTGGGAGTGTCCTGGCATACCGCCAACAGCGCTGTCCTGGCAGAAGGCAAGCGCGTGCTCATCGATGATCCGGCCCGCTTTGACGGCGTGAGGGTCATCGGCGTGGACGAGCACGTCTGGCGCCATACCCGGCGCGGGGACAAGTACGTCACCGTGATCATCGACCTCACTCCGATCCGGGACGGCACGGGATCGGCGCGCTTGCTGGACATGGTCGAGGGCCGTTCGAAGCAGGTGTTCAAACAGTGGCTCGGCGACCGGCCTCAGCAGTGGCGGGACGGAATCGAGGTCGTGGCCATGGACGGGTTCACAGGCTTCAAGACAGCCGCCGCCGAAGAGCTGCCCGACGCGGCACCGGTGATGGATCCCTTCCATGTCGTCCGCTTGGCCGGCGACGCCCTGGACCGGTGCCGGCAGCGGGTCCAGCAGCAGATCCACGGGCACCGCGGCCGCGCGGGCGAACCGCTCTACAAATCCAGAAGGACGCTACACACCGGCGCCGGGCTGCTCACCGAGAAGCAGACCGCACGGCTCACGGACTTGTTCACAGATGACAGGCACGTCGAGGTCGAAGCGACCTGGGGCATCTACCAACGCATGATCAGCGCCTACAGGGAGCCCGACAGGAAAGCCGGAAAGAAGATTATGCAAGCAGTGATCCATGCCCTCAGCCGCTCGGTTCCCGCCGTACTGACAGAGCTGATCACGCTCGGTCGAACCCTGAAGCGCCGTGCGACGGACATTCTGGCGTTCTTCGACCGACCAGGGACCAGCAACGGCCCCACCGAGGCGATTAACGGGCGACTCGAACACCTCCGCGGCTCAGCACTCGGATTCCGCAACCTAACCAACTACATCGCCAGATCACTACTCGAAGCCGGAGGATTCAGACCCGGATTACACTCTCGATTCCGATGAGCC
>NZ_JABBCH010000062.1 GCF_012952295.1 Crystallibacter degradans
GTAGTCTGCGTATTTCATCTGATGAATCATGACGCCTCCTCTCCCCGCTGTGATGTGGGATGCCCCTGGAAGGGCGAGTTTACGCGGGTCATTGGCCGACCCCGGCTCTGTTGTCGGCTTCGGCCCGGCATCCGCTTGAGGGCGCGCCGCAGTCTTGTCCGGACCCGGAAACCGTCTCTGACCTGCAGGTTTGCCTTGAAGTCTCATCTGATGAATCATTGATTCATTTGCTGAGCAGCGTTTGGAGGCGCAAATTGAGTGTGGACCGGTCGGGTCGGGTGCTTGTTGTGGCGGGGTCGGTTCCGCTGCTGCATCCGGAGCAGCACACCGTCGAGGAAATGCTGGACGGGTGGCGCAACCAGCAGCTCTCGCGCAACCTGCAGTTCGACACGATCGCCCAGCGGATCCGCTATGTCCGCCGGTTTATCGAGCATATGAACGAGTTCCCGTGGAACTGGACGCCGGCCCATGTCGAGGAGTACTTCGGCGATCTGCGCTCCATCAAGCGCCTGTCACACTCCTCGGTGCGGGTCCAGCAATCCGCCCTGAGGGCGTTCACCTCCTACATCGCCAACCCCGACTACGGCTGGGACCGACGCTGCGAAGAGCTCTTCGGCACCCACCCCGCCCAGGTGTTCTTCGAGTGGAACAGCGCCCCACACGTGCAGGAATACGAGGGCGGGCCTTCGAAGCGCCCGTTCACGCGCCGGGAGCTGCAGATGCTCTTCGACCACGCTGACGACGAGGTCGAACGCGCCGCAGCCTCCGGTAAGAAGGGCTGGCAGTCGGCCTACCGGGACGCGGTCATGCTCAAGGCGGCCTACTCCTACGGGCTGCGGTTCAACGAGCTGAGGCACCTGCAGGCGGTGGACTTCGCCGCCAACCCGCACGCCCGCCGGTTCGGGAGGTTCGGGGTCTGCAACGTCCGCTTCGGCAAATCCCGCAGGGCCTCCCCTCCCAAACCCCGCAGCGTGCTGACGGTCTTCGACTGGACCCCCGGGATCTTCGAGGACTGGCTCGCCAACGGCCGCGGCGCCCTCGACACGCTTGACCTGTTCCCCAGCGAACGCGGTGGGCTGATCAGCGAATCCACTCTCCTGCGGCGGCTGCGCCGCTATCTCGACGAGCTCGGGATCCCCTCGGACGGGCTGGACCTGCATTCGTTGCGGCGTTCCTATGCGACCCATCTTCTGGAGGATGGATGGGATCCTAGGTTTGTGCAGTATCAGATGGGACACGAACATGCCTCCACGACCGGCATCTACCAGTTCGTCAGCGACGACTTCCGCGCCACGACCCTGCGGGCCGGGC
>NZ_JABBCH010000063.1 GCF_012952295.1 Crystallibacter degradans
TGCGCTCGTCAAGTTTTTGAGACAGTTCATCGTTGATTTTGGTTATGCGGCCAGGGGTTCCTGGTCGCGGGTTTGATGGGCGGCGAGGGCTGCCGCGGGGGCTTTACCGCCGGCTCTGGCGTTGGGCCGTTTCCGGTTGTACCAGGCCTCGATGTATTCCATGACGCCGGTTCTGGCTGCGAGCCGGCTGGCGAAGCTGTGGTGGTGGTAGAACTCGGTCTTCAGGTGCGAGAAGAAATTTTCCGCTACCGCATTGTCCCAGCACACCCCGGTGCGGCCCATGGACTGGGTGATGTTGTTCCCGGCACACCAGGACTGGAACTCCGCGGACGTAAATTGAGATCCGCGGTCTGAGTGAAACACGGCGCCGTCTTCGTGCAGGTAACCGTGGTCGCGGGCCATTTCCAGGGCGCCGGTGCACAGGCTGGTGCGCATGTGCTTGTCCATGTTCCAGCCGATGACCATGCCGGTGCACAGATCGATCACGGTAGCCAGGTACAGCCAGCCCTCGCCGGTCTTCAGATAGGTAATGTCCCCGCACAGGCGGGTACCGGGAACCTGGGAGGAGAAGTCCCGGTTGCCGTCGGCGTCGAGCATGTGGTTCTCGATATGGGCGGTCTTGGCCTGCGGGTCCTGCTCGGTGGTCTTCTTCCACGCCTGTGTCCGCACCGCGCGCAGGCCTTTTTCACGCATGATCGCTCCCACCGTGGGCGCCGAAACATTTACCCCGTCCTCGTTGAGCATCTTCGTCAGCTGATCCCTCCCTGCCTTGCCTTTGGCGTCCTCGAATTTCGTCGTGACCGCGTCGACCAGTTTTTCGTGGCGCACGGCGCGTGGGGACGGGCCCTGGGGGTTGCGCCACCGGTAGAACGAGGCCCGGGAAACCTTCAGGACCTGGCAGAGCCAGGCGATCGGATAGTTGGCCTTCTCGGCTTCGATGAACCGGTAGTAATCCTCTACCGTTGCTTCGCTGCAAAGAAGGCGCTGACTTTTCCCAGGAACTCGATTTCCTGCTTCAGCTTCGCGTTCTCCGCCAGGGCCTTCTGGTGCTCCTCCCAAGGCACCGGCGCCTTCTCCTCGGTGACGAACTCGTCGGGATGCTCCTGCCGGTACTTGCGCACCCAGTTGCCCAGCGTGCCTTCATTGACGCCGATCTCCACGGCGACCTGGGCGATCGGACGACCCGAGGAACGCACCAGTTCCACGGCGTCTTCCTTGTACTTCTGGGTGTACTTCTTACGATCCGACATTAACGTGAGGGCTCCTTACAAGCTGTCTCACAAAACCATACGGCCGCA
>NZ_JABBCH010000064.1 GCF_012952295.1 Crystallibacter degradans
ATCTTCACGGACGAGGAGATCTTTGAACTCGAGATGAAGCACATCTTCGAGGGCAACTGGGTCTACCTGGCGCACGAGAGCCAGATCCCGAACGTGGGCGATTACTTCACCACGTACATCGGCCGGACCCCGGTGGTCATTTCCCGCTCCAAGGACGGCGAGCTGAACTGCCTGGTCAATGCCTGCAGCCACCGCGGCGCGATGCTGTGCCGGCGCAAGACCGATAACCGCAACAACTTCACCTGCCCGTTCCACGGCTGGACGTTCAACAACAAGGGCAAGCTGCTCAAGGTCAAGGACTCCCGCGACGCCGGCTACCCCGAGCAGTTCAACAAGGACGGCTCGCACGATTTGACCAAGGTCGCCCGCTTCGAGTCCTACCGCGGCTTCCTCTTCGGCTCCCTGAAGGAAGACGTCAAGCCGCTCGAAGAGCACCTGGGCGACAGCACAAAGATCATGGACATGATCGTGGACCAGTCGCCGGAAGGCCTGGAGGTGCTGCGCGGCGCCTCGACCTACACCTATGACGGGAACTGGAAGGTCCAGGCCGAGAACGGTGCCGACGGCTACCATGTCTCGGCCACGCACTGGAACTACGCGGCGACGACTGCCCGCCGGACCGCGGGCGAGTCCAGCAACGAGACGAAGGCGATGGACGCCGGTACCTGGGGCAAGCAGGGCGGCGGCTACTACTCCTTCGAGCACGGCCACCTGCTGCTGTGGATGTGGTGGGGCAACCCCGAGGACCGCCCGCTGTACGAGCGGCGCGAAGAGCTCGCGGAGGAGTTCGGTGCCGAGAAGGCAGAGTTCATGGTGGGTGCTTCGCGCAACCTGTGCCTCTACCCGAACGTCTACATCATGGACCAGTTCTCCTCGCAGATCCGCCACTTCCGGCCGATCTCGGTGGACCAGACCGAGGTCACCATCTACTGCATCGCCCCGAAGGGCGAGTCCGACGCGGCACGGGCGAACCGGATCCGCCAGTACGAGGACTTCTTCAACGCCTCCGGCATGGCCACGCCGGATGATCTGGAGGAGTTCCGCTCCTGCCAGAAGACCTACCTCGCCGAAACCGCTCCTTGGAACGATATGAGCCGCGGCGTGACCCACCAGCTCAACGGGCCGGACGAGCAGGCGAAGAAGATCGGCCTGAACCCGCTCTCCAGCGGCGCCAAGACCGA
>NZ_JABBCH010000065.1 GCF_012952295.1 Crystallibacter degradans
GCCCGGCCCGCAGGGTCGTGGCGCGGAAGTCGTCGCTGACGAACTGGTAGATGCCGGTCGTGGAGGCATGTTCGTGTCCCATCTGATACTGCACAAACCTAGGATCCCATCCATCCTCCAGAAGATGCGTCGCATAGGAACGCCGCAGCGAATGCAGGTCCAGCCCGTCCGAGGGGATCCCGAGCTCCTGGACATAGCGGCGCAGCCGCCGCAGGAGAGTGGATTCGCTGATCAGCCCACTGCGTTCGCTGGGGAACAGGTCAAGCGTGTCGAGGGTGCCGCGGCCGTTGGCGAGCCAGTCCTCGAAGATCCCGGGGGTCCAGTCGAAGACCGTCAGCACGCTGCGGGGTTTGGGAGGGGAAGCCCTGCGGGACTTGCCGAAGCGGACCTTGCAGACCCCGAACCTCCCGAACCGGCGGGCGTGCGGGTTGGCGGCGAAGTCCACCGCCTGCAGATGCCTCAGCTCGTTGAACCGCAGCCCGTAGGAGTAGGCCGCCTTGAGCATGACCGCGTCCCGGTAGGCCGACTGCCAGCCCTTCTTTCCGGAGGCTGCTGCTCGTTCGACCTCGTCGTCAGCGTGGTCGAAGAGCATCTGCAGCTCCCGGCGGGTGAACGGGCGCTTCGCAGGCCGGCCCTCGTATTCCTGCACGTGTGGGGAGCTGTTCCACTCGAAGAACACTTGGGCGGGGTGGGTGCCGAAGAGCTCTTCGCAGCGTCGGTCCCAGCCGTAGTCGGGGTTGGCGATGTAGGAGGTGAACGCCCTCAGGGCGGATTGCTGGACCCGCACCGAGGAGTGCGACAGGCGCTTGATGGAGCGCAGATCGCCGAAGTACTCCTCGACATGGGCCGGCGTCCAGTTCCACGGAAACTCGTTCATGTGCTCGATAAACCGGCGGATATAGCGGATCCGCTGGGCGATCGTGTCGAACTGCAGGTTGCGCGAGAGCTGCTGGTTGCGCCACCCGTCCAGCATTTCCTCGACGGTGTGCTGCTCCGGATACAGCAGCGGAACCGACCCCGCCACAACAAGCACCCGGCCTGACCGGTCCACACCCAATTTCCGCCTCCAAACGCCGCACAAACAAACGAATCAATGATTCATCAGATGAGACTTCAAGGCAAACCCGCAGGTCAGAGGTGGTTCCGAGTC
>NZ_JABBCH010000066.1 GCF_012952295.1 Crystallibacter degradans
CCCGGAAGCTAAGACCCACAGCGCCGATGGTACTGCACCCGGGAGGGTGTGGGAGAGTAGGTCACCGCCGGACATCTTTTGAAAGTGAAGGGCTCCACCATGACGGTGGAGCCCTTCACCCATTTAAGGCCCGTTGCCGGAAACCATGCCAACCTGCATAACCTCAACGCGGTTCCCGTGCCCTGGCTGCAGGACTGCCGTGCCGGCTCCCGCTGCCGTTGGGGTGCCCGGGCTGCAGCTGCCCCGTCGGGTGCTGCAGGCGGGCCGGGGCTTGGCTGGTTCCGCTCCGGCATGCAGGTGGTGGTCCTGCCGGCCGCGGGGCCGGCTGCCGCGCAGCGGGCTGTGCTGGCTGGTGTTGGATTTTAAGCACACTTTCCCCGCGAGGTGCCGGTTGTGTCCCGGCGGCGGGCGGTCCGTGAATATTCGCGCGGATTCCGGACGGATGCGGGCAGGGGAGCCGCGGGCGTATTGAGTGCTTGGCCACACCGGCAGCGCTGCGGACGGGTCTTTGCCGCCGGTTCCGTTTTCGGGAAAACGAACCTGGTTTTGCTGCCGTGCCCGTTCGGTGCGCGGCCGGCCGGGGCCGGCGCCGCGGGGTCCGGGAGTGCGGGGATCCGCATGGTTCCGCGGTTTTCCGCGGCAGGAGGTGCTGTCCACGGAGGCGGATTTGCGGTGGTCCGCGAAGGCGTGTAATGTCTTCCAAGCCACCGCAGCTAGGGAGCGAAAGCGCTTAGCAGGCAGGGAGGCCGACCCCTTCAAAACAATCACTTTCAAACGGTTCGATTTACCGTGCGGATGAGGTTGCGGGGACCGTGGTTGCAGCGGGAATCAGCCGGAAGGCGATTTGCGAACTGCTGCAGGATCGGGTAAATTTGAAAAGTTGCTCCGGAGCGATGGAGGGCCTTGAAGAAGGGTCCGACTGGTGCCGGGTGCTCCTGTTGTTTGAGAACTCAATAGTGTGCCAAGTTTGTTGATACCAATTATTTTATTGGTTGTAACTATTCAGGTAGTGGTTGGAGTCCGAGTGGTGGGCAGCGGATTTGGCCGGTGGTGAAGCGGCCGGTGGGTTCGTCGAGTTGGATGACGGCGCTTTGACCGGCCCAGCCGGTAACGGTGCCGG
>NZ_JABBCH010000067.1 GCF_012952295.1 Crystallibacter degradans
TCGTCGGCCAAGTACTTTGCTTCGGCCATGGTGTCGATGATTTCTCCGGAGAGTTGTTCCCTTCTGAATTGGGCGTTGAATGATTCGATGAACCCGTTCTGCCAGGGCGATCCCGGGTCGATGAACGCGGTCTTCACACCGGCTGTGCTGCACCATTCGATCAGTGCGGCGGCGGTGAATTCCGGTCCGTTGTCGCAGCGCACGTACGCCGGTTCGATACCGGTTTCGGCGATGATGTTCTCCAGCACGGCGACCACGTCGGAAGCCTTGAACGAGCGCCGCGGCACGATCGCCAGCGCCGTGCGGGTGCATTCGTCGATGACGTTGAAGAAGCGGATGTGGCGCCCGCAGGAGGTGACGTCGGACTGGAAGTCGAAGCTGATCACGTGCATCGGGTATTCGGCTTTCAGGCGCTTCTGTTCCCCGGCGTCCGGGCCGGTCCGGCGCTTCTTCTTCGGCTTGGGTTTACAAACCAGTCCCTCGTCGCGCCAGAGCCGGCGTACCCGCTTCTTGTTCAGCGCCACGTCCTGCCACTGCGGCTGGGCACGCAGGTGCCAGCGGGCCTTCTTCCAGCCCCACGCCGGGTGTTTCTGCGCGACTGCCCGCAGGTCAGCGCGCAGCCGTGTTTCCTCGAAACTCATTTCGGGTTTCTTCTTGCGCAGGGCGGAGCGGTTCTGCCCCAGCACTTTGCAGGCAAAGCGTTCCGACGCCCCGAACTTCTCCATCGCCATGCGCACGGCACGGCGGCGTGGTTCGGGGCTCAGAATTTTCCCTTGGCCACCTCGTTCAGGATGTCGATGGCTAGCTCTTTCTCGGCCAGCAGCCGCTTGAGCCTCGCGTTCTCCTTCTCGAGCTCCTTGGTCCGTTTCGTCGCCTCGGCGTTCTTCTCGGACCCGTACTGGTTCAGCCACCGGTACCAGGTCGCCTCGGTGACCTGCAGTTCCTTGACGACCTCGATGAGGGGCCGTCCTTCATTGAGCATTTTCTGGCCCTGCCGGACCTTCGCGATGACCTGCTCGGGGGTATGCCTACGTGCCATAACTAGTGAATTTCCTCCTGCGTCCATTCTCGGACACGAAACTCACATAGTCACCGGACTCCTACACGGGGACCCAACCA
>NZ_JABBCH010000068.1 GCF_012952295.1 Crystallibacter degradans
GGCGGGCAATCACGCTGAGCTGGAACTTCCGCATCGCTTGAGCAACGTCAATTCCGAGAGGAACAAATCCCCGTGAATCGAAAAACCCAAACCGCGGTCATGGAGGTATCCGGTGTCCACCGGGCCTCGTCCAAGTCCGTCAGCGAATCCGTGCTCTCACGCCGCCCGGGCGTGCTCAGTGTGGAAACCAACCCGGTGGCCCAGACCGCCAACGTCACTTTCGACCCGGATCAGACCTCGGTCGCCGAATTGACCAGGTGGGTGCGTGAGTGCGGTTACCACTGTGCAGGTCAATCGGTGCCGGAGCACATCTGCGACCCCATGCATGAAGACCATGCCGGGCACGAAAGCCATTCAGGACACGGAACGACGGCGCTGCAGGAACCCGCGGCACCGGGCGGCGCGGACAACATCACGGTTCAGGAAGCTCAGGTCTCTCGCGGGGAGCACGCCGGGCACGGCAAGGCCGCGGTCCGGGACGCGCAGGAAGTCATGGGTCACGGCGGGCATGGCGGGCACGCCATGTCGATGGAGTCCATGATCCGGGACATGCGGAACCGGTTCCTGCTCGCGGCCATCCTCTCGATACCCATCACCCTCTGGTCGCCTATCGGGCGTGAGGTCCTCGGCTTCACGGTCCCGGCCCCGTTCGGCCTGCGCGACGACGTCTTCGCGTTGATTCTGTCCCTGCCCGTCATCTTTTACTCGGCCTGGATCTTCTTCGACGGAGCCTACCGGGCGTTGAAGGCCCGCACCCTGGACATGATGGTCCTCGTCGCCGTCGGCGTCGGAGCCGGCTGGCTCTACAGCCTCGTCGTCACGTTGACCGGAGGCGGCGAAGTGTTCTACGAAGCGGCCACCGTCCTGACCACCTTCGTACTGCTGGGCCACTGGTTTGAAATGCGGGCACGGGGCGGCGCCAACGACGCCGTCCGTACGCTGCTCGAACTCGCACCCTCGATGGCCCTGGTCATCCGCGACGGACAAACGGTGG
>NZ_JABBCH010000069.1 GCF_012952295.1 Crystallibacter degradans
CCCACGAAGGCCTCGACCAGCACACCGAGACGGCCGGGCGCGCCGTTGACCACCTCCGCGCCATGCTGGTCCACCACGACCTGCTCCCATACCGGGACCCGTACCTTGCCCGCTTCGAGACGTGGATCGAGGACAAGCTCCACCCCCTGCCGCCCGAGGTCGCCCGGCCCGTCGAGCACTTCGCCAAATGGCACCACCTCAAGCGCATCCGATCCACGGCCACCCCCGACAGCCCAGCCCGGGGCCCGGTCCACTCCGCCAAGCAGGAGATCACCGAGACCATCAAGTTCCTCGGCTGGCTCTGGGACACGCACCAGCGCACCGCCGCGACCTGCACCCAGCAGGACGTTGACGAGTGGAGAGCGAGCGGCCCCACCACCCGCAAGCTGATCCGGACCTTCTTCGTCTTCGCCCGCAACACCAGGCTCAACGTCAGCGTCGACGTCGGCCACTACACCGCACGAACCCGCCCCACGCTCGCCCAGGACCAGCGGCTGGCGTGGCTCCGGGAACTCCTCAGCGGCAGCAGCGAATCCCTTCCCTACCGGGTCGCAGGGATCCTGCTCCTGCTCTACGCCCAGCCCCTCGTACGGGTCGCAGCGCTCCGCACCGACGCGATCGCCATCGACCCGGCGACAGGCCAGGCCGGCATAAACTTCGGGGGCCGTCCCGTTCCCGTCCCGGCGCCGTTCGCCAAACTGCTTCTGGACCACATCAGGACCCGGCCCAACCTCCGCACCGGCGTCAGCGAGAGCCCATGGCTCTTCCCCGGCACCCACGCCGGCCACCACCTGCACCCGAACACCATCACGCACCGGCTCGGCTCGCTCGGTATCCAGCTCACAGGAGCCCGCAACCGCTCGCTCGACGACCTCGTCACCCAGATGCCGCCGCCACTAGTCGCGGACGCACTCGGCTACAGCTACCAAGTGGCCTTCA
>NZ_JABBCH010000007.1 GCF_012952295.1 Crystallibacter degradans
AGTGAACAATGCGGGCAAACCAGCGGCCACTACCGGGCAGTTTTCGTGGCCATACGCGGGCAGTCCCAGTGGCCGTCAGCGGGTAATTCCGTGGCCACCTATGGGCAGTTTTTCATGGCCGCTTACAAACGTGCCGCGGAAAGGTTCCAAGTTGCCGTGACGACCGCAGCCCGCTGGGCCAGCCGCTACCGCTGCCATGACGAAGCCGGCATGGCCGACCGTTCCAGCTGCCCGCACCGGTCACCGAACCGGGTACCTATGAAGCGGAAACGCCGGATTATCAGCGTCCGGGTGAACCTGCGTTGGGGTCCGGACCGGATCGGCTACTGCCTCGGAATCCACCCTCCACTGCCCACCGCGTGCTTTCGCGCTATGCGCTGGCGAGACTCAAATAGCAGGACCGGGCCAACGGCCGCTCCGTCCGCCGCTACGAACACGAACATCCCGGCGATCTGGTCCATGTCGATATCAAGAAGCAGGGACGCATCCCCGACGGCGGCGGGCACCAGGTCCTGGGCAGGGCAGCGGGAAAACGCAACATCACCGGCACCGAAGCCAACGCCGGCCCTGCTACATGTTCCTGCCCAACGCCATCGATAACTACTTCAGGCTGGCCTATACCGAGGTCCTGCCCGATGAGAAGAAGGAAACCGCAGCAGGATTCTGGGAACGCGCCAACGCCTACTTTGAATCCTGCGGCATCACCATCAAGCGTGTCCTGACCGACAACGGTGCCTGTTACCGCTCCCACGTCTTCAAAGACGCCCTCGGCAGCGACATCAAGCACAAGCACACCCGCCCCTACCGTCCCCAGACCAACGGCAAAGTCGAACGCTTCAACCGCACCATGCACGAGGTATGGGCCTACACGAAGCCTTACGCTTCAGAAGCCGAGCGTGTTGCAGCGTTCCCGGCCTGGCTCCATGACTGCAATCACTGACGAGGCCCACACCTCTTCAAAGGTCAGACACCCGCCAGCCGCGTACCCAACCTCTCTGGGGATTGAACCTATCCCAGAGTGCCGGCCTTGAGCGCTGCAGCCTTAACTGCTTCCAAGACTTCCGTCTTGGTCTCCACGAACCGTGGCGAAGGGACGGACACAGTAAAGGCGCCGATCACGGATCCACTAACCCAAATGGGGGCCGCGATGCAGTCAACGCCTAAAGCAAATTCCTGGTTGTCGTACGCAACCCCCTCTTCAGCAACTCGCTGCAGCTCTTCCGTGAAGGCCTTTCGGGAAGTGATCGTGTTGGGAGTGAGCCTGTCGAAAGACAGGCTGTCCAGCACAGCAGCACGGAAGTCCTCAGGAGCAAACGCCAGCAAGACCTTACCGCTGGCACGGGAATGCAGATGATCGGCATAACCGACTGCCAGGTTTCCCACCCGCACAGCGTGTGCTCCCTCGATCGTTTCGAGTACCCTGATTTGCTGGTGGCTCCAAGCGCTAAGATACGCTGTCTCGCCCGTGGTACGCGCGAGGTCACGCAATACCAGACTGAAATGTTCCGGCACCACGTCCGTTGCGGCCACACTCTGGGCAATTACCGCAGCCGCAGGTCCCAGATGGTACTTTTTGGCCGTGTCTTTGAAAAGCATGCCTTCACGGGCCATGGTGTTGAGCAGGTGGTAAGCGGTTGGTACGGACAGCCCGAATCGTTCAGCGGCTTCCTTGGCAAGCAGCCCATTGGAGGACTGTGCGACAGCCAGCAGCATCTTGAGTGCGCGCGAAACTGACTGAATGGTTGTGCCGCCGGACTTGTCAGCGACCTCTTTTGATTTCAACATGACTTTTCCCACCTGCCCGGAGCCGTTAGACGGTGCCGCGGCCTACGAAATTGCTGCCGTCCGCTCGTCGTCCGACATCCCCAGCCGTGACGACCGCTTCGTGGCCACCGTCAGCGAAGATCAGCTGCCCGTTAACAAACCCGTTTTCGGCACTGGTTAGCCAGACCAGGAGGGCGGCTATGTCGTCTACCTTACCAATGCCCTTGAGGGGCTGAGGGTTCCGTTGGAGGGCATCAGTAATCTGATCCGGTGTTCCCAAGTAGTAAGACGTCATGGGGGAAGCTGTCATGCCTGGTCCTACCGCGTTGAGTGCTATTCCGGCGCCCGCCCACTCCGATGTTACCGCCGCGGTACGGATCCACTTAGCGATCGCTCGTTTGCCGCCGGCATAGGCGAGGGCCGGGGATCCTTCGCAGGCTCTTGTAGCGGCGTTCAGGTCACCGTCCATGCAGCGGTCAACGATTTCGTCCAGGTTTGCCGAGAGTGCGGCGATGGAGGAGAGGACAACGGCGCGCGGGTTTGTGCCGTTTGCCAACAGCGGACGCAACGTTTCGAGGGTTCCTACTGCTCCGGCATAGTTGATGTTCAGAATGGCTTCCGGGCCGAGGGTGGAGGCCCCGACACCGGCTGACGCGATGACTCCGTCGATGGCTCCGCCGGTCATTGACCGGACGGTGTGTGCCATGGCGTTAATGCCGTCTTTGGTCGAGAGGTCAACGACGACATCGGCGTTGTTCAGGTCGACGCCGATGACGCTGTGTCCTCCAGCGGAGAGCAGTTTGGCGGTAGCAGCCCCGATGCCGGAGGCACTTCCGGTTACGACGTAGGTGCGCATGATTTTTCCAGTTCTGATCTGTTAGACGACATTGGCGTTTGAACCGTCCGGCCGCAGCCTCGGGTGCGTGAAGTTGCCAAAGAATCCAAGATAGCTTTCCTCGGTCAGGAGTTCCGGTTCCAAGGTGACGCCCAGCCCGATGCCTTCGGGGGCCTGCATGTAACCGCCGTCGCGCACGAGGGTGGTCGTGAGGGCGGGATGGATGTTGGAGTCCTCGTCGGTTTCGACATATTCCTGCAGCACGACGTTTGGCGTGGCCAGATCGAAATGGACTGACGCTGCGGTGAGGACCGGGCCAAGAAAGTTGTGTGTGACGATCGCGGAGTGGTGCGCTTCGCCCAATGCGGCGATCTTGCGCAACCCGGTGAAGCCTCCCGCGAGCCCTGGATCCGGACGCAGATACTGGGGTCCTCCCTGCTCCAACAACTCGGCAAACTCCCAGATGGTGTGCAGCCGTTCGCCGTTGGCCATGGGAACCTGGGTTCGCCGGGCGAGTTCCGCCTGGGTGCTGATGCTGTCGATTTGAATGGCGTCTTCAACGAAGAGTGGCCGGAATTGTCCCAAGCTTTCGATGATGGGCATGGCCTCAAGCGGGGTCAGCTTACGATGCAGTTCGAGGAGGATATCGATGTCGGGTCCGACCGCGGACCGGACCTGACTGACGAGCTCAATACAGTCATGGTGAGTTCTTGCTGCGCTGTTGCGGTGATATCCGGGAAGGAAGGGATCAAACTTCACCGCCGTGTAGGCTCTCGCTGCCGCGTCTTTCACTGCATCGAGCATGCTGTCCGGAGTTTCCGGTGTCAGCAGCAGACGGCACAGTCGGACCTGGTCTCGGTACGCTCCTCCCAGCAACTCAAAGACCGGGGCCTGACGGAACTGGGATGCAATGTCCCACAGTGCAATGTCGATTGCACTGACTGCTGCAGAGAGCACTGCCCCGCGGAACGGTCCCATGCGGTACAGGTGCTGGTGGTGTCTTTCAATCCGCAGCGGGTCCTCACCCTGCAGATAATCGCGGAACTGGTCCATCATGGCGTGAACTGAGGAGGGATAGGCCCAGCAGGCGGATTGACCAAGTCCCACGAGACCTGTGTCCGTGTGTACGGTGATGAAATGCATCCCCCCGGCGACGTGGGAGCGTATGTCTTCGATCTTCACAGGGCGCCGACTTTTGCTGCGCCGAGCAGGTTCCTTGCGGCGGCGATAATTGAATCCGTGCCGGGCAGGACGGCGTCTTGGAGGGCCGGCGCGCTGGGTATCCGTACGTCTGCCGTGCCGATGCGTGAGACTGGCGCAGAGAGCTCGGCGAAATGGCGTTCAGTAATTCCTGCTGCCACCTCCGCACCGAACCCGCCCGTTCGGTGCGCTTCGTGGACTACGAGCACATGGCCGCCGGCTTCGGCCACGGCTCGGGCAATGGAGGATTCATCCAGTGGCCGCAGCCAGCGCAAATCGAGAACGGTGGTATCGATGCCTTCTGCTGCCAGTTGCTCCGCGGCTGCGTTCGCCTTCGTGACCATGTCGCCCCAGGTGATGATCGCCAAATCAGAACCGTGACGGTGGAAACGGGCGCCAGCAGCGGTCTGTGTCGGTGCATCGGTGTCTACCATGCCCTTGACCTGGTAAAGGGAACGGGCCTCGACGAGCACAGTGGGGTCCTCATCCGCTATGGCGGCACGGGTCATGGCATAGGCATCCTGGGCCGTGGCCGGGAGTCCTACCTTGATTCCCGGGATGTGGGCGAGGATCGCCTCAATGCTCTGGGAATGCTGTGCACAGGATCCGGGTGTGGCACCCTGCTGCATCCGGATGGTCAAAGGAGCGCTGAGCCGTGACTGGTTGATGTACCTCACGTTCGAAGCCTGATTGATGATCTGGTCCAGTGCGACAAAGACGAAGTCCGCCCACATGATTTCGACAACGGGGCGCATGCCTTCCATGGCGGCGCCCACGGCTGAACCCAGGATGGCGGACTCGGCGATAGGCGTGTCAAACACCCGCTCTTCGCCGAACTTTTTCTGCAGTCCGCGGCTGACGCCAAAGATTCCGCCCGCAAATCCGACGTCCTCCCCATAGACCAGCAATTCCGGCCGGTTTTCCAGCTCGGTGCTCAGCGCCTGGTTGATTGCACGCTGGTAGGTCATTTCCCTGGCGGTCTCGGGCAATTGTTTCGGGACGGCGACTGGTTCCGGGCTGGGGGCATAGAGATGTTCATAAACCGACAGCTTGTCAGGCCCGGGCATGGCCAGTGTCTGATCGGTAATGTCGTCGATCAGCCGGGAGACCTGCTCCTCAACTGCCGCGAGTTCAGTCTCGGTGGTGCCTGCGTCGATGAGTTTGCGGCGGAGACGGGGGAGAGGATCAGCTGCGGTCGCAGAGGCCTGGTCTTCCTTGCTCCGGTAGTGCTGGATGTCCCGGTTGTAGTGCCCGCTAAGCCGGGCCGTTTTGCACTCCAGCAGAACCGGCCCTTCGCCCCGAGTGCAGACTTCGATGGCGGCAGCGACCGCGTCATGTACGGCTTCAGGGTCATTTCCGTCCACCACATGGGACTGGATTCCCAGGCCTTCGCCGCGTGAGGCGAGATCTTTGTTGCGGGTCGTGGCGTCCTTGGTCGTCATTTCCGCCCAGCCGTTGTTTTCACAGATAAAGATGATCGGAAGATTTTTCGCGGCCGCGAAAATCATCCCCTCGGTCGTGCCTCCCTGGTTCATGGCCCCATCACCGATGGAGGAAATGACCACGCGGTCCTCTCCGCGGGACTTAGCTGCCAGGGCAACGCCTGCCCCAATGGGTATTCCCGCTCCGACGATCGAATTTTCTCCGATAAATCCGTTCGCCGGGTCGCTGAGCAATGGCGATCCTGCCCGTCCGCCATTGGTTCCGCCGGTGCGCTGCGCGATCTCGGCCAAGATGGCCAGAGGATCGCTTCCGGCTGCCAGTGCCCAACCATGGCCGCGGTAGGTGGACAGAATTCGGTCCTGGGGACGCAACGCGGCGGCTGTCCCTACGGGTATGGCTTCCTGGCCTAGGCACAAGTGAACCGATCCGGCGACCTCGCCTTCTAAGGAGATCTTTTGCACCCGCTCCTCGAGCTGGCGGATGGTCAACATCTGGCGGTACGTGTCGAACAGATTCAGGGTACTCATAAGTGTTTCCTTACGTGATGCAGATCCGGTACAGGATCAGCTGATGAAGGTGCCGCCGTTGATGGCTATCGTTTGACCGGTGACGTAGGAACTCTCGTCGCTGATCAGGAAGCCGATGGTGTGGGCTACCTCTTCGGCAGAGCCCATCCTTCCCAGAGGAATGCCCGCAAGCAGCTTCTCGTGCCGCTCGGGACCATAACCCTGGATCATGGGCGTATCGATAATTCCCGGGGCAACAGCGTTGACCCGTACACCTTGGGGGGCGAGCTGGTGGGCCAAACTCATCGTCAGTCCTATGACACCGGCTTTGGATGCTACGTAGGCAGGAGAGCTGAATGTAGAAGCCGTTCGGCCAGCGGTGGAAGCGACATTCACGATGCTCCCACCGTGCTGCGTGAACACCGGTTCCACTGCCTTGCAGAGGTTGTAGGTTCCGGTCAGGTTCACGCCGATCACCCGGTCCCAATCAGTTCGGCTGACATCACGGATCCCGCCCAGGTGAACGATTCCGGCCGAATTCACCAGACCCTTCAGTTCGCCCAGATCCTGGGCCGTGGCGACAGCTGCGTCCACGCTGGCGGGGTCCGAAACATCGAGGCCTACGGCGATGCTCTGACCACCGGCGGCGCGGATTTCGGATGCAACCGACCGGCACGCCGCCACATCAAGGTCCGCTATGACAACTGCATGTCCGCGCTGGGCCAGAAAATGGGCCGTAGCGCGGCCAATACCTCCTGCGGCTCCCGTAAGCAAAACCGTTCCTTGCATAGCGGCACTCCGTGTTCTCTAGGGTATGAAAAAGCATAAGGGGTATTTCAAATGGAATCAATATATTTCAAATGATGAAATTTAGCTGTTCGGTTGAGTACTTTTGGACGGCTTCCCAGTCGAGTGGAAAGTCGAGCCCCGGGTTTGTCGATGAGTGCCATCCCCCCTGCCGGATCGGCATTGGCTCAGACAGCAGCAGGCTTATAGGTTCAGCACCTACGTATTCAGGAATGATTTCCAATGCGCGGACCGAATCGGACGTTCCGGCCAGGGGTGCATGGAGGTGAGGCCAGACATGCGGCAGCACCATCCGCCCGGCTTCGCCTGCGGCGGCCAGTCCCGCCGCGGCGGCACTGAATCCACCTACGGTGGTTGCGTCAATTCGCAAGTATTGGACGCCACCGTTGAGTAGATCGGCATAGTTCGACGGAGTAATTAGGTCCTCGCCTGCGGCCAAAGGCAAGGGCACGCTGCCTGCCGCAGATGCCACTTCACGGATTTCAAAGCTGGGAACCGGGTCCTCCACGAACAACAGATTGAGGTCCTCAAGATGTCGCGCATGCGCGGCATAGCTGCCAGCGTCGGTGAACACGCCATGGAAATCTACGGCCAGCTCGACGCCGGGCGGCAGCACGTCGCGGACCGCCCGAAGAGCGCGGGCATCCTCAGCCGGATCCGTTCCCTGGGCCATGTACTTGATGATCCTGTAACCTTCATCGACATACCGACGGACCTCGTCCAGAATCTGCCCCTCGGGCCGGCGGTCCGGGAAGTATCCGGCAACGGCCATCAGCGGCACATCGGCGCCCTCCGAACCTCCCGCCGGCGAAAGGGCGTCAACCAGCGGCTTTGATTGCGCCGCCGCTTTGATGTCCCACAGGGCTATGTCAACCAGCGACGCGGCCCGCACCAATGCCGCCCAGCCCGGTGAGAAGCGGCGCCGGTATTCGTGGTGCACGGTCATCGGATCAGCTCCCAGTCCGGGCAGCTGCCGGAGCATTTCCGCCACTGCCTGCAGCAGCGGCGTGTTGCGGCCATACCCAACGGCCCTACCAATAAGGCCATCATTAGACTCAAGGCGCACGACGACATAGTCCCGGGTGTTATAGCTGATGGGTCCAAGGTGAAGGGGAAACGGCAGGGGCAGGGGGCAAATCCATGCGTCGGCCTTCACGATGTGCCGCTCAGTGACAGGTAAATCGGTCATTTCAAACGGGTCCCCTTGTGTGTCGAGAGTATTTCGGCGAAGCAGTGACAACTTCGTTTGTTATGAGGTAGATTACATGAAAGTTTCACATAGCCGTATGAAATTTTACTATCTGAAATAACTTCCTGGCAGCTCCTCCTACGAAATCGGAGAACCACATGTCGTCGACTACACGCAAGGGCGCGGGTGCAACGAAGCTATCCGCGACTGATCGCAGGATCTTTGCCCGGCTCATGCCAATACTGATTGCCGCATACATTATTTCTTTCCTGGACCGGACCAATATCGGTATGGCCAAGGATCGCCTGGAAATTGATCTCGGGATTACGGCTGCAGCCTATGGCCTCGGCGCGGGTCTCTTTTTCGTTGCCTATGCACTCATGGAGATCCCTAGCAACCTGATCATGCACAAAGTGGGAGCCAGAATCTGGATCACCCGAATCATGATCACCTGGGGCATCATTTCAGGCGGCATGGCCTTCGTGCAGAACGACGTCCAGTTCTACATCATGCGGATCCTGCTCGGCGCCGCCGAGGCCGGCCTGTTCCCCGGAGTGCTGCTGTATCTCACCTACTGGTTTGGACGTGACGTCCGGACCAGGGCAATGGCCTACTTCCTGGTAGGAGCGTGCGCGGCCAGTGTCCTGGGAGGCCCGCTCGGCGGGCTCTTGCTCCAGATGGACGGAATCGGCGGATACCACGGCTGGCAGTGGATGTTCGTCGTAGAGGCTCTCCCCGCCGTGCTCCTGGCATTCGTCGTCTGGAAGGTACTGCCGGACCGTCCAAGCGATGCCAAATGGCTCACAGCCGCGGAGGCCGCGGAAATCGAAACCCGACTGGCAAAGGAACAGGCCGACGGAACCGCCCACTCCGGCACCCATTCTTTCGGGGCAATTTTCAAAGACCGAGCAATCATGCTTGTCATCTACATCTACCTGGCACATCAGATCGCAGTCTATTCAGTAACCTATTTCCTTCCCAGCGTGATCGCTGCCAACGGTGTCGCATCACCGGTCCTCATCGGACTTCTGGCGGGCATCCCGTGGTTCTTCGGGGCCGTCGGGGCAATCTTCATCTCGCCACTGGCGTCGAACCCGGTGCGTTCCCGCAAACTGCTGACCGGCGGGCTCATCCTCATGATTTCCGGACTGGCGATCGGGGCTCTGGGCGGTTCCGTTGTTGGCCTTATCGGATTCGGACTCTCCGGACTGGCTTGGTTTGTCGTACAACCCATCCTCTTCAATGTCACCGGCACCCGCCTGTCTGGCATAACGCTGGCCGCTGGGCTGGCGCTCATGAACACCATAGGAATCACCGGCGGTTTCTTCGGTCCCTCCGTCATGGGCGCCACAGAACAAGCCACGGGAAACCCGCTCTCCGGACTCTGGTTTGCTGTCGGACTGCTGGTACTTGGGCTGCTATCGGTTCCCCTGATCAACCTCAAGAATTCGGGGGACGTCGCCAGAGAAGCTACGGCTGCAGCTGAAGCTGAAACTGCGGCCAAGCGTGCCGAACTGAGTAAGTAGGGATACCCAGATGGCCCTATATTCGGTCCGCTATGCCTACGGGGCAGACTTGGAAAAGCGCCTTTCCTTCAGGGCCGAACACCGGACCTTCCTCAAAACCCTTTACGAACAGGGCATCATTCTGGCTTGCGGTCCATTTACCGATGATGCTGACCCCGGCGGCCAGTTATTGATCCGCGCCGATTCCGCGGCCACCGCACTTGAACTGCTCGGTGGGGATCCCTACCTGGCAAACCAGGTAGTTGATGAAGTGGAGGTCCGCGAATGGACCACCGTTTATTCACTTTGGGACTAGACCGGAACAACACTACTGCTGGGATCGATTTGCTGACTCGATCCCAGCACGTCAAAGCGATTAGGAGCACATGATGGACTTCCGGGGTAAAAAGGTCTTAGTCACCGCCGGGACAGGCGGAATAGGACTGGCTACCGCCATCAAGTTCCGTTCACATGGAGCAGCAGTCGCTATCACGGGCCGAAACGCCGAGACACTGAACGCGGTGGCCTCGGGTCACGGCCTTAGGGGCCACGTCAGTGACGCTTCGGACGAAGAGAGTGTTCGCCAACTACGCAGCGAAATCGAGGAAAGCTTGGGGGGTCTTGACGTGTTAGTCAATAATGCGGGCATAGCCGGCCCTACCGGCCTGGTTGATTCTCTTGATCTCGAAGACTGGGAAGAGACGCTGAAAGTCAACCTCACCAGTCAATTCCTGCACGTCAAGCACTTTGTGAAAATGCTCCGTTGTTCTGGAACTCCATCGATCATCAATATCTCCTCCGCTGCTGGCCAGCATGCGTTCCCTGGCAGGGCGGCCTACGCTTCGTCTAAATGGGCAGTTATCGGATTCACGAAGACTGTAGCCGCCGAGCTAGGAGAAGACGGTATCCGGGTCAACGCCGTGTGTCCGGGGCCGATTGACGGTCCCCGCATGCGTGCCGTCATGGAGGCGAAGGCGGCAATGCTGGCCCAACCAATAGCGGAGATCAATATGGAGCAGAACCGTGTGTCATCGCTGGGCCGGATGTCCACTGCAGAAGACGTGGCCAACATGGTTCTATTTACCGCAAGCTCCTTGGCCGGGAGCGTGACAGGCCAGGCACTGTCTGTGGACGGTCATATCGAAAAACTTTACTGACAGATCAGGAGGACCCCAAGAAATGTGCAGCGTTTCATCCATTTTTCACACGGGCATCACGGTTACAAATCTAGAGAAATCCATTCAGTTCTATACCGAGGGACTCGGCTTGGAATTGCGGCATCGCCAAACCCAAGACAACGCCTACACCCGTTCCCTCGTCGGCTATCCCAACGCACTGCTGCACATAGCCCAGCTGAGGTTCCCGGGCGAAAGGCAGCCGCCCAGCGGACACCACATCGAACTGGTCGAATATGAACGGCCGAAGGGCGAGACCGGTGCGGTCCCTCATAACCATGCCGGCACTATGCACCTAGCCTTTGCCGTTGACGGAATCCACCAAATTGCCGAGCGGCTAGTACAACTGGGTGGCCGCCTGATATCAGAGCCCGTCCCCATCACCGCCGGAATCAACAACGGAGGCTACGCTTTGTACTTGCATGACCCAGACGGCGTTGTCTTAGAGCTGCTGCAACAGCCGGTGAAATGACCCCCTTTGGGGTTGCTGGCGCTGCAATACTTTCTGGTAGCCACACAGTCTGACCGACTTCGGGCTACTAGGTGCCGTGAGTGCCAATAACGGCGCTTCTGTCGCTTTGGAACCCTTCATATCGTGATATGCAAGGCGACCTCCAATCATTGAAAACGACTGATAACTCCAGTCAATCTCAATGAATGCCCTAGATGACGGGGCGCTTCCGTTCCCGACATCGTCTCGCAGGTATGTAGCCGACACTCCGCGCCTCACTGTGCATTCGAGAGCACATATGCGCCGTTATCGGTGTCAGGCCGATGTTGCACAACCTTCAAGGGTCTCTGTTCCGGGATAAGCGCTTGCGGGTTAGCGGATCAGATGGCGAAGCTGGAGGCCTGTCAGCTCTGGTCAGTCGCTGCCGGGCGATGTGTCTCGTCCTCCTGCCGGTGGCGACGGTCCTCGCGGGCCTTTGGATGCCCGCCTTCGTGCTCGTCGCGGGCCTCCACTAGGCCCTCGATGCGGACGGCAGCGTGTGGCTCGGCATCGGCAAGTGGCTGGCGCTATCCGTGGGCCTCGCCGGGGCCGCCTTTGGGCTCTTCCTGTCCGTCCGTCCGCTGGGTCGCTCGTCTCGTCGGCGACTGGAAGGGCCACGGGATGTCGAAGTGGCTTTGCTGGAAGAGGTAAACGCCCCTGCAGAGAACCCCGTGGTCGATCGTGACCACGGGGTTCTTCTTGAGGGACGTGGATCGCCTGCTGCTACTCCCTCGTGATGACGATCTTGCCCGCGGTCCGGCCGGTCTCGCCGAGTCGGTGCGCGTCGGCGATCCTGCCGAGGGGGAAGGTCTCGGCGATCGTGGCGCGGAGCTGACCGGCCTCTGCCAGCTCGGCGATTGAGCCCAGGTCAGCGCGGGAGGAGTCGACGAGCATCCGCACGGCGCGGACGCCCAGCCGCTCCGCTTCGCGGTAGAAGTCGTAGGAGCCCACGGGCAGGATCGAGACGACGATGCCGCCGGGGCGGAGGGTGCGCAGGGAACGCGTGGAGGTGTCGCCGCCGATGGTGTCGAGGACCGCGTCGACGTCCTTCGCGACCTCGGCGAAGTCCTGGGTGCGGTAGTCGATCGCTTCGTCGATGCCCAGGCCGCGCAGGAAGTCGTGCTTGGCCGCGCTGGCGGTGCCGATCACGTACGCTCCGCGGGCCTTGGCGATCTGGACGGCGATGTGCCCCACGCCGCCGCCGGCCGCGTGGACCAGCACGCGCTGCCCGGGCTGCAGATCCGCGTTCTCGATGAGCGCCTGCCACGCCGTCAGGGAGACCAGCGGCAGGGCCGCTGCCTGGACGTGGTCGAGCGCGGCGGGCTTCTTCGTGAAGACCCGTGCGGGCGCTGCGACGTACTCCGCGTGTGAGCCGTGACCGAACGGGTAGGACAGCATTCCGAACACCTCGTCGCCCGGCTGGAAGCGGGCGACGCCGACGCCGACGGCCTCCACTAACCCCGAGACATCCCATCCAAGGACGAACGGCGGGTCGCCGAGGAACCCTCCGTTGGCGCGGTGCTTCCAGTCGGTGGGGTTGAGGCTCGCCGCGTGCACGCGCACGAGGACCTCGTTGGTCCGCGGCTCGGGGCGAGGGATGTCGACAACCTCGAGGACCTCGGGCCCTCCGAGCGAGTTCTGAATGGCGGCTTGCATCGTGGGTTTCAGGTTCATGATCACCACGATGCCGGTTCGCCGACGTCGCCGAAATGGCAAGAAAGACACATTTCGATAGAATCATGCCATGACAATGAGGAGACAGCCGCAGCGCGTCGCGGTGCTCGCGCTCGACGGGGTCTATCCCTTCGAACTCGGCATCCCCAGCCGGATCTTCGAGGCGGTCGGGGGGCTGTACGACGTGTCCACGTGCAGCGTCGACGGGGAGCCGGTGCGCAGTGCGTCCGACTTCACCATCGGCGTCGAGCACGGCCCCGAACTCCTGGAGACCGCCGACATCGTGGTGATCAGTTCGATCTCGACGCCAGCTATCCCCGTGGAGCTGCCCGAGGACGTCGCCGCGGCGCTGAAGCGCATCGCCCCGCAGGCGCGCGTCGTCTCGATCTGCACGGGCGCGTTCATCCTGGCCGCTGCTGGGATGCTGGACGACCGCCGGGCGACCACGCACTGGCAGCTCACCGATCTCTTCCGCCGACGCTTCCCGCACGTCGAACTGGCCCCCGAGGTCCTCTTCATCGACGACGGGCCGATCCTCACTTCGGCGGGAGCGGCTTCCGGCGTGGACGCATGCCTCCACGTCGTGCGCATGGACCACGGCAGCGAGGTGGCCAACACGGTCGCGCGCCGCTGCGTCGTCCCGCCGTTCCGCGACGGCGGCCAGGCGCAGTACATCGAGCGGCCCTTGCCGGAGCTCGGGAGCATCGGCACGGCCCACGCCAGAGACTGGGCACTGGGGCACCTCCGCGATCCCCTCGACCTCAGCACGCTGGCGCGCGTCGCGGGGATGAGTCCGAGGACGTTCTCGCGCCGGTTCACTGTCGAGGTCGGGGTCAGTCCCGGCAAATGGCTCGTCGGCCAGCGGGTCGCCCAGGCGCAGCGGCTGCTGGAGAGCAGCGACCTCCCGATCGACCGGGTCGCCGAAGAGGTCGGATTCGCCACCGGCGCGTCCCTGCGCCAGCACTTCCATGCCGCAATGGGCGTGACGCCCACCGGCTACCGCCAGACCTTCCACGGCTCCGCTTGACCGCTTGGCCGCGAAGACCTCGATGCCTGCTCCGCGCACCATCGACGGTAAGGGCGCTGCGCCCGCGGCAGCCTGACATGCCGGCGTCATAAATCGAAGATGCGCTAGGACATCTCGATGTCAGGGACTTAGATGACTGGCGTGCGTTCCCTGGTATTCAGCCTTTGTCTGTCGCCGGGGCAACGATTTTTTCGTTGCCCCGGAGTTCGGCCAGGTGGTCGTTCGTGCAGAGGTCTGAGGGGGTGACTTTTGCGGTGTCGAGGCCGAGGTACTCTCCGGCCAGGTGGATGACGTGTTCGGCTCCTTGGTCGCTCATGGCACCCAGGCCGAGGTCGCCCAGCTCGTCGCTGGCCAGGATGGAGCAGACGGCTTCGACGCCGGCCTTTGAGGCCTCCGGTCCCATTTCGGTGAATCGGAGATGAAGAACGCGCGGGTGGCGTTCCAATGGTCGCTGAGCAGGCCGGAGATTTTGGCTTGACCTGTTGCGGCTACGACCTCGACATCGCCTGCGGCGAGTCCGGTTCCGAAGTGAATCGGGCACAAAAATAATCTTCGGGAGCCTGGCGAGATCCGGCAAGAACCGCGCCACTGCAGGCAACTGGACAATGCCGGACGACGACGGCGCGGGGAGCGTCTGCAAGTGCGTCGAATTCGCGGTCAATACGATTCGCCGGACGTCCGACGTATGCGCCGTTATCGGCGTTTACACGATTTCTCCGGCCGGGCCTGGTCCTTCTGCCGCACGGCATATCGATCGATAGGGGTTGGAGCGGTGGAGGTGCGTTTCCGGCAATTTGTTGCTTATGGGTCCGGAACAGTATGCGGGGGCCTCTGCCATCGCGTTTCGGCGATTAGCTTGACACGCTGGAGGGTGGAGTTGAGGGTCTGCCAGTGTTGCTCCTCGATTTGCCGCAAGGCGGACCTGTAAGGGCGGGTGAGCGTGAAGCTGCTGCGCATTTCCAGCCGGGTGCCGACCGTCGTACTTCTGAGAAAAAAGCTGGTCCGTGCGGAGTTGTCTTCCCCTCCCACGGTCCGCGTAATCGCGTACTCACCTGGGACTTCGTCGACTATTTCGATGGCCTGAACCTGTTCACGGCCATCGCGCCGATATATGAACCCCTGTATTTCTCCAATTCCAATAGGGGTTCCGGGGACATGAAAGCTCCGAATCATGGTGGGATCGAAAAGGACAGCATTCTCGGCAGGTTTGAAGAGATTCCACACTTCCTGCTGAGGTACCGCAATATCCACTGACGCGGATACTTCCCGCAGTTCTTCCCAAGACCCAGCTTTGCCTTCACGTCGTCTCATCACTGCTGGAGTATTACAGAAGCGACCATTTGCTATCCATCAAAGATGGCCCTTTGGATTTCCGACGCTGCCGAACCATGCAAGATATGCCCCTGTCTACAACAATTCAGCGCCGGGCCTTTATCCTTCAGCGGGACGGAGATGCGGTGCCACTGCTGGAAGGGGTTGAAGCTGCCGGGGCGGGGCCACTGTCAGATGCGCCGTTATCGGCGTCTTCCAATGCAGCTGCACAGATGGAGGGTCTTTCATTTCAATAGACGGAAGATCTCCCTAGCACCGTCTTGGCCAAGCATCGCAATCTCATTGCGCGCCCGGGAAGCTAATGCAAGCGGCGGGACGGGTAATCGGACGTATTGCGCGTGCACGTGCACCACTCTGTCGACCCCTGCAGCTACCAGCTTAGGCGCAGATCGAATCGCCGATGCGAGCGAGACGGAGTCAAATTTAGCGGCATGCATAACAAAGTTTCTCTGGTAGTACAGACGTCGGAAGACATCCTTGAAGTACCCTTCAATACGTGCAATGGTCCCAGCTGGATCCGCATCGATTTGAAGAACGCGCTCCGCGGACGCTCTATCTTCGAGGTGAAGGAACATGTTACTGCCATGCTCCTTCAGACTATCGAGTAACGTGCGGGCCTTGTCTGACCCTTGGGCTTTTTCAAGAGATTGTTTTAGACCGCTGTCTAAGATTTCCTGACGTATTTCCTTGCGAAGAAGATCCTCCAATTCAGCGCGAGGGAAACTGCATGCAACAACAGCTGCCAATCCGTCCGCAGCATCGATGCCAGCCGCCCCAGGGTGACCCAGCAGACCTTCGACAGCAGCCCACAGCATAGCTACCGATGCAACTGAAGAAAGATCTCTCACTGAAGATAAGAGTCCCAACGCGTTATCTAGCTGAGCATCGAGAGTGTCAGTGTAGAGACTGTGCCGATCCAATGAAGGAACGATCATGGGCTTGGTCCCGAAATAGAAGTCTCGAAGTTTTTTGTTTGTGCGATCAAGGACGATAGGACTGAACCCGAGCGCTCTGGTGACACCACGACCCACCGTCGCCCGCTGTTCGATCTTCATCAGTCGCTCATGAAGTTTTGAAGTTGCCGCGTGTGGATCTCTCGCTTGAAAGCTGAGTTCTATAACTGCTGCTGAATCTTGCGAGACAATCCTATGGAAGACGTTGGCTTTGGGGCCAGCATTGGGAATTTTAGAAGCTTCTTCACGGAACTCATCAATGTCCAAAAGCAAGTTTTGAAGGCTAGCTACCTCACGGGCACGGTTTCCGGATTGAATAGGTACTGCGAATGAATAGGTATTTTCAGGTTCGCGGCACATTTCGTGACCGCGCAGAATGACCGTTTCAAGGGCCTTTGCGGTCGTGGTCGCAAGAGTAGCCTTGAGAAAACCATGTAGGTGTTTTCCATCAAATCCGTCGTCCAACATGTGCGTCAGTACTAGCCTGGCTGTCTGTTCGACAGTTCCAGATGTGAGCTCAGCAGTAGCGACGTGAGTATTCCAACGGCTTAGATAATCACGGCTGGCCCTTAGCGCGAGCTCTTCAATTTCTGTAGTCAGCACGATTCCGGCAGATTTAGGAAGTGTCTTTTTTGGCGGCGCCAGTAGCTCCAACTTTTGCGCCAGGAGGTCCCGTACGGCTTGAGCTCCGATTCCTACATCCGCGGACACCTGGCTTCGACAGCGCTCCGAAACGTACTCGAGAGCGTGAGAAGAGTTGATGGCGCCACTCCATGTAGCTTGTGCACACTCAAGGACTTCGCGAACTGACTGAATTGTTCCTAACTGCCAGAGCGATCGATTCCAAGGCGAGCGGACGTCGATTAGTTCGATCATCCTCAGGACGACCGTCTCTTGGAGGGTGTTTTGTTGTGCGACGTTCATCCTATATAGTCCTCACTAAGGCCATTGCCTAAAGATCTGACAGACGGGAGCCGCCCTTTGGGGCCGCTCCCGTCTTTACCTAACTGACTCAGCTGCATTCAGCCTATCCACGATTCACGAGTGTGTTCTGTTGCGGAGAACCAGTACTAGGTTGGATGACCCATGTGAGGTCAAAACGGTGCTTCAGTAGGCATGCCTCTGCCGGAGGGCGAGTGCGACACCGGAAAAGGAAGAGCGGCGAAAAGATCCGAACCGCCAAGTTCGTTGCTTCTTGCCAAGTAGGCCATTAATACCTGTGCCGTTGCTGTCGCATCGGCCAGTGCGGTATGTGCCTCTCCTGCTTCTATGTTCAGTCTTTTGCAGATTTCGGCAAGCGTGGCGGGCTGGCCCGGATCGAATTGCTTGCTTAGCTGCATGGTGCACAGTGTGGGCCAAGAGGGGGCCTGCACTCCGGCGCGTTCGAATTCGCTGGTTAGGAAGCTGATATCGAAAGCAGCGTTATGGGCTACTACCACGGCTCCAGCTAGCTGTTGGGCGATTTCGTCCAGCACATCGGCAAATCGAGGAGCGGAAACAACATCGTCAGGGTGGATTCCATGGATATGGACTGGTCCGGTCGATTGATCCGGATTGATTAGCGTTGACCAGGTGCTGTCGATGACCCCTGCCGCGTCGAGCCGGACGATCGCGATTTCCACGATCCGATTTTTTTGTGCGGAGAATCCTGTTGTCTCGACATCCACGACGGCGAAAGGCGCCGTACCACGTTCAATCGAGGGGTTGTAAAGAGGGAAGTACATACTCTCCGGGACAGGAACTGCTGAACTCTCAGGGTGGGCGCCAGACGCTTCAGCGAGGCGTCGAAGTACCGGCCAGGTCGTGTCGACGTCGAGGGAACTTGCCGCGTAGGACAGGGTGAGCAGGTCATCGTCCAGATACATGTCATGCTTGTCCCTGCTTTTCACAGCGACGTTTTTTGCCAGAGCGGCTGGTTCTGGTGTTTCCGACCCTGCGAGTTGCCTTAGCAGGCTGCCCAATTGTTGAGGTGATGTCTTCCGCAGATTCAAAGCCACGCCATCGAGACTTACGTCGAGATCAGATGCCGTGAGCAGAACATGCAGGGTGTTCATGATCCGGTCACCGGCCCAGGGGAAGAGGATCGTGTCCTCGCCCCATGTAATTAGCGGTTGCTTTGCCAGATTCATTCTCTTGTATGCGGCCCTTCCCTCGGACAGCAGGGTTTGTGCGCTGTGGTCGAGGTAGGCGGGAACATCGTCTTCTTCATATAGACGACGCATCCGCTGGCGTATGCCGTCGGCGATCACAGCGCCACCGCCGGAAAAGGCCGGAGGTCTTCCGCCACGGGCTTGGGCGAGGTCAATTACTTTGTTGGCTGCGTCTACGTGCAGGACGCGCCAGCGCCGCCCGGCGAAAATCAGAAGATTTCCTTCGATAACGGGGTGGTCGATAGGGATGGATCCAAGGGTGCGCCCGGAGGTGATGAGGCGGTACTCCTCAGTGGATTGGAAGGCGCTGTAGAAGCTGTAGTGATTGATGAGCCGCTCGCCAACGCTCCCTGGAAGTAGTGTTCCATCCGAGGCCTGCATGAGGAGGTCTTCCTCGCCCAGTCTCCGAAGCAGTCTGACGAACATGGGCCGGTCGACGTGGTTGAAAGGTCCCGCCTCGCAAAGGGCGCTGTAAATTTCAGCCGCAGTTGCGCCTCCGTGCTGGGCTATCACGGACAGCACTTGTTGGATCAGCGTTGAGAGGTGTAGCCCATTGGTGTTCGGCGGTTCGTACCATCTTTCAAGCAGCAACTCTACGGTCGCCACGATCTCGAACGTCTGGGCACGGAGCTGGTCCACGGGAGGTGTCCGGTGATCCACGGTATCCTCCGAAACATATAGCCGGAGCGTGGCGGCGCCTCCCCGCCGTCCTGAGCGGCCGAGTCGTTGCCTAAGCGCCGAAACGCTGCCGGGGGACCCTATCTGGGCGACCGTGTCGGCCGTTCCGATGTCAATGCCCATTTCAAGTGTCGACGTGCAGACCGCGGTGGCGGGCGTCCCCGGAACCCGGAGCCGGGACTCAACGTCCTCGCGGAATTCCTTGGACAGATTCCCATGGTGGGGGAAGAATTCATTGGCTACGCGGTTGCGATCGCTGATTTGTTTGAGGAGGTCAGCGTAGGTCTCTACGTTGGCGCGTGAATTTGCGAAGACCAGATTGTCCTGACCGCGAAGATTCCGGAAGAGGTGTTCCGCGATGGCTTTTTTGTCAACACCAGCATCACATTCTTCCTCAGCGGCCGCATGGGCCGGGTCGGGGCTGGAGCCGATGTAGCCGCGCAGCTGCATGCGCAATTCTGCTTTGTCATCGCTGTCTTCACCGATCAGGTGAACAGAGGCTCCCTGTTTTGGGCGCAGGAACTCCGCCGCGACGGACAGGTCGGCCAACGTGGCTGAGAGTCCGATGCGCGGGATTCTACGCCGGAGAGCGAGTTCAACCCGGTGCAGCAGGGATTGGAGTTGTGCTCCCCGTTCGGTTCCGATGAAGGAGTGCATCTCGTCGATCACAATGTACTGAAGCCCGTTCAGTATCCCCGGAAGGCGGGTTCCTTGGGTGATGAACATGGCTTCGAGGGACTCCGGCGTGATAAGCAGCAGGCCGTCAGGTGTTTCCCGCAGGGCCCTGCGGGCGCCCCCGGTAACGTCGCCGTGGCGGCGGTGTACCGGGATGTTGATGCTTTCGGCCAGACTTCCAAGCCGCTCGTATTGGTCGTTGATCAAGGCTTTCAGCGGTGAGAGGTAAAGTGCCTTGACGCCGGACGGCAGCGGGCCGTTGTCCTGTTGCTGGGCTAACGCGGACAGGATTGGTAGCCACGCCGCTTCGGTTTTGCCGCTGGCGGTGGCGGCACTGATGATGACGTCGGTGTCCCCCCGCAGGATGGGATCCACTGCTTCCGCCTGGGTTGAGCGCAGCTGTTGCCACTTCTGGGCCCAGATCCAAGCCTGGATGTGCTTGTGCAGGCGTGCGAACGCAGTTGCAGGAGCGTTCACTTCGTCAGAGTTTGAAGACCGAAAGATCATCGTCGCCGGCATCGTTCGGGGGATTCGGAATCTGGGTCTGGACGCCGGCGGATCCGGTTGCGGGTGGCTCTGCGACGTTCCGGGCTGCCGATTCACCGCCGTGGTCAGGGAGCTTCAGCGGTGCGAGATCCGGGTTCGATTCTCGCTCGAGCGTGACGCCGGAAAGCAGGTCCTGCCACCTTTGTTCGGGGTTCTGCTCCAGCACTGCCAGAAGGTCCAGGAAGCCCTTGATCGTGTTGCGGGGCGTCCGGAAATAAGCGTCTCCAATGCGTTCGGCACAGTGGTTCATATACTCAGCGATACCCTCGTCGCTGATGAGATATGCTGATTCGTCCCCGGCAGCCTGCACATGTCTGAGCTTGGTGAGCAAGACATAGAAGTCTTCCGGCGTCAGGCTGGCCAGGCGCAGCACTGGTCCCGAGTAGTCCACGAGTCCATCGACCGCGTAGCTGTTCTCTTCCAAGCGTGATTGCAGAGCAGCGTATGAATAGAGTCCACGGCGCGGATCGAGGAGGAAATCGGGGGTCCCGCCAAATATGAACCCCAGCCCCGACGCTGATCCCTGGGTCGAGTCATTCAGGATCCTCAGGATCTGCTCGTAGTTCGAATTGCGGGCCTGGCTGTTTGCCAGTTTGTAAAGATTCACCATCTCGTCCAAGCAAATGAGGATCCCGCCGAAGCCGGCAAGACGGACGAACCGTGCCAGGAGCTTGAGCTGGTCGTAGAAATTGGCGTCGTCCACGATGGTTCGCACGCCCAGAGCGATGCGCGCGTCGGTTCGGGTGGTAAATTCTCCGCGCAGCCATCGGACGGCGTCCGACTTGAGCTGTTCGTTACCGCTGTCGTGTCCCTGCCAGTACTTGGCGACGACTTCTGCGAAGTCATAACCGCCGGTGAGTTCGGAGAGCTCGTCCAGGTTCCGGCGGAGGATATCTTCTACGGCCTCGCCGGAGGTGCGGGATTCGGTCAGTGCATGGGTGACGAAGCGCTCGACAACGCTGGACATTGCTCCGCCGTCGGGTTTGGCACGGGTGGACATGTTCCGCATCAGCTCCGAATACAGGCTCCGGGCCTGCCCGCCGGTGGCGTGCAGACGCCGATCAGGGGACAAATCGGCGTGGACCGTGACGAGCTTTTGTTGGAGGGCGATGGAGCGGACAACGTGAAGGAAGAAGGTTTTGCCTGATCCGTAGTCGCCGATGATGAAGCGGCTTCCGGAGCCACCGTCATTGATACGGCTGATATCTGAGAGCAGGGCCTGGACTTCGTTGGCCCGTCCTACCTGGACATGCTGCTGGCCCAGCCGTGGGACCACACCGGCGCGCAGGGACTGAAGGAGCGAGTCGCGTTCACGAGGCCGGATGGTGGCGAGCGAAGACGTGGTCATGAAAGAAGCTCCTGTAGGGCATAGGCGTTGACTGTTAAGGTTTCCTCGCCTTCGATGAGGGGCTCGTCGGAGGCTTCAAATGCTGCTTCATTCAGGGTGTCCAAGGCGCCCTCAGGAAGGAGGCCGTGCAGGGCGGCCAGATCCTGAAATTCATTCCAGCCGAGTTGTTCCATCCCTACCAAGGCATGCACGACCATCGAATGTGCCGGGTCGAGACCGCCAACTGCGTCGGCCGGCGAGAACTGCTCTTGCGCAACTCCAGGCTCGGATTCTTCCGGTGCTTCTATGTTGGCTGTGGGCTCTTGCTTTTGTAGGTCTTCGTCGAAGATTCGTATCAGTAGATGAGATACCGCAGCGGTCTCTGCCATTTTTGCCTGGATGACCGTGGGGTCCAGGGCAAACCCGCTCCCGGTCTTGGCTGGGGAGGCGACGGAACCTGCCGGGCGCGGAGGTATCGGGTAGCCGGCATCCGCCTCTCCTGCCGGGCGAACCGTCACGGGCTGCGTCGCTGGGCTTGATCCGGCAGCCATCACGGCATGGATTTTGCTTGAAACCGTTGAGCTATCGAGGCCGAGCAGCTTATAGATCTTCTGCAAAGTGGTGACCTCAGCAGGCGCAATATGTCCGTCGGCAGCAGCCAAGGTGACAAGCATGTCCGCCAGCGATGCCCTTTGGGTATCCGTGAGACCGGTGAGGCGTTTGGTAAGGCCCGTCAGTTTCACCTCTGTCGCCCCAAGCCACTGCAGATGTGCTTGCAGGCGGGTTCGTTCAGGAACTGTCAGCTGCAGGGATGATTCCAGATGGGCCGTAAGATGATCCAGCTCCGCGGGAGCGACATGTCCGTCCGCGGCGGTTACAGCCGCTGCCAAATGCACCATCGTTAATGCGGTGCTGTAGGCCGGCGTCGGTGAGTGCGGGCTGCCGGGCTGACTGCGGAACAGGAAAACAGGAGCCTCGGCCGCAATCGTGGGGCCCCCGAACCGGACATCAGGCTCCATACCTGCACCAAGGCTGGCCAATAGTGTGGCCAGGTTTACCGTGTCCGGTTTGCTGAGCTTGTCGGCACTCCCGGAAGGCCAGTGGTCAAAGAGCTCCGCCCCGGAAAGCAGCGCAGTATCGGATGCCGCAAGTTTTCCCGACACCCAGTCCCGGAAATCACGGACCGCTCCCGTGTCTTCGGCGATCAGGTCCGGCGGTAGTAGTGCAGCGGCTGCCAGGGTTCCACCCCTGTCCGGGTTACGCCCCAGCCACCGGCTGTAAGAGTCCAATTCTGCCGTAACTTCCTCAAACAGCGCGGAGAGTTTCTTGACCGGTGCCTGCTGCGCAAACACATCCGGTATGTGACTCATGGTCAAGTCCACCGAACCAATTTGGGAGCTCGCCGTCCGGTAGTTGAGTTTCATCCTGGATTTTCCCGGCCTGACTGTAAAACCTTCCGCGTATTTCTGTCTGTATCTGATGTGGAACAAGCGCGTAAATTCCTGCGGGCAGCGGGTGACCGGAGTTCTAACCGTTATCTCGGGATGGAACCACGCCCATGCAAGCGCCCACTCTGCCGGGACCGGCGTACCATCGGCGGCAAGATCGCCCAGCTGGACCTTAAGACCGATGGGAACGAGCCATCGAGACTCCGTCAACGCCGGAGGTTGGGCAGGAGCTGCAGTCGGCGCCTGCAGCATAAGGAAGTCGATAGCATCAAGGAACTGGGACGCATAGCTGGAGAATGAGCCGCTGCTATCGCCGTATAAGCGGAGCAGGTCAACCATCTCGGCGCGGATCTGTACAAGTTCTCCTGCCAGCTCCGGCTGGGCCGCGATATCGACAAGGACGCGCCGTTCGAGCCCGTACATAAATAAGAAGACATAGCCGATCGGGATGTCCGGGATCCTTCGCCCCTGGGCGAGCCAGCCGAGGTAGGCGGCTCTTCCCGCTGCGGTAATTTCCGCGTAAGACGGCCAATAGCCCAGGCACTGCCCGGACCAGTCCGGGTTTTGCAAGTCGATGCGAAGCGAAGGATTGATGAGTGAAGGCTCGGTGCCGCCGCGAGGCGACGAGAGCGTTCTGCCGGCATAGACCATCCCGGGCACCCGGAGCTCCCGGTCAACCTGAACCGACTCGTTTTGCCCGTACCACCGCGCCTTGTCCAAGGAGCCAGCTTTGGGTCGCGGTGCCCCACCTGCAGGTGCGCTGCCCTTAACGTCTTCTTGCCTGCCCGACACCGTGGAATCCAGCGGCATCGATTGAGAACCGGGATACAGAGCCGCCGGCGGCGTGACTGGCATCGTGTCCCCGCCGGCACGGCCTCGTTCGGGGAGGGCTGAGCGGCCCCGCAATTGCGCAGCGAAATCCTTGGCTGAATCCGTCTGCGACAGTTGAAGAATCCAGCGGAAACCCGAGGACGTCGTCAGCAGAACGTCCATATATCTCATGACGGGCAGAACGGGATTGTTCTTGAAACGGCGATCCGGCCCGCCTTGCTTGTTCACGTACTGCCAGGTCGTGCCAACCTGAATGCCATCCGAAGGAACAGCTCCGGGAGACTCAATAAATTCGATGTCCCGCTCAAGAACCTGCAAGGCGTCGTAGCCGAAGTCAGTGAACATCCCCTTTTCGGCGACCAGAATGCGGTCAGGCAGAAAGTAGATCGAGGAGTGACCTGAGGTTACCCCTGGCACCGCGATGTTAGTGACCAGCTCCTTGGGGCCTTGATCGGAGAACGAGGCGCCCGCCCTCCGAACCAGTGATCCGGCACCCGCGTTAACCTTCTGCTGGTGGCCCCCGTTGAGAGACCCTGATTCATTCACCCGCCAAAGCCCCTTCGACTGTGCCACATACTGCCCGGCATCAACGAGAGACTGAAAGCGTTGCGCATATTCGTCGTCGACGTCATAAAAAACGACTGCCGAATTCCGTGCCCGGTCTGACAGGACAGCCCACCAAACCAGCGGTACTCCTAGAAGGAATACAAAGAAACCAAAGGGCATCGTCACCAACCCCAGCAGAAGAATTGCAAGTACGACCCAACGGGTCAGCGGCTTCCGCCTCGAGGCGCCATTAAGCTGTGACACGAGGTCATCCGAGGACGTTGGCAGGAGCGTCTGGATGCTGGCCCCTGTCTGATCTTCAAAAATGACGTCGGACGATGTTGAAGCCGGTGGGGCAAGGTGTGCGGAATCGTAACGGTCATATGCCGGAGATTGCCCTTTGCCGAGACTGGCCTGATAGTAGACGCCGCCGGCGCCCATACGAACAAGGTTCCCGCGGGGACCCGATCCGATACGGAAACCGGGAACCCCGGCGCTCACGCCTACTCCTGACCCGGTCAAATTGAATCTAAACGGGCCAGCCTTCAGGCTCTTCCGAACATAAAACCCCACTATTGCCCCCCAGTGTAGATAGCACTGGTACGACCTCCCGATCGAACCGAGGTGCCATATTGTCGACGCCAGCTGAGACTCTTCTTCAACTGGGCGCGCGATCGGTCAGCGGGCGAAGAAAAGGAAGCAGTCGCAGTTGTAGGCAGACGATGAAACCTTTTCCCAGCATACGATCTTTCCCCTCGATTCGGACCAACAGCCGGCTGCCCATACGGACGGTGGTCAATGCGCGATGAGGTTCTTGCGTCTCAGCTAGGGGTCACTTTTGAGGCAAGGTGTTCGTCCTAGGAAAGGATCGTTTATCTGGACGGGACCGACGTCGGACTTCCCAGCCAATCAGTCCCCGTATTCGCGGGACATGCTACGTCTCATCAATATGTCTCACCGCTGCTATTCTCAACAAACAAATTAGTCAGTCTTTGATGAAACCAGGAAAGCTGCATGGGAAACATCGGATATGCCCGGGTCAGCACCGTTGACCAAAACGTCGACCTGCAGCATGAAGCCCTAAAGGCTGCGGGTTGCAGACGGATCTTCACCGACCATGGCGTGAGCGGAACGCGCTCTAGCCGGCCCGAACTTGACCGGATGCTTGACCACTTACGCGAAGGCGACGAGGTGGTCGTTTGGAAGCTTGACAGGCTGGGCCGCAACACGAGAAACCTGCTGGCCTTGATCGATGAGCTGGAGGGCCGGGGCGTGCACTTCAGATCACTGACCGAGGGCATTACAACCGCAGGGGCCATGGGTCGAGCCATGCTCACCGTCATGTCCGCGTTTGCCCAACTGGAACGCGACCAGTTGTCCGAGCGGACCCGGGCAGGAATGACCGCGGCCGCCGCCCACGGACGAAGGGCCGGACGGCGGGAAATCACCGCTGATGCCAAGGTCAGGCGAGTCCTCGAGCTGAAGGCCCAAGGCCTCAAGCCCGCTGACATCGGCAAGATCATCGGCGCCAGCCGCGCCACTGTCTACCGCTACCTGAGCCTGGACCTGGACCTGAACCTGGAAACAGCCTAACGGTGAGAGTTCCCGCGACTGGTTTTTCGCGGGTCACCGCTCTGGATTTCGTACCCGTAGGCACGAATAGTTCGGAACCGAATATGCACGCTTACCAGTAAGAAACCGACGAATCGCATTGAGGGCGAATTCGACGGATTGGTGCACTCTTCCCCCGCGCCATCGACAATGGCGGCACTTGCTGCACCGTCCGTAAAAGCAAACCCACCCGACTGACTTCATCACTTGTCACGCCGCCGGGCTGCTCGGATGCTCCTCTGCCGCAATTCAGCGGTCACAAAACGGGGTTCGACTGGTACGTTGGCTCCATAGATGCCGCAAGCTGATGGAAGAGGACAACGATGTCTGCAGCCTCCCCCTTGACCGATCTTGAAATTGCCCGCCGGGCCACGCTGAAGCCCATCATGGATATAGCTCTGGCAGCCGGTATCCGGCGCGAGGCCGTGGAACTGTACGGCAACTACAAGGCCAAGATCGACCCGTCCAAGTTGGCCGAGGACCAGGCGGAGCCGCGCGGGCGGGTGGTGCTGGTCAGTGCCATGTCGCCCACGCCGGCAGGGGAGGGCAAGTCAACGGTGACCGTAGGTTTGGGCGATGCACTGGCCAAGGCCGGACACAAGACAATGATCGCGTTGCGCGAACCGTCCCTGGGGCCGATCCTCGGGATGAAAGGCGGCGCCACCGGCGGCGGATACTCCCAGGTGCTGCCGATGGACGATATCAATCTCCATTTCACCGGCGACTTCCACGCCATCACTTCGGCGAACAACGCGCTGATGGCACTGGTCGATAACCACATTTATCAAGGCAACGCTCTCGGCATCGACCCGCGGCGCATCCCCTTCAAGCGCGTCGTCGACATGAATGACCGCACGCTGCGGCAGATCGTCGTCGGGCTTGGCGGTCCGGCCCAGGGCGTGCCGCGCGAGGACGGCTTCGACATCACGGTGGCCTCCGAAGTCATGGCGGTGTTCTGCCTGTCCACCGACCTGAAGGACCTGAAACGGCGGCTTGCCCGCATCACCTTCGGCTACACCTACGATAAGAAGCCCGTCACCGCGGGGGACCTCGGCGCCGAAGGTGCCATGGCGATGCTGCTCAAGGATGCCGTCAAGCCAAACCTCGTGCAGACCATCGCCGGGACGCCCGCGCTAGTCCACGGCGGGCCGTTTGCCAACATCGCCCACGGCTGCAACTCCGTCATCGCCACGCAGACTGCCCGGCGGCTGGCCGACATCGTCGTCACCGAGGCCGGTTTCGGCTCGGACCTCGGCGCCGAAAAGTTCATGGACATCAAGGCGAGGGCTGCCGGTTTTGCGCCGTCGGCCATCGTTGTCGTCGCTACTGTCCGCGCGCTCAAAATGCATGGCGGTGTGGCCAAAGAAAACCTGTCGACGCCGGATACCGCGGCCCTGCAGGAGGGGCTGGTGAACCTGGAGCGCCACGTGGACAACGCCGCGAAATTCGGCGTGACACCCGTCGTCGCGATCAATAAGTTCACTACGGACTCGCAGGCGGAACTGGACGCGATTCTCCAGTGGTGCCGGCGGAAGGGCGTCGAGGCGGCCGTAGCTGACGTCTGGGCCGAAGGCGGCGGCGGAACCGGCGGCGACGAACTGGCAGCCAAGGTTGCACGTGCCGTTGATGCGCCGCAGAATTTCTCGCAGCTCTACGACCTGGACCTCGCCGTCGAAAAAAAGATCGAGACCATCGCCCAGCAGATCTACGGCGCCGACCACGTGGAATTTGCCATCCCGGCCAAGCGTCGGCTCGCGGAGATCGAGGCCAACGGCTGGGGCCGGCTGCCGGTCTGCATGGCGAAGACCCAGTACTCCTTCACCGACGATCCGACCCGGCTCGGGGCCCCGTCCGGCTTCACCATCACCGTCCGCGACTTGATTCCCAAGACCGGCGCCGGCTTTATAGTTGCGCTGACCGGCGCGGTCATGACCATGCCTGGCCTGCCCCCGCAGCCGGCCGCGATGCGGATGGACGTGAACGACGACGGCGAAATCACCGGGCTCTTCTAGGCAAGTCCGGACGACGGAGGGTGGTGGCGGCGGATCAGGCGCCTCCGGGTCAGCGAAGCCGAAGTTGGGCGGGAAGACCCGTGCTGCTCAGGCGAAGCCGAAGATGGGCGGGAAGACCAGGATGACGACGGCGGCCCACGCGCCGTAGATGGGCAGGTAGCGGGTTTGCCAGCGCTCGAGCGCACCGAACGGGCGGCGCCCGCGCAGGAATCCGACGGTGAGCCAGGCCGCCCGGAGCAGGTGCACCAGCAGCAACAGGTTCAGGCCGAGCGCGGCGATCTTGTTGGGGCTGAACCCGAACTCGGCGATGCGGGTCAGCATCGCGGTCAGCATCACCGCGTCGACCGCGAGGGCCGCGATGACGAGGACCAGCTGCAGGGCGTCGAACAGGCCCGGCTGCGCGAGCGAGTCGCGGGCCGAAATGGCGTAGAGCAGCAGGCACAGGACCAGCACGAGGATCGCGTCCATGAGGATGAGCAGCTCGCGGTCGACGTCGACAAGGCCGCCGGTAGCGGTGAAGACGGCCAGCAGGGTCAGCAGCATGACGATGGTCAGCGGCGTGAAGACGCGGGTGAGGACGGGCGCGATGTTCTCGACGACGTTCTGCTTGGCTTCGACGAGCCACGCGGCGACGACAAGCGCCCCGGGGACGGCGAATGGCATGATCCAGTCCTCCATCACCGGTTCGAGGTCGATGCCCACGACGCTGAGGGCGCCGAAGGTGAGCCCCACCAGGACGGCGCCGCCGAGGGCCAGGAGCGTGAAGTAGATGGCGAGTTCACCGGTGAACCGGACGAAGTCCATCCGCCGGTTGTCCGAGCGCCACCTGCCTCCGACGTACGCGACGCCGGCCAGCAGCCACAGGACCACCGGGGCGTGCAGGATGGCGAGCACCTCGGTGGAACCGCCCGAGACAAACGGGTAGACATTGAGCACCACCGCCAGCGCGGCAAAGGGGGTAAGCAGCATCGCCGCCACGGAGGCGGTGAGCCGGCGCTTCCACGCGAAGTAGGCACCGAGGAACGGGAAGACGAGCAGTCCGAGGTTTCGCGCCAGCACGGCTTCGTCGTCCAGCCAGATCGTCCCGACCTTGACCGCCAGGCCTGCTCCCACGGCAAGTGCAAGCACGACCGCGAGCTCGCGCCACGGGGGAGTGCCTGCGCCGTCGCGATTTTCTGGCACCAGTACCAGCTGCTTCCACAGCCGGTCGGAGTGCTCGCGGGCGAACTCGCGCGAGACGGCGTCGAGGTTGCCCAGGCGCTTGATCGCGACGAGGAACGCCTCCTCATCGTCAAGCCCGGTGGCCTGTCGGTCGGCAATCTGCTCGCGCAGATGGTCCTCAAGTTCGTCGATGTCGGCGGGGGAGATCGCCTGGCGACGCTGGACGTACCCGCGCCACCGGCCGATCTGGGCTTCGAGTTCGGCGTGCGCTTCCATCATGCCCACCCTTCGATCACGGCGGGCGGTCGCTGGGCGCTCTGCCACACCTGCCGCAGGGCGTCCGCCACGACCGTCCACTGCTCCTGCCGGTCCGCGAGGGCATCCCGACCCGTCGGGGTGATCGCGTAGTGCTTGCGCCGTCGTCCGGCTTCGGAGGTGCCCCAGGACGACGACACGTAGCCGAGCCGCTCGAGCCGGTGGAGCAGCGGGTAGAGCATCCCGTCGGTCCACTGCATGCCGCCGCCGGACAGCTCGCTCACGCGCTTGATGATCGCGTAGCCGTACAGATCGCCCTCCGACAGAATCCCCAGCACGAGCGGGGTGGCCGAAGCGGCGACCAGGTCCTTATCGATGCGCACGTGCGCCTCCCATACCTAGATCTACAATGCATCAACCATAGCAGTTCTAGGTATAGCTGCCGGGTTTCGGCGCGGCGGGTTTGAGGCGGGCTCGGCCTCGCAAGTTCAGCGGTTGAGCAGCTTGTGCAGCAGCACGGCCACATGCAGGGACGTGCGCGATTCAGCATCGTCCAGCCGGACGCCGAGCTGGGTTTCGAGCTTGGCCAGGCGGGCGTAGAGGGTGGGCCTGCTGAGGTAGCCGGTCCGGGCGAGCTGCGCCTTGTTGCCACCGCTTTCCAGGTACCGCTCCAGCAGGTCGAGCCCGGCGCCGTCGTCGTTCGCCAGGAGTTCGCCCAGTTCCGATTCCACGAACGTCTGCACGCGCTGGTCCTCGTGCAGCAGCCAGAGCAGGCCGCGCAGGCGGACGTCGCCGGAGCGGTAGAAGCGTTTGGCGCCCTTGGTGAGCGTGCTGGCGGCCTCGGCGACCTGCGCGGCTTCGTCCAGCCCCGCGGCGGCGGCGGCCAGCAATTCGGCACGGCCACGGCCCACGCCGACGGTCCAGCCCAGCTCGCCGGAGGACTCGGCGGCCTCGCCGGAGATCCGTTCCAGCATCGGATCGGCCAGCTGCTTGGCGGGCACCGGCAGCAGTAGCGCGATTGATCCGGCCTGCAGGCTGGCGGCCAGGGCGGTGGTGCGGGAGGTCGCCATCACCCGGTGCAACAGGTCCAGCAGGGCCCGTTCGCGCCGTTGCGTGCCGATGGGTTCCTCGCCGGGAATGCGGTCCAGCCGGAAGACCACCGGCACGTAGAGCGGCGCCGGCTGCAGGCCCATGGCGGCGCTGCGGGCCAGTGCCTCGGACTCGGTCAGGGAGCCGGGCCGGCGGAGTTCGTGCACCAGGCCGGCGCGCGCCTGGTGGGCGAGTTCCAGCTGGTCGCGCTCCGCCATCCGGTTGATCGAGAGCGCCTGGCCGGCGCGCTCGAGCACCATGGCGGATTCGGCGTCGTCGTCGTTATTTTCCTCCAGGACGGGAACGACCAGGCGGCCCCACCGATGCCCCCGGATCCCCACGGGCGTCTGCAGCCAGCGCTCGCTGCCGGAGCGGACGGTCTCCTCCCGGTAGTGCACCAGCCGCGATCGGGCTTCCCAGTCGCGCAGCACCTCCATGGTGGGCAGGCCGGCGGCGTCGAAGGCCAGAACCAGGTGGGAAGCGTCTTCGAGCACCACCGGCGCGCCGAGCAGCTCCGCGGTGCGGGCGACAATCTCCTCCGGACCGGCGCTTTCGAGGCTGAGCTGGGTGAAGACCTCGTGCACGCGGCGGGCCTTTTCCACCTGCTCCAGCTGCGTGGCGACCAGCTTGCGGTGCACCACTTCGGTCACCTCAACGAACCGCACCTTCCGGCTGAGCAAGACCACGGGAAGGCCGACGTCGCGGGCGGCTTCGCGCAGGGCCTGCGCGGCCTGCTGCCGCGCGCTGGTGATTTCGACGACGACGCCGGCGGCTCCCGCGGCCTCGAGCCCGCGGAGGAATTCCGCCGCCTCGTGGGCGGAGTCCTCGAAGGCCAGGCCCGTAGTCAGCACCAGCTCCCCGCCTTCGAGCAGGCCGGAGAGCTCCTTCAGCTCGGCGACGTGGACCCAGCGGACTGCTTCGCCGAGCCTTTCCGCGCCGGCAAGGATTTCCGGTTCCCCGGCCTTGACCACGGGCAACTGCAGGACGTCGGCAACCGTAAGCACCATTTACACAGTGTATAGCTCGAAGGAGAACGGATTACACAGTGCTTCTTCCGTGGGAGCGTCCCGTGGGGGGAGGATGGAAACCACGACGCCGGCGCTTGCCCGGGCACGCCCAAACACGTACTAAGGAGTCCCATGAAGACCATTCAGCACTGGATCAACGGCGCCGAGACCGCGCCGAACACCGGATCGCGCGTCTCCGACGTGACCAACCCCGCCACCGGCAAGGTGACCTCGAAGGTGGCTCTGGCCAGCGCCAGCACCGTGAACGATGCGGTTGCCGCGGCGACGGCGGCGTTCCCGCTCTGGCGCGACACCTCGCTGGCCAAGCGTGTGCAGATCCTCTTCCGCTTCCGCGAACTGCTGAACGCCCGCAAGCCCGAACTGGCCGCGATCATCACCGCCGAGCACGGCAAGGTCCTCGACGACGCCCTCGGCGAGATCTCCCGCGGCCAGGAGGTTGTGGAGTTCGCCTGCGGCATCCCGCACCTGCTCAAGGGCGGCTACACCGAGAACGCCTCCACCAAGGTGGATGTCCACTCCGTCCGCCAGCCCGTGGGCCCGGCCGCGATCATCTCCCCGTTCAACTTCCCGGCCATGGTCCCGATGTGGTTCTTCCCGGTGGCGATCGCCGCCGGCAACACCGTGATCCTCAAGCCCAGCGAGAAGGACCCGACGGCGGCGAACTGGATGGCCGAACTGTGGAAGGAAGCAGGCCTGCCGGACGGCGTCTTCAACGTGGTCCACGGTGACAAGGAAGCCGTGGACACCCTGCTGCAGCACCAGGACGTTAAGTCCGTGTCCTTCGTCGGCTCCACGCCCATCGCGCAGTACGTCTACCAGCAGGGCACCGCCACCGGAAAGCGCGTGCAGGCTTTGGGCGGCGCGAAGAACCACATGCTGGTTCTGCCGGATGCCGACCTGGACCTGGCCGCCGACGCCGCGGTCAACGCCGGCTACGGTGCCGCGGGTGAGCGCTGCATGGCCATCTCCGCCATCGTCGCCGTCGAGTCCATTGCGGACGAACTCGTCGCCAAGATCGCCGAACGCACCCGTACCTTGCGGATCGGCGACGGCACCCGCGGCGCCGACATGGGCCCGCTGGTCACCGCCGCGCACCGCGAGAAGGTGGCCGGCTACATCGACGCCGGTGAGGCCGCCGGCGCCACTATGGTCCTCGATGGCCGCAACGTGACCCCCGATGCCGAGGGCGATGGATTCTTCCTCGCCCCCACGCTGTTCGATAACGTCACGCCGGACATGTCCATCTACACCGATGAGATCTTCGGCCCGGTACTCTCCGTGGTGCGCGTGCCCAGCTATGACGAGGGCCTGCAGCTCATCAACGCCAACCCGTACGGCAACGGCACCGCGATTTTCACGAACGACGGCGGGGCCGCCCGCCGCTTCGAGAACGAGATCGAGGTTGGCATGGTCGGCATCAACGTGCCCATCCCCGTGCCGATGGCGTACTACTCCTTCGGCGGCTGGAAGAACTCCCTCTTCGGCGACAGTCATGCCCACGGCGCCGAAGGCGTGCACTTCTTCACCCGCGGCAAGGTGGTCACCTCCCGCTGGCTCGACCCGAGCCACGGCGGTATCAACCTTGGCTTCCCGCAGAACTCTTGACCCGGCGTCGTTGTTAAGGAGCGCAGCATGAGCATCACCACCGATTCCCCGCTCACCGAGGCGGAACTGGCCTCCGCAAAGCGGGCGTATGAGCTGGACCGCAAGCACGTGTTCCACTCCTGGTCCGCCCAGGAGCAGCTCAAGCCCATGGTCATCACGCGGGCGGACGGCAGTTACGTCTGGGACGGCGAGGGCAACAAGCTGCTGGATTTTTCCTCGCAGCTGGTCAACACCAACATCGGCCACCAGCACCCCAAGGTGGTGGCGGCCATCCAGGAACAGGCCGGCAAGCTGTGTACGGTTGCGCCGCAGCACGCCAATGACGCGCGCTCCGAGGCCGCCCGGCTCATCGCCGAGCTCACGCCGGGGGACTTGAACCGGATCTTCTTCACCAACGGTGGTGCCGATGCGGTGGAGCACGCCATCCGCATGGCGCGGCTGCACACCGGCAAGTACAAGGTGCTCTCCGCGTACCGCTCCTACCACGGCGGCACCGCCCTGGCCGTGAACGTCACGGGCGACCCGCGGCGGATCCCCAACGACTACGGCAACGCCGGCACAGTGCACTTCCATGCGCCGTTCCTCTACCGCAGCCAGTTCCACGCGGCCACCGAGGCGGAGGAATCCCAGCGCGCGCTGGAGCATCTGGAGACCACTATCCAGCTGGAGGGTGCGTCCAATATTGCCGCGATCATCCTCGAGTCCATCCCGGGCACCGCCGGCATTATGGTGCCGCCGCCGGGCTACCTGCAGGGTGTGCGGGAGCTGGCCACGAAGTACGGGATCATCTTCATCGCGGACGAGGTCATGTCCGGCTTTGGGCGCTCCGGCAAATGGTTCGCCATCGACCACTTCGACGTGGCGCCGGACCTGCTCACCTTCGCCAAGGGCGTGACCTCCGGGTACGTCCCACTGGGCGGCGTGGCCATCTCCGAGGAGATCTACTCCACCTTCGCGCAGCGGCCCTACCCGGGCGGGCTGACCTACTCCGGGCATCCGCTGGCTTCCGCGGCGGCCGTCGCCACGATCAATGCCATGCGCGATGAGTCGATGGTGGAGAACGCGGCCTCGCTCGGCGAAAGCGTGGTGGCGCCGGCACTGGCCCGCATGGCGGAACGGCACACCAGCATCGGCGAGGTCCGCGGCACCGGCATGTTCTGGGCGATCGAGCTGGTCAAGAACCCTGCCACCCGCGAGCCGTTGGCCCCGTACGGTGCGTCCAGCCCGGAGATGAACGAGCTGATCGGCGCGTGCAAGTCCCGCGGCTTGCTGCCGTTCGCCAACTTCAACCGGATCCACGTGGTGCCGCCGCTGAACATCACCGGAGAGGACCTCCAGGCAGGCCTGGCCATCCTCGACGAGGTGTTCGACCTCGCGGACGCCCACGTGCAGGGCTAACGCACCTGCAAACAAGACAACGACGTCGGCACCTGGGCGGGTGCCGGCGTCGCTGTTTTGGTGTCGGTTCCGGGTTGGCGGCCCTGCGCGGCGGTGTTAGGCGACCGCCGCTTCCTCCACCGGCACCTTCCGGAACAGGCTCCTGAAGGTGAAGAACAGCGCTGCCGACGTCGCCAGGACCAGCAGGGAAGCGAAAGCCAGCGTGTCCGGCTGCTCGGAGAACAGCAGCGGGATCCGCCGGCCCGGCGCCAGGATGGCGAACACGAAGGCGATTACGGTCCCGAGGTAGCTGCCGATCATGTTGCCCCGGTGCGCCTGGATCTTCCCGCGGATGGCGCTGACCAGGCCGAGGGTGACGGTCAGGAGGGTGAAGGCAGAGAGGCCGTGCAGCCAGGTGAAGCCGCCGTCCGTCTGGATCCAGAAGCTGCTGATGCACAGGTAGTACATGGCGCCGATCCAGGTGAAGCCGATGGCTTTGTGCACCCTGTCCTTGGCGCGGCGGAAGATGTTCATCGGGCCGAGCACCAGAACGTAGCCGGCCGCGATGGCGTGGGTGGCAATGAGCCAGTTCCAGGTTTCCATGGTTATAAGATAGTACTACTATCCACGGGTGTATACAGGATAGTTGCCGGCCGATTCGCTATCCGTTAGGAGCCTCCTGTGCAGCTGAAAGAGTTGAGCCATGCCAGCGGGGTATCCGTTGCCAGCATCAAGTTCTACCTGCGCGAAGACCTGCTCCAGCCCGGGGAGCCAGGCAGCGCCAACCGCGCCGAGTACACGCAGGAGCACCTTGACCGGCTGGAACTGATCCGGCTGCTCCGGCAGGTGGTTGGCCTGGGTTTGGACAAGATCAAAACCCTCACGTCCGCCGTCGATAATCCCGAGGTGGACGTGCTCAACCTGCTCGGCCTGGCGCAGGCGACGGTGCTGGGCCTGCCGGCCGAGGCCGTTCCGGACCACCGCTGGACCACGGAGCTGATGTCCGGCGGCCGCTGGCTGGATGCTCCGTCTCCCGCGCGGAACTCGCTGAGCGAGCTGTTCGGCCAGATGGAGGAGCTCGGCATGGCCCCTGACGCCACGGTGCTTTCCGCCTACGCTGCCGCTGTGGATCAGGTGGCGGCCCTGGATATCGGCCATGTGGCGGAACAGTCCACGCGGGACCAGATGGTCCGGACCGTTGCCATGGGAACCTTTCTCTACAGCAAGTTGCTGCTGCGGATGCTCGCCCTGGCCCAGACCTCGCGGGCGATGCAGCGGTTTCCGGAGCGGCGGGCCGCCGGATCGGCAGGAACTGATTCCAATGATGGTCCAGCTAACGACGACGGCGGGGCCGCCGGCCGCTCCGGGGCCTAGGGAACCAGGTAGTCGCTGTCGCGCGCGTCGGTAATGAGCATGTGCCCGGGCGCGTGGCCGATCGCAAGGGCGGGGCGTGACTCCATCACCGCGGCCTGCGGCGTGACACCGCACGCCCAGAACACCGGAATGTGGCCCTGCGGAATCTGCACGGGATCGCCGAAGTCGGGCCTGCCCAGGTCGCCGATGCCCAGCTCCGCAGGGTTTCCCACGTGCACGGGGGCGCCGTGTACGGCGGGGTAGCGGGACGTGATGCGCACGGCGTCGGCCACCCTTGAAGCGGGGATGGGCCGCATCGAAACTACCAGCGGTCCTGATATCGATCCGGCCGGTTCGCAGCGCACGTTGGTCTTGTACATCGGCACGTTCACGTTCTGGTCGATGTGCGCCACCGGGATCCCGCCCTCGCGCAGCGCCGATTCAAACGTGAACGAGCAGCCCACGATGAACGTGACAAGGTCCTCGCGCCAGTACTCGCTGATGTCCGTCGGTTCGGCCACCCTCTGTCCGTCGAGGTAGACCGTATAGCGGGGCACGTCGGTGCGGATGTCCCCGCCCGCCAGCAGCGGCCCGGTGACCTCGCCGGCGTCGAGCACTCCCAGAATCGGACACGGCTTGGGGTTCCGCTGGGCGAAGAGCAGCACGTCGAAGGCAAACTCGCGCGGGACGATCATCAGGTTCGCCTGGGCATAGCCGCGTGACCAGCCGGCCGTCGGAACGGCCAGGCCCGAGCGGAACATCGCGCGCGCCTCCGCCGGGGCCAGGGCGCCCGGGTCCTCGGGCACGGAGACCGGATCCGCCATGTTCGCGTTCGCTACGTTCTGCATGTTCTCCATGTTTCTCTAGCCCATAATTTCTACGAGGCCGGTTAGGGAATTCCACCCCAGGAACAGGGTCAAGAGCCAGGCCGTCACGCCCACAATCAGCAACCATTTCGGGTACGCATAGCCGTGCATCAGGTCCCGCCGGCGCCATGCCACCCAGAGCAGAACCCCGAAGCCGACCGGCAGGATCAGGCCGTTGAATGCGCCAGCAAAGATGAGCAGTTGCTGCGGCGCCTGGCCCAGGAACATGTAGACCACGGCACAGAACGCGATAAAGGCGACGGTGATGAGATTGCGCTTGCGGTCCGACGTTCCCGTGTGCGTCACGAAGGAAACGGAGGTGTAGGCGGCGCCGATTACGGAGGTCAAAGCGGCGGCCCAGAGCACGATGCCGAACATGCGCATGCCGATTTCGCCGGCAGCCGCGCCGAAAGCCTCGGCCGCCATGTTGTTACTGGTCAGGGTCACCCCGCCGGCAACTACGCCGAGGATTGCCAGGAAGAGCAGTACGCGCATCACGCCGGTGACCAGGATTCCCAGGACCGAGCTGCGCGTAATTTCCCTGACATGCTCCACGCCAGTGGCCCCGGAGTCCAGCATACGGTGGGCGCCGGCGTAGGTGATGTAGCCGCCCACTGTGCCGCCGATGAGCGTGGTGATGATCAGGAAGTCGACCTTTTCCGGCAGGAACGTATTCTTCAGCGCATCGCCCAGCGGCGGGGCGGCGACAATAGCTACGTACAGCATCAGCAGGATCATCACTGCGCCGAGCAGCACCACAATCCGGTCCAGAGCGTAGCCCGCCCATTTGGAGAGGAAGATCAGGATGGCGATAGCGGCCGAGATGGCGCCGCCGATCTTCGGGTCCAGTCCCATCATGGCGTTGACGCCCAGGCCGGTGCCCGCGATGTTGCCAATGTTGAAGACCAGGCCGCCAAGGAACACCAGACCGGCGAGGAACCAGCCGACCCCGGGAAGCACCTTGTTGCCGAGTTCCTGGGCGCGCATGCCGGAAATGCCGACCACGCGCCACACGTTCAGCTGGACGGCGATGTCCACGAGGATGGAGAGCAGGATGGCGAAGGCGAACGCCGCGCCCAGCTGCACCGTGAAGACAGTGGTCTGGGTAATGAAGCCCGGGCCGATGGCGCTGGTGGCCATGAGGAACATGGCGCCCAGCAGCGCGGTGCGCTGGAGATTCGGCCGCACCTTGACCGGTTTCGTTTTTTCCATTGTCTTTCCCATCTGGATTGGTGACCACTGTCACAGAACGATGGGAAAGACACTACAGGTTGTTGAACAATCCACGCAAGAGATTGTTCAACAAACTTTCGGAGAATTGTTGAACAATCTGAAATTGTGAGGCATTCTTGATGGAAGAACCAACGAGACGGGTGTCACATCATGGCTTTTATTGACTTGAACAGCGACGTCGGGGAATCCTTCGGCAACTGGCAGATGGGCGACGACGCCGCCATCTTCCGTTCCGTATCCAGCGCCAATGTCGCGTGCGGCTTCCACGCCGGTGATCCGAGCACCATCGCCCAGACCTGCCGGGATGCCGTGGCCGCCGGAGTGACCATCGGCGCCCACGTCGGCTACCGGGATCTGGCCGGTTTCGGCCGGCGGTTCCTGGACTGCACGCCGGGCGAACTGGCCGACGATGTGCTCTACCAGCTGGGGGCGCTGCAGGCACTGGCCCGCGCGGCCGGCGCGGAAATCCGCTACGTGAAGCCGCACGGCGCGCTGTACAACACGATCGTCCACCACGAGGGGCACGCCCAGGCCGTGGTCGACGCCGTCCATTCCTTCGGGACCGACCTGCCGTTGCTGCTGCTGCCGGGTTCGCTGGCGCTGGCCAAGGCCGAGGCTGCAGGGCTTCGCGGTGTCGCCGAGGCCTTCGCCGACCGCGCCTACAACCCCGACGGCACGCTGGTCTCCCGTCGTGAAGCCGGCGCCGTGCTGCACGATCCGGAGGTCGTCGTCGCGAACATGGTCCGGCTGGCGCAGGACGGCGAGATCGTCGCCGTCGACGGTTCCGTTGTTAAGGTGCAGGCCGAGAGCATTTGCGTGCACGGGGACACCCCCGGCTCCGTGGCCATGGCCGCAGCCGTCCGCACCGGCTTGGAGGCCGCGGGAGTCGGCGTCCGGAGTTTCGCGTGAGCGTCACCGGGCTCCGGTTCGCCGGCACGCGCGCCCTGCTCGTTGAGCTCTCGAGTCTCGACTCCGTGCTGGCCCTGCACGCACACCTGCTCGGCTCTCCGCTGCCTGGCCAAGTCGATGTGCTTGCCGCCGCGAGCACCGTGCTGATCAAATGCGACACCCGCGCCCACGCGCTCAAGGCGCGCGACGCCGTCGAACGTCTCGAACTCGGTGCCGCCCCCGCAGCATCGGGGGAAATCGTGGAAATTCCGGTAAATTACGCCGGCGAAGACCTCGCCGAGGTCGCGCGGCTCACCGGCCTCAGCCCCGAGGGCGTGGTCAATGCGCACACCGGGCAGCTGTGGACCGCGGCCTTTGGCGGCTTCGCCCCGGGCTTCGCCTACCTCGTGGGTGAAGACCAGGTGCTTGACGTGCCACGCCGGGATACCCCGCGCACCGCTGTGCCGGCCGGGGCCGTGGCGCTCGCCGGCGGTTATTCGGCGGTGTATCCGCGCAAGTCTCCCGGCGGCTGGCAGCTGATCGGGCATACCAGCACCGTGATGTGGGATCTTGACCGGGCCAATCCCGCCCTGATCCGGCCGCAGGACCGGGTCCGGTTTGTGCCCGCCCGCGAATCCATCGCTGCGCGCTCCGAAGCGGCCACGCTGCACACGGAGGACATGCAGGAAGAGCAGGGCGTTATGCAGCAACAGCCCGTGTCGCAATCAGCCGCCCAGTCCGCAGCCGAGCCTCAAGCCCCCCAGCAATCCGGCACCGCCGGTTCAGCCCTCCAAATAGTTTCCCCCGGCCTGCGGTCGCTGTTGCAGGATCTTGGCCGGCCCGGTCTGGGCGACCTCGGCGTGAGCGCGTCCGGTGCCGTGGACCAAACTGCCGCCCGCCAGGCCAACCGGCTGGTGGGCAATGGCAGCGGGGCTGCCGTGATCGAGAATTTGTTCGGTTCGCTGGTGCTGCGTGCCCGCGGCGACCAGGTGCTGGCAGTCACCGGCGCCCGCGTTGAACTGACCATCAGTCCTTCCGGACGCCGGCCGCCCCAAGACGCGCCCTTCGCACTGCTCGACGGCGAAACACTGGCCCTCGGCCCCGCCAACACCGGTCTGCAGGCGTATATCGCCGTGCGTGGCGGCATCGAGGTGGAGCCGGTGCTTGGCAGCCGCTCCACGGACACGATGTCCGGGCTCGGACCCGCGCCGCTGGCGGCCGGTTCGGTGCTGCCGCTCGGCAGAACCTCCAACCGGCATGTGGTCGCTACGCCGGAGCCGTCCGCGCTGCGCGTTGCCCCCGGGGAAGCAGCCACGCTGCGCATCACGGCCGGACCCCGCGATGACTGGTTCGGGCCGGCCGGACTCAAGCGGCTCACAGGCCAGAAGTGGCTGGCCAGTTCCGCCTCGGACCGCATCGGCCTCCGCTTGGAACTCCCCGGCGATAGCGACGGCGAAAACGACACCGAAAACGACGGCGAGGGCGCTGGCGGCAGCGACGCCGGCAAGGGGGCCAACCGCTCCGCAACACCCGCGCCACTGGCACGCATTCTCGACGGGGAGCTCAAGAGCGAAGGCGTTGTCGCCGGCTCCCTGCAGGTTCCGCCCTCCGGGCTGCCGGTACTCTTCCTCGCCGATCATCCGGTGACGGGCGGGTACCCGGTGATTGCCGCCGTCGTACCTGAGGATCTGCCGGTGGCGGCGCAGCTGCCGCCCGGAACCACCATCCGCTTTGTCCTGGTCGACCCGGACACCCTGCAGCCGCCCGGCACTCCCGGCGCCACGACTTCCGAGGAAGGACCCCGTCCATGAAAAAGGTTCTGATTGCCAACCGCGGCGAGATCGCGGTGCGGGTTGCCCGCGCGTGCACCGATGCCGGGCTGGAGTCCGTGGCGGTGTACTCGGACCCGGATGCGGACGCGCTGCATGTGCGCCGGGCCGACGAGGCGTACTCGCTCGGCGGCCGCACCGGGGCCGAGACCTACCTGAACATTCCGAAGCTCATCGACGTCGCCCGCCGCTCCGGGGCCGACGCCGTGCACCCCGGCTACGGTTTCCTCTCCGAAAATGCCGAGTTCGCGCAGGCCGTCGGCGACGCGGGCCTGGCCTGGATCGGTCCGACGCCGGAGGCCATCCGCGTGCTCGGCAACAAGGTCACGGCGCGCGAGATTGCCGTGCGTGCCGGTGCCCCGCTAGTGCCGGGCAGCGACGGGCCCGTTGCCAGCGCCGCGGAAGTGCTGGACTTTGCGGAGGAATACGGCCTGCCGGTGGCCATCAAAGCTGCCTTCGGCGGCGGCGGCCGCGGATTGAAGATCGCCCGCCGGATGGAGGACATCGAGGATGCGTTCGAATCCGCCGTCCGCGAGGCCACCGTCGCCTTCGGGCGCGGCGAATGCTTCGTCGAGCGGTTCCTGGACCGGCCCCGCCACGTCGAGGCGCAGGTGCTGGCCGACACGCACGGCAACGTCGTCGTCGTGGGCACCCGCGACTGCTCGCTGCAGCGGCGCAACCAGAAGCTGGTGGAGGAAGCCCCGGCACCGTTCCTGACCGATGGCCAGCGCCGGCAGATCCACGAGTCGGCCAAGGCGATCTGCCGCGAGGCCGGCTACCACGGCGCCGGAACGGTCGAGTACCTGGTTGGCCAGGATGGCATCGTGTCCTTCCTCGAGGTCAACACCCGCCTGCAGGTGGAGCATCCGGTCACCGAGGAAACCACCGGCGTCGACCTGGTGCGCGAGCAGTTCCGCATCGCCGCGGGGGAGCCGCTGAGTCTCACCGAGGACCCGCAGCCCACCGGCCACGCCTTCGAATTCCGCCTCAACGCCGAGGACCCCGCCCGCGGATTCCTGCCCGGGCCGGGCATGATCACCGCGTTCGAGCCACCCACCGGATCCGGCGTGCGCGTCGACTCGGGCGTGCGTTCCGGCTCGACCGTTCCGGGTGACTATGACTCGCTGATGGCCAAGCTGATTGTGCGCGGCGCCGACCGCGCCCAGGCTCTTCGCCGGGCCAAGGTGGCGCTGGACGAAATGGTGATTTCCGGCGTGCCCACGGTCCTGCCCTTCCACCGCGCGGTGGTCCGCGACGGCGACTTCACCAACAACGAGAAGTTCGGCGTCTACACCACCTGGATCGAAACCGAGTTCGCCGCGGTGCTGGCTGCCTCACCCGAAATCGCGGCGGCGGAGCAGGGCGGCGAGCGTGAAGAGTTGACCATCGACGTCGACGGCAAGGCCATGCGCATCGGCCTGCCCGCGCAACTGCTGCACTCGCTGCTGCACGGCGGCGGCTCCGCCACTCAAGCGCAACAGGACAACGACGACGCCGTGGGCGCCGAGGTGCTCGTCGCCCCGATGGCCGGCAACCTGGTCAAGTGGTTGGCCGCCGACGGAGCCGAACTGGCCGCCGGGGATCCGGTCGCCGTGGTCGAGGCCATGAAAATGGAAACCACCATCTTCGCGCACCGTGCCGGTACATTGACGCGGGGCGGCCAGCAGCCGGGCACTCCCATCGCGCAGGGCGAGGAGCTGGCCCGCATTGGCTAGGTCCCGCACTGCCGGACCAGGTTCATGCGCTCGCGGATAGGTCGGTAGATTGGTGGCATGTCGTTGAACGCATCGCTGGCGGAAGAGTCCGCACGAGACCGGGCCGCCCACGCCCACACCGGGGCATGGCTGGCCGGGCTGCTGCGCGAGAGGATCGCCGAGGGACACCTGCTGCCTGGCTCGAAGCTGTCCGAACAGGCTCTGGCCGACGCCTTCGGGGTCTCCCGTAACACGCTGCGCGAAGCCTTCACCGTCCTGGCCGGCGAACAGGTCGTCACCCGCATCCCCAACCGCGGCGTCCTGGTTGCCTCGCCGGGAGCCGAAGGTGTCCGGGAGATCTACCGCGTGCGGCGGATGGTGGAGCCCGCGGCCGTGCTTTGGGGACCCGAGCTCGACGTCGCCGCCCTGAAGGCGATCGTTGCCGATGCCCGTGCGGCGCTGGCCCGGGGATCGGTGCCAGAGATGGCCGATGCCAACCAGCGCTTCCACGCCGAACTGGTCCGGGGAACCGGCAGCACGGACCTGCAGGAGTTGATGACCCGGGTGCTCGCCCGGATGCGCCTGGTCTTTCACTCGATGCGCCATGCGCCCGACTTCCACAGCCACTACGTAGAGCTCAACGCCGGACTGGTGGACCTGCTGGCCGAAGGGCGCCGCGAGGAAGCCGCCGAGGCGCTGCGCGGCTACCTCGACCAGGCCGAAGCCGAACTGCTTGAGCACCTCGAAGCTTGATATTCAGAAAACCCAGCGCAGCTGTCTAGAACACCCTGCGCAGCCAGGGGATTCTCAGGGCTGTGTAGGAGAGGATGAAGGCGCCGACGGTGGCCGCCGTGAACTTGAACGTCATGGTGGCCAGCGTAGGCTGCAGGTCTTCGCCCAGAACCTTGAAGGTTAGCCACGTCAGGATCAGGTAGTGGCTCAGGAAGACACCGAACGCCGCATTAAACATCGCCAGAATGAACCGCGCCAGCCGCGGGGCGGGCCGCCAGTCCTTGAGCAGGTGGAACACGGACGTGAAGATGCACAGCGCCGCCAGCGTCACGCCGAGCCCGATATAACTGGACGGCGTGATGACGTTCAGCACCGGCGTCGAATCCTGGTTGATCCAGTGCCAGATGTTGAAGATCGAAAGTACGACGGCGGCGCCTCCTAGCATCGCCGCGGTGCGTTTGCTGATTCTCACCTGGGCGAGGACCCAGCCGGCCATGAAGTAGCCCAGGTAGGGGAACCACTGGGTGAGCATGTTCCAGGGGTACTGCCATCCGAGTCCGGCCTGGATGCTGGCGGCTTGGGCCATGAAGAGAAGCAGAATCACACCCAGCACAACCGCCGTCGTTATTTTGGCGGTTCGCAGGCTGATGCTGTGGAGGTAGCGGGCCAGGGGAGGGGCCGCGAGGTACAGGCCGAGGATCAGCCACAGGAAATACAGGTGCGGATAGACCGAGGTGTTGAAGACGTCGGCGAGGGTTTCGGCCGGGTTTAACTCGCGTCCGAGGATTATCCAGTTGCCCACGAAGATGTAGGCCAGGTGCCAGAAGATCAGCGCGGGCACGAGCCGGAGGGCGCGCTTGCGGTAGAAGTCGCCGGCGCCGGTCGTGTGGGCGCGCGGAGCCAGGGTGAGTGTGCCGGAGATGATCACGAAGACCGGGACCACCCAGATGAACGCGATGTCGATAACCGCCGCCGGGATCCAGTCCCGCTGGTTGCGGGCGCTATCGTCCCCGGCCAGTTCGCCGAAGGAATGAATGGCGACGACGCCAACAATGCTGACGATGCGCAAAAGATCTAGTGCGTAATTGCGCGCCCTGGTGGGCGTCGCTGCCGGGGCCGGCTCCGTGGATTCCGGCTGGCCGACAGGCTGGACGGGTTCGGCCATAGGCCCCAATCTACCAAGACCGGTGTGGCGCTCAGCAGTAAAATGCAGCATGGACATACCAGAGCCTTTTGTAGAGCCAACCCAGCGCCGGATCCGGGTCCGGCTGGGCAATGAACTGGTCGCGGAAAGCACCCGCGCGCAGTTGTTGGTGCAGTACGGGCCGGGCGCACTGCCTACCTACTACTTGCCCCGGGAAGACGTTGTTCCGGGCGCGCTGATCGACGAAGTGCCCGGAACCGGTGCTGGAGCCGGCGCCGGAAGCCGCTGGACCGTTCAGGCCGGGCGGAAGCGAGCAGAGAGGGCCGCCTGGTCCAACGGGGAACCGACCGGGGAGTTCGCCGCTCTGGCTGACCACGTTACTTTTTCCTGGCGACAGCTGGATTGGTACGAGGAGGACGAGCAGGTTTTCGTGCATGCACGCGATCCGTATAAGCGGGTGGACACCTTGCACAGTTCGCGGCGCGTGCAGGTTTTCATCGGCGGCGAAGAGATTGCTAACAGCATCCGGCCGCTGCTGCTGTTCGAGACGCATCTGCCCACGCGCTACTATGTGCCGTTCGAGGATGTGCGTACCGAGCTGCTGGAGCCGAGCACCAAGACCACCACCTGCCCGTACAAGGGCCGCGCCCGCTACTGGTCGGTCCGAGCGGGTGGTCAGCTTGAGCGGGACATTGTGTGGAGCTACGCCGAACCAATCCGCGAGAATCCGAAGATCCGAGGGCTGCTCAGTTTTTACAATGAGCGGGTGGATCTGGTGGTCGACGGCGAACGGCTCGAGCGTCCCGTTACGCCGTTTTCGTGACCTCGCGGTAGGCAGCAAAGCACGGAGGCTGGCAGGGAGGCAGTAAGCGGGTGGGCACAGACAAGCGGGTAATCCGGCAAGTAAGGGCAGGAAACGGCGAAGGCCCGGACCGCCGTGGCGGGTCCGGACCTTCGAAATGCCCTTAGGGCTGGAAGCGAGGGGCTGAAAGTACCCTCAGATACGAGGTGCCTGGTTAGCGTTCGATGTCGCCGCGGATGAAGGCTTCGACCTTGTCGCGGGCGATGTCGTCGTTGTACTGCTCGGGCGGGGACTTCATGAAGTAGCTCGACGCCGACAGGATCGGCCCGCCCACCCCACGGTCCAGGGCGATCTTCGCCGCGCGCACGGCGTCGATGATCACGCCGGCGGAGTTCGGCGAGTCCCAGACCTCGAGCTTGTATTCCAGCGACACCGGGGCGTCGCCGAAGTTGCGTCCCTCCAGCCGGACGAAAGCCCACTTGCGGTCATCAAGCCACGCCACGTAGTCGGACGGGCCGATGTGCACATCGTCCGCGCGCAGCTCGGCCTCGACGTTGGAGGTCACGGCCTGGGTCTTGGAGATCTTCTTCGACTCCAGCCGGTCCCGCTCGAGCATGTTCTTGAAGTCCATGTTGCCGCCGACGTTCAGCTGGTACGTTCTATCCAAAGTCACGCCGCGGTCTTCGAACAGCTTCGCCATCACCCGGTGCGTGATGGTCGCGCCGATCTGGCTCTTGATGTCATCGCCGACAATCGGGACACCGGCGGCGGTGAACTTATCCGCCCACTCCTTGGTGCCCGCAATGAACACCGGCAGCGCGTTGACGAAGCCCACGCCGGCGTCGATCGCGCACTGGGCGTAGAACTTCGCCGCGGCCTCGGAACCGACCGGCAGGTAGCAGACCATCACGTCGACCTTGGCCGCGCGCAGCTCCGCCACAATGTCCACGGGCTCGTCCGGGGCCTCGACGATGGTTTCGCGGTAGTACTTGCCCAGGCCGTCCAGGGTGTGGCCGCGCTGCACCGTCACGCCCGTGGCCGGGACATCGGCGATCTTGATCGTGTTGTTCTCGCTCGCACCGATGGCGTCCGCCAGGTCCAGCCCGACCTTCTTGCTGTCCACATCAAACGCGGCAACGAACTCGACGTCGTTCACGTGGTACTTGCCGAACTGCACATGCATCAGGCCGGGAATGGTCGAATCCGGATCCGCGTCCCGGTAGTACTGGACGCCCTGCACCAGCGAGGCCGCACAGTTACCAACGCCAACGATCGCGACCCTGATGGGGTTCTCTGCCACGGTTCTCCTTCAAAAAATACAAATCTGTTAGCCGCCACGCCGAGGGCGGGCAACTTGCCTATTCTACTTTGTTACTCAACCATCGGCCGCGACGTAACATTCCTGTGACGGGCAGCGAGTTTTAGGCCGGTGGGTGAGCGGCCCGATTCGGGATCAGCTGGGGCGGGATCAGCCGCCCCGGATCAGCCGCCCCGGGTCGGCCGGCGCGGGATCAGTTGCTCGCGCCGGTGGAATCATGCGGCATGCCCACCGCCTTGGACTCCGGCGAGGCGCGCTGGCGCAGGTAGACCGCGAGGATCACCATGGACCATACCGCGAGAAATTCGGATTGCCAGTTCTGCAGGGTGCGGTTCCAGAATTCGGGCGAGCCCAAATACTCCGTCCACGTGCCCGGGTCCTGGAGATTGGCCAGCTGGCTCTCGGCGAAGGCGCTGAACCCGGCAACGGACTGGACCAGCCAGGAAGCAACGAAGATCGCGCCCATCACCAGCCCCAGCGAGTTGGCGAACACCGCGGTCCGCCAGCCTCCCGCCTTGGCCCACTTGGGCGAATCCGGCTTGGCGAACTGGCCCACCAGTTGCTCCTTGTCCGACTGCTGCCCGCGCTTTTCAATCTCCTTGGATTCCGGCGAGCCCTTCTGCACCAGCCAGACTGCCAGCACAATAAGCAGCGTGAATTGCAAGTACTCGGACTGCCAGTTCTCCGCGACGTCAACCACAAAACTGGAGGACGTGACGTACTGCAGGAGACCGATCTCGTCCAGCTTCGAGGCCACCTGCTGCTCGTTGTAGTAGGCCAGTCCGGAGAATGCCTGCCCCACGAGAGAAAACAGGAACAGCAGGCCGAAGCCGATGCTCAGTCCATTGGTGATGAAGGGGTTGTGCTTCATCGGGCCATCACGCCGATCACGAACATGTACAGCAGGCCCGCGGCGATGACGCCCAGGCAGAGCCAGAATGCCCAACGCATGTCAGTTCCCCTCCACTTCGCAGTCGTACGGCCGTTCGCCTTGCCGCGTGCAGCCGGCCGCGGTGACTTTCCAGGTGTCGCCGGAGCGGGTCAGGAAAACCGTGTCCTGGTCCATCAGCACTTGTGCATTGGTACCGTAGGCCTTGCTCTCGGTCACCTCAGACGCGCCGGGGATGACCAGCTGCAGCAGTTCGTCCGCGCACGCCCCGGCGGCGCCGTCTTCCAGATCCTCCACGGCGGACGGGGCGAGGAGGTTGCAGGCCGTTGCGCCATCACCGGTGGCAACGGCCGAATGGAACTCCTGCGCCGTCGTCGTTGCCTCTTCAGTGCCCGGGTTCAGGCTCGTGCAGCCGGTCAGGGCCAATATTCCAAGAACGACGGCGGCACTCACCACGGGTGCGCGGGTGCAGGATCTGCGCCTCACCATCTCCTAAGCCTCCTTATGGTTTCTGAGCTCACCGTACCAAGCCTTAGGACTTGCGGGGCAAAGCGGTCCTCGCCTCCGGATGGTTAGTGTCTTCGGCGGACCGTTTCTGCCAAGGCCAACGCCCCGTGATCTCCAGCTCCAGGGAGAAACTGAGGAAGGTCCGGATCAGGACAATGATGGCGAGCACTCCTACGGATTGAAAGGTAGGGCTGACGGCTACGGTGCGGATGATGTCTGCAGCTACCAGCAGTTCGAGACCAAGCAGAATAGAGCGTCCCAGTCGGCGCCGGTAGGTTTCATAGACTGTGTGCCGTTCGCCGCGGAGCCAGTTCGCCGCTGCCAGCGCCGTGGAAACCACCGCTCCCAGAACGATGGCGACTACACCCGCGGCGTCCACCGCCTTTCCCACGGTCTCCATAATCTGCTGGAACTCCATGCTTCCTCCTTCGTCAGGTCACCAGCTCACGCAGGGACCGTTCGGCGGCGCGGTAGGTGTTGGCGTCGATCGTTTCGCCGTTCATGAACCGGTCGATGACACGCGGGTCCACGTAGGACTTGCGGGCGATGGTGGCGGTGTTGCCCAGGTGTTCGGCGACCTCGCGCATGGCAGCGGCCACGGCTTTCTTCCGGGCGGTGGGGCTGCTGCGCTCCGGCGCGTGGGCCGCCAGGGCGATGGCGGCAGCCACGGTGCCCTGCCAGGTCCTGAAGTCCTTGGCGGTGAAGTCCTCCCCGCATTGTTCGCGGATGAAGTCGTTCAGGCCCGCGCTGCTGATGGGCGTGAATTCGCCGTCGTCGTTGAGATAGCCCAGAACCTGCTCGTCCGGTCCGCGGTTCTTGAGCAGAGGTTTCAGGGCCTCGGCCAGGTCCGGATCCTCGATGCTGCCCGTCCACTGCTGGCCGCTCTTGGCGGGAAAATCCAGTTCGACGACGGATCCGCGGACCCGCATATGCCGGATCTGGATAGTAGTCACGCCGAAGGAGCCGTTGGTCTGCGCATATTCCTCGTTGCCGATCCGCAGCCCCGCTTCCTCGATCAGGCGGAAGGCTGCAGCGTAGGCACGCTGTTCGGAGGGTCCTTCCGAGCGCAGAATGCGGGTGATGGCGGGGCGCGCTTTGGGCAGGGTTTCGCCGAAGTCCAGGGCTCGGTCGAACTTCTCGCGGTCCTTCAGCTCCCGCCAGCGGGGGTGGTAGATGTATTGCCTCCGGCCGGCGTCGTCAATTCCTGTTGCCTGGATGTGGCCGTTGGCGACAGGGCTGATCCAGACGTCGCGCCAAGCGGGCGGGATGGCCAGCTGGTTGATCCGCTCCACCGTTTCCGCGTCAGTGATCTTGCTGCCGTCCGCCGTCCGGTAACTGAAGCCTTTGCCGTGGCGGCGGCGGCTGATCCCCGGGCCGTTGCAGTTGATGCGCCGCAGCCGGGGTTTGCGGGCAGGCTTCTGCTGCTGAAGCGTCACTGCGGCTCCTTTCTGATTTGGCACTATGTGCGGCCTGAAGCCGCTTCTCCACCATATTATTCAGCTTGCTTACTATTTTTAGTAGGGTGGGCCAAAGAGCCCTGAAACAGCAGGGCTGCAACTTCAACGAATTGGAGTACCAGCATGGCTGAGAAGAGCACGCCCGAGAGCAGCACGCCCGCCAATGACGTGCCCATCCCCGGAGCTCCCTCGGTGGAGCCGCCGGCAGTGGAAGAACGGACCGAACCGCAGAGCCCGTTGCCGCCGAAGCCGGACCAGGATGCACCGGAAATGGTCTCCCCGACCGGGACGCCCACGGGAGCGCAGAAGAGCGCCAACAGCCAGAGCGGCGCCTATCTGACCACAGCCCAGGGTGTCCGGCTGTACGATACGGACCATTCCCTGAAGGCCGGACCGCGCGGCCCCAGCCTGCTGCAGGACCACCACCTGCGCGAAAAGATCATGCACTTCGACCACGAGCGGATTCCGGAGCGCGTAGTCCACGCCCGTGGTGCCGGGGCGCATGGCGTCTTCGTCGCCAACGGCGCGGCCGCCGGAGTGACGAAGGCCGGCTTCCTGGCCGCCGGCGTCGAGACCCCCGTTTTCACCCGCTTCTCCACCGTTGTCGGCTCCCGCGGATCGGCGGACACCGTGCGGGATACCCGTGGATTTGCCACCAAGTTCTATACGGACGAGGGCACTTTCGACCTGGTGGGCAACAACATTCCGGTCTTCTTTATCCAGGACGGCCTCAAGTTCCCGGACGTGGTCCACGCGGCCAAGCCCCATCCCGACCGGGAGATCCCGCAGGCCCAGAGCGCCCATGACACGTTCTGGGACTTCGTCTCGCTGCACACTGAGGCCCAGGCACACACCATCTGGTTCATGGCGGACCGGGGAATTCCCCGCTCGTTCCGTACCATGGAGGGTTTCGGTGTGCACACGTTCCGACTGCAGAACGCCGCGGGCGAGACCACGCTAGTCAAGTTCCACTGGAAGCCGAAGCAGGGCATCCATTCGCTGGTCTGGGAAGAAGCGCTGATGATCAACGGGGCGGATCCGGACTTCCACCGCCGCGACCTTGCGGATGCGATCGAGGCCGGCGCCTTCCCGGAGTGGGAGCTTGGCATCCAGACCTTCCCGGACACCCCGGACGAGATGTTCGAGGGCATCGACCTGCTGGATCCCACCAAGATTGTGCCCGAAGAGCTGGCCCCGGTGCAGATCATCGGCACGCTGACGCTGAACGCCAACCCCACCAACTTCTTCGCCGAAACCGAGCAGGTCGCCTTCCACCCGGGCCACCTGGTGCCAGGCATCGACGTCACCAACGATCCACTGCTGCAGGCGAGGCTGTTCTCCTACCTGGATACCCAGCTCACCCGGCTTGGCGGGCCGAACTTCGCGCAGATCCCGATCAACCGCCCGCACGCTCCGGTGAATGACATGTTCCGGGACGGCATGCACCAGACCGCGGTGCACGGCGGCGTGGCGCCCTACCGGCCGAATTCGCTCGACGGCGGCTGCCCCTTCCTGGCCGGCGAGGACATGAGCGCCTACATCGAGGTGCCGCAGGAACTGCCGGCCGCGGCGAAAGTCCGCGAAGCCCCGGCGTCGTTCGAGGACCACTTCAGCCAGGCCCGGCTGTTCTTCAAGTCGCTGACGCCGGTGGAGCAGGAGCACGTTGTGCAGGCGTACACCTTTGAGCTCGGCAAGTGCTACGAGGAGAACATCCGGATCCGCCAGCTGCAGGCCTTGGCAAATATCGACGGCGATCTGTGCGCCAAGGTGGCCGAGGGCCTGGGCCTGCCGGCGCCGGCGCCGACCCGCACGCTGGAAGACGACGTGCAGCCGAGCCCCGCGCTGTCCCAGCTGGGCAAGTCCTGGCCGCTGGCCGGCCGGGTAGTAGGCATTATCGCCGACGACAACAGCGACCAGGACGCCCTCGCTACGGCACGCCAAGTCATCCACGCCGCCGGCATGGTCCCGCTGATCATCGCGCCCAAGGGTGGCAAGTTGTCAGGAGGACTGACAGTGCAGCGGACCTACCTGACGGCACGGTCGGTGGAGTTCGACGCCATCCTCGTGGCCGGTTCAGCGGCGCCCGGGGCGGATGCGGCAGCCGGACGGGATGCGAAGGCGGCGGATCCGACCGGACATCCGGCGGTGGATCCACGGGTCAGCCTGATGCTGGCCGAGGCGTACCGCCATGCCAAGGCTATCGGCGGCTGGGACCACGTTGCCCACGCCCTTGCCGCAGCCGGCATCCCCGAGGAAGCGCCCGGCGTCGTTATTGGAAATGGTCCGGCGGTGCTGGAGGGGATTGCCGAGCTGCTCGCGAAGCACCGGGTCTGGGAGCGCTTCCCGGTCTCCGCTTAACTCCGCAGCAACTCCCGCCGGGGCGGCTTCGGCTGCGCCGGCGGGAGATTGCTGGTCTCAGGCGGGTTGCTGGCCGGAAGGTTGGGCGGAGTTTCCCGCAGCCTGTTCCGACTGGACGTTGCGCAGTTTGCGGATCAGCTTCAGCGCCGGCATCGGGAGCGCGGTGCGGAGCCGCAGCCGCCAGCGGCGTTTTTTGGCGGCGGCGAGCCGGTCCGGGTCCACGGTCAGTTTCCCGGCGCGCGCCCGGCCCGCGTAGGTCGCCAGCAGATCCGCCAGCGGAACGGTCTGGCGGTGGAAGTAGTTGTCCCGCAGCCAGGTAGCCTCCGGATGGAAGAAGTGCCCGGCCTTCAGATCGGCCAGCGTACCCAGCAGTCCCGAACCCACGAACACCCGGTTCAGCATGTCTTCGTTGACGCCGAAATCGGACAGGATCAGCACCGGCAGGCCGGCGTCGATCGCTTCCAGGGCGGCCGTGGAACTGACCGTGACCATGGCGGTGCCGGGAACCAACTGCTCGGCCATGGAGCCGGTACAGAATTCCAGTTCGTGGCCGGCCACGGCACGGGAGGCGACCAGTTCGCCCCACAACGTATCGAACGGGTACTGCTCCAGATGCGTCTGCGGTTCGCCGGCCCAGGCCCGCAGTTTCACCCGGACGCGGTAGCCGCTGCGGCGCGACAGTGCCGCCAGCGCCTGCAGGATGGCGACGCGCTCGTCCTTCAGGACGGGGACTTTTGCCTGTGGGGCGAAGACCACCTGGGTCAGCGGTACCTCCACCGGTTCCGGCCGCGCGGGTGATTTCAGGAAGGGGAGCCGGGACACCAGGACGCGCTGTTCGAGTCCCAGCTGATCGGCCAGGTCACTGAACGCGCGGCACTCGGCGTGGCTGTGGGTGATGAACGCGTCGCCCAGCGCGCGGAACTGCAGCGCCTTCTCGGTGGCGGGGAAGGCCACGCCGGGCAGACCCGACACCAGGGCCGGGCGCGGGGTGAGCCGGCTGGCGTGCAGGTAGACCTCTTCGGCCACGGGTCCGGTGGCAGCAGCAAGTACGACGTCGGCACCCGCCAAGGCGGTGCGCAAGCCTGAGGCGGGAATCACCGGCGTCGTGATTCCGGCGCAGAAGGTGCCGGCCACTGCCGCGGCGGTCTGCTCCCGCGTCGGGGCGATGGGCGAGCGGACCAGCAGGACCTCCCGTTCCCATTCCGGGCCGAGGGCCTCGAGCGTGGCGCAGGCGAACTTTAGGTAGGAATCGCTGTCCGCCACAGCGACGATTTTGTGCCGGGCCCGGCGTGGCTGTCCGGGCACGGCGCCGGCCGCGGTGTAGGCCATGCCGCCCGGCGGGTTGCTGCCAAGACCGCCGGACCGGATGCCGCTCATGCCGCACCCAAAACGTCATCGAGGGAGCTGCTCAGATGCCGGCGCAGTTCCTGCGTGGTGCCCGGCATCCACCAGTCGGCCGGCACCGGTTGGCCCTTGAGCGGGACCGAGTTCGGAGCGAGGATCAGCCGCAGTGATGCGAGCACGGTGGATGGCAGGGCGCGCACGGTCTGGTTGGAGCGCAGTCCGCGCAGGCGCATTTCCACTGGGATGGTGTGCTTATTCACGGTGATTAGCGGGTGTTCTGCCAGGGCGTCCAGCACTTGGGGAGTTTCCCGGCGGTGCGGGAAGTAGCCTACGGGGCCGTCTTCGGTCAGGGACCGGACCCAGTCCACGTAGGGCTCGGCGCGGATCAGCCCGTCCGCCGGCATCGCCGAACCGACCACCACCGTGGGTTCGTAGATGGCCTCGGTGACCGGCTGGGTGCCGAGCCACTCAAATTTGTGCCGCTCCAAGTGGCCGCCCAGAGTCCGGAATTTTGCTTCCAGCGCCGGGGGGACGGGCAACGCGGTGAATACCAGGAGCCGGCCCTGCCCGGCGAGCCGCCGCAGCGCCCACCAGCTCGCCAGGCCCAGAGCCTTCCGCGAGGCACGGGCGGTGGCGCGCGGCCGGATCAACGGAGTCGGCCGGTCCCGCACCAGGGTGGCCAGCAGCTTCAGGGTGGCGAGACCGTCGTCGAGGATGACAACCTCTTTGGTGCCGGCGCCGCGCAGCAGTTCGGTCTGGACCTTGCCCGAGTAGGCATCGCCGATCACCCAGCGGTCCAGCCCCGGTACCCGAAGCGGCGGGATGGTCGAGGTCGGCGCGGCGAAGTGCACTCCGGCTGGAACCTGTTCCATCAGTGAGGCCAGGGTGGCGTTCATGCCGATGGCGTCGCCGCGTGGATGAATGGTCGTTTCGCGGCCCAGCAGCCCGGCGCCGTGGGCTTCGACGGCGCTGAGCAGCTGCAGCGGGGACTCCGCCCAGACCGCTGCCCGGCCAAAGCGCGGCCGGGCCACTTGTTGCGAGGGAAGCATGGCCTGTGTCATTTGCCCAGTACGGTCAGGACGCGCTTGGCGGCCCGCCGTCCCACACGGCGGACCCGGCCCAGCGGCAGCAGGACCTGGCGCCCCGGCAGGGCGCCGGGCAGGCCCAGCTTGGTCAGCCGGCGGCGTTTGAAGTAGCGCATGTCGGACGTGTGCTGGGCCTGGTGCAGGAAGGCCACGGCGCTGACGCGGGCGACTTCCAGCGTCTCGGCCTGCATGCAGTAGGACACGGCTTCCACCAGCTGCTGCAGCGGCGCGGCCGGAACCATGGCCGTCGTATTCGGTGCAGCCTCAACGGCGGCGGGCGCAGTGTTCTCGCCCGGCGTCTGTTCGGTCGCAGCCTGCTCGGCCGGCGCTGCGTAGCCCTGCTCGAGGAGCGCGTCGATGATGGTCACCGGGATGCGGTTGCTGTTCTGGTAGGGCGTCAGCCGCTCCAGCAGGATCTCGGTTCCCACAGCCGCGGCGTCGATCTTGAAGAGGTATTTGGCCGTCATCAGCGCGGTGGAGAAGCAGCTGACTACGAGCTCGGGCCGCAGCCGTTGCATGACCACTTCTGCCGGGCTGGTGGACGTCATGACCTTCAGGTCCAGGCCGAGTTCGACGGCGGCGGCCTGGATGGAGGTCACCGCGCCGGGGCCTGCGCTCGGATGGGGTTTGAAAATGCAGTGCCGGATGCCGCGGTCGGTTGCCTTCAGCAGCATGTCCCGGTGCAGCTCGATTTCCTCTTCGGTCGAGAGGATGCCGAGCTCGGAGAGGTACTGGCCCAGGATCAGCGCCGTGCCGCCGGCAGCCGGTTCGCCGTCGTGCGTGCTGGCCTCCGGGGTTCCTGCCAGCGCGGCCGGCCCCTCGGTTTCCTCGGGCAGGGCGCCGGCGAGTTCTTCCATGCCGCGGCGCAGGGCGGCGGCGTCGATCGGAACCAGTTGCGCGTTGTGCTCGCGCAGCAGCTGGGGGACCAGGCCGGGCACCAGATCCACGTACAGCAGCGAGTCCAGGCGCTGGGCCAGGTCCCGCGGCAGCCGGTTCCGGGTGGGGCCGTAGCTCATCAGGCCGTCGGAGTGGACGGAAATCGTGGCGCTGGCAAAAACACGGCAAAGCGCGACGGCGGGATTGACCTGGATGGACTCGACATAGAGGTGCAGCGGGCCGTCGCCGAGCTCCCACTTCCCGCGGAGCAGGCGCTCCCAGATGTCGAGTTCCTCGCCGCGGGGGTTGAACTGGCCGGGCCGGCGCGGCCAGAGCAACTCGCTCAGATCCACCGTCCGGTCGAAGCGGGAGGCCGCTTCGGTAAAGCCGGCGGACTCGTGGAACGGAACGGAAACTTCCGGTATCAGGGCACTGTTGGTCAGGACGAGGATACGTTCGGCGCCGCGCTCCGGGATGCGGCCGCTATCGATGGCCGCTGCCAGCGAGATGCACTGGTACAGCGTTGAGACGACAAAAAGCTCTTTCATGCGGCGCTCCGAAGTGCAGGTTTGATCAGCTGGCGGCGCTTGTGGTCGAGCAGCGCCAAGCTCTCCTCGGACACATGTTCCGGCAGGGTGTCCAGCGTAGCCCGGATGCCGGTGTGCAGCTCGCCCAGATAGTGCTTGTCCATCTGTTCGGCACGTTTGAGCTGGTGGCAGGCGATGGCCAGGAACTGGCGGGCCGCCTTGGGCCAGAAGCGCTCCGGCTCCGGGTCTTCGGCGACGAGGCGGAAGACCTCCTGGAAGCACGGCAGGAAGTCCAGCTGGCGGCGGTCGAAGACCTGGGTCAGCGAACTGGACACGCCGCGGCGGTAGAAGGCACCCAGCTGGGTGCTCACGGCATAGGACTCGGCCTTCAGGTGCAGCCGCCAGACCCAGGGCCGGTCTTCAGCGGTTTGCCGGCCGTCGAGGAAGTGGAGCATCCCCGCGTCCTTGAGTCCGCCGTCGAAAATCCCGAAGGGCGGGAAGGGGTAGTCCACCATCGTGGAGAGGTTGTACGGGGCAATATCGTCGCGCGGGTTCAGCCGGACCCCGCGGCGGGCCTGCGGGGCCTTGTGGATGGTGCGGATCCCGTTGGTGTGGCGGATGTGGTCCACGCGGAGGAAGTCCACGCCCAGCTGTTGGATCTCCGTGGTGATCCTGGGCAGGTGGCCGGGGGCGTACCAGTCATCCGGATCCAGGAAGGTGATGTAGCGGCCGGTCGCCTCGTCCAGACCGTGGTTCCGGGCGGTGGCCACCCCGTGGGCGGTCTCGTTCCGGAGGATCTTCAGGCCGGGGAGCTGGCTGGTGAAGGCCGCTGCCAGCTCCCCGGTCCCGTCGGTGGAACCATCATCGACGACGATAATCTCCATTACCGAGGGGTCATCGAACTGGCGCATCAGGCTGGTCATCGAATCGCGGATGAAAGGGGCCTGATCTTTCGCAGGAACGATGACACTCAGTAATGGCTTGTTCATAGGTACTTATGCATCCACTCGGCGCAGGCGGGACAGCGGGGCCAGCTCGCCCGGGAAGACCTGCTTGACGCCGTCGCCCATGGCATCTTCGAGGATGCGGATGTCGCGGACCAGCGCTTCGAGGCCCTTCGGCTCCAGCGAGGACGCCTGGTCCGAGCCCCACATGGTGCGGTCCAGGGTGATGTGGCGTTCCACGGTCACCGCGCCGAGGGCGACGGCGGCCAGGGAGATCTGCAGGCCGCGCTCGTGGCCCGAGTAGCCCACCGGCACCTGGTAGCGCTCCTGCAGGGTGGTGATCATGCGCAGGTTGGCCTCTTCAGGGGGCAGCGGGTAGGTGGAAGTGGCGTGCATCAGGATCAGGTTATCGGTCCCGAGGGTTTCCACGGCCTTGTCGATCTGCTCGATGGTGGACATGCCGGTGGAGAGGATGATCGGCTTGCCGGTTTCGCGCAGGGCGGTGAGCAGCTCGAGGTCGGTGACGGAAGCGGAGGCAACCTTGTGGGTCAGCGCGCCGGCCTCCTCCATGAAGGCCACGGAGGGAACATCCCACGGCGAAGCGAAGCAGTGCAGGCCCTTGTCGGCAGCGTGCTGGATCAGCTTCTGGTAGATCGGCATGTCGAACTCGACGCGGTAGCGGTAGTCCAGGTAGGTCATTTCGCCCCACGGGGTGGAACGCATCTTGTCGCGCATGTCGGCCGGGGTGGAGATTTCCGGGGTGCGCTTCTGGAACTTCACGGCGTTGGCACCGGCGGCGGCGGCGACGTCGATCAGCTGCTTGGCGATCTCGATGTCGCCGTTGTGGTTGATGCCGATTTCGCCGATTACGTAGACGGGCTGGCCCGCGCCGACCTGAACGTCACCGATAGCGACGGGTGCCGGAGCGCCGAGGGGAAGGTAGTTCTGGGTTGCTTCGGTAGTCATCAGGAGGCTCTTTCTGTCATTTCTGCAATTGCGTTCCGGCTGCCGGTCGCGGCGGCCGTGTGGGCGGCGAGGACGAGTTCGCAGATTTCGCGGACCGCCCCTTCACCCCCGTTGTGCGACAGCACGATGCGCGCTGCCGCCTTGACCTCTGACCGGGCATCCGCCACGGCCACGGGCCAACCGACCTTGCCCATGGCGGGCAGGTCGTTGACGTCGTTGCCGACAAAGGCAACGCGTTCGGGGTCAAGTCCGCGTACAGCCATCCATTCGGAGACTGCTTCGGCCTTGTCCCTGACGTCCTGGACGACGTCGACGCCGAGCTTGTTGGCCCGGGCGGTCACCACCTGGTTTGTCTCGGTGGAGAGGATCAGTTGGGGCACTCCGGCCCTGCGCAGGCGGGCAATGCCCATGCCGTCGCCGCGGCTGACGCGGACGAACTCTTCGCCTTCGGAGTTGACGAAGGCGTGGTCGTCGGTGTGGACGCCGTCGAAATCCATCACGAGGGCATCGACGTCGACGGCGGTGGCTTCGGCGGGGGCAGCCATCGCCTGGACCAGCGCCAGGTCTTCGAGCGAGTCGATCTCGATGGCGTGTTCGGCGGGCACCACCTGCAGGTCCAGCCGGCCGAAGAAACGGTGCTTGCGCTCGGTGAAGCCCTCGGTGAGCATGGCGTAGAACGCGCCGGTCTCGCGGTACTGCGGTTCGCGGTCCTGGCGGCGGGGACGGAAGTCCGCGCTGTGGCCCACGGCGGTGACGGCGCCGCCGTCGTTCTTGGTCCAGAGGAAGTTGTGGTTTTCGGCGACCGAAAACGCCACGTCCGCCTCGCCGTCGAGAACCTTCCGGACCGCTTCGTTGAGGTCGGCCGGATCGATGAAGGGGGAGGTGCACTGCAGCAGTACGGTGACGACCGGCTTGGTGCCGAACTCCTGGTCGAGGGCGTCCAGGGCGTGCAGGACGGCGGATTCGCTGGTGGCCGTGTCGCCGGAGAGATCGGCGGGACGTTCGATGACACGGGCGCCGAAACGCTCGGCCTCGAACCGGATGTCGGCGGAGTCCGTACTAACGACGACGTCGGTGACCAGGGTTGTCTTGCGGGCGGCTTCCACGGCGCGGGCCACGAGGGAACGGCCGGAAACTGGCTTCAGGTTCTTGAACGGAATCCCTTTTGAACCGCCGCGGGCAGGGATCACAACCAGAACTTCTTGGGGATCGGTGGTGCTCATTGAAGCCACCGTAGGGAGCCCGGGTGGCCGGACGGGGTGCCTAAGGTTAAGCGGAGGTTATCGATAGCCAACGTTTTGTTAACCAGGACCGGCCAGTACTGTTGGTGCCATGCCCCGGTTCCGCCCATCGCGCCGCAGATTGCCGCTGCGCATTGTGGTGCCCAGCCGCAACGATCCGCTGCTGCGGCGGTTCACCGAGCTGATCGGCGGGCCGCTGGGACACCGGACCGCCCCCGGGATTGTGGAGCCGGGCTTCTTTACGGTGGAACGCGTGCTGATTGTGCTCACCACGCTGGCGGCGCTGCTCTCCGTGCTGGTCAAGACGCCCTGCCGCGTGGCTGGCTGGGTGCTGCCGGACTATTTCTATATGGGCTGCTACTCGGACTGGCCCGTTCTGTTCGAAACCCGTGGGCTGGCGGAGGGCATGTTCCCCTTCCTCACGCCGGGCGGTGTTTTCGAGTACCCGGTGCTGATGGGACTGCTGGCCGGAATCACGGCGCTGCTGGTTCCCGGCTCCGGGGTGTCGGCGGAACGCTCGCTGGCCTACTTCGACGTGAATGCGACGCTGGTGGCCGTGGTCTGGATCGTCACCGTGATTGCGACGGCGAGAATGAGCCACCGCCGGCCGTGGGATGCCGCGATGGTGGCGCTGGCGCCCGGGATCGTGGTGGCCGGGACCATTAACTGGGATCTCTGGGCGGCCATGCTGGCGGCGCTGGCCATGCTGTCCTTCGCACGCGGACGCCTGGTGCTGGCCGGGGTGTTCATCGGGCTGGGCACCGCCATGAAGATCTATCCGTTGCTGATCCTGGGCGCCGTGCTGCTGCTGGCCATCCGGACCGGGAAGTACCGGCCGCTGGCGGTCACGACCGCCGCCGCGGCGGGAACCTGGCTGGCCGTTAACCTGCCCTTCATGCTGGCCGACTTTGCCGGCTGGGCCTTCTTCCTGGGGTTCAGCCGCGACCGCGAGGCCGGCTACTCCTCGATCTGGTACGCCTACAACACCACGGTTCAGGGGCAAGGGCTACCGCAGCTGGGCCCGGAGTTCATCAACCGGGCGTCGCTGGTGATGTTCCTGCTGGCCTGTATCGCGATCGCGCTGCTGGTGCTGTCCGCGCCGCGGCGCCCGCGGCTGGCGTCCATCGTGTTCCTGATCGTGGCGGCGCTGGTGCTGACCAACAAGGTGTATTCACCGCAGTTCGTGGTGTGGCTGATTCCGCTGGCGGCGCTCGCCTATCCGCGCTGGCGGGATTTTCTTATCTGGCAGTTCGTCGAACTGCTGCACTGGTGGGCGGTCTGGATGTATCTGGGGCAGTTCACCAGCGGCGGCGCGCCGGAGCACAACATCGACGGCGCCTACTACGTGCTGGCCGTGCTCGCGCATATAGCAGCAACGGCATACATCGGCTACAAGGTTGTGCGCTCCATCCTGCATCCCGAGCACGATCCGGTCCGCCGGTTGGAGACCGACGATCCGCAGGGCGGTCCCTTTGACCGTTCCGGCGACGTGCTGGTGCTGGACAGCTACGCTGTTCACAGATGGCGTGCACGGATAGGCAGCCGGTAGGCCGGCAGGAAGGCGGAGCACATGTCACTTCCCGATGCGGCCGTGGTGGGATCCGGGCCGAACGGCCTGGCGGCTGCGGTCATTCTGGCGCGGGCCGGACTCAAGGTCACGGTTTACGAGGGCGGCGCGACACCCGGCGGCGGTGCCCGCACGACCGAGCTGATGGAACCCGGGCACTGGCATGATGTTTGCTCCGCGGTACACCCGATGGCGGTGGCGGCGCCGTTCTTCCGGGAGTTCGGCTTGGCAGAGCGGATCGAGCTCATTACGCCGGACATCTCCTATTCGCACGTTATCGACGGCGCGAAAGCCGCCTTTGCCTACCGCGACCTGGACCGCACAGCCGACGCACTGGGCGCCGACGGAAACGCGTTCCGGTCGCTGATGGAACCGCTGGTCACCCATTCCCGCAACGTGCTGGACCTGACCATGAACCAGTTGCTCCGGCTGCCCCGCCATCCGGTCTCGGCGCTGCAGTACGGACTGCGTTCGCTGGAGCAGGGGAGCCCCGCCTGGAATATGCGCTTCAAGGAATACCTCGCTCCGGCGCTGCTGTCCGGGGTGATGGCCCATACGCCCGGCGGCCTGCAGCGTCCGGTGGCTGCCGGAGCGGGGCTAATGCTCGGTTCGTTGGCGCACGCCGTGGGGTACCCGTTGCCCGTGGGTGGCTCGCAGGCCATCATCGACGAGCTGGTGCGCGACCTAAAGGACCACGGCGGCAATCTGGTCACCGGCCACAAGGTGAATTCCCTCGCCGAACTGACCGATGCCCGCACCGTGCTGTTGGACACCTCGCCGCAGGAGCTGGTCCGGCTGGCCGGCGGACGCCTGCCCCGCGGCTATGCCAAGTCCTTGATCTCCTACCGGTACGGTCCGGGTGCCGGCAAGGTGGACTTCATTCTGTCCGAACCTGTTCCGTGGGCCAACGCCGAACTGGCCCGGGCCGGTACCGTCCACCTGGGTGGAACCCGCGAACAGGTTGCGGCATCGGAGAAGGACATCGCCCGCGGCCGGCACTCTGAAAAGCCCTTTGTGCTGGTCTCCCAGCCGAGCGTCTTCGATGCCACGAGGGCCCCGGGCGGACGGAATATCCTGTGGACCTACTGCCACGTGCCGCAGGGCTCCACCCGCGACATGACGGACGTGATCACCGCGCAGCTCGAGGCGGCCGCGCCGGGCTTTGCCGACGTCGTTGTTGCCTCGCACAGTATGTCCGCGGCGGAATACGAGCAGTACAACCCGAATTACGTCGGCGGGGACTTCGGCACCGGCGCCGTGGACGTCACGCAGCTGCTGGCCCGGCCCGTGCTGAGCACCAAGCCGTGGAAGACGCCGCTGGACGGGGTGTACCTATGCTCGGCCGCGACGCCGCCGGGACCCGGCGTGCACGGGATGGCCGGATACCATGCGGCCCGCCTGGCGCTGAAGGATGACTTCGGGCTGCCGATGCCCGCGCTGGGGCGGTAGCTGCCGAGCGGGTGGGTCGGGAGCCGGGCTGCCCGGCAGGCTCCATCGGAGCCGGAATGGTTAGTCCTGCAGGCCCGGCTCCTTTGCTGCTGGCAGCTCTTCTCCCGCCCGCCAGATCCTGTGCGGCCGCAGGTTCTGGTCCAGCAGGATCAGGTCCGCCGGCGAACCGACGGCGATAGTACCTGCACCATCGCCGTCCAGACCGGCCGCGCGGGCTGGTACCGAGGTGCCTGCGGCCACGGCCATCGGCAGCGGGATTCCGGCCGCAACGGCACGCCGCAGCGCTGCATCCATCGTGAGCGTGCTGCCGGCGATGGGACCTTCGTGGGGCAGCCGGGCAACGCCGTCGTTCACTTCAACGGGGAGCGAACCAAGATGGTAGCTGCCGTCCCCGCAGCCTGCCGCCGCCATGGCGTCGGTGATCATGGCAACCCGGCCCGGAGCGGCTTGAAACGCCAGCCGGAGCATCGCGTCATCGACGTGGTGCCCGTCAGCGATCAGTTCCAGGGTGACGTGGGGTGAGTCGAACGCCGCGGCGACCGGGCCGGGCGCGCGGTGGTGCAGGCCGTTCATGGCGTTGAAGGCATGGGTGAGGATGCTGGCGCCGGCGTCGAAAGCAGCGCGGGCAGTGGCATAGTCCGCGTCCGTATGTCCGACGGCGACCCCCACCTTGTGGTCGACCAGTCGGCGGATGGCGGCAAAACCGGGGTCCAGTTCCGGGGCGATGGTCACCTGCCGCAAAAAGCCGCCGCCGGCTTCGACAAGCCGGTCCACGGCTTCAACCGTGGGCGCCGCGAGGAAGCTTGGATTGTGGGCGCCGCAGTGGCTGGCCGCGAGGAATGGTCCCTCAAGGTGGAAGCCCTTCACCGTCGCGCTGGCCGCAGCGTCCGCCGCCAGCCGGCGGAGTGTGGCCTCCAAGACCTCGAGCGGGTTGGTGACCAGCGAGCCGAGGAGGGTGGTGGTGCCGTGGGCCAGGTGGGTGAGCGGGCCGCGGGAGGTGTCGCCGTCGTCAAACGAACCGCCGCCGCCGCCATGGCAGTGTATGTCCACGAACCCCGGCACCAGATAGGCACCGGCGGCGTCGACCTCCCGAATCCCTGCAACCCCCTGGCCGGCAACGGTTCCGGACCAACTGCCGGTTCCGGCGTCGGTAATTCGGCCGTCCTCAAGGAGCACCCAGGAACCGGCGACGATCTTCCCATCGGCGATGCGGCGGGCGGAATGGATGACGGTGCGCATGGGCCTCACTGTTCTCCGGGATCAGCACATCGGAAAGGACTGGCTTACCTCGACAGTAGAGCGTCAGGTGCTAAACGGCGACTTGTTCCAGCGCAGTGAGTTTGCCGTCGCGCATGGTGGCGACCGCGTCGGTCAGCGGGATGTATTCGGTGTCGTGGGTGACCATCACCGTGGCCACCTTGAACTCCCGGGTCACCCGGACGAGCAGCCGGACAATCGCCTCGGAGCGTTCGTGGTCCAGCGCCGCCGTCGGCTCGTCCACCAGCAGCAGCTTCGGCTCACCCATCAGGGCGCGGGCAATGTTGACCCGCTGGCGCTGCCCGCCGGAAAGCTGGTGCGGGCGGCGCCGCGCGGAATCAGCGAGGCCCACCACGTCCAGCAGTTCCAGGGCCCGGGCCTTCGACTTCTTCGGCGACCCGCCGCGCAGGTGCTCCGCGATTTGCAGCTGCTCGACGGCGGTCAGCGAGGCGAGCAGGTTGGGCTGCTGGAAGATGATGCCAATGGATTCACGCCTCAGGACGGCCGTTTCCCGCGCTGAGAGGGCCGTGGCATCGACGCCGTCGAGGAGGACGAGTCCCGACGTCGGCCGGATCAGCGTGGCGGCAACGGCGAGCAACGAGGACTTGCCGGAGCCCGAAGGGCCGGCGAGCGAGGTGATGGTGCCGGCCCTGGCGGACAGGTTGACGCTGTCCAGGGCAGTGACCGTGGAATCGCCGTCCGGGTACTCGAGGGTGGTGTTGACGAGGTTCAGTACTGCAGTCATGGCTGTTGTCCTTTAGCTGGAGAGTGCGGATTTCGAGAAGTGGCTGGGGCTCAGTTGCGCCGGAGGCTCAGTTGCCGCCGAGCGCGGTCAGGGGATCCACCTTGGTCACGCGGCGGACCGCGACGACGGCCCCGGCCATGCCCAGGAGCACGATGCCGGCGATTGGCAGCACTGTGCTGGCCGCGGTAAGCAGGAACGGCGCGGCCTGGGCAGCGAAGTAGCCGCCCAGAACGCCCACGCCACCACCGACGGCGGCCCCGGCAACCAGGACGATCGCGGCTTGGGTCAGGGCGTCGCGCAGCAGGTAGCCGTCCGAGCCGCCCATGGCCTTGAGCACCGCAATGTCCCGCGTGCGCTGGATGGTCCAGACGGTCAGGAAGGCGACAATCACCAGCGCCGAGATCCCGTAGAGGAAGGCCTGCATCATCAGCAGCGAGCCGTTCTCGCTCTTGTACGAACCCAGTGCCTGGAACGAACCGGTCACGGAAGTGGTCACGGTACCGGCTGCCTCGTTGGCTGCCGTGGCGGCGGCTCCGGCCGCATCTCCGTCCGCCAGCTGCACCGCAACTGCGGTGGCGATCGGACCGTCGGCGGCCCCGCCGTCGTTAATATGGGCTATCTTCTGCCACTGCTCCAGCGAGGTCCAGACCACCGGCGTGTGGGAGTACCACTGGTCATCGACGACGGCGGAGACCAGCAGCTGCCGGCCGGCAACCTCCGCGGTGTTTCCCGCGGCAACGTCCAGCTCGTCCGCAATGGTCTGGCTGAGGATCACCGTCCCGTCCGCAACGGGGGCGGGGGCGAGCCTGCCGCCGGGCTCGACACCGAAGACCGCCACGTTAGTGGTGCCGCCGGCGGAGAAACGGGTCTGCGCGACGCCGAAGGCCTCGGCATGCTCCACCCCGTCCGCCTGCTGCCAGGTGTCCAGCTGGTCCCGGGTAATCTGCGACTCTGTGTAGGAAGCCTTCGCCTCGTTTCCTTCCGGCGCGCCGAATGCCACGGTGTTGGCCGCTGGGGCCAGCCCGGCGATGGCGGAGATGGACTGGTTGCCCAGGCCCGCCGTGAGGCCGGAGAGCATGACCAGCAGCAGGGTAATCAGGGCCACTACGGTTCCCATCAGGGCGAATCGGCCCTTCGCGAACCGGATGTCCCGCAGTGCCAAAAACACGATGTTTCCTTCTTTCAGTGGAGTACTGGCCGCCGTTCGGCCGCTGTATCCAGCCTTTCGCGGAAGCCTCGCGGGCACATCGCGGAACCGGTTGATCCGCCGCGGACAGAGGGTTGATTCCACCGTCAACCGAATGGTTGATGCCCGTTGCCCGTGTGGTGGCTACGCTGGGAGCATGTCTGTCCCGACCGAGCCTGCCGAGACCGAGGCCTGGCCCGGGTCCGGGCCCGGCTTCGCCGAAGCGAGCCAGTCCGGCCGAGCACCTGCAGAATCCGGGCCCGTTCAGCCGTCGGCGGGTGCCTTGGTGCTCCGTGTGCTGCGGATCGGGCTGCACACCGGCTTCGCAGGACTGCTCGCCTTCGCCGTCGTCCTGACACTCATCAACGCACCGCATGCACCGCTGAGTTGGCTCGCCTTGCTGCTGGGGATCCTGCTGGCCGGCGTCTACCTAGCCGGCACGATCGTCGAGAAACGGCACAGCACCACCGGGACCGGCCCGGATCCGCGCCGCTACGGGGCGGCCTGGCTGGCGCTGGTGACCGTGCTCTGGGTAGCGCTCGTGGCGGTCAGCGGGAATTTCGTCTGGCTGGCCTTCCCGCTGTTCTTCCTGCACCTGCACGTGCTCAAAACCGCCCACGCCGTGTTCGCCGTGGCCATGCTGACCGGCGTGGTGATTCTGTCCCAGTGGTGGCACAACGGCCAGCTGGAGCCGGCGATGCTGATCGGGCCGATGGTGGGCGCGGTGTTCGCCGTGTTCATGGCCATGGCGTACCGGGCGCTGTATCTCGACGGCGAGAACCAGCGGCGCGCGCTCGCTGAGCTCCGCCGTACCCGCGCTGAACTGGCCCAATCCCAGCACGACGCCGGGGTGCTCGCCGAACGCGGCCGGCTCGCTCGGGAAATCCACGACACCCTTGCCCAGGGCCTGTCCAGCATCGTGCTGGTCTCGCGCGGTGCCGTTAGTGCGCTGGACGCCGGCGACACCGCGACGGCAGCCGAGCGCATCCGCCTGGCCCAGTCCACGGCCTCGGAGAACCTTGCCGAAGCCCGGCGCTTCATCCGCGGCCTGTCCTCCCCTCAGCTGGAACCGCGGGAAGACGGTGCCAGCGCCCTGGCCGACGGCCTGGCCCGGCTGTGTTCCGCCACCGAGCGGCACGCCGCGGCGCGGGGGGACCAGCTGCGCTGCCGTTTCAACCTCGACGGCGACAGCGTCTGGCTGCCCGCCCCGTACGAGGTCACGCTGCTCCGGGCGGCGCAAGCGAGCCTGGCGAACGTGCTGGCGCATGCGAAGGCGCGCACCGCCGTCGTTACTCTGGGTTTCCTGGACGAAGACGTGACACTGGATATTTACGACGACGGCGTAGGCTTTGATCCGTCAAAGTACGACGGCGGTACGGGCCTTGGTTCTTCTGCGGTGACTGGGGACGGGGAGAGAGACAGCGACGGCGGCGGAGGCGGTGGCTTCGGCCTGCTGACGCTGCGGGAACGGGTTGCCGCGCTCAACGGCCGGCTGGACCTGGAATCCGCGCCGGGTGAGGGAACCGTGGTGGCCATCCGGCTGCCGCTGCGCACCGGCACGGGGGAGGAGCGGGAGTGAGCGGGATCAGGATTCTGCTGGTCGACGACCATCCCGTGGTGCGCGCGGGGCTGCGGGCCATGCTCTCCGACTTCGAAGGCATGACCGTGGCGGCCGAAGCCGCGGACGGTGCTGCCGCGCTGAAGGAACTGGACCGTCTGGCCGCCCTCGGCGAGCCCGCGGATGTGGTGCTGATGGACCTGCAGATGGGTGCCGGTATGGACGGGGTGACGGCGACAGCGCGGATCAAGGCCAACGGCGACGCCGGGAAAGCCGCCCCGCCGGTCCTCATTCTGACCACTTACGACACTGACGCGGACATCCTCGCCGCCGTGGAGGCCGGAGCCGCCGGCTACATGCTTAAGGACGCTCCGCCGGAGCAGATCCGCGAAGCAGTCCTGGCCGCCGCGGGCGGCCGGACCGCGCTGGCACCGGAAGTCGCGGCCCGCCTGATGGGCCGGATCCGCAACCCCGAGCCCGCGCTCAGCGCCCGCGAAGTCCAACTGGTCGAACTGCTGGCTACCGGCATGCAGAACAAGGAAATTGCCCGCAAGCTCTTCATCTCCGAAGCCACAGTCAAGACCCACCTCGTGCACATTTACGCCAAGCTCGGCGTGGACAACCGTACCGCCGCCATCGCCGAGGCCACCAAGCGCTGGATCATCCGCCCGTCCTGACTCTCGCAGGGTCAGCCGGTTGCGCCCAGCAATGTCGGTTAAGGCGTCCTATGACAGGTCGCTGGCGACACCGATCGTGAAGACTTTGGGCCCGCTCCGTGTGACTCTGACCAGATCCTTCGAGACGTTTGCCCTCAGGGCGACGTCGGCGACTGCGGCATCCAGCGATTCGTTCGTGGTCGAGCGGTCCCAGATCTTGAGCGTCACGGAGTGCGATTCAAAGTTCATGCGTCGTTGCTTTCTTTGATTGAATTCCCGCCTCGTCGCTGAGGCAGCGGCAACAACTCTAGCCGGAATGATCATCTTCCCTCGACTAGATTTCGCATTTATGAACCGCCATCAGCCGCTGCTATTCCTGGAAGATCGCGTACCTGGCCGGGCAAAGACCCGGCCCGGACCGCGCGTTGGCCGACAAAGTCTACTCATCCATGGCGATCCGGGAACTGCTGCGCCGACCCTGTATTCACGCAGTGATCCCCGAACGCAGCGACCAGGAGCAAACCGCAAACACCGCGGCGCAGCCGTTCTCAGAGCCATCACCATCTGGCTCAAGGATCTAAGGAGCCCGCGGATGTGGTGCTAATGGACCTGCAGATGGGCACCGGCATGCTCAAGGACGCCCCGCCGGAGCAGATCCGCGAGGCCTGGCCGCCGCGGTCGGCCGCACCGCACTGGCGCCGGAGGTCGCGGCCCGCCTGATGGGCCGGATCCCCAACCCCGAACCTGCCCTCAGCGCCCGCGAAGTCCAGTTGGTGGAACTGCTGGCCACCGGCATGCCGAACAAGGAGATTGCCCGCAAGCTCTTCATCTCCGAGGCCACCGTCAAGACCCGTCTGGTGCACATTTACGCCAAGCTCGGCGTGGACAACCACACGGCCGCCATCGCCGAAGCCACCAAGCGCCGCATCATTCGCCCGGCCTGACTCGCCGCGAACCGGTCCGACGTCCGGCAACGTTTATCCACAGTGGGGGTAACCCAGTGCATAAACGTCATACCTGCTGGTTACGGTAGAAACGATTCACCAATCGCTCCACTTAGTCCAGTCTCTTCACTTCGTCTCTTTCAGGGGAACTTTTATGAACACCGGCCCTTCCGGTATGCCCGCGCACGGCGCGGAACTGCATGACTCACTTCCACCGCGGCCAAAGCAGGCTCCAGCAACTGTCTCCGAACCGGCTGGACATTCAGTGCCGAGCCCTGCTGCAGAACGCGGTCCGTTTGACGGTCTCGGTAAACAGCATTGGCTCAAGGCAGTGGCTTCGGCAGCAATCACTTATGGAATTGTTCTGGGCGGATCTGTCTTAGTGCTCCTGCTGGCAGTGGCGGGTTCGCTGATGTCTGGAGCGGGGAGCGATCTGGGCCAGTCCGCGCAGGAAGCCATCGGCGTGGACCCGATGGAGAGCGGTGTCGGGATGATCTTCACCCTGCCGTTCCTGTTGGTCGGGATGGCTTTCCTTGGCCCGGTAAGTGCTTCCGGGGAGGCTGGCGTCCTGGGAATGTTCCTGAGCATGCGCGGCGAGGTTTGGGCCGTGCCAGTGCTGCTGACGGTCCTTGCAGCCCTCAGCCTGTGGTGGCTCGGCAGGCATTTTGAACGGAAGGCCGGCGTGGTCCGGACAAGCCAACGCTGGATTCTCGCCGCCACCACAGGACTGGCACTTGCCGTGATTGCCGTCGGGCTAGCAATCCTGATGGCGGTGCGCAGCGAAATGGAGGCTGTCACACTCAGCATTGACAGCGCCTCGGCCTGGTTGTTTCTCGGGGCGTTTGTCATCGGCGCAGTCTGTAGTGTTGCCGGACGCCATGCGGGCAGAACCAAGACGCTACCGGCAGCGTCGGCCACTGGGCATGCTGTTGTTCGGACGGCCCAAGCGGTGCGTGTTTTCGGGTGGCACCTTCTGGCTTACATGACGGTGGCGGGTATGGTGCTTTTTGTCGCAGCAGCAACGGAAGGCGGCACGGCAGCAGCCTTCACCGCCCCCTTGTGGCTCCCTACCGCTGCCGCGTGGGCGTATGGGGCGGGACACCTCTCCGGCCTGAACGTGTTCGGCCAACCCGAAACCACCTATGTTTTCGAAGCCGGGTGGTGGCAGGCGGCATTGTTGCTGCTGCTGACGGTGCTTGCCGCGCTCGCCGCGTCTTTGCTGTGGTCGCAGCGCCGGGGAACCGGCCGTAATGCACTTGAGGGATGGTACTCGTGGCTGACCCTGCCCGTTGTTTTCGCCTGTGGCGGGGCGGCAGTGGGACTGATGACCACGATCGTGGCCACGGCTGCCGGCAGTTTCATCTCCTTCTCCGGCGCCATGGGATTGGCAGGCTGGACCTTCCTGGTTATGGGCATCTGGGGTGGAATCATTGAGGTATCAGCCAGATATCTTGCGCCCACACTCGCCCCCTATGCCCCTGCAAAGATGCGCGGTTTTCTGACCGCGGGAGCTCCGTCCGGCGCGGTCATGAGCGTCGGTTCCGTCACCCCGGCCGCGGCACATCCCGTGGCGGACTCTGCCGCTGCGGGAAGGCCAGGCCCGGCCGAAAACCAGCCGACGCCGCTGTCGGCCTCGGCAAAGAAGCGCCTCAAGATCGCCGCTTGGTCTGTTGGAGCCGTTGCCGTGGTCGGAATCGGGGCCGGTATTGCCTACAACATCTTGGCAACCGGCGCTTATGGACCTCAGGCAAAGGTGGAGCAGTACCTCACGGCGCTGCAGAACGGCGAAGCCTCTACCGCAACCGCCCTGCTGGACCCGAACGTTGCCACGGCGGAGCGCGTCCTCTTTAACGATGAGATCTTCGCGGCGGCGGAGAACCGCATCACGGGCTTCAGCATCCGGGACGTGGTGACAACAGAAGATACAGCGATGGTCGTCGCCGACGTCGTCCAAGACGCAAAGACAACACCGCTGACTTTCGAGCTAGAGCAGGAGGGCCGAACGGCCGTCGTCTTCAAGGACTGGCGCATCGCGTCCGGCGGGAGCTGGAGCTTGCCGCTGGAGCTGCCGGCAGGCCGGCAGGACATCAAGGTCAACGGCGTCGCGGTGGAAATCGCCGGCGGCCAGGAGGACTTCCAGGGTGGCGTCCGGGCCCTCGTTCCGGTCTTGCCGGGCGACTATGTGGTCTCGGCGCCGGAAGGAACCAAGTACATCAGCTACGGTTCCGAGCAGGCCGTCCGGGTGCCGGTCGACAGCAGTGCGCAGCCCGAGACAGCGGTCTTCGAACAGGCGATGACGGACGCGGTGGCAGCAGATGCTGCTGCACAGGCGAACGCCTATCTCGCCAAATGCATCGAGGCAAAGGAGCTGCAGCCCCAGGGTTGCCCCAATGCTGCCTTCGCCTGGCGGGACGACGAAAACTACCGCGCGATCAGCTGGAAACTGGAGACCGAGCCGGAGTACGACGTCTCGCGGAGTTGGCTGGACGACGGATTAATGCTGACCGCCCGGAACGGCGAAGTCTCGCTAAATTACGAGGAGAACGTCTCCTTCACCGATGACCGGGAGGAATGGAAGCAGCAGGAGACCACCCGGGGACTCCTGTTTAACGGCGCGGTGTCCATCGACGGCGACAAGCTGACCGTGACCTTCGATTAGGACGCTCGCGCGTCCTGCGAATCGTTTTCCTGCGTGCTGGCTTCGGCCGACGAGCCGAGCCGGCACCAGGGACCGCAGGGTTCGGCAGACGGGCCGGTAACAAGCATCCGGAAGGCGCCGTCGAGGTAGGCCCTGCCGTCCCTGGCCCGCCCGATCACGACGCCACGGCGAAGACGCATCCGTTGGCCCGGTTCCAGTTTGCGCAGTTGCGGCCAGAGCAGGGCTTCCGAGGTCGAAAGGAATAACATAACGGCCCTCCTGTCACCGAGTTGGACCATTATGAACCCTCCCGGCCCTGTTTGGACCCGGCCGGCGCAAAATTGTGCCGACCCGTTATCGTTCGGGCCCGGCCGCTTCGCTGCAGGGCTTCCGTGCGAAAGCGATATATTGTGCGGTGGAGCGGGCATTACCGCACAAACAATGGACGACGGCGGTGTGCAGCTGCCTGCAGGAGGTTATGGATGCGACTGGGTACAGTACGGCGGAATGGGACAACGCAGGCGTTCCGGCAGGAGAACGGCGCCACCACCTACCTTCCGGCCAACGACGTCGGAGAGCTCCTGCTGCGCGAGGACTGGCGCACCCTTGCCGGCGAAGAAGGACAGGAACCGGCTGCCGCCGACCTGGACACGCCCATCCTTCGCCCCGGCAAGATCCTTTGCGCCGGACTGAACTACTACGCACACGCCGAAGAAGTCGGCCAGGACGTGCCGAAGCACCCCACGATCTTCACCAAGATGCACAACGCGCTGGTGGGTCCCAACGATGACGTGCAGATGCCCGAAGCCAGCCGCAAGATCGACTGGGAGGCCGAGCTGACCATCGTGATCGGCAAAACAATCCGCAAAGTGGACGAGGCCGCAGCCCGCGACGCCATCCTCGGGTACACGGTGATGAACGACGTCTCCGTGCGGGACTGGCAGGGCCGCACGTCCGAGTGGTTCCAGGGCAAGAACTGGGACCGGATGACGCCGGTGGGCCCAGTCGTAGTGACGGCGGATGAAATCGACCCGGCGGACGGCCTGGCCGTGGAGTGCGAGCTGGACGGCGTCGTCAAGCAGTCCGGCACGACATCGGATCTGATCTTCTCCTGCGCCAAGCTGGTCTCCTACATCAGCGAGTTCATGACCTTGGAGCCGGGCGACATCATCGCCACCGGCACGCCGGCCGGGGTCGGTCTGGCGCGCAAGCCCCGCGAGTGGATTCCGGTCGGTGCGGAACTAGTGACCCGGATCGAGGGAATCGGCGAGCTGCGCAACAAGTGCGTCGCCGAGCCGACGGCCGGATAATCAGGCTTCGCGAATGTCACTTTCGAGTCACTCCGTCGTAAATGTCCTAAGGCGGCCGTAGTATCGAACGATGGGGCAGACACGGTTATTCGGTCGGGACCGCGAACTTGCTCATTGGCAAACGCTCGCGGACACCGTCGCGTCCGGCCGCAATACGGAGCTGACGGTCAGCGGCCCGGCAGGCATCGGCAAGACCTCGCTGCTGGACGAAATCTGCCGCGATGCGCAGGCCCGCGACTGGAAGATCCTGCGTGCCCGCGGGGATGCCCGGCGGCAGCTGCCCGGAGCCATGCTGTGGCAGTGGTTCGCCCCGTTGGCCCAGCGGCTGCCCGCGGATGCGCCGCCCTTTGACGGCCAGGGCGCGCTGCTGCACAAGTTCCTGACCACCACCGGCATTCCGGCCCAGAGCGAGGCCCTGAGCTATTCGGCCTCGTGGGTGCTGCGCTCGCTGAGCCAGGACCGGCCAGTGATCGCCGTGGTGGATGACGCCCAGTGGCTCGACGAACTCTCCCTCGGCGCCCTTCTGGATATCGGCAGCCTGCTGATCGACGTCCCCGTGCTCCTGCTGCGCGGCGTCCGGACCGGACCCGGCGCCGAACATCCCGAGGGCATCGACACAAGCGCGTTGCTGGAAGGGGACCGGATTTCCGACCGCGAACCTCAGGTTCCCTCCAGCGTTCCCCTGCACTGGCAGCTGGAGCCGCTGAGCCAGAAGGCCATTGAGAACTGGATTCTGGAGCGGCAGGAAAGCAACGTCCAGGTCAACGCGGCCCGGGTCCAGGCCGCGAGCGGCGGAGTGCCGTTCTTCATCCACGAACTGCTCGAGCGGGACCAGCCGCTGGCCAGGCCCGCCGAAGCTTCGCCCAATGAGGCAGCCGTGCTGCGGGACCGGCTGCACCGGCTCGGGGCGCTGGACCGAAACGTGCTCGGCGGCGTCGTCGTTCTTGGCGAAGACACCAGCGCAGCACGGCTGAAGGCCATGCTGGAGCTGCGGACCGCGGAACTAAACGAGTCGCTGGCCAGGCTGGAGGAAGAACGGTTCCTGGCCTCGGTGAAGCCGCGGCCGGCCATCCAGCATGCGCTCGTGGCGGAGGCCTTGTTGGCGGATCTGGGCGATGAAGAGGTTTCGGCCCTGTACCGGAGCGCGGCCGGCGTATTGATGGCCGAAGGCGCGCAGCCGGCCCTGATTGCCGGCTACCTGCTGGAGACGTTGCCGGACGGCGACGAGGACGGTGCCCGGATCCTGCTCGCCGCTGCCGCGCAGGCACGCCGCCAGGGCGCCTACGCGCTCGCCGCCCAGCTGGCAGACCGGGCGCTGCAGGAGTCCGCGCTGCCGAACCACCTGCGGCAGGAGCTGCTGGTCGAGGCCACGTACGCGCATCAGGGCGCGGGTGATTCGCAGACCGCTGCGAGGCTCGCTGAGGACGCGTTGGAACTGACCGAAGGAACAGTCTGCCGGGTGGAGCTGCTGGTCGGCCACGCTGAAGTGCTCTACGGCATGAACGAGGTGGAACGTGCCTCGGAGTGCTTCGGCAAGGCGCTGAAGGAACTCGAAAACGACCCGGGCGACCATGGCGATTTACGACGGCGGGTGATTGCGTTGGCAGCCGGCGCGGGTTTCCAGCAACTGCAGATCGCCGCGCAGTATTCGTCCGAGCTCGCCGGGATCCTGAACCGGGACCCGTCCGAGGACGGGCCGGGGGACCGGCTGCTGCTGGTGCAGGAGGCACTGCGCCTGACCATTAGCGGCACGGACGCGGCGCTGAGCGGGGAGCTGGCGGTCCGCGGCTACGCGGGCGGTCTCATCCTGGCCGAAAACGGGGCCGAGTCCAGCATCATCAATTTCCTGACCGGCGCCCTCAACGGTGCGGAGCGGGACGCGGACGCCCTGGAATTGCTGGACGCGGCCATTGCCGAAGCACGGTCCAAGTCGTCGCTGATGGCGCACGCCACCCTGGCTTACTGCCGCGGGTCCATCCACCTGAACCGCGGCCGGCTGCGGTTGGCACAGGTGGATCTGGAGGCCAGCATGCGCGCCGCGGATGCCGGCTGGCGCACCTACATTGAAGTGGCCGCGTTCGTGCTCGCCAGTGTTTACGTCGCTCGCGACGACCTGGAGGCGGCGGATGCCCTGCTGGCCAAGGTTCCACTGGACGAAAAACGTGTTCCGCTGGTCCAGGCCATGGCGCTGCAGCTGCACGGAACGGTGCTGGCCGCGCACGGTGACCACAAGTCCGCGCTGGAACACTTTACGGCCGCGATGGATCTGGCCGTGGGGCTGGGACCGACCTTGAGCGCCTGGACCCGGAGCGCGGTGGAAAGCGCGGTGCGCCTGGGTCAGAAGGAGTATGCCGCGGCGGTGGCAGAGGAAGCGTTGGACAAGGTCCGCGCCTTCGGCGCACCCCGGCTGACGGGCATGACGCTGCGGGTGGCGGCGCTCGCGCAGCCACCGGAAACCGCCGTGCTGATGCTCCGCGAGGCCATCGGCCTGCTGGAGGCGAACGAGGGGCGCTACGACCAGGCCCTCGCCTTGGCGGATCTGGCCGAAATCTGCCTCGCGGGGGAGGACGCGGACAAGCTGTCAGCGCACCGGCAGGAGGCCCTGGCGGCAGGCCGCAAGGCACTGGTGCTGGGCAACCGCATCGGCGCGGCCGCCGTGGCGCGGCGCATGACCGAGCTGCTGGCCGCCCATGATGCACGGCTGCCGCTGATCGCGGAGAACAAGGCGGACCGGCTGACGGCCGCGGAGACCCGAGTCTGCTCGCTGGCTGCCAAGGGCATGACCAACCGGCAGATCGCCGCAGAATTGTTCATCACCATCAAGGCCGTGGAGTGGCATCTGTCCCGGTCCTTCTCCAAGCTAGGCATCTCTTCGCGCAAGGCGCTCGCCGGCCTCGTCGACGCCCGCGATTAGGCGCGGTTGGGGGCACGTTCAGCCGGTGGAGCAGCGGATTCAGCCGGCGGCGCCGTCGTGAGCCATGTCCTGCCCCTGCTGTAGCCACGCCATGGCCTCGGACCGTGAATTGAAGAACCGCGTGGGGCACGGCGGGGTATGTACGCCGAGGAAAAAGTTCGCGATGACCCGGTCCACGGCGGATTTTCCCAGCAGTGCTATCCGGTTCGCGGCGCAGGGGATCGAGAAGACCGCACGGGCACCCCGGCTCACGGATTGGGTCGTCGCCATGTCAACCAGCATTGGGTGCTCATCGGTGCCGGAGAGGTTGTTGACCTCCCGCATCGCCGCCTGGGCGTCCTCGGCTTCGATCCGCACCCCTGTGGTCCACCGCAGATTCAGGATCCCGTCCCCGGTGAGCTCCAGAGTGGCTTTGTCTCCTTCGATGGCGATCGGTTCCATAGCTCCTCCTGGGATGCGTGGGGCGCGCTCGGCTGCAGCGGAGCGGCTGTCTTAAATGTAACGATAAACTGCCGCGCACGGTACGAGCACGTCCGCTGCCACCGGCCGGTGCGGCGTTTCCGGCCGCTGCGGCAGGACCATGAACAACCACAGCCACCCTAGCTTTTCCTAACTGGGGTGGTTAACGCTGGTCAAACGCTCTATGGCCGAGCAGAATTGATTGTGTTGGAAGCGGAACGGGAAACCGGACCGGATCCGGCAGCAGCTTAGTCCGTTGGGGGCGGCTGGGGAGACCCGGTTGTGGTGCATAGCACCGGATATTCGCGGCTGCAGATACGAAATGGCTCGAAGTGAGTTGGCTCTTGGGGAGGCCTGACTTTGAGCCATTTCGTCTGTCCGGGGCCGTTTCCGCCGCGGGGCGCGGACCGCTTCGGCCGGACCCGGGCAATGTCTACGTCGCCCGCCGGAAGTGACACACTGTAACGGTGGCCCATCTTGACGTGACCAATATTGACTTTTTCCTCTCCGACGGACGCCAGTTGCTCAACGGCGTCGGCTTCAAAGTCGGCGACGGCGCCAAAACCGCTCTCATCGGACCGAACGGCACCGGCAAGACCACCCTGCTGCGCATCATCGCCGGCGATCTGACCCCGGACGAGGGCGCGGTCAGCCGCTCCGGCAACATGGGCATCATGCGCCAGTTCGTCGGCCAGGTCCGGGACGACACCACCGTGCGTGACCTGCTGGTCACTGCCGCGCCTCCTGCCCTCGCGGCCGCCGCCAGGGCGGTGGATTCGGCCGAACTGGCCATGATGGAGCACGACGACGAGCCAACCCAGATGCGCTACGCCCAGGCAATCGCGGACTGGGGCGACGCCGGCGGCTACGAGCTGGAAACCGTCTGGGACGAAGTCGCCATGGCCGCGCTCGGGATTCCCTTTGACCGCGCCCAGCACCGCGCGGCGTCGACCCTCTCCGGCGGCGAACAGAAGCGACTGGTCCTCGAGGCACTGTTTTCCGGTCCGGACGAGCTCCTGCTGCTCGACGAGCCGGACAACTACCTGGATGTACCCGGCAAGCGCTGGCTGGAAGGGAAACTCAACGAATCCAAAAAGTCCGTGCTCTTCGTCAGCCACGACCGGGAGCTGCTGGCCAACGCCGCCAACCGGATCGTCACGCTGGAACCGGGTGCCCTCGGCGCCACTGCCTGGGTGCACGGCGGCGGGTTCGAAAGCTACCTGCAGGCGCGGGCCGACCGCAATGCCCGCTTCGAGGAGCTGCGCAAGCGCTGGGACGAGGAGCACGTGAAGCTCAAGGAACTCGTCAACATGTACAAGAACAAGGCCGCCTTCCGCTCCGACATGGCCAACCGTTATCACGCGGCGCAGACCCGGCTGGCGAAGTTCCTCGAGGCCGGCCCGCCTGAGGCCGTGCCCATCGAGCAGAACGTGCACATGCGGCTCAAGGGCGGCCGCACGGCCAAGCGCGCCATTGTCGCCAGCAAGCTGGAGCTGACCGGCCTGATGAAGCCGTTCAGCACTGAGATCTGGTTCGGCGACCGCGTCGGCGTGCTCGGCGCCAACGGCTCGGGCAAGTCGCACTTCCTGCGGCTGCTGGCCGGCGGCGGCACGGATCCGGAGAAGGAGCACGTGCCGGTCTCCGAGGTCGAGATTGCCGAAGTTCCGCACAGCGGCACGGTCAAGCTCGGCGCCCGGATCCGGCCGGGTTTCTTCGCGCAGACCCACGTCCGCCCCGACCTGCTCGGCCGGACCTTGGTGGACATCCTGCACCGCGGCGACGAACACCGCTCCGGCCTTGGCCGGGAGGCCGCGGCCGCAGTGCTGGACCGTTACGGGCTGGCGCAGCAGGCGGAGCAAAAGTATGACTCGCTCTCCGGCGGCCAGCAGGCCCGGCTGCAGATCCTGCTGCTGGAACTTTCCGGCGCTACCCTGCTGCTGCTCGACGAGCCCACGGACAACCTGGACCTGCACTCGGCCGAGGCGCTGGAGCGCGCCATCGACGCCTTCGAGGGCACGGTCCTCGCGGTCACTCACGACCGCTGGTTCGCCCGCAGCTTCGACCGCTTCCTGGTCTTCGGCTCGGACGGCAAGGTCTACGAGAGCGACGTGCCGGTCTGGGACGAAGAGCGCGTGGTCCGCCAGCGATGAGGCAGCCGGGTTCCGTTGCCGGCGCCAAGTACGCCACCTTCATCATCTTTGGGCTCAACGGACTGGTTTTCGCCAGCTGGGCGGCCAGGATTCCCGCAGCCGCCTCCGCGCTGCAGATTTCGGCCGGGCAGATCGGGGCCCTGCTGCTGGCACTCGGGCTGGGCTCGGTGGTCTCGCTGCCGCTGGCCGGTCCGATTTCGGCGCGCATCGGCACGGCCAACACCGTGCGCGCGGGCGGCACCGTGGCGGCAGTCGCCGCCGTCGGGCTGGCCATGGCGCTCTTCGCGGGCTCCGTACCCGGGGCCGCGGCGGCCTTGTTCGTCTACGGCGTCGGCGTGGCCTGGTGGGATGTGGCCCAGAATATCGAGGGCGCCGACGTCGAGCGGCGCCTGCTGCGCACCATCATGCCGCAGTTCCATGCCGCCTTCAGCCTGGGCGCCTTCATCGGCGCGATGATCGGGGCGGCGCTCTCCGTGCTCCAGATCCAGCTCGCGGTGCACCTGCTGTTCATGGCCGTGCTGGTAGCCGTCGCCGTCCTCACCGTGCCCAAATACTTCCTGCCGCATGCGCCGGAACAACCTAACGACGACGACGGCGTACCCCGCCGCGGTAAATTCGGCGCCTGGCGGGAACCGCGCACCGTGCTGATCGGTGTGCTGGTGCTCGGGGCGGCACTGACCGAGGGCGCCGCCAACGACTGGATCGCCCAGGCCACCGTGGTGGGGCTCGGCGCGTCCGAGGCCATCGGCGCCGTGCTGTTCGGCATTTTCGTGGCTTCGATGACGCTACTGCGGCTGGTCGGCGGACGGTTCATCGACCGCTGGGGCCGCGTCCTGGTGCTGCGGGTGAGCATGACGACGGCGTTGGTGGGCCTGCTGGTATTCGTCCTCGCTCCGGAGGTGCCGCTAGCCATCTTCGGCGCGGTCCTCTGGGGCGCGGGCGCCGCGCTGGGCTTCCCGATGGGCATGTCCGCGGCGGCCGATGACCGGGCCTTCGCCGCCGAACGCGTTTCGGTCGTCTCCACCCTGGGCTATGTCGCGTTTTTGGCCGGGCCGCCGTTCCTCGGCTTCCTGGGTGAGCATGTGGGCATCCGCAACGCCCTGCTTGCGGTGGCCGTGCTCATGGTCGCCTCGCTGCTGACCGCCCCCGCCGCCCGGGAACAGGAGCCCGTCCGGCGGTAAGGCGACTACAGCACTGGCCGTTGGCCGGCCTCCTGCGGACAGCCCTGTAGTCCTCAAGGACTACGCCGGCGGCGGGCAAGATCATCCTGCAGTGCGGTTACGCCGCGGCCGCCGGCCCGTAGCGTAGTTGGTGCGGGAATCTTTTCCGCCCGCAACCCCAAACTTTAAGGACGGCAGACATGATCGAGGCACACGGCCTGGTCAAGGTGTACGGCAAGAAACCCGCCGTGCAGGGCATCTCCTTCACTGTGCAGCCGGGCAAAGTCACCGGCTTCCTGGGCCCGAACGGCGCGGGCAAGTCCACCACCATGCGCATGATCATGGGGCTGGACCGGCCCACCAGCGGCGACGTCAAGGTGAACGGCAGGCACTATGCCGCACACAAGGCTCCGCTGCGCGAAGTCGGCGCGCTGCTGGACGCCAAGGCGGTCCACAGCTCCCGCAGTGCCTACAACCACCTGCGCGCGATGGCCGCCACGCACGGGATCCCGACGAAGCGCGTGCAGGAAGTCATCGATCTGACCGGCCTGGGTGCCGTCGCGAAGAAGCGGGTAGGTGGCTTCTCGCTCGGCATGGGCCAGCGGCTCGGCATCGCGGCCGCGCTGCTGGGCGATCCGCAGACCATCATCCTGGACGAGCCCGTCAACGGACTCGATCCCGAAGGCGTGCTCTGGGTCCGCAACCTGGTCCGCTCGCTCGCCGCCGAAGGCCGCACCGTGTTCCTCTCCTCGCACTTGATGAGCGAAATGGCGCAGACCGCGGACCACCTGCTAGTGATCGGCCGCGGCAAGATCATTGCCGACGCGAGCATGCAGGACTTCCTGAACGGCCAGAACCAGGTGCGCTCGCGCGTCCGTACGGACAACCCGGAGGTCCTGATCCGCGCGCTCGCAGCTCCCGGCGTCAGTGTGGACACCCGCGACTTGGCGCTGCTGGAGATCACCGGCGTGGACCCCCGCGACATCGCCCGGGCCGCCTTGGAACAGCAGGTCCTGGTTTACGAACTGACCCCGCTGCAGGCTTCGCTGGAAGAGGTCTACATGGACCTGACCAAGGACGAAGTGGAATACCACTCGCAGAACATCGACACCCAGCCAGCGCTTCAAGAACAGTCAGGACAGCCGGCGCTGCCGGCCGAACTGGCCCCCGCGGGCACCACCGGCAGGGAAGGAAAGTAAGGCCATGAGCACTGCAACCATGAACAAGCCGGCCCACACCGCCGGTAGCGGCGTGAACTTCGCCCGGTCCCTGCACTCCGAGTGGATCAAGTTCACCACCCTGCGCTCCACCTGGATCCTGCTGGCCACCACGATGGTCGTCATGATCGGCATCGGCCTGCTCGGTGCCTGGGGCATGGGCTCCGGCATGGAGTCCATCCGCGAGAGCGGGCAGGACCCCGCGGCCATGGGCATGGACGAGTCCATGCTGCACATGATGGCCACCGGCGGCATCGATTTCGGCCAGCTGATCATCGGCGCCCTGGGCGTGCTGTTGATCGCCTCCGAGTACTCCACCGGCATGATCCGTTCCACCATGACCGCCGTGCCGGGGCGTTTGTCCCCGCTGGCAGCCAAGGCCGTCGTCGTTGCCGCGGTAGCCGCCGTCGTCGGTATTGTTTCCAGCTTCGCCACGTACTTCCTCAGTCAGCCCATCCTGGCCAGCTACGGGCTGGACTACGGGCTGGACGTGGAGAACTTCGTGCAGTCGCTGCTGCTCTCCGGTGTCTATCTGGCGCTGGTCGCCCTGATGGGCCTGGCCGTGGGGTCGCTGTTGCGCAACAGCGCCGGCGGGATTGTCACGCTGGTGGCCCTGCTGCTGGTGCTGCCGATTGTGGCGAGCATCCTCCAGTTCGACTGGATCCAGGACGGCGTGGTTCCGTACCTGCCCTCCAATGCGGGCCGCCAAATGCTGGCGCTGCAGATTGCCGACGGCGACCTGACCCAGCTGCAGGGCGGTCTGGTGATGGCAGCCTGGACCGCAGTGCTGCTTGCCGCCGCGGCGGTGACCACCAAGACCCGGGACGTCTAGGCCCGGGGATAAGCTCACCAGCATGAGCACACAGACTTCAGCGAGGGAGGCGGCGGAGCGAACGGCCGCCGTCTCCTTCGCTGAGATATCTTCCAAGCGGCGGGGGCCCTTCCGCCGCTATTTCCATGCCCACCCGGTGGCGATGGACTGGCTGCTGGTTACCGCCAACTTCTTGTTCGGCCTGGGCAACGCGATCTACAGCATCGGCATCGGCGAATGGCTGCCGCTGGTCCTGCTCGTGGGAGCCTCTACCGCGCTGGTCTTCCGCCGGCATTTCCCCTGGCTGGTCCTGGCGGCCATAGTCGTCGGGGACGTGCTGACTGTGCTGTTCACCAGTACCGGCAGCAGCTCCATCGGCATGTGGCTGGCCATTTACACCGTTGCCACCACCGTGCGGGCATTGCATGCGCTGGTGGCGGCGGTTCTCGCCGGGGCCCCGCTGCTGGTTGCCATGGCCTTCAGGATGCCGGCGGAAATCGCCGAAAGCATCGCCTCCGGAGAGCTGCCGCCCTACATCGGGCTGATCTCCGGCGTCGTCATTCTGTTGTTCAACGTCATTGCCGCCGGCATCGGGATCACCGTCCGGCGCGACCGGCAGCACGAAGAGGAGCTGCGCCGCTGGGCCGCCGACAATGCCCTGCTGGCTTCGGCCAATGAACGAACGCGGATCGCGCGCGAAATGCACGATGTGGTGGCCCATTCCTTGTCGGTGATGATCGCGCTCTCGGACGGCGCCGCCGTCGTTGTTAAGAAGGATCCGGGGCGGGCGGCGGACGTGCTCGACCAGCTCTCTGTCACAGGCCGCACCGCGCTCGCCGACATGCGCCGGGTGCTGGGCGTCCTGCGCGACGATGCCCAGCCGGCCGCGCCGCTGGAGCCGGCCGGGAGCGAGCTGATGGACCTGATCGAAGGCTTCCGCGCCGCCGGGCTGCCGCTGCGGGTGGTCACCAGCGGGCCAGTGCTGCCCGAAGACCGGAACTTCAAGCTGACCGTGTACCGGATTGTGCAGGAATCGCTGACCAACGTGCTGCGCTATGCCCGCGGCCTGAGCGAGGTCAAGGTGGACATCACCCGTGCCGGCTCGGTGGTGAATATCCGCGTGACGGACGACGGGCACGCCCCGGCATCGGTGAAGTCCCTGGGGGCGGGGCAGGGCATCACCGGCATGCGCGAACGCGCGGCGATTTACCACGGCACGGTTGACTGCGGTCCGCGTCCCAATGGTGGTTGGATGGTTGAAGCAACGTTGGACTGGCCGGGGGAGGAGCCTGCACATGGCTGAGGAATGCGCGGAACCAACTGAAGCAACGGAGCCGGCGGCACCGAACGGTCCCATCCGGGTGTTGCTGGTCGATGACCAGCCTCTGCTGCGCATGGGATTCCGCCTGATCCTCGAAGGCGAGGACGACGTCGAGATTGCCGGCGAGGCGTCCAACGGCGCGGAAGCGCTGGAGCTGGTCCGGACGCTGGAGCCGGACGTGGTGCTGATGGACGTGCGCATGCCCGTGCTGGACGGGATCGAGGCAACCCGGCAGATCACCGCGGCCGGACTGTGTGCGCGGATCATCATCCTGACCACGTTCGACCTGGACGAATATGCCTTCGCCGGGCTGCGGGCCGGGGCCAGTGCCTTCCTGCTCAAGGACGTGGCGCCGGACGAGCTGGTCCACGCCGTGCGGCTGGTGGCCAGCGGGGACGCCGTGGTGGCGCCCCGGGTTACGCAGCGGCTGCTGGAAACGTACGTCCGGGCCCTGCCGCCGGATGCCGGCCCCGCCGTGGCGCCGCAGCGTGATCCGCTGCTCGATGACCTCACGCCGCGGGAGCTCGAAGTGCTGTCCGCGATTGCCGAGGGGCTGTCCAACGCGGAGATCGCGCACAAGTTCTTCCTCTCCGAGGCCACCGTGAAGACTCATGTCCGCCGGATCCTGAGCAAGCTGCACCTGCGTGACCGGGTACAGGCCGTGGTCTACGCGTACGAGACAGGCCTGGTGGTCCCGAGCCAGGGGCTGGATTACTGATCCTGCGCGGGCCTTGCGCTGCTTCCCCAACCTTTTCCCATCCGTTTCGCGCCGGTCCCGGGATAAGGTGGCCTTCTACTAAAAGAGGTGTTGGGGGACATGAATCTGGAAGAGCTGGATGAGCGGGTCCACGAGGAAGACGGTGAATCCGCCGCGGGCAAGACCCGCTCGGTCGGACGGAACCTCGCGGCCGCCCTGGGTTTCACTTTCGTGGCCCTCGCCGTCGTCGCGGTGCTCGCCGTGGTGGTGATGAACCACCTTGCCTACCTGAACTCGGCCACCGAACAGTCCAAAATCAGTGCCACCGCCTATCTGGACAGCCAGTTGCTGAGCAGTTACGAGATCACGCAGGCCGCCCGGATCGAGAAGCTGGACCAGTTGTCCGTCGTAGAGGTCACCACGGACTTCGATACGGGCTATGGCGACGCCGGCACCGCCGTCGTCACGGTTGGCTGTGAGAAGTGGTGGGTCCAGCGCTGCGAAGTGGTCGACGTTTCCGGCTTGCCCGGCCGCGGATCGGCTGCTGACCGCCCGGCTGTGGAGGACAAGACGCGCGTGCCGGAGGCGGGCCAGGAACCGCGCCAATCCGCGGATTAACTCCCGGGACCACCTGTCCGGTAAGCTTGATGAGTCTGTGCTGGCGCTGCCACCGGCTTTTTTCTGTGAGAATAACCAAAACACCCGAAAGAGTCTGCGGTGGTTCTGCGGCCGGACAACGCAATAGAACCTCCTGTTACGGAAATACCGTGACCGTCTAGCCCAAAGGAGGTGGGTTCACAATGCGTGCTTATGAACTGATGGTAATCATCGACCCCGAGGTCGAAGAGCGTACCGTAGAGCCTCAGCTCGACAAGTTCCTCAACGTCATCCGCACCGACGGTGGCACCGTCGACAAGGTCGATATCTGGGGACGCCGCCGTCTTGCCTACGACATCAAGAAGAAGTCCGAAGGCATCTATGCAGTGGTTAACTTCACCGCTACCCCCGCAACCGCAGCTGAGCTTGACCGTCAGCTTGGTCTGAACGAGACCATCCTGCGCACCAAGATCATCCGCCCGGAGGAGCAGAAGATCTCCGCTGAGTAATTCCAGCTTTGATCTTCGGAGCCCCACCGGCTCCACTCTTCAGAACGCAGAACCGCGGACATTAACAATCCGCGGATCAGGACATCAGGAGGCAGTATGGCAGGCGAAACCGTAATCACCGTCGTTGGTAACCTCACCAACGATCCGGAACTCCGGTTCACTCCGTCAGGCTCGGCAGTAGCAAACTTCACCGTTGCTTCCACGCCGCGGACCTTTGACCGCCAGTCCAACGAATGGAAGGACGGGGAAACCCTGTTCCTCCGCGCGTCGGTATGGCGTGAGGCTGCAGAGAACGTCGCCGAGACCCTGACCAAGGGCACCCGCGTGCTCGTTCAGGGGCGACTGAAGTCGCGTTCCTATGAGACCAAAGAAGGCGAAAAGCGCACCGTGATGGAGCTTGAGGTCGACGAAATCGGCCCCTCGCTGCGTTATGCATCCGCAAAGGTCACCCGCACCCAGCGCTCCGGCGGTGGCCAGGGCGGCTTCGGCGGCGGCAACAGCGGTGGCTTCGGCGGAAACCAGAACCAGGGCTGGGGAGCACCGCAATCCGCTCCGCAGTCTGCACCCCAGGAAGATCCCTGGGGCGCACCGGCAGGCGGCGGCAACGCCGGCAGCTGGGGCAACGGTCCTGACTCCAACGAACCGCCCTTCTAAATAAAACACCCCATCCCGCAGAAACGTTCTGCGGGCTCCACTAGATAAAGGAGCTCCACGATGGCTAAGGCTGAACTCCGTAAGCCCAAACCAAAGTCCAACCCCTTGAAGGCCGCTGACGTCACCGTCATCGACTACAAGGACGTAGCATTGCTGCGCAAGTTCATCTCCGACCGCGGAAAGATCCGCGCCCGCCGCGTTACTGGTGTAACCGTGCAGGAGCAGCGCAAGATCGCACTGGCAATCAAGAACGCCCGCGAAGTTGCTCTGCTGCCTTACTCCGGCGCTGGCCGCGGCTAAGCGAAGCGAAGAGGAGAGTACAAACATGGCAAAGCTCATTTTGACCCACGAAGTAACCGGTCTCGGTGCCGCAGGTGACGTCGTCGAGGTAAAGAACGGTTACGCCCGTAACTACCTTCTGCCCCGCGGCTTCGCTCTGGCCTGGTCCAAGGGCGGCGAGAAGCAGGTTGAGTCCATCAAGGCTGCGCGCGCAGCCCGCGAGCACGCTTCCCTGGAAGATGCTCAGGCCCAGGCCCAGTCTCTGTCCGCCAAGCCGGTCAAGCTGACCGTCAAGGCCGGCGAGTCCGGACGCCTGTTCGGTACCGTCAAGCCCGCCGACGTTGCAGCAGCTGTTGAGGCTGCAGGTCTGGGCGCCATCGACAAGCGCAAGGTTGAACTGCCTGAGCACATCAAGTCGGTTGGCAAGTACCAGGCCAACGTCCGTCTGCACGAGGACGTAGCCGCTGTCATCGACCTCCAGGTCGTTGCAGGCTAATAGCCCGATGATTGGTTGATCCGCGTGCGGTGATACCGGACATTTTGCTGAAGGACCTCTGCCCTCACGGGTGGGGGTCCTTTGCCATGTCCGGGCGCTGCCTGTGGAGCAAGACTCTCCACCCGGAACGCTGAGCGGACCGGACACCGATCTGCGCGCAGGGCCGACGGTCCGCCGTACGGAGTAGGCTACGGACGTGAGTACCCACGCGTTTGCCCAGGTTGATGTCTTCACCACCGGTCCCGGAACCGGCAATGCGCTGGCGGTGGTCGGCGGCGCAGAGGGCCTCTCCGCGGAGCAGATGCAGCGCTTCGCGAACTGGACCAACCTCTCCGAGACCACCTTCCTGCTGCCGCCGACGCAGCCCGGGGCCGACTACCGGGTGCGGATCTTCACGCCGAGCGAAGAGCTGCCCTTCGCCGGGCATCCGACCCTGGGCAGCGCCGCCGTCTGGCTGCAGGACGGCGGCAGTCCGCAGAGCAACTCCGGCTTGGTCCAGGAATGCGAAGCCGGGCTGATCAACCTCAAGAACGACGGCGGCCGGCTGGCTTTCGCCGCCCCGCCCCGGGTGCGCACAGGTGAACTGCCCGAGGAAAATGTTGAGCGGATTTGCGCCGCGCTGGGGCTGGAGCGCTCCGCCGTCGTCCGCCATCAGTGGGCGGACAACGGCCCGCGCTGGCAGGCGCTCCAGCTCACTGATGCCCGGACAGTGCTTGAGGTGGAGCCGGACTACGCCGCTCTTGCTCCCTTCGGCGTCGGGCTTATTGGTGCTTATCCGGAGGGCAGCGAAGTCGATTTCGAGGTCCGCGGCCTGATGGGCTTCGAGGCGGTTCCTGCCGAAGACCCGGCAACGGGGAGCCTGAATGCTGCCTTGGGGCAATGGCTGATCGGCGAGGGTGCGGCTCCGGCGAGATACATCGTCCGGCAGGGGTCGAGACTGGGCCGGGATGCGCGGCTGTACATCCGGGCCGAAGACGGCGACGTGTGGGTCGGTGGCGACGTGCAGACCGTCATCCGCGGCACGGTGGAGCCGTAGACAAGACCCGCGGCGCCGAGCCGGATTGGCACTGCTGCGGTCCGGCACCGGACAATAGACGGGTGGCTACTGCGCAAACTTTCCGGAATCGTTCCCGTACCGCGCTCTGGGCGCTTGTCTCGTCGGGGCTCGCCGCGCTCCTTCTCGCTCTGGTCCTGATCTACGCCGCGACGACCGGCGGTGCCGGGCTGATCCTGGCTCCGCTCGTGGCGTTGCCTGTGCTCATGTTCGCCCTGGGCAGTGTGGCCCTGGCGATTTCCGCATTGGCGCGGCGTACCCATGCCCGCCGGCTGGCCATAACCGGCCTGATCCTCGGGATTGTCTGCGCCGTGCCGCCGGTGTGGCTGTGGGTCTGGCTGCTGGCCGGTTAGCCCCTGCGCCGCCCTTACCCCTCGCGCCGCCCCTGAGCCCTGTGCCCTGCGACCCGGCTAGGACTGGCTCTGTAGCGACTCGTGTGCCGCCGTCGTCATGTGTTCGTAGCCGAGCGTGATCAGCTCTCGGAGGACCGCGAGGTCCACGTCAGCCAGTTTGTTGACATAGAGGCAGGCTGCCCCGGTCTTGTGCTTGCCCAGTCTCTCCAGCAGCGGCGCTGACTCGGGCGCGTAGGTCAGTCCATAAAGCGCGAGGTTGCCCTTGCGAGGAGAGAAACCGACGGCGGCAGCATCGCCTTCGCGCCGGCTGGCGTATTTGTAGTGGTAACTGCCGAAGCCGATGATCGACGGACCCCACATGACCGGCGGCTGGCTCGTCAGTTTCTCGAAGAGTTCCAGCAGTACCTGTCCGTCCGCCCGCCGGACGGGATGCTCCACAGCGTCCATAAAGGCCTGGGCGGACTCGTTGGTGGGGGCAGTCTTGTTTTCAGCCATGGAGGCAGTCTGGCAGAGGATGGCTTCCGCGAGAAGGGTTCAGGGGGCTTCCGGGGCTCCGGCGGGTGGCTCGTCGTGGATGAGCTCCACAAAACCGGATGCTTCCTGCTGGGACGCGTCCGAGTGTTCCATGAGCAGCTGCACCGCGGCTTCCTTGTCGCCGTCGAGCGCTGTTGTCCTGATCCTGGCAAAGACCTCGTCATTGAGCCGGGTACTCGCGATCTCCCTGATCTCATCGCCCTTGGAGACGATGGCCCGGTACCGGTAGCCCGTGGCCGGCGTGACGCTTGCGCGGGCGGCAGAGGCGTCGGAAGTGGTGCTTGCTTCCGGAGTGGCGAACGGTTCAGGAGGGGTATCCGGTTTCGAAGCGGTGCTCCTCTCCGGAGTGCCAGCGGAGTCCGGCTGGGAGGCGGCAGGACCATCCTCCGGCTTGGGCATGGCAGGGGGAGTGTACGGCTGGGGGTGTGCGGACATATTTGCGACGGCGGCAGCGGCTTCGCGCAGGCCGGCTCCGGTCGCGGCCCGGTAGTCCTTGATCGCCCGTAGCGCATCACCCCTCGCGATAGCGGAGTAGACAGCCGTGTGCTGTTGCTGGTTCAGCCGGCTGCTGGCCACTTCGGAATGCTCCTTGGAGGTAGCGGGGGCCGCAGTCAGGTTAGGTCGGCGGCCGGTTCCGCCGCCGTCGTCAGTGGGGGTGGATCTGCGTCTGGCCGTTTTCAACAGGAGCAGGCCGAGCGCAACGACGACAACCAGAATCAGCAGGGGGATCAGGAAAAGCTCCATGTGATCAATCCTACGGGCACAACCAGATGGGCAGCAGCCCTCCGCCCGAGACTGCCCTCAACTAAAAGTGGCACCTGAAGCGCGGGATTTTCCGTTTTCGGCCCGAACGGGCAACGACGCAGGTCAGTGGCACAGGGTGGGTGCATCGCTGGGGCTCCTGCGTGGAAAAAGCTGTGGATAACGGCGTGGATAAGCGACGTATAGGGCCATGTGGGGCATCTGTCAATACGAGGGGTGTGGATGAATGTTCCACAAAAATTTCTTTAATCCACAATGAGGAATAAAAGTTTCCGCAGGTCAGAGCCTTGTTACTCAGTAGTTAACTTTGTTATCCACAGCTGTGCACACAGGCTGTGCACAAGACACGCCGCCTAATCCACAATTAATCCACAGGACCGGTGGATAACTCGCTTGGTTCTGTGTGGATAGAGGGCTAACGTTGCGGAGTATCCCTCAACAGACCGCGATCCGGTCTCTAGTTTTCGTGCCCTCAACCGGGAGCAGCGAAAAGCGTCGGAGGCGGCTGATATACCCGTTTCAACGGGCGAGGCGGGATGCGATTGCCCGGTTTGTCGTTTTAGTAGAGAAAGCAGGCAGCGGTGACTTTAGTACATGCCGACTCCGCCCAGGCTGGCCGGGAACCGGACTTCGCACGTACCCCGCCTCAGGATCTGGTAGCGGAACAGTCGGTACTCGGCGGCATGATGCTGTCCAAGGATGCCATCGCTGACTGCGTCGAGGTGCTGCGCGGCGTCGACTTCTACCGACCCTCGCATGAAGCGATCTATGAGGCCATCATCGACCTCTACGGCCGCGGCGAGCCTGCCGACGCCGTCACCGTCTCCGACCTGCTGACCAAGCGCGGCGAAATCTCGCGCATCGGCGGACCCGCATACCTGCACACCCTCATCCAGTCCGTCCCCACTGCTGCCAACGCGGGCTTCTACGCGGAGATCGTGCGTGAACGTGCGGTGCTGCGCCGACTGGTGGATGCCGGAACCAAGATCGTCCAGCTCGGATACTCGCAGGACGGCGAAGTCGACGACATCGTCAACCAGGCGCAGGCGGAGATCTACACCGTGGCCGAGCGCCGCACGGCTGAAGACTATGTCGCGCTGAAGGACATCATCGAAGGTACGGTCGACGAGATCGAGTCTGCCGGCCACCGCGGCGAAGGCATGACGGGTGTTCCCACCGGCTTCTACGAACTCGACGAACTGACCCAGGGCCTGCACGGCGGACAGATGATCGTCATCGCGGCCAGGCCGGCCGTGGGCAAATCGACGTTCGCATTGGATTTTGCCCGATCTGCAGCGATTAAGAACAACATGACCACGGTCTTCTTCTCCTTGGAAATGGGCCGGAACGAGATCGCCATGCGTCTGCTCTCCGCCGAGGCAACCATCGGCCTGCAGGACCTACGCAAGGGAACCATCAAGGACGAGCAGTGGGGCAAGATCGCCACCACCATGGGCCGGATGAACGATGCTCCGTTGTTCATCGACGACAGCCCCAACATGTCGTTGATGGAAATCCGCGCCAAGTGCCGCCGTCTTAAGCAGCGCCATGACCTCAAGCTGGTGGTCCTGGACTACCTCCAGCTGATGTCGTCCGGTAAGCGCGTGGAATCGCGGCAGCAGGAAGTTTCCGAGTTCTCGCGTGCCCTCAAGCTGCTGGCCAAGGAACTGGAAGTTCCCGTGATTGCGCTGTCGCAGCTGAACCGTGGTTCCGAACAGCGGACGGACAAGAAGCCCATGGTTTCCGACCTTCGTGAATCGGGCTCGATCGAGCAGGATGCGGATATGGTCATCCTCCTGCACCGTGAGGACATCTATGACAAAGAGTCACCTCGCGCGGGTGAGGCAGACGTGATCGTGGCCAAGCACCGTAACGGCCCGACGAAGACCATTGTGGTCGGCTTCCAGGGCCACTATTCACGCTTCTCGAACATGGCAGTCGAGCACGGCTAAGCGCGAACCGCGTTCCAACATAGCCCAGCACGCACCGATGGGTGGGTTGCAGCCAGGCGTGGCTAGACTTGAAGGAAGCGGAGAACCCGCAGACAAGTAGCTGGAGGAGATATGTTCAGGCCCGGGGCGCCCATCGAGGAAATCGAACAGGACGTCGAAGAAATCATTACCGAGCTGGTCCATCAGCTGGGCCGGCTGGCCGAACGGGACCCCGTCCCCACTGGCGCAGAAGAGCGTGCCTACATCCGGGCTTTCGCCGACGCCCGGTCGAACGCCGACCGGAACCAGGCGGCATTGCTCGCCACCGCCGTAGCCAGGCCGAATCTCGCCGAGGCGCTGATCTACCTGAACCGCAGGCTGGACAGCCGTGACCTCGACCCGCGGGACCCCGCGGGCATCATCGGCATCATCGTCCGCCTCGCCATGGACGGCCTGTGGGTCAGCGACATCCTGGACGAAACCCGCTTCACCGCCGGAGAGCGCCGCAAGCTGACGGGCATCCTGGAAGGCATGACCTACCTGACGGACAACCGGTTGGAAACCCTTCTTGCCGAAACGGCACCGGAGCGGAAGGCGCAGGGCGCCTAGTGGCCAGTCGGCTGCTGCTCGTCGCGGACACGCATGTTCCCAAGCGCGCGCGGCAGCTGCCAGCCCAGGTCTGGGACGCCGTCGAGCAGGCGGACGTGGTCTTCCACGCCGGCGATTGGGTTGTCCCGGAGCTGCTGGACGAATTTGAACAGCGCAGCCGGCAGCTGGTTGCAGTCTACGGAAACAACGACGGCGAAGAGCTGCGGTCGAGGCTGCCGGAAGTTGCGAGAGTGACGATCGAGGGCGTCCGGTTTGCCATGATCCACGAGACCGGAGCCGCCACCGGGCGGGAAAAGCGGGCCGAGGCGAATTTCCCGGACACGGACGTGCTGGTCTTCGGGCACAGCCACATCCCGTGGGACACCACGTCGCCCGGCGGCCTGCGGCTGCTCAATCCGGGCTCGCCCACAGACCGGCGGCGCCAGCCGGTCTGCACCTACATGACGGCCGTGGTGGACTCGGGCCAAGTGCTCGACGTCGAGCTGGTCACCGTCCGCAATCGATTACCGGGACCCGCATGATGGCCACTACAGTGACCGGCAGGTGTGACACTCCCGATTTCAACGACGATGGCAGGTTTTCATGACGAAGATAGGTTTTATCGGTCTGGGCATCATGGGCGGCCCGATGGCGGCGAACCTGGTCAAGGCCGGGTTCGATGTGGCTGGGTACAACTGCTCGCAGGCCAAGGTGGAGCGCTTCGTCGAAGCCGGCGGTACGGGTGCCGCCACTGTGGCTGAGGCCGTCCGGGACCGCGACGTCATCATTACCTGCCTGCCTGATTCGCCCGACGTCGAGGAGATGGCCTTGGGCGACGACGGCGTTTTTGCCCACGCCCGCGAGGGCGCCCTCTTCATCGACATGAGCACCATCCAGCCGGCCACGGCGCGCAAGATCGCCGAGGCAGGTCGAGCACGGGGCTTCGGCGTGCTGGACGCGCCGATCAGCGGCGGCGAACGCGGCGCCATCGAAGCCACGCTGTCCATCATGGTGGGCGGGGAAGCAGTTGACGTGGAGACCGCCCGGCCGGTGTTCGAGGCCATGGGCAAGACGATCGTCCATGTCGGTCCGGCCGGGGCGGGGCAGACGGTCAAGGCCGCCAACCAGCTGATCTGTGCGGTCAACATCCAGGCCGTGGCCGAGGCCATCGTTTTCCTGGAGGCCAATTCCGTGGATCCGACCACCGCCATCAACGCCCTCTCCGGCGGTCTCGCCGGCAGCGCGGTGCTGGAGCGGCGCGCACCCAGCATGGTCGAGCGCAACTTCCAGCCCGGCTTCCGCGCGGATCTGCACCATAAGGACCTGGGCATTCTCACCGCGGCGGCACGGGATGCGGGAGTCACCATTCCCTTGGGCACTGCTGCGGCTCAGCTCATGGCGGCGCTGGTGGCACAGGGCGACGGAAAACTGGATAACACCGCGCTGCTGAAGCTGGTCGAAGAACTCTCCGGCCGCTAGCCGCGGACGGGCCTTACGCGAACCAGGTGTCGGGCGGACCGAGGAACAGCAGGAAACTGAAGACGGCGGCCACGGCGATGAGTGCGACGACGATGGCCGTGATCGGCTTGCGTAGCACCCATGCCTGGAGCTTCTCAAGCAGGCCGTGCGGTTCCTCGCCGCCGGCGGCCAGACGCCAGCCGCCGTTGAGCATGCCCCTCTTGTCCAGTGACTTTTCCACCGGGATGGTGGCATAGGGGATGACGGCGGAAACCAGCGCGAGGAGCCCGGTCTTGGCTGGCCACTTCTGATTGACCCACATGAAGCACGTGACGGCTGCGTAGCAGAGGAACACGAACCCGTGGATGCCGCCGCCGATGCGGACGCCCACCTCGGTGGTTTCGGTGACGTACTTGAGGAACAAGCCGATCAGTAGCAGCGTCCACGTCACCGCCTCGGCGAAGGCGACAGAGCGGAACAGGGCGCGCGGAGACATAAGGGTCCTCTACTGGGGAAAACGGGTCCCTTCCAAAATACCGCCCGGACGCGTGCCGGCGCACCTTGGTCCAGGACCGACGCACGTGCGCCGAGGGGACGAGCCGAGTAGGCCTACCGGGTCTCCAGGGCCAGGGCGGCGCCGAATCCGATCATGACCGTGCCGGTGAGACGGTCCGTTGTCTTCGCCACCTTCGGTGTCCGCAGCCATTTCCGCGCGACGTGCGTGCCGAAGATGATGCCGGTGAACCACAGTAGGCCCAGCAGGTTGTGAACCGCGGCCAAGGATATGCCCATCAGGAGCGGGAACAATTGGCTGCCGGAAAGACTTCCACAACAGCGAGGCGCCGAGCCAGATCATGTACGCGGCGCCGATCAGTTTGAGGGCCGTGAACGCTGTCTCCGAGGCGGCCAGCAGCGCGGATGCACCGACCGCCGCCGCGATCCCCCAGATCATCGCGCCTGAGTTGATGCCCAGTGCTGTGGCGTAGGCATGCCGGCGGTTCTGGCTGGATAGCCGAAGACCATTGAGGCACGAGGCGCCGGACACCAGGTACATGGACCCCCGCGGCCCGAGTCCCGATCATCCGGAACCCGGGCGCCCGGGGCGGGCGGCCGCCGTCGTCGTCGTTAACTGTTGGAGATGGCCTTGTTGACCTCCGCCGGCGTCTCGTAGTCCTTCTCCGGGAGGCCGCGCAGTGCCTCGAGGACGGCGTTGTCGGCGCCGGAGTTCTCCGCGTGCTTGACCAGGTCGGCGGCCGAGGCGGGATAGTCGACGCCGCCAAGGGCCTTCTGGATGTCGATGGGGCTGGGGTTGTCTGCCATGCGGTTTCCTCCTGAAGTGGAACGTGGACGGGGTACCAATCCAACGTACGTTCCCCGTCGGTGCAGGGGAATAGCCCGGTGGACATTCAACAGCAACAACAGGCCCGGGTCCGGCCTGGGAACGGTGCAGTTCGGGGCGCGACTGGGGGACGGTCCGTGATGCAGTTCCGAAGCGTAGTACCTTCGACTCTTGTGAATGCACTTGATTTGGTCCAGGCGGCGGTCCTCGGGTTGGGGACCGGGCTGGCGCTGATTATCGCCATCGGGGCGCAGAACGCCTTTGTGCTGCGGCAGGGCATCCGCGGTGAGCATGTCGCCGTCGTCGTTGTCATCTGCGCGCTGTCCGACGCTTTGCTCATCGCCGCCGGCATCCTGGGCATCGGCGCGCTTATCGAGGCGGCGCCGGTGGTGGTGGACGTCATCCGCTATGCCGGTGCCGCGTTCCTGATCGGTTACGGTCTGATCGCGGCGAAGCGCGCCATTCGGCCGGGCTCGCTCACCGCGGGCGAGCAGCAGGGTCCGCTCAGCACCAAAGCCGCTGTGGCCACGGTGCTGGCCCTGACCTGGCTGAACCCGCACGTGTACCTGGACACCGTGCTGCTGCTGGGCTCGGTGGCCAACAGCCAGGCGCCGGATGCGCGCTGGTGGTTTGGCGGCGGGGCGATGCTCGGCAGCCTCATTTGGTTCAGCGCTCTGGGTTTCGGAGCCCGGCTGCTGCGGCGGTTCTTCGCCAAGCCGTCCTCCTGGCGGATCCTGGACGGGGCGATCGCCGTGGTCATGTTTGCGCTTGGGATCCGGATGGCGATCGGCGCTTAGGAGCTGCTGTGCTGGCAGCTGGGGGCAGATTGTCCTGCTGACGTAGACTGACGTTGTGGACGGGTACACCGTGGAAGCGCACGTCTTGCGGGGGGCGATTGGTCGCCATCGCGCCGAGGTGTAGGCCATTCTTGACCGTTACGGCGCGCGCAATCCGAGGATTTTCGGTTCCGTAGCCCGAGGCGATGCAACTGCGGCCAGTGATATCGACCTGCTTGTCGACTTGGACCCGCAAGGCGGCAATGCCTTGTTGCGAGTCGCCGGAATTGGCGAGGAGTTGAGCACCATGCTGGGTGTGCGGGTCGATGTGGTGACCGATGCGTTGTTGCGCAAGGCGGTATCTGCAACTGCCCATCTGGATACTGTAGCGCTGTGAGCCGAGATCCGAATGAGCGATTTAGCGATATTCTCGCCGCGATCGAGCGATGCTTCCAGAGAGAGCAATGGCACAATCCATTGAGCAGCGGGTCGCCCGGGCGGCTGAGGAGGCGTTGAAGGACCACGGTTACGTTGCGCCGGTCGACGTGCTCGTGGGAATGGGCTGGCTACAACCAATGCACCGAGACCGCTGGCGCCAGGGACGCATTCCCTATCTCGAACTGGTGGTGCAGGCCGGCTTGGGCAAGGTCTCGACGGCGATGCGGGCACTGCCTCGCTGGGCCCATGAGCAGGGGCTGCAGCCCAGTAAAACCGACTACATCGCCCGGACCCGCGGCCGCAAGACGCTGCGGTTCTCCGCCAGCGGCAGCCCGTCAATCGAGCAGGCCTACCGTACGCACTGGGTCTCCCCGAACCTGTCAGCGGCCAAACGCGCACGCGTCCAGGAGCAGGCCAGCCAGCCGCCCGACCTCGTCGTCGTCTCGCCGCTGAAGGACTGGACATGCACGGCGTGCGGTGGGCAAGGGGGCTTGCTGCTCATGGAAGACGATGGGCCGCTGTGCATGAGGTGCGCCGATCTCGACCACCTCACCTACCTGCCGGCCGGCGACACGGCTCTGACGCGCCGGGCGCGCAAGGCCAGCGGCTTGTCGGCGGTAGTGGTGCGCTTCAGCCGGTCCCGGCGGCGCTACGAGCGGCAAGGCGTCCTCGTCGAGGAGCAGGCGCTGGTGGATGCCGAGGCCTCGTGCCTGGCGGACGCGGAGGCGCGCACCCGCCGTCGGGCTCGCGATGAGGAGCGACGCCGCGAGGCTGACAGCCAGCTCGCTGACCGGATGGGCGGGGAGATCAGCCGACTGCTGCCCGGATGTCCCCCTCAGCGTGCTGCCGCCATCGCCGCACACACCGCGGCACGCGGCAGCGGTCGGGTCGGCCGCACCGCTGCGGGACAGCGCCTTGACCAAAAGGCACTGGAGTTGGCGGCCGTAGCCTCCATTCGCCACCAAGACACCGATTACGACGCACTGCTCATGGCGGGCATTCCGCGGGAGGAAGCCCGCGAGCGGGTCGCTGAAAAAGTCGGCGAGGTGCTCGACCACTGGCGTCGGAGCTGAATCCAGATGGCGATCGGCGCCTAGAAAACCGCCGGCAGGTCTTCGCAAGCTGCCGCGGCGCTGGCAAGCTGGAGGCATGGCGCAGCTGGACGGGACGCAGCACGGCACGGCCCGGAGGGACCTTTCCGGGCTCGAAACGGTGGAAATAACGACGGCGACCTGGCCCGTTTTCGAGGAACTCTTCGGCCCCGGCGGCGTGCAGGGAGGGTGCTGGTGTTCCTGGTTCCGGCTGTCCTCGCGCGACTATGCATCGTCCAGTAGCGTGGAACGGCGGGACTTTGTGCATTCGCGGGTGGAGGCCGGCGAGCCGTTCGGGCTCGTAGCAAGGGTCGACGGCGAACCGCTGGGTTGGGTGTCCGTGGCACCGCGGCAGTGCCACACCAGGCTGGAACGTTCCTCCGTCGTCCGGCTGGCGGAGGACGAGGATCAGGCAAGCTTGTGGACGGTGGCCTGCTTCTACATCAAGCGGGATGCGCGTGGAATCGGCCTGTCCCACCGGCTGCTGGACGCCGCCGTCGAGCATGCGGCAAGCCGCGGAGCCAGAGCGGTCGAGGGGTACCCGGTGGATACCGCAGGCGGAAAGACGCCGCCGCAGGATCTGTACTACGGCACGCTGAAGGTGTTTCTGGGCGCAGGGTTCAAGCTGGTGGAGCGCCGTGGCCAGCGGCGTGCGCTGGTGCGCAAAGCGCTCACCGGCTGAAGCCCCGGCGGAAACTAGTCCTCGCCGCCGGTCTCGACTCCGGGCAGGAACTCTTCGGGCAGCTCCGGGACCAGGACGATCACCATATCCTGGATCTTCCAGTCCAGATCCACACAGTCCTCGCGCAGCAGCTCCAGGTCTTCCGCCGTCGGCGTGCTGCCCTCGCGGGGGACAACAAAGGACTCCACGTGGAACACGTGCCCTTCGTCGCGGATCCGGCTTTTGGCCTCGCCCACCCAGCCGGTGTTGCCCAGGAAGTCGTCGATCCGTTCCAGCAGCGGATGCGGTGCGGCATTGTCATAGGTCCGGGCCCGGGCGTCCATGAGGTCGCTGACTGCACCGCGCAGGTTCTTGACGCCGTCGTTAGCAATGCTGGCGGAAATGACCAGCGCGGCCGCGGAGTCGGCCCACCACCAGCCGATGCCGATCCCCGCCACGCCTATGGCAGCGGCGACGGCGGTCATCCAGTCGGCCTTGTTCATGTCCGCGTCCGCGTAGAGCACCTTGTCGTGCAGCTTTTCGGCCAGCTTCATCTTGGCGTGGCCAATAAAGACCGGCGGCGCCGCGATCAGGAGCATGACGCCGATCATGAGCCATCCCAGCCAGATGGTCCGGCCGAACAGTTCCACGCCACCGATCGTCGGGTGCTCCGCGGTGATCAGTCCCAGCGCCGAGTCCACCAGCAGATAGGTGCCCATGACCAGCAGGGCCACGGCAGCCACTAAGTGGGCTATTCCGATGGCGCGGTGGTAGCCGTAGGGATGCTGCTCCGTGGGCGGCTTGCGGATGACGCGGGCGGCTACGAGGAATGCGATGGGCGGCAGGAAGGAGAGCATGTCCTCGATCCAGGCCGCCTTCATGGCCTGCGAGTTGCCGAGCACCAGGTACACCAGCGCCACCGTGACAGCCAGGAACGCGATAGTTATCCACTCGAGTTTCTTGGCCTTGCGCAGAGTCTCGCGCTGCTCCTCCGGCAGCTGCGTGTTGCCGAAGTGTACGGCCTGCGTGCTGTTCCCGGCGCTCATGATTGCAGCTCCTGGGCCTGCAGGTACTTATCCAAGGCGAGCAGGAAAGCATTCTCGCCCAGCGGCGTCAGCATCACGTGTTTGACGGTTTTGCCGCGTTCGTCTTTGGTCTCCATGTACGGAAGTGTCATCCCCGCGTGCTTGGTCCAGGGCGTATCCGCGCCGAAACCACCGATCACCAGGTCCAACTCGCCGTGTTCAAGGTCATCCACGAGCTCGTGCTCGGTGCCCCCGGTCCATTCGACGGTGGCCTCGCGGCTGGCGGCGAAACCACGCACCAGATCCGGCTCGATCCCGGCCGGCTCCGCGCCCGGCTGCAGCTGAACCCAGTCGCCTTCCTCCCCTGCAGCGGCGGTGACTCCTACCTGGAGCGTCCCGCCGGTAATTTCCTGCAAGGTACCGTTCGGATCGGCTGGCATGGACACCCCGCAGCCGGCCAGCAGGGGAGCAACGGCGAGCATCACCGCCCATCGGATCCTTGGCGTTGGCAAGGCAGTCACCTCCAGGCTCGTGGCTTTGTGCTACTGCTTCGGACTCTAGCAAGCCAAAGCCCGCGCAGGGGGCAAACAGCTAATGCCGGGCGTATTTGGCGTCCCGGTAGCAGACCACGGTCACGGTGATGGACAGGGCAATGGTGATGATGCCCAGCGGATTGCACAGCGCGATCGACATGCCCAAAGCGGACTCGCCGGCGAGAGCGGTCAAGACCGAGCCGCCGTTTTCGCCGAAATCGGGCACGGTGAAGCCGAACCCGAAGGCCACCAGATACGTGGTCAGCAGCAGCGCGGACGTCTTCAGCGGCGCGCCGAAGGGCCGCACCTTGACGGCGTTCGCCACGGTCTTGATCCCCGCGAACAGCAGCAGAAGCAGCAGCACCGGCCCGAGCGTGAACGCCAGGATCGACACCATTGGCCCGGAGATCCCGAACAGCACCCGCCCTGCAACCACCCACAGGGGAACCAGGATGGCCATCGGGATGCAGATCACCGCCATCAGCGTCTGGAAAGGATGAGGACGGCGTACGACGGCGGGGCGGGACGATGCTTCTGAACTCACCTTATTCACTATATGGCTAGCCGCCAGCCGCCTACCCGGTCATGCTTCCGCTCCAGTTTGCTCAGCGCTGACACGTTCCCCGGTGCAGCGGGCGACTCTTCTGCTGCCGGGCATGTCCCTCAGCAGAGGACGCGGCGCGGGACCGGCAGATATATGCTTTCTCCATGAATGAGGAGAGCGGGCAGGGCCAGACGGTGTCCCTGCGGGTGACGATCGAGGTGAACATTATCGACGCCGACGCCCTCCGGGACAGCGCGATCTCGCGTGCCTCCGACACCCAGGAAGTCGAGTATGCGATCAGCGACGCGATGAACGCGCTCATCATCGCCTCGGATCCGATCCAGGCGGCGGATGTTTTGGCGGGAGTGGAGGGCGTGGAACCGCGTGCATTCCGGGTCTCCGCGGAAACGGGCAATCCCGCCGACGATGACGATATCCACGCCGCCGACACCGCGATCGTGATCGACGGCGAGTTTGCCGACCGCCGGCCTGCCGACGTTCCCGATGCTCCGGTCACCGAACAGGATTTCATCGACCTCTCCGGCCAGGTGGAGGGGCTGAGCCCGGACATGCTCGGCTACGACGACGAACTTGAGGATCAGGGGGAGCGACGGCGTTCGCTCCGGCAGGCGAAACTGGTGGCCGGACTGCTGTGGCACGCCTCCGTTGTCATGATGGACGAGCTGTTCTCGGACATTGAGTTGCTGCGCAGCCGGGGAGCGCCGACTGCGGCGGACGTGGACGAAACGTTCGTCATTTCGGGCCTGCCGCCGCGCTTCGCGCACCGCTACACGGCCCTGTTTGCCCAGCGGTTCCTCACGGTTGCCGTCGACCTGACTACCAGGATCGCCGGCCGGTGGCAGCCGCCGTCGTGCGTTGCCCAGGAGCTTGCGCTGCGCTGCCTGCTCAACGAGGCGCAGCTGCTGGCCGAGGAAGCCGGCCTGGAGCTGGACGAAGACTGGCGGGCAACCGTGGAAGAGTTCCTGCTCGAGGACACGGATGCGGAACTGCTCTACAACGAGGCCCTGGATGGCTTCGAGGACTATCTCGAGAGCCTCGGGACCGGCGTGGCCTCGATGAAGTTCGAGAACTGGTTCGAGCCGTTCAACAACGCGCGCCATGTTCCGCCGTACGCCCTGAGTGACTAGCCGGCCCCGCCGTCGTTGTTGGTGTTTCTGCTGTGCGCCCAGAGATGCGGGCAGTGGGCTCAGCTAGCTCAGGTATTCGGCCGAGACGAGGATGGGCAGGTGGTCCGATTCGCCCCGGGGCAGGGTTTCCACGCTCTCGATGTTCAGACCCAGCGACGTGGCGAAGTCGAAGTGGCCTTGGAAGACCTTGTAGCGCGTGTAGGTCCGGCGGTTGCTGAGCGTGAGCTCGTAGCCGGTTTCCTTAAGGTGGGAGATGAGGTTTTTGGTGAAGAAGGGGTAGTTGAAGTCGCCCACCATCAGCGTCATGCCTTCGCCGCCCATGGTGAGCAGTTCGGCGTGGCCGGCCTTGATCTGGTGGCGCCGCAGCGAGTTCGTCGCGGTTAGCGGCGCCGCATGGAAGGAGCCGACCACGAGTTCATGTTGCGTCTCGTTGTCGACCAGCTTCACGCCGAGCAGCCGCTCGTGGGCGGGGGAGAGGACGTAGTCATGCAGGGACTTCTTCAGCGCGAACGTATTCGTATCCAGGGCGGTGAAGCGGTCCTTGTGGTAGTACATCGCCAGGCCCAGCCGGTTGCCCTTGGTGGAATCGGCCAGGTGCAGCGGTCCCAGCGTGGGCGGCAGGTCGGTCGTGTCGCACTCCTGCAGGCAGAGGACATTGACGTCGAAATCCTGGGCAAGGTTCAGGAGTTCACTGCTCGCACGGTGCTTTCGCAGGTTGTAGCTGATGACTTTGAGCACGGGTTCACCCCTTCCATTGGCCGTTCGAGGAAAGCTGCCCTAATAGTACCCACAGCATCACGGCGGAACGGCGCAGATGAAGGATTTTGCCCTCAGCTGAGAGGCTGGCGCTCACCGGGACCTGCCGGCGGGGCGGCGTCACCGGTCTCCAGCGGCGGTTCGGCCGGGCCTTGGTCAAGCCGGAACGGCGGATACTCGTCGCGCATCAGCGCCGTGTAGGCGAGGACGCGGTAAATCCACCGGTTGATCCCCATGATCAGGTCAAACAGCGAGCGGCGGTACCTGCCGGTGAAGAGCAGGATCACGGCGGCGACCAGGACCAGCAGGCCCAGCAGGGAAGGGCCTGCAGCGCCGGCGTAATTGCCGTCCCAGTCACCGTCCGCGCCCCACCAGATCGCCGCATTCGAGAACGCGGATACGATCAGCAGGTGCGGAATGGCCAGCAGCCACCATTTGACCAGCACCAGGCCGTTGGTTAGGTGGTCCGGATAAGCGACGTCGAAATCCGCCGGGTAGCTGGCCGGGGCCAGGGTGAACGGTGGGTAGCGGTCGGTGCCCAGCGCGGAGTACGCGTAGAAGGCCACCCGCCAGTTCCAGCGCGCCACGCCCACATTGAAGTGGAACAGGGACCTCGGATAGCGGCCGGTGAAAAGGATGGCGAAACCGGCGGCGATGGTGGTAACCACAAACGCGAACCACAGGAAAAAGAGCAAGAAATAGTGCGGAATGGCCAGCAGCCACTTCACCAGCCACAGCCAGCGCGAGAGCCCCGGATCCAGCGCGCCGTTCAGCGCGGCGGGATAAACCGGGCGTGCAGCCGCGGGAGAACCTGAGTACGACGGCGTGCGGTCACCTGCCGCGCGCCGGTCCGCCGGGTTGTCGCCGGACAAGGCCGAGGGCCGCGATGCCAGGGTCCGCCCGATTCCCGCCGCGCCAAGGATCAGCAGGGGCAGGCCGATGATCAGCAGGACCAGTCCGGTGATGAGCAGGCCCATGGTGAGCGGGCCCAGGAAGCCCGGCCTGATTCCCGCCTGCAAGTCCACCGAGACAGGCAGGCTGGCATCCGCGTTCATGACCACTACGCTCCAGCTACCGGACTGCAGGTCCCAGCTGATCCGCTGCTCGCCCGGGCCGGATGCCGAGACCGCCCAGAAGTCCTGCTCGGCGGGAGGCTGCGGCTCGGAGGTCCCCGGCAGTTCCCGGTAGTCCGGATCGAAGGGGCGGAAATCGACGTCCACCAGCTGCGAGTGCGGCACGCCGGCCAGATAATTATCGACGGCGTCCACCGGGGCGATCCCGATGAAAACGTCCTGTCCAGGCTGGGCGGCCCGCGCCTCGAGCCGGAAACCGAACGCGTCGCCCAGCTGCACGCCGGGCGGCAGTTCCTCTTCTATGACCACGTCCAGCGGCTGGCTGGTCAGGGCATAGGAGTCCGTATTCAGCCGGACCGGCTGGGAGGTGAGGTAGCCGTCGTCGTCCTGTGCGGCCTGGATCAGGCCGGTGAAGGCCGCAGTAGAGACCAGCGCCAGGCCGGCCAGGGACAGCAGGATACCGAGGACCAGTAAAACCACGTGACCGGGCTTCATGGCGGCCACCTCCTTCTGAATTCTGTGGCCGATGCGTCGTTTCCGTCGCCCCGTCCGGAAAACTCTTTGCGAGCAGTGTGGCCCTGTACCGCCGCGGGCACAAGGGCTGTCAGTACTTGTTCTCCCTGTCGGCGGCAGGGCGAAGACGCCTGACTCACCGCCGACCCTTCGATAAGGTCTGATTATGGATGGCGGCACACTGATGAATTTCGCGTTGGTCCTCTTCTTTGTGCTGCTCGGAGGGGTGTTTGCCGGCACGGAGATGGCGCTCGTGTCGCTCCGGGAGAGCCAGGTGCGGCAGATCGAGCGCTCCGGCAAGTCCGGTGCCAAAGCGGCCGAGCTCGCCCGCAACCCCAACCGGTTCCTCTCCGCCGTGCAGATCGGCGTGACGCTTTCGGGCTTCTTCTCGGCGGCCTACGGTGCGTCCACTATCGCGCCCGACATCGCGCCGCTGCTCGAAGGGCTGGGCCTGGCAGCCGGTGCCGCCCAGTCGGTGGCGTTTATCGGTATGACCCTGGTGGTGGCCTACCTGTCCCTGGTGCTCGGCGAACTGGTGCCCAAACGCCTCGCGATGCAGCGCCCGGTGGGGTTCACCAAGATCCTGGCGCCGCCGCTGAACCTGTTCAGCAAGGTCATGCGCCCGGTGATCTGGCTGCTGTCCGTGTCTACCAATGCGCTGGTGCGGCTGCTCGGCGGGAATCCGTCGGCGAAGTCTGACACCATTACCGCCGAAGAGCTCTGGGACATGGTGGCGCAGAACGAGGCGCTGGGCGAGGACAGCCGCAGCATCCTGAACGACGTTTTCGGCGCGGGGGAGCGGCTGCTGCAGGAAGTGATGCGCCCGCGTCCGGAGGTCCGCTTCATCGAGGGCCGGCTGAGCCTGGACGAGGCGCGCCGATACACCCGGAACCTGCCGTACTCGCGCTACCCCGTGATTGGCAGGACCTCGGACGATGTGCTTGGCTTCATCCACATCCGCGACCTCATCCCGGAACCTGGCGAAGCGGCTGGCACAACGGTGGCCGCTATTGTGCGGGAGATCCTGCCGCTGCCGGGCACCAACCGGGTGCTGCCCACGCTCTCGCGGATGCGCAAGGAGGGCCATCACATCGCCCTCGTGGTGGACGAATACGGCGGCACGGACGGGATCGTGACCCTTGAGGATCTGGTGGAGGAACTGGTCGGCGAGATCTACGACGAGTACGACGCCGGGGTGGACCCGGAGGACCGCGTGCGGCAGGCCGGCGGGGCCATTGATGTGGATGGCGGCCTGATCCTGCAGGAGTTCAAGTCGCTGGCCGGCATCGACCTCCCGGACGGGCGCTATGAAACGGTGGCCGGCTTCATCATCGACCGGCTGGGCCGCATGCCCCGCACCGGCGACCAGGTGGAGGCGGCCGGACATCTGCTGAGCGTGCTCTCCATGGAGGGGCTGCGGATCGGACGCGTCCGGGTTACCGAAGTGCCGCAGGAAAACAACGACGGCGGCAGCAGCGGCTAGGCGTCATGCTCCCGTGCGGGTTTTCCGCCAGAGCCACGCCTGCCCTATCTGATCGTCCGGAACAACGCCTTGGTATTCGAAGCCGGCTTTCTTGAGGACAGTCCCGGAAGCGTTGGTGCGCGGAAGCGTGCGGGCTTCGACCACCGCCACTTCCGCAGTGGTGAAGGCGCGGCCGACGAGTTGGCCGACAGCAGCGGTGGCATATCCCTGCCCGCGGAAGCCGGGCGCGATCTCGTAGCCGATCTCGACTGTCCCGTCCTTGGGCGGACCCTTGTAGCCGCCGGATCCAACCAGGAAGCCCAGCTCCGGATTCAGAAAGTAGTACATCCACCACTCGGCCTGGCCGGGCTGCGCCTGGAGTACTTCGAGCGTGAACTCGATTACCCATGGGTACTCGGGCCAACCTGCCGGAATGCTGACGCCTAACGCAGCAGCCAGGGAGTCAGTGCCGCCGCGCAGGAAGGCGCTCAAATCATCCGGAGTAGCTGCTCTCAGCAGCATTGCTTTGCTCACCGCCCTTTCAGCAGTAGGCCGAGGTTAACTTTGGATGATATGTCCTCTTTTGAGGCCACACAGGGTTGCTTTAGGAGGGTGAAACGATAAAGTCGCATCGGGGGCGCCGCAGTTAGCAGCGCCCTTTGGCCTGTCCGCAGGTCTGTCAGTGATTCGCACTCTCCCCATCACGAATCGAGCATCAAATATGAAGAAGATAGTCTCTGCAGTGGCCCTGACCGCTGCGCTCACCCTGTCAGCGGGCACCGCGGCCTACGCCGCCGATGCCCAGTACCCCGCCCCGGAACTTTCCGTAGTAGTCTCAGCCGGCAGCGTCCAGGCCGGCGAAGAGTTCACCGTTTCAGGCGCTGGCCTTGAGGCCAATGAAGACGCCACCATCACGGTGGCCCAGAATCAGTCCGCCAAGAACTTCCGCGGCTTCACGAAGACCACCTCGGCCAACGCCTCGGGCGAGTTCTCGGAAGAGATTTCGATCGACAAGCCGGGCCGTCACTGGATCTCTGTGGAGGGCTACGAAAGCGAAGAAATCGGCACCGCTTCCGTTGTCGTAACAGGCCCGCCGGCCGAGGGACACACCGGACCCAAGGACGAGAAGGAACCCAAGGAACTGAAGGCAGACCGTTCCGCCGCCACCACTTCGGTATCCCCGGCAGCATGGGGCGCTGCAGGTCTTGGCCTGCTGGTCACGGCCGGCGCAGCAGGCGCCTTCATGGTCAAGCGCCGCCAGAGCTAACGCCCTGAGCTAGACGCAAAGGCCTTACCGCAGCCGGGTGGCAGCGTCCGCAGGGACGCTACTACCCGGTTGCGGGGCCAGCTGGGTACGCGCCGGCTATCAGGGCACGCGAAATCTCCCTGGCCCAAGCCTCTATCTCTGCACGATCACGGTAATCACCGAAATGACCGCCCCCGGCCACGAACAACATCCGGCCCGGCCGCGGTAATTGCTCGGCCCGGCAAACGCCGGAGAAGACCCGGTGGCTGCGCGGCTGGATTTTATCCCGGAAGGCCAGAGCAATGCGCTTGTCCTGCGCTGTCTTCGCCAGCTTACGGAGGGGCCGGGGCAACCCGTCCGACATTCCGACGCTGAACAGCCAGATCGGCTTCGTTCTCAGGGCTCCTGCATGGCCATGGACGAATTCGGCAGCCGCCGGTAGCCAGGACTGACTGTGGATGGCGCTGCCCAGCACCACTGCCTCATAGTTGTCCAAAGAGCCGATCTGCCCTATCTCAAGGACATCCACGTTGTGATCTTGCTGCAGAACAGCGGCCATCCATTCCGCAATTTCGGCGGTTGAGCCGCTCTGGCTTGCGTAGCCAATGAGAATCCGCATCCGTTACTCCTCCGTTTGGTATCAGCGTAAACCGCTGACGCGCCAAGGAAAACGGTCCTGGACCGGACTGCTTTAGAGCAGGAACGCCGGGTCGATCAGGTCCAGCCGGGGATCCAGCGGATAACTGCCGTCTTTGTGCCGCCAGCGCGCGGGCACGCCAATGGCTACGGAGTTGGCGGGGATATCCGTCACGACGACGGCGTTGGCACCGATAGCTGAATCGTCGCCAACGGTCACGGGACCCAGAATGCGGCAACCGGAGCCCAGCATCACGCGGTTGCCGATGGTCGGATGCCGCTTGGTCCTATCCAACGCCCGGCCACCCAGCGTGACGCCCTGGTACATCATCACGTCGTCGCCGATGACCGCAGTTTCACCAATGACAATCTTCGTGCCGTGGTCGATGAACACCCGGCGGCCCAGCGTCGCGGCGGGATGGATTTCGATCCCGGTGAGGAAGCGGGCGAACTGGGAGAGCAGCCGGGCGCCGGTACGCAGGTGCGGCCGGTTCCACATGGCATGGGCGATGCGGTGTGCCCAGACCGCGTGCACCCCGGAGTAGGCGAAGCCGACTTCCAGATCCGAGTTCGCGGCCGGATCCTGGGCACGCGCGGCCTTGAGGTCCTCGCGCAGCAGCGCCGGCAGGCTGTTCCTGGCCACGGTCGATCAACTCCTTGTAGCGGTTCTGGTTCCCTTCGAGGCAACCGGGGGCCGGATCAGTGTATTCCCCGCAGTCTTCTCCGCGTAGCGGACTTGCGGATTTCTTCCACCCATAGCACCAAGGAGCCGGTCAGCAGCGCCAAGCCCCACTGGGCAGACGTCAGTGCCGTGGTGTCGAAGAAGCCCTGCAGCAGTTCCAGATGCACCACAAGTACCTGCAGCACGACGACGGCGAACAGCGCCACCCAGATGCTGCGGTTGGTGAAGGTCTGCAGCGAGAAGACCGAACCGGCGTCGGAGCGCACGTTGAGCAGATTGAAGACCTGGAAGAACACGAACGTGGTGAAGGCCAGGGTGCTGGCCAGCAGGGGATCCCCGGCGCTGTCCGGGAACAGCACGGGCGCCAGCACCAGGACGGCGATGGTGCCGGCCGCCATCACCACCCCGAGTCCGAGGATCCGCAGCAGCCGGTTCCGCGTCAGCAGCGGTTCAGCGGCGGGGCGCGGTTTCTGCCGCATGATCCCAGGTTCCGCCGGATCCACCCCGAGCGCCAGCGCGGGCGGGCCGTCCATGATGATGTTCACCCAGAGGATCTGCAGCGCCGTGAACGGTGCCCCGCCGGCGAGGCCAAGGACCCCGGCGGTGAGGAAGATCAGGACGAAACCCCACGCCGTCGTGAGTTGGAATTTCACGAACTTGATGATGTTCGCGTAAATGCCGCGGCCCTCCTGCACGGCCGCGACAATCGTGGCGAAATTGTCGTCCGTGAGGATCATGTTCGCCGCGCCCTTGGAGACATCCGTGCCGGTGATGCCCATGGCGATACCGATGTCCGCCTGTTTCAGGGCGGGGGCATCGTTGACGCCGTCACCGGTCATCGCCACGATGTTGCCTTCGCTCTGCAGTGCCTTGACCACACGGATCTTGTGCTCCGGAGCCACGCGCGCGAGGACACCGAAGCCGGCGGCACGGCCGGTCAGGTCGCCGTCGTCAATCCCGTCCAGTTGTGCTCCGGTGGCAGCCTCGCCTTCGATGCCCAGCTGGCCGGCGATGGCGGAGGCGGTGGCCAGGTGGTCGCCGGTGATCATGTGGACAACAATCCCGGCCTTGCGGGCTGTGGAGATGGCTTCGGCGGCCTCGGTGCGGGGCGGATCGACAATACCGACGACGGCGTACAGCGTCAGCGAGCTGGCCAGACCGCGTAGCTCGTCCGGATCCTCGGGCAGGTCCGCATCCAGCCTGCGGCCGGCGATCATCATCGTGCGCAGGCCCTCGGCCGCCATCGCCTCGGTATCGCTCCGGATGCGCTCGCGGTCATCGCCGGTCAGCGGCTCGATCCCGCGGTCGGTCAGGATCGAATCCGTACGTTCGAGCAACGGGCCGGGAGCGCCCTTGGCGAAGCAGCGGAACCTGGCCGGAACAGAGTCGCCCCGGGTGAAGTCGTGTTCGTGGAACGTCATCATGAACTTGTAATCCGAATCGAACGGCACCTCTGCCACGCGTGGGTGGCGCCGCCGGACTTCTTCGACGTCCATTCCGCCCTTCTCCGCCAGCACCGCAAGCGCGCCTTCAGTGGGATCGCCAACGAGCTTGCCGTCCCTGATCCAGGCATCGTTGCACAATGCCATAGCCAGCAGGGCATCCGGCATGGCCGGGAGCGGTTCGCCGTCGCGGGTGAGGATTTTGCCGTCCGTGGCGTAGCCCTCGCCCGTGATGCGGAAGCTCCGGCCGGCGGTGTTCAGGCGGCGCGCCGTCATCTCGTTCAGCGTCAACGTGCCGGTCTTGTCCGTGGCGATATGGGTGGTGCTGCCCAAGGTTTCCACTGCGGAGAGCTGCTTGATGATGGCTCCACGCTTGGCCAGCCGGGAGGCGCCCATTGCCAGGGTGAAGGCGACGACGGCGGTCAGGCCCTCCGGAATGGTGGCTACGGCCAGCGAGACCGCGGTGATGAGGAGTTCGGACCAGGACTGGCCGCGGAGCAGGCCCAGGAGGAAGACGATGGCCACCACCACCAGGGCGACGATGGTCAGCAGCCGTGCCAGCTGGTCGATCCGGCGCTGCAGCGGGGTCTTGGCCGGGCCGGCGCTTTCCAGCAGGGTGGCGACCGCCCCGATCTGAGTGTTCATGCCGGTGCCGGTGACTACCATGACCGCGCGGCCGCGGCTGATGTCCGTGTTCATGAACAGCATGTTGGCGCGGTCGCCGAGCGGCAGGTCAGAACTCTCCAGCGTGCGGGAAGACTTCTCCACCGGCTGGGATTCACCGGTCAGCGCCGCCTCGGCCACCTGCAAACGGGTGGCTTCCAGCACGCGGCCGTCCGCGGGGACGGTTTCGCCGGCGTCGAGCAGGACGATGTCCCCGGGCACCAGTTCTTCGTTGGGAACTTCCTCCTCGCGGCCATCGCGGCGCACCCGCGAGGTATCCACGGACATCGTCCGCAGCGCGGCCAGCGAGCTCTCGGCCCGGCTTTCCTGGACGTAGTTCAGGACCGTATTGAGCACAATGACAGCGAAAATGACCACGGGCGTTTCCCATTCGCGGGACACGACGGCGCTGACGGCGGCGGCCGCCACCAGGACCAGGATCATCTTGTCCGCCAGCAGTCGCAGGACTTTTTTCCAGATGGGAATCCTGGCACCCTCGGCGAGCAGATTCCGGCCGTGTTTTTGCTGCCCCGCGCGCACCGCCGCCGTCGACAATCCGGCGGCGGGCTCGACGTCGAACGCCGCGGCTGTTTCCGCAGGTGAGACGGTATGCCAAGCGTTTTGAGCGGTACCGGAAACCATGGAAAATCCCCCTCCCGCAGGCGCACCGGAACGGTCGTCCTGCTGGCCCCAGCGTAGCGAGCAAACTGCAGCGCAAAACACAGCTCGACACGCGGCACGACACGCGGAACGATTCATCACGATTTTGCATCGTTGGTAACGGTCCGGTAACGTGGCGGCTTGTGCGGGGAAGTAACCCGCTCAGGGGAGCCGGATCCTAACCGGCAGACTTACTGAAAATCGAATATGCTCGGCGCTGCCCAACACCAAATGCCGTCAACATGGCAGACGTCGGAAATGACCTCGATCTAACGAGTGGTTGACGGCGGCGTGATGAAGTCCGGGGACGGATGGAGCGAAGGTGGCCCTGCGGAGCATCGTGAACTCAAATAAGAACAAGAACTTCAGCCGCGCCCTTCGCGGAGGCCTTGCGGCAGTAGCCCTCACCGGCGCCGGTGTAGCCATGGTCGGAACTCCGGCCAACGCTGCCGACACCGCCACGTGGGACGCCCTGGCCGAATGCGAAAGCGGCGGTGACTGGAGCATCAACACCGGCAACGGCTTCTCGGGCGGACTCCAGTTCACCCCCAGCACTTGGGCAGCATTCGGCGGCAGCGGAAGCCCGCAGGACGCCAGCAAGGCTGAGCAGATTGCCGTAGCCGAGAACGTCCAGGCCACCCAGGGCTGGGGCGCCTGGCCCGCATGCTCGGCCAAGCTGGGCCTGAGTGGCGGCGGCGGAGCACCGGCTCCGGCACCTGCCGAGGCGCCGGTCCAGGAAGCACCTGCCGAGTACAACGTGGCACAGGCCCCCGTTGAGGCTCCGGTCCAGGAAGCTCCCGTCGAGCAGGCACCTGTCCAGCAGGCCCCGGTCGCCGAGGCGCCGGCCGCTCAGGCTCCGGCCCAGGCCCAGGTTGCCGTCAGCGGCGAGACCTACTCTGTGCAGGCGGGCGATACTCTCAACACCATTGCCACCGAGCTTGGCATTGAGGGCGGCTGGCAGGCACTGCACGCAGCCAACGCCGACACCGTCGGCAACCCGAACCTGATCTTCGTTGACCAGGTTCTGCAGCTGCCGGCCAACTAAGGCCCAGCTGACCTAAACCAACTGCGTTTTGCCACGCAGTTACCTAAGAAAGCCCCGCGTTTCCCCCCAACTGCGCGGGGCTTTCTGCTGCCCGGCGGCAGAAGTGGTGTCGGTCTCACTGGCGGCTGTTTTGGAACAGGCCCGCCCGTCCACAGGGTCGAGATGTGATGGGATGGCAGCATGGCAAAAAGTGCGACGGCGGCCCCCAGACTGGATCCGGTCCGGCTGGCAAACCTCGAAGACTTCGATTCTGCGGACCTGCTCAGCGGGGACCACTGCGAGGGGCAGCGCTACACCAGGGTGCAGCTGGACGGGCTGGATCTGACCGGCATCACGTTCCTGGAGTGCGAACTGCTCTCCGTGGCCATGAACGAAGCCCAGCTGCGCGGCGCCCGGTTCACCGACTGCCGGTTCGAGGAGTTGTACGCACCGGTTTTCCGCGCTGCGCGCTCGAGCTGGCGGGACGTTGAACTCACCCGGACCAGGCTCGGGTCCGCGGAAGTCTTCGACTCGGCCCTGCAGTCCGTCCATTTCGACGGCGGCAAGCTCGGCTATATGAATCTGCGCAGCTCCAAGCTCACGGACGTGCTGATCTCCGACTGCATTATCGACGAGCTGGACCTCTCCGGCGCCCGCGGTCTGCGCGTGGCGTTGCAGAACTGCCGCATCGGGACACTGGATGTGACGGATGCAATCCTGAAAGACTTCGACCTGCGCAGCAGCGAATTCAGCATGATCCGCGGCGTGGGCGGTCTTAAGGGAGCAACAGTGGATGACTACCAGCTGAATTTGCTGGCACCGATTCTGGCCGAACAGCTCGGCATCCGCGTGGAAGGTTAGGGGAAGCACCATGTCAGCCGTAGAGAACCGGCCCTGGCTGCAGAACTACCAGCCCGGGGTGCCCGCCGAGATCGAGCTTCCCACCGAGTCCCTGAGCCACATGGCGATGGACTCGGTGGGCAGGTTCCGGAAGAAAACGGCCCTGGACTTCTTCGGCGCCACTACCAGCTACCGTGAGCTGGGCGAGCAGATTGACCGTGCCGCGGAGGGGCTGCGCCGGCTGGGAGTGGGGCCGGGCCACCGGGTTGCACTGATCCTGCCCAACTGCCCCCAGCATGTGGTGGCGTTCTACGCGGTGCTGCGGCTTGGCGCCGTCGTTGTTGAACACAATCCCCTATATACGGAGCGCGAGCTCCGCCATCAGTTCGAGGACCACGGGGCCACGGTGGCCATCGTCTGGAACAACGTGGTGGCCAAGGTCCAGGACTTCCCCGCGGACATTGCCGTCAAGACCATTATTTCGGTGGATCTCACCCGGGCCATGCCGCGCTCCAAGCGCCTGGCCCTGAAGCTTCCGGTGCGCGCGGCCCGCGCCGCGCGCAAGGCGCTGACCACCAAGGTCAGGAACACCGTTCCCTGGGAAAAGCTGCTGCGGGCCAGGCCCCTGCGCAAGTCCCATCCCATGCCGCGGGTCACAGACCTGGCCGCCATCCAGTACACCTCCGGCACCACCGGCCATCCCAAGGGCGCCATGCTCACCCACCTTAACCTGCGCGCCAATGCCGAGCAGGGCCGCGCCTGGATGCACGGCGTGGACGAAGGCAAGGAGGTCATGTATGCGGTGCTGCCGATGTTCCATGCGTTCGGCATGACCCTGCACCTGACGTTCGGCATCCTCACCGGATCGCGCGTGGTGATCTTTCCAAAGTTCGACGTCGACCTGGTGCTGGCTGCTGCGAAGAAGCATCCGCCCACCATCTTCTGTGCCGTGCCGCCCATCTACGAACGGACCGCCATCGAGGCGAAGAAGCGCGGCGTGGACCTGGGCAGCGTGCGGTTCGCCATTTCCGGGGCGATGAACCTGCCGCAGTCCACCGTGGACCTCTGGGAAGGCACCGCCGGCGGCCTGCTGGTGGAGGGCTACGGGATGACCGAGTCCTCCCCGGTGGCGATGGGCAATCCGTTCGGCCCCAACCGCCGGAACGGGACCATCGGAGTCCCGTTCCCCAACACCGAGATGCGGGTGGTGGATCCGGAAAATCCAACGCACGACGTCGACCCCGGCCGGCCGGGGGAGCTGCTGATCCGCGGCCCGCAGGTCTTCCAGGGTTACTGGGGCAAGCCGGAGGAAACCGCCTCAACCCTGCTGGACGGCGGCTGGCTGCGCACGGGCGACATCGTCACCGTGGACGAGCAGCACAACGCCCGGATCGTGGACCGGGTAAAGGACCTGATCATCACCGGCGGCTTCAACGTCTCGCCGACCGAGGTTGAAGACGCGCTTCGCTCGCATCCGGAGGTGGCGGACGCCGCCGTCGTTGGTCTTCCGCGGGCCGAGGGCGGCGAGGACGTCACCGCCGCCGTCGTGCTGCGGCCCGGGGTCACGCTCGATGAGGCCGCCGAAAAGGACATGCGGGACTACTGCCGCGGCAGGCTGGCCGCGTACAAGGTTCCGCGCCGGATTGTGGCCGCGGCGGAACTGCCCAAGTCCATGCTGGGCAAGGTGCTGCGCAAACAGGTCAAGGAGCAGCTAGCGCGGCCGGTGACCGGCGCATAAGCCAAGCGGCCCCAGCGCGTTAATCGTTGACAATATCAATAAAAGACTGTTCCAATGGTCGAGACGTGAAACCGCTACGAAGGAGTTGCAGTGAATCTCGGCATTGGTTCATGGCCTGCCCGCCGCGCCAAGGTCCGCCCGGACGATGTCGCCATTGTCTTCGAAGGGCGGGAGCGGACCTATCGTGAGGTTGATCAGCGCGTTACCCGGTTGGCCAATGCCCTCGCCAGCGCCGGCGTATCCAGGGGTGACCGGGTCGCCTACATGGGGTTTAACCATCCTGCTTTACTGGAAACGTTCTTCGCCGCCGGTCTTATCGGCGCTGTCTGTGTACTGATCAACCCCCGGCTCCGGAAGCCCGAGGTCGATTACATCCTGCGTGACTGCGGCGCTACCGTTGTGGTCTTCGGCGAGGACCAGCGGGGCAATGCCGGGGAACTCGCCGCAGAGCTCGATGTGCTGCAGTGGCTCAGCGTTGACGGCGGCGGTCCGGGAGCCTTATTCGAGGACTTCCTCGCCAGCGGGAGCGAAGAACCCGTCCAGGACGATGTCGATCTTGAGGCCCTCGCCCTGATCATGTACACCTCCGGAACCACCGGCCGTCCCAAGGGGGCGATGCTGACCCATAACAATCTGTTCTACCAGTACGTCAACGCGCTGATCGGCCAGGACCTCCGGCAGGATGAGGTCCATCTTGCCGCCGCCCCGCTGTTCCACATCGCCGGGCTGAACATGATGACCCTGCCCACGTTCACCCTGGGCGGGCGGATTATCATCCACCGGACCTTCAAGGCCGCGGCCGTGCTGACCGAGATGGAACAGTCCCGGGTCACCTCGGCGTTCCTGGTGCCGGCCATGCTCGACGCCCTGAGCAGCGATCCGGCCTTCCCGGAGGCGGACCTCTCCACGGTGCGCGGGTTCATGGTGGGCGGTTCCCCGCTGCCCGAGCGGACCATCCGGACCTGGCAGGACAAGAAGGTCGCCATCATGCAGGGATTCGGGATGACCGAAACCGGCCCCGGTGTCTGCATGCTCGAACCCCGCGACGGCCTTGTTAAGGCCGGCTCGGCGGGCCGGGCCCACTTCTTTACGGAAAATCAGGTGGTGGACCTGGACGGCAGGCCGGTCCCGCCCGGGGTCCCCGGCGAGGTCATCGTCCAGGGTCCCAACGTCATGGCCGGCTACTGGAACAAGCCGGAGGAGACCGCCAGGGCGCTCGACGGCGGCTGGTACCACTCCGGGGACATCGCCGTAGTCGACGAAGACGGCTACATGTACATCAAGGACCGGATCAAGGACATGTACATCTCCGGCGGCGAGAACGTCTATCCCGCCGAGGTGGAGAACGCCCTGCTCAGCGTCCCCGGCGTGCAGGAGGCGGCCGTCATTGGAGTGCCGGACGATAAGTGGGGCGAAACGGGGCGGGCCTTCGTTGTCCTTACGCCCTCTACCCACTTGACCAGCGAAGCGATGCGCGAAGAGCTCAAGCAGCGCCTGGCCACCTACAAGGTGCCCAGGGACATCGTGCTCGTCGACGAGCTGCCCCGCAACGCCACCGGGAAGATCCAGAAGCACGCGCTTCGCGCCAATGCCTGATCCCGGACAGATGCTAGAGCCAGCGGGGCGCCGTCGGGCTTTGCTGTTTGCTGGAGGTGATGCCATTGGTGGAGCGACCGGCGGCGAAGGCGGTGATGTCGGCAAGGGTGCCGGTGATGATTTCGGGATTGTCGGAGTCGAGGTCGCCGTGTTCGGTCACGGTCGAGGCGTCGGAGACTTTGAGGAGCAGGTCTTTGTCTTCGCCGCGGCTTTGCCAGGCTCCGGTGATCTCTTGGAGCAAACGCTTGAGGACGTCGTTGGGGATCTGGTCGAAGGTAGCACCGTTGTTCAAGTCCACGGCGTGGATCCAGATTTCGCGGGTGCGCATCCACACGGTTTCCGAAGCGGGGACCGATCGCCCCTGTGCGGTTTTGACCTGGTTTTTCCAGGCGTCCGGGGGAGTGGCGCGCCAGGCGGCGTCGAGCTGCGTGGCGGAGTCCTGATAGAGGTCCCGCAGTTCCTTGGGAGACAGGGCGCCGCCGTGCTCGATTTCCGCGTTGCGCGCGTCCCAGGATGAATACATGGGTGTTTCGATGCCGGTGTTGGCCCACTTCATCAGGCGGGTGATCGCGCGGGCGTTGTAACCGACGTGTGCGACGACGTGGGCACGGGTCCAGTCCGGCAGCAGCGAGGGCGCCTGGAGTGCGTCGTCGGGCAGTTCGCTGAGTTTGCGGTCGAAGAACTCCGTTCCGCGGCGCACGGTGAGCAGCGCTTCCTGCAGTGCGGGGTCCGTGGCCAAGTCATGACTCGCTGCCATTGGTGCTCCTTGCCGAGAGACGTTCCTCGGTTCCTTCGAAGTTGACGGCGAAGCCATTCGCACGTTGTTAGGGCGCCTCGCCATGGGGGTAGTCGTCGTCTTCGTCCGGGTTGATGGACAGGGCCTGCTCCTGCACGTCGGCTTCATTGGCTTCCCAGGACGCCGGGCGTTCCAGCGGGGTGTCGTCGGTATCCGAGTCGTCCTGCAGGGGCTCGTTTTGCCACTGCACGTCGGCTGCGTCCGCTTCCTTCGGGTCGTGCAAACCGCCATTGTCGGTAGTCATTTTGAACCTCCTGGTTGAGTTGCGTACGGTCCGGCTTCAGCTGATCGGGACGGGCTGTTTCCATGCTATCCGCCGGCGACTGACTGAATGATCAGCAGCTCCTGCCCGGGCGCGATGAGGGTAGCGGGGCCGTCCAGCCCGCGGATGTCTTCTCCGTCCACGTAGAGGTTTACGTACCGGCGGACGGCGCCCAGCTCGTTCCGCACCCGCCGCTCTAACACCGGATACTCTGCGGCGAGCCGGTCCAGCACCTGGGACACGGTGGCCCCGTCCTCCACCGGCACGCGCAGTTCGCGTTGGTCACCGGTCACCTTGGCCAGGAGACTGGGGACGACGACGGTGACCGCCAGGGTGGTCTCCTTCATTGGCTACCGGCCGCCGTCGTTGGTTGTGGCAGCGCGGACGCAGAGTACGTCCGGCAGATGCGAGGCCACTTCGACGAAGATCTCGCCCTCATCGGCGCTCGCGTAGACGGAGCCGCCGCGGGTACCGAAGTAGACGCCGGCCGGATCCGAGCCGTCCACCGCCGCGGCATCACGCAGCACCACGTTGAACTCGTTGTCCGGCAAACCGGTGTGCAGCCGGGTCCAGGAATTGCCGCCATCGCTGGTCCGATGGACGGCGAGCCGGCCGTCCGGCGGAATGCGTTCGCCGTCGGCCTTGATAGGAATGACCCAGGCGGTGCCGGACTTCCGCGGGTGCGTGAGCATGGCGAAGCCGAAGTCCGTGGGCAGGCCGTCCGCGATGGAAACCCAGGTGTCTGCGTTGTCGTCCGAGCGGTAGACGCCGTGGTGGTTCTGCGCGAACAGCGTGGTGGGGACCTCGGGATCCCGCGCGATTTTGTGCACGCACTGGCCGACTTCGGGATTAGGATCCGGCATGAAGTAGGCGCTGATGCCGTGGTTGCGCGCGGTCCAGCTGGTCCCTCCGTCCGTACTCCGGTAAACGCCGCCGGTGCTCATGGCGACATGGACCGTGTTTTCATCCGCCGGACTCGGTAGGACGGAGTGCGCAGCGGCCCCGCCGTAGCCGGCGCCCCACTGGTCCTTGTCAGGGTGCGCCCAGAGGCTGCGGTTGAGCTCGAAGTGCTCGCCGCCGTCGGTGGATTTCCACACCGAGATCGGTTCGCAGCCGGCCCAGACCACGCCGGGGCGGTCCTCGGCGTCCGGATAAAGCTGCCAGATCCGCTCCAGGGCGGCACCGTCCTCTTCGGCGAAGCGGATGGCGCCGTTTTCAGGCTCGGTCCAGGTCCCGCCCAGATCGTCCGAGTGGAAGACGGTGGGTCCCCAGTGCTCGGAGCGGGCACCGACGAGCAGCCGGGTGCGTCCGCCGCGCTGGTCGATCCCGATGCTCGGGATCTCATTCATCAAGAAGTGTGGTTCGGACAGCGACCAGTTGACCCGGTCTGTGCTGGTAGCCAGCCACAGGCCTTTTTTCGTACCGATCGCGAGAACTGTTGTACCGGCTGTAGCCATGGTCACTATTCGACCACCGCACGCGTAACGCCGCAATGGTTTTGCGGTGAACGGTTGGCCGGCAGGGCAGAATAGGGGCGGGCACTCGAGGGAACCAGGAGAAATGAGCGAACCAGCAGCAGAACAACACAGCTCGCGGCTGTGGTTGTGGGTCCTGATCGGCGCGGCCGTGCTGACGCAGACGGCGCTGAACCTGGCCCGGCCGGTGATCTCCTATAAGCTGCTGGCGCTCGGCGGGGACGCCGCGGTGATCGGTGTGATCACCGCCGTCTATGCCATCCTGCCCGTGGTCGCCGCACTCTGGCTGGGCAGGGTGAGCGACCGGGTGCAGTCGCTGCGCGGCATGGTGGTGCTCGGGGCCGTCGTGCTCTCCGTGGCAGCGCTGCTGCTGGCGGCGGCAGGAGACTTCCTCTGGATCGGCGTGGCCAGCGCGCTGCTGGGCATGGGCCACCTGGTCTTCACCATCGCGGGCCAATCGGCCATTGCGCGGTATGCCCCGCTGAGCCAGCTGGACAGTGGGTTCGGCTGGTTCACCGCGGCCTTTTCCCTGGGCCAGCTGATTGGGCCGCTGTTGGCGGGCCTGCTGTTGGGCAGCGGGCTGGAAACTACCGGGGATGCCCGGATGGCCTCAGTAAATACCGCACTGCTGCTGGCGGCCGGGATCGCGTTGGCAGGTGCGCCGGCCATGCTGGTCAGATCGCGCAGCAGTGGCCGGGCGGGACAACCAGCGCGGCCAACGGCGCTCCCGAAGGAAGGCGCACTGGTCATCCTGCGCACTCCCGGTGTCGCCTGGAACATGGCTGCTTCGCTGGCGCTGCTCTCCGCCATCGACATTCTGGTGGCCTTCCTGCCACTGGTGGCGGAGGAGCACGGCGTAGCGCCGGTATGGGTGGGCATCCTGCTGGCCGTGCGGGCCGGCGCCTCTATCATTTCCCGTGTCATTCTGGCCCAGCTCATCCAGAAGTGGACCCGCTACCAGTTGCTGATCGCCAGCCTGCTGGGCTCCGGCGCTGCCATCGCCGTCGCGCCGTTCTTCCTCGACGCCCTCTGGGTAGCGGGAACGGCCCTGTTTGTCGGTGGCTTCCTGCTGGGGCTCGGCCAGCCGCTGACCATGAGCCTGATTACCCAGGCGGTTTCCTCGCAGTCCCGCGGCGCTGCGCTCGCCATCAGGCTGCTCGGGAACCGTATCGGCCAAGTGGTCATCCCGCTGACGGGTGGCCTGGTCGCCGCCCCGCTGGGACCCGCAGCTGCCATCTGGCTGGTCTGCGGGCTGCTGGGGCTGGCGGCCGTCGCCAAATCGACGAGCAAGGGCTGAACCGGCTCTATTCCCGCCGGGCCGCCAGCTGCTCCCCGGCGTCGGCAATGTCCCCTACCCGGTGGACGCGCAGGGAGTTAGTGGACCCGGCCTGGCCCGGGGGCGAGCCGGCGGCAATCACTACCAGGTCATCGATGTCGGCCAGGTTCTGCTCGTAGAGCACCCGGTCCACCTGGGCCGTCATATGGTCGGTATGTTCGGCGAAGTCGACCAGCCGCGGCTGGATGCCCCACATCAGCGCCATCACGTTTAAGGTCGACTGCACCGGGGTGAAGGCAAACAGGGGTTTGTTCGGACGGAGCCGGGAGAGGCGGCGGGCCGAATCGCCGGACTGGGTGAAAACGCAGATGCATCTGGCGTCGAGCTGGTCCGCGATCTCCACGGCCGCACGGGTGATGGCGCCGCCGCGGGTTTTCGGTTTGCTGCCCAGCGGCGGAACGCGCTCCAGCCCGTGCTGTTCGGTAGATTCGATGATGCGCGCCATCGTCTCCACGGTCTCCACCGGGTACTTTCCCACGCTGGTCTCGCCGGAGAGCATTACCGCGTCCGCGCCGTCGAGCACGGCATTCGCGCAGTCGGACGCCTCGGCGCGGGTGGGCCGGGGATTTTCGATCATGGATTCCAGCACTTGCGTCGCCACAATCACCGGTTTCGCCGAACGGCGGGCCATCTCGATGGCGTTCTTCTGCACCACGGGCACGTCTTCGAGCGGCAACTCGACGCCCAGGTCCCCGCGGGCCACCATGATCGCGTCGAAGGCGGCGACGATTTCGGCCAGCGCCGCCACGGCCTGCGGCTTCTCGATCTTCGCGATCACGGGGGTGCGGCGACCCTCTTCGGCCATGATCTCGTGCACGCGCCGGATGTCCGCGGCATTGCGTACAAAGGACAGGGCAACCATGTCGACGCCGGTGCGCAGCGCCCAGCGCAGGTCGGCCTCGTCCTTGTCGCTGAGGGCCGGGACGTTCACCGCGACTCCCGGGAGGTTGATGCCCTTGTTGTTGGAGACGGCGCCGGGCACCGTGACCTCCGTGACCACGCGGGTGTCTTCCACCGCGACGGCGCGCAGGGCAACCTTGCCGTCGTCGATCAGCAACGTTTCGCCCACGGTGACATCCTGCGGCAGGCCCTTGTGCGTCGTCGAGCAGATCTCCGCGGTGCCGGCCACGTCCTCGGTGGTGATCGTGAACGTGTCTCCGACGCGGAGTTCGTGCGGGCCGGCGGCGAACCTGCCCAGCCGGATCTTCGGCCCCTGCAGGTCGGCGAAGATCGCGATCGGCTGATCCAGCTCCGCCGCGGCCTTGCGGATATTGTTGTACGTCTCCTCGTGCACTGCGTGTTCGCCGTGGCTCATATTCAAACGTGCGACGTCGACTCCCGCCCTCAGGAGCTGCACAGTACTTTCGTAGGTGGCAACGGCAGGGCCGAACGTGGCAATGATTTTTGCCTGTCTCATGATGTCTCCTCTAGCCCCGGCCGATGTACGGCATTCCGGAAGCGGTAATGGTGAGCTGGTTGATGTTCGCCTGGGCCGGCAGCGTGGCCATGAGCACCACCGCGCGGGCGGCTTCTTCGACGTCGAACGTCGGCTCGACGCGTCTGCTCCCGTCCGGTTGCAGGGCCCCGTCGCTGATGCCGGCGCCGTGCAGGAGGCCGGTGGAGGTGTTGCCGATATCGATCTGGCCGCAGCTGATGCCGTGCGGCCGGCCGTCTAGTTCGATGGACTTCGTCAACCCGGTCAAGGCGTGCTTGGTCGCCGCGTAAGCCACCGAACGTGGCCGCGGCGTGTGTGCGGAAATAGAACCATTGTTGATGATTCTGCCACCCTGGGGCCGCTGGGCCTTCATCTGTCGGAATGCCGCCGCGGCACACAGCATGGCACCGGTAAGGTTCACCGCTACCGTGTCGTTCCAGTCCGCCAGGCTGATCTCGTCTATACCGGCCGATGGGCCAAAGGTGCCCGCATTGTTGAAGAGCAGGTCGAGGCGGCCCCAGCGTTCACGCACGGTATTGAACAGCCGGCCGACCGCTTCCGGATCCGTGATGTCCGTCGGAACCACCAGCGCCGCCGGGTTGTCCTCGGCGGTCTCCGCGAGCAGTTCCGGACGCCGTCCGGCCAGTGCAACGGAAAAGCCGGCCGCGAGCAGTTGGCGCGCCACCGCGCGGCCAATGCCGGATCCGGCGCCGGTAACGACGGCGGTGCTCACCTGGGGCGCCGAAGCTTGGGATGTCATCTGCTCTCCTTACAGGGCGTGTTCGTCATAACGTTGACAGGGAACGCACCTACATCGTTCACTGTATCTTACATAACGGAATAAACATTCCGTCTTGTGGAAATAAAAATGAGACGGCAGGAGAACTCTGTCCTCAATGGAGAGGTAGCACATGACTGTTATTGATGAGACGCCGGCTATCCTGAGCGCGCTCGCCGACCAGTTCCCGGACCGCGATCCGGAAGAGACCGCGGAATGGTCCGAGTCGCTGGACCAGTTGATCAGCACCCAGGGCACCGAGCGCGCACAGTTCATCATGCGCTCGCTCCTGCAGCGGGCCGGGGCCCAGAGTGTCGGCGTGCCCATGGTGACCACCACGGACTACGTCAACACCATCCCCGCGGACCAGGAGCCGCACTACCCGGGCAATGAGGAAATCGAGCGGAAGTACCGGGCCTGGATGCGCTGGAATGCCGCCGTCATGGTCCACCGCGCACAGCGTCCGGAAATAGGCGTCGGCGGGCATATCTCCACCTATGCCGGCGCGGCCACGCTCTACGAGGTTGGCTTCAACCACTTCTTCCGCGGCAAGGACCACCCTGGCGGCGGCGACCAGGTCTTCTTCCAAGGACATGCCTCGCCCGGCATGTATGCGCGTGCCTTCATGGAAGGCCGCCTTACCGAGGAGGATCTGGACGGTTTCCGGCAGGAGAAGTCCAGGGCCGGCCATGCGCTCTCCTCTTATCCGCATCCGCGGCTGATGCCGCACTTCTGGGAATTCCCTACGGTGTCGATGGGCATCGGGCCGATGAACGCCATCTATCAGGCGCAGTCGAACCGCTACCTGCAGAACCGCGGCATCAAGGACACCTCGGACCAGCACGTCTGGGCCTTCCTGGGCGACGGCGAAATGGACGAACCGGAAAGCCGCGGCCTGCTGCAGCTCGCCGCCAACGAAAAGCTGGACAACCTCACGTTTGTGGTCAACTGCAACCTGCAGCGCCTGGACGGGCCGGTGCGTGGCAACGGCAAGATCATGCAGGAACTCGAGGCCTTCTTCCGCGGTGCGGGTTGGAACGTGGTCAAGGTGGTCTGGGGCCGCGAATGGGACGACCTGCTGGCCAAGGACACCGACGGCGCGCTCGTGGACATCATGAACGAGACACCCGACGGCGACTACCAGACGTACAAGGCCGAGTCCGGCGGTTTTGTCCGCGACCAGTTCTTCGGCAAGACCCCGCAGACCAAGGCCATGGTCGCGGACCTAAGCGACGCCGAGATCTGGAACCTCAAGCGCGGCGGCCACGATTACCATAAGGTCTACGCCGCCTATAAGGCTGCCACCGAGTTCAAGGGCAAACCCACGGTGGTCCTGGTCAAGACGGTCAAGGGCTACGGGCTCGGCTCGCACTTCGAGGGCCGCAATGCGACCCACCAGATGAAGAAGCTGACCTTGCAAAACCTGAAGGACTTCCGCGATTACCTGCGGATCCCGATCAGCGACGAGCAACTCGAGGCGGATCCCTACCGCCCGCCGTACTTCCACCCGGGCGCGGACGCACCGGAGATCCGGTACCTAATGGACCGCCGGGCTGCCTTGGGCGGTTCCGTGCCGGAGCGCCGCAGCAAGCACGCGGAGATCAAGCTCCCCGAGGCGAAGGCCTACGAGGTTGCCAAACGCGGCTCCGGCAAGCAGCAGGCAGCCACCACCATGGCGTTCGTCCGGCTGCTCAAGGACCTGATGCGGGACAAGGAATTCGGCAACCGCGTGGTTCCGGTTGTCCCGGATGAGTCGCGGACCTTCGGTATGGACGCATTCTTCCCGACGGCGAAGATCTACAACCCCGGCGGCCAGAACTACCTCTCCGTGGACCGCGATCTTGTCCTGGCCTACAAGGAGTCCCCGGCCGGGCAGCTGATCCACCCGGGCATCAACGAGGCCGGCGCAGTCGCGGCCTTCACCGCCGCCGGTACCGCCTATGCCACCCACGGCGAACCGCTGGTGCCGATCTACGTCTTCTACTCGATGTTCGGTTTCCAGCGCACGGGCGATGCCTTCTGGGCCGCCGCCGACCAGATGACGCGCGGCTTCATCATCGGCGCCACGGCAGGGCGGACGACGCTGACGGGGGAGGGGCTGCAGCACGCCGACGGCCATTCGCCGGTGCTCGCGGCGACCAATCCCGCCGTCGTTACCTATGACCCGGCCTTCGGCTACGAGATCGGCCACATCATGCGGGCCGGGCTGGAGCGCATGTACGGCGGCAACCACCCCGATCCGAACGTCATGTATTACCTCACGGTGTACAACGAGCCGATCGTCCAGCCGGCCGAGCCGGAAGGTCTGGACATCGACGGCGTCCTCGGCGGCATCTACAAGCTGAAGGCCGCGGAGGCCCAGGGGCCGAAGACCCAGCTGCTGGCATCCGGCGTCGCGGTTCCGTGGGCACTGGAAGCCCAGACCATCCTGGCTGAGGACTGGGGTGTCAGCGCCGATGTTTGGTCCGTAACCAGCTGGAACGAACTGCGCCGGGACGGACTGGCTGCCGAGAGGGAGATGTTCCTGAATCCGGGCTCGGTAGCGCGCAAGCCGTTTGTCGCGCAACAGCTCGAAGGTGCCGAAGGGCCGGTCGTTGCGGTCTCCGACTACATGTCGCAGGTGCCTGACCAGATCCGCCAGTACGTGCCGAACGACTTCGCCACCCTTGGTGCTGACGGCTTCGGGTTCTCGGATACGCGGGCCGCGGCACGCCGTTTCTTCAGCATCGACGCCCACTCCGTGGTGGTCCGCGCCCTGCAGCTGCTCGCTGCGCAGGGCAAGGTGCCCGCCGACGCTCCGGCTGAGGCCTTCCGCCGGTATCGGCTGGACGACGTCAACGCCGGGACTTCGGGCAGCGCCGGAGGCGACGCCTAAGAGTGTGAAGGGCGGTTAAAAGAGTGAGGGCGGATCCCGTGGGATCCGCCCTCACTCTTTGCTGTGCGAGCTCTTGCTGTACGCGTTGCTAGCCGCGTGTGGCGCGAGTCAACCGGCCCGGCAGGCTCCGAAGCGTATTGAGCAGACCGCCGTGTCCCTGCCGGGTGCGCGTCGGCGGGATGTAGAAATCCGGGTCCGAGCCGCCGGCTTCGTAGATATGGGCCGTGGCCGACTGTGCAGTCTGGGTTTCGGGGCTGGGTGTATTCATGCTGGTTCTCCAATTCCTTAGCTTTCTTAGCGCTGATTCCGAATAGCGGAAAAAGAATATTGCTATATGAAAATGCTAAGGGGGGCGTGAGGGGTGGTCAAGAGGTTGGGCGCATAAGTTTGAGGCAAGAGTCCGCATGCGGGCGCTTTGGTGCCCGTCAATGTCGTTGCCGCTGCGTCCAGGAAGGCTTCGGGGTCGCTCCGGCCGTTCCCGATTCTGACAAGGATGCCAGATCTGCCGTCAGAATCCTATGGTCAACGGTTTTCGCTGCGGCTTCTTGGGCAATCGGGATGAGGGCTGGGCTGCATGTCGTCGTCGTGGTTCTTGCTAGCCGGGAAAAATAAGTTTCCGGTACCCTTGACAGGTACCCTGTGACACCGCTTACACTCTTTATGAAAGAAAGATTCCACCATACAGAAACATCGAATCAAGTCGATTTCTATCGATGGTCAAGGGTGTTCAGCGTCTGAGGTGGATTAGATCTCTAGAAAGCTGACACCCGCCATGAATCTCGCCGTTTTTAATTCTGTCTCGGACAGCGCAGCCCTCGACGTGCTGCGCCCCTGCGTCGACATAACGCGCTGGGCCACCGAGATAATCCGTGCCCGTCCTTTCAACAGCCGCGCGGAGCTTCTGTCGTTCGCCAAGCAGGCGGCCCAGCCTTGGACGGAAGAAGAGATCGACGGCGCCCTGGCACACCACCCACGCATCGGCGAACGGGCCGCCGGCAGCAGCACCGAGGCGGATATGTCCCGCAAGGAACAATCCGGCGTCGCACAGTCCGCCGGAGTCCAGGACAGGCTCCGCTCAGGCAACCAGGCGTACGAGGAAAAGTTCGACAGGGTCTTCCTGATCCGTGCCGCCGGCCGCAGCGCCGAGGAAATTCTTAGCCAGCTTGAAAAGCGGCTGCGCAATTCGCCCGACGAGGAAATCGCCGTCGTCGCCGGCCAGCTGCGCGAAATCGCCATCCTCCGACTTGAAGGAGTCATCGAAGCATGAGCGTCAGCCACGTCACCACCCACATTCTCGACACCGGGACCGGGAGGCCTGCCTCCGGTGTCAAGGCCACACTGGAAGCCAAAACGGCAACCGGCTGGCAAGAAATCGCCACGGAGCATACGGACAATGACGGCCGTATCAAGAATCTTGGCCCCGAGGCGATCGAAGCAGGGATCTACCGGATCACGTTTGAAACCGGCCCCTACTTCGGGCAGAAGGGTACGGAAACCTTCTTCCCGTTCGTGGAGCTGACCTTCGAAGTGAAGGACACAGCAGAGCACTACCACGTACCACTTCTCATCAGCCCGTTTGCATACTCAACATACCGAGGGAGCTAATCATGACCGCCACCGTGGAATCCGCCACCGGCACCCGCATCGTCCTGGGCCAGAACCAGTACGGCAAGGCCGAAGTCCGACTGGTCAAAATCACCCGGGACACCGACCGCCACCAGATCCAGGACCTCAACGTCACCTCGCAGCTGCGCGGCGATTTCGAAGCGGCGCACACCGCCGGAGACAACGCCCACGTAGTCGCCACCGATACCCAGAAGAACACCGTGTACGCACTGGCCCGCGACGGCGTCGCCACCACGGAGGAGTTCCTGCTTCGTCTTGGCAAGCACTTCACGGAGAGCTTCGACTGGGTCACCGGCGGGCGCTGGTCCGCAGAGCAGTACTTCTGGGACCGCATCAACGACCACGACCACGCCTTCTCCCGGAACAAGAGCGAAGTCCGCACCGCCGTGCTCGAGATTTCCGGCAACAAGAAGACCGTCGTGGCCGGCATCGAGGAGCTGACCGTCCTGAAGTCCACGGGTTCGGAATTCCACGGTTTCCCGCGGGATCAGTACACCACGCTGCAGGAAACCAATGACCGGATCCTCGCCACCGATGTGACCGCGCGCTGGCGCTACAACACCCTCGACGTCGATTTCGACGCCGTCTACGCCAGCGTCCGCGCTCTGCTGCTCAAGGGGTTTGCGGAGACGCACTCACTGGCACTGCAGCAGAGCATGTACGAAATGGGCCGGCTCGTCCTCGAGGCGCACCCGGAGATCGACGAGATCAAGATGTCCCTGCCGAACAAGCACCACTTCCTGGTGGACCTGAGCCCGTTTGGCCAGGACAACCCCAACGAAGTGTTCTTCGCCGCGGACCGGCCGTACGGATTGATCGAAGCCACCATCCAGCGTGAGGGTTCCCCCGCCACGCATGAAGTCTGGGCCAATATCCCCGGATTCTGCTAGTCCACATGCCAGAGGCCGGGACGCACGCGCGCGTCCCGGCCTCTGCAGCCGACAAGGAGGTCAGCTGTGAATGCAGCAAAAACTACACGTAAGACTATAACCGGACAGCGGCCCGAGGACGAAAGGCTGCCCATCGGCAAGTCCTTTGCCTACGGTCTCCAGCACGTTTTGACCATGTATGGCGGTATCATCGCGGTGCCTCTGATTGTCGGCACTGCGGCCGGCATGAGCCAGGACGAAATCGCCCTGCTCATCGCCTCCTGCCTGTTTGTTGGCGGTGCGGCAACCATCCTGCAAAGCTACGGTGTCAAGTTCTTCGGATCGCAGTTACCGCTGGTGCAGGGTGTTTCCTTCGCCGGCGTTGCGACCATGACGGCCATTCTCAGCGGCGGCGGCGGCATCGAGATGGTGTTCGGATCCGTGCTGGTCGCGTCAGTGATTGGTCTGGTGATCGCTCCGTTCTTCGCCAAGGTCATCAAGTTCTTCCCGCCGGTAGTCACCGGCGTCATCATCACCACCATCGGCCTCACGCTCATGCCGGTGGCAGCGAACTGGGCCATGGGCGGCAACTCCCAGGCGGATGACTATGGCAGCCTGGCCAACATCGGGCTCGCCGCCGGAACGCTTGCCGCGGTGCTGCTGCTCAGCAAGCTCGGCAACGCGGCCATCTCCCGCCTGTCCATCCTCCTGGCGATTGTCGCCGGCACCGTCGTCGCGGCACTCCTGGGCATCGCCGACTTCTCCAACGTGGGCAACGGCGCCATCTTCGCCTTCCCGCAGCCCTTCGCTTTCGGCTGGCCGGTGTTCGACCTCGCAGCCATCATCTCGATGACCATCGTCATCCTCGTCACGATGACGGAAACGACGGCGGACATCCTCGCGGTCGGCGAAATCGCCAAGACCAAAGTCAACTCGCGGCGCATTGCGGACGGACTGCGGGCAGACATGCTCTCCAGTGCCCTGGCGCCGGTGTTCAACTCCTTCACGCAGACTGCTTTCGCCCAGAACGTCGGACTGGTGGCGATCACGGGAGTGAAGAGCCGTTTCGTGGTGACCGCGGGTGGCGTCATCATGCTGGTCCTGGGACTGTTGCCGATCCTCGGCCGCGTTGTCGCAGCCGTGCCGACGCCCGTCCTCGGAGGTGCCGGCATCGTCCTCTTCGGCACAGTGGCCGCCAGCGGCATTCGCACGCTGTCCAAGGTCGACTACAAAGACAACATGAACATGATCATCGTGGCCGTGTCGCTGGCCTTCGGCATGATCCCCGTGGTGTCCCCGACCTTCTACGACGAGTTCCCCACCTGGTTCGGCATCATCTTCCACTCCGGCATTAGCTCCGCCGCCATCATGGCCGTGCTGCTGAACCTGCTCTTCAACCACCTGAAGGCCGGAAACTCCGATCAGCAGTCCTCGCTGGTGGCCAGCCCGCCGCGCATGGTCCGCGAGGACGAGCTGCAGGCACTGCAGGACGGCGACTACTACCAGGGCGGCAAACTGATGGCCGCGGACGGCACCGAGATCCCAGTGGTCACCGCCCAGCAGTACCAGATCGTCAAGGAAAAGCTGGATAAAGGCGAGATCAACTGCCACGAGGACATCCGCAGGATCTGCGACGGCGAGGCCGCCAACGAACACTAGCAAACAGGCCTCTGGGCCGGTCCCGCTCCGCATCCCGCGGGCCGGGACCGGCCCGAAACGATCTCCTGGATCAGCAGACAGGACAACACTGAGCTGGCGGCATCGCCGTCGTTATTTGCGAACGCTCGGCGCCAGTACCTGTACCTGACAAGGAGCATCATGACTGCACGTACCTGGGTGAAGAACCCGCTGGCCATTTTTACCGCCAACAACGACGACGCAGCGGGCGGGCTGGTGGTCGAAGGCGGCGAAATCGTCGAACTCGTGGCCGCCGGCCAAACACCACGCGGACCCTGGACAACCGTGTGTGACGCCAGCAAACACGTGGTGCTTCCCGGCCTGGTCAACACCCACCACCACTTCTACCAAACGCTCACCCGGGCCTGGGCGCCGGTGGTCAACGCGCCGCTGTTCCCGTGGCTGATCAACCTGTATCCGGTCTGGGCCCGCCTGACTCCCCGCTACCTGGAGCTCGCCACCAAGGCGGCGCTGGCCGAACTGCTGCTGTCCGGCTGCACCACGGCGGCGGACCACCACTACCTCTTTCCGGCGGGTATGGAGGACTCGATCGACGTCCAGGTGCAGGTGGTGCGCGAGCTGGGGATGCGCGCCATGCTCACCCGTGGCTCTATGACCCTCGGCGAGGACGACGGCGGCCTGCCGCCCCAGCGCACCGTCCAGGCTCCCGAGGTGATCCTCGCCGACAGCGAAAGGCTGATCGGGCGCTACCACGAACGCGGGCCTGGCGCGCAGATCCAGATCGCGCTGGCACCTTGTTCACCGTTCTCCGTCACTCCGGAGATTATGAAAGACAGTGCCGCCCTCGCCGCACAGCATGACGTCCGGCTGCACACGCATCTGGCGGAAACCATCGACGAAGAGGACTTTTGCCTCGAACGGTTCGGCCTGCGGCCGCTGGACTACCTGGAAAGCGTGGACTGGCTGGCACCCCGAACGTGGCTGGGCCACGGCATCCACTTCAGCGATGCGGAAGTGGCGCAGCTCGGCGCCGCCGGGGTCGGCGTGGCGCATTGCCCCAGCTCCAACATGCGGCTGGCCTCCGGCATCTGCCGCGCCATCGAGCTGGAGGACGCCGGCGTCAATGTGGGGCTGGGGGTGGATGGATCGGCGTCGAACGATGGCTCCAACATGATTCTCGAGGCGAAGCAGGCCCTGTATCTGCAGCGGCTGCGCTACGGCGCCGAACTCGCGACGCCCGAGCGCGCGCTAGGCTGGGCCACCAAGGGCTCCGCGCAGGCGCTGGGCCGGACGGATATCGGCGAGATCGTCGTGGGGAAGCAGGCCGATCTGGCGTTCTTTAAACTGGATGAACTGCGGTTTTCGGGCAGCCACGACCCCCTCTCAGCATTGCTGCTGTGCGGCGCAGACAGGGCCGATCGGGTTATGGTCGGGGGCCAATGGCGCGTAGTGGATGGCCAAATCGAGGGGCTGGATCTTCAGGAACTGATCGCGGACCATTCCGCAGCCGCCCGGCAGCTGGTTGCCGGCTGAAGCTCCTGTCCGCGAGGACGAGTTCACGATTGTCACCGAGGACCTCCTCGGGTTCCAAACGAAGTTGACAGTCACGGGTCTTGCTTGGGACGCGCCGCTGGAAATTTCCAAGTTCGTACGGCAAGAATGGCAGGTATGAAATCTTCCCGTGTGCCTTCACGCCGTTCGCTCCTGACCGTTAGCGCCGCCGCAGGAACGGCTGGTGTCCTTGCCGGCTGCTCGCCCTTCCAGAATCTCGTTGGAGATACCAGCGGCGAACCGGCGGCCGTCAGCGTAGAAGGTACGCCGGTGCAGGTGGGCAAGCTCAGCGAGGTCCCGGTCGGCGGCTCCGCCAACCTGAACGTTGAAGGAAAGCCGATCCTGGTTCACCGCCCGGACGAGGAAACCGTCCTCGCCTACAGCGCCGAGTGCACCCACCAAGGCTGCAAGGTGGCGGCGACGGAAAGCGAGATCGCATGTCCATGCCACAACTCGACGTTCGCGCTGACGGATGGGGCAGTAACGGGAGGGCCCGCTCCCGCGCCGCTGCCTCGTTTTGCTGCCGCGATCGACGGCGAGTGGATCACCGTCGTCGTCTAGAGCGAACCCTTGGTCGTGGCCGAAGCTGGGGTGCCTCCGTCGCTTAGCCGATAAGCGAGACGCCGAGGCTGGCTAAGACGCCGAAGGCGACGCCCCAGAGGATGATCGAGACGATTTGCCACAAAATAACGGCATTCTTCGACGCTCCGAACGAGACCATCGCGGCCGAGGTGATCTGGCTTGGCAGAATGGTCTGGCCCAGCAGGCTCACGCCTGCGACGCCGTACTTGTCGAATTGTGCGCGCAGCTTCTGCCGGCGGGCAGAGGGCTCCTTGGGTGCCTTGCCGCTGACCACCTTCGAGCGCACGCTGTGGGCGCTGAGCACGAAGAGCAGCATGGAGATCACGTTGCCGACGATGGCGGCCGCGATCGCGACCACCGGGTTAATGCCGGCGAGCACGCCGATTACGGACCCGAAGTAGGATTCAATAAACGGAATCGCAGCCGCGAGTATCACACCCACCCACTGAAGCACGGTGGGAAGCGAGGCCGTGAAGTCTTGCAGTGCGTCGATCATGAAGGATTCCTCTCGTGGTGTTGCGAACGGGGGAGGGACGCATCTACGTCGCCCTCGTCGCGGGCGCTCAGGACTGATTACGAGCCTAGTGAAGACCGTCCGTAGCCGGATGCTTCCAGAGGATGATCTTCCGGCACCACTGGAGGAGACTGCAAGGCCCGGGACGCGCATGCACGCTTTACTGGTGCCGGTCGTGCGGCGGATCGAGTCATCGATCCGAGTTTTTCTTACATTGCAGAAGAATCCTCGAGGTCCTTGACCGATAAATGTCAGGCTTCAGCTTTGGATGGAGTGGCAACACGACAGGATGCGTCGGGCCGGCCGCAGGGATTGCGGCCGGCCCACCATACAGACACTCTTTTGGGAGTCAGTGTTTTGAGACCGCTACATCGTCGCGACGGGTGAGGTCCACATCCTTGGTTTCGGGCATGAGGAATGCTGTCAGGAGAGTTATTCCGGAAACGACCATGAGGTAGACCAGGAACAGGTTATGTTGTCCGCTTTGAGCCAGGAACGTATTGATATATGGTGCGGTACCGCCAAAAATAGCCGTCGCTAGGGACAGCGGACCGGCGACACCTGCTGCACGGACATTAGTGGGAAACACTTCAGCCCAGATCGCACCGTTGACGCCGAAGAGGCAGGCAAGTACGGCCAGCGCGATGATCATGGCTGCCAGCAAACGGCTGAAGCTTCCGTCGATCAGGCCGTCCAAGGGGAACGTCAAGAGGATGAACCCGACGCCGAACAGCACAACGAATAGGCGCCTGCCGAAGCGGTCCGACAGCCATCCGACGAAGGGAATGGCGATGAGGAAGATGACCTGGGCGATCAGGCTTGCCGTCAACGCGCTCGTGGGGTCCTGGCCGCGGTTTAGCTGGGCGAAGGTCGGTGTGAAGATCAACCAGGTGTAGAACATGATCGATCCGCCTGCGGACAGGCCGAAGACAACGGCCACTCCTCTCCAGTTCCGGACCAGGGCACGGAGCATCGGCTCCGTCCGCTTCTTGCCGCCGCTCGTCTTTTCGGAACGCAGTGGGCTCAGGTTGGCATCGGTGTCTGTGCCGGTTGCGGCGACGAACACGTCGGACTCCGCGATTTTGCGCCGCAGGTACAGGGCGTAGAGGCCCAGGATGCCGCCGATGCCGAAGGCTACGCGCCATCCCCATGCTGCGATCTGGGATTCATCGAGTACAGAGTTGATGATGAGTCCGGTGAAAGTGGCAAGGATCGTGCCCAGGACAACACTGACCCAGGAAGAACTGCCGTAAAGGGCACGCCGGTTCTTCGGTGCCCGTTCGACCAGATACGTGACCGATGTGCCCATCTCTCCGCCGTGCGCCAGGCCCTGGATCAGGCGAGCAGCCAGCAGGATCAATGAGGCGGCGATGCCGACAGTGTCGAAGGTGGGCGCGACGGCGATGACGAGGCTGCCCGCGGCGGTGATCATCATGGCCAGGGTCAGGCTTTTCTTCCGTCCGACCCGGTCCGCGTAAGCGCCGAAGAGGAACCCTCCCAGGGGCCGGGTGATGAAGCCGACGGCGAAGACCGCGAGAGTGGCCAGGAGCGCGGAGACCGGATCCTGTGACTGGAAGAACTGTGTGGAGAAGTACGAGGCAAAGATCGTGTAGATCGTCCAGTCGTACCATTCCAGGGTGTTGCCGAAGTTGACGGCGACCAAGTCGCGGAACCGCTTGGCAACGTCTGTGGCGGGAGGATTCACCGCTGGGATTTCTGCACGGGAGCTGTTCATTGTGGGGCCTTTCTGGGAGCTTCTTGTTGGGCTCGGCCTGTCCTGCCGCTATGCGCGGCCTTCAAGCCCGGACTGGGCGTATTCATCGGAACCGGGGACCCGCATCTCGAACGTGTCGGTGACTACGGTGTAATCGAAGTAGCCCATGCGGGCGATCGGCCGGATGGAGGGGATGTCGAGTTTGCCTTCGGAGGTGATCACGGAGTCCTGGATATGGATTTTCTCGACCTGGGCGAAGACGATGTCGACGGTTCCGACATCGGAATTACCGGTGAGGCGGTGGGTGCTCATGTACCGGCACTCGAATTTGACCGGGCTTTCTGCCACCATCGGGATCTTGTAGTTGTCGGCGTATTCGCGTGTGACGCCCATCAGGTCGAATTCGTTCTCCTCGGGAGGCAGTGCCATCGCGCTGATGTTGACGGCTTCGCGGAGATCGTATGTGGCCATGTTCCAGACGAACCACCCGGTCTGCTCCGCGTTGAGCACGGTGTCCTTGCGCCGGCCGTCCGGGTATTGGTTGGCCGAGAACATGACCATCGGCGGATCGAACGTGAGGTTCTGCCACTGGCTGTAGGGGGCAATGTTTTCCACGCCGTCCTTGCTGACGCTGGAGAGCCAGCCGATGGGCCGGGGCACCGTGCAGCTCTTAAAGGGCGAGTAGGGCAACGGGTTCGGGTCTGTTTGTGGCGAGTATTTCATTGCTGGTCGCTCCTTGTGTGAAGTGGCTCACGTACTCGCTATATTCAACCAATATATCGGTGGAATATCAATAGCTGACAGTATTCGTCTTATGATCGAGCAGTAGACAGGAAGGTGCGCGGGAGAATAATGGGCAAGTCAGAAGAGGTTTACGCGTCCCTGGTGCGCATGATCGAGAAGGGCGAACTCGAAGCGGGCGTCCTTGTATCAGAATCCGGGCTGATGGAACGGACAGGATTTGGAAGAACCCCTGTGCGGGAAGCAGTGCAGCGACTCGCACGGGACCACATGGTCCGCATCCATCCGAGCAAAGGGATTGAGATTCCGGCCATCTCCGTGGAGGATCAGCTAAAGCGCCTGGAGGTCCGGCGTGTCATGGAAGTTCTAGCCGTCACGCTGGCCTGCGAACGGAGCACCCGACAGGAAGCGGAAGTGATGTCCGCCCTGGCCATTACGTTGGATGGACACCACGACCTGGACGAATACTCGGAAACGGTGCGGCAGACACACGAGCTGATTACAGTTAGTGCCCGCAACGAGTATCTAGCCGAAGCCATGGCACCTCTGCAGGGGCTTTCCCGTCGGTTCTGGCTCACCCATGTCCTCGATGTACGGCACGAGATTGCTGTGGGCAGTGTTCACCATCGGCAGATACTTGAGGCAATCGCCGCAAGGGACATATCAAAGGCGAGAGAGTCCTCGATTGCCCTTAATGACTACCTTGTTGAGTTCGCCTTGTCTGTGATCAACAGCCGTGCACCTCGCCAAGCCGCGCGCACTGTCTAAAGGCCCTTCCTGCGGAAGTCCTGGCAGGAAGGCCATTGGCAGGATTGAGCCCGTCCACACTGACTGCACGTGCTCGGACCGCGTCCATACTCGGGAGTGGAGCAGGTCCTTGTGCGATGAGTTGGCAATGTTAGTCGTCAGGCTGGTGCTTTTAGACTGGAGGCGTTTTTCGATTGCGCCTGTAAAGGATCCTTGCTCGTCGTCGAACGCCAGAGGTCTGGCGCCCTGTCCAATGGGAGGGAAGGAGCTGCTGCGGCAGAGGCCTCGATGAGCCGCTGCCGCAGCAGGTGATTGCTGTTTGTATGGCTCGGATCAGGACGAACACGAACGAAGTCGGCAAGGGGTGGCACCCGCAGTTTATGTTCGGCTGGTCTTCAGCGATCTGGTGGCCGCGGGCTGCCGTTTCATCCAGCCGACGAGTAAGGCCAATCCTGCAAGCAGCAGTACGAGCATTACAGTGCCGAGGTTCAGGCCGAACCCATGGATAAAGACATACGCCAGGGGGCCGGCCGCAAAACAGTAGTAAGTAGTGATGATGATTGTTTTGCGTAGTAGATCTCCCTCCCGTCCGAGGAGGCCCACTGTGGCGGAGGCGGCGACGATATTGTGAATAGCGATCGGATTGCCGCCGGCACCTCCGACGGCTTGGGCTGCCACCACAGTCTCCGGGGGTACGCCGATGGTGCTGCCGGTGGAGAACTGGAACTGCGAGAAGGTCAGATTGGAAATGGTGTTGGAGCCGGCGATGAAGGCTCCCAGCGCACCGATCCACGGTGCTATTACGGGCCATGAGTTGCCGGTCAGTGCCGCTGCACCTTCTGCAAGGGTTACCGGCATGCTGGGCAGGCCCGAGTCGTTGAGGCCGGGGCCGGACTGAATCAGAATGCGTACCAGCGGCACGGCGAACAACAGGGCCACCGCTGTTCCTGCCAACTGTCCGCCGGATACCTTCCAGGTTTCGATGATCTGTCGTCCCTTGAATCGATGCAGCGCATAACCGGCGATCGAGGCAAGGATCAAGATGAACCCCGGCAGGTAAAAAGGCTGCACGGAAGTCGAAATCTCCGTTCCCAGGATGTTCTCGAATGGAATGGCCATGTTGGTCAGGAAGTTCTTCAACGGTTCAATAGTCCGGCTGCATACCAGCAGGACGGCCATCAGAACATAGGGAGCCCATGCGCGGACTACGCTCATCCGAGCGGAAGTATCTGTCGCCTCGGCCGGCTCAATGGTGCCCATCCACCGCTGAGACCAGCCGGATCGCGGGCCGAAGTCGAATGTTTCCTTCGGCATGAGAAATCCGCGGCTGGAGGTAAACATGACCAGCGTCAGTCCGATCACTCCACCGATGAGTGACGGAAACTCGGGGCCGAGGAAGCGGGCTACCAGCACGTAGGGGACGGTCATGGCCAGCGACGCGTACAGGGCAAACGGCCAGATCGCCAGACCATCGCGGAACCGTCGTTCCGGACCGAAGAAGCCGGTGAGCATGCACACGAGGAACAAGGGTATGAGCAGGCCGATGATGGCGTGGAGCAGTGCAACTTCGAATCCGATGGAAGCGACGAAATCAGGAAAGGTGACGCCGAGTACAGCCATGCGGTTCTCGACGGCGGGATCGCCTCCGAGTCCTCCACCGACGCCGATGATGATCGGCGTTCCGACGGCGCCAAAACTTACCGGCGTACTCTGGATGATCAGGCCCACCATCACAGCGGCCATAGCGGGGAAGCCAAGAGCCAGCAGCAGGGGCGCGACGACGGCGGCAGGGGTCCCGAAGCCGGAGGCGCCTTCAATGAAACTGCCGAAGAGCCAGCCAATAATGATCGCCTGAACACGCCTGTCCGCGGAGATGTTGTTGAACCCGGCGCGGATGGTGGCCATCGCCCCACCCACGGTCAGCGTGGCGAGCAGCAGCAATGCGCCGAACACGACGTACAGCAGCGTTGCCGCTGTGATCAGGCCTTCCAGCGAGGCTGCCAAGATTCCGGTGAAGTCCATTTTCCACACCAGCATTGCCACCAGCACAGCGGCGACATATCCCACCGGCATGGCGAACTTGGCGGGCCATCGAAAACCAGCCAGCAGGACGCCCACCACAAGGATGGGTGCCAGGGCCAGGAGGCTGAGAACTGCGAGATTATCCACAATTCGATCCTTTCTGGCCGATTCCGGCGGTGCGGGTCTGAAGGAGGCGGGGTTGCCGCCCGGCTGGAGTGTGCCTGATCATGCGGATCCTCTTCTGGGGGATATGTGGTTAGACCACAAACGTGATGCATGGCACAATACGGTATTGGTCGGACCACATCAAGTAGTGTTGGAATATGAGAGCACATGAGGTGGTCCTCGGCTGGGTGGAACACGAAATCGCGGAGGGGCGGATCCTGATCGGGCAGCGCCTGCCGGCGGAGCGGACCATCGCGGACCAGCTAAGGGTGTCCCGCACGTCCGTTCGGGAGGCCATCCGGGTGCTGGAGGCCATGGGGATGGTCCGCTCCGGAGTCGGGTCAGGGCCCGAGGCCGGAACGCTGCTCATCGCGGATCCATCGGCCCCGTTCACCGCGGCGATGCGGCTGCACTTCGCAACCTCGCATTTGCCTGTGGACGATATTGTCCAAACCCGGACGCTGCTGGAATCCTGGGCTGTCGAACACGCCGACTCGTCGTCGCCGTTCCTGAAATCGGCCGCCCTGCTGCTGGACGCCATGGACGAACCTGGCCTTGAAACCGAATGCTTTCTTCAGCTCGATGCGGAATTTCACGTCGCGCTGTCGCAGGCGGCGGGTAATGTGCTGATCAGCACCATGATGGGCGCCCTACGCGATTCCATCGAGCACTACACCTTGGACATGATCGGCAATCTGCCAGACTGGTCGGCGATGGCTATGCGGCTCCGCGCCGAACACCGTCAGATCTACGACGTAGTCCTGTCGGGCGACCCCGTAGAGGCGTCCGCGCTGGTTGCCGCACACATCGAGGGCTACTACCGGGAGGCGGGTTTCCCCTCCTATCAGAAGAGTGCTGCGGAGTTGGCCCGTCCTCGACCGTAATCAAACGGGCACCCAAGGCTTGTAGCCATGTGATCGCTGGCGGCCTTCGTGTCCCAGGGCCGGATAAAGTGCGCGGAGGGCCGGCCCTGCTGCATGGAAGCAAAGCAAGGCGTGACGGCCGCTCCGGGGAGGGTCTTCCTGGCGGTGGGATCGCGGCGTCTTCCTGCGCCCATGGCGGCCCCCCGGTATCTCGCTTGGCTGGCCAGTCGACCCGGCCCTCGTTGCTGGTGGCGCCCCTCCTCCGCCGATTTCTGAAACCTGTCAGCCCTGCCTGCCGCCGCCCGGCCTGTACAAGCGGGAGCTACCCAACAACGTCGGACGGCTTATCGCCTCACAACCGGCGACGGCACAGCGGGTGGGCGCAGGGAGTTGAGGTGGGGCCGATCACATGGTTTACTGTGGTTAGACCACACGATTGCCGGGGTGTCCCCCGACGAGAGGCTGCTATGAAAATTGCGTTATTCGCCACCTGCATCGTCGATGCGATGTACCCGGCCACGGCTAAGGCGACCGTTGCAATCCTGGAACGGCTGGGCCACGAGGTTGTTTTCCCTGGCGGGCAGGCCTGCTGCGGGCAGATGCACGTCAACAGCGGTTACTTCAAGGAAGCGGTCCCCGTGATCGCCAATCACGTGGCCGCTTTTGAATCCGACGATTACGACGTCGCCGTCGCGCCGTCAGGTTCCTGTGTCGCCTCGGTCAAGCACCAGCATCCGATGATTGCCCGCTCTTGCGGAGACCGGGCGCTGGAAAAGCGAGCGGCCGCGGTCGGGGCGAAGACCTATGAACTGTCAGAACTGCTTGTGGACGTCCTCGGGATCACCGACGCCGGCTCTCAGCTCGGCTCTTGGTTCCCGCACCGGGTCACCTACCACCCCAGCTGCCACGGCATGCGCCTACTTCGTCTGGGGGACCGGCAGCAGCGGCTGCTCAACACCGTACGCGGCATCGATCTGATCCCGTTGCCGGAGCCGGACCAGTGCTGCGGCTTCGGCGGCACCTTCTCGATGAAGAATGCCGACGTCTCCTCGGCGATGCTTGAGGACAAGGCAGCGAACATTACCGCCACCGGCGCATCACTGTGCTCAGGCGGGGACGCCTCCTGCCTGATGCACATCGGCGGAGGCCTGTCCCGGCAGGGCAGCAGCATCCGAACCCTGCATTTTGCCGAGATCCTCGCCAGCACCGAACAGCACCCGGCACAGATTGCCGGCGAGGTGCAGCTGCTAAGCGGAAAGGCCGCACAATGAGCCAAACCTTCCTCGGCATGCCCTTGCTGCCCGTCTTCGGCACGGGAAACCTGCATGCCTCCGAGTCCTTCCCGAAGGCGGCGCACCGCGAGCTTGGCAACGCCCAGCTACGCGCCAACCTCGGCCATGCCACACACACCATCCGCGACAAGCGGCTCCAGGTGGTCTCCGAACTGCCGGACTGGGAGCAGCTGCGCGACGCAGGATCCGCCATCAAGGAATCCGTGATGGCGCGGCTGCCCGAACTCCTCGAACAGTTCGAGAAAAACTTCACTGCTCGCGGCGGTGTCATCCACTGGGCCCGCGACGCAGACGAGGCAAACGAAATCGTCGCCGGGCTGATCCGGGAGACCGGCGAAACCGAAGCCGTCAAGGTCAAGTCCATGGCGACGCAGGAAATCGGGCTCAACGAGTACCTTGAAGAACAGGGAATAACGGCCCTCGAAACCGACCTTGCCGAGCTCATTGTCCAACTGGACCACGACAAGCCGAGCCACATCCTTGTCCCGGCGATCCACAAGAACCGCAGCCAGGTCCGCGACATCTTCCTGCGTGAAATGCCCGGGGCCGACCCCGCTTTGACCGATGACCCGGCCAAGCTGGCCGCGGCGGCCCGCACACATCTGCGGCGCAAGTTCCTCACCGCCAAGGTCGCCGTCTCAGGCGCCAACTTCGCGTTGGCCGACTCCGGCACCCTCGCCGTCGTCGAATCCGAAGGCAACGGGCGTATGTGTCTGACCTTGCCCGAATCTTTGATCACCGTCATGGGCATCGAAAAACTCCTGCCCACCTGGCAGGACCTGGAGGTGTTCATGCAGCTGTTGCCGCGCTCCTCCACCGGGGAACGGATGAACCCCTACACCTCGCTCTGGACCGGCGTCACCGAAGGCGACGGGCCGCAGAACATGCACCTGGTACTGCTGGACAACGGCCGCAGCGCAGCCCTGGCCGACGAAATGGGGCGGTCGGCGCTGCACTGCATCCGCTGCAGCGCGTGCATGAACGTCTGCCCGGTCTACGAGCGGACCGGTGGACATGCCTACGGCTCCACCTATCCCGGGCCGATCGGTGCGATCCTCTCACCGCTGATGACCGGCATCCAGGCCGAAGAGAACAACTCACTGCCCTACGCGTCGTCGTTGTGCGGGGCCTGTTATGACGCGTGCCCGGTCAAAATCAACATCCCGGACATCCTGGTGCACCTGCGCGGCGTGGACGTGGACAGCAAGCGCGGGAAGAAAAAAATACCCACTCAGATGGACGCGGGCATGAAGGCCGCCTCCTGGGCGCTGTCCTCGGGTAAACGGCTGGGCCTGCTCGAAAAGGGTTTGCCTCTGGGGCGCCTGGCCGCCGGCCCCGATAAGAAAATCACCAAGCTGCCTGGCATCGCCGCCGGCTGGACCCAAAGCCGGGACATCCCGGCGCCCCCGCCGCAGTCTTTCCGCACCTGGTGGGCGAAGGAACATCGGGGACCGGACGCCGATGGCGGCCCCATGCCATCACACAATAAGGGAGACCAGCCGTGAGCGCACGTGACGAAATCCTCGGCCGGGTCCGGGCCGCCCTGAAAGACAGCCCGCAGGTGCCGCAGGTTCCCCGCGGATACCGTGCAACTTCCGGGCTGGACGAAAAGGCACTGATCGAACTGCTGGTGGACCGCCTGGTCGACTACAAGGCACAGGTGGCCGTAGTGGACGCGGCCGAGGTGCCGACACGGATTGCAGCACTCCTTGTCGGTGCGCAGAGCTACGTGGTGCCCGCCGGGCTCGACTCAGGCTGGCTCGCCGGAGTCGAATACGAGCCCGCCGACGGCCGGCGCCACCTAGATTCTGCCGCCACGCCGCTGACCGTTGCGGAACTCGACGGCATTGACGCCGTCGTGACCGGCAGCGCGGTCGCCGTCGCCGAAACCGGGACCATCATCCTGGACGGTAGTCCCAGCCAGGGCCGCCGCGCCATCAGCCTCGTCCCGGATCATCACATCTGTGTTGTGAAAGCCACAGACATCGCCGGAATCCTGCCTGAGGCGCTGCGTCGGATCGACGGCACCCGGCCGCTGACCATGATCAGCGGCCCGAGCGCGACCAGCGACATCGAACTCGAACGCGTCGAGGGAGTACACGGCCCTCGGAAGCTCGACGTCATCATCGCACGTTAGACCCGGGCGGCGAATAGGCGCAGAGCGTGGTGCCGCGCACGTAAACGGTGCGGCCACCCCGTCTCCCACCCCTCGCCGCCGCTGAACGAAAGGAACGCTCATGACCGCCTACCGCCATAACGCCTGGCAGAACCTCATCGGCGTCCCTGTGCAGGTCCGGAATAACGGCAGGACCGTCCGCGAAGGACTCGTCGACGACGTCATGCCTGATTCGTCTGCACTCTGGATCGCCGCCGACGGGTTCTCGAGCCGGATACTCATCGAAGCTTCAGGAGAATACGAGGTGTGGGTGGAACCCAGGCAGTTGGAGGGCAAGCATGCTTACCGCCTGACATCGTCCGCTCTGCACCCCGGGGATGGACGCCCGCGGAGCCAGGACGATACCCGGCCGCCGCACCGATACCGGACCGGGACCGTTTCGGTGGAGAATGCGTCATGACCAATGACAATCTTCGGCCTGTGTACTTCCTCTCGGACAGCACCGGCATCACCGCGGAAACGCTTGGCAATACCTTGCTAACGCAGTTCCCTGCGAACAATTTTGATCGCATCACAATCCCCTTCATCACCACGGACGAACAGGCGCGGTCCGCTGTCAGGATCATCGACGGCCACGCTGCCACGGGCCTGCAGCCGATCGTCTTTTCCACCGCAGTCAGCAACGATATCCGCCAGATCCTGGCGACGTGCAAGGGAATCATCGTGGACCTCATCGGGGCCCATGTCGGACAACTGGAGCACGCCCTCGGCACCCGCGTCAGCGGGGAACCCGGCCGGGCGCACGGCCTCGGAAACGCCGCGCGCTACCAATCCCGCATGGCCGCAGTCGAATACGCCATGGAACACGACGACGGTCAGAGCCTGCGCGCCCTCGAAAAGGCCCAAGTTATCTTGGTGTCCCCGTCCCGCTGCGGCAAAACGCCTACCACCATGTATCTGGCACTCCAACACGGCATCTTCGCCGCGAACTTCCCGCTGGTGGACGAAGACTTTGAACGGGAAGGATTCCCCAAACCGCTGCTGCCTTTCGTGTCGAAGTGTTTCGGCCTCACCACCAATCCCCTGCGCCTCAGCCAGGTCCGCACTGAACGCCGCCGCGGCTCCCCCTACGCATCGCTGCGCCAATGCGGCTTCGAGCTGCGCAGCGCGGAGCGGCTGTACGAGTCGCACGGGATTCCGTACCTTAATTCGGCCAGCGTCTCGATCGAAGAAATGGCAGCCACCATCCTGCAAAAGATGAACCTCAAACACTAGAAAAAAAGCTTCACAAAAGCTATGTGATGCACATCATGTGGAAAGCGCTTCGAAGACCTGTCACTTTGGACAGAACTTGTCCACTAGCCGGCCACAGCCGCGGGCGGGCCGCGCCCCTGCCCGCCACCCTCGCAAAGGAATAGCAATTATGACGACAGACATCCTCTGGTTCTCGGAACTCGGACTCAAGGACCTGGACCGGGTGGGCGGCAAGAACGCCTCCCTGGGGGAGATGGTGCAGAACCTGACCTCGGCCGGTGTCAAGGTGCCCGACGGCTTCGCCACGACGGCGGACGCTTACCGCCGCTTCTTGGCCGATTCGGGCCTGGACCAGCAGATCACCGCCCGGCTGGCCGGCTTGGATACCGATGACGTCAAGGCCTTGGCCGCCGCCGGCCAGGAGATTCGGCACCTGATGCGTGAGACGCCGTTCCTACCGGGCTTCGAAGAGCAGATCCGCAACTCCTATCAACAGCTGGTCGAGAAGCAAGGAGGCTCCGAGGACCTGTCCTGGGCCGTGCGTTCCAGCGCGACCGCGGAAGATCTTCCCGATGCCTCGTTCGCCGGGCAGCAGGAGACCTTCCTGAACGTCCGCGGCATCGAGAACATCCTGCAGGCCGTCAAGGATGTCTTCGCATCCCTCTACAACGACCGAGCCATCGCCTACCGCGTGCACCACAAGTTTGAGCACGCCGAGGTGGCACTGTCGGCGGGTATCCAGCGCATGGTGCGCTCCGACGTCGGTGCCTCCGGCGTCATGTTTACCATGGACACCGAATCGGGCTTCCACGACGCCGTCTTCGTCACCTCCTCCTACGGACTGGGCGAAGCCGTCGTCCAGGGCGCCGTGAACCCGGACGAGTTCTACGTCTACAAGCCCGCACTGCAGGCCGGCCGTCCCGCCATCCTCAAACGCGGACTGGGCGAGAAGGCCCTGCAGATGACCTACACCGCCAGCCGTGAAGTCGGCCGCACCATCGACTTTGTTCCGGTGGAGGCGTCGCAGCGGAGCCGGTTCAGCCTCACTGACGACGACGTCGAGCAACTCGCCCGGCACGCCGTCGCCATCGAGAACCACTACGGCCGCCCCATGGACATCGAATGGGGCAAGGACGGGATCGACGGAGGCTTGTACATCCTGCAGGCCCGTCCGGAGACCGTGCAGTCCCGTCGGGCCCCCGGCAGCCAGAGCCGCTTCCGCCTCAATGGGACCGGCCCGATTCTGGTCGAAGGCCGCGCCATTGGCCAGCGGATCGGTTCCGGCAGTGTCCGCATCCTCACCGCGATCGACCAGATGGCATCGTTCCAGAGCGGTGACGTCCTCGTTGCCGACATGACCGACCCGGACTGGGAGCCGATCATGAAGCGCGCCTCCGCCATCGTCACCAACCGTGGTGGACGCACCTGCCACGCGGCCATCATCGCCCGCGAACTGGGTATTCCCGCTGTCGTCGGAACAGGGGCCGCTACAGAAGCTTTGTCCGACGGAATCGACGTCACCGTGTCCTGCGCCGATGGTGAGACCGGCGTGATTTACGGTGGCCTGCTGGACTTCAGCGTCGAAGAAACCGGGATCGCCCAGCTGCCCGAAGCCCCGGTGAAGGTCATGATGAATGTCGGCACCCCGGAGCAGGCGTTCACCTTCGCGCAGCTGCCGAACCACGGTGTGGGCCTTGCCCGGTTGGAGTTCATCATCAACCGCCAGATCGGCATCCACCCCAAGGCCCTGCTGAACCTGGATGACCAGCCGGAGGACGTGGCCGCGGAAATACGGAGGCGGATCGCCGCGTACGACAGCCCGCGCGACTACTACATCAAACGCCTCGCCGAAGGCGTGTCCACCATCGCCGCGGCCTTCGCACCGGAGCCGGTGATTGTGCGAATGTCCGACTTCAAGTCCAACGAGTACGCCAACCTGCTTGGCGGACCCGCCTACGAGCCGCACGAAGAGAACCCGATGACCGGCTTCCGCGGCGCTTCACGGTACCTCGAACCGACCTTCCGGGACTGCTTCGACCTCGAGTGCGAGGCCCTGTCCTTCGTCCGCAACGAGATGGGACTGACCAACGTCAAGCTCATGATCCCGTTCGTAAGGACCCTCGACGAGGCCCGCGGCGTCACCGACCTGCTGGCGGAGAACGGCCTCACCCGCGGCGAAAACGGCCTCGAGATCATCATGATGTGCGAGCTACCCTCAAACGCGCTGCTCGCCGACGAATTCCTCGACTACTTCGACGGATTCTCCATCGGCTCCAATGACATGACCCAGCTGACCCTCGGGCTGGACCGGGATTCGGCCATCGTCGCAGGCAGCTTCGACGAGCGCGACGCCGCCGTGAAGAAGCTCCTAACCATGGCCATCAACGCGTGCAAGGAGCGTGGTAAATATGTCGGCATCTGCGGCCAAGGTCCCAGCGACCACCCGGACTTCGCCGAGTGGCTGGTCAGGAAAGGCATCGATTCCGTCTCACTGAACCCCGACACCGTAGTGGACACCTGGCTCCAGCTTGCCGACGCCGTCGACGCCGAGATCAGTGCCGCCGCCGGCGAACTGTCCGCACCGCGCTGAGGGCAAAGGCGGAAAGGTCAGGGGTGCGGTGAGAGTTCGTATCGGCTAAATGAGACGAACAAGAATCAGATGTGCTGATCCACGATGATCGGGTTGCCGTCCGGATCCAGCACAATGAAGCTCGCCGGTCCGGTCGTCTCCTCATCGGCCTCCGAAACGAATTGCGTGCCCTGGGCTTTCAGCTGCCGTTGGAGATCGCGCACATCGGTGTATGAGTCGAGTGCCTGCGCGTCCTGATTCCAGCCCGGATTGAAGGTCAGTGCATTTTTCTCGAACATTCCCTGAAAGAGCCCGACGACGGCCTCGCCGTTCTTCAGAATCAGCCAGTTCTGCGTGATGTCGCCCCCGTGTTTGCTGAACCCGAGCTTTTCGTAGAACGCAGCCGAGGTCTCGATGTCCTTGACCGTGAGGCTTATCGAGAAGGCGCCAAGTTGCATGTGTTGCTCCGATCTGGGGAATGAGGAATTCTTCCGATGATAGTCACGGCCAGCGCATGTGCAGCGTCAACACGACTGAGAGGCGCCGGACTGCATGATCGTGATTCAGCCGGCCCGATCCCGGCCCTGTTTCCGGGCATAGGGCCGGGCTGCCCGCACGCGGTCGCCGCATCGGGTGGAGCACCAGTACCGGCGTGCGTGGGTGCGCAAGAGGAATCGATTGCAGGGCGTTGCTTCGCAGCGGGCGATCAGTCCCGCTTGATCTCCAGTCAGCAATGAGGCGGCATCCTCGGCGATTTGGGCCATCGCGTGTTCGACGAGTTGCGTCACTGGGTGCTGTTGAGCCCGGTGCAGTCCCGCCTGTGGGTCATGCCGTAGTAGCGGTGCGCTCGGCACCTTCGTGAGGGCTTGATTGACACCCTCCAGAGCCCGCAGTTCTGGCACGCTGCTGTCTGCGCGGGCTGCGAAGATTGCACGCAAGTTACCTCGCAAGGTGGTGAGCTGGTTCTGGCAGTGCGCTAGTAAAGCGGTTTCCTCTGGAACCAGATTATGGCTGATGAGCCATTGGGTGGCGTTCTCCGGGCTGTCTAGTTTCCGTGACGCCCCTGTCGCGTAGCACCACGCTGAATAACTATTGCTTTCGCGAGGACTTGGAGAAGACCCTGCGATCCAGGCGCCACCTTCCGGAACCGCCCTTTCGTCCCTTCGGTGCGGGTCAATGCCTGGACCGGTGTTGGGCAAACCGGACCTGGACCAGTGGCACGCCAATCGCGTCGCCGCCTCAGCCCCAAAAGCGGAATGCCCTGACGTACCGTTTCTGGCGTTCCCACCAGACTTCAGTGCGGGAAGCTCTTCTCAGGCCTTGCCTGTCACTGCTCCGGTATCGGAACCCGCGCTGCAGGAAGGCTGGGAACGAAGGTGCCTAGCCTTCGCAGTCGGTGCAATAAGCATGGCTGCCCTGCTGCCTGGCGACCTGGGAGCGGTGCCGGACCAGGAAGCATGAGTAGCACGTGAATTCGTCGTCGGCCTGCGGGATGACCTGAACGTTGAGCTCTTCGGCGATGAACTCGCCGCCGGGAACACCGGCTCCGTCCAGGCCGTCGGCCTCGTCCAGTTCCATGGTGACACTGCGGGCGCCCGGTGCATTTGCGGACTGCACTGCCTCCAAGGACTTCTCTTGGGACTCTTTGACGTCGGCACGGACCTCGTCGTAATCGGTTGCCACTTAACTGGTTCTCTTTTCTCGAAGGGATGAATGCGGTACAACGTACAGCACCCCGCGAGTATTCCACAGTCGACGGCCGGGCAAAGCACGGGCTAGGGGCAGCACGGTGAAGCGCTGAAGCCGACTACTTGACTCCAGCGCCGCTTCCATCGACGCGGCTGCTGTCATGACGTAGTGAGCACGAGGTGCGAATTGACCCAGACCGTCCCGAATTGGCTGTGCACGCATTCAGCGCTGGAACGCCGGAAAAACGGGGGAGTGGACAGTGAAACGCAAAACGTTACATACCGAATGTTGACCAGGTCACACTGGTGCCATAGCGTTCGGTGTTGCACTGATATATCACCGCGCCGCAGGAAGTAGATATGCCACAACCGTCCCCCACCCAAGCCCACTTGGCCACCGTCGAGAAGACAAGCGTTTTTCGCGTCCTCACATACGCCGGTGCCATTGTCGCGTTCCTCATCGGCTCCGGATTCGCTACCGGCCAGGAAATCCTCCAGTACTTCACCTCTTACGGATACTGGGGTATCTTCGGGACCGGCATCCTGGTCCTGGTCCTCATGACGTATGTGGCGATTGAGTTCTTCACCGTCGGCCAGGCAAAGAAGTTCGAGCGGCCCTCGTTGATCTTCCACTACTACTGCGGCAAGCATCTGGGAACGTTCTTTGACTTCTTCTCGATCCTCTTCGTGTTCCTGAGCTTCACGGTGATGGTCGCCGGCGCCGGCGCCGTCTTCGAAGAGCACTACGGCCTGTCCAAGTACATCGGAGGCATCGGGCTGGCCCTAGCGGTTGGCATCAGCGTGTGGTTCGGCCTGAAGAGCTTGGTCGACGTCATCGGCAAGATCGGCCCCCTGATTGTCGTCATCGCGATCGCGCTCGGCATCGTGGGAATCGTGCAGAATCCGGGCGGGATCGCTGAGGGCAATGCACTGTTGCCCGGACTGGAGCTGACCCAAGCCTCGACGAACTGGTTTATGTCCGGCTTGTCCTATGTCGGCTTCTGCATGCTGTGGCTGGCTGCCTTCCTCACCGCGCTGGGCAAGACGGCGCGCAGCCGCAGGGAAGCCGCGGCGGGCGGCCTGGTCGGGGCGGTCGCCTTCTCGGTTGCCTGCATCATTGTCGGGCTGGGGTTGCTCGCGAACATCACCCGGGTCGGCGGCACGGAAATTCCGATGCTCGTTCTGGCCAGCGATGTTGGCCCGCTGCTCGCCTCCGGGATTTCGGTCATGATTCTTGCCGGCATCTATACGACGGCGGTCCCGTTGTTGTGGACGGTTTCATCGCGCTTCTTCGCCGACAAGACGCTCCGCTTCAAGTACCTGACTATCGCTCTTGCAGCAGTCGGGACAGTGATCGGCCTGATCCTGCCGTTCTCCCAGATGGTCAATATCGTGTACGTGATCAACGGCTACGTCGGCATCCTGCTGCTGGTCCTGATGCTGGTCAAGACAGGTACGAGGCTGATCAGCCGCCGGTCGATCTAACCGTCGCTACCTTGAGAGTTATGGCAGGGTGATGATCCGCCCGATCGAGGCGTGGGCAGGTTCAGCCTTCGCAGTCTGCGCAGTAGGCCACGGTGCCCTGCTGCCGGGCGATTTGTGAGCGGTGGCGGACGAGGAAACATGAGTAGCAGGTGAATTCGTCGTCGGCCTGCGGGATGACCTGAACGTTGAGTTCCTCGGTGATAAACTCCCCGCCTGGAACACCGGCTCCGTCCAGGCCGTCGGCCTCGTCCAGTTCCATGGTGACACTGCGAGCGCCCGGTGCATTTGCGGATTGCAGCGCCCCGAGGGACTTTTCCTGGGACTCTTTGACGTCAGGACGGACCTCGTCGTAATCGGTTGCCACTTAACTGGTTCTCTTTTCTTTCAGAGTTGGATGACGGCCGTACAACGTACAGCACCCCGCTTCTATTCCACAGTCAAAGGCCGTGATTTTTAGGCGGGCCGACCACGCCGAACTCACCTAGGTATCCGACGGCGGTTTCGGTGCCCACCAGCGTGGTGGGCGCAATCGGCCAGCGACGGGACTCGCATGCGGGAGGGGCACCCAAACAGCAGAGCTTATCGTGACGGTTTGAGTACCAATGCGGAGCCGCCCCCGCGCCTTACTGGCTCAGCGGCGGCGACCATGCTTCCGTCGGGCATGAACTCGATTGCGGTGGCCGCGCCGATCTCTGCCGCGGAGGTGAACGCGTCCCCGGCCGGCGTGAGCTTATGGCCGTAGGGTTTCAGCTGGTTTCCATAGGCGTCGATGAACGCCGGTTCGGCGGTGACGCTTGCGGCGTTTCGTTGCGACGCCCGCGGTGCCGCGATCGCTTCCGGTATGTCCATGCCGAGATCCACACGGTTCATGATCGTCTGCAGGACAGTCGTGATGATGGTGGAGCCGCCCGGTGATCCGAGTGCGAGGAAAGGCTCACCGTCCTCGAGGATGATGGTCGGCGACATTGAGGAGCGGGGCCGTTTCCCGGGCTCGATGCGGTTTGGGTCGGCGGGGTCATACACGGTGGAAAAGTCGGTTAGCTCGTTGTTGAGCAGGAATCCGCGGTCGGGCACCACGATGCCGGATCCGCCGGTCTGCTCGATCGTGAGCGTGTACTCGACCACGTTTCCCCACTTGTCTGCGACCGTCAGGTTGGTTGTCGAGATGTTCTCGGTGTCCTTCTCGTCGGCCGGGGCCGCAGCGGCAGCCGGGCACACGCCGTCGTACTCGGATACATCCCCGGGTGCGACGGGTTTCTCGGCTGCCTGCAGCGGATCGATCCGGCAGGCGCGTTCCTTGCCGAACAGGGGGTCCGTGAGGGCGGCGGTAGGGACGTCGACAAAGGCCGGGTCGCCGAGGTACTTGCCGCGGTCGGCGAAGGCAAGTGCGCTTGCCTCGAGGTAGTGGTGCAGGGCGCCGGGAACGGTCATCTCGGAAAGGTTGACCGTGTCCAGGATGTTCAGCGCTTCGCCGACGGTGGTGCCGCCGCTGCTCGAGGGCGCCATGCCGTAAACGTCCAGGCCGCGGTATTCCACGTGCGCAGGATCCTGGTCCAGGGCCTCGTATGCGGCCAGGTCCGCCGTCGTCATGTGGCCAACCGGGACGGGCAGAGCAGTTTCCTCGGTCTTTGGCGGATCCTGAACCGTGGCCGCAATTTCCTCCGCAAGCGGCCCATCGTAAAAGGCGTCCGTGCCATGTTTGGCGAGGAGCAGGTATGTTTTGGCTAGGTCGTGGTTCTTGAAGGTACTGCCGACGGCGGGTGCGTCGCCGTCGGGGAGGAAGAGGCTGCTCGTCGAGGTGAACGCCTCGAAGCGGATCTTGTTGTCAAGGGTCTGCTGGCGGAATGTTTCATCGACCTCGAAGCCGCGGCTGGCGACCTTGATGGCTGGCTTGAGCGCTTCACGGAGGCTCACGGTTCCCCAGCGGTCGAGAGCACGCTCCCAGGTCGCCGGCGTGCCGGGTACGCCCACGGAAACGCCGCTGGTGACGAGCTCCGGCGTGAAGGGGTAGGGCTCGCCGGTCTCCGGGTCGATGAAGGCGTCGTGCGGCATCGCCTCGGGTGCAGTCTCGCGGCCGTCGATTGAGCTGACCTCGCCGGTTTCCGCGTCGTAGAACATGAAGTAACCGCCACCGCCGATCCCGGCGCTGTACGGTTCAGTCACGCCGAGGGTCGCCGCTGCGGCTACGGCGGCGTCCACGGCATTGCCGCCCTTGCGGAGGACTCTAATCGCTGCGGCGGAAGCCTCCGGGTCGACGGTGCTGACTGCGCCGCCGTAACCCCTGGCGGTCGCGGTCTTGACGGGCTCGGTCGGGTCGGCGAATGCGGGGCTGGCAACGGCGCCGCTGGTTACGCTCATAACCAGGGCCGCCGTCAAGGCAGCGAACCGACGTCTCAGATGTGCCATGGTCACTCCGAATCGAGGTGATAGGAGTTGTCGATGGACGCCACGCTACTCCCTGCGGTCCGGCCACTCAATACTGCAGTGCCTCCCGAGGGCGGAGACCGCGGACTTTTGCGCTGAGCTCCGTCGCACCTTAAGATCCATGCCATCAAACGTGACACAGCCTGCGAAGCCCGTAGCCGTAATTCCCTTAGAACAGCGGCCAGGGCACCGCCGACATCTCACCGCTGCGAGCCGGAAACCGCCCTGCCACGCGCAACCGGGCGCAGCGCGCGGCGAGCGATACGATTTCTTCGGCGCTGAGCAGGTCCGCCAGGGTTCGGCCCAGCCCACCGTGCAGTCCTTCGCTGACACGATCGATGCCGTCGCGTTCCTCGGCGGTCAGAGCGTCTCCCAGCCACCCCCACAGCACCGTGCGCAGCTTGTGGTCACGGTGAAAGGTGAGCCCATGGTCCACGCCGTGCCGGTGTCCGTCCGTCATGGCAAGAATGTGGTCGCCTTTGCGGTCGGCGTTGTTGACGACGATGTCGAACACCGCCATGCGTCTGAGCGCTGGCGAGTCTTCGTGAACGAGGGCGAGCATCCGTCCGTTCTCATCTCGTCCCTCGAGAACGTGTTTCCAGCCCGTCTCCGGCATGTGGTCCGTCGCGACCAGGTTCACGGCGCTTTGGGCGGGGTCCTGCTCCTGCCAGAGCTGCACCATTCCTTCGCCCATCGGACCATCGCGCAGCCAGGTGTGCGGCACGACGTCCCAGCCGAAGGCCTGCGAGATCAGGTAGGCGGCCACCTCCCGGTGAGCCAGAGTGCCGTGGGGAAAATCCCACAGCGGACTTTCGCCTGCTATCGGCTTATAGACGACCACCACGTCGCCGATATTGCCCAGAAATGTAGCGTTTGAAGCCGTCGTGATGCGGCCGGTGAGCGTCAGCTCGGCGGTCACCAGGTCCGGCGCTGGCATCAGACCTCGGGGAGGGTGCAGATGTGCCCGTCGGCGTCTATGGGGTAACCGCAGAGCGAGCACGTCGGACGCCCGGCGCCCACGATCTCACGGGTGCGCCTGGCGAATGCGCGGGCGGTGCCGACCGGCATTCGCACCAGCAGCATTTCGGGCTCGTTAGCGCCGTCCTCATCAAGCGGTTCGTCGTTGTCATCAACATCGACATCGGTGATGGGGTGGGCCTCTATTACGACCTGCGCCGTGGTTGGGTCCCAACCTAAGCTCATGGTGCCGGTGCGGAACTGCTCCTGAACGGCCTCGAGCTGGTCATTGTCGACAAGTTCAATGGGAGTACTCGTGGGAACGCTGAAGGGGTTGCCCTCGAGAGTGATGAGCTGATCGAGGATCTCGTCGATTTTCTCGGCGAGCTGCGCTGACTGCTGCTTCTCGAGGGCGATGCTGACGATCTGCTTGCCAGTGCGTACCTGCAGGTAGAACGTGCGCGCCCCGGGAAGGCCGATGGTGCCGACGACGACGCGGTCAGGCCAGGCAAACTCATGAACAGTTGTAGGCATGGGACTATTTTAGGCTCATCCGGTTCGTGGAGCCGTGTGCCCTGCGCCACCGCCCACCGGTGCGTCGTCGGAATTGACGCTGTTGGTCAGCCACGACAGATCCCCGGCGTCGGTATTGGTTGCGTAGACGGTCGGCCGACTGGCCCCGTAGCGCACGATCGATACGGAGGCCGGGCCCACATTGATGCGCTGGAACAGGTCAAGGTGCATGCCTAGCGCGTCGGCGAGGATTGACTTGATGATGTCACCGTGGCTCACCGCCACCCACACGGTCCCTGGCCCGTACTCGGCTTCGAAGGCTGCATCGTGGCGTCGAATCGCTGCCACCGACCGGGCCTGCATCGCGGCCATGGATTCACCGCCGGGAAAGATGACGGCGGACGGTTGCGACTGCACAACCGGCCACAAATCCTCGGTCGCGAGATCACTGAGCGTGCGGCCCTGCCACTGGCCGTAATCGCACTCGGTGAGATCGAGATCGACCGGCGCGTACGTCGTGCCAGCCTGACGATCGAGGATGAGCTGGGCGGTCTGCTGACAACGCTCAAGAGGGCTCGACACCACCCCGACTACGGGCACCGCGGCGAGCCGGTCTCCGGTCCGCGCCGCTTGGTCGCGCCCGATCTGGTCCAGGCTGACGCCGACGGCCCGACCGGCCAGCAGTCCAGTGGCATTGGCTGTGGTGCGGCCGTGCCGCACGAGAATAACTGTCGCCATCCACCCAGCCTAACCACCCGCTCGATGGCGGTGTGAACCGTACCGGGTCGCGCGTCGAACAGGCAGATAAAGCACTGGCGGAACCCCTCAAGCACGCCGACGCGCTCAAAGCCGCCCAGACGGACTCGGCACGCATTGACCAACTCATGTCCTGTACCTGCTCCGCGTCGGGACGAGGGCCTCGTGAGTTCGGATATCGCCAATGGGGGACTGGCTCCCGACGCCGAAGTTCGCAGCTCGTGCAGATGCGGCTACGTCCCAGGGGCGCGTGTCTAAAGACTTCAGGCGGCGGCCGCGCTTAGGGGCAAGCTATGGATAGGGACCAGACCTGCGGGCTGGAAGGGCAGGCTTCGATCAACGAGCTGCTCGGCGTTACCCATATTCAGATGACGCTGCGGGCCGGGGGAATTCCGACTTCTGTCCTGACGCTGCGCATATCTCGTGCCAGTTACTGCCGTCATATGCGCCGTTATCAGCGTTGCGTTATATGCAAGGCGGCCGTGCTTCGCGATGGCCGCGTCGTTCCGACCGTCCTATGCGGTCAGAAGGAAAAGCTGCAACCGAAGCTCCGAATGCCGGAGCCACCCCGAGCTGGTTGTCGGGCGTAGTGAGCTCCTCAAGGAGTTCGAGACGCTTCTCCGCCGGCTTGCTCGTTGGCCGAATCGACCAATCGATGATTGTCACCGGATTGCGGGGTGTTGGGAAAACTGTTTTGCTCGGTGAGTTCCGGCAGATCGCGGACGATTTCAAATGGAAAGTCCTTGAGCTGGAAGCCAGCAAGCGCGTTGATAACCACTTTCGTCAGACGCTGTACTCCAAACTCAAGGCCTCGCTGTTCCAGGTGTATCCACGGGCGCGGTGGGGCGAGCGGGCTATGAACGCTGCACAGGTCCTGCAAACATTCAGTCTCACAGTTGACCCGACGACCGGTGCCCACACCCTTTCCCTGGACGTCGAACCTGCCGAGGGACTGGCACCAGTAACGCGCTGGTAACGCGCATAGCGGTTTGCTATGCGGGGCGCCGTCTAACAGGCAAGTGGCGCGCGCCGCCCGGCCCGGGGTGATGACGGAGGAAGGAAAGCCATTATGCTGATTGGCTCGGATCGAACGCGGCCGCCGGGTAGAAACCCGGTGCCCGCACCTGGGCAGCCGGACAAGGCGGGCCAAGGGGGTTCCCGGCGGGTAATCGGTGTGGACGTCGCCAGGGGGCTGGCCTTGGTCGGAATAATCATCGTCAATGTTTTTCCTCCGTCGGCCGGCGGCACTGCCACCGCGGAGTGGGCTGTCCTCGCAGGCCGGCCCGCGGCTCTCTTCGCGTTGATCGCGGGGATCTCCATCGCGCTGCTTACCGGCGGCAGGCGGACACCGGCAGGCCGTGCGATGACTGCGAACCGGGCCGGCCTGGCGCTGCGGGCGCTGTTGATCACCTCGATCGGCCTGCTGCTCGGCCCCACGGATACCACCGTCGCGATCATCCTGCCCTACTACGGGATCCTCTTCCTGCTGGCTGTCCCACTTCTGGGCCTGGGCCGGCGGACACTGCTGGGCCTGTCCGTTGTCTTCGCGGTCCTAGGGCCCGTGGCGATGCAACTGGTGCGTGCGAGCTGGCCGGATATGCCGCAAATCCAGGACGAATACTCGTTCTCTCTTGCCGCCGCCCAGCCCGGCGTCTTCCTCACCGACATGCTGCTCACCGGGTTTTATCCCGCCCTGCCATGGGTGGCGTACATCTGTGTGGGCATCGCGGTCGGACGCATGGACCTCACCTCCCGGAAGGTCGCGGCCGTCCTCCTGGCGGCCGGATCTGCTCTGGCCGCGTTCATGTGGCTGCTGTCGATGGTGCTGTTGGGCCCGGGCGGGGGCCTTAACCGGATCGTTGCCGCCACACCCCTGCTCAGCAGGGAGGAGATCAACTCCATCCTGATCTTCGGAGGCAATGTAGATACCTCCGCTGAGACGCTGCCGGCCACGACCGGGTGGTGGCTGGCCATCCTCTCTCCTTACACCTCCACGCCCGTCACTATCCTGCACACGCTCGGAATCGCGCTGGCCGCCCTGGGCGCCGTGCTGCTGCTCGTGCCGCTGCTGGGTGGTACCGCTGGCCCCCTGGCTGCAATGGGCTCGATGACGCTGACCCTCTATTCGGCCCACGTGATCGTCCTGGCTACCGAGATCCTGGACGAGAGCCGTCCCGTAATGTCCATCACCATCCAATGCATCGTGTTCCTGCTCGCCGCAGTACTGTGGCGCAACGCCATCGGGAAGGGCCCGCTCGAAAGCGTCGTAGCCGTTTCCACCGCCTGGCTCCGGACCCTGGTCCTCAACCGGGGGCGCCCCACCCGCCAGCCGGCGGATTAAGGCGATGCTGCGGCATGAAGGCCCGGGAGCGGAGCTGCGTCGGGCGAACGAAGTCCTTAAGAGGGATCAGCCGGTGGTCACCTGTACGTCGATGAGGACCGGGCCGTTGGCCTTCAGCGCTTTTTGGTACGCCTCCTCGAACTCCTCGCGGGTGCTCGTCCGCTGTGCGGGCACACCGTAGCCCTCGGCGATGGAGACAAAGTCGATGCCGCCGAGTTCCAAGCCCGGTATGTCCGGCGTGCCCATCCGCTGGGCGAAGCCGGCGAGGGCGCCGTAGCTGGAGTTGTTAACGATGACGAACACGGTCCGCGTATTCTGCTTTGCCGCGGTGTAGAGCGCGGTGATGCCGTAATTCGCGGAGCCGTCGCCTACGGTCGCCACGATCGTCTTCTCCGGGTCGCCGAGGGACATGCCGACCGCCACCGGCAGGCCGAATCCCAGACCGCCCGAGGCGGGGAAATGGTACATGCCCGGCCGGTCGATGGCGATACGCTCAAGGTAATCCAGGTCCAGGGTGGTGGTCTCGTTGACGTAGGCGACGGTGTCGTTCACGTGGGCATTCAACACCTCGAGAACTTCCGTGCCGGTCATGCCTTCCGGGGAGGTCCTAGCCGCAGGAAGCTCACGCGAGCCGGGCTCGCCGCGGCGCGTGCCCCGGTCGATTACGCCGTCGGCCAACGCCTTCGTGGCGCCCGCCACATCCGCGACGAAGGACCGACCGAACGGCGCGCGGGTCGCCTCGCGGGGGTCCTGGGTGATCTGCACAACGCGGATCCCGGCCTCGAGGTAGTTGCTCGGCTCCCAGCGGTGGTACCGGAAGACGGCAGCGCCGAGGACGAGGACGACGTCATGTCCGGCCAGACGGTCACGCACGGATTTAATGCCCGGAACGATGACACCCTCGAAGTTCGGGTGGGTGGTCGGGAAGGGACCCCGCGAGGGGGATGGGGCGACGTATACGGAGGCATCGGTCTTTTCCGCTAGGGACACCACGGCATCAAAGAGCGTGTGATCCTCAACGGCGGCGGCGTCCACTTGGGGGCCCACGACGAGCGCCAGCTTCTTCGCGCCGTCGACGGTGGCGATGAGTTCCTGTGCCATGTCGTCGGTGAGGCTGCCGGCGATGACCACCGAGCGCTCGGTGAGCAGGGCATCGTCGTCGAGGGCGGGTTCGGCCCAGTCATCAAGCGGGACGGAGACATAGACGGGCCCGCACGGCTGGGTAGAGGCTTCAAACACGGCCTGGGCGAGGGTCCGCGGCACGTCGGCAGCCGCGAGCGGCTCATGCGAGTACTTGACCAGCGGGGTCGGCAGGACTGAAGCATCCACGCTGGCCAGCATCGACTCTTGGCCGACGGTCCGCCGGACCTGCTGTCCGGCGAGGATGACCATCGGAATGTGGCCGTAGCAGGCGTTGGTCAGGGCGCCCATGGCGTTGCCCGACCCGGAGGCGGCATGCAGGTTGACCAGGGCAGGCCTGCCGGTGGCGCGGGCGTAGCCCTCGGCCATGCCAACGACGACCTGCTCGTGCAGTCCAAGAATGAAGTTGAAGCTCTCATCGAGGCCGGCGAGGAATGGAATCTCGTTGGATCCGGGGTTGCCGAAGATAGTGGTCACCCCCTGCGCGCGAAATATGTCCAGACTCGTCTCTAGAACCGTCTTGGTAGTAGCCACTCGTCAGCCTTCCTCAGATTTTCGTTATTCCGATGGTAGCTTCGGGACTGGCTTGGGCACGGGCAGTGGCGCCGCATCGAGGGGAAGCCACTCCCATTTATCGCCCGCCGGGCTCGAGCTCAGGAATGCACCGAGCCCGGCAATAAGCCTTGCCTGTCCGCGGTGTGGACTTGATGACCCGTACAGTGCTACTCCACGAGCTTGCCGGCTACAGAGTCGTCAGCGTCGGCCTCGGCTAGCGAGCGAAAGGAGTCCGGTGCGGGGGCCAGAGCCTCGAAGCTGACTCCTTCAGCTGGCGACCAGACGAAGTTGCCCTGCAGCGCCGGATCCTGCTGCGGGAAGTCCGCACGGTTGTGGCAGCCGCGCGTCTCACGCCGTTCCAGTGCGCATTCGAGCGTTGCGCGGGCCGCGAGGAGCGAGCCCAGCAGATCGTAGGCGTGGGCCAGGTCGTCAAACCCGGCGATGTCAGGGTGCGCGGTGACGTGCTGCGCGCGCTCTTCGAGGGCGGCCAGTTCGCGTAGGCCCTCCTGCAGTCCCTGCTCGGTGCGCACGACGCCGGCGTGCTCGGTCATCACGTTGCGCACTTCGCGCTGCAGGCGCCGCGCCGACTCGGTTCCGCGTTCACTGAGCAGGGACTGCATCTCGGTGCGGGCCAGACCCACGGCAGAGGGATCCCGGCGGACAGTTGTCCGGGAGGTGACGTACTCGGCGGCGTGCTCTCCGGTGATTCGCCCGTAGACGAGCAGCTCTATCAGCGAGTTCCCGCCCAGACGGTTGGCGCCATGCAGGCCTGAGGAAGCTTCACCGATCGCGTACAGCCCGTCCACGCCCGTACCGTGATCCTCCGGGGCTACCCAAACCCCGCCCATGGAGTAGTGGGCGGTCGGAGCGATCTCCATTTTCGTTGTGGTGATATCGAGCATTTGCAGGTCGATCAGGGTGCGGTAGACGCGCGGCAGCTTCTGCAGGATGACTTCCCGGGGCAGGTGGGAGACGTCCAGGTAAACGCCTCCTTTCCCGGTTCCCCGGCCCGCGGTGATCTCGGTGTATCCGGCCAGGGCAACCCGGTCACGGGTGGAAAGTTCCATGCGCTCGGGGTCGTAGCGCTCCATGTATCGCTCACCCAGTGCATTGGTGAGGATGCCGCCTTCTCCGCGCGCTGCCTCGGAAACGAGGGTGCCGGCGGCGTCGTCGGGTTCCAGCAGTCCGGAGGGGTGGAACTGGACCAGCTCGGCGTCCCGGATCCGGGCACCGGCCAGAGCGGCCAGGCGGAAGGAGTCCCCGGTGTTCTCGTCACGTCGGGAGGAGGTATGGCGCCAGATGCGTGTGTGCCCGCCGGCTGCCAGGATCACCGCATCGGCATGGATCTGCACGGGTGTGCCGTCCACAATGTCGAATCCGTAGGCGCCGAAGACCGTGCCGTCGGTCACCAGGAGGCGGGTGATGTAGATGCTGTCGATGATCTGCACATCCAGCTCGGCCGCGCGGCGCATCAGGGTGCGTTGGATTTCCAAACCAGTGTAGTCACCGGCGTAAGCGGTGCGGCGGTACTTATGAGCGCCGAAGAAGCGCTGTGAAATCCGCCCGTCCTCTTCCCGGGCGAAGGGCATACCCCATTTCTCCAGATCCCCGATTCCGTCGGCGGCGTTGCGCGCCACGGTCTCGACGATGGCCGGGTCAGCCAGGAAATAGGACTCGCGCAAGGTGTCGGCGGCGTGCTGCTGCCAGCTGTCCTCGGGGTCCATCGTGCCCAGGGCGGCGTTGATGCCGCCAGCTGCCAAGGTGGTGTGAGCATCGTGCTTGCGCCGCTTGCCCACCGCCAATACCTGGACCCCGCGCTGGGCCAGTTCGATCGAAGCCCGTAGTCCGGCACCACCGGTACCGATGACGAGGACGGAGGTGGACATCAGTCGTTCAGTGGAATGCTGTGTGCTCATATCGACCATGCTAGGAAGCCGGGTATGATGAGTCCAATGCATTGTTTTACTCATTGTGATGCACAAAGGCTATAATGAAACTCGAGCAATTATCTTCCTTCGAGGCCGTGGCGCGGATGGGCCACTTCACTCGGGCTGCCGAGGAGCTCTTCCTCGCCCAACCCTCACTGAGCCGGCAAATCGCTGCTCTGGAGGCTGACCTAGGCACTAAGCTCTTCCGTCGTGGACCGGCGGGGGTGACGCTGACCGACGCAGGGGAGGTGCTGTTGCCCATCGCCCGGCGGATGCTCGCCGACGCGCGGTTTGCCCGCGAGCAGATGGACGAGCTGGCCGGCCTCCGCCGCGGTCATGTCCGGCTCGGTGCTCCGCCGACTCTCTGCGTTTCACTGGTCTCCGATGTACTCGCAGCTTTCCGGGCCGCACACCCTGGAGTGGACCTGCACATCACCGAGGCAGGCTCGCGCTCACTGGTGGACGCCCTGAACGAGAACGCACTGGACCTGGCCCTGATGGTCACCCGTGGCACGGAACCGTCCGTGCCGGGCACCGAACTGATCCCCCTGCTTTCCGAGGAACTGGTGGTGATCTCAGCCGCAGGCTCACCGCTGCCACAACAGGCGCGGGAGCAACAGGGCGGAAACCGGACCCCGACCGAGATCACACTGGCGGAACTGGCGCAGATCCCGCAGGTCGCGTTCAACCGCAGCTACGACCTGCGCCTGGCCACCGACGCCGCATTCTCCGCCAGCGGACTTACCCCGACGATCGCCGTCGAAGGCGCAGAAATGGACGCCGTACTCCGGTTCGCAGAGAGGGGGCTGGGAGTGGCCGTCGTCCCGGCTATGGTGGTCATCGACCGCCCCGGGCTGCACAGCACGCGACTGGTAAGCCCCCAACTGACCCGAACCGTCAACTTGGCCCGGCGCACCGACGTCGAACCCTCAGCTGCGGCCGCCGCCATGCAGCGGTTCGTCTTCGATACCGTGGACCGGCTCACCGCTCCCGGCACGGATCTCGCGCGCCTGGTGACGGCCGTACCGCGAAACCGGTAAGGGCCGCCGAGCCAGGAGATGCTTACCGGGCCAGCAGCAGATCCGCGCCGACGGCGGGCACGCGGCCTGCGTCCTTCAGCGCCAGGTAAATCCGGTCCCGCGTTAACGGCAGCGAGGTGAAGCGGATGCCGGTGGCCGCCCGGAGGGCATTGGCGAGGGCCGGCGCCACCGGGTTGAAGGGGCTTTCGCTCATGGACTTGGCGCCGAGCGGGCCGAGCTTGTCGGAGGTGCGGGCGAAGTACACTTCGCTACGGGGTACGTCCGCGAAGGCGGGGATATGGTACTGGCGCAGGATATCGGTGGTGACCGCGCCGCCGTCGTCAATCCGGACTTCTTCGTAGAGCGCGGCTCCGAGTGCCTGCGCGATTCCGCCTTCGATCTGACCACGGCACTGGCGGGGATTGACGACGACGCCGGCGTCCGCGGCCTGCACGCTCTGCAGGATGGCCAGCTCGCCGGTAGCGGAGTTCACGGCCACGCGGAAACCCTGCACGTTGAACGCGACCGACCGCGGAGTGCCGCCCCAGCGGCCCTCGGCCTGCAGCGACACGGAACGTTCCGCGGCGGCTTCGGCCAGCTGCGCGAAGGTCAGCAGCTGCCCGGCGCAGTCCACGCCGTCCGCGACAGGCACACAGTCCTCGGCCGGCACGCCGCTCAGCTCGGCGGCGAAGGAACGCACCAGTCCGGCGAGCTCCTGTGCCGCGGCCAGCGTCGCCTTGCCCGCCACCACCGTGCCCGTGGAACCGAAGGCACCCGAATCGTGCTCGGTCAGCCGCGTGTCCGACTGGCGGACCCGCACGGCAGCAGGGGAGGCGCCGAGGGCCTGCGCGGCGAGCTGGGCGTGCACCGTGGTGGTGCCGTTGCCGAATTCCGCCGTGCCCACGTCCAGCCGGTAGCCGTCCGCGGTCAGGGCGATGATGCTGTGCGCGTAGTGCCCGCGCGGTGGCACAGTGTCGATCATCGACAGTGCGGTACCTTCGCCGACCAGCCACTCAGGTCCCAGGTCTTCGCCGCCGGCGCCGCGCTCGCGGCCCCGGTCCAGCGCGCCGCGGACCAGGTCCACGCACTGGTCCAGACCGTAGCTGCCGAAGAGCACGTCCGCTTCCGGTTCGCTGTGCAGGGACAGCATGTCGTCGCCGTGGCGGATCATGTTGCGCCGCTTGAACTCCAGCGGGTCCACGCCCAGCTGGACGGCGAGCTCGTCCAGTGCGGACTCCACCGCGAAGATCATCTGGCTCAAGCCGTAGCCGCGGAACGCACCGGAGGGAACCGTGTTGGTGTAGACGGTGCGGGCGTCCACCTTCTTCGCCGTGCAGCGGTAGACCGCGATCGACTCGCCGCAGCCGTGGAACATTACGCCGGGGGCGTGGTTCCCGTAGGCCCCGGTGTTGACGGTGGCGTCCATTGCAAGCGCGGTGAGCGTGCCGTCCCTGCGGGCGCCGGCCCGGACCCGGATGGTGAACGGGTGCCGGGTAGTGGTGGCGGTGAACTGCTCGGTCCGGGTCAGCTCCAGCTGCACCGGCCGGCCCAGCTTCAGCGCCGCCAGCGCCACGATGTCCTCCGTGAGCATCTCCTGCTTGCCGCCGAAGCCGCCGCCCACCCTGCCGGCCACCACGCGGACCTTTTCCTGCGGCAGCGCGAAAACCCGGGCGAGCGTGCGCCTGACCAGGAACGGGACCTGCGTGGAGGAACGCACGGCCAGGCTGCCGTCGGCCTCGGTCCAGGCGATGGCGCTGTGCGTCTCCAGCGCCACATGCTGCACGCGCTGGGTCACGTACGTCTCTTCATGTACGACGTCGGCGTTGTCCAGCGCCGCGGCAACGTCACCGATTTCGGTGTGTACTTCGGCGACGATGTTCCGCTCCGGAACGGCAATGCGGGAATCTTCCGGCTTGTCGGCGTGCAGCAGCGGCGCGCCGGGTTCCATCGCGGCCTCGGGCTCGAAGACTGCGGGCAGCACCTCGTAATCGACCTCCAGTGCACGGACTCCGGCTTCGGCCGCGGCCACAGTTTCGGCCACGACGGCGGCCACCCGCTGGCCCTTGAAGCGAACGACGTCGTCGAGCACCCGGGTATCGTCCGGGTCATCCGTGTACAGCTCGTGCTGCGCGGTGGAGAACAGCTGGGCCGGCGCATCCTTATGCGTGAAGACAGCGACGACGCCGGGGACCGCCAGCGCCGCGCGGGTATCGATCGCCCGGATGCGGGCATGGGCATGCGGCGAACGGGCCAGCTTCAGGTGCAGCAGGCCGGGGAACTCGTCGGCGGGTACGTCCAAGGTGTAGCGGGCGGTGCCGGTGACAACGAGGGGAGCTGCCGGGGCGGGGGTGTCCGCGCCGACCGCTGCCGGTGCAGGTGTGGCCGCCGTGCCGTCGTTGCCCAGCACGGCGTCTTCGATGGCGCGGTAGCCGGTGCAACGGCAGAGGTTGCCCTTCAGATTCCGCGGCAGGTTCCGCTTCTGTTCGTCGCTGAACGTTGCCGCGGTCATGATCATGCCGGCGGTGCAGAAACCGCACTGGAAGCCCTGGGCCTTGAGGAACTGCTGCTGCATCGGGTGCAGGTCTTCCCCGGCCACGTCCGGCAGCCCCTCGATGGTGGTGATGGAGCGGCCCTCGGCGCGCACGGCGGGGTAAATGCAGCTGTGCACCGGGACGCCGTCGACATGTACGGTGCAGGCGCCGCAGTCGCCGCCGTCGCATCCCTTTTTCACGCCCTGCATGCCCTCTTCGCGCAGGAAGGTGCGCAGGCACTGGCCCGGCCGCGGGCTGTTGGCGTGCGTTTCCCCATTGATGTCCATTGCCATGTCAGGCACTCCTTCCCATGAGCAGCTCAGCGCGGATTTCCTCGGCCAGCCGGTAGGTCATATCCCGGCGCCATTGCGGCAGGCCGTGGATGTCGTCGTGGTACAGCTCCGGGGCGATGGCAGCATTCAGTGCGGCCTTCAATTCCCCGCGATCAGGGTGTTCGGCGGCGTCGAAGCGCAGTTGCACCGGCCGCTTGGTGGATGCGGTGACGGTCAGCACCAGGGTTTCGTCGGGATCCAGCCGGCCGATCAGCAGGACGCCGGAGCGGCCCAGATTGCTCAGTGACAGGCGGCGGAAGGCCGTTCTGGCTGCCAGCGCGCTCGCCGGCAGCCGGATGCTGCGCAGCAGTTCGCCCGGCAGCAGCGCGTTGGTCGCGTCGCCCGTGACCAGTTCGGCGACCGGCAGCTCGCGGTGGGAGCCGTGCGGCCCGAGGATGCTGGCGGTGCCGTCCAGCCCTGCGCACAATGAGGTCATCGGTCCGGCCGGCAGCGAGGTGCAGATGTTGCCGCCCACCGTGGACATGTTCCAGATCTTGAAGGAAGCCACGAAGGAATCACAGCAGGGACGCACCAGATCCAGCGCCGGCCACTTGTCCACCAGCCTGTCGGCGCCGTCGGTTCCGATTGTGCCGGCGTGGACCGGTGAGTCCGGCAGTTCGTAGAGGGTAGCTACGAGACAGGTGGCAGCCAGTTCGATTCCGTCGTCGTTGACAGTGATCGGTTCCCAACCTGCCGAGCCAAGGTCCAGCAGCCGGCGCAAGGTGGAGCTGCCGTAGGAAAACAGCACGGTTCCGCCGGCGAGCCAGGCATCTCCTTCGCGCCAGTCGCCTGGATCCGTGGTGGGAACCACGGCCTCGATAGTGTTCATGTCCATGGAGGGACTCCTAGATAAATACGTAACGTTAGGGTCTGCCGCTGAGCGCGAAAGAGGCGCTGTGCGCAGAACCGATGGTTTCCGGAACGCGTTCGTGCGCGGATCCGAGGGTGTGGATGAGGGCATCGCTGCTGACGGGCAGGTTGCTGTGGATCGGCCCGTTGCGCCGGGACAGGGGGAGTCCCGTGGCAGCCGGGTTGCGCGAGGCAATGATGTGGGCGGTGATCGACACTGCCACCTCGGCGGGGGTGACGGCCTGCAGGTCCAGGCCGATCGGCGAATGCAGCCGGGCCAGTGCCTGCGATGCCACGCCCTCCGCCAGCAGGGCCTGCACCCGCTGGGCATGGCTGCGCTGCGAACCCATGGCACCCAGGTAGGCCAGGTCCAGTTCCAGTGCCGTGCGCAGCAGCGGGATGTCGAACTTGGCATCGTGCGTGAGGACGCAGACCACAGTCCGGGCGTCGATCCGGCCGGCAGCGGCCTCGCCGGCCAGATACCGGTGCGGCCAGTCGCAGACCACTTCGTCTGCTGCCCGGAACCGCCGCTGCTGGGTAAAGGCCGGCCGGGCATCGCACAGCGTCACCCGGTAGCCGAGCAGCTTCGCGGCCGGCAGCAGGGCCTCGCTGAAATTGTTGGCGCCGAAGACCAGCAGCCGCGGTGGCGGCAGCCGGGTCTCCACGAGCAGCGCCGGCGGTTGGTCCCCGCACTCCGCTTCCGAGGGCGACAGCCGCAGTAGGCCGCTGACCCCCTGCCGGAGCAACCCCGCGAGCTGCACGCCCGCGGACCGGGCCGCGGAGGTAGATCCGGTCAGGGACTCCAGCTCGTCCGCATGGTCTCCGGGCAGGAAATGCTGCGGGTCGGGCACGAGAACCGCGCCGCTGCCGCCGGCATCGATGCACCGCACCACGGCCAGCGGCTCCTGGGGCCCGGACGCCGCCAGCCGGGTGAGCGCGGCACCCAGCCGCGCCCCGCCGTCGTCGTTAGTTGTTGCTTTTACCGGCTGGAGGCGGACGTCCAGCTCGCCGCCGCAGGTCAACCCGACGGCGAACGCGTCCTCGGGGCGGTAGCCGAAATGCTCCGTCCGCGGCCGCTGGTCCGCAATGGTGTCCAGCGCCGCAGCCACAATGGCGCCCTCTACGCATCCGCCGGAGAGCGAGCCGAGCACGCTGCCGCTGCAGGAGACCAGCATGGAGGTGCCTACCGGGCAGGGAACGGAACCGCTGGCGGCAATGACGGTGGCCACGGCGTAGTTGTCCCCGGCCGCATCCAGCCAGGCGCCGAGCTCTGCACCGAGATTCAGCATTGGTTTGTCCTTTCATTCCGCGGCCGGTGCCGGAGCCTGCCGGCACCGGCCGCAGCGGTTATCCGCCGAGCATCTCGCTGATCGGGCCGCGGGCGAAGTACACCAGGAACCCCGCCGCCACCAGCCACATCAGCGGATGGATTTTCTTCGCCCGCCCGCTGGCCGAGTTCACCAGGACCCAGACAATGAAGCCCACGCCGATGCCGTTTGCAATGGAGTAGGTCAGCGGCATGGTGATCATGGTCAGGAAGGCGGGCATGCCCACGGAGAACTTCTTGAAGTTGATCTCGCGGATCTGCGCGCTCATCAACGTACCGACGACGACGAGGGCAGAGGCTGCCACTTCGATCGGCACCACGCTGGTGAGCGGCGTGAGGAACATGGCGCCGAGGAACAGCACGCCGGTGACCACCGAGGCCAGCCCGGTGCGGGCGCCCTCGCCGATGCCGGCGGCGGAATCGACGTAGACGGTGTTGGAGGAACCGGAGGTAGCGCCGCCGGCTACCGCGCCGATGCCTTCAACGATGAACGCGGACTTCAGCCGCGGGAAAGTGCCGTCCTTGTGCGCCAGCCCGGCACTCTTGGCCAGTCCGGTCATGGTGCCCATCGCGTCGAAGAAGTTGGTAAAGACCAGCGTGAAGACCAGCATGGTGGCGGCCAGGCCCCCGATCCGGGCGAAGGAGCCGAAGATATCGAACTCTCCCACCAGGGTCAGGTCCGGTACCGCGAAGATCTGGCCGGCGAGCACCGGGGTGTTCAGATGCCAGCCGCCCGGATTGGTTTCGGAGGCCGGCCCCAGCTGCAGGGTGGCTTCGAGGATCGCGGCCAGGACCGTGGTGGCGACGATGCCGATCAGGATGCCGCCCTGGACCTTGCGGGCCACGAGGATGCCGATGATCAGCAGCCCGGCTACGAAGACCAGCGTCGGCACCGAGGTGATGGAACCGTTGTCGCCCAACTGGACGGGCGGACCGCCCTCGGTAGCGCGGACAAAGCCGGAGTCCACAAAGCCGATGAAGGTGATGAACAGGCCGATGCCCACCGTGATGGCGGCCTTCAGATCCTTAGGGATGGCGCGGAAGATCGCGGTCCGGGCGCCGGTCATGCCGAAGATGACGATCAGGACGCCGTTGATCACCACCAGGCCCATGGCTTCGGGCCAGGTCACGTCCTGGATGACGGCGACGGCGAGGAAGGAGTTGATGCCGAGCCCCGCGGCGAGGCCGAAGGGCAGGTTGGCGATCAGGCCGAAGAGGATGGTCATCACTCCGGCGGTCAGCCCGGTCACGGCGCCGACCTGTGCGGCCGGCAGCCAGTTTCCGGCGACGTCCACCGGAGCGGAATCGGGTCCGAAACCGCCAAGGATCAGGGGGTTGAGGATCACGATGTAGGCCATCGTGAAGAAGGTGACCAGACCGCCGCGGAATTCGCGTCCCAAGCTGGAGCCGCGTGCGGTGATCTGGAAGTAGCGGTCGATAAGTCCGCGGGGTTGCAGGCCGGCCGGGGGAGTGCCCGGTGTGCCGGGAGCGCCCTGCTGGACATTGTCTGTGCGGGGACGGGTTCTGGGCTGGATTATGGCCATGATGGCACTGCCTCAGTAATCGATCCGGGTCGCCAGACTGTTCCATATATTGAAGGGTTCGAGATGCCCCGTGTTCCCTGGTTCTCCGGTGTCGCGGACCACGGGCATCAGGCGGCGCTCCACCGGAGTGTCGAAGTAGTCGTAGAAGACTGCGTCATCAAACCCCGCGCGGGCGGCATCGTGACGGTCCGCGGCAAACACCACGCGGTCGATCCGTGCCCAGAGCGAGGAGGCCAGACACATCGGGCAGGGTTCGCAGCTGGAGTAGAGCACGGCCCCGCTCAGGTCGAACGTGCCCAGGCTCTGGCAGGCGGCGCGGATGGCCGTGACTTCGGCGTGCGCGGTGGGATCATTATTGGCGGTGACGCGGTTGGCGCCCTCGAAAATCCGCTCGTCCGCGGCAACCACGATGGCGCCGAAGGGCCCGCCGGCATTGCGGACATTGTTGGAGGCGATTTCGACGGCCTTGGCCAGATATTGGCTGGTGGAGATGGTGGTGGTATTCATGGTGGCGACTCCCTGTGATCGGGAAGCAGGCCACGGCATGGCACCAGACGGCGCGGGCGGCGACCTCAGCTTCGACGATTGCTGTTTAGGTTAGTAGCGCCCGGTAGATAGCTCCCGTAGATGGGAGCCCGCCTTTGGCAAGAAAAACTCTAACAGCTGGAAGTGACTGAGACCACACCTTTTGTGGAATTTCTTTTTTGGGATGTGAAAAAACGTTGGAAACCTAGCTCGTTGCGGCCGCGTTCAGTTGTGCCGAGATCTGCTCCGCGGCGCTCCGCAGGAGCGGGACGGCCCGCTTGGCAAAGGCGTCATCAACCCGCGAAACGGGTCCCGAAACCGAGATGGCCATGGGGGTCGGAGCATCCGGTACGGCCATCGCGAAGCAGCGCACGCCGATTTCCTGCTCCTGCTCATCAATGGAGTAGCCGCGCTCGCGGATGTTCTTCAGCTCCAGCATGAGGTCGGAGATGTTGCCAATGCTCATCTCCGTGGGAGTCGGCATGCCGGCGCGCGTCACGATGTCGCGGACGGCGTCATCTTCCAACTGGGCGAGAATCGCCTTGCCGACGCCGGTGTCATGGGTATGGGCGCGGCGGCCGACTTCAGTGAACATGCGCATGGAGTGCGGTGACGGAACCTGGGCGATGTAGACCACCATCTCGGAGTCCAATACCGCCATATTCGCTGATTCGCCCAGAGTCTCGACCAGGTTCTTCAGGTGCGGACGGGCCAAGGAGCCGAGTTGCTTGTTGGCCACTTCGCCGAGGCGGATCAGCCGCGGGCCCAGCGAGTACCGCCGGTTGGCGAGTTGCCGGACGTAGCCCAGCGAAACCAGGGTGCGCAGCAACCGGTGAATGGTGGGCAGGGGCAGCGAGGTGAACGACGACAGCTCACTCAGCGTGACCTCTCCGCCGGCGTTGGTGATGAGCTCGAGAAGCTCGAAAGCCCTCTCGACTGACTGGACGCCTCCGCTGGCTTTCTCTGCCATGGGAACTCACTCTCACATTGCTTGAAAATATCCACTTCGTGGAACTGCTCTCTCAAACATACCGCAAAATCACGGACAATTTCCGCCTGCTGAAAGAAAATGTGGTCGAGGTGGTTGTAATTCCGCTAGTTAGATAATAATATCCATAATACGGAAACTGACCGAGGCCGGTCCGGCCCCAGAACAGAGGAGAATCAATGGCGACTCCCAGCCCCGGGTACTCGATAACCCTGCGTGTGGAAACCCCTGCAAGCTTTACCGCTACCAGCGAGCTCGCAGCCGCTGTTGCTGCCGCCGGTGCAGCTATCACGGCACTTGACGTGACCGAAAGCCACCACGACAGCATGGTCGTGGACATCAGCTGCAACACCGTTGACGCCGCCCACGGCGAGCGGGTCAGTGCTGCGCTGGATGAGCTCGACGGCGTGCAGGTCCGCAAGGTCAGCGACCGCACCTTCCTCATGCATCTCGGCGGCAAGCTGGAAGTTGTCCCCAAGGTTCCCCTGCGCAACCGTGACGACCTGTCCCGCGCCTATACTCCCGGCGTCGCACGTGTTTGCATGGCCATCGCCGAGAATCCGGACGATGCGCGCCGCCTGACGGTCAAGCGCAATACGATCGCTGTGGTGACCGACGGCTCCGCTGTACTGGGCCTGGGCAACATCGGTCCCGCCGCCGCGCTGCCGGTGATGGAGGGCAAGGCCGCCTTGTTCAAGCAGTTCGCCGACGTCGACGCCTGGCCGGTCTGCCTGGACACCCAGGACACCGAGGAAATCATCATGATCGTGAAGGCCCTTGCGCCGGTCTACGGCGGCGTGAACCTGGAAGACATTGCCGCTCCGCGCTGCTTCGAGATCGAGCAGCGACTGCGCGATGAACTCGACATTCCGGTCTTTCACGATGACCAGCACGGTACCGCGATCGTCACGCTGGCCGCACTGCAGAACGCGCTGAAGGTAGTGAACAAGAAGATCGAGGACGTGAAGATTGTGGTGGCCGGCGTCGGCGCCGCGGGCAACGCGATCATCCAGCTGCTGAAGGCGCAGGGCGCACTGAACATCATTGCCTGCGGCCGCAACGGTGCCATCAGCGGTACCGAGACCTACACCGATGCACACCGTACCTGGCTGGCCGAGAACACGAACCCGGACAACTTCACCGGAACCTTGCACGATGCCGTGGCCGGCGCCGACGTCTTCATCGGCGTCAGCGGGCCGAACGTGCTGGGCGAGGAGCAGGTGGCCACGATGGCCAACGACGCCATTATTTTCGCGATGGCCAATCCCGATCCCGAGGTGGACCCGGTGATCGCCGCGAAGTATGCCGCCGTCGTGGCTACCGGACGCAGCGATTTCCCCAACCAGATCAACAACGTGCTGGCCTTCCCCGGGTTCTTCCGCGGTTTGCTCGATGCCGGTGTCGCGGACATTACGCCCGAGATGCTGGTGGCCGCGGCCCACGCCATCGCGGACCGGGTGTCCGCCGAAGAGCTCAACGCCAGCTTCATCATTCCCAGTGTTTTCGATCCCCACGTGGCATCCGACGTCGCCGCAGCTGTAGCGTCGGCCGCAATGGCCAAGTAAAGGAAGGCAACATCATGACTCTCACCGTGACAAACAATGCACCAGCAGCCGGAGCCGAAAGGATCCTGACGGCCGAAGCCCTGGGGTTCGTGGAAAAGCTGCACCAGAAGTTCGCCGTCACCCGCGACAGCCTGCTGGCGGACCGCGTGTCCAACCGGCAGAAGGCCGCGGCTTCCGGCGGGCTGGACTTCCTGCCCGAAACCAAGCACGTCCGCGAGGGCGACTGGAAGGTCGCCCCGGCGCCGGCGAAGCTGCAGGACCGCCGGGTGGAAATGACCGGACCGGCCTCGCCGGCGAAGATGGCCATCAACGCGCTGAACTCCGGCGCCAAGGTCTGGCTGGCCGACCTGGAGGATGCCTCCACGCCCACCTGGCCCAACGTCATCGACGCGCTGGCGAACCTGACCGCCGCAGCACACGGTGAGCTGGCGTTCACCTCGCCAGAAGGCAAGGAGTACCGGCTGCGCACCGACGCGCCGCTGGCCACCGTGGTCATGCGCCCGCGCGGCTGGCACCTGCCGGAAAAGAACATCCAGATCGACGGGCAGCCGGCTGTGGGTGCGCTGGTGGATTTCGGCCTGCACTTCTTCCACAACGCCGAGTACCTCTTTGAGCGCGGCGACGGACCGTTCTATTACCTGCCGAAGACCGAGAGCTACCTCGAGGCCCGGCTCTGGAACGATATCTTCTCCTTCGCCGAGGCCGAGCTGGGCCTGCCGCAGGGTTCCGTCCGCGCCACGGTGCTGATCGAAACCATCCCGGCCGCCTTCCAGATGGACGAGATCCTGTACGAACTGCGCGAGCACGCCTCCGGCCTGAACGCCGGTCGCTGGGACTACTTGTTCAGCATCATCAAGTACTTCCGCGAGGCCGGCGAAAGCTTTGTCATGCCGGACCGCGCCTCCGTGGCGATGACGGCGCCCTTCATGCGTGCCTACACCGAGCTGCTGGTCAAGACCTGCCACCGCCGCGGCGCCTTCGCCATGGGCGGGATGGCGGCAGTCATTCCGAACCGCAAGGAACCCGAAGTCACCGAACAGGCCTTCGCCAAGGTCCGGGCCGACAAGACCCGCGAAGCGAACGATGGTTTCGACGGCTCCTGGGTGGCCCACCCGGACCTGGTTCCGGTCTGCCGCGAGATCTTCGACTCGGTCTTGGGCGACAAGCCCAACCAGATTGACCGCCTCCGCGACGAGGTTGAGGTCACCGCGGCCCAGCTGCTGGATGTGTCTTCCGCCCAGGGCAAAGTCACCGAGGCCGGCCTGCGGCTGAACCTCTACGTGGCCGTTGCCTACACCGCCGTCTGGATCTCCGGCAACGGCGCCGTGGCCATCCACAACCTGATGGAGGATGCCGCCACCGCCGAGATTTCCCGCACCCAGGTCTGGCAGCAGCTGCACAACCAGGTCACGCTGGCCGACACCGGCAACACCGTCACGCGCGAGCTGGTGGAGCGCATCCTCACCGAGGAAACCGAGAAACTGCGCGGTGAAATCAACGACGCCGACAAGTTCGCCAAGTACTACGAGCCGGCCAGCAAGCTGATCGCGGATCTGACCATCGGCGGCGGGGACTTCGTGGAGTTCCTGACGCTCCCGGCGTACGAGCTGGTTTCCTGATGGCGGCCAAGCTCGCCCTCTCCGGCGCTGTCGCCGCCAGGATCGACGCGGACCTGCGCGCCACCGACGAGTTGCTGTCCTCGGCCTATCCGGGCGAGGGCGGCGGACGGCAGCCGGTCCATACGGTCTACGTCCCGGCCGACTCGTTCACCCTTGACCTGGCCGCGCGCTGGGGCGGGGACGCACTGGCCGCGGTGAAAGAACACGGCGGCCTGGAGCAGCTGGCCACCTCCCTCGGCCTGGGGGAGAGCGCCCAGCTGGCCGAGCTGGTCCGCCGCAAGCTCGAAAGCGAGCCGATCGAGGACCTGCGGCTGGACTTCGAGGACGGCTACGGCAACCGCCCGGATGAGGAAGAGGACGCCGACGCGCTGAAGGCCGGTGCCCTCGTGGCCCAGGCAGTGGCCGCCGGCACCGCCCCGCCGTTCATCGGCATCCGGTTCAAGTGCTTCGAAGGGCCCACCCGCGCCCGCGGCCTGCGCACGTTGGACCGGTTCATCGGTGCCCTCGTGGAGGAATGCGGAGAGCGCGGCCTGCCGCAGGGGCTGGTGCTGACGCTGCCCAAGGTCAGCACGGTAGCCCAGGTGCAGGCGATGGTCTTCGCCTGCGAGCAGCTGGAGCAGGCGCACAACCTGACCGCGGGACGGCTGCGCTTCGAGGTCCAGATGGAAACCCCGCAGCTGATCCTCGCCGCGGATGGCACGATGCCGGTGGCGCAGGTGATCCACGCCGGCGCCGGCCGGGTCAGCTCGCTGCACTACGGCACCTACGACTACAGCGCGTCCCTTGGTATCGCGGCCGCCTACCAGTCCATGGAGCACCCGGCCGCGGACTACGCCAAGGCCGTCATGCAAGTGGCCGTGGCCGGCACCGGCGTGCACCTCTCGGACGGATCCACCAACATCCTGCCGCTTGGCGACGCGGAGAATGTGGCGAAGGCCTGGGCGCTGCACGCACGCCTGGTCCGCCGGCACCTGGAACGCGGCATCTACCAGGGCTGGGACCTGCACTCGGCCCAGCTGCCCACCCGCTTCCTGGCCACCTACGCGTTCTACCGTGACGGCTTCGAGGCTGCCGCGGTGCGGCTGAAGAACTATGTCCACGGCATCGACAGCGCCATTATGGATGAACCGGCAACGGCCCGCGCCCTGGCCCGCTTCCTCCACCGAGGGCTGGTCTGCGGCGCCGTCGAAAGCAATGAGTTCGAGCGGCAGGCCGAGGTGTCCGTTGCCCAGCTCGAGGCCATCGCCCATCCCCAATCCGCTTCCACCAGCGAGGAAACCCATGACTAAGCAGACAAGCTACTTCGCCAACCCGGCCGGTCACCCGCCGCAGACGGACCTGCTGACCGACCGCGCCATCGTCACCGAGGCCTACACGGTGATCCCGCGTGGCGTCATGCGCGACATTGTCACCAGTGTGCTGCCCGACTGGGACGACACCCGCGTCTGGATCCTCAACCGCCCGGTCGCCGGCGGCGCCACCACCTTCGCGCAGTACCTGATGGAGGTTGCTCCGGGCGGCGGTTCGGCCAAGCCCGAGGCGCAGAGCACGGTGGAGGGCTTCATCTTCGTCGTCGACGGCGAACTCAGCGTCACCATCGAAGGCGAAAACCGCGTCCTGGCCCCGGGCGGCTTTGCCTACGCGCCGGCCGGTTCCCAGTGGCAGGTGAAGAACGACGGCGGTGCTGCCGCCAAGTTCCACTGGATCCGCAAGGCCTACCAGGCCCTGGAGGGCTACACCGCGAAGCCGGTGTTCGGCAACGAGCAGGAACTCGAGCCGAACCCGATGCCGGGCACGGACAACAAGTGGCGCACCACCCGGATGCTGCCGGTCGATGACCTGGCGTACGACATGCACATCAACATCGTCACGTTCGAGCCGGGCGCCTCCATCCCGTTCGCCGAAACGCATGTCATGGAGCACGGCCTCTACGTGCTCGAAGGCAAGGCGGTCTACCGGCTGAACGAGGACTGGGTCGAGGTGCAGGAGGGCGACTACATGTCGCTGCGCGCCTTCTGCCCGCAGGCCTGCTACGCCGGCGGCCCGTCCAACTTCCGCTACCTGCTGTACAAGGACGTGAACCGCCAGATCGTCCTCTGACGAACACCACCGGCCGCTGCGGCCGGACAAGACTGCTCCGCCCCCGTTTGAGAGTCCGGGGGCGGAGCTATTTTGCTTTAATTCGGTGATTCCTCGGGCACGCCGGGCTCCCAGCGCAGCAGATCTCCGGGTTGGCACTCCAGTACCTCGCACAAGGCGGCGAGCGTGGTGAAGCGCACGGCCTTGGCACGGCCGTTCTTGAGCACCGCCAGGTTGGCGGGCGTGATTCCGACGCGTTCCGCGAGCACGCCCACGGGCATCTTGCGCTTGGCCAGCATCACGTCAATGTCGACGATGATGGCCATCAAATCACCTCGTCCAGCTCGGTCCGCAGATGCTTGGCTTCAACATCGCGGGCAACGGCTTGCGCCAGGAGCTTCCGGAGCACCAGGACGATCAGCGCCATCCCGGCGATCAGCAGGGACGCACCGCAGATCAACAGGACGATGCCGGGAGCAATACCGCCCGGTGCCAGCAGCACGGCAAGCCCGAACATGAGGACCGACGCCGCCGCTACCGCGCCGAAGATGACGTCCACGTACCGGAAGGCGCGGTGGGAGAAGACCGTTCCCCGCCGCACCATCGTCAGCAGCCGCCACACGCAGACCATGGTGACCTGCACGGTGACGATGCCCAGCACCACGATCACGAGGAACAGGATGCGCAGGGCGGTGTCCGCGCCGGCCTGGTCCAGATCAGTGGAAATCAGCGGCACCATCCACACCTGGATGAACAGCGAGCCGGCGAGCAGCAGGGCGAGCACAAGGCGCAACGCCAGGACCGTTAGCTTTCCCAATGGAGTCTCCTTATTGTCGACTAACAAGGTAAATCTATCGATAAACAGTAATTAGCGCAAGCCAGCGGTTGATTGATGGAAAAGAGTTTCCATTTTATGGAAAAGAAGCTTGACAGTGCTCGCGGTCCCTCGCTACGCTTTTCGTAGAGCAAAAGTAAACTTCCACATTCTGGAATAAGCGAATCCCGAGGAATACCAATGTCTTACACCGTGAACTGCTCCATCCTCTTCACCGAACTGCCCCTGCTGGAACGCCCCGCGGCCGCCGTCGCCGCCGGCTTCGACAGCGTGGAGTTCTGGTGGCCGTTCGCCGAATCCGTTCCCGGCGACGCCGACGTCACTGCATTCGAACACGCGATCACCGACGCCGGCGTCCAGCTCACCGGGCTCAACTTCAACGCCGGCGACATGCCGGGCGGGGACCGCGGCCTGGTGTCCTGGGAGGGACGCGACGCCGAATTCCGGGACAACATCGCCGTCGTCGCCGGTATCGGTGAGCGCCTGGGCTGCAAGGCCTTCAACGCGCTCTACGGCAACCGCCTGGACGAGCACACCCCGGAGGCACAGGACGAGGTGGCGCTGGCCAACCTCGTCGCCGCGGCCGAAGGCGTCGCCACGATCGGCGGTACCGTCCTGCTCGAGCCCGTTTCCGGCGCGGAGCGCTACCCGCTCAAGACTGCGCAGGACGCGCTCGATGTGATCGGCAAGGTCCACGCCGAGGGCCCGCAGAACATCAAGCTCCTCGCCGACTTCTACCACCTGGCCGTCAACGGCGACGACGTGGCGGCAGTCATCGAGAACCACGCCAAGGATTTCGGCCACATCCAGATCGCCGACAGCCCCGGCCGCGGCGCCCCCGGAACCGGCGAACTGCCGCTCGGCGAATGGATCTCCCGCAGCCGCCAGCTCGGCTACCAGGGCCCCATCGGACTCGAGTACAAGGCGCCGGCCGAGCAGGCCTTCGGCTGGCTCATCCGCTAACCGTCCGCCTCACCGTCTCAGCACAGACTCTTACCGACCAGCACGAAGCAAAGGACTTTCATCATGACCAACGTTGCAGTTATCGGACTCGGCATCATGGGCCTGCCCATGGCCATCAACCTCGTCAAGGCCGGCCACAGCGTTACCGGCTTCAACCGTAGCCAGGACAAGATCGACAAGCTGGCGGCCGAAGGCGGCACGGGCGCCAACAGCATCGCCGACGCGGTGAAGGACGCCGACGTCATTATCACCATGGTGCCGGACTCGCCGGATGTTGAAGCAGTGGTCACCGGTGAGGAAGGTGTCTTCGCCAACGCCAAGCAGGGCGCACTCTGGATCGACGCCAGCAGCATCCGCCCCGACGTCGCCGTCCGCCTGGCCGAAGAGGCCCGCGCCGCAGGCCTCCGCCCGTTGGACGCCCCGGTTTCCGGCGGCGAGCAGGGCGCCATTGACGGCGTGCTGTCCATTATGGTCGGCGGCGAGGCAGCCGACTTCGAAGCCGCGCAGGATATTTTCGACGCCGTGGGCAAGACCATTGTTCACGTGGGTCCCTCCGGCTCCGGCCAGACGGTCAAGGCTGCCAACCAGCTGATCGTCGCCGTGAACATCGAAGTCCTCGGCGAGGCCATCGCCTTCCTCGAGGCCTACGGCGTGGACACCGACGCCGCGCTCAAGGTGCTCGGCGGCGGCCTGGCCGGCTCCAAGGTACTTGAGCAGAAGGGCCAGAAGATGCTGGACCGCAACTTCGACCCGGGCTTCCGCCTCGCCCTGCACCACAAGGACCTGGGCATCGTCACCTCTGCCGCCCGCGAAGCCAACGTGGCCATCCCGCTTGGCGCCGCCGTTGCACAACTGGTCGCCGCCACCGTCAACCAGGGCGACGGCGGACTGGACCACTCGGGCCTCTTCAAGCAGGTCCTGCAGCTCTCCGGCGGGAAGTAAAAGCACCCCGGCGGCAGGCCGGAACCGCACCCAAGACAAGCAGCCGGCGTCGTAATTTGGCGACGCCGGCTCCACCGAACACACCCAAAAACAGCCCGCGAAGGGCTCCACCACAGGCTTTCAAGGAGATTCCCATGACCAAGATGCGCACCGTAGACGCTGCCATCGCCATCCTGGAAAAGGAGGGCGCCACCGAGGCGTTCGGCCTGCCAGGGGCGGCCATCAACCCGTTCTACTCCGCCATGCGGGCCCACGGCGGCATCCGCCACACGCTGGCCCGCCACGTTGAAGGCGCCTCGCACATGGCCGACGGCTACTCCCGCGCCGCGGACGGCAACATCGGCATCTGCGTGGGCACCTCCGGCCCCGCCGGCACCGACATGATCACCGGGCTGTACGCGGCCTGGGCCGACTCGGTCCCGATCCTGTGCATCACGGGCCAGGCGCCGGTGGCGAAGCTGCACAAGGAAGACTTCCAGGCGGTGGACATCGAGACCATCGCCAAGCCGGTGACGAAGATGGCCATGACCATCCTGGAGCCGGCGCAGGTTCCCGGCGCCTTCCAGAAGGCCTTCCAGCTGATGCGCTCCGGCCGCCCCGGACCCGTGCTGCTGGACCTGCCCATCGACGTGCAGATGGCCCAGATCGAATTCGACATCGACACCTACGAGCCGCTGTCCGTGGAGAAGCCGAAGGCCTCCCGCAAGCAGGCCGAAAAGGCCCTCGACATGCTCACCGCCGCGGAGCGTCCGCTGATCGTGGCCGGCGGTGGCATCATCAACGCCGGCGCCTCCGCGCAACTGGTGGAGCTGGCCGAACTGCTCAACATCCCGGTCATCCCGACGTTGATGGGCTGGGGCACCATCCCCGACAGCCACCGCCTGATGGCCGGCATGGCGGGCCTGCAGACCTCGCACCGCTACGGCAACGAGAACATGCTGGCCTCGGACTTTGTGATCGGCATCGGCAACCGGTGGGCCAACCGCCACACCGGCGGCCTGGACACCTACACCAAGGGCCGCAAGTTCGTGCACATCGACATCGAGCCCACCCAGATCGGCCGCGTCTTCGCGCCGGACCTGGGCATCACCTCGGACGCCGGCGCCGCACTGGAGATCCTGCTCGAGGTGGCCCAGGAGCGCAAGGCCGCCGGCAAGCTGCCGGACTACTCCGGCTGGGCCGGCGAATGCACAGAGCGCAAGGGCAAGCTGCAGCGCAAGACCCACTTCGAGAACGTGCCGATCAAGCCGCAGCGCGTGTACGAGGAGATGAACAAGGCCTTCGGCGAGGACACCACCTACGTGTCCACCATCGGCCTGTCGCAGATCGCCGGCGCCCAGCTGCTGCACGTGTTCGGCCCGCGCCGCTGGATCAACGCCGGCCAGGCCGGCCCGCTGGGCTGGACCGCTCCGGCCGCCCTCGGTGTGGTGCGCGGCAAGCCGGACGAGACCGTGGTGGCCCTGTCCGGCGACTACGACTTCCAGTTCATGATCGAAGAGCTGGCCGTGGGCGCGCAGTTCCAGCTGCCGTACATCCACGTGGTGGTCAACAACTCCTACCTGGGCCTGATCCGCCAGTCGCAGCGTGGCTTCGAGATGGATTACCACGTCTCGCTGGCCTTCGAGAACGTCAACTCCCCGGAGATGAACGGCTACGGCGTGGACCACGTCAAGGTCGCTGAGGGCCTGGGCTGCAAGGCCGTGCGCGTGGAAAACCCGGAAGACCTCTCCGCCGCGTTCGACAAGGCCCGCGCGCTGATGGCCGAGTACAAGGTGCCGGTGATTGTAGAGGTCATCCTGGAGCGCGTCACCAACATCTCCATGGGCACCGAATTGGACAACGTGAACGAGTTCGAAGGCGTGGCCGAGACCGCTGCCGACGCTCCCACCGCCATCATGGCCCTGCAGGGCTGAACCTGCCATGAAAGTGGTGATTGCACCGGATAAGTTCAAGGGCTCGCTCACCGCCCCGGAAGTCGCCGCGGCGGTGGAACGGGGCCTGCGGGCGGTCGCCCCGGACATCCAGGTCACCAACGTTCCCGTGGCCGACGGCGGAGAAGGCACCCTTCAGGCCGCCGTCGGCGCCGGGTACACGCGGCATCTCGCCACCGTTGCCGGACCTACCGGCATGCCGCTGGAGGCGGCCATCGCGGTCAAGGGCCAACAGGCCGTGATCGAGATGGCCGCGGCCTCCGGCCTGGATGTGCTGCCCGGCGGCCGGCTGCAGGCGCTCACCGCCACCAGCCTCGGCACCGGGGAACTGATCAGCGCGGCCCTGGACCTGGGCTGCACCAGCATCATCCTCGGCGTGGGCGGCAGTGCCTGCACCGACGGCGGCGCGGGGCTGCTCCAAGGCCTGGGTGCCATCCTGAAGGACGACGGCGGACGCTTCCTTCCGCGCGGCGGCGCGGCTTTGGCGCGGCTCGCCGAAGTGGACCTGTCCGGCCTGGACCCGCGGCTGGCAGGCGTTTCCTTCGTGCTCGCCTCGGACGTGGACAACCCGCTGCTCGGCGAGAACGGTGCCGCCGCGGTCTTCGGCCCGCAAAAAGGCGCCTCGGCGGAAGACGTGGCAACGCTGGACGCAGCCCTGACGCAGTTCGTGCGGGTCCTTGGCCCGGAACTGGGAGCGGGCACGGCTGCGATGGCGCATCTGCCCGGCTCCGGTGCCGCCGGCGGCGTTGGGTTCGCGGCACTGGCAGTGCTGGAGGCGCAGCGAAGGCGTGGCATCGACGTCGTTATTGAACTAACCGGCCTGCGGGACAAACTCGGCGGGGCCGATCTCGTAATCACGGGCGAGGGCAGCCTGGATACCCAGAGCCTCGAGGGCAAGACTCCAATTGGCGTGGCCACCGAAGCCGCGGCGGCCGGCGTGCCCGTTTTCGCGGTCTGCGGCCGTACACTTTTGTCGGACACTCAGCTGGAATCGGCAGGGCTTGCGCAAACGTATGCCCTGACGGATCTTGAAAGTGACGTCTCCGTCTGCATGGCCGAGGCGGGCAGGCTGCTCGAACGCATCGGTGCGGAGATCGGACTGCGGTTGCTGGCAGGTGACATCGGCGGCAGGGAACTGGAAGCTCAGAGGGGAGCATAAGTGGGCGGCGAAGGAACTTCACCGGAATACGACCTGGTCATTCGGGGCGAGCGGATCCTGACGACGGCGGGGGTCGCCGCACGCGAGGTCGGCGTGCGCGACGGCTCGATTGTGGCCATCGAACCGCTGGGCAACGGGCTGCAGGGCCGCGAAGTCCTTGAGCTTGCCGCCGACGAGACGCTGATCCCCGGACTGGTGGACACGCACGTGCACGTCAACGAGCCCGGCCGCACCGAGTGGGAGGGCTTCGCCTCCGCCACCCGGGCCGCGGCCGCCGGCGGCGTTACCACCATCATCGACATGCCGCTGAACAGCATCCCGCCCACGGTCAACGCCGCCGCGCTGGAGGAAAAGCGCAACGCCGCACGGGACCAGGCCTTTGTTGACGTCGGTTTCTGGGGCGGGGCCGTGCCCGGCAACATCGGCGACCTGCGGCCGCTGCACGACGAGGGTGTCTTCGGCTTCAAGTGCTTCCTGCTGCACTCCGGCGTGGACGAGTTCCCGCCGCTGGACGCGGACGAGATGGAAAAGGACATGGCGGAGCTGAAGAACTTCGACTCGCTGATGATCGTCCATGCCGAAGATTCGCGGGCCATTGAACGTGCGCCGCATGCCGAGGGCGACCAGTACCAGCGCTTCCTGGCCTCCCGCCCGCGCGGCGCGGAGAACGTGGCCATCGCCGAGGTGATCGAGCGGGCCCGCTGGACCGGCGCCCGCGCCCACATCCTGCACCTGTCCTCCTCGGACGCGCTGCCGATGATCGCCAGTGCCAAGCGCGACGGCGTGAAGCTCACCGTGGAGACGTGCCCGCACTACCTGACGCTGCTGGCGGAGGAAATCCCCAACGGCGCGACGGCGTTCAAATGCTGCCCGCCCATCCGCGAGGCATCCAACCGGGAGCTGCTGTGGAAGGGCCTCGAGGACGGCATCATCGACTGCATCGTCTCGGACCATTCGCCCAGCACGCTGGATCTGAAGGACCTGGAGAACGGCGACTTCGGCGTGGCCTGGGGCGGCGTCGCCTCGCTGCAGCTCGGGATCTCTTTAATCTGGACCGAAGCCCGGCAGCGCGGCGTCCCGCTCGAGCAGGTAGTGGACTGGATGTCCCGCCGGCCGGCCGAGCTCGCCCGGATGACCCGCAAGGGCCAGCTGGCCCTGGGGTACGACGCCGACTTCTCCGTCTTCGCCGCCGATGCAAGCTTCGTGGTGGACGCGAAGAAGCTCAAGCACAAGAACCCGATCACGCCCTACGACGGCAAGCCGCTGGCCGGCGTCGTCCGTCGGACGTTCCTCCGCGGTGCGGAGATCGACGGCGAGACACCCACCGGCCGGCTGATCCGGCGCGGCACCGCCTGAGGTACAGGCAAAAATGGAGGCCTCCCCGTGGGGAAGGCCTCCATTGTTTTCAGTTGCGGGGCGTCAGTTCACGCCGAGCGATTCGCGCAGCCGCGCCACGTGGCCCTTGGCGTCCACGTTGTACTCGGCATGGCGGACGTTGCCGTCAGGATCGACGACGACGGTGCTGCGCAGCGTCCCGGTGAACTTCTTGCCGTTGAACTCCTTCTCGCCAAACGAGCCGTAGGCCTTGGCCACCTCGTTGTCGGTGTCCGAGAGCAGCGGGAAGGTCAGGGACTCGGCCTCGGCGAAGGCCTGCAGTGCCTCGGGCTCATCCGGGGAAATGCCGACGACGTCGAAACCGGCTCCCTGCAGCGAGTTCAGGTTGTCGCGGAAATCGCAAGCTTCCGTGGTACAGCCCGGGGTAGCGGCCTTCGGATAGAAGTAGACCACCACGTTGCGGCCGGCGTAGTCGGCCAGCGAGACCTTGCTGCCGGAAGCATCGGGCAGCGTGAAGGACGGGGCGGGGGTTCCTGGCTGGAGTTGCGTCATGAAGCAGTCCCTTTCGTATTGCGGAAGTTCTTTATTGCATTGCGAGAACTACTTCCAGTCTATTCTCTGCTGGCCGCCATAGTCCAGCCTCGAGCCACTGTCAGTCCAGCGCGACCGGGCCCAGCTCCGCCAGCAGCTCGCCGGGTCCAGGGTTGTCTTCGGCGCACTTGCCGCCGAGGTGGTTGACCACGCCCCACACCGCATTCAGCCCCGTGGTCACGGCACCCTCCGCCCAGCCTGCCGTGAAGGAAACGTCGTCCCCGGCGAGGAAGATTCCGCGCTGGCGGGCAGGCAGTTGGTCCTGCTTGAAGTGCGTGAACAGCCTCTGCTGGTAGCGGTAGTGGCCGGGCAGGTTGGCCTTGAACGCACCCATGAAGTTCGGGTCGGCCTCCCAGGAGACGGTGATCGGCTCGCCGACAATGTGCGAGGCGATATCCACGCCGGGATAGATCTGGGCCAGCGAGTGCAGCATCAGCCGGACCCGCTCGTCGGCATCGAGCGAAAGCCACTTCAGGGCGTCGTCGTTCCAGGTGTAGGAGAGCAGGATGACCGCCGGCTTGTCCGGCCCGTTGTCCAGCAGATACGTGGCGCGGGGGAGCCGGTCCGTGAGCGTCATGCTGAGCACTTCGCGGCCGGTCGCCGGGTCGCGGTCCTTCCAGAACGGCCGGTCCACCATCACGAAGGTTTTGGAGGACTGCATGTAGTGGTTGCGCTCGATGGCGGTCCACACGCCCGGCTCGAAGAGCGCTTCCTCGGTGTGGATCCGGGTGGAGAGCAGCCACGTCTGGCAGGTCACCACCGCCGAACGGTAGCTGGCGCTGTGGCCCCACTTGTCCGCGATGACGATGTCGCCGTCGGGATTTTCGTCCGTGGGGGCACCGCGGGTAATGCTTGCGACGGCGCCGCGGGCGCTGCCGCGGTGGAGGCTGGCCAGCGAGGTCCCGGCCGGCCAGAAGGCGCAGTCCTCGGGCGCGTAGTTCCAGAGCGCTTCCGGCAGCCGCTGGGCGCCGCCGACAATGCCGCGATGCTGGTCATCGGCGTCGGTGTAGACCACGCGCAGGATTTCCAGGATGGAGTTGGGGAAGTCCGTGTCCCAGCCGCCGGTGCCGAAACCGACCTGGCCGAATGCCTCGCGGTGTTCGAATCCCGCGGCCTTGAACGCACGGCTGGCAGCAATGAATCCGTAGAACGTCTGCTCGTCGAACTCCGGCAGCATCGCGTTCCACAGTTCCTTGATGCGGGCGGTGTCGCGTTTCCGGATGGCCTGCTGCATCTCGTCGAAGGATGCGTGCTCGCGCAGCGCCGCCTTCCACGCATCGGCCACCTCGCGGAAGAACTCCGGCAGGTCTTCGGGCTGCTCGGCATAGTGTTTCTGCCCGCCCAGCTCGATGACGGTGCTGGTAGTAGGGCCGGACAGCGGGTTGGGGAACTCGGTGGTTTCCAGCCCGAGCTTGTCCAGATAGTGGTAGAACGCCCTGCCGGAGACCGGGAAGCGCATGCCGCCCAGGTCCGCAACGACGTCGGGAGCCCCGGGGAACGCGGCCGTCTTCAGCCTGCCGCCGATCGCGCCGGCCTCATAGACAACCGGTTTAAGCCCCAGTTTCATCAGCTCGTACGCTGTCACCAGCCCGGACAGCCCGGCGCCGACCACGGCCACCTCGGCGCCGTGCAGGTGCTCCGGGACGGAGCCCAGCCCGGCGGGGTGGGCGAGGTAGTGGTCGTAGCTGAACGGGAAGTCCGGGTTCAGCATGGTGATCGGATTCTCGTCCGCTGCGGCCGGGGCGTGGAGTTCGGTGGCCAGTGTCATGGTGCTTAGCTTTCGGTTGCTCGGGTGGTGAGGGTGGTGACGGTGATGCCGGGAATCAGCGGCCGGCTGCCGTCGCTTCGGATGGTGCGGGCTCGGGATCCTGGGCGGAGAGGCATTCGTAGTCAGTTCGGGTCAGCTGCGCCACCCGTGAGTTGCGGCGGCCGTAGCCGAAGTAGGCGGCGGCGCCTACCAGCATCCACACGGCGAAGACCCACCAGGTGCTGGAGCCGAGGTTCGCCATGAGATAGATACACATCACGGTACCCAGAATCGGGGTCAGCGGATAGAACGGTACCCGGAAGGTCCGCGGCAGGTTCGGCCGGGAGCGGCGGAGGTAGATCACGGAAAGGTTGACCAGCGCGAAGGCAAAAAGCGTACCGATGCTGGTGGCATCCGCCAGCTCGCCGAGCGGGACCAGCCCCGCCGTGAGCGCCACGGCGCTGCCGACGATCAGCGTCCCGGCCACGGGGGTTCCGGTCCGCGGCGAAACGCGGCCGAAGACCTTGGGTACCAGGCCGTCCCGCGACATGGACATCAAAATCCGCGTCTGCCCGTACAGCACGGTGAGCACAATGCTGGCGATCGCCACCACGGCGCCGACAGCGAAGACCAGCGCCATCCAAGGGTTGCCGGTCAGCTCCTGCAGGATCTGGACCAGGGCGGCTTCGGTGCCGTCGAACCAGGTCCACTCGCGGGCACCGATGGCTGCCACGGCGACAAGGATGTAGATGCCGGTGATGATGACCATGGACGCGATTATGGCGCGTGGCAGATCGCGCTGCGGGTTCTTCGCTTCCTCGCCGGCGGTGGAGGCGGCGTCGAAACCGATGTAGGAGAAGAACAGGCGTGACGCTGCCGCTGACATGCCGGCCACGCCCATCGGCATTAGGGTTTCGAAGTGGCTGGCCCGGAAGGCGGTGAACGCGATGGCGATGAACATGAGCAGCACGGCGATCTTGATGACCACCATGACGGTGTTCACCCAGGCGCTTTCCTTGGCACCGCGCACCAGCAGGACCATCGCCAGGACAACGACGGCGACGGCCGGAAGGTTCAGTACCCCGCCTTCGGCTCCGGGCGGGGCGGCAATCGCGGCCGGCAGTGACAGGCCAAACGTCTGCAGCATCTCGTTGACGTACTCGGCGGAGCCGACGGCCACCGCGGCCACGGAGACCGCGTATTCGAGGACCAGGCACCAGCCGCAGATCCAGGCGATTCCTTCACCCATCGTGGCGTACGTGTAGGAGTAGCTGGAGCCCGAGACTGGGACCGCGCCGGCCATCTCCGCGTAGGAAATCGCGGAGAGCAGCGCCGCGAAGCCTGCCACCAGGAACGAGATCCAGATGGCGGGCCCGGCCAGCGGAACCGAGGCGCCGAGGACCACAAAGATGCCGGTGCCCAGGGTGGCGCCCACGCTGATCATGGTCAGCTGCCAGACGCCGAGGCTGCGCCGCAGCCGGGGACCGCCGGAACTGCCGTCGGCGCCGGTGCCGGCCTCGTTGAGCATCTGGCCGAGCGGCTTGCGTCGCAGCAACTGGCTGCCCAAGGGCAGGCCCCGGCGCTTCGTTGCGGGAGGGGTGTCGATCATTCTCGGTTCCAATCTGGAGGCTTCTTCCGTTCCACCAGCGTGCCATGTGAGACAGCTAACAAGCCGGGGCAAAATGACCTACACTCTTCTCGCATGAGACATTCTGCACCATCCTCCGGCGGCGGGGAGGACGTCCGGCCTGTGCGGGCGGGCGCCGACCAGTTTAGTGGCAGCACGGCCGGAGCCTTCGCGGCGGTCTCGCTGGAACGTTTCCTGGACCGGCTGCCGGACACCCTGACGGTGGTCCACGACGGCCGGCCGGGCACCGCGGAACCGGCCCTGGTCCGGTGGGTGGAGCCAAGCGAGTTGGAAGACCCCGCACCGTATCTGCTGGAGGGCGAATTCGTCCTGACCGCCGGACTCCCGTTCCTCGACGACGGCGGGACCCCCGAGGCCGTAGATCGGTACATCGAACGGCTGGTGCAGGCGAAAGTCTGCGCCCTTGGTTTCGGCATCAGCCCCTATTTCAGCGACATCCCCCAGACCCTGGCCGAGGCCTGCCGCAAGCACTCCCTCACCCTGGTCGCCATTCCGGAAGAAGTCCCCTTTGCCGCGTTGGGGCTCGAATTCGCCCGGCTGCTGGAGGCGGAGAACCTCAGGGTGCTGCGCCTGCTCTCGGAGGCAAACAGGCAGCTGATGCGCGCGGTGCTGACCCCGCGGCCCGAGGCCGAGCTGCTGGAAGCGCTGGTGCGGAACGTGCCGGTGTGGGCAGTGCTGGTCGGCGCCAACCGGCGCGTCCGCTCCCGTGCCGTCCCCGCGCAACTGCAAGGCGGCGTGCCCGAGGCGGCGGAACTGGAACCGATGCTGGCCCGGCTCTTCGCCGGCAGCGGCCCGCGGGTCGAACTGGAAAGCTTTGACGCGCCCGGGGCCCGGCGGGTGGTGGGGTATCCGCTCCGCAGCACCCGGGACGCAAACCTAGGTGCCCTCGTCGTCGGTGCGGCCAGCCCGCTGGAACCGGTGGAGAAGAACATAGTCGAGACCGCCGTCGGGCTGCTGGAAGCCTTGCTGCGTCAACGCACGGTCGGCTCGCTGGCACCCAGCCAACTCGCAACAGCACTGCTGCTGCACCCGGAAACAACGACGGCGGGATCCCGGCGCTCGCAGGCGGTCGGACGGCTGGTGGCGCAAAGTGTGTCCGCGCCGCGTCATGCCGAACTCCGCGTGGTGCAGGGCTTCCGGGCAGGCGGGCCGGCTCCGGAATCAACGGAAAAAGCGGGTGTTCCGTCCGGGACGGGCGGCGAGGATCCGGTCCGCGGACTGCTGCAATGGCGGCGGATCTTCGACACCAAGCTGGTGGAAAGCACCGACTACGGGTTCGCTGCCATCACCAGGGTGCGGGTGGACGACGCGGTGGTGGCGGAGGTGGAGAAGCTCGGCTGGCACCTTGTCATCTCCGATACGGCCGAACTGCCGGAGCTGCCCGAGGCCTACCGGCGGGCCACTTCACTGCGGCAGCAGGCACAGGTTGCCGGGCGCAGTGTCAGGGCGGACCAGCTCGAGTTCTCGGTCACCGGCCTGCTGGGACCGGAGGCCGGGTCGATGCTGTTCAACCGGAGCTTCAGCCCACTGCGGCAGCTGGAGCCGGAGCGCGCCTCCGCCCTGCTGGCGGTACTGCGGGCGTGGCTGGAAGCGAACGGCAGTTGGGATGGCTCGGCCAAGGCGCTGGGCCTGCACCGCAACAGTGTCCGGCGGCAGATCGGCCAGGTGGGGGAGCTGCTGGGGCGGGACCTGTCCGACGCGCAAACACGGGCCGAACTCCTGATCGCGCTGAATTACAGCCCACCGGATCTGCTGCCTGGCCCGGAATAGCTAGTTCTGATACCGGAAACCCTGGAAATTGCTGTGGACATCCAAGTCAAGGCTTGCGCAGGGCCGGAAGTCGGCGGGCGCTAGAAAACTGGGCAGTGGCGTGAATCTACCAGAGACGCTTGCTAGCACCTAGTTCTTTGTCAAAGAACCATTTTCGGATAATCGTGATCGTGGTTATATTCTCCTGCTCAGCAGCCCTGAGTCCATTGTTGCGAGTAACTCTTCAAAAAGCCGGTCCCACCACCCGGAAGCCCGGGATACGGCATAACCGTAGGAGACTCGTCAAACGGCGCTTTGCTGGAAGCTTGGAATCCTGTGCTATCGCGTCGGATGCAGTAGTCATCAATCGTAGAGTCATATGCGCCGTTATCGGCGTTTGGACGGCTCAATTCGAGCTAGAAGAGTGTGTCCCAGGCGATCGATTCCTCGGCTTTGCGTTTATGCGCGGCTTTCGCGCTGAGCGGTATCACGCGCTCGGACTCAGGCAGGTTTTTGACTATATCTGCGGCTCGTTCTGTTGCCCAGGGACTAGGTGAGTTGAGGTAGGCGCGAGTTGCCTCAGCAGATACCCAGCCCAGGTCGGTGAGGTGCTGAAGGAGGGCGTCTGCGATGATTTTCACTTCTGTGGCCCGGGTCCGCGGGACGCTGATGTCATGTTGTGGATCGAGCAGTGTCAGGGGTTCTTCCCGGATGCGCACGACCCGGAAGTCTGCGTCCAAGAGCCGCTGTGTCTTCCTACGGTCTGGTTCTTCCTTGCCATTGTGAAAGAAAGACCCGTCGTACTCGATGGCAATCTTGAGGGATTTCATGAGGATGTCGACGGTATGGGGCCGGTTGTGGCCAAGATCCAGTCGCTCCTGTTTTACCGGGTCCACTTCCTGTGGAAAGACCGCGGCGAGTTCGCAGGCCAGGGCAATGTCCATCCGGGAGCGTTTGGACGGCGCGCAGTGTTTGCAGCCGTCGCGGTCGATGGCACGTGCACGGACCTGCGTTTGCCAGACATGTCTTGGGTCCACGGGGCAAATCCACCAGACGGGCTTGTTGCTTCCGATGCTGACGCCTGCGGGGGTCAGAGGCAGGTTTTTAGTAGGATGCCACTGCTTCGCCAGGGCCGGCCGCTGAAGGTCGAGCCGGTTCCGGTCGGAGGGGAGCTTGCCGTCGCAGTAGGGACAGCCGGCTCCGTCCGCGGGCCGGGAGCTAACTGCGGCTTTCCATCGATGGGTGGCGTCCTTTCGGCAGATCCAGGCCGCGGTGTAGTTGCTGCCTACCGTAACGTCCTCGGGATTTCGGTCATTGTCAGGGCTCCATTCCGAGGCCAGTATCGGATGCACTCCGGCGACACTGTTGGAGGCGTTGACTTTCTTCCCCGCACAGTATGGGCATCCCCTGCCGCGAAATCGTGCGGCGGGGGAGGCGGTGTAGTCGTGGGTGGGGTCTCGAGGGCAGGTCCACCACACTTCGTTGTTTGCCTGGGGAAGAACCTCGGACGGGGACAACCCGAGTTCGGAGCGGTTGCGTTTATGGTGCCAGGTAGTCATCAGGTCCGGTCGGGCCACGGCCAGGTTGTTCTCAGGCGTGGCCTTCATGCCTTTGCAGGCTGCGCAGCCATGGCCCCGCGTGCGGGTGTAGGGGGCCGCTTCCCAGGAGTGGCCCCTGTCGCACAGCCACCAGATCTGCCGGTTGCTTCCCGGGGTGACCTGGGCAGGGGTCATCTTGTTTCTCGAATGATCCCATTGGGCGGCAATATCGGGATATAGGTGCTCCAGCGACCGGTGGCCTTCGTCACGGACCGGCTGTTGTCTTCTTCCGGTCCGGCGCCGGTCGTCGGGGCTCATGGAACAAGAATTGTTGGGATGAGGGTGGCAGCAGCGGGGATGAGAGCAGCAAGTATGGCACCCATGGCGGCCAAGGCGCCGAAAGCCCAGGCTGTGCGGCGGGCCCGGGCGGCGCTCACTTGCCTCTGCAGGTCGATGAAGCTGTTGCGCAGAGCGGCGGGGTTCCCGGGAACCGGCGGATTCCTGTGCCAAGTTTCCGGACGGCTGGCCGCTGCAACAATTTCGGCAATTTGTTCGGAAGTCAGGACCGGTTTGCGGCGGGTGAGCCAGCGCAAGAGCTGCCTTTCCGTCAGTACCCTTACAGCGGCGGGTTTTTCCCGGATAGTCAGTTTTTTGGCTCCGACAATGACCACAACCCCGGTGACCGGAACTGGTGTCGAGGTCACGGCAGCGAGAAGCTTTGCAGCTCGGGACGCCTCGTGCACTGCGTTGGATATGTGGCACTGTTTGCGGCCAGCGACCATGAAGGTGTTGCCCGCTACCCAAACGTTCTGGTTGGCGTGGTTCTTCGTGTTGAGCGTGAAGACTCCTGCGGGTCCGATCAGCACGTGGTCAATGTCCGAGGATCCGGTGCCGACCGGAACGGCGTGCAGAACCGTCCAGTCCGCCCTGAGCGACGTGAGGATATGTCCGATCCTGATTTCCCCTAGAGCACCCTGGTACCAGGGCAGGCTGTCGGGGCTGAGTGGATTGGCGCCGAAGATTCGCCCTAGCCGGGAGCGAGGCTGGACTCGGTTCTGTATGGCCAGCAGTTCGGTGATGACCGCATGCCCCGGTATTCGATTCTGCAGGCGGAGAGTTTGATCTTCAGCACTAATGGCGCTATCAGGGGCGGAGGATTCCAAGGCTGGGAGTTCATGGGACCGCATCGTCAGTGGGTTACTTTCCTGTGGCGAAAGCCCAGCGTTCGACTTCGTCTGCCCCGACCGTTCGATCAGGGGTGGACAGGTCGTGAGCCCATGTCGTCAGGGTTTGGACGGCTGCGTCGTAGGTTCTGAACCCGTAGTTTGTGGTCTTTGGTTTAAAGACGGGGAGTTGGGTTTCCCGATGCAGAGTTGTGAGGACACGCTTGTCGACGATGGGGCAGGTGTGGCCTATTTCTCCGCCCCCGGCGAAGTAAAGGTATTTGGTGAAGAAGTTCGGTCCGAGTGATTTGATGGCGTTGCCGCGGGGCTGGAATTTGAGGAAGGCTTCCCGCGGGTCGGAAACTGCAAGGCGTGCGGCATCGCGCAGCAACTGAGTTGTTCGTTGAGGTTCGGCTTCTATGGAGCGGATTCGGCGCGGGCTGTTGCGGTGGCTTGATCCGGTTCCCCACACGAGGGTGTGCCAGAACAGTCGAAGGGCTCCGGCTCCGGTCTCGTCGCGGTGTGCGTCGGCTGCCAGATCGAAGAGGAATGCTCGGCTGATCCTGTCCTTGGCGGTAGTTCCCTCAGAGCCGAAGACCGGGCTTCCGGGCAGGTGGGCAATGCGTTGGTTCCACCACTCGAGATTCAGCTCGAAGCCGTGGTTATCAATAGCATCGGCGCGGGTATGGGACTCGATCCAGCTTTTTAGGGACGGCGGCGTGGGCGGCACGGTATCTCCTCCTTGCTCATGCAATCGCAAGTTCCTCATCCTCCCGGGGTGCATTGTCAACTAAGAGATGAGAATCGAGGCCGAGGGCTTCGCACATCTGCGTGAAGTGTTTGGCATCTTGATTCTGTATGAGTTCAAAAACCGCATGGAGTATAAGCACGGCTTCTGGCCTATTTACGCCACGTGTTGTCTCCACTCGTTCCTGATGGGAATACTGATGTAGATAGTTGACCATCCGTTGACGAGTCAGACCGTCATCCATCGCATCGATTGCCATCTGCATCTGTACCCTGAAGTCGCCCATTTGAGCGGGAAATTTGAAGCTGAGGAAGCCTTCTAAGAGACGGCGACAGACGTTCGGAAGGATGATGGCCGCATCCATTTCGTGCTCAATAGTTGGGCTTTCCCCGCATGAAATCAATGTGGTAGCAGCTCGCCAGAATAGATAGTGGTACTCGGAGCGGAGGCGAGTCCGAAGAGCTTTGTCCTCCCTGTCTTTATCCGATCCCCAGTCGCGCCAGGTAGGGACGCGGCGAGCGACTCCCACCTCGACCTTTTTTGCCTGGGCCTGTAATTCGAGGATTTTGAAGCTTCGCCGCTGCTTTCTGACACCTTCCTTGAGCCGATCGAGTTGATTCGACCAAATCCTGAAAAGCTCAAAATTATGGGTCATCAGGAAGACCTGGCCACAATCGCGTGTGAGCTTTTGGCCGCAGCGACACCCAGGGGGAGCACCACACTCACAGACCGAAGGCTGGACCAATGCTGCCCACAGGAGGCTTGACGCGCCGATTGTGAAATTTTCGTCCAAGCTTGAGACAGGATCGTCGATAACGACAATCTGGTCGCGAAGGTTCCGCCCGCGTGTGTTGAGACTCCGTACGAAGTACAGCAAAGCAAGGGCTGTGCATTCTCCCTCGCTTAAATGGAGTGCGGGTTCCCCATTCCTAAAAATGGCATATCGGTTGCCTTCAACAGGGTCTACACGAATGTCCGACCTTCCAAGCAATGTATGCAGCCTTTTGTTCAGCCATTTGGCAGGTGGGACAGGGTCAAGCTCGGCATCCTCGAGTTCAGCGATGCGGCTCCGGGCCGCATCCGTTTTCTTGCGATTAGCTGCTAATGCTGCATCGGCGGTCTTCGAGTCATTAAGGGCTTGGACATAAGCTACTTTCTGCTCTCCGATCCAATAGGCTTCCAGTCGTGCGCAAGCAGTCTTTCGAACCGCATCGAATCTGGAACTTCTGTCATTGTGCTCGTTGAGCACTTCCGTCAGAGGTTTAACGTTGGGACCACCGTATGACCGATTCCTCCACTCGCGTGGAAGGGAAATTGCTACGTGGAGATTATCGAGCTTCTGCTCCATCAACTTTTTCAACCCGGTAAGGCCCTTGATGTCCTTCTCAACCTGCGCTTCCAACGCTTGGTGAAGTGAGGCGTATCGGTTCCGATACTCCGGGTACAGAAGACCGGAATCGGGGAAGGTCCCAGGCAAGGTCGTGAGGGAAGCGTCAAGCTTCTCCACCTGGCCAATGAGAAGGCGTAAGTCCTCCTGAAGTTCACGAGTGCTCGCATCAAAGTGCCTGGTAAGAGCCTCCATCCGTTCCTGCGATAAGGTGCCTGTGCAGAAGAGGCAGGTATCGGAATCTTCGTGGAGATCAACACCCTTCTGAACCCAAGCTGAATGCTCTGGTTTCGCAGCTAGGGCATCAAGAAGGCGTGCTGTGGGGGCCCTTCCCAAAGCCGCTTCGATAGTCGCCGTTTGTACGGAACTCGCGATGGATGCCTTCGGCACCTCGACTTTCTTTAGATAAGCGCTCTGAGCCTTGGCAATTTCGGTTTTGACGTCGAAAGTGCTCCTGTCCTCAGCTGTCATTGCGTGAGGTAGCTGCTTGCTGACGGAGCGCGAATCGTAGCCACGCCCGTATCCCTCCACCCCACCTAGCGTGGAGGTCACAAGCGTCCCGATCCCCTTAAGAATGCTGTTAGGGACGGATTGCTTCAGCTTAGTTTCCTTTTCCAGTGTCTGATAATCACGGGCCAGCTGGTCCAATTGAGCGCGAGTGGTTCGTAGCTCCTTTTCCCGGTCCGCGTTTGTTTTACCGATTGTCAGTAATGCTTTGGCTTCACCCGACTCGAAGTCGAAGCAATCAGCTATATATGCCTTGTTAAAGACAGAGACCCTGTCCCAGAATGAATCCTGTGCTGAAACGACGCTCCGTGTTTCAGATGAATCTGGTCCCGACACATCTAGGCGGACTCCAGCTTTCCATCCTTCAATGGACTGCGGAGGAGAGAGCAGCGTTGCCAAGGTGGATTTTCCGCTGCCATTGTTCGCATAGATCAAGTTAATGTCACTGAAGCCGTCGAACGTCGAAGGGGGAGACCAGTCTTGGAAGATGCGGAAATTTTTGATGGACCGGATGTTCTCAATGCGCAAGTTTCCCCCAAAGTTGTATCGTTCTAACATCCATCCTATTTGGCGGGACCGCTTGTTTCCTGAGAAGCGACCGTGTCTACTTCAATCCTTTAACCGATCGATAAGTGGTCGTTTGGATCTGCTTGAGCCAACTTGGATGACAGTTGCGCCGTTATCGGAGTTTTGAGCCCGTTCGGCCTTCGGTTGAGGAGACAAGCGATTCCGAGCTGCACGGGGGCAACGGGGAACGTCGCCCTGCTCACAATCGGGTCGGGAACCTGCCAGGGCTGACGGGCGTATTTGCTTTTGGAATGCCCGGCTGGAATGGGCGGGATCCGAGTTTGAGCGTATTCGATCGGGGAAACGCTGGGACGAGCGCGGATGCAGGCATTCAGATCTGCATCTGAAGAGGCATGAGAACCACGGCCAACAATGCTAGTGGTACTGCTGCGGCTGCTGCCAGGCGCGGTAGAGCGCGGGGCGGCGGTCACGAAGGTAGGGCACGTGGCGGCGGGCCGCCGCGACGTCGTCGGCCGTGACGTCTGCCCACAGGACTTCGAACTCCGTGTCGGTTCCTGCCTGGGCGAGCAGGGCGCCATCGGGGCCAACGATCACGCTGAGGCCGCCCAGCAGCAGCTCCTGGCCGGCGTCCGCGGGCAACGCCCCGGTGTGGTTGGCGTAGGCGATGGCCAGCTGGCTTTCCAGGGCACGGGCCCGCAACAGGACTCCGGGTACGTCCTGGAAGCCGGAACCGAGCGCCGTCGGCACCAGCGCCACGTCCGCGCCGGCATCGGCCAAGGCCCGGACGGGCTCGGGGAACTCGACGTCGTAGCAGATCAGCAGGCCCACCTGGGTGCCCTCAAAGTCCACGGCCGACGGCGCACTTTCGCCCGGTACGAAAACCTGCTGTTCTTCGCGATCGAACAAATGCACCTTGGCGTACCGGAGGAGCTCATTCCCGGCCCGGTCGAGCAATGCAGCGGTAATGTGCCAGCCGCCGTTCTCGGCGGCTGCCGGTGCACTGTAGACCAGCCCGATTCGGTGTTCGCGTGCAATCCGGGCGGCGCCGTCGTCGATGGCGCGGGACAACTCCGGGCCCAGGGAGGACTGAATGGCCAAAGGTGCGTAGCCGCAGATGAACAGTTCAGGGGTGACCAAGACGTCGGCTCCTGCTGCTGCCGCTTCGGCGGCGGCGCGAGCAACCAGAGCAAGATTTCCCGCGACGTCCAGCACTTCGCCGGCAGCCTGCATCACCGCGATCCGCATCCGGTCCTCCTTCTACATATAAGTGCCCGCTGGAACCAGCCTAAGCGGAAACTGTGCAGCAGCGCAGGATAAACTGCACCTGCCCCGAGTCCGGCAGGGATGAAACGCACAGGACCTCGACCAACAGGAGAGATAACGATGTTCGCTGGCTTGAGTGCCTTCCCCCTGACCCCACTTTCAGATGATGCGGTGGATGAGGCTGCTTTCAGCGGCCTGATCGAACGGCTCGCGGAGGCGAAGGTAGATTCCATCACCGCGCTCGGATCCACCGGGTCATACGCCTACCTCAGCGGTGAGGAGCGAAGCCGCGTCGCTCGCCTGGCTGTTGAGCATGCCGATGGAACACCGGTGTTCATCGGCATTGGGGCGCTGCGGACCTCGCATGTCCTCGTGAACGCTGAAAAGGCCGAGCAGGCAGGAGCTTCCGGTCTCCTGCTCGCGCCGATGACGTACCAGCCCCTGACCGACGACGACGTGTTCGAACTGTTCCGGACGATCACAGCGAATTCATCGCTGCCCGTCATCGTCTATGACAATCCGGGCACCACCCACTTCGCCTTCAGCACCGAGCTCTACGGACGCATCGCGGAGCTTCCCGGTATCGCTTCCATCAAAATCCCCGGTGTTCCGGACGATCCGGCGCAGGCACGGGCGCGGATCCAAGAGATACGCGCAGCCGTCCCCGCACACGTGACCATCGGAGTATCCGGCGACGCCAAGGCAGCCGCCGGCCTGGCCGCCGGGTGCGATACCTGGTACTCGGTCATCGCCGGCACCTTGCCCGCGCCGGCCCTGCGGATTACCCGCGCTGCCTTGGAAGGACGGGTCTCCGACGCGCTCGCCGAGTCTGAACGGCTTGCACCGTTGTGGCAGTTGTTTGCGGAGTTCGGTGGGAGCATCCGGGTTGTCGCAGCCATGGCAGAACAGCTGCGACTCGTCCCGAGGGCGAGTCTGCCCTTGCCGATCCAAGGTCTGAACGAGGAGCAGCGCGCCCGTGTTGCCGGGACTATCCAGGACCTCGGCCTCGACCGGTAGCGCGGCAACGCGCCGTTCGCCCTGCAGATCAGCAGGTCAGCTGTCCGCAGAGTCCTTGAGCTCGATGTAGTCGATGATCATGAATCCGTCCCACGGCACCAGGGCCACATACCATTCCTGGGCCTTCACGGTCTCGGCCGAGACCGGTGGGAATCCTTCCCCGCGCGGGGGAATGTAGGCGGCGTCGAACTTCAGGAAGGTCCCGGCGTCGGTGCTGGAATGTTCCTTCATGGTCATCAGTTCGTATTCACCGTTGGCGGGGTGGCCCGCTTCCAGCGCCAGTGCGATGTTCCGTTCGTTCAGGTCGCGCTGCTCGTCGTAATACGCCTCCCACGCCACGTCCGACCGGGTGACGAAGAGCGTGCCGGCATAGGCGTCGCGGTGGAGCTGCGCGAGATCTTCCGCGCAACTCGCGGGCAGGGCCGCGCCGCTCCATGCAGGGGAGGCGGCCAGTTCGGTGCCCGCATTGGCCCAGGCAGCGTAACTGGCCAGTACATTGGCGGCCACCTGTGCAGGGGAGCCCTGGCCGATCGGCTCGGCCTGCACCGAGGCCGGGTCTACTGCCGGGCAAGTCGGCGTCGCCGTCGGTGTTGGTGCGGGTTCCGGGGAGTTGTCGCTGCAGCCGGCCATCAGGGCCGCGGCCGCCAGCATCATGACCGTTCCACGCCTGGCGTTACGCACTGCTTCCCCCTGTGAAGTCCCAACGGCCCATGCGGCCCGGACCAGCCTACCGGCTTCACGCGCCGACCCGTTTAACGACGGCGCACCCTACCGGCCTAGCATCTAAAGCGTGACGACGGCGGACCAGCAGCCCTGGCCGGGGCATCCGAAAGGCAGCAGGGCCTACCGGCATATGCTGATCGCGCTGCTCTTCGGCGGACTGGCCACCTTCGCCCAGCTCTACTCGGTGCAGGCCGTGCTGCCCGGCATCGCCCGCGACTTCCAGGTTTCGGCGGCGGACGCCGCCCTGAGCGTTTCCGCCGCCACCATCGGCTTGGCGCTCGCGGTCATCCCGTGGTCTGCCATCGCCGACCGCGCCGGCCGAAAACGCACGATGTCCTGGGCGATCAGTGCCGCCGTCGTCCTTGGTTTGCTGCTGCCGCTCGCGCCGACTTTTCCTTCGATGCTGGCGCTGCGCTTTCTGGAGGGCGCGGCGCTTGGCGGCATTCCCGCCGTCGCGCTGGTGTACCTGAACGAGGAGGTCCAGCGGCTGCACGCTGCGGTGGCCGCGGGGACCTACGTTGCCGGCACAACCATCGGCGGCCTCGCCGGTCGGCTGGTGGCCGGCCCGGTGGCGGAGTTTACCGACTGGCGCGCGGGTGTGCTCGCGGTGAGCGCGCTCTCCGCGGTCGCCGCCGTCCTCTTCGTCCGGCTGGCCCCCGCCCCGCGGGGTTTCCGGCCGGTGGTCCGCGGGCAGGGACCCAAACTGGCCGAGCGCATCCTCATCAACCTGCGCTCGCCGCGGCTGCTGGCCCTCTACGGACAGGGCTTCCTGCTGATGGGTGGCTTCGTCGCGGTCTACAACTACCTCGGCTTCCGGCTTGAGGCGCCGCCGTTCAACCTGCCGACGTCGCTGGCCAGCCTGCTCTTCCTGGCGTACCTGGCCGGCACGGTGTCCTCCCGTTTAGCGGGCGGGCTGACAGTGCGGTTCGGGCGGTTGCGCGTGCTTCTCGCCAGCATCCCGGTGATTATCGCGGGCTTGGCGATCACGCTGGCCGATTCGCTGCCGGTCATCCTGGTGGGTCTGGTGGTCTTTACCGGAGGATTCTTCGGCGCGCACTCGGTGGCGTCGGGTTGGACACCGCGGCTTGCCACCGTGGGCCAGTCCCAGGCCTCGGGCCTCTACAACCTGTTCTACTATGCCGGATCGAGCCTGCTCGGCTGGGCAGGCGGCCTGTTTTTCGTGCAGTTCGGCTGGGCGGGCGTCGCCATCTTTGCCGCGGTGCTCGCGCTTTTCGCAGGCACGACGGCGGTGCTCGCCTTGCGTGGTTCCGAGACGAAATAACTTCTGGATCAAGACTTTTCCAAGATGGGGATGACGTACTAGGTGCGGTACTCAAGTGGGGGACTAGTACTTGCATCGAGAGGCTTTAGCTATGGGGAACGGTCTATTCAGTCTTGTGCGGCGCGGAACGGAGCCCGCTACCAACGTCAGGACCGGTTCCACCGGGTCGGCGGGCGTGCTGGATCTCTACATCAATGAGGGCTTTGTGCCTATGGTGGACGGCGCGCTGGTCTACCATCGCGGGTTTGGGGACCGACAGACGGCCCCATCGGATCCGAACCCGAGCCTGCGAATAGCCCCGCGGATCTTTATTCGGTCCGGCCAGGTGGTCGCGAGCCGTACCTACCCGTTGAACCGGCCGTTGCCGCCCCATGGCAGACCCGCGCCGGAACGTCCGGATCCGCAGGAAGAGTACTACTACCTGCCGAAACGCCGGTACTGGGCCAGCTATTTTCCGGAGCGGACCATCATCGCGGAGGTGGGAAGCACCATCAGGCTGCGCATCCACAACCGGCTTAAGCAGCCCCACGAACTGGCCATCCACGGAGCGGGACCGAACCGGGGGGACGTCACCAGCGGAAGCATTCGTTCCGGCGCGACCGGAATCCTGAACCTGAAGGCCCCGGCCCCAGGAACGTACCTTTATTCCGATCCCACCAATGGGGCTGTTGAACGCACACTGGGACTCTACGGGGTACTGGTGGTTATCGACCCGGCCCGGGCCTGGCACCTCGGCCCGAACGGCCCGGAGTTCGAGCGCCAATGGCTGTGGATGTGCCACAACGTGGTGCCGGAGTGGGCCAGCGTGGCTTCCCGGGGCGGCAGACTCGACAGCATCGGAACGGACGTTGCCCCACGCTACTTCAATCTGAATGACGAGGCCGGCTTCCGCTCCCTGGGCGTCTCCGACGACCCTGAACTGAACGAGGAGAGGGAGGAAGACAGCCTTCCCTCAGGTTTCCCCCGCTTGACGGATGTGCGGAACTTCAGCCAATCGCCGGCAGTGGGAACGGTCCGGACCGGACAGCTGATCCGGATGGTCAACGCCGGCATCGTGGGCCATCAACTGCATTATCACGGCAATCACGTCTGGACCGTCAGGGAGAACGGGAGGGACTTCCCGCGCGAGAAGGGCACGGTGATGGCGGACGGCCACGTGAGCCTCCAGCAGTGGGAGGACACTGTTGCGCTTTCGCCGCTTGAACGCAAAGAAGCGATCCTGCCGATGGTGCGCCCGCCGGACTGTGTCGACGCCGTTTGGGAAGCCCGTAAGGAAGACTGGCGGTACCCCATGCATTGCCATGCGGAGCCTTCACAGACGGCGGCCGGCGGTCTCTACCCGGGCGGCCTGGTCGCAGACTGGGTGCTGGCCGGAGAGCATGAAGCCGAGGCCCACCATAAATACGAGAGCCAGGTGGACTTTGCCTCCGACCAGCCCCATGAGGGCAGCCCGGAAACCATGTTCCGACAACGCCCCGACGTCTCGATGACGTTCGACTTCTTCAGCCGTGAACTGGAATTCCCCGACGGTTCCGAGCACGAAGTGTGGAGCTTTGCGACCAACAGCAAAGACCGGGGCATGCCCGGTCCGCTGGCGCGGTTCACGGAAGGCGACATCTTCCACGGAACCATTGAGCCGAGCAAACGCGTACACACCATCCACTGGCATGGCATTGAACCCGATCCCCGCAACGACGGCGTGGGCCACACCTCCTATGAAGTCACCGGCCACTACACCTATCAACTGAGGCCGGACATCGGCGAAGCAGGGAATCCGAACCGCGGAGGGTCGGGCACGTATTTCTACCATTGCCACGTCAATACACCGCTGCATGTCGAGATGGGCATGTTCGGCATCGTCATCGTCGACCCGGCAATCGACCGGGTGAAGCCGCCGAGTCCGGGGACACGACGTGCCTTCGTCGACGGCCCGGAGTACGACATCGCCACCGAAACTGTGCTGCTGCCGTATTCCCTGGACCCGAGCTGGCATGAAATGAACCATGCGGCAGGCCTCTCCGGCGAGGACGCCGGCCTGAACCGGTTCAAAGCCAAGCATTTCTACACCCTGGGCGGTGTCGTCCCCAAGAGACCTGGCGGCCGCCGCGTCTGGGCCTTCTCCAGCATGAAGGCGAATACGAAACAAAGCGGACTCGCGCCGACATTGGTCCGCATGGTCAACGTGGACTATTTCCCCACCCTGACGGAATTTACCGACATGAAGGGCAAACCCGTGGCGATGGCCGACCTGATTGCCCATGACGGGCGTCCGTTCCGCAACACCGCCGATCCCAACGGCCCTTCCACGCCGGTCTGGTCCAGCAAGTATCCGCTCCGCACCAGCAAGATAGCTTCTGGAGCGGCGGAAAAATACGACTTCCTGCTCCGCCCGCCTGCACCCGGCAAGTACCTCATGCACATCAAGTTCCTGTCCTGGGTGCCCGGGGAGGTGCGGGCCACCAAGACGGTGACCATTACCGCCGTGTAGGAGGACGAAGTCGGGGAAGCGTTCACCGAAGGCGTAGCACCAGCTGGATCAACCACGGGCGCAGGGTGGTTTTAATAGATCACCAACTGTTCGAGGAAGTGCTCTGTGAACGCAACAGCCGGCGCCGGTCCAGCCCCCGGCGCCGAAGATCCGCTTGATGCTTACTCACGGACCGTCATCCGCGTGGCGGAATCCGTTACTCCGCACGTGGCTGCCATCGAGATGGCGCGCCATGGCCGCAACGGGCCTGTCCGGGTCGGTGCAGGTTCGGCCGTGGTGTTCACCGAAGACGGCTACCTGCTGACCAACGCCCATGTGGTCGCCGGCGCCAATGAAGGGCGGGCGGTCTTTGCGGACGGCAGCGCCACGGACATCGACATCATCGGCGCCGACCCGTTGTCTGACCTGGCCGTCCTCCGCGGCCTGTCCGCCACACCGGCACCGGCCCGGCTCGGCGATGCCGAAGCGCTGCGGGTAGGACAGCTGGTCATTGCTGTAGGCAACCCGCTGGGCCTGAGCGGCTCCGTGTCCGCAGGGGTCGTGAGCGGTCTCGGCCGCTCGATGCCTGCCTGGACCGGCGGCAGCAGGCGGGTGATCGAAGACGTCATCCAGACGGACGCGGCCCTGAACCCGGGCAGCTCCGGCGGTGCGCTTGCCGACAGCCGCGGGTACGTAGTCGGCATCAGTACAGCCGTGGCCGGGGCAGGCCTCGGACTGGCCATCCCGATTAACGCCACCACCCGCCGCATCATCTCCGCGCTGCTGACCGACGGGCGGGTCCGCCGCGCCTACCTTGGCCTGGTCAGCACCCCAGTGCAGCTGCCGGCAACCGTCAAGCTGCGCAACGGGCAGCGCCACGCGCTGCGCGTCGTCGAGGTCATTCCCGGTTCACCGGCCGCCAAGGCCGGCCTGAAGCAGGGCGACCTCGTGGTCAGCGCCGGCCGCAGGCCGGTGGCAAGCGCCGAAAGCCTGCAGAAGCTGCTGTTCTCGGACGCCATCGGCGTGCCCTTCCCGGTCACCGTCATGCGCTCCGGGGCGCTGGTGGACGTCGTCGCCGTCCCGGAGGAGATGACCGAATCCGTCTAACTGACCGAGCCTCAGCGCCCGCCCAAGATCCTCCTTTCGACTGATAGACACTGTCCGATCGCAGGCATACGCTAGGGTGCGGCCTTTTCTTGCGGCGCCGTCCGGCAACCGGCGCCCCACCGCGACACTCACGCACCCTGGCTCTATCACTCACAATCCCGAGGAACCGGCTTCATGCTGATCAAACTGGTCCGTCACTACATACGGCCCTACCTGTCACTGGTCCTGGCGGTGGTCATCCTGCAGCTCGCAGCGACCATCGCGGCCCTCTACCTGCCCAGCCTGAACGCCCAGATTATCGACCAGGGCGTGGCCCGGGGCGACACCGAGTACATCTGGAACATCGGCATGGTCATGCTCGGGGTCAGCCTCATCCAAGTAACGACGGCGATCGCCGCGGTCTGGTTCGGCTCGAAGGCCGCGATGGCCGTCGGCCGGGACGTGCGCAAGGGCGTCTTCCACAAGGTGTCCGGCTTCTCGGCCCAAGAGGTTAACGAGTTCGGCGCGCCCAGCCTGATCACCCGCGGCACCAACGATGTGCAGCAGGTCCAGATGCTGGTGCTGATGGGCCTGAACTTCATGGTGGCGGCGCCCATCATGTGCATCGGCGGCATCATCATGGCGCTGCGCGAGGACCTTGCGCTCTCCTGGCTGGTGTGGGTATCCGTACCGGCGCTGTTCGTCGTCGTCGGTTTCCTGGTCTGGCGCCTGATGCCGCTGTTCCGGTCCATGCAGACCAAGATCGACAACATCAACGGGGTGCTGCGCGAACAAATCACCGGCATCCGCGTGGTGCGCGCCTTTGTCCGCGAGCCGTTCGAGGCCAAACGGTTCGGCAAGGCCAACCGGGAACTGACGGACGTGTCCCTGGCCGTGGGCTCGCTGTTTGTGCTGATGTTCCCGGCGATCGGCATGATCATGCACCTGGCCACGGCGGCCGTGCTGTGGTTCGGCGGGCTGCGGGTGGATGCGGGGGAGATGCAGGTGGGCGCGCTGACCGCGTTCCTGCAGTACCTGCTGCAGATCCTGGTGGCGGTCATGATGGGCACGTTCATGGCGATGATGATTCCGCGCGCCTCGGTCTGTGCCGAGCGGATCGGCGAGGTGCTCGGCGTCAAGCCTTCCGTCCACGAGCCCGAGCAGCCGCTGCAGCCGGCGGACAAGGCCGGCGTGGTGGAGTTCCGGAACGTTTCCTTCGCCTATCCGGGCGCCGAAGCTCCGGTCCTCAACGATGTCAGTTTCACCGCCCGGCCCGGGCAGACCACCGCCATTGTGGGCAGCACCGGGTCAGGTAAGAGCACTCTGATTTCCATGCTGCCCCGGCTTTTCGACGTCGGCAGCGGCGAGGTCCTGCTCGACGGCATTCCCATCACCAGCATGGCGCGCCCGGACATCACGGACCGTGTGGCGTTGGTGCCGCAGCGGCCGTACCTGTTCTCCGGCACCATCGCACACAACCTGCGCTTCGGCAACCCTCAAGCGCACGACGACGACCTCTGGGAAGCCTTGACCGTGGCCCAGGGCGCGGATTTCGTGCTGGCCAAGGAGCACGGTTTGAACTCGCCGGTGTCGCAGGGCGGCACCAACGTTTCCGGCGGGCAGCGCCAGCGGCTCTGCATCGCGCGGGCGCTGGTGGCCAAGCCCAAGGTGTACCTGTTCGACGACTCGTTTTCGGCGCTGGATGTGGCCACGGATGCCCGGCTGCGGGCTGCGCTGAAGGCCAAGACCAGGGACGCCACAGTGATCATCGTGGCCCAGCGCGTCACCACCATCACGGACGCGGACCAGATCCTGGTGATGGAGCACGGGCAGATCGTCGCCCGCGGCACCCATGAGGAGCTGCTGGAAACCTCGCCCACCTACCAGGAAATTGTTGAATCGCAGACCCAGGCGGAGGAGGTGGCATGAGCACGGACAAGGACACGGACAAGGACATCCGCCAAGACGACGGCCGCACATCTGACGGCCACACGACCGGCTCGCGTACCTTCGACCCGCCCACCAGCGACGGCCCCGCCATAGACCGCCCCATGGACGGCCCCACCATCGACCCGGTGGTGGCGCCGACTCCAGGCGCGGCGGCGGACGCCGAGGCACAGGTCCTCGAGGAGGAGTTCCAGCCCACCGAGGCCGACGGCGACATGTTCGGCGGCACGCCGGCGAAGAAGGCCAAGCAATTCTGGCCGTCCGCCAAGCGGCTCTTCGGGCTGCTGAAGCCGGAAAAGGCAGCAATCGCCGTGGTGCTCGCCATGGTGATCATCGCCGTCGTTCTTAATGTCATTGCCCCGCGGGTCCTCGGCAACGCGATGGACGTGATTTTCAACGGCGCCATCAGCAGCAACCTGCCCGCCGGCGCCACCCAGGAGCAGGTGATCGCGGGGCTGCGCGTCCAGGGGCAGGACCAGTTCGCGGACCTGCTATCCGGGATGGAAATCACGCCCGGCGCCGGCATCGATTTCGAACTGCTGGGCCGGCTGATCGCTATCGTACTGGGCATGTACGTGGTGTCCTCGCTCTTCATGTGGCTGCAGGGCTACGTGCTGAACAAGGTGGTCATGCGCGTGGTCTACAACCTGCGCCGCGACGTGGAAGACAAGCTGAACCGGCTGCCGCTGAACTACTTCGATACCCGCCAGCGCGGCGACCTGCTTTCCCGGGTGACTAACGACGTCGACAACGTCCAGCAGGCGCTGCAGCAGGCCTTCGCGCAGTTGATCATGTCCGCGCTGAGCCTGATCGGCATCACGGTCATGATGTTCATCGTCTCCTGGCAACTGGCCGTCATCGCCCTCATCGCGCTGCCGCTTTCCGCACTAGGCGCCGGTCTGATCGGCGCACGCAGCCAGAAGCTGTTTGCCGCCCAGTGGAAGAACACCGGGCAGCTGAACGGGCATATCGAGGAGTCCTTCAGCGGGCATGACCTGGTGCGCGTGTTCGGCCGGGAGAAGGAGTCGCTGGCGCAGTTCGACGAGAAGAACGAGGAACTCTACCAGGCCTCCTTCGGCGCGCAGTTTGTCTCCGGCATGATCATGCCCGTCATGCAGTTCATCTCCTACCTCTCCTACGTGGGGATCGCAGTGGTGGGCGGGCTGCGTGTGGCCTCCGGCTCGATGACCCTGGGCGAGGCGACGGCGTTCATCCAGTACTCGCGCGAGTTCAACCAGCCGCTGAGCCAGATGGCGGGCATGGCCAACATGCTCCAGTCCGGCGTTGCCTCCGCAGAGCGGGTGTTCGAACTGCTCGACGCCGAGGAGCAGGACCCGGACACGGCCACCAAGTCGCTGCCCGCCAAGACGGACGGCCATGTCGAGTTCGAGCACGTCAGCTTCAGCTACACCCCGGACAAGCCGCTGATCGAGGACCTGTCCTTCGCGGCGAAACCCGGCGAAACCGTGGCGATCGTGGGGCCCACCGGCGCCGGCAAGACCACCCTGGTAAACCTGGTGATGCGCTTCTACGAGCTGAACTCCGGCCGGATCACCCTGGACAACGTGGACATCACGCAGCTCAGCCGGGCCGAGCTGCGCTCCAAGGTGGGCATGGTGCTGCAGGACGCTTGGCTCTTCGGCGGTACCATCGCGGAGAACATCCGCTACGGCAATCTCGGCGCCACCGAGGAGCAGGTGCTCGAGGCGGCAAAGGCCACCTACGTGGACCGCTTTGTACGGGCATTGCCGGATGGCTATGACACGGTGATCGACGAAGAGGGCAACAACGTCAGCGCCGGCGAGAAGCAGTTGATCACCATCGCCCGCGCGTTCCTGGCCAACCCGTCGCTGTTGATTCTGGACGAGGCCACGAGTTCGGTGGACACCCGGACCGAACTGCTGGTCCAGCACGCCATGGCGGCCCTGCGCACTGACCGGACCAGTTTTGTGATCGCGCACCGGCTCTCCACCATTCGCGACGCCGACATCATCCTGGTGATGGAGGACGGGCAGATCGTGGAGCAGGGCAACCACACGGAACTGCTTGAAGCCCAGGGTGCGTACTACCGGCTCTATATGTCCCAGTTCGCCGCTGCTGCGGATACGGTGTAACAAAGCGCTGCTTGGAGGCCGAAGACAGGACCCCGCACAAGGGCGGGGTCCTGCGAGTTGATATGTCGTGCTAGCTGATGAGGGAGATGATCAGGCGGAGGGACATTGCGAGGATCGCGATGAGTCCGATGATGCCGAAGAGGTTGTGCCACCAGCGGTTGCGTAGGTCTCCCATGAGGTTTCGCCGGTTGCTCATGATCATGAGCAGGATTCCGAGGACGGGTGCGACGAGCACGGTCAGGGATTGGGCGATGATGATCAGGCCGACGGGGGAGCTTTGGAAGATCAGGGTGATGGTGACGCCGAAGGCCAGGATGATGGCTATGACGGTTTTGGCTGTGGGGGATCCGGATCGGGCGCCTTTGCCGAGGGCGTCGGAGAGCATGGTGCCGCCGGCGGTGGCGTTGGCGATCATGGAGGAGAACGCTGCGCCGGAGAGGCCGAGGGCGAAGAGGAATGATCCAACGGGTCCGGCAAGGGGTTCGAAGATGGTGGCGAGGGCGTTGATGGTGGTGGCTTCTTCGCCGGTGCGGCCAAGGACGGCGGCGGCGACGATGATGACGAGGGCGGTCATGACGCCGGGGGCTACGATGCCCGGGATGGTGTCGACCATGGTGACGTCGCGGTATTCCTCGGCGGTGCGGCGGCGTTCCTTGGTGCCATAGGCGTTGTAGAACGCGGCGTTGATAGAGAAGTTCGTGCCGACGAGGGCGACGACCAGGATTTCGCTGCCGGCCGGGATCTGCGGCATGAGGCCTTCGACGGACTGGACCCAGTCGGGGCGGGAGACGAAGGCGCTGGTAAGGAATCCGATGGACATCAGGGCGACGATGGCGACAAGGATTTTCTCGACGATGAAGTAGACGTTCTTGAACAGGAGGATGAATCCGACGGCGGTGGTGCAGAGGATGGTCCACAGGACCGGGGATCCGCCGAAGATCAGGGACAGGCCGAGGCCGGAGCCGACGGCGTTGCCGACGGAGAACATGAGGGTGATGGCGAAGACGCCGAATCCGGCGATGTACCCGATGGGGTTGCCCAGGTGTTCTTTGATGGAGGTGATTAGGGAGACCGGGGTGGCGATGCCGAGGCGGACGCTCATGTCGGTGAAGAAGATCATCAGGATGGTCGAGACGGCGATGACCCAGATCAGTGTGTAGGAGTATGCGCCGCCGGCTTGTACTGCGGAGGCCAGGTTTCCGGGGCCGAACTGCCAGGCGCCGACGACGAAGGCAGGACCGATCAGCGTCAGGCGCGCCCAGAAGGTGCGCCGTGTTGCGAGGCGGGTCATGTGTTCCTCTCTGCCGGCGGTGGATTTAGCGTAACCAGTATCGTGCCCGGACGGGGCCGGGGCCGAGGGCGAGCTGGATCGGGACTTCGTGCTCTCGCTCATGGCGAGACCTCCTTATAGGGGTACGCGGCTTCCTTGCCGCAGGTCGGCACTGACCGCTGTGAAGAGCTGGGGGGAACGGAAATCGTGGCCAGGGTATGTTCCGGGGCCGAGAGACGGGGTTGGTTCTGGAACTGGGGTGGCGGACGGCGGGTCTGCGGACCGCCACCCCAGACGGAACTGTGGTTAGACGCGGGACGTGACGCTGGTCAGTCCGGCCGAGGCCAAAGCATCAGCGATTTCCTTGCCGGCACCCGGTGCCAGAGGCAGCAGGGGCGGGCGGACGGTGGCGTGCTCAAGGATGCCGCGGGCGACGAGTCCTTCCTTGAGCGCGACGGTGCCTTCCATGTGGGAGCCGCGGTGGTAGACGTTCTTGGTGACTGGCAGCAGGCGGTCGTGGATCGCGCGGGCAGCGGCGTAGTCCTTGGCCTTGCCGGCGGCGATCAGTTCGACCAGCGGTTCGGGGGCGAGTCCGCCGTAGCCTACGAGGGCGCCGTCGACGTCGAACATGGTGTGCAGCAGGTATTCGTCGTGGCAGGTGAGGATCTGCAGGTCCGGGTAAGTTTCGCGCAGCACGGGGATTTCCGTGTCCCAGCGGCGCATGTTCCGTACGCCGTTCTTGGTGGCGAAGACACCTTCCTGGCCGGCGATCTCCAGTTGGGTCTCCAGATCGTAGGTTGCCTTGGTGGCATCAGGGTACTGGAAGAGGATCAGCGGTAGTCCGCTGGTCTCGTAGATCTCCTTGTAGCGGGTCTGCGGTGCGCCCTTCTGGTAGCCGAAGCGCAGCCAGCCGTGCGAGGGGTAGACCAGGCCGGCGGAGGCGCCGGCATCGACCGCACGCTTGGCTTCGAGGGCGGCAACGGTGTTTCCCTCACCGGTGATGCCCGCAATGATCGGGATGCGGGAATCAACGGCATCACGGAACGCGGTGATGACCGCGGCTTGCTCCTCCGCGGTCAGGAAGGTTCCTTCGCCGGCATGGCCCAGGACCACCAGGCCCTTGACGCCATCGACGGAGGCGAGCCAGCTACCCAGACGCTGGATGGCATCAAAATCGACTGAACCGTCTTCGTTGAACGGCGTGACGGGGGCGGGTACGAGGCCGCGGAGGTCGAGTGTCATGACTTTCTTCTCTTTCGGTAGATCCATGCCGACCGCTTGTTTGCAATCGTTATCGGGAACGTTTGCAATTCTGCGTGACGTGGAGCACAGTTGTCAATAGGTGGTTTTTCGGGGGCCGCAGGAGGCGCCCGGAGGGGCCTACTAGACTGGGGCGCAGGACCCGTGGAAGGACAGCAATGATGAGTTCGACAGAGGAACGGCGGCAGGTAACCCTGCGCGACGTTGCCGAAGCCACCGGCGTCAGTATTTCCACGGTCAGCCGAGTCCTGGACGCTCGGAGCTCTTCTTCGCGCTCGGCGACCGCGCTGCGGGTCCGGCAAATCGCCGAGGAACTTGGCTACCGCCGCAACATGTCGGCGTCAGGGCTCCGCCGGGGATCCACGGGAACCATCGGCGTCCTCGTTCCCCGGCTAAGCGATACCGTCATGGCCATGATGTTCGAAGCCCTGGAGCGCGCCGCCCGCGCGCACGGGCACTTCGCCGTCGTCGCTACCAGCGGCGATGACCCGGCAGATGAACGGACGGCCGCGGAAACCCTGCTGGACCGCAACGTCGACGGGCTGATCCTCGCCTCCGCCAGGCTCGACGACCAACTGCCGGCCTCATTGAGGGAACGGCATGTTCCCCACGCGCTGGTGGTGCGCACCGACGGAACCAGCCCGTCGGCCCTGGGCGACGATGAAGCCGGCGGCTACCTCGCCGTCCGCCACCTCATCGACCTCGGACACACGGACATAGCGGTCGTGACTGGCCCCGATTTCGCCTCCACGGCCCGGGACCGCCTCGCCGGCGCCCGCCGCGCCCTCACCGAAGCCGGACTTCACCTTCCAGCGGATCGGATCATCGGACGCGGCTACAGCATCGAAAACGGCGCCGAAGCGGGTGAAGCCCTGTTCGGCCGTCCATCCTCTGAGAGGCCGACCGCCGTGTTCGCGGCGAACGATAACCTCGCCCTGGGGATCATCGCAGCAGCCCAACGGGCAGGCATCTCTATCGGCTCCGACCTAGCTCTTGTCGGGTACAACGACATCCCGCTGGCACAACTGCTCCCGGTGCCTCTGACCTCGGTCAGAGTTCCTTTCGACCAGATTGCTGAATCGGCCCTGCGGATGCTGCTGGACCCGGACACCAAACCCCGGCACATCACCCGCGCGCTCCCGACCCTCATACCACGCGCCTCAAGTGGACCGCCCCGCCGCTAAAGGGGTCCCCGCACCCCCCGTTACCCCGCTCGTGGACCGCGGACATGACTGAGTACCTCTACTAATCGACGACCTCAAGCGTGACCGGCACAAGCTGATCAACGTCAGGGAAGTGGAACGGCCCGAGGTGCTTGTTGTCGATCCCCCCAGACAAGAACCCTATGGCTAGACCAGGACGCGGTAGCCGAATTCCGGATGGAATCCGTGCACCTCCCGTACGTCCAGCGCGGCCATGTAGTCGAGGATCTCGCCGGTGATCACCTGCCCGGGGACCAGCACCGGGAAGCCCGGCGGATACGGGGTAACGAACGCGGCGGAGATCAGTTCCTCGCCGTCGGCCACGAGCCGCGCGGCAGCCTCCGGTTGCAGGTAACGGCAGGAGCCTTCCCGGTAGGTGAGGAAATGGGCGGCCCGCAGATCGCCGTCGGGTGTGTCCGGGCCGGAGCGGAAACGGTCCGCGAAGCGGCTGAAGTTTGGCAGCGGGGGCGGTGCCGTAGTGAGCGAGGCCACCCGGGCCTGCCGGGCCTGCAGTGCGAGCGGGCTCATCCCTGTCTGTTCCTCATCGAAGGCCTCAGCCAGCTGGACCAGGACCTCGATCAGGAAGGCCACGGCACTGCGGGTGGTGCCGATATTGGTCATGAGCAGCACCGGGTTGCGGGAGGTCTTGTTGACCTGGATGCCGAACCGGTCCATCAGATAACCGTTGCGGAAGGTGTCCCCGTCCACGCCGGTCAGCCTGATGTGCAGAGTCAGCCGGCTCGGATCCAGCACGAATTCGTCTTCGCGCCAGGCCCGGTCCAGTTCGGCCAAGCCCATAGGTTTGGGATCATGGTGCGATTGGCTAACTTCGCGGTAGGCGAGCGGCACAAGGTCCGCGGCGTCGAGGATCCGGAAGTATTTTCGCAGCATCGGCTGCCGTTCCACCGCAGCGGCGATGCTGCCCGCCAGATCCATCTGCCGCTGCACCAGTTCAAAGCCCTCCAGCTCCACCTGCCGGCGGCCGGCGTCCAGGGAAGCGAGGATCTGGTAGTTCGGTGAGGTGGAGGTGTGCGTCATGTACGCCTCGTGGAAGGACTCGGCATTGAGCCGGTTGAAGTCCCTGTCGTGCACATGGATCATCGAGCCTTGGCGCAGCGCGGTGAGGGTCTTGTGCATGGACTGGGTGGCATAGACGCGGACCCGGGCACGGGCTGGATCCGGGACCAGGCGGGTGCGCAGCCACAGCTCGTCGTCGAGCGGCTCGCCGGAGTCGGCATCGTGCAACGCTGCCAGCTGCTCCGCGTAGCGCTCTGCGGCTTCCGGGCTTGCCAGTTCCTGCTCGAGCCGACGTGCGGAGGCCATCGCGGTGCGCCGGCGCAGCACTGGATGGAAGCCGGCGAAGGCGAACCAGGCCTCGTCCCAGAGGAAGACCAGATCCGGTTTGATTGCCAGGCACTCAGCCATCACTCGATGCACGTCGTACACGATGCTGTCGAAGGTGCAATTGGTCAGGGCGATCAGCTTCACCTCGTCCAGCTTTCCGGCCCGACGGTAGTCCAGCAGCATCTGCTTGATGCTCTGCAGCGGAACCGCGCCGTAGACCGAGTAGTCATCCAGCGGGTAGGCCTCCAAATAAGCCACCCGGGCTCCGGCCAACATCAGGGCGTAGTGGTGCGACTTGTGGCAGTTCCGGTCCACCAGAACCACGTCCCCGGGGGCCACGATGGACTGGGTGACGATCTTGTTCGCCGTCGAGGTCCCGTTGGTCACGAAATAGGTCCGCTGCGCGCCGAAAGCACGCGCCGCCTTGCTCTGGGCGGCTCGCAGCGTGCCGTGCGGATCCAGTAGCGAGTCCAGTCCGCCCGCAGTCGTGGAGGTCTCGGCCAGGAACAGGTTCAATCCGTAGAAATCACCCAGATCCCCAATCCACTTGGAGGTGACCACCGAGGTGCCGCGGGAGATGGGCATCGCATGGAACACGCCGGCCGGACGCTGGCTGTGGCGGCGCACCGCATTAAAGAACGGCGTTTCATAGCGCTCGGCGACCCCGGCCAGGATGGACAGATGCAGCTCCTGCAGCGCCTGCCAACGGAACACCCGCCGGAACCGGCGGGCCAGGGACTCGGCCAGCTCCTCGATGGAGACGGCGGCAATCAGGTACAGGTCCAGCTCCGGGCGCAGCTCGGTGAGCGCTTCGGCTAGCCGCAGGGTGCGCGGCAGCGCCGCCAGCCGGTCCAGATCGGCACCGGCCAGCGTGCCGACGTACCCGGCTAGGCCGCTGCCCAGACGGGCGTTCGAGCGGTTGACAAATCCCGGCCGTACTACGCAGGCCTGAATATCCGGGTTCAGCAGCACCGCCACCAGGGCGTCCTCAACACTGGGGACGACATTTACGGTGTAAGTGAACTCATCCGACGCATGCCGCAGTCGGTGCATGGACTCCTGCAGCGCCGCCCGTTCCGCCGGCGGGACGTCGTCGATGACGAGCACCTCGAACGTGCGTCGTGCCGGCACCTCGGGAGACTCTTCCCCGGCTCCATCTCCGTCCTCGCCGTGTACCGGCTGAAGCCGCCGGGTCACGGCCTCGATCAGGGCGAGGGCGGCTCGGGCATCCCCGGTGCCCAGGCAGCGGCGAATGCGCTCCACGTGTCCAGGGCCAGGAAAGGACCAGTACGCCTCCAGCGGTTCGAGCCGTGCCAGCCGCTGATGGCACTCGGCGGCCAGCGCCTGACTTCCCGGCTGGTCCTGCTGATTTCCGGATCCGCCGGCAGACCGCCACCCGCCGGCCAGCTGCCGGGTGGCGTAGGCGAGGAACTCCCAGTCATCGGCCCGCGTCCGCCAGACACTGCCCGGAGCGTCGAGGCAGCCGGCCTGCTCCTTGGGCTGTACCGATTCCAATAATGCGCTCATCGGCCACCCGTCTGCTGTGCTGTCTCCCGGGCTGTGTCCGTTGCCGTGTCCTGCCCGGCTTCCCAGGATGCGGGTTCGGACGTGTCCTCGAAGGCGACCGCGGACCCGAAGAACAGGCCGGTTCCGATGGCCGAGCCGAGGGCGATGAAATGGATATGCCGGGCGGTCAGGCCTCGTGACAGGCCGCCCGCGGCTCCGGATTTGATCATGGTTTTCATCTCATACTGCTTTCTGCGTTGGGGTCGGCCAGTCGGGCCGAGTGCGCAATGGTGCTCAGCAGACGCGCGGCACAGCGCGCGGTGGCGCCGTCGTCGTCGTACTCCGGATTGAGTTCGACGACGTCGGCCAGTGCCAGCTTTCCGCTCGACGCTGCCTGCCGACAGGCCGCGGCGATGGCCGGGAACGGGACGCCGAAGGCGGCCGGCGCACTCACGCCCGGGGCCGTTGCTGCGGGCAGCACGTCCAAGTCCACGGTCAGGTAGAGCAGGTCCACCGAATCCGCGAAGCTGGCCACGAAGCGCTCTAGTGCCGTACTGTCCTGGCATTGCTCGTCGGTGAGGTATTCGACGCCGAGCCGGTCGGCCGTGTCGAACAGCGCGCGGGTGTTGTTCGGTTCGCTGATGCCGGCGACGGCGTAGCGGAACTGCCGGCTGGCGGCTGCTTCGGCCTCGGCGATCTGCAGGAACGGCGTTCCGGAGCTGGGCCGGGCATCACGGCGCAGATCGAAGTGGGCGTCCAGGTTCAGGATGCCCAGCCGCCTGCCCTCCAGCAGCCCGGACCCGGCCAATCCCAGGTAACTGGCATAGGCGGTTTCGTGGCCACCGCCAAGCACCAGCACTAGGCGGCTCTGAGGCAGCAGGGCAGCAATTTTCTTCCCCAGGGATTCCTGGCCGGGTTCGAGGCCGAAGCCTTTGACGGCCACGTCCCCCGCGTCGTGGACAGCGAACCTGGCGTGCAGCGCCAGCGGACCCAAGGCCCGGCGGATTGCCGCCGGGGCATGCCGGGCGCCGGGACGGCCCTGGTTGCGCCGGACCCCCTCGTCGCTGCGGAAACCCACGATGGACAGAGTGTTTTGGAGCTCCAGGCATCGGTTGCGGAATCGGGGGATGCAGTCTGCTGTGCCACGGCGTTGTGCCAGCGGCGGTGCTGGGGTGAATCGCCGTCGTTGCGGCCAGTCCAAACTGGGCGGACGGACGACGGAGGGGCGAACTGGGAGGACATGGTTAAGAGCATCCTGATTTGGGGGGCTTTTCTGTGACGTGAATTACCGGCTCAAGCAACGAAACCGTATTTCGGGCATACGATGTGCCAGAATTTCGGGAAAGAGTCTGGGATTCCGGACAGAAGCCCCTGGCAAAGCAGGGCCCCCGAGGAGGGAACCAATGGCAGTCTCCAAGGTGCCCGCAGCCGAGAACACGCTGCGGATACTGCGCTACATGGCCTCGCGCCGCGGCCCCGTCACTGCCACGGCCATCGCAGCCGCCCTCGAGTTGCCGCGCTCAAGTGTTTACCACTTGCTGACGGTGATGCAGGAGAACGGCTTTGTGCTGCACCTGCCGCAGGAACGGGTCTACGGGTTGGGCATCGCCGCCTTCGAATTGAGCTCCGCGTACAGCCGTCAAGAACCCTTGGCGCGGCTGGGCCGGCCGTTGCTGGCAGGGCTGGTGGACAGGGTGGGCGAAAGCGCGCACCTGGCCGTGCTGCATGGGCGCGATGTGCTCTACCTGGTGGAGGAACGGGCCAAGAACCGCCCGTCGCTGGTGACCGATGTCGGGGTGCGGCTGCCGGCGCACCTGACCGCCAGCGGCCGCGCCATCCTGGCCGCGCTGCCGGCTTCGCAGTTGCGCGCGATCTTTCCGGACAAGTCCGCATTCATTGTCCGGCAGCCGGATCCCGCGATTACCGGCTACACACAGCTGAAGCATCACTTGGGGCAGGTCCGCCAGCGAGGGTACGCGACCGAAGAAGGGGACGTCACGGCTGGCTTTGCCTCGCTCGCGGTGGCCGCGCTGGACCACGTCGGCTGGCCGGCGGCCGCCGTCGCCGTCACCTTCCTGAGCCACCGCATGGGGGCGGAACACCGCGAGGCGCTGCTGGCCGAACTTCGCTCCGTGGCCGTGGAGGTTTCCCACCGCATCTACGGCACGTAAAGGTCGATGTCTGGTATCCCAGACAAAAGAGTGTCAAAGGGCGCTTCGCAAGGGCTACCGCGGCTGTTTCATAGAAGCAGAGGTTGTGAGCCGTGCCACCCACGGATCCGCGACAGTCCCCACGACGCGAAAGAAGGAACGCGAAATGGTCAAAAACTTCACCCAGCATGACCCGTCCCGCAGCATCCAGGCGCCGCGCGGCACCGAGTTGACGGCCAAGAGCTGGCAGACCGAAGCGCCGCTGCGGATGCTGATGAACAACCTGGATCCCGAGGTCGCCGAGCGCCCCGAGGACCTGGTGGTCTACGGCGGCACCGGCCGCGCGGCCCGCAGCTGGGAAGCCTACGATGCGATTGTGCGCACCCTGGCCACCCTGGAGAAGGACGAGACCCTGCTGGTCCAGTCCGGCAAGCCGGTGGGCGTCTTCCGCACCAATGAATGGGCGCCGCGGGTGCTGATCGCCAACTCGAACCTGGTGGGGGACTGGGCCAACTGGCCGGAGTTCCGCCGGCTCGAGGCCGAAGGCCTGATGATGTACGGCCAGATGACCGCCGGTTCCTGGATCTACATCGGTACCCAGGGCATCCTGCAGGGCACCTACGAAACCTTCGCCGCCATCGCCGACAAGCGCTTCAACGGCACCCTGGCCGGAACGCTGACGCTCACCGGCGGCTGCGGCGGCATGGGCGGCGCCCAGCCGCTGGCCGTCACCCTTAATGGCGGAGCGTGCCTGATTGTCGACGTCGACGAGACGCGCCTTCGCCGCCGTGCCGGCAAACGCTACCTGGACGAGGTGGAGACGGATCTTGACGCCGCGTTGGCCAAGGTCATGCGCGCCAAGGAGGAGAAGCGTCCGCTGTCCGTGGGCTACGTGGGCAATGCCGCCGCGGTGTTCCCGGAGATCCTGCGCCGGCACCAGGCCGGCGAGATCAGCGTGGACATCGTCACCGACCAGACCTCCGCCCACGACCCGCTGAGCTACCTGCCGCTGGAGTACTCGGTGGAGCAGTGGGACGCCGAGGCCAAGGCCGACCCCGTGGGCTTCACCAAGAAGGCACAGGAGTCGATGGCCCGCCACGTGCAGGCGATGGTCG
>NZ_JABBCH010000070.1 GCF_012952295.1 Crystallibacter degradans
CCGGCTCTTCAGAATTGAGAGTGTAATCGGCGCTGCCGCGTGAGAAGTCCGGGGCGGGGAGGTTGTTTCGGCTGGGGTGAGGGCCTTGGGAGAGAATCGGATTGTCTAGATCGTGATTTTTCTACCGCAAGGCCCTCGTGTTTAACGCTACCTTCCAAAGCCCTGACCTGACCACATTCTGCCGCCTCGACGGACTCGGACTCGAAGTGACCGGGCAGCATGTCCGCCCGGGCCGCGCCGTCCTTGCCTGCCGTGTTGTTGATCCTGATGACTGGTGCCGGAAGTGCGGGTGCCAGGGCGTTCCCCGTGACACGGTGACCCGTCGGCTGGGCCATGAACCCTTCGGGTGGCGGCCGACCACACTGCTGGTCAGCATCCGCCGCTACCGCTGCGCCGGGTGCGGGCACGTCTGGCGGCAGGATACTTCCAAGGCTGCCGAGCCGCGGGCGAAACTCTCCCGCCGGGGGCTGCGCTGGGCGTTGGAAGGCGTCGTCTGCCAGCACCTCACGGTCGCCCGGATCGCCGAAGGACTCGGCGTCACCTGGAATACCGCGAACAAGGCCGTCCTGGCCGAAGGACGGAGGGTCTTGATCGATGATCCGCACCGCTTCGACGGGGTCAAGGTCATTGGTGTTGATGAGCATGTGTGGCGGCACTCCCGCCGCGGAGACAAGTACGTCACCGTCATCATTGACCTGACCCCAATCCGCGATGGCACGGGCCCGTCCCGCCTGCTGGGCATGGTCGAGGGCCGCTCGAAACAAGCCTTCGCGACCTGGCTCCAGGAACGCCCCCAAGAATGGCGGGACGGGGTTGAGGTCGTGGCCATGGACGGGTTCTCCGGGTTCAAGAGCGCCGCGGCCGAGGAACTCCCCGACGCGGTCCCGGTGATGGATCCC
>NZ_JABBCH010000071.1 GCF_012952295.1 Crystallibacter degradans
TCCAGGAGATCCGCCGCCGCGCCCGCGACGACGGCCGGAGCGAACGGCCCCGCTGGCCGATGATCGTGCTCCGTTCCCCCAAGGGGTGGACGGGCCCGGCCGAAGTGGACGGGCAGAAGGTCGAAGGCTCCTGGCGCTCCCACCAGGTGCCCTTCAGCGCCGCACGGGAAAACGAGAGCCACCGGCAGGTCCTGGAGGAGTGGCTGCGCAGCTACCACCCGGAGGAACTTTTCGACGACTCCGGTGCCCCTGTTGAAGCCATCCGTACCCTGCACCCTTCAGGGCGGCGCCGGATGAGCGCCAACCCGCACGCCAACGGCGGCGTCCTGCTGCGGGACCTGCGGATGCCCGACTTCCGCGACTATGCCGTGCCGGTAAACGAACCCGGCACCGGCGCCGTGGAAGCCACCCGGGTGCTCGGGCAGATGCTGCGCGATGTCATGGCGGCGAACCTGGAGAACTTCCGGGTCTTCGCCCCGGATGAGAACAACTCGAACCGCCTCACTGCCGTCCTGGAAGCGACTGACCGCGCCTGGAACGCACGGACCGTCCCCGAAGATGACCATCTGGCCCGTGACGGGCGGGTAATGGAAATCCTGTCAGAGCACACCTGCCAGGGCTGGCTGGAAGGCTACCTGCTCACCGGCCGGCACGGATTCTTCTCCTGCTACGAGGCCTTCATTCACATCGTTGACTCCATGTTCAACCAACACGCCAAGTGGCTGGACACCACCAACGGGATCCCCTGGCGGCGGCCGGTCGCCTCCCTGAACTACCTGTTGACCTCCCACGTCTGGCGGCAGGACCACAACGGTTTCTCCCACCAGGACCCGGGCTTCATCGACCATGTGATCAACAAGAAGTCCGACGTCATCCGGGTCTACCTGCC
>NZ_JABBCH010000072.1 GCF_012952295.1 Crystallibacter degradans
TCCTCCCAGACGGCGACTTCCCACATGTCCCCGCGGGGCCGGCCGAGATCGTTCATCAGCTCGATGGTCGAGTTCAGGGCGACGAGTCCGTCGGCCATCCGGATGAACGCGATGCGCGGCGCGGCACGCAGGGCGGCTAGGACTTCCTCGCGGCTGGCCGGGCGGGTGAGCTGCAGCGTCCAGTAGTGGTTATGGGTCTGGGTGTGGGCGCCTTTGGCCGCGATGGTCACCAGGTCCAGGCCGGGCAGGACGGTCTGGGCGTCAGGCCCCTGATGGGAAGGGATTTTAGATTCCGGGACCATGGTGTTCATGATCCCGCCCAGGTGCGACTCCCAGGGGTCGGTGGCCCGGCGGATCAGAACGCCGCGGGCCTTGGCCAGCAGGTCAGCGTCCTGCAGCGCGCCAAGGACGCGGACAATGCTGGTGGTATTGCAGGAGACCACGCGGGTCATGTCCCGTCCCAGCGCGCTCTCATAGTTGGCCTGGGCGACGAACGAGTGCCCTGTGGTCTCGTGGGATTCCCCGCCCTGCAGCACAAGTTTCACGCCCGCGGCCCGGTAGCGGGGCAGGTTCTCTGCTGCTACGTGTTTGGGTGTCGTGTCGGCGATGACGTCCGCCTGCCCCAGCAGGTCCTCCAGTGAGCCCGCGACGGGAAGCCCGGCCTGAAGCATCGTTTGCTGGGCCTCGTCCGTGGACGCGAACAGCGGGAACCTTCCGGCAGCGGACTGGATCCGCCAGTCGGTGACGATGTCGGCGATGCCGACCAGTTCCATGTCCGGTTGCAGTGCGACTGCGTCCGCTACACG
>NZ_JABBCH010000073.1 GCF_012952295.1 Crystallibacter degradans
TCCTCCCAGACGGCGACTTCCCACATGTCCCCGCGGGGCCGGCCGAGATCGTTCATCAGCTCGATGGTCGAGTTCAGGGCGACGAGTCCGTCGGCCATCCGGATGAACGCGATGCGCGGCGCGGCACACAGGGCCGCGAGGACTTCCTCGCGGCTGGCCGGGCGGGTGAGCTGCAGCGTCCAGTAGTGGTTATGGGTCTGGGTGTGGGCGCCTTTGGCCGCGATTGTCACCAGGTCCAGGCCGGGCAGGACGGTCTGGGCGTCAGGCCCCTGATGGGAAGGGATTTTAGATTCCGGGACCATGGTGTTCATGATCCCGCCCAAGTGCGACTCCCACGGGTCGGTGGCCCGGCGGATCAGAACGCCGCGGGCCTTGGCCAGCAGGTCAGCGTCCTGCAGCGCGCCAAGGACACGGACAATGCTGGTGGTATTGCAGGAGACCACGCGGGTCATGTCCCGTCCCAGCGCGCTCTCATAGTTGGCCTGGGCCACGAACGAGTGCCCCGTGGTCTCGTGGGATTCCCCGCCCTGCAGCACAAGTTTCACGCCCGCGGCCCGGTAGCGGGGCAGGTTCTCTGCTGCTACGTGTTTGGGTGTCGTGTCGGCGATGACGTCCACCTGCCCCAGTAGGTCCTCCAGTGAGCCCGCGACGGGAAGCCCGGCCTGAAGCATCGCCTGCCGGGCCTCGTCCGTGGACGCGAACAGCGGGAACCTTCCGGCAGCGGACTGGATCCGCCAGTCGGTGACGATGTCGGCGATGCCGACCAGTTCCATGTCCGGTTGCAGTGCGACTGCGTCCGCTACACG
>NZ_JABBCH010000074.1 GCF_012952295.1 Crystallibacter degradans
AACCCGCTGCTGCGGGAACCGCTGCGGCCGGAGCATGTTAAGCCGCGGCTGCTGGGGCACTGGGGCACCACCCCGGGACTGAACTTCATTTACGCCCATTTGAACCGGGCCATCATGGAGCGGGACCAGGACATGATGTACGTCATGGGCCCGGGACACGGCGGGCCTGGCCCGGTCGCGGCGGGGTGGCTTGAAGGGACCTACAGCGAGACCTACCCCGATGTGTCCCAGGACCTGGCGGGGATGAAACGGCTGTTCAAACAGTTCTCCTTCCCGGGAGGCATACCCAGCCACGTCGCCCCGGAAACCCCCGGATCCATCCACGAAGGCGGGGAGCTCGGGTATGCCCTCTCCCACGCCTACGGGGCAGCCTTCGACAACCCGGACCTGATCGTCGCGGCCGTTGTGGGAGACGGGGAAGCCGAAACCGGACCGCTGGCGGCGAGCTGGCACTCCAACAAGTTCATGAACCCGGCACGTGACGGCGCCGTGCTGCCGATCCTGCACCTGAACGGCTACAAGATCGCCAATCCCACGGTCCTAGCCCGCATGGACCGGGACGAACTGGACGGGCTGCTGCGCGGCTACGGCCACACCCCCTACTACGTCGAGGGCGAAGACCCGGAGCAGATGCACCAGGACTTCGCCCGCGCCCTGGATGCTTGCCTTGACGAGATCCAGGAGATCCGCCGCCGCGCCCGCGACGACGGCCGGAGCGAACGGCCCCGCTGGCCGATGATCGTGCTCCGTTCCCCCAAGGGGTGGACGGGCCCGGCCGAAGTGGACGGGCAGAAGGTCGAAGG
>NZ_JABBCH010000075.1 GCF_012952295.1 Crystallibacter degradans
AACCCGCTGCTGCGGGAACCGCTGCGGCCGGAGCATGTTAAGCCGCGGCTGCTGGGGCACTGGGGCACCACCCCGGGACTGAACTTCATTTACGCCCATTTGAACCGGGCCATCATGGAGCGGGACCTGGACATGATGTACGTCATGGGCCCGGGACACGGCGGGCCGGGCCCGGTCGCGGCGGGGTGGCTTGAAGGGACCTACAGCGAGACCTACCCCGATGTGTCCCAGGACCTGGCGGGGATGAAACGGCTGTGCAAACAGTTCTCCTTCCCGGGAGGCATACCCAGCCACGTCGCCCCGGAAACCCCCGGATCCATCCACGAAGGCGGGGAGCTCGGGTATGCCCTCTCCCACGCCTACGGGGCAGCCTTCGACAACCCGGACCTGATCGTCGCGGCCGTTGTGGGAGACGGGGAAGCCGAAACCGGACCGCTGGCGGCGAGCTGGCACTCCAACAAGTTCATGAACCCGGCGCGTGACGGCGCCGTGCTGCCGATCCTGCACCTGAACGGCTACAAGATCGCCAATCCCACGGTCCTGGCCCGCATGGACCGGGACGAACTGGACGGGCTGCTGCGCGGCTACGGCCACACCCCCTACTACGTCGAGGGCGAAGACCCGGAGCAGATGCACCAGGACTTCGCCCGCGCCCTGGATGCTTGCATTGACGAGGTCCAGGAGATCCGCCGCCGCGCCCGCGACGACGGCCGGAGCGAACGGCCCCGCTGGCCGATGATCGTGCTCCGTTCCCCCAAGGGGTGGACGGGCCCGGCCGAAGTGGACGGGCAGAAGGTCGAAGG
>NZ_JABBCH010000076.1 GCF_012952295.1 Crystallibacter degradans
ACGGTGGCTCCGGTACCGTGTCCGGGGACATTGCGGAAGGAACCGGCGTCCAGCGAGGGCACGCCCCGGGCGACGGCGTAGTTGACGACGGCGCCGGCCAGGGGGTGCTCGGATTCGCGTTCCACTGCGGCGACGAGGGCCAGAAGTTCATCCTCGCCGATGCCGTGGGCGATGAAATCGGTGACTTCCGGTTCGCCCTTGGTCAGGGTGCCGGTCTTGTCAAGAATGACGGTATCGATGCGGGCGGAGGTTTCCAGTGCCGTGGCGTTCTTGAACAGCACGCCGCGTTTGGCGCCCAACCCGGTGCCGACCATGATCGCGGTCGGAGTGGCCAGACCGAGGGCGTCAGGGCAGGTGATGACCACCACGGTGATGGCGAACAGGATGGCCTGGGCCACACTGGCGCCGGCGAGCCACCAGGCCAGGAACGTCGCCGTGCCGCCGATCAGGGCCACGAGGACGAGCCAGAACGCGGCCCGGTCGGCCAGCCGCTGCCCGGGTGCCTTGGAGTTCTGGGCTTCCTGCACCAGGGCGACGATCTGCGCCAGGGCGGTGTCGGCGCCGACCTTGGTGGCCCGGACACGGAGCGTACCGGTGGTGTTCACCGAAGCGCCGATCACCTCAGAGCCGGCGGATTTGGCGACCGGCAGGCTTTCCCCGGTGACCATGGACTCGTCGATCTCGGATTCGCCCTCTTCGACTACACCGTCGGTGGGGATCTTCGATCCCGGGCGGACCAGCATTAGGTCCCCGGGCATTACCTCGGCGGTCGGGACT
>NZ_JABBCH010000077.1 GCF_012952295.1 Crystallibacter degradans
GAACATCCACAACTTAACCCCAAGGGCCTCCTAAGAAGCCCGGAAGTTGGTTCCCCCGCCTCTGCCATGCGAAATCGTTGCGAACGGACCCCGGGAAGTGGCAGAGCTAGGCAATCCACCCGGAGGTACCAAACCATGTTCCGATTTGGCACGAACAAGACGGTATACGATTTCCAGGGCTAAGTCACATTCCGATCACAGGCAATGCGCCCCTAATCGGCCAGGCAGCGTCTGCCCAGCTCGTATCGTTTCATCGAGCCCCGGAAATTCGCGGTTTTCTTTTACTGCAGCGTGATTTAATTCACATTTTCGCGCCGTTACCCGGCAGAAATTGCGGGCACGGAAAACCGAGACAAAAAACCAAAAAAGAGATCCGCACCCCTTAAGGATGCGGACCCGTCCGTTTGGACATCCAGGCTGGATCAGCCGGGCTTATGCAAGTTGCATCTTAGCCGTTGGGGCGGATGAAGACCGGGCCCGAACCGATGTAAGCATCGGCCAGCGCCGTCGTGTAACCGGTCCAGCCGCCATGGATGGCCTGGCCGTTGCCCACGTAGATCGCGATGTGCGGCACACCGGCACCAGCATCGTCGTAATAGATCATGTCGCCCGGCTGCGGAGTCGAAACCTGCGTACCGTACGCCATGAACTGCG
>NZ_JABBCH010000078.1 GCF_012952295.1 Crystallibacter degradans
TCTACAATCATGAACGGCCCCACGGATCCCTGGATGGAATGACACCATCCAACTACTGGAATCAGTGGACCGCAGACCACCAATCAGCTATCGCATAGCCGCTGGACTGCTAAAGGGGGCCCAATCAGGACCTGGGCCTGGGGCATCCGGATGCCTTCGGGAGAGTGCCTTTCAAAGACGAGTCCGAACTTCTTCGTAGTACGATCAAATTCGGCCTTCAGCCTTGCTCGCAGCCCTTCGTCCGTCACCTCGTTCAAGTAGACCTCGAACATGCTTTTGGACATAAAAACTCCTTGAAGTCGCACGGGCACGGACACCCAGCCTCATTTCTATCAGCAAACGTTCGACACTCTGACACTCAGCATCGAGGGTTGCGGATTGAGTGAACACCATTTCAGGTGGCTTACACGCATGTGCTGCTGGAGGACCATCCCAAGTGTGTAATCAGGGACGTGAGAACGCCTGTCCGAGAGCGGAACGGAAGTGGCAATGAACGTGTTTAAAAATCGAACTTTTGCGGTTGGGCGGATTCTAGGGGTCGATGCAACACCCGTGGTCAGCTGGCTATCAGTAAATCACGAAGTTGCTCTGCGGGAGTGTCCCAGCCGAGGGTTTTGCGTGGTCGGGCGTTGAGTTGCTGGGCGACGCG
>NZ_JABBCH010000079.1 GCF_012952295.1 Crystallibacter degradans
ATCCACGTCTCGAAGCGGGCAAGGTACGGGTCCCGGTATGGGAGCAGGCCGTGGTGGACCAGAATGGCGCGGAGGTGGTCAACGGCGCGCCCTGCCGTCTCAATGTGCTGGTCGAGGCCTTCGTGGGTCAGCGGAGTGCTCCCGGTAGAGAGTGAGGCCAGGAGGGCCTGGACCTTGGGAGAGCGCTTCCATGTGATGATGCTCTCCGGGCGCTCGGCTTGGCAGAGGGCGTCTACCAGCCGGCCCATCGCGGCCGGGTCTGCCGGGTGGGTGAGCAGCATGGCGGTGAGGTCGTCGCGGAGGGCGCAGCGGGCGCAGGTGCCGCGCCGGTAGGACTCGGTCTCGGTCCGGCAGCGGGTGCAACGGAAGTCGTGGGGGATGCTTGCGCATTCGGCGCAGCGGGGTCCGTCCTGGTGGGATGGGGGTCCGGGGAGGAGGCGATGCTGGTTGCAGCCGGGGCAGCTGCCGTAGGTCCGGGTGGCGACGGTAAAGCAGGGTCCGCAGACCTTTCCCTCCGGCCACCTCACCCGGGCCTTGCCCGCGTTGCGGCTGCAGCGGGCGCAGACATCGGTGCCCGTGGTCCTTGGTCGGCCGCGGGTGGTGTTGCGCGGGCTGAGGCCTGAGGGCTCAGTGGTCA
>NZ_JABBCH010000008.1 GCF_012952295.1 Crystallibacter degradans
GGAAAACTCTCGCGCGTCCACGCGCTGCTGGGACCGTGGCGGTCCGCTCTCGCAGGCATGCAGTCCCAGCTGCACCGGCAGCTCCTCGACGGGAAGCCGCTGATGAAGCGGATGCCGACAAAAGCCAGGGACCTAAGCTTCACGACCGAGCTGTCCGCCCGGCAGGTCAAGTCCGTTTACAACCAGACGTTCCAGGCCATGAACTCGTGGACCGGCCTGGTCAAGAACGCCGTTCGGGAACTGATCAGCGGCTCCCGGCTCGACGACGAGGCTCGCACCATCCTCTACCGGGTGAACGCCCGCAAGGCATGGTACGCGAAGGAACTCAGTCTCCCGATCCTGGTCAACACCGCAACGGGCGAAGTCCGGCACAGTGACGGCAAGCCCGGCAAGGGCTGGGCCGCGAAGGAACTTCCGGTACCTGCCGAACTGCTCAGGCTCTGCCGCCATATGGTCAAGCAGGTCAGCAGGCATGCTGTTTCGTTGCCGGACCTGTCCCGGGTGAACACGATGCTCATGGACGGCACCATAGCCCAGGTGGAATCCTCGAAGGACAGCTCCTTCGATTACTGGCTCCGCATCTCCACACTGAAGAAGGGAGACGTCGCACGCATACCGTTCAGAGCCCACCGGCACTTCCGCCACGCACCGGGCGAGGTGTCCGACTTCGTGCAGCTCAACGTCCTCAAGGACGGCTCCCTCCAGTTCGTCCTTCAAAAGAAGTCTCCGCTCGCGCAGCCACGCCCCGAGGGTGAGTACCTCGGCCTCGACTGGGGGATGAAGTCCCTTTTCGCGACCAGCGACGGCCGCCTCTTCGGCGTCGGCGCCATGCCACACCTCAGGGAGCTGGACCGGCAAGCGCTGGAACTGGCCAAGAGCCTGCAACGGCAGGGCATCCGGCCCAAGACGAACCGCCGGCACCGGAATCTGCAGCGACGCATGCGCGACTACATCACCAACGAGGTCAACCGCATCCTCAACAAGCTCTCGACCGAAGACATCCAGGGCCTGGCCGTCGAGAAACTCGACGCCAGGGGCGGCGGCATGAGCCGGGACATGCACCGTCTGGTCACCCGCTTCGGCCGCGCCGCCATCAAGAAAAAGTTGGCATCCCTGCAAGAAGACACCGGCCTCGACGTGATCGAGGTCAACGCCGCCTACACCTCCAGGGAATGCTCATCCTGCGGCCTCGTCCACGACGGGAACCGCAAGGGACTCAAATTTCGCTGCCGCTTCTGCGACAGGAAAACCCACGCCGACATCAACGGTGCACGAGTCGTTCTGTCAAGACGTTCTTGGCATACCCAAGGCGACTCGAAAACCAAGTCACAGCGTGGGACAGTCCGCCAACGGCTGGACGATGCGTTCAAGGCCCGCTGGGGCTGCGCACCGCCTACCAGAGGCTCGACAGGGAACCCGAAGACCGGCTCCCGACGCCGCCCCGCAGTGCGGCTAGTTACGGCCCCTTCCTGAAGGATCCGTGTGAATGCGTGGAGACATGGAGAGTATTCCATGAATTCACGAACTGTCGCGGCAGCTCCACTCCAGTTGGTGGGCAGGTTGCTCCCAAGCAGAGTCCTGCAGCCGGGCCAGGTGGTCGAGAACGTGATCAGCGACGGCACGCAGATCATCCGCGGTGGGCATCATGTCTCGATCCTGTACCATTTCCGTCCAATTTGTCGCCCCTTTGTAGCGCAAGCCGTACTTTGGGGCTTATGGTCAAATCGAAAGGTTGCTTAGGACCGTCTCTTCCCCCGAGGATTCAGTCTGAGCGTCTACAAGGATGTGGAGGCGCAGTACCGATGCCACAGCACGAGAGGTTTGAGCCCCGGAACCGTAAGAAACCACGCGCCCTGGCCGGATTAACCCTGGCTCTGGGCGCCATGCTTTTAAGCGGCTGCAGCGAAGCGGAAAGCGTGCCGACGCTGACCTGGTATATCAACCCCGACGACGGCGGCCAGGCCGCCATTGCCGAAAGATGCACCGCCGATTCCGGCGGCGCTTACCGCATAGAAACCTCGCTGCTCCCCAACGACGCGGCCGCCCAGCGCGAACAGCTGGCCCGCCGCCTCGCCGCCGGAGACTCGTCCCTTGACATCATGAGCCTGGATCCGCCGTTCATCCCCGAACTCGCCGAGCCGGGCTTCCTGGCTCCGGTGCCCGACGACGTGGCACAGCGGACCACCCAGAACGTGGTCGAGGGCGCGTTGGCCGGTGCGCAGTGGAAGGACGAACTGGTCACCGTCCCCTTCTGGGCCAACACCCAGCTGCTGTGGTACCGCAAGTCGGTGGCAGAAGCAGCCGGACTGGACATGAGCCAGCCCGTGACATGGCAGCAGATCATGGACGCCGCGGCCAGCCAGGATAAGTTCCTGGGCGTGCAGGGCCAGCGCGGGGAATCAATGACCGTCTGGGTCAACGCGCTGATCGAGTCCGGCGGCGGGCAAATCATCCAAAACCCGGAGGCACCCGCCGCGGAAATCGAGCTCGGCCTGGTCTCCGAGGCCGGCCGGGAAGCCGCGGAAATCGTTTCGACCATCGGCAAGGAAGGGCTCGGCGGTCCCGGCCTGGCCACCCAGGACGAGAACTTCTCGATGATCCTGTTCCAGGGCGACAAAGGCTCGTTCATGGTGAACTGGCCTTTCGTCTGGCCAGCCACCAACAGTGCCGTTGAGGCAGGGTCCCTGGATCCGGAACTGATCGAGGACATCGGCTGGACGCTGTACCCCAGGGTCAACGCAAACGAACCGGCCGCGCCTCCGCTGGGCGGGATCAACCTCGGCGTCGGCGCCGCGAGCGACCACCCGGACCTGGCCTACCAGGCCATCGAGTGCATCGTCTCCCCCGAGAACCAAGCCGAGTATTTCATCACCAACGGCAACCCGCCGTCGAACACCGAAGCCTACGAAGACCCCCGGATCGAAGAGGCCTTCCCTATGGCCGACACCATCCGGGAATCCCTTGAACTTTCCGCGCCGCGGCCGCAGACCCCCTACTACAACGAGGTCTCCATCGGCCTGCAGCAGAACTGGGCACCGCCCAGATCCGTCGATCCGGCAACCACACCGGAGCAGACTACCGAATTCATCCTTGCAGTACTCCGAGGGGAGAGCCTGCTGTGAGTACCACGGTCAAATCAAGCAACCCGGGCACCAAAGCCGCCAAGCGTGCAGCCCAGCCCTACAGCGAACGGGCCAAGGGCGAGCGGCGGCTGGGCTGGCTGCTCGCCGGTCCGGCGTTCGTCGTCATGCTGGCCGTGACGGCCTACCCCATCGTCCAGGCCGGCTACGACTCGCTCTTCAACTACCGCCTGACCGCGCCGTCGGAGCGGGAGTTCATCGGCCTGGGCAACTACGGCGTCATCCTGACCGACTTCGTCTGGTGGCGGGATCTGGGCGTAACGCTCCTGATCACGGTCATCACCGTCATCGTTGAGCTGATCCTGGGCTTCGCGCTGGCGCTGGTCATGCACAAAGCGCTCAAATCCGTCCGCGGACTGCTGCGCACCGCCATCCTGGTGCCCTACGGCATCATCACGGTGGTCTCCGCCTTCGCCTGGTTCTATGCCTTCGACATCAACTCCGGCTACGTCAACAACTGGTTCGACTGGGTGCCTGGCATAGATCCGGATCTTAACTGGTTCGCGGGCACCTGGACCTCGCTCTTCGTCATCATGGCCTCGGAAATCTGGAAGACCACGCCCTTCATTTCGCTGCTGCTGCTGGCCGGCCTGGCCCAGGTCCCGGATGAACTGACGGAGGCAGCGGAGGTCGACGGCGCCACCTGGTGGGAACGGATGAGCCGGGTGATCCTGCCGAACATGAAGGCGGCCATCATGGTCGCGGTGCTCTTCAGGGCACTTGATGCCTTCCGCATTTTCGACAATGTGTTCATCATGACCAACGGCGCATTCGGCACGGAAGTGCTGTCCCTGCTTGCCTACCGCACGTCCATCAGCCGGCTGGAGATCGGCATGGGTTCGGCCGTCTCCGTCCTGCTGTTTATCTGTGTTCTGCTGATCTGCTTCATAGCCATCAAGCTGTTCAAGGTCGACCTTGCCGGCGCACGAGGGAGTAAGTAATGAAGAATTCATCGACCAAGGAAAAGGTGACGTGGGCGGTCATTTCCGTGCTCGTCCTGCTGTACGCACTGTTCCCGGTGGCTTCCATCCTCGCGACCTCCTTCAAGCAGCCCAGCGACCTGACCACGGGTAAGTTCCTGCCCACCGAATGGAGCACAGTCAACTACGAACAGATTCTGGTCGGCGACGCCCAGGGCCTGTTCCTCAGTTCGCTGCGGAACTCGATCGGCATCGCCCTCATCGCCACCTTCATCGCCGTCGTTCTGGCCACCTTGTGCGCCTATGCGATTGCCCGTCTGGACTTCCCCGGCAAGAAGATGATCCTCACCACCGCGCTGGCGGTCTCCATCTTCCCTGTCATCTCAATCGTGACCCCGCTGTTCAACCTTTGGCGGACCATCGGCCTCTATGACACTTGGCCCGGACTGATCATCCCCTACCTGTCGCTGACGCTGCCGATCTCCATCTGGACGCTGGCGGCGTTCTTCCGGCAGATTCCGTGGGAGCTGGAGCAGGCTGCCCAAGTCGACGGCGCCACCACGTGGCAGGCGTTCCGCAAGGCGATCGTCCCGCTGGCCGCGCCGGGCGTATTTACGACGGCGATCATCGCCTTCTTCATCGCCTGGAACGATTTCGTCTACGGCATCTCCCTGACCTCGACGGAGGCCGCCCGGCCGGTACCGGCGGCACTGGCCTTCTTCACCGGCGCCTCCCAGTTCGAGGAACCCACCGGGGCCATCTCGGCGGCGGCCATCATTGTGACCATTCCGATTGTCCTGCTGGTGCTGCTCTTCCAGCGCCAGATTGTCTCAGGCCTGACCCAGGGCGCCGTCAAGGGCTGACCCGCTGCGCATAGAAAAGGATTCGACCATGGCCTCGATTACTTTGAACAACCTCGTCAAGCAGTACGGGGACGGCTTTCCTGCCGTGAACGACGTCAGCATCGATATAGCCGACGGCGAGTTCATCATCCTCGTCGGCCCTTCCGGCTGCGGCAAGTCCACCCTGCTCAGGATGATCGTGGGCCTGGAGGACATTACCTCCGGGGACCTGCTGATCGATGGCAAGCGTGTGAACGAGAAGGCACCGCGTGACCGCAATCTGGCCATGGTGTTCCAGAACTATGCCCTGTACCCGCACCTGACGGTGTTCGAAAACATCGCCTTTCCGCTCCGGCTCGCCAAGGGACGGCACAGCGAGGCCGAGGTCCAGCGGTTGGTGACCGAGGCCGCCAAGACACTGGAGCTGACGGACCATCTGCAGCGCAAGCCGGGAAACCTCTCCGGCGGCCAGCGGCAACGGGTGGCCATGGGCCGCGCCATCGTGCGGCAGGCCGATGCCTTCCTGTTCGATGAGCCGCTCTCCAACCTGGACGCGAAACTCCGCGGCCAGATGCGTTCCGAAATCTCCCAGATGCAGCGCCGGCTCGGGGTTACCTCCGTCTACGTCACCCACGACCAGACCGAAGCCATGACCTTGGGCGACCGGGTTGCGGTGCTGAAGAAGGGCGAACTGCAGCAGATCGCCTCGCCGCGCGAGCTGTACGAGCAGCCGGTCAACCTGTTTGTCGCCGGCTTCATCGGCTCGCCGTCGATGAACTTCCTGCCCGCAACACTGGAAGGCAACAAGCTCAAGACTCCCGTCGGAGACATCGAAGTCTCGGAGGAGAAAGTCCGGGTAGCCGAGGGCAAACGCGTGGTCCTGGTGGGCATCCGCCCGGAATACTTCGAAGACGCCAGCATGGTGGACGAGAGCAAGCGCCAGCAAGGCTCCACCTTCACTGCGGAACTGACGCACACCGAATGGCTGGGCAACGAACAGTACGGCTACATCAAGTTCGACCCGGATCCCGAGGTCCGCGACCTGCTGGACAACCTCGCTAGGGAGATGGACGCCGATGAGCTCAGGCCGCAGATCGTGGTCACCCTCGACGCTGCCAGCCGGATCCGCGGCGGCCGGCCAGCCGAATTGTGGCTGGACACCCGCAAGATCCACCTGTTCGATCCGGGAACCGGCGAAAACCTGACCCGGGACGCCGCGGCAGGAGCCGCCCTGACCGACGAAGCAAACGCTGCGCGCGCCGAGGAAATCGCCGACGCCCGGGAGCGGGACGCAGCGACAAAGCAACAGGCTTCCTGAACCGCTGGGCCGCCTGCATGTCGCAGTTCCGCAGTTGGCCAAGGCTGGGGTAAGCTGAATCTCGTTGTTTTCAACCGGGATCATCGTCCAGTTTGTTGGACGGTCCTCGTGCGGGCGTAGCTCAATGGTAGAGCGCTAGCTTCCCAAGCTTGATACGCGGGTTCGATTCCCGTCGCCCGCTCCAATTTCCCGCGTCCGCCCCTTTGGACGATGGGCGGAACCGCGGCCGGGGCTCCGGTTATGGCCCCGGCGCGAACGGCCTGCTCAGTACTCGTTGTCCGGACCGAAGCCGGCCCGGTCCACCTTGCGGTGGAAGCGCATTCCAGCCAGCCCGCCCAGCAAAGCTCCGCCCAGCGTCAGCACCAGCACGATTGCCAATGCAATCAGCCCCGGAACCGTCAGATCCTGGATCGCAGCAGACACGGCCGAGTTGCCGGTAAACGAATTGATCACGTCCATCCCACCCGTTGCCAGGCCGACGACGCTGGCCACGACGGCCATCACGATTCCCCAGAGCCAGACCGCCAGTCCCTGACGGACGCCATCAAAGCGCGCCATGCGCCCGGCAACGTAACCGCCGGCAAAATAGGACAGCAGCAGAATGACGCCCAGGACTATGGCGGCAGGGATAGCCGCGGCCCCGCCGCCGGAGGCAATCGCCTCCGGATTCTGGAGATCGTTGAGGGCAGAGAAGCCAAAGGCAACCGTAATGCCCGTGGCGATGGAGAGCAGCAGGACGATCATGCCGGTGGCACTGAGCCACCCGAAGAACGCTGAGCCCAGCTTCACTCCGCCGAACGCGTCACGCTGCCGCACGAACACGGCCTCGCGGTCCAGCGGCGTCACGGGCCGGTATGCGTCGGTATCCCGGGGCTGGTATTCACCGCCGGACTGTTCGTCGGTGCTGGCCTGGTCACCGGTATAGGCCCGTTCGGCGCTGATGCGCCGTCCTGCCGGGGCAGCAGCCGCCACGCCGGAAGTGTTCAGGACGGTCGTGTCGTTGCTTCCGGAGCTATCGGGAGTGCCAAGGACCGTCGTGTCGTTGCTTCCGGATGTGCCTGTGCTGCTGGTGCTGGCCGCCGGTGCGGCTGACCGGTCAAGCGGCCTGGTTTCCGTGCCTCCGCTCCCGGCAGCGGTCCGGTCACCTTCACCGGCGGTATTCAACACGGTGGTGTGTGCGGCCGTGTCCCCCTCGTCCACCGGCGGCCGGCCGGATTCCGCTACTTGCTCCTGCCACAGGGGGTTTTCGCTCCCCCTGCGAGTGCCGTCGTCGTTCTTTTCCCGGACCTTGTCTTCGCTCATCTTGCGGGCCTCCTGCTTCGATGGCCACCATCGCCGCTTGGCTACGGCAGGCTTGTGCTCCTGTTTCGTCTACCCTAGTCCGGGCCCCGGACGCAGGCCAGCAAGTGGGGCCGGTGTGCCGGTCCGGCCGCAACCCACCGTAGGTTTTCGATCCGCTACCGCTAAACTTAAAAGCGATGAACCGAAAAATGTTTAAGTCCAAGATCCACCGCGCCACGGTCACGCATGCCGATCTGCACTATGTCGGCTCCGTCACCGTGGATCTCGACCTGCTCGATGCCGCGGACATCCTCCCGGGGGAGCTGGTCTCCATTGTGGACGTCACCAACGGCGCCCGGTTGGAGACCTACACCATCGCCGGCGAACGTGGCTCCGGGGTCATGGGCATCAATGGCCCTGCTGCACACCTGGTGCATGAGGGCGATACCGTCATCCTCATCACGTATGCGGACATGACCACCGATGAAGCCAAGGCCTATGTGCCCACCGTTGTCCATGTCGATGGCTCCAACAAGATCCTCGAGCTGGGCACGGATCCGGCCGAGGCTCTTACCGAAGGCCTGATGCGCCCGCCGTTCGCCATTAAGTAGGGGCGCAGTGCCGCCGCCGTCCTGGGTGTCATCGCCGGCTTTTCCGTTGTCTGGGTGGTGATCCTGACCGGCTTCGCGGCCGGGCGGGCCAACGTGCTCGGCCCCGAAGGCAGCCGTGCGTCGCAGCGGTCAGCGCCGTCGTCACGGCCATCGTGTTCCTGCTGTCCGCCAGGCTATGGCTGAAACGGGACCTCTCCGATGCGCTGATCGGTTCTTCGCTGGTATTCGGCCAATCTGGGGCTGCCCGTGGCCGCCTATGTGCTCGGCGATGCGACTTTGGTGGCGCCGGTACTGATCTTCCAGCTGGCCTTCTTCTCGTCGGTTTTCCTGATGCTGCTGGATTCGAATACCAGCCGGCACCGGACCACCGTCTTCAGCTTCTTGTTCCAGATTGTCCGCAACCCGATGATTATCGGCACAGGGATAGGCCTGCTGCTCGCGGTCACCGGTTGGCAGCCGCCCGAACTGGTCATGGAGCCGATCCGGCTGATCGGCGGAGCGGCGGTACCGGCGACGCTGATCGCTTTCCGCATTTCCCTTAACGGGTCCAAACCGCTGCAGGCCGGCGGCGGACGCCGGGTCGACGTGGTTCTCGGATCGGCTTTCAAACTGGTGCTGCAACCGGCCGTCGCGTAGTAAGTGGCGCGTTTCGCCTTGGGCATGGAGGGGCACCTGCTGTTTTCCGCCGTCGTGCTTGCCGCTTTGCCCACTGCCCAGAACGCCTTTGTCACCGCGCCGCGCTATGAGCACGGCATCGTCATTGCCAAGGACACCGTCCTGCTGACCACGATAGTCGCGGTGCCGGCGATGATGGGACTGGCGGCGCTGCTGGCCTGACCGGCAGCGCAGCCAGGGGTGCAACAGGACAGCAACGAGATGCCTCTGGAGTGCTCACGCTGTGTAGGCTGGCGTTCATGGTGATGACTCCCCCTGACGGGCATCTGGACAAGATCCGCAAGGGCTACTCCTTCGACGGCCCGGCCCTTCACCTGGGCGCCGCAATGCTCGACGGCGAAATCCACCAGGACGCGCCCGTGCGGCTGCCGGTCGCGATGATGAACCGGCACGGGCTGGTCTCGGGCGCCACGGGAACCGGCAAGACCGTCACCTTGCAAGTCATGGCCGAGCAGTTGTCAGCCCACGGCGTGCCGGTCTTCCTCGCCGATATCAAAGGGGACCTGACCGGCCTTTCCACCCCGGCAGGCGGCAGCGACAGACTGCGCACGCGCGCGCAAAGCGTCGGCCAGGACTGGAACGCCAGGTCCTTCCCGGTGGAATACTTCTCCCTGGGCGGCGACGGCAAGGGAGTGCCCGTGCGGGCCAGGATTTCCGATTTCGGGCCGCTGCTGCTGGCCCGGGTGATGGGCTTGAACGAAACGCAGGAGTCCAGCCTCCAACTGGTCTTCTATTACGCGGACAAGAACGATCTGGAGCTTTATAACCTGGCGGATCTACGCGCCGTAATCTCCTTCCTCACCTCGGATGAAGGCAAGGACTCGCTGGAGGCCCTGGGCGGCCTGTCCAGATCCACCGCCGGCGTCATCCTGCGCGAACTTGTCATGCTCGAAGCGCAGGGCATGGACAAGTTCTTCGGCGAAACCGAGTTCGACTCTGCGGAGTTCCTGCGGTTGGCTGAGGACGGCCGCGGTGTCATCTCCTGCCTGGAACTGCCGACCCTGCTGGCGCGACCCGCGCTTTTCTCCACGTTCCTGATGTGGCTGATCGCGGACCTCTTCGCGGAACTGCCCGAGGTCGGGGACGCCGAGAAGCCCAAGCTGGTGTTCTTCCTCGATGAGGCGCATCTGCTCTTCCGCAACGCCTCGGACGCGTTCCTCGAATCCATCACGACCACCGTTCGGCTGATCCGGTCCAAGGGTGTAGGCATCTTCTTCGTCACGCAGGCGCCCAAGGATGTGCCGTCCGAGGTACTTGGCCAGCTGGCAAACCGGATCCAGCATGCCCTGCGCGCGTTCACGCCCGACGATGCCAAAGCGCTCAGGGCCACTGTGTCCACCTTCCCCACCAGCGCCTATGACCTGGAGGAAGTGCTGACCAATGCCGGCACCGGGGAGGCCGTGGTCACGGTGATGACTGAACGAGGTGCTCCGTCGCCTGTTGCCTGGACCAGGATCTGTGCGCCGGAATCCACCATCGGCCCCTCGCCGGCCGCAACAGTAGACAGCATCGTACGGGAATCGCCGCTGCTGCCCGTCTATGCGCCGACGGTGGACAGCCACTCCGCCTTCGAAAAGCTCAGCGGTACGCCCGCTCCTACCCACGACGGCGGACCCGGCAGCGCCGGGAAGGACTTCGGCATCGAGGCCGGGGCGACCGGCGCTGATGGCTCCGGCACCAGCGGCGGCACTGGTATTAATGGCGGCTCCGTCCCGCGGACGCAAGCCGATATCGACGCCGAAGCGCGGCGGATTGAGGAGGCCATCCTCGGCCGGCCGTCCAGCCGCCAGGCAACCAGAACGCCGGCGCCGCTGCCGGATTGGCGGCCTATGCCCGGAGCGGGACAGCAGCGGCAGCCTGAGCACCGCGAATCCCGTAGGCCCGGACCGGGGCAGTCCGCCCCTGAGCGGCGCAATCCGGAGCGGCAACCTCCTGAACGCAGCACTCCGGAACGGCACACCCAGGGACATTCCGGGAAGCCGGGCAAGAAGGACGATACGGCGGATCTGATCAAGGACGTGGCCGTCGAGGCGGCTACTGTCCTGGGACGGGAACTGGTCCGCGGGCTCTTCGGCACGCGGCGCCGTCGTCGTCGTTGGTAGTTGCCCTGCATCGACGGGGCGTAACGTAGCTAACAGCGGTCAAGGTTCATGCCCCGTCAACAGGTAACGTAAGAGCGTGGGAAATTCGACGGTGCTCAAGACGGTGGCTGCATGGCTGCTCTGTTTAATGCTTGCCATAGCCGCCGCCGTGCTGACTGTAGTCCTGGTTAATGCCAACGTCTACAGTCCTCAGCATCAGGTCCGCGCGTATATCGACGCCTTGCGGGACGGCGACGGGGCCAAGGCGCTGGGGCTGTTGCACGCCACCGTTCCGGATGCCAACGCGGCTTTGTTGGACGGCCCCGCGCTCAAGCAGTCCGTGGCTGAGCTGGAGGAGCTCGAAATAGGCGAGCCCGTGGAGATCGACAGCAACCGGGTGGAACTGCCCGTCCGCTACACGATCGACGGGACCGAGCACACCACGTCCTTCGAGCTGGAAAAGTCCGGAACCAGCTGGCTGTTCTTCAACCAGTGGGCCTTTGTTCCCACCACGCTTCCCACCCTCGACATCAGCGTGGTCAACGAGGACGAGGCGTCGCTCAACGGCACGCGCGTTGCCCTGCCGGACGGCAAGGGCGAGTTTTCGGTGTTTGTGCCCGGCACCTTCGAAGCGCACTACACCAGCCAGTTTTTTGCCGCGCCCGCCGTGGAGTCCGTGGTGACCGAACCGGCCGAGGCCGCCGAGGCGCGGCTGTCCTTGTCCACGCAGGCCACGCCCAAGCTGGTGGAAGAAGTCACGGCGCAGGTCCGCGGCTTCCTTGACGGCTGCGCCGAGCAGAAGGTGCTGCAGCCGGCCGGCTGCCCCTTCAGCCAAGCGATGAACCGCGTCCAGGACGACAGCATCAACTGGGACATTGTGGACTACCCCGAGGTGACGATCGAGCCCAGCAACGGCACGTGGATCATGAAACCGCTGTCCGGGACTGCGAAGCTCAATGTGGTGGAGATCGACCTCTTCACAGGCCAGGCCGTCCCGCGCGAGCTGGAGCAGGACTTCACCTTCACCGGCAGCCTCGCCGTCAATGACGGCAACGTCACGCTCACCCCCGTTGTGGAGTACTGAGCCGCTAGACGCCACCGGCCCCGCCTCACGGCGTAGGCCGGCCTTGGACCATCGGGCTGCTGCAACCTGCTAACGACGACGGCGCCCCGGTACCACCATAGGCAGTCCCCGGGCGCCGCTCGGCACCGTTCTCTTTAGTCCAGTCCGCGCAGGTCCAGTGTCAGCTCGCCGCTTCCGCTACCCAGCACTACGGGAATGCCCCAGTCCTGCTGGTACAGGTGGCAAGCCGCGTGGTCGGGAATCTCGCCCCCGGGCTCGCCGTCGCAGGCCGCCGCGCGGGCGGTGATGTGCAGGACGCCTTCGGGAACGTCCTCGGCCAGTACCAGTTCGCGGATCAGGCCTACCGAGGTGCCGCCGCCGGAAACCAGCAGGTTCTCCGGCGAGGAGGAGATCTTCAGCTGGGTGGGATCGCCCCAGCGGTCATCGAGCTTCTGCCCCTTGGGCGCGGCAAACCGCACGGTCAGTGCCAGCGGACCAGCCGAAACCTCGGTCTTCGGGCGCTGCGTCTGCGAGGCGCCCTCGTCCACGGTCAGCGCTTCCTTGGGAAGCGGGATACGGACAAGCTGGTGCTTGTTGGCTTCAACCACGATGAGCAGGGGCTCTCCCCCGTCCGCCACCGCGGAGGTGTCCATCAGCACGTCGGAGGGCTCGGCGAACCCGCGGGCCAGCGTGGAAACGGTCCCGGTGGCCGGATCGTAGCGGCGGACCGCGCCGTTGTAGGTGTCGGCCACGGCCACGGAGCCGTCCGGAAGCACGGTCACGCCCAGCGGATGCTGCAGCCGTGCGTCGGCGGCGTCGCCGTCGCGGAAGCCGAAGTCGAACAGGCCGGTACCGATGGCGGTCTGCACCTGCACCCGCTCGCTGCCGTTGACCTCGGAGAACGAGATAACGCGCAGCGCGGAGGTCTCGGAGTCGGCGACCCAGATGCTGCCGTTGGCGTCCTGGGCGAGCCCGGAGGACTGTGCGAACCATGCTGCGGTAGCCTCACCGTCCTGCAGTCCTTCCAGTCCGGTGCCGGCCAGTACGGCCACCTGCCCGTTGGCCGGATCGAAGGAGAAGATCTGGTGCACGCCAGCCATGGCCACCACCACCTTGTTCAGCGCGGTGGACCACAACACGTCCCAGGGCGAACTGAGCGAGACGGCCAGCGGGTCATCCCCCAGCGAGGAGGAAGCGGTGGCGAGGGCCTCCGCGAGCTCCTCGCCGAGGTCTTCGCCCGAGGCGGCCTCGTCCGCCACGGAGCCCGGGCCTGCCTCGGCCTGGGACGCGGCGGCACGCTGGTTTTCCGCATCCAGCAGGCGCTGGACACCGTTGCCAGCAAGGGTGGCCACGGCGCCGGTAGCCAAGGTAAGTCCCCGCAAACGGTGGTTAACAGAGTCGGCGATAACGACGTCGTACCCGGCCTTTGCGCGTACGTCCTCGGGCAGCAGCGCCAGGCCTTGGGGCTCGTTGAAGCGCGCAGCCTCAGCGGAGCCATCCTGCCAGCCCTTCTCCCCCGAGCCGTAGATGTTCAGCACGGTGTCCAGGTCCGCCGCCAGCTCTACCAGCCGGTGGTGCCCGGTATCCGAAACCAGGAAGGTTTCGCCGGCGGAACCAACACCGTCCGGCAGCGGGACAAGCTTGCCCGGGAAGCGCAGGACACCGGCGGTGGTTTCGGCCGGTACGTAGGGGCCGTCGCCGCGGTGCAGGGTGCCCTTGGCTTCGTGTTCGGCGATCAGCTCTTCGACCAGGGACTCGAGCCCGCCGGCATGGCCTTCGCCGGACAGGTGGGCCACGATGTAGCCTTCCGGGTCGACGACCACCAGCGTGGGCCAGGCGCGGGCGGAATACGCCTGCCAGGTGTCCAGCTCAGGGTCATCCAGCACCGGGTGGTGGATTTCGTAGCGTTCGACGGCGGCGGCCAGGGCCACCGGATCCGCCTCGTGTTCGAACTTGGGCGAGTGCACGCCCACGGTGACGAGCACGTCCCGGTACTTCTCCTCCAGCGGCCGCAGTTCATCCAGCACATGCAGGCAGTTGATGCAGCAGAAAGTCCAGAAGTCGAGCAACACAATTTTGCCGCGCAGATCCTCCAGTCCCAGCTGTTTGCCGCCGGTATTGAGCCAGTTGCGGCCCACCAGTTCGGACGCCCGCACCCGGTAATTGGTGCGGATGGACGTCTCGGCTGCCTCGGTCATGGGGTATCTCCTTGGTTCCGGCTGGAATCTGTGGGGGCCTGGGACGGGGTGCGTGCTACCTGCTCGTCCCGCTGTGCCAGTCTGGCAAACATATCGTTATAAGCGGCCAGCTCCGCATCCTTATTCCTGTCAGCTGCCCGATCTTTACGCTTTGTTTCCCGTGCGTCCGTTCGTGACCACATCAGGGCCACGCCGATGGCCACGCAGAGCGTCGGTATTTCGCCGACTCCCCACATGATGGCGCCGCCCAGCCGCTGGTCTTCCATAGCCGAAAGTCCCCAGTCCCGGCCCATGCTGCCGAACCAAGAGGCCTGCAGCAGCGACGTCGAGCTCGTCAGGGCAACACCGAAGAACGCGTGGAAGGCCATAGTCGCGAAGAGCAGGATCAGCCGCAGCGGGAACGGCGCACGGTACGGCACCGGATCCTGGCCGATCATCGACAGGATAAACAGGTAGCCGGTCAGCAGGAAGTGGACATTCATCAACTCGTGCCCCACATGCTCGTGCAGGGCGAAGCCGAAGGCCGGCGAGTAGTAGAAGATGATGATGGAGCCAGCGAAGTTAGCGGCCGCAAAAAGCGGGTGCGTGATGACCTTGGAGTAGGTCGAGTGGACCAGCCACAGGATCCATTCGCGCGGCCCCCGGCTGCCGTCCTGCCGTGGCGGCAGGGCCTTCAGCGCCAGCGTCACCGGCGCGCCCAGCACCAGGAACAGCGGCACCACCATGGTCAGCGCCATATGGTCCAGCATGTGGGCGCTGAAAAGCACCATGCCATAGACCGCCGGCGCACCGGAGGTAACGTAGGTCAGCGCCAGCAGACCCACAATCCAGCTGGCAGCACGGGCAATCGGCCAGGAGTCCCCGCGCCGGCGGATCCGCACCACGCCGATCAGGTAGGCGATGCCCACAATCAAGGTGAAGGCCACCCAGAGCCAGTCCCAGCGCCAGGTGGTGATCCATGCGGAACCGGTGAGCTCGGGCGGCAATTCGTAGCCGGTCAGGATGCGGGCTGGCGATGCGTCCGGCGGCAGTTCCTCCGGGGTCGGTGGCGCGGTCCGGGCCAGCGCGACAGCCACGCCCGAGATGGCGCCCATGATCAGCAGTTCGACGGCGATCAGCTGCCACAGGACCCGGGCCGCTGATTTGGTGCCCAGCTGCGGCACGATCCATTGCCGGTGCATGAAGCCGATTGCACACAGCAGCAGCGTTGCCAGCGTCTTGAAGACCACGAGGGCACCGTACTCGCTGGCGATCTGGTCCAGGGACGTGATCCGGATACCCGCATTGATCAGGCCGGAGAAGAAGACCAGGAAGAAACTGATCAGTGCCAACGCCGAATAGCGTTTGAGCACGTGTTTGGTGATGTCCTTGGAGCCAAGCGTGCCGGACAGGAAGGCAAGGGCAATCAGCCCGCCCACCCACAGGCAGACTCCCAGCAGGTGCAGGCCGATGGAGTTGACCGCTCCATAGTGGTCGTCGCCGCCCGCAGAGTGTCCGGTCAGTGCCATGGGCAGCAGGCCGCCTACGGTGGCCAGCACCAGCGTGAATGCCAGTCCGGTCAGCGAGCGGACGCCGAAGATCAGGGTGGCCACGATGGCGGCGACGATCGTAATGGCGAGCCAGGCCTGCCCGGTGGCGATGTCCGTCATGTAACCGACCAGCGCCGAGGTGTACCCGGCGTCTCCGCTCAACGGCAGCCCGGAGATGTCGGAGAAGGACAGCACGAGAACAGCGACGGCGGCCAGCGTCCACACAATTGCTGCGCCTGCGGCAAGGGCCAGCACGCGGGTGAACGCCGGGTGCTCGGGACTGTCGTCCTGATGATCGGATTTCCGCGAGCGGTGCAGGCGTTTGGGCACGATAGCCACGGCGAACACCAGAGAGCCGATCACGGCGGCCAATGCGAGGTTATGGACAGCTTTCGCCGCAGGCAGACCCCAGCGCGTGAGCGCCCCGGGGTCCGAGAGCTGGCGGGTAGCTGCGGCCCCGGAATAGACCAGGGCGGCGACGAGGGCAAGGACGACAACGGCGGCTGCGGCCAGGAGCCACAGCTTGCCGATGCCCTCGGCCGTAATCGCGGCAGGACGCAGCGGCTCCCCGGCTGCGGGCTGCTGGGAAGACTGCTTTGCTGATGGTGCTGACACGGTATCCATTCTCTACCCCCAGTAGAATTTCGGCCAATCTGCGCGCAGCAGCACCCTACCCTCCGGCCCTTGGGTTTAAATGACAAGACCGCCGCCGGGAACCGGCAGCGGCCTTGTCAGAAGTTGTTTGGTCTACTTCTTGTTGGAGACAGCAGCCTTCAGCTTGGAACCTGCAGTCAGCTTGACGCTGTGGCCTGCGGCGATCTGGATGGTTTCGCCGGTCTGCGGGTTGCGGCCGGTGCGGGCTGCACGGTCGGTGCGCTCAACTGCGAGCCAGCCGGGGATGGTGATCTTCTCACCCTTGGCAACGGAGGTTGCGAAAATGTCGAAGACAGCGTCCAGAACGCCGTTCACTGCAGTCTGGCTCGTGCCAGCCTTCTCTGCTACTGCTGCGACCAGTTCACTACGGTTGATAGCCAATTTATGTCCTCCTGGACTACTTCGGATATTAGAGCTTTGCACGGTCGTGAAAAGCTTCTGTCCGAAAACTTACCAGTTAAGCCGCCAAGTTCCGGCAAATTCCGCGTGATCTGGCGATTTTTCCCCGAAATTGTGGGGAATCTGCCAGTTTTGGGGACGTTTGCCCGATTCAACTCGGTAATCACGCTCAGGAACCGGGCGGAAGACATGAAAAAGGCGGCGGTCCGAAGACCACCGCCTTTCTTCATGAGGCTATCGCCTGCCGGTTTTTACCAGCTGGACTTCTTGATGCCCGGCAGTTCGCCGGCATGCGCCATGTTGCGGAAGCGAACACGGGAAATGCCGAACTTCTGGAGGGTGCCGCGGGGGCGACCGTCGATCTGGTCGCGGTTGCGCAGGCGGACGGGAGAAGCATTGCGGGGCAGCTTCTGCAGGCCCAGGCGGGCTGCTTCGCGTGCCTCGTCGGATGCGTTTTCGTCAACCAGGGTCTTCTTCAGTTCGAGGCGCTTTTCAGCGTAGCGCTCGACGATGACCTTGCGCTGCTCGTTGCGAGCAATCTTGGACTTCTTTGCCATGTCTTAGCGCTCCTCTCGGAATTCGACGTGCTTGCGGATCTTCGGGTCGTACTTCTTCAGGACCAGACGGTCCGGGTCGTTACGACGGTTCTTACGCGTGACGTAAGTGAAGCCGGTGCCCGCGGTGGACTTCAGCTTGATGATGGGACGTACGTCCTTGTCCTTTGCCACTAGAGCTTCACACCCTTCGCGATCAGTTCGCCGACGACGGCGTCAATACCGCGGACGTCGATGGTCTTGATGCCGCGGGCAGAAAGCTGCAGCGTGACGTTGCGGCGCAGGGACGGAACCCAGTAGCGCTTCTTCTGGATATTCGGATCGAACCGGCGCTTGTTGCGGCGGTGCGAGTGCGAAATGCTGTGGCCAAAGCCGGGTACGGCTCCGGTCACCTGGCAATGAGCTGCCATGATCTCTCCTCCAAGTTTTAGTAAATATTGACGGACCTGCACAGATACAGCGGTGTAGCTGCCTCTGAATCTGCGTGTAAGAGCGCCCGTCACCAGTTTTGACACCGTTATTACTGCGACTTTCCGGAGGTGAACCAGGCGGGGTGAGATCCAGCCGAAGTGCCTCGCCGCGGGGAAGACGGTGAAGTCCAGGCGCCGCATACCGCTGATCCCCGAAGGGACCGGCTCAGCAACAGCCTTAAATTCTAGGTTGACACGGGAATTCACGCAACTTATCGGCTGACCTGGCCTGGCTGCACATTTCTGCCCAGCTGGCGCGGACGACCCACAGGTTGCGTGACTTAACGCCTCTCCATCTTAGGGCCCGGCGGCGTTTCAGCCAAACCGGGAACACCGCCGGCGATAAGGAACCGGGGCGTGAGGGCTCAGCTGTTGATGCGGGGCTCGCGCAGTACCCAGCTGCTCGGCTCCAGCCGCTGGACGATTTTCTTGCCCAACCGCTCCAGATCGGCAACATCCTTGTGGTCGAGCCCGTCAAATACCGCATCGCGCACGGACTCGACGTGGGCCGGGGCAAGCTGCTCGATGGCGGAGTAGCCCTCTTCGGTCAGGGTAGCCATGGTGACCCTGGCGTCCTCGGCGCACGGACTGCGCTTGACCCAGCCGCGCAGTTCCAGCTTCTTGACCACATGGGAGAGCCGGGACAGGGACGAGTAGGTGCGTGAAGCCAGCTCGCTCATCGGCAATGAACGGTCCTCCGCCTCGGAGAGCATAGCCAGGACGTTGTAGTCGAAGAGCGTGACTTTGGCCTCACGCTGCAAGGCGCCGTCCAGATTGCCGGGCAGCAGGGTGGTTACAGCCAGCAAGGCAAGCCAAGCCTGGCGTTCTTCGGGATCAAGCCAACGTGCAGAAGTCATACCTCTATTCTGCCACATACTTGACGATTCAACTTTTCCTCCTGGCTTTGCCGTGGTCCGCGTCAGCGGGGTTAGACGATGCCGCTGGTACCGAGCCATGAACCGATCAGGAACGTGGCCATTAGCGCCAGCGCTCCGCCAATGACAACCCGCGTCACGGCAGGCAGGATGCGTGCACCGCCGAGGTAGGCACCCAGGCCGCCGGTTCCGGCCAGGGCCAGCAGCGTCGCGGCGAATGTCACGGGAACCCGCAGGCCTTCCGCTGGCAGCAGGATGGCCAGGGCCGGCAGGGCGGCACCGGCGACGAAAGCGATGAAAGAGGCAAAGGCAGCGTGCCATGGACTCGCTACCTCGTTTGGATCGATGCCCAATTCTGCCTCCAGGTGCGCGCCCAGGGCGTTATGCCTGGTGAGTTCCAGGGCGACCTGCCGTGCGGTGGCCGCGCTGACACCTTTGGACTCGTAGATTCCTGCCAGTTCCGCAAGCTCTTCCTCGGGCATCTGCTCAAGTTCGCGGGACTCTTTGGCAATGAGGGCATTCTGGCTGTCGCTGGAACTGGAGACTGAGACGTACTCTCCCAAAGCCATGGAGATGGCACCGCCAATCACGGCGGCGAGCGTGGCAGCCAGCAGGGCACCGACATCCGAGGTGGCACCTGCCACCCCGACCACGATGGCGGCGACCGAAACGATACCGTCGTTGGCCCCGAGGACGCCCGCGCGCAGCCAGTTCAACCGGGTGGCTATGCCGGAACCGTGCGGTTCGTTTGCATGCTGGTGGTTGATGCCTGCCGTGGAGTCAGGTCCGCCGCCCATGCCTACGTCCGCACGTTCAGGCTGGCCAGCTGGGGGTACTTTGGCCCTAGGCTGTCCCCGGAGGAAACACCGCGCAGCCGGCGGGCGATCCACGGCCCAACGTGCTCCCTGGTCCAGCGGGCGTTGGCCACCAGCGATTCACGCCGCGTCAGCGTGCTCAAGGCCGGCAGTTCCGGAAGCTCAATAAGATCGTCTACCTGCAAGGTCTCCAGCACCCGCTTGGCCATGAGGGTATGCCCGGCGGCGGACATATGGAGCCGGTCTTCGTCCCAGTACCGCCAGTCCTGGAACTCCCTCATCCGCCAGTAGTCCACAATCCGCGCGCCGTGCTTCTCGGCGATTTCGCGCACCCACTCGTTATAGATCGCTGTGCGGCCCCGGGTCTTCCCGAAAACGGCTGATCCGGCGGAATCGAAACCGGTGAACATAACGACGTCGGCACCGGACTGCGCAAGTCTGGCGATGCCGCCGTCGTACGCTTTCATCAGTTCGTCGATGTCCACACTCGGGCGCAGGATGTCGTTGCCACCCGCGTAGACGGTCACGAGCGTGGGCTCCAGCGCCAAGGCCGGTTCGATCTGCTCGGCGAGCACCTGCCGGATCTTCTTCCCGCGGATCGCCAGATTGGCATAACCCCAGCCCTGGCCCGCCAGCATCAACTGCTCCGCCACCCTGTCAGCCCAGCCGCGCACCCCGTTAGGCAGTTGTGGGTCTTTATCGCCGACGCCTTCCGTGAAGGAGTCACCAAGCGCCACAAACCGTTGAGTAAAAGTCACTCTGACAGATTAACAAACTCCGGCGTGACTACTGGTGCAGAGCCAGTGCCGGCGTTTGGTTAGTCAGTGGCTCAGCTGCATCCGTTGGAGGATCGTGGCGGAGATTTCCTCGACCGACATGGAGGCGGAGTTCATGGAGGGCACCCCGTTGGACCTGTACATCTCCTCGGCGTTACGCAGTTCGTAGCTGCATTGGGCCAGCGAGGCATAGGTGGTGTCCGGGCGGCGTTCCTGGCGTATCTGGCTCAGCCTGACCGGCAGGGAGGTCAGCCCAAAACATTTGTGGATATAGGGCAGCAGCGGATCCGGGAGCGACTGCCGGGAAAAATCCTCCTCGATCAGGGGGAAGTTCGCAGCCAAGATCCCGTGCTGCAGCGCCAGATACATTGCTGTCGGAGTTTTGCCGCACCGCGATGGGGCGATAAGGATCAGTGCCGCGCGCCCGAGGGCTCGGATGGACTGGCCGTCGTCATGTTCCATGGCGTACTCGACGGCGGTCATGCGGGACTGATAGCGGATGGCGTCGCCAACGCCGTGGGCCCTGCCCGGTTCTCCGCTCGCGGTTGCCTGCAGGGCACTCTCCAACTGTGCGATGTGGGCATCGTACAGGTCCACAAAGTGCCCCTTGCTCTGCGAGAGGATCGCGCGCATATCCCGATTGACCGCCGTCGAGAAGACGATCGGCCGCGGGCCCGCGGCCGCGAGGCTGTCAATCGTGCGGACGACACGTTTTGCCTCCTCGGTGGTGGTGATAAAGGGAATGGTGCGGCGTTCGAACCGATGGCCGGGAAACTGGGTCAGCAAAGTGTTGCCCAGCGTCTCGGCGGTGATGCCAGTGCTGTTCGAGAGGAAGAAAACCACGGGAGCGGGGGCGCGCTCCGCCCCCGTGGTTTTGAGTTCACTGGTGCTGGTCAACGGGTCTTGCCCGGATCTGCGCTTGAGACCGTGGAGCGGTTGCCGGTCCGGGCCAGGCGCAGCCAGGTGTCCGTCACGGCGTCCGGGTTGAGTGAGATGGAGCTGATGCCTTGCTCCAGCAGCCATTCCGCAAAGTCCGGATGGTCGCTGGGGCCCTGGCCGCAGATGCCGACGTACTTCCCGCGGGCACGGCAGGCGGCGATCGCCATCTCCAGGAGCTTCTTCACCGCTGGGTTGCGTTCGTCGAAGCCGCCGGCGACGAGCGCGGAGTCCCGGTCCAGGCCGAGGGTGAGCTGGGTCAGGTCATTGGAGCCGATGGAAAAGCCGTCGAAGTAGTCCAGGAACTCATCAGCCAGCAGGGCGTTGGCCGGCAGTTCGCACATCATAACGATCCGAAGCCCGTCCTCACCCCGGCGCAGCCCGTTGGCGGCGAGCAGCTCGGTCACCCCCTGCGCTTCCTCAAGGGTGCGTACGAACGGGACCATGAGCTTGATGTTGGACAGGCCCATCTCGTTGCGCGCGAACTTCAGGGCCTCGCACTCGAGCTCGAACGCCTTGCGGAACGACGGCGAGAGGTACCGGGAGGCACCACGGTACCCGATCATCGGGTTCTCTTCGACCGGCTCGAAGGCGGGGCCGCCGAGCAGGTTGGCGTACTCGTTGGACTTGAAGTCCGAGAGCCGGATGATCACCGGTTCCGGCGCGAAGGCGGCGGCGATGGTGGCGATGCCCTCGGCCAGCCGGCGGACGTAGTAGTCCCGGGGCCCGTCGTAGGCGGCGGTCTTTTCCCGGATCTGCTGCACCGTGTAGTCGGACAGCGCGGCGGGGCGCTCGATCTCGCCTTCCAAGGCCAGCAGGGCGTTGGGGTGGATGCCGATCTGCCGGTTTATGATGAATTCCAGACGGGCCAGGCCGACGCCGCTGTGCGGGAGCCGGGAGAAGCTGAAGGCCTGTTCGGGCGTGCCTACGTTCATCATGATCTGAACCGGCGCCGGCGGCATTGTATCCACCGTGGTTTCGTGCAGCGTGTAATCGAGCAGCCCCTCGTAGACCAGCCCGGCCTCGCCCTCGGCGCAGGAGACGGTCACCGGTGCTCCGTCGGCCAGGATCCGGGACGCGTTTCCGGTGCCGACCACAGCCGGGATACCCAGTTCCCGGGCAATGATTGCCGCGTGGCAGGTGCGACCGCCGCGGTCGGTCACGATCGCCGCGGCCTTCTTCATGATCGGTTCCCAGTCCGGGTCGGTCATATTCGCCACCAGGACGTCGCCGGGCTGGAACGAGGCCATCTGGTCGATCGAGGACAGCACACGCACCTGGCCGGCGCCGATCCGTTGGCCAATGGCCCGGCCTTCGGCCAGGACCTTGGAGTGCTCGTTGAGCTTGTAGCGGGAAATGGTGCCGCTGGCCTGGCGGGACTGGACGGTCTCGGGGCGGGCCTGCAGGATGTACAGTTCCCCGTCCACGCCGTCCTTGCCCCACTCAATGTCCATGGGGCGGCCATAATGGGCTTCGATCGCCACCGCGTGCCGGGCGAGCTGCTCGACTTCGACATCGCTGAGGCTGAACCTGCCGCGCTGCTCGCGTGGCACGGGTACGAAATCGACCGTCCGGCCGACCTCCCGGGACTCGGTGTAGGTCATCTGGACGGCTTTTTCGCCGAGTCCGCGCTTGAGGACCGCCGGACGGCCCGCGGCCAGGGCGGGCTTGTACACGTAGAACTCGTCAGGATTCACCGCTCCCTGGACCACTGCTTCGCCTAGGCCGTAGGAGGAGGTGATGAACACGGCGTCGTTGAAGCCGGACTCGGTATCCATCGTGAACATCACGCCGGAGGTGCCGATGTCGGAGCGGACCATGCGCTGGATACCGGCCGAGAGGGCAACCTCCGAATGGGTGAAACCGTGATGGACGCGGTAGGCAATGGCCCGGTCATTGTAGAGCGAGGCAAAAACGTCCTTGATCGCGTGGAGGACATTCTCCACGCCCCGGATGTTCAGGAAGGTCTCCTGCTGGCCGGCAAAGGAAGCATCCGGCAGGTCCTCGGCCGTGGCGCTGGAGCGCACCGCCCAGGACACCTCCGCATCCCCGCCGTGGGTTTCAACCAGCTGGCCGTACGCGGCCCGGATCTGCTCCTCGAAACCGGCCGGGAACGGAGTATGGCAGATCAGGTCCCGGATCTGTGTGCCGGCCTGGGCCAGTGCGGTCACGTTGTCGCTGTCCAGGTCGTGGAGGATCGCGGCGATCCGATCGTCAAGGCCGGACTCGCCCAGGAAACGCCGGTAGGCGTCCGCCGTCGTGGCGAAACCGTCAGGAACCCTGACCCCGGCCGTGGCCAGGCCGCGGATCATCTCCCCAAGGGAGGCGTTTTTGCCCCCGACCTTCTCAAGGTCGGACAGGCCAAGTTCGGAAAACCAAAGAACGTCGGTCATGGGGTTGTGCTCCTATGCGTGAACGCGCTGATCAGCGCTGTGAACGAAATCGGTAATGCCCAGGGCTGTCCGGGCGGAGTCTGGCGGTATGGGTGGCTGCCTGACCGGGCAGAACTATCCGGCTTCCACCGTGGCGGAGTTCTCGCGGGCTTCGGCGTCGTGCCGGGCTTTGGCGTCTAGGTCGGCGCGGAACGCCGCGTAGCGGGCCAGATGCGCTGCCTTGCGGCGAAGTTGATGGCCCCGCCGATCGCGATCAGCTGGATATGGCGGTTGGAGAGCTGGCGCTCAAGGTGGGGGGCTTCATCCATCGCGGTGGAGACAGGTGGAACGGTCATGAGGAACTCCATCGTTCAAGTGCCACTGCCGTGGCACTTTGATTCGGGCTCCTCCCCGCTCTGTCATGGACCTGAGAGATTCCGCGTCCCCTGCTCTCGCAGGCGCCGCTTGCACCGTCGGTGAGCCAGGCTGCTGCCTGACTGCTTTCCAGAGTTGCCTATCCGCGGCGGTACTTTGGCCTGAGAGATTCCCGGGGAGGGTTTGCTCCTACGGCGCCTGCTGAATGTACCGGCAGGACTCTCCCGCCGCAGATCATAAGCACTGCCCACCTCTGGGTGAGCAGGCTCACACCGTAGCGCGCAGAGGTGGAATCGTGCAAGCAAACTGCGTGAATCGCTTTATTTTTCGCAACGCAGGGGCAATTGTGACACAACGTAAGCAATAACCGGCCTCGACCAAGATCCCGACCGCGGGTTCCGCCGACTGCGCTCCCGGCCGCACCGCATGAACTTCCCGCCCACCTGCGCCAGGTACGAACTGCCATGCAGTGGAACCGCCACCGGCTACGTCGCGGTCGGAAAGATGGCTTCGGCACGTTCTGTGCCCATTCCCCGCGGAGGATGCGCGGCGTACGCTGGAGAATACTTCTGAAAGGTCCGGGCGGGGCGGATCCGGACAGCTTCCTTCCGGGAACAGACATGGCGCATGCACAAGCGCGGCGGCCAGCATCGACTGGCCGGAATTGTCTGCGTGCTGTGCCTGTTTGTGCCGCAGCCGGCTTTGGAAGCCGGCAAGCTGCCCTCACACTCTGCATGTCCCCCCACCGCTGTCGTGACCGCCGTGCCCGCCGTCGGGCTGGTGCCGCGGGACATCGAAATTGTCTCGCCGCCGCTGATTGCGGGCGAGCCCGTGGTGGGCGGGGAGCTGTCTTTGGAAGGCTTCGAATTCTCTGCGCCGGGCTCCGTCCTCACCTACGACTACAGCTGGCGGGACACACTGGACGGGCACCCCGACGGCTACCACCGGGTCTTGTCTCTGACGCCGGATTGGCGCGGCGTGACCCTCACCGGCAATGTCGAAGCTTCGGCGGACGACTATGAAACGACGCCCGCACCGGCCCGGCCGGTCCGGGTCTATTCGCGGACCTTCTCCCCGGACAACCGCAGCGAATTCTTTGCCCGCACGCTTGACGGATCCCTCTGGTTTATTCCGTCATCCCCGGCAGGCCGGCTGGGAATGGCGAGTACCGGCGCCGGGAAGTGGCCCAAGGCCAGTGAAATGGACTCGGCGGGCGATTTCGACGGCGACGGCCGCCATGACATCCTCACCCTGCACCGGAACGGCGTGCTGCTGCTGCATCCCGGCGACGGCTTGGGCGGGACCAAGCCCCTCCGGGTACTCGGCCCGGGCTGGACCGGCGTGCGCGATTTCCTTCTGCCCGGAGATTTCGACGGCGATTCCAGGCCCGACGTCATTACCCGCGACGACAGCGGGGCGCTGTGGCTGCATCGGGGACACGCTTCTGGCCTGAGGCCACGGACGCTGATCCTGCACGGCATCCGCCCGCCGGCCCGTGTCTTCTCCCCCGGCGACTTCGACGGCGATGGAAGGGCCGACATCATGTCGCTGGACGCCGTCGGAAGATTCTGGCTGCTGGCCGGAACCGGCAGCGGACAGGCCGAGGACCCGGTGCAGGCAGGCGGCGTTAGGTTCAGGGTGATGTCCGTAGCCACGCCCGGCGACTTCAATGCGGACAGATCCCCCGACCTGATTGTCCTCACCGCGGCCGGGATGTTGCTGCTTCTGCCGGGCACGGGCGACGGCACAATAGGTTTGCCGGTGCCGCTGGGCCTTGCCGGGCGGGACGTGGCGGAGCTGTTCTGAGCAGGCGGAATAAGGCCGGGGTCAGGCACCGTCGCGCGGAGCATACATGAGTACCGCCACCCCGGCCAGGGCAATCGCGGCCCCGGTGTAGTCCCAGCGGTCCGGCTGGAAACCGTCCATCACCATGCCCCAGGCCAACGAGCCGGCAATAAAGATCCCGCCGTAGCCGGCCAGGACCCGGCCGAAATTGGCATCCGGTTGGAAAGCCGCGATGAAGCCGTAGGCGCCCAAGGCCATGACCCCCAACCCGGCAAACCACCAGGCCCGGTCTTCGCGCACCGCCTGCCAGATCAGCCAGGCACCGCCGATCTCGGCGAGGGCGGCCAGGGCGAAGAGCAGGACGGACTTGGCGATGGTCATGCGTCAATTCTCGCCTACGCCGGGCAGCTCAAGTCCAACACGCGTGGCCCTCAGGCTTCGGCCTTGCCCTGCCGCCAGTAACCCATGAAGGCCACCTGCTTGCGGTCGATGCCGACGTCCCGCACCAGGTAACGGCGCAGCTCCCGGATAACCGCGGCCTCGCCGGCAATCCAGGCGTAGAACGGCCGCGTGGATTCCACCGTGGTTTCCCACAGGATGACGCTGTCAATGTCCACGTCCTCTGGCTCGTCGCCCTCGCCCTGCCGCAGGCCGGCACCGGGAACAAGGACGGCGTTCCGCACCGCCGCATCGAGCAGCTCACCGTGCGGACGGCCGCCGCGCGCCAGCCACTGCACTTCCATGTCGGCCCCGGTCACCAGCTCCTGGAAGTCCGCGACGTCGGGCACTTCGAGGATGGCGTTGCCAGTCATGTCCGCCGGCAGCGCGGCCAGGATGGCGGCGATCGCCGGGACAGCGGTCTCATCGCCGGCGAGCAGCACATGCGACGCCAGGCCGGGACGCCACTCGATGCCCCCGTAGTTCTTGGCCGTGGTGCAGTTGACGGCGCCGGCGTTGGGCCCGATGATCGTGACCCGGTCTCCGGCCATCGCACGGTCCGCCCACATCGAGGCGGGCCCGCCCTTGCCATCGGCGTCGAAATGCATCACAAAGTCGACGTCGAGCTCCGGAGTCTTCCCGTAGCGGAAGTCCCGGACCGTGTAGGTGCGCATGGAGCCGCGCGTGCGCTCGTCGAGCGACAGCCAGTGCTGGTACCACCCGCCGGTCAGCGCGGTGGCGCCCGGGCCTGATTCCGGCGCGCGGGGGTCGCCGAAAGCCGGCAGCGGGATTTCGCGACCGTCCGCATCCAGGGCAGGAACCACTACCTTGATGCGCAGGTCCAGCGTGGGGCCGTCGACGCCGAAAAGCCTGAGCCCTTCTCCGGCGAACGTGATCCGGCGGAAGTTCGGCGACAGTTCCCGCACGGCTGCGACGTCGACGTCGAAAGCCAGGACGGGGGTGACTGCTGTTTCGGTGGCGAGTGCCGTCATCGTGATTCTCCGTTCGAAGGGGCGTGCTTGGCGGCGGTCATGCTGCGGACGGCATGCTGCCGCCGTTGCTGTGGTGGCGTCCTACCGGGACGACCATCGGCGTGCCGGACACCGGATCAGGAATGACGAGGGATTCGAGCCCGAAGACGTCGGACACCAGTTGCTCGGTCACTACGTCCGACGGCGGTCCCTCGGCTACCACCTCGCCGGCCTTCATGGCGATCAGGTGGTCGGCATAGCGCGCGGCCAGGTTCAGGTCGTGCAGCACAATGGCCACGGTGGTGCCCTTGCGTCGGTTCAGGTCCGTGACCAGATCCAGCACCTCGATCTGGTGCGTGACGTCCAGGAAGGTGGTTGGCTCGTCCAGCAGCAGGATGTCCGTTTCCTGGGCTAGGGCCATGGCGATCCAGACCCGCTGGCGCTGACCCCCGGAGAGCTCGTCCACATCCCGCCCGGCCAGCTCTTCCGTGTCCGTTGCCGCCATGGCCGCGTTCACGGCGACGTCGTCCTTGGCCGTCCATTGCCGGAACCAGCCCTGGTGCGGGTAGCGGCCGCGGCCCACCAGCTCGGCGACGCTGATCCCGTCCGGCGCCGTGGGCGTCTGCGGTAGCAGGCCGAGGACCCGGGCCACCTCGCGCGTGGAACGGGCGTGGATGTCCTTGCCGTCCAGCATCACCGTGCCGGCGGTGGGCTTGAGCAGCCGGGCGAGCCCGCGCAGCAGTGTGGACTTCCCGCAGGCGTTGGCGCCCACAATGATGGACACCTGCCCCGCGGGCAGTTCCACCGTGAGGTCCTGCACCACTGGGCGCTGGTCATAGCCCAGCGTGAGGTTCCGGGACTGGAGAGTGCGCATTTAGCCTCCTCGGCCGACGCGGTTGGTAGTGACCAGCAGCCAGAGCAGGAACGGCGCGCCGAGGGCACCGGTCACCACTCCCACCGGCAAAGCCGTGCCGTTGGTCAGGAACATGGGAATCAGGTTGGCGGCGGCGAAGTCCGCGGCGAGCACGATCACCGCGCCGACACCGGCCGCGGCAACCAGCGAACCGGCCCCGCCCAGCAGCCGGCGGGCAATCGGCCCGGCCAGGAACGCCACGAAAGCCACCGGCCCGGCTGCCGCAGTAGCGACGGCGGCCAGCAGCACCGCGGTGACCACCAGTCCCAGCCGCGCAGGCCCCACCCGCACGCCCAGACCGGCGGCGGCGTCGTCGCCCATTTCCAGGCCGCGGAGGCTGCGCGAGAGCATCGCCACAGCCGGAAGCAGCAGCACCAGGCTGGCGGCGAGCACGGCCACGCGGTCCCAGTTGCTGGAGTTCAGCGAGCCGTTGAGCCAGACCAGCGCGCCCTGCGCCGTGCGGATGTCGGTGCGCGTCATCAGGTAGCCGACCACGGCCTGCATGATCGCGGCGAACCCGATGCCGATCAGGATCAGCCGCGCGCTGGCCCCGCCGGAGGCTCCGGAGCGGTGCGACACCAGATAGATCAGCAAGGCGATCGCCAGCGCGCCGATCATCGCGGCCATGGACACCGCCACGCCGGTCAACCCGAAAACCACCATGGCGGCCACGGCCGAGGCGCTGGCACCGTAGCTGATCCCGATGATGTCCGGACTGGCCAGCGGGTTGCGCAGCATGGTCTGGAAAATCGTGCCGGCCAGGCCGAACGCCACGCCGATCAACGTGCCGGTGACCGCCCGCGGCAGCTTGTTCTCCATCACGATGAAACTCGCGCCCGGAATGTCCGCGCCGCCAAGCAGCCGGAAAAAGTCGGGAATGGTCACGGTATAGCTGCCCAGCAGGACATTGACAAAGAAGAGAATAACGACGGCGGCGCCCAATGCCGCAACCACAACGCGGCGTCGGCGCTGGCGGGCGGAATGGTGCTGGCAGCCGGCAGGGCGCTTGCTGCCGTAGCTGTCCTGCTTGCCGGAGCGGTTCTTGCCCGCCAAAACGGTGCTGGGCAGCACCGTTTCCGCAGCCGGGAGCCGTTTTGCGCTCTCCGGTGCTGTCACTGCACCCTGCAGCAATTTGCTCACAGTCCGGCCGCCTTCCGCCGGCGGACCAGCCAGATGAAGACGGGCGCACCGATAATGGCGGTCATGATGCCGGCCTGGACCTCGCCGGGCAGCGCGATCAGCCGGCCCACGATATCCGCTCCCAGCAGCAGCACCGGCGCCAACACCAGCGAGAACGGCAGGATCCAGCGGTAGTCCGGCCCGGTGAACGCGCGGACCATGTGCGGAATGACCAGCCCCACGAAGGCAATCGGCCCGGCCAGCGCGGTCGCCGAGCCGCACAGGATGACCACGCCAAGGGCGGTGATGGCGCGGGAGAGGCCTACCTTCTGCCCAAGCCCGCGCGCCACGTCGTCGCCCAGCGAGAGGTTGTTCAGGATCCGGCCGGTGAGCAGCGTGATCAGCAGGCCCACGGCAACAAACGGAATGACCGGCAGAATAACGTCCCAGCCGCGCCCGCTGACGTTGCCGACCTGCCAGAACCGGAAGGCATCCAGCGTGTCCTGGCTGCTGACCAAGATGGCGTTCATGAGCGAGCTGAGCCCGGCAGTGAGCGCTGCGCCGGCGAGCGCCAGCTTGATCGGCGTCGCGCCTTCGCGGCCCAGGCTGGCAATGCCATAAACAACGACGGCGGCAACCGCCGCGCCGACGAAGGCGAACCAGATGTAGCCGGTCAGGCTGCTGATGCCGAAGACGTAGATGCCGGTAACCACGGCCAGCGCCGCGCCGGCGTTCACGCCGAGGATGCCCGGGTCCGCCAGCGGATTCCGGGCCACGCCCTGCATTGCGGCACCGGCAACGCCCAGGGCCGCGCCGACCAGCAGGGCCGTCACGGTCCGCGGAATGCGCGAGTGCACCACCGCATGGTCGCCGTTGGCCGGATCGAAATCAGTCAGGGCCGCGATGAGTGTTTCGAAGCTGATGGGCCGGGCCCCGAAGGCCAGCGAGGCGAAACAGACCACGGCCAGGACCACCAGGACCACGGGGATGCCTGCCAGCGCGCGGCGGTTTCCGGACTTGGCCGGATGCCGGGGCGCTGCGGCGAGGTGCTCGGACCCCGCGGAAGCGCCCTCGGGCACGGGGCCGCGGGGGCGCTGATCGATGCGGGTTGGCACAGACACCTCTGCTCCCACAGTCCACCTCCTGACCTACTGAAAAAGACTTAAGTAAGGCTAGCCTACTGTGGCGCAGATTAAGAAACGATTTGCTGCCCTAATTGATTGCAACAGCCACTGGACACTGGCCTCGGGCATACTCGAAGCATGTCCGCACCGATCGTCCTGCTGCACGGCTGGGCCTGCCCCGCCAGCTACTGGAATCCGCTCGCCGGTTACCTGCGCGAGGCCGGGCACGCGGTGCTGAACCTGGACTTACCGGGCTACCGCGGGCCGCTCGAGCCGGATTTTGAGTGGACGGTGGAAAACGTCGCCGCCGACTTCGCGCTCAAATTCGCCGCCGCCGGACCGGTGCACTGGGTGGGCCACTCGCTCGGCGGCAGCATCGCGGCCACCATCGCCGCCCGTTTTCCGCGCACGACGGCGTCACTCACCTTGGCAGGGATGGTCCCGGTCGAGCCTTCGCAGGCAACCGTGGACCGGCTCACCCGCCTGTTTGGCGGACCGGAGCAGCCCGGCGAGGAAGCCGCCGAAGAAATGATCGCGGCCTGGTTCCGCGGCGGAAACGCGCCGCAAGGTGCGGACCGAGAAAGGTTCCTGGCCCCCTTTAGGCTGCCGGCCGCCGTCGTGCGTTCGAGCATGCTGGCCGGCCTGACCGGCGCGGCAGAGGATGTACCGGACAAAATCACGGCCCCGACTCTCGTGGTCACCGGAGTCCGGGATGCCACACGCCCGCCGGACATCGTGCAGGATTTCCTTGCCGCCCACCCCACATGGCGGCATGCGCCCATTCCCGATGCCGGCCATCTGGTGCATTGGGAGCAGCCCCGAGCGTGCGCCGCGGCCATCTTGGACCTGCTGGCAGCAGCAGAGCACTGAAGCGCCGGCCCGGCCAACGGTTACGGCTGGCGCGTACCAGGCAGTAACAAAAACGTCTACCCGGGAGTAACATTGAAGGACAGCTAAAGGGTCTCCGGCCTGCGGCAGACCCTGGTCAAAGGGGACTGCCATGAGTACCGGAACTGAACAACACCTACCCACCAGCCAAAGCGCCGACGTCACGGAGCGCGATGCACGCGCTGTGGCCGAGGCGGCCCGCGAGTCGGAATGGACGCGGCCGAGCTTTGCAAAGAGCCTCTATCTGGGCCGCTTCGAGATGGACCTCATCCACCCGCACCCGGTGCCTTCGCCGGAGGATGCGGCAGCCGGAGATGTCTTCCTGGAACAGCTGGAAAAGTACGCGCGGACCATGGATGGAGCCCGGATCGAACGCGACGCGAAGATCCCGGACGAGTATCTGGCGGAGCTGGCGGAACTCGGCGCCTTCGGCATGAAGATCCCGGTGGAGTACGGCGGGCTGGGCCTGTCCCTGACTTACTACGGCCGTGCGCTGATGCTGCTGGGATCCGTGCATCCGAGTCTCGGCGCCCTGTTCTCGGCGCACCTGTCCATCGGCGTGCCGGAGCCCGTCAAGGTCTTCGGCAGCGAGGACCAGAAACAGCGCTTCCTGCCCCGGTGCGCTGCCGGTGCGGTCTCGGCGTTCCTGCTCACCGAGCCCGACGTCGGGTCGGATCCGGCCCGGCTCGGCACCACAGCAACCCCCACCGACGACGGCGAATCGTACGTGATCAACGGCAGCAAGCTCTGGACCACCAACGGGGTCATCGCCGAACTCGTTGTGGTCATGGCCAAGGTTCCGGCGCACGACGGCGGACCAGGCGGCATTTCCGCCTTCGTCGTCGAAGCTGACGCGGCCGGCATCACGGTGGAAAACCGCAATGCCTTCATGGGGTTGAGAGGCATCGAAAATGGGCTGACCCGCTTCGACAATGTCAAAGTGCCGGCGGCCAACCGGCTGGGCGGCGAAGGCAAGGGTCTGAAGATCGCGCTGACCACGCTGAACACCGGGCGGCTGGCCATGCCGGCCCTCTGCGCGGCCTCCGGAAAGTGGTCGCTGAAGATCGCCCGCGAGTGGTCCAACGCAAGGGTCCAGTGGGGCCGGCCGGTGGGTCGCCACGAGGCTGTGGGAAAGAAGATTGCCTTCATCGCCGCCACCGCGTTTGCCCTGGAGTCGGTCTTTGAACTGTCGGCGGCGCTGGCAGACACCGGTATGAAGGACGTACGGATCGAGGCGGCCTTGGCCAAGCTCTGGTCCAGCGAAATGGTCTACAAGGTTGCAGACGAGCTGGTACAGATCCGTGGCGGACGCGGCTTCGAGACCGCAGCCTCCCTGGCCGCCCGCGGCGAGCGGGCCGTGCCGGCCGAGCAGCAACTGCGGGACATGCGGATCAACCGCATCTTCGAGGGGTCCACCGAAATCATGCACCTGCTCATTGCGCGGGAGGCCGTAGACGCCCATCTGGCCGCGGCCGGTGACCTTGCCTCCGCGGACGCGGATCTGGCCGCCAAGGCCCGGGCTGCCATCGGAGCCAGCGGCTTCTATGCCCGCTGGCTGCCGCAACTCCTGACTGGCCAGGGGATGAACCCCACCTCGTACGGCGGGTTCGGGCGGTTGGCCGGGCATCTGCGGTTCGTCGAGCGGTCCTCGCGGAAACTCGCCCGGCACACCTTCGCCGGCATGGGCCGCTGGCAGGCCAAGCTGGAACACCGGCAAGTCTTCCTGGGCCGGATCGTGGATATCGGCGCCGAGCTCTTTGCCATGGCCGCGGTCTGCAGCCGGGCCGAACTGCTGCGCAGCCAGAACCCCTCCGAGGGAAAGAGCGCCTACGAGCTGGCGGATGCCTTCTGCCTGCAGTCCCGCGAGCGCGTCCGGCACCTGTTCACCGAGCTCTGGCGAAACTCGGACACGCCGGACCGGCGACTGGCCGGGAAGGTGCTGGACGGAGACTACGTCTGGCTGGAGCGCGGCATCATCGATCCGTCCGAAGGAACCGGACCGTGGATCTCCGAGCCATCCGAAGGGCCCTCCACGAAGGAAGACCAGCACCGCAAGTATCGGTAGGCAACGGAGGACTTGGTAGGTTGTTCGTGGTGCAGCACCCTGCACTGCCGCACGCCCGAGGAGCCGATCATGGGAACGCATTGGGACCGGCTGGATGATGAGCTGCGTCCGGCCGTTGAAGCCAGCACTCGTCAGTTCGAACGGGTGCGCCCCGAAATCGAGGCCGTCACGCGCGAGGTGCAGACGACCATCCGGGACATCTTCCAGGAGACGGAGCTGAAGCCGCTGTTCGTCACGGCACGGACCAAGACCGTCGCCTCGTTCCGGGAAAAGGCTTCACGCACCCTGCAACCAGCCGTCGCCGGGGATGCCCCAAGCCTCGAGTATCCTGATCCGCTGCGCGATATGCATGACATGGTCGGGGTCCGCGTGATCGTCAGTCTGCCGCATGAGATCCGCGAAGCGGCCAGCCAGATCAAACGCCAGCGCAGCGAATTCGACATCCGGGCAGACCGGGAGAAGGACATCGGCTCGATCGAGTCAGGAACGTACGGCTATTCCAGCCGGCACCTGCTCATCCGCACCATCCAGAATCCTGCGGTCAAGCGTTTCCAAGAGGTGCTGGGAGAACCAGCCAGGCCCAACGGCAGCCACGTGTTCGAGGTCCAGATCCGCACCATTCTGGCCCATGCCTGGTCTGAAATTGAGCACGACATCCGTTTCAAAGCCTCCAACCCGCGGGCGTGGAGCCCCTACTTAGACAGGCAGTTCACCGCCACGGCAGCGATGCTCGAGGCGGTGGAATCCACCTTCTCGGAGCTGTATGAGCGCTACGAGACGGTTACCGGCTATTGGGATGAAGAGGGTGAAGGTGCCGCGCCGCTGACACCTCGGCGGATCCGCGAGGTCTGGCAGACACTGCTGCCCCATGTGGACCGCAAGTCCGACGACGATTGGGGCTGGGCTGCCGAACTTGTGGCCGCACACGGGTTGAAGACCACCACTGATCTCGTCGATCTGCTCCAGGCGGCGGTCATTACTTCCGTCCGCGAGGCGCTGGAGCACCGCTACTCCCCCGGTCCGGACCGGTTGCTCGACGACGTGCTGCTGTGGCGGTTCGGCAAACGCCACATTGAACTGACCGCTGGCGACGACAACCACCGGCGGGAGAGCCTGCTGCGGCGGCACCGGCAGATGGAAACATTCCGTTCTACCAGCTAGCCGGCCAGGCACCTTCCCGGGGCCGCTCCGCTATCGGCGTGCCCGCCCTTTCCCTCGCCACGGCCGGGAGGCGATGACCAGCGCCAACGACGTCAGCACGATGCCGGCGATGGTTGCCGCACCGACGAGGCTTCCGGCCGTCGGCCAGAGGATGTCCAGGACCAGCGAGCCCACCAACTGCCCGCCAATCATGGCCAGGCTGGTCAGCAGAACACCGGTATTGGCGACGCTGAGCGTGGCAGCGCCCAGCACCAGCGTTCCCAGCGGCCCGCCCGTATACAGCCACCATTGCGGGGTCAGGAGTCCGGTTTGCCCGCTGGTCAAGGCTTGGGTTGTCCAGACTGCCAGCAGTGCCACCGTGCCGGTGCCGAAATTGAACAAGGTGGAGATGACCGGGCTGCCATGCACGGTGGCGATCTGCCCCAGCATGCCCTGCTGCACGCTCTGCATCAGCCCGGCCGCCAGCGGGAGCAGCATGAACAGGACCAGCAGCGCGGTGCTCAGGGAGTTTCCGAAATGCGGCAACGCCGCCGTCACCGCTGCGGCCAGTGCCAGTACGGCGCCGGCGACCCGGACGCCGTTGACCGGAATCTTCTTGCCCGAGCCAAGTCCCAGCCGGTCAACAACCAGGCCCGAGGCCAGCTGTCCGGTGACCACGGCGATCGTGAACAGCGAGAGGCCGATGGGCCCTACGGCGACGGTCTGCGTGAAAACATAGAACGCCCCGATCAGTCCGGCCAGCAGGTACCACGGCGGGTACCGCCGTTGCCGGAACAGGCTGGGCACCCGGCGCAGGCGAGCGCGCGCGGACGGAAGAACCGTGGCGAACACCAGCACGGCGATGAATCCGGTGCCGAAGCTGATCAGCGCGGCACCGATCCGGTCCTGCAACTGCACGCCCAGCTCACTGTTGAGCCGTCCCTGCACCGCCAGTCCAATGCCGCCGAACACAGCCAGCACCAAAGCCAACGCTGCCGGCACCCGGATCTCCGCGTGGGAGGGGCCGGAACCATGAGGCGCCGCGGCATCGGCTGCGGCACTGCTATCACGGCGTCTGGTCACGCTGTCGATCGTAACCCCACGCGTCTCCGCCAGAGCCAGCGCGCGGGAAACTCAGGCTGAATTTTCCGGAGGGCGGCTGAGCTACCGGAGGCCTTGACCTTGACGTTACGTCAACACGGATAGTGAAGGATATAAAAAAAGGCAGAAGGGAGGCCATCGCATGGAATGGTCCATTCAGGAGGTCGCCAGGGCCGCCGGCACCACCAGCAGGACGCTGCGCCACTATCAGGACATCGGCCTGCTGGAACCCAGCCGTATCGGCCACAACGGGTACCGCTATTACGACGACGGCTCCTTGCTGACGCTGCAGCGCATCCTGCTGCTGCGCCAGCTGGGTTTAGGCCTGCCGGAGATTGCCAAGGTAGTGCGCGGCCGTACCGAAACGACCGCCGCCCTGCGCGGACACCTGGAAATCCTGGTTCAGGAACGGGACCGGATCGAACGCCAGATCGTGTCGGTCCAGTCAACAATCAACAAGATGGAGAGAGGCGAGCAGCTGATGGCTGACGAAATGTTCGATGGTTTCGACCACACGAAGTACAAAGAGGAGGTCGAAGAACGCTGGGGCGCAGAGGCCTATGCAAAGGGTGATCAGTGGTGGCGCGGCCTGAGTTCGGGCGAACGCACGGCCTGGATGGACCGGACGAAGGACCTTATGGCGGCTTGGACCGCCGCCGCGGCATCAGGCATCCCGGCCGACAGCGATGAAGCCCAGACCTTGGCCCAGCGGCAGCTCGATTGGCTTGCCAGTGCGAATGGCGGCCAGGAAATCTCCTACGGGTACTTCACCGGACTGGGCGAGATGTATGTGGCAGACTCCCGTTTCGGCGCGAACTACGGCGGCGAGGCCGGTGCCGGATTCGTTCGGGACGCCATGAAAACCTATGCGGACCGCCACCTGGCCATATAGGCCGGCAACTCAAGCGCCCAGCTCAGGCGGGTCCGGGTGGTTCTATCCGCTCCCGGCAGGCAGTGACGAAGGCTTCCAGCAAAGCCTCAAGCTGCCCATCAGGGGTGCCTTCGGCCTCGGGATGCCACTGCACGGCAAGCAGCCAGCCCTCATCCCGGCGTGCCAGTTCCACCGCTTCCACCACACCGTCAGGGGCGGCCGCCACCACACGGAGCCGGTCGCCGAGCCTGCGCACTGCCTGGTGGTGCCCGGACCGGACCATCGTTTCGCCCGGGCCAATCGCTCCGGCCAGCAAGGTTCCGCGGCCGATCGCCACGGGGTGGCTGGCCATCGGCGGCCGTTCCTGATGAATCTTGTGGAGGGACTCCGGTCCCAGGTCTTCGGTCAGGGAACCGGCGAAGGCCACGTTGATGAGCTGCAGCCCGCGGCAGATCCCGAGGACGGGCCGGCCGTTCTCCACGGCGCCGATGACCAGGTCGATCTCGGTTTCATCCGCGACCGTGTCGACACAATGCACGGTCGGCTCATCGGCGTTGCCGCCATACCGCGCCGGATCCACGTCTCCCCCGCCGAGAATGAGCACGCCGTCGTAATCCTTGGCGGTGAACACGTGCCCGGAAGAGGCGTTGATAACGACGGCATTGGCCCCGGCAGCGTCCAAGCCTGCCACCGCCCGGCGGGCAAGATCAGCCAGCACCTCGGAGAACCACGCCGGATGGGAGGCCGCGTCCTGCGCGTAGCTGACCGCAATCCTCGGCCGCAGCTGCGTCTGTGCGGAGGCACCGCCGTCGTTGTTCATGCCGGGTAGAGGGGGTTGTGCCCGGCGCTCACCCGCTCCGAGTCGCGGACCGGTCCCGGGGCGGCGCCGTTGCCGAAGGGGCTGCCGCCGAGGGCCTCCCGGCCGTGGTCGCTCAGCCAGTTGGCCACGTCCGGGCCCTGCGGGACAATCTGCGTGGGGTTAATGTCCTCGTGCACGATGTAGTAGTGCTGCTTGATCTGCTCGAAGTCGATCGTGTCGCCGAAGCCGGGAGTCTGGAACAGGTCGCGGGCGTAGCCCCACAGCGCGGGCATCTCCGTGAGCTTGTTCCGGTTGCACTTGAAGTGGCCGTGGTAGACCGGATCAAAGCGCACCAGCGTGGTGAAGAGGCGCACGTCCGCTTCGGTAATGGACTCCCCCATCAGGTAGCGGCGGGTGGTGAGTCGCTCCTCGAGCCAGTCCATCGCGGTCCAGAGCCGTTCGTACGCCTTGTTGTAGGCCTCCTGCGAGCCGGCGAAACCGCAGCGGTAGACGCCGTTGTTGACCTCGGTGAACACCCGCTTGTTTACCTCGGCCATCTCCTCGCGCAGGTGCTCCGGGTAGAGGTCCGGGGCGCCCTCGCGGTGGAACTCCGTCCACTCGGTGGCGAAGTCCAACGTGATCTGCGGGTAGTTGTTGGTCACCACGGCCCCGGAGGCAATATCGACGACGGCGGGAACCGTGATGCCACGCGGGTAGTCCGGGAAGCGCTTGAAGTAGGCCTGCTGCAGGCGCTCGATGCCAAGGACCGGGTCCTTGCCGCCGTCGTCCAGGTCGAAGGTCCAGCTGCGCGCATCATGAGTGGGGCCGGGCATGCCGATGGAAAGAACGTCCTCGAGGCCCAGTAGCCGGCGGACAATGATGGCCCGGTTGGCCCAGGGGCAGGCACGCGCGGCAACCAGGCGGTAGCGCCCCGGCTCCACCGGCCAGCGGCCCTCGTTGGGGTTGTCCCCGCCGCGGACAATCCGGTCCTCGATGTAATGGGTGTCCCGGGTGAACTCTTCGCCGGTGTGGACGTAGGCACCCTTGGTGCTGTACTCGGTAGCGGGGGCTGAGTTTTCGGTGCGCGCGCTCGTCTGGCTCATGGTTTCAGCCTATCCCGCTACCGGCACGAGCTTCCATGGCGACCGGAATTTGCGGCATCCGGATGGCCGTGTTGTATCCGGGAGTCCCTGAGATCCCGCGCAAATGTGACACTCGTCGCTATGGTAAGGGTCTAAGGCAACTAATTGGCGCCCTACGCGCCGACAACGACGTCGCTACGCAGGAGGTTTCCATGTCATCGGTAAGCAGCAAGGGCAGAAATCCGGTCTCCGCTTTCATGCGCCCGGTCAATTCGCTGGTGGAGCGGTACATCCCCAGTGCGCTGGTTTTCGCGATCGTGCTGAGCGTGGTCGTGGCGATCATGGCCCTGATCCTCACCGACGCCGGGCCGGTCGAGGTCATCAAGGGCTGGGGCGACGGGTTGTCCGGCCTGCTGGCCTTCATGACGCAGATGGCGCTGATCCTGCTGCTGGGCCACACCTTGGCCAATACGCGGCCGGTCCGAAAACTGCTCTCGTTCCTGGGGGGCCTGCCGCGCAGCCCCGTCCAGGCGTACGTGTTCGTTTTTGTCATCGCGGCGATCGCCTCCCTGATCACCTGGGGACTCGGCCTGGTGGTAGGCGCGCTGCTAGCCAAGGAGGTTGCGGCCCAGTTGCGGGCCAAAGGCGTGCGGCTGCACTTCCCGATGCTGGTGGCGGCAGCTTTCTCCGGCTTTGTGGTCTGGCATATGGGCTACTCCGGTTCCGGCCCGCTGACGGCCGCCACCGAGGGATCCTTCCTGGCCGAGCAACTCGGCCGCACCATCCCGGTCAGCGAAACAACGTTCTCGCTCTGGAACATCCTCGCGGCGGTGGCCACCGTCATCGTGGTCGGCGGCGCGCTGGCCCTGGTAGCACCGCGCGGCGATGACAAGATCGTGGAACTTGCCGTGGATGCCCGCGAAGGCGAGGCGGATCTGGACGACGAGGTGGTCACGCCGGCCGACCGCGTGGACGCCAGCCGTATTCTGACCCTGGTGGTCGGAGTGGCGCTGGTGGCCTACCTGGTGATCCACTTCAGCCAGGGCGGTACGCTGACCCTGGATATTGTGAACTGGTCCTTCTTGACGCTGATCTTCCTGCTGGTGCGCAACCCGTTTGAGCTGATTGCGTTGATCAAGAACGCCGCGTCCAACGTGGGTGACATCCTGCTCCAGTTCCCGCTCTACGCCGGCATTATGGGCATCATGACCGCCACCGGGCTGATCACCGTGCTGTCCGATTTCTTCGTGAACGTTTCCACCCCGCAGACCTTCGGCTTCCTCGCGCTGCTCTCCGCCGGGCTGGTGAACTTCTTCGTTCCTTCCGGCGGTGGCCAGTTCGCGGTCCAGGGACCTATCATGCTCGACGCCGCTGCCCGGCTCGACGTGGATCCGGCGGTAGCCATCATGGCCGTGTCCTACGGCGACCAGTGGACCAACATGATCCAGCCGTTCTGGGCACTGCCGCTGCTCGCCATCGCCGGGCTGAAAATGCGGGACATCCTCGGCTACACCGTCATCACGCTGATCGCGTCCGGACTGGTGTTCTCCGCGACCCTGCTGATCGTTGGGGCCGGCTGAGCGGCCTTCAGCCGGCGAAGGCGAACCTGTCCCTGCCGGCAAACAGGCCAGTCACGGCCTGCGCGCCGGAAACCACGCACAGCATGACCAGCGAAGCTTCCCACTGACCGGTCGCGGCGAACAGTCCGCCGAAGAGCGGCGGCCCGGCGGCTGCCAGCAGATAGCCGATCGACTGGGCCATGCCGGAGAGTGCGCTGGCTTCCCGGTGGGTGCGGGTGCGCAGTCCGAACAGCGCCAAGGCCGTCACCAACGAGCTGCCGCAACCGAACCCGGCAACCAGAACCCACAGCAGCATGGCCCCGGGCAGAAGCAGGATTCCCAGCACGCCGGCAACAATCAGCAGCGGGGGCAACGCAGCCGGGAACCGCTGGTTTTTCCCCTTCAGGATCAGCGGGGTCAGGAGGCTGGAGACGATGCCGATCAGCTGGAACATCATCAGGTCCCAGCCGGAGGCCACATCCCCACGGCCGTGTGAACGTTCCAGCGTGGGCAGCCACGTGATCAGAATGTAGAACGCCATGGATTGCAGCCCCATATACAAGGTGACCTGCCAGGCGACCCCGGATCTCCACACGGATCCGCGGACAGGCGCGGGCACAGCGGCGTTGCGTTCGGCCTGGGCGGAGCTGGCGCGGACCCGAAGCCGGGGCAGCCAGACCAGCACGGCCGGAATGGTCAGCACCACGTAGATGACGAGGGCAAAGCGCCAACCGGCCGGTTCGCCGTCGTCAATTGGCAGCAGCGACAGCGGCACCGAGAGCCCTGCGCCGAGCGAAGCGATACCACCAAGCACTGCGGAATAGGCGCCGGTCAGCGTGGCCATCTTGTCCGGGAAGTCCCGCTTGAGGATCGCAGGCAGCAGCACATTGCCGACGGCGATGGCCGCACCGATAATGAACGTTCCCAGCCAGAGATTGACGATACTGCCGGGAGCCGGCCGCAGGAAGGTGCCTGCGATGAGCAGCAGGAGCGCGGTGAAAACGGTACGCTCCACCCCGAACTTCTCGCTCAGCCCGTGGGCCAGCGGTGAAATGACCCCGAAGGCCAGCAGCGGGACGGCAGCCAGCAGCCCCAGCGCTGCCGCGCCCAGGCCGGTGTCCGCCCCGATCTGGTCCAGCAGCGGCCCGACGCTGGTGAGCACCGGCCGCAGATTGGCAGCAACCAGCAGCACGCCGGCGATGAGCATGCCGCTCGACAGCGCCCGACGCGCTCCGCTGACCGTATCCACCACTGCCCCACCCCGTTGGTCGTGCTTATGCCTTGCTGGCACCTCCGCCCGCATGCGGGCACAACAAGACTATGTGATGGGCAGCATAAGGGCGCCCGGTCAAACCGGGCGCCCTTATGCTGCTGCGTGTATCGGGATTATTTGGAGTCCGCGGCTTCCGCTGCGTCGGCTGCTTCGCCGAGCATCGGCAGGAACTGATCCAGTGCCCACGGCAGGCTCAGCGGGGATGCGGCTGAGATGGACAGCGTCAGGGTGTTGTCCGAATCGGCAACCAACGCGTCATTTTCGACGGCGGGAATCTGGCTCAGCAGCGGGTCCTCGATGACCTGCTGCTTGGTCTTGGCATCGGGCACCCAGGTGACAAAGATGTCAGATTCGAGCTCGTTGGCCTTCTCGGCGGACCACGGGATGAAGAACTCGCCGGAGTCGCTGGTGGCATTGGTGACGACGTCGGCCTGCTTCATGCCGATGCTGGTGAGGAACTTCGGACGGTTGTCGTTCATCGTGTAGACGTTGACGCCGTCACCCTTAGCGGGCTCCAGATTGCCGTAGATAAACGACTTGCCCGCGAGCTGCGGGTACTCGGAGGCCTTGGCATCGATCGTCTGCTCGGTCTCGGCGACCAGCTTCTTGGCTTCCTCGGTCTTGCCCAGCGCCTCTCCGATCATCATCGTCGAGTCCTGCCAGTCCGTGCCGTAGGCCAGTTCCGGATAAGCCACCACCGGAGCGATCTTGCTCAAGGTGTCGTAGTCTTCCTGGGTCAGGCCGGAGTAGGCGGCCAAAATGACATCCGGGGTCAGCGCCGCAATCTCATCAAACGCGATGCCATCGGCTTCGGAGTACTGCTCCGGGGCCTTCTCGGAACCAATGGGAGCCCCGAGCTCCTCAAGCTTGGCATCCTTCCACGGCGTGGACTTGTTCTCGTTTCCGCCCCACTCGACTGCAGGCATTCCGACCGGCACGACGCCGAGCGATAGCGCTACGTCGTCGTTCACCCAGGAAACTGTGGCCACACGTTCGGGCTGCTCTTCGATGACGGTCTCGCCAAAGGCATGCTCAATGGTCACCGGGAATGCGTCCGAAGACCCTGCGGCGGTTTCACCCCCTGTGGAACCATCGGCAGGACCGGTGGAACAGGCGGATACGGACAGAAGAACAACGGCGGCTGCGGCAAGCATGCCGCGGACACGGGAAAGGGCCACGATGGGACTCCTCGGCTCAGAGGTAACGAACAAAAGTAAGGGTAGCCTATGCTTCGATTGAATAAGAAACAATCGCGTTACGTATTTATTGCAGTCGTTCCTGAACCTCACACAACTGCCCGCCCGTACGTTTGCCTATCGGAGATAATGGTCTCGTGGAAGGAGCTTTACCATGCCTGCAGTGCACTCCGTAATCGACACTCCCATCGGCGAGCTCACCCTCGTGGCAGTCGACGGGTCCCTGACCGGTGCGTATTTTCCTGCCCATAAACGGATGCCGGATACCGAGGCCTTTGGTCCCCGCGAGGACGCTGGGTTTATCGACGCCAAACGCCAGCTGTCCGAGTATTTTGCCGGCGAGCGCACGGAGTTCGACCTGCCGCTGAACCCCAAGGGCGACGCGTTCCAGCTGAAAGTGTGGGATTTGCTGCAGAGGATTCCGTACGGCCAGACCTGCTCCTACGGACAGCTCGCCCGGGAGCTCGGTGACACGCATCTTGCCCAGGCCGTCGGCAATGCCAATGGCCGTAACCCAATCTCGATTATTGTGCCGTGCCACCGGGTTGTCGGAGCAGACGGCCGGCTGGTGGGTTATGCAGGCGGACTCGAGCGCAAAAGGTTCCTGCTTGAGCTGGAGGAGCCTGTGGAGATCAAAGCCGCCAAACTTTTCTAGGACGTAACCTCACATCATGAACTCCGGCAGCGTCTACACAGCATGAAACCCTTCGAGCAGCTCGTCACCGAGCACGGCGCGATGGTCCTGCGGGTCTGCCGCGCCGTACTGGGACCGGATGAGGCCGAGGATGCCTGGTCCGAAACGTTCCTGTCCGCCCTCAAGGCCTACCCTGAGCTGCCCGAAGAGGCCAATACCGAGGCATGGCTGGTGACCATCGCACACCGCAAAGCCATTGACGTCACCAGGAAACGGTCGCGTAACCCGCTGCCCTTGGGGGAGTTACCCGACCGTCCGTCCGCAGATCCGCCGGAAGAGGACCAGGATTTGTGGGATGCAGTGAAGGCGCTTCCGGACCGGCAGCGCGAAGCCATCGCATACCACTATCTGGCCGGCCTGCCCCACCGCGAGGTTGCCGCCATCACCGGTTCAACACCGGAAGCAGTCCGGCGGGCCGCCTCGGACGGCATCAAGAACCTGCGGCGGACCTATCTGGCCCCGGCTGCAGCGTCCCTGGCTCCAGTTCCCCTTCCGGTCGGCTTCGTGCCGGCCCCTACCAGCATTTCCGTTTCGAAAGGAGAGACCCGATGAACTCCGTTGAACCGGAATCCTCCGCCCTGCCGGCCCCGTTGCGGGCCGTTGATCCTGCCGTGCTCCGCGCACTGCAGACACATCTGGCGGCCGCTGCCGCCGAAGCCGGCTTGCTGGACTTGTCCTACACAACCGTGGACACTCCTATCGGCAAACTGCTGCTGGCCGCAACGGACCAGGGCTTGGTCCGTGTCGCCTTCGACCGGGAAAACCATGACGCCGTGCTGGAGCAACTGGCGGGCAAAATCAGCCCCCGGATCCTGCACTCTCCCGCCCGGCTGGCGGCCGCGGTGCGCCAACTGGACGAGTACTTCGCCGGGCGCCGCCGGGTGTTCGAGCTGCCGCTGGACTGGCGGCTGGCCAAAGGTTTCCGCCGCGAGGTGCTCGCCCACCTGCCGCAGATCGCCTACGGCCAGACCGAAAGCTATGCCCAGGTCGCCGCGGCCGCCGGCAGTCCCAAGGCAGTCCGCGCGGTCGGCACCGCCTGCGGCACCAACCCCTTGCCGGTCGTGGTTCCCTGCCATCGGGTGGTCCGCTCCGACGGCAGCTTCGGCGGGTATCTGGGCGGCACCGAAGCCAAGCAGCTCCTGCTCACCCTGGAGGCAGCGGCTTGAAGGCACTCTTCGATCCCGTCCCCGCCGAACCAGTGGATGTCGCTCCCGGCGCCGTCCATGTGCCCGGCTGGCTCAGCCTGGAACAACAGGCCGAACTGGTGGAAGCCTGCCGCACGTGGGGGCGCGGGCCGGTGCCCTTCCGCGCGGCCAAGCTGCCCGGCGGCCATGAGATGAGCGTCCAAACCGTGTGCCTGGGGTGGCACTGGCAGCCCTACAAGTATTCCCGCATGGCGGAGGACGCCGGCGGCGGCCGGGTGCTTGAGTTCCCCGAGTGGCTGGCCGAATGGGGGCGCAAGGCACTGACCGATGCCTACGGTCCTGCGGCGGAGTCCGCGGGCGCTGCCTATAACCCCGACACTGCCCTCATCAACTTCTACGCTGATACCGCCAAAATGGGCATGCACCAGGACAAGGATGAGAAAACGGACCTGCCGGTGGTCTCCCTCAGCGTCGGAGACGACTGCCTCTTCCGCTTCGGCAACACTCGGACCCGCACCAAACCGTACACAGATCTCAGGCTCCGCTCCGGAGACCTGTTTGTCTTCGGCGGTCCCAGCCGCTTCGCCTACCACGGTGTACCCAAGATTTACCCCGGCACCGCCGATCCGGCCTGTGGATTGGCATCGGGCCGCCTGAACCTCACCATGCGCGTCACCGGCCTGGCCTGACGAGCACCCGAACCGGGAGATAATCGAGCCATGGAAAAAACCGCTTCCGGCGTCGTACTGTGCGAGGACGGGCTGGCCCGGCCAGCGTGGGCCGCCGTGGACCCGATGCTGCGCGACTATTACGACACCGAATGGGGCATGCCCGTCCACGGCGAGCAGGCCATCTACGAACGGATCAGTCTGGAAGGATTCCAGGCCGGACTGTCCTGGGCCACCATCCTGCGCAAGCGGCCCGCCTTCCGCGAGGCCTTCAAAGACTTTCATCCGGACACGGTTGCCGCTTTCGGCGACGCCGATGTCGAGCGCCTGATGCAGAACGCCGGGATCGTGCGCAACCGCGCGAAGATCACCGCCGCGATCACCAATGCCAAGGCGACCATCGCCCTGCGTAAGGACGGCGGACTGGACGAGTTTGTCTGGTCCTTCAAACCGGATGCCACCCCGGCACCCCAAAACATAGAGCAGGTGCCCACCACATCCGCGGAGTCCATCGCATTGTCCAAGGCCTTGCGCAAGCGCGGCTTCGCCTTTGTCGGACCCACCACCATGTTCGCGCTGATGGAAGCCATCGGCATGATCGACACCCACCTAGTGGACAGCCACCGGCGCGGCAGCTCCGGAGTCTGGGGCTGAAAGCCGCCTCCCACGCTGGCAGGAAAACTGCAACGCGCTTCCACACCAGCCAATCAGGATTGCGGAACTGTCACAATTTCCGGCCGAATCACGGACCTGACAGCCGCGTGCCACAATGATTGCAGATGCCGGTGAACGCGCCCGCATCTGCCGGCCGGCAACGATGCTGTCCGGGCAAGACGTTGACACGTGCTGTTCGAAGGAGAAGTCGTGACCATACTTGTCGCCTACGCGCCGCGCCCGGAAGGCCGTGCCGCTCTGTCCAAAGGTATCCAGATGGCCACCGCCCAGAACGAGAAGCTGGTCGTTGTCAATGCCAGCCCCGGGGGCCCGCATAAAGATACCTCGCTGGCAGATGCGCACGACGCCGAATGGGTCACCCGCGAGCTGAACAACTCCGGCCTGGACGCCGAATTCAAGCAGTTTGTCCGCGGCAAGGACGCGGTGGAGGAGATCCAGGAACTGGCCGAGAGCCTGCCTGCCTCGCTGCTGGTCATCGGCCTGCGCAAGCGCACTCCGGTCGGCAAACTCATCATGGGCAGCACCGCCCAGGAAATCCTGCTCACCGTGGACTGTCCCGTGCTGGCGGTCAAAGCCCGCTAGTGGAAGTCTCGCTGGACGTCCTGCCTCCGTTCGATGCCGGTGCTGCGCTGGCGGCCCTGGCCGCCCATGCCGCACCGGGCCTCGAAACAACGGACATCGAGGCCGGCACCCACACGAGGCTCTTCGCCACACCGTCAGGACCGGTCACCGGCACTGTGCGCTTCCGCCCCGGCGGTCCGTCGCTGTCAGTAGAAACCAATCATCCCGCTACCACTGCCGTAATAACGACGGCGGTGCGCCGCTGGCTTGATCTGGACACGGACCCGGACACGGTCCGCGACGTACTGGGGCAGGATCCATTGGTCGGTCCGCTCCTCACGGCACGTCCGGGCCTTCGGATTCCCGGTTACCTGGACGGCTTCGAGGGGGCCGTCTGCACGGTCCTCGGCCAGCAGGTCTCGCTTGCCGCCGCACGGACCTTTACCGGCAGGCTTGTCAGCGCTTTCAGCAGTTCCGGCCCCGCCGGCCTGCACACCTTCCCGGCCCCTTCCACCCTGGCGGCTGCAGGAGCCGAACGGATCCAGCAGGCCGTCGGGCTCACCGGAGCACGCTCGCGCACAGTCCATGCCCTGGCAAACGCCTGTGCCGACGGTCTGGCCATTGATCCGGAAGGCGACCATGCCGGGATCCGCCAGCGTCTGCTCGCACTGCCCGGCATCGGCCCCTGGACCGTGGACTACATTGCCATGCGCGCACTCGGAGACCGCGATGCCTATCCGGAGGGCGACCTGGTGCTCAAGCGTGCCCTGGGTGCCCGCTCGGTCCAGGAGGTCCGCGCCCACGGCGAAGCCTGGCGTCCCTTGCGCGCCTACGCTGTCTTCCAGCTCTGGACTGCCGCCGCCTACATTGCCTAACCCTCGTCCATGGCTAGGAGCTAGTGGAGCCAGCACGAACACCCCGGGATCCAGCCTCCTCGATCCGCCGCAGCAGTCCCGCCGGAAGCTTGAGCTCCGCCGCCCCGAGATCGGACTTCAGATGCTCGGGCCTGACTGTGCCCACGACGGCGCTGGTGACGTTCTCGTTGTTGAGCACGAAGGCCAGGGCTATCTCACTGGCCTTGAGCCCTTCGACTTCGTTGATAAACCGGAACTTCCGGCCCCGGATGAACTTGGACCGATGGTTCTTCAGGGCACGGGCCAGATACCACACGTCGCTGGGCGTCGTGAGCCTAAAGATGTTCCGCGAGTATAAGGTCTGGGCCAGCGGGGACTTGACTATGATCCCCATGCCTGCCGACCCGGCCCTGGTGATGAGCGGCTCCAAAGAACGGTCAAGCAGGTTGTATTCAATCATCAAGGCGTCGAAGATGCCGAGCTTCAGCGCCCGTTTCGCGCCACCCGCTCCCGTCGATAGGCCCAGCGCCCCGATCATGCCCTTGTCTTTGAGTTTAAGGACTGGTTCGATAGCGGGATCGGCAGGGTGGGGAAAGCCGTGGAAGTCCAGCAGCGGCAGATGATCCAGTTGCAGGCGCCTGAGACTCTCCTGCAGGCTCTGCTCAATGGCCCGCGGCGAAAAGTCCTTAACATTTCGCCCGCCGGACCACAGGGAACCGACCTTGGTGGAAATGATGAGGTCCCGTCCCCGGCCCTTGAGAATGCGGCCTAGGCGCTCCTCGGCGTTGCCGCGGCTGTAGTTGGGGCCGGTATCGAAAAGGTTGACGCCGCCATCTAGGGCCTGCTCCACCAGACGCCCCGCCTGCCGTTCGCTGAAAGCCTTCATGCCCCAGTAGCCGCCGGCACCAAAGCTGATTTCGGACACTAATAGCCCGGATTTCCCAAGCCCCCGCTGTTTCATTGTTCCTCTTCATTTGCTCCGGGGCGACAGCATCAGCCGTTGTTACCGGTAGTGGCGATGCCTTTGACAAGGTGCGCAGCAGAAAGATGCAACGGCGCTGCAGAACAGTTGCCAGTCAACATCGGAGTCGATGTTCCGGAGTCGCCAGGCTCGCCAGATCAAGAGCCGGGAATCCGGACTCCGGTGTTAGAGGCCGTAGTAGCGGCTCAGCTTCGCCTCGTCATCGGGAGAGAGACCCATTTCCGGTTCGATGTCGATTTCCGGGGAGTCCTTGATGGTGTCATGGTCGTAGGCCACGTGGACGTTTGTGCCTTCAACTCTTGCCCCGGCGAGCGGGATGAAGTGTTCGCGCGTTTCCAGCAGTCCCAGCGCAACGGTGATCCATGCCAACCGGCCCGTGTCCTTGTCCCGGTGGACCTGTCCTACCAATCCCAGCTTGTGGTCTTTGTTGTCCCACGCCGTAGCGTCCTGCAGCTCGTGGATATCCTGCCGTTGCGTCATCGGATGCTCCTTCATGATGGACAGCATGCTTTCCCAGTCAGAAAGTAAACTTACCCACGAACTTAGCAGTGACGTTTGACTTGTCAATTACCTTCCGAACGGCGGCTCGACGGAACCGCGGGAGTGTTATCGCGCCGTTACTTCGGGACGCCGTGCCGATTACCGTGGCGCCGCAGCACCAGGGCCAGCAAGACGCAAAGCAGGTAACCGGCACCGACTACCACCCAGCCCGAGCGGAAGCTGCCGCTGCCTTCCAGCAGCAGACCCATCAGCAGCGGGCCTGCGGCGAACCCGGCATACATTCCCATCGAGACCACGCCGGAGGCAGAGCCAACGCGCGCCGCCGGCACCACCTTCATGACGCCGGCCATCACTACAACGTTGGTTCCCAGCACCGTGGCCCCGTGCAGCGCGACTCCAAGCCAGAGCAGCAGTGGGTTCCCCAGTTCGCCGGCCCCCAGCAGCGCCGCCGCACCGAGCAGCGCGCCGAGCCCCAGCAGGACCAGCAGGGTGGATGCCCGCCTCCCCTTGGCCATCTCGCGACCCCACAAAATGCGCGATGTCACGCCAACCACGCCGGAAACGCCTGCGGCCACGCCACCAAGCAGCAGCGAGAAGTCCAACTCGCGGACGGTGAACAGCGGCAGATACACGTTGGTGGCCTGCATGCCGAGCCCGGTCAGCAACGCGTAGCCGGCAAACAGCCATACAGCCAGCGGATATCCCTTGGCTTGGTCCACGGTCGGCGGAGCAGCTGCGCGGCCGGGAGCCGCCGTCGTTATTGGCTTCTCCTCCGGCAACTGCCGCAGGCCGTACAGCAACAGCCCGACGGCGACGACCGCGGCAAGTGCGGTGGCTCCCTGCCAGCCCAGCCAAAGCGCGACCGGAGGGAAGAACAGGCCGGCGAATAGCTGGCTGCCTTGAACGCCGGACTGTTTCACACCAATCCAGCCGGGACGTTTGGTCGCTGTCACATGGTGGATGATGATGCGGTTGGTGGTGGGGTTCGAGATGGCCTGGGCGGGACCTGCGAGCAGCGCGGCGACGAGCAGGACAAAATAGTGGTGCGCCAGCGAGGCTATCACCAGGGCCACCGTGGTGCCGGCGAAGATCAGGATCAACTGCGCGCGGTTGGAAATGCGGTCGCTGAGCCGGCCCAGCCACATGCTGCAGACAGCCGCACTGGCAAAGATTGCCGTTGCCAGCAGGCCGAATTGTGACTCGCTGATGCCCAGATCAGTGATGATCAGCGGGCTCGTGGCACTCAGCCCGTAATTCAGCAGCGGGCCTACGCCCATGGCGCAGCTGAGGACAAACAGTAAGGCGCCGGTTGGCTGCTTGGTCATAGGTACTTGGTCTCCTGCTCGACTGGAGCCTTATCTGCTCCTTTGCAGGTTATCGCGCCCGCAGCCCCGCTCTGCCCGGCAACGCTATGACCTAGGCACTCTATGCGCCGGCAGCGCTACGGCCCTGGCGCTCAGGTCTGACTGGCGGGTGCCGTGGCCTCCTGCGCGGCCAGAAGGGCGGGGCTGCAGATCGCCTCGATCTGGCGGTGGATGTCCTGCACCGGCCGATCGGCCTGCACGAGGCGGAAGCTGCCGAAGTCCGTCAAGCTGCGATAGGCCGCGTCCAGGTCGCGCAGGTCCTCCAGCGTTTCGGTATCGGTGCCGCGGACCTGGATGCGCTCCAGTGCGCGGGCGGGAGAAATCTCGAAATAGAGCACGAAGTCCGGCCGGGGCACGAACTTCCGGAGCAGGCGCAGCAAGAGTCCCGGTTCGACCCCGCGTTTCGCGTTCGCCGCCAGCTGGCAGTACAGATACCGGTCATGGATTTCGACGTCGGCAGGGGCAGTGGAGGCAAGGCTGCCGAGCAGGGCGAAGGCCCGGACCACCGTTTCATAGCGGCTGAGCAGCCGGGCACCGAGCATCTTTTCCGCGCTGCTACCGAGCCTACGGGCAAGAGTATCCAGCGTCCGGCGTCCGCCGGGGTTCCGGCACAGCCGTACCTGCGCACCGCCCAAGGTGAGCTGATCCGCCAGGTAACGCGCCGCCGTCGTTTTCCCGGCGCCGTCAATACCAATCAGTGCGATCCGCAACGGCGCGGACTGGCGATGGCGTGCTGGCATGGGCGGTGACTCCTCTCCTGTGCGGAGCATCTACTTTAGCGGCTTCCCATAGGGAGAGTCTGTGGGGTTCCTGAGTGAATACTGGTGATTCTTGTTGAGCAGGCGCTTAGCAGAAACAGTCGAGACGGGTACGAACGACGCACCGGCGCGCCAGTGCGATTCTGCCCGGCTTATCATCCTGGCCCAACTATGATCAACCTGGGCGGCCCCGACAAGGGGCCTGAGTTGGGGGAAGGTTTCGTGGAGGCTGACGAATCGTTGCGCGCCCGCGAGGCGCTGCGCCAGTTCAAGCGTGCCGGCATAGCACTGATCGCCGTCGCGGCGTTCTGGCTCTGGCTCCTGCTCGGCAGTGCAGGGTTCATCGCCGCTATCTTCGAATCGCCCAAAGCCATAGTCGTCGTCTTTTACGGCGGGGCCGTGCTTGTCCTGGTATCCCTGCTCGTCGCCCTAACCGCCATCATGGTCCTCCTGGCCAACTGGCCGGACAAGTCCCAGCGCGAGGCCGCATACGGAACCATGCGTGAGCGCTCGAATGACGCTATTGCCTTTGTGCTGCGGCAGCTTCGCATCAAGGCCCGCATGGTTCGAACCGGCAGCTCGCCCCGGCCAAATGGTTTATCGTTGCACGCGGTCCGCACCTACATTTCAGTGCGGCTCCCAGGTCTCCGTGCCCGGCTTCTTGCGGCCGCCGGGCGCATAACCGCGTCGGCTGTCCGGCTGGTTGCCGCCTGGACACGACAGGCAGCTGGCAGGTCCCGCCGCTCCGCCGCCCGCAGGATACCGGGTCTGCAACGTCAGGACGTTCCCGGAGCAGGCGACGGCCCGCTCTCCCGTGCCGAAGCTGCCCAGAATCAGCCTCCCGCCGCCGGGCAGGAACGACCTGCGCGTGCACGCACGTCCGTACCGGTGCGGCGGCCTCCCATCCCTAACAGGCCGCCGACGTCTGCCGCAGTTCCACAGCCGCTCCAGGACCGGCGGGACATCGCCTCCTGAGAAGCGACGCGATGGTTGCGCCTTTTCTACTTGATGGCCGCAGTCACGGCCCTGTGAGGCCAACTTCACCCGCTGTGGTGGCCGAATTCACCTCGTTTTGGTCGGTTGTGTCAGGCGGTCTTAACTAAAATTGAATCAGGGCCACACATCGTGTATGCCCGCCTACTTCACACTTCGCTTCACGCCTTTTTCAGGCACTCTACCTCCCGGAGGAAAAATGCTTCGCACTCGTCAGCGCGTCGGTCACGATATCCTGCTGGCCCGTCACGGCCGCAGCATTGCGTCCATGCGGCTGGACCGCCCGTCGAACTCGGTGGTCGCCGTTCTGGATGACGGCACCGTGGACCGGGCCCCGAACCTCATCGCCGCGGATCTTGCTTTGCCGGCAGGCCGGACAGGCCTCACCTCGGAGGACTGCAAGGTCCTCGGCATCATGTCCGCAGCCTGCGCTGGACTCGGCGCCCTCATGGTCGGCTCCGTACTGGCCATGGTTCAGTTCGGCGAACAGCTCGGCCTGACCGAAGCCGCCCAGTACCTGAGCGTCTACTAGCCCGCAACCGTCCGCTACGGCGAGGGCGAGCCGCCATTGACGTTCAATGTCTCGCCCATGACGTAGCTGGATTCCGACGATGCCAGGAACACGTACGCCGGGGCGAGCTCGGTAGGCTGCCCGGCGCGCCCGATCGGCGTGGACTTTCCGAACTTCGGCAGGGCCTCCTTAGGCTGCCCATCGCTGACCTGCAGCGGAGTCCAGAACGGCCCCGGGGCAACCGCATTCACCCGGATGCCTCGCGGCGCTAATTGCTGGGCCAGGCCCTTGGTGAAGTTATTAATCGCCCCCTTGGTCGCCGCGTAATCAATCAGCGTCGGCGAAGGCTGGTAGGCCTGGATCGACGTCGTATTGATAATGCTGGAGCCGGGCTGCAGGTGCGGCAGGGCCGCCTTCGTGATCCAGAAGAATGCATAGATGTTGGTCTTGAAGGTCTTGTCGAACTGCTCGTCGCTGAGGTCTTCAAGCTTCTCGACGGCGATCTGCCGGCCGGCGTTATTGACCAGGATGTCCAGACCGCCGAGGCCTTTCACAGCGTTCTTGACCAGCTCGCGGCAGGTGTTTGAATCGGTCAGGTCGCCCGGCAGTTGGACCGCCTTCTGTCCCGCCTCCTCGATCACCCGGGCCACGACCTTGGCGTCCTCTTCCTCTTCCGGCAGGTAGGACAAGGCCACATCCGCACCCTCACGCGCGAAGGCTATCGCCACCGCGGCACCGATGCCGGAATCCGATCCCGTGATCAGCGCCTTGCGGCCCTTCAGCCTGCCTGTCCCGCGGTATGTATCCTCGCCGCGGTCCGTATGGGGCACCAGTTCCTTGTCCAGACCGGGCTCCGGCTGGTCCTGTTCGGGCGGTTCGATGCTGGGGTAGCGCTTGACTGGATCCTGGAAGGTGTATTGGTCCTGGCCCATTACTGCTCCAATCCGGCAGGTAAAGCTAAGCTTGCTTACCAGCCTATTGGTCACAGTTCGGGTGTCAATCCCGAAGCGCCGCGCGCGGCATGGAGATGTACTTGCCGCTGTGGCTGCGGCTGATGGGCGCGCTGGGCAACGCGGACTTCAACATCAGGATCGTCCGGAAAGACTGAACGGCCGCGGCAATGCCGCAGCCGTTCAACCCGCTCGAAGCGCTACCGTGGTCTCTTAGCACTCCACCACGTTGACGGCTAGGCCGCCCATCGCGGTTTCCTTGTACTTGGAGCTCATGTCCTTGCCTGTTTCGCGCATGGTGATGATGACTTCGTCCAGCGAGACACGGTGCGTGCCATCGCCCCACAGGGCCATCTTGGCCGCGTTCACGGCCTTGGCGGCCCCGATCGCGTTGCGCTCGATACACGGCACCTGCACCAGTCCGCCGATCGGGTCGCAGGTCAACCCAAGGTTGTGCTCCATAGCGATCTCCGCGGCGTTTTCCACGTGCGCGGGGCTGCCGCCCATGACCTCGGCCAGACCTGCAGCCGCCATGGAGGAAGCGGAACCCACTTCGCCCTGGCAACCGACCTCGGCGCCGGAGATGGAAGCCTGTTCCTTGTACAGCACGCCGACGGCGGCGGCCGTCAGCAGAAACTTCACGATGACGTCGTCCTTATCAGCCTGCGTCGCCTTCTCCATGCCCGGAGCGTAGTGCGTGGCATAGAACATGACCGCTGGAATGATGCCCGCCGCGCCGTTGGTCGGTGCCGTGACAACCCGCCCGCCGGAAGCGTTCTCCTCGTTCACGGCCAGCGCCACGAGGTTCACCCATTCCTGCCAGTACTTGTGGTCCCGGTCCTTGTCTTCCTTGCGCAGCCGGTCATGCCAGTCAGGCGCACGACGGCGGACGTTCAGTCCCCCGGGCAAGACGCCTTCGCGCTTGATTGCGGAGTCCTTGCATTCCTCCATCACTTGCCAGATGTGGATCAGGCCGGCACGGATCTCCGCCTCGGAGCGCGAGGCCTTCTCGTTGAGCATCATGATGTCGCTGATGCCCAGGCCGGTGTTGCGGCAGTGTTCCAGCAGTTCCGCCGCCGTCCGGAAGGGGTACGGCAGCTCCTCCTTGGAGGCATCCAGCTCCCGCGCGGCCTCAGCTTCCTCGCCATCGCGGACAATGAAGCCGCCGCCTACGGAAAAGAATGTCGCTTCGTGAAGGACTGCGCCGGCGTCGTCGGTTACCTGGAATTTCATCCCGTTGGTGTGCCGGGGCAGCACCGTGAGCGGATGCTGCACCATGTCCTCAACCTTGTAGTTCAGGACCATACCGGCCGAGCCCTCAACCTGCGAGCACAACTGCAGCTCGCCGGTTGAGGCCATGTCTGCCAGACGGGAATCAACTTCATCCGGCAGGATCTGTTCGGGCTGGTAACCCTCCAGCCCCAGCATCACTGCCGTGAAGGTGCCGTGGCCGCGGCCGGTAGCCGCGAGGGACCCGTACAGGTCCACCCGCAGCCCGGCCACACGGTCCAGCACACCGGTTGAAACCAGCTCCTCGGCAAAGACGGCAGCCGCCCGCATCGGGCCGACAGTGTGCGAACTGGAGGGACCGATGCCCACGGTAAAGAGGTCGAATACGCCTACAGCCATGATGGCTCCTTAATGCCCTTCGGCGGCTTGCTGCCGCTTCCGGTTAGAGACGATGAATAACGACGGCGGTACCAGCGGCTGTTAGGACAGCTCGCCGCCGTTCTTGGAACTGTAATCCTCGGCCGAGAGCAGGGGGCCCTCTTCCGAAACGTTGACGGTGAACAGCCAGCCCTTGCCATACGGATCCGAGTTCAGCAGAGCCGGATCATCGATGGCAGCCTGGTTGACCTCGGTGATCTCGCCGGAAACCGGTGCGTAGATGTCGGAGACGGACTTGGTGGATTCCACCTCGCCGCAGGTTTCGCCGGCGGTGATCGTGGAGCCGACCTCGGGCAGGTCAATGTAGACCACGTCGCCGAGGGCGTCGGTGGCGACCTGCGAGAGGCCGACCTTGACCGGGCTGGAAGCATCCACCCACTCGTGCTCTTCGGAGTAACGCAGGTTGGAAAGAACTGTGCTCATGGGTAGAACCTTTCGAAAGAGGGGAAATACAGAAAGAACAGCGGCCGCGGCAGGTTTGCTTACTTGTCGCGCTTGTAGAAGGGCAGTGCCACGACCTCGAACGGCTCGGGCTTGCCGCGCAGGTCAACGTCAAGCCGGGTGCCGGGTTCGATGTGCTCGATATCGACATAGGCCAGCGCTACGGGGTAGCCGAGCGTGGGGCTGGGCTGGCCCGAGGTCACTTCTCCGACGGTCTGGCCGTCCTTGGAGACCGGGTAGTGCGAGCGGGCAGCGCGGCGGCCAAGCCCCTTCAGCCCGACCAGCTTGCGCTTGGAGCCGCGCTCCTTCTGGGCTTCGAGCGCGGCACGGCCGACAAACTCGCCTTCCTTCTTCAGCGCGACGATCGGACCGAGTCCGGCGTCGTACGGGCTGACTTCCAGGGACAGCTCGTTGCCGTAGAGAGGCATACCGGCCTCCAGCCGCAGCGAATCGCGGGCTGCGAGGCCTGCGGGCACCAGATCGAAGTCCTTGCCTGCCGACAGCAGGGCGGACCACAGCGAAGCGGCGTTCTCGTTCGGGACGTAAATCTCGAACCCGTCTTCGCCGGTGTAGCCGGTGCGGGCCAGCAGCAGCCTGAGCGGAGCCCCGCTCACGGTGAAGTGGACCTCATCCGCAGCGTAGTACTTCATCTCGGTCACCACGGCGTGGTCGGCCGCGGCCACCAGCTGCTTCAGGATGGCGACGGAGTTGGGCCCCTGCACAGCCACCAGCGAGATGGACGCGGTGACGTCTTCCACTGTCACATCGAAGTCCCCGGTGCGCTCGGCCAGAGCCTCGGCCACAGCCTTGGCGTTGCCGGCGTTCGGCACCACGAGGAACTTCTCTTCCGCGCGGCGGTAGCTGATCAGGTCATCGATGATGCCGCCGTCTTCGTTGCAGATCAGCGAATACTTGGCCTTGCCCACGGCGACGGCGGAGAGCCGGCTCACCAGCGCATAGTCGAGGAACTTCCCGGCGTCGGGACCGGTGACCCAGACCTCGCCCATGTGGGAGAGGTCGAACAGGCCGGCAGCCTGTCGCACGGCATGGTGCTCGGCCAGCTCGCTCTGGTATTTCAGCGGCATCTGCCAGCCGCCAAAGTCCGTGAAGGAGGCGCCAAGCTTCTGGTGCTCTTCATACAGGGCGGTGTACTGCTTCGTAGCGGTTTCAGCGCTCATGGTCTGGAACCTTCCTCTAGTTTGCGAACTCTTCGATGGGCGGGCAGGAGCAGACCAGGTTACGATCGCCGGCGGCGCCGTCGATGCGTCCCACCGGCGCAAAATACTTGTCCTGCTTCAGGCTCGGCACCGGGAAGACGCCCTGTTCGCGGGAGTACTTGCGGTCCCAGTCGCTGCTGATGACAGCGGCTGCGGTATGCGGGGACAGCCGCAGCGGGCTCTCCTCGACGCTGAAGTCGCCCTTGATAACCTGGTCGATCTCGCCGCGGATGGTGATCATCGCTTCAATGAAGCGCTCGATCTCGGCGAGATCTTCGGACTCGGTCGGCTCGACCATCAACGTACCTGCCACCGGGAAGGACAGCGTCGGGGCGTGGAAGCCGAAGTCGATCAGGCGCTTGGCAACATCCTCGGCAGTGACGCCGGACTTGGCGGTGAGTTCGCGCAGGTCCAGGATGCATTCGTGCGCCACCAGACCGTCGTTGCCCGTGTACAGCACCGGGAAGTACTCGTTCAGGCGGGAGGCAATGTAGTTGCCCGCCAGGAGCGCGGTCTTGGTCGCGTTGGTCAGCCCTTCGGCACCCATCATGGCCACGTAGGCCCAGGAGATCGGCAGTACGCCGGCCGAGCCGTACTCGGAGGCGGACACCGGCACGCCCTTGCCTTCGTGCTCGGCCAGCGCGGCGTTGCCCGGCAGGAACGGCACCAGGTGCTCGGCCACTGCGACCGGGCCGACGCCGGGGCCGCCGCCGCCGTGCGGGATGCAGAAGGTCTTGTGCAGGTTCAGGTGCGACACGTCGCCGCCGAACTTGCCCGGCTGGGCCAGTCCAACGAGGGCGTTGAGGTTGGCGCCGTCGATGTAGACCTGGCCGCCGGCCGTGTGGACGGCGTCGCAGACCTGGCGGACATCGGCGTCGTACACCCCGTGGGTGGACGGGTAGGTGATCATGATGGCGGACAGACTGTCCTTGTGCTGCTCGATTTTGGCGTTCAGGTCGGCGTGGTCGATGGTGCCGTCCTGCGCCGTAGCGACGACGACAACCTTCATCCCAGCGAGGACGGCCGAGGCGGCGTTGGTGCCGTGGGCCGATGCCGGAATCAGGCAGACGTTGCGCTGCTCATCGCCGCGGGACAGGTGGTAGCGGCGGATGGCCAGCAGCCCTGCGTATTCGCCCTGGGACCCGGCGTTCGGCTGGATGGAGACGCCTGCGTAGCCGGTGATGGTGGAAAGGCGTGCTTCCAGATCCTCGATCAGTTCACGCCAGCCCTTCGTCTGGTGCGCCGGAGCGAAGGGGTGGATGGAGGCGAACTCCGGCCAGGTCATGGATTCCATCTCGGCCGTGGCGTTGAGCTTCATGGTGCAGGAGCCGAGCGGGATCATGGTCCGGTCCAGCGCCAGATCCCGGTCCGAAAGCCGGCGCAGGTAGCGCAGCATCTGGGTTTCGGAGCGGTGGCTGTGGAAGACCGGATGCTGCATGTAGGAAGAGGTGCGCTGCATGCCCTGCTCCAGTCCGAAGCCCTCCGGCGCAGCCGACAGGCCCGCCGCGATATCCTCGGCTGCATCGGCCACACCGAATGCCTCGGCCACGGCAGACAGGTGCTCCGCCGTCGTCGATTCGCCGGTGGAGATGCCCACGTGATCGGCATCGATAACGCGCAGGTTAATGCCCTTGGCCTCGGCGGCCTTGATGACGTCGGCAGCCTTGCCCGGAACCTTAACCGTCAGCGTGTCGAAGAAGTGCTCGCTGACCAGTTCCAGTCCGGCGCCCTTGAGGACGGAGGCGAGGGCACGTGCCTGATTGTTGGCGTGCTGCGCAATGGCCTTCAAGCCTTCCGGCCCGTGGTAGACGCCGTACATGCCAGCGACGATGGCCAGCAGGGCCTGCGCGGTACAGATGTTGGACGTGGCCTTCTCGCGGCGGATGTGCTGTTCGCGCGTCTGCAGCGCCAGCCGGTAGGCAGGCATGCCGGCGTTGTCCTTGGAGACTCCCACGAGACGGCCGGGCAACTGGCGCTCTACGCCCTTGTGCACAGCCATGTAGGCGGCGTGCGGTCCGCCGAAGAACAGCGGAACACCGAAACGCTGGGTATTTCCGACGGCGATATCCGCGCCCTGCTCCCCGGGAGGCGTGATCAGGGTCAGAGCCAGCAGATCTGCAGCCACGGTGACCATGGCTCCGCGTTCCTTCGCATCCGCGATCACCTTGCTGTGGTCGGCCACATGGCCGGACACGCCCGGCTGCTGCAGCACAATGCCGGAGATCTCGCCCTCGGGAAGCCCGACGGAGAGGTCGGCAACCTCGATCTCGAAGTCCAGCGCTTCGGCGCGGCCCTTGACGACGGCGATCGTCTGCGGCAGCAGGTCTGCGTCCAATACGGTCTTGCCGTCGGCATGCTTCTTGTTGGCGCGGCGCATCAGCAGCACGGCTTCAGCCACGGCGGTAGCTTCGTCCAGCAGGGAGGCGTTGGCGATTTCCAAGCCGGTCAAGTCGGAAACCATGGTCTGGAAGTTCAGCAGCGCCTCCAGCCGACCCTGGGAGATCTCCGGCTGGTAGGGCGTGTAGGCGGTGTACCAGGCCGGGGATTCCACGACATTGCGGCGGATCACCGGCGGCGTGATGGTGTCGTAGTAGCCCTGCCCGATCATCTGCACGGCAGTGATGTTCTTGGCGGCGAGGGCGCGCAGATCCGCGAGGACCTCGGCTTCGCTGCGGGCAGCCGGCAACTCAAGCGGCGCACTCTGGCGGATGTCCGCCGGAACGGCCGTGTCGACCAGGTCTTCGAGGCTGGTGTAGCCAAGCTGCTTGAGCATGGTCTCGGCGTCGCTGTTGCGCGGGCCGATGTGGCGCTCGGCAAATGTCGCAATGGTGGGTTGAACCGTCATGAAGGAACTCCAGTTATTGGCTGGCACGGTGGTACCAGGTGGATCGGGTTCCTCCCCGCTCTGTATTGGACCTGAGAGATTCCGCGGGAACTTTTCCAAGTTCCGCTTGCACCGTCGGTGAGCCGTGCCGTAAAGGTCGACTACTTTCCAGAGTTGCCTGTCTGCGGCGGTACAGGGGCCTGAGAGATTCCTGGGGAGGTATTGCTCCTACGGCGCCCGCTGACATGTACCCAGCAGGACTCTCCCGCCGCAATTCGAAGGCAGTATGCAGTTATGACACTTTTCAGTGTGTTGTATCTCTTGAATGGTAGCCGGTGAGAGGGAACCCAAACAAGGCGGCCGGCATTAGCCGCGCGCTTCGCGGCGTTGGACCATTCCCTTAACATAGGCGGCCTGCCCGGCGTGCTCCAAACAATCGTCAATGACACTGACGAGCCGGACTCCGAGGGTAACGTGCGGGTCCCAGCGTGTATCTACGATCCGGTCCAGCTCGTCTTCGGTGAGCGAGCCGATGAACTCAAGGCTTTGGCGGTGCACCGCGTCGAAATACTCGGCCAGCAGGCTCCCCGATTCCACCGTGACGGCGCTGACCTGGTCCGAGGTGTGGCCGAAGCCGGTTTCGCGTGTGTCCAGCGGGAGGCCGAACAGCTCTGCCCAGCCTCCCGAGGTCCAGCGCTGCTCCACACCGGCGACATCGGCAATGTGATCGTCCTGGACCCGGGTCAGATGCCAGATCAGCCAGGCGATCGAGTTGCCGCTCCCGCCGGGCCGTTCGGCCAGTTGGTCCGGGTCCAGTCCATCAAGCACTTCGTGGACCCGTTCCTGGATCCGGCCGAAGGCGTCTGCCAGCAGATCGTTGAACTTCATGTTCGCTCCTCGTAAATCCGGGATTGGCGGCAACGAAGCCAGCCTATGCCTTACCGCCGCACATGGTCCTCCAGATAGCGCGGTTTGCTGACAATGAAAGCGCCGACGATGAGGATGACGAGCGATACGGCGAGCAGCCCGAAGGACGTTGCCCAGGTGCCGGTGACGTCTTTGAGCAGCCCGAAAGTCAGCGGTCCGAGGCAGGCAACCGAGTAGCCGATGCCTTGGGCGAAGCCGGACAGCGCTCCCGATCCGGCGGTGGTCCTGGTCCGCAGGTTGACCAGCAGCAAAGCCATGGCAAATGTCCCTTGGCCCAGCCCGGCCAAGGTGATCCAGAGGATCGTGCCCGAGGAAGGTGCCAGCAGCAGGCCCGCATATCCGCCGGCGTAACAGAGCACGAACAGAGCTGCGAGCGGGAACGGATTGCGCATTCTGGCCGCCAGATACGGAACCAGCAAGCTGGTCGGCAGGCCGAGGATGGCGTAATAGGACAGCAGGGTGCCGCCCTGGGCGGCGTCCATTCCCGCATCGAGCAGCAGCGGAGGCAGCCAGGTGAACATCGAGAAGGTGTTGGTGGACGTCCCGGCGAACACCATGGCCAGACCCCACGCCACGGGCGATGACCAGACGCGGACTTTCGCGTGGGGCACCGCGGCCGACGGGCTTTGAACAACCTCTGCCCGCCGCGTTGCCCGCTCCCCCAGCAAGGTGGCCACCCACGGCACCAGCGCCGCCAGGCTCACACCGGCCCAGATGCCGATAGACCAGCGCCAGCCGGACGTGTTCGACAGCGGCACCGCCAGCAGCGGGCTGAACGCGGTACTCACCGCCAGCAGGGTCACGTACAAGGAAGTCACGAGGCCGATACGGTCCGGGAAATAACGCTTGACCAGGGGCGGCATGACGATGTTGCCCAGCCCGTAGCCCACCATGGTCACGGCGGAGAAGCCAAGGAACAGCGGCACGTCCGAGGCGAGCGCCCGTCCGATCTGGCCTGTCGCGGCCAGTACCAGCGAACCGAGCAGGACCGCAGGCAGGCCAAGTGTTCTGATCAGTGCCGGCGTAGTGAAGCCAGCCAAGGCGAAGGCAGCGGTCGGGAGCATGCCGAGAACGCCGATGGAGGCAGGACCAAACGGCAGCTCCTCGGAGATCTCCGCCAGCACTGGAGAGACGCCCGAGACCGCGAGACGGAGGCTCAGAGCCATGACCAGGATGCCGGCGAGGACGATCAGGCGGCGCCGGAGAAGTCCAGGAACGGACGCGGTGTCCTTTGGTACAGACTTATCCGTGATCTGGAGGTGGTTTGTTCTAGGCACTCTGATTTCCGTCTGCAGGCAGGCTTGGGCCGGCGGCGGTTGCCGGCTTCTTCACCATAGCCGTCTCGGCGCTGCCACGGTCCCCAGCTGAAGTGGGTTAACGCTCTCCGGGATCCGTGTCCCGGAGAAAGCCCTCCGGGCTCTGGGGCCCGAGTTCCGCACTGCGGCCCTCTTCCTGCCGGGCACTTTCCTGCGTGCGATCCACCAGTTGCCGCCAGGGCCCGGTTACGTCTTGCTCCGGGAGGGAGGCCTCACGTTCGCCGGCGCTGATCCGGTACATATAGCGGTCCGGCTGGTTCTGCGTCTGCGGGACATCGTCCCAAGGGCAGGACTCAATAATGGGCAGCCACTCGTCACGCAGTTCGGGCTGACCCACTTCAACTGCCCAGCGCCTCGTCAGACCCGCGAATCCGCCGGTGCGCTTGACGCTGATCCTCATTCCAAGACGCCCACCTCAGTCCAGGCCGCGGTCACGGCCTTAAGTTCCTCTGAGTCCTTACCGTAGCGGCTTTCCGCCGCACTTTCAGTAGCTGCCGCGAAACCTGCAAAGTCCGTATCCGCCACCACTTCCGTACCGGTGATCGTGTCGTACCAAATCTGGCCGGCCCGTTCCCAGGCGTTTCCGCCCAGGATCGAGGCCAGCCGGTAGAAGGCATGGTTGGGAATGCCCGAGTTCAGGTGCACTCCCCCGTTGTCGTCCGTGGTGTCGATGTAGTCCGCCATCGTGGCAGGCTGCGGATCCTTGCCGAGCACGTCGTCGTCATATGCAGTGCCCGGTGCCTTCAGCGAGCGCAGACCGTCGCCGCTGACTTGGTCGGTGAACAGGCCTTCGCCGATCACCCAGCTCGCGTTCTCTGCACTGTGTCCGAGCTTGTACTGCTCCACCAGGGCAGCGAAGACGTCCGAGATGGACTCGTTCAGTGCGCCGGGCTGGCCCTGGTAAACCAGGTTGGTGGTATGTTGCGTGATGCCGTGGGTCAGCTCATGCCCGATGACGGACAGCGATCTGGTGAAGCTCTGGAAGACCCGCCCGTCGCCGTCGCCGAAAACCATCCGCGTGCCGTTCCAGAAGGCGTTGTCATAGTCCTCGCCATAGTGAACGGTGGCGCGAAGGATTCCTCCCCGGCCATCCAATGCGTTGCGCTGGTAGACGTCCGCGAAAAGCTCGAAGGTGGATCCCAGCCCGTCGTAAGCTTCGTTCACCGCGACGTCTTCAACCGGGCCGTCTCCCTCGCTGCGCACGCGGATGCCGGGCAGCCGTTCCATGTTCTGGGCGTCATTGATCTGCCGGGTGGGGTTCAGCCCTGTGGCTCGGATTCGCTGCGACGGCAGGAGGGTGGGCAGGGCCGGCATCTGCGCACGTTTGACGTTACGGTTCCGGCGCATGGCTGCATCCCGGGTCAGGGCACGCTGGGCAGCCTCCGCCACCGGCAGCAGGGACCGGTCATCCAACTGGGCCAGCCGGCGGAGCAGGTACGGCGGGACAATAGAACAGAACATGTGGACCTCCTTGCGTTGCCCCCAGCCTATGGTCCGGGTGTGACAACCTGTCGCAGCCACGGCATCCGAATATTCAGTGCTCATCACTGCCCGCTACGCTGGCTACATCCAGCCGAAACGATTAAGTGCGAGGCAACCGATGAAATCGAGCACAATTGCCGCAGCCTCATTCCTGGCCCTGGCGGCCCTGACCGGTTGCACGACTGCCGGCCCGTCCGGCGATGGCAGTTCCTCTTCGGGCTCAGCTTCGCAGTCCGACGGACCGTCACGTTTGGAGACCGTCGCCGACAGCGGCGTGCTCAAAGTGTGCACCACAGGCGACTACCGCCCGTTCACGTATCTGGATCCGGAGACGGGAGAATACACCGGAATCGACATCGATATGGTGGCGGACCTGGCCGAGCGACTGGAAGTGGAAGTAGAGTACGTCCCGACCACCTGGGCATCCTTGATGCCGGACTTTCTGCGCGAATGCGATATCGGCGTAGGCGGCATTTCCATCTCCTTGGAGCGGGCTGCCCAAGCGTTCTATACTGAGCCGACTCTGGACGAGGGCAAGACGCCGATCACGCTGTGCGAAAACGTTGAGAAGTACGACACCGTGGAGGAGATCAACCAGCCTGGTGTCCGTTCGATCACGCCGATCGGCGGGACCAACGAGAAGTTCGCCGACGAACATTACCCCGAAGGCGAGATCATCCGCTACGAAGACAACAACACCATTTTCGACGAAATCATCGCTGGCCGCGCGGACGTCATGACAACGGACGCATCGGAAACAATGTGGGTGGCGAACGAGCATCCCGAGCTCTGCGCCGTCCACCCTGAGGATCCATTCAACTTCTCGCAGAAGGCCTACCTACTTCCGCAGGGCGACGTCGAATTTCGCGAGTATGTGGACCAGTGGCTGAACATGGCCAAGAACGATGGTACCTACGACGCAGCCAAGGCGCCCTGGTTCGGCTAGATCTACCCGGCGGATACGCTAAAGAAATGCCTGAGTCTGCAGCTGCGCGCAAAAGAATGCCAACTTGGGCGATCATCGCCGTCCTGTGCCTGTCCGGTACAACGGTCTCGCTGCAACAGACGATGGTCATCCCGCTGCTACCCGAGTTCGCGCAACTGCTCAATGTCTCCATCGACGATGTGTCCTGGCTGGTCACCGCCACTTTGCTGACCTCTGCCGTCGCGACACCGATCGTGGCCAGGCTGGCGGATATGTTCGGCAAGCGGCTGATGATGCTGGTCTGCATCATCCTGATGACAGCCGGTTCCGTGGTGGCCGCGCTCGGCGGCGACTTCGCCACCATCATCGTCGGCCGCGCACTGCAGGGGTTCTCCTCGGCGTTGATCCCGGTAGGCATCAGCATCATGCGCGACGAGCTCCCGCCGGAGAAGGTTGGCAGCGCGATTGCCCTGATGAGCGCTACGCTCGGCATCGGCGGCGCCCTCGGCCTGCCCTTGGGCGGAACTCTTTACCAGCAGGCCGGCTGGGAATCGGTGTTCTGGCTTTCCGCCGTCGTGGGTGTGGCCATTCTCGCCGCGGTGTACCTGGTGGTCTCGGAATCCGAGGTGCGGACCCGCGGCCGGTTCGATTTCCTCGGCGCGATCATGCTCTCCATCGCGCTGACCTCGCTCCTGCTGGCCATTTCCAAGGGCGGCAGCTGGGGCTGGGGCGACGAGCTGACCATAGCGCTGTTCATCCTGACGATTGTGGTCCTGGCGGTCTGGGTTCCGTATTCGCTGAAGGTCAGCCAGCCGCTGGTCGACCTGCGCACCTCGTCCCGCCGGCCGGTGCTGCTGACCAACATCGCCTCCGTCCTGGTAGGTTTTGCCCTGTTCGCCAACATGTTGCTGAGCACCCAGCAACTGCAGCTGCCCGCTTCGGTGCCGCACGGTTTCGGGCTAGACCCCGTCACAGCCGGTTTGGCGATGGTCCCGTCCGGGCTGGCCATGGTCGCCTTCTCCCCCGTTTCCGGCGCCATGATCAACCGCTTCGGGGGCAAGACCACGCTGATTGCCGGTTCGGCGATCATGGCCGTGGGCTACGTGGGCCGCGTCTTCCTCAGCGATTCGGTGGCCGCGATCATTATTGGCTCCACCGTTGTCAGCGTCGGCTCCGCGGTGGCCTATGCCGCGATGCCGAGCCTGATCATGGCCAACGTGCCGATCACCGAGACGGCCTCCGCCAACGGCCTCAACGCGCTGCTGCGGGCCATCGGCACCTCGACGTCGAGCGCCGCCGTCGCAGCCGTCCTGGCGACGGTGACGGTCAGTGTCAACGGCGGAGAACTGCCTGCCATGGAGGCTTTCCAGGATGTGTTCTGGATTGCGGCCGTGGCCTCGCTCGTGGCCTGTGCCGTGGTGTGGTTCGTGCCCAGGTTCGAGGCGGTGCCGGCAGCCGAAGGCGTTCCGGTCGAGACTGCTGCACTCGCCGTCACGCAGGCCGGCAACAGCGCGGAAACCGTGGTGCACGGGCGCGTACTGCACACCGACGACCAGCCCATTCCGCACGCCGTCGTCACGGTGATGAAGACCTCCGGCGAGCCCGTGGACTGGAGCCGGGCAGCGAACGACGGCGGGTTCTCCCTTGCGCTGCCGGGGCCCGGTGAATATCTGGTCGTGGCCAATGCGGACGGCTGGGTTCCCACCTCCAAGGTGGTCAGATTCACCGGCACCGAACGCGATGAGCAGATCCGGCTGACGCAGCGGCTGACCATCACGGGCTGGGTGCTTCGGGGCGGGGCCGCGCTGCCCGGCGCGCTGGTCGCTCTCAGTGCGCACACGGGCGAGTACATCGCCTCCACCAAAACCAACGACGCCGGCCGCTACGAGCTGAGGCTTCCTCCCACGGGCAGGTACGTCGTCACCGTTGTCGAACCCGACACGCAGTACACGCAGTCCCGCAAGCTGGTGATGACGGCCGAGTCCTCTGTGGCGAATTTCGATCTGGTCGGCAAGGCCAGGGAAACCACGCTCTAGCCGGAAGTTACATCGCGCAGGCCTTCCGCCCTACATGTCCCCGGTCCGCAGCTCCTCGGTCAGAATCCAGAAGACCTGCCGCAGCCGCTGGACCGCCGTGTCCGGTTCCTGCCGGCGCAGCAGCGCAACTGCTTCCTTCCAGCCGTCCGTCCAGATGTAATACAGTTCCTCCCGCTGGTAGAGGAACAGCCGGCCCAGGGAACGGGCCAGCACATGCTCATTCACGGCGCGCAGCTCATCGTGGTCGGCGGCATCAAGGATGATTTCGATCAGCTCCAGGAGCGTGGTGTGGGCGGCGAGCATGTCGCGGGCTTCAAGCGCGCCTTCCAACCGCTCGGCGGCTGCCGCCATCGTCTCGACATCGTCCTGGCCCAGCCGCGCGGCCGAGCGTTCGAAGACCGCCACGAGGACAACTCCCAGCACATCCAGCAGCTGAACCGCATGAACCTCGTTGAGCACGGCCACCCGGCGCCGCTTGTTCGGCAGCGTTTCAATCAGGCCCTCGGTAATCAGCTCCGTCACCGCTTCCCGGACCGGCGTAATACTCACTCCCAGCCGCTCTGCCAGCTCCGCGTCCTTGATCGGCGCTCCCGGCGGAAGCTCACCGGCCAGGATTTCGTCTCGCAGTTGCCGGGAGATTGCCGCCCGTCGCGTCGCGGGAACGTCACTGCCCATCATGGCCTCCTCGTCATCGCCGGCTGCCGGCAAACGTCACATTTGGGTAATATGGCGCTTTTGTTGGCATCAATGCATTCTTCATCCTAACCTTATGAGACCTGCATCACAGCGTCGTGGGGCAGGGTCAAACTTCATTTTCAGATGGGTGTTCGGCCCGGGGCGGGGTTGGATGGACTTCGCCCTTGACGATCCGGACGGGACCAGCATGAACAAAAAGTACACGGCATCGGCGGAAGCCAACAGCCGGCATCCCCAGGACTGGGGCCGGGCGATGGCCGCGGCCATGACGGACCTGATGGAACAACGCCGCGAAGACGGCGGGCAGGTGGACCACGAAGACCTGTACGGCGAAGACCTGCATCTGGTCATTGGTGCCGTTCCCGACGGCGTCGAAATCACGCTTACCTGGCAGCCGGAAGGCGATCCGGAGGACGGCGAGCACCGCCGCAGCGGCTAGCCGCCCTGCCGCCGCGGCACAGTCCTGCCGAGCGCATAGGGCTTCCGCACCACCAGGGAGGGCCTGAGCACCTGGTGCCGCTGCGGCCCCTCGCCCGCCGGCCGGCCGGCCAGCACATGGGACAGCACCGCGATGATGCGCCGGGCCGCATCGGCAACAGGCGGGGCCACACTGCTCAGACCCACGGCAGCAGCAACCGGGGTGTCATCAAAACCGACGACGGCGGGTTCCTCCTCCGGCGGCAACACCGCCCGCAACTGGGCGAAGGCACCCAAAGCCAGCGAATCGCTGGCACAGACCAGCGCAGTGACTCCCCTCGCCAGCAGGCCGTCAACCGCCGAAGCGCCAGCCGCTACGTCGTCATCGGTTGCTGCGCTCAGCTCGGTCAGGCTTCCGCCGATGCCGGCTGCTTCCATGGCACGGTGCCAGCCGGCCCGCCGGTCGTCCCCCAGACCTTCGTCCGGACGCCAGCCCAGGAAGCCGATCCGCCGGTGCCCCTGCTCGAGCAGGAACCCGGTGGCACTCTCGGTGCCGGCAGCGCCGTCGATATCCACCCAGGGATGGGCCGACTCAAACGGATCCTCCGTTCGGCTCCAAGGCCGGCCGAAGGCGGCGAAAGGAACGGCATGCTCCTGCAACCAGGCCGTCCGCGGATCTCCGGCATGAGTGCCGGTCAGCACAAAGCCATCCAGATCCGCCACGTGCAGCAGTTCGTCAATGTGGCGGATTTCTTCCTCGTCATCACGCGCGCTGTAGAGGGTCAGGCGGTAGCCCGCGTCCTGGGCGGCTTCCGTCAGCGCGTGGAGAAAGCGGTCCTGAACCGCACCGTTGATGCCGTCGGTAACGGGTGTCAGCCGCAGGCCCAGATCCATCGACCGGCGCGTGCGCAGCTGGCGGGCAGCCGCACTGGGACGGTAGCCGCTCTCCTGGACGGCCTTGAGGACGCGTTCACGGGTTGCCGGCTTCACCCGCTGCGGTGCGTTGAGCACGTTGGACACTGTCTGGCGGGAGACCCCGATGGACTCGGCAAGACTGACCAGAGTGGGCTTCTTCTGTGTCATCGGGTCCCTTTTCTGCGGACTTCCGCGCTGGCTGACGCCGGCGTCCGTGCTGGCCGCTACCCAACACCGAAGACGGGGTGTTGCATCGGAGGGGGTATCTGCCAAGATGTAAACACCACAGTATGAACGTTCAAATGGGGTGTCAATGACCATCGGGGACTGACCGGCAGCTCCCTTAGGGAGCCCTCCCGCCACCCAGCACCACCGGCACGAGGCCGGCAAGTTCACGCTAATCCAAGGAGCAGCCATGGCTTTCCAGCAGCCCTACCTGCACGATCTCACCGGCGTTTTCACCGCGCCCATCCAGGTCTGGAGCGACCCGCACGGCCAGATCCGCGGCGAGGGCGCCCAAGGTGCCTACTGCGGGGATGACAGGGTTCTGGCGCGGGCCGTCCTCACCGTCAACGGCCACGAGCCGGAATGGGTCTCCACCCAGCTGAAGTCCACCGAGCATGTGGATTTCATCCATTTCATCCGCGTTCCCGCCAACTTTGCGGACCCCCTGGTCTCCGTCATCCGGAGCCGCTCGGTTGATACCGGCCGGCTCGCCGAGACCCTGACGTTCAAGTCCGTACTGGCCGAACCGGTGACGCTGGATGTGAAGATGGAACTGGTCGCAGATGCCCTGCCGATGGACCAGATCAAAGCAGGCCTGGCCCTGGCCGCGGGTTCCGTTGCGCCGGAAGACCGCCGCTGGCGCTGGCGGGGCCAGGACACCAACGCGGAGCTGACCGCAGAAGGCGCCGAGCTGGCCTTCATGGGCAGCCAGGTTGCGCTCAGCTGGCGTATCACCCTCCAGCCAGGAGACGCCGTCGAGCTTGGCTGGTCGCTGGCCCTGTCCGACAAGGGCGCGCCGATGATTGCCGCCGGTGGTCAGCCGCTGCGCACCCCGTCGGTGGCAGGCGACCCGCGCCTCATGCGGCTGATGACGCGGTCGATCAGCGACCTGAACAGTCTGCGGATCGCTGACCGGCAGCGGCCGCAGCACGCCTTCCTGGCCGCGGGCGCGCCCTGGCACCTGACCATGTTCGGCCGGGACTCCCTGATGGCTGCGCGCATGCTGTTGCCGATCGACGCCGCGACCGCCGCCGGAACCCTTCGGGCTTTGGCTGGCCGGCAGGGTACGGACGTGGTGCAGGAAACGGGCGAGGAACCCGGCAAGATCCTGCGCGAAGTCCGCCGCAGCACCTTCATCTTGGGCCCCGGAGGCACGGTCATCGCGGTGCCGCCGGTCCACTACGGCAACATCGATGCCACCCCGCTGTGGATTATCCTGCTCCATGACGCGTGGCACTCGGGGATGCCGGAGGCCGACGTCCGGGCGCTGCTTCCGCACCTCGAGGACGCCTTGGCCTGGATGCAGCACTACGGCGATTCCGACGGCGATGGTTTCCTCGAGTATGCCGGTGCTCACGACAGCGAGCTGGCGGACCAGGGCTGGAAGGATACCGCTGGCTCGATCCGCTGGCAGGACGGTACGCCGGCGGTGGGCCCGTTCGCGCTGGCGGAGGTACAAGGCTATGCGCATGAAGCCGCTACCGTCGGGGCCGAGATGCTCGACCACTTCAGTCGGCCGGGCTCGGGCGAATGGCGGGCCTTTGCCTCCGATCTCGCCGATCGTTTCCGGGAGAAGTTCTGGTGCACCGACGACGCGGGTCCCTATCCCGCGATCGCCCTCGACGCTGATAAGAAACCAGTGGACTCCATCGCTTCCAACATGGGGCATCTGCTCGGCACCGGCCTGCTGAACGCGGAGGAAAAGGCCGCCGTCGTGACGCGTTTGATGGATCCGTCGATGTTCTCCGGCTACGGCATCCGGACCCTGTCCACCACTAATGGCGGCTACTGGCCCACCCGATACCACGCTGGCTCCGTGTGGACACACGACAGCGCCTGGATTCTGCTGGGCATGCTCAAAGACGGCTTCGAAGACGAGGCGGCAAAACTGGCCGGCGGCATGCTGGACGCGGCCGAAGGTTTTGACTGGCGGCTGCCGGAACTGTTTTCCGGCGATCCGGCCGACCGGAGGTGGCCGCCGGTGCCATATCCGGCGGCGTGCCGTCCCCAGGCCTGGGCCGCGGCATCAGCGGTGCCGATCGCGCGGGCACTGCGCGGCTTCAATGTCCTTGGCTAGCTGGCTGACGCGTGTGCGACGTTCGCTGGTCTGCCGCGTAGTCCACGCTGAGGTGCCGGCGGACTCTGCCGCCGGCACCTCAGGTCATGGATTGGTTAGTCAGGACGCACTGGGTCCGGTAGGCCAGCGCAGCAGCGCGGCCACCTTGGTTCCTTCCGACAGCACGCCCGAGGGCACAAGGGACACCTTGGCGTCTGTCAGGGCTGCGGCCCGCACCATGGCTGCCGGCGCCGAAATGGTGCCCAGTACCTGGCCGTCCAGCGCGTTGGCCTTTTCCGTGGCAATCCACGGTTCCTTGTCCAGCGCCAACGCTTCATGGTCTACAAGCGCGGCGTCCTCGAGGATCAGCCGTTCCACCTGGGCCTGTTGCAGTGCCGTCACCACGTTGCCGTAGCCGGTTGTGGACTCCGGGTTGTCCTGGCCCTGCTGCATTTCCAGCCGGCTCAGAATTTCCTGCTGCTGCTGCGCCCAGACCTCTGCGACCAACCGGGAGACTTCCTCCTGGAATACCTTCTGGTCCGCGCCGCCGGTGCGGGTATGCGATTCCACTGTTGCTTCGATGGACCGGCTCGCTTCGGAGAGCTGGTTGACCACAAGCTCCCGCGCCCGGATATCCCCGGCGACGACAAGCAGCCGGGGCCGGCAAGTACTGACAACGCGGTCAATGGCACCGGCGATCTCGTCGGCGTTCTTGCGCCAGATCTCTTCGGTCCGGTGCTGGCGCCTGCCTTGCTCCCAGCCGCCGGTGGGGACCTTCTTCAGGTTTTCCTTCGAGCCTTCAACGGCATGTTCCTCGGCCACCCCGTTGCGGCGGGCATACTGCAGCCGGATCTCGCCGCCGTCGCGCCCCACTTCGGCCACTACATAGGGAAAGTCATCGCCGCGCTGCTTCATCAGCGGAACCAAATCCGGCACGCTGTCCACGGAGATCTTCTCCGGTCCTGCCAGCGGCCCGGGCAGGATCTCATTGACTTCAATGTTGCCGTCACGGACCAGCACAAAGCGGCTGACCGGGGAGGGCACTCCCGTTGCCGGGGATATCGCCTCCTCGACGGCCTTCAAGTCCTGCTTGGAAATGCCTTGGCCTGAGAGCACTTCGCCGACCCGGTCCGGCAGGATGTCACCGGCCCGCAAAGTGTCCACGGTGCCGGTACTGGCGTCAACGTAAACGGTGGTCCACGGTCCGCTCTTTTTGAACAGTTCCGCGTAGGTATTGAGCTGCTCGGCCATTAGCGGTCTCCACCATCCTTTTCTGCCCTGTCAGCTTTGCCCTGCTGGGCATTCCTGATGGCTGAATCGTTCCGTATCGCATCGAGCACTTCGGGACTGTCCGTCTCCTCCGGGAAGGGTTCTGTCTCGCGGAATTCTTCTGCGTGTCCTGGTTTGCTGCCCTGGATCAGACCTTGGTCTTCATGCTTCATCTGGTCGTCCAGCTCGGAACCGTGCTTATTACTGCCCCGCTCTACCATGGTGATCTCCTTCCCACGCGGCGTACCGCGCGCTGTATCGATCGGTAATCCTCACCGTAGCACCGGCTCCAACCCCGTGGAAGGGCCCGTCCCACAACCGCAGGACCGTTGACAGAATCGGCAGAAAACGTCCACGATATGCCGCGTTCCCGGCGAAAATGTGCCCTGTGGAGGGACACTGCCGGGGTCGCCAGCGACTGTTCTGAGGCAGGACAACGACGGCGGCAAGTTGCGCCGTCGTTGTTTGGCATGCGGTGTTAAGCGCCGCAGCCCCAGGCCTCGGCCAGCAGCCGGTAGGAGTTTTCGCGTACCTGCCGGTCGTAGGCGTAAGTGACGACCATCAACTCATTGACGCCGGTGGCCTCGATGAGTTCGCGGAGTTCAGCGCTGACCGTATCCGCGGTTCCGACCGCTCCGGCGGAGAGCCGGGCCTGCACCATCGCCGCCTCGCGCGGATCCCAGTCCGCCATGGCGTCCGTTCTTGGCGGCTGGACCGGGCGGCGTCCGCCGGTGATGATGTCCCGGACCACCTGCTGGTGCGAGGAGAATTGGAAGGCGGCTTCCTCTACGGAGTCTACGACCAGCACGTTGACACCGGCGATCACGTACGGCTGGTCAAGCTGGGCGGTTCCGGCGTCGGGATCGAAGTACTGCTTGTACACGGCGATGGCCTCGTGCAGGGATTCCGGCGCGAAGTGCGAAGCCGCGGCAAAGGGCAGGCCGAGCTGACCGGCGACAGCCGCCCCGGAGGTCGAGGAGCCCAGCACGCACATCGGCACCTGCGTATCCCGTGCGGTGAGGGCGCGCACGGCCAGGCCCTCCTGCGAGCCGAAGAACGCCTGCAGGTCGATGATTTCGCCGGCGAAGGCCTGGCCGGAGGAGTCGCCGCGGCGGAGCATGGCGGCGGTGCGCTGATCGGTTCCCGGCGCCCGGCCGAGTCCCAGGTCGATCCGGTCCGGATACATCCTCGCGAGGGTGCCGAATTGTTCGGCGACTACCAGCGGCGCATGGTTGGGCAGCATGACGCCGCCTGAGCCGACGCGGATGCGGGACGTGCGGGAGGCAGCGTGGCTGATCAGCAGAGCGGTTGCGTTGCTGACCACGCCTTCGTTGTTGTGGTGTTCGGCAAACCAGTAGCGCCGGTAGCCGGCGGCGTCGGCTACTTCGGCCAGGCGAGCGCTGGCCTCGATGGCCTCCGCCACGCTCTGGCCTTGGGAAACAGGGGCCAGGTCCAGCACGGAAAGGGGAACATCGGGGCGGAGGGCAAAGGCGTCGGTCACCCGGCCGATCTTACCGGCGGAACCAATCGGCAGGGTGCTGCCCACCGCTGCTGTTACTGCGGATTACCGGGCGTACCTTCAGCGGTTACCGGACGGACCATGCATACCGGGCTTACCGGGCCAGGTACTCCTTGTGCTGCTTGTGCGCCTCGGCCACCTGGGCACGGATCCGGTCCACGTCCTTCGCCTTGTTGCGGTACTTCGGCTCCATGTGTTCAATCTGCCGCTCTTCCTCGCGCAGCGCGTTGTAGATGCGCTCGCGCTCCGCCGGGTCCGCGGTGTAGCTGAGGTCCAGGTAGTTGACCGCATGGCGGCGGGCGTTGTTGATGGCGGTCTGCGCCTTGCCTGCCTTGCTGAGCAGCGACGCCACGATGGTCACGACCAGCACACCGATAATGACCGTCAGGGACAGGCCAGTGGAGATCTCGACGACCGGAACCGGCTGGCCGTCATTGACGAACGGCAGGTTGTTTTCGTGCAGGGCATGCAGGATGAGCTTGACCCCGATGAAGGCGAGGATCGCGGCCAGGCCGTAGGACAGGTAGATCAACCGGTCCAGCAGGCCGTCGATCAGGAAGTACAGCTGGCGCAGGCCCATCAGTGAGAAGGCGGTGGCAGTAAAGACAATGTAGACGTTCTGCGTCAGGCCGAAGATGGCCGGAATCGAGTCCAGCGCGAACAGGATATCCGTTCCGCCGATCGCCACCATGACCAGCAGCATCGGGGTCAGGACCTTCTTGCCGTTCTCCATGGTGAACAGCTTGTCGCCGTCGTAATCCTCGGAAGTGTGGAAGAACTTGCGGGCCAGCCGGATCATGAAGTTGTCGGCTTGGCCGCCGCCGTGGTCAGGCTTGATCAGGTTGCCTGCGGTGATCAGCAGGATCAGGCCGAAGGCGTAAAAGACCCAGGCAAAGGAGTTGATCAGCGCGGCGCCGAGGAAGATGAAGCCAGTGCGGGCAATAAGCGAAAAAACGATGCCGAACAGCAGCACCTTCTGCTGGTCCTCGCGCGGGACCCGGAAGCTTGCGATGATGATCAGGAAGACAAACAGGTTGTCCACGGAGAGCGCCTTCTCCGTGATGTACCCGGCGAAATACTCCGAGCCCATTGCGGTGCCGCCGTAGATCAGGACGAGAATGCCGAAGATGATGGCGATGCCCACGTAGATGGAGGACCAAATGGCCGCTTCCTTCAGCTGGGGAACGTGCGCTTTGCGGATGTGGAAGAAGTAGTCAAAGGCCAGCAGGGCCAGGATAACCACTATCGTGACGCCCCAGATCAGGGGGGAAACAGTCAATGTATGCCTGCTTTCGTAAGGTGGGTAGCAGTGAGCTGAGCAAGTCTCTCCGCCCGCCGTCCGGCTGGCCGCTGCACCCGGCGAGGCATCGGTGCCTGACGTGTTGACGAGTGCAACGCTTGGAATACTCCCTTACGCATTTTTCATTCTAACGTCGGTTTCAGCAAGAGACGAATCTTAGGTCGGCGCCGGCGCGTGGATTCTTGCTGAATGCCTCTGCCCCGCTCGGTCATTGTGCAGATCAGGGCCAGTTGGCTCGGGGCAATAGGCGCGCGGCCTGCACTATCGATTCGCAGGGAAACTAGTTGGGGAGATGGAAACCAGCTGGGTAGACGGAAAGTACTTGCGGCGGGTACAGGTGACTGCGCGTCTCCGGCGAAGTCAGATGCCGTCGCCATTGCGGCCGCGCTTCTTCTTGTCCGCGCTGAGTCTGCCGGCGCCGATGGCGGCACCGACGGCAACTCCGACGACGATCCACCACCACTGGCCAGCTATCGTCGACAGCACTACACCGAGCAAAATCCCGAAGATCAGCCCCATAATCAGCGGGTCGGTTCCGGGTTTGCGGCCTTTGGATCCCTCAGCCACTGTCCCAAGGTAGCAGTGCCGCAGGTTGCTGTCAGCAGGTCCGAGCCTTGTGCTCGGGAGCGTAGGCAACTGCTTGTGCAGACTTGTACCGATGCACGGGCGACTGCTTGTGTGACGCGCGGGCGACTATGCGGCATCCCCTATGCACGCTGTGCCGCCTATGCAACGCTAGGGGCATGGATAGGGCCGACTTGGAACAAGCCGTGCGGCTTTCCACCAGCGCTGACCGGCCGTCAGCCGACCGACCGTTACTGACGAGGAAAGGCATCAATGTCTTACTTTTTGGAATACGTAATCCCCGCGGACCAGGGCGGTGGGGACTACGAGTTCCCGGTCAGCGAAGAGCACCGCGGGTACACCGTCCCTCTGACCGAGGTTGACGCGGAGGTCGTTCACACCGACCGGTTGCCTGTCCGCACCGAGGTTTTCGGTGCAAGCCTGGACGAAGCCAAGACCGCCGCGGAAGAAATCCTGAGCAACAGCAAGGCCAGCCAGGCACGCCTCTATGACGATCCGACCGAATCAATGCAGGCCGGGGCCGGCACCCTGATCGCCAGCTATGCCCAGGGCAGCGGTTGGCAGGAGCAGTCCCGGTAGCAAGTAGGGCTACAGCTACTCGTCGAGGATGACCTCGGATGCTTCGGTGGACCGGTCCGTCACGGTAGTCGGCGCCTCCAGATGCACGGCACCGGAGGGCAGGATCCCCGCTCCACCGTAGTGCTCCATGACCCGCAACTGCGCGACAACGTCCTCACCGGCATGGGCGGCCGGCAGATCCTTCCAGAACTCGAACCCGCCGCACTCAATTAGCTTGTCGCGGTCGTAAAGCACGCAGCCGCCAACCCAAGCCACCTTGTATAACCGCCACTCTCCGTCGGGAATCTCTAAGGACCGCGCAATGTGTGTCAGATTCGCCGCGTTGTGCAGCGTCCAGCGGGCGAACTGTTCATCCGTCCGGCGCACGCGCTCCGGCTTGACGGTCCCCTCCCACAGTTCAAAGGGCTCCTGCTCCTGAGGCCGCTCGTCGTCCAGGTAGGAGAGCCCCTGGACGGCTGCCCCGATAAAACCGCAGCCGGCTTCGCGGATGGCTGCGTACATCCGCGCGAGCATGCCCGGCTCCAGCCAGATGTCATTGTCCAGGAACAGGATCAGCGGCGCGTCGGCGAGGCCCAGCAGGAAATCGCGCTGCTCCGCCATGCCTTGCCGGGGCAGATGCTGCTCCAGCCTGACCTTGCGGCCTTGCGCCCGGAGCACTCGGACCATTGCTGCGACCGCCGGATGTTCCCAGGTGGGATCACCGTCGGTCTGGTCGCTGATGGTCACCGAGAACGCGGGCCCGTCCTGGGCGGCGAGTCCGGCCAGTGTCACGGCCAGTTCCGCCTCGCGCCCGTAGGTGGGGATCAGTACGTCCACGTCGGCCCGCGGCTCCTCGGGCACCGGGAGCGCCCACTGCCCCGAGTGCCTGCGCGTCATGCCCGTTCCGCCTCTTCAGCCACAGGTCCGGCCGCAGCGGTGCCTTTAGCCGCGTCCCTGATTGTGGCCTTGGCGGCGCCGGTCGCCGGGTCGGCACCCGCGTCCGCGACCGAGCCGGTGCCCGTGCCGGTGCCCGTGCCGCGGATGCGGCGCACTACCGCCGTCGTCGAATGTTCGGAGACGTAGTCCAGGATGCTCACCTGTCCCCCGTACGCTTCGACCGCGGGCGTTTCCTCGAGCATCTGCGGCGAATAGTCCCCGCCCTTGGCATAGATGTCCGGTTTGACGGCCTCGATCAGCGGGATGGGGGTGTCCGTATCGAACACGGTCACGTAGTCCACGCAGCTCAGCGCCGCGATGATGCCTGCGCGGTCCCCCACCGGATTAATCGGCCGGTCCGGGCCCTTGAGCCGGCGCGCGGATTCATCGCTGTTCAACGCGACCACGAGCACGTCGCCGAGCTGTTTGGCCTGGTTCAGGTAGCGCGTGTGCCCGCGGTGCAGCACGTCGAAACAGCCGTTGGTCAGCACGATCCGCCGTCCCGCGGCCCGCTCGTCCCCGAGCCGCCGGGCCAGTTCCGCCGCGTCCAGGGCTGTGTCGCCGAAGCTGCCCAGGTGTCCGGCCAGATCCGCCGTGGTGCACACCGAGGTGCCCGGGCGGTGGACGACGACGTCGGCAGCGGCCTGCGCAAGATCCAGGCAGGTGGTCAGCTGCAGCCCGGCGGCCCGCGCGAGCGTCAGGCAAGCCACAAAGGTGTCCCCCGCGCCGGAAGCCTGCTTCTCGGTAACGGGACGGGCCCACGTGCGGTGCGTACCGCCGTCGTTGTTGAGCAAGATGGTGCCGTCCCGGTCCAAGGTAACGACGGCGGAGCGGGCACCCGCCGCTTCGAGCAGCTGCCCGCCGCTCGCGGCAACCAGGCCCGCCCGGTCCGAGTCCGGTTCGAAGGCGATGCCCAGGAGCCCCGCGGCTTCACCGGCGTTGGGCGTGACCAGATCCGGCTGCACCTGCGCCCAAGGCCTCGGATCGTGCGCGTCCACCACCGTCAGCCGGTCGCCGCGGTGGGCCGCCAGGGTTTCGCGCACGGCGCCGCCGAGGGCTCCGGAGCCGTAGTCGCAGACCACCACGGCGGCACTGGCCAGCAGTGCCTGTGGCACCGCGGCGGCCAGCTGCTCCACCGCATCGGCAGGCACCCGCTGGGTCTGTTCGTCCATCCGCAGCATGATCTGGTCACCGCCGATCACGCGGTACTTGGTGGTGGTGACGACCTCCGGATGTTCGATGAGGCCGGAGACCTCCACGCCGGCCCCCGCCAGCAGTTCCCGCAGCCGGCGTCCGGCCTCGTCGCTGCCGGTGAGCCCGACAATCCGTACCTGCGCGCCGAGCGCAGCAAGGTTCATGGCGGTGTTGGCGGCGCCGCCGGGGGCGTACTCGCGTCGGGCCATGTCCACCACGGGCGCAGGAGCCTCGCGGCAGAAACGCTCGATCCGGCCGGTGAACCAGCCGTCAAGCATGACGTCGCCGAGCACGGTGATCTGCGGGGCGGCCTCGGCCAGGCGCTGCGGCAGCCAGTCCGCGAGCCCGGAAATGCCTTCCAGCGAGCTCATCGCGTCACCCCGCCGGGCAGGCCGACATGGACCACCTTGACCTGGGTGAATTCGTCCAGCAGCTCCGGGCCGTAGCCGAAACCGTGGCCGCTGTCCTTGCGTGGCTGGGCCGAACCACCCGGCGCGCCGCCGAAGACGGCATTGATCTTGACCGTGCCGACCGGCAGCGCTGCAACCGCGTGTTGGGCGTGCGCCATGTCGGCCGTCAGCACGGTGGCGGCCAGGCCGTACCTCCCGGCGGCCGCGCGCTGCAGCCCCTCGTCGAAGCTGTCCACCACGGACACCGGTGCCACCGGCCCGAAAGTCTCCTCGGTCATGACCGTCATGTCCTCAGTGCAGCCGAGCAGCACGGTGGCCGGATAGCGTGCGCCCGGCCCTTCGGGCAGCGCGCCGCCTTCCGCGGCCTTCGCGCCGGCCGCGAGCGCCTGGGCAACCTGGGCGTGGACTTCATCGCGCAGCCTCGTATCCACCAGCGGCGCGAACTGGCCAGTGTTGCGCTTGCGGGCCTCCTCGGCGAGGGCGTTGCAGAAGGCGTCGGCCACGTCGCGGTGCACGTAGATCCGTTCCACCGAGGTGCAGATCTGGCCGCTGTTGGCGAACGCCCCGATGGCTGCCTGCTCCGCGGCCCACACCGGGTCCACGCCGGCGTCCACCAGCAGCGGATCATTGCCGCCGTTTTCGCGGATTACGTGCGCACCGGTCAGCGCCGCCGCCTGCGCGATCCTCGTCCCGGTGGCACTGGAGCCAACGTGGGCGAAAACATCGACGCCGGGATGACTGGTCAGCGCCGAGCCTACCTGCGGTCCGCCGTTGAGCGTGATCAGGACGTCCGGCGGCAGCACCGCGGCCAGCACCTCCCCGAGTATCGCGCCCAAGTGCGGGCAGCGCTCGCTCGGCTTGTGCACTACAGCGTTGCCGGTTACCAATGCGGCGCCCAGCAGGCCCGCGGCGACGGCGACCGGATCGTTCCACGGGGTCAGCAGGACCGCGACGCCGCGCGGCTCGGCCACGGTGTAGTCGGCCGCCATTCTGGAACCGCGCAGGCTCAGCCCGCGGTGAACCGGTGCCAGTTCCGCGTATTGCCGCAGGGTTGCCGCGCCAGCCTTGACGCCTTCCAGGGCCTCGGCTTCGGGGCGGCCGGTTTCGCGCGCGTTCATCAGCGCCAGCCGTTCGGCGTTGTCGCTCAGCGCAGCGGCCGCCGCGTGCAGCAGTTCGCCGCGGGCTGCCGGGGCAAGGGCCGCCCAGCCCGGCTGCGCGGCGCGGGCCGCGGCAACCGCCTGGTCCACTTCCTCTGGGCTGGCCTCCGGCACGCTGCCCACGAGGCTTCCGTCGCGCGGATTGTGAATGGTGATGGCGGCTTCGCCCGACGCGCCTGTCTTGCCGGACGTGGCGGAGTTGGCTGCTTCGTTTTCCTGCTGCAGGACTGTCTCGGAACCGGTTGTCATATCGCTCCTTTTCCAGATCGGCCCGGCCGCGCACAAAAGTGCCGGCCGAACAAAGCGTTCTGCTGACTCCGTACCCCGTTGCCTGCCCATTCAGACACTGACGATCCAACCTCTTTGAAGCACTGGCCAGCGGTGCGGAAGCGCTTTAGGGTGAAGCTCAGAACAGATACTGCCGATGCGCGCCGGCGAAGATGGAGGTACACGTGGAACAGGAAATCGACGTCGACAAGGTGGCCACCGGCGGAGCGGACTTCGGCGGCGAGCGGCTCGATGCAACGGCGGGGCAGGGCCTCGTCGGCCCGCTGCTGGGTCGGTTCGACGGCGTCAAGAAGATCGCAGTACTCCGTGGCGGTGGACTCGGCGACCTGATGTTTGCCGTGCCGGCCATGCAGTCGCTGGCCGCCGCATACCCGGAGGCAACCATCACCTTGCTCGGGGCACCGTTACATGCGGCGCTGCTGGACGGCCGGCCGGGTCCGGTGGACCGGGTCGAGGTGCTGCCCTTTGCGCACGGCGTGCGGCCGGGGCCCGAGGATCCCGTGGCGGTGGAGGAGTTCCTGGCTCGGATGCGCGAAGATCGCTTCGATCTGGCCGTCCAACTCCACGGCGGCGGGCGCTTTTCCAATCCGTTCCTGCTCGAGCTGCAGGCCCGGCACACCGTGGGCGCCCGGACCGAGGATGCTGCGGCCCTGGAACGCACCATCCCCTACCTCTATTACCAGCACGAGGTGCTCCGCGCGCTGGAAGTGGTCGGCCTCGCCGGTGCCGCCCCAGTGGCGCTGCAGCCCCAGTTGACGGTGCTGCCAGAGGAAGAGACGGCAGCTGCCGGCCTGCTGGACGCCGGGCGGCCCTCGCTGGTGACCATCCACCCCGGCGCCTCGGACCAACGGAGGCAATGGCCGCCGTCGTACTTTGCGCAGGTCGCCGCGTGGGCGGCGCAGGATGGCTGCCAGGTCCTCCTCATCGGGGGTTCGGAGGATGCGGATTTGGCCGACGACGTGGTTTCCCAGGCGCAGGAATTAATGCACGACGCCGGGAGCATCCGTTCCGTGGCCGGGCAGCTGGGGCTCGGGGAACTGGCCGCGTTGCTGCGCGCGAGCGACGTCATGCTGGGAAATGACAGCGGGCCGCGGCACCTGGCCCAGGCCGTGGGCACGCCTACGGTCGGGATCTACTGGGCCGGGAACGTGATTATGGCCGGTGCGCTGGGACGGACGGTGCACCGGGTCCACATGTCCTGGATGACGCACTGCCCGGTCTGCGGATCCGATCTGACGCAGGTCGGCTGGACCGCCGAGCGCTGCGAACACGAGTTTCCGCTGACCGAGCAGATACGCCCCGAAGACGTCTACTCGGACGTCCGCCAGCTTAGGGCCACGAGTCTTCTTCTTCGTGGCAAATAACCATCTCGCGTACCTCGCAGCCCTTCGGCTGTGAGAGTGCGAAGAGGATGGCTTCGGCTACGCGCTCGGGATCGTTAAGCCGGGAGTCGTCCTGCGGCTTGTACTGCTCCGTGCGGTCGTCGAAGAACCGGGTCTTCATGCCGGCCGGAATCATTGTGGTGACGCCGACCTGTCCGCGGGTCTCCGCCGCCAGCGCACGGCTGAATCCGACGACGCCGAACTTCGAGGCGCAGTAGGCGGTGGCGTCCGAGACTGCCTTGATGCCCAGCGACGAGGCCACTGTGATGACCCGGCCATGCGAAGCCATCAGGTGCGGCAGCGCGGCGCGGACCACGGAGACGGTGCCCATCAGGTTCACGCCGATCACCTTGTCCCACTCGTCCGCCGGGACGTCTTCCAGCCGACCGCAGCGGTCGATGCCTGCCGCGGTGACCACTGCATCCAGCCCGTCCAGCGTTTCCGCTGCCTGCTGCACTGCCGCGGTGACGGCCTCACGGTCGGAGACATCGACTTCCAAGCACTTCACGCCGGAGACGCGGCTGACGTCGCGGTCCAGCACCACCGGGGTGCCGCCGGCCTCACGGACCGCTTCGACGACGGCGGCACCGAGGCCGGAACCGCCGCCGGTGACCAAGACTCGACCGGGATTGCCGGGATTGTGGGGATTGGTAGGCGTGGATCCTGCTGATTTCATCTGTTCCTCCTAGTGGACGTGATGGTCTTGTTGGCTAGCCGACCTTGGCCAGGGCCGCGGCCAGCCGGGTGGTGGAGCGCGCCGGATGGTAGGGAACCGTCACGGCGCGTCCGCCCCAGGTCTGCAGCAGCGCGGCTTCGGGCAGCTGGTCCGCCGTGTAGTCCCCGCCCTTGACCCAGAGGTCCGGCCGCAGCTGTTCCAGTGCGGCCTCCGGGGTCTGCTCGTCGAAGACCAGCACCGCGTCCACGCATTCCAGCGAGAGCAGCAGTTCGGCACGGTCCTGCTGGCCCATGATGGGACGGTCTTCGCCCTTGAGCCGCGTGACCGAGGCGTCCGAGTTGAGGCAGACGATCAGGCAGTCGCCCAACCCGCGGGCAGCCGCCAGGGTCCGGGCGTGGCCGGCGTGCAGCAGGTCGAAGCAGCCGCCGGTCGCCACCACGGTGCCGCCGGCTTCCCGCGTCTGCCGGGCCACCCGCAGCGCATCCACGCCGCCGCCGTGCAGCTGCTCCGGCGCGGCCTCTTCGCGCAGACTGGCCACCCCGCCGGCAGCAAGGAACGCGGCCGCCTGTTGCACGGCCCCCTCGGCCGCGGCCGGAAGCGGCTGCCCGCCCATCAGCCCGACGGCGAGCGCGCCGGCAAAGCGGTCACCGGCACCGCAGGGATCCCCCACCTGTACCTTGGGTGCGGGAATTACCTGCGGCAGGCCGTCGTCGGCCAGGACCAATGCGCCGGCGCCGCCGAGCGTAACGATTACCGACCCGCACTGCCAGGCACGGCGCAGTTCCTCCGCTGCCAGGGCAGCCTCGCGGGCACCGCCGTCCTGCTTTGTGGACAGCCCGGCTGCCCGGATCGCCTCCGGCAAGTTGGGCGTGACCGCGGTGACGCCGGGCACCGGAGTGCTTCCGGAAGGGTGCGGGTCCCAGACCACGGGTATCCTGCCGGCCAGTTGCTGTAGAAGTTCACGCAGCCGGGTATTCGCGGCCAGGCCCCGCCCGTAGTCCGCCACGACCACGGCGTCGGCCTGTTCGAGGGCGGCGAGCATTCCGTCAGTCACGTCAGGAATCTTCACCTCGCCGCAGCCCTCGTCGAACCGCACAACGCACTGCCCGGCGGCCCGGATCCGGGTCTTCACCGGTGTGGGTGCGCCGGATGGGCCGGCGATGACCTCTATCCCGTCAAGGGCGCCGCGCAGCTGTCCGGAAACGCCGTCGTCGGACAGCACGGTGACCAGCCGGACGGCATGCCCGTCGCGCTCCAGCATCCGTGCCACCAGCCCGGCACCGCCGGCCCGGTAGTCCGTCTCCGCCACGTCCACCACAGGCACCGGTGCATCCGGGGACAGCCTGCTGGCATCGCCGTGCACATCGGCGTCGAGCAGCACATCCCCCACCACCACAATGTTCTTAGGACTCATGAATGCCCCTCCTATCCGTACCGCGCGAACCGGCCGTGCGGCCCGAGCCGGCCGACGGGGCTACGGCCGCCGTTTCTGTTGCCCGGCGCCGGGCCACCTCGGCGTCGAACGCCCGGCAGATGGCGTGCAGGGCCATCAGATGCCCCTCCTGCACATTGGCCGGCAGCGCATCGATGGCGACGTAGTCGTCGCAGATCCTGGTCAGCGGGTTCGGGGCGCTGCCGGTCAGCGCCCATGTGGTCACGCCCAGGCTGCGGGCGGCCTCCACCGCATTGAGCAGATTGGCGCTCTTGCCGCTGGTGGTCAGCAGCACCAGCACGTCCCCCTCGCGCCCGTGGCCGCGCACCTGCCGGGCGAACAGCTGATCAAAACCGTAGTCGTTGCCGATGGCGGTGACCGCGGAGGTTTCCGCATGCAGCGAGATGGCCGAGAACGCCTCCCGCTCGCCGTCGAACCGGCCCACCAGCTCGGCAGTCAGGTGCTGTGCCTCCGCGGCGGACCCGCCGTTGCCGGCGGCCAGCAGCCGTTGCCCGCCGAGCAGCCGGTCGGCCAGGTCGATGCCCCAGGCCGCCAGCTGCGGAGCCTGGCAGCGCAGCGAATCGACGGCCGGAGCCACCTGCCGCAGATGCTCCAGCACTGCGTCCAGGCCCCCGGCCGTTTCCTCCCCGGCACCGTCCTGGTGCCCAGGGCCGGGTTCAGTAGAAGGCACGACGGCGGGACTCGGCACCGGGACGAGGGCCGGCCCCTGCGGCCGGGCGTAAGTTTCCGGATCCGCTTGCGTCCTACCGGCGGCCTGGTTGCGTGCGGTTGCTTGCCGGCCGCCCGTCTGGGTGGTGGTGATCGACACTGGTCTCACAATGCTTCCCCTTCCAGCTGGCGCACTGCCCCGCTCATGGCACCGGAGTTCCGGGCCAGGTTGTAGGCCTTTTCGGTATCGGCGGCAACGCGGTCCCAGGAGTAACGGGTGCGGACCCGCTTCCGGCCGGCCCTGCCCAGCTCCTGCGCCAGCTGCGGATCCAGCAGCAGCTCCGCCAGTGCGCAGGCCACCGCATCGGGGTCCTTCGGCGGCACCTGCAGGCCGGTCTTGCGGTCCACCACCGTGTCGATCAAACCGCCCACGGACGCCGCGACCACGGGAACACCGCACGCCATGGCTTCCAGCGGCACAATGCCGAACGGCTCGTACCACGGCACGCAGACAACGGCGTCGGCGCTGCGCAGCACGGTAGGAATCTTGTCCTGCGGAATCTGGCCGCGCAGCACCACCTGGTCCGCGACACCGAGCTCGCCGGCCAGCTCCATCAAACGCCGCGCTTCGGGATCCCCCGCCAGCCCATCCGGCCCCGAAGCTCCGCCGACAACCAGCAGTTCGACGTCGTCAATCCCTTGGTCTTTCAGCAGCCGCAGCGCGCGGACCACCAAGTCAACGCCCTTGCGCGGCACCAGCCGGCCTACGCTGATGATCCGGTGGCGGCGGCCGCGCGGCTCGACGTCGCCAGTGGCACCGAACAGTTCCAGGTCCACGCCGCAGGGGGCAATGGAAATGTTGCTCCGCGGCACGCCCATGGCGGTCAACTCGAAGACCTCGTCGGAGCAGGTGGCGATGATCCGGTCCACGTTGCGTCCCACAGACGGTTCGAGCCAGGCGCGCTGGGCGGGGCTGGTGTCCTGAACGCCCTGGTGCCTGCGCTTGACCGTGCCGAGGGCGTGGAACGTCTGCAGGACGGGCACCGGGTAACCGGAACCGTAGTTCCGCCGGGCCGCATCAAGGGCGGCGACGCCGGACATCCAGAAATGGCCGTGGACGATATCCGGCGGGTTGCAGTCCCAGTCCGCCGAGATTCCGTCCGCCAGCTGGCCCATGAACGGCAGCAGTTCGTCCTTGGACACCGGCTCGGGCGGTCCGGCATCGATGTGGACGACTTCCACGCCGTGCCGCATCCGCACGCGCGCGGGCAGGGCCGCGTTGTCCCGCCGGGTATAAACGGTGACGGAGTGCCCGCGCTTGGCCAGGGAGGCCGAAAGGGCGGCGACGTGCACGTTCTGGCCGCCGGCGTCCACTCCTCCCAGTACGGCCAGCGGGCTGGCGTGTTCGGAAACCATGGAAATCCTCACAGCTCTCTCCTCTCGTTCGCTGCAATAACCCTGCCGGCGTGTGTCCTTGTTTCGGCCAGCACCGCGTCCCAGTTGTCCAGGAAGGCCGCCAGTCCGTGGCGCTGCAGCACTGTTTCGCGTGCCACTGCACCGCGGGCGCGGGCCTCCTCGGGTTCCTGCACCAGCCGCGCCGCCTCCCGGCGCAGCTCGTCCACATTCGTGGAGATGGCGCCGGCCTCCGGCGGGACCGCCCGGGCAGCTTCTGTGGTGGCCAGCGCGATGACCGGCATGCCCAGATGCATGGCTTCCAGCAGGGCCAGTCCCAGCGAAGTCCAGCGCAGCGGATGCACGTACGCGCGGCAGCGGGCCAGTTCGGCATGCAGCAACTTGCCGGGCAGGTCGCCGCGGACAGTCAGCTGGTCAGGCCCCAGCCCGGTGGCGGAGGCGAGCTCATCCGTGCCCATGCCGAAGACTTCCAGATGGCCGGCCAGCGCGAATTCGGGCAGCAGGTCCGTGCCGGTCACACGCCAGCGGCGGACGGGTTCGTTGACCACCACGGCCAGATGGTCCAGCTCACCGGTGTAGAGGTGGCCGGGGTCCACGACGCCGTGTTCGATCACCGTGGTGGGCGCGGTGCCGCAGTCCCAGAACAGCCGGTTGAAGTGGGTCACGTGCACCACCGGAATGGATTGCTGGTCCGCCAGCGGGTGCAGGGAATTGGGCACATCGCCCTTGGGCGTGTTGTGCTCCAGGAAGACCGCCGGAATGTCGCGGCCCGGGCGCCTTCCCAGCAGCCGCTCGCATTCGGCCAGTTCCTCCGGCCGCTGCAGCACTACAACGTCGATATCCGACTCGCGCAGGTCCTCCGGCGCGATGTCGCGGACATTTTCGGGCCAATCGCGCCCGGCCCGGCCCAGGCCCCAGGGTCCGCCGTCGGGCGTTGCGGGCAGCAGGTAATCGTGGCGGCCGCGCACAAACGCGTCGGTCCAGCCGCCGTGGACATGCCAGAGCAGTATCTTCATGCGTTCCTCGTCTCTCTGCGGGTGGGCAAGGAAGTCACTCCGGTGGTCAGCCGCTGCACGGCCGCCACCACTTCTTCAGGTTCAACACCGGACAGGCAGGGGTGGCCGGGCACGGGGCAGACGCGGGCGCGGCTGAGCCGGCACGGCGCGTTCTGGTCCCCCAGCAGCTCCAGCGGCACTTTGTACGGCGCCCAGCGCACGGCCGGAACCACCGGGGCGAAAAGGCTGACCACGGGAGTTCCCACGGCGGCGGCCAGGTGCGCGGGACCGGTATTACCGGTTACGACGGCGGAAGCACCGGCCAGCACGCCGGCGAGGCTGTGAAGGTCCGTCCGGCCGCCCAGGTCCAAGGCATCGGGGCCTGCCACCGTCGCGGTCAGTTCCGCCTCCGCGGGACCGCCCGTGACCACCACTCGGTAGCCGGCGGCTATGAGCAGTTCCACCGCGGCCGCATGGTGCAGTGGCGGCCAGGCCCTTGCCGGGACAGCGGCACCGGGGTGGACGGCGATGTACGGTTCGGTTCCTACCAGCCAGGCGACATCCGGAATGTCGCGCACGCGCAGCCGTCCGTCGTCGTTAGCTGGCAGACGGTAGCCCGCAGCCGCGGCGATCTGCAGGGCGCGCTCGGCCTCCGGCTGGTCTTCGGGAAAATCTTCGCCGGGCTTGAGCCGCACATCCAGCAGCGAACCGGCATAGTCCGTGGACGCCGCGGTGATCCGTTCCACCCCGGCGAGCCGCAGCAGCATGGCCAGCGGCAGCGGGGACTGGTGGAACGACGTCAGGATTACGGCTTCTTCTATCTGCCGGCCGCGCACCCAATCGCACAGCGCGGCGACGTGGTCCTCGGTGACCGGCGGGGCCGGATCCACGATCCAGGGGCTGGCCCAGGTGAACACGTCCGTCACGCCCGGCAACAGCTTGGCCGCCGCGGTCCCCTGCGGCCCGCACAGCATCAGGACCTCGTTGGGCCGCGCGCTCACACCGGCGGCAACGGCGCGGACGGCAGGGCCGGCAAGCAGCACGTCCCCCGCACTGTCCAGCCTGGCTACCAGCACCCGGCTCATAGGCTGCCCCGCGCCACGTCGCCATCCCGGACCAGGTCACCTTCGTGCAGGAAGCCGGTTCCCAGCAGCAGCTCAAGGGCCGCCGCCAGATCCGGCGCGACCAGCTCCGCCGCGTCGATCTCCTCGGCGCGGGTGACCGGGGTCGGCACCAGCACACCGGTTGCTCCGGCTGCAGCCGCCGCCTCGACGTCGGCGCCGATGTCCCCGATGAAAGCGACTTCAGACGGCTGCAGGCCAAGCCGGCGGCAAGCACTTAGGATCATCCCCGGCGCCGGCTTCCGGCACTCGCAGCCGTCCGCCGGTCCGTGCGGGCAGACTTCCCAGAGGTCGAACGGTCCGAGCAGTTCCGCGACCCGGGCGTTGACCGCGTCGACCTGCGGGCGCTGCAGCAGTCCCCGGGCAATGCCGGACTGGTTGGTCAGGACGCCGCAGCGCAGTCCGGCGCGGCGGACCGCGTCAAGGGCCTCGGCGGCGCCGGGCATCGGCCGGACCTGTTGCGGGTCCGCGTTGTATGGGACGTCCACCACCAGCGTGCCGTCCCGGTCGAAGAGGACGGCCTGCGGCGGACCAAGAATGTGGCGACTCATACCAGCACTGTTCCCGTAGAAGCAGCGGCCTAAACACTTCCGCTGCGACTTCTTTTACTTCTTCTCCCCCAACTCTCACGTTCCCGCCGGTCCGGCCGCGGCATGTGGCACCATAAAACCAACACCGATGAAAGGGACTTTCCACCACAATGGAGCAATTGATGCGGGACGGGCTGGAGCCCGATGGCAGGCCGGAACTGCTGGTGCTGCGCGCCTTGAAGCTCGGCGATCTGCTGGTGGCGGTTCCCGCCCTGCACGCCCTGCGGCGGGCCTATCCGGACCACCGGATCATCTATGCCGCCCAGGGCTGGCTCCGTCCGATGATCGAACTGGTCGGCTCCGTGGACGATCTGCTCGATACCCACGGCCTGGATGTCCCGTTGGCGCTCTCCCCGGGTCGGGTCGATATTGCCGTGAACCTGCATGGCAGCGGGCCGGAGAGCCGCGGACGGATCGCGGCGCTGCAGGCCAAACGGATCATTGGCCACCTGTCCGAGGAGCGGGCCGGTCCGCGCTGGCAGGACGGCGTCCATGAGCGCGAGCGCTGGGCCCGGCTGGTCCATTGGCATGGCATTGACGCCGATCCGCTTGACTACCGGCTGCAGCCGCCGGCGGTTGCCAGCCCCCGGCCCGGTGCCGTGGTCATTCACGTAGGCGCCGCCTACGGCAGCCGGCTCTGGCCGGTGGAACGCTTTGCCGAAGTCTCGCGGGAACTGGTCGCTTCGGGGCACGAGGTGCTCTTTACCGGCAGCGGCGGCGAACGGCCTCGTGCCGAAAAGGTAGCCGCCCTCGCCAGCCTCCCCGCTGAAACCGTAGTAGCAGGCGAGCTGGGACTAGCTGACTTCGCGGCGGCCGTCGCAGACGCGGCACTGGTCATTTCGGCGGACACCGGAGCCGCCCATCTCGCCTCCGCGTACGGCCGTCCCTCCGTGGTCATCTTCGGGCCGGCCCCGGTAGCCGAATGGGGGCCGCCGCCCGGACCGCACATCGTGCTGACAAACGAAGCACTCCGCGTCGGGGACACCTTTTCGGACCAGCCGGACCCGGCGCTCCTGGCCGTCAGCGTGCAAGACGTGCTGTCCGCGGTGTCCCAGCTAGGCCTCTGAGGCGCCCACCCGGACAAGTGGGAACTAGGCAGTGCGCACGCTAGCGCCGTTGTCGGCGTCGTGTTCTTCCAGCAACTGGCGCTGCAGCTTCACCAGGATCCGGGCCAGCGCACGGGAGACCTGCATCTGAGTCATCCCGACCCGTTCTCCGACCCGCTGCTGGGATTCCTCCTCGAAGTACCGGTAGTACAGCAACTGCTGCTCGCGCCGGCTGAGCTCGCGGATAGCGCCGCGCAGCATGAGCCGCTCCTCCGCCTTGTCCAGCCTGTTGTCCGTGCCGCCCAGCAAGTCGGCCAGGTTCCGGCCCTCGGCATCCGCTTCCAGCGATTCCGGCCGCAGGCTGTTCTGGCAGTTCAGGGCCTCGGCTACCGCATCCAGGCTCTCGCCCAGTTCTTCCGCCAGCTCCGCCAGAAAAGGGTCCCGCCCCAGCCGCTGAGCCAGGGCCGGCCCGGCTTTGGCCGCCGCCGTTCGCAGGTCCTGGATATGACGCGGAGGCCGGATCACCCAGCAGCTGTCCCGCAGATACCGTTTGAGTTCGCCGGTCACCGTGGGCATCGCATAAGCGGGAAAATCCGTTCCGCGTTCAGGGTCGAAACCACGTATCGCCTTGAGCAGCCCCATCCGGGCAACCTGCTTCAAGTCATCAAGCTCGCGCCCGGTGCCCACGTAGCTCCGCGCAGCCGTCTCCGCAATGTCCAGGTGTCCCAGCACCAGTTCCTCTTCAAGCGCCCGGCGGAGCGAGCCCTTTGCGCGCCGCGCCTGGCGAAAGAGTATCTTGTTGTTGCTGGTGGCAAGCTGCATAACCGTTGACTCTCCTGATCAGGGGAACCACGCGGTGTATCCGCGTTCCACTTCAGGGAAACATAAGCATGCTTACATATCAACGGTACTTCGGAAAAAGGTTGCCGGAAAACTTCTCCTACCCGGGGAGAAGAAGGTATAAGCCGAAGCAGCAGTTCAGGCGCTGTGCAGGTGCAGGAGCCGCGCGACGTCGGAATAAGTATCCGCCGGCACCCTGTCCATGCGGCAGACCGGGGAAAGCTTCGGCAGCAGCAAGACAACGACGCCGACACCCTCCAGCACACAGCGCACTTCGGAATATATGGCCGTCGCATTGGCGCTTGAGGGCGCGGGCAGGTAGCCAAGCATCTCAAGCGCCTCGGTCTCCAGGTGCCGCGCCTCGCGCAGATCCAGGGTAAGGGAGACGTCTGCAGCCAGGGAGTGCGCCCGCCGCAGAACGCACAGCAGCGCCTGGCAGCTGGCGGCGGTCAGGCAGCCCTGGACATCGATCCGCGCGGTTTTGAGATCGGCGTCGAGGCCGACGACGAGCTGCAGTTTGTGATCCATTGATCAGTCCCCGAAAAATAAGGCAACGGGCTACGGCTTAACCCGGCCCCCCAGTAAACCAGACTGTGCGGTGCATCACAAAGCCGGCACTCAATCTCCGGAGCGTCCTGCTGCCGCTTGGCTCTTCGGCTGCTTGGAATCGACAACCTTTAACCCGATCACACAGCCAATGATCCCGAGGAGGAAAAGAATCTTCAGCAGCCCCGCGGCCTCACCGGTGAATACCACCGCATAGGCGACGGTCAGCACCGCGCCCGCACCTGTCCAGACGGCGTAAGCCGTACCGATCGGGATTCCCCGCATGGCATAGCCCAGACCCACCATGCTCAGGGACAGGGCGATAAAGAACAGCACTGTCGGTCCCGGCCGTGACAGCCCCTCCGACGCGCCGAGGGCGGTTGCCCAGACGGCTTCCAGCACTGCACTGATAAGCAAGACAGTCCAATACATGGCTCAACCCACCGCCTTCAGGCCTACCACGCAGCCGATTATGCCCAGCAACAGCAGCACCTTCGCCCACGAAACCGCCTCGCCGCCGAAGGCCATCGAGTAGGCGGCCGTGAGCACGGCACCCACCCCGACCCAGACTGCGTAGGCGGTGCCGACCGGGATCGCCGTCATCGCGTAAGCAAGGCCAGCCATACTCACTGTCATCGCCACGAAAAACGTGATTGTTGGCCACAGTCGCCGGAAGTTCTTGGAGAGCCCCAGCGCCGTCGCCCACACGGCTTCGAGCACACCGGACAGGATCAGTATTACCCATTCCATCGGAAATCCTTTGGCCAGTCTTGTCGCTCACCGGGTACTGATCCGTCGTCCGGAGACCTGCAGCTTCGAGGTCTTGTTAAGAAGATATCAACGTACGACGGCGGTGGGTGGGTTTGGTTGCCGATCTCACCACCAGAAGCGGCCAACCTTGTCCGAAGGAGCGGCACGCGTGGCACGATGGACAAATGGAGAACCCGGAGCCGCCGGACAGCTACCGGCTCAACGCCGGTGCGCCGACGGAAGCGGACATCGATCAATACCGCCTGCTCAGCGCCAATGCTGCCGCCGGCGTCGGCGTTGTCTCCACCAGTTGGCGCGGACGGGACTACGCCGCCACGGTCACCGGCCACCTGTCGGTCTCCTACCATCCGCCCACCATGCTGGTCAGTCTTTACGGTGAGTCCCGTATCGCCGAGGCAGTTGCCGGTAGCGGGATGTGGGCACTGAGCCTGCTCACTGGCAGCCAGCGTGGTATCGCGAATTGGCTGGCCAGCCCCGGAACACCGCTGGAGGGGCTGCTGACCCAGGTCCCGTACCGGCGCGGGGCCGTCTCGGGCGCCGTCATCGTCGATCACGCCCTGGCCCATTTCGAACTACGGACCATGCAGATCCACCCAGCCGCAACGCATCTGCTGGTCGTCGGCGAAGTGCTCACGATGGGCTCCGCCGCATCGGGTGCGGATGAACTCGACCCGCTTGTCCATTTCGGTTCCGCCTACTACCGGCTGGACCGCTGATAACAGAGGATCAGGTGATCATGACCGCAGCGAGCAGCACAGGAAGTCCCCGGGACAGCCGCAAGTTCCCGCCGCCGGACAGCGACCGCAAGCCCGATTCCCCCACCGACCTGACCAAGCCCGCCTGGGGCTACATCGTCAAGCGCACCATCCGTGAGTTCAGCTCGGACCGCTGCACCGATCTGGCGGCAGCCATGACCTACTTTGCCGTCCTGTCGGTCTTCCCCGGGCTGCTCGCCGTCGTCTCGCTGCTCGGCGTCGTCGGTCAGGGGGAAGCCACAACCCGGACCATCATTGAGATGCTGGAACGGCTCGGTGCACCGGAAAACGCCGTCGGCCTTATCGAAGGGCCAATTAATCAGCTCACCACGTCCACCGCGGCCGGGCTGACGCTGGCCGTTGGTGTCATCGGTGCTGTCTGGACGGCGTCCGGTTATGTGCGGTCCTTCGGCCGGGCCATGAACAACATTTATCAGGTGCCCGAGGGCCGGCCGATCTGGAAGCTCTACCCGATCATGCTGGGCATAACACTCTCGCTGGTCATCGCGGTGGTCCTGATGATGCTACTCTTCCTGCTCTCCGGCCAGGTGGCCGAAACCATTGGCAGCATGATCGGCCTCGGCGATACAGCACTCCTCACCTGGAACATCGCCAAGTGGCCGCTGATGGTGCTGTTGTTGGTAGTCATGATCGCCCTGTTGTACTACGCGACACCGAATGTGCAGCAACCCAAATTCCGGTGGATCAGTATCGGGGCTTTCGTCGCCATCCTCGTTATGGCTGCGGCTACCGCAGGTTTCGGTTTCTACGTCTCAAACTTCGGTAACTACAACGCGACCTATGGCACCATCGGCGGCGTGATCGTGCTGCTGTTGTGGATTTGGATCATGAATGTGGTCCTGCTCTTCGGCGCGGAGCTGGATGCGGAAATAGAACGCGGCCGCCAGTTGCAGGCGGGCATCGAAGCGGAGGAAAAATTGCGTCTGCCCCCGCGGGATACACGCCAAACACTGAAGCTCCGTGATAAGGAACTCGAGCTGGTCAACGACGGCCGCGAACTACGGCATATCCATTCACATACTAATTACCGGGAGGGCTGAACTTCTTCGGCTACCTCGTCCTTAGCGTCGCGGGCATCGAGCTCGACCCGTAGTTCTTCGCTTCGGAATTCGGTTTCCGGATCCGGTGATCCCAGTTGCAGGTATTCGCGTTCCACCTGGCGCAGAATTCGGCTGTTGAGAATTTCCAACTCCGTATCCGGCACTTTGCTGAGGTCCTGCGGAAAGCCTTCCTCTGGGGGAAGGAGGCGCTTCGGGGCCATGGTTCACTCCAATAATTTTCAAGAGAGCCACAGGCTGTTGCTTAACCTGAATTCTGAAAGTAGCAGAAGCAGAAGTACTCCACAATGATTCTGGGTTCGGGTTGACATACGTTTCAGAAACTTTTAAAGTCTGCTTCCGCACCGACCCGCTGAGTCGCGGGGTCCTGCTGTAGGCCGGAATTTCAGTGAAACCTTGCATTGAGACCTCCGGCGGGTTCCGGTGCGGGGCTCCTGGCCCATAACGGCGGAATAACAATATGACGGCCGATCAACCGCAGCCGGCGGCCGTCCTGGGTCCGTTTTACACCGGGCAGGAGAACGGCAACGGCCTCAGAAGGGCGGCGGGTGCGCTTCCTCGTGGGACAGCAGAGGGAGTTGCGCCAGCGCGGTCAGATTGGCCGGTTGAAACGGATCCTGAGGATCAGGTTGTGACGGCTCCTCCGACCCAAGGTGCCGAGGATCGTGCGCGCGACTCCCCTGCCCGGTTCCCGGTTGGAACGGATGGTCGTCCGGTTTGGCGCTTCTTCGCCTGCGTGCCGATGGATCCAGTGGGCCGATTGGCTCCGGAACGTCGAGATATCGGTGCCCGGTTGGGGCTACCCATTCCAGCACTCCGCCGTCCAACTGCCGGCATTTCCAACCGGCCAAGTGCTTAAGGTCATGATGCAATTTGCAGAGAGAAGCGAGATTGAGCAGCCGCGACAAGCCCCCGTCTTCCCACGCCACCGTATGATCCGTTTCGCAGCTTGCGGCCGGGCGGTCACAGTTGGGGAATCGGCAGCGTTTGTCCCGGAACTGGACCCAGCGCTTGAGCGCCTTGGGTGGAACGCGTTTCTTCGCCGCAGCACGGACGAACGTGCCATCATCCGAGATGAGAACCGGCAACCAGCTTTTGGCGAGCCCGGCCAGTTCCCGGGCCAGCGACGGCGGGAGCGGGCCGAACCCGGCCAAGTCCCCTGGTGCCTCGGACAGACCGAGCAAGGTTTCCAGTGAAACTGTGACGCTCAGGCCTGTGATGTTGATGGTTCCGCATGATCCGGACTTGGTCGTTCCGGAGTCCCCGGTCGGTACCGACTCGTCGCTGGCCGACTGTTGGCCGCGGGCTTCCAGCGGCGCAGCGTCCGGGTTGAGCAGCATCTCGCAGAATACGTCCGCCCGCAGCTGGGGCAGCGTCCGGGATTCCTCCGGGCCCTGCAGAGCACGGGCGCCAGCCTCCACACGGTCCTGGATCATCGCTGCGGAATGTGCAGGAATCTTCGCGTAGCAGTCCGCCATGCCGTCAGGCTGCGGCAGGAAGACTACCTCGCGTTCGGCCGCAGCCCGGTGGAAGCGGATTTCCAGTGGCTCCGGGTGCAGCGCATCGCGGTGTTTTTCCGCGAACTTCGCCAGCCTGCCCCGTGTCAGCGACGGCGCTTTCGGCAGCACTGCTGCTTCAAAATCGCTCAGCACAGCGTCCGGCAGGCTGGTTGCAGCGCGCGCAATTACCGTGGCCCGCTGCTGATCCAGCCGGCCGGCCTCCATGGCGTCTGCCGTGCCGGGCAGGAAATCATGGATGAACTTAGCCTCTTTGAGCGCTTTGCGGGCCGATTGGTTCGGCATCGCCAGAGCGGCTGCTATTTCCCCGGCTGCGAATTTTGAGATGCCTTCCTGCCCCGGACCATCAAGCTGCGGTCTCAGTTTCGCGAAGCGGTTAAGGGCGGCCGACTGCAGGGAGTCCGTCCAGGCGCGGTGCCTCGCGGAAGCCTTGAGGAACTCGATGGCATCATCGTCATCGAGTGAGTCCGGATCGATCGAAGCCAACAGTTCCCCCAGCTTGGCCGGCGGCAGAATCTCCCAGCTGCCGACGAGCCGTTCCACCGCGGATTGGCTGTTGATCATGGCCTCCACGGCCGCTTCCGCGAGAGCCTTGTAGAGGCCGCGTTCCAGCATGGAACCTCGGGGTTTGTCCGAAGGCAACTCGGTCCGCATCGCGTTGTCCGTGCTCATGGTCTTACGCTATCCGCTGCCACTGACACTATCTGGGCAAGGAATCCCCAGGAACAGCATCGGCGACGTTCAGCGGGAGCATCTGAACGCGGACGAATCCGGCGTCAGCCTTTCCGCCATTCTCCACTGGTGATATGGGACCCGGCCTGCGGCCCCATTTGGAGCATGCCGCCGTCCACAGCCCAGGAAGCCCCGGTGACGTAGCTGGCTTCCCGGGATGCGAGGAACGCAATCACAGCCGCTACTTCCCGGGCATCCCCGGGCCTGCCCAACGGGATGCCCGGGCGGTCCTTCTCCCGGGGATCTTCGTCCGTCTGCCCCGTCATGGGCGTAGCGATCTCCCCGGGTGCAACGGCATTCGCCGTGATCCGGTGCTCGCCCAGCTCCAGGGCCATGGTTTTTATCAGCCCGCCCAAGCCGTGTTTTGCGGCGTCGTAGGCAGAGGACCCCACGCGAGGCTGGTGTTCATGCACGCTGGTCACGGCAATGATCCGCCCGCCATTACCCGCCGAAACCATCCTCCGGGCCGCCCGCTGCATGCAGACGAACGCGCCGTCGAGGTCGGTGGCCACTACCTTGCGCCAGGTCTCGTAGCCGGTGTCCAGGAACGGTTCGCTGGCTCCGGTGCCCGCGTTGTTGACGAAGACGTCAAGCCCGCCCAGCTCCTCCGCGAGACTATCGACGACGTCGCCGCAATCAGGCAACTCGGTGGCATCCAGCCGGGCAACGACGGCCCGCCGTCCCAAAGCGCGGACCTCCGCAGCGGTGTCCTCCGCGCCGGCTTCGTCCCGGTGCCAGGTCACGCCGATGTCCAGGCCGGCTTCCGCGAGGGCGACGGCGGTGGCCCGCCCGATGCCTGAATCCGAGCCGGTCACGATAACCGTTCTGGGTTTGAACTCGCTCATACGCCCATTGTTCCCAAGCCCTCAGCAACGGACTACCCCTTGCCGGGAAATGGCCGGGTGGCGCAGATCATAGGACGTTTGCGCGCGATATGAAAGCATGGACTATGCGTCCTATGCAACACTCCAGCAAGCTCCAGAACGTCCGGTATGAACTGCGCGGGCCTATCCTGCATGCGGCCAAGAAGATGGAAGCCGAAGGGCAGCGTATTCTGCGCATGAACCTTGGTGACCCTGCGCCGTTCGGGCTGGAAGCGCCGGAGTCGATTGTCGTGGACATGATCCACCATTTGCGCGAGGCCCAGGGCTACAGCGATTCCAAGGGCATTTTTTCCGCCCGCACGGCCATTTCGCAGTACTACCAGACCAAAGGCCTGATGCAGATCGGCGTCGAGGATATCTTCATCGGTAACGGCGTCAGCGAGCTGATCTCCATGACGCTGCAGGCTTTCCTGGAAAACGGGGACGAGATCCTCATCCCGGCGCCGGACTATCCGCTCTGGACTGCATCGGTCACCCTCAGCGGCGGCGGGGCCGTCCACTACCTCTGCGATGAGGACAACAACTGGTGGCCGGACATGGCGGATCTGGAAGCGAAGATCACGGAGCGCACCCGCGGCATCGTCATCATCAATCCGAACAACCCTACGGGTGCCGTCTATCCGCGGCACATCATGGAGCAGTTCGTCGAGCTGGCACGGAAGTACGACCTGGTGCTTTTCTCGGACGAGATCTACGAAAAGATCACCTACGAAGACGCGGTCCACATCCATACCGCTTCCATTGCGGACGACGTTGCCGTCCTGACCTTCAGCGGTCTGTCCAAGGCGTACCGGATGCCCGGCTATCGTGCCGGCTGGGTCGCCGTCACCGGGCCGCGCGCCGCGACTGCCGCATACCGCGAGTCGCTGGAACTGCTGGCGTCGTTGCGGCTGTGTGCCAATGTTCCCGCCCAGCACGCCATCCAGACCTCACTTGGCGGCTACCAAAGCATTAATGATCTGGTGCGGACCGGCGGGCGGCTGCGTGAGCAGCGGGATCGGGCCTGCGAACTGCTCAACGCGATTCCGGGCGTTAGCTGCGTTCCCGCCGCCGGTGCGATGTATCTCTTCCCGAAGCTGGATCCGGAGATCTACCCCTTCAGTAATGACGAGCAGTTCGTGCTGGACCTGCTGCAGGAGCAAAAGATCCTGGTCTCGCACGGCACTGCCTTCCACTGGCCCACCCCGGACCATTTCCGGTTCGTCATCCTGCCCTCGGTGAATGAAATCGAAGAAGCGGTACGCCGCATTTCCTCGTTCCTGGCCCTCTACCGCAAGAAGGCGGCAGCCGCTGCACAGACCGCTACGGCACAGCTGTCGCTGACGGCCATGGCTCAGGCTCAGGCGCAGGTCCAGGAAAGGGCGGCCGCCAGTAAACACCTGGCATAGCGCCTGGACGCGGTTAGTCCGTAAGGGGCAACTGGGCGCCCCACGCTTCCCCACACTTCCCCCAAGATGCAACTGGTAGGCTTCGGCTCACTACCAAATGTGCCTTGGGGGAAATGTGCGCAGAAGTTTTGTACTGGCCCCAACCTCTACTCACGGAGGCAATGATGCCCGTTGTCCGTCATAATCCCGCCGCGTCGCAGTTCGACATCTATGACAACGGCGTGGTGGCCGGCTACCTCAGGTACCGCATGGAGGGCAGCGAGATCTGGTTCCTGACGACAACAATCATGCCGCGCTACCAGGGCAAGGACTTCGAGACCGAACTCATCCGCAGCGTGCTCGACGACGCGCACCATCGCCGGTTGGGCGTACTCCCGTTCTGTCCCGAAGTGCGAAAGTTCATCGCCGGCAATCCGCAGTACCTCCAGCTGGTTCCGCCGGCCCAGTTAGGCAGCTTCAAGCTCGGTCCCGCCGGCGCGCCAACAACGTAGCTGGCCAGAGACGGCTTGCCGGTGCACCTATAGGTTCAGGGCAGCTCAGAGCCACTTCAAACGCTTGAACACGATATAAAGCCCGACGCCGATGCCCACCATGAGCGCCAGAGCGAACGGATAGCCGAAGGCCCATGCCAGTTCGGGCATGTACTCGAAGTTCATGCCGTAGACGGCACCCACCAGGGTCGGGGCGAAAAGGATAGCGGCCCAGGACGAGATCCGCTTGACCTCCTCGTTCTGCGCGAGGCTGGTCTCGGTCAGGCGGGTCATCTCCTCGTTCTGCCGCTGCGCCACGAGCGTGGAATGAACGCTCAGGGCATTCTGGAGCAGGGCACGGAAGGCGTTGACGCGGTCCACCACGCGGATGACATGGTCATGGACGTCACGCAGACGCTGCTGCAGTTCGAGTTCCACGTCGTATTTGTCGGATCCGCGCTCCAGCGACCCGAGCATCTGGTCCAGCGGCTGGGTGGCCCGCTGGAATTCGATGACTTCGCGGTGCAGTTCATAGATCCGCCGTGAAACATCCGGGTTTCCGCCGAAGAGGTCGTCTTCGATTTCGTCAATGTCGTTTTCCAGGCCGGCCACCACCGGCGCGTATTCATCCACAACCTGGTCCAGGATCGCGTACAAAACTGCCTGCGTCCCCTTGGCGAGAAGTTTCGGGCTGGCTTCCATCCGCCGTCGTACTTTGGCCAGTCCCGGTGATTCGGCATGGCGGACGGTGACGACAAAGTCAGGGCCCACAAAGATGTGCAGCTCGCCGAACTCCACTTTCTCCACGTCGTCCAGGTAGCGGGCCGGGCGGAGCACCATAAAGAGGGTGGTCCCGTAGCGTTCCAGCTTCGCGCGCTGATGCCCGGACAGCGCGTCCTCCACAGATAGCTCGTGCAGATCGAACTCGCGGGCAACGGTGCGGACATCTTCGGCGTTGGGCCGGTACAGGCCGATCCAGGCCATGCCCTGGTGCTCGCGCAGCAGCTCGAATGTCTCGTCCAGGCCTTCCGGACTCGCCGTGCGGTGGCCGTCCACATAAACCGCGTTGTCCACCAATGACATCCGCTGTCCCTTCTCCCGGAGCCTTGTCGCCGCATGGCGGCTGGAACCATGCCAATCTACCGCGTCGGCGTCCGGGCCAAGACATTTGGCATCAGGTAAACACCGGATGAATTCCTGCTCCTGCCCATGGCGCCGCGCCGGTGCGCTCAGCGAAGGTGGGAACGGCAACACGTCCAACCGGCACGGAGGCAACAATGGATTCGACCCGCATTGAAGATTGGGACCTGCTCCCGGGAACCCTGGTGGAAGTCCGCCTGCGCGGCTCCATTGTGCGTACGGGCAGGGTGGACGCGGTCTCGCTCAAGGCCGAAGTCCTCTGGCTGGCCAATGACGGGGCGCATCCCCGGCAGCTCTTCGAGAAGGCCGAAGGGTACGAAGTTTGGCTTTGCGGCGCGGATGAAGACAGCCCCGGTCTTCCGGAGAGCGAGCTGGCGGTCTAGCGTTGTCCCATGGACTGGAAACTTGAGCTAGTTGCCGTACCCGTCAGCGACGTTGACCGGGCGAAGAAGTTCTACGTTGACCAGGTCGGTTTCAACGCCGACCACGACCACCGGGTCAGTGATGACCTGCGTTTCGTCCAGCTCACGCCGAAGGGCTCGGCCTGCTCCATCGTGATGGGAACCGGCATCACGGATATGGCCCCGGGCTCGCAGAAGGGGTTGCAGATCGTGGTCGATGACGCCGCAGCCGCCCGGGATGAACTGCGCGGACGCGGGGTCGAGACGAGCGATGTGGACGTGCAGCCGTGGGGCCACTTCGTCTACTTCAGCGATCCGGACGGCAACACCTGGGCGCTACAGCAGATGCCGCCGCGGGACAGGGCGTAAAAGTACGACGGCGGGGCCTGAGCTAGGATTCTTGTTCCAGCTCCCGCGCCTGCCGAAGCCAGTCCGCGAACAACTGCTCGTCTACATATTGTTCGGAGGCGAGCTTCACGGACGCCATCTGCCGCGATCCCGCCTCGAGCTTGCCTGACGGGTCCGTGAGCTGCTGTCCCTTCCAGAGCCCGAAGGTCACGTACTTCGAATAGGCTTTAAGCAGCGCAACCGGTTCACCGTCCATGAACCACACCGGGTGGCCATGCCACATCCGGGACTCCGCCTCCGGCAGGCCCGCCTCGATGACCTTCCGGGCCTTGGCCGCAGCTTCTTGCAGGCCCTCGTCCAAGGCGCCGATGTACTCGTCGATGGTGTCCGCCACGTTTGGGTCCCCGCTGTTCTGTGCCCGGAGCGATCCGGCCCCTGCCGGCTGTTCGGATACAGACTCTTACCCGTGCCGTCAGCTGTCAAGGACACGGGCATCCAGCCCGAGGAAGACAAGGAAAAGAAAAAGCGCAGCAGCGGGAATAACACCCGCCCGGTCCTCGTTGTCAAATATTGAGACTGCAAATCGGTCCCGTGAGTACAGCCTTGTACTGGCAGAGTTTCTGCGGTGAATGTCATTCCCGCACTCTGCCGCGGCTTTCCTCGAGACCGGCCGGTTTGCCAGCTTGCTGCGCTACCCCCACTTAACCGGGGCCCGGTGTCCTTTGTGACGCCGCTGGTTTCCGGTGCTGCTGCCCTATTTACCGATCGATACAGGAGGTCTTATGACACTACCGACAATCACTGCTACCCCCACCCGGATCCGGAATCTCGGAGCGCTGCGCCGCGGCGACGCCGTTGAAGCGAGGATCGAGAACGACGTTCAGTACCGCGGCCGAGTTGTCCGCACCGCACCCGGCGTCGGCCTGGTGTGGATCCGTGAGGACGACGGCGGCGACCGCCGCACGGTCAGCCAGTCCGATTATTCAATTTGGCGGGTTCCCGAGGTCGCATAGGCGCGGCTTCTTCCCATAGAAGAAGGTCCCGGTGGCCGGCTGTTGAAGCAGCCGGCTACCGGGACCTTTGTTGTATCAGCAGTTGTATCGGCGGCAACGGGCAGACAGCCGGCTTGGCGGCGGACTGCCCAAACCCGTTAGTGTGCAGGAACCGCTACCGGCTCCTCGCGCAGGTCCTTGCCCTTGGTCTCCGGGATGGTGAAGATGAACGCGACGCTGACCAGCAGCAGGGTCACCGTGTAGAACGCGAAGGCGTTGGGGCCGGCGTTCGCGGTCAGCCAGCTGTTCAGGTACGGGGCGGTACCGCCGAACAACGCCACGCAGATGGAGTACGGGACACCGACGCCGATGGTGCGGATGCTGGTGGGGAACAGTTCGGCGTAGACGGCCGGGACAATGGCCGCGCTGGCCGCAATGAAGATCAGCATGACGGACATGGACACCACGAGCTGCCACGGTGAGTCCTGCAGCAGCCAGGTCATCGGGAAATGCATCGTGGCCGCTCCGATGGAGCTGATCCACAGCACCGGCTTCCGGCCGATCTTGTCCGAGACCTTGCCCCAGATGGGCAGCGCGATCAGGAACACAATGTTGGCGATGACACCGGACCACAAGGCCGCGCCGCGGTCCATGCCCAGGCTGGTCGAGGCGTAGGTCGGGGCGACGATGCCCCAGGTGTAGTAGACAACGGTGAGGCCCACGGTCAGGCCGATGACCTGCAGCGCCTGCTTGCGGTAGCGGATGATCTGCGGCCACATCGGCTCGCGCTTTTCCTGCGTGGTCTCCTGCTCGAAGAGGTCGGTTTCCTTCATCCGGGTCCGCATGACCAGGCCGTAGAGACCGAGCGCTGCGCCCAGCAGGAACGGGATGCGCCAGCCCCAGGCGAGCATCTGCTCGCTGCTGAGGACAAGGGTCAGCACCGCACCGAGCAGGATGCCGAAGAGAGTGCCCACCGTGCCGGAGGTGTAGATCAGGGTGGCCCAGAAGCCGCGCTTTTCCTTAGGCGCCATCTCCGAGAGATAGGTCTGCGAGGACGGCAGCTCGCCGCCATGCGCCAGGCCCTGGATCAGCCTCGCGATCAGCAGCGTCACGGACGCGAGGGCACCCATCGCCGCATACGTCGGAGCGATGCCGATCAGCAGGCTGCCCACCGATGCCAAGGCCACTGCCAGCGTCATCGAGTACTTGCGGCCGATGCGGTCTCCCAACCAGCCGAAGACGAACCCGCCCAGCGGCCGGGCGAGGAAGCCCACGGCGAAGATCGCCAGGGTCGCCAGTACGGCGGAGGCCGGATCCTCGTTGTTGAAGAGCTGGCCGGCGAAGAACGGGGCGAAGGTCGCGTAGACGGCCCAGTCGTACCATTCGATGGCATTGCCGACGCCGGTGCCGAGGATGGTCCGGCGTGCACTGACCACCGGCTGCGGCGGCAGGTGCTTGGCCGGGTGCCCGGGATGGGCCGGGTTGGTTTCAGCGTTCGTTGTCATGGGTGGCTCCTGGGGAAGGACGTTCGGGAAGGGGTTCTTGGTTTGTCAGCGGGTCCGGCCGGCGGCGAGCTCGGCGATCCGGGTCAGCGCCAGCTCGGCGTAGAGGGCGGTCCCGTCTGCCAGTACGTTGTCGTCGAAGGTGGCGAACGGCGAGTGGTTGAAGGGGGCCGTGCGGTGGTCTTCGCCGGGGGCGGCAGCCGAGAGGCAGATGAAGCTGCCCGGCACCTCGGCCAGCACCCGGGAGAAGTCCTCGGAACCGCCCAGCGGCTGGGCCATCCGCGAGTACCGCTCGTCGCCGAAGAGCGAGGTGATGATCCGTTCGGCGTTGTGCGTCTCGTCCACATCCGTGACGGTCAGCGGATATTCGGGCTGGTAGTCCACGGTGACGGTTAGTCCGTGCGCTGCGGCAATGCCCTCCAGCAGCTGCGGAACCGCCGTCATCATTTTCTCCCGCGAGGCCTCCGAGAAGGTCCGCACCGTGGCCTCGAAACGGGCGCTTTCCGGGATGACATTGCGCTTGGTGCCGGCCTGCAGCAACCCGACGGTGAGCACTACCGGGTCGAACATGTTGAACTGGCGGGTGATCATGACCTGCAGGGCGGTAACCATTTCGGAGACCGCGGTGACCGGGTCCTTCGCGCTGTGCGGGGCGGAGCCATGTCCGCCTGCGCCGTGCACCGTCACGAAGAGCCCGTCCGAGGCCGACATCAGGATGTCCGGCTTGGTGAAGAACCGGGCGTTGGGCTCCAGTCCAGCCATCACATGCATGCCGAAAGCTGCGTCGGGATGTTTGCCGGCTGCATCCAGCACGCCTTCGCGGATCATGACTCCGGCGCCGTCGCAGCCCTCCTCCCCCGGCTGGAACATGAGTACGACGTCGCCGGCCAGCTGGTGCCGGCGCTCGGCGAGGAGGGTGGCGGCACCGGCGAGCATCGCGGTGTGCAGGTCGTGGCCGCAGGCATGCATGGCGCCGTCGATGCGGGAGCTGTAGTCCACGCGGGTGGCTTCCTGGAGGGGGAGGCCATCCATGTCGCCGCGCAGCAGCACCACCGGACGGTCAGCAGCTGCAGAACTTCCGGCAGAGGCGGCCGCTGCGGCGTCGTCGTTCCCTGCGGTGTACTGGCCCAGACCCGCGGTGCCGCGAAGAACCGCGGTCACGGACGTGGTGTCCTGACCGAGCGTGATTTCAAACGGCAGGCCATCGAGGGCTTCCAGCACCTTCTCCTGCGTCCGGGGCAGGTCCAGGCCGATCTCCGGCTCCTGGTGCAGCCGGTGACGCAGCCGGACAATTTCATCCTGCAGCTCACGGGCATCCGCTGTGACGGTCATGGGTTCCAACTCCTGACAAAAAGACGTTTCAACCATTATTCAGTGACCGGACTCACAATGGGCTAAAATCCAAGAAAACAACATCAAAGCTTTCCGATTCCGAAGAAACGATCACTCTCGCCCCATGGATCTCAGCGACGACGACAGAGCGCTCATCAATCTCCTGCAATTGGCGCCTCGGATCAGCTGGACCGACGCCGCAGCGGTCCTGGACCGGCACCCCGGAACGCTGGCGGCACATTGGCAGCGGTTGCGGGCAGGCGGGCTGGCCTGGATCACCGCGCACCTGCTGGGCGATCCGGATGAAATGACGCTCAGTTTTGTGGACGCCGACTGCGAGTTGAGCCGGCGGCAGGAAGTCGAGGATGCGCTGTGCGCCATCCCGGAAGTTGTCTCGCTGGAAGAATCCGCCCGGAACCGGGATCTTGTCCTGACCGTGGTGACGCAAAGTTGGGCGGCGTTCACGCGTACCGTGCTGCCCGAACTGGCACAGATACCCGGCCTGGTCCGCTACCAAAGCGGAGTCTGCACCGCCCTGCACACCGGCGCCGACGCCTGGGAGCTGGACGCGCTCAGCCCGCAGCAGCGCGCCCGCTTCCGGAAAATCCAGCGGCCTCCGGCGGGCACCTCCGCGGGTCCGCCGCCGTCGTCGTACTGGCCTATTGTCCAGGAGCTGAGCCGCAACGGCCGCGCCACCGCAACCGAGATCGCGCAGGCTACCGGGCTGCACCCGGTCACCGCGCGCCGCCAGCTCAACCGGGTGCTTGAATCCGGCACGCTGGCCTTCCGCTGCGAGGTGGCGCAGGATTACTCCGGCTTCCCGGTCAGCTGCCAATGGTTTGTGGACGTACCGCCGGACCAGCGGCTCCATGCCGCGGCCGTGCTGCGGCAGATCGGGCAACTGCGCCTGTGCGCCTCCACCACCGGAACCAGCAACTTCACGTTCATTATGTGGCTGCGCTCGGCCTCCAACGTCACCGACATCGAGGCGGATTTCCTCGCAGCCGTGCCGGGAGCGCGCATCGTGGAGAGTTCGCTGACGGTCAAATTCGTCAAGCGGGTGGGCTGGATACTCAACACCGACACCACGGCGACGGGCGAAGTGGTGGTGCCGCGCCCGCCGGCTGTCTGAGTTGGGGGCTGGCTGGGACGCCGGCTGGCTCAGGCCACCCGGCCGATCCGCCGCGCCACGTCCGCGGCCGGTTCCGCCGTCGCGTCCGGAAAGCCGACGCCGGCCCACAGGGACATCAGTTGCGGATCCTGCGCCTCGGCGGCCGCAGCCCGGACGGCACGCGTGAGCTGGTTGACCTGCGGGTAGACTGCCGGGGCGTACTTGCCGAACCCGCGGATGAAGTCATTCTCCAGCCCGCGGGCCAGCCGCCCGGAGAAGGCCCGGGTGAGTGCGGTTGAGCTGAAACGGGCGTCGATCAGGGCGTCCTTGTAGAACTTGGCAGCGCCGGATTCGGGCGTGCGCAGGAACGCGGTGCCGGCCTGCGCCGCCACGGCCCCGAGCTCCAGCGCCCGTCCCACATGGGCCGGGGAGCTGATTCCGCCGGCCGCCACCAGGGGAAGGCCGACGGCGGCCCGCACCTCGGGCAGCAAAGTTTCCAGCGTCTGGTCATTGGGTTCGGTCCGCACGGTGAACGTCGAGCGGTGTCCGCCCGCTTCCGCGGACTGCACTACCAGTACGTCGCAGCCGCGTGCCTCGGCGGCGCGGGCGTCCTGCGCGTCGGTCACCATGGCCCACACGGAAATGTTGGCCCGGTGCAGTTTGTCGACCGTCTCTTCATCCGGCAGTCCGAAAGTGAAGGAGACGACTGCCGGCCGCGCTTCAACCATCAGCTCCAGTTTGCTGGCGTAGTCGTCGGTGTCCTGCCAGTCCGGCTCCGGTACCGCGGCCTCCAGGAACTCGGTGAGCCGGCGCCGGTAGGCTTCGACAGCGTCGATGTCTTCGGCGGCCGGTGCCCCCGCAGTGCTCGCGGGCACGAAGAGGTTCACCCCGAATGGCTTGTCTGACAGCGCGCGCAAGTGCGCGATCTCCTCGGTTACCTTGCCCCGCGCTTTCAGGGCACCGGCCAGAAAACCCAGCCCGCCGGCGTCGTTCACTGCCGCGGCCAATGCAGGGGTGGACGGACCTCCCGCCATCGGGGCGGCGACGACGGGCAGTTTAAGATCGGCTGGAGTCCACATATCCGAAGACTACCTAACCGCCGGCTGCCGCCACATCTTCGCGTACCAGTTCGGCGTTGACGGAGACGGCCACCCGGTAGGCGTCTCCGGCGGCGGCGATGAGCTGGGCGGAAGGATCATTGGCGTTGCCTACAGCCTAGACCCCCTCGATATCCGTCTTGCCGATTCCGTCGGTGGTGATGCAGCCGTCCTCGGCCCGGCCGCATCCCAGCGACGACACAACCGGCGAATCGACCGCGGCTTCAGGTTCAACGAACAGGGCCTGGCAATCAACCCGTTGCCCGTCCGCCAGTTCAAGCGCGGCCAGGGCATCGCCTTCAACGACCAGCCGCTTCACCTGCCCCGGCACAATCGCCACATCCCGGGCAGCGAGCCGCCGGCGCTGGATATCATCCGGCTCCCCGGAGGTATGCGTGAACAGCGTGACCTGCGGAGACCATTGGCGGACGAGCAGGGCCTGCTCGAAGGAAGTATCGCCGGTGGCGAGTACCCCGAGCTTGCGGTCCCGGACCTCCCACCCGTGGCAGTAGGGGCACTGCAGCAGGTCCTTGCCCCAGCGCTCGTCGGCGCCGGCCAGCTCCGGGAGTACGTCGCGCAGCCCCGTGGCCAGGATGAGATGCCGCCCGCGCACCTGGCTGCCGTCATCGAGGACCGCGGCACGAGCATCCGTAATGTCCACCACGGTCCCTTCGATCAGGTCAACGCCATAGCCGCGGACCTCCTCCCGCGCCAGTCGGAGCAGTTCCGCCGGGGTGGCCCCGTCCCGGGTGAGAAAGCCGTGCGCGTGCGAGGCCAGCTGATTGCGCGGAGTGCCGGCATCCACCACGGCTACTCTGCGTCGCGCCCGGCCGAGCACCAGCGCTGCACTGAGGCCGGCGACACCGCCGCCGACGATGACGACGTCGTACTCCTGTTTCTGCGTGGTGGTCATGAACCAGTCTTACCGTTCCGGCCTTCTTCGGGCCAGCCCTCGACCATCCGGCTCCGGCTGGCTACGTTGGAAGCATGGCTATTGATGACGAGGCACAACAGGACCGAACCCGGCTTCTGGCCATTGTGAGCGGGCAGGTCCAGGGGGTCGGCTTCCGCTACTGGACGCGGGAACAGGCCGAGCAGCTTGACCTGCACGGTGCCGCCATGAACCAGCCCGACGGCTCCGTCAAGATCGTCGCTGAGGGCCTGAAGGCAGCGGTCGAGGATTTCCTGGCCCGGCTGGATTCGGGCAACAGCCCCGGGCAGGTTCAAAATATCGATGCCACGTATTCACGGGCCACCGGAGAGTTCACGCGCTTCGGGGTCGGTTAGCCGGATGCTCTGGCACTTCGGTTGGGCCCGTGGCACGCTGAATGTGCGGAAGCACTTGGAGCACAACTAGCTACGGAGACTTGCATCGTGAAATCTACATCCAATCTTCTGACCATCGGGCTTGCTGCCGTGGCCCTCGGTTTGAGTGCGTGCGGCGCTCCCGAGGGCGCCGGAGAAGGGCCGGGAGTCGGGCCGGCGACGGAAACCTTTTCGCCGGAGGCATCCGAAAGTGCCGGAAGCGCCTCGGCGATGCCCACGGGAGAGCTTGGCTCGGGAACGTTTGCCGAGTATTCCGAAGGGGCGGTCGCGGTGACCTACAACCCGTCCAGGGTGCCCGAAGGTTCCTCGGCACAGGTCGATCTGGAGGAGGCCGAGGGCAGCACCACCGTGTCCCTGTCCGTCGAAGGACTGGAGCCGGACATGATGTACGGCGCCCATGTCCATGTAGGCGCCTGCGGCGAGGATCCGGACGATGCCGGCCCCCACTACCAGAACGAGCAGGACCCCGAGACCCCGTCCACGAATCCGCAGTACGCCAATCCGGAGAACGAAATCTGGCTGGACTTCAGCACGGATCCCGAAGGCAATGCCGAAGCTCAAAGCAGTGTTGACTGGCAGCTGAGGGAGGGCGAGGGCCGTTCCGTGGTCATCCACGCCATGCACACCAAAACGGAAGAAGGCGAAGCCGGCACCGCAGGCGACCGTCTGGCCTGCATCACCATCCGCTGACGCTAACGCCTACCCCTACGGCAGGCTCACGCAGGCCAACAGGTCGCCGTCGGCGTCCAACCCGCCGATGTCCCCCATCGTCGGGTGGTAGTACTCGAACCACGTTTGGGCTTCGGCATGGGTGCCGAAGGTCGAACAGTTCACGTTGCGTGCAGGCGCCGGCAGCGGGCCGGCACCGCCCGGTGCTGCGTTGCCCGCTTCCGGCGCGGGCGTCCGTGCCGGTGCACTGGCGGCGGGTGCCTTGGCCGCCGGAGCCCCCGCCTGGGCGAGGGGTTCCTCCACGAGGGCTGAACCGGCAGCAGCTTCATCCGGGCAGTCGGCCAGGATCCGTTCCATCGCGTCGTGCTCTGCCATCGTCACCCAGAGCGAGTAGGCGGCCTTGACCGAGATCTGCCGGGAGACGTACGCGCACCGGAAGGACTTGTTCTGAGGCAGCCAGGTGGCGGCGTCGCCGTCGGACTTCTGGCTGTTCATCCGCTGAGTGGTCGCCAACAGGTTCAGCGGATCGTTCGCCAGCAAGGTGCGCTGTTCAAGGGTCAGCTGCTGCGCGCCCTTCTGCCAGGCATCGCTGAGAGCCACCACGTGGTCCACGGGGACCAACCCGCTGGTCTCCTGGCCGCGGGTGAATTCCACCGTCCGTCCCGAGTACGGATCCTGCAGCACGCCGCTGATCACCCGGCAGGATTCGTTGCTGCGGAAGCTGGGCGAGCCCAGGTCACGCGCGAGGATGTCGTTCCGGGTGTCGCAGCCGTTGCGGTCCACATCCGCCCAGGCCTGCCCGAATTCGTCGCGGTCATACCCGGTCTTCGGCGCGCGGCCCTTGATCGGCAGGGTTTCCAGCAGCGCGAGCGCTGCAACATCGGGCTCCTGCCGGTCCTGCGGCTCGACCGGTTCCGGTTCGCGGCTTCGCTCCGCTGGAGCAGGTACCTTCGCCGGCGGGCTCCCCGGGCCTGTTGGTGACCCAGCCGACGTCGGCGGCGGCACCGCCGCTGCCGACGTTTGGCTGGGCGCCGGGCTGCTTTGGCCCCTGCTTTCCTCCGCGTCCGCCGACGTTCCGGCGATCAGCCAGAGAACCAGCAGCACAACGATCAGAAATCCGGCCGCAATGAACCGCCGACGTGGCCTCACGGCCGCTTGTTTCTCCCCCAAAGGAACTCTTCCCCCAACTTAAACCGTCTTCACCTACACAGTACCGCGCGGTTCCGACAGTCTTCGGGGACTCAAGCGCCACTCCTTCGGGTTCAATCACCCGCCGCGCGCCCCGGCGTGGCGGGCGCGCGGTTAGACTCGTGTCAAACACTGTCAGCACAAAACCTGAGGACGCACATGACCGAGCCATCGCACACGTCCCAGCGCGCCGCCGTCGTGCTTAATCCCATCAAGCCGACAACCGTGGACATCCGGGATCTGGTGTCAAAAATCAGCGCAGACGAGGGGTGGGACGAGCCGCTCTGGCTGGAAACCACCAAGGAAGACCCGGGCCACGGCATGGCTCAGCAGGCTCTGGACGAGGGCGTGGATCTGGTGATCGCCGCCGGTGGCGACGGAACAGTTCGCTGCGTCGCCGAAGAACTTGCCGGCACGGACACGCCGCTGGGGCTGCTGCCCTTGGGAACCGGAAACCTGCTGGCGCGCAACCTCGATCTTGACGTCGATGATCCCGAGGGCTCCATCCGGGTCGCCATCACCGGTACCGAACGCCGTCTTGACGTCGTCCACGTGACAGTCGACCGCGCCATCGAGGCGCACGTTTTCCTAGTCATGGCCGGCCTGGGCTTCGATGCGGCGATGATGGGCGATACCCGCGACGATCTCAAGGACAAGGTCGGCTGGCTGGCCTATGTAGACGCCGGAATCCGCAATCTGCCCGGCAAGCCGCAGCGGACCAAGATCACCATCGACGGCGGAAAGCCCATCGGCCGCCGGCTACGCAGTGTCATGGGCGGCAATTGCGGCAAGATCATGGGCGGGCTGGAAATCTTCCCCGGTGCCAAGATCGACGACGGGCTGCTGGAAATCATGACCGTGGCACCGCACGGGACGTTCGGCTGGCTGGGGGTGGCCGCCAAGTTGCTCCGCCGCGGCAAGGGCAAGGACCCTTCGATCGAGTATTTCCAGTGCAAGTCTGCCGTGATTGAAACGCAGGAGCCGCAGGACATCGAGATCGACGGCGACTATCTGGGCAAGGGCACGCATATCGCCATGCGCGTTGAACCCAACTCCCTGCGTGTGCGGATGCCTTATGGCAAGAAGGATCCGGCCATCCTGACCAGCCCGGAACCCTAAGCCTACCCAGCGGCCTCTGGACGCGGCCGGTGCGCTTCAAGCAGCCAACCGGCCATCGTCCGGGCCCGGCTGGCCGCCTGCCGGTCCCCTTCCGCGGCCAGAATGATGGCGCCCTTCATCAGCAGGTGCCAGGAGTTGGCGAACGCTTCAGTATCGGCCAGACCTGCCTCATCGCCCCACCGCCGCAACTGGTTACGGATCCTGCCCAGATAGTCAACGCAGGCCTGGCCCAGCGGATGGCCTGCACCCATCTCCAAGAGCACGTTGACGAAGGAACAGGCTTCAAAATCCTCGCGCTGGAACCACTCATCGAAGACGTCGAAAACGGCCAGCAGCCGCTGCTCCGCGGTGTCGGCTCTACGCATTGCTTCGGCAACCACGTAGCCCGTGGTCCACACATGGTCCCTGCGTTCCAGGAAGGCCAGCGCCAGATCATCCTTGGAGGGGAAATGACGGTAGAAGGTCGCCTTGGCGACGCCGGACTCGCGGATCAGCTCGTCAACGCCGACGTCCCGGATGCCCCGCCGCGAAAACAGCGCGTACGCAGCGGTGAGGATCCGCTCCCTCGGATCAAGGCGAACGACGGCGGGTGCTCCGGTTGCGGCACGACCATCAGCTTCGATCCGTAGTGTCATGGAACACATTGTAGCGGGTAGACAGACCTGTCTTTCTTTCCAGCACCCAATATGAAAGACTGATCCTGCAGCGCGCGGCTTGCCGCCCGAACCCCCAACCGGGCGCCCCCGCGCGTAAGCCCTCGGCAGAGACCCCCAACTTCTGCCGAGGGCTCTTTGCTTTAACCGGATGCTTGTCTTGCCATGGGCGGTAAGAGGACCATGTAAGTAGGGCTTCCGAAGAGAGTCCTTGCCGCGATCCGTTTCAATAGACGCTGATGTATGGGCACAAATCCCCTGGTCCATCAGCGGCCACTTGGAATGACCGGGCGCCACCCGCCCATAGTAATTTTGCTCAACGTCACCAGAAAAGGAAAGTTGTCATGCCCGAGTTCATGGATGTGCACCACAACATGGTTGGCATCACCGCAGAGGCTCTCAAGGAGGCCCATAATGCGGACCTTGCCATTCAGGATGAAGAAAAGGTGGAATTCAAAAAGGCATGGGCCGATCCGGAGAGCGGGGTTGTCTACTGCCTCTCCGAAGCACCGTCTGCCGAGGCCGTCCAGCGTATCCACGAGCGCGCGGGCCATCGCGCCGACGAAGTGCACCCGGTACCGCTCGTCGTCTGAGGCCCTTGCCAGCGCATTAAACAGAGGAACCGCTCCCACCGGGGGAACGGTTCCTCTACATTTAGCTCTTTTCCAGTGACCCGCGGACTACGCCTTGACCGCGAGAACCGGGCACTCTGCCTGCAGCAGGATCCGTTGCGCGGTGCTGCCCATGATCAGCTTGCCCACCGGAGTCCGCTTGCGCAGCCCGATCACGATCAAGTCCGCCCGGTGGGTTTCCGCCGCATCGAGCACCTCATCGGCGGCATCGTTCCCGCCCATGGGCTGAAGCAGGATGTGTTCCACCCCGGAGGCCGCCAGCCGGCTGTCCAGCGCTTGGGCAGCATCGGACTGGACAAACCGCTGGTCCACGAAGACGTCCCCGCGGGTCGAGTTCACCACGACCAGCGGCGCTTTGGCGCTGGCCGCTTCGCTGATGGCCCGTTCCAGGGCGGCTTCGCCTTCCGGCGTGGGGATGTAGCCCACCACTATGCTCATGATCGCTCCCGTTCATTTTGGATTTCGTCCGAGCGGTGGCGCCCTGCGGGTTCCGCGGGACCGCCGCCGCTGCTGCCGGCATGCTCCGGCAGGACACTGCCCGTGTCCTTGTCATGGTCCTTGTCATTGTCATTGTCACTGTCATTGTCGCCGTTGGCATCACCATTGGCCACGCTGCCGTCGTCGTCGGTTGCAGCGGTTTCACCCGGTGCCTGCGGGATGTTGCCGAGCAGGACTGACTCCGGCCGGCGCCTGTGGATGACCTTCAGCGCCAGCGGTGCGAGCAGTACCAGTGCCACGATGATGTAAACAACGACGGCGACCGGCTCACTCCACAAGCCGGAGATGTTTCCGGCGCTCAGCTGCAGCGAGGTGCGCAGCGACTCCTCGGCGCGCGGGCCGAGGATGAGCCCGATGACCAGAGGCAGCACCGGCAGACCATAGCGGCGCATGGCGAAGCCCAGCAGGCCGAGCAGCAGCAGGATCACCAGGTCGAACGTCTGCAGGTTGACTGCGTAGGCGCCCAGGGTGGCAAAGAACAGGATGCCGGCGTAGAGGTAGGGGCGCGGCAGCTGCAGGAGTTTGGCCCAGACCGGCGCCAGCGGCAGGTTGATCAGCAGCAGCAGGGTGTTGCCGATGAACAGGCTGGCGATCAGCGCCCAGACCAGCTGTGGCTCGCTGTCAAAGAGCAGCGGTCCGGGCTGGATGCCGAACTGGATGAAGGCAGCCAGCATGACGGCGGCGGTGGCGTTGGTCGGCAGGCCCAGGGCCAGCATGGGGGTCAGGGTACCGGCGGCCGAGGCATTGTTGGCTGCCTCGGGGCCGGCAACACCCTCGATCGCGCCGTGGCCGAATTCCTCCGGGTGCTTGGAGAGCTTCTTCTCGGTCACATAAGAGAGGAACGTGGGAATCTCGGCGCCGCCGGCAGGCAGGGCACCGAACGGGAAACCGTACGCCGTTCCGCGCAGCCAGGGCTTCCAGGACCGCTTCCAGTCCTGTTTGCCCATCCAGGGCCGGCCCACCGGAATGGTTTGCATCGGCTTGCGGCGCAGATGCGCGGCAATCCAGAGGGCTTCGCCCACCGCGAAGATGGCGACGGCGACAACCACGATGTCCAGCCCGTCCACCAGCAGCGGCTGGCCGAAGATGAGGCGCTGCTGCCCGGTGACCGGGTCGGCGCCGACCAGGCCGATGGCCAGGCCGATGCCGAGGGCGGAAAAACCACGCAGCTTGGAGCCGCCGAGCACGGCAGTCACAGCGATGAGGGCCAGGACGATGATGGCCAGGTAGCTGGGGTCGCCAAGGCTGACGGCGAAGTCCACTACAACCGGGGCGAAGGCCACGAGCAACGCGGTGCCGATCGTGCCGGCGACGAAGGAGCCGATGGCTGCTGTCGCCAGCGCCTGGGCCGCACGGCCGGACTTGGCCATCTTGTGGCCTTCGATCGCGGTGATGACCGTGGACGATTCGCCCGGGGTGTTCAGCAGAATGGAGGTGGTAGAGCCGCCGTACATGCCGCCGTAGTAGATGCCGGCGAACATGATGAACGCACTGGTCGGTTCCAGCGAGTAGGTGACCGGCAGCAGCAGGGCCACGGCCATGGCGGGGCCGATACCCGGCAGCACGCCGACGGCGGTACCCAGCAGCACGCCGATGAAGGCGTACAGCAGGTTGATCGGCGTTGCCGCCGTCGAGAATCCCTGCATCAGCAGGTCGAATGTCTCCATTTAGAGCACTCCTTCCAGGAGTCCGGCCGGCAGTTTGATGCCCAGACCGAGGTAGAACCCGTAGAAGGTGCCCAGGGCCATGACCACGGAGATGATGCCGTCACGGATATAGCGGCGGCTGCCCAGCGCCCAGACACTGCCCCAGAAGAGGAGGGTTCCGGAGATGACCCAGCCGACGGTATCGATCAGGGCAATGTTGAGCACGAATGCGCCCAGCAGCGGCACGACGGTACGCCAGTCGGTGGGATGCGTCAGGTCCACGTCTTCGCCGCCCTCGGCTTCGCCGTGGCCGCCACGCAGCACGTTGATGGCCAGCAGCACGGCACAGACCAGCAGCAGTGCCCCGACGATGTACGGCAGGGTCTTCGGGCCGACCGGGTCGGCCTGGGAATACGGGACGTTCAGGGACAGCGCGTCGAGGATGACGATCACGCCGAACGCCCCGAGCAGGGCCGCGAGGCCCAGCTCGGAGCGGCCTTTCAGCCGGGAAACCAGCTGTTTCATGCAAGACCCAGTTCGGTCAGGACGTTGGCCACGCGCTCATCCTGTTCCTTCAGGAACGTGGAGAACTCCTCGCCGGTGGCGAAAGCGTCGGTCCAGCCATTGGTTTCGAGGGCCTGCTGCCACTCGGGGGTGCCGTGCATCTTCTCCAGTGCGCCGATCCACTTCTGCTTGTCTTCTTCGCTGACGCCCGGAGGGGCAACGATGCCGCGCCAGTTGCTGAACACCAGGTCGATGCCGGATTCCTGCAGGGTGGGGGCGTCGACGCCCTCGAGGCGCTCTTCGCCGCTGGTAGCCAGGACGCGGATCTCGCCGCTCTTGATCTGGTCGATGTACTCGCCGGCGCCGGAAGCGGCGAAGCCGAGCTTGTTGCCCAGGATGGCCGGCAGCAGGTCGCCGCCGCCGTCGTAGGACACGAAGTTCACGTCCTTCGGGTCGATGCCGACGGTCTGGGCCAGCTGCATCGGCAGGAGGTGGTCCGGGCCGCCCGGCGAGGAGCCGCCGCCGACGCTGACCTTGGACGGATCTTCCTTCCAGGCCTTCACCAGGTCGTCGATGGTCTTGTAGGGCGAGTCCTTGGAGACCATGATGGCGCCCGGCTCCTGGATCAGGCGGGCCAGCGGAGTGGTCTCGGTCAGTTTAGACTCGGAGTCGTTGGTGTAGCTGGCGCCCACCACGCCCAGGCCCATCAGCATGGCCAGGTCGCCGTTGCCTTCTTCGTTGACGGTACGGGCCAGGCCTACGGTGCCGCCGGCGCCGGCCAGGTTGAAGACCTCGATGTTGGAGGCAATGTCGGTTTCCTCCATCACCTTCGCGGCAACGCGGGCGGTGGTGTCGTAGCCGCCGCCGGGCGAGTTCGGGACCATGATGCGCAGGTCGGTGACCGGGCCTTCTGCGGCCGCCGAGGTGCCGCCGGCTTCGCTGCTGCTGGAACCGGTGACACCGCAGCCGGACGCTGCCAGGGCAATGCCTGCCGCCACGGCGGCCAGGCGGAATGCGTTGAATCGACGCATGGGAATCCTCTTCTCATCAGGAGTACGAATAAGACCACGGTATGGGTAGCCGTGATGCCCGTCACGCTTGTGTTCTCAAAGAAAGTTGTGTTCATTGTGGTCACGCTCACATGCCCGGAATGGGCGGGATAATGGGTATAGTTCACCCGATCAACCGGGGACATGGACCGGTTCCGAGGTGGAAGGACTTCAGTGCTCAAGCACGCCGGCAGGCTAACAAGACGACGCCGACGCATCACCCTGGCAGGTCAGTATCTGGTCCTGCAGTTGCTGATAGTGCTGGCAGTGCTCCTCGGCGTCATCGCCATCTCGCTGGCTCAATCCGCGCAGGCTTTTGAACGCGTCGAAGGACGCCGGGCCCTCTCCGCCGCCGAAACCCTCGCGGCGATGCCTGCCGTGCGCTCACTGCTCCCCGTCGCCGAGCCGCGGCTGGGCTCCGCGCTGCCGGCGGTGGCCGAATCCGTCCGGACTGTCTCCGGTTCCACTTTCGCCATCCTGGCCAGGCCGGACCGCACCATCATCACCTCGCCCGATCCATCCCAGTTGGGCGAACTCCTGCCGCTGGGCGAGAGCAGCGTCCTCTCCGGTCGGTCCTGGACCGGAGCGGTCAACATGGACGGCACCACCTCGCTGGTGGCACATGTTCCGGTGATCGACGATGACGGGCAAACGGTGGGAATTGCCGCCGTCGGGCGTGAATACCCCTCCACCTGGGAGCGCCTGGGCCAGGCTGTCCCCAACCTGCTCACCTATCTGGGCGTCTCGCTTGCCCTCGGCACCGCCGGTTCCCTGCTGCTGGCACGGCGCGTCAAACGCCAGACACTGGGCCTGGAGCCGGAGGAGATCGCCGGGCTGGTGGAGCACCGCGAGGCCATGCTGCACGGGGTGAAGGAGGGCGTCATCGCGCTGGACCCGCAGCTGCGGATTACGCTGACCAATGACAGCGCGCGCCAGCTGCTAGGCCTGCCGCTGGACTGCGTTGGCCGCAACCTCGACGAGCTGGACCTGATGCCGCAGCTTCGCGAGGTGCTGACCCGCGATCAGGCGGACGCGGACCGGCTGGTCCTGGTCGGCGAGCGGGTGGTGGTCTTCAACCGCATGCCGATGCGCTCCCGCGGTAGGGTGATCGGTTCCGTCACCACTCTGCGCGACCGCACCGAACTCTCCTCGCTGGAAAAGGAACTGGGCGCCACCCGCACCACCACGGACACCCTGCGCGCGCAGACCCACGAGTTCGCCAACCAACTGCACACCATCTCCGGCCTGATCCAGCTCGGCGAGTATGACGAAGTGGTCAACTTTGTCGACGGCGTCAGCCTCAGCCGCACCCGGCTCTACGATGACGTCACCAGCCGCATCCAGGATCCGGCCGTGGCAGCCCTCCTGATCGCCAAGGCCAGCCTCGCTGCCGAACGCAATGTTGCGCTGGAACTGGCCGAAGGGTCCGTCCTGGGCCGGGCGGATGATGAACTGTCCCGGGACCTAACTACCGTCGTCGGCAATTTGGTGGACAACGCCCTCGATGCCGTCACGGGCATTCCCGCCGCAACCGTCCGGATCCGCCTCGAGGACGAGGCCGACGAGGTTCTGGTCATGGTGAAGGACTCAGGCTCGGGGGTGGCCGTGCAGTCCTTGGAAGACATCTTCACGCAGGGTTTCACCACCAAAACGTCACAGAACGACGGCGGACGCGGCTTCGGTCTCGCGCTCACCCGGTTAGTATGTCTGAGGCGGAACGGCGAAGTGAGCGTCCACAACGACGGCGGCGCCGTGTTCACCGCCCGCCTCGGAAAGCGGAGCGTACAGTCATGATCAAGGTACTTATTGTCGACGACGACTTCATGGTCGCGAAGGTCCACGCCGGCTTTGTCCGGCAGACGCCCGGATTCGCCGTCGTCGGCGTTGCCCACACCGGTGCCCAAGCGCTCGTGGAGGCCAAACGTCTCCAGCCGGATCTGGTCCTGCTGGACATCCACCTGCCCGACATCAGCGGGCTGGACCTGCTGCAGCAGCTTCGCGAAGAGGTGCCCGAGCTGGACGTGCTGGTGATCAGCGCCGCCCGCGAGGTAGACACCGTGCGCCGGGCGCTTCGCGGCGGAATTGTGCACTACCTGATGAAGCCGTTCTCCAACGAGGACCTGCGCGAGCGGCTCGAACACTACCAGCAGGCCTACCGCCCGCTCGCCTCGTCCAAGAGCACCGCCGAGCAGTCGGACGTGAACCGGGTCTTCGGGATGAGCAGATCCGAGCGGCCGCTGCCCAAGGGGTGCAGCGTCGAGACCCTGCGTCTGGTCGAGCAGCTGCTCCGGGACACCGGAACCGATCTCTCGGCCAGCGAAGCCGCGGACCGGCTGGGCACGTCCCGGGTCAGCGCCCGGCGTTACCTCGAGTACCTCAGCGACGACGGGCGCGTGGAGGTCCAACTCCGCTACGGCGGGGTCGGCCGCCCCGAGCGCCGCTACGCCTGGCGCTCCTGAGGAGTACGCTTTCGGCCATGACGAGTACCAACACGGTGTTCGGCTGGGCTTTCGGGGACGGTGCCCGTGCCGACGACAAGGATTATTTGGCCAGCCTCCGTCAGGATTCCCTCGCGAACGCGCGGCAGGAAGCAGCTCGGAAGGGAGTGGACGTTGTCCCGGATTCGGCTGACTTCACGCTGGTCTCGGACAAGGATTCACTGATCGACCTGGGTGAAGCCGGGCAGAACCGGATTGTCATGCGCTGCACGGTCGACGTGGCGGGCCCGGGTGCCGGACAGCTGCGGGCCGAGGGGCCGATGAACGGCTGAGACGCCGGCTGCCGGAGGATCCGGACGCGTATGTCCCAGATAACGGCAGAAGAAGACAGCCGTTCCCCACGCCACCGCGAGGATGGACAGCCCGACGCTGTTCACTGAACCCGCGCTGGCGGGATAAAGAAGCCAGGTGGCTCCCAGCACCACCGAACTGATCCAGCAGCTAGCGCCAAGCAGGGTGCGGCCCGGAGCCCAGAAGGTCATGACCAGAACGGCCAGCGAGAGGTACAGGCCGAGCGCGGCCTGCACAGGCCAGTGGGTCAGCCCCCAGGTGATGTCGTCTTCGATGCCCGGCGTTTGCGAGAGCTCCACCGCCGTTGCCGCATACGCCCACCAGAACGGAACCCCCACCAGGGCGAGCAGGAGCAGCGGGCCGCTGGGATCCAGCGCCGCTTCCGTGCGCCGGCGCTGAGGCTGGCCGCTGGTATCCTCGGGGCTGCCACCCGAGCTGCCGCTTCTGTCGTGCCGCCCGGCCACGGAACTGAGCACGGTCATGGGGATGAGGATGGCCGCCACTACCAGCGGTGACGTGTCATGCGTGAAGATCCAGGCCAGCAGCAGTGCCGCCGCGGTGGTCCACAGCTGGACCAGGGCCGGGGCCGGTTCCTGTGGCCGGGCGGCTATGGCCAGGAAGGCGCCGCTGATGACGAAGGTGAAGAGCACGCCCCAGCTGGCTTCCAGCCCCATGACAGCGGCGAAGCCTTCGTTGGCACTGAAGACCGTGAGCAGATCGACGACCCCGAAGAACGCCACCGCCCAGAACAGCACTGCCAACCCCGCCCAGATACGGGCACCGGCGACCATAGACAGAAGTCTATCGCCGCCGGTGCGCCCAGTGGAGGGCTACTTGACGTTGGCCTTCAGGCAGGACACCGAGCGCTCCCAGGCCAGCTTCGCTTCCTCGGGGCGGTAGTTGCCCTGCGGGTTTTCGTCATTATGGAAGGCATGCGGGGCGTTGTAGTAGAAGAACTCGACCTTGGCCCCGGACTCGCGGCGGATCTGCTCTTCCTGTGCCTGCGCCTTCTCAACCGGGTAGGACGAGTCCTGCTCCCCGTAGTGCCCCTGCACAAAGGCCCGCACTCCGGTGTAGGAGTCGGGCACAGCCTGTCCCACCCCGTAGAACGGCACGGCCGCGCCGATCCGCTCGCCCTGCTGTGCGGCGAGCGCCAGGACAAATCCGCCGCCCATGCAGAAGCCGATGGCGCCCACGGTGGAACTGGTCACGGCGTCGCTGGCGAGCAGGTAATCCACCGCGCCGGCAAGCAGGCGTGCGCCCTCTTCCTCCGGCAGCTGGGACATCATCTTGCCTGCCTCCTTACCATCGTGCGTGATCCAGCCGCCGTAGAGATCCGGGGCCAGCGCGACAAAGCCTTCGGCGGCGAGCCGGTCCGCCACATCGCGGATGTGGTCCGTCAGGCCCCACCACTCCTGGATGACGATGACGCCCGGCCCCTTGCCGGACGCGGGCAGGGCCAGATAGCCATGGGCTTCTCCGCCTGCCGATGCAAAGCTGATGTTCTGGTGCGGGGTCTTCTCAGCCAAACTTCCTCCTGATGTCGGATTCATCGAAATGTCGGTTAGTCGATCCACGGTCCAGTGTAGGTGCCGCCGGTTTGGGTTCCACGGGCTTAGTTTCCGGCAACAGCCTCAAGGAAGTCTTCCACCATGGGCGCTCCGGTGACGGCCCCGAGATCTCCGTCCTCCACGAAAACCGCCAGCGCCAGGTCGCCCTGCCCGGCAATTACCCACGAGTGCGTCTGCAGCGGGTCCTCGCTGCCGTATTCGGCCGTGCCGGTCTTGCCGATCACCGGTTCCCCCGGCAGGTCGGCAAGATTGGCCAGATAACCATCGACGACGGCGGAGCGCATCATGCCGGTCAGCTGTTCCGCTTCCTCTTTGGTGAGTTTCGGGACGTCCGGCAGCTCCGCCTCGGCGTCGTGCCCCTTGACCAGTTGTGGGACGACAACCTCCCCCTTGACCACGGACGCCATCATGGTAGTCAGTGCCAGCGGCGAAGTCTGGACACGACTCTGGCCGATCATCGATGCGGCATGGGCCGTCCCCTCTGTGTCCTCGCGGGGAACGTTGCCCATGAATGCTTCCAGACCAAGGTTGGCGTTCATTCCGATGCCGAGCGCCCCTGCGGCGTCCGCCAACTCATCCTGGGGCAGGTTCTCATACTGGGAGACGAAGGCTGTGTTGCAGGAATGGGCAATGGCTTCGGTCAGTGTGATCTCGCCCAGGAAGGCCGCCGGGTAGCCGTCGGCATTTTCGAAGGTGCGCCCGTCGGCGACAAATTTCGCCTCGCACGTCACGGAGGACTCCGGCGTCATGCCCTGGCGCAGCAGCCCCAGGGCCGTGGCGATCTTGAATGTGGAGCCGGGCGCGTACTGGCCCAGGAAGGCAGTGTTGTAACCGTTGCTGTCCGGGCCGTTGGCCGCGGCGAGGACCTCCCCGGTGGACGGGCGCATGGCCACGATGGAACTGGGCGATTCGATGTCAGCCAGCACTTCCTCCGCGGCCCGCTGCATGTCCGGCTCCAGGCTGATCTGGACGTCCTGGCCGTTCTCGGGATCAATGCTGAACAGCTCCCGCGGCGGCGCGGCTTCCGCTTCGGCGGCACCTTCGGCGTCGTTCTCTGTGTCTTCAGCGGCTGCGACGGCGGAAATGGTCAGGCCCGGCGTGCCGGACAGGTCATCGTTATAGGCGGCCTGCAGGCCGGATGCTCCCACCAGCTCCCCCGGGACGATTTTGCCTTCGGACTTTTCGATGTCCTCGGCCGATGCCTCGCGCACAGTTCCCAGCACTGCCGCTGCGAAGTCGCGCGAGGGCGCCAGCGGCAGTTCGTCTTCGAGGGCAGCCGAACCGTCAATGGATTCCAGCCGGTTTTGGTCCAAATCCTCGAAGGCGGGCTCGCGCAGCGTGATGGCGTCCACGAAGGCTTCCGGCCCGTAGGCCTCGACCTTCGACTGGTAGTCGCCGGCGTCGATGTCCACCAGTTTAGCCAACTGCTGCGCGGAGGCCTTGGCTTCGGCCGCGCTCAGCCCGGACTTGTCGATGCCGACCACCCGGACCGGCCGCTCGGTCACCAAGGGTTCGCCGTCGGCGTCGAGGATGTCGCCACGCTCAGGTTCGGCGGTGGTCTTGGCCAGCCGCTCGCCTTCCGATAGGGACGGTTCCACGATGGCCGGTGACCACACGACCTGCCAGCTATCCTCCGCGTGGGCGAGCTCCGCCGTCGTTGTATAGCTCCATTTCTGTTCGGAGTCCGGGATAGTCCATTGGTAGGACAGCGTGGCGGTAGTGCGATTGTCCTGGACCTCGCCCACTTCGGCCACGGACACCTCCGGCACGAGCGGATCCATGCCTTCCAGAACACCGGCCAATTCCGCCTGGACATCCGCTCCGGTGGCGCCGGAGAAGGCGACGCTCTCCACGTTCTTTCCGCTCAGGCCCTCCGCGAGCGCGGCGGCGGTACTCTGCGCCTCGTCCTTGCTCGGGGCGCAGGCGACCGCCGTGCCGACCAGCAATAATGCCAAAACTGTTCCGAGTGCGCGCCGCAGCATGTTCCCCCTGTTGTCCAGTGACCTTTAGCGAACTTATAAGCGCGCGGCGGATATGTCGAGTGCAGTGGAAAGTTATGGGGATCCGGTTGGTTATTGGCGCAGGTTGGGGCTTGGTGCTGACCTTTGGGCCTGGAGTTACTAAGCTGGCTGAGTAATGCCACCGGATGTGGCCATCCGACCGAAGGGAAGCAGCCATGACTGAACAGAATCTCCCCGACCCCGACCTCAGCGTCCAGGGCGAAGACCCTGTGATCCCCGACGAGGGCGTGGATGCCGTCCCGCCGGAACTGGTGGAAGGCGGTATCGACACCGAGGAAGAGGGCACGGTGGATGAAACCGTGTCGGACGAAATGGACAGCTACGACCGGACCGGCGGCGACAAGGGCGCACCCTTGAGTGAATCCGATCCCGGAAATTCCGGGCAGTAGCCGCGATCAGGAAAGTCCAGCCAATGATCCGTGACGAGAAGATCGGCGGATTCCTCGACCGCCTTGCCTCCGGCGAACCCACGCCGGGAGGCGGCGCGGCCGGGGCACTGCAGGCTGCGCAAGGAGCGGCTTTGCTGTCCATGGCGGCGAACTTCACCACCGGGCCCGAGTACGCCGAGCATGCTGAACGCACCGCCCGTATCCTGGCTGCTGCCCGGGACCTGATACCGACGGCATTGGAACTGGCGGATGCGGACGAACAGTCCTTCCACACGGTGGCCGATGCCTACGCACTTCCGGACGGAACCGACGAGGAGTCACAGGCCCGGACACGAACAGTGCAGGAATCGCTGGCCCGGGCCGCCGAGCCGCCACGCAAACTGGTCGAGCTCGCCGGGGAGATCCTTCGCTTGGGGCAGGAGCTGGCCGGCTTTTCCAATCCCAATGTGCTCAGCGACATCGGCGCCGCCGCCGAGGCCGCGCGCGCCGCTGCTTCCTCCGGCCGCGTGACGCTCGAGATCAACATCGCGGACATCAAAGACCAGCAGGCCTTGGCGGCACTGGAGCCCGCGGTTGCCGAAGCCGGGCGGATCATCAACGGTTGCGAGGAACTCTCGGCCCGCATCCGCCGCCTGATCAACGGCCGCGGCGGGCCCTGACCACTTCCAGCCTAAAGGTGCGGGTACTCCGGCGACCGGCCCTGGAAGGCAAGAATGGCAGGATTGCGGATTTCGCCGTTGCGAATCTCGATGGCGCGGCGGATGACCGGGTCCTCATCCCAACTCGACGGGCCCGCCATGACGGTGCCGAGGAACGGCAGGACCGCCTGGCTGATCTCCCACGTGGCCGAATTCCACAGATAGGACGGGCTGTGGTCCACGCCGTAGTAGTTGATGTGGTCCCCGACCTCGAACATCGGCGAGGCGAACGTCGTCGGACGCGCCCAGCTGAACCCCATGCCCTCGTCGCAGGAGACGTCCACGATCAAGCTCCCCGGCGTGAAGGCGTCCAGGTCCTCGGTCTGCAGGTAGATCAGCGGCGCGTTGGGATCCTGCAGAGTGCAGTTGACCACTATGTCGTTCTCGGCGAGGAACGGTGCCAGCGGCATCCGGCCCCGCGGCGTGATCACGTGGCTCAGGAACGGCGCATCCTGATCATGGTCGAACTGGACAATATCAACCGAGTGGATCGGCGAGCCGACGGCGGCAACACTTCGGCTCGTAAGCACCTGAACGCCGTGCACGCCATGGGCGTTGAGTGCCGTGACAGCGCCGCGGGCCGTGGCGCCGAATCCAATAACGACGGCGCGCAGCCGGCGCCCGTAGTCGCCGGTCGTCCCGATCAGCTGCAGTGCATGCAGCACTGAGCTGTAGCCGGCCAACTCGTTGTTCTTATGGAAAACGTGCAGGCCGAACCCGCCGTCGCTGGTCCAGTGGTTCATCGCTTCGTAGGCGATGAGCGTCAGGCGTTTGTCGATGGCAAGCTGCGTGACGGCCCGGTCCTGGACACAGTGCGGCCAGCCCCACAGGACCTGGCCATCGCGCAATGCGGCGAGATCTTCGGGCTGGGGCTTCGGCAGCAGGACCACATCGGATGACTCAATGAGCTCCGGGCGCGAGGTGATGCGGCCTACCAGCGGCTCAAGCTGCGCATCGGAGAGTCCGAACCGCTCGCCGTAGCCGTGCTCCAAGGTGATCCGGCTCCGGAGCGCAGGGTCAATCTGCTCAAAGTGGCGCGGGTGGATGGGCAGGCGCCGCTCGTCGGGCTTGCGGGTGGTGGACGGAATTCCCAGGCTCAGCTGGCTCACGGGGCTCAGTTTTTCTTGGCCTTCGTGAGCTTTTCCATTTCGGAGGCCGCGGCGGCGCCGGCCTTCTTATCGGTGCGCTTCTGCTTGATCGATTTGCCGGGCTTTTTGGACATGGACTGTCGCGGGGACTTGTCTGCCATTAGGGGGTTTCCTTAATTGGAGCCGCAATGGCTCCGAGGTTCTGAGTTTACACGATGCCTAAAATCCGGAGCATGCATCGATTCACTTCGGAGCAGAAAACGCCTGCGATTCGATGACGGTCCTGAACTCCTCCGTAGAGCCCGATTTCCTTCGTAATCCACCGTGACCGGCCGTTGCGAAACGGCTACAACAAAGCCCTCGCGGGAGGCTCCAACCGGGCTTGCGTGCCCAATTTGAAGCACTTCTGAAATATCCCGTGACGGTTCGGAATCAGTATTGAAAGACAGGGATTAAACGGCTGGATCGCGTCATATTCTGGGAGCATCATTCGTGCAATTTGAAAGGCTTTCAGCCATGAAAAAACTGCATGCGTGGCTCGCGGTCATCATGTTGATCGTTGGACTGGGACTTGTCGCACCCAGCGCAGCCACTGCAGCACCTTACTGCGGCATCTATTGGGGATCACTCGCTAAAACGTCTTCGGCCACGACCTACGGGCACCTGGCCAACGTCCGGTCAGGCCAGCACGCCTGCTTCGACCGCCTAGTGTTCGACATCAAGGGCAAGCGCGCCGGATACGACGTCCGCTACGCCTCTGTCTACACCGAAGGCAAGGGCGACCGTGTTCCGCTCCGGGGGACCGACCTGCGCATCATTGTCAAAGCCCCGGCATACGCCAACGGCAAGGCAACCTACCTTCCGCGCAACAAGTCCAACATCGTCAACGTAAAGGACTTCCGGACCTTCCGCCAGGTAGCGTGGGCCGGCAGCTTCGAGGGCCAGACGACCATCGGACTCGGCGTCCGGGCACGGTTGCCGTTCCGAACCTTCACTCTCAATGGCCCGGGCTCGCAGACAAGGCTGGTGATCGATGTCGCCCACCGCTGGTAGGCACTAAAGAAACTAATCCATCCTGCTATAACGGCGGCGGTGTCCCCGCAGGTGGCTATGCAAGACGCATAATCCACCTGACGGGGACACCGTCGTTCCTGCTGTTATGACCGGATCGCCCGTCACGATTTGGGCTTTTATCCGGTCCGGTCCGCGCCGTTTGGTGTTCCATTTGCCTGCAGGTCCCCGCGATCTCCAGAAGCCGGCCAGTCCTGCAAGCCTAGAAAAGTCCATTCCGTGACCGGGGCCCCAGAACCAACACCTCCTGGATGGTCGCCAGCATCCTGTCTGCGTCAAACACAACGTCCTCATAGTTGAACCGGAGGGTGGCCGCCCCTTTGGTCAGCGAAAGATTTCCGCGCCGATTATCCTTCTTGTACTGTCGGGGTTCACCGTGCTGGCTCCCGTCGAATTCGACAATCAGCCAGCCGTCGATGAGGAAGTCGACCCAGCCGATCCCATCCAGGTGCACCTGGCACCTCACATCGAATCCGGCCCGGCGGAAAAGGACCCGCCCGATGGTCTCCAGCAAGGAATCAGCTCCAGGCTCAATCAGCTCAACGACAGCTCGGGCCTTGCCATTCCGGCGTCCTTGCGTTTGGTCCATCAGGTATCCCAGTTCCAGCCCGTGGTGGAACACCGCTGACTCGGCAATAACCAGCGCTTCCAGATCCGGCAGACAACGAAGCGCCTGCACCACCGCGTCCTTCAACTCGGCAACCCTCGGACCAGCGCAGCGGTCAGCACCGCGGAAATAGTGGTTGATATGGATTCCGACGTTGCCTGTCCTGGTAACCACATGAAGCCGGGAGGGACGCCGGAGGAGCCAAAGGCCGTAGTGTTCCGCGGCGCTGGCGCACGTCAGGATTGCCCGTTCCCGCGCCAGCCAGACGGCGGTTGCGGAGGCCTCCGGCAACGCGAGGACGCCCCTGCTGTGCCGGGCGAGAACCCCGGATGCGACGGCCCTGTCGATCTCGCGTCGTGCAGCTCCGACCGCCTTTAGCTCGCTCCACCGCACCACTCCGCCTTGATCGGCTACGAACCGCTGGAAGTCCATTCCCCCAGCGTTGCTCCCACTTCGCGCCTGTGCACCGGGCCAACTGCGATATGTGGAAAACCGACGGCGCCAATTGGACTTTTTCAACCTTTGCAGTCCTGCTTCTGGCAGCCCCGAGCTTGATTACCGCCATCCCGGGACGAACCAGCACGCCGCCCCTCAACCAAAAAGTCCAGAGTGTGCCGTTGGATGCCGAAGCACAGGCCCGGGAGCAGCTGATTCCGGCACAGCCCTGTCCCCATGACACATTTCGGAATATTGGCTCTGCCCGCCGGCGTTGTACGTGCTACCGTTCAGCGTTCCAGCCGTCAGCCGGCAGCACCACCGACATCTTCTAAGGGGTCCACCATGATTCGTCGCCGCCTCTCCCTCCTTGGCGCCTCCGCCGCGATCGCCCTCGCCGTTGTCGGTTGCGGATCTTCCACACCAGCGGAACCCGGTGCAACGTCTGCAGATGCCGGCCCCACCACCCTGCAGGAAATCCAGGATGCCGGCGTCATCACGGTCGGCACCGAGGGAACCTACAAACCGTTCTCCTTCCACGAGGGCGGCGCCGGGGAGCTTACCGGTTTCGACGTCGAAATCATCACCGCCGTGGCCGACAAGCTCGGCGTGGAAGCCCAGTTCGAAGAGACCCAGTGGGACGCGATCTTCGCGGGTCTGGAAGCCGGCCGCTTCGATGTGATCGCCAACCAGGTCTCCATCAATGAGGAACGCCAGGCCAAGTACGACTTCTCCGACCCCTACACCGTGAGCACGGGCGTGCTCGTAACCAAGGCGGACAACTCCGAGATCACTTCATTCGAGGACCTCGAGGGCAAGACCACGGCGCAGTCCCTGACCAGCAACTGGTACACGCTCGCCCAGGAGTCCGGCGCAAATGTAGAGGCAGTTGAAGGCTGGGCCCAGTCCGTGACGCTGCTCGAGCAGGGCCGGGTGGACGCGACCATCAATGACAAGCTGACCTACCTGGATTACCAGAAGACCAGCAACAACGAGAACATCAAGATCGCCGCCGAAACCGAGGAAGAGTCCCTGAGCGCGCTGGCGTTCAAGAAGGGCAGTACCGAGCTGGTCGACGCGGTTAACACGGCCCTCGAGGAACTGCGCGCGGAGGGCAAGCTGGCGGAAATCTCCGAGAAGTACTTCGGCGAGGACGTTACGCAATAACGACGGCGGCGCAGGCCAAGGCATTAGCCTAACCGTATGGACATTGATTGGGACCTCGTTGCCAGTTCGTTCTGGCCGCTGGTCCAAGGCGGCATCCGGGGAACCATCCCGCTCTCTCTGGCGTCCTTCTTCCTGGGCCTGGTCCTCGCGCTGATCGTCGCCCTGATGCGGCTCAGCGGCAACAAGGTCATTTCGGCGATCGCCCGCGGGTACGTGTCCGTTATCCGTGGCACGCCCCTGCTGGTGCAGCTGTTCGTGATCTTCTACGGCCTGCCTTCCATCGGCGTGGTCATTGATCCGTGGCCCAGCGCCATCATCGCGTTCTCGCTCAACGTCGGCGGCTATGCGGCGGAAGTGATCCGCGCGGCCATTCTGTCCGTGCCGAAGGGCCAGTGGGAGGCAGGGCACACCATCGGCATGTCGCCGGTGACCACGCTGCGCCGGATCATCCTGCCGCAGGCCGCGCGGGTGTCCGTGCCGCCGCTGTCCAATACGTTCATCTCGCTGGTCAAGGACACCTCGCTGGCCTCGCTGATCCTGGTCACCGAGCTATTCCGCCAAGCGCAGGAGATCGCCGCGTTCAGCCAGGAATTCATGGTGCTCTATGTCGAAGCCGCCGTGATCTATTGGGTTTTCTGCCTGATCCTCTCCAGCGGGCAGTCGCAATTGGAAAAGAGGCTGGACCGCTATGTCGCCCACTGACCCCCTGGCCCCGCGCGGAACAGTGCCTGCGCACGAGCCGGTGCTCACCGTGTCCGGCCTGCGCAAGTCCTTCGGCGCGAACCAGGTCCTCAAGTCCATCGATCTGTCCGTCCGGCAAGGCGAGGTGCTGGCGCTCATCGGGCCCTCCGGTTCCGGCAAGACCACGGTGCTGCGCTGCCTGAACGGTTTGGAAACGCCCGACGGCGGAGTGGTCGCCTTCCGCGGTATCCGCCCGGTGGATTTCGCCTCGCCGGCATCGAAGAAGCAGCTCGCCTCCCTGCGGGACCAGAGCGCGATGGTCTTCCAGCATTACAACCTCTTTCCGCATAAGACGGTGCTGGAAAACGTGATCGAGGGCCCCGTCCAGGTGCAGAAGCGTCCCAAGGCCGAGGCCGTCCGCGAGGCGTCGAGCCTGCTGGACCGGGTGGGACTGGCGGATAAGAGGGACCAGTACCCGCACGAGCTTTCCGGCGGCCAGCAGCAGCGCGTCGGCATTGTGCGCGCGCTGGCCCTGAAGCCCTCGCTTCTGCTCTTCGACGAGCCGACTTCGGCGCTGGACCCCGAGCTGGTCGGCGACGTGCTCCATGTGATCAAGGAACTGGCCGAGGAGGGCTGGACCATGGCTCTGGTCACGCACGAACTCGCATTTGCCCGCGAAGTAGCCAGCGAAGTGGTCTTCATGGACGGCGGCGTGGTGGTGGAACGTGGCCACCCCGACCAGGTGCTACGCGATCCGCAGGAAGAACGCACGCAGCAGTTTGTCCACCGGCTGCTCAATCCGTTCTAGGGCAGCCGGTTATACCCCGAGGCCCTCTTTATCCACTTTCCGGTGGAAACGCATACCGGCGAGGCCGCCGAGGATTGCCCCGGCAAGAGTAACGGCCGCGATGACCAGCAGCGTAATGAGCGCGGTCGTGGTCATCTGGTCGGCTCCCATCGGGATGTTCGGGAACGCGTTCATGTTTGCCAGGACATTGGCCTGGCTTCCTGCCACAGCCCCGACCACGGCGATGATGATCGCGATGACCACTGCCCAGATCCAGACCGCGATGCCCTGCTTCATGCCGTTGAAGCGAGCCATCCGGCCAGCGACGTAACCTCCGCAGTAATAGGCAATGAAAAGAATCACAGCCAGCACTATGGCTCCCACGATTCCTGCCGTCGCCGCATCCTGCGCCGCCGCGCCTGCTGCCTCGTCCGGGCTGAGACCGGTATTCGCACCGATCGCTGCCCCGATGGCACTGGCCAGGGCGATCAGCAGCACCGCAGCACCGGTCGCCGTCAGCCAACCGAAAAAGGCGGAGCCAATCTTGACGCCGCCGTACTTCTCCTTCTCCCGGCCGACCACCGTGCGCCGGTCCTCCGGGCCGTCGACGTAGGCCGCTTCCGCGCCGTCCCCGCGTCCCCGGTCCGCCGATTCACGGTAGGAGGCCCTGCTGTCCGCCCGGTCGTAGTCCGGCCCGGTCGCTTCGTGTCTTGCATTCATGATGACGATTCCTTCCACCCGCAACTGCTCCGCGGTGCCCGAAAATGCACCGCGCACAACGCGAATAGTAAGTAGTCTTATTTGTTAAGTGAATCACTGCCCATATCACCGCGCAAGGGCGGTGGAAACCCTACAGGGCGCGGCGGGCTAGCCATCCCCGAAAAAACAGTTAGAATCGTTGTCGATTCCAACTAAGTAATATCTGAGCCGCATTCTGTCATCCTTCGTCTCACTGGCAGAGTGGGCACACCTGGGTCCGGCCGTTCCCCACAGCCCGGAACCAGGTTCCCGGAGAGTCCCGGCATCCTCGGCCCCAACCGAGGGAACCGGGACTCAAAAAAGCCCCGCACCAGCGGGGGGACGAAAGATTGAGTCAGCACTATGACCTCCTTGACACATAAGAAGATCACCGCCTCCTCCGTGGACGAAGCAGACCAACTGCTCGACGCTGTTGTGGACGAGCTCCAGCAACTGGCCGGACAGGACGGCATCCACGGCATTCTGGTCACCAAGACCGGGCCGGGTCAGTTCACTGTTGAGTTGAGCGAAGAGGTGCCGTTCGGCGTGACCGAGGAAGCCATCGCTTAGTCCGCTCCAACAGGAGATGGACCACCAGCCCGGCCAACAGCGCCCAGAAGGCTGCACCGATACCGGCAAAGCCAACGCCCGAGGCGGCAATCACGAAGGTGACCAGCGCAGCCTCCCGTCCGCCGCCGTCGGAAATCATTGCGGAAACCGAGGAACCGAGCACGCCCAGCAAGGCCAGGGCGGCGATCGTTTCCATGATTCCGTCCGGACCGAGCACCACCAGCGCCGCCACCCCCGTGCTGAGCAGGCCGAACACCAGATAGGTGACGCCTGCGATCCGGGCTGCCCGCCAGCGCCGGGACGGGTCGGGATGCACGTCGTCATTCGCGGCCAGGGCGCCCGAGATCGCGGCCAGGTTCACGGAATGCCCGCCGAACGGCGCCACGAGCAAGGTCAGCGCGCCGGTCAGTAGCATCGAAAACCGCCACGGCACGCGGTAGCCGAAACTGCGCATGACCACCACGCCGGGCACGTTCTGCGAAGCCATCGTGACAATGAACAGCGGCACGGCCAGAGCGGCAGCGGGAAATAGCTCCAGGGACGGCGCCACCAGGCTCACCTGGGGCAGCAGATCCTCCCAGCGCAGATCCCGCATTCCCGGGCTGGCGGCAATGACCGCGAAACCCACCAGCACGACGGCGGGTGTGGCCCACTTGCTCCACCAGCGCATGCCCAGCACCCAAGCCAGCACGAGCGGCAGGAGCAGTCCCGGGTTTGCCCCGGCGAGCCCCACCGCATCGAGGCAGATAGACAGGATGATTCCCGCCAGCATGCCCGAGGCCACGCCCGGTGGAATCAGCTCGACCAACCTGCCCAGCGGGCGGATGACCCCGGCGAGAACCACCAGGACTCCCACCATCGCAAAGGCCGTGACCGCAGTCGGCCACCCGCCGGGAAGGACCCCGGTCGAGGCCAGCAGCGCCGCTCCCGGCGTTGACCAGGCCAGGGTCAGCGGCATCCGGTAGCGCTGGGCCAGGATAAGCATCCCGATTCCCTGCAAAACGCACAGTGCCAACAGGCCGGAAGCCGCTTGGGCCGGTGTAGCGCCGACACCGCGCAGCCCGGTCAGCACCACGGCAAAGGAACTGGTAAAACCGACGACGGCGGTGACGATTCCGGCGGACAGTGTTGCATCGTGCACGGGCGCCGGTGCTGCCTGCGCTGCAACTTCGGGTTCATCTTGTTTGCTGGCCACAGGCAGAGGCTAGCACTTACGCTCGGAACGAAACCGGTCAGCAAACTTAGGTTCCCATTGTGGCGCTGTACGCCCTTGTGTAGCGTGAAGAGCGGTGGCCACTGGCTCGTCCGCGACGGCGGACTTTCTGCACTCAAGCCGAAGGAGCACAAGCATGGAAACGGTAGAACAGACTATTGACGTCGGCGTCCCGGTCAGCACGGCCTACAACCAGTGGACGCAGTTCGAGTCCTTTCCGAACTTCATGTCCGGGGTTGAGTCCGTGACCCAGCTGACCGACACCACAAACCACTGGATCACCAAGATCGGGGGCGTGGAACGCGAGTTCGACACGGAGATTGTGGAGCAGCATCCGGACCAGCGCATCGCGTGGCGAAGCCTCGACGGCAAGTCCCATGCGGGAGCTGTAACCTTTGAGCGGCTCGGCCCCGACAGCACCAAGGTCGCGGTCCGCTTCGAATGGGATCCAGAGACCTTTACCGAAAAGGCCGGTGCCAAGCTCGGGATCGACAGCGCCCAGGTGAAGTCGGATCTGAAGAAATTCAAGGAGTTCGTCGAAAACAGAGGAGCCGAGACAGGTGCCTGGCGCGGCGACGTCGATGACATCGCCGCAGGCAGCGCCGGCCAGGCTGCCGCAAACATGGACGACGACCTGCCGCCGGGCCGCCCGGTCTAAACCGCCCGCTGAAACTCGGGCACTGCGGCACTCAGGCAGTTGCCAGCTTCTTCAGGGTGAATTTACAAAATGGAGTCGTAGCGTTTTAAGTACCTCATCAAAGGTGCGAGTGAACAAGACACCGGCTGGTCCTAGAGCCTCCCCCAACCTCCTGGACCAGCCGGTGTCATTCGTTTAAGACCGCCGGTGACAACTCTGGCGAATTCTTGGGATCCGGACGCCTCAGCTTCTTCAGCTCGCGGGGTACGGCATTTTCTTCAGGCTCGAGGCCAGATGCACCGCATTGCGGGCGGACGTCGCCGTCGTCGTTGCTGTTACCTCCGGCGTTTCGGGCAGGTCCTGGAAGTTGGTGCCGTGCATGGCCTCCCCGACCCAGTACGTGGATCCCTGAGCCGGGATACTGAAGCCGACATCGCCCAGGCCCTGGTAGAGCTCGGCGGTGACATGGTGGGCGCCATCCTCATTTCCGACGACGGCGACCAGCGCCACCTTGTCGTACATGCTTGGCCGGCCCTGGCCATCCGTCTCGGACAGCTCCGCATCCAGCCGCTCCAGAACCATCTGCGCAATACTTGCCGGATGTCCCAGCCAGATCGGCGTGGCGAGCACCAGAATGTCCGAGGCGAGAATCTGCTCCCGGATCCGGGGCCATTCGTCGCCGTCGCCCATGTCGGTGTGGACGCCGGGCTTGATGGTGTGGTCCACCACCCGGATCAGATCGCACTCGACGCCTTTGGAACTCAGTTGCTGGATGACTTGGCGGGCCAGCAACTCGCTGCTCGAAGGCTTGGGCGACGGCGTCAGGGTGCAGACCAGGGCAAGGGCTTTGAGCTTCACATCATCCATGGGGCCATTCTGCCGACGATCCCGGCGGGCTGCCACCCTAAGCGGCACATTCGTATTCAGGTTATTCACAGGTTCCTCCGGGCTTGTATCCATGTACAGGCCCTACTGTTGGAAACACCTCATAGGTGCGAGTGATTACGGCACCGGCGGTCGGAGTTTCCCCCAACCTCCCGACTCGCCGGTGCCTTCTCTTTTGTCACGTTCGTTAAGCGCCGGAGCAGACTCGGATGCATTGAGCGAAGGCGGCGATGCGATAATTCAGCCATGACTGATGCAATCGCCTACCAAGGTGAACCGGGCTCCAACTCCCATATAGCGTGCACCGAAGTGCGCCCCGACTGGGAGGCAGTGCCGTGCGCCAGCTTCGAGGACGCCTTCGCCCAAGTCACCAGTGGCCAGGCAAAGCTCGCCATGATTCCCATCGACAATTCGATCGCCGGGCGCGTTGCCGACATCCATGCCATGCTGCCCAACACCACGCTGCAGATTATCGAGGAACATTTCCTGCGCATTAGGTTCAGCCTGCTGGGGATCCCGGGCACCAGCATTGGCGAGGCCAAGGAAGTCCACAGCCACATTCATGCACTGGGGCAGTGCCGGAAGCTGATCCGCGAGCTCGGCCTCAAACCGGTCATCGCCGGCGACACTGCCGGGTCCGCCCGTGAGGTCAGCGAGTGGAAGGATCCGTCCAAGGTTTCCCTCGCACCGCCGATGGCCGCCGAGCTCTATGGACTCGATGTCCTCGCGCGCGATGCAGAAGACGATCCCACGAACACCACCCGATTCGTGGTGCTGGCGGACAAGCAGCCGATTCCCAGCCGCGAAGAGCTTGCGGGCCGGGCCGTGACGAGCTTCGTCTTCCGCGTCCGGAACGTTCCGTCAGCCCTCTACAAGGCGCTGGGCGGCTTCGCCACCAACGGCATTAACATGACCCGGCTGGAAAGCTACATGGTCGGCGGCGAGTTTGCGGCCACCATGTTCATGGTGGATGTGGAGGGCCATCCCGAAGACACGGCGATGATCCATGCCTTCGAGGAACTGGACTTCTTCACCACCGAGATCCGTATCCTCGGGGTCTATCCTGCGCATCCCTTCCGGCTCAAAACCGCTTAGGAACCGTCCGGGTCGGGGCTGGCAATCGCCGAACAGGTCAGCCGTTCCCGGGATTGAGCACTTCGTCAAGGTTGAACTTCACCGGTTCTTCCAGCTGCGCGTAAGTGCAGGACCGCGGATCCCGGTCCGGACGCCACCGGACGAACTGCGTAGTGTGCCGGAACCGTTCGCCCTCCATGTGGTCATACTTCACCTCGACCACGCGCTCCGGGCGCAGCGGCGTGAAGGACAAGTCCTTGCCCCCGCTCCACCGGCTGCCTTCGGAATTGCGCGGGGTCCGGGTGCCCTCCTCCTGCTTCGCCCATGCCCATGGATGGTCATCGAAGGTCGTGACCAGCGGCTGCAGTTCCTCGAACAGCTCTTGGCGCCGCTGCATCGAAAACGAACCGGCCACGCCCACGTTGGCGAGCTCGCCGTCGTCGGTATAAAGGCCCAGCAGCAGGGAGCCGATCCGGTCCGGTCCGCTTTTGTGAACCCGGTATCCGGCGAGCACGCAGTCCACGGTGCGCTCGTGCTTGATCTTGAACATTGCCCGCTTGTTCGGCTGGTACAGGCCGTCCAGCGGTTTCGCGATCACGCCGTCGAGCCCGGCGCCTTCAAACTCACGGAACCAGCGCGTGGCCACACCGTGGTCTGCCGTGGCATTCGTCAGGTGGATCGGCGGCTGCGCGTCGGCGAGCGCCTTTTCCAAGCGGGCACGGCGCTCGGCAAAGGGCTCGCCGGTCAGGTCCTCGTCGCCCAGGGCCAGCAGGTCGAAGGCGACGAACTTGGCCGGCGTCTGATCGGCAAGAAGCTTCACCCGGCTGGCGGCGGGATGGATCCGCTGCTGGAGGGCCTCGAAGTCCAGCCGGTCCCCCGAAGCTGAGACCAGGACGATTTCGCCGTCGACCACGCACCGTTCGGGCAGGTTCTCTTTGACAGCTTCGATGATCTCGGGAAAGTAGCGGTTCATCGGCTTTTCGTTGCGGCTGCCGATTTCGACGTCGTCCCCGTCGCGGAAGATGATCGATCTGAACCCGTCCCACTTGGGTTCGAAGCTCATGTCGCCGTCGGGAATCTCGCTGAGGGGCTTCGCCAGCATCGGGGCGACCGGGGGCATCACCGGAAGTTTCATGTACCTCTCCTAGCGGACGGTATAGCGGACAGCGACACCGCCGGGCTTCAGGACCTCGGCGCTGTGCAGGACAAACTTTTCTCCGGCGGCCGACGGCGGATATACCGGCAGCCCTTCGCCGAGCACGGTGGGCAGCATGTGCAGGTACAACTCATCCACCAGCTCCTTGCGGAACAGCAGCCGTGTCAGCGTCAGCGAGCCCCAGACAATAACGTCGCCGCTCTCGGTGTCTTTGAGTTCGTGGATCCGGGCGGGAATGTTGTCGCCGATAACCTGCGCCTCGCCGTCGCCCCAGGGCGCCCGGTCCAAGGTTCTGGACACCACGTGCTTGGGCAGCCGGTTGATCGGCTCCGCAATGGGCTCCTGCTGCGGATCGGCGCCCGGCCAGTAAGCGGCGAACATCGAGTAGGTTACCCGGCCGAGCAGAATGGCCGAACAGCCCTCAAGCAGGCGGGTGTTGGCATCCATTATGGAAGTCCAGCCGCGGATCTGGTCCATAAACCGCAGGCCGCCGTCAGGCTCGGCCGCGTAGCCGTCCATCGTGGTGAACTGCTGGATAATGAGCGTGCCCATGATGGTCCTTCCTGCGCAGCCAGGCCACCGGCGTCCGCTGGCCGAATTGAGCGTCCCTCCATCACGTTAGTGTCCGCAGTCCGATTTGGACAGGGCCTTATAGCCAGGCCTTCTTCCCGCCCGGCCCTTCGCACCGGGGGAAGGAGCGGGCTGCCGGCGGCGCGTGCTAAGAAAGTAAGGACAGTTCCGGACGGGACAGCCCCAATCGACAGGACTCAACAGTGCAATCTCGCCGCATCGGCACCCAGGAAGTTGCCAGCATCGGTCTGGGCTGCATGAATCTCAGCCACGCCTACGGGACTCCGCCGCCGCGGGAAGCTGCTGCAGAATTGCTCCGGCATGCTCTGGACAGCGGAGTGGTTCACTTTGATACAGCGGCGCTGTACGGGGCCACGGCCAACGAGACGCTGGTCGGCGAGGTACTCGGTTCGCGGCGCGATGAGTTCTTCCTGGCCAGCAAATGCGGCATGACCAGTGTTGACGGCAAACGTGTGATCGACGGCCGTCCGGAAACGCTCAAAGCCACCTGCGAGGACGCGTTGCGCCGGCTCCGTACGGGCCACATCGACCTCTATTACTTGCACCGCTGGGACCAGGACATTCCGATTGAAGACAGTGTCGGTGCCCTGGCCGAACTGGTCCAGGAAGGCAAGATCGGCGGAATCGGCCTGTCCGAGGTTTCGGCGGCAACGCTGCGGCGGGCACATGCCGTCCATCCGATTGCCGCGCTCCAGACCGAGTACTCTCTCTGGAGCCGCAATCCCGAGCTCGGCACGCTGGCCGCGTGCGCGGAGCTCGGCACGGCCTTCGTCGCGTTCAGCCCGCTGGGCCGCGGCTTCCTTACCGGCAAGATCCGCGACGTCGCAGCGCTGCCGGAAACGGACATCCGACGCGCGATGCCGCGCTTCTCCGCCGCGAACTACCCGCGGAACCTTGAGCTCCTGGATCAGTTCGCGGGACTGGCCGGGGAAGCCGGCTGCACTCCCGCCCAGCTGGCCATCGCGTGGCTGCTGCACCAGGGCGAGCACGTCATCGCGCTGCCGGGAACCACCGGCGTTCCCCACCTGGACGAGGATCTGGCGGGCGACGCCGTCGTCGTTAATGAGGAGGTGCTCAAGCGCGCGGACGCGCTGATTAACGAGCAGACCGTCCACGGCCCGCGCTACAGCCCCGCTATGCAGGCCGACGTCGATACCGAAGAATTCTAGACCGCGAAGGCCGGGCTAGAACCGGTACAGCTCGAACCCGACCCGCCGGGCTGCGGCGTCGGGACCACCGGTGGTCAGCTCGATCTGGCGCCGGGCCTGGGCTTCAACGGGCTCCGGGCTCAGCGCTTCCAGATAACGCCGGTGTTCGCTCAGGGACCGGACTGCCCGTTCAATGCTGTCCTCGTCGACGTCGAGCCAGTGCGTGGGGTGCATGGAACACACGCCCACCCAGCGCACGCCGGCGTGCGGCGGCAGATCTTCTGCGCTGAGCTCGGGGAAGATCCACTCGTTGGCCGCGTCCGCTACCGCGTCCATGACAGCTGTTCCCAGGTTGCGGTGGTCGGGAGAATTCCAGCTGCCCGGGCCCCAGGTTTGGCCGAAGTTCAGGGTGATGATGCCGTCCGGCCGGTGCCGGCGGATGGCGCGGGCGATATCCATCCGCAGACCTAGCGTGTTCTCGATCCTGCCGTCCGCGTAGTCCAGGAACTCCAGGTCCTCGACGCCGACGTGCCCGCACGCCCGGCGCTGTTCCTCGGCACGGAGCACCGTCGCCTCCTGGGGATCAAGCCCCGCAATGCCTGCTTCACCTCGCGTCGCCAACACGTAGCCGATGCTCTTGCCCGCCATTGTCCACTGGGCGACGGCCGCCGCGGCCCCGTACTCCGGATCATCCGGGTGGGCCATCACCACCAGCGCCCGCTGCCAATCACTCGGCATTTCCGACGACGTTTCCATAGCTGCCTCCCCCGTACACGGGCCGCTGCATTGGCCCGATGACTGTTGTTTCACCCAGCGTAGCCGCGACGGCAAGGCCGGCACCTTGATAACGGCGCAATCTCGCGTCTACGTCCGGAATCTCTTTCCCATTACGGTCATTGTCGTCGGGAAGCCGCGTCCCTACCATGGAAGAACCTCAGTACCCGTCCCTGCGGGACACCACGAACCACAGCTTTCCCTTCATCCGCGCACGTCTCACGCCCAAGGATCTGCCGTGAAAAATCTGCCCCGCCGACTGGCCATGCGTACCCTGGCCGCCCTTGACCTGCACTGTGCCCGCTGCGACTCGGTTGGAGAACACCGCCTGGACAAGCACCTGGGCAGAGCCGGAACCCAAGTCTCCCCAATCGTCCGGGCGCGGCAGTACGTGCTGGTTTGCGCCGCCTGCGGCGTAGCCCAGGAGCTGACGGAACAGCAGAAAAGATCAGTCCTGCACTACACAGCCCACCCCGCGACGGCCTGACCGCGCGTTACGTCCTATTGCCTTGGCTTGACCCGCGGCCCGTCAAGCTCTTAGCGTGATAGTTGAATCATGAGCGCCAACATCAAGCCCTGGCTTGTTGGCCGGCAACCCTCTCGTGCGTAGCGGGGTGCTCCAGGTGATGATTCGGCCTTACCGGAAGGACACCGGTTCGGCAAGTACCGCGTATCCGCCCCACGCGATGAGCCGGGCCAACGGATCCGCCTGATGGCAAAGGACAACCGCGATGCCCCTGACTGACGACCTGCAGCCCGACACCCTCCGCAGCGCCTTCGGCCGCTTCCCCTCCGGCATCGCTGCCTTGTGCGCCCTGGTCGACGGCGAGCCGCAGGGAATCGTGGCTTCTTCCTTCACCGTCGGCGTTTCCATGGACCCGCCGCTGGTGATGTTCGCGGTGCAGAACACCTCCCGCACCTGGCCGGTAGTCCGCCAGGCCGACCGGATCGGCGTGTCCATCCTCGGCGCCGGGCATGACGGCGTCTGCCGCCAGATAGCCTCGAAGACCGGGGACCGCTTCGCCGGCCTGCCCCTGCACTCCACGGACGAAGGCGCCCTCTTCCTCGAGGAAGCCGCGCTGTGGCTGGACTGCTCCGTGGAGCAGGAAGTCCCCGCCGGCGACCACCATGTGGTGCTGCTGCGCGTCCACGGCCTGACCACGCACGACGGCGCCCACGAACCGCTGGTCTTCCACGGATCCACCTTCCGCCGGCTCGAACAACCCGCCTACATCTGAGGAACTGTTCCCAACCAACGACGGCGGACGCTTGGCTTCCAAGGACCGGCGGCGGATCGCGCCAAGCAGCAATCGTGCCAGGCTGGGCCTAGGCGGCGCCGGCGGCTGACGGTTCGTCCAGGTTCCCGTCCAGCAGGCTCAGGAGCTTGAGAACCGCCGGATTGGTATTGTTCTCGTTCCACGCCACCTCAAGGTCTACGCGGTTCAGCGCTTGCGTACCGCGGGAGCCTTCGATCTCACGGAACCGCACCCGCGGCGGCGAAAACGCCCGCGTCGACGCCGGAACCAGCGTCACGCCCAGGCCTGCTTCCACGAAGGCCAACAGGGCCGGAACCTGGCTGGCGTACTGGGTGATCCGGGGCTCCGCACCGGCACTGGCAAACAGCCGCAGCACCAAGTCGTGGAAGTAGCGGGCCTCGCTGGTCGAGTACATCATCAAAGGCTCACCGCTCAGGGCCTGCAGCGGCAGGGACTCCGCCTCCTCCAGCAACGGGCTCTCCTCGGGCAAGGCGATCACCAGGCGGTCCTGCATCACCGGCCGTGAGACGATGCCGGGTCGGGCAACAATTGGCCGAAGCAAGCCGATATCCACCGTGCCTTTGACCAGTCCGTCCATCTGGTCCGTGGATACCAATTCGCGCAGCAGCAGGGAAACGCCTGGCTGATCCTCGGCAGAGCGTCTGAGAAGTCTGGGCAGCGCGCTCTGGCCGGCTATGGCGGTGTAGCCAATAGTGACGGCGCCGGCGTCACCTGTTGCCACTCGCTGGACGTCCAGCTGGGTTTTGATTGACAAGTCAAGGATCAGCCGGGCACTGGGCAACAGGGTCCGGCCCGCGGCGGTCAGCTCGACTCGGCGGCTGGTGCGGTCGAAGAGCTGCGCGTGCAACTCCTTTTCCAACAGCTGGATCTGCCGGCTCAGGGGCGGCTGCGTCATGTTGAGCCGTTCGGCTGCAGCACCAAAGTGCAGCTCCTCGGCTACTGCAATAAAGGACTCCAACTGGATCAGCGTAAACATCAATGCGCTCCTTGTATTGTTCTGTGCCTATTTTAGCTTGGACGCGCATCGATGACGGCACTTATCGTCAGAGTAGTGCAGGCGACAACGAAGCGCCGGTCCTTTAGCTACCAAGGAGATTAAATGATGCTTGACGGTGTGCTGTTCTTTCCTATTACCCCATTCGCCAGCGACGATTCCGTGGATCACGGCGCCCTCAAAGAACATCTGGAGCATGGGCTGAAATTCGGGCCGGGCGGTATCTTCATCGGCTGCGGGACCGGCGAATTCCATGCCCTTTCCTTGGCCGAACTCTCCGATGTGGTGACCACCGCTGTTGCGACGACGGCGGGCCGGGTACCGGTGTATGCGGGAGCCGGCGGCGCGCTGGCCCTCGCCAAGGAGCAGGTCCAACTGGCGGAATCGGCTGGAGCCGACGGCATCCTGCTCTTCCCCCCTTACCTTGTTAACAGCCCGCAAGAGGGTCTGGTGGCATACGTCAGGGCCATCGCCGGGGCCACATCGCTGCCGGTCATCGTCTACCACCGCGCCAATGCCCGATTCACGGAAGCCTCCGCTGTTGAGATTTCCCGCATCATCAACGTTGCGGGCCTGAAGGACGGCGCCGGAGACATCGACCTGATGGCGCGCATTGTCCGCGCCGTCAAGGATGAGCTGGCGGGAACAGGCAAGGACTTCCAGTTCTTCAACGGCCTGCCCACAGCCGAGGCCTCCCAGCAGGCTTACCGCGCCATCGGCGTAACGCTGTATTCATCCGCCACTTTCGCATTTGCGCCGGAACTCTCGGTCGCCTTCTACCAAGCGCTCGAAGACGGCGACGAAGAGCGTCTTGCCCAGCTGGGCCGGGAGTTCTTCCACCCGCTCGTGCGGCTGCGCGATTCGGTGCCGGGCTACGCCGTCGCCCTGGTCAAGGCCGGTGCGGCACTTGGTGGGATCCGAAGCGGCCATGTTCGGCCGCCGCTGACCGACGCCCTGGAACAGGACCGCGAAGAGCTCAAGCGTCTCCTGGCCGCCGGCCGGGCCCTTCTGGGCTAAAGGACGTTCCCCGTGAGCGAATCGATATTGGACCAAGCCACTTCCGTGCTGGCAAACCTCGGCCAGGCCGCTATTACCGGGGTAACCGTCACCCCCGTTGCCTTCAAGGACCCGCCCCTGCTCAACACGGTGGGCGTACACGAACCATATGCCCTGCGGGCGATCGTCGAGGTCCACACGGACGCCGGCGTCAGCGGACTAGGCGAAACCTACGGCGACGAGGCGCACTTGGCGCGGCTCCACGCGGCTGCCCGGTCCCTGCCGGGCACGGACATCTTCAACATCAATCAAATGCGGGCGAAGGTTGCCGCAGCGCTGGCCTCGGACACCAGCCAAGGCGGCCACGGGATGAGCGGGATGGTCACCGGGTCCAGCACCACGGATCGCGTGCTCTCCCCCTTCGACGTCGCGGCCTTGGATATCCAGGGCAAACTGCTGGGCCGTCCCGTCAGTGACCTGCTCGGCGGCGCTGTCCGGGAGGCCGTCGATTTCAGCGGATACCTCTTCTACAAGTGGGCCGGGCATCCGGGCGTTGAGGCGGATTCCTGGGGTGAAGCGCTGGACCCGCAGGGCATCGTCGAGCAGGCCCGCCGGCTGGTCCGGGACTACGGATTCACCGCCCTCAAGCTCAAAGGCGGCGTGTTCGAACCCGATCAGGAAATTGCCGCCATCAAGGCACTGCGTGCGGAATTCCCCGGCCTGCCGCTGCGGCTGGATCCGAATGCGGCCTGGACAGTTGAGACGTCCATCCGCGTGGGCCGCGAGCTCGACGGCGTCCTGGAGTACCTCGAGGATCCCACACCGGGCCTCGAGGGCATGGCCCAGGTCCGCCGCGAGGTAGCCATGCCGTTGGCCACCAATATGTGTGTGGTCAGCTTCGCCGACGTTGCGCCGGCAGTAGCCGCCGGAGCTGTGGACGTCATCCTCTCGGACCACCACTTCTGGGGCGGATTGCGCCGCTCGCAGGCCTTGGCGGGGATCACGGACACCTTCGGTATGGGGTTGTCCATGCATTCGAACTCGCATCTGGGCATCAGTCTTGCGGCCATGGTCCAGCTGGCCGCCGCTACCCCGAATCTGGACTACGCCTGCGATACGCACTGGCCTTGGAAGGATCCGGAGGAAGATGTCATTCTTCCCGGTTCGCTGGAGTTCAAGGACGGAGCCGTCGCGGTTCCCACGCTGCCGGGACTGGGCGTGGAACTGAACCGGGACCGACTGGAGAAACTGCACCGGCAGTACCTCGACTCCGGGCTGCGCAGCCGCGACGACACCGGTTACATGCAGCGGATCCATCCGGCCTACGAGCTCAAGTGCCCGCGATGGTAACGATCCAGGAAGGCACCGCAATGGAGCGGCCGCTGAACATAGTGGTCACTGACCCGATCATCAGCCGCTTCGAAACGCAGCTAAAGCACGACGGCGGTGCGCACCATTGGCAGATGGCCGCGGCTTGGGATGCAGCGCGGCAATGCAAAGCCATCGCCGACGCGGATGTGGTGGTCTGTTCGGCTCTTTCCGCGGAGCAGGCAACCGGAGCCTCCCGGCTGCAACTGGTCCACGTTACCGGGGCAGGTTTCGACAAGATTTCCCTCGACTCGCTGGCCCCATCGGTGGCCGTGGCCAACACCTTCCATCATGCCCGCCCCATTGCCGAACACGTCCTGATGATCACGCTGATGCTCTCGCGCCGCGTCCTGACGGCGGACCGCGAGCTTCGCGCCGGGAACTGGCAGACCATCGCCACCAGCACCGACGTGCCGTTCCATCCGACGCTGGAGTCCATGGTGCTGGGCTTGGTGGGACTGGGCTCAATCGGCACCGAAGTAGCCCGCCTCGCGGAGGCGATGGGCATGACGGTACAGGCAGTCCGCAACAATCCGGCCGCAGCACTGCCGGAAGGCCTGCATCCGGCGTGGGTGGGCGGTCATGACGAGCTGCCCAAGCTGCTGGAGACTTCCGACGTGGTAGTCGTGACCGTCCCTTTGGACGCTGCCACGTATGGGCTGATCGGCGGCGCCGAAATCGCCCGGATGAAGCGCTCGGCCTTCCTGATCAACGTGGCCCGTGGACCGGTAGTGGACCAGGCTGCGCTGTACGACGCTCTGGCGGGCAACCGCATCGCGGGAGCCGGGATCGACGTCTGGTGGGGAGCACCCGTGAAGGGCAACATTCCGCCGTCGGACTTTGCGTTCGAGACGCTGCCGAACGTCGTCGTAACGCCGCACTACTCCGGCCACGCGCGCGTGACCTTCGAGCGCCGCGCCGCCGACATTGCGGCAAACATCGCCAATCTCGCCGCGGGACGGCCGCTGTTCAACATAGTGCGCGCCGCCGAATAGAACGACGACCGCGAGGCAGAGGCCTGGTCCCGGTAATTGCTTGCCGGGGCCAGGCCTCTGCCTTGGCTATCAGCCCAGCAGCAGCCGCCCCACCAGCAGGACCGCGCCGAACCCGGATGCTGCGAGTGCGATGAGCCGCAGCCGGCGGCGGTCCAGGAAACGATTGGTGTAGCGGGAGACGAGGTATCCGGCGAGGGCGGCTGGCACCATCCACGCTGTCAGGACGATGACTTCGGACGTCACTTGGCCGGCGGCTACAAGTGCGACCAGTGAGACTGCTGACCCGATCATGAAGAAGGCGCTCATGGTGCCACGCAGCCGGGCGCCTTGCTGTCCCTGCCAGATAAGGGCCATGGGAGCGCCGCCGATCGACGTCGAGGTTCCCATGATGCCAGAGGCTGCCCCCGCGGCGATTAGGTTCACCCGGCCCGGAAAGGGTGCCCAGCCGAAGAAGGCCAGCGCGACTCCCGTTAGGACGGCTGCGGCGACCAGCCAGGCCAGCCCTTCGGCGGGGAGGACCACAACCAGCCAGGCTCCCATCAGGCTGCCCGGAATCCTGCCCACCAACGCCCAGCCGGCGCCCTTAAGATCAAGATGGGCCCGTTCCCGTGCAGTGACTATGGTGGTCAGCAGAAGGGCCAGGATGATAATGGTTGCAGGCAATAACGCAGGGTTTACCAGTGCAATGATTGGGGCGGCGAGCATGCCCATGCCGAAGCCGATCGAGGACTGCAGACCGGCTGCAGCAAAGATGGCTACGGCTATGAGGACGTACTCCGGCCAGGTCACTGAGCTGGCGCGGGGTCCGGGGCCGGGTCCGGGTTGCGGACCTTGATCGTCTCCAGCGGGAAGTGGCATTCGGCGGCGTGTGACGCGTCTTCGGGGGCGGGGACGGTCGGAGGCAGCTGCTCGGCGCAGATGTCCTGGGCTTTCCAGCAGCGGGTCCGGAAGCGGCAGCCTGAGGGCGGGTCCAGCGGCGAGGGTATTTCGCCCTGCAGGATGATCCGGTTGCGCTCCGCGCCAGTGACATCCAGCTTGGGGGAAGCAGACATCAGCGCGGCCGTGTACGGGTGGCGGGGACGGTCAAAGACTTCCTCCGTGACACCGGTCTCGATGATCCGGCCCAAATACATCACGGCCACCCGGTCCGCGACGTGGCGGACCACGGACAGATCGTGCGAGATGAACACATAGGCCACCCCGAGCCGCTGCTGCAGGTCGTTGAGCAGGTTCAGCACCTGGGCCTGGACGGAGAGGTCCAGGGCCGAGACCGGTTCGTCAAGGATGATGACGTCGGGGTTCAGGGCCAGCGCGCGGGCGATGCCGATGCGCTGGCGCTGGCCGCCGGAGAATTCCTGCGGAGACTTCTTCGCGTCCGAGGGCCGCAGCCCCACCATATGCAGCAGTTCGCGGACCCGGGCATCACGTTCACGCGACGTCCGGTAGAGGTCCTTGTGTGCCCGCCACGGCTCGGAGATGATCTCTCCGGCGTTCATGCGGGCGTTCAGGGACGCGAACGGGTCCTGGAAGACCATCTGCACCCGCCGACGCCAGGCCAGCAGCTCCTTGCCGCGCATCCCGAAAGGGTCCTGTCCGTCGAAGCGCACGGTCCCGGAGTCCGGCCGCTCCAGCATCATCAGGGTCCGGGCCAGCGTGGACTTTCCGCAGCCGGACTCGCCCACCAGCCCCAGCGTTTCGCCGCGCTCTACCGAGAGGCTGATGCCATCCAGGGCACGCAGCCGGCTGTTGCCCGAGGGACCTTTGGGGACGTGGAAGGTCTTGGTGACGCCCTCGACTTCGAGCAGGGTGCCGGTCCCCTGCGGCCGGGTCAGTGTTTCAGTCATTGTCCAGCTCCTCGCTGAAGTGGCAGGCTGCCGCCCGCACGGTGACAGGCAGTGCCGTGGCTGTGGCAGGCCGGGTGGAATGGCTGCCCGCGCTCCCGCCGTCGTCGTTGATTGGTAGCAGTTCCGGGCGCTGGGCCCGGCAGATCTCCTGCACCATCGGGCAGCGCGACTGGTATACGCAGCCGGGCGGGATGTTGTGCAGTTCGGGCGGGCTGCCGGGAATGGAGTTCAGCTCACCGCCACGTTCGGCGTTGACCGGCACTGACTCCAGCAGGCCCTTGGTGTAGGGGTGGCGGGGGTTGGAGAAGACATCGGCCACGCGCCCGGTCTCCACCACATTCCCCGCATACATGATCGCCACGGTATCCGCTTCTTCGGCGACAACGGCCAAGTCGTGGGTGATGAGCACTACCGCCATGTCGCTTTCCTCGCGGAGACTGCGCAACAGGGCCATGATCTGGGCCTGGACCGTGACGTCCAGGGCCGTGGTCGGCTCGTCCGCGATGAGCAGCCGCGGATTCAACGCCACAGCCATCGCGATCAGGATCCGCTGGCGCATGCCGCCGGAGAACTGGTGCGGGTACGCGCTAACCCGGGACTCCGGCTCCGGGATGCCCACGCGTTTCATCAGCTCAATGGCCTTTGCCCTGGCCTGCTTCGCGGAGAGTTTATGGTGGATCCGGAAGGCCTCGCCCAGTTGCGTGCCCACCGGATAAACCGGGTTGAGGGCGGTCAACGCGTCCTGGAACACGATGCCCAGCTCCGGCCCGGCGAACTTCCGCCGCTGCCGCGGACTCAACGCGGCCAGATCCGTCCCGTTCAGGACAATCTCGCCGCCGGTCACGTCCGCGATCGGATCCAGCAGCCCGGCAACGGCCTTGGCCGTCATGGACTTGCCGCAGCCGGACTCGCCCAGCAGCGCCAAGGTCTCCCCCGCTCGGGCTTCGAAACCCACATTGTCCACGGCCCGCACCGTGCCGCGGCTGGTGCGCAGGTCCACGGTCAGTCCCTCGACTTTCAGCACCGTGGTGCCGGTCTGCCCGGCCGCAGCCGGCGAGGCCTGGGTGAGAGCGCTCATTACTTCGACTCCTCGGTCTTGACAGGAATGCGGGCGATCAGGCGTTTGCGCGGCAGCGCCAAACGCCAGCGCTGTGCCGGATCGGTGGCGATCCGCAGCCAGGCCGCCAGCACGTTCGCGGCGATGGTAGTGATTACGATGGCCAGGCCGGGGAAGATGGAAAGCCACCAAGCGGTCTGCAGATACTGCCTGCCCTGGGCCACCATCAGCCCCCAGCTCACGTCAGGCGGCTGGATGCCGATACCCAGGAAGCTCAGGGAAGACTCGGCCAGCATGACGTAGCAGAACTCCAGCGTGGCCAGCGTCAGCAGGGTCGGCAGTACCACCGGGATGACATGCCGGCCGATGATGGCGTTGGGCCTGGCACCGAAAGTACGCGCCGCGTCCACGAAGGTCCGGCTTTGCAGCTCGGCCGACTCGGCGCGGGCGGTACGCAGATAAATCGGAATGCGGGTGATCGCCAGAATCAGCACAATGTTGGCGACGCTGGGGTTGAAAACATAGAGAACAACGACGGCGAGCAGCAGCGAGGGGAAGCTCATGATCACATCGGCGATGCGCATGGACACGGTTTCACGCCAGCCGCGGTGATAGCCGGCCCACACTCCCCAAAGGGAACCGATGATCAACGCTATGGCGACGGCGGGCAGCGCCACGGAGATAGTGGTCCGGGTGGCCACGACCAGGCGGCCGAGAACACTGCGTCCGAGCGAGTCGCTGCCGAGGAAGTACTCCCAGCCGTTGGCCAGGGTGAACGGTGCCTTGTTCGCGAACATGAGGTTCTGTTTGGTAGCCAGGTCTCCCATCAGCATGGGGCCGAAGATCGCCACCAGACCGACGAAGACCAGCACGACGGCGGCGACGGTGGCGAACTTGTCCCGTAGCAGCAGCCGGAAGAGGCTGAGCTTCTTGTCCGAACTGCCGGCTTTGGCGCCCTTGGGGTCGCTGCCGGACGGCGGAGAATCCGGGAGGGTGGTGTCAGGTTGTGCGGCGTCAGCGTGCGGCGGCTGCTGGCCGGAGGCGGTGATGGGCGTGGTCATGGGTTCCTCCTACGCCTTCACAGTGGCCGGGCGGACGCGTGCATCCAGCAGCGCGTAGCCCAGGTCAATGAGGATGTTCAGGACAAAGATTGCAATGGCGGTCAACAGGACCGCTGCCTGCAGGACCGCGAAGTCGCGCTGCAGGATGGAGTCGATCATGAGCTTGCCGATGCCTGGCCAACCAAAGATGGTTTCCACCACTACCGCGCCGTTGACCAGGCCCACGGTCAGATCGCCCGCCACGGTCAGCGCCGGGGCGGCGGCGTTGCGCAGTGCATGGTGGGTGACCACCCGCACGTCGCCGGCGCCCTTGCTGCGGGCCAGCTTGATATACGGTTCGGACAACGCGGACACCATGGCGCCCCGGACAATCTGGACCAACACACCAAACGGCCGCAACAGCAACGTCGCGATGGGCAACACCCAGGCCGACGCACCGCCGACACCGGAGGTCGGCAACCAACCCAGCGTGATGGCAAAAATCCAGATGCCGACAATGGCGAGCCAGAAGTCCGGGATGGAGGCCGCGGCCATGGAGACGAAACTGGAGATACGGTCGGCGATGCCGTTGGGCTTCAACGCTGCCCAACAACCGACGATCACGGCCAGGACGATGGCCAGCACCATGGTAGTGGCGGCCAACTGCAGGGTGGCCGGGAAAGCCCGCAGCGCCATGGCGGCCGCGGACTCCCCCGTCCTGAGGGACTCACCGAAGTCCAACCTGAGGACCCCGCCGAAGTAATCGGCCATCTGTGTCAGCAGCGGTTGGTCCAGACCGTGGCGGGCGGTAAAGTCCGCCCGCATCTGATCTGTGGCGTTCAACGGCAAGTACAGGTTTGCCGGATTACCGGTCAGTCGGGCAAGCGCGAACACTCCCACGATCACAGCCACCAACGGCAACGCGCTGGAGAGGATTCGCTTTCTCAGGTAGACCAGCATGGTTTCGTTCCTCGTTTCCCTGCTGTCGTTTTCAGCTCGCCGGTGTCATCTCGGTCAGGCGCAACTCGTCGCCCGAGGATGAGTTCGGCGTGTAGTTGATGGCTGCGGACTTGCCCAGGATGCCTGTCTGATGGGCGATGGTCGCGAACTGCACAACGTTCTCATTCTGGTAAGTGAAGATATCTTCGTAGGCCTGCTGCCGGTCAGCGCCGGAAGTCTTGCCTGCTTCAAGCAGCCGCTGGTCGAACTCATCCGTTCCGAAGGAGCTTTGGGCACCGTCGCTGAGCATGTACTGCTCAACGGTGAAGGCGGCGTCACCGGCCTGGTTGCCGTGCTGGATCAGCAGCGCGATCGGACCCTGGTCCTCAACGAATGGCCGGATCTGGTACTGCAGGTGCTGCGACGTTTCGGTCATCTTCAGCTCAACGTTCAGGCCTGCCTGGGCCAGCTGTTCCTGCAACACCTGGGACAGCTCGGTGACCTTGGGGAACTGCGCGTTGCGGGCTACCAGGGTGATCTTGGTATCGACCGGCACGCCGTCAGCCTTGGCTTCAGCGACAAGCGCCTTAGCCTTCTCAAGATCGAAAGGCCAGGCCTCCAACGATGCGTTGTGTCCCACGACTCCTTCAGGGATCAGCTGAGCTGCAACCTTGTCCTTGTTCTGGTACAGGCTGGCGACGATGCCTTCCTTGTCGATGGCGTAGTTGATGGCCTGACGGACACGGATATCATCGAGCGGTGCCGTATCGCCACTGAGCCGCAGACCGATCGTCTCGTTATTCGGGTAGTTCACGCCGAGATCTCCGGCGCCGTCATCCGGTCCCAAGCCCATGGCAATGTCGGCTTCGCCGCTCGTTACCATGGCCGCGCGGACAGTGCCCTCGCCACGCCACTGGTACTCCGCCTTGGGGAAGGCGGGCGCCTCGCCCCAGTAACCGTCCCAGGTGCTCAGCGTGATCTTTTGGCCAGCATCCCACTGCTCGATCTTGTAGGGACCGGTGCCGATCGGTTCCCGGACTTTCTCGGTGTCGCTGGTGGAAGTCGGCACTACTTCGAGGAAGGACAACCGCAGCGGAAGAATGGGGTCCGGTTCCGGCGTCGTGACGGTCAGTGTTGTAGCGTCTACTGCCTCGACCTCCAGATCGGTGTCCCCGAAGACGTACCCTTCGACGTTGCAGCCGAGGTCGGAGTTAACAGCGCGGTCAATCGTGTACGCGGCCGCTTCCGCATTGAAGTCGGTCCCGTCCTGGAACTTCACATCATCGCGAAGCTTCAGGGTCCATTCGGTGTCCGAGGTCGCTTCCCACTCGGTTGCCAGCAGCGGCTCGAGTTCGCCGGTAGTCGGATTGCGCTCGATAAGGGGCTGGGTGACGTTGGACCGAACAACCACACCGGTCGAGGTCAGGTTTGCTTCGCAAGCCTCCAAAGTGGGCGGCTCTTGCTGCAGGACCACGCGGAGGGTGTCCGACGCGGCGCCGGCGGTAGCACCGGCGGTGTCCTCTGAGTTGGCTACGGAGCAGCCGCTCAGAAGCAAAGCGGACCCGGCAACGACGACGGGTATCTGCAGCCTGAGCTGCCGTTTGGCGGATGGTGAAGAAGACATCATTGGATTCCTTCGGGTCTAAGCACTGCACTCGGTTCGTTGTCTACGTATGAAGCTCACGTCTGTGCTGGTGATCATCAGCTTGTGGCCCCGAACGCCACCCGTCAAGAAGCACTTTTTCTGTGAACGGCCGCCAAAACGGCACCCGGCCTTGACATTGCCTGTGATCCAGCCCACTGTTCCGCATGATTCCGGGGATTTTTGCGTCAGTGTCCCTATCAATGCGCCCAGCGTATTGATTCATGCAATTTCCGAGTTGGACGCGCATCGATTCGCATCATTACTGTCCAACTCATGACGACAACCAAAGCAGTGCTGCAGGTAGGTCCATTGATGCCCGCCGTTCAGGATTCGATCACCACCGAGTACGGGGCCGTACGCCTGCCGGACAACGCAGATGAGCGTGCTACGTTCCTCGCAGCCAGAGGCGCTGAATTCGGCGTCGCCGTGACATCGGGTCGATTCGGTGTAGGCACTGAACTCATGCAACATCTGCCGAACCTGCGCGCCGTGGTGAACTTCGGCGTTGGCTATGACACCACCGATGTGGCCCAGGCTGCCGAGCGCGGGATCGCTGTCAGCAACACCCCGGACGTTCTCAATGACTGTGTCGCCGATACCGCCCTCGCACTTTACCTGGATGTCCTCCGCAGGATCAGCACCGCGGACCGATATGTCCGTCGAGGCGATTGGCTAAGCAAGGGCAACTTCCCGCTGGCAACCAAAGCCAGCGGGAAGCGCGTCGGCATTGTCGGCCTCGGCCGCATCGGCAAAGTCATCGCGCGCCGGCTGGAAGGCTTCGATTGCCTCATCTCGTACCACAACCGCCGTCCCGTCGACGGCGTCCCATACGAATACCGGGACTCGCTCATTGATCTCGCCCGGGACTCCGATGTCCTCATCGTGGCGGCCGCGGGCGGGCCCGACTCCGCCGGACTGATCAACGCAGACGTTATCGATGCCCTGGGCCGCGATGGATACCTGATCAACATCGCCCGCGGTAGCGTGGTCGACGAGACCGCCCTCGTCGCCGCATTGGCCAAGGGAAAACTGGCCGGCGCCGGACTCGATGTCTTCGCCGAAGAGCCCAAGGTCCCCGTGGAGCTACTGGGGCTGGATAACGTCGTCGTCCTCCCGCATTTGGGCAGCGGCACCCATGAAACCCGCGCCGACATGGCACAACTGACCCTGGCTAACCTCAAGCGATTCCTGGACGACGGCACCTTGGAAACTCCCGTCCAATAACCTCCCGCATCCACCAGCAAACAGGAGTAGACATGAGTGTTGCCGTTGGCTTCGTTCCCACCGACGAAGGACGCATTGCGCTGCAGAGTGCAATTGATGAGGCTGCCCTCCGCGGCACCAATCTGAGGATCCTCGGCCCCGCTCAAGCGGAGAATACGCCGGCCGCCCAGGCAGAACTGGCGGTAGCCCTGAAGCGAGCCGCGGACCTTGGCGTACAGGCAGCGGTCCGGGACATGGAGGGCGACGACGATCCGGGCGACCTCATCGTTGACGTCTCCTTTGAAGACGACGTCGATCTGGTCGTTATCGGTGTCCGCCGCCGTTCCCGGGTGGGCAAGCTGATTCTTGGCAGCACAGCCCAGCGGATCATTCTCGAAGCCGGGTGCCCCGTCCACGCGGTCAAACCCCCAGTCGGCCCGCGCGGCTGACGGAGCCTCTGCCGGACCCGCCGACAGCTTCCGCCCCTCCTAGTCTGTCTGCATATGAAGACGACTGCGCCAGACCAACCCTTTCCGCTAAAGTATCGTCAACGGTCATCTTCACGGGAAGGAGCCCGCATGAGCGCACCTTCGGCGGCACCAGTTCGGGCGAGTACGACGCCCCTCAGCGGCATTCGTGAAGTGAAGTCTGCGGCACGAACTGTGGAAGTTCTTGAGTTCCTTGCTGCACGGCGCAACCAGCCAGTGACCATCCGGGAACTCTGCGAGCAGCTGTCCGCGCCGCGCAGCAGCATCTATGCACTCCTGCGCACTCTCACTGACCTGGGATGGGTCCGTACGGATCCGACCCGATCGATGTACAGCATCGGTATCAGGGCACTCCTCGCCGGCACCACCTATCTGGATACGGATCCGCTGTTGCGAATCGTGCAGCCGCACCTCGAGGAGCTCGGCAAACGCCTGGGCGAGACGGTGCACTACGGCAGGCTGGATGGCTCCGACATGGTCTATCTCGCCACGCAGGAATCCCCCGCTTACGAACGAAAATCCAACCGCGTCGGCCGCCGGCTTCCGGCTTATGCAACATCGCTTGGCAAAGCGGTGCTGGCAAACATTGGCCCCGATCTGGAAGCCCACTTGCCGGAGAAGTTGCTGCCCTTGACTCCGCACACCATCACCTCGCGTCGAAGGCTCAAGACAGATCTGGAGGCCAGCAGGAAGCGGGGCTACGCCATCGACCACGAAGAGAACACCCTGGGCTTACGCTGCTTCGGGGTCGGTCTGAACCTGGATGACGGTGGCGGCGACGCCTTAAGCTGTTCGGTACCCTTAGAGCGTCTGACCCCGCCCCGGCAGCAAGAAATCGTGGCCGAGCTCATTGCGACTGCAACAATCATGCGAAAAATCGTCCGCAGTCTCGACGGCCTGCTCCGCTAACTCGACAGCCCGCCCGGCCCCGACGGGACGCGACACCGTGACCGGTTTCACAAAATCGGCCTTTCGCGACATGATTACAGCATGGCCGGAAATAATGTAATTTCCGGCGTGCCGTTGATCAGATAGGAGCCCTGGCCGTGACAGCTACGACCAACACCGCCTCATCCACGAAGACCGCTTACCGGGTGCTGAATCCGGCCACTGGTGAGGTGGTTGAAGAATTCCCGACTGCCACCGACGCGGATATCCAGGACGCACTCGCGGCAGCCCAGGAAGCCTTCCAGTCCTGGAAGGACGTGCCGATCACCGAGCGCGCCAAAGTGGTAGCCCGCATCGCGGAGCTGTTCACCGAGCGCGCCGACGAGCTGGCCGCCATCATTACCGAAGAAATGGGCAAGCCCATCGGCGAGTCCAAGGACGAAGCCGAGTTCTGCACGGACATTTTCAACTACTTCGCCACTGAGGGCCCGAGCCTCGTGGCGGACCAGGAGATCAAGGCCATCGGCGGTGGCCGCGCCATGATCCAGAAGCTCCCCGTCGGACCGCTGCTCGGCATCATGCCGTGGAACTACCCGTACTACCAGGTGGCCCGCTTCGCCGCGCCGAACTTGATGCTCGGCAACACCATCGTCCTCAAGCACGCGGAGAACTGCCCCAAGTCCGCCTTGGCCATCCAGAAGATCATGGACGACGCCGGCCTGCCGAAGGGCGCCTACGTTAACGTCTTCGCCACGCATGACCAGGTTGCGGAGATCATTGCCGACCCGCGCATCCAGGGCGTCTCCCTGACCGGTTCGGAGCGGGCCGGTGCTGCCATCGGCGAGATCGCCGGCCGCAACCTCAAGAAGGCCGTCCTCGAACTCGGCGGCTCGGACCCGTACGTGGTCCTGGACTCGGCCGACATCAAGGCGGCCGCGGGTCAGGCGTGGGATACCCGGATGGAAAACACCGGCCAGGCCTGCAACTCGAACAAGCGCATGATTGTCATGGAGGACATCTATGACGACTTCGTCGCCGAACTGACCGAGCGCGCCAAGAACATGAAGCCCGGCAACCCGGCCGAGGGCGCCGAGAATACCTTCGGCCCGCTTTCGTCGCGCGTCGCAGCGGAAGGCCTCGCTGAACAGTTGAAGGATGCGGTGAACAAGGGCGCTAAGGTCCACGCCGGCGGCGAGCTGGTGGACGGCCCGGGCTCTTACCTTGCTCCCACAGTGCTGACCGGTGTGACCAAGGAAATGCGCGCCTACAAGGAAGAGCTCTTCGGCCCGGTCGCCGTGGTCTACAAGGTCTCCAGCGACGAGGAGGCCATTGCCCTGGCCAACGACACCGACTACGGCCTCGGCGGTACCGTCTTCTCCACCGATGAGGAACGCGCCCGCAGGATAGCCCAGCGCCTGGAGGTCGGCATGGCCAACGTCAACGGCGTCGGCGAGGGTGCGGACATTCCGTTCGGCGGCGTCAAGCGCTCCGGCTTCGGCCGCGAACTCGGCCCGCTCGGCATGGATGAATTCGTCAACAAGCGCCTCTTCTACATCGCCGACTGACACCGTCAACGGGCAAATAGAGTACGACGCCGGCACAAGGGTGGGCCGAAAAACTCACCCAAGTGCCGGCGTCGTACGTTGCTGCTGCCGGCCTTTTCTGCGTCCGATAAACTGAGTGACCATCATGAGCATCCCCACAAGCAGTCCGAAGTCAGTACGCATCGACGCCTGGCTGTGGGCCATCCGCGCCTACAAAACGCGCTCCGCCGCTACGGCTGCTTGCCGGGCTGGGCATGTGCGCCTGAACGGGAATCCAGCCAAGGCCTCCCAGGCCGTGGTGCCCGGCGATACCCTCCGGGTGCGCCAGCCGGGCTACGAACGCATTCTCGAAGTCCGGCAGCTGATCGCCAAGCGCGTCGGGGCCGAAGCCGCCTCGCACTGCTACACCGACCACACGCCGGAGCGGCCGCCCACGCCGTCGCTCCGCATCCCGCAGCGCGACCGCGGCACCGGCCGGCCTACCAAGAAGGACCGCCGCGAACTGGAGCGGCTCCGCGGCCACCGCGGCTGAGCAATGTGACGATTCTCCGCGACCCGCTGCCACCCGGCGCGTTCCACCTCAGCCACTGCCACCCAGCTCAAACGGTCTTGCGCCGCAGGAAGTCCACACTCCGGGACAGGACGAGCTGTGCGGCCCTGCTGTCCAGCTTGAACTGGTATTCGTGGCCGAGTGCCGGCTCGTACCCGGCCGGGAAAAACAACGTCTCGATGTCGGCTCCTTGGTCGCTGAGCGCTTCGGCAAGCGCGAGGGAATGCGGCAGCAGTGGATCCGCGTTGCCGGCGGTCACAAACGCGGGCGGGAAGTCCGCTCCGACACGGCCGGTGATGGACGCGAGATCCACCTGCGGCATGGCCAGGTAGTTCCTGGAACCGGTGTAGGCCCACATCACCGTCCGCAGGAAGCCGTTGCCCATGCCGCCCTTGGCGCTTTTGATGGACAGATCGAACCCGCCGCAATGCAGCAGCACCGCACGAAGTTCCGACAGACGGATGGGGGCGGGGATGCCCAGCTTCGCAGCGTAGTCGGCATCGGTGATCAGCAGCGCAAGTTGGGCGGCAATCTGGGCACCGGCGGAATCGCCGGCCAGCACCAGCCGTTCCGCGTCCACCCGCAGCCGTTCTGCATGCTGCTGCAGATAGGTCAGGGCGGCAGCTGCTTGGCGGACGGGTTCGGGGTATTTCTGCGCCTGGGCCAGAGAATAGCCGACGCCAACAGTAGTAAAACCGTAAGAAGCAAGGATCCGCAGGTAGTTGGCCACGTCCTCCTTACTCCCGGAAACCCAAGCCCCGCCATGAAGCCAGACGATGGTCGGCAGCCCCCGGGCTGTGTCGGCACGATCCGGATAGTAGACGTCCAGGTAGGCGCTGTCGCTGCTGTCCAGATACTGCTCATGGAGGACCTCCGAAATGCCCTCCGGCACGTGCCTGGCCATCTCGCGCGAGACCCGGCGCCAGTTCCGGTCGAACATAGTCCGGATCAGCAGTACGGCCGGCTTCGGACTAACCAGGCTCCAGGAAAACAGCGACACCACCAGTGCGCCAAGCACACCGGCGACGACGGCGAGAACCCGTAAACCTGACGGCAGCCGCCGGGCTACGGCCGCCTGGAGGGAGAGTTCATCCGCACTCATGCTTCATTATGAACGAGGCCGGGGCCGCCGGATAGCTCTTATAACGTCCCTGTAATGCGGCCCTACTCCACCACAAAAAGATTCAGCCGGACGGCATCCGGGTGCCGCTCTCCTGTCCCGACAATGATCTTTGACCCAAGCCACGCCCAACGTTCGCCAGCCGAGCTCAGCCGCGGACTGCAGCGGAAATAAATCCGCTCCGGCGGCACCGACTCGCCCCGGACCAGCGAGGCAATGTCTTCCGCCGAACCCGAGCGCAAACCGAAGTTCGAGACGTAGATGCGGTCGCCGTCGTTGGTCTCGATGGCGTATTGCGCCTGCAGCTCGGTGACCGTCTCGGACTTGAGGATCTGGAAGTCGGCGCCGGCCGGAAGCACTTTGCCGCTCAAGGCCGGGCCCTGCACCGTACCGCCGATGATAGGGATGATCCGCCGGTGCCCCTCGGCAGTTTCGCCGACTTCGACCGGCTGCCCGACGGCGACGTCGATAGTGGCCAGGAAGGACAGGTTGGGTGTCTGGGGAGTGGTCATGGAAAGAGACGATACCAAGGCCGCAAAGGGATACTCAGGCAACACACAGGTTGCTCCGGGTCAATAAACAAGTTGGAGCTTTAGTGTGAAAACACCTCATAAAGGTGCGAGTGATGCGGCGTCGGCCGGTCGGAGTTTTCCCCCAACCTCCAGCCCGGCCGGCGCCTTTCTCTTTGCCGCACGATTTAGCGGGGACGTTCGCTGCTTGGACTCAGGCCTCCTTCGCGTATTCGGCCGCGCTCAGGAATTCGTAGCCGACAAACGGCTCGTTGCCCTCAACCCAGGCATCATGGCCCGGAGGGATGGCGTAGGAGTCACCGGCCTTCACCGTGGCACGCGTTCCATCGGTCAGCTCGACAGTCAGGGACCCGCCGGTGCACAAACCCACATGGCTGATCTGGCAGGAATCGGTCTTGACCACGGGTTTGATGCACTCGGACCAACGCCATCCTGATTCGAATCGGAACCGCGCCATGGTGTAGTCGCTGACCGTGACCACATCTACTTGTGTCTTATCGGGACGGCGTTTCTCATCCGGATCGTCAAAGGACCGTGAGGCAAGCTGGGATACAGCGTTTGCAGACATTTTCTGCTCCTGCGGAATATACGAGCCGTACGACGATGCCTCCGGGCAACCCGGCTCAAGCCACTCCGGAAGCGGTCTGCCCTCACCGCCTTTGATGGATGTCTCGACGGAAGGGGATCTTGGCACAAATTCGCACCTCCCACCTTCCTCCGATCGGCTCAGCTTGTCGAGAGCCCCGGGTGAGTCCCTTGATTACGGAAGCGCGCGTCCCCGGGCAGCCACCCACAACGAATACCACTCGTCCCGCGTCATGGATGCGGCTATCTGTTCGGCTTCCGCGCAAGCCTGGATCCGCTTCGGGTTGCTGGTACCGACCACCGGCCGGATACGGGCCGGATGCCGCGTCAGCCAGCCCAGCACCACAGCCTCCGGTGAACACTCCTTTTCCTCCGCGATTTCGGTGACCAAGGCCGCGGTTGCCGCGTCCGGGCCGGTTTCCGCCGTCCCGGCCGCCCCGCTGTAGCGGCCTTGCGCCAGCGCGCCCCAGGCTTGCAGTTCGACGTTGTTCGCTTGGCAGTACTCAAGGGTGCCGTGCGGAAATCCGATCTCGGCGGCCTCGGTGTGGTTGACCAGCACGCCGGATTCGAGCCATCCGCTGCGGTGCAGGCTCATCTCCAGCTGGTTCGCCGCAATCGGGTCCGGCAGGGAGGACTGGAGCCAGCGCATCTGGTCTGCGGACATATTTGAAACGCCCAGCCGCAGCACCTTACCGCCGTCCCTAAGCTGCTGGAAAGCGGAGGCGATTTCCTCCGGGTGTGCGAGCGGGTCCGGACGGTGGATCAACAGCACATCGATCCGGTCCGTGCCCAGCCGCTCCAGACTCTCCTCAACCCGGGCAATGATCGTTTCACGGGAGGAATCGTACTGCCCGATGCGGCCGGTGGCCGGAAGCCGGATACCGCATTTGGTCTGCAGTTGGATCCTATCGCGCAGCTCCGGTCTGTCCATGAGGACGCGCCCGAATGCTTCTTCCGCCTTGCCGTGCGCGTAGATGTCGGCATGGTCAAAGATTGTGATGCCCGCTTCCAACGCCGCATCAACGGCCGTGTTGGCCGCCGCTATATCGCCGGCTTCAAGCGGTCCGGAACCCCAGCCGCCACCCAAACCCATGCAGCCGAAAATCAGGCGGGAACCGGCGTCGTTCATTGGAAATCCTTCTCTCGGTGAGGCGATACAGCGTACGACGGCGGGCTACCGCGATACCCCGTGCCGGCACCGCCCCTAGCGGGGTGCGCAGCAAACCGGCAATAGTAGAAGCGGAACCGCTGCTGCGCAGTCTCCCACCTACAAAGGAGAGAACAATGGAAATTGCCAAAGACGACGCCGGCGATATGGTCATCGGCGACGTAAGCAGACTCGGCGGCCGGGCACTGACTGTCGGGATAACCGGCATCTCCGGCGACGAAGTGCTCAGCATCGGCTGGGTAGAGACCGGTGACAGCCTCAGGCTCAATCTCGAAGATGCTGTCACCCTGCGCGATGAGATCGACCGGATCATCAAGGATCGGCACGCCCACGAGGACCTTTAGCCTTGGACTGCGGGCGGCGCCACGATCACCCGGTGCTGCCCCTCGCACAGGTACACCGCCAGAGTCCCCTCGGGGACCGGGCCTTCCGCAGGCCACTGGCTCTCGTCGAGCCCGCGCAGTCCCGCGCCGCAGAAAGGACAGCCCTGCTGCCCATTGCCCGGAACACTTTCCCGCTGTTCGTCTGCCACAGTTACGTCCCTCCGAGTGCCGCCGAACCGTTTCTTCAACCTACGTCGATTTCCCTCCCAGCGGAACCTCTGCCCGACCCTGAGCTCAGAGCTGGGTTTCGGGAAGGCGGACGGTAATGTCCTCCGAAACCTGCAGCTGGCAGGAAAGCCGGCTGTTGGCGCAGCGTTCAGAGGCGGTGCAGTCCAGCATCTCGTCTTCCACGTCGCTGACGGCGGCCAGCCCTTCCGGATCTTCGGTTTCGACGTAGACATGGCAGGTGGCGCACATGGCGCTGCCGCCGCATTCAGCGACGATGCCCGGCACTCCGTTGGAAACCGCAGTGCGCATCACGCTGATGCCCGGTTCCGCATCCAGTACTGTTTCCAGTCCATCGGGCAGGATGTAGGTAATCTTCGGCATGGTATTCCTCCTTGTTATAAGTTTTCAGGCCGCCGTCAGGCGCAGCGGCAGGCTGTCCAGCCCGCGCAGGGTGTTATTCAGCTGCTGGACGGGTTCGCCGGCGGGCTCGAGCTTTTCAACGTGGCGTACGAGGGCCGTAAGGAAGCACTCGCCTTCCAAGCGGGCCAGCATCTGGCCCAGGCAGGCGTGGACGCCGAATCCGAAGCCCACGTGACCGGCAGCCTTGCGGCTGATGTCGAAGCGTGCCGGGTTCTCCCATTGGCGCGGATCGCGGTTTGCCGCGGCGAGGAACATCAGAACCTTGGATCCCTCCGGAATCCTGATGCCGGAGAGCTCGGCATCCTTGTTGGTGGTGCGGAAGAAGGTCTGGACCGGCGACGAGTAGCGCACGGTTTCCTCAAAGGCCGCACGTGCGAGGGACGGGTCCTCGCGCAGGTAGCCGAACTGCTCCGGGTTTTCGGCCAGGCACTGCAGGGCGTTGCCGATCCCGTGCACCGTGGTGTCGACGCCGGCGGAGAGGAAGGAGCGCAGCAGCTTGGCCTGGTCCTCTTCGTTGTAGCCGGCTTCGGCCGCCGCCGCGTGGATTTTCGCTCCGAGCCCGTCCGGCGCGGGCGCACCCGGCTGGCACTGTTCCATGATCCAGGCCTGCGCCTTGGCGCCGCGCTCCATGGCGCGCTCGAAGTGGCTGTTCCGGGGACCGAAGGTATTGAAGACCATCGTGCCGTAGGGCAGCAGGTTCTCGCGGCCGTCCTTCGGCAGCCCGATGAAGTCCGGAAAAACCTCCAAAGGGTAGGCCTCGGCAAGGTCAGCAACGCCATCAACAGTGCCTTTTCCCGCGGCCACTCGCTCCACCAGTTCGTCGGCGCGCTCCTGGAACCCCTCCTTGAGCCCGCGCAGCACCTTCGGCGTCATGATGTGGGAGACCACATGTCGGGCCTTGGTGTGGTGGGGTGGATCGGCCTCAAGCAGCAGGCTCGGCGGACGCCACGGCTTCTCCTTGGCGAAGTCCGAGATACCTACACCTCGGGACGAAACGTACGTCTCATGGTCGGCCAGGACCTGGGAGACTTCCGTATGCCGGGCGACGCCATACAGCTGGTAGCGCTCCAGCCAGAACACCGGTCCAGCCTCGCGCATCTGCTCATGGGCCTCGTAGGGATCGTTCAGGAACTCGTCGCTAAACGGGTCCAGCTCCAGGACCGGTACTTCCTGCGCTGTGGATTGGATAGTCAAGGTTCTCCCCTACTCCGCGACGAGGGACGCGATGTCCAGTTCGCTGTCGATGATCTTGTACTCAAACATCAGGTCCGCTGTTTTCTGCAGCTGCTGGGTGTCCAATTCGCCCTGGAACCGGGGCATCTCGATGGCTTCGACGACGTCGGCCGTCACCTTGGTGAACGTCGGCACCAGCTCGACCAGCCGCTCGCGGTTGCCCTGCAGCTCCTCGGCAGAGGCGGAGATGGACTCCTGGAACGCAGCGATTGCCTCGGGATTCTCCTGCGCAAACTTTTCGGTGGTGATCCAGCCGCCCACCGGCATGTCCGCAACAGGACCGGTGAACAGATCACCGATCTTCACCAAGCCTGCTGCCGTAGCGCTGGCCTGGAACGGTTCCACCTGCCAGATGGCGTCCACGGCGCCACGTTCGAGGGCGGCCTGCATGTCCGGATAGGGCATCTCCACGAGCTTCACATTGGAGGTCTGCATGCCGGCATCCTCGAGCAGCGAGTTGATGGCAACGGTGCCGATATTCTGCAGGTTATTAACTGCGAAGGTCTTCCCATTCAGATCCGCCACCGTTTCAATACCTGAATCCTTCGCGACGAAGATGCCGTGGTCGGCTTTGCCTACGTCGTTACCCGCGACAAGCCGGATAGGCAGGCCCTGTTCGACCGCCAGCAGTGCCGAAGTGTAATTCGTATACATCAGATCCACACTGCCGGAGACCAGGGCCGGAATGGCAGCCGCCCCACCCTGCGTGGGAACGAGTTCCACATCGAGGCCGTTGTCGGCGAAGATCCCGGATTCATCCGCGTTGACCGCCGTGGACGTATGCACGAGCGGGAAATAACCCAACTGAAGTTCCTCGGCAGCCCCGTCTCCCGAGCCGGCGGAAGCACCGCCGCCGCACGCGCTCAAGGCGAGCGCCGCCGTCGTCAATACGGCGCCTACAGTTGCCATTTTGATGCTTCTCCGTTGAACCATCGCACTCCCTCTCGTCACTGGGCAATGTCAGCCCGCGTTCCCCAAGCCCGGTTCACTACGTTGCGACCGGCAGTACAGGAACTATGACCCATGACACAATAGCCGGAACAGTCCGCTTTCATTTGAAAGGAAAAACTCGTGGCCAGATCATCTGGCGGCCGCTCGGCGTTGAGCCGCGTCATGCAGGTCTTTACAGCGTTCGACGTCGATGCGGTCTTCCTGAACATCTCGCAGCTGTCGGTGCGCAGCGGCTTGCCGCTGGCCACAACACACCGGATCGTTGCCGAGATGGAGGACTTCGGCCTGCTGGAGCGGCAGCCCGACAAGACATACCGGTTGGGGGTGCGGCTCTGGGAAATCGCTTGCCGGACCCCGGGCGCGCTCGGCCTGCGCGAAATTGCGATGCCGCACCTTCAGTCCGTCCAGTCCAGGGTCCGGCAGCACACCCAGTTGGGCATCTTGGAGGGTCAGGAGGTGCTGTTCCTCGAACGCCTCTCCGCGCGAGATGCGGTAGTCAACGTGACGCTGGTGGGCGGGCGGCTCCCGCTGCACGCCTCCAGCAGCGGCCTCGTCCTGCTGGCGCATGCCGATGACGAGTTCCAACATGACGTGTTCTCCGGCGAGCTGTTCCGCTACACCGAGCAGACAGTCCAGTCTCCGGATGCCCTGCGCCGGCTCCTGCAGAAGATCCGCCGCGACGGCTTTGCCATCGGCAACGGCTTCATCCACCCGGATGCTCGTGGCATTGCCGTACCGGTGCGCGGGGTTAACGACACGATTGTGGCAGGCCTCAGCGTGGTGGTGCCGAACGACGACGCGCCGACGTTACCCCTGGTGCGTCTGCTCCAGGGGGCTTCAGCCGCCATCACCCAAGATCTGCTGGCGGCATACACTCCCCCGAATGATCCGCAGTCAGCCCCGGGCGGGCGCTTCCGCCAACTCGTCAGTTCTTCGGCAGATTCCATGGAGTACCTGCCGACAGCACCGCGACCAACACGCGCCGGCAGGTAAGTCCGCTCGGATCCGTCCGGCGGCAGGCCAGATGCCTGGCCCAATTCAGAGGACGACGTCGGCACTTTGGTAAGTGCCGACGTCGAACTTCGTATCTGGTTGGGTAGGGATTTCGTTGTCAGGCGAGGACCGCCACTTTCGATTCCTTTCGGCCGAAGAGGTAACGGTCCACGGAGTACGGGCCGGGGCCGATCAGTGCAATGGCAAGGGCTGCCGTGCCCAGAATCAGCACCTGGGAAAAGCCTCCCTGCTCCACGTAGAAACCGGAGGGCAGGTGCGCGAAGATGAGAGCTCCGGCCATGTCGGCCATAAACAACAGGGCGATCGGCCGGGTCAGTACGCCCAGGATGAGGGCCATGCCGCCGAGGAGTTCCAGGTAGGAGATGAACGGACCGAACAGTTCGGGCAGCGGCACGCCCAACTGGGTGAAGTAGCCCGTGACGCCGGCTACGGTATTCTGGCTGACTTTCTGCCACCCGTAGGCGACAAAGATCAGTCCGGCGATGACGCGCAAGGCAGTAATTCCAATATGCTGCAGCTGTATGCGGGTGGAATCGGACATCGGGTTCTCCTTCGGACGGGACGCTCCTTGGACTGCGATTAGTTGACATGTCCAGCATCTATCCGTGCTCTTGAAAAATCCTTGGGTCCCGGAAAAAATGCTTGCGGCGGCTACATGGTCAGCCGAGTAGCCAACAGGCCCGCTAGGCTGGAAAGTGTCCCGAAACCCTGTCCTCATCCACCGGATCGCACGCGTCACCACCGAGATTTTCGCGCCCGCTGTCCTGGTGACACTGGTGCTGGTGACCTCCCCGTTCACCCTGCCGGAGGTGACCGCAGCGCAGGCTGCCGTGGCCGCATTCTTTGTCACGCTCTTGCCCTTCAGCGTTGTGGTCCTGCTGGCCCGGCGGGGCAAACTCAGCGACATCCACATCGGGACGCGGACGCAGCGCGCTCCCATCCTGGCGGGCACCGCCGTCTCGATCGGAGTTGGCCTCTGGCTGCTCACGCTGATGCAGGCACCGCCGGCGCTGCACTCGCTGGTCTACGCCGTGCTGCTGGGTTTGGTGGCTTCCCTGCTCATAAATCTGGTCTGGAAAGTGTCCGTACATGCCGCGGTGGCTGGGATCCTCGGAGCGATGCTGGCCTCGGCTACCCTGCCGCTGGGACTCCTTTGGGCAGCCCTTCCCCTGGCAGTCGGGTGGTCCCGGGTCCAGTTGCTGGCCCACACCTGGCCGCAGGTGGTTGTGGGCTGGCTGCTTGGTCTGGGCATCTTCGCCGTGTACATCGTTTTCCTGCGGTGACCGTGCCGGTACCGTACGGTGGAACGGTGATTCACGATGAGTTTCCGGCCGGGAGCAGGGCAGCCTGATGGTGAGGACGATGGACAACGGCAGCACCGGTGAACAGGCGCAGTTCCGCTCCGGTGTCGCCTCGATAGCGCTGGGGCTTTTTGTCAACCAGGGTTATGAGGCCACCAGCGTCGATGAGATTGCGCAGGCTGCGGGTATCTCGCGGAGCAAGTTCTTCCGGCAATTCCGCTCCAAGGAAGATGTCATTTTCGCCGACCACGAGACCTTGCTGGAGCAGGCGGAAGTGCTGCTGACACAGGAACACCGGGACCCATGGGAAGCAGTCTGCCGGGTCGCCGCGATGGTTTTCGAGCATTTCGCGAAACAGGTCGAAACGTCCCGGCAGCGCTATCAGGTGGTCAACGCCGTACCCGCCTTGCGGGACCGCGAGCTCGTCACGGTCTTCCGCTATGAACGTCTGTTCGGCCAGTACCTTCGCGACGCCGTCCCGGGACTGCCGCCGCTGGATGCCGTGCGCTTTGCGGCAACAGTCATCAGCACGCACAACTTCCTGCTCCGTGACCTGCTGCGCAATGAACGGGAACTCGACGTCGAGGAACTGCAGGCAGCACTCGATGACGTGCGGCGTCTGTACGGTGTGCTCGCGCCCTCGGACTCAAGCCCGCCGGCCGAGGAGGAAGTGGTCGTGGCCGTGTTCCCCAAGTCCCTCCCGCCGGCTGAACTTGCACGCAGGCTCCAGCAGAAACTGCGGGAAAGCTAGTTCTGAAACTCAGTTTCCCTTGACCCGGTACTGAGTTTCAGCGCATACTTCTACGGTGACTATCCCCGAGACAGTTCCCGACGTCGTTATCTCCTACCTTGAGCGCAACGGTTTCCGGTTTGCCTTGCTCACCTTGTCCGGCCCCGGCGGCCGGCCGGCCACACTCGGTCCGGCCTCGTTGGAGCAGCTGGACGGAGTCCTCGACGCGGTGCAGACCTCCGACGTCGACGCAGTGGCCGTGACCGGGACAGGCACCGTATTCTGTGCCGGCGCCGACCTGGACAACATGTTGGAGGCCGAAACTCCTGCGCAGTCGGAAGGCATCGCCCGGCAGGGCCTGCACGTTTTCGGCAAGCTGGCAGCGATGCCGGTACCGACCTTCGCCTTCCTCAACGGTGCGGCCCTGGGCGGTGGCCTCGAGCTGGCCCTCCACGCGGATCACAGGATCGCAGCCTCCTCGGTACGCGCCATCGGCTTTCCTGAAGTCCGGCTCGGGTTGATTCCCGGCTGGGCGGGGATTCCGCTGTCCGTGGCGTTGCTGGGACCCGAGGCTACGGCCAAGCTGGTAGTGCGCGATTCGCTGGCCGGATGCAATCTCGCTGCACAGGAGGCGGAAGCCGCAGGCCTGGTCGACGCAGTAGTACCTGGGCCCGAGTTCCTGCCCGCCGCGCTCGACGTGGCCGCGGCCATCCTCGCAGGCGAAGGGACCGCCGGCCGGCCCCACCCGAGCCAAGCCGGTTGGGCGGACACGCTGAAAGTTGTCCGGAGCGAGCTGGACAGCCGGCTCCACGGCGCGGCGCCTGCGCCCTACCGTGCGTTGGAGCTCATCGACCGGACAGTTCAAGACGCATCATCCCCCGAGGCCGAGGTCCGCGCATTCGGCGAGCTCGTCCTCTCCCCCGAGGCCCGCGCCAGCATCTACGCCTTCCGCCTCACCCAGTCCCTGGCCAGGAACCCTGCGGGGCGGCCAGCCGTCGATTCCCGCCCGGTAACATCCGTCGGAGTCATCGGCGCCGGCCTGATGGCCAGCCAGCTGGCGCTGGTCTTCGCCCGGCAACTGCGTGTTCCGGTGCTGATGACGGACCTTTCGGCGGATCGGCTGGCCAAAGCTCTGGACTGGATCGACGCCCAGCTGGCCAAGCAGGTGCAGCGCGGCACACTGACCGAGGACTCGGCCGCCCAAATCCGCGGGCTGGTCAGCGTCACCACGGACAAGCAGGATTTTGCGCTGTGCGACGCGGTGATCGAGGCCGTCTTCGAAGATCTCGCAATGAAGCAAAACGTCTTTGCCGAGCTGGAGCCCATCCTGCGGCCGGACGCCCTGCTGCTGACCAACACTTCAGCGCTGTCCATCGAAGCCATGGGCAACGGGCTGGCGCATCCGGAGCGCCTGCTGGGTTTCCACTTCTTCAACCCGGTGGCGGTCCTCCCGCTGCTGGAGCTGGTGCGGACGCCGCAGACGGACCAGAAGAGCCTGGCCACGGCCTTCGAGCTCGCCGCCCGGCTGCGCAAGACGGCGGTTCTGGTCGCCGATGCTCCCGGGTTTGTGGTCAACCGCCTGCTGACCAGGCTGTTCAGCGAGGTGCTGGCGCTGATTGACGACGGCGGTGATCCGGCCGCCGTCGACCGGGTCCTGGATCCGCTGGGGCTGCCGATGCGGCCCCTGGCGCTGCTGCGCTTTATCGGTCCAGTGGTGCAGCAGCACGTCTGCGAAACCCTGCACAGCGCGTTTCCGGACCGGTTCCGGATCAGCGCCACCCTGCGCATGATTGTCGATGCCGGTCTGCCTGGCTACCTGGACGACGACGGCGAAGTCCCGCCCGAGGTCCGTGCTCTCCTGCCCGCGCCACGCGGCGTGGATCCAGCCGAGGTGCGGAGCCGGATCATCGCGGCGCTGGCCGACGAGGTGGACCACATGCTCGCAGAGGGCGTGGTGGCCGGGCCTGAGCAAATCGACCTGTGCATGATCCTCGGCGCCAACTACCCCTTCCACACCGGCGGACTGACTCCGCTGCTGGGCCGGCTTGCCGGTACCGGCCATCACCCGAGGCCCGCCAGCGCGGGCAGCCCGAGAACAAAGGACAGCATCAGTGCCTGACTACGACGTTTCCGCTCCGCTCGACACCGATTACTACGGCGTCTTCCGCGACATACCCGCAGCGGACAGGGCTGTCTGGGGGCGCGCCCGGGCATTCACCGACGAAGCGGTGCCGCAGATGAACGATTACTGGGACCGCGCGGAATACCCCCTCCATCTGGTCAAGCGCATGGGCGACCTGGATCTGCTCTCCGATGGTCTCGCCGTCCCGGGGCAGGAGCCGATGTCGCCCTTGGCCGCCGGTCTGGTGAACATGGAGGTCTCCCGCGGCGACGGCTCGCTGGGCACTGTGATTGCGGTGCAGGGCGGGCTGGCCATGCGCTCCATCGCGTACTTCGGCTCCCAGGAACAGAAGGAGCGCTGGCTCGGGCCGCTCGCCAGGGGTGAAGAGTTCGGCGCGTTTGCCCTGACGGAACCGGACCACGGCTCGGACTCCGTCTCGCTGGAGACCACAGCCGTGCGCGACGGCGATGAGTTTGTGCTGAACGGCGAGAAGAAATGGATCGGTAACGGTTCGGTCGGCGGTATCACCGTCGTCTGGGCGCGGGACGAGGAGGGCAATGTCCGCGGTTTCCTGGTCAGGCAGGACACTACGGGTTATGAAGCCGAGACGATTACCGGCAAAGCGTCCCTGCGGGCCATTTACCAGGCCCGCATCCGGCTGGAAAATGTCCGCATTCCGGTGGCCGACGTACTGCCCGGCACCCGCACCTTCAAGGATGCTTCAACCGTGCTCGTCGCTACCCGGCTGGGCGTGGCATGGTCCGCGCTCGGCCACGCCACCGCGGTCTACGAGGCCGCACTGAACTACGCCAAGCAGCGGACGCAGTTCGGCAAGCCGCTGGCCAAATTCCAGCTTGTCCAGGAACGGCTCAGCCACATGCTCGCCGAGCTGACCAGCATGCAGCTGCACTGCGTCCACATGGCCTCCTTGGACGCGGCCGGTGCCTTGCGGCCCACTCAGGCCTCGATGGCGAAATACCACAACACCCGCAAGGCACGCGAGCTGGCTTCCATCGCCCGCGACATGCTTGGAGGCAACGGCATCTTGCTGGAGAATCATGTGGTCCGCCACCTGCTCGACATCGAATCCATCCATACCTACGAGGGCACCGAGAGCGTGCAGGCACTGCTGATCGGCCGCGAGGTCACCGGCCACAGCGCCTTCGCCTAAACCCCGCCAAACCAGGAGCATGACAGTGACGTCAGTAATTCCCGCCGGCATCCAGCCTGCCAACGACACTCCCCTGAGCCCGTTGCGTTTCCTGCAGCGATCCGCCGAGGTGTTCGGCCGCAAGACCGCCATCATCCACGGTGACCGCAGCTACAGCTACCAGGATTTCGCCAACGAAGCCCAGCGGCTGGCCAAGGCCATCAGGAACCGGATCGAGCCGGGCGACCGGGTGGCGTTCCTTTGCCCGAATGTCCCTGAACTGCTGATCGCCCACTTCGCTGTGCCGCTGGCCGGCGGCGTGCTGGTGGCGCTCAATACCCGTCTTTCGCCGCGGGAAATCCATTACATTTTGGAACATTCGGAGTCCAAACTCCTGTTCGTGGACTCCGAGTTCCTGGGGTCGCTTGCAGGGCTGCAGGCGCAACTGCCCGAACTCGACGAAGTCGTGGAAGTCTGCGACAGCACCGTCGCACCAGCCCAACCCCTGGCTGCGACCAGCAATGCCGGTACCATCGCGACAACCAGCTACGAACAGTTCCTGTCCTCGGCACCGGAGGCGCCGGATCTGCCGTGGGGCGTGGCTGATGAACGCACGCCGATCACGCTGAACTACACGTCGGGAACCACGGGACGGCCCAAAGGCGTGCTCTACTCGCACCGCGGCGCCTACCTCAATGCACTCGGCGAGACCTTCCACAACGGTTTCACCGGCGATACCCGCTACCTGTGGACGCTGCCGATGTTCCATTGCAATGGCTGGTGCACCCCGTGGGCCGTTACCGCCGCTGCCGGAACGCATGTGTGCCTGCGCGGCGTTCGCGCCGATGCCGTCTGGGACGCCGTCGACAACCAGGGCATCACCCACCTTTGCGGAGCGCCGACTGTCTGCAACATCATCGCGGAAGCCGAACAGGCACACCCGTTGGAGTCGCCGCTGCGGCTCACGACGGCGGGAGCACCGCCATCGCCAACCATCATCGGCAAGCTTGAAGCCCTTGGAATCACGGTTGTCCATGTGTACGGATTGACCGAGGTATACGGGCCGAACACCATCTGCGAGCACCAGCCGGAGTGGGACTCGCTCCCGGCCGCGGAACGGGCCGAGAAGATCTCACGCCAGGGCGTGGGCATGCTGCAGGCGGACAGTGCCCGGGTGGTGGATCCGGACATGAACGACGTGCCCGCGGACGGGACCAGCATCGGCGAGATCGTCCTGCGCGGCAACAATGTCATGCTCGGGTATTACAAGGATGAGGAAGCCACCGCGGAGGCGTTCCACGGCGGCTGGTTCCATACCGGCGACCTGGGCGTCATGCACCCGGACGGCTACATCCAGCTCAAGGACCGGGCCAAGGACATCATCATCTCCGGCGGCGAAAACATCTCGACGATCGAAGTCGAGCAAGCCATTGTCTCCCACCCCGAGGTACTGGATGCCGCCGTCGTCGGTGTTCCGCACGAAAAGTGGGGCGAGCGGCCGATGGCCTTCGTGATCCGCAGCAGCACCGCCACCGTCAACGATGCGCGCCTGCGCGATCACCTGCGGGAACGGCTGGCCGGCTTCAAGCTGCCCGACCGGATCCTGTTCACCGACGAGCTGCCGCGGACTTCCACCGGCAAGGTGATGAAAGCGGACCTCCGCGCCTCCGCCCTTCAGGCGGCAGCAGCCCAGGACGCTCAAGAGCCTGTGTCATGAGCTGACCCGCACGGAGGTGACCAGCCGGTAACAGTGCCCTGACTGTCCGAGGGCGGCGATAGGCTGGGTAAAACCTTTCAGCACAACCTTCAGGGGTCAGCATGTCCAATCCGTACCAGCCGTCGAATCTGCCCGGGCCGCAGCATCCCGTGCCGGTCTACCAGCAGGTCTACGTCCAGCCGCCCCAGCCGAAGGGCGCCAGCGTCACGGCCATGGTGCTGGGACTGGTTTCCCTGTTCCTCGGGTTCACCTTCGTGGTGCCCATTGTCGGATTCATCTTCGGTCTGGTTGGCCTGAGCAAGGAACCCGCGGGCAGGGGAATGGCGATCGCCGGACTGGTACTCAACGGCCTCATGCTGCTGGGCTGGCTGCTGCTGTTCATCTTTGTCTTCGGTATTTTCGGCGCGGTAGCCACATCCGGCACCATGACCTGACTTCCTAGTGCGCTCGCCCATACCGGACCTAAAATAGTGGCGTGACCTGTCGGCGTCCTTGCAGGCGGACACTGCCAGCCATAGGAGAAACACCATGGGTATAGGTAACAGGATCAAGCGGGCCGCCGAGCGGTTGGGCGGCAAGGGCAGGATGGGTACCGGGCATACTCCCGGCAGCACCCGGGGCAGAACGCGCGGTACTTATGGATCGGCCGGAGCAGCCGGCACGGAACACGGTGGCATGGGCGGGAAAATCATGGGCGCCCTGAGGAGAAAGCACTGAGCGAACAGATCCACGGGATTCTTGACCGGGCGCAGGAAGAAATGCTCTGGGTTGGCCCCGACCACCCCTCGTACCGGCTGCTGTCGGAGCTGACCCACGCTGTCCGGGATGCCTGGCAGGAAGGCTTCGAACACGCCCGCCACGGCGCCGCCGAAGACAACCCGTACCGCTATTGATTACGACGGCGGTGCCTCCTTCTCCCCGCCCCGGCACCTTGCCGGGGTGGGACGGAAGGCAGGCACCGCCGTCGTTGTCCTAGTGTCAGGACTGTCTCTTGAGTGCCTGATTCATCGGCGCGAGCGGACCCGCTCCAGCACGTGCTCCTCGGCCAGCGGCCCGGCCTTGATGCCGGCGGGCACGCGGAAGAAGTACACCAGCCCGATGACCCACCACAGACCGAAGAGGATCCACGGCTCGATGCCCAGCTGCGCCGGCATTCCCGGCATGTACAGACTGAACAGGGCCACGCCCAGCACAGCCGCGGCGATGCCGATCCCGATGCCGCCCTTGCCCTTGCCGCCGATCCGCAGCGGCCGGTCCATCTCCGGTTCGCGGCGGCGCAGGATGAGGAAGGAAATCGCCACCAGGGTGTAGGCCAGGACGATGCTCGGGGCACCGGAATCGACCAGCCAGCCGAGCATTTCCACGCCGAAGAACGGCGCGAGGAAGCTCAGCCCGCCGATGAACAGCAGGGCGTTGTGCGGGGTGCCGTACTTGGGGTGCAGCTTGCCGAACCAGGCCGGCAGCATGCCGGAGCGCGCCAGGGAGAACATCAGTCGGGACGCGCCCAGCAGCAGCGAGTTCCACGAAGTGAGGATGCCCGCAATACCGCCGGCGATCAGCACCTTGGCCATGATGTCCGAACCGAACATCGCGCCCACGGCATCCGCCGTCGCAATGTCCGTCCCCGCCAGCTCGCCGGCTGGCATGGCCGAAGACGTCGTGAGCACCACCATCACGTACCAAATGGTGGCAAGAATGACCGAGACCACCACGAGCCTACCGATCTGGCGGGCCGGAATGTTCACTTCCTCGGCGGACTGCGGAATCACATCGAACCCGATAAACAGGAACGGCACCACCACCAGCACGGCGAAGAAACCGGTCATGCCACCGTTGAAGAAGGGCTCCATGTTGGACACCTCGCCGCCGGTGAAGGCACCGGCGATCATGACCAGTCCGATGGCCAGCAGGAACAGCACAACGAAGTTCTGCACGAGGCCGGCTTCCTTCACGCCGCGGATGTTGATCCAAGTAATAACGACGGCGGCAACGGCCCCCACCAGCGCCCACGTCAGGTGGACGTCGAAACCGGCAATGTTCCAGAGCTTGATCTGGCTGAGGTTGGGAAAGATGTATTGGACGGTCCGCGGGAGCGCCACCGCTTCGAAGGCCACGATGGTTACGTAGCCGCCGATGATGGCCCAGGAGCCGATGAAGGACGGACGCGGGCCCATCGCCCGCATGATGTAGTTGTGCTCGCCGCCGGCCTTGGGCATCGCCGCACACAGCTCGGCATAAGTCAGTCCGACCACTGCCATGATGATGCCGCCCGCAAGCATGGCCGTCACCGAGCCCATGGTTCCGGCGGACTCCAGCCAGCCGCCCGTCAGGACCACCCAGCCGAAGCCGATCATGGCCCCGAAGCCGAGGGCGAGGACGTCGAAGCGGCCCAGTACTTTCTTCAATGAGGGTTCGGTTTCGAGTTGTGATACTGCCACGCCGACGCCCCTTTCTCGTTCATATGCCGTTCAGACATGGGAAATTGCCGGCGACGCGAGGATGGCACCGATCACGGCAAATGTAACTGCACGACATTACTACGATATTTCGGCCTGAATCGGCCATGTTGCGGGGGCATCACCGGCAGGCGCTGGACAGCGCTGAGGGCGGCAGCACCATCATGCTGCCGCCCTCAGATCAGCTCTCGGCCGGTGAACGGGCTGCGGTCCGCGGCTACGGGTTGTGCTGGACTACGAAATCCCCACCGGGGAAGACCACCGACTCGTGGCCGTCGTCGAACCGCACAAAGTACGGCGGAGCCCCGTCATCTCCCCTGACTTCGACGATTTCCCCGTGCCGGTCGGACGATTCAACGGTCCTGCCGCGGACAATGATCCTGTTGCCTGGCGATGCCTTCATCGTGTATTACCTCCTGGCCCTAGCGTACGATCGACCGCGCAGAAGGGGAATAGCCGCTACTTGGTGAAGACCTCCACGCTGACCGGCGTCGGGTTGGCGAAAAGGTCCAGCACCGGGCAGTGGGCGTCCACTGAGCGGCGCAGTTCCTCGTAGCGTTCCTGCGATTCCGGGCCGCTGATGTTCACGCTCAAGCGCACGGAGCTGAATCCGGGGCGCACGTTACCGTCCGCCCCGAACAGGCCCTGCACATCCAGATCGCCCTCGGCATCGACGCTGATCTCATCGAACCGGATGCCCAGTTGGTGTGCATACAGCCGGTACACCACCACCTGGCAGGAGGCCAGGGCGCCCAAGGCATACTCCACCGGGCTGGCGGCGGTGTCCTCACCGGCCAGTCCCGCCGGTTCGTCAACGGAGAACTCGTGCTTGCCGGCGGTGACACGGGTGGCCACCGGGCCGGTTCCCTCGCCTGCGACCTTGAAGGTCAGCTTGGCGTTCGCGGTGTCTTCGGCAATCTTGCCGGACCAGAAGGCGCCGGCCTCGTTGAGGCGGGTGGCACGGTCTTCGGCCAGATCACGGAGAGCCGTTTCAGTCATGGTGGAATCCTTCCTGTCGGCGCATGCCGGAGCAGGGCGCCATACTTACGCCTCCCGTTTGGGCAGGCGTCGAATCTTCACCTGGGGCACCCCGCTACAGCTACGAGGGTTGCCGTCCAACCGGCCAGGGCCGAGGGTTGGAACTCTTGATTCTGCGTCCGATTCTGCCCGCCGCACCCCGGAGCACTCAACCGCTTCGTAACACGAGGACTCACGCCATGAAGAACGACGCCCGCACTCAGGTTCTGTAAAAGCGGAACCTCAGTGCCGGCGTCGTACGCGGTTTTTGTGTCCTTATTTCCTAGCGGCCCAGCTCGCCCTCGGGGCGGCCCACCTGGCCTTCAGGCTGGTGCTTATCGCCGGGAATCCGGGCCCGGTCATACTCGGGGCTGCCTGGTACGGGCTCCACCTTGTGCTCGTCCTCGGTGGCCTTCTTGGGCGGTTCGCGGAAGTAGTCCGCGTTCGCCAGGTTCCAGTCTTCGCGCCAGCCTCGGGGAGGATCCTTGAGCAGTTCGCCCGGCTCCATCCAGTTGTAGATGCTCTCGTAGGAACGCGTGGTCAGATGGTCCACGCGGCGCCGAAGCATCCGCGGGGAGACCTCGTCCGGGGATTTGCAGCCCATCGACGCCATGATCTGTACGCTCTCGTCCACAGTGAGCTTCTGGTAGTTGAAGACGCGCTGGCCCTTGTCCTCCACGTTGAGCGCGCGCACCAACCGCGGGTTCTGCGTGGCGACGCCGACGGGACATTCGTTGGTGTGGCATTTCTGCGCCTGGATGCAGCCGGTGGCCATCATCATGGTCCGCGCACTCATGGTGAAGTCCGCGCCTTCGATCAGGCGCTTGACGATGTCCGAGCCGGACGCGACCTTGCCCGCGGCGGCAATGCGGATCCGGTCGCGCAGCCCCACGCCGACCAGGGCGTTATGCACCAGCATCAGGCCCTCGGTCAGCGGCGTGCCCACGTTGTCCTGGTACTCCAAGGGCGCAGCGCCGGTACCGCCTTCGGAGCCGTCAATCACAATGAAATCCGGGGTTACCTTTTCCTCGAGCATGGCCTTGCAGATGGCGAGCACGTCCACCCGGGAGCCGACGCACAGCTTGAAGCCGATGGGCTTTCCATCGGAGAGTTCGCGCAGCTGCTTGACGAAGCGGATCAGTTCCCGCGGCGTGCCGAAGGCGCTGTGGCTGGCCGGAGATATGCAGTCAACGCCCATCTCCACACCGCGTGCTTCGGCAATCTCCGGCGTGACTTTGGAACCCGGCAGGACCCCGCCCAGACCCGGCTTGGCCCCTTGGGAAAGCTTGATGCTGATGCCCTTGACCTCGGGCCGCGCCGCCTTTGGAACGAAGGCCTCGGGGCTGAAGTGGCCGTCTTTGTCCCGCGCGCCGAAGTAGCCGGAACCTATTTCCCAGATCAGGTCGGCACCGTATTCGAGGTGGTACTTGGTCAGGCCGCCTTCACCGGTTTCCTGCACGAACCCGCCGAGCGCCGCGCCCTTGTTCATGGCGAGCACAGCATTCTTCGACAGCGATCCGAAGCTCATGGACGAGACGTTGAACAGCGAAATGTCGTAAGGCTGCCGGCAGTCGGGCCCGCCGAGCGGCACCCGCGGATGCTGCTTGGGCGTGGCCACCGGAGCGGTGGAATGGATCAGGTACTCGTAGCCGATCTGGTTCACTTCGCGTTCCGTGCCGAAGGCCTTATGGCTGTTCTCGCCCTTGGCCCTCGCATACACCAGCGACCGCACGTCGCGGTTGAACGGCTTCCCGTCCACGTTCCGCTCGACAAAGTACTGCTGGATTTCGGGCCGGATGGATTCCAGCACGTAGCGCATATGCCCCAGAATGGGATAGTTCCGCAGGATCGAGTGCCGGGTCTGGACCACATCCCAGATCCCGATCACCAAGAGCGCAACAACGACGGCGGCCAGCACCCACCAGCCAACGGAACCGAACGAGGCGGCAACGATGGTGATAAAACCCAGCACCGCCAGAACAACAAAAACCAAAAAGCGTGCCATGGCTCGAGTCTACGACCGGATGCCGGAGGAACCGGACGGATCAAGGAGATTCATCCGGTTCCTGAACACGCTGAGAGGAGTCTGAGGTCAGGCGCAGCAGTCGGCCGGCTGCCGCCCAGCTGGAGCCGGTGCAACTGCGGAGGTCGCCGGTGCGCCACGTCCCAACCTGGGCAGCAAACTGCGGAACCAGGCCAGCGCCCGATTGTCACTCGGTTTGGCTGGAACTGCTTGCTGGGTTCGCACCACGGCCTTGGCCCGGTTCGCCCGCGACCGCAACGCCGTTCCGCGGCCTTGGTACTGCGAGCGCTGGCGGGTCCGCTCTGCCTGCGCCATCAGCTGCTGCAGTTCGATGTTGTGGATCTTCAGCCAGTATTCCGGAGGTTGAAGGCTCATGGCTGGTCCTGCTTTCTTCACGAATTCCGATAGGTCTTAGCGTCAACGCCGTGCACACCGGATTCCATGGCCGGGAAAACTGCCAGTTTCCGTCGAATTCCTGCCATCGCTCCCCTGCCGCCGCTAGATAACGACGTCGAACTCCGCCGCCGCTGACAGTTGGCCGTTCACCTGCACTTGAAGCAGGTGGCGGCCGGCGTAGTGCACCCGGGTGGTCATCGGCCGGAGGGCATGGGCCTTCCTGAACCGGCGGGTCTCGCCCGGTTCCAATTCCGCGACGGCGAGCTTGAAGACCTTCGGGGCCAGCGACCCGTTGGCCTTCACGTAGTGGACCACGTAGTCGACGGCCAAACGCGCGGGGTGCAGCGAGTCGTTGGTGACCGCCACCGTAAACGTGACTTCGCCCGGCAACTGCACCTCGGTCCGGTCCAGCTCCGGTACGGACATGCTCACCGCTCCCGGAGTGAAGCCCAGCAAAGCAAGCGCGCCGGGGTGCGCCTTCTTAACCAGCGTCCGCAGCCCATGCCGCACCACCCACGGCGTTCCGTCGCGTGCGTCCTCCTGCCACTTCCCCGCGAGGGCGACTACGGTTACCGGGTCATGGCGGGCGATGTCGTTGAGGTGGTTGGCCACGGACCGGCGGACCAGTTGGCTTGAGTCGGTGTGCAGGGCGTCGAGCAGCGGCAGCGTTGCTTCCGGCCGGGCGATGATTTCCGGCACGCGGACCGCCCAAGGCAGGTACGGCCGCGGTCCCTCGCTTGCGAGCCGGCGGACCTGTTCGTCTCTGTGGAGAGTCCAGTCCTGCATCTGCGCCAGTGCCCGGTCAAGGTCCTGCAGGAGCAGGCGACGGATCGCGAACTCCCCTGTGAGCCGGGGAGTCAGCTCGAAGAGCAAGGCCAAGGCATCGTCGAAGGCACGCGTGGTCCCGTCCTGCAACGCGAGCGTAACCGCTGCCTCCGAGACCGGCCAGATCATCCAGCCGGTGAAGGACTCATCATTCAGCGCAGTCCGGATGATGTCGGCTGCCTGACCGTAGCCGACGCCGAGATCGGACAGCAGCGCTGCTGCCAGCAAGTCGCAGCGTGCCCGGAGCGAGAGCGGCTCCAGCTTCGCTTCGGCAGCGCCGAGCGCCATCCAGCCCGAACGGGGTGAGCCTTGGCCGAGCGTTGTCCTCAGTCCTTCCACGGCCTCCGGGCCCAGCAGGTCGTTCATTGCACCCATGCGGTCCTCCCGGTATCCGATCAGCTCTTGCCAACATCCCCTCTTCGGCATCTTATGGTGCGCAAGACCGAACGATGCTCCTCGTCGCACGATAAGACAATCCGTTTTTTCTCGGCCGCTTTCTATTCACCATTCAAGTGTTGCCATTATCACCAATTCTTTTTTGCTTTATTGGGCCTTTTGGCTATCATTGTTATAGAGGCTTGAGGATAAAAATAAAGAAACGTCAAAGGGCACTAGATGCCGACTGGTTGATTTATCCGAAACAAATTCACATTCAAGGGAATAGTGAATAGCAAGAACGTGGGGAGAACCTGTTCCGGACGCCGTTCGAAGCCTCGCTACTGGCTCGGGTGTCGGCAAGCAAATTGGCTCCGACATACCAAAGTCCCATGGGCCGATGCGTCAGGAACTGAATCACTGAGAGGAGCTTGCTTGATGTACGGAAAGGAAATGTCTTTGTCTTACAACGAACGAATGCAGCTGGAGGAGTTGGAAAGGCAGATCGATTCGGAAGATCCGGCATTTGCCCAAAAGCTTCGGGCCGGGATGCCGGAGCAGCCGGCGCTAGTCCCGAGCTGGCCCGGACTGTTCGTGCTGTTGACCGGAGTGCTGGTACTCCTGTTCGGCGTCGCCACACAATTGCCCCTCATCGGGATTATTGGCTTCCTGCTACTGGTTATCGGTGGTTATAAGCAGGTTCGCGAGCCGCTCTCTCACGAGGATTCGGGCAGTCAGTCCAGTAATTAAACCCATGCCAACTATCAGCAGTGAAAGGAGGTAGAAAGCGCGTGTTGGACACGATCAATTTCACTATGGCAGCCGAATACCGCCAGGGGGATGAGCAGGCCTTCCGCGACGTTATTGACTGGATATTAGCTAACGGTGTGGGAGGGGCGTCCTTCGAAGCTGCTGAGGTAACCGGCAGCGTTGCCTACCTGCAGGGATCCATCGTCGGCGACCGCCGGTTGGTCGCAGAAGCCGGACTTGCCGAGTATCTCGCCGACGTTCTCGCCCGCAAGGAAGGCATCCATTTGAATATCAGCATCCACCTTGCCTCGCCTAGCAGGCAACTGCCGGCTGAGCGCGCGGCGGTTGCCGCATGACGGTCCGGCACGCGTAACGAAGAACCCAGAACCGCGGCAGCACCGAGGCCTGCCGCGGGGCCGTTCAATTCAGCCCGCTGGACAGCAGCAGCCTGATTGCGTTCCATTCGGTACCGGCGGCAAACCGGCTCATCGGAATCGAGGGTGTAACTAGCGTTGGCGCGTCGGTCCCCGGATAAAAGTCGAGGCCTTTCGATGATGGAAGTTCCTACACTGTCCATCCGAAAGACCTCGACTTGCCTAACGCTACCTT
>NZ_JABBCH010000080.1 GCF_012952295.1 Crystallibacter degradans
CTCCGGCCACCTCACCCGGGCCTTGCCCGCGTTGCGGCTGCAGCGGGCGCAGACATCGGTGCCCGTGGTCCTTGGTCGGCCGCGGGTGGTGTTGCGCGGGCTGAGGCCTGAGGGCTCAGTGGTCATCGTCGATGATGCGGGCTCGGCGTGGGCGGGCGGTGCGGTTGAGGTCGACGACGTTGGGGGAGCTGGCGGTCCCGGTCTTGCGGGCCTTTACGTCTGCTGCAGTGACCGTGATGAGGTCCTCCGGGCCGCAGGAGAAGATGTCGCAGATCGCGGAGATGAGCTGCAGTGCCACCCGTTCCGGCTTCTGGTTCACGAGACGGTAGACCTGGGGGCGGGAGAGGACGATCCCGCGCTCGGCGAGCAGCGGGATGAGGTCGGTGGTGTTGTGCAGGCCTCGCGCCGCCATCAGCTCCGCAAGGCGCCAGCGATACTCAACCTGCCGCTTCACCAGTCGCCTCCCGGGCGCCCGAAGGCTTCCGTGACGGTCCGCTCGAGCCCGGCCCGCAGGGTCGTGGCGCGGAAGTCGTCGCTGACGAACTGGTAGATGCCGGTCGTGGAGGCATGTTCGTGTCCCATCTGATACTGCACAAACCTAGGATCCCATCCATCCTCCAGAAGATG
>NZ_JABBCH010000081.1 GCF_012952295.1 Crystallibacter degradans
GCATTGACCGCGACAATCACACTGGAACCGGACATGGAAATGGCGGCGATTTCCGGGCTGAGCATGATACCCAGGCCCGGGTAGAAGACGCCGGCGGCAATCGGCAGGGCGATGACGTTGTAGCCGATGGCCCAGCCCAGGTTCTGGCGCATCTTGCGCACGGTGCCCTTGCCGATGCGCAGTGCGACGGGCACGTCCAGCGGATCGGAGCGCATCAATACCACGTCGGCGGTTTCGATCGCCACGTCGGTTCCGGCACCGATGGCGATGCCGAGATCGGCCTGGGCGAGGGCGGGGGCATCGTTGACGCCGTCGCCGACCATGGCGACCCGTTTGCCCGCCTTCTGAAGTTCGGTTACCTTCGCCGATTTATCCTCCGGGAGCACCTCGGCGATGACCGTGTCGATGCCCAGCTGGGCGGCGATGCGCTTGGCGGTGGCCTCGTTGTCGCCGGTGAGCATGACGACTTCGATCCCGGCCTCGTGCAGGGCCGCCACGGCGGGGGCAGCGGTCTCGCGGGCGGCATCGGCCAGGGCGATGACACCGGCGGCGCTGCCGTCCACGGCCATCAGCACGGCGGTGCGGCC
>NZ_JABBCH010000082.1 GCF_012952295.1 Crystallibacter degradans
TCAGGCTGGCGTATCTGGCCCAGTTTTCTCCGGCTGAATCGGCGTGTTTGAAGGCCACTTGGTAGCTGTAGCCGAGTGCGTCCGCGACTAGTGGCGGCGGCATCTGGGTGACGAGGTCGTCGAGCGAGCGGTTGCGGGCTCCTGTGAGCTGGATACCGAGCGAGCCGAGCCGGTGTGTGATGGTGTTCGGGTGCAGGTGGTGGCCGGCGTGGGTGCCGGGGAAGAGCCATGGGCTCTCGCTGACGCCGGTGCGGAGGTTGGGCCGGGTCTTGAGGTGGTCCAGAAGCAGTTTGGCGAACGGCGCCGGGACTGGAACGGGACGGCCCCCGAAGTTTATAGCGGCCTGGCCTGTCGCCGGGTCGATACCGATCGCGTCGGTGCGCAGCGCTGCGACCCGTACGAGGGGCTGGGCGTAGAGCAGGAGCAGGATCCCTGCGACCCGGTAGGGAAGGGATTCGCTGCTGCCGCTGAGGAGTTCCCGGAGCCACGCCAGCCGCTGGTCCTGGGCGA
>NZ_JABBCH010000083.1 GCF_012952295.1 Crystallibacter degradans
GAAGTGGCCGGTGGCGTCCACGATGAACGCCCGAAGCTGGTGAAGCCGCTCCGTTCGGAGGACCGGCGAACACCCGTCGTCAAACACCTGGGCCCGGCTAACCCGCGTCGGGTTCAACTGGTTCGAAGTGTTCCTCGCCCTGGAAGGGCTCCGCGTCGAGGGGGCGGACCTTGCGCAGACTTCGGATCAGAGCGACGGCTTCTTGTCCCTGATTTACTCGTTCACCGCGCGCTTGTACGGGTTGCGCGGCTCAAGACGCCGGATCAAGAAGCCCATCGCTGCCCTTGAAGACGAAGCCGCCGGCACATGACCCAAGCGACCGAGCTGCCCAGGGAAGCCATGAAGATGCGGGCTTATCCGCTCCAAGAGTTTGCCAACGCCGGAAAACTCTCGCGCGTCCACGCGCTGCTGGGACCGTGGCGGTCCGCTCTCGCAGGCATGCAGTCCCAGCTGCACCGGCAGCTCCTCGACGGGAAGCCGCTGATGAAGCGGATGCCGACAAAAGCCA
>NZ_JABBCH010000084.1 GCF_012952295.1 Crystallibacter degradans
TGCCAGCACGTCCTGGGCCCGTCGTTTGAGGGTGCGCCCGAGAGTTCGGAGCTCGGTCAGCGCGGTGGGGACGCCGCTGCTGAGGGAGTCAATCACGGCTTGCATCATCTGCTGACCTTTGGCCCGGTCTGGTTCCCGGTAAGCGGCAACCATGCGCTGGTAGGCGCCGCAACTGGCTTCGACCTCAACATGCGTATCAGCGGTGAACAGGGTTTCCAGGCGTTGGCGTTGGTTCTCGGTGAGCAGGTCCGCGCCTGTGTGGATGGTCCGGCGAGCCGAATACAGCGGGTCCCCGGCCCGTCCGCGGTGCCCGCACGTCTGCTGCTGAACCCGCCGCCGGCACGAATCAAGGGCATCGCCGGCCAACCGGACGACGTGGAAGGGATCCATCACCGGGACCGCGTCGGGGAGTTCCTCGGCCGCGGCGCTCTTGAACCCGGAGAACCCGTCCATGGCCACGACCTCAACCCCGTCCCGCCATTCTTGGGGGCGTTCCTGGAGCCAGGTC
>NZ_JABBCH010000085.1 GCF_012952295.1 Crystallibacter degradans
GGAAAACTCTCGCGCGTCCACGCGCTGCTGGGACCGTGGCGGTCCGCTCTCGCAGGCATGCAGTCCCAGCTGCACCGGCAGCTCCTCGACGGGAAGCCGCTGATGAAGCGGATGCCGACAAAAGCCACGGACCTAAGCTTCACGACCGAGCTGTCCGCCCGGCAGGTCAAGTCCGTTTACAACCAGACGTTCCAAGCACTGAACGCATGGACCGGTTCGGTCAGGAACGCCGTCCGGGAGCTTATCAGCGGCTCCGGTCTGGACGATGATGCCCGGACCGTGCTCTACCGGGTGAACGCGAGGAAGGCGTGGTACGCCAAGGAACTGGTGCTCCCGATATTGGTCAACACGGCAACCGGCGAGGTCCGGCACAGCGACGGCAAGCCCGGCAACGGCTGGGTCAAAGACGAACTGCCGGTACCACCGTCCCTGTTGAAGCTCTCGCGGCGCATGGCCAAGCAGGTGGGCAGGCATGCTGTTTCGTTGCCGGACCTGTCCCGG
>NZ_JABBCH010000086.1 GCF_012952295.1 Crystallibacter degradans
CGCTGCTCTCGTCCCCTATGAAGCTTCTGCGTACAGCAGGGCGCCGATCGTTTGTTCGTCCTCTGGGGGCCCGTATTGCCAGTACGGGTAATCGTCGTGGGGCCCTGCCAGGACGGCTTCGCCGGATCGTTTGTTCGTCCTCTGGGGGCCCGTATTGCCAGTACGGGTAATCGTCGTGGGGCCCTGCCAGGACGGCTTCGCCGGATAGCGCTCGTTTCAGGAGCCACTGCAGCCATTGGGCTCGTTCGAAGCGGTAGCGTTGCATTTGCCGGCCGATGGCTTCCAGGACCCCGAAGTACTCAGCGAGGGTCCGCAAGCTGGTCTCTTTAACGATGTGCCGGCGTCCAGCAACGCGGCCGGTCGTATTCCAGCAGCCATCGGTCACTAGGGGTTGCAGCCATTCTTGGCTGGGGGATAGGGGCCTAGTTGCATAACTTCCTTCACTGTATTTAGTTGCCTTACTGGAATTACTTGTATTGA
>NZ_JABBCH010000087.1 GCF_012952295.1 Crystallibacter degradans
TGGCGGATTCTAGGGGTCGATGCAACACCCGTGGTCAGCTGGCTATCAGTAAATCACGAAGTTGCTCTGCGGGAGTGTTCCAGCCGAGGGTTTTGCGTGGTCGGGCGTTGAGTTGCTGGGCGACGCGTTCCAATTCTTCCGGGGCATGGACAGACAGGTCGGTGCCTTTGGGGAAGTATTGACGTAGCAGGCCGTTGGTGTTCTCGTTGGAGCCGCGTTGCCAGGGGCTGTGGGGGTCGCAGAAGTAGACGTCCATGTCGGTGGCGATGCTGAAGGCCTTGTGCTTGGCCATTTCCACGCCTTGGTCCCAGGTGAGCGATCCGCGCAGGTGCGCGGGTAGGGAGCCCATGGTTTTGATCAGGCCGTCGCGCACAGTTTCGGCGGTGTGGTCGCCGGGCAGGTGGACGAGCATGACGTAGCGGGTGGTGCGTTCCACGAGGGTGGCGATGGCCGTTTTGTTGTGGGCCCCGGTGAT
>NZ_JABBCH010000088.1 GCF_012952295.1 Crystallibacter degradans
CAGCCCGGCCTTCTGCCGTTCGCCGTAGCCCAGCCAGCAGATCCGTGCCGGCAGGCCCTCGAACTCGACGTGCTCCTGCGCGGCGTCGATCCAGCGGTGCAGATGTTCGTTCTCCGGGAAGAGTTCCTTGATTGCCTCGTCCGTGACGCGGATATCTTCAGGGTCACCGGACAGGGCCACCCAGCGGAACGGGCCCAAGCCCTCGCAGAAGAGTGGGCGAATGTAGGCCGGGACGAAGCCGGGGAACTCGAAGGCGCGGTCGTAGCCACCCTGGCGGGCCTCGTCGCGGATGGAGTTGCCGTAGTCGAAGACCTCCGCACCGGCGTCCTGGAATTCGACCATCGCCTGCACGTGGCGGGCCATCGACTCCTGTGCCTTCTTGGTGAAGCCCACGGGGTCGGCCTTGGCCTCGGCGTCCCACTGCTCCACCGAGTACTCCAGCGGCAGGTAGCTCAGCGGGTC
>NZ_JABBCH010000089.1 GCF_012952295.1 Crystallibacter degradans
GGGCGGGGGTGGCATGGACATGGGCATGAAACACATGCTGACGGGCGCCACCAGCGACTATCTCGGCGGTGACGCCGGCGATGTGAAGATTCCCGTCCACCTGTTCAACGGAAAACCTGCCCAGGAAGCCGAGGTCCTGGAGAGCAAACCCGGCAGCCGGATCCGGCTGCGGATCATCAACGCCGCCGGCGACACCGCCTACCGGGTCGGTGTACCCGGCCAGAAGCTCACCCTCACCCACACGGACGGCTTCCCCGTACAGCTCCACGACATTGACGCCGTTGTCCTCGGCATGGGCGAACGCATCGACGCCCTAATCACCGTGCGCGACGGCTACACGCCCGTCCTGGCACTGCCGGAAGGCAAGGAAGGCAACGCCTACGGTTTGATCAGCACCGGAATCGGAACACCTCCCCCGGCAGGGCGGATGCCCAAGACGCTGGACGGA
>NZ_JABBCH010000009.1 GCF_012952295.1 Crystallibacter degradans
CCCCGGTGGCCAGCAACCCAACCTGCTCCGCGGGCAAACCAGCTGGCCACCAATGGGTATTTCTACTGGCCACCAGCGGGAAGATCTGCTGGCCGCCTATGGGCAATTCCTAATGACCGTTGACACAGGCAGGTCTGAGCGTTGCCTTGGATTACGCGCGTGAAGGTGACGTCACCGTGCGCGAACATGCTGGTAATAAGCCATCCAAACAGCGGAGAATTGCACGAACGTTACCTGGCTCCGCGGGCATCCCACAGGCGGTACAGGTCTGGCCTGCTTAGGTTGGCGGCGCTGCATTCAGCCGCCCTCTGACGGTTGATTGGCCGAGACCCTCTCGATTTTCTTTGTTTCGCTTACCTAACAATCTGGCAGCATGAATGCTTCGCACCGAACCTTAGTCAATGCCCTTAGTAGTTATTGGTTTGGCGGGTGGCGCGCCTACCGCCGATGTCCAGGCGACCAAATGGCTATGGGTGTCACTGATAGGGGAGTGCAGCGAGTCCCGGGGATTCATCAATCCGATGGGACCTACCGGCCCGCAGGACCAGCAGGACGACGACGGCAAAGGACAGGGAGCAGACGTTGGCGAATCATCCCCGGCATACGTTCTGGTTTCATTGGAGCCTGATTCTGTTCAGTGTCCGGATGCCGGTTGGTTGGGTATGGCCGCCGCTGTTGCCTTCTGCGCCAGGGCCGGCCCCGGCTGTGCCGTCAACGTGATCTGTGCGGGCCCACCTTGCTCACTGCCACGCGGGGACATCATCGAAACCTGCGACGAGCGGAAGCGTCTCACGCGCTGATGCAGAGACCAAAACCAGCAGGCAGGGAGAACGTGTTCGCCAGGCGAGCTTATGGCCGGACTGGAGTTAGGCTGCAGGGCTGGCATCAAGACGATACGGCATATGGTTGAGATCCCATACGGACTATTTGGGACCCGCAGTGTCTGGAATTCGCCCGGCGGCAGCCCTTATACGAGAAGACGAATTTATCGCCCTTCGCCTCGCCCGTACCCAGTCCTTCGTCGGTGAAGTCACCGTCTTACCCTGACCGTAGATAAACGTAGCCCCGTGAATCACGTGGGCCTCTGCAAGAGAGGATATGTGATGAACTCAGATACGGACAAGAACCATGCAGGCCACGAGCAGGACAAAGGGGGAGGGATGAAGATGGGCTATTGGCGTTTCGGCGCGATGATCGCCACCGCCACCGTCGTGATGTACGGGCTTATGTTCATCGACACCTACGCCCTGGACCACTTGCGGTGGAGCGAGAGCCGGATGTACATGGCGATCACGATGGGCGGTGTGATGGCACTGATCATGCTCGGCTGGATGTTGAACATGTACCGGAACAGGAAGATGAACATAGCTATCGTGGCGGTGTCCTTGCTCGTACTCGCAACCTCCATCAGCCTCGATCGCAGCCAAGCCACCATCGACGACACCGCGTTCATGAACTCAATGATCCCCCACCACTCCATGGCGATCCTGCGGTCGGAACGGGCCGGGATCGAGGACTATCGGGTGTGCGAGCTGGCCGTTGCCATCAGTGAGGCCCAACGGCGGGAAATCAGCGAGATGGAATGGCTTGTCAACGACATTGCAGAGAACGGGCCGGCGGAAACTGCCGCCGAGGCTGAAAGCCGACCGGTACCGGAGTATGAGGTGAGTGCGCTCAGGCACTGCCAGGGCATTTCATCTGCGCTGAGCTTGCCCGAGTTGGCCACAGGATCACGGCTCCGCTGAACGTCTGCTGCCCGGCCTGGCCGCATGATCGCCGACGTTCAGTGAACGGTCAGGGAACGTTGCTCTGCCGCACATAAGGTGCCGATAGTGTGGAAACCGCCTCATAGGTGCTAGTGAACAGGGGCACCGGCCATGGCCAGGAGCAACTCCCAGTCTCCCAGTCCGGCCGGTGCCCGCTCATTTAAGCATCGGGACGGCAGCTGCCTTGCTTGGCCTGCATGCGAACGAAAAGCAGAACCATAATCCGTTTCCTACGCTTTCTCCACACGGATAAACGGACCGGGATTGCCGTGAATGCTGATCTTCGCCAACCGGAATGCTTCATCCTTTCATCAGCATTACATGCCTCGGTAACCAAGCATTGGCGGCGCGTCTGTTTTGCGTTGTTACCAATCCGTTATGTAGGGTGGCAACCACGTCGGCGCTACCTGGGCCGGCCCCCTCGGAATGGCTTTGCCTAACTCTGCCACCGTTCCGAGTCCGTTCGCCAAACAGATGGCAGAGGCGGGGGACCCACATTTACCGGGCTCCCTCCAGAGCCCTTGGGGTTAAGCCGCAGTTCACCACGGAGCGATTTTCCGAGGTGGAACGCGGCCGGGTGACTCCCATCCGAACCCGACAGCTTACCTCGCAGGCATTGGGAGAGGCTACAACCTTGTTCAAGAACAATTCCGCACGCCACCGTGCCACCCCGGTCCGCAGCAACCCGTTCAGCGGAGTTTCGAAGGCCGTATCATCCCACGCAGGTACCGTTGGCCGCAGTGCCGCAGTTGTCACCGCTGCCGGTGGCCTGATGCTCGGCGCCGGCCTGCCTGCCAACGCTGCTGCAGAAGTGGATTCAAGCAACTTCGCAGCCCAGACCCAAACTGAAACCGTTGCCGCTCCGGCCGCAGCACCGGCTTCCTCCGAGGACGCTGCAACCCACACTGTCAAAGCCGGCGACACGCTCGGGGCCATCGCCGCGCAGCACGGCATGGACCTGAACGATCTCTTCGCGGCCAACGGCCTCGACTGGACATCGATCATCTACCCGGGCGACGTCATCCAGCTCTCCGGCGCCGCACAGACACCGGATGCCCAGGCCCCGGCCCAGGCCGCACCGGCAGAGACTGCTCCGGCCCCTGTGCCGGCCCCGGCTGAAGCGCCGGCACAGGCCGAGCCGAAGGAAGAAGCCTTCACGGTTGCTGCAGCAAGCGCCAATATTGAACCGGCCGCCAGCACCTCCAGTATCGCCGATGTCGCCAAGTCCATGGTGGATTCTCCGTATGTCTACGGCGGAACTTCACCGAGCACCGGGTGGGACTGCTCCGGCTTCACCAAATGGGTCTACGCCCAGGCCGGCATCGACCTTCCCCGTACCAGCCAGCAGCAAATCGCCGCCATGACACCAACCAGCAACCCGCAGCCGGGGGACCTGGTATCCCAGAACGGTGGAGGCCACATCGGCATCTACCTTGGCGACGGCAAGATGGTCAGCGCCCTGAACCCGGGCGATGGCACTTTGGTCCACCCGATCAGCTGGATGCCTGTAGACGGTTACTACACCGTCCGGTAAATCCCTGCAGTCGTGTAGCTGCGGCAGCAGTAGAGGTATGCACCGTCGGCACTGCCGACGGTGCATACCTCTGCAACCACAGCTTCAGTGGCATCTCTGCCGCAGCCCCTACACTTTCCCGCCGGGCACCTTCAGCCAGCCGGACCTACATGGCCAGGGGACCTTCGAGGGCCGCCCACAGGGGCCCGGCAAGGAGGCCAAGCGCCAGACTCGCGACCGCGGCGACACCCGCTGTGGCAGCGGGCCAGGATGCGGCCCCGCCCGGCTGCGGGAACCCCATGGCACCTTGGTGCGGGCGGGCGAAGACGGGGGCGAACCAGCGCAGGTAGTAGAAGAGGCTGAGCAGACTGTTGAGCATCACCGCCAGGGCCAGCCAGCCGTACCCGCCGTCCCAGGCGGCGGTGGCGGTGGTGAGTTTTCCGACGAACACCGCCAGCGGCGGAGTGCCCACCAGCCCCAGCAGCGCAACGAGCAGGGCCAGCGCCAGCCCCGGACGGGCCCGGACAAGGCCCCGGTAAGCCGCCAGCTCCTGGTGCCGGGGCAACGCGGCGGTGACGGCGAAGGCGGCGACATTGGTGACGGCATAAGCGGCCAGATAGAACAGCAGTGAGGGCAAGGCCAGGCCGCTGCGCCCGGCCGCCGCCACGGGCACCAGCAGGAATCCGACCTGGGCCACGGTCGACCAGCCCAACAGGCGGCGGGGGTCAGTCTGCCAAAACGCGGCGAGGTTGCCCAGGAACATCGACGCCGTAGCCAGTATCGCCGCAACGAACAACAAAGTGTCCTCACCGGTGGAGACCGTATCCACGAGCCGGTACACCGCCACCAGCGCCCCCACCTTCGGAACCGTGGTGAGGAACGTGGCGGCGGTGCCCCCGGTGCCTTGGGATGCGTCGGGCACCCAGAAGTGGAAGGGCACCCCGCCGGCTTTAAAAAGCAGCCCGGCCAGCACGCCCAATACGCCGGCCCCCACCGCTGCGCCCGGAGCGTCGGGGAGAGTCTCCCCGAGCAGGGCGTAACCGGGGCCGCCCGCCAGGGCGTAAAGCACGGTGACCCCGAGCATGAGCAGGATCCCCGACAGCGCGCCCATAAGATAAGTCTTCAGGGCGGCTTCGGCCCCGGACCGGCCACCGGCCAAACCCACGATCCCGTACAGGGGGATGCTGGCCAGCAGGAACCCGGCGATTAGCACCAGCAGGTCCGAGGCCCCGGCCAGGACCATCACCCCGGTGGCGGCGAACAGCAGCAGCGCGTAGGTGTCGGATTCCCGAGGCGAGGCAGCGATCTCCCCGGAGGCCACACCCAGCACCAGCAGGGTAGCCACGGCGGTGACGATACGGGCCATGCCCGTGGCGGTGTCAACGGCGAAGGTGCCGCTGAAGGCGGTCTGCGCCGGCTCAAACATGGCGGAAACGGCCGCGGCAGTTGCAGCCAGCAATGCGAGGGCGGCCACGATGCGGGCGATCCACTGGCGCCTGCGCGGCAAAAACGACCCGCCCAGCAGCACCGCAAGGGCTCCGATGAAGACGATGATCTCGGGCAGCAGCAGCGCGGGCAGCATCCGCATCGATGCTTCCATCGGCTAGCTCCTGACCAGGGTAGCGAGGGCGGAGGCGGCCGGCTCGATCACCTCGAGCAGGAACCGGGGCAGCACACCGATAAGCAGGGACAGGCCCAGCAGCGGCCCGACCGACCAAAGTTCCCGGGGACGCAGATCCGCGAACCCGGGGGAACGGCCCTCCACGGGCCCGGTGAAGACCCGCTGCAGGGCACGCAGGAACAGGGCGGCGGTGACCAGGATGCCGAGCAGCGCGACCGCGGTCACGGGGGCGAGTGCGATGCTGCCGGCGAAGATCTGAAACTCGGCGATGAACCCGGAGAACCCGGGCAGGCCAAGAGACGCGAAGGCGCCGACCGCGAACAACGCCGCATAGCGCGGTGCCGGGGCCGCAAGGCCGCCGTAGGAACCCATGTCGTAGGTGCCCGACCTGTCCTGCATCACCCCGGCCAGCAGGAACAGTGCTGCGGTGATCAGTCCGTGGCTGACCATTTGTACCATCGCGCCGGTGACCGCCACGGAACGGGCCTGGGCGGCGTCGTCGGCGAGGAGCCCGACTGCGCCCAGTGCCAGGACGATGTAGCCCATGTGGTTCACGGAAGTGTAGGCAATCATCCGTTTCAGATCGGTCTGGGCCAGGGCCACGAACGCTCCGTAGAGCACCGAGATGATGCCGATCACCACGATCACCCAGGCCCATGCCCGCCATGCGTCAGGCAGCATCGGCATGGCGATACGGACGAACCCGTAGGTTCCCATCTTCAGCAGCACGCCCGCCAGCACGGCCGAGCCGAGTGCCGGGGCGTCGGTGTGGGCCGGCGGCAGCCAGGTATGGAACGGGACGGTGGGGGTCTTCACGGCCAGACCCACCAGGACCGCAGCCAGCACCAGCCCACCGGTGAACGTGCTGCCCTCGAGCGGGGCCGCGGCGACGAGTTCGGGAATGTCGAAGGTGTGCGGTTCGGCGGCCACATAGAGCCCGATGAAGCCCAGCAGCAGGGCCAGGGAACCCAGAAACGTGTAGAGGAAAAACTTCAGCGCCGACCGGGCCGCGTTGCCGTGGCCCCACCCGGCGATCACGAAATACATGCCCACGATGGACAAGTCGAAGAAGACGAAGAACAGGATGAGGTCGGCCGCCACGAACAGCCCCAGACTCACCCCCTGCAGGAAAAGGAAGAGGGCTGCCTGCACACGGGGCCGGTCGGAGTCCCGCAGGGCGTAGACCGCGCAGGCCAGGAACACGACGGCCGTCATGGCCAGCAACGGCAGGGAGAGACCGTCCACGCCCACGTGATAGCTGCTGTTGACCCCTGGGATCCACGGCACCCGCTCCTCGAACGCCAGCCCGCTGGGCCCAGGATCCTCGTAGCCGGCCCACACCACCCCCACGAGCACCAGTTCCGCGGCGCTCACGGCCACCCAGATCCACCGCCCTACAGTGGGACCGATAGCGGGCGCGGCAGCCAGGACAGCGGCGACGGCCAGGGGCAGGAAGACGATCAGACTCAGCATGCTTATCCCATCACGGCATAGACGGACCAGGCGAGGACGCCGACGGCGAGAACCGCGACGGCCTGGAGAAGGTACTGGTGGACCGCCCCGGTCTGCGGGCGCCGTGCGACCTCACCCAACCGGCGAACCCGGCCGGCGAGGCCCTCGACAGCACCGTCCACCCCGGCGTCATCGAGACGTGCAGCACTCCGGCCGGCCGCATCGGCGGCGGCCGCCGTGGCCTCGACCCCGCTGTCGAGGACCCGGTCGTCAACGTGCGCGGCCGCACGGGCCGCCACGGCCACTGCCCTGGCGGCAGCCAATGCGGCGCGGTCGATAACCCGGTCGTCGAAGCGGGCCAGCGCTCTGGCGAGGGCCAGGGCGGGGCGGACAACAACGGCGTGGGCGGTGTGCTCCAGCCACAGCCACTGCCGGGCCCATCTAGGCCCCGGGGCGCGCCACCGGAACATGGCCAGCAGCACCACGAGGGCGATTCCCGCCGAAACCAGCAACTCGGTCAACGCAGCCTCTCCGTGTCCGCCGAGGGCTCCGGCGAGAGTGCCGCTGATGGGCGGCAGGGCGAGCACGCCCAGCACCGCGGCTCCGGCCGCGAGCACGACCAGCGGGGCCCGCTCCAGCACGCCCACTTCGCCGGTGCCGCCCTCCTCTGCTTCCTCGCGGAGCCCGCGGCGCCAGATCGTCCACAAAACCTTCGCGGCATAAGCCGCGGACAACGCGGCGGCCACGAGACCGGCGGCGTAGAGCCACGGGGAGGCCACGAGTGCGGCGGCGAGCACGGCGTCCTTGGTGGCCCACAACGACAGCGGGGCAATTCCGGCCAGGGCAAGCGCCCCCACGGTTGCGGCCACGCCGACGACCCGCCACCGGTGCCCCACGCCCCGCAGCCCGGCCAGCTCCCCGGTACCCAGTGCCGTCAGCCACGCCCCGGCGGCCAGGAACAACAGGGCCTTGGTCGAGGCGTGGGCCACCAAATGGGCCGCACCGCCGCTGACCGAGCCCACGCCGGCCGCCAGGACCACGAAGCCCATCTGGGCGACCGTGGAGGCTGCGAGCAACTGCTTGAGCTCACGCTGGGCCAGGGCCACGGCCCCCATCAGGACCGCGGTGACCACCCCGATCCACGCCGCCACCGGCCCGGCCCAGCCGGTCGCTGCCAGCAACGGCTCCACCCGCAGCAGCAGGTACCCGCCCATGGCCACCATCGCCGCAGAGTGCAACAGGGCACTCACCGGACTGGGACCCTTCATCGCCCCGGAGAGCCAGAACGAGAAGGGCAGCTGGGCTGCCTTGCCCAGGGCGGCGACCAGGATCCCGGCGGCGATGACATGGCGCCACGGATCCGTAGCTGCCGGCAGGTCGGCCAGGGCCATCCCGGCCCCGCCGGCCAGGGCGGCGCCGGCGGCCACGTACAGGCCAAGGTCACCGGTACGGGTAGTGACAAAGGCCGTCAGCCCGGCCCCGACCCGGTCGGTGTCGCGCCACCAGAACCCGATCAGGGCGTAGGAAGTCGCACCCATCAGCTCCCACGCGAACAACAGTGCCGGGATACTGGCTGCCGTCGCGGTGGCCAAAGCGGCCGCTGCGAAGATCAGCATCAGCCCGTGGAACCGGCCCCGGGATTCCCGGATGTTCCCGGCCGCGAAGACCAGCACCAGGAAAGTCACCGCGGCGACCGCCGGCACGACCAGTGCCGCCAGGGCGTCGACCGCCAGCGAGAAGTCGGCCCCGACCATGAACGGGAGCACCAGGCTTGGCCGGGCCGGGGCAACAACGCACGCCAGGGCCGTCGTGAGCCCGGCGGTTACGACGGCGGCCGGCGCGGCCACGCGTTCGGCGCCTCGGACCAGGGCCAGCAGTACGCCCACGGCGGCGGGCAGCAGCACAAGTGTCAGCAGCGCGGCCTGGACCGCCGTCACCGGGACAGGTCCTCGGCCATGTCGGTCATGTCCGTTTGCCGCCGCCGGTGCAGCAGCGTGGCCACGGCAAAACCCATGGCCATCTCCACGGTCATCGCCGCCAGCACCACCAGCAGCAGCACCTGCCCGGAGGGGGCCGGGGCCATGAACCACCAAAATCCGGCGGCGGCCAGCAGCACCCCGTTGACCATCAGCTCCAGGCCCATCATCACCATCACCACCACCTGCTGCGAGAGGGCCCCGTAGAGCCCCACCGCGAACAGCGCGGCTGCGACGACCAGAACAGCGTCCAGGCTCATCGGCCGATCCCTCCGGGCTGGGGGTCATCCGCCGGGCGGCGGCGCAGGTCATCGCCCAGACGGTCGTAGCGGGTGCGGCCGGCCGCGAGGACCACTCCGGCGACGATGGTGGCCACCATGACCGGGCCCACCACCGCCATCACCAGCATCTTTTCGCCCATGATCTCCAGTCCCAGCGCGTTCGTGAGGTCCTCTGGCGGAACCCCGCGGCGTTCCGGCCACGGGATCAGCAGCGCACCGGAGGCCAGCAGGACGAAGACACCGGTGGAAGCGCCGATCGCCGTCTTCTTGCCGTGGGTCATGTCCATGGGCATCAGCGCTGGGTTCATGCCCATGAACATCACCATGTAGACGGCCATCACCGCCATCTCCATCACCATCATCAGGATCGTGATGACTCCCAGATAACTTTGCTGCAGCAGGATGATCAGCGCCCCGACGGCAATGAACGACACCGCCAGGGCGTAGGTGGCCCGGGCCATGGAATCCACCACGAAGACCGCCACCCCGGCGGCCACAGCCACCACGGCCAGTCCCCAGAACACGATTGCAGCCACCATGGCTCAGCCCTTCCACACGACGACGAGAGATACCACGAGGTCCTGGGCCACGGCCGCCGGGAGCAGCACCACCCACCCGATCTCCAGGAACCGATCCGGGCGGAACACCGGCAGCTTCCGCCGCAACCACACCAGTACCGCCAGAACCGCGACGGTCTTCACCGCCACCCACGCCCACTCCGGCAGGAACGGCCCGGCGCCCCCGCCCAAAAACAGCGGCACCGAAAACGCGGCCCCGGCCGCCAGGAAGGCGTAGCGCCCGGCCTGCATGACGAGGCGGTCCACCCCGGACAGTTCGGCCAGCACACCGCCGGCGACATCCGCGCCGAGGGCAGCGGCGAAGGGCCCCCACACCGAGAACCCGGTCACTCCAACCAGGAAGATGACGAAAGCTACCGGCATCCACACCACGAACCACAGCCGGTCCTGGGCACCGGCCGCATCGCCCACCCTGAGACTGCCGGCTGCGATCGCCGGCGCCACCAGCGCGAACATCAACGGGAGCTCATAGGCCAACCCGTGGGCCAGGAACCGGTAACCGCCGACCAGACCGTGGACCGAGTTCGCCCCCCAGCCTGCCAGCCAGACCAATGCCCAAACCATGACATCAACCGTGTTGAACCACACGACACCAACGTCCAGGTCTGCCAGTGTCCACCGGCCCAGCGGGATCACCGCGACCATCAGGAACGACCCGACCAACATCCCGGCCGCCCCGACCCGCAACAACAAAGTGTCCGCGGCAACGACGGTCCGCCGCCGCTGCCGCAGCAAACGCGCCGTCGACCACGCAGGTGCCAGCCATCCTCCGCGGCCGGCGCCTTCGGCGCGTGCGGACAGGGCAGAATCGAGAGCGGCTGCGAAGAAGGCCAGGGTGCACAAGACGATGCCCGCCAATGCCGCCCAACCGGCGGGAACAGTCGTCAGCACGGTCTCAGGCATGTCCCACCTCGTGGACGGCCGGGAACGGGTCAAGGTCCAGACTCGCCACCGCCAAACGCACCGTGCCTATCTCCAGCCCGGTCACCAGATGCGGCACCACGTCCCACGGCACCCTTTCAGTGCCAACCGGTGCCCCTGGATTTGCACCGTTCACCTCGGCCCGGACCCGTTCCACCAGTGACAGCAACCGGTCGTAGGCATCCCCGAGGCAGCGGTCCGGCAAACTGTGGCGCTCAAGGTCAGCAGGTGTGAGCGGCAGAACCCCACGCAGGGACCAGCGCAGAATGATGGACCTGCGGACAACCCGGTGCAACCGCTCCACGGCTCGTTGGGGGCCGGCTCGGTCACCGCGCAACAACGCGTCCCTTGCCGACCGGGCACGTGCGGCAAGGTCCTGGGTGCCGACCAGTGCCAGCAGCGCCACGAGGTTGTCACACCGCACCGCCGCAGCCGGCACCAAGCCCGAATGCCGGCTGCGGATGCCGACCCCGTGGCTCCCGCCGTCCACCACGGCCGCGTCAGCATCAATCACCACATCGCCCTGCAACGAACAATGCAGGACCAGGCCAGCCGGCCAGAACGGCAGCACCGGGCCCAAGGGCAGATGCAGCACATCCACCCCCAAGCCGTCGCGGTCCTCCCCGCCCTGGGCCAGCGGAATACCTTCCGGGGCCATGTCCATACCCCCGTGGCTGCTGTGGTCCATCCCGCCGTGCCCACCGTGGTCCGTGCCGCTGTGGTCCATGTTTTGGTGGTCTTCGTCGCCTGACAAGGGCTGGTCGGTGTCGCCGTGGTCCATGCCCCCGTGGCTGCTGTGGTCCATTCCGCCGTGCCCGCCGTGGTTCATGCCGCTGTGGTCCATGCCGTGATTACCCATTTCACCGTGGCCGCCATGGTCCATGACCGCGGGGATCTGTGGTTTCTGCGCCCGCTCCCGGGCGTCGGTCCTGTGGGCGGGGGTGTCGAGAAGGAGGGCTGCCGCTTCGTTGAGGGCGGAGGTAACAGCTGTGGGCGAGGTGACGGCGGCGCGTACGCGTGGTCCGGGCATCTGTTCCCAGAGGCGTTCCACCAGTTGCGCCAGCTCGGGACCGGGTACCCCGCACACAGCGAGCACGTCCGCGTCTCCTGGTGTCCACGCAGGACGCCACCCGCGGCGCAGCATCTTCTCCTCGAGCACCACCCGTGTCGGCCACTGTCCCGGGGCCTCCACGACGAGGACCCGGGTAGCGCGCAAGGCAAGGCCGGCGAGGGCATCGGTCAAGCCCATCGAAAGGCTCCCTCCCTCCAGGCCCAGACCACCGCTACAAGCAGGGCGCCGAGAAACAGGAACATCTCCACAACAGCGGACAGCCCTCTTTCGATCACGATCACGGCCCAGGGGTACATGAAGAGCATCTCGACGTCGAAGGCCAGGAAAACGATCGAGGCCATGTACCAGCGCACATGGAACCGGGACAAAGCGTGTTCCTGCGGCATCCAGCCGGACTGGGCGGGCAGAACCTCCACCGGGCTGGCGGCGACAGCGGTGAGGCGGTGAAGCGCATAAAGGAAGACGACGGCGAACACCGCCATCAGGGCCATGGCCACGATTCCGGAGTACACGGGCGGAGGCTCGAAACTCAGCCCAGTGCGGAGACCAGGTCCGCGGAGGCAAGCTTCTCCCGGTCCACCCCGCCCGGGTCCTTCGGATAGTCTTCGAGCATCGAGCTGATGTGATTCATGGTCCTGCTCCAATCCGGTTTGCTGCGGTTCCGGCGGCGCCGGGCCCCAATACGCACAGTACCCTTACTATTCGAAGTCTGGCCAGTGCATCGCAGGCCCGAAAGCAAGGCCGCAACCGGATGGCTCCGTGATCGTTGGCGTCCGCGGATGCGACGAGGCGCCCGGGCCGATCTGCCGGTGCCAGTGTGCTTCAGTGCTTCGGCCACCACGCCTGTTGAGGACCGCGTGCCCTTATAGGCATTCCGCTGCTGTCGGGAACCGGTGCCCCGGTGGAGGAGATCCCGAAGGAGGTCTTCGCCCATGCGTCGTCTCCGATGTCGGCGAGGGCCGGGAGGGTGGGTTGAGCAGTAATCCGATGATGTCTTCCGCTGGAAAAGGCCGCGCATCCCGAGGATGGAGGAGTTCGGCTTCGATGCCGTGCCTGCTGGCCTGCCAGTCTGCAAGTTTCAGCAGGGGAGCGGGGATCACAGGCGGCGGCCGTCCGGACCGCCATTGCCTTGCTGCCGTCCAGACCAGCGCGCGGGCCAGGGCGGCGATAAGGACAGAGTCGTTGGCGTTGAGACAAACGTCGGAGACCCCGGATCGCCACAGTCGGATAGGTCCGGGACAGCCGGGCATCAAAATACACCATGCCTTCATCCAGCCGGACACCGGTCGCGAGCAGGTCACGCACGAGCCGGCGGTAGGCGTCCGCGGAACCGAATATCTCCGTGGGGTCAGTCGTGGGCCAGCGGCCCCAGAGCTGCGTGCGGAAGCTGGCGTATCCGGTGTCGGTGCCGTCCCAGAAGGGCGAATTGGCACTCAATGCCGCCAGTACCGGAAGCCAGACCCTGATGCGGTCCAGCACCGCCACGCCTTCCTCCGGCGATTCGATCCCGACGTGCACATGGCAGGCGCACGTCAGCTGCTGGACCGCGGTCAGCCCCAGCTGGTTCCTGATCGCTTCGAAACGCGGCAACCGCACCGTGTGCAGTTCTGCGGGCAGGGGAGCGGTTCCGAGGGCTATGGCTGTGGCCTCGACCTGGGGCGCCAGGACATCAGCCCGTGCCCGGCCGGCCAGGATGTCCTCGGCAAGGCCGTGGAGCGTGGTATGCACGGCTGTAGCGGTTTCGATCTGCTCCTGGACGAATGCCCGCACGCCAGCTTCCGGAGCCATTCCGGCTACGCCGGATCGGGCGTAAAGATCCATAACCTGCCGGGCCACGGGCACGGCCATCCCGCTGCCCGGATCGACGAGCAGCAGTTCTTCCTCCACACCGAACGTACGCATGGTGCTTCCTGCCCCTGCCCGCTCTGGCGGGCGGCCGCGCTTGTCCAAGGCTAATACCGGGCGCATCGCGGACCGGGCACAAGGTGCCCGAACCCTTTGAGCTCCTGCTGGACCGGATGACATCAGCTGTAGAGCGATCTGGTCCTACCGTAACTTCGCCGCTAAACCCCCGTACAGCATCTGCAGGAGCAGCAGTTTGCGGTGTATTGGCCTGTCCGAAGTTCACCGGTTCCCTGCACAGCATCCATAGACGCGCCAGGCATGCCGGCTGGCAGATGTTCGGACTACGAGCACCTGATTACCGATAATCCCTTTGGACGATGGGTGCCGGCTGCCGCCGGTCCAGCACGAGAAACAGGATCTCTGGTCATCACGAAGTCTGCCTGCATGAGTACGGCCAGGTGCCGGTCCCGGGAAGCAAGATGCCGTGGAAGGGCGGGGCCTGTTGCCAGATCACTCTTGCAGGGGAGTGGCTGTGCCCGGAGCGGCTAAGGTGTTAGAAGCCGCTGCCGGGAGGGGCGTGGAGGACGGTTTTCCGGTCACAAGGAGCCAGGGCGGGTTGTGTCCGTGTTCCTGGGTGTTGAGGGGACCGGTGTTTGCCATCCCCTCCGTCTTGGACGGCGTTGACGTCCAAGACGCGTCAGGGACCAGCCCCGTCAAGCGAGCCGGCCAGCGTTCCAACGGGGACCGGGTCATGAAGAGGGGCAGCTGCGCGGCTGCCGGCTTGTCGCTCGGTGCGGCGCGCTTATTCTGCCTCCTGTGTCCGGGGCATCAGCGCTTGGATCGTATTGACCAGGATCCGGCAGGCAGACTCGATCACATCGGCTGTCACGTTCAGCGGCGGCAGCATGCGGACTACGCAACCGTTCCGGCCGCCGGTTTCGAGGATCAGTCCAAGGCGAAGCACCTGTTCCTGGACGGAGAGCGCCAAGTCGCCGGCTGGCATCCCGGTTGACGGGTCCTGCAGCTCGATGCCCCACATCAGTCCCCGGCCGCGGATCTCGCGTACCCACGGCAGCGACTCCAGCGGTGCAAGCAGGCCGGCTACCTGGTCCCCGCGTTCGCGGACGTTGTCCAGCACTCCGTCCCGCTGGACGATGTGGACGGCTTCTGCTCCGGTGGCGAATGCCAGCTGGTTGCCGCGGAAGGTCCCGGTGTGGGCTGCGGGGGCCCAGGTATCAAGCGAAGCCTCGTACATGATCAGGGCAACCGGGGTACCGATGCCGCTCAACGCTTTCGAAGCGACGATGACGTCCGGTTCGATCCCGTACTGCTCGAACGCGAACCAGGTCCCTGTCCTGCCGCAGCCGGTCTGTACCTCGTCGACGATGAGCGGGATCTCCAGCTGCCGAGTCAGTTGCCGCAGCCGCTGGACGAACTCAAGCCGCGCGGGGATCACTCCGCCTTCGCCCTGAACCATTTCCACTATGACCGCAGCCGGGAGCGGGATGCCGCCGTTGCCGTCATGGAGGGAGTTCTCCAGGTAGCCGATGCAGTTGATGGCACAGGTCTCGGGGCGGAGGTTTACCGGGCACCGCGAGCAGTAGGAGTAGGGGAAGAAGTGCACTCCGGGCATGCCGTTGGCTACCGGCCGCTTTTGCTCGACAAGGCCGGTCAGGGCCATGGCAGCGGCGCTGCTGCCGTGGAAACCGCCTTGGAAGGAGATGATCTCGGAGCGTCCGGTCGCTGTCTTGCACAGTTTGATCGCTGCGTCGACGGCATTCGCCCCTGTCGGTCCGCAGAAGTGCATCTTCATGCGTTCACGCATGCCGAGCGGAAGCATGGACAGCTGTGCTTCGATAAAGGCGTCCTTGACCGGCGTCGGAAAATCCAGTCCGTGGGCCAACGTGCCCAGTTGGCGTCTGGCGATCTCGACGAGCTCCGGGTGGTTGTGGCCGAGCGAGAGGACGCCGGCACCGGCCAGGAAATCGATGAAGACGTTCCCGTCGAGATCACGGACAAATGATCCTGCGGCGTCGGCGATCGCGATCGGCAGGTGCCGGGGATAGGCGCGCGCATTCGACTCGCGCTTTTCCTGGCGCGAGAGCAGTTCGGCCGATTTCGGCCCGGGCAACGGGCCCGAGACGTACGGGCGGGTGTAATTAACAGGTTCCATTTGCAGGGTCATGATTGCTCCGATTGCAGGGCCAGGATTTCACTGGGCAAGATGAACGACGGCGGGTGGTGCGGGGACAGGGACGGTTACCGGTGCGGTACCGGGCTCCCAGCCGAATGTTCGGCGGACGGCCAGGACGGCAGCGTCGAGCAGGTCGGCACGGGTCAGCACGCTCAAGGTGAAGTCCGAGGTGGATATGAGGTTGATGGGTATATCTGCATCCGTGAGGGCCCTGAAGAAGCGGTAGGACACCTCAGGGTCCAGACGCATACCGGCGCCGGTGAGGGAAAGCTTGCCCATGTGCTCATCACAGTGCAGGGTGCTGAAACCGATCGTCTGCCTCGCTGTCTGGAGGGCCTGGCAGGCGGCCGCCGCCTCCGTCGCCGGAAGCGCCAGGACCATGTCCTTGTAGCCGGCCACGGCAGAGACGCTCTGGCCCACCATGTCGGCAGCGGAACCAACGGTGGACAGGGCAGCGAAGACCTGAGCGGCTTTGCCCGGAACGTCCGGAACCGACTCGACCCGGATACTGGCAGTGCTGTTTTCATAGCCGACGGCGGAAATCACCGGGCGCTCGGTGAAGGCCCCCGGTCCCGAGCCGACGCGGCCCCCGTCCGGGACCACCAGCGTTCCGTTCAAGTGGGTAAAGGACGAGCGGACGTGCAGGAGGACGCCGAAACGGCGGGCATACTCCACACATCGTGCTTGGAGTACCTTGGCGCCGCAAGCGGCGAGTTCCAGCATTTCGGCGCTGGTAATGGCCTCCAGTTTCCGGGCGGTCGGCACCACGCGGGGGTCGGCGCTGTAGACGCCGTCGACGTCCGTGTAGATTTCGCAGATACCGGCACCCAAGGCGGCGGCAAGAGCGATGGCGGTAATGTCGGAACCGCCACGGCCCAAGGTTGTGATTTCCTTCGACCCCACACCCGTCCCCTGGAAGCCTGCCACGATGGGAATTTCGCCGCGGGCCAGGACGGTGCGCAGCTCCCGCGGATCTACGTCGACAATATGCGCCTTGCCGTGAACGTCGTCGGTCTTGAGGCCGGCACGGTGACCGGTGAACAGCTGCGACGGAACGTCCAGATTGGCCAAGGCCATGCCCAGCAAAGCGATGGAGATGCATTCGCCGGTGGTAAGCAGGAAATCGAGGTCGCGTGGCGCCGGTGACGGTGAGACGGTGGCCGCGAGGTCCAGCAGGTCGTCTGTTGTGTCTCCCATGGCCGACAGCACCACCACAACGTTGTGCCCGGCTGCCCGGGTTTCCAGGATGCGCTGTGCGGCGCGCTTAATGCCGTCCGCATCGGCGATAGATGAACCTCCGAATTTCTGCACGACGAGATCGGATGAATCAAGGGGTCTTGAAGCCCTAAGTGGGCTGATTTGCCGTCGCGGTGTTGAGGTGAGACCCAGCATCCCCCCACCGTGGGCCGATTGTCGGTCCATGATGCCTCCCTTGCTGACAGCAACAGTATGACCGCACCCTCTGTTATCCGTTTGTTACTGCCTTGTCACGAAATCGGGATAAGTGCCAAAAAACCTTGGATTTTTCTTGAACCTTGGGCTTTCCTGAATTCGTTTGCACCATTCATTGACAGGGAATCGCACTTTGGCGATGCTGAAGGTTCCAAGCGGTGGGGCCCGCGAGGGGAGCCGCGGCCGGACGGTCCGGCTGGCTCTTTGTGGAGTGGGACTGTGGGGGTCACGACAGCTATGGCTACCGATCGAATGTGGAAATTGCAGCTGTTGGGCGGATGGCAGCTGCAGCGCGGAGACCAACGGGTCACAGTGGCCCTGCGTCAGCAGCGCCTTATCGCCGCTCTGGCGTTGTACGGCAGGCAACCCCGGACGTTTCTGGCCGGTTTGCTATGGCCGGACCGCGCCGAACATCAGGCGTTCGGCAATCTGCGGGAGAGTGTCTTCGTGGTGAACCGGAATCTGCCGAAGCTCCTGGTGCCAACGCGGGATTCCTTGGATCTGGCTGAGCGGGCCCGGATTGACGTCCGGGACATCAGGGCGCAGGCATCCGGTGCGGAAGAACAGACCGGTCCGGAAGAACAGACGGGTCCGGACCTCCCGCAGAGCATGCTGGATTCCGTCCTTGAGGCTGAACTGCTGCCTGGCTGGTATGAAGACTGGGTCATTGCGGAACAGGAGCGTTGGCAGCGTTGGCGGCTCTCCGTGCTCGAACGGCTGGCCAGGCAATTCCTGCTGCAGGGAAAGATCGACCTGGCCGTGGAAGCTGCTCGTGCCGCCACGACCATCGAGCCCCTTCGCGAAAGCGCGCAGCGGCTGTTGCTCCAGTGTTACATGGCCGAGGGAAACCAGGCGGAAGCACTGCGCTCCTACCAGTCTTTTCGGATCAGGCTCCGCCAGGAGTTCGGTGTTGACCCCTCGCCCTTCACTGCTGACTTGGTTAGTTCGCTCCTGATGGACTGAATCGGATGGGGGAACAGCATTTCGGTCGCAGCAGCTGACGCGGATAGTTCCTGACGCCGGCTGCGGGCACCTCGAGAGCGGGCTAGCGGTCCTAAAGGCGGGCCCGCCACGTCAGTGCGCCGCGGTGACCACTACTCCCGTGTCTAACGGACCGCTGTATCCGCGCGACCGGCTCACCCTGGGAGTGGGGAGAGCGATTAACCGTTCCGAACCAGACCTCTCGGTGACACATAGGCCTAGGAAGCTCCTGAAGGGCCTTCTGCGGGCCTTAAGGGGCGGCGGGGCCCAGAACCGCCCAATGGATATTGGAGGCTTTCTGGTACCCCTGAGGCGCGTGTGGGGCTTTTGCCCTGATAACGCTGTGACTGCCCGTATCGGCAGGCCGGACATGGGCCCTTGCACAAGCTGACTTCAGCTTGCGGTGCCGTTCATCCGCCGAAGTCTGTCACCCATCCCGGTCTGGGTAGCGCGTCAGTACCGCTTACCCCATAGTCGTTCGGTGCCAGGGGCATGCTCCCCGGATGAGCAAACCCTGGTTGAGGTTGCTCCCCGCGGACCAGCAGCGGGGGAGGGGCAGGGCGGGTTGTGTCCGTGTTCCTGGGTGTTGAGGGGGCCGGTGTGCCGGTGTGCACCCGTGCCACCTTGGTGCCACCGGCGGGTGGTGCGGAAATCGGGCCGGGCAGGGGCGCAAAAGGCCCCTATATACAACCCTCTCTCATGAGTTAAGAGAGATATGTATGTATAGGGCCACCCGGGCCACCTGTTTTCGCCTGTCTACACATATGCGGGCCATAACAACCGTCCCCTTGTCTTCGTATGGGGTTGTTACTCCTGCCTCTATGGAGTCGTTGTTTCCCGGTGCGCGGGGTGGAAAAGTGGCGCAAACCGGGTGAATATGCCTCTGACCTGCGGTTTTACTGTTCCCGGGTGGTGATCGCGGGTGCACCGGGGGTGCGCCGGAACCTGCCCTCCCGGTGTAACAATTGGATAATCGTTTGACTGCACATGCTACGCTGAAGACGTAGCGTGAGCTTGCGAACCTGGCGGCGGGGTCGAGGGCGTAGCATGTGACCGGAACACCGTCCTCCACGCCCCCTCCCGGCAGTCCTGTGGCCATCTGGCCCTCCGAACGGAGCGTTCAGCCAGCGGCCGGCGCAGCGCCGTCTTTCCATTGCTGAGAAGTGACCCCGCCCGAAGCCCTGCGGCACTCCCTGGAGGGCTTGTTTTCCTTCCCGCACGGCAGGCGCCACGATCGCGCTGCTGGTCTCGGGCGGATCGCTGTGGCTTCCTGTTGGCGTCATTAGGACGGGTCAGTCCGGCAGCCGGATGATGGCCTCTACTTGGTTGGCGCTCATCCCCGTGTCCCTGGCCAGGTCCGTTAAGGGGACGCCCCGTCCCAACGCGGCCAGGAGCTGATCCCTCAGATCGTACCGGGCGTGGTCCAGCTCGTACTGCGCGGACTCCATGTCGGCAGCCGCAAGACTGACCTTATTTGATGCTTCATCATCCACTGGTTCCTCCCGGCCATAAAGGGTGATTTGCAGTAAGTGAAGGCCAGACTAACCGCTCCTGCCCGCCTGAGCCATCAGCATCCTTACCTTCGCTGCAGGCCTTTTGGGGCCATGCCGCGGACCTGCCCGTCGATGCGCTTCATAGGGCGCGTAGCGGGTTATGTCGAAGATATAGCCGTGGGCCGTGTCGCCGTTGCGGGCGGTTGCTGAGTCCATAGTGGCTTCCGGTCTTGCTGTTTCTCTCCCGTCTGCGCCCCTGGCAGGAGCCCGGGGCGCAGACGGGAGGGTTGTCAGGCGGTTGCGGCGTACCGGGCCGGGTCGGCGTCGAAGGCCGGGCCGCAGCCGGCGCAGCAGAACCAGTAGCGTTGGCCTTCGTAGTCGCGGAACAATCCCTTGGCCTCGGCGTCGGCCTTGACGACCGGGGTGCCGGCCATGACCGGGCACCGGGCGATCGTGTCGTCGGTCTGTTCGGGGCGGGCGGTGAGGGTGAGGTCCTCGGTCGTGGTATTCGTGGCGTTGGAGCTGCAGCAGCTTCCCATGATGTTTGTTTCCTTTCGGTGGGTGGTTCAGGCGTTGATTGATTCATGCGCGGGAGTGCGCGGGGCGGCCGGTGTCGGCTGCCGGTCAGTTGCCTTGCTCTTGAAGGAGCGCAGGCGCAGGCTGTTGCCGACGACGAAGACGCTGGAGAACGCCATGGCGGCTCCGGCGAGCATCGGGTTCAGCAGTCCCAGTGCCGCCAGCGGGATCGCGGCGACGTTGTAGGCGAAGGCCCAGAACAGGTTGGTCTTGATCGTGCGCAGGGTCTTGCGGGACAGGCGGATGGCGTCGGCGGCCGCGCGCAGGTCTCCACGGACCAGGGTCAGGTCGGCTGCCTCGATGGCAGCGTCGGTGCCGGTGCCCATGGCGAGTCCGAGGTCGGCCTGGGCCAGGGCGGGGGCGTCGTTGACGCCGTCGCCGACCATGGCCACGACCTTGCCTTCTTTTTGGAGCCGGGCGACCACGTCGACTTTGTCCTGGGGGAGGACTTCGGCGAAGACCTGCTCGATGCCGACCTGCGCGGCGATTTGTTCGGCCACGGCCTGGTTGTCGCCGGTCAGCAGTACCGGGGTCAGGCCCAGGTCTTTCAGCTGCCGGATGGCTTCGGCGCTGGTGGGTTTGACTGCGTCCGCCACGGTCAGAACGCCGCGTACCGCGCCGTCCCAGGCCACGACCACGGCGGTCTGCCCGGCCGCTTCGGCGTCGGCTTTTGCGGCGGCGAGGTCCGCGTCGATGGCCAGGGACCAGTCGGCCATCAGCGAGGTTCGTCCGACCAGGACGAGGTGCCCGTCAACGATTCCCTGCACGCCCTTGCCTTCGATGTTTTTGAAGGACTCGGGGGCCGGGAGCCGCCCGGTGCGTTCGGTGGCGCCCTTGGCGATGGCCTGGGCGATCGGGTGTTCGGAGGAGTCCTCGACGGCGCCGGCGAGGCGCAGCAGTTCGTCCCTGTCGGTACCGGATGCCGCGTGGATGCCCAGCAGCGTCATTTTGCCGGTGGTGACGGTGCCGGTCTTGTCCAGCACGACAGTGTCGATTTTGCGGGTGGATTCAAGGACCTCAGGGCCTTTGATCAGGATGCCCAGCTGCGCTCCGCGTCCGGTGCCGACCAGCAGCGCGGTCGGGGTGGCCAGGCCGAGGGCGCAGGGGCAGGCGATGATCAGTACGGCCACGGCGGCGGTGAAGGCCGCTTCGAGCGGGAAGCCGGCGCCGATCCAGGCTCCGAGGGCCGCGACGGCGACGGCGATCACGATCGGGACGAAGATGCCGGAGACGCGGTCGGCGAGGCGCTGCACTTCGGCCTTGCCCGATTGGGCGTCCTCGACGAGCCGGGCCATCTGTGCCAGCTGGGTGTCGGAGCCGATCCTGGTGGCGCGGACCAGGAGGCGTCCGCCGGCGTTGACGGCGGCACCGACGACCGGGTCGCCCTCGGCGACCTCGACCGGGACGGATTCGCCGGTGAGCATGGACTGGTCGACGGCGCTGAGACCATTGACGATGACGCCGTCGGTGGCGATCTTTTCGCCGGGCCGGACGATGAATTCATCGCCCACGCTCAGCTCCTCGACGGGAATCCTTGTCTCGTTACCGTTACGGATAACGGCGACGTCTTTGGCCCCGAGTTCGAGCAGGGCGCGCAGGGCGGCGCCGGCCTGACGTTTGGAGCGTTTCTCGAAGTAGCGTCCGGCCAGGATGAACATGGTGACACCGGCGGCGACCTCAAGGTAGATGTTCGCGGCGCCGTCACTCGGGGCGATGGAGAACTCGAAGCCATGGGTCATGCCGGGGGTGCCGGCGGTACCCAGGAACAGGGCGTAGAGCGACCAGAGCAGGGCAGCGATGGTGCCGAGGGAAACGAGGGTGTCCATCGTAGCGGTGCCGTGGCGCAGGTTCGTCCAGGCGGCTTTGTGGAAGGGCCAGGCCGCCCAGACGACGACCGGGGCGGCCAGGGCCAGCGAGGCCCACTGCCAGTAGGTGAACTGCAGGGCCGGGACCATGGCCAGCAGGATCACCGGCACCGACAGGATGATGCTGCCGGCCAGCCGGTGCCGCAGCGAGACCAGTTCGGTTTCCGGCTGCTCCGCGCCGGCCTCCGCGGCTTGCTCCTGCCGGGTGGCCGGGAGCGCGGCGGTGTAGCCGGTCTTCTCGACTTCCTTGATCAGGGCCTGCGGGTCGTAGCCTGCCGGTGCGGTGATGCGCGCCTTTTCGGTCGCATAGTTCACGGTAGCGCTTACGCCGTCGAGTTTGTTGAGCTTGCGCTCGATCCGGTTGGCGCACGAGGCGCAGGTCATCCCGCCGATCTCGAGCTCGACGTCGGTGCCGGGGGCATCCGGCTGGGCCGGGGATGCAGACATTGGTTTCCTTCTTTCTGTTCGAAGCCGGTTCCGGCGTGCGTGCCGTACCGTACGCCGGGTCAGTGGCCGCTGTGTCCGTCGGCGGCAGCTCCGTCGTCGGTGGCGGTGCCGGACGATGCACTGGTGTCGACGATGAACGCGGCGGTGTGGACCTGGCCGTCGATCTGGAAGTCGAAGTACAGGTAGTAGGGCCCCGGGGTCGGCGCTGAAACGGCGAATTCGATTGTTGGCCCTGAGGTCTGGCCCTCAATGGGGTTGTCGCCTTCGGGGTGGACGTGCAGATATGCCAGGTCGCCCGCCCGCAACGCGACCAGGTGCCCGTAGGCGCCCAGATAGGGTTCGAGGGTCGTCGCCGGTTGTCCGTCACGGGTGACGCTGATGGACAGGGCTGACGTACCGCCGGCGGTCAGGTTTCCCTCCAGGGTCACGTCGTAGCCGGCAACCTCGTCCCGGGTGGAGACCGTCTTCGCTTCGGCCGGCTGGAAGGAGCCGGCAACGTGCACGGTACGGGTCAGTGTCAGGGATTCGTCGGTTGCTGCGGGAACAATGTCGGTGTAGACCCGGTAGGTTCCGGCCGTTTCCCATTGCCACGGCAGGGACCAGCGCCCCGCATCGTCCATCACGGGATGGACGTGGCGGAACTGTGCTCCGTCGGAGCGCACCACGATCAGATGCAGTTCCTTCTCGTGGGAGGCCTCAAACCCTGTGACCGGCTGCCCGTCGGGTCCGGTGATCGTGAAGGACAGCTGTCCCTGATCTCCGGTGGTTGCAGGCGCGGATACCTCCTGCAGGATGTATCCGCCCTGTTCGGCTGTCACACCCTGCACGGCGTGTGGGGCATGTTCACCTCCGGTGCCTGTCGCCTGCTTCATTTCTTCTCCTCCGGGTGCTGTTTCGTGTCCCTGTGCTGCCGACTGGGTCCAGTTGGCGGCTATCTCAGCCGGCGCGAGGGCACCGGCGGAAGCGAAGGCTCCTGCGAACACCACGGCCAGGGTCGCACCGTAAGCGCCCAGCCGGCCGGCGGTATTCACTGCTGCTTCACCGCCTGGTAACCGGCTTCCTCCGCCGCCGCAATGACAGCAACCTCATCGACAGGCCCTTGGCTGCCGATGACGAGTTTTCCGGTCTTCGCGCTTACTTCGACGGTCTCGACACCAGGAACCTCCTGGACCTCTTCGCGAACGGACAGCTCGCAGTGTCCGCAGGTCATTCCCGTCACTTCGAATTCGGTAGTTGTTGACATGATCCTTCCTCCCTTTCACATACCCCTAGGGGGTACTCCTAATGGATAGGTATACCCCCAATGGGTATCTGCTGTCAAGGTGGGGCGGCGGTCGTTTTCGCGCAGCGCTGCCTTTCGGCTTCAGGAGCGACGGTCCGCTGCCCTGCTCCCTGCGCGCCACCTCCATCCAGGGTTATTCCTGCTGTGCCAGACCTATGTAATAACCTGCGTATGAACGCAGGTAAGGAAGTGTGTGGCCGTTTGGCCGTTATGCCGATAGCCAATACGTCGAATTGGCGGTAGAGATTTTTTCGATGCTGGCCGATGCGACGCGTGGTGCCGAGAACGGCGCCGGCGTCGGGACCGGCGAGATCGTAGGCGAGCAATGCGAGGGCGACGGTCGCCAGGCCGGTCCCGAAAAGGGCGATGACTTGGGCGCTGAAGAGATGGCGATAGTCGCGGACGGCGAACAAGCGCATAGTCCTGTTCCTTTCCATGTGCGGTTCGGCTGGTATTCGCAGCCGAACCGGGGCTAGGGCCTGCGGCCGGAGGAGGGGCGGTGCGGGGTCAGGCCGGCAACAAGGTTGAACGCTCCCGTGAGGATGTTCAATGACACGACACCGACGACGTCGGTGATCTCGCGTTCGCTGTAGCCGTGATCGTACAGGGAGAGGATCTGCTCGTCGGTGATGGACGTCGGCTCCCGGTAAACCTGGAGCCCTAGGGTGATCATCGCCGCGACACCGGGGTCCGCGGACGTTCCGGTCCGGGCGCGATCGATTTCCTCGTCGTCGATCCCGAGCGCGAAAGCGGCACTGATGTGCGATTCCAGGCACAGGCCGCACCCTTGCTGGGTTTGGACGGCGATCGAGATCAGTTCGCTGACCTTCCGGCTGAGCTTGGCCCGCTTCATGGCACGGCTGAGCTGCAGGTAGCCGGTCAGGACGGCGGGGGAGTGCGCCATGGTTGCGACCATGTCGCCGATCTGGCCGTGTCGAGATACCAGGTCGGTCAGAAGATCGCGGGAGGCACCGGTTGCTGTCTGGGGAGTTAGTCGAGCGAGGCGAGGCATGGTGATCTGATCCTTTGGCGGGCTGTGCAAGGTGATGAAGTTGTTGTGAGGCGGAGGAGCATCTACGGCCAGGCGGCGGGGGCCCGGGGCATCCGGTCCCGCCGATGCCTGTCGGGCGCACCGGTGCTATAGGTCGTGCGGTGCGCCCGGCGGGTCGTGTTACATCAGGATGTGGCGGCCGCAGTCGCGTGTACGGTGAACTGTGCTGTCCGGACGGTGTCCTCGTGCTGGAAGTCCAGGTGGAGACGGTAGGTACCGCCCGATGGGGCGATAGTGAAGAACGATACCTTCGGTCCCGGCTCCGTCTGCCCGTCGCCCGGGGCGCCTTCCGGGTGTACGTGGAGGTAGGCGAGATCGCCCCTCCGCAGTGCCACCAGGTGACCGAATGCTCCCAGATAAGGCTGGAGGTCGGTTACGGGTTCATCGTTCCTGTTGACGGTGAACGTCAGTTCGCTGGCCTCGTTAGCCATGAGCTCGCCCTCGAGCGTCACGGTGTAGGTGCCCAGCTGCACCGTCCGGTCCGCGGCGGGCAGTTGCTGCGGCTCATACGTGCCGCCGACGGAGGCATCGATACCCAGGGTCATCGGCTGACCGCGCCCGGCAGGGTGGAAGTCGGCGAAGATCCGCCAGACACCGGAGCTTAGGTTCAGGTCGATGATCCAGGTTCCGGAAGCGTCCCGCACCGGATGTACGTGCTGGAAGTGGGCCATGTCGCGACGGACGGCGATCAGGTGCAGTTCCTTCTCATGCACGTTCTGGTACTCAGTGACCGGCTGCCCATCGGGTCCGATGATCCTGAAGCTCACGGTCTGCAGTCCGCTGCCCAGGATCGGGGCGTCCAGCTCGAGAGTGTAGCCATGCTCGGACACGAGCACTCCGCCGGGCTGGGTATTGCGGTGACCGGCATCGTGCCCGGCACGGTGTCCCTGGGGGCTGTGGCCCCCGTGGCTTTCGTGGTTTGTGTGATCGAGTTCGTTTGTCATGTCATTCCCACCTTTTGCTGTCAGCTCTGATTCGAAGGAGCAGTCCGCCAGGATGTAGGCGGGAAATCTCTGTTCGTTCCTTGGGTCGGCACCTTCGGAGTGTCTGCCCGTTACTAGAACTGTATACCCCTATGGGGTATTCCTCTACAGTGTGACACTCCTGATTTAGACGATTCGTGAGGTTAACAGTGAACCCCGGTGCACGAAGAAGCCGGAGATCAGGATGGCCGTCACGACATTGTCGGCGGGCTGGCCGTCCGTCGGCGCTTCATCAAGGTCATCCCGGTCTTCAGTGGCAGCTCCCGCGACCGGAATGTGGCGCCATCCCGGCCGACGTCGACGTCGCCGTCCGGGCGAAGGCCGTTGAGCAGATCCACGGTCGGTTGTCCCGTGCCAGCGATCGTCATTGCTTGCCTGCCTGCTTGCCAGGTTGCTAGGGCGGGTCACCCCCAGGATGAACCCGCCTGCGCATGCCTCTCCCGCCCGCACATGCCTCTCCCGCCGAGGGGCGCCGCGGTCCGGTGGCCTAAAACTGCCTCTGCAACAATAGTTCGTCAAATCTGGAATACCCCCGGGGGGTAATGCGGTTCTGATGTGCATGGCGCGATGAGCCGATACAGGTCGACCCGGGCACCATGAACCGCAACGGAAAGGAGCTGCAGAAATGAAAACGTTGCCACTCGCGATCTGGGCGATGGTCATCGGCGCATTCGCAATGGGAGCCGATGAGTTCATCGTCGCCGGGGTCGTCAGAGAGATCGCCGAAGACCTCAACGTCACTTACGGGCAGGTCGGCGCACTCGAAAGCATCTACGCGCTCGGCGTCGCAATCGGCGCCCCAGTGTTCACCGCGATCGGTACTAAGTTCGGGCGCCGGTCCATGCTGCTACTGACAACCGCAGTATTCCTCTTTGGCAACGTGGTGTCGGCGCTGGGGCCCAGCTACGAGCTGATCATGGCCGGACGCGTGATCTCCGCCACAGCACACGGCGCATTCCTCGGCATCGCCGCCGTCTTTGCCGCGGAACTTGTTGACGCGGCGAGGAAGGGACGGGCTGTCGCGATCGTCTTCTCCGGTCTCACGGCGTCCACGGTGCTGGGCGCCCCGCTCGGTGCCGCGGTTGGTCAGGCATTCGGATGGCGGTTCACCTTCTGGACGCTGGTCGTCTTCGGGGGAATCGCGCTGCTGGGACTGCTCATCTCACTGCCGCGAACCGCCAAGCAGGGGGTGCACGCGTACGATGCGCACCACGCCCACGATTCCGCAGGTGTGCACGCACATACCCATGAACCGACAGTAGGGCAGAGCCTCGTCGAGCCCGTCGAAACCTCGGCTGCGTCGCACGGGCACGGCCATGCCTCTCCAGCAGCCGGCAGCGAATTTGAGGGGCTCGATGCCCACGCTCTCGCCCATCTCGGCGGCGCCGGAAACGGGCCTACTCTGCGAGAGCAACTCAGGGCCCTCACCCGGCCCGCTGTCTGGGGAGCCTTGCTCACCACACTCTTCGGTTACGGCGGTGTGTTCACCAGCTTCGTCTACCTCGCGCCGCAATACACCGAGGTCACCGGGTTCGACGCGGGCTGGATTACCCCGCTCCTGCTGCTGTTCGGCGCCGGTCTCTTCGTCGGGAATGCGCTCGGAGGAAAGCTCGCCGACAAGGCACTCATGCCCACTGTGCTCGGCGCACTCGCAACCCTGGCAGTGGTGCTCTTCGGGATGACCTTCGCCATCCAAAATCCGATTTCCGCAGTGATCATGACCTTCGTGTTCGGTGTGACCGCGTTCGCGGTCGTCGCACCCCTGCAACTGCGCGTCATGAAGGCTGCCGGCCACGCCCCCGACGTGGCGTCCGCGGCGAACATCTCCGCGTTCACCCTCGGCAGCGCCATCGGCATCAGCCTCGGTGGCGCAGCCATTGACGGCGGACTCGGGCTGGCGTCGGTGAACTGGATCGGCGGCCTCATCACTGCAACCGGACTCATCATCGCGGTGTTGACCTGGGCGCTGCTCGACAGGCGCGCCAACGCCACGACGCATGATCGCGCCCACGAGCACGAGCAAAGCTCAGCCGGCGAAAGCCATGACCACCACAGCGACACGATGGCACCAGCCGGACCGGCCACCGCCGGACACGGTCACGCAGCACACCACCACTAAGCAGCATCCCATTGCACCATCGGGCCGTCCCGTCGAACGCAAGCGGGACGGCCCCTCGATCCGACGGGAAGACCTATTGATCAACCCCGAATTTCGGAACGCTGTCCAAGCCCTTGTGAGGATCAAGCTTTCCGGCGCGGGTAACCTCGTGATGGCATTCGTTCATGCCGGCGTATCACGAGCTGCGCCCCGAGGCCCGCGAGGTCATCGCCCGGCTCACCCGGTCCGGCTACACGACCGCGATGCTCACCGGCGACAACACCATCACCGCCAACGGCCTCGGCAAGGAAGCCGGCATCACCGAGGTCCAATGCACGCCTAAGTAGGCGCTCATGGCCAGCATCGCCGAGTCGTGGCCGCCCGCGAACGTGGATTCGTAGTCCTCTCCGTCCGTCAGCCCGTTATCGGCAAGTAAGGGACTTCGGCATGAAATAGCCTGTGGTGGAACCCGGATCAACGGAAGCAACCTGCTGGCCGGCGACGTCAGCGATGGAGTCGATGCCGCTGTCCGGCCGTGAATAGCAGAACGACGCCGGCTAGTCATCGCCCTTCCAGACCACCAGGGGGCCACTGAACCGTTTTTGACAGCCAGGGCAGTGGAGAACGGACTCATCAATGCCACATCCACCTGGCCCTGGCACACTGCTTCCACCACGCCCAGATAATCGGCGGGCATTTCCCGCTGCACTTCCTTGCCGGTCGCATCGGCGATCATCTGTTCGATGATCTCGGATTCGGCAAGGATGTCCGGATCATCAGTACCGGGCGGCATCGCGAACACGAGCGAGGCGCCCTCCGGCGCCGGACTCTGCAAGAAGTGCTCACCATCAGGGACCAGCTCGACCGCCGCGTCAAGGAATTGTTCGCCGGCCTGCCAGCCTGACTTACGGCGGTACACTATCCGACACGCGGCCGCCGATTCGTGGACCTGAGCGGCTCATGGCAGTCGGATGCCATCTGCTGTTGAAGGTACGCCGGAGCGACGGCCTACTGCCTGTTGGCGCGTTCCTTTCGGAGGCCGTGCCAGCCGGCCCAGGCTGCTGCAAACAACAGCACGGCACCAAGGTAGAAAACGGCGCGGATGCCCAAGATGTCGGCGATGAGGCCGCCGGCAAGGAGTGAGATGAGACGGCCGGACTGCCACAGCATGTCGAAGGTCGCGAATATCCGTCCACGCAGCCGTTCGGGGGTTTCGGCCTGCAGGAGGGAATTGAAGGTGACTGCTCCGGTAGAGGTCCCGAGCCCGTACGCGACCAGCGCTGCCATCGCCGGGACAAGGCCGGCGGCCGTTGCGAGTGCCGCGTCGACTATTCCGCGCAGTACGAAAGGACCCAGCACAAACCCTGCCTGCCGGGGGTTGTCCGTGAACCGGGAAAGGATGAGCGGGCCGATCGCAGCACCGACCCCAATGGCGCCGAGCAACAGGCCATAGTCCGCCTCGCCCAACTGCAAATGTTCCCGGGCCAGGACAACCAGCAGGGCCCCGGTGGCTCCCGCTGAGAGCGCGCCGAGGAACTGCGCTCCGGCCAGCGCCCGCAACAGCCGGTGCCCGGCAAGGACTGATAAACCTTCCCTTGCCTCCCTGTACCACGAGGAACGCCCTGCCGGAGCTATGCCGGCAGGGACATTCAAGCGCAACAACACAGCGGCAGAGGCAAGGTAACTGGCCCCGTTGATCCAGAACGCCCAGTCGTAGCCGAATGCGGCAACCACGACGCCGGCCAGCGGAGCGAGCACAATCTGTGAAACCACCGCTGCGGTCCACAGCCCGCTGTTGGCCGCGACAAGGTCCCTTTCCCGGACCAGGGAGGGAAGGACCGACTGTGACGCCGGATTAAAGAACACTGCGCCGGCAGACAAGCCGAATGCCACAGCGTACACGGCAAAAACGGAGCCGGCCATGAACGGCAGCGAGAATGCGAGAGCAGCCCGCACAAGGTCCGCAGCTATCATCACGGCCACCCGCGGAAACCGATCCACCAAAGGACCGGCAAAAGAAGCCAGCAACAACACCGGAATGATCTCCGCAATCACCACCCCGGACACCCCCAGGCCGGTACCGGTGAGCGAATACACCAGCAAGGCCAGCGCGACCGTGTTGAATGCATCCCCCCACTGCGAAACGGTCCGGGCAATCCACAGGCGGCGATACGGCTGCTGCCGCATCAAGGCGGTGAAAGAGGTCCGGGACTTCAAGCGACCGGTTCGAACAAGTTCATGCCCGCTGGCTCCACTTCTTTCGGTCCGGTGCGGCCAACGCCTGACGGTGACCAGATCGTCGAATATGAGCAGATCTCGCAGGCATTTTCCTCAGCCGGGGACAAAGGTTGTTTGACAGCGGTATCAGGCACAGCAGGAGGTTGGCATTTCGTTATGGAAGATGCCCGCTACCAGGCGCAGACTCTCTGACATGGTCAGGTACGGTGCCCAAGTGTCCGCGATTTGCCGGGTGGTCATACCGGCTTTGATAGCGTAGGTCGCCGGCAGCATGATTTCCCCGGCATGGACTCCGATAGCGCTCACGCCGATAACCTTTCCGGTTCCCGCCTCGGCGACCATTTTGATGGCCCCCCGCGTGTCCTGATTGACTAGGGCGCGCGGCAGATCATCGAAGCTCATCACCCGGCATTCGCACTGGTAGCCTGCGGCGAGGCCTTCGGCCTCGGTCAGCCCGGCAGCGGCGAGTTGGGGGCGGGAGAAAATGACTGCAGGCAAACCGGTGTAGTCGATCCGGGTCGCCGGGACACGGGGATTGTTACGAAATGCATTGGCCGCTGCAGCCTTTCCGGTCGCTGCAGCCACATAGACGTACTGCGGTGCGCCGGTGATGTCTCCGGCCGCAAAAACGCGCGGGTTGGTGGTGCGTTGGCTGTCATCGACCAGGATAAATCCCCGCTCATCGGTGTCGACCCCTGCTGCCGGCAGGTTCAGGCCGTTGGTGCGGGCGGTCCGGCCGGTGGCTACCAGCACTTTTTCGGCGCTGACGCTCTGACCCGACTCGGTGGAGACCAAGGTCTGGTCGTCCTTCAAGGTGACGGAGGCTGCATGCTCCTCGATCATGGTGATGCCGTCCTGCTCCATCACCGAGCGCAGGACGGCAATCATTTCCGGTTCCGCGGAGGGCGCTATCCGGCCGATGATCGTTACTTTAGTTCCCAGGTGCGCGAAGAGCTGTGCCTGTTCGATGCCCACGTAACCGCCGCCGATGACGGCCATAGACCTTGGCAGCCGGGTCAGCTCCATGGCAGTGGTGGAGGTCAGATAATCCACGTCCGTGAGTCCGGCGACGTTTGGTACTGCCGGTTCCGCGCCGGCTGCAATGATGAAGGAGCGGGCCGAGACGGCCTTACCATCGACCCCAAGGGTCTCGGCATCAGAGAAGGACGCCTCGCCGCTGCGGATTTCGAATCCATAGGCCTTGGCGACATCGGCATATTTCGCTCCACGGAGCTGGTCGATCAGCTGGTCCTTCTGGCTGACGAGTGATCCCAGATCCGCTTCCTGGGCGGAAGTCGGCACGCCCGGGAAAGGGTTGGCCAGTGCCGCATTGCGGGTGCCCGCTGCGGCCAGCAGTGTTTTGGACGGTACGCACCCTACGTTTACACAGGTGCCGCCCAACGTGCCGCGCTCGATCAGCAGCACCGTCTTGCCCGCCTGCCGGGCAGTGATAGCAGCGGCCATCGCCGCCCCGCCGGAACCCACCACGGCCAGGTCAAACTCGAAATCCGTTTCCACTGGATAGCTCCTTTCAAACAGCCTCCACCCCAGCATGAACCTTCCAGTAAGATGGAAGGTCAAGAACGAAAAGGACCGGAGGACCGTTGATGAGGATTGGCGAGCTGGCTGCCGTTACCGGGACAACGGCGAAAACACTGCGGTTTTACGAGTCTGCTGGCCTGATTCCGCCGCCTCACAGGAGCCCGAATGGATACCGCGAATATTCTGACGATATGGTTTCCAGGCTCGATTTCGTCCGCAGGGGCCAGAGCGCGGGATTGTCTCTGGCCCAAATCGCTGAAATTCTTCATCTCCGCGATGAAGGGCGTTCACCGTGCGCCCATGTCGAAACCCTCCTGGCCGAGCGGCTGGAAGAACTCGACCGGCAGATTAGCGACCTGTTGGAGCTCCGCGAAACAGTCGCGAAACTCCACGAATCCAGCCGCTCCCCAGACTCGTCATTGTGCCGGCCTGATCAAGTCTGTCGTTATATTTGATCACCAGGGCCTACGCCGCACGTTCAGTTCAGGCCTTCTGTGCCCCAAACACCACGTGTATTCGGTCGCCTCGGCGCCCTGAGACCACGCACCGGACCCAGAGACCGTAACCGCCGTACGTGGGCCCCTGGGAAGGTCAGGAGAAAGCCGGTCAGCCGGTGATGCGCAGCCGGTCCGGGAGCTTCGCTTTACCGGCTGCGCCGACCGCTTCACCCAGTGCGCGGCCTTTGACCTTTTCCGGTCGTGCTGGTGCCTTGTGCACGAGCTCGACTCCGGCGCGTGAAGACGGCGAGCCGATGAGCCGGGTGTAGTCGCCGGCCCGCATCCAGTACGGGGTCGCCGCCAACAGGGGTGCGTTCTCGATGACCGCTGTCGCATCGAACGTTTCCCACGGCGTGAACGGGTAGTCACCGAGCAGTTCGCGGGCCACCCACTTGCCCGGGCCCTTGGCATCGTTGAGCGCGAAGTCGGCCTTCAGGGTGAAGAACGCTTCGCTCATCAGGTGCCGGCCCGGGAACCACTCTTCCCAGTTGGCGACGCCGATGCGGGCGGCGGGGGAGTCTTCGCCGGTGCCGGGGAAGGAGCGCAGCACCTCGGCCAGGGTGCGGTAAATGCCGGCGCGGGGGTCTTTGCCGCCGGCGGTTCGGTCCGGGTGCGGGGCGGCGACGAAAAGGACGGTCAGCCCGGAGGTTTCCAGCGGCCGCTGCGTCATCAACTCCGCCCACTTGCGGACCTTGTTCTTGAAGGAGTCTCCGGTCGTAGCGGTGAGCTCGATGGCGATGCGCAGCCCGTCGTCGCGGACCAGGACGCCGTCGGCACGGCGCTGGTATGTCTCCGGTAGCCTCTTGCCCAGGCCGGAGCCGGCGAGCAGATCCACGGTCGCGTACTTCTCACCGAGCACGGCGCCCAGGGGCAGGTACTCGGCGGCGCGCAGGCACAGCTCGGTGGCCAGGATGTTGTGCCGGTCGTGCAGCCCATTGTTCGACCATTCGCCGCCGCCGGTGACGGAGAGTTCCTCCGGCCAGGTCAGGCGCGGACGGATGAGGTTGTCGAAGACATCAGGGTGACCGGGACGGTACACGGCCGCACGGCTGGCGGCCTTTGTTGCGAGCGGGTTGGGGAACGTTCCGATGTCCATGATCCCGGTGGCGAACGACGCCGAAACGCTCGAGCCTCTCTCATCGGACAGGTAGCGCCGGCCTGTGATCGCGGCCATCTGTTCGGCGGTGACGGTGCGCCAGGAGTCGAGCACCGCCCAGCACGCCAACTTCTCCTTCCAGCCGTAGCCGTGCAGGAGTTTCTCCAGCGCCTCGTCCTGGGTCAACTGCATCTCTTTGCGCGGTGCCGACCCTTCTTCGATCCGCTGGCGGACCATGGACGCCGTCGTCCAGACGGCCTGGGAGCCGGGTGCCCACAGGCGGTCCCAGTACGGGTCCCGGCGCGATTCGGTGGCCAGCTCGGTGTCCGGACACGCGGACGGGAGCATGTCGGCGTGCAGTACGCCTTCGGGTTCGCGGCGGAACGGGGCGACGGTGGAAACCTTGCGCCCGTTGAGCGTGGTGGCTGTCATCAAGCTGCCGCCTGCACATAGCCCTGGGCGGCAGGGTAGGAGGCCATGTTGGCTTCAAAGTTTGGCAGCTTCACGATGAACGCGGACTGCCGCTTCTGGTCGACCTCGGACCGGATGACCACGTGGAAAGGTTCGAGGAACTGGATGTCTTCCTGCGTCCATTCGCCGTGGCCGCCGAGGTTGGCGGCGATCTCCTGCGCGGTGCCGACGTCGGTCTGGGAGAACGAGATCAGTGTCGCGTAGGTGAGGAAGTTGGAGCGCAGCTGCGGGCCTAGCTGCTCGGGCCGCTGCGTCGCAAGGATGGCGCGGATGCCGTAGGAACGGCCCTGGTCGCGGATCCATCCGATCACCTCGGGGCTGGAGCCGGATAGCAGCGAAAGTTCGTCGGCGAAGATGGTCACGTACCGTTGCTGTTCAAGCCAGCCGGAGGTCAGGCGCTTGAGCGCGTTCTGCAGCGAGAACATCAGCAGCGACGAGATCGCGTGGTTCACGGAGTCGTCCAGGACGGCGCCGGTCGCGGACGTGCCGGTGTTGATGATGACCGACTTGTGGCCTTCGATGATCTGGTCCCAGGTGACCTTGCGGCGGGACGGTGACCACCACTGTTCCAGTGCGAGCAGGTCCTCGATCTTGGAGAACGGGGCTTCGACCAGGCCGGCGCGTTTCGACGGCGTGGTGCCGTCGTACAGGAACGCGATGGCGGCCCAGCCGGCTTCGATGACCGGGTCGGGGCTGCCGCGTTCGCGCAGCTTCACCGCACGGGCCTTGATGCCTTCGGCGAGTTCGACACCGACCTTGTCGGAGCGGCCGGCCAGCAGGAGGTAGGCGTAGTACATCGGCGACATGCCGGTGCGGATGACCGCCGGGTCGCGCCCTTCAATGGACTCGATGAGTTCGTCGTTGACGGCCAGCGCCGCGGTCAGCACCGCCTTCAAGGTGGTGGCGGAGCGGTAGCCAATGGCGTCCTTGCCGAACGTGTAGATCATCGCGTTGGTGAAGAAGAGCGCCTTCTCTTCGTTGGTGCCGGGCACGGCGAACAGGTCGATGCCTGGGGTGTTCGGATCGGCGACGTCGATGACGAGCGTGCGGTCGCCCATGGTGTGCCCCCATGCCTGATACTTGGCGACGCCGTCGCCCTTGGACTCGAACGCGATGAGCGTGTTGTTGCGGCCCGGGTAGCCGGGCCGGCCGCACGGGGCGACGCGCTCCAGGCAGTGCCAACCGAACAGTGTCCGGGTCAGCAAGCTCTTGCCGGATCCGGGCCTGCCCACCACCGCAACAGAGAAGGTCATGGCGGGAGCGGACAAATGGGCCTTGCCGTCCTGGTTGGTGCCGATGAACGGACCGATCGGCTGCAGCATTGCCGGCGGGGTGGCGCGTTCGCGCGAGACGGTCTCACCGGAGATGGCGCCCGCGTGCGGGGAGACCATGCCGACGACAACCGTCGGCCCGACCAGGAACACGTCCGGCGCGAACGGGTAGTCGCCGTCGAAAGCCTTGATGTGTTTGTCGATTGTCTTCTTCTCGCCGCCCTCGTTGATGGTGCGCTTGATCGTCTCTTCCTTGTGCGGCGGACGCGGCTTGGTGCGGCGCGACGGCGGCGGTGGGAACTGGGCCGCCGACAGTTTGGCGCGCAGCTTCACCTCGGGGGAACGCATGCGCCCGGTGAGCCCGGCGAGCCCGGTGACGAGCAGGAACCCTGCGATGGCGAACAACGACGGAGCCGTGAAGCCTGGCAGGTCGAGCGGGATTTGCGGCAGGCCGAAGATAGTGGCGGCCGCGAGCAGCAGGCCGGCCGGGACACCCAACCAGGAGCTGTGCCTGGTCTTCGGGAAACGGACGTCGGTGTCCAGATCGAAGCCCGGCATCCCGGAGGTGAACTGGCCCAGCAGCGCGCGGACTTCGTCCTGGCTGGCGCCGCCGGCGGTCACCGAGATCATGATCGCGCTCGGCGAGTAGGAGTGGTGCTGAGGGTTCGCATTGCCCAGCCGGTAGTTGTGCCACTTGGTATGGAACTTGCGCTCTCTGTTCGACGGCTTGCGCAGCGACACCGCCACCCACGAGCCTTCGGGCATCGTGTTGGCCAGCAGCTTCGGGAACTCGGACGGGTCGATCCCGTTCTGGGTTTCGCGGAGCACCGGCGACGGCCGGAAGGTCAGCGTTCCGATCACCGGGGTGTCGCCCAGATCGTCCGGCAGCTGCGTCTCCTCCGACTTCGCGCCGACCGTGTGCGCCAGCGCCAGGGCCGCCTTGGACCGGGCGGCTTCGGCCGGCATGATCACGTACCCGTTCAGGCCGGTCTGCTCGCGCCGGGTCAGCATGGTCGTCGTGCCGTACTGGGTCGCGGCCGAGGCAAAGGTGTTTGCCCGCTGCATGAAGGTCGTCGGGTTGGTGTCGATCCCGCCGGCGCGGGCCATCCGGAAAATGCGCTGTTCCATACTTATAAACATGCGGAGACAGTGGCTCCGAGGCCTACAGGCCCAGGACCGGGGATTTGCGGCTTTTTAGAGGACGGATCCCCACTGTAAAGATGCCGTAAATCCCCGGAAGCCGGTATGGGCAGCCGCCTGGCCCCTTCAGTAGGCATTTCTCTGTCATCACGTGCAGCGGCCGCGAGGACCTACTTCACCTTGCCGGGGGCGGTCCCGTCCTGGTCATTGTGGGTATCTGATCTTGTGTGTGCGGCCGTGACGGTGGGCGGTGGGGTTTGCGCGGACTTTGTCCGAGGTTTTCTCTCAGTTGTACAACCTGTCAATCGTTCAGCTTGCAGCTGGGCAAGCTGTAAAGCATGGCGCCTGTCTGTACGGCTTCGCCAGGACAATGATGAATCATCGCCTGCCCCTGACCTTTGCTTCGCAGAAGCTCAGGACCGTATGGCGGCTGCGCCGCGGGATCGTTGTGTGTCCGGCCGCAAGCGGCCTCGAAGGGTGTGTCTGGTGTCCGGCCGCCCGGCTGTCGGTTGCTGCGCAACGCTCCGTGCCGTGCGACCTGGCGGGGGTGCGTGTCAGTGGTTGGCTTGTCGATGGAAGAGGGTGCAGTATTGCACGGGGCAGTGGCCAGCTTGTGCATGAATGTGCACTTGGGTGATGTGGCCTTCGGCCATGCAGGAGCGGGGTCGTCTTATCGACGACCGGCACGGTCTGCGACACGGGAAACGGACAGGCTGCCATCGAGCCGGCATCCTCTCCGGCAGGGCGCAGCCCACAGACGACAATGAATCGTCGTCTGTCCGCCAGCTTTGCTTCGCAGAAGCTGTCGATGCACGCCTCACCGTGACAACGAGCAGCCACGCACTCAGGGAACGAACAGCGTCCCCTGCCGCGCAGCGGCATTCACCACGAGCAGGCCAAGGACCTGCAGCAACACCCGGCCAGGCGCCCGCCCTGCGGCGAAGCCAGGACGATGATGAATCATCGCCTGCCCGTGACCTTTGCTTCGCAGAAGCTCACGACCGCAAGATGATCGATCAGGTGAACGTAGCGGCACGCGCAAATGTCCCACAGCCTGTGGGAGATCCGGTGAAGGTGCAACAGGCCGTTGCACTAATCGCTGCACTAAAAGTGCCACAAGCCGTGGCACAATTCGGAACCGCCCAATTGTCCAGACGTGTCTGGACAATTCAGGAGGACGCCAATCGTGCAGACACTCTCTGCACCTACAGGGACCACCAATTGGGCAGCAGCCTGCTGCCCAATCAGGAGAAAAGCCCGAGCAACAACAGGCACGGCCAGCGAAGAGAGAAGGCAACCAATCAGGTAACCGGCGGCGCAGCCGCCAGGTCAACGAGAAGCAGCACGAAGAGTGAAACGAGAAGGCAAGCGAGGCGGGACCGCCCGCGCAGCGGGCTAGGAAAGCGGAACGTCACCACAGCGCGGAGGCGTCACGATGCACGGGGTCACCAAAGCGACGGGAGCGCCAGCGACCAAAGCGCAGGAGACCCGGCGGCGCAGCCGCCAGTTCACCAAACAGGTACAGCAAGACGAAGACGACATGACATGGGGGTGAACGCAACGGGACCCGACAAGCAACACGCGACGGTTCGCTTTCGGGTGAGGCGCGCCAGCGCCGAACCCTCTTAACATATGGGCCCTGTCTGCCTCCGGCTTACAAAAATTTCCCGATGGCCCGGCCCCGGCTCCCGTTCGGTTTCCGCTCCCGGTCCTGCGGCTATCGCCGTCGTTCGGCCCGCGCGTTCGCTTGGCCGGGACTTGCGGCTACCGCCGACATAATCGGCACGGTGGCTCGGGCCGGAAGAGGGGTCACCTTGTCAGTTGGATCTCCTCCGATGTCCTGGCCTCCTCAATGCAAGTTCCAGCGGAGCAAGTCACGAGATTCACCGTGGCGGTGGCCGTACCCGGCCGGAAGCTTCCGCGCTGAGGAGTGGACGTGTATGTGATTGTTTGCTCCTCGCCACTGCACAGGAACTGTCCTTCCTCCACCACGGACGTGCCTCGCCCGGTGTCCTGGAAGAGGTCGAAGATGACGATCCCGGTGTCGCCCGCGTCGCAGATCACAGTGAAAGTGCCTTGGGCGGTTCGCTGCGTGAGTGTGGCCTCGTCGCTGATGTCGACGATTTGATTCACGGCGTGGGCAGGGGCTGCTACGGAGAAGGCTCCGAAGGCACAGGCAAGTGCGAGGGCGAGCGAGGTGTTGCACTTTGCATTCATGGGGAGCTCCGTTCGAGGTTTGGGGTGGGCGGGGCGACACGCGACGGATCGATGCCCAGGGGGCGGCTCTGTGTGTCGTCGGATCAGTTTGCGCCTGAAAACTCCTGGGAACAACGGACTCAGGTCCCTATCCTGATGGCCACTTTTCCGATAGGAATTTGAGCCGTGGCTTGTGGCTACCGCCGACCGTTTCCGTTCATGGCCGCGCTGATGGCCGAGATGAAGTCCTCCACGGATTCGACACTGACTTCGTACTGCTTCCCGGAGTCCAGGAGGATCCGAACCTGGGGCCCGCCGGCGATGAAGCCGCGGTGGTTTTTGCCCAGGATCCGGTAGCCGTAGCCGAGGGTTGGAAAGCTGGACGGGTCGACGGAAGCAATATCGCGGAGCGGGATCCGCTTGCGGAAGCAGGAGCAGGAGAGCAGCACGTCATCGGTCGTGACGACTGCCGTCGGCTGCAGGAGCGGCGCTGCGAAGAAGATGCCGACACCGAGCACAATGACGAGACGCATCGCGATCAACTGCCCGGTCGATGACTTATGGGACGGTAACAGGCTGGGCCTGAACCGGCGTCAAACCTGTCTAGGATGTGGCTATGAGCTACGTTGCAAACGTCCTGAGCGTCATGATCGCTTCCCCGTCCGACCTGCCCGAAGCAAGGGACGCCGTAGAGGCAGCCATTCACGGCTGGAATGTGGCGCACTCGCACAACAGGCAGGTTGTGCTGCTGCCGTGGCGTTGGGAGGACAACGCCGTCCCGACACTGGGGGACCGGCCGCAGGCGCTAATCAATGCTCAAGGAGTCGATAAGTCCGACATTGTCTTCGCGCTGTTTGGCAGCCGCCTTGGCAGCCCCACCGGCGAGGCTATTTCCGGGACCGTCGAGGAGGTCGAACGTGCCGAGCAGCAGGGCAAGCATGTGCACGTTTATTTCTCCAACGGCCCGCTGCCTAACGATGTGGACGTCGAGCAGCTGACCGCCGTGCGCAACTTCAAGGAGGCCCTGCAGAAGAAGGGCATCCTTGGGGAGTTTAGTAGCCCGAGCGAACTCAACTACGAGGTATGGAAGGCCATCGAACACGACCTGGCGGCCCTAGACCTGGGAGCCCCAGGTGCCCCAAAGCGTAACGTCGGCGTGGACCTGCTCGTGCAGCCCCGCCGAGAGCGTGAGCTGAAGGGGTACTCGAAGCAGAACAAGCCGCAGTACTCGACGCGGCACTGGCTGGAGATTACCAATCAGGGTGACCAGGATGCCAAGAGCGCCCGTATCGAGGTTGTGGACCCGGACGCAGGGATGATGCTGGCGAACGACGGCGAACTGGCTGACATCCACAGGGGCCAGATGCGGCACGTCCCCCTGATAATGCTGAGCGGTGCTGGTCAGCCCGCGGTGCGCCTTTCATGGACTGAGGACGGCGAAGAGCAGTCAAAGGAATTTCACGTGAGCTGACCGGCCTGATGCCCTGGTTCAGGGCTCCGCGCGGGCGGCCCGGTTCAGGGCCTCTTTCGCCTCGGCAATGGCGCCGCGGGCGTCCGAGAGAGCCCGGGCCTGCTCGTCATTCTGCCAGCGCCGGCCGCTAGTCGGAAGCTACCGCTGCAGCACGCCAAAGCCGTAGGACCTCAGGTCGCAGGCGTGTCTTGTGAGCCTGATGCCTCCGGCCCGCGATCGATTCGATCGCGCACCTCTTTAGCCCACTGCGCGTCGGACATGCGGTTCTGCCGGACCCGGGACGGCCGGTCTGTCTGGGGTCGGTGTACTGCGGGTGTTCTCCGGGCCCGCTCCACATCGGTTTCACGAATTTTCGGGGCGCTGATAATGGCCCATTTCTCGTTCCGGATGCAGGAGACGAATATCTGGCCGATGAGAGCTGAGCAGGAGGGGCAGACGAAGGCGCTGTAGATCGACCCTTTGGCTTGGCTCTTGCGCTTATCGATCACAGCCTTGTCGACGTCTGCCTTGGTCTCCCGCATCCACCGGTCGACAAGCCGGTGTACATCCGGATGGTTCTCATAACGCTTCTGGTCGACTTCGCCTTTCACCTGCAGTGTCGGCACCCTGACGAAAGGCTTGCCGGATTTGGGCCCCCTGGCCTCCCACAGGAGCATCGGGTGTCGGCATTTCCAGCACTGGTTCAGCGTGGCCCAGACAAACGGGCCGTCCTCGGTCTGGATCGTGTGGGCGCCGTAGGCCGCCTCGGGGGAGGCGCTGTTGCGGTTGGTTTCCTCGATCATCCGGGTGTACTCGGCTTGCTTGGCCGCTTCGGCCTGCCGGGCTGTTTCCTGCCGCTTCCTTTCAGCCGCGATTTTTCTGGTCTGCTCATCCGGGGCGCCGTAGGCCCAGTCCGGGCCGAAAGTTAGCAGCCGTTCCAGGAAACGTCGCAGGTCGTGGTCTCCGCGGACGACCTCCTGTTCCGTTTCCAGCTCCAGCAGAGTGGAAGGGTCATCCGGAACCTCGGAGCTCTTGCCGAAGCCGGTGACTACGACGGGGATCTTGATGGGGTGGTACTCGAGGTCCTGGGGGACCAGCCATACCGGGAAGGCGCCGCTGTCGAAGTACCGCTGGCTGCGGCGGCTGTATTCGCTGTGACTCTGGCTGGACAGCTGGACCTCGAAGGCATACCTGCGGCCGTCATCGGATACGGCGAGGACATCGATGATCCATTCCTGGGAAGGATGCGGATACTCGACCCAGGCACTCCAGTTGGGGACGGAGTCGATGTACGCCGCCAGCGCTGCCTTCATGGCCAGATGCTGGGGCGTCTCGCCCTGGTGCTCCACCGTGCAATCGGCCAGCCTGAAATGGGCGAAGAACTGGGTTAGCCCGCGTGCCTTCGCAACAGCCCTGACACCGCACAGCGGCATCTTTAGCCGCTTCCGTTCCTCGGACGCCTGCAGGTCGTCCCAGTCCTGAGACGTCTTCTTGGTGGCGTCGATGCGCTCACCATCCAGATACGCGACAAGTGGCAACCGGCACCCCCGAACTCGGTCCTCAGGGCGGCTCCAGGCGCCGACCCCATTTACGCCGATTCAACCACATTTCGCGTTCTCCGCGCGGACGCCCGTGTAGCACTCTGCCAGGCGGACAACGGAGACGACGGCGACACCGCTCACCTGACCTTCCCCACCGAGGGCAGCCGGACACGCAGCCTTGCCGTCATGATTGATCGCCGGTTCAAGACGACTTCGTAAACCCTCGCCGCTGGAGATAAGGTCTCGGGGAGTGGTGAAAGGATGTGGGGGAATCATGGCAAAGGATCAGGTCTGTTCAACCGAGGGATGTGGAAAACCGGCGGCATTCACGACCAGGAGCAAGCCGGCGTGGTGCACCGATTGCCTGACCGGCATCCTGGCCGAACTCGATCTGGTTCCCCTGGGCGACTTTCCCGGCCAAAACGAGCGCTGGCTGACATGCTGCCGTAATTGCGGCGGCGAGTGCCACTATCTGCTCAAGTACCTGCTGGAACTGCGGACACGAGATGAGCCTGCCTGCAGGCGCTGCTACTGGACCGCCTGGGCTGAGCATGCGAATAAGATGGCCGGCGGTGGCAGCGGACCCGTGGGCGTCGATGAGCTTCGGCAGATGCTGGACCGCAAAGGGTTCGACCCGGTCGAGCCCCTGGTGCCGCTGCCGAGCGCTAACCACCCGGTCATCACCCGGTGCCGGCTGTGCGGGCGACAGGAAGCAAAACGGCCGGGAGAGTTCAACTGCACTTGCACTCGTAATGCTGCTCCGCAGCGGCCCAAACCGGCGGCGCGCGCGGGCAAGACCAAGAACCTGCTAATCGACTCGGGACACCCTGCACTGACGTGGTGGGACCACGAAGCCAACAGCGAGGCCGACCTGCAGACGGTGACACTACGCGCCCACCGCGTCGTCCAATGGGCTTGTCCTGAATGCAGTCACCGGTTCACACGCAAGGTCCTGAGCATGACGGGCTGGCTGCAGTGCCCAAAGTGCGAGGAGGCAAGGAGCACCAGCTGGGCCGAAGAGAGGGAGCAGCTAAAGCGAACTGCGGTCTCTGCCGTGCCCGAACTGCTGGATGCCTGGGCCGATGACGCCGACCCAAGCCAGGTCATGGTGGCAGGCGACTGGCAACTTCGCCGGTTCAAATGTCGAAACGGGCATTACGCCCGGGTGAATCCCTCCACATACCTGAGCTCCGGCTGCCAATTCTGCCGGGGCCAGTCCAAAAGCCCCAAGAGCCGGCCCACCCTGGCTCAAGAACTGCCGGAGATAGCCGCCCAGTGGCATCCAACCCGGAACGGGACCAAGCACACTCCGGAGAACGTGGTGCCGGACTCCAAGCGCACCGTCTGGTGGCTGGCCGATTGCTGCGGCTACGAGTGGGAAGAGCAGGTCCGCAGCCGGAACAAGAATAAGAGGCAGCGTTGTCCGCAATGCCGGACGATCCTCGACTCGTTGGCCTGGTACGACCCGGGCCTGGCGGCCGAATGGAGCCCGGAGAACCCGGTCACCCCCTGGCAGATCCGGCCGACCGCCCAGACCTCCTTTGTCCCGAAGTGGGTGTGCTCCGTGGAGCCGGAGCACCGGTGGGAAGCGGCCCTTGCCGTCCGGTCGAATGGCTCCGAGTGCCCGGAGTGCAGGCAGAGCGGCAAGTCCCGTGTCGAGCTCGACCACTTGGAGGCGGCGAAGAAGGTCTTCACGAAGGTCCGTTCCGGTGCCCCGGTCAGGGATAAGGCGTTCGCCCGCAGATGGACCATTGACATCCTCGCCACGCTCGATGACCGGAAGATCGCCATCGAGTACGACGGCGCCTACTGGCACGCACCCGAGGGTAAGCGGCTGACGGACCGGCGCAAGAGCCTGGACCTGCTCTCCGCCGGCTACTTGGTCGTTCGGCTCCGCGAAGACGACCTGCCGACGCTGGGCATCGACGACGAACGTTACCTCGAGATGCCCGTGTTCTCGACGGCGCCGCGGCCTGATGCAGTTATCGCCGAGGTGCTCAGGTGGGCTGAAGACCGGGTGCTCTCTGGGAAGGAGCTTTCCCAGTGAATGGGCCGTTTGATGTCGTAACCGAAGCCAACCTCGGCTTCCGAAAATCCACTCCTACGATCGTCCGGCCGATCACTGGCGCCCTTCATGTCTGGCTGCCGTACAAGGCCAACGGTGACCATAACAGGTTCTGGATCAAGTCAGGCTTCGACACCGGAGAGAACCTGCGTCCTCAGCTGGAGGAAAGCAATGTCTGGAGGATCTCCAGAAAGCACCTCGGTTTGGCGGTGGAGGCCATCTCTGACCAGTGCGGGCTGGTCGATGTCTACCTCCAGTTCTCGGACAGGCAGCGCTGCAATGACAGCTGCATAAAAGCGAAGAAAGACGAATGCATCTGCTCATGCTTGGGCGCCAACCACGGTGGCGGCCGCTACACTGGCGGGGAAGCCAGGACCCGCAACACCGTCATCCTCTACGAAGGCACTACCGAGGTGTACGTCCGGGTCTGGCGAGGCCAGAACTTCGTCGTCTAGCTGCCCTGCCCGGCGAAGCGGCCCGGCCACGACGCCGGGGTGAATACCAGCCTTAGGGTCTTTTGAGGTGAACTCCCCCTGCTGCCCAATTAACGCTAAGGACGGCTCCAGGATGGCAGCCTGGTGCCACGGAAGTAATAGCCAGCACTGTGCATCATCAAGCTCACCACTCAATCCCGTAGTGGGCTTCAGTTGCGGCCAGCACCCGCTCGGGTTCATCCAGATAGTCGGCAGGGCGGCCACCGTCCAGATAGCCGCTGGGGTCGCACATCCACTGGGCGAGGTCTTCGTCGGTGCGCCCGTACTCTCGGATGACGGCGATCAGCCCGGGGATGGCTTCCCGGATCCGGCCGGCGTCCTGGTCGAACTGGAAGCCCGGGTAGACCACTGCGTTGCGGCGCGGACACCGATGAGCTGGCCGGCCTTCCGTTTATCTGATGCGTAGGAGCTGCGTCCGGTAGCGCGGGAACCGAGCAGTTCGCCGACCTGGCTTCCGGTGAGCATGGCGAACTCGGCCTCAATTGCGCGCCACGCGTTTTCCGTCGACTGCATGCCGGCCATGACTTGTGGGCTGACTGGCAGAGGGAGGGAGGCGAGGGCGGGGCGGATGGCGTCCATGCTGCGGTGCAGGTTCACGAGCGCGCTGTCCAGTGCATCCTGCAGCGCGGCTGAATTGGCTCGCAGCGGTTCTTCCCGGTGGTGGATTTCGGTGTTCACGGCCGCTCCTTCCTGTGCTTCCCGCATTTTCAGGCTAGTTCAGGAAACGGCAGGCGAATAGTCGGGCGGTTTGCGGCGGGGGCTGCGGCTGTTCGTACACGTCCGGGCATAAGGGTGCCCGAGCGGAGCTGACTGCTGCGCCCGGGCACCTGTTTGTCCTTAGAGAGGGCGGATGTCGACCGCCTGCAGGCCCTTCTGTCCCTGGGTTGTTTCGAATTCGACCTTCTGGCCGTCTTCGAGGGATTTGTAGCCGCCGCCGGTGATGCCGGAGTAGTGCGCGAAGACGTCCTCGCCTCCGTTATCCGGGGCGATGAAGCCGAAGCCCTTTTCCGAGTTGAACCATTTCACAGTGCCAGTTGCCATGTTGCTTCCTTCTAGGCCTGCTTTGCGTGTTCCATATGCAAACACCGTTCCCGCTGCCTAGGTGAAACGCTAGGCGGGAACGGGGTCCCGCGGCAAGCATGAAGCGCCAGCTGATTTCGCTTTTACTCGCCGGGCACTGCGCTGAAGCGGCGCCCGCCCCCCGGCCGCCTAGGCAGTTCATGATCCGGGGCACCTCCGGAACTGAGGACTCCACCCGTTGCCGGTGCCGTTGCCTAGTGGAAATCCTGCTCTGTAACGGGTGGGGATGACGCGATAGCAGTGCCACCTGATCAAGGCTCCAGAGGCTCACCGCCGTTCAGCAGTAGGTCGATCGCCACGGGCACTCCTGAGGGGCGTTCCTTAATGCTCAGCAGTCGAGCAGTGTTGAGGTCCTTCTGCCTGGTCGTATTGGGGGCCATCAGGCCTTCATCCCACATCGACCTCCACGAGCTGGGTCCTTTTTGGCCAGGAGGAATGAGGGCAGGAAACTTTTCCTCAGCGATCTTGAATGCACTTATGGGGTCGAACAAGGCAACGGTTCGACCCTCATGCACGTAGATGCTGCCGACGCAGATTCCTTTGGGCATAGGGTGTTCGTCGTGGCCGACGGTCCAGCCGAGTGCATGCCAATTCTCGGGAGCTTTGGTGGGATCAGTCCCGTCGATCAGGTGACAGTACCCGGCTGCAAGCGCAGAGGCAAGGGCTTGTGCAAGTGCCTGGCCCGGACTTGCTTTCGCATGGTCTGCGGCAGTTGACACAGTCAGCGAGCGAATCCTCTGCGGCAGTCCCGTCTCGAAGTCCAGAATTTTTCGGTATTCGTCGCCGAGATTTACGTACTGTGCCATATCGTCAAGCAAAGCGTAGACCACCGAGAGATCACCTGCGAGCTTACCGGCGCGATCCGCAGCGGCCATGCCGACTGTCGAGCTGCATTCAACAGCAGCCTTCTGGTGCCTCCTCAGTTCTTCGCCCAGCCACGAGCGCATTCTCTCCCATGACGTCATGCCACTGCCTGGGCCACTGGAGAAGCGGCTGTCGGTCGACGCAAGATGGCGGATGTAGGAAATTAGGTGGGAAGTGAATCTGGCCTGAGTTCCATCGGACACAGCCAGTTCGGTGATGGCAGCCGTCCTCTTGTGATCGGGGTGAAGGCTTCCAGTACCAATGTGGACAGGAATAGTTCTCTCACGTGCACTAGGCGTCGTCAATTGGTTCTCGCCTGTGATGATGAGCTGAGCAATGGGAAAGTTCCGCTCTTGCGCCTGTGCATCTCGGTCGGAGCGACCCTTCGCAGCATTGTTGAACACGTTTCGGATCGTGTCTTCGAGGTGTGCACTTTTGTTTTGTGCAGCGTCCCTAGACGCGGAAGGAGCAAGATCATCAATGACCCAGATGGGAACGCTGGACAGGACCTTTTCGGTGTATGCGAGAGTGTCACCGGCGGAGCCGGGAGGCATATCGATCCAAGCCGACTTGTCGCGTGCCCAGAAGTACATGGCCGTTTCCGCACTGAAGGTCTTGCCGCGTCCTTTAGGGCCCCAGATATAGATGGAGGTCTTTGGCCGGAGCGGCAGGCAGGGGCGGAGTGCAGCGGCTAGTATGACCGCTGCCGCTGCCGGGTCGCTCCACGCTTCCGAACGGACATAGGTATCCAGAATCGTGCGGAAGTCCTTTCTAACCTGCTCCACATCAGCTGCGTCTTTCCAGTTGAGCTCGCTGATCTCTCCGAAACCATACCTGAGTGAAGTCTCTGGGCTCGGTGTCTTGATTTCGGACGTAACGTCCTCATGCGCCGGAATTACCTGTTCGCCTGCTATGAACGCGGGCAGACCGTGGGCTGTAGGCACCCATCCCATTTGCTGCCAAACCATCGAATCCCTACGTTCGTCCCGACGATGTACTTTAACTGCCTGAAGGAAACCCTCTGCGTGTTGATGCCTGGGGGGCCAATTCGGATGCATCAGCAGCTCAGTCGGTATCACCGCTCCATGGCGGATCCAATCAACCGGCTGGTAGTGCAGAATTTCCTTGGGGCCGGTTACCTGACAGGTTTCCTCCGGCGATCCGCGGTACTCCCAGTTCACTTCCACATCAACGAATACCTTGCCGTTGGCGGCGGCCTCCATGCAGCCAGTCTTCAGCTCACGTGCCGTGGGCCGCCGCCGCGTGAGGAGCTTGGTGATGCGGCCGCCGAGCGGAATTCGTTCTTCCCAGCGCAGGGTAGGTGCTTCATCGCTCCTGGCCGATTGCACGAATTGTTCAGTCCTCAACCCGTCCTCGCTGATACGCCATGCTCCTGGCTTGGTCTCTTCATTGCTGCTTGGTGCTGTCGGCATCTCGAGTACGGAAGCGGAAATCAGTTCGTCCAAGCGGGCACCCGATCCCAGGAGAGAACGAAGGTTTCCGTCTGGAAAGAGTGACCGGCCCGCAAGCGGCGGCAGAAAAAGCGCCCTCGGGGTCGACACCGACGGGTTGTGTTCCAGGGCCTCCCAGACAGTGGATGCCTCTTGATGAGACTTAGCGAGGGAAGCGTGCTGCGGGTCGAAGACGAGCAGGACCTCAGACGGAAGTTCTGCACCGGCCAGGTCATCCGGCAGCGAGGGCCGGTGCAATGCCAAGGCATCCGTGGACAGGACCAGCACCCGATCTTCAAAGGGAACCATTTCCATAATGTCCGTGAGTCTCCGCGCCGAGTTCTGGCCGGATCGGGCCAGTTCGTCACGGCTGATGCCTGAATTGAAAAGGGATTGCGTCAGCCAGGCGTCTGCGGCCATAGGAGAAGGCACACAGACGGCGACATTCGCTTTTTCGATCCAGGACTTGGGTGTTGAGGGGTGTACGCCCAATGAACCGCCCACCTTCATCGTGAAGTTGTGGCGTTCCGGTTCGCCGAGGTGTTCGGGCGAGCAGATGACGAAACTTTCGGCATGGTTAGGACGATTCCCTTTGTGGAGGGAGTCCCGGAGGCTGGCCAGCGAATGCCACGGAATAAAGAGCCCGTCACGCTTCTGGAACTGCTTCTTCCAGGCCTTGCCTAGTGTCGTTGAAAGTTTGACCCCGGCTTCTTTCAGTCGATCGGAAGTCGTAGCTGCATCCATGACCGCATATCCACGCGCGTGTACAACGAGGGGAGCGATGCTTGACGACGAAAGCCATCTGGCCGCCGGGCCATGGAGGGATTCTCGATAGTCATCCGAAGTCCATCGCGGTACTTCCGTAGGAAAGAAAGCGTTCTGCGCAGCCTCGAGAATGGAACCGGGAAATGCAGGCCCTGTTCGCAGCGCGGAATGATTCGCCACATTCATTCTTTTGTCCGTTCTTGTGTCAGTGGCAACTGTATGAGCCGCCAGTGGGTGCTTATGCTTCAATAGGTTCTGAAGATGCAGGCGTGCGGGCTTGGGCGAGGATCTCGGCTACGTCGCTTGGCGCGAACCGGATCGTTCGAGCATCGAGCCGTGTGTGCCTCCAAAGTCGCCGATAGCACTTTTCCCGCACGCTCCTTTCGCTGACGCCGAGTCTGTTCGCGAGTTCAGCGGGTGTAATGAGTTGGTCATTCGGTTCCACGACGATTCCCTTCATCTCTGGTCTCTGATCCGCCCTATGCATGAAGGAGTCGGTATCGGTGACAAAAAGTCTTTGCTGGCCAGAAAACGTGCATTAGCGGAGGAGAAAAAGCCCCATCGGATGGGGCTGAACCACAGTGCGGAGGGCAAGCTCTTCTGATGTCGGCTGCCCCGAGGTCGTTTTGAGCGTTCACCTGCGGCCGACGAATCTCCTCATACCAGGATCAGGAACTCACGCCTCCTGGGAATTCCCTCGAAACCATCCCCCAGAAAATGGCGTCTTCACTGGCTGCCCTAACTGATCCCACCTGACGAGGCCCGCATGAATCCTGTCCCTCGCTGGGCATGATCTCCGGACTTCCTTTCTGCTGATTCAGTAGCAGGGCAACGAGCCCGTCGACTAGTGCCAGGCGTGTGGTGCCACTCATCCGAAGATAGGATTCTGCTGCCGCAGTTCGACCCTTCCGTTGGAAGTCGGCCAGAAACCGGCCAGCTACAGACAATCGATCATCTTGATTTGGAAACATCGTCCTCCGTCCGTGGAACGAACCGCGAGCAGTTGCGTCGCCCAGTGCCTATGCAGGCAAGCGAGGGGACGCCGCGGATTCTTCCGTCAACGACACGATGTGGACCCTGCCGCTGATGGCGAGGCTTGAAGCGGAATCGTCCTGATGCTTCGCCTATTTCGTATTGCGCCGGCTGCCGTTCCAACTGCCCAATTCACAGTGAGCTAATGACTGCTCAGCCCGTTGTCGGGAAGACCAGCCATCGGACCGGTCGGAAAACTCCTCGAAGCGGCAAGGCGAAATGCTCGTGAAAGCGGCAGCGCGTGCAGCATCTAGGTGCTTCTGCAGCGAGTAACGTTGGATTCCCTTGCCACTGCGGTGACCCGGGGCACTCTGGCATGGTCCAGCAGGTCGCATACTGGCTGGGCAACCTCGGACAACCCCGTGCCGAGGAATAAGCCGACCCGTAAGACAACCGTCTTCCCCTTATCTCTCTCTATTTCTAGAGGTTAAGAGAGAGATATAAGTGTTTAGTGCCACCCGGGCCACCTGTTTGTACACCTGCTGCAAGTGAACGCAGAAGCGTAAATGGGCTCCAATCACCGGTTTACATACGGTTACTATCTTTAGTTCTGTCCTGCGGTTTCAGGTCGCATAGGTGGCCCCGGTGCAACGGGCCGCTGCCGGTACACCGTTGGGGCCGTCAAATGCGACAGATTCCGTCCTTGACCGGCGGTATGCCGTCGGTCAAGGACGGTCGACCGGATTCAGGGTGACGCCGGGGCAGACATCGCGATCCGTCGAGTCTTGACGGCAGTTGCATCGGCTAAGGGCTAACCACCAGCCCGCAGAGCCATGACGTGAGCAAGTCGGCTGGCTGCCGTCGGGCGGGCACTGACCCTGGCCGCCAGTGGCAGAGAATACTGGCCTTCGTCAATAACGACAGGCTGGATGGTGTGGAGGCGAGCTTGGAGGATGCCCTGGGATAGCCGCGGCTTCCCTTGCAGTTTCGTGAACTTTAGGTCAGATAGGTTCTCTCCGGTGGCCCGATCCGGGAGTTCCAAGGCCAAAAGTGTCTTAGCAAGATGGTTCACTATTCCTGTATCACGTTCCCTTGAAGATGCCGGAGACGATACCGATTAGAGGAGATCGCAGTGAAACTCGGTTACGCGCGTACTAGTAGGACCGACCAGGACGCCAGTATGCAGGTAGATGCCCTCATCCAGGCCGGCGTCGCAGCAGACAAGATCTTTATCGACGAGCTCTCCGGTGCGAAGGAGGCAAAGGATCGGCCTGGAATGCAGGAGCTGTTGCAGTATGTCCGAAGTGATGACGATGTCTACTTTTGGCGTCTGGACCGGATTGGCCGATCGGTGGTCGATGTCCTGAACACTGTCAATGAGTTAGTCGAGCGGGGTGTGCGACTGCACTCGATCATGGACAGCGTCGATCCTACTTCGCCACAGGGCAGAATGCAGCTGGCGATGATGGCTACTCTCGCCGAATATGAGCGGGAACTGATAAACGAGCGGGTGCGCGCTGGCGTGATCGCCGCACAGAAGCGTGGGGTTCGATTCGGGCCATCCCCCCTGGACGAAGCGATCGCTAAAGAACGTGTCGCCACCGCAAGGCGGATGATGGCTGCCGGTAAGCCCGCTAACTTGGCGGCCAAGACCGTCGGGTGGTCTAAGTCAACGATGTACCGGTACTTGAAAACTTATGGGAATGAGCCCATGGAAGAAGATGCCCCGGTGCGCCCAGGCAAGGATGGGTCCAAATATGCGGCGAGGAGGCGCAGTATGCCGCCCCGTGAACAGTGATGGCCTCCGAGGGTGCATCGCACCTTTCCGATTAGCGCTGGTGCCAGAGTCGCCGAACACAACAACTGGCCCGAGTGATGGCATATCTCTAACGGCAGCCGTGGTACCAGAATCAACTCAGATTGGACATGCATGTTCGATGTATACGAAGTTACTGACCATGACACGGCTACGTATCGAATGACTTCCGCTGCGGGTACTGCTTATTTACTGGATCTGAGGCCTCCCAGTCGTACGCTGACTCGGCTTCCATTCGAACACGATCAACATCCCGGATTTGCTTTGGACCCAGCAAGGGGGCTCCGTCGCGACGGCGAGCCACTGCGTCTTGTGTTTCTGGATACTTTAAGAGTGGGGGAGAGCGCGCGCTTTTGGCTGGACGTGCGTGAAGATGGCGTCTTAACCTGGCGGGAAACCACCCCCATAACGAGCATTACCGAACTGAAGAATGAATCGTAGCGCATATGGGCTGTCTACCCGTCTTTCACCGCGGAAGGGCGACTATTGTCCGACATTTTCCTGATGAAGGCCATCTCTCTGTTTCACCACGAGTCGGGCATCGTTGTTCGAGGGTCTCTTTGAGTGGCTGGCCACGCCGGCGCAGCACTTCGCGGTCTCCCGATGAGGGGTAAATACATTGAATGGCTCAGTGGCTTGACCGAGGCGGACGGCTGGTCGTTAGGGCGGTAGCTGAGCGCCGGCGGAAAATAAATATCCCGTAAATAGCCCTTTTGTGGATTCAGGCCAAAGTAAAACCCCGCCTGCTCAAGCGTTTTGCCTAGTCAGACGGGGTTTTCTAGTGCACCCCCCGGGACTCGAACCCGGAACCCATTGATTAAGAGTCAATTGCTCTGCCAGTTGAGCTAGAGGTGCAGTGTGTTCGGAAGAGTTTCGGACCTTTTTGTTTCCGTTCTCTCCCTCGCAACGACATGTAACTCTAGCAGGACTTTTTGGTGAATGCGAAATCCAGCGGGGGATTGTTGGCTACTTCACAGAAACGGCCAACATGCGGTCCGGATCGCCCCCGTTTGTCAGTACCCATAGGTCGCCTTCGGGAGAGAGCGCCACGTCGCGGAGCCTGCCGTACTTGTCCGTTAGGAGCGCCGTAGGTTCTCCCGCGCCTTCCTCGGTCAGTTCTACGCGCCACAGCCGTTCGCCCCGCAGGGCCGCTATCCAGGCCACATCCTCCACAATAGCCATGCCGCTGGGGGAGGCCTCCGCCGTCGAAGACCAAACCACGACGGCGTCCACAAACCTTTCGTCTCCAGGGGCGCCGGTAACGGCGGGCCAGCCGTAGTTCTGTCCCGGCTCGATGAGGTTGAGCTCGTCGTCCTCGGTGGGGCCGAATTCGGTGGCCCACATGCGGCCCTGCGAATCCCAATCCATGCCTTGGACGTTTCTGTGCCCATAGCTGTATACGGGACTGTCCGGGAAGGGATTGCCCGGGGCCGGCTCCCCGTCGATAGTGACCCGGAGAATCTTGCCGCCCAGGGAATCCAGGTTCTGCGCCGTTTCGGAATTGCTCGCGTCGCCGGTGGAGACATAGAGGTAGCCGTCCGGGCCGAACTCCAGCCGTCCGCCGTTGTGGATCCGCGATTTGGGGATCCCGGTGACAACATCGCGCATGTCCGAGAGGGTGCCCTCGTTCCAGCGGTAGCTGATGACCCGGTTGTCCTGAGGGGACGTCAGATAGACAAAGAGGCGCTGGTTTTCGGCGAAGTCCGGGCCGATGGCGAGACCCATCAGGCCGCCCTCTCCCGTTGTTTCGAGCGGGGAGTCAATTGGCACGGAAGCCACGGTGCGTCCGTCCCTGACGTGTTTGATCAGCCCGGTGTCGTTTTCCGAAATGAGCGCACTCCCATCCGGCAGCACTGCGATGGACCAGGGCGTCTCCAAGTCCGTAGCTGCCGTTGTGACCCGGCCGCCTGATGACGAGGTGCTCCCGGTGCCTGGGGCGGGGTTATCGGACGGACCGGTGCAAGCCGCCAAGCCAAGCGCCAAGAGCGCAGCGGTGGCTGGGAGCCGGCCGCGCCGAAGAATACTCTTGCGGCGCCCGCCGCGCCCTCCGGAGATGCCAGTGGGGGGCAGCGGCCTAGGTCGCATTCGTGCCGCGGTCGTCGTCGTTGTCCTCAACCTTGTCCACCCGCGGCTCGATGACGGTTTCGCCGTCGTGCGAAGGCCACTGCGTTTCATCGTAAAGCGGATCCTGGCTGTCCGCGGTGCTGCCGCGTTCCTGTGGCTTCGGTTCCGCCTCGGTCTCCGGAACACCGGGGCTTGCCTGGGATGCAGACCGACCCTTTCCCTGCTCGCCGGTGGCTCCGGTGAAGGAACCGGCTGGCGCATCCGGCTCCACCGGTGCAGCGTGCTTGCCGTGCGTAGGCGCCGGGGCGTCGGAGTCTTCAATGTATTTGTCCTCGACGGCGGGCTCGGAGTGCGCTGTTTCCGCGGCGCTCTCGGTCCAGCCGTCGATAGGTTCGGAGCCCTTGTCGTTCAAGCCTGTCTCATTGGTATGTCCGGCAATGAGACCGCCCGTAGCTGCACCGGCCGCGACGCCGCCGGCCGCCGGTTCGGAGCGGTGCGCTACATTGCCTTGCCGCGGCTTCGGGTCATCCTCTGTCACGCCCATCCTTCCGACAGTAGGGGCCTGGGCGGCCGCATCCGAGGGCCCGTGCGCCATGTTGGTCGGTGCGTGGCCCAGCGGTCCGCTCGAGGCCGGCACCTGCCCTGCCGAGGAGCCCCGGGTGAAAAGCCACCACAACAACGCAGCCACGATGACGACAATCAGTACCCAGATGAACCATTCCATGACGGGACCTTCTTCGGTTGGCGGCGTGGATCGTCTGATGCGTACGTTAGTTCCCGCCCCAGAGCATGTCCATAGCTAGGCGTCGGGCCAGCAGGCCCGGCTGCTTTGGGAGCACTGCGGCCGCCGGGCTAAAGTTCCGAACATGGCTCAGCAGACTTTGATCAACACCATTACCTTTCCGGATTCATCCCTCTTGGAGGCGGTGGGGCCGTTGCCTTCCGGACTGCAGGCAGGAGTGTGGGACCTGCAGGGGCCGCCGCAAGGGATTGCCGCCGCCGAAATCGAAGCGGTAATCCTGCCGTATGCCGCGGGCACCGACTGGGACGCGTTGAAGGACCTGCCAAGGCTGAAGCTGGTCCACACCCAGTCAACGGGCTATGACGGTCTGCCTGAGCTGGTGGGGCCGGATGTCGCCGTGGTCAGTGCTGCCGGTGTCCACGCAGCCGCCACGGCGGAACTGGCGGTGGGGCTGACGTTGGCGTCGCTGCGAGGTGTGGACCAGATGGTCCGGGATCAGCCCAGGGCGGTGTGGAATTCGGTGCGGCGGCAGTCCCTGGCCGACAGCCGGGTCCTGCTGGTCGGGGTCGGTGGCATTGGAAAGGAAATAGCCAGGCGGCTCCAGCCTTTCGAGGTTGAACTCACGCGCGTGGGGAACACCGCCCGGACCGACGCCGAGGGCCAGGTGCACAGCGCGGACGAACTCACCGCGCTGGCAACAAAGTGCGACGTGATGATCGTCATCACCCCGCTCAATGATTCCACCCATCAGCTGATCGACGCCGAAGTCCTCGCCGCCATGCCCGACGGTGCCTTGCTGGTCAACGTTGCCCGGGGTGCGGTGGTCGATTCGGAAGCGCTGACCGCCGAGGTTCTCAGTGGCAGGCTCAAAGCCGCCGTCGATGTTTTCGACCCGGAACCGATTCCGCGCGACCACCCGCTCTGGCAGTCGGAAAACATCATCATCGCCCCGCACGTGGGCGGCAACACCACCGCGTTCTGGCCCCGGATCGTCAAGCTTCTGCAGGGCCAGCTGCAGCGGCTGTCCGCAGGGGAGCTGCCGGAAAACCTGGTACAGCCCGGTCCCTTCGCCTAAGTACTCAGGTGACCTCGAGTACTCAAGCGACTTCGAGCAGGCCGGCCATGAAGCTGCGGAAATCCGCTTCGTCCTCTTCCTGCTCAATAACGTGCCCGGGAATCGGCAGCAGGCCACGGCCCTGGACGGTGAACCGGAAGGTTTTCCCTGTGCTCGTGCCTACTTCGTAGTCACCCTCCGCCAGCTGGAGGGCGTGGGAGAGATTGGTCATGTTGATCGCCACCGGGGTGCTTCCCGCCGTGAGCGTGGGCCCGTTGAACGGGGCGATGATCAGCTCCTGCGGGCGCCAGCGATAGCCGATGACGTAATACCGGCCTTTCCTCGAAACCGTCGGAGACTGGGTTGTCCGGTCCGCCCCTACACTGCCAAAAACCAGATTGTAGTCGCCGTGGTTGGGGATCTGGGCGTCGAAAATGCCGCTCAGGATGTCCTTGAGTTCGTCGCTGGTGGGCGTGGTGGAGTGCATGTTTCCATCCTAGGGAACCACGCCGTTGTGTTGCGCCCCCGTGTCACATGGTCATGGGGGCACCGGGGCTGGTCATAGAATCGAAGTCATGAGCGCGGACGTAACTCCTGATATCAAGCCCCGTAGCCGGGTAGTCACCGACGGCATTCACGCAGCCCCGGCACGCGGAATGTTCCGAGCAGTGGGAATGGGGGATGACGATTTTGCCAAGCCGCAGATCGGCGTTGCCAGTTCCTGGAATGAAATCACCCCCTGCAACCTGTCGCTGAACCGGCTGGCCCAGGGCGCCAAGGAAGGCGTCCACTCCGGCGGCGGGTTCCCGATGCAGTTCGGCACCATCTCCGTTTCGGACGGCATTTCGATGGGGCACGAGGGAATGCACTTCTCGCTGGTTTCCCGCGAGGTCATCGCCGACTCGGTGGAGACGGTGATGCAGGCCGAACGAATCGACGGCTCGGTGCTGCTGGCCGGCTGCGACAAGTCTCTGCCGGGCATGCTGATGGCTGCCGCACGCCTGGACCTTGCCAGCGTATTCCTCTACGCGGGCTCGATCATGCCCGGCTTCGCCAAGCTGGAGGACGGCTCGGAGAAGGAAGTCACGCTGATCGACGCCTTCGAGGCCGTCGGAGCCTGCGCTGCCGGCAAGATGAGCCTGAAGGACCTGGACGCCATCGAGCGGGCGATCTGCCCGGGCGAAGGCGCCTGCGGCGGCATGTACACCGCCAACACCATGGCCTGCATCGGCGAAGCCCTCGGCATGTCCCTGCCCGGCTCCGCCGCCCCGCCCTCGGCCGACCGCCGCCGCGACATGTTCGCCCGCCAGTCCGGCGAGGCCGTGGTCAACCTGCTGCGACTGGGCATCACCGCGCGCGACATCATGACCAAGAAGGCCTTCGAGAACGCCATCGCCGTCACCATGGCCTTCGGCGGCTCCACCAATGCCGTGTTGCACCTGCTGGCGATCGCCCGCGAAGCTCAGGTGGACCTGACGCTCGAGGACTTCAACCGCATCGGCGACAAGATCCCGCACCTGGGCGATTTGAAGCCTTTCGGCCGCTACGTCATGTTCGACGTGGACAAGATGGGCGGCGTGCCGGTCATCATGAAGGCCCTGCTGGACGCCGGCCTGCTGCATGGCGACTGCCTGACCGTGACGGGCAAGACCGTTGCCGAGAACCTGGCCGAGATCAATCCGCCGGACCTGGACGGTAAGATCCTGCGCGCCCTAGACAACCCGATCCACAAGACCGGCGGCATCACGGTCCTGCACGGTTCCATGGCTCCGGAAGGCGCCGTCGTCAAGAGCGCCGGCTTCGACGCCGACGTTTTCGAAGGCACAGCCCGTGTCTTCGAACGCGAGCAGGGTGCGCTCGAAGCGCTGGACCGCGGCGAAATCAAGGCGGGCGACGTCGTCGTTATCCGCTACGAGGGTCCCAAGGGCGGTCCGGGCATGCGCGAAATGCTGGCTATCACCGGCGCCATCAAGGGTGCTGGTCTGGGCAAGGATGTCCTCCTGCTGACAGACGGTCGCTTCTCCGGCGGCACCACCGGTCTGTGCATTGGCCACGTGGCGCCGGAAGCGGTGGATGGCGGTCCGATCGCGTTCGTCAAGGACGGCGACCGGATCCGCGTGGACATTGCCGCGCGCAGCTTCGACCTGCTGGTCGACGAGGCCGAGCTCGAAGGCCGCAAGATCGGCTGGGAGCCGCTGCCGGCCAAGTTCACCACCGGCGTTCTGGCCAAGTACGCCAAGCTGGTGCACTCGGCCTCCACCGGCGCATACTGCGGCTAACCGAAGAACGACGGCGGCGGGGAACCACCCGCCGTCGTCCGCCTTCCGGTGGACCCGGTTAGAGTCCACTAACTGGACAGAAATGTCCGTATAATGAGACAACGTTGTCTCCGGTTGACACTGATATCTGTGTGGTAGAACACTGAAGTCATGCAGAACGTATCCGTGGTCGTCCTTATCAAGCGCGTGGCGTAAGCCCCGGCTGGTAAGACCACGTCACGCGCGAAACCCCATCGGAGCCAACCGGCTCGACGGGGTTTTTTTATTTGCAGAAGAGAACAGAGCCGGTCCCGCTATAGGGAACCGGCAGGCACATCCGAAATTACAGAAGATCCGCAAAGGAAATCCGATGAGTAAGGGATCGCCAATCAGCCCCTCGCTGATGGCCCAAAAAGCGCCGGCCGCGGCCGGCGACGCTGTCAAGAACAAAGATGTCGCTGCTTCTGTCTCTTCCGTCGTGGATGCGGTCAACCCCGTTCAGGGGCCCAACAACATCGTGCCGCCCACAGAAATGACCGGCTCACAAGCCGTTGTCCGTTCACTGGAAGAACTGGGCGTCGATGACGTCTTCGGGTTGCCGGGCGGGGCCATCCTCCCCACCTACGACCCGCTCATGGACTCGACCAAGATTAACCACATCCTGGTCCGCCATGAACAGGGAGCAGGCCATGCCGCCCAAGGCTATGCCATGGTCACCGGCAAGGCAGGCGTCTGCATCGCTACGTCCGGCCCCGGCGCCACCAACCTGGTGACGGCCATCGCGGACGCCCACATGGACTCCGTCCCGATGGTGGCGATTACCGGCCAGGTAGCCACCAGCGTTATCGGTTCGGACGCCTTCCAGGAAGCGGACATTGTCGGCATCACCATGCCGATCACCAAGCACTCCTACCTGGTCACGAACCCGGAAGACATTCCGCGGGTGCTGGCCGAGGCGTTCCACATTGCCACCACTGGCCGTCCGGGCCCCGTCCTGGTAGACATCCCCAAGGATGCCCAGCAGGCCAAGATGACGTTCTCGTGGCCGCCGAAGATCGACATTCCCGGCTACCGCACGGTGGTCCGAGGACACTCCAAGCAGGTCCGCGAGGCAGCCAAGCTGATTGCCGCCGCGGAACGTCCCGTCTTCTACGTCGGCGGCGGCGTGCTCAAGGCCCAGGCGTCCCCGGAGCTGCTCGAACTGGCGGAACTGGTCGGCGCACCGGTTGCCACCACGCTGATGGCCCGCGGCGTTTTCCCGGATTCCCACCCGCAGCACGTCGGCATGCCGGGCATGCACGGCGCGGTCTCGGCCGTCACGGCGCTGCAGCAGTCGGATCTGCTCATCACCTTGGGCGCCCGGTTTGATGACCGCGTGACCGGTGTCCTGAGCACTTTTGCCCCGGACGCCAAGGTCATCCACGCCGACATCGACCCGGCCGAAATCTCGAAGAACCGTACCGCCGATGTGCCGATCGTCGGTTCGGTCAAGGAGATCATTCCGGAGCTCGCGCAGGCCTGCCGGGAACGCTTTGCCGCCGAAGGGGCCCCGGATCTGACCGAGTGGTGGACCCAGCTGAACCGGCTCAAGAACACCTACCCGTTGGGCTTCACCGAGCCCGACGATGGCCTGATGGCGCCGCAGCAGGTCATCGAGCGCATCGGGGAGCTCACCGGTCCGGAGGGCGTGTACGTTGCCGGCGTGGGCCAGCACCAGATGTGGAGCGCCCAGTTCATCAAGTACGAGCGGCCGCGGGCCTGGCTGAACTCGGGCGGCCTGGGCACCATGGGCTACTCCGTGCCTGCCGCCATGGGCGCCAAGGTCGGCAACCCGGACCGGGTGGTCTGGTCGATCGACGGCGACGGCTGCTTCCAGATGACCAACCAGGAGCTGGCCACCTGCGCCCTGAACAACATCCCGATCAAGGTTGCTGTCATCAACAACTCCTCGCTCGGCATGGTCCGGCAGTGGCAGACGCTGTTCTACGACGGCCGCTACTCCAACACTGACCTGCACACCGGCCACGAGACGGTCCGGATCCCGGACTTCGTCAAGATGGCCGATGCCTACGGCTGTGTCGGCCTGCGCTGCGAACGCGCCGAGGACATCGACGCGACGATCAAGCAGGCGCTGGAAATCAACGACCGTCCGGTGGTGATCGACTTCGTTGTCAGCCCGAACGCGATGGTCTGGCCGATGGTGCCCTCGGGCGTCAGCAACGACCTGATCCAGATCGCCCGCGACATGACCCCGGAATGGGAAGAAGAGGACTAGTCAATGGCACGCCATACCCTTTCAGTACTGGTTGAAGACGTTCCGGGTGTCCTGACCCGCGTCGCCAGCCTCTTTGCCCGCCGGGCGTTCAACATCCATTCTTTGGCCGTAGGCCCCACGGAAACGTCCGGGTTCTCCCGCATCACCGTGGTGGTTGAAGCTGAAGGTGATCTGCTGGAGCAGGTCACCAAGCAACTGAACAAGCTCATCAATGTCATCAAGATTGTCGAGCTGGTTCCCGAATCCTCCGTGCAACGCGACCACATCTTGGTCAAGGTTCGTGCGGATGCCGCGACTCGGCTGCAAGTAACCCAGGCAGCAGATCTATTCCGCGCTTCCGTGGTCGACGTGTCTACCGACTCGTTGGTCCTGGAAGCCACTGGCACCGCCGAAAAGCTCAACGCACTGCTGTCGGTGCTTGAGCCGTTTGGCATCCGCGAAATTGTTCAATCAGGAACGTTGGCCATCGGCCGCGGCTCCCGGTCCATGAGCGACCGCGCCCTGCGTTCCGCCTAGACCCTTATCAAGAAACCTCAAACAGGAGAAATACAAGTGACTGAGCTCTACTACGACGACGACGCCGACCTCTCGATCATCCAGGGACGCACCGTTGCCGTCATCGGTTACGGCAGCCAGGGCCATGCCCACGCGCTGAGCCTGCGCGACTCGGGCGTGGATGTCCGCGTCGGACTCAAGGAAGGTTCCAAGTCCCGCGAGAAGGCTGAGGCCGAGGGCCTGCGCGTGCTCGGCGTTGCCGAGGCCGTCGCCGAAGCCGACCTGATCATGGTGCTGACCCCGGACCAGGTCCAGCGCCACGTCTACGCCGAGGACATCGCACCGAACCTGCAGTCCGGCGACGCCCTGTTCTTCGGTCACGGCTTCAACATCCGCTACGGCTACATCAAGCCGCCGGCCGACGTCGACGTTGCCCTCGTTGCTCCCAAGGGACCGGGCCACATTGTCCGCCGCGAATTCGAAGCAGGCCGCGGCGTGCCGGACCTGATCGCCGTGGAGCAGAACGCCTCCGGCAAGGCCAAGGAACTGGCACTGTCCTACGCGAAGGCCATCGGCGGCACCCGTGCGGGCGTCATCGAAACCACCTTCACCGAAGAGACCGAGACCGACCTATTCGGCGAGCAGGCTGTGCTCTGCGGCGGTGCTTCCCAGCTGATCCAGTACGGCTTCGAAACCCTGACCGAGGCCGGCTACAAGCCGGAGGTTGCTTACTTCGAGGTACTGCACGAGCTCAAGCTCATCGTGGACCTGATGGTTGAAGGCGGCATCGCCAAGCAGCGCTGGTCCGTTTCGGACACCGCAGAGTACGGCGACTACGTCTCCGGGCCGCGCGTCATCGACGAGCACGTGAAGGAAAACATGAAGGCCGTGCTGGCCGACATCCAGTCCGGAGCCTTCGCCAAGCGTTTCATCGACGACCAGGATGCCGGCGCGCCGGAATTCGCCGCGTTGCGCAAGAAGGGCGAAGACCACCCGATCGAGGCCACCGGCCGCGAACTGCGCAAGCTGTTCTCGTGGATCAAGACCAACGATGACTACACCGAGGGCTCCGTAGCCCGCTAAGGAACGCACGCGACGTTCCGCGCCGCACGCACACCTGAATGAACCGGCAAGGGGGCCGGGCGCACATTGGTATTGTTAACAATGCGCGTCCGGCCCCCTTGTCGGTCTTAGACTGTACTCACCCCACCATGCAACGCAGCGAAGGAACACCCCTGTGGAAAAACCTGTAGTTCTCCTTGCCGAAGAACTGTCGCCAGCCACCGTCGAGGCACTGGGTCCCGACTTCGAGATCCGCCAGACAGACGGGGCAGACCGCTCCCAGCTGCTCTCCGCCATTGCCGACGTTGACGCCATCCTGGTCCGTTCCGCCACCAAGGTGGACGCGGAAGCCATCGCTGCAGCCAAGAACCTGAAGGTCATCGCCCGCGCGGGCGTCGGCCTGGACAACGTGGACATCAAGGCGGCGACGCAGGCGGGCGTCATGGTGGTCAACGCGCCGACGTCGAACATTGTCTCCGCGGCGGAGCTGACCGTCGGGCATATCCTCTCGCTGGCACGCCACATTCCGGCCGCCAACGCTGCCCTGAAGAATGGCGAGTGGAAGCGCTCGAAGTACACCGGTGCCGAGCTCTACGAAAAGAAGGTCGGCATCATCGGCCTAGGCCGGATCGGCGCCCTGATCGCTGCGCGCCTGCAGGCCTTCGAAACCCAGATTCTCGCTTACGACCCGTACGTCACGAGCGCACGTGCTGCCCAGCTCGGCGTCCAGCTGGTGAGCCTGGACGAACTGCTCGAGCAGTCCGACTTCATCTCAATCCACATGCCCAAGACGCCCGAAACCATCGGCATGATCGGTGCCGAGGCCTTCGAGAAGATGAAGGCTTCGGCCTACATTGTCAACGTTGCCCGCGGCGGTCTGATCGACGAGGACGAGCTGTACACCGCCCTCAAGGAAGGCAAGATCGCCGGCGCTGCCATTGATGTCTTCGTCAAGGAGCCCAGCACCGACCTGCCGTTCTTCGCCCTCGACAACGTCGTGGTCACCCCGCACCTGGGCGCTTCCACGGAGGAGGCACAGGAAAAGGCCGGCGTCTCCGTGGCCAGGTCCGTGCGACTGGCCCTCGCCGGTGAGCTCGTTCCCGACGCCGTCAACGTTGCCGGCGGCGTCATTGCTCCCGAGGTCCGGCCGGGCATCCCGCTGATCGAGAAGATCGGTCGCATCTTCACTGCGCTGACGCACGACTCCGTCACCCAGATCGACGTCGAGGTAGCCGGCGAAATCGCCGAACTGGATGTGAAGGCCCTGGAGCTGGCCGCGTTGAAGGGTGTCTTCAAGGACGTGGTCTCGGAACAGGTTTCCTATGTCAACGCGCCGGTGCTGGCCGAACAGCGCGGGATCAGCACCCGCTTGATCACCACCACCGAGTCCGAGGAGTACCGGAACGTCCTGACCGTCCGCGGCGCGCTCTCCGACGGCAGCCGGATTTCTGTCTCCGGCACGCTGACCGGGCCGAAGCAGATCCAGAAGCTCGTGGGCGTCAACGGCTACGAAGTGGAAATCCCGATCAGCGAGCACCTGCTGGTTTTCACGTACGAAGACCGCCCCGGCGTCATCGGCACCCTCGGCCAGCTGCTCGGCAATCACAACATCAACATCGCCGGCATGCAGGTATCCCGCAACGAAGACAGCAAGCAGGCCCTGGCACTGCTGGCCGTGGACAGCTCGGTGCCGCAGGGCGTCCTGGAGCAACTGCGCCAGACCATCGGTGCCACGCTGGCCCGGGAAGTCGACCTGCAGGACTAAGCCAGTTGTAGTGCAGGCCCGTTCAGCAGTTGGCTTTCGCTTCGGCTCAACGGGCCTTTGCGCTTGTCTCCTCTCTTTTTCGTACCGTCAAGTCCTTATGTGGGGGAATCCAGTTGAACGCAGCAGCACGATTCTTGCGTAGCCGCTCGCTCGTAGTCACGGTAGTGGTCCTGGTCGCGGCCATGCTGCTATCGGTGTTCATCCAGGACCGCGCCCAGTCCTCCTTGGGACAAGTAGTGGATACCAACTCCCGGGGACTCTACGACATCCTGGTGCTGCCCGAAGGCAAGGGCCCGGACACGGACACGCTGAAACAGCCGGACTACGTTTCCGGTACCGGCGGCATCACCCAGGAACAGCTCGGGCAGATCCGCGGCCTCGCCGATGTCGGCGTCGCCGCCCCGATCAGCCTGGTCTCCAAAGTGGTCCAGGACGTCGAGTTTCCCCAGCTGAAGGCCACGGACTACGTGGGCTACAACGAAAACATCGAAGGCTACCTCGAACAGCAGAACATCACCGACGCCGTGCCGGCCGAGGAATGGCCTGAGCCGGATTCCGTGCTCAGCGAGGAACCGAAGAACTACCGGATCACGGCCAAGGCCGTCACCTCCAACGGCGTCAGCGATACGGTCCTGTTCGAAACCGCGGCGGAGGGCTCGCTCGGCCAGGCCCAGCTGGAGGAACTGAAGGTTCCCGGCGGCACCAGCCTGCGTACCGTGGCCCCGGAGGGGGAGACGGGCATCAAGTTCCCGGATCCCGCCGGCGGCAGTGCCCACGGCGATTTCGACCTCACCATTGCCCTGCCGATGCTGCCCCAGATCACCGAGACCGTTGTTGCCGTTGATCCCGCCGCGGAGCAGGCACTGCTGGGCGAGGCCGGCGGCTTCCTCGCGCCCCTGGCCAAGGCTCCTGCGCCGTCCGGCCGCAGCGCCATGGAACTGGGCGACAAGTTTTCGCAGCAGATGACGCCAGGTCTTTTTGCCGAAGGCACCGAATCAGCCGAGATCGACGGGCATCCTTTCAGGTTCTGGAGCCCGTTCCTGACCCAGTACCGCTCGGCGGTGGAAGCGGGAACACTCACCGAGGATTCGAAGGTGATCCCGCTGGTGGTCCGCTCCGGCACCGATCTGGATCTGACGTACTCCGTTGACATCGAAGAGATTGACGACGCCGGCAATACCGTTGCGCAGGTCGGTACCGTCAGCAAGGAGTTGGGGGAGGAGTACCTCCCGTTTGCGTCCTCCAAGCCCTTCCAGCTGCGCTGGCCCGGAGGCGAGGACTACAACTACCTGCTGGGCTCCGGCGGAGTCCAGGTTGTCGCGGGTCTGCACCAGCCGGCCGAATGGACCACCGACTTCCTCTCCACCCCCGAGTACGTGGCCGGCGAAGCCAACCCCGATGGCGGCGTGGACCAGACGGTCACCCCACAGGGCTGGGTCACCGTGAACGAGCTGCCGGAAAAGACGCTGCAGTGGCAGCTGGAACCGGACCAGAGCCAGCGGGAGCCGGTCAAGGAGCAGTCCTACCGGACCAGCCTCGATGACCCGGCCGACGCCGCCGCACCCCTTCCGTTTGTCTATGGCACCTTCAGCGCCGATGCCGTGCGCGATGCTGCCGGCGACGTGAACTACCTGCCGCTGGGCGGCTACGACCCGGCACCGGTGACCCTGACGGAGGATGCCGAAGGCAACGACGTCGAGGACACCGAGCTCAAGCCGGGCCTCAGCGGTGCCGGCCTGGCAGTGCAGTCCGCCGGCGCCATCACGGACTTCAACGGGCTGGCCGCCGTGCGCGGGACCTCGGACACGGATCCGGTGATCGACGCCGTCCGCGTCCGGGTGGATGCCGCCGGCAGCTGGGCCGACGCCGCACCGAACATCGATGCCGTCGCCGGCGCCATCGGCGACCTGGGCCTGGATGTCCAGGTTGTTGCCGGCTCCGCCCGCGAGGACGTTTCCATCTACGTGCCCGAGTACCACCAGGAAGCCGATGGAACGGTCACCGACCTGGGCACGGTCAGCCAGTCCTGGGTCCGCCAGGGCGCTGCCTCTGCGGTCCAGAGCTCACTGGGCCAGGCCAGCTCGGCACTGCTCTTCCTGACCCTGGGCGGGGCCGCGCTGCTGACCGCAGCGAGCACGGTGGCGTTCACCCGCTCGCGCCGTACCGAAGCGGTAACGCTGCGCGCGATGGGCTGGACGCGGCCCAGGATCCGGTCCTGGTTCCTGGCCGAACTGCTCGTCGGCGCCGCGGCGCTGCTGGCGGTGGCGGTAGTGGTCAACGTCTTCAGCCGCACGCTGACCACGCTGGTGGTTTCCGGCGTCGTACTCATGGTCTATGTCGCCGCGTCCTTCATCTCCTCAGCCTTGCTGAAGCCGGTCCCGCCGGCCGGGGATGCGCCGTCGTCGTCGGGCACAGCGCCGATGGTCGATACGCCGCTGAAATTCGCCGTGCGGCAGGTGAACACCAACCGGTTCAACGCCGGAGCTGTTGTTGTGGGCGTGGGTGTGCTCGGTGCGGCGGCGGGCGCGCTGGCGGCGGTCATCCTTGACCTCCCGCGGGCGGCCGGCAGCACGGCGCTCGGCTCGCTGGCGCTCAGCCAGACCGGCGGCGTGAACATCGCGCTGGCGGTGCTCGGCGTGGTGACGGCACTGGTACTGACGCTGATGACCGGCCGTTTCGACCTGGCCCGCAAACGCGAGCAATGGGACATTCTCGAGGCGATGGGCTGGACTCCCACGCTGCTGCTCTCGCTGCGGCGCAGTGAAGCGGGGCTGCTGGCGGTGATGGCCCTGCCGCTGGCCGTCCTCGGTGCCGTCGGCGTTTCCCTCGCCGTGGCGCCGCATGCCGCGCTGCGTGCAGTGGCCGCCGGCGTGCTGGCAGTGATTCTCTGGTTCATCCTGATGACAAGGACACGGAAATGATTGAACAACCGCAGACGCGCGCCGAGAAAATCGGGCGTACCGCGGACCATGCCATGCCGCTGGAGCTGCGTGGCATCACCATCCGCTACGACGGCGGCGGCGGCGAGCCGCTGGTGGTCGCGGAGGACTTCGACCTTGGCCTCGAGGCGGGGAACATGCACTGCCTGGCCGGACGAAGCGGCTCGGGCAAGACCAGCATCCTGACCGTGGCGGCCGGCCTGACGCTGCCGACGTCGGGAGAGGTGTTCTGGCAGGGCGACTCGCTCGATGAGATGGACGACGACGAAATCTCCGACCGTCGCCGTGCCCTCATCGGGTACGTGGACCAGGGCGGGGCGCTGATCGACGGGATGAGCGCGCTTGAAAACGTGCTGCTGCCCGCGGTGCCGGACAAGCAGGTCGAAGCGAAAACCGAGATGGCCAAGGACCTGCTGGACCTGGTGGGGCTGGGGCGCCGGATGCGGCATTACCCGGCGCAGTTGTCCGGCGGCGAACGGCAGCGGGTGGCGATTGCGCGCGCGCTGATCCTGGGCACGCGTGTGCTCGTGGTGGATGAGCCGACGGCCAGCCTGGACCGCGAGCATGCCAACCAGATCATCGGCATCCTCAAGGACACCACCAAGGACGGGATCGCGGTCCTGGTCGCGTCCCACGACCAGGAACTGATCAAGGTGGCGGACAGCCGCACCCACATGTACTGAGGCGGGCAACCACCGCCGAAGACGCCGTAACCGGATGAGCCGGGTGCCGCCGTCGTTGTCACGAACACGGCGGCGGCCGGCCGCTTTCGACAAGCGCCGAGCACACGCGGTAATTTCTATAGGTGACCTCTTCTGCTGACAAGCCTCCGTACTACATCACCACGGCAATTTCTTACCCCAACGGTGTGCCCCACATCGGGCATGCCTACGAATTCATTGCCACTGATGCCATGGCGCGGTTCAAGCGGCTGGACGGCTACGACGTCTACTTCCTGACCGGAACGGACGAGCACGGGCAGAAGATGCTCCACACCGCGGAGAAGGAAGGCATCACCCCGCTGGCCCTGGCCAAGCGCAACTCGGACGTCTTCCAGATAACCCAGGACGGCCTGGGCATCAGCTACGACCGCTTCATCCGCACCACGGACGAAGACCACTACACCGCCGCGCAGGCCATCTGGAAGCGGATGGAAGAGGCCGGGGACATCTACCTCGATAAGTACGAGGGCTGGTACTCCGTCCGCGACGAGGCCTACTACGGCGAAGACGAGACCGGGGTCCGCGAGGACGGCAAGCGCTACTCGACCCAGACCGATACCGAAGTCACCTGGACCGAAGAAGAGTCCTACTTCTTCCGGCTGACGGCCTACCAGGACAAGCTGCTCAAGCTTTACGAAGACCAGCCGGAATTCGCCGCGCCCCGCACCCGCTTCAATGAGGTGATCAGCTTCGTCAAGCACGGCCTGACGGACCTGTCCATCTCCCGCACCACCTTCGACTGGGGTGTTCCGGTGCCGGGCAACCCCAAGCACGTGATGTACGTGTGGGTGGACGCGCTGACCAACTACCTCACCGGCGTCGGCTTCCCGGACACCGAGGCGGAAGCGTTCCGCAAGTGGTGGCCGGCCGACGTGCACGTGATCGGCAAGGACATCTCCCGCTTCCACGCCATCTACTGGCCGGCGTTCCTGATGTCCGCCGGGCTGGAACTGCCCAAGCGCGTGATGATCCACGGCCACCTGTACAACCAGGGCGTGAAGATGTCCAAGTCACTCGGCAACGTGATTGCGCCGTCGGACTGGGTGGAGCAGTACGGCCTGGACCAGATGCGCTTCTTCCTGCTGCGCGAAGTGCCGTTCGGCGCGGACGGCTCCTACAGCCACGAAGCCATCGTCGGCCGGATGAACGCGGATCTGGCGAACAACCTGGGCAACCTGGCCCAGCGCTCCCTGTCCATGGTGGCCAAGAACTGCGAGGGCAGGGTCCCGCAGCCCGGCACACTCGCCGCCGAAGACCACGAACTCCTGGCGCAGGCCGAGCGGCTGCTGGAGAAGTCCCGCGCGGCCTACGAGCTACAGGATTTCCACGCATCCCTCGAAGCAATCTGGACCGTGCTGGGCGATACCAACGCCTACTTCGCCGAGCAGGCCCCCTGGGTGCTGCGCAAGACCGACGTGGAGCGGATGAACACCGTGCTCTACGTGACCCTGGAGGTGCTGCGGATCGTCTCCATCCTGGTCCAGCCGGTGATGCCTGGATCGGCAGCCAAGCTGCTTGACGTGCTGGGACAGAACGACGACGGCGCCCGCGCCTTTGCCGCCATCGCCAAGGCTTTGGTGCCGGGTACGGAATTACCGGCGCCTACACCGATCTTCCCGAAATACGAAGAGCCGGCCGAATAGCGGCGGCTTAGGAGGCTTCCCGCCTGGCCAGGAAGCGGTCCTTGGCCGTCCGCTCCATGATGCGGGCCATCGTGTCCAGCTGGCGGTGGGTCTGGTCCAGCAACTGCCGGAAACGCTGGGCATCGAGCCGTGGCTCCGCTTCGGCGAGCACGATCAGGGTCCGCCAGAGGCATTCCTTGCCGCGGAGCGCGGACTGGAGCGTTTCCAGTTCCAGCTGCGCTCCGGCGCCGCCGCCCATGCGCAGCGGATTGAGCGGATTGATCTTGGCCACCACGGCGCCGCCGGCCGCAGCGACTTTCTTGAAGGTGCTCCGCCGATAGCCGAACTGTCCCATCAGCTCCTTGACCTCGCGGCGTTCGGCAATGACCTCATTGCGCAGCCGCTGGAGGTCCGCCTCGAACTCGGTACCGGCCCAGGATTCCCGGGCTGAGCCGAAGAGCTTGATTCCGGTCTTGGCGCCCAGCAGATGATCGTCCAAGTAGGCGGCAAATTCGTCATCGTCCATTCGGCCCGGCTGTTTGTGGTCCTGGTCCATCGTGTGTTCCTCCCGATCGTCGGTCATCAGCATGCTTGCTATTTTTGCAGATCCTGATCGGATTGTGGTGGATCCGGTGGCGAAAGGCCTCAGCCGGCCAGGTCCTCGGGATGCCTGATGCGGGTCTTCTTCGCCCGCACACCCCGGTTCCACAGCCATGTCAGCAGCCACAGCACGATGCCCACGCCGATCATCACGCCGGCGATCTGGTATTCGACGGGATCCTGCGCCCACGGCCCGACCAGGAATCCGCAGGTAAGAACGCCCAGGTACGGGAGGAACTTCGGTGCGCGGAAGTGTTTCCGGGCGATCGGCCGGCGGCGCAGGACAAGGACGGCGACGTTCACCACGGTGAACACGCACAGCAGCAGCAGGGCCGTGGTGCCGCCCAGCGCGCTGACCGTGTCGGTGCCCATGAAGTTGGTGACCGTGATGATCAGCCCGACGGCGATCAGCGTGGTGAAGATGATGGAGGCCCACGGCGAGCGGCGGTTCGGCAACACTTTGCCGAGCGAGCGGGGCAGCACGTCCTGTTTGGCCATGCCATAAAGCAGGCGGCTGGCCATCAGCATATTGATCAGCGCGGTATTGGCCACTGCGAACATGGACAGGAACGGATAGATGACATCCACCGGCAGTCCCGGCGCCCCGGTCTGCACCACTTCGAGCAGCGGCGTGGTGCTTTCGGACAGGACGCCGATAGGGACAATCGCCACCGCGGCGATGGATACCAGGATGTAGATCAGCACGGTGATGCCCAGGCCCGTCAGCATGACCTTGGGGAAAATCTTGACCGGATCCTTGGTTTCCTCCGCCATGTTGACCGAGTCCTCGAAACCCACCATCGAGAAGAAGGCAAGCGAGGTTGCCGCCGTGATGGAGAGGAAGGCGCCCTTGTCCGCGGGCGTTTCGAAGATCAGCACCCGGCTGAAGTCCACGTTGCCCTGGGACATGGCCCAGAACCCGATGAAGATCACGATCATCAGGCCGGTGAACTCAACCAGGGTCAGGACCACATTGAACTTGATGCTCTCGGCGACGCCGCGGAGGTTGATCAGCGCCAGCACGACCATGAAGATCACCGCGACCCAGGTGACGCCGCCCTGGTCCCAGTCAAGGTTGAACCCCACGATAAAGTTCTCGGCCAGGAACTTGGACGCGGTGGAAGCGGAAGTGATGCCGGAACTGAGCACCGCAAAGGTGACCAGGAAGGTCAGGAAATGGATGCCGAAGGCCTTGTGCGTGTAGAGCGCGGCGCCGGCGGCCTGCGGGTATTTGGTGACGAGTTCCAGATAGGAAAAAGCGGTGATGGTGGCCACGATGAAGGCCAGCAGGATAGGTGCCCAGGCGGCGCCTCCCACCTCGCCCGCAATGCGCCCGGTGAGCGCATACACGCCGGTGCCGAGGATGTCCCCGACTATGAACAGCAGCAGGAGCTTGGGACCTATGGCCCGTTTGAGTTCCGGTTGCTCTTGGGTTTCGGTGGTGCTGCTCATCGTTGAACTCCCGTCCAAGCGTGGTGCCTACGGTCAGAGACTTCACAGTCAACGTAGCACGCAGCCCCGGCCATGTCTCGGGGTCAGCGGTGACGGGTTTGCCGGAGCCTGAATTCCTTCCGGCTGACGGCAGGAAAGGGACTGCCGGCGGCGTATTCCTTGCGGAAACGCCGCCGACAGTCCTGGTGGTTCCGGAGAAGTCAGACCGTTGCCAGCCCCTCGACGGGGGAGAGCCGTGCCGCGCGGCGGGCCGGCATCACGGAGGCCAGCAGGCCGGCAACCACGGCCACTGCCAGCACGGCGCCCAGCTGCAGCCAGGGCACGTCCGGCACAACCGCGGTGAACGTGCCTAGCGCGGACTGCGCGCCGAGCCAGCCGTACAAAATGCCCAGCCCGGACCCGATCAGGGCAGCCACGCCGGCGATCAGGACGGCCTCAAGGGCCAGCATGCCGCGCAGCTGGTTGCGGGTCAGGCCCAGTGCCCGCAGCAGCGAAGACTCCTGGGTCCGTTCCAGCACCGAGAGCGAGAGCGTGTTCGCCACGCCCACCAGCGCGATCAGCACCGCCACGGCCAGCAGCCCGGTGACCACCAGCAGCAGCACGTCGATGATTTGGTTGAATGCTGCCCGCTCAATGGCCGCCCCGGAGGTCTGGTAGTCCTGCACGTTCAGCCCGGCGGCCAGTTCGCTGCGCAGTTCCATCAGCGCCGTGGCGTCGAGATCCCGGTCCACGGACAGCCACAGCTGCGGCAGGGACGAATAGTACTCCTCGCTGTCGGCGGCAGCGGGCGCGGGCACACCGATCTCTTCGGCCACGGCGGAGGACATCAGCGGCGGGAAGGAAAAACTGCTCACCTCCACCACCCGGAGCTCCTTGGAACCGCTGCTGCCGGTGACGGTGAGTGTGTCCAGGCCCGAGCCTTCGGCCAGCAGCACGGTATCGGCGTCCAGCGTCAGGGAGTGGTCCTGCAGCAGCTCCCGCTGTGCCGGTGTCAGCTGGTAGACCCCCGTCCGCTGGCCGTTCAGCGTGGCGTAGCCGCCGGTGGTGATTAAGCCGGCGGCAGCAACGCCGTCGTACGTCAGGGCGGTTTGCACGGCTGCCTCATCGAGCTGGCCGCCGTCTTCCGCGAGGTTGCCGATGCTGATGTCCACCGGGTACTGCGCGCTGAGCTCGGATTCGAACGCCGTGCGTGCGGTCTGCGCGCCGGTCATCATCATGACCACCAGCGTCACGCCGATGAGCAGGGCGGTGGCCGTGGCGGAAGTGCGGCCGGGATTGCGGACCGCGTTGACGGCGGCCAGCTTGCCGGGCACGCCCAGCGGCCTGGCCAGGGCACCGATTGCGGTGACCAGCGGCGGCACAAAGAGCGTGGCGCACAGCAGCAGGCCGATGAAGGACATGGCGCCGCCGGGCAGGGCGATGAGCAGGTTGGCATTGAGCGCGCCCAAGCCAAGTACGACGGCGCCGCCCACCACAAGCGCGATGCCGAAACCGAGCCTTACCTTGCCTTTCCGGTTGCCCACGCGGACATCCTCGGCCGGGCGCAGGGCCGCCAGCGGGGCAACCGCGGTGGCGGCGCGGGCCGGGGCGAGGGCAGCGAGGACCGTCATGACCACTCCGGTGACCAGGCCTACGGCGACAGCCAGCGGCGGTACGGCCAGGGCAGCGAATTCGGTGTCCGGACGGCCCTGCAGCACGGCAATGATGCCGGCCATCAAACCCACGGCTCCGAGCACGCCGATGACGGAGGCCACAACGCCCACCAGCAGCGCCTCTACCAGCACCGAGCGGCGGATCTGCCCGCGATCGGCACCGATACAGCGCAGCAGCGCCAGCTCCCGCGTGCGCTGGGCGATCAGCACAGAGAAGGTGTTGGCTACCACCAGGGCGGACACCAGGACCGCCACCAGGGCGAACGCCAGCAGCACAATGGTCAGCTGGTCCGTGCCCCCGGTGAAGCTGGCCACGACTTCCTTGGTCTGCTCGGCCGCGGTGTTGACAGTCGGTTCCGCGAATCCGGCGGCGGCCAGGGCAGCGGCGACGGCGTCCTTCGCCGTGGCGGTGTCGGTGCCGGCGGCCAGATCCAGCTGGATGCTGCGCACCTGGACCGGAGCTTGCTCGCCGGCGAGCGCGGCGATGAGTCCGCTTGTGCCGAAGAACTGCGGCTGGCCCATCATGAGCGGGTCCTTGGACGCCTTCACGATGGCGGAGACCGTGGCCGGAATGCCGCTGGCGGCTACGTCCTCCGCAGCCGCCATGCCGGCGCCCGGGGCGAATTCGAGCTGGCTGCCAACGGTCAGAGCGAGGCGCTCGGCCGTGGCATCGTCCACCGCCACTTCGGCACTGCCCGGCAGGGTACCTTCGATCAGTTCCAGGTGGTCCAGACCGGCCGACGGCGCGGTGTTCTGCAGCGCACCGTAGCTGGCCTCACCTGCCGCGCCGAAGGCGACGTGGGTCTGCTGCTGGACGTAAACCTCGGCGACGCCGTCAGCGTCCGCCACAGCCTCGGCGGCCCGTTCATCCAGCGGCTTGTCCAGGCCGGAGCTGACCACCAGGTCCGCGTTGCGGAAACCGGCGCCAACGCTGTTGCCCAGCGAGGCCTCGGTGGAGGCGTTGACCATCAGGGTGGCGGTGAGGAAGCCGACGGCCATCACCACGGCCAGTGCCACGGCGATGAACCGCCGCGCATGCTGCTTCACCTGTGCGAGAGCTACCTGCAGCACGGCTCAGGCCCCCAGCTTTGCCAGCGCGGCCAGGATCTGCTCGGTGCCCGGGCGCTCGAGCTCGCCTACCAGCGCGCCGTCGTTCATCAGGACCACGCGGTCGGCGTACGAGGCGGCGACGGGATCGTGGGTGACCATGATGATGCTCTGGCCCATCTCGGTAGCGGAGCGGCGCAGCAGGGAGAGCACTTCGGCGCCGACCTTGGAATCGAGGTTTCCGGTGGGCTCGTCGCCGAAGATGACATCGGGCCGGGTGAGCAACGCCCGGGCTACGGCCACGCGCTGCTGCTGGCCGCCGGAGAGCTCGTGCGGACGGTGCGTGAGCCGGTCGGCCAGGCCCAGGGTGGAGGTCACGTACCGGAACCATTCCTTGTCCACGGTGCCGCCCGCCAGTGCGATCGGCAGCGTGATGTTCTGTTCGGCCGTCAGGGTGGAGACCAGGTTGAAGGCCTGGAAGACGAAGCCGACGCGCTCGCGGCGCAGTTTGGTCAGCTGGTTGTCGTTCAGGGCGGTGATCTCGGTGCCGCCGATCCAGATCTTTCCCGAATCGGCGGTGTCCAGGCCGGCCAGGCAGTGCATCAGCGTTGATTTGCCGGAACCGGAGGGGCCCATGATGGCCGTGAACTTGCCGCTCTGGAACGCCACATCAACATTCTTCAGCGCGTGGACGCGGGTATCTCCCGTGCCGTACGTCTTGTTAAGGGCCTGCGTGGCTGCTGCGGCGGTGGATTTCCCGGAGCCGTTCGAGGCCCCGGAGGCGAGTGATTGCTCAGTGCTGGTTGTCATACTCCAACGCTACGAACCCAGGATGCCCGGGCGGATCGGCCTCCGGTCTGGTGTTCTGCCGCGCCGTCTCATACCCAGGGTGGAGAAGTCAGGGGCTGACAATCCCTGTTTCGTAGGCGATGACCACGGCCTGCACCCGGTCCCGGGCGTTGAGCTTGGCCAGGATGTGCCCCACGTGCGTCTTCACCGTGGCCTCGGAGAGGAACAGGGTGGTAGCGATCTCCGGGTTGGAAAGCCCCTGGGCGATCAGCGTGAACACCTCGCGCTCGCGGGCCGTAAGCGTGTCCACCGCGGCGGCGTGGCGGCCGACCTCCGGACTCGGCGCGCGCAGCAGCGGGGCAACGTGGTCCAGCAGCCGGCGGGTGGTGGACGGCGCGATCACGGCGTCGCCCCGGTACACCGTCCGGATGGCTTCGAGGAGTTCCTCCGGCGGCGCGTCCTTGAGCAGGAAGCCGCTGGCCCCGGCCTGGATGGCCGAAAGTGCGTACTCATCCAGATCGAAGGTGGTGAGCACCACGACCTTCAGGTCCTGCCCCTCCCGTCCACCGGGCCGGGCGGCCCGCGCCAGCAGTTTGCCGGTTGCTTCGATGCCGTCCATGCCCGGCATCCGGACATCCATCAGAACGACGTCGGCACGAACCACCGCGAGTGCGTTCACCGCTTCCTGTCCGTCGCCGGCTTCTGCCACCACTTCAAGGTCAGGCTGGGAATTGATCAGCATTTTGAAGCCGCCGCGGACCAGCTGCTGGTCATCGACCAAGGCCACGCGGATCGGTGCCTGGCTGGCGCGGCTGGTTTCGGCTTCGGCAGCTGGAAAGCTCACTCTTTAGGCCTCCGTGTAGGGAATGAATGCGTGGACGCGGAATCCGCCGCCGGGCTTCGGGGCGGCTTCCACCGTCCCATCGTAGAGCGACAGGCGTTCGGCCATGCCGGTGATGCCCTGCCCGCTGCCCGCGGTGGCAGGATCCGCGCCGGCGCCGCGGCCGTCGTCGTCAATCCGGATCTGCAGGCCGCGGCCAGTCCATTCAAGCAGCACCTGTGCCGAGGCGTTCGGCCCGGCATGCTTGAGGACATTGGTCAGGCCCTCCTGCACCACGCGGTAGCCGGTGAGTTCCGCTCCGCTTGGCATCGCACGCCGCGGCGCGCCCGCCCGCTCCAGCGCAACTTCCAGGCCGGAGCGGCGGACCGTGTCCACCAGCGTCTCCACGTCCGCCAGCGTGGGGAGCGGGCGGACGGAAGCGACCTCATCCCCGCGCAGCACGCCAAGCAGCCGGCGCATGTCACGCAGCGAGGCGCGGCCGGTTTCCGCGATGGTGCCCAGGGTCTCGGTCGCCACCGCCGGGTCCTGCGCGCTCGCATACCGGGCGCCGTCGGCCTGGGTGATGATGACCGAGAGCGAGTGTGCCACGATGTCATGCATCTCGCGGGCGATGTGGCTCCGCTCGTCGGCGGCGGCCAGATCACGTTCCTGCTGCCGCTCGATCTCCAGCCGGTGCGCCCGGTCCTGCAGCGCCTGCACGGTCAGCCGGCGGTTGCGCATCAGGTCGCCCAAGGTCCAGGAAACCAGCACCACGGCGTCGATCGCCACCAGCGTCATCAGGAAGGCGGAGATGCGGCCGGCAGGGCCGTTGGGAATGAACGAGAAGCGGACAACGAACATGGCGCCGCCCAGCAGGGCCAGCACCAGACCGCCGAGGCTGGCCCAGCGCGGGGCATAGGCGGCCAGCGAAAACACCATGACCAGCACCAGGGCCTGCGCGGGGACGGGCACGGATAGGAAAGCAACATTGAGCAGTGCCGCCACGGCCATCGCCGCGCCGGACTGCCACGGATACGTGCGCCGCCATGCCAGCGGGATGATCAGCAGGGCCGAGAGGGCAAAGGCCGGCAGGTCCGCGGCGGCAACATAGGGCAGGGCGGAGACGGCGAAGGCCGACAGCATAATGATGAGGTCTACTTTGCCGGGATTCTCCTGGAACCAGTTGTAGATCCTGTGGTGCACGCGCATGATTCAAAACTCTATGCCGCGGCCGGGGCTGCCCGCGTCATGCCCAGGTCTGATTTACAGTGTTCACAAAGTGAGATGGCTTGCTCAAGATGTGGGATCGTTCCCTAGACTGGACGCATGAACGCAGCAGAGTCACAGGCATTTTCACTGGCAATCATCCCCGGAGACGGAATCGGTCCGGAGGTGGTGGCCGAAGGAGTCAAGGTTCTCAAGGCGGCGACCGCCAACGAAGACGCCACCTTTGAGCTGACGGAGTACAAGCTCGGTGCCGAGCACTGGCTGGCCACGGGGGAGACCCTGCCCGAGGACACGCTGGACAAGCTGCGCAGCCACGACGCCATTCTGTTCGGCGCCGTCGGTGCCGCCCCGGGGGACACCCGCATTCCCTCCGGCATCATCGAACGCGAGATGCTGCTCAAGCTGCGCTTCAGCCTGGACCACTTCGTCAACCTGCGCCCGTCCAAGCTCTTCCCCGGCGTGCCCAGCCCGCTGGCCAACCCCGGCGAGGTGGATTTCGTCGTCGTGCGTGAAGGCACCGAAGGCCCGTACGTCGGCAATGGCGGCGCCCTGCGCGTGGGCACGCCGCACGAGATCGCCACCGAAGTCTCGGTCAACACCGCCCACGGCGTGGAGCGCGTGGTCCGTGACGCCTTCCGCCGCGCATCGGCCCGCCGCAAGAAGCTGACGCTGGTCCACAAGCACAATGTGCTCGTCCATGCCGGCCACCTGTGGCGCCGCCAGGTCGAGGCAGTGGGACGCGAGTTCCCCGATGTCGCCGTCGACTACCTGCACATTGATGCGGCCACCATCTTCATGGTCACCGACCCGGCACGCTTCGACGTCATCGTCACGGACAACCTCTTCGGCGACATCATCACCGACCTGGCCGCCGCCATCACCGGCGGCATCGGGCTCGCCGCGTCGGGCAACATCAACATGGACCGCACCGCACCGTCCATGTTCGAACCGGTCCACGGCTCAGCCCCGGATATTGCCGGACAGCAGAAGGCAGATCCGACCGCCGCCATTCTGTCCGTGGCGCTGATGCTGGAGCATCTTGGTTTGGACGCTGCGGCCGCCCGGGTGCAGGATGCGGTGGAGAAGGACATCGCCGGCCGCGGCACCGAACCGCGTACGACGTCGGAGATCGGCGATGCGATTGCCTCACTTTTGGCAGTAGGCTAGTTAATAGCCCTTAACTCGAATCACAACGGCGTGCCCAAAGACCGTGGAGGAACCATGACCCAAACGCTGGAATTCACCCAGCAGCTCTCGGACCATCCGAAGAGCGCCGAAGAACGTGCTGCCATTCTGGCCGACCCGGGTTTCGGCAACTACTTCACGGACCACACGGCCGTCGTCGATTACAAAGTCGATGCAGAAGGCAACGGCGGCTGGTCCGGCGCGCGGATCGAGCCTTACGGACCCATCGCCCTGGATCCCTCCGCCGCCGTGCTGCACTACGGCCAGGAGATTTTCGAGGGGATGAAGGCCTACAAGCACGCGGACGGCTCGGTCTGGACCTTCCGCCCCGAGGCCAACGCGAAGCGGATGAACCGCTCCGCCCGCCGGCTGGCGCTGCCGGAGATTCCCGAGGAGACGTTCCTGGAATCCCTGCGGCAGCTGGTGGAGGTGGACAAGGACTGGGTACCCAACGGCGACGGCGAAGCGCTCTACCTGCGCCCGTTCATGATCGCCACGGAGGCGTTCCTCGGTGTGCGGCCGGCGCGGGAAGTTTCCTTCCGTGTCATCGCCTCGCCGGTCGGCAACTACTTCGGCGGCGAGCTGAAGCCGGTGTCGATCTGGCTGTCCGAACAGTATGCCCGGGCAGGCCGCGGCGGTACCGGGGAAGCCAAGTGCGGCGGCAACTATGCGGCCTCACTGGCCCCGCAGATGGAAGCCGAGGCGCACGGCTGCAAGCAGGTACTGTTCCTGGACCCGTTTAATGACAATGCCGTGGAAGAGCTCGGCGGAATGAACATTTTCTTTGTGTTCAAGGACGGCAGGCTGGTCACGCCCGAGCTGAACGGGAACATCCTGCACGGCGTCACGCGCTCCTCGATCATCCAGCTGGCCAAGGACCGCGGCCTGGACGTCCAGGAACGCAAGATCACCATCGATGAGTGGCGCGACGGCGTTGCTTCCGGCGACATCACGGAAGCCTTCGCCTGCGGCACGGCAGCGGTCATCACGCCCATCGGGGAACTCAAGACCAAAGACGGCTCCATCGGCTCCCCGGGCAGCAACGCCGGTGAAGTATCGATGTCCATCCGCAAGCAGCTGCTCGGTATCCAGACCGGCGCCGTGGAGGACACGCACGGCTGGCTGACCCGCTTGACCTAAGCCCAGACTGCCCGGATCAGGTTTCCAAGGGCCCCGTTCGCACAGCGCGGACGGGGCCCTTTGCCGTTGGTACACGTCTCCGAGGAAGAAAGTTTGGGGTCCGGAGGGCTGATTTGCTCGTTTAACCTACCTTTGCCGTGCCATGACGGATAGCTTGCAAGCATCACCCGCACGTCGAACCAGGAGGAACCTCGTCCATGAGAAAACCACTTGCCGCAGCAGCCCTAGCCGGAGCCCTCGCCCTGACCGCCGTCACTGCACCCGCAGCGGTAGCAGCCGGCGAAGGGCCCAACTACGGAGGCAGCGAAACCGTCAACACCTCGATTCTCCACACCTATGAGGAACTGGCGGCGGAGCTCAAGGTGCAGGACGCCAAACAGCCGCAGTTGGACGTGGACGTCATCGGCCAGACTGTCAAGGGCCGCGACATCTTCCTGGCGAAGTACATCACCAACCCGGAGAACCCCACGGTCCTCTTCCTCACGCAGCAGCATGGCAACGAGCAGCTGACCACGGAAGGCGCCCTGGAATTCATCAAGCACCTGGGCACGGGCAAGACCAAGGGGGTGCTGGACGGGGTCAATGTCCTGATCGTTCCGATGCTGAACGCGGACGGTGCCATGGGGGACGTCAACTTTCCGCTGGACGATTACATTGCCGCCGGAGACCGACACCTGACCCGCTACAACGCCAACGAAGCGGACATCAACCGGGACCATGTCACGAGGATCCAGCCGGAAACCAAGGCCCTGCACGACAATGTCTTGGGCAAGTACAACATCGACTACATGATCGACCTGCACCACCAGGGCGCCCAAAGTGAACGGGACGGGCAGCTCGTCTCCGGCTCCATCCTGTACCCGACCACAGAGAACGTGGATGAGGACGTGCTGGAAGGCTCGAAGAAGCTTGGCGCCGTCGTCTTCAACGCCGTCGACTCCACGGGCTGGGGCCACTTGGGCAAGTACGTCGGCGGGACCGCCGAGACCATCAGCCGCAACGGCATCGCCGTCGAATACGGCATCTCTACGCTGCTGTTCGAGATGCGCGGCATGAGCGATCACTTCTACGAGGACTATGTACTGGGACAGAAGTCCAACGGCTACCTGATCAAGCAGACCGTCACCACGCTCGACGCTGCCGTCCGAGCCATCTCGGACCGCTCCATCGACGATGCGGACACCTCCTTCTGGGATTCACTCGCCGAGCAGAACACCCGCAGCGAGTAACCCTGGCCGGCACGTAGGCAACATCGTAGAGTCCGACGGCGGTGCCCGGCTTGTGAGAGCCGGTCACCGTCGTCGTCGCTCCTCGTTCCTTGATCCCGTCAGAAATCCCGGTTCCGGTGCCCGGGATGCAAGGATAGGGACGTGAACGCAGCATCGAATCCGAACCTGGTCCGCAGCAGCACACTCACCCGCTACCGGCTGGCGCCGAATCCGGGGCCGATGAGCCTGGAGGGGACCCAGTCCTACCTGATCAGCGCTCCGGGCGGGCCCGGCGTCGTCGTCGTGGATCCGGGGCCGCTGGACGAGACGCACCTGCAGGAACTGGCCGCCGCCGGCAATGTCGAGCTGGTACTGATTACGCACCACCACATTGACCACACCGAGGCCAGTGCCCGGTTCCATGAGCTGACCGGAGCGCCCGTGCGTGCCTTGGACCAGGCCCAGTGCCATGGCGGCGATCCGCTCACCGACGGCGAAACCATCCGCGCCGCCGGCGTGAGCATCTCGGTTCTCGCCACTCCCGGGCACACGGCGGACTCGGTGTCATTCCACCTTCCCGAGGACGGCCCGGACGGGTCCGTGCTGACCGGCGACACGATCTTGGGCCGGGGGACAACCATCATCGCCTACCCGGACGGGAGGCTGGGGCCGTATCTTGAATCACTGGAGAAACTGGCCGCGCTCGGCCCCGCGAAAGTCCTGCCTGCCCATGGCCCGCTCCTGCCTGATCTCTCAGCCATCTGCCGCGAATATGCGGAGCACCGCCAGCTGCGGCTGGACCAGATCCGCGCAGCTCTGAAAGAGCTCGGCGAGCAAGCCGGCGTCGACGCCGTCACCGACCATGTCTACAACGACGTCGATCCGTCCGTGCGCGGGGCCGCCGAAGCATCCGTCGCGGCACAGCTGGATTATCTGCGCTCCGGAAACCAGCACGCGAGCCGCTAGGGTAGTTCCTATGCGTATCGCCCGATTTGTACTTGACTCTGACCCTGCATTCGGCATCGTCGAAGGTGACGAAGGAAATGAAGAGGTCGCGGTCATCGCCGGTGACCCGTTCTTCTCCGGAATCCAGCTCACCGGCGCCCGCCACAAGCTCGAGGACGTGCGGCTGCTGGCCCCGATTATCCCGCGGAGCAAGGTGGTCGGCATCGGCCGCAACTATGCCGAGCACATCAAGGAAATGGGCAACGAAACCCCCGCCGCACCGCTGATGTTCCTGAAGCCCAACACCTCCGTCATCGGTCCGAACGAGCCGATGGTGCTGCCGGAATTCTCGGAAGAGGTGTCCTACGAGGCGGAGCTGTGCGTAGTGATTGGCCGCATCTGCAAGGACGTCCCCGCCGAGCGGGTCGACGAAGTGATCTTCGGCTACACCTGCGGCAACGACCTGACAGCCCGCGATGCCCAGCGCACGGACAACCAGTGGGCCCGCGCCAAGGGCTTCGATGGCTCGGCGCCGATCGGACCGTGGATCGAAACCGAACTGGACACCGAAGACCTTACGGTCAAGGGCTGGCTCGACGGCGAACTGAAGCAGGATGGCAACACGGCCCAGATGATCTGGAGCGTCAAGGAACTCGTCTCCTACGTCTCCCAGGCCTTCACCCTCCTGCCGGGCGACATCATCATGACCGGCACCCCGGCCGGCGTCGGGACGATCGAGGCCGGGCAGCGGTACGAGGTTGAGATCGAGGGCATCGGACGGCTGTCCAACACCGCGCGCCGCTAGCCGGGACGCACGATGACGACGACGGCGCCACGCGGCCCAGCCGCGGCCCGCACCATCGCAGCGGTGCTGCCGCCCGCCGTCGTTTGGGCCGTGGTCTTGATCTTGCGCCCTGTGCTCGAGTACGGTCCCGGCCGGATGGCTTGGTGGGGAGCCGGGGCTGCGTTCCTGCTCTGCCTCGTGCCATGGGCCATCGTCACATGGCTCGGTAAGCGAGGGGACCTGCGCAGGGGCATCAAGCGGCTCGGCTTAGGCCCGCTGATAGTGTGCACCGGAGTGTTGATGTACGGGACACTGCGTGCCATCCAGTGGCTGAACGGTCCGCTGGGTCTTGCCGCCGTAATCTTCGCCATCTATGGCGGCTTTGCCCTGATGCTGATCTTCCACCGAGCCGGCCCGGACTGGGCCTGCATGACCTATGGCGGAGCCGCGGCCATCCTGGTCCTGATGGCAGGAACGCCCGGGCTGATCGGGGCTGCGCTCCTCGCCCTCGGCGCCTGGGCCCAGACGGCTCTGCGGCCCCGACGGGCCGGGCGTCTCGTGGTTTCGGCGCTGGCCGGGGCGGCGGTCTGCGGCGGAATCTACGCTCTCCTTGAGCAGGCAGTGCCCTAGCGTCGGGTGTGCCGGAGGCGGCGTTCCTGCACGGGCTAAACTGGTGTCCATCATGACTAATGCATCTGCGCTTCCCGCTGACCTGCCCACTGTCGATGCCGAAACACCCGTCCGGGTACGGTTCTGCCCGTCGCCCACGGGAACCCCGCACGTCGGCCTCATCCGCACCGCCCTTTTCAACTGGGCCTATGCCCGGCACACCGGCGGCACCATGGTCTTCCGGATCGAAGACACGGACGCCGCGCGCGACAGCGAGGAAAGCTACCAGCAGTTGCTGGAAGCGATGAAGTGGCTCGGCATCACCTGGGACGAGGGCGTCGAAGTCGGCGGTCCGCACGAGCCCTACCGCCAGTCCCAGCGCGCTGACATCTACCAGGACGTCATCACCAAGCTGAAGGAAGCCGGCCACATCTATGAGTCGTACTCGACGCCGGAAGAGGTCGAGGCCCGGCACAAGGCGGCCGGCCGCGACGCCAAACTCGGTTACGACAACTTCGACCGGGACCTGACCGAAGAACAGATCGGCGCGTTCAAGGCAGAGGGACGCGAACCCGTGCTGCGCGTGCGGATGCCGGACGAGGACCTGACCTTCAACGATCTGGTCCGGGGCGAAATTACGTTCAAGGCCGGGACCGTGCCGGACTTCGTCGTCGTCCGGGCCAACGGCAAACCCCTCTACACACTGGTGAACCCGGTGGACGATGCGCTGATGGGCATCACCCATGTCCTGCGCGGCGAGGATCTGCTCTCCTCCACGCCGCGCCAGATCGCCCTGTACCGGGCGCTGGTGGACATCGGCGTGGCACGCTACATGCCGCTGTTCGGCCACCTGCCCTATGTCATGGGCCAGGGGAATAAGAAGCTGTCCAAGCGGGACCCGGAGTCCAACCTCTTCCTGCACCGTGAACGCGGCTTCATCCGCGAGGGGCTGCTGAACTACCTGTCGCTGCTGGGCTGGAGCCTGTCGGCGGACGAAGACATCTTCACGGTGGACCAACTGGTGGAGAACTTCGACATCCACGATGTGCTCTCCAACCCGGCCCGCTTCGACCTGAAGAAGGCGGAGGCCATCAACGGAACCCACGTGCGGCTGCTGGAACCGGGGGACTTCAGGCTGCGCCTGGTCCCGTACCTGCAGCATGCCTCCCTTGTAGGGGAGACCCTCACCGAGCGGGACCACATGGTTCTGGCCGAAGCTGCCCCGCTGATCCAGGAACGCATCACCTTGCTGGGGGAGGCCCCGGACATGATCGCCTTCCTGTTCAAGAAGGATGACGAAATCGACATCGCGGATGACGCCCGCAAGGGACTGCCGGAAAATCTGGCCGAAGTCCTGGACGCGGCGCTGGCTGCCTTGGAGCCAATCGAGGAGTGGACCGCGGAGAATATCCAGACTGCGCTGCGTACGGCGCTGGTGGAAGAACTCGGGCTTAAGCCGCGGCTGGCCTTCGGCCCGGTCCGGACCGCTGTCTCCGGCCGCCGGATTTCCCCGCCGTTGTTCGAGTCCATGGTCATCCTCGGCAAGAACTCCTCGCTGGCCCGCATCAAGGCTTTCCAGAACGCCTAGAACAGGCGCTTTCGGGCGATGTGACGGACGCCTCAGCGGGTAACCGGCAAACCGTTTTGTGTAAACGGGGGACCTCCGGTAAAGTAATTACTCGTGCTGAGGCGCTGAGGAAGCAAGCAAGAAGCTTCCCGCAACGCCCGAAAGCACCTTTGGGATATGGTGTAATTGGCAACACAACGGTTTCTGGTACCGTCATTCTAGGTTCGAGTCCTGGTATCCCAGCGCTAAGGATTGCGCTGTTTAGAGCGCAAATCCGGCCAAATAACGAATTTGGCAGCCGGGCAAAGTGTGTGAAATACTCATGAAGCTCGATCGGCGGAAGCCGGTAAAAAAGTGCAAGGCCCCATCGTATAGCGGCCTAGTACGCCGCCCTCTCACGGCGGTAACGCGGGTTCGAATCCCGCTGGGGTCACCAATAACCGGCCCCGGACATCTTGTCCGGGGCCGGTTTTTTCATGTCCACGTTCCGGTCCTGTCCGCCAACTCTTTATGGCAGTATTCCCATGTCAGCGGCGACTGCCTACGGAGTGCTGGCATGATGGATCTGTGACAGGTACAACAGAGAGCCGCCCGGAATATGCCTCCGACGGGTTGGCACTGGCGGAGGCGGTCCGCGATGCGCTCGGCGAGCTGACGCTTCCGCTTCATCTGCCCGGTGCCGCACAGGCCCGCCAGGATATCCACGCAGCGCTGGACCAGCTGGAGGACTATGTCCTGCCGCGCTACCGCAGCCTGGACGCGCCACTGCTGGCAGTCGTTGGCGGATCCACCGGCGCCGGCAAATCAACCCTGGTCAACGCGCTGACAGGCCGCCCGGTCACCCGCACGGGTGCCATCAGACCGACCACGCGTCAACCTATCCTGCTGCACAACCCGCGTGACCGTTCATGGTTTGCGGACCAGCGCGTCCTACCCGCCCTGAACCGCATCACCTCAGCCGTGGAGACTGCCGGTGCACTGCCCGCGGAGCGGGCCGGTGCCGACCCGGATCCGCGGGCCATGTCCTCCCTGGTCCTCGTCTCGGAAACCACGATCCCGCCCGGCATCGCCCTGCTGGACGCACCCGACGTTGACTCTATTTCGGACGATAACCGCAAGCTGGCCGGCCAGCTGCTGTCGGCGGCAGACCTGTGGCTGTTCGTGACCACTGCAAACCGCTATGCGGACGCTGTGCCGTGGAAGCTGCTGCTGGAAGCCGCCGGGCGGGACATCCTCGTCGCCGTCGTGCTGGACCGCGTTCCGGCCGGCGTCGAGGACGAGGTCCAGGCGGACCTCGCCGGGCTCCTGAACCGCGAAGGACTGGGCAACGCGCGGCTCTTCGTCGTCCCCGAGTCGCCCCTGGACGAGCTGGGCATGCTGCCGCGTGCTGCAGTGACGGACATCCGCGGCTGGCTGCTGGAGATTTCCGCAGATGCCGCGGGCAGGTCCGCCATCGCGCGCCGGACCCTCAGCGGGGCGGTGGCATCGCTGGCCGCCACGACCGCGACGGTGGCGGATGCGCTGGACGCCCAGTCCGTCGCGGCGGCCAGACTGCGTGACGACGTGCTGGACGCCTATAACAGTGCAGCCCGGCGAACGCTGGACTCCACCCAGGACGGCACCCTGCTGCGCGGCGAGGTGCTGGCCCGCTGGCAGGACTTCGTGGGAACGGGTGAGTTCTTCCGCTCGATCGAGAGCGGGGTGGGCCGGTTGCGGGACCGGATCGGCGCCTTCTTCAGCGGTAAGCCGGCACCGTCGGTCACCGTTGAGGCCGCAATCGAATCGGGACTGCAGGCCGTGATCGTGGACGAGGCAGCCAAGGGCGCCGAGGACGCCGATGCACGGTGGCGCAACGATCCGGCCGGGCGGCAGCTGCTGGGAAGCAAGGACCTGTCTACCGTCAGCGACGGTTTCAGCGACAAGGCTTCGGCCGAAATCCGCGCCTGGCAGGGTGACCTGTTGGCGATGATCCAGACGGAGGGCGCCAGCAAGAGGCTTACCGCCAGGATGCTTTCCTTCGGGGTGAACGGTCTGGGCGTGGCGTTGATGGTTGTGGTCTTCGCCGCCACCGGTGGCCTGACCGGCATCGAGATCGGCGTTGCCGGCGGAACAGCCGTGGTCGGGCAAAAACTGCTGGAGGCCGTTTTCGGTGAGGACGCGGTCCGCCGTCTCGCCCGCAAGGCGCGGGAAGGGCTGAGGGAACGGACGGAAAACCTGATGCGGGAGGAAGCAACGCGTTTCCTCTCCCTGATCGATGACGAGGACGCCGCGGCGCTGGCCGCCGGGCTGCGCGGACAAGCGGCACAGCTGTCCGCACTGGCCCGACGGACCGGAGCGGAGGGCGCGGCATGAGCCGGCACCGGGGAGAGAAGGAACGCTCGCCGCTGCGCAGCCGGCTGGAGGCCTTGAATACGGCGCGCGAACTTGCCGAGGAACGCCTGCCCGATGAGACACTGGCACCCGTCACGGAGGTGCTGAACCGGGCCAGCACACGGCGCTCGTTGTCGGCCGAACACACCGTTGTCGGTTTCTTCGGCGCCACGGGCAGCGGCAAGTCATCGCTGTTCAACGCGGTTGCCGGACAGGAAGTAGCGACCGCTGCCGCCCGCCGCCCGACGACTTCCGAACCGCTGGCAGGCGTGTGGAAGCCAGCCGGAAGCGAGCCGCTGCTCGATTGGCTTCAGGTCAAAAAACGGCACCTGATGGACGCTCCGCCCGACGGCAACAGCCGGCACCATGGTGCCGACCAGGACGGCTACGGCGGACTGATCCTGCTCGATCTTCCTGATTTCGACTCCACCGCCGTCGAACACCGGCAGATCGTGGAACGCCTCGCCGGCCAGGTAGACGTCCTCGTGTGGGTGCTTGACCCGCAGAAATATGCCGATGCCGCCCTGCACCAGGGCTTCCTGCGCCCGCTTGCCTCCTACGGAGCCGTCACCATGGTGGTGCTCAACCAGATTGACAGGCTGGCGACGCGGGAGGTCCGGCCGGTGCTGGACTCGCTGAAGCAGATTCTGGCGCAGGACGGACTCGACGGTGTGGCGGTCTATCCGGCTTCCGCGATGACCGGCGCGGGAGTCGAAGAACTGCGCACGGCCATCCGCACCGTGGTGGACCGGCGCCGCGCCAGCACCGAACGTCTCCTGGCCGATATCGACGCTTCTGCCGCCGCACTGGCGGACGGCTCGTCCGGCCCGGCACTGCCGGCCGTGCCGAAGGAAGCCAAGCAGACTCTCTCGGAGCACCTGGCCCAGTCGGCGAGCGTGGACGTGGTGGCGGACGCGGTGCGCAAGTCCTACCGCAGGCAGTCGCATGCCAACACCGGCTGGCCGGTCACCAGGTGGCTGGGCAAACTCCGCCGCGATCCGTTGAAGCGGCTCAACCTCGACCGCCGGGACATCAATCCCGCAGTGAACCGGTCTTCCCTGCCTGAGCCTGGCCCCGCGCAGCGGGCGCAGGCGGATTCCGCGGTCAGGACCTTTGCCGATGCGGCCGCCGGCCTGGCACCGGAAGTGTGGCGCGGCTCCATCCGCAGGGCGGCCCGTGCCAGTGCACCCGAGCTGCCCGATGCGCTCGACCAGGCCATCGCCGGGACGGACCTGGGCTCAAACCGGAAGTCGTGGTGGTGGCCGGTGATCGGCATTCTCCAGTGGATCGCCCTGGCCGCGGCGGCAACCGGCGCGCTCTGGCTCCTGGGACTGGCCGTCCTGGGCTACTTCCAGTTCGACGTACCTCCGGCGCCGCGGCTCGAGGGCTTCCCCCTGCCCACGCTCCTGCTGGTGGCCGGCGTCCTGCTTGGTATTGTGCTGGGGCTGGCATCGGGGCTGGTGGCCCGGGTGGCAGCGGCCTCAAGGGCAGCCAAAGCACGACGGCGGCTGCGGTCCGCGGTGGCTCAAGTGGCCGAGAGGAAAGTGGTGGTCCCGGTGGAGGAAGAGATCCACCGGTACAACAGCTTCCGGGAGGCCCTGGCGGCCGCGCGCGGCGGCACGCGCTAGCGGGGCCAGGGCAGCTCTTGCTAGCCGGCGGCGGCCAGAACCTTGAGCATCGTACGGAGGTTGCGTGTCGTCGTCGTACTTTTGAATCTCTTGTGTGCCACCAGCTTGTTCACCGGGCTCTCCAGCGTGCCGCCCTTGGCTGCCGTCCAGGCCATCGCTTCGGGTCCCAGCAGGATGCCGTCCCCGTCGGCGGCAGCGGCTGCCTTGTGCAGTTCCTGCAGCTCGGCCGGATCCGACGTGACGGTGACGTAGGCATGGACGTCGGCGTTGTCCGCCGGGTAAGGGCACGCCGCCACCAGTTCGTCCAGCCGTTCAGTGCTGAGCACCACGACCCAGGCGTCGTAGCCGAAGCGCTCGCGCAGTTTCGCCTCGACCAGTTGCTTCACCTCGTCGGCGGAACCCTCGCTGGCGCACACGATGTTGCCGCTGGCCAGCAGCGTCCTGACGTCTTGCAGGGGCAGCTCGGCCAAGGCCGCTTTCAGATCTGCCATCTTGATGTTGATGCCGCTGACGTTGATCCCGCGTAGGAAGATGGCGTAGGTGGTCATGGGGGCAGATTACCGGTTGGCGCGGCGGTAGTGAATGATCTAGTCAGGACCAAGAATTAAGGCCGCGCAAGAATTTCCGGGGCCGGAACGGGGAAGCGGAGAAGTGGCGGAACATCTCACGGTGGCTCAACTGGACGAGCGGGCAGTCCTGGAACGGATTTTCCCGCGGCTGGGTACTGCCGATGTGCCGGTGGGCCCCGGGGACGACGCCGCGGTGATCGAGGCTCCCGACGGGCGTACCGTGATCTCCATCGACACCCTGGTCCAGGACCAGGACTTCCGGCTCGAATGGGCCAGCGGCTACCGGACTTCAGGGTTCGACGTCGGGTGGAAATGCGCCGCGCAGAACGTATCGGACATCAATGCCATGGGTGCCGTGCCCACGTCGCTGGTCATCAGCCTGACCCTGCCCGGGGACACACCGGTGCGCTGGGTGGAGGACATGGCGGACGGACTCCGCACGGCGCTGCACGAACTGGGCGCGGAGCGGTGCGCCGTGGTGGGCGGCGACCTGGGCCGGGGCGCCGTACTGGTGGTCACGGCAGCGGTTACCGGGGATCTGCAGGGCAGGGCACCGGTCCTGCGGTCCGGGGCGCGACCGGGAGACCTGGTGGCCGTCGGCGGATCGTTGGGCAGGGCAGCCGCTGGCTTGGCGCTGCTTGAGGGAACTTCGGGTTACGGCGGGATGCCGCCCGAACTGCAGGCTCTGGCTACCGCGCAGTCACGGCCGTTGCCGCCGCTGGCACTGGGGCCGCGGGCTGCGCAAGCCGGCGCGCACGCCATGATGGACATCTCCGACGGACTGATCCGCGACGCCGGACGGCTGGCCCGGGCGAGCGGCGCCGCCTTGGCCCTTGACTACCAGCGGCTGGACCATTTCGAGGTCCCGCTTCGACAAGCGGCGCGCATGCTGGACGCGGATCCGCGGCACTGGGTGCTGGGCGGGGGAGAGGACCACGGGCTGCTCGCGGTTTTCCCACCCGGCGCGGGGCTGCCCGAGGGGTTCGTGCACATCGGGGGCGTTGCCGAAGCGGCAGCCGGTGCCGCCGAGGTGACCGTGGACGGCGAGGTACCGGACGTGCTCGGCTGGGATCATTTCAGGGGCTGATCCCGGCGGTTCAGTCGGTGGTCTTGCGCAGCGCGTCGGTCAACTGCTGTGCGGCATGGACTACCACTTCTGCGTGGATGCGGCCGGGCTGGCGGCTGAGCCGCTCGATCGGACCGGAAATGGAGACTGCGGCTATCACCCGGCCGGAGGGCCCGCGCACGGGCGCGGAAACGGACGCGACGCCGGGTTCCCGCTCACCCAGGCTCTGGCCCCAACCGCGGCGGCGGACTCCTGCCAGTACCGTCGGCGTAAAGCGGGCGTTCTTCAGCCCCTCCAGCAGGCGTTCATGGTCCTCCCACGCCAGCAGGACCTGGGCGGCCGAGCCGGCCTTCATGGAGAGCTGGGTGCCTACCGGGATGGTGTCGCGCAGGCCGATCGGCCGCTCCGCCGAGGCCACGCACACACGCCATTCACCCTGCCGGCGGAAAACCTGCGCGCTCTCGCCGGTGGCATCGCGCAGGGCAAGCAGCACGGGGCCGGCGGACGCGATCAGGCGGTCTTCGCCGGCGGCCGAAGCCAGTTCGACCAGCCGGCTGCCCAGGACGAACCGCCCCTGGATGTCGCGGCTGACCAGCCGGTGGTGGACCAGGGCCAGCGCCAGGCGGTGGACAGTAGGCCTCGCGAGCCCGGTAGCGGCCACCAGCTGGGCCAATGTTGTGGGCCCGGCCTCCAGCGTATCCAGCACCATGGCTGCCTTATCGATGACTCCGACGCCGCTTGATTTGTCCATAGGTTGATATTGACGTCTCATTATCTGAGATGCAAGTCGAAAAACTAGCGAGCAGCGATGCGGGCTGGGAGAGTTGAAGTACATACTTCTGCGGGCGCCGATGGCAGCCGAATACCGGTTGAAACGGCCCGCGCTGTCACTGATGGAGGGAGCTGGCTATGGCCGGTACAACTGCGGGCAAAACGCTCGCTGAAAAGGTGTGGAATACACACGTGGTGCGCAAGGGCGACGGCGAAGGAGCCGCGCAGCAGCCTGACCTGCTCTACATCGATCTCCATCTTGTTCACGAAGTCACGTCCCCGCAGGCGTTCGAAGGCCTGCGCCTGGCCGGCCGCCCGCTGCGCCGCCCGGATCTGACCATCGCCACGGAGGACCACAACACTCCGACGCTGGACATTGACAAGCCGATCGCGGATCCGACCAGTCGCACCCAGATCGAGACCCTGCGGGCCAACTGCAAGGAGTTCGGCGTCCGGCTGCATTCGCTGGGCGACGCCGAGCAGGGCATTGTGCACGTTGTCGGCCCCCAGCTGGGGCTGACTCAGCCGGGCCTCACCGTGGTCTGCGGCGACTCGCACACGTCCACGCACGGCGCCTTCGGCGCGCTGGCCTTCGGCATCGGCACCTCCGAGGTCGAGCACGTCATGGCCACGCAGACCCTGTCGCTGAAGCCGTTCAAGACCATGGCGATCAACGTCGAGGGCACCCTGCGTCCGGGCGTGACCTCGAAAGACATCATCCTGGCCGTCATCGCCAAGATCGGCACCGGCGGGGGACAGGGCTACGTGCTGGAGTACCGCGGCTCGGCCATCCGGGACCTGTCGATGGAGGCGCGGATGACCATTTGCAACATGTCCATCGAAGCGGGTGCCCGCGCCGGCATGGTGGCGCCGGATGAAACCACCTTCGAATACCTGAAGGGCCGGCCGCACGCACCCGAGGGCGCGGACTGGGACGCCGCCGTCGAGTACTGGCAGACACTGCGCACCGAGGACGACGCCGAATTCGACGCCGAGGTCTTCCTCGACGCGGACACGCTGGAACCGTTCGTCACGTGGGGCACCAACCCGGGCCAGGGCGTCTCCCTCTCCGAGTCCGTCCCTTCGCCCGAGGACTTCGCGGACGAGAACGCAAAGGCCTCGGCAGAGCGCGCCCTGACCTACATGGACCTCAAGGCCGGCACGCCGATGAAGGACATTCGGGTAGATACCGTTTTCCTCGGCTCCTGTACCAACAGCCGCATCGAGGACCTGCGCATTGCGGCGGACATCATCCGCGGCCGCAGCAAGGACCCGAACATCCGCATGATGGTAGTACCCGGCTCTGCCCGCGTCCGGCTGGAGGCCGAGGCCGAGGGCCTGGACCAGGTCTTCAAGGATTTCGGCGCCGAGTGGCGCTTCGCCGGCTGCTCCATGTGCCTGGGCATGAACCCGGACCAGCTCGCTCCGGGCGAACGCTGCGCCTCCACGTCCAACCGCAACTTCGAGGGGCGCCAGGGCAAGGGCGGCCGCACGCACCTCGTGTCGCCTGTGGTGGCAGCGGCAACCGCAGTACGCGGCACCCTGAGTTCGCCGTCGGACTTGGATCCTGTTGACGAGGGCCAGGCTCGCCGCCTGAGCGAAACCAGCGCAGCTTAACGCGGATTAGGGGAAACAATGACCATGGAAAAATTCACCACCCACACCGGTATCGGCGTTCCGCTGCGGCAGTCAAATGTTGACACGGACCAGATCATTCCTGCCGTGTACCTCAAGCGCATCACCCGTACCGGATTCGAAGACGCGCTGTTTTCGGCCTGGCGGAAGAAGGATGACTTCATCCTGAACCAGGAGCCGTTCAACCGTGGTTCGGTGCTGGTGGCCGGCTCCGATTTCGGCACCGGATCCTCCCGTGAGCACGCGGTATGGGCACTGAAGGATTACGGCTTCAGGGTGGTCCTCTCGTCGCGCTTCGCGGACATCTTCCGGGGCAACTCGGGCAAGCAGGGGCTGCTGGCCGCACAGGTTGCCCAGGACGACATCGAGTTGATCTGGAAGGAACTGGAGAACCATCCGGGCACCGAAATCACGGTGGACCTGAACTCGAAGACGGTGGTCTGCGGAACCCTCACGGCACCGTTCGAGATCGATGACTACACGCGCTGGCGCCTGCTCGAAGGGCTGGACGACATCGGGCTGACGCTCCAGCACGAAGAGGAGATCACCAGCTACGAGGCAACCCGTCCATCCTGGAAGCCGAAAACGCTACCCGCCCGTTCATAACTCCGGCGTGGCTAATCGCACTTTATTTCGGGATGGTCACGGTAGCTTCTATGCTTAGCTGAGGCCTCCGCGAAGTTTGGGGGCGTTGCAGATCGAGGAAACAGGTGTATATGGCAAGCGTTCTGACCATCCGCGGAGGAGTCCCTCTTAAGGGAAAGGTATCCGTCCGGGGAGCCAAGAACCTCGTACCAAAAGCCATGGTTGCCTCCCTGCTGGGCAACGATTCTTCGCTGCTGCGCAACGTTCCGGAGATCAAGGACGTCGAGGTAGTGACGAGCCTGCTGCGCCTCCATGGCGTCGAGGTCACCAAGGATCCCGTCACCGGTGACCTGTCCCTGGACCCCACCAAGGTCAAGACGGCCCAGATGAAGGACATCGACGCGCATGCCGGTGACTCCCGCATCCCGATCCTTTTCTGCGGACCGCTGATCCATGCCATCGGGGAAGCGTTCATTCCTGATCTGGGTGGCTGCAAGATCGGCGACCGCCCGATCGACTACCACCTGGATGTGCTGCGCCAGTTCGGCGCCGTGGTGGAGAAGCGCGAGGGCGGTATCTCCATTTCCGCTCCCAAGGGACTCAAGGGCGCCAAGCTCTCGCTGCCCTACCCCAGTGTCGGCGCCACCGAGCAGGTGCTGCTGACGGCCACCCGCGCCGAGGGCATCACCGAACTCAGCGGGGCGGCGATCGAACCGGAAATCATGGACCTGATCGCGGTCCTGCAGAAAATGGGCGCCATCATTTCGGTGCAGACGGACCGGGTCATCCGGATCGAGGGCGTTCCACATCTCAGCGGCTTCAACCACCGCGCGCTGCCGGACCGCAACGAGGCAGCATCCTGGGCTTCGGCCGCGCTAGTCACCCAGGGTGACATCTATGTTGAGGGCGCGAACCAGCCGGATCTGACCGCGTTCCTGAACACCTACCGCAGAATCGGCGGCGCCTTCGATATCGACGACGAGGGTATCCGCTTCTACCACACCGGCGGGAAGCTCTCGCCGCTGGTTCTCGAAACGGACGTGCATCCGGGCTTCATGACGGACTGGCAGCAGCCCCTGGTGGTCGCCCTGACCCAGGCAGTCGGCGTGTCCATCGTCCACGAAACGGTCTACGAAAACCGCTTCGGCTTCACTCAGGCCCTGATCCGGATGGGCGCCAGCATTCAGGTGCACCGCGAGTGTCTGGGCAGCATCCCGTGCCGCTTCGGCCAGCGCAATTTCCTGCATTCGGCCGTCATCTCGGGGCCCACCCAGCTGCAGGGCACGGACATCGACATCCCGGATCTGCGCGGTGGCTTCAGCCACCTGATTGCGGCGCTGGCAGCCAACGGCACGTCCCGTGTGACCGGTATCGAGCTGATCAACCGGGGGTACGAGCGGTTCCAGTCCAAACTGGAAAACCTCGGCGCGGACTTCGACATTGCCTGAAACGGCGGGACGAAGGATGAAGCCGGCCATGAAGGAACGGGCCACGCTCAGCACCTTGGCCGCCTTGGTGCGCCCGGTGCTGAACCTGCTCCTCAGGCGTAAGTGGGAGGGGACGGAGAACCTGCCGCAAGGCGGTGGGATCATCGTCTGCCCCAACCACAATACGGAAATAGACCCCCTGGTGGTGGGCCACTTCGTTTACAACCAGGGGTTCTTCCCGCACTTCCTGGCCAAGGCCTCCCTGTTCAAGATCCCCGTGGTCGGCGCCATCCTGTCAGCCGCCAAGCAGATCCCCGTGGAGCGCAGCAGTGCCGGCGCAAACCGCTCCCTCAGCGTGGCCCGGGAGGTGATGGATCAGGGCGGTGCCGTGATCATCTACCCGGAAGGCACGCTGACCCGGGATCCGGACCTGTGGCCCATGCGCGGCCGGACCGGCGCGGCCAGGCTGGCGCTCCAGACGGGGGTTCCGGTTGTTCCGGTAGCCCATTGGGGCGCCAACGAGTTGTTCCCACGCTACGCGAAGAAGCTCCATATCTTTCCGCGCAAGACGGCAAGAGTGGTTGCCGGACCGCCGGTGGACCTGAGCGAATTCATCGGCCAGCCGCTGACGAAAACAGTGCTCGAGGAGGCGACGACCAGGATTTTGGACGCCGTAACGGATTTGTTGGCCGGACTCCGCGGCGAGCAGCCCCCGGCCCAACGCTGGGACCCGGCCGTGCGCGGCCAGAACGCCACGGGTCGGAACTTCGAAGTGTCCCCGCCCGCCGACCTGCCCCCCACATCACCGGAGGAAAAGCCGTGAGCTCCCACCAGCAACTGCCCGCCGCAGTGGCTGTTCTGGGCGCCGGCAGCTGGGGCACAACGTTTGCCAAGGTCGTGGCTGATGCCCATCCGGGCATCCAGGTGCGGCTGTGGGCACGGCGGCCGGAAGTGGCGGAGGAAATCAACAGCCACCACCTGAACAGCCAGTACCTCAACGACATCCGCCTGCCGGATAACCTGACCGCCTCCGGTGACGTGGCCGAGGTCATGGACGGGGCAGAGCTGGTGGTTCTTGCCGTTCCGGCGCAGACGCTGCGTCCTCAGCTGGCGGCCTTGAAGCCGCTGCTGGGGGACACCGCCGTCGTTGTTTCCCTCATGAAGGGCCTGGAACGCGGCACCGACTCGCGGATGAGCGAAGTCATCAAGGAAGAACTCTCGCTGCCCGATTCGCGGATCGCGGTGATTTCCGGCCCCAACCTGGCCATGGAGATCGCGCGCAAGGAACCCACCGCCTCGGTGGTGGCCTGTACCGACCGCGACGTGGCGCAGTGGATTGCCAACACCTGCACCGCCCGGTACTTCCGCCCGTACACCAACACGGACGTTGTGGGTGTGGAGATCGGCGGGATCGTCAAGAATGTGATCGCCTTGTGCGTGGGCATCTGCGACGGCAAGCACATGGGCGACAACACCAAGGCCTCCGTCATCACCCGCGGACTGGCGGAGACCACGCGGCTCACGCTGGCGTTGGGCGGCGAGCTGGAAACGATGGCGGGACTGGCCGGGCTGGGGGACTTGGTGGCTACCTGCTCGTCCCCGCTCTCGCGCAACCGCACCGCTGGCCGCCTGCTGGGCGAAGGCCTGACGCTGGACGAAGTCGGCCAGCGCATGACCCAGACCGCGGAGGGGATCAAATCCGGGCGCGCGGTGCTCGACCTGGCCACCCAGGTAGGTGTGGAAATGCCGATTACCGAAAGCGTGGTCGCCGTTCTCGAGGGAGAAATTTCCGTCGAGGACCTGGCCCCGCGACTGCTCACCCGTGAGCTCAAATCCGAAGGCGAACAGGAACAGTGAAAAAAGAACCGAACAGCCCGAATGTCCCGGCGACTGGGCGGAAACCGCGTGTCGCCGTCCTTTTCGGCGGCCGTTCCAGCGAGCACTCGGTCAGCTGTGTGACGGCTGCAGGCGTTCTGGCGGCCATTGACCAGAAAAAGTACGACGTCGTTCCGATCGGCATCGCCGCCAACGGCCAGTGGACGTTGGTCTCCGATGATCCTGCCCGCTGGTCCCTGACCTCGGCGACCCGGCCGGAGGTCACCCCCGCGGCGGAATCGGTGCTGCTGGCCGCCGGGGATTCCGCCACCGAACTGGTTGTTCGTTCTGCCTCCGACGCCCTCCGTAGCCTGGGGCAGGTCGATGTTGTACTCCCGCTGCTGCACGGACCTTTCGGCGAAGACGGCACGCTGCAGGGCCTGCTGGAAATGAACGACGTGCGCTACGTGGGCGCCGGCGTCCTGGCATCCGCCGTCGGGATGGACAAGCACTACATGAAGGTGGTCTTCGAAGCCGCGGGGCTCGAAGTCGGGCCGTACGAGGTCATTACCGACCGCCAGTGGCAGCAGGACCCGGACTCGGCTCTGGCACGCGTGGCGGGACTGGGCTTCCCGGTCTTCGTGAAGCCGGCCCGCGCCGGCTCATCGATGGGCATCAGCAAGGTTTCCGACGCTGCTGGACTACGGGCCGCCATCGAAGCCGCACGGGAGCACGATCCGAAGATCGTCGTCGAAGCGGGGATTGTCGGCCGGGAGATCGAAGTGGCTGTCCTGCAGGGGCGGGGCTTTGCTGGCCCGCGCACCAGCCTCCCAGGTGAGATCGCGGTGCAGTCCGGCGAGCACGATTTCTACGACTTTGAAGCCAAGTACGTTGACGGTGCGGCCGCCGCACTCAGCTGCCCGGCGGACCTGCCTTCGGACGCCACGGACCGGGTCCGCGAACTTGCCGGCAAGGCGTTCGATGCCGTCGCGGGAGAGGGTCTGTCCCGGGTGGACTTCTTCTACACACAGGACGGCCATCTCGTCATCAACGAGATCAACACCATGCCCGGGTTCACCCCGATCAGCATGTACCCGCAGATGTGGGCCAAGTCCGGACTGCCCTACACCGAACTCATCGACGAACTGATCTATCTCGCGCTGAACCGCAAAACCGGGCTGCGCTGACCGCAACTGCGGTTGCCGCTCGGCGTCCCGTGTCTACGAGGCGTCGAGCGTGTCCGTCGGGTTGATGCATTTGTTCGTCTGCGGAACCTCCGCGGCCGCGTCGGCCAGATCCACCAGAATGGTGGATTCGGCCACCTCGTCCGGATCGAAAATAAGCTCCGTGGCCGGTTCGCGGCCATACGTGGTGGCCGTCCAGGTCTCTTCGCCCTCGTGCAAGACCCAGTCGATGCCGTTGACCGTGACACACCGGTCCGTGGTCGGGCCCGGAACCGGGACACCGCAGCGCAGGATGACTTTGGACGGGTCGCCCCAGGCAGCAGTTGCCTGGCTGGAGGTCTCTCGGCGCTCAGCATCGGCCACGAACTCCGGCAGGATCACCATCATCGGAGCACAGGCGGGATTGGCGGCGTCTTCGGCGGCATCAACCTGCACGATGGGAGAGCAGGCGGTTGCCGCGAACACTATCCCTGCCCCCAGTAACGAGGTAGGCAGGTATCGGCTCAGGGCGTTCATCCGGGACATGGATCCAGCCTATCCGCTTGCCGGTGCGGACAATAATGGGTGCCCTGGAGCGCCCGCGCACCCGGACTCGCTGCGCGGCGCCCCTTGCAGGAACCGTCCAGTTTCGGCCACTATGCTCGTCCGTGGCCCGTTTCAAGAAAGTGAATGAATGACGTCTGACTACGACTATGACTACGCCCCTCCCCGCCGCCCCAAGCGCCGGCCCTTGCCCAAGGTGCTCGCCGTACTGGCTGCACTGGTGGCCGTGGCCATCGTCATCGGCGGTAGCTACGTCTTTTACCTGGCCAACGTCTTCGACAACAATTCGCAGAAGATTGAGAATGCGTTCCCGCAGAACCGCATCAGCAAGGTAGCCGGTGACGGCTCCAAGAACATCCTGCTGATGGGAACCGACGCCGACGGCGGAAGCGGCGAGGGCGAAAACCTCGCCGGCGTGCCCAACGGCGGCCGTACGGACACGATGATGCTTGTGCACCTTCCGGAAAACCGCGACAAGGTCTACGTCATGTCGATCATGCGCGACACCTGGACCACGATCCCCGGTTACGGGGAGCACAAGATCAACTCCGCCATGGCATTCGGCGGCACCCCGTTGGTGGTCGAAACGGTGGAGACAATGTTCAACGCACGTATCGACCATGTTGCCAGCGTCGACTTTGCCGGCTTCCGGGCTCTGACGGATGCCCTTGGCGGAGTTCAAATCGATAATCCTGCCGCCTTCCAGATCACCGGCGGCAACGGCGAATCCTTCCCCGAAGGTGTGCAGACCCTCGACGGCGAGTCCGCGCTGAATTTCGTTCGGGAGCGCAAGTCGTTCACCAACGGCGACTACCAGCGAGTGGCCAACCAGCAGCTGTTCGTGAAAGCCCTGGTGTCCGAAATCCTCTCACCGGCGACACTGGTCAATCCGCTGCGGATGAGCGGAGTGGTCTCGGAGTTCTCGCCTTACATCAGCGTTGATTCGGAGTTCAGCGGCCCGGCGGCAGCCTTCCTCGGCGCCAGCCTGTGGAAGGTGCGCGGCAACGACATCGAAATGTTTACGCTCCCGTCATTGGGTACCGGCATGTCCGCCGACGGCCAGTCCATCGTGCTCAAGGATCAAGCGGCCATCGCCGAAATATCCAAGGCAATGAGCAATGGCTCGATGGCCGACTATCTCGCTTCGGCCGGGTAGAAGTCCGGGAACTGCTCCTGATGTGCCGGCCATCCCCTAAACGTTACCCACTCTCGGGCTCCGGCTACGGTAGGCTCGGTTAACGCTGGAGAACTGTAAGAGTCCGTTGGCCCGTTTGTGCCGCGGCAGCGGGATTGGAACACCTTGCACGCAAAGATAGCCGCGAACACACAGGCGCTCAAGCGCTGGCTGGCGAAAGCGGAAGAAGTGCTCGGCAACCATAGCGACCGGCTCAATGCCATCAACATTTTCCCCGTAGCGGACGGGGATACGGGCACCAACCTGTACCTGACGGTGAGGGCAGCTTCCCATGCGGCCGCCGAAGCGGAGACCGCGGATGTCGGCGAACTGCTGGCGGCGAGCGGGCAGGCTGCCATGGAGGAAGCTCGCGGAAACTCCGGCACCTTGTTCGCGGTGTTCCTCTCGGCGATGGCGGAGCCTCTGAAAGGCACCTCCAGGATGACCGGGCCGTTGCTGGCTGCGGCGCTCCAGCGGGCAGAAATCCGCTGTTGGTCCGCGTTGAGCGATCCGGTGCCCGGTACCATGCTCTCGGCCATGGAAGCAGTCTCACGGGCGGCCAATTCCCAGGGATCCGCACACAACGGGGACGATTCGAACCATGGTCTGGCAGTCACGCTGGAAGCGGTGGTGGAGGCTGCCCTCGATGCCGTCGTGCAGACCGAAGACCAGCTCGGTATGCTGGCAGCCGCACAGGTAGTGGACGCAGGAGCCGTGGGTTTTCTGCTGATCATGGACACGTTGCGCTCCAGCGCGCTCGGTGTGGAACTGCAGCCGGAACTGCTGGACGGGCTGCACGGCTACAACCTGCAGGATCCGCACATCCATCTCGGCCAGGCGCATGAAGGAGTGGAAGTCATGTGCACTATCAACTTGAGTCCGCTGGATGCAGCCACCCTGCGACTGCAGTTGGACGAGCTGGGCGATTCCGTGATCCTGAGTGCGGTTACCGAGTCGGAAGTCGGCTACCGCTGGCGGGTGCACGCCCATGTCCCGGAAGCGGAGCCCGCCTTAGCCGCGATCCGGGCCTTCGCCGAACCATCCAATTTGTCCGTGACCGATCTTTCCGCCCCGGTGTACGAGGCCCATGACTGAACATCTGCCGGCAGAAGTTGAACTCGAACTGAAGCGGCGGCTCGGACAACGCAGCGCTTCGGCGCTGGAGAAGCACCTTGGCCTGAGCACCGTCGGGGAACTGCTGAATTATTTCCCGCGCCGCTACCTCAAGCGCGGTGAGCTGACCAGCATTGCCGAGCTTCCCCTGGACGAAAACGTGACCCTGGTGGCCCGCGTTGTCAGCTGCACTACGCGCCGGATGCGTGCCCGGAAAGGTATCCTGACAGACGTCGTCGTCAGCGATGATTCCGTACGGGGGTTGAACCAGGTGCACCTGACGTTCTTCAACGCGTACCGTGCGGACAAGGAACTGCTGCCGGGCACACTGGCCATGTTTGCCGGCAAGGTCACCACCTACCAACGCCAGCTTACGCTGACCAATCCGGACTACGTGCTGCTTGAGGACGAGACCGGCTTTGACGCCGTGGAAGCCCGGCGGCCCGTCCCGCTGTATCCGGCCACCGCGAAGCTAAGCAGCTGGCGGATCAAGGCCGCCGTCGAAGCTTTGCTCGACGTCGTGGACTTCAGCCGGATCGAGGACCCGGTGCCGGCCGATATTGCCATCCGCGACCGGCTGTATTCGCTGGAGGACGCGTACCAGCAGATCCACCGCCCCCAGGACCTGGAATCGGTGGCTAAAGCCCAGGAGAGGTTCAGGTATCAGGAAGCGCTGATCCTCCAGACCGCGCTGGCCCGGCGCAGGGCACAAGCGGCTGCCGAGGAAGCAACCGCAAGGCCGCACCGCCGGGCTGGATTGCTGGAGCGTTTCGATGCCTCGCTGCCCTTCACCCTCACCGGCGGCCAGCAGGAGGTCGGAGCCACCATTGCCGCGGAGCTCGCGGAGAACCACCCGATGAACCGGCTGCTGCAGGGGGAAGTGGGGTCCGGCAAGACACTTGTTGCCCTGCGCGCCATGCTCCAGGTCATCGACGCCGGCGGGCAGGCCGTCCTGATGGCACCAACGGAGGTGCTGGCAGGCCAGCACTACGAATCGATCCGGCGGATGCTGGGGCCGCTGGCCGAAGGCGGCATGCTTGGCGGCGATGAAAACGGCACCAGGGTCGTGCTGTTGACCGGTTCCGTGGTTGGTTCCGCCCGCCGCAGCGTCCTGCGGGATATCAACAGCAACGAGGCGGGCATCGTCATAGGCACCCACGCCCTGCTTTCGAAAGAGGTTGAGTATTACGATCTGGGCCTGATCGTGGTGGACGAGCAGCATCGGTTCGGCGTCGAGCAGCGCGACCAGTTGCGTGCGCAGGCCATCAAGCCGCCCCACCTGCTGGTCATGACCGCCACACCGATCCCGCGCACCGTTGCTATGACCGTTTTCGGCGATTTGGAAACATCGGTGCTGCGGGAGCTGCCGGCCGGACGCGCCCCGATCCGTACCCACCTCGTGGGACTGGTGGAGAACCCGGGGTGGGCCGACCGGATCTGGGCAAGGGCACGCGAGGAAGTCGATGCCGGCAGGCAGGTGTATGTGGTCTGTCCCAAGATCGGCGACGACGAAGGCGAGGATCCGGCCAGTTTTGAGCCGACTGCCGACGCCGGAGAGGAAAGCCGTCCGCTGGCTTCGGTCCAACGGATGGCAGAGTTTCTGGCGGAACTGCCGGTCTTGTCCGGAGTGCGCATCGGTGTCCTCCACGGAAGACTGGACTCGGCGGAAAAGAATGCCACCATGGCAGCCTTCACCGAGGGGCGGCTGGACCTGCTCGTGTCCACCACCGTCATCGAAGTCGGCGTGGACGTCCCCAACGCCACGATGATGGTGATCCTTGATGCGGACAGGTTCGGCATATCGCAGCTGCACCAGCTGCGGGGACGGGTGGGCCGCGGCTCGCTGCTGGGCACGTGCCTGCTGGTCACCAGCCTGGAGCCGGGCCACCCCAGCCGGGAGCGGCTGCAAGCGGTGGAGGCGACCACTGACGGATTCCGGCTGGCCCAGGATGACCTGAAGCTGCGCCGCGAAGGCGACATTTTGGGGTCTTCCCAGTCCGGCGGCAAGTCCACGCTGAAGCTCCTGCGCGTCATCAAGGACGAAGCCGTGATCGAACACGCCCGCAAGGACGCCGCGGCGATCATCGAACATGACGCCCAGCTGGGGGACTACCCGGAATTGGCCGACGCCATCGAGCAGTATCTCAACCCGGAGAAAGAGGCGTTCCTTGAACGGGGATAGGGCATGAGCCGGGTGGTGGCCGGGACCGCCGGCGGCATGACGCTGGCCAACGTCCCGGGTACCGCGACGAGGCCGACGACGGATCGGGTCAAGGAAGCGTTGTTCTCACGGCTCGAGTCGTACGACGTCATCCATGACGCCGTCGTTCTTGACCTCTTCGCGGGCTCGGGCGCGTTGGGGGCCGAATGCGCCAGCAGGGGAGCGGCCCGAGTCGAACTGGTCGAATTGGCGGAAAAGGCCGCGGCCGTGTGCCGGCGCAACGCCGAGATGATCAACTCCGTGCTGCGCCGGGCCGTCGTCCAGGTCCACCGCACCGGCGCCGAGGGATTCCTGGGCAGGCTGCAGGAGGGCAGGCATTACAACCTGGTGCTGATTGATCCGCCGTACCCGCTCGCCGAAGACAAGCTGGCGGAGATCCTGGCGCTGCTGGAGCCGTTCCTGGCCGAAGGCGCGGTGGTCGTCGTCGAACGCTCCTCGCGTTCGCCGGAACCACGTTGGCCGGCAGGGCTGGAGTGTTTTTCCGGCCGGAAGTACGGTGAGACGCAGCTGTGGTTCGCGGAGCCGGTCTAAGCCAGCACGAATGATTCCAGCTCGGCGCCCGTGAACACCTGCGCCGGATGCGGACCGGCGGCGAGCACGGACTGCGTCCAGTCCTCCGGCCACGAATCCCGTCTCGCCGCGAGCACCAAATTGCCGGCATAGCGGCTGGTGAACATTCCCGCTTCGCCCAGCACAGCCACCGCTGGCGTGCAGTCCGACAGCTCGGAGATCTGACGTTTGGCAAAGGCCAGCGGAGGGTCGTCGCCGACATTGACCAGCAGGACTCCGCCGGGCGACAGCAGTTCTAGCAGCTCACTGTAGAAACCGCCAGTGGCCAGATGTTCCGGGGCATCCTCGCCGGCAAAGACATCGAGCACGACGACGTCGAACTCGCCGTCGATATCCCCAAAGGTCACTTCCTGGCGGGCATCGCCAATATAAACGGTCAGGTCCGTGCCTTCGGGCAGCGGCAGCTGGTCAATGACGTAGTCCAGCAGCTCCCGTTCCAACTCCACGGCGTGCTGTTCGGAGCCCGGCCTGGTGGCCTGGATATAGCGTGCGAGCGTGAGCGCACCGGCGCCCAGATGCAACGAGCGCAGCGGCTGGCCCGGTTCGCCGGCAAGATCCACAACGTTGGCGATCCGGCGCAGGTACTCGTAGAAGACATGCTCCGGGTGCTTCAGGTCCACATGGGACTGTTCGGCGCCGCCGATACTCAGGATGTACGCTCCCGGCACCCTGCTGTCCGGGTCAATGGAGGCATGCAGGCCGCTGCCGCGCAGAAAACGATTCTGCACCGCTAGAGCCGGTCCTTCAAGGTGGCGAGCCTCGACGCCGCTTCCTCCAGCACATCCACACGTTTGCAGAAGGCGAAGCGCAGCAGCGACTTGGTCCGTTCCGCACCTGCCGGGTGGCAGAACACCGGAACCGGTATGGCTGCCACGCCGACCAGCTCAGGGAGCCGGCGGGCCAAAGCCGTGGCATCGGTAACGCCCAGCGGCGCCGCATCTACGTTGACGAAGTAGGTACCTTGGGGCGTGAAGACGTCCAAACCCGTTGCCCGCAACCCCTCGCTGAGGATGTCCCGCTTGCGCTGCAGCGTGTCCGCTACGTCTTGGTAGAAGGAACCGTCCAGCGCGAGACCGGCCGCTACGGCCGCTTGGAAGGGGGTGCCGGAGGAATAACTAAGGAATTGCTTGACGGTCCGAGCCGCCGCTACCAGCTCGGACGGCCCGCTCATCCAGCCGATTTTCCATCCGGTGAGCGAGAACGTTTTGCCCGCGGAGGAAATGGTCAGGGTGCGCTCCGATGCGCCGGGCAGCGTGGCTACGGGTATGTGGGCAACGCCGAAGGTGAGGTGCTCGTAGACTTCGTCCGTAATGATGATGGCATCGTGGCGGTTGGCCAGCTCCACGATGCGTGTCAGCGCCTCCCGCGTGAAGACACTGCCCATCGGATTGTGCGGGTTGTTGACCAGGATGACGCGCGTCCTCGCGGAAAAAGCCGCCTCAAGCGCGACCAGGTCCGGCTGGAACTCGGGCGCCAGCAAGGGCACCGTGACGTGGGTTGCGCCGCTGAGCGCGATCACAGCACCGTAGGAGTCGTAGAACGGCTCGAAGGTCAGGACCTCATCGCCGGGGCCGGTCAGGGCAAGCAGGGCGGCGGCCAAGGCTTCCGTAGCCCCGGTGGTCACGATGATTTCCGTCTCCGGATCCGGCGTCAGTCCATAGAAACGCCGCTGATGGTCGGAGATCGCTTCGCGCAGCGCGGGGATTCCCTTGCCCGGCGCATACTGGTTTGCGCCGGCCGAGATGGCGTCACGGGCAGCCTCCCGCATCAGTTCCGGCCCGTCCTCGTCAGGAAACCCCTGGCCAAGGTTGATCGCGCCGGCGCGAACGGCCAGCGTGGTGATCTCCTCGAAGATGGTCACACCCAGATGGCCGTCGGCGCCCAGCAGGTTGGCGCCTTCGGCCGTGCGTAGCCATGGTGCGCGGTTCCCCGAGGCGGACCCTTGGGCCAGGTTTTCGTCCGTTCTGCTCATATCTCCCAGTAATATCACTACAACCGCGGCCTCACGTGCTGTGACTTGTGCTGTGAATGGATTAGATTCATAGATATGCGCCGAGCCGTCTGCCCTGGATCCTATGACCCGCTGCACAACGGGCACGTTGAAATTATTGCCCGTGCCGCCAGCATGTACGACGAAGTGATCGTCGCCGTCTCCACCAACTATGCGAAGAAATACAGGTTCTCCCTGGACGTGCGCCTGGATATGGCGCGCCAGACCCTGTCCTACCTGCGGGGGATCACCGTAGAGCCGATGGGCGACGGGCTGCTGGCGGAATTTTGCCGTAGCCATGGTGCAGGTGTCATTATCAAGGGACTGCGTTCCACGCAGGATTACCACTACGAACTGCCGATGGCCCGGATGAACCGCCATCTCACTGGCGTCGAAACGGTGTTCCTGCCGGCAGAGAACAGTTACACACATCTCTCATCCACTTTGATTAAGGAAGTGGCGGCGCTCGGCGGTGATATCGCGGACTTTGTTCCCAAAGCCGTGCTGCAACGTTTCCAGCAGGACGAACAAGGACAATAGTCCTGCGGAGCGTCCATTTGAGAGTATGGGCAACTTCGCGCTAAGATAATACGTCGGTCATATGTTCTATAGGAGTTCTCATCGTTGTGATCATGAATCATGATCAAAAATCGCCCCTGGCCATTTCGGTCAAGGATCTCGGGCGCAGCCCGGGTACTATGCGGACCCTGAACGAGCATGTACCTGCACCGGATCAGTTCGGTGCAGCACTCATTGGCGTGCAGGAAGGCTCTGATATGGAGCTGGATCTGCGGCTTGAGTCCGTACACGAAGGCATTCTGGTTTCCGGCACTGCCACCGTTGATGTAACGGGGGAGTGCGGGCGCTGCTTGGATGCAATCGAGTATGATCTCTCCGTCAGGGTGCAGGAACTCTTCTACTACGAGGGCTTCGATCCGCAGGATCAGGGTCCGGATGATGAAGAGGCTGACGAGCAGCGGCGGGTAGAGCGCGATTCAATCGATCTCGAACCGGTGTTGCGGGACGCAGTGGTAACCGCCCTGCCGTTCCAGCCGGTGTGCCGGGAAGACTGTAAAGGCCTTTGTCCTGAATGCGGGATGCGCCTTGAAGAGGATCCGGGCCACCAACATGAGGTTTTGGATCCTCGCTGGGCAGCCCTCGCCGGGTTGGCTGGCACAGCTGCCGATGAGGCAGCAACACGTACAGAGTCAGACGAGAGAGAAGAGAGTTAGTCGTGGCTGTTCCCAAGCGGAAAATGTCCCGCTCGAATACGCGCGCACGCCGGTCCCAGTGGAAGGCAACTGCGCCCAACCTGGTCAAGACCGTTGAGAACGGCCGTGTCACCTACAGCCTGCCTCACCAGGCCAAGGTCGTCACCGACTCGGCAGGCACTGCGCTGTTCCTTGAGTACAAGGGCCGCAAGGTAGCCGACGTTTAATAGCGTCCGCATGCCTTCAACTGAAGAGCTTTTGAAGCGTCTCGGCGTCGAAATCGACGCCGAGACGCTTCGTCTTGCTCTGACACATCGCTCCTACGCGTATGAACACGGCGGCCTGCCGACCAATGAGCGCCTCGAATTCCTGGGCGACTCCATTCTCGGCTTCTCCGTCACTGATGCGCTCTACCGCGACAATCCTGACCTGCCCGAGGGCGAGCTGGCCAAACGCCGTTCCGCCGTCGTCAGCACCCGTGCGCTGGCAGGAGTTGCCCGCGACCTGGATCTGGGCCAGTACATTCTGCTCGGCCAGGGCGAAAAGCTGACCAACGGCGCGGACAAGTCTTCCATTCTGGCGGACACGGTCGAAGCGCTGATCGGTGCTACCTACCTTGTCAACGGCATCGAAACCGCGCGCAGGATGGTCATGCACCTCATTTCCCCGCTGCTCGCGGATGCCGAGGCGCTGGGCGCAGGCACTGACTGGAAAACGAGCATCCAGGAACTGGCCGCCGCCCGTAAGATGGGCAGCGTCGAATATGCCGTCCAGGGCTCCGGACCAGACCACGCCAGAACGTTCGTGGCAACGCTGCGCATCGGCGGCACCGCTTACGGCCAGGGCACCGGCCACTCCAAGAAGGAAGCCGAGCAGGAAGCTGCCGCCGTCTCGTGGCGCCAGCTGCGTTCCGTCGAACCCGCAGATGCCTGAACTGCCTGAAGTCGAGGTGGTACGCCGCGGCTTGGCCCAGTGGGTCCGCGGCCGCACCATTACCGGCGTCGAGGTCCTCGACGAGCGTTCCATCCGCCGCCATGCGCTGGGCGCCGAGGACCTGCGCGGCAACCTTGAGGGTGCACGGGTGGAAGACGTGGCGCGCCGCGGGAAGTTTCTCTGGCTGCCGCTGCGCGAAGAAACCTACAACGACGGCGGTGCGCCGCAACTTGCGCTGATGGCCCATCTGGGGATGAGCGGGCAACTGCTGGTCGAGGATTCCGTCCAGCCTGATGAAAAGCACTTGAAAGTCCGCCTCACCCTGAGCCCTGCCGCGAATGCCGACGGCACCCCCATGCCTGCCGAATTGCGCTTCGTTGACCAGCGGATTTTCGGCGGAGTTTTCCTAGCGGACCTGATACCAACGGTGGACGGACACGCGGGAGGACTTTCGGAAAGCGGCCTGCCGCTGGTGCCGGTGGAGGCCGCGCACATCGCCCGTGATCCGTTGGATCCTGCGTTTTCGTTCGATACTTTTTACCGCCGCCTGCGTGCCCGCCGCACCGGAATCAAACGCGCCATTCTGGACCAGGGTCTGGTCTCCGGGATCGGAAACATCTACGCCGACGAAGCCCTTTGGGCAGCTAAGTTGCACTATGCCCGGCCCACCGACACCATGCGGCGCAAGGAAGCGGAACGGCTGGTCGAAGCTTGCCGCGACGTCATGAACCGCGCACTGGACGCCGGGGGCACCAGCTTTGACGCCCTGTATGTGAACGTCAACGGTGCCTCGGGATACTTCGCCCGGTCATTGAACGCCTACGGGCGCGAGCGGGAAAACTGCAACCGCTGTGCCGCGCTGGGACTGGAGACAAAGATCCGGCGGGAAGTCTTCATGAACCGTTCCTCCTACTCCTGCCCAGTGTGCCAGCCGAGACCGCGCAACGGCCGCTGGTAGCCCGACCGTACCGCTGGTCTGCCTTGAAGCGGCAGGTAGCCAATATCGGAACTCCGTAGGGTTTTCCCAAGGTTTGCCATTGACCTAACAACCAGGGGTTGTTAGGTTCGGCCCATACCTGTTCGTAGTTCCACTTCCTTTGCGATGAGGCAAATATGGCTAGTGCCGGACTGTTATACGTAGGCGCAGTTCTTTTCATCAACGGGCTGATGCTGCTTGGCCGGATTCCCGGAAAATCGGCCGCAATCCTCAATCTTTTCGTCGGTGCCCTGCAAACCGTGGTGCCTCTGGTCCTGCTGTCCCAGGCGCAAGGTGAACTGGCCGCCACGTTTGCGGCAGCCGGTCTGTTCCTGTTCGGCTTTACCTACCTCTACGTAGGCATCCTGCAGTTGACAGGCATCAGTGCAGAAGGACTGGGCTGGTTCAGCCTGTTCGTAGCCGTGGTCGCCGTAGTCATCGGCGTCCTCAGCTTCACACTGTTATCGGATCGTCTGTTCGGCGTCATCTGGATCACGTGGGCCGTGCTGTGGTTCATGTTCTTCCTCCTCATGGCACTGGGCAAGGACTCGATCACCGCCGCCACCGGGTGGTTTGCCATCTTCTGCGGCTGGTTGACCTGCACCATCCCGGCGCTGCTGTTGCTCAGCGGCAGCTTCGTCTCCACGGCCACTACTGCATGGGTGGGAGGTCTGGTTTTCGCCGCATCCTTCGCAGCCTCGCTATTCCTAGGGCGACCACGAGATCGGACTAATCGGGATGAAGTAGGCCCGGCTACAGCGCAGGGAGCGGCTTCATGACCCTTTACGAATACCGCTGCGGCCAGTGCGCTGCAGTCGAGTTGAATTTCGCGATGGGGCAGGCACCGCAGAACACCGAATGTCCTGGCTGCGGACGGGAGGCCCGCAGGGTCTTCAGCGCGCCGAGACTCTCCATCGCCGGGACCAGCGCTTACAAACTGCTGGACAGCACGGCGAGGAGCGCTCACGAGCCGGACGTAGTCTCCGGGTTGCCCGGCAAGAAGGCGCCCAAGCAACGTTATACGCACAATCCGCTGCACCAGAAGCTTCCGCGGCCCTGATCCGACAGGGCAGCAGAAACATAAGAGGAGTAGAGAATAATGCCAGAAGTCATTTTCCCGCTCGACTCGAGCAAGAAATTCGAAGACCAGGAAAAAGTCGGACACAACCGCTACCACCCGGAGATCCCGCCCGTTGCGACCGTAAAGCAGGGCGTGTCCGTCCGGATCGACTGCCGTGAATGGTTCGACGGTGCCATCGTCAATGACGACTCTGCGGAAGACATCCTCAATGCCCCGCTGCTAACGGTACACAAACTCAGCGGGCCGTTCGCCATCGAAGGAGCCCAGCCGGGGGACCTGCTCGTCGTCGACATACTGGATGTCGGACCGATTCCGCAGGAGGACTCCGGGCCGCTGGCCGGCCAGGGCTGGGGCTACACCGGCATTTTTGCGAAGACCAACGGCGGCGGTTTCCTCACGGAGCAGTTCCCCGATGCCTACAAGGCCGTCTGGGACTTCACCGGGCAGAAAGCGACCTCACGCCACGTGCCGGGTGTGTCATTCAACGGCATCATCCACCCGGGACTGATGGGTACCGCTCCCTCGGCAGAGCTGCTGGCCAAGTGGAACAAGCGCGAAGGCGACCTGATCGCGACGGATCCGGATCGGGTGCCGCCGCTGGCACTGCCGCCGGAGCCGCAGCACGCACTTCTCGGTGGTGTACCGGACTCGGATTTCGACCGTGTGGCAGGGGAAGCCGCCCGCACAGCGCCGCCACGCGAGAACGGCGGAAACCAGGACATCAAGAATCTGACCAAGGGGTCGCGGATCTTCTATCCGGTGTTCGTTGATGGTGCCAACTTCTCGCTCGGGGATCTGCATTTCTCCCAAGGCGACGGCGAGATCACCTTCTGCGGGGCCATCGAGATGGGCGGGTTCATCGACCTGCGCTTCGAAGTGATCAAGGGCGGGATGGACACCTACGGCGTCAGCGAGAACGCTATCTTCATGCCCGGCACCGTGGACCCGCAGTTCAGCGAGTGGCTTGCCTTCTCTGGAACCTCGGTCACCTTGGATGGCAAGCAGCACTATCTGGACTCGCACCTGTCCTACCAGCGCGCCTGCCTCCACGCCATCGACTACCTGACCAAGTTCGGCTACAGCCCCGAGCAGGCCTACCTGCTGCTGGGCGCCGCACCGATCGAGGGCCGGCTGTCCGGGGTGGTCGACATCCCGAACTCTTGCTCGACGGTGTATCTGCCGACGTCGATCTTTGACTTCGATGTGCGGCCATCGGCGAACGGACCGTTCCAGATAGACCCCGGCATCGGCGCCCCCAAGGCTTCTGCAGGCTGAGCAGAGACTACAGCGGTGCCGCGGACGTCGCTAGAGGCAGGCGTCCGCGGCATTGCACTGCCGGCAAGCTTGGCTCAGGTGGCCAGCTCGGCCAGCGCCGCATCGGTGAAAGCCGGCCAGGCCTCGGCCGCCCAGGGGCCGAAGTCACGGTCCGTCAGCGTGACACAGGCGGCGCCGGCTTCCGGATCCACCCAGAGGAACGTCCCGGACTGGCCGAAATGGCCGAAAGTACGCGGTGAACTGTTCCCGCCGGTCCAGTGCGGCTGCTTGCCGTTGCGGATTTCGAAGCCCAGACCCCAGTCATTGTCCTTCTGGCGCCCGAAGCCGGGCAGCACGCCCGCCAGCCCGGGGAAAACCACCGAGGTGGCTTCGGACAGCGTGGACGGATCCAGCAGCCGCGGTTGCTGAAGCTCTGCTGCGAAGCGCGACAAATCGGCGACGGTTGAGGTAGCTCCGGCGGCGGGGGAGCCCGCCAGTGAGGTCCGCTGCATGCCCAGGGGCAGCAGGACACCGTCGCGCAGGTAGTCGGCGAAGGCCATTCCGGTTGCGTGTTCCACGGTTTCGCCGAGGACCTCGAATCCGGCATTGGAGTACAGCCGGCGTTCGCCGGGGGTATAGCGCACGGAGCGGTCGCCGAAGTCGTAACCGCCGCTGTGCGCCAGCAGATGCCGGACGGTCGAACCCTCCGGACCTGCGGGCTGGTCCAGTTCCAAGGCGCCCTCTTCCACCGCCAGCAACACGGCATAGGCACTGAGCAGTTTGGTGACGGAGGCCAACGCGTAATGGCGGTCCTGGTCTCCGTGGGAGCCCAGGAGGCCGCCGTCCTTTCCGATCACGGCGGTCGACGCATTCGGGACCGGCCAGTCGGCGATATGTTTCAGGCTCTGCATACTGATTCTCCTACGGGTGGTGGTTAAGCGCGACGGCCGGACCGGCCGAGGTAGTGCTCCGCGAGCCGGTCCAAGCCCTCTTCGATGCTGACCGCAGGGGACCAGTCCAGCACCTCGCGCGTGCGGCGTTGGTCGAACCAGTGCGCGGTGGAGAGCTGTTCGGCCAGGAACCTTGTCATTGGCGGTTCGTCGCGGACCAGGCCGCGTTTACCGGCTGCGGTCCAGGCGCGCTCGATCACACTGCCGGCACCCCGGGCCAGCCAGCCCGGCACATTCCAGGCAGGAGGCCTCACGCCGGCAGCCGCGCAGATGCCGGCCAGCAGTTCGCCTACCGGCCGCGGCTGGCCGTTGGTGACCACCAGCGCCTGCCCGTGGGCGTGGTCCATCCGTTCCAGTGTCCGGGCAATGGCGGCGGCGGCGTTGTCGATGTAGGTGCTGTCGATCAGCGCTGTGCCATGGTCCAGCAGGGGCAGCCGCCCCGCCCGTGCCCGCGCCACGACCCGCTCCACCAGCTGGGTGTCCCCGGGGCCCCAGACGACGTGCGGGCGCACGGCGGCCACCCGGAAACCGGGGGAGTCTTCCGCCAAGGCGAGCAGCTCTGCGGCGGCCTTGGACCTGGCATAGTTTCCGTGTGCACGTTCGGGATCCGCAGTGCCCGCGCCGGCGCCGGCAATGGCCGTTCCGAAATGGGCGACCGACGGCGAAGAGACGAATACAAAGTCCCGCACGCCGGCACCACGGGCGGCCTTGAGCAGACCCCGGGTACCGTCGATATTGGTGGCGACAAAGTCGCTCCATTCGCCGGTAAAGGAAACCTTTGCAGCCAAATGCACGACGGCGTCAACACCCGCAACTGCGCGGGCCACAGCCAACTCGTCGGTCAGCGATCCTTGAACCGTTTCTGCCGGTGCCCCATCTTGGGCCAAGGCCGCAGGGCGCCGCTGGAAGGTGCGCACGCGGTGGCCTTGCTCCACCAGCAGCCGTGCGACGGCGCCACCAAGCATGCCGCTGGCGCCAGTGACCAGGATATTCCGGCCTTGGGCCGTTCCGGTGCTCATGGCTGGCCCATCCGTCCTCCGGCCAGCGCCTTCGCTGCCCACTGTGCCAATGCCGCCCGGTCGATCTTGGAATTGTGCCGGATATCGGTAGGCAATTCGGGCACCTGCAGGACGGAGGCAAGATCCAGACCTGTCTCTGCCGCTACCGTCTCGCGCACCTTGGCACTGAGCTTCCAAGCGGCCGGCGCCGGCTTCCGTGCCTTCGGCTGCGTTTCGACGACGGCGACCGGAACCTGGGCACCAGCGGGGCCGACGCCGACCACGGCCGCCCGCGCCACCTGGGGGACCGATTCGGCTGCCTGCTCGGCGGCCACGGGCGTCTTGACGCCCTGGGCGGTGGTCAGGACGTGTGCCAGCCGTCCCTCAACCCAGAGGCGTCCGGCGTCGTCGAGATGCCCCACGTCGCCGGTGCGGTGCCAGCCGGGGACGGATCTGCTGCGCGATTCGGTGATCCACAACCGGTCATAGCGGTCCTTCACGTGTGGAGCACTGACCAGGATCTCGCCGGTGACACCGGGCCGGGTGATGGGGTCATCGGTGCTGCTGCCATCCGGGTTCAGGGCGGTGAAGGCAACCTTGGCGCCGGCGACGGGAGTGCCGACGCACACGCCGTTACCCTTACCAGCTGCCCGGATTTCCTCGAGGCTGATGTCGGTGACGGGCAAGGCCTCGGTCATCCCGTACGGCGTGTGCAGGGATGCGTTGGGGACCAGCCGCTGGACTTTGGCCAGCAGCGGTTCCGGGATCGGCGCGCCGGCAGAGAGGAGCAGTTCAATCTCTCCCAAAGCGCCGCGTTGCCTGCCGGACAGCTCGGCGGCGGTAGCCACAACGTTGTTCAGCGCCGCCGGGGACGCGAAAACGGCGGTCGCTTGTACTGCTGCCGCGGCTTCGGCCAGTGCCGCCGCGGTCAGGGTCTTGGGCGCTGTGACATCCATGTCGGGGGTGACCGAGGTTGCCCCCAAGGCGGGCCCCAGCAAGGCGAAGGGGGCGAAACCGGCAACCAGCGCGGTGCCGGCCTGCAGCTTGTACGTATCCTTCAGGGTGTCCCGCATGGCGGCCAACTGCCGGTGCGTGTAGACCACGCCCTTCGCCGGTCCGGTGGAGCCGGAGGTGAACAGGATAGCGGTATCCGCGTCCGGATCCGGATCCGTTGTGACTGCTGCGGTACCGGGTGTGTCCGGGATTGACTGCAGCAGGTCCTCCACCGTGTGGCTGACGCCGTACAGTGCGCGTTTGGGTGCGCTCATGGCCGTCGCACTGATCTTCACCCCGGGCCATTGGAAGAGCCGGGCGGCGACGAAGGCGCGTTCGATTCCGATGATGAACTTCGGGCCGGCGCCCTTGATGGCACGGCTCAGGCCGGTGGCGCCCAGGCCGGCGTCGGCCACCACGATTACGGCGCCGAGCTTCAGGCACGCGTAGATCAGGCTCGTCAATTCGATGCCGGGCGGCACCAGCAGGTTGACCCGGTCTCCGGCCTTGACACCGATGGACGACATGCCTGCCGCCAGGCGGTCCACAACGGCGGCAAGTTCGGCCCATGACAACGTCCGCGGGCCGGTTCCCGGCTCGGCGTCGAGCGGGGCCATGTCCACCACGGCGGGCGAACTGTCCCCGGCCCGCTCGGCCAGTTCGGCCAACATGGGGCGGAACGAGCCCGTGCCTACTGCGGTCACCGTCGGTGTGGCTTCAGTTGAGCCGGTTTCCGGAGCACTGGCATCTGCCATTGCATGGGCCGGTGCGCTTTCGCCGCTACCGAGGTCCACGCCGGGCTTCAACCGGTCCAGCCAGCCGAAGATGGGCGTGGCGATGTCTGCGTCTTCGGGGAGCAGATGGCCGGCACCCTCGAAACGGTGCACGTCGGCCTGCGGCAGTCGCTGCAGCAGATCGCGCAGGTAACGGTCGGAGAAGATCGGATCCTTCGGCCCCCACAGGACCAGGGCCGGAACGTCCAGGGAACGGATGCCGTCGGCTACCTCGGTGAGCGTGCCCCAGCTGGGGGCAGCCTGGTCCGCGGGGATGTCGGCGACGAAGTTGCCCACCCCTGACCTGCGTCCGGCGCTGCGGTACGGTGCCATGAAGGCTTCGCGGACGTCCTTGGCGAGCGGGGGATGCGCCAACGCATGTGTCACGCGGAGGAAAGCGGCCGACGTCGTCGTTCCCCAGCTGTGCACGGCCGGGTGCAGCGCGAGCTGCAGCGGGGCGGGAACGGAGTAGCCGGCCGGATGAACGGCGGTGTTCGTTAGTACGACGGCGGCGAGCTGCTGCCGGTGGCGCGTGGCCCAGCCGAGGGAGACCAGGCCGCCCCAGTCGTGGCCGACGGTGACGACCGGCCCCGTCAGGTTCAGCTCCCGGGTCAGGTCGCCCAGATCAGTGATGCGGTCCTCCAGCCGGCGGAACCTACCGGTGCGGGCGGAGAAGCCCATGTCCAGCTGGTCGACGGCGACCACCCGCCAGGGCTGCTCTGCCTCGGTTGCTGCCGCCAGCAGGCTGCGCCAGAGGTAGGACCAGGTGGGATTGCCGTGCACGCAGAGCAACGTGCCGGCGGGCGTGATCCCGCGTTCTTCCAGCTGGGGGCCGTTGTCGAGCAGATGCCAGGTGTGCGTGCTGCCGTCCGGGTCCGCTGCCGCCGTCGAAGGTACGTTGACGTGGCGGGACCAGACAGCCAGGACACCTGGCCACAGCTCAGTTACCACGCAATCTCCATCATGGCCGTGTTCAATCCGGAGCCCACGCCCATGCACAGCACACGGTCGCCGGCGTTGAGGCTCTGCGCTTCCTGGGCCAGGGTCATCGGCAGCGATGCCGGACCCACGTTGCCCCATTTCGGGAAGGTGATCGGCACTCTGTCCTTCACGAGGTTGACGGCCTTGATGATGGCGTTGGTGTAGGAATTGGAGACCTGGTGGGTGACGTAGCGGTCCATGGACCGCCAGTTCCAGCCGTTGTCATGCGCTTCGTGCCACGCCGTGACCACCAGTTCCAGCCCGCCCTCCAGTAGCCCCTTGGTATCGGTGAACATGCCGTCCTGCCCGCCTACGCACAGTCCGTGGTGTTCGGTTCCGGCGCGGGAAACGCCGCCGATGATCCGGTGCGAGCCCGGGTGCAGGTCCGCCGGGCCGATTACGGCAGCGGCCGCGCCGGAGCCCAGCGTCAGCGTGGCGAATTCGCGCAGGTAGTCCTCCCGGGAGGAGTCCGGGTCGTTCAGCCGTTTGAAGGTGGTTTCCTGGGTCTGCTGCGCATCTTCCCCGGCGACGATGAGCGCGTATTTGATCTGGCCGGAGTCAATCATGTTGGCCGCCAGGGTGATCCCGTTGACGAACCCGAGGCAGGCATTGGCCAGGTCGAAGTTAATGGCCGACGACGGCAAACCGAGGCTGTGGTGGATCTTCACCGCCACGGAAGGCTCAAGGTTCTTGCGGGTCACCGACGTATTGATCAGCAGGCCGATTTCGTCGGGCTCGATGCCTGCCTCGGCCATGGCTTTGGCACCGGCTTCGATGGCGGCGTCGTCGAAACTTGTGCCCGGCGACCACCAGCGGCGTTCGGACACTCCGGCGACACGCTCGAGCAGACGCTTGGAAAGGCGCAGACGCTTGAGGCTGGGGGCCAGGCGCTCGTCGAACTCCGCGGAACTGACGACTACCGGCGCCTCCACACTCGTGACGGCCAGCAGTGCCGTGTTGTCATGTCGAAACGTCGCGTTACCGATCAATATCCAGCCTTTATTCGTGTTTCTGTCCGCGGCACCGGTCCGCGCCTGTGATGCACCCCGAAACCTTAACTATGCACCTAATGCGGCCGTTCCCGCACATGCACCGTCCGGCATGCATATGTGATTAACCGCTCCTCCACAGCAGACCCGGCAGGCCTGGTTGCGCACACTAGCGCCCCTTTGTGCCGCGATCTGCATAGGAAACACGATAGATTGTTTCAAGGAAAAAGTGCTGCGGGAGACACAATTTGCATCTGAAATCTCTGACTGTGCGCGGCTTCAAGTCTTTTGCGTCTGCCACGACCTTCGATTTCGAGCCCGGTGTCACGGCCGTCGTCGGTCCCAACGGGTCCGGCAAGTCCAACGTCGTCGACGCCCTGGCCTGGGTCATGGGCGAACAAGGTGCCAAGACCTTGCGCGGCGGCAAGATGGAAGACGTCATCTTCGCAGGCACTTCTGGCCGTTCGCCGCTGGGCCGCGCCCAGGTCTCCTTGACCATCGATAACGCCGACGGCGCCTTACCCATCGAATACGCGGAAGTCACCATTTCGCGCACGCTTTTCCGTACCGGCGGCTCCGAATATGCCATCAACGGCAGCAACTGCCGCCTGCTGGACATCCAGGAACTGCTCAGCGATTCCGGCCTCGGCCGCGAGATGCATGTGATTGTGGGCCAGGGCCAGCTGGACCGTATCCTGCACGCCACTCCGGATGACCGCCGGGGGTTCGTCGAGGAAGCCGCGGGAATCCTCAAGCACCGGCGGCGCAAGGAAAAGACGGTCCGGAAGCTTGAGTCGATGCAGGCCAATCTCGCCCGCCTGACCGATCTCACCGGCGAGCTCCGCCGGCAGTTGACCCCGTTGGGCAAACAGGCCGAGGTGGCCCGCCGTGCCCAGCAGGTGCAGTTCGAGGTCCGGGATGCGCGGGCGCGCCTGCTCGCAGATGACTTGGTCCAGCTGACCGCTGCCCTGGCGCAGGAAGTGGCGGATGAAGCTGCGATGAAAGCCAGGCAGGCCGAGGTGGAACGAACGCTGGAGGCCGGACGGCGGCGGCTCGCGGAACTGGAACGGCTGGCGGCAGAGGCTACACCGAGGCTGAACGCCGCCCGGGATGCCTGGTACCAGCTTTCTTCCGCCCGTGAACGGTTCAGATCACTGGGCAACCTGGCCAATGAACGACGGCGGCTGCTCGGCAATGCGGATGCGGAACCGGAAACCGGACGTGATCCGGACCAGCTGGAACAGCAGGCCGCACAGGTGCGCGAAGAACAGGCGGAGCTTGAGTTCGAGTTGGAGGACCGCAGGGAAGCCCTGGAGGACGCAGTCCAGGCCCGCGCCGAAGCTGAAGCCAGTGCCGCCGCCGAAGACCAACGCCTGACCGCCATCCTCCGGGCGGCCGCAGACCGCAGGGAAGGTCTCGCCAAACTCGCCGGACAGGTGGCGGCGGCCCGCTCGCGGGTGGAGGCAGCGGAAGCTGAGCTGGGTCGCCTGCGTGCCTCGATCGGTGAGGGCGAGGAACGCCGCCGCAAGGCGCAGGCCGAGTTCAGCGCCCTGGAATCCCAGGTCGCCGGAGTGGAAGAAGGCGAAGAGGGCCTCGACGCCGAATACGAGCAGGCGTCGCAGGAACTGGACGCGATCGAGGAAGAACTCGAATCCCTCGTTGCGGAGGAACGCGAAGCCGAACGTGAGCGCGATGCCCTGTCGGCGCGAAAGGAAGCACTGGAAGTAGGCCTCGACCGCCGGGACGGCAGCGAGGCTCTGCTGGCCTCCGGTTCAGAGGGAGTCCTGGGGCCGCTGGCAGAGCTGATCACAGTGGAACCCGGCTACGAGCCCGCGATAGCCGCGGCCCTGGGCAGCAGCGCCGAAGCGGTAGTCGTGGCGGGCCGGGATGCCGGGGTGCAGGCGCTGGAGCTGATGAAGAGCGAGGACTCCGGCCGGATTGAGCTTGTCTTCGCCCGGACGGCTGGCCTTGCCCCAACGAATCAGGCCCCGGCGGATCAGTCCGAGGGGGACCTAGCCGCGGCGGATCAGGCCGCAGGGGACCTGGCCCTGCCCGGTGGCGCGGTCCCTGCCCTCGCCCTGGTCACGTTGAAGGAAGAAGCCGCAGCCGTACGCGCCTTGCTGGCTGCCGTCGTCGTTGTTGAGGATCTTTCCGAGGCAGCAGAAGCTGTTTCCGCCCGCCCGGACCTGACCGCGGTGACCAGGGACGGCGAGGTCTTTAGCGCCTATAGTGCCCGTGGCGGATCGGCCGGCCGGCCGAGCCTGCTGGAAGTGCAGGCTGCGGTGGAGGAAACCGCCCAACGGTTGGCACACGCCACGGCCAGGGCAGAACGGGCCAAGTTTGCGATCGCAGCCGCGACGGCACGCCGTGCAGAAACCGGCGCCCGGGCAGAGGCGGCGCTGGAACAACTGAACGAATCGGACGCACGGCTGGCGGCTGTGGCTGAGCGGCTGGGCCATCTTGGCTCGACGTTGCGCTCAGCCGTGGGGGAGAGCGAGCGGATCGCCAGGCTGGTTGAAGCTGCCGAAGCCAACGTTGCCACCGAGCAGCAGAAACTGGCGGAGATCACCCAGCGTCTCGGCGCCGCCCAGGAAGCTCCTGCAGAAGCCGAGCCCTCAACCGAACAACGCGATGCGCTCGCAGCCGCCGCCACCAGGGCACGCCAGAGCGAGATGGAAGCCAGACTGGCCCTGCGCTCGGGCGAGGAGCAGTTGAACGCTATCGGCAACCGCGCCGCATCATTGGAACGGGCAGCGGCAACGGAACGGCACGCCCGGGCACAGGCGGCCGAGCGGGCACGCAAGCGCCAGGTGCAGGCGGCCAAAGCCGCCGCCGTCGCACGCGGCGTCAAGCAGGTGCTGGCCTGGCTGGACGTGTCGGTTGACTTGGCCGAACGTGAACGTGATGCTGCCGAGGAGGTCCGGGCAGCGTGGGAGCGCGAACTGGCCACCATCCGCACCTCGACCGACGCGCTCGCCAACGAGTTGCGGGAGCTGACGGATTCCGTGCACCGCGATGAGATGGCCCGAGCCCAGCAGCGGCTGCGCATTGAGGCTCTTGAGACAAAGGCGATTGACGAGCTGGGGCTGACTCCGGACCATCTAGTGGCTGAATACGGGCCGGACCAGCCGGTTCCGGTGGCCACGGCGGCATCGAACGATAAGTGGGCAGCCCTGCGTGAGGAGGTGGACGAAGACGGCAACCCCGTGATCGAGGGAGTGCCGTTTGTCCGTGCGGAGCAGGAGAAGCGGCTGAAGAAGGCCCAACGGGACCTGTCCTCCCTGGGCAAGGTGAACCCGCTGGCACTGGAAGAGTTTGCGGCGCTGGAGGAACGCCACCAGTATCTCAGCGGCCAGCTGGAAGACCTCAAGGCCACACGCAAGGACCTGCTGGACATCATCAAGGAGGTCGATGAGCGGGTGGAACGCGTCTTCACGGAGGCCTACCACGACACGGCGGCGCAGTTCGAACGCGTCTTCGGCCGGTTGTTCCCCGGTGGCGAAGGACGGCTGGTGCTGACGGACCCGGACGACATGCTCACCACGGGTATCGAAGTCGAGGCACGCCCTGCCGGCAAGAAAATCAAGCGCCTCTCGCTGCTCTCCGGCGGGGAGCGCTCCTTGACCGCCGTGGCCCTGCTGGTGGCGATCTTCAAGGCGCGGCCATCGCCCTTTTACGTGATGGATGAGGTAGAGGCGGCCTTGGATGACACGAACTTGGGGCGGCTGATCACCATTTTCGAGGAACTGCGCGAGTCCAGCCAACTCATCGTCATCACCCACCAGAAGCGCACTATGGAAGTCGCCGACGCACTCTACGGCGTGACCATGCGGGGGGACGGCGTCTCCACCGTCATATCCCAGCGCCTTGCCCCGGCAGAGGCCTGACGCGCGGCGGCAAGGTGGCCCGGCGGCACGGCGGACTGGTGGCCCGAGCCGGTCCAGCCGGTATCGCTAGTCCCGCCGATATCGGCGCACGAAATTGCGCAGCACGTGCTGGGGCTCGGTGACCACGCTTCCGCGGACACTTTCCATCACCCTCGCAGCCTCGGCCGGCGGGAAATACCCGGCAAAACGGTAGATGGAGATCCGGGTCAGCAGCCCGTCGATGTCGAGTTCGGGGTGGAACTGTGTGGCATACAGGTTCGATTTCAGCCGGAACATCTGGATCGGGCAGGTAGCCGATCCGGCCAACCGCACGGCACCAGCCGGCAGCGTCGAACACGCTTCCTTGTGTCCCACAAAGGCCCGGAACCGGTCCGGCACCCCTGCCAGCAACGGATCCTTTCTGCCATCATCGGTCAGGACTATCTCCACTTCGCCGATCGGCTCGCCATGGGTCCTGTCGACCACGCCGCCCTGGTGCAGGCCCAACGTGCCGACGCCGTAGCAGGCACCGAAAAACGGAAAATCCGTGGCGATGACCTGATCGAGCAGGCGTCCGAGTTCGCGTTCTACCCGGTGCTGCACCGCCGATTTGTCCGCGGGCGCATCACTGGAGTTGAACGGACTGCCGCCCAGGATGATCCCGCTGTAGGAATCAAGATCAATGTCCGGCAGTGGGGCGGCCTCCAGCCGGACCCGGTGCAGTTCCCCGTCCACTAGGCCGCCGAAGCGCATGAACGCCGCATACTCTTCGTCGGCTGCTTTGTCTTGGGCCCGGGTAGCCAGGAGCAGGAACGGCTTCATGGCTTGATGCTAGTGGAAGGGAACCCTTCCCATTCACGGCGGAAGGTTGCCTCCGCATTTTCGGCCGCAAACTGCTCCAGCGCGTGCAGGCGCCCGTAGCTGAAGCCGTTTTCATTCTGTAGGACGGACCCGGCGCCCAATCGGCGCAGCAGCTCGCGCGTCAGGACGGTGTCCTGGTGCACGCCGAGCGATTGTTGCACCCGTTGCGCCGCCTCGGCGAGCCGCTGGGCGCGTTTCCCGCCCACCGGGACCGCAGCTTCCGCTGCATACCGCAGCCGCTTAGCACGGATGCGGACCTCGTGCAGGGCGCGTGCATCGGTGGCGCCGCCGGGAGGCTGCTCCGCAGCCGTCACGGCCCTGCGCAGCCGTTTGGCCTCCCGCTTAACGTGCCTGCCGATCACTTCGCGCGCAAGCTCCGAGGCCAGTTCCGTCAGCGGGGAATCGGAAAGTAACCAATCCAGCGCATCGAGGAGGCGGAAGTACCGTTTCGTATCGAGCGCCCGCAATGTCTTGGCCTGCGCTGCCTTCAGGTCGGCGCCGAGCTGCTCATCGATCCTGCGGGAAACGGGCCCCAGCACCAGTTCCGCGGGCTCCCCGGCAAGTATGTCCCGGAGCCGGTCCTGCATTACCTGGGCGTCGCGGGCCTCGCCCAGCAGGCCCGCGAGCCACTTCAGCTCGCCCCGCAGCTCACCGGCTGTATCGCCAGCCAGCAGTTTGCGGTAAGTGGCCAGGGACGAGCGCAGCCGCCGGGAAGCCACGCGCATTTTGTGTATCGCCTCAGGCTCACCCGACCGCACCAGCGGATCCTGTTCCTTCAGGCTGCGGACATGCTGATGCAGAAAGAAGAGTACGACGGCGGCCGCCTCACCTTTCCGCTTCGGACATGGCACAACCGGCTCCGACTGGCGCGAATGTCGCGACAATTCCGACCGCAGTGTGGAATTGCGGGATCCGGGTTGCGCACCGGAGCCGGCGCACAGGGCGTCACAAGCGTCCAAGAAGTCCTGATTGCCCTCGACCAGTTCAATCGACCATTCCCGCCACCGGCTGCCCCCGGAGGGACTTTCCATCTGCTCGGACCGCAGATGGTCATCCAGCATGTCGGCCAGCACCTCATCCCCGGAACCCCGGAGCCGGTGCAAAACCCGTCTGGTCTGGACCCGGGCAACGGGAACCAACGGCTTGTCCCGCACATGCACACGCACCAACTGCAATAGGATCTTCGGCACTCCGTCTGTGCCGCGGACGGGAGGTGAAGAGCTGACCCGGCGCTCGCCGTCGTTAGTTGGCTGCTCCAGTTGCCAACCGGCTTGAGCGCCGGTGCGACGTTCAAGCGTGATGCCCCGTGCGGCCAGCACGAGATCCTCGCTATCGAAGTACACCGCCTCGAACTCGGCTTCCGCGCCTTGTTCCACACGGCTCACGCCGGGCAAGGTATGCAGCGCGGGCAGCGGCGCCAACTCCTCGACGTCGTAGGCGCGTCCAGGCTTTGCCGCGTCCCCAGAATCACTGGCCATTTCCGGCCTTTCGCTTTCGCCCTGGAATCCGCCTCGGAGCACGGTACGGACACCGGCCCAGCGCGGCGGGGGAGGTGACGCCATGATAAGCCCGCACGCCGGATTCGCCCAGCTCCGGTTCTTGTCCTGCCTGCGGCCGTGCGTCCGAAGGTAGGGGCTGTGAGAAGCTAGGGATTGTGAACGACGTAACCATGATCCTTATATACGCTGTCATCGCGATCGCCGTGATCGGTACGGTTGCCATCCTCCTGGTCAAGGGCCGCAAGACTCCTCCGGGAACCTACCCCACCACTCGGGACGCCAACGACCCGGTGCGCGGCGGCGGTACCGATACGTTGGAAGCGCCACCTGCGCCGGCCGAACCCCGTGTTGCGGTTCCCGAAGAGGAACTGCCCGAGACCGACGTCGAAGTTGCCGATGATGCGGCGGGCATCGAGACGGTACCGGTCGAGACCCCTGCTCCGGTTGAGGGCAGGCTGGCCCGCCTGCGTGCCCGCCTGATCAAGTCCAACAACGCCCTGGGTAAGGGCCTGCTGGCGCTGCTCTCCCGGGACAAGATCGACGAGGACGTCTGGGACGAAATCGAGGAAACCCTCCTAATGGCGGACCTCGGCACCGAGCCAACGATGGAGCTGGTCGACGCCCTGCGCGACCGCGTCAAGGTCGCTGGCAGCCAGGACCCTGAGCACGTCAAGGCGATGCTGCGCGAAGAACTCATCAAGCTCGTTGACCCCGAAATGGACCGTTCGTTGGCCGTCGAGCGTCATGCGGACCGCCCATCTATCGTCATGGTGGTAGGCGTCAACGGCGTGGGCAAGACCACCACTGTTGGCAAGCTGGCCCGCGTGCTGGTCGCCGAAGACAAGGATGTGCTACTGGGCGCGGCGGATACCTTCCGTGCCGCGGCAGCCGAGCAGTTGGCAACCTGGGGCCAGCGCGTGGGTGTACCTACCGTAAAGTCCGACGTCGATGGTGCGGACCCGGCGTCCGTCGCCTTCGAAGCAGTGAAGGCCGGCATCGACCAGGAAGTCGACGTCGTCATGATTGATACGGCCGGCCGCCTGCAGAACAAGGTGGGCCTGATGGACGAGCTCGGCAAGGTCAAGCGCGTCATCGAGAAGCAGGCGATGGTTGACGAGGTCCTGTTGGTTCTGGATGCCACCACCGGACAGAATGGACTGAACCAGGCCAAGGTCTTCTCCGAGGTCGTTAATATCACGGGCATTGTGCTGACCAAGCTGGACGGAACTGCCAAGGGCGGAATCGTCGTCGCTATTCAGCGTAGCCTCGGCGTTCCGGTCAAGCTGATCGGCCTCGGTGAAGGCGCGGACGATCTGGCTCCGTTCGAAGCCGAAGCTTTTGTGGATGCCCTCCTGAACTAGGGGCGCTCAATCGTCCTGCGGGCGGTTGCCGATGGGACACTTCGATGACCGAAGCCGAAGGGCGGACGTGAGATCACGTCCGCCCTTCGGCGTATTTAGGGCACGTGTATTGGCCGATTCCTAAATCTTGTCAGGCTGCTTGGCGGTAGATGAAGTCGATGCGGCCGAGGGCCTGCTCGAAGACTGAGAGCGGCTCCAGTGTCTCGTCCGGTTGCTCCGTCGCTGGTGGCGTGCCGGGTAGCGCTGGTGCGGTGGATTGGTAGGTGTGTCCGGTCGGGGTGGTTGTTTCGACGGTGTGCCGCGGACCGGGGACCCTTTGGGCGTGCCAGCCGTCGGTTTCTTTCGCCAGGTTACACGCTTCACATAGCCCTTGCCCGTTGATCTCGCTGGTCTGCCCGGCGTCGCGCCAGGGCACGACGTGGTCGTGGTGGCGGATCGGTGCGTCGCACCACGGCGTGCGGCAGAGCTGGTCCCTGGCCTGGATCATGCGTTGCATTCCGGCCGGCATTAACCGCGCCCGCGAATCCATGCCGAGCAGTTGTCCGGTGCCCGGCGCGGTGTACAGTCGGCGCACCCACACTTCCACATCTACGTCTTCGCCGGAGGCTCTTCGCTTGGAACCTGGGGGCCCGGTCTCCGAACCGGCGGCTCCAGTGGTTCCGGTGGTTCCGGTGTCTGCGGTGTTTGCGGTGTCGGCACCTGCATCGTTGGCCGGTATGGGTTCGGCTGTGTCTGGCGGGCCGGAACCGGCAGCGCCGTCTCCGTTGCCGGCATCCGCTGCGCGGGTAACGATCTTGTCTTCGTCGGCGCCCTTTATCGGATTGCCGACCGCAGGATGATCTGTGCCGCCGTTCCCAGCGGCGCCCTTCATCGGGCTACCGGCGGCGGAGGCGTCCTTGCCAGCGTTCCCGTTCCCGTTCTCGGTGTCGGTGTCGTCGGTGCGGAGCAGGTCGCGAGCCCACTGGGCGGGGACGATGCCGTACCCGGCCAGATGCGCCGGTTCGGAATCGCCCTGGAACAGGGTGCGGTCAGTCATGACCAACTGCACCTCGATTTTTGCGGGATTCTCCGCGGGCTGGCCGGTGACACGCTCGACGAGGATGTCGGCCATCAACTGCCCCCGGCCACGTTCATCACCCTGCGCCTTCAACCGGTCGGCCTCCTTGGCCAGGGCCGCGTGGACGGCCACGCCCTGCACCACCGGCAGCAGGCAGCTCACCTGGGCCATGGTGTCCGGCGCCGGACGGCAGGAGACATGCCGTTCCGTTTCGGCTTTCGCAGCCCGGCGGACCACCGACAGCGGATCCAGCCGCAGCGCGGCCTGCTTCGCCAGCGCCCCGATCCGTTTATCCCCGCACCCTCGCAGTGTTTTCGGATCAGCACACAATTCCCGGTCAACCTTGGCCCGGTCTTCCACGCTCAGGCACGCGGTCTCGCGGACCAGGATGGTCGCCCGCCACTCGTTCAGCCGGCCCTCCGCCAACGCCGCATACGTGTGCGGCATCTCCCGAATCAACGTGGTCGCCATGCCCAGGTGCTTACCGCCCCGGTTCGGGGAGTCCTTGCGTGCCAGGCCGATCTCCTTGGCCAGGCCCCGGCCCCGCTTCTCCGCCGCGACCCCCGCGGCAGCGCGGGTCTGGTGGCGGGAGGCAACAAACGCCTCCGTCTCCCGCGCCTGCGCGGCAGCCGCGGCGGCTTTAAGTTCCTCCAATGCGGTGATCCGGTCGATCCGCACGCCCTCGGCGACGTCCTGGTCCATGTTCGCCAGTTCCAGGATCGCGGCCCGGACCAGTACAGCACCCGGATCACCGGGAACCGGCTTAACCGGATCCATCTCCGCCGGAACGACTGACTCGAACATACTTTCGATTCTACTGTGATGTGATGGAGGACACAAGACGTATTCCAGGCTGTGGAGAACCACCGTCTTGAGCGGTTGTTGTGGAATTGCTCGACTCCCGGTCGCTTTCCCGTCCGCGGAGTGGGTCTAAGTCAGCGTTCAGAAACGCTTGGACAGGCCAAGCCAGAAACCGTTCGCGACGCCATTTACTTGAATCTTTAAGTTCAACTTGGGGCTCAGCTTCTAGGCAGATGGGATCCTCGCCGGAGGCCGGAGGCCGGAAGCCGGACGCCGGACGCGGGACGCCAGCAGCCAGAGACGGTTCTGGCGTCCTTGCTTCAAGCAGCGGAAATTAGGAGCGGGATCCGTCGGCGGAAGGTTCCGATTGCTGGACGGCGAGGGTTTCCCGGCCGAAAAACAGCCAGAACAGGGCAGCGAGGATGGTCACGCAGCCGGTGACTGCGAAGGCCCAGCCATAGTCCAGCCTGTCCGCCAGGGCGCCAGCGAGGACGGGCCCGACGATGGCGCCGGCGTCTGTAGACATTTGGAACACAGCGAGGACTTTTCCGCCGCTGCGTTGATTGCCGATGATGTCCGCCACCGCTGCCTGCTGGGCGGGTCCAAGCAGGCCTGATCCGAAACCGGCGATCACGGACACGGCGACGAATACCGGGACCGAGTCGGTAAAACCGATGGCGGCGATCGCCAGCCCTGCAACGGCAAGTCCGGAAATCACCATCGGCCGGCGTCCTAAGGTGTCCGAGAGCTTGCCCGAAAACGTCAGCGCCAGCGCGTTGCCCACGGCAAACACTGCCAGGGCCAGTCCGGCAGTTTCCGGCCCTGCGCCTAGGACGGCACCCGCAAAGAGCGGAATCAGCGACATGCGGACACCAAACGTGGCCCAGCCATTGGCGAAGGCAGAGGCGATGGCGGCCCTGTACCCCGGATCCTTCATCGCTTCGCTCAACGGCATCGGCTGAATGGGGGAGTCCGTGCCGTCTGTGGAGCTGCGGTCGGGCTTCTTCAGCATGAGAGCGACGACGGCGGCAGCCACCAGAAGTGCGACGGCGTACACCACGAAGGGAACGCGCAGGCCGAGACCGGCCAACAGACCGCCCACAACCGGCCCAAGGATGCCGCCCATCAGGAATGTTGCAGCGTAGAGGCCTGAAACGCGTCCACGGCTGTCGGGTGGCGCGAGCCGGAGGATCAGCGCGGTGGCGGAAACGGTGAACATCGTGGAGCCCACGCCGCCGAGCCCTCGGAACAGCAGCAACTGCCAGTAGCCCTGCGCCAAGGCACAGGCACCCGTGGAGGCGGCAACGATCAGCAGGCCGGTGAGATAGACCCGTCGTTCACCCCAACGGCCCACGAGCGCCCCGCCCGCCGGGGCGAAGATCAGCCGGGTGAAGGCGAAGACACTGACAATGATGGACGCAGCCGCGACGCCAACGTCAAAACTCGCCGCAAACTGCGGCAGTACCGGAGCCACGAGGCCGTAACCCAGTGCGATTACGAAGGCGGCTGCCACCAGCACTTTGATGTCGCGGGGGATAGGTGTGGGGCGCGGGCGTGCCGACCGGGCGCGGGCGGGCTCGGCCGAGGAACGGGCCAAGCGGCGGAAGAGGGGCATGGCATCAAGCCTATCCGTGCTGCGAAACATGACTGAAACATGGTCGTGACACCGGATTTACGGTGGCCTCGTCCTTGTAACGCCCCTGAAACGAAGTGCCGAATCCGCGGAAACAATCGACCGGCAATCTGGAAACCAGATGCGGGATGGGCCCGCCTCGGACGAGAGGACGCGAAAATGGATCTGTCAGCAGGTCACGTCTGGGTGATGATTTCCGCGGCACTGGTGCTGCTCATGACGCCAGGCCTTGCATTCTTCTATGGCGGCATGACCCGAGCAAAAGCCGCCCTCAACATGATGATGATGAGCTTCATTTCCATCGGCCTGGTCGCCGTCGTCTGGGTCCTGTGGGGTTACTCCATGAGCGGCGGCGAGGGGATCGGCCAGCTCTTCGGCAACCCGTTCGCGGCATTCGGCATGCAGACGCTGCTGAACACGGAGGACCTGATTGGCGCCGGCTACGGAGCTACCTTCGCGATCATCACCGTGGCACTCATTTCCGGCGCCATCGCCGACCGCGCGAAGTTCGGCGCCTGGGCTGTCTTTGTGCCAGTGTGGGTCACTCTGGTGTACTGCCCCCTGGCTTTTATGGTGTGGGGCGGCGGCCTCCTGAGTGCAGAAGGTGCTGTCGGCGCCTGGGCCGGGGAGGCCATTGACTTCGCCGGTGGCACTGTGGTCCACATTAATGCCGGCATTGCTGGCCTGATCCTGGCCCTGATCCTGGGCAAGCGCAAAGGGTTCGGCAAGGACCCGGCCCAGCGTCCGCACAACATCCCGTTCGTTATGCTCGGTGCTGCGCTGCTGTGGTTCGGCTGGTTCGGCTTCAACGGTGGCGCCGCCGGTACTGCGGAGGAAGCGGGGCTCATCTGGGTCAACACCATGGTGGCGCCCGGTGCCGCGATGCTCGCCTGGCTCGTCGTCGAGCGCATCCGTGATGGTCGGCCGACTTCCCTGGGCGCGGCTTCCGGCGTCGTCTCCGGCCTGGTTGCGATCACCCCGGCCTGCGCGAATGTCTCTCCCCTCGGCGCCATCGGTCTAGGCATCGTTGCCGGTGCGCTGGCGGCCCTCGCTGTGGGGCTGAAGTACAAGTTCGGCTATGACGACTCCCTGGATGTCGTCGGCGTCCACCTCGTCGCCGGACTGGTCGGCACGCTGGCACTTGGCTTCCTTGCCCTCCCAGCGGACGGGGTCGTCGGCGGACTGTTCTACGGCGGCGGTCCCGGCCAGCTAGGCGCCCAGACGGTGGCAGCGGTTGTATCCGTCGCGTTCACCGCGATCATGACGATTGTCATCGGGCTGGCAGTGCACAAGACGATTGGCTTCCGCGTCACCGAGGACCAGGAGGTCATAGGCGTGGACCTGACGCAGCACGCCGAAACCGCGTACGAGTTCGGCGGGCTGGGCACCGGAGGCACTTTTGTGCCGCATCCGGCAACGGACCGCAGCGCGCACATCAAGGAAGAGGTCAAGGCATGAAACTGGTTACCGCTATCATCCGTCCCGAGAAGCTCGACGAGGTCCGCGGCAGCCTGGAAAGTTACGGGGTGCAGGGACTCACGGTCAGCCAGGCCAGCGGCTACGGCCGCCAGCGGGGCCACACCGAGGTGTACCGCGGCGCTGAGTACACCGTTGATCTGCTGCAGAAGGTGCGAGTGGAGGTCCTGGTCGCGAACGAATGGGCCAACGACATCGTCGATGTCCTGGTTGCCACGGCCAACACCGGACGGGCCGGCGACGGCAAAGTATGGCTTATCGACGTCGAGGAAGCCGTGCGGGTGCGCACCGGCGAGCGCGGGGAAGCCGCAATCTAGCCGGACAGCAGAGGGCGCTCACTGCACCTCCGGGAGCTGGAATCGAATCATCGGATCCGGCTTTCGGAGGTGCAGCTTTGTGTGATCCGCTGCCCTCCGCTCAGGCCTCGGCGTCCACGGTCCGCATCGGCGTATCGTCCCTCGATGTTTCCCAGCCAGCCGGTCCGCTCGATCCTGCAGCGTACTCCTCCAGCGGCACTTCGTTGGCCTCCCATGCTTTCAGGACCGGCTCGACAATCCGCCAGCAATCCTCCGCGATGTCCCCGCGGACCGAGAGCATCGGGTCCCCGGTCAGGATGCCGTCCAGCACTTCCCCATACGGCAAGAGATCTGCGGAGTGCAGGTTGGTCTCCATCACCTCGCGGTCGAGCGTGAAGATGTCGCCCGGTCCGTTGACATCGATCTCCAGCCTGAGGGTGTCGGGGCCGAAACCGATCCGCAGGCGCGTGGGTGCATCCACGCCCTTAAACCCGGTGGGCAGATGGTTAACGGGTTTGAAGGTGACAATGGCTTCCTTCTGCTTCTTGCCCAACGCTTTGCCCGAACGCAGGATAAACGGAACCCCGGTCCAGCGGCTGTTGTTGATCGAGACCTCGATCTCCGCCAGCGTCTCCGTGTTCCGCGCGGGATCGATCCCCTCTTCGGCCACGTAGTCGGGGATTTTCCGTCCGTCCACGTCACCGGCCGTGTACCGGGCACGTCGCGTGCTTTTGGCGAAGTCCGGTTTGACCGAACTGGCGCGCAGAACGCTGCCGATGTGGTCGCGAAGGTCGCGTTCGTGCAGCGTTGCGGGGGCGTTCAGCGCGGTGAGCGCCATGATCTGCAGCAAATGGCTCTGGATCATGTCCCGCAAGGCACCGGCCTTGTCGTAGTACCGTGCCCGTCCTTCCAATGCCAGGGACTCGTCGTAAAAGATTTCGACCTTCTGCACATGCTCATTGCTGAACAGCGGCTCGAGCAACCGGTTGGCAAAGCGCAGGCCCAGGATGTTGAACACAGTGGCTTTGCCCAGGAAGTGGTCCACCCGGTGGATGTGGTCCTCGGGGACCAGCCGCAGCAGCGTCTCGTTCAGTGAGGCAGCCGAGACCCGGCTGGAGCCGAAGGGCTTCTCCATCACCAAGCGCGTGCCTTCGGGCACGTCCTCGGGCTTGAGGATCTCGCAGGCCTGCTGGCTGACGGCCGGCGGTAAAGCGAAATAGACCGCTGCCGGTCCGTTGACCGAGCTGAGCAGTTCCGCCAGAGCCCCTTGGGCTGTCACGTCCACCATGTGGTACTCGGTGTTTTCCTGTACTTTGCGCAATTCCCGCAGGCCGGCGTCGTTGGCTCCCTGAGTGCAGGACCCGAAGGCTTCGTCGACGCGTTCGCGCCACCGGTCCTGGTCCCAGTCATCGGATCCTGCGCCCACAAGGCTCAGGCCCTGGGTCCGCCCTTGGGCAATGAGCTTTCCGAGTCCGGGCAGCAGCAGCCGTCCGGTCAGGTCCCCGGAAGCGCCCAAAATGAGCAAGGTCCGGATTTCCAAGTCTCCGCGGGTGGTTTCTGCGGATTCTGTCCCGGTTGAGGTCTGTTCGGCAGTCACCTTTCCTACCTTGCCACCTATGGCGCCCGATGTCGCCGGTTCGCTGCCATCAAGTGGTCCGGTCGCCGTCGTCGTCCGGAAATTGGGACATTGCCCGCCCGCAGTTGCTACCCTAGATAGTTGAACTCCGGCGCGGCCGGGGACTGTGAGCCTAGATCGACGAAAGAAGTACACGGCGCGTGTTCAATTCACTCTCTGACCGGTTGGCCTCGACCTTCAAGAATCTGCGCGGCAAGGGACGTCTCACGGAGGCGGATGTCGACGCCACTGTCCGCGAGATCCGGCGTGCCCTGCTGGACGCGGACGTCGCCGTACCGGTGGTGCGTGAATTCGCCGCGCATGTTAAGGAACGTGCGCTCGGCGAGGAAGTCTCCGGTGCGCTGAACCCGGGCCAGCAGGTCGTCAAGATCGTCAACGACGAACTTGTCAACATCCTGGGCGGCGAGACCCGGCGCATCCGCCTGGCCAAGAACCCGCCCACCGTGATCATGCTGGCTGGTCTGCAGGGTGCCGGTAAGACCACGCTCGCCGGAAAACTGTCCAAGTGGCTGAAGGGACAGGGCCACAGCCCGCTGCTGGTCGCCGCGGACCTCCAGCGGCCCAATGCCGTCACCCAGCTGCAGGTCAACGGTCAGCGCGCCGGTGTACCGGTCTTCGCACCCCACCCGGGTGTGCAGTCGGAATTTGAATCAGCCACGGGCGATCCGGTCGCCGTCGCCCGCCAGGGTGTCGAGGAAGCCCGCCAGAAACTGCACGACGTTGTCATTGTGGACACCGCCGGCCGCCTGGGTGTGGACACGGAAATGATGCAGCAGGCCGCGGACATCCGCGCAGCCATCAACCCGGACGAGGTCCTCTTCGTCATCGACGCCATGATCGGCCAGGACGCGGTCAACACCGCCCAGGCGTTCAACGAAGGCGTAAACTTCACCGGCGTCGTGCTTTCAAAGCTCGACGGCGATGCCCGCGGCGGCGCCGCGCTCTCCGTCGCGTCCGTGACGGGCAAGCCGGTCATGTTTGCCTCCACCGGTGAGAGCCTGGACGATTTCGAAATCTTCCACCCGGACCGGATGGCCAACCGCATCCTGGACATGGGCGACATCCTCTCCCTGATCGAGCAGGCGGAGAAGTCCTGGGACAAGGGCGAAGCCGAGCGCATGGCGCAGAAGTTCGCCGACCAGGAAGACTTCACGCTCGATGACTTCCTCGCGCAGATGCAGCAGATCCGCAAGATGGGATCGATGAAGAAGATGCTGATGATGATGCCCGGCGCCGCCGGCATGCGCCAGCAGCTGGAGAACTTCGACGAGCGCGAGATCGACCGCGTCGAGGCCATTGTCCGCTCCATGACCCCGCACGAGCGGGTCGCACCGAAGATCATCAACGGCTCCCGCCGCGCCCGTATCGCCAAGGGATCCGGCGTCCACGTCTCCGAGGTCAACGGCCTGCTGGAGCGGTTTGGCCAGGCCCAGAAGATGATGAAGAAGATGGCCCAGGGCGGCGGCATCCCGGGGATGCCCGGCATGGCCGGACCGGGCGGCTTCAGCGGCGGCGCCCGTAAGGGCAAGCAGGTCTCGAAGGGCAAGAAGAAGGCTCGTTCGGGAAATCCGGCCAAGGCCGCACAGGAACTGCGGGAAGCCGAGGAACGCCGCGCCAACGCCAAAAAGGCGTTGCCCACCGGCGCAGCTTTCGGCCAGCAGCAGGAAGACTTCGATCCGTCCGCACTGAACCTGCCCAAGGGGTTCGAAAAGTTCCTGGGCAAGTAGGCTCGCCGTGGTCCGCGCCGGCACCGGCCGGACCACAGGAGCATACCGTTCGGCATCCTGGTAAGAGTTGGGGCTTCTACGAAGGGCTTTTGTGAGCAGGCACGATCTGAGTGGATTCTATGGTTCCCAATGGAAGCGCCCTGCCAACGTGGCGGTGGTGGTACGCACCGTCAGCGGTTCCATTCTGCTCAGCCCCGATGCCGACGGCCATGCATCATTGCCGGCCGGGATGGTGAAATCGGGGGAGGACCCGCGCTCAACGGCCGGACGCGTTCTGCAGGCAACCTCGCTGTCGCTGCCGCTGGGGCGCATTCTGGCTATTGATTACCAACAGACGCCGGCCTTCCCGGCGGAAGCCATTACTTTTATTTACGACGGCGGAACCTACGACGGCGGTTCGCTCGCCGCCGTGGCAGGCGGACAAGCCGAGTTCCTCGCGGCGGACCTGGCGCTGGCCGGACTGGGCCGTCCCCAGGCGGCCCAGCTGAAAGCCGCCCTCGACGCCCATGAGCTGCTCTCGGTGCTTGAGCTGCGTGATGGCCAGCGGATCGATACGGTCCAGCGGGACGTGCCGCCACGCGAACTGCTTCCGGACTTCGACAATACAGTCAGCTCCGGATCCTAGACTGCCCTTATGCAGCGCAGCAGCCCCAAGCCCCGTGTGGTCTTTGTACACGGAACCGGTCGCTTCGGCATCGCCGCGTGGCCGTACCAGCACCGTCTCGCCAGCGCCTACGACTGCCTGTTTGTCCGGCGGCACGGTTTCGCGCCGGATACCGCTCCAGTGCGGACGGATTTCGGGGCAGATATGCAAATAGTCGTGGAAAACCTCGGCGACGGCGGCCATCTCGTCGCGCATTCCCAAGGGGCCGTTGCGGCGATGATGGCGGCGGTGGAACGGCCGGAACTGGTGGCCTCCCTGACCCTGTTCGAACCTGCGTGTTTGTCGCTGACTGCGGACCTGCCGGCAACAAAGGCACATCGGAAGCGGCTGGAGCCTCTGTTTGCGGCAAGGGATGAGCTGGACGACGAGCAGTATCATCGTGAATTCTCGCGCCTCGTCCTTGGCACGGCGGCGAAGCCTCTGGCCTCGGCCGGGGACCGCCTGCAGGCCAGTCGGCTCCGGCTGCAGGATCCGCCCTGGACCGCCCCGCTGCACATTGTTCCCGGCGTCCGCACCCTCGTCGTGACCGGCGGCTGGGAGCCGCTGTATGAAGAGGTCGCGGAATATCTGGCTACCACTGGTGCGGTACATCGCCATGCCGCCAACAACCACCGCCCACAGGACACGCCGGAAGGTCATGGGTTGTTGGTCGACTTCCTGGCCGCTGGACAGCACTGCTAGCGGGACTTGCTAGCGTTGATGCCATGAGTGAATCTGTGTGGGAGCCCATAACCGGTGAACTTTGGTGGCCCTGGCCACTGGACGAGGCTGGTGTAGCGGCCCTGATGCAAGAGATCACGGACCGTTCGCTGCTCGGTGCTTTCGCGGCAGGCCAGCCGGAGGCGGGCCAAACAGTCATCGAAATGCTGCTCGCCCGAAATGCTGCCGGACGCGTCGCTGTCCTGGATCAGGGCGGCGAAGCCGCTCCCGGCCCCGACTACCGCATGCTGGCCCAAAGTTTCTCGCTGGCCCTCGGCGCGGCAGCGGACGTGGATGGCTTCAGCTACCAAGCCCCGGCAGCGGAGGCCGCGTTCCGGCTGGCCGAGGAGCCTGAGCTGGGAGAATCCGGTGGGACGGATGTAGAAGATCCAATGGTGCTGCGCACTGTGCTCGTGGGGAATATGCGCCACGAAGATCTGATCATGTTTGGAACGCTGAACCGCGTCGAACTCCAGGTGCTGGACGACAAAACCGTGCCGGGCCGCTCTGTGGTGGTTGTGGAAGGGGAAGCCGCGCCCGGGCTCTACAACTGGCCGGCCGAAACCAAGCCATTGGTCGCGTTAATGAATCTGGACGGACTGCGGGCCGTTGAAGTTTGGCTTCCCGGTGCTGTGAACGACCCGAGCAACAACTTGTGGCACGCATGGCAGCCGCAGCCCAAGCCGTTCGCAACCACCGATAAGGCCTCGGCAGAAACCCTGCGATTGCTCGGAACATTGGTCCGATCCACGGAGCCGAGCACCGCCGGCATCGCCCAAGCCCTCGATCTGGATGCCGAGGCGGAGTCCCGGCTCAGGGACCTGATGCAGGGGCCGGAGGATGGCGAGGTCCTGGCCCGGACAGCGGTGGCCCTGGGGCTGCCGGAACTGGCCGGCCGGCTGGCCGAAGCGCCGGTGGCTGCCGTGGGTCAGCCGGTCACCGTGATGCCCCCGCTGCCGATGGCCAAGGCCTTGCTCGAAGTCATCGCTACTCCCACCTCCGGACATTCTCCCTTCGCCAAATGGCACCGGACCGTGCTGGCGCACCCGGAGCTGCTGGCCGGAAGCGCGGCCGTTGCAGCCGGCGCCGCAGCAGTACTCTTCCGGGCCGCGGCCCGGCACCGAAGCCCTCGCAACGGAATCATGCGCGCGGGAGCGCTGTCGCTGGTCACCGAGGCGGCGGGCGAACTCGTTTTCTACAGCTTCCTCAAGTCCCGGCGGAACCGCCGCCGCTGATCCTGGACAGGGGCACAGCCGCGTCAGGTTGATGCAGTAGCCGGACCGCAGGCCACTGGGACTGGAATTAACATGAAGGTTCAAGTATTCTTATATACATGAACTTTCAAGCAAAAAACCAGGATCTGTTGGCAGGCGACCTCACCATGGGCACCGTAATGCTCAAGGTGGGGGACATGACGAACATGACCAAGTACTACCAGAACGCGCTGGGCTTGGATCCTGTTGCAGAAGGGCTCGGCGGTGTGTATCTGGGCCGCGGCACCACGCCGCTGGTCCACCTGGCGCCCGCCGCCGGACTCCAGCTGCCGTCGCGCGGCGAAGCAGGGCTGTTTCATACCGCATTCCTGTTCGACAACCGGTCGGACCTTGCCGCGACTGTCGCCTCTGCGGCCCAAACCGACCCCACGCGTTTCGTCGGCAGCGCCGATCACTTGGTGAGCGAAGCCTTCTACTTCACCGATCCCGAAGGCAACGGCATTGAGCTGTACTATGACCGGCCCCGTGAGCAGTGGGAATGGAATGAGACCGCCACAGGCAAGGAGGTCCACATGGACAGCCTGGCCTTGAACCCCCAGTCCTACCTGCAGAACCACCTCACCGAGGACTCCGTCCGCAAGCAGCACGACGCTGGCGCGGCCATCGGCCACGTCCACCTGCAGGTTGGCGACACCTCGGTGGCGGAGCAGTTCTACGTCAACACGCTCGGATTCGAGCGCACGGCCGGCTGGCATGGCCAGGCGTTGTTTGTCTCCGCCGGCGGCTACCACCACCATATGGCGATGAACGTGTGGAACAGCCGTGGCGCCGGCCCGCGCAAGGACACCCTGGGCCTGGGGGAGGTGCTGATCCATGTTCCGAACGAGGACGAGGTCGGCGCCCTGGCCCAGCGGCTGGGGAGTGCCGGCGTCAGCCATCATCACACCGGTGCCGAGCTTCGGTTTGAGGATCCCTGGCGCAACCAGCTGCGCGTCGCCGTCTCCTGATCCTGCGCAGTTTGGCCGCGGCCCCGCGCAGGATAGGGTGAAACCAAATGCATCCAATCCGAGGCGGAGGCGCTATGTCCGGAATTACTGAAGTTTTTGTGGCCACCCACGACGCGGCGGTGCAGCGCGCCGCCGCACTTGATAAGGCGCTGGAGGCTGTTGGCGAAGGCGGAGCCCAGGTGGAAGTTCCGGATGCTCCGCACACGCGGATCAATGGCATCACGGATTGGGAAATCGAACGGCTGGGCCAGCTGGCAGGGCAGGCAGTCCATTCCGTCGGCGAGGACGAACTTGCCATTGCCGACGTCGCCAGCGAGACCCTCTACGTCCTACGTCGCGCCGGAATCGATGGTCCGCGCCTTGGCCGACCTGCTGGCCGAAACGTCCGACGACGGTGCCCCCGTGCTGCCCGACGTCGCCGCCGCGTGGGCTTCCGAAGAGGACATGCCGCTCAGCGGCGACGCAGCGGTGGAGTCGGTGAAGCGCATCGGCGAACTCGCTGCGGATGCCTCGGAAGACGGCCGCCAGCAGCTCTACGTCTGGAGCGGTACCGAGTCCGTCTGACCGGCATTCATGGCCGCTCGCACAGTCGGGGGAGCCGAGTCGCGCGGATTGGGTTGTATCTGGCACAATAGACAGGTACTCGATCTGCGCGGCCCCTCTCTCCGTGCAAGTGTCTTGTCCTTTGAACCCCAACCACGGCCCGCCCCACGGGTGCAGACATACGGGTTCGCCCATTTTCAGAACCAGGAGTGACCACTAAAGTGGCCGTAAAGATTCGCCTTAAGCGCTTCGGCAAGAAGTTCTCAGCCCACTACCGAATCGTTGTCATGGATGCCCGCGCCAAGCGCGACGGCCGTGCCATCGAGGAGATCGGGCTGTACCGCCCCACCGAAGAGCCGTCGTACATCGACATCAAGTCCGACCGTGCACAGTACTGGCTCGGCGTAGGTGCCCAGCCGTCCGAACAGGTTTCCGCCCTGCTCAAGATCACCGGTGACTGGCAGAAGTTCAAGGGTATTGAGGGCCAGGAAGGCACGCTCAAGACCAAGGCTCCCAAGGAAGCTTTCGCTGCTCCCGAGAAGGAGTCCGTGATCATCCCGGAGGCCATCACCCCGAAGGCCAAGAAGGAAGAGGCCGCCGACGAAGCCGCTGCAGAAGCACCGGCTGAAGCGTCTGCCGACGAAACCGCAAAGGCTGAGTAAATGCTGGCTGAAGCGCTCGAACACCTGGTCCGTGGCATCGTTGACAGTCCCGAGGACGTCAAGGTCATGGTGAAGACCAACCGCCGCTCAGACATTATTGAGGTGCGGGTCCACCAGGACGATTTGGGTCGCGTCATCGGCCGTCAGGGCCGCACTGCACGCGCACTGCGCACCGTCATTGCCGCACTTGCGGGTGGCGAGCAGGTCCGCGTGGACGTAGTGGATACTGACCGCCGCCGCTGAGCACGCTTCACATCAGTTATCGCATCCGGCCCCGCACCAGATAATGGTGTAGGGCCGGATGTTTTTGTGCCCCGATTTTCGACCCTCAGACGTAGTTCGACAGGAGATTCCATGCAGGTCCAGATTGCGCGGATTGGCAAACCCCACGGCATTCGAGGCGAGGTCACTGTCCAGGTGATGACCGATGCGCCCGAGGAACGCTTCGTTCCCGGCGCGTCCTTTGTCGTTGAGCCGGCGAGTCTGGGGCCGCTGACGGTTGAATCGGCTCGTTGGAACAAGGACATCCTCCTGCTGGGCTTTGCGGAAGTGGCGGACCGGAACGGGGCCGAGGAGCTCCGCGGCGCCCAGCTGTTCGTTAATACGGAAGATGTCGACGACGATGAAGACGCCTGGTACGAACACGAGTTGGTCGGCCTGCGTGTGCTGGTGGATGAGCAGGAAGTCGGCAAGGTCGCCGCCTTGAATACGCTTCCCGCCCAGGACCTCCTGGTCGTCACCGCAGCCAACGGCGACGAAGTCCTGGTTCCCTTCGTGGAACAGATTGTCCCGGAAGTCGACGTCGAGGCCGGCTTCATCCGCGTCACCCCGCCCGCAGGTCTTTTCGAGCTCAACTCGGCCGAGAGCCAAAGCACCCCCGACGACGGCGAGGGGGAGCGCTAAGTGCGCATCGACGTCGTTAGCATTTTTCCCGAGTATCTGGCTGCCCTGGAACTTTCCCTGATCGGCAAGGCACGCCAGGACGGTCTGCTGCAACTGGACGTGCACGACCTGCGGGAGTTCACGACGGACAAACACCGCACGGTGGACGACACACCGTACGGCGGCGGTGCAGGCATGGTGATGAAACCCGAACCTTGGGCGGAGGCCCTCGAATCATTGCTGCCCGCGGAAGGGCCCCAACGTCCCGTGCTGATCGTGCCGTCACCGGCCGGAGAAGTTTTCACGCAGGCGGCCGCCCATGAGCTCGCGGAGGAAGAGCATCTGGTCTTCGCCTGTGGCCGGTACGAAGGCATTGACGAGCGTGTGCTGGACTGGGCCGCGGAAAGATTCACCGTCCGCCCGATGAGCCTGGGTGACTATGTCCTCAACGGCGGCGAGGTTGCCGTGCTGGCCATGGTGGAGGCCATCGGGCGACTGATTCCGGGTGTCGTGGGCAACCCCGAATCCCTGGTCGAGGAATCCCACTCCGACGGCCTGCTCGAATATCCCGTCTACACAAAGCCTTCGCAGTGGCGGGACAAGGCCGTCCCAGAGGTACTGCTCAGCGGCAACCACGCCAAGATCGCCCGGTTCCGCCGCGATGAGCAACTGCTGCGGACTCTCCGGCGCCGTCCGGACCTGATTGCCCGGCTGGACCCCGGCACGCTGGACAAGGCGGACAAGGCCTTGCTCGACAGTGCGGGCTACACCGTTTCGGCTACCGGCATCGCGTTGCGCCCAACCAGCGGCTGACCCAAGCCCGCTGAATTGGCGGTGCCCGCTGCGGTGTGGCAATATAAAGACTTGTGTTTGCTGGGTTTGCGCCTGCCACAGGGGGCGTGGAGCCAACAGCCAGACACACCGGCGTGCCATTTCCGGACGCGCCGGTCTAACAGAACTTTCGGTATTGATCGTCCTGCCGCGTGCCGGACCCTCATGCCGTGACCAAAGTGGATGACCTGTGGCGTTCACCAGGAGTGATACCAATGCACATCCTCGATTCAGTAGACGCCGCTTCACTGCGCAGCGACGTTCCCGAATTCCGCGCCGGCGACACCGTCAAGGTTCACGTCAACATCATCGAAGGCAAGAACGCCCGTGTTCAGGTCTTCCAGGGCTTCGTGATGGGCCGCCAGGGCGACGGCATCCGCGAGACGTTCACCGTCCGCAAGGTTTCCTTCGGCGTCGGCGTGGAGCGTACCTTCCCGGTTCACTCTCCGATCATCGACAAGATCGAAGTCCTGACCAAGGGTGACGTGCGCCGTGCCAAGCTGTACTACATGCGCGACCGCCACGGCAAGGCTGCCAAGATCAAGGAAAAGCGCGACTTCAGCACTGCCAAGTAGCCTCCCTTCCTTAGGGCAGCTTGAACTAAGTGGTGCAAGAAATTCCAGTTCCCCGGGCCTCGTCCGGGGAACATGCAAAACGCCGGTCCGGATTCCCGGGCTGGCGTTTTGTCTTAGCTGTGCTCGCCGCAGCAATCGTGCTCAGCGCAGTGGTCCGCGCTACCCTGATCGACGTCTACTACATCCCGTCGGATTCGATGGAGCCACTGCTGGATACCGGCGACCGGGTACTGGTCTCCCGAACTGATTATGCCTTTGGACCCATCGAGCGGGGCGACTTGGTGGTTTTCGACGGCCGCGGCTCCTTTGCGCCCTTCGACAGCGGCAACCCCGCCTATGTCGACGCGCTGCTGGGGCTGGGGCAATGGTTTGGACTCATCGGCAGCGATACGGTTTACGTCAAGCGGGTCATCGGACTTCCCGGCGACATGGTGGAATGCTGTGCCCCGGACGGCCGGCTGGTGATCAATGGGGAAGCGGTTACTGAAGACTATGTGTATCCCGGAGATGCCCCCAGCGAACAGGAATTCGCCGTTGAAGTGCCGCACGATAGGTTGTGGTTGATGGGGGACCACCGGGCAATCTCAGCTGATTCGCGTGTACTGCTGGGTGCGCCCGGCGGGGGTATGGTTCCCTTGGAAAGGGTAATCGGCAGGCCGATGGAAATCGTCTGGCCGCTGGAGCGGTCCGGTCCGCTGGAGCGGACCGCTCTTGGCACCGATCCCGAAACGGACAAAGGAAAGTGAACATGGAGCAGGCGGCAGATAAACGGAAAAACCCGGTTCTGGCGTGGCTGCGCGAAATCGCGGTCATCGTGGCGGTAGCCCTGTTGTTGTCGTTCCTGATCAAGACCTTCCTGTTCCGGGCCTTCTATATTCCGTCTACTTCCATGGAAAACACCTTGGAAGTCAACGACCGCATTTTCGTCAATCTGCTGGTGCCTGAGCCGTTCAGCCTCAACCGCGGGGACGTTGTTGTCTTCCAGGACGACCTCAGTTGGCTGCCTCCGGCGGAATCGAACGACGACGATGGCTGGTTCCAGCAGGCCCTTACTTTTGTTGGGCTGCTGCCCGATAGCTCGCAGCAGCATCTGGTCAAGCGCGTGATTGGTGTCAGCGGGGACCGCGTGGTCTGCTGCGACGCAGACGGACGGATTACCGTGAACGGATATCCGCTCGACGAACCGTACCTGCATCCGGAATCCGACAATGCCCGCCAGCCCTTCGACGTCGTTGTTCCCGAGGGTAAAATCTGGGTCATGGGGGATAACCGTAACCACTCGGCCGATTCCCGCGAACACCGCGACGAGGAATCCGGCGGCTTCATAGACATCGATGCAGTGGAAGGCAGGGCAGCCGTGATCGCCTGGCCGTTGGGCCGGATGAGTGTGCTGGGCAGCTATCCGGAGGTATTCGACGCTGTCCCGGCGCCGGACGAAGGGAACCCCGGTCAGGAATCGGGGTCCGTGGAGGAAACCGCACCGGCACAAGGGGCCAGCCGATGACGCCGAAGGACCCGCATCTGCGCTTCGAGCGTTCATTCAAGGCGCAGGGCCACCGGCTGATTGCCGGTGCGGATGAAGTTGGCCGTGGAGCCTTGGCCGGCCCCGTCAGCGTGGGCATGGTCCTGATCGACGCCACCACTGCCAAGGCGCTCAAAGGTGTGCGCGACAGCAAACTGCTCAGCGCGCCGGACCGTGAAGCACTCGTGCCGGTGATCCGGACCTGGGCCAACGCCTACGGCGTTGGCCACGCCTCTCCTGCTGAAATTGACAGCATGGGGCTGATGGCCGCGCTGCGCCTGGCCGGAACCCGCGCCTGGCTGCAGGTTCTTGCCATAGCCCGGCCGGATGTCGTGATCCTGGACGGTAACTATGACTGGCTCTCGGCACAGCCGCAGGCATCGCTCTTCGAGGTATCCGACGGTGCCGGGTGTGACGCGCCTGTGCACACGAAGATCAAAGCCGATTTGCAGTGCCTTAGCGTGGCCGCCGCCAGTGTCCTGGCAAAGGTGGAACGCGACGCAATGATGATAAAGCTCGCCGATGACTACCCTGCGTATGGCTGGGAGGCCAACAAGGGCTACGCTACCGGCAGCCACCGGGCGGCCATTCTGGACAAGGGACCTTCAAGCCAGCACAGGCAGAGCTGGCGGCTGACGCCGGACAGCCCGGCCATGGCAGCCGTTGAACTGAGCGGAGCAGGACCGCTCTAACCGGTTCTTCACCCGCGATTATCGCCTCCCCTGAGGACCGAAATACGGCGGGGAACACAGACCTAACCGAACTGCGAGAAGATGGTGGCATGAGCGCCGAAGATCTTGAGAACTATGAAACGGACATGGAGCTGCAGCTCTACCGCGAATACCGCGACGTTGCGGGTCTGTTCAGCTACGTTGTGGAGACCGAGCGGCGGTTCTACCTGGCCAACCATGTTGATCTGCAGGCCCGTTCGGCCGATGGCGAGATCTACTTCGACCTGACCCTGCAGGATGCCTGGGTCTGGGATATTTACCGCTCGGCACGTTTCGTCAAAAAGGTCCGCGTGCTGACGTTCAAGGACGTGAACATCGAAGAGCTGACCAAGACCGATGACCTGACGCTGCCCAAGGACGCAGACCTCGGTAACTAGCGTTTTCCCCCGCCCGCGGACGGCCCGGTGGATTTTGCACTTTCCCTGCACAGCAATCACGGCCCGGAGCAACGTCCACATAAGTGCCAGGCTCCCTGTGCCATTGCCATCCGTGCCGCCACGCTGGGGGTATGAGAGCCAAAGACAAACTGGGCAAAGACGGCGAAGACCTGGCTGCCAGGTATTTGGAACGGGCCGGGCAGCGGGTCGTGGACCGCAATTGGCGTTCCGGCACGGGGGAGCTCGACATCGTTGCTCTGGAAGGGGCAACAGTTGTCGTTTCGGAGGTCAAAACGCGGCGAAGTCCGGACTACGGGCATCCTCTTGAGGCGATTACGCCTGCCAAGGTCCAGCGACTGCAGATCCTGACCCTGCAATGGCTGCGGGCGCACGGCATGTCGGGCACCGGCTACCGTATCGATGCTGTTGCCATTCTCCACGACGGGCAGACTCCTCCGGTCATTGAGCACGTGAAGGCCGTGGGCTGATGGGACTGGGCAGAACCTTCTCCGTGGCATTGGTCGGCTTGTCAGGACACATGGTCGAGGTCGAAGCCGACATAGGCCAGACGCTCCCGGCATTTGTCCTCCTCGGCTTGCCGGACGCGTCGCTGAATGAGGCGAAGGACCGGATTAAGGCAGCGGCGAAGAACGCCGGAATTCCACTGAGTCGGCGCAAAATCACCGTGAACCTGATCCCGGCTTCGTTACCGAAAAAAGGTTCCGGCTTCGATCTGGCAATCCTGATGTCCGCCTTGCAGGCATCCGGGGATGTCCGGCCAAGCGGCGGAACCGTGTTCCTCTCCGAACTGGGGCTTGACGGCAGGCTAAGGCCCATCCGGGGAGTATTGCCGGCCGTCATGGCAGCAGTTGATGACGGCCACCCCGAAGTCGTCGTGGCGGCGGCCAACCGCGCGGAAGCGGAACTGGTCCCCGGCGTCAAGGTCCGGAGTTATGGAACGCTGGCTGAACTGCTCCTTGCCTATGGGGCGGATCCGGTCCCCCTGCTGCTCCCGGTGGGTGATGCAGAGGAAGCTCCGACCGGACGCGAGAGCCCAGCCACCGGGGACTGCCGCGAACCCGACATGGCAGATATCGCAGGCCAGCACGAAGCCAGGACTGCCATGGAGGTTGCGGCCGCCGGCGGGCACCATGTCATGCTCGTCGGGCCGCCCGGGGCGGGCAAGACGATGCTGGCAGAGCGCTTGCCTGGTCTGCTGCCGGACCTGCCGGACCACCACGCCATGGAGGTCACCGCGGTTCATTCATTGAGCAACACTGCCGCGCATTTGACCCAGTTGTTGCGGCGTCCGCCATTCGAGAACCCGCATCACACGGCCACCACTGCATCCATCATCGGCGGCGGTTCCGGAGTCCCGCGTCCCGGTGCTGCGTCCAGAGCACACCGCGGCGTCCTCTTCCTCGACGAGGCACCGGAATATGATCGCGCGGTACTGGATGCGCTGCGGCAGCCGCTGGAGAGCGGGAACCTGGTGCTCCACCGGGCAACGGGCACGGCCGCCTATCCCGCCCGCTTCCAGCTGGTGCTGGCAGCCAATCCCTGTCCCTGCGGGATGGCCAGCGGCAAAGGGCTGGAGTGCAGTTGCACGCCCGTGCAACGCCGCCGGTACTTCGGCAAGTTATCCAAACCCCTGATAGACCGCATAGATCTTCAGCTGCGGCTCAACCGGCTGTCGCTCGCCGACATGGCCGGTGCGGCGGAGCAGGAAGCGAGCCGGACCGTCGCGGCGCGCGTGCGCGAAGCCAGGAAGGCTCAACGAGAGCGGTTGGGGCGTTGGGGCCGCGAACTGAACTCGGAGGTTTCGGCCGAGCTGCTCAAGACCGAACTGCGGCTTTCGCGCACGGCAACAGTAGACCTCGACAAGGCCATGGAGCGCGATGTGCTGACTGGCCGGGGCTATGCCCGGGTGCTCAGGGTGGCCTGGACCATGGCCGATCTGGCCGGTCTGGCGGTTCCCGATCGAGACTGCGTCTGCGCGGCGCTGGCTTTCCGTCAACAGGTAGGTGCGACATGAGGACGACTACACAGGCCGCCGACCGCAGGGCGCGGGCGGCCTTATCACGGCTCATGGAGCCTTCGGACTGGGTGGGACTCGCCCTTGTCGCGGCCGTCGGCGCCTTGGATGGGCTGCGTATCGCGACAGGCGAGGTGAAACCGGGACCGGAGCTGCAGGCTGAGCTCTACCGCCTGCTGAACCGGGAGCAGTCACGCAGCCAACAGGGAATGCTTTCCGAGGCTCTTCAGCGCTGGCATCCGCGCATTAAGGACCTGGACCCGGATCGGGACCTGGCCACGATCGAGCGCCTTGGTGGGGCCGTTCTGGTGCCAGGCGATGAGTCCTGGCCAGTGGCACTGGCTGATCTGGAGCTCGCAGAACCGCTGTGCCTTTGGAGCCGCGGGCAACACTCGAACGGAATTCCCCCAGCAGAACGCACGGTAGCCCTGGTTGGATCAAGGGACAGCACGAACTACGGCAACTCTGCTACAGGCGACCTGGCCGCAGGCCTGACGCAGAAGGGCTACTGCGTGGCTTCCGGCGGTGCCTACGGCATCGATGCCCAGGCGCACCGTTCCGCCCTGGCAGCCGCAGAGCCAGGGCATTGGCCAGCCACCGTCGCGATCATGGCGTGCGGGCTGGACCGCTACTATCCGGCGGGGAATGAGGAACTGCTCCGCACGGTGGCCAGCCGCGGTCTTCTGCTCTCCGAACTGCCGCCAGGCGCCGCGCCCACTCGCTGGCGGTTCCTCCAGCGCAACCGATTGATCGCCGCACTGGCCGGTACCACGGTAGTCGTAGAAGCCCGGTGGCGCTCGGGAGCGCTGAACACGGCGCACCACGCTGCAGGACTGGGCCGTCCGGTCGGCGCAGTGCCGGGATCCATTTACTCGGCGAACTCGGCAGGCACGCACCGACTCTTGCGTGACGGCAGCGCAGTCTGCGTTACCGACGCTGCTGAAGTCGCTGAATTGGCGGGGCCCCTCGATGCAGGGGCGGCCGCAGAGCAACAGGCGCCGCTCTCCGACCACGATGGCCTCAGCGTGGAGGATCTGCTCCTGCTGGACGCACTGCCCGTGAGGCAGGGAACCACGGTCGAGAAGCTTTCGGCTGTAGCCGGATTGCCGATGAGGACGGTACTGGCGGGGCTCGGGCGGCTGGAAATCATGTCTCTCGCCCAGCAGGATTCGTCCGGTTGGCGGCGGCAACGGCGGGGCTGAACGCTGGGCGGTCGTAGGCTCCTAAGTCCTGCAGGAAGCCTACGTGTGGCGTCTTGAGTTCGAGACCGGGATCGAGGACAGTGGAACGATGAATGCTCGTGAGACGTCGGAAGCAGCTTCTAACAGGCCTTGGCCGGAAAGCTTCAGCTCGGCGTTCAACGGGTTTGAAAAGTATCTGACTGCCGAACGTGCCCATTCGGAACACACCACCCGTGCCTATCTGGCGGACCTCCAACAGCTCTTCAACTTCGCAGCGGGCAACTCCATAGCGGATTTAAGCGGACTCAGTCTGCTGACTTTACGTGCCTGGCTGGGCAGCATGAATGCCGACGGCCGGGCCCGGTCCAGCATCGCCCGCCGTGCCGCGTCCGCCCGAGTTTTTACCGCATGGGCCCTCCGCGAAGAGCTCATCGCAAGCGATCCTGCAGTGCGGTTGCAGGCTCCCAAACGCCAACGGACGCTGCCCCACGTCCTGCAGCGGCGCCAGGTGGAACAGCTGTTCTCGACGCTGGCTTCGGAAGCAGCCGAGGGGCAGCCTGTTCCGCTGCGTGATCGGGCGTTGATCGAACTCCTCTACGCCACCGGAATTCGTGTTGGGGAGTTGTCCGGACTGGACGTTGACGACCTTGACCAGGACCGCAGGCTGGTACGCGTGCTGGGTAAGGGCAATAAAGAACGCGCAGTCCCCTATGGTGTTCCTGCTGCTACCGCATTGGATGACTGGCTTCGCCGCGGGAGGGGAGCGCTGGCGACGGATGCCAGCGGTCCGGCGCTGTTTCTAGGCCGCCGGGGAAAGCGGATCGACCAGCGGCAGGTGCGGGACGTTTCCGCACGCCTGTTTGCCGGACTCGGCGACACTGCGGCCACCAGCCCGCACGCATTGCGCCACAGCACCGCTACCCATCTGCTCGACGGTGGCGCGGACCTCCGTGCCGTCCAGGAGATTCTTGGCCATGAGTCCCTGGCGACTACACAGATCTATACGCATGTCTCGGTGGATCGCCTGCGAGCCAGCTATAAGCAGGCGCATCCGCGTGCCTAGTGCGAACGAGAATGGCAACTTGGTAGTTACGCTGGCGGAATTCCCGGACATACGGCAGAATGAGTCACATAATCCATCGGGTTGACGAAATACTAATAGATGTATCGTCGAATCAACCTGAGCAATAGCAGCGTCGGAATCAGATAACTATCCGTGGGCTGAAGGTCGTTGGGGAAGACGTACCTACAGCAAATTGGAGGATGGGATGTCTGTTGTGATGACGCGTGGTGTGCTGTTTGTGCATTCGGCGCCTACAGCGCTATGCCCCCACATCGAGTGGGCCGTCGGATCCGTCGTGGACAAGCGAACGGATCTTGACTGGACCCCTCAACCTGCTGCGCCCGGAATGTTCCGGGCCGAACTCTCGTGGCTCGGTCCACAGGGGACAGGTTCTATGCTGGCGTCCGCCTTGCGCGGCTGGGCTCACCTGCGTTATGAGGTGACCGAAGAGCCGAGCCTCGGCGTGGACGGGGGCCGTTGGTCGCACACACCCGAACTGGGCATATTTCACGCGGCAACAGATGTCCACGGCAACATCATGGTTTCAGAAGACCGCATCCGCTATGCCTACGAGACGGGCGCCGGTGATCCGGCGGCTGTTTACCATGAGCTCTCCTTGGCGCTGGGCGAGGCTTGGGATGAAGAGCTGGAACCCTTCCGGCACGCAGCCGAGGGCGCGCCCGTCCGGTGGCTTCATCAGGTCGGCTGACACTTCTGCACTAAACGTCTTCGCCGCTCATCCAACAGCAAAGCAAAGGAGAGGCTTCTCAGCGATTCGCTGAGAAGCCTCTCCTTTGCCGGTCTGCGGCAGGGATTTTCCGTGCCGGTTGGTCAGGCGTTCCGGAACACGACGACGGCGTTGTGTCCGCCGAAACCGAAGGAGTTGTTCAGCGCCACAATGTCGCCGCTGGGCAAATCCCGGGCGGAGGTCACCACATCCAGCGGGATCTCCGGATCCTGATTATCGAGGTTGATGGTCAGAGGTGCCTTGCGTTCGTACACGGCAAGGGCCGTCATGACCGATTCGACGGCGCCAGAGGCTCCCAAGAGGTGTCCGGTCTGCGACTTGGTTGCCGAGACCGAGACGTTGTCCACCTGGTTGCCCAGAGCCGCCTTAAGGGCCGTGTACTCGGGCTTGTCGCCCACCGGGGTGGAGGTGGCATGAGCGTTGACGTGGACCACGTCTACGGCCTGAGCGCGGGCGTCAAACATAGCTGCCTTGAGCGCTCGGGTCGCTCCAAGGCCTTCCGGATCCGGGGCAGTGATGTGGTAGGCATCGGCAGTGACTCCGGAACCGGCAAGTTCGGCATAGATACGGGCGCCGCGGGCCAGGGCGTGTTCCTCGGCCTCGAGGACGAGCGCGCCGGCTCCTTCGCCCATGACGAATCCGTCGCGGTCCAGATCGTACGGCCGTGAGGCGTGCTCAGGGTCGTCGTTGCGCTTAGAGAGCGCCTGCATGGCACTGAAGGCCGCAATCGGCATCGCATGGATGGCGGCTTCGGCGCCGCCGGTCATAACGACGTCGGCCTTGCCGGCACGGATGAGATCAACGCCCATGGCGATGGCCTCGGTTCCCGAGGCACAGGCGGAGACAGGAGTGTGGGCGCCTGCGCGGGCACCCAGATCCATGCTTACCGCTGCTGAGGGCCCGTTGGGCATCAGCATGGGAACAGTCATCGGCAGGACCCGGCGGGGCCCCTTTTCCCGGAGGGTGTCCCAAGCATCCAGAAGTGTCCAGACGCCGCCGATACCGGTGGCGAAAGCCACGGCCAACCGGTCGTGGTCGATTTCTTCGATGCCCGAGTCCTTCCAGGCTTCGCGGGAAGCGACGACGGCGAACTGTGTGGATGGATCCATCCGCTTGGCTTCGACGCGGGTCAGTACCTCGTCAGGCTTGTTGGAGGCCCGGCAGGCAAAGGTTACGGGGAGTTCGTAGCGTGCTACCCAATCGTCTTCAAGGGTACGGGCGCCTGACACGCCCTTGAGAGCGTTCCTCCACATCGTGGGGACGTCGCCGCCGATGGGCGTGGTGGCGCCAAGGCCGGTGATGACTACTTTGCGTGCCATTTACTCATTCTCTCCAAGGGTATGGGGCAAAAAATGCAAGAGTCGGCGGCCGGAACGAATCGCATCCGGCCGCCGGTCCCTGTGAAGGGAAAACTTACGCCTGGGCGTTGGCGATGAAGTCCACGGCGTCGCCGACGGTCTTGAGGTTCTTGACCTCTTCGTCTGGGATGCGGACGCCGAACTTTTCCTCAGCGTTGACGACGATCGTCATCATGGAGATGGAGTCGATATCCAGATCGTCGGTGAAGGACTTGTCCAGTTCGACAGCCTCGGGTGCGAGACCGGTTTCCTCGTTAACGATTTCGGCCAGGCCTGCCAGGATTTCTTCGTTGCTAGCCATTGAAGGCTCCTTTTCTAATGGTGCCGGCACGATGTCCGGCCGGGGTTGTCAAACCGCTGAATACGGTTTGGAATGGAAAACTGTTCACGTGCAGGGGAAATTGCAGCGGAACGACTGCGATACTACGGCAGAACGATGACCTGTGCACCGAAGACCAGCCCCGCGCCGAAGCCAATCTGCAACGCCAGACCTCCGCTGAGCTGCGGGTTTTCCTGCAGCAGGCGGTGCGTAGCCAGCGGAATAGACGCTGCGGAGGTGTTTCCGGCGTCTGCGATGTCGCGGGCAACCGCGACGCTTTCCGGCAGCTTTAGCTGCTTGATCATCTCGTCGATGATGCGCATATTGGCCTGGTGCGGGACGAACGCGGCGAGCTCTTCCGGCTTGACTCCGGCTTCGTCCAGGGCGCGCTGGGCAACCTTCGCCATTTCCCAAACGGCCCAGCGGAACACCGACTGTCCGTCCTGGCGCAAGGTGGGCCACAGCTTCTTGCCGTCCTCGTCCCGTTCGGCAGCAGCTGCGGAGAGAGAGCCTGCCGCCTCCGCAGCCAGGGAGAGTTCACGCACGTCGCTCAGCGAATGGGTCATGCCGATGACATCCCACTTGCTCCCGTCCGAGCCCCAGACCGATGGTCCGATGCCGGGAGTGTCGGAAGGGCCGATAACGACGGCGCCGGCACCGTCGCCGAGCAGGAAGGAGATGGTCCGCTCGGAGTTGTCGATCACATCCGAGAGCTTCTCCGCTCCTACCACCAGGACGTATTCGGCTGCGCCGGAACGGACCAGGGCGTCGCCCTGGGCAATGCCGTAGCAGTAGCCTGCGCAGGCAGCGGAAATATCGAATGCCGGCGCGGGTGTTGCCCCAAGCCGGTCTGCCAGGGCAGCAGCGGCCGACGGCGTGGCGTACGGGTGCGAGACAGTCGAGACGATGACCGCTCCGAGCTGGGAGGCTTCGATACCGGCCTTCTCGAGTGCTTCGAGGGCAGCGCCCTCGGCCATGTCCACAACGGAGGTATCCGCTCCGGCCCGGTGGCGCGTCACAATTCCGGTCCTCTGACGGATCCATTCGTCAGAGGACTCAATCCACTGGCAGACATCGTCGTTCGTGACGATGACATCGGGCCGGAAGGCTCCCATACCGAGGATGCGGGAATGTTCGCGCAGTTGGGACTGGCGCATGACGGGGTTGCTCACTGGTGGATGTCTCCAGACTTATGTTCATTGGTAAGTGCGACGCCGGCCGGTGTCTGTTGAGTATGTTCGGCGATGAAGGCGCGGGCCTGCTCGAGCTGATCAGGGGATTTCAGGGCCATTGTAGCCACACCCTTCATGCCGCGCTTCGCCAGTCCCGTCAGCGTCCCCGCCGGCGGCAGTTCGAGTAGGCCGGTCACGCCAACGGAGAGCAGTTCTTCCATGCACAGATCCCAGCGGACGGGCCTGGAGACCTGGGCGATCAGACTGTCCAGGTTCTGCTCGCCGCCGGCAACCGGTTCGCCGTCGCTGTTGGACAGCAGCGTCAGCGCCGGCGAGGCAGGGGACAGCTGCGGACGCAGCCCTTCCAGGACACCGACGGCGGGCGCCATGTGTTCGGTATGGAAAGCGCCGGCCACCTTCAGCGGGATGACGCGGGCCTTGGCCGGAGGATTATCTGCCAGCTTCTGGAGTTGGTCAAAGGTGCCGGCCGCCACGATCTGCCCGCCGCCGTTCGCGTTCGCGGGGGTGAGCTCCGCGGCGTCGATGACTGCGAGAACTTCCGCCTGGTCTCCGCCGAGCACTGCGCTCATGCCTGTTGGTGTCTGGGCCGCGGCCTGGGCCATCGCGTTGGCGCGTTCGCGGACGAAGGCCATCGCATCGTTTTCGGTCAGGGCGCCGGCGATGGCTGAGGCCGTAATCTCGCCGACAGAGTGTCCGGCCACAACCGTGGAAAGGTCCAGCGGTTCATCCGCCGTCAGCGCTCTGGCCGCAATGAGACCGGCGGCGACGATAAGAGGCTGGGCGACGGCTGTGTCTTTAATGGTCTCTTCGTCGGAAGTGGTCCCGTGGGCTACGAGGTCCAGCTTCGCTATGTCGCTGAGCAAGCTCAGGTGTTCAGCGACGCCGGGGACGTCCAGCCAAGGGGAGAGGAATCCTGGGGTCTGGGAGCCCTGGCCCGGGCAGACAATTGCAAGCACTTATCCAGCTTTCCAAAGACATTGGGGTTATTAGGGTGTTTTGGCAAACGAAGCTCACCTGATCCCTTTGTAGGAAGTCTACAAGGGCAGGTTGTTACTGCCGAGTAGGCGTGCGTTCCTGGGCGGGCCGTGACGCGGCCACCAGACGGCCAACAACGAGGGCTGTTTGCAAAACGAACGCCTCGCGGGGGAGCAGCGGATCCCAGCCGGTCACGTCGCACACTCTCCGCAGGCGGTACCGCACGGTATTGGCATGGACGAAGAGTTCTCTCGCGGTTGCCTCCAGGGAATGGCCGAGGGACAGGTAACTGGAGAGCGTTTCGCTAAGTCCGTTTCCGGCATTGACCAGCGGCACGTAGATGTATTTGTACAGGTCGCGGCGTGCGGCATCGTCTCCCGACATAACCCGTTCGGGCCACAGATCGTTTGCCGCCACAGGACGCGGCGCACCTGGCCAGGCCCGGGCGGCTGAGAGGCCGGCGAAAGCTGCCTGCGCCGACATGCTTGCGTCTACCAGCGATTTGGTTTCCGGTCCGTAGACAACGGGGCCGGGACCGAACAGTTCGCTGAGCCGGATGAAGGCTGAGCCCTGGTCGGATATGCCGCCCAGTACCAGAATCAGCCTCTCGCCCTGGATCCCCACCAAGGTGTCGTCGGCAAACCGTGAACTGGCCCGGCGTATTTCAGCGACGAAGGACGGGCTTGGTTCCGGCGGGGAACTGCCCACCATGACGGTAATCTTGCCCGCGGATTTCCAGCCGACGGCGGCGATCCGCGAACGCAGGGCATCCGAGCTCTCCCCGCGCAGGATGGCGTCCACGACAAGTGCCTCCAGCCGGGTGTCCCAGGCTCCGCGGGTCTCGGCGGCACGCGCGTAGACGTCCGCTGCGGCGAAGGCCACCTCCCGGGAATACCTCAGGACCGCCTCCCGCAGCGACGCTTCGTCGCTGCCGCCCGCCAAGTCGCCGACCTGGTCCTCCACGGCTTCAACCACCACACGGATCAGCTGCAGGGCGCGTTGCAGGCTGATCGACCGGGTCAGTTCAGTCGGAGCTGTACCGAAAACGTCGTTCATGACCCAGGCAGGCGATGCCGGACGCTCATACCAGGTCACGAAGGACGCGATCCCTTTTTGCGCAACCAGCCCCAGCGCGGCCCGCTCGTCGGGACGAAGGCTGCGGTACCAGGGCAACTCGCTTTCCAGCCGCTTGAGCGTAGTTGTGGACAGCGCGCCGATCTTCGACCTGAGCCGGTCAAGAGTGGCAGCAGTGGCCGGCGGCTGTTTGCTTGAGTACGGCTTAGCGCCGCGGACCGTGGTCTTCGGCGTCGCTTGCGGGGCCGGGGTTGCGGCATTGGTCCGGGGCTGGGGCATGCCTCGAGCATACGCACTCGGCGGCCTGTGCTCCATTCGTTCTTTTGTGTGGTTCCTACTAAAACGGCACGGACTGTTCCCGAGGCCGAAGCTGTCGCGGGGACAAAAAAAGCAGCGGGTCCCCTTCCGGAGATCCCGCTGCCTTTCTTGTTCTTGCCGCTTGGTCAGGAATCGCCGCCGGCGTTTCCGGACGTACCGGCTGTGACGTCATTGAGCTTGTACCGGTCGAAGGCTTCCTTGGGAGCGTTCTGGTCCACTTCACCGCGGCGGGCGAGCATTTCCAGAGCGCGGACCACGATCGAGTGGCTGTCGATCTTGAAGAAGCGCCGGGCAGCAGCGCGGGTATCGGAGAAGCCGAAGCCGTCCGCACCGAGCGTGGCGAATTCGTGGGGCAGGAACTGGCGGATCTGGTCCGGCACTGCCTTCATGAAGTCGCTTACGGCAACGATGGGTCCAGTGGCACCCTCAAGCTGTTCGGTGACAAACGGCTTGCGCGGTTCGGAGCCCGGGTTAAGGAAGGCTTCTTCCTCCGCCGCCAGGCCGTCCCTGCGCAGCTCGGTCCAGGACGTGACGGACCAAACGTCGGCAGAGACACCCCATTCGTCGGCGAGGATCTGCTGTGCCTCGAGGGCCCACGGCACCGAGACACCGGAAGCCAGCAGCTGGGTCCGGGGACCGTCTACCTTGGCCGGCGCCAGCAGGTAGATGCCCTTGAGCAGACCTTCGACGTCGAGCTTTTCGGGCTCTGCCGGCTGAAGGATCGGCTCGTTGTAGACCGTCAGGTAGTACATGACGTTCGGATCCTTGGAATCCGGTCCATACATGCGCTCCAGACCGGACTTCATGATGTGTCCGATTTCGTAGCCGTACGCCGGGTCGTAGGTCACGACCGCCGGGTTGGTCGAAGCCAGGAGCGGCGAATGGCCGTCGGCGTGCTGCAGACCTTCTCCGGTAAGCGTGGTCCGGCCGGCCGTGGCGCCGATAATGAAGCCGCGGGTCATCTGGTCCCCGGCGGCCCAGAAGGAATCACCGGTGCGCTGGAAACCGAACATCGAGTAGAAGATGTAGATCGGAATCAGCGGCTCGCCGTGGGTGGCATAGGCGGTTCCTGCTGCTGTGAAGGCTGCGGTGGAACCGGCCTCGTTGATGCCAGCGTGCAGGATCTGCCCGGAAATCGACTCCTTGTAGGCCAGGACGAGGTCGCGGTCCACGGACAGGTAATTCTGGCCCTTGGGGTTGTAGATTTTCGACGTCGGGAAGAACGAGTCCATGCCGAAGGTGCGGGCTTCGTCCGGCACAATCGGGACAACCCGCTTGCCGAAGTCCTTGTCCCGCATCAGATCCTTCAGCAGGCGCACGAAGGCCATCGTGGTCGCAGCCATCTGCTTGCCGGATCCGCGCTTGGCAACTTCGTAGGCCTTGTCGTCAGGCAGGTGGATCGGCTCCGCGGTGTTCCGCCGTTCCGGCACGTAACCGCCCAGGGCCTTGCGCCGCTCCTGCAGGTACTGGATCTCGGGCGAGTCCTGTCCTGGATGGTAGTACGGCGGCCGGTACGGGTCGGATTCGAGCTGCTCGTCGCTGATCGGGATCCGCAGGTGGTCGCGGAACTGCTTCAGATCATCCAGAGTCAGTTTCTTCATCTGGTGGGTCGCGTTGCGGCCCTCGAAGTGGGTGCCCAGACCGTAGCCCTTGACGGTGTGCGCCAGGATCACCGTCGGCTTGCCCTCGAACTCGGTGGCAGCCTTGTAGGCGGCGTAGACCTTGTGGTAGTCGTGGCCGCCGCGCTTGAGGTTCCAGATCTCCTCATCGGAAAGGTGGGAGACCATTTCCTTGGTCTGGGGGGTCTTGCCGAAGAAATGCTCGCGGACGAAGCCGCCGGACTCGGCCTTGTACGTCTGGTAGTCGCCGTCCATGGTCTCGTTCATGACGTCCACCAGGGCGCCGTCCTTGTCGGCAGCCAGCAGCGGATCCCATTCACGGCCCCAGACAACCTTGATGACATTCCAGCCGGCACCGCGGAAGAACGCTTCGAGCTCCTGCATGATCTTGCCGTTGCCGCGTACCGGGCCATCGAGGCGCTGGAGGTTGCAGTTGATGACAAAAGTGAGGTTGTCGAGGTTTTCATTGGCGGCCAACTGGAGCAGGCCGCGGCTTTCCGGCTCGTCCATTTCGCCGTCGCCGAGGAAGGCCCAGACATGCTGCTCGGAGGTGTCCTTGATGCTGCGGTTGTGCAGATAGCGGTTGGACTGCGCCTGGTAGATCGCGTTCATCGGGCCGATACCCATGGAGACCGTCGGGAACTCCCAGAATTCCGGCATCAGACGGGGGTGCGGATAGGACGAGAGGCCGTGGCCCGCCTTGGACTTCTCCTGCCGGAAACCGTCCAGATCCTCTTCGCTCATGCGGCCTTCGAGGAAGGCGCGGGCGTACATGCCGGGCGAAGCGTGCCCCTGGAAGAAGACGTGGTCGCCGCCGCCGGGGTGGTCCTTGCCGCGGAAGAAGTGGTTGAGTCCGACTTCGTACAGGGTGGCGGCGCCGGCGTAGGTAGAGATGTGCCCGCCAACGCCGATGTCGGGCCGCTGCGCGCGGTGCACCAGCACCGCGGCGTTCCAGCGCAACCAGGCACGGTACTTGCGTTCGATCTCTTCCTTGCCCGGGAACGCAGGTTCCTGGTCGGCGGGAATGGTATTGACGTAGTCCGTGGTGGTGACCATGGGCACGCCGACGCTCTGGGCGCCCGCTCGTTGCAGCAGGGAGCGCATGATGAACTGTGCGCGCTCAGTGCCTTGGGACTGAATCAGCTGGTCCAGCGATTCGATCCATTCCGCGGTTTCCTCAGGATCGCGGTCCGGGAGCTGGTGTGTCAGCCCGCTCAGGATGTGCGAGGTATCTTCTCCTGCGCTCACGTCCAACCTCTCTTATGTGCAGATTGTGTCTGCGCCGTGCATGGTCAAGCGTCCCGGCCGCGCTTACGGCGGGCAATGTCTCCGGCTTCAAGCGGAAGCATTGGTCGCTGAATCCCGGCGCAGTCCGGTTTGGACGCGCACGGATATTCTTCGTGCAACTCTAGCCGCTCATAGTGCCACAGCGTAGCCGCGGGGCTGCCCGCGAACCCATTGATTACGCGGTGGAAGGACGCCCTATCACAATTGTGGCAGGGGCTGCCTTTTCAGGTCGGACGCGGCGGCTGGCTTGATGCATCCGCAAATAGGGTGTTGGCTTGTAGTATCCATTAGAGGACCAACCCGGTCCCGTACATGCAGGTATGACAGTTGCAAGACAGTTCCAACCAGGAGGAGCACAGTGAGCGAGGCCGAGGCCGCCACGGTTGACAATGTGGCAGGCAAGTTGGGTTTCAAAGACGGAGACCTAATACAGGAGTTCGGCTACGACGAGGATGTGGATTTCGATCTGCGTGCCGACGTCGAAGACTTGACTGGCTCCGAACTGCTCACCGAGGACGACCAGGATTCCGTTGATGCTGCCATTCTTTGGTGGCGGGACGGTGACGGAGACCTGGTTGACGCGCTGGTGGATTCTCTCACCATGCTGGACGACGGCGGTGTGGTGTGGGTCCTGACGCCGAAATCGGGACGGGATGGCTACGTGCCGCCGTCGGATATCCAGGAAGCAGCACCCACGGCAGGACTGCACGTCACCACGTCCGCAGGAGTCTCCGATGACTGGGCAGCCGCCCGGCTCGTAAGCAAGAGGAATAAATAACCATATGAGTTTTCCCGCCGTCGGCAAGGCTGCCCCGGATTTTGAGCTGTCCAACCAGTTCGGGGAGCCAATCCGCCTCTCCGATCTCCGCGGCCAGTCCGTAGTTATCGTCTTTTACCCCTTCGCTTTCTCCGGGATCTGCACCGGTGAGCTGTGCGCGCTTCGCGACGATCTGGCGTCCTTCAAGGATCAAAACGCCCGATTGCTTGCTGTGTCCGTTGATCATAAGTTCGCGCTGCGGGCCTTTGCCGAGCAGGAAAGCTACGAATTCGACCTGCTCGCCGATTTCTGGCCGCATGGCGGCGTGGCGAAGGCATATGGCGTCTTCGACGAAGAATCCGGAATGGCAGGACGCGGAACGTTCATCGTGGATGCGGACGGAATCCTGCGCCACGTGATCGACAGCCCGCGCACCCAGGCGCGTGATATCCAGGAGTATCACCGCCTGCTGAAAGAGCTCTAGGCAGCGTATGGACCGGGGGCGGTTTGACCAGGCGATCAGTGCCATGGCCGGCCGTCCTCTTGCTGTCCTCACCGGTGCGGGGCTCAGCACGGATTCAGGCATCCCGGACTACCGGGGGCCTGACTCCGTGCCGCGCAGCCCCATGACTTATCAGCAGTTCGTGTCGGATGAACTGCTGCGGCGTCGGTACTGGGCCCGCAACCATGTCGGCTGGCGCCACATGCACCGTGCGGAACCGAATGCCGGCCATCTCGCTCTGGCGGCCATTGAACATGCGGGGCTGATGACAGGGCTGATCACCCAGAACGTGGACCGCCTGCATGAAGACGCTGGCAGCATCAATGTCATTGACCTGCACGGGCGCTTCGACAAGGTCATCTGCCTGCAGTGCAGCCGGGTAATCGACCGCTCCGAACTCGCGGACCGGCTGGAAGCACTGAATCCCGGATGGCCCGACTCCTCCGCCGATCCCGGCGACGTAGCCCCCGATGCGGATGCCAACGTCGACGACACAGCGCACTTTGTCATCGCGGACTGCGAAGTGTGCGGCGGGATGCTCAAGCCGGACTTTGTTTATTTCGGCGAGAACGTTCCCAAGGACCGCGTTGCCGCTGCCTACACCATGGTTGATCGGGCAGAGGCAATGCTGGTGGCGGGGTCATCGCTGACCGTCATGAGCGGGCTGCGTTTTGTTCGCCATGCCGCCAAAACAGGCAAGCCGGTGGTGATTATCAACCGGGGCAGCACGCGCGGCGATGAGTTGGCAGCGGTGAAGCTCGAGGCAGGCGTCTCGGAGAGTCTGGAAGGCCTTGCTGCGGAGCTTCCAGCCCTGTTTGCCGGTGATGCAGATGGTGCCGGTGGGTCCAGTTGGCACATCGGGCCGGTTATCCGGTAGAGTATTTCCTTGTGATGTTGCGGCGGATAACGCACTGCGGCACTGTACAAAACATCACCATTGGGTCTTTAGCTCAGCTGGTAGAGCGCCACGTTTACACCGTGGATGTCATCGGTTCGATCCCGGTAGGACCCACCCTCGCAGGGTTCCGGCAACGGAACCCTGCTGTGTTTAACGGCTAATTTGGCCAAGCTCTGCGTCGGCGTTCAGCTCGTGCACAGGTTGCGCAGAGACCCTGGCCATGTTGCTGTGGTAGCAAAGATGAAACCGGTTTCCGACCCGAAGGTAGTCAATGCCAAGCATCAAGCGTCGGCCGATCTTTGCCCTCGTGGGCAGTGCGGCCGCCATCCTCCTTGCCGCGCAGACTGTAGACGTAGCGGTCAACAGCAGGGCCGGGGACGAGGACTTGCAGGCCCAGGCCCTCTCCAGGGCAAGCCAGGTGGAGAATCTCCGGATGAGCGGCCAGGAAGGCCTCGGTGCGGAGGCGAAGGCGCCTGAACCCAGCCTGGATGAGCAGCAATTTTCCGCCGCCATGGATGAGTATGCAGCCGCAACAGGGAAGACGTTCTCCGCCGCGGTGTACGACCCGGCCACGGATGAGACCTGGACCTACAACGCCCGCCAAGGCTATATGGAAGCAAGCATCGTCAAGGTGTCCATGGTCCTGACGCTGATCCGGGAAGCCACGAAGGAAGGCCGGGGGCTGACTTCCGATGAGATGGACCTATCGGCCCGGATGATCCAGTCAAGCGACAATGATGCAACTAACGAGCTCTACCGGAACATCGGCGGTGCCGAGGCGTTGCAGGAGACCTATGACCTGCTGGCCTTGACGGGCACGGAGGCAGGGCCGCTCTGGGGCGCGTCGACCACCACGGCGGCTGACCAGCTCAAGATCGTCAATGCCGTCATCTACGGAGCCGACTGGCTGAATGAGGACCAGTTGACCCACCTCCAGAAACTGATGAACGGGGTGGAAGCGTCCCAGTACTGGGGAGTGCCCTCCGGCACCACCCACGCCTCCGTGGCCCTGAAGAATGGCTGGCTGCAGGACGACGACGGCAAATGGGATGTCAACAGCATCGGCTACGTCAGCGAGGACAGCACGGAGTACGGAATCACCGTCCTCTCGACGGGAAATCCGGAGATGGAAGACGGCGTCTCGCTGATCGAAGACGTGGCGGGCATCATCCATGAACTCGAACGCAGCGACGTGGCCCGGGGGAGTGCCGGGTCCAACTGAGCCCCCGCAATGCGGCGGTCACCAAGGGCTAGCCGTGCAAAATAGTGCAACGGCTTAACTGCCCGGGCACTGCCGGACTAGGCTGGAGCGTGGATACCTATCCCGGCTGCCTACGCGAGCAGGCCCGGGTCCACGCAAGCAAACAAGCACTGGAGAGTAATGAGCGCACACATCGGTGTGACAGGTCTGGCAGTCATGGGCGCCAACCTGGCACGGAATTTTGCCCGTAACGGTTACACCGTTGCCCTGCACAACCGTTCGGTGGAGAAGACCGATGCCCTGCTGAACCAGCATGGGGATGAAGGCGACTTCGTCCGCACCGAGTCACTGCAGGAACTGGTGGACTCCCTGCAGAAGCCCCGCCGTGTACTGATTATGGTCAAGGCCGGAAAACCGGTGGATTCGGTCATCGAGCAGCTGACTCCGTTGCTTGAAGAGGGCGACATTGTCATCGACGCCGGCAACTCGCACTATGAGGACACCCGCCGGCGCGAAGCCGCGTTGGCCGAAAAGGGCCTGCACTTCGTCGGAATCGGAGTCTCCGGCGGCGAGGAAGGCGCCCTGCTCGGTCCGTCCATCATGCCGGGCGGTTCACGCGAATCCTACGATTCCCTCGGCCCCATGCTGGAAAAGATTTCAGCAAAGTACGACGGCGATCCGTGCTGCCGCTGGATCGGCACCGACGGCGCGGGCCACTTTGTGAAGATGGTCCATAACGGCATCGAATACGCGGACATGCAGGTCATCGGCGAGGCCTTCGACCTCCTGCGGTCCGGAGCCGGGATCGAGCCTGCCGAGCAGGCGGAGATCTTCACCGAGTGGAACAAGGGCGAGCTGTCCTCGTTCCTGATCGAGATCACGGCCGAGGTGTTGGCACATACGGACGCCAAGACCTCAAAGCCGTTTATCGACGTCGTTGTTGATTCCGCGGGCCAGAAGGGCACCGGACGCTGGACGGTTGTCTCGGCACTGGAACTGGGCTCGCCGGTATCGGGTATCGCCGAGTCTGTCTTCGCCCGCGGCTTGTCCTCGCAGCGGGACCAGCGTGCCCTGGCGCAGGACGTGCTGGCCGGACACGAACAGCAGGTGCAGGTACCTGAGGGCTTCGTCGAAGACGTCCGCCAGGCGCTGTTCGCGTCGAAGCTGGTCAGCTACGCCCAGGGCATCGACATGCTCACCTCGGCCGCGAAGGAATACGGCTGGGAACTGAAGCTGGACGAAATCGCTTCGTTGTGGCGTGCGGGCTGCATCATCCGCGCCGAGCTGCTCGACGACATCATGAAGGCCTACGCCGATGAGGACCGCCCCGAGAACCTGCTGTTCGCTCCGGCCTTTGCCGAAGCCATTGCGGCAGCGGTACCGGCCTGGCGCCGCGTCGTGGCGACCGCCGTGCAGCTGGGCATCCCGGTTCCGGTCTTCTCCAGCTCGTTGGCCTACTACGACGGTCTGCGCCGCAAGCGCCTGCCGGCTGCCCTGACGCAGGGCCTGCGCGACCTGTTCGGCGCCCACACCTATAGGCGCGTCGACGCTGAGGGCACCTTCCACACGCAGTGGAGCGGCGACAAGTCCGAGGTCGAGGCCGTCGACACGCACTAACAATGCGCACGGTCCTGCCGGAGCGGCTTGATGGGCCGCTCCGGCAGGACCGCCGGCTTCGGCCGGACTACAGCAGTTCGGCGCGCAGCTCGGCCGCCGACTTCGGCGAGAGCAGCCCCGGCGGCACGTCCAGGACGGTCACGGCGCCGAACTGGCCCTGCTTGTTCAGCCGGCTCACCGCGCGGGCGTAGGCCACCAGGACGCTGGCGGTGAATTCCGGGTTGCTCTCGAGCGTGAGGCCGTATTCAATGACCTGCGCATGTTCGCCGCTGGTGTTGCCGCTGCGGATCGAGAAACCGCCGTGCGGCATCGCGCGGTGGTCACGGGCGAGTTCCTCAGCCGTGATGAAGTGAACCTCGGTGTTGTACTGGTCAAAGTAGTGCGGCATCGTCACGATGGCCTCCTTGACGGCCGCGGGGTCCGCGCCGTCTGCCAGCACCACGAAGCACTCGCGTACGTGCTTCTCCCGGGTCTCCAGCTGCGGACGGGTGCCATTGCGGACCTTGTCGATGGCCGTCTGCGAGGGAATGGTGTACTGGACGCCGCCGGCTACCCCGGGAACCCGGCGGACCGCATCGGAATGCCCCTGGCTCAGGCCCCGGCCCCAAAACGTGTACGTGTCGCCGTCGGGCAGGAGTGCCTCACCGTACACCCGGTTGATGGAGAACATGCCCGGATCCCAGCCGGCGGAAATCAACGCGGTCTTCCGGTTGGCGCGTGCCGGCCCGTTTACGGCGTCGTAATACTCCGGGATGCGCGCATGGGTGTCAAAGCTGTCCACGGTGTTGAACCGCGCGGCCAACACCGGCCCCTGTGCAGGGAGGTCTTCCTTGGAGCCGCCGCACAGGATCAGTACGTCGATGTCGTCCTCGTAGGCCGCCAGGTCGGACATGGCGTAGACGGCGGTCCCGGGATGCAGCGGCACCAGGTCCGTCGGTTCGCGGCGCGTAAAAATCCCGGTCAGCTGCATGTCGGCGTTTTTCTCCACCGCGGCCTCCACACCGCGGCCCAGGTTTCCGTAGCCGGCAATGCCGATGCGGATGGTTTCACCCATGGTCAGTCCTCTCGTCAGGTTCGCCCGCCTAAGTAAAATGCTTGCGGGCAGCACTTTCGTGCCAAGGTCAACCGGCCCGAGCAGATCCGGGGCCGGAAACGCCGAAGGCCCCAGGCTGCCGCAGGAGCAGTCCGGGGCCTTCGGAAGTCAGCAGGTCAGATCCACATGGCCGGATCGATGTATTCGGCCGGATCCACGGCGGGCGTCGTTTCCCGTTGCGGATCACGGTGCCGGAACGTCGCGGGAATGCCGGTGATGATCGATTCCGGGGGCGCGTCCTTAACAACGACGGCGTTGGCTCCCACGGCGCTGTCCGCGCCGATGACAACCGGTCCCAGCACCTTCGCGCCGGCCCCGATGACCACGCGGTCCCCGATGGTGGGGTGGCGCTTTACCTTGGCCAGCGAACGGCCGCCGAGCGTGACGCCGTGGTAGATCATGACGTCTTCGCCGATCTCCGCCGTCTCGCCGATCACCACGCCCATGCCGTGGTCGATGAAGAACCGGCGGCCAATGGTGGCACCGGGATGGATCTCGATGCCGGTCACAAACCGCCCCAGCTGCGAGAGCAGCCGCGCAGGGAAACGCAGCGATGGATTGGCCCACATCTTGTGCGTCACCCGGTGGATCCAGATGGCATGCAGGCCCGAATAGGCTAAAAAGTTCTCGACGGACCCGCGGGCCGCCGGGTCGTGTGACCTGGCGGTCTCGAGATCTTCACGCAGTCGCGCTATGAAACCCATGGAAGCTTTCTGATCGGCAGTAACCGCTGTGCGGTCCGGACAACTTACCCGCGGATGTCGTCGTACAGGATGGTGGAGATGTAACGCTCTCCGAAGTCCGGGACCACGGCCACAATCAGCTTACCCGCGTTCTCCGGACGCTTGGCTACCTCAAGGGCGGCCCAGACGGCGGCGCCGGCGGAGATGCCGCCGAGGATGCCTTCCTTGATGCCGAGCTGGCGTGCCACGGCTACCGAAGCTTCAGTGGGGGCGTCGAGCACTTCGTCGTAGACATCCGTGTCCAGGATTTCGGGGACGAAGTTCGCGCCCAGGCCCTGGATCTTATGCGGGCCGGGATTGCCGCCGGTGAGGATGGCGGAGTCCTCGGGCTCGACGGCGATGACCTGGACTGACGGCTTGCGTTCCTTCAGCAGGCGGCCAGCGCCGGTGATCGTGCCGCCCGTGCCGATGCCCGCAACGAAGATGTCCACTTCGCCGTCGGTGTCGGCCCAGACCTCTTCGCCGGTCGTGGAACGGTGGATGGCGACGTTGGCCTGGTTGGCGAACTGCTGCGCCCAGATGGAGTTTTCCGTGGTGGCCACGATTTCCTTGGCCTTCTCGACGGCGCCCCGCATTCCTTCGGAACCCGGGGTCAGCACGATCTCGGCGCCGAAGGCGCGCAGCATGACGCGGCGCTCGGTGGACATGGTTTCCGGCATGGTGAGAATGACGTTGTAGCCGCGTGCAGCACCCACCATGGCCAGCGCAATACCGGTGTTGCCGGAGGTGCCCTCCACAATGGTTCCGCCGGGCTTGAGCGCGCCTGCCTGCTCGGCGGCATCCACAATGGCGACGCCGATCCGGTCCTTGACACTGTTGGCCGGGTTGTAGAACTCGAGCTTCACGGCTACCTTCGCCGGCAGCCCCTCGGCCAGACGGTTAAGCCGAACCAGGGGAGTGCGTCCAACAAGCTGGGTTACGTCGTCGTAAATACGTGCCATTTTTGCTGATTCCTGCCTTTTCCGGCCCATGGCCGATCTGGATGTACACGCAGCGGGCAGTGCTGACACGCCCGGAGCAAAGATACTTTTAGCCTAGCCAGCGCTCACAGCGCCGGACTAAGCAGCCAGCCACTGGGCGTAATATTTTCGGGCTTTGGCCAGCTTCGGGTCGATTATGACGCGGCAATACCCCTGTTCGGGGTGCTTGGCGTAAAAATCCTGGTGGTATTCCTCAGCGGTATGGAAGGTCGGCAGCTCGGACACCTCGGTGACAATCGGGTTGTCCCACAGCGGCTGGGCACGCTCGATCGCGGCTTCGAACGCCTGCTTCTGCTCCTGGTCCGTGTAGTACATGACCGAGCGGTACTGGGTGCCGACGTCGTACCCTTGGCGGTTCAGCGTGGTCGGATCATGGGAGACAAAGAACATGTCCAGAATGACGTCCTCGGGCACCACCGTCTCGTCGAAGGTCACAGCCACGACTTCCGCGTGCCCCGTGGTTCCGGAGCACACCGCTTCATAGAAGGGGTTCTGCGTGTGGCCGCCGGTGTAGCCGGAAACCACTTCGGTCACTCCGCGCGTCTTCTGGTATACCGCGTCCAAGCACCAGAAGCAGCCGCCGCCCAAAACAAAAGTCTTCATGGTCGTTAACAATGTCAGACGGGCCGCCAAGATTCCCAATGTGTTCCACGTCACGAAAAAAACGCGCACTCGAACCAGCCAATGGGGTAGAAAAGGACGTATGAACGACGACGAGCAGCCCGAGACCAAGCAGGACGCCGAAGATACGTCCAGCGAACCTGCGCCCGACGCAGGTGGCACCCCTATTCTTGGCGACGTACTGCTGGCCATCGAAGAGCTGTGGCCCGAATCCCTGTCCGAGCCGTGGGATGCGGTTGGCCCCGTGGTGGGCAGGCCTTCGGCAGAGGTAAAGCGGATCCTCTTCGCGGTGGACCCCACGGCGGAGGTGATCGCCGAAGCACTGGCGTGGGACGCGGACCTGCTGGTCACCCACCACCCGCTGCTGCTCAAGCCGGTGAACTCGGTGGCAACCTCGAACTTCAAAGGCGACGCCATCCACCGCCTGATCGAGGGCGGCTGCGCGCTGGTGACCGTGCATACCAATGGTGACAGCGCCGTGGGCGGGGTCTCCGACGTGCTGGCCGATGCCATGGGCCTGCGGGACGTCCGGCCGCTGGCCGCTGCCGAGAACGGCCTGCCCGAGGAAGGCATCGGGCGGGTCGGGGAACTGGCAGACGGGACGACGCTGGGCGAATTCGCCGCCGTTGTCTTCAGCATGCTGCCCGCGGTAGCCGGGGGAGTGAAAGTGGCCGGAGACAAGGACGGGATTGTCCGCACCGTGGCGGTCTGCGGCGGCGCCGGCGACTCGCTCTTCGACGCCGTCCGGGCAGCACAGGCGGATGTCTACGTCACCGCGGATCTGCGCCACCACCCGGCGTCGGAAGTCCGGGAGGGCGCGGTCGACGGGCGGCCCTATCTGATCGATGTCTCGCATTTCGGCAGCGAGTGGCTGTGGCTCACGCCCGCGGCCGATGCGCTGGACAACGTGCTCACGGACCAGGGGTACAACGTTGAGGTCAGCGTCAGCGGAATCAACACCGACCCGTGGGATTTCGTCCTGACTCCAGGGTCCTGATGCCGGGCCAGTGCATTAGGCACAAAAGGATAGGCTAGAGAGCACGCCGGGCCGCAGGGGCACGGCAGGATCCGGAGGATTTTCATGGCGAAAGCACCAGCATCGGAGCAGTTGCGGCTGCTTGACCTCCAGGCACTGGACAGCAAGGTAACCCAGCTGGACCGCCGCAGCGCCACCGTTGCCAAGAACGCGGACATCGATGCCCTGCTGGAGAAGCTGGCCACTGCCGATTCGGAACTTGTCACGATCAACACCGAGGTTGGTGACACGCAGCGCGAACTCCAGCGGGCCGAGACGGACGTCGAAATGGTCCAGACGCGGATCGACCGGGACCAGAAGCGGCTGGACAGCGGATCCGGATCACCCAAGGATCTCTCCGCCCTGCAGAGCGAACTCGTGTCGCTGAACAAGCGGCGTTCGGATCTTGAAGACGTCGAACTTGAGGTGATGGAGCGGCTCGAGGCCGTCCGGGTACGGCAGGCCGACCACCAGAAGTCCCATGATTCCCTGCGGGAGGAACTGGCCGCACTGGAGAAGACCCGGGACGAAGACCTGGCCGCCATCGCAGCCGAGCGCGCATCCGTCGCGGCGGAGCGCGCCGAGCTGGCGGGCACATTCGAGCCGGCCTTGCTGGCGCTCTACGAGAAGACCCGCGCCCAGCGGGGCGTGGGCGCAGCCAGGCTCTTCCACGGGAAGTCGGAAGGTTCCGGCATGCAGCTCAGCCCGGGCGACCTGGCAGACATCAAGAAGGCCGCCGAGGACGACATCGTCTTCTGCCCCGACTCCGGCTGCATCCTGGTCCGCTCCACTGAATGGGCCAGCTGAACCGGCAGGATCCTAACTAAGCCGGCAGGGCCAGCTAACCCGGCAGGATGATGTTCAGTGCGTGCGGCTTGCGCGCGGTTCCTGCCACCAGTTCCGCCTGCCATTTCTCCTGCGCGGCCTTGAGCAGGTTGGTCGGGGTCTCCGGCGCCTTGCCCCGGCGGGTGAGCAAATGGCGGGCGAGCTCGCCGCGGGTGTGCTTGGCAAAGTGCGAGACAACGGTCCGCTTGCCGTTGCGCTCTTGGAAAACGTTGACCACTACCGTCCTGTCCGCGGCCGGCGACCACGCTGCGGCATAGCTGCTGGATCGGCAGTCCACCAGCAGGTGCCCGTCCGCATGCGCGTCCAGCGCCGCGGGCAGCTGCTTCTTCCAGTAACTGGCGAGCTTCCCTGTTTCGGGCAGGCCCACCGACATGGAGAGCCGGTACGCGGGAATGAAGTCCGGGAATCCGATGGCTCCCCACAAGGCGGAGACAATAACGACGGCGGCATCAGCCTTGCGCTTTTGCGCCGCGGTCATGGTGCGGTAGCCCAGGGCGTCGTAAAGGACGCCTGAATAAACGGTGTGGGCGGCGGCGGACGGTTCGTCGTGCAGGCGCGTGTTGCGTTCCACTTCGGCGGCCAGCGACGCGCCGACGCCGAGGCTGGCCAGGGCATCCGGTTGCGAACTGACGTGGGCCAAGGCGTTCAGGACTTCTTCGCGGGCTGGATTCAGCTCCGGAAAATGCAGTTCCGAGAGTTCAAACGGATGGCCCTTGGCGGCAGCGGTTTTACCTTCGGAGGGAGGAAGCAGAATCAGCACCCTACGAGCTTACAGATTCCGCCGATGCCCGGCAGTCCGGTGGTGCCGCGGCCTGTATCCTTGGAACTGGATGGGTTGGCTGGGCGATCGCGTTGGCAGGTGCAAACCTGCTGCCGAGGAAAGTCCGGGCTCCGCAGAGCAGAGTGGTGGGTAACGCCCACTCGGGGTGACCCGCAGGCCAGTGCCACAGAAAACAAACCGCCAGGACCGCCCATGGGCGGGATCTGGTAAGGGTGAAAAGGTGGTGTAAGAGACCACCAGTGTCCCGGGTGACCGGGAGAGCTAGGTAAACCCCACTCGGAGCAAGGCCATACAGGGTACGTTCGAGGGCTGCTCGCCCGAGTGCCCGGGTAGGCCGCTTGAGGGCATCGGCAACGGTGCCCCTAGATGGATGATTGCCACCCGGCGGCGGGCAACTGCCGCCGGCGACAGAACCCGGCTTAAAGGCCAACCCATCCCACATCCTGCATCTTCTGTGATGGCGTATGGATCCCATCCTCAATAGATTGCTAGTATTTCCCAATGCTCAGCACCAGCAGCCCGCGCGACTATCGCATTGACACGGCCAAAGGCATCCTGATCTGCCTTGTAGTGCTAGGTCATTTTCTTGAGGCAGGCGGCTCCTGGAGAGCCGACACGACACGGCTCCCACTGACAGCTATCTACATGTTTCACATGCCGGCGTTTGTTTTTCTCGCCGGCGTTACAGCAAAGACAACCCATCTCGGACGACGGCTTGGAACCTTCGCCGTGATCCTCGCGACGTTTCAAGCGCTCTATTTTGTCGCTGCAGAATTGCTTCAAATCGACCGTAATTTTTCAGTTGCCACTCCGTTTTGGATCCTCTGGTTCTTACTCGCGATGTTCTGGTGGCTACTGCTGCTGCCGGTAATCCGCACGTTCCCCAAAACAACTGCGGCCCTGTCAGTCTTGGTCAGTGCGGTCATCGGGGTTATTGATGCGGTGGGTTACCCATTGTCACTTTCCCGGACTTTGATATTCCTGCCCTTCTTCGTCTTGGGGGCGACCTATGGAAAGGAGATATTGGGTGCAGTATCCGCGCTTTCCGCCATCTGGAAGTCAGCAGCTGTATTTCTAGCTGTAGCCGTCTGGTTGTTTTTGTATCGGGTGGATCTGAGTCAAAAATGGCTCTATGGAAGCTTCGGCTTCGACGATCTCGGCGTTACTCACGGCCAGGGAATACTTGTGCGAGTCGGCCTTTTTGTTGTTGCCGCCTTTGTCACAATGACATTCATCTCGCTGATGCCAAAACGAGATGGGATTCTGGCCAGGACCGGACGGCATAGTCTGGCCGTTTTCGCTTTGCACGGCTTAGTTGTTCTGGCACTCACACCTGTAATGCCATGGTTCCTCCAAGAAGCTGGAAGTATCTCTGCCCTTGCAGCGTGCACAATCTTGACCGCTATCACGGTGCTGGTTCTTGCGCTTCGACCATTCGAATTAGCTATTCGTAGATTTTCATCAACGATCGTCGAAGGGTATACGGGATTGTGCCGAGAGCGAGATTCGGCCTCTGCACGCTAGCAACGACCGTATCGACTCTGAGTGCTTGTGAGTGACTTCACACGTATCTGGAACCAGTGCCCCTCCGGAGTCTCTAGAATAGATATGGGCATAGTCCTCAACACAGCTGCCGGCTACGGCGGGTGTGTGCTCTGCACGAAGTAGACGGATCTTCGTTGCAGGCGTCGCCGTGGATTGCGCGGCGAGTTCCAACCGGTCTCGAGGGAGAGTCCGGCTGATGTAGGAAGGTAATTCTGTGAACCAGAAGTCAGAAGCGGCCCTGGATACGTGGATCAATCGCGAGGCACTTGCCGAAACGATGATTCCGCTGATCGGGCGCCTGTACCGCGAGAACAACGTGGTCACATCCATCCACGGACGAAGCCTGATCAACCAGTCCGTAGTTGGCATCCTCAAGGCCCATCGGTTTGCCCGGCAGATCGATGACGTTGAACTGCCGCTGGAAGAGACTTTCCCAGTGCTTCAGGCCCTGACCGAGCTGGACCTCGGTGCCGGCTCTGTCGATCTGGCCCGCCTGCTGGTCAAGTTCAAGACCGAAGCCGCCGGCAGCGAATTGAAGGACTTCCTGCGGGAAGAGCTGGCCGAGATCGTCGGTAAGCGCGGAGCGGACGCCCGCGTCAGCACCGACGTCGTTCTTTACGGTTTCGGCCGCATCGGCCGTCTCCTGGCCCGGATCATGATCGGCCACTCGGGCGGCGGCCACGGCCTGCGCCTGCGCGCCATCGTGGTCCGCAAGGGATCCGAAAATGACCTCGTCAAGCGCGCAAGCCTGCTGCGCCGCGACTCCGTCCACGGCCCGTTCGAGGGGACAATCTCCGTGGACGAGGAGCACAACACCATCCTCGCCAACGGCACGCTGATCAACGTGATCTACTCCAACGATCCGTCCACGGTTGACTACACCGCCTACGGCATCAACGACGCCATTGTCGTGGACAACACCGGCCGCTGGCGCGATGAAGAGGGCCTGTCGCAGCACCTGAAGAGCAAGGGTGTTTCCCGCGTTGTGCTGACGGCGCCGGGCAAGGGCGGTCTGAAGAACATCGTCCACGGTGTCAACCACAAGGACATCACCTCCGACGACAAGATCGTCACCGCCGCGTCCTGCACCACCAACGCCATTACCCCGGTCCTGAAGGCCATCAATGATAAGTACGGCGTGGTCCACGGCCATGTGGAGACGGTCCACTCGTTTACGAACGACCAGAACCTGATCGATAACTTCCATAAGGGTGAGCGCCGCGGCCGTGCCGCTTCGCTGAACATGGTGATCACCGAGACCGGTGCCGCCAAGGCAGTCGCCAAGGCCCTGCCCGAACTCGAAGGCAAGCTGACGGGCAACGCCATCCGCGTTCCTACCCCGAACGTCTCGATGGCCATCCTGAACCTGAACCTGGAAAAGGATGCCAACAAGGAAGAACTGAACACCTACCTTCGCGGTATGTCGCTGGATTCCGAACTGCACAAGCAGATCGACTACATCGACTCTCCCGAAGTTGTTTCGAGCGACTTCGTGGGTTCTCGCCGCGCCGGCATTGTCGATGGCCTCGCAACCATCGCGAACGGCAAGAACGCCGTCCTCTACGTCTGGTATGACAACGAATTCGGCTACAGCTGCCAGGTCATCCGCGTTCTGGAAGAAATGGCCGGAGTGCACCCGATGCTGTTCCCGGTTGTTGCCAAGGAACCCGTGGTTGAGGCGATCAGCTGACCTGACGGAATCTTGGTCGATCGAGAGGCCGGCGGCGTTTTATACGCCGCCGGCCTCTCGGCATTTGCGGCATGCGGGTAACAGCTATGGCTTTTGCCAGGGGGCCTCCTAGAATGGGCCCATGACTGAAAAGACAGAGTTGTCGAGGTGGGAACAGGCGCAGGCCAACTACAAGGAGGCCCAGCGCTTGCTTAAAGAGGCGCAGTCGGCTTTCGCGCGCGGAGATGTCCAACAGAAGCGCGTTGACGAGCTGACCCGGTTGAAGGACATCGCCGAGGAAGACTATCTACGGTGCGAGAAGGAGCATCGGTCAGGATTGACGGACTCCTGATTTGAGGCTTCACGATAAGTTCCGTGCCGTTAAGCGCAGACTCAAGCGGGTCGTAGTTAAGAACCAAGGTCCGCGCGTTCCGGCGGGGGACAGCGGCCCAAGCGCCAGTGCCGCGACGGCGAAGGTGGCCGTGGTAATACCGGTCTACAACACGATGCCGTATCTGGCTGACTTGCTCGACTCCCTGGCAGCGCAGGATCTGGATCCAGCATTGTTCGAGATCGTCGCTGTCGATGACGGCTCCACGGACATGAGCGGGGAAGTGCTTGATGCCTTCGCTGCTGCCCACTCCAACATCCGTGTGATCCATCAAGAGAACAGCGGCTGGCCGGGTAAACCGCGCAACGTCGGCATCGCGGCGAGCCAGGCTCCCTATATCTTCTTTTGCGACGCCGATGACCTACTGGGGCCCGAAGCCTTGCGTCGCATGGTGGATTATGCCTTGGCTAATGACGTGGATCTTTTGGTGCCGCGTATGGTGGGGCTCGGCGGCAGAGGCGTCCAATCAGGACTATTCCGAGAGACCTACCTGGACGTTGACCTGAGGAAAATTCTTGGTACACTCTCGCCCCAGAAGATGTTCCGTCGGAGCATGCTGGACCGGCACGGCATCAGATTTCCCGAAGGGATGGTCAGGCTCGAAGACGGCCTGGTGTTGGCGCGATGCTATCTGGTTTCAGAGCGGACCTCCCTGCTCGCGGACTACGACTATTACTACCTTAGGACGAGGGACGACGGCGCAAATATCAGTTCGCAACGGACCAGTCCGGAGAGTTACACCCGCTCCGTTAGCGAGATAGCGAGGATCCTCACGGAAGGTGACTCCAATGCAGAGCGGGCCGGCCTCTTGGTGCTGGACCTATACCGGCGCAAGTGCCTGAGGTTCTATGCGCCGGACCGTTTTCGCAAGATCAACCGCCGGCAGGCGAGGCGCTGGATGTCCGAACACGCTAAGTTCGCGCAGCGCTACATTTCCCCGGCACTGGAAGAACAGTTGTCCTTCCCCCATCGGCAGAGATCTGCGCTTGTACGCGCCGGCGACCTGGACGGGCTGCGAAGACTGGCTGCTGCCGAACCGTTTGTCCAAGCCAAGGCAAGGGCTGTAAGCGTCTTATGGGAATCGGATCAGATGAGCATGGAAGTGGCGCTGGCGCCAGCCGGAGAACTGGACAGCTTGGAACTTGTGGTCCGCGGCCGCGCATCCAATAAGTGCAGCACCCAGCGGTTCGATCCTCTTCCAGCTGAACCCGGCAAGTACTTCGCCAAGCTGGATTGCGCGTCTTTGGCAGGTTTCGGCCCCGTGATCGTAGATCTTTACGCTCGGGCAACGAAAGACGGATTCACCGGCTTGGAACATCGTGTCGCCGTGGACACAAGCCTCCCGCTGCCAGCCCCGGCGAGCGATGTACGCACCTACGCCACGGTCAACGGCAAGCTGAGCGTTGACATGCGGACCAAGCAACCGAGCTAGCGAGAAGGGGCCGTAAGGTCTGCTGGATCAGTGGCCGAACGGATCCGGGTCCACGCCCGGCATCCAGGTCAGTCCTTCTTGGGCCCAGCCCTGGTTTTTGATGTGCTTGCGCGCGCGCCGGCCCCAGCGGTCATTGAGCCGATCGATGTACAGCTTGCCGTCGAGATGGTCGTATTCATGCTGCATGACGCGGGCGAACCAGCCGGTGGCTTCGAAGTCCACCGGCTGTCCGTCGACGTCGAACCCCTGGACTCTGGCCCATTCCGCGCGTTTGAGCGGGTAGCTCAGGCCAGGCACGGACAGGCAGCCTTCAACTTCCTCCTCGGGGTCCGGGTCGGCGCCGGATATCTTCGAGAGCGTCAGAGACGGATTGATCAGCACGCCGCGCGGCGGTACGCCGTCGTCGTTGGCGAAGTCGTAGGTGAACAGGCGCAGGCCGACACCGATCTGCGGCGCCGCCAGTCCCACGCCGTGGGCCTCGTCCATCGTCTCGTACATATCCTCGACGAGAGCGCGGAGGTCGTCGTCGAACTCGGTAACGGCGGCGGCGCGACGGTGCAGGACAGGTTCACCGGTGATGGTGACTGGACGGACGGGCATGCTTCTCCTCAATGCGAAAGTCCTCAGTGCGAAAGCTTGAAATGCTAGTTGGCGGTGTCCCGGCCGGCGCCTTCGCACAATGATCTCACTGGTGCCGCCGAAGATCGTGAGCAGGCGTGCGGCCAGGTAAGGCTGGGCGACAGGGTATTCCGCTGACTGCCGGGCTTGACCGGCTGAACATGAAGAAAGCCGCCTGGATCATCTCCAAGACGGCTTTCTTGCGAAGCTACCGGTGTCAGCCACCAGCCTCATTCGGGGTGAGTAACGGGGCTTGAACCCGCGACCTCCTGGACCACAACCAGGCGCTCTGCCAGCTGAGCTATACCCACCATATGCCTCTTTGTTCCTCCCGGCAGATCCCACTCTAGCGGTTCCTGCCGGTCTTCAACCACAAAAGGCAACGCAGATAAGTCTACATGCTTTCCGGGGTGCTTTTGACAGTCTTTCGCCATTTTGGCCTGAATCGACCAAAATGTGGTGCAGCTAACATCGCCGGGGTGGGATCAGAGCACTGCCGTTTGGGTGACCTCGGCAGCGATCTTCTTGGCGGTTGCCGAATCGGGCCCGGGGGAGGGGACGAAGACTGCCTGGCGGTAGTAGCGCAGCTCGTTGATCGAGTCCTTGATGTCTCCGAGGGCCCGGTGGCCGCCGCTCTTGGCCGGCGACTGGAAGTAAGCGCGTGTGAACCACCGGCGCGACAGTTCCTTGATCGTGGAGACGTCGATGATCCGGTAGTGGAGGAAATCGATGACCTTCGGCATGTCCCTGGCCAGGAAGTTGCGGTCCGTGCCTACCGAGTTCCCGGCGAGCTGTGCCTTGCGGGGCTCCGGAACCCAAGCGGTGATGTACTCCATGACTATCTCTTCCGCCTCGGCCATGGTCATGCCATGCGGCAGTTCATCGAGCAGCTTGGAAGTAGTGTGCATTTCCCGGACAAAGTCATTCATCTGGGTAAGGGACTCATCGGAGGGCTTGATGACCACGTCCACTCCGTCCCCGAGCACGTTCAGCTCCGAGTCGGTAACCAGCACTGCCACCTCGATGAGCGCATCTGCCTCGAGGTCCAGTCCGGTCATTTCGCAATCGATCCAGACAATATGTTCATTAGAGATAGGCACCGCTCAAATGTACCGCGTCGGCAGCGGCGCATGGCCGGACAGAACGAAGCCGCCGCTGCGGACCCTCCATCGAAACGTCTGGTCCGCGGTGTTAGTAACTAGTGTCATTGATTATGGATTTTTATCCTCAAATAATGTCTCACCTTCCCGCTAGCGTAAGCGTTATGAAACTGTCGCAGTACTCGACGAAGGCCGGAACGGGCTATATCGTGCTGCGTGGAGCCGGTGCAAAGCCGGGCACATTCCCGGTGCGTGGCAGGACGGGCGCGGCACCATCCACGTGCCCGGGTTCGGGTCGCTCACGGCATCCAGGGCCGCCGTTTTGCGCCCGGGTTTGGGTCCGCGCCCAAAAGGCGGATTTGAAGGGTCAGGGCACGGCGCGTGGCCGGCTACGCCGTGGCGCGGGGCCTCAGGTCGTGTCGGTGACCCGGGAAGTGGCCGGTGGCGTCCACGATGAACGCCCGAAGCTGGTGAAGCCGCTCCGTTCGGAGGACCGGCGAACACCCGTCGTCAAACACCTGGGCCCGGCTAACCCGCGTCGGGTTCAACTGGTTCGAA
>NZ_JABBCH010000090.1 GCF_012952295.1 Crystallibacter degradans
CGCGTTCTCGACCATCGCGGTGCAGTCCTGCGACACACCGATCTGGCCGTAAGCCGACGCCACCAACGCGGCACCAATACCGCTGGCAGCAACATCAGCCTTCGCCTCCGGCTTCGGGGCCTCCTCGACCTTCTCAACCGGAGCAACAGCCTTCTCGGCGGCTTCCTCAACCACCGGAGCAACTTCCTCGGCCACAGCCTCAACCACGGGCTCCGGCTCTTCAACCACCGGAGCAGCCGTGGAGGTCACACCCGAACGCTCAAGATCCAGCTCAACAGCAGCAGAAGCCTGCACAGCCTCAACCTGCACCCGCGACGGAGCCGCAGCAGCAGCCTGGACCGAAGCCTCACGCTCAATATTGGTCGCCTGCGCCGGAACGCCGACAGAAAGAACCAGACCGGACGCGGCAGCAATCACAGCAGCCTGGCGGCCCACGGAACCGGCAT
>NZ_JABBCH010000091.1 GCF_012952295.1 Crystallibacter degradans
CGCGTTCTCGACCATCGCGGTGCAGTCCTGCGACACACCGATCTGGCCGTAAGCCGACGCCACCAACGCGGCACCAATACCGCTGGCAGCAACATCAGCCTTCGCCTCCGGCTTCGGGGCCTCCTCGGCCTTCTCAACCGGAGCAACAGCCTTCTCGGCGGCTTCCTCAACCACCGGAGCAACTTCCTCGGCCACAGCCTCCACCACGGGCTCCGGCTCTTCAACCACCGGAGCAGCCGTCGAGGTCACACCCGAACGCTCAAGATCCAGCTCAACAGCAGCAGAAGCCTGCACAGCCTCAACCTGCACCCGCGACGGCGCCGCAGCAGCAGCCTGGACCGAAGCCTCACGCTCAATATTGGTCGCCTGCGCCGGAACGCCGACAGAAAGAACCAGACCGGACGCGGCAGCAATCACAGCAGCCTGGCGGCCCACGGAACCGGCAT
>NZ_JABBCH010000092.1 GCF_012952295.1 Crystallibacter degradans
AGGCGGCCGTCGCTGGTCGCGAAAAGGGACTTCATCCCCCAGTCCAGGCCGAGGTACTCACCCTCGGGGCGCGGTCGGGCGATTGGGGACTTTTTCTGGAGGACGAACTGCAGGCTGCCGTCCTTGAGCACGTTGAGTTGCACGAAGCCGGAGACTTCGCCCGGGGAGTCGGTGAAGAACCGGTGTGCCTTCACCGGGATCCATGCCACGTCGCGCTTTACCACTGTGGAGATACGGACCCAATAATCGAAGGAGCTGTTCTTCGAGGGTTCGACCTGTGCGATGGTGCCGTCCATGAGCATCGTGTTCACCCGGGACAGGTCCGGCAACGAAACAGCATGCCTGCCCACCTGCTTGGCCATGCGCCGCGAGAGCTTCAACAGGGACGGTGGTACCGGCAGTTCGTCTTTGACCCAGCCGTTGCCGGGCTTGCCGTCG
>NZ_JABBCH010000093.1 GCF_012952295.1 Crystallibacter degradans
TGACGTTGAGCCTGGTGTTGCGGGCGAAGACGAAGAAGGTCCGGATCAGCTTGCGGGTGGTGGGGCCACTCGCCCTCCACTCGTCAACGTCCTGCTGGACGCAGGTCGCGGCGGTGCGCTGGTGCGTATCCCAGAGCCAGCCGAGGAACTTGATGGTCTCGGTGATCTCCTGCTTGGCGGAGTGGACCGGGCCCCGGGCTGGGCTGTCGGGGGTGACCATGGACCGGATGCGCTTGAGGTGGTGCCATTTGGCGAAGTGCTCGACGGGCCGGGCGACCTCGGGCGGCAGGGGGTGGAGCTTGTCCTCAATCCACGTCTCGAAGCGGGCAAGGTACGGGTCCCGGTATGGGAGCAGGCCGTGGTGGACCAGAATGGCGCGGAGGTGGTCAACGGCGCGCCCTGCCGTCTCAATGTGCTGGTCGAGGCCTTCGTGGG
>NZ_JABBCH010000094.1 GCF_012952295.1 Crystallibacter degradans
GCCGCAGCAGCAGCCTGGACCGAAGCCTCACGCTCAATATTGGTCGCCTGCGCCGGAACGCCGACAGAAAGAACCAGACCGGACGCGGCAGCAATCACAGCAGCCTGGCGGCCCACGGAACCGGCATTCGAAGAAACAGCCTTGGAAATACTCTCCAACGGGCTAGTACGGACGGGCGCGGCACGGTGGCGGCCCAAAGCAGCAGTGTTCTTAGACACGAGTGATTACCTCTCCCAATGCCTGCGAGGTGAGCTGTCGGGTTCGGATGGGAGTCATCCGGCCATGGGAGCCCCGGCCTCAGCCAAGAACATCCACAACTTAACCCCAAGGGCCTCCTAAGAAGCCCGGAAGTTGGTTCCCCCGCCTCTGCCATGCGAAATCGTTGCGAACGGACCCCGGGAAGTGGCAGAGCTAGGCAATCCACCCGGAGGT
>NZ_JABBCH010000095.1 GCF_012952295.1 Crystallibacter degradans
CCTAGGTTTGTGCAGTATCAGATGGGACACGAACATGCCTCCACGACCGGCATCTACCAGTTCGTCAGCGACGACTTCCGCGCCACGACCCTGCGGGCCGGGCTCGAGCGGACCGTCACGGAAGCCTCCGGGCGCCCGGGAGGCGACTGGTGAAGCGGCAGGTTGAGTATCGCTGGCGCCTTGCGGAGCTGATGGCCGCGCGAGGCCTGCACAACACCACCGACCTCATACCGCTACTCGCCGAGCGCGGGATCGTCCTCTCCCGCCCCCAGGTCTACCGGCTCGTGAACCAGAAGCCCGAACGCGTCGCACTGCAGCTCATCTCCGCGATCTGCGACATCTTCTCCTGCGGCCCGGAGGACCTCATCACGGTCACCGCAGCAGACGTAAAGGCCCGCAAGACCG
>NZ_JABBCH010000096.1 GCF_012952295.1 Crystallibacter degradans
TCGGTGGCGTGGTACTGGCGCTGGCAGCCTGGCTGACCGAGGGTGCCCCGGCCATTAATTGGAGTGCGCGGTTCGTCGCCATTCTCCTGTATGTGTCCCTCGTGGGGACCGCCGCGGCATTCCTCGGTTGGTTTACCGAGGTCCAGCACTGCCGCCTGGACACTCTTTCGGCGTGGACCTTCCTCGTGCCGGTATTCGGCATCCTGTTGTCGATACTCATCCTGGGTGAACCCCAGACCTTTTGGAGCATGGCCGGCATGGGCTTGGTTGTGCTGTCCATGGTCTTCCTGACAGCGCCGGGGAAACGCAGCGTCCAAGCGCCCCGATAACTCCCGGACCCGTAGGCGGCATAACATCCACTGGCCCGGGTGCCCTGTGCCTTGGTAGGCTCACACCTGTCG
>NZ_JABBCH010000097.1 GCF_012952295.1 Crystallibacter degradans
CTGCTCTTGAAGCGGCTGGACCTGCCGCAGCCGGGAGAGGCCATGGGCCAGGTCGCCGAAGCCGCGCCCGCACCCCAACCCACCGGCGCGAAGTAGATACAGCGGTTGGATCATGACCCTCCTGACGAAAGCGAAAGGCAGCTACATCCATGAACCACACCCAGGAACTGTCCGAGAAGGATCGCGTACTGACACCCGATCAGCTTCAGCGAATCCACGCCTGGTGGCGGGCGGCAAACTATCTGTCCGTGGGACAGATCTACCTGATGGACAACCCGCTGCTGCGGGAACCGCTGCGGCCGGAGCATGTTAAGCCGCGGCTGCTGGGGCACTGGGGCACCACCCCGGGACTGAACTTCATTTACGCCCATTTGAACCGGGCCATCATGGAGCGGGACC
>NZ_JABBCH010000098.1 GCF_012952295.1 Crystallibacter degradans
GGCTTGAGTGTCTATCCGTGGAGCGCCGGATGCGATGAGAGTCGCACGTCCGGTGCGGAGGGCGGGTCGGAGAAACGAGCCGGGAGCAATCCCGGTGTCGCGCTCCGGCCCGACCCTACATCACCGGAACCCACAACAAAACGGCCATCGCCACCCTCGTGGAACGCACCACCCGCTACGTCATGCTCGTCCACCTGCCCGGCGACCACACCGCCGAAACGGTGCGCGACGGCCTGATCAAAACCATGGGCTCCCTACCCGCGCACCTGCGCGGATCGCTCACCTGGGACCAAGGCGTGGAAATGGCCAGGCACAAAGCCTTCAGCATCGCCACCGACATGGACGTCTACTTCTGCGCCCCACACAGCCCCTGGCAACGCGGCT
>NZ_JABBCH010000099.1 GCF_012952295.1 Crystallibacter degradans
GGGAAGCCCAGCGGGTCCTCCACGCGGACGGAGTCGCCGATGCCCTTGGAGAAGCCGTCCTTGCGGCGCTCGGTGCGGCACCCGAGTTCCTTGTAGTACGCCTCGGCGGCGTCCACTTCGGCCGGGGACTTCACCCGGTAGGCAAACGATGCCACGGCGGCGACCGGGCCCTTGCGCAGCACCAGGTTGTGGTGGATGAACTCCTCGAAGGAGCGCAGGTAGATGGTGTTCTCGTCCTCTTCGGTCACGTGCAGGCCCAGGACGTCCACGTAGAACTCGCGGGACTTGGCCAGGTCCGTGACGACCAGATCCATGTACGCGCAGCGGACAATGTCCGGAGCAGGCACGCTGGGCTTGAGGATTTCGTTGCTCATG